>NZ_LR994655.1:0-4963609 GCF_905188235.1 Serratia sp. Tan611
GTGTCACTTTCGCTTTGGCAGCAGTGTCTTGCCCGATTGCAGGATGAGTTACCTGCCACAGAATTTAGTATGTGGATACGCCCCTTGCAGGCGGAACTGAGTGACAACACCTTGGCGCTGTATGCGCCCAATCGTTTCGTGCTGGACTGGGTACGAGATAAATACTTAAACAATATCAACGGACTGCTGAACGATTTCTGCGGTACGGACGCCCCTTTGCTGCGTTTTGAAGTCGGCAGCAAGCCCATCAGCCAAACCGTCAGCGAAGCGGTGGCCGAAAGCCGCAGCGCCCCTGCGGCGCCGGTGGCGCGTACGGCTGCGCCTTCACGGCCGAGCTGGGACAACGCGGCCCCGCAGCCGGAGCTGTCCTACCGCTCTAACGTCAATCCCAAGCACACGTTTGATAACTTCGTTGAAGGTAAGTCGAACCAGCTGGCGCGCGCGGCGGCGCGTCAGGTGGCGGACAACCCGGGCGGCGCCTATAACCCGCTGTTCCTGTACGGCGGCACCGGTCTGGGTAAAACTCACCTGCTGCACGCGGTGGGCAATGGCATTATGGCGCGCAAGGCCAATGCCAAAGTGGTCTATATGCACTCGGAGCGTTTTGTGCAGGACATGGTCAAAGCCCTGCAGAACAACGCGATCGAAGAGTTTAAGCGTTACTACCGCTCGGTTGACGCGCTGCTGATCGATGATATTCAATTTTTTGCCAATAAAGAGCGTTCGCAGGAAGAGTTCTTCCATACCTTTAATGCGCTGCTGGAAGGCAATCAACAGATTATCCTGACGTCGGACCGCTATCCGAAAGAGATCAACGGCGTGGAAGACCGCCTGAAGTCCCGCTTCGGCTGGGGTCTGACGGTGGCGATCGAACCGCCGGAGCTGGAAACGCGCGTCGCGATCCTGATGAAAAAGGCCGACGAGAACGACATTCGCCTGCCGGGCGAAGTGGCGTTTTTCATCGCCAAGCGCCTGCGTTCCAACGTGCGTGAGCTGGAAGGCGCGCTGAACCGCGTGATCGCTAACGCCAACTTTACCGGCCGCGCCATTACCATCGATTTCGTGCGTGAAGCGCTGCGCGATCTGCTGGCGCTGCAGGAAAAACTGGTCACCATCGACAACATTCAAAAGACGGTGGCGGAATACTATAAGATTAAAGTCGCGGATCTGCTGTCTAAACGGCGTTCGCGCTCCGTCGCCCGTCCGCGCCAAATGGCGATGGCGCTGGCGAAAGAGCTCACCAACCACAGCCTGCCAGAAATCGGCGATGCGTTTGGTGGCCGCGACCATACCACGGTGTTGCACGCCTGCCGGAAGATTGAGCAGTTGCGTGAGGAAAGTCACGACATCAAAGAAGATTTCTCCAACTTAATCAGAACATTATCTTCGTAGCGCTATGAAATTTATCGTCGAACGTGAGCATCTGCTAAAACCGTTGCAACAGGTGAGCAGCCCGCTGGGCGGCCGCCCAACGCTGCCGATTCTGGGTAACCTGCTGCTGCAGGTGACGGAAGGTTCCCTGTTGCTGACCGGTACCGATCTGGAGATGGAGATGGTGGCGCGCGTCGCCCTGTCCCAACCCCATGAGGCGGGCGCGACTACCGTCCCCGCGCGCAAATTCTTTGATATCTGCCGTGGTCTGCCGGAAGGCGCCGAGATCGCCGTGACCCTGGAAGGGGAGCGGATGCTGGTGCGCTCCGGGCGCAGCCGCTTCTCGCTGTCCACCCTGCCGGCGGCGGATTTCCCTAACCTGGACGACTGGCAAAGCGAGGTGGAGTTCACCCTGCCGCAGGCGACGCTCAAGCGGCTGATCGAAGCGACCCAGTTCTCCATGGCTCACCAGGACGTGCGCTATTACCTGAACGGCATGCTGTTTGAAACCGAGGGCGCGGAGCTGCGCACCGTGGCGACCGACGGCCACCGGCTGGCGGTCTGCGCGATGCCTATCGAGCAGCAGCTGCCGCTGCATTCGGTGATCGTGCCGCGTAAAGGGGTGATGGAGCTGGTGCGCCTGCTGGACGGCGGCGATACGCCGCTGCAGCTGCAGATCGGCAGCAACAATATCCGCGCCCACGTCGGCGACTTTATCTTCACTTCCAAGCTGGTTGACGGCCGTTTCCCGGATTATCGCCGCGTATTGCCGAAGAATCCGGATAAAACGCTGGAGGCCGGCTGCGATCTGCTGAAGCAGGCGTTCGCCCGGGCGGCCATCTTGTCGAACGAGAAGTTCCGCGGCGTGCGGCTGTATGTCAGCCATAACCAGCTGAAGATCACCGCCAATAACCCGGAACAGGAAGAAGCGGAAGAGATCCTCGACGTGGCGTATGAAGGCACCGAGATGGAGATCGGCTTCAACGTCAGCTACGTGCTGGACGTACTGAACGCGCTCAAGTGCGAAGAGGTGCGCCTGCTGCTGACCGACTCGGTATCCAGCGTGCAGATTGAAGACGCGGCGAGCCAGGCGGCGGCCTACGTTGTCATGCCAATGCGGTTGTGATCGACATCCGGGCTATCTTGCTTGCCATTTTACGTTTGGGCAGTGCTCGCAATCCTCACGTACTCGACGTACGCTCCGGTTGCTGCGCGCTGTCCGCACGTAAACTGCCTGCGCCGATAACGCCCTCACATTGAGCGTCATTTCCCGGTGATAGAATAGGCATGGCATTAACGCGTTTACTGATTAAAGATTTCCGCAATATTGAAGCGGCGGATCTGGCGCCGGCGCCGGGGTTTAATTTCCTGGTTGGCGCCAACGGCAGCGGCAAAACCAGCGTGCTGGAGGCGGTATACACCCTTGGCCACGGGCGTGCGTTTCGCAGCCTGCAGGCCGGACGGGTTATCCGCCACGAGCAATCGGAGTTTGTGCTGCACGGCCGCATAGACAACGGCGCGGAGCGTGAACTGTCGGTCGGGCTGAGCAAAAGCCGCCAGGGCGACAGCAAAGTGCGCATCGACGGCAGCGACGGCCACAAAGTGGCGGAACTAGCCCAGCTGTTGCCGATGCAGCTGATCACGCCGGAAGGTTTTACCCTGCTGAACGGCGGGCCGAAATACCGACGCGCTTTCCTTGACTGGGGCTGTTTCCATAACGAACCCGGTTTTTTCACCGCCTGGAGCAACCTGAAGCGGTTGCTGAAGCAGCGCAATGCCGCGCTGCGCCAGGTGAGCCGCTATGCGCAGATTCGCGCCTGGGATCAGGAACTGATCCCGCTGGCCGAGCGCATCAGCGAATGGCGGGCGGCTTACAGCGACGCAATCGCCGCGGATATCACCGCGACCTGCGCGCAGTTTCTGCCCGAGTTCGCCCTCAGTTTTTCGTTTCAACGCGGTTGGGACAAAGAAAGCAGCTATGGCGAACTGCTGGAGCGTCAGTTTGAACGCGACAGAGCATTGACCTATACCGCGTCGGGGCCGCATAAGGCGGATTTCCGCATTCGCGCCGACGGTACGCCGGTAGAGGATTTACTATCGCGCGGTCAGCTGAAACTGCTGATGTGCGCGTTGCGCTTGGCGCAGGGTGAGTTTCTCACCCGGCAGAGCGGGCGGCGTTGCCTGTATCTGATTGATGATTTTGCCTCCGAGCTGGACACCGGCCGTCGCCGTTTGCTGGCCGATCGCCTGAAAGCCACCCAGGCCCAGGTTTTTGTCAGCGCGGTGAGCGCTGAACAAGTAATCGACATGGCCGGTGAAAAGGGCAAGATGTTCCGCGTGGAACAAGGTAAAATAGAGGTTCAACCACAGGACTAAAATGAGCGAGAAACGTTGATGTCGAATTCTTATGACTCCTCAAGTATCAAGGTATTAAAAGGGCTGGATGCGGTGCGTAAGCGCCCGGGCATGTATATCGGCGATACCGATGACGGCACCGGTCTGCACCACATGGTATTCGAGGTTGTGGACAACGCTATCGACGAAGCACTCGCTGGCCACTGTAGTGATATTCAGGTCACCATCCATGCCGACAACTCCGTGTCGGTGCAGGATGACGGCCGTGGCATTCCGACCGGGATCCACCCGGAGGAAGGCGTTTCCGCCGCGCAGGTCATCATGACCGTACTGCACGCCGGCGGTAAGTTCGACGATAACTCTTACAAGGTTTCCGGCGGCCTGCACGGCGTGGGCGTCTCGGTGGTTAACGCCCTGTCCGAGAAGCTGGAGCTGACTATCCGCCGCGATGGCCAGGTGCACGAGCAAACCTACAGCCACGGCGAGCCGCAGGCGCCGCTGACCGTGGTCGGCGAGACCGAGCAGACCGGCACCATGGTGCGCTTCTGGCCGAGCCATCAGACCTTCACCAACGTGGTGGAGTTCGAGTACGACATCCTGGCGAAACGCCTGCGCGAACTGTCGTTCCTGAACTCCGGCGTTTCCATCCGTCTGAAAGACAAGCGCAGCGACAAAGAAGACCACTTCCACTATGAAGGCGGCATCAAGGCGTTTGTCGAGTACCTGAACAAGAACAAAACCCCGATCCACCCGAACGTGTTCTATTTCTCCACCGTGAAAGACGATATCGGGGTGGAAGTGGCGCTGCAGTGGAACGATGGTTTCCAGGAAAACATCTACTGCTTCACCAACAACATTCCGCAGCGCGACGGCGGCACCCACCTGGCGGGCTTCCGTGCGGCGATGACCCGTACGCTGAACGCCTATATGGACAAAGAAGGCTACAGCAAGAAGGCGAAGGTCAGCGCCACCGGCGACGATGCGCGTGAAGGCCTGATCGCCGTGGTTTCCGTGAAGGTGCCGGATCCGAAGTTCTCCTCCCAGACCAAAGACAAACTGGTCTCCTCCGAGGTGAAATCGGCGGTGGAACAGCAGATGAACGAACTGCTGAGCGAATACCTGCTGGAAAACCCGTCCGATGCGAAGATCGTCGTAGGTAAAATCATCGACGCGGCGCGCGCACGTGAAGCGGCGCGCAAGGCGCGTGAGATGACGCGTCGTAAAGGGGCGCTGGATCTGGCAGGCCTGCCGGGCAAGCTGGCGGACTGCCAGGAACGCGACCCGGCGCTGTCCGAACTGTACCTGGTGGAAGGGGACTCCGCGGGCGGCTCTGCCAAGCAGGGGCGTAACCGCAAGAACCAGGCGATTTTGCCGCTGAAAGGTAAAATCCTCAACGTGGAGAAAGCGCGTTTCGACAAGATGCTCTCTTCGCAGGAAGTGGCCACCCTGATCACCGCACTGGGCTGCGGCATCGGCCGCGACGAGTACAACCCGGACAAGCTGCGTTACCACAGCATCATCATCATGACCGATGCCGACGTCGACGGCTCGCACATCCGTACGCTGCTGTTGACCTTCTTCTACCGTCAGATGCCGGAAATCATTGAGCGCGGCCACGTGTTCATTGCCCAGCCGCCGCTGTACAAAGTGAAGAAAGGCAAGCAGGAGCAGTACATCAAAGATGATGACGCGATGGACCAGTACCAAATCGCCATCGCGCTGGACGGCGCCACCCTGCACACTAACCCTGATGCGCCGGCGCTGTCGGGCGAAGCACTGGAAAAACTGGTGTCCGAGCACAACAGCGTGCAGAAGCTGATTGCGCGTATGGAGCGCCGCTACCCGCGCGCGCTGCTGAACAACCTGATCTACCAGCCGACGCTGGCGGAAGAGGACCTTGGCGACCGTGCGAAAGTGCAAGGCTGGATCGAAGCGCTGGCTAACCTGCTGAACGAAAAAGAGCAGCACGGCAGCAGCTACAGCTTTGAAATCTATGAAAACCGCGAACGTCAGCTGTTCGAGCCGGCGCTGCGCATCCGTACCCACGGCGTGGATACCGACTATCTGCTGGACTTCGACTTCATCCACGGCGGCGAATACCGCAAGATTTGCCAGCTGGGCGAGAAGCTGCGCGGCCTGATCGAAGAGGGCGCGTTTATCGAACGCGGCGAGCGTCGTCAGCCGGTCGACAGCTTCGAAAAAGCGCTGGAGTGGCTGGTGAAAGAGTCACGCCGCGGCCTGGCGGTTCAGCGCTATAAAGGTCTGGGCGAGATGAACGCCGAGCAGCTGTGGGAAACCACCATGGATCCGGAAAACCGCCGCATGCTGCGCGTCAGCGTCAAAGATGCGATCGCGGCGGACCAGTTGTTCACCACCCTGATGGGGGATGCGGTTGAACCTCGTCGCGCCTTTATCGAAGAGAACGCCCTGAAAGCGGCGAACATCGATATCTAAGCGTCGACAGCACGATAAAATCCGCGCCGGGCAACCTGCGCGGATTTTTTTTCGGCTTTTTTCACGCTGACAAGCCAGGCTGAAACGCGTTAGCATGACAAAAAACAGTGGGAGACTGCGCATGGCTATTGAACTGATTGCAATTGATATGGACGGCACGCTGCTCAATCCGCAGCACCAGATTACGCCGGCGGTAAAGCAGGCGATCGAGGCCGCGCGCCGCCAGGGAGTGCACGTGGTGCTGGCGACCGGGCGGCCTTACGTTGGCGTGCAGGACTATTTGCGTCAGCTGGATATTCAGGGAGCTAACGATTACTGCATTACCTATAATGGTGCGCTGGTGCTGCAGGCGGTCGACGGCGCCTGCGTCCTGCAGGAAACGCTGGGTTTTGAGGACTATCTATACTTCGAACAGCTGGCGCGCGAGCTGGGCGTCCACTTCCACGCGTTTGATTTCGACACGTTGTACACCCCGAATAAAGACATCGGCAAATATACCGTGCATGAGGCTTCTCTGACCGGTATCCCGCTGAAATACCGCAGCGTGGAAGAGATGGATCGCCAGATGCGTTTCCCGAAAGTGATGATGATCGATGAGCCGGCGCTGCTCGACGCGGCGATTGCGCGCATTCCCGCCGAAGCGCAGGCGCGCTATACGCTGCTGAAAAGCTCGCCGTACTATCTGGAGATTCTGCATAAGCAGGTGGATAAAGGCGCCGGGGTGAAAATGCTGGCCGAACATCTGGGCATCGCGCAGGCAAACGTGATGACATTGGGCGATCAGGCCAACGATACCGCGATGATCGAGTATGCCGGCGTCGGCGTGGCGATGGGCAATGCGATTGACGAACTGAAAGCGGTGGCGCAGTTTGTCACCAGCAGCAACGCCGAGGACGGCGTGGCGCGGGCGATCGAGAAGTTTGTACTCAATGCCTGACCAACCAGGGGCGCCGCGGCGCCCTTTACACGGCGGCTAACACCCCTTTCGCAATTTGCAGGTCCTGAATCGCCAGCCCGGTGAGATCGGCTACCGTGATCTGCTCTCGGCCGCTGCGGACTTTTCCACCCTGCGCCAACGCGGCGCCAAATTCGACGATCGGCGTCGATGTCAGCATATTTTGCCGGTAAGCCGCCGCTATTTCGCCATACTCCGCACACTGCGCCAGCGCATCAACCAACAGAATATCTGCCTTGGCCGTCAGCGCGGTCGCCAGCTCCTGTTTGCCGTCCGCGTCGGCGCCGACCGCGGTGATATGGGTGCCGGGGCGGATATCCGCCGCCTGCAAAATTGGCTCACGGCTTGGCGTGGTGGTGACGATCAGCCGGCTGTGTGCCGCCAGCTCTGCCGCATCCTGCGTAGTGCGCACCCGGAAGCCCTCGGCTTCGGCATCGTGGCGATAAGCCTCCAGCGCCTGCTGATTCCGGCCCCATACCCATAGGTCGCGGCAGTCGGTAACCGGCTTCAGATATTGCAGCTGCAGCCTTGCCTGCAAACCGGTGCCGAGGATGCCGATCGCCTGAATATCCGGCGGTGCGCAGAGTTCGGCGGCGATGCGTCCGGCCAGCGCGGTGCGCAACGCCGTCAGCCACCCCTCATCCAGCAGCAGCGCCTGCGGTTCACCGGTCAGGGCGGAAAATGCCATCATCAGCCCCTGGTTGCTGGGCAACCCGCGTTCAGCGTTGCGGTAGAAGCCGGTGGACACTTTGACGACGAATAACTCATCCCCCTCCAACCAGGCCGATTTGATACAGCCATCACCGGCCGCCTGTTCAAACAGGAAGTGCTGTACCGGCGGTTGCTGAACCCGGCGCTGTGAATAGGCGATAAAGCCCTGCTTCAGCAGCGCCGTGACGGCATCGGCATCGAAAGCGGCCAGGATTTGCTGCCGGTCAAGGATGCGCATGGTCGATGGCCTTCAGGTATTTCTCCAGCACGATATTTTTGCCGCACAGCACTACCGCGACCTTTTTCCCCTGCAGTTCCGGCGCCAGCTTTATGGCGGCGGCCAGCGCCACGCCGGCCGCACCTTCGATAATCCAGCGCTCGCTGGCGGCCAGGGCGCGCATTGCCCGGCGGATTTCCGCTTCGCTGACCAGCACGCGCCGATCGATCAGGCGCTGGCACAGCGGGAAGGTGATAGCATCAGGTTCGACGCCGCCGGCGGTGCCGTCAGACAGGGTCTCCTGCTCCTCGACCGGGTGGATATGGCCGGCCTCCAGCGCGCTGTACATGCTGGTGGCGTTCTCCGGCCAGCAGCCAATCAGCCGGGTTTTCGGCGACAAATGCTGCAGTACGCTGCCGATGCCTGCAATATACCCGCCGCCGCCGACCGCCACGAATACCGCATCCAGATCGCTAAGCTGTTCGACCAGCTCCATGCCGCAGGTGCCCTGACCGGCGATCACCTGTTCATCGTTATACGGGGAAATATACACCTTGCCCTGTTCGGCGGCGGCGCGCTCTCCGGCGATTTCCGCCTGCAGTGCATCGCCGGGCACCAGCGTCACATCGGCGCCGAGCGCGCGGATGGCGTCCAGTTTGACCGAGGCGGCGTTCTCCGGCGCATAAACCGTCACGCCGATACCCATCAGTTTACCCGCCTGCGCAATGGCCAGGCCGTGGTTGCCGCTGGAGGCGGCGATCACGCCGTTGCGGCGCTGGGCGTCGCTCAGCAGGCGCAGCTTGTTGCTGGCGCCGCGAAACTTGAAGGAGCCGGTTTGCTGCAAATGGTCGCACTTTAGCCACAGTTCACAGCCTAATTGCTGTGAAAGCAGGATGCTGTGCTCCAGCGGCGTGACGCGTACCTGTGGCCGCAACTGCCGGTGCGCGTCCTCAATGGCGGCGAATAAATCTGTCATACCGACTCCTTAATATTTTTCAGGTAGTTGTAAACCGTGGCGCGGCCGATACCGAGGATTTTCGCGACATAGCCGGCGGCATTTTTTCCCCGGAAGGCACCCTGGTGATACAGCGCTTCCACCAGCGCCCGTCTGGCGGGGCCGCCCAGCGTCGACAGCGTTTGCTGATGCTGCTGCAGCCACTGGTGAATAAAGGTATTGATGCGTTCCTGCCAGTCGTCCTGGAACAGCACGGCGGGCTGTGGCTGGAGCGTGCTGCCGGACAGGAAAGTCTCCAGCGCCGCTTTGGCGCTGCTGAGCACCGTAATATCCAGATTGATGCACATCAGGCCGATCGGGCGCTGGTTGTCGTCACGCAGCACTGCGCTGATAGAGCGCATTTGGCCGCCGTCCCAGTTGTGCTTCTGATAGGGGCCGAGCACCTGCAGATCCAGGTTGTCCTGCAGGTCGTTCAGGTTGGAATCTTCGCCCAGTTCACGCTGCGAACGGTTATTGGCGATATACACCAGCTTCTGACTGGCCAGATCGTGGATCGCTACTTCGGCATAGGGGGTAAACAGCAGGGCGATGGCATCGGCGATGGCGTGATAGCGGTTCAACATGGGCGGAGGCATTCCGAATAGACTTAAAAGTCTACATTGTACTTTTTATTCCAATTTGTAAAACAAAATTGATATCAGGTGATTATCGTGTTTGTTTTGTGACCCAGATTGTAGTACGAAATTTGTTGATGGTACTACAATCATGGGGTGGGTAACGGTGAGTCAATAAAGATTGTGCTGCAATCACAGGTATTACCAACGCTGGCGGAGTAAAGTTAAAGCCTGTCCAGCAGGTGAACACAGTGGGGAAACCATGAAGCAGCAGATCGGTAAAACTGACCGCATCATTATTGAGATTGGCCGGCAGATCGTCGGCGGTAAGTATGTTCCTGGTGCAGCGCTGCCGTCAGAAGCGGAGCTGTGTGAAGAGTTTGCTACTTCGCGCAATATCATCCGCGAAGTGTTACGGGCGTTAATGGCCAAACGGCTGGTGGAGATGAAGCGATACCGCGGTGCCTTCGTCACCCTGCGTAATCAGTGGAACTACCTGGATACCGATGTCCTGAACTGGGCGCTGGAGCAGGATTATGATCCGCGCCTGATTGCGGCAATGAGCGAGGTACGCAACCTGGTGGAGCCGACCATCGCCCGCTGGGCGGCGGAGCGTGCCACGTCCAGCGAGTTGGCGGTGATAGAGGCGGCATTGAACGACATGCTCGCCCATCACCAGCAGCGCGAGTTGTTTAATGAGGCGGATATTCGCTACCACGAAGCGGTGTTGGCGTCGGTGCATAACCCGGTATTGCAACAGCTCAGTGTGGCGATAAGTTCACTGCAGCGCGCAGTGTTTGAGCGTACTTATATGCCGGATGAGGACAATATGCCGCGCACGCTGCGTGAGCATCAGGATCTGTATGACGCGATACGTCATCAGGATGCGGATGCGGCAGAGCGCGCTGCGCTGACGATGATCGCCAGTTCGACAAAAAGGTTAAAGGACATGCTATGAGTGACAGCTTTATCGCGATTGACTGGGGTTCCACCAACTTGCGCGCCTGGCGTTATGAACGGGGCGTATGCGTCGACAGCGTGCAGTCCGAAGCCGGAGTCACCCGCCTCGGTGAGCGTTTGCCGCAGCAGGTATTTGGCGAGCTGATGGCCCGTTGGGCGGAGCCGCTGCCGGTGGTGATGGCGGGGATGATTGGCAGCAATGCCGGCTGGATTCAGGCGCCGTATTTGTCTTGTCCGACCCGCCTGACCGGCATCGCCGCCCAGTTGACCACGATAGAGCAAGCCGCGCCGTATCACGCCTGGATTATCCCGGGGATATGCGTTGCTAACGAAGATAACTGTAATGTGATGCGCGGCGAGGAAACACAGCTGGTCGGCGCCTATGCCGCGCGGCCGTCGCCGCTGTACGTCATGCCGGGTACTCACAGCAAATGGGTGCGGATGGACGGGGATGCGCTGGTGGATTTTCGCACCGTGATGACCGGCGAACTGCACCATTTACTGCTGGCCCATTCACTGGTTGGCGCCGGCCTGGGCGAACAGCTGAGTGATGAACGGGCGTTTGAACGCGGGTTGGCGATAGGGCTGAGCGAACGGCATATCGTCCGTCGGCTGTTTGAAACCCGCGCTGCCCATTTGCTTGGCAAGTTGGAAAAGAGCGCGGTCAGCGACTGGCTGTCCGGCCTGCTGATCGGCAATGAAGTGGCGCAGATGCAGCAGGAATTTGCGTTACCGGCGCAGGATGCGTTAACGGTAATCGGCAACCCAAAACTGACGGCGCGTTATGCCCGGGCGCTGAGCATGGCTGGCATGGCTCACAGCGTATTGGATGGCGATGACGTTTTTCAATTAGGCATCAGGAGCATAGTCAATGAGTTGGAATACTAAATTGCCGTTGATCGCTATTCTGCGCGGCATCACGCGGCCGGAGGCAGGTGAACATATAGAGGCGCTGCTGGCAGCGGGTTTTGATGCGATAGAAATCCCGCTGAACTCGCCGGAGTGGGAGGAGAGCATCGGTGATGCGGCGCAGCGTTTTGGCGATCGCGCGTTGATTGGCGCCGGCACGGTATTGCAGACGCAGCAGGTAGAACGCCTGGCGACACTGGGCAGCCGGCTGGTGGTGACGCCCAATACGCAACCGGCGGTTATCAGCCGTGCGGTTGCGCTGGGCATGACGGTGTGCGCCGGCTGTGCGACGGCGACCGAAGCATTCAACGCGCTGGACGCCGGTGCGCAAGCGTTGAAAATTTTTCCGTCCATGTCGTTCGGCCCGTCTTATATCAAAGCGCTGAAGGCCGTATTGCCGCCGCAGGTGCCGGTCTTCGCCGTTGGCGGCATCACGCCGGAAAACGTGCACCAGTATTTGGCCGCAGGTTGTGTTGGCGCAGGATTAGGCAGCGATTTATATCGCGCCGGTCAGCCGCCGGAACGTACCGCGCAGCGGGCCGCTGCTTTTGTCCAAGCCTATAAGGAAGCCACATCATGAAAATCACCAAACTGACCACCTATCGGCTGCCACCGCGCTGGATGTTCCTGAAAGTAGAAACCGATGAAGGCATTATCGGCTGGGGCGAGCCGGTAATTGAAGGACGGGCGCGCAGCGTTGAAGCCGCAGTGCATGAGCTGTCCGAATACGTGGTTGGGCAGGATCCGGCACGCATCAATGATATTTGGCAAACGCTGTATCGCGGGGGTTTTTATCGCGGCGGGCCGGTGCTGATGAGCGCGATCGCCGGCATCGACCAGGCATTGTGGGATATCAAAGGCAAAGCGCTGGGGGTGCCGGTGTACCAGCTGTTAGGGGGGTTGGTGCGTGATAAAATCAAAGCGTATAGCTGGGTCGGTGGCGATCGGCCGGCAGAGGTGATCGCCGGCATAGAAAAACTGACGCAGATTGGCTTCGACACTTTCAAGCTGAACGGCTGCGAAGAGATGGGCATCATTGATAGCTCGCGCAAAATCGATGCCGCGGTGGCGGTGGTGGCACAGATTCGCGAAGCGTTTGGCAACAAGATTGAGTTTGGCCTCGATTTTCACGGCCGTGTCGCTGCGCCTATGGCGAAGGTCTTAATTAAAGAGCTGGAGCCTTACCGTCCGCTGTTTATTGAAGAGCCGGTATTGGCGGAGCAGGCCGAATATTACCCGCGTCTGGCGGCGCAAACCCATATTCCTATCGCCGCGGGGGAGCGTATGTATTCACGCTTTGATTTTAAACGCGTCCTGGCTGATGGCGGCCTAGCGATCGTGCAGCCGGATCTTTCACATGCGGGCGGCATCACCGAATGTTTTAAGATTGCGGCGATGGCGGAATCTTACGACGTATCGTTAGCGCCGCACTGTCCGCTGGGGCCGATCGCGCTGGCTTCTTGCCTGCACGTTGACTTTGTGGCGCGCAACGCGGTGTTCCAGGAACAGAGTATGGGGATTCACTATAACCAGGGGGCGGAACTGTTGGATTACGTGCTTAACAAGGATGATTTCGCCATGGACGACGGCCATTTCTATCCGCCGTGTAAACCAGGGTTAGGGGTTGAGGTGAACGAAGAGCTGGTGGTTGAACGCAGCAAACAGGCTGCCGACTGGCGCAATCCGATCTGGCGCCATGCCGATGGTGCCGTTGCTGAATGGTAAGCGTGCGTTAGTCAAAATAATCAAACCTAATAGGAAAGTATATATATTAAACAGCGCCCGGCTGAGGGGGTTTCCTGGCCGGGTGCACACCTGCAAATAGATAGCTCGGGGGTAAGTGATGAATAACGATCTGTACTCCTCAACCATCAATAAAATGAATGTCAGGATCATTCCTTTTATTATGGTTCTGTATTTAATTGCTTATATCGATCGATCTAATATTTCGGTGGCGGCGTTACAGATGAATGCCGATTTGGCCATGACGGCCGAAATGTACGGTATTGCCGCCGGTATATTTTATATTTCCTATATTATATTTGAAGTTCCGAGCAATGTTATCCTGACCCGTGTTGGCGCAAAACTCTGGATTGCGCGGATTATGGTCACCTGGGGCGTTATCGCGGCCGGCATGAGCCTGGTGCAAACGCCGATGCAGCTGTACATCATGCGTTTCCTGCTGGGCGTCGCCGAAGCCGGCTTTACTCCCGGCATTATTTATTATCTCTCCTGTTGGTATCCGCGCAGCGAGCGTGCACGCGCTATGTCCCTGTTTTATATCGGCGCGGCGCTGGCTTCGGTGATCGGTTTGCCCCTTTCCGGCTCTATTCTCAATCTGCACGGTTTTTTCGGTATTGAAGGCTGGCGTTGGTTATTCCTGTTGGAAGGCATCCCGGCGTTTATGCTGGGGATCGTGGTGTATTTCTATCTGGATGATGCGCCGGAAAAAGCGCGTTGGCTAACTACGGCACAGCGTAGCTGGCTGAGTGAGCAACTGGCCAGTGAAAATGCGCAGACGGCGATCGGTCATCATCATGACTGGCGCACAGCGTTGAAAACCCGGCGCGTCTGGGTGCTGAGCCTGTTATGGCTGCTGCAGGCGTTCGGCACCATTGGCATAACCCTGTTTCTCCCGCTGATCGTGAAAGGTGTGGCGGCGCAGCAGAGCAATTTTATGGTCAGTGTGCTGTCCGCCGTCCCGTTTCTGTTCGCCTGTATTTTTATGTATGTGAATGGCCGCCATTCCGATCTGACCAAGGAGCGCGCCTGGCATCTCGGTTTGCCACTGATGGTCGCTGGTGCGCTGCTGTTGCTGGCGATCTACAGCCAGAATCTGCTGCTGGCGTACGTGTTGCTGGTATTGACCGTTGGCCTTAACTGGGCCATTACGCCTATTTTCTGGGCGGTGACTACCGAAACCGTCGTGGGTGCTGCCGGCGCCGCCTCTATTGCGTTGATTAATGCCGTAGCGAATATTGCCGGCCTGATTTTCCCTCCGGTAATGGGAAGAATAAAAGATGTGACCGATAGCTATAACAGTGCGCTGATTATTGTCGCTCTGGCATTAATTATTGGTGGTGCCATCGGTTTGAAAATTGGCCGGAAAAACATGTCATCCGTTGCTAAAAAAGAAACCAGTATTTCCTCTCGTTACTAGTATTTATCCGGCGAAATCGTACCCTACACACGTATTTCGCCATTATTAAAATCCGAAAAATAACGGAATACGATAATGGAAATGACATTAACCGCAACACCAAAAACCAAGCGTCGCTACCTGACATTATTAATGATATTTGTCACCGTGGTGATTTGTTATGTCGATCGCGCCAATTTAGCGGTGGCGTCGGCGCATATTCAGCAGGAGTTTGGCATCAACAAGGCGCAGATGGGCTATATCTTTTCTGCCTTTGCCTGGACGTACACGCTGTGCCAAATCCCCGGCGGCTGGTTCCTCGATCGCTTAGGTTCCAAACTGACCTACTTTATCGCCATTATGGGCTGGTCGATTGCGACATTGCTGCAGGGGTTCGCCAACGGGTTAAGCGCGTTGATCGGCTTACGGGCGGTCACCGGGCTGTTTGAAGCGCCGGCATTTCCGACGAACAACCGTATTGTGACCAGTTGGTTCCCGGAACAGGAACGTGCATCGGCCGTCGGTTTTTATACTTCCGGCCAGTTTGTCGGTCTGGCGTTTTTAACGCCGCTGTTGATTTGGGTGCAGGAGCTGCTGAGCTGGCACTGGGTGTTTATTATCACCGGAGGCGTCGGCATCGTCTGGGCGCTGATTTGGCACTTCGCGTATCAGTCGCCGCGGAAAAGCAAAGGCGTGAATGAAGCGGAGCTGGCGTATATCCAGGCCGGCGGCGGCATGGTGGACGGCGATGTTCCCGATGAGAAAAAGGCGCGTGTCGCCCTGACAGCGGCGGACTGGAAGTTGGTGTTCCACCGCAAGCTGTTGGGGGTATACATCGGCCAGTTTGCCATTACCTCGACCCTGTGGTTTTTCCTCACCTGGTTCCCTAACTACCTGACGCAAGAAAAACACATTGCTGCGCTGACCGCCGGCTTTATGACCACCGTACCATTTTTGGCGGCATTTTTCGGCGTACTACTGTCAGGATTTGTCGCCGATCGCTTGCTGCGTAGCGGGAAGTCGATAGGTTTTGCACGTAAAACGCCGATCATCTGTGGGCTGCTGCTCTCTACCTGCATCATGGGCGCGAACTACACCGACGATCCGTTCTGGATTATGGTGCTGATGGCGCTGGCGTTCTTTGGTAATGGTTTTGCCTCGATAACCTGGTCGCTAGTGTCATCGTTAGCGCCGGTGCGCCTGATTGGCCTGACCGGCGGTTTGTTTAACTTTGTTGGCGGATTAGGCGGAATTACCGTACCGCTGGTAGTCGGCTATCTGGCACAGGACTACGGCTTCGCCCCGTCGCTGATTTATATTTCCGCCGTGGCGCTGATTGGCGCATTGTCCTATTTGTTGCTGGTGGGCGATGTGAAACGGGTAGGTTAATCCGCTAAACTGGCGGCTCAATGCCAGCATGCGCAGGGGAGCCGCCATGAGTCAACGGGACACACAGCTTACGTTCGATCAACGGGGCCATCAGTTAACCAATATCAACGTCTGGACGCCGTGCAGCCAGTGGCTGGCGTATGACGTGCGCCCGAGCGGCGCATCGTTTACCGGGCTGACCATCGAGCGGGTCAACGTAGCCAGCGGCGAAGTGCAGGTGGTGTACCGCGCCGAGCATGGCGCGCACGTCGGCGTGGTGACCGTCAGCCCGGACGCGCCGGCGCGCTATGCGTTTATCCACGGGCCGGAGCACCCGGACAGCCACTGGCATTATGATTTTCATCACCGTCGCGGCGTGATAGTCAGCGAGCCGGACCGCGAACTGGCGGTGACGCTCGACGCGTTGGATATCACCGCCCCCTACACGCCGGGCGCGCTGCGCGGCGGCAGCCATGTTCATGTGTTCAGCCCCGACGGCAGCCGGCTCAGTTTTACTTATAACGATCACGTGATGCATGAGCGCGATCCGGCGCTGGACCTGCGCAACGTCGGCGTCGCGCTGCCGCTGCGCGGCGTTAATCCGCCGAAACAGCATCCGCGCGAATATGACGGCAGCCACTTCTGCGTGCTGGTCAGCCGCACCACGCCGCAGCCGCGTCCGGGAAGCGATGAGATTAACCGGGCGTATGAAGAGGGGTGGGTCGGTAATCACGGCTACCTGAAGCCGGACGGCAGCCGGCAGCGCTGGGCGCTGGCGTTTATCGGCGACACGCTGGCGGAAAACGGTGAAAAACTGCCGGAAGTGTTTATCGTCGATCTGCCGGAAAACGACGCCGACTATGCAAAGGCCGGCGATGAGCCGCTGCAGGGCAGCGAAGGTCGCCTGCCGGCACCGCCGCGCGGCGTGCGACAGCGGCGGCTGACCTTTACCGGCGAACGGCGCAACCCCGGCGTGGCGACAGCGCCGCGCCACTGGCTGCGCAGCGCGCCGGACGGCAGTCAGATCGCTTTTTTGATGAAAGATGATAACGGCGTGGCGCAGCTGTGGACGGTTTCTCCCAACGGCGGGGCGCCGCGGCAGGTGACGCAGGGCAAACATGCGGTGCAGTCGGCGTTTAGCTGGCACCCGCAGGGCGGGCATGTTGCGCTGGTCTGTGATAACAGCGTGATGTTGTGCAATATGGCGACCGGCGCGCTGCGTCGCCTGACGCCGCGTAGCGAGCAGCCGCCCAGCGGCGATGCGGTGGTGTTTTCTCCCGATGGCAAACGGGTGGCGTTTATGCGGGACGTGGCGGGCTTTAGCCAGATATTTATCGTCGAGGTCTAGCAAAGAGGGCGGGCCGGCGTGCGACCCGTATCACGTCAGTGTGTGACGGGGCCTTGTCCCGGGTTGCCGGTAGAGGCCAGATTCTGCTGCTCGCTGCGCAGAATGCGCTCTCTTGGCGAGTCGGCAGTTTTGTCGCTGTCGGCACGCAGGTAGTCGTAAGGCAGCAACACGGTATCCATTACCGCAGAGAAAGGCAGATCCAGCGCCACCAGCGGCTTCATTGCCCAGCCGGTCTCATTGTCTTTCAACATGTTCATACTGGCGCGCGTGCCAGGATAGTAGCCCATATCGGGGCCGCTGTGGCTCATTACGCTGGAGCAACCGCTGGTCGCCAACAGCAGGCAACTGGTCGCCATCAATCTTTTCATCATCATTTCCATCCTGAAGGGTGCTGTTCCCCTGAATTGCTGATTTATCACATCCGGCAGATGCTTTTAAAGGAGCAAAACGCCGCTCTGTGGCGGTTATCTCACTCTTTATTGTATGTGATAAAAAAACTTTCGCTGCCTTCATTGGCAATTTTTTATCTTGGGCGCTTGAAAGGGAAAAAGCAAACCCCATTTAATCTACAAGGCCAAATTAAGAATTCGCCGTCAGGGAATTCCGGTCGTTGCGTCTGTCCATGATGGAAGACCTGTTTTTTAAACCTCGCTAAAGTGCCTTAGGAGGCTATGTTATGCGCAGTTTCGATTTGTCCCCGCTCTACCGTTCCGCAATTGGTTTTGACCGTTTATTTAACGCGCTGGAAGCCGGGCAGAGTCAGGGAAATGGTTATCCTCCCTACAATGTTGAGCTGGTTGACGAGAATCATTATCGCATTGCCATTGCGGTTGCCGGCTTTACCGAGCAAGAACTTGAGATCACCTCGCACGATAATCTGCTGACGGTGCGCGGCGCACACAGCGGCGAGGCGACAGAAAAAACCTATCTGTATCAGGGGATTGCTGAAAGAAACTTCGAGCGTAAATTCCAGCTTGCCGAACATATCCATATTAAAGGCGCCAAACTGGAACATGGTTTGTTGTATATCGATATGCAACGCATCGTGCCGGAAACGTTAAAACCGCGCCGTATCGAAATTAAATGATTGTTATTATTTCCGCTGATTAATTATTTTCAGAGGAAATATCTGATGCCCGCCGAAAGGGGGCGTTATAAGTGTCTCTCGCTTCATAGAAGGAGTAACTATTATGCGTAACTACGACTTATCCCCGCTGCTTCGCCAATGGATCGGTTTTGATAAATTAGCCAGTTCAATGGGCGGACAGGAACCTCAGGGATTCCCTCCCTACAATATTGAAAAAAGTGATGATAACCATTATCGCATTTCCCTGGCGCTGGCCGGATTCAGGCAAAGCGAGCTGGATATCGAGGTGAAAGGCCCGCGCCTGACGGTGCGCGGTAAACCGACGCCGGCGGAGAAACCGGTGGAGTACCTGCATCAGGGGCTGGTCTGCAAAGAGTTCAGCCTGAGCTTTACGCTGGCTGAACATCTGCACGTGGCCGAGGCCCAGTTTGAGAACGGCCTGCTGCACATTGATTTGGTGCGGCAGGTGCCGGAAGCGTTGCAGCCGCAGCGCATCGCCATCGGCAGCACGCCGGGGCTGGAAGAAAAATAACCGGCCGCTGACGCGGTAAAAAAACGGGGGAAGTCCTGACGGACTTCCCCCGTTGCGTTTATGGCCGGCGGCGTTACTGCGCTTCGCGGTGCGCCCGCTCCACTTCCTCCGCCAGAATGGCGATGCCGCGTTCGATTTTATCCGGCTCCGGCACGTAGTTCATGCGCATGCACTGATGGGTATGCGGCCACTCGTGCTCCAGCCCCGGGAAGAAGTAGTGCCCCGGCACCATCAGTACGCCGCGCTGCTTCAGGCGCTGGTACAGCAGCTCGGTGCTGATCGGCAGGTCTTTAAACCACAGCCAGAGGAAAATCGCGCCTTCCGGTTTATGGATCAGGCAGCGCTCTTCCGGCAGATAACGGCGGATGGTGGCGATGGTCTGCGTCACCCGTTGCTGGTAGAACGGCTTAATCACTTCGTTTGACAGGCGCAGCAGGTCGCCGCGTTCAATCATTTCCGCCGCGATTGCCGGGCCGATGCTGCCCGGTGACAGGCTGATAATACCGTTCATATTGGTCAGCGCGGTGATGGTTTTCTCATCGGCAATCACGATGCCGCAGCGCGACCCCGGCAGGCCCAGTTTAGACAGGCTCATGCACAGGATGATGTTCGGGTTCCACAGCGGCGTGGCGTCGCTGAAGATAATGCCCGGGAACGGCACGCCGTAGGCGTTATCGATCACCAGCGGAACATCGTGCTGCTGTGCCAGCGCGTCAAGCTGGATCAGCTCGTCATCGGTGATGACGTTACCGGTCGGGTTGGTGGGGCGCGACACGCAGATCATGCCGATATCGTCGCCGATAGTCAGGTTGTCGAAATCGACGTGATACTTGAACTGGCCTTCCGGCAGCAGCTCGATATTCGGCTTGGCGGAGACAAACAGCCCTTCGTCCAGGCCGGCGTCGGCGTAGCCGATATACTCCGGCGCCAGCGGGAACAGCACGCGACGCCGGTTGCCGTCGGCGCAGCGGCCGGCGAACAGATTGAATAAGTAGAAAAACGCGCTCTGACTGCCGTTTGTCAGTGCAATGTTCTGTGGTTCGATCTGCCAGCCCAGCTCTTCACTCAGCAGGGTGGCCAGCGCTTTAAGCAGCGTATTCTTCCCTTGCGGGCCGTCATAGTTGCACAGCGCTTCGGTCAGTTTGCCCTGGTCGAGCATCTCCTGACACAGCTGTTTGAAGTAGTGCTCCATCTCTGGAATTTGCGCCGGATTACCGCCGCCGAGCATGATGGCGCCCGGGGTGCGCAGGCCTTGGTTCAGGTCGTCCATTAAGCGGGTGATGCCCGAGTAACGGGTAAATTTGTCGCCGAAAAGTGAAAAAGTCATAGGTGCAGCATATTGGTTTTTGCAGGGAGTCGCCCACCATACCGCCAGATAATTGCTGGCGCAATGCGCAGGATAAAACCCGCATCAGCGTTAAATTTTAATTATATGCATAATGTTGGGGTTTTGTTCTGATGGGTAAGGGCGGGTGATCCCGCCCGGTACAGAGCGCTATTTCAGCACCTGTGGGTTAACGCAGTTTTCCGTCACCGTGCCGGTCAGCGCGGCGATCAGGTTATCCACCGCGCACTCGGCCATGCCGTAGCGGGTTTCATGGGTGGCGGAGCCAATATGCGGCAGGGCGACCACGTTCGGCATTTTCAGCAGCGGCGAGGAGACCGGCAGCGGCTCTTTTTCGAACACGTCCAGCCCGGCGGCGTGGATAGTGCCGTTTTGCAGCGCCTCAATCAGCGCCTGCTCGTCGACCACCGGCCCGCGGCCGGCGTTGATCAGAATGCCGCTTTGCTTCATCTTCGCCAGCTGCTCGCGACCGATCAGGTGGAAGGTCTGCTCGGTCAGCGGCAGGGTAATACAGACAAAGTCCGACTCGGCCAGCAGGGTATCCAGGTCGCAGTGACGCGCGCCAAAGCGCTGCTCCGCTTCCTGATGCGGGCGACGCGCGTTGTACAGAATCGGCATGCCGAAGCCGAAGTGGGCGCGCTGGGCCAGCGCCAGGCCGATGCGGCCCATGCCGAGAACGCCCAGCGTTTTATGGTGCACGTCGACGCCGAACCAGTCCGGGCCGATGCTGCCCTGCCACTCGCCGGCCTTCACCCGCTCGGCCACTTCCACCACGCGGCGCGCCGTCGCCAGCACCAGGCTCATGATGGTATCGGCCACGGTTTCCGTCAGCACCGTCGGCGTGTGCATCAGCACGATATTACGGGCGTTAAGCGCCTCGACGTCGAAGTTGTCATAGCCGACGGAGACGGTAGATGCCGCACGCAGTTTCGGCGCCTGCTGCAGAAAGGCTTCATCAACCTTGCCGCCGGAACCGATGATCCCCTCGGCCTGTTGCAGCGCCCGTTTGAATTCATCGGCATTGTCAGGATTCAGGCCGTTGAAGGCATGTACGGTGAAATGTTGTTCCAGGCGTTCACGCAGGGCGGCGGGGAGTTTTTTGTACAGTACGATCGAAGGCTTCATCTTGAACTCCAGTTGGCCCCGCGGGCCAAAGCGCTGTGCTTTGGCCCGCGGGACGGACTCGTTTTGAAAACAGAAAGTGTAGCTAATTACGCCAGTTGCGGCTGCGCGTCGTTACGCGGGGGCTTGACCACCAGTGTCACCACCACCGCCACCACCAGCGCGACGGCCATAAACATATAGGAGGCCGCCGGCGTGCCGGTGGCGCCGTTCAGGTAGCCGACGAACCAGGAACCGAAGAACGATCCCAGAGCGCCCATGCTGTTGATCAGCGCCATGGCGCCGCCGGCCACGTTTTTCGGCAGCATTTCCGGAATGATGGCGAAGAACGGGCCGTAAGGGGCGTACATGGCCGCGCCGGCCACCACCAGCAGACCGTAAGACACCCAGAAATGATCGGCACCTACCGCATAAGAGCCGAAGAACGCCAGCGCGCCGACCAGCAGCAGCGGCCAGACGAACAGTTTGCGGTTTTGCATCTTATCAGAGGCCCAGGAGACCACGATCATGGCGATGGTCGCCGCCAGATATGGCACCGCGGACAGCCAGCCGGCCTCTACCATGCCCATATTCATGCCGCTGCGCAGAATCGACGGCAGCCACAGCACGAAACCGTACACGCCGATGCTCCAGGCAAAATACTGGACGCACAGCAGGATCACGTTGCGCGAACGGAACGCCTCGCCGTAGTTGCGCACCGCCTTGATGCCCTGCTGCTCGGCTTCCAGCTGCGCCTGCAGCGCCTGTTTTTCTTCTGCGTTCAGCCAGCCGACCTGAGACGGTTTGTCTTTCACCAGCGCCCACCAGCAGAAGGCCCAGATTACCGCCGGAATGCCCTCGATGATAAACATTTCACGCCAGCCGAAGGCGTGAATCAGGTAGCCGGACACCACCGACATCCACAGGACGGTCACCGGGTTGCCGAGGATCAGGAAGGTGTTGGCGCGTGAACGTTCGGATTTGGTAAACCAGTTGCTGATATAGATCAGCATCGCCGGCATCACCGCCGCTTCCACCACGCCAAGCACAAAGCGGATGGCCGCCAGCATCGGGATATTGCTGACCACGCCGGTCAGGGAGGCGCAGCCGCCCCACAGGATCAGGCACCAGAAGATCAGCTTTTTAACGCTGCGGCGCTCGGCGTAGATAGCGCCGGGAATTTGGAAAAAGAAGTAACCCAGGAAAAACAGCGCGCCCAGCAGCGAGGACATGCCTTTGGTAATGCCGAGGTCGTCGTTGATGCCGGCGGCCGAGGCGAAGCTGAAGTTGGCGCGGTCGAGATAAGCCAGACTGTAGGTGATAAACACGATGGGCATGATGTACCACCAGCGTTTAGCCGCAACGGTTGCTTTATTCATGTTCAGATTCCTCAGTGGTGTCGTTTCCGCGCAGACGGGCTGCCAATCCCGCGGAAGCGGTTCTCCCGACGTTGTCTGGGTGTAGGGCCAGAGGGGCGTCTTGGGAGCCGGCGGTTAGCCGATTATGTTTTTTTGTTGGCCCGTGGCGGTCAGGTACGGCCTGCGGCCGCGTCTGACCACGGCGGGATCACTCCGCCAGCGCCGCGCGGGTTGGCAATCCTTCGCTGTCGCCGATGGCCTGAATGGCCAGCGAGCCGATCTTGTTGCCGCGCTGCACCGCCTGTTTTAGCGTTTTGCCTTCCAGCAGGGCGCTAAGGGTCCCGACGGCAAAGCCGTCTCCCGCACCAACGGTATCCACCACGTTGCTGACTTTAATTGCCGGCACCGCCGCACAGTCGCCGGCGGCGGTTTTAAACCAGGCGCCGTCCGGGCCGGTTTTGATGATCACCGCCTGCACGCCGCGCTCCAGATAGAAATCGGCAATGCCTTCCGGCGTTGACTGACCGGTGAGGACTTGCCCCTCTTTCAGCCCCGGCAGCACCCAGTCGGCGGCGAACGCCAGTTTGTTCAGCTGTTCGATCATCACCTGTTGGCTGGACCACAGCACCGGGCGCAGGTTGGGATCGAAGGAAATGGTTTTGCCCATCGCGCGCATTTCATGCGCGGCGAAGTGGCTCAACTCCAGCGACTGGCCGGAGAGCGCGGCGGCGACGCCGCTAAGATGCAGGTGACGCGCCGCGCCGAAGTAGTCGCGGTTGAAGTCGGCGGTTGACAGATGGCTGGCGGCGGAGCCTTTGCGGAAGTACTCCACGGTGGGATCGGTTCCATCTGTGTTCTTGGATTTGATCTGGAACCCGGTCGGATACTGGCCGTCGACCGTCACCTGCTGATAGTTAATGCCTTCTTTTTTCAGCTGCTGCAGAGTGAAGCGGCCGAAGGTGTCGTTACCCACCCGGCTGACCCAGCCGACCTGCAGGCCGAGGCGCGCCAGGCCGATGGCGACGTTCAGCTCCGCCCCGGCGATGCGTTTGGTGAAGTGTTCCACCTCCGCCAGATCGCCGGTCTCCGCCGCGACGAACATCGCCATGGCTTCGCCCAGCGTGACGACATCCAGAGAGGTATTGCGCTGTGCTGTCAGTATGCTCATGGTGATTACTCCGCGCGTAACAGGTTGACGTAGTGACGGGTAACGGCCTCAAGGTCGTCGCCCTGCAGGGGGAATTCGATACCGCGCGGCACGTCCGCCGGCAGTTGAGCCAGAAGCCGGCGCCACTCGTCGCCGGCATCGTCCAGCGCAATGGCGCGCCAGCCGCGCGGCCCCTGCACCGCCGCTTTGACGTGGATATAACCGACGTGACGCGCCAGGCGTTCGGCTGCGGCGCGGGGGTCTTGCCCCACCCAGAGCCAGTTGGCCATGTCGAAGGTCATGCTGATCGGCAGCTGGCTATCTTCCGCCGCGTGCAGGAAGGCGTTCATCGGCGACAAAATCCCGCAGTCGGCGGTCTGGTCGTTTTCCACCACCAACTGAACCGGATGTTGCATCAGGTCCACTTTCAGTTCAGTGAAATCAAAGCCCGGCTGGTAATGGCCCAAAGAGAGTTTCAGACGGCGCGCTTTCAGCGCCTGGGCCTCCGCCAGCAGCGCGGGCAGTTTAGGGTTAACGTGATGATCGGGAGTGAAAAGCGGCTCCGGGGCGGAATACACCGCGAACAGCTGCTGACGTTCGATCTCCTGCGCCAGCTGCGGCAGGTTATCCAGTTCGGCCGGGCTGAACAGTTCCCGGCGGATTTCCACGCCGTCCGCGCCGGCATCGGCAATGATCGGCAGCATGGCGGCCTGTCCGCCCCTCTGCTGAACGGTATCCGTGCCGTAAGCGCCGGTCACCACGATAACTTCTCTTTTCATATTTTTACTCCTGAGGTGGCGAAATCTCCACCGCTGCTGTTAATGGCACGTTAAATGGAACCGGTTCCATATAAAAGCCTCAGAATGTAAAAATATGATCGCAATCACGACAATGCAGCAAAGACGCGGGGCGGAGCGTGATAAACGCCGGAATTAACGGGTGGTGGAGCCGCGTACGATCAGTTCACCGGAGAACACACGCTCGTCAGGCGGAGCGTCGCGGCCTTTGATGCGCTGTACCAGCTGTTCCAACGCGGCATGGCCGATCTGGTAGGTCGGCTGCTTCAGCGTGGTGATGCCGACGCCGGCCAGCTCGGCCCATTCCAGTTCGTCAAAGCCCAGCAGGCCGATGTCGCTGCCCCAGTGGATGCCCAGCCGGCGCATCGCGCGCGCCACCTGCAGCGTCAGGGCGCCGTTGGCCGACAACACCGCCTTGCGCATGCCGCGGCGGCGGGTGTGGAAATCGCGCAGCGTCTGCTCCAGCTGCGCGGCGTCGTTCAGCGGGGTTTCCGTCTGCTCGGCGATCAGGTCTGGGTGCTGCTGCGTCATAATCTGGCGGAAGGCGTGCAGACGTTCGAGGCGCGTATTGACCGTGCCGACCGGCTCGCTGAGGAATAAAATCGCCTCAAACCCCTGCTGCACCAGGTGCTCGGTGGCGATCACGGTGGCCTCGTGGTTGTTCAGGCCGACCACGTCGCAGGCAAAGTCGGGGATCTTGCGGTCGATCAGCACCATCGGCAGCTGCGACTGCTGCAGCTGCGACAAGGCTTCCTCCCGCATGCCGACGGCGTTCACCACAATGCCTTCCACCCGGTAGCTGCTGAGCAGCTGCAGGTAGTGCTGTTCCTGATTGACTTCGTTATTGGTGTTGCACACCAGCAGGGTAAAACCGTGCTGACGGCAGGCGGCTTCGATGCCGCGCATCACGTCGACGGAGTAGGGATTGGTGATATCGGCGATGATCAGGCCGATCAGGCGCGTTTGTCCGCCTTTCAGGCTGCGGGCCATCTGGCTGGGGCGATAGTCGAGCTGCAAAATCGCCTGTTCGATACGCTGTTTGAGCGGGGCGGAAAGCAGGTGCTGTTCACCGTTGAGATAGCGCGACACGCTGGTTTTGCCGGTTTTGGCCATTTTCGCCACGTCGCTGATGGTGGCGCGCCCGGTTGCACGTGAAGCTTTCACACTGCTCACAATCAATCCCCCGTAGATTTATTGCCAAGGAGACTAACATAGTGCGCGGCGCTCTTCCTACTGACGAAGAGCCTGATGGGGCCGGCGCTGAAGCAGGGCGGTCGCGCACGGGGCCGGACGTTGCCCGGCCCCGTCAACAGCCGCCGGTTACTGCAGCGGGCTGAGGGTGATTTCCACGCGACGGTTTTGCGCCTTGCCTTCGGTGGTGCTGTTGGAGGCAATCGGGTTGTCCGGGCCGGCGCCGACGCTGCGGATGCGGTTGGCGGCTACGCCCTGGGTGATCAGCGCGCTGCTGACGCCGTCGGCGCGCTGCTGCGACAGCTTCATATTGTGGGCGCGCGCGCCGGTGCTGTCGGTGTAGCCGACAACGTTAACCGCGGTTTTCGGGTACTCTTTCAGCACCATCGCCACGCCGGTCAGGGTGTTGGCGCCCGCCGGTTTCAGCGTGCTGCTGTCGGTGTCGAAGGTGACATTGTTCGGCATGTTCAGCACGATGTTGTCGCCCTGACGGGTAACGCTGACGCCGGTGCCGCGCATTTTGTCGCGCAGTTTCGCTTCCTGCACGTCCATGTAGTAGCCTGCGCCGCCGCCGAGGGCCGCACCGGCCGCAGCGCCGATCAGCGCGCCTTTGCCGCGGTCTTTCTTCGATGACGACAGTGCGCCGATGCCAGCGCCCAGCGCCGCGCCCAGGCCGGCGCCGACGCCGGATTTACCTGCCTGAGACTCGCCGGTGTAAGGGTTGGTGGTACAGGCCGACAGAGCCATGGTCATCGCCACGGCGGCGGCGATAATCGCAACGCGTTTTTTCATGTTATTTCCTTTTGTGCATCAAAATCTGTGCGCATATTTCCAATCGGGAAGCGCTTAAAAATAGCCATTGGGCCAGCGCCAGCGTGAAGACTCCATGTGGCGCGCTAGTATGACGTCTTTTCCGGCCGGCAGTTCCGGCCAGGCGCGACAAACGCTTTTTTTGTGCCTTTTCAGGCGCCTCTGTTATCCGGCAAAACGCGTGGGATGGCTATGTCCAGAATTCTGAAAGCGCATTGCTGAACGTTATTTACGGCGTTTTGGGGTAACAGAGACAATCGGTGAGATGATCGTTCACCAGGCCGCTGGCCTGCATAAAGGCATAGCAGATGGTGGAACCGATAAATTTGAAGCCGCGTTTTTTCAGTGCTTTCGACATGGCGTCGGAGACTTCGGTCTTTGCCGGCACCTGCGCCAGTTCGTGCCAGTGATTAAGCTGCGGCCGGCCGTCGACAAAGCGCCAGATAAAGGTGACGAACTCCTCGCCGGCGGCCTGCATTGCCAGATAGGCGCGGGCATTGGCGATGATCGCTTCGATTTTGCCGCGGTGGCGGATAATGCCGGCATCCTGCAGCAGCCGCTCCACGTCCTGTTCGGTCATGGCGGCGACCCGCGCCGGATCGAAGTTATGGAAGGCGCGGCGGTAGTTTTCACGCTTTTTCAGCACGGTGATCCAGGAAAGCCCCGCCTGCTGCCCCTCCAGACACAGCATTTCAAACAGTTCGCGCGCATCGGTGGTCGGCACGCCCCATTCATGATCGTGATAGGCCAGATACAACGGATCGGCGGTGACCCAGCCGCAGCGTTGGTCAGTCATACAAAGTTCCTTTTTCTGTATATATTTACAGCCATCATTGCCCTAAACGGCGTATCTGGCAAGTCTCTGATTATTTTATTATCTGCCGCCTTGACGTGAGGGAAAAGCCGACAATATTTATAACAGTGCCGTTTAACAAATGGTCAAAAAATACGCGGTTTTTTCTTTAATATTTACGGACTCTCAGGAGTCAATTCATGCCTCTAAAAATAATGCGCGCTCCCGGCAGGGCAGCGCTGGCGGTGGCTTTAGTCCTGGGGCTGGCGGCGTCCGCATCGGCCCATGAGCGGGTGTATGTGTTTGGCGACAGCCTGAGCGACAGCGGCAACAACGGACGCTACACCTACGACGGCAGCCGGCATCAGCTGTACGACGAAGCGCTGGCGCAGCGTATCGGTGCGGCGCTGCTGGCGTCCGATCTCGGCGGCGACAACTATGCGGCCGGCGGTGCGGTGGCGGTGCCGGCGCTCAACCCGGCGGACAATACCCAGGAACAGGTGCAGCGCTATCTGGGGCAGAACAACGGCCGCGCCGACGGTAACGGCCTGTATATTCACTGGATCGGCGGCAACGATCTGGCGGCGGCGGCGTTAAATCCGGCTACAGCGTCGCAGGTCAGCTATAACAGCGCGGCAGCGGCGGCGCTGCAGGTACGCTCCCTGCTGGATGCCGGCGCCGGTACGGTGATCGTGCCGACGGTGCCGAACATCGGCTTTACCCCGCAGCTGATGGAAGCGATTGTGCAACAGGCGCTGGCGCCGGTGCAGGCCGCCGCACTGCAGGCGGCCTATGCGGCGCTGAACGCGGTGGCGACGCCGGACGCCGCCTCGCGGCAGCAGGCGATTCACCGGGCGCTGAGCGCGGCGGCCCAGCAGGGCAGCAGCGATCCGCAGATGCAGCAGGCGATCGCCGCACAGCTGATCGCCGCCTATGACAGCCTGAGCGCGCAGGCGAGCCAACTGACCGATTTTTATAACCGCAGCGAGGACCAGTTGCTGGCGCAGGGCGGCGGCAATATCGTACGCGCCGACGTGAACCGGCTGTTTGGCGAGGTGATCGCCAATCCGCAGCAGTTCGGCTTCACCAATACCGCCGGCATGGCGTGTCCGGCCGGCGTTTCTTCGGCGGTATGTCGTTCCGCCGCGCCCGGTTTTAACGACGGCCAGGCCTTCCTGTTTGCCGACCATTTCCACCCCAACCCGCAGGCGCACCTGCTGATTGCCGATTATATTCAGGCGGTGCTGGACGGCCCGGCGCAGGCGGCGGCGCTGACGCAGGCGACGGCGGCGATGGCGCGCGACAGCCGCGCCACCCTCGACAGCCGTCTCCAGCAGCTGCGCAGCGGCGGCAACCCGCAGGGGGCGTTGGGGGTATTCGGCGGCTATGCCGGGCAACATTATGATTATGCCGCCAATAACGCGGCCGGCGACGGCAACGCCACCACCCACAATCTGACGCTGGGGGTGGATTACCAACTGACGGACCGCTGGCTGATCGGCGCGCTGATCGCCGGCGCCAATGACGATCAGCAACCCTCCAGCCGCTATGACTACAAGGCGCGCGGCGTGCTGTTCTCCGCCTTTACCTCGCTGGATGTGTTTGAACACGGCTGGGTGAATGCCGATCTGCACTACGCCAGACTGGATTACGACGATATTCGCCGCAGCGTGCAGCTTGGCCCGCTAACGCGCAGCGAAACCGGTTCGACCTCCGGTAAACAGTGGGGTGCACGCGTTACCGCCGGCTATGACTTCCCGCTGACCGCCAGCCTGACCACCGGGCCGATGGCGCAGTTTGCCTGGGACTACAGCAACGTTTCCGGCTATAGCGAAGACGGTAATGACAGCACCGCGATGCGCTTTAACGATCAAACCTACCATTCGCAGATCGGCGCGCTGGGCTGGCGGCTGGACAGCAATCTCGGCGTGGTTAATCCGTACGCTGAAATCAGCTATCAGCATCAGTTCGGCGACGACGTATATCGCGCCGGCGGCGGTCTGAAGTCGACGCAAACCTCGTTTACCCGTGACGCCGCCGGCCAGGATAAAAACTGGGTCGATGTGACGCTCGGCGCCAATATGCCGCTGACCGACCGGGTGGCGGCGTTCGCCACCGTATCGCAAACCGGCGGCCTGAGCAGCGGCGAACAGGTGATGTACAACGTCGGCGTCAGCGCTCGCTTTTGATGAGCCTGCCGGGCGTTTTCCTACGCCCGGCGCATATCAGGCGGGATGGCGCGCAATGCCGGCGGCGGCGGCGCGGGCGGTAATTTTCTTTTCCGGCTGCAGCCGGGTCATGCACAGCATGCTGCAGAAAGAGACCAGCGCGGTGGCGAAGAACATCGCGCTGTAGCCGTGCTGCTGCGCCAGCCAGCCGCTGAGCATCGGCGCGCTGATGGACGCCAGGTTGGCGATGGCCAGCGTAATGCCGCTGTACGCCCCGACCGACGCTTTCGGCGTCACGTCCAGCACCACCGACCAATACACGTTATTCACCAGCGCGTTCAGCGCGTTGCCCAGCGTCATCAGCGCAATAATCGCGGCGGGCGACTGCATAAACGGGATCAGCAGGAAGCAGCCGGCGGTCAGCAGCAGCGTGACGGCGGCGAACAGATTGCGCGCCACACGCAGGTTACCGCTGCGCGCCAGCAGCGCATCGGTGATGCGTCCGCCGAGCAGCACGGTGAAGCAGGCGCCGCTCCACGGGATCATCGCCACATACCACAGCGCATGCAGGTCGTAATGGAAGCTGTCCTGCAGATATTTCGGTCCCCAGGTGACCAGCACAAAGGTGACATACAGAAAGGAAAAGTAGCCGAGCGCGTTGAACACCAGGGTGCGGTTGGTGAAGAACGCCCGCCACGGCAGCGGCGCCTGATGCTCGTCATTTTCCTCCCGATCGCTGCCAATTGCCGCCAGTTCGGCGGCGTTAACCTTCGGGTGCTGCGCCGGCGTATCGGTAAAGCAGGCGGCGAACAGCAGAATCGCCAGCAGCGAGAACAGCCCGAGCAGCATAAACATACTGCGCCAGTCGTCGGTCAGCAGCAGCAGGCCGACCGCCAGCGGCGCGGTCAGCAGCGAGCCGATCTGCGTGCTCAGCAGCCCGATACCCAGCGCGAAGCCGCGCTCTTTGCGCGGCGACCAGTGGCCGATGGTTTTATTCATCAGCGCGTAGGCCGGGCCTTCGGCAAAGCCGAACAGGATGCGCAGGGCGGCGAAGCCCATCAGCGCGGAGCCGCCGAACAGCGCAACGCCCAATTCGCCCGCCCAGGCGGTGGCGATCTCCAGCAGCGACCACAGCGCGCCGGCCAGCAGCCAGACTTTTTTGCTGCCGACGCGGTCGGCGAGGATGCCGCCGCACAGCGAGCCGAACAGATAGCCGAAGCCGAAGTAGCCCAGCACCGCCCCCAGCTGCGTCTTGTTGAAACCGAACTCGCGGGCGATGTCGTTGGCGGCGAACGACAGCGCGCCGCGATCGACATAGTTAATCAGCGCGATAAAAAACATCATGGCGAAAATGCGGTAGCGATAACGACTGTCTGCCTGCATGGAACAACCTCCTGAGCGTGGGGAACCTCAGGCAGCGAGCAAGATTGGTGCCAGCCGCGGCGATAAACGGCGCAGTGCGCGCCGGCCGCGGCGGCGGAGAGGCCAGGCGGCAGCAGAACATGCGCTTTCAGCGTGCCGATGCGCCGCGCTGGTGCGCAAAACGTTTTTTTTGCACGCTGATTTACACCGGAGGCCGGATTCTGGCTGTATATCTTACGGTCAACGGGTATACTGGCCCATTCCATCTAAATCCACTTGTATCGCGTGCGAATCTAACATGCAAAAGTTTGATACCAAGACCTTTCAGGGCCTGATCCTGACACTGCAGGACTATTGGGCGCGCCAGGGCTGCACCATTGTTCAACCATTGGACATGGAAGTCGGCGCGGGAACCTCTCACCCTATGACCTGCCTGCGTGCGCTGGGCCCAGAGCCGATGGCCTCCGCCTATGTGCAGCCGTCCCGCCGTCCGACCGACGGCCGCTACGGTGAAAACCCGAACCGCCTGCAACACTACTACCAGTTCCAGGTGGTGATTAAGCCTTCACCGGACAATATTCAGGAACTGTACCTGGGCTCGCTGAAAGAGCTGGGTCTGGATCCGACCATCCACGACATCCGCTTCGTGGAAGACAACTGGGAAAACCCGACGCTCGGCGCCTGGGGCCTGGGCTGGGAAGTGTGGCTGAACGGCATGGAAGTGACCCAGTTCACCTACTTCCAGCAGGTCGGCGGCCTGGAGTGCAAGCCGGTGACCGGCGAGATCACCTACGGCCTGGAGCGTCTGGCGATGTATATCCAGGGCGTGGACAGCGTCTACGATCTGGTGTGGAGCAACGGCCCGCTGGGCGTAACCACCTACGGCGACGTGTTCCATCAGAACGAAGTGGAGCAGTCGACCTACAACTTTGAATACGCCGACGTGGATTTCCTGTTCAGCTGCTTCGAGCAGTACGAGAAAGAAGCGCAGCAGTTGCTGGCGCTGGAAAAACCGCTGCCGCTGCCGGCGTATGAGCGCATTCTGAAGGCCGGACACACCTTCAACCTGCTGGACGCGCGCAAGGCGATCTCCGTCACCGAGCGTCAGCGCTATATTCTGCGCATCCGCACGCTGACCAAAGCCGTGGCGGAAGCCTACTACGCGTCCCGCGAGGCGTTAGGCTTCCCGATGTGTAAAAAGAACGAGAACTAAGAGGCAGCCATGACTCAACAGACTTTCCTGGTGGAAATCGGCACGGAAGAGCTGCCGCCGAAGGCTCTTCGTTCCCTGGCGGAATCCTTTGCCGCCAACTTCAGCGCCGAGCTGGACAACGCCAACCTTGAGCACGGCGACGTCAGCTGGTTCGCCGCGCCGCGCCGTCTGGCGCTGAAAGTGGCGAACCTGAGCGCGGCGCAGGCCGATCGCGAAGTTGAAAAACGCGGCCCGGCGATTGCGCAGGCGTTTGACGCCGAAGGCAAGCCGAGCAAAGCGGCCGAAGGCTGGGCGCGCGGCTGCGGCATCAGCGTCGATCAGGCCGAGCGTCTGAAAACCGACAAAGGCGAGTGGCTGCTGTACCGCGCGCTGGTCAAAGGCCAGTCCGCGCAGCAGCTGCTGGCGGAGATGGTCAGCACCGCGTTGGCGAAGCTGCCGATTCCGAAACTGATGCGCTGGGGCGACCAGGAGACTCAGTTCGTGCGTCCGGTGCATACCGTGACCATGCTGCTGGGCGATGAGCTTATCCCGGGCACCGTGCTGGGCATCGAGTCGGCGCGCATCGTGCGCGGCCACCGTTTTATGGGCGAGCCGGAATTCACCCTGGATAACGCCGACCAGTATCCGCAAATCCTGCTGGAACGCGGCAAAGTGGTGGCGGATTATGAAGCGCGTAAGGCGATCATCAAGCGCGACGCCGAGCTGGCGGCGCAAAAGATTGGCGGCAAGGCCGATCTGAGCGACAGCCTGCTGGAAGAAGTGGCGTCGCTGGTGGAATGGCCGGTGGTGCTGACGGCGAAGTTTGAAGAGAAATTCCTGGCGGTGCCGGCGGAAGCGCTGGTGTACACCATGAAGGGCGACCAGAAGTACTTCCCGGTGTACGACGCCGCGGGCAAACTGCTGCCGAACTTTATCTTCGTCGCCAATATTGAATCGAAAGATCCGCAGCAAATCATCTCCGGTAACGAGAAGGTGGTGCGCCCGCGTCTGGCTGACGCCGAGTTCTTCTTCGACACCGACCGCAAGCAGCGTCTGGAAGACAACCTGCCGCGGCTGGAGAGCGTCCTGTTCCAGAAGCAGTTGGGCACCCTGCGTGACAAAACCGACCGCATTCAGGCGCTGGCGGGCTGGATTGCCGGCCAGATCGGCGCCGACGTCAACCACGCCAGCCGCGCCGGCCTGCTGTCGAAGTGCGACCTGATGACCAACATGGTGTTCGAATTTACCGACACCCAGGGCGTGATGGGCATGCACTATGCGCGTCACGACGGCGAAGCGGAAGACGTGGCCGTCGCGCTGAACGAGCAGTATCAGCCGCGCTTTGCCGGCGATGCGCTGCCGCAGTCGCTGGTCGCCTGTTCGTTGGCGATTGCCGACAAGATGGACACCCTGGCGGGCATCTTCGGCATCGGCCAGCACCCGAAAGGCGACAAAGACCCGTTTGCGCTGCGCCGCGCGGCGCTGGGCGTGCTGCGTATCATCGTTGAGAAGAACCTGCCGCTGGACCTGCAGACCCTGACGGAAGAAGCGGTGCGCCTGTACGGCAGCAAGCTGACCAACGCCAAGGTGGTGGATGAGGTGGTGGACTTTATGCTGGGCCGTTTCCGCGCCTGGTATCAGGAAGAAGGCCACGCGGTCGACACCATTCAGGCGGTGCTGGCGCGTCGTCCGACCAAGCCGGCGGACTTTGACGCCCGGGTGAAAGCGGTGAGCCACTTCCGCACGCTGGACGAAGCGGCGGCGCTGGCGGCGGCGAACAAGCGCGTCTCCAACATTCTGGCCAAATCCACCGACACCCTGCTGGATCAGGTGCGCGCGTCGGTGCTGAAAGAGCCGGCGGAGCTGAAGCTGGCGACGCATCTGGTGGTGCTGCGCGACAAGCTGCAGCCGTACTTTGCCGAAGGCCGCTACCAGGAAGCGCTGGTGGAGCTGGCGGCGCTGCGTGAAACCGTCGACGAGTTCTTCGAAAGCGTGATGGTGATGGCGGAAGATGAAGAAGTGCGCGTTAACCGCCTGACGCTGCTGAGCAAACTGCGCGAGCTGTTCCTGCAGGTGGCGGATATCTCCGTGCTGCAGTAAGTCTGCGCGGTGAGGAACGAAGGCGCCTGCGGGCGCCTTTTTTTACGCCTTTTTGCCGCGGCGATCGGTAAATCGCGTATCGAACCCGCATCAGTTGTTCTATTCTTATAGGCGCAGGGAGAGCGAAAAAGGCAGGAAGCTGATGAAAAGACACGTTTATCACGGGAGTTATTTCACATGGCGGTAGGGATTCAGAGCAAAGGCGTAATGCGCTGGTTGGCGCCGATTGTGGCGTTGTTGGTGGTGATGCAGCTGACCGCCTGCGGCGATAAAGAGCCGGAGCAGCGCAAGGCATTTATCGACTATCTGCAAAACACCGTAATGCGCAGCGGCGTGAAAATACCGACGCTGAGCGAAGACCAAAAGCAGAAGTTTGGCAACTATGCCGGCGATTACGCAATTTTAGTCGCATTTTCACAGCAGTTAACCAAATCCGTTGACGCCAGTCTGACACCGGCGATCGATCAGGTGAGCCAGATCCGCACCGCGCAGGATTACATCAGCAAGCGCGACGGGCTGCAGCAGTCGATAGGCGCGCTTAATCTGCTGGGGCAGCAGATACAGACCGCCAAGTCGCAGGCGGACAGCGCCCGTACGGCGCTGAAGCAGCCGGACGATCTGAAGGCGGTGTATAACCAGGCCTATGACAAAATCGTCACCGCGCCGGCCAACGCGCTGATGCCGACCATTCCGGCAGCGGCCGGCTTTATTCAGGAGCTGGTGCAGGTAGGGGATTTCCTGCAGGCGCAGGGCAATCAGGTCAGCTTTAACAACGGCGGCGTGCAGTTCCGCAATCAGCAGCAGGTAGCGCAGTACAACGCCATGATGACCAATCTGGCGGCGAAGCAGCAGGACCTGCAGAACGCACAGAAAGCCATCAATGAGGTGGTGCGTTAAGCCTGCCGGACATGCGCCCTGACCAGCAGGGCGCATTTAGCGTTAGTCCGTGACTTTGACGGCCTCTTTTTCTTTCACCGCGCGCTGGCGCTCGACGTCGGGCGCATCGCTGTAATAGCGGCCGTAAAAACAGTCCAGCAGGAGCTGCCGAAGATCCTTAATCAGCGGATAGCGCGGATTGGTGCCGGTGCACTGGTCATCGAAGGCGTCAACCGCCAGCTTATCCAGCACCGACAGAAAATGCGTTTCATCAACGCCGGCCTCCTGCAGCGAAGCCGGGATCGCCAGCTCCGCCTTTAATCCCTCCAGCCACGTCAGCAGGTTCTCGACCTTTTGCTCTGCGCTGTCGCCGGCGGCGGCCAGCCCCAGATGATCGGCGATTTCGCCATAGCGGCAGCGGGCCTGCGGGCGATCGTACTGGCTGAAGGCCGTCTGCTTGGCGGGGCCGTCATTGGCGTTGTAACGAATGACGTTGGTCAGCAGCATGGCGTTGGCCAGCCCGTGGGCGATGGGAAATTCCGCCCCCAGCTTGTGCGCCAGGGAGTGGCAGATGCCGAGAAACGCATTGGAGAAGGCGATGCCGGCGATGGTGGCGGCATTGTGCACCCGTTCCCGCGCCCGCGGGTTTTGCGCGCCGGCCTGGTAGCTGAGCAGCAGGCTCTCCTTCAGCAGCTTCAGCGCCTGCAGCGCCTGCCCGTCGGCATATTCGTTGGCCTGCACCGAGACATAGGCTTCCACGGCATGGGTGATGGCATCCATACCGCCGTAGGCGCACAGCGTTTTGGGCATATTCATTACCAGATCGGCATCGACGATCGCCATATCGGGCGTCAGCGCATAGTCGGCCAGCGGGTATTTTTGTCCGCTGGCTTCGTCGGTGACGACGGCGAACGGCGAGACCTCCGAACCGGTGCCGGAGGTAGTGGGGATGGCGATCAGCCGGGCTTTTATCCGGGTGTTGGGGTAAGTGTAAATGCGTTTGCGGATGTCATGAAAACGCAGGGCGAGATCGCTGAATTTGACGTCGGGATGTTCATACATCATCCACATTACTTTGGCGGCATCCATCGGCGAACCGCCGCCGAGCGCGATAATCACGTCCGGTTTAAACTGCAGCATGCGCTGGGCGCCGGCGTTAACCATCGTCAGGGTTGGCTCCGCGCCCACCTCGGAGAACACGTCGGTTTCCACGCCTTGCGCATGCAGAATGGCCAGCACCGGTTTGATGAACCCCTGGCTGAACAGATACGGGCCGGTGACGATAAACGCGCGCCTGGCTTTGCCCTGTACGGCGACCTCCTTCAGTGCGGAGGATAAGGCGCCGCGACGGAAGTAGATGGCCTGCGGCAGTTTGTGCCACAGCATGTTTTCCGCGCGCTTGGCCACGGTTTTACGGTTGAGCAGGTGTTTGGGGCCGATATTTTCTGAAACGGAGTTACCGCCCCAGGAGCCGCAGCCCAGCGTCATGGACGGAGGCAGCTTAAAGTTATACAGATCGCCGATGCCGCCTTGGGATGCCGGCGTGTTGATCAGAATGCGCGACGTTTTTAGCCGGCTGCCGAAGCAGGCGATGCGCGCCTTCTGATTATCCTGATCGGTATACAGACAAGAGGTGTGGCCGGCGCCGCCAAACGCGGCCAGGGCGACGGCTTTATTGATGGCGTCATCGAAGTGCTGTGCGCGATACATGCCCAGCAGCGGGGAGAGTTTCTCGCCGGAGAGCGGTTCGCTCTCGCCTATCTCGGTGGCCTCGCCAATCAGCACTTTGGTGTTGGGCGGCACCTCAATACCCGCCATTTCGGCGATTCTCAATGCGGATTGACCGACGATGTCGGCATTGATGCGGCCATTTTTCACAATGATGTCGCGCACCGCCTGCCGCTGCGCTTCCGGCAGCAGATAGCCGCCGTTGGCGGCAAAGCGTGCACGAACCTCGTCATACACGGCGTCGACGACGATCACCGACTGTTCGGAGGCGCAAATCATGCCGTTATCGAAGGTTTTGGACATCAACACGGAGGCGACCATGCGTTTGATATCCGCCGTTTCATCGACCACGACCGGCGTATTGCCGGCGCCTACGCCGATGGCGGGTTTACCGGAGCTGTATGAGGCTTTTACGCGGCCGGGGCCGCCGGTCGCCAGGATCAGATCCACCTGCGGATGGTGAATCAACCGATCCGCCATCTCGACGGTGGGGCTGTCCAGCCAGCCGATAATATCGGGCGGCGCGCCGGCGTCTACCGCAGCGCGCAAGATCACTTCCGCCGCCTTATTCGCGGCCTTGCTGGCTCTGGGGTGAGGGGAAAAAATAATGCCGTTACGGGTTTTCAGGCTGATCAGCGCCTTGAAAATGACCGTCGACGTCGGGTTGGTGGCGGGGACGATCCCGCAAATAACCCCGATCGGCTCGGCGATGGTCAGGGTGCCGAAGGCGTCATCTTCTGCCAAAATACCGCAGGTCACCTCATCCTTGTAGGCATGATAGACATGCTCGGAAGCAAATTGATTCTTCATCACTTTATCTTCAACGATCCCCATACCTGACTCGTCAACCGCCAGCTGCGCCAGTGGGATGCGGGCATCAGCCGCCGCCAGGGCCGCGGCATGAAAAATTCTGTCAACCTGCGCCTGAGAATAGTCGGCGAATATCGCCTGGGCTTTTCTGACACGCGTAATTAACTTGTTTAAATTCGACGTCGTGATGTGTGGCATATTTCTCTCCCGTAAAAAATGCAATAAATAAAAAACAAAATAGCAAGGTAGAGAGAAAGTATAGGTAGCCCGTGGCGGCTTTCTAGCGGAAGGATAAAAAAAATCCTAACTGGATAATTAGGATGGATAAATATTTTTTTAATATGCATATCGAATGATTATGATGTGATTATCAATGAATATATATTGTCGTTGAAATTATTTTCATGCTGATAGTACCGCATTTGTTTTATTTTCTATTTGTTGTTTTTTATTTTCATAATTAACTGTTGTTTATGTGTTTTTTGTTTATTTTTGCCGTTTTTTTTGTCGTCGATTCTGAGGTTATATTTCTTTTTGTGATTTTGTTTTTTATTTTTTGAGTAAGTGAGTGAATATAAAACCAAGTGTGTCTTTAGGGTCGAGAAAGATGCCTGCTGGCAGTTTCCGCCAGGCTGCAGTAGACCATGTTATGGTTTGATGAGATTATTTTTCTCACTGCGGTGATGGGTTTTTCGTTTTTTAATTAACACAAAGAATAATAACGTCTTTCATCGGTATGTGCCCTTTGGTGGATTTTGATGGCGACATCCCACGGGATAAAGAACAAAAGAGATGGGGTGAGGGGGGCAAGCGGACAAGAATGGCGCTAAAGCGTCCGCGAGGAACCTGGCAGGATACACTGCGCCGGGTGGTTTCTGTACTACACTTCACGATAATTCCGCGTTGTAACTTTCTTACGGGCAGACGCCCTGTTTCTCCACGATGTCGCCTGCCGGCACGGGATGACCGCAACATTTTCCGCCAGGCGTTAGCGCAGTGAAAATAAATTGTGACTAACATCACAATTTAAAAACAAACAACAAAAGACTAAGTGTGATTTGAGTCACATAAAATGGCGTATTTCGATCGGAATTGCCGCGGTGTTGCTTTTTTACACGACAAAAATGTGACTGTGATCACTATGCAGGGTGGTATTTTGCGGTCATTTGAGTGACTTGTGTCACAAAATTTCCGTGAGGTACGCGTTGTCAACCGAGCGTGCTAGAGTCCGCCTCACAGACAGCACCAAGCGGCTGGATCGTAACAACAATAATGCGCGCTCTTATTCGCCGGCGCGTAATGCTATTACCGCTTCACAATAGGGGTGTGTTTTATGCTTTCACCAGACATTAAGGTTAAAGTGCAGAACTTTGGCCGTTTCCTCAGCAATATGGTGATGCCGAATATCGGCGCGTTTATCGCCTGGGGCATCATCACCGCACTGTTTATCCCAACCGGCTGGCTGCCGAACGAAACGCTGGGCAAGCTGGTCGGCCCGATGATCACCTACCTGCTGCCGCTGCTGATTGGCTACACCGGCGGTAAACTGGTGGGCGGCGAGCGCGGCGGCGTGGTCGGCGCCATCACCACCATGGGGGTGATCGTCGGCGCTGATATGCCGATGTTCCTCGGCTCAATGATCGCCGGCCCGCTGGGCGGCTGGGCCATCAAGCATTTTGACCGCTGGGTGGACGGCAAGATCAAAAGCGGCTTCGAAATGCTGGTGAATAACTTCTCCGCCGGCATTATCGGCATGCTGCTGGCGATTCTGGCCTTCCTCGGCATCGGGCCGCTGGTGGAAGCGCTGTCCAAACTGCTGGCGGCGGGCGTCCACGTGATGGTGGTGCATAACCTGCTGCCGTTGACCTCGATCTTTGTCGAACCGGCGAAAATCCTGTTCCTGAATAACGCTATCAACCACGGCATCTTCTCGCCGCTGGGCATTCAGCAGGCGACCGAAGCCGGCAAATCCGTGTTCTTCCTGATTGAAGCCAACCCCGGCCCGGGGCTTGGCGTGCTGCTGGCGTATATGTTCTTCGGCCGCGGCAATGCCAAGCAGTCCGCCGGCGGCGCAGCGATCATCCACTTCTTCGGCGGAATTCACGAAATCTACTTCCCGTATGTGCTGATGAACCCGCGCCTGATTCTGGCGGTGATCCTCGGCGGCATGACCGGCGTGTTTACGCTGACGATGCTGAACGGCGGGCTGGTGTCTCCGGCGTCGCCCGGCTCGATTCTGGCGGTGCTGGCGATGACGCCGAAGGGCGCCTATTTCGCCAACCTGGCGGCAATCTTCGCAGCCTTTGTGGTCTCCTTCGTGGTTGCCGGCTTCCTGCTGAAAACCTCAAAAGTGAAAGAAGAGGACGATCTGGAAGAAGCAACCCGCCGGATGCGCGACATGAAATCGCAGGCGAAAGGCGGCCAGCCGGCCGGTGCCGCGCTGGACGGCGATCTGAGCACCGTACGCAAAATCATCGTGGCCTGCGATGCGGGCATGGGCTCCAGCGCCATGGGCGCCGGGGTGCTGCGCAAGAAAGTGGCCGACGCCGGGCTGAGCAGTATTTCGGTTACCAACAGCGCCATCAACAACCTGCCGGACGACGTGGATCTGGTGATCACCCACCGCGACCTGACGGAGCGCGCGATGCGTCATGCGCCGCAGGCGCAGCATATCTCGCTGACCAACTTCCTCGACAGCAACCTGTACAGCGATTTGACCGCGCGTCTGCTGGCCGCCAACGACGGCGCGTCTCAGCAGCCGCAGCCGGCGGCCGCCGCGCCGGAAGAGAGCGCCGCCGACGATGAACCGGCGCTGTTCAAACTGGGCGAGGGTAATGTGTTCCTCGGCCTGGAGGCCAGCGATAAAGAGCAGGCGATCCGCTTTGCCGGCGAGCAACTGGTGAAAGGCGGCTACGTCGAGGCGGAATACGTGCCGGCGATGCTGGAGCGTGAAAAACTCACCTCCACCTATCTGGGGGAATCCATCGCCGTGCCGCACGGCACCATTGAGGCGAAAGACCGCGTGCTGCGCACCGGGGTGGTGTTCTGCCAGTACCCGCAGGGCGTGCGCTTCGGCGAGGAAGAAGATGAGGTGGCCCGCCTGGTGATCGGCATCGCCGCGCGCAATAACGAACATATTCAGGTGATTACCAGCCTGACCAATGCGCTGGACGACGATACGGTGATTGAGCGCCTGGCGAATACGACAAGCGTGCAGGAAGTGCTGGAGCTGCTCGGCGGCAAGAAAGACTAAATCCCATAAGGGCGCGGCGACAGGCTGCGCCCTTGTCATATTTAAGAAGGTTATCATTATGAAAGCATTACATTTTGGCGCCGGTAATATCGGCCGCGGCTTTATTGGCAAACTGCTGGCCGATGCGCATGCCGAACTGACTTTCGCCGACGTTAACCAGACGGTGCTGGACGCGCTCAATCAACGCCATAGCTACCCGGTGCGCGTCGTCGGCGAGCAGGAACGCACGGAAACGGTGAATAACGTCAACGCGGTCAACAGCGGCAGCGATGACGCCGTGGCGCTGATCGCCGACGCCGATATCGTCACCACCGCCGTCGGCCCGCAGATCCTGGCCAAAATTGCCGCTACGATCGCCAAAGGGCTGAGCGAACGCCGCCGCCAGGGCAATCAACAGCCGCTGAATATTATCGCCTGCGAGAACATGGTGCGCGGCACCAGCCAGCTGAAACAGCACGTCTTCGCCGAACTGTCGGCGGAAGAGCAGGCGTGGGCGGAGCAGCATGTCGGCTTCGTCGATTCCGCTGTGGATCGCATCGTGCCGCCGGCGGAAGTGGGCAGCGACGATCCGCTGGCGGTAACGGTGGAGACCTTCAGCGAATGGATCGTCGACCAGACCCAGTTCAAGGGCGCGCCGCCGGCGATTGCCGGTATGGAGCTGACCGATAACCTGATGGCGTTTGTCGAACGTAAATTGTTCACGCTCAATACCGGCCACGCGATTACCGCCTATCTGGGCCAGCAGGCCGGGCTGCAGACCATCCGTGACGCAATTCTCGACCCGGCGGTGCGCTTGGTGGTGAAGGGCGCGATGGTGGAGAGCGGCGCGGTGCTGATCAAGCGCTACGGCTTTGAGCCGGCAAAACACGCGGCCTATATCGAGAAAATCCTCAGCCGGTTTGAAAACCCCTACCTGCACGACGACGTCGAGCGCGTGGGCCGTCAGCCGCTGCGTAAACTGAGCGCCGGCGACCGTCTGATCAAGCCGCTGCTGGGCACGCTGGAGTATGGCCTGCCGCACGCCAACCTGATTCAGGGCGTTGCCGCCGCCATGCATTACCGCAGCGCGCAGGATCCGCAGGCGCAGGAACTGGCGCAGCTGCTGAGTGAACGCGGGCCGAAAGCCGCGCTGGCGCAAATTTCCGGTCTGCCGGAAGACGGCGAGGTTGTGGAACAGGCCGTAGCTGTGTATAACGCCATGCAAAAGTAGTGCGTGATGATGAACACACGGGCGCAGCCTGCTGCGCTCCTGCAGCCCGAGTTCGCCATTGACGGCCTCCCTTACGCCTTTCGAACAGCGACGATGGAAGAAGCACAGGCATTTGAAAACCAGGTTCTGGAAAAGCTGAACGCCGGCAAAACGGTACGCAGTTTCCTGATTGCGGCGGTAGAGCTGCTGGCGGAAGCGCTGAACGTATTGGTGGTGCAGGTGTTTCGCAAGGACGACTATGCGGTGAAATATGCCGTCGAGCCGCTGTTGTCCGGCGCCGGCCCCCTGGGGGAACTGTCGGTGCGGCTGAAGCTGATGTATGGCCTCGGGGTGATCGCGCGTCATGAGTATGAAGACGCCGAACTGCTGATGGCGCTGCGTGAGGAGCTGAACCACGACGGCGCCGAGTATCGTTTTGTCGATGATGAAATCCTCGGGCCGTTCGGCGAGCTGCACTGCGTCAGCGCACTGCCGCCGCCGCCGGCGCTGTTGCCGCCCGGCGAGGCGGATGAAGCGCTGCTGGCGATGCAGCAGCAGCGCTACCAGCAGATGGTGCGCTCCACCATGGTGTTGTCGGTGACCGCGCTGATTGCCGGCATCGGCGCCAAGCAGCCGTCCCGCCTCTCCCCGCTCGGACGCGCGTAACGGCGTCCGCGTATCCCGCCGGGTAACCGGCCGCGCATTTTGCTACAATGCAGCAAACCCTCCTTTAAACGTGCCGGTTCGGCACTTCAGGTCAGAGAAATGAAAGAGAAAGAAAAGGCAGAGATTAAGCGCCTTAGCGACCAGCTGGACGCGCTGAACCATAAAGATGTCCAGGTCATCCAGCAGGGCAACCCGGAGCTGATCGCGCAGCACAACAAGGAAAAAGAGAAGCTGGCGACGGAGATCGAGCGTCTGAAAAACGTGCGTACGGAAAAGTTGAGCGACGAAGCGCAGAAGCTGAAAAAACTGCCGTTCAGCCGTGAAATCACCAAAAAAGAGCAGGCCGATATGGGCGCGCTGAAAAAAAGCGTGCGCGGGCTGGTGGTGGTGCACCCGATGACCGCGCTGGGCCGTGAAATGGGCCTGAAAGCGGTCACCGGCTACGCGAAAAAAGCGTTTTGATGTTCGGACGGGGCGACGCGTGCGCCCCGTCTGCCTGCCCCGTCGTCCTTCTTCCTTCGCCGCCCGGCGTCAGCGCCCCAGCAAACGACGGTTAAAATCTTCGATTTTGCCGCGGGTAATACGCAACAGCATGGTTTTACTCCAGCTGGCGGACAACCCGGCCGCCGACAACAGGCGGCGATACTGCTCCTCATCGAACGGCATGTGCCAGGCGATGCCGATCGCCTCGGCCAGCGAGACGTCGCTGCAGCGCGTCGCCAGCAGCAGCGGCTGGTCACCGCTGACCTGCCCGGGAGAGATCACCCGGTACAGCCAGCCGCAGCGGCCGCTTTGCTGCATCAGCAGCGACAGATCGTCGATGTCGAAATGATAATTGAGCTTGAAGCACGGCGAGCGCGGCTGGGTCACCTGAATCAACGCGTCGCCCCAGTGGAAAATATCGCCGATAAACACGTTGTGCTCGGTCAGCCCGCGGGTTGAGAGGTTTTCGCCGAATGCCGGCGCGCTGAACAGTTCGGCCTGCGCCGGAAACTGCTGTCGCCAGTGGTCATAATGTTCGCTCGGGTAGTGGCACAGCGCGCGATCGGGGCCGCCGTGATAGCTTTTTTCCGCCTGCTGATCGCCCTCCAGGCCGAGTGGGGTCAGCGGCAGGGCGCCGTCGACCTGCCGTTTGGCAATCGCGCTCGGGCGTCCGCCCGGATAGGTCTGAATGTGGCCGATATAAACGGCGGGATTGGTCATAGGCGCCTCCTGGCTCAGGACTGGTTCTAGCATAGCCCGTGTGCGCCGGGAGGAACAGAGACGCCGCCCCGAAAACGGCGCGGCGATACGGTTAAAACGTGGTCCAGTTATCCTGTTCGCTTGGCGCGGGCGCGACGGTTTTCACCACGCGCGCGGGCGGCGCATCGGGCGGCTCGGCGCCACGTGACGGCGCATCTTCCAGCCGGAACACCGCCACGCTCTGCTGCAGAATTTCCGCCTGCTCCTCCAGCGAGTCGGCGGCGGCGGCGGACTGTTCCACCAGCGCGGCATTTTGCTGCGTGGTCTGATCCATTTCGGCAATCGCCTGGCCTATCTGGTCGATGCCGCGCGTCTGCTCATCGGAGGCGGAGGCGATCTCCGCCATGATGTCGCGCACGTGGCCGACGGCGAGTACGATCTGCTCCATGGTGCTGCCGGTGTCTTCCACCAGTGCGGTGCCGTTTTGTACGCGGTCGACCGATTCGCCGATCAGTCCCTCAATCTCCTTGGCCGCTTGCGCGCAGCGCTGCGCCAGGCTGCGCACTTCGCTGGCCACCACCGAGAAACCGCGCCCCTGCTCGCCGGCGCGCGCCGCTTCGACGGCGGCATTCAGCGCCAAAATATTGGTCTGGAAGGCAATGCCGTTGATCAGGGTGGTAATTTCAGCAATACGCTGCGAACTGCTGGAAATATCGCGCATGGTGGCGACCACGCTGCTCACCAGCTTGCCGCCCTGCTGGGCGGTTTTAGAGGCGTCCGACGCCAGCTGGTTGGCGTGATGGGCGTTGTCCGCATTCTGCTTCACCGTGGCGGTCAGCTGCTCCATGCTGGCGGCGGTTTCTTCCACCGCTGCCGCCTGCTGTTCGGTGCGTGAGGAGAGGTCGGTATTGCCGGCGGAGATTTCACCGGCGGCGGTGTAGACCTGGCCGACCCCTTGCTGAATTTTTTCAATCATATCGCGCAAGTTCTGGTTCATCGTCGCCATCGCCTGCAGCAGTTGACCCAGTTCGTCGCGGCGTTCAGGCACCTCCACCCGGCGCAGATCGCCGGTAGCGATGCGCTGGGCGATTTCCAGCGTGTTGCTCAGCGGCCGGGTGATCTGCAGCGTCATCCGCCACGACACCAGCAGCCCGGCGATAATGGCGAGCAGCGTGGTCAGGCCCATCTTCCACTGCGCACTGTCGATGTCGTTTTTGGTCTGGGTCAGCTCATCTTTCAGAAAAGCGCGCACCAGCTTGCCGATGTCGCCGGCGTTTTTTCCCAGCTCGGCGTTCAGCGCCTGCTCATGCTCGTAGGCGGGCATATAGGCTTTGATATGGACGAGATAATCGTCCAGCGTGTCGAGTAAGGGCTGCAGCAGGGATTTTTGTGCATCAGGCAGCCGCTGGTGCAGCGTTTGCGCGCCGTGGCGGGCGTCATCAATGGCGGCCAGCAGCGGCGCTTCAGCATCGCGGGTCAGGTTCAGCAGCAGGCCACGCGCATTATAGCGGATCTGCGTCAGTTGCCTGCCAAGCTGAATAAAGGCCAGCTGCAGATCGCCGCTGCCGATCTGACGTTCGGCCTGCGTGAGCTGTTGCTGGACTTCCGACATATTCCAGCTCTGGCGAATGGCGTTTTTGGCGGCGATCGCGTCGATGAATTTCTGCTGTTGCTGTTGGTATTTGCCAAGCATGTCCACCAGCCGTTGCAAATCTTTGCGGCTTTGCGGGTCCCAGTCCAGGCTTTGTCCCTGGGCGATAAGCTTTTCTGCGGCGTTGATATTTTTGTAGTTTTCTTCCAGGTATGCGGCGCGGTAGCTCTGCGCATACAGTGCCCGGTTGTAGCGGGCCTCATTGATTTCGTGACTCAGCCGGTCGCTGAAATCGATGCGTGCAGAGCGGGATTCGATCAGTGTGAGGTAGCGGATGCCGGTAGCGGCGATGGCTATCGCCAACAGCAGCATCAGGACGAAGCCGAGAGTGAGTTTTTTCCCTACGCCAAGGTGAAGATACCTGCCTGTTAATGTTTGTAATACCACCATGGTTTGTCCTTTTTTTAAGCGATGCGATTGGAAAGACCATCGGCATGGCAGGGATAAACTTTAGCGGGTTTTTAAACAAAAAATGCCCGCGGGAGGCGGGCATTATGCGGTGAGGCGAAGATTACTTCTTGGCGGCGAAACGCGCGGCGGCTTCGTCCCAGTTCACCACGTTCCAGAATGCTTTGATGTAGTCCGGACGTTTGTTCTGATATTTCAGGTAGTAAGCGTGTTCCCACACGTCCAGGCCGATAATTGGGAAACCGGATGCGCCGGCAACGGCTTCGCCCATCAGCGGGCTGTCCTGGTTAGCGGTAGACACCACCGCCAGTTTGCCGTCGTCTTTCAGCACCAGCCAGGCCCAGCCGGAGCCGAAGCGGGTGGCGGCGGCTTTCTCGAACTCTTCCTGGAATTTCTCCACGCTGCCGAAGTCACGCTCGATGGCGGCTTTCAGATCGCCGGACAGGGAGGTGCCGGTTTTCAGGTTTTTCCAGAAGAAGCTGTGGTTGGCGTGGCCGCCGGCGTTGTTGCGCATAAAGGTGCGCTTGTCGGCCGGGACTTTATCCAGGTCTTTGATCAGCTCTTCAACGCTCAGGGAAGCCAGTTCCGGGTAGGCTTCCAGCACGGTGTTGGCGTTGTTGACGTAGGTCTGATGGTGTTTGGTGTGATGGATCTCCATCGTCTGCTTGTCAAAGTGCGGTTCCAGCGCGTCATAGGCGTACGGCAGTGATGGCAGTGAATAACTCATGATCATCGTCTCCAGTGTGATAGGGCGGCGCAAGGATGTAAGCACCGCGTAAGCAGTCGGATCATTATAGTTAATTAAATGATATTGAAAATGATTATCAATGCCCTGTGCTTTGTGCGGTTTTTGCGCAACCCATGACTGTGATCAATGTCTCACTTTTGTGTCATTTTGTGTCTATATTATTCACTGAGACAGCACGGCTTTATAACAACCCCTGTATCGCTATGGTAATATACGGGCGTTATAACGTTACCACTATAACAACGATCATTATTAGCGCTTCCACGCCTGGCGTGAGGCAAGCGCATTCGAAACAATGTGACTACGCGATGAAGGAGACCCCCCATGCAGGTCAGCAGAAGGCAGTTCTTTAAGATCTGCGCTGGCGGTATGGCAGGGACGACGGTGGCCGCGCTGGGGTTCACCCCCGAGGCGGCGTTAGCGGAAACCCGGCAGTACAAACTGCTGCGCGCCCGTGAAACCCGTAACAACTGTACATACTGTTCCGTCGGCTGTGGGTTGTTGATGTACAGCCTTGGCGACGGCGCCAAGAACGCAAAAGAGAGCATTTTCCATATCGAAGGGGATCCGGATCATCCGGTCAGCCGCGGCGCGCTTTGCCCGAAAGGCGCAGGTCTGGTGGATTTCATCCACAGCGAAGGCCGGCTGCAGTACCCTGAATACCGCGCGCCAGGCTCCGACAAATGGCAGCGCCTCAGCTGGGATGACGCCTTTACCCGCATCGCCAGGCTGATGAAAGAAGACCGCGACGCCAACTTTATCGCCGCTAATGAACAGGGCGCCACCGTTAACCGCTGGCTGTCCACCGGCATGCTGTGCGCATCAGGCGCCAGTAATGAAACCGGCTATTTAACACAGAAATTCACCCGCGCTCTCGGCATGCTGGCCGTAGACAACCAGGCGCGCGTCTGACACGGACCAACGGTAGCAAGTCTTGCTCCAACATTTGGTCGCGGTGCGATGACCAACCACTGGGTGGATATTAAGAACGCGAATTTGATCGTCGTGATGGGCGGTAATGCGGCAGAAGCGCATCCGGTGGGGTTCCGCTGGGCGATGGAAGCCAAAATTCACAATAAAGCCAAGCTGATTGTGATCGATCCGCGCTTTACCCGTACGGCATCGGTGGCGGATTTCTATACGCCAATCCGTTCCGGCACCGACATTGCTTTCCTGTCGGGCGTCCTGCTGTACCTGATCACCAATAACAAAATCAACCGCGAGTACGTCGAGGCCTACACCAACGCCAGCCTGCTGGTGCGGGAAGACTTTGCCTTTGAAGACGGCCTGTTCAGCGGTTACGACGCCGACAACCACAAGTACGACAAAACCACCTGGAACTACCAGCTGGACGAAAACGGCTACGCCAAGCGCGACGTCACGCTGCAGGATCCGCGCTGCGTGTGGAACATGCTGAAAGAGCACGTCAGCCGCTACACGCCGGAAGTGGTGGAGAATATCTGCGGTACGCCGAAGGCCGACTTCCTGCAGGTGTGTGAATATATCGCCGAAACCAGCGCTCATGACCGCACTGCGTCGTTCCTGTATGCGCTTGGCTGGACGCAGCACTCGGTCGGGGCGCAGAACATCCGCACCATGGCGATGATCCAACTGCTGCTCGGCAATATGGGCATGGCCGGCGGCGGCGTCAACGCGCTGCGCGGCCACTCCAATATCCAGGGGCTGACCGACCTGGGCCTGCTGTCGCAGAGCCTGCCGGGCTACCTGACCCTGCCGTCCGAACAGCAGACCGACCTGACCAGCTACCTGAGCGCCAATACGCCGAAGGCGCTGCTGCCGGGGCAGGTCAACTACTGGAGCAACTACCCGAAATTCTTCGTCAGCCTGATGAAGAGCTTCTACGGCGACAAGGCGCAGAAAGAGAACGACTGGGGCTTTGACTGGCTGCCGAAGTGGGACAAAGGCTACGACGTGCTGCAGTACTTCGAGATGATGTCGCAGGGCAAGGTCAACGGCTACTTCTGCCAGGGCTTTAACCCGGTGGCGTCGTTCCCGAACAAAAACAAGGTGGTGGCCTCGCTGTCCAAGCTGAAGTTCCTGGTGACCATTGACCCGCTGAATACCGAAACCGCCAACTTCTGGCAGAACCACGGCGAGTTTAACGACGTGGATCCGTCGCAGATTCAGACCGAGGTCTTCCGTCTGCCATCGACCTGCTTCGCCGAGGAGAACGGTTCGATCGTCAACTCCGCGCGCTGGCTGCAGTGGCACTGGAAGGGCGCCGACGGCCCGGGCGAAGCGATGAACGACGGTGAAATTCTGTCGGGCATCTTTACGCGTCTGCGCGAGATGTACGCGCGCGACGGCGGCGCCGCGCCGGAGCCGGTGCTGAACATGACCTGGGACTACCTGACGCCGGACAACCCGTCGCCGGAAGAGGTGGCGCAGGAGAGCAACGGTAAGGCGCTGGCGGATATCCTCGACGCCGACGGCAAGGTTCTGGTGAAAAAAGGCCAGCAGTTGAGCACCTTTGCCCATCTGCGCGACGACGGCACCACCGCCAGCGGCTGCTGGATCTTCGCCGGCAGCTGGACGCCGGACGGCAACCAGATGGCGCGCCGCGACAACGCCGACCCGTCCGGTCTCGGCAACACGCTGGACTGGGCCTGGGCGTGGCCGCTTAACCGCCGCATTCTGTACAACCGCGCCTCGGCCGATCCGTCCGGCAAACCGTGGGATCCGAAACGCCAGATGCTGGAGTGGGACGGCGCCAAGTGGACCGGGATGGACGTGCCGGACTACAGCACCGCCGCGCCGGACAGCGACGTCGGGCCGTTTATCATGCAGCCGGAAGGTATGGGGCGTCTGTTCGCCATCGATAAAATGGCGGAAGGGCCGTTCCCGGAACACTACGAGCCGTTTGAAACGCCGCTCGGCACCAACCCGCTGCATCCGAAGGTGGTGTCCAACCCGGCGGCGCGCGTGTTTAAAGACGATCTGGCGACGATGGGCAAATCCGACAAGTTCCCGTACGTCGGCACCACCTACCGTCTGACCGAGCACTTCCACTACTGGACCAAGCACGCGCGGCTCAACGCCATCGCGCAGCCGGAGCAGTTTGTGGAGATCGGCGAGAAACTGGCGCAGAAGAAAGGCATCAAGCAGGGCGATACGGTAAAAGTCAGCTCCAACCGCGGCTATATCAAGGCCAAGGCGGTGGTGACCAAGCGTATCCGCACGTTGCAGGTGAACGGTCAGGAGGTCGACACCATCGGCATCCCGATCCACTGGGGCTATACCGGGGTGGCGAAAAAAGGCTTCCTGGCCAATACCCTGACGCCGTTTGTCGGCGACGCCAATACGCAGACGCCGGAGTTCAAGGCGTTCCTGGTCAACGTGGAAAAGGTGTAACGGAGACGAGTTATGGCAATGCAATCTCAGGACATTATTCGTAAATCCGCCACCAACGGCCTGACGCCGGCGCCGCGCGCCCGTGACGACAAAGCGGAAGTGGCGAAGCTGATCGACGTCACCACCTGTATCGGCTGTAAAGCCTGTCAGGTGGCCTGTTCCGAGTGGAACGACATCCGCGATGAGGTCGGTCACAACGTCGGGGTGTACGACAACCCCGCCGATCTGACCGCCAAATCCTGGACGGTGATGCGTTTCTCCGAAGTGGAGATGGACGACAGCGGCAAACTGGAGTGGCTGATCCGCAAGGACGGCTGCATGCACTGCGCCGATCCGGGCTGCCTGAAGGCCTGCCCGTCGGAAGGGGCGATCATCCAATACGCCAACGGCATCGTCGACTTCCAGTCGGAGCACTGCATCGGCTGCGGCTACTGCATCGCCGGCTGTCCGTTCGACGTGCCGCGCATGAACAAGGACGACAACCGGGTGTACAAATGCACCCTGTGCGTCGACCGCGTTGATGTCGGCCAGGAACCGGCCTGCGTGAAAACCTGCCCGACCGGCGCCATTCACTTCGGCACCAAAGAGGCGATGAAAAACGTCGCCGCCGAGCGGGTGGGCGAACTGCAGACGCGCGGCTACCAGAATGCCGGGCTGTACGATCCGGCCGGCGTCGGCGGCACGCACGTGATGTACGTGCTGCACCATGCCGATAAGCCGCAGCTGTATCACGGCCTGCCGGACAACCCGTCGATAAGTCCGGCGGTGACGTTCTGGAAAGGCGTGTGGAAACCGCTGGCGGCCATCGGCTTTGCCGCCACCTTCGCAGCCAGTATCTTCCACTATGTCGGCGTCGGCCCGAACCGCGTCGAAGAGGATGAGAACGACGAGCTGCACGATGAGGAGACGCGCAAATGAGGAAGGAAAAGCCAATTCAGCGCTACAGCGCGCCGGAGCGGATTAACCACTGGATCGTGGCGTTCTGCTTTATTCTGGCGGCCATCAGCGGGCTGGGGTTCTTTTTCCCGTCCTTTAACTGGCTGATGAATATCTTCGGCACGCCGCAGCTGGCGCGCATTCTGCACCCCTTCGCCGGGGTGATCATGTTTGCCGCGTTTATGCTGATGTTCCTGCGCTACTGGAAGCATAATCTGATCAACCGTGAAGATATCCTCTGGGCCAGGAACATCCACAAGATTGCGATGAACGAGGAAGTCGGCGACACCGGGCGCTATAATTTCGGCCAGAAGTGCGTCTTCTGGGCGGCGATTATCAGCCTGCTGTTGCTGCTGGCCAGCGGCATCGTCATCTGGCGGCCTTACTTTGCGCCGGCCTTCCCTATTCCGTTGATCCGCATCGCGCTGCTGGTGCATTCGCTGGCGGCGGTGGGGCTGATTATCGTGATTATGGTGCACGTGTACGCCGCCCTGTGGGTGAAAGGCACCATTACCGCGATGGTCGAAGGCTGGGTGCCGGCCGCCTGGGCCAAAAAACACCACCCGCGCTGGTACCGTGAGGTCCGCGAAAAACGACAGGAAAACAAACCCTGATGAGTATCCGCATTGTTCCTAAAGAGCAGTTAGGGGCACAGCGTGAAAAGCCACACACGGCGGAAGCAATTCCGCCGTTACTTTTCGCGAATCTGAAAAGCCTGTACACCCGCCGCGCTGAACGCCTGCGTCAGCTGGCGGCCGATCACCCGCTGGGAGATTACCTCCACTTCGCCGCCGCCATTGCCGAGGCGCAGCAGCACGCGCAGCATGACCACCCGCTGCAGCTGGACCTGTCCGACGCGCTGCGTCAGGGCGCCGAACGCGGCAAACCGCCGCTCGACCTCAGCGTTTATCCGCGCAGCGCGCACTGGCGTACGCTGCTGACGGCGCTGATCGCCGAGCTGCGCCCGCAGGCGCCGCAGCACGTGCTGGCGGTGCTGGATAACCTGGAGAAGGCCTCCGAACAGGAGCTGGAGCAGATGGCGACCGCCTTGCTCAACCGCGAGTTCGCGCAGGTGGGCAGTGAAAACGCGCCCTTTATCTGGGCGGCGCTGTCGCTGTACTGGGCGCAGATGGCCAGCCAGATCCCCGGCAAGGCGCGTGCCGAATACGGCGAACACCGCCAGTTCTGCCCGGTGTGCGGCAGCATCCCGGTCTCCAGCATGGTGCATATCGGCACCGTCAACGGCCTGCGCTACCTGCACTGCAACCTGTGCGAAAGCGAGTGGCACGTGGTGCGCGTGAAGTGCAGCAACTGCGAGCAGACGCGCGATCTGAACTACTGGTCGCTGGACAGCGAACAGGCGGCGGTGAAGGCGGAAAGCTGCGGCGACTGCGGCACCTATATGAAAATTCTCTATCAGGAGAAGGATTCACAGGTGGAAGCGGTGGCCGACGATCTGGCGAGCCTGATCCTCGATGCCAAAATGGAAGACGAGGGATTTGCCCGCAGCAGTATCAACCCATTCCTGTTCCCGGGCGAGTAGGCGGAAATCGGCGACAGGCGCTGTGACAAGGGGCTGGGGCGTGATTTTGCAGGCGCCTCGGTAATTTCCTGTGTCTTATCTGGCATTCGCCGGAGCGTCTTGCTACGTTTACGCCATAGCGCGTAAAGCGAAAGGAAAGGGATGATGTTCAAAAAGATAGTGAAATTCGCCGCCGTAGCGGCCCTGATCGCCGGCCTGAGCGCCTGCGATGACTCGGACACCAAACAGCCGACGGTGCCGAAGCCCGCGCCGAAACCGACCGCCGCCCAACCCGCGCCGCAGCCGGAGAAGCCTGCGCCGCTGCCGGGGCTGAGCGTCTCGCTGCAGCAAGGCAAGCTGACCTTTGAGCTGCCGTCCGGCTTTAGCGATCAAACGGAAAACAGCGGCATCATTAACGACCATACGTCGACCATTCAGCGTTTCCTGAATGGCAAGTCGCGGCAGAGCGCCGTCTCCTCCGAGGTGATTCCGCCGGCGGGAATGAAGCTGAACGGCAGCGACAAAATGCTCAGTGAGCTGATGCAGAGCATGCTTACCGAACTTTCCGGCCGCTATAAGCAGATTGAAAAGACCAAAGAAGAGAACTTTACCGTCGGTAAGCAGAAATTCCGTCGTCTGGATACCGAACAGAGCGTCAACGGGCAAAAAGTGGTTTCCACCATTGTCCTGACGGTGTTCAATAAACGCGTGATTACGCTGCAGATGCTGTCGCCGGCGAAGGAGCTGGAGGTGCACCAGGCGCTGGTGCAGCGCATTGTTGATACGCTGACGGTGAAATAAACGGCGCTGCCTACCCGCAGCCAACGGGAGGGAAGATGAAACTGATCGGCAGTTATACCAGCCCTTTTGTCCGCAAGATTTCCGTGCTGCTGCTGGAGAAGGGGCTGGCGTTTGAATTCGTCAACGATCCGCCCTATGAGGCGCAGACGCGGGTAGGCGAGCACAACCCGCTGGCCAAGGTGCCGGTGCTGATCGATGAGCACGGCGAGGCATTTTATGACTCGCGGGTGATCGCCGAATATCTGGACCTGCTGCCTGCTGGGCCGCGCTTCCTGCCGGACGACCGCGCGCTGGCGCTGCGGGTGCGGCGCAGCGAAGCGCTGGCGGACGGCGTGACCGACGCGGCGTCGCTGCTGTATCGCGAGAGCCTGCGCGCCGCGGGCAAACAGGATGAAGCGTGGATGCTGCGGCAGCGCGACAAGCTGCAACAGGGACTGGACGCGCTGGAAGCGCTGGCGCAGGAGAAAGCGCTGCTGAACGGCGAGCAGCTGACGCTGGCGGATATCGCCGCCGGCTGCGCGCTGGGTTATCTCAACTTCCGCCGTATCCTGCCCAACTGGTGCGTGGGGCGTCCGGCGCTGGTCAAACTGGCCGAGCGTCTGTTCGCCCGCGAAAGTTTTGCCCGCACCTCGCCTCCCTGATGAACTGACGGGCGCGCCGGACGCGCCCCGTTTTTGCTGAATACAACCCTGAACACACCTGATACCGAGCGACCATGAGCACTGAAGCCCATTCTCTTTACAGTCAGCTGCCGGCGATTGACCGCCTGCTGCGCGACCCGGCGATAGAACCGTTGTTGGCCAGCCACGGCCAGACGCTGATTGGCGAACTGCTGCGCCAGATGCAGGCGCAGGCCCGCGAGGCGATTAAACGGCAGGGATGCCTGCCGGAGTGGTGCGGCGACTGGCCGCAGGCGCTGCAGGCGCGGCTGGCGCAACAGCAGCAGCCGCGTCTGAAGACGGTGTTCAATCTCAGCGGCACCGTTTTACACACCAACCTGGGACGCGCCCAGCTGGCGCAGCCGGCAATCGCGGCGATTGGCCGGGTAATGGGCGCGGCGGTGACGTTGGAGTACGATCTGGACGGCGCCGGCCGCGGCCATCGCGACCGTGCGGTGGCCGATATGCTGTGTCAGCTGACCGGCGCGGAAGACGCCTGCATCGTCAACAATAACGCCGCGGCGGTGCTGCTGATGCTGGCGGCGGTGGCGCCGGGCAAACAGGTGGTGGTGTCGCGCGGCGAGCTGGTGGAGATTGGCGGGGCGTTCCGTATCCCGGACGTGATGCGCCAGGCGGGCTGTCAGCTGGTGGAGGTGGGCACTACCAACCGCACCCATCTGAAAGACTATCAGCAGGCGATTACCGAGCAGACCGGGCTGTTGATGAAGGTGCACACCAGCAACTACAGCGTGCAGGGCTTTACCGCAGCGGTTGATGAGGCGCAGCTGGCGCAGCTTGGCCGGCAGCACGGCCTGGTGACCGCCACCGATCTGGGCAGCGGTTCGCTGATTGATATGACGCAGTACGGCCTGCCGGCGGAACCGATGCCGCAGCGGCTGCTGGCCGACGGCGTCGATCTGGTGACCTTCTCCGGCGACAAGCTGCTGGGCGGGCCGCAGGCCGGGATTATCGTCGGCAAAAAAGCGCTGATCGCACAGCTGCAGCAGCACCCGCTGAAACGCGCGCTGCGCGTCGGCAAAATGACGCTGGCGGCGCTGGAGGCCACGCTGCGCCTGTACCAACAGCCGGAGCTGCTGGCTCAGCAGCTGCCGACGCTGCGCATGCTGACCCGGCCGCAGCAGGAGATGCAGACCGCCGCCGAGCGTCTGCTGGCGCAGCTGTCTGCGCACTATGCAGGCCGTTTTGCACTGGGTGCCGAACCCTGCTGGTCGCAAATCGGCAGCGGTTCGCTGCCGGTCGATCGTCTGCCGAGCTATGCGCTGACCTTCGCGCCGCTGGACGGCCGCGGCGCTACCCTGGAGCGTCTGGCGCAGGCGTGGCGCGCGCTGCCGCAGCCGGTAATCGGCCGCATTAACGACGGCAAACTGTGGCTCGACCTGCGCTGTCTGACGCAGGAAGCGGCATTGGCGGAGGCGCTTTTGTCATGATTATCGCCACCGCCGGCCATGTCGACCATGGCAAAACCACGCTGCTGCAGGGGATCAGCGGGATCAACGCCGATCGCCTGCCGGAGGAGAAACGTCGCGGCATGACCATCGATCTCGGCTACGCCTACTGGCCGCAGCCGGACGGGCGGGTGCTGGGCTTTATCGACGTGCCGGGGCACGAAAAATTTCTCGCCAATATGCTGGCGGGCATCGGCGGCATCGATCACGCGCTGCTGGTGGTGGCCTGTGACGACGGCGTGATGCCGCAAACCCGTGAGCATCTGGCGATCCTGCGCCTGAGCGGTCGTCCGGCGCTGACGGTGGCGCTGACCAAGGCCGATCGCGTCGACGCCGAGAGGCTGGCGGAAGTCGAAGCGCAGGTGCAGGCTGAACTGGCGCGGCAGGGCTGGCCCGACGCGCCGCTGTTTATTACCGCTGCGGCGCAGAATCTGGGCATTGAGGCGCTGCGTGCGCATCTGCTGGCGCTTGAGCCGGCGGCGCATGCGCTGACGCGCCGTTTCCGTCTGGCGGTCGACCGCGCCTTCAGCGTGAAGGGCAGCGGGCTGGTGGTGACCGGCACCGCGCTGGGCGGCAGCGTCAAGGTGGGTGACACCCTGTGGCTGAGCGGCCAGAACGTGCCGGTGCGGGTGCGCGGGCTGCATGCGCAGAACCAGTCGGCCCAGCAGGCGCAGGCCGGGCAGCGTATCGCGCTGAATATCAGCGGTGATGTCAGTAAAAGCGACGTGACGCGCGGCGACTGGCTGCTGGCGCAGCGGCCGGCGCTGCAGGCGGAACGCATTCTGGTGACTCTGGAGCAGGACCAGCCTCTGAAGCACTGGCAGCCGCTGCATATTCACCATGCGGCCAGCCATATCACCGGCCGGGTGTCGCTGCTGCAGGATTCACTGGCGGAACTGATCCTCGACCGGCCGCTGTGGCTGGCGGAAGACGATCGGCTGGTGCTGCGTGATATCGCCGCGCGTGAAACGCTGGGCGCAGCGCGCGTACTGGCGCTGACGGCGCCGAAACGCGGCAAACGCCAGCCGGCGTATCTGCACTGGCTGACGCAGACGGCGCAGGCGCAGGATGATGCGCAGCGGCTGATGCTGCAGCTGCAGCAGGGGCCGCTGGACGTGGCGGCCTTTGGCTGGGCGCGCCAGCTGAGCGATGAGCGGCTGACGCAGCTGCTGGAGGAGCACGAGGTGCTGGCGGCCGGCGGCAGGGCGCTGTCGCTGGAAAACGCCCGCCAGGCGGAGCAGCGCCTGCTGCAGGTGCTGGCAGAGTATCACCAACAGCATGGCGATCAGTTGGGCCTCGGGCGCGCGCGCCTGCGGCGCATGGCGCTGCCGACGCTGGATGAGGCGCTGGCGTTTTTACTCATCGAACGGCTGCTGGCGGCCGGCGCGTTGCGCAACAGCCGCGGCTGGCTGCATCTGCCGGAACATGGCCTGGCCTTTAGCGAACAGGAGCAGGCGCTGTGGCAGCGCATCGCGCCGCTGTTTGGCGATGCGCCATGGTGGGTGCGCGATCTGGCGGCAGAGCTGGCGGCCGATGAGGCCGAGGTGCGCGCCACGCTGCGCAAGGCGGCGCAGTTGGGTCATGTGACCGCGGTGGTGGTCGACCGCTACTATCTCAGTCAGCGTGTGGCGCAGTTCGCTGCGCTGATCCGCGAACTGCACGACGGCCAGGGCGGTGCCAGCGCCGCTGATTTTCGCGATCGGCTGGGCGTCGGGCGCAAGCTGGCGATCCAGGTGCTGGAGTTCTTTGACCGCAGCGGGTTTACCCGCCGTAAAGGCAATCAGCACCTGCTGCGCGACCGCGGGCTGTTCGACGCCTGATCCCCCTATTCTCCTGTCTTCCTGCGCGCTCAGCCGGGCTTTCCCTGGCTGAGCGTTTCGCGTTTTCTCGCCTTGGTGTGCGGTTTTCATCTAAGAATATGCTGATTTTTTGTGCATCAACCGGCTTCCGTCACATTGTTTTATAAGCAATGTGTTAACAATAGAGTAACTGTATCGTAGCAATGGTGCTGCTCTCGCTGAGGCTGGCATCCCGCTCATCGTCAGCAAAGATCGTCTTGGTTTTAGGGAGAAGCAGTCATGTTTGACCGTATTACTGTGACAACGCCGGCGGGCGCCGGTGCGCTGAAGTTCTGGAAGCTCAGCGGGGTGGAAGAGGTTTCCAGCTCGTTCGAACTGCAGGTGATGCTGCTCAGCACCGATGCCCGCCTGGACCGCCGGGCGATGCTGGGCCAGCCGATCACTTTGACCATTCCGACGCAGGGCGTACTGTCCGCACCGCGTTATCTCAACGGCAAGGTCACCTCGGTCAACGTGCACAGCGCCGATATTAACGGCGCGCGCTACGCCGTTTACACCCTGACGATGGAATCTGACCTGTGGCCGCTGAAGCGGGACCGCAACCAGCGTATCTTCCAGAATCAGCGCGTGCCGGATATCGTCAGAACGGTGCTCGGCGAGTACGGCGTACAGGTGGAGGAGCAGCTTTCCGGCAGCTACCGCAGCTGGGAGTACTGCGTGCAGTATCAGGAGAGCAGCTACGACTTTATCTCCCGGCTGATGGAGCTGGAGGGGATTTACTTCTTTTTCCGCCACGAGGCGGACAAACACACGCTGGTGCTGCACGATGCGCCGCAGCAGCACCAGCCGTTCAGTGGTTATGAGGTGATTCCCTATCACGCCACGCCGTCCGGCGGCAGCACCGGCGAACAGGGAATCGGCCAGTGGGCGATCTCCGAGCGGGTGACGCCGGGGATCTACAGCATCGACGACTATGACTTCCGCAAGCCCAACGCCTGGCTGTTCCAGGCGCGGCAGAACCCCAGCTCGCCGCAGCCGGGGCAGATTGACTACTACGACTGGCCGGGACATTTTGTCGAGCACGGCGACGGTGAATTTTACGCCCGGGTGCGGCAGGAGGAGTGGCAGGCGGAGCACCAGCGTATTAACGCCACCGCCACTGCGCTGGGCATCGTGCCGGGCTGCACCTTTACGCTGCTCAACCCGCCGTTTACCAGCGACAACGGTGAGTATCTGGTGCTGAGCGCCCGCTACGATCTGGAGGAAAACAGCTACGCCAGCGGCGGCGACGAAGCGGTGCACCGCATCGAGATGACGGTGATCCCCGCCGATACGCCGTACCGTTCGCCGCAGCGCACGCCGTGGCCGCGCACCCACGGCCCGCAGACCGCGCGGGTGGTGGGGCCGCAGGGCGAATCGATCTGGACCGATAAGTACGGCCGGGTGAAGGTGAAATTCCATTGGGACCGGCAGGCCAAGGGCGACGAAACCAGCTCCGGCTGGGTGCGCGTCTCCAGCGCCTGGGCCGGTCAGGGCTTCGGCGGCGTGCAGATCCCGCGCGTCGGCGACGAGGTGGTGATCGACTTTATCAACGGCGACCCGGACCGGCCGATGGTCACCGGCCGGGTGTATAACGAGGCCAGCATGCCGCCGTGGGCGCTGCCCGCCGGCGCCACCATGATGGGCTTTATGACCCGCTCCAAAGACGGCCACAGCGACAACTCCAGCCATCTGTTCTTTGAGGACAAGGCCGGCTCGGAGATGGTGCAGCTGCACGCCGAAAAGGATATGAATATTTCGGTGGAGAACGATAAAACGGTGGCCATTGACGGTAACCGCACCACCACCATTCAGAAAAAACAGAAAGATGAGGTGATCGGCGACGCGACCTTTATCTACCACGGTACGCGCACCACCACGGTAACCAAGAAAGAGACGAAAACGTTTGAGGACGGCGAAAAGGTCACCATCACCAACGGCCGCAACTCGGAGATCGCCAGCGGCGGCGAAAAGCTGAAGATTACCGGCGAACGCAGGGTAGAGACGGTGGGTACCGAAGAGCAGATTGTGTCGAAAAAGGTGACCCGGCGTTATAACGATGGTATGGATTTTTATCTGGACGGCAAACGTTATGACCAAATAACGGGCGAACGTCATGTTATCGTGACCGATGACGTTACCGACGAGTACCAGAGCAACCTGAACCAAACGATCACCAAAAATGTCGACACCAAAATTCTCGGTAATTGGAAGCAGGATGCCAAAGAGGGCATGACGCTGACCTCAGATCAGATGATTACCATCGACAGTAAGGTTAAGGTCAGTATCAAAACGCCGGCGGCGCTGGAGTACAAGGACCATAAAGAGACTATGTCGATGTTCTCGTTCGATTTCACGGCGGCGAAGGTGGTGACGGAGGGCTATTCCACCACCATTACCGTCGGCGGAAAACTCGGTCTGGCAACGATGAAATTCGACAAGACCGGTTTTGATCTCTCGACCAAAGAGGGGCGGGTGGAGTTTGGTCAGGCAATGGTGCAGGTTGGGCAGATCATGTCGCAGTTTAACGGCCTGACAATCATAGGCTGAGGGATATAGTTATGAAGTTCGCTATCATTATTTCCGTGATTATTTTTGCGGGTTTTTTTGCATATATCGCCCACCTGTTTTACCGCGACCACAAGATAGACGCCCAGGGACGGGAGCTGCTGGCGCGCGTGGAGGAAGTGCATTACCGCAGCGCCAACGATACCGGCAGCGTCAATATCCGCTACCGGCTGTCGTGGCCGGAAGACGGCGGCACCAAACAGGTGGAGGGCAGGGAGACCATCCCGGCCTTCTACTCGTCACAGGTGCAAAAAGGCAGCGAAGTGACGATCCGCTATCTGGACGACGACCATATCGCGTTTGTGTTTGATAAAGATCGCTAGGCCGAATCTGATAGTGCGCGTTGGGCTTGTCGCCCAAATCCGCACGCTATACCCTGCGCTGTAACTTCGTTAACGATAAGTGACATGCAAGGGCGTGGATGAGCAATAAAATTGGCTGGATAGATAACTTACGCGCCGTAGCGTGCCTGATGGTGGTGATGATCCACGCCACCACCGCGCTGCTGACCACGCCGGAGAAACTGGGCAGCCTCGCCTGGGATGCGGCCAACCTGCTCAATGCCCTGTCCCGCGCGGCGGTGCCGCTGTTCTTTATGATCTCCGGCTACCTGTTCTTCGGCGAGCGCAGCGCCAACCGCAAACACTTTGTGCGGATCGGCTGCTGTATTTTGTTCTACAGCGCCGTGGCGCTGGCGTATATCGCCTTCTTCACCAAGATTGGCTTCTGGCCTTCATTGCGCACGCTGCTGCAAAAACCGGTGTTCTATCACCTGTGGTTTTTCTACGCCATCGTGGTGGTTTATCTGCTGTCGCCGCTGATCAACGTCAAGCCGGTATCCGGCCGCTATCTGGCGGCGGCGCTGCTGATTCTGGCGGTGATGGCCAACCCGAATACCGATAAGTTCGCCATCGACGGCGTGCACCTGCTGCCGGTTAACCTGTATATCGCCGGCGATACCTTCTACTACCTGCTGTATGCGCTGGCCGGGCGGGCGATCGGCATGATGGATACCGGACGACGCGGCGTCAGCCTGCTGGCGGCGCTGGCCTTTGTCGGCAGTGTGGCGCTGATTATCATCGGCACCCGGCATCAGTCGCTGATTAACGGCAATTTTGCCGCCACCTACTACCTGTACGCCAACCCGCTGGTGTTTATCGCGGCGGTGTCGCTGCTGGTGTGGTTTAAAAACTGCCTGGCGCAGCCGGTGGGCTGGCTGGCGGTATTCTCCCGCCATTCGCTGGCGATCTACGGCCTGCACGCCCTGATTGTCAATCTGGTGCGCCATCAGGGCTGGGATCTCGGCGGCCATCCGCTGCTGGATATTTTCTGGGTGTTCGGCCTGGCGCTGGGCCTGAGCCTGCTGCTGTCCGCCGGGCTGCAGAAAATCGACCGCCGCCGGCTGGTGTCCTGAACGGGCTGCGGCATAGCCGCCGCAGCCGTTATTCGCCTCAGGCTATGGTGACGCTGCCGTACACCAGACGCCCCTGATGGAAAGTGGCGCGGCGCGGCGACATGCGCGCCACCGCTTCGGCCGAACAGCTGGCGTCGACCAGCATAAAGCCGGCGTCGTCGCCGGCCTGCGGCCACACGCGCTGGCCTTTATCGTTCAGCGGCAGCACGTTGCCGGTGGCAATGGCCAGGGAACGCGACAGGTGGAACTCGTCCGAACCCCGGTACAGCTGGGCATAGAGGTTGGCTTTTTCCAGCATATCGCCGCTGCCGAACGGCGACCAGTGGTCGATCACGCTGTCGGTGCCGGTCATCACAAATACCCCTTTTTCACTCAGCTGCGGCAGCGGCATCATCAGGCTGCCGATCGGCACCGTCGAGGCGATGGTTATCTGCTGCGCCGCCAGCCGTTCGGCGGTCTCCGCCACGCGTCCTTCATCCAGCGTGCTGAGCGCGAAGGCGTGGCTGATGGTGACCTTGCCGCGCAGCGCCGGGTTTTTCTCGACGGTGGCAATCATATAGTCGATGGCCGCGACGCCCGCCGGGCTGGTTTCATGCAGGTGAATATCGACGCCCTTGCCGCTGTCGAGTGCGATCTGGAACATGGCGTCGAGCGATTTCTCCATCGCGCCGTCGACGTTGGTCGGGTCGAGACCGCCGACGTACTGCACTCCCATCTGCATCGCTTCGCGCATCAGCGCATCCACCTTTGAATGCAGCAGGCCGTGCTGCGGGAAGGCGACGATCTCGCAGCTGAAGCCGGCGCGCTGATTTTCCAGCGCACGCTGCAGGTGTTCAAGACTTTTCAGCCCGCTGACCGGGTCGATATTGCAGTGGCTGCGCGCCACCGTACTGCCTTTGGACTGCAGCAGGGCGATCAACCCTTCGGCGCGCTGCTGCGAGGTCGGCAGCAGTTTGGGGATCAGCGTCTGCTCCAGCGCAATCATATCCATGATGGTTTTGCCCTGGCGCGGGCGCGGCGCCTGCCACGGGCCGCCGTAGAAGGTTTTATCCAGGTGGATATGCATATCGCGCGTGCCGGGCAGCAGCAACTGGCCGCCTGCCGAATAGCGCGGCAGAGCGGCGGGCGGCGTGGCGCCGGCCGGGTGCAGCGCCGCGATGTTGCCGTCTTTAATCTCCAGCGTGTAGCGCGCGGTGCGGGTGCCGATCACCGTGTCGCCGTCGTATTCGAAGCCCTCTTCCAGCAGGACGTCGCTCAGCAGGTAGTGGCGGTCGGTGAGGGTCATCGGCGGCGCCGGTGCGGCGCTGGGGTCACTATTGGCGGGCGTGGCCGCCTGCGCCACGCCGCCGCTGAGGCCGAGCACCGCGCAGGCGGTGGTCAGCTTGCCGGTTTGGCTGAGAAAGGTTCTGCGGCTTTGTTGTTGGCTGTTTTCCACAATCGGTTCCTTATCCAGAGGTGTTGTGTTGCAGCCATTAATTTAAAAAAGTCGCGCCGGGGTTGGCAGCGACATTTGCCACTGGTGATTATTCGATTTGGTAATGATGAAGGAGAGGCGGTCGCAACAAGAGGCGGTGCAATGCTGGCGGATCCGTCGTTCTGCGGATTCTTATCGGGGCCAACGCGGGTTGGCCCCTTTTGTTCACATCAACGGCAGCAGACAGCGGTACAGTTCGCGGAAGGTGGCGCGGCGCTCCGCGTACTCCTGATGACGCCCGGCATCCGGCGTGTGCAGCTGCTCCAGCGGCAGCGGGGGCAGCAGTTCGGCCAACGGACGCTGCGGGTTGAGCGCAATCTGCGCCAGCCGCGCCGCGCCCAGCGCCGGGCCGACGTCGCCGCCGGTGCGGTATTCCAGCCGCTGGCCGCTGATATCCGCCAGCATCTGCCGCCAGAACGGGCTGCGTGCGCCGCCGCCGATCAGCGTGATGCTGTCAGGATGCAGGCCGCTGGCGTGCAGCGCATCCATGCCGTCGGCGAGCGCGAAACCTACGCCTTCCAGCACTGCACGCGCCAGATCGTCCGGCCCGTGCTGATGGGTCAGCCCCCAGAATACGCCTTTGGCGTTCGGATTATTGTGCGGCGTACGTTCGCCGGACAGGTAGGGCAGGAACCACAGCGGCGCGTCCGCCGGACTGGCCTGCTCGACGTTGTGCAGCAGGGTAGCGACGTCGGCAACGTTGGTCAGCCGGCATACCCAGTTCAGGCAGGAAGCGGCGCTGAGCATCACCGACATCAGATGCCAGGTATCGGGCAGTGCGTGGCAAAAACTGTGGACGGCGCTGGCCGGGTTGCTGAGGAAACCGTCGCTGACGGCGAAATAGACCCCAGAGGTACCGAGCGACAGCATCGCCTGGCCGGGCTGATACAGCCCGACGCCGATCGCGCCGGCCGCATTGTCGCCGCCGCCCGCCGCCACCGGCGCCTGCGGCATGTCCCAGCGCTGCGCCAGCTCGGCATTCAGCCGGCCGGTGAGCTGGCTGCCTTCAAACAGCGCCGGCATCTGGCTGCGCGTCAGGCCGCAGGCGGCCAGCATCTCATCGCTCCAGTCGCGCCGGGCGACGTCCAGCCACAGCGTGCCGGCGGCGTCCGACAGATCGCTGGCGAATACGCCGCACAGCCGCCAGCGCAGGTAATCTTTCGGCAGCAGCACCTTGTCTATCTGACTGAAGATGTGCGGCTCATGCTGCCGCACCCACTGCACTTTCGGCGCGGTAAAGCCGGGCATCATCAGGTTGCCGGTAATGGCGCGCGAGCGCGGCACCGCCTGCTCCAGCTGGCGGCACTGCTCAAAGCTGCGGCCGTCGTTCCATAACATGGCGGGGCGCAGCACCTGCTGCCGGTGATCCAGCAGCACGGCGCCGTGCATCTGGCCTGTCAGACCGATGGCCTGCACCTGCCGCAGGCCATGTTGCCGGCCGAGCGACAGCATGGCGCGATCGGTCGCCTGCCACCAGTCCTGCGGATCCTGTTCGGACCACAGCGGCTGCGGGCGGGAGATGGTCAGCGCTTCAGTATGGCTGGCCAGCAACTGCCCGTGTTCATCCAGCAGAATGGCCTTCACGCCGGAGGTGCCAAGATCGATGCCGATATACATAGAAGGTCCCTTTAAGTGGCATATCCGGATTAACGCGGCTGCGGGGCGGACGCGTCCGCCCCTGACAGGGTTAACCGAACAGATAACGGTTGATCAGATTCTCATATTTTTCCTGGTGGCCGCTGTGGTGCTGCGGCGCCAGATCATGCTGTTCAGCGTACTTGGCTAGCGCTTCCAGCGACAGTTTTCCCTGCAGAATCTGCTGGCCCAGTTCGCCGTTCCAGCCGGCATAGCGTTTGGCGACCTGCCGATCCAACTGCCCGTCCTCGATCATTTTGGCCGCCACTTTCAGCGCCAGCGCCATGGTGTCCATTGCGCCGATATGGCCGTAGAACAGGTCATATTTATCGGTGCTTTGGCGGCGCACCTTGGCGTCGAAGTTCAGGCCGCCGGTGGTGAAGCCGCCGGCCTTGAGGATTTCGAACATCACCAGCGCGTTCTCCTCGACGCTGTTCGGGAACTGGTCGGTATCCCAGCCGAGCTGCGGATCGCCGCGGTTGGCGTCTACGGAACCGAAGATGCCGAGCGCGATGGCGCTGGCGATTTCGTGGTGGAACGAGTGGCCGGCCAGCGTGGCGTGGTTAGCTTCAATATTGACCTTAATCTCCTTTTCCAGCCCGAACTGTTTCAGGAAGCCGTAAACCGTGGCGACGTCGTAATCGTACTGATGCTTGGTCGGTTCCTGCGGTTTCGGCTCAATCAGCAGCGTGCCCTGGAAGCCGATTTTGTGTTTGTGCTCCACCACCATCTGCATAAAGCGGCCAATCTGCTCGCGCTCCTGACGCAGATCGGTGTTCAGCAGCGTTTCGTACCCCTCGCGGCCGCCCCACAGCACATAGTTTTCGCCGCCGAGCTGCTGGGTGGCGTTCATGGCGCTGTATACCTGCGTTGCCGCCCAGCTGAAGACTTCCGGGTCCGGGTTGGTGGCCGCGCCGGCGCCGAAGCGCGGGTTGGTGAAACAGTTGGCGGTGCCCCACAGTAGTTTGACGCCGCTGCTTTGCTGTTTTTCGGCCAGTACGTCGGTCATCACGGCAAAGTTATGCAGGTACTCTTTCAGCGAATGTCCTTCCGGCGCCACGTCGACGTCGTGGAAGCAATAGAAGGGGACGTTGAGCTTATGGAAAAATTCAAAGGCGACGTCCGCCTTGCGCCGCGCCAGCTCCAGCGCATCGCCCGCCTGCTGCCAGGGACGCTCGAACGCGCCGCTGCCGAACATGTCCGCGCCGTTCCAGCAGAAGGTGTGCCAGTAACAGGCGGCAAAGCGCAGGTGGTCGGCCATGCGTTTGCCCAATACGATTTCATCCGGGTTGTAGTGGCGGAATGCCAGCGGATTGTTGCTGCCGGTGCCTTCGTAACGAACTTGTTCAAGCTGATCAAAATAAGATTGCATTCTCGACTCCTTGGTAACGGAACCCGGCTTTACGGGATGCCTTAATCTTCGGAGTTCGTGATGATTGTCTCAATTATGTTATTTCACACTCAAATTCAGATAATTATTAAATGTGCGTCGGATCTCATATTGCGCATTTAATTACGCGATCTGCCCGATGGCGCCATGAGACGTTTTTATTGTCGCTGACAAATTGTCACAAGGTTAAAACATGATCGCCATCATAAAAATAACATTAAACCAAAAAACGTAATTCGCCGGTAAAAATCAGTAATTGCTGTGCGATAGGTAAGCGACAACAATTCCCGGGACGTTGTGCCACAAAAAGTCGTTTCAATTATTACCCTACAATTTCAATAAAGAAGGTATATAAGATGAAATTTAAGCACTTATTCCTCTCCGCCTGCGCCATGCTGGCGCTGGTCAGCCAGCCGGGGTTCAGTAAAGACGTCAAGATAGGTATGGCGATTGACGATTTGCGCCTGGAGCGCTGGCAGAAAGACCGCGATATTTTTGTCAAAAAAGCCGAATCGCAGGGAGCGAAAGTGTTTGTGCAGTCCGCCAACGGCAATGAAGAAACCCAGATGGCGCAGATTGAAAACATGATCAACCGCGGCGTCGATGTGCTGGTGATCATTCCTTATAACGGGCAGGTGCTGAGCAACGTTATCGGCGAGGCGAAGCGTGAAGGGATCAAAGTCCTGGCCTACGACCGCATGATTAATAATGCGGACATCGATTTTTATATCTCGTTTGATAATGAGAAAGTGGGCGAGCTGCAGGCGCAGAGCCTGGTGCAGCGCGTGCCGCAGGGCAATTACTTCCTGATGGGCGGCTCGCCGGTGGACAATAACGCCAAACTGTTCCGTCAGGGGCAGATGAACGTGCTGAAACCGTTGATTGACGGCGGCAAAATCAAAGTGGTCGGCGATCAGTGGGTGGACGCCTGGCTGCCGGAAAACGCCTTGAAAATCATGGAGAACGCCCTGACGGCCAATAACAACCATATCGATGCGGTGGTGGCGTCCAATGATGCGACCGCCGGCGGCGCGATCCAGGCGCTGGCTGCGCAGGGGCTGGCGGGTAAGGTGGCGATCTCCGGGCAGGATGCCGACCTGGCGGCGGTAAAACGCATTCTCGCCGGCAGCCAGACCATGACGGTGTACAAACCTATCAGTAAATTGGCCGATGAGGCCGCCAATATTGCGGTGCAAATGGGCCGGGGCGAACAGCCGAAATCCAACGCCAAATTAAATAACGGTACTAAAGACGTGCCGGCCTGGTTATTGACGCCTATTTCCGTCGATAAATCGAATATCGACAGCACGATAGTCGCTGATGGTTTCCATAAAAAATCCGATCTGGGTAAATAAACGCCGCCGTACGGAGGTCGTTATGTCCTGTTTATTGCAAATGAAGGAAATCACGAAACAATTTGGCGCGGTAAAAGCGGTGGATAATATCAGTCTGCAACTTGAAGCCGGCCAGGTTTTATCATTGTGCGGTGAAAATGGTTCGGGAAAGTCCACGTTAATGAAGGTGCTGTGCGGGATATATCCGCACGGCAGCTATCAGGGCGATATTTATTTTTCCGGTCAGTTAATAACGGCGAAAACCATTCGCGATACCGAGAAAAAGGGTATCGCCATCATTCATCAGGAGCTGGCGCTGGTCAAACAGATGACGGTGCTGGAGAACATGTTTCTCGGCAGCGAGTGGGGGCGCTATGGCCTGATGGACTATGACGCCATGTATCAGCGCTGCCAGCGCCTGCTGGCGCAGGTCAAGCTGGCGGTAGACCCGGATACCCGCATCGGCGAACTGGGGCTGGGCCAGCAGCAACTGGTGGAGATTGCCAAGGCGCTGAACAAGCAGGTGCGCCTGCTGGTGCTGGATGAACCGACCGCCTCGCTGACCGAAAGCGAAACCGCCACGCTGCTGACGATCGTGCGCGATCTGCGCGATCGCGGCATCGCCTGTATTTATATTTCCCATAAATTGAACGAGGTGAAGGCGATCTCGGATCTGATCTGCGTGATCCGCGACGGCAGGCACATCGGCACCCGCCCGGCAGCCGACATGAGCGAGGAGGAGATTATTGCCATGATGGTCGGCCGCGAACTGACTGAGTTGTATCCGCAGGCGCCGCACACGATCGGCGAGGTGGTGCTGCAGGTTGATAACCTGACCGCCTGGCACCCGGTTAACCGGCATATCCGCCGGGTTGACGACGTGTCGTTTACGCTGCGGCGCGGGGAAATTCTCGGCGTCGCCGGGCTGGTCGGCTCCGGGCGTACCGAAACCATGCAGTGCCTGTTCGGCGCCTATCCCGGGCGCTGGCAGGGGAACATTACGATCGAGGGGCAGGCGGCGACGATTGGCAACTGCCGTCAGGCGATGCGCTACGGTATCGCCATGGTGCCGGAAGACCGCAAACGCGACGGCATCGTGCCGGTGATGGGGGTCGGCGCGAATATGACGCTGGCGGCGCTGGGTGACTTCAGCGGCCCGCTGTCGGCGCTGGACGAGGCGCGGGAACAGGTGACCATTGAGCAGTCGCTGGCGCGGCTGAAGGTGAAAACCGCATCGGCGGAGCTGGCCATCGGTCGCCTGAGCGGCGGCAACCAGCAAAAAGCGATCCTCGCCAAGTGCCTGTTGCTGAACCCGAAAATCCTGATTCTGGATGAACCGACGCGCGGTATCGATATCGGCGCAAAATACGAAATCTACAAATTAATCAATCAGCTGGTGCAGCAGGGCATTGCGGTGATCGTCGTGTCATCCGAATTGCCGGAAGTGCTGGGCCTGAGCGATCGCGTGCTGGTGATGCACCAGGGGAAAATCAAGGCCTCGCTGGAAAACCGCAATCTGACCCAGGAACAGGTGATGGAAGCCGCGTTGAGGAGTGAAAAACATGTCGAAAAACACGCTGTTTGAGGCAAGCCTGCCGTCTGCGCCCGCCAAAAAGGCGCTGCTGCCGCTGAGGTCGCTGAACCTGCAGGTGCTGGTGATGCTGGCGGCGATCGCTGTCATTCTGCTGTTCTTTACTTTTACCACCGAAGGGGCGTATCTCAGCGCGCGCAATATTTCCAACCTGCTGCGCCAGACGGCGATTACCGGCATTCTGGCGGTCGGCATGGTGTTTGTGATTATCTCGGCGGAGATCGATCTGTCGGTCGGTTCGATGATGGGGCTGCTGGGCGGCGCGGCGGCGATTTTTGACGTCTGGCTCGGCTGGCCGCTGCCGCTGACCGTCGCGGTGACGCTGCTCGCCGGCTTGCTGCTCGGCGCGTGGAACGGCTGGTGGGTGGCCTATCGCAAAGTGCCTTCCTTTATCGTCACGCTGGCCGGCATGCTGGCGTTCCGCGGCATTTTGGTCGGCATCACCAACGGCACCACCGTTGCGCCGACCAGCGGCGCGATGTCGCAGATTGGTCAGAGCTATCTGCCCGGCGGCCTGGGGTTCAGCATCGGCGCGCTGGGGCTGGGGCTATTCGTCATCTGGCAGTGGCGGCGACGCAGCAGACGCGCGCAGCTCGGGCTGCCGTTGCCGGCGGCCGGCGGCGCCGTCGCCCGGCAGAGCATTATGGCGGTGGTGGTGCTCGGGGCTATCTATCTGCTGAACGATTATCGCGGGGTGCCGACGCCGGTGCTGATCCTGACGGCGCTGATGCTGGCGGGGATATTTATGGCTACCCGCACCGCGTTTGGCCGGCGTATCTACGCCATCGGCGGCAATATCGACGCGGCGCGGCTGTCGGGGGTGAATGTGGAGCGCACCAAGCTGGCGGTGTTCGCCATTAACGGCCTGATGGTGGCGATCGCCGGGCTGATCCTCAGCTCCCGGCTGGGAGCCGGCTCGCCTTCGGCGGGCAATATTGCCGAGCTGGACGCCATCGCCGCCTGCGTGATTGGCGGCACCAGCCTGGCGGGCGGCGTCGGCAGCGTTGCCGGCGCGGTGCTGGGGGCATTTATCATGGCGTCGCTGGATAACGGCATGAGCATGCTGGACGTGCCCACCTTCTGGCAGTACATCGTCAAAGGCGCGATCCTGCTGCTGGCGGTGTGGATGGATTCCGCCACCAAGCGGCGCGCATAAACGTTTTACCTCACAAATCTCGCCGCATTTTTACTGCTCCCTGAACGGCTGTGCTATTCAGGGAGTGGTTTGTTTTCCGGGGATATCGCATGTTCGAAAAACGTTACCGTATTACATTGTTATTTAACGCGAATAAGGTGTATGACCGCCAGGTGGTGGAAGGGGTGGGGGAATATTTACAGGCGTCGCAGTGCGACTGGGATATTTTTATTGAAGAGGACTTCCGCTGTCGCATCGATAACATTAAAGAGTGGCTGGGCGACGGGGTGATCGCCGATTTTGACGACCGCGAGATTGAACGGCTGCTGGATAACGTTCAGGTGCCGATTGTCGGCGTCGGCGGCTCCTACCACCGTGACGACGACTACCCGCCGGTGCACTACATCGCTACCGACAATCATGCGCTGGTGGAAGCGGCGTTTATGCATCTGAAAGAAAAAGGGCTGAACCGCTTTGCGTTTTACGGCCTGCCGCCTGAGGGCGGTAAACGCTGGGCGCAGGAGCGCGAGAATGCATTCCGCCGGCTGGTGGCGCAGGAACAGTATCAGGGGGTGGTGTATCAGGGGATGTCGACCGCGCCGGAAAACTGGCAGTACGCGCAGAACCGGCTGGCGGACTGGGTGCAGACCCTGCCGCAGCAGACCGGCATTATTGCCGTGACCGATGCGCGCGCCCGCCATCTGCTGCAGGTGTGCGAACACCTGGCGATTCCGGTGCCGGAGAAATTGAGCGTGATCGGCATTGATAACGAAGAACTGACGCGTTATCTGTCGCGCGTGGCGCTCTCTTCGGTGGCGCAGGGGTCGCGGCAGATGGGCTACCACGCCGCCAAGTTGCTGCACCGCCTGCTACAACAGCGTGAGCTGCCCCTGCAGCGTATTCTGGTGCCGCCGCTGAAAGTGATCGAACGGCGCTCGACGGATTACCGTTCGCTGCGCGATCCGGCGGTGATTCAGGCGATGCACTATATCCGCCATCATGCCTGCCGCGGCATCAAGGTGGAACAGGTGCTGGATGCGGTGGGGCTGTCGCGCTCCAATCTGGAGAAGCGCTTTAAAGAGGAAACCGGCCAGACGATTCACCATGCGATCCACGCCGAGAAACTGGAGCGGGCGCGTAACCTGCTGGCGACGACCGCGTTATCGATCAATGAGATTTCGCAGATGTGCGGCTACCCGTCGCTGCAATATTTTTACTCGGTGTTCCGCAAGGGCGACGCCATGACGCCGAAAGAGTACCGGGAAAAATACGCCGAAACGGCCTACTGACGCCGTTCATGCCAGCCGGCAAAACGCCGTCAACCGCTGCGCCAGCGCGCCGGCGGCGGCGGGGGCGCCGTCGCGGTAATACAGCGCCAGCTCGAAATCATTCACCGGCGGCAGGCCTTCCGCCTCACCCAGTACGCGGTGGCTCGGCAGCCGGCAGCCGGCGGGCAGCAGGGTGACGCCCAGTCCGGCGGCGGAAGCGGCGGTCAGCGCCGCCAGGCTGGCGCTGCTGTAGCCGATGCGCCAACGCCTGCCGAGGTTGTCCAGCGCCTGACACAGCTCGTCGCGGTACAGCCCGTTGAGCGGAAACACCGCCAGCGGTACCGGCGACTGTTCAATGGCGGGAAAGGCCAGACTGTCCAGCCACAGCAGCGGCTCCGGCCGTGCGGCACGCGGCGGCTGGCTGCGGCGCTGTTTAACCAGAATCAGGTCCAGTTCTTCACGGCCGTAGGCGTGGTGCAGATCGGCGCTCAGGCCGCTGGTGACGTCCAGCCGCAGGTGCGGGTGCTCGCGGCTGAATTCGGCCAGCAGATCGGTGGTGGAGGCGGCGAAGTCCTCCGGCACCCCGAGGCGCAGCACGCCGTCGCGCCAGATGCCGGTCAGCGCGTCGTGCGCCTCTTCGTTCAGCGCGATAATGCGCCGGGCGTAGCTGAGCAGTTTTACGCCCTCTTCGGTCAGCAGCACCTGATGGGAGGAGCGTTCAAACAGCGGCTTGCCGAGCATCTCTTCCAGCCGGCGCACCTGCTGGCTGACGGTCGACTGCGACAGACACACCCGCTCGGCGGCGCGGGTAAAGCTGCTGCTGTCGCATACGGCAACGAAGCTGAGCAGCAGCTGCGGGTTGAACATCGGATAACGATTCATTTTGTCACTGCTGACCATTCCATTATTTAATTTCCAAATACTAACGGCATTTTCTACAGTGAGGCAACGTTGCCGTCACCGCCTTGTGACGGCCCCCCTTCCGTATTCACAGACTGGAATCCATGGTGGAAAATCACTCTCAACCGGCGGGTCAGGCGTCAGTCGCGCGCCGCTGGTTTCATCCTTTGTTATGGGCGCTGGTGCTGATCGGCCTCAATATGCGCCCGCTGTTAACCTCCGTCGGCCCGCTGCTGCCCACGCTGCGCCAGGCCACCGGCCTGAGCTTTGGCGGCGCGGCGCTGCTGACCGCGCTGCCGGTGCTGATGATGGGCCTGATGGCGCTGGCCGGCGGATGGATCAACCGCCTGCTGAGCGAACGCGCCAGCGTATTGCTGAGCCTGCTGGCGATTGCGCTGGGGGCACTGTGGCGCGAACTGGCGCCGGACAGCGTGCAGCTGCTGCTCAGCGCGGTGCTGGGCGGGCTGGGCATCGGCGTGATACAGGCGGTGATGCCGGGCATTATCAAACACCATTTTCTCAAGCGGATGGCGCTGGTGGCCGGCTTATGGTCGGCGGCATTAATGGGCGGCGGCGGGCTGGGGGCGGCGGTGACGCCGTGGCTGAACCGCGGCCACGACTGGCACAGCGCGCTGGCCTGGTGGGCGCTGCCGGCGTTGGCGGCACTGGCGGTCTGGCTGTGGGCGAGCCGCGGACTGGGGCGGCTGACGTCGCCGGCGGGCGGGCAGGCGGGCAGCCTGTTCCGCAGCCCGCGCGCCTGGCTGCTGGGGATTTACTTCGGCCTGATTAACGGCGGCTACGCCAGCCTGATCGCCTGGCTGCCGCCGTACTATATGCAGCTTGGCTGGCAGCCGCAGGCCAGCGGCGTATTGCTGGCGCTGATGACGCTGGGACAGGTGGCGGGCGCGCTGGCGCTGCCGGCGCTGGCGCGTGGTCACGATCGTCGTCCGCTGCTGTGGGCGGCGCTGATCATGCAGCTGGTCGGGTTTATCGGCCTGATCGGCTGGCCGCTGCAGACGCCGTGGCTGTGGGCGCTGCTGGCCGGCGTCGGCCTCGGCGGGGCGTTTCCGCTGTGTCTGGTGCTGGCGCTGGATCACCTGCCGCAGCCGGCGGCGGCCGGGCGGCTGGTGGCCTTTATGCAGGGCATCGGCTTTTTGCTGGCGGGCGTTGCGCCGTATATTTCCGGCCTGCTGCGTGACTACAGCGGCGGTTTCCTGCTCGACTGGCAGCTGCATACGCTGTTGGTGCTGCTGCTGATGGCGCTGACGGCGCGTTTCCATCCGCGCAGCTACCGGCAGAGTGGCGGCGGGTAATATTTCTGTCATTGCGGCTGCCTATAGTGACGGTGCCTTTACCTCCGGGTAGACCACCTCATCAGGGAGACGGAAAATGACAATGAAAACAATGATGAAAACCACGCCTCTGGCATGCCTGTTCGCCAGTATGTTGTGCAGCACGACGCTGTGGGCGCAGCAGGAAGTCGATGCGCAGCTGGCCGGCCATGCGCTGCTGCCGGTCAGCAGCACGGTGACGCCGCCGGACGACGCGCCGGCAGATCTGCGCCAGAGCGGCAAATACACCAGCGGCCAGCGGGTCAGCGTGCCGGGCAGCGTTGCCGGCCTGTCGGCCGATCGTCCTACCGGCATCGGCCTGCCGATCGACGGCCAGCCGCGCCAGGGGCACTCCGGCATTAAACATATGCCGGACGGCAGTTACTGGGTGCTGACCGATAACGGCTTCGGCAGCAAGGCCAACTCACCGGACGCGATGCTGTATCTCAGCCACTACCGCATCGATTTTAAAACCGGCGCGGTTGAGCCGTTAAACACGGTATTTCTGCACGATCCGGACAAGAAAGTGCCGTTTCATATCGTTAACGAAAGCACCGACACGCGCTATCTGACCGGCGGCGATTTCGATCCGGAAAGCTTCCAGTTCGCCGATAATGCGCTGTGGATCGGCGACGAATTCGGCCCCTATCTGATCAAGGCCACGCTGGACGGTAAGATTCTGGCGGTGTTCGACACCCAGGTGAACGGCAAGGTGGTGAAATCGCCGGACAACCCGACCCTGACGCTGCCGGGCGCGCCGGACGGCAAACAGAACTTCCAGGTGGCGCGCTCCAAGGGGTTTGAAGGTATGGCGCTGTCTAAAGACGGCAGCAAGCTGTACCCGCTGCTGGAAGGGGCGCTGTGGGACGGTGAAGATTTCGAGCAGGTCGGCGGCAAACGCTATCTGCGGGTGCTGGAGTTTGACGTTAAGCAACAGCAGTGGAGCGGACGCAGCTGGCAGTACGTGCTGGAGGATAACGCTCATGCGATCGGCGATTTTAATATGATCGACGCCACGCACGGGCTGGTGATCGAGCGCGATAACGGCGAAGGCACGGCGGACCAGGCCTGCGCCGCCGGCGCGCCGACGGAGAATTGCTTCAGCCAGGTGGCGAAGTTCAAACGGGTGTACCGCATCGCGTTTTCCGACGCCAACGTCGGTAAACCGGTGGAGAAGCAGGCTTATATCGACCTGCTGAAGATCCAGGACCCGAACAAGCTGGCGCGCAAGCCGCTGAATAATGGCGTGCTGACCTTCCCGTTCTTTACTATTGAAAATGTCGATGTGGTGGACGAGCGCCATATCATCGTCGGCAACGATAACAACTTCCCGTTCTCCTCCAGCCGCCAGCCGAATAAGGCGGACGACAATGAGTTTATCCTGCTGGATGTGCCGCAGCTGTTAAAACCTTAAAGTATGTCCGGCGCGCGCCGTCTGACACGGCGCCCGCCGGTGGCGTTAAAAATAATCGATCTGCATGGTGGCGCCGCTGGTGAATTTCCCTTCCGTCAGCGTGGCGGAGGCGGATTTGACCGGCACGGCATCCAGCGCAGGCAGCGTGGTGTAATCGATATTGAGCGCGCTGTTGAGGTTAAACGGCTTGCCGTCCGCCAGCAGTTTAATGCCCAGACCGTTGATGCTGGTGTGCAGCACGTTGGCGTCAAACGCCGCGCCGGTGCCGACGATTTTCATCTTCAGCTGTCTGGCGGGGTCGAGAAATTCACAGTGCACGCTGTAGCTCAGCCGCTGCATATAGCGGCTGCCGTCGATGCGGTTAACGCCGACCTTGCCGAAGTCCACGTCGATGGTGCGTCCGTCGTTAATCTCACAGGGCGGCGGCGCCACCACCGTGGCGGTGATGCTGACCCGCGTCCCCTGATCGGCGGCGTAAGCGCCGTAGCCGGATAGCGCGGCCAGCAGGCCGGCGGCCAATGTTCTTCCAATGCATGTCATGGCGGGAGCGTCCTCAAGGCGCGCTGAAAATCAGCGTAGCTGAACCGGACAGCGGCCCGGTGGCGATGCTGGTATAAGGCACGTTGTTTTTTACCGGCACAAAGGTGAGGGTGTCGCTGCCCATACCGTTGACGATCCGGGTGCGGAAAGCATTGTTGGGTTTGATCACCGCGTCTTTATACACCATGGCGACGCCCACGTTGGCGTTGCTGGTTTTGATGAAGTCCGGCGAAAACCCGGTGGCGTCGCTGACCAGTCTGATCAGCACATCCTGGGTGGCGCTGCTGTCGTCGCACTGATAACTGAGCGCCTTATCCTGCTTGATTTGCGCATCCGTGACGGTTTGCGTCAGGAAGTCCTGGCGTATCTGGTTAAAGTCGACGTTAATCTGCCGGCCATTGTTGATGGTGCAGCTGGTGGTCACGAAATAGGCGTCGTTATCGGCAATCAGGCGCCAGCGGTAGGGGCCGCAGTTCGGGCATCCCTGTCGGTCATTGGTCTGCCTGAAATTGATTTGGCCGATGATGTCCCCTTTGTTGATTTTAATATCCGGGGTAGGAAAGCGGCTCAGCACGATATAGACCCGGATATTCACCGTCTGCTGGTCCAGGTTGGTCAGCGTCATCACGCTGATGCCCGCCGGCACCGGGGAGTTATAGTCGGCGCCGTTAATGGTGGTGCCGCTGCCGATGCCGCCAAAAATCGCATTGTTCATGGTTAACGCCGGGCTGTCGGTTTTTAGAAAGTCGGTCCAGCTGGCCACGTCGTTTTTACAGGTGACCTGGCTGACGTTGACGATCTCGTTTTTACCGTACGACAGCTGCGGCCCGATGCGCACCCGTACGTCAACGGGCGTTGTCGAGCCGCCCTGGGGAATATAACCGCCGTCGGAAGTCCGGCAGGTAAACGCCTGCGCCTTGCCGGCCAGCAGCAACGGCGCCAGGCAGCATAATAAAAAAACAAATTTTTTCACTGTTGTATCCCAAATATTTAGTCATTAAAGAGTGCACGCGCCGTTTTGCGGCATGCGGCAACCATCCTTTGTTGCTCCGTGGCGGCGGGATACCATCTCAGCGAGTTTTTTACCGATCCGTGGCTGACAATGGCATCGCCATTAGCAACCATTTCCAGTAATAAATTCCTGGCTCTATATACACCCTCGTTTATATATTCCGCCAGTTGTCGAGTAGATAGCCATTCATGCTGGGGAGGCAGTTCATTCTCCTGAGTTAACGGGGGAGATAACGTCAATAATGCGTACAGCAGCCGCTGTTTTAGCTGCCGTATTTCCTTCTTTTTGGGCGATAACACTTCCATAGTATCTCCTCGGACTTCTTTATAGCTTTACCCGGGTATGGCGGTGTTTATCTATATGCTGTGTATAGGATAAAACCCAGTTAAAGCAAAAGATTAACGGTATGTAATGGTGATTATTTATGGCGTCAGCGATCGCGTTGCGACAGGCGAAAGACCCGTGCAGAGCATCAGATAAAGCCAATTTTTGGTTTATTATATTCAAAATGGCCTCATTTTAGATCTCATTGTTCGCGAAATAATAAAAAACAGGATATTGTTCTAGTTTTATATTATTTACGATCTATGGCGCTAAAAATAACAATAATTTTACCGGATAAAGGAAATATATTGCGAATATTGCGGCTTAACTAGAAATCACTTTTTTTAATGTGGGCTATTTGCCAGAATAACCGTCACCAGCCATAAGGGTATGCCGGGTAAAGTTGAATTGTAATTTAATGTGATTTTTATGAAATCACAGCGGGTTTTCTTTGCTTTTTTACCTTTGCTGTAGCGGTGGTTTTTTCCGTTATACCTTTGGTTTAGGTACGTTTACTACTCACAAAATGCTAAAGAATCAGAGCGCGTTATTTATCTGCGGATAAATTTCCGGTGTGGTCTGTTCTTTATTTATTGGATATGTGCATTCTCTTCTTATAAGGAATATAGGTTCTATGAAACTTAATAAAATCATGCTGGCCGCGGCGATGGCATTTGGCGCAACCTCTTTCGCTCACGCAGCCGATCAGGGGCACGGTAAAGTTAACTTTATTGGTTCTATTATTGATGCGCCTTGCTCTATCGCCCCTGAGTCTCTCGACCAGACCGTCGATCTGGGCCAGGTATCCAACGTGGCGCTGAAAAACGGCGGCTCTTCCAATCCGCGTTCGTTTGATATCAAGCTGGAGCAGTGCGATATCGCCACGCTGAAGAGCGTCACCACCACCTTTACCGGTTCGGCGTCGCCGACCAATAAAGATCTGCTGGGCATTACGGGTACCGCCAGCGGCGCCGGCGTTGCCATCACTTACGGCGGTAAAGCCGTTGAACTGGGCAAAGCCACCACTGCTCAGAACCTGAATGAAGGCAATAACACCTTGCGTTTTGCTGCCTACCTGCAGGGCGAAGGCGCTTCCGCCGCCGTGGTTCCGGGCGATTTCTCTGCCGTAGCCGATTTCACCCTGGCTTATCAGTAAGCCATAGCGTCGCCGGGCATGGCGACATGCCCGGCCGTTATCTCCCGTCAAAGGAATGCCGCGATGTTGTCACAATGGAACCAGGCCAGCGCCATTGCTTTGCTGGCCAGCTGCGCGCTGTTTTCCGCCCCGGGCCAGGCCGCGCCTGCCGGGCAGGGGTGGGGCCAGGTCAATATGCACGGCGCCATTATCGATACCGCCTGCGCGATTGCCGCCGGCAGCCGCGATCAGACCATCGATATGGAGACGGTTCCGCTGGGGCAGATAATGCGCGACGGTCGGGGAATAACGAAAACGTTCAGTATCGAATTGGTGAATTGCGTCGTAGAGCGGCCGGGAAATAAACCTGACTGGAAGTTTTTTCAGGTGACGTTCGACGGCCATGCGGACGGCTCGCTATTCGGCGTGCAGGGCGAAGCCCGGGGCGTCGCGTTAAAAATTGATGATAGCAACGGCAAAGTGGTGATCCCTGGCGAACCTCTGGCGCAGGAAAGCGTGACGCCGGGAAACCGCGTGCTGAAATATTCAATGACATTAATGCCAAATCACCAGCCGCTGAAGGCGGGAGCATATTTTTCCACAGTGCGTTTTAAGCTGGATTACTTTTGATTTCTTGTCGTACTGACGGTTAATACATGTTGAAGGGATGTTTATTATGCTTTCACCGGCAGGGAAGTTATTTCGCCTGCAAACGCTGGGGCTGTGCGTTGCTTTGGCGTTTGGCAGCCCCGTAACGTGGGTGTTTGCCGCTGAAGAAATTCAGTTTAATACCGACGTATTAGATATTAACGATCGTCAGAATATCGATCTGAGCCAGTTTACCCGCAGCGGTTACATTATGCCGGGTAATTACACCATGGTGGTTCACGTTAATAAAAACGATCTGCCGGAGCAGCCTATCCGCTTTGTTGCGCCGGAAAATAATGCCAAAGGCAGTGAAGTTTGTCTGCCGCCGGCATTGGTCAAACAGCTGGGCGTAAAAGAAAAGCTGGAAAGTACGCTGCGCTGGACGCACGGCGGGCAGTGTCTGGATGTACACAGCCTGGCCGGCATGGAGGCGCGCGGCGATTTAAGCTCTTCATCGCTGTATCTCAATATTCCCCAGGCCTATCTGGAATACAGCTCGGAAAACTGGGACCCGCCGTCGCGCTGGGATAACGGTATTCCGGGGCTGCTGCTGGATTACAACCTCAATGCGCAAACGCAAAAGAACCTGAAGGCGGGCGGCGACAGCTACAGCCTGAGCGGCAACGGCACCGCCGGCGGCAACCTGGGCGCCTGGCGTCTGCGCGCTGACTGGCAGGCCAGCGTTAACCACCAGACCGGCTCGGGCAAGGCGAGCGACAAGCAGTTCGACTGGAGCCGCTATTACGCCTACCGGGCGATACCGGCGCTGCGCTCCCGCCTGACGATGGGGGAGGACTACCTGAATTCCGATCTGTTCGACAGCCTGCGCTTTACCGGCGCCAGCCTGCGTTCTGACGACAATATGCTGCCGCCGAACCTGCGCGGCTACGCGCCGGAAATCAGCGGCGTGGCGAAAACCAACGCCAAGGTGGTGGTCAGCCAGCAGGGGCGCGTGCTGTATGAAACCCAGGTGGCCGCCGGCCCGTTCCGCATTCAGGACATTAATGATGCGGTGTCCGGCGAACTGGACGTGCGGGTGGAAGAGCAGGACGGCAGCGTGCAGCAGTTCAAGATGAGCACCGCCAGCATTCCCTATCTGACGCGACCGGGCCGGGTGCGCTACAAGCTGGCCGCCGGCAAACCGACGGAGTGGGGGCACCATCTGCGCGGGCCGCTGTTTGGCACCGGCGAGTTTTCCTGGGGGATCAGCAACGGCTGGTCGCTGTACGGCGGCGCCATCGGCGGCGGGGACTACAACGCGCTGTCGCTGGGGCTGGGGCGCGATCTGATGCTGTTGGGGGCGCTCTCCTTCGACGTCACCCAGTCGCGGGCCAGACTGCCGCAGGAAGGGGTCAAAAGCGGTGGTTCTTACCGCCTGAGCTATTCGAAAAACTTTGACGAGTACGACAGCCAGGTCACCTTCGCCGGTTACCGCTTCTCCCAGGAAGATTTTATGAGCATGGGGGAGTATCTGGACGCCCGCTATCAGGGGGACCGCAACGGCAAGAGCAAGGAGATGTACACCCTCTCCTTCAATAAACAATTCCGCGATCTGGGGCTGAGCGCCTACCTCAACTACAGCCATCAGACCTACTGGGACCGGGCGGCGAACGATCGCTACAACCTGATGCTGTCGCGCTATTTCGATCTGGGCGAGTTTAAAAACCTGAGCCTGTCGCTGTCGGCCTACCGCAACCGCTATAACGCGCGCAATGACGACGGCATGTACCTGTCGCTGTCGGTGCCGTGGGGCAGCAGCGGCACGATCAGCTACAACACCACGATTGACCGGAACGACAACACGCACCGCGTCGGTTACTACGACCGGGTGAATGAACACGACAACTATCAGCTGAGCGCCGGCGCCGGACGCAGCGGAGCGACGCTCAGCGGTTACTACAGCCACGAAGGCGATATGGCGCAGGTGAACGCCAACGCCAGCTACCAGGCCGGCCGCTACAGCGCCGTCGGCCTGGCCGCGCAGGGCGGGATGACGCTCACGGCGGAAGGCGCGGCGCTGCACCGCATCGCGACGCCGGGCGGCACCCGGCTGTTGCTGGATACCGACGGCGTGCCCGACGTGCCGGTGCGCGGTTACGGCAGCACGGTGGCGACCAACCGCTTTGGGCAGGCGGTGGTGACGGATGTGAACAGCTATTACCGCAATAAGGCCAGCATCGATCTCAACGCGCTGGGCGACAAGGTGGAGGCGACGCGTTCGGTGGTGCAGGCCACCCTGACCGAAGGCGCCATCGGCTACCGGCGTTTTGCGGTGATCGCCGGTGAGAAAGCGATGGCGATTATCAAACTGGCGGACGGCAGCGAACCGCCGTTCGGCGCCACGGTGATGAATGCGCGTAAGCAGGAAACCGGGATCGTCAACGACGGCGGCAGCGTTTACCTGTCCGGGATCAACCCGGGCGAGGTGATGACGGTGCACTGGAACGGCGCGGCGCAGTGCGAGGTGCATCTGCCGACGCCGCTGCCGGCCGATATGTTGATGAATAACCTGCTGCTGCCTTGCCGCCCCGTCGGCGCAGGCGCGCAGGATACTCCCCGACCCGATGACCAGACCGGCGCTGCGGCGCACGGTCACCGATAACGGACTGATAACTGTGAAAACAATGCTTAACCAGACTCAAACCAGACTGAACATCGCCGTATTGGGCGCACCGCTTGTGATTGCCGCGCTGCTGACGGCCGCGCCGGCGCAGGGCGCGATTGCGCTGGATCGCACGCGGGTGATTTTTGACGGCGACCAGAAGACGGTCAGCCTGAATATCAGCAATCAGAACAAACAGCTGCCTTATCTGGCCCAGGGCTGGATCGAGGATGAGCAGGGCAACAAGATTCAATCGCCGTTTACGGTGCTGCCGCCGGTGCAGCGGGTTGATCCGGGCAAGCCCAGCCAGGTGAAAATTCAGGCGCTGCCGGCGGCCAAACTGCTGCCGCAGGACCGCGAGACGCTCTACTACTTCAACCTGCGTGAGATACCGCCGCGCAGCAACAAGCCGAATACCCTGCAGATCGCGCTGCAGACGCGGATCAAAATGTTCTACCGTCCGGCGGCCGTCGCGCCGCAGAAGAACGCGGCGCCCAGCCAGCAGTCGCTGACGCTGACCCGTCAGGGCGATAAATATGTGGTGAATAACCCGACGCCTTACTACGTGACGCTGGTGGACGGTGCGGCGCGCAAGGGCGGCAAGAGCGTTGCCGGTTTTGAACCGGTGATGGTGGCGCCGAAAGGCAGCGCGCCCCTCGGCGTGTCCGCTTCGGCGATCGGCTCCGCCCCGGTGCTGACCTATATCAATGACTACGGCGGCCGTCCGCAGCTGGTCTTCCGCTGTACGGGCAACCTTTGCCTGACGGTGGCGGACAAGCAGTAACCGGCATTTTCAACACAGCGGAGACAATAACAATGCGACGCAAGAGCCAGAAGTTGTCCGGCCGGGCTTTTATCCGCTACCAGCGGCGGCTGATTGGCCTGACGGTGGCGGCGGCGATGATGCTGCCGCTGACGGCGGGTGTGGTGGTGCTGCTGATGCCCCCGGCGCAGGCGGTGGATAACTGGGACGTCGAGGGCGCGAACGGCGTACTGCATGTGCACGGCGCGCTGAGTGAAAGCGCCTGCAGTCTGGAGATGGAGACGGCGCGGCAGGAGGTCTGGCTGGGTGAGCTGGGCAGCGCCGGTTTTCAGCACCCGGGTGACCGGGGCACGCCGGTGGCTTTTCAACTGCGGCTGAAGGACTGCCTGCGCGCACCGGCCAGCAATCGCGACCCGTGGGGAGGCGCGCTGGCCTGGAGCGGCAGCCAGCCGGCGGTGTCGGTCAGTTTTACCGCGCCTGCCGATGCGGATGCGCCGTCGCTGATCGGGGTGAGCGGCGTCAGCGGGCTGGCGCTGCGGCTGGCGGACGATGCCGGCACGCCGGTGCGGCTGGGGGCGCGCAACACACCGCGGTTGCTGACGCCGGGGCAGAACACGCTGACCTATACCGTCACGCCGGTGCGTACGCCGGCGACGCTGGGCGTCGGCGCCTATCGCGCCACCATTGATTTTCGCCTGTATTACGACTGATGCGCATCGTGCGCAAGGCGGTGCGGCGTTATGCCATTAAGGGAGGCGACCATGAGAACCACCGTGAGAAAACTGCGCGGCGCGCTGCTGGCGGCCGGCGTGCTGATGCTGGGCGGGCCGGCGGCGGCGGATGAGAACATGCGTTTTGAGGGCACGCTGGTGGCGGAACCTTGCGTGATCCCGCCGGGCGAGGAGCTGATTCGGCTCGATTTCGGCACCATTGTCGACAAGTACCTGTATCTGAACGGCCGGACGCTCAGCCAGCCGTTTTCTCTGCATCTGGCGGAGTGCGATCTCAGCCTGGGCAATACGGTGGCGGTGACCTTCAGCGGCGCTGAGAACGCCAGGCTGCCGGGGCTGCTGGCGCTGGACGGCGGCAGCAGCGCCTCCGGCGTCGCCATCGGGCTGGAAAACCTCGACGGCACGGCGCTGCCGCTCAATGACGCCAGTAAAAAATATCGCCTGGCGGCGGGCAGCAACCTGATTGCGCTGCAGGCCTATGTGCGGGGCGAACCACAGGCGATTGCCGACAAAACCATCGGACGCGGGGAATTCAGTGCGACGGCCACTTTTAGTCTGGAATACGAATAACGCGCTGGCGGCGGGCTTTCTCGCCCTGCTGGCCGCGTCGCTGTGCTATCTGCCCAATATGGGCGGCAGCGGGCTGAAGCTGCCGCTGAATGCGCTGACCTACGCGCTGATGGCGGCGATGCTGCTGCTGATTTGCTGGCGACAGCCAGGACGCCGCACGTGGCGCTTCAGCCGCAGCGCGGCGTATTTTTTGCCGGGCGTCGCGCTGTTGGCGTTGCCGCTGGCCTATGCGCCGCCGGACGGTTACGCCGCCGCCGCGTGGCGGGTGAGCGCGCTGCTGGCCGGCGGGGCCTGGTACTGCGGCTGGCTGCAGGTTCGTCTTGCCTTCCGCTGGCGCACGGCGCTGATTACGCTGCTGCTGGCGCTGGTCATCGGCCAGAGCCTGATTGCGCTGCTGCAGCTGTTCTGGCCCGCCTGGAGCTGGGTGCCGCTGCGCGGCAGACGCGTCTTCGGCATCTTCCAGCAGCCGAACGTGCTGGGCAGTTTTATCGCCACCGGCCTGGCGCTGGCGCTGATGCTGGCGGTACTGCCGGGCTATGTGCTGCGCTCGGCGCGGGCGGAGCGCGCCAGACAAATGGGGCTGGCGGCGTTGCTGGCCCTGCTGGCCGCCTTGCTGGTATGGGTGCAGTCGCGCGCCGGTTGGCTGGGGGGCGTGCTGGTGCTGGCGGGGTTTTGGCTGGCGTTCCGCCGCGTCTGCGCCGACCGGCTGCTCCGGGCCGGGCTGGCGGTGCTGTTGGGCGGGGCATTCGGCGTGGGCATGCTGCTGTGGCCGGGCGGTGACGGCGGGATGGCGTATGTGTCCCACGCGCTGTCGAACCAGGCGCGGATCGCCATGCTGCAGGACACGCTGAAAATGATCGCTGCGAAGCCCTGGCTGGGCTGGGGTTACGGCCAGTTTGAGTATGCGTTTCAGCATTTCCGCATCGCCCAGTTGCCGCTGACGCCGGTGCTGGAGATTGCCGGTCATCCGCACAATGAGATCCTGCTGTGGTGGGTGGAGGGCGGCCTGGTGGCGCTGGCGGGCATTGTCCTGCTGGTGCTGGGCGGCGTGCGTCTGCTGCGGCAGGCGCTACGCGTTGACCGTCGGGCTTTCTCCTGCCGCCGTCGCCATGCCGGCGAGGCGACGGCGCTGTGTCTGGTGCTGCTGCCGATGCTGCTGCACAGCCAGTTGGAGTATCCGTTTTACCTTTCGGCCCTGCACTGGCTGCTGTTTACGCTGCTGCTGGCGCAGCTGGATCGCCTGAGCAGCCGCCGCGTCGCGCTGACGATCCGCCGCACTGTGCCGCTGCGCCTCGGTATCACGCTGCTGTGCGTAGGCGGGCTGGTGCTGATGCTGGCGGCGCTGCGCGCGGGTTGGCTGTTGACGCAGGCGGAACGCGGCGGGCTGCGCGATGTGCGCCCGCTGCGCGAGATGTCGCCCGTCGTCGCCTGGAGCCAGCAGCCGCGGCGGGAGTTTGATTTACAGACGCACCGCCTGCTGGCCTACAACCAGACGCGCGATGAGCGCGAACTGACGCGATACCGCGACTGGGCCAGGCGCTATCTGAAGGTACGCATCGACGCCAACGTCTACGCCAACCTGATCGCCATTTTACGTTACCAGCGACGCGACGCCGAGGCCGAGCAATACCGCACCGCCGCCGCGCTGTTGTTCCCCGCCGACCGGCGTTTTTCCGGCTCGCGGCAGGTCACGTTTAACCACGAAAGGAAGCAAAAAAACCATGACCGATAACTCTGTGCGCCTTGCCGTCCGGGCGGGCATTCTGATGCTGGCGCTGTTAGGCGCTACGGCCTGCCAGAACGTCAAGCCCAAAGCGGCCGACAAGCCGCAGCCGGCGCCGTCCGTCGAGACGCAGCGTCAGCAGCGCGAGGCAAAGCGTTTACAGCAGTGCCAGCAAGAACTGGCGGCGTTGCAAAAAATCAATCCTGAACGCTATCAGGACAACCAGCGCGCTTTCGACAGCCTGATGAGCGGCGCGTCGCAGTATGCAGGCCTGCGCGCCCGGGTGAACGACGATACGCAGGAGACGGTGGATGCGCTGTATCGCTATAAGGTCAGCCGGCTGTGCGCGGAGATCGAACAGTCGGTGTTGATCGGGCTGGCCGAACGCGGGGAGCAGGTTAAATGATGCGCCGTGTGCCTGTGGCGGCGTGGCTGGCGCTGGCGGCCTGTGCGCTGCCCCGGCACGCCTTGGCCGATGACGGCATTCCCGCCCTGCTGCAGTTTGCCGAGCAGTATCAACAGCGCAGCGATACGCCGCCGGATGCGGCGCGGAAAACGCCATCCGCCGTGCCGCCGCATACCGCGAAAACCACCGCTAGCGCCCGCCCGGTGGTAAAACCCTCGCCTCCCGCCGCCGTAACGCTGATGCCGCGCCGCAGCCTGCTGGAACGTGATGAACAGCTGGCCCGGCAGCGGCTGGAACTGCAGGCATTGCGGCAGGAGAACGCCGCGTTGCGCGCCGCGGCGCATGAGACGCCGGCCCCGACGGCGCTGCCCGATCTGGCTCCGCTGCAGCAGTGGCTGGCCGGGCTGCGTCGCGCCTGGCAGGGCACGCCGGATAGCCGGCGCGCCGCTGAGCTGGTCAAGCAGGCGCAGCAGCAGGTGGCGCAGGAGGCGCAGAAGCGGCGGGAACAGGAACAACGCTTTGCCAAAGAGCGTGGCGCATGGAGGCAACAGCAGCAGACGCAGGCGCAGGCGCAGTGGACCGTTACGCCAGAGCAGCTGCAGGACGAGAATAACCGCCTGTCCTACGCGGCGGGCAGCGCGCTGGGGCGCGATATTCAGACCATGCTGACGGAGCGCCAGAGCTGGGGCGTGCCGGTGGATCGACGCAGCCTGCTGGCCGGCGTGCTGGATAACCTGACGGGGCGTGAACGGCTGCCGCAGCAGGAGCTGAATGCGCTGATGGCCAAGGCCGATGAGAAGGCCGGCGCGGCGCGGGAGCGTATTGTCAACGCACAGCAGCGGCGGGATCGGGCCTATGTGGCGCAGTTCAGCAAACGGCCGGGCGTGCAGCGTTCACCGACGGGGTTTTGGTACCGGGTGGATTATGCCGGTGACCGGGCGTTGCCGCAGGATGCGGTGATCGACGTGGTGGTAAAGGAAAAACTGACGGACGGCACGGTGATCCAGGATATGGATCTGAACGGCAAAGTGCTGTCGCTGCCGCTGTCCGGTTTTCCGCCGTTGTTCCGTGAGGCGATCGGCCATCTGCGCGACCACGGCAGCATCACCATGGTGGTGCCGCCGGCGCTGGCCTACGGCGAAACCGGCTATCCGCCGAAGGTGCCGCCGAACGCCACCATGGTGTACGAGCTGCGCATCGACAACAGCCGGGCGCCGCAGCCGGCGGCGGATGACTAAGGGTGTGCAAAAACGGAAAGCAAACCGCAGGAGAGCTGAGATGAATGCCGTAACGACACTGGCCGTACTGGACGACAACCGCTATTTTGCCGGCGGGCTGCAAAAAGCGCTGACCGCGCGTTTTTACGCCGCCGGCGTGGAAACCCGCGTGCTGGAGGGGCCGCAGGCGTATCTGGCTGACTTGCTGTTCCACTATTTTCCGCCCGGCAGCCCGAGCTGTTTTTGCCGCTATGCAGAAAAGCGGCCGTCGGCATTGCCGCTCTATTTTGCCGTGCGGCCGCCGCACGGCTACGGCCACGCCGATGTGCGGCCCGACTGCCGCCTGCAGGCCGGGGTGATCGTGCAGAATATGCCGATCGACGACGTGCTGCGGCAGGTGGAAAACGCGCTGTTGCAGCGGCGTATCGCGCCGCCGGTGCTGCCGTATGTGACAGAGCATTGCCCTTGCCAGCGCTATGCGCTGACGGTTCGCGAGCGGGAAATCATGCTCTGCCTGCGCCAGGAGATGCGGATCACGGAGATCGCCCGGCGGCTGGCGATCAGCGTTAAAACCGCCAGCCAGCATAAGATCAACGTGATGCATAAAATGGGGTTTCAGCGCAATGCGGAGCTGTATGACTGGCTGCGCCAGGGGTTTGTCGGCGAGCGACCGTTTGAGGAGCGCCTGAGCTGATACGGCGATCGCCAATTGCCACTTAGCGCGCGGCCGCAATTCGCGCTATAATCCGCCCCCTTGCTGCGATGTCTACGGAAGATCATCGTCCCCGGTGGGGCGGCCGGACTTCAAATCCGGTTGGGGCCGCCAGCGGTCCCGGGCAGGTTCGACTCCTGTGATCTTCCGCCAATTTTCCCTCCTGAATGCGATTAAACTCAAAAAAACTTATGGTACTCCTTATTACAATTCATTACTTTCTCTTGAAATCAGGATAAAAATGCCATTGAAATAAATCTAATGCTTAAATAAGAAACCTATAATGGTAATCCATATTATATTTAACCGCATCCACAAAGGTTTAATTTATGCTTTTAACTACTAACATTGACATTATGATTGAAGGTACGCTGAATCAGGATTTTGATTATATTACCGGGGCGGAGACGATTGATGATGCCATCGACATCTATACAAAAGAATTAACAACGCAAGATCGTCAAGCGTTGAAAAAAGAAGTGTTGGTCTTTCTGTCGAACGATGACGATATTATCGAATCTGAATTCAACGCGCGTTATGTTAATTATTTTTCGCCGGAGGATGGCAAGGGGTTGCTCTTGCGCGTGCTTGCGGGTATCGAGAAAACTGAGCAGGATAAATAAAAATCTGGCAATAGCGCTCTCTGAGAGGCAAATTCAACGCAACAAACCACAGGAAAAACTTACCCCCTCCGTTACGACCCTGCCCAACACCCCGTTCCATTCGGAAACCGTATGACGCTTGCGCCAAGGGTTATGCGATATTTTATCAATCGGCATGATAACCGGTGTAGCGCGACGCTTTATCAGAACGTCAGATCTGCAGGCTCAATGCGTTCGGCGTTACATATTCTGCGCGTTACATATTGATTAACCAATAGATTATTCAATAGATAGTCGGTTTTTCTTACGTTGCCGCCGTGCTTGCCGTTCAGAAAAATTGTTTAAATATGGGAAGTACTCCACACCGAGAGGCTTGCAAAGATCGGCGTTTTACGACAGGTTACATAAGTGTTAATTAGTTACGTAAAGTAACTATGTCACCTGATAAAAAATAACTCTCACGCTCGACGGCACAGCCCGGTGTTAGGCAGGTGAACTGCCAATGTTACCAGGGTATCAACGAAGGAGTTGGATTGCATGAATGAACTTGTCAATGCCGTCAACGGCGTGATCTGGAGCCAGGCGCTCATTTATCTCTGTTTGGGCACCGGCCTGTACTTTTCTTTACGTACCCGATTTTTGCAACTGCGTCACCTGAAGGGGATGGTGCGTCTGATCTTCCAGGGTAAAGCGAATGCCGCCGGGGTCTCTTCTTTCCAGGCGTTATCCATGACGCTGGCCGGACGGGTAGGCACCGGTAATATTGCCGGGGTAGCCACCGCCATCACCTTCGGTGGCCCGGGGGCCTTGTTCTGGATGTGGACGGTCGCGTTTCTCGGCGCCAGTTCAGCCTTTGTGGAATCGACGCTAGGCCAGGTTTATAAAGAGAAGCTGGATGGCGAGTATCGCGGCGGCCCGGCCTTCTATATCGAAAAAGGGCTGGGTATGAAGTGGTATGCCTGGATTTTTGCCATCGCCACCATCTTCTCCTGCGGCGTGTTATTGCCGGGCGTGCAGGCCAACTCCATCGGCGCCAGCCTGGATATCGCGTTCGGCATCAGCCCGAACGTGACGGCGGCGATCATCGCCGTGCTGCTGGGGTTCATCATCTTCGGCGGCGTGAAGCGCATTGCGAGCTTCGCCGGTACCGTGGTGCCGTTTATGGCGCTCGGCTACATCATCGTGGCCTGCGTGATCGTGGCGCTCAATATTGACCAACTGCCCGGCGTCATTTTGCTGGTCTGGAAGAGCGCGTTCGGCCTTGATGCCGGCTTTGGCGCCATTTTAGGGCTGGCGATCATGTGGGGCGTGAAGCGCGGGGTGTATTCCAACGAAGCCGCACAGGGAACCGGCCCGCACGCGTCTTCCGCCGCCGCTGTCAGCCACCCGGCCAAGCAGGGGCTGGTGCAGGCGTTCTCGGTTTATATCGACACCTTGTTCGTGTGCTCCGCCACCGGGTTCATGCTGTTGATTACCGGCCTGTACAACGTTCAGGGGCCTGAGGGAGCCGCCCTCTATACGGGGATTGCCGGCGTTGCCGCCGGCCCCGGCTATGTGCAAACCGCGATGGAAAGCATGATGCCGGGCTTTGGCAGTTACTTCGTCGCCATCGCGCTGTTCTTCTTTGCCTTCACCACCATCGTGGCTTACTACTACATCGCGGAAACCAACGTCGCTTACCTCAACCGTAAAATACATCGTCCGTGGCTCACTCTGGTGCTGAAAATCGGGCTGATGGCATCGGCCGTCTACGGCACGGTGAAAACGGCGGATCTGGCATGGGGGATGGGGGATATTGGCGTGGGGCTGATGGCCTGGCTGAACATCATCGCCATTTTGCTGCTGCGCAAGACGGCGTTCACCTGCCTGAAGGATTATGAGAAGCAGCTGGCTGAAGGCGTCGATCCCGTGTTCCATCCGGAGAAGCTGGGCATTGAGCGGGCGGATTACTGGATTAACAACCGCGCTGAGGTAAACCTGATCCGTGAGTCGACAGGAAACATTAATGAGAATGCAGGTTCTTCCAGATAGCGCATCATAAGGACAAGAGTTGCTGATGATGTCCCGATAAACCGGCGCAGGCCGGTTTATCGGCCTGCGGTTCAGTTCGATTTATTCAACAACCCACCCTATCTCCCGCAGCCATAGGCGGCGGGAGATGAGGATTAATGCATGGGTGCCGGCGCGGCGTTGATGCGTACGCGCATCAGCGCGTAAGGCTTCTGGCGCATATCCTTACCGCCGTGGAACCCGGCCTGCCGGTGCAGTTGGTTGACGGTAAAGTAGAGCCAGCCGTCCGGCCCGACGGAGAGCGTGTCCGGCCAGAGGATGTGCGGCCCGTGGACGAGCGTGCTCCAGACGCCGTCCGGCGTCATTTTGCGAATCGCATTGCGTTCGTAGTCGCCGGCGTAAATTGTGCCATTGGCGTCGGATTCCAACCCGTCGGAAGCGCCTTTCTCGCCGAGGTGGCGCACCGCTTTTGCCAGCTGTGCCTCGCTGACGTTGGGGTCGCGCAGCAGGGCGGTGTCGATGGCGTACAGCTGGCGGCTCGACAGCGGGCAGTAGTAGAGCGTTTTGCCGTCCGGAGACAGGGCTATACCGTCCGACGCCACGCTGAATGGCGCAGTGCTGCCGTCCGGCCGGCGCTGCAGCAGGCTTTCCCCTTCTACCACCGGCGTAAACCCTGGCTCGGCCGAAGTTGAACGGTCGCCGCTCAGGCGGCGTGTTGCTTTACCGCTGGCCAGATCGACTACGATAATGCCGCCGGGGCCGGAGAGCGACGAGTCGGTGATATAGGCGACGCCTTCTTTACCTATGCGGAAGTCGAAACGCATATCGTTGACGTAGGTGGTCGGCAGGATCACCTTGGGCGGGAACACCACGCTTTTCACCACTTTGCCGCTTTGCTCGTCAATGGCCACCAGTTTGGCGCCGCCGGGCTGCGGGGCGGCAAATTTCGGCGCTGCAGTATCCAGCACCCAGATACGCCCCCGGTCATCCGCCACCACGCTCTGCACGCTCAGGAAATGCGTAGCAGGCTGGTCGCTGTCGGGGCGGTTAATTTCCTGGTTGGGCCAGGCGGTGACCTTGCCGTCTTTCACCTCGCCGACGGCAAAGGGCACATTATCCCCCCACTGCGGGAAGTTAACGAAAATACGGCCGTTTCTGGATACCGTGACGCCGGTAGGCATCGCGCTGGCGCCGCTAAAGGTGGCGACCAGCTCGGCGTGGCCGATGGCTTTATCGGCCGCCAGCTGCGAGAGCGGGGTTACCGGCTGTGTGGCGGCCGGCGCGGACAGCGGCACGGCGGCGAGGGCGGCGGTTACTGCCGCGGCAATCGCTGTTTTACCTGTGAAAATACGCATCCTGTTTTCCTTACCATAAAGCCCAAAATAGCGCGTTAAAACCCGGCCAGCACGATTTTGCCTCGCGCTTTGCCGCTTTCGATCAGGGCATGGGCCTTACGCAGGTTGTCTGCGGTGATCGGTCCGTAGTGATCGCCCAGCGTCGAGCGCAGGGTGCCGTCGTCGATCAGGCGGCTGACGTTTTGCAAAATCTCGTGCTGGCGCTGCATATCAGCGGTCTCGAAGATGGCGCGGGTAAACATCAGCTCCCAGTGCAGCGAGATAGCCTTGCGTTTGAGCGGCATCACGTCGAGGGTCTGCGGATCGTCGATAACGCCCATTTTCCCCTGCGGCGCCAGCGCTTCGACAATCTGGCCGAAGTGTTTATCGGTGTGGGTCAGGCTGGCGACATAGCGCACCTGATCGATGCCGATTTTTTTCAGTTCTTCCGTCAGTGGCCGGTTGTGGTTGATGACGTGGTGTGCGCCGAGGGATTTCACCCATTTGGCGGTTTCCGGCCGCGAGGCGGTGCCGATCACCGTCAGGCCGGTCAGCTTGCGCGCCAGCTGGGTCATGATGGAACCGACGCCGCCGCCGGCACCGACGATCAGCAGCGCTGCGTCTTCGTCCGGTTTTACTTCCAGTCGGTCAAACAGCAGTTCCCAGGCGGTCAGCGAGGTTAACGGCAGCGCCGCCGCGTCAGCGTCGCTCAGCGACTGCGGCTTGCGGCCGGCGATGCGCTCGTCCACCAGACCGTACTCGGCATAAGAGCCGGGGCGCACGATGGAGCCGGCGTAAAACACCTCGTCGCCCGGTTTAAACAGGCTGACTTCTGCCCCGACGGCTTCTACTTCACCGACGGCGTCCCAGCCCAGGATGCGCGGCGCATCGGTCGGCGCACCGTTGCGTACCTTGGTATCCACCGGGTTGACGGAGATGGCGCGGATTTTTACCAGCAGATCGCGCGGGCCGGGCTGTGGCTTGGGCAGCTCGGTTTCGTACAGCGACTGCGGGTCGGCGATGGGTAAACCGTTCTGGCTGTAAACAATGGCTTTCATCATGCGGTTCCTTATTAATACGACGAATAATGAATGTATGTTAAACGCCGGCCGGTGGGTGAAACATGCCGGACAGAGAGCAGGACTTTCACTCCTGCTGTGAAAATCATTTACAGTGATAGCGTCAGACTTCAAATAATGGGGATAAATGATGATTCGTCTGGAGGACGTTACGCTGTTTGTCCGCTCCGCCGCGCTGGGCAGTTTTTCCAACGCCGCGAGGGAAGCGGACCTGTTGCCCGGACAGGTGAGTGCGGCGGTGCAGCGGTTGGAACGGGATCTGGATAAGCGGCTGTTTGCCCGTTCCACCCGCAGCCTGCGCCTGACGGCGGAGGGGGAAAAATATCTGCCCTACGCGCTGGAGATGTTGGCGATCGTGCAGGCGGGGGCCGAAAGTCTGCACAATACGGATCATGAGTTCAGCGGCGAGCTGAAAATCGCCGTGCCTTCCGACACCGGCCGCAATCTGCTGTTGCCGCTGCTCAATGCCTTCTGTCGGCAGCATCCGAAGCTGACGCTGCGCCTGTCGGTCTCCGATCAGGTAAGCGATGTGTTCCGCGACCCGGTAGACGTGGCGATTCGCTACGGCGTGCTGAACGACAGCAGCTATGTGGCGCTGCCGCTGGCGGACAATAACCGGCGGGTGCTGGCCGCCTCGCCAGACTATCTGGCGCGCCACGGCCGGCCAGAGACGCTGGACGCGCTGGTGGATCACCACTGCATTCTGTTTACCATCAACGGTCACGCCTGGGACCGCTGGCCGTTTTATCCCGAGGAGGGGAGCCGGGAGCTGAAGGTTTACGGGCGGCTGATCAGCGATGATGCCGACGTTGCCCGGCGTTGGGCGGTGGACGGCATGGGCATTGTCTATAAGTCGTGGATCGATCTCTATCCGGATATCGCCGCCGGCAGGCTGGAAGTGTTGCTGCCGCAGATCCCGGGCCAGGCGGCGCCGCTTAACTTTATCTGCCCGCACCGGCGCCAGTTTTCGCCGGCGATTCGCGAACTGTACCGGCAGTTGCAGCAGGCGCTGAGCGATATCGCCGGGCGACGGTAGCCGCGCCGGTATGAAGGTCTTCCCCGTTGCGAATGGCGCCTGTTTCCCTTACGGCGTCATTTTATAGGTTTTTTCTTATTTATATTACGGATGATAAGCCCTAATCTACTACTCCTAAAATATATATAACCGCCCGGTTCTACAGCATTAATCTTACTGCGGCAGGTTATTGAATCGCTGTTTCCATTCAATTTCTGCGCAATTAAAAATCAATATATTTTCAATATTAATTGATTATTTAAATAATACCCTAAGTAATAACCTTTTATTTTGTCGTGGATTGATCGTTTTCAGCGATCAATCAGATCACATTGATCTGCACAACCAATTATCTTTGCGCTGTTTACACGGTTAAGATCGGAGCGGATCGCCGCTGTAGGGCTTTGCCGCTATTTTTTTGCTGACGATCCTTCCCGGCGTGCCGGCATCGTTGTTTATTCGGTGTTAATTTTTCTTGTGTATTCGCTCTTTCGACATAGGTGCGAAAGTAAAGCCCGTGGCATTTTTCCTGAGACGACGAATTATGAGCAGTCACCCCCACGCCGTATTTAACTCTCCTCATAAGGCGTTATTGCCCGATAGTCGTCTCCCCAATGTTTTATTACACCGTGAACGGGTGCAGCGCATATTGGTGATTAAACTGCGGCACTTTGGCGACGTACTACTGACGACGCCGTTGCTCAGTACGCTGCGGGCGAATTATCCCAACGCGCTGATTGATGTGCTGGTGTATGACGGTACCGAGGCCATGCTGGCCGGCAACCGCGATGTTTATCTGGCCTATACCGTGGATCGCAGCCTCAAACATCAGGGGCTGAAGGCGCAATACCGTGGCGAGTACGCGCTGTGGAACAGCTTGCGCACCGGGCATTATGATTTGGTCATCAACCTCTCCGATCAGTGGCGTGCGGCGCTGTACTGCCGCTTCCTCAAACCTACTTTCAGCCTTGGGTTCGCCCATCCGAAGCGTAACAACCGGCTGTGGCGGCGTTGTCATTCTCTGTTGGTCGATACCGAGGGGCATGAGCGGCAACATACCGTGCTCAATAACCTCAGCATTTTGGCGCCGCTGGCGCTGCCGATGCAGGTCACGCGCGTGACGCAATCCTGGCGACAGTGCGATATCGATGACGTGGAGCGGCTTGGCCGCCATTACCGGCTCAGGAATTTTGTCCTGATTCAGCCGGCGGCGCGCTGGGCGTTCAAAACCTGGACGGCGGCCGGCTTCAGCGAGGTGATCAATCACCTGACCGCCAGAGGGGAGACGGTGGTGCTCACCGGCGGGCGCTCGGCCGAAGAGGCGGCGATGATCGACGCCATTCTGGCCGGCTGCATCTCACCGCAGCGGGTGATTAATCTGGCGGGGCGGCTGGACTTGCCGGAACTGGCGGTGCTGATTTCCCGCGCCAGGCTGTTTATCGGCGTGGATTCGGTGCCGATGCATATGGCCGCCGCCCTGCTGACGCCGTCCGTAGTGCTGTTCGGCCCCAGCAATCTGGCGCAGTGGGCGCCGTGGCAGGCATCGCACACGCTGCTGTGGGCCGGTGATTACCGGCTGCTGCCGCCGCCGGAAGCGGTGGATACTGCGACGGAAGAACGCTATCTGGCCGCGATCCCGCCCGGCGATGTGATACGGGCGGTCGACCGGCATTTGGCGCCGTCGGATGCGCCCGCTTCTGTGGGTTGATGACGCTGGTGCGTCGTCGTTTCTCTATGGCGCTTGCGCCACGTTTTTATTCTCTGCGATGAGTATTTCACTATGGTTTCTGTTCCTGCTCTTACTGTCCCGCAGTACCGGCAACGATTATTCGCCTTTACGGCCTTGTTACTTGGCGCATCGTTGTCGACCTCCAACTTCCTGATGAATGTCGCCCTGGGGCTGGCGGTGGTCTGCCTGCTGTGGCAGCGGGATTGCCGTCAGTGGAAGGCTTTGGCGGCTCATCCTCTGGTATGGCTGCCGGCGCTGATGTTCGCGCTGTTGGCGTTGTCGCTGCTGACGCACAGCCATGCGTATGGGGCGTCGATGGTCGGCAAGTATAAAAAGTTACTGTATGTGCTGCCGCTGGCGCTGTTTTTTCTGGCCGACCGCCGCCTGGCGGCGCATTTTCTCTGCGGTTTCCTGTGGGCCAATGCGCTGATACTGGCCATCAGCCTGGCCGGCGGCGCCGGACTGGCGACGCGCTGGGGCATCAGCCCTGACAACCCGACGGTGTTTAAGCTGCAAATTACCCAGAACGTCTTTATGGCGCTGGCCGCGCTGGTCTGGCTGACGCGCGCCTTTGCCTGCCACGGTATGCGCCGCTGGCTGTACGGTGCGCTGGCGTTGCTGGCGGCGGCCAATGTATTGCTGATGGTGCAGGGGCGAACCGGCTATGTGGCGCTGGTGGTCGGCATGGGGATCTGGCTGCTGCTGACGCTGCGCCGACGGCAGCGGGTGGCCGTTATCGCCTGCGGCGTCGTGGCCGTCGCGATGCTGGCGCTGATCCCTAATCTGGCGATGGAGCGACTGACGCTGGGGGTGCAGCAGGTGCGGCATTGCGTGCTGGCCCCCGCAGCAACGGCTTATCAAGCCTGCGATAACTCGATGGGGCAGCGCACCGCCTTTGCCCGCGAATCGTGGCGACTGATTCAACAGGCGCCGCTGCTGGGCAACGGCGCCGGCAGTTTCTGGTACGGCAACGCGGAGACCGGCTACAGCGTGCATAATCCGCACAATGAGTATCTGCTGGAAACGGTGCAAAACGGCCTGTTGGGCCTGGCGTTATTTATTGGCTGGATGTGGTGCTGCTATCGTGTGGCCTGGCGACAGCCGGTGCAGCGTCGTAACCTGCTGGTGGCGGTGCTGTGCAGCTATATGGCCTGTCATCTGTTCAACTCGTTCCTGCTGGATTCTTCCGAAGGGCACCTGTTCGTGGTGATTGCGGCATTGCTGGCGGGGTGGGCGGTGATGCCGCGGGAGATGGCGGATAAGAATAGTCACCCTGCAAATAAGAGGGGCTAATTTCGTCATGTTGCCCCGCATTTAAAAACCGTGAGGAACAATGGCCCGCTTACGCCTCTCTGCGGAGAAAGTGTGAGCGGGAGGTCATATTTTAATATATGAAAATAAATAGTGCTTAATAGTAAATAAATAGAATAATTGATTAGCGAATGAATTCTTCTGACTATCCGATGAGAATTTAAATTTAAGATTATTTATATTTATTGTCCGGTTCGTCATGAGGGTTCTGCGTAGTAATTCATTGAAAACGTAAATAATAAATTAGGGGCTTCTAAAAATATCATTATTACTACTAAGGCATTACTTGATTTTTGATAAGCTGGGTGGATAATGCGTCGGATATAAATTTATGAAACGGAATTCATAGCATGAAAGGGAATTTATCCTCGCTTTTATGGCGACGGGCGCTGCCTGTTCCGCTGTTCGCCGGCGTATTGTTGACGCTCTCCATGCCGACGCTCGGTGCGCCGACGCCGGACGGTGTATTACAACATGCCGCCGCGCGGGACGCGCAGGAACAGCAGCGCCAGCAGGAGCGTGAACGCGCGCTGCAGCAGCAGAATGCGCCGCACAGCGACGTACGCCTGAACCGCCCCGATGTCGCGCTGCCTGATTACCCGTCTGATGAACACCCCTGTTTTACCATCAACCGTCTGCAACTGATTGGCGAAGCGGCCGGACGCTTTCAGTGGGCGCTGGACGCGGCGCAAGACGCCAAAGGCCGCTGTCTGGGCCAGCAGGGCATCGTGCTGGCGATCAACAAGGTGCAGAACCGCATTCTGGCCGCAGGCTATGTCACCACCCGGGTGATGGCGCAGGAGCAGGATTTGACCAGCGGCGTGCTGACGCTGACGCTACAGCCTGGCCGCATTGCCCGCGTGCGTTTTGAGGAGGGTGTCTCCTGGCGCGGGCGGTTGTGGAATGCGTTGCCGGCGTCGACCGGTGATATCCTCAACCTGCGTGCGATTGAGCAGGGGCTGGAGAATTTTAAGCGTGTGCCCAGCGTCGAGGCCGATATTAAAATCGCTCCCGGCGAACAAGAGGCGACCAGCGACCTGCTGGTGAGCTGGAAGGAGGGACGCCCGGTGCGCCTGAGCCTGGGGCTGGATGACAGCGGTTCGAAAAGCACCGGCCGTTATCTGGGGTCCGCCACGCTGGCGATTGACGCGCCCTTTGCCCAAAACGATCTGTTTTACGCCAATATCGGCAAAAACCTGTTCGAACACGGGCCGTTCGGCAACCGCTCACATACGCTGAACTACGTTTTCCCGATCGGCTACTGGAGCCTGGCCGCCAACTATAACGATTACACCTATCACCAGAATATCCCCAACGCCAACGAAGTGCTGAGCTACAGCGGTAAAAGCGAAAACCTGCAGCTGACGCTGTCCCGCCTGCTGTTTCGTAACCAGTCCCATAAGCTGACGCTCAATATGCGCGCCTATCGTCGTCATGCCACCAATGCGGTCGACGGCTACAACATTGATAACCAGGAGCGTCGCACCGCCGGTTGGGAACTTGGCCTCAACCAGCGCAGTTACCTCGGCAGCGCCACGCTGGACGCCAACCTCAACTGGCACCGCGGCACCGGGGCCTTCGGCGCCAAACCGGCGCCGGAAGAGGCAATGCACAGCGGCAGCGCCCGCGTCGGCTTCGCCATGGGGGATGTCAGCCTGAACCAGCCATTCGCCCTGGGGCAGCAGCCCTGGCGCTATTACACCAGCCTGCGCGGTCAGTGGAGCGCCAACGCCCTGACGCCGCAGGAGCGGATGGCGATCGGCGGCCGCTACACCGTACGCGGCTTCGACGGTGAATTGTCGCTGTCCGGCGAGCGCGGCATGGTGTGGCGCAACGAACTGGCGTGGAACGTACAGTCGCGCGGCCATGAACTGTATACCGCGCTGGACTACGGCCGCGTGGGCGGCCCCAGCGCGCGTCGGCTGGTCGGCAAACAGCTGACGGGGGCGGCGCTGGGCGTGCGCGGCGCGCTGTGGCGGCGCTTCAGCTATGACCTGTTCGCCGGCGTACCGCTGAGCAAGCCGGATGCGTTCCACACCTCGGGCGCCACCGCCGGCTTCAGCGTCAATCTGGAAATTTAATCTGCCGGATGGCCGCGGGCTGTTCACTGGATGGATCTTTTACACGGACGTGACTCATGAATAAACATTGCTATCGCCTGATTTTTAGCCGCACCCACGGGGAGCTGCGGGTGGTTTCCGAACTGGCGCGCAGCTGCAGCGCCGAGCCCGGCCAGAGCCGCGGCGGGCATGCGCCGCGCCTATGGGTGACGGTGCGCCGGGCGGTGTGGCTGCTGGGGCTGGCATTGTTCACCGGCCCGGCCTGGGCGGGCGGCATCGTGGCCGATGGCCCGGCGGGGCAGCGCCCTGAGGTGATCGCCACCCAGAACGGACTGCCGCAGGTCAATATCACCGCGCCCAACCAGGCCGGGGTGTCGCATAACAAATACCAACAGTTCGACGTCGATCGGCAGGGTGCGATTCTCAATAACTCGGCGACGATGACCTCAACCCAACTGGGGGGCATGATCCAGGGCAACCCGAACCTGAACCCCAACGGCGCGCCGGCGCGGGTGATCCTGAACGAAGTCAACAGCAATAACCCCAGCCAGCTGCGCGGCTTCCTGGAAGTGGCCGGCGGCCGGGCGCAGGTGATCGTCGCCAACCCGGCGGGGATCGTCTGTAACGGCTGCGGCACCATCAACGCCGGGCGCATGACGCTGACCACCGGCAAACCGCAGCTGAACGCCGACGGCAGTCTGGGCGGTTATCAGGTGGAGCGCGGCATGGTGCGCATCGAGGGCGGCGGCCTGAATGGTGACGCCCGGCATGACACTGAATATGTCGATATTCTGGCGCGCGCGGTGGAAGTGAACGCCGGCGTATGGGCCAAACAGGGGCTGAAGGTGGTGGCCGGACGCAACCGCGTCAGCGCCGACGGCAACACGGCGACGCCGCTGGCTGCCGACGATAAAAAACCGGAACTGGCGATCGATATGGGCCAGATGGGCGGCATGTACAGCGGCTATATCCAGATGATCGGCACCGAAGCGGGCGTCGGCGTGCGCAATCAGGGCGGCCATCTGCAGGCGGGCAAAACGCTGACCGTCAGCAGCGAAGGCAAACTGAGCTGGCAGCCGGCAAAACAGGAGGCGGTCACCCAGGCCGGCGGCGATATCCAACTGGCCGCCCGCGACGACATTGACTACCACGGCAAGCTGCACAGCGGCGGCACGCTCTCGGTGCAGAGCCGTGACGGCGAGCTGCGCCAGTCCGGCACGCTGGCGGCGGCCGGCGACGTGCGGCTTAACGCCGCGCGCGGCATCCGCAGCAGCGGCAACCTGCTGGCCGGCAGCGATATTAACAGCCAGCTGGTGCGCGAGGCGGATCTGACGCTGGCCAGCCAGGGCGAGGTGCAGGCAAGCGGTCAATTACTGAGTAAGAAAACGCTGAAGGTCAGCGGCCGGCAGGCCGATCTCAGCCAGGCGACGCTCAGCGCGCGCCGTGCGGAAGTCAGCGCTACGGCAGGCGGCGTGGCGCTGCGGCAGGCCACTGTGGACAGCCGGGAACTGGCGCTCAGCGCGACGGGCGATATCGACGCGCAGCAGGCGCACATCAAGGCCGGGCGCTGGGACGTCAGCGGCAATAACCTGTTCGGACAAGGAGCGATCTGGTCGCAGAGCGGGGACGGCGACAGCCGTTTCGCGCTGGGCGGCGCATTGGATAACAGCGACGGCAGCATCGAAGCCCGACGGCTGCAGCTGGATGCGGCGTCTTTGAATAATCAGCGCGGGCGTCTGGTGGCGCTGGATGACGCAGCTCAGCGCTGGCAGATCGGCGGGTTGCTGGATAACCGCAGCGGCGTATTGGGCGGCAACGGCAGCCTGACGCTGACGGCGGGTGAACTGCATAACCAGGCCGGCGTGGTGCAGAGCCAGTCGGCGCTGGATCTTACCTCGGCGGCGGGGATCGACAACGATCGCGGTCAGCTGCTGGCCGGCCGGCAGCTGATGTTGAACGCCGGCGGTGCGCTGAGCAACCGCGACGGCGATATCAACGCTGCAGGGGTGAGGCTGACGACGCACAGCCTGAACAACGCGCAGGGCCGGCTGGTCAGCCAGCGCGGGCTGCAGCTAACGGCACACGAAGGGCTGGACAACCGGCAGGGGCTGCTGGAAGCGGGCGATGAATTAACGATTAACAGCGCGGGCGACTGGGATAACCGCGGCGGGCGCGCCACCGGCGGCCGGCGGGCGACCGTTACCGCCCGCCAGATCAATAACGACGGCGGCAGGCTGCAGTCCGGCGGCGCGCTGACGCTCAACAGCGCCGGCAACGTCAGCAACCAGGGTGGGCTGTTAACGGCGCAGCAGGGGCTGAGCTGGCAGGGCGCTGCAGGCAGCCTGTTGAACAACGACGGCGGCAAGGTGCTCAGCGACGGCGATCTGTCACTGCAGGGCGGCAGCCTGAGCAACCGGCAACAGGGACTGATGCAGAGCCGACAGGCGCTGACGCTGGGCCTGGACGGCGGCTGGGATAACCGGGACGGCACGCTGCTTGGCGGCGGGATGACGCGGGTGCGCGCCGACAGCCTGCTGAACGCCGGCGGCGCGGTGCAGTCGCTGGACGCGCTGGATATGCAGTTCACCCGCCAGTTGGATAACGGCAACGGCAAGATTTTCAGTCAGCTGTCGCAGACCCTGCGGGCGGAAGATCTGCTGAACCATCAGGGCTGGATGGGCAGCCAGGGCGGCTGGTCCGCCGTCGCCCGGCGTTTTGACAACCGGGGCGGCAGCGTCCAAAGCCAGCAGAATGCGCAGCTGGCGAGCGCCGGGCTGGACAATCAGGGCGGCAGCATCCAGTCGGCCGGGGCGCTGGCGCTGCATATCGGCCAGGATGTGGATAACCGCGGCGGTAAGCTCAGCGCGCAGGGGCAGCTGGCGCTGCGCGGCGCGAACGCGGGCGAGGCCGCCGGCACGCTGCACAACGCGGCGGGTCAGCTGCTGGCCGGCGATGCGCTCAGCGTGGCGGCGCAGAGCCTGGACAACCAGCAGGGCGGCCTGCTTTACAGCCAGCGGGCGATGCGGCTGAACCTGAACGGCGCGCTGGATAACCGCCGGGGGCGGCTGCAGAGCGGGGAGCAGCTACAGCTCGACGCGCAGTCGCTGCTTAACGAGGGCGGCACGCTGGATGGCCAGCAGCAGGTGGCATTGCGGATTCTGGGGCTGCTCGACAATACCCGTGGCGCGATCAGAAGCAACGGTGCGCAGCAGGTTACGGCCCAGCAGGTCGAGAACCGCGAAGGGGTGTTCAGCAGCCGTGGCTCGCTGGCGCTGAGCGCCGGGCGGCTGGATAACCTGAACGGCACGCTGATTGGTCAGGGCGACGGCGACTACCGTATCGACCTGCTGAATAACCAGCAGGGCAAGATTCACAGCGGCCAGACGCTGACGCTGCGCGGCCAGCAGCTGAACAATCAGGACGGACAGCTGGTTTCCACCGGCGCCCAGCGGTTGGAGGTGGCGCAGATGGATAACCGCGGCGGTGCCGTCACCAGTCAGGAGCGGCTGACGCTGCACAGCAGCGGCGTTAACAACCGCGACGGCGGCCTGCTGATGGGCACGACGCACACCGAGGTGAGCGCGCAGACGCTGGATAACGGCGGCGGCCGCCTGCAAAGCGCCGGTTCGCTGACGCTGTCGCTGCTGGATACGCTGAACAACCAGCAGGGGCGCATAGTGACCAACGGCGCGCTGGCAATTAACGGCCAGCAGCGCGCCGTCTCCGTCCTGAAGCTGCTGAACCAGGGCGGGCTGATCCAGAGCGGCGCCACGCTGGCGGTGGACGCCGGCACGCTGGACAACCAGGGCGGCACGCTGCTGAGCCAGCAGGCGCTGACGCTGTCGCTGCAGCAGGATTACACCCAGCGCGCCGGCGATACGCTCAGCAGCAACGAAGCGCTGACGCTGACGCTGGCCGGCGGCCTGACCAACCTGACAGAGTGGCTGCTGCCGGGCAGCCTGACCGTCAACAGCACGCATATCACTAACCTGGGTTCGCTGGTGGGGAAAACGCTGCGGCTGACGACCGGCGCGCTATTGAACAAGGGGCGGCTGGAAGCCGACAGCATGGCGGTCGACGCCGACACGCTGGATAACCTGGCGACGGTGATGGGCGATGACATCACGCTGCGCGGCAAAACCATCGACAACCACGGGCGCGATGCGGTGATCGCCGCCACCGAGCGGCTGCAGCTGCAGGCCGGCGAACGCCTGAGCAACCGCGACGGCAGCCTGATCTACAGCGCCGGCAGCCTGCATCTGGGCAGCGGCGATCTGATCGAGAACCGGGCGAGCAACATCGAGGCGGACGGTGACGTGACGGTGGAGGCCAAGCGGCTGGACAACCTGCGCGAAGGGCTGGAGATTGAGCGCGAGGCGGAAAGCAGTGACTACAAGTGGCACCGTTACAACTACTACTGGCGCTCTTACGACTCACCGGTTAACCCCGATAAAGAGCCCATGGCGCCGACCACGCAGAATCTGACGTTCCGCGATGACGCGGCGGCGGCAAACAACCCGTACGGCACCCTGTTGGCGATTGACCCGGCGGGCAAGCGTGCGCAGGTGCGGGTAAAAAGCGCGAAGGGAGAGATGCTGGAGCTCTGGGTGAACTACCTGGCGCTGAAGCAGAACGACGACGGCGGCTACGCCATGACCTTCTACGAGACGCGCGGCTTCCGGCAGAACTACGTGCCGACGCCGTACCACAATACGGTGTGGCGCGAGCACGATCGCGGGCGTCTGGAGCAGTGGGATCCGGAGAAGCATCTCGATATCGTCAACGCGCCTTTTGTCACCGATTACAACAACTTCCGCGAGCGCACCGCCACCGGCACGGTCACGCGCGACCGGCTGGTTTCCGCCGGCATCGGCGGGCAGATCCTGGCGGGCGGCAATATGGTGCTGCGTATCGCCAGCCAGCTGTTGAACGACGCCAGCACCATCGCCGCCAACGGCAACCTGACGATTGACGGCGACGGCAAGGTGATCAACCGCGGCTATTCGGTCAATGAGCGGCGTCAGGAGCATATCGTCGACCATTATGACAAGGACACCCACCACTGGTATCCGACGTTTAACCGCGACGAGACCACGGCGCTGACCACCATTGACGGCATCATCAGCGGCAACGGCAGCGTCGCCATTCGCGGCGCCAGCATTGAGAACACCACGGTCAATCAGGCGCAGGTCGGCAGCGTGGAGGCGGCGCAGAAGGCGGCGGAGGCCGAACGCGCGGAGCTGGAGCGCAATCCGCTGGCGGTGACGGTTGACGGCGTGGAGTGGCAGTCCGGCGATACGCAGCTGATCCCCGGCGGCCGGCCGTTAACGCCGGGTGAATTGGCGTTGACCGACAAGCAGCATCTGGGTGACGTGGCGACCTCAATCCCGGACAACGGCCTGTTCCGCCAGCATCTGGAAGCGGACAGCCCGTATCTGGTAGTGACCGACGAGCGTTTCACCAGCCGCAGCAAATTTATCAGCAGCGACTATATGCTGCAGCGGGTGGGCTACGATCCGGCGCAGGTGCATAAGCGCCTGGGTGACGGCTTCTATGAGCAGCGCCTGGTGCGCGAGCAGATGCTGAAGCTGACCGGCCGGCCGTCGGTGCGCGGTGAAGACGCGATGGCGCAGTACCAGCGCCTGATGAACAACGGCATCAAGGTGGCGCAGGACTTCCAACTGGTGCCGGGCGTGGCGCTGCGTCCTGAACAGATTGCGGCGCTGACACAGGATATCGTCTGGCTGGTGAGTGAGACGGTGCAGACCGCCAATGGCCCGCAGACGGTATGGGTGCCGAAGGTTTATCTGGCCAATAACACGCTGCGCCTGAACGGCGACGGCGCGCTGATCGCCGGCGGCGAGCTGCAGCTGTCGGCGGACAGTATCCACAACGCCGGCAACCTGTTTGCCGATCAGGCGCTGACCATTGACGCCGGCCAGTTTATGCATCAGAGCGGCGATATCCGCGCCGACAGCATCAACGTGCAGGCGGACAGCCTGACCATGAGCACCAACCTGCAGGATGCGCTGCGTCAGGCGTCGATGAGCGCCAATGACATCAGCCTGAGCGGCGGCGATATCCGCCTGCAGGGGGCGAAGCTGGACGCGACGCACAACCTGAGCCTGAGCGCGCGCAACAATCTGGAGATCGGCGCCGCCAGAAGCAGCCACACGGCGGATCTGCAGGTGATTTCCGGCGCGATGGGCAACCGCACCAGCGGCGGGATGGAAGAGGCCGGCTCGCGGATGGCGCAGGTCAGCGGCGAGTGGCAGCAGGCGCTGGGCAGCACGCTCAGCGCCGGCAACAACCTGACGCTGAAGGCCGGGCAGGATATTACGCTGCAGGGCAGCCAGGCCAAGGCCGGCGGCCAGCTCGGTGTACAAGCGGGCGGCGACGTTAAGCTGCTGGCGGAGAGCACCACCAACCGCACCAACCTGAAGGCCGACAGCCGCACCTCGTCGGTGAACAACAGCCGTGAGGAAGAGCGCCTGCTGCTCAGCACCCTGAGCGGCGACCAGGGCGTGACGCTGACGGCGGGTAACAACCTGCTGGCGGAGGGCGCGCAGGTTGACAGCCAGGAGGGACGCATCGGCCTGAGCGGGCAGAACGTGACCATCAAAGAGGCGCGGCAGCAGGTTAACGACCGCGACAGCGAGAACAAACGGGTCGGCAAGACCAAGAGCCGGCGCGAGGAAGAGAGTTCGCGCAGCGACGCGCTGGGCAGCACCTTCAGCGGCCAGAACGGCGTGACGGTGGTGGCGCGCGACGGGGACGTGACGGTCACCGGCAGCACGCTGCACAGCGACGACGGGGCGATCGCCCTGCAGGCGAAAAATGACGTCATGCTCAACAGCGCCACCGAAAGCGAGGCGACGTACTCGGAAGAGCGCTCCGAGAAGAAAGGCTTCCTGAAGAAGCAGAGCAGCCGCACGGTGAAAAACGACCGGGTGACGCGCGAGAAGGGCAGCCTGCTGAGCGGCGACAGCGTCAGCATCAGCGCCGGCAACGATCTGACGGTGAGCGGCTCGGCGGTTGTCGCAGACCATGACGTCAACCTGCAGGCGGGCAACAACGTCGATATTTCCGCCGCCACCGAGACCGACGCGCACTACCTGCTGGAAGAGAAGAAAAAGAAAGGGCTGCTGAGCGGCGGCGGGCTGGGCTTCACCATCGGCAGCCAGTCCAGCCGGCATCAGATTGACGAGAAGGGCACCACCCAGAGCCAGAGCGTCAGCACGGTGGGCAGCAATCAGGGCAACGTGAACATCACGGCGGGCAAGCAGCTGCATATCGGCGGCGCCGATCTGGTGGCCGGCAAGGATATGACGCTTAGCGGCGACAGCGTGCAGATCGACCCGGGCTATGACCAGCGCACCCGTACGGAAACCTTCGAGACCAAACAGAGCGGGCTGAGCGTGGCGCTGTCGGGCGCGGTGGGCAGCGCGCTGAATACCGCGGTGAGCACCGCCCAGCAGGCGCGCAAAGAGAGCAGCGGCCGGCTGCAGGCGCTGCAGGGCACCAAGGCGGCGCTGTCCGGCGTACAGGCGGTACAAGCCGGGCGGATGGATGCGGCGAAGGGTAACGATCCGTCGAACAATAATTCGGTGGGGATCAGCCTGTCTTACGGCAGCCAGTCTTCCAAGTCCGTACAGCACAGCGGGCAGAACACCGCGCAGGGCAGCAGCCTGACGGCGGGCGACAACCTGACCATCCGCGCTAAAGAGGGCGACGTCAACGTGACGGGCAGCCAGCTGCAGGCGGGCAAGGACGTCAGTCTGGAGGCGGCGCGGGATGTGAACCTGGTATCGGCGAAGAACACCGAGTTCCTGACCGGTAAAAACAGCAGCAAGGGCGGCAGCGTTGGTCTGGGACTTGGCGTAGGCTCCGGCGGCGCGGGCCTGAGCGTTTCCGCCAGCGTGAACAAGGGCAAAGGTTCGGAGAGCGGTAACGGCACAACGCATGGGGAAACTACGGTCAATGCGGGCCAGCGGGTCAACATCAGCAGCGGACGTGACACCACGCTGAAGGGCGCGCAGGTGAGCGGCGAACAGGTGAGCGCGGACGTCGGGCGCAACCTGTCGCTGACCTCGGAGCGGGACAGCGACCGTTACGATGCCAAACAGCAGAGCGGCAGCGTCGGTGGCAGCTTCACCTTTGGTTCGATGAATGCATCGGCGGGTGTCAGCGCCAGCCGCGACAAACTGCACAGCAACTACGACAGCGTGCAGGAGCAGACGGGTATTTTTGCCGGCAAGGGCGGTTTTGACGTCAAGGTGGGTGAACATACGCAGCTGGAAGGCGCGGTGATAGGCAGTACGGCGACGGCGGACAAGAACCGGCTGGAGACGGGAACGCTGGGCTTTAAGGATATCCACAATCAGGCGGACTTTAAGACCGAGCACCAAAGCGTGAGCGTGAGCACCAGCGGCAGCGTCGGCGGCCAGTTCTTGGGTAACGTGGCGAACAACCTGCTGGTGGGCGCGAACAACGAGGGGCATGCCAGTTCGACGACGAAGTCGGCGGTGAGCGAGGGCGCGATAGTTATCCGCGACCAGGACAAGCAGCAGCAGGATGTTAAGGCGCTGAGCCGCGACGTGGAGCACGCCAATCAGGCGTTAAGCCCGATATTTGATAAGGAAAAGGAGCAGAACCGACTGAAGGAAGCGCAGCTGATTGGCGAAATTGGCAGCCAACTGATGAATATTGCAGAGACGGAAGGTGCGATAGCAGCGACGAAAGAAGCCAGGGAGAAACAGAAAGACCCGGCTGCATTAGCAGCGGCCAGGGAAAAACTGGAGAAAGAAGGCAAGCCGACGACGGCGGAAGCGATCCAGAAACAGGCCTATGAAACGGCGTACAACCAGGCGCTGAATGACTCCGGGTTTGGTACGGGCGGCAAGGTACAGCGTGCGATGCAGGCGGCGACGGCGGTGATCCAGGGGCTGGCCGGCGGAGACCTGACGAAGGCGATAGCGGGCGGTTCAGCGCCGTATATTGCGAATATCATCGGCAGCAGTGGCCTGGATGATGCAGGCAAGGTACTGGCGCACGCCGCAGTGAATGCCGCGTTGGCGGCGGCGCAGGGCAATAATGCGCTGGTTGGTGCAGGCGGTGCGGCCACGGGTGAGCTTATCGGGATGATAGCGGTTAATGCGTACGGCAAGCCGGTAAGTGAACTGAGTGAGACAGAAAAACAGACGGTGTCGGCACTGGCCACGCTGGCGTCAGGCCTGGCGGGAGGATTGATTGGAGGCAGCACAGCTGATACGTTGGCAGGAGCGCAGTCTGGTAAGACGACGGTAGAGAATAACTTGCTGCATGCCGAGCAGATTGATGACTTTGCGGCGAGAGCGAAAGGGTGTGAAGCCCGTGGCGACTGCGGAAAAGTCGTCAAAGAAATGGAAGATCTGAGTCTTAAGCAGCAGCAGGAAATGATAGCGGTATGCTCTTCCAATCCTTCCGCTTGTAAAGAAAAATATGGAGATATTCCGGCTAATGGAATGCTGGTTCGTGAGGCAATCGATAGGGTCTTAGGCGCGGATGTACCGTCAAAAATGAAGAATGATATGTCTTCATTACTGGCGCAACAGATAGAAGCGGAAGGGGTTGTATCGAGCACAGAGTTTGCGAATCAGCTTAAAAACCGATACGGAATAGACAGCCAGCAGGCCGAACTTTTGGCTGGTGCTGCTTTAGGTGCTGTTACCGGTGGAATGGGTAAAGGTGGTAAACCTGAGGCCGGTAAAAACATCGTTGTTGTAGACTCGGGTAAGAAAGGAGCCTGGAACAAGGCGATGAACAAGCCAGAACCGAATACGGTTTATAAGGTGGATGGTGATAAAACATTCCATACGGATGCACAAGGTCGAACTAGTCTAGCTGCAAGTACTTTGTCCCCGACGAAAAATGATCGTAATGGGTATCAGCAATGTAAAGCAGGGAAATGCGGAAATACGGGTAATGAAGGTGGGCATTTAATAGCCAGTATCTTTAATGGTCCAGGGGAAAAGTTGAATCTTGTTCCTATGGATGGAAATCTTAATAAAGGTGTCTGGAAAAGTATGGAAAATTCTTGGGCTAAAGCTCTAAAAGATGGGAAGCAGGTTGACGTTAAGATAGAGCCTGTTTACTCGGGAAATAACAAACGGCCTGATAGCTTTAGTGTGACATACTCTATCGATGGCGGTCGCCCTGTCATTAAAGATATTAGCAATACTCCAGGGGGGGTAAAATGAGCGAACTAGATGATCTGCATAATAAAATTGGTCAGTTATTAGTAGATGCTGGGCCTGAAAATGCCAAGAAGATTATCGCTCGTGCAAATTTACCTCTTGATGGTGAGTCATGTGAGTATGAATATGATTATATTGATCAGGAAGATGAAAAAGATTGGTTTGTACCAGATAAATTAGCCAGTTATGACCTTCGTCTTCTGCTGGTCGAAATGAGAAATTTCTATATCAAGAATAATATGACTAACGGAAAACCCGCGTGGACTTCTTGTGAAATAACCATTGATATACCGGAAGAGAAAATAAACATCAGCTTCCTGTATGATGACTAATAAGAAACCCCAGCCCTTACGGCTGGGATTTTTACTTTACTGGTCAGTCGGTTATGTCTCTTCAGCCAGCCGGGCGATCAGCTGCCCCGGTGCGGCAAGCACCTCTATCTTCTGGCCGGTGGTAAAGCCCAGCGGCTCCAGCCATTTACCGGTGAGGGTGAGCTGCGGGGGGGGATTGGGTCTGCCACCGTTGGGGCGATAGCCGATAATATGTCTGCGGGCTTGGGGTGTGGCGGGTTCTGACTTAGGCTTGCGAAGCCATATCAATGAGTTGCGCTGAATGCGGCGGTGCAGGCCGGGCGGATGGATGCGGCGAAGGGTGACGATCCGTCGAACAATAATTCGGTGGGGATCAGCCTGTCTTACGGCAGCCAGTCTTCCAAGTCCGTGCAGCACAGCGGACAGAGCAGCGCGCAGGGCAGCAGCCTGACGGCGGGCGATAACCTGACCATCCGCGCCAAAGAGGGTGACGTCAACGTGACGGGCAGCCAGCTGCAGGCGGGCAAGGACGTCAGTCTGGAAGCGGCGCGGGATGTGAACCTGGTGTCGGCGAAGAACAACGAGGTCCTGACTGGTAAAAACAGCAGCAAGAGGGCAGCGTCAGCCAGTGCGTTAACCTTGTCGCGACATCAAAAAACCACCGGCGGTACAGTTTGCCGGCTCAACGTCGCCGCCCGCTGCAAGGCGTGCCGATCGCCTTGCTCGTTTTCGGTTTTTCCCCCGGAGAAAGTGCGCAGCGCCAGCATCTTGCCGACTTTTTCGCCGTCAACGGCAAACAGCTGCTCGGCCTGGGTGCCCATATGCGTTTTGGAGGTGACATAAATCGCAGGCCGGTTGTTAACCGTGACGAAAGCGGCCTTGCCGAGCGCCCTGCCGTAATAGCGCACGGCCGTCATGCCTGAAAACGTCTCGTTGGCCCCGATATGCACCAGATACGGCTGCTCATCAAACCCGGCGTCGACAATCAGATTGACCACGCACAGATCGTTGGCGCAATCGACGATGTGTAATTTGGGTTTTCGCCCTTCCTTGATGACGTTGGTCCAGCCGCCTTTTTCCATGCTGTCGCTGTAGGCCTGATAAAACGCGGAGCGAAAGGCGTCTTGCCTGTCCGGCGTCAGCGTTATCGGGGCGGCGTTGGCAAGGGCCGGCAGGCAGGCGGCGATGCCGAGCAGCACTCCGGCCAGTTTTCCGAACCATTTATTGCTGTTGGCTGATTGTCGGTAAGGCATGCGGCGTTCCCTCTCATTGAAAAATATCTCGGCGCCACAAAAGTGTAGCAGCGCCAGAGAGGGGATGCTTGACTACGCTCCCGGCCCGATCAACTGCCGCTGGACTGCCGCGCCGGGCATCATCGCCTCCAGTCCCTGGATCAGCGCGTCGCCGGCCTGCTGCAGCGCCTCGAGCGGCATCTCCGGCAGGCTTTCGAGGATAAACCACATCAGCGGGCTTTCCACGCTCAGGCGGGTTCTGACGCCCTGACGCCAGTTCCAGCGCCGGCAGGTGACGCCGGTATCATCACGCCATACCACTTCCCCCGCTTCCGGCGCTTCGTGGGCCGGCTGCCCCTCTTTGATGGTGTCGAACAGCTCTGTGCCGTCGGCGATGACCAGCCGCGGCTGACCGGCGTAGGCGGCCAGGTTCTCGCCGCCGACCGGCACCGCATAGCGCAGGCTGACCGCGTTGTAGAGATCCACCACCGGGTCGATGGCGGGCATCATGCCGTCGCGCTGTACGCGTTTGCGCAGCGCCAGTGCCGAACAGGGGGTGCGTTTGGGTTTGGCGCCGAATGCCTTGAACACGTTATCCCAGGCCGCCAGATGCGCGTCCGCCCACGTCGGCTCGCCGGCCATCACCGCCTGGCAGGCCTGCTGCAGCGCGGTTTCCCCGACGTCAGGGTGGCGTACCGGCACGGGTTCCACCAGAATGCTCAGCGCCCGGAAGGCTGGCGCAAGGCGGGTAATCTGCGGATCGATTGACGGGGTGACGCTAGGCATAGAATAATCCTGTAATGACCAATTTATTGCATACTAGCGACCAATGACCAAAAAAGTCAATAAAACGACCGAAGCGGGGGCCGATGTCGTCTCGGTAAGCGCCGCCGTCGCCGGGCGTATCCGGGAGTTTCGCCGTCAGCAGAAGCTGTCGCTCGACGAACTGTCGCGCCGCGCCGGCATCAGCAAAGGCATGCTGGTGGAGGTGGAGAAAGCGCAGGCTAACCCCAGCATCGCCATTTTGTGCAAAATCGCCGCCGCGATGGGGCTGTCCGTCGCCGATATTGTCGATGTCGCCAGTAAACCGCAGGCGCACCTGATCTCACAGCAGGACATTCCCACGCTGTGGCACGGACCGCAGGGCGGCAGCGCCCGGCTGCTGGCCGGCACCAGCGGCCCGGATATGCTGGAGCTTTGGCGCTGGGACATGCAGCCCGGTGAAGATTTTGCCTCAGAGGGGCATCCGGCAGGCACCACGGAACTGCTGCATGTTGAAAGCGGTAGTCTGACCGTGCAGGTCGGCGATGTGTCGCTGACGGTGCCGGCGGGCAGCTCCGCCGTCGCCAAAACCGATGTGCCGCACGCCTACCGCAATCAGGGCGCGGATGTGCTGGTGTTCACCATGACGGTGATGGAACGCCATATTTATCAGTAGCCTGATAACGTGATAGCGGCCGTTGTGGCCGCCGCCGTTGCCGTGATTTACCGCTTGTAAAACATTTGGTGATATGTGAGCCAGCACTTTTATCACGATGAACTATAGTTAACCTTCATCACGGAGGGGGAGCTATGCGCTTTATCGTCATCAGGCATGCAGAATCACAGGGAAGTCGCGAAGGGATCATTCAGGGACAGCATGACAGCCCGGTGACGGCCGATGGCTATCGCCAGATCGCAGCACTGATGGCGGCGCTGAAAGACACCACGCTGACGCAGATTTTCAGTTCTCCTTCCGGCCGGGCAATGACCACCGCGCAGGCGCTGGCGGCGCACTGCAAGTGCGTTGTGCGCAGCGATGAGCGCCTCTATGAACAACATTTCGGCTGTTATCAGGGCCAATCCTACCATCAGGCCATCTCCAGCGACCCAAGCGGTTTCGCCCGTATTTTTGCCGGCGAACCGACGGCGACTGCGCCGCAGGGCGAGTCGGCGCTGCAGGTGGTACAGCGGCTGATGTCTTTTTTCCGCAGTTTCCCCGCCGGCTCCTGCGGCACCGCCGGGGTGGTGACGCACGGCCATGCCATTCAGGCGCTGATCTGGCAGTTACAGGGCGCCAACCCCAAAGAAGAAACCAGCAAGTACGGCCATCTGAGCGGCAGCTATTCGATTGTTGAAGCCGGCAGTCAGGGGCTGACGCTGCAGTACTGGGGCATCGCCAGCCATTTACGCGCGTTGCGCCGCTCGCCGATCTGAGCAACGCTCAGACAAACCCCAATAAACGGAAAGCATCATCCTGCGGGTGATAATCCAGCAGGCGGGAGGTTTCCTCCAGCGACAGCCGTTTGTAGCGGTTGTCGGAGATGCCGTGCACTACCGCATAATGCACACCGTCGACGCGAATACAGCGGTCCAGCAGGTCGGCAGCGTCGCGGTGGCTGAGGAAGGCGCTCATATCGCGGGCGCTGACCTGCTGGCCCGGCTCCAGCGTGCAGAAGTTGGCGAGACGCACCGACAGCGCGGATAATCCCTCCTGATAGGCAAAATAGGCGGCGATGCCTTCGCCGAACGCCTTGCTGGCACCGTACAGGTTTTTCGGTCGCGGCGCGTCGTCCGGCCGCACCTGATAATCCAGCGGATAGCCTTCCACCGCCTGCGCGCTGCTGGCGAACACCACGCGCCGGCAGCCGGCGTCTTTGGCGGCGCGGAAGATATTAAAGGTGCCGAGGATATTGTTGTCTTTGAGCGAGCCGCAAAAATCGGCGTCGGGCGAGGGGTCGGCGGCCAGGTGCAGCACGGTGTCGATGCCGTCGCAGGCGCGGCGGCAGGCCTGCAGATCGCGGATGTCGCAGGCGATGATTTCATCATGCGCGCCGATATCGGTCAGGAGGGCGGTATCGCGCTCCGCCAGCCGCAGCGCATGGCGTCCGGCGATAGCCCGTCGATAGACGGTGGCCACCCGGCCTCCGGCGCCGGTAATCAGGATACGTCCTATCTCATTACGCAACGTCATGGCTTTTAATCCCTAAAGCAAATTACGCTGGTCCAGTAATAATCCCATGAAGTATTTTTGTCCAGAATAATATTAATAATTCTGATGGTTATTGTTGGTAAGACCGCTGAAGGGATAGGTAACGCGCTGATGTAAAATATTTTACATACAGACGGCTGAAAATAACGCTATTTTACGTCAGGGTATGGATATAAATACCGAGTTTTCACCCGGTTATTTCTCCGCCACCGCCGGCAGCGCACGCCTGGTGGCAGATTATTTAGTTAGTTAAGCTTATCTATTGGCGGGTGTTGTCCGGCGCTCAGGCGGATGCGCGTTCACTGTCGCGGTAGCGCTGACGCGCATGCTCAAACCAACTGGCGGGTACGCTGTGCGGAGGCAGCAGCAGCGCCGCCAGCCCCTGTTCGACGATATGGTGGGCCTGCTGCCAGAGTTGGCGATCCCCTTCGGTCAGGACTTCCAGCAGGCGCTGTTTTTCAATCAGATAGGTGCGGGCGAAGTGGCTGTCGTAGGTCAGCAGCGAGCGGGTGTTGTCGATCAAATCCGCCAGCTTGATGGTTTTTGCCTGCGGTGAGGCCTGCGCGCTGTGGCGTCGGTCGTCATTCTTACGCTGGTAACGGTTGCCGCTGCCGGGCGTGCTGACGTTGGTCAGCATGCCGACCAGTTCCGCCACCTGCGGGCCAAAGCGGCTTTCCAGGTCGGCCAGCGTGGTTGGCGTGTCTTCCACCGTGTCGTGCAGCCAGGCCGCCGCCAGCATTTCGTCGGTATGGGGAACGCTGCGGACCAGCTCCATCACCGCCTGCGGATGCACAATATAGGGATCATTGGTGTATTTACGGCGTTGATCGATGGCCGCATGCGCCTTGGTGGCATAGCGGCGCGCACGTTCTACCAGCGTTGCGCTCATGGCTGTTCCCTCCCGTCCTGTGGCACGCAAATGCGTTCCTGTAAATAAAAAAATAGCACAATCGTCGGGTGTTAGCTTGCTATTTTATCGTGTGCTATATATGTTTAAACAATGAAAGATAACAATACATTCAACGAAAAAAACGCGCTGCAGCTCGATCAACAGATGTGTTTCGCGCTCTACTCGGCCAACCTGGCGCTGCATAAGGTGTATCGCAAACTGCTCAGCCAGCTGGAGCTGACCTATCCGCAATATCTGGTGATGCTGGTGCTGTGGGAGCGGGATGAGATCACCGTATCCGATATTGGCGAGCGGCTGTTTCTGGACTCCGCCACGCTGACGCCGCTGCTGAAACGTCTGGAGGCCGCCGGGCTGTTGGTGCGCTATCGTGCCGCCGCCGACGAGCGGCAGGTGATTATTGCGCTGACCGACGCCGGCCGTGCGCTGCGCGCCAAGGCGCAGTCGGTGCCGGAAGCGGTGATGTGTGCTTCTGCCTGTAGCCTGGAGGACGTACAGAGCCTGAAGCAGCAGCTGGAAACGCTGCGCGGCAACCTGCTCGGACAGGTGTAACGCCGGGTGGCGGGCAGCACGCACGATCGTCGATCGTGCGCTAAACTGAAAATGAGTCTGTTAAGTATATAGTGTGCGATTTAATCGCGAGCTCATCTGGCGCCGCGGCATCTATGACGGGCGACGCCTGTTGGCCCACTCGAAAAAAGGAAGCAAAGATGTCTATTGAAAAAGTTGTGTACCGCGCTCATGCAAAAGCCACCGGCGGCCGTGATGGTCGTGCTACCTCATCTGACGGCGTACTGGACGTGAAACTGGGCGTGCCGAAAGAGATGGGCGGCGCCGGCGGCGAGGTCACCAACCCGGAACAGCTGTTTGCCGCAGGGTATTCCGCCTGTTTTCTCGGCGCGCTGAAGTTCGTCGCGGCGAAGGAAAAGGTCAAAATTCCTGCCGATGCCGCCATTGAGGGCACGGTGGGCATCGGAGAAATCCCGAACGGTTTCGGCATTGAAGTGCAGTTGGATATCAGTCTGCCGGGGGTTGAGCGCAGCGTGGCGGAAGATCTGGTGCAGAAAGCGCACGTGGTTTGCCCATATTCCAATGCCACCCGTGGCAATATTGATGTTATATTAAACGTGAAATAACGCGTTCGAGCGCTGATCAATGGAGGGGAAACCCTCCATTTTTTGTTTTTTCTCCTGCCTCGCCCCGCGTCCTGAAGCGGCAACACGCCCATTGCTTAAGAATCATCCTGATTCTCGACTAAAAAATAGGGCTTATTGTCGATCGGCTGAACCTGCCGACGCATTGAGTGTCTGAATGGTTTCAGAACAGTTTAAAAGTCCCCCGGAGTTACCGCGTTGCATGAACAAAGTTAAATCGCTATCACAGCAGAATTTATCGTTATTGTTAGCGATCTATATCGGCATCTTTTTAAACCTTTCCGTTTTTTATCGTCGTTTTGATTCATTTGCGCACGGCATTCAGGGGATTAAGGTTGTTTCCGCAATAACGGAAGTTGTTGCTATCGTTCTGTTCACCTTCTTTATCATGCGTCTGATATCGCTGGGCGGCCGGTTGTTTTACCGCATCGTCGCCTCGCTGCTGGTATTGATCTCGGTGGCGGCCAGCTATTACATGACCTTCTTCAACGTGGTGATCGGCTACGGCATTATCGTGTCGGTGATGACCACGGATATCGATCTGTCGAGAGAAGTGGTCGGCATGCACTTTGTGGTGTGGATGCTGGTGGTCAGTGCGCTGCCGCTGCTGCTGATCTGGCGCAACGACCTGCGTGATACGCTGATTGAACAGCTGAAAACGCCGGGCCGGCGGCTGAAGCCGCTGCTGGTGCTGCTGGCGGTGGTTGCGCTGGTGTGGCTGCCGCTGCGCACGCTGGATAAAGAGCAGACCGCGCAGGAGAAAATCACCAATATCGACCTGCCGAGCTATGGCGGCGTGGTGGCGCACTCTTACCTGCCGTCCAACTGGCTGTCGGCGCTGGGGCTGTTTGCCTATACCCGCTACGATGAAAGCCAGGACGCCGCCAATATGTTCGACCCGGCGCAGCACTTTACCTACGTGGCGCCGGACGGCCTCGATGATACCTATGTGGTGTTTATCATCGGCGAAACCACCCGCTGGGACCATATGGGCATGCTGGGCTATGAGCGTGACACCACGCCGAAGCTGTCGAAAGAGAAAAACCTGGTGGCGTTCCGCGGCGAGTCCTGCGATACCTCGACCAAGCTGTCGCTGCGCTGCATGTTTGTGCGCGAAGGCGGCACCTCGGACAACCCGCAGCGCACACTGAAAGAGCAGAATATTTTTGCGGTGCTGAAAGAACTGGGCTTTACCTCCGAGCTGTTCGCCATGCAGAGCGAGGTATGGTTCTACAACAACACCGACGTGAATAACTACTCCTTCCGCGAGATGATCGCCTCCGAGAAGCGCAATGACGGTAAATCGGTCGACGATATGCTGCTGGTGGATGAGATGAAAGAGTCGCTGGCGCGCTATCCGAAGGGCAAGCACCTGGTGGTGCTGCATACCAAAGGCTCGCACTACCTGTACTCGCAGCGCTATCCGCGCAGCTATGCGCGCTATCAGCCGGAGTGCATGGGGGTGGATGATTTCTGTTCCAAAGATCAACTGATCAACGCCTATGACAACACCGTGCTGTATACCGACAGCTTTATCGATAAGGTGATTGACCAGGTGCGCGATAAGAAAGCCATCGTGTTCTACGCTGCCGATCATGGCGAATCGATCGGCGAGAACTCGCACCTGCACGGCACGCCGCGTGAGATGGCGCCGCCGGAGCAGTTCCGCGTGCCGATGATCGTCTGGGCCTCGGACAAATATCTGGCGGACGACCATAACCGCAGCGCGTTTGAGCGTCTGCAGGCGCAGCAGCGGGTGGGCAAATCCCACCGTCACGTCGAGCTGTTTGACACCATTCTCGGCTGCCTGGGCTATACCTCGCCGGACGGCGGTATCGTCGCCAAGAATAACTGGTGCAACAACCCTAATGCGGCACCGGTATCGGCCAAGGCGACGCCTGCTCCATCGGCGCCGGCTGCCGGCGCGGTCGCCAAGCCGTAACCTGACCGACCGGGCGCCGTCGCTGCTTTTTTGGCAGATTCGGCGCTTTTATCGCCGTTTGCAACGGCGGGGCGAAAAAGTGATTGACGCCCCTGTGCGCCAGCAGTAAGATGCGCCCCGCATCGGCGAGTAGCGCAGCTTGGTAGCGCAACTGGTTTGGGACCAGTGGGTCGGAGGTTCGAATCCTCTCTCGCCGACCACCATTCGAAAAACCTGCTTTTTAAAGCAGGTTTTTTTTCGTCTGTCGATCGGCCATACCGTGGCCGTGAGGATGGAGATACGCCGCCACAGGCTCCCCCCACTTTTTTCCCTGCGCGCAGATAGTTGCCGAGCGGCGCGAAAAAAGCGCGCATCGGACTCACTCTTTCGGGGTATTCGTCAGCATTTCGTTCTGCTTTTGCAGCCAATCGTAAAAATAACCGTTCAGATTTTCAGCATTTAACAACAAACTTTTTTAGTTTTTTCTCGGAGTTTAACGCTGGTTAATTTTTGTTACTCAGGGAATCACACTGAAAAATTGTCACATAGCATAAGTTTAATGCTGTATATGTTAACAAATGGTTTTTTTTATGTTTGTTTGCTGTTTCTCACAGTCTGCGTAAAACCCCACTGGTTATATTGACGCCACCCTCAACAGTTGGCAACTTGATAGCCTTAGGGGTTAGAGCGAGAGCTGTTTGAGTGGCGACCACCCGCTTAAACGCCTATTTCCGGATGCGTTCCATCCGGCTCATTTCTGACCCTGGCCGCCGCACAGACCGCGCAATAAAAAAATACAGGTCTGGCGGACATTAACCCCCACGATTTCATGCTGCAGGAAAGCGGCACCCCAGAACGGCGCACTGCCTTGGCAGTGGGCCGGGTAAGGGCCGCCGCCGCACCGGCCAGCGGAAACGTGACGGGTATACACACATCACATCACAAATGGAGCACTAACGATGACGAGTTCCTTGACCAAATCGGGGATGCTGAAATTCGGTATAGGACTGGTGGCGCTGACCGTCGCCGCCAGCGTACAGGCGAAAACGCTGGTTTACTGTTCTGAAGGTTCGCCGGAAGGTTTTAACCCGCAGCTGTTCACCTCCGGCACCACCTATGATGCCAGCTCGGTGCCAATCTATAACCGTCTGGTGGAGTTCAAGCTCGGCACCACCGAAATCGAGCCGAGCCTGGCCGAAAAATGGGACGTCAGTGAAGACGGCAAAACCTACACCTTCCACCTGCGTAAAGGCGTGAAGTGGCAAAGCAGCAAAATCTTTAAGCCGACGCGCGATTTCAACGCCGACGACGTGGTCTACTCCTTCGAACGCCAGCAGGATCCCAAACACCCGTACCACAAGGTCTCCGGCGGCAGCTATGAGTACTTCCAGGGCATGGGCATGCAGGATTTGATCGCCAAGGTGGAGAAGGTGGACGATCACACCGTGCGCTTTGTGCTGACCCGTCCGGAAGCGCCGTTCCTGGCCGATTTGGGCATGGATTTCGCCTCAATTCTGTCGGCGGAATATGCGGACAACATGATGAAAGCCGGCACGCCGGAAAAAGTGGACCTCAACCCGGTCGGCACCGGTCCGTTCCAGCTGCTGCAGTACCAGAAAGACTCGCGCATCCTGTATAAAGCGTTTGACGGCTATTGGGGCACCAAGCCGAAGATCGACCGTCTGGTGTTCTCCATCACCCCGGATGCCTCCGTGCGTTACGCCAAGCTGCAGAAAAACGAATGTCAGGTGATGCCGTATCCGAACCCGGCCGACTTGGCGCGTATGAAGCAGGACAAAACGATCAACCTGATGGAACAGCCGGGGCTGAACGTCGGCTATGTGTCGTTTAACGTCGAGAAAAAACCGCTGGATAATGTGAAGGTGCGTCAGGCGCTGACCATGGCGGTCAACAAGCAGGCCATTATCGATGCGGTCTATCAGGGCGCCGGTCAGGCGGCGAAAAACCTGATCCCGCCGACCATGTGGGGCTACAACGACGCGGTGAAGGATTACGCCTACGACCCTGAAAAAGCGAAGGCGCTGCTGAAAGAGGCCGGCATGGCGGAAGGCTTCACCATCGACCTGTGGGCGATGCCGGTACAGCGTCCGTACAACCCGAACGCCCGCCGTATGGCGGAGATGATTCAGTCCGACTGGGCGAAGATCGGCGTCAAGGCCAAAATCGTTTCCTATGAGTGGGGTGAATACCTCAAGCGCGCCAAAGACGGCGAGCACCAGACGGTGATGATGGGCTGGACCGGCGACAACGGGGATCCGGATAACTTCTTCGCCACGCTGTTCAGCTGCGCGGCGGCGAAGGACGGTTCCAACTATTCACGCTGGTGCGACAAGTCGTTCGAAGCGCTGATTCAGCCGGCGCGCGCCGCCTCTGACCATAACAAGCGCATCGAACTCTACAAGCAGGCGCAGGTGGTGATGCACGACCAGGCGCCGGCGCTGATCATCGCCCACTCCACCGTTTACGAGCCTGTGCGTAAGGAAGTCAAAGGCTACGTGGTGGATCCGCTGGGTAAACATCACTTCGAGAACGTATCCCTGGATTAATGCTTAACCGGGCCGGGTTTACCCGGCCCTGACAAGCCGGGGATGGCGCATCAGCCGCAGGCACAACGCGTTGCGCCTGCGGCTGCCCGTCCCCGCCAGGATCTTTTCAGAAGATGTGAGCTTAATAAGCCCGGCGGACGATGAGCTGTCGGGCGCCTATACAGAGAGTTCGGGATATGTTGCAGTTCATACTCCGACGTTTGGGGTTAGTTATCCCAACGTTTATCGGCATTACTTTGCTGACTTTTGTCTTTGTGCACATGATCCCCGGCGATCCGGTGACGATCATGGCCGGGGAGCGCGGGATCTCCGCAGAGCGCCATGCGCAGATCATGGCGGAAATGGGGCTGGACAAGCCGCTGTATCAGCAATATTTCACTTACGTATCCAATGTGCTGCAGGGCGACTTGGGTACGTCCCTCAAGAGCCGTATTTCCGTCTGGGACGAGTTCGTGCCGCGCTTTAAGGCGACGCTGGAGCTGGGCATCTGCGCGATGATATTCGCCGTGCTGGTGGGCATTCCGGTCGGCGTGCTGGCGGCGGTGAGGCGGGGATCGATTTTTGACCATACCGCGGTGGGCATCTCGCTGACCGGCTATTCGATGCCGATTTTCTGGTGGGGCATGATGTTGATCATGCTGGTATCGGTGCAGCTGAACCTGACGCCGGTCTCCGGCAGGATCAGCGATACGGTGTTCCTTGACGATACTCTGCCGCTGACCGGCTTTATGCTGATCGACACCCTGTTCTGGGGCGAGCCCGGCGATTTTGTCGATGCGGTGATGCATATGATTTTGCCGGCGGTAGTGCTGGGCACCATTCCGCTGGCGGTGATCGTGCGTATGACCCGTTCGTCGATGCTGGAAGTGCTGGGGGAGGACTATATCCGCACCGCGCGCGCCAAGGGCGTCAGCCGTATGCGGGTGATTGTGGTGCATGCGCTGCGCAACGCGCTGCTGCCGGTGGTGACGGTGATTGGTCTGCAGGTCGGCACGCTGCTGGCGGGCGCCATTCTGACCGAAACCATCTTCTCCTGGCCGGGCCTTGGCCGCTGGCTGATTGAAGCGCTGCAGCGGCGCGACTACCCGGTGGTGCAGGGTGGGGTGCTGCTGGTCGCCTGTATGATCATCCTGGTTAACCTGCTGGTAGACGTGCTCTACGGCGTGGTTAACCCACGTATTCGTCACAAGAAATAAGGGGCGCCGTAATGACTCAAGTAACTGAGCCGGTAGCCACCGGCGCGCCGAAGCCCATGACGCCGCTGCAGGAGTTTTGGCACTACTTCAAGCGCAATAAAGGGGCCGTGGTCGGCCTGGTCTATATCATCATTATGCTGGTTATCGCGCTGGGCGCCGGTTTCCTGGCGCCGCATGCGCCGGCGGAACAGTTCCGCGACGCGCTGCTCAAACCGCCGGTCTGGCAGGAGGGCGGCAGTTGGCAGTTTATTCTCGGCACCGACGACGTGGGTCGCGACGTGCTGTCGCGCCTGATGTTCGGCGCACGCCTGTCGCTGCTGGTCGGCTGTCTGGTGGTGGCGCTGTCGTTGATTATGGGCGTGGTGTTCGGCCTGCTGGCCGGCTACTGCGGCGGCGTGGTGGACGCCGTCATCATGCGCGTCGTCGATATCATGTTGGCGCTGCCGAGCCTGCTGCTGGCGCTGGTGCTGGTGGCGGTATTCGGGCCGTCGATCGTCAATGCGTCACTGGCGCTGACCTTTGTCGCCCTGCCGCACTACGTGCGCCTCACCCGCGCGGCGGTGCTGGTGGAGGTCAACCGCGACTACGTCACCGCCTCACGGGTGGCGGGCGCCGGGGCGCTGCGCCAGATGTTTGTCAATATTCTGCCTAACTGTCTGGCGCCGCTGATCGTGCAGGCGTCGCTCGGTTTTTCCAATGCCATTCTCGATATGGCCGCGCTGGGTTTCCTCGGTATGGGCGCACAGCCGCCGACGCCGGAATGGGGCACGATGCTCTCCGACGTACTGCAGTTCGCGCAAAGCGCCTGGTGGGTGGTGACCTTCCCGGGGCTGGCGATTCTGCTGACGGTGCTGGCGTTTAACCTGATGGGGGACGGTTTGCGCGATGCTCTCGACCCCAAACTCAAGCAGTAACTGAGGAATGGATCATGGCGTTATTAAATGTAGATAAGCTTTCGGTGCACTTTGGTGACGAAGGCGCGCCGTTCCGCGCGGTTGATCGCATCAGCTACAGCGTGGAGCAGGGGCAGGTAGTGGGCATTGTCGGCGAATCCGGCTCCGGCAAGTCCGTCAGTTCGCTGGCGATTATGGGGCTGATTGATTATCCCGGCCGGGTGATGGCCGATAACCTGGCGTTCAACGGCCAGGATTTGCAGAAACTGTCAGAGAAAGAGCGCCGCCAGCTGGTGGGCGCCGAAGTGGCGATGATTTTCCAGGACCCGATGACCAGTCTGAACCCGTGCTACACCGTCGGTTTTCAGATTATGGAAGCGCTGAAGGTGCACCAGGGCGGCAGCCGCCGCACCCGGCGTCAGCGCGCGGTCGATCTGCTGACGCAGGTGGGGATTCCCGACCCGGCGTCGCGGCTGGACGTCTACCCGCATCAGCTGTCCGGCGGTATGAGCCAGCGCGTGATGATCGCCATGGCGATCGCCTGCCGGCCCAAGCTGCTGATTGCCGATGAGCCGACCACCGCGCTGGATGTCACCATCCAGGCGCAGATCATCGAGCTGCTGCTGGAGCTGCAGCAGCGTGAAAACATGGCGCTGGTGCTGATTACCCACGACCTGGCGCTGGTGTCGGAAGCGGCGCAGCACATTATCGTGATGTACGCCGGCCAGGTGGTGGAGTCCGGCAAGGCGTCGGAAATCTTCCGCGCGCCGCGCCATCCGTATACCCAGGCGCTGCTGCGCGCGCTGCCGGAGTTTGCCGCCGACAAGGCGCGCCTGGCGTCGCTGCCGGGCGTGGTGCCGGGCAAGTATGACCGCCCGGGCGGCTGTCTGCTCAACCCGCGCTGCCCGTACGCCACCGAGCGCTGCCGCAATGAGGAGCCGGAACTGCGCAGCATTCCCGGCCGTCAGGTTAAATGTCACACACCGCTGGATGATGCGGGGAGGCCGACCGTATGAGCCAGAATCAACCTTTACTGCAGGCCACCGGGCTGAAGAAGTATTACCCGGTGAAGAAAGGCCTGTTTGCGCCGGAGCGGCTGGTGAAAGCGCTGGATGGCGTCTCTTTCACCCTGGAGCGCGGCAAGACGCTGGCGGTGGTGGGGGAATCCGGCTGCGGCAAGTCCACGCTGGGCCGCCTGCTGACCATGATTGAGACGCCGACCGACGGCGAGCTGTACTATCAGGGGCAGGATCTGCTGAAGCCGGACGTCACGGCGGAAAAGCTGCGCCGGCAGAAGATCCAGATCGTGTTCCAGAACCCCTACGGATCGCTCAACCCGCGCAAGAAGGTCGGGCAGATCCTTGAGGAGCCGCTGCTGATCAACACCTCGCTCAGCGCCGCCGAGCGGCGGGAGAAGGCGCTGGCGATGATGGCCAAAGTCGGGCTGAAAACCGAGCATTACGACCGCTATCCGCATATGTTCTCCGGCGGCCAGCGGCAGCGTATCGCCATCGCCCGCGGGCTGATGCTGAATCCGGACGTGGTGATCGCCGATGAGCCGGTCTCCGCGCTTGACGTGTCGGTGCGGGCGCAGGTGCTTAACCTGATGATGGACCTGCAGCAGGAGCTGGGGCTGTCCTACGTGTTTATTTCGCACGACCTGTCGGTGGTGGAGCATATCGCCGACGAGGTGATGGTGATGTATCTGGGGCGCTGCGTGGAGAAGGGCAGTAAGGACGCCATTTTCAACAATCCGCGCCATCCGTACACTCAGGCGCTGCTGTCGGCGACACCGCGCCTGAACCCGGATATGCGTCGGGAGCGCATCAAGCTGAGCGGCGAGCTGCCCAGCCCGATGAACCCGCCGCCGGGCTGTGCGTTCAACGCCCGCTGCCGCCGGGCGTTCGGCGCCTGTACGCAGCGCCAGCCGCAGCTGCGCCAGTATGGCGAGCAGATGGTGGCGTGTTTTGCCGTCGATCAGGATGAGGAGCGCGGATAACCCGCAGGGGAGCAGGGGCCGTAGCGGCGGCCCCTGTTATTCAGCCAGGCAGAAATAAGGTCGCCGGCGACGAGCGGATAAGGAATACGGCCATTTTTCCTGATGTCGGAAAGGTTAAATAGCGTCGCCTTTTTATGTCATAAAATGGCGAAAGTATGCAGAGTGACTAGCAGGGTAATTATTTTTTTACCGCGGTTAAAAACAAGAATAGTATTTGTATTCAGAATGTTCCTAGTCTCGATTTTGACATGATTCAAATAAAACGGGCGCATATTTTATGCGCCCGTTTTCTCTTTGCCATCCTTGCTATTGCGGGTAGGGCACCCAGTCGCCGCCGTTAAGGCGAATATAGGTTTTACCCTGATATTGCATCACCACCGCATTATCATTCTCAGAGATTGGCGCGGTCTGCGGCAGCCCCTGAGTCAGCGTCTGCCAGTCCACCTGGTCGGCGCTAAAGGCTTTGCCGTCCACCAGGCGCGCCACCAGTTCGGAAATTGCCAGATAGCTGCTTGGTGTTTTCACCTGCAGCGGGCTGCCCGGGTGCGCCGCTGTCATGCCGACCAGCTTAATGCCGACCGGAATATGGGTGATGCTCGGGCTGGGGATATCGCGCAGGCCGGACATCTGCATTTTGTCGCCGACCAGCGCCGCGCCGTGCTCCGGCACGATGACCACCATGACTTTACGGCCGGACTTCTCCAACTGGTCGAGGAAGGTGTTCAACTGGTCGAACAGCTGCTGCGCCCGCGGCGCATAGTCGGCGGTCTTTTTCGAACCGACGAAGCGGTTGCCGTCGTGCAGCGGAATCAGGTTGAAGAAGGTCGCGGTGCGCGCTTCGCCGCCGTTTTTCTGCTGTTCCAGCCAGCGGCTCAGCAACTGCAGATCGTTGTAAATCGGTTCGCCGTCAAACGAGGCCAGCTCATTGCCGATGCCGTTCTGCGACATCAACGGCGCCTGCATATCACCTTCCTCGCGCAGCTCTTTCAGGTAATTGCCGAACACGCCGGAGTGGTCCATCATCAGTTGCTCTTTGAAGCCCAGTTTCGCCAGGTTATCAAACAGGTAGCACTGCTGGTTCACCGGCTGGTACAGGTCGCGGTGCGACGTCTGGCCGCAGCTGGCGCGCAGCAGGCGAATCGACGCCGGGCCGCTGTAGGCGGTCGCCGAGTTGAAGTTGTCGAACATGATGTCCATTTTGGCCCACAGCGGGTGGTTCTGCAGCCCGGAGGCCTCAATATCCGACCAGGCCAGCGAGCAGATATTGATCACCAGCAGGTCGAACGGCTGGGCATCGGCCGGCAGCGACGCCGGGAAGGCGGTGGCGCGCTTTTTCTCCTGCTGATAGAACCGATCGAGGTAGGCCGTCAGATTAGCGCTGGTGGGCGGCCCGCTGGCGGCGGGCAGCTGGCCGTTGGCGGTATCGTCAGCGGACGCCGGCGTAGCGGCAGGCCCCGGCGTCGCCGCGGTGCTGGGGGCGGATGGCAGCAGGGAAAACGCCGGGCCGCCGATGGCCAGCAGGTTGAGCCAGACCAGCGCCGCGACGGTAAACACCGTCACGCGGATCCACTGCGACAGGAACAGGTAGCCGATCAGCGCCACAAAAGCCGCGCCGACCATTTGCCAGTTGATAAAGCGTGTTACCAGTTCCAGCAGGTAGTCGGCGCTGAAGCCGGTGAGCTGCGAGCCCTGGCTGAGAATGCTGCTGATACCCGGTAGCCAGGTGTCGTGATAGAACAGCGCGAAACCTATCGGGATCGCCAGCCAGTGGCGCCAGCGGTGCAGCCGCAGCGAAGGGAGCGGCATCAGCAGGAAAGCCATAAATACCAGGTTGGCCAGCGGGTGGAAGTTCAGATATCCGAACCACAGCAGACCGAATTTAATCAGAAAATAGTAGTTCCAGCCGCCGAGACCGCGCCAGTAGCGCCACAGCGCGTGCGTGGTGTGCGTCGTGTTTTTATCGTTCATTGCGGTTTCTTACGCTTAGTCTGAGAGGTGGAACCATCGCGCGACCACAGTCCGGCCGACTGCAGATAACGCGGTGAAAGAAAACGGTTTTTTATATTGCGCCAGCCGTGGGGGAAGCGGCGGTGCAGTCCATAGCCCAGCGGGAGAAAGATAATCGCGCACAGCAGCACCAGCTGTACGATGTCGTCCAGATTGATCATGCCTGTTTCTCCTGAGCGACGGGCAGGGTGATGGCCACCGGCTGACGGCGCACGGGCGGCGCGGCGTCCGCGTTTTTCTCCGCCGTTTTGGCAGCGATCGGCGTTTCCTGCCGGGCGGCGGGGGTAGCGACGCCCTGCGCCATACGCTTGATTTCCGAGTTGATATCGACGTCCTGATACCATACTACGCGGTTGCTGAACGCCTCCTCCACCGGCAGGCGCAGGATGTGCCGCAGCGCGGTGTCCAGATCGTTGATGCGGCAGGTGGAGAGAAACAGCAGCAGCCGTCCCTGCGCCACGGTCATCACGTCGCCGAAACGGCGCAGCTGGCACAGCGTCATCGCCTGTTCGGCGCGCAGCCCCGGCGCCGGACGCAGCGCCACCATCACGCCTTTGCCGTCTTCCGGCAGCAGGGTATTACCCATCAGCGAGCGCACCGCCGCCGTAAACGCCTCAGGGCGCAGATAGCCTTTCAGCTGCAGCGGGCGCAGGCCGGACAGCAGCACGTCGATATCTGCCGGCACGTGGCGTGAGAAGCGCTGCCCCTGGATGCCCTCCAGCATGGTGAGAAAGCGCGACAGCGGCGCGACGTGCGGCACAATCAGGTTGGCGCCGCAGGCCAGCAGCAGGCGTTCGTCGCTGTAGCGCAGGCTGGCGCGCATTTCACGCACCACGATTTTCAGACCGTTGCCGCGCTGCCGGCGCAGGCTGTGGATCTGCTGCGCCAGCGTATCGATCTCTTCGCTGTGGTACAGGGCGAACACCAGCGTGGCAGACAGCATCAGCATGCCCTGCTGCGCCAGTTGGGCGTTGTTTTCCAGCAGTTGCCAGTTGGCGGACAGCGGCGGCGCGCCTTCCAGCACGCGCTGTTCCGCCAGGTAGATATGGTCGTCGTTGCGTGCGGCGCTGGGGGCGGGTTTCTGGTCGTCTTCCCCCTGCCAGCCCTGCTGCGCGGCGTACAGCGTCAGCAGTTGATTGGCGTTGACGCCGTTTGCCGTGCCCCACCAGTTCACCAGGTACTGCGCGCTGTCCTGCTGCCACAGCAGGCTGGCCAGCCCGTCCAGCGCGCGATGCTGTGCCGCCAGCTGGCCGCGCAGTTTATTGACGCCGTTGCCATGGCTGAGCACCACCAGGGTGCACTGCCGGCGGCGCAGCCAGTGACCCAGCTCGCGCAGCCAGGCGTGGAGCTCTTCACGGGTGAAGGTTTGCCACAGGCTGGCGTGGGCCAGCAGGATCAGCAGACGGTTGTGTGGCTTCAGGGCGCGGGTCAGATCGTCGCTGAGGCTGAGCAGGGCGGCTTTTTTTTCCGGCAGGGTATACAACGGCAGCTTGTGCAGCGCCGGCGCAGCCAGTTCGCTTAACAGTGCGTCGGGTTTGTCGCCGCTGCAGATCAAGGCGCCGCGGCTGTCTGCGGATTGCGCGGCGATGATTTGACGGCAAAGCAGGTTGGCGTCGGTTTGGCGGTCGCAGTTAATCCAATAAAATCCAGGGGACTGCATGACAGAAAGTTCTTCCCAAATCTGTCGTATTCCTAATGAGAAAGAGTGCGCCATAGGTTTTTCTACTTTCGTTGAAAGCGTCGCGGGTCAATAACTGGCAACTGGATTAAATTAATAAACGATTGTAACATTGTCATCAATAATAACAAATTCGCCACCTGAGTAATAATATCCGACGGGATTTATCTTATTGGGCGTTTCTTTCCATATCATTGCTATAGTTATGTAATATTAGCCTATTTTCAGAGACCGCAGGATGGATAATCAATTAATACGCTCCGATGCGGATTTATCGTCAGAAACGCCGGATGACCTGCAGGCGCTGCGTCACGCTTTCTCCTTACCCCCATTACGTTATATCGATATTTTGCAGCAGGAACGTTTAATGCAAATGATGACGCGTTGGCCGCTGCTGGATGAATTGTCCAAAGAATCAGGGAGTCACTAATTTATGCCGGTAATTGCGCTGCAGGGGATGCGGGGCGGAATAGGAACGACGTCGGTCACGGCGGCGTTGGCCTGGGCATTTCAGCAACTGGGTGAATCGGTGCTGGCGATCGACTGTTCGGCGGATAATTTACTGCGCCTGCATTTCAACACGCCGTTCGCGCTGGCGCGCGGCTGGGCGCGCGCGGAGCTGGACGACGGCGACTGGCGACAAGGGGCGATGCGCTATAGCGAAAACCTCGACTTTCTGCCGTTTGGCCGGCTGAGCGATGCGGAACGCCGAAATCTGCAGCAAAGCCCGACGCCGTGGCGGGAAAAGATCCGTCAGCTGCAGGACGCCGGGCGCTATCGCTGGATCCTGCTGGACGTCCCGGCGGGTGACGATGCGCCGGCACGGCAGGCGCTCGACGCCGCCGACCGGGCGTTTGTGCTGCTGACGCCGGACGCCAACTGCCATGCGCGCCTGCATCAGCAGCCGTTGCCGGAGCACGGCCATTTTCTGATTAATCATTACAATCCGCACAGCCAGCTGCAGCAGGATCTGCACCAGCTGTGGCTGCAAAGTCTGCATAACCTGCTGCCGGTGATGGTGCATCGCGATGAGGCGCTGGCGGAGGCGCCGGCGATGAAACAGCCGCTGGGGGAATACCGCCCGGAGAGCCTGGCGGCGGATGAAATTCTGACGCTGGCCAACTGGTGCCTGCTGCATCTGCAGGACAGCGCTGCATGAGCCGGGTGATGCATCTGCTGCTGATGCCGCCGGTCTATCAGGCGGTGCAGACGCGCTATCGCGGCTACCGGCGCAACGGTTCGTCAGCGCTGACCGCCCTGCTGACCACGCTGCTGGTCGCCTGCGGCTGGGCGATGCTGCGCTTTGAATCACCGTCCTGGCAGCGCATTCGCGCCGGCCGGACTTACTGGTTCCCGCATCTTTCCTCTACCCGGCCGCGTCCGGCCGACGCGCTGCGCTATCTGCTGCAGGCGCTGTGGCTGCTGCTGTTTCGCAGCGGGCGCGGGTCGCGCACACGTTTTACCTTCAGCGGCTGGCGCACGCTGCGCCTGCGCTACCTCAACTGGATGCAGCGTTTGCCGCACCGGCTGGCGGACGCCGGCGTCGAGCAGCAGACCACGGCGCGCCTGGGGCGGATGAACCGCCATCTGCGCCGTATCCTGTTTATCTTTGCCGGCGTGCTGGCGGCGATCCTGGCGCTGCTGTGCATCTCCCAGCCGTTCGATCTGTCCGCGCAGTTTGTGTTTGTGCTGCTGCTGTGGGGCATTGCGCTGGTGGTGCGGCGGGTGCCGGGGCGTCTGCCGGCGCTGATGCTGATCGTGCTGTCGCTGACCGTCTCCTGCCGCTATCTGTGGTGGCGCTATACCGCCACGCTGAACTGGGATGACCCGCTCAGCCTGATCTGCGGCCTGTTGCTGCTGGTGGCGGAAACCTACGCCTGGGTGGTGCTGGTGCTGGGCTATTTCCAGACCGTGTGGCCGCTGAACCGTCAGCCGGTTGAGATGCCGCCGGACAGCCGCCAGTGGCCGACGGTCGATCTGATGGTGCCGACCTATAACGAAGATCTCAGCGTGGTGAAACCGACTATCTATGCCGCGCTGGGCATCGACTGGCCGCGCGACAAGCTGAATATCTTTATTCTGGACGACGGCAACCGCCCGGAGTTCCGCGCTTTCGCCGAAGAGGTGGGGGTGAAGTATATTGCGCGCGCCACGCACGAGCACGCCAAGGCCGGTAATATCAACCACGCGCTGCAGCACGCCAGCGGCGAATTCGTGGCGATCTTCGACTGTGACCACGTGCCGACGCGCTCTTTCCTGCAGCTGACCATGGGCTGGTTCTTTAAAGACCGCAAGCTGGCGATGCTGCAGACGCCGCACCACTTCTTCTCGCCGGATCCGTTTGAGCGCAACCTGGGCCGCTTCCGCCAGACGCCGAACGAAGGCACGTTGTTCTACGGGCTGGTGCAGGACGGCAACGATATGTGGGACGCCACCTTCTTCTGCGGTTCCTGCGCTATTTTACGGCGTTCGGCGCTGGATGAAATTGGCGGTATCGCGGTGGAAACCGTCACGGAAGACGCGCATACCTCGCTGCGCCTGCACCGTCTGGGCTACACCTCGGCCTATATCCGCATTCCGCAGGCGGCCGGGCTGGCGACCGAGAGCCTGTCGGCGCATATCGGTCAGCGCATCCGCTGGGCGCGCGGCATGGTGCAAATCTTCCGGCTGGACAACCCGCTGTTCGGCAAGGGGCTGAAGCTGGCGCAGCGACTGTGCTACGCCAACGCCATGCTGCACTTCTTGTCGGGCATCCCGCGGCTGATCTTCCTGACCGCGCCGCTGGCATTTCTGCTGCTGCACGCCTATATCATCTTCGCCCCGGCGCTGGCCATCGCGCTGTACGTGCTGCCGCATATGATCCACTCCAGCCTGACCAACTCGCGCATTCAGGGCAAATACCGCCACTCGTTCTGGAGCGAAATCTACGAAACGGTGCTGGCGTGGTATATCGCCCGGCCGACCACCGTGGCGCTGCTCAACCCGCACAAGGGTAAGTTTAACGTCACCGCCAAGGGCGGCCTGGTGGAAGAGGAACACGTCGACTGGGTGATTACCCGGCCATATATGGTGCTGGTGCTGCTGAATCTGGCCGGCCTGTGCTTCGGCGTCTGGCGCATGATGTACGGCCCGGCGGATGAAATCATGACGGTGATCGTCAGCCTGGTGTGGGTGCTGTACAACATGACCATTCTCGGCGGGGCGGTAGCGGTGGCGGTGGAAGCCAAACAGGTGCGTCAGTCGCACCGGGTGGAGATCGCCATGCCGGCCGCGCTGTCGTGCGAAGACGGCCACCTGTATCCCTGCACGCTGCGCGATTACTCTGACGGCGGCGTCGGGGTGGAAATGCGCCTGCCGGATCGGCTGCAAGAGGGCGACAAGGTCGGGCTGCTGCTCAAACGCGGCCGGCAGGAATACAGCTTCCCCTGCGTGGTGACGCGCGCCTTCGGCGCCAAGATCGGGCTGCGCATGGTGGCGCTGACCACCCGCCAGCACATTGATTTTATTCAGTGCACGTTTGCCCGCGCCGATACCTGGGCGCTGTGGCAGGACGGCTTCCCTGAAGACAAGCCGATTGACAGCCTGCGGGACGTGCTGGCGCTGGGCTTCCGCGGCTATCTGCGGATGGCGGACTATGCGCCGCCGCTGGTGCGCGGCGTGCTGGTCGGCGCGATGTCGCTGCTGAGCTGGCTGCTGTCGTTTATCCCGCACGGCGTCGGGCGCAGCGCGACGTTCAGCCAGAAAGAAACCGTGGTGTAGGCCGTGTAACAACAGCCGGCGGGCTTCCGCGCCGGCGCTAACTTTGATGATGATACGATGACGAGAAAAATTACCTGGTTAACCGCGCTGGCCTTAGGCATCAGTACGTTGTCGCAGGCCTCACCCGCCACCGCGCCGGAGGTGACGCCGCCGGCGAACGCCGATGCGCCGCTTGTCGCGCCGCTCAACCCGGCTGCGCCGCAGGATCCGAACGCGCCGGTGCGCGACGTACAGCTGCCGTTTGCGCAGATTGCGCCGCCGCCGGGCACTTTTACCCTGCGCGGCACCCATCCTGACGGGCAGATTGAGTTCGGCGTGCGCAGCGACGAGGTGGTGTCGCAGGCGATGCTGGACCTGGAGTTTACCCCGTCGCCGGCGCTGATCCCGGTAGAATCGCACGTCAAAGTGTACCTTAACGACGAACTGATGGGCGTCACCACCCTGACCAAAGAGCAGTTGGGTAAGCCCAATCGTGTCCAGATGGCGATCGATCCGCGCTATATCACCGATTTTAACCGCGTGAAGCTGGTTTTTGTCGGCCACTATCAGAACATCTGTGAAAACCCGGCCAGCAGCGCGCTGTGGCTCGACGTCGGCAAGGGCAGTTCTCTGAAGCTGCGTTACCAGACGCTGCCGCTGAAAAATGAGCTGTCGCACTTCCCGGAGCCATTCTTCGACAGCCGCGACAACCGTCCGCTGACGCTGCCGATGGTGTTTGCCGGCCAGCCGGATATCACCCAGCAGCGCGCCGCCGGTATTCTGGCTTCCTGGTTCGGCAGCAAGGCGCAGTGGCGCGGGCAGTCCTTCCCGACGCTGTTTAATCAGCTGCCTGAACGCCACGCGGTGGTGTTCGCCACCAACGATCGGCGGCCGGATTTCCTGCGCGATTACCCGGCGGTGAAAGGCCCGACGGTGGAGATGATCAGCCATCCGGATAATCCTTACGTCAAGCTGCTGCTGATTCAGGGCCGCGATGACAACGATCTGGTAACGGCGGTGAAGGGTATCGCCCAGGGCAATATTCTGTTCCGCGGCCAGAACGTGTTGGTGGACAAGGTGGAACAGCTGCAGCCGCGGCAGCCGTACGACGCGCCGAACTGGGTGCGCACCGACCGGCCGATGACCTTCACCGAACTGCAGCAGTATGCCGAGCAGCTGCAAACCAGCGGCATTCAGCCCGGCCCGATTTCGTTGACCATGAACCTGCCGCCGGATCTGTATCTGATCCGCAGCACCGGCATCGATATGCGCCTGAAATATCGCTATACCCCGCCGCGTATTCAGGACGGTTCGCGGCTGAACGTCAGCCTGAATAACCAGTTTATGCAGGCGTATTCACTGCTGCCGGAGCATGAACAAGGTTCGCAGTTGCTGCGTCTGCCGTTGACGCAGGGGCTGATCGACTCGGATAAGAACGTCAATATCCCGGCGCTGCGGCTGGGGGCGATCAACCAGCTGCGCTTCGATTTTGATTACACCACGCTGCTGGCCAGCGGTGCGGAAGGGCGCTGTGAGACTTACTCCTTTACGCAAAACCACGCGGTCATTGACGGCAATTCGACCATCGACTTCTCCGGCTACCGCCACTTTATGGCGATGCCGGATCTGCGCGCCTTCGCCAACGCTTCGTTCCCGTTCAGCCGCCTGGCGGATCTGTCGCAGACGCTGGTGCTGGTGAATAAACAGCAGCAGCCGGCGCAGGTCAGCGCCATGCTGAACGCGCTGGGTAATATCGGCGCGCAAACCGGCTACCCGGCGCTGGCGGTCAAACTGAGCGACGACTGGGGACAGGCCAAACAGGCGGACAGCGATCTGCTGCTGATCGGCGCTATCCCGCCGGAGTTGCGTGACGATAAAAAAGTCAGCCTGCTGGTGGATGCAACGCAGAGCTGGGTGAAACAGCCGCGTCGCCAGCCGACGCTGCCGATGGCGGACGTGCAGGCGGAAGATGCGCAGGCCGACAGTAAAACCAGCGTACGTTCGGAAGGGGCGATGTCGGCGATTATCGGCGTGCAGTCGCCGTTTGATAAGCAGCGCAGTATGGTGGCGCTGCTGGCCGACAGCCCGCGCGGCTATGAACTGCTGAACAACGCGCTGCTGGACAGCGGCAAGCGCGCCGCGATGTTCGGTTCGGTGGCGGTGATCCGTGAGTCCGGCGTCAACAGCCTGCGCGTGGGCGATATTTATTACGTCGGCCACCTGCCGTGGTGGGAGCGCATCTGGCATGCGCTGTCGACCCATCCGGTGCTGCTGGCGGTGCTGGCGGTGATTGTGGTGGTGATCCTGGCGCTGATGCTGTGGCGCGCTCTGAAAGCCTACAGCCGTCGTCGTCTGGCGCCGGAAGATCGGGATTAACGCCATGGGCGTGCTGTTGAAATATTCCCTGAGCCTGCTGCTGCTGTGCGCGTTCGGCGCGGCAGCCGGCTGCGACTGGCCGGCCTGGCAGCGCTATAAGCAGGACTACATCAGCGAAGGCGGCCGGGTGATCGATCCGAGTTCGCCTAACCGCATCACCACCTCGGAAGGGCAGAGCTACGGCCTGTTCTTTGCGCTGGTGGCCGGCGACCGCCCTGCCTTTGACCGCCTGCTGGGCTGGACCGAAGACAATCTGGCGCAGGGCGATCTCAGCGCCCGCCTGCCGGCCTGGCTGTGGGGCGAAAATGAGCAGAAAACGTGGACGGTGCTGGATGACAACTCGGCATCCGATTCCGATCTGTGGATTGCCTACAGTCTGCTGGAGGCCGGCCGCCTGTGGGACAGCCGCCGCTATCAGACGCTGGGCACTCTGTTGCTGCAACGCATCGCGCGCGAAGAGGTGGCGGATATTCCCGGGCTGGGGCCGATGCTGCTGCCCGGTAAAGTCGGCTTTGTGAAAGATGACGGCTGGCGGCTCAACCCGAGCTACCTGCCGCCGCAGCTGCTGGCGCGTTTTGCCGCGCTGCGCGGACCGTGGCAGGCGATGCGTGAGTCCAATCAGCGCCTGTGGCTGGAGAGTGCGCCGCACGGCTTCTCGCCGGACTGGGTGGTATGGCGCAAAGCGCAGGGCTGGCGGCCCGATGAGGCCAAGCCGAACGTCGGCAGTTATGATGCCATCCGCGTTTACCTGTGGGCGGGCATGCTGGCGAACGACGATCCGCTCAAGGCCGCGCTGGTGCGGCGCTTTCAGCCGATGGCGCAGCTGACCGCACAGCAGGGCGTGCCGCCGGAAAAAACCGATACAGCCAGCGGAAAAACCCACGGCAGCGGCCCGGTGGGCTTTTCCGCCGCCCTGCTGCCGCTGCTGGCAGAGCAGCCTGAGGTGCTGGCGGCGCAGCGGCAGAAAGTCATCGACCACCCGCCGGGCAACGACGCCTACTTCAGCGCGTCGCTGACGCTGTTTGGCCAGGGTTGGGATGAACAACGTTACCGTTTTAACCGTCAGGGTGAACTGCAACCTGCCTGGGATCGTCAATGCGCAACTTCAGAATAAATTGGCTGGGGCTGTTTCCCCTGAGTCTGGCCCTGCTGCCGCCGGCGCTGGGGGCGGATGCCGTATCGCCCGAACGGTGGCTGTTGGAACAGGTGCGGGTTGGCGAAGCCAGCCATAAAGACGAGCTGGTGCGCCAGTCGCTGCACCGGCTGGAGCTGATGGATCCGAATAATCCCGAGGTGATTTCGGCGCGGATGCGTCTGGCGCTGCGTCAGGGCAACCACGTGCTGGCGCAGCAGCAGCTGGAGAAATTAAAGGGCGTTGCGCCGCAGTCGGCTGCCTACCGGCAGGCGCAGATGAATATGCTGTTGACCCAGCCGGAAACGCGGCAGCAGCTGCAGCAGGCGCGGCTGATGGCGACGGCGGGACGGCTGCCGGAAGCGAAGGCCGCCTACGACGCGCTGTTCAAGGGCGAACCGCCGACGCTCGATCTGGCGATCGAATATTGGCGGCTGGTGGCCCGGCTGCCGGGGCAGGAAGCGGCGGCGGCGAGCAAACTGCAGGCGTTGGATAAACAGTATCCCGGCAGCGTGCCGCTGCGCATGGCGCTGGCGCGTATGCTGTTCAGTCAGGATAAGAACGCGCAGGCCTACGCGCTGCTGCAACAGGTGGCGGCGGACAGCGCCGGTCGGGGTGAAGCCGCCGATCTGTGGCTGGATAAGGTGAAGGCGATGCCGGTCAGCAACGACAGCGTGGCGGCGCTTAACCGTTTCCTCGGCGTGTTCAGCAGTGGCGATCAGGCCGCCGGCGCCCGGCAGGAGCTGGCGCGGCAGCAGACGCTGCTGGCGGATCCGGCCTATCAGGCGCGGGCGCGCGGACTGGCGCAGGTCGGCAAGGGCGGCGGCCGCGCCGCGATCCCGGAACTGAAAAAGGCGCTGGCCGCCTCCCCGGACGATCCGGAAGTGCTGGGGGCGCTGGGGCTGGCCTATGCGCGCGCCGGCAACCGCGCGCAGGCCATCGCGCTGTTTCGTCAGGCGCAACAGGCCGACAAGAGCGGCTATGACGGCGGTAAATGGCAGAGCCTGATCAAAACCAACAGTTACTGGCTGGCGGTTGCCGAAGGCGACCGGGCGCTGAAGGCCGGCAATCTGGCGCGAGCGCAGCAGCAGTACCTGCGGGCGCGCCAGATCGATAACAGCGACAGCGACGCCCTGATCGGCCTCGCCGACGTGGCGGTGGCGCGTCATGACGACGCCGCGGCGGAGCGTTATTACCAGCAGGCGCTGCGTCTTGACCGCAACAGCGGCAGCGCGGTGCGCGGGCTGGCGAATATCTACCAGCGTCAGTCGCCGCAGAAGGCGCTGGCCTATCTCAATAGCCTGCCGCGCGCGCAGCAGAACCAAATGCGCAGTACGCTCGACGGCCTGCGGCTCAATATGCTGAAGCAGGACGCCGAGGCGCTGGCGCAGCGGCAGCAGTGGCACCAGGCGGCGGAGAAATACCGTCAGGCGCAGCGGCAGGATCCGGACGATGTGTGGCTGACCTACCGTTATGCGCAGGCGTTGCGTCAGGCCGGACAGCCGCAGCAGGCCGACGAGCTGTTCCGTTCTCTGGCGCAGCGGCACCCCGACAGCCCGCAGCAGGCGTATGCCTACGCGCTGTATCTCTCCGCCAGCGATCGCGACCGGCAGGCGCTGGCGCAGTTGGATACGCTGCCCCGGGCGCGCTGGAATGACGATATCCGCCAGCTGGCGCAGCGGCTGCGGCTGCAGGCGACGCTGGAGCATGCCGAACAGCTGCGCAGCGGCGGCGATGAGGCGGCGGCGATCGCCTACCTGAAACGGCAGCCGACGGCCACGCGTATCGATCTGACGCTGGCCGACTGGGCGCTGGCGAACGGCGACTACCAGAGCGCGCTGGCGGATTACCGGCGCGTGCGGGCGCGTGAGCCAAACAATCCGGATGCGCGGCTGGGCGAGATTGAAGCCTATGTGGCGCAGGGCGATCTGCCGGCGGCGCGTCAGCGGCTGCAGAGTGCATCACCGGCGCAGGATACGTCGCTTAACGGCCGGCGCCGCGAGGCCAACGCCTGGCATGCGGTGGGCGAGCGGCAGAAGGCGGGCGAGATCTTCAGCCAGCTGAAGACGGCGGCGGCGCAGGAAGAGAACGGCCAGGGCAAAGCGCTGATTTACCGTGATGCGGCCAGGCTGGAGCGCGAACAGCGGCAGCCGGATCTGGCGCGGCAGGATTATCAGCAGGCGATGGTGGCCGGCGGCATCACGCCGGGCATTCCGCAGAATAATGACGATTATACTCGCCTGACGCGCAATACGCCGGGCGATGACTGGCTCAAACGCGGCATCCGCGCCGACGCGGCGGATCTGTACCGCCAGCAGGATGTGAATGTGACGCTGGATCACGATTATTGGGGCTCCAGCGGCACCGGCGGGGTGTCGGACTATCGGGCGCATGACACCATGCTGCAGGTGGACCTGCCGCTGTATGACGGGCGCGCCTTCCTGCGCACCGATACCGTCCAGCTGAACGCCGGGCGCTTCTCGACCCGCGACGGCAAATCGTACGAAACCTTCGGCACCTGCCATGATGTGGGCTGCAGCGGCGATGAGCGGCAAAAAACCAACGGCACCAGCGTGGCGGCGGGCTGGAAGAACGACCGCTGGCAGGCGGATATCGGCACTACGCCGATGGGCTTTGAGGTGGTCGACTGGGTCGGCGGCCTGGCCTACAGCGGCGACTGGCGGCATATCGGCTGGACGCTCGGCGCATCAAAGCGGCCGATCTCCAGCTCGCTGCTGGCCTATGGCGGCACCCGCGATCCCAATACCGGCAAAACCTGGGGCGGCGTCCGCGCCACCGGCGTCAGCCTGAGCGCCAGCTACGACCGCGGCGAGGCGCACGGCGTCTGGGCCGATCTCAGCGCTCATCAACTGACCGGTAAAAACGTGGCGGATAACCAGCGTGAACGTCTGATGGCCGGCTATTACTACAAGCTGATCAACGAGGACAACCGGCGGGCGACCATCGGCCTCAATACCATGCTGTGGCACTACCAGAAGGATTTGAGCGGCTATTCGCTGGGGCAGGGCGGCTACTACAGCCCGCAGCGCTATATGTCGCTGGCGCTGCCGGTCAACTATCGCCAGCGCACCGAGAACTGGTCGTTTGAGGTGGGCGGTTCGGTGTCGCTGTCCCACTCGAAAACCGACAGCCAGCGGCGTTATCCGCTGCAGGGGCTGATTCCGGATTCGCTGCCGGATAAACAGGCCGTCGAAAGCGGCAGCTCCTCCACCGGGGTGGGCTATACGCTGCGCGCCATCGTCGAGCGCCGCCTGACGTCGCACTGGACGCTCGGCGCCGGCGTGGATATCCAGCAGGCGAAAGACTACACGCCAAGCCATGCGCTGATTTATCTGCGCTATTCGCAGGGCGGCTGGCAGGGCGATCTGGATCTGCCGCCGCAGCCGCTAACGCCGTACGCCGACTTCAAGTAATGCGCTGGCCGGCGCGGGTTCCCCTCCCGGGGTAACGGCGCGCCGGCCTCTTTTCATCCCCGTCCGCCCCCGGAAATAATCAGACAGATTCAGAGTGTCGCCCACAGGGTAGTTTTGCTACCCTGTGTTCAGGTTAGGAAAAGACTGAAACCCGCGTATTTCTAAGTTCTTCCATAACAATGGCAAGATAAAAACACGCAGCGATCGCGTATACTCGAACCGATTCAAAAAGGGCGTGGCGTGACTCTCGTCCCTGATTATTCTTTCAGTCCGATTAACGGAGAGCAGATTTGCGCGTCAGGCGTTCATTAACGATTAAGCAGATGGCGACGGTGTCCGGCGTGGCGCTGGTGACGATCTGTATTTTTATCGTGATTCAGTTGTTCCATTTTGTGCAGCAGCGCAGGGATGACTACGCCCAACAGCTGGAGAATATCGCCCATTCTGTGCGTCAGCCGCTGGCGGACGCGGTGCTGCGCATGGATATGCGGGAAAGCAAACGGGTGCTGAACTCGCTGCTGCCGGTCGGTATTCTGACGCAGGCAGATATTGTCTTGCCGAATGAACTGCAGGCGCTGCACGCCAACTTCCCGCCGGAACGCCCGGTGCCGGCGGCGATCGCGCGGCTGTTCGACCTGCCGGTGCGCATCTCGGTGCCGCTCTATTCGCTGGAGCGGGTGCCGGCCAATCCGCAGCCGCTGGCCTATCTGGTGCTGCAGGCCGACTCCTACCGCATGTACAAATTTATCCTCAGCGCGCTGTCGACCATGCTGTCGACCTATCTGCTGCTGGCGCTGATTCTGTCGATCGCCATCACCTGGTGCATGAACCGGCTGATGGTCTATCCGCTGCGCGCGATGGCGAAAGAGCTGGAAAATATCTCCGAAGAGGATGCGCCGTATCATCAGCTGATGCTGCCGACGCTGCATCAGGATGACGAACTGGGCCTGCTGGTGCGCAATTACAACCGCAATCAGCAGCGGCTGGCGCGGGCATATGCGGATATGAGCCGCCTCAGTACGCGCAACTCGGTCACCGGGCTGCCGAATCAGGTACTGCTGACCGCCCTGCTGGAGCAGCATATCGCGTCGACCCTGCGTCCCCAGCGGTTTAACCTGCTGGTGATCGGCATTGAAACGCTGCATGAGGCGACCGGCGTATTGTCGCAGCAGCAGCGGGAAAAGCTGCTGCTGGCGCTGACAGAAAAATTACGCCAGTGCCTGGATAAGGATTCGCTGCTGGCGCAGCTGAGCAATGCCGAGTTCGCCATTCTGGCAAAGGGCGTTGAACGGCCGTTTCACGCCATGCAGCTGGCGCAGCGCATCATGCGGCAGCTTAATGCGCCGCTGAGCATTGAGCCGTTGTCGCTGCGGCCGAGCGCCAGCATCGGCATCGCCCATTACCTCCAGCCGGGGGAAAACGCCGAACAGCTGTTGCGCAGCGCCATGTCGGCGATGATGTCGGCCCACCGCGACGGCAAGAACCGCATCCTGTTCTTTGAGCCGCGGCTGACGGAACGCACGCAAAAGCGCCTGACGCAGGAAAGCGAAATTCTGCACGGTATCGAACATAACCAGTTTGCCCTGTTCCTGCAGCCGCAGATGGCGATGCGCAGCAACACGCCGGTCGGCGCGGAAGCCCTGCTGCGCTGGCAGCAGTATGACGGCAGCTTCAGCCTGCCGGCGGATGTCATCCCGCTGGCGGAAGAGCTGGGGGTGATGGTGCCGCTGGGCAACTGGGTGCTGGAAGAGGCCTGCCGCATGCTGGCCGACTGGCGGGCGCGGGGCATCGGCCTGCCGCTGGCGGTAAATATTTCACCGCTGCAGATGCGCGACGCCGGGTTTATCCCCCACCTGAAACAGCTGCTGGCGCAGCACCAGATCGACCCGCGTCAGCTGCAGCTGGAAATCACCGAAACGGTGCGTATCGACGACTTTGACCACCTGCTGGCGAAGCTGCGCGAGCTGCATGAGCTGGGCTTGTCTATCTCACTGGACGATTTCGGCATGGGGTATTCCAACCTGCATTACCTCAACCGCCTCAAGAGCCTGCCGGTCGATCAGATCAAGATCGACAAAAGCTTCATCTGCAGCCTGCCGGCGGATGATGCCATGGCGCGTATTATCGGCCAGATTTCGCAGGTGCTGCAGTTGCCGGTGCTGGCGGAAGGGGTGGAGACGGCGGCGCAGCGCGACTGGCTGCTGCAAAACGGTATCGAACACGGCCAGGGCTTCCTGTTCTCGGCCCCGCTGCCGCGCGACGAGTTTGAACGGCGGTTTATCGCCGGCGGCGATAAATAGGCCGTTATTGCGTCCATCTGCGGTTATCGGTGTGTTACTGCTCGCATAAATAGAAACTTTTTCTCAACAAGGCCGTAAACAACCCTTATGCTGGCGTCTTGGTTGGCACATTTTGTTACAAGCTGCCACATTTGATGACCAAGGGATGCGAAATTCATGGCTGATACTCCTCTGACACCCTCTACTTCTTCGCCGGCGACGCGGCGCGGGCTGCTGATTCTGGCGGCCGACTGCGTGCTATTTGCGGTTTTGCTCTACACGCTGCCTTTTTCCCCGCAGGAAAATACCGGCCTGGCGCTGCTGGCGTTTATCGGTATTCTCTGGCTGACCGAGGCGATCCACGTCACCGTGACGGCGCTGCTGGTGCCGGTGATGGCGGTGGCGCTCGGCATGATGAATGTCGATAAGGCGCTGGCGTCGTTCGCCAACCCGACCATCTTCCTGTTCTTCGGCGGCTTTGCGCTGGCGACGGCGCTGCATATCCAAAAGCTGGACCGGCTGATCGCCAACCGGCTGCTGTTGCTGGCGGGCGGTAAAATGCTGCTGGCGGCGCTGATGCTGTTTGGCGCGACGGCGGTGTTGTCGATGTGGATCAGCAATACCGCGACGGCGGCGATGATGCTGCCGCTGGCGATGGGGATCCTGAGCAACCTTGACCGCGAACGGGATCACAATACTTACGTCTTCCTGCTGCTGGGCATCGCCTACAGCGCCAGTATCGGCGGCCTGGGCACCATGGTCGGCAGCCCGCCGAACGCCATTGCCGCAGCGCAGCTGGGGTTGGATTTCGTCGGCTGGATGAAGTTCGGCGTGCCGGTGATGATCGTGCTGCTGCCGCTGATGGTCGGCACGCTGTACCTGATGATGCGGCCGAATCTGAAGCACCGCTTTGACATCACGCTGGAAAACTTCCCGTGGACGCGACCACGCTGGATTACGCTGGGTATTTTCCTGCTGACGGTCTTTTGCTGGATCCTCAGCAGCCAGATCAGCGCGCTGCTCGGCGGCGTGAAGCAGTTCGACACCCTGGTGGCGGTAGGTGCGGCGGTGCTGATCGGCATCAGCGGCGTGGCCAGCTGGGCGCAGATTCAGCAGAACACCGAGTGGGGCGTGCTGATGCTGTTCGGCGGCGGCCTGACGCTGAGCGTGATCCTTAAAGACTCCGGCGCCAGTGCGGTGATGGCTGAAGGGATGGCGTCGCTGTTTGGCGCCAGCCACTGGTTTGTGATTATTCTGGCGGTGGCGGCATTTATTATTTTCCTGACCGAATTCACCAGCAACACCGCCAGCGCCGCGCTGCTGGTGCCGGTGTTCGCTACGGTGGCGGAAGCGCTGGGCATGCCGCCGGCGCTGCTGACCATCGTGATCGGCATTGGCGCGTCCTGTGCCTTTATGCTGCCGGTGGCGACGCCGCCGAACGCCATTGTTTACGGCACCGGCGAGATCCGCCAGAGCGAGATGGTGAAAGTCGGCTTTTGGCTGAATATCCTCTGCGTGTTGGTGGTGTCGCTGTTCGCCTGGTTTATCTGGCGCTGACCCCTGCTGCCGGCGGCGTTTTGCCGCCGGCAGGCTGTCTATCTCTGCGCCCCGGTCTGCGGGGCCACAATACAATCTTCTGTAAAAAACGCGCGTAAACCCGGTTTTACGCTGTTTTTTCGTTTCATTTCTGCTGTACCGTTTCAGCTCTTAAATTCATATCAACGACAGGCGCGATCTCAGCAAATTGTTCCCATCTTGTTAATCGGGTGTTATTTTCGCGCAGGCGTTGAGCAGGCATGAAAAGTACCGATAACCGCCTGTCCGCGTCCCCTTCAAAGGATGTTCATATGAAAAAAAATATCTTTAAGAGCCTTTATTTCCAGGTGCTTATGGCCATTACGCTGGGTGTGCTACTCGGCCATTTCTACCCTGACCTCGGCACTCAGATGAAACCTCTGGGTGATGGGTTTGTTAAGTTAATCAAAATGATTATCGCGCCGGTGATCTTCTGTACCGTGGTAACCGGCATCGCAGGCATGGAGAGCATGAAGGCCGTCGGCCGCACCGGTGCCATTGCGCTGCTGTACTTTGAGATAGTCAGCACCATCGCGCTGATTATCGGCCTGGTGGTGGTGAACGTGGTACAGCCGGGAGCGGGGATGAACGTCGATCCCGCTACGCTGGATGCCAAAGCCGTGGCGGTGTACGCCGAACAGGCCTCGCAGCAGGGGATTATTCCGTTCCTGTTGGATATTATTCCCGGCAGTGTGATCGGCGCCTTCGCCAGCGGCAATATCCTGCAGGTGCTGCTGTTTGCGGTGCTGTTCGGTTTTGCGCTGCATCGCCTGGGAGAAAAGGGGCAGCTGATCTTTAATGTGATCGAAAGCTTCTCCAACGTGATTTTCGGCATCATCAATATGATCATGCGTCTGGCGCCGCTGGGCGCTTTCGGCGCGATGGCGTTCACCATCGGTAAATACGGCGTGGGCACTCTGGTGCAGTTGGGGCAGCTGATTTTGTGCTTCTACCTCACCTGTATCCTGTTCGTGGTGGTGGTGCTGGGGGCGATTGCCCGCGCCAACGGCTTCAGCATCTTCAAGTTTGTTAACTACATCAAAGAAGAGTTGCTGATCGTGCTGGGCACCTCGTCGTCCGAATCCGCGCTGCCGCGCATGCTGGACAAGATGGAGCGGCTGGGTTGCAAGAAATCGGTGGTGGGGCTGGTGATCCCGACCGGTTACTCCTTCAACCTGGACGGCACCTCGATTTATCTGACCATGGCGGCGGTGTTTATCGCCCAGGCCACCAATGCTCATATGGATATTATGCATCAGATTACGCTGTTGATAGTGCTGCTGCTCTCCTCGAAAGGGGCGGCGGGGGTGACCGGCAGCGGCTTTATCGTGCTGGCGGCGACCCTTTCCGCAGTCGGTCATCTTCCGGTGGCGGGGCTGGCGCTGATTCTCGGCATCGACCGCTTTATGTCGGAGGCGCGTGCGCTGACCAACCTGGTGGGCAACGGCGTGGCGACGGTGGTGGTGGCCAAATGGTGCAACCAGCTGGACAGCCAGCAGCTGAAAGATACGCTGAATAACAAACGGCCTGCCGGCGTGGCGGACGAGAGCCAACGCTCGACGTGACGGCCGGTTGTTGAAGTCAAGCCATCGGCTGTTGTGGCGGCCGATGGCGTTTTCCACCTTTTCCGCTTGTAAAACTCCCTCAACGACTATTTTTCGCCGCATTGGGTAACATCGAACAAGGCGCGCGGTCCAACACAATGGTACACTTTCTACTTTCCGCCCCACTGTGAAACTCAGGGCGTGCTTTTATGATTCCAGTGAATGGAATACGTGTATCAAAGATAAATTGGATAGCCATTAAGTAGGGGTTCACATGCAGGGCACCAGAATTCATCTTCTTGTGGGTGGGCTGTTGTTGGCGGCCGCCAGCGGCGGCGTGCAGGCTGAAGCGCTACAACCCGATCCTGCCTGGCAGCAGGGAAAATTGGATAACGGGTTTTCCTGGCAGGTGCTGGATACGCCGCAGCGGCCAAGCGACCGCATTGAACTGCGGCTGCTGGTGAATACCGGATCGCTGGTCGAATCTTCCCAGCAGATCGGTTTCGCCCACCTGCTGCCGCGCCTGGCGATGGCGCGCAACGAAAGTTCGCCGCAGCTGCGTTCGCTGTGGCAGCAGGGCGTGGATGACGAACAGCCGCTGCCGCCGGCTATTAGCTCGTATGATTTCACCCTCTATAACCTGAGTTTGCCGAATAACCGCCCGGATCTGCTGAAAGAGGCGCTGAGCTGGCTGGCGGAAACCAGCGGCAAGCTGCCGATCGACGAGCAGACGGTGCATAAGGTGGTGAATTCCGGTGCCGATCCGATCGGCCTGTTCCCTGCCAATACCCAGGATGCCTGGTGGCGCTATCGGCTGAAAGGCTCTACGCTGCTGGCGCACGACCCGGGCCAGGCGGTGAAGCGGCCGGTCAATCTTGAACAGCTGAAAGATTTTTACCAGCAGTGGTACACCCCGGACATGATGACCTTGTATGTGGTCGGTCGGGTGGACAGCCGCAGCCTGAGCGAGCAGATCAACAAGGCCTTTTCGCCGCTGAGCGGCAAACGGGAAACGCCTGCCACCATGCCGACCCTGGCGCCGCTGCCGCCGCAGCCGGTCAGCCTGATGAATGAGTCTATCCAGCAGGATATGCTGTCCATTATGTGGGATACGCCGTGGCAGCCGATTCGCGACTCCCAGCAGCTGAGCCGCTACTGGCGCAGCGATCTGGCGCGCGAGGCGCTGTTCTGGCACCTGCAGCGCGCGCTGGAAAAGAGCCCGCAGAAGGATGCGCAGCTGGGCTTCGACTGCCGGGTGCAGTATCAGCGTTCACAGTGCGCTATTCATCTCAACACCAGCAACGCCAACCTGAAGTCCGCGTTGGAGTTTGTGGCGACGGAAATGGCGGCGGTGCGTGATAACGGGCTCAGCCAGCAGGAATTTGATGATTTGCTGGCGCAGAAGAACGATCAGCTGAGCAAGCTGTTCGCCACCTATGCCCGTACCGATACCGATGTGCTGATGAGCCAGCGTCTGCGTTCGCAGCAGAGCGGCGTGGTGGACATTTCCCCGGAGATGTATCAGAAGCTGCGTCAGGCGTTTCTGGCGTCGCTGACGCCGGAATCATTGCACCAGGCGCTGAAACTGCAACTGTCGCAGGACGCTACGCTGGTGCTGCAGCAGCCGAAAGGCGAAGCGGAAACCAATATGAAGCAGCTGCAGGATGTTTACAACGGCATTATGGCGCCGCCACCGGCGGTGGTGAGCGAAGAGCCGAAGCCTGAAGGCGAAGCGGCGACGCCGGAGAACGGCGCGCAATAACGCCCCGGCGGCGCCCCTTCGGGCGCTGCCGGTCAGTTTCGGTACAACACCTTGATAATGTGGTAGCCGAACTGGGTTTTCACCGGCCCGTACGGTTTGAGCAGCGGGATGCTGAACACCGCTTTATCAAACGCCGGCACCATCGCGCCCTTGTTGAATTCGCCCAGTGAGCCGCCGTTACGTTTCGACGGGCAGGTCGAGTATTTGCGCGCCAGCGTGTCGAAGCTGACGCCGCGCTTGAGTTTGGCCAGCAGTTCATTGGCCAGCTTCTCGTTATCAACCAAAATATGCAGTGCGGATGCGCTCTTCGCCATGGTATTACCCTGTGTGCTTACGGTGGAGGGCGCATTATACCCGTTTTATCCGGGCAGGGCGGCATTGACGCGACGGGTATCAATCTTGCCGGCGCTTTCTGCTACACTGCCTGTCCCACGTTAAGATTGTCGAGCCATAAAGCCCCATGCGATTAAACCCCAGCCAACAACAAGCCGTTGAATTCGTTACCGGTCCCTGCCTGGTTCTGGCCGGCGCCGGCTCGGGCAAGACGCGCGTAATCACCAATAAAATCGCCCACCTGATCCACCATTGCGGCTATCAGGCGCGGCATATCGCCGCGGTGACCTTTACCAACAAGGCGGCGCGCGAGATGAAAGAGCGCGTATCGCAGACGTTGGGGCGGAAAGAGGCGCGCGGCCTGATGATTTCGACCTTCCATACGCTGGGGCTGGAGATCATCAAGCGCGAATATAAAGCGCTGGAGATGAAGTCCAACTTCTCGCTGTTTGACGACCAGGATCAGCTGGCGCTGCTGAAAGAGCTGACGGAAAAATGGCTGGAAAATGACAAAACGCTGGTGGCGCAGCTGATCTCCACCATTTCCAACTGGAAGAACGATCTGGTGGACCCCCAGCGTGCTGCCGAGCTGGCGCGCTCCGAGCGCGACAAGCTATTTGCCCACTGTTACGGTCTGTACCATGCGCATATGCGCGCCTGTAACGTGCTGGATTTCGACGATTTGATCCTGCTGCCGACGCTGCTGCTGCAGCGCAACGAAGAGGTGCGTGAACGCTGGCAAAACCGCCTGCGCTATCTGCTGGTGGATGAGTATCAGGATACCAACACCAGCCAGTATGAGCTGGTGAAGCTGCTGGTGGGCAACCGCGCCCGTTTTACCGTGGTGGGCGATGATGACCAGTCAATCTACTCCTGGCGCGGCGCGCGGCCGCAGAACCTGGTGCTGCTGAAAGAGGATTTCCCGGCGCTGCAGGTGATTAAGCTGGAGCAGAACTACCGCTCCAGCGAGCGTATTCTGAAAGCGGCCAACATTTTGATCGCCAATAACCCGCACGTGTTTGAGAAACGGCTGTTTTCCGAGCTGGGCTACGGTGAAGAGCTGAAAGTAGTGACCGCCAATAACGAAGACCACGAGGCCGAGCGGGTGGTTGGCGAGCTGATCGCCCACCACTTTGTGAAGAAGACCAACTATGGCGATTACGCCATTTTGTACCGCGGCAACCACCAGTCGCGGGTGTTCGAAAAAATGCTGATGCAGAACCGCATCCCGTACAAGATTTCCGGCGGTACCTCGTTCTTCTCCCGCCCGGAAATCAAGGATCTGCTGGCCTACCTGCGGGTGCTGACCAACCCGGACGACGACAGCGCCTTTCTGCGCATCGTCAATACGCCGAAGCGGGAAATCGGCCCGGCGACGCTGCAGAAGCTGGGAGAGTGGGCCAACCTGCGCAATAAGAGCCTGTTTGCCGCCAGCTTCGACGTGGGGCTGGGCCAGCACCTTACCGGCCGCGGCCTGGAGTCGCTGCAGCGTTTTACCCAGTGGATGGACGGCATCGCCCGGCAGGCCGAGCGCGAGCCGGTGGCGGCGGTGCGCGACCTGATTCGCGGCGTCGACTACGAAAGCTGGCTGTTTGAAACCTCCGCCAGCCCGAAGGCGGCGGAAATGCGCATGAAAAACGTCAATACGCTGTTCGGCTGGATGACGGAAATGCTGGAAGGCAGCGATCTGGAAGAGCCGATGACGCTGACGCAGGTGGTCACCCGCTTCACGCTGCGCGACATGATGGAGCGCGGCGAAAGCGAGGAAGAGCTGGACCAGGTGCAACTGATGACGCTGCACGCCTCCAAGGGGCTGGAGTTCCCCTATGTGTTCCTGGTGGGGATGGAGGAGGGTTTACTGCCGCATCAGAGCAGTATTGATGAAGATAATGTCGAGGAAGAGCGGCGTCTGGCCTATGTGGGGATAACCCGCGCCCAAAAAGAGCTGATTTTCACCCTGTGCCGTGAGCGCCGACAGTATGGTGAATTGGTGCGTCCGGAGCCGAGCCGTTTCCTGTTGGAGCTGCCGCAGGATGATTTGGCGTGGGAAACGGAGCGTAAGGTAATTAGCCCGCAGGAACGGATGCAAAAGGGGCAGAGCAACGTCGCCAATATCCGCGCCATGCTGGCGAAGGCCAAGGGCGGCGGCTGAGTCGCGGGGAAAAAGCGGGGTTCGCCTGGGCGAGCCCGCATCGGGTTAGGCCTGTTCTTCCAGCATCAGCGGCCAGTGGACATAGCTCTGCCAGCGGCTTTCCTGCTCCAGCTCTTCACCACGCAGCGGATGCTGCTCCAGCCAGCCGTGCGGCACAATCACGCGCAGCGCGTCGTCGTTCTGGTGGCCGCGCAGTCTGACCGCCGGCAGCGTGTCGTCGCGGCGGCGGCTGGCGAAGATAATCGCCAGGCGCAGCAGGCGGCACAAATGCTGGGCGATGCGCGGCGGCACGGCGTTTTGCTGGCTGAGCAGCGTGAGATCGAGCGTGTTGCTCTGGTTTTGCAGCAGGGCGGCCAGCAGTTTTTTCTGCGCCGGGGTAAAACCGGGCAGCGCCAGATGGCGAATCAGATAGGCGGCGTGCTGCGGCGCCTGTTTGAAGTCGACGCTCAGACCGATTTCATGAATCAGACAGGCGGCGTGCAGCAGTTCACGGCTGCGGGTATCCAGCTGCCACTCATTGGCTACCTGCTGTGAGAAGTTACTCGCCAACTGGGCAACGCGGGCCGCCTGCTCGGTATCCAGCAGGTAGCGCCGCTGCAGATTGCGAATGGTGCGGTGGCGGATATCCTGCTCCACCGGCAGGTGCAGCATGCCGTACACCAGCCCTTCGCGCAGCGCACCGCCGGAAAGCAGCATGCTCTCAATGCCCAGCTCCTGGAAGATCGCCAGCAGAATCGACAGCCCGCTGGGGAACACCAGCGCGCGCTCCAGCGTCAGGCCTTCAATTTCCAGCTCTTCCAGCTTGCCGCATTGGATGGCGCGCTGTTTGAGCTGGCGCAATTTCGGCAGGGTAATGCGTTCGTCCATACCCTGCGCCACCATGATTTCCTGCAGCGCCTGCACGGTGCCGGAGGCGCCGACGCAGATCTGCCAGCCGTGCTCACGTAAAGCGGAGGCAATCGGTCGCACCATTTCGCGCGCGGCCAGTTCGGCGCGGTCAAAGTTGTCGCGCCCGAGGTTACGGTCGCTGAAGAAGCGTTCCAGCCAGGTGACGCAGCCCATCGACAGGCTGTACAGCTGCTCGGCCTGGGCGCCGCTGCCGGTCACCAGTTCGGTGCTGCCGCCGCCGATATCGACCACCAGACGCCGATCGGGGCCGCCGGTAGTGTGCGCCACGCCGTGGTAAATCAGGCGCGCCTCTTCTTCGCCGCTGATCACCTGTACCGGGCAGCCTAAAATTTGCTGTGCGGTATGCAGGAACTCATCGGCGTTATTCGCCAGACGCAGCGTGGCGGTCGCCACCACGCGGATCTGTTCGCGCGGAATATCCTGCAGACGTTCGGAAAACAGCCGCAGGCATTGCCAGCCGCGCTGCATGGCGTCGTGCGACAGGTTATTGTCCCGATCCAGCCCGGCCGCCAGCCGGACTTTGCGTTTGATACGCGCCAGCGTCTGAATACTGCCGGCGACCTCGCGCACTACCAACATATGGAAGCTGTTGGACCCCAGATCGATGGCGGCATACAGCGTGCTGGAACTGAGCATAATTTATCTCCCTGAAGTTTCACATCGCATCGTGGCTGTCAGCCCGCCGTTGCCGAGCGGCGCCGGACTGTGGGGAAAGTAACCTTGGCTGTCGGGATGCAATGTGAAATTCATGGAGTTATCTCAGCCTGAACGTTTACGGTTGTTGCGCGGCGCGCCGCCGCTGCGGCGTTGCGACGAATTACGGCGCGAATTGTTGCCGCCGCGCGGGCGCGACAGGCGTTTCGGCGCCGGCAAATCATCCAGCAGTGCGTCGCTGTTGTATTTGCTGACCGGAATGCTGTGGCCGGTATAGGCTTCGATCGCCGGCAGGTTGAGGGCATATTCCTCACAGGCCAGGCTGATGGAGTGCCCGCTGGCGCCGGCGCGGCCGGTACGGCCGATGCGGTGGACGTAGTCCTCGCAGTCGTCAGGCAGATCGTAGTTGAAGACGTGGGTAACCGCAGGAATATGCAGGCCGCGCGCAGCAACGTCGGTGGCCACCAGAATATCCAGGCTGCCTTTGGTGAAGTCTTCCAGAATACGCAGGCGTTTTTTCTGGGCGACGTCGCCGGTCAGCAGGCCCACGCGGTGACCGTCGGCGGCCAGATGGCCCCAGATGTCTTCGCAGCGGTGTTTGGTGTTGGCGAAGACGATGGCGCGATCCGGCCATTCTTCTTCAATCAACGTCTGCAGCAGGCGCATTTTCTCTTCGTTGGACGGGTAGAACAGCTCTTCTTTGATGCGGTGGCCGGTTTTCTGTTCCGGTTCGACTTCCACATATTCGGCATTGTTCATCTGCTCGAACGCCAGCTCGCGTACGCGGTAGGAGAGGGTGGCGGAGAACAGCATGTTCAGACGCTGATCGGCCGATGGCATGCGGCGGAACAGCCAGCGGATATCTTTGATAAAGCCCAGATCGTACATGCGATCGGCTTCATCCAGCACCACCACCTGAATGGCGCTCAGGTCGATATAGTTTTGTTTTGCGTAGTCAATCAGTCGGCCGGTAGTGCCGATCAGAATATCTACGCCCTTTTCCAGCACTTTCAGCTGTTTGTCGTAGCCGTCGCCGCCGTAGGCCAGGCCCAGCTTCAGTCCGGTGGACTGCGACAGCATTTCCGCATCGGCGTGGATCTGCACCGCCAGCTCGCGCGTAGGCGCCATGATCAAGGCGCGCGGTTGGTTGGTCTGGCGATCCTGTTTCGCCGGGTGGGAGAGTAAATAGTGAAAAGTAGACGTCAGAAATGCCAACGTCTTTCCGGTACCGGTTTGCGCCTGACCTGCAACGTCACGCCCGGAGAGCGTGAGCGGTAATGCCAGCGCCTGAATAGGCGTGCAGTTGTGAAACCCTTTTTTTTCAAGGGCTTCAAGGACTAACGGGTGCAGGGCGAAGTCGGAAAACTTCTGTTCAGTCAAGTGTGTTTTGCTCATAGTGTGGTAGAATATCAGCTAACTATTGCTTTACGAAAGCACATCCGTTGAAATAAACGCGGTGAAATAAAATCACCTTGAGTTGGTTTAATGCTACACCAACAAGGTAGACATAATCCTGTGGAGTAGAACATGAGCGATAAAATTATTCACCTGACTGACGACAGCTTTGCTACAGAGGTGCTGAATGCCGAAGGGCCAATCCTGGTCGACTTCTGGGCTGAGTGGTGTGGTCCGTGCAAGATGATTGCTCCGATTCTTAATGAAATTGCCGAAGAGTTCGACGGCAAATTGACTATCAGCAAACTGAACATCGACGAGAACCCGGCTACCGCACCTAAGTACGGTATCCGCGGCATCCCAACGCTGTTGCTGTTCAAGAACGGTGAAGTGGCGGCGACCAAAGTGGGCGCACTGTCCAAAGGTCAGCTGAAAGATTTCCTGACCGCCAATCTGTAACCGGGCGGGATGCCCCGGGTCTGGCGTCCGGTCGCGAGTTTTCGCATCGGCGCCGGCCCAATTTTTCCGGTTTGCGGCAGCAGTGTCCGCGGCTCTCCAGGCAGGCTCCGCACGGCGATGTGGGTAAACATGGCCCGTCTGCGACTAAAGATGCAGTTTGCTTGCGGCGGCTATAGACGCCCGCCGAGAAGCGTGTTAAGTTTAATCACACTGCATATAGAACTTGCCCGAAGTTTTAAGTCTAAAGAGTTTGAATCTAAAGCGTTACTCTGTGTCATAGCATCGGCGTTGTCTTCATACCTGGACTTGGCCCGCGCGTTGACAATCAATGGTTTTGCAAAAATCAGTTTTAAGGCACCTTCGATCCTAAACCGCCAGCGTGCGCGTCCAATGTAAGCCATCTCTTACCACGACGGCTAAGCGGCCCGGTGATTGAACGTCCAGTAAACAGGCACGAAAATCCCGATGCGGGAACATCACGCTGCCATACTATTCACGTTAAAGTTCGAGACATACCCCGATTTTAAGAACCCACCACTATGAATCTTACCGAATTAAAGAACACGCCGGTTTCTGACCTGATCACACTCGGCGAAAATATGGGGCTGGAAAACCTGGCCCGCATGCGTAAGCAGGACATTATCTTTTCCATTCTCAAGCAGCATGCGAAAAGCGGAGAGGATATTTTCGGTGACGGCGTGCTGGAGATATTGCAGGATGGATTTGGTTTCCTCCGCTCCGGAGACAGTTCCTACCTCGCAGGCCCCGACGACATCTACGTATCCCCTAGCCAAATCCGCCGCTTCAACCTCCGTACAGGTGACACCATTTCCGGTAAGATTCGTCCGCCAAAAGAAGGCGAACGTTACTTTGCCCTGCTGAAGGTTAACGAAGTCAACTACGACAAACCGGAAAACGCCCGCAGTAAAATCCTGTTCGAAAACCTGACGCCGCTGCATGCCAACTCGCGTCTGCGTATGGAGCGCGGCAACGGTTCAACCGAAGACCTGACCGCTCGCGTACTGGATCTGGCATCGCCGATCGGTCGCGGCCAGCGCGGCCTGATCGTCGCACCGCCGAAAGCCGGTAAGACCATGCTGCTGCAGAACATTGCCCAGAGCATTGCCTACAACCACCCGGACTGCGTGCTGATGGTGCTGCTGATCGACGAACGTCCGGAAGAAGTCACCGAGATGCAGCGTCTGGTGAAGGGCGAAGTGATCGCCTCAACCTTCGACGAACCGGCTTCCCGCCACGTGCAGGTTGCGGAAATGGTGATCGAAAAGGCCAAGCGTCTGGTTGAGCACAAGAAGGACGTGATTATCCTGCTTGACTCCATCACCCGTCTGGCGCGCGCTTACAACACCGTGGTGCCGGCTTCCGGCAAGGTGCTGACCGGTGGTGTGGACGCCAACGCCCTGCACCGTCCGAAGCGCTTCTTCGGCGCGGCGCGTAACGTGGAAGAGGGCGGCAGCCTGACCATTATCGCCACTGCGCTGGTGGATACCGGCTCGAAGATGGACGAAGTGATTTACGAAGAGTTCAAGGGCACCGGCAACATGGAACTGCACCTGTCGCGTAAGATTGCGGAAAAACGTGTCTTCCCGGCGATTGATTACAACCGCTCCGGTACCCGTAAGGAAGAGCTGCTCACCAGTTCTGAAGAGCTGCAGAAGATGTGGATCCTGCGCAAGATTATCCACCCGATGGGGGAGATCGACGCGATGGAGTTCCTCATTAATAAATTGGCGATGACCAAGACCAATGATGAGTTCTTCGATATGATGAAGCGCTCATAATTACATAAAAAATTTAATCAACGCCACGCCAAGCCGTGGCGTTTTTTGCTTTTGGCAGATAGGATACGCGGCAGAAATAGAAATTTAATTTACTTTTCTGATCGCGGCGTGTTTGATTGGGTTACGCACATATCCATTTGCGGCATCGGTCGTTCACGATGAGAAATGCTATATAGTGCAATGAAACTCAATCGCGTTCGTCATAGGAAATGACTGAAAGGAAGCGAGACATCTGGTGCCAGATTCAGCCCGTGTTAAGCTGCCTTATCTTCTCAGAGATCTGTTAACTGTGAACTACTCACATGAGTACTGAAATTCTATTTGTTTTTCTATTCTCCTTGGCATTTTTATTTGTTGCCCGTAAGGCAGCGAAACCGATCGGCCTGGTGGATAAACCCAATTATCGCAAGCGTCACCAGGGGTTAATTCCGCTGGTCGGGGGGATTTCGGTTTATGCCGGACTGTGTTTTGCCTTCCTGATCTCTGACCAAACGATTGCGCACAGCAAGTTATATCTCGCCTGCGCCGGTTTGCTGGTATTTGTCGGCGTGTTGGACGACCGTTTCGATATCAGCGTAAAAATCCGTGCCTTTGTTCAGGCGCTGGTCGGCGTGATTATGATGGTGTTTGCCGGCCTGTACCTGCATAGCTTCGGCTATATTCTGGGCGGATGGGAAATGCAGCTGGGGCCGTTCGGCTATCTGGTAACGCTGTTTGCGGTGTGGGCGGCGATTAACGCCTTCAATATGGTGGACGGCATCGACGGCCTGCTGGGCGGTTTGTCCTGCGTGTCATTCGGCGCGCTGGGCGTGCTGCTGTATCTCAACGGTCATTCTGAGCTGGCATTCTGGTGTTTTGCCATGATCGCCGCCATCGTTCCCTATATCTTGCTGAACCTCGGCATTCTTGGCCGTCGCTATAAAGTGTTTATGGGCGACGCCGGCAGTACGCTGATCGGCTTTACCGCCATCTGGCTGCTGCTGCAAAGTTCGCAAGGCCAGACGCCGGCGATTCGTCCGGTGACCGCGCTGTGGATCATCGCGATTCCGCTGATGGATATGATCGCCATTATGTATCGCCGTTTGCGTAAGGGCATGAGTCCGTTTTCCCCCGACCGGCAGCATATTCACCATCTGATTATGCGTGCCGGCTTTACGCCGCGTCAGGCTTTTGTCCTGATTACCCTGGCTGCAGCGCTGCTGGCGGCGGTCGGCGTGCTGGGCGAATGGTTAACATTTATCCCGGAATGGTTCATGTTGGCATTATTCTTGCTAGCATTTCTGTTCTACGGTTATTGCATCAAGCGCGCCTGGCGTGTTGCGCGTTATATTAAGCGCATCAAACGCCGTATGCGTCGCTCGGTGGACAATAAGCAAGTACCTTAAACCAGAGGCTTTTGGGCAGTGATGATTCCAGATACAACGTCAGACAAGAACCGCCCGGCGGTAGATAACGAACTCGATATTCGTGGCCTGTGCCGCACTTTGTGGCGCGGCAAGGTCTGGATTATTGGTCTTGCCGTTTTGTTTGCAGCGGTCGCGCTGGCGGTCTCTTACCTGGTCAAACAGGAGTGGAGCGCAACGGCGATCACCGATCGGCCGACCGTGAATGCGTTGGGCGGATACTACTCCCAGCAGCAGTTCCTGAGGAATCTGGATGTGCGCACCATGCCGGCCGTGGCGACCGACCAGCCGAGCATTGCCGATGAAGCCTACAAAGAGTTCATCATGCAGCTGGCGGCCTACGATACCCGGCGCGATTTCTGGCTGCAGAGCGATTACTACAAGCAGCGGCAGGAAGGGGATGAGCGCGCGGATGCCGCGTTACTTGATGAATTGATCGCCAATATTCAGTTTACGCCGCGTGATGATAACAAAGTGCCGAACGACGGGGTTAAACTGACGGCTGAAACGGCGTCGGATGCCAACCGTTTACTGCGCGAATATGTGCTGTTTGCCAGCCATCGCGCGGCGCTGCATCTGAACGAAGAGATTCAGGGCGCCTGGGCGGCGCGCACCACCTCGATGAAAGCGCAGGTTAAGCGCCAGGAAGCGGTGGCGGACGCGATTTATAAGCGTCAGCTGAGCTCGGTGCAGCAGGCGCTGAAAATCGCCGAGCAGCAGGGCATCGCCCGTGCGCAGACCGATACGCCGGCCGAACAGCTGCCGGACTCCGACCTGTTCCTGCTGGGCAAACCGATGCTGCAGGCGCGTCTGGAAGGTTTACAAGCCTCCGGTCCAAGCTATGATTTGGATTACGATCAAAACCGCGCCATGCTGGCGACGCTGAACGTCGGCCCGACGCTGGATAAACAGTTTCAGACTTACCGCTATTTGCGCACGCCGGAAGAGCCGGTAAAACGTGATAGTCCAAGAAGAGTATTTTGGCTGATCCTATGGGGCGCTATCGGTGCGATGGCCGGCGCCGGGGTGGCTTTGGTTCGTCGTTCACGCAATTGAAAATATTATAATAATTCGTTGATGGGCGCGTAAGCGCCCTCTTTGCAGGTTTGCCTGCGATAACTGACCAAAAGAGATCCGCTGTGAAAGTGTTGACCGTTTTCGGCACCCGACCTGAGGCCATCAAGATGGCCCCGTTGGTACATGCCTTGGCTCAGGACGAAGCCTTTGAAGCAAGAGTCTGTGTGACCGCCCAGCATCGTGAGATGTTGGATCAGGTCTTGCGCTTATTTGAAATTGTTCCTGATTACGATCTCAATATCATGCAACCGGGGCAGGGGCTGACGGAGATCACCTGCCGCATTCTGGAAGGGCTGAAGGGCGTTCTGGAAGAGTTTAAACCGGACGTGGTGCTGGTGCACGGAGATACCACCACCACGCTGGCCACCAGCCTGGCGGCATTTTATCAGCGCATTCCGGTCGGCCACGTCGAGGCCGGCCTGCGTACCGGCAATTTATATTCCCCCTGGCCGGAAGAGGCGAACCGCACGCTGACCGGCCACCTGGCGATGTTCCACTTCGCGCCGACGGAGAATTCACGTCAGAACCTGCTGCGTGAGCAGGTGCCGGACAGCCAGATTTTTGTCACCGGCAACTCGGTGATTGACGCATTATTCTGGGTGCGCGATCGCGTGATGAGCGATACGCAGCAGCGCGATGAACTGGCGCAGCGCTACCCCTTCCTGGATGATGACAAGAAACTGATTCTGGTAACCGGCCACCGCCGTGAGAGCTTCGGCGGCGGTTTTGAGCGTATCTGCAGCGCGCTGGCGGAAATTGCCCGTCAGCACCCTGACGTACAGGTGGTGTACCCGGTGCATCTGAATCCGAACGTCAGCGAGCCGGTTAACCGTATTCTGAAAGGCATCGACAACATCATGCTGATCGACCCGCAGGATTACCTGCCGTTCGTCTATCTGATGGCCAGATCGACCATTATCCTGACGGATTCCGGCGGCATTCAAGAGGAAGCGCCGTCGCTTGGCAAGCCGGTATTGGTGATGCGTGAAACCACCGAACGCCCGGAAGCGGTTGATGCCGGCACGGTGCGTCTGGTAGGCACCGACGTGGCGAAGATCGTCGAAGCGGTGGGACGTCTGCTGACGGATGAAAACGAATATCACGCAATGAGCCGGGCGCATAACCCTTACGGCGATGGTCATGCCTGCCAGCGTATCCTCGAAGCGTTAAAGAATTATCAGGTGACATTATGAGTTTTGACACGATTTCAGTTATCGGCCTGGGTTATATCGGCCTGCCGACGGCGGCGGCGTTTGCCTCACGCAAGAAGCAAGTCATCGGCGTTGATGTTAATGCCCACGCGGTGGCAACCATTAACCGCGGTGAGATTCACATCGTCGAGCCGGATCTGGACAAAGTGGTGAAGGAAGCGGTCGACGGCGGTTATCTGCAGGCGGTGAACAAGCCGGTAGCGGCGGATGCCTTCCTGATCGCGGTGCCGACGCCGTTCAAAGGCGATCACGAGCCGGATCTGGCCTTTGTGGAGTCCGCCGCCAAATCGCTGGCGCCGGTGCTGAAAAAGGGCGATCTGGTGATTCTGGAATCGACGTCGCCGGTTGGCGCTACCGAACAGATGGCCGCATGGCTGGCGCAGGCGCGCAGCGATCTGAGCTTCCCGCAGGATGCCGGCGAAGAGGCGGACATCAACATCGCCTACTGCCCGGAGCGCGTATTGCCGGGGCAGGTGATGGTGGAACTGATTCAGAATGACCGCGTGATTGGCGGGATGACGCCAAAATGTTCCGAGCGCGCCAGCGCGCTGTATAAAATCTTCCTGGAAGGCGAGTGCGTGATCACCAACTCGCGCACGGCGGAAATGTGCAAGCTGACGGAAAACAGCTACCGCGACGTCAACATCGCCTTCGCCAATGAACTGTCGCTGATCTGCGCCGATCAGGGGATTAACGTCTGGGAGCTGATTCGCCTGGCCAATCGCCATCCGCGCGTCAATATTCTGCAGCCCGGTCCGGGCGTCGGCGGCCACTGTATCGCCGTCGATCCGTGGTTTATCGTGGCGCAGAACCCGCAGCAGGCGCGTTTGATTCACACGGCGCGACTGGTCAACGACGGCAAGCCGCTGTGGGTGGTCGACCGCGTGAAAGCGGCAGTGGCAGATTGCCTGGCGGCCACCGACAAGCGGGCGTCCGAACTGAAAATCGCCTGCTTCGGTCTGGCCTTCAAACCCAATATCGATGACCTGCGTGAAAGCCCGGCGGTAGAAGTGACCCAGCTGATTGCCGACTGGCATCAGGGCGAAACGCTGGCGGTAGAACCGAACGTGGAGCAACTGCCGAAGGCGCTGGCCGGCCAGGTCACGTTGAAAAGCATCGGCGATGCGCTGCAGCAGGCCGATGTGCTGGTGATGCTGGTGGATCACAATGAGTTCAAGGCCATAGCGCCGGAAGCCGTCAAGCAGAACTGGATCGTCGATACCAAAGGCGTCTGGCGTTAAGCGCCGCCTTCGCCCCGTCGGCAGAGTAGCCGCCGGGGCGGAGCTTGTTTCCTACACTCTGGCGCAGACGTCGGTCATCAACTGAATGGATAACGCTATGATTCTCCGCGCTACCGTCGACCCGTTAACCTGGGAAAGCGACTATTTCCGTATTAACAGCGCCAGGTTGAATATTGCCGCATCGGCGCCGCCGCTGACCGCCGCCGCGCTGGATCGCTTTACGCTGGTTCAGGCTAAAATCCCGTCTCACCGCCTCGATCTCGCTGATGCCCTGACTACGTTTGGTTTTCAGCTGGCGGAAGGGGAAGTCGATCTGGTTATGCAGATTGGCACGGAAACTGCTTCTAAAACGGCTTCCGACGTGCGATCGGCGGCGGCCGACGATATTCCCGTTTTACAGGCCGCCGCCGCGCAGGCGTTCGCCGCCAGCCGTTTCCGCGCCCCCTGGTATCAGCCGGCGGACAGCGGGCGATTTTACGCCACCTGGATTGAGAAAGCGGTGCTTGGCACGTTTGACCACCTTTGCCTGCTGGCGCTGGATCGTCAGGGGCAGCCGGAAGGATTTGTCAGCCTGCGGGATATTGGCGACGGTGAGGCGCGTATCGGCCTGCTGGCCGCGTTCCCCGGCGCCGGTGGCAAAGGTATTGGTTCGCGGCTGATGACCGCCGCCGCCGCCTGGTGTCAGCAACAACAATTACAGCGCCTGCGGGTAGCGACACAAATCAGTAATATTGCCGCGCTACGGCTTTATCAACGGCACGGTGCCGTTATCGACAGCACCGCGTATTGGTTATACAGAGGTTCACATGATTCCATTTAACGCACCACCGGTTGTTGGCACGGAAATCGACTATATGCAGGCTGCCATGGGCAGCGGGAAGCTGTGCGGCGACGGCGGCTTTACCCGCCGCTGCCAGCAGTGGATGGAGCAGCATTTCGGCGCGCGCAAAGTGCTGTTGACGCCGTCCTGCACCGCGTCGCTGGAGATGGCGGCGATTTTGCTGAACATCCAGCCGGGCGACGAAGTGATCATGCCAAGCTTTACCTTTGTCTCCACCGCCAACGCCTTTGTGCTGCGCGGCGCCACCATCGTATTTGTCGACGTGCGTCCGGATACGATGAATATTGATGAAAGCAAAATCGAAGCGGCCATCACCGATAAAACCCGCGCGATCGTACCGGTGCACTACGCCGGCGTTGCCTGTGAAATGGACGCCATTATGGCGCTGGCGAAAAAGTACAACCTGTTCGTTGTGGAAGACGCCGCGCAGGGCGTAATGTCGACCTACAAGGGCAAGGCGCTGGGCACCATCGGCCATATCGGCGCGTTCAGCTTCCATGAAACCAAAAACTATACCGCGGGCGGCGAAGGCGGCGCGACGCTGATCAACGATCCGGCGCTGATTGACCGGGCTGAAATCATTCGCGAGAAAGGCACCAACCGCAGCCAGTTCTTCCGCGGCCAGGTGGATAAATATACCTGGCGCGATATCGGTTCCAGCTACCTGATGGCCGACCTGCAGGCGGCCTACCTGTGGGCGCAGCTGGAGGCGGCCGAGCGTATCAACCAGCGCCGGCTGAAGCTGTGGCAAAACTATTATGATGCGCTGAAGCCGCAGGCTGACGCCGGGCGCATCGAGCTGCCGGTGGTGCCGAAGGACTGCCGCCATAACGCCCATATGTTCTACATCAAGCTGAAAGACGTGCAGGATCGTACGGCGTTTATCAACTACCTGAAAGAGGCGGAAATCATGGCGGTGTTCCACTATATTCCGCTGCATGAATGTCCGGCGGGCGAGAAGTTCGGCCACTTTGCCGGCGAAGACCGCTTTACCAGCAGCGAGAGCGCGCGTCTGGTGCGTCTGCCGCTGTATTACAACATGTCCGATGTTAACCAACGTACGGTGATTCATACCATTTTGAGCTTCCTCGCCTGATATGTCCCTGGCAAAAGCATCCATCTGGACCGCCGGTTCCACGCTGGTCAAAATCGGCGTGGGGCTGCTGGTGGTGAAACTGCTGGCGGTGGCGTTCGGGCCGAGCGGCGTGGGGCAGGCGGGCAACTTCCGTCAGCTGATCACCGTGCTGGGCGTACTGTCCGGCGCCGGCATCTTCAACGGCATCACCAAGTATGTTGCGGAATATCATCAGGATCCGCAGCGTTTACGCCTGGCAGTCGGCACCGGCTCCAGCATTGTGCTGGGCTTCTCTACCCTGCTGGCGCTGGTGTTTCTGTTTGCCGCCGAGCCGATAAGCCAGGGGCTGTTCGGCCATACGCGCTATATCAACGTGGTGCGCGCGCTGGCGTTTATGCAAATGGGCATCGCCTACGCCAACCTGTTTCTGGCGATTCTGAAAGGCTATCGCGACGCCATGGGCAACGCGCTGGCGGTGATCGGCGGCAGCCTGATAGGTCTGGTGGCCTTTGTGCTGTGCTTTAAACTGGGCGGCTATGAAGGTGCGCTGGCGGGGCTGGCGCTGGTACCGGCGCTGGTGGCGCTGCCGGCCGCTACGCTGCTGTGGCGGCGTAAAACCCTGCCGCTGCGCTATCTGGCGCTGGCGTGGGATAAGGCGTTGGCCAGCCACCTGGGCAAGTTCACCATTATGGCACTGATCACCTCCGTGACCTTGCCGGTGGCGTATGTCATGATGCGTAACCTGTTGGCGGCGCACTATAGCTGGGATGAAGTGGGCATTTGGCAGGGCGTCAGCAGCATTTCCGACGCGTATCTGCAGTTTATTACCGCCTCTTTCACCGTATATCTGCTGCCGACGCTGTCGCGGCTGAGCGATAAGGCGGCGATCGGCCGTGAAATCGTCCGCGCGCTGAAGTTCGTGCTGCCGGCGGTGGCGGCGGCCAGTTTTACCGTGTGGCTGCTGCGTGATTTCGCCATCTGGCTGCTGTTTTCAGACAAGTTTATCGCCATGCGCGATTTATTCGCCTGGCAGCTGGTGGGCGATGTGCTGAAGGTTGGCGCCTATGTGTACGGCTATCTGGTGATCGCCAAGGCGTCGCTGCGCTTTTATATTATGACTGAGGTCAGCCAGTTCCTGCTGCTGACGCTGTTCTCGCACTGGCTGATCCCGCAGCACGGGGCGCTGGGGGCGGCTCAGGCTTATATGGCAACTTACATCGTGTATTTTACGCTGTGTAGCTGCGTATTTATTCTTTACCGTAGACGAGTATGACCACACTGATTCACGTATTGGGATCTGATATCCCGCACCATAATCAGACGGTGCTGCGCTTCTTCAACGACGTGCTGGCCAACCAACTGCCGTCGCAGCAGGTGAGCCGGTTTATGGTCGCCGCCAAAGACGTGGCCGCGCTGGGGGGGTACCCGGCGTTGACGATTGACAGCTATCCGGATAAGAAGAGCCTGGCGGAGGCGGTGATCGCCTGCGCCAAAGCCGACCGCAGCCGCCGTTTTTTCTGGCACGGGCAGTTTAACCCGACGCTGTGGCTGGCGTTGCTGAGCGGTAAAATCAAGCCGCAGCAGGTCAGCTGGCATATCTGGGGGGCCGATTTGTATGAAAACGCCACCGACTGGAAATTCCGCCTGTTCTATCTGCTGCGCCGGGTGGCGCAGGGGCGGGTTGGGCATGTGTTCGCCACGCGCGGCGATCTGATTCACTATCAGCAGCGCCATGCGCGGGTGCCGGCATCGCTGCTTTACTTCCCGACGCGTATGGATCCGGCGCTGACCGGCGTTGAGGTCGAGAAAAACGTCGCCGGGCCGATGACCATTCTCGTGGGCAACTCCGGCGACCGCACCAACCGCCATATCGAAGCGCTGACTGCTATCCATCAGCAGTTCGGCGAAAATGTGCGGGTGATTGTGCCGATGGGCTATCCGGCCAATAACGACGACTATATCGAGCAGGTGCGCAGCGCCGGCCTGCGGCTGTTCAGCGAAAGAAATCTGCAGCTGCTCACCCAGCAGGTGGCGTTTGACGATTACCTGAATATTTTGCGCGAGTGCGACCTCGGCTACTTTATCTTCGATCGCCAGCAGGGCATCGGCACGCTCTGCCTGCTGATTCAGTTCGGCGTGCCGTTTGTGCTCAGCCGGCAGAACCCGTTCTGGCAGGATCTGGCCGAGCAGCACCTGCCGGTGCTGTTTTACGGCGATACGCTGGATGAGGCGGTGGTGCGTGAAGCGCAGCGTCAGCTGGCGTCGGTGGACAAGCAGGATATTGCCTTCTTTAACCCGAACTATGTTGACGGCTGGCGGCAGGCATTGGCGCTGGCGGCGGGAGAAACGGCATGACGCTGGCCCAATTTGGCGGTTTGCTGGTGGTTTACCTGATTAGCGTCACCTTTATTCTGACGGTGACCTATCAGGAGTTCCGGCGCATTCGTTTTAACTTTAACGTATTCTTTTCGCTGCTGTTCCTGCTGACGTTTTACTTCGGTTTTCCGCTCAGCTGTCTGTTGGTGTTCCGCTTTGACGTGGCTATCGTGCCGGTCGAGTTTCTGCTGTACGCCATGCTTTCCGCCACCTGTTTCTATGCTATCTATTACGTCAGCTATAAGACCCGGCTGCGCAAGCGCAGCACCGAGCCGCGTCAGCCGCTGTTCAACATGAACCGGGTGGAAACCAATCTGACCTGGGGATTGCTGGCGCTGGTGGCGATCGGCACGGTGGGCCTGTTCTTTATGCAGAACGGTTTCCTGCTGTTTAAACTGAACTCCTACAGCCAGATCTTTTCCAGCGACGTTTCCGGCGTGGCGCTTAAACGCTTCTTCTACTTCTTTATCCCGGCGATGCTGGTGGTGTTCTTCCTCAGACAGAGTCTGCGCGCCTGGTTCTTCTTCCTGGTGGCGACGGTGTCGTTCGGCCTGCTGACCTATGTGATCGTCGGCGGCACGCGCGCCAATATCATTATCGCGTTTGCCCTGTTCCTGTTTATCGGCATCGTGCGTGGCTGGATCACGCTGTGGATGCTGGCGGCGGCGGGCGTGATGGGCATTGTCGGCATGTTCTGGCTGGCGCTGAAACGCTATGGTTTGGACGTCAGCGGCGATGAAGCGTTTTACACCTTCCTGTATTTAACGCGCGACACCTTCTCCCCCTGGGAGAACCTGGCGCTGCTGCTGCAGAACTACGACAAAATCGACTTCCAGGGGCTGGCGCCGATCGTTCGCGACTTCTACGTCTTCATCCCTTCCTGGCTGTGGCCGGGGCGGCCGGACGTGGTGCTGAATACCGCCAACTACTTTACCTGGGAAGTACTGGAGAATAACTCCGGCCTGGCGATTTCACCGACGTTGATCGGATCGCTGGTGGTGATGGGCGGCGCGCTGTTTATTCCGCTTGGCGCGGTGGTGGTCGGGCTTATCATCAAATGGTTCGACTGGCTGTACGAGCTGGGACGCCATGAGCCAAACCGCTATAAGGCGGCCATTTTGCAGGGCTTCTGCTTTGGCGCGGTGTTCAACATCATTGTATTGGCGCGCGAAGGGCTGGATTCGTTCGTTTCGCGCGTGGTGTTTTTCTGTTTGATTTTCGGCGCCTGTCTGGTGCTGGCGAAGTTGCTGTACTGGCTGCTTGATACGGCAGGTCTGATCAAGACGCGTATGGGCCCCCGCCCGCCTGCGGCGCAAGCGACCGCCGCATCGGGGTCCGACAGCCTACTGCAAAGGTAATGAGAATAATGGATACAAAGGTTTCGGCTCCAGAGTACGCGCTGCGCGGCATTAAGCTTTGGGGATTTCGCAATATGGCGCACTGCCTGGACTTCCTGTTTGACGGCGGCCGGATGAAGCAGGGGACGCTGGTGGCGATGAACGCCGAGAAAATGCTGGCGGCGGAGCAGGACGCTAATCTGCGGGCGCTGCTGGACGGCTGCGAATTTAAATATGCCGACGGCATCAGCATGGTGCGTGCGATGCGACGTAAATATCCGGGGGCCGATGTTTCGCGCGTGGCGGGCGCCGACCTGTGGGAGGCGCTGATGCAGCGTGCCGGGCAGGAGGGTACGCCGGTATTTTTGGTCGGCGGTAAACCGGCGGTACTGGCGGAAACCGAAGAGAAACTGCGTCGCCAATGGAACGTCAACATTGTCGGCAGCCAGGACGGTTACTTCACGGCGCAGCAGCGTGAAGCGCTGTTTGAACGGATTCATACCAGCGGTGCGGCGATCGTAACCGTAGCGATGGGGTCACCTAAGCAGGAAATCCTGATGCGCGACTGCCGCAAGGTGCATCCGCAGGCGCTGTATATGGGCGTAGGCGGCACCTATGACGTATTTACCGGCCATGTGAAGCGGGCGCCAAGGGTGTGGCAGAACCTCGGGCTGGAGTGGCTGTATCGCCTGCTGTCGCAGCCAAGCCGCATCCGCCGGCAGATCAAACTGCTGCGCTTTGTCGGCTACTATTACGGTGGCAAACTGTAACCTCGCCGGCCGGGGCTAATGCTGCCCCGGCATGGCTGCTCGCCGCTATTGTGCGGCAGTTGTATAAAATCGCCGCACAACTATAACCTCATCTAAGAATTATCCCTTCATTTATTCCATAAAGTTTTAATTCGCGGTTTGCTTATAGCAGCAAAATACGGAACGATACCGTCCGGAAATCACCCCAGGCCGCTGATGCCGCTAATCGCAGTGCTGAATACCCTATTTTTCGCTGTCAATTTGCCCTCATCCTTGCTGGCGATCGGTCGCGCCGGCGGGAGTGATGCCGCTTTCTGTTTAAAACAATAAGGCCGTTGCAGGTCGATGCACGCACGACGCAGACATAACGACTGAGGATCTATGCCAACTAAAGATAAACCGCAAGGACTACATCGCGGGCTGGAAGCCCGGCACATTGAACTTATCGCGCTCGGCGGCACGATCGGCGTCGGCCTGTTTATGGGCTCGGCCAGCACCCTGAAATGGGCAGGGCCTTCGGTGCTGCTGGCATACATTATCGCCGGGCTGTTTGTGTTCTTTATTATGCGTTCGATGGGCGAGATGCTGTTTCTGGAGCCGGTGGCCGGCTCGTTTGCGGTCTATGCCCACAAATATATGGGCCCTTATTTCGGCTACCTGACCGCTTGGGGCTACTGGTTTATGTGGATTGCGGTCGGGATTTCGGAAATTACCGCCATCGGCGTGTATGTGCAGTTCTGGTTCCCGGAGATCCCGCAGTGGCTGCCGGCGCTGTTGGCGGTGGCGATGGTGGCGCTGGCCAACCTGGCGGCGGTGCGGCTGTACGGCGAGCTGGAGTTCTGGTTTGCGATGATTAAGGTCACCACCATTATCGTAATGATTCTGGTGGGGCTGGGCGTCATCTTCTTTGGTTTTGGCAACGGCGGCGTACCGACCGGGTTCGCCAACCTGACGCAGCACGGCGGCTTCTTTGCCGGCGGCTGGAAAGGCTTCCTGTTTGCGCTGTGTATCGTGGTGGCCTCTTATCAGGGCGTAGAGCTGGTGGGCATTACCGCCGGTGAGGCGAAGAACCCGCAGGTTACCCTGAAGCGCGCCATCAACAATATTCTGTGGCGCATCCTGATTTTCTATGTCGGCGCAATTTTCGTTATCGTCACTATCTTCCCGTGGAACGGCATCGGCACCGCAGGCAGCCCGTTTGTGCTGACCTTTGCCAAAATCGGCATTGTGGCCGCCGCCGGCATCATTAACTTTGTGGTGCTGACCGCAGCGCTGTCCGGCTGCAACAGCGGTATGTACAGCGGCGGACGCATGCTGTATGCGCTGGCGAAGAACCGACAGCTGCCTTCCGTGTTCACCAAACTGTCCGCCAGCGGCGTGCCGGTAAACTGCATCGCCATTACCATCGTCTGTTTGCTGGCCGGGTCGGCGCTGAATTACCTTATCCCGAACCCGCAGCAGGTGTTTGTGTATGTCTACAGCGCCAGCGTACTGCCGGGCATGGTGCCGTGGTTTGTGGTGCTGATCAGCCAGCTCTACTTCCGCCGTGAACATAAAGAGGCGATCAAAAACCACGGTTTTAAATCGATAATGTTCCCGTATGTGAACTACCTGACCATCGCTTTCCTGGCGTGTGTGCTGGTTGGCATGGGCATTAACCCGGATACGCGTATTTCTCTGCTGGTCGGGGCGATTTTCCTGGCGGCGGTTAGCCTGTGCTACTTCGCCTGCGGGATGCATAAAAAACGCCATCAGGCTGAAATTGGGATAAAAAACCAGCAGTAAAGGTGAAAAAGGGGCTGCGGATTGCGCTTTTATGCGTAGGAGTGAGCAAAGCGTAATCAAACGCAACATTTCTGCGAAAAAGCACTAGACAGGATTGCTTTAAATCCGTAGTATCCCCACCCGCAACGGCGCTACGCGCCCGTAGCTCAGCTGGATAGAGCGCTGCCCTCCGGAGGCAGAGGTCTCAGGTTCGAATCCTGTCGGGCGCGCCATTTAGTTTGTGCGCAAGAGCTGCGGTGGTATGATTACCGCGTGAAGTAGTAAAGAAATGGTGGCTATAGCTCAGTTGGTAGAGCCCTGGATTGTGATTCCAGTTGTCGTGGGTTCGAGTCCCATTAGCCACCCCACTTTACCCTAGGGGTAGAGTAGAAGATAAAAAGCTGTTTTGTGACCGTGCGAAGGTGGCGGAATTGGTAGACGCGCTAGCTTCAGGTGTTAGTGTTCTTACGGACGTGAGGGTTCAAGTCCCTCTCTTCGCACCACACAAAACGTCATGTAAATCTTAACGATTACATGGACATGGGCTTTAAAATCTTGTAGTATCAGCACCACAGAATCGGCGAGTAGCGCAGCTTGGTAGCGCAACTGGTTTGGGACCAGTGGGTCGGAGGTTCGAATCCTCTCTCGCCGACCAATTCGAAAAACCTGCTTTTTAAAGCAGGTTTTTTTTCGTCTGTAGTTTATCCTCCGCCTGCCATCTTTTCCGTGTCCATCCGCCGCATCCACCCGCTGTTTAGACCGTGGGCATGCCCGCTATTTGTCTGCCGTTGGTTTTTAGCGACAACAGAAGGGCCGCCTGTCGTCGGTGAGAGACACGCAATGCATTGAAAAATAATATAAAAAATAACTTTACCTTAAGTCGTCGTTTTTTGGCGACAGGCGGGCCGATGGCCGCGATGACGGGATGGATAGGCACCGGCCGCAGGGTGATAGGAAAGTTAAAAATAAACCTTTTGAATTCAGGTGATTAAATTTATTTTTTACAAGACTGACGCCAGAATGGGAGAGTTGGCACGCGAAGTGCAATATCTATAGCGTAGATGCTCATTCCACTTCTTATGTTCGCCCTAGGCCTCATAAACCCTGGGAATGACGCAGAGCCGATTTAGGGTGCCTATTGCCCACCAGAACGATGAAAGCCTCGCTTGCGACGCCGACATCACACTGCGGGCACAACGTTGAGTGAGGCACCACCCCTGTTGTCCTAGACCTGATTGCTTCTTTATGCACTTGCCGGACCGGCAAGTGTTTTTTTTTGCCCATACCCGTCATACTTCAAGCTGCAGGTGCGTTGGCTGCGCTCAGTCACCCGAATCACTGACCAGAGTCAGCTCATCGGGATTCCTTCCCTTGCCGCCTTCCTGCAACTTGAATTATTTAGGGTATCTACCCGCCATACTTAAAACAGCAGATGCGTTGGCCGCGCTCAGTCACCTGAATCACTGACCAGAGTCAGCTCATCGGGATTCCTTCCCTTGCCGCCTTCCTGCAACTTGAATTATTTAGGGTATCTACCCGCCATACTTAAAACAGCAGATGCGTTGGCTGCGCTCAGTCACCCGAATCACTGACCTGAGTCAGCTCATCGGGATTCCTTCCCTTGCCGCCTTCCTGCAACTCGAATTATTTAGGGCATATTGCCGCGTAAAGGGACGCGGGCGAAAAAAAGCGTGGCCGTAGCCACGCTTTGTTCAGCGGTTTATCCGGCGTTATTCGCCGTTTTGCCGCAGGGTCAGCATCAGGCCTTCACGGCGCATTTGTGCTGCCTCCTCGGAGCGGTGCAGCTTTTCCAGTACGTCGGCCAGCCAGGCATAGTCATAGGCATCCGGACGCTGTTTCAGCGCTTCTTTGAAGGCGTCGTTGGCCTGTTGCCATTCACCGTGCTTCATCAGCAGCTGACCCAGCGTGCTGTTAAGCAGCGGCGTGGCGCCATGCTGTTTGATCTGCTGACGCAGCGCTTTTTCCAACTGCTCCGGGTTGCCGGATTTGATGCGCGGAATCAACAGAACCAGGCGCTCGTCATACTGGCGTTTCAGGCCGTCGAGGACGATCTCCTGCGCCATTTCATGATCGTTGCATTCGATCAGGTGCTCCACCATGGCGATCTGCAGCGGTACTTCATGGCGTACTTTGCGGCTTTGATTCTTCCACCAGCGTTTCAGACCGTCGCTGCCTTCCTCCGCCATCGCCTGGTTCATCAGGCCGAGATAGGCCTGCTGTTGCAGCGCCTGCAGTTTCTCTTCGTCATGCAGCTTGATTTTGCTCATCGACGGCAGGATTTCCAGCAGAGAAGCGTAAGCGCCGGTGCGCAGGTAGGCCTGCTCCGCCAGACGCAGCACTTCCGGGTGGCGCGGCGCCTGATTCAGCAGACGATCGACACCGTGGCGCGCGGCATGTATTTCACCCTGCGCCAGCTGAATGCGTACGCGGGTAATGTCGACCGGCAGCTGGTCGGTGTCTGCCGCTTCGGCGGCGCGTTCCAGATACTGGTTGGTGCGGAACTCGTCGCCGCGCTGCTGTGCCGCTTCTGCCGCCAGCAGGTAGTTCACCACCGGCTGTTCGGCATGATCGGCATTGCGCGTCAGCAACTGTTCGACCTGTTTATGGTCACCTTCCGCCAGCTTAATCAGCGCCGCTTTGGTTTGCGCGCGCGCGCGGCTGCGTTTACGGCCGAGGAACCAGCCGCGGGTGCGGGCGCCGGTACGGAAAATGCGGCGCAGGATCCATTCGATAATAAACAGCGCCACAAACAGCAGAATGCCCATGATCACCAGACCGGTGACGCTGGTTTCAATGTTGTAGTTGTCGGTCTGGATCAGGACATAGCCCTGATGACCGGCCAGCATCGGCCCGAGCACCACGCTGGCGATCAGCACCAGAAACAGGAATAACACGCGTAACATGGCTTATCCCTCCTGGTGAGTGGCGGCAGCGCCTTGCGCCAGCAGATTGCGTACCCGGGTCTGCATCAGTTTTTCCAGCAGCGGCTGGCTCTTCAGCTGATCCGGCACGTCCATCGATACGGACTGCTGGCTCAGGGCGTCAAGCTCTTCCAGGAAGGCTTTGGTGGCCGGATCGCTGGTATCGAAATAGGCGCGCACCCAGGTAGAGATGGTTTCCAGCGACTGCTTATACACTTCGTTCTGATGGCGCGGCACCGCCTGGGCGGCGACCAGCAGGCGGGAGCGGATATTTTCGCGCAGGTAGATGTCCTGATTCGGCGCCAGCAGCGGCTCTGCGCCGGTGTCGCGGCGGCGGATGGTAATGAAGTTGGCCATAAAGTTATGCCAGGACTTGCTCAGGTTCTGTCGCCATTCGCTCAGCGAGGCGGACAGTTCGCCGCTGTCTTCATCCATCGGCGCTTCGTCGCTGTCGTTATCTGCCAGGCGCAGGTTGTCGACCTGGTTAGACAGCTGGTTCACCTTCAGAATGATGCCGTCAAAATCGACCTGGGACAGGGTGGACAGCCCGCTGATATCTTCGGTAATGGCGCGACGCACGTTCATCAGGCTGGGATCGTTCATATCCGCCAGGCTGGCATCGGCGCTTTTCAGCAGGGTGGCGGCGGTGGTCACGTCCTGATCGCTCCACAGCTTGCGGCCCGCCATTTTGACCAGGAAGTCGGCCTGCGCCAACAGCCAGGTTTTGGCGTCGCTGCCGGAAATGGTGGCGACTTTTTCCTGCAGTTCGCTGAGCTGACGCGCCAGCGAGGTCTGCTCGCGGTCAGCGGCATCGAGGGTTTTACCCTGCTGCTGCAGCAACCCTTCCAGCGCGCTCTTCTCCTGCTGCTGGCTCTGCTTCAGATCCGCCAGCTGTTGCTGCAGAGACTGGTTTGCCGCAATCAGCTGCTGTGCCTGTCGGTGTGTGTGGTAGTAACCGCCGGCGGCCAGCGCAATAACCAGCACGATGGCGATCGCGCCGAGCACCGGGCCGCTGTTTTTACTTTTACGGCTGCCGGTCTCTGGCTGTTGGGGACTCTCAACCGCCTGGTTGTTCTCTTCAACCGGTGCGGATGGGGTATTTTGTTCCGTCATAGTGGCGCATCCCATTGTCAGGTTTATTGTAGCGCGCGTAGCAGCGCGTCATTATCGGCATTTTCAGCTACCCGAATGCTGCTCCAGCCCAGTTCCCGGGCCAGGGTAGCCAGACGTTCGCTGACCACTACCAGGCGGCAACGCAGCAGCCATAAAGAACGGTAGTAATCAGGAACTAAAGTATACAACTGTTGTAACATTTCACCGCTGGTGACCACCAGCGTATCAATGCCCACGCGTTGCCAGTGGGCGCTCTGTTCCGCGCCGTCATAATGGACGGGACTGCGCTGGTAACATTCATAATAGCTGACATTGGCGCCGCGCTCGCGCAGCGTATCGCCGAGCAGCTCGCGTCCGCCGTTGCCGCGCAGGATCAGCGCCTGCTTGCCCGTCAGTTTTTGCAGCGCGGGTAATAATAGTAGCGTTTCGCTGATTTCGCGCTCGTGCGGATAGTCCACCGGCAGGCTGGTGATGCGGTGCAGCGCCAGCGCGGTGGTGCGCCCGATGGCGTAATAGGCGGGCTGGGCCGGCCAGGCGATGCCCGTGCGCCCGATCACCGAGTCGGCGTAATTCACCGCGTGCTGCGACAGGACGAACACCAAATCGCCGGCGCTCAGGTTGTGCAGCGCCGACGCCAGCCGCGGCAAATCGGCACCGGGGGCGAAATCAATCAGCGGGGCATGATAGGCAACCCGGCCGAGCGCGCGCAGCCGGCTGACCAGTTGCTCCCCGGAGGGGGAAGGGCGGGTTACCAAAATCGTCATGCCGGCGGATTCCCCTGATACACGTCCTGCAGGATTTCACGGGCGCCGTTGGCCAGCAGCTCTTCCGCCAGCGAGACGCCCATTTGCTGCGCCTGCGCCGCCGGGCCGCGGCGTTCGCCGCGCACCATCTGGCTGCCGTCCGGCGCGCCGACCAGTGCGCGCAGCCACAGCGTGTCGCCATCCAGCTCGGCATAGCTGCCGATCGGCACCTGACAGCCGCCTTCCAGGCGGGTGTTCATGGCGCGTTCAGCGCTGACGCGCAGGGCGGTCGCCTCATCGTTCAGCGGCGCCAGCAGCGCGCGGGTCACCTCGTCATCCAGCCGGCATTCGATGCCGACAGCGCCCTGACCGACGGCCGGCAGGGATTCTTCCGGGCTCATCGCTCTGCGGATGCGCTGCTCCAGCCCCAGCCGCTTCAGGCCGGCGACCGCCAGAATAATGGCGTCATACTCGCCGTTATCCAGTTTGGACAGGCGGGTGCCGACGTTGCCGCGCAGATCGCGCACGATCAGATCGGGACGACGTTGGCGCAGCTGACACTGGCGACGCAGGCTGGAGGTGCCGACCACGCTGCCCTGCGGCAGTTGGTCGAGGGATTCGAAACGGTTTGATACAAATGCGTCGCGCGGATCGTCACGCTCGCAAATGGTCACCAAACCCAGCCCCTGCGGGAATTCTACCGGCACGTCTTTCATCGAGTGCACGGCGATATCGGCGCGGCCTTCCAGCAGCGCCAGCTCAAGTTCTTTGACAAACAAACCCTTACCGCCGACTTTCGCCAGCGGCGTATCCAGAATGATGTCGCCGCGCGTCACCATCGGCACCAGCTCTACCTGCAGGCCGGGGTGGCTGTCCATCAGGCGTTGCTGCACATAGTGCGCCTGCCAGAGCGCCAGAGGGCTTTGTCGGGTGGCAATTCGAATAATTTTGTCTAACATGCTTGTTACCGTTTTTATATTTCGCCAGCCATCCTACCACTGAGGACGAAAACTGTCAGTGCAAGAAGGAAGGGGGCCAGAAAAGGACAACGGAATCAACAGGACGTGTGATGTGTTTTGGGCAGTTAACACCGCGGATACGTCGTTTAGGGTGAGGCGATAATAAGTGTGTCGCGTTACTTTCTTTACGGTCAATCAGCAAGGTGTTAAATTGATCACGTTTCCAGCAATAAGTCGTCAAATACTCTTTCTAACCTAACGACGCTTATGGAATACGGGTTTTTTTCTAAGCACCGGGATAATCAGGCGAGACGTCTTGTACCTTTATATCGAGACATTGAAGCAGAGACTGGATGCGATCAACCAACTACGTGTCGATCGCGCCCTGGCGGCCATGAAACCTGCCTTTCAACGGGTATACAGTCTGCTGCCTACCTTACTGCACCACCACCACCCGCTGATGCCGGGTTACCTGAATGGTAACGTTCCCCATGGCATTTGCCTCTACACGCCTGATGAAAACCAACAATCTTATCTGCACGATCTGGAAGACAAGTGGGGTAGTCCGTTTGAAACGCTGGCCAGCGGCGAACTGCCGATCACCGGCGTTTACTCCATGGGCAGCACCTCCTCGATCGGGCAGAGCTGCAGTTCGGATCTGGATATCTGGGTCTGCCACCAATCCTGGCTTGATAACGAAGAGCGTAATCGCCTGCAGCAAAAATGCAGCCTGCTGGAGAAGTGGGCGGCCTCGATGGGCGTGGAAGTCAGCTTCTTCCTGATCGACGAAAACCGCTTCCGCCATAATGAAAGCGGCAGCCTGGGCGGTGAAGACTGCGGTTCTACGCAGCATATCCTGTTGCTTGACGAGTTTTACCGTACCGCCGTGCGCCTGGCCGGCAAACGCATCCTGTGGAATATGGTGCCGTGCGAAGAAGAAGCGCATTACGATGAATATGTGCTGTCGCTGTACGCGCAGGGTGCGCTGACGCCGAACGAGTGGCTGGATCTCGGCGGGCTTGGCACGCTGTCGGCGGAAGAGTACTTCGGCGCCAGCCTGTGGCAGCTGTATAAAAGCATCGACTCGCCGTATAAGGCAGTGTTGAAAACCCTGCTGCTGGAAGCTTACTCCTGGGAATACCCGAACACGCAGCTGTTGGCGACGGGTATCAAACAGCATCTGCACGAGGGTGAGATCGTCTGCTTCGGTCTGGATGCCTACTGTATGATGCTGGAGCGCGTCACCCGCTATCTGACGCAGATTAACGACACCACCCGCCTCGATTTGGTCCGCCGCTGTTTCTACCTGAAAGTGTGTGAAAAACTGTCTCATCCGCAGACCAGCGTCGGCTGGCGGCGGGAGATCCTCAGCCAACTGGTCAGCGAGTGGGGCTGGGACCAGGAACGGCTGGCGATGCTGGATAACCGCGCCAACTGGAAGATCGAACGGGTACGCGAAGCGCATAACGAGCTGCTGGATGCGATGATGCAAAGCTACCGCAACCTGATTCGCTTTGCGCGCCGCAACAACCTCAGCGTCAGCGCCAGCCCGCAGGACATCGGCGTGCTGACGCGCAAGCTGTACGCCGCCTTTGAGGCGCTGCCGGGCAAGGTAACGCTGGTGAATCCGCAGATTTCGCCGGACCTGTCAGAAGGCGATCTCACCTTTATCCACGTGCCGATCGGCCGCGCCAACCGCACCGGCTGGTACCTGTACAATCAGGCGCCGGCGATGGACTCCATCGTCAGCCATCAGCCGCTGGAATATAACCGCTACCTGAACAAGCTGGTGGCCTGGGCCTATTTCAACGGCCTGCTGACGTCGCGTACGCGGCTGCATATCAAGAGCGCCAACCTGTGCGACAGCGAGAAACTGCAGGAGCTGGTGGCCGACGTGTCGCACAGCTTCCCGCTGCGCCTGCCGGCGCCAACGCCGAAAGCGTTGTACAGCCCGTGTGAAATCCGCCATCTGGCGATTATCGTCAATCTGGAAAACGACCCGACCGCCGCCTTCCGCAATCAGGTGGTGCACTTTGATTTCCGCAAGCTGGATGTCTTCAGCTTCGGCCAGCAGCAGCAGTGTCTGGTCGGCAGTATCGATCTGCTGTACCGCAACTCGTGGAACGAAGTGCGTACGCTGCATTTCAGCGGTGAACAGTCAGTGCTGGAAGCGCTGAAAACCATTCTGGGCAAAATGCACCAGGATGCGTCGCCGCCGGAGTCGGTGGAAGTGTTCTGCTATAGTCAGCATCTGCGCGGGCTGATCCGCACCCGTATTCAGCAACTGGTCTCCGAATGCATCGAGCTGCGCCTGTCCAGCACGCGGCTGGAGCCGGGCCGCTTCAAGGCGGTGCGTGTGGCCGGCCAGACCTGGGGCCTGTTCTTCGAACGTCTGAGCGTCTCGGTGCAGAAGCTGGAAAACGCGGTGGAATTTTACGGCGCGATTTCCAACAACAAGCTGCACGGCCTGTCGATCAAGGTGGAAACCGATCAGGTGCATCTGCCGCCGGTGGTGGACGGCTTCGCCAGCGAAGGGATTATTCAGTTCTTCTTTGAGGACGCCAAGGACGATCAGGGCTTTAATATCTACATTCTGGATGAGTCAAACCGCGTTGAGGTGTATCACCACTGCGAAGGCAGCAAGGAAGAACTGGTACGCGACGTCAGCCGTTTCTACTCCTCCTCGCACGACCGTTTCACCTATGGCTCCAGCTTTATCAACTTCAACCTGCCGCAGTTCTATCAGATCGTGCAGATCGACGATCGCACACAGGTGATCCCGTTTCGCAGCAACGCGCTGTCCAACCTGTGCGTTACCGTCAGCGACGGCGCCGCCGCGCAGCCGCTGAAGCAACAATATCAACTGCACTGATAACGTCAGGCGCGCTCCTTCGCACCCGTGATGACGGTCAGGCGAATTCGATCGTCTCGCCGGCCTGCTGCGTCGCCGCCTCGCTCAACAGTTGGGAGAATGACCAGCCGCTGCGGTCGCATAGCCAGGTGCCGTCGCGGTAGTCGAAGTGATAGCCGCCGGATTTGGTCGCCAGCCAGACCTGATGCAGCGGCTCCTGACGGTTGATGACGATCTTACTGCCGTTCTCGAAAGTCAGCGTCATCACGCCGGCGTTGGTTTCGTAATCGATGTCCGCATCGCCGTCAAAATTATCCAGCGTTTGCTCAATATCCTGCATCAGCTGGTCGGCCAACTGGTGAAACTCACTGTCGTTCATATTCGATTCCTATTGCTTTTCATGATCCACCTGCGATTATATACCCTTCATACTTGCCGCCTTGCTGCAACGCCGATTATTTTGGCTATGGCAGGCTCGGACGCATAAATTACAGGCATTAATGCAAATGAAAAAACAACTACGCTATGCGCTGCTGGCGGTTCTGGTCGCCGGTCTCTCTGGTTGCGGTCTGAAAGGCCCGCTGTACTTCCCTGATGATGCGAAAGGCGAGAAGACGGCGCAGCCGGTACAAACCGGCGATCAGGTGCAGAAAAATCAGCAGGAAGCCGCCGGCTCTCAGCAAAAACCGTCGATGAGCGCCGAATAACGCGCTGCACGGCGGAGGCGAGCGCCGCCGTGAATGACCGACGGCTAGCGCGTCCAGAAAGCGGAGTATGATATGCAGTTCTCCAAAATGCACGGTCTGGGCAACGACTTTATGGTGGTCGATGCCGTGACACAGAATGTCTATTTTTCCCCGGAGCTGATTCGCCGGCTGTCTGATCGGCATCTGGGCATCGGTTTTGACCAGATGCTGGTGGTGGAACCGCCTTACGATCCGGAACTGGATTTCCATTATCGCATCTTCAATGCCGACGGCAGCGAAGTGGCGCAGTGCGGCAACGGCGCGCGCTGTTTTGCCCGTTTTGTGCGGCTGAAAGGGCTGACCAATAAGCGCGATATCCGCGTCAGCACCCAAACCGGCCGCATGGTGCTCAGCGTGACCGACGACGATCGGGTATGCGTTAATATGGGCGAGCCTAACTTTGAACCGCAGGCGGTGCCGTTCCGCGCCGCCAAGGCGGAGAAGACCTATATCATGCGAGCGGCCGAGCACACGGTGCTGGCCGGCGTGGTATCGATGGGCAACCCGCATTGTGTTTTGCAGGTGGATGATGTAAAAACCGCCAAAGTGGAACTGCTTGGCCCGGTGCTGGAAAACCACGAACGTTTTCCGGAGCGCGCCAATATCGGCTTTATGCAGGTGGTCAGCCGCGAGCATATTAAGCTGCGCGTTTACGAGCGCGGCGCCGGTGAAACGCAGGCTTGCGGCAGCGGCGCCTGCGCCGCCGTGGCAGTAGGGATTCAACAGGAATTGCTGTCAGAAGAGGTGCATGTGGAACTGCCGGGCGGCAGTCTGCACATACGCTGGAAAGGGCCGGGCACGCCGCTGTTTATGACCGGCCCGGCCACCCATGTTTATGACGGATTTATTCATCTATGAAAAGCGTTGAGGACCAGGCCGTCGCAGCCATTGCGCTTGATGACGACGCCGTAATGCAGTACCTGCAGCAGAACCCGGATTTCTTTATGCGCAATGCGCGCCAGGTTGAGCAGATGCGCGTGCCCCACCCGGTGCGCGGCACCGTATCGCTGGTGGAGTGGCATCTGGCGCGACAGCGCAACCATATTGACCGGCTGGAAGAAGAGATTACGCTGCTGATGGAGCAGGCCAGCGCCAATGAAAACCTGTTTGGCCGGCTGCTGCATCTGCAGGCCAACCTGGCCACCGCCGACAGCCTGCAGGATATGCTCAATCGCCTGCAGCGCTGGGCGCGCGGCTTCGGGCTGGCCGGTGCCAACATCCGCCTGTTCAGCGATCGCTGGCAGATCGGCGCGCCGTCGGACTTTACCCACCTGGGCATTGCGCGCTCGGCATTTGAACCGCTGCGCATTCAGCGCCTGGGGGATGACCACCACTTTCTCGGCAGCCTGAACGGCCCGGAACTGCTGCTGTTGCTGCCGCAGGCCAAACAGGTCGGCTCGGTGGCGCTGTCGCTGCTGGGCGAGGACGGCGATTTGGGTATGGTGATCTTCAGCAGTCGTGACACGCAGCACTATCAGCCGGGTATGGGCACCGTAATGTTGGCCCAGCTGGCGCGCATGCTGCCGGAACTGCTGGAACGCTGGATCGAACGCGCATGACGGGCCCAGCGGCCGGCCTGCAACCGCCGGTGGACGCTTTTCTGCGCTACCTGAAAGTGGAACGCCAGCTCAGTCCGCTGACCCAGATTAACTACTCCCGCCAGCTGCAGGCGCTGTGCTCGTTGGCCGGCGGGCTGGGCGTCAGCGCCTGGTCGCAGCTGGATGCGGCGCTGGTGCGGCAACTGGTGGCCCGCAGCAAGCGGGCGGGGCTGCATGCCGCCAGCCTGGCGCTGCGTCTCTCCGCACTGCGCAGTTTCCTCGACTGGCAGGTGAGCCAGGGGCAGCTGCCTGCCAACCCGGCGAAGGGCATCCGCACGCCGCGCAGCGGCCGCCATTTGCCGAAAAATATCGACGTCGACGAAGTGAGCCAACTGCTGGAGATCGACGTCAACGACCCGCTGGCGGTGCGCGACCGCGCGATGCTGGAAGTGATGTACGGCGCCGGACTGCGTCTGGCGGAGCTGGTGGGGCTGGACTGCCGGCACCTCGATCTGGCCGCCGGCGAGATCTGGGTGATGGGGAAAGGCAGCAAGGAGCGCAAGCTGCCGATCGGCCGCACCGCCGTCACCTGGCTGGAACGCTGGCTGGCGATGCGCGATCTGTTCGCGCCGGGCGACGATGCGGTATTTCTCTCCAATCAGGGCAAGCGCATCTCCACGCGCAATGTGCAAAAGCGCTTTGCCGAGTGGGGCGTCAAACAGGGCGTCAGCAGCCACATTCACCCGCACAAGCTGCGCCACTCCTTTGCCACCCACGTGCTGGAATCCAGCGGCGATCTGCGCGCGGTGCAGGAGCTGCTGGGGCATGCCAACCTGACCACCACGCAAATCTACACCCACCTCGACTTTCAACACCTGGCCAACGTGTATGATGCGGCGCATCCACGCGCCAAACGGGGGAAATCCTGATGCATTTTTACCGGCCGCTGCGCCCGCTGGCGGCGCTGACGTTCGATCTGGACGATACGCTGTACGACAACCGCCCGGTGATCGTTGAGACGGAGCGGCAGTCGGTGGCCTTTTTACAAGATTACCATCCGGGGCTGAAAGACTTTCAGTCGGCGGATTTTCACCGCCTGCGGCAGGAGCTGCGCGCCCATGAGCCGGAAATTTACCATGACGTCACCCGCTGGCGCTGGCGGGCCATCCACCTGGCGCTGAGCCGGCAGGGGCTGGCGGAAGGCGACGCGGCGGAAGGAGCTGACGCCGCCATGCGGCACTTTGCCGACTGGCGCAGCCGCATTGAGGTGCCGGCGGCCACCCACGCCACGCTGAAGGCGCTGGGTGCGCGTTACCCGCTGGTGGCGATCACCAACGGCAACGTCGATCCGGCGCGCTGCGGCCTGGACGGTTATTTCCGCTTTGTGTTGCGTTCTGGGCCGGACGGCCGCGCCAAGCCCTATCAGGATATGTATCAGCTGGCCGCCGAACGGCTGGCGATCGCGCCCGCGCATATTTTGCACGTGGGCGATGACCTGACCACCGACGTAGCGGGAGCGCTGCGCGCCGGTTTTCAGGCCTGCTGGATCAATGACCGCCGGCGCAGCCTGATGCAGGCCGCCGACAGCCGTTTGCTGCCACATATTGAGGTTTCGCAGTTGGCATCGCTGACAGCGTTGTTATAATCCCTCCATAACTCTGTATAAATTCACAGTGAAAGCCGCGCCGGCGCGGTTTTCCCTTACCACGTAATGGTGCCTATGGACGTTTCCGACCTGCTCAACAGCATGAATGACAAACAACGTGAAGCCGTGGCGGCGCCACGCAGCAACCTGTTGGTGCTGGCGGGCGCGGGAAGCGGCAAAACCCGGGTGCTGGTGCATCGCATCGCCTGGCTGCTGGCGGTAGAGAACTGCTCGCCGTATTCGATTATGGCGGTCACCTTCACCAACAAGGCGGCGGCGGAGATGCGTCACCGTATCGAGCAACTGATCGGCACCAGCCAGGGCGGCATGTGGATCGGCACCTTCCACGGCCTGGCGCACCGTCTGCTGCGCGCCCACCATATGGACGCCAACCTGCCGCAGGACTTCCAGATTCTCGACAGTGAGGATCAGCTGCGGTTGCTCAAACGCATTATCCGCGCGCTGAACGTGGACGAGAAACAGTGGCCGCCGCGTCAGGCGATGTGGTACATCAACGGCAAAAAAGATGACGGCCTGCGTCCGCAGCATATTGAAAGCTATGGCAATCCGGTGGAAGCCACCTGGCTGCGTATCTATCAGGCCTATCAGGAGGCCTGCGATCGCGCCGGGCTGGTGGACTTTGCCGAGCTGCTGCTGCGCGCCCACGAGCTGTGGCTGAACAAGCCGCACATCCTCAACCATTACCGCGATCGCTTCACTAACATCCTGGTGGACGAATTCCAGGATACCAACCGCATTCAGTACGCCTGGATCCGCCTGCTGGCGGGCGACCGGGCCAATGTGATGATCGTCGGCGACGACGACCAGTCGATCTACGGTTGGCGCGGTGCGCAGGTGGAGAATATTCAGCGCTTCCTGAAAGACTTTCCGGGCGCCGAAACCATCCGTCTGGAGCAGAACTACCGTTCGACCAGCAATATCCTCAAGGCCGCCAACACGCTGATCGCCAATAACGACGGCCGCATGGGGAAAAACCTGTGGACCGAAGGGGCGGAAGGGGAGCCGATTTCGCTGTACTGCGCGTTCAACGAGCTGGATGAAGCCCGCTTTGTGGTCAACCGCATCAAAACCTGGCAGGAAAACGGCGGCGCGCTGAACGACTGCGCAATCCTCTACCGCAGCAACGCCCAGTCGCGCGTGCTGGAAGAGGCGCTGCTGCAAACCGCCATGCCGTACCGCATTTACGGCGGCATGCGCTTCTTCGAGCGGCAGGAGATCAAAGATGCGCTGGCCTACCTGCGTCTGATCGCCAACCGTAACGACGATGCGGCGTTTGAACGCGTGGTGAACACGCCGACGCGCGGCATCGGCGACCGTACGCTGGACGTGGTGCGCCAGACGGCGCGCGACCGCCAGCTGACGCTGTGGCAGGCCACGCGCGCGCTGCTGCAGGACAAAGTCCTGGCCGGACGCGCCGCCTCCGCCCTGCAGCGCTTCACCGAGCTGGTGGATTCGCTGGCGCATGAAACCGCGGATATGCCGCTGCACGTGCAGACCGATCGGGTGATCCGCGACTCCGGCCTGTTCCTCATGTATGAGCAGGAAAAGGGTGAAAAGGGCCAGGCGCGGATCGAAAACCTGGAGGAACTGGTGACGGCGACGCGCCAGTTCAGCTATCAGGATGAAGATCAGGATTTAATGCCGCTGCAGGCATTTTTATCGCACGCGGCGCTGGAGGCCGGTGAAGGGCAGGCCGACGCCTATCAGGACGCGGTGCAGCTGATGACGCTGCACTCGGCCAAAGGGCTGGAGTTCCGCCAGGTGTTTATCGTCGGCGTGGAAGAGGGCATGTTCCCCAGCCAGATGTCGCTGGAAGAGGGCGGCCGGCTGGAAGAAGAACGCCGTCTGGCCTACGTCGGCCTGACGCGGGCGATGGAAAAGCTGACGCTGACCTACGCCGAGACGCGCCGGCTGTACGGCAAGGAAGTGTACCACCGGCCATCGCGCTTTATCGGCGAGATCCCGGAGGAGTGCGTGGAGGAAGTGCGGCTGCGCGCCAGCGTGTCGCGGCCGGTGAAACACCAGCGTATGGGCACGCCAATCAGCGAGAACGATACCGGCTACAAACTGGGTCAGCGGGTGCGCCATCCGAAGTTCGGCGAAGGCACCATCGTCAATCTGGAAGGCAGCGGCGAGCACAGTCGGCTGCAGATTGCTTTCCAGGGCGAAGGAATCAAATGGCTGGTGGCGGCCTACGCCAAGCTGGAGACGCCGTAATCCCCCGGCGCCCGGCGGCCTCAGCCCGGGTAGCGGTCGCCTTCCTGTGCGGTCGCGTACCAGCGCAATACCGCCTCAATGCCGTCGCCGCCTTCGGGCGGCGCCCAGCGCATGCAGTCTTCCGCCGTTAACGGCTGATACGGCCCCGGCTTCACCTCGAACAGCACCCCGCCGGTATCGACCGACAGCACGGTATGCCAGACGTTGGCAGGCATTTCCAGCAGCCGGTTCTCTTCGCCCAGCATAATGCGCCGGATCACCGCGCCGTGGTCGTCAAATTGCAGCACCACAAAGCGGCCGCGCAGCGGCGTCAGCAGCTCCCAGCTTTGCGGGTGGCGGTGCGGGCGAATATAGGTGCCCGGCTCCATGGCAATGGTCATTCTCTGCACCGGCTCATTGATATCGTCATGCAGCAGGTGGTGGGTGCGCAGGCGCGGCAGTTGGGCGGCCTGCTCGCCCATGGTGTTCATCTGTTGTTGGGTTATCAATTTCATTAAGGAAATCCGCAAGCTATCGATGTAGTGATTCTAGCAACTTTCCCGGCGCGGGGCGTTGCGCGCGGTCATTTCTTTGCGCCGGCACGCGGATTTTTATGGCATTGTCATCGTGGTGAATTGTTGGGTATTTATCCTGTTTAACGTGTTGACAGGCTTTTTCCTCTCGGCGTAACATGCGCGCACGATTATCAATGAGGACATTCGCCTTGGACACACCCAGTAGATGCTGGCTCACTGACCTGGATCCCAACAGGTACAACTTCTAAGGCTATCCCATTACGCTGATAGCCTTCGTGGTTGTCGGCGACCCCTCCGTGCGTCGCTCTGAGTCAGATCTCTTTATGGTCTGAAACGAGCGTGGCCTGTGTGCCTCCCCCGTTTCTGTGCTTCAACGCGTTGTCTGCCTAAAATGATGTGAGTTGCATCAGTGGGTTTGGGCGTTCTGTCGCCCGGGATGATGCAACTCCAATGAATGCAGGGTATCCCCTCACCATTAGGGAGTTTTAGCACATGCTAAGCGCTTTCAAATTAGATAACAGCCGCTTGTCCCGCCTCGAGCTGGATGAGGCAGAAGACCTGACCACCTCACTGTGGGTAGACCTGGTCGAGCCGGAAGAAAGCGAGCGCGACCGTGTGCAACATGAGCTGGGACAAAGCCTGGCCACCCGTCCGGAACTGGACGACATCGAGGCCTCGGCGCGTTTTTTTGAAGACGAAGACGGTCTGCACATCCACTCCTTCTTCTATTTCGAAGATGCGGAAGATCACGCCGGCAACTCCACCGTGGCATTCACCATCCGTGACGGCCGACTGTATACGCTGCGCGAGCGCGAGCTGCCGGCGTTTCGCCTGTACCGCATGCGTGCCCGTAATCAGATGATGGTGGATGGCAACGCCTATGAACTGCTGCTGGATCTGTTTGAAACCAAAATTGAACAGCTGGCGGACGAAATTGAGAATATTTACAGCGATCTGGAAAAGCTCAGCCGGGTGATAATGGAAGGGCATCAGGGCGATGAGTACGACGAGGCGCTGTCGACGCTGGCGGAGCTGGAAGACATCGGCTGGAAGGTGCGCCTGTGTCTGATGGATACCCAGCGCGCGCTGAATTTTCTGGTGCGTAAGGCGCGGCTGCCGACCGGCCAGCTGGAGCAGGCGCGTGAGGTGCTGCGCGATATCGAATCCCTGCTGCCGCACAATGAGTCGCTGTTCCAGAAGGTGAACTTCCTGATGCAGGCGGCAATGGGCTTTATCAATATCGAACAGAACCGCATCATCAAGATCTTCTCGGTGGTGTCGGTGGTGTTCCTGCCGCCGACGCTGGTGGCCTCCAGCTACGGCATGAACTTCGAATTTATGCCGGAGCTGAGGTGGTCGTTTGGCTATCCGGGTGCGATCAGCCTGATGATTCTGGCCGGCCTGGCACCGTACCTGTACTTTAAGCGTAAGAACTGGCTGTAAGCCGGTGCGCTTCCCGGCCTGCCGGCGTCAAGCCGCAGGCCGGGGCGGCGTAGCGCCTGCCGTATCGTGATTTCACGCCGTTAGCCTGCTAAGATAATTCCCTGCAAAATTATTTGAAGGCAATCCTTCCCATGGAGAGGTTCCCCGCGGTACTGCAATGGCTGATCCTGCTGCTGGCGTCGCTGGCGCTGGGCTTCGCCCTGCTGGCGTTCCATATTCCCGCCGCCCTGTTGCTGGGGCCGATGATCGTTGGCGTGACCATGGGGCTGCTGGGCGCGTCGGTACGCATTCCTAAACCGCTGTTTATCGGCGCGCAGGCCGTGCTGGGCTGCATGATCGCCCAAAGTCTGTCCCCTTCCATTCTGACGCCGCTGCTGGCCGACTGGCCGCTGATTTTACTGGTATTGCTGGCGACGCTGCTGGCCAGCGCCATCTCCGGCTGGTGTCTGGTGCGCTTTAGCGATCTGCCCGGCCCGACCGGCGCCTGGGGCGCGTCGCCCGGCGGCGCCTCGGCGATGGTCGCCATGGCCGGCGACTTCGGCGCGGACGTGCGTTTGGTGGCGTTTATGCAGTATCTGCGCGTACTGTTTGTCGCCACGGCGGCGGCGGTAGTGGCGCGTATCGGTCTGGGGGATGAAGCGGGGCAGAGCAGCGCCGCATTGGTCTGGTTCCCGCCGCTGGACTGGCGCTTTCTGGCGACGCTGGCGGTGGCGGCCGCAGGCGCCTGGCTGGGGCCGCGGCTGCGTATTCCTTCGGGAGCGCTGCTGCTGCCGATGATTATCGGTGCCGCGCTGCACTCCAGCGGCGCGATGGCGCTGCAGATCCCGGAATGGCTGCTGGCGCTGGCCTATACGCTGATTGGCTGGAGCGTGGGGTTGCGTTTCACCCGGCCGATCCTGTTGCTGGCGATGCGTACGCTGCCGCAGATGCTGGTGTCCATCGCCGCGCTGATGCTGTTTTGCGGCCTGCTGGCGTGGATGCTGACCTGTTTCCTGCCGGTAGACATGATGACCGCCTACCTGGCCACCAGTCCCGGCGGGCTGGATACGGTGGCGATTATCGCCGCCGGCAGTCGGGTGGATATGTCATTTGTGATGGCGCTGCAGACGCTGCGGCTGTTCACCATCCTGCTGACCGGGCCGGCGATCGCGCGTTTTATTTCCAACCACGCGACGCCGGCCTCCAGCTCATCGTAGCTTGCGCTGGGTGTACAGGGCGTCGAGGGTAAACAGCACCAGTGCGGCCCAGATAAAGCCGAAGGTCACCAGTTTATCCTGACCGACGGTTTCCCCGTAGAAGGTGACCGCCAGCAGGAACATCAGCGTCGGGCCGAGATACTGGAAAAAGCCCAGCGTCGACAGACGCAGACGGGTGGCGGCGGCGGTGAAGAACAGCAACGGCACGGTGGTGACGATGCCGGCGGCGACCAGCAGCAGGTTCAGTGACCAGGGGTTGGCGCCGAGATGGCTGGTGGCGCTGTCGGCGATAAAGAACAGATAAACGGCGGCGACCGGCAGCAGCCACAGCGTCTCAATCAGCATACCGGTTTGCGCGTCGATGTCGATTTTCTTGCGCAGCAGGCCGTAAAACGCAAAGCTGAACGCCAGCCCCAGCCCGATAACCGGCAATGAGCCGAACTGCCACAGCTGCACCAGCACGCCGGTAAACGCCAGGGCGACCGCCACCCACTGCATCCGGCGGAAACGCTCGCCGAGAAATAGCACCCCCAGCAATACGTTCACCAGCGGGTTGATGAAGTAGCCCAGGCTGGCTTCCAGCATATGGTGATTATTCACCGCCCAGATAAACAGCAGCCAGTTGCCGCCGACCAGCAGCGCGGTGAGCGCCAGCAGCAGCAGGCGCTTGCGGTTGGCGCAGGCGGCGCGCACCTTCGGCCAGTTACGCCCCAGCGTCACCAGCGCCAGCATAAAGAAAAACGACCAGATAATCCGGTGGGTAAGGATTTCGTCGGCCGGTACTTGCTGGATAAGTTTGAAATAGGCCGGGGCGATGCCCCAAATAAAATAGGCGGCCAGGGCAAAGAAGATGCCCTGACGCGTTTGCTGTGCGTCCATGACGTGACCTGGAGGTAAGGGTTCGGATACGGTGAGTGTACTGAAGACGCTCACCGGGCACAATCAGCCAACCAGATAGGTGGCGGTGGCGCTAGCGATATGCAGGCCGTCGTTGTTATGCAGCTCGACGCGGGCGACGGCCACCTTGTTGCCGCTGCGCAGCACCGAGGCGGAGGCGATGAAATGTTCGCCGCGGCCGGGGCGCAGATAGTCGACGCGCAGGTCGATGGTGCCCATGCGCGACAGGCGCGCCGCCAGCTCCTCTTCAATCAGCGATTCCTGACGCATCAGCACGCTGCCGACGCATGCCAACCCGGCGGCGACGTCCAGCACCGAGGCGATCACGCCGCCGTGCAGGATCTTCTGCGCGGCGTTGCCTACCAGTTTGTGCTGATTGGTAAAGGTCAGTTCGACGCCGTCGTCGTCAAAATGGCGCAGCTCCAATCCCAGCTCGCGGTTAAACGGCATGTGATAAACAAAGATTTCGCCAATTTTCTGGCGAGCGGCTTCCGTTGTAAGAGGCATGGTCGACATAATGGTGATTCTTCTTATTGATAGATGGGTTTAGGATACTGGTCAGTCCAGGTTAATGACTTGTTGATTTTATGCTTAACCTTTGTTGCTTTCCAGACTATTCCAATAAAAGCGCCCCGGACTGCTGTAAACGCTGCTTTGTGTGTAAAATGGCCTGTTTTTATTTCAGGGTGTGTTTTTATTTGCTGGAGTGATGAGAATTATGCGTATTCTGTCAGGGGCCGTAATGGCAACGCTGCTGGCCCCGGCGCTGGTTCAGGCCGAAGAAGCGAAACAACAAGAAATACATGATAAACCGGCGGTTAACGGCAGCATTATCGCCAATATGCTGCAGTCCCACGATAACCCGTTTACGCTCTACCCGTACGAACCTAACTACATACTGTATAGCTACACCAGCGATCTCAATAAAGAGGCGATCGACAGCTACAGCTGGGCGAACCATGCGCGCAAAGACGAAGTGAAATTCCAGCTCAGCCTGGCGTTTCCGCTGTGGCGCGGCATTGTTGGTGAAAACTCGGTGCTCGGCGCGTCCTATACTCAGCGTTCCTGGTGGCAGCTCTCCAACAGCGGTCAGTCCTCGCCGTTCCGTGAAACCAACTATGAGCCGCAGATTTTCCTCGGTTGGGCAACGGATTACACCTTTGCCGGCTGGACATTGCGCGACATCGAGGTGGGGCTTAACCACCAGTCGAACGGCCGTTCGGAGCCGACCTCGCGCAGCTGGAACCGCGCCTACGCGCGCCTGATGGCGCAGAACGGCAACTGGCAGGTCGATGTCAAACCCTGGCTGCGTTTCTCTGAAAGTGCCAGCAGCGACGACAACCCGGATATCACCAAATATATGGGCTACTACCGCCTGAAAGTCGGTTATACCTGGGGCGAGAGCGTCTTCAGCGTGGACGGCCACTACAACTGGAATACCGGCTTCGGCGGAGCGGAACTGGGCTGGAGCTATCCGATCACCAAGCATGTCCGCTTCTATACCCAGGTATTCAGCGGCTATGGTGAATCGATGATTGATTACAACTTCCGGCAGACACGCGTCGGCGTTGGTGTCATGCTGAACGATATTATGTAATCATATCCCCACGTCCCTGAGGCCGCCGCAAATCTGGCGGCGGCTTCATTTATCGGGGTACTCAGAATTTAACATGGGGAAGTGTGTGTCTACCGCAGCAGTGATAAACAGCGAATTGCTGGCAGAGCAGGTGTTACGCGACACCTTTGGCTATCAACAATTCCGTCCGGGACAACAAACGATTATCGACGCGGCGACCCGCGGCCAAGACTGCCTGGTGGTGATGCCGACCGGCGGCGGCAAATCGTTGTGCTATCAAATCCCGGCGCTGATGCTGGAGGGCCTGACCCTGGTGGTCTCCCCGCTGATCTCCCTGATGAAGGATCAGGTGGATCAACTGCTGGCCAACGGCGTGGCGGCGGCCTGCTATAACTCGACGCAAACGCGCGAACAGCAGTTGGAAGTGATGGCCGGTTGCCGCAGCGGCGCGATTAAAATGCTGTATATCGCCCCTGAACGCCTGATGATGGACAGCTTCCTGTCGCTGCTCGACAGCTGCCCGCCGGCGATGCTGGCGGTGGATGAGGCGCACTGTATTTCCCAGTGGGGCCACGATTTCCGGCCGGAGTACCGCGCGCTTGGCCAGCTGAAGCAGCGCTTCCCGGCGATGCCGGTGGTCGCACTGACGGCGACCGCTGACGAGACCACGCGCAATGACATTTCGCGCCTGTTGGCGCTGCAGGATCCGCTGATTCAGGTCAGCAGCTTCGACCGGCCGAACATCCGTTATACGCTGGTGGAGAAGTTTAAACCGCTCGATCAGCTGTGGCGCTTTGTGCAGGACCAGCGCGGTAAAAGCGGCATTATCTACTGCAACAGCCGCGCCAAGGTGGAAGACACCGCCGCCCGTCTGCAGAGCCGTGGCCTGAGCGTGGGGGCATACCACGCCGGCCTCGACAACGCGCGGCGTGCGCAGGTGCAGGAAGCCTTCCAGCGCGACGATCTGCAGGTGGTGGTGGCCACGGTGGCGTTCGGCATGGGGATCAACAAGCCCAACGTGCGTTTCGTGGTGCACTTCGATATTCCGCGCAACATTGAGTCCTACTATCAGGAAACCGGCCGCGCCGGCCGTGACGGCCTGCCGGCGGAGGCGATTTTGCTGTATGACCCGGCCGATATGGCCTGGCTGCGCCGCTGTCTGGAGGAAAAACCCGCCGGGCAGCAGCTGGATATCGAGCGTCATAAGCTCAACGCCATGGGCGCCTTTGCCGAAGCGCAAACCTGCCGGCGTCTGGTGCTGCTCAACTACTTTGGCGAAGGCAAACAAGAGGCCTGCGGCAACTGCGATATCTGCCTCGACCCGCCGAAGCGCTATGACGGGCTGGAGGACGCGCGCAAGGCGCTGTCGGCGATTGGCCGCGTCGGCCAGCGTTTCGGCATCGGCTACGTGGTGGAAGTGCTGCGCGGCTCCAATAATCAGCGCATCCGCGAGTTCGGCCACGACAAACTGCCGGTGTACGGCATCGGTCGCGATCACACCACCGAACATTGGATCAGCGTGCTGCGCCAGCTGATCCATCTGGGTTTTATTACCCAGAACGTCGCCATGCACTCGGCGCTGCAGCTGACCGAAGCCGCACGTCCGGTACTGCGCGGCGAAGTGGAGCTGCAGCTGGCGGTGCCGCGTATTCAGAGCCTGAAGGCGCGCGGCGGCGCGGCGCAGAAATCCTACGGCGGCAACTACGACCGCAAACTGTTCGCCAAGCTGCGCAAGCTGCGTAAATCGATCGCCGATGAAGAAAATATTCCGCCGTACGTGGTGTTTAACGACTCGACGCTGTTGGAAATGGCGGAACAGATGCCGATCCGGGCCAGCGAACTGCTGAGCGTAAACGGCGTCGGCCAGCGTAAACTTGAACGTTTCGGCGCGCCGTTTATGGCGATGATCCGCGACCATATGGATAACGATGAGGATTAATCATGCTGATGCTGTTTCTGACCGTCGCGCTGGTGCACCTGATCGCCCTGATGAGTCCGGGGCCTGATTTCTTCTTTGTGTCACAGACCGCCGCCAGCCGATCGCGCCGCGAGGCGATGATGGGCGTGCTGGGCATCGCCCTGGGGATCGTGGTGTGGGCCGGCGTGGCGCTGATGGGGCTGCACCTGATTCTGGCGAAGATGGCCTGGCTGCATCAGATCATTATGGTCGGCGGCGGCATCTATCTGTGCTGGATGGGCTGGCAACTGCTGCGTTCGGCGCGCGCCAGGCGCGGGCAGCCGGCGGCGCAGCCTGATGAGGCGCAGGTGGCGCTGGCCAAGCCGGGCCGCAGCTTTATCCGCGGTTTTCTCACCAATCTGTCCAACCCGAAAGCGGTGATCTACTTCGGCAGCGTGTTTTCGCTGTTTGTCGGCGACAGCGTCGGCGCCGGCGCGCGCTGGGGGCTGTTTCTGCTGATCGTGGCGGAAACTTTTGCCTGGTTCAGCCTGGTGGCGATGATTTTTGCCCTGCCGGCGATGCGCCGCGGCTACCAGCGGCTGGCGAAATGGATCGACGGCCTGGCGGGCGTCCTGTTCACCGGTTTCGGTTTACACCTGATTTTTACCCGCTAAGCGGTCGGCGACAGCGGAAGGAAAGCATGTCATGACGGCGTTTATACTCAGCCCCGATGAGTGGCTCACGCGTGAAACCCAGTTTGCGGCCTTTGCCACCGGGCCACTGCTGGATTTCTGGCGTCAGCGTCAGGAAGGCGAGTTCAACGGCGTTGACGATGTGCCGATCCGCTACGTGCGCTTTAGCGCGCCGCAGCACCAGCGGGTGGTGGTGATAAGCCCCGGCCGCATCGAAAGCTATGTGAAATATCCGGAAGTCGCCTACGATCTGTTTCAGCGCGGCTACGACGTGATGATCATCGACCACCGCGGGCAGGGGCGATCCGGGCGCCTGCTGGCGGACAGCCATCGCGGTCACGTGGTGAACTTTGCCGATTACGTCGAAGACTTTACGCGTTTTTATCAGCAGGCGGTGCTGCCGCTGGGATATCGCCAGCATTTTGCCCTGGCGCACTCGATGGGCGGCGCGATTCTGGCGCAGTTCCTCGCCCGGCAGCCGCAGGCGTTTGCCGCCGCCGCGCTGTGCGCGCCGATGTTCGGCATCTTTTTACCGATGCCTGACTGGATGGCGCACCGTATCCTGAACTGGGCGGAAAAGCGGCCGAATGTGCGCGATTACTACGCGGTGGGCACCGGACAATGGCGGCCGTTGCCGTATGTGGTCAACGTACTGACCCACAGCCGTGAACGCTACCGGCGCTCGGTGCGTTATTATGCCGACTACCCGGAGCTGCAGGTGGGCGGGCCGACCTACCACTGGGTGCGGGAAAGTATTCAGGCCGGGCAACAGGCGATTGCCGAGGCGAAAGACATCACCACGCCAATCTTGTTATTGCAGGCCGGTGAGGAACGGGTGGTTGATAACCGTTCGCACCAGGCTTTTTGTCAGGCACTGTCAGACGCGGGACACCCTTGTGAAGGGGGCGAACCGCGGGTTATCCAGGGCGCGCGCCATGAGATCCTGTTTGAGCGGGACGCTATGCGCGCCGAAGCGTTGAACGCAATCCTGCGTTTTTATGCCCAACACGCTTTCAGCGGCGCTGATGCCGCCGACAACTCCATTAGAGGTTGAACGTATTTATGTATCATGTTGTTGCTTCCGACCTGGATGGCACCCTGCTGTCCCCTGACCATACTTTGTCGCCTTATGCCAAGGAGACGCTGAAGCTGCTGACGCAGCGAGGCGTGCACTTTGTGTTTGCCACCGGACGTCACCATATCGACGTGGGGCAAATCCGCGATAATCTCGGCATCAGCGCGTTTATGATCACCTCCAACGGCGCGCGGGTGCACAACACCGCCGGCGAATTGATCTTCAGCCATAATCTGGACGGCGATATTGCCCGCGATCTGTACGGCATCGTCCATAACAGCCCGGATATCACCACCAACGTCTACCGCGACGATGACTGGTTTATCAACCGCGAAAGCCCGGAGCAGAAGGAGTTTTTCCGCGAGTCGGTGTTTAAATATCAGCTGTTTGAGCCGGGTCTGCTGGAAACCGACGGCGTCTGTAAGGTGTACTTCACCTGTGACGACCACGAACAGCTGCTGCCGTTGGAAGAGGCGATTAACGCGCGCTGGGGCGACCGGGTGAACGTCAGCTTCTCGTTCCCGACCTGTCTGGAAGTGATGGCCGGCGGCGTGTCGAAGGGGCATGCGCTGGAAGAGGTGGCGAAAATCATCGGCTATTCGCTGAAGGAGTGCATCGCGTTCGGCGACGGCATGAACGATCTGGAAATGCTGGCGATGGCGGGCAAAGGTTGCATTATGCGTGACGCGCATCAGCGCCTGAAGGACAAACTGCCGGAGCTGGAGGTGATTGGCTCCAACGTGGATAACGCGGTGCCGCATTATCTGCGCGAGATGTTCCTCTCCTGAGTGATGCAGGCGGGGATGTCACCGCCCGCATTGACAACGTCGCTGGCCTGCCGGCCAGCCGCGTGTATTACCGGTGCTGCCCCTGTTTTTGCAGGAACTGCACGCCTTTGTCCGGGAAGTCGGTGAATACCCCGTCAACGCCGGCCTGGTTATAAATCACGTCGTACAGCTGATTGACGTCGGTGACGTACTTCGGCAGCGCGTCGGCGCGGATGGTAAACGGATGCACCGCCAGCTTGTTGGCGTGCGCTTCTTTCACCATATCGGTCAGTACGATGTGGCCTGGTTTGGACTTCTCGGCGGCCACCAGCATATGGTAATCAGGCCCGATGCCGTCGGCATACTGGGCGATCTGCTTCATCGCACCCGGCTTGAACATCCAGTCGTAGTCGTAATTGACCCACTTACCGTCGGCGTTCTGCTCGTAGGTTTCATTCCAGTCGTTATAGGCGATCAGCTGCACCAGCTTCAGGTCCATGCCCAGCTTCGGCTCCAACTGGGTTTTGATGCGTTTCAGCTCGTTGGCGTCGAAGCACTGCAGGTACACATTGTCATTTTTACCGGTATAGCCGTACTGCTTCAGCACCGCCAGCACCTTGCTGGAAATGTCTTTCCCTTCCTGCTGGTGGAACCACGGCGCCTTGATTTCCGGATAGATGCCGATGTTCTTGCCGGTTGAGTGGTTCAGGCCCTGCACGAACTCAATCTCTTCCTGGAAGGTGTGGACGCGGAAATCGGATTTACCCATCGGGAAGCGGCCCGGGTAGCTCTGCACCTGCTTGCCGTCTTTGATATCAAAGCCTTCGGTGAACTTCAGCGATTTGATCTCGGCCAGGGTAAAGTCGATGGCGTAGTAGCGGCCGTCTTTGCGTGCGCGATCCGGGAAGCGTTTGGCGACGTCGGTGACGCGGTCCAGGTAGTGATCGTGCAGCACCACCAGTTCGTCGTCCTTGGTCATCACCAGATCCTGCTCGAGGAAATCCGCGCCCTGCGCGTAGGCCATGGCCTTGGCCGGCAGCGTGTGTTCCGGCAGGTAGCCGCTGGCGCCGCGGTGGGCGATCACCACCTTGTCGGCGGCGAAGGCGGCGCTGCTGAGGGTAGTCGCCAGAATAATCCCTGACAGCAGGGCTTTAACGTGAGTCCGCATAGTCTTCTCCTTAAGTGGCAGGGCAGCCGCAGGCGGCATCGTTGCCAGTGGGTGGGGAATAAAAAGGCCGCGGTGCGGCCTTTGGGCATATACCCGTCATACGCCAAGTGACCGGTGTGTTGGCGGCGCTCAGTCACCCGAATCGCTTACCTGAGTAAGCTCATCGGGATACCTTCTCTTGCCGCCTTCCTGTCACCCGGGTTGTTTCGGGTATAGTGCGTGGTTTTCGTGACGATTAGCCGCGTTTCGCCGCAATGTCTGCGTGATGTTTCTTCTCGTTCAGCATGGTCAGCAGCAGCAGGATAACTGCGGCGATGCTGCCGCCGATCATCACCATAAAGCCGCCGTCCCAGCCGAAGAAGTCCACGGTGTAGCCGACGATGGCGCTGGCGGCGACCGAGCCGCCCAGATAACCGAACAAACCGGTGAAGCCGGCGGCGGTGCCTGCGGCTTTCTTCGGCGCCAGTTCCAGCGCGTGCAGGCCGATCAGCATCACCGGGCCGTAAATCAGGAAGCCGATGACCAGCATACAGAGCATATCGATCGTCGGGTTGCCCGCCGGGTTCATCCAGAAGACGATGGTGGCGATGGTGACCAGCGTCATAAAGAAGACGCCGGTGGCGCCGCGGTTGCCTTTAAACACTTTATCCGACATCCAGCCGCACAGCAGGGTGCCCGGGATACCGGCATATTCGTACAGGAAGTAGGCCCAGGAGGACTTATCCAGCGCGAAGTGCTTCACTTCTTTCAGGTAGGTCGGCGACCAGTCCAGAATGCCGTAGCGCAGCAGGTAAACGAACACGTTGGCGACCGCGATATACCACAGCAGCTTGTTCGGCAGGATGTACTGCATGAAGATCTGCTTGGCGGTCAGTTCTTCTTCCGCTTTTTCGCTGTAATCGTCCGGGTAGTCGTTTTTGTACTCTTCCACCGGCGGCAGGCCGCAGGACTGAGGCGTATCGCGCATCAGGCCGAAGGCGATCAGAGCCACCAGAATGGCGCCGAAGGCCGGCATGTACAGCGCGGCGTGCCAGTCGTTGAACCAGGCCATGCCGAGCAGGAACAGCAGCGGCGGCAGGCCGCCGCCGACGTTATGCGCGCAGTTCCAGATGGAGACGATCTGGCCGCGTTCTTTCTGCGACCACCAGTGCACCATGGTGCGGCCGCACGGCGGCCAGCCCATGCCCTGGAACCAGCCGCACAGGAACAGCAGCACGAACATCACGGCGATGCTGGAGGTGGCCCACGGAACAAAGCCCATAAACAGCATGACGCAGGCGGCCAGAATCAGACCGGCGGGCAGGAAGACGCGCGGGTTAGAGCGGTCGGACACCGAGCCCATGATAAATTTGGAGAAACCATAAGCGATGGAGATCCCTGACAGGGCGAAGCCCAGATCGCCGCGGCTGAAGCCTTCTTCGATCAGATAAGGCATTGCCAGGGTGAAGTTTTTACGTACCAGATAGTACGCGGCGTAGCCGAAGAAAATTCCCATAAAAATTTGCCAGCGCAGTCGGCGATAGAGCGGATCTACCTTGTCGACCGGCACACGAGAAATGTGTGCGGCTGGCTTAAAAATACTCAACATGAGCGCCTCCGATGGCTTTATCAGTATGACACGCTCAGAGCAGGCGTTCTGAGTCGTGTTTGAGCGGATATCTAGAGTGTTGCTTTTTGTTCTATAACGAGCGCCATGCTAGACAAAACCCCTGGTTGGCTCTGTGATGGATGGCGCATTTGTTACACTTTTATAAAACAACGGCGAATTTTGAGCGATTCGTTAACGTTATGAAATAGACAAAGCCAAAAAAGTCGTGATGACGATCACATAAGTGGATTTTTATAGACATTTCTCTTTCGTTTTATGTTCGTTATTGTTCCTTATCAAACAAATTCCACACTAACTATGGATCAATAGCCCCATAATCAGCGTCATTGGGGGTGGAAATGAGCCACGCTTCACCGGTAACTGAAACGGATGTCATCATTATAGGCGGCGGCGCGACCGGCGCCGGCATTGCCCGCGACTGCGCGCGCCGCGGCTTACGCTGCCTGCTGCTGGAGCGTCACGATATCGCCACCGGCGCCACCGGGCGCAACCACGGCCTGCTGCACAGCGGCGCGCGTTATGCGGTGACCGACGGCGAATCCGCCCGCGAGTGCATTGAAGAAAACCGCATTCTGAAACGTATTGCGCATCACTGCATCGAGCGCACCGATGGCCTGTTCATCACGCTGCCGCAGGATTCGCTGGCGTATCAGCAACAGTTTATCCAGGCCTGTCAGCAGGCCGGCATTGACGCACAGGCGATTGATCCGCAGCAGGCGCTGCGCCTGGAGCCGGCGGCCAACCCGGTGCTGATCGGCGCCGTGCGGGTGCCGGACGGCACGGTCGACCCTTTCCGGCTGACCGCTGCCAATATGCTGGACGCGCGCGAACAGGGCGCGCAGATCCTGACCTACCATCAGGTGGTGGGGCTGTTGCGCGTGGGCGATCGCGTGCGCGGCGTGCGCGTTTACGACCATCAGCAGCGGCGTCAGTATGAAATTCATGCCGAGGTGGTGGTCAACGCCGCCGGCATCTGGGGCCAGCAAATTGCCGAATACGCCGATCTGCGCGTGCGCATGTTCCCGGCGAAGGGGGCGCTGCTGATCCTCGGCCATCGCATTAACAACATGGTGATCAACCGCTGCCGTAAACCGGCGGACGCCGACATTCTGGTGCCGGGCGACACCATCTCGCTGATCGGCACCACCTCGACGCACATTGATTACGATCAGATCGACAACATGCTGGTGACGCCGCAGGAAGTGGATACGCTGATGCGTGAAGGGGCGCTGCTGGCGCCCGCGATGGCGCAGACCCGTATTCTGCGCGCCTATGCCGGCGTGCGGCCGCTGGTGGCCAGCGATGACGATCCGTCCGGGCGTAACGTCAGCCGCGGCATTGCGCTGCTCGACCATGCGCAGCGCGACGGCCTGGAAGGCTTTATCACCATCACCGGCGGCAAGCTGATGACCTACCGGCTGATGGCGGAGTGGGCCACCGACCTGGTGTGCGAAAAACTCGCCGTCAACGCCCGCTGCACCACCGCGGAACAGGCGCTGCCCGGCTCGCGTCAGTCGGCGGAAGAAACCGTGCGCCGCGTGGTGTCGCTGCCGGCCAGCATTCGCGGTTCGGCGGTGTATCGCCACGGCGACCGCGCCGGATTGGTGCCGGCCGAGAATCGCCTCGATACCAGCCTGGTGTGCGAATGCGAAGCGGTGACCGCCGGCGAAGTGCGCTACGCGGTAGAGTCGCTGACGGTCAATAATCTGGTGGATTTACGCCGCCGCACCCGCGTGGGAATGGGCACCTGTCAGGGCGAGCTGTGCGCCTGTCGCGCCGCCGGCCTGCTTTCCCGTTTTAACGTCAGCACGCCGCAGCAGTCCATCACCCAGCTCTCCCATTTTCTGAACGAACGTTGGAAAGGCGTGCGGCCGATCGCCTGGGGCGATGCGCTGCGCGAAAGCGAGTTCACCAGTTGGGTCTATCAGGGACTGTGCGGGCTGGATGAGTGCGGCGACGGCAAACAGGAGGCGGATGATGCAATTTGATGTCGTGGTGATCGGCGGCGGACTGGCGGGCTTGAGCTGCGCGTTGCGTCTGAGCGAGCAGGGCCGGCGCTGCGCGGTGGTGAGCAACGGGCAGAGCGCGCTCTATTTTGCCTCCGGTTCGCTGGATCTGCTGGCGCAGTTGCCGGACGGCACGCCGGTGGCGGCGCCGCTCGACGCGCTGCCTGCGTTGGCGCAGCAGGCGCCGCAGCACCCTTACAGCCTGATAGGCGCGTCGCAGGTGGCCGCGCTGGCGAACGAGGCGCAGCAGCTGCTGCAGCGCTGCGGCCTGGCGATGCAGGGCGACAGCCGGATGAACCATCTGCGCGTTACGCCGCTGGGCACGCGGCGGGCGACCTGGCTCAGTCCGCAGGCGGTGCCGACCACGCCGCTGGACGCGCCGCTGCCGTGGCGCAGCATCGCGCTGCTGGGCATCGAAGGCTTTCTGGATTTCCAGCCGCAGTTGGCGGCCAGCTCGCTGCAGCGCCAGCAGGGCGTTGACGTTCGTGTCGGCTATCTGCATCTGCCAGCGCTCGACCGTCTGCGCAATAACCCCAGCGAATTCCGCGCGGTCAATATCGCCCGGGTGCTGGATATGCCGGAACAACATGCCGCGCTGGCGGAGGAAATCCGGCGGCTGGCGGACGAGGCGGAGGCCGTATTCCTGCCGGCCTGCCTGGGACTGGAGGATGACCGTGCGCTGCAGGCGCTGCAACAGCGGCTGGGCAAGCCGGTAATGCTGTTGCCGACTCTGCCGCCTTCGGTGTTGGGTATGCGCCTGCACCAGGCGCTGCGTCAGCGTCTGGTGCAGCTGGGCGGCGTGCTGATGCCCGGCGATCGCGCGCTGCGCGCCGAGTTTGACGGCGGGCGGGTGACGGCGCTGTATACCCGTAACCACGGCGATATTCCGCTGCGGGCGCCGCAGCTGGTGTTGGCCGGCGGCAGTTTCTTCAGTAACGGCCTGAGTTCGGATATCAACGGCATCCGCGAGCCGGTCTTCGGGCTGGATGTTTACGACCGCGCCGAGCGCGCCGACTGGTGTCAGCGCGACCTGTTCGCGCCGCAACCCTATCTGCAGTTCGGCGTGCGCACCGACGCGCAACTGCGAGCCGTCAGGCAGGGGCAGGCGCTGGATAACCTGTACGCCATCGGCGCGGTGACCGGCGGCTACGATCCGCTGCAGCAGGGATGCGGTGCCGGCGTGTCGCTGTTGGGGGCGCTGCATGTCGCCCGACATATTGTTGAACAGGGAGGGGACGCATGAGCCTGACGAGCGATAACAGCTTTGAAAGCTGCATCAAATGCACCGTCTGCACCACCTATTGCCCGGTGGCCAAGGTGAATCCGCTCTATCCGGGGCCGAAGCAGGCGGGACCGGACGGCGAGCGTCTGCGGCTGAAGGATCCGGCGCTGTATGACGAAGCGCTGAAGTACTGCACCAACTGCAAACGCTGCGAAGTGGCCTGCCCGTCGGAGGTCAAAATCGGCGATATTATTCAGCGGGCGCGTGCCGATCTGAGCCAGAGCAAACCGAGCCTGCGCGACGCCATCCTCAGCCATACCGACATCATGGGTTCGCTGTCGACGCCGTTCGCGCCGATCGTCAATGCCGCCACCGGTCTGAAACCGGTGCGCAAACTGCTGGATAAGGCGCTGAAAATTGACCATCGCCGCACGCTGCCGAAGTACTCGTTCGGCACCTTCCGCCGCTGGTATCGTCAGCAGGCGCAGCAGCAGCGGGGCTATGCCGAGCAGGTGGCGTTTTTCCACGGCTGCTTTGTTAACTACAACCATCCGCAGCTGGGCAAGGATCTGATCCGCGTGTTTAACGCCATGGGGATCGGCGTTCAGCTGCTGCAGCGGGAAAAGTGCTGCGGCGTGCCGCTGATCGCCAACGGTTTTATCGAACAGGCGAAAAAACAGGCGACGGTGAACGCCGAATCCCTGCGCCAGACGGTGCTGGAGCAGGGCATGCCGGTGGTGGCGACCTCGTCGAGCTGCACCTTTACCCTGCGCGATGAGTATCCGCACCTGTTAGGCGTGGACACCACGGCGGTGCGTGACCGCGTGGAGCTGGCGACGCGTTACCTCTATCGTTTGCTGAGCGAAGGGCGGACGCTGCCGCTGCGCCATACGCCGCTGCGCGTGGCCTACCATACGCCGTGCCATATGGAGAAAATGGGCTGGACGGCCTACACCCTGGAACTGCTGCGGCAGATCCCCGGGCTGGAGCTGGTGGTGCTGGATTCGCAGTGCTGCGGCATTGCCGGCACGTACGGTTTTAAATCGGAGAATTACGCCACCTCGCAGGGTATCGGCGCATCGCTGTTTCAGCAGATTGAGCGGAGCGGCGTCGATTTGGTGATTACCGATTGTGAAACCTGCAAATGGCAGATTGAAATGTCGACCAGCAAGCGCTGCGAACATCCGATCACGCTGCTGGCGCAGGCGCTGGCCTAACGCGGGGGAGAACGGGGCCGGCTGCGCCGGCCCGCGGAGGATTACTGCTTGAGCTTCAGCGTGTTGATAATCGCGGAGGCGTCGGTCTGCGCCTGCTGCTGATTATCCGCCGGCAGCGTCACCTGAATGGTCAGCAGGTGGTTGTCCAGCGTGCCGATCAGGATAGATGAGTAGGCTTTCTCGCCGCCGCTGCTGAGGATGCTGTCCAGCTGGCGCAGCGGAACGCCGTCGACCTCGATGGCCTTATTGGTCACTACCTGCAGGTTGGCGTCGCGTGCGCGCTGCGTGGTTTCCAGACGCTGCGCCAGCGTTTCCAGGCTCTCGGCGGTCTTATCGCCCAGAATGACGATCACCGCGCGCTGGCCGGTGCTGTCGGCATACACGTGCATATTGTTGGCCTGATTGCCCAGCTTGCCGCTTTGGTCGGACATGCCGGTCGGCAGGGTAAACGCCAGTTTACCGTCCAGCAAATTCACCTGTTGTGCGGCCGCACTGCTGCTGGCGGCGTCGCCGGCCGGTGCCTGCGCGTCTTTGGTGTCGCCGTCGCAGGCTGCCAGGCCAAGTACCAGCAGGCTGATACCCATTAATTTTGCTACTTTACGCATTGGGCTTTCTTCCTTTTCTTCACGGGTTATACCCTGAATCATGCAAATGCAGGGCAGCGCATAACGCTAAGGTTCCTGTTACCTGAAGTATGACGGATCGCGTGTCTCTTTGCTCGATCGCAACCTATTGAGCAGCGAAATGCAAGAAGGATGTTGTCATAAAATTTTTTCCAGTAATAGCCGATAATCAGCCACTTCGCCCTTCTTTTCCAGCGCAATAATCTGATAGTGGCGGCTGACCAGCAGCGTCAGCATCGCGCGGAATTGATTGCGCGTTTTCACCGTCAGCCGGGTAAAGCTCTGCATGCGCGCCCAGCGCTCCTGCTCTTCCAGCAACCGTCCGGCGACGCCGCAGCGGCGGAAGGCGGGCAGCACGCCGCCCAGCCAGCTGTAGAAGGTATCGTCACCGGTTTGATAACCCAGCTTGAAACCGACCGGCTGACCGTCCAGCTCGGCAATCAGCGCGTAATGCGCGGCGTCGCCGATGCGCAGCTGCAGATCCTGCAGGCTGTGTGCGGCGGCAAACTCGGGGATGTGCTGATAGATCTGCTGGATTTGTGCCAGCGTGGCAGGGCGGGTGGTTAACATCTTGGCGGCCTCCGTCATTGCGCAGACCGCCATCATAGCTTAACTGGTCTGCAGCGCGCCGTTCTGATGACGGCTGGCGAGATATTTCAGCAGCATGTTCAGCAGCACGCCGTACATCGGCAGGAAAAACAGCAGGCAGATCATCACCTTGAAACTGTAATCCACCAGGGCGATTTCCACCCAGTGGGCGGCCATAAACGGATCGCTGCTCTGGTAGAAGGCGATAAAGAAGAACGACAGCGTATCGCTGATATTGCCGAGGAACATCGCGGCGGCGGGCGCGACCCACCAAGCGCTGCGCTGGCGCAGGCGGTTAAACACGTGCACATCGAGGATCTGGCCGAGCACATAGGCCATAAAGCTGGCGACTGCGATGCGTGCAACAAACAGGTTGAACTGACCCAGCGCCGCCAGCCCCTGCCATTCGCCCTGAAACGTCACGGTGGAAATCACGTAAGAGATAAACAGCGCCGGCACCATCACCGCCAGAATGATCTTTCTGGCCAGCGGCGCGCCGAAAATGCGCACGGTCAGATCGGTAGCGAGAAAAATAAATGGAAAGGTAAAAGCGCCCCAGGTGGTGTGGAAGCCGAAAATGGTAATCGGCAGCTGCACCAGATAGTTGCTGGAGGTAATGATGAGGATGTGGAACAGCGACAGCCAAAGCAACGCGCCGGTGCGCTGTTGCGGAGTAAAAGCGTACATAAATGACCTTTTTGAATGAATGGGGTGAGGGAACCCATACCGACGATGTTCACCCTGCAGTGTGCGGGGCGATCAATAAATTGTACGGCCGCTTTTTTTGTCAGCCGCGCGGCGCATGATACGCGTTTGCGCAACCAATGCAATCAACGGTGCGGTTAAAATACACGCAAACGTTAACGCATGTTGCACAGAAAAACCACCGGCGTAAACTATGCCGTTATGAGATCCGGCGAGCGTTCGCCGATCGTAGTTGATCGAGATTAATAACATGAGTGACATCTTTTCCCAGGCAGACCAAACGCTCGATGCGCTTGGCCTGCGCTGTCCAGAACCGGTCATGATGGTGCGTAAAACCGTACGCCATATGGACAATGGCCAAACGCTGCTGATCATTGCCGACGATCCGGCCACCACCCGCGATATCCCCGGCTTCTGCCGTTTTATGGAGCATACGCTGGTGGCGCAGGAGACTGAGCAGACCCCTTACCGCTATTTGCTGCGTAAGGGCACCGCTGCTGCCTGAGGCCGGCGTGCCGCCCGTCAGCGCTTTTCCAGTATCTGCCGGGCGTCTTCGGCCCGGGCGTGCAGCGCCAGGGCGCTGAAGTCTTTCGCCGTATAGTAGGGCGACGGCGGCGGCAGATGACGCGGGGAGCTGCCCGGCCAGAGTTGTAACTCTCCGATATCATCCAACGGAATGCCGTAGCGCTGCTGCGGCAGCATCAGGCGCTGCGGCGCGGTGCGTTCGAACGGCACCGGCGTCGGCAGACGGTTGTCGCCGGTGTCATAGTTGCGTTTCAACACCAAAAATTTTTCCGGCACCCGCCGGTGGCTGTCCCACCAGTCGCCGTCGATAGCGGCCAGCTGCCGCCGGGTCTGCGTGGCGGATACCGCGCCAAGCTGATTAAGCGCCGCAGGCAGCAGGCTTTCCATCGCCCGGTTATAGCTGCCGACCGAAACCGCGCCGCCCTGTAAAATTGCATCGATCGCCAGCCGCGCGCCCAGCAGGTTGGAATAGAGATCTTCCGGCGAAAAGGCGGAGATCTCCTCGGAAAAACCGGGTACGGACTGGTAACCGTACCACTGGGCGATTTCATGCCAGGCGGCCAGCTGGTACGCCAGTTTCCCTGCCAGATAGGCCGCCAGCGTATAGCGCTGTGCCGCGTCTGTCGGCGGCGTAAAGGCGTTGAGCTGAATCCGCCGCTGCGCCAGCTCCTCCCCCAGGGAGAGCTGCCAGCGTTGGCCGAGCCGTGGCAGGATCTGGCTGAAGAGGTACAGGGTGTTGTCGGCGGTGTCGCGTACGTGGGCGATATCGATAAACCCGCCGCGGCGGGTGTACAGCAGACCGTCCCGCTCGCTGCTCAGCCCCAGCACATTGCTGACGGCGCCGAAGGCGCTGTCGTTATAGCGGTGATGGCCAAGCTGATTGGCGTCCACCACGTTACCCAACTGATAAAAGGGCACCGGAATGCCCAGCGCCTGAACCTTGAGATCGAAGCCGAAGGCGCAGCATGGCCGCAACCCGTCCGGCGCGGACAGCGGGGGCGTTACCGGCCAGGCGATGCGCGTGGCGCGGGTCGGTTGCGCTGTGATAGTGGTTTCCGTCGCCGCGACGGCCTGTGCCGTATTCAGAAACATGATGAATATCAGCGCACTATAACGCATTAAAAAGCTTCTCCTACCTGAAAATAGAACCCGCTGCTCTGACGCCCGACGCCGAAGTCGAGGCGTACGTTCATCCGAGGTTTAAACTCAAAACGGTAGCCGGCACCGACGGTCGGCAGCCAGTCCCGTCCCAGCTCGCCGGCGTCGCGGCTCATGGTGCCGGTGCCGGCCCACAGCACATAGCCGTGCCGCCAGTTGAGCTTGCGGCGGTATTCGATCTGCCCGCTGAAGGCGTTGCGATCGCGGTAGCGTCCCTGATAGTAACCACGCATACGGTTATCGTTGCCCAGCTCCGACAGGCGATCCCATGGCACTTCGCCGCTGGCAAAACGGCCGTAGAGATCGAGTGCCAGTACGCTTTTGGCGCTCAGACTATGGTACAGATTGTACTGCGATTCCAGCGTTTCGAACCGGCTGTCGCTGCCTAGTTCAGGGGCGAAATGGGTGTAGGTCAGGTTGAAGTACTGTCCACGGCTGGCGTTGGCGACAAAGTCCCGCGTATCGTAACTGAAATGCGCGCTGACGCCGGAACTGATCGAAGACGGCCCGGCCGCTTCCGACAGAAACAGGCTGTGGTCGCCGTTGTCCGGATCGTCGGCGTGGGTTGAGGAGAAATCCCAGCCGAGTCCCAGGTAGGTAGCATCGGCAATGCGGTACATCACGACAGGCGCGACCTGCAGCGACTGCTGGGTATATTTCTCCTTGTTGCTATCATGCCGGCCGGCCTGATAGCCGGTGCCCCAGTAATAGGTGGGCATATTTTTCATGCTGCCGGTGGTGAAAAAACGCCACTGGTCGTTGGCAAAGAAGCTGTAGTTTTCAAAGCCCATGCCGAACGCGCCGGTCGAACTGAAAAAGCCCTTGAGCGCCAGCGTAGAGTTTTGGCTGACGCTGTCGCTGCTGTCCGGGCGATACATGCCGACCACGGCGGTGCCAATGCCCAGACCCAGTTCCGGAGTATAGAACGGCCCCGGCAGTACGCCCCAGTCGATGGTCTTACGGTGGTCAAAATGGTTGTCTGCGCCCAGCGGGCGCAGCAGGTCGTCAATCTGCTGCCGGCTGGGCAGCACGGCGCAGGCCGCCGTTTGCACCGTCAACAGCAGAAGGGGAAGCCAGCGTAACATCAGAAGCGGTATTCAGCGGAAACCATCGCACTGTTGCGCTCGCTAAAGCCGATTTCCGTCATCACGTTGAAGTTCCGGGTGATCTCATATTGCGCGCCGACCAGCACGTTCCACGGTGACTGCAGGTGTTGCTTGACCCGGAAGCGCCCTTCACCGCGCTGGTTGGCGATAGCGATCAGCGGCTGCAGAGCGGCCGGCATATTCAGATCCCCCAGGCTGCCTTTAAACTCTTGCTGCACGTCCTGATACATGCTGCCGACCCACAGGTTCAGGTGGCTGGTGCCGCTGATGCCCGGCATCTGGAAACGGTAGCCGACGCGCGGCGTCACGGTGAGCGCCGAAATTTGCCCGTCGAGAATGTTGAAGTCGGTACGGGTGTAGTTGGTGTCCAGCGTCGCGAACCAGTTTTCGTAACCGCCGGCCAGCGTAAAGCCGGCGCCGTAGGTAGTGCCTTTAAAATCCAGATTGAAATCCAGATCTTTCAGCTGACCGCTTTTGTTCATTTGGTGCACTGCTGAGGCGATGATCCTGTCCATCAGATTGGTGTACTGGCTGGGATCGGCATCGACGGAGACGATCGAGTGGGAGCTGCCACGGGTATGGCCGACGATGCCGTAGACGTTCAGGAACGGTAACACCCAGGCGTCGAGACGCATCGTTTCGGTTTTACTTTTCTCGCGGCTGTTTTCGGCTTTGATATTAAACAGGTCGCCCGGCATCTGGAAGGTGTCCCAACCCAACCCGGAGAAGGCGATACTGCTGACCTCAATATTCTGCCGCATATTCATATGGTTAATGCCGATACCGAAGGTTTCCGGCAGGTCGTAACCGCGGGCGCGCGCTTCATCGCCCCAGAAAGGCAGCATGTGATGTTGCGACTGTGATTGCAATTGCGGTGTGACCGGCTGGGTTGGCGGTGTGACGTCCTGCTGGCTGGCCGCCGGCAATGCGCCTTGGGAAAAAGCGGGGCGCTGGGCGTTGTCAATCAGCCGTTCGGTGTCTTCAGAAGTGGGTTGTTGCGCAAATGTTACCGCTGAAAACAAAGCAACGGGAACGAAAATAACGTTTTTATAGTTAAAGGGTTTCATCATTCAGGCTCTTTGCATGTGAATACGTTTAAAAAAGCAGAGTATTCTTATGGTAAGAGCGTAAGGATATAATAACTAAGGGCGTGTAGGCGTACATTAAATGCGCCTATTGTGCTCCGCGCGTGGCGCGGAGCACAATAAGATCACTGACGGATTTTTAACAGCCGGATCGCATTCAGCGTCACCAGCGCGGTGGCGCCGGAGTCGGCCAGCACCGCCAGCCACAGCCCGGTGAAGCCCAACAGGCTGGTGACCAGGAAGATTGCCTTCAACCCCAGCGCAATGGTGATGTTTTGCCGGATATTGGCGTGGGTGGCGCGTGAGATGCGTACCATCTCGGCGATGCCCAGCAGGCGGTTGTGCGTCAGCGCCGCATCGGCGGTCTCCAGTGCGACGTCGGTGCCGCTGCCCATGGCAATACCGATGCTGGCGGCTTTCATGGCCGGCGCATCGTTGATGCCGTCGCCGAGCATCGCCGTCGGCCGTTGCCGGCTCAGTTCCGTCACCGCCGTGACCTTATCTTCCGGCAGTAGCCCGGCGCGGTAGTCGATACCCAGCTCACGGGCGATGGCGGCCGCCGCGCGCGGGTTGTCGCCGGTCAGCATGACGCCGCTGATGCCCATTTGGCTGAGCTCGGCGATCGCCTGTCGCGCGTCGCTACGCAGCGTATCGCGCAGGGCCAACAGGCCGACGGGCTGATTATCCTCCAGCGCCACTACCACGGTTTTCCCTTCGCTTTCCAACTGTTCCAGACGCGTTTGCCAGGTAATGTCCAGCAGCCCCGGCGCCAGTTTGGCCGGCGCGCTGATGCGCACCGTTTTGCCGTCAAGCTGCCCCTCGATGCCCACGCCGGCCAGCGCGCGACGGCTGTCGGCCAGCGGCAGCGGTGTGCCATATTGTTCGGCCCGGCGAACGATCGCCTGCGCCAACGGGTGATGTGAACCGGCTTCGACCGCAGCCGCCAGCGTCAGCAGTTGCTGTTCGCTCAGCGCGCCGATCGGCAGCACGTCGGTGACTGTCGGTTTACCTTCGGTCAGGGTGCCGGTTTTATCAAACGCGATGGTTTGCACCTGTCCCAATTGTTCCAGGGCGGCGCCGCCTTTAATCAATGAGCCGCGGCGGGTGGCCGCCGCCAGGCCGGAGGTGATGGCCGCCGGCGTTGAAATCACCAGCGCGCACGGGCAACCGATCAGTAACAGCGTCAGGCCACGATAAATCCAGGTTTCCCATGGCTGGGAAAACAGCAGCGGCGGCAACAGAATGACGGCCAGCGACAGCAGCATGATTGCCGGCGTGTAGTAGCGGCTGAAGCGGTCAAGGAAGCGCTCAATCGGCGCGCGGCGTTCTTCCGCCTCTTCAATCAGCTGCAGGATGCGGTCGATGGCATTCTTGCCCGGCTCGGAGACCACTTTCATCTGCACCGACTGATCGACCGACAGGCTGCCCGCCGCCACTTTTTCTCCCTGCTGGCGTTCCACTGGTACGGACTCGCCGGTCAGTGCACTTTCGTCAAAGCTGGCGAACGGGTCGATCAGCTCGGCATCGGCCGGCAGCCGGGCGCCGGGGGCGATTTCAATCACATCGCCCGGCCGCAGGCTGCTGACCGGTACGCGCCGGCGCTGGCTGCCGCTCAGCAGCACCGCCTCTTCCGGCACCAGCGCCATCAGCGCGGTGACGCCGCGTCGCGCCCGGTTGGCGGCATAGGATTCCAGCAGTTCGCCGACCATAAACAGCAGCAGTACCATGGCGGCTTCGGCGGTAGCGCCGATAAACAGCGCGCCGATGGCGGCGACGCTCATCAGGGTTTCAATGGCGAACGGCGTACCGGAGCGGATTAAACGCAGCGCTTTGCGCGCGATCGGCGCCAGCCCGACCAGCGTGGTGGCGATAAAGGCGATGCTGCCCCATTGCGGGTTGATGCGGTCGAGCGCCCAACTGAGAATCATCAGTGCCGTCAGCAGCAACAAAGGATAGTAGGGTGCAAAACGTGATTCGTTGCCCGGCGCCGTCTGCGGCTGGCCGCCGATGCCAAGCAGGGTAAAGCCGGCCTGTGCGACGGCCTCCTGCACGCGTTGGCTGATATCGCTCTGCGCATCCACCACTAATTTCTCGGTGGCAAACAGTACGCGTGCGTTGCTGACACCGGGTACGGCGGTGACGGCATTCTCGATTTTTTTGGCGCAGCTTGGGCAGTCCATGCCGTTGACCTTCCAACTAAAACGCTGGCTGCCGGCTGGGGGAGCGGCGGCTAACCTGTCGCTTTCCTCATCCGGGTCGCCGCTGTCGCAGCAGCTTGCGCCGTGCTGATGCTGGTGGCCGTCGCTGCAGGCGTGGCCTGCGGCGTCAGCCGGTTTTTCACTGCTGCAGCCGTGTTGGGTTTTGGCGTGGCTGTGGTTGCAACCGCAGCCGCCGTCATAGTGGTTGTGTTCGTGGTGCTGATGTTCTTTATGAGTATGCATAACGCCCCCAGGCAGTTAACGATCATTATCGTGGCAAACTTTACACCTTGGAGCCAACTCCAGAGTCAAGGGGAATAAAATAGACGAGTGATTAATTAATCAGGCCGGCTTTGTTTAGCATGCTAATAATATGAAACTCAATCCAGAGGTTTTTATTATTGATTTAGTCATTATTTTGCTTTCTATATTTTATTTTTAGCACGTCAAATATGTTCGTTGTGGATATTTAGTTTGTGTTCAAAATAATATTTGTGATCAATTTATCATTTAATGAAATAAAACTTCAGGCAATATGAAAAGTGCCAGCATGAAACACTCGTTGCCCGACGTGGCGTTCTTATTGGGCTTTGTCTCTTTCTTGTCGTTATTTTTGTGTTTCATATGTGTTTGTTTCATGTTTTTCTAGATAAAAACACTTTCGTAAAGCATTTAAAAAGTTTTTAATTCTGAGATTCATTCAATATCGCTACCTATACTTGGAAACGATTACCATTTGGGATGGTGATCTTATTTACTGATTGTTATGTATTAATTCCTTATCTATTCAAGCCATCACTGGCGCATACGCGTCTTCCCAGAGATCTGCGGGATGTACTTACGCAGTAACAGGGAAGGTTATGTTTATCTATTTGATCGTTAACGATCAAATAATGCGTGGAATCGAACCAATGCAATCGAAGAAAAAAGCGATAGAAGTAAATGAATCCAGCCTGGCGGCGACCAAAACTGGTTATGATGCCGTTAATGATTTACTGCATTATCACCAACGCGGTAATGGGATTCAAGTTAATGGCAAGGACTCATTTTCTACTGAAGAGGCCGGGTTATATATTACCCGCACTAACCAAACCTGGAATGGAAAAGGCGTATTTGATACCCCGGTAAAACTGACCTTCTCATTTCCCGACTATCAGTTCAATTCCGCCAATGACGGCGGCGATCGCGGCTTAAGCAAGTTCAGCGCTGAACAGCAGCAGCAGGCCAAACTGTCGTTGCAGTCCTGGTCTGATGTGGCCAATATCACTTTTACCGAGGTGTCCGGCACGCAAAAAGCCAACATTACCTTCGGCAACTACAGCCAGGATCAGTACGGCCAGACCGACTATGACACCCAGGCCTACGCCTGGCTGCCGGGCTCCGGCAGCGTCTCTGGTCAAAGCTGGTACAACATTAACCAGTCCAATATTCAGCATCCGGCCTCTGAAGATTACGGCCGTCAGACCTTTACCCATGAAATCGGTCATGCCTTGGGGCTGAGCCACCCTGGCGACTACAATGCCGGCCAGGGCAACCCTTCCTATCGTGACGCCAGCTATGCGGAAGACAGCCGCATGTTCAGCCTGATGAGCTACTGGAGCGAAAGCAACACCGGCGGCGACAACGGCGGCCATTATGCCGCCGGCCCGCTGCTGGATGACATTTCGGCGATCCAGCACCTGTACGGCGCCAATATGAGCACCCGTACCGGTGATACGGTATACGGCTTTAACTCCAACACCGATCGCGACTTTTTCAGCACCAGCAGCAACGCGGAAAAAGTGATCTTCTCCGTGTGGGATGCCGGCGGTAACGATACCTTTGACTTCTCCGGCTATAGCGCTGACCAGCGCATCAACCTGAACGAGACGTCATTCTCCGACGTTGGCGGGCTGAAGGGCAACGTGTCGATTGCGGCCGGCGTGACCATTGAGAACGCCATCGGCGGCTCCGGCAACGACGTGCTGGTCGGCAATCAGGCCGACAACGTGCTGAAAGGCGGTGCGGGCAATGACGTGTTGTTCGGCGGCGGCGGTGCCGATGAGCTGTGGGGTGGCGCCGGCAATGACACCTTTGTGTTCTCTGCCGTCGGTGACTCCACCCCGGATGCGCCGGACTGGATCCGTGACTTTCAGAAGGGTATCGATAAAATCGATCTGTCATACTTTAACAAGGGCGGTGATGCGATTCACTTTGTCGACCAGTTCAGCGGTGCGGCGGGTGAGGCTCTGCTGACTTATGATGCCGCCAACAATGTCAGCGATTTGGCGGTGGACTTCGGCGGGCATAGTACGCCGGATTTCCTGGTGAAAATCGTTGGGCAGGCGGATGTAGCCACCGATTTTATCGTCTAGGCAGTAATCAGGCAGTTGCCGGTTGACCGGCAGGACGGGTACGGCCCTTGTGCCGCGCCCGCCACGTTTACGGTGAACAGACCATGAGCAAACGACGGATGCGCGCCACCCTGGCGGTGGCCGCGATGATGACATATTGCATAACGACAGGAGCCGCTATGGCCAGCAGTTTGGTTCTTCCTTCCGCGCAGTCGCTGGCGGGTGAGTGGCAGGTCGCCAAGGGCGACACACAGTGCCGGGTTGCGTTGCGGGCTGACAAACAGCCGGCTGCCAACGGTTATCAGCTGCAGGATGCGCAGCAGTGTCTGCAGACGCTGCTGAGCGCGCCGGCGGCCGGCTGGCGTCCCGCACCGGACGGTATCGCGCTGCTGCAGGCCGACGGCAGCACGCTGGCGTTTTTTTCACGTGACGGCGATATTTATCGCCACCGCATCGGCGATGAGGACGGCCTGACGCTGAAGGCGCTGGACTGAATGGCGGGTTCGCGGCTGCGAACCCGTAAGCTTACAGATAGAGCGAACGCACGATCAGGAAGTGGCCGACAAAATAACAGAAGGCGACGATAGCGTCGGCGGCGCGAAACTTGGTGCGATAATGGCTCACCAGCCAGACAATGCTTGCCAGCAGCAGTAACGAGGTGCCGGTCAGCAACGAGAAACCGTAGTCGGTGCTGCGCAGGAAATATTGTTCCCCGGCCAGCCAGACCATCAGCAGCGTCATGCCGACGTAGGCAACGACCGCCCAGCGCTGCTCGGCGATCCGCGTCCACAGCGCCGCCAGCAGCAGCACGCCGATAATCAGCAGCGCCAGCGGCAGTGGCCAGAACAGGCTGAAGGTCATCTGGCTGGCGAAGCTGAGGGCATACAACAGATGAGCAAGGAAGAATGCGCCGAGGGCGTACAGTATCTGCTGGCGGGGCAACTGCAGCAAGGCATCGCCCGCCAGGGTTGCCAGCAGGCCAAAGACGATCAGATAACCGGCGGCGCCGAGCACCGGCGCCTGCCAGGCGAGCAGCAGCAATAGCAGCAGCGTGACGGGTTTGAACACCCAGCGTTGCCAGCTCGGGCCGCGATAGGCGGCGTCAACGTATAACCAACCGGAAAAGAATACGGCAAGGAATGGCCAACTCATATATCTTCCTTATTAGTCATCAGCGCCATAATCGGGCGGCGCGAAAAATGTCACCTGCGTCACTTCTTCAGTGTATACCTGGAATCAGGACCGCGATGTTATTTGTCCGGCTATAGAGAAGCACGTTGCGGTGCGGTAAGGTTTTTCACTGAGTGCTATGTTTACCCGCTTTTAGCGGCGAAGGGAATGGGAAAGAGATGAGTAAACCACCGCTGATTTTTATCGCCGTGGTGGCGCTGATTGCCGTACTGGCAACGCAGCGTTACTTCAGCCAGCGTAAGCAGGAGGCGGCGAACGACCGCGAGCCGGTGCGCGCCACGCAGGTTGTGGTGAGCGACAAACGCGCCTTTGCGGCCAGCACCAACCGCTCGCGCCAGCGTGAGCATATCGTCAATGAAGCGATGCGCTATGAGGTGACCTTTCAGCCGCAGCGCGGTGGTGAAAATATTGTGGTGCGGCTGAAGCAGCCGCAGTATGACCCGATAACGCCCGGTGCGCACGGCACCCTGAAGATGCAGGGCACGCGCTTTATCTCTTTTACCGCGCAGCGGTAAATGCGGAAGGTTACTTCTTCTTCAGCGGCGGCTGTTTTTTCTGCCAGGCCAGCAGCTCAAACACGCCGAAAATAAATATTTTGGCTTCCTGCCAGTAGCTGATGGGCTGATCCTTCGGCTGGGTGGATTTCAACAGCATCACCTGAAACCCGTGCATTATCACCATAAAGAACAGCGCCACGTCGATAAAGTACTTCAGCGGCTTGGGGAACGGGTGAATCAGGTTGGTCAGCAGGAAGCCCCATACGCATAACATCAGCAGGCGACCCAGATTAATCAGCATTTTCAGTTTTCTCTTTGGCGGAACGAATATAAAGACGATAGGCCACCTGTCCGGCGACCTTTTCACGGTGCAGCGCCCAGTTGGCCGGCACGTCGGCCGCGGCGCTTTCGGCCTCGGCCTCCACGTATACCCAGGCCTCATCGGCCAGCCAGCCTTGCTGCTCCAGCAGGTTGACGGTTTGCGCCAGCAGCCCCTTGCGGAACGGCGGATCGAGGAATACGACGTCATAGGCTGCGCCGGCGTTGGCCAGCCAGCTCAGCGCATTGGTATTGATCACCTGGCCGTTGCCGTTAAGCAGCGCCAGATTTTTTTCCAGCTGCTGGGCAACCGGGCGTTCGAATTCCAGCAACGTGGCGCTGCCGGCATAGCGTGACAGCGCTTCCAGCCCCAGCGCGCCGCTGCCGGCAAAACAGTCCAGACAGCGCGCGCCCTGAATCACCGGCGCCAGCCAGTTAAACAGCGTCTCACGCACCCGATCGGTGGTAGGCCGCAGCCCGGCGCTGTTCGGCACCGGTAATTTACGTCCGCGCCACTGGCCGCCGATAATGCGGATTTGTCCGGCCGCGGCCGCCTGCGCTTTGCGGGGCGCGGGCCGTGACGATAGTCTTGCCATAAAAAGTCTTAATGTATTTCGCAGATCGAGAAAAGTTAACGCTATTCTAACGGGGAGAGCGTCCCGGGGAAATAGCGCGCTGTCTGGCAATTTGCGGTTTATGCGGCGGGATGTGCCGGCGAAGAGGCGTCGAGCAACGGCCATTGGCGGATTTTCACCTGCCGGATGCGTGTTGCTCCGCGAGGGAAAGTGATAGACTCGGGGGTTAAATTATTTTCGTTATTCAGCCATTGGTACGGAGTTAGGGTCACAGCATGGCAAAAGAAAAGAAACGTGGGTTTTTCTCCTGGCTGGGTTTCGGCCAAAAAGAAGAGAAACAGCCGGAACCACAGGCTGAACAGGCCGAGCCTGAAGCGGCGGCGGTAGAACCTGCGCCGGCGACCACGCTGGATGATAAGCTCCCCGCGCAGGAATCCGAGCCTGCCGCTTCTGTCGATCTGCCGGGCGAATGGGACGGCAGCACCGAACAGGTTGCCGAAAATGTGCCGGATATTGCGGCGCACGCTACGCCGGCGGCAGAAGCACAGGAAGAAGACGCTGAGACGGCGTCGGAAAGCGCTGCGCCGGTGTATACGCAGGACGAGATCGTTGAGGCGGTGATGCCGCAGGCGGAAGCGGATGCACCGCAGGCCGATGATATGACGGCAAGCGATGCCAAACCTGCCGAGAGCATCGACACGGCCGCGCCGGCCATCGCCGAGCTGCTGGTGGAGAAGGACGCGGCGCCGGAACATGCGCCGCAGCCCGAACGCGCCATACCGGAAGCGGAGCCGGTTGTAGAAGCTGAGCCGGTTGTCGAAGTTGAACCGGAAGCGGAAGCTGAACCGGTTGCGGAAGCTGAACCGGTTGTAGAAGCTGAACCGGTTGTCGAAGTTGAGCCGGTTGTAGAAGTTGAACCGGTTGTCGAAGCTGAACCGGTTGCGGAAGCTGAACCGGTTGTCGAAGTTGAGCCGGTTGTAGAAGTTGAACCGGTTGCAGAAGTTGAACCGGTTGCGGAAGCTGAACCGGAGGTCGCGGCGGTAGCGCCGGCGGCGTCGCAGGAACAGGAGCGGCCGACCAAAGAAGGCTTCTTCGCCCGCCTGAAACGCAGCCTGGTTAAGACCAAACAGAACCTGGGGTCCGGTTTTGTCGGCCTGTTCCGCGGCAAGAAGATCGACGACGATCTGTTTGAAGAGCTGGAAGAACAGCTGCTGATCGCCGATGTTGGCGTGGAAACCACCAGTAAAATCATCAGTTCCCTCACTCAGCACGCCAGCCGTAAACAGCTGAAAGACGCTGAAGCGCTGTACGGCAAGTTGAAGGAGGAAATGTCCGAAATTCTGGCCAAGGTTGATCAACCGCTGGATGTCGGTGGTAAAACGCCGTATGTCATTCTGATGGTTGGCGTTAACGGCGTCGGCAAAACCACCACTATCGGTAAACTGGCGCGTCAGTTCCAGGCCGAGGGCAAGTCGGTGATGCTGGCGGCGGGGGATACCTTCCGCGCCGCAGCGGTAGAGCAGCTGCAGGTGTGGGGCGAACGTAATCACATTCCGGTGGTGGCGCAGCATACCGGCGCTGATTCCGCTTCGGTGATCTTTGATGCGGTGCAGGCGGCCAAAGCGCGCGGCGTCGACGTACTGATTGCCGATACCGCCGGACGTTTGCAGAATAAAGCCCACCTGATGGAAGAGTTGAAGAAGATCGTCCGGGTAATGAAAAAACTGGACGAGGACGCCCCCCATGAGGTTATGCTGACGCTGGACGCCAGTACCGGTCAAAATGCGGTCAGCCAGGCGAAATTATTTAATGAAGCCGTAGGGTTAACCGGCATCACGCTGACTAAACTGGACGGTACCGCCAAGGGCGGGGTGATCTTCGCCATTGCCGATCAGTTCGGCATTCCGATTCGCTATATCGGCGTTGGCGAAGGCATCGAAGATTTGCGGCCGTTTAAGGCTGACGATTTTATTGAGGCACTTTTTGCCCGAGAGGATTAATACGGATGATTCGCTTTGAACAGGTCAGTAAAGCTTATCTGGGCGGGCGTCAGGCGTTGCAGGGGGTGGATTTTCATCTGCGCCCGGCAGAAATGGCGTTTCTGACCGGCCATTCCGGGGCGGGTAAGAGTACCCTGCTGAAGCTGATATGCGGCATCGAACGGCCGAGCGCCGGCCATATCTGGTTCGCCGGTCATGACATCAGCCGGCTGAGAAACAGCGAGGTGCCGTTCCTGCGCCGCCAGATCGGCATGATTTTCCAGGACCACCATCTGCTGCTGGATCGCACGGTGTATGACAACGTGGCGATGCCGCTGATTATCGCCGGCGCCAGCAGCGAAGATATCCGCCGTCGCGTGTCGGCGGCGCTGGACAAGGTAGGCCTGCTGGACAAAGCGAAGAACTTTCCGATCCAGCTGTCCGGCGGTGAACAGCAGCGCGTGGGCATCGCCCGTGCGGTGGTGAACAAACCGGCGGTGCTGCTGGCGGATGAACCGACCGGCAACCTGGACGACGCGCTGTCGGAAGGCATCCTGCGCCTGTTTGAAGAGTTTAACCGCGTTGGGGTAACCGTCCTGATGGCGACCCACGACACCGGGCTGATCGCCCGCCGCAATTACCGTATTCTGACGCTCAGCCAGGGCCGCATGATAGGAGGAGCGCAGCATGGCGAATAGTAAAAAAACCGCCAAGAGCAAGGCGCTGCGCGGCGGCTGGCGCGAACAGTGGCGCTATGCGTGGATGAATGCGATCAAAGACATGCTGCGTCAGCCGCTGGCGACGTTGCTGACGGTGATGGTGATCGCCATCTCCCTGACGCTGCCGAGCGTGTGCTACATCGTGTGGAAAAACGTCAGCACGGCGGCAACCCAATGGTATCCGACACCGCAGCTGACGGTGTATCTCGATAAATCGCTCGACGATGACGCTGCGGTCAAGGTGCTGGACACCATCAAGGCTGAAGCGGGCGTCGAGAAGGTGAACTACCTGTCGCGCGAAGAAGCGCTCGGTGAGTTCCGCAACTGGTCCGGCTTCGGCGGGGCGCTGGATATGCTGGAAGAGAATCCGCTGCCGGCGGTGGCGATTATCACGCCGAAAATGGACTTCCAGAGTTCAGACACCCTGAATACGCTGCGCGAGCGCGTAACGGCGGTGCAGGGCGTGGATGAAGTGCGTATGGACGACAGCTGGTTTGCCCGCCTGGCGGCGCTGACCGGGCTGGTGGGCCAGGTGGCGGCCATTATCGGCATTCTGATGGTGGTGGCGGTGTTCCTGGTGATCGGCAACAGCGTGCGTCTGAGCATCTTTAGCCGGCGCGACACCATCAACGTGATGAAGCTTATCGGCGCGACCGACGGCTTTATTCTGCGGCCGTTTCTTAACGGCGGCGCGATGCTGGGCTTCTTCGGCGCGCTGCTGTCGCTGATTCTGTCCGGCGCGCTGGTGTGGCAGCTGGAGTCGGTGGTGGCCGGCGTGGCGAAGGTGTTCGGCACCACCTTTACGCTGCACGGGCTGGGTTGGGACGAGGCATTACTGTTGTTGATCATCTCCGCGATGATCGGCTGGATTGCCGCCTGGTTGGCCACCGTGCAACATTTACGCCGATTTACACCACAGTAAAAAATTTTTTGATATACTCTTCTCCTGCTGCGTTTGCCGTGTTGCAGGAGAAGAGCCATCTCGGATCTTCTGGGATCCCGCCTCTGCTCAAGCGCACGAATTCCCTATCTGGCCGTCAGTTCATCGCGTATTGTCATGAACATTGCGATCGAAAAACGGTGAACTTTTAGGGTAGAGCACGGTCAAAAATTGCAGCAAATGTTAAGGTGCCCGGCGTGTGGAACCGTTTTGCAATGATCACCGTAAATCAATGACTCCCCGCCAAACAGATACTCAACAGGCTCAATCGGCAACCGACAAACCTCCTTACAGAGGCTTGGCAGCAACAGCGTTGTGATGTGCAGCAGCAGTATCGTCACCTGTACGATCGGTTTTATTAGAGAGAGGGTTTGAATGACCAAAGAAATGCAAACTTTAGCCTTAGTACCCCAAGGCAGCTTGGAAGCCTATGTTCGGGCCGCCAACGCCTATCCGATGCTTACGGCAGAGGAAGAGCGGGAGCTGGCTGAACGGCTGCATTACCAGGGCGATTTGGATGCGGCCAAGCAGCTGATCCTGTCTCACCTGCGCTTTGTCGCTCATATTGCCCGTAATTACTCGGGTTACGGCCTGCCGCAGGCGGACCTGATCCAGGAAGGTAATATCGGCCTGATGAAAGCTGTGCGCCGTTTTAATCCGGAAGTTGGCGTGCGTCTGGTTTCCTTTGCGGTGCATTGGATCAAGGCAGAAATTCACGAATACGTACTGCGTAACTGGCGTATCGTCAAAGTCGCTACCACCAAGGCGCAGCGCAAGCTGTTCTTTAACCTGCGTAAAACCAAGCAGCGTCTGGGCTGGTTCAACCAGGACGAAGTCGAGCTGGTGGCGCGTGAGCTGGGCGTATCCAGCAAAGACGTGCGCGAGATGGAATCCCGCATGGCGGCGCAGGACATGACCTTCGACCCGACGCCGGACGACGAAGCGCGCGACGGCCAGTCGATGGCGCCGGTGCTGTACCTGCAGGACAAAACGTCTGACTTCGCCGAAGGTATCGAAGAAGACAACTGGGAGAGCAACGCCGCCGACAAGCTGGCCTATGCGCTGGAAGGTCTGGATGAGCGTAGCCAACATATTATTCGCGCCCGCTGGCTGGACGATGAGAACAAGTCCACCCTGCAGGAACTGGCCGACCGCTACGGCGTTTCCGCCGAGCGTGTGCGTCAGCTGGAAAAGAACGCCATGAAAAAACTGAAAATGGCGATCGAAGCATAATTGCTGATGCAGTCAAAAAACCCGGCAGAGCCGGGTTTTTTTATGCCTGTCGTCCGCCGCGGCGGTTCAGGACTTGGCGGTTAACGCATCGAAGTCCGGCGCCGGGCACTGATAGCCGAACTTATTTAGGGCGGCATCCGGCTTGCCGTTGGCGAGGTAGCGTTTATACAGCGCGCGGCCGGTTTTGGCATCGCGCTTGATCACCCAACTGGCGGCGTTGCACAGCACCGCGCCGTACGCCTGGCTTTTCGGCGGCAATAAGTCCGCAGCCTTCTGCGCCGCCGCTACCGCCTGCCAGCGGTAGTGCAGGAAGCGGTTGTCCTGCGGCGGCAATGCCTTGGCGGCGCGCGCGGCCTCTGCCGTGGTGATCCAGCTTTTGTGCGTCAACTCACGGGTGTCGAAGGCGTCGCCCAGGTAAGAGTACCCAGCGCCATATATGCCGTAGTCCGGCGTCATTTCATAGCCGGTCAGCTCTAGCCCCTGTTCACGCAGCAGCGTTGCAGTCTGGTAGTAGGCCTGCGCTCGCGCCAGTTTGCTATTGCTGCCTTGCCGCGCAAGGCTGAACTGCTGCGCCAGTTGCTGGGCGGCGGCGCGATAATTTGGCACGGCGAAATAGTTCTGCGCTTCCTGATAGCGTCCGGCGCGCATCAGACGCCGGGCCAGCAGCTGGCGCAGGTGGATATCAGGCGTCAGCACCTGGCCGTTATACACGTTCGGCTCCTCCGGTTTGAGCGGCTGACTGGGCGGCGGCACCTGCTTATCGACAAACGCTTTCAGCTCGTCAACCGTCAGCACCCGCTCGGCCACGTCGGCGACATCCGCCCAATACAGATCCTTACTGCGGTACAGCAGCGTCAGCGCCTGCAGATAATCGCCGCGGTTCAGCGCCAGAATTGCCTGTTCGCCGGCGATGCGGCAGTCCGGGATAATGGTTTCCTGCGCGTAATTGTTCCCGCGCTGTTCACCCCAGCTTTCATCCGCCGGGAAAGCGGCCGCCGCTTTGGCGTAGGCGGCAGTGGCGTCCTGCAGCTTGCCGTCGCGCAGCGCCATTTTGGCGCGCAGCCACCAGGCAAGGCCGGAGTCACCGGCATGGCGCAGCAGACTGGCGGCGAGCGGGTAGTTACCGGATCGGTAGGCCAGCGCCGCCAGGCGGTCGCTGCCGTTGAAGCCGCTTTTTGTCTCGGCGTCCAGCAGCGTCAGCAAACGTTGGGTAATCTGCTGCGAACGTGGGGGCGAACTGTCATTATCCTGTGCCTGCAGGTTGCCGCTGCGGGCGAACAGCTCGACGGTCACCAGCTGCTGTACCAGCGGATCGGCCACGATCTTTTTCAGCTGTTCGAAGTGCTGCGGATCGACCAGATAGCTGGCGACATATTGCAGCGACCGCCCACCTTGCGCATCACCCTGCGCCGCCTGCTGCGCATAGAGGTGTACGGCGCGGCCGATATCACCCAGCCAGAAATGGATGCGCGCCTGCTGCCCGAGGCTGCTGAGCGCCAGTTGGTCCGGATCGTCGCTGCCGCTTTTCACGCGGTCGATAACCTGCTGAAAGGCGGCCAGCGCCTGACGCAGCTGCGCCGGGTCCGGACGAGGAGGCGTGGCGGAGGTATCGGCGTCTTCCGGCGTCCCGTAATCGTTCATCAGCAGCCGGCCGAGGGAGTAGCGCGCGCGCAGCCCCCATGCTCCCTGCTCGCTATCCGGCAGGGCCAGCACCTGCTGAAAGTAGTCCGCAGCGCGCGGATCGCGGTCGGCAAAAGCGACGGCACCCAGCGTGTACTGGCGTGCGGCGGCGGACAGTACCTGGCCGTTGACGGCGTCGGCTTCTTCCACGGTTTTGGCAGCGCGCATCTGTTTAATGGCGACGGTTTCCGGCGACAGCGGCATCGGTTTCATCGGGCCTGGCGGCGGCGGTGCCTGCCAGCGCGGCAGTTGCGGGTCGATCGGCGTCAGACGGCTGGTTTCAAAGGTGAAATTGCCTTCTGGCATCGACAGCAGCGTGCCGTTGCGGTCGAGCAGCAGACGGTTGGGAAAATCCGGGCCGCAGGCCTGCGCCAACGGCGCGCCCAGCGTGGCGGCGATGGCGATGCTCAGCGTCAGCGGCCGGGCGGTGCGAAAATTAAGGTGTAACACGAATGCCTCCTGGCGTCAGATGTTGGCAGCGCAGCCAACCTAGCGGGCGTGATTGCCCGGCGCGCACCAACTCATCCCCGGTGCGGATAAAACGCAGCTGCGTGGCCGTTGCGTCCAGCCGGTAACGGCCAACCGCGTCGGCGGCCAGACAGTCGCCGGCCGCCAGCGTAACCGCCGTGGGCAGCGGCGCATCGGCTGGCCCATCATTGGCAATTATCAGATCATACAGGCCGTTTTGCTGTGGTTGCGGGCGCATTTTTACCTGCCAGCGGCTGTGTAAAGGCTGCTGACGGATCACCCTGCGCAGGGTATTCATCGACCAGGCGCGGCGGTCGCCGGCCAGCGGCAGGCGAAACCAGACCACGCCCCGCAGATGCGGTTGCGGATGTGCAGACAGCCGCTGCAGAAAGTCAGCGATGTGCTGCGGCGCGACCGTCAGCTCGCGCAGGCTGCCCGCCACGCGCAGTGAGGCCTCGCTCTCCACCTGCGCGCCCTGCGCATCAACGCCGACCAACCCCATGCCGTAGGCCGGCAGAGCAATGCGGAAGGGTTTATTGGTCACCTGGGCGTAACGCTGCGTCCAGCGCAGCGCCAGCCGGCTGTCAAACAGCCCCTGCTGCGGGGAGAGTACGGCGTGTAATTGCAACACCGAGCTGTCAACCTGCCGCAGCAGGGCCGGCAGCTGCGGCGAGTCGAGCCAGGCCGGCAGTGCGGTGATGCTCAGCTGTACGTCTGCCGGCAGCTGTCGGCGCAGGCGCCGGAGCGCATCGCGGTACTGCGGCAGGCGGGCGGTGGCGGCGTCGTGATCGATCTCGATACCGACCACGGACAGCCCGGCGGCGCGGTATTGCTGCACTAGCTGCAGCAGCCGGGAATATAACCGCTCCTCATCCCAGCGCGGCTGCGAACCGTCCAGACGCGCCACCAGCCACAGCGGGCGGCCGTCCTGCTTCAGCAGCGCGGTATCGACCGGCATCACCCGCAACCCTTCGCGCGGATGCAGTTGCAGAGCGAGGATACGTAAGCTGGAAAAAAGATCGCGGCTGGCGGCCAGCGCCTGGGCGTGCTGCGTACTCCAGACCCGTTGCCACAAATAAACCTGCTGATCCCAGACCGGCGGCGCCGACAGCGCCTGATGGCGCCCGGCTAACCAGGCGCCGAACGCTAGCAGAACCAGCAACAGCGCAGCCGCCCAGCGTTTCATTTTTGCCAGATTTCGCCGTGCACGCTGAAGCCGCAGGCGCGCATAAAGTTTTCCACCTCACCGCGTTCACGGGCGGCGAGATCGGCGGTGGAGAGCTGCCAATGGGCAGCCTGCGGCAGCTGACGCTGCATATCCTGCACCAGATAGAGGCCGACGCCGCGACGGCGGGTGACTTCACGCACCAGCAGGTCGTGCAGCTGCGCCGTGTCGCCATCCAGCGAGACCTTTACCGCGCCTAACAGGCGTTCGTTAAAGCGTGCGCCAAACAGCGCCCGTTCGCCGGTTAACCAGGATTGCCACTGCCCCGCTGTCTGGTGCGGCCAGATTTTTCCAAGATCGATCAGGTCCTGTGCGGACAGCGCGGTTAACCGTTCGATAGTGAGTTTCATGCAACATTTCCGGACAAATTAGCGATGGCGTCAGTGTAATAGATCTTGCTGGTCACGATGTGTAACTTTTTCTGTACGACGGATTCGCAGAATGTTTTTCCGTGCGGTAATTTTCCGAGTAAAAAATTAGTAAACAGATTGTTAACCAGTGTAACGCGCTGCATAAAGGAGGAAATAGCTCAGATTTCATCCATACTTTATCCTGTTTACATCGCTTGTTTCTGGATGGTCAAGTTGATTTGCAGAAGAAAACTCCTGTTTAATGGCATGAAAAATAAGGTCTTATAAGAAAATACTGCCGTTTAAATGCCTAAGTCATTATTACTTATGAATAAAGCGCTGATGCGTCGGCATGGCAAACACAACGGATAGCTTCACACACAACAACAGACGGGGATGATGCGGATGAAAGTAACCAAGGGTAAGGCATGGTTGGCCGGCTGCATCGCCATGGCGATGAGCCACGGCGCGCTGGCGGAAGAGATTAAAGTGGCCGTCGTCGGGGCGATGTCCGGCCCGGTGGCGCAATACGGCGATATGGAATTTACCGGCGCGCGTCAGGCGATCGCCGATATCAACGCCAAGGGCGGCATCAAGGGTGACAAACTGGTGGCGGTCGAATATGACGATGCCTGCGATCCGAAGCAGGCGGTGGCGGTGGCCAACAAAGTGATCAACGACGGTATTCGCTATGTAATCGGCCACCTGTGTTCGTCATCCACCCAGCCGGCGTCGGATATCTATGAAGACGAAGGGGTGATTATGATTACCCCGGCGGCCACCAATGCCGATCTGACGACCCGTGGTTACCAGATGATCATGCGCACCACCGGGCTGGATTCCGACCAAGGGCCGACCGCCGCCAAATACATTATGGAAACCCTGAAGCCGCAGCGCATCGCCGTGGTGCACGATAAGCAGCAGTACGGCGAAGGCCTGGCGCGCGCGGTGCGTGACAGCCTGCAGAAAGCAGGGGTGAAACCGGTCATGTTTGAAGGGATCACCGCCGGCGATAAGGACTTCTCCACGCTGGTCGCCCGCTTGAAAAAAGAGAACGTGGACTTTGTCTACTTCGGCGGCTATTACCCGGAAATGGGGCAGATTCTGCGCCAGGCCAAACAGGCCGGGCTGAAGACCCGTTTTATGGGGCCGGAAGGGGTGGGCAACTCCTCGCTGTCGAATATTGCCGGCGCGGCGTCGGAAGGCATGCTGGTAACGCTGCCGAAGCGTTACGATCAGGTGCCGGCCAACAAAGCGGTTGTCGATGCGCTGAAGGCCAAGAAGCAGGATCCTACCGGTCCTTTCGTCTGGACCACCTATGCGGCGCTGCAGGCGCTGACGACCGGCATGGAGCGCAGCGGCAGCCAGGAGCCGGAGGATATCGTCAAGGATCTGAAGGCCAAGCCGGTGGATACCGTGATGGGGCCGCTGAGCTGGGATGAGAAGGGCGACCTGAAAGGCTTCGAGTTCGGCGTTTTCGAATGGCACGCCGACGGCACCTCGACGCCGGTGAAGTAACCGACCTTTCGTCTTTCACGTTGCAGTCTTGCCGGGGAAAGGCGCATCCCGGCGGGCGTGGGCGCGGCATGCCGCGCCCTGCACTCAACGCGCAGCCGAGGGTCCGCGTATGTCTGAGCAGTTTCTCTATTTCCTGCAGCAAATGTTCAACGGGGTGACGCTGGGCAGCACCTATGCCCTGATCGCCATCGGTTACACCATGGTGTACGGCATTATCGGCATGATTAACTTCGCCCACGGCGAAGTGTATATGATCGGCAGCTATGTCTCGTTTATCGTCATCGCCGCGCTGATGATGTTCGGCATCGACGCCGGCTGGCTGCTGATCGGCGCGGCGTTTTTGGTGTCGATCGTGATCGCCAGCGCGTACGGTTGGAGCATCGAGCGGGTGGCCTATAAGCCGGTGCGTTACTCCAAACGGCTGATCGCGCTGATCTCCGCCATCGGCATGTCGATCTTCCTGCAAAACTACGTCAGCCTGACGCAGGGATCGCGCGATCTGGCGCTGCCGAGCCTGGTGACCGGCCGCTGGGTGCTGGGGGAAAGCAACGGCTTCGCCGCTACCGTCAGCACCATGCAGCTCACCATCTGGGTGGTCACCTTCCTGGCGATGCTGGCGCTGACGCTGTTTATCCGCTATTCACGCATGGGGCGTGCCTGTCGCGCCTGTGCGGAAGATTTAAAAATGGCCAGCCTGCTGGGCATCAACACCGATCGGGTGATCTCGCTGACCTTCGTGATCGGTGCGGTGATGGCGGCGGTGGCCGGCGTGTTGCTGGGGCAGTTCTATGGCGTGATTAATCCGTATATCGGCTTTATAGCCGGGATGAAGGCCTTTACCGCCGCCGTGTTGGGCGGCATCGGCAGCATTCCGGGGGCGATGATCGGCGGTCTGGTGCTGGGGGTGGCTGAAGCGCTGACCTCGGCCTACCTGAGCGCCGAATATAAAGACGTGGTGTCATTCGCCCTGCTGATCGTGGTGCTGTTGGTGATGCCGACCGGGATTCTGGGCCGTCCGGAGGTTGAGAAGGTATGAAACTCAATCTGCTTAATGCCCTGCTCGCCGCGGCGGTGCTGTTTGTGATGGCGGCCTTTCTGATGGGGATGCAGCTGGGCCTGGACGGCACCAAACTGGTGGTGCGCGGCACGGCAGAAGTGCGCTGGATGTGGATTGGCATCGGCTGCGCGGTGGTGTTTGTTTTTCAGCTGCTGCGCCCGCTGTTGCAGCAGGGGCTGAGTAAAGTGAGCGGCCCGGCCTGGGTATTGCCGAGCTTTGACGGCAGCACGCCGCGACAAAAGCTACTGGCCGCGCTGCTGATCGTCGCTGCCGTCGCCTGGCCGTTTCTGGTGTCGCGCGGGACGGTGGATATCGCCACCCTGACGCTGATCTACGTCATGCTGGGGCTGGGGCTGAACGTGGTGGTGGGGCTGTCCGGCCTGCTGGTACTGGGCTACGGCGGCTTTTATGCCATCGGCGCCTACACCTATGCGCTGCTCAACCACTATTACGGCTTTGGTTTCTGGGAGAGCCTGCCGCTGGCGGGGATGGTGACCGCGGCGTTCGGTTTTCTGCTGGGGTTCCCGGTTCTGCGGCTGCGCGGCGACTATCTGGCGATCGTCACGCTCGGCTTCGGGGAGATCGTGCGCATTCTGCTGCTGAACAACACCGAGATCACCGGCGGGCCGAACGGCATCAGCCAGATCCCGAAGCCGACCCTGTTCGGGCTGGAGTTCAGCCGCAGCGCACGCGACGGCGGCTGGGATACCTTCCATAACTTCTTTGATCTGAAATATGACCCCAGCGACCGCATTATTTTCCTCTATCTGGTGGCGCTGCTGCTGGTGGTGCTGACGCTGTTTGTGATTAACCGTCTGCTGCGCATGCCGCTGGGGCGCGCCTGGGAGGCGCTGCGTGAGGATGAGATCGCCTGCCGCTCGCTGGGGTTAAGCCCGACCAAAATCAAGCTGACGGCATTTACCATCAGCGCCGCCTTCGCCGGTTTTGCCGGCACGTTGTTCGCCGCGCGTCAGGGGTTTGTCAGCCCGGAGTCCTTTACCTTCGTCGAATCGGCGTTTGTGCTGGCGATCGTGGTGCTGGGCGGTATGGGCTCGCAGTTTGCGGTGATCCTGGCGGCGGTTCTGCTGGTGGTGTCGCGGGAGATGATGCGTGATTTAAATGAGTACAGCATGCTGCTGCTGGGGGCGCTGATGGTGCTGATGATGATCTGGCGGCCGCAGGGGCTGCTGCCGATGAAGCGTCCGCAGATGAAGCTGAAAGCGGCGGATATTCAGGCGGCGAAGGAGGAGCAGCCATGAGCGCGCAACCTTTGCTGACGGTCGAAGGACTGTCGATGCGTTTTGGCGGACTGCTGGCGGTGAATAACGTCGGCCTGACGCTCAATCAGGGAGAGATTGTCTCGCTGATTGGCCCGAACGGCGCGGGCAAAACCACCATCTTTAACTGCCTGACCGGCTTCTACCGCCCGACCAGCGGCACGGTTCGCCTGCGTGAGCGTCAGTTGGCGGGGCTGTCCGGCCAGGCGATCGCCCGGCTGGGCGTGGTGCGCACCTTTCAGCACGTGCGCCTGTTCCGAGAAATGACGGTGGTGGAAAACCTGCTGGTGGCGCAGCACCAGCATTTACGCAGCGGGGTGTTCGCCGGGCTGCTGAAAACGCCGGCCTTTCGCCGCGCCGAAGCCGACGCGCGTGAGCGGGCGGCGGTGTGGCTGGAGCGCGTTGGTCTGCTGGAGATGGCCAACCGTTCGGCGGGCAATCTGGCCTACGGCCAGCAGCGGCGGCTGGAGATCGCCCGCTGCATGGTGACGCGCCCTGAACTGCTGATGCTGGATGAACCGGCGGCGGGGCTGAACCCGAAGGAGACCGCCGAGCTGGATCGGCTGATTGTCGAACTGCGCAATCAGCATCAGGTCTCGGTGCTGCTGATTGAGCATGATATGAAGCTGGTGATGGGGATTTCCGACCGGATCTATGTGGTGAATCAGGGCGCGCCGTTGGCGCAGGGGACACCGGAGCAAATTCGCCATAACCCGGATGTGATCCGGGCATACCTGGGGGAAGCGTAATCATGATGCTGTCGTTTAATCAGGTTTCCGCCCATTACGGAAAAATTCAGGCGCTGCATCAGGTCAGCCTGACCATCCGCCAGGGGGAGATTGTCACGCTGATCGGCGCCAACGGCGCCGGCAAAACCACCTTACTGGGCACGCTGTGCGGTGAACCGCGCGCCAGCGAGGGAACGGTCACGCTGCTGGATCAGGACATCACCCGCTGGCCGACCTCGCGGATTATGCGCGAAGCGGTGGCGATCGTGCCGGAAGGACGGCGGGTGTTTGCACGCATGACGGTGGAAGAGAATCTGGCAATGGGCGGCTTCTTCGCCGCACGTCCGCAGTATCAGCAGCGGCTGGAGCGGGTGTTCCAGCTGTTCCCGCGCCTGCGGGAGCGCCGCGGGCAGCGCGCCGGCACCATGTCCGGCGGTGAGCAGCAGATGCTGGCTATCGGCCGGGCGCTGATGAGCCAGCCGAAACTGCTGCTGTTGGATGAACCGTCGCTCGGTCTGGCGCCGATCGTTATCCAGCAGATTTTCGACACCATAGAACAGCTGCGCGCGGAGGGGATGACCATCTTCCTGGTGGAGCAGAACGCCAATCAGGCGCTAAAGCTGGCGGATCGCGGTTATGTACTGGAAAACGGCCGCGTGGTGTTGGAAGATACGGGAGCTGCATTGTTAGCAAACGAAGCAGTTCGCTCCGCCTATCTGGGGGGCTGACCCCGGTGATTGCCCGGGGCGTCGGGGTGCCTGTCGCGCGCCCCTTTTCTTACCGATTACGAGATAAAAAGATAAATCATGAACGCTGAAGGACTTCTCGCCCAACGTATTATCAATGTTAAAAGCTCTGCCATTCGTGAATTACTCAAACAAAGCAAAATGCCGGGCGTCATCTCACTGGCGGGCGGCATTCCTTCCGATGCGCTGTTCGACTTCGAGGGGTTGAGCATCGCCACCCGGCAGGCGATCGATGAACAGCCGAAAAGCGCGTTCCAGTATGGCCTGACGGAGGGCAGCCCGCTGCTGCGCGAACGAATCTGCACGCTGTGTGCCGAACGTGGGGTGCAGGCGCGGCCGGAAGATGTGATGGTCACCGCCGGCTCGCAGCAGGCGCTGGATCTGGTGATGCGCACCGTGGTGAACCCGGGTGACGTGTTTGTGGTGGAAAGCCCGACCTATCTGGCGGCGCTGCAGACGCTGGAGCTGGCGGAAGCCACGGTGATGTCGGTCTCCTCCGACAGCGACGGCATGGTGGTGGACGAACTGGCCGAGCTGCTGAAAACGCAGCGCATCAAAGGGGTATACGTGGTGCCGACTTTCGGCAACCCGAGCGGCCTGACGCTGAGCGCCGCGCGCCGTGAACAGCTGGTCCGGCTGGCGGCGGAGCATAACTTCCTGATTATTGAAGATGACCCCTACGGCGAACTGCGCTTTACCGAAGAGCGCAACGCCACGCTGTATCAGGTGGCGCAACGGTTGCTGGGGCATACCGATAACGTGATTTACACCTCAACCTTCTCGAAAATCCTGGCGCCGGGCCTGCGTCTGGGCTGGGCGATCCTGCCGCCGCTGCTGCTGCAGAAGGTGGCGATTATCAAGCAGGCGGCGGATCTGCACGCCAGTGCGCTGTCGCAGAGCATCGTCGAATGTTATCTGGGCCTCGGCCGCCTGCCGGCGCAGATCGACACCATCCGTCGTGCTTACCAGCAAAAAGGCGAGCTCCTGGCCGAACTGGTGCGCAGCGAACTGGGTGAGGTTATCGACTTCGATATGCCGAAAGGCGGCATGTTCCTGTGGGCGCGTTTCCGTCAGCCGTTCAACGCCACCGAATGGCTGAACGCGACGCTGGCCAACGGTGTGGTGTTTGTGCCGGGGGAATATTTCTTCGCTAACCGTCCGGATCGTTCTACGTTCCGTCTGTCGTTCGCCACCGCCAGCGAACAGGAGATGCAGGAAGCGGTGGCGCGTCTGCGCCGTTCGCTGTAACCCTGCCTGGCGGTGCGCATAAGGCGCGCCGCCGACATTAAAACGCCATCTGCACTTAACCCTGCTGTCATCCCGCCGTCACCCAATCATTATTATTTTGTCATCTGCGCATGACATGTTTGCTGCCGAACAATAATCAATTCCTTTGCGCTCAGGCGCTTTTACACCAGTTTTCAGGAGCAAGGCATGATCACCATGAAAAAAGCGGCGCTGTGCGTGGCGCTGACGCTGGCGGCCGGCGCGCAGGCGCAGGCGGCGACCGAAATTCCGTTCTGGCACTCGATGGAAGGGCAGCTTGGTAAAGAAGTGGATTCGTTGGCCGAGCGTTTTAACCAGACGCACAGCGACGTCAAGATCGTGCCGGTTTACAAAGGCAACTACGAACAGAGCCTGGCGGCGGGCATTGCCGCCTACCGTTCCGGCAAGGCGCCGGCGATCCTGCAGGTGTATGAGGTGGGCACCGCCACCATGATGGCGAGCAAGGCGATTAAGCCGGTGTATCAGGTGTTTAAAGAGGCGGGTATCAGCGTTGATGAGTCGGCGTTCGTGCCGACGGTAGCCGGTTACTACACCGACAGTCAGAGCGGTCATCTGCTGTCGCAGCCGTTCAACAGCTCCACCCCGGTGCTGTACTACAACAAGGATGCGTTTAAACAGGCGGGGTTGGATCCGGAACAGCCGCCGAAAACCTGGCAGCAGCTGGCGGAATACAGCAGCAAGCTGCGTGCGGCCGGCATGAAGTGCGGCTACGCCAGCGGCTGGCAGGGCTGGATCCAACTGGAAAACTTCAGCGCCTGGCACGGCGTGCCGTTCGCCAGTGAGAACAACGGTTTTGGCGGCGCCAGCGCCAAACTGCTGTTCAACCAGCCGCTGCAGGTCAAACATATCCAACTGCTGGAAGCGATGAACAAGAAGGGGGATTTCACCTACTTCGGCCGTAAAGATGAATCCACCGAGAAGTTCTACGGCGGCGACTGTGCCATTACCACCGCTTCCTCCGGTTCGCTGGCGGATATCAAACACTACGCCAAATTCAATTATGGCGTCGGCATGATGCCGTATGACGCCGACAGCAAAAATGCGCCGCAAAACGCCATTATCGGCGGCGCCAGTCTGTGGGTGATGAATGGCAAAGACGCCGCCACCTATAAAGGCGTGGCCGAATTCCTGCAGTATCTGGCGCAGCCGGCGATCGCCGCCGAATGGCACCAGAAAACCGGCTATCTGCCGATCACTACCGCAGCCTACGAACTGACCAGGCAGCAAGGGTTTTATGACAAAAACCCGGGCGCCGATGTGGCGACGCGTCAGATGTTGAACAAGCCGCCGTTGCCGTTCACCAAAGGCCTGCGTCTGGGCAATATGCTGCAGATCCGCAGCGTGGTGGATGAGGAGCTGGAAAGCGTGTGGACCGGTAAGAAAACGCCGCAGCAGGCGTTAGATGCCGCGGTGCAGCGCGGCGATGCGCAGCTGCGCCGGTTTGAGGCGTCTACCCGCTAATAAGCAAATGACGGGCGCCGCCGCTGCGCCCGCGTCCGGCGTGTGCGCTGACGCACGCCGGGCCCGTTCCTGCTGCTGATAAATGGGTTAATCCTATGTCTTCTTCTCGTACCGGTTTCGGCTGCAGCTGGCTGCCCTATGCGTTGGTGCTGCCGCAGCTGCTGATTACCGCGATATTTTTCCTGTGGCCTGCCGGTGAGGCGCTGTGGTACTCGGTGCAGAGCCTCGATCCGTTCGGCCTCTCCAGCCGGTTCGTCGGGCTGGAGAACTTTAGCCAGCTGTTCCAGGACCCGTATTACCTGGACTCGTTCTATACCACGCTGATTTTCAGCGGACTGGTGGCCGGCATCGGTCTGGCGCTGTCGCTGTTTTTCGCCGCGCTGGTCGATCACGTGGTGCGCGGCAGCCGTCTCTATCAGACGCTGATGATCCTGCCCTATGCGGTGGCGCCGGCGGTAGCGGCGGTGCTGTGGATTTTTCTGTTCAACCCCGGCCTGGGGCTGATCACCCATCTGCTCAGCGCGCTGGGCTACGACTGGAACCACGCGCAGAACAGCGGCCAGGCGATGTTCCTGGTGGTGCTGGCGTCAGTGTGGAAGCAGATCAGCTATAACTTCCTGTTCTTCCTGGCGGCGCTGCAGTCGATTCCCCGTTCGCTGGTGGAAGCGGCGGCGATCGACGGCGCCGGCCCGGTGCGGCGCTTTTTCCATCTGGTGCTGCCGCTGATCTCGCCGGTCAGCTTCTTCCTGCTGGTGGTGAATCTGGTTTATGCCTTTTTCGACACCTTCCCGGTGATTGACGCCGCCACCAGCGGCGGGCCGGTGCAGTCGACCACCACGCTGATCTACAAAATCTACCGCGAAGGCTTCGCCGGTCTGGATCTGTCCAGCTCCGCCGCCCAGTCGGTGGTGCTGATGCTGCTGGTGATCGGCCTGACGGTGATCCAGTTCCGCTTTGTTGAGCGTAAGGTGCGTTACCAATGATTGAGAACCGACGCGGGCTGGATATTTTCTGCCATGTGATGCTGATTATCGGCGTGCTGCTGATCCTGTTTCCGCTGTATGTGGCGTTTGTCGCCGCCACGCTGGACGACCGGCAGGTGTTTCAGGTGCCGATGAGCCTGATCCCCGGCGATCATTTGTGGGAGAACCTCAGCCGCATCTGGCGGGATGGGATCGGCAATGTTAAAGCACCGTTCGGGCTGCTGCTGCTCAATAGCCTGGTGATGGCGCTGGCGATCACCATTGGCAAAATCTCGGTCTCGATGCTGTCGGCCTATGCGATCGTCTATTTCCGCTTCCCGCTGCGCAGCCTGTTTTTCTGGCTGATCTTTCTGACGCTGATGTTGCCGGTGGAAGTGCGTATTTTCCCCACGGTGCAGGTGATCGCCGATCTGAAGCTGCTGGACAGCTATACCGGCCTGACGCTGCCGCTGATGGCGTCGGCCACCGCCACCTTCCTGTTCCGCCAGTTCTTTATGACGCTGCCGGATGAACTGCTGGAGGCGGCGCGCATCGACGGCGCCGGGCCGCTGCGCTTTTTCTGGGATATCGTGCTGCCGCTGTCGAAAACCAACCTGGCAGCGCTGTTCGTGATCACCTTTATCTACGGCTGGAATCAGTATCTGTGGCCGTTGCTGATCGTCAGCGATGCCGATATGGGTACCGCGGTGGCGGGGATTAAAAGCATGATCTCCACCTCCGGCGCGCCAACGCAGTGGAATCAGGTGATGGCGGCGATGATTCTGACCTTAATCCCACCGGTGGCGGTGGTTCTTCTGATGCAGCGCTGGTTTGTGCGCGGTCTGGTAGACAGTGAGAAATAAATGGCAGGTTTAAAACTACAGGCAGTCACCAAGTCTTATGACGGCAAAAATACCGTCATCCAGCCGTTCGATCTGGACGTCGCCGACGGCGAGTTCATTGTGCTGGTGGGGCCGTCGGGCTGCGGCAAGTCGACGCTGCTGCGCATGGTGGCCGGGCTGGAGCGTATCTCCAGCGGCGATATTTACATTGACCATCAGCGGGTCAGCGAGCTGGAGCCGAAAGATCGCGGCATCGCCATGGTGTTCCAGAACTATGCGCTGTATCCGCACATGAGCGTGTACGACAATATGGCCTACGGGCTGAAAATCCGCGGCTTCGGTAAACAGCATATTCAGCAGCGGGTGAACGATGCGGCGCGTATTCTGGAGCTGGGGCCGTTGCTGCAGCGCAAACCGCGCGAGCTGTCCGGCGGGCAGCGCCAGCGGGTGGCGATGGGGCGCGCCATCGTGCGCGAGCCGGCGGTGTTTCTGTTTGATGAGCCGCTGTCCAATCTGGATGCCAAACTGCGGGTTCAGATGCGTCTGGAGCTGCAGCAGCTGCACCGGCGGCTAAAAACCACCAGTTTGTATGTAACCCACGATCAGGTGGAGGCGATGACGCTGGCGCAGCGGGTGATCGTGATGAATAAAGGCGTGGCGGAGCAGATCGGCACGCCGACGCAGGTGTATCAGCGTCCGGCGTCGCTGTTTGTCGCCAGCTTTATCGGTTCGCCGGCGATGAATCTGTTGCCCGGCGTTATCAGCGTTGACGGCGGCAGCCTGCAGCTGGAGGACGGCTTCAGCCTGCCATTGCCGCAGGCGCGCCCTGCGTGGAGCGGCCGCCGGCTGACGCTGGGGATTCGGCCGGAGCATATCGTGCTGGCGCAGGATGCACGCGGCGCGATTCCGCTGACCCTGCAGACGCTGGAGCTGTTGGGGGCCGATAATCTGGCTCACGGGCAGTGGGGCGGCGCGGGGATAATCGTGCGTCTGGCGCATCAGCACTTGCCGACGCCGGGCAGCACGTTATATTTACAGCTGCCAGCGCAGGCGCTGCACTTTTTTGATACTCAAAGCGGATTACGGATGGAATGATGACCCAAGCCTGGCCTTATCCTCATATCGTCGCCCATCGCGGCGGCGGCTCTCTGGCGCCGGAAAATACTCTGGCGGCGATCGACGTCGGCGCACGCCACGGCCATACAATGATTGAGTTCGACGCCAAGCTGGCGCAGGACGGACAGATCTTCCTGCTGCACGACGACACGCTGGACAGAACCAGCAACGGCTGGGGCGTGGCCGGCGAGCTGCCGTGGGACAAGCTGGCGCAGCTGGATGCCGGCAACTGGTACAGCGCGGCGTTTAAGGGAGAGCGGCTGCCGCTGCTGGCCGAGGTAGCTCAGCGTTGCCGGCAGCACGGCATGATGGCCAACATTGAAATTAAACCCACCCGCGGCGCGGACGAGGAAACCGGCCGGGCGGTGGCGCAGGCGGCGCGCCTGCTGTGGCAGGGGCAGACCGATCCGCTGCTCTCTTCTTTCTCTGTGGCGGCGTTGGCGGCGGCGCAGGCGGCGGTGCCGGAGCTGCCGCGCGGCCTGCTGCTGGAACGCTGGCGGGATGACTGGCGTGCGCTGACCGAACAGTTGGGCTGCGTGTCGCTGCATATTGCGCATCAGGCATTGACCGCCGAGCGGGTGCAGGCGCTGAAGCAGGCCGGCCTGCGGATTCTGGCGTATACCGTCAACCGCCCGGAGCGGGCGCGACAGCTGTTGGATTGGGGCGTAGATTGCATCTGCACCGATCGTATCGATCTGATCGGCGCAGATTTTTAACTTAACGCGCGCCGGCCGGCCGCGGCGCGACGGGCACCGCCGGCGTGGTGCGATCGAACGGGTTGCGGGGCTGATTGCCGTTTGGCAGCGTTTGGCTGCCGTTCGGCGTCATTTGCCGCAAGCGCTGCTGATTGTTGTCAAATTGCCGCTGCTGCTGCAGGCGGCGCTGATCCAATTGCTGATTGTTCAGCATACGTTGCTGCTGCTGTTGCTGCGCGCGCTGATTGAGAAACTGCTGCTGCCCGCTCAGCGTCGTGACGCCGTTTTCCGCCGCCGCTGAGGCAGACGCCAGCATCAGGAACACCATGCTCCAGAATTTGCCTTTCATCATTCACTCCTCCTGTGTTTTAAGCTTAACGCAAAGCGGTAAAAATGCTGTGAGTTCTATTATTGACCAGATGTAAACCCGATTCGTGCCGCATCGGGCGCTGCCATCCGTTACAATCGCTGTTTTACCGTGCATAGGAAATTCCCGACGTGCTACTGCTGGTTATTACTACCATTTTATGGGCATTCTCTTTTAGCCTGATTGGCGAATATCTCGCGGGTCAGGTGGACAGTTGGTTTTCGGTGCTGATTCGTATCGGCCTGGCGGCCGTGGTATTCCTGCCGTTTCTGCGCTGGCGCAACATCAAGGGGCGGGTGATCCTGCTGTATATGTTGGTGGGAGCCTGCCAGCTGGGCATCATGTACCTGTTCAGCTTCCGCGCCTTTTTGTATCTGACGGTGCCGGAGTTTCTGCTGTTTACCGTGCTGACGCCGCTGTACATCACGCTGATCTACGATTTGCTCAGCCGCCGGCGCCTGCGTTGGGGTTATATGTTCAGCGCTCTGCTGGCGGTGCTGGGGGCGGCGATTATCCGCTATCACCAGCTGAGCGAACACTTCTGGCTGGGGCTGCTGCTGGTGCAGGCAGCCAATATCAGCTTCGCCATCGGCATTGTCGGCTATAAGCGCCTGATGGAAGTGCATCCGCTGCCGCAGCATACCGCGTTTTCCTGGTTCTATCTGGGGGCGCTGGTGGTGGCCGTTGCGGCCTGGTTGCTGTGGGGGAACCCGCAACAGTTGCCGACCACCGGTCTGCAGTGGGGCATTCTGGTCTGGCTGGGCGTGGTGGCGTCGGGGCTGGGCTATTTTATGTGGAACTACGGCGCGACGCAGGTGGATGCCGGTACCCTCGGCATTATGAACAATATGCATGTGCCGGCCGGGCTGTTGGTTAACCTGGCTATCTGGCAGCAGCAGCCGCACTGGCCGAGCTTTATTATCGGCGGCGCGGTGATTTGCGCCTCGCTGTGGGTACACCGGCGCTGGGTGGCGGTGAAAGAAGCACTTTAAGACAGACGCGCTGCGAACAGAATTCAATATTTTTTCGTTCGTGGCGCCGTCTTTTCCGTTATTACATCCTTCACGTTTATTTATCGCTTCAGGTTATTTCTCATATTTCTCGCTTAACTAAGTATATTCCCGTTATTTTCTGTATTAATTCCGTTTGTTTTTTTATTATTCGCAGCTAATTCGGTTTATTCCCAAATATATTTTATCTTTGGCAATATATAATGACTTAATATTCAAGGGATATATATTTGTTTGTGAATAACAATTGATGATTTTCATTCCTGACTCTGGCGGCGTTATCTGAGCGAATGAACGTTAGGCTAAAAAACAATAAAGGTGACGTATGGAATGCGGTAAACCTATTAGAATTGTGCTGTATTCGCATGATGCTGTCGGTCTGGGACACTTACGGCGAAACCTGGCGCTTTCATACAGCCTGAGCCGCGGTTTGTACGGGCCTGTGACCGGATTATTGATCTCAGGCAACCACCATGCAGGCCGTCTGAGTCGGCCGGATAATTGGGATCTTCTGGTGCTGCCCGGTTATGAAAAACTCGGCGGTAATTACCGCTCACGTCAATTAGTTATGCCGCTGGCGGAATTGGCGGCGCTGCGCGCAAAAATTATCGCTTCCGCACTGGAGGCGTTTGAGCCGGATATTTTAATTGTTGATAAACATCCTGCAGGTTTACAGGGTGAGCTGTTGCCGGCATTAAAGACGCTGACGACAACCCGGCTGGTGCTTGGCCTGCGGGATATATTGGACGGGCCAGAAACCGCGCTGGCCCAATGGTATGCCAGCGGCAGTCATCAGGCGGTCAGAGAATATTATCATCGGATCTGGATTTATAGCGATCCGCGCATTCATTCCCCGTTTGATTCCGGCGAGCTGCCCGAAGAGTTACGCGCGATAAGCGATTTCACCGGTTATCTCGCCAAAGGGCGGCGTACGCTGGGCGAACCTGACGCCGCGATGAAAAATCAGTGGGGACGGCAGTTCCTGACCTTTGTCGGCGCAGGGTCGGACGGTTTTCCCGTCGCTCAGGCCGCCGTCAGAGCCAGGGTGCCCGCTGGGTATCAGCATCTTGTCTGCACCGGCCCTGATATGCCGGCAGAAGACGTTGCAGCCCTGCGCCTGATGGTCTCTTCGCCGGCCATCAGCGTGACATCGTTTATCGAACATGCGGCCACCCGTATCGCCTACGCTGCCGGTCTGCTGACCATGGGGGGATACAACACGCTGTGCGAAGCGTTGGCGACCGACACGCCGACGCTGGTGGTGCCGCGTCGTTCGCCGCGCCTGGAGCAGCAAATCCGGGCTCAGGTGCTGGCAGAATGCGGCCTGATCGATATGTGCCCGATTGACCGGATCACGCCGGCGTTCGTCGGTGACTGGCTGGAGCGGTGCAGCGGACGGCGCGTTGTACGGAGCAGGATAGATCTGGATGGCCTGCAGCATGTGCCGGCTCTGGCCAGCTCATTATTAACCACCAAGGAAGGAACTGCTGATGCAACGGACACCGCGCACAGGATATGTGCTGAAAACCTATCCCAAGCTGTCTGAAACCTTTATCTCAACGGAGATTCTGGCGCGTGAAGCGGCGGGAGAAACGCTGGACATCTTTTCCCTGCGCACGCCTGATGAGGCGTTGATTCATGATGCGGTGCGGCGAGTCAAGGCGCCGGTGTGTTATCCGATACGGCCGCAAACGGCGGATGCGTTATGGGCACTGCTGCGCCAGGCGCAGCAGCAGCTACCTGCGCTGAATTCATTGCTGCCCGTTTTATTCAGCCAGCCAATGGAGGTGGCGGCGCAGGCCTGCGCAATTGCATGCCAGGTGCGGGCGCACAAAATCGACCATCTGCATGCGCATTTCGCCACGGTGTCCGCCGATACGGCGGCGCTGGCGGCGCGTTTGGCGGGGGTGCCGTTCTCGGTAACCGCCCATGCTAAAGACCTGTTCCATCAGTCGGTATCTCACACACATTTGCGGCAGCTGTTTTCCCAGGCGCACCATGTGGTCGCTATCAGTGATTACAACGCCCGCTGGTTGGAAACGCGCCTGAGCGCCGCGGATCCGCACGGCGGTTTTCGGATCCGGCGTATCTACAACGGGCTGGATCTAAAAACCTTTACTTTCCAGGCGCCCAGCGCTCTGCCGGATGCGTCGCCACGTTTTATCGCCGTAGGGCGTCTGGTGCCAAAAAAAGGCTTTGCGACCCTGATTGACGCTGCCGGACTGCTGCGCGATCGGGGTGTCGGCTTTCAAGTGGACATTATCGGCAGCGGCGTGGAGCAGGCTCGGCTGCAGGCGCAGATTATGCGCCTCGGTCTGGCGCAGCAGGTGGCGCTGCGCGGCGCGTTGCCGCGGGAGCAGGTGATCCCGCTGTTGCGGCAGGCGACGGCGTTTGCCGCGCCCTGCGTGGTGGCGGAAGACGGCAATGCGGACGGACTGCCGACGGTGCTGCTGGAGGCGATGGCGCTGGGTATTCCCTGCATCGCGACGGATGTGACCGGCATTCCCGAGGCGATCCGCCATGAGGAAACCGGTTTGCTGGTGCGGCAGCATGATGCAGAGGCACTGGCGGAGGCGATGCTGCGGCTGGCTCGGGATCGGGCGTTGAGTTGCCGCCTGGCCGATGCCGGCCGCAGTCTGATCGAACGCAACTTCGACGCCGCCGTGCAGGCGCAGCTGCTGGCGCAGGCGCAGGCGGAGCCGCCGCCCGCCGGGGGGACGCACCGATGAGGATTGCCTATGTGTGTGCGGATCCCGGCATTGCGCTGTTCGGCACCAAAGGAGCCAGCGTTCATGTGCAGGAGGTCATCCGCGCCCTGCGCCGCGCCGGGCATCAGGTTAATGCGTTATGCCTGCGGCGCGGCGATGCGGTACCTGCTGACCTGGCGGATCTGCCGGTTGAGGTGTTCCCGCTGCCGCCGGGGGCGCAGACGCCCCGCGAACGCGAGGAGGCGGTGTGGCGAGCCGGCCGCCGGATGGCGGAGGCAATTGCCGTTCAGCGTCCGGAACGGGTGATTGAACGTTATTCATTATTCAGCGCCGACGTGATGCTGACGGCCAGCGAGCTTGGCATCCCCTGCGCGCTGGAGGTGAATGCGCCGCTGCTGGAGGAGCAGCGTAAATATCGCAGCCTGATCTATTACGACCGGGCGCTGGCGACACTGCAGGCGGCGGCGCGGGCGGCCAGCGTAGTGGTGGCGGTTTCTTCCGCCGTTGCCGACTGGGTGCTGCATCATGCGCCGGCCGCCAGGGTGTTGATATTGCCCAACGGCGTTAATACCGAACGTATCGTTCCGCCGCCGTGGCGCGATGCGGTAAACCCGCTAACCATCGGCTTTGTCGGCACGTTGAAGCCTTGGCACGGGGTGGAGGTGCTGCTGCAGGCCGCCGCGCAGGCGGGACGGCCTGCATGGCGGCTGTGCATCGTCGGCGACGGCCCGCAGGCCGAGAGTCTCCGTAGCCTGGCCGCCAGGCTGGCGCTGCAGGTTGAATTTACCGGCGCGGTGACGCCGGAGTCTATTCCAGCACTGTTGCAGCGGATGGACATTGCGGTCGCGCCCTATACCGCCGAGGCGGAACCCTATTTCTCCCCGCTCAAGGTGTTTGAATATGCCGCCGCCGGGCTGCCGATCGTGGCGGGCGCGCATGGGCAACTGACGGATATTCTGCTGCACGGTGAAACGGCGCTGATGTTTACCCCGGGCGACAGCCAGGCGCTCACGCGCCACCTGCTGGCATTGGCGGATGACCCGGCGTTGCGCGAACGGCTGGGGCAGGCGGCGCGCCGCTGGGCGCTGGGTCAAAGCTGGCAGCGGGTGATGGCGCGTATGCTGCAGGCGATGGCGGCCGGCGTGACGCCAGGAGGACGGCGATGACGTCAGCGACAGGGCCTGAGGCGTACGCATTCGCGTCGTCGCTCGGACGGATGGTGCGCCATATGCTGCCTTACCTGCGCCAGCAGAAGAAGCTTGCCGCCGGCGGCGTACTGGCGATGTTGACGGAGGTAGTGCTGCGCGTTGCCGAGCCGTGGCCGGTGAAATATGTGATTGACGCGCTGTCGGTTTCGCTGGGCGCTCGTCTGGACGGCGATATGGCGCCGGCGACGCTGTGGCTGCTGCTTGTCTGCGGCGGCTGTGCGCTGGCGCTGGCGATGTTGCGCGCGATGGCGAGCTTTCTGACCACGCTGGCCTTTGCGCTGACCGGCAGCCGCATCGCCACCCGGCTGCGCGCCGATCTGTATCAGCACGTGCAGCGTCTGAGCGTACAGTATCACCGTACTACGCCGCAGGGCGATCTGGTGCAGCGGCTGGTGGCGGATATCGGCCGTCTGCAGGAGGTGGCGGTCACCGCCGGCCTGCCGCTGATGGGCAACATGCTGACCCTGGTGGCCATGAGCGGCGTGATGCTGTGGCTCAACCCGCCGCTGGCCCTGTGTGTCTTGGGCTGTGCTGCGGCGTTTGTGCTCGCCACCCGCTATTCCGCCCCGAAAATCACCGCCGCAGCGCGGAAAACCCGGAAGCAGGAGGGGGCGCTGGCTTCGCTGGCGCATGAAACGCTGGGGGCGATTGCAGTGGTGCAGGCTTATGGCCTGGAGTCGGCGTTCAGCCAACGTTTTGCCGGCGCTAATCAAAAATCGCTGACTGAAGGCGTGCGGGCGCGGCGGCTGGCCGCGGCACTGGAGCGCGCCACCGATGTGCTGGTGGCCCTTGCCGTAGGGGCGGTGTTGTTTTTCGGCGGGCTGCAGGTGCTGCGCAGCGAGATGACGCCAGGCGATTTGGTGCTGTTTCTGACGTACATGAAAACCACCATGAAACCGTTGCGCGACGTGGCGAAATATAGCGGCAGGATCGCGCGCGCCGCCGCCTCGGGCGAGCGGGTGATGCAGGTGCTGCGGCAGCAGCCCGCAATCAGCGATGCTGCCGATGCGCGGCCCTGTTCCGAACCGGTGCGCGGCGAACTGCATTTTGACCATGTCTGGTCAGACTACGGCGGTGCGCCGGTGTTGAAGGGCGTTGAGCTGCATATTCGGGCCGGCGAGCATGTCGCGCTGGTCGGCGCATCCGGAGCCGGGAAGTCCAGTCTGGCGGCGCTGGTGATGCGTCTGCAGGATCCTGCCCGGGGTGAGGTGCGCCTTGACGGGCGGCCGTTGCGCGGCCTGATGCTGGCTTCTCTGCGTGCGCAGGTGGCGGTGGTGCATCAGGAGCCGGTGCTGTTCGCCATGAGTATTCGCGACAACATCCGCATGGGCAATTTGGCCGCAGACGATGCGGCCATTGTCGCCGCCGCCCGGCAGGCCGACGCCCTGGCCTTTATTCAGGCGCTGCCGGCCGGTTTTGATACGGTGCTCGGGGAGCGCGGCGAGACGCTGTCCGGCGGCCAGCGTCAGCGTATTGCCATTGCCCGGGCGCTGTTGCGCGATGCGGCGGTGGTGGTGCTGGATGAGGTGACGTCTGGGCTGGACAGCCGGGCGGCGCAGGCGGTGCTCAATAGCCTTGACCGCTTGATTCGCGCCAGAACCACGCTGGTGATCACCCATGACTTTGACGTCGCGATGCGCTGTGAACGCATCATCTGGCTGGAGGACGGCAGGGTGGTTGAGTCCGGGCCGCGGGACGCCTTGCTGGCGGGGGATGGTCGTTTTGCTCGCTGGGGGGCAGAGCGCGCCCGCAGCCACTCGCAGCACGGAGGGGAAATATGATGATTAATCTGGTGGATCCGCAGGCTATCCGGCGCGCGTTGAGCGATCAGGCGTTAACCCAGATGGCCGGGCAGCCCATCGGCTGCCATTACCTGCGCGTCAAGCCCGGCACTTCGGTGTGGGGAGAGATCTCGGGCGACTTCGGCGACGGCCTCGGCAGAGGCTGGCTCTATGTCCACGCCGATCCACTGAAGGCGAATAAATTCAGGCAGCGCGCTGAGCGGTACGGCCTGCCGCTGCTCGCACTGGGATCCGGAGCGATCATGGGCAGCATGGCGCTCGATCCGGCGCTGCACCGCGGCTGGCGGGTATTGCGTCGCCGGCTGTCTGGCGAGGCGACGACAGGCTGGTCGCTGCTGAAATATCGACCGGGGCGGCGGATGGTGTTGCGGGTGGAAGAGCAGCATGGCGGTTCTTCGTTGGTCAGAGTGCTGGCCCGCTGCACGCCGGCTTATGCAGCGGTGGTGAGGCTGGTTCATCAGGCAGGGTTGGGGGCGGCGTTGCAACGGATGGACACACGGCATCATATCGTCAGCCTGCAGTGGCTGGAAGGTGAAACCGCCGGGAGCGTGCCGGCCGAGAGGCTGGAGGAGTCCTTGTTTGCTGTGGCCCGGCTGCATGCGCTGCACGCCGACGGCCTGGATCTGCCACATTATGACGCAAGCTGGTTCGCGCAGACGCTGGCGCAGGCTGAACGCACGCTGTGCTGGCTGCTGCCGGCGCTGCACCATCAGGTGCGGCGGTTGACGGAACGCTTATCGGCGGCCGTTGCGGACTCGCTGAACCGGCCGCCGGGGTTGGTGCACGGCGATTTTTCCGCCGACCAGATTGTGTGGCACGCCCGGCGACCGCCGCGTTTGATCGATGTCGATCGCGCCGGCTACGGGCAGCCGGTGATGGACATCGGCTCGCTGTTGGCGGTTGAGATGCTGCAGGGCAACTTACGCAGCCTGCCTGCGCTGCCTTACCCTGCGCTGTCGGCGTGGGTGGCGTATGCGCTGCTTCAGCGGGCGGCCGAACCGTATCGTTATGGCGATGAGAGCTGGCAGGGTGCACTGCAGGCGCGCATTCAACAGGCGTGGGCGGTGCTGGAATGAAACTACCGGAGATCATGTTTGCTCTGTCAGGCGGCGTCTGGCGTCTGCAGCGCTGCTGGCCGTCGCTGGACGATAGTCTGCCGCCGGCGGTGAAGCGCATCATCGTGGAGGCGACGCCGATGCACGGCGATCGCAGCCGTCGTCATGCAGCGCTGCTGAGTGTCAATCCGCTCCTGCCGGAGGAGGCGCAGTGGCTGCGACTTCATCCCTATGGTCAGGATGCGGCGTTGCCGGCGCTGACGGGGCATTTACAGCACGCGCTGCGGGACGACCCCAGCGCCGTGGTCGTGGCGCACCGCAGGGGAAAGCGGGCGGTGATCCGTTCCGTCCACGGCTTTATCAAGGTGCTGCGGCCGGGGAAAGCGCCGGCGCTGGTGCATCGTCAGGCGTGCGCCGCACGCTATTACGGCGGACACGCCGTGTTGGCGGCGCTGTTGCAGCATGACGATGCGGCGTTAATCACCGCCCCGCTGGCGGGCCGGACGCTGGCCGAACTGGGAAATGACCCGTCGCTGGATGACGGTGGGCTGGCCGGTTGCTGGTTTGCCTTCGGCAGCATGATGCGCCGCTGTCAACGTGAACTCCCTGCCGACTGGTGTGGTTTGCCTCAGCATCGCCTTGAGGATGAGTGGCGCATCGTTGATGACTGGCTGATGCGCATGATGCTGTCTGGGCAGGTGCCGCCGGAGCGCGTGCTGGTTCTGCACCAGCGCAGTCAGCAGCTTTGCGGCGCGCTGGCCGGTGAGGGCGTCGTACCGCTGTCTCTGCTGCATCGTGATTTGCACGACAAACAGGTGTTGTTCACGCCGGACGGGCCGGCGCTGCTGGATTTTGACACGCTGGCGCTGGGCGATGCGGCGCTGGATCTGGGCAACGTATTGGCACATCTGCGGTTGCGGGCCTATCAGCATGCCTGGTGCAGCGGACTGGAGCCCTCGCTCAGTTTTACTCGTTTTCGTCTGGCGCGACAGGCCTTGCTGAACGGTTGGGCGCCGGATGAGGCGTCGATGGCGCGTGCGAACTTATTTACCGAACTGAGCTGGATCCGCCTGACTGGCGTTTATCAGTGGCGGCCTGCCTGGCAAAAAATGGCTAAGCATATGGTGCAGGCTGACGACCATCAGGGGCTGTAAGCCGTCTGTATCGGCGACGGGGTATGAACAAGCGGGAGAGAAGGATGATAAGGAATTCATGTTTAGCGGCAGTACCGTTGTTATTCCTTTCTGGTGCGGCTGAGGCGATAACGCTGTATGAAGAAAAGGGCACCACGCTGGATTTTTCCGGTTCAATTCGCCTGATGTTCGAAAATGCGAAGAAAACCGACGCGGGGCAAAACAGCACGCATATCAAGGATGAGAGTTCGCGTTTTGGTATTGGCATTTCACACCAAATCGACAGCGACCTGCGCGGTTTTGGTTATTTAGAGTTTGGCAACGATACCCAGTCGGCGGAGAACAAATTCAAACTGGGCAACCGCCAGGCGTATGTCGGTCTGGCGCGGCGCAGTCTTGGCAATATCGCCATTGGTCGCGTCCTGTCGCCGTTCGATAAGGTGGCGCGTTCAGACTATACCTACGAATATGGCGGCGTATTGGATTTCGGCGATAGATATATTGGCCGTTCCACCGGCAGCTCCGATGACGGTAAAAATGACTTTATCGGCCGCGTGTCCAATTCTGTGCGCATGATGTCCGCCGAGTTTGCCGGTTTCAGCGCCGGCGCAACCTACACCCTGCAAAACGGCGATGAGATTAACGATATCAATAACGCCTACACGCTGGCGGCCTTTTTCCGTCAGGCGAACCTGCGGCTGGCCGCAGGATACGGTATGGCGGAAGGCAACGGCGAACGCGCGAAGAAACCCCAGAATTATATGGACAGCAAGGCGCGGGTGAAGGCGATCAAAGAAGAGATCTGGGGCATCGGCGCAGAGTATACCCTGGCGGATCTCGATCTCTCTCTGGCGGTTGACTACGGGCGGTTGCGCATCAAAAACGACAACCAGCGCTCGGGAGATGCGTATAAAAAAGTCAACGGGACGCCGAAGGCTGAACTGCTGGGGCTGGGAGCAAACTGGGACTGGGGCCGGGGTAATCTCTACGGCGGCTATTACCGGAAGGCGGGCAACCATGACGCCAATAACTGGCGGGAGCAGCGTTATGTGATAGGCGCAGATTATGAACTGACGAAAAAGGTCGTCACCTGGGTCGAGCTGGCCCATGAAGATCAACGCGCCGACCGGTACGAAAAAGTGACCGACAGACTGCTGGGGCTGGGGCTGCGCATCTATTTCTAAAGCGCCCGGCCGGACGCCGACGATCGGGCGTCCGGCCGGCATGGGTTCAGGGCTGTGACGTCAGCGGTTGAGTGACGGGCGGCACCGCGTTGGGGCGTGCGGCGTCGCGCACGAACGGCAGATGATCGCAGGCATGCTGACGGGCGGAACGAATAAACGCTTCGGTGATCGCCTGGCGCTGTTCGCCGTCGCGCACCGCGGCGTACAGCCGGCTCCACAGGCCGTCGCCCAGGGTTTTGGTGATCACCAGCCCCTGACGTTCAAAGCTCTCCACCACCCAGTGCGGCAGCGCGGCAATGCCCATGCGCGCCGCCACCATCTGAATCAGCAGCAGCGTATTATCGACGCTTTTTAACGCCGGACTGATGCCGGCCGGCTGCAGGAAGTAACGCCAGATATCCAGCCGTTGACGCTGCACCGGGTAAATCATCAGCGTTTCATCGCTCAAATCTTCCGGTGTGATCTGCGTTTTACCGGCCAGCGGGTGATCTGGCGCCAGTACCAGACGCACCTCAAAATCAAACATCGGCGAATAGTGCAGACCGCTGCGCGGCAGAATATCGGAGGTCATCACCAGATCCAGCTCGCCCTGCTGCAGGGCCGGCTGCGGGTCGAAGGTGACGCCGGATTTAAAATCCATCACCACCTGCGGGTAGCGCTGGCGGAAGTTATCCAGCGCCGGCGTCAGCCATTGGATGCAGCTGTGACATTCGATGGCGATGCGCAGCGTGGTCTGATGCGGTTCATGGCAGGCCTGCAGCGCCTGTTGGATCTGCGGCAGCACCTGCTCCGCCAGCTGCAACAGGATCTCTCCCTGCGCGGTAAAGCGCAGCGGCTGGCTTTTGCGAACGAACAGCTTGAAACCCAGACGCTGTTCCAGATCGCTGAACTGATGCGAAAGGGCAGACTGGGTCTGATGGAGTTGGGCTGCCGCGGCGGCTAACGAGCCGGTATTACGCAGTGCCTGCAGCGTCCGTAAGTGTTTCAGTTCGATCATGAGAGTCCTTCACGGTGACAGTGAATAATTTGCGCTTGTGGTTACTACAGTACCTGTTGATTATGGATGTGTAAACATCTAGACGGCTAAGTGCCCATTTGTCCGGGCCACAATGGGGGAAAGACGATGACAATTTTGAATCACACTCTGGGTTTTCCGCGTGTTGGGCTACGTCGTGAGCTGAAAAAAGCGCAGGAAAGCTACTGGGCAGGTAACTCAACGCAGGAAGAACTGCTGGCCGTGGGGCGTGAGCTGCGCGCGCGTCACTGGCAGCAACAACGGCAGGCCGGAGTAGATTTGGTGCCGGTCGGCGATTTCGCCTGGTACGATCACGTACTGACCACCAGCCTGCTGCTGGGCAACGTGCCGGCACGTCATCAGAACCAGGATGGTACCGTCGATCTGGATACGCTGTTCCGCATTGGCCGCGGCCGCGCTCCGAGCGGCGAGCCGGCAGCGGCGGCGGAAATGACCAAATGGTTTAACACCAACTATCACTACATGGTGCCGGAATTCCATCAGGGCCAGCGGTTCAAGCTGGGCTGGACGCAGCTGCTGGATGAAGTGGACGAGGCGCTGGCGCTGGGACATCAGATCAAGCCGGTGCTGCTGGGGCCGCTGACTTACCTGTGGCTGGGCAAGGTTAAGGGTGAGCCGTTTGACCGCCTGACGCTGCTGCAGGATATTCTGCCGGTGTATCAGCAGGTACTGGCGGAGCTGGCCAAACGCGGCGTGGAGTGGGTGCAAATTGATGAGCCAGCGCTGGTGCTGGAGCTGCCGCAGGCGTGGCTGGATGCTTACCAGCCGGCGTATCAGGCACTGCGGGGCCAGGTAAAACTGCTGCTGACTACCTATTTCGACAGCGTCGGCCATAACCTGGACACCATCCGCGCGCTGCCGGTGCAGGGGCTGCATGTCGATCTGGTGGCGGGCAACGACGATATTGCCGCGTTGAACAATGCATTGCCGAAAGACTGGCTGCTGTCGCTGGGTGTGATCAACGGCCGCAACGTATGGCGCGCCGATCTGAGCCGCTGGTTCGATAATCTGCAGCCGCTGGTGGGCAGCCGTCCGCTGTGGATTGGCTCTTCCTGTTCGCTGTTGCACAGCCCGATCGACCTGAGTGTGGAAACGCGCCTCGATGAAGAGGTGAAGAGCTGGTTTGCTTTCGCCCTGCAGAAATGTGCGGAGCTGTCGCTGCTGAGCGCGGCGCTGAATGCCCCGGATGCGGATAAACAAGCGCAGTTGGACGCCTACAGCGCGCCAACCCGTGCCCGCCGTCACTCCAGCCGCGTACATAACGCGCAGGTGGAACAGCGCCTGGCGGCTATCGTCGCGCAGGACAGCGAGCGCAACAGCCCGTATCCGCAGCGCGCCGACGCGCAACGCGAGCGCTTCAACCTGCCGGCCTGGCCGACCACCACCATTGGCTCATTCCCGCAGACCACTGAAATCCGCGGCCTGCGTCTTGATTTCAAACAGGGGAGGCTGGACGGCAGCAACTACCGCACCAGTATCGGCGAACATATCAAACAGGCGATTGCCGAGCAGGAGCGCCTGGGCCTGGACGTGCTGGTGCACGGTGAAGCTGAACGTAACGACATGGTGGAATACTTTGGTGAAAACCTCGACGGCTTTGTGTTTACGCAAAATGGCTGGGTGCAGAGTTACGGCTCCCGCTGTGTGAAACCGCCGGTGATTATCGGCGATGTCAGCCGTCCGCAGGCGATTACCGTCGAGTGGGCCAAGTTTGCCCAGTCGCTGACCGACAAGCCGGTTAAAGGCATGCTGACCGGGCCGGTGACCATTCTGTGCTGGTCGTTCCCGCGCGAAGACGTCACGCGTGAAACCATCGCCAAGCAGATTGCGCTGGCGCTGCGCGACGAAGTGGCAGATCTGGAAAAGGCCGGTATCGGCATTATTCAGATTGACGAACCGGCGCTGCGCGAAGGGCTGCCGCTGCGTCGCTCCGACTGGGCCGCTTACCTGAACTGGGCGGTGGATGCCTTCAAGCTGAATGCCGCAGTGGCACGTGACGATACGCAGATTCACACCCATATGTGTTACTGCGAGTTTAACGACATCATGGATTCGATCGCGGCGCTGGATGCGGATGTGATCACGATCGAAACCTCACGTTCCGATATGGATCTGCTGGAAGCCTTCAAGGAGTTCGAATACCCGAATGAAATCGGGCCGGGCGTATACGATATCCACTCGCCTAACGTGCCGAGCGTGGAATGGATTGAAGCGCTGCTGCGCAAGGCAGCGCAGAACATTCCGGCGGAGCGCCTGTGGGTGAACCCGGACTGCGGCCTGAAAACCCGCGGCTGGCCGGAGACCCGTCAGTCGCTGGCGAACATGGTGCTGGCGGCGCAGCGCCTGCGTGAAACGCATAAGCCAGACAGCAACAGGATTGAGGGTGCTTCGGCGCCCTCAGACTGCTGACAAAGTTAGTTATTAGGGAGAGCGTGGCGATGGGGTCGTAGCGGCGTAAGCCGCCGGAGTGCCCCTCGTTACGCTAGGCCCGGGTATCTCCGGCCATCAGACGACTTTGTCATCAACTTCAGGGCGCTTCGGCGCCCTTTTTTATTATTACGGTGCTAAAGGGGATTGCGGGCTGTGCCCTCATTCGATATTGTTATGTTATAACATATTATTTGGGATGGTTATCATTGTTTGTTCAATCTGATGGCCCTGCGTTATTGCAATTACGGCGGCTGTCGTTGTCCATCGGCGGTAAACCGCTGCTGTCCGATATCAGTCTGAGCCTGCGGCAGGGAGAGCGGCTGGCGATCATCGGCCCTAACGGCAGCGGCAAAAGCACGCTGCTGCGTATTCTGACCGGCGAGCTGCAGCCGACGTCCGGTGACGTGCGGTTTACCGGCCGCGCCCTGTCTCAGCTTAGTCGCATGCAGCGCGCCCGCGCGATTGCGCTTCTGGCGCAAAATGACAGCGCTCATCCGCACCTTACCGTCGATGAATACGTCTCTTTGGGGCGCTTGCCCTATCAGGGAGAGGGGAGCATGCGGCAACACCGGCAGATTGTCGAACAGGCGCTGCTGGAAACCCGCATGCAGGCGCTGAGGCAGCGCCGCTTTGCCCGGCTTTCCGGCGGCGAGCGACAGCGGGCGGCGCTGGCGCGCGTTTTCGCTCAAACGCCGCAGCTGTTACTGCTGGATGAGCCGACCAATCATCTTGACCCGCTGGCGCGTGCCAGCCTGTTGTCATGGGTGAAACGCAAGGGGATTACGGTGATTGCAGTGCTGCATGATTTACCGCTGGTTGCACCGTTTGCCGACCGGGTAGCGGTGATTGAACGCGGTCGTCTGGTGCGCTGCGATGTGCCGGAGCGCGCGCTGGCCGCCGACTGTATTCGCGCGGTATTCGGGTTGGACAGCTTTGTTATCCCGCATCCGCAAACCGGCCAGCCATTACATATTTTTGAAGCGCCGCCATGCGCAGGGTGAGGGTGTTTATGAGCAGGGCAGTATTGCATGCGTTATTGCTGCTGGCGTGGCCGGCGTTGGGTGCGGCGTTTCCGGTGACGGTCGACAGCTGCGGCGAACCGCTGACCTTCAACGCTGCGCCGCAGCGGGCGGTAATCAACGATTTAAACATGGCCGAGATGGCATTTGCGCTGGGGCTGCAGCCGCATATCGTCGGGCTGACCGGCATATCCGGCTGGTATCAGGTCGATGCCGAATTCAAACGTCAGCAGGGAACGATTCCCGAGCTGGCGGACAAGTATCCGTCACTGGAAACGCTGTTGGCAGCCAATCCGGATTTCTTCTTCGCCGGCTGGAACTATGGCATGAAAATCGGCGGCGAGGTTACGCCGCAGTCGCTGGCGAAATATGGCATTAAAACCCTGGTGTTGAGCGAAAGCTGCATCTGGACTCAGCGGTCACGGCCGCGCGCCAGTATGGCGCTGCTGTATGACGATATGCTGAAACTGGGGAAAATCTTCGGTCGTGAAACGCAGGCTGTCCAGTTGGTTAATCTGTGGCGACAGCGGCTGGAAACGCTGCGTCAACGTATCGGCCAGCGGCCGGCGCCCAAGGTCTTTGTCTATGACTCTGGTGAGGATAAACCTTTCACCAGCGGGAAATATGCCATGCCGACCGCGCTGATTGAGGCCGCCGGCGGCAAAAACGTGATGGATAACTTGGCGGCCAGCTGGGCGACCACGTCGTGGGAAGAAGTGGCGCGACAGCAGCCGGATGTGATTGTGCTGCTGGATTATCAACATGGGGGAGGCGCGGCGCACTTGCAGCAGTTTCTTGCCGCGAATCCGTTAATGAAACACACCCCGGCAGTGCGTCATCAGCGTTATCTGCGCCTGAAGTATGCCGAGTTGACGCCCGGGCCGGCCAATATCGCGGCGATAGAGAAACTGGCGCGCGTGCTGTATCCGGAGGTCTTTGATTGATTAACGGCAGGCTGCGCTATGTCGTGGCGATCGTACTGCTGTTGGCATTGCTGGCGGTGCTGATGCTGGTCGGTATCGCTATCGGTGCGACCCGTTTACCTGATGGACAGCTGATGGCGGTATTAGGGCTGGGCGATCGACCGGCGTCGCCGATGATCGCCCGGATCGTGTTTGAGCTGCGTGTGCCGCGGGTGTTGCTGGCGGCGCTCACCGGCGCGGGGCTGGCGCTGGTTGGCGCGTTGCTGCAGACCGCCACGCGCAATGAGCTGGCGGACCCGTTTTTATTTGGCCTTTCGTCCGGCGCGTCGGCCGGGGCCGTTGCGGTGATTACGCGTCTGGGCGACCGCCTGGGGAACTGGACATTACCCATTGCAGCCTTTATCGGCGGCCTGGTGTCCGCCATTGCCGTCATGCTGCTGTTGCGTTTGCAACAGCATAAAGGCGCGGAGCGTATTGTGATCAGCGGCCTGGCGATCTCTTTTTTGTTCGGCGCGCTGACGAATTACCTGGTGTTCACCGGCGATCAGCGTGCGGCAAGCGCGATTCTGTTTTGGTCATTGGGCGGTCTGGGGCTGGCAAGCTGGCAAAATCTTTGGCTGGCGGCCGCCGCCAACCTGCTGCTGATAAGCTTTATCTGCTTACGCTGGCGGTCACTGGACGCTTTGCTTGGCGGGGAACAGACCGCCGTTTCGCTGGGAGTCCAGCTGACGCGGTTACGCAGTGAGGTATTTCTTTGCTGCGCGCTGGCGACGTCTGCATTGGTGGCGCTAACCGGGGTGATTGGCTTCGTCGGCCTGATGGTGCCGCACTTGGCGCGGCCGCTGTGCGGCGTGCGTCATTTGCCATTGTTGTCGCTGAGCGCCGTTATCGGCGCACTGTTGCTGACCGCCGGCGATGTGCTCAGCCGCACCCTGATGGCGCCGCAGGAGCTGCCGATTGGCGTGATTACCGCCGGGTTAGGCGGCGTGTTTGTGCTGATGATTCTGTTTAAACGCTAAGTGCTAAGTCAGAGCCACCGCCGTGCCGGCGTCGTGATTGGGCCCAGCCGTTGCGCTGAGCCCGTACGCCGTTTACTTCACCCCGACCACGCCGTGCTGTACAAACCAGTTCAGCATGCGCTGCCAGCCGTCCTGCGCGGCTTCGGCGTTATAGCTCGGGCGGTAATCCGCGTTAAAGGCGTGACCGGCTTCGGGGTAGACTACGATCTCCGCATCGGCGTTGGCGGCGCGGATCGCTTGGCGCATGCTTTCCACACTCTCCAGTGAAATACCGCTGTCCTGTCCGCCGTACAGCCCCAGCACCGGGGTCGACAGATGGCTGGCAATATCAACCGGATGCTTGGGTGAGTTCAGCGTCTTTTCCCCCACCAGTTTGCCGTACCAGGCCACCGCAGCCTTGAGCTGCGGGTTGTGCGCGGCATACAGCCAGGTGATGCGCCCGCCCCAGCAGAAACCGGTGATGGCCAGTTTACTGGCGTCGCCGCCGTGCCGGGTCGCCCAATGGGCGACGTGGTCCAGATCGGCCAGCACCTGATTGTCCGGCACTTTGCTGACCAGTTTTTGCAGCAGTTCGCCAATCTCGCTGTAGTCGGTAGCATCGCCCTGGCGGAAGTACAGCTCCGGCGCAATCGCCAGGTAGCCCTCTTTCGCCAGCCGGCGGCAGAGATCCTGAATATGCTGATGGACGCCGAAAATTTCCTGCACCACCAGGACCACCGGGAAAGGGCCCTGATGGTTAGCCGGCTTGGCAATATAGGCCGGCAGATCATCGCCCTGCGAGGGAATGGTGGTTTCCCCGGCGTGAATGCCCTGATCGTCGGTGTAAATTGTCGTATCGGCCAACGGCTCGGCGGCAGGGGCGAAGCTTCCCTGTACCGGTTCTAGTGTCATTGCGTGTTCGGTTTTCATGGCGGTCTCCATCCAAGAGAAGCGGAGCAAAGATTAACTATAGATAACAAGATGGCCGGTTGTCATCGCCGTTTTGTGGCGTTTGTCGGCTATGCTTGAGCCAGTGAAAACATGGCTCTTTGGGGTTATTAATGTGATTTAAATCACATAAAATATGTCGATCGCTGCCTGTTTCTTCCTTTGTGGTGACGTTAGTCACGAAAAATGGCGAAGATTTTCAGTAGAGTGCTTTTTTGTTCCTCCCAATAATCCTGATTTATGAGGAGTCTCGTATGTCTCAGTCTGATGTTTTTCATCTCGGCCTCACCAAAAACGATTTACAAGGGGCTCAGTTGGCAATTGTTCCCGGCGATCCGCAGCGCGTAGAAAAAATTGCCAAACTGATGGAGAACCCGGTGCATCTGGCGTCCCATCGTGAGTTCACCACCTGGCGCGCGGAGCTGGACGGCAAAGCGGTGATCGTCTGTTCCACCGGTATCGGCGGGCCGTCGACCTCCATCGCGGTGGAAGAACTGGCACAGCTGGGGATTCGTACGTTTTTGCGTATCGGCACCACCGGCGCCATTCAATCGAATATCAACGTCGGCGACGTGTTGGTGACCACCGGGGCGGTGCGTCTTGACGGCGCCAGCCTGCACTTTGCGCCGATGGAGTTCCCTGCCGTGGCCGATTTCGCCTGTACCACCGCGCTGGTCGAGGCGGCCAAGGAGAACGGCGCTGTGACCCATATCGGCGTTACCGCCTCTTCTGACACCTTCTACCCGGGACAGGAGCGTTATGACACCTATTCCGGCCGCGTGGTCAGCCGCTTCAAAGGCTCGATGGAGGAGTGGCAGGCGATGGGCGTAATGAACTATGAAATGGAATCTGCCACGTTGCTGACCATGTGCGCCAGTCAGGGACTGCGTGCCGGCATGGTGGCCGGCGTGATCGTCAACCGTACCCAGCAGGAAATCCCGAACGCGGAAACCATGAAGCAGACCGAAAGCAAAGCGGTGCAGATCGTGGTGGACGCGGCGCGTCGCCTGCTGTAATCCGCTGTTTTTACGGGCCGTCGTGCGGCCCGTTTCTCCCTTCCTGCGCGTTAAATTCTGCATCAGTACGTAAGCTGCGGCGCTGCCGGCGGTAAAAAGTTTTGCGCCTTTTCAGTCATACTCCCTTGTCTGTTGCCGCAACTTGAATTATTTAGGGTATAACCTTCAGCGTCCGCCCGCTTTGTCCACTCGCTGCGTTGGCGCTTTCTCAGACAATAATCAAGAGGATGTCTATGACCGCCCAAATTCTGCTCCACCCCTCGCTTGCGCCCCTGGATGGCGGCATCAACTTTCGTGATTTAGGCGGCAACAGCGCTGCCGACGGACGGCGCATCAAGCGCGGCCTGCTGTTTCGTTCCGGCTCGCTGGAACGCCTGACGGAAAACGACTGTACGTTCCTGGCGGGCGTCCCGGTGCGTTCGGTGCTGGACTACCGCGATACCGATGAGGTGCAGGCCAAGCCGGATATTTTATGGCAGGGGGCGCAGTACCACCATTTCCCTGCCAACCCGCTGAGCAATGAAGTGAACGCCAACCTGGAAAAACTCACCAGCGAGACGCTGGCGACGTTTGATGCGCGTGCTTTTATGCTGGAGCTGTATCGTCGTCTGCCGTTTGGTAATGCGGCCTATCAGCAGCTGACGAGCCTGCTCGGCAACCCGGCGGAAGGGGCCATTGTGCAGCACTGTGCGGTCGGCAAAGACCGTACCGGGATCGGCTCTGCGTTGGTACTGTTCGCGCTGGGAGCGGATGAAGCGACGGTGGTGGAAGATTACCTGCTGACGGAAACCACGCTGGCCGCCTTCCGCGAACAGATGTTGGATCAGCTGTCGGTACGTCTGAATGAGTCTGCGCTGGCGCAGTTTGCCTATGTGCTGAGCGCCCGTGAAGAGTTTCTGATGACGGCGCTGGGCTGTATCCGCGAACAGTACGGCAGCACCGACCGCTGGCTGGAGGCGGAGTATGGCCTGGGCGCCAGCCAGCGTGCCGCTCTGCAGGCGCACTATCTGGAGTGAGGCGGCTATCGCCGCCGCGTTTAGCCGGGGTTTAAGCAGCCCCGGCGAGCATAGGATCTAACTATCACAGCGCCGTAAAGGAGCCTGTCTTTGAGTCTCAGCGACGTTATTCACTGGGTCAGCGACGTCGTGCGGCAGCACGAGGGCTGGGCCATTCCGATTATTTTCTTCCTGGCCTTCGGCGAATCGCTGGCGTTTCTTTCCCTGCTGCTGCCGGCGACGGTGATCCTGCTGGCGCTGGGCGCGCTGATCGGGGAAAGCGGCATCGCCTTCTGGCCGATCTGGGCGGCGGCGGCGGCCGGCGCATTCTTTGGCGATTGGCTCTCTTATTGGATCGGCTACCGCTATCAGGATCGCGTGGCCCATATGTGGCCGCTGTCGCGCAATCCGCAATTACTGGTGCGCGGCCATGCGTTCTTTGAACGCTGGGGCGTGCTGGGCATTTTCTTCGGCCGTTTCTTCGGCCCGCTGCGCGCGGTGGTGCCGCTGGTCGGCGGTATCTGCGCCATGCCGCAGCGCTATTTTCAACTGGCCAACCTGACCTCGGCGATGATCTGGGCGTTCGGCATTCTTGCGCCGGGGGCGTTCGGTATCAAGTGGTTAAGTCAGTGGTTTGCCTAGTTTGCGCAGCGTTGCGCATAATTGCACGGCAGATAAAATTCTGACTGGACATCCATACAGTCTCCCCTTAACGTGACGGGCAGCGGGCGCGAAGCGCCGGACGGTACGGGTTAACGGGAGGCAGGGTGGATACCAGCTTGGTGTACGGTATTGGCGGCGTGGTCATCGGCATGCTGCTGGGGTGGTTGATCGCCAACCTGAGGCAGCAGCAGAACCAGGCGCATCACGAAACGGAACTGCGTTTGCTGGAGCAGTCGCTGCAGCAGGCGCAGCAGGAGATTGCGGCGCGCCAGGAGGCGGCGCAGCGGCAGGAGCAGCAGCTGCGGCAAAACGATTTGGACCTGCGTAATCTGCACGGGCAGTTCGCCGCAGCGCGGGAGAAGCTACAACAGCTTGAACACTGGCGTGGCGAGTGTGAGCAGCTCAACCAGGAGCTGCGCGCCCAGCGCGAGGTCAACAGCATGCAGGAGGCCGAGCTGCGCGAGGTGACGATTCGCCTGGAAGAAACGCGCATGGCGGCCGAAGAGAAACAGCGGCTGCTGATCAACAGCGAGCAGCGGCTGACCACCCAGTTTGAGAATCTGGCCAACCGCATCTTCGAACACAGCGGCCGCAAGGTGGATGAACAGAACCGGCAGAGTCTGGATCGGCTGCTGCTGCCGCTGCGCGAACAGCTAGACGGCTTCCGTCGTCAGGTACAGGACAGCTTTGGTCAGGAAGCGCGGGAGCGCCACACCCTGACTCACGAGATACGTAATCTGCAGCAGCTGAATGCGCAGATGGCGCGTGAGGCGATCAATCTGACCAAAGCGCTGAAAGGCGATAACAAAACTCAGGGCAACTGGGGTGAGGTGGTGCTCAGCCGGGTACTCGAGGCCTCCGGCCTGCGGGAAGGGCATGAGTATGAAACACAGGTGAACGTGCGGCTGGACCATCAGAGCCGTATGCAGCCTGATGTGATCGTACGTCTCCCGCAGGGGAAAGACGTGGTGATCGACGCCAAAATGTCGCTGGTGGCCTATGAGCGATACTTCAACAGCGAAGATGAGGCGGAGCGCGAAGCCGCGCTGAGTGAGCATATCGCCTCCCTGCGCGGACATATCCGGCTGCTGGGACGGAAGGATTACCAGCAACTGCCGGGGCTGCGCTCGCTGGATTACGTTCTGATGTTTATTCCGGTGGAGCCGGCGTTCTTGCTGGCTATTGACCGCGAGCCTGAGCTTATCAGCGAAGCGCTGAAGCACAATATCATGCTGGTCAGCCCGACTACGCTGCTGGTGGCGTTACGTACCATCACCAACCTGTGGCGCTATGAGCACCAGAGCCAGAACGCCCAGCGCATTGCCGACCGCGCGGCGCGGCTGTACGACAAAATGCGCCTGTTCGTTGATGATATGTCGGCGTTGGGGCAAAGTCTGGATAAAGCGCAGGGCAGCTATCGGCAGGCGATGAACAAACTCAGCGAAGGCCGTGGTAATCTTATCTGTCAGACCGAAGGCTTCCGCGCCTTGGGGGTTGAGGTGAAACGGCCGATAAACCCGCAGCTGGCGCAGCAGGCCAGCGAGCAGGATCGGCAAGGTGCACAGGCAGCCGATGACGCCGCCGGCGCGTTGCCAGAGGCAGAGGCAAAAGATGCTACCGACCAGACGTCGCAGGGATGAACGCTGCGGCGAGGTGGGGTATTTCGTGGGGTTCTGGTACACTCCACAACTACAAAATTGACTGAATAGCAGGCAAGACAATGGCAGATCAATCGCAGGAAACCACAGATTTCGGTTTTCGTACCGTAGCACGTGAAGAAAAACAGGCCATGGTGGCCGATGTTTTTCACTCGGTAGCGGCCAAATATGACGTAATGAATGACCTGATGTCATTCGGCATTCATCGGGTCTGGAAGCGTTTTACCATTGATTGCAGCGGCGTGCGCCGCGGTCAGCGCGTTCTGGATCTGGCCGGCGGCACCGGCGATCTGGCCGCCAAGTTCTCGCGCATGGTCGGGGAACAGGGGCAGGTGGTGCTGGCGGATATCAACGAATCCATGCTGAAGATGGGGCGTGATAAGCTGCGCGATCGCGGCATTGTCGGCAACATCAACTACGTGCAGGCCAATGCTGAGGCGCTGCCGTTCCCGGATAACTATTTCGACTGCATCACCATCTCTTTCGGCCTGCGTAACGTCACTGATAAAGACAAGGCGCTGCGTTCGATGTTCCGCGTGCTGAAGCCGGGCGGCCGTCTGCTGGTGCTGGAGTTTTCCAAACCGCTGTTGGCGCCGCTGAGCAAAGCCTACGACGCCTACTCCTTCCATGTACTGCCGAAAATCGGCGAGCTGGTGGTGAAGGATCCGGAAAGCTACCGCTATCTGGCGGAATCCATCCGCATGCATCCCGATCAGGAAACCCTGAAAGGCATGATGCAGAACGCCGGCTTCGACAACGTCAGCTACTTCAACCTGACCGGCGGCATTGTTGCACTGCACCGGGGCTTTAAGTTCTGATATGGACATGCCGATGCTGTTAACCCCGCTGCTGACCGGCGTGTTGGAAACGTCGCTTAATAGCCTGCTGTTCCGCGATCGCAGCATGAAGGCCGCGCGTCAGCGTTTGGCCGGCAAGGTGCTGCGGATTGAACTGCAGGAGTTTTCTGCGCCGCTGGTGCTGATTTTCAGCGAACAGCGGGTCGATGTGCTGGGGCAATCCGAAGATGCAGCCGACTGCACGGTGCAGACGCGTATTCCGGTGCTGCTGAAATTGCGTGACCGTCAGCAGCTGTCGCCGTTGATGCGCAGCGGCGAGCTGGTTGTCGAAGGCGATATTCAGGTGGTGCAACAGCTGGTCGGGCTGCTGGATTTGGCGGAGTGGGATCCGGCAGAGTGGCTGGCGCCCTACATCGGCGATATTGCCGCACAGGGTATTACGCAGGTGATGGGCAAAGGCGCCTGTCTGCTGAAGTCCGGTCTGCAGAGCCAGCAGCGCTACGTGGCGGAAACGCTGACCGAAGAGTGGCGCGTTGCGCCGGGGCCGCTGGAAGTGGTGTGGTTCAACGAAGAAGTGGACGCCGCAACCCGCAGTCTGGAAGCCTTGTTGGCCCGCATGGACAAGTTGGAGGGTAAGCGATGACCCCTGGCGAATTACGCCGCCTGTACTTTATCGTTCGCGTTTTTCTTAGCTACGGCCTGGATGAGCTAATCCCTAAAATGCGTCTGACCCTGCCGCTGCGTTTTGGCCGGCGTTTACTGTTCTGGATGCCGAACAAACACAAGGATCAGCCGCTGGGCGAACGTCTGCGTTTGGCATTACAGGAACTGGGCCCGGTGTGGATCAAGTTCGGCCAGATGATGTCGACGCGGCGCGATCTGTTCCCGCCGCACATTGCCGACCAGCTGACGCTGCTGCAGGACCGCGTAGCGCCGTTTGACGGCGCGCTGGCGCGCAAGCATATCGAATTGGCGCTGGGCGGGCCGCTGGAAGAGTGGTTTGACGATTTTGAACAACAGCCTTTGGCGTCGGCGTCGATTGCGCAGGTACATACCGCCCGCCTGAAAACCACCGGCAAGGAAGTGGTGCTGAAGGTGATCCGGCCTGATATCGGGCCGATTATCAAAGCCGACGTGCGCCTGATGTATCGCCTGGCCGGTTGGGTGCCGAAACTGTTGCCGGACGGTCGCCGCCTGCGCCCGCGCGAAGTGGTGCGCGAGTATGAGAAGACCCTGCTGGACGAATTGAACCTGCTGCGTGAAGCGGCGAATGCCATTCAGCTGCGGCGTAACTTCGACGGCAGCCCGATGCTTTACGTGCCGGAAGTCTATTCCGATTACTGCCGCGAGAGCCTGCTGGTGATGGAGCGTATCTATGGCATACCGGTGTCGGACATCCCGACGCTGGAAGCGCAGGGCACCAATATGAAACTGCTGGCTGAACGCGGCGTGCAGGTGTTCTTTACCCAGGTGTTCCGCGACAGTTTCTTCCATGCCGATATGCATCCGGGCAATATCTTTGTCAGCTATGAGCATCCGGAAGATCCCCGCTATATTGGCATTGACTGCGGTATCGTCGGCTCGCTGAACAAAGACGATAAACGTTACCTGGCGGAAAACTTTATCGCCTTCTTCAACCGCGACTACCGCAAGGTGGCGGAACTGCACGTCGATTCCGGTTGGGTGCCGCGCGATACCAACGTGGAAGACTTTGAATTCGCCATCCGCACCGTGTGCGAGCCGATTTTTGAAAAGCCGCTGGCGGAAATTTCGTTCGGCAACGTGCTGTTGAACTTGTTTAACACCGCGCGCCGTTTCAATATGGAAGTGCAGCCGCAGCTGGTGCTGTTGCAGAAGACCCTGCTGTATGTTGAAGGCCTGGGGCGGCAGCTTTACCCGCAGTTGGATCTGTGGACCACGGCGAAACCCTTCCTGGAAAGCTGGCTGCGCGATCAAGTGGGCATTCCTGCGGTTGTCCGCGCCCTGAAAGACAAGGCGCCGTTCTGGGCGGAGAAGCTGCCTGAACTGCCGGAATTATTTTATGATAGTTTGCAGCAGCATAAGCTGTTGCAACAAAGCGTTGATAAGCTGACCCATCAGATGCAGGCGCAGCGCGTCCGGCAGGGACAGTCGCGGTATTTGTTCGGCGTTGGCGCTACACTATTAGTAGGCGGTTCCATCCTGTTGCTGGGCGGTATCGAGGTACTGCCGGCCTGGATGATGGCCGGAGGGATCGTCGCCTGGATCGTGGGCTGGAAGCGCGCGAGCTGAATCTGTTTTTCGTGGACCCTGTTTACGCTTGTCAGCGTAATGTAAAAGTCGACGAGGAACTCGTAACCCGGTTAAAAGTTGCCGTATAATGCGGCAACGTTGAATAACCCCTGTAAATCTAGAGGTAATTGGAATGGGCGGTATTAGTATTTGGCAATTGTTGATCATTGCGGTGATCGTGGTGCTGCTGTTTGGTACCAATAAGCTCCGTACGCTGGGCTCCGATCTCGGCGCATCGATCAAGGGCTTCAAAAAGGCGATTGGCGACGACAACAACACCTCGCCAACCAACACGACGGAAAAAACCAGCCACGATGCTGACTTTGCGGCCAAGCCTATCGCGGATAAGCAGCCGGAAGTGAAAACTGAAGAGTCGAAGAACAAAGAGCAGGTATAAACCGTGTTTGACATTGGGTTTAGTGAGCTGCTGCTGGTACTGGTGATTGGTCTGGTTGTGCTGGGGCCGGAACGGTTGCCGGTTGCGGTAAGAACGGTTGCGGGCTGGATCCGTGCTCTGCGTTCTCTGGCGGCATCGGTGCAAAATGAACTCTCTCAGGAGCTGAAGCTGCAGGAACTGCAGGACAGCCTGAAGAAAGCGGAAAGTGCCGGTCTGCAAAATCTGACGCCGGAGCTGAAGGCGTCGATGGACGAGCTGAAAGAAGCGACCGACTCGCTGAAGCGTTCGTATCAGCCTGGTGCTGATGCTGAAGCCAACACTATCCATAATCCACGGACTGACGAGCCTGAGGCGGCGCATGACGACGTCGTTACCGCAGAGGCGGCGAACAGCGCCGCGCCGGCCGCCATTGCGAAAGCTGTGCCGCCGGAAGCGCCAGCGACCTCGTCTGCGGCCAAGGCTCCCGTCACGTCTGCTGCGGACCACACCCCGGCATCCCACTCATCTAATGGCGATCGTTAAAACATGGCTGTGGAAGACACCCAACCGCTTATCAGTCATCTGATCGAACTACGTAAGCGGCTGTTGAACTCAATCATCAGCGTACTGGTGATCTTTATTGCGTTGGTATTCTTTGCCAATGATATTTATCAGCTGGTTTCTGCGCCGTTAATCAAGCAGTTGCCGGCCGGGGCGAGCATGATAGCCACCGATGTGGCTTCTCCTTTCTTTACCCCGATTAAACTGACGATGATTGTCTCGGTGTTCGTTTCGGCGCCGGTCATCCTGTATCAGGTCTGGGCGTTTATTGCGCCGGCACTGTATAAGCATGAGCGCCGCCTGATGATGCCGCTGCTATTTTCCAGCAGCGTCCTGTTCTATCTGGGGATGGCGTTTGCCTACTTTATCGTGTTCCCGCTGGCGTTCGGCTTCTTTGCCAAAACCGCGCCGGCCGGCGTATTGATAGCTACCGATATTAACAACTACCTCGACTTTGTGATGGCGCTGTTTATGGCGTTTGGCGTGGCGTTTGAGGTACCGGTTGCGATAATTCTGCTGTGCTGGAGTGGCGTCACCTCGCCGGAAGACCTGAAGAAGAAGCGTCCTTATGTGCTGGTCGGCGCCTTTGTGGTGGGGATGCTGCTGACGCCGCCGGACGTGTTCTCGCAGACGCTGCTGGCTATCCCGATGTATCTGCTGTTTGAAGTCGGCATCTTCTTTGCCCGCTTCTACGTCGGCAAGCGACGGCCGCAGCCGGAAGAAGAGGATGAGGGTGAAGAACACCCGACGTCTTGAGTTATTGTTATCGCCAAGCCGCCCTGATGGGCGGCTTCTGTTTTGGAAAAGCCATGTTTGATATCGGTGTTAACCTGACCAGTTCACAATTTGCCAAAGATGCCGCTCAGGTGGTTGAACGCGCCCGGGAAGCCGGCGTCACGGGGATGCTGATTACCGGCACCGACCTGCCGGAAAGTGAGGCGGCCAGCGCGCTGGCGCAGCATTACCGCGGCTTCTGTTGGTCCACTGCGGGCGTGCATCCGCATCAGGCCAGCGGCTGGAACGACGATGTCGCTCAGCAGATAGGCGCATTGGCCGCCAGGGAGGAAGTGGTGGCTATTGGTGAGTGCGGGCTAGATTTTAACCGCAATTTCTCTACGCCGCAGGAACAAGAGGCGGCCTTTAGCGCGCAACTGGCGCTGGCGGCGGAGCTGGCGATGCCGGTGTTTTTACACTGCCGTGATGCGCACGCACGTTTTGTCGCATTGCTGGAGCCTTGGCTGGATAAGCTGCCGGCCGCCGTCGTGCACTGTTTTACCGGCAACGAAGAGGAACTGGCAGGCTGCCTGTCGTTGGGCTTATCCGTCGGCATTACCGGCTGGGTGTGTGATGAGCGTCGCGGCCTGGCGCTGCGCGCGCTGTTGCCGAAAATTCCCGTTGACCGGTTGCTGCTGGAAACCGACGCGCCGTATTTGTTACCGCGGGATTTGCAGCCCAAACCTGCCTCGCGTCGTAATGAACCCTGTTTTCTGCCCCATATCGTCCGTCAGGTGGCGACCTGGCGTCAGGAAGATGCGCAATGGCTGGCGCAGGAAACCGATCGTAACGCCCGCCGGTTATTCCGGTTGGCATGAGTCAGGAGAAGAGTATGAGCTATGCGTTTCCGGGCACTTTCCCGGGGCGTCGCATGCGTCGCGTGCGTCGCCATGATTTCAGCCGCCGCCTGGTGGCTGAAAATCAACTGAGCGTTAACGATTTGATTTATCCGGTTTTCGTGATGGAAGGCAGCCAACGTCAAGAGGCGGTCAGCTCCATGCCGGGTGTGTCACGTATGTCTATCGATCTGCTGGTCAAAGAGGCGGAAGCCATCGCCAAGCTTGGCGTGCCGGTGATATCGTTATTTCCGGTGATTGAGTCCGCGCAGAAATCTTTGCATGCGGAAGAAGCCTATAACCCGGATGGCCTGGTGCAGCGTACGGTGCGCGTCCTGAAAGATGCGGTGCCTGAGCTGGGGATCCTGACCGATGTGGCGCTGGATCCCTATACCACACACGGTCAGGACGGCGTGATTGATAGCGACGGCTATGTGATTAACGATGTCACCAAAGAGATTTTGGTGCGCCAGGCGTTGTCACACGCAGAAGCCGGCGCAGAAATCGTCGCCCCGAGCGATATGATGGATGGTCGCATCGGCGCCATTCGCGACAGTCTGGAGCAGCAGGGGCTGATCAATACGCAGATCATGGCCTACTCTGCCAAATATGCCTCTTGCTATTACGGCCCGTTCCGCGATGCGCTGGGCTCCAGCGGCAATCTGAAAGGCGGCAACAAAAAAACCTATCAGATGGATCCGGCCAATAGCGACGAAGCGCTGCAGGAAATTGCGCAGGACCTGCAGGAAGGCGCGGATATGGTGATGGTGAAGCCTGGCATGCCGTATCTGGATGTGGTGCGACGCGTTAAGGATAACTTTGGCGTGCCGACATTCGCCTATCAGGTTTCCGGTGAGTATGCGATGCATATGGCGGCAATCCAGAATGGTTGGCTGCAGGAGCAACCGGCCATTATGGAATCGCTGATGTGTTTCAAACGCGCCGGTGCCGATGGTGTGCTGACCTATTTCGCCAAGCGCGTGGCGCAGTGGTTGCATGACGAAGCGATGCAGCGCTGACAGAGCATAAAAAGGCGCCCTGCGGCGCCTTGTTTACATCTTTTCGAACTGGCGGTTATCCAGGCTTTGCGTCACCTGTTTGTTAATCAGGTTGAGCAGCAGCATGGAGCGCGCCTCGCCGTCTGGCTCGGTATAGATAGCCTGCAGGCCCTCGAACACACCGTCGGTAATCAGCACGGTATCGCCCGGCTGCGGCGTTTCCGGGTCGACATAGGTGTCGCTGGTATGGGTGCGCAGTTCTTCGATAACCGTCTGTGGAATGATCGTTGGCAGCGAACCGAAGCGGACAAAATGGCTGACGCCGCGGGTTGCGCTGATGGTTGTGGTGTGGATCCGCTCAGGATCGAACGCCACAAACAGGTAGTTGGGAAACAGCGGTTCGTTCACCGTGGTGCGCTTGCCGCGCACGATCTTTTCCAGCGCGATAACCGGGCTGAAGCAGCCCACCGCCTGTCGTTCCAAGTGTTCCTGTGCCCGCAAGAGCTGGCCGCGTTTACAATAGAGTAAATACCAAGATTCCATAATTTCACATGCCTTTCTGTCAGCCGTTAAGCATAGCAAAAGCCATTACGGATACCTAGGCCAAGCCCCACAATCGTGAAATGGGGTTAATCAGATATAACCAACGCCGCTGGCGTAGATCGTACTTAACCTGCGGCGTTTGATGTGCCGTCACACACATATCTGCCCCACCCGGGTATAACTGTAGGCGCAAAATTTGTTACCGTGAGCAGTATGGCAAAGCGCGGCGAGCGCCAATGTGATGTTATTCATCCTTCTTAGATAAGAGAGAGCAATGGAACTATTTCTACTGAGCAACGGTAAGCTTTCCGGGGAAGCGGAGCTGCTGGGCTACGCCAAAGAAGAACTGCTGGAGATGGTTGCCCGTCGTCATCTCACCTCAGCGCTGCTGATTCCTTACGCGCTGATCCGCAGTGATTATGATGAGCGCGCGCAGGAGCTGACGCAGACGCTGGGCATTCCCGTCGCCAGCATTCACCACTCGTCATCGCCGGCGGCGGCGGTTGAACAGGCTGAATGCATTCTGGTCAGCGGCGGCAACAGCTGGCTTCTGAATCAGCTGCTGCATGAAAATGGACTGATCGTCCCCATTCAGCGCGCAGTGCGTGAGCGCAATGTGCCGTACGTCGGCTGGAGCGCCGGCTGTAATGTGGCGACGCCAAGCATTCGCACCACCAATGATATGCCGGTACGCAACAGCGTCGTATTGCCGTCGTTAGGGTTGTTCCCGCTGCAGATTAATCCGCACTATATCGATGCGCATATCAGTGGTCATATGGGGGAGACGCGCGATGAACGCCTGGCTGAATTCTGTGCGGTCAATCCGAGCGAATCCGTAGTCGCGCTGCGAGAGGGCAGTTTGCTGCACGTCCGTGATAATACACTGCGTTATGTCAGCGCCCGCAGCCAGGGCTACAAGCTGTTCCGCCATAACACGGCGACGCAGGAATTTCAGGATACGCTGGCGCTGCAGGCGCTGGTGCCGTTCGATTGCCACTGACAGCGCTGCGGCTCTGTTTAACAAAATTGCAGCATCAACCGTGAAGAGGGCTTATAATGCCCGCCTCACTGGCCGTTATAATGAACAGTATGAAATACCGTGACTTACGCGATTTCCTCTCATTGCTGGAAAAGAGAGGGGAACTAAAACGCATCAGCCAGCCCATCGATCCCTATCTGGAAATGACGGAAATTGCCGATCGCACTCTGCGTGCGGGCGGCCCGGCGCTGCTGTTTGAAAACCCGAAAGGCTATGACATGCCGGTGCTGTGCAACCTGTTCGGCACGGCGAACCGCGTGGCGATGGGCATGGGCCAGGAAGACGTCAGCGCGCTGCGCGATGTGGGCAAACTGCTGGCGTTTCTGAAAGAACCTGAGCCGCCAAAAGGCTTCCGCGATCTGTTCGACAAGATGCCGAAGTTCAAGCAGGTGCTGAACATGCCGACCAAAGTCTTGGGTTCAGCACCGTGCCAGGAGCAGGTTTGGCAGGGTGATGATGTCGATCTTGGCCGCATCCCGGTGATGCATTGCTGGCCGGAAGACGCTGCGCCGCTGATTACCTGGGGGCTGACCGTGACCCGCGGACCAGAGAAAGAGCGGCAGAATCTGGGGATTTATCGTCAGCAGGTATTGGGCAAGAACAAGGTGATTATGCGTTGGCTGTCGCACCGCGGCGGCGCGCTGGACTTTCAGGAGTGGTGTCAGGCGCACCCCGGTGAGCGCTTCCCGGTTTCCGTCGCGCTGGGGGCCGACCCGGCCACCATTCTCGGCGCGGTGACGCCGGTGCCGGATACGCTTTCTGAATACGCCTTCGCCGGGCTGCTACGTGGCAATAAGACCGAAGTCGTCAAATGTATTTCCAACGATCTGGAAGTGCCCGCCAGCGCGGAAATCGTGCTTGAAGGCTATATTGAGCCGGGCGAAATGGCGCCGGAAGGGCCATATGGCGACCACACCGGTTACTACAATGAAATCGACCATTTCCCGGTATTCACCGTTACGCATGTGACGCAGCGTCGCGATGCCATTTACCATTCCACCTATACTGGCCGTCCGCCTGATGAGCCGGCGGTATTGGGCGTGGCGTTGAACGAAGTGTTCGTGCCGATTCTGCAAAAACAGTTCCCGGAAATCGTCGACTTCTACCTGCCGCCGGAAGGCTGCTCCTACCGCCTGGCAGTGGTAACCATGAAGAAGCAGTATCCGGGTCATGCCAAACGTGTGATGATGGGCGTTTGGTCGTTCCTGCGTCAGTTTATGTATACCAAGTTCGTGATTGTTTGCGATGACGACGTCAACGCGCGTGACTGGAATGATGTGATTTGGGCAATTACCACACGAATGGATCCGGCAAGGGATACCGTTATGGTGGAAAATACGCCGATTGACTATCTGGACTTCGCCTCGCCGGTTTCCGGGCTGGGTTCGAAGATGGGGCTGGACGCCACTAATAAATGGCCGGGGGAAACCCAGCGCGAGTGGGGCCGTCCGATCGTAATGGATGAAAAGGTGCGTGCGCGCATCGATGAGATCTGGGACGAGCTCGCAATCTTCAGTGACAGGGAACCGACGCTGTAACGTCAGCGCCCTGTTCTCAGTTTTGCATTGATGACCCGACAGAGGGAACGCATGACAATATTGAGCTGTAAAGTGACCTCCGTAGAGGCCATTACCGATACCGTTTATCGGGTACGTTTGGTGCCGGAAGCGCCGTTTTTATTCAAGGCCGGGCAGTATTTGATGGTGGTGATGGACGAACGCGACAAGCGTCCGTTCTCATTGGCGTCTACCCCGTCGCAGCAGGAATATATTGAGCTGCATATCGGCGCTTCAGAGCTGAACCTGTACGCCATGGCGGTGATGGATCGTATTTTGAAAGAGCAGGCGATTACCGTTGACGTACCGCATGGCGACGCCTGGCTGCGTGAAGACGGCAGCCGTCCGCTGGTGCTGATCGCCGGAGGAACCGGCTTCTCGTACGCACGATCCATTTTGCTGACTGCGCTGGAGCAGCAGCCGGAGCGCGATATCGCGATTTACTGGGGCGGCCGTGAGCTACAGCATCTGTACGACCTGAGCGAGCTGGAAGCGCTGTCGTTGCAGCATCCGAACCTGAAGGTGATCCCGGTAGTAGAACAGCCTGAACCTGAATGGCGCGGCCGCAGCGGCACGGTATTGAGCGCGGTGCTGCAGGATTACGGTTCGCTGGCCGAGCACGATATTTATATCGCCGGCCGCTTCGAGATGGCGAAAATTGCCCGCGAGCGCTTCTGCGCGGAACGTGGTGCACAGGCGTCGCGCATGTTTGGCGATGCCTTCTCGTTTATTTAAGCGGGATGCGGTACAGGTTGTAATATGGGGTGGCGCAAGCCGCCCTATTTTTTTGCTGGTTAAGCAGGGTGATAAAAAACCCGCCCCTGACAGGCGGGAAGCACGGCAACTAAACTGAGATGCCGACCCGGCGGGCCGGCAAAGGGTGTGTTATACGCGTTCGAACACGGTGGCGATGCCTTGTCCCAGGCCGATGCACATGGTGGCCAGGCCAAACTGCGCGTCGCGACGTTCCATCAGGTTCAGCAGGGTGGTGGAGATACGCGAACCGGAACAGCCTAAAGGGTGACCCAACGCAATGGCGCCGCCGTTCAGGTTCACTTTGTCGTCCAGGCTGTCCAGCAACCCCAGATCCTTGATGCAGGGCAGCGACTGTGCGGCGAAGGCTTCGTTCAGTTCAAACAGATCGATATCCTGAGTGGTCAGCCCGGCTCGCTTCAGCGCCAGCCGGCTGGCCGGCACCGGGCCGTAGCCCATGATGGACGGATCGCAGCCCACCACCGCCATAGAGCGGATGCGCGCACGGGCTTTCAGCCCCAGGGCTTTGGCGTGCGATTCGCTCATCAGCAGCATGGCGGAAGCGCCGTCTGACAGGGCGGAGGAGCTGCCGGCGGTGACCGTGCCGTTCACCGGGTCGAAGGCCGGGCGCAGCGCCGCCAGCGTTTCCACCGTGGTTTCCGGGCGGATCACTTCATCAAAATCATAGCGGGTCAGTACGCCATCGGCATCGTGACCGGTGGTGGCGACGATCTCCTGGTTAAAATGCCCGGCCTGGGTGGCGGCATAGGCGCGCTGGTGTGAACGCGCGGCGAACTCATCCTGCATCTGACGGCTGATGTTATGCATCTTGGCCAGCATTTCAGCGGTCAGCCCCATCATGCCGGCGGCCTTGGCGACCGAACGGCTGAGGCCGGGGTGAAAATCAATGCCGTGGTTCATCGGCACGTGGCCCATATGCTCGACGCCGCCGATCAGGCTGACCTGCGCATCGCCGACCATAATGGCGCGAGCGGCGTCGTGCAGCGCCTGCATGGAGGAACCGCACAGGCGGTTAACGGTAACGGCGGGCACCGTATGGGGAATTTCCGCCAGTAGTGCGGCGTTGCGCGCCACATTAAAACCTTGCTCCAGCGTTTGCTGTACACAGCCCCAGTAAATATCGTCAATTGCGCCGGGTTCCAGCGCCGGATTGCGACTGAGCAGCGTACGCATCAGGTGGGCGGACAGATCTTCGGCGCGTACCTGACGGAAGGCGCCGCCTTTTGAGCGGCCCATCGGCGTACGGACGGCGTCAACAATAACTACGTTTTCCATCTTTTATGACCTCATGCCGGTTGGCCCGTGGAGACATCCGCGATTGGCGCCGTCACCGGGTAGTAGGTTTCATTACGTTCGGCTTTGGCGCGCAGGCCGGCCGGAACCTGATACAGCTCGCCCAGATGTGCGTAACGTTGCGCCATTTCAACGTAATGGGCCGTGCCCATGGTATCCAGATAGCGGAAGACGCCGCCGTGGAACGGCGGGAAGCCGATGCCGTAAACCAGTGCCATATCGGCTTCCGCCGGGCTGGCGATGATGCCTTCTTCCAGACAGCGCACCACTTCGTTAATCATTGGAATCATCATGCGCGCGATAGTTTCCTCGGCGCTGATGTTCTGACGCGGCTGGCTGACCGTCGCTAACAGCGCATCGGTCTGTTCGTCGTTCTCTTTACGCGGTCTGCCTTTGTTATCCTGGCTATAGCGGTAGAAACCCACCTGATTTTTCTGGCCGAAGCGCTGGTTGTCGAACATCACGTCGACCGCGTCGCGGTAGTCCTTGCTCATGCGTTCTGGGAAGCCGGCGGCCATCACGGCCTGGGCGTGATGTGCAGTATCAATGCCGACCACGTCAAGCAGGTAGGCCGGACCCATTGGCCAGCCGAATTGTTTTTCCATCACTTTATCGACCTGACGGAAATCAGCGCCGTCCCGCAACAGCAGGCTGAAGCCAGCAAAGTAAGGGAACAGCACGCGGTTGACGAAGAAGCCCGGGCAGTCGTTGACCACGATCGGCGTTTTCCCCATGCGTGACGCGTAGGCCACCACGGCGGCGATGGTTTCGTCGCTGGTGCGTTCACCGCGGATGATTTCTACCAGCGGCATGCGATGCACCGGGTTAAAGAAGTGCATACCGCAGAAGTTCTGCGGCCGTTGCAGCGATTTTGCCAGTTCATTAATCGGAATAGTCGAGGTATTGGAGGCCAGAACCGTATCTTCGCCGATGAGCCCTTCAACTTCGGCCAACACTGCGGCTTTGACCTTCGGATTCTCCACCACCGCTTCCACAATCACCTGAGCGCGTTCAATGCCGGCGTAGTCCAGCGTGGGCTGAATGGTTGCCAGCACGCCGGCCATCTTCATGCCGTCGAGCTTGCCGCGCTCCAACTGTTTGTTCAGCAGCTTGGCGGCTTCGCCCATGCCGAGCGTCAGCGATTTTTCACTGATATCTTTCATCAGTACCGGCACGCCTTTTAATGCGGACTGGTAGGCGATGCCACCGCCCATAATACCGGCGCCCAGCACTGCGGCCTGCTTCGGCGCGGCGCGATCTTTCGCCAGTTTTTTCGCCTGACCTTTCACAAACTGATCGTTGAGGAAAATACCGACCAACGCCCGGGCTTCATTGGAACGCGCCAACGGCACAAAGCTGGCGGTCTCCAGCTTCAGTGCTTCATCGCGTCCCAATCCGGCGGCGGCTTCTATCGTCTTCACCGCGGTCATTGGCGCCGGATAGTGTTTGCCGGCCGTTTGCAGAACCATGCCCTTGGCGGTAGTGAAGCTCATGGCTGCTTCAATCGGGCTGAGCTTCAGCGGCTCCAGCTTCGGCTGACGACTGGCGCGCCAGTCTAACCGCCCGTCAATGGCCTGTTGCAGCATCTGACGCGCGGCATCCGCCAATTTTTCCGGCGCGACGATCGCATCGACCAGGCCGACTTTCAGCGCTTCTTTGGCGCCGATGTCTTTACCTGCGGCGATGATCTCCAGTGCGCTGTCGTTGCCGAGCAGACGCGGCAGACGTACCGAGCCGCCGAAGCCCGGCATAATGCCGAGTTTGGTTTCCGGCAGGCCGATGCGCGCATCCGGCGTCGCGACGCGGAAGTCCGTCGCCAACACGCACTCGCAGCCGCCGCCCAGCGCATAGCCGTTGATGGCGGCAATGGTCGGCACCGGTAAATCTTCCAGGCGGTTGAAAATGGAATTGGCGAAAGCCAGCCAATGCTGCAGTTTTTCCGCCGGGGCGGCGAACAGCGACAGGAATTCGGTGATATCGGCACCGACGATAAATGCGTTTTTGTTGGAACGCAGCAGCAGCCCTTTCAGCTCGGTCTGTTTTTCCAGTACGTCGAGCGCTTCACCCAGCGCTGCAACGGTGCGGGTATCCAGCTTGTTGACGGAGCCTGGGGCATCAAACACCAGCTCGGCGATACCGTTCTCGAGCCAGTGTAGTTGTAATGTTTCGCCTTGGTAGAGCATGTTTATCTCCTGAATCAGCGCCTCTGATCTGGTATGACCAGATGAAAGTGAGTGTGGTTTTAATGTTAAAAATATGCAAATTAGAAATTGATTTTTTGCTGCGCCGATCACAGCGAATAACTTTATCTCATTGATATTAAATGTGATTATATTTTGTGTGGTTTGGCCGTTCGGTGCAGGTTGACATCAAATCAGCGTGGACAGTGTGGCAATGGTTGCCTTGATAGGGTCTGTGTCGTTAACAGTTTGCGAGGTGTTTCGCATGCCTGATGGGGCGGGGTTGGAGTGCGTAATCAGTGTGTTAAGATGGCGCATTCCGTTCTAAGGGCATAAAGGTACTGTGATGGAAACGCTGGCTTCTTTGTATAACGAACATCTGAATGAACTGCAAAACCGCGCACGCGATGTGTTGGCGCGCAATAAACTGGACGCGCTGCTGATTCATTCCGGCGAGTTGTTGCGGGTCTTTCAGGATGACCACCACTATCCGTTCAAGGTCAACGCGCATTTTAAAGCGTGGGTGCCGGTGACGTCGGTGCCGAACTGCTGGTTATGGATTGATGGCGTTAACAAACCGAAGCTGTGGTTCTATTCGCCGGTGGATTATTGGCACAGCGTCGAGCCTCTGCCGAACAGCTTCTGGACGCAATCCGTCGATCTGATGCCGCTGGCTAATGCCGGCGATATTGGTCAGCTTCTGCCGGCACAGCGCGAGCGCGTCGGCTATCTCGGCTATGCCCAGCAGCGGGCGCGGGAGTTGGGCATTGCGGAAGATAATATCAATCCGCAGGCGGTGCTGAACTACCTTGATTTCCATCGTTCGATCAAAACCGGTTACGAACAGGCCTGCATGCGCGCCGCGCAGAAAACGGCGGTGACGGGCCATAAGGCGGCGCGTGAAGCTTTTCTGTCCGGCATGAGCGAGTTTGATATCAACCAGGCTTATCTGACTGCGACCGGCCACCGCGACACTGACGTGCCTTACGGCAATATCGTGGCGCTGAATGAACACGCCGCCGTGCTGCACTACACCACGCTCGATCATCAGCCGCCGTCCGACATGCGCAGCTTCCTGATCGATGCCGGTGCGGAATATAACGGTTATGCAGCGGACTTGACGCGCACCTATGCGGCGGACGGCGATAGCGATTTCGCCGCCCTGATTAAAGACCTCAATGCTGAACAGCTGGCGCTGATCGGCACGCTGAAGCCCGGCGTGCGTTATACCGATTACCACGTGCAGATGCATCAGCGTTTGGCCAGCCTGCTGAAGAAACACCGCCTGGTGAATGACATCAGCGAAGAGGCGATGGTTGAACAAGGGCTGACCTGCCCGTTCCTGCCGCATGGTCTGGGCCACCCGTTGGGGTTGCAGGTGCATGACGCCGCCGGCTTTATGCAGGATGAAAACGGCACCCATCTGGCGGCGCCGGCCAAATATCCGTTCCTGCGCTGTACGCGGGTGCTGCAGCCGGGCATGGTATTGACCATTGAGCCGGGGCTGTATTTTATTGAGTCTCTGTTGGCGCCGTGGCGCAGCGGCGAGTTCGCCAAACACTTTGCCTGGGAGCGCATTGATATGCTGAAGGCTTACGGCGGCATCCGCATTGAAGACAACGTCGTGATTCATGAAAAGCGGGTGGAAAACATGACGCGCGATCTTAATTTGGCGTGATGGAAGCATACCCGGTTCCTGCAGAGGCTATCAGCGTCAGTGAGGAGATAAAGAAAAGCCGCTTTATTACGCTGTTGGCACCGACCTGCGGTGTGGAAGCGGCTAAAGCTTTTATTCAGCGGGTCAGAGAAGAGCATCCAACGGCCCGGCACCACTGCTGGGCTTTTGTCGCCGGCGCGCCGGGGGATTCGCAGCAGTTGGGGTTTTCCGACGACGGCGAGCCTTCCGGCACAGCAGGGAAACCGATCCTGGCCCAGCTGATGGGCAGCGGCGTGGGGGAGATAACCGCAGTGGTGGTACGCTACTACGGCGGGATTAAATTAGGCACCGGTGGCCTGGTCAAGGCCTATGGCAGCGGGGTACAGCAGGCGTTAAAGCTGCTGCCGTTGGTCAGCAAAGTGCCGCAGTTGGAATATACTTTGCAATGCGACTATGCGCAGCTGGCGTTGGTTGAGAACCTGCTACAGCAAATGGAAGGGCGGATTCTGCACGGCGAATACGGTGCGGATGTTGTGTTGCATCTGGCCTTGCCGGCAACGGAAACCGAGACCTTTGGGAATAAATTACGTGATCTGAGTCGCGGTAATTTGCAATTAACCCCCATTTCGCAATAATTCCCTCCAATTAAATTGCTAAGGATCGTGTGAAATGCATTTTCGCGCCATAACCCGTATCGTAGGTGTATTGGTCATCTTATTCTCCGGGACAATGTTCCTCCCTGGGCTGGTGGCGTTGATTTACCGCGATGGCGCGGGACGGGCATTTACGCAGACCTTCTTTGTCGCTGTCACTATCGGCCTACTGCTGTGGTGGCCGAACCGTAAACAAAAGCATGAGCTGAAGCCGCGCGAAGGATTTCTGATCGTGGTGCTTTTCTGGACGGTGCTGGGCAGCGTGGGGGCTTTACCCTTCCTGTTTTCTGAGCGGCCCAATCTCTCGCTTACCGATGCATTTTTCGAATCCTTTTCCGGTTTGACCACCACTGGCGCAACGACGCTGGTCGGGTTGGACTCGCTGCCAAAAGCCATTTTGTTCTACCGGCAGATGCTGCAGTGGATGGGCGGGATGGGGATCATCGTGCTGGCGGTCGCTATTTTACCTATTCTCGGCGTCGGCGGGATGCAGCTGTACCGTGCAGAAATGCCGGGGCCGTTGAAAGATAATAAAATGCGTCCGAGGATTGCGGAAACGGCGAAAACACTGTGGCTTATCTATGTGCTGTTGACCTTAGCCTGCGCATTGGCACTGTGGGGGGCCGGGATGTCGGCGTTCGACGCTATTGGTCATAGCTTTTCAACCATCGCCATTGGCGGTTTCTCCACCCACGACGCCAGCATCGGCTATTACGCCAGTCCGACAATTAACACCATCATCGCCGTGTTCCTGCTGATTTCCGGCTGTAACTATGGTTTGCACTTTGCGTTATTGAGCGGCCGCAGCCTTAAAGTGTACTGGCGCGACCCTGAATTCCGCATGTTTATCTTTGTGCAATTGACGCTGGTGGTGGTGTGTTCGGTGATCCTGTGGGGGCATGGCGTCTATCAGTCAGGTATGGAAACGATCAACCAGGCGTTTTTCCAAGTGGTGTCCATGGCGACGACGGCAGGTTTCACGACTGACAGCATCGCCAAATGGCCGCTGTTCTTGCCTATGTTGCTGCTGTGTTCCGCCTTTATCGGCGGCTGCGCCGGTTCTACCGGCGGTGGCTTGAAGGTAATCCGCATTTTACTGCTGTATCTGCAGGGGTCGCGTGAACTGAAAAGGCTGGTGCATCCCAATGCGGTGTATACCATTAAGCTGGGTAACCGTGCGTTACCCGAACGTATATTAGAAGCAGTATGGGGGTTCTTCTCCGCTTACGCGCTGGTGTTTATCGTCAGCATGCTGGCGATTATCGCTACCGGTGTAGATGATTTCTCCGCCTTTGCTGCCGTGACCGCCACGCTGAACAACCTGGGCCCGGGTCTGGGGGTTGTCGCCGATAACTTTACGACTATGCCGCCGCCGGCGAAGTGGATACTGGTGTTGACGATGCTGTTCGGGCGCCTTGAAGTTTTCACACTGCTGGTTCTGTTTACGCCGACCTTCTGGCGTGAATGATCCTAGATAAGGAGTAACGCCATGAAGGCACTGATTCTCTATTCAAGTCGCGATGGGCAGACTCACGCAATCGCTTCTTATATTGCGAACAAACTGCAAGAGGCGATGTGCTGTGATGTGGTCGATCTGCTTCAGGCGGAAAACGTCGATCTCAGGCAGTATCAACGCATCATGATCGGCGCCTCGATTCGCTACGGGCATTTCCATCCTGGGTTGGATAAGTTTGTAAAACGTCATGCTGAACGCCTGAACCAAATGCCGAGCGCCTTTTTCTCAGTCAACCTGACGGCGCGCAAGCCAGACAAGCGTTCACCTCAAACTAATCCTTATACCCGTAAGTTCCTGCTGTCTTCGCCATGGCAACCGACACAGTGTGCGGTCTTTGCCGGCGCGCTGCGTTATCCGCGTTATCGCTGGTTCGACCGTATTATGATTCAGTTCATTATGCGTATGACCGGGGGAGAAACGGATAGCAGTAAAGAAGTGGAGTACACGGATTGGCGTGAGGTCGAGCGCTTTGCCCAGGAATTTCGCCAGCTTTAGTATGAAAAGTGACAAAAACGCTGGCTTGAGCAGCGTTTTGTTGAAAAAGAAGGCAGTTGAAAAGTTTTTTGAAATTAGGGGTTGCGGCGTTCTGAGAACTCCCTATAATGCGCCTCCACTGACCGGGAACAACGACTGACAAGCCGCCGGGTCAGCGAGAAGAAAGCGAAATAAACGCTTGACTCTCCGGGCGAAAGGCGTAGTATACGCAGCCCGCGCCGATGAGAATTATCTCCGGCGATGCTCTTTAACAATTTATCAGACAATCTGTGTGGGCACTCACAAGACGATATCCAGCATCCTCGGATGCAAAAAAATATCAAGTCTTGAAGAGTGACTAACTGAAGTAAAATTCATGCAGTAAATCTTTGAGCAACAGCTATTAACTTAGCGAATCAAGCTTTTAATTGAAGAGTTTGATCATGGCTCAGATTGAACGCTGGCGGCAGGCCTAACACATGCAAGTCGAGCGGCAGCGGAAAGTAGCTTGCTACTTTGCCGGCGAGCGGCGGACGGGTGAGTAATGTCTGGGAAACTGCCCGATGGAGGGGGATAACCACTGGAAACGGTGGCTAATACCGCATAACGTCTTCGGACCAAAGTGGGGGACCTTCGGGCCTCACACCATCGGATGTGCCCAGATGGGATTAGCTAGTAGGTGGGGTAATGGCTCACCTAGGCGACGATCCCTAGCTGGTCTGAGAGGATGACCAGCCACACTGGAACTGAGACACGGTCCAGACTCCTACGGGAGGCAGCAGTGGGGAATATTGCACAATGGGCGCAAGCCTGATGCAGCCATGCCGCGTGTGTGAAGAAGGCCTTCGGGTTGTAAAGCACTTTCAGCGAGGAGGAAGGGTAGTGTCTTAATACGGCATTACATTGACGTTACTCGCAGAAGAAGCACCGGCTAACTCCGTGCCAGCAGCCGCGGTAATACGGAGGGTGCAAGCGTTAATCGGAATTACTGGGCGTAAAGCGCACGCAGGCGGTTTGTTAAGTCAGATGTGAAATCCCCGAGCTTAACTTGGGAACTGCATTTGAAACTGGCAGACTAGAGTCTCGTAGAGGGGGGTAGAATTCCAGGTGTAGCGGTGAAATGCGTAGAGATCTGGAGGAATACCGGTGGCGAAGGCGGCCCCCTGGACGAAGACTGACGCTCAGGTGCGAAAGCGTGGGGAGCAAACAGGATTAGATACCCTGGTAGTCCACGCCGTAAACGATGTCGATTTGGAGGTTGTGCCCTTGAGGCGTGGCTTCCGGAGCTAACGCGTTAAATCGACCGCCTGGGGAGTACGGCCGCAAGGTTAAAACTCAAATGAATTGACGGGGGCCCGCACAAGCGGTGGAGCATGTGGTTTAATTCGATGCAACGCGAAGAACCTTACCTACTCTTGACATCCAGAGAACTTTCCAGAGATGGATTGGTGCCTTCGGGAACTCTGAGACAGGTGCTGCATGGCTGTCGTCAGCTCGTGTTGTGAAATGTTGGGTTAAGTCCCGCAACGAGCGCAACCCTTATCCTTTGTTGCCAGCGGTTCGGCCGGGAACTCAAAGGAGACTGCCAGTGATAAACTGGAGGAAGGTGGGGATGACGTCAAGTCATCATGGCCCTTACGAGTAGGGCTACACACGTGCTACAATGGCGTATACAAAGAGAAGCGAACCTGCGAAGGCAAGCGGACCTCATAAAGTACGTCGTAGTCCGGATTGGAGTCTGCAACTCGACTCCATGAAGTCGGAATCGCTAGTAATCGTAGATCAGAATGCTACGGTGAATACGTTCCCGGGCCTTGTACACACCGCCCGTCACACCATGGGAGTGGGTTGCAAAAGAAGTAGGTAGCTTAACCTTCGGGAGGGCGCTTACCACTTTGTGATTCATGACTGGGGTGAAGTCGTAACAAGGTAACCGTAGGGGAACCTGCGGTTGGATCACCTCCTTACCTAAAGATATCCTGACTGTGCAGTGTCCACACAGATTGTCTGATGAAAAAGTAACGAGCAGAAATACCTTTATAGGCTTGTAGCTCAGGTGGTTAGAGCGCACCCCTGATAAGGGTGAGGTCGGTGGTTCAAGTCCACTCAGGCCTACCAAATTCTTCCTTATGCTGCGTTATGCTCTCGGTACGTTTACCAAAGTAAACTTCCCGGTCGCATGCCTTGCCTAAGAAAGAATTAACTCTTTACGAGTTGGTAATAACAAAGGTATTGCACGCGATTATATGGGGCTATAGCTCAGCTGGGAGAGCGCCTGCCTTGCACGCAGGAGGTCAGCGGTTCGATCCCGCTTAGCTCCACCATATAAGTCCGAAAATCAATACTTCAGAGTATATTGGCAACAGTATGCTGCGAAGTATTTTGCTCTTTAACAATCTGGAACAAGCTGAAAATTGAAACATGGCAGCTGAAACTTGTCCCCCGTAGACGTTCGGGACGAGGAGTAACCTGTCATAGAGTCTCTCAAATGTAGCAATGCGACGATGTCGGAAGACACCTTCGGGTTGTGAGGTTAAGTGACTAAGCGTACACGGTGGATGCCTAGGCAGTCAGAGGCGATGAAGGGCGTGCTAATCTGCGAAAAGCGTCGGTAAGGTGATATGAACCGTTATAACCGACGATACCCGAATGGGGAAACCCAGTGTGTTTCGACACATTATCATGTCATGAATACATAGTGGCATGAGGCGAACCGGGGGAACTGAAACATCTAAGTACCCCGAGGAAAAGAAATCAACCGAGATTCCCCCAGTAGCGGCGAGCGAACGGGGAAGAGCCCAGAACCTGAATCGGCTTGTGTGTCAGTGGAAGCGTCTGGAAAGTCGCACAGTAAAGGGTGATAGTCCCGTACACGAAGATGCACAGGTCGTGAGTTCGATGAGTAGGGCGGGACACGTGTTATCCTGTCTGAATATGGGGGGACCATCCTCCAAGGCTAAATACTCCTGACTGACCGATAGTGAACCAGTACCGTGAGGGAAAGGCGAAAAGAACCCCGGCGAGGGGAGTGAAATAGAACCTGAAACCGTGTACGTACAAGCAGTGGGAGCACCTTCGTGGTGTGACTGCGTACCTTTTGTATAATGGGTCAGCGACTTATATTTTGTAGCAAGGTTAACCGAATAGGGGAGCCGTAGGGAAACCGAGTCTTAACTGGGCGTCTAGTTGCAAGGTATAGACCCGAAACCCGGTGATCTAGCCATGGGCAGGTTGAAGGTTGGGTAACACTAACTGGAGGACCGAACCGACTAATGTTGAAAAATTAGCGGATGACTTGTGGCTGGGGGTGAAAGGCCAATCAAACCGGGAGATAGCTGGTTCTCCCCGAAAGCTATTTAGGTAGCGCCTCGTGAACTCATCTTCGGGGGTAGAGCACTGTTTCGGCTAGGGGGCCATCCCGGCTTACCAAACCGATGCAAACTCCGAATACCGAAGAATGTTATCACGGGAGACACACGGCGGGTGCTAACGTCCGTCGTGAAGAGGGAAACAACCCAGACCGCCAGCTAAGGTCCCAAAGTCATGGTTAAGTGGGAAACGATGTGGGAAGGCACAGACAGCCAGGATGTTGGCTTAGAAGCAGCCATCATTTAAAGAAAGCGTAATAGCTCACTGGTCGAGTCGGCCTGCGCGGAAGATGTAACGGGGCTAAACCATGCACCGAAGCTGCGGCAGCGACACTTAGGTGTTGTTGGGTAGGGGAGCGTTCTGTAAGCCGTTGAAGGTGTGCTGCGAGGCATGCTGGAGGTATCAGAAGTGCGAATGCTGACATAAGTAACGATAATGCGGGTGAAAAACCCGCACGCCGGAAGACCAAGGGTTCCTGTCCAACGTTAATCGGGGCAGGGTGAGTCGACCCCTAAGGCGAGGCTGAAAAGCGTAGTCGATGGGAAACAGGTTAATATTCCTGTACTTGGTGTTACTGCGAAGGGGGGACGGAGAAGGCTAGGCTAGCCGAGCGACGGTTGTCTCGGTTTAAGCGTGTAGGGGGAGTGACCTGGTAAATCCGGTTACTTGTTAACCCTGAGGCGTGATGACGATGCACTACGGTGCAGAAGTAGTTGATGCCAAGCTTCCAGGAAAAGCCTCTAAGCTCCAGGTAACACGAAATCGTACCCCAAACCGACACAGGTGGTCAGGTAGAGAATACCCAGGCGCTTGAGAGAACTCGGGTGAAGGAACTAGGCAAAATGGTGCCGTAACTTCGGGAGAAGGCACGCTGGCGCGTAGGTGAAGTCCCTCGCGGATGGAGCTGAAGCCAGTCGCAGATACCAGCTGGCTGCAACTGTTTAATAAAAACACAGCACTGTGCAAACACGAAAGTGGACGTATACGGTGTGACGCCTGCCCGGTGCCGGAAGGTTAATTGATGGGGTTATGGGTAACCAGAAGCTCTTGATCGAAGCCCCGGTAAACGGCGGCCGTAACTATAACGGTCCTAAGGTAGCGAAATTCCTTGTCGGGTAAGTTCCGACCTGCACGAATGGCGTAATGATGGCCAGGCTGTCTCCACCCGAGACTCAGTGAAATTGAACTCGCTGTGAAGATGCAGTGTACCCGCGGCAAGACGGAAAGACCCCGTGAACCTTTACTATAGCTTGACACTGAACATTGAGCCTTGATGTGTAGGATAGGTGGGAGGCTTTGAAGTGTGGACGCCAGTCTGCATGGAGCCAACCTTGAAATACCACCCTTTAATGTTTGATGTTCTAACTCGGCCCCCTAATCGGGGGTGAGGACAGTGTCTGGTGGGTAGTTTGACTGGGGCGGTCTCCTCCCAAAGAGTAACGGAGGAGCACGAAGGTTAGCTAATCACGGTCGGACATCGTGAGGTTAGTGCAAAGGCATAAGCTAGCTTGACTGCGAGAGTGACGGCTCGAGCAGGTGCGAAAGCAGGTCTTAGTGATCCGGTGGTTCTGAATGGAAGGGCCATCGCTCAACGGATAAAAGGTACTCCGGGGATAACAGGCTGATACCGCCCAAGAGTTCATATCGACGGCGGTGTTTGGCACCTCGATGTCGGCTCATCACATCCTGGGGCTGAAGTAGGTCCCAAGGGTATGGCTGTTCGCCATTTAAAGTGGTACGCGAGCTGGGTTTAGAACGTCGTGAGACAGTTCGGTCCCTATCTGCCGTGGGCGTTGGAAGATTGAGAGGGGTTGCTCCTAGTACGAGAGGACCGGAGTGAACGCACCACTGGTGTTCGGGTTGTCATGCCAATGGCATTGCCCGGTAGCTAAGTGCGGAAAAGATAAGCGCTGAAAGCATCTAAGCGCGAAACTTGCCTCAAGATGAGTCTTCCCTGGGCCTTTAAGGCCCCTGAAGGAACGTTTAAGACTAAGACGTTGATAGGCTGGGTGTGTAAGTGCAGCGATGCATTGAGCTAACCAGTACTAATGAACCGTGAGGCTTAACCTTACAACACCGAAGGTGTTTTAGAGACGCGATTTGATTTTCAGTGAAGTTCCGAGATTGGATTGACTGGCGACGTGGACGCGTTGCGGGTTGATTAAAACAGAATTTGCCTGGCGGCAATAGCGCGGTGGTCCCACCTGACCCCATGCCGAACTCAGAAGTGAAACGCCGTAGCGCCGATGGTAGTGTGGGGTCTCCCCATGCGAGAGTAGGACACTGCCAGGCATCAAACAAAGTAAGAAGCCTCATGCGAAAGCATGAGGCTTTTTGCGTTATTCATCGCTAAATAATCTGTAATATCCATGCCTGGTGACCCAGTAATAATACGTATAGTTGGGTTATTGTTTATTCAGTCGATGTTTATCCATTGGGAAAGCATATAAAGCTGAAATAAATTACTACGCTAATAAACAATGTATTTATACGTTTCCTCTACGACTGTGTTATTAGTCTGATCGCGTGCAGAATAATTTTCTATTGCCATGAGTCTGGAATTATTGCGATATTTCATCCAGATAGATTGAGAGTCACCTTGCTTTGTTTCATGATTTTGCCTGCTACTACGCATTATCAAAAAACAAATAATAGCCACAAAAATTTATTCGAGTAGACTAAGTGCAATTATTCCGGAATGGGTATTCAATATCATGTCTACTGAAAGCGCGTCTTTAAAAAATCACAATACCTTTGCGCTCCCGGTCAATGCAGCGCAATTGGTCATTGCAGAGAACATCGAGTTAATGATTAAGGTCTGGCAGAAGACGAAAAAACGTCAAGAGCCGCTGCTGGTTCTTGGAGAGGGCAGTAATGTCCTGTTTTTAGAAGACTTTGCTGGCACGGTCATGATTAACCGCCTGCACGGTATTAAGGTCAGGGAAGAGCAGGATAGCTGGCATCTTCATGTCAGCGCCGGTGAGAGCTGGCATGAGCTGGTAAAAAGAACGCTCGACGGCGGTATGCCCGGTTTGGAAAATCTGGCTCTGATCCCTGGCTGCGTCGGTTCGGCTCCTATCCAGAATATCGGCGCGTATGGCGTTGAATGGAAAGATGTCTGTGAATACGTCGACCTGCTCAATCTGACGACCGGAGAGATCGATCGGATGGTGCCTGAACGCTGCAACTTTGGCTACCGGGAAAGTATTTTCAAACATCAGTTTAAAGTCGGCTATCTCATCGTTGCCGTCGGTATACGGCTGAATAAACAGTGGCAGCCGCTATTGAGCTATGGCGATCTGACTAAGCTGGATAAAGAGACGGTAACGCCGCATCAGGTATTTGACGCGGTTTGCGCGATGCGTCGCAGTAAACTCCCGGATCCGAGAGAAACCGGCAACGCCGGCAGCTTTTTCAAGAATCCGGTGGTGGAGAAGGAGCAGGCCACAGAACTGTTAGCTGCTTACCCTGCTATGCCGCATTTCCCGCAGGCGGATGGTCGGGTGAAACTGGCCGCAGGGTGGCTGATCGATCAATGCGCGTTAAAAGGCTATCGTATCGGCGGGGCTGCGGTGCATAGTAAGCAGGCGCTGGTGTTGATTAACCAGGATAATGCCGTTAGCCAGGATATCGTTGCGCTGGCGCGCCACGTGCGCAACACGGTTGCAGAGAAGTTTAGCGTCTGGCTTGAACCGGAGGTGCGCTTTATTGCATCGGCAGGTGAAGTAGACGCTGTAGAGGCTATTTCATGAGAGATACGACGGTTCCATTAAAGCTCATCGCCATGCTGGCCGATGGAGATTTCCATTCGGGTGAACAGCTGGGTGAATATTTGGGCATGAGCCGTGCCGCGGTTAACAAGCATATTCAAACCGTCAGAGAGTGGGGCGTAGACGTGTTTACCGTCCCGGGGAAAGGCTACAGCCTGCCGGCGCCGATTCAACTGCTGGAAGCGCAGCGTATTACAGCATTGCTGGATGAGAAGCAGGTGACGGTATTGCCGGTAGTGGATTCAACCAACCAGTATTTGCTCGATCGTATCGCCAGTTTGCAATCCGGCGATGCCTGTGTGGCAGAATATCAGCAGGCGGGGCGAGGTCGTCGCGGGCGCCAGTGGGTGTCTCCGTTCGGTGCCAACCTCTATTTGTCGATGTTTTGGCGTTTGGAGCAGGGACCGGCGGCGGCGATTGGCCTTAGTCTGGTGATCGGCATCGTGATGACCGAGGTGCTGCAGCGTTTGGGGGCAGAAAAAGTCCGGGTGAAGTGGCCGAATGATCTTTACCTGAATGACCGAAAACTGGCGGGTATTCTCGTTGAATTGACCGGTAAAACCGGCGATGCTGCACAGATTGTGATCGGCGCCGGTATCAACCTGGCAATGCGGGATACGCAGAGCGACAGTATTAATCAGGGTTGGATTAACCTGCAGGAGGCAGGGATTGCTATCGATCGCAATGAGCTTGCCGCTACGTTACTCAATGAGATGCGTCAGTCATTGCGGCAGTTTGAAAGTGAAGGACTGTCGCCTTTCATTGCACGTTGGCGTGAGCTGGATAACTTTATCGATCGTCCGGTCAAACTCTTGATTGGTGAGCAGCAGGTCCTGGGGATTGCGCGCGGCATCGATCAGCAGGGTGCATTGCTGCTTGAACAGGATGGCGTGATCAAACCCTTTATCGGCGGTGAGATCTCATTACGCAGTGCCGAGTGATCGTGTAGCCAGCAGGGGACACGGTTGTCCCCTGCAAAACGCTACTTTCTAAGGCGCACATGCTCGACGGCATGATTGGCGCTTTTTGTCATGATCAGACTGGCGCGCTCGCGCGTCGGCAGAATGTTCTGTTGTAAATTCAAGCCATTAATCTCATTCCATAGCTGAGTGGCGATTTTCACCGCTTCACTCTCCGAGAGTTTGGCATAGTTATGGAAATAGGAGCTTGGGTTGGAGAATGCGCCCTGGCGGAACTTCAGGAAGCGGTTGATATACCAGGTTTGCAGCAGCTCGGCAGGTGCATCGACGTAAATAGAGAAATCGACAAAATCTGAGACAAAGACGTGGTGTGGGTCGTGCGGATAGTCCATGCCGCTTTGCAGAACGTTCAGGCCTTCCAGAATCAGAATATCCGGCTGTTCAATGACCTTATTGCCATCGGGCACGACGTCATAAATCAGGTGTGAGTAAACCGGTGCGGTGACGCGTTTAGCGCCTGATTTCACTTCTGAGACAAATTTCACCAGGCTATGCATGTCGTAAGACTGCGGGAAGCCTTTCTTTTTCATCAGACCGCGTTCGTTCAGTACTCTGTTGGGGTGCAGGAAGCCATCGGTGGTGACCAGTTCAACGCTGCGATGTTCCGGCCAGCTGCTAAGCAGCGCCTGCAGCAGACGTGCGGTGGTGCTTTTACCTACGGCAACGCTGCCGGCGATGCCGATCACATAGGGAATTTTCTGCCCGTCGGTGCCAAGAAATTGCTCCAGAACGGCCTGACGGCGTAGATTGGAACTGATGTAAAAGTTCAACAGTCGCGACAAGGGGAGGTAGATCTGCGCGACTTCCTCTAAAGAGAGATCTTCGTTAATCCCTTTCAGTTTAACAATTTCTTCTTCTGATAACGTCAGCGGCACCGAATCTCGCAACGCAGCCCATTGGGTACGATCGAACTGTAGGTACGGCGTTGCTAAAGATTGATCTCTTTTTATCATAAGCCAAATTCTGCCTGTTAACGCAGGTTGGGAAAGGCGCCGGACGCCAACTCCAGATAATAAACAAGCTGCATATTATAGACAGCTTCGTTTTTGGCGTAGACTTTTTTCAACTTTGTTGTCGATTGCGGTGAGAGAATGGTAATTGTGCGAACGGGCACGCACTTGTGAATGCGTGCGTTGCAAGGCGATATCAGAGAAAAGTAATGATACCGCGCGGGGTTCAGCTGGCCAATGAGCGGGATGCCGGATTGACCGCGAACAGTCGCTTATAGTAAATCACGGTAGGGTGGTAATAACCATCTGGGGTGGCGGCGTAGTCCGGCAGTTCTCCGAGGCAGTGGTACCCCATGGCACGATACAGCGATTCGGCGATGCTGCCAGCTTGCGTATCGAGATAGAGCAGGCCGCGCTGATGCTGTAGCGCCGTATTTTCCACGGTTTTCATCAGCGTGCGGCCGATGCCTTGACGACGCGCCTGGCTGTGCACCAGGAGCTTTTGAACCTCTGCGCGGTTGCGCCCATTGGGTTTTTGGCACAGTTCCAGCTGCACACAACCGGTAACACCGCTTTCGTCTCTGGCAATCCATAACAGCAGCTCGCCTTTCGCCAGCGCCGGGCGCAGGCCGTGGAAGTAGCTGGCCGCCTCTTCTGGCGTAATGTCCTCGGTATAGCCGATTGATGCGCCCCCTTTTACGGCATCCAGCAGCAGTGCTGCCAACTCGCTGCGGTAGACCGGTAGCGTACTGGCATTTATCGGTACAATTTTCATCAACAACTCCTTGGTTAATGCGGGTAAGAAACCCATGCAATAAGCACGCCAACCGTCCGAAGCCACTGCTGATACGTCAACGGGGTGACGTACGTTTGCGCGTCTGCACCATCATGGGGCGCCATGCTCGCTGATGATGCAGGCGTTGAAGAAAGGGGGAGACACCGTCAGTTGATCGCACTGAGCCGGCCGACACGCAGAAACATCGGCTCAAGACTTGCAAAAAGCGGATGAAATTGTACAGAATGGTCGTCGCGTTTGATGGTTATTTGCGCGCGGAGCGAGCTGAATCCGCTGCAAAATGCAAAAATCGACTGTTTTATGAGCGAAAGTGCGCAGAACGCAATTTTTTTGTTGCATAGCCCGCGCTCTCTACCTAGAATGCGCTGCACTTGATGCCGGCTTAGCTCAGTAGGTAGAGCAACTGACTTGTAATCAGTAGGTCACCAGTTCGATTCCGGTAGCCGGCACCATCAAGTACCTGTAGTTAAAATCTGGTGGGGTTCCCGAGCGGCCAAAGGGAGCAGACTGTAAATCTGCCGTCACAGACTTCGAAGGTTCGAATCCTTCCCCCACCACCATTTTTAACCTTGTTAGCAAGGTTAAACCGCACGGCAGCCAGTATGATGAATGCCGGGCGGGGAAGGTAAACCGGTTTGCACAGCGTGTTTAAGGCTGTACAAAACGAAGGGTGAGGAATTCAGCGACCAACCGTCCTTTCCCCATCCCAATATCTGCAGAAAAATCAGGTAGCCGAGTTCCAGGATGCGGGCATCGTATAATGGCTATTACCTCAGCCTTCCAAGCTGATGATGTGGGTTCGATTCCCACTGCCCGCTCCAAGATGTGCTGATATAGCTCAGTTGGTAGAGCGCACCCTTGGTAAGGGTGAGGTCGGCAGTTCGAATCTGCCTATCAGCACCACTTCTTATTTTCTCGCCCCCTGATTCTCTTTCTGTTCTGAATTCAGCAAGCATTAAGCTTGGTTGATGTGGTGATACCACCGATTTATCCGTGTCTTAGAGGGACAATCGATGTCTAAAGAAAAGTTTGAACGTACAAAACCGCACGTTAACGTCGGTACTATCGGCCACGTTGACCATGGTAAAACAACGCTGACCGCTGCAATCACTACCGTACTGTCTAAAACCTACGGCGGTGCTGCTCGCGCTTTCGACCAGATCGATAACGCGCCAGAAGAAAAAGCTCGTGGTATCACCATCAACACTTCTCACGTTGAGTATGACACCCCGACTCGTCACTACGCGCACGTTGACTGCCCAGGGCACGCCGACTACGTGAAAAACATGATCACCGGTGCAGCGCAGATGGACGGCGCAATCCTGGTAGTAGCAGCGACTGACGGCCCAATGCCTCAGACCCGTGAGCACATCCTGCTGGGCCGCCAGGTAGGCGTACCTTACATCATCGTATTCATGAACAAATGCGACATGGTAGATGATGAAGAGCTGCTGGAACTGGTAGAGATGGAAGTTCGCGAACTGCTGTCTGCTTACGATTTCCCTGGCGACGACCTGCCGGTAATCCGTGGTTCCGCGCTGAAAGCGCTGGAAGGCGAAGCCGAGTGGGAAGCGAAGATTGTTGAGCTGGCAGAAGCGCTGGACAGCTACATCCCAGAGCCAGAGCGTGCTGTAGACAAGCCGTTCCTGCTGCCAATCGAAGACGTCTTCTCCATCTCCGGTCGTGGTACCGTTGTTACCGGTCGTGTAGAGCGCGGTATCATCAAAGTCGGTGAAGAAGTTGAAATCGTTGGTATCAAAGACACCGTTAAGTCTACCTGTACTGGCGTAGAAATGTTCCGCAAACTGCTGGACGAAGGCCGTGCTGGTGAGAACGTAGGTGTTCTGCTGCGTGGTATCAAGCGTGAAGAAATCGAACGTGGTCAGGTACTGGCGAAGCCAGGTTCAATCAAGCCGCACACCCAGTTCGAATCTGAAGTGTACATTCTGTCCAAAGACGAAGGCGGCCGTCATACTCCGTTCTTCAAAGGCTACCGTCCACAGTTCTACTTCCGTACAACTGACGTGACCGGTACCATCGAACTGCCAGAAGGCGTAGAGATGGTAATGCCAGGCGACAACGTGAACATGGTAGTAACCCTGATTCACCCAATCGCGATGGACGACGGTCTGCGTTTCGCAATCCGTGAAGGCGGCCGTACCGTAGGCGCGGGTGTTGTTGCTAAAGTTATCGCTTAATCGCTGATAACATTTGACGCGACACGCGGTAAAAGGGCATCATTTGATGCCCTTTTTCTACGCTGTGAACTAGAACCTATCTCATCAGCGATTTTACGTTCATAATCATTGGTGAGATGGGCTCTTAAAAGCGTATTGACAGGGTACGTCATCGCGTAAAACACCGAATGCTGTTTGAAGAGCATCTAATCGGTTTGGTTTGCCTCGCAATGCGAGGCAAAGTTGTTTGTTCTGAATCATAAGTGACAGGTTGGTTTATGAGTGCGAATACCGAGGCTCAAGGGAGCGGGCGCGGCCTGGAAGTGATGAAGTGGCTAATCGTCGCCGTTCTGTTGGTTGTGGCTATTGTCGGTAACTATTACTACCGCGATTTCAGCCTGCCATTGCGTGCGCTGGCTGTGGTTGTGGTGATTGCTATTGCGGGCGCCATCGCCCTGATGACGACCAAAGGTAAAGCCACCGTAGCGTTCGCGCGTGAAGCGCGTACCGAAGTACGTAAAGTGATTTGGCCAACGCGCCAGGAAACGCTGCACACCACATTGATCGTTGCCGCGGTAACTGCCGTGATGTCTTTGATTCTGTGGGGGCTGGATGGCGTTCTGGTCCGTCTGGTATCGTTTATTACTGGCCTGAGGTTCTAAAATGTCTGAAGCTCCAAAAAAACGTTGGTACGTCGTTCAGGCGTTTTCTGGTTTTGAAGGTCGCGTAGCGCAATCGCTGCGTGAACACATCAAACTGCACGATATGGAAGAGCTGTTCGGCGAAGTCATGGTGCCTACGGAAGAAGTGGTTGAAATCCGTGGTGGTCAGCGTCGTAAGAGCGAACGCAAATTCTTCCCGGGTTACGTGCTGGTTCAAATGGTGATGAACGATGCCAGCTGGCACTTGGTGCGCAGCGTTCCGCGCGTGATGGGCTTTATTGGCGGTACGTCGGATCGCCCTGCGCCAATCAGCGACAAAGAAGTTGACGCCATCATGAACCGCCTGCAGCAGGTTGGCGATAAGCCACGTCCGAAAACGCTGTTCGAACCGGGTGAACTGGTGCGCGTTAACGACGGTCCGTTTGCTGACTTTAACGGCGTGGTGGAAGAAGTGGATTACGAAAAGAGCCGCCTGAAGGTTTCCGTTTCCATCTTCGGTCGTGCAACGCCGGTAGAACTGGACTTCAGCCAGGTGGAGAAAGGCTGATCGTTTAATCATCAGCTATCCGGGCTTTACGTCTTGTATGAGGCGCGAAATTAAACTATAATTTCGCGCCTTTTGTTTTTAGAGGCCTTGCTCATTGGTTTGAGCGGGGTGAAACACGGGGAGCCTCTTGCGAGGCGATACTACCCATACGAGGAAATTTCAATGGCCAAGAAAGTACAAGCCTACGTTAAGCTGCAGGTTGCAGCTGGTATGGCTAACCCGAGCCCGCCAGTCGGTCCAGCTCTGGGTCAGCAAGGTGTTAACATCATGGAATTCTGTAAGGCGTTCAATGCTAAGACTGACAGCATTGAAAAAGGCCTGCCGATCCCGGTTGTTATTACCGTTTATTCTGATCGCTCCTTCACCTTCGTTACCAAAACTCCGCCAGCAGCAGTTCTGCTGAAAAAAGCGGCTGGTATCAAGTCTGGTTCTGGCAAGCCGAACAAAGACAAAGTCGGTAAAGTGACCAGTGCTCAGGTACGTGAAATCGCAGAAACCAAAGCTGCGGACATGACTGGTTCCGACGTTGAAGCGATGATTCGCTCCATCGAAGGTACTGCTCGTTCCATGGGCCTGGTAGTGGAGGATTAATAGATGGCTAAGCTGACCAAGCGCATGCGCGTGATCCGTGACAAAGTTGATGCTACTAAACAGTATGACATCACCGAAGCTGTTGCTCTGCTGAAAGAGCTGGCCACCGCTAAATTCGTAGAAAGCGTAGACGTTGCCGTTAACCTGGGCATCGACGCGCGTAAATCTGATCAAAACGTTCGCGGCGCTACCGTTCTGCCACACGGCACCGGTCGCAGCGTACGCGTTGCCGTCTTCGCTCAAGGCCCTAACGCTGAAGCTGCAAAAGCAGCTGGCGCAGAGCTGGTAGGCATGGAAGATCTGGCCGATCAGATCAAGAAAGGCGAAATGAACTTTGACGTTGTTATCGCATCTCCAGATGCAATGCGCGTTGTTGGCCAACTGGGCCAGGTTCTGGGTCCACGTGGCCTGATGCCAAACCCGAAAGTGGGTACCGTTACGCCGAACGTTGCTGAAGCAGTGAAAAACGCTAAAGCAGGTCAGATTCGTTACCGTAACGACAAAAACGGCATCATCCATACCACTATCGGTAAGGTTGATTTCGAAGCAGCTCAGCTGAAAGAAAACCTGGAAGCCCTGCTGGTTGCGCTGAAAAAAGCGAAACCATCTCAGGCTAAAGGCGTTTACATCAAGAAAGTTAGCCTCTCCACCACCATGGGTGCTGGCGTTGCTATCGATCAGAGCGGCCTGACTGCTGTAGCGAGCTAATCGTTTAGACGATTAATCGCTTTGACTTGGGGCATATTTTCGCCTAGAATCTTATGCCCCAAGGTTCTGCCGTTTTTATCGGCGGAACACAAGAATTTTCGGTTGGAGCCTGGCCTAATCCAGGCCTCCGTCCAAGACCGCAGGTGTATCGCAAGATACTTAATTTTCCTGCGTAGACGGTGACAGAGCCTAAAGAAATTTTTTATAAAAGAATGTCTTTGCTGGATTCTGCTCACCGTGTTAAGCCGCTTGATCTGCTGTTTCGGCAGCGATTAAGTGAAGTGAGTTCCGGGGATGTTCCCCGGCTAATCCAGGAGCAAAAAGCTAATGGCATTAAATCTTCAAGACAAACAAGCGATTGTTGCTGAAGTCAACGAAGTAGCCAAAGGCGCGCTGTCTGCGGTTGTTGCGGATTCCCGCGGCGTTACCGTAGGTAAAATGACTGAACTGCGTAAAGCAGGTCGTGAAGCTGGCGTTTACATGCGTGTTGTTCGCAACACCCTGATGCGTCGCGTTGTTGAAGGCACTCCGTTCGAATGCCTGAAAGACACGTTTGTCGGTCCAACCTTGATTGCATTCTCTACTGAACACCCGGGCGCTGCTGCTCGTCTGTTCAAAGAGTTCGCGAAAGCGAATGCAGAGTTCGAGGTTAAAGCTGCGGCCTTTGAAGGTGAGCTGATCCCTGCGGCGCAAATCGACCGCCTGGCAACGCTGCCAACTTACGAAGAAGCAATCGCACGCCTGATGTCGACCATGAAAGAAGCCGCTGCCGGCAAACTGGTTCGTACTCTGGCTGCTGTGCGCGATCAGAAAGAAGCTGCATAAGCCGCTCTTTCTTAGCCTTTGCTAACGTATTTAAACTATTTCTGAATCTTAGGAACAATTGTTATGTCTATCACTAAAGACCAAATCCTGGAAGCAGTAGCTGCTATGTCCGTAATGGACGTTGTTGAGCTGGTTTCCGCTATGGAAGAAAAATTCGGTGTTTCTGCTGCTGCTGCTGTAGCTGTTGCTGCTGGCGGTGCTGCTGAAGCTGCTGAAGAGAAAACTGAATTCGACGTTATCCTGAAAGCTGCAGGCGCTAACAAAGTTGCTGTTATCAAAGCAGTACGTGGCGCTACCGGCCTGGGTCTGAAAGAAGCTAAAGACCTGGTTGAATCTGCTCCAGCCGCTCTGAAAGAAGGCGTGAGCAAAGATGACGCTGAAGCTCTGAAAAAATCCCTGGAAGAAGCTGGCGCTGAAGTTGAAGTTAAATAAGCCAACCCTTCCGGTTGCAGCCTAAGCGATTAGGCTGATGGCTGGTGACTTTTTAGTCACCAGCCTTTTTGCGCTGTAGGGCGCCAGTAGCGTTTCACACTGTTTGGCTACTGGATTGCCTCCCAATATTTGTTTCTATCGACGACTTAATATACTGCAGCTGTGCGCTCCAGGAGTTCTGGGGGCAGGTGCAATGAAATGGTTTAAGAGTGATAGCAAGAGGTATTGCGGAAAGTGTCCTCGCTTTCCGGTCGACAAAATAGTGTTGCATGAACTGTCCTAATCGGACGGACAGAGAGGTTCTACTTTTCAGCGAGCTGAGGAACCCTATGGTTTACTCCTATACCGAGAAAAAACGTATTCGTAAGGATTTTGGTAAGCGTCCACAAGTGTTGGATGTGCCATATCTCCTTTCTATCCAGCTTGACTCGTTCCAGAAGTTTATCGAGCAAGATCCAGAAGGGCAGTACGGCCTTGAAGCCGCCTTCCGTTCTGTATTCCCAATCCAGAGCTACAGTGGCAATTCGGAGCTGCAATACGTTAGCTACCGTCTTGGTGAGCCGGTGTTCGACGTCAAAGAGTGCCAGATTCGTGGTGTGACGTTCTCTGCACCGCTGCGCGTTAAACTGCGCCTGGTCATCTATGAGCGAGAAGCACCAGAAGGTACGGTCAAAGACATCAAGGAACAAGAAGTCTACATGGGCGAGATTCCGCTCATGACCGAAAACGGTACCTTTGTTATTAACGGTACTGAGAGGGTTATCGTATCCCAGCTGCACCGTAGTCCTGGCGTATTCTTCGACAGCGATAAGGGTAAAACCCACTCTTCGGGTAAAGTGCTGTATAACGCACGCATCATCCCTTACCGCGGTTCCTGGTTGGACTTCGAGTTTGACCCGAAAGACAACCTGTTCGTGCGTATCGACCGCCGTCGTAAACTGCCGGCCTCGATCATTCTGCGCGCGCTGAACTACACCTCAGAACAGATCCTTGACCTGTTCTTCGAGAAAGTTGTTTTCGAAATCCGCGACAACAAGCTGCAGATGGAGCTGGTTCCTGAGCGTCTGCGTGGTGAGACCGCTTCGTTTGATATCGAAGCCAACGGCAAAATCTACGTTGAGAAAGGCCGTCGCATCACCGCTCGCCATATCCGTCAGCTTGAAAAAGACGATATCAAGAGTATCGAAGTGCCGGTTGAGTACATCGCGGGCAAAGTGGTCGCCAAAGACTACATCGATACCAATACCGGCGAACTGATCTGCTCCGCTAACATGGAGCTGTCGCTGGATCTGCTGGCGAAGCTGAGCCAGTCTGGTCACAAGCGTATCGAAACGCTGTTCACCAACGATCTGGATCACGGCGCCTACATCTCCGAGACGCTGCGTGTCGACCCGACCAATGACCGCCTGAGCGCGCTGGTTGAGATCTACCGCATGATGCGTCCTGGCGAGCCACCGACGCGTGAAGCAGCAGAAAGCCTGTTCGAGAACCTGTTCTTCTCCGAAGACCGCTACGATCTGTCCGCGGTCGGCCGTATGAAGTTCAACCGTTCTCTGCTGCGCGACGAGATCGAAGGTTCAGGTATCCTGAGCCAGGAAGACATCATCGATGTGATGAAGAAGCTCATCGACATCCGTAACGGTAAAGGCGAAGTGGACGATATCGACCACCTCGGCAACCGTCGCATCCGCTCCGTGGGCGAAATGGCTGAGAACCAGTTCCGCGTAGGTCTGGTGCGCGTTGAGCGTGCGGTGAAAGAGCGTCTGTCTCTGGGCGACCTGGACACCCTGATGCCTCAGGACATGATCAACGCCAAGCCGATTTCGGCGGCGGTGAAAGAGTTCTTCGGCTCAAGCCAGCTGTCCCAGTTTATGGACCAGAACAACCCGCTGTCCGAGATCACGCACAAGCGTCGTATCTCCGCACTGGGCCCGGGCGGTCTGACCCGTGAGCGTGCCGGCTTCGAAGTACGTGACGTACACCCAACCCACTACGGTCGTGTATGTCCAATCGAAACCCCGGAAGGCCCGAACATCGGTCTGATCAACTCCCTGTCCGTGTACGCACAGACTAACGAGTATGGCTTCCTGGAAACCCCGTACCGCCGCGTGCGTGACGGCGTGGTTACCGATGAAATCAATTACCTGTCCGCCATTGAAGAAGGCAACTTTGTTATCGCCCAGGCTAACTCCAACCTGGATGATGACGGCCGCTTCGTGGAAGATCTGGTCACCTGCCGTAGCAAGGGCGAATCCAGCCTGTTCAGCCGCGATCAGGTTGACTATATGGACGTTTCCACCCAGCAGGTTGTATCCGTTGGTGCGTCTCTGATTCCATTCCTGGAACACGATGACGCCAACCGTGCATTGATGGGTGCGAACATGCAACGTCAGGCGGTGCCAACCCTGCGTGCTGACAAGCCGTTGGTCGGTACCGGTATGGAACGCGCAGTAGCGGTTGACTCCGGCGTAACCGCCGTTGCCAAACGCGGCGGTGTGATCCAGTACGTGGATGCTTCCCGTATCGTTATCAAAGTTAACGAAGACGAGATGTACCCGGGCGAAGCAGGCATCGACATTTATAACCTGACCAAGTACACCCGTTCCAACCAGAACACCTGCATCAACCAGATGCCGTGTGTCAACCTGGGCGAGCCTATCGAGCGCGGCGACGTGCTGGCAGACGGCCCGTCTACCGATCTGGGTGAACTGGCGCTGGGTCAGAACATGCGTGTGGCGTTCATGCCTTGGAACGGTTACAACTTCGAAGACTCCATCTTGGTGTCCGAACGCGTAGTCCAGGAAGACCGCTTCACCACCATCCATATTCAGGAACTGGCTTGCGTGTCGCGCGACACCAAACTGGGGCCTGAAGAGATCACCGCCGATATCCCTAACGTGGGTGAAGCTGCGCTCTCTAAACTGGATGAATCCGGTATCGTATACATCGGTGCGGAAGTGACCGGCGGCGACATTCTGGTTGGTAAGGTAACGCCGAAAGGCGAGACCCAGCTGACGCCAGAAGAGAAACTGCTGCGTGCGATCTTCGGTGAGAAAGCGTCCGATGTGAAAGACTCTTCTCTGCGTGTGCCGAACGGCGTTTCCGGTACCGTTATCGACGTACAGGTCTTTACCCGCGATGGCGTGGAAAAAGACAAGCGTGCGCTCGAAATCGAAGAGATGCAGCTGAAGCAGGCGAAGAAAGACCTGACTGAAGAACTGCAGATCCTGGAAGCCGGTCTGTTTGCGCGTATCCACGCGGTGCTGGTTGCCGGCGGCGTTGAAGCTGACAAGCTGAGCCAACTGCCGCGCGATCGCTGGCTGGAACTGGGCCTGACCGACGAAGAGAAGCAAAACCAGCTGGAGCAGCTGGCCGAGCAGTACGACGAACTGAAAGCCGACTTCGAGAAGAAACTGGAAGCCAAGCGTCGTAAGATCACCCAAGGCGACGATCTGGCACCTGGCGTGCTGAAAATCGTCAAGGTGTACCTGGCGGTTAAACGTCAGATCCAGCCGGGTGATAAAATGGCAGGTCGCCACGGTAACAAGGGTGTTATCTCCAAGATCAACCCGATCGAAGATATGCCTTACGATGAAAACGGCACGCCGGTAGACATCGTACTGAACCCGCTGGGCGTACCATCACGTATGAACATCGGTCAGATCCTGGAAACCCACCTGGGTATGGCGGCGAAAGGCATTGGTGAGAAGATCAACCAGATGCTCAAGCAGCAGCAGGAAGTGGCCAAACTGCGTGAATTCATCCAGAAAGCCTACGATCTGGGTGACGACGTTTGCCAGAAAGTCGACCTGAACACCTTCAGCGATGACGAAGTGATGCGTCTGGCAGAGAACCTGAAAAAAGGTATGCCAATCGCAACGCCGGTGTTCGATGGTGCGAGAGAGACTGAAATCAAGAAACTGCTGGAAATGGGCGGTATCCCGACCTCCGGTCAGATTACGCTGTTCGATGGCCGTACCGGCGAGCAATTTGAGCGCCAGGTAACCGTAGGCTATATGTACATGCTGAAACTGAACCACCTGGTTGACGATAAAATGCACGCTCGTTCAACCGGTTCTTACAGCCTGGTTACGCAGCAGCCTCTGGGTGGTAAAGCGCAGTTCGGTGGCCAACGCTTCGGTGAGATGGAAGTGTGGGCGCTGGAAGCATACGGCGCAGCTTATACCCTGCAGGAAATGCTTACCGTTAAGTCGGATGACGTTAACGGCCGTACCAAGATGTACAAAAACATCGTGGATGGCGACCACCGTATGGAACCGGGCATGCCGGAATCCTTCAACGTATTGTTGAAAGAGATCCGCTCGCTGGGTATCAACATCGAACTGGAAGACGAGTAATCGGCTTTCAGCCTCAGGCTCCTCGCCTAGGAGCCTGAGCGTGGTTGTTCAGGTCACACGGGAAGAGGCGATGTTTGCCTCTTCCCAACAGGTTTAACTCCGACAGGAGCCAATCCGTGAAAGACTTATTGAAGTTTCTGAAAGCGCAAACTAAGACCGAAGAGTTTGATGCGATCAAGATTGCTCTGGCATCGCCAGACATGATCCGTTCGTGGTCGTTCGGTGAAGTTAAGAAGCCGGAAACCATTAACTACCGTACGTTCAAACCAGAGCGTGACGGTTTGTTCTGTGCCCGTATCTTCGGGCCGGTAAAAGATTACGAGTGCCTGTGCGGTAAGTACAAGCGCTTGAAGCACCGCGGCGTTATCTGTGAGAAGTGCGGCGTTGAAGTGACCCAGACCAAAGTGCGTCGTGAGCGCATGGGCCACATCGAACTGGCTTCGCCAACCGCGCATATCTGGTTCCTGAAATCGCTGCCGTCCCGCATCGGTTTGCTGCTGGATATGCCGCTGCGTGACATCGAACGCGTACTGTACTTCGAATCCTACGTGGTGGTTGAAGGCGGTATGACCAACCTCGAGCGCCGTCAGATCCTGACCGAAGAGCAGTATCTGGACGCGCTGGAAGAGTTCGGTGACGAATTCGACGCCAAGATGGGTGCAGAAGCGATCCAGGCCCTGTTGAAAAACATGGATCTGGAGCAAGAGTGTGAAACTCTGCGCGAAGAGCTGAACGAAACCAACTCCGAAACCAAGCGTAAGAAGCTGACCAAGCGTATCAAGCTGCTGGAAGCGTTCGTACAGTCCGGCAACAAGCCGGAGTGGATGATCCTGACCGTGCTGCCGGTACTGCCGCCGGATCTGCGTCCGCTGGTTCCGCTGGATGGCGGTCGTTTCGCGACCAGCGATCTGAACGATCTGTATCGTCGCGTCATCAACCGTAACAACCGTTTGAAGCGCCTGCTGGATCTGGCCGCGCCGGACATCATCGTGCGCAACGAAAAGCGTATGCTGCAAGAAGCGGTAGATGCGCTGCTGGATAACGGCCGTCGCGGTCGTGCGATCACCGGTTCCAACAAACGTCCTCTGAAATCTTTGGCCGACATGATCAAAGGTAAGCAGGGTCGTTTCCGTCAGAACCTGCTCGGTAAGCGTGTTGACTACTCCGGCCGTTCCGTTATCACCGTTGGTCCATACCTGCGTCTGCACCAGTGTGGCCTGCCGAAGAAAATGGCGCTGGAGCTGTTCAAACCGTTCATCTACGGCAAGCTGGAGCTGCGTGGCCTGGCCACCACCATCAAAGCCGCCAAGAAAATGGTTGAGCGCGAAGAAGCCGTCGTCTGGGATATCCTGGATGAAGTGATCCGCGAACACCCGGTACTGCTGAACCGTGCACCAACCCTGCACCGTTTGGGTATCCAGGCTTTTGAACCGGTACTGATCGAAGGTAAAGCCATCCAGCTGCACCCGCTGGTTTGTGCGGCGTATAACGCCGACTTCGATGGTGACCAGATGGCTGTTCACGTACCGCTGACGCTGGAAGCCCAGCTGGAAGCGCGTGCGCTGATGATGTCGACCAACAACATCCTGTCTCCGGCGAACGGCGAGCCAATCATCGTTCCGTCTCAGGACGTTGTACTGGGTCTGTACTACATGACCCGTGACTGTGTTAACGCCAAAGGCGAAGGCATGGTGCTGAGTGGTCCTAAAGAAGCCGAGCGTATTTACCGCGCTGGCCTGGCCTCGCTGCATGCGCGCGTTAAAGTGCGTATCACTGAAGAAGTGAAAGATGCGGAAGGCGAGTGGACGACGCAGACCAGCCTGGTGGACACCACCATCGGCCGCGCCATCCTGTGGATGATCGTGCCGAAGGGCCTGCCGTACTCTATCGTTAACCAGCCGTTGGGCAAAAAAGCGATCTCCAAGATGCTGAACACCTGTTACCGCATCATGGGGCTGAAGCCGACCGTTATCTTTGCTGACCAGATCATGTACACCGGTTTTGCTTACGCAGCCCGTTCAGGCGCTTCCGTAGGCATCGACGACATGGTTATTCCGGCGAAGAAAGCCGAGATCATCGAAGAAGCGGAAACCGAAGTTGCCGAGATCCAGGAGCAGTTCCAGTCTGGTCTGGTTACCGCCGGCGAACGCTACAACAAGGTTATCGATATCTGGGCTGCGGCCAACGAACGCGTTGCTAAAGCGATGATGGAAAACCTGTCGGTAGAAGACGTGGTTAACCGTGACGGCGAAGTGGAACAGCAGGTTTCCTTCAACAGCATCTTTATGATGGCCGACTCCGGTGCGCGTGGTTCCGCCGCTCAGATTCGTCAGCTGGCCGGTATGCGTGGCCTGATGGCGAAGCCGGACGGCTCCATCATCGAAACGCCAATCACCGCGAACTTCCGTGAAGGTCTGAACGTACTCCAGTACTTCATCTCCACGCACGGTGCGCGTAAAGGTCTGGCGGATACCGCACTGAAAACCGCGAACTCCGGTTATCTGACGCGTCGTCTGGTTGACGTTGCGCAGGATCTGGTGGTGACCGAAGACGACTGTGGCACCCACGACGGCATCCTGATGACCCCGGTCATCGAAGGTGGCGACGTGAAAGAGCCGCTGCGTGAGCGCGTACTGGGTCGTGTGACCGCTGAAGAAGTGTTGAAGCCGGGTACGGCGGATATTCTGGTTCCGCGTAACACCCTGCTGAACGAAAAATGGTGTGATCTGTTAGAAGAAAACTCCGTTGACAGCGTGAAGGTTCGCTCCGTCGTTAGCTGTGAAACCGACTTCGGCGTGTGTGCAAACTGCTATGGTCGTGACCTGGCGCGTGGCCACATCATCAACAAAGGTGAGGCCATCGGCGTTATCGCGGCACAGTCCATCGGTGAGCCGGGTACCCAGCTGACGATGCGTACCTTCCACATCGGTGGTGCGGCATCGCGTGCGGCTGCTGAATCCAGCATCCAGGTGAAAAACAGCGGTAGCATCAAGCTGAGCAACGCCAAATTCGTTGTGAACAGCAGCGATAAGCTGGTGATCACCTCGCGTAACACCGAGCTGAAACTGATCGACGAATTCGGCCGTACCAAAGAAAGCTACAAGGTGCCTTACGGCGCTGTGATGGCGAAAGGTGACAACGCGGAAGTGACCGGCGGCGAGACCGTTGCGAACTGGGATCCGCACACCATGCCGGTAGTCAGTGAAGTGAGCGGTTTCATTCGCTTTGCCGATATGATCGACGGCCAGACGATTACTCGTCAGACCGACGAACTGACCGGTTTGTCATCGCTGGTGGTTCTGGATTCTGCAGAACGTACCGCGGGCGGTAAAGATCTGCGTCCTGCACTGAAAATTGTTGACGCCAACGGCGACGACGTCCTGATCCCAGGCACCGATATGCCTGCTCAGTACTTCCTGCCGGGCAAAGCGATTGTTCAGCTGGAAGACGGCGTACAGATCGGTTCGGGTGATACCCTGGCGCGTATTCCGCAGGAATCCGGCGGTACCAAGGATATTACCGGTGGTCTGCCGCGCGTTGCGGATCTGTTCGAAGCTCGTCGTCCGAAAGAGCCGGCAATCCTGGCTGAAATCAGCGGGATTATCTCGTTCGGTAAAGAGACCAAAGGCAAACGCCGTCTGGTTATCACTCCGCTGGACGGCAGCGATGCCTACGAAGAGATGATTCCAAAATGGCGTCAGCTCAACGTGTTTGAAGGCGAACGCGTCGAACGTGGTGATGTGGTTTCCGATGGTCCAGAGTCGCCGCACGACATTCTGCGTCTGCGTGGTGTGCATGCGGTTACCCGCTACATCACCAACGAAGTGCAGGAAGTTTACCGTCTGCAAGGCGTTAAGATTAACGATAAGCACATCGAAGTTATCGTTCGTCAGATGCTGCGTAAAGGCACCATCGTTAGCGCTGGTGGCTCTGAGTTCCTGGAAGGCGAGCAGGCTGAAGTGTCTCGCGTCAAGATTGCCAACCGCCAGCTGGAAGCAGATGGCAAGTTGGGTGCAACCTTCGCGCGCGACCTGCTGGGTATCACCAAGGCATCCTTGGCGACCGAGTCCTTCATCTCTGCTGCATCGTTCCAGGAAACGACGCGCGTTCTCACCGAAGCGGCGGTTGCCGGTAAGCGTGATGAACTGCGTGGCCTGAAAGAGAACGTCATCGTGGGCCGTCTGATCCCAGCCGGTACCGGTTACGCTTATCATCAGGACCGCATGCGCCGTCGTGCACAGGGCGAAGCACCGGTTGTTCCGCAGGTGAGCGCGGAAGAAGCGACTGCCAACCTGGCCGAATTGCTGAATGCAGGCCTGAACGGTAACGGCGACGAGTAATCGCGCCGCGGCCCGGTACGCCGGGCCAGTATTGATAAACCGTCCCTTTGGGGGCGGTTTTTTTTTGCCTGCGGACGGGTGCCGGGTGGGAGAAATGGAACCGGAGACGCATGGCGCTCTGGCCATACGCTCCGGGGTTGGTAAGGCAAGGTTATCAAGAGGGGGAGATAACCTTGGTTGGCTTCGGGATTGATAACCAACGCCGCCACTTTACGTCAATGGTCGGCGGCGGCCAGCGGCGTTTACCGAGGCTGCGCGCCGTTTCCAGCACTTTTCTCTGGCCGTTGAAAACGTTGCCGTTTATTGCGGTGCGCGTCCCAGATAGCTATCCCAGTCTTTCCATACCGGCTGCAGCCCTGCCTTGTCGATCGCCTGGGCGACCTGTTGCGGGGAGCGGCCGTCGTGCGGCTCAAACTGTTCCAGTTCCGGCGGCACATCGTCAGCGTAACCGCCCGGCTGCGTTTTGGAGCCGGCGCTGACGCTGTTAATGGCTAGCGGGATCACGTGATCGCGAAAATGCGGCGATTCGCGTGTGGACAGGGACAGTTCGACGTCAGGCGCAAACAGCCGGAAGGCGCAAATCAGTTGCACCAGCTGCGCTTCATCCATCAGTGACGCCGGTTCGATACCGCCGGCGCACGGCCGCAGACGCGGGAACGAAATCGAATAGCGGCTCTGCCAGTAGGTTTGCTGCAGATAGGCCAGATGCTCCGCCAGCAGATAGCAATCGGTGCGCCAGCTGTTGGACAGGCCGATCAGCGCCCCCAGCCCGATCTTGTCGATCCCGGCGCGCGCCAGGCGATCCGGCGTCGCCAGTCGCCAGTGGAAATCCTGCTTCTGTCCGCGCAGATGGTGCTGCTGATAGGTGGTCGGATGATAGGTTTCCTGATACACCAGCACGCCGTCCAGCCCCAGGGTTTTCAGCTCCGCATACTCCTCCTGCGACATCGGCTGCACTTCCATCATCAGCGAACTGAACTGAGAGCGGATCTGCGGCAGATGGCGGCGAAAATAGTCCATGCCGACCTTAGTCTGGTGTTCGCCGGTGACCAGCAGCAGGTGCTCGAAACCCAGCGCCTTGATGGCGCGGCACTCTAGGGCGATCTCGTCGGCGTCCAGCGTTTTTCGCTTGATACGGTTGCTCATGGAAAAACCGCAGTAAGTGCAGTCATTGGCGCACAGGTTGGATAGGTAGAGCGGGACGTAGAAGCTGACCACGTTGCCGAAACGCTGGCGAGTCAGCTGTTGGGCGCGTTGCGCCAGCGGTTCGAGGTAGGGAGCCGCCGCCGGTGAAATCAGCGCCATAAAATCGTCCCGCGTCAGCTTCTCTGCGTTCAGCGCCCGCTCCACATCGCGCGCCGTTTTGCTGTTGATGCGCAGGGTGATGTCATCCCAGTCAAAGGTTTGCCAGCGTTGCGAGAAATCATCCGCCATCAGTCCACCTCCGCCGATTGGCTGAGAAATGCGGTCAGCGGGCTGGAGGCGGCCGCGCTGCGCTGGCTGTGGCCGAGGCCTGCCTGGCGCGCCAGCTCGCCGGCCTCCAGCGCCAGGCGGAAAGCCTGCGCCATATGTACCGGGTTGCGGGCGACGGCGATAGCGGTATTCACCAGCACCGCGTCGGCGCCCAGCTCCATTGCTTCCAGTGCGTGGCTGGGGGCGCCGATGCCGGCGTCAACCACCACCGGCACGTTGGCCTGCTCGATAATGATCTCCAGAAAATCGCGGGTGCGTAGCCCGCGGTTGGAGCCGATCGGCGCGCCCAGCGGCATCACCGCAGCGCAGCCCGCTTCCTCCAGCCGTTTGCACAGCACCGGGTCGGCGCCGCAGTAAGGCAGCACCACAAACCCCTCTTTGACCAGCGTTTCCGCAGCTTTCAGCGTTTCGATCGGGTCGGGCAGCAGGTACTTCACGTCCGGGTGGATTTCCAGCTTCACCCAATGGGTGCCGAGGGCTTCGCGTGCCAGCCTGGCGGCGAATACCGCTTCCGCGGCGGTTTTGGCGCCGGAAGTGTTGGGCAGCAGACGCACGCCCAACTGCCGCAGCGGCGCGAGAATGGCGTCGTTGCCGCCTTGCAGGTCGACGCGCTTCATGGCCATGGTCACCAGCTGTGAGCCGGACGCCTGCAGCGCGTCAAGCATCAGCGCCGGGGTGGCGAACTTGCCGGTGCCGGTGAATAAGCGTGAGGTAAAGGTGGTATCGGCGATTTGCAGCATATCAGCCTCCGGCAATCGCTTGGAAAAGCAGAATGTCATCGCCGTCCTGCACCAGATGATTGGCCCAGTCGGCGCGCGGGATGATAACGTGATTGATGGCGAGCGCGGTACCCGGCTGGTCGCGCGTCAGCTGCGACAGCAGGGCGCTGACGCTGAGCGGCGCCGCCAGCTCCAGCGTTTGGTCATTCAGGCGGATTTGCATAGATCGCCTCCGCAGATGGGGCACGACTGGGCTTTGCTCAGCTGCAGCGTATGCCAGCTTTGCTGTTTGCCATCGAACAGGCGCAGCTTGCCGCTGAGCGCGGAGGGCATGCCCGCCAGCATCTTGATGGCTTCCAGTGCCTGCAGCGTACCGATGACGCCGACCACCGGGCCGAGTACGCCGGCGGTGCGGCAGTTGCGCTGCGGCTCCGTCTGGTCAGGGTACAGGCAGGCGTAACATCCCTGCTGGAACGGCGGGGTGATGACCAGCAACTGCCCGCTGAAGCCGACCGCGCTGCCGCTGATAAGCGGCTTGCCGGCGGCCACGCACGTGGCATTGATTGCGTGGCGGGTCGCCATATTGTCGCTGCAGTCCAGCACCAGATCGGCGCGCGCCACCGCCTGTTGCAGTTCTGCGCCCTGCAGGCGCTGCGCCAGAGCGATCGACTCGACCTGCGGATTAAGCGCCTGCAGGTGGCGTTGGGCCAGTTGGGCCTTCCCGTGCGGCACGTCGGCGCTGCGGTAGAGGATCTGCCGCTGCAGATTGGTGAGATGCAGCTGGTCATCGTCCGCCAGCAGCAGCGTTCCGACGCCGGCGGCGGCCAGATACAGCGCCGCCGGCGATCCCAACCCGCCCAGGCCGACGATCAGCACGCTGGCGCCTTTGAGTTTTTCCTGCCCGTCGGGGCCGATGTCTTCCAGCAACAGCTGCCGGCTGTAACGTAAGAATTCGTGATCGCTGAGCATACCGTTACTCCTTGCCTTCAATCAGGCGCAGCAGTTCCGCCGTAGCGGCCCGCCAGTCCGGCGCCTGGGTGATGGCACTCACCACCGCCACGCTGCCGACGCCGCAGGCCAATACCGCCGGGACGCGATCGAGGCTGATGCCGCCGATCGCCACCGTGGGATACGCCGCCAGCGTCGCCACGTGGCGCTTCAGCTCCGCCAGCCCCTGGGGGGCGGAAGGCATATCCTTGGTCTGGGTGGGAAAGATGTGGCCGAGCGCAATATACGAGGGCTGCACCGCTTTGGCGCGCGCCAGTTCGGCATCGTCATGGGTTGATACGCCAAGACGCAGCCCGGCGCGATGGATGGCTGCCAGATCGGTGCTGTCCAGATCCTCCTGCCCCAGATGGACGCCGTAGGCGCCGTGTTTGACCGCCAGCCGCCAGTAGTCATTGATAAACAGACGGGCGTTGTAGCGTTTGCCGAGGGCGATGGCGGCGATAATGTCGGCTTCGACCTGCTCATCCGGTTGGTTCTTAATCCGCAGCTGGATGGTGGTGACGCCTGCGTCCAGCAAGCGTTCGATCCACATGACGCTGTCCACCACCGGGTACAGCCCGAGGCGGTGCGACGTGGCGGGAAACGGGCTTGATAACTCAGCCATTGTTGTCCTCCTGCAGCGCTGCGGCGCTGTGGTACAGCTCGCTGCCGCGTGAGCGGAATTCGGCGGACATTTTTTCCATACCGGACAGCACTTCGATCGGTTTGGCGGCTTCCTGCGCGGCGGCATAGTCGCGCACTTCCTGTGAAATCTTCATCGAACAGAATTTCGGCCCGCACATTGAGCAGAAATGGGCGATTTTGCCGGATTCCTGCGGCAGCGTCTCATCGTGATAGGCGCGGGCGGTGGCGGGATCCAGCGCCAGGTTGAACTGGTCTTCCCAGCGGAACTCAAAGCGCGCCTTGGACATGGCGTTATCGCGGATCTGCGCGCCGGGGTGGCCTTTCGCCAAATCCGCGGCGTGCGCGGCGATTTTATAGGTAATCAGCCCCTGTTTGACGTCTTCTTTGTTCGGCAGCCCCAGGTGCTCTTTCGGCGTCACGTAGCACAGCATGGCGCAGCCGAACCAGCCGATCATCGCGGCGCCGATGCCGGAGGTGAAGTGGTCATAGCCCGGCGCGATATCGGTGGTCAATGGCCCCAGCGTATAGAACGGCGCTTCATGGCAGTGCTCCAGCTCTTCGGTCATATTGCGGCGGATCATATGCATCGGCACGTGGCCCGGGCCTTCGATCATCACCTGTACGTCGTATTCCCAGGCGATTTTGGTCAGTTCGCCCAGCGTATGCAGCTCGGAGAACTGCGCTTCATCGTTGGCGTCCTGTACCGAGCCAGGGCGCAGGCCATCGCCCAGCGACAGTGAAACGTCGTAGGCGGCGCAGATCTCGCAGATTTCGCGGAAGTGTTCATACAGGAAGTTTTCCTGATGATGCGACAGGCACCATTTGGCCATGATCGAGCCGCCGCGTGAGACGATGCCGGTCAGGCGTTTGGCGGTCATCGGCACATAGCGCAGCAGCACGCCGGCGTGGATGGTGAAATAATCGACCCCTTGCTCCGCCTGCTCCAGCAGCGTGTCGCGGAACATTTCCCAGGTTAGGTTTTCCGCTACGCCGTTCACTTTTTCCAGCGCCTGATAGATGGGGACGGTGCCGATCGGCACCGGGCTGTTGCGCAGGATCCATTCGCGGGTTTCGTGGATATAGCGGCCGGTGGAGAGGTCCATCACGGTATCCGCGCCCCAGCGGGTGGACCACACCAGTTTTTCCACCTCTTCCTCGATGGAGGAGGTCACCGCAGAATTGCCGATATTGGCGTTTACCTTCACCAGGAAGTTGCGACCGATAATCATCGGTTCAGATTCCGGGTGGTTAATGTTGGCCGGGATAATGGCGCGGCCAGCGGCCACCTCCTGACGGACAAACTCCGGCGTAATGTCTTCCGGCAGGTTGGCGCCCCAGCTTTGGCCCGGATGCTGCTGGCGCAGCACCTCACTGCGGATGCGCTCACGGCCCATATTTTCGCGGATGGCGATAAATTCCATCTCCGGCGTGACGACGCCGGCGCGCGCATAGTGCAGCTGGGTGACGCATTTGCCCGACTGCGCTTTGCGTGGCTGCGGCAGATGTTCGAAACGCAGGTGGTCTAACCCCTCATCCGCCAGACGCTGCTGGGTAAAACCGGAGCTGACGTGGGCCAGCGTCTCGGTATCGTCGCGCTCTGCGATCCAGCCGGCGCGCAGCTTGTCCAGGCCGCGGTGTACGTCCAGTTGGGACGCCGGGTCGCCGTAAGGGCCGGCGGTATCATAGACCGGTACCGCCTCATTCGGCTCATATTGCGGTTCGTCTTTACTGCCGCCGATTAAGGTCGGGCTGAGCTGGATCTCGCGCATCGGCACCTGCAGATCGGGGCGCGATCCTTGCAGATAGATGCGGCGGGAGTTGGGGAAAGCGACGCCCTGAAGGTTGTCGATAAACTGCTGCGCGGCTTCACGCTGTACTTTACGGGGACGCTGGTTGTTATTAGACATAGCAAATTCCTACAAGTCGGGTGAGTTGGGAAAATTGCTTGTCTGGAGCTCGGAGGGAGTAACGATGTTGGCCGATCGGCAGACGCTGGTGGAAGGTCTGCCGCTGGCGATAGATTACTCTTGTTCCCTTCGCGGGTATTAACCCGATCAGGTTCCGCGGATCCCGAATTAACGGTCTCAGCCTGGCCGACTTGATAACAAGCCTGGCGCTAGGCACTCCGACAAGAGCCCCCAGTATAGAAGGGCATTATTGTTTGCTGCAAGGGAAAGCTATTGGACCAGGTTGCCTTTTTCCGCTTCCTGTTGGCCGGGCTGCCAGGTTTCAGTGAGCAGCTGAATCAGGCGATCTTCCAGTGCGAAGCGGGCGGCCAGCGTTTCGCCGATGTCCGACAGCGCCTGATGGAACGCCAGACAGAGATCCTGATCGATCTCGGTGTCGGCATAGCGATCGTGGAACGCCATCACCTGTTCGGTATTGATCCACAACTTGGGATAAATTTGGGTGGCGAAAGACATTTTAGGACTACTGGCGCCTTCCACCTGCTTGATGACTCTGTCATAGATATGAAAATGCCCTGCGGAGAGATAATCCACCAGATTGTGGCAAAAGTTCTCCAGCGCTTTTGCATTAAGCGGCGTATGCTTTTCTTTATTCGGCTTAATGCCGACGAGCGTGCAGTAAGCAACCAGCAACTGCTTACGTGCCTCAAGCCATTGATCAACTAATTCATTACTACCACCAACGCGCTGAGTCAGGCTTTCCAAGTGGTTGAGCATTGTTGACTCCGTAAGTAAGAAAAAGTAACGGTAAGTTATAAAAATGTAACAGTGCCGATTTCTAGAGTGCCAGTGAAGCTGAGGTTGTGCAACAACGATATGGAACTTGCATTAACAGGTAACGAAAAGGGCTGGTGGATCGTCAGCCATGAAAACAAACTTTGGTTACCAAACGGTGAATTGCCGTTTGGTGCTGCCGATAAATGGGGCCTGCGCGGCGAAGCGGCGCGGCAAATTGGCGAGTGGCAAGGGGCGCCGGTCTGGCTGGTGCGCCGCGCTATGGCGCAGGAGATGGGGTCGTTACGGCAGCTGCTGGATCTCGACCGCGCCCTGTTCCAGTTAGCCGGGCGCGGGGTGCAGCTGGCCGAATTTTATCGTTCCCATCAATTTTGCGGCTACTGTGGCCATAAGATGCACCTGAGCCGCAGTGAGAATGCTTGCCTGTGCGGCCACTGTCGCGAACGTTATTATCCGCAAATCGCCCCCTGCGTGATTGTCGCCATCCGCCGCGATGATGAAATCCTGCTGGCGCAGCACGTACGCCACCGCGGCGGCATCCATACGGTGCTGGCAGGTTTTGTCGAGGTCGGGGAAACGCTGGAGCAGGCGGTGGCCCGCGAAGTGATGGAGGAAAGCAATATTGAAATCAAAAACCTGCGCTATGTCTCCTCCCAGCCCTGGCCGTTCCCGCAGTCGCTGATGATGGCCTTTATGGCGGATTATCATCGCGGCGAACTGCGTCACGATCCCAAGGAACTGCTGCATGCCGGCTGGTATCGCTACGATCGGCTGCCCCTGCTGCCGCCGCCGGGCACCGTGGCGCGGCGTTTGATTGAGGACACCGTGGTGCTGTGCCGGGACGCATGATGCGCTGGCGCTTTGGTACAACGCCCATTCTTTTGGGTATACAATAGCGCCAGCTGAATTAAGGGAGCCAATAATGACTGAGTTGAAGAACGATCGTTACCTGCGTGCGCTGTTGCGCCAGCCGGTGGATGTTACCCCCGTATGGATGATGCGCCAGGCCGGTCGTTATTTGCCGGAGTATAAAGCCACGCGGGCGCAGGCCGGCGACTTTATGTCGCTGTGCAAGAACGCCGAACTGGCCTGTGAGGTGACGCTGCAGCCGCTGCGTCGCTATGCGCTGGATGCTGCCATCCTGTTTTCCGACATTCTGACCATTCCTGACGCCATGGGGCTGGGGCTCTACTTTGAAACCGGCGAAGGGCCGCGTTTCTCATCGCCGATTACCTGCCGCGCCGATGTAGAAAAGCTGCCGCTGTTCGATCCGGAGGTGGAGCTGGGCTATGTGATGAACGCGGTGCGCACCATCCGCCGCGAGCTGAAAGGCCAGGTGCCGCTGATCGGCTTCTCCGGCAGTCCGTGGACGCTGGCGACCTATATGGTTGAAGGCGGCAGCAGCAAGGCGTTTACCAAACTGAAAAAGATGATGTACGCCGAGCCGCAAACCCTGCACCTGCTGTTGGACAAGCTGGCGGACAGCGTGATTTTGTATCTGAATGCGCAAATCCGCGCGGGCGCGCAGTCGGTCATGGTGTTCGACACCTGGGGCGGCGTGCTGACCGGCCGTGATTACCGCGAATTCTCGCTGAACTATATGCATAAAATCGTCGATGGCCTGCTGCGCGAGCATGACGGTCGCCGGGTGCCGGTGACGTTGTTCACCAAAGGCGGCGGCCAGTGGCTGGAAGCGATGGCGGCGACCGGCTGCGATGCGCTGGGCCTGGACTGGACCACCGATATTGCCGATGCGCGTCGTCGGGTCGGCGATCGGGTGGCGCTGCAGGGCAATATGGATCCGTCGATGCTTTACGCCGCGCCGCAGCGTATTGAACAGGAGGTGGAAACCATCCTGTCCGGCTTCGGCCACGGCGAAGGGCATGTGTTCAACTTGGGCCACGGTATTCATCAGGACGTGCCGCCGGAAAACGCCGGCGTGTTTGTCGAGGCGGTGCACGCGCTGTCGGCCAAATATCATCGTTGATCCCGTGCTTCAGCGATAGCGCTACAAGGAGAGTTGCCATGATTGATACCCAGACGCTGCGCGCCGAGCAGTTACAGCGCGCCGCAGACGTGATTCGCCAGGACCAGTTGGCGGTCGACCCGCCGGCCTTTATCGCCGGCTGCGACGTGGGGTTCGAACAGGAAGGCGCAGTAACGCGCGCCGCTATCGCGATTCTGCGTTATCCGTCGCTGGAGCTGGTGGAATACCAGATTGCGCGTATTGCCACCACCATGCCGTATATTCCCGGCTTTCTCTCGTTTCGTGAATACCCGGCACTGCTGGCGGCCTGGGAACGGCTACGGCAGAAGCCCGATCTGATTTTTGTCGACGGCCACGGCATTTCGCATCCGCGTCGCCTCGGCGTGGCCAGCCACTTCGGGCTGTTGGTCGATGTGCCGACCATCGGCGTGGCGAAAAAACGGCTGTGCGGCAAGTTTGAGCCTTTGAGCGCAGAAGTCGGCGCCAAAAGCGCGCTGATGGATAAGGGAGAACAGCTGGGCTGGGTATGGCGCAGCAAGGCGCGCTGCAACCCGCTGTTTATCGCCACCGGGCACCGCGTCAGCGCCGACGGTGCGCTGGCCTGGGTGCAACGCTGCATGGCAGGCTACCGTTTACCTGAACCGACGCGCTGGGCGGACGCCATTGCCTCGCGCCGGCCGGCCTTTCAGCGCTGGCTGGCTGCGCATCCGGAGGTGTCGCCATGCGTATTTTAGGTTACACTGCGCCGCAGACTCAGCGAGTGAGACAAAATAATGCTCCGTAATCCAATTCATTTACGCTTAGAAAAGCTTGAAAGCTGGCAACATTTGACCTTTATGGCTAGTCTGTGCGAGCGTATGTATCCGAATTACCAGATGTTCTGCCTGCAAACCGAGTTTGGCGACCCGCAGGTGTACCGCCGAATCCTGGATTTGATTTGGGAGACGCTGGTAGTGAAAGACGCCAAGGTCAACTTCGACAGCCAGCTCGAGAAGTTGGAGGAAGCGATTCCGGCGGCGGAAGATTACGATCTTTACGGCGTTTACCCGGCGATTGATGCCTGTATCGCATTAGGGGAACTGATCCATTCGCGCCTCAGCGGGGAGACGCTGGAGCACGCCATCGCCATCAGCGAAACATCGATTCGCACCGTGGCGATGTTGGAAATGACCCAGGCCGGGAAAGAAATGACCGATGAAGAACTGAAGGTTCTGCCGGCGGTTGAGGAAGAATGGGACATCCAGTGGGAAATTTTCCGCCTGCTGGCAGCCTGCGAAGAGCGCGATTTAGACCTGATTAAAGGGCTACGCGCAGACCTTCGTGAGGCTGGCGTGAGCAATATTGGGATAAATTTAGCGCAATAAGGCAAGAAAACGTGATTTAACGCCTGATTTGTCATGCCTTAAGGCTTCACATCCGCACCCTGTCTGGTCTACATTTGGGGGGCGTAAAAAAAGTGGCTATCGGTGCGTGTATGCAGGAGAGTGCTGTCAATCGGCATATCCGTCGCACTCGATGCTTTGCAAACGATAAACACACTGTAAGGATAACTTATGAACAAGACTCAACTGATTGATGTAATCGCGGACAAGGCTGACCTTTCCAAAGCACAAGCTAAACTGGCTCTGGAATCTACCCTGGCTGCTATTACTGAGTCTCTGAAAGAAGGTGATGCGGTACAATTGGTTGGTTTCGGTACTTTCAAAGTAAACCATCGTGCAGAGCGCACTGGTCGCAACCCACAGACTGGCAAAGAAATCAAAATTGCAGCGGCTAACGTACCCGCGTTCGTTTCTGGCAAAGCACTGAAAGACGCAGTTAAATAAGACTGCGTGTTGGTGAAAAGATTAAACAGAGGGGCTTTGAAGCCCCTTTTGTTTGTGCGCAGGGCGCTGGCAGCCATTGGCATTGCCAGCGTCCTGAGCGCATGTAGTTGGCATCATACTCCCCCCGCCTTTACCGCCAGCGGCTACGTGGCCGATCAGGGCGTAATCCGCCTGTGGCGTAAAGACGACGAACAACAGCGTCCGGCAGTGTTGGTAACCGTATACAGCCCCTACCGCGGCGTTGGCACCGTGACAACCCGCTATGACTATCAACACGGCGCGCTGAGGCAAATCAAGCGTACTGACGCCGACGGCGACCGCGACTCTATTCAACTGCGTTTTACCGATGACGGTACGGTCAGCTTTATGCAGCGCCAGCTGGCGACGCGGCGTGAACCGCTGTCTGCGGACGATATCGCTCGTTATCAATATCAGGCGCGCCGCGTACTGGCACTAAGCGATGCGTTGCGGGCCGGCAGAGTGACCTTATATCAGGGGCGCTGGCAGCAGGACGGAGTGAAAACCTGTGCCGGGCAGTGGCGTGACCCGGAACTGGGCGACAGAGCGACGGCGTGGATTGAGCGCCGGGCGCAAAACAGCGCAGGGCCGGTCAGCGTGGCTTGGCTGGAGGCGCCGGAAGGGCGTCAGCTGTTGCTGGTGGCGAACGAAGATTTCTGTACCTGGGAACCGCAGGAAGACGCGCTGTAACAGAAGGGGACAGGACGCGGCGAACGCGCCCTGCCATGCAGCGTGATTTACTTGCCGCGCGCAATCGCGCGATAACCGATATCTTTCCGGCAGAAGCTGTCCTGCCACTCAATACCCGCCGCCAGTTGATAAGCGCGTTGCTGCGCCTGCGCCACCGTCTCGCCCAGCGCCGTCACACACAGTACGCGTCCGCCGCTGGTAACAACTTCGCCATCTTTCAATTGCGTGCCGGCATGGAAGACTTTACCGTCGGCGCTCTCCTGCTGCGGTAGGCCGTGAATTGCATCGCCGGTGCGGTAGTCGCCAGGATAGCCGCCGGCAGCCAACACCACGCCAAGAGCGGGGCGCTCATCCCACAGGGAAGTCTGTTGATCCAGCGTGCCTTCAGCGCCTGCCAGGCACAGCGCCACCAGATCGGAGCGCAGGCGCAGCATGATCGGCTGGGTTTCCGGGTCGCCGAAGCGGCAGTTGAATTCGATCACTTTTGGCTGACCCTCGGCGGAGATCATCAGGCCGGCGTACAGGAAACCGACATAGGTGTTGCCTTCTGCCGCCATGCCGCGCACCGTTGGCCAGATCACCTGATCCATCACCCGCTGGTGGATTTCGTCGGTAACCACCGGCGCCGGCGAGTAAGCGCCCATGCCGCCGGTGTTCGGGCCGGTATCGCCGTCGCCGACGCGTTTGTGGTCTTGGCTGGTGGCCATCGGCACCACGTGTTCGCCATCCACCATAACGATAAAGCTGGCTTCTTCGCCATCCAGGAACTCTTCAACCACAATCCGGTGGCCGGCGTCGCCAAAGGCGTTGCCCGCCAGCATATCGCGCACGGCGTCTTCTGCCTGCTGCAGCGTCAGGGCGACGATGACCCCTTTGCCTGCCGCCAGCCCGTCGGCCTTAATCACGATCGGCGCGCCTTTGCTGCGTACATAGTCCAGCGCCGTGTCTACGTCGGTAAAGTTTTGGTACTCCGCCGTCGGGATCTGATGGCGGGCAAGGAAATCTTTGGTAAATGCTTTGGAACCTTCCAACTGGGCGGCGGCCTGCGACGGACCGAAGATTTTCAGGCCGGCGGCCTGGAAGGCGTCGACCACGCCGATTACCAGCGGTGCTTCCGGCCCGACAATGGTCAGGCCGATGTCGTGGCTCTGGGCAAAGGCGAGCAGCGCCGGGATGTCGGTGGCGGAAATGGCTACGTTTTCCAGATTGCTTTCCAGCGCGGTGCCGGCATTGCCGGGGGCGACGTACACTTTATCAGCCAGCGGCGACTGGGCGGCTTTCCAGGCCAGCGCGTGTTCACGCCCGCCGTTACCGATAACTAAAATATTCATCAGGTGCTCCACAAAAAACGGCGTGCGCCACGCGGCGCACGCAATAACAGGGGATTAATGGCGGAAGTGGCGCATGTCGGTGAAGATCATGGCGATGCCGTGCTCGTTGGCGGCGGCGATCACTTCGTCGTCGCGAATGGAGCCGCCCGGCTGGATCACGCAGGTGATGCCCACCGCGGCTGCGGCATCAATGCCGTCGCGGAACGGGAAGAAGGCGTCGGAGGCCATTGCGGAGCCTTTCACTTCCAGCCCTTCATCGCCTGCCTTGATGCCGGCGATTTTGGCGGAGTAAACGCGGCTCATTTGGCCGGCACCAATGCCGATGGTCATATTGTCGCGTGCATAGACGATAGCATTGGACTTCACGAACTTGGCTACTTTCCAGCAGAACAGCGCATCACGCAGCTCTTGCTCGCTTGGCTGGCGCTCGGTGACGACGCGCAGGTCATCTGCGGTCACCATGCCCAAATCGCGATCCTGCACTAGCAGGCCGCCGTTGACGCGTTTGAAGTCCAGGCCGGCAACGCGCTGCTGCCATTGTCCGCAGGCCAGTACGCGCACGTTCTGTTTGGCGGCCAGCAGGCTGCGTGCTTCTTCGCTGACGTTTGGCGCGATGATCACTTCAACGAACTGGCGGCTGATAATGGCCTGCGCGGTGGCGGCGTCCAGCTCACGGTTAAAGGCGATGATGCCGCCGAACGCGGAGGTCGGGTCGGTTTTGTAAGCGCGCTCGTAGGCCGCCAGAATGTCATCGCCAATTGCCACGCCGCACGGGTTGGCATGTTTGACGATTACGCAGGCCGGCTCGGCGAACTCTTTTACGCACTCCAGCGCGGCGTCGGTATCCGCGATATTGTTGTAAGAGAGCGCTTTACCCTGCAGCTGCTGCGCCGTGGCGACGGACGCCTCCTGCAGATTCTCTTCTATATAGAAGGCGGCCTGCTGGTGGCTGTTTTCCCCGTAGCGCATATCCTGCTTCTTCACGTAGTTCAGATTCAGGGTGCGCGGGAAGCGGCCGGCAGGCTGTTCGGTATCGCCGTGGTAAGCCGGCACCAGCGTGCCGAAGTAGTTGGCAATCATGCTGTCATAGGCGGCGGTATGCTCAAAGGCTTTGATCGCCAGATTGAAGCGGGTGTTGAACAGCAGGGAGCCGTCGTTGTTATCCATCTCGCCAATAATTGCCGCGTAGTCGCCGCTCTTTACTACGATGGCAACGTCTTTATGGTTCTTGGCGGCAGAGCGCACCATGGTCGGCCCGCCGATATCGATGTTTTCCACCGCGTCTTCCAGCGAGCAGTCCGGGCGTGCAACGGTCTGTGCGAAAGGGTACAGGTTGACGACCACCATATCGATCGGCTGGATCGCATGTTGGTTCATGATGGCGTCATCCTGGCCGCGCCGGCCGAGAATGCCGCCGTGTACTTTGGGATGTAGGGTTTTGACTCGTCCGTCCATCATCTCCGGGAAACCGGTATAGTCGGACACTTCGGTGACAGGCAGGCCGGCATCAGCCAGCAGGCGGGCGGTGCCGCCGGTAGACAGAAGTTCAACGCCGCGCTGTGACAGCGCCTGCGCAAATTCAACGATACCGGCTTTGTCAGAAACGCTGAGCAGGGCCCGGCGGATTGGACGAGGTTGTTGCATGGTTTTATCCCTTGGCTTTTGAGTCGCAATATAAAGAGCGTTACGTGAATCTCTACCTTTTGACTCTCTATATAAAGAGAAACAGGAACAGATTCAGGTAACGCCCCCATAAAGGGGGATCGTTTCATCGCCGGGAATTGTAGCGAAAACGTTTGCGTGGCGCTCGTAAATTTTCCGCTCAAATACCTTCTGTGGATAAGTTTGTGCAAAAGTGGGTATAAGGGCGGCTTTTGCTGTGGAATGCAGCAAACGAACGTTTTTGTTGAAAATACCTGTTGCGGCCTGCGCGGAACTCCCTATAATGCGCCTCCATCGACACGGCGCAAGTGATTCACTTCACACAGCGACCGAGACGAAAGAGAAAAAATCCTGAAAAAACGGGTTGACTCTGAAAGAGGAAAGCGTAATATACGCCACCTCGAGTTAGCAAGCGAAAGCGCGTAACTCACTGCTCTTTAACAATTTATCAGACAATCTGTGTGGGCACTCACAAGACGATATCCAGCATCTTCGGATGCAAAAAAATATCAAGTCTTGAAGAGTGACTAACTGAAGTAAAATTCATGCAGTAAATCTTTGAGCAACAGCTATTAACTTAGCGAATCAAGCTTTTAATTGAAGAGTTTGATCATGGCTCAGATTGAACGCTGGCGGCAGGCCTAACACATGCAAGTCGAGCGGCAGCGGAAAGTAGCTTGCTACTTTGCCGGCGAGCGGCGGACGGGTGAGTAATGTCTGGGAAACTGCCCGATGGAGGGGGATAACCACTGGAAACGGTGGCTAATACCGCATAACGTCTTCGGACCAAAGTGGGGGACCTTCGGGCCTCACACCATCGGATGTGCCCAGATGGGATTAGCTAGTAGGTGGGGTAATGGCTCACCTAGGCGACGATCCCTAGCTGGTCTGAGAGGATGACCAGCCACACTGGAACTGAGACACGGTCCAGACTCCTACGGGAGGCAGCAGTGGGGAATATTGCACAATGGGCGCAAGCCTGATGCAGCCATGCCGCGTGTGTGAAGAAGGCCTTCGGGTTGTAAAGCACTTTCAGCGAGGAGGAAGGGTAGTGTCTTAATACGGCATTACATTGACGTTACTCGCAGAAGAAGCACCGGCTAACTCCGTGCCAGCAGCCGCGGTAATACGGAGGGTGCAAGCGTTAATCGGAATTACTGGGCGTAAAGCGCACGCAGGCGGTTTGTTAAGTCAGATGTGAAATCCCCGAGCTTAACTTGGGAACTGCATTTGAAACTGGCAGACTAGAGTCTCGTAGAGGGGGGTAGAATTCCAGGTGTAGCGGTGAAATGCGTAGAGATCTGGAGGAATACCGGTGGCGAAGGCGGCCCCCTGGACGAAGACTGACGCTCAGGTGCGAAAGCGTGGGGAGCAAACAGGATTAGATACCCTGGTAGTCCACGCCGTAAACGATGTCGATTTGGAGGTTGTGCCCTTGAGGCGTGGCTTCCGGAGCTAACGCGTTAAATCGACCGCCTGGGGAGTACGGCCGCAAGGTTAAAACTCAAATGAATTGACGGGGGCCCGCACAAGCGGTGGAGCATGTGGTTTAATTCGATGCAACGCGAAGAACCTTACCTACTCTTGACATCCAGAGAACTTTCCAGAGATGGATTGGTGCCTTCGGGAACTCTGAGACAGGTGCTGCATGGCTGTCGTCAGCTCGTGTTGTGAAATGTTGGGTTAAGTCCCGCAACGAGCGCAACCCTTATCCTTTGTTGCCAGCGGTTCGGCCGGGAACTCAAAGGAGACTGCCAGTGATAAACTGGAGGAAGGTGGGGATGACGTCAAGTCATCATGGCCCTTACGAGTAGGGCTACACACGTGCTACAATGGCGTATACAAAGAGAAGCGAACCTGCGAAGGCAAGCGGACCTCATAAAGTACGTCGTAGTCCGGATTGGAGTCTGCAACTCGACTCCATGAAGTCGGAATCGCTAGTAATCGTAGATCAGAATGCTACGGTGAATACGTTCCCGGGCCTTGTACACACCGCCCGTCACACCATGGGAGTGGGTTGCAAAAGAAGTAGGTAGCTTAACCTTCGGGAGGGCGCTTACCACTTTGTGATTCATGACTGGGGTGAAGTCGTAACAAGGTAACCGTAGGGGAACCTGCGGTTGGATCACCTCCTTACCTAAAGATATCCTGACTGTGCAGTGTCCACACAGATTGTCTGATGAAAAGAACGAGCAAAGCGTCTGCGAAGCCGACATATATCGTGTCCCCTTCGTCTAGAGGCCTAGGACACCGCCCTTTCACGGCGGTAACAGGGGTTCGAATCCCCTAGGGGACGCCACTTGCTGATATCGGGTGAAAGACGGTATCAAACGATATCTCAAAACTGGCTTGCGAGTCATGTTTGAGATATTTGCTCTTTAACAATCTGGAACAAGCTGAAAATTGAAACATGGCAGCTGAAACTTGTCCCCCGTAGACGTTTGGGATGAGGAGTAACCTGTCATAGAGTCTCTCAAATGTAGCAACGCGACGATGTCGGAAGACACCTTCGGGTTGTGAGGTTAAGTGACTAAGCGTACACGGTGGATGCCTAGGCAGTCAGAGGCGATGAAGGGCGTGCTAATCTGCGAAAAGCGTCGGTAAGGTGATATGAACCGTTATAACCGACGATACCCGAATGGGGAAACCCAGTGTGTTTCGACACATTATCATGTCATGAATACATAGTGGCATGAGGCGAACCGGGGGAACTGAAACATCTAAGTACCCCGAGGAAAAGAAATCAACCGAGATTCCCCCAGTAGCGGCGAGCGAACGGGGAAGAGCCCAGAACCTGAATCGGCTTGTGTGTCAGTGGAAGCGTCTGGAAAGTCGCACAGTAAAGGGTGATAGTCCCGTACACGAAGATGCACAGGTCGTGAGTTCGATGAGTAGGGCGGGACACGTGTTATCCTGTCTGAATATGGGGGGACCATCCTCCAAGGCTAAATACTCCTGACTGACCGATAGTGAACCAGTACCGTGAGGGAAAGGCGAAAAGAACCCCGGCGAGGGGAGTGAAATAGAACCTGAAACCGTGTACGTACAAGCAGTGGGAGCACCTTCGTGGTGTGACTGCGTACCTTTTGTATAATGGGTCAGCGACTTATATTTTGTAGCAAGGTTAACCGAATAGGGGAGCCGTAGGGAAACCGAGTCTTAACTGGGCGTCTAGTTGCAAGGTATAGACCCGAAACCCGGTGATCTAGCCATGGGCAGGTTGAAGGTTGGGTAACACTAACTGGAGGACCGAACCGACTAATGTTGAAAAATTAGCGGATGACTTGTGGCTGGGGGTGAAAGGCCAATCAAACCGGGAGATAGCTGGTTCTCCCCGAAAGCTATTTAGGTAGCGCCTCGTGAACTCATCTTCGGGGGTAGAGCACTGTTTCGGCTAGGGGGCCATCCCGGCTTACCAAACCGATGCAAACTCCGAATACCGAAGAATGTTATCACGGGAGACACACGGCGGGTGCTAACGTCCGTCGTGAAGAGGGAAACAACCCAGACCGCCAGCTAAGGTCCCAAAGTCATGGTTAAGTGGGAAACGATGTGGGAAGGCACAGACAGCCAGGATGTTGGCTTAGAAGCAGCCATCATTTAAAGAAAGCGTAATAGCTCACTGGTCGAGTCGGCCTGCGCGGAAGATGTAACGGGGCTAAACCATGCACCGAAGCTGCGGCAGCGACACTTAGGTGTTGTTGGGTAGGGGAGCGTTCTGTAAGCCGTTGAAGGTGTGCTGCGAGGCATGCTGGAGGTATCAGAAGTGCGAATGCTGACATAAGTAACGATAATGCGGGTGAAAAACCCGCACGCCGGAAGACCAAGGGTTCCTGTCCAACGTTAATCGGGGCAGGGTGAGTCGACCCCTAAGGCGAGGCTGAAAAGCGTAGTCGATGGGAAACAGGTTAATATTCCTGTACTTGGTGTTACTGCGAAGGGGGGACGGAGAAGGCTAGGCTAGCCGAGCGACGGTTGTCTCGGTTTAAGCGTGTAGGGGGAGTGACCTGGTAAATCCGGTTACTTGTTAACCCTGAGGCGTGATGACGATGCACTACGGTGCAGAAGTAGTTGATGCCAAGCTTCCAGGAAAAGCCTCTAAGCTCCAGGTAACACGAAATCGTACCCCAAACCGACACAGGTGGTCAGGTAGAGAATACCCAGGCGCTTGAGAGAACTCGGGTGAAGGAACTAGGCAAAATGGTGCCGTAACTTCGGGAGAAGGCACGCTGGCGCGTAGGTGAAGTCCCTCGCGGATGGAGCTGAAGCCAGTCGCAGATACCAGCTGGCTGCAACTGTTTAATAAAAACACAGCACTGTGCAAACACGAAAGTGGACGTATACGGTGTGACGCCTGCCCGGTGCCGGAAGGTTAATTGATGGGGTTATGGGTAACCAGAAGCTCTTGATCGAAGCCCCGGTAAACGGCGGCCGTAACTATAACGGTCCTAAGGTAGCGAAATTCCTTGTCGGGTAAGTTCCGACCTGCACGAATGGCGTAATGATGGCCAGGCTGTCTCCACCCGAGACTCAGTGAAATTGAACTCGCTGTGAAGATGCAGTGTACCCGCGGCAAGACGGAAAGACCCCGTGAACCTTTACTATAGCTTGACACTGAACATTGAGCCTTGATGTGTAGGATAGGTGGGAGGCTTTGAAGTGTGGACGCCAGTCTGCATGGAGCCAACCTTGAAATACCACCCTTTAATGTTTGATGTTCTAACTCGGCCCCCTAATCGGGGGTGAGGACAGTGTCTGGTGGGTAGTTTGACTGGGGCGGTCTCCTCCCAAAGAGTAACGGAGGAGCACGAAGGTTAGCTAATCACGGTCGGACATCGTGAGGTTAGTGCAAAGGCATAAGCTAGCTTGACTGCGAGAGTGACGGCTCGAGCAGGTGCGAAAGCAGGTCTTAGTGATCCGGTGGTTCTGAATGGAAGGGCCATCGCTCAACGGATAAAAGGTACTCCGGGGATAACAGGCTGATACCGCCCAAGAGTTCATATCGACGGCGGTGTTTGGCACCTCGATGTCGGCTCATCACATCCTGGGGCTGAAGTAGGTCCCAAGGGTATGGCTGTTCGCCATTTAAAGTGGTACGCGAGCTGGGTTTAGAACGTCGTGAGACAGTTCGGTCCCTATCTGCCGTGGGCGTTGGAAGATTGAGAGGGGTTGCTCCTAGTACGAGAGGACCGGAGTGAACGCACCACTGGTGTTCGGGTTGTCATGCCAATGGCATTGCCCGGTAGCTAAGTGCGGAAAAGATAAGCGCTGAAAGCATCTAAGCGCGAAACTTGCCTCAAGATGAGTCTTCCCTGGGCCTTTAAGGCCCCTGAAGGAACGTTTAAGACTAAGACGTTGATAGGCTGGGTGTGTAAGTGCAGCGATGCATTGAGCTAACCAGTACTAATGAACCGTGAGGCTTAACCTTACAACACCGAAGGTGTTTTAGAGACGCGATTTGATTTTCAGTGAAGTTCCGAGATTGGATTGACTGGCGACGTGGACGCGTTGCGGGTTGATTAAAACAGAATTTGCCTGGCGGCAATAGCGCGGTGGTCCCACCTGACCCCATGCCGAACTCAGAAGTGAAACGCCGTAGCGCCGATGGTAGTGTGGGGTCTCCCCATGCGAGAGTAGGACACTGCCAGGCATCAAACAAAGTAAGAAGCCTCATGCGAAAGCATGAGGCTTTTTGCGTTTTTGGCCGTTAGGATCGCTTACCTGTATTTTACTCTTATCGACCATTAAAAGGCCCCGTAGGGCCTTTGAGTCACGGGTGTTTGCTTCCTTGAATTACCGACTAATGAGAACTTCCCTGGGAAATCCCTAGCCCGGTTTGCGAACGAACAAACTGGGAGCGGAAGCGCTCACGCTCCTGCTGACCCGTCAATGAACTATCGGTGACGGAGAACAGCCAGGTACCGATAAAGGCTACGATCATGGAGAACAGCGCCGGGTATTCGTACGGATAGATAGGCTTCTCATGGCCCAGAATCTCTACCCAGATCGTTGGCCCCAGAATCATCAGAAGCACCGCGGTCAGCAGACCGAGCCAGCCACCGATCATGGCGCCGCGGGTTGTCAGACGGGACCAGTACATAGAAAGAATAATGATCGGGAAGTTACAACTGGCGGCGATGGAGAAGGCTAGCCCGACCATAAAGGCGATATTTTGTTTTTCGAACAGGATCCCCAAGCCAATGGCGACGATCCCCAGCAGTACTACGGTAATTTTCGACACCCGCAGCTCTTCTTTCTCGGTCGCCTTGCCGTTTTTGACCACGCTGGCGTAAAGATCGTGCGATACCGCAGAAGCCCCGGCTAATGTCAGACCGGCAACAACCGCCAGGATGGTGGCGAACGCGACGGCAGAGATAAAACCAAGGAAGAAATTACCGCCAACTGCATTGGCTAAGTGAACGGCGGCCATATTGGTGCCGCCAAGCAGAGCGCCGGTGGCATCTTTAAAGGCAGGGTTAGCGCTGACCAGCAGGATGGCGCCAAAGCCGATAATAAAGGTCAGAATATAAAAGTAGCCAATAAAGCCGGTGGCGTAGAACACGCTTTTCCGTGCTTCTTTAGCATCGCTGACGGTGAAGAAGCGCATCAGGATATGCGGCAGACCGGCGGTACCGAACATGAGTGCCAGGCCCAGCGAGAGTGCGGATATTGGGTCGGAGACCAGCCCGCCGGGGCTCATGATTTCGCCCCCTTTCGGGTGCACCTTCACGGCTTCGGCAAACAGCGTATTAAAGTCAAAATTGACCGACTTCATCACCATCAGTGCCATAAAACTGGCGCCGGCCAGTAGCAAAACGGCTTTGATAATCTGTACCCAGGTGGTGGCCAACATCCCGCCAAACAGAACGTACATCACCATCAAAATACCGACCAAAATAACCGCTACGTGGTAGTTCAGCCCGAACAGCAGCTCGATCAGTTTGCCGGCGCCGACCATCTGGGCAATCAGATAGAGCGCAACCACCACCAGAGAACCGCATGCTGACAGCAGACGAATCGGTTTTTGCTGCAGTCGGTACGATGCGACGTCGGCAAAGGTATAGCGCCCTAGGTTACGTAGCCGTTCGGCGATCAGGAATAGGATAATCGGCCAACCAATCAGAAAACCAATGGAATAGATCAGTCCGTCGTAGCCGGAGGTATAAACCAATGCGGAAATGCCGAGAAACGAGGCGGCGGACATAAAGTCACCGGCGATCGCCAGCCCGTTTTGAAAACCGGTGATACGACCACCGGCGGTGTAGTAATCCTGGCGGGAGCGGGTGCGTTTGGAGGCCCAGTAAGTGATGTACAGCGTCGCACCGACGAACAGGACAAACATCACGATGGCTTGAATATTTAACGGCTGGCGCTGTACCGCACCGGTGATGGCATCAGCATTGGCCAGTGTTGGCAGCAGCAGGGCGGCAATGGCAAGTAAGTATCTCATTGTTTCACCTCACGCAGAATCTCTGCCGTCAGGCGATCAAACTCGCCGTTAGCACGGAACACGTAGATACCGGTCAAGACAAAAGAGATGACGATCAATCCAACGCCGACGGGAATACCTCGGGTGATGGTGGAGCCGGCGGCGATGGGGGTACCCAGCCACTGCGGCGCGAAGGCGATCAGTAGGATAAAGCCGACGTATAGCGCCAGCGTGATTAACGACAGTAGCCAGGCGAAACGGCCACGTTTGCGCACCAGCTCCTTAAAGCGCGGGTTTTGCTCAATTCCCTGGTAAATGGTGTCATTCATTGTATGTCTCCAAAAGGCATTGATTGCGAACGCCGCGCTATATCCGCAGCCTTTCAGGATACCTACATCTGTTCCGGCATTTGTTTCAGGCAGATACCGGGTAATTCATTCAGACGCAGACTGCAACCTGAACACTTTCGGAGATAGCGGCCGCCGGCCGGACATGCACCGGGCGGCCGGGAACGGCAAAAAATTACGACGGTACTTTCATTGATTGTTTTTCTTCCAACAGCTTGTCGACAACCGCCGGATCTGCCAGCGTCGAGGTATCACCCAGATTGCTGGTATCGCCGGCGGCAATTTTGCGCAGAATACGCCGCATGATTTTGCCGGAGCGGGTTTTCGGCAGAGAGTCGGTCCAGTGCAGGATATCCGGTGTGGCGATTGGCCCTATCTCTTTACGCACCCAGTTGCGTACTTCGGTATAGAGCTCCGGCGTCGGTTCTTCACCGTGATTCAGTGTGATATAAGCATAAATCGCCTGGCCTTTAATATTATGTGGAATACCGACCACTGCGGCTTCAGCGATTTTCGGGTGGGCAACCAGCGCCGACTCGATTTCTGCCGTTCCCAGACGGTGGCCGGAAACGTTCAGCACATCATCGACGCGGCCGGTAATCCAGTAATAGCCGTCTTCATCGCGTCGTGCGCCATCGCCGCTGAAGTACATCCCTTTAAAGGTCGAGAAATAGGTCTGTTCAAAGCGCTCGTGATCGCCAAACAGCGTCCGCGCCTGGCCAGGCCAGGAGTCGACCATCACCAGATTGCCCTCGCAGGCGCCTTCCTGCGGCGTACCGGCATTATCGACCAGCGCCGGCTGTACGCCGAAGAACGGCTTCGTGGCGGAACCGGCTTTCAGCTCGGTAGCGCCGGGCAGCGGGGTGATCATAAAACCGCCGGTTTCGGTCTGCCACCAGGTGTCCATGATCGGACACTGGCCGTTGCCAATTTTTTCGTAGTACCACTCCCAGGCTTCCGGGTTAATCGGTTCGCCCACCGAGCCCATAATGCGCAGCGAGTCGCGTTTGGTACCTTCAATCGCTTTGTCGCCCTCCGCCATCAGCGCACGGATCGCCGTTGGTGCGGTATACAGAATATTAACCTGATGTTTGTCGATGACCTGCGACAGACGATTAACTCCGGGATAATTCGGCACGCCTTCAAACATCAGGGTAATGGCGCCGCAGGCCAGCGGGCCATACAGTAAATAGCTGTGGCCGGTAACCCAACCGACGTCGGCGGTGCACCAGTAAATGTCGCCATCATGGTAGTCGAAGACGTATTTGAAGGTCATCGCCGCATAGACCAGATAGCCGCCGGTAGTATGCAGTACGCCCTTCGGTTTACCGGTCGAACCGGAGGTATAGAGGATAAACAGCGGATCTTCGGCATTCATCTCTTCCGGCGGACACTCTGCAGAGACCCCGACGGTCAGCTCGTGCCACCAGAGGTCGCGGCCTTCCTGCCAGTAGCCGGGTTTACCGGTACGTTGGAAAACCACCACATTGTCGACGCTGGTCACCCCTGGATTTTTCAGTGCGTCATCCACATTCTTTTTCAAGGGAACGGAACGGCCGGCGCGCAGGCCTTCATCGGCGGTGATCACCAGGCGGGCGTTGGAGTCGATAATGCGTCCGGCCACCGCTTCCGGTGAGAAGCCGCCAAAGATCACGGAGTGCACCGCCCCGATACGAGCGCAGGCCAGCATCGCTACCGCCGCCTCTGGCACCATAGGCATATAAATCGCCACGACGTCGCCTTTCTTCACCCCCAGACTTTTGAGCACGTTGGCAAATTGGCAGACATCGTGATGCAGTTGCTTATAGGTCACATGCTTGGATTGGTTCGGGTCGTCACCTTCCCAGATAATGGCGGTTTGGTCGCCGCGGGTGGCCAGATGGCGATCCAGGCAGTTGGCTGCCAGGTTGAGAGTGCCGTCTTCAAACCAGCGGATGCTGATATTCCCCGGCGCGAAAGAGGTGTTTTTTACCTGAGTATAAGGCTTGATCCAGTCAACAATCTTGCCGTGTTCTCCCCAGAAGGCCGCCGGGTCTTGCACCGATTGCAGATAGTATTGCTGGTATTGTGCCGGGCTAATCAGGGCATGTTCCGCAATTGCGGCAGGAATCGCATGTTTGTGCAGTTGGCTCATAGCTTTTACTCCTTGTTATAGGTTGTTAATGATATGTCAACTGGTGGTTAAGTATAGTTTGCTATGATTCTTTGTTCCTTTTTTGCGCGATAGATCACGCAACGAAGATATTGATTTGTAATAGTTACTGGCGAATTGACGGGGAGATCTGCGAGGTTAATGTGTCTTTACGGGGGAGTTCACAGTTTTTGACAACAAACCCGTATTTAAAGAACAAAAAAACATAAAGCAAGGGATGTTAAAAACGTCATGAGATATTGCATTTAGCATGGCTAAAACTGTTTCGTAATAATGTGGTTATTAATATTCCTATTCGGTATTAATTAGGCATGATATCTATGAATTGTTTTTTCTTAAAAGTTAAACGTAACGCAATAAAAAAACACCGTGAAGTACGCAATAAATACATCCAGTATTTGTAAGGATTCCCTTCTTTTGACAATCATTCATCCGCCATGTAGGCAAATGTAATTTATTGTTTTAGTATTAAAATTTGTAAGTTTGTGTAAGTTTCAGGAAGTTCCAACCATACGCTTAAATATGCATATTACGTGATGGGTCACGCATTTCCTTATTGCCGATAAATTGAACGATCTGTTTGTTTTATAGCTTAACGCACAGTGAATTATGTATTTAATAACAACGAATTATGTTAATGGAAATTATTGAGAAGTTAGCATTTCCTGCAGCGGCGCGCTTTTTGCAGGTGAAACAAGGCTTGCAGAGCATAGGCTTCAGATGGTACAGATTTAACCCGCAACACTGACAGGGCAAGTGAACGTTACATTAAATTAACATAAACCTGTATTGAATTGATTAAGTATTTCATCTGGAGTTGTTGGTAAAAAATACTTCAGAGGAATGCTTTGAGGACTTTTTTGGGTATGAGAAGTGTGAAAATTAGCCTTGCTTGGCAAATCTTGATTGCGTTGGTGCTAGGGATTGTTGTTGGAGCGATCCTGCACAATCAGGCGGACTCTCGCGAATGGCTTGTTAATAATATTCTTAGCCCCGCTGGGAATATTTTTATCAGCCTGATTAAAATGATTGTCGTACCAATCGTTATTTCTACCTTAGTCGTCGGTATTGCCGGCGTCGGCGATGCGAAGAAATTGGGCCGCATTGGTTTGAAAACCATTCTCTATTTTGAGGTAATAACCACCATCGCGATTGTGGTGGGGTTGACCTTGGCGAATGTTTTCCAACCCGGCCACGGCATCGATATGTCAACGCTGACTACCGTGGATATCTCCCAGTATGAGAAAACCACCGAACAGGTACAGAGCGGCTCTCACAGCCTGGTAAGCACTATTTTATCGCTGATCCCGTCCAACGTATTCGCATCGATGGCAAAAGGCGACATGCTGCCGATTATCTTCTTCTCGGTACTGTTTGGCTTAGGGCTCTCTTCCCTGCCCAAGGAAACGAAAGAGCCGCTATTGAACGTCTTTAAAGCGGTTTCTGAAACCATGTTCAAAGTAACGCATATGATTATGCGTTATGCGCCGGTCGGGGTCTTTGGCCTGATTGCGGTAACCGTCGCAAACTTTGGTTTTGCCTCGTTATTGCCGCTCGCCAAGCTGGTGCTGTTGGTGTATGTGGCCATCGCCTTCTTCGCCCTGGTGGTGCTCGGAACGGTGGCGCGAATGTGCAAACTGCGCATCTGGACGCTGATCCGAATCCTGAAAGACGAGCTTATTCTGGCCTATTCCACTGCCAGTTCGGAAACGGTGCTGCCGCGCATTATTGAAAAAATGGAAGCCTACGGTGCGCCGAAATCGATCACCAGCTTTGTGGTGCCGACCGGGTACTCGTTTAACCTGGATGGTTCCACGTTGTACCAGAGCATTGCCGCCATCTTTATTGCCCAGCTCTACGGTATTGAACTGTCAATCGGTCAGGAAATCGTGTTGGTGTTGACGCTGATGGTGACGTCAAAAGGTATTGCCGGCGTACCGGGCGTTTCCTTCGTTGTGCTGCTGGCAACGCTGGGTAGCGTGGGGATTCCGCTGGAAGGGCTGGCCTTTATCGCTGGCGTCGACCGCATCCTGGATATGGCGCGTACGGCGTTGAACGTTGTCGGCAACGCGTTGGCTGTGCTGGTCGTCTCCAAGTGGGAGCGCCAGTTCGACAGCAGTAAAGCGCTGGCCTATGAGAAGGAATTCCTTGCGGGCAAAGTAAAAACAGCAAGACAATCTTAATATTGCCTCTCGCTAATTATTAAAAAAGCCCGCCATTGGCGGGCTTTTTTTGTGATGTGATGCCAGCGATTGCCCTTTGAGTGTAAAGTTTCTTCAGTAAGCACTTACTTTAGTTTTTTAATACTACGGTATCATTTTTTTATTGTTAAAAATCATTGTGATTAGTAACGATTGTTAAAAGTTCCCACCTTTTTTTACTTGCCTTAATCCTCGCTGCCTCTATTTTTAATAAAGGGTTTTCCTTCTTTAGGAACGATCCTGCATGACATGAAAATGTCATGTATTAGCTTCAAGCCTTTATCGACATCATAAGTTTTTTTTATGTTATTGGCCCTGGGCGGGTAGGTGAAAGCCTGTTTGTCCCCAACAGAGAGAAGCATGCTGTGACAATACTCAAACCCCTAATAGCCAGGAATCGCAGCTGGGCGTTGCAACAGCGCCAGCGCAATCCTCATTATTTCCGTAAGCATATCGCCGGTCAGCAGCCACATGCACTGTGGATAGGTTGTTCCGATAGCCGGGTTCCGGCGGAGGTGCTGACCGGCGCACACCCGGGTGAGCTGTTTGTACACCGTAATATCGCCAATATGGTTTTACAGGATGACGATAGCCTGATGAGCGTATTGCAGTACGCGTTGGACTATCTGCATGTCTCCGCAATCGTGCTGTGCGGCCACTATGGTTGTGGCGGCGTGCAGGCCGCAGTTAATCTGCCCGATCTGCCGTTGTCGCAGGAGAACAGCGCGTTAGCAAGGCGTCTGAAAAATTTGCGTCAGTCGCTGGCGAGCGAACTGCCGCAGTATCAGCAGAGTGAAGAGGATGAGATGCAGCGCTTGAATCGCGTGATCGACGCGCACGTGGTGACCCAGTTTGCTCATCTTGTCGACTGCCAGCCGGTGCAACAGGTCTGGCAACAGGGCCGCACTCTGGATGTATTCGGCTGCGTTTACGATTTGCATGACGGGCATCTGAAGGAGCTGATTCATCAGGACAGTGCGGAGGTGCATAATGAGCTTAAGCACTCTGCGTAATGATATTCCCGCAGGGATCGTCGTGTTTTTGGTGGCTTTACCGCTCAGTCTGGGCATTGCTCAGGCGAGTGGCGTGCCGCCGTTTGTCGGACTGCTGACCGGTGTGATTGGCGGTCTGGTGGTCACATTACTTAGCCCGTCGCGTTATGCGGTTAGCGGGCCGGCCGCCGGATTGGTAACCATCGTCGTTGGGGCGATGGAAACGCTCGGATCATTTTCTTTGCTGCTGGTCGCGCTGATTATGGCGGGGGTACTGCAGCTTATTTTCGGTTTGTTGCGTGCTGGACGCTTTATTTCATTGGTGCCCGGGACGGTTATCCAGGGCATGCTGGCGGCGATTGGCCTGTTGCTGATTATGCAACAGATACCGGTCGCGCTGGGTTATCAGGGCGAAGAGGGCCTGTCAGGGCTGTTTAGCGCCGCAGGTCAGATGTTGTCGCCGGCTTCGGTCGTGGTCGCGTTGGGTGCACTGCTTATTCTTTGGGCCTGGACGACGGCGCCGGTGAAGCGCATAAAAGTGATGACGTATATCCCCGGGCCGTTGGTGGCGGTACTGTGGGGCGGTTTGGCCGTGGTATTCGGCGAACGCCTGATGCCGGAGTTTATGGGCAATATCTCACGCATTGCCTTACCCCAATTCGACAGCGTTGACGAATTGGGCGCGCAGTTCAGCCGGCCGGACTGGCAGGGGGCATGGAGTAACCCTGCCGTTTATGTGATCGCGGTGACGTTAGCGTTGGTGGCCAGCCTGGAAACCTTGCTCAGTCAGGAAGCGTTGAAAAAGCTTAAATCGCAGACACCAGCGCCATCGCCGGATAAAGAAATGCGCGCGCAGGGTGTCGGTAACATGCTGAGCGGATTTTTGGGCGGTTTGCCCATCACCGCCGTTATCGTGCGGAGTTCGGTTAACGTAAATGCAGGAGCACGCAGTAAAGTTTCTATTTTACTGCACGGGGTTCTGTTGCTGTTGTGCGGTGTGTTCTTCAGCGATTTGTTGAACGTCATTCCGTTAGCAAGCCTGGCGGCGGTACTGCTGTATACCGGCTATAAACTGGCTTCTCCGGCGTTGTTTGCCGTACAGTGGCGTATGGGACTGGCGCACTTCGTACCGTTTATCGTCACCGTTGGCGGGATTATTATCTTCGGCATGCTGGCGGGGATCGCAATTGGTCTGATGGCGCAGGTTCTGTGCAGCACCTACAAAAGCCATCACAATGCGCTGCAGCTGGCGCAGTATGACGATCACTATGTGGTGCGTTTTCATCAGAATCTGACCTTCCTGCATAATCCGCGGCTGCAGAGCGTATTGGCGCAGATTCCTGATAACTGCGTGGTGATTGCGGAATGCGACAATGCAGAATATATCGATCCTGACGTACGTGCCATGCTGGCGGACTTCGGTGCGAGTGCGGCAACGCGCGGCATCACGCTGAACCGCTGGCCGGTGTAGGTGAGATAATGGCGTGAGGAGCATATTCATCACACTTTGCTGATTACGCCGTAAACAGAAAACCCCAGGCTGCGTTTTGCGCAGCCTGGGGTTTGCTTATCGTTCAGCTTATTTGGCTGGACGACGGCCAAAGATGCCGCCGAAGATGCCGCCCAGTACGGACAGACCAGCTTCGATAACTTCACCGATGCCGTTGCCCAGGTTGGCAGCTGCGTCTTTAGCGCCTTTGATGCCAAAGTTTTCGATCAGTGCACCGATGCCGTTGCCCAATGCTTTTGCTGCATCAGCAATTGGACCTGCGCCAGAAACGTCCTGTAATTCGACTTTATTTAATTCTCTCATAATCATCATCCTTTTATATGACAGGTTTGTTTTTTCAACGTGAAGAAATAAATGGCGCCCAAGTTAAATTGGCCGGACAAGATATTTCGATGACTACTTTTATCCAAGCTGGAATTAAAATCAACATAAAACACCCTGCACATGGTATTTTATGATGATTCCTGATGTATGGTCGGAAATATCCTTATTCCTTGTGGTTGATGGAGACGGTGATATTTATTTATTTCTGGACTTTAAAACGCCCTCCCGGTTATATTTTATATAATTATCACGTTAGATGATGGTTTGGTGTTGACGATTCGATTTTTATAATTCGTGGTTATGTTTATATCGAAAATATATTTTCCTGTGAATTAATTTTAATTAGCAGGATGATTTTGTTGGTTTTTTTAGTGGAACTGCAAATCAGCTTGGATAATCGAAGGTGCTTGTATGGATACAATTGGCAGGGTTATTGAGGAGTTTTTCCCGGGGCAGGATATGTCTCCTCGCCGGCGTAGGTTAATTAAATGGGTGTTCGGCGAAGAAAAGATTGCGCCAGTATTACAAAAAGCCAAAGGAAAGCAAGGGCTTGATTGGGTTGATTCGGTAGTCGATACCCTGCAGTTGCGCTTTGAGGCACACGGTGGCGATTACGATAATATCCCCAGCCAGGGGCCGCTGATTGTGATTGCCAATCATCCTACGGTTATCGATGGGTTGGCGTTAATGAGCACGATTTCACGTGTGCGTAAAGATGTGAAGATAATTGCTAACCATGTATTAACCTTTTTGTTTCCGCAAATAAAAGATATCTCGATCGGCATCAGAAATATGCACGGTAAGATGAGCCATCGGCAATTTAAAGAGATGAGCGACCACCTGGAAAAAGGGGGCGTTCTGCTGATCTGCCCGGCAGGGCGATTAGCCGGCCTGTCGCTGGGCGGGCTGCGGGAGTCGCCATGGCATCCGGGGTTCATTCACCTGGCGCGTCGTACCCGGGCGACGCTGTTGCCTGTGCATATTCGCGGCATCAACAGCGTTTGGTATTACATGGCAGCGCTTGCCTGGCGTCCCTTGTCTAATCTAATGATTTTCCGTGAAATAGCCCGACATCAGGGCAGTACGCTACGTATGAGGATTTGTCAGCCAATCGGCGTTTCAGCCCTAAAGACGGATGAAGCGCTGGAGACGTTGGCTGCCGATTGCCGGGCTCATCTTTTGAGCGTCGGTAAGGGGAAACCGGGAGTGGTGCCTACATTGCCGGCGCTTGCCGCTCCGGAATCGAGAAGCCTGCTGGCTAATGCACTGAGTCGGTGTGAAGTGTTGAAAACGCTTGGTGATGGTAAACGGATATATCTGTATCGTTATCAGGACGAGGCATATTCGCCAATTTTACAGGAGCTGGGCCGGCTGCGTGAAGCCTCATTCCGCGCCTTGGCGATGGGATCCGGGGAAAAGCGCGATAATGACGTTTACGATCCGGACTATTACCATGTGATACTCTGGGATCCGCAGGCATTGGAAATTGTTGGCGCCTACCGTATTGTGCCGGCAGGCGAGCAGATCGCCAAGCGTGGCGTAGAAGGTCTGTATAGCTATTCCCTCTTCCAGTATACCCGCCTCTTAACGGCTGACGTCGCCGAAAGTTTTGAAGTCGGGCGTGGGTTTATTCAGCATCAATATCAAAAAACCAATGCGCTGGATGCATTATGGAAAGGTATTTTCTGTTTTTCTCAGCGTTATCCTGATTATAAAAATCTGCTGGGGGTATTAACGATTCCCAAAAACTATTCTGTTTCAGCGCAGCGATTGATTATTGATTTCTACCAATGCTATTTCTCCGCGCCGCATCAGGCCGGCTTAATGGCGGGAGAGGCGAACTGGCCGAACAGCACATCCGGTACGCTGTTTTCCGGCGATGACTTTCGCGCCGACTGGAAGCGGCTGAATACGCTACTGGATGAAGCCGGCTATCAACTGCCATGGCCATTTAAGCAGATGGCGCGCTGGTTTTACCTTGGCGGTTCAATGCTGCTTGGGTTTAAGGACGACCAGAGTTTTAATTCTATTGCCGGCTTGAGTATTTGCAAACTGGCGGCGCTGAAGAAAAGTTATCAATCCCACTATATTAAAACGGCGTAATTATTTATCGAGAGAAATACGTCGCTGCCTCTTGGTATATAGGAATATCTTCAATGAACCTTACTGGTAAGGCTGTGCTGATTATTATTTTTTCTTTGCTGTGCTCGGGCTGTAGGGATACATCGTCCGATGCATTTTCCGGCTATGCCAACGGTGAATTTATCTATCTCTCTTATCACGCCAGTGAAAAGATTGAGAAGGTTCTGGTTAATAAAGGCGCTTGGGTCGAAAAGGGACAACCCTTGGCTACCATGGAGTCTTTTAACGCCGATAATGCGCTGCGTATTGCAGAGAAGAATTATATGGCTGAACGCGCCCTGCTGCAGGATTTGCGTTCTGGCGATCGTGATAAGGAGCTGGACGTGGTGCGTGCACAGTTAACGCGGGCGCGTGCCGCAGCCAAACTGGCAAAACGTCAACTGGAAAGAAATCAGCCTCTTTATACCAAGCATGTTATTTCCGCCACGGAGTGGGAGGGGATGGAAGCGGATTATGCACAGAAGATTGCGCAGGTTAATGAGCTGTCGCATCAACTGAGTGCCAAGGCGCTACCGGCGCGGCAAGAGCGGATTAACAACCAGTCGGCGCGGGTGGCATCCGCCAGGCTGCAGCTGGACAAAGCGCGTTGGGATTTGCAGCAAAGCCAGATTGTCGCACCGGAGTCGGCATTGGTTTATGACGTTATTTATCGCCCCGGCGAGCGTCCCGCTGCCGGTAAACCCATTATCAGTCTGCTGCCGCCGGAAAATATCAAGGTCCGTTTCTTTGTACCGGAAAAGGATCTGGGAGCGCTACATGTGGGTTCACGCATCGATATTCTTTGTGACGGCTGCGCAGAGCCGATCGCGGGGACGGTTCACTATCTCAGTCCGCAGGCGGAATACTCTCCACCGGTGATTTACAGCACCAAACGCCGTGAAAAACTGGTGTTCATGGCTGAGGCGCGACCGGAGCTTGTGCAGGCGCAGCGGATGAAGATTGGCCAGCCGGTGCAGGTGAGGCTCGTTCACGATGAATGACTGGTGCATTGATGTTCACAAGTTGAATAAACACTTTGGCGCCAATCATGCGGTGAGGGATTTTTCTTTACGCATTGGCAAAGGCGAGATTTACGGCTTTCTGGGGCCGAACGGCAGCGGTAAAACCACCTCGATACGCATGATGTGCGGTTTGATCACGCCGGATTCCGGCAGTGGCTCTTGCCTGGGGATGGACATATTTACCCAGCGTGAAGCGATTAAGCGGCGCATTGGCTATATGACCCAGCATTTTTCAATGTGGGGTAATTTGACCATTCGGGAAAATTTATTATTTATTGCACGCCTGCACAATCTTGACCGGCGTAAGCAGCGTATTGAGCGCGTACTGGAGGAGATGGGGCTGGCGTCCCGCCAGCATCAGCTGGCGAAGGTGCTGTCCGGCGGCTGGAAGCAAAGGATGGCGCTGGCCGCCTGTATGCTGCACGAACCTGAGCTGCTGTTTCTGGATGAACCGACGGCTGGGGTTGATCCCAAGGCGCGGCGCGAGTTCTGGCAAACGCTGCATCACCTCTCTGACGCCGGCATCTCCATTCTGGTCAGCACGCACTATATGGATGAAGCGGAGCGCTGCCATAAAGTGGCGTACCTTTCCTACGGCACCCTGCTGGCCAGCGGCGCCATCGCAGATATTATCCAGGCGCAAAATCTCACCACGATCCAGGTGCGCGGCAAGAGATTGACGGAGTTAGAAAACCGGCTGCAAGCCCTGCCAGAGATCGAGCAGACGGTCATCTTCGGCAATGCGCTGTATGTTACCGCCTGCAACGGCGAACGGCTGCACGGTTTACTGACGGCACGGTTGCCGGTGGGGTATGAACTGTGCCAGGTGCCGACTCAGCTTGAGGATGCGTTTACCTACCTGATGAAGAGTAGCGATGAAAAAACCAATGATTAACTTTTCGCTCACGCGCTGGCTGGGGGTGGTGATCAAGGAGATCCATGAACTGCGCCGGGATCGGGTGAGTTTCAGCATGGTGTTCCTGACGCCGCTGTTCCAACTGATCATTCTGGGCTATGCAGTGAATATGGATCCGCGCCATGTGCCGGCGGCGTTGTTGAACTATGACTCGGGGCATCTGAGCCAGGTGTTTATCAGTGCAGCACAGAATACTCAATATTTCTCCCTGCAGCCGGCAGCCTCGGAGCAGGAGGCGGAAAAGGCTTTTGTGCGGGGTGATGTGATCTTTATCGTGACCATCCCGGCGGACTTCAGCCAGAAGATTTTGCGTGGTGAAAAGCCGCAGTTGCTGATCCAAAGCGATGCTATTGATCCGATCGCCGGCGGCAACGCGCTGAGTGCCATCGCGCAGGCGTCAAAAAATATGTTTCAGTACGATCTGCCGGAGTCACTGCGGGGCAGGGAAGGGACGGAGAACTTCGAGCTGGTGGTGCACCGGATGTTCAACCCGGAGGGGATCACACAGTACAATACTATTCCCGGGATTATCGGCTCGATCCTGAGTACCACCATGATCCTGATGACCGCGCTGGCGATCACCCGTGAGCGTGAGAGCGGTGCGATCGAAAACCTGCTGGTATCGCCGGTGACCGGGCTGGAGGTGATCGTCGGTAAGATCACGCCTTATGTGCTGATCGGCATGTTCCAGTCGGTAATGATCCTGCTGTGCGCGGTATATCTGTTTAATATTCCGCTGCTGGGGAACGTGTTTTTACTCCTGACGGTGCTGACGGTCTATATTTTTCTGTGCCTGTCGGTCGGCATCACCATTTCCAGCATTGCGCAAAGCCAGCTGCAGGCGTTGCAGATGTCGTCGTTCTACTTTATTCCCTCGGTGCTGCTGTCCGGCTTTATCAGCCCGTTTATCAGCATGCCGGCCTGGGCGCAGGCGATCGGTTCATGCCTGCCGCTGACCTACTTTATTCGCTTAATCAAAGGGGTGATGCTGAAGGGCTACACGCTGGCGGAGCTGCTGCCGGATTTTCTGCCGCTGCTGGGGCTGGCGGCGGCGGTGATTTTTATCGGCCTGCGTACCTACCGCAAAACGCTGGACTGATGAGAACGGATAGCCCATTCCAGAAAGCGAAAAACCCGCCATAGGCGGGTTTTTCTGAATATGGTGCCCGGACTCGGAATCGAACCAAGGACACGGGGATTTTCAATCCCCGTGCATGTAGCGAGAATGTTAAAAGCAATTTAGATTAGTTAGTTACGCAAGAATTGAAAAATTCGAGCGTATTCATGCATACATTGACCAAAGCCCTCGCTACGGGCAAAAAACAGACGAGCCCATTTGTCGTTCCTGTCATCTCCACAAAAGGTGGTGAAGGGAAATCCACTCAAAGCGCCAATCTGGCCGGATTTTTGGCCGACGCCGGCAAAAAAGTCCTCCTCATCGACGGTGACCATTCCCAGCCCACCGCCAGCAGCATATTCTCCCTGGAATACGAAGCGCCTAACGGTCTGTATGAGCTCCTGATGAAGACCGTCGATTTGGCGCAGGCTGACCAAATCATCTCCCGTTCCGTTATCAACAATCTGGACATCATCGTTTCCAACGACCCGCATGACCGCCTCTCTTCAGCCATGCTGCATGCCCCGGACGGCCGCATGCGTCTGCGCAATGTTCTGCAGCATCCTTTATTCCAAAATTACGACGTCATCATCATCGACTCCAAAGGCGCAGCGTCCATCATGCTGGAGCTTATCCTGCTGGCCAGCTCCGCATTTGCAGTCGGTGTCATTAAGCCAATCCTGCCGGATACCCGCGAGTTTTTACGCGGCACGCTGGGCCTGATGGAAGGGCTGTTACCTCTGGCCGTTTACGGCATCGCCATGCCGCAGGTGCGAATACTGACCAACTGCATGGAATACACCAAGCTTGATTGGAAAACGCTGGAAAGTCTTCAGGGCATCATTGAGAACGGCAAGTATCTGCGCGCCGACGTTTTTGAGGTATCACTCCTCAATACCATCATTCCGAAGTTGGAAATCTACAAGCTCGGTCACGCCTCGGGCCAGCCAGTCCACCGCCTGGAGACCACCACTACGCGAACTTCTACGCCCGCTGCCGCTGACACGATGTATGACCTGGTATGTGAGCTGTTCCCGGACTGGACTCCTGATTTCGATGCTCTGCGTCAGGAGGCAAATCAATGAATATTGAGAAACTTATTGCCTTACTGAATGAACAGCAACAGCTGAAAGAAGCGACCTGCGTCGGCTGCGGCTGTACCGACCACAATGCCTGTGTTGATGAAAATCGCACGCCCTGCAGCTGGCTCAAGGTCAACCGCGAGACTGGGTTAGGTGTTTGTTCTTCGTGCCCGACATTCCTTAATCACCCCCTGACTGCCGACGGCGATAAACCGGAGGTGCGCCATGGCTGAGATGCAAATCCCTCATTCTGTCGATGCCGAGCAGGCCGTACTGGGCGGGTTGATGTTGGAGAACGCGCGCTGGGACGACGTAGTGTCTGTCCTGCGTGACGCTGACTTTTATATTCCGTCACATCGTCGTGTTTTCCAGGCGATGGGGCAACTGATGGCGGTTAACCAGCCTATCGATCTGATTACGCTGTCTGAGTCACTTGAAAAGAACAATGTGCTTAAACAGGTTGGTGGTTTTGCGTATCTCGCTGAAATGTCGAAGAACACGCCAAGTGCCGCCAATATCGACGCGTATGCCAACATTGTTGCAGAACGTAGCAGACTGCGTCGCCTGCTGAATATGGGACGAGAGTTGAGTGCCGAGGCAGCAACTCCGCAGGCAAAATCAGAGTTGCTAACTGAGCGGGTCGAAAAGCAGCTCCTGGAGCTGTCAGAGCAGGTGTATACCCAGCAAAATGTCTGTCTGTTGGATGGCTTGGATGCTGTCGCCAGCCGGCTGGAAAGTGTCACCGGAGGAACCGGCGTGACCGGAACCCCAACAGGCCTGTCATTGGTCGATGAGATCACTTGTGGTCTGCAGAATGGGGAACTGATTCTGCTGGCCGCGCGGCCAAGTATGGGTAAGACCGCATTTTCACTGGCGTGTTGCGTCGGTGCGCTGGAAGGCACCGATCGGCCGGTATTTTGCTTCAGCCTGGAAATGCCGCGGGAGCAATTGCTGCAGCGCTTCCTGGCGATGCTGGGCAGGGTGAATTTGACCCTGTTCCGCAATGGCCAGCTTGAGGATGAACACTGGGCCCGAATTAGCGACGCCATGGGGATTATGACGCCCTGGAATGACCGTCTGATTATTGATGACACGTCAGCGCTGACGCCTGCGCAATTGCGCTCACTCGTGCGCCGTTATACCCGCCTGTATGGCGGTCCGGTACTCATTATGGTCGATTATGTGCAGCTGATGCGTGCGCCTGGTTTTGAAAACCGCACACAGGAAATCGCGGAAATCTCCCGCAGCCTGAAGGCGTTGGCCAAAGACACGCAGTGCCCGGTGTTAGCGTTGTCGCAGCTGAATCGGTCGCTCGAACAACGGGCTGACAAACGTCCGATGAACAGTGACCTGCGTGACTCCGGTGCACTGGAGCAGGATGCTGATGTGATCGCCTTTATTTACCGAGATGAGGTGTATTACCCGGATTCTGAGGATGCGGGCACCGCCGAGATTATATTCGGCAAGCAGCGCCAGGGACCAACCGGCATGGTGCGCGTTCAGTTCGAACAGGAATACACGGCATTCCGTGATTTGGCCATGCCTGAATTTCAGGGAGGAGCTTAATCATGGGACGTATTAATACCAAAAATATTGACCTGGGTTCTGCATTGCTCCAGCAGGGGAAAACTGCTGTAGGTACGGATAAGTCAGAGAAGGTTGAGCTTGTTCAATTGACCTCTGAAATCCCGATGGTGCTGACTCTGGATGACGTCAGTCCTTTCCCGGATAACCCAAGAACCTCCCGGAACCCGCGGTATGAAGAAATCAAGGCTTCAGTGCGGGCGCGTGGCCTGGATACGGTGCCTAAAATCACCGCAGATCCTGAGCGTCCTGAGCTGGGTTTCTTCTTTAGTGACGGAGGGAATACCCGCCTTCAAATTTTGGCGGAACTGTGGCAGGAAACGGGAGATGAAAAGTTTTTCCGTATCTCCTGCATGTTTAAACCGTGGCCAGGCCGGCTTTCGTGTTTGATTGGTCACCTGGCTGAGAATGAAGTTCGAGGTGAACTGAGTTTTATAGAAAAGGCTTTTGGGATCAAAAGGGCACGGGAGTTTTTTGAAGAGAGCCTGGGTAAAAAAGTCTCTTTGCGAGAACTTTCTAACCTGCTGGGTCAAGAAGGCTACCCGGTACATAACTCTAATATCAGCCGGATGGAAGATACTATCCAATATTTGTATCCCCATATGCCGAACCTGCTTAAATCGGGCCTGGGACGACCTCAAATACAACATTTATTGTCGTTACGCGTTAATGCCTATAAAACATGGGATAACTTTTCCTCAGACAATGCGGCCGTTCAAGATTTTGAGGGCGTCTTCGGGGCCGTTTGTGCACATTTTGATGACCCTGAGGCATATTCTCTTGAGATGTTTAGGGATGAATTGATCGGTGCATTGGTTAAAGCTCTCCCACACCCCTCTCTGAATTATGACCGCTGGCTCCTTGAGCTGGATCCAAAGGAGCAGAATCGCCGGCAGCAGCTTGGTGAAGTGCATCTGCAAGGCATGCCTAATTTTGCCGTTCAGCCAATGGTTGGATCACCCGTTGATGGCTGTGGCGAAATTGATAGCGGTGCAGCCATTACGTCATCTTCCTCTGATGCATCTGTGCCGGGTACGTCGGGTTTGACGCTGAGCAGCGCACTGGATGAACAGGATGGTGCAGAGGACTCATCCGATGCCGAGCCTATTTCCTCCGGATCTCCGCGCATTGAAACCCAGCATGACCTGTATGGAGCGCCGCCGGTTCTGTCCGGAGATGTTGACGAACAGCCCTCACCAGGCATGTCCGGAACAGAGACTGCAGGGGTAGGACAACCAGCGCAACCAGCGCAACCCGCGCCTGTAGCACCGGAAGTAACCCCGAACGAAGAGAGTTCGGAAGTCGCCTTTGCTGAGGAAGGGCTTGAACCCGTAGTTTCTGTCTGGGCCATTCCGGCTCTGCAGGATGACATTGAACACCTGCAGGGCATGGCTTATCGCCTGGCCTTCGAACTGGCCGAACAAGCCGGCTGCGAAACTGAGCTTAAAGCCGACAAGACAACGCTGACTGCGGCAGGGTACTGCCTGGCCACACAGCAGTCATCCCCATTCACTGCATTACTTCTCTCTCTGACCGGGCCGGCCCCGGACAACGAATCCTGTTCATTAAGCGAGGCGTTGATTGGTGCTGCTGATGGCGCCGGCTTCCCGCTGCTTGATGATGTCCATGCGGTGAAGTTTCTGCGCCTTGTTCGCGTTCTACGCCGGCTGCGTGAACTGCAGCGTGATGTTGACACTGATACTGGGGAGGACGCATGACCGTCACTATTGAGCGTTTGCAGGCCTTTTTGGCAGATCCTTCAGCCGGACAGGATGTGCATGAGATGGCGTCGGAGCTGTTGGCTGTCAGGGCGATCACCGCGTGTTATACGAAAGAGGGGCAGAGCGTCCTTCTCGAAACATGCAACGTACTGATAGACCGAAAAAATACTTCCGAATACTCGGATAACCTCAGAGAGATTGCACGCGTAGCCCGCGGGGTGCTGGCCAACAACAAGGAGAACAACGGATGAGCGATTCACAACGACAAGCGCGGCTGGTGAAACTGGTCCGCAAACTCCTCGAACTGGCCCAGAGCAACAGTAATGCCCATGAAGCCGGGTTGGCATTGGCACGCGCCCAGAAGCTGATGGCGAAATACGGTATCACCGAGCTCGAGGCGAACATTTCCTCCATTCAGCAGGCGCCGACTCAGGCCGCGCCGTCTCAGTCCTGGAACAAAATTCCGGAGTGGATGACCCGGCTGACCTGGACTGTCGCTCACGCGTTTGGCTGTCGCCCTTACTTTTCTTCCCTCGAAACCCGGAGCGGATTACTGCGCCGCAACGTCACGTTCTACGGCTTTAGTGAGCGCCCGGCGGTTGCTGCCTATGCCTTTGATGTGCTGAGTCGCCAGCTCAAGGACGCGACGGCTGCTTACCTGAAAACTCAGGATAAGCGCCTGAAAATGGCGACGCGTCGGGGGCGTGCCGAGCAGTTCCGTGCGGGTTGGGTCGAGGGCGTTCGCCGAATTGTCGAGGTTTTCAGCGTGTCGGAGCATGAGCAGGCGCTGATGTCCGCCTGGTCGGAGCAGCAGGGGATGACCACGCTGAAGAGTCGTTCGGTGAAACGGTGTCGCGGTGATTTCATAGCGCGTAGCCAGGGTTATCTGGCAGGAAAAAACGCACAGTTACATCATGGGGTTAACGGCTGCGGACCTGCAGGCATTGGCTACAGCATCGGGGAGGAGTAATGGATATCTTTTTTTTAATCTTTTTTGGTTGCGCTGTCGTTCTTGGCCAGCAGGGTCTTTATAAGTTTACCAAGTACGCTGAAATTGAAATTATCGAAATACCAACCCGGTATTTAGTAATGCTATATCTCCTTATGGCAGTGTTTGTCATTGGCAGTCTGGCAATGATGCTGACTGGTGGAGCCGATGCGTCATTCGTGCTGGGTCCCATTAAGCTCCAGGTTACGTGGGTAGGGTGGCGCTTTATGGCCATTCTGGCGCTGTTTTTCCCTCTGCATATTTATACCTGTAAAAACACTGAGTGCAAAAAAGAGGTTATCTCCCCGAGCTTTGTGTTTTTCATTATTTCCTTGCTGGTATCAGTCACCTTTTACCATATCTATGCATTTGTTCATTGGGACTATGACATTGCTGATGCCCAACGGAGCATTCTCATTCCGGCAATGGTGTTCTGGTGTACCTACAACATCCTCTATCTGCCGATTATGTCTGCGTTTTGCGTTTTGGAACGTAACGATGGAGGGGATGATGCATGAATCTCCAGACCTCTTTAACGTTATTGTCCTCGGTGCCGATGTTCGTAATTTGTCTCTGCTTCTTGCTGGTAAAAGTGAAGGATGGGAAAGGAAAAGTCGCTCTTATACTGATTTTTATGATGGTGTGTTTTGTATTCATCATTCTGGCCATTTGCAGAGGAGAGTATTTATGAATCCTGTGCTGATTGGTATTGATTTTTTATTTTTATTGTTAGCAATAAGCGTTGTGTTGGTTTTTAGCGTTTTTAATTTTTTACTGGGGAGTACGAATAATGAGTAACAGTTTATCGCAGGCAACAAATAGCCTGCTCACGCAGCTCGTCATGGAGCTCAAGTCCGGCTATATCCGCCGTTGCGAGTCCCTCGGACTCACGCCGGAGGAAATGCAGATGCTCCACGGTCTGACCGTCGATGATTTGTATTACCTGTTGAACAGCTCCGTCTCGGTGCTCACGTTTCAGATCCATCACGAGAATTTTGCCTTGATGCTGCAGCAGGCTCGTCGGGAACAGCAGCGGATGCAACGTATCGACCGTGCGTTGGCGCTGGGCGGTTCTATCGAGATGATGCAGCATTTCTTCGGGCTGTCCAGCGTCGAGGTCTCCGCACGCCGGCGCATGACGGGGATCCAAATCCGGCAGGGCCGCTGTTCGACGCTCAGTGATGAGGACAATGCATCGCTGTGGCGCCAGTGGCAGAAAGCCGACATTGAAGATGTCTCCAGTGCGGATGGTCTGGACGTCATGATGCTGGCGGCCGAGCAGATGGATGTGTCGTTAACTGCAGTCTGGCATGCAGTTCGCAGTTTCGATGGTGCACAGACTCGCACGGTCCGTAAAGCGATTCAGGCCGTACGAAATAAAGCCGGTGTCGGAGAGGAGCTTGCGAGGAGGTCTGCATGAAGTCGATGTTGTTGATGCCAGGATTACAGGTGCCTCGTTCTGCCCCTTCATCCTGCCAGAAGAAGGCAAAAGAGCAGGTAAAACGGTTCCGGAGTGGTGAGCGTAACTACAAACAGTTGCATGCAAAAGGGAAGCACAAGCCCGGCAGTTGCTGGATGAAGATTGATATAGGAGGGAGGTGGCGTCTGTTAAGCCGAAACAATGGCGATGACTGGGAGCTGCTGACGACTGAACGTTACAACACTGAATTATGGAAATGATGACATTCACCCTGTGCCTGCTTAGCGGGCACAGGCCTGAGTGCCGTTATAGGGCCATGTACAGCAGTGCTGTACGAAAAATGATTGTGGCCATGCCTGTCTGGCATGGTCGAGAGGATAAGGACGCGCAAATTCGATGAGCATAAAAAAAACACCTGATGACGACCTGATCACTTTTACACTTGAACAGATGACGGCTCGTCTGGCTGACCGAATAGATGAACAACAGACCGGCTGTAACGATGTAACAAACCTGCGCAGTGGCCTCCTCTTCACGGGAAACGTCCACGATGCGGTACCGCGCCGGTTGATGCTCGACACGCGCCTGTCTCCACTGGATAAAGTGGCGTGGATGATGATCCGCCTCTATGCCCAGCAGAACCAGGGAGCCATGTTTCCGACCTACGACGAGCTGCAGCTGCAGCTCGCGTCGCCGTTCAAGGGCAAGGCATCGCGTGAAACGGTCAGCCGGGTTTTGCTGATGTTGCGCCTGACGGGCTGGTTGAGCCTGTGCCGTCGCGTGCGTGACAGTAAAGGGCGGGTACGCGGGAACATCTATTCTCAGCATGATGAGCCGCTCTCAGCCTGTGATGCGGAAAGTCTTGATCCAACCTGGCTTGATACGGTCGCGGCGGCCTGCCAGCACAAGAACCGGGCTGTCAGTCAGACGGCCTGGTCGGTATTGTCCGACATCCGAAGCGACCCAACGATGCGTCACTATCACTCGCAATTGAACGTGATGGCGCAGCGACTGGGCGCACCACAGACCCCTCAACAGATGGCCGCGCAGATGGCATTGCGTGACGAAAATACCGGGAGTTCGGTAACCGAACCCGGTGAAAAATGCCCCAGTTCGGAAACCGAACTCAGTCAATTTAAGCCCAGTTCGGAATCCGAACTGGGTGATATACGGGGTAGGAAGACACCCAGTTCGGATTCCGAACCAAGCCTGAAATCAACAGGTTACGTCAATTCAGCGAAACCGAACTGTAACGTACGTTCTTTCACACAAAGTGTGAATAAAAAAACGTACGTTCCGCGACTGCCTGAGGCATTGCAGCAACGCATACCGGAAGCTGACCAGCAGCAAATCCATTCCCAGCTGCAAGCTTTGCCGGCTGACGTTGCTCGTCAGGTTCTGGAAAGCCTGAACGTTGCCCTGGCCCGTGGAGAGGTGAGTAACCCGACCGGCTGGCTGTTCAGCATGATGAAGCGTGCCCGTAACGGGGCGCTGTTTGCCACTACAGCATCTTCAAAGCCGGTAAAAACGGAGCCTGCACGCCCTCAGCGTCCTGCAGAAACGCCACGAAAAGCACCAGGCCAAGTCGCCACTCGTGAGCATGTCAGCGCCTTGGTGGCGAAACTGCGGCAGGGGATGGCCCGAGCCAGGAACGGGAAGTGAATCTTACCGTGGAGCGCGATTTGAAGATTTCTGGTGCTGGCTGTGCCAGTCAAGTCAAATCAATGGCGCTTAAAAAGCGTTCAGTGCTGACAGTGTCAGCAGTGTTCAAAAAGCGTTCGGTGCTGACAGTGTCAGCAGTGATTAAAAAGTGTTCAGTGCTGACAGTGTCAGCAGTGTTTAAAAAGTGTTCAGTGCTGACACTGTCAGCAGTGTTTAAAAAACGTTCAGCACTGACACTGCCAGCAGTAGTTATGGTGAGTGATATGCATCCCCGTATTTATTCAGAGCACAAAAAGAGTTTTGGATTGCTGCAAAAAGGGGCTGCCGAGACTATTTCAAGCCAGAAATACTCTCATAGACAGTAAAAGGATGGTAAACATGGCCGAAACATCGAAAGGTACGCAACCCACTCCAGCGAAAGCAGGGGCTCTCAAATCTACCCTTACCGTTGAATTGCACACGTTATATGCAATCCGCTTGTGGGAAGGGCGTCGGAGCCAGTCTGCTGACCCTGAAACAACCGGTAAGCGGCGCCCTGACATTTATAGTATGCCCCGCTTTATTCAGCGTGCGGGGCAGATCAACGCGGCCTCGGCTGAAAACAATCCCTATGCTGATGCTGCAATGGTTGACCTGGAAAACGCCCTGAACAAAGGCATGGAGTTGCTGCAGTCGGCGGTCGTTGAACTGGATAAAACCCTTGCCAATATTCCAGCCCAAATTTCCTTATCAGAAGTCTCATCTGTATCTCCACTGAATATTGGTGTATTTAGTCGCACTCCGGTGGGGTACCGCTGTGTATTCCTGCTGGTTGGGTATGATCAACTGGCAATGAAAGCCTTTCAGGCCTGGCATTACGGGCTTATCTCGCGTTCAGAGCGCGACACTTTACTTGACCGTGGAGGGCATTGGATCCGGCGCGTTTACGGTGTGGTGCAACATTATCGCCATGTAAACGTGAGTCGTGAAGATATTCGGTTAGGTACACCGGCAGCCCAGGATGCGATTGCTCGTTTTGGGGAGCCTGATGCCGATATTCTAAATGGCGCAAAGCGCTCTTCGTTTTCCCCTCCGCTGCGTAAAGTAGAAGGAGAGCAGGCATGAACACCTTCTTACTAAAATCACTACGCTCTTCTGCGGTTATTTGCCTGCTGAGTGGTCTGACACTCCCATTACTGAGTGGATGCACGAGCTCCGAGATTGCCGATTGGAACCAGAAAATCAGCGATGCAGCACATTCCATTGCCAGTGGCTCTGGGGCGAACTCAGATTCCGGTGATATGCCCTGGATGACGAAGGCCGGTGCTACCGGCCCGCGTCAGGACGTGCAGCATACTTATAAGCTTCCGGTGGATGTTGATACCGCTGCTGCCCGACTGAAAAGCCACTATCAGTTTATCTCGACAGATGAGCTGGAAAGTCTCCGCAAGCGCGATCAATACGGTGACTGGAGTGCCGGCGCTATTGATGAAGCACGACCGGAATGGGCAGCGCAAAAGGGCAGTTACTACAAGATGGGCCAGGAGTGGAAAGATAACGACCGCCTTATGTTGGAGGTCGTTAAGTCCGGCGCCGGCAGTCGGTTGAAGGTTACCTACAGCTCTCCGGACAGCACTCACCTGACTGATGCCTATCTGCGCCGCCTGATGAACCAGCTGCAGCAGGTTGCCAAAGGTCAGAGCTGAGGAGGCGTCTCGATGCAACTTTACCTTTGCGAAAAACCGTCCCAGGGAAAAGACATTGGCGCCGTTCTTGGTGCTAACCAACGCAAGCAGGGTTATCTGACCGGGGCCGGTGTGATTGTTACCTGGGCAATTGGTCACCTGCTGGAACAAGCTCAGCCCGAGACCTACGGCGAACAGTATGGCAGCCCCTGGCGAGAGTCGGTGCTGCCCATTGTCCCGACACAGTGGAAAATGGAAGTCAAAAAGGATACGGCTGATCAGTTTGCCGTTATCCGTGGCCTCCTTAAGCAAGTCGACTCGGTTGTGATCGCAACAGACGCCGACCGGGAAGGCGAGGTGATAGCACGCGAGCTGCTGGAATATTGCAAGTTTACCGGGCCGGTTGAACGGCTGTGGCTATCGGCGCTGGATGAAACCAGCATTCGGCAGGCTCTGGCCAACAAGTTGCCGGGCAGCAAGACCGCGCCGCTCTATGAAGCAGGGTTAGCCCGTGCGCGCGCTGACTGGATGACCGGCATGAACTTGACCCGGCTTTATACGTTGAAGGCACGGGAGCAAGGCTATGGTGAGGTGTTGTCAATCGGCCGTGTTCAGACGCCGGCGCTGGCGCTGGTCGTCAATCGCGACCGTGAAATTGCCAACTTCGTTTCAAAGCCATACTGGCAGGTGCAGGCTACGCTGCAAAAGGACGGTATCAGTTTCCCGGCCAACTGGGTGCCGGCGGCCAATTACTGTGATGAAGAAAAGCGCTGTATTCACCAGAACGTTGCGCAGGCGGTTGTGCAGCTCTGCCAGCAAACCGGGCAGGCGGTGGTGCTGGATGTCGGTACCGAACGCAAGAAGGAGTCGGCGCCACTGGCGTTTGATCTCGGTTCATTGCAACTGGCCTGCTCGCGAAAATGGGGGATGGGCGCTAACCAGGTATTAAGCATCGCTCAATCATTGTACGAGACCCACAAGGCAACGACCTATCCGCGTACTGACTGCGGTTATCTCCCCACTTCAATGCAGGCTGAAATCCCGGATGTGCTTAATGCCATTACCCGGACAGATCCGACACAAGGTGCGGTGATTGCTTCGCTGGATACCGGATTTGTCTCCCGTATCTGGAATGACAAAAAAATCACGGCGCACCACGGCATTATTCCCACCAAGCAGGCATTTGACCTGAGCAAACTGTCAGCTGATGAACTAAAGGTCTATCAACTAATACGGCAGCACTACCTGGCGCAGTTCCTGCCACTGCATGAGGTGGATGTCACAGAAGCTACGTTCAATGTCGGTGGCCAGCTGTTCCGCACGCGCGGAAAAGTCGAAGTGATTGCCGGCTGGAAGGCACTGTTTCAGCGGGAAGAGCGTAACGAGAAAGAACAGCCGGATGAGTCGGAAGAGGCACGTCTGCCGGCTCTGGAAAAAGGACAGTCATGCGTCATCGCCGGCGCTGAGCTTAAAACGCTGCAGACCAAGCCGCCGAGTCATTTTACTGATGGCACGTTGATAGCGGCAATGAAGAACGCGGCGGCGTTTGTCAGCGATCCACAGCTGAAGAAAGTGCTCAAAGAGAACGCTGGATTGGGTACGGAGGCGACCCGTGCCGGTATTCTGGAAACGTTGTTCAAACGGGGTTATCTGGAGAAAAAGCGGAAATACCTGCTGTCGACACCGATTGCCGGCGAGTTGATTGATGCACTGCCAACGGCTCTGACGAATCCGGGCATGACTGCACTCTGGGAACAGGCGCTGGATGAAATTGCCCAGGGCAAAATGACGCTCGACACATTCATGGACCGCCAGGCACAGTGGGCGACACATCTGGTCGACAAAGGAAAGACACAAGCGGTCAAATTCACCGCGCCGCCATCTCCTCCCTGCCCATTATGCAACGGTACCATGCGCCGTCGCACCGGTAAGAAGGGGAGCGGTGCATTCTGGGGCTGTAGCAAGTACCCAGAATGCCAGGGGATCATCAATATTGACGGCAAAGGCGGTAAGGGTAAGCGTTATAAAGGAAAATCGGCGGCTAAAAATAAAACAACCAGATCAGAGTAAGAGATTGTCTGATGTTAATCCCGGAAAGTTTTGCTAAGGTTAGCTGGCAAATATGCAGAGCACCCCGTAGCTACGGTTGGCAGGAAAGTTTAATGCATGGACAATTCTGCTGCAGCTCGCATCAATGACCTACACGCTCAGGTTGATTGATTAGGCGCATGCGACCTTGTGAAAAGCGCGCCAGGAGTTTACTACCCCTCCTCAAGGTCTTGTTTTAAGAACCAACGATCATGGTGCAATCCTAACGGCGCAGTCTCTGACTGTGCCGTTTTTGTTTTTGCAGGTCACAATTTCCGTTTTCAAGGTTGACAGCAGCTTCACCTGAATTAAAAATGAACAGGCTTACTTGTTGTCTTCGGACAACCACCAATGCTCAGTGGGTCTGTGATGAGCGCTTTCGGGTGACCCAGCTGTCGACAGACAGCCACCAATGGTCCAGTCACTTGTGAGGATCGCCTTCGGGTAGTGACAAAAGAACGCTTCCGTAGCTTGAAAGGGAGCACACCGTTTACGGTGTAGTACATCTGCCCGCCTTTGAGAGTAGATGTCGTTGGCAGTCAACATGACTGTGCCCAACGTCTAAGGCTTATCTAATCTGATCAGACTGTCAGGTCATGGCGTATACCCATACCTGGCTCCCGACGGGAAATACTTTTCCCGTCAGGGAAGGTGTATTTCTCCGTCACCGAATCTACACTCCATGGAGAAATCATCATGTCTAACGCAAATCAAGCTCAACAAAATGCCACCAAAAACACTGAATACTTCAACCTGACTATCAACGGGATGGGGTATCTCAGTAATGTTCGCCAGGTTAACGGTCCGAACGGCACCTTTATCAGCTGTGTTGTGAATGCCCTGTCCGGTCCTACTGACAACGCCAGTTATACGCGTTTCGATTGTACTGTTTCAGGTAAAGAAGCAAGCAGCCTGATTAATCGTTGCCAGAAAGCCTGTGACGAAGACAAAAAGGTCCTGATTGGTTTTGTGCTCAGCAATCCCAAAACGGACATCTTCACGCTCAACAGCGGCGAACATGCCGGTGAACAGCGTGTCAGCCTGAAAGCCCGGATTATCCGTATCGACTGGATCAAAATCGGTCAGGAAAAGGTGTTCCAGGCTGAAAAATCCCACTCCCAGCCGCCTCAGCAGGGTTCCGCGCAGCCAAACTACGCTGAAAACTCCTTCTGATAACGCCCTCTCACGCCCCTTTCCGGGGCGTTTTTCCCTTTCCCATTTATGAGGATTCGATTATGGCGTCTCGCGGCGTAAACAAAGTTATTCTTGTCGGTTATCTGGGCCAGGATCCAGAAATCCGTTACATGCCTTCCGGTGGCGCAGTGGCTACGTTGTCACTCGCAACCTCCGAAAGCTGGCGTGATAAACAATCCGGTGAACAGAAAGAGAAGACCGAGTGGCACCGTGTGGTGTTGTTCGGGAAACTCGCTGAAATAGCCGGCGAATATCTGCGTAAAGGCTCGCAGGTCTATATCGAGGGCCAACTGCGGACACGCAAGTGGACTGACTCGGATGGTGTTGACCGTTACTCCACTGAAGTGGTGGTCAATGTCGGTGGGTCAATGCAAATGCTGGGCGGCCGTTCTCCGGATAATGCCTCTGGTCAACGTAGCCAGAGCAACTGGGGCAAGCCCCAACAGCCAACCCACAGTGGCACTCCGCCTCAACAGCCTCAACCACAGGCTCAGTCTGGCGGGAGTGAACCACCGATGGACTTTGACGATGACATACCGTTCCTGGGGTTCGGGTATGGTGTCGCCAAGGCAGCCATCTATTCGCTCTAACTCAAATGCTGCACATAACCTGGTTATGTGCAGTTTTTTTTCATCTCAGCCACCCTGGCCGGCAGCTGCTTCACGTTGCCTGTGCCAGCGGCACCTCTTTACATTCCCTTCAAGGCGTTCATCATGGCGAACAACGCTCAGTGATGAAGGTATCGGCTATAAGGACATCATTATGAAAGCAGTAATCCGTAGTGAGCAGGACCTGACCCCTCTGGGGTATGGTGAGACTGAGCAGCAGGCAAGAAGAGCCGCGGCAGAGGCTGAGGCTTTTCGTCAAGGGGCTGCAGCGACCGAAGCCTGGCATTATGCCGGACAACCGGCATTTTCAGGAGGTTTGGTCGTAGATATGGATGAACGTCTTTGGGCGGCATTCCTCAAATCCCCCCAGTGCGTTCCTCGTACAAAGCTCTGTGACGCGTTTGGTCAGTTAACGCTTGTTCTGGATAATGGTATTCCTGGAGCCAATGTCGTGCCTGTATCTGCAGGTAAGGTGTCAATCAATGGTCGTCAATACACTTATGATGCCAGTCAGGCCGACTATGCCGGTCGCCCGGACGCATTGTGCGTTAACGTCTATCTGGAGGGTGTTGCGGTAAAACACCGATTCATTGATGATATCGACGATATGGACGCGGGGAATGTTCTCATTACTGCGAAGCGGTTAATTGCGGAAAACGAAGGCCAGATTGCGCAGTATGCTGCGGAGCAGGAACTTGGTCTTGGTTTTAATGACGACGAGTAGCGCACAAGGAGTTGCATCAGATGATGCTGTCATTCACTTCATTTAAGGCATCAGCCAGGGAGCCTGCATGGTCACGTACAGGCAGGGCGTGGGTTTATGCTGACAAGTATCGCCTGACCAATATCAGCGGTTCACCGGACAGACCCAAATGGTCCGTTGGCTCAGGGAACTTTTTCAGAAGCAAGCAGGATGCGGAATGGTTTGCCTATCGACTTTACTGCCGGGATTACCGGCAGATTCACCCTGAAGCGGTCACCCGTGATTATGGCTTGGCGACGCCAATTTTTATTGAATACGACGATGATGACTACGACTGGGAGGACAGATGAAAGCAGTGAAGGTCAAGGTTGACGAGAGCTTTTTCCTGTTCCCGGACGGGTTTGACTTCCCGTTCCCGGACTATGTCATCGAACATCTCCCGATGATCCGTGCCTACATCAAGGCCGGAGAGGAAATGGTTCACGCGATGGTCAATTACGGCAAGGAAGACACCACTGAAATCCAGAAGCGCCTGACGTTGTTAAAGGCGGAGCTTGCTGAATTTCGGGCGAGAACCGGTGTCATCGGTGTGCCGTTTGATATGCGAGATGTTAACCTGTTCGTTATTGATCGCGGCATTGACGTGACTGTAGAGATTGACCTGACAGAACGATGAACAATGCCGGTGTTGTGAAACCGTGATGCAGACCTCTGGGTCTGCATTTTTTTTATTTTCAATAAAGAGTTGTTAATTGAGAGGGAGGGGCGGTAACAGCACAGTGGCACCTGTTTAGTCACTGTACAGGAACCTCCCAGATGAAAAAAACACTCGTAGTCTCCGCCCTGGCAGCCGTCATTCTGACGGGCTGCACTACGCAACAACCCCTGCAGCAGCGTGATGCGTCATTGGTCACACCGCCTGTCACCGTCACCCGCAATGTCCAGCCCGTATCCCCGGATGCGTATGGCCAGGCACCGGAAGTCGTGCGCTATGACCGCTATCTGCTGGTCAGCACCGATCCGGCTGCTGTCCAGCGCGACCCGCTTTCTCAAATCATCGATATCCGTATTCCTGCCTCCGTCAAACCGACGGTGGCTGATGCGCTGCGTTACTCGCTGCGTCAGTCTGGTTACACCCTGTGCGCGACCGGGCCAGCCAATGGCGTGTTGTATCGCCAGGCACTGCCGGCGGTGCAGTACCAGCTGGGGCCGATGCGTTTGCGCACCGCGCTGCAGGTACTGGCGGGGCCGGCATGGCAGCTCGAAGTTGACGATGTGCAGCGCGTTGTCTGCCACAGCCTGCGCGACGGTTACCAGTTGCCGGCCTCTCAGCTGCCACCGTCGCCGACGCCACGTGTGTATCACGCTGCGCCGACCGCAGTACCTGCAGGCACGATGGCGCCGCCGGCGGTTAAACCTGTGTCTTCAACCGGAGGATGGCTGAAAAAATGAGCGAGCATAACGAAGAAATGATCCCGATGACGCCGGCGAAAAAAGGATTGCTGCGCAGCAAGGCCTTTTGGGCGGTAACCGGTGGTGTGGTTGTTGTTCTGGTGGCGGGGCTTGCCGGTACCGCAGCTGTCAAACACGTTGACCAGCGTATTACCCAGCTGGAGACGGCGCAAAAAGCGCTGGCGCCTCAAGATGACATGACCTCCATGGCCGACGTGGTGCAGGCGCATGCCAAACAGCTGAAAGCCCTGACAGTACGCCTGAACACACTCAACGACGAGATGATGGGGTTCCGAACCACTAACAGTCTGCCCGAAAAACTTGAGCAGCAGCTGCAGGCGCAGCAGGTTGAACTCAATGCATTCAAAGACAGCCTGGAAGCGCTGAAAAAGTCTGCGGTAACGGCACCGGCAGAAAATACCGCCCCTGCCGGCAAACCTTCTGTCGCCGTTCCGGCTGCACCGTCGGCCACGGCAAAAATCACCCCAAAGCACAAACCTACGCCGATTAAATCTGCCCCGCGTAAAGCGGTACGCCGTGTGGCGCGTAAAGCGCCATTCGTGCTGACCGGGGTGGAGCAGCGTGGGACTGCGGCCTTTGCGGCCGTAGCGCCGCAGGGATTCAGTGACCTCTCACAGGTTCGGCTGATTGGGGAAGGCGAGTCTGTTGCAGGGTGGACGTTGGTCAGTGCCGGTCACGGCCAGGCGACGTTCCGTGTCAATGGCCGCCTGCAGACCGTCAGCGCGCAATAAGGAGCATCCGATGAAGATGAGATACAGCCTGTTCGCCCTGGTGCTACTGAGCCCGTTATCACAGGCGGCGCAGCAGACGGCTATCGAGAACAGTCAGTCCACACTGAGCCAGCTGCAGCAAAGCCAGGCCAACAAGCTGGCCGAACAAGGCAAGCAGTGGGGATTGAGTGGCCAGGAGTACCAGCGTTACGAGCAACTCATGGACGGGCCGCGCGGGACACAGTCCCCGGGGCTCGATCCGCTGACGGCGCTCGGCATCGAGGCCAGAAGTGATGCCGAGCGCAAGAAGTACGCGGAGCAGTGGGTGCGTCAGGAGTTTGCCCGTACGGAGAAAGAGCTGAAGTTCCAGCGCGAAGTCGATGCGGCCTGGCAGCGCCTGGGTGTGCTGCCGGTCAACATGGGGAATGCGGCCGGCATTGCACATGACAGCGGAGGCCGTCTGGCGCTGTTCGTGAAGGGCAAGGACTGCGGCCAGTGCGATGCGCGTCTTGCTGCGGTGCTGGCTGACAACCGTCCGGTCGACATTTACCTGGTCGACAGCAAGGGGGATGACGACGTGCTGCGCAGCTGGGCGAAGGCGCATCATATCCCGGCAGACAAGGTTCGGGCCCGTCAAATCACGCTCAATCACGATGGCGGCCGCTGGATGAAATTCGGCAACGGTCTGATGCCCGTTGTCCTGCAACAGGGGAAAGACGGATGGACTATCGCCGCGTTTTGACCGCAGGCCTGCTGCAGGCCACGTTGTTGTTTGCGCATGCCGCTGCCGCGCAGGACGTGCCGCAGGGTTACCGCGAAGTCGCAATGCGCCACGGTGTGCCGCCGGAGTCGCTCTATTCGGTAGCCTTGACCGAGACCTCGATGTCACCGAAAGGCATTATTTCGGTGACCCGCGGCGCCGGTCCGGCACCGGATGTTGAACGCCCGTGGCCATGGACCATTAACGTCGCTGGCAAAGGCTACCGTTATGCCACCCGACTGCAGGCCTGGGAAGCGCTGCAGGGCTTCCTGAAGAAATACCCGCGTAAGCGCATCGATGTCGGTATTGCCCAGGTCAACCTGGGCTGGAACGGCCATCACTTCACCTCGACCTGGGAAGCCTTTGACCCCTATACCAATCTGAATGCCGCGGCAGCCATCCTGCGAGAGTGTTATGACCGCAACCCCGGCAGCTGGCTGACAGCTGCCGGGTGTTATCACCATCCGGCCGGCGGCGCCCCTGCAGCCCGTTATAAATCCATCGTGAGAACCAAGCTGGCACGCCTCAATCGCAGCGGTACAAAGACGCCAGTGGTTTCCCGTCATACACCTGACCCGACGCCGGCAGCGACGCAAACCGTCGCGCTGACGTGGGTTGAGCCGAGGAGTCAATAAGCTGATGACCAATAAGCAACTGGAAGACCTGAAAGAACAACTGCCGGCAGCGCTGGCGACGTGGCAACAGTCCAAGGGCCGGAGGATCACTGTCGGATGGTTGCACGCCGCCAACCCTGAAGTTATCGGTACCTTGCTGGCTCAGCTCGATGGGGACTTTGAGTTAGCCGCCACCAGGGGTCATGTTGAACAGGAAGGGGGGGATGATGAAGAACGTTAATTTTCTGCTGTTCGGTCTGTACCTGGTGACCTCCACCGCGCTGGCGAATCTGAACGTGATCGCCGATGTTGGCGGTGAGGACGCCTCCCCCTATTTTGACGGCATTAACGCCCAGGGTGAGACGCCGGCGTCACCTACCGGCCAACCCGGTATTGGTGACGCTCAGGCCTCTATGTTGCCCGTGACTACGCCGGAACTTTCGCCCGGTGAGGTAGCAGACAGACCGCTCCAGCTGCCGGGGATTGGCGCTCTTTTTATTGTGGGCGATGACGATGCCAGCCGCAGCTGGCTGCAGGCAAATGCAGACGGGCTCAAGTCGCGCCATGCTGCAGGCCTGGTTGTGAACGTCAGCAACCTGCCGGCCCTGCAGTCGCTGCAGGCGCTGGTTCCTGGCGTACCGATGGCGCCAGCTTCCGGCAGTGAACTGGCGCGCCGCCTGCAGCTGTCAAACTACCCGGTACTCATCATCGACACCGGCCTGTCTCAGCAGGTCACGCCATGATGTCTCCGGGGCATCTCGGTGCAGCACTGATGGCGAGTCCATTGCTGGCTGTCTTGCTTATCGGGGTGTTTATTGTGGTGATGGCCACGCTTAACCTGCGTGGACGTGAATCGACCTCCGCACGGCGCCACCGGCGTTACCGTGCGACGGCCGCCCGTATTCTGCAGCGACTGCCGCAGTTGGGCGGTGATGGCCAGCGCTTGATGTACCTGCGCAAAATCAATCCCTACGTTTTTGAAGAGCTGCTGCTCCTGGCGTTTGAACGTCAGGGGTATGCGGTTATCCGCAACCGCGCTTACAGCGGTGACGGTGGCCTGGACGGTCAGGTCATCATCGGCGATCAAAAGTACCTCATCCAGGCCAAGCGTTACGGACGGGCTATTACACCGTCTCATATCAAGAGTTTTGGCGCGTTGTTGCGGCATCACCACTGCCAGGGCTTTTTCATCCATACCGGCCGTACCGGCCAATTGAGCCGGGCTTTGCTGCAGAACCATCCACAAGTCCACCTGGTCAGCGGCCAGAAGCTGCTGGCGCTGCTTGCCGGTAATGCGCAGTGGCTTTCTGTTCTGCCAGGAAACACGGTAATTAAACGGAGTACCTCCCATGTTTCATCAGTCTAATTATGTTGTTGTGACTATCCGCTTTCTGTCAGCGGTGCTCAGGGTTTTGTTGGTCTGGCCAGGTGTGATCCTGGCAGTTTTTGGCTTCATGTTTTTTATCGCAACGCTCGGTGATGATGGCGGGCATAAGGAAGCTTCCCGCCTGGCGGACACCGCGCAGGAATACCGTGCAGCCCCTGCCGGAATGGTGATGGTGCGTCTGTGTCCACACGCGGATGATCCTGTATCGGAGGCGGTGCTGGTACCAGAACGGGACTGCAAACCTTATCCGAAGACCTTTGCTGACGTTGCCGCGGAAAAACGGCGCATCATTCTCTGGATCGGGAGTGTACTTATCGCCTTTGGCCTGTTGGTTGAACTGTTTTATTTGCTGTACCGCCGTCGCCAGATGAGCCTGAATGCTGTTTACGGAAGTATCAATGCGAGAGGGGAACGCAGCGTTTTATTCCAATATGACAAACCCGTGAATGATAAGGAAGGTCGCAATGAGTAACCGGCATGTGATGGAAGCGTTGCTGCGTCCGGCGGTGGAGCTCAATACGGCGATTGTGGCCGGGGGCGCGGCTGTAGTTTGTGCTGTCGCACCCTGGTCGGTGGCGCTGGCGCCCGAGGTGAGTTATGTCACCGCCGGCAGCTTTGCGGTGCTGTCTGCCATTCGCGCCCGTCAGGGGATGCAGGTGATCCGCTATCGCCGCAATCTGCGCCGGCTGCCGCGGTATGTCATGACCAGCGCTCAAATCCCGGTCAGCCGGCAACGGCTGTTCCTGGGCAAGGGATTTCGCTGGCAGCAAAAACATACCCAGCGTCTGATGGATACGCGCCGGCCGGAAGTGGAGATGTATGTCCAGCCTTCAAAGGCTTACCAGATGGCGCGCCGTCTCGAGCTGCAGACCGAGTACAGCATGCCCTGGTTATCGCAGCTGCTGCGCAAGGACTCCCCGCTGAATCCGGTACGGCCGCTACCTCCAGTAGGCGGCAATCCGGCAATTCATGGTATTGAGCCTAACGAGCTCGATGTTTCGATGGCACTGGCCGAACGCGTTGGCCACAAACTGGTTTTGGGCACCACCAGGGTTGGCAAAACGCGTCTGGCAGAGCTGCTGATCACCCAGGATATTCGCCGCGGTGATATCACCATCGTGTTTGATCCGAAAGGGGATGCCGACCTGCTGCGCCGGGTGTGGGCCGAAGCGCACCGCGCCGGCCGGGGTAACGAGCTGTATATTTTCCACCTGGGCTGGCCGGATATCTCGGCGCGATATAACGCCGTCGGCCGCTTTGAGCGTGTCTCCGAAGTCGCGGGGCGTATCTCCGGGCAGTTAAGTGGCGAGGGCAACAGTGCCGCGTTCCGCGAGTTTGCCTGGCGCTTTGTGAATATTGTCGCCCGCGCCCTGGTGGCGTTGGGACAGCGCCCTGATTACACCCTCATTACCCGCTATGTGAACAACATCAGCGAGCTGTATGAGATCTATGCGAAAAAGGTCATTGAAGATCGGATGCCGGCGCTGCAGCAGCAAATCGACAATAACCTGTCGGTGCTGACGGAAGAGGATGTACCGCGCAATATGCAGGGGCAACCGAACGCGGTCAAAATATTCGCGGTTGAAATGGCCCTGAGCTCGGAAGCCGGCAAGCAGCTGTACGACCCTATCCTGGATGGTCTGCGCAGTGCGGTTCGCTATGACCGCACCTATTTCGACAAAATCGTCGCCTCTTTGCTGCCGTTGCTGGAAAAATTGACCACCGGCAAGACGGCGGAGCTGCTGGCGCCAGATTACATGGACATGAGTGACCCGCGGCCGGTATTCGACTGGGAGCAGGTCATTCGCAAGCGGGGCGTGGTCTATATCGGGCTCGATGCGTTGTCTGATGGTGTCGTGGCGTCGGCGGTGGGCAACAGTATGTTCGCCGACCTGGTCTCAGTCGCCGGCCATATCTACAAGCATGGCATGCACGGCGGACTGCCGACCCGGGCCGATGGCAAACTGCCGATCAACCTGCACTGTGACGAGTTCAACGAGCTGATGGGTGATGAGTTCATTCCGCTGATCAACAAGGGCGGTGGTGCCGGCATGCAGGTGACGGCCTACACGCAGACCGAATCCGACATTGAAGCGCGTATCGGCAGCTCGGCCAAGGCGGCACAGGTCACGGGTAACTTCAACACCCTCATCATGCTGCGTGTGAGGGAGAATCGCACCGCGCAGCTGCTGACCTCACAGCTACCGGAAGTGGACGTCTACACCAAAACCCTGGTGTCCGGGCATGCTGACACGGCAGACGTTGAGAAGGGGCAGGATTTTACATCCAGTACCCAGGACCGTGTCGGTACTGTCAAGGTTCCGCTGCTGAAAGAGGCAGACGTGATTAACCTGCCGAAAGGACAGGCGTTCGCGCTGCTGGAAGGCGGTCAACTGTGGAAAATTCGCATGCCGCTGCCGAGTGGTGACGGCGATGATGCCCTGATGCCGGCGAACCTGCAGAAAATCGCCGAGGAGATGCAGCGTAACTACCGCACCAGTGAGTCATGGTGGTCGGCAAGTCAGGTGATGCCGGATGTGGTCACCCAGGGAGGACGCAATGGCGCAGGCGGATAATACGCAGCCGCGGCAGGCGGCAGAACCCCGGAAACATGGCCTGCTTTATAACCTGCTGTGGGGCTGGCCCTGGATGCTGATAGGGATGTTTTTTGCGTCCCTGTTCGTGAGTCTGGTGATTGAATATGTCGGGATGGCGTTCTTCTGGCCGGAGCTGGGTGCCTCGCACAGTGAAGCGGTGATGAACACCGAGCTGGGTTACCTGTCCTCGGAGTTTACCCGCAGCCTGCTGCTGTCAGAGCCGTCGGTAACGGTGACCCATTGGATTTTGGTGGCCTACCAGTGGGCGTTTGTGGACAGCGGTTTTTTGAGCTGGATACAGCAGGCGTATGAGACGCAGACGCATAGCCAGAACGCCATTGCCAGAGAGTTGAACAGCTGGAGTGGTTGGTTGGCCAGTACGCTCAAGGAATACCTGATGGCCACGGTGTATGTGACGGTGATTACCCTGGTGCGCGTGACCATTCTGGTGCTGTCCATTCCGCTGTTTATTCTGGTGGTACTGGTCGCGCTGACCGAAGGGCTGGGACGGCGTGATATCCGGCGGTATGGGGCGGGGTACGAGTCCAGCTTTGTCTACCACCATGCAAAACGGATGGTCAAGCCGGCGGTGTATATCCCCTGCATGCTATACCTGTCCTGGCCGACTGCGGTGTATCCCAACCTGCTGTTGTTGCCGGCAGCGATTTTGCTGGGTATCGCGGTAACGGTGACGACGGCGAGCTTCAAGAAATACCTCTGATTTACCCTCGAGCTGGACGATGGCGTGCAAAACTTGTTTTTGTGCGTCATCGTCAGCAGACAAGCCCTGTAATAACCAGTACAGGCGCGTCAGTTATTTTCCCTGAAAATTTTCAGCTGATGAGGCTGTCCAAGCTGTGAGCATATTGTTAATGTTGTTTTTTATCTTCAAAAGGAATGAGGTATTTATGAACTTGCGAAAAATATGTGCTGCTGGACTAATGAGTATTTGCATTGGCGCTTCATTTTCCGTCAGCGCTGCTTGCTCAGAAGGTATGGCTGCAGTGACGAAATCTGGTTTTTATGCAGCCATTAACCAAAAAGATTATTCCAAAATGCAGAGTGCTGTTGAGAGTGGTAGTGAAGATGTAATCAAAAATTTGGTTCAGGCACATTCTATTATTAAAGTCCCGGAAGGAGTTGAAGTCTGTATTAAAGATCCACGAGAGGGATTTCAGTGGTATAGAAAGCATATCACCATCTCTGGGTACCCAGGCGAATATTGGATCTCGGATAAAGGGTTAAACGAAGTAAATTGATTATCTGATTTTGCCCATCGCATAACTCGTGATGGGCAATTAAACCTTCCCCTTCTAAGCAATAACTCCCCGAAAAATTATCAAAATTCCATAAAGAGTTATCCGCTGACCTGATCCCCTGTATGTCGCACCCTGACAGCACCCTAAATCACCAAGGAGTGCTGCATGCGTATCCCCGTAGTTACCCGAGGACTGGGCGCCGGCTGTTTGCTGGGGTTGTCATTCCTCACCGCATTGCCTGCCTGTGCTGCCGAAAAAGATGAGCTGGCGTCCGCCCAGCGCATGTTGATTCAGGTACAGGCGGCGCTTGAGCGCGCACGGGTTGCGGCCGTCCAGGCCGATCCGGCTGAGCGTGGTCGTTTCTTTTTCGACTATCGCCGCGCCACCTCTGATCTCAACACCATTAATGCCGGCATCGACCGTTATCTGGAGCCGTCACGTGCACAACCGCGTGATGGCGGCTCCGTCACGGGCAATTACCGGCGGGAGCGTCCCTGATGGCCATGACCGGCGCCCAGGAACAGGCCTTCAATGCGGCCAGCGGCGGAGTTGAGATCAACGTCATGTCGCTGGTTTGTATCGGTGGGTTGTTGGCGGTGCTGTTTGTCTGGGCTGCCTGGGCCTGGATTGATGTTTACGAAGGCTGGAGGAACGAAAAAGTCCCCACCAAGGCGCTGATCCGCTTTGTCGTCAAAACCGTCGTGTTGCTGGTCGTCGTTATGTGGATGTTCGCCAGCTAATGCTGGCAGGGCGTTGAACCCATTACTCGTTGTTATTTTCACACTGCAATTTAAGGAACACGTTATGAATGCTGTAGTTCGTCTTTTCCGTCACTTCTCCACGCGCATTGCGGTGGCGACATCTCTGGCCGTTGCGGCCAATCAACCCGCACAGGCAGCCTTACCTGCAGTGGAGCCGCCGTCATCCGGTGGTGGCGGCGGTCTGATGGATACCATCAAAGGTTACATTCAGGACGGGATTGTCCTGGTGGGACTGGTGCTGGCCGCCGTGGCATTTATCGTGGTCGCCAATGCTGCCGTTTCAACGTTCCACGAGGTACGGGAAGGGAAGGCGGTCTGGGGCAAATTCGCTGCCATCATCGTCGTTGGCGTGGTGTTGGTCGTGGCCGTCATTTGGCTGGTCGGCAAATCTGCTGAAATCCTGTTCTAGGGGCGCTCGCCATGCAGACTATCCGATTTTTGCCTGATCGTCTTAATGCTGAACCGGTCGTATTCCGTGGATTTACTACCCCGGAGATGGTGCTGGGTGCAGCAATTGGCGTGGGCCTGGGTCTGCTTGTGTCGCTGCCGTTTCTGCTTATTGCCGGTTGGGTGGTGATCCCCACCGGCATGCTGCTCACCCCGCTGGCGGTTCTTTGGTTTGGTGGCAGCCGGCTGACGCGCCTCAAGCGCGGTAAGCCGGAGAATTATATCTGGCAGCGGCTTGAGCTGCGTAAACGTCGTATGGGGTGGAGTAGTCCCACCCTCATTATCGACTCACAGGGCTGGTCACTGCGACGCAGCCGAGCAGTCAAGAGGTCAACATGAGCCGTTTTCGTCATGCGGTAAAAAACCGTGACCAGCACATCATGACGCTGCGTGCAGCATGCGGCGTGCTGGTTGTGTTTCTCCTGGTCGCCATCCTTGGCTGGATGCGCGCGCCATCCAACCTGACTATCCATAACCCGCCTGATCTGCGCAGTGGCTCGACCCGCGCCTGGTGGGAAGTCCCGCCCAGCACGGTCTACAGCTTCGGTTTCTATATTTTTCAGCAGCTGAATGCCTGGCCGAAAAATGGTGAGGTGGATTACCCGGCCAAAATCAATGCGCTTTCTCCTTACCTGACGCCGTCGTGCCAGCGCTTCCTTAATGCGGACGCCAAAAAACGCAGTGAGTCCGGCGAGCTGGCCGGCCGTACACGCGTTGTCTTTGAAATTCCGGATCACGGTTACAACGCCCGTTACAACCAGAATCCGGTCGACATCAAAGGTCGGGATAACTGGGTCGTTCGCCTGGATTTGGTGGCTGATGAGACGTTTGCCGGCGAGCCGGTGAAACGCGCCCTGACCCGTTATCCGCTGAAAGTGGTGCGGTCGGAAGGGGATCCAGAGCGCAATGAATTTGGTCTGGCGCTGGATTGTTACGACAGTATGCCGCAGCGCCTGGCGGCGGCACCGCCAGCGCCTGCGCCTGAGAAAAAAGGAGTCTTCCAATGATGAAAGCTCGCGTATTGGCGCTTTCTCTGAGCGTGTTGACACTGTCAACACTGGTTTCTGCACCAGAGGCGCAGGCAGAAGAACTGATGAAGTGGGAGCGTATCCCACTGCAGATCCCGCTGGCGGTCGGCAAGGAGCGTGTGCTGTTTGCCGATAAAAATGTCCGCGTCGGCTTCCCGCCGGCGCTGAACGGCAAGTTGCGGGTGCAAAGCAGCGGTGGGGCGGTGTATCTGAAAGCGGACAGCGCGTTCCCGCAGACCCGCCTGCAGCTGCAGGACGTCGAAAACGGGGAGGTCATCCTGCTCGACGTCACGGCGTCTGACAAAGGCTCTACAGAGCCGGTACGCATCGTCTACAGCGGTGAGGTCTCCTCGGTCAGCAGCAGTCAAGACAAACCGGCCTCCGCAGAGGGCGGTAGTGCCTCGCCAGGTCAGGATGACGGCAGTCAGGCGAAGCGCAAGAAGGTGAAATACAACGCGCCGTTGCCGGTGGTGCTGACGCGTTACGCAGCGCAGAGCCTGTACGGCCCGGTGCGTACCGTCGAAGCCGTGCCCGGCATCCATCCGGTGAATCCGCACCTGCCAAAACGCATCACTACGCTGTATCCGTCCGAGCCGGTCTCCGTCACCCCGCTGGGTGGCTGGGGTATCGGCAGCCGCAACGTGGTGGCGCTGAAAGTGAAGAATACGGCGAGCCGCAAAATCACGCTCGACCCGCGGGTATTGCAGGGACAGTTTGTTACGGCGACGTTCCAGCATCGGTACCTCGGGCCGGTTGGCACACCGGAGGACACCACCACGCTGTACCTGGTGACCTCCGGTCGCCCTGACGGCGCGTTTGTTGCCGAGCCGTCGGTAGTGCGCAAGGCGGTGAAAGCGGCGAAGAAGGGGGCAAACCATGGCTGATGTGAAATCCAATATGCTGCCGAAAGTGATCGTGTTCGGCATGCTGGCAGCGGCCGTGCTTGTCGGCCTTAAAGCCTGCAGTGGCAACAAGACTGCAGAGAAGCCGCAGCAGGCGCAGAACGTGCTGGCCAATATGTCCCCGGAAGAGCTGCGTGCGCTGGGCGTCGAAGGGGATACCCCGGAAGACACGCTGCGCACCCTGGTTGGCACGCTGCGTACCACGCGGGCACAGCAGGCCGAGCTGCAGAAAAACATCGATAACGTGCTGAAGGAAAACGAGGCTCTGCGCAAACGCAACAGCAACGTCTCCGGCCAGGTGAATGAAGCGGTGGCCGGCTTCCAGAAACAGGCTCAGCAGCGTCAACAGCAGCTGCAGGAGCAGCAACAGACGCTGATGGGGCGTATCCAGTCGCTGACGGACCAGTTGGCCAGCAACAAGGACAAGGCCAAAAGTGACAGCGACATGCCGCTGGGGCTGGGACTGGACGGCATGGGCGCCGCCGGTGGCAGCGCAACTGCCGGCGACGACGGCCTGATGTGGGTCGGGCCGAAGGACCAGAAAGAAGTCGATCCGCGTAACCCGAACAGCGCCAAGGAGGGGCCGCAGTTCCCGACGTCGTTCCTGTCAGACAACGCCATCACGCGCCAGAAAGCTGCCTATGAGCAGCAGGTCAAAGGCCGCACCAATGAACAAGGGGCGGAGGAGAATGCCGAGCCGGTGTTCACCCTGCCGGAGAACTCGACCCTGGTGGGCAGCCGCGCGATGACGGCGCTGCTGGGTCGCGTGCCGATCAATGGCACGGTAACCGATCCGTACCCGTTCAAGCTGATGATCGGCAAGGACAACCTGACGGCCAACGGCATCGAACTGCCGGATGTGGAAGGGGCGATTGTCTCCGGTACCGCCAGCGGCGACTGGACGCTGTCGTGCGTGCGTGGCCAGGTCAACAGCATCACGTTCGTGTTTGCCGACGGCACGGTGCGTACCCTGCCGCACCCCGATACCAATATGAAAGCCAACAGCAATAACAACAGCGGCAACAACGGGAAGGATGTCAGCACTACCGCGGGCATCGGCTGGATCTCTGATGATAGCGGCATTCCGTGCATCGGCGGTGAACGCAAGTCGAATGCCTCCACTTACCTGCCGACCATTGCCGCCCTGTCGGCCGCCAGCGCGGCCGGTGACGGTATCAGCCAGGGGCAGTACACCACGCAGAATAACGTCAACGGCATTACCTCGACCATGACCGGTAATGCCGGGCAGGCGGTGCTGGGCAAGGCGCTGTCAGGCGGGATGAAAGAGACGGCAGATTGGGTGCGTGAGCGTTACGGCATGATGTTCGATGCCATCTATGTACCACCGGGCCAGACGCTGGCGGTGCATATCACCCGCCAGCTGGCGATCGACTTTGAAACGAAAGGGCGCAAGGTGCGTTATGACGACTTCAGCCTGCCGGGCGAAGGCGGCGGCGCCGGCGGTCTGGACTAAGAGAGGAAACCATGATGAAGACAATCCGATCGGCCCTGGTCATGTTGGTGATTGGCGCCGCGCTGTCCGGCTGCTCCACCTCAAAGGAAGAGATGTTGCCGCCGGGTGACAGCACGATGCTGCAGCTCTGGCAAGGTGAAGATGGCGGCGGCTCCACGCGTAATGCGGTGGCGGCCCGGGACAGCCTGCGCCGCCCGCTGACGGAGAGCGAGAGCCAGGCCAGTGTGGCTGACGATCGCAGCTACAGCCGTACGCAGGAGAGTGAGATCAGCCAGCAGTTCCCGCGGCTGCCGAATCCCGATCTGGTGATGTACGTTTTCCCGCACCTGGCGGACGGTAGCACGCCGGTACCGGGGTACAGCACCGTGTTCCCGTTTTACAGCCAGGTGCAATACGCAATGCCGGGTGAACGGACGGAGGCCTACTGATGCGATTTTCCCTGTTTGATAAAAAGCGCCTGACACGCAAAAAAGCGGTGGCGTCGGCGGAAGCTGAAGCGATGACCATCACGGAAGATGGTGCGCCGTTGTCGGTGGCCGGCCGCGAAGCGCTGACCCGCCCGGGCAAGATGACCGTCCAGGACGAGAAGAAGATTTACGACGCCAATCCGTCCATCATTGATTATTTGCCCTGGGCGGAGTTTCTGGATCATGAGCAGTGCATTCTGCTCGATGACGGCGTATCCGTCGGTGCGGTTTATGAAGTCACCCCGGTGGCGACGGAAGGGCGAACCACCGACCAGCTGGAGAAGATGCGTGATACGGTGGAAGACGCCCTGCAGGACTCGTTTGATGAGCATGATCAGAACCCCTGGGTGGTGCAGTTTTTCTGCCAGGATGAAGACAATGTTGATGCCTACCTGAGTCGCCTGCGCGGCTATATCAAGCCGCATGCCCAGGGTTCTCAGCTGACCGAGTCCTGGTTGCAGGAAACCGAGCGGCACCTGCGGGGTATCGCTCGGCCGGAAGGGCTGTTCAAGGATACGCTGATCACAGACCAGCCCTGGCGTGGCCAGCAGCGCCGCACGCGCATGGTGGTGTACCGCTGGATTGGTAAAGGCAATACCGACCCGATGCCACCGGTTGCCATGCTGAACCAGACCTGTGAACGGCTGACCGGTGCACTGAACGGGGCCGGTGTGGCTTGTGTGCGGCAAAATGGCGCGCAGGTGCATGACTGGATGCTGCGTCACTTCAATCCAAACCCGGAATGGGTGGATAAAAATACGCTGTACCGTGAGGCGGCCTATTTCGACAGCCGCGATACGCCGGAAGGCATGATGCCGGTACAAAACGATTTTGCCGAAACATTGTGGTTTACGCCGCCGGTGTCCGATCCGGACCACGGCGTGTGGTGGTTTGATAATCAGGCGCACTGCGCCATCCCTGTCGAGAAGCTGCGTCGCGCGCCGGAGCCCGGGACCATTACCGGGGAGATGAAGCGCGGTGAGAAGAAAATCAATGCGCTGATGGACATGTTCCCGGAGGGGACGATGGTCTGCATGACCATCGTGGCACAGCCGCAGGACACGCTGGAAAACGACTTTAACAAGCTGTCGAAAAATGCCGTCGGCGAGAACACCGAGTCCGGGCGTGTACGCCAGGATGTGGCTCAGGTTAAGGAATACCTGGGCAACCGGCACAAGCTGTATCGCGCCGGCATTACCTTCCTGCTGCGCGCCGGCGACCTGACGGCGCTTAACCACAAACGCGTGGAGCTGACGAACGTGCTGCTCGGCGCCGGCCTGCAACCGGTGCGCCCGGAGTTTGATGTGGCGCCGCTCAATACCTACCTGCGTGCACTGCCGATGTGTTTTAACCCGGAAACGGACAAAAAGCACTGGTACACCCGGCTGACCTTCGTCCAACACCTCGCCGGCCTGTTGCCGGTCACCGGCCGGGAAACCGGCACCGGTAACCCCGGCCTGAGCTTTTTTAACCGCGGCGGTGACCTGCTGACGGTGGATCCGTTAAATAAGGATGACCGCAGTCAGAACGCCCATATGTTGTTTTTTGGTCCTACCGGTGCAGGCAAGTCGGCAACGCTCTGTGCGGCGACGACGCAACTGATGGCCGTCCACCGGCCGCGTCTGTTCATCGCCGAGGCCGGTAACTCGTTTGGCCTGCAGGCGGATTATTTCGAAAGTCAGGGGCTGACGGTCAACAAGATCAGCATCAAGCCCGGCAGCGGCGTGTCACTGCCGCCGTTCTCGTTTGCGCACAAGTTGATTGAGGAGCTCAGTTCACTGGAGCTGGACGAGAGCGAGCTGCGCGATATCGATGCCGATGATGAGGACGAGGATAAACGCGATTACCTGGGCGAAATGGAAATCTCGGCGCGTATGATGATCACCGGCGGCGATCCGAAGGAAGAAGCCGAGCTCAAGCGTGCCGATCGGGCGATGATCCGCGAGGCGCTACTGATGGCCGCACAGACGGCCTATGATGAGCAGCGCCAGATGTTGCCGTCCGACCTGCAGAACGCGCTGTATGACATCGGCAATGACACGAGTAACGAAAAGCGTAACCCGCAGCGCCGGGCAAAAGCGGCGGAAATGGCCGAGGCGCTGGGCATGTTCACCCAGCCTGGCTCCTTTGAGGCCGAGCTGTTCAACCGTGAAGGCTCGCTGTGGCCAGAAGCGGATGTGACGCTGATTGACCTGGGGCATCTGGCGCGTGAGGGGTATGAAGCGCAGATGGCCCTGACGATGGTGAGCCTGACCAACACCATCAACAACATTGCCGAGCGTGACCAATACTCTGAGCGGGATATCGTCTTTGTGGTCGATGAAGCGCACATTGTGACGGTCAACCCGCTGCTGTCGCCATACATGACCAAGATCGTCAAGATGTGGCGTAAGCTCGGCGCCTGGTTGTGGCTGGCCACGCAGAACTTAAAAGACTTCCCGGATATTGCCGAGAAGATGCTCAACATGGCCGAATGGTGGGTGTGTCTGACCATGCCGCCGGAGGAGGTGAAGGATATCGCCCGCTTCAAGGCGCTGACGGCTGAGCAGGAATCGGTGTTGCTGTCGGCCAGCAAGCTGTCCAGGTGTTATACCGAAGGCGTCATTTTGTCGAAAAAAGTGGAAGCGTTGTTCCGGGCCGTGCCGCCTAGCCTCTACCTGGCGCTGGGGATGACCGAGAAGGAAGAGAAGGCAGAGCGCCGTGCGCTGATGCAGGAGTTCGGTTGCACCGAGCTGGAAGCCGCGTTCAAGGTGGCGCGCAAGCTTGATCGCCTGCGCGGTCTGGTTGCCAATGACGAGGAAGCGGGGAGCCAGGCTGCATGATGATGTTGAAATACCCCGAGCCAGCTGTTCGCCCTCAGGAAGTGCCGTCACAGGGCACCGGCCTGTTTACGCTGCCGCCCCAGGGGGCAGCGACCATCAGCCAGACGGATGCGCAGGCACTCAGGACGCTGTGTGATGCGCTCCGTGAGCGGTTGTTGGGGCGGGTCGTGCTGACGGCACACCCGCACCGTATCGGGAGTCGAACCAGCGTGGCGCTGCATCTGGAAGGTCGTTTGGGGCAATCTGTCGATATCCTGGTGACGGTGACAGGAACCACTTCCTGGCCACAGCCTGAGGAGTACGATCACCCTCGCTGGTACATTACCGTGCCGGACGCGGCGGATGTGGTGTACCTGCTGCTTCATCTGAGCGATCTGTGCGAACGTTTTCAGGTCAACTAGTTGCGTCTATACTTACTGTGAACTTGTGACAAATTGCAAAAATGCTCATCACTTATACCGGCCACAGGGCCGGTTTTTTTTGCCTGAGAGATATGCCCTGGTTGATTACCCCTCAGCGTACCGGTAGCATCTCTTATGTTTATAAATTGTTAATCTCTGCTTTGGCGGGGATGATGCATGCACAAGGGTAACGTAAAGAACAAGTTATGAGTGAATATACTAAAACTATCATGTACATGAATGAAGTAACGAAGCTCGAGATAGATATTGTTATCCTGCTAAATATTTTAGTAATAGGGCTTTTGGCTTTGACAGTCTGTGCTTATAGAGAATTAACGAAGAATGCTCGGAAGTGACGCACCTTCTGACAAATGACCTGTTGTTTTCAATGTTTATTAGCACTGATTCGTAAGGAAAAAGGATGCATCCTGTTCTAAGAAAGACCTTAGGTGGCTTATCTGCGGCGTACTATGGCCGCCAGTTCGTTTTTGGCCTGGCGATTAGCGCGCTGATCTTATTCATTCAAACGCGTGATCTGCAGGCTCATCCATTGGAGTGGGGATTGGTCGTTCTTCTGGTGATCAACACGGTGTTATATCCCTATGCGCGGTTCGTCTACGAAAGCATTGTCGACTTCATTGTGGGTAACAATATCTTCGTGGGGAATGCGCTATTCATGCTGTTTGTGAAGTTGATAACCATGGTTATCTGCTGGAGTTTCGCGATCTTCATCGCACCAGTGGGTTTGGCTTACCTGTATTACTACCACACGAAAGCAGAGTCGCGCGCACGCAGCGAGTGAGGGCGGTATCAGATCTCCTGGTGGCTGACGTGCCGGCCAGCTGCCAGGGGGGCATCGATTTTCATTTGCCCTTATCTTATGCGATGCTTTAGCCCTCATTAAGCATAAGGATCCTGCGCGATGCCTGATTTTTCCCGCTGCGCCTTTTCTGAAGGCAGCGTTTCCCTGCCGGACGGTTACAGCGACCGCACTGTTAACGTGCTGTTGCCCGGCGACGACTTTTCTCCCTCCCTGAATATCTCTCGTGATGTGCTGCAGCCTGATGAGGCGCTGGCCAACTACATCACGCGTCAGCTCGAAGAGCTATCCCAGGGCCTCAAGGGCTGGGTGCTGAAAAAGCGTGAGCCGGCGTCGTTGGGCAAAGACCAACTGCAGGGCGAATGCGTACATGCCAGCTATCTGCGCGATGGCAAACGCGTCTGGCAGCGCCAGGCGGTATTTGCGCTGCAGGAAGGTCACGTTCTGGTGTTCACCCTGGCGCATACGCGTAAATTGTTGCCGCAGGATGATGCCTTGCTGCAGCAGGTTTTGGACAGTTATCAACCGGCATAACAACAGGAGGTTGTGATGGGCGAAGCAGCACGCGTCGGCGATGCGATTGGCCATTCCCATGCGTTGGCGGGGATGATTGGCGGCACGATTGTTGGTGGCCTGATTGCCGCTGCCGGCGCGGTGGCGGCGGGCGCGCTGTTCGTTGCCGGCCTGGCGGCATCCTGCGTGGGCGTCGGCGTATTACTGGTGGGTGCCAGCCTGGCGGTGGGTTATCTCACCGGGGAGTTGGCGACCAAGGCGCGAGATGGCATTGCGGAGGCCGGCGCAGGGAGCCTGACGCCTGCCGGCAAGATAGTGACCGGCTCGCCGGATGTGCGTATCAATGGCAAGCCGGCGGCCATCGCCACCGTCAGCCAGGTCGCCTGTGACCAGGACGGCCCCAGCATGCAGATGGCGCAGGGCTCGGACAAGGTGTATATCAACGGCCAGCCGGCGGCACGCGTGGGGGATAAAACCAACTGCGACGCCAAGGTGATGGAAGGTTCGCCCAACGTGCGTATCGGCGGCGGCACCGTCACCACCCTGCCGATAAAACCGGAAGTGCCGGACTGGATGTATAAGATTTCCGACCTGACGCTGCTGTTTGCCGGCCTGGTAGGCGGTGTCGGTGGCGCGGCCAGCAAGCTGGGGGCGCTGGGCAGAATGCTGAGCAAGGCGCCAGGCATCAACAAGCTGGGTCGTGTTGCCTGCCGCTTTGGTACTTTAATGACTGCCACGGCCGCCGCCGGCATTATCGCCCGGCCGGTTGATATCATTAGCGGCCAGAAGTTCCTGTCCGGCGACGACGAACTGGACTTTGTGCTGCCGTCGCGCCTGCCGGTTGAGTGGCAGCGCTACTGGCGCAGCGGAAACCCGGCAGAGAGCGTGCTGGGCCGTGGCTGGAGTCTGTTCTGGGAAAGTAGCCTGCAGCGGTACCAGGATGGCCTGGTGTGGCGTGCGCCGTCCGGCGACTATGTCTCCTTCCCGATGGTGCCCAAAGGGCATAAAACCTACTGCGAAGCGGAAAAGTGCTGGCTGATGCACAACAGCGATGGCAGCTGGCAGGTGTTCGACGTCAGCGAACAGGCCTGGCACTACCCGGCCTTATCCGATGAACAACCGAGCCGGCTGCAGATGGTGACTGACCTCGCCGGCAACGCGGTTTCCCTGTTCCACGACGACCAGGGCCAGCTGACCGAGCTGGTCGACAGCGCCGGTCAGCGGCTGGCGTGTCGCTACCTGACCACCGCCAACGGGCTGTCCCGCCTGAGCACGGTGCTGCTGCATACCCCGGACGGCGAACTGCCGCTGGTGCACTACGCCTACGATGAGGAAGGGCAACTGGTGACCGTCAGCAACCGCGCCGGCGAGGTCACCCGACGCTTTGGCTGGCAGGATGGGCTGATGGTCAGTCACCAGGACCACAACGGCCTGCTGAACGAGTACCGCTGGCAGGAGCTTGACGGCCTGCCGCGGGTGGTGGCCTACCGGAGCAGCGCCGGCGAGCAGTTGGAGCTCTATTATGATTTTGCCGGCGGCATGCGGCGGGTGGTGCGCGATGATGGCCGGCAGGCGCTGTGGCAGCTGGATGACGACGACAACGTGGCGCAGTTCACCGATTTTGACAGCAGAAAATCGGCGTTTATCTATGAACGGGGCGAGCTGTGCGGCGTGGTGCTGCCGGGCGGTGCGCAGCGTCAGAGCGAGTGGGACCGTTACGGTCGCCTGCTGAGCGAGACCGACCCGCTGGGGCGCACCACCACCTATCAATACTCCCGCAACAGCGGCCGCCTGTTCTCGGTTACCTATCCGGACGGTAGTCAGGCGTTTCAGCACTGGGACACCCAGGGGCGCCCGACGCAGCAGATTGATGCGCTGGGCAAAGTTACCCGCTATCACTATCCCGACGAGGAAGAGAGCCTGCCGGAACGTGTCATCGATGCGCTGGGCGGCGAGGTGAAGCTGGCCTGGAACGCTCAGGGACTGCTGACGCGCTATACCGACTGTTCCGGCAGCGTCACCGCCTACGCCTATGATGCGCTGGGGCAACTGACGCACCGCACCGATGCGGAAGGCCACCTGACCCGTTACCGCTGGGACGCCGCCGGCCGGCTGCAGACGCTACTGCATCCTGACGGCAGCGAAGAGCAGTTTGCCTGGAATGCGCAGGGCCAGCTGGCCGTACACCAGGACCCGCTCGGCAGCGAGACGCGCTGGCAGTACAACCTGCTGGGCCAGCCGGTCAGTGTCACCGACCGCATCCAGCGTATGCGCCGTTATCACTATAACTGCCGCGGCTGGCTGACCAACATCGAGAACGGCAATGGCGGGGACTACCACTTTAGTCACGATGCCGTCGGCCGACTGAAGGGCGAGCGGCGTCCCGACCGTCTCGACCGCTTTTATCGTTATGGCCTTGACGGGCAACTTACCGAGTACCGGGAGGTCGCGCCGCCGGACGTAGAGCCGCAGCCGTCCCCGCGGCTGCATCAATTCCGTTATGACGACGCCGGCCAGCTGGTCTGGCGCGCCAACGACAGCGCCGAGTGGCATTACCACTATGATGCGGCCGGGCGCATGCACCGCCTGACGCGCACGCCGACCGCTGCCGGCATTGAATTGGGTATCGAGCCGGACAGCGTGCAGCTGCGCTACGACAAGGCCGGCAACCTGTTGAGCGAGCAGGGCGTCAATGGCGAGCTGCAGTACCAATGGGATGCCTTGTCCAACCTGCAGGCGCTGACGCTGCCGCAGGGCGACCGGCTGCAGTGGCTCCATTACGGCTCCGGCCATGCCAGCGCCATCAGGTTTAACCAGCAACTGGTGAGCGAATTCAGCCGCGACCGGCTGCACCGGGAAACCGGCCGAACCCAGGGTGCACTGCAGCAGCAGCGCCAATACGATGCGCTGGGGCGGCGCAGCTGGCAAAGCAGTGCTTTCAGCCACGGACAGATAACCAAACCGGAAGAGGGCGTGCTGTGGCGCACGTTCCGCTATACCGGGCGCGGCGAACTGGAAGGTGTCAGTGATGCGCTACGTGGCGAGATCCATTACGGCTACGACGCGGAAGGACGTCTGCTGCAGCACCGTGAGTCGCAGCAGGGCAGGCCGGGCCACCGGCTGCGCTACGACCTGGCGGATAACCTGACCGGGGAGCAGCGCGTCAGCCGAGACCCGGATGCCGACCTGCCGCCGGCGCCGGTGGTCAATAACCGGCTCGAATACTGGCAGCGGATGTTTTACCGCTATGACGGCTGGGGCAACCTGGTCAGCCGGCGTAACGGGGTTTACCAACAGCATTACGTCTATGATGCGGACAACCGGCTGATAAAGGCGCACGGCCGCGGCCCGCAGGGGGATTTTGAGGCGCAGTATCACTATGACGCGCTGGGACGCCGCACACGCAAGACGGTAACTCTCAAGGGGAAAGCGCCGGAAACCACGCGCTTCTTGTGGGAGGGCTACCGGCTGCTGCAGGAGCAGCGGGACAACGGCACGCGCCGCACCTGGAGCTATGACCCGGACAGTGCCTGGACGCCGCTGGCGGCCCTCGAGCAGGCGGGCGACGGACAGCAGGCGGATATCTACTGGCTGCACACCGACCTTAACAGCGCGCCGCTGGAGGTGAGCGATGCCGAGGGCAACCTGCGCTGGTCCGGCAACTACGACACCTTCGGCAAATTGCAGGGGCAGACGGTCGCCGGCGCCGAACGGCGCAAGGGCGCGCTCATTGACCAGCCGCTGCGTTATGCCGGCCAGTACCAGGATAATGAAAGCGGGCTGCATTATAATCTGTTCCGCCACTATGAGCCGGAAGTAGGGCGCTTTACCACACAGGATCCGATAGGATTGCGCGGCGGGCTAAACCTGTATCAATATGCACCAAACCCATATGGATGGGTGGATCCTTTAGGGTTAATGCCATGGCCAAACCCAATACGTCAAGGTCACCACCTTATCTATAAACAGAAAGCCAAGAGTATTGGGTGGGATCACCTTGCATCCGGTAGTCAGACGCCGACTTATTTCTTCAGTGAGCCCTATACGCCAGGTGCACATGAAGCAATTCATAGAGCGCAAAAACCACATGTTGGATCTGTGCAAGGTGCCTGGCAAGGCAGTGGCGATGAGCTCATTGCTGCAAGTAAAGCAGGGCTGGGTGAGGTAGATTGGGTTAAAGGTGATTTGAAAATACCAGCAACAGGTGAGGTTTTAGCCAAAAACGTATCACCTGCAAAAGCATTTGAAGCCTTGGAAAAATGGCATCATGAGAAGATAGGAACAACAGGAAAAGGTGGGTGTTAGTATGAAATTATTTCCGGAACTCTATGGTTTCGTTGTTTTCTCTGAACAGCCGTTGCTGTCTTTCATGAAAGAGAACGGTATAGGAAAGGATTTGCTCACCTTTATGACGACGAATGATGAGGCAGATAAGCTGACCGAAGCGGGGATCATCCTCCCTATTTTTGAAGTGCCTGAGGGGTTATATGAGGTATCCCTGCAGTGTTCGCAGCCTGCGGAGGATACCTCCAAACTTGGTGTGTTCAAATCAGAGGGTAAATTGAGCATCTGCGGTATGGGGTACTTGGCGGATTTTGATGTAGAAGCCTTGCGTAACAGAGAGAAAATCCAAGACTTTTCGATCCCTCAGGGAGTGTTTGAGTTGTCCTGTGCCATTGATGAATCCAATGAGAAAATTTCATTAATTTTGGATTAGCTAAGGTGCTAATGAGCCTGATGAAATTCGAAGCCTTGGTACTGGTATGTTATGAAGAGGACGATGCGCTCACTGTTGCTCTGGGCGATAATGAGCAGTCGCCTGTGAATTATCTAATCATTACTCGGTTGGATGATGAAGATAATGACTCAATTGATGAGGGGATTGGTCTGCAAACATCACAGTCTGCTTATGAAGCATCGGCAGCGATCGAGAAGGTAATTTTGCATTCTGACCGTTTAGATGTGGTTATCACGCCTGATTCACATGAGCATTTCGGTTGCTCGAAGCTCGAAGGTGTGTTCTCTGAAACGGTGTGTAATACGCCTGAAAAAATTGCTCTGTTACGAAAGTATCTTGAAGCAATTTTCAACGGCAGTAAGACAACCCTTATATTTTCATGAGATTAAAATTTTCATAATCCAATAAAGACTTCTTTGCTGCCTTTCTGACCATGTCGTAGCACCCTGTGTGGATTCTATCCATGCAGGAGTGCACGCCATGAAAATCAGCACGTTGCTGACGTTGTTCCCTCTGCTGATGCCGGCATCGGTGCTTGCCGGCACGGTACTCTATACCGATTCTCACCATCCCCCGACCAACATCGATACGTCGGTATCCGTGATTTATCTTGACGGCCCGGAACAGTTGCAAAAGCAACTGTTTGGTGAGCTGTCGTCAAACCCCGACGAGGCCGAGCGCCAGGCGCAGGCCGTACTTAAATCCCCGCAATGGCAGGCGAACGAGCAGCAGTTGGCCACGGTTTACCGTGCAGTGGTGCACGCCTGGGAGTTGGGCGTCAAAAAAGTGCCGGCGGTGGTGTTTGACGACACCGACGTGGTGTACGGCACTGCAGATGTTGCTCAGGCTGTAGCGCTGCGCCAACAGGCGGGAGGAGGGACGCATGCAGGCAATTAAGCATCCCGTCATCCGCTATCACGGTGGAAAGTGGCGGCTGGCTCCCTGGATCATCAGCTACTTTCCTGCTCACCGTTGTTATGTGGAGCCCTTTGGTGGCGCGGCGTCGGTGTTGCTGAGGAAAGCCGCCAGTGATGCCGAGGTGTATAACGACCTCGATGGCGATGTGGTGAACCTGTTCCGTGTGCTGCGTGACCCGGCTATGAGCAAGCGCCTGGCACATGTCTGTGCGCTGACTCCCTATTCTCGGGATGAATTCAGGGCGGCTTACTCCCCGAGCTCTGACGCTGTTGAACAGGCGCGTCGGTTGGTAGTTAGGGCAACGATGGGATTCGGCAGCGCGGGGGCAACTCGCGGCGTGACCGGTTTTCGTCTGGATACCCGCCGCAACAGCACAACCGCACAGCGTGTATGGGCCTGTCAGCCGGATAATCTTGCTGCCGTAGCCAGCCGCTTTGCCGGCGTGCTGGTCGAGAACCGTGATGCGGTTCAGTGTATGCAGGACCATGACACACCTGACACTCTGCACTTTGTTGACCCGCCTTATTTGCACGATACCCGCGTCCAGGTCGCCAAGAACAGCGCTTACCGACATGACATGACAGATGTTGACCATCTCACGTTGCTGAACTGCCTCAGACAGCTTCGCGGGAAGGTCATCTTGTGTGGTTATCCAAATTCTCTCTACAGCGACCTGCTGCCGGATTGGGCATGCGTTTCCCGAATCACAATAGCGAATGGCCGCGCCGGCTCAGTACGGCGCACGGAGTGTTTGTGGTTAAACCCAAATATTGCGTCGTCCCGTGAACACGGTGTGGCGGCTCAGACTGTGCTGGCGCTGCAGCCGGCAGGAGGTGTGTGATGAGAGGTTCGCAGAGTCCTTCGAAACTGAAACGCGCGTTTTGCGCGGCCGGGGTGGGCACCGTATTGTTGACGGCCTCGGCGCCGGCCACGCTGGCAGCGCTCAACACCGCGCAGATTGTTGCCAGCGCCGTATCGCCGTCATGTATCAGCTGGCGAGTCAGCGGTATCTGTTACTGGCTGTTCTGCGGTTTTCATGGCTGTACGGTGCGAACCTCGGTCAAGGTGACGCACTTTATTCCGGAAGCGGTGGTCTCGACCTACAACAGTCAGGGCGGCAATCCCTGGCGTGAGATGTCGATGGTCAGCCAGGCCTCCGGCGGCCTGGAAAGCAGCATTACCGGCGCTTTGAGCGGCGTATCCGCCGGCGGCGGTAATAACGAGCTGAAAACCCCCGGTCAGCGCAAGACCAACCTGCATTTCAAATACTCTGATGCGATTGGCCACCCGGCGACGTCGATCATTGGCGGCAGCATCCCCGGGTATTCCTGCCGCAGCGCCGCCATGCCGTTTGTGCCGTATTTCCTCAGCACGCTCGACAGCCTGGCATGGCGTACCGGCATGCCCGAGTCCCTGTATCCCGAAGCCCTGGTGCCTGGTCAACGCGAGATTGGCAGCCAGGCCGGCTCCAATATGTGGGGGAACGTCTATCCCCGGTCGGGGTTCGTGACCCAGGTTGATGACGACAAGGCCGGCGCCGTCGTGGCGCAGCGGGTGGCTGACATCATTACCCGCTCCGGCCAGCCTCACGTGTACCAGCCATTGATTGGCCAGCGCTCGGAAGGGTACTGGCCACCGGGTTCCGTTCAGGAGAATACCGGCACCCGCAACCACAAATGGCAGCGTCTTTCTCCGCAGTTGAGCCAGTCCTGTGCGGTCTTCCCGGACGGCGACCATCCGCCGGCGGCAGATGCCAACGCCGCCTTTGCCCTGTGGCAACCCTACAGCTGCTGCCAGCGCCGCGGGCAGCGTTTCCTCTACAGCACGGATTTCTGAGGTCTGAATGATGAATAACACGATGCATACATTTTTACGGGGACGGCGCAGTCTGCTGTCTCTGCTGATTGCCGGCAGCCTGGCGCTGGCCGGCACAATGAGTGCGCACGCTGATGACAATGACGACAACGGTACGCTGTTTGGCGTTTCGCTGCCGCAGGTCAATGACAGCAATGTCGGGTACGGAAAGAGCGCCAGCGGCGCGGTGTCTGACAAACTGTTCTACTCGCTGGGCGGCGGCTCGGTAATTTCGCAGCCGGCGACACGCGGCAACATGCAGCGGCTGGGCATGAACCTGGGCTGGAGTTCGGATTTGATGTGCGGCAACTTCGACCTGAAAACGACGATCGGCAACCAGCTTAACGGTGTCACCGACGGGTTCAAAAACCTGATGAGTGACGTTATCCAGGGCGCCACCGGTGCGGTGGCCAGCCTGCCGGCGATGGCTATCCAGCGCGCCAACCCGGGGCTGTATGAAATGCTGACCAACGGGGTACTGCAGGGGGGGGTTGCCTTCGACAAGGCACAGCTCAACTGCCAGAACCTTTCCAAACGCATGATGGATATGGCGGATACTGGCGCCTGGAGCCAGGCGGCTGCGATGGAAGAGGCCAAAAGCCTGGTCAACAGCAGCGGCGGCGATGCCGTCCGCTCGATGAATGCGACGGAGAAAGTGACCGGCCAGTCCGGGCAGACCTGGATCGGCGGGCAGAAACGCGGTGGCTCTGGCCAGCCGGCCATCAAGCCGACCCATGACCTGGCAGCAGCCGGCTACAACATGATGAATGCGCTGCCTGTCACCAGTACCTCCGGCGTGTCCGGCAGCAGCTGCACAGGCGGCGCCTGCGCCAAATACGCCAGCAGCGAGGAGGCCGCCGCTGCGGTGGTGAAGGTGTTGGGTGACACGTCATTACGCACCTGTAAAGACGCATCGCAATGCACCAGTGGTGAAGGCGATGAGCAGCCGGGCAGCACCGTGGCCGGCACCGGTTTTGCTCCGATGCTCGAGGAGGCCACCAAAAGCAATAATGAGCAGTTGGCCAAACTGGTTAACGGCGCTGAAAAACCGACGGCTGCGAACCTGGCCAAGCTCAAATCCGGCAGCCTGGCGGTGACCGCCGGCGTTGTGCGTGCACTGCAGCGTGACCCGGACAATGCTGCCCTGGTCGGGCGTCTCGCCAGCGAGCTGGCGATGGCCGATACCATCGAGACCGCCTTCCTGATGCGCCGCATGATCACCACCGGTATGTCCGAACCGAATGCGGCTGCGCAGAAGGTGGCGATGCAGGAAGGTGATCGCCGCATCGAAGCGCTCGATCGGGAAATCACGGCGCTGAAAAACGAGATGGAGATGAAACGCGAAATCTCCCGCAATGCGGTGCTGACCATTATCGATCGCGAGAACAACCGCGCTGAAACCAACCCGCAGCGTCAGTCTGCAGACAGCCCGGATACCAAGTTTAATCAGCTGGCGGTACCGGAAACTGACCAGTGAGCGTGGAGATAACTATGACTGAATCAGAGAAGAAAGACCTGCTGCCCCGCCGGGGCGGCAGGTTTGGTCGGGGCGCGAAACGCGCCCTGCAGCTGCTTGCCATGCTTGTGGTGGCCATGGTCATGGCGCTGGGGCTCGCGCACTGGGGCGTTACTCACCCCGGTGAAACCACCGCGCTACGTAGCTGGGTGCACAGTACCCGTTACGGCTGGCTGTTCTGGCGCCTGGCGCTTTATGCCGTGCTGGCCTGGGGATTTTGGAAAATCTGGCATGCTCCGGGCGTTAAACCGGAACACCGGCAGCCCCTCAAGCGCATGGCCATCGCGTGCGCGGTCTTTGCCCTGGCGTGTGAATACTCCATCTTCGGCGGAGGGCTGACGCTATGATGACCAATAGTTATCTGGAGTATTTCCTGACGCTCCTCGGTTGGATTGTGAACAACGGCCTGTGGGAGCTGCTGGTCAGCACCGGGCTGTTTGTGCTGCCGCTGCTGTTCAAGGTTGTCGGCATCTGGCTGAAAGTCCGTGAGGAGGGGGAAGATGAAGGTAACAAGGGGATGTTGTCCCTGCCGCGCATCGAGAACCTGCTGTACGGAGCCTTCTTTGTGATGCTTGCCTGCTGCCTGCCGCTGATGAACGTCAGCCTGGACACCATCAAGTATGACAGCAGCCGAGCGAGCACCTGCGGTACCTGGACGCCGAAGAAACCGGATGAAACCGGGTACGCCAGCATGATGTCGAGCATGAACGGCCAGACGGCGAAGGTACCGGTGTGGTGGCTGGTCGTCCATAAGCTGTCGAAGGGGATTACGTCTGCGGCCGTGGCCAGCATTCCCTGCCGGCCAGACCTGCGTCAGGTGCGTTTTGAGGTCCAGCACAGCCGGGTCAATAACCCGGCGCTGGCGAAGGAGTTGCAGGACTTCACCAATGACTGCTACGCATTGGCGCTGTACACCTGGCAGAACCGTGACCAGGGACAGACAACGGACAAGGCGACGCTGCGTGATATCGAATGGTTGGGCTCGAAAACCTTCCTGAATGGCGGGTACTACAACAACCTGCAGTCGAAGACGCCGCGCGCCAGCTTCCCATGGAACGAATCACGGGACAGTGGCCGGCCGAACACCGGCCGGGGTGGGTATCCGACCTGCAGCGAGTGGTGGTCGGCGGCCGACACCGGCCTGGAAGCCCGGGTAGTGAAACAGGTTGATCCGGGTGTGATGCTGCGGATGTCCGCCGCGCTCAAGATGATGGGTGAGAACAACGCCGACTACAAGGAGGCGGTGGTGCGTCGCCTGGTCAGCCCGGATAACCTGACGGTTTCCCAGGGCGGGCGCGCTTATGCCGGCTATGGCGGTAACGCAGACTTCACAGGTGACAACGCAGTGACGCGTATGGCCTCACTCGGTGGTACAGCTCTGGGGAGCCTGGCGGCCTTCCCGGCCTTTGATGCCATGCGACAGGCCTTGCCGATGGTGCAGGCTGTCCTGCTGATGGCGGTGTATATCATGGTACCGCTTATTCTGGCCTTTGCGGCCTATGAGTACAAAACGGTGATCACCGTGACGTTTGTGGTGTTCGCACTGAACTTCCTGACGTTCTGGTGGGAGCTGGCACGTTGGCTGGACAGCTGGACGTTGGAAGCACTTTACAGCTCAGACTCGCACAGTCGTTGGAACGTGGCCGGCTTCCAGAACAGCTCCGATGACCTGATCATGAATCTGGTGATGGGAACTATGTTCATCGTGTTACCGACAGTTTGGATGGCCGCGCTTTCATGGGCCGGTATTAGTGCAGGGCAAGCGATTGGTAATGCTGTAAATGCTGGGTCAAAGAAAGCACAAGATACAGGAGGGCAGGCAGTCGACACTATGAAAAGAACAGTAAAGCTGTAATATAATCACTGTACTAGAGGGCTGATTGATTCAGCCTTCTTATTCATCCTCCTGGTCAATCCGATATTCTCCGCAATATAGTCCAAACCCTTGGTTACCATCTCTATACTCTGTAAAAGACTCATTATTATCTGAATCAAAATTCTCAGAGTCAGTTGCGTGGGAGGATGTTTGGTTCACCTGTTGCAATATGAATGCGATAGCCCATATAAACAGTAAACATCCTGCAATAACCACACCTCCTAGCAAGGCTGCAGTAAGGGAGGAGAGAAATGCTATAACGATAGGGGAGTGCCCAATCCAGCCTGGTAGCTTATAGCTGCTTGCTTTAGCAACACAGTAAGAATCCCACTTCAGAATGGTACTTTTGAGACGCTTCCATAGATTTGCCATACGCACACCGCGCTGATAGGCGTGGTGCTGTGTTGTATCGTTCATCATCACTCCTTAACTCGGTGATAGCCTAATCCTATCTTAGCTTAAATAACAATCAATTGCTATTTGCCTGGTTCCTCAGGTAGCAAGCGACCAAGCCTGTCTTTTTGTGTACGATGATGTGCCAGGCGTTCTTTGAAATAAGCCCTCAGATGTTCAGGCTGCTCAGCTTCTACCAGCTCGGCGATCACCGGCATATTGTAGCGCTCCTTGAAAGCAACGCCGCCGGCAGCCAGGTCGACGTTCACCTTATCCATATCCTCTTTGGACAAGTTGGCCAGGTTGTATGAGTGGGTCATCGTCAGGTCTCCTTTTTCTCATTGTAACTCATCGCGTTGCTGCTCCTGCCTGATTTCTCCCTTGTCATAGTAAAATTCTTATCATTATACTGTATGTATGTACAGTTTATTCATAAAGGTGAGCTATGTACCTGATGGCTTATACCGCCCTTGAAATGCAAGCAGATCCGCAGAAGAAGAGGGCCGGGATCCCGATTTTTGGTGACGGGGTATCGTGCGGTTTCCCGTCGCCGGCGCAGGACTATGTCGAAAAACGTCTGTCGCTGGATGACTTCTGTATCCGCTACCCGGAGAGCACATACCTGGTTCGTGCCGAGGGTAATTCAATGCAGAACGCCGGCATTCGTGATGGAGATCTCCTGGTTGTCGAGTGCATTCGCCAAGCGCGTCACGGTGACATTGTCATTGCGGCCGTTGACGGTGAGTTCACCTGTAAACGACTCCAGTTACTGCCGATGCCGGCATTGCTGCCGGCCAACCCGGAATATTCACCGATCCCCCTGACGGAGGATGTCGATACCGTAGTGTTTGGCGTTGTACGCCATCTCGTCCACAGCTTTAAATCGCGGGATTCCTGACCATGTTTGCCCTGGTTGATGTCAACAGCTTCTATGCATCCTGCGAGACCGTATTTCGGCCGGATTTAAGGGGGAAGCCAGTCGTAGTTTTGTCCAACAACGACGGCTGTATTATTGCGAGATCGGCTGCAGCCAAACGGCTCGGATACAAAATGGGGGACCCCTGGTTCAAGGTGGCCAGGGAGGCCGAACGCAGAGGCGTAGTGGCCTTTTCCAGCAATTATAGTCTGTATTCTGACATGTCTGACAGAGTCATGACTATTTTGCAGCAACTGACCCCTCGCGTCGAAATATACAGTATCGACGAGGCATTCTGTGATCTCACTGGGATGAGGAGACTGACCGCGCTTGACGAGTTCGGCCAGCAGCTGCGTGAGCAGATACAGCTTCGCACGCATCTGACAGTGGGCGTCGGGATCGCCCCGACGAAGACGCTGGCCAAGCTGGCCCAGTACGCCAGTAAACGATGGCCGGCGACAAAGGGGGTCGTTGACTTGAGCTGCCGGCAGCGCCAGGAAAAGCTGATGGCCCTGGTGCCGGTAGAGGAGATTTGGGGGATCGGCAGACAGTTGGCCAAAAAGCTGCAGATGATGGGTATCGACACTGCGCTGAAACTTTCCAGACTCTCGCCGGCATTCGCACGCAAACAGTTTTCCGTAGTGGTCGAAAGGACCGTTCGGGAGCTAAACGGAATATCGTGTCTGGGCCTGGAGGAGTTTGCGGCGCCTAAAGAACAGATCATTTGCTCCCGTTCTTTTGGTGAAAAACCAACGGATGAGGACAGCGTGCACCAGGCAATTTGCGCACATGCGGAGCGTGCAGCTGAAAAGCTACGGGCAGAGCACCAGTATTGCAAAAGGATCGGTGTTTTTGTCAGTACCAGCCCATTTGCTGAAAACGAGATATTTTATAAGAACCAGGCTTCAACCGAATTAGCCGTGGCGACTCAGGATACCAGGGACATCATTGGCGCTGCGCTCAAAGCGTTAGACGCTGTATTTATCCCGGGGCATCGTTATCATCGGGCAGGCGTAATACTGACTGATTTTCGTAGCGGGAAGGTATCCCAACTGACATTATTTGATGAATATCAACCCCAGCATAACGGAGATAAATTAATGGAACTATTGGACAGAATAAATGGTTCGGGAAAAGCGAAAATATGGTTTGCCGGGCAAGGAATACAGAGTGCGAAAGCAGACTGGAAGATGAGACGGGAGCATTTGTCGCCATGCCGGACAACCAAGTATGCAGATATACTCAAAGTAAGGTGTTAAGAATCGTCAGGAAAGGCAAGGGCACTTACTGTGCCCAAATGCCAGGCTCGTATGGAGAATAGTCACGCCACGATTACCTTAGAATAGCTCTGATCTCCTTGCCCCCCAACAAGACACCAATGAGGCCGACAAGAATAAACATATAACTAACCTCAGGCAGACTGATAAAGAACTGATATACGTCGCTTTCAAGTGGTTTGTTTAGGTTAATGATGCCTAGGATCGCGAGGCCAAGGCTTAATAAGGTGGCAAGTGAGACGAAAATCATTTTTAACATTGTGATCTCCAAAGTAGTTGAAAGGATCAGATATCCCCGTGCATTATCTTCATTGCATCTAGTATAGCCGACATTTGTTCATCTTTAATGGCATCCATGAACTTCACTTTAAATTCATTGTAAAGCTCTGGCTTATACAGCAACCTGAGTGAATCAATATCAATTGTTCCATACTGGCTCATGTGTGATGGTGGCCAAACGGAAACTTTATCGGAGTCATTATATGAAGTCGAAAATCCTTCTAGTTCGTCACGGTTTATTAAACGGATGATTGCAAGCAAGCGCTTTAATTTATAGGGCTTGATGAAGTTCTTCCCTTCTATGACAAAGAACACCGAAGCAGGGTCATCGTGACTTATTTCATTTCCATGGCAGACTATGGAGAAGTTTAAATCATCGACATTGAATTCGACCCGGTGTGAAAGTGTATTTTGAGCAAGTTCTTTTATCCTCCAGGATTCTTTCTTTGTGGCAATAATCCCTCGAGTGACCAGTGGGAAAAGTTTCTGTAATCTTTCTTTAGTGAAGATGTGGTCTATGGCTTCCTTTGGGTACTGCGGCAAGTTAAATGCACCACTTTCTAATGGACGGGTAAGGTATTCTGCATAAGTACCGTCTACACACTTGTTGACGGCTTCTTCTATGGCTTTCATGGTTTCATCAAGATTTTCATCAGAGAGGTCTAAACAGCGATAAACATAGTGTTTATCAAATGTTATTTTATGCCGTAACGAGGTTCTGACAAGGTCAAGGGAAATATTAATAATGGTTCTGATGTAGTCATTGCTTACAGCATGGCTATGGTAAAGGTAGGCTTGATGACAATAGTGCATCATAAACTTTATTTCGGACAGGCTTAGTCGCGTGGCCTGCGTGTTGATTGCACTGAAGAGCTTTATGTAAATGTCGGATATACTTTTCTCTGGCGTTTCCATCAGCTCAAAGTAATGCTTTTTTTCAAAGTCTTCGTTATCCAGGCTGGCTTCCAGAACGGTCTGGACATGTTCTGTTAACGATTTGTTACGTGACTCTGCACGAGCCTTTAAACTATTCATTAATCGCTCTGGAAACCGAAATGAGGATGGTACTTTCATGTTAAGCCTTTTATTGGTGAAATACGTTTATGTGTAGTGTAATACACAATAGAAAGTCAGCAAGGACAAGTCAAGTTATTGACGAAATTCTGTTGGATCGCTTACCCTATCCGGGTTGTACCGTCGTCTTCGGACGACCACCAATGCTCAATGGGTCTGCGATGAGCGCCTTCGGGTGACCCTGCTGTTGTTAGACAGCCACCAATGATCCGGCCATCTGTGAGGATCGCCTTCGGGTGATGGCAAAAGAAAGCTTCCGTAGCCTGAGAGGGAGCGCGCCAGGTATGGTGTGGTACATCTGCCCGCCTTTGGGAGCAGATATCGCTCATTCAACGTAGTATTCGGAGCGGTTAAGGCTGCTGAAAAGTCATCTCAATGCCATGGCGCTGTTAGCCTGGCACACATCTACATAGGGCAGTCCTTGCCTGGGAGATTCAGTCGCAACAGACTGATATCGCTAACTTCTTTAAAGCTGTTAAAGCTTTTATGACGTGTTGCTGACGATGCGACTTTTGAACGCACGTATAAGGCCATTTGGTACATTTGGCCGCTTACGTGAGTCTCATTAGGAGCAGAGGAGCGCGCGTCACTTGTGAAGTGGCGAAGACACTACCAAGTGACGCGCGTAGCGCATAACGTCTCAACCCACGCACAACGTGGCTTTCAACGTTTTACTACCATCTGACCAACACGTAGTCCGTGTCAGTACGGTTTTAAACACTCATTAACTTCAACGTAATTACGACGGAAACACCGTTTTGAACGTTTCACTATCTAAAAGGAGGAAATCGACTCGGTATCGATGGCGACACTACGAACAGTAGTGTGTGGAAGCAGTCTGACGAACGTCAGCCCGGCGTAAGCCGCGAACAGGTCAGAGACCTGGGGAGCTTCGAAATAACTCAACATTTCGCCGCCCCGATGCACAGATACCCGTCGAGACGCAGGAAGCGCAAAAGTAACCGTGTCGTCGGGGTTGAAATTATCGGGATACAGATCCGTCAGCTTTGTGGAAAGCAGAGGGGTGTGTATCCCGTGGGAGGAGAAGTTATGTCAAAGCTCAGCAAGCAGCTGGTTACGCTCGCCCGCCAGGGACGAGGAAGTTTTAAAACTGTCGCAGACCGCTCGAGAATAGCAGAGCGTTTTGCTGAACGCCTTGCGAAATTAAATATCCAAATCCGTGATGTAAAACACGTCAAGACGTCTCATATCGAAAAGTATATTAGTAGCCGTATGGCTGAAGATATGTCAAAACGTACACTCCAAAATGAAATGGCAGCGGTACGTTCGATCATGTCAGTTGCAGGACGGAATAAACTCGCTGATCCTTCGCATGAGAAATTGAGTAACCAGGCATTAGGTATCTCAGGGGCAAGTCGCGACGGAACTAAAACACCACTTCCGGATGATAAGTTAGCCGCAATTGTTAGCTATGCGTTTAAAAAAGATGAGGGCGTAGCAATAGGTGTGCAGTTGTCCCGTTACCTGGGATTGAGAACAGAAGAAACAGTCCAGTCCGCCAAATCACTAAAAACCTGGAAGCAGTCCATTTTGAATGGCAATGATAGGGTTAAGGTCATTTTCGGGACGAAAGGGGGGCGGGCCCGGGAAACAACAGTATTTAATCGCGAGAAGGTCTTGTCCATTTTGGATAAGGCGATAAAGCATTGTGGTGAGAATAGAGGAAAGCTGATTGATAAGCCGTCTCTGCATACCGCGATAGAACGATACAGAAATATCGTACGTGAGGCTGGTATGACTGGAAAGGATGCGCCCCATAGTTTGAGATATGCCTATGCCAGGGATGCTGTAACGCATCACGTTAAAAATGGCATGAGCAGAGAAGAAGCAAATGCATTGGTCTCGATGGATTTAGGTCATGGGGATGGTCGGGGGCGTTATATTCGACAAGTCTATTTTAAAAATGATATTGAGTAAGTAGTGTTAAACGGTCGCAGCTCACACAGGGCTGCGACCTCACAAACCTAATTGTTAAAGTTTCAGCCTGTTCCACTCAAGGCCACGGTCATTATTATACTTACTCGTCATTGCAGGGTTTCGATGACCAAGTAGCCTCTGTGTGTCAATGTTCATTTTCCTATAAATCCTCTCCGATAAAGAGCGTTGTTCATGAAAGCTCGGTGGATGCTCCCAGGCATCCGGTAGCGCTCGATTTCTGGCTATGCGAAAACCGATTGATAATGAAAACGCATGTACTTCCCGATCCCCTAATAAAAAATCACGCCCAGGACATTGCTCTATAATCTCCCCAAGCGTTTGTCCTATCACTGGATTTTCAAGCTCCAGGGGTAATGCCAACTTGTATCCGGTTTTCTGCTGCAGGATATGAAGATGTCCATCATGGATATTACATCTGCGCATTTTGGCAATATCACCTCGACGCTGGCCTGTAGTGAGCGCCAGTTTCATCGCGAATGGCATATATGCACGGCGAAGGTTTTGAGCGACATCATAAATTATTTTCCACGAATCGACGTCCAGGCGTGACCGCTTTATCATGTTGGCCGGAGCGCGCAAGGGCAGTGCAGGGCTAAATAACACCCACCCTTCTAACCATGCCTCGCGGAACAGGTCTGATATGACGCCATGCGCAGTTTGGGCTGCACTATGTAAACCCAAGTCAGAGTATGACCTAATAAATGACTGCAGTAATTTGGGTGTTATCAGACTTACACGTTGTTTTCCAAATTTTTCGTTAAACCTCCTTAGAATGGCGCATTTATTCATCAGTGTTTTTTTCTGGTAATTACGACTATTCAGGGATGCCATATAAACAACGATAAGTTGCTCGACCGTTTTATCGTTGGATTGCACCCATGACGGGGTGACGTTATGCATGTTGATATCCTAATCAGCCTGACAAAATAGTCAGAATCCCCGCTGACGTGGGGAACGCGGCCTGTCTTCTGCTTTAGTTATCCATCGCGAGAGCCTGGCCTGTTACCTGCATAGTGACGTTGTGGCATGGAGCATTCACTGAATGGTCGAGTGCCAGTATATCGTTTCTCGGGGGTTGACACATCTCAGGTTTGCTCTGAAAATGAACAGGCTTACTTGTTGTCTTCGGACAACCACCAATGCTCAGTGGGTCTGTGATGAGCGCTTTCGGGTGACCCTGCTGTCGACAGACAGCCACCAATGGTCCAGTCACTTGCGAGGACCGCCTTCGGGTAGTGACAAAAGAACGCTTCCGTAGCTTGAAAGGGAGCACACCGTTTACGGTGTAGTACATCTGCCCGCCTTTGAGAGTAGATGTCATCTGTTTTTGATGATTAAGGCTGACATCATTGATGTGCTGACGATTGCGATTACCGCAGTCCAATCCCCCGGGGAGATACCTTCCCCTCGGGCTGGTGTTTCCCCTTACAGGAGATACACTATGTCCGCTTTTACTTCTTCAGCTGTTCCTGATTTCATCTCAACCCTGCACCGTGTCATAACGGCCGTTCAGCGAATACCTTTTCGCATGGCGCCGCCGCGGTTTACTGACTGGTACGTCAATGCAGCAGGTAACTTTGCCGTTCGTGCACATGTTATCTGCAGTGATGATGGTTCGGTCAACGCGGTACTGACGCTGCGCAAAGGTTGGTACAGCGGTGAATATACCTACGCAAGCAGCCGTGTTGCGTTACCTTGCAAACATACCGAGCGCAGAAAGGCCTACCGGCTCGCCTGTCAGCAGGCCGAGCATCTGGCCAGACTGCGTTACCGCTTCTAAAGCGCTTGCCTTAACCACATATACCCTGACGGGGATTTATACCCGTCTGGGGATAGATCCTCCATTTCAACATTTGAAAGAGGATTATCCAATGAATGGTATTTCACTTGTCACCGCCGACAGTAATGAATGGCATTACATGTGGGCAGAATTAGCCAAACGGGCAGCAAACCGTGTACTGCCGGATCCCACTGTCGCTGAGAATTTTGGTGAAGTGTGGCAGTACATGGAGACGCAGGAAGTTAGCTCATTTTGGTTAGGAAAACGCCTGTTCCATTGTTTCAGGCATAGGCAGCATCCAGTCAAAGGGGCTGAGTATCGGCTCAAGATACCGGCAAGCCGGGGTTTTGAATCTGCTGATTTGCAGCCTGCTTTTCAACGTTAGGGCTCGCCTGTCAGCAGGCCGAGCATCTGGCCAGACTGCGTTACCGTTTTTAAAGCGGTCGCTTTAACCCCCTATACCCTGACGGGATTTACTCCCGTTCAGGGGGTAAATCCATCTTACAAGAGGATTTACCGATGAATACGCACATTAACTTCCGCACGAATGTTTTCGACCTCAAGACGTCCCAGGACGTGCTTTTCTACCTTTGCGCTATTGAAGGTGAACTGTATACCGCAAGAGCCTATCGACGACTCGGGCTCGATCAGGAGCGGGATGAACCTCGTGAACTTACCGATCTGGAGAATAGGGTTATCAGTGTCGGTGAGGCTTTCGGGTTCTTTCTCTACTACCTGCAGAGGGATAGATTGCCGACGTTGTCTGATGCTGGCCGGGAAGTCTTGAGCAACCTGGACAGTCTTGGCAACGACGCCCACAAAGAAGCGTGGGCGTGGAGTTTGTCCTACGGCAAGGTTAACGGTGAGGCTGATGAGGCCATAGCTGCGCTCGGTTTCTGAATTTGAAAACAATGACATTGCGACGGCTATTCCGTGGTCGACGCCCAACCCTGTCGGGGATTTATTCCCGCCAGGGGATAAATCCCCCACGTGCGAGGATTTATCCATGAATACCACTATCGATTACCTGAAAACCCCTCTCGATATGCTGCGCTACCTGTGCCTGCTCGAAAGCGAGCTGATGAGCGCCCGAGCGTTCCACCGGCTTGGTTTTGATGTGGAGCGCGATCCGGCAAGCGGTATGACGCTCGTTGAGGTTGCCGTTCATAGCGCCGGCTTTGCGTTTGGGTATTTCCTGTTTGCTCTGCAGAAGAGCGGGTTACCTGCACTTCCCGAAACCGGAAAGGATGTGATGAATGTCCTGGACAAAATAGGGAAGGAAGTTAACGCGTCAGTCTGGGAGCGCGCTGTGGCGGAGGGTAAACGTGACAGAGAGTCTGACGAAGTGATTGCTGCGCTCGATACAGCGTATTGAGGTACGGCGATTTGCGTAACACGTAAGCAGTACACCCTGACGGGATTTATTCCCGTCCGGGGGATAAATCCCCCCATTTTTTGTTTCTGGAGGATTTATCGTGAGTACGACTGTGTATTTTGACGCACCACCGTCCCAGGACGCGTGGATTGATTTTACCCTGGCGGTGACAGAGATGTTCTGGTTGCTGCCGGCATCTGCAAGACCTGCAGGTATTGATGTCGCAGGGCAGCTGTTTGCCGGCGGCGCATTTGCTGGCCCTGGTATCCGTCTGTCTTCATGGCCGGCCGATAACCTGCCCGTGCAGAAGATTGTCCCCGGGGATGAGGCATCGGATTTCTTTAACCGCCTGGTACTCATCCTGATACACAACCTGTGTCCTGGATGCGTGCGCATTGAGCGGGAGTTGTCCAGCCAGTCAGGCTGGGAACAACCGCTGATTTGGCTGCGTCATCATCTGCAGCGTCCGGCGCTTTCAGCTCCGGGATACGTTGACGCTGCGGCGATGGGGGATAACTCGATCCGTTTGCACCTTGAACGGTATCGGGACAGTTTGTGTCATGCCGACCTTCCGTACCACTGGCAAGTGATTACGTGGATGGATGAGGTGTTGTCCCAACGCAGAAAGTTGACTCAACGCGTCGCCTGATTAAGGCGCGCATTTTACCCGGCAGGGCCTCCCTGCAGGGGAGCTCCTGCCTGTTTACCGAGAGGAGTGACCCATGGGGCTTGATATCGACTTTTTCCGTCAGCGTAAGGCTGACTATGCAATGTTGCCGGTAAACGGCGACTGGACACCCGTTGGTGACTGGGTGCCGTGTTCACCAGCGTGGCTGGAGGACGGCGGTAACTGTGAACAGGCGCCGCGAATATACAACCACAAAACGTGTAATCACTACCATCCGCCGCTGCTGGTTAACACCTGTCATTTTCGCGGGTTTACTGCGTTGATGCATTGGGTGGACAACAGTGTCGGGGACGTCAAAAGCGGTGAGCTGATGGCGTTCGACCGCAACGACGTCCAGATGCTGCAGATGCTGTTGTCACGATTGAATGAAGCGAACTGCCATGAGGAGTTCCCCGATGACTCTCGCGACTACGGCGATGTGTACTGGATGCTTGTCGACTCACTGAAAACGTACGTTAACAGCGTACTGACCGGCTTCGATTTTAGCCGGGATCACCTTTACTTCCGGGCATCGTGGTAACACCACCGCGCTGGCCATAACGTTTTATTTCCCTGGAGGGGTTTCCCCTCCGGGGGAAGCCGTCTCCGCTTTTTCTTTTTAAGGAGACTTAACATGTTGCACTTTGACCCTGAGGCATTGCGCCTGGTCGTAGCCGAAGTTAAGGCCAACCAGTGCGAACTGGCGTTGGCCAAAGACGACGGTGTTTACCTGATATCAGCAGTGGCCGAACGTGGCGATACGGGCCGCGTGAAGCACATAGCATATGCCGACGGCTGTCATCCGGAAAAGGATGACGCCTGGTACGAAACCTCCCGCGTGTTGGTGGGAGGCGACGACTTTTGTGAGCATCTGCAACTGACCGACGAAAGCATGGAACGAATACTTTCAGACGGCTTTGAGCTCTGGATACACGTGCTGCACGACCAGATCCATGTGCATGCGTCACCCGTCATCTGGGTGCCGGTGGCCGAGTACCGTCATATCATTAATCGCATGCAGCGCCTGGCCCATGTCCATTACCGTGCATGCGTCGGCAACGCGGAGTATAAACGCTGGCGCGTCAGCGCCATCGACCTGCTGGCGACTGCCAGTCATACCGACGCTAAACGGGCGAAGCCGGACGACAGGGAGGAGTTTCTCTCGATGTTCGAACGTCTGTATCACCTGGCCGACACGGTTAATGCGGAAGGAGCGATCCGTTTCCCTGCACATTAATCGTTAACCCATTCTTTGTCCCCTGGGGCGTATTCTTCGCCGCCAGGGGAGGAGTGCGCCTTATTACTGAGGAGTCTCCTATGAAAAAGACATCATCATCACGGCCAGCGAAAAAACGGCCTGAACGTCCCGACCTGTATCAGCAGGTGACGGACAAAATCATCGCGGCCATCGAGCGCGGTACGCTGCCGTGGCGCAAGCCCTGGCAGACGGACCGTTCCCGGATGGCACAGGGGTCGGTGATGCCGCTCAACGGCACCACCGGTAACTTTTACAGCGGCGTCAATGTGCTGCTGCTGTGGTTGTCTGCCTGTGACCAGGGCTTCAGCTCTAACCGTTGGCTGACCTATCTCCAGGCGGAAGCCGCCGGCGGCCACGTGCGTGCCGGCGAGAAGGCGACGCTTGCCGTGGTCTTCAAGCCGTGGGAAAGGGATGCGAAGGACGCCGATGGCCGGCAGCTGTTTGACGACGAAGGGAACGCCCTGAAAGAGCGTGTCCCGATGCTGAAGCCGCTGTACCTGTTCAATGTCTGCCAGTGCGACGGACTCCCGGATGACGTGGTTGGCGCACTGCCGGCAGACACGCCGGGTGAGGACGACCCACAGGTTGATGAGCGAATACAGGCGCAGGTCAGCACGATGGTGGAGGACTGCGGTGTTCACCTTCAGCATGTTTACCAGAACAGGGCGTTTTACACCCCGAGCCATGACCTGATTGTGCTGCCGGAAGTCCGGCAGTTTAAGACGGAAGCGGACTACTGGTCGACGTTGCTGCATGAGCTGGTGCACAGCACCGGTCATGCGACACGTCTTAACCGGGAGGGGATAACGTCTTCTTCACGTAAGCGGGGTGACCCGGTCTATGCGTTTGAGGAGCTGGTTGCCGAGCTGGGCAGTGCATTTCTCTGTGCCCGGATCGGCGTTGCCGGCGACGTCCAGCATGAGAACTACCTGGAAGGGTGGCTGAAAATCATGAAGGAAGACAAACGCGCGCTGTTCCGTGCGAGCAGCCAGGCGCGTCAGGCGACCGAATTTCTGTTAATGCCGGCGGCAGAGACAGAAACGGTAAAGACTGACGCCGCCCGGGCGGCCTGAACGGGGAGGCATTATGACCGAGGAACAACACCACTGGCAGACCGTTGCCGGCGTACTTTTAAGTCGGCATTACGGACTGACGTTGAACGACACCGACCTCTGCGAAGAGGTCTGCGTCATTACTATGCAGGAGGCCGGTTTACGGCCGTATGAGGCGATTAACGATCTGGCTGAGAAATTCGACCTCGAACGTATCGATGTCAATGACTATCAGCAGTTGTCGCCACCCATTAGCCTGGCCCATGAGTTACGGGTTTTACGCGAACTTTCCGGCCACTGACGGCGGTTGAGCCTACAGGCTGACCGTCACTGATTTACACCTTAACCCAACGGGGGAGATGCTCCCCCGATGGGGACGTCTCTCCTTTTTTCTTGAATGAAGAGGAGAACTACCATGTCTAACTGGTGCAAAAATCGTCTGGTTGTTACCGGCCAATCTGTGGTTGTCGACGAGCTGCAGCAATGGGTGAATGGCCATGTCGTTCCTGACTACCGCCATGCCATCCAACAAAGCTGCAGGATGTTTCTGGCAGGTTGTGCCGGCATCTTGAAACCGGCGACGGTAAAACCGGGGGTTTATGTCCCTTACCCTGGTTTGCTGGCACATCCCGGCGTTTCGTCAGTACAGAACCTGGCGTTTGAACAGTGGTTCTGGCTGCTGAAAGCCGATGCGCCGCTGACGGCTGAAAATATCCGTCAGATTGAGCGGCTCTACAGCCAGTCCGGCATCGCGTCAGTCAAGTGGGAGAACATTCCACCACTTGCCCAGGCGCGAATAGCGGACGTCATCGAGCGCCAGTTTGCCGACTGGTTCGGCATTGTGGGGCTTGATGGCCAGGTTGATGCCGGCAGCTGCTGGGAGCGGCTCGGGAATATGCCTGAGTATACCGTGCCCTGCGACATGCTGATGTTGATCCCCACGCGTCTGGCGACAGAGCTGAACGGGGCCGGCGGCGCGCTGCTGCGTGATGTGCCGGCAACGGTTGACCTGTACGGGCGTCAGTATGGCGTTGAATGGCCGTGTGGCCACAACGTCGGTTGCGTGCGTGACAGCATCAATGTTCTGACGGTGCACTTTGATTCTCCGTGGTACGCGCCGGCAGGCGAGGTCATTGGGGAGCTGTCAAGGCAGTTCAGCTGTCAGGTTGAACACAGCTGGCATATGTTCGACGCCGGCCGCAGCGGTTACGACCGTTACGACCACGGTGAACATGTCGATGGCGGCCGAATGGAGCCGGAAGTCCTGGGCGGTGAGGTGATCCAGTTTACCTATGCCGACAAGGACTCCTTGCCGTTACCACCCAACGCCGTAGCGAGTTAAACGCTCGCTGCAGCACCGACCCTAAACGATGACCACCGGATTTTCCGGTGGTCTTTTTTCATCCCTCGGGGAACATTGTTTCCCGCCCGGGATACGTGTTCCCTTTCTTTGGAGAACACGTATGTCCGGACTTATTAACCATGAAAAGGCGTTTATCTCACTGTTCAATGAGACGGCGCGGTATCACCGGCGCACCAAGGTGTTTGAGGACTTCGTCAGCTGCAGCGTCATCGCGCTGGAGAACCGTCTTTGCTTCAACCAAAAGCGGGAAGACAAGTACCTGCAGATCGTCAAAGGCTATGAGAAAGCGGACGTCAGTCGCATGGCGCAGCTGCTTGCCCTGGTGTCGACGAGCATGATGGAGCAATTCAATGATTTCCTGGGGAAGGTCTTCATGCAGTTGGAGCTGGGCGATAAATACCGCGGCCAGTTTTTCACGCCGTGGGACGTTGGCAGGATGATGGCGCAGATATCCCTGGGCGATGTTGACAGCGTTTTCCGGGATAAACCGTTTATTACCCTTGCCGAACCGGCGTGCGGTGCCGGCTGTATGGTGTTGGCCTATGCCGATGTGCTTAATCAGGCAGGTTATCTCTCACACCGCCATATGTGGGTGTCGGCCACTGACATCGACCCGCTGGCAGCCGGTATGGCCTATATCCAGCTGTCGCTCTGTGGTATCGCGGGGGAAGTGGTGATCGGCAACTCGCTGCATAACGAGCGACGCCGAATACTCCACACGGCTGGGCATTATTTGGGGAATTGGTCTGCTCGCCTAAAATAAAAAAACTTATTAATTGACAAATAACCCTCCTGTGAGTTTATGGGGAGGGTTATTACTATATGGGATGCTTGATGAGGGGGCTATATTAATCGCGCATATATTTATCATATTGATTGTTACAATAACCACATCGACCATCAAGACCTTGCTCATCTTGACTCAATGTGACGCCACAATTAACGCAATCTTTATGATCTAACTCCTCATCACACCAAAGGCATCTCTGTTTAATTGTATCAAATGTTTCATGATGACATGAATAACACGTTTCAATAATAGGCTCCCCACCATTCCTTGGGTCGACGAAGTTATCTTCATTGAGCGTATCTATCAGTAACTGTGCTGCAAGACCGTAGTTATTGCAAGCTAGGCAATGGTATAAAAGACTCTCTTCATTAAACTTTACTGTCTCACCACCGTCTAACTGGTCTGTATTGGGGGCAATTAGCAATGAACCGCACACCTCGCATTTGGCAATTGTTGTTAATGATAGCATTTGCTCTGGAACCCCAGCAGTAAGCCACTTCTTATCATTCTCTTTCCTGGTATCAACAAAGAAATTGTGATGTGCCAACATGATTTGCCATGATTCACCAAGAAGGTCGCCAGGATGCTCGTCTAACTGCTGTTGAATGAAGTCCCTTAATACTGGGAACAATTCAGCCACAAAGTCAGCAACCTCACCTAAAGTATTAGCAGGGTGAAGATGCTCTAAATGATTACGGCAGTCTTGAAGCTTATTAATAACACGCCAGTCAACATCGATTCCGAATCCTTCAAATCTCTTTTTTATTGTCCCGACATCTATAGTTGATTTCTTAAACTTACCAGATGGTTCCCATTTGACACCACCACTTCCATCAGGGACAGGCAACACTTCTGGCGGGTTAAATATTAACGAGGCCGCATCTGAGGATTCATCAACAGATTTGGCTATTTTATATTTAAATAGTAATAGAACTCCAGAAAACAAATTTCTTACAGCTGATAGGGCCCTATCAGGATCCCCACCCGCATCTAGGCTTCGTTGGCTTTTATTAAAGTCTTCCACACCAAGTCGTATCGAAGTTAATGCGTTCTCTAAAAGTCTATCAGCGTCAAGCGCTGGGAGTGTATTTTTAGTGCTCATAAATAAATCTCTGTGTTATTTTTTGATAATTATACTTTTGATTGGTTGTTAATAGGTATATCTATAATCATTAGTTAGGAATGTGGATGTTTTATCCGCACTCAACTGTTTAAATCCTCTACGTTTCAGATAACCTAACATAACCTTAGACTCCCAATAGCAACGTGCATATAAAGTCTCTTTATCTTTCATGAACTTTGATAGGAAGTTGTCTAGCATTTCTCGACCATAACCTTTTCCTCTGTATTCAGAAGATATCGCGGCCATTCTTAACTCCCAACCACCCAATGGATCCCACGCGAGGATCACGAAACCAATGGGGAGATTTAGTTTTTCCCAGATGTAAACCTCTGTCGTAAACCCTCCGTTGTCACGATCTTTAATGACCATGGAATTAAGATTGCGTTTGAAAAAAAACCATCTAATAGGTGAGCGGAGTTCCCGTGAAAAGTGATTATTTTTAGCTGCATCGAAGATGAGTTTACTTATGAATGGCAAATCATCTTTAATGGCTCGTCTTTTCATTTCGACTCTCCCTCAATCACTGCCTGTCTGAGCATTAGCTTAGCCCCCCAGGTGGTCAAATCTACGATCTCTTCCTGCTCCAGGCCAAAGGTATCTTTAAGTACCGTCATCGCTTCGGTCCCGTAGAGCACTGACATCAGCATGACCAGTTTTTGAACTTTTTCCTCTGGGAGCTGTGACTCAAGCGGCGCTAATGCTTCAGTGAGCGCTTCGCGACGGTTACTCTTTTTAAGCAGAGTATCTTCTTCTTCACGCCCCTGCTCCTCATGGTGGGCCTGCCAGCGATGTTGCGAAATGCGCATTGCATCACGCATTAGTCCTTCATGAGAGTACAGCTCTCCATATCCCCAGCCCAGTAATCGGCTGATATTTTCCTCAGCATCCTCCCCCATGGTAGGCCGCTCAACAGACCCTATGACCTGTTTGACGACATACTCAACGAACTCGCTGTGCGTCGTGAAGTAACTCCGGAGGGTGACCTTTGCATATTCGGCTTCGCGGGTAATCTCTTCCGGGGATGGGAATTTGTCTTCCTTGTAGAGCTTCAGCGCTGCATTAACAAGACGTTCAAGCGTTCTGCGCCGCACTGGTGACAGGTTGTTTTCGTCAAAAAGTTGCATTTTTTTGTCTCGCTCAACAAAAAATATCACATGTGATAAAAATATCTTGCAGGTTATAAAATATTAGCCTAGCTTTATATTGCACGATATCAATCAATCTTTCACCCCTTATCACGGAGTGAGTTGTATGGCCAAGTTTGTGTATGTCATAGGGACTGCAGACACCAAGCTGGATGAACTGGTCTGGCTGAAGTCCTGTTTACATGCCGCCGGCGTGGATTCACACATCATTGATGTGTCCACAGGGAGTCCGGAGGCGCTAAGTGAAAACAGCAAGATAGATATCCCGTCGTCTCAGATCGCTGAATATCATCCTGAAGGCAGCAAAGCTGTCTTCTGTAATGAACGCGGCCGGGCGGTTACGGCTATGTCTGTAGCGCTGACGCGCTTTCTACGCAGCACTTTGGAGGATATCTCGGGCTTGATTGGTATAGGCGGTTCGGGGGGAACAGCCCTCATATCGTCAGCCATGAAGTCGATGCCGATAGGCTTACCCAAGCTGATGATATCTACGATGGCATCCGGTAACGTGGGCGGCTATGTCGGTGGTGTGGATATCGCCATGCTGTATACCGTGACGGATCTCAGCGGCCTCAACTACCTGTCTCGCAACATATTGACCTATGCAGCCAATATGATAGCCGGCGCGGTCAACTATGTTGTTGCGCCTACTCGGGCGCAACAGCCAGTACTCGGACTGACCATGTTTGGGGTGACTACGCCATGTATTAACCAGCTGATCGCTGTGCTGAACGAACAGTATGATCCGTTGGTGTTCCATGCCACTGGGAACGGTGGTACCTCGATGGAGCGGCTAGTCGAAAATGGCGAGATAGTCGGGGTTATTGATATCACGTTGACCGAAGTGGCTGACCTGTTGTTCGGTGGCGTTCTGGCCTGCCCGGAAACGCGACTCGATGTCATCGCCCAGACAGAAGTGCCCTGGGTAGGCAGCGCCGGCGCCCTGGACATGGTCAACTTTGCAGAGCCTGACAGCATACCTGAGCGTTATGCTCAGCAAAGGAAATTTGTCGAGCATAACGCTCAGGTGACGCTAATGCGCACAACACCAAGGGAAAACTACCAGCTCGGCGTGTGGATTGGGGAAAAGCTCAATCAATGCAATGGGCCTGTTAGTTTCTTACTACCAGAAGGCGGATTCTCCGCGCTTGATGCTCCTGGCCAGCCGTTTTATGACCCTGACGCACGACGGGCGTTTGCTGACGGGTTAGAGAAGACTGTGTTACAGACGAGCCGGCGCCGGATTATCAAAACGCCTCACCATATTAACGCACCTGAATTTGCAGCACTTGTGATTGAGGAGTTCAACGCAGTCATGCAACACCAGGGAACCTCTCATCACTCAACACCAGGGAAACTTTAATGAATAACTACAAGATGCTTGTTGAAAGTCTGAAACAGAAAGTAGCCCGTGATGAACCGATTATCGGTGCTGGCGCTGGTACTGGTCTCTCCGCGCGCAGCGAAGAGGCCGGCGGCGTTGACCTGATCGTCATCTACAACTCGGGGCGTTTCCGAATGGCTGGCCGCGGTTCACTGTCGGGGCTGATGCCGTATGGTAATGCCAACCAGATAGTGCGTGAGATGGGCGATGAAGTCCTGCCTGTTGTCAAAAAGACACCGGTACTTGCCGGCGTTTGCGGTACGGATCCGTTCTGCAATCTCTCGCCGTTCCTGGACGAGCTGAAAACCCAGGGCTTTGCTGGGGTGCAGAACTTCCCGACGGTGGGCCTTATCGACGGTAACTTCCGCAAGAACCTGGAAGAGACCGGCATGGGCTATCAGCTGGAAGTCGACATGATACGTCTGGCGCATGAGAAGGGGATGCTGACCACCCCGTACGTCTTCAATCCGGACGACGCGGTAGCGATGACCCAGGCCGGTGCGGACATCATTGTTGTGCATATGGGGCTGACTACCGGTGGGGATATCGGTGCTGAAACGGCGCATGACCTGGAGTCTTGCATACCGATAATCAACGCCTGTGCCTGGGCGGCGAAAGCGGTACGTGATGACGTGATAGTGCTGTGCCACGGCGGTCCTATATCCAGGCCTGAAGACGCTGCGTATGTTCTGGCGCATTGCCCGGACTGTCACGGCTTCTACGGCGCCAGTTCGATGGAACGCCTGCCAACGGAAATAGCGATTAAAAATACCGTCGAAGTATTTAAACAAATAAAACGGAATTAATTATTCATTTAATTCCCGAATAATAAATAGGGCTTAAATAATGATGGTAGCGCCCTGAATATAATATAAATAATTGTTTTTGCCTCAAACGCCCACGTGGATGATTAATCCACGTGGCCTTTTTGCGGCCTTTTACTTCACCAGACTGCAGCAGCATGAGTGATAACGGTATATCACCCTGAATACGCCTGAACAGGATAAATCTTTTCTTCCGGGAAAAGAGTTTCCTGTGGTGCGTATCGTGCCGACCTGCGCAGCATAGCGCCGGTTCCGTTTTAATGGAGTGCTGCTGATGTCTTATTCTGATACACCTGAACAGGCCGCTATTATCGGCTGGTCTGGTCATCGCCTGGTCGTCAAAGCGTTTTCCGGCACGGGCAAAACGTCCACCCTGGTGCGCTATGCCCTGGCGAACCCGAACAGCAGGATGCTCTACCTTGCGTATAACCGCGCGGTTAGGGATGAAGCCGAACAGAAATTCCCGTTCAACGTTGAGTGCAAAACGTCGCATCAGCTGGCCTGGGCAAACTTCGGCCGTCATTACCAGAAGCGGTTAACAGGGAATCTGCGGATCACCGACGTTGCCCGCCTGCTCAATACCCGCCATTGGCCGCTGGCCAGAACGGCCATCATGGCCTTCAACGCCTTTTTGTGCAGTGCCGACCACGAATTGGGGGCGCAACATCTGCCGGATGAAGATGACCGCAGCGGGGTGTCCGCTGAAAGGATCCTGACGGCCGCGCAATTGTTATGGCGCGAATCTGCGCGCCAGGACGGCACGTTCCTGGTTACACACGATGTCTATCTCAAGCTGTATCAGCTCTCTCAGCCAGATCTCTCAAAACGCTGGCAAACGTTGCTGTTCGACGAGGCGCAGGATGCCAATCCGGTGACACAGAGCCTGGTGCTGGCGCAGAACTGTAATGTGGTGCTGGTCGGCGATCGTCATCAGCAGATTTACCGCTTCCGAGGTGCCGAGAATGCCCTCGATGCGCCGGCATTGGTTGACGCTGAACGGTTGAATCTGACTCACAGTTTCCGGTTCGGACCGGCGGTGGCCAGCGTGGCCAACATGCTGCTGGCCCGCCAGGGGGAAACGCTGCCCGTTGTGGGCGATGGCGGGGAAGACGCGGTGGTCACACGTCTGCCAGAAGAAAACCGGGGAGAGCACGTCACGGTATTAAGCCGAACCGTTGCCGGCGTGATCGGGGCTGCGCTGGATGCCAGCCTGGCAGGACAGAAGGTGTTCTGGGTCGGCGGTATCGCCGGCTACAAAACCGAGGAGCTCGAGGACCTGTACTGGTTCTCTGCAGACATGCCCGAACGGATGCGCTCGCCGGCGTTGTCGCGGGAGTACCGTGATTTTGAGGAATTCGAATCGGTGGCCAAGGCCACGAAAGATCCGGAAATGAACCAGGGTTTACGCCTGCTTGAACAGTATTTCCCGTTGCCACAAAAACTGCAGGTGATGCGTGAGCATGCGGTGAAGGAGGAAACCCAGGCCCAGGTTACGGTGTCGACGGCGCACCGCAGTAAGGGACTGGAATGGCCGGTGGTCGCCCTGAATGAAGACTTTGCCGACATCACCGACCCGATGCTGCCTGATGATGAACGTACCGATGAAACCAATCTGTTGTATGTAGCTGTCACTCGCGCGCGAAAAGTCCTGGTGATTAACGGGTTGCTGCAGGTACTCCTCGACGAAGACGCCGCGGATGACGGGGAAGGGGATATACCTGCATGTTGAAAGCCATCAAGGAGCTGCTGGTCGGTACCCGTGAAGTACCGGCCAGGGCAAAATCATCAGCATCTTCACCGCCTGCTGGGCAGGCAGGGTATTTTATGCCGAAGTCCGCCACGCAGCTGCTGGACATACCCGCCCGTAAACAGTGCCTGCAGCAGCTGTGGGAAAACAGCTCATTGCCAAAGGATTTGTACGAGCAGTTTTATCTGCAGCCGCTGCATCACCTGGTGACGCTGATGCAGCAACTGCCGGCAACCAAGCAAGGTGAATATGCCAACGAAGGAGGCCTGGTCGATATCACGCTGCAGACGACGACCTTTGCCGTTCGCCTGGCCAAGGGGCATATGTTGCCGCCAGGCGCCGCACCTGAAGATCAGTCGGCGCAAAATATTCTGTGGAACGCGGTGGTGTTTTACGCGGCGCTCTGGCGTTACCTGCCACAACTCGCGCTGTTCCAAGGTGAGCTGCAGACTGGGCGCCCGTGGTTACCCGGGTTGACCGTTCCTGCCGAACCTTACCGTTTTCGGTTCAGACCGGCTGTTCCTGAGCCTGTTATCACGGCAAGCCAAAGTGGGTTAATAGCGTGTCGGTTATTACCGGCTGAGGCGGTCAACTGGCTGTCTACCCTGCCGGCTGCCGCGCAGGCAGTGATGCTGATAGCTTCACGTCAGCCCAGTTCCCTGCCGGTGATCGATGAGATAGTCCAGGAGGCTGTCAAGCTGGCGCGCGGTGATGCCATTGGCATGGCGGCGCCAACGGCCGTTACTGCTCCTTCCTCTTCCATACCCGTGCCGGCAGAGACATCGCCAGATCCTGTTGGTGCACCTGCTGCGCAGGTTGTGTTGGAGAGCAGTGTACCTGGTGCAGCAGTCCAAAGTGTTGTGACGGGAGAACCTGCTGCCACTAACGACCAGGAAAATGGTGCTGACACTGCAGCTGCAGTCAGCTCGGAAGAAGCCATGGCTGTTCCATCGGGGGATGTACTGCTGAGCTCCGCGTTGGATGCCCCTGTAAATGATTTACCCCTGGCCGAGATGGTTGTTGCACCCGAACCTGCTGTTGAGGTTGAGGAGGATATGCAGGCGCTACTTTCGCTGATGAATGTCAGTGTATTGGCGCCGGCTGCTTCAGAGCCCGTTGAGAAAGGTGACGCCCCTCAGAATGAGGTACCTCCATCAGAAGGCAGTCAGCAGCCGGCAACTGATATTAGCACTGAAACTGAGGCAGCTGATGACCCAGAGCCTTCTCCATCAGAATCTATTGCCGAACCGCTTCTTCTTGAAGAGCCAGACGCTCAACCCCTTGTTCAAACTGATTTAAGCAATCAGGGATCTGAACAGATGGCGATAAGTCAGCGGCAACAAGAGATGGAAAATGCAGACGATGAGTTTTGGAAGTGGCTGGCCACAGGGCTTCAAGAGCAGCGCATCAGCGTCAATCATCCTGAGTCCAGGGCGCATATGGTCAGCGGATTTGTTTTCCTTTGTGTTCCAGAGATTTTTCACTTGTATATAAAAGAGTGTGGTAAGGAGCGTTCCGAGCGGAATGCTATTCAGAAGGCGTTTGAAAAACAGGGGAGGCACAGAGTACGTAAAGGGCAGCGATTTTTTATTGGTCATTTGTACCAGGAGCCTGCCGGATGCGGTTCGTACCGGCGTATCAATGGCTACCTGGTGAAAGCCAATAGTTTATATGGGGGGAAACATGTACCTGAGGATAGCCAGTTATTGGTGATCCCGTAGTTAACCAGGGAACCCTGAATCACTTAATGGTCAGGGTGCGATAAAGCAACGATGAGGTATTGCAATGAAAAACGAAGAATTGATGCATGATGAATGGGAGTTTTTACTCGAAGAGTATTTCTTCACCAAGCAGCTTCGTTCGGCTACCGAGTGGAGCTATAGGAAGGTTGTTCTCACTTTTACTCGTTTCATTGGTGCCACGGTTCCGCCAAACAAGATCACTCAACGTGACGTTTTGTTGTGGCGCCGGCATTTATTAAAGGAGAAAAATTTATCGGTACATACCTGGAACAACAAGGTGGCGCATCTGCGTGCGATCTTTAATCTGGGGATAAAAAAAGGACTTGTTGAGTTTGAAGATAATCCGTTTAACGGAACGGTTGTCCGTTCTGACACAAAGAAAAAGCGAATATTAACGCGGACGCAGCTGACTCGCATGTATCTAATCATGCAGCAGTATGAACAACGGGAAAAGGACAGAAAACCATTACGTGGCGGGAAGTGCGCACTTTATCCGACCTGGTTCTGGATGACTGTGCTTGATACGTTCAGGTATACCGGCATGCGGAATAATCAGCTGGTACACATACGCTTGGGAGACGTCAATCTTGAGCAAGGCTGGATAGAGTTACGACTGGAAGGGAGCAAGACCCATCGAGAGTGGAAGGTGCCCATTGTCCGGCAGTTGAGAGAACGGATAAAACAGTTGATCTCCCGTGCCATGGAGCGAGGCGCCGGCCTTCAAGATCTGCTCTTTGACGTGAAACGTTTTACGACGCCACGACACACGCAATACGTCTATAGCGAGAAAGGGGTGATGCAGTCGTTTCGTAGTTTCTATCGCCGCTTATCCAGGGAATGTGGATTTGATGTTTCTTCACATCGATTCCGTCATACGTTAGCAACAGAGCTGATGAAGGCGCCGGACAGAAACTTAAAGCTGGTTAAAGATTTGCTGGGGCACAGGAATGTCAGCACCACAATGGAGTATATCGAGTTGGATATGGAAGTCGCCGGCCAGGCTTTGGAAAAGGAGCTTGTTTTGCATACAGATATAACTGCAGCGAGAGGCTTACAAAGCTTGACAATATGATGATTCGCTGTGAATATGAACAGTGATCAAGAAAAGGACGCCTGTGCTGGAACACAGGCATCCTTCTTGAGGAACCATACCCATAACAGTCTTGCTGTAATTAGCTAACTGAATGATTAACGACTTGCTGGTTCCGATTTCGCCCGTTACAGGGAATGCCTCTAACAAGCGTGCAAATATGCAGAATTAGTGGTGCCCGGACTCGGAATCGAACCAAGGACACGGGGATTTTCAATCCCCTGCTCTACCGACTGAGCTATCCGGGCAACGGGCTGCATTAAACCGTAAAGCCCGGTTGGCGTCAATCGCTTTATGACATAAACGTGAAAAAACAGCGTCGTTTGCTTTCTTTTCATTCAGCTTGCGTGAAGTTTATCCTTAAGCAGGATAATCAGCGCGTTATATGGCCGGATAGCGCTGTAATCACCTAGCCCAAGGCTCCGTGTTTGCGGCACTGGGCCACCTGCAGAATGTCTTCCGCCAGGCGTTTGGCGACGGAAACATCCTGAAGCTGTCGTTTGATCAGCAATTTGCTCAGGCAGCCTTCCTGAATCAGCTCCATCTGCTGGGCCACCATATCGGCGTCGTCGGCGTCCATTTCCCGCAGCAGGTCGCGGGTCAGCGCCAGCGAGCTCATCTTCTGCTGCTCTGCGAGCTGGTGGATCGGATGGTCATCCTCCGGGAAGAAGCTGCAGGCGGCAATAAACAGGCAGCCGGGATAGCGACCGTTCTGTACGTATTCCGCCAGCACGTCATAGCGCGCCAGCAGTTTTTGCTGCGGCGTCAGCGTCTCATCCAGCAGCAATTGCCGGCGCCAGGCGTCGATCTGCTGCCCGTGATGGCGCAGGCAGTCATACAACAAGGCTTCCGCATCCGGCCAGTAGGGCTTGAAATCAGCAGGTTGTACGTCGAGCTTCTCTGCCAGCATTTCCAGCGTGGTGTTCGCCAGACCTTGCTGTTCCAGCAACCCCAGCGCGGTATCAAGAACATGTTCGCGTTGCACCTGTGTTCCCCTCCAAATTCTGCTTCTGCACCTCAGTGTCGTTTACTGCACAGTTTTCTGCAAATGTGCGTTAAACGTCTGGGCATTCATAAAACCGGTAACGCGATTGGCCGTTTGCTCATGGCCGTTACGGTCAAAGAACAAAATGGTGGGCAATCCCAAGACCTGTAGATGTTTCAGCAGCGCCGCCTGTTCGGCGCTGTTGGCGGTGACGTCAGCCTGCAGCAGCACCGTGTCGGCCAGGCTGGCCTGCACGCCGGCGTCGCTGAAGGTATATTTCTCAAACTCCTTGCAGGCGACGCACCAGTCGGCGTACAGGTCCAGCATCACCGGCTTACCCTGCGCCTGCCGCAGCGCCTGATTCAACTGTTCTACGTTGCTGATACGGGTGAACGCCAGGTGCGGCTGGACGGCCTGCTGCGCGGCGCCGGGGCCAAACGCCCAGTCCTGTAGCGGGCGGGCGGCGATCACCGCTGCGGCCAGCAACAGTAGCTGCAGCGCGCGGGTCCAGCCGCGTGAGCTTTTCAAACTCAGCGCGAAGGCCCAGCCGAAGAACGCCAGGCCGAGCAGGCTCCACAGGCGCAGCCCCCACAGATCGCCGATCACCCGCTCCAGCAGGAATACCGGCAGGGCCAGGATGACAAAGCCGAAGGCCTCTTTCACGTACTGCATCCATGGCCCGCTGCGCGGCAGCAGTCGGTTGCCGAACAGCGTGACGATAATCAGCGGAATGCCCATCCCCAGTGCGTACAGGTACAGCGTGCCGCCGCCGGCCCACATATTGCCGCTTTGCGCGATATACAGCAGGATGGCGCTGAGCGGTGCGGTGGTGCAAGGCGAACAGATCAGCCCGGCCAGCGCGCCCATCACAAAGACGCCGAACAGCGAGCCGCCGCGCTGAGTGTTGCTCCAGTTGGCCAGCCGTGTCTGCAGTGAGGAAGGCAGCTGCAGCGAATAGCAGCCAAACATCGACAGCGCGAGGGCGATAAACAGCGCGGAGAGGCCAATCAGCACGTACGGATGCTGCAGCGCCGCCTGGAACTGCAGGCCAGCGGCGGCCACCACCAGGCCCAGCAGCGTGTAGGTCAGCGCCATACCCTGCACATACACCACCGCCAGCAGCAGGATGCGCCCGCTGCTGTGCGGTCGCTCCCGGCCGAGGATAATGCCGGAAATCAGCGGGTACATCGGCAGGACGCAGGGGGTAAATGCGATGCCGATACCGATCAGCAGCGCCCACAGCGGTGAAAACGGCAGGCTGGCGGGAGCGGGCGTTGCCGGCGTCGCGCTGGCCGGCGTTGGCGGGGATGACGCCGCCACGGCGTCCAGCGGAATCACACGGGTTTCCGGCGGGTAGCAGAAACCGGCGGCGGCGCAGCCCTGATAGGTGACGCTCAGGCTGGCGTTCGCCGAGGCCTGCCGCAGCGTCAGCGGCAGCTGCAACTGCTGTTGATAAATCTCGGTCTCGCCGAAAAATTCGTCTTTATGGCTTATCCCTTTCGGCAGGCTGAAGTCGGCCAGCTGCGCCTGCTGCGGCACCAGTTTTATTTGCTGGCGATACAGATAATAGCCGGGGCGGATCTGCCAGTTCAGCGTCAGTTGCTGGCCCTTTTGCTGGAAGTCGAAGGCAAATGCCCGATCGACCGGCACAAACTGGCTGCCGCCGCCGTTGCTGAACAGCGAGGCCTGCACCGTCTGCGGCAGGAAGAACAGGCTGCACAGCAGGAAAATCAGTTTAATGATGCGTTGATCCATAACAAATAGTCTTTATCTCCGGCCATCACCGGCAGTACCAGCAGCTCGGGCGTCTGGTACGGGTGATGTTGTTTCAGATAGCTGAGCAGGGCGTGTTGATGCTGGCGATTGCTTTTGAACAGCATCTGGACTTCGTACTCCTGTTCCAGTTTCCCTTCCCAGTAATACAGCGATGACGCGCCGGGCAGCAGCGTGGCGCAGGCGGCCAGCTTTTCACCCAGCACGCGGGCCGCCAGCTCCTGAGCGCTGGCCTCATCCGGTGCGGTACAAAGTATGACGACGGCTTCGCAATCAGACATCTTGACTCCCTCTCAACCCGATTCTCTGCAGAGCACTATACCCTGAAGGCCTAGCGGCTAGAAGGCGAGTTTATCACCAGCGCGGATACCGCAGGAAATACGGGGCCTGACGGCCCCGTGGAGAGTTACAGCATGATGCCGCCCAGCAGGAAGCCGAGCACTACGGAGAGGATGACGCCGATGGTGCCGGGAATAAAGAACGGGTGGTTAAACACGAAACGGCCGATACGGGTGGTGCCGGTATCGTCCATCTGCACTGCGGCGACCAGCGTCGGATAGGTCGGCAGAATAAACAGGCCGGATACCGCCGCGAAAGAGGCGACGGCCGTCAGCGGGCTGACGTTCAGGGCCAATGCCATCGGCATCAGCGCCTTGGCGGTGGCGGCCTGGGAGTAGAGCAGCGCCGAGCAGAAGAAGAAGATCACCGCCAGCAGCCATGGGTGCGCCTGAATCACACTGCCGGCGGTCTCTTTGATCCAGTCCAGGTTGGCCTGTACGAAGGTGTCGCCCAGCCAGGCCACGCCCAGGATACAGATACAGGCGCTCATGCCGGCCTTGAAGGTGCTGGAGTTCAGCACGGCGTCGGTATCGACGCGGCACAGCAACGTGGTCAGGGTGGCGACACTCAGCATGATGATCAGAATAGCGTTGGTGGTGTTCATCAGCGGCTTGGCGACCAGCCCCAGCCCCGGGCTGTTGATGATGGCGTAGGCCACCACGCACAGCACGCCCAGCAGGAACAGCAACACTGATGACTTGGCGCGCGGTTTAATCTCCATCACCTTGTTGCCGCGCAGGGTAATCAGGCCTTCTTCCAGTCGTTTCAGGTAGACCGGGTCGTTAGACAGTTTGGAGTCGAACAGCCAGGTGACCAGCAGCGACATCAGCAGCACCGCCAGGAAGGTCGACGGAATGACCACCATCAGCAGATGCAGATAGCTGACGCCGTGGCCTTCCATCACCGAGGACATATAAACCACGGCGGCGGAAATCGGCGATGCGGTAATGGCGATCTGGGCGGAGACGACGGCGGTAGAGAGCGGTCGGCAGGGTTTAATGCCTTGCTCTTTCGCCACTTCGGCAATCACCGGCAGCGCGGAGAGGGAAATATTGCCGGTGCCGGCAAAGATGGTCAGGAAGTAGGTGACCACCGGCGCCAGGATGGTGATGTGTTTTGGATTTTTACGCAGTAACTTCTCGGTTTGCTGGACCAGGTAGTCCATACCGCCCGCGACCTGCATCGCGGAGATGGCGGCGATCACCGCCATAATGATGGAGATTACGTCAAAGGGGATATTGCCCGGCTTTACGCCGATCATCGCCAGAACTAAAACCCCAAGGCCCCCTGCAAAGCCAATGCCGATACCGCCCAGTCTGGCCCCGAGAAAAATGGCCAGCAGAACGATGATCAATTCCACCGCTAACATAGTGTTGCTCCTCGCAATAAAGTTTTTATATTCGCCATCTTTCAGGCTGCCGTTTGCCCGGCCGTACGTATCCGCCGTTCCATCGGCGTGTTCGCTGCGCCGTGACGGGGGCGCGACAACCCGAATAACTTTGGTTATATGAAAATGAAACGTTAAAAATTTGTGGGCGCTAGAAAGTAAAAAGGCACGCTATCCAGAGGATTTAGCGTGCCTTTCAGGCTACCGGATGTATCTGTTATTGTTCGTTTTCATCTGTATAGCGTTTTGCTTTATAGGCCGGATGTTTTAAGTTCTCGACGGAGAAGATGTCATCCAGTTCGGCTTCCGTCAACAGGCCGCGCTCCAATACCACTTCCCGCACGCTTTTACCGGTTTCCGCACAAATCTTACCGACGATGTCACCGTTGTGGTGGCCGATAAACGGATTCAGGTAGGTCACGATGCCGATAGAGTTGAAGACGTAGTGTTCGCACACTTCCTTATTGGCGGTAATGCCGTTGATGCATTTCTCCAGCAGGTTATAACTGGCGTTGGTGAGGATGTGGATAGACTCGAACATCGCCTGGCCGATCACCGGCTCCATCACGTTCAGCTGCAGCTGACCTGCTTCGGACGCCATGGTAACGCAAGTATCGTTGCCGATCACTTTAAAGCACACCTGATTGACCACTTCAGGCACCACCGGGTTGACCTTGGCCGGCATAATGGAGGAGCCAGCCTGCAGTTCCGGCAGGTTGATTTCATTCAGGCCGGCGCGCGGGCCGGAGGAGAGCAGGCGCAGGTCGTTGCAGATTTTGGACATTTTCACGGCCAGACGCTTCAGCGCACTGTGCACCATGACGTAAGCGCCGCAGTCCGAGGTGGCCTCAATCAGATCTTCGGCCGGCACGACCGGCAGGTTGCTGACTTCAGCCAGCTTTTGCACTGCCAGCTGCTGGTAGCCGTCCGGCGTATTCAGCGCGGTGCCGATGGCGGTCGCACCCAGGTTGACTTCCAGCAGCAGCTCCGCGGTGCGGCGCAGGTTGCGGGTCTCTTCATTCAGCAGCACGCTGAAGGCGTGGAACTCCTGGCCGAGCGTCATTGGCACGGCGTCCTGCAGCTGGGTGCGGCCCATCTTCAGGATATTTTCAAATTCTTTGGCTTTACGTTCGAAGCCTTCGCCCAGTTGGTTGATGGCGTCGATCAGCTTCATCACCGAGGCGTAAACCGCAATGCGGAAGCCGGTCGGATAAGCGTCGTTGGTGGACTGGCTCTTATTCAGGTGATCGTTCGGGTTCAGATACTGGTATTCCCCTTTCTGATGCCCCATCAGCTCCAGGCCGATATTTGCCAGCACTTCGTTGGTATTCATGTTCAGCGAGGTGCCCGCGCCGCCCTGGAAGACGTCCACCGGGAACTGGTCCATACATTTACCTTTATCCAGCACCTCATCACAGGCCAGGATAATGGTATCGGCGATCTTGCGCGGAATAGTTTGTAGCTCTTTATTCGCCAGCGCGGCCGCTTTTTTCACCATCACCATGCCGCGGACAAACTCAGGAACATCGCTGATTTTGCTGTTGCTGATATAAAAGTTTTCAATCGCACGCAGAGTGTGAACACCGTAGTAGGCATCTGCGGGTACTTCACGTGTTCCGAGCAAATCTTCTTCGATACGAATATTGTTTGACATGAGAACCTTCTCTATGTAGCTACCGAATTATTTATTTTGTTAGTTAATTTATGTTGCCGTGAGCGCCAACCGCCGCAGTATCAACCTAAACGGTCGGAGCTGCGCCGATCATATGCTGCTTCGCAATAAATGAATGAACACAGATCACTATCTGAACGTTCAAAAACCACAGCTTTTGCATTCCGTGATCTGATTCACATTTATCAGTGTAGCCATTTAAAAGAGACCAGCCGGTTGAAAAGCCGCTCGGCTACCCTCATTGTAATTAACTCGACCTGTTTTATCAGGCCACTTTATTATTCTCGTATGCGCCCGGAGCGGGTACGCGAAGCTATCTGATAGGAGAACACGGTGCGCTGGTTACCGTTTTTGCTGATATTTCTGCTGGTATACATTGAAATATCTTTATTTATCAAAGTCGCCGCCGTATTGGGCGTCGCCGTCACCCTGCTGCTGGTGATTTTCACCTCCTGTGTCGGGATATCGCTGGTGCGCAACCAGGGAATGAAAACCTTTGTGCAGATGCAGCAGAAGCTGGCGGCCGGCGAAAGTCCGGCGGCCGAAATGGTGAAAAGCGTTTCGCTGGTGATGGCGGGCTTCCTGCTGTTGGTGCCGGGCTTCTTTACCGATTTCCTCGGCCTGCTGCTGTTGCTGCCGCCGGTGCAGAAAACGCTGACCCTGAAGCTGATGCCGCATCTGTCGGTTTACCGCCCCGGCGGCCGGGGGCCAGGTGGTGATGCGGCCAACGGCAATACTTTTGACGGTGAATTCCAGCGTAAGGACGACGATCGCCATACGCTGGAACACCGCCCGGACGATCATGACAAACGTGACGATCGTTAACGGACGTCTGTCGTATTTCACAGTGAATCACCACGCGGCCTTCTGGCCGCGTTTTTGTGTGGGCGATCGCAATTACTCCGTCGGTTAAAAATTTTTTTTTCCCGCCCCCTTGAAGGGGGTTGGAATGCCCCCATCTCAAAACCCACGAGGCCGGTAAACATGATAATCCGGTGCACAACCCTAAATCTGAGACAGACCTTCTTACAGGAGAGCGTTCAATGAGTATTCGTCCATTGCATGACCGCGTTATCGTCAAGCGCAAAGAAGTTGAATCAAAATCTGCTGGCGGCATCGTACTGACTGGCTCTGCGGCGGGTAAATCCACTCGTGGCGAAGTAGTGGCCGTTGGCAAAGGGCGCGTTCTGGAAAACGGAAATATTCAACCGCTGGATGTGAAAATCGGCGACATCGTGATTTTCAACGACGGTTACGGCGTGAAAGCCGAGAAGATCGACAATGAAGAAGTGTTGATCATGTCCGAAAGCGACATCCTGGCAATTGTTGAAGCGTAATTACGCTTTATCTTCTGAACTGAAAAGAATTGAAGGGAAATACCAATGGCAGCTAAAGACGTAAAATTCGGCAATGACGCACGCGTAAAAATGCTTAACGGCGTGAACATTCTGGCGGACGCGGTAAAAGTCACCCTGGGCCCGAAAGGCCGTAACGTAGTGCTGGACAAATCTTTCGGCGCGCCAACCATCACTAAAGACGGCGTATCCGTAGCGCGTGAAATCGAACTGGAAGACAAGTTCGAAAACATGGGCGCACAGATGGTGAAAGAAGTTGCCTCCAAAGCGAACGACGCTGCGGGCGACGGCACCACCACCGCAACCGTTCTGGCGCAGGCCATTGTGAACGAAGGCCTGAAAGCCGTTGCTGCGGGCATGAACCCGATGGATCTGAAGCGCGGCATCGACAAAGCGGTTATTGCAGCGGTAGAAGAACTGAAAAAACTGTCCGTACCTTGCTCTGATTCCAAAGCGATTGCACAGGTCGGCACCATCTCTGCAAACTCCGACGAAACCGTGGGTAAACTGATTGCAGAAGCGATGGAAAAAGTCGGTAAAGAAGGCGTTATCACCGTTGAAGAAGGCACCGGCCTGCAGGACGAGCTGGACGTGGTTGAAGGTATGCAGTTCGACCGCGGCTACCTGTCCCCATACTTCATCAACAAGCCGGAAACCGGTTCTGTCGAGCTGGAAAGCCCGTTCATCCTGTTGGCTGACAAAAAAGTTTCCAACATCCGTGAACTGCTGCCAGTACTGGAAGCCGTAGCGAAAGCCGGCAAACCGCTGCTGATCGTTGCTGAAGACGTTGAAGGTGAAGCGCTGGCTACGCTGGTGGTGAACACCATGCGCGGCATCGTGAAAGTGGCTGCGGTTAAAGCGCCAGGCTTCGGCGACCGTCGTAAAGCCATGCTGCAGGATATTGCTACCCTGACTGCCGGCACCGTGATCTCTGAAGAGATCGGCATGGAACTGGAAAAAACCACGCTGGAAGACCTGGGCCAGGCCAAACGCGTTGTGATCAACAAAGACACCACCATCATCATCGATGGCGTCGGCGACGAAGCGACCATCCAGGGCCGCGTAGCGCAGATTCGCCAGCAGATCGAAGAAGCGACCTCCGACTACGATCGTGAAAAACTGCAGGAGCGTGTTGCTAAACTGGCAGGCGGCGTTGCCGTTATCAAAGTTGGCGCAGCTACCGAAGTTGAAATGAAAGAGAAGAAAGCCCGCGTTGAAGATGCCCTGCACGCGACCCGTGCTGCGGTTGAAGAAGGCGTGGTTGCCGGCGGCGGCGTTGCGCTGATCCGCGTAGCCAGCAAAATTGCCGAGCTGAAAGGCGACAACGAAGATCAGAACGTGGGTATCAAAGTTGCGCTGCGCGCGATGGAAGCGCCACTGCGCCAGATCGTGGTCAACGCCGGTGAAGAAGCTTCCGTTATCGCTAACAGCGTGAAAGCGGGCGAAGGCAGCTACGGTTACAACGCTTACTCTGAAGAGTACGGCGACATGATCGGCATGGGCATCCTGGATCCAACCAAAGTAACCCGTTCTGCACTGCAGTACGCGGCATCCGTGGCTGGCCTGATGATCACCACCGAGTGCATGGTTACCGACCTGCCGAAAGAAGATAAAGCCGACATGGGCGCTGCAGGTATGGGCGGCATGGGCGGTATGGGCGGCATGATGTAATCATCCCCCTTCACGCTTGCGTGAGTGAAAACCCCGGCCTGGCGCCGGGGTTTTTTTATAGGGTCGCTTTTTCGTGCATTGGCGCACCGTGTTTGGCGATATTTTTACCGGCCGGACGGATTTAGCGTGTAAACTGTTACCTCATCAACTGTCGCTCTATGCGTTGACCAAGTATACGTGGCAACGGAAGCTTAAGAGGTAGCATTGCTTTCTGATAAGCTTTTGCGTAATTCTCAACATTCTATGGGGAACAAGATGCGGACTAAAGCCTTACTGGGACTTTCGGCGGCGTTGCTGCTGGCAGGATGCAGCACCACTCATCAACTGACCAGCGCAGGTCAGCAGGTTAAATTTACCGATACCAAACCGGCGGCGGAATGTCAGCTGGTGGGGGAAGTCACCGGCACTCAGAGCAACTGGCTGTCCGGCAGTAATGCAGAAAGCGGCGGCCTGCGCGGCGCGGCCAATGATCTGCGTAACAAGGCGGCTGAAATGGGCGGCAACGTGATTTACGGTGCGACCAGCCCAAGCCAGAATCTGCTCTCCAGCTTTGCGCCTCTGGACAGCAAAATGATGGGTCAGGTTTATAAATGCCCATAACGGCTCCGCGCCGTTAACCAGCGAGATAAAAAAGAGGAATGCCTGCGCATTCCTCTTTTTTTCGCTTATGGCTGGGGCCCGTCCTGCGCCAGCCGCAGATCCAGCGGCGTTTTGCTGGCTTCACCGCCGATTTCCCGCGTCAGGCGCGGCACCAGATAGCCGGACACCTTGCTCAGCAACTGCTGCATGATATGGCGCGCGTCATCGTCGCTGACCATAAAGTGGGCTGCGCCCTGCACCTTATCCAGCACGTGAATATAATAGGGTAGAATACCGGCATCAAACAGGGCGTTGCTCAGCGCCGCCAGCGTATCGGCATGGTCGTTGACGCCGCGCAGCAGTACGCTCTGATTGAGCAGGGTGACGCCGGAACGGCGCAGTTGCGCCATGCTGGCCGTCAGCGCCGCATCAATTTCATTGGCATGGTTAATATGGGTCACCATCAGCACCTGCAGGCGTGATTGGGACAACCGCTGGCAGAGTTCATGGGTGATGCGCGCCGGGATCACCACCGGTAAACGGGTGTGGATACGCAGGCGCTTTACATGCGGAATGGTTTCCAGCTCGCCGATCAGCCAGTCGAGTTCATGATCTTTCGCCATCAGCGGGTCGCCGCCGGAGAAGATGATCTCGTCCAGTTCAGGGTGTTGGCGGATATAGTCCAGCGCCTGGCGCCAGTTGGCCTTATTGCCCTGGTTATCCTGATAAGGAAAGTGACGACGGAAGCAGTAGCGGCAATTGACGGCGCAGCCGCCCTTTACCAGCAGCAGGGCGCGGTTACGATACTTGTGTAATAGGCCGGGCACCACGCTGCGCTGTTCATCCAACGGATCGGTGGTAAAGCCGGCGGCGGTCACAAACTCCTCACTGGCGGTCAGCACCTGACGTAACAGCGGGTCGCCGGCGTCGCCAGCGCGCATGCGGGCGACAAACGCGCGCGGCACGCGCAGCGGGAACAGGCGGCGAGCATCGCGTCCCTGAGGCAATTGCGGATGCGTGTTCAGTGACAGAAGCCGCAGCAATTCATCGGGGTCGGTAATAACATCGGCGAGTTGATGCAACCAATCTTCTCTATCTGCGATGTTTTGGGTTACAATATGTGCCATTTTTTTGGCTAAGCTACCAATTTAAAATTCAGAGGGCCATTATGGCGACTTATTCTAGCAACGATTTCCGTTCGGGTCTTAAAATCATGTTTGAAGGCGAACCTTATGCTGTGGAATCCAGCGAGTTCGTGAAACCAGGTAAAGGTCAGGCGTTCGCCCGCGTAAAAATGCGCCGTCTGCTGACCGGCACCCGCGTGGAAAAAACCTTTAAATCTACCGATTCTTGCGAAGGCGCAGACGTAGTAGATACCAACATGAACTACTCGTACACCGACGGCGAGTTCTATTACTTCATGCACCCTGAAACCTTCGAACAGTATCAGGTTGACGGCAAAACCGTATCCGACGCGGCAAAATGGCTGCAGGACAATGCGGAATGTATCATCACCCTGTGGGATGGCCGTGCTATCGCCGTTCAGCCGCCGAACTTCATCGAAGCGGAAATCACTGATACCGATCCAGGCCTGAAAGGCGATACCGCAGGTACCGGCGGTAAGCCAGCTACGCTGTCTACCGGCGCCGTGGTTAAAGTACCGTTGTTCGTACAGATTGGCGAAGTGATCAAAGTTGACACCCGCTCTGGCGAATACGTGTCACGCGTTAAATAAGCATCAAAGCGGGGGAGTCATCGGATTCCCCCGTTTTATTTTATTCCCTTGATAGTTGGCAGAATTTGCATGATGAAGAAAACTCTGTTGGCCGTTATTTCCTTGACGCTGCTGCTGTCGTTAAGCGGTTGCAACACCTTCCGTGGTTTTGGCCAGGACGTTCAGCATCTTGGCGGTGCGATCTCCCGTGGCGCGAGCTAAGCTGCCGTCCATAGCACACACCATTTCTTGCGCAACGCCCGCCAATATTGACTACGCTTAGAGAGCCGTATCTTTTCATCACTGATAAATAAGGAAGTCTTATGCTGAAGAAAAGTATCCTTGCTATGTGCTCCGTGCTGTTCCTGTTTTCGCTGACCGCGTGCAATACCACCGAAGGCATCGGTAAGGATGTACAGGCCGGCGGCGAAGCGATTCAACGCAGCGCGCAATAGCGTCACGCTCTAATGTCTGTGGTATTCCATTAGCAATCACGGGCGTTGTTCTCTGTTCCCTGGCGGTGGAATACCCTGTATGCATAGCTTTTGTGCGGCGCCGGTATGTTCCGCAGACGCCATTTTGGCGATATAATCCATAACTTCACTCAGCCAGGTTGGACGACCTTCCTGCGCTTCCTGCTGTCCGGGGACGACCCCACCTAATCCTGGAGCCGTTTCATGGCATGGATCATTCTTGTTTTTGCCGGTTTACTGGAAGTTGTCTGGGCGATAGGCCTGAAATATACCCACGGTTTTACCCGTTTGACGCCAAGCATTATTACCATCGCCGCGATGGTGGTGAGTATGCTGCTGTTGGCGAATGCGATGAAAACGCTGCCGGCCGGCACGGCCTATGCGGTATGGACCGGCATCGGCGCGGTAGGCGCGGCGGTGATGGGTATGATATTGCTGGGCGAATCGACCAACATGATGCGCATTCTTAGCCTGTGCCTGATCATTGCCGGGATTTTGGGGCTGAAATTCAGCAGTCACTGATGCGGTAAATACCAGGGGCGGCCGGATAGCTCGGCCGCCCCTGGTGGTTATAGCGTCACGATGCCGATCAGCGCGACGACGCTCAGGATGGCCGCCAGGCCGTAGAACACCCACTTACCGGCCGGCACGTGGATTTTCAGGTCGTGCATCGCGTGGTGGATACGGTGCAGGCCGCACCACAGCGGCAGAATGATCATCAGCAGCAGGAACAGGCGGCCGATCAGGCTCTGGCAGAACGTCAGTACGCGTTCATAGCTCAGCGCATCGCCCGGAAACAGCCCCAGCGGCAGCAAAATACCCAGCAGCAGCACGATCACCGGTGCCACGATGGCGCCCCACATGCCGCCGGCGCCGAATAGCCCCCAGAAGATCGGCTCGTCGGAGCGTTTAGGTGCGTGATTAATCATATTTCCTCCCAATTACAGTAGCGCGACGGCGAGAACGACCAGCGTGACCAGAATGGTCACCGCCCATAGGGCTTTGACGATCGGGCCGGGGCCCATTTTCTCGTTGTTGACCACGATATTGGCCGCTTTAGGCGCCAGATCGAACCAGGTTTTGGTGTGCAGCAGCGCCGCCAGCAGGGCGATGATATTAATCAGCAGCACCAGCGGATTTTGCAGGAAACCGACGAATCCGGCCCAGCTCTCCGCGCCGCCCTTCAGGGCAAAGACGCCGTAAATCATCAGGATGCTGAACCACACCGCCGGCACGGAGGTGCCTTCACGCAGCATATAGAAACGGTAGAACCCCAGTTTTTGCCACCAGTTGGGCGCCATGGCGCGCACATAAGGCTTACGTTGTGTTGTCATTGCACTCTCCTCTCCCTTATTGCGGCTTCAGCATGGCGATCATAAAGTCGGTAGCGCTTTCAACTTTGCCTTGTTGAATCGCGGCGGCCGGGTCGACGTGTTTCGGGCAGACTTCAGAGCAGTAACCGACAAAGGTGCAGCTCCAGACGCCGTTCTGGCCGTTGAGCTGCGGCATACGCTGCTTTTTGCCGTGGTCGCGGTTATCGAGGTTATAGCGGTGCGCCAGCGTAATGGCGGCCGGGCCGATAAACTCAGGATTCAGGCCGAACTGCGGGCAGGCGGCGTAGCATAAACCGCAGTTGATACAGCCGGAGAACTGGTGGTACTTCGCCATCTGCGCCGGCGTTTGCACGTTGGGCCCGTCTTCCGGCTTGCGATCGTTGCCGATGATGTACGGCTTAATCGCTTCGAGGCTTTCGATAAAGTGGGTCATATCGACCACCAGGTCGCGCTCGATCGGGAAGTTGCCCAGCGCCTCTACCTTCATGCCGCCCGTGTAGTCGCGCAGGAAGGTTTTGCACGCCAGCTTCGGCACGCGGTTGACCATCATGCCGCAGGAGCCGCAGATCGCCATGCGGCAGGACCAGCGGTAGGACAGATCCGGCGCCAGGTGATCCTTGATATAGCCCAGCGCATCCAGCAGCGAGGTCTGCTCGTCATAAGGCACGCTATAGGTCGCGAAATGTGGTGCGTCATCGCTTTCCGGGTTATAACGCATGACCTCGATTTTCAGCGTTTTCATCTCAGCCATTCGTCTGCTCCTTCTCCTTTTTTTCCTGCGCATCGGCCTCTGCGCCATATACGCGCTTGGCCGGCGGCAGTTTGGTAATTTTCACATCGCTGTATTCCAGGCGCGGCGCGCCGTCGGCGTGGTGAAACGCCAGCGTATGTTTGAGGAAATTGACGTCATCACGCTCGGTGCAGCCGTTATCCAGCCGCTGGTGGGCGCCGCGCGACTCTTTGCGGTTAAAGGCGGAGTGCGCCATGCATTCCGCTACGTCCAGGCCGTGCCCCAGTTCGATGGTGTACAGCAGGTCGGTATTGAAGACGCTGGAACGATCGGCAATCTTGACGCGTTTAAAGCGTTCTTTCAGCTCCGCCAGTTTGTCGATGGTTTTCTGCATCAGTTCCGGCGTACGGTAGATGCCGCAGCCTTCCTCCATCGACAGGCCCATTTCGTCGCGGATTGCCGACCAGCTTTCGTCGCCTTCCTGCGCCATCAGGGCATGGAGGCGTTGCTCGACATCACGGCTTTGCGCCTCCAGCGCGCCGCCGTTGGCCGGCGTACTCTCCAGTGCGCGCTGCGCGGCATGTTCGCCCGCCACGCGGCCGAACACCACCAGTTCCGCCAGCGAGTTGGAGCCGAGACGGTTGGCGCCGTGCAGGCCGACGGAGGAGCATTCACCCACCGCATACAGACCCTTGATGCGGGTTTCGCAATTCTGGTCGGTTTCAATACCGCCCATGGTGTAGTGCGCGGTCGGGCGCACCGGGATCGGTTCTTTCACCGGATCGACGCCGACATAAGCCTTGGCCAGCTCACAGATAAACGGCAGGCGTTCGAGCAGCTTCTTCTCACCGAGGTGGCGCAGATCCAGATAGACCACGTCGCCGCGTGGCGTGGCGATGGTGCGACCGGCGCGCCATTCATGCCAGAAGGCCTGAGAGACTTTGTCGCGCGGCCCCAGCTCCATATATTTGTTTTTCGGCTCGCCGAGCGGCGTCTCCGGCCCCATGCCGTAATCCTGCAAATAGCGATAACCGTCTTTGTTCACCAGAATGCCGCCTTCGCCGCGGCAGCCTTCGGTCATCAGGATGCCGGAGCCGGGCAGGCCGGTAGGGTGATACTGCACAAACTCCATGTCACGCAGCGGTACGCCGTGACGGAAGGCTATGCCCATACCGTCACCGGTGACGATACCGCCGTTGGTGTTGTAGCGATAAACGCGGCCGGCGCCGCCGGTGGCCATCACCACCGCGTTGGCGCGGATTTGCACCCGGGTGCCTTCCATCATATTAATGGCGACCAGGCCGCGCGCCTGACCGTCATCGACCAGAATGTCGAGAACGAAATGTTCATCGAAACGTTGAATTTGCGGGTATTTTAGCGAGGTCTGGAACAGGGTGTGCAGCATATGGAAGCCGGTTTTATCGGCGGCAAACCAGGTGCGTTCGATTTTCATGCCGCCAAAACGGCGCACGTTGACCGAACCGTCCGGTTTACGGCTCCACGGGCAGCCCCACTGCTCCAACTGGGCCATTTCACGCGGGCAGTGATGCACGAAGTGATCCACCACGTCCTGTTCGCACAGCCAGTCGCCGCCGGCGACGGTGTCGTTAAAGTGATAATCGTAGGCGTCGTGCTCCTGGGTCACAGCGGCGGAACCGCCCTCGGCGGCCACCGTGTGGCTGCGCATGGGGTAGACTTTTGACACCAGCGCGATTTTTAAGGTGGGGTTGGCTTCCGCGGCGGCAATCGCCGCACGTAAACCCGCGCCCCCGGCGCCAATAATGGCGAGATCGGCGTTAAAGGTTTGCACTGCACTCCTCCAGTATTCTTGTCAGAACGGCTGATTAACTTTCAATGCTTAAGATTCAGGAATCATTCGGATGCTAATTAAAAACGCCGGTAATTGATGGACTTGGCCCCCATGCACAGATAACTCCCGGCAAATATTGGGGATTAATATACCCAAAGTTGAGTAGGTGGAATTTGATGTGATCGATTATTTTGTCGTTTATTACGCTTGCCGGAGGCCTTACTGTGAAAAACGGTATCGCGCTCTCATTCCACTTCTATTTGCCTTATTCACAGCGGTTTATATAGCCGTTACTGTTTTTATGTTTTTAATTGGCTGATGGCCGGCCGCGGCAAGAATTTGTTTGCCCGGCGGGATGCGAGTAGACTGCATGCCCTGTTTGATTTCGGAGTAATTACCATGAGCGAAGCGGCAAGCTGGCAGCCAAGTGCACCCATCGCCAATTTGTTGAAACGCGCAGCGATTCTCGCTGAGATTCGGCGCTTTTTCGCCGATCGCGGCGTATTAGAGGTGGAAACGCCGGCGATGAGCCAAGCGACCGTCACCGATGTCCATCTGGTCCCGTTTCAGACGCAGTTTGTCGGCCCGAACGCGGCAGATGGCATGACGCTGTACATGATGACCAGCCCGGAATATCACATGAAGCGTTTGCTGGCAGCCGGCAGCGGCCCGATTTATCAGTTGGGGCGGGCTTTCCGCAATGAGGAGGCCGGACGCCACCACAACCCTGAATTCACCATGCTGGAGTGGTACCGTCCACATTACGATATGTACCGGCTGATGAATGAAGTGGATGACTTATTGCAGCAGGTGCTGGACTGCGACAGTGCGGAAACGCTGTCCTACCAACAGGCGTTCCAGCGCCATCTGGAGATTGACCCGCTGTCGGCGGATAAGGCGCAGCTGCGCGAAGCTGCCGCCAAGCTGGATCTCAGCAATATCGCCGATACGGAAGAGGATCGCGATACGCTGCTGCAGCTGCTGTTTACCTTCGGCGTAGAGCCGCACATCGGCCGTGAGAAGCCGGCGTTCGTCTACCATTTCCCGGCGTCACAGGCGGCGCTGGCGGAGATCAGTACGGAAGATCACCGTGTGGCGGAGCGTTTTGAGGTGTATTTTAAAGGCATCGAACTGGCGAACGGCTTCCGCGAGCTGACCGACAGCAATGAGCAGCGTCAGCGTTTTGAGCAGGATAACCGCAAACGCGCGGCGCGCGGCCTGCCGCAGCAGCCGATTGATTATCATCTGCTGGATGCGTTAAGCCACGGTATGCCCGAGTGCGCCGGCGTGGCGTTGGGGGTCGATCGCCTGGTGATGTTGGCGCTGGGGGCAGAAAGCCTGAGTGAAGTGATTGCATTCCCGGTGACGCGAGCCTGATTGGCAGCGTTGTCCGCAATGAAATAAAAAGGCCGACATGATGATGTCGGCCTTTTTTGTGCTTACAGGCTGCCGGAGCTGCGCTTGGTGCTTGGCGTCGGCGTAGAGGACACTGCGCGGCCGTCGTGGTTGGTGATGCGCGACAGGGTGTCGGTGCGCACTTGGAACGGCGGGTACGGCAGGGTAATGCCGTGTTCGCGGTAGCCGGCCAGGATCAACTGGTGCATCTCGTGGCGCAGCGGCATACGGTGACCCATCTCGGCGGCGTAGATACGCAGTTCAAAGATCTGGATACCCTGCTGCAGATCGACCAGATAGACCTCCGGCGGCGGGTTATCCAGCACCAGCGAGCAGCGATGGGAGGCGTCGGTGAGGATTTTGGTCACCTCCTCGCTGTTGGCTTCCGCCGGCGCCGGTACGGTCAGCACCACGCGGGTGATGGCGTCGGACAGCGACCAGTTGACGAACTGTTCGGTGATAAACGCCTTGTTCGGCACGATGATCTCTTTGCGGTCCCAGTCAGAAATCGTGGTGGCGCGGGTATTGATCTTGGTGACGCTGCCGGTCAGGTTGCGGATCGTGACGGTATCGCCGATGCGGATCGGTTTTTCAAACAGAATGATCAGGCCGGAGATGAAGTTGGAGAAGATCTCCTGCATGCCGAAGCCGAGGCCGAAGGTCAGCGCGGTGACCACCCACTGCAGTTTCGACCATTCGATGCCGATCCAGGAGAAACTGAGGATAGCGCCGAACAGCAACAGCAGATATTTGGTGATGGTGGTAATGGCGTAACCGGTGCCGGGAGACAGATCCAGATGCTGCAGCACCGCCAGTTCCAGCAGCGCGGGCAGATTGCGCACCAGTTGGGTAGTGACCATGATCACCAGCACCGCGATCAGCACTGCGCCAAGGGTGATCGACTGAACGCTGTCAATGCCGTTGCTGGTGGAGGTCACGTTCCACAGGGAGATGTTTTCCAGGAAAGCAAAGGCGGAATGGATCTCCGACCACAGGAAGATCACCGACACCAGCGCGATCATCGTCAGGATCGAACGCACCAGCCGCAGCGACTGGGCGCTGATCGCATCCAGATCGATTTCTGTCTCATCGACATCGACGGTGCCTTCATTACTGCCGGTAACGTGCGTATTGCCGGCTTCGTCTTCCCCGCGCGCGCGCTGGGCGAGAATCTCGGCGCGCCGCTGTTTGGCGCGGTCAAAGGCGATGCGTCGGCGCTGAATCAGCATCCAACGGCGGATGATGTGGTAGACCACCAACAGGAAGAACCAGATGGCGACCGAGGTTTCCAGACGCGCCAGCAGGGCCTGGGCGGTGGCGAGGTAGCCGATGGCGGCCGCCAGCGCTGCCAGCAGCGGCGCAGACATCAGTACGCCCCACAGCGCGGTGTTCACCATATTTTCGCCGGAGCCTTTCTTATCCAGATAGAGCGGGATACCGGCGCGCTTCAGGCTGCTGGTCACCAGCAGCAGGGCGACGCACAGCAGGATGAAGCACAGGCGTCCCAGCGTGTTGGAGAATTCGCGGTCGTTGAGGTTATCGAAGGTAATCAGCGCCATAATCAGCGGCACAATCAGCCAGATCGACATTTTGTAATAGCGCATGGCGCGGGAAACCTGCTGCGCCGGCCAGCCGAAGTGCACAATAAACAGCCCGCGCGGGTGGGCGAAGGTGGCGCTGATCATACAGACCCACAGGATTGGCAGGGTGGCGGTCACGCCGTCGCCGATCGCCACGGCGACCGGATAAGGCCAGGCATTTTGCAGGCCGAAGCCCAGCGCTGCCCACAGCACCGGCAGCGGCAGCGCCACCAGAATAGACCAGAAGACGTTGCGCAGGGTCAGATAGAACTGATCCTGAGTGACCTTGCCGACCTTACTGCTCGAACGTTCCAGAAATGCGTGATAGTGCTTGCGGGTGCTGATGCTGAATATCACCAGCAGCAGGGCGCCGAAAATGGGCACCAGCGTGCTACGGCTGGTCACCATCATCACAAAGGCGCTGCTCAGCTGAGCCAGGGTATCCAACGACAGCAGGCGGGTCAGATCGTGCGCCACGTTTATTGGGTAGGAGAGCGTCAGCGGGCTGACGTCCGGCACCCAGAACAGATAACGGTGGGTGGCGTCTTTGATCTCATTGAGCGCGTCGACCAGCTGCGTGTTGGCCACCTTCAGCTTGGTCAGCTCAAGAATTTGCGTATCGCAGCCGGACAGCAGGGAATTAAGTAGCTCGCGCTGGGTGCGCAGCTGCGCGTCGATAATCTGCTGCTGCCCCGGCGTCAGGTCGGAGCCGTCGTCCTGTTTAAGGCTTTGCGCGCGCTGCGGCAGTTTTTCCAGCTGGTTTTCAAACTGCAGGCGCTGCACGCGCAGCTGCGCCATATCGCTGTCCAGCTGCTGCGGTTTGGGCATTTCCGGCAGCGTCGACACCTGCGCGCGCAGCGTTTCGCCCAGCACCGGCGACGAACCCAGCCATTGCGCCTGCTCGATGATGGTGCTCATTGCCTGGCGCACCTGCAGGGTTTGCGAGGCGGCCTGGCGCTGCTGCGAAGAGATCAGATCCATGCGCTGCGCCTGGTTGTTCAGCGCGGTGGACAATTCACGGTTGATTTGCAGCTGTTCGCTGATGCTTTTCGGCAGCTCGCCGCTCTGTTCGGCCAGCTGTTCGGTTTTTTTCAGCGCCAGTTCGGCTTCGCGCTGACGCTGGTTATTCAGGTTATTGCGCAGCGCCTGCAGCTGAATATCCAGCTTTTCATGGCGCTTTTTAAATACTTCGGCACGCATGCGCGCCAGCTCCTGCCGGTTGTTGGCCGACAGCTGTGCAAGATCCAGTTCATTGACCTTGGCCTTGCGCGCGGCGGATTCGGTCTGCAGCAGATACAGCTGCGCCAGCGCCTGCGGTTTGGTCGGGTTTGGCGGCAGCGCCTGCAGGCGGCGCTGGGTTTCCGTCAGTGCGCGCCGGGCCTCGGTCTGTTGCTGTGGCAACTGGCCGAGTGAGTCGCTGATCTCGCGCGAACGGTCCTGCTCCTGCTGCATCAGGCGCGCCTGTTCCAACAGCTGGCTACTGGTCTGCAGAATTTGCTGTTCCAGCTCGCTGGTAGGCAGATTGTCGCCGTTCGGCAGGATTTTGGCGCTTTCGACCGTTAACTGACGGCGCAGCTGCTGCGCCATCTTGGGAAAGTCGTCGATCACTTTCTGATACTGTTCCGTACGCGTCAGGGATTCTGTGCGTTCGGCCAGCCGGTTGAGGGCGCTTTGCAGCGCCTCAACCGTTTCCGCCTGATTGGGTGCGTTCTTGTTGCTTTCTGCCTGTTTCAGCTCCTGTTTGAGCTGTGACTCGCTAGGCAGCGCCGCCGCCAGCGCCGGCTGAGCCAGTAAACAACCGAGCAATAACGTGGTGATAATCAGGCGCACGGCATCATTCCTTTAGGTTTGCGGCGCTTCTGCCGCGTCACGCGCGGTAGCCGCTTCGGCAAAGGCTTCGCCCATACGGGTCACGGTGCCGTTGTTCAGGCGCGGTTCGAAATGCACGCTGTTGGCGGTAAACAGGTTGATCACCGTCGACCCCAGCTTAAAGCGGCCCATTTCAGCGCCTTTTGCCAGCGTAATGGCGTCGTCTTCACCGGCCGCCGGATAGGTCCAGCGCTTGATAATGCCTTCGCGCGGCGGGGTGACGGTGCCGGCCCAGACGGTTTCAATACTGCCGACGATGGTGGCGCCGACCAAAATTTGCGCCATCGGCCCGAACGCCGTGTCGAAGACGCAGATCACGCGTTCATTACGGGCGAACAGGTTAGGCACGTTGGCGGCGGTCAGCGGGTTGACCGAGAACAGGTCACCCGGTACGTAGATCATTTCGCGCAGCACGCCGTCGCACGGCATATGCACGCGGTGATAGTCTCGCGGCGCCAGGTAGGTGGTGGCGAACAGGCCGTTGCGGAAGGTGTCCGCCAACTGATAGTTACCGGCCAGCAGCGCCTCCAGGCTGTAGTGATGCCCCTTGGCCTGGAAGATTTGATCGTCGCGGATCAGGCCAAGCTGGCTGATGGCGCCGTCAGCCGGCAGCGCCAGCACGTTGGCTTCGCTGACGACGGGACGCGCGCCGTCGCGCAGCGGGCGTACAAAGAATTCGTTGAAGGTGGCGTATGAGGTCAAATCCGGGTTCTGCGCTTCCTGCATATCCACGCGGTAATAGCGGGCGAACAGTTTTACCACCTGTTGTGTCAGCCAGCCGGCCTCTTTGTCTGCACCCCAGCCGGCCAGACGGGTCAGCGCCAACTTCGGCAGCCAGTATTGTAATTTGATTTTGATGCTATCCAGCACGTTAACCTCTTAAAAAGGGGGTAAAAGGCGCGCATTGTAACGACCCGCAGATCGCTGTCAACGTTCGCCCGATTGCGTTAACCGTTGGCGTCCAGCAGGTTCTTGCGAACCTTGACCTGCGCCATACTTTCCAGAATACGGTGATAGTTATCGAACCGCTCTTCGGCGATGTCGCCGCGCTCCACCGCCGCGCGGAGGGCGCAGCCGGGATCGTTGTCGTGTTTGCAGTCGCGGAATTTACAGCCGCCCAGATAATCGCGGAACTCGACGAAACCCTGGGTGATCTGTTCCGGCTCCAGGTGCCACAGGCCAAACTCGCGCACCCCCGGCGAGTCGATAACATCGCCGCCGTGCTGGAAATGGTACAGCCGCGCCGCGGTGGTGGTGTGCTGGCCGAGGCCGGAGACATCGGAAACGTTATTCACCAGAATCTGTTCGTCGGACGGCGGCAGCAGGGCGTTCAGCAGGCTGGATTTCCCTACGCCTGACTGCCCGGCGAAAATACTGATGCGCCCCGCCAGCGCCTGCTCGAATTCCGCCATGCCTTCACGGGTACGGCTGGAAACTTCCAGCACCCGGTAGCCGATGCGGCGGTAAATATCCATCATGCCGTCAACCAGCTGGCGCGCTTCATCATCCAGCAGGTCGATTTTGTTCAGCACGATCAGCGGCTCGACATCCAGGGTTTCACAGGCGACCAGATAACGATCGATAATGTTCAGCGACAGTTCCGGCAGGATCGCCGAGACGATCACGATCTGATCGATATTGGCGGCGATCGGTTTGACGCCGTCGTAAAAATCCGGGCGCGTCAGCACCGAGCTGCGCTCATGCACAGCTTCGACGATGCCTTTTACTCCTTCATGGTTGCCAAGGCCGGGACGCCAGACTACGCGGTCGCCGGTCACCAGCGAACGCAGGGTGCGACGAATATTGCAGCGATGCTGGCTACCGTCTGCTGCTTCAACGTCGGCGTGCATGCCAAAGCGGCTGATGACGATCCCCTCTTGCGGTTCACCCAATTGGCTATCGTCCAGTTCCGGTTTGTTATCAGTGCGCTTCAGGCGACGCTGATGGTTCGCCTGCACACGGCGTTGTTGACCTTTAGACAGTTTGTTTTTGCTCACTGCGCCTCACTCTTCGGCTTTATATCGCTCTATCGCTCGTTGCGACTAAAAAGACTATGATACACGCTATTTTATATTAAATAACCGTTGTTGGCTGCCGGGCGCCGCGCGCCGTTGCGGAATATTTGCCGCCGCCGGCCGGCGCAGGGTTGTCTTGAGGCTTACAGGCAGGAACTATCATGACCGCAAACGAAAATAACCTGATTTGGATCGATCTGGAAATGACCGGTTTGGATCCCGAGCGTGACCGCATTATCGAGATTGCAACGCTGGTGACGGACGCCAATCTGAACATCCTGGCGGAAGGGCCGGTGATCGCCGTGCATCAGTCAGACGAACAGCTGGCGCTCATGGATGACTGGAACGTGCGCACCCACACCGGCAGCGGGCTGGTGGAACGAGTGAAGGCCAGCACCGTTGACGACCGGGCAGCGGAACTGGCGACCATTGCGTTTCTTGAGCAGTGGGTGCCGGCGGGCAAATCGCCGATTTGCGGCAACAGCGTGGGCCAGGACCGGCGTTTTCTGTTCCGTTATATGCCGTTGCTGGAAGCCTACTTCCACTACCGCTATCTGGATGTCAGCACGCTGAAGGAGTTGGCGCGCCGCTGGAAGCCGGAAATTCTGGCCGGCTTTAAAAAGCAGGGCACCCATCAGGCGCTGGACGATATCCGTGAGTCGGTGGCGGAGCTGGCCTATTACCGCGAGCATTTTATTCAGCTGTAAGCTGCAGATAGCCGTTAGACGTTCAGAAAATGCCGCTTTTCGCCGCTTAATTCGCCACATTGGCGCATTAAGCAGCAATCAAACAAAAAAAGCGATTTTTTGCGTTTAGGGGCTTGCGGCAAAAAGGAATTCTCGTATAATGCGCACCCCGTACCGATGAAGAATTTCGAAAAGTTCAGCTATCGATACGACGCGGGAATAGCTCAGTTGGTAGAGCGCAACCTTGCCAAGGTTGAGGTCGCGAGTTCGAGCCTCGTTTCCCGCTCCAAATTCAGCAATGTCGCACTATGCGGCATGATGAGTAACAAGCAGTACCAGTAGTAACCATGCGACGCGGGAATAGCTCAGTTGGTAGAGCGCAACCTTGCCAAGGTTGAGGTCGCGAGTTCGAGCCTCGTTTCCCGCTCCAAAATTTCAAAGGCCATCTTCATTTTTGGCCGGATGCTGTAAAGCATCTCTTGTGTGCGGGAATAGCTCAGTTGGTAGAGCGCAACCTTGCCAAGGTTGAGGTCGCGAGTTCGAGCCTCGTTTCCCGCTCCAATTTTCTCCCCCTGAATGAACCCATACCGCCTGAAAAGGTGCGGTAACGCGTCTTCTCTCTTATCCTTGCGAAAAATCTTGTAAACAGAGTTATCCACAGGCTGGATGGGTAATACCTCTTGGATAAAAAAACAACGTTACCAGAATGAAATATTTATCTTTTTGATATTAAAGAATATTTATTAATTTGAAAACGTTATCCCGATCACTTGCTCTTTTTGTGACGTTTGAAAGACAACGGGTTTTTATTTTTATACACAAGTCCACAGGTGACCTTCAGGATTGGCCGATAGGTCTGCCATTGGCATTAGGCATCTCTGGGTAATCCTTTTTCCACAGCGCGTATTAACCGTTTTTTCTGCGGGCTTTGTACCTCAATGCGGTGTTCGGTACGGCGGGCGAGCTGCTGTTGCAGCGCCCACTCGATATGTTCATCCAGCAGTTCGCTTTGCCCCAGCCGCGTGCGCAGGGCGCTGAGAATCGCTTCCTGATACGGCGCATTGCCGAGCGCAACGGCAATGTTACGCAACCAACGCAAATGGCCGATGCGGCGAATCGCCGAGCCTTCGGTGATGCGCAGAAATTTCTCTTCACTCCAGGAAAACAGATCGATCAGCTGCGGAGCGTGCAGCGCCGCGCGCGGGCTGAAATCTGTTTCGTCGGTCAGCTGTGAGAAACGGTTCCACGGGCAAATCAGCTGGCAGTCGTCGCAGCCGTAAATACGGTTGCCCATGAGCGGGCGAAACTCTTCCGGAATGGCGCCTTCCAACTCAATGGTCAGATAAGAGATACAGCGCCGGGCGTCAACGGTATATGGCTCGACGATGGCGCCGGTCGGGCAGGTGGTGATACAGGCCACACAGCGTCCGCACTGCTCTTCCTGAGGCTGGTCGACCGGCAGAGGCAGATCCACGAGCAGTTCACCGAGGAAGAACCATGAACCGGCTTCCCGATTGAGAATCAGTGAGTGTTTACCAACCCAGCCAATCCCGGCTTTGGCGGCTAACGGGCGCTCCATAATCGGCGCCGAATCGACAAACGGACGAAAATTCAGTTCGCCGCAATACTGCTGGATCTGTTCGCCGAGTTTTTTCAGGCGCTGACGCAGCAGTTTGTGATAATCACGCCCCAGCGCATAGCGGCTGACATAGCCGAGCTGCGGATTGTTCAGCGTGCTGGCGAAGGCCGCTTTGGCCGGCAGGTAGTTCATGCGCACGCTGATCACCCGCAGAGTGCCGGGCAGCAGCTCATGCGGCCGGGCGCGAAGCATGCCGTGGCGCGCCATCCATTCCATCTCGCCGTGGTACTGCTTATCAAGCCACGCCTGCAATTTGGGCTCTTCTGCGCTCAGATCGGTATCGCAGATACCAACCTGCTGGAATCCTAGCGATTGCCCCCATTGCTTGATATGTTGGGCGAGTTGATTGAGATCGAGAGGGTGTGTCATGACGGGCCATAGTGAGAAACAATACGCTGTCAGTTTACCACACTCTGTCTGGCCTGCGGACTGGATCCGACAGGCGGAGCCGTTAGCGGCGGCGGCCGGGATATCGCTGTACGAACTGATGCTGCGTGCAGGCCGGGCGGCTTACCAACTGGCTTGCGATCGCTATCCGGCTGCGCGTCATTGGCTGGTGCTGTGCGGGCATGGCAATAACGGCGGTGATGGCTATGTGGTCGCGCGTCTGGCCGCCGAAGCCGGCGTGCGGGTGACGCTGATCGCCGGCACAGGTTCGCGCCCCTTGCCAGAGGAGGCAGCGGCGGCGCGCCAGGCCTGGCTGGATGCCGGCGGTCTGGAACTGGCGAGCGACAGCCGCTGGCCGGTGGATATCGACCTGATCATTGATGGCCTGTTGGGCAGCGGGCTGACGAGCGCGCCGCGTGCGCCGGTGGCGGCATTAATCGAGGCGGCCAATCACAGCGGGCTGCCGATTGTGGCGCTGGATATTCCCTCCGGGCTACTGGCCGCCAGCGGCGCGGTTCCCGGTGCGGCGATCCGCGCCGCGCACACCATCACCTTTATCGGATTGAAGCCGGGCCTGCTGACCGGCCAGGCGCGCGATTGGGTCGGGCAACTTCATCAGAGTACGCTAGGATTATCTGACTGGCTGGCACAGCAACCGGTGCAGATTCAGCGCGTTAGTGCGCCCGATCTGGCGGGATGGCTGCCACCGCGCCGTCCGTGTTCTCATAAAGGCGAACACGGGCGCCTGCTGTTGGTCGGTGGCGATCGCGGCTTTGGCGGTGCGATACGTATGGCCGCTGAAGCGGCGCTGCGCAGCGGTGCAGGTCTTGTGCGAGTACTTACTCACTATGAGCATGTGGCGCCGCTGCTGACGGCGCGTCCCGAGCTGATGGTGCAAGCGCTGGATGACGAGGCCCTGCAGCGGGCGCAGGCGTGGGCTGATGTCACGGTAATTGGCCCGGGTCTTGGGCAGGAGGCGTGGGGTCAGAATGCGCTGAAAGTTCTCCAATCCAGCGATAAACCAACATTATGGGATGCTGATGCGCTTAACCTGCTGGCATTAAATCCCGAGAAGCGTCAGAATCGTGTTATTACGCCGCATCCCGGCGAAGCGGCGCGGCTGTTGGGCTGTAGCACCGCTGACATTGAAAGTGATCGCTTACTTGCCGTGCGACGTTTGGCGGCGGAGTATGGCGGCGTTGCGGTGCTGAAAGGCGCGGGGACGCTGATCGCCGATGAGCACGGCGCGATGGCGATTGCCGATGTCGGCAACCCAGGTATGGCGTCCGGCGGTATGGGCGACGTGCTGGCGGGTATTATCGGCGGATTGCTGGCGCAAAAGCTCTCGCTGTATGATGCCGCCTGCGCCGGTTGTGTGGTCCACGGCGTTGCCGCAGATAGCGTGGCGGAAAAACAGGGCACCAGAGGGTTGCTGGCGACCGATTTACTGCCGGCGATCCCCTATTACGTTAATCCTCAGTTGGCAAAATAGATATTATCGAATGAAAGAACTCGTGTTACCTCTGCCGGATGAGGCAGCGACGGTTGAATTGGGAGCCGCGTTGGCGCAGGCGTGCGATCGGGCCAGCGTCATTTACCTGTATGGGGATTTGGGCGCCGGTAAAACGACCTTCAGCCGCGGTTTCCTGCAGGCGCTGGGCCATCAGGGGAATGTGAAAAGCCCGACCTATACGCTGGTGGAGCCTTATGCTCTGGAGCCGCTGTCGGTTTATCACTTTGATCTGTATCGGCTGGCCGATCCTGAAGAACTCGAATTTATGGGCATTCGCGACTACTTCGCGCAGAATGCCATTTGCCTGGTGGAATGGCCGCAGCAGGGCGCGGGCGTCTTGCCGCCGCCGGATTTGGCGCTGCATCTTAGCTACCAGGATCAAGGCCGGGAAGCGCGTCTGGACGCGCTGTCCGACTATGGCAGCCAACTCATCGACCGAATCCACGGGTAACAGGGATGACGCCAACATGATGTATGGACTAAAGAAAATCCTCGGCATGGCGCTGATCGTCGCGATGGGGCTGTTTGGCCCGTCGTTGGCGCAGGCGGCGTCATCGTCGCTGGCGGATATCAAAGTCACCAACGCCCAGCGCGAGGCGACCGTCGCGGTCAGCTTTAACGGCCCGCCGGCCTATGCGTTCTTCCCGCTGCACGGGCCGGAGCGCGTAGTGCTGGACGTCAATCAGAGCGGCAAAGTCAGCGGCCTGCCGCTTAACTTCAGCGGCCAGAATTTGGTGAAACGCATCCGCTCCAGCGCGCCGAAAGACGCGCAGAGCGTGCGCCTGGTGTTTGAGCTGACGCAGCGCGCGAAAACCCGCGCGGTCACGCGGCAGAACGGCAACGTGTATACCGTGGTGTTTACCATTGCCGCCACGGGCAGCAATAACGTCGTGCGCCAGGCGCCCGCGCCGGCGGCCAGTAAGCCGCTGGCCAGTAAACCGCTGGTGACGAAAACAGAAGAACCGGTGCGCCATGTGGCGTCTACCCGCTCATCCGGCAGCAATCCGTTCAAGGAAAAACCGACCGTGGTGGCCGGCACAGCAACGGCGGAAACGCCGCGCAGCAGCCGCGTGTCCGCCGGTTCGGGCAACCGCGTCGTGGTGGCGATCGACGCCGGCCACGGCGGCCAGGATCCCGGCGCGCTGGGGCAAAACGGGTTGCGTGAAAAGAACGTAACCATTGCCGTTGCCCGCCGTTTGGAGACGTTGCTGGAGAAAGATCCGATGTTCAAACCGGTGCTGACGCGTACCGGCGACTATTTTGTGTCGGTAATGGGGCGTTCGGAAGTGGCGCGTAAGCAAGGGGCTAATGTGCTGGTGTCGATCCACGCGGACTCGGCGCCAAACCGAAGAGCGACCGGTGCGTCAGTATGGGTGTTGAATAACCGCCGTGCCAACAGTGAAATGGCCAACTGGCTGGAACAGCATGAGAAACAGTCCGAGCTGCTGGGCGGCGCGGGCGATCTGCTGGCCAGCAATCAGGCCGATCCGTATCTCAGCCAGGCGGTGCTGGACCTGCAGTTCGGCCATTCGCAGCGCGTGGGCTATGATGTGGCGGTGAAGGTGCTGAGTGAAATGCAGACTATCGGCGTGCTGCACAAGAGCCGTCCGCAGCCGGCCAGTCTTGGCGTGCTGCGCTCGCCGGATATTCCTTCCCTGCTGGTGGAAACCGGCTTTATCAGCAACCCTTCGGAGGAGCGACTGCTGGGCAGTAGCGACTATCAGGAAAAGCTAGCCAAGGCGATTCATCGCGGTCTGCGCAGCTACTTCCTGTCGCATCCGCTACAAGCCGACCCAAAGGTGGAAAACCGACCGCTGGACGTCGCAGCGGCGGTTAACACGGCTTCACCAGACGTTAGCAGCAGTTACCGGGGTAAAACGCAGATTCACGTTGTGCGCAGAGGGGAAACGCTCTCTGCAATTGCCCGCCGTTACGGCACCAGCATGACGGCGTTGCATAACCTCAATAAATTGAAGAAAGACGGCGTATGGGTAGGACAGCGGCTGAAAGTGCCGGCGGCGGGTGCCGCTGCCGGCAGTCAGCACATCGCCAAAACGCACGGCGGCGTGAGCAAACCGTCGCGGCATAAAGTGGTGCGCGGTGATACGCTGTCTTCCATTGCCGTACACTATGGCGTTAGCGTCAGTGCCCTGAAAAGCGCCAATCGCCTGAAGTCGGACGTCGCGCCGCTGGATCGGACGCTGACCATTCCGCATACCTGAACCATCAAGGGGAACCCGCATGTCAATCCAGGTGTTACCGCCACAGCTTGCCAACCAGATCGCCGCCGGAGAAGTGGTTGAGCGGCCTGCGTCGGTCGTGAAAGAGCTGGTGGAGAACAGCCTGGATGCCGGGGCCACGCGCATTGATATTGAGATTGAACGCGGCGGCGCCAAGCTGATCCGTATTCGCGATAACGGCTGCGGTATTGGTAAGGAAGAGCTGGCGCTGGCGCTGGCGCGGCACGCCACCAGTAAAATCACCACCCTCGACGATCTGGAAGCGATCGTTAGCTTGGGCTTTCGCGGCGAGGCGCTGGCCAGTATCAGTTCGGTATCGCGCCTGACGCTGACTTCGCGCACTGCCCAGCAGCAGGAAGCCTGGCAGGCTTACGCCGAAGGGCGCGAGCAGGCGGTGACGGTGAAGCCAGCGGCGCATCCGATAGGCAGCACGCTGGAGGTGCTGGATCTGTTTTACAATACGCCGGCGCGGCGTAAATTCATGCGCACCGAAAAAACCGAATTCGGCCATATTGACGAAGTGGTGCGACGCATTGCGCTGGCGCGTTTCGATGTGGCAATCACGCTCAGCCACAATGGCAAGCTGATGCGTCAGTATCGTGCGGCGAAAGAAGAGAGCCAGCATGAACGCCGTCTTGCCAGCATCTGCGGCCCGGCGTTTTTACAGCATGCGCTGGCGGTTTCCTGGCAGCACGGCGATTTAACCATCCGTGGCTGGGTGGCGGACCCTGCAGGCGCGCGGGCGCTTGGCGATATGCAGTACTGCTACGTCAACAGCCGGATGATGCGCGACCGGCTGATCAACCATGCGATCCGCCAGGCGTATCAGGACCAGCTGCAGGATGAGCAGCAGCCGGCATACGTGCTGTATCTGGACGTCGATCCGCATCAGGTGGACGTCAACGTGCATCCCGCCAAGCATGAGGTGCGTTTTCATCAGGCGCGTTTGGTGCATGATTTTATCTATCAGGCGGTGACTACGGTGCTGCAGCAGGTAGGGCAGGCGCCGTTGCCGCTGTCGGAAGAAGCGGAGCAGCAGGAGCCCGCGCCGGCCTTGCAGCCGGAAAACCGCGTCGCTGCCGGCGGCAATCATTTTTCTCAGCCGGCGCCGGAGAGCACGCCACGGCGTGAAACGGCACCTTCCGCACCGGCGAGCGAGCGGGCGCCGCAGAGCTATCACGGCGGCTCCGGCTACCAGAAGCGCGAAGGCGAGCTGTATGGGCGCCTGATGCAGGCGACGCCTGAACCGGCGCCGGCCGCTGCCAAAGAGAAACCGCCGCTGTTCCCGTCGGCGAAAACGACACAGGCACCGCAGGAGCCGGCATTGGCCGGCAGCCAGCATGGTTTCGGCCGGGTATTGATGGTGTACCCGCCGTGCTACGCGCTGATGGAGCAGCAACAGCGTCTGTCGTTGCTGAACCTGCCGGTGGCCGAGCGCTGGCTGCGCCAGGCGCAGCTGACGCCGCCGGAAGAAGGGCTGCGCCCGCAGCCGCTGCTGATCCCGGTAAAACTGACGCTGGAAAAAGCGGAGGTTGCCGCCTGCACGGCGCATCAGGCGCTGCTGGTGAAAATGGGAATAGAGTTGCAGGTCGATCACGGGCGTGTGACGTTGCGCGCAGTGCCTTTACCGTTACGCCAACAAAATTTACAAAAGTTGATTCCGGAACTGTTAGGCTATCTGGCCGACCATAAAGCGATGTCGCCTGAGGTGCTGGCCACCTGGTTTGCCCGCCATCTTGGCAGTGAACATGAACAGTGGAACGCCTCGCAAGCGATACAATTACTGACCGACGTTGAACGACTTTGCCCGCAGCTGGTCAAAGCGCCACCGAGCGGTCTCTTACAACCTGTTGATTTACAGGCTGCACTGGCAGCCCTTACACATGACTGAAACAGCAATAACGCCGCGGCCTCCGGCGATTTTTATCATGGGGCCGACAGCGTCGGGCAAGACCGCATTGGCGATGGCGCTGCGCGAGCAGCTGCCGGTAGAGCTGATTAGCGTCGATTCGGCGCTGATTTATCGCGGGATGGATATCGGCACCGCCAAGCCGAGCGCCGAAGAACTGGCGCAGGCGCCGCATCGGCTGATAGATATCCGCGATCCCGCTGAGGCGTATTCCGCCGCGGACTTTCGCGCCGACGCGCTGAAAGAGATGGCCGAGATTACCGCCGCCGGGCGCATTCCGCTGCTGGTGGGTGGCACCATGCTGTATTTCAAGGCGTTGCTGGAGGGGCTTTCCCCGCTGCCGTCCGCTGATGCGGCGGTGCGTGAACGTATTGAACAGCAGGCGGCGGAGCAAGGTTGGGAGGCGCTGCACCAGCAGTTACATCAGATAGATCCGGTAGCGGCGTTAAGAATTCATCCGAATGATCCGCAGAGACTGACCAGAGCACTGGAAGTTTTTTTTATTTCGGGTAAAACTTTAACGGAACTGACTAAAATTTCGGGTGAATCGTTGCCGTATCATGTTCACCAATTTGCGATAGCGCCGAACAGCCGTGAGTTGTTACATCAACGCATTGAGCTGCGGTTCCATCAAATGTTGGCGGCAGGTTTTGAGACGGAAGCGCGCGCACTTTTCGCGCGGGGTGATTTGCATACGGATTTGCCTTCCATTCGCTGTGTCGGTTACCGCCAGATGTGGTCATATTTGTCTGGCGAAATTAGTTACGATGAAATGGTTTATCGTGGTATTTGCGCAACGCGTCAGTTGGCCAAACGTCAAATGACCTGGTTACGGGGCTGGGAGTCAGTCCGCTGGCTGGACAGCGAAAAGCCGGGAGAGGCTTTGGCGTCGGTGACACAGGTTGTTAGTGCATAGGCTGATTGATTGTGTACAATTGATGAGTATTCAGCGCGCAAATTTTTTTAGGTCGTACATTTTAGAGCCGACAGGTTCTTAGTTACAAACAACAAGCAAATAAGGAAAAGATAGAATGGCTAAGGGGCAATCTTTGCAAGATCCGTTCCTGAACGCATTGCGTCGTGAACGTGTTCCGGTTTCTATTTATTTGGTGAATGGTATTAAGCTGCAAGGCCAGATTGAGTCTTTTGACCAGTTTGTCATTCTGTTGAAAAACACAGTAAGCCAGATGGTGTATAAGCACGCTATTTCTACCGTTGTCCCATCGCGCCCGGTTTCGCATCACAGCAACAATCCGAGCGGCGGCAGCAATAACTATCACCATGGTAATAATCCGTCTGCGCAGCAACAGCCGCAGCAGGAAAGCGATGACGCTGAATAAGGCGCATTGCAAGACAACCATGACGGGGAACGTAAGCAGCCTTGCGCTGTTTATGTCCCCCACACTCGCGGTTGATATCCGTTTGAGAGGTTGCACGCTTGTTTGACCGTTATGAAGCCGGTGAGCAGGCCGTACTGGTTCATATCTATTTCTCGCAGGACAAAGATACGGAAGATCTCAGCGAATTCGAGTCGCTGGTTTCTTCAGCCGGTGTTCAGGCTTTGCAAGTGGTGACTGGCAGCCGCAAAGCCCCGCACCCGAAGTACTTTGTCGGTGAAGGAAAGGCCGAAGAAATTGCAGATGCGGTGAAAGCCAGCGGCGCGTCTGTTGTCCTGTTTGATCATGCCCTTTCCCCGGCGCAGGAAAGAAACCTTGAGCGTCTGTGTGAATGCCGGGTTATCGACCGCACCGGGTTGATTCTAGACATCTTTGCCCAGCGCGCCCGTACTCATGAAGGCAAGCTGCAGGTAGAGCTGGCGCAGTTGCGCCATATCGCCACGCGTTTGGTGCGTGGTTGGACGCACCTGGAGCGCCAGAAAGGGGGGATCGGCCTGCGCGGGCCGGGGGAAACCCAATTAGAGACCGACCGTCGTTTGTTGCGCGATCGTATCAGCTTGATTCTGCGCCGCCTGGAGCGGGTAGAGAAGCAGCGTGAACAAGGCCGACGGGCGCGTACCCGCGCCGACGTGCCGACCGTCTCACTGGTCGGCTATACCAACGCCGGCAAGTCCACCCTGTTCAACCGTATGACATCCGCCGAGGTTTACGCGGCGGATCAGCTGTTTGCCACGCTGGATCCCACCTTGCGACGCATCGACGTCGCAGACGTCGGCGATACGGTGTTGGCGGATACCGTAGGGTTTATTCGACATCTTCCGCACGACCTGGTCGCCGCCTTTAAGGCGACGCTGCAGGAAACGCGGCAGGCATCGTTGCTGCTGCATGTGATCGACGCCGCAGATAGCCGCGTTGACGAGAACATTGAAGCCGTAAACAGCGTGCTGACAGAGATCGAGTCGGACGAGATACCTACACTGTTGGTGATGAACAAAATAGATATGCTGGATGATTTTGTTCCGCGTATCGACCGCAACGATGAAAATTTACCGATCCGCGTGTGGCTGTCCGCCGTCAGCGGGGAAGGTATTCCGTTGTTGTATCAGGCGTTGACGGAGCGCTTATCGGGGGAAATCGCGCATCATGAGCTGCGCTTACCGCCACGGGCAGGCCGTCTTCGTAGCCGTTTTTACCAGCTTCAGGCAATCGAAAAAGAGTGGAACGAAGAAGACGGCAGCATTGGCATGGTGGTGCGTATGCCGATAGTGGAGTGGCGTCGCCTGTGTAAACAGGAACACGATCTGATTAACTTTATAGTATGATCATATCCTGTTACATTTGTGCACTCGGTCTGCGGGCATTATAGGGGCGGCAAATTTTTGCTGTGGCCCGCGCGTGAACCTGAAGTACCCAATCACAGAATAATGGAGCTAAAACATGGCGTGGAATCAGCCCGGTAATAACGGACAGGACCGCGACCCGTGGGGGAGCAGCAATAATAATGGCGGCAACTCTGGCGGTAACAAAGGCGGTCGTGATCAAGGGCCACCTGATTTAGACGATATCTTCCGCAAGCTGAGCAAGAAATTGAGCGGCCTGGGCGGAGGCAAAGGCTCTAACGGCAATAGCGGCGGCAGCGGCGCGGGCTTCAGCGGCCGTATCATCGGCATCGCGGCGGTTGCTGTGGTGGTGATTTGGGCGGCCAGCGGTTTCTATACCATTAAGGAAGCTGAGCGCGGCGTGGTCACACGCTTCGGCAAGTTCAGCCATCTGGTGCAGCCGGGCCTGAACTGGAAGCCGACCTTTATTGATGAAGTGCGTCCGGTGAACGTGGAGTCGGTGCGCGAACTGGCTGCATCCGGCGTGATGCTGACTTCCGATGAGAACGTGGTGCGGGTCGAGATGAACGTGCAGTATCGCGTGACCGATCCGGAAGCGTACCTGTTCAGCGTGGTGAACGCTGACGACAGCCTGAGCCAGGCGACCGACAGCGCCCTGCGCGGCGTGATCGGCAAGTATTCCATGGACCGCATCCTGACCGAAGGGCGTACCGTGGTGCGTAACGATACCCAACGCATGCTGGAAGAGACCGTGCGTCCGTACAAAATGGGCATCACGCTGCTGGACGTCAACTTCCAGGCGGCGCGTCCGCCGGAAGAGGTGAAGGCGTCATTCGATGATGCTATCGCAGCACGTGAGAACGAGCAGCAGTACATCCGTGAAGCGGAAGCCTACGCCAACGAAGTTCAGCCGCGTGCGAACGGTCAGGCGCAGCGTCTGTTGGAAGACGCCAAAGCGTATAAAGACCGTACCGTCCTGGAAGCCCAGGGTGAGGTGGCGCGCTTTGCCAAACTGCTGCCGGAATACAAGTCCGCGCCGGAAATTACCCGTGAGCGTCTGTATATCGAAACCATGGAAAAAGTCCTGAGCCATACCCGCAAGGTGCTGGTGAATGACAAAGGCAACAACCTGATGGTGCTGCCACTGGAGCAGATGCTGCGCGGCCAGGCCGGCGCATCCAGCGACAGCGGCAACAAAGACACCAGCCTGATTCGTCTCAACCCTGCGCCGTCGACTTCCGGCAGCAACGCCGGCAGCAAACCGCAGAACAGCGGTTCGGTTATGGACCAACGCCGGGCGAATGCGCAGCGTGACGATACCACTCGCGTAGGGAGACAATAATCAATGCGTAAGTCTTTTGTAGTTATCCTCCTCGTGGTGCTGGTGGCGCTTTATGCTTCACTGTTTGTGGTGCAGGAAGGCCAGCGCGGCATCGTTCTGCGCTTCGGCAAGGTACTGCGTGATGACGAAAACAAACCGCTGATTTATGCGCCGGGCCTGCACTTCAAGATCCCGTTTATTGAATCGGTGAAAAATCTGGATGCGCGCATTCAGACCATGGAGAATCAGGCCGATCGCTTCGTGACCAGCGAGAAGAAAGACCTGATCGTCGACTCCTACCTGAAATGGCGCATCAGCGACTTCAGCCGTTACTATCTGGCGACCGGCGGCGGCGACGTCTCCCAGGCCGAGGTGTTGCTGAAGCGTAAGTTCAGTGACCGTCTGCGTTCTGAAATCGGCCGTCTGGATGTGAAAGACATCGTGACCGACTCACGCGGCAAGCTGATGTCCGACGTGCGTGATGCGTTGAACACCGGTACGCTGAATAACGGCGAAGAGTTGCCGAAGACCGAAGCCGACGACGCTATCGCCTCTGCGGCGGCGCGTGTTGAGCGTGAAACCACCGGCAAACAGCCGCAGGTGAATCCGAACAGCATGGCGGCGCTGGGTATTGAAGTGGTTGACGTGCGTATCAAGCAGATCAACCTGCCGGCGGAAGTGTCCGATGCCATTTACCAGCGTATGCGCGCGGAGCGTGAAGCGGTAGCACGTCGTCTGCGTTCGCAGGGCCAGGAAGAAGCCGAGAAGCTGCGCGCCAGCGCGGACTACGAGGTAACGCGTACGTTGGCAGAAGCCGAGCGTCAGGCGCGTATCACCCGCGGTGAAGGGGATGCCGAAGCGGCCAAGCTGTTTGCCAACGCGTTCAGCCAGGATCCTAACTTCTATGCCTTTATCCGTAGCCTGCGTGCTTATGAAGCCAGCTTCAAAGAGAACCAGGACGTGATGGTGCTCAGCCCGGACAGCGATTTCTTCCGCTATATGAAATCGCCGGATTCGTCGCGTAAATAAGGCGTTAAAACAGTGACCGGGGGTCCGTGTTAGCACGGGCCCCTTCTTTTTTGGGGTAAGGCATGAATGCAACAATTTGGCTGGCGTTAGGTTTGGTTCTGGTGCTGGAAGGTCTGGGACCGATGCTGTTTCCGCGCGCCTGGCGTAAAATGATCCTGACGATTTCGCAATTACCGGACGCCACGTTGCGTCGTTTCGGCGGTGGAATAGTGGTTGCCGGCATCGTGATCTACTATATGTTGAGCACGCGCCTTGGTGGCTGAAGTGTAGCCGAAAAAATACGCAATCGTATGCGAAAAGTGCTGAAACTCTGAAATTACGGTGCTAGAATCCATTTTTAAGCAATCGGTGATTTCGAAAAATGGGTAAGAACGTCGTCGTACTGGGCACCCAATGGGGTGACGAAGGTAAGGGCAAGGTCGTTGACCTGCTGACTGAACGGGCTAAATATGTTGTGCGCTACCAAGGTGGCCATAACGCTGGCCACACTCTGGTTATCAACGGTGAAAAAACCGTTCTTCATTTGATTCCCTCTGGCATCCTGCGTGAAAACGTCACCAGCATCATCGGCAACGGTGTTGTACTGGCGCCTGACGCGCTGATGAAAGAAATGGGCGAACTTGAAGCGCGCGGCGTCCCGGTACGCGAGCGTCTGTTGTTGTCCGAAGCCTGTCCGCTGATCCTGCCTTACCACGTTGCGCTGGATGTAGCCCGTGAAAAAGCGCGCGGCGCGAAAGCCATCGGCACCACCGGCCGCGGTATTGGCCCGGCTTACGAAGATAAAGTTGCCCGTCGTGGTCTGCGCGTTGGCGATCTGTTCGATAAAGAGTCTTTCGCGGTTAAGCTGAAAGAAATCATCGAATACCACAACTTCCAGTTGGTTAACTACTACAAAGCCGAACCGGTCGACTTCCAGTCTACGCTGGACTACGTGATGTCCATTGCCGATATCCTGACCGCAATGGTGGTTGACGTTTCCGAACTGCTGGACGGCGCGCGTAAGCGTGGCGACCTGATCATGTTCGAAGGCGCGCAGGGTACGCTGCTGGATATCGACCACGGTACCTATCCGTACGTCACCTCGTCCAACACCACCGCTGGCGGCGTTGCCACCGGCTCCGGCATTGGTCCGCGTTACGTCGATTACGTGCTGGGCATCGTGAAAGCCTACTCGACCCGCGTTGGCGCAGGTCCGTTCCCGACCGAACTGTTTGACGAAACCGGCGAGTTCCTGTGCAAACAGGGCAACGAATTCGGCGCTACTACCGGCCGTCGTCGTCGTACCGGCTGGCTGGATGCGGTTGCCGTGCGTCGTGCGGTACAGATCAACTCCCTGTCCGGCTTCTGCCTGACCAAGCTGGACGTGCTGGATGGTCTGAAAGAAGTGAAAATCTGCGTGGGCTACCGCATGCCAGACGGCCGCGAAATGAACACCACACCGCTGGCGGCAGAAGGTTGGGAAGGTATTGAACCGATCTACGAAAGCATGCCTGGCTGGAGCGAAACCACCTTTGGCGTAAAAGAGTACAGCAAGCTGCCGCAGGCGGCGCTGAACTACATCAAGCGTCTTGAAGAGCTGACCGGCGTACCGGTAGACATTATCTCTACCGGCCCGGACCGCAGCGAAACCATGGTTCTGCGCGACCCGTTCGACGCATAATCGGTTTTTCTGCATGAAGCAAACCGGGCTGAGTCCCGGTTTGTTTTTTTCCGGCTTGAGCTCTGTCGGCCGTGCCCGTATCACTGAATTGAGTCAACACAGCGCGTATGGCGCTGAGGATAGCGGTTATTCCCACTCTCTGCGGTTCCCGTCAAAACACCGTCACCGTTCTGTCGTAAAGTCTTTCATGCGCTAAATAATTAGCGGCAAACTCACCGGCTGGTTTATTATCCAATAGCAATCTTTTGAAAAATGCCGAAAGCGGCACATTAAACGCAAACGGGCCCTATCGTGCCCAGAGGTAAACGTGCAGTTAACAAGTTTTACTGATTATGGCCTGCGGGCGCTGATTTATCTGGCATCGCTCCCGAAGGATAAAATGACCAGCATTTCGGAAGTGACCGAGGTGTATGGCGTATCCCGCAACCATATGGTGAAAATAATCAACCAACTGAGCCGTATTGGCCTGGTTACGGCCGTACGCGGTAAAAATGGCGGCATCCGGCTAGGCAAACCGGCTGAAACCATTCGTCTTGGCGACGTGGTGCGGGCGCTGGAACCGCTTGCCCTGGTTAACTGCAGCAGCGATTTTTGCCACATCACCCCGGCCTGCCGACTGAAGCAGGTACTGCAACAAGGGGTACAGAATTTCCTTGAAGAGTTGGATAACTACACTTTGGCCGATATGGTTGAAGATAATCCGCCGCTCTACAAGCTATTGCTTGTCGAATAAAACGTCGTTGAGAAGACAAGGCTCAGCGACATCCTGCTGATGACAACGGAGGAACCGCAATGTCACAAGATCCATTCTTGGAACGAGAAGCAGAAAAATACGAATCCCCAATCCCGAGCCGCGAATTCATCCTTGCCCATTTGGCCAAGCGTGAGACGCCGGCCAGCCGCGAAGAGCTGGCAAAAGAACTGAACCTGACCAGTGATGAACATCTGGAGGCGCTGCGTCGCCGCCTGCGCGCCATGGAGCGCGATGGTCAGCTGGTGTTTACCCGCCGCCAGTGCTACGCGCTGCCGGAGCGGCTGGATCTGCTGCGCGGCACGGTGATCGGCCACCGCGACGGCTATGGTTTTTTGCGCGTTGAAGGGCGCAAAGACGACCTGTATCTCTCCGCAGAACAGATGAAAATGGCAATCCACGGCGATGTGGTGCTGGCGCAGCCGCTGGGTGCGGATCGTAAAGGACGGCGCGAGGCGCGCATTGTGCGGGTGCTGGTGCCGAAAACCAGCCAGATTGTCGGCCGCTTCTTTATGGATGCCGGCACCGGTTTTGTAGTGCCTGACGACAGCCGCCTGAGCTTTGACATCCTGATCCCGAACGATGCGGTAGCCGGTGCGCGCATGGGCTATATGGTGGTGGTTGAGCTGACCCAGCGTCCGACGCGCCGCACCAAGGCAGTAGGGAAAATCGTCGAGATCCTCGGCGATAAAATGGGCACCAGCATGGCGGTGGATATCGCGCTGCGCACCCATGAAATTCCTCATACCTGGCCGCCGCAGGTGGAGAAACAGGTGGCCGATCTCAGCGAGCAGGTGCCGGAAGAGGCCAAACAGGGGCGCGTGGATCTGCGTAAGCTGCCGCTGGTTACCATCGACGGCGAAGACGCCCGTGATTTCGATGATGCCGTTTACTGCGAGAAAAAGCGCGGCGGCGGCTGGCGGCTGTGGGTAGCCATTGCCGACGTCAGCTACTACGTGCGTCCGGGCACCGCGCTGGATGACGAAGCGCGCGGCCGAGGCAACTCGGTATACTTCCCGTCGCAGGTGGTGCCGATGTTGCCGGAAGTGTTGTCCAACGGACTGTGCTCGCTGAACCCGCAGGTCGATCGCCTGTGCATGGTGTGTGAAATGACCATCTCCGCGCAGGGGCGCCTCTCCACCGCCAAGTTCTATGAGGCGGTGATGAGCTCTCATGCGCGTCTGACCTATACCAAGGTGTGGCACATTCTGCAGGGCGATCAGGAGCTGCGTGAGCAGTATCATCCGCTGGTCAAGCACCTGCAGGAACTGCACAACATGTACAAGGTACTGGATCAGGCGCGCGCAGAGCGCGGCGGCATCGCGTTTGAGACCGAAGAGGCCAAGTTTATTTTCAATGCCGAGCGTCGCATTGAGCGCGTGGAGCCGACGGTGCGCAACGACGCGCACAAACTGATCGAAGAGTGCATGATCCTGGCGAACATCGCCGCGGCGCGCTTTGTTGAGAAGCGTAACGAGCCGGCGCTGTTCCGCGTGCACGATCGTCCGAGCGACGACCATATCTCCGCACTGCGCAGCGTACTGGGCGAGCTGGGGCTGACGCTGGGCGGCGGCAATAAGCCGCAGCCGAAGGATTACGCTACGCTGATGGATGAAGTGGCCGATCGCCCGGATCATGAAATGCTGCAGACTATGCTGCTGCGTTCGATGAAGCAGGCGATTTACGATCCGGAAAACCGCGGCCACTTCGGTTTGGCGCTGTCATCGTACGGCCACTTTACCTCGCCGATCCGCCGTTATCCCGATCTGGCGCTGCACCGGGCGATTAAATACCAACTGGCGAAAGAGCACGGCGAGCCTCAGCATCGCTGGACGCCGACTGGCGGCTGGCACAGCGATCTCGACGAGATGCTGCAGCTGGGTCTGCACTGCTCGATGACCGAGCGCCGTGCCGATGAAGCCACGCGCGACGTGGCCGACTGGCTGAAGTGCGACTTTATGCAAGACCACGTCGGCGAACAGTTTACCGGCATTATCGCCAGCGTAACCGGCTTTGGCTTCTTCGTCCGCCTGAACGATCTGTTTATCGACGGTCTGGTGCACGTCTCGACGCTGGATAACGATTACTACCGCTACGATAATATCGGTCAGCGGCTGATCGGCGAATCTTCCGGGATGGTCTATCGCCTGGGGGATACGGTGGAAATCCGCGTTGAGGCGGTGCATATGGATGAGCGCAAGATTGATTTCGTGCTGATCTCCAGCACCCGCAAGCCGCGCGGCGAAGGTAAAACCGAACGCGAGCGGGCAAAGAAAGGCGGGCAGCGTACGCTGCGTGACGGCAACGGCAATGGCCGTAAGCGTCGCGGCGGCAAAGCGCCGGCCAACTTTGAGCCGGACAGCGCCTTCCGTAAGGATGACGCCAAGCCAGCGGGCAAAGTGAAGAAAGACAAGAAGGCCAAAGCGAAGAAAGCATCGGCCAAAACCAAAAAGATTGCCGCGGCCACCAAGGCCAAGCGTGCCGGCAAGACGAAAGGTGCGGAGCAGGGCTGACCTGCCGCACGGTAATTATCACCGGCCGACCGACGTCGGCCGCACGGTTAAAAGAGCATCATGAGCGAAATTATTTACGGTATCCACGCCGTTAAAGCCCTGTTGGAACGTGACCCGCAACGCTTCCTGGAAGTGTTTATCCTGAAAGGCCGTGACGACCGCCGTCTGCAGCCGCTGATCGCCGAGCTGGAAGCCACCGGCATCGTGATTCAGGTGGCTAACCGCCAGTGGCTGGATGACAAGGTGGAAGGTGCGGTGCACCAGGGGATCGTCGCCCGCGTACGCGAAGGCCGCCAGTATCAGGAAAATGACCTGCCGGGGCTGCTGGAAAGCGTCGATACGCCTTTTCTGCTGATTCTGGACGGCGTGACCGACCCGCATAACCTTGGCGCCTGCCTGCGCAGCGCCGACGCAGCCGGCGTGCATGCGGTGATCGTACCGCGCGATCGTTCCGCGCAGCTGAACGCGACGGCGAAGAAAGTGGCCTGCGGCGCGGCGGAAAGCGTGCCGCTGATCCGTGTCACTAACCTGGCGCGCACCATGCGTTTGCTGCAGGAGATGAACGTGTGGATTGTCGGTACCGCCGGCGAAGCCGATCATACGCTGTATCAGAGCAAGCTGACCGGGCCGATGGCGCTGGTGATGGGCGCAGAAGGCGAAGGCATGCGCCGTCTGACGCGCGAGCACTGCGATGAGCTGATCAGCATTCCGATGGCGGGCAGCGTTTCCTCGCTGAACGTGTCGGTCGCCACCGGCGTTTGCCTGTTCGAAGCGGTGCGCCAGCGCAGCTGATCCCTGCGGGCCAGGCATCGTCTGGCCCGCTGTTTTCCCCCGCCTATATCCCATCCTGTGCGCCGCCCTGCGGCAGAAATCGTCACGTCGGCCATACTGTTTGCTGAGGTCTTGAACAGGGAGCAGGTCTATGGTCTGGCATACGCACGATGTCTTTAATCAGCCCAAACCGCTGGGCAACAGCAACCTTTTTCTTTCCGATACGCCGCTGCGCGAGGCGGTGCAGCGCGAGCAGGCCGGCTGGGACAGCGAGGTGTTGGCCTCGCTGGGACAACAGCTGGGCACCCAGGAATCGTTAGAGCTGGGGCGGCTGGCCAACGCCAACCCGCCGGAGTTATTGCGTTACGACGCCTGCGGCCAGCGGCTCGACGACGTTCGCTTCCATCCCGCCTGGCACATTCTGATGCAGGGGCTGGTGGCTAACCGGGTACACAACCTGCCGTGGGAGGAGGAAGCGCGCGTTGGTTCGGTGGTCGCCCGTGCGGCGCGTTTTATGCTGCATGCGCAGGTGGAGGCCGGCACGCTGTGTCCCATCACCATGACTTACGGCGCCACGCCGCTGTTGCAGCGCACCCTGCCGGCGGTGTTCAGCGACTGGCTGCCGCCGCTGCTGTCCGACCGTTATGATGCCCATCTGCTGCCGGGGGCGCAGAAGCGCGGCCTGTTGATCGGCATGGGCATGACGGAAAAGCAGGGCGGTTCCGACGTGCTGAGCAACACTACCACCGCGACGCCGCTGGCCGGACGTGGCAACGGCGAGCTTTACCGCCTGGTGGGGCACAAATGGTTTTTCTCGGTGCCGCAGAGCGATGCGCATCTGGTGTTGGCGCAGACCGGCGGCGGGCTGTCCTGCTTTTTCCTGCCGCGTATCCTGCCCGACGGCACGCGTAATGCGGTGCGGCTGGAGCGGCTGAAGGACAAGCTCGGCAACCGTTCAAATGCCAGCAGCGAGGCGGAGTTTCTTGACGCCAGCGCCTGGCTGCTGGGCGACGAGGGCGATGGCGTGCGGCAAATCCTCAAAATGGGCGCGCTGACCCGCTTTGACTGTGCGCTCGGCAGCCACGGGCTGATGCGTCGTGCGCTGTCGGTGGCGCTGTATCACGCCCATCAGCGCCAGGCCTTCGGCAAAACGCTGATCCAACTGCCGCTGATGCGCCAGCAGCTGGCGCGTATGGCGCTACGGCTAGAGGCGCAGGTCGCGGCGCTGATGCGGTTGGCGCGCGCCTATGGCGACGTTGGCAGCCCGTTGGCGCAGGGGCTGAGCCGCATTATGACGTCGGCGGCGAAGTTTGAAGTCTGCCGTCAGGGGAGCCCTTTTGTCGCCGAGGCGATGGAGGCGCTGGGCGGCATCGGCTATTGCGAAGAGAGCGAACTGCCGCGTCTGTATCGCGAGATGCCGGTCAACAGCATTTGGGAAGGTTCGGGCAATATTATGAGCCTGGACGTGTTGCGCGCCTGGACGAAAAGCAGCGCGGTACAGGAGGCGGTACAGCAGGAGTTCAGCGAGGTCAAAGGGCAGAACCGCCACTTCGATCGCCAGTGGCGACAGCTGATGCAGCAGCTGCGTAAGGGACAGGAGGCGCAGGGGCGGAGCATGACGGCGCAGCTGTTTAATCTGTTTGCGGCGGCGCAGCTGTTGCGCAGCGCAGCGCCGCCGCTGGCGGAGGCCTGGTGTCAGATGGCGTTGGATGCGCGCGGCGATCGCGTACTGCCGGAGACGCTGTGCGCATCGCTGCTTGACAGAGCGATGGGCGGCTAGGCATAAAGTAGCGCCGGCGTGAAACATTTTGTCACACGGCATCGGCCCGTAAAGGGATAACGACTCTCGTTCAGGAAGGATTATATGGATATCATTAGCGCACTGGCGGCGTTTGCCGCCTACTTTTTCAGTGGTTTTGCCATGGTGCTGGTCTTTTTGTTTATCTACACCCGCATCACGGCGCATGACGAATGGGCATTGATTAAACAGAATAATCAGTCTGCCGCATTCGGTTTCGTCGGCGCCTGTCTGGGGTACGTGATTCCCCTGGCCAGCGCGGCGATCAACTCGGTCAGCCTGCTGGATTACGTTATCTGGGGCGCGGTCGCGCTGGTGGTGCAATTGCTGCTGTTTGCCGCAGTGAAAGTCTATATGCCGCGCATCAGCGATAAAATTGAGGCCAACCATTTGGCGGCGGGGATTTTCCTCGGCGGCGTCTCCATCAGCGGCGGCGTATTGAATGCGGCGTGCATGACATATTAATCAATTAACGAAAACGGAAGGTACAGGCCATGGCCGGCAAACGGCGCGCGCAGACGGCGCGCAACACGCAGAGTACACCCGCGTTCAAGCGTTATTCATCACCGTCGACCACACGCAAGTCGCCGCAGCTGTTGACGCTGGTGTTGATGGGCGGCGCAGCCGGCGCGGTGTGGTATAGCCTGGATGACCCCGCGCCCGAGCAGGCGGTGATTTATCATTCGGTGTCCGCCTGCGTGGATGCCGGCAATAGTCGGGCAGTGTGCCAGAACAGCTATCAGCAGGCGCAGGAAGCGCTGCGGCTCGACAGCCTGGGGTTTACTCGGATAGACAGCTGCGAGTCCCACTACGGCGCGTATAACTGCACCTATGATTTACCGACGCAACACTTTATCCCGAGGATGGCGGGCTTTACGCTGGCGACGAATGCTCAGGATGATGAAAGCGGTGCGTCTTCCTCCTCGTCCGGAGGTAGCTATTACGGCGGCGGTGCAAGTTCGCGCGCGCGTCCCTTCTTCCGTTCGCGCGACAGGTTCAATGAGCTGCAAACGCCGGGCGACCGCGAAAGCTGGCGCCTGAAAAGCGCGGGCAACGTTCAGCCGGCGTCGGCGCAGACGGTCTCACGCGGCGGTTTTGGCTCTTCATCGCGCAGTTGGGGTGGTTAACGGTGCTACGTTTACCGATGACGCCGCGCCGCAACCTGGCAGACATCGCCGCCCGTTACGGTTTCCACTTTCATATCATCGACGGCGAACCCTATTGGGATGAGTCGCGCGCCTACCGTTTTACCCTGCAACAGATAGAACAGGGGATTGAAGCACCGACCGAAGAGCTGCACGCCATGTGTCTGGATCTGGTCGGTCGAGTGGTGGCGGACGATGCCCTGCTGACGCAGCTGGCGATCCCTGAACTTTACTGGGATGCCATCGCCGCCAGCTGGCGGCGGCAAGAGCCGTCGCTGTATGGCCGGATGGATTTTGCCTGGGGAGGCAGCGGGCCGGTGAAGCTGCTGGAGTATAACGCCGATACCCCGACCTCTTTGTACGAAAGCGCATTTTTCCAATGGCTCTGGCTGGCGGACTCGGTGGCGGCCGGGCGCATTCCGGCAGGGGCAGACCAGTTTAACTCCCTGCAGGAACAGCTGATCCAGCGCTTTGCGCTGTGGCGCAGCGCCGATCCGCTCTACTTTTGCTGCTGTCGCGATTCGCAGGAGGATCGCGGTACCGTGCGTTATCTGGAGGACTGCGCGCGTCAGGCCGGGCTGGACACCCGTTTTCTGCATATGGAGGAGATTGGTCTCGGCGTTGGCGGCGTATTTACCGACCTGCAGGATCGGACGTTGCGTCAGGCGTTTAAGCTCTATCCGTGGGAATGGATGATGCGCGACGATTTCGGCCCCGCACTGCGCGGCGGCCGTACGCAATGGCTGGAGCCGCTGTGGAAAAGCATCGTGAGCAACAAGGGGATTCTGCCCTTGCTGTGGCGTTGGCACCGCGGCCATCCGAACCTGCTGCCGGCCTATTTTGCCGAGGAGGTGCAGCGGCCGGGCTGGCGACTGGCGCAAGAGATGGGCGCGCAGTGGCGCGGTTTTGTACGTAAGCCGCTGTATTCCCGCGAAGGCGCCAATGTGGCGATGTTCAGCGATCGGGACGGGTTGCGCTGTGAGGCGATGACCGGCGGCGACTATGCGCAGGAAGCGCAGATTTGGCAGGCCTGCGCGCCGCTGCCGCGTTTTGGCGATGACTATACGCTGATCGGTAGCTGGCTGGTGGGCGATCGGGCGGCAGGCATCGGTCTGCGGGAAGATAATTCGCCGATCACCAAAGACACGTCACGCTTTGTGCCGCACTTTATCGCTTAGCGATACAAAATGGCCTGTGAGTACCACTGTCCGGGCACCACGGTTTCGCTGTTCATAATAATCAGGTAGTAGCGGGCGCCGCTGGCGGTGGCCTTTTTCTGGATGGCGTCTTCCACGTTCATCGGGCTGCCGTGCACCAGCGCGCTGACGGTGGTCATCTTTTCCAGACCAAAGGTCTGCGCCCGGATGACCTCCTGCGCCTGTCCGGCAATTGGCGGCGGCGGCGGTTTGGGCGTGGTGGTCATCAGGCCGCAGCCGGATAACGCGGCCAGCAGCGTCAGCAGGGCGGCAGTGCGTGTAAGAGTCATCGGCGACCTCGCTATTTTCATCGCAATACCCCAAGTGTAATGCTTAAGCATAAGCTGGAACAGAATGAGCTAATGCTCACGGCGTTTTTTTGCCATGATAGAGCGGCTTGCGGAGCAATAAGAGGTTTATCGATGGTTGAGCTATTTGACGAACGCGTTGGGGAAATTGCGGTTATTCATGCGGTGCCGGCCGGGAAATATGAGCACCCCCTGCCGACGGTGTTCTTTTATCACGGTTACTGCTCATCGAAAGAAGTGTATGCCTATTTTGGCTATGCGCTGGCGAAGGCCGGATTCCGCGTGATATTGCCGGACGCCGCTCAGCATGGCGAACGCTATCATGGCGATGAGCAGCGGCGGCTGGCGCAGTTCTGGGACATCCTGAAAAGCAATATCGACGAACTGCCGGCGCTGCAGACGCATTTTGCACAGCGCGGGCTGATTGACGGTGCGCGCGTCGGCGTTGCCGGGGCGTCGATGGGCGGCATGACCACGCTGGGAGCGCTGACACGCTATCCGTGGATCACCGCGGCGGCCAGCCTGATGGGGTCCGGTTCGTTTACCTCGCTGTCACGCACGCTGTTTCCGCCGCTGGATGCACACGGGCAACCGCTGGCTGACGCGCAGCATGCCGCATACCTGGCGCCGCTGGCGGATGATGAGTTTGAGCGGCAGTGGGATAAGTTGGCCGAACGCCCGCTGCTGTTGTGGCACGGCGAGGCCGATGATGTGGTGCCCGCGGCGGAAAGCCTGCGACTGGCGCAGGTGTTGCGCGAACGCGGTCTGGCCGAGCGGCTGACGGTGGCGGTTGAGGCGGGCGTGAAGCACCGCATTACGCCGGCGGCGCTGGACGCCTGCGTGGGTTTTTTCCGCGCCGCGTTATAAAAAAGCCCCCTGCAAGCAGGGGGCGTTGGGTTGGATTACCATTTTAGACTGCCGCTTTTGGCTGCGGCTTGGTTCCCTGGCGTTGATCGTTCGGTTAGCGGTACAGTTCGGCGCTGACGTGTATCGACGCGTTGCTGCCCGGCTCATGCATGGCGATGACGCGATAAGCGCCGGCGCCGCGTCGTTCGGCGATTTGTCTGACCTGCGCCTCGGCGTCGTCGGGAGACACCACGTTGCGGTTCAGGGTGACAAACCCGATGCTCTGGCGCTGTGAAGCCTGGCGGGCGTCGATCTCTTCTGCGGCCATCGCACCGCTGGAAAACAGCAATACTGCAAGCATGGCGAGAGTGGCGTGTTTCATAAAGCCTCGCTTAACTCTTTGGCCCGGTCGGTCCGGCAGCGATGATCGTGGGGCAAAAAGTTATTTGTCTGTCTTGAATAACCTTGAATCTGTTCGTCGCGCTGTCTGCGGCGGATATGTTTAATTCTAGTCCGTTCTCACAGATAAAAAAGCGCAGCTATTTGATGGGGTTTTTCAAAAAATATGAATAAAGCGTCGCGGTTGATGATGATTTTATTGAAAGATTCCCGCCTGTGCGGCCGCGTGTCCTTGCTGCTTTGCCATGGCAAATTGTGCGGTTTTTACTTTCCCGCCGCCTGACGGTGAATAAATCCCACTCTGTTCTTGAGTTTCCGCCCCTGCGCCAGTATGATTACGCGTCATTTTTCAGCCGCACACAAACACGTTCCTTGCTTCCATGGGCCGCGGTTGACCCTGACAGGAGGCTGAATAATCCGTAAGGAGCAATTCGATGCGTCATTACGAAATCGTTTTTATGGTCCATCCTGACCAAAGCGAACAGGTTCCGGGCATGATCGAGCGTTACAGTGCTACCATCACTAACGCGCAAGGTCAGATTCACCGTCTGGAAGACTGGGGCCGCCGTCAACTGGCTTACCCGATCAACAAACTGCACAAAGCTCACTACGTTCTGCTGAACGTTGAAGCTCCGCAGGAAGCGATCGATGAGCTGGAAACTAACTTCCGCTTCAACGACGCCGTTATCCGCAGCATGGTTATGCGCGTTAAGCACGCGGTAACTGAAGCATCTCCAATGGTTAAAGCGAAAGACGAACGTCGTGGCGAGCGCCGCGAAGAGTTCTCTAACGAAACCACTGAAGAAGCAGATGCTGGGGATTCTGAAGAGTAATTGCCGCCGTGACGACTAATCGTCTGGTTTTGTCTGGCACGCTGTGCAAGCAACCGGTGCGAAAGGTAAGTCCTTCCGGCATTCCCCACTGCCAGTTTGTGCTTGAGCACAGATCGACGCAGACAGAAGCCGGATTCAGCAGACAAGCATGGTGCCGCATGCCCGTGGTTGTCAGCGGACAACAGTCACAAGCACTGACTCAAAGATTAACGGTCGGCAGTCAGGTTACCGTTCAAGGTTTTGTTAGCTGCCATCAAGGGCGCAACGGCCTGAACAAATTGGTCCTGCATGCCGAGCAGATTGAATTGATAGATTCTGGAGACTAGCCAAATGGCACGTTATTTCCGTCGTCGCAAGTTCTGCCGTTTCACCGCGGAAGGCGTTCAAGAGATTGACTATAAAGACATCGCTACGCTGAAAAACTACATCACTGAAAGTGGTAAAATTGTCCCGAGCCGTATCACCGGTACTCGTGCAAAATATCAGCGCCAGCTCGCCCGTGCTATCAAGCGCGCGCGCTACCTGTCTTTGTTGCCGTACACTGATCGTCATCAGTAATCGGCCACTGTCCATTAACGACTTTGAGAGGATAAGGTAATGCAAGTTATTCTGCTTGATAAAGTAGCAAACCTGGGCAGCCTGGGTGATCAAGTTAACGTTAAAGCGGGCTACGCCCGTAACTTCCTGGTACCACAGGGCAAAGCTGTTCCTGCTACCAAGAAAAACGTCGAGTTCTTCGAAGCACGCCGTGCTGAACTGGAAGCCAAACTGGCTGACGTTCTGGCTGCTGCTGAAGCGCGCGCAACCAAGATCAACGAACTGGCGACAGTTACCATCGAGTCTAAAGCAGGCGACGAAGGTAAACTGTTCGGCTCTATCGGCACCCGCGACATCGCTGACGCAGTTACCGCTGCAGGCGTTGACGTTGCCAAGAGCGAAGTTCGCCTGCCGAACGGCGTTCTGCGTACCACTGGTGAGCACGAAGTGCACTTCCAGGTACACAGCGACGTGTTCGCACAGCTGAATGTAGTTGTGGTTGCTGTCGCTTAATCGCGATTGCCACCCAAGCAAAACGCCAGCCTCGTGCTGGCGTTTTGCTTTTCTGTCGCCGGTAAAATGCGTTATGGTGCCAGGAACGACAAGGAGGCAACGATGACGCAGATCCGATTACTGCGGGTGTATGACTTCAGCGGCCCGGCGCCGCACTGTTTTCTTATCGATCGGCTGTGGCCGCGCGGCATCAGCAAGCAGCGGCTGGAAGGCGTTGAATGGCTGAAAGAGGTGGCGCCCAGCGGTGAACTGCGCCAGTGGTTCCATCATCATACTGACCAGTGGGACGCGTTTGTCGCGCGCTATCGGCAGGAGTTGGCTACCAGCAGCGCCTGGCAGCCGCTGACAGCGCTGTTGCGGCAGGGCGAGTGTCTGACCCTGCTGTACGGCAGCAAGGACACACAGCACAACCAGGGCGTTGTGCTGCGCGATTTCCTCCTGGAACGGTTGTCGGCTTAGCGCTGGCGGCGGTAGCCGCCATCGGACTGACGACGGAAGGTCACCTGATTATTGTCGAGCGTGGTGACTGACAGCGCGATAATCACCCCGTTGCTATCCCGTTCGATACGCACTTCCTGCCCGGCTTTCAGATTGCTCAGTGGCTTATCATTGCCTTCCACCTGTGCCATGGCGAACACCTCGTTGACCGGAAGACTGTTGTCGCGGAACAGCTGCGCCAGCGTCTGGCCGGGCTGAATGCGGTAACGCTGCCACTGACCGGCGGGATCCGATGCTGTGGCGGGCGGCTGCGCATCCGTCTGTTGCACGCTTTGCGGCTCACGGCCGTACGGGCGCTCATCGCGCTCCGGCGAATAGGGCCACAACAGCGAGAGCAGCAGCACGGCGCCGAAGATGATGACCCAGCGGCGGTGGAAATAGGGCAAAGGTTCCAGCCAGCCGAAGCCGTCCGGCAAATGCCAGATTTTCAACAGTAGCGCTTTGATTCCCTGTCCCTGACCGCTTGCAGGCGGCTGCTGCGAATCCGACCCTGCGGACATCTGCCGTGGTGCGCCGAACTTCAGGCGTTGGCTGATACGTTGCCAGACGCGTAGCAACGACCGCTGGGTGCGGGTGGTTTTCCTTCTCCTGGGCGCGATTCTGCCCATGGTGACCTCTCTTCAACTGCGTAAATTGCCACAGTACCAAATGGTGTGCCGACGGTCCGATGACCCGCTTTCAGTATAGTCCGCTAACTGTTTGATGTGAAAGGCAGCGGCGTGATTGCACGGCGGACGCGGCAACGGGGATTAACAGAAGGCCATTGTTTCTTTTTCTACGCGAAAAGTCATCATTCTCGACACAAGATTTTACCCGGCTTTCCGGCGCTGTTATGCTGCGCCTTCGACTTTTTACAGACTTAAGGAAAACCCCATGACAACCCCTTCTTTTGACAGCGTTGAAGCGCAAGCAAGCTACGGGATTGGTTTACAGGTCGGCCAGCAACTGCAGGAATCCGGTCTGGAAGGTTTACAACCGGATGCTCTGCTGGCTGGTCTGCGTGACGCGCTGGAAGGGAATGCCCCGGCGGTTCCCGTTGACGTCGTACATCGCGCGCTGCGTGAAATCCACGAGCGTGCGGATGCCGTACGTCGTGAGCGTCAGCAGGCGATGGCGGTAGAAGGCCAGAAATTCCTGGAAGAAAACGCTAAGCGTGATGATGTGACGCTGACCGAATCCGGCCTGCAGTTCTCCGTGCTGCAGCAGGGCAACGGCCCAATCCCGTCCCGTCAGGACCGCGTGCGCGTACACTACACCGGCCGTCTGATTAACGGCGATGTGTTCGACAGCTCCGTTGAGCGCGGCCAGCCGGCCGAGTTCCCGGTGACCGGCGTGATTGCAGGCTGGATCGAAGCCCTGACGCTGATGCCGGTTGGCTCCAAGTGGCAGCTGTATATCCCGCACAACCTGGCCTACGGCGAGCGTGGTGCCGGTGCCGCTATCCCACCGTTCAGCGCGCTAGTGTTTGAAGTTGAACTGCTGGAAATCCTGTAAGCGGGATTGACGAAACAGGGCGCCAGACGGCGCCCTGTTTGTTATTTAGCGCGCTGCCTCTGCGGGCGGCGTTTGCAGGCCGACCTGATAAATCGCAAAACCGATGCTGTCGTTGCCGACAGGCTTCAGCGGGTAACGGGCGTTTTGCCGGATAAACGCCGCGGCCTTGTCGCTTGGTGAGGTTTCAAAACGGATATCCAGCGGCTGGGCGGCGTCGATGTTGGCCAGACGCCAGTTGTTGTCCGCCTGCGGATGCACCGCCCCGTGTTTTTTACTCTCTGCGCTAATATAGGCCGACAGTACGGCGCGGTTTTCATCCGGCGAGGCGAAGGCGATGTGTTTGTCGCCGGTGCCGGCAAACTTGCCGCCATAGGCGCGGTAGTTGTTGGTAGCCACCAGGAATGTGGCGTTCGGGTCGATCGGTTTGCCGTTGAAGGTCAGCTGTTTGATCCGTTCCGCTTTATCATTGATTAACTGACATTCACCGTCGTAGCGCGCCGGTTGGCTGACGTCTACCTGGTAGCTGACGCCGTCAATCACGTCGAAGTTATAGGTGCGGAAGCCGTCCCAGTTAATCAGGCTCTGCGGCTTACTGCTGTTGACGTCGATGCGGTTAAACTGCCCGGCGGAGCACTCCAGCCACTCTTTCACCTCTTTACCGCTGGCTTTGACCACCACCAGCGTATTGGGGTAGAGATACAGATCGGCCGCGTTGCGGAAGGTCAGCTGTCCCTTTTCCACTTCCACAAAGCTGGCCGGATCGTTTTTGCGGCCGCCGACCTTGAACGGCGCGGCGGCGGACAGCACCGGCAGATCCGCCAGATCCGGATCGCCCTGAATGTAGTGCTCCACATAGGCTTTCTGCGCGTTGTTGACGATCTGCACCGTCGGATCGTCCTGCACCAAAGCCAGATAGCTGTACATATTGCCGTCGGACTTGCCGATCGGCTGGCTGACGAACTCGCGGGTGCCCTTATGATCGTCGGCCAGCACCTTCACCAGACCGGCGTCTTCCGCCGCCAGCGAACGTTTGGCGGCGCTGTCGTAAATCGGCCGCGCCTCGGCCTTGGCACGGGTGACCGCCCAGCGGCCGCTGTCGTTACTGAGCTGTAAATCCACCACGCCGAGGTGATCGCCCCATTGGCCCGGCATCACTGCCGGTACGCCGTTCAGCAGGCCCTGCTCAATATCGGCGCCTTTAATCGCGGCGAAGTCCTTACTGGGAAAGACCGCGTGGGCGTGGCCGAACATAATGGCGTCGATGCCCGGCACCTGGCTGAGGTAGTAGACCGAATTTTCCGCCATGGCTTTATAAGGCGCGCTGGAGAGGCCGGAGTGGGGAATGGCGATCACCAGATCGGCCCCTTGCTGACGCATTTCCGGCACGTAGCGTTTGGCGGTGGCGGTAATATCATTGACCGTGACCTTACCCTGCAGGTTGGCCTTGTCCCAGACCATAATTTGCGGCGGGACGAAACCGATATAGCCGATGCGCAGCGTGTGCGTGTGGCCGTCGCGGTCTTTTACCGGCGTATCGACGATAATATACGGGGTGAACAGCGGTTTCTGGGTTTTGCTGTCGATAACGTTGGCGTTAACGTAGGGGAACTTGGCGCCGGCGAGGGCGGTTTGCAGATAATCAAGGCCGTAATTGAATTCGTGGTTGCCGATATTGCCTACCACATAATCCAGCTGGTTCAGCGCTTTGTAGACCGGGTGTATGTCGCCTTTGCGCAACCCCTTGGCCGCCATATAGTCCGCCATCGGGCTGCCCTGAATAATATCGCCGTTGTCGACCAGCACGCTGTTAACCGCCTGCTGGCGCGCCTGCTGAATCAGGCTGGCGGTACGCACCAGCCCAAATTTCTCGGTGGGCTTATCCTTATAGTAATCAAAGTCCATCATGTTGCCGTGCAGGTCGGTGGTTTCCAGCACGCGCAGGTCGACCTTCGCCGCCTGCGCCGTGGCGGAAATCAGCAGGGCGAGGGCGGATAATGCCAGCGGACGTTTCATCATTATTGGTGTTCTCCATACCATGATGTTTTTGGCGCCTTCTTGGTGAGAAGCCGCAAAGAACGATGTAATTATGCTTACTTGCCATCAGAAAACGTGAAGTGTGGCAGAAAATACCCGTTGGCACCGCGGGAAAGCTCACAGTTACGCGCCGGCAAACTTGAATTATTACCTGCCGTTACCACGCCGGGATGGATATTCCCGGCAAAAAAAACTAGTCTGCTAGCAAAGGTAGCGGGAGATTTCCCACGGAATTGTTTGATCTGAGGTGAATGATGTTAGAACAAATTTGCCAGCTTTCCCGCGAGGCGGGCGCAGCAATTATGGCGGTCTATCACGGCGAACAGCCGCTTGAGGCCGCGGTGAAAAAAGATGATTCACCGGTTACCGCCGCCGATTTAGCGGCCCATGGCATCATCAAGGCGGGCCTGGCGGCGCTGACGCCGGATATCCCGCTGCTGTCGGAAGAAGACCCGCCGGCGTGGGAAGAGCGCCAGCACTGGACGCGTTATTGGCTGGTGGACCCGCTTGACGGCACCAAGGAGTTTTTGCAGCGCAACGGTGAATTTACCGTCAACATCGCGTTGATTGAGGACGGCCAGGCGGTGATGGGCGTGGTGTATGCGCCGGCGCTGGACGTGCTGTATCTGGCGGAGCGCGGCAAGGCGTGGAAAGAAGAAAAAGGGCAGCGCCGGCCTATTCATGTGATGGAAGGGCAGCCGCCGTTGGTGGTGGTCAGCCGTTCGCACAGCGATGATGAGCTGAAGGACTACCTGAAACAGCTGGGCGTGCACCAAACCATCTCGGTGGGATCGTCGCTGAAATTCTGTCTGGTGGCGGAGGGCAAGGCGCAACTGTATCCGCGCTTTGGGCCGACCAATATCTGGGATACCGCAGCAGGGCATGCGGTGGCGATCGCTGCCGGGGCGCAGATTCACGATTGGCAAGGCAAGCCGTTGCTTTATTCGCCTCGTGAATCTTTCCTCAACCCCGGCTTCCGCGTGTCGCTGTTCTGATCGGTTAGCGCAGCATCTGGTGCAGCATGTTCATCACTTGCTGCACTTCTTCTTCCGTCAGCTTGCCGTCTTTGGCGAATTTCACCCGTCCCTGATCGTCCAGCACGATAATGGCCGAGCCGTTGCTTTGCAGATCCCAGGCCTTCTTCACGTAGCCCTTGTTGTCGACGATAAACTGCGACCACGGGAACTCTTTTTTGTTGTCTTCAATACTGCTGCGCACAAACATGCCGGTGCCGACGATGGCGTCATCAATATTGATGATTGTCGTCGTTTGGTAACGATCGCGTGGTAGTTTGGCGGCCTTAATGGCTTCAATTAATGGATCGTTCATGTCTTTGGCGGAACCGCGGCCGGCAATATGCTGAATTACCCGCACTTTTCCGCTGAGCTTGCCACTGCTCCATTTTTCGTAGCTGAAGTCGCCGTTAGCGTAATGTAGCTCGCCACGGTCAGTGACGCTGACCGGCGCTACGCGCTGCAGCAGTTGAAAGTTGTGCGCTGAGGCCAGTAGGGGGGCGAACAGCAGGGACATCATTAGCATGCGACTCTTTTTCATGCTTGCTCCTTGTTATGGGGGATAGTGCGAACAGTCTCCGCAGCCTAAATCTTAGGCAGTGATCGGAGGTCTGTCCTGTTAGCGCGATCTCAGTTTTCCCTATCGGTCTCTAACGCCTTTATTTTGAAGGGATATTCTGAATATGCCGTAAATAATCATATACAAATCTGTCAACAAGTGTAAATCCAGTGAAGACGTCCAGGCGAAAGTGAACAAAATGGTCTTAACTAGGTCTACACCACTGCAATCAATTGCGTTCTTGTATAAGAAACCGCCCGATTAGCGGTTCGAATGAACGCTAGGTCCAACGGAGGAGCACAGAACAAAATGAGAATCTTCCAGCGTTATAACCCTTTGAAAATTGCCAAATATGTGAAGACCCTATTCCGCGGACGTTTATATATCAAGGACGTTGGTGCATTTGAATTCGACAAAGGCCGAATCCTGGTGCCGAAAGTCCGCGACAAGCGTCATCTCAGCGTGATGTCTGAAGTTAATCGGCAAGTGCTGCTTTTGCAATCGGAAATGGGTTAAAACGTTGTTATGGCTGTAGCTTGAGGGCTGCCGCGATAACAGCGTACAGATGTAAGCGCGGCCCCAAACGGGGCCGCTGATGTTTTTAATGGCCGTAGCGCATCAGGCCGGCAGGTTTTCATCCGCCGCTTTCGGCAGCGTCGCCGCCGGCTTATCGCTCAGCTTGGTGACCAGCAGCTGGTCGATCTTGTAGCTGTCGATATCGACCACTTCAAACTTGTAGCCAGCATATTTGACGAAGTCGGTGCGTTTCGGGATCTTGCGCAGCATATACATCATAAAGCCGCCGATGGTTTCATAGTTGCCCGCCTGCGGGAACTCGTCAATATCCAGCACGCGCATCACGTCGTCGATTGGCGTACCACCTTCAATCAGCCAGGAGTTTTCGTCGCGTGCGACGATTTGCTCTTCCTGCCCTTGCCCCACCAGGTCGCCCATCAGGGTGGTCATCACGTCGTTGAGCGTGATAATCCCCACCACCAGCGCATATTCGTTCAGGATCACCGCGAAGTCTTCGCCGGCCGCCTTAAAGCTTTCCAGCGCCTCGGACAGCGTCAGGGTATCCGGCACAATCAGCGCGGAGCGGATCTGTACGCCGCTGCTCAGCACCAGGCTCTGATTGCCCAGTACGCGGTTCAGCAGGTCTTTGGAATCCACATAGCCCACTACCTGATCGATATGACCGTCACACACCAGGAATTTAGAGTGCGGATGGGTGGAGACTTTCTCTTTAATGCTCTCTTCGCTCTCGCGCAGGTCGAAATAGACCACGCTTTCACGGGAGGTCATCGAGGAAGGTACGGTACGTGATTCCAGCTCGAACACGTTCTCAATCAGCTCATGCTCCTGCTTGCGCAGTACGCCGGCCAGCGCGCCAGCTTCCACCACGGCGTAAATATCGTCGGACGTGATGTCGTCTTTACGCACCATCGGCAGTTTGAACAGGCGGAAAATCAGGTTCGCCATACCGTTGAACAGCCAGACCAGCGGACGGAAAATCATGATCGAGAAACGCATCGGGTTGATGATCCGGACGGCGACCGCCTCTGGTGCAATCATACCGATGCGCTTCGGGGTGAGATCTGCGAACAGGATAAACAGGCTGGTGACCAGTACGAATGAGCAGATAAAGCTGAGCTGTTGCGACAGTTCCGGCGACAGGAAGCGATCGAACAGCACCTGAAAGCTCGGGGAGAATGCCGCGTCGCCGACGATACCGCCCAAAATGGCGACGGCGTTAAGGCCGATTTGCACCACGGTAAAGAACAGGCCGGGTGTTTCTTGCAGTTTCAGCACTTTGGCCGCGTTGACGTTACCTTCGTCAGCCATCAGCTTCAGTTTAATCTTGCGCGAGGCGGCCAGAGAAATTTCCGATACAGAGAAGAAGGCGCTCACTGCGATCAGAAAAAGAATCAGTAAAATACTGTTTAACATAATCTATCCATACGTGCCGACGGGATGACGGCGCTCTTGAGGAAGGGCAATACATTGTAAAAAAGAGTTGCCGGACGCGTTTGACAGCGCCCGTTTTGCCGAAGCAAAAAGCAGGCCGCGTATCGGCGGCCTGGATAGTATAGCAGCAGCCCGATAAGGCCCGCCAGTGGTTAAAAATTAACGCGTTAGGCCTGCGGGGGCAGACAAACGCCGATGCCGCCCAGCCCGCAGTAGCCGCCCGGATTCTTTTCCAGGTATTGCTGGTGGTCGTCTTCGGCGTAGTAGAACGGCGCGGCCGGGGCGATTTCGGTGGTGATGACGCGCTGGTCTCCCGCGGTGTCCATCGCCTGTTGGAAGCTGGCCAGGCTGCGCTCGGCGTCGGCCTGCTGCTCCGGCGTCAGGTAGTAGATTGCAGAACGGTACTGGGTACCGATATCGCCGCCCTGACGCATGCCTTGGGCCGGATCGTGATTTTCCCAGAACACCTGCAGCAGCTGCGGATAGCTGATGACTTTCGGATCGAAGATCACGCGCACCGCTTCGGCGTGGCCGGTCTGGCCGGTGCACACCTCATGGTAGGCCGGATTCGGCGTGTAGCCGCCGGTGTAGCCGGCGGCGGTGCTGTAGACGCCCGGCTGTTGCCAGAACAGGCGCTCGACCCCCCAGAAGCAGCCCATGGCGAAAATCGCCACGTCCATACCGGCCGGCACCTCTGTCATAGAGTGCTGAGTGACGATGTTGAGTGCGGCGACCGGCACCGGCGTGGCGCGCCCCGGCAGCGCGTTGGCCTGGTCGACCAGGCGAGATTTATCTGTATTTTGCACCGCGATTGACTCCTGTTGTCTTCATAAGAATTGGCCCCAGACGGCATTGTGCGAGTTGTAACTCGTCGCTTATTTGCCCACAATAAGGCCGATGTTGCGTTTATGTGTAAGCTTAACGCAGTCTTTTGAGCGCAAAAAGCCAAGAATACGTCCTGTTTATGCCAATTTGTGCGCAGGTCGGTGGGAGTCGGCCATGGGAGAGTCGCCATTTTGATAGCGTGGCGGCATGGTCTGGCGATCTGAACGACGGTTTTTACAGGAAAGTACAATAAATTAAGGAGAACGTGTGCCACGTTACCGTGTCCTTTGCGTTTTATGCGCGCTATTTGTCGCGCCTGCGGCGCTGTCGGCCAATTTGCGGCTGCAGGTCGAAGGGCTGAGCGGAGAGTTGGAAAAAAACGTGCGGGTTCGTCTGTCAGCCATCACCCCCGAAGAGGTGAGCGCCGACGGTCGCTTTCGTGCGCGGGTAGAGCAGGCGGTGCGTCAGGGGCTGCGCGCGCTGGGCTATTATGAGCCGACCATTGAATTTACTCTCGACGACAACCCCAAGCTGTCGCGTCCGGTGCTGCATGCCAAGGTTAAGCCCGGCGAGCCGGTGCGTATTGCCGGCGCCAATATCACGCTGGAAGGCGGCGCTAAAACCGATGAAGACTATCTGGCGCTGGTGAAGAAGGGACGGCCGACCATCGGCGAGATCCTTAACCACGGCACCTATGAAAGCTTTAAAAGCTCCCTGAGCGGTCTGGCGCTGCGCAAAGGCTACTTTGACGCCGAGATGACCAAGAGCCAACTGGGTGTGTCGGAAGAGCTGCGTAAGGCGTACTGGGATTTCGACTTTAACAGCGGCGAGCGCTACCGCTTTGGTAAAGTGAAGTTCGAAGGTTCGCAAATCCGCGAAGACTATCTGCAAAACCTGATCCCCTTCCATCAGGGGGAGTATTACAGCTCGCAGGATTTGGCCGAGCTGAACCGCCGTTTGTCTGCCACCAACTGGTTTAACTCGGTGGTGGTGTCGCCTGATTTTGAAGATGCCAAAGAGAGCAAGATCCTGCCGCTGGATGCGCTGGTGACGCCGCGCAGCCGCAATACGCTGGAAACCGGCGTGGGTTATTCCACCGACGTCGGGCCGCGGATAAAGGGCACCTGGAAGAAGCCCTGGCTGAACGATCGCGGCCACAGTCTGGAAACCAGCGCCTATATTTCGGCGCCGGAGCAGCAGCTGGATCTGACGTATAAAATTCCGCTGCAGAAGAGCCCGCTGGAAGAGTATTACCTGATGCAGGGCGGCTATAAGCGCAGCGACCTGAACGACACCAAGTCAGACAGCACCAAGGTGGTGGTATCGCGCAACTGGGATAAATCCAGCGGCTGGCAGTACGCCATCAATATGACCGGTCGTTTTGACCACTTTACCCAAGGTAATGTCACCAACACCACCGTGCTGCTGTATCCGGGCGCCAGCCTCAGCCGCACCCGCTCGCGCGGCGGTCTGATGCCGACCTGGGGCGACAGCCAGCGCTATTCCATTGACGTTTCCGATACCACCTGGGGCTCAGGCGTCGATTTTGCGCTGCTGCAGGCGCAGAACGTCTGGATCCGCACGCTGGCGGATAAACACCGCTTTGTGGCGCGTGGTCAGGTGGGTTGGATTGAAACCAATGATTTCGATAAGGTGCCGCCGGATCTGCGCTTCTTCGCCGGCGGCGACCGCAGCATCCGCGGCTACAAATATAAAGACATCTCGCCGCGTGACGCAGACGGCAAGCTGACCGGCGCCTCTAAGATGCTGACCGGCTCGCTGGAGTATCAATACAACGTGACCGGCAAGTGGTGGGGCGCAGTGTTCGTCGACTCCGGCGAAGCGGTGAATGATATCAAACAGAGCAATTTCAAAACCGGCGCGGGCGTTGGCGTGCGCTGGCAATCGCCGGTCGGGCCGGTGAAACTGGATATTGCCGCCCCGGTCGGGGATAAGGAAACCCACGGGATGCAGTTCTATATCGGTTTGGGGCCTGAACTATGAGCCTGGTGAAAAAGATTTGTCTTGGGGCGCTGATCGTTCTGCTGTTGCTGGTGGGAGGCGTTGCCTACCTGCTCGGCACCACCAGCGGTCTGCATATGGTGCTCAACGGCGCGGCGCGCTGGGTGCCGGGGCTGGATATCGCCAGCGTCAGCGGCGGCTGGCGCGATCTGACGTTGAAAGGCGTGAAATACCAGATGCCGGGCGTGACGGTGAATGCCGGCCAGTTCCATCTGTCACTCGATTTGTCATGTTTTAAACGCAGTTCGCTGTGTGTGAACGCCTTGACCGCTGATGACGTCGACGTGGTGGTGAAAACCAGCGAAATGGCGCCGTCCGAGCCGGCGGCGGAGAGCAGCGAACCAACCACCGATCTCAGCACTCCCTACCCGATTATCCTGCGCAAACTGGCGCTGAATAACGTCAAGGTCAACGTTGACGACACCGCCATTTCACTCGGGGAGTTCAGCACCGGTGCCGAATGGCAGGAGCGCGCGCTGCAACTGCAGCCGACCAAAATCGCTTCGCTGTTGATTGCCCTGCCGAAAACGCCGGCCAATCCGCTACCGGAAGAAGTACAGCCGGCGGTCGATATGGTGAAGAAAGCCGGAGAGAAAGCGGGCGATGCGCCGAAAGCGGCGCCGCAGCCGGAAGAGAAACCGCTGGGCGAGACGTTGAAAGAACTGTTTGCCAAGCCGCTGCTGCCGGATCTGCCGGAAGTGCGTCTGCCGCTGGATATCACGGTGAAAGAGATCCGCGGTGAACAGCTGCGTCTGACCGGCGATACCGACGTGCTGATCACCAGCCTGCTGCTGAAGGCCAGCACCAAGGACCAGCATATCCAGCTGGACAACTTTGACGTCAGGTCGCCGCAGGGCACGCTGTTCGCGCACGGCCAGGCCACGCTGAAAGATAACTGGCCGGTGCAGATGAGCGCCAACAGCACGCTGAATATCGATCCGCTGAAAGGCGAAAAGGTGAAGCTGACCCTCGGCGGCGGCCTGCGTGAAGCGTTGAACGTAGCGCTGAACCTGTCCGGACCGGTGGGGGCGCAGCTCGATCTGCAGACCGAGCTGGCAGAGGCGGGTTTACCGCTCTCGCTGACGCTGCAGAGCAAACGGCTGAAGTGGCCGCTTACCGGCGTATCTCAGTACCAGGTGAATGACTTACGTCTGCGCCTTAACGGCAAAGCCACCGACTATGCGCTGTCGACGCGCGCCGATATCAAAGGGCAGGATCTGCCGCCGGCGCTGCTGACGTTGGACGGTAAAGGCAACGTCGAGCAGTTCAGACTTAACCGCCTGCGTCTGGCAGCGCTGCAGGGCAATACCGACCTGACCGCGCTGGTGGACTGGAGCAAGGCCATCAGCTGGACGTCGCAGTTGACGCTCAGCGGCATCAATACCGCCAAACAGTGGCCGGAATGGCCGGCGAAGCTGAACGGCAAAATCACCACCCGCGGCAGTCTGTACGGCGGCAGCTGGCAGCTACAGGTGCCGACGCTGCAGCTGGACGGCAACGTGAAGCAGAACAAGGTGTCGGCTCGCGGCTCGCTGAGCGGCAACGCCGCCGGCCAGTGGAAGATTCCCGGCGTCGACCTGGCGCTGGGGCGTAATAGCCTGAACGTGAAAGGGCAACTGGACGAGAAAAGCTGGAATCTGGACGCCAACATCGACGCGCCGCAGCTGGACGGCGCGCTGCCGGGTCTGGGCGGCACGGCGAAGGGCTTACTGAAGCTGCGCGGCAATCTGCAGGCGCCGCAGCTGCTGGCGGACCTGACCGCGTCCGGCCTGCAATGGCAGGCGCTGCATATCAAACGGGTGAAAGTAGACGGCGACGTGCGCTCCACCGATCAGATTCAGGGCCAGCTGGCGGTGCGGGTCGAGCAGCTGAAGCAGGATGCGCTGGAGGTGAACCTGCTGCAGCTTGACGCTAAGGGCACGGAAAAGCAGCACACGCTGCAGTTGAAGGTTGACGGCAAGCCGGTCTCCGGCCAGCTGGCGCTGGCGGGCAGCTTCGATCGCCAGCAGCAGCGCTGGCGCGGCAATCTGAACAATACCCGTTTTGATACGCCGGTAGGCGAATGGCGCCTGACGCGCGCCATCGCGCTGGACTATCTGAATACCCAGCAAAAAATCAGCGTCGGCCCGCACTGCTGGCAGAACCCGGATGCCGAAGTCTGCGTGCCGAAAACCATCGAAGCCAGCGCCGCCAATGGCCAGGCCAGCGTGGTGCTGAACCGCTTTGATCTGAAAATGATCAAACCGTTCCTTGGCCCGGAAACCGCACTGAACGGCGTCTTTACCGGCCGTGCCGACGTGAGCTGGAAAGAGGGCGCCGCGCTGCCGCAGGCGAAGGTATCGCTGGTGGGCAACGGGGTGAAAGTAGTGCAGCAGGTGCAGGGCAACGCGCTGCCGATCGCCTTTGATACGCTGAACCTCAACGCGGGTGTTAACAACGGTCGCGCGCAGGCCGACTGGCTGATTAAGCTGCATAACAACGGCCAACTGGACGGTAACATCCAGGTGACCGACCCGCAGAAGCAGCGCAATATCGCCGGTAACGTCAATATCGCCAATATTTCTCTGGCGATGATCAACCCGGCGCTGATGCAGGGTGAAAAAGCCGCCGGTATGCTGAACGCCAATCTGCGGCTGGGCGGCAATGCGCAAAAACCGCTGGTATATGGGCGTCTGGCGCTGGACAAGGTGGATATTGACGGCAGTTGGATGCCGTTCGATATGACCGACGGCCGGCTGGCGATTGACTTCAACGGCATGAATTCGACGCTGGATGGCCTCATTACCACCACGCGCGGCCAACTGAACCTGACCGGCGATGCCGACTGGCGCGATATCAACGCCTGGCGGGCGCGCATCGCCGCGAAGGGCGACAAACTGCGGGTGACGGTGCCGCCGATGGTGCGTATCGACGTGTCACCGGATCTGGTGTTTGAAGCAACGCCGCAGCTGTTCTCGCTGAACGGCAATGTGGATATCCCATGGGCGCGCATTACCGTGCAGGAGTTGCCGGAAAGCGCGGTCGGCGTCTCGTCGGATGAAGTGATGCTGGATAAACAGCTGAAACCTATCCAGCCGAAGAGCACCGCGGTGGCGATTAACAGCAACCTGATGATTCACGTGGGCGACGATGTGCGGCTGGATGCGTTCGGTCTGAAGGCTCGGCTCAAGGGCGACCTGAAAGTGGTGCAGGATAAGCGTGGCCTGGGGCTGAACGGCCAGATTGATATCCCGGCCGGCCGTTTCCACGCCTATGGTCAGGATCTTATCGTACGTAAGGGACAATTATTGTTCTCAGGCCCGCCGGATCAGCCATACTTGAATATGGAGGCGATTCGTAACCCGGAGGCCACCGAGGATGATGTGACCGCCGGGGTGCGCGTCACCGGACTGGCGGACGCGCCGAAGCTGGAAGTGTTCTCCGATCCGGCCAAATCGCAGCAAGAGGCGCTGTCTTACCTGCTGCGCGGACAGGGCCTCAGCAACTCCGGCGCCGACGGCAACGCGATGACGTCGATGTTAATTGGCATGGGGGTTGCACAAAGTGGTCAACTTGTGGGTAAAATCGGCGAAGCATTTGGCGTTAGTAATCTGGCACTTGATACCGCCGGCGTTGGCGACAGCTCCCAGGTTGTCGTGAGTGGTTATGTTCTCCCCGGCTTACAAGTAAAATATGGGGTGGGTATTTTCGACTCGCTGGCTACGTTGACGTTGCGTTACCGCCTGATGCCTAAGTTGTATCTTGAAGCGGTGTCTGGTCTCGACCAGGCGCTAGATTTGCTCTATCAGTTTGAGTTTTAGCAATGCGAATAATTGTCTACGGCAGTTTACGACGCAAACAGGGAAACAGCCATTGGATGACCAACGCCCAATGGTTAGGCGAGCATGAGCTCGACGGCTATCAGATTTATAATCTGGGCCATTACCCGGCAGCGATCCCTGGAGAGGGCACGATACACTGTGAGGTGTACCGTATTAACTCATCGATTTTGGCCGAGCTTGACGAGCTTAAAAGCAACACCAAGGACTATAAGCGCGAACTGATCCAGACGCCTTATGGTAGTGCGTGGATCTACCTGTATCGACACAGCGTAGAGGGGTATCCGCTGATTGAAAGCGGTGACTGGCTGAAGCGTCACGACGAAGCATAATAAAAAACACCGCTCATTGAGCGGTGTTTTTTTTTTCATCGGCGGCGCAAAAAATTATTTTTTAGCGGCGCGCTCGAAGGAAGCCACGATCTCTGCTTTAGCGGCAGCGGCGTCGTCCCAACCTTCAACTTTCACCCACTTGCCTTTTTCCAGATCTTTGTAGTGCTCGAAGAAGTGAGCGATCTGGGCTTTCAGCAGTTCTGGCAGGTCGTTCACGTCTTTGATGTGATCGTACTCTTTACTCAGCTTGCTGTGCGGTACGGCCAGCAGTTTGGCGTCTTCACCGGCTTCGTCGGTCATTTTCAGTACGCCAACCGGACGGCAGCGAATCACTGAGCCTGGCTGCAGCGGGTACGGGGTTGGCACCAGCACGTCAACCGGGTCGCCATCCAGAGACAGGGTGTTGTTGATGTAGCCGTAGTTGCACGGATAGAACATCGCGGTGGACATGAAACGGTCAACGAACAGCGCTCCGGTTTCTTTGTCAACTTCATATTTGATCGGGTCAGCGTTGGCCGGGATTTCGATCACAACGTAGATGTCTTCTGGCAGGTCTTTACCCGCAGGTACCTGATTCAAGCTCATGTCGGTTTCCTTTTTTCAAACCAGAAATGGAGTGCCGGGTATTATAGCCAAAACGTGATCAAAGTAATGACCTTTTTGGCTTCAGGTATGGTATGTGCGAGCATTTAGGACAGACGGCAATCGCCGCGGGTCTTGTCCCGCAGCGATTGCCGGAAGGGGCTTAGAACGTCGGTTTTTGCGCCTTGAGGCCGAGGCCGTTGCGGACGATGGAGACAATACCGGAGCCGATGCCGAGGATGGCGGTCAGTGGCGACAAGCCTACCGCTGCGCCGATGCCGGCGCCCAGCAGCGCGCCTGACCCTTTGAAGTTAGAGTCACGGCCGGAAAGACGGTTGCCGGCATCAACGATGGAGCCGATCGCGGCGCCGAGAATGCCGCCGATAGGCGCGGTGATAAGGCCAAACAGACCGCCGCTGACTTCCTGCTGTTCGCTTACAGACAGTTCTCTCATGATAAATCTCCTTGAGTGATAAAATTTCCTGTAATATTCAAACGTTAAATCATTTAAATCGATGGGTGTTTAAATAACGAGCCCTAAGATAAAACGCCAATATTATTCTTGGTGGTTGATTTTTTACAGAAACCATATTTGTTTTTTGATATATGGTTCTGCCTGATTGCAGAGAACGAGGGAATAATTCGTCTTTAAGATCTGCTGGGCTAATGGTAGTAAAGTATGCCTGTTATCGAAAGCCTTTATTCTTGTTGTGGATCAATGAATGTTGTCTTTGTTTAATTACTCATAAGGTATTAATTTATTATTATTCGATAGCATTTTTATTATATATAGATTTGCTTGATTTGACCGTTAAACGGGTATGATCTGCTCTCCTCGTTGGGGGGCAGCGGTTGATTGCCCATGTTTGGTACCTTGCGGAGAGGTATCAGACAGCATCTGAGAGCCGGGTGTCGACAAGTCAGATTCATCATGACGCTTGTATGTCTGTTTATTTTATTCGGTTTGGTTTTACGCCTGATAAAATAGCGGTAATATCTGAAGTGTAATCAATTTAGCCTGTGGTTTAATCTGGGGTTATATTTCTTCGATGACTTATACGGTAATTATCCATTTGCTTTTCCCTTTTCATTTTCTGCTTTTAATTACTCATTGACTGATTGTGGTGAATGCTATAGTGCCTATTTGTTTTAAGTGTGATGATATTTCGATAGCGCGCCATGACCAATCGCAAGATAAGATTGCTTCACCGGAATCAGTATTGCCTGTTGGTTGGGACGCGTATAGTGCTCCCGCACTGACCATGATATATGCCGTGACGCTCACCATCGATGCCCTGTCTGCACGGGGAATTTTGGGGATTAATTCTTGTTCAGCATCAAGTTTCCTCCTCGGTTGTCGATAACCTAGCAAATAACAATGACGTGCTGCGGTGACGTCCTGCGTCTTACCACCCTACATCTCAGTAACCACTTATTGTCGATAGCCAGGAAGAATCCATGCTAAATAAAATTACGGTGAAGGCCGGGCTGCTTGCCCTGCTTAGCCTGCTGACGGTATTGCTGATTATGGTCAGCATTATCGGTGTCAATGCCATCAACCAGGGGTCGCGCTCGCTGCATACCCTGAACCAGATCCTGGGCGAGGAGCTGGGGTCGCTGGCGAACAGTTCCAACCTGACGCTGCGCGCGCGTACCGCCGCGTCTCTGGCGGTACGCCAGCGTGAAGTGGGCCAGATCGCAGTGTCTGACGCTACAGTCGGGCGTATTTACGGCTATCTGGCGCAGTCGCAGCGTGAAATGGCGAAGTTCGTCGGCGTGGGGACGGTCACCGAGCGTGGCAAAGAGTTGTCCGAGCATTTGCAGGCCAGTTATCGCGCTTACCAGGAACAGGGCGTGCGTCCGATGGCCGATGCCATCAAAGCCGGCCAGATTGACGAGTACTACCATATTCAGGAAACGCGAATTTCTAAGCTGAGCATCGCATTTGAAAACGATCTGAGTGAATTCCGCCGTTTTGCCATGGAAACCGGGCAGCTACAGGTGAGTGACGCAGAGGGCAACGCCAGCACCAAGATTGCGTTAATCGCGGCGGCCGGGATAGTCAGCGTGCTGCTGGCGGTGCTGGCCTGGTTTGCCCTGCGGCTGATCATTCTACGCCCGCTGGATGCGTCGATCGCCGAGCTGGAGCATATCGCCAACGGCGATCTGACCCGCGAGATCCGCGGCGAAGGAGAGACGGAAATGGGCCGTTTGATCCGGGCGATGCAGCGCATGCAGCAGTCGCTGGTGATGTCGGTCAGCAAAGTGCGCGACGCCAGCAGCCAGATTGACGTTGGCTCTCGCGAGTTGGCGGCCGGCAACGTTCACCTGGCGCAGCGTACTGAGGAGTCGGCAGCTTCGCTGGAAGAGACCGCCGCCAGCATGGAACAGCTGACCTCAACGGTTAAAATGAATGCGGAAAATGCCGAGCAGGCCAATCAACTGGCGCTCAGCGTGTCTGATGTCGCCGATCGCGGCAGCGACGTGGTCAGTCAGGTCAAAGACAAAATGCTGGCGATCACCGACAGTTCCCGCCGCATTGCCGATATTATCAGCGTGATGGACGGCATCGCGTTTCAGACCAATATTCTGGCGTTGAATGCGGCCGTTGAGGCCGCGCGGGCCGGTGAGCAGGGGCGCGGCTTTGCCGTCGTCGCCGGCGAAGTACGCAGTCTGGCGCAGCGCAGCGCGCAGTCGGCCAAGGAGATTAAAGGGCTGATTGAAGCGTCGCAGGCGCGGGTGCAAGAGGGTGAACAGATGGCGGAGTCAGCGGCGCAAACCATGAACGGCATTGCCGATGAAGTCGGGCGCGTCACGGCGCTGATGCGTGAAATCTCGGCGGCGACCCGCGAGCAGAGCAGCGGAATCGAACAGGTGAATCTGGCGGTGGCGCAGATGGATCAGGTGGCGCAGCAGAATGCGGCACTGGTGGAAGAATCCGCCGCCGCAACGCGCTCGCTGGAGGAACAGGCCCAGTCGCTGGCGCAGAGCATGGCGGCGTTCAAGCTATAATATAACGCGATGACGGCGCAGCGTGCTGCGCCGTGGGGCCTGACGGCCCCGGCATCGAAGGCGTTACTCGTCCGGATAGTCGGCGATAAAGCGTTCGGCGTCTTCTACCATCGATTTGGTGCCGACGAAGAATGGCGCACGCTGGTGCAGTTTCTGCGGCGTGATGTCCAGGATACGGGTTTTACCGTCGCTGGCTTTACCGCCGGCCTGTTCGGCCAGAAACGCCATCGGGTTGCATTCATACAGCAAACGCAGCTTGCCTTGCGGATGGCTGGCGGTGCTTGGGTAAATATAAATGCCGCCCTTCAGCAGGTTGCGGTGGAAATCGGCAACCAGAGATCCGATATAGCGTGAGGTGTAAGGGCGCTGCGTTGCTTCGTCCTGTTCCTGACAGTATTTGATGTATTTCTTCACGCCGAGAGGGAACTTGATGTAGTTGCCTTCGTTGATGGAATACATATTGCCGGATTCCGGGAAGCGCACTTTCTCATGGGAGAGGCAGAACACGCCCAGCGAAGGATCGTAGGTAAAGGCATGGACGCCATAACCGGTGGTGTACACCAGCATGGTGGAAGAGCCGTAAACCACGTAACCGGCCGCGACCTGGGCGCTGCCCGGCTGCAGGAAGTCTTCTTCGGTCACCGGAGTGCCGATAGGGGTGATACGGCGATAGATGGAGAAGATCGTCCCGACGGAGACGTTAACATCTATGTTGGACGAGCCGTCCAACGGATCCATCAGCACTACATACTTGCCGTTTTCAGCACGGTCGCCGTCAAAGATGACGATCTCGTCTTCTTCTTCAGAAGCGATGCCCGCCACTTCGCCGCGCGCTTTCAGCGCTGCTTTCAGCTTTTCGTTCGCGTACAGGTCCAGTTTCATCTGAACTTCGCCCTGTACGTTGGAAACGCCGCTGGTGCCCAGAATATCCACCAGACCCGCTTTGTTGATGTCGCGGTGGATGATTTTTGCGCCCAGTTTGATGGCCGACAGCAGTGCGGTCAATTCGCCGGTGGCGTGAGAGAAGTCGTGTTGTTTCTCGACGATAAATTCGCCTAACGTTTTCATGACACAATCCCTGAATCTACGGATGGATAGCAGTTTTTAACAAACCGCCAACGTTTGTGCCAGCAGTGTAGCCCAAAGCGTCGCGCTATTCATAGGCAAATCCATTTCTTCTGGACGATTCTGAGCGTTAGAATAAGCGTACATTCGACGTACTCAAATGAGAAACCTATGCGCATTCACATTCTTGGCATCTGTGGCACCTTTATGGGCGGACTGGCGGTACTGGCCCGCTCGCTTGGACATGAGGTCACGGGTTCTGACGCTAACGTCTATCCACCGATGAGCACGTTGCTGGAAAACCAGGGGATCGCGCTGATCCAGGGGTACGATCCGGCACAGCTGGATCCGGCGCCGGATCTGGTGATCATCGGCAACGCCATGACGCGTGGTAATCCGTGCGTTGAAGCGGTGCTGGAGCAGGGTATCCCCTATGTATCCGGTCCGCAGTGGCTGCACGACTATGTGCTGCGTGACCGTTGGGTGCTGGCGGTGGCCGGCACCCACGGTAAAACCACCACCGCCGGTATGGCGGCCTGGATCCTGGAAGCCTGTGGTTATCAGCCCGGTTTTGTGATCGGCGGCGTACCCGGCAACTTTGACGTTTCCGCGCGGCTGGGCGGCAGCCCGTTCTTTGTGATTGAGGCCGATGAGTACGACAGCGCCTTCTTTGACAAGCGTTCCAAGTTTGTGCATTACAGCCCACGTACGCTGATCATGAACAATCTGGAGTTTGACCACGCGGATATTTTCGACGACCTGAAGGCCATCCAGAAACAGTTTCACCATCTGGTGCGTATTGTGCCGGGCCAGGGCAAAATCATTCTGCCGGACAATGACGCCAACCTGAAACAAGTGATGGCAATGGGCTGCTGGAGCGAGCAGGAACTGGTGGGCGAAGAGGGAACCTGGCGCGCCGAGAAGCTGACCACCGACGCCAGCCATTACGCCGTCTGGCTGAACGGCGAGAAAGTGGGCGAGGTCAACTGGTCGCTGGTGGGGGAACACAATATGCACAATGGCCTGATGGCGATTGCGGCAGCCCGCCATGTCGGTGTTGCGCCGGCCGATGCCTGCCGTGCGCTGGGCGATTTTATCAACGCCCGCCGCCGTCTGGAACTGCGCGGTGAAGCCAACGGTGTGACGGTCTATGATGATTTTGCCCATCATCCGACGGCGATTTTGGCCACCCTAGCAGCGCTGCGCGGCAAAGTGGGCGGCACCGCGCGTATTTTGGCGGTGCTGGAGCCGCGCTCCAACACTATGAAGATGGGCATCAGCAAAAACGATTTGGCACCTGCCCTTGGCCGTGCCGATGAAGTGTTCCTGTATCAGCCGGACCATAACCCGTGGCAGGTGGCGGAAGTGGCGGAAGCCTGCGTGCAGCCGGCCCACTGGAGCGCCGACGTGGATACGCTGGCGGAGATGGTGGTGAAAACCGCTCAGCCGGGCGATCATATTCTGGTGATGAGCAACGGCGGTTTCGGCGGTATTCACGATAAGCTGCTGGCGGCGTTGGCGCAGCGGGCAAAGTAAACCGACGGGCCGATGCTGGCGTTACATGCTGATGATAAAAAGCCGCTTTGCGGCTTTTTTCTTGCCCATAAAAAAAGCCCCCGCAAGCGGGGGCAATGGGGTTTCGTCGGATAGGACGACGAGGGGTTCTTCAGGGAATGCGTGTCAACGTCAGAACTCGGCAGTGGCAGTGACGAGGATAATCAGCTCAGTAGACACGTCCCTGAATGGTTATTTATAGATTTCGGCCGTGGCGTGCCAGTTGCCGTTCTCACGGGCTTCAATAATACGGTAGGCTGTGGCGCCCTGTTGGTCGGCCTTATCGGACAGCGCCTGACGAATGTCCGACGGTGAACCGGCGACGCCGGCGGCGGTCACGGTGCCGACAGACTGCAGGGTGCTGGCCTGTTCATTGCTCACCAGCGTGGCGGCGGAAGCGCCAAAAGAGACGGCTGACAGCAGCGCCATCGCTGCAATCGAAAATTTCATGTTCATGATGGTAAGTCCTTGATGCTAATCGGTAACGGCCTGGAAGGACGGGTTGTTTTTTTATTCTTGAAGACCGTTATGGGTATAGCGTTGCCAGAGATTTATTCGTCCGTTACCGGAGCGTTCTTTGAGTACTTATTTGTAGATTTCTGCCGTGGCGTGGAAGTTGCCTTCATTACGCGCTTCAATCACGCGAAAAGCGGTGGCGCCTTTGGCATCGGCTTTATCAGACAGTGCCTGACGGATATCGGAAGGCGCTGCGGCAACGCCGCTGACGGTAATGGTGCCTGCCGGCTGCAATTTTGCTGCCTGCTCCGTGCTAACGGATTGTGCTGCAAAAGTGCCGAATGAAAGCATGGACAGTACGCCAAGAGTCACAACAGTAGTTTTAACTTTCATGATTTGACCTCGTAGAATTCTTTTATCAGTTCCTGTGAACTGTGATTCATGTCACGGAAAGGAGTATACAGCTAGTAACCCGAAAAATTAATAGTTTGCTAACAATTCCCTATGAAACTTTATCATTGTGCTTACCATTTCTTATAACCGGCAGGAATAAAAAGTGATTATAAAATGGTCTTTTGATGTTAAATTTCTGTAATATCAAGCAAGTGAGCGACTTTGTCGAAAAGTGCGGAATCAGGTATCAGCGGAAAAGCGCAGTGATGAAATGCTACAAATAATGATATCCACGGGGCGATCGTCGTTATTGGCGTGACAGCGAAAAACTATGCAATGGCGTGGGGAAGGTGAAGAGCGTGCTGGATACGCGGTCGTAGACCGCGTAGTGATAGGGATAGATGATTACAGTTCCTGTTCGAACAACGCCAGAATGGCCTCATACAGCTGGCGGGCGGTGAAGGCGCTGGCCGGCGTAACGAAGATGGTGTCATCACCGGCGATGGTGCCGAGGATACCTTCTGACTTGCCCAGCGAGTCGAGCAGGCGGGCGATCAATTGTGCTGCGCCAGGGCTGGTATGAATCACCACCACGGCGTCATTGTGGTCAACGTCGAGCACTAGATTCTTCAGCGGGCTGGTGGTGGTAGGCACCCCCAGCTCGGCGGGAAGGCAATATACCATCTCCATTTTTGCATTACGCGTACGTACCGCGCCGAACTTGGTCAGCATGCGTGATACTTTGGATTGGTTAATGTTTTCGAAGCCTTCTTCTTGCAGCGCCAAAACGATCTCGCCTTGCGAACTGAATTTCTCTTCCTTCAATAACGCCTTGAACGCTTTGATCAGATCTTCCTGCTTTGCGGGATTACGCATTTTGCACCGTGGAATGTTGCCAATAGATGTCATTATTATGCATATAGATGAATTTTTATGCAATAAAAGCGGAGGTCGACCAGCAAAAAAATGGCCGGAACGACAGGGAAAGGGCGTTATTTTAACAAAATACGATTGTCATGAATATGCCCTTTCTCACAGGATTCATCGCGGGGAAAGGGTAAATAAAATGTTATTAAAATGATGTTGTTCTGATGTTGCGTAAGGGTGTAATGTAACGGCCGGTTAACTTGCGCGTGAATAACCTCGCACAATTTTCGATTACTGTGCGCTATGCCCTTCATGCACACGTTATTTAATCTAAAATGTCCGCGATCACGGCTATTTTATTGCGTCAGCTCTCAGTCCAACTGTTAAGAGATTGTTTTTAAAGGCGTGATAACATAAGTTCCGTAACCCAGAATTCACGGCGCTTTTATATTTAAGATAATACAAGGAGTATAGGATGAAAGTTGCAGTTCTCGGTGCAGCTGGCGGTATTGGCCAGGCCCTTGCCCTTCTTCTCAAGACCCAGCTACCTGCAGGTTCTGAACTCTCCCTCTACGACATTGCCCCCGTTACGCCAGGCGTTGCCGTTGACTTAAGCCACATTCCGACCGCCGTTAGCATTAAAGGCTTCAGCGGTGAAGACGCCACGCCAGCGCTGCAGGGCGCCGATGTGGTGCTGATTTCCGCCGGCGTAGCGCGCAAGCCGGGTATGGATCGTTCCGACCTGTTCAACGTTAACGCCGGCATCGTGCGTAACCTGATTGAACAAGTGGCGAAAACCTGCCCGAAAGCGTGCATCGGTATTATCACCAACCCGGTGAACACCACCGTTGCCATTGCGGCGGAAGTGCTGAAGAAAGCAGGCGTGTACGACAAAAACAAACTGTTCGGCGTGACTTCGCTGGATATTATCCGTTCCAACACCTTCGTGGCTGAGCTGAAAGGCAAAAAGCCGGAAGAGCTGAACGTGCCGGTCATCGGCGGCCACTCTGGCGTAACCATTCTGCCTCTGCTGTCCCAGATTCCGGGCGTGAGCTTTACCGATCAGGAAGTGGCCGACCTGACCAAGCGTATTCAGAACGCGGGTACTGAAGTGGTTGAAGCCAAAGCCGGCGGCGGATCGGCTACGCTGTCCATGGGCCAGGCGGCGGCGCGCTTTGGTTTGTCTCTGGTGCGTGCGCTGCAGGGTGAGCAAGGCGTTGTCGAATGCGCCTATGTGGAAGGCGACGGCAAATATGCGCGCTTCTTCGCACAGCCGCTGCTGCTGGGTAAAAACGGCGTTGAAGAACGTAAAGATATCGGCACGCTGAGCGCCTTTGAGCAGAAAGCGCTGAATGATATGCTGGACGTTCTGCATAAAGATATCGAACTGGGCGAGACGTTTATCAATAACTGATTGACCCGTAGCGTCAGATAAAGGCCGCCGGAGTGATTCCGGCGGTTTTTTTATGCCCTGACGTCAGGATTTGATCCGACTCTTGCGGTCCAGCAAGCGCCGGGTCTTGGGATCGAAATAGCGGCTTGGCCAGATCTCTGAAGGGTGAACATTCAGCGCCTCGGCGATCAGCCACTCGCCTTTCGGCCAGGGGCGGGACAGGGCGTTAGCCAGCGTCGACGAACTGAGCCCGGCGCTGCGCGATACCGCTGCCAGAGTGGTGCCTTTCTTGCGTAATGCTGCGATGACATCGGCAGGATGCCAATCTTCACTCCTTGAATTCATGTTGATCTTCCTTTTTTGATTAGCCAAAGTGACGTTAGTGGTATAACTAACGCGTTCGTATTAATCGTTCGTACAACGTGAATCGGTTATACGGAAACAAGAATACCATTGTTTTTCCAAAAACAACCCTTTGCTTTCCAAAAATAATGGTGACGCATAATCTTCAGAGACGATGGCTATGAAAAGTGAGTGGTTTTCTGCCAAGGAATTGACTGGCATCGCGGGGTTGCCTTCCTCGCCACAGGGAATTAATCAGATGGCGCGTCGGGAAAAATGGGTGAGTCAGCGTCGGAAAGGCGTACAGGGCAAAGCGGTGGAATATCATATCGACAGCCTGCCGCCAGGCGTGCGTAATGCTTTGATGCTGAAAGAGGATTCTGCTGGTTACACTGCTGAAAGACAGGATCCGCTGACGGTGTGGATCGCCTATTTTCACCATATGTCGGATGATGAAAGGGAGCGGATACAGGCGTTTTTGTTGCGTGAGGGCATTGGCGGACTGCTGGCGCTTATCGCCGAGGGGCGTCAGCGATAAGCACCGCTAAAGCGCCTGGGGAGCATTAGGCGCTCATTTCTTAAAACTCGCGCAGCCCCGCCAGATGTGCCACTCCTCCCAACGCGGCGCATTCATGTTGATCTTCTTTTTGTGATTAGCCAAAGTGGCGTTAGTGGTATAACTAACGCGTTCGTATTAATCGTTCATAAAACGTGAGCCGGTGATACGAAAAAACAACGCCATTATTTCTAAAAAATAACTTTTTTCCAGAAATAATGGTGGCGCATAATCTTCAGAGACGATGGCTATGAAAAGTGAGTGGTTATCTGCCAGGGAATTGACGGGCATCGCGGGGTTGCCTTCCTCGCCACAGGGAATTAATCAGATGGCGCGTCGGGAAAAATGGGTGAGTCAGCGTCGGAAAGGCGTACAGGGTAAAGCGGTGGAATATCATATCGACAGCCTGCCGCCGGGCGTGCGTAATGCTTTGATGCTGAAAGAGGATTCTGCAGATTACACTGCTGAAAGACAGGATCCGCTGACGGTGTGGATCGCCTATTTTCACCATATGTCGGATGATGAAAGGGAGCAGATGCTGTCATTTCTGGTACGTGAGGGCATTGGCGGGCTGTTGGCGCTTATCGCTGAACGTCGCCAGCGATAAGCGCCTTGATATGCGCGGAAGCTATTGAGAAATATTTTCTTAAAATTCGCGCTGTACTGCCAGATGCGCCAGTCCTTCCAGCGCGGTGCGGTATTCTGACGGCGGCAGCGCTTCCAGCGCGCTGATGGCTTTGTCGGCTTCCTCTTCCGCGCGTTGGCGGGTGTAGACCAGCGAGCCGCACTGTTCCATCGCTGCCAGCACCGGTTCCAGCAGATGACGGCCGTTACCCTGTTCGATGGCGCCGCGAATCATTGCCGCCTGCTCCGGGCTGCCGTTATGCATGGCGTGCAGCAGCGGCAGCGTAGGTTTGCCTTCATTCAGATCGTCACCGGTGTTTTTGCCCAGTGTGCTGCCGTCGGCGCTGTAATCCAGCAGATCGTCAATCAGCTGGAAGGCGGTGCCAAGATAGCGGCCGTAATCCTGCAGCGCCTGCTCCTGCTCCGGCGTGGCGCCGGATAAAATGGCGGAGGATTGCGCGGCGGCTTCAAACAGACGCGCCGTCTTGCTGTAGATCACCCGCATATAGCTCTCTTCGCTGATATCCGGGTCGTTGACGTTCATCAACTGCAGCACCTCGCCTTCGGCAATCACGTTGACCGCTTCCGACATCAGCGCCAACACGCGTAATGATTCCAGGCTGGTCATCATTTGGAAAGCGCGGGTATAAATAAAGTCGCCGACCAGCACGCTGGCCGCGTTGCCGAATGCGGCGTTGGCGGTTGCTTTGCCGCGGCGCATGTCGGATTCGTCAACCACATCGTCATGCAGCAGGGTCGCGGTGTGGATAAACTCAATCAGCGCCGCGATGGTCACGTGCTTGTCACCTTCCGACTGCAGCGCCCGGGCTGCCAGGACGGCGATCATCGGCCGGATGCGTTTACCGCCACCGCTGATAATGTAATAGCCAAGCTGATTGATGAGCGTGACTTCGGAATTCAACTGTTCGAGAATTGTTGCATTCACTGCCGCCATATCTTGCGCGGTTAACTCAATAATTTGATCTAGGTTCATTGTATTGTTTTCAGCTGTGTTTCTCTTCACCGCGATGAGAACGCTGCTCACATCGGTACATGGCGGTAACTGTGCCTATGATTGTACTTGAAAAACGGCTTAGATAAACGCCACGAAAGAAACTGTGCTTTTTTTCTTCTTTTTTCTACTTCAGTCGAGATTCTGCTCTTGTCATGTGCTGTATTTTTGCGTAGAATTCGCGCCCTATTGTGAATATTTATAGCGCGCTCTGTACTAATCATCGAGCACGCGGAAAGCGGAGTTTTATATGTACGCGGTTTTCCAAAGTGGTGGTAAACAACACCGAGTAAGCGAAGGTCAGACCGTTCGCTTGGAAAAGCTGGACATCGCAACTGGTGAAGCGGTTGAGTTTGACCAGATTCTGATGATCGCTAATGGCGAAGATATCAAAATCGGCGTTCCTTTCGTCGATGGCGGCAAGATCAAAGCTGAAGTCGTTGCACACGGTCGTGGCGAGAAAATTAAAATCGTTAAGTTTCGTCGTCGTAAACACCACCGTAAGCAGCAGGGCCACCGTCAGTGGTTCACTGACGTTAAAATCACCGGCATCAGCGCTTAAGTTAGGAGAGCGGATTAATGGCACACAAAAAGGCTGGCGGCTCGACTCGTAACGGTCGCGATTCAGAAGCTAAACGTCTGGGCGTAAAACGCTTTGGCGGCGAAGCAGTACTGGCAGGCAGCATCATCGTTCGTCAGCGTGGCACCAAGTTCCATGCAGGCACCAACGTAGGTTGCGGCAAAGACCACACTCTGTTTGCTTTGAAAGACGGTAAAGTCAAATTCGAAGTTAAAGGCCCGAGCAATCGTAAATTCATCAGCATCGAAGCTGAATAATTTTTCGAGCCTTAATAAATAGATGTAAGCCCCGCAATTCGTTGCGGGGCTTTTTACATTTATAGCCAACCCATTTCAAACCTTGGCTATTCGGGATAGACAGCGCGCAGGCAGATGACGCATGGAAACAAAACAGCAGGTCGGGGTCGGTATTTCTCTGGCGTTAACCACGGCGGTGTGCTGGGGTGCGTTGCCGATAGCCATGAAAGAAGTTCTCCAGGTGATGACGCCGTTTACCATCGTCTGGTATCGCTTTAGCATTGCGGCGATTGGGTTGGGCATTATTCTGACGCTGCGCGGCCGCTTGCCGCCGGTGAAAATTTTTCGCCAGCCACGTTGGCTGCTGCTGCTGGCGATCGCCACCGCCGGGCTGCTGGGGAACTTCGTATTTTTCAGCTCCTCGCTGCAGTACCTTAGCCCGACGGCCTCGCAGGTGATCGGTCAGCTGTCGCCGGTGGGCATGATGTTTGCCAGCGTGCTGATCCTGAAAGAGCGGATGCGTATTACCCAGGTGATTGGCGCGCTGATGCTGATTTGCGGGCTGATGCTGTTTTTCAACGTCAGTCTGGTTGAGATTTTTACCCGCCTGACGGATTACACCCTGGGGGTGCTGTTGGGTGTCTGTGCCGCGACGGTGTGGGTTACCTATGGCCTGGCGCAAAAGGTCTTGTTGCGCCGGCTGGCGTCGCCGCAGATCCTGGTAATGTTGTACACTTTATGTGCAGTTGCATTATTCCCGCTGGCACAGCCGGCGATGATTTTTCAGCTGAGCGGCTGGCAACTGGCCTGCCTGCTGTTTTGCGGCGCGAATACGCTGATTGGCTATGGCGCGCTAGCGGAGGCGATGGCGCGTTGGCAGGCGGCGCAGGTGAGCGCGTTAGTAACGTTGACGCCGCTGTTTACCCTGTTGTTTTCAGATTTATTGGCGTTGGCATGGCCGCAGATGTTTGCCGCCCCGACGTTGAATGTCGTCGGTTACGTGGGCGCTTTTGTGGTGGTTGCGGGCGCAATGTTTTCCGCAATTGGTCACCGGTGGTGGCCGCGACGGGCAGAAAACCTCCTGGTTGCTCCTATCAAGCAGCCCGGTGAATGATTTACGGAGACGGAAAATGAAGTTTGTAGATGAAGCAGCGATATTGGTCGTTGCAGGTGACGGTGGTAATGGTTGCGTCAGCTTCCGTCGCGAAAAATATATCCCGAACGGCGGCCCGGATGGCGGCGACGGCGGCGACGGCGGCGATGTCTACCTGCTGGCGGACGAAAACCTGAACACGCTGATCGACTATCGCTTTGAGAAGTCCTTCCGTGCAGAACGTGGTCAGAACGGCCAGAGCCGTGACTGTACCGGCAAGCGCGGTAAAGATATCGTGATCAAAGTGCCGGTCGGCACCCGGGTGAAGGATCAGGGCACCGGCGAGATTCTCGGCGATATGACGCGCCATCAGCAGCGCCTGATGGTAGCGAAGGGCGGTTGGCACGGCCTGGGCAACACCCGTTTCAAATCCTCGGTCAACCGTGCCCCGCGCCAGAAAACCAACGGTACGCCGGGTGAAGCGCGCGATGTCCTGCTGGAGCTGATGCTGCTGGCGGATGTCGGCATGCTCGGCCTGCCGAACGCGGGCAAATCCACCTTTATCCGCGCGGTATCTGCCGCCAAGCCGAAAGTGGCGGACTACCCGTTCACCACGCTGGTGCCAAGCCTGGGCGTGGTGCGTATGGACAGCGAACAGAGCTTCGTGGTGGCGGATATTCCAGGGCTGATTGAAGGTGCGTCTGAAGGTGCCGGCCTGGGCATTCGTTTCCTGAAGCACCTGGAACGTTGCCGCGTGCTGCTGCACCTGGTGGATATCGATCCGATTGACCAGACCGATCCGGTAGAAAACGCCCGCGTGATCATTAACGAGCTGAATCAGTACAGTGACAATCTGGCGCAGAAACCGCGCTGGCTGGTGTTCAACAAAGTTGACCTGCTGGACGAAGAGGAAGCCGCAGAGCGCGCCAAGGCGATTGTCGACGCGCTGGGCTGGGAAGATAAGTACTACATGATCTCTGCGGCCAGCCATTTTGGCGTCAAAGAGCTGTGCTGGGACGTGATGAACTTTATCAATAGCCAGCCGAAAGCGATGGCGATCGAAGAGAGCGCGCCGGAAAAAGTCGAGTTTATGTGGGATGACTATCACCGTAAACAGCTGGCGGAAGTGGAAGCCGAAGCCGACGACGACTGGGATGATGACTGGGATGAAGATGACGACGAAGGCGTCGAAATCATTTACCAGAAATAATCATCGCTACAGCTATCAGGCCCCGCACTGCGGGGCCTTTTTTATGGCTTCAGCGGGTTGGCGGGCAGCCAGCAGCGCGCGTTAAGGCCGCTGGCGTTATGGCGATTTTTCAGCGCTAGTCGCCCTTGGTGCAGCTGGATGATGCGGATGACGATATTTAGCCCCAATCCGCTGCCGCCATAGCGCTGGTCCATTCTTCTGAAGGCCTGGGTCAACTCTCCGGCCATCTCTTGCTTAATGCCTGGCCCTTCATCGATCACCTGCAGCTGATGGCCGCCGTTTTGCGCGTCGAGGCGGATTTGGATGGCGCTGTCCGGCGGGCTATAGCGATGGGCATTTTCCACCAGATTTCGCAGCAACAGGCGAAGTAATACCGGATCGCCATGAGTGACGGCCTCCACCGGCAGTTGCCACGTCAGCTGTTGATTGCGTTGTTGCGCCAGTTCTGTCAGTTCTTCGCGCAATGGCGTCATCACGTCCGCGACCCAGTCGAAACGTTGATAGTGGCCGCCGGCAAACTTCTGCCCGGCGCGCGACAGCATCAGCAATTGTTCTACGGTATGCATCAGTTGGTCGATGCGCGCGATCAGCGGCGTACTTTCCCGCACCCCCTGCTGCTCCATCAGTTCCAGATGCAGCCGGATGCCGGCCAGCGGCGTACGCAGTTCGTGGGCCGCGTCGGCGGTAAACAACCGCTCCTGCTGAATGGTGTTATCGAGCCGCGAGAAGAGTTGATTGAGCGCGGTGGTGACCGCCATCACTTCCCGGCTGTCGTTATTGACCGGCAGCGGTGACAGGTTGTCGGCGGAACGCTTTTCCAGCCGGTTTTGCAACTGATTAAGCGGGCGGATAATCCAGCTGATGGCCCAGAACGAGGCGATCAACGTGACAATCATCATAATCAGCGACGGCGCCAATAATGAGGCGATCGCTTCGGCGATTTCACCGTCGACCTTTTCGGTGCGCACCTGAGCCGACAGGGTTTCATCGACCAGAAAACCGATCTGTTCCCGGCTTTCGTGCCATAGCCACAGCGCGCTGATCAATTGGGTGACCAGCAGAATAAGCGCCAGCATCAGCAACAGGCGACGCCGCATGCTGATCATGGCAACGGCTCCAGACGGTAGCCGATGCCGCGTACCGTGCGGATACGATCCTTGCCCAGCTTGCGGCGCAGGTTATGGACGTGCACTTCGAGCGTATTGGAGCCGAGATCGTCGTTCCAGGCGTATAAATCCTGTTGCAGCAGTTCACGGTTGACCGTCTGGCCAGCGCGCATAATCAGCCGCGACAGAAGGGCAAACTCTTTTGGCGTGATGTCGATAGGCTGCTGTTGCAGGTAAACCTGCTGGCTGGAGAGATTGAGCGTGAGATCGTCCTGCTGTAGCAGGTTGTCGCTGTGGCCCTGATAGCGGCGGATGAGCGCCCTGACGCGAGCCTGCAGCTCAATCAGCGCAAAGGGTTTGATCAGATAGTCATCGGCGCCGGCGTCCAGCCCGTCGACGCGGTCTTCCAGCGCATCGCGGGCGGTGAGAATCAACACCGGCAAGTCCAGTTGCCGGCGGCGCCATTGCCGCAGCAAGGCGCTGCCGTCTACGTCGGGCAGGCCGAGATCGAGGATGACCATGCTGTACTGACTGGTGTCGATCAGCGTATTGGCCTGCGCCGCCGTCAGGGCGCAATCGCAGGCGTAACCTTCGGCAGCCAGCGCCATGGCCAGCCCCTGTTGCAATAGCTCATCGTCTTCGACAATCAATAGCTTCACGTCGGGGCTCCCAGGGCGTGGTTACTCAGTTATTCTGATAAATATCCCGATATAGCCGGCTTTCGAAACGTACCAGCGGTATCCGGCGCTGGCGCTGATCTTCCGGTGGTACGGCGTAGCCTGACAGATACTGCACAAACGCCATACGCTGGCCGCTGGCGGTGGTGATAAAGCCGGCCAGATTGTAAACGCCCTGCAGCGCCCCGGTTTTCGCCGAGACTTTGCCGTCCACGCCGGCCTCATGCAGCCCGCCGCGGTAGCGCAGCGTGCCGTCGTAGCCGGCGAGCGGCAGCATCGAGATGAAATTCAGCTCGCTGTCATGCTGGGCGATATATTGCAGCGCCTGCATCATGGTCGCCGGCGCCAGCAGATTGTGGCGCGACAGGCCGGAACCATCCACCACGATGCTGTTGCCCAGATCGACTCCGGCTTTCTGACGTAGCACCTGACGCACCGCGTCGGCGCCGGCGCGCCAGGTGCCCGGCACGCCGAAGCGCTCGTGGCCGATGGTGCGGAAGACGGTATCGGCGATCATATTGTCGGATTTTTTCAGCATCACTTTCAGCAGATCATGCAGCGGCGCCGATTGGGTACGGGCGATCACCGTGCCGCTCATGCCCGGCTGTGTCTGGCGCTTCAGGTGGCCGTCAATCTGGATGCCGGCCTGGGTCAGTTCATCTTTCAGAATAGCGCCGGCGTAGCTGGCCCCGTCCTGAATGGCGAACGCCAGCGGCAGCGGCTCGCTGCGCTGCGTCAGGCATCCGGTGAGGGTAAAGCGGTTCAACTCGCCCGGCACCACGTCCAGCTCGCAGTATTGGGCATCCGGCGAACCTTTGGCCAGCGTACGCACCTGGCTGAACATGTTAACCGGATAATAGGAGGCGACGCGGATAAAGGCGATATCGCCCGGCTTGGCCGCGCTGTACAGCGACACCGAGAAGCAGTTGCGATCGACAATCGCCGCCGCCGGTGGGGCGCTGAAGCACTGCGTCATATCGTTCCACGGCCAGCCGGGCGCCTTGTCGTGGCTGGCGAATACCGAAGTATCGACCAGCACGTCGCCGCTAATCTGTTTTACGCCCTGTTTCTTCAGTTCGGCGACCATATTGCGCAGGTTCTGGCGTTTAAAGGTCGGGTCGCCGCCGAAGCGTGCGATCAGATTGCCCTGCAGTACGCCATCGTTAATCTTACCCTGGCTTTCCAGCGTGGTGGTAAAGCGATAGTCTGGGCCGAGCTGTAACAGGGCCGCCAGCGCGGTCAGCACCTTCTGGGTGCTGGCGGGCAACGCCATCTGCTGCGCGTGGTAATCAATCGTCGGCGTGCTGGCGCCGATTTTTTGCACCATCAGGGCAAGGTTGGCTCCATCAGGCAAATATTGTGTGTAATCTTCGACCGGGGCGGCATTTACATTCAAAACAAATGCGCACGCCAATGCACTGACAATTCGTGAAAAACGCATAATCTCTGGCTAACTGCTGGGTAACGTGCCGTCATACTACGGCGCATTCAGGGAAAAAGTAAACGATGACCCTCAAGGAACTCTACGCTAAAATGCGTATCAAAATGCAAAATCGATCCTGACTTGGAAGAATTTTCCGGGTTAGGGTTCTTTTGTTTGTCGCCTGGAGGCGGCTGGCGATAGCCATCCGTGTTTTCATACGAATACGTCAGGATGACGGCTATTTGAACAGGAAAGATTTAGAGGTATTGAAATTATGCAACAGATTCCGATGACCCTGTTTGGCGCTGAAAAATTGCGCGAAGAACTGGAATATTTGAAAAGCGTTCGCCGTCCGAAAATCATTGCGGACATCGCGGAAGCGCGTGAACACGGCGACTTGAAAGAAAACGCGGAGTACCATGCGGCGCGTGAGCAGCAGGGTTTCTGTGAAGGACGTATTCAGGAAATTGAAGCTAAGCTGTCGAACGCGCAGGTGATCGACGTAACCAAAATGCCGAACAACGGCCGGGTGATTTTCGGCGCGACGGTATCGGTGCTGAACCTGGATACTGAGGATGAGGTGACCTACCGCATCGTGGGTGACGACGAGGCCGATTTCAAGAAAAATCTGATTTCGGTGAATTCCCCGATGGCGCGTGGTTTAATCGGTAAAGAACAAGACGACGTGGTGGTGATTAAGACACCGGGCGGCGATGTGGAATATGAAATCCTGAAGGTGGAATACCTCTGATCGACAGCGTTTGCTCAGAAGTTAATCAGGTTTTTGTAAAGAAAGGAAAAAGGCCGCGTGGCGGCCTTTTATCAGGTGCAGGTGCATGGCACCTTTTCGTTAAAATGACGACACTTAACGCGGTAGACTGATCTTGCGCTCTTCTGAAGGGCGGTAAAGAATAAGGGTATTACCGATAATTTGTACGTTGCAGGCATTTGTTTCACGCACGATAGCGTCAGCGATCAAGGCTTTGGTTTCGCGATCTTCCGTTGCGATTTTCACTTTGATCAGCTCATGATGCGTCAGCGCCTGATCAATTTCAGCCAGCACCCCTTCGGTGAGACCGTTATTGCCCAGCATGACGACCGGTTTTAACGGATGCGCCAGGCCTTTCAGGTGCTGTTTTTGTTTATTATTCAGATTCATTGTCTTTTTTGCTTAAGTTGGGATTGAAAACGGTACATTCTACCGCCATCTCATGGGTATCACCAAATCGGTCTTGCACCGTGATGGCAATATGAGCAGCGAACTTGGCATAAGTCTCTTTTTAGGATAGTTGGAAACTCGATGACAGGTAAAAAGCGTTCGGCCAGTTCTAGCCGCTGGCTTCAGGAACACTTTAGCGACAAATATGTGCAGCAGGCGCAGAAAAAAGGGCTGCGCTCGCGCGCCTGGTTTAAACTGGATGAAATACAGCAGAGCGACAAGCTGTTTAAACAGGGTATGACGGTTGTTGATTTGGGGGCGGCGCCAGGCGGCTGGTCGCAGTATGTCGTTACCCAGATCGGCGGTTCTGGGCGAATTATCGCCTGTGATATTTTACCGATGGATCCTATCGTCGGCGTTGATTTCCTCCAGGGAGATTTTCGTGATGAACTGGTGCTGAAGGCGCTGCTGGATCGCGTAGGTGAAAAGAAGGTTCAGGTGGTCATGTCCGATATGGCCCCGAATATGAGTGGCAACCCGGCGGTCGATATTCCAAGATCGATGTATCTGGTGGAATTAGCACTGGAAATGTGTCGTGATGTCCTCGCACCAGGCGGAAGTTTCCTGGTGAAGGTGTTCCAGGGAGATGGCTTTGACGAGTACCTACGGGAAATTCGCTCCCTGTTTACGAAGGTTAAGATTCGTAAGCCAGACGCTTCGCGCGCTCGTTCGCGTGAAGTGTACATTGTAGCGACAGGGCGCAAACTGTAGTACCCTAACGCTGTTTGTTAACACAGTTGTAATATGAGGTTAATCCCTTGAGTGACATGGCGAAAAACCTAATTCTCTGGCTGGTCATCGCAGTTGTGCTGATGTCCGTATTCCAGAGCTTTGGGCCCAGCGAGTCGAATGGCCGTAGGGTGGATTACTCTACCTTCATGTCCGAACTGACCCAGGATCAGGTTCGCGAAGCGCGAATTAACGGACGTGAGATCAACGTTACCAAGAAAGATAGTAACCGATACACGACTTATATCCCCGTCAACGATCCTAAGCTGTTGGATACGTTATTGACGAAGAATGTGAAAGTTGTCGGTGAACCGCCGGAAGAGCCGAGTTTGCTGGCTTCTATCTTTATTTCATGGTTCCCGATGCTGTTGCTGATCGGGGTCTGGATCTTCTTTATGCGGCAAATGCAGGGCGGCGGCGGCAAGGGCGCGATGTCCTTTGGCAAGAGCAAAGCCCGTATGCTGACTGAAGATCAGATCAAAACCACCTTTGCCGACGTCGCCGGCTGCGACGAAGCAAAAGAAGAAGTGAGCGAACTGGTTGAATACCTGCGCGAACCGAGCCGTTTCCAGAAGCTGGGCGGCAAGATTCCGAAAGGCGTGCTGATGGTCGGCCCGCCGGGTACCGGTAAGACGCTGCTGGCGAAAGCCATTGCCGGCGAGGCGAAAGTGCCGTTCTTTACCATTTCCGGTTCCGACTTCGTGGAAATGTTTGTCGGCGTGGGTGCGTCCCGCGTACGTGATATGTTCGAACAGGCGAAAAAAGCCGCTCCGTGCATCATCTTTATCGATGAAATCGACGCCGTCGGCCGCCAGCGTGGCGCCGGTCTGGGTGGCGGTCACGATGAACGTGAGCAGACGCTGAACCAGATGCTGGTTGAGATGGACGGCTTTGAAGGCAACGAAGGCATCATCGTCATCGCTGCGACCAACCGTCCGGACGTGCTTGACCCGGCGCTGCTGCGTCCAGGCCGTTTCGACCGTCAGGTAGTGGTTGGTCTGCCGGATGTGCGTGGTCGTGAGCAGATTCTGAAGGTGCATATGCGCCGCGTGCCGCTGGCAGCCGATATCGACGCCTCCGTCATTGCACGTGGTACACCGGGCTTCTCCGGTGCGGATTTGGCTAACCTGGTCAACGAAGCTGCGCTGTTTGCCGCCCGTAGCAACAAACGTGTGGTGTCGATGGTTGAGTTCGAAAAGGCCAAAGACAAAATCATGATGGGTGCGGAACGTCGCTCCATGGTAATGACCGAAGCGCAGAAAGAGTCGACCGCGTATCACGAAGCCGGCCACGCCATTATCGGCCGTCTGGTGCCGGAACACGATCCGGTTCACAAGGTGACGATTATTCCGCGCGGCCGTGCGCTTGGCGTAACTTTCTTCCTGCCTGAGGGCGATGCCATTAGCGCCAGCCGTCAGAAACTGGAGAGCCAAATCTCCACGCTGTACGGCGGCCGTCTGGCGGAAGAGATTATTTACGGTGCCGAGCATGTTTCTACCGGCGCATCGAACGACATTAAAGTGGCGACCTCTATCGCACGCAACATGGTGACCCAATGGGGCTTCTCCGAGAAGCTGGGGCCGCTGCTGTATGCGGAAGAAGAGGGCGAAGTGTTCCTGGGCCGCTCTGTGGCCAAGGCGAAACATATGTCTGACGAAACGGCGCGTATTATCGACCAGGAAGTGAAATCCCTGATTGAACGTAACTACACGCGCGCCCGTACGCTGTTGATGGAAAACATGGATATCCTGCATTCAATGAAGGATGCCCTGATGAAGTATGAAACCATCGACGCGCCGCAGATCGACGATCTGATGAACCGTAAGGACGTCCGTCCGCCGGCAGGCTGGGACGATCCGAGCAAAGGCAGCAACTCCGACAACGGCGGCACTCCAAAGGCCCCGACGCCGGTTGATGAGCCGCGGACGCCAAATCCAGGCAATCCTCTGTCTGAACAGCTCGACAAGTAACATCGACTGTGTAATAACATCAAACCCCGGCATGCCGGGGTTTTTTTATGCCCGTCATCTGCGGTGCGGCCGTATACCGGCCACCGCCAGGCCGCCGTATCAGACGGTCAGGCCTTTTTGCCCGCCCGGCAGTGAAATCAGCAACAGACAGTAAGGTGGAATCTTCATGCAATTAACCGTGCGCGACATGGCTTTCGATCTCTCCCATCCTCGGGTGATGGGCATTCTCAATGTGACTCCGGACTCGTTTTCCGACGGAGGACGGCATAATTCGCTGAATGACGCCCTGCTGCATGCCCACGCGCTGATTTCCGCCGGCGCCACCATGATCGACGTTGGCGGTGAGTCGACCCGTCCCGGCGCGGCGGAGGTGAGCGAAGAGGAGGAGATCGAGCGGGTGGTGCCGGTGGTGGAAGCGATTGCCCGGCGTTTTGAGGTGTTTATTTCGGTCGATACCTCCAAGCCCGGAGTCATTCGCGAGTCGGCTAACGCCGGCGCGCATCTGATCAATGATGTACGCTCGCTGCAGGAGCCTGGCGCGCTGGAGGCGGCGGCAGCCAGCGGGTTGCCGGTATGCCTGATGCATATGCAGGGCGAGCCGCGTACCATGCAACAGGCGCCGCACTATGAGGATTTAATGGGCGAGGTCAACGCCTTTTTCCAGCAGCATATTGCACGCTGTACTGCGGCGGGCATAGCAAAACAGAAATTGTTGCTCGACCCGGGCTTCGGTTTCGGTAAGAATTTAGCGCATAATTATCAGCTTCTGGCCCGATTGTCGGAATTTCATCATTTCGGCCTGCCGCTGCTGGTTGGCATGTCGCGTAAATCGATGATTGGACAACTGCTGAACGTACCGCCGGAACAGCGGACGATCGGCAGCGTTGCCTGTGCGGTAATTGCCGCGATGCAGGGCGCACAGATCGTCAGAGTGCATGATGTTAAAGAAACCGTCGAGGCGATGCGCGTCGTCGAGGCAACACTTTCAGCTAAGGGACAGTAGAGACATGAGCGAGCGTAAATATTTTGGTACCGACGGCATTCGTGGGAAGGTCGGCGACAGCCCGATTACTCCGGATTTCGTCCTTAAGCTCGGCTGGGCTGCGGGTAAAGTGCTGGCGCGCCATGGATCACGCAAAATTATTATCGGCAAAGACACCCGCATTTCCGGCTATATGCTGGAGTCGGCGCTGGAAGCTGGTTTGGCGGCCGCAGGGCTTTCCGCTTCTTTTACCGGCCCGATGCCGACGCCGGCAGTCGCCTATCTGACGCGCACCTTCCGCGCCGAGGCCGGCATTGTGATCTCCGCATCGCATAACCCGTATTACGACAATGGCATCAAATTCTTCTCCATCGATGGCGCCAAACTGCCGGACAACGTGGAAGAAGCGATCGAAGCGGAGATGGAAAAGCCGCTGACCTGCGTAGAGTCCGCCGAACTGGGTAAAGCCAGCCGTATTATTGATGCCGCCGGGCGCTATATCGAATTTTGTAAGGGCACCTTCCCAAGCGAGTTGAGCCTGAAGGGCCTGAAGATCGTCGTTGACTGCGCCAACGGGGCGACTTATCACATCGCGCCGAGCGTGTTGCGCGAGCTGGGTGCCAAGGTGATTGCCATCGGCTGCGAGCCGGACGGCATGAACATCAACGAGAAATGTGGGGCGACCGACGTTCGCCAGCTGCAAGAGCGTGTACTGGCGGAGAAAGCCCACGTGGGCCTGGCGTTTGACGGCGACGGTGACCGGGTGATGATGGTGGATCACTTGGGCAACAAGGTGGACGGCGATCAGATCCTGTACATCATCGCGCGTGAAGGGCTGCGCCAGGGGCAACTGCGTGGCGGGGCGGTCGGCACGCTGATGAGCAACATGGGGCTGGAGCTGGCGCTGAAGCAGTTGGGTATTCCATTTGCCCGCGCCAAAGTCGGCGACCGCTACGTGCTGGAAAAACTGCAGGAGCTGGGCTGGCGCATCGGCGCTGAAAACTCCGGCCATGTGATCCTGCTGGATAAAACCACCACCGGCGACGGCATTGTGGCCGGCTTACAGGTTCTGACCGCCATGGTGCGCAACAGCATGAGCCTGCACGATCTGTGCAGCGGCATGCAGCTGCTGCCGCAGGTGCTGGTCAATGTGCGCTTTGCCGGCGAACATAATCCGCTGGAATCGGAAGCCGTCGTCAGCGTTACCAAAAGCGTGGAGGCGGAACTGAACGGCCGCGGCCGCGTATTGCTGCGCAAATCCGGTACGGAACCGCTGATCCGCGTGATGGTGGAAGGCGAGGACGAAAAACAGGTGACCGAGCTGGCGAACCGCATCGCCGACGCGGTGAAATCTGCAGGTTAAAACAGGTGGTTAACGCCCAAACGTGCAGTTTGGGCGTGTAAATTGCGTCGTGTTGCTGTTTTTTTCCGCAATCGCGCCGGTGGCGGTAAATTGCCCTTGCGCGCTGTGGCGCCTTTGGTTAGTATTCACACCCGCTTCAGTAGGCGGTTTTACATAACGTCTGCGACTTCTGACTAGAAGCCTATGGGGCGAGAAGCATTTGGCACGCGGTGATGCCGCAAGGATACGGGTACGACTATGTACGAAGCTCTTCTGGTAATTTTCCTGCTGGTTTCGATCGGGCTTGTTGCTATGATCATGCTGCAGCAAGGTAAAGGCGCTGATATGGGAGCCTCATTCGGAGCAGGTGCGTCTGGCACATTGTTCGGTTCGAGTGGTTCCGGTAACTTCATGACCCGCATGACGGCCGTGCTGGCGACGCTGTTTTTCGTCATCAGTCTGATTCTGGGCAACCTGAGCAGCAACCAGAGCAAAAAAGGCAGCGAGTGGGAAAACCTCGGTCAGCCGGTGAAAACCGAGCAGACAACCGCGCCGGCGGCACCAGCCAAGCCGAGCAGCGATATCCCGCAGTAAGCAGCAGCAAAGTTTTAAACGGTGGTTGATGTCAGACATCAACGGCCGTAGCAGTAAAAAGAATCAGTACCGAGGTGGTGGAATTGGTAGACACGCTACCTTGAGGTGGTAGTGCCCTAACGGGCTTGTGGGTTCGAGTCCCATCCTCGGTACCAAATCCCAGAGATAACTTGCAATTTTGCGATTATCAGCGTAGTATTTGCCACGATTTCGGACGCGGGGTGGAGCAGCCTGGTAGCTCGTCGGGCTCATAACCCGAAGGTCGTCGGTTCAAATCCGGCCCCCGCAACCACTTTCCTTTGAAGTGTTTATTTTCAAATACACTATTTCGATTGAATCCGCTTTTCTCGAACAACATTTGAAAATGACACTTGTCAGAAAGTTGTACCGAAGCCGCAGTGCGGCAAACAGGGTCCAGTTGCATAAAGCCCCGATTTTTCGGGGTTTTTTGTTATTTGGCAACAGAATCACTGGGCTATTTAGCCCTTTTTTTATGTCTTGGGGGTGGGCTTGTCCACATTAGAGCAAAAATTAACAGAGATGCTTTCGGCACCGGTAGAGGCGTTGGGCTTTGAGCTTGTAGGCATCGAATTTATTCGTGCGCGCCAATCTACGCTCCGCATCTATATTGATAGTGAAGACGGCATCAATGTTGATGATTGTGCTGATGTCAGCCACCAGGTCAGCGCGGTGCTGGACGTTGAAGATCCGATCACCGTCGCTTACAACTTGGAAGTCTCCTCTCCTGGCCTTGATCGCCCGATGTTCACCGCAGAGCACTACACGCGTTTCCTCGGTGAAGAAGTCAGCATGGTGCTGCGCATGGCGGTACAGAACCGCCGCAAATGGCAGGGCATCATCAAGTCCGTCGATGGCGAGATGATCACGGTTACTGTGGATGGGAAAGATGAAGTGTTCGCGCTGAGCAATATTCAGAAAGCGAATCTGGTACCCCACTTTTAAAGTTTGGATGAGGCAACTAGGATGAATAAAGAGATTCTGGCTGTTGTTGAAGCAGTTTCCAATGAGAAATCCCTTCCGCGTGAGAAGATTTTTGAAGCGTTGGAAACCGCATTAGCCACCGCAACCAAGAAAAAATACGAGCAGGAAATCGACGTTCGCGTTAGCATCGATCGCAGAACCGGCGACTTCGACACCTTCCGCCGTTGGGTTGCCGTAGAAGAAGTGACCCAGCCTACGCGTGAAATCACGCTGGAAGCTGCGCAGTTTGAAGATCCGAGCATCGAGCTGGGCGGTTTTATCGAAGATCAGATTGAATCTGTCACCTTTGACCGCATCACCACCCAAACCGCGAAGCAGGTTATCGTCCAGAAGGTGCGTGAAGCTGAACGTGCGATGGTGGTCGACGCATTCCGCGGGCACGAAGGTGAAATCATCACCGGCGTGGTGAAAAAAGTAAACCGCGACAACATTTCTCTGGATATCAAAGCCTCTGATGGCAGCGGTACCAGTGCGGAAGCCGTGATCCTGCGTGAAGATATGCTGCCGCGTGAGAACTTCCGTCCGGGCGACCGCATCCGCGGCGTACTGTATGCGGTGCGTCCAGAAGCGCGCGGCGCGCAGCTGTTCGTCAGCCGTTCTCGTCCAGAGATGCTGATTGAACTGTTCCGCATCGAAGTGCCGGAAATCGGTGAAGAAGTGATTGAAATTAAAGCGGCAGCCCGCGATCCGGGTTCCCGTGCGAAAATTGCCGTGAAAACCAATGACAAGCGTATCGACCCGGTCGGCGCCTGCGTGGGGATGCGCGGCGCTCGCGTTCAGGCCGTATCGAGCGAACTGGGCGGCGAGCGTATTGATATTGTGCTGTGGGACGATAATCCTGCGCAGTTCGTGATCAACGCCATGGCGCCGGCAGACGTTGCCTCTATCGTGGTGGACGAAGACAAGCACACTATGGATATTGCCGTTGAAGCCAGCAATCTGGCACAGGCGATCGGCCGTAACGGCCAAAACGTGCGTTTGGCTTCTCAGCTCAGCGGCTGGGAACTGAACGTGATGACGGCGGACGATCTGCAGGCCAAGCACCAGGCCGAGGCTCATGCCGCCATTGATACCTTCACCAAGTATCTTGATATCGACGAAGAGTTCGCCACCGTACTGGTCGAAGAAGGCTTCTCAACGCTTGAAGAATTGGCGTATGTGCCAATCAATGAGCTGCTGGAAATCGACGGTCTGGATGAAGATACGGTTGAAGCGTTGCGCGATCGCGCCAAAGCTGCATTGACCACGCTGGCACTGGCTCAGGAAGAAAGCCTGGGTGACCAGAAGCCTGCTGAAGACCTGCTCAACCTGCCAGGGCTTGAGCGCAGCATGGCCTTTAAACTGGCCGCGCGTGGGGTTTGTACGCTGGAAGATCTTGCCGAGCAGGGTGTTGACGATCTGGCTGATATTGAAGGGCTTGACGATGAGCAAGCCGGCGAGCTGATCATGGCCGCCCGTAATATCTGTTGGTTTGGCGACAACGCGTAATAACTGTAGCAGGAAGGAACAGCATGACGACAGATGTAACCGTAAAATCGCTGGCAGCAGAGATTCAGACTCCGGTTGATCGCCTGGTACAGCAGTTTGCTGATGCAGGGATCAACAAATCGGAAACCGACTCTGTTACCCAGCAAGAGAAAGAAACCTTATTGGCGCACCTGAACCGTGAGCACGGCAGCGCGCCGGGTAAACTGACGCTGCAGCGTAAAACGCGCAGCACCTTGAATATTCCGAGCACCGGCGGTAAGAGTAAATCGGTGCAAATTGAGGTCCGCAAGAAACGCACTTATGTAAATCGCGATACGCAAGAAGCCCAACAGGCGGAAGCGGCAGAGCAGGCACAGCGTGAAGCGGAAGAGCAGGCACGGCGCGAAGCAGAAGAGCTCGCTAAACGCGAAGCAGAAGCGAAGCGCGCAGCCGAAGAGCAAGCCAAACGTGAGGCCGCTGAAAAAGCTAAGCGTGATGCAGCGGAAAAAGAAAAAGTGACCAATCAACAAACCGACGAAATGACCAAGCCAGCTCAGGCTGAAAAAGCGCGCCGCGAAGCCGAAGCCGCAGAACTGAAGCGTAAAGCCGAAGAAGAAGTGCGCCGCAAGGTGGAAGAAGAAGCCAAGCGCGTCGCTGAAGAAGCGCGCCGCATGGCGGAAGAAAATGGCGAGAAGTGGGCAGCGGCTGAAAAATCCACTGAGTCTGAAACTGCAGACTACCACGTGACCACCTCTCAGCATGCGCGTGCCGCAGAAGATGAGAACGACGCCAAAGTTGAAGGCGATCGCCGCACCCGCACCCGCGGCGGCAAATCCGCCAAACAGAAGAAAGGCAGCAAGCTGTCCGAATCCAAAGCGGATCGCGAAGAAGCACGCGCCGTTACCCGTGGTGGCAAAGGCCGTCGTAAGCCAAGCACCCTGCAGCAGGGCTTCAACAAGCCGGCTCAGGTGGTTAACCGTGACGTCGTTATCGGCGAAACCATCACCGTGGCCGAACTGGCCAACAAGATGGCGGTGAAAGGCTCTCAGGTTATCAAAACCATGATGAAGCTGGGCGCGATGGCGACCATCAACCAGGTTATCGATCAGGAAACCGCACAGCTGGTTGCCGAAGAGATGGGCCACAAGGTTATCCTGCGTCGTGAGAACGAGCTGGAAGAAGCGCTGATGAGCGATCGCGATACCGGTGCAGCAGCAGCTGAACCGCGTGCGCCGGTTGTGACCATCATGGGTCACGTTGACCACGGTAAAACCTCCCTGCTGGACTACATCCGTTCCACTAAAGTGGCATCGGGCGAAGCGGGCGGCATTACCCAGCACATCGGTGCTTACCACGTTGAAACCGATAACGGCATGATCACCTTCCTGGATACCCCGGGCCACGCCGCATTTACCTCAATGCGTGCTCGCGGTGCTCAGGCGACCGATATCGTGGTTCTGGTGGTTGCAGCGGACGACGGCGTGATGCCACAGACCATCGAAGCTATCCAGCACGCGAAAGCGGCCAAGGTGCCGTTGGTTGTTGCGGTCAACAAAATTGACAAGCCGGAAGCCGATCCGGATCGCGTGAAGAACGAACTGTCCCAGTACGGCGTAATGCCGGAAGAGTGGGGCGGTGAAGCACAGTTCGTCCACGTCTCTGCGAAAGCAGGCACCGGTATTGACGAGCTGCTGGACGCTATCCTGCTGCAGTCTGAAGTTCTCGAACTGAAAGCGGTGCGCACCGGTATGGCGAGCGGCGTGGTCATCGAGTCCTTCCTGGATAAAGGCCGTGGCCCGGTAGCGACCGTCCTGGTTCAGGAAGGTACGCTGAACAAAGGCGATATCGTACTGTGCGGCTTCGAATACGGCCGAGTGCGTGCGATGCGCGACGAACTGGGTCGTGAAGTGACCTCGGCCGGCCCATCTATTCCGGTGGAAATCCTGGGTCTGTCCAGCGTTCCGGCGGCGGGCGATGAAGCGACCGTAGTGCGTGACGAGAAGAAAGCGCGTGAAGTGGCGCTGTATCGTCAGGGCAAATTCCGCGAAGTCAAACTGGCGCGTCAGCAGAAATCCAAACTGGAAAACATGTTCTCCAACATGACCGACGGTGAGGTTTCCGAGCTGAACATCGTACTGAAGTCCGACGTACAGGGCTCTTGCGAAGCGATCAGCGATGCGTTGCTGAAGCTGTCCACCGACGAAGTGAAGGTGAAGATTGTCGGCTCCGGCGTAGGTGGTATCACCGAAACCGACGCCACGCTGGCCGCGGCATCCAACGCCATCATCCTGGGCTTCAACGTCCGTGCCGACGCTTCTGCGCGCCGCGTGATTGAAGCAGAAAGCCTGGATCTGCGTTACTACTCCGTCATCTATAGCCTGATTGACGAAGTTAAGCAGGCGATGAGCGGCATGCTGGCTCCTGAATACAAACAGCAGATTATCGGCCTGGCCGAAGTGCGTGACGTGTTCAAATCACCGAAATTCGGCGCTATCGCTGGCTGTATGGTTACCGAAGGCAACATCAAGCGTCACAACCCAATCCGCGTACTGCGCGACAACGTGGTTATCTATGAAGGCGAGCTGGAATCCCTGCGCCGCTTCAAGGATGACGTTAACGAAGTCCGTAACGGTATGGAATGTGGTATCGGCGTGAAGAACTACAACGACGTGCGCGTTGGCGACATGATCGAAGTCTTCGAAATCATCGAGATCCAGCGCACCATCGATTAACGGTTGCACATCTGCTTAATCTGTTCTGGGGGGCCTTTGTGCCCCCCGATTTGTCTGGAGAAAATAACATGGCAAAAGAATTCAGCCGCGGCCAGCGCGTCGCGCAAGAGATGCAGAAAGAGATTGCGATCATTCTGCAGCGTGAAATCAAAGACCCGCGCGTTGGCATGGCGACCGTTTCCGGCGTTGAAATTTCCCGCGACCTGGCGTATGCCAAAGTTTACGTCACCTTCCTCAACGTGCTGACGGAAAACCACGATCCTGAACTGGTGAACAAGGGCGTCAAGGCGTTGCAAGACGCGTCCGGCTATATCCGTACGCTGCTGGGCAAGGCGATGCGCCTGCGCGTGGTGCCGGAACTGACCTTCGCGTACGACAACTCGTTGGTTGAAGGTATGCGCATGTCCAACCTGGTGACCAACGTGGTGAAAAACGATGCCGAGCGCCGCTCCGCATCAGGCGATGACGAGGAGGCTTAATGAGTCGCCCTCGTCGCCGCGGCCGCGATATTCACGGCGTGCTGTTGCTGGATAAGCCGCAGGGCCTGTCCTCCAATGACGCGCTGCAAAAAGTAAAGCGTTGTTATAACGCCAACCGCGCGGGCCATACCGGCGCGCTCGATCCGCTGGCGACCGGCATGCTGCCGATCTGCCTGGGGGAAGCCACCAAGTTTTCCCAGTTCCTGTTGGATTCCGACAAGCGCTATCGGGTGATTGCCCGTCTGGGGCAGCGTACCGATACTTCGGACGCAGACGGCCAGATCGTGCAGGAACGCCCGGTGAATATTACCCAGCAGCAGCTTGATGCGGCGCTGGAGACTTTCCGCGGCGACATCCAGCAGGTGCCGTCGATGTACTCCGCGTTGAAGTATCAGGGCAAAAAACTGTATGAATACGCGCGTCAGGGCATTGAAGTGCCGCGTGAAGCGCGCAGCATTACGGTTTACGAGCTGAAGTTTATCCGCTGGGAAGGCGATGAGCTGGAGCTGGAAGTTCACTGTTCCAAAGGCACCTATATCCGTACCATTACCGACGATCTGGGCGAACTGCTGGGCTGTGGCGCGCACGTGATTTATCTGCGTCGTCTGCAGGTGGCGAAATATCCGATCGAACGTATGGTGACGCTGGAACAACTGAACGCGCTGCTGGAACAGGCGCAGGCCGAAGGCGTGGCGCCGGGCGAACTGCTCGATCCGCTGCTGATGCCGATGGACAGCCCATGCGCCGATTTCCCTGAAGTGAACTTGCTGCCGGCGGTGGCGGGTTATGTCAAGCAGGGCCAGCCGGTGCAGGCTGCCGGCGCGCCGGCTTCCGGCATGGTGCGTATCACTGAAGGCGATGCGCATAAATTTATCGGCGTCGGCGAGATTGCCGACGACGGTCGTGTGGCGCCTAAGCGTCTGGTTGTCGAACATTTCGACTAATCGGCGAAAAACGCCTCATCTTGCGATCGTTCTGCGCTAAGAGTAGAATGACGCAGCTTGGGCCATGACTCTCGCTTGAGGGGTATGGCCCAATTATCGGGCTGCTGAATTAGAGATCGGCGCCTGCATTTTTTTATCTATAATTTGGAGTATTACAATGTCTCTAAGTGTTGAAGCTAAAGCTAAAATCGTAGCTGATTTCGGTCGTGGTACTAACGACAGCGGTTCTACCGAAGTTCAGGTTGCCCTGCTGACCGCGCAGATTAACCATCTGCAAGGCCACTTCTCCGAGCACAAAAAAGATCACCACAGCCGTCGTGGTCTGCTGCGTATGGTTTCTCAGCGTCGTAAGCTGCTGGACTACCTGAAGCGTAAAGATGTAGCACGTTACACCAGCCTGATCGAGCGTCTGGGTCTGCGTCGCTAATCGAACCAGTTTCAGTAGAAAGGGGCCTATTTTGGCCCCTTTCTTCTAGGAAGCATAAGTAAATCAGGTTAATGTACTAACGAGGATCTTCCGTTACAGAGGTTCGCGCGGCTAATGAGAGACTTTATTCCGCCAGGTGAATAAGGGTTGTCATTAGTCGCGAGGATGTAGTGAGAAGGTCAGTGATTCACTGGCGCGCCGAGCCGTCGAGGTGATTGCGCGCCACATCTAAGGATAAAATTTTGCTGACACCGACTATTCGCAAATTCCAGTATGGCCAGCATACCGTCACCATTGAGACCGGTATGATGGCGCGTCAGGCGACTGCCGCCGTTATGGTAAGCATGGACGACACTGCCGTATTCGTTACGGTTGTAGGCCAGAAAAAAGCCAAGCCTGGCCAGAGCTTCTTCCCGCTGACCGTGAACTATCAGGAGCGTACCTACGCCGCCGGCCGTATCCCGGGCAGCTTCTTCCGCCGTGAAGGCCGTCCAAGCGAAGGCGAAACCCTGACTTCCCGTCTGATTGACCGTCCAATCCGCCCACTGTTCCCGGATCACTTCCTGAACGAAGTGCAGGTGATTGCGACCGTGGTTTCCGTTAACCCACAGGTTAACCCGGATATCGTGGCGATGATCGGCGCATCTGCGGCACTGAGCCTGTCAGGCATTCCGTTCAGTGGCCCAATCGGCGCAGCGCGCGTGGGTTACATCAATGACCAGTACGTACTGAACCCGACCGTTGACGAGCTGAAAGAGAGCCGTCTGGATCTGGTGGTTGCCGGTACCGCTGGCGCAGTGCTGATGGTTGAGTCCGAAGCCGAAGTGCTGAGCGAAGATCAGATGCTGGGCGCCGTGGTGTTTGGCCACGAACAGCAGCAGGTGGTTATCGACAACATCAACTCACTGGTTGCTGAAGTCGGCAAACCTAAGTGGGACTGGCAGCCGACCCCGGTTAACGAAGCGCTGCAGGCGCGCGTAGCCGAACTGGCGCAAAGCCGTCTGGGTGATGCTTACCAGATCACTGAAAAGCAGGAGCGCTACGCACAGGTTGACGCCATCAAAGAAGACGTCACCGCCGCGCTGCTGGAGCAAGACGAAACGCTGGACGCTGCAGACATTCAGGATGCCTTGGGCGATCTGGAGAAGAACGTGGTGCGTAGCCGCGTACTGCGCGGCGAGCCGCGTATCGACGGCCGTGAAAAAGACATGATCCGTGGTCTGGACGTGCGTACCGGCGTGCTGCCGCGTACCCACGGTTCCGCGCTGTTCACCCGTGGTGAAACGCAGGCTCTGGTTACCGCCACTCTGGGTACCGCGCGCGACGCGCAGAACCTGGATGAGCTGATGGGCGAAAAGACCGACAGCTTCCTGTTCCACTACAACTTCCCTCCATACTCCGTGGGCGAAACCGGCATGGTCGGTTCACCTAAGCGTCGTGAAATTGGTCACGGTCGCCTGGCGAAACGCGGCGTATTGGCTATGATGCCTAAACCGGAAGATTTCCCGTACACCGTTCGCGTGGTGTCCGAGATCACTGAATCCAACGGTTCTTCTTCCATGGCTTCCGTCTGTGGCGCATCTCTGGCGCTGATGGATGCAGGTGTGCCAATCAAGGCCGCGGTTGCAGGTATCGCCATGGGTCTGGTAAAAGAAGACGAAAACTTTGTGGTACTGTCGGACATTCTGGGCGATGAAGATCACCTGGGCGACATGGACTTCAAAGTGGCCGGTAGCCGTGACGGCATCACCGCGCTGCAGATGGATATTAAAATTGAAGGCATCACCCGCGAAATCATGCAGGTGGCGCTGAACCAGGCCAAGGGTGCGCGTCTGCACATTCTGGGCGTGATGGAACAGGCGATCAGCACGCCGCGCGGCGATATCTCTCAGTTCGCACCGCGTATCCACACCATGAAGATCAATCCGGACAAAATTAAGGATGTGATCGGTAAAGGCGGCTCTGTGATTCGTGCGCTGACCGAAGAGACTGGCACTACCATTGAAATCGAAGATGATGGTACAGTTAAAATCGCAGCGACCGACGGTGAGAAAGCTAAATACGCGATTCGTCGTATTGAAGAGATCACCGCCGAGATCGAAGTTGGCCGCATTTACCAGGGTAAAGTGACCCGTATCGTTGACTTTGGCGCCTTTGTGGCCATCGGCGGCGGTAAAGAAGGCCTGGTGCATATTTCTCAGATCGCCGACAAGCGCGTTGAGAAAGTGACCGACTATCTGCAGATGGGCCAGGAAGTGCCGGTTAAGGTGCTGGAAGTTGATCGCCAGGGCCGTGTGCGCCTGAGCATCAAGGAAGCCACTGCCTCTGAAGCGGCGGCGCCTGCTGCGCCTGAAGCAGAATAAACTGTAACACAGTTTTGACAGTTCCCCGCCGCAGGGCGGGGGCTGTCCGTATACGCGCGGGTAGGATATCCGCGTTTTAGCAAGCGGAGGACAGGACGTTATCCAATGTTTGTCTTCGGGAGTGGGAAATGAAGCTTTTCTTACGCTGGTGTTACGTTGCGACAGCGCTCATGCTGGCAGGATGCAGCAACAATGATTGGCGTAAAGACGAAGTTTTGGCGATCCCGTTGCAGCCGACGCTGCAGCAGGAAGTGATCCTGGCGCGCATGGAACAAATACTTGCCAGCCGGGCACTGACGGACGATGAACGCGCACAGCTTTTATATGAGCGCGGTGTGCTGTATGATAGCCTCGGGCTACGTGCACTGGCGCGCAATGATTTTTCACAAGCGCTGGCGATACGTCCTGATATGCCGGAAGTTTTCAACTACCTGGGCATTTACTTAACGCAGGCAGGCAATTTTGATGCTGCCTATGAAGCGTTTGATTCTGTACTAGAGCTTGATCCAACTTACAATTACGCGCGTTTAAACCGGGGCATCGCACTGTATTATGGCGGCCGCTTCCCGTTGGCGCAGGATGATCTGCAGGCGTTTTATCAAGACGACCCAAACGATCCCTTCCGTTCGTTATGGCTGTATCTGGTGGAAAGAGAAATCGATCCCAAGATGGCCGTCACCGCGCTCCAGCAGCGTTATGACAAAGCGGACAGAGGGCAATGGGGATGGAATATTGTCGAATTCTACCTGGGCGATATCAGCGAAAACACGCTGATGGAACGCCTCAAGGCAGATGCAACGGATAACACTTCGCTCGCTGAGCATCTCAGTGAAACTGACTTCTATTTGGGTAAACACTACCTGAGTCTGGGGGACAAGAACTCCGCTTCGGCGTTGTTCAAACTGACGGTCGCTAACAACGTTCATAACTTTGTTGAGCACCGCTATGCATTGTTGGAATTGGCGCTTTTGGGCCAAGAACAAGACGACCTATCGGAATCGGACCAGCAATAGCTGACGAACACTAATTTTCTGCCGGATAGACCATGGCGTTTTGCCATCGCTATCGCCTTAACGGGTGAGGGCTTTTTTGTTCGTTTTATAATCTAATTTGAGCCGGTTCACACTTTTCAATGAAAATGACTGAAAATTTTCGCGATGAGTTATGTAGACTGGCAGCCATTATTAATGAGGCACGTGTACATGACTACTGAGCTTGAAACCTCTTTTGCTGACCTGGGGCTGTCTGCTCCGATCATTTCTGCTCTGAACGACCTGGGCTATGTTAAGCCATCACCTATTCAGGCTGAGTGTATTCCTCACCTGTTGAACGGCCGCGATGTGCTGGGTATGGCACAAACCGGCAGCGGCAAGACTGCGGCGTTCTCGCTGCCGCTGCTGCACAATATCGACGCTTCTCTGAAGGCACCGCAAATCCTGGTGCTGGCGCCAACCCGCGAACTGGCGGTACAGGTTGCTGAAGCGATGACCGATTTCTCCAAACACATGAACGGCGTAAACGTCGTGGCCCTGTACGGCGGCCAACGTTACGACGTACAGCTGCGCGCCCTGCGTCAGGGCCCACAAATCGTGGTGGGTACCCCAGGCCGTCTGCTGGACCACCTGAAGCGCGGCACCCTGAACCTCTCTAACCTGAGCGGTCTGGTGCTGGATGAAGCCGACGAAATGCTGCGCATGGGCTTTATCGAAGACGTTGAAACCATCATGGCGGAAATCCCGGCTGAACATCAGACCGCGCTGTTCTCCGCCACCATGCCGGAAGCGATTCGTCGCATTACCCGCCGCTTTATGAAAGAGCCGCAGGAAGTGCGCATTCAGTCCAGCATCACCACCCGTCCGGACATCAGCCAGAGCTACTGGACGGCGTACGGCATGCGTAAAAACGAAGCGCTGGTGCGTTTCCTGGAAGCGGAAGACTTTGATGCGGCGATTATCTTCGTGCGCACCAAAAACGCGACGCTGGAAGTGGCAGAAGCGCTGGAGCGTAACGGCTACAGCAGCGCCGCGCTGAACGGCGACATGAACCAGGCGCTGCGTGAGCAGACCCTGGAGCGCCTGAAGGACGGCCGCCTGGATATCCTGATCGCCACCGACGTTGCGGCGCGTGGTCTGGACGTTGAGCGTATCAGCCTGGTGGTAAACTACGACATCCCGATGGACGCAGAATCTTACGTTCACCGTATCGGTCGTACCGGCCGTGCCGGTCGTGCCGGTCGCGCGCTGCTGTTCGTGGAAAACCGCGAACGTCGCCTGCTGCGCAACATCGAGCGCACCATGAAGCTGACCATCCCGGAAGTTGAACTGCCGAATGCAGAACTGCTGGGCAAACGCCGTCTGGAGAAATTCGCGGCTAAAGTACAGCAGCAGCTGGAAAGCAGCGATCTGGATATGTACCGCGCGCTGCTGGCGAAACTGCAGCCGGAAGAAGAGCTGGAAATGGAAACGCTGGCCGCCGCGCTGCTGAAAATGGCGCAGGGCGAACGTCCGCTGATCCTGCCGCCGGATCCGGTATTCAAGCCGCGTAAACCACGTGAGTTCAACGATCGTGATGATCGCCGCGGCGATCGTCGTGACGGTGACCGTCCGCGTCGCGAGCGTCGTGACGTTGGCGAAATGCAGCTGTACCGCATTGAAGTGGGTCGTGATGACGGTGTAGAAGTGCGTCACATCGTAGGCGCTATCGCCAACGAAGGCGACATCAGCAGCCGTTACATCGGTAACATCAAGCTGTTTGGTTCCCACTCCACCATCGAGCTGCCAAAAGGCATGCCGGGCGAGATCCTGAATCACTTCACTCGCACCCGCATTCTGAACAAGCCGATGAACATGCAGCTGCTGGGTGATGCACAGCCGCACGATCGTCGCGAGCGTCGCGACGGCGGCAACCGTCGTCCGTTTAACGGCGAACGTCGTGAAGGCGGCCCACGTCGTTCTTTCGGCGAGCGTCGTGAAGGCGGTAACGCAGCCGGCAACGGCGAGCGTCGTGGCGGTAACGCTAACCGTGAGCGCGCACCACGTCGTCGTTTCGGCGACGCATAATAGGGATTCGTCAATCCGTTGAAAAACCAGCCTGCGGGCTGGTTTTTTTATGTCTGAAATCTGCCTTTCCGTGCTAAATGGCGTATCATTTACAAGGTTTTTCTTAATGAATTAACGGACAGGGGATGCCGTGAACTGGCAACAATTTAAAACTGACTATCTGGTGCACTTCTGGGCGCCGCTGCCGGCGGTGATCGCCGCCGGTCTGCTGGCTACCTACTACTTTGGCCTCACCGGCACCTTCTGGGCGGTTACCGGGGAGTTTACCCGCTGGGGTGGCCACGTCCTGCAATGGCTGGGGCTGCATCCCGAGCAGTGGGCCTACTTCAAGGTGATTGGGCTGGAGGGCACGCCGCTGACGCGTATCGACGGCCGGATGATTATCGGCATGTTTGCCGGCTGTATCGCCGCCGCGCTGTGGGCCAACAATATCAAGCTGCGCCGGCCGCAGCATCGCATCCGCATCGTTCAGGCGCTGCTGGGCGGCATTATCGCCGGCTTTGGCGCGCGTCTGGCAATGGGCTGCAACCTGGCGGCATTTTTTACCGGCATTCCGCAGTTTTCGCTGCACGCCTGGCTGTTTGCGCTGGCGACCGCCGCCGGCTCTTACTTTGGCGCCAAATTCACCCTGTTGCCGCTGTTCCGCGTGCCGATAAAACTGCAGAAGGTGCAGGCCGCCGCGCCGCTGACCCAGCTGCCGCAACAGGCGCGCCGCCGTTTTCGTCTGGGGATGCTGGTCTTCCTGCTGATGAGCGCCTGGTCGCTGTGGACGCTGTTTGATGCGCCGAAGCTGGGCATCGCCATGCTGTTCGGCATTGCCTTCGGTCTGTTGATCGAGCGGGCGCAGATTTGCTTCACCTCGGCGTTTCGCGACCTGTGGATTACCGGCCGCACCCATATGGCGCGGGCGATTATTTTAGGCATGGCGGTCAGCGCGATCGGCATTTTCAGCTATGTACAGCTGGGCGTCGCGCCCAAAATCATGTGGGCCGGGCCGAACGCGCTGATTGGCGGTCTGCTGTTCGGCTTTGGCATTGTGCTGGCCGGCGGCTGTGAAACCGGCTGGATGTACCGCGCGGTGGAAGGGCAGGTGCACTACTGGTGGGTCGGGCTCGGCAATATCATTGGCGCGACGCTGCTGGCCTACTACTGGGATGCGCTGGCGCCGTCGCTGGCCACCGACTATGACAAGATCAACCTGCTGGAGGTCTTCGGCCCGACGGGCGGGTTGCTGGTGACTTATCTGCTGCTGGCGCTGGCGTTGGTCGCCATGCTGTGGTGGGAAAAACGCTTTTTCCGCGCCAAAGCGCGGGCGGAGCGGGTTGATGCGAGGAGTATGTGATGACGCAACAAACGATAGTGCCGGATTACCGCCTGGACATGCTGGGTGAGCCCTGTCCTTATCCGGCGGTAGCGACGCTGGAGGCGATGCCGCAGCTGAAGGCCGGCGAAATCCTGGAGGTGATCAGCGATTGCCCGCAGTCGATCAATAACATCCCGCTCGACGCGCGTAATCACGGCTACAAAGTGCTGGATATCCAGCAGGACGGGCCGACCATCCGCTACCTGATCCAACGTTAACCGTGCGGGCCACCGCCCGCCGTTACTCCGCGCCGCCGGTCAGTTGTTGCAGGCGGCGTTCACTCTGTTCATCCGCCGGTATATACACCAGCATCCGGTCGCCGTTGCGCGGCGCCGACCACCAGTTATTCTGCCGCAGGCTCATTTCCCCGACCTGCGGGTGGAGGAAGCGCTTGACGTTATTATCGATGCTGCGCACCTCGTGGCGTTCCCACAGCGCGCGAAAATCCTCCGAGACCGACAGATAGCGCGCCAGCTGCTGTTCCCAGACCGGGTCGCCCAGGTGTTCCGCCATTTGCGCGCGGAACAGCGCCACCATTTTCGGCATGATATCGTCCCAGTCCAGCTGGCTGGCGCGCCACTGCTCGTGGGTGAACGCCAGATAGATGCAGTTGCGGTCCTCGGGCGGCAGCGTCGCCAGATCGACCCCCATCAGCAGGCAGTAGGCGCGGTTAAAACCCAGAATATCAAAGCGTGCGTTGGAGATGATCGCCGGCAGCGGATCAAGCTGATCCAGCAGGCGTTGTCCGTAAGGCGACAGTTTTTCACAGCCGCCGTGCTGGGCGCTGGCCGGCAGGCTTTGACCGGCCAGCCTGAACAGATGATGGGTTTCCGCCTCATTGCACTGCAGCGCGTGGGCGATGGCACTCAGGGTTTTCGTCGAGGCCTGAATCGCCCGACCCTGCTCCAGCCAGGTGTACCAGGTAATGCCGACGTCGGCCAACTGCGCCACTTCTTCCCGGCGCAGGCCGGGCGTACGGCGCTGGCGCATGCGCGGCAGGCCAAGCCGGTTCGGGTCGAGACTTTCACGGCGCGCGCGCAGAAATGCGCCCAGCTGCTTGCGGTTATCCGCCTGTCCAGCGTCGGTTGGGGATGTAATTTCAGACATAAATAGTTTCCCTCCGCAATAAGACCGGTAGTTTTTATACCATGATAATCAAGAACTGGTACCCGTTTAATTTAATGGTGATGCTAGTCACATTCCTGGTTTGATACAAGGGTAGGACACGATGAGCACACCATCATCCGCGGCCGTTCTGGGCCGTGCGGGGTTGATAATTTTACTGGTGGGGCAACTGTTGCCGATGATCGACTTTTCCATCGTTAACGTCGGGCTGGATGCGATGGCGCAGTCGCTGCACGCCACGCCGACGCAGCTGGAGTTGATTGTCGCGGTTTACGGTGTGGCGTTTGCCGTTTGTCTGGCGATGGGCGGCCGGATGGGGGATAACCTGGGGCGTCGCCGCCTGTTTTTATGGGGCGTGCGGCTGTTCGCCCTGGCCTCGCTGATGTGCGGGCTGGCGAACTCGGTCTGGCTGCTGCTGGTGGCGCGTACGCTGCAGGGTGTCGGCGCGGCGATGATCGTGCCGCAGATCATGGCGACCATTCACGTTTGCCTGCGCGGGCGCGAACACGCCCGGGCGATGGCACTGTACGGCGGCATCGGCGGGCTGGCGTTTATTATCGGCCAGGTGCTGGGCGGGCTGCTGATTTCGCTGGATATCGCCGGTTACGGCTGGCGCAGCGTCTTTTTGATCAATATTCCGCTGTGCGTGCTGGTGCTGGTCTGCGCCCATCGCTGGGTGCCGGACACGCGCGCGCAACGGCGGGTCAATATCGACTGGCCGGGCACCTTGCTGCTGGCGCTGACCATCGTTTGCCTGCTGTTTCCGCTGGCGTTGGGGCCGGTGTGGCACTGGCCGTGGCCGTGTCTGGCGCTGCTGGCCCTCAGCGGGCCGCTGTTGCTGCAGCTGTGGCGTGTGGAACGGCGCCAGGAACGGCGCAATAACTTCCCGCTGCTGCCGCCGGCGCTGCTGCGGCTGGCGAGCGTCAGATTCGGGCTGACCATCGCTATTCTGTTCTTCTCCTGCTGGAGCGGCTTTATGTTTGTGATGGCGCTGACGCTGCAGGCGGGGGCGAAGCTGAATGCATTCCAGTCGGGCAATGCGTTTATTGCGCTCGGGGTGGCATATTTTATTTCCTCGCTGCTGAGCAGCACGGTGATTGAGCATTTCGGCAAGGTGCGCACGCTGCTGTTTGGCTGCCTGATCCAGATCGGCGGGCTGTTGGCGCTGATGCTGACTATGCTGCTGGTATGGCCGCAGCCGGACATCGTCAATTTAATCCCGGCAACGCTGCTGATCGGTGCCGGTCAGGCGCTGATCGTCAGCGGTTTCTTCCGTATTGGCCTGGCTGATGTGCCGGTCGAGCATGCCGGCTCCGGCAGCGCCCTGTTGGCGACGGTGCAACAAACGTCGCTGGGGCTGGGGCCTATTTTGCTGGGGACGGTATTGGTGCAGGTGCTGCATGCGTCGCCGGGTGACTATCTGCATGCGCTGCTGGCGGCATTGGTGCTGGAGCTGCTGTTGATGCTGGCACTGCTGCTGCGCACCCTGCTGGTACTACGCGCCGATCGGCGGCTGGCGGCCGGACAGCCGTCCCGCACCTGAAACGAGGGCGGGGGAAGGCTCCCCCGCCGCAGTGCGCGGCGTTTAGCCGCGCGTTAACGCATCCTTCACCTGCGCGACGATCTCAAACGAGCGCAGTCGTGCCTGATGGTCGAAGATCTGCCCGTTAACCATAATCTCGTCGGCCTCGGTTTCGCGCAGCAGCGCCTGCAGGCCTTCACGCACGTTATTTTCATCGCCGACGATCGACATTCTCAGCGCCTGCTCGACGCCATACTGCTCGCCGGCGCTCCACAGCGCGTGAATATTGTCTACCGGCGGCGGCAGCGGCCCCGGCTCGCCGCGGCGCAGGTTGATAAACTGCTGCTGCATGGAGCTGAACAGGAAGCGCGCGTCGCGCTCGCTGTCGGCGGCAATGACGTTGACGCATACCATCGCATGCGGCTGCGGCCAGCGTTCGGAAGGCTGATAGTTTTCCCGGTACAAGCGCAGCGCCTGGAACAGCATATCCGGCGCGAAGTGGGAGGCGAAGGCGAACGGCAGGCCAAGCTTGGCGGACAGCTGGGCGCTGTACAGGCTGGAACCCAGCAGCCAGATCGGCACGTGCAGCCCCTGGCCCGGCACCGCCTGCACCGGTTGCCCGGGCTGTACCTCGGCAAAGTAGTGCTGCAGCTCCTGCACGTCGCGTGGGAAGTTATCCACCTCGCCGGACAGGTGGCGGCGCAGCGCCATCATGGTGCGTTGGTCGGTGCCCGGCGCGCGGCCCAGCCCCAAATCGATACGGCCAGGGTACAGCGACTCCAGCGTGCCGAACTGTTCGGCGATCACCAGCGGCGCATGGTTGGGCAGCATCACGCCGCCGGAGCCCAGCCGAATGGTGTCGGTGCCGGCGGCCAGATAGCCGAGCAGCACCGAGGTCGCCGCGCTGCCGATACCGGTCATATTGTGATGTTCCGCCAACCAATAGCGCTGGAACCCCCACTTTTCAGCATGTTGTGCTAAATCTAAAGAGCAGTGAAACGCGTCGCGCGCTTTTGCTCCCTGAGGAATCGGGGAAAGATCCAGTACCGAAAGCGGAACTGATGCGTTTTGTGTCATATCATTCGTCCATTGTTGCAAGTTTCATCGCTTAAAGGGCGAGTGCAGGGATCTGCAATTTCACGTTAAAAGCATAATGCAAATTGCGGTTATAAAAGAGGATATATGTGCTTGTGATATCCTTACCGCAGATATGGCCTTTGGGGAGAGACCTACGTTGTATGGATCGTCACATTTTCGCTTGCCGCTTACGTTCAGGGAGCTTGATGCATGAATAAAAAGACCTTATTTACCCTGCTGCTGGTGGTGATCGCGATTGCGATGGCGGTATTATTCCGCTCGCATAATCAGGACTTATTACTGCAGGGAGAGGTGGACGCGCCGGAAGTGATCGTGGCGTCGAAAGCCAAGGGACGGGTGGTGGAACGCCTGATTGAACGCGGCGACGACGTGAAGGCCGGCCAGGTGATGATTACACTGGACAGCCCGGAGCTGTTGGCGCAGCTGCGTTCGGCACAGGCAACGCGCGATGAGGCCAAGGCGCAGCTCGACCAGTCGCTGCACGGCACGCGTGAAGAGAATATCCGCAGCCTGCGCGCCAGTCTGGCACAGGCGCAGGCCGAACTGCGCAACGCGCAGCATGATTACGATCGTAACCGCAGCGTGGCGGCCAAAGGCTATATCTCCAAGTCTGAGCTGGACAGTTCGCGCCGTTCGCGCGACACCGCCTACCAACAGGTACAGGATGCGAAGGCCAAGCTGGATGAAGGCATCAACGGCGACCGTATCGAGCTGCGTCAGCAATATGCCGCGGCGCTGCGTGCAGCGGAAGAAAACCTGCTGGAAGTGCAGGCGCAGGCTGATGACCTGCAGGTGAAGGCGCCGGTCGACGGCGAAGTGGGGCCGATTCCCGCCGAAGTCGGTGAGCTGCTGAACGCTTCCAGCCCGTTGGTGACGCTGATCCGCCTGCCGGATGCCTACTTTGTGTTTAACCTGCGTGAAGACATTCTGGCCAATATACGCAAAGGCGATAAAGTGAAGCTGCGCGTACCGGCGCTGAAAGATAAAGTCATCGATGCCGAAGTGCGTTATATCGCCCCGCTGGGGGACTACGCCACCAAGCGTGCTACGCGCGCCACCGGCGATTTCGACCTGAAAACCTTTGAAGTCCGCCTGTACCCGGCCCAGCCGATTGAAGGCCTGCGCCCAGGGATGAGCAGCTTATGGCAATGGAAAGAGTAAGGGCCGGATGGCGCTGCTTCAGCCACGCGTTTAGCCGGGAATGCCGGGTTGCTTTCCGCAGCCCGGTGATCCACTGGCTGGGCTGGCTGTTCCCGCTGATCCTGTTTGGCCTTATCAGCAGCAACTTCTCGGAGGGGACGTTGCTGAACCTGCCGGTTTCGGTGGTGGATAACGACCACAGCCCGCTGTCAAAATCGCTGGTCCGTAAACTGGACGCCGGCTCTCATGCTCACGTGGAGGCCCATGACGGCGGGTTGAGTGAGTCGCTGCGCCGGCTGCGCAGCGCGCAGGACTATGCGCTGCTGTATGTGCCGCCCGATCTTGAGGCGAATGCCTTGGCGGGCAAGCAGCCGAGCATCGTGCTGTATTACAACGCCCTGTTCTACGGCGCCGGGCTTTACTCCACCCAGGATTTCAGCGGCCTGATAACGGAAACCAACGGCAGCTACCGTTCGATTATCGCCGCCAGCATGGGGAAAACGCTGCCGCCGCTGGCGGATGTGACGCTTAACTACGGCAGTCTGTTTAACGCCAGCGGCAGTTATATTTATTACCAGCAGTTCGCCGCGACCATTCACCTGCTGCAGTTGTTTGTCGTTACCTGCATGATCTACGTGATGGCGCGCAGCAAGTCGCTGCTGAGCGCACGACCGTTCAGCCTGGCGCTGTTGGGCAAACTGGCGCCGTACACCATCAGCTTTACCACGCTGCTGATGATTGAGATTGCCGCACTGGTGGGTATTTTTGACGCACGCGTCAGCGGCAACCCGCTGTTTATGCTGCTGATCGGTTTTTTCTACGTGGCGGCGGCGCAGAGTATCGGCCTGCTGCTGTTTACCTTTACCGGCAGCGCGATTACCGCCTACAGCCTGATCGGTATTCTGGTCAGTATCGCGATGACCTATTCCGGCATGGCGGTGCCGGAGCTGTCGATGCCGCTGCCGGCGCGGATTATTTCCAATATTGAACCGTTGACGCACGCGCTGTACGCGATGTTTGACGTCTTCCTGCGTCAGGTGCCGGCGCGGGCTATTTTCGGCGTCTGCGCGCTGCTGTTGGTCTATCCGCTGGTGACCGCGTTTTTGGTGCGCAACCGGCTGCCGAAGCGGCTGGCTAAGGACGAGGGAACGCTATGAAGAGTTACTGGCAAACCTTTAGCCGGGTGCTGATCGGCATGCTGGAACGGCCGATGTGGCTGATGTTGATCCTGTCGCTGTGCGTAATGAGCCTGGTGTATGCCAACCGTTCGGTGTGGGATCTGCCGGTGGGGGTGATCGATCAGGATCATAGCAGCGCCAGCCGCGAGCTGATCCGTCAGCTGGACGCCACCTCGAAAATCGCTATCAAAACCTACGACAGTCTGGATCAGGCGCAGCGCGATCTGGGCTGGCGCGAGCTGTTTGCGGTGATCATTATGCCGGTGGATCTGGAGAAGAAGATCCTGCACGGTGAGAACATTGTGGTACCGGTGTACGGCGATGCCACCAACCGGCTGGCTAACGGGCAGATCCAGCAGGACGTGGTGACCGCTTATCAGCAGCTGCTTAATCAGTACAACACGTCGCTGCTGCTGCGCAGCGGCTTTAGCGAGCGGCAGGCGCAGATTATCCTGACGCCGATTCAGGGGCAGACGCTGGACGTGTTTAACCCCGGCATCAGCTTTGCGGCGATCGTCTTCCCCGGCCTGCTGGTCATGCTGCTGCAGCATTCGTTGCTGATCGCCAGCGTGCGCGTCAGCATTGCGCTGAAAAGCGCGCCGAGCGGCAAACCGTCGATCCCGGTGTATCTCGGCGGTCTGTCGGCGTTGCTGCCGATCTGGCTGTTTTTGTCGATCGTATTGTTTGTGCTGTGGCCATGGGTGCTGGGCTACCGGCAGACGGCGAACATTGCGGAAGTGCTGTTGCTGACCTTCCCGTTCCTGCTGGCGGTGTTGGGGTTAGGGAAGCTGGTGACCGAGTGCCTGCGCAGCGTGGAGATGATTTACCTGACGCTGGCGTTTATCACCACGCCGATTTTCTACCTTTCCGGCACCATCTGGCCGCTGCAGGCGATGCCGGGCTGGGTGCGCGCCATTTCCTACTGCATTCCTTCCACCTGGGCCACCAAGGCGATCGCCGGGGTGAACCAGATGGGGATGTCGCTGAATGAAGTGGGGAACGACGTGCTGATGCTGCTGTTGCTTGGCGCTGTGTATACCGTGATTGGTATCGGGGTGGGTCTGGTGCACAACAGCGTGGCGCTGCGCAGCCTGTTCCGTAAGCGGCGGGCGTAGCGGCTGGCCCCTTTTTTCCGTTGTTTATTTAACGTGAACTGCCGTACAGGTAGTTGTTTCTGTAAGCTCTGCGTAATTGGAATTGCCGCAAACGAACTGTATTCCTCTGTTACTTCTGTGAACGGCAATTGCAGGGGCCGAGGGCGCGGCCCCTGCACCCGCGCCCGCGCTTAGGCACGTTCTGCCCGCTGTGCGGGTGCCCTCATGGCGTCACCATCGCCGGGCGGGTCGGCTCTACAGGCATCCCTGCCTGTGCCTCCTCAATCAGCCATCCCTGGCCGATTGCCCCTGGCTCCGGTTCCTTGTTCGGCAGCCCGTGATGCGCGCTAAAGGCCAACACCCGAATTTGCAGGCACCGGGATTGGCGACCATGGGTGCTGACGTTAGAGTCGCTAAGGTCGAAGTATTTACCGCACCAGCTCCAACCCGGCGACGCGTCGCCAGTAGCCGTTGCAGTCGCTGTCGCCAGCCAGCGCCAGCGGTTGCTGAGCGTTTTCATTGGCGCGGAACTGCTCGAGCATCGTCAACGTCTCCACGCCCTGCGGCGATAGCCGCACGATATCGACCAGCTCCTGCATGCCGCTCAGCTCATTGCCCAGGTTGTAGCAGTAACCACTCATCGTCTGAATGCCGTTGAGTACGAACACCTGCTGGTCTTCCTGTGAGCGCATGGCGCGCCCCTGCGGGTATTTGATGCAGCAGGTTTCGCACTCGTCCTTGCCGCGGTTTTCCGAACGGGCGGTAAAGCAGCGGGCGGAGTAGGCCAGCGGCAGGTGACCGTAGCCCAGCACTTCCACCTCAAAACCGCGGCGGAAACCCAGCTCGCCGCACTGCTCCAGCACCTTACCCAGCCAGTCGCGGGACAGCTCCACCGGCATGCACCAGCGCGTCATGCCCTGCTTGTGCAGCAGCCGCAGGGTATAGGCGTTATAGCAGTTCAGCGCATGGCCGGCGACAAACGGCAGGCCGCGTTCCGCCGCCATATTCACCGTGCCGAGATCGTTGGCCTCAATCAGAAATTCGCCGTTCTCCACATAGCGCTTCAGCTCGTTTAACTCGGAGGGGGCCTGCAGCAGCGCCAGCGTGGAGAGCACCACCTGCTTGCCGGACTGCGCCACCGTCTTGGCCAGCGCCAGCCAGTCGCCGACTTTCATCTCGCGCCGCTTGGTGCAGACGCTCTCGCCGAGATAAATAATATCGGCGCTGCTGCGCATCGCCTGCTGGTAAAAGCTTTCGGTCTCGGTTTTCGGCCAGTAGTAGAGCACCGGCCCCAATGCGTATTTCATGCAGCCTCCTGCTATTGCCATTTACGGTGATAGGCGCCGAGCGTGGTCTGGGTGCCTTCAGACATTGCGCCGAGCGCCGCCATCCAGCCGGCGTCGGGCTGGTAGCCGGCGGGGTCGGCGATGCAGCGGTCGATTGCCTGGCGCCAGACGCGCGCCACCTGGCTGACATAGGCCGGGCTGCGCTGGCGGCCCTCAATTTTTACCGAAGCGATATTGGCGGCCAGCAGCTCCGGCAGCAGCGCCAGCGTGTTCAGGCTGGTGGGCTCTTCCAGCGCGTGGTAGCGCACATCGTCAACCAGATAGCGGCCTTTGCACAGCGTCGGGTAGCCGGCGTTTTCGTCTTCCTGGTAGCGGTCAATCAGCACGTCGTTCAGGCGTGATTCCATGCCCTGCGGCGTCTGCTGCCAGCGGACGAAACGCGCCGGCGAGCAGGCGCCGACGGTATTGGGGGATTCGCCGGTCAGGTAAGAAGAGAGATAGCAGCGGCCTTCCGCCATGATGCACAGACTGCCGAAGGCGAACACCTCCAGCGGCACCGGGCTGGTGCGCGCCAGCTGTTTCACCTGATGCATCGACAGCACGCGCGGCAGCACCACGCGGTGCACGGCAAAGTGACGCTGATAGAAGCGAATCGCCTCTTCATTGGTGGCGGAGGCCTGCACGGAGACGTGGCGCTCGATATGCGGGTAACGTTCGGCGGCGTACTCCAGCATCGCCAGATCCGCCAGAATCAGCGCATCGGCGCCCAGCTGCGCCGCCATATCCACCGCGCGCTGCCAGCGGGCGTAGCCGTCGGGGTGGGCGAAGGTGTTGATGGCGATATGCAGCTTACGGCCGTGGCGATGCACATACTCCACCGCTTCCTGCAGTTTTTTTTCGCTGAAGTTCAGCCCGGCGAAGTGGCGCGCGTTGGTGTCGTCCTTCAGACCGATATAAACGGCGTCGGCGCCGTTATCGACCGCGGCCTTCAGCGCCGGTAAATTTCCGGCGGGACAAAGCAGCTCCATACAGTGATCCTGGTCCAGCGGCGGGGCGCTGTGACGGTTGTCGCCGTGCGTAATACGGCAGCGGCGCTGTTTAACGGGGGGACAATTTTAGTGAAGTCATACGCAGCAGGTTTTGATTTGGGGCAGTTTCTGGCGTATTGATAAACGGCGGGGGAGTCACCCTCAATCGCATGATTTGTTGATATAGACCGCGGAAGCCTGGCCGCAATATGGCAAAATAGCGGGAATTGAGTAATGAAGGAGTGGATGACCGTGTTGGAAAAACTACGATCGCGCATTGTGCGCCAAGGGCCGTCGCTGCTGCGCGTGCCGCTCAAACTCACCCCTTTCGCCCTGCAGCGTCAACTGCTGGAGCAGGTGCTGGGTTGGCAGTTCCGTCAGGCGCTCGCGGATGGCGATCTGGAATTTCTTGAATCACGGTGGCTGAAGATCGAAGTACGCGATCTGGCGCTACAATGGTTTATGACGGTAGAAAACGATCGGCTGGTGGTTCGCCAGCATGCACAGGCCGACGTCAGCTTCAGCGGCGACGCCAACGATCTGATCCTGATCGCGGCGCGCAAGCAGGATCCTGACACGCTGTTTTTCCAGCGTCGGCTACAGATTGAAGGGGATACCGAATTGGGCCTGTATGTAAAAAATCTGATGGATGCGATTGAACTGGAAGCCATGCCGGCGCCGCTGCGCATTGGCTTGCTGCAGCTGGCGGAGTTTGTTGAAGCAGGTTTACAAGAGGGCGCAGAACCGTCTTCCCGAGTGGTGGCGCCATGCTGATTCGCGTAGAGATTCCGGTAGACGCCGCGGGCATCGATGCCCTGCTGCGCAGTGCCTTCGGGCGTGACGATGAAGCCGATCTGGTGCGCCAGCTGCGTGAAGACGGCCTGCTGACGCTGGGCGTGGTCGCCACCGATGACGAAGGCGGCGTGGTGGGCTATGCCGCCTTTAGCCCGGTCGACGTCGAAGGCGAGGATCGCCAGTGGGTCGGCCTGGCACCGCTGGCGGTGGAAGAGCGCCTGCGCCGTCAGGGGTTGGGGGAGAAGCTGGTTTACGAAGGGCTGGATGCGCTGAATGAGTTCAGCTATGCCGCCGTGGTGGTGCTGGGCGAGCCGGCGTATTACTCACGCTTTGGCTTTAAGCCGGCGGCGGAGTTCGGGCTGAGCTGTCGCTGGCCGGGCTGCGAGCAGGCGTTTCAGGTTTACCCGCTGGCGCAAGACGCGCTGGACGGCGTAAACGGCGCAGTGGAGTACGCCGCGCCGTTTAACCGTTTTTAACCAGCAGATAGTCCAAAGACAGAGGCGGGTGTGACACCAGCCTCTCTTTTTGCAGCTTGCTCAGCTGCTTGATGCGGTATTCCAGCCGCAGCGCCAGCGAACGGTCGCCGACCGCGCAGTGAAAGGCGAGCTGCAGCTCGCCTTTGCCGCGCAGCGCCTTGGCGCCTTTGCCCGCCTGATGCTGCGCCAGCCGCCGTGCCACGTCGGTGGTGATGCCGGTATACAGCATGCCGCTTGGCAGACGCAGCATATACAGGTGCCAGGTGGTGGTTTCCGCCATTATTCCTACCTTTGAACGAATCGTCTCGTGCGGGTCTGTTCCGCATGGTTTACGGCGCTCAGTATCCCCGTTTCTCCTTTTTCTGTCTAACCGGGCAGTGATACCGGAAAAAATATAGGCAATAGACGATTGTTATCGCCGAAGCGACTTTTTAGCAAAAATAAGAGGTCGGTAATAGCAAAACAGATAATAGAACTTTATATTTCACACGGAGAATGAGAATTTACTACCCGTGGTAGTGTAGTTGTCGGTTTTTTGTGAACAGCGCACCACAAAAAAGGAATTTTCTAATTTTATAGCAAAGGAATAATCACCGTGGGCAATATTATTTCGCCGTCAGAATTAAAAACCATTCTGCACTCCAAACGTGCCAATTTATATTATCTGCAATATTGTCGGGTGCTGGTAAACGGTGGCCGGGTAGAATATGTCACGGATGAAGGACGGCAGTCGTTGTATTGGAATATTCCTATCGCCAACACCACGGTGGTGATGCTGGGCACCGGCACGTCGGTCACGCAAGCGGCGATGCGTGAATTCGCCAAGGCCGGCGTGCTGGTTGGCTTTTGCGGCGGTGGCGGCACGCCGCTGTACGCAGCCAATGAGGTCGAGGTCGACGTTTCCTGGTTAACCTCACAGAGCGAATACCGTCCTACTGAATATTTACAGCACTGGGTGAGTTTCTGGTTTGACGAACAATACCGTCTGGCGGCGGCCGTCGCTTTTCAGCGTGTACGCATTGCGAAAATAAAACAGCACTGGCTGAGCCCTGCCATGCAGCGGGAAAGTGGGTTTAATTTATCCCAGGAGCGGCTGCTGCAATTATTATCCCGTTATGAAAATAGCCTTGCAGATTGCCGCAACGGCACCGATTTATTAACGCAGGAAGCGGTGATGACCAAGGTGTTATATAAATTAGCGGCGCAGGCGGTGAGCTACGGCGATTTTACCCGCGCCAAACGCGGTGGCGGGGCGGATGTCGCCAATCGTTTTCTCGACCACGGCAATTACCTGGCTTACGGGCTGGCGGCGGTGGCCACCTGGGTGATCGGTTTACCCCACGGGCTGGCGGTGCTGCATGGCAAAACCCGGCGCGGTGGGCTGGTGTTTGACGTGGCCGATCTGATTAAAGACGCGCTGATCCTGCCGCAGGCGTTTATCGCCGCCATGGAAGGGGAAGATGAACAGACGTTTCGCCAACGTTGCCTGAATGGCTTCCAAAAGGCGCAGGCGTTGGACGTCATGATTGACGCCCTGCAGGATACGGCACTTCAACTGAGTCAGGTGGCGCGATGAATATCATGCTGGTGGCGCAGTGCAGCAAACGGGCGCTGGTGGAAACGCGGCGTATTCTCGACCAGTTCGCCGAACGCCGCGGCGACCGTACCTGGCAAACGGCGATTACGCTGGAGGGGCTGAATACCTTGCGCCGTCTGCTGCGTAAAACCGCGCGGCGCAATACGGCGGTGGCCTGCCACTGGATTAAAGGCGCCAACCAAACCGAGTTATTGTGGATTGTCGGCAACCCGCGCTGTTTTAACCGACAGGGCGCGGTGCCGACCAACGTCACGCAGCGCGATATTCTGCGCCAGCAGGATGAAGATCAGTGGCGCAGCGCGGAATGCATCAGCCTGCTGGCCGCCATCGCTGGTCTGTTCCACGACTTCGGCAAGGCCAACGCCCTGTTCCAGCAGGGGTTGTGTGGGCAGGCCAAGGGCTATCAGCCTTACCGTCATGAATGGGTGTCGCTACGGCTGTTTTGCGCTTGGGTGGGCGAGCGCAGCGATCGGGAGTGGCTGGCGGCGCTGAGTGAGATCGACGCAGATGATGATGCGCGTATGTTGGCTGCGCTGGTAGACGATGATGTGTCGCCCTCTGCTTCCGTTTTTGCCGCGTTGCCGCCGTTGGCTACCACCGTGGCCTGGCTGATTGTTTCCCACCACCGTTTGCCGACCTACCTTGGTGCTGACCATGCGCCGGATCCGACGCAGATGGACACCTGGCTTACGCGACAACTGGATGCGATGTGGAACGTCCCTCCTCATCAGCTTGCCGACTGGAGCCGGGAGGAGAGGAAAGCGGTATGGACATTTCCCGACGGCACGCCGATCCGCAGCCGGCACTGGCGTGCCAAGGCGCATAAATTTGCCCGGCGCGCCCTGTTGCAGCCGGCGTTATTACAGTTTGGCGTGCTGCAACAGCGTTTTACCAGCCATATGGCCCGCCTGACGCTGATGCTGGCAGACCACCACTATTCATCATTACCGACCACCACCGCTGCCTGGCAGGATGAAGGCTATCACGCCTATGCCAATAGCGATCGGCAGAGCGGTCGGTTAAAGCAAAAGCTGGATGAACACACCATCGGCGTCGGACAGAACGCGCTGCTGTTGGGGCGCAGTCTACCGAAGATCCGCCGGACACTGCCGGCGATAACCCGTCATAAAGGTTTTCAGCGCCGCAGCACGCAGGAGCGCTTCCGCTGGCAGGATAAGGCATTCGACGTGGCCGCTGCATTGCGGGAGCGCAGCGTGCGACAGGGATTTTTTGGGGTCAACATGGCCTCGACCGGCTGCGGAAAAACCTTTGCCAATGCGCGCATTATGTATGCCTTGGCTGACGAGGCGCTGGGCTGCCGGTTCTCGGTGGCGCTTGGGCTGCGCACCCTGACCTTACAGACCGGCGATGCGCTGCGGGATAAATTGCATCTGCAGGATGATGATCTGGCTGTGCTGATTGGCTCTGCGGCGGTCAGCCAGCTCCATCAGCTGCGGCAGAAAGAAGCCGCGCCGGGCGGCAGCGCCTCGACTGAAGCGCTGCTGGCGGAGCATCACTATGTTAGTTATGAGGGCAGCCTGGACGACGGGCGGCTGAGCCGTTGGCTGCAGGAGCGTTCGCCGTTAAATAAATTGCTTAGCGCGCCGGTGCTGGTGACCACCATCGATCATCTGATCGGCGCGACGGAGGGCGTGCGCGGCGGGCAACAGATCGCCCCAATGCTGCGACTATTGACCGCCGATCTGGTGTTGGATGAACCGGATGATTTTGATCTTAACGATCTGCCGGCGCTGTGCCGCTTGGTCAACTGGGCCGGCATGCTGGGCAGCCGGGTGCTGCTCTCTTCCGCCACCTTGCCGCCGGCGCTGATTGAGGCGCTGTTTAACGCCTATTGCGCCGGCCGACAGGATTACCAGCAGGTGTGCGGCCAGCCCGACACGCCGCTGAACATATGTTGCGCCTGGTTCGATGAACATGAAGCCAGGCAGCAGGACATCGCCGATGCCGCTGGTTTTAAGCAGGCGCACGGTGCTTTTGTCGAACGCCGCGTGAAGCGTCTGGGCAGCACGCAAGTGCTGCGCCAGATGGCGCTGATTCCCATTGATGCCTCCAGCCAGCGCAAGGGCGACGTGCTGGACAGCGTGGCGACGACATTTTCAACGGCGATGCACCGCCTTCATCACGATCATCATCAATGCCATCCGTCCGGACAACGGGTATCGCTGGGGGTTGTACGCATGGCGAATATCGATCCGCTGGTGGCGGTGGCCCGGCGTCTGATGAATACGGCGTCGCCGGCGGATACGCGGGTGCACTACTGCGTTTACCACAGCCAGCACCCGCTGATGATGCGTTCGCATATCGAGCAGCGTCTGGACCAGACGCTGACGCGTTACGATCCGCAGGGGCTGTGGCAGATCCCGGAAATTGAGCAGGCGCTGCGCCGTTACCCTGAAAAAAATCAGCTGTTTGTGGTGCTGGCGACCTCGGTGGCCGAAGTCGGGCGCGATCATGACTATGACTGGGCGCTGGCCGAACCCAGCTCGATGCGTTCACTGATTCAGCTGGCGGGGCGCATTCAGCGCCACCGGCGGCAGCCCTGTGAGACGGCGAATTTATGGGTGCTCCGGCAAAATATCAGGGCGCTGCGCGGGGCAGAACCCGCCTACACGCGACCGGGTTTTGAGTCCGCCGCCTTTACGCTGAACCGTCACGATCTTAGCGACATCTTGCGGCCCGAACAGTATCAGGCCATCAGCGCCGTTCCGCGCATCCAACAGCGTAGATCGCTGTCTTATAAAGAGAACTTTGTCGATCTGGAGCACTACAGTCTGCGGGTCAAACTGCAGGGGCTGAAAGGGCAAAAAACCTATTACGCTGCGCAGTGGTGGCGGGAGCAGGCAACCTGGAGCGGTGAACAGCAGCGGCTGACGCCGTTCCGTCATTCCGCGCCCGACAAACGTCACTACCTGTGGATAGCGGAAGAGGGAGATACGCCGTGCTTTAAGTTTCCCGATCTGCAGCTAGGACAATGGCGTGAGAGCGCCGGATTCCGCGAAGCGTCGCTGGCCTTGGCCGACGGCGTCAGCGCGTGGTTTGAACTGAACTATCTCGATGTGTATCAGCGGCTGGCGGAGCAGTTGAACAAGGAACTGAGTGATATCAGTCAGCTGTTTGGCGAAGTGTGTTTGCGTCGAGAGGAGGGGGATGCGTCATGGCATTACCACCCGCTGTTGGGAGTGTTTGGCGCACTGGAATAACCATATGAATGGAATAAGGAGGCATATGGAACACGATGGGTTAGTGCAATCAATTATTGCCTATGTCGATAGCCGAAGGCAGCCAAAGCTGGAAGCCTTCGATAAAGACACGGAGAAAAAGCTGGCCGGGTTAAGCGATGCGCTGGAGATTGCCGCCGTCAGGCAGAGGGCGGCAGAGCAGCGGCGTGAGCTGGAGCAGCGTTATGAGGTGCGTAACTGGCTGACGGATGCGGCGAACCGCGCCGGGCAGATCGGTCTGGTGACCCATGCGCTGAAGTTTACCCACAGCGATGCCAAAGGCAGTAGCATTTTTGCGGTGCAGGAGGATGAAGACGCCCGCTACCTGACCACCGCAACGTTGCGCCAGCCGGCGATCGACGCGGTTGGTAACGCTGCAGCTCTGGACGTCGCCAAGCTGCTGCAAATGGAACATCGGGGCGACACGCTGATCGCCCAGCTTAACCGTGGCGATGAGAGTGCGCTGGCAGCGCTGGCGGAGGATGAACAGCAGTTAAACCAGTGGGTCAGCGGCTTTAAACAGGTTCTGATCAACAAGCAGCCTGCCTCCCATGCGCTGGCAAAACAGCTCTATTTTCCGATCGGCGATAACCAGTATCACCTGCTGAGTCCATTGTTTTCCTCCTCGTTGGCGCAGGCGCTGCATCAGCGTCTGACGCAGGCGCGTTTTAGCGAACAGGCGAAGGCGATTTCCGCCGCGGTCCGGGCGGGAAAATGGCACGCAGAAACGCGCGTGATGTACCCCAATCTGGCAGTGCAAAGCATGGGCGGCACCAAACCGCAGAATATTTCCTACCTTAACAGCACGCGCGGCGGCCGTAACTGGCTGCTGAACTGTGCCGCGCCGCAGTGGCTCACGCAGTCCAAGCCGCCGTTAAAACACACCTCTATTTTTTACCGTAGCAGCGAGTTCAGCGCGATAGCGCGCGATGCGGTGCGACAGCTGCGTGCCTACCTGCTTAGCGTCCAGCCCAGGGACAGCACAATGGAGATCCGCCAGCGGCGCGCGGCCGGCGTCGATGAAGTGATTGATATGTTGTTCAGCTACGCCGCCGGCCTCCAGAACCTGGAAGCGCAGGCCGGCTGGAGCGCGGAGGCAGAGTGTCGCCTGAAGCGATCCCAGCAGCTGTGGTTGGATCCGCTGAGAGGGCGCGTCGATCCGGATTTCCGCGCCGAACGCGAAGCCGGCGACTGGCAGCGGGAGATCGCGCTGGACTTCGGCGTATGGCTTAACAGACAGCTGGAGCATGAACAGATGCTGTTTAGCGAAGTGGAACGCAGGGAATGGTCAACGGCGCCGCTGTTTAAGCAGCGCCTGCGTGAGTTTGAGGCGGAGTGGGCGGAGGCGGCGCTATGAGTTCGTTAATTGTTTTGCGCCATGTTCGCGTGGAGAACGCCAACGCTATTGCGGGGCTGACCTATGGCTTTCCGGCCATCAGCCACTTTCTCGGTTTTACCCATGCGCTGTCGCGCAGGCTGCAGCACAGCCGAGGCCTGACGCTGGATAACTGCGGTGTGGTGTGCCACCAGCAGCAGTTGCAGGCGTACTCCTCCGGTTACGACAGGGTGTTCGCTCTGACGCGCAATCCGTTAACCAAAGAGGCTAAAACGGCGGCGTTCAATGAAGAAGGGCGCATGCATATCACCGTATCGCTGGTGGTGGAGTGCAACGGCGTCATCGACGGCGGTGAAGCCGGTGCGCAGGCGCTGGCAGATGAGTTGGCCCGCCTGAGTCTGAGCCAGCGTCTGGCCGGCGGCACCATTGTCGATATCGGTAACGTCAGCGTGATGGCATATCCCGCCACGCCGGCAGCGCTGCGACGTATTACCCGCCGGCTGCTGCCGGGCTTCGCGCTGCTGGATCGTTCCGAACTGCTGTACGACCACTATCAGACGCTGCATGCAAGTAATCCGCAGGTGGAGATGCTGGACGCCTGGCTGGATTTCGCCGCGCTGAAACAGCAGGCAGAAGGCGACGAGCAGAGCGAACACGTTGAGTGGCGCTACCTGCCGAAGCCGGCTGCCGGCTATCTGGTGCCGTTGCAAACCGGCTACCGGGCGATTTCTCCGCTGTACGCGCCGGACGAGGTTAAAAACACCCGGGATGCGGCCACGCCGTTCCGTTTTGCCGAAGCGCTGTATGGCGTCGGCGAATGGCGCAGCCTGCACCGCATTAGCGACCTGCCGCAGATGTTATGGCAATACCACCATCAAGATGACTGCTACCTGTGCCGCGGCGTGATGTCGGCGCAGGAAGAGTACGCAGAATTTAATGAAGAATAATTTAAAGGATTAATGACATGGCTAAAGCAACGATTAAAACGGCATCCGTACTGGCTTTTGAACGTAAACTGGCGAACTCCGACGCCATGATGTACGCCGGCCTGTGGCAACAGGACACGTGGCAGCCGGTGAAGATTCAGGAAAAGGCGGTGCGCGGTACCATCTCCAACCGTTTGAAGAATGCGCTGACCAGCGATCCGGCCAAGCTGGACGCCGAGATTCAAAAAGCCAACCTGCAGCGGGTAGACGTGGCTGCGTTGCCGTTCGATGCTGATACGCTGAAGGTCAGCTTTACCCTGCGGGTGATGGGCAACCTGGCGACGCCGTCGGTGTGTAACGATCAGGATTATCAGGCCGCGCTGGCGCAGATTATCAACGGCTATATTACGGAACACGGCTTTGCCGTATTGGCGGCGCGCTATGCGGAAAACCTGGCCAACGGTCGCTTCTTGTGGCGCAACCGGGTTGGTGCCGAGGCGATTAAAGTCTGCGTCAGCAGCAACGAGCAGCGCTGGGAGTTTAACGGTGAAGATTACAGCCTGCGTGCCTTCAGCCAGCCGGACGGCGCGCTGGCTGAGCTGGCACAGGCGATCGAACGTGGTCTGTCGGGCGACAGCTTTGCCTTCTTCCGTGTAGATGCCTATGTGCGGCTGGGGCAGGGGCAGGAAGTGTTCCCGTCGCAGGAGCTGGTGTTGGACAGCAACAGCAAGAAAAGCAAAATCCTCTATCAGGTCAATGAGGTTGCTGCGCTGCACTCACAGAAGGTGGGCAACGCCTTGCGCACTATCGATACCTGGTATCCAGATGCCGTTGAATTAGGTCTGGGGCCGATTGCCGTGGAGCCTTACGGTTCGGTCACCAGCCGCGGCAAGGCCTACCGTCAGCCGAAGCAGAAAATGGATTTCTATACCCTGCTGGATAACTGGGTGACCAAAGGGCAGGTGCCGGAGGTGGAGCAGCAGCATTACGTGATGGCGATTCTGGTGCGCGGCGGCGTGTTCGGCGAGAAGGGCGAATAAGGGGAGCCTATGGACCACTATATCGAACTCCGCGTACTGCCCGATCCGGAATTCAGCGCGCCGATGCTGTTGGAGGCGCTGTTTGCCAAGCTGCACCGGGCGTTGGGTGCGGTTGGCAAGGGGCGTATCGGCGTCAGTTTTCCCGATGCAGGCAAAACGTTGGGGGAACGGCTGCGGCTGCACGGTTCGCTGGCGGAATTGACCGAGCTGGAGCAGCACGGCTGGCGTAAAGGCCTGCGTGATTACACCGAAAGCAGCGCGATATTGCCGGTGCCGGCAGGGGCGGCGTATCGCACGGTGCGTCGCGTGCAGGTGAAAAGCAGCGCAGAGCGGCTACAGCGCCGTTCGGTCGCCAAAGGCTGGCTGACGATGGAGCAGGCGCAGGAACGTATTCCGGCGGCGAAAGCGCAGCGCAGCACGCTGCCGTTTATCCGCCTGAAAAGCCTCTCCAACGGCCAGTCTTTTTTATTGTTTATCGAACAGGGCATGTTGCGCAGTACGCCGACCGCCGGTGAGTTCAGCGCTTATGGCCTGAGTGCTATCGCCACCGTTCCCTGGTTCTGACCCTTTTTCTGTACGCAATCCTAACCTGTTGATTTAGCAGGTTAGGATTGAAGCGTCTGAAAAAAGGGTTTTTAGCGGAAGAATGAGGGTCTGGCTGTTAAAACAGTCAGTTAGATGTAAATGGCAACAGTTCACTGCCGTACAGGCAGCTTAGAAACAATTTTTGCATATGTGAAGCGATGCAGTTCTGTTCACTGCCGTACAGGCAGCTTAGAAAATTTTATCGGCGATACGGTTGCTTGTGCTGTTGTTCACTGCCGTACAGGCAGCTTAGAAAATCAACAATCTTTTTGTTCTGGGTATCTACGGGTTCACTGCCGTACAGGCAGCTTAGAAAGTATAGCCGTCTCCATTTACGTTATAGATTGAGTTCACTGCCGTACAGGCAGCTTAGAAAGTCAATCTTAGAGAGTACGGAAAAAAACGCATGTTCACTGCCGTACAGGCAGCTTAGAAAGAAGACAGAGAGCGGTAATCGAGTCATAAACAGTTCACTGCCGTACAGGCAGCTTAGAAAAGTACGGATCCGAAAGCCATGCGTGCTGAGGCGTTCACTGCCGTACAGGCAGCTTAGAAATGGAAGGTATCGGCGACGGTTTCCTGACGGATGTTCACTGCCGTACAGGCAGCTTAGAAACGCCACTATAAGAACGGCGTCAGCGATGCTTAGTTCACTGCCGTACAGGCAGCTTAGAAAAGGGAATGAAACCGGCGGTTCATACCAGCGATGTTCACTGCCGTACAGGCAGCTTAGAGAAATCAGAATTCAGGCCGGGTTAACCGGCCTTTATTTAATCTGATTTATTCATTTTTTTTCTAATATGACGAACCAGCATAAATGTCAGCTTGCATAAAATTATGGATATTATTGTGTTTAAAAATAAAACTATTGCTATAGCCATGAAATCCCATGGTTCCGGATACCCCCCAATAATATCTGTAATGTTTGTTGCGGTATCCAGAGACATTACATGATGTATGTTGCGCCTGATGAAGTGATAAAATGGAAACCATACGCCAACGTTCATCAGGAATATGATGAAAACAGCTAATTTTGCCAGTATTAAAAATGCCTTTTTCATCCGCTTACCTTGCATTCTCCGTTGCTAATCACATCAATGATACCATACGCGCGCAATCTCATATTTCTGATATTGATTGTTTTAGTCCTCAGTAGAGCACTACGAATTGCTGCAAAGTCTGAGTGATGTTTTAGCGTGATACAACCATATGATATCGTTCCCGGATGCAGTCTAAAATTCCCTCGCTTGACGCCATTTATCCATGTGTGATCGTCTATCTTCCCGTCGTCCCTGAATAGTCCAAACCACTCATTTTTTCCGGTAGGTATATTGCGTAAATTCCGGTTTAGCACATCACTAAACCACGTTGCTATTGGTTCACGAATGCCACCGGTAGGGCGATCAACGATCCAGTATTTGCCCGAGGGGATTGGCCCCTCGTTGGGAATCATCCCACACCCTGGCGCGTTCCGGTAATTACCGTCGCCGGAGAACGCCATAAACGTGCCGATGCCATAAATCGTCAGCGGTGAATAATCCGCATCATTAACTATAAACTTCCCGTATAGTGCCATGTTTCCCATCCGTGATTGATAAAGTCGCGCCATTCCTGCGCTCTGAAAACATAAACCACCGCGTATTTTTTTCAATCACCCTTGACAAAATCAGGGCTTTGCTTAGCGTTATCATTGCCAATGTCTGATTGATGCACTGATTTCTTGGGGCAATATTGGGACTCACTACCGTACAGGCAGCTTAGAAACTCATCGCCCTCTCGTTTTAAATCAAGCGCATGTTCACTGCCGCACAGGCAGCCTCTCAATCCGGTGGTAAGATGCTGTTAACAGCCTAAAGGAGACCCCGGTGGAACAGAGCGAACAACAGCAGCATATCATCCGCTTCCTCAGCAAACAGCACGTGCTGACGCTCTGCGCCGGCAACGGCGTGGACATGTGGTGCGCCAACTGTTTTTACGTGTTTGACGCCGAGCGCATGGCGCTGTGGCTGATGACCGAACCGCATACCCGCCACGGGCAGCTGATGCAGCAGCATGCTGAAGTGGTCGGCACCATTGCGCCAAAGCCCAAAAGCATCGCGCTGATTAAAGGCGTCCAGTATCGCGCAGAGGCGCGCATACTGAGCGGTGATGAAGAGCAACAGGCGCGCGCCCGTTACTGCAAGCGTTTCCCGGTGGCAAAAGCCATGTCGGCCACCCTGTGGCAACTGAGCCTGCAGGAGGTGAAGATGACCGACAACGTTCTCGGTTTTGGCACCAAGTTGTTTTGGGCCCGCAGCTAGCGCAGGCACCCTGCCGATCCAGGGTTTGTTACCTGTCTTATACTTACATGGAAAGCGACAACGGCACGGGAGGCATTATGGCACGGGTATTGATAACGGGCGCTACCGGGCTGGTGGGCGGCGAGCTGTTGCGCCTGCTGCTGGCGGACCGGCGGGTGACGGCGATTACCGCCCCCAGCCGCCGGCCGCTGCCGCCGCATGACAAACTGACCAACCCGGTGGGCGACGATCTGTTCGCCCTGCTGACGGAGCTGGATCAGCCGGTTGACGCGGTGTTCTGCTGTCTTGGCACCACGCGGCAGCAGGCCGGCAGCGACGGCAATTTTCACTATGTCGACTATACGCTGGTGGTGGAAAGCGCGCTGACCGGCCGTCGGCTCGGCGCACAGCACTGTCTGGCGGTGAGCGCGATGGGTGCCAGCCCGCACTCCACCTTCCTGTATAACCGCATCAAAGGGGAGATGGAGCAGGCGTTGCGCGAGCAGGGCTGGCAGCGTCTGACGCTGGTGCGGCCGTCGATGCTGCTGGGTAAACGCACTGCGCCGCGTTTACTGGAGCGCGTAGCCCAGCCGCTATTCAGGCTGCTGCCCGGCAGATGGAAATCGGTCGCCGCCCGCGATGTGGCGCAGACCCTGCTGGAGCAGGCGTTCAGCCCCGGCGACGGCGTCAGGGTGCTGGAGTCCGATCGGCTGCAGCACGGGGAGCGTCTGGCGCACTGACATCGATGCAGAGGCCATCGTACGCCAGCTCCAGCCCCGGCGGCAGCGGGTGCGTCAGCAGCCAGGCGTCGAGCCGGTGACTGATATGCGTCAGTAGGGTGCGCTGCGGCAACAGCCGTTGCTGAATCTCCAGCGCGCGGGTGAGGTCATTATGGTTGCGCGGCGCCTGTGCCTGCGGTGGCAGGCTGCAGTCCAGCACCAGCAGATCCAGGCGGACGCCCTGCAGAAAACGCAGGGTGTCCGGCGGCAGACCGACGGTATCGGTCAGGTAGGCCAGCGTGCGGTCGGCGCTCTGGATCAGGTAACCGTGGGTGATTTTAGAGTGGATCAGCGGCAGCGGGGTGATGCGCAGTCCGCCCAGCGTCACGCTGACAAACGGCGCCAGCGGCGGCTGAAAGTCCAGAATGCCGGGGTGTTTGAACAGATCGTCGCAGCCCTGTTCATCGGGTGGGCCGTACACCGGAATGGCGCTTCCACACCCCCAGCGCAAATGAAATAACCCCTGAACGTGATCCATGTGGTAATGTGTCAGTAAAAAACGCTGAATTTGCCCCGCCGAAAACCGCCGCTCCAATGACGTCAATCCCGCATCAATTAACGTAGTTTCCCCCTGATAATCCAGCATGGCGCTGCATGCGCGACGACGCCGGGCCGGCTCACGGCGTGCCCGTTGGCAGATGGCGCACGCGCAGCCAAATGCCGGCACCTGCTGGGCGCCGCCGGTGCCGAGAAAAGTCAGTTGCATGGTGTCTCCTCGCGCCGCAGCGCCGTCAGCAGTTGCAGCAGCGCCGCCAGCGTTTCGCTCAGCTCGCCGTTGTTATCTAGCCGCAGGCAGTCGGACGGCACGCTGTAGGCCGCCGCACGCGCCAGCCGCTGTTCAATCTGCCCGCTGTCTTCGCGGCCGCGCCGCTCCAGACGCCGGCGCAGCACCGCCGGTTCAACCTGCAGGCACAGCGGCAGCAGCTGCGCGCCGTAGCGCTGACGGGCGTAGGGCAGATAGGCGCGCGAGCCGTTGATCACCACGTCGATCCCCTGCAACAGCCACAGATCGACTTCGATCCCTAACGCATAACGGGTGTGATGGGCCTGCCAGTCCAGCGCGAACAGGCCGTTGGCGCGCCGGCGCAGAAACTCGCGTTCACTCAGCGCCACGTGGTTCTCACAGCCGGCCTGCGCCGGGCGGGTGATATAGCGGTGCGCCACCAGCGGCGCGCTGTCCGCCGCGTTGCGCAGGGCGGCCAGCAGGCTGTCCTTGCCGGAGCCGGAGGCCCCCATCAGATAGATAAGCTGCGCCATCAGAACACCTGCCGTCCCTGACGCCACACGTGCTGCACATAGATATGCTCGCCGTGCGCGCGCGCCAGCACCAGATCGGCGCGCAGCCCCTCGGCAATGGTGCCGCGATCGGCTAACCCCAATGCCCGCGCCGGGTTGCGGGTGACCATCGCCACCGACTGCGGCAGGTCATAACCGTTGCGCGCGTCGGCGGCCAGGAGGAACGCCGCGTCGAGCAGGCTGGCGGGGTAGTAGTCGGAAGAGAGGATATCCAGCACCCCCTGCGCCGCCAGCTGATGCGCCGCCACGTTGCCGGAGTGCGAGCCGCCGCGCACGATGTTCGGCGCTCCCATCAGCACCTGCAGCCCCTGCCGGTGCGAGGCGCGGGCCGCTTCCTCGGTGGTGGGGAACTCGGCGATCGCGCTGCCCAGCGCGCAGGACTCGGCAACGTGCGCGGCGGTGGCGTCGTCATGGCTGGCGAGCGCAATGCCCCGTTCGCGACAGCGTTCGGCAATGGCCTGGCGGTTCGGCGTCGCCCAGCGGGCTGACAGCGCGACCTGCTGCTGTTCATACTCATCCATCGCGGCGTCGCTCAGGTTATATTTGCCCTGATAATATTCGCGATACTTGGCGCGCGAGGCGAACTGGCGCTGGCCCGGCGAATGGTCCATCAGCGACACCAGCGACACGCCCGGTTTATCCATCAGCTGTTCAAACAGCGGCAGCGTGCCGGCGTTGGGCAGTTCACAGCGCAGGTGCAGGCGGTGTTCGGCGCGGTTTACCCCGGCGCGCTGGCTGTGGATCACCGCGTCGATCATTTTTTGCAGGTTCTCCAGCCGGTGGCCGCCGTCGCGTACATCGCCTATCGCCACCGCGTCCAGCACCGTGGTGATGCCGCAGGCAACCATCAGCGCGTCGTGGCTGCTCATGGCGGAGTGGGCCGGCCAGTCCACGTTGGGGCGCGGCATAAAGAATTTATCCAGGTTATCGGTATGCAGTTCGATCAGGCCCGGCAGCAGCCAGCCGCCTTCGCCGTCCAGCGCCTGCGGCAGACGGCTGTGGCCGTCGGCAAAGCTGCGGATCACGCCGTCGCCCATCTCCAGCGAGCCGTTCACCACCTGGTCGTCCAGCACCAGCTTTACGTTATTAATAATCATCACGGCGTCTCCAGCGCCTGCGGCGCTTGCATGATGTGCAGCCGGTCGGCGACCTGAGTGCGCACCTGGTCGTCATGAAAAATGCCGACGATGGCGGCACCGCGCCGGCGCGCCTGTTCGACCAAGGCGACCACCGCCGCGCTGTTGCGTGCGTCCAGCGAGGCGGTGGGCTCATCCAGCAGCAGGATCGGGTAGTCGACGATAAAGCCGCGGGCGATGTTGACCCGCTGCTGTTCGCCGCCGGAAAAGGTGGACGGCGCCAGCCCCCACAGCCGTTGCGGCACGTTAAGCCGGCTGAGCAGCGCGCTGGCGCGCTCGCGGCACTCGTCATGCGCCACGCCCAGCTCCAGCAGCGGCTGCATCACCACCTCCAGCGCGCTGATACGCGGGATCACCCGCAGAAACTGGCTGACCCAGCCCAGCGTCCGGCGGCGCACCGCCAGGATCTGCCGCGCCTCCGCCTGCGCCATATCGATCCATTCTCCCTGATGGTCCAGCCAGATATGGCCGCTGTCCGGCAGGTAGTTGGCGTACAGCGAGCGCAGCAGGGTGGACTTACCGCTGCCGGAGTGGCCGTGCAGCACCACGCATTCGCCGGCGCTGACCGTCAGGCTGGCGTCGTGCAGCACCGGCAGCCGCGTCCCGTGCTGCTGGTGCAGCACAAAGGTCTTGCTCAGATGTTCGACGCGAATTTTGATCGTCATAGATTCCCCACTCAGTTACGACAACACGGAAGACACCAGCAGTTGGGTATAGGGATGGTGCGGGTCGTCCAGCACCCGGTCGGTCAGGCCGCTTTCCACCACTTCCCCCTGTTTCATCACCAGCAGCCGGTGCGCCAGCAGGCGCGCGACGCCCAGATCGTGGGTGACGATCACCGCCGCCAGCCGCATCTCCACCACCAGCGTGCGCAGCAGATCCAGCAGCCGCGCCTGCACCGACACGTCCAGCCCGCCGGTCGGTTCGTCCATAAACACCAGCTTGGGATGGGTGACCAGGTTGCGGGCGATCTGCAGCCGCTGCTGCATGCCGCCGGAAAAGGTGGTGGGCAGATCGTCAAGGCGCGACAGCGGGATCTCGACGTCCTCCAGCCATTGCCCGGCCTGACGGCGGATATCGCCGTAGTGGCGCTGGCCGACGGCCATCAGCCGCTCGCCGATATTGCCGCCGGCGGACACCTGCGGCCGCAGCCCGTCCAGCGGGTGCTGGTGCACCACGCCCCAGTCGGTGCGCAGCAGGCGGCGGCGCGCGCTCTCCGCCATGGCGTACAGATCCTGCTCCTGCCCGGCCTGCGGACGGTAGAGGATGCGCCCCTGCTGCGGCGCCAGCCGCGCCGAGATGCTTTTCAACAGGGTGGTTTTACCGGAGCCGGATTCGCCGACGATGCCCAGCACTTCGCCGGGGTAAATATCAAAAGAGACGTCGCTGAAGCCTTTGCCCGGCGCGTACAGATGGGTCAGACGCTCGACCGACAGCAGCGGGGCGTCGTGTAACGGTGTGGTGCTCATGGGCGCGGTGTCTCCGTGGATGACGCCAGCTGCTGCCGGCAGTAGTCGGTATCTGAGCAGACGAACATGCGGTTGCCCTGATCGTCGAGCACCACCTCGTCCAGGTAGCTGCTGCGGGAACCGCACAACGCACAGGGCTGCTCCCACTGCTGGACGCTAAACGGGTGATCGTCAAAGTCCAGGCTGACCACTTTGGTGTACGGCGGCAGGGCGTAGATCCGCTTCTCCCGCCCGGCGCCGAACAATTGCAGCGCCGGCATCATATGCATCTTCGGGTTGTCGAATTTCGGGATCGGCGACGGGTCCATCACGTAGCGGTCATTGACCTTCACCGGGTAGGCGTAGGTGGTGGCTATATGGCCGTAGCGGGCGATATCCTCGTAGAGTTTCACCTGCATCACGCCGTACTCCTCCAGCGCGTGCATTTTGCGCGTTTCGGTTTCGCGCGGTTCGATAAAGCGCAGCGGCTCCGGAATCGGCACCTGATAGATCAGGATCTGGTCTTCCCGCAGCGGCGTTTCCGGGATGCGGTGGCGGGTCTGGATCAGCGTAGCCTCGACGGTACGTTCGGTGGTGGCGACGCCGGCAACGCGCTGGAAGAAGCGGCGAATCGAGACCGCGTTGGTGGTGTCGTCCGCGCCCTGATCGATGACTTTCAGCACGTCGGCGTCGCCGACCACGCTGGCGGTCAGCTGGATGCCGCCGGTGCCCCAGCCGTAGGGCATCGGCATCTCGCGGCCGCCGAACGGCACCTGATAGCCGGGGATGGCCACGCCCTTCAGGATGGCGCGGCGGATCATGCGTTTGGTCTGTTCATCCAGATAGCCGGGGTTGTAGCCGCTCAGTACGTTACTCATGGGGCGTCTCCTGCGTGGGCTCGCCGCGCTGCCGCAGGCGTTGCAGCAGTTCCAGTTCCGCCTGGAAATCCACATAGTGCGGCAGTTTCAGATGGGACACGAAGCCGGCGGCCTCGACGTTATCGGCGTGGGACAGCACGAACTCTTCGTCCTGTGCCGGGCTGTCGCCGTCTTCCGCGTACTCGTCCTTCTGCAGGGCGCGGTCCACCAGCGCCATCGCCATCGCTTTGCGCTCGGCGCGGCCGAACACCAGGCCGTAGCCGCGGGTAAAGTGCGGCGGCTGCTGTTCCGGGGCGACAAAGCCGTTCACCATCTCGCACTCGGTCAGCAGGATTTCGCCGATGTCGATGGCGAAGCCCAGCTCTTCCGGCACGATCTCCACCGTGACATAGCCGCTGCGGATCTCGCCGGCGAACGGGTGGTTGCGGCCATAGCCGCGCTGGGTGGAGTAGCCGAGCGCCAGCAGAAAGCCTTCATCGCCGCGCACCAGTTGCTGCAGGCGCGCCGAGCGCGGGCAGGGGTAGACCGGCGGCGTGCGGGTGATATCCGCCGGCGTGCTGCCGTCGTCCTGTTCCGCCTGCGCCAGCTGCTGGCGGCTCAGCAGGCTGAACACGTGCGGGCAGCCGGTTGCCGGCGCATCGTCGGCGAGCTGCGGCGTTGCATCGGGCGCGCCGCCGTCCGCCAGCAGCGCGAAGTCCAGCAGCCGGTGGGTGTAGTCATAGGTCGGGCCGAGCAGCTGGCCGCCGGGCAGGTCTTTGTAAATCGCCGAAATGCGGCGTTCCAGCCGCATCTGCTCGGTGAGTAATGGCTCACTGACGGCCAGGCGCGGCAGCGTGGTGCGGTAGGCGCGCAGCAGGAAAATCGCCTCCACCAGATCGCCGCTGGCCTGCTTAATCGCCAGCGCCGCCAGTTCACGGTCATAGACGCCGCCTTCGGTCATGACCCGGTCCACCGCCAGCCCGAGCTGCTGCTCCACCTGCGCGGCCGTCAGCGCCGGTTGTGCCGGGTCGCCGCGTCGCAGTTGCTCCTGCAGTCGGTGCGCGGCCTCAATGGCTTTTTCGCCCCCTTTTACGGCTACGTACATCAGCATTCCTCCAGATGAGTGGTGCGCGGGATGGCCAGCAGCGCGTCGCCGCAGGTCAGAATCACGTCAAGCCCGAGCGGGAAGGGCTGCGGGCGCGCCAGCAGATAGCGGCGCAGCGCCTCCGGCAACGGCGGCGCGATGGTGCGGCTGTGGGCAATGCCGGGGCCGCGCAGCCGCAGCGGCGCGCCGTTTTCCAGATCGTCGAGCTGGACGATCAGCGTCGCGCCTTGTTCCGGCGCCAGTTCGTCGCCGTGCGGCAGCGCGTGCAGATCCGCCTCCTGCAGGCGCGGGCCGTAAACGGCGAACGCCGCCTGCGCCGCCGAGGAGGCCTGCGGCGCGCCGGTGTGGAAACGAAGGTTAGTCAGCACCTGCTCACTGTTCAGCGCCGGTTCGATCAGGAGCGGCGTTTCGCCGTCGGCCAGCGTCAGCAAGGCGGCGGTGGTGGCGGCGTTAAGCGGCGGCCACTGCGGCCCGTCCGTCAACCGCACCGTGACGCCCGGCTCGCTCAATGCTTTCAGGATCAGGCGGAACGTCTGCTGCGCCTGCGCCACCGGGCTGGCGAAACCATCCAGTAAACTCATGGCGACTCTCCCCGTACCAGCGTAAAGAAATCGACCCGGCTGGTGGCCACCTCGCGGGCGCGCTGCTGGCGTTGTTCCTGCTGCGCCGCCGCCAGCGGGGCGATCAGCTGTTGCTGCAGCCGTTCCTGGTATGCCGGCTGTTGCAGCAGGGCGTCGACCAGCGCGCACAGTTCAGCATGCGCCTTATCGCGCCCGGCAACGTAGCTGTAGCCGTGGCCGCCGCTTTCCAGCTGCACCACCGCGCGGGTAACGGTCATATCACCCAGCACAAAGCGGCGGCCGGTGGCGCCCATGCGCCCCTGCAGCTGTGTCAGGCCAATCTCCGGCGCGCGCAGCAGCCGGTACTCGGGGTTCAGGTTCAGCGCCTGCCAGTGGCTGCGCAGCTGGGCCGGCCGGCTGTGCGCCAGCACCGACATCCAGCGTTGTCGTGATGAGAGAGAGGACATTCAGTGCTCCATGGTCAGTTCGAGCATATCGGCGCGCGCCAGGCTGACGGAGTATTCCGCCAGCCGGTCGCTGCCGCTGCAGACGTTGAGGGTGCGCACGCACAGCAGCGGCGCGTCGGCGGCCAGTTCCAGCAGTTGGCGCTCTTTCGCCTGCGCCTGCCGGGCGCTGATGCGCGTCTGGCGGCGGCTGAGCGGCTGATGGATATGCTGTTCAATAAATTCATGCAGCGATCCCTGGCGGAACTGCTGCAGGGCCGGCCACCAGTCGAGGTCGGGCAGGTAGTGGTCGATCACGCTCATCGGTACGCCGTTTACCCGGCGCAGGGTACGCAGGTGGATCGCCTGCTGGCCCTCCTCACAGCCCAGCGCGCTGGCGATGTGGTCGTTGCACGGGCGCAATACTGCGAGTAAGCACTCACTGGTGGGGTGGTTGCCCTGCTCGAGCAGGTTCTGGGTAAAGCGGGTTTTGGCGTGCAGCGGGTAGTCGTAAGGGCGCATCAGCACCAAAATGCCGACGCCGTGGCGGCGCTGCAGCCAGCCGCGCTCCACCAACTGATCCACCGCCCGGCGCAGGGTATGGCGGTTGACCTGATAATGGTCCGCTAGCTGCTGTTCCGAAGGCAGGTAGTCGCCGCCGCGGTAACGGCTGCGTAGCTCTTCTTCCAGCTGCGCCGCGATTTGCTGATAGCGTGTAGGGTAACTGGTAGGATGTCTAGATATCTGCGTCATGGTTAAAACCTCCGTGCGCCAATCGCCGCTAACAGCGCCGGTGCGGCGGCTGGGAGGCGGTTGGTGATGGGGCTTATCCTGCCGGGCGCAGATGACGCTGAGGTGACGGCGATGTGGCGAACAGATGAACTATTTTCGACAGGCGGGTGCGCCCGGCGCGCTATCGCGCTAAGCTAGCGCCATTGTTTGTTGCTTGCTGGTTACTCTCATGTCTCAACCTTTACCTGCCTCCGGCAGCCAGACGCGTTCATGGCCGCTGTGGAAACCCGTGCTGTTTTTACTGGTGGTCGCCGTCGGTCTGTACTACGTCAAATGGCAGCCTTACTACGGTAAGGCGTTTGTCGCGGCGGAAAGCCACTCCATCGGCGGCTCGATCCTGGCCGATGGTGCGCATAACCCGTGGATAGCGGCGTGGCAGTACGCGCTGACCTACTTTGCGGCGGTGTGGAAGGCCGCGCTGCTGGGCGTGCTGGTGGGGTCACTGGTGCAGGTGTTGATTCCGCGCGACTGGCTGGTGCGTACGCTGGGGCATCAGCGTTTCTCCGGCACGCTGCTGGGGTCGCTGATCGCGCTGCCGGGCATGATGTGCACCTGCTGCGCGGCGCCGGTGGCGGCCGGTTTACGCCGCCAGTCGGTATCCAGCGGTGCGGCGCTGGCGTTTTGGCTCAGCAACCCGGTGCTGAACCCGGCCACGCTGATTTTTATGGGCTTTGTGCTGGGCTGGCAGTTTGCCGCCATGCGTCTGGCGGCCGGTGTGATCATGGTGCTGGGCGTGGCCTGGCTGGTGCAGCGTCTGACCGCAAACGACGTGCCGCCGGCGAGCGAAGCGGTGACGACTCTGCCGGCGTGCGAGAACGCGCCTCAGCCGTTCCTGCGCCGCTGGATGGCGGCGCTGTGGACGCTGTTTTGGTCAACCATCCCGGTTTATATTCTGGCGGTGCTGCTGTTGGGGGCGGCGCGGGTCTGGCTGTTCCCGCACGCCGAGGGCGCGGTAGATAACAGCCTGCTGTGGATTATCGGCCTGGCGCTTGCCGGCTGTCTGTTTGTGATTCCCACCGCGGCGGAAATTCCGATCGTGCAGGCGATGATGCTGGCGGGCATGGGCCCCGGCCCGGCGCTGGCGCTGCTGATGACGCTGCCGGCGGTCAGCCTGCCGTCGCTGCTGATGCTGAAGAAGGCCTTCACCGCCAAAGCGCTGTGCCTGACGGCGGCGCTGGTGGCGCTGTGCGGCATCCTGACCGGCATGGTCGGGATGTTTATATTCTAAAAAGTTGCGGGGATGCAAAAATGCATCCCCGCTTCACGCTCAGCGCAGCTTATGCACCACCTGATTGCTGCTGCCGCGCCAAATCAGCGCCGGATCGCGCAACGCCTGCACGAACTTCCCGTCGATCAGCACGTTGATCAGATTTACCACCCGTAGCTGCGCCTCGTCCAGCTCCGCCAGCCGGTAGCCGGTCCACAGCCAGATATCTTTACCGGGGCATTCAGCGCGTACCCGCTGCACCAGCCGTAATATCTCCGGCACATTGGCCGGATGCAGCGGATCGCCGCCGGACAGCGACAATCCCTGGCGTGTAATGCGCGGGTCGTTGAGGTCGGCGATAATCTGGTCCGCCAGCGCCGCAGTAAACGGCTGGCCGGAATCAAGCCGCCAGGTGCTCTGGTTGTAGCAGCCGCGGCACTGGTGCACGCAGCCGGCGACAAACAGCGTGCAGCGGGTGCCGGGGCCGTTGACCACGTCGACGGGGTAATACTGGTGATAATTCATCGCCGATCCTTTCGTAAACGGCCGGCCGGGCCGTTAGCCCAACTGCCCGTTATCCAGATGCTTCACCCGGCGTTTAACCTCTTCCTGCTTGCCGGCGTTGAATGGCCGCGCGTCCGGGCTGCCGAGATAGCCGCAGACGCGGCGGGTGACCGACACCTTGGCAGAGTCGTGATTGCCGCATTTCGGGCAGGTAAACCCTTTGCTGGTGCAGGAGAACTCGCCGGTGTAGCCGCATTGGTAACACTCGTCGATCGGCGTATTGGTGCCGTAATAGGGCACGCGGCTGTAGCTGTAGTCCCACACGTCTTCCAGCGCCTTCAGGTTATGCTGCAGGTTCGGATATTCGCCGTAACAGATAAAGCCGCCGTTGGCCAACGGCGGGTAAGGCGCCTCGAAGTCCAGCTTGTCGTACGGATTCACCTTTTTCTCGACGTCGAGGTGGAAGCTGTTGGTGTAGTAGCCCTTGTCGGTCACCCCCGGTACCACGCCGAAATCGGCGGTGTCCAGCCGGCAGAAGCGGTCGCATAGGTTTTCGCTCGGGGTGCTGTACAGGCTGAAGCCGTAGCCGGTTTCCTCTTTCCAGCTTTCGGTGGCGGCGCGCAGACGTTCGACAATGGCGACGGCCTTGGCGCGCAGCGCCTGGTCATCGAACAGGTGCCCGGCGTTGCCGAACAGCGCGTTGATGGTTTCATGAATGCCGATATAGCCGAGGGAGATCGACGCCCGGCCGTTTTTGAAGATCTCGGCGATATCGTCGTCGGCGTTCAGCCGCACGCCGCAGGCCCCTTCCATATACAGAATCGGCGCCACGCGCGCCTTGATGCCCTGCAGGCGTGCGATGCGCGTCATCAGCGCCTTTTTCGCCAGCAGCAGGCGGCGATCCAGCAACTGCCAGAAGCGCTCCTCATTGCCCTGTGACTCCAGCGCAATGCGCGGCAGATTAAGGCTGATGACGCCGAGGTTGTTGCGCCCGTCGTGCACCGGCTTACCGTTCTCCTGATAGCTGCCGAGGAAGCTGCGGCAGCCCATCGGCGTTTTAAACGAACCGGTTACCTGCACCACCTGATCGTAATTGAGGATATCGGGGTACATGCGTTTGCTGGCGCACTCCAGCGCCAGCTGCTTGATGTCGTAGTTCCGATCGCCGTAACGGTGGTTGAGGCCGTCGCGGATGGCGAATACCAGCTTCGGGAACACCGCCGTTTTGCGGTTTTTCCCCAGCCCGGCGATGCGGTTTTTCAGGATCGACTGCTGGATCAGCCGCGACTGCCAGCTGGTGCCGAGGCCGAAGCCAAAGGTGACGAACGGCGTCTGGCCGTTGGCGGTATGCAGCGTATTGACCTCATACTCCAGAGACTGGAAAGCGTCGTAACACTCTTTTTCAGTGCGCGCCATGGCATAGCCCGCTACGTCCGGGATCTGCCACTCTTCGGCTACCTGCTGGTGTTTGCGGAAGCTGGCGCTGACGTACGGCGCCAGGATCTCATCAATACGGTTGATGGTAGTGCCGCCATAGATATGGCTGGCCACCTGCGCGATGATCTGCGCGGTGACCGCGGTGGCGGTGGAGATCGATTTCGGCGTTTCGATCTCGGCGTTGCCCATTTTAAAGCCGTTGGTCAGCATGCCCTGCAGGTCGATCAGCATGCAGTTGAACATCGGGAAAAACGGCGCGTAGTCCAGATCGTGGTAGTGAATTTCACCGCGTTCGTGGGCCAGCACCACGTCGCGCGGCAGGATATGCTGCTTGGCATAGTGTTTGGCGACAATGCCGGCCAGCAGATCGCGCTGGGTGGGAATGACCTTGCTGTCTTTATTGGCGTTTTCATTCAGCAGCGCGGCGTTGCTTTGTTCGACCAGGCCGCGGATCTCCTGATTCAGCCGGCCGCGCAGTTCGCGGGCGACGTCGCGGTCGTGACGGTATTCGATATAGGCGCGCGCCAGCTGCTTGTATTCGCCGGCCATCAGCCGGTTTTCCACCGCCTGCTGAATATCATGGATATCCAGCCGCGGCTGGCGGGACATCTGTTGAGCGACTTCACGGGCGACGGCGGCGCAATACTCACTGTCGTTCACCTCGGCGGCGCGGGCGGCGCGTTCGATGGCCTGTTTGATACGTGCTTCGTCGAAGGGAACCTGACAGCCGTCCCGTTTAATCACTACTGGTTTCACGTCGTTCTCCTTGTTCCGCCGATGGGAACAGATAGCCGTTTCAGCTTATCCACAGGGCAATGCCGCAGCGGGTCTGGGCTACGGGGCAGTGTGGATGATTTTGTGGATAAATACTATATATAGTCGCTGGTGGTAATGGAAATACTATATATGGGTATTGGCGGGATTTTCTTGATGCAGGACAAAGAAAGCCGGCGGCGGGGCGATCGCTGTACAGATCGCCGTCTCGCCGACGGGAAACGGGCCGTTTGGCCCTGAGCATTGGTTGACGCAGATGAGTGTGGAAACTTCACTCCTCCAGCAGCCACCACACCGCCTCAAACGGGCGCAGGGTCAGCGGTTGCGGCAGCGGCGGCGCATCGGCGTAGTTGCCGATCGCCACGCGCCACAGATCGGATGCTTCGACGCCGGCCGCGTCCCACGCCTGCGGCCGGGCGATCAGGTTGGCCGCCACCAGCAGCCGCTGACCGTTCCAGCTGCGCAGGTAGCACCACAGCGCCGGGTGCGCCGGCGCCAGATCCTGATAGTCGCCGTGGGTCAGCAGCGGATACTGCTTGCGCAGGGCGATCAGGTGGCGATAGGTGTAAAACACCGAATCCCGATCGGCCAGCGCCGCCTCGACGTTAATCTGCCGGTAGTTATCGGCGCAGGGGATCCAGGGCGTGCCCCGGCTGAAGCCGGCGTTGGGTCCGGCATTCCACTGCATCGGCGTGCGTCCGTTATCGCGCGATTTACTGGCCAGTATCGCCAGCAGCTCGGCGTCGCTGCGCCCCGCGGCGCGCAGTTCGGCGTACATATTCAGGCTTTCGACGTCGCGGTATTGATCAATACGCGCAAAGCGCGGATTGGTCATGCCGATCTCCTCGCCCTGATAGATATAGGGCGTGCCCTGCATGCCGTGCAGCACCATCGCCAGCATCTTCGCCGCCGGCACGCGCAGCGCATGGTCGTCGCCGAAGCGCGAGACAATGCGCGGCTGATCGTGGTTACACCAGAACAGCGCGTTCCAGGCGTGGTTGTGCATGCCCTGCTGCCAGTGGCGGAAAATCTGCTTCAGCTCCACGTAGTCCGGCGCCGCCAGCGTCCATTTTTCGCCGTTGGCGTAATCGACCTTCAGGTGGTGAAAGTTAAAGGTCATCGACAGCTCTTCGCCGCCGTTCGCCGCATATTGCCGGCAATGTTCCAGGCTGGTGGACGACATCTCGCCGACCGTCATCAGGCCGCGCGGGCGGAACACTTCGCGGCTCATTTCCTGCAGGAATGGGTGAATGCGCGGGCCGTCAGTGTAAAAACGCCGGCCGTCGCCGTGCGCGTCATCCGGGAAATCCTGCTGCTTGGACACCAGATTGATCACATCCAGCCGCAGGCCGTCGACGCCTTTGTCCGCCCAGAACCGGCAGATTTTCTTCAGCTCTTCGCGCACCGGCGGGTGTTCCCAGTTCAAATCGGCCTGCTCGGCGGCGAACAGGTGCAGATAATACTGGCCGCTGTCGGCGTGCCACTGCCAGGCCGAGCCGCCGAACTTGGAGCGCCAGTTATTCGGCGGCGCCCCCTCAGCGCCGTCGCGCCAGATATAGAACTGGCGCTGCGGGCTGTGGCGATCCTGCGCCGCCCGGAACCACGGATGCTCGGTCGACGTATGGTTGAACACCATATCCATCACGATACGGATATCGCGCTGGTGCGCGGCCGCCACCAGTTGTTCGAAGGTTTCCATGCTGCCGTAGGCCGGGTCGATGGCGCAGTAGTCGGCGACGTCATAGCCGTTATCCACCTGCGGGGAGAGATAGACCGGCGTTAGCCAGATGGCGTCGACGCCCAGCTCCTGCAGATAGTCCAGCCGTTGGATCACGCCGGCCAGATCGCCGTAGCCGTTACCGCTGCTGTCCTGAAAGCTCTTCGGGTAGATTTGGTAGATGACGCCGTTTTGCCACCAGGGGATTGGGTTGCTCATAAAGAATACCTTTTGACTGTGACAGCGGGCCAGGCGAGCCTAGCCCCTACATTCATGATCGATTGCGCGTTATACCGGCAGTTCGCCGCGGCGCGCCTTGCGCCGGTACACCAGCATGGTCAGCACCAGCGGCACCACCACGGCCACCAGCATCGCCAGCGCGAACACCAGCCAGAACTGCGGTTTGATCGACAAAATACCCGGCAGGCCGCCGACGCCGATACCGTTGGCCATCACCCCGGCCAGGCCGCAGATCAGGCCGGCGCAGGCGGAGCCAATCATCGCGCACAGCATCGGGAAGCGGTACTTCAGGTTGATGCCGTACATTGCCGGCTCGGTGACGCCGAGGTAGGCGGAAATTGCCGCCGGCACCGAAATTTCACGTTCGTTGGCCTTGCGGCTGACGATAATGATCGCCAGCACCGCCGAGGCCTGCGCGATATTGGACAGGGCGATGATCGGCCACACCGGTGTGCCGCCCATGCTCTGCACCATCTGCATATCGATCGCCAGCGTGGTCTGGTGGACGCCGGTGATTACCAGCGGCGCATACAGGAAGCCGAACAGCGCGGCGCCGATCGGCGCAAAGCTGCCGGTCATCACCGCTTTAACCGCCCAGGCGACGCCGTCGCCGATCATGCGGCCGAACGGCCCGATCAGCGTATGGGCCAGGAAGGTCGCCAGCAGCAGCGACAGCACCGGCACCACCACCAGATAGAGGTAATCCGGCACCCACTTTTTCAGCCGGGTTTCAATCCAGCCGAGCGCCATACCGGCGAGGATCGACGGGATCACCTGCGCCTGATAGCCGACCTTCTCCACGGTAAACCAGCCGAAGTTCCACAGTTCAGGCACCTGTTGGCCGAGCAGGTAGGAGTTCATCAGCTGCGGCGACACCAGTGTGACGCCCAGCACGATGCCCAATACCGGGGTGCCGCCCATTTTTTTCACCGTCGACCAGCAGATGGCGACCGGCAGGAACATAAAGATCGCCTCGCCCAGCAGCCACAGGAAGTCGTAGGCGGTTTTCCAGCCGGCGCTGGACTGCGCCAGCGTCTGGCCGTCGGACAGCGGAATATCGCCGATCACATTGCGGAAGCCGAGGATCAGACCGCCGCTGATCAGCGCCGGCAGCAGCGGGAAGAAGATCTCGGCGAAGTGGGAGATGGCGCGTTCGGACCAGGTCATATTCTGGCGTGCGGCGGTTTTGGCCTGCTCTTTGTCCGCCTCGTTGACGCCGGCGCTGGCGATCAGCGCCTGATAGTAATCGCCGACCTCCGGGCCGATCACCACCTGAAACTGCCCGGCGTTGGTGAAGCAGCCTTTCACCATGGGTAAGGTTTCGATCTCTTTCGGGCTGGCTTTGGCCGGGTCGTTAAGCACGAAGCGCAGCCGGGTAATGCAGTGGCTGACGGTGGCGATATTGTCGCGGCCGCCGACCAGCGCAATCAGGCGATCGATATCCTGCTGTTTTACTTTGCTCATTATGAATACCTTTCTATGGGTATATCTGGCGTTGTTATGCGTATGCCGTGCCGGCGAGCGGGGCCTGAACGACACGCAGAGGTAAGTAGGGTGAAGCCGATCAAAGCTTAGTCATTTCGCCGTGGTTAGAAAATGGGAACGTTCCCGGAATCGGATGACGATCACAAAATGACGTGTGAGATCTCAAGGGAAACCGCCGCGCGGGTGGCCCGATGCGGCAGGAGGGTTAAGAGAGTTTGCTCGGCACCACGATGCGGCGGATCGGCGCGTCGCCGCTGAGCTGGGCCAGCAGTTGCTGCGCCGCCTGCACGCCTGCGCTGCCGTAGCCGAACTCCACCGACATCGTCTCCGGGAACAGGAAGCTGAGCAGCGGGGTATTGCCGATGGCGCACACCTGAATATCGGCGATCTGCTGCTGCTGCAGATATTTGATCGCGCCGAGGGCGATGCTGTCAGACGCGCAGATCAACGCGCGGGTCTGCGGGACGATCGCCTCCGCCGCCAGCTGGAAGCCGCTCTGGTAGCTGAGTTCGCCCAGCGCCGCGTGCGGGGTCAGACCGTGGCGCTGGCAGGCGTCCAGATAGGCCTGATAGCGGCGCGCGCCGGTGGTGGCGTCCGACTGCCGGACGCCGAGGTAGCTGATATCGCGGTGCCCCTGCTGGCGCAGCCGGTCCATCAGCAGGTTCACCGCGCCGGCATCATCGTAGCAGACTGAAGAGAAGCCCTGATACTCGCGCACCATCACCACCATTTTCTCCTGCCACGGCTGCAGCATCTCGGCCTCCAGGCCGGTAAAGCCGAACAGGATCACCCCGTCGACGTTACGCTGCGCCAGCACGTGCAGGTGTTCCTGCACCAGTTGGCTGTCGAACTGGCTTTCCATCACGATCGGGTCATAGCCGTGCTGGTACAGCAGCGGCAGCATGGTGCGCACCGCCTGATTTTCCGACGGCGAATCCAGGCGCGATACCAGAATGCCGACCACCTTATCGCTCTGGCCACGCATGGCGCGTGCGGATTTGGACGGGGTGAACCCCTGCTGACGGATCACCGCCTCCACGCGCTCACGGGTTTGCTGGCTCACGCTGCCTTCATTGTTCAGCACGCGTGAAACGGTGGATTTTCCTACCCCGCTGAGGCGGGCGATGTCCTTAATGGTCAGCCGGTTTTGCATGATCGGTTTATCGTTATGGTTGAAAGGCGTAAACGTCAGCTTTAATTTTGCCGGTCAGAATAGCGCATTTTTCTACGGGGATACTAACCGGGTATGCGACCGTCTGCAGGTTACTCCGCCAGGGTGAGCGTAAAGCCCTGGCCATGCAGCGTCTGCTGCAGCTCCGGCGACAGACGGCCATCGGTGATGATATGGGTCAGCGCCGCCAGCGGCGAGGCGCAAAACAGCGACCAGGCGCCATATTTGCTGCTGTCCGCCAGCAGGATGCGGCGCGAGGCGTTGGCCAGCAGATCCTGCTTCAGGCCGGCTTTTTCTTCGGTGGGCGCTGTGATGCCTTTTTCCAGGCACCAGGAGTTGCAGCTGATAAAGGCGATATCCGGATTGATGCCGCGCAGCAGGCGGCGGCCGTGGTCGCCGATGCAGGACTGGCTGCTTTCATCGATGCGCCCGCCGATAATCGTGACTTCAATCTGCTTGAACTCGGATAAAAACAGCGCGATGCGCAAGTCGGCGGTGATCACCCGCAGCGGCAGATGCGTCAACTGACGCGCCAGTTCCAGCATGGTGGTGCCGGCATCCAGCACCAGGCTATCGCCGGCTTTGACCCACTGCGCCGCCGCTTGGGCGATGGCCTGCTTTTCCCGCTGGTTGCGCTGCTGTTTTTCCAGCGTGGTGGGCTGGGCAGGAATAAACCGATTCAGGGTTACGCCGCCGTGGCTGCGGCTGATGACCCCCTCGCGATCGAGCTTTATCAGGTCACGACGAATGGTGGCCGGCGAGGCGGAAATCGCGGTGACCAACTGATCTACGGTAACCAGATTATGGCTTTTCAGATAATCCATAATCTGATCGAGGCGACTTTGTCCCTTCATACTGTCCCTAGGCGAGTTGTACGGCGAATCGGGTGAAGATCGTCATGCTCTCAGACTTCTCTTTAGCTGTCCAGACGATATCAAATACGCCGTTGCGGCGCGGATAAACGGCAGGGCGGCGCCGAGATTGACGACGTCTGCGCCGCTAAATTTACCGGCCGTCTCCGGCAGCGCTCTGTTCCAGGTCATGGCGTGTCCCTTGGTTTTTTTAATCTAGATTTGATTGAATTTAATCATGATTGATTATATGTGAGCAAGTTCAAATTAATTAACCATATTTTAACGTATAAACAACATCCATAGTGTGATGCTTATCGCTCTACGCTGAGCAATTACAATCATCACTCCCCATCCGTGCCGGCAGGAAACAGGAGAATAGGTAAGAGCAATGAACATCAACAGCACCCTTATAAGCGGCTACCAGGCATTAAATGACATCGGCTATCTGTTGGCGGGAAAACGCAGCGTTCTGCTGGTCACGGATAAAAACATCGCGCGCATCACAACGGCGCAGCAGCTGATGACGCAGCTGCGCGCCAGCGACTGCGCGTTGACCGTCGTGGATGACGTCCCGCCAGAGCCCAGCCAGCATGATGTCGCCGCTGTCCTGCAGGCGCTCGGCACACGGGATATCGATCTGGTGATTGGCCTGGGCGGCGGCAGCGTGCTGGACGTTGCCAAATTGCTCTCTGTACTGTGCGTTGCCGAAGCGCCGACGCTTGAGGCGTTGTTGGCCGGGGAAAAACCGCAGCGGCGCGTCACGTCGCTGCTGATTCCCACCACCGCTGGCACCGGATCGGAGGCTACGCCCAACGCCATTTTGGCCATTCCGGAGCAGGAGACCAAAGTCGGCATTATTTCTCCGGTCATGCTGCCCGACTATGTGGCGTTGATCCCGGAGCTGACCACCAGCATGCCGGCACATATTGCCGCCTCTACCGGTATTGACGCCCTGTGCCATCTGATTGAGTGCTTTACCGCCACCATTGCTAATCCGGTCAGCGATAACTACGCCCTGATCGGGCTGAAAAAGCTGTTCGCCAGTCTGGAAACTTCGGTTGAGGCGCCGGAAAACCTGGCCGCCAAGCTCGATATGCTGTGGGCGTCCTATTACGGCGGCGCCGCTATCGCCCATGCCGGCACGCATCTGGTGCATGCCATGTCGTACCCGCTGGGCGGCAAGTACCACATTCCGCACGGCGTAGCCAACGCTATCCTGCTGGTGCCGTGCATGCGTTTTGTGCGTCCGGCGGCGGTGAGCAAGTTCGCCCAGGCTTATGACCTGCTTCCGCAGGCGGACTGCACGCTGAGCGAGGAGGACAAGTCACACGCGCTGGTGACGTATTTTTCCGCCCTGGTTAAACGTTTGCGGCTGCCTGCCAGCCTGGATGAGCTGGGCATCGGCGCCGATCATCTGCCGCATCTGGTTGAGGGGGCGCTGAACGTACAGCGTCTGATGAAGAATGTACCGATGTCAGTCAGCGCCGCCGACGTTCGCGATGTCTACCTGACGCTGTTTCCGGGACTACAGGCTAAATAAGAGTGGGGACTGTCATGACAAGAAAAATTGACGGGGTGCTGACGGCGATCGTCACGCCTTTCGATGCGCGGGGCGATTTTGACCCGGAGGCGATGCGCGAGCAAATCCGGCGACAGCTGGCGGCGGGCAACGGCGTCTTTTGCGGCGGCACCAACGGTGAGTTTTTTGTGTTGAATGAGCAGGAGAAGCTGGCGCTGACGCAAACCTGCGTGGATGAGGTCAACGGTTCAGCGCCGGTGGTGGCGCATATCGGCGAAATATCGACGCGCGACACCGTCCGGCTGGGCAAGCAGGTGGCGGCGCTCGGCGTGGACGCGGTCTCGGTGATTACGCCCTATTTTATCCCGCTGACGCAGGATGAACTGATCGGGCACTATCTGCAGGTCGCCGATGCTCTGGAGACGCCGATTTTCCTCTACAACATTCCCGCGCGCACCGGCAATACCCTACAGCCTGAGACGGTACGTCGTCTGGCGCAGCACCCGAATATCATCGGTATCAAAGACAGCGCCGGCAGCTATGACAGCCTGCGGGGCTTCCTGCACGCCGCCGAAGGCATTCCGGGGTTTGAGGTGCTCAACGGGCCGGACTCGCTGATTCACCAGGGCTTTGTCGACGGCTGTTCCGCCTGTATTTCCGGGCTGGCGAACGTGGCGCCGGCGGAAATCAACGCCATCTGGCGACGTTTTCAGGCCGGCGATATCGACGGCTCGCGGCTGGCGCAGGAAAACGTCACCGGGCTGCGCAGCGAGTTGTACAGCGTGGCCTTCTCGCCGGCGGCGGTGAAAAAAGCGCTGACGCTGCTGGGCTATGTGGTGGGTGAAAGCCGTTATGCGGTGTGTTTTGACGCCGATGACGAACGGCGCATCCGCCAGATTCTGGATACCTATTTGCGCTAACCCATCACGCTGTTTCCGACCGATTACGCAACCTTTGGGCGATGTATGCATCGCTCAGGGGAAGCCATGTCCCGAGAGAGGCAAAAATGAAAGAGTTTACGGCTGAAGGTACCCTGATCATCGTCAGCATCGTCGTGGTCTATATCCTGTTTACCACCTGGCTGACCTACCGGCTGCGCAGTAAAAGTTCCGGCGATTTTATGGAAGGCTCGCGCGCCATGCCGGCCTTTATCGTCGGCGTCCTGCTGATGTCCGAATATATTGGCGCCAAATCGACCATCGGCACCGCGCAGGCGGCGTTTGAGGATGGTTTCGCCGCCTCATGGTCAGTGATCGGCGCCGCGATTGGTTTCCCGCTGTTCGGCCTGCTGTTGGTCAAACGGATCTATAACACGGGGAAAATCACGATTTCCGGCGCGATCGCCGAGAAATACGGTAACTCCACCAAAAACATTATTTCGCTGATTATGATTTACGCGCTGCTGCTGGTGAACGTCGGCAACTATGTGAGCGGCGCTGCGGCGATATCCACGGTATTGAAGGTTAATCTGCCGGTTGCGGCGTTGATTACCGCAGTGGTCAGCACCTTCTATTTCGCCTTCGGCGGCATGAAGGGGATGGCCTGGGTCACCCTGCTGCACAGCGCCATTAAATACTTCGGCATTCTGGTGATTCTGGGGGTGGCGCTGCATATGACCGGCGGCATTACGCCGATGGTAGAGCAGATGCCGGACTTCTACTGGACCTGGGACGGCAATATCGGCGCCAGCACCATCGTGGCCTGGCTGATCGGCACTATCGGTTCGATTTTCTGCACCCAGTTTGTTATCCAGGCCATCTCCTCGACTAAAAGCGCCGCTTCGGCCAAGCGCGCCACCTGGATTGCCTTTCTTTTCTGTTTGCCGATCGCCATCGCCATCGCGATTATCGGCGTCGCCGCCAAGTTCCTGCACCCGAATATCGATAGCCTGTACGCCCTGCCGGTATTTTTGCAGGATATGAGCCCGTGGCTGGCCGGGTTGGTGACAACATCGCTGGTGGCGTCGATTTTTGTCAGCGTCAGCACCGTGGCGCTGGCGATCGCTTCGCTGATCGTGAAGGACTTCTATGTGCCTTACCGCAATCCGACGCCGGAGCGCGAATTCAAAATGACGCGCTGGCTGTCGCTGCTGATTGGTTTCCTGCCGCTGATCTTCGTGCTGCTGGTGCCGGAAGTGCTGAAACTCTCTTTCTTTACCCGCGCCATCCGCCTGTCGATTTCGGTGGTGGCGGTGGTGGCGTTCTATCTGCCGTTCTTCAAGAGCGCGCGCGGTGCCAATGCCGGGCTGATCGGCGCCTGCGTGATGACCTCCGTCTGGTATTTGCTGGGCGATCCTTTCGGTATCAATAACATGTATATCGCGCTGATTACGCCGGCGGTGATTATGGGCATTGATATGCTGCTGCCAGGCAAGGCCGCAGGGGCGAAAGTTAAACAAAATATTCAAAACGATGGAGCCTAATATGAGTCAGGAAACCCTCACCGTTGAACGTACCGGACGGGTAAGCCCCGTCGCGGGCGATGCCGGGCGTCAGAGCGCGATGCTGCCTTCTGCGTGTCCGCAGAACCACGCCGCCAATCTGCTGCCGCTGCCCAATGGCGATCTGCTGTGCGTCTGGTTTGCCGGCACGCAGGAAGGCATTGCCGATATTTCTATTTACAGTTCGCGCCTGCCGCAGGGCCGGGAGCAGTGGACCCCGGCGGTCAAACTGTCGGACGACGCATCCCGCTCAGAGCAAAACCCGGTACTGTTCCTCGATCCGGACAACGTGCTCTGGCTGTTATGGACGGCGCAGAAGTCGGGCAACCAGGATACGGCCTTTGTGCGCTACCGTCAGTCGCACGATTTGGGCGCCAGCTGGGGTGAGATCGCGACGCTGCTGGAGCAGCCGGGCACCTTTATCCGCCAGCCGATCGTGGTGCTGGACAACGGCGACTGGCTGCTGCCGGTCTTCTACTGCCGCACCATGCCAGGTGAGAAATGGGTGGGAAACAACGACGACAGCGCGGTGAAAATTTCCGGCGACAAGGGGAAAACCTGGCGCGATGTGGTAGTGCCGGACAGCACCGGCTGCGTGCATATGAATATCACCCTGCTGCAGGATGGCTCTCTGCTGGCGCTGTTCCGCAGCCGCTGGGCCGATTTTATTTATCAGAGTCGCTCGGCGGACGGTGGCCGCAGCTGGAGCGCACCGCAGCCGACGGCGCTGCCCAACAATAACTCCTCGATTCAGCTGACCACGTTGCGTAACGGCGATCTGGCGCTGGTGTTTAACGCCATGAGCGCCAGCGGCGCGCTGGAACGCAGGGCGTCGCTGTATGACGAAATTGAGGATGAGGAGGATGATGCTGGCACGGAAGCGGTGGTTCCGACGCCGGACGACGGCCGCAGCGCGTTCTGGGGCGCGCCGCGTGCGCCGATGACGCTGGCAATCTCGCGCGACGGCGGCCGCAGTTGGCCGTATCAGCGCAATCTTGATGAAGGCGACGGCTATTGCATGACCAACAACTCGCGTGAAAAGCTGAACCGGGAGTTTTCTTACCCGAGCATTAAGCAGGGTGCCGATGGTCGGCTGCATATTGCCTATACCTATTTCCGCCAGGCGATTAAGTACGTGTGTGTGGATGAGCGCTGGGTCACCGGCGAAGGAGCGCCATGATGATCGCCGGTACCCTGCATGACCTGCGGCTGCCCGGCTTGCCGGCCAGCCTGTATCGCATCCTGAACCAGCCGGCCCACAGCCTGCCGGCGCTGATGGCCGCCGCGGACGGGCGGTTGGAGGGCGAGGGTTGGTTCTGCCATATCGGCGTGGCGCATACCGCCCCGCCGGAGAGCCGTCACACGGAGTATCACCGGCAGTATCTGGATATTCAGGTGGTGCTGGAAGGGGAGGAAATCATCCGTTTCGCCCCCCGGCGGGCGGTCGGCGGCAGCGAGAAAAAACCGGATCTGTTTATCGTGCCGCAGCCGGAACTGCCGCACCGGCTGCATCTGCGACAGGGGGACTTTGCCGTGTTTTATCCCGGCGAGGCGCATCAGGCGCTGTGCGCGGTCGGCCAACCGGCGCCGGTGCGTAAAGCGGTGTTTAAAGTTGCTGTTCACCTGCTGGAGGCTGACGGATGAGGCGGCATGCGCTGGTAACCGGCGCTAGCTCCGGCATAGGCGCCGCCATTGTCCAGCAGTTGCTGGATGACGGCTGGCAGGTGACCGGTCTCAGCCGGCGGGACGCGGTGCGGGAGCAGGCCGGCTATCGTTCCCGTCAGGTCGACCTGTGCGACAGCGGGGCGCTGGCGGCGACGCTGTCCGATCTGCCGCCGCCGCAGGCGGTGGTGCATGCGGCGGGGATGATGCATGCTGCACCGCTCGGCGAGCTGGACGCAGCGGCGAGCCGGTGGTTGTGGCAGCTGCACGTACTGGCGGCGGAAACGCTGGTGACGACGCTGGCGCCAAACATGTCTGCCGGCGGACGTATCGTGCTGCTCGGCAGCCGGACGTCACGGGGCGCCGCCGGACGCAGCCAGTATGCGGCGACCAAGGCGGCGATGGTGGGGATGGTGCGCAGCTGGGCGGCGGAGCTGGCACCGCGCGGCATCACCGCCAACGTGGTGGCGCCGGGCGCGACGCAGACCCCGATGCTGGAGCAGCCTGGCCGGCAAAGTTCGCCGCCGAAACTGCCGCCCATCGGTCGCTATATTCAGCCGCAGGAAGTCGCGGCGCTGGTGGCTTTTCTGCTTTCGGCGCCAGCCGCCGCCATCACCGGCCAGGAGATGGTGATATGCGGCGGCGCGTCCTTGTAATCAGAGTGCGGGCGGCAGCGCCCGCTTTGATGTTGTGATCCACCCCTCCTTTTCACCCTCCGGTTTGCCAGCGGCGCCACGCTCTACATTATGCTCAGGTTTTGCTTCTATTTTTGCTGTATTTCGTTGATTACTGGCACCTCTGAGGAATTTTCGATGCATAAACCGCTTTGTTATACGCTGCTTGCGGCGTCGTTACTTTGCCCTTTAAGCGCGCTGGCGCAGCCGGCGGGCAAACTGCCGCTGATGCCGTGGCCGCAGCAGGTGGATATCGCCCAGCCGCAGGGCAAACTGGTGCTGACGCCCCGGCTGAACCTGAAGATTGAAGGCGATAATCTGGGTGACGCGCCGGCGCGCTGGCGTCAGCGCCTGGAACTGCAGACCGGCTGGACGCTGGCGCCGCCGACGGCGCAGCAGGCCAGCAATATTACGGTGAAGATCCAACGTCAGGTCTCGGCGCAGCCGCTGCCGGACAGCGATGAAAGTTACCAATTATCGGTGACGCCGCAGGGGGCGACGCTGACCGCCGCCACCCGCTTCGGCGCGCTGCGCGGCATGGAAACCCTGCTGCAGCTGGTGCAGACCGACGGACACAACACCTTCTTGCCGCTGGTCAGTATCAGCGACAAGCCACGCTTTGCCTGGCGCGGCGTGCTGCTGGATTCGGCGCGCCATTTCCTGCCGGTCGGCGATATTCTGCGCCAGCTGGACGGCATGGCGGCGGCCAAGCTCAACGTGTTCCACTGGCACCTGACCGACGATCAGGGCTGGCGTTTTGCCTCCGTGCGTTATCCCAAGCTGCAGCAACTGGCCAGCGACGGCCAGTTCTATACCCGCGAACAAATGCAGCAGGTGGTGGCCTACGCCGCGGCACGCGGCATCCGCGTGGTGCCGGAGATCGATCTGCCGGGCCATGCTTCCAGCATTGCGGTGGCCTATCCGGAACTGATCAGCGCGCCGGGGCCATACCAGATGGAGCGCGAGTGGGGCGTGCACGCGCCGACGCTGGATCCCGGCAACGAGCAGGTGTATCAGTTTATTGATGCGATCGTCGGCGAGCTGGCGACGATCTTCCCCGATCCCTATGTGCATATTGGCGGCGATGAGGTCGATCCCAGCCAGTGGCAGCAGTCGAAAACGCTGCAGGCGTTTATGCGCCAGCATCAGCTGGCGGATGCCCATACGCTGCAGGCCTGGTTCAACCAGCGGCTGGAAAAGATCCTCGAACAGCACCGGCGGCGTATGGTGGGCTGGGATGAGATCTATCACCCTGCGCTGCCGCGCACCATTCTGATCCAGTCCTGGCAGGGGCCGGACTCGCTGGGCGCAAGCGCGCAGGATGGCTATCAGGGAATTTTGTCCACCGGCTTCTACCTCGATCAGCCGCAGAGCACCGCCTATCACTACCGCAATGAGGTGCTGCCGCAGCCGCTGAGCGTGGAAACAAAGGTGGCGGCCGGCGAGCAGGCGCAAAGCTGGCGCTTTGACATTCCGCGCCTGAAGGGCAGCGCGGTGACGGGCAGCTTTACCCTGATTAAAGGCCGGCAGGGCTGGCGCGGCTTTATCGACTTTGACGGCAAAACGCGCCGCGCCCTGCATGATATTGTCTGGCGCACGCCGCAGCAGGTGAGCTTCCGGCTGGATACCTGGATGGGCGATACCCGTCCGGTGCTGACCCTGAAAAAGGACACGCTCAGCGGCTATACGCTGCTGGGCAACGTACGTTATCCCACCAGCGGCAGCCGGCTGGATGCGGCGCCGGCGGGTAAAATGCCGGTGGTGCCGGGTGCCAAACAGCAGGCCAATATTCTTGGCGGCGAGGCGGCGCTGTGGGCGGAAAACGTGCGCGCGCCGCTGCTGGACCTGAAGCTGTGGCCGCGCGCCTTCGCCGTGGCGGAGCGGCTGTGGTCGGCGCAGGACGTCACCGACGAGAGCAGTATGTACCGCCGTCTGGCGGCGGTGGACGCCTGGTCGGTGGTGTCCGTCGGCCTGCAGCAGCATGCGGAAACCGCGCGTGAATTCACCCGTCTGGCCAACAGCGTCGAGATTATGCCTCTGCAGACGCTGGCCGAAGCGCTGGAGCCGGCGCAGTATTACACGCGTCAGCATCTGAAGTTTCAGGCGGGCAACTATCACCAGTTTGAGCCGCTGAACCGCCTGGCGGACGCGCTGCCGCCGGAGAGCCGGGCGGTGCGCGAGATGCATCAGCAGGTGGAAGCGCTGCTGCGCGATCGCGATAACCGCGTGGCCGCCGAGGCGCTGCGTAGCCGCCTGCTGCGCTGGCAGCAGAACGCGGCGCCGGTGAAACGGCTGATTGGCGGCAACGTGCTGATGAAAGATCTGGCGCCGGTGGCGCAGGACGTCAACGCGCTGGCGGATCTGGGGCTGAAGCTGCTGGATCGCTGGCGGCAGGGTAAGCCGCTGGGCAAGCATGAGGCGGAGCAAATCCAGCAGCAGCTGGATGCGGCGGCGCAGGTGCGCGATGAGCTGATCATCGCCGCGGTGTATCCGTTGGAAACCCTGCTGCGCGGGCTGACGGTGCGCTGAGGAACAGGGCGGGCCATTGCCGGCCCGCCGTTTGGCTATGCCGTCAGCGAGATCGGCACTTTGCCGGTGAGCCGGTACAGGTAGTTTTCCAGCTCCTGCCGGGTGAAGCGCGGCTCCTCAATGCCGCTGCCGGTCAGAAAGCGCTTCACGTTGCTGCAGTCCCACTGATAGGTATTCTGATACAGTTGCACCGCCGCCTGGCCATGCGACATGTTGTCGCGAAACAGGCTGAGCAGCGGGTACAGAGGCGCGTTTTCATCATGCTGCCACTGCGCCAGCCAGTCGTGGTACGGCATCTGACGGAAGCGGTAACCGAAATAGTGCTCCAGCCGCTGGAAGAACTGCTGCAGCGTCAGGTTGTTGCTATCCTGATGAATCAGATTGAATTTCAGCCCTAGAGCCTGTGGGTTACGGCTGATATGCGCAATGGTGCGCGTCATATAATCCACCGTGGTCAGGCCTTCGCGCAGGTCATGCAGCTCAGGCACCGTGCCGCTGCTCAGGCAGGTTTTCACCAGGCGTCCCCACCACTGATAGTCGGCGCTGACGCCGCTCTGGCTGTGGCTGGTGGCGTAACCCAGCCGGAAGGTCATCAGCGGTAACCCTTGTTGCGCCGCCAGATCGGCGATTTTTTCCATTACCCACTTACTGCGCACATAGCCAAGATCGCTGAGCACCGCCGGCAGGTTCTGGTCGATGTCGTCACTCTCCAGCATTACCCGTTTACCGGTGTGCAGATGTCCCCAGCTATAGACGGAGATGGTGGACAGCAGCATCAGCGGTTTGGTGCGCAGATGAGCGGCGAAGCGGATAACTTCGTTCAGGCCCTGCACATTGTCGCGCTTCATGTAGGAGTAGGGCTGGATAAAGTTCACCGCGCTGGCGGAGTGATAAATCAGATCGATCTGTCGGCATAGCTGCTGATACTGCTCATCGGGCAGCGCGAAATGCGGTTCCGCCAGATCGCCGGGCACGACATATACCCGACTGCGCTGTTCGGTGCTCAGGACGATGTGGTGTTTTTGCAGTACCGCATCCAGGCGTTTGCCGGCCTGCTCGGCGCTGCCTTCGCGCACCAGGCAGTAAATATCCGCTTGACGCGTGGCAAGCAGATCCGCCAGCAGGTGTGAGCCGACAAATCCGCTGGCACCGGTCAGCAGAATGGCGCGCGGATCGGTCAGTTGCTGCGGTTCATAGTGTGGATTGATATGGACGTCCGGCGTTAATTTTGCATCTTCCTGCAACGCGCGCACCGGTTCGCTGTCCAGCTCCGATTGCGCCTGCCCGGCGCGTTGCGCCAGCGCGGTGGTGAGCGTGGTGACGGTGGGGTATTCATAAATATCGCGCACATAGGTTTTCACCCCGAGCCGTTGGCCGATGCTCTCCGCCAGCCGGGCCGCCAGCAGCGAATGGCCGCCGACGTCAAAGAAGTTGTCATCGGCACCGATTGTGCTGAGTTCCAGCAGCTCGCGCCAGACGGCGGCGACCTGTTCCTGTGCGGCGTTCGGCAGGGCGTCGTCGCCGGCAGTGCGGTTGGCGGCGTAGTGTGTCAGCAGCGCCGCCTTGTCGGTTTTACCGTTGGCGTTAAGCGGCAAACGCGGCAGCAGCAGGTAATCGGCCGGCAGGAAGTAAGATGGGAGTGTCTTTTTTAGCCGTGCTTTTACGGCCTCAATCAGCGCTGGCTGGGCGGTGTCGGCCACCAGGCAGGCGATAATTTTTTTATCGATGGCATGCTCTGGATTCGTCACCAGCGCGACCGCCGCGTTGACGCCGGGCGTCTGCATTATCACGCTCTCAATCTCGCCTAGTTCGATGCGGTTGCCGCGGATCTTGATCTGATCGTCCAGCCGGCCGAGGAACTGAATACGACCGTCCGCCAGCCAGCGGGCACGGTCACCGCTGCGGTACAGGCGTTTACCGTTAAACCCGGCGGGCTGGAGAAATTTTTCGGCCGTGAGCTGCGGGTTATGCAGATAGCCGCGCGCCAGGCAACTGCCGCCGATAAACAGTTCGCCGGGCGTATCGCCGCTGACTGGTTGCAGCTGTTCATCCAGAATAAAGATTTCCGTGTCGGTGACCGGGCGGCCGATGCTGGCGGTGGCGGCATCGGCGGCGCAGGTGAGCGAATTATAGGTGGCGAAGATGGTCGTTTCGGTCGGGCCGTAGTAGTCAATCAGCGGGCTGCCGAGCGGCGTTGGGTCGAGCGGGGCGAGTTTTTCGCCGGCGGTGAACAGGTAGCGCAGCACCAGTTGCGCCGGCTTGTCGGCGCGCACCACATCCGGCACCAGCACCGTCGGCACAAAGGCGTGGGTCAGCCGTCGGTCGGCAAAAAACTGCAGCAGTGCGGCGGGCTGCAGGCGCAGATCTTCCGCAGGCAGGCACAGCGCGGCGCCGCTGGTCAGCGCCGACCAAATCTCCCATTGCGCGACGTCAAAACCGATGCCGGCGTTCAGCGTGGTGCGGCAGTCGGCGTCCATGGCGAATTGTTGATTGTGCCAGCGGATGATATTCCACAGCGAATGGTGTTCGACCATCACGCCTTTTGGCGTGCCGGTAGTGCCGGAGGTAAAAATAACATACGCCAGCGTGTGCTGCGGAATATCAACCTGTCGACTATTTAATACTATGTTGTTTGGAATAGTATCGATGTGAATTATTTTCTCGCTGTCGTACTGATTTATTTTAGTATTATGTTTATGATCGGACAATATAATTGGTGAGCGGCTTTGTTCGATAATGTATTTGATCCGTTGTTCAGGATAGCTGCTGTCCAGAGGAATATAAGCGGCGCCGGTTTTGACAATCGCCAGTATGCCGATAATCAGCTGCGGCGTACGCTGTGCCAGCAGCGGAACTAGATCGCCGGGGCCGATGCCAGACTGTTGTAGCAAGGCGCACAGACGATCGCTGAGCGTATCGAGCTGTTGATAACTCATTATATTTTCGTCTTTATCTATAATTGCCGGGCTATTTGGAAACGTGGAAACCTGTTGGATAAATGCATCCAATACGTGATGGGCCATGGTTCTCTCCTGATAGCAAATATGGGTATAAAGAGATAATGGAGTGATGCTGCCCGGCCGGACGAAAATTAATTATAGCTAGCTTTGGTAAATTTAAATTAAATTTAGTGGTAAATTGTATTACTGCTTGTTTTAAAGGAAGTAATAATTATCCTATAAAATAAAACGGCCGGCATAAGCCGACCGCTGTAAATTTAGCTTGCCGTCAGAATTAACGACGCACGGCAATCGCTTCGATTTCAATCTTCACGTCTTTTGGCAGACGCGCTACTTCCACGCAGGAGCGGGCCGGGAACGGCGCATTGTGCTCGCTGAAGAACGCCTCGTAGGTGGCGTTCACGGTGGCGAAATCGTTGAGATCTTTGACGAACACGGTGGTTTTAACGATGTCGGCGACCTTCAGGCCGGCGGCTTCGACGATCGCCTGCACGTTTTCCAGCGACTGGCGTGCCTGCGCGGCGATGTCGTCGGCTACGGCGCCGGTTTTCGGATCGACCGGGATCTGGCCGGAAGTGATGATCATGCTGCCCAGGTCAACGCCCTGCACGTAAGGACCAATGGCTGCCGGTGCGAGTTCAGTGCTGATGTTACGTGACATGTTTTCTCCTGATTTTCCCTGCGGGTTTAGGCCGCGCTGCGGCGAAAATCCGTCAGGTATCAACGTGGGTAGAGAGCTTCGGAAACCCCATTATAGGGCGTCGCCGGCAGATGAACAGCGGACGCCCGACATGAAACGCTAAATTTTATCCGGCCTGCAGCACCACCTGATGCTCAAACTCTTTTTCGCAGTAGCGGCACTGCAGGTGCACCGCGTCGGCGCGGGATTTTACGCTGAAGCTGGAAGGCACCGGCTCGCTGCGGCTGATGCAGTTGCTGTTCGGGCAGGTCAGCACGCCGTCGATATGGTCCGGCAGGCTGGGGGTCAGCTTGTGCACCACTTCATAATTGTCGATACGGTTGACCGTGGCCTTCGGCGCGTACATCGCCAGCTGGTTGGCCTGCTGTTCGGTCAGGAAGGTGTTCTCAATCTTGATCAGATCTTTATGCCCCAGTTCTTTCGAAGGCAGGTTCAGGCCGATGGTGATGCGCTGGTCGGTGGCGGTCAGTTTGAACAGGGTCAGCAACTTAAAGCCGACCTGCGCCGGAATGTGGTCGATCACCGTGCCGCATTTGATGGCTTCAACCTGCAGTTTGTTATCGTGCGTCATGACGGTTCCCCCTTAAAAGTCCAGTTCTGCGGTTAATACCAGCGCCAGCAGCGCCTGCCGGGCGAAAATGCCGTTGCCCGCCTGCTGGAAGTAGTAGGCGTGCGGCGTGTTATCGACGTCGATGGTGATTTCATCGATGCGCGGCAGCGGGTGCAGCACCTTCATATTGTCGCGCGCGCCGGCCAGATCGGCGGCGCGCAGCACGAACTGCGCCTTCACGTTGGCGTATTCCGACGGGTCGAGGCGTTCTTTCTGCACGCGCGTCATATACAGAATATCCAGCTGCGGCACCACTTCCTCAATGCTGTTGTGCAGGCTGTAGGCGATGCCTTTCTCCTCCAGCATCTTCAGGATATAGCCCGGCATCGCCAGCGCGTCCGGGGCGATGAAATAGAAGCGGTTGCCTTCGAACTTGGCCAGCGCCTGGGTCAGGGAATGCACCGTGCGGCCGTACTTCAGGTCGCCGACCATGGCGATGTTGATATTGCTCAGCCGCCCCTGCGTTTCCTGAATGGTGAACAGGTCCAGCAGCGTTTGCGTCGGGTGCTGGTTGGCGCCGTCGCCGGCGTTAAGCACCGGGATATTGCCGGAGAAGTCGGAGGCCAGGCGCGCCGCGCCCTCCTGCGGGTGGCGCATCACAATCGCGTCGACGTAGGTGCTGATGACGGAAATGGTGTCGGACAGCGTTTCGCCTTTTTTGCCGAGGGAGGTGTTGCTGCTGTCGGAAAAGCCGACCACCGAGGCGCCCAGGCGCTGAATGGCGGTTTCAAACGACAGGCGGGTGCGGGTCGAGGCCTCGAAGAAACAGCTGGCGATGACCTTGTGCTTCAGCAGTTCCGGCTGCGGGTGCGCCTTCAGACTGGCGGCGGTGCGCAGCACCAGTTCCAGATCTTCACGGCTGAGATCGTTAATAGAGATGATGTTTTTGTGATACAGCGGGTTGGCCATTTTTCACTCTCCTCGACGCATGCCCGTGGCGCGGGGCGGTTAACAAACGCGGTGTTGCTCTGTCTTGCAGGCAAAAAAAAGCCCCTCAACGAGGGGCCTTTTAATAAGATCGATCCGGCAACAGGAGAAAGAACGCCAGCTGACCGCCGATTGGCAGCCGGTTTTGCGGTGCAAAAGTGATGCTGTTGTTCATGCTTTCTCCTGGCAAATTGCCGCGCATTATACCCGCGACGGACGCCGCTGCAAACGTTAAAAAGGGATTTTAGCAATCGATTGGCCGGCAGGAAAAAACGGAAAAGGGAGAGCGGGCCGCAACCCGCTCTCCCATTGCCCGTGCGTGACGCGCCCCGGCAATATGGTGTTGAGCTTAGCCTAAATCAGGCGAAAGGGATCGTTTTCTTACCCTTCACGGCTCAGGGTGGCGACCATCACCGCCTTGATGGTGTGCAGACGGTTCTCCGCCTGATCGAACACGATGCTGTGCGGCGACTCAAACACCTCGTCGGTGACCTCCATGCCGCCGTACAGGCCGTACTGCTCGGCCATCTGTTTGCCGAGCGTGGTCTGGTCGTCGTGGAACGCCGGCAGGCAGTGCAGGAACTTGACCTGCGGGTTGCCGGTCTGGCGCAGCATCGCCATATTGACCTGATAAGGTTTGAGCAGCGCGATGCGTTCCTGCCACACTTCCTTTGGTTCGCCCATCGATACCCAGACGTCGGTATACAGGAAGTCGGCGTCTTTCACCCCGACGGCGATATCTTCGGTCAGGGTAATTTTACCGCCCTGGCGTTCGGCCAGCGCCTGGCACTCCGCCACCAGTTCCGCCTGCGGCCAGCAGGCCTTGGGCGCTACCAGACGCAGATCCATACCCGTCAGCGCCGCCGCTTCCAGCAGTGTATTGCCCATGTTGTTGCGTGCATCGCCGAGGTAGGCGAACTTCACCGCCGACAGCGGTTTGCCCGGCAGGTGTTCCTGCACCGTCAGCAGGTCGGCGAGCAGTTGGGTCGGGTGGAACTCATCGGTCAGGCCGTTCCAGACCGGCACGCCGGCGTAGTGCGCCAGCGTTTCCACCAGCGGCTGGCCGTAGCCGCGGTACTGAATACCGTCATACATGCGCCCCAGCACCCGGGCGGTGTCTTTCATCGACTCTTTATGGCCGATCTGGCTGCCGCTCGGGCCGAGATAAGTGACCTGCGCGCCCTGATCGAACGCGGCGACCTCAAACGCGCAGCGGGTGCGGGTGGAGTCTTTTTCAAAGATGAGCGCAATATTTTTCCCCTGCAGACGGCGGGTTTCACGACCCTGCTTTTTTGCCTGTTTCAGATCGGCGGCCAGCTGCAGCAGCGCCTGCAGCTCTGCCGGGGTGAAATCCATCAAGCGTAAAAAATGCCGCTGGTAAAAAGGGTTTATGCTGCTCATTGCCAGGTATCCTTTATTGTCTATTTTTGAATTAAAATTCACTTTATATGTATGAATATTCAAATTCAACCCCGGGGCGGAAATCTTTCGTGATTAACGTGGCAGCGGCGCCGACGCTGTGTGAAAATAGAAGGAGTAAAAGCCATTTATTGAGGATAGAGTCATGGCAAACCGCGAATTGCTGGAAGAACAACGGGAAGAGACGCGTCTGATCATTGAAGAACTGCTGGAAGACGGCAGCGATCCGGACGCACTCTACACCATCGAGCACCATTTCTCTGCCGAAAAGTTTGAAATTCTGGAGAAGGCCGCGGTGGAAGCCTTCAAACTGGGCTACGAAGTGACCGACGCCGAAGAGCTGGAAGTGGAAGACGGCCAGGTGCTGATGTGCTGCGACGTGATCAGCGAAGTGGGCCTGAACCCGGACGTGATCGACGCGCAGGTTGAGCAACTGGTGGCGCTGGCGGAAAAATGCGGCGTTAACTACGACGGCTGGGGCACCTATTTTGAAGACCCGGACGGCGAAGACGGCGACGAAGAAGACGGCGAATTTATCGACGAAGACGACGACGGCAAGCGCCACTGATCGTTTCCCTGTTAACCACTCTGTAGGGCCGGCTCCCGCCGGCCTTTGAAGATCTTATGAATTACCCATCGTTACTTGCCCCGATTCTCTCTTTTCTGCACTGTGAAACCCCGGACGGCTGGATCGACGCCGCGCGCCGGCCGGAAAACCTGTCGCTGCTGCTGACCGACCATCTGGTGTGCGAGCTTAAGGCCGCCCAGACCGGCATGTGGCTGATCCGCCGCTACGTGGTGGACAAGGCGAGCGGCGATGCGCTGCTGGCGCTGCTGAAGCCGTATGAGACGTTTGTGCATGAAGAGCAGGGCGTGCCGGACGCGCTGTTCAACCAGAGCCAGTTCACCCGGAAACTGCTGCCGAAGCAGGGCTCCGCCTACGGCCAGGATCTGGTGGATAAAATGGTGCTGCTGATTAAAGAAGAGCTGCACCACTTTTCTCAGGTGCTGGGAATTATGCAGTCGCGCGGCATTGCCTATAAGAAGATTACCGCCAGCCGTTACGCCAAGCGGATGATCCGCGAGGTGCGCACCCACGATCCGGCGACGTTGATCGATAAACTGATCTGCGGCGCCTATATCGAGGCCCGCTCCTGTGAGCGCTTTGCCAAGCTGGCGCCGCATCTGGACGACGAGCTGCACCGTTTCTACCTGTCGCTGCTGCGTTCGGAAGCGCGCCACTATCAGGATTACCTGACGCTGGCGCAGCAGATCGCCGGCGAGGAAGATATCAGCGAGCGCGTCGCCTACTTCGGCCGTCTCGAAGCGGATCTGATCCTGTCGCCGGACAGCGAGTTCCGCTTCCACAGCGGCCTGCCGGCTTAATCCGGCGCGCCGAGGATCAGATCGACGGCCTTCTCGGCCAGCATGATGGTCGGCGCATTGGTGTTGCCGCTGGTAACCTGCGGCATCACTGAACCGTCGACCACTCTCAGCCGCTCAAAACCATGCACCCGCAGCTGCAGATCGGTGACCGAATCCGTGGCGTGCTGCCCCATGCGGCAGCTGCCCACCGGGTGATACACCGTTTTACAGAAGTTGCGCACAAACTCCTCCAGCTGCGCGTCATCGCGCTGCCAGTCCGGCTGCGGCATCAGCACCTCTTTGACTAATGGCTTCAGCGCCGCGGTCTGCAGAAAACGCAGGCCGAATTTTACCGCGCGCACGCAGCCGGCCAGGTCTTCCGGGTGGCCAAGGTAGTTGGCGTGCAGCTTGACCGCATCGGCCGGGTTGCGGCTGCGCAGCAGTACCTCGCCGCGCGCCTTCGGCTGCAGGTAGCCGACCTTCAGCGTAATACCGTGGGTTTCGGGCAGCGGTTCGCCCGGCACATCGTCCCAGCCGTCGAGCAGCGGCAGGAAGTGCACCTGTACGTCGGGACGATCGCCGCCGCGGCTGTCGGCAAAGGCCGCGCCTTCCAGGATATTGGAGGTCAGCACGCCGCTGCGGAACGCCAGCCACTGCGCGCCGTGGCGCAGCGCCTGCAGGCCGCGGTCGGCGCCGAACAGGCTGACCGGCTGCCGGGTGCTGGCGTTGATCGACATATGCAAATGGTCGTGGAAGTTTTTGCCTACCGGCAGGTCGGCCAGCGGCGTGATGCCCAGCGATTCCAGGTGCGTGCGCGGGCCGATGCCCGACAGCATCAGCAGTTTGGGTGAGCCGACCGCGCCGGCGCTGATAATCACCTCCCGTTCGGCGAAGGCGCTCACCTCCGCGCCGCCGTTCTGGCTGTACACCACGCCGCGGGCGACGTTGTCTTCAATAATCACCCGGTGCGCCAGCGCGTTGAGTTTCACCACCAGCCGCTGCTGGTCACGCACCGCCTGCAGGTAGGTGCGCGCGGTGCTGGCGCGTTCGCCGTTGCGGGTGGTGGTCTGGTAGAAACCGACACCGTGCTGGCTGTCGCCGTTGAAGTCGTTGCGATAGGGCAGGTTCAGCTCCTGCCCGGCGCGGATAAACGCCATGCTGAGCGGGTGGCGATAGCGGTTTTCACTGACCGGCAGCAGCCCGTCGTCACCGTGAAATTCGCCGCACAGGCTTTCGTTGGCCTCCGCGCGTTTGAAATAAGGCAGCACATCGCGGTAGCCCCAGCCGTGGCAGCCGTACTGTTGCTCCCACGCGTCGAAGTCCTGCTGCTGGCCGCGGATATAGATCATGCCGTTGACCGAGCTGCTGCCGCCCAGCACTTTCCCCTGGGCGATCTGCATGCGCCGGTTATTGGCGTGCGGTTCCGGTTCGGTTTCATAGGGCCAGCTTTTCTTGGCGATAATCTTCGCCACCCCGGCCGGCATTTTGATAAACAGATTATTGTCGTCGCCGCCGGCTTCCAGCAGTAATACCCGCGCCTGCGTGCGGCGGATCAGCTGCGCCGCCAGCACGCAGCCGGCCGAGCCGGCGCCGACGATGATGTAATCAAAACGGTTGTCTGACATAGGCACTCCCTGTTGGCTGAACGAATCGCTGATAGCAGCGTAGTTCAGCCGGCAGGGCGGTCAAACATGCTTTCATTAATTTATTAATGAATATCACAATAAATTATGAAGAAATGATTTTTCGTGAATTTAACTGATTGAATATGGCAGATTTCTTTCTGAAAAAATCAATAATTCTGATATTAATGGGTTCGCCGTGGGCAGGGTGTCCACGGCGGCATTGGGCGGGGGTTACAGCATCTTGAGCATGGTGACTTCGCAGTCGCCGTGGCCGGTGTGGCCCATGGCATGGTCGATATGGACAAAGCCAAGGTGCTGATACAGGCCAACGGCCTGCGTCAGGCTGGCGGTGGTTTCCAGATAGCAGCGCAGGAAGCCCTGTTCACGGGCGAAGTCCAGCGCCTGCAGCGCCAGCCGTTTTGCCAGCCCCTGTCCGCGCAGCGACGGCAGGAAATACATCTTCTGCAGTTCGCACACGTCCGCCTCGCCGCCCGGCAGCGGAGCGACGCCGCCGCCGCCGGCCACCTGGCCGTTGAGTTCCACCACCCAGTAGGCGCTGCGCGGCCGGCTGTACAGCTGATACAGCGCATCGAGATCCGGGTCGGAAACGGTGTAGCCCTTGTCCGCAGTGAGGCCGTGCTCGGCGGACACCTCGCGGATCACCTGGGCGATGGCGGCGTTATCGGCCGCCGTGATGGGGCGCACCTGCAGGCGCACGGGTGTTGCGGTTGTCATGTTTGCTCTCGCCATCCAAAAAAGATCGTCATTGTTTTTATTCCAGCAGCAAGCGCACCGGGCGTATTTCCCGGTGGAGCGTCCGTGCGGTATTGATAGTTTGTAATAACACCGATGCCGGGGCGGATGCAACGGCGAAAAAAAACAGCGGGGGTTAACCCGCTGTTCTGCGTGTGGCAATCCGTAGGGCGCATGCTGCAGCGCCCGCGGGATTACAGCGCGGCGATGGTCGCCTGCTGCTCTTGCAGTTTCACCTTGCCTTCTTTGCAGGCCGCCAGACGATCGCGCTCTTTGGCGACGACCGCTTCCGGCGCGCGTGAGACAAAGCCTTCGTTCGCCAGCTTGCCTTCAATCGCGGCAATCTCGCCGTCCAGCTTGGCCATCTCTTTCGTCAGGCGCGCGATTTCCGCGTCCTTGTCGATAAAGCCGGCCATCGGGATCAGCAGCTCGGCGCCGTCCACCAGTTTGGTGACGGAAACCGGGCCTTTCTCGCCGGCAGGCAGCAGCGCGATGGATTCCAGACGCGCCAGACGGGCGATAAAGTTCTGGTTGTCCTGCACGCGGCGCTGGGCATCGCCGTTGGCGTTGCGCAGCAGCACTTCCAGCGCTTTGCTTGGCGCGATGTTCATCTCGGCGCGGATATTACGCACCGCGATGATGGTCTGCTTGATCCACTCCAGGTCCGCCAGCGCCTGCTCATCTTCCAGCGCAGTGTCGTAGGCCGGGAACGGCTGCAGCATGATGGTATCGTCGCTGATGCCCTTCAGCAGCTTGACGCGCTGCCAGATGGTTTCGGTGATAAACGGAATGATCGGGTGCGCCAGGCGCAGCAGCGCTTCCAGCACGGTGATCAGCGTGTTGCGCGTACCGCGCTGTTCCGCCTCGCTGCCGTTGTTGATAACCGGCTTGGTCAGCTCCAGATACCAGTCGCAGAACTGGTTCCAGGTGAACTCGTACAGGATGCCGGCGGCGATGTCGAAACGGTAGCTGTCCAGCGCTTCGCGGTAGGCTTTCACCGTACGGTTGAATTCCGCCAGGATCCAGCGATCCGCCAGCGACAGCTGCATCTCGCCGCCGTTGAAGCCGCAGTCGTGCTCTTCGGTGTTCATCAGCACAAAGCGGCTGGCGTTCCACAGTTTGTTACAGAAGTTGCGGTAGCCTTCCAGACGCTTCATATCCCAGTTGATATCGCGGCCGGTGGAGGCCAGCGCCGCCAGCGTAAAGCGCAGGGCATCGGTGCCGTGCGGTTCAATGCCGTTCGGGAACTGCTTCTCGGTGCGCTTGCGGATTTTCTCCGCCAGCTGCGGCTGCATCATGTTGCCGGTGCGTTTTTCCAGCAGATCTTCCAGCGAAATGCCGTCGACCATATCCAGCGGGTCAATCACGTTGCCCTTGGACTTGGACATCTTCTGCCCTTCGTCGTCGCGGATCAGGCCGGTCATGTAGACGGTGTGGAACGGCACCTGCGGCTTGCCGTTTTCATCTTTGATAAAGTGCATGGTCAGCATGATCATGCGGGCGATCCAGAAGAAGATGATGTCGAAGCCGCTGACCATCACGCTGGTCGGATGGAAGGTTTTCAGCGCGTCGGTCTGCTCCGGCCAACCCAGGGTGGAGAAGGTCCACAGGCCGGAAGAGAACCAGGTGTCCAGCACGTCTTCGTCCTGGCTGAGCACCACGTCCGCCGCCAGGTTGTTGTCGCGGCGCACTTCTTCTTCATTACGGCCGACGTACACTTTGCCGTTGGCGTCGTACCAGGCCGGAATGCGGTGACCCCACCACAGCTGACGGGAGATGCACCAGTCCTGAATGTCGCGCATCCAGCTGAAGTACATGTTTTCGTACTGCTTCGGCACGAACTGGATATCGCCTTGTTCTACCGCTTCCACCGCCACTTTCGCCAGCGGCGCGGTGCGCACGTACCATTGGTCGGTCAGCATCGGCTCGATCACCACGCCGCCGCGGTCGCCGTAAGGCACCGTCAGGTCGTGCGGTTTGATCTCGTCCAGCAGGCCGAGTTCTTCAAAGGCGGCCACCACGGCTTTACGCGCGGCGAAACGCTCCAGGCCGCGGAACTGCGCCGGGATGTCGCTGCTGTACGCGTCGCTGGCTTCACCCAGCGTATCGAACACTTCCGCTTCCTGACGGATATCGCCGTCGAAAGTCAGAATGTTGATCATCGGCAGGCCGTGACGCTTGCCCACTTCATAGTCGTTGAAGTCGTGCGCCGGGGTGATTTTCACGCAGCCGGTGCCTTTTTCCATATCGGCGTGCTCATCGCCGACGATACGGATGCGGCGGCCCACCAGCGGCAGCACGATCTCTTTGCCGATCAGGTCTTTGTAACGCGGGTCTTCCGGGTTGACCGCCACGCCGGTGTCGCCCAGCACGGTTTCCGGGCGGGTGGTGGCGACGATCAGGTAGTCTTTACCTTCGGCGGTTTTCGCGCCGTCGGCCAGCGGGTAGCGCAGGTGCCACATGGAACCTTTGGATTCGCGGTTTTCCACTTCCAGATCGGAGATGGCGGTGCGCAGCTTCGGATCCCAGTTCACCAGGCGCTTGCCGCGGTAGATCAGGTCTTCATTGTACAGGCGGACAAACACTTCCTTCACCGCGTTGGACAGGCCGTCGTCCATGGTGAAGCGCTCGCGCTCCCAGTCTACCGAGTTGCCGAGGCGGCGCATCTGGCGGGTGATGGTGCCGCCGGATTCCGCCTTCCACTGCCAGATTTTGTCGATAAACGCGTCGCGGCCGTAATCGTGGCGGGTTTTGCCTTCTTCCGCGGCGATTTTGCGCTCCACCACCATCTGGGTGGCGATGCCGGCGTGGTCGGTGCCCGCCTGCCACAGGGTGTTTTTACCCTGCATGCGCTGGTAGCGGATCATGGTGTCCATGATGGTCTGCTGGAAAGCGTGACCCATGTGCAGGCTGCCGGTGACGTTCGGCGGCGGGATCATGATGCAGAAGCTTTCCTGGCTGGTATCGCCATTGGGCTTGAAGTAACCTTGGCTCTCCCAGTGATCGTACAGTTTCTGTTCGATCTGGGACGGGTTGTAGGCGGTATCGAGCTGACTGTTTGTCTTTTCCATTTTATTTCGTAATTCAGTGAGTTGGCGGCGTTGCCGTGGTCAATTGGAAGCCGACGCTGCGATAGGCTTTGTATCGGTCGCGCGCCAACTGTTTTAAGGTTTCTTCATAAGGGACAAAGTCTACCACTTCATGGAAAGCGGTGGCAAAGTCCGCAAACTGCGGCAGCAGGGCGATCAGCAGATCGCGCGGGGCGTTGCCGCGCTTGCCGGGCCAGCACAGCTCCACCGGCGCGCCGTAGTGCGGCCCTTCGCCTGCCAGGTTGTGCGGTACAAACTGGTGCGGATCGCGTTGCCACAGCGCTTCATCCAGCCGGATGGCCTGTTCCTGACTTTCACAGGCGATCAGCACCCGTTTGCCGGCGCGGAAGGCGTCGGCAGCCACGGTGCAGGCCACGGCCTCGTGTGCGCTGAGCGCGCCCGCCGGGTCTGCATTGTCGAGCAAGTAAAACGTCGCCTGTTTCATCTGGGTCCACCGCTGCCGATAAAAAAACAGGGCACAACATGTCGGTTGCGCCCTTTTAGGGAACGGAGCAGATAACTCTGCTCCTTCGCTGCTGAGAGGATTATATACCCAATAGATTTCAAGTTGCAGCCAGCAAGGCGGCTTGAAAGATGAAGGGTATTTAATCGTCGCCGTTTTGCCCGGCCCGGTTGAGCAGGAACTGCGACAGCAGTGCGACCGGACGGCCGGTCGCGCCTTTGGCCTTGCCGGAGCGCCAGGCGGTGCCGGCGATATCCAGGTGCGCCCAGCTGTACTTGCGGGTAAAGCGCGACAGGAAGCAGGCGGCGGTGATCGCCCCGCCCGGACGGCCGCCGATATTCGCCATATCGGCGAAGTTGGAGTCCATCTGCTCGTAGTATTCGTCGGCCATCGGCAGACGCCATGCGCGGTCGCCGGCCTGCTCGGAGGCGCCGATCAGTTCGTGCGCCAGCGGGTTGTGGTTCGACATCAGCCCGGTGATATGGTGGCCGAGCGCGATCACGCAGGCGCCGGTCAGGGTGGCGATATCAATCACCAGCTCCGGTTCGAAGCGCTCGACGTAGGTCAGGGTGTCGCACAGCACCAGACGGCCTTCGGCGTCGGTGTTCAGCACCTCCACCGTCTGGCCGGACATGGTGGTCAGCACGTCGCCCGGACGGTAGGCGCGCCCGCCCGGCATGTTTTCACAGCCGGCCAGCACGCCGATCACGTTCAGCGGCAGCTTCAGTTCCGCCACTACGCGCATCACGCCGTAGACCGTCGCTGCGCCGCACATGTCGTATTTCATCTCGTCCATGCCTTCGCCCGGCTTGAGCGAGATGCCGCCGGAGTCAAAGGTCAGGCCCTTGCCGACCAGCACGATAGGCTTGGCGTCCGGGTTAGGATTGCCTTTATATTCCATCACCGACATCAATGATTCGTTCTGCGAACCGGCGCCGACCGCCAGATAGGCGTTCATGCCCAGCTCCTTCATCTGCTGCTCGCCGATCACGCGGGTGGTGACATTGGTGCTGAAGGCGTCCGCCAGCTGGCGCGCCTGCGAGGCCAGATAGCCGGCGTTACAGATGTTCGGCGGCATATTGCCGAGATCTTTCGCCGCCTTGATGCCGGAGGAAATTGCCAGGCCGTGCTGGATGGCGCGCTCGCCGCTGGTCAGTTCACGGCGGGTCGGCACGTTGAACACCATTTTGCGCAGCGGACGGCGCGGCTCCACCTTGTTGCTTTTCAGCTGGTCGAAGGTGTACAGCGTCTCTTTGGCGGTCTCCACCGCCTGGCGCACCTTCCAGTAGGTGTTGCGGCCTTTGACGTGCAGCTCGGTCAGGAAGCAGACCGCTTCCATGGAGCCGGTGTCGTTAAGGGTATTGATGGTTTTCTGAATCACCTGCTTGTACTGGCGTTCATCCAGTTCGCGCTCTTTACCGCAGCCGATAAGCAGGATACGTTCGGAGAGGATGTTAGGCACGTGATGCAGCAGCAATGTCTGGCCGACCTTGCCTTCCAGTTCACCACGGCGCAACAGGGCGCTGATATAACCATCACTGATTTTGTCGAGTTGTTCTGCGATAGGCGACAGGCGGCGCGGTTCGAAAACGCCGACTACAATACAGGCACTGCGCTGTTTTTCCGGGCTACCGCTTTTTACACTGAACTCCATGCACTCTCCTGAATCTTAAAGACAAAGGCGGGAGGTACGGCTAGAATAACCAGCTCCGTAACGATCTCCCGCCGTTGAGTTAACTAAAGTATGTTAACCTGAACGGCGTAAATTGTTCTGTTTTGGCGACTATAGGTTTGTTCCTATAGGGCACCCAAACGGCTTGATGTTGTAATACTATTTTAGCTGTGAAGGTTGCCATATGATGAGAATAAATGGCGGATTAGCGAAGAAACTATCGATTTTCCTGCAAAAAGACAAGTTTTCACAGGCGTAATAAGCGTGATTATCATTAGATATCTGGTACGGGAAACGCTCAAGAGCCAAATCGCGATCCTGTTCATCCTGCTGCTGATCTTCTTTTGTCAGAACCTGGTCAGGGTGTTAGGGGACGCGGTGGACGGCGATGTCCCGACAAATTTAGTATTATCCCTGCTCGCACTGAGCGTGCCGAAAATGGCGCAGCTCATTCTACCGTTAAGCCTGTTTCTTGGCTTGCTGATGACGCTTGGACGGCTGTACACCGAAAGTGAAATTACGGTGATGCACGCCTGTGGCCTGGGCAAACGCACCCTGATTGTCGCCGCGATGGTGCTGGCGCTGTTCACCGCTCTCGCCGCCGCTGCCAACGTGTTCTGGATCGGCCCGTGGGCCTCCAGCCATCAGGATGAGGTGGTTGCCGAAGCCAAGGCCAACCCGAGCGTGGCCGGGCTGGCGGAAGGGCAGTTCAAGCCGTCGCAGGACGGCAATGCGGTGCTGTTTATCGGCAACGTCAAGGGCAACACCTTTAACGACGTGTTCCTGGCGCAGCTGCGGCCGAACGGCAACCAGCGCCCGTCGGTGGTGGTGGCGGAACATGGCAAGATCAACCAGTCGAAAGACGGTTCGCAGGTGGTGACGCTGGATAAAGGCACCCGCTTTGAGGGCACCGCGCTGCTGCGCGATTTCCGCATCACCGATTTCAGCGACTACAAGGCGGTGATTGGCCACCGCGCCGTCGTTGCGGACAATACCGAAGCCGAGCAGATGCCGATGAGCGCCCTGTGGCAGTCCGACGATCAGGACGCGCGCGCCGAGTTCCACTGGCGCCTGACGCTGGTGGTCTCCGTGGTGCTGATGGCGCTGCTGGTGGTGCCGCTCAGCGTGGTGAACCCGCGTCAGGGGCGTGTGCTGAGCATGCTGCCGGCTATCCTGCTGTATCTGATCTTCTTCCTGCTGCAGACCTCGCTGCGCTCCAACGCCGGTAAGGGAAAGCTGGACCCGATGCTGTGGATCTGGCTGGTGAACGCGGTGTATCTGGCGATCGCGCTGGCGCTCAACCTGTGGGATACCGTGCCGATGCGTAAGCTGCGCGGACGTCTGAGAGGAGCTGCCTGATGTTTGGCGTATTAGACCGCTATATCGGTAAAACCATCTTCAACACCATTATCATGACGCTGTTCATGCTGGTGTCGCTGTCCGGCATCATCAAGTTTGTCGACCAGCTGCGCAAGGTGGGGCAAGGGGAGTATTCGGCGCTGGGCGCGGGGGTGTATACCCTGCTGAGCGTGCCGAAGGATATTGAAACCTTCTTCCCGATGGCGGCGCTGCTGGGCGCGCTGCTGGGGCTGGGGCAGTTGGCGACGCGCAGTGAACTGGTGGTGATGCAGGCTTCCGGCTTTACGCGGCTGCAAATTGCCGGTTCGGTGATGAAAACCGCCATCCCGCTGATGCTGCTGACCATGGCGATCGGCGAATGGGTGGCGCCGCAGGGCGAGCAGATGGCGCGCAACTACCGCGCGCAGCAGATGTACGGCGGTTCGCTGCTGTCCACCAAGAGCGGCCTGTGGGCGAAAGACGGCAACGACTTTATCTATATCGAGCGGGTCTCCGGCAAGAACGAGCTGTCCGGCGTCAATATCTACCACTTTAACGACCAGCGCCGGCTGGAAACGGTGCGCTATGCCGCAACCGCCAGCTTTGAAGACGGCGTGTGGAAACTGTCGCAGGTGGATACATCGGATCTGACCAACGAGAAGCAGGTCACCGGCACCCAGATGCTGAACGGGGAGTGGAAGACCAACCTGACGCCGGATAAGCTGGGCGTGGTGGCGCTGGACCCGGATTCGCTCTCCATCAGCGGTCTGCACAACTATGCCAATTACCTGAAGCAGAGCGGCCAGGAAGCCAGCCGTTATCAGCTGAACATGTGGAGCAAAATTTTCTCGCCGCTGTCGGTGGCGGTGATGATGCTGATGGCGCTGTCGTTTATCTTCGGCCCGTTGCGCAGCGTGCCGATGGGGGTGCGCGTGGTGACCGGCATCAGCTGCGGCTTCCTGTTCTACGTGCTGGACCAGATCTTCGGCCCGCTCAGCCTGGTGTACAGCATGCCGCCGGTGCTGGGGGCGCTGTTGCCGAGCCTGCTGTTCCTGTCGGTCAGCGTGTATATGCTGCTCAAGCGCAAGTAACGCGCGTTTGATAGCAAAAAGGGTCGAAGCTTGCTTCGACCCTTTTTTGATCCCGGCGGCCGGAAGGCCGTTTTGTGGTGAGAAAACGCTACATCTGCGAGAAGGTGTTCATGATGATGCCGCCGCCGATGATCAGCGCCATAGCGAAGATGGCCGGCAGGTCGGGTTTTTGCTTATACAGCAGCATGGATACCGCGGTCACGCCGACGATGCCAAAGCCGCACCACAGCGAATAGGCCACCCCTACCGGCATATAGCCCATCGCCCGGGTCAGTGCGAAATAACACAGGCAGTACGCACAGATCACCAGCAGAGAGGGGCCGAATTTCTTAAAGCTGTTGGTTTTTTTAATCATCGAGGTGCCGGTGATTTCGGCGCCGATAGACAATGCCAGCCACAGAAAGCCAATATTAAACATGTGCCGCTCCCTTACTCTGACTCTGCCGAGCCCATTTTAGAAAACAGGTTCATAATCACGATGCCGCTGGCGATAATCGCCATGCTGATCATCGCCGGAATATCGGGATGCTGACCGTAAAACACCATGCCCAGCGTCGACACCAGCAAAATACCGGTGCCCGACCAGGTGGCGTAGGCCAGACCGACGGGGATGTACTTCACCGCGTTCGACAGGGCGTAATAACAGGCGCAATACAGCACGACGATAAGGCCCAGCAGCAGGGTTTTGGTGGTGCCCTCGCTGTTATCGAACATCTTTAACGTTGAGGTGGCTGAGGTCTCGGACGCTATCACCAACAACATCCAGAGCCAGGACTTCGCTTTCGATGACATACTCTGTTTCTCCTGATAAATGATAATTTCCATAACGTTGGGGGAATGTTTTTTTTGGTTATTGGCTTCCTCGTTGGTATTCCAGCGCCAGATCGGTCAGCCTGGCGCCCGGCGGGCAGCGGCCGTTGCGCTGTTTGAGTTCGCTGAGGGTGATATAGCCGCCGGTTTCAGCATCGGCGCCAGTAGCGGCCGCCGGCGGCGGCGCCGGTGACAGCATCTGCTCCAGGCTGCAGAACTGTATGCCGCGCTGCGCCAGCCGGGGCAGATTGTCCGCCAGCGAGTGCGCGTCTGCGCTGCGGCCAAGCCCTTTGAGCCGGTTTAATTCGCTGTGCGGATTGCAGTTGTAATCCAGCGCCAGCACCGGCGTGTTATGCAGCCGCGCCAGCTGAATGCAGCGAGCGGCTTCAGACTGAAACAGATCGTGGGCGACTTCCGCTGCGGTGGCGAAATCCAGGAAGGGCGCGATGACGCGATCGATGTTTTCCAGCGCGCCGACTTGCGCCATCTCCTCCAGGGTGACAACGTGGCCCAGCTGCCGCCAGGCGTCTGCCGGGTGAACGGCCTGCGCCCTGTCGGCAAACAGCACCTGCGGCGCGAAGTGACGACAGTGCTGCAAACGCGCCAGAATGATTTCGTGGTAGCCGTCTGCGGCGGTGAGCAGCAACAACAGCCGCGGCCGCATACGCATCAGTACGGCATTCACGATGCGGTCGAGAGTGTCGTCTTGCATCATCGCCCCCTCAGCCCGCCAGCGTGACGCTGTCGCCGGAGGCCAGTCCGGCGGCGTTGGCTTCATCGGTGTCAATGTGCAGTTCCAGCGCAAAGCTGTCTTTCACGCGCACCACCACCTGGTCGAAGACCAGCGCGCGCAGGCCTGCCGTTTTGACCCGCACCGCCTGACCGTTGCTCACTCCCAGCCGGGCGGCGTCCAGCGGTGACATATGGATATGCCGCTGGGCGCAAATCACCTGCGAACGCAGCGCGACATAGCCCGCCGGGCCGGCCAACATTGCGTCGCCGGAGGCCTGCAGCTGGCCGGACTCGCGCACCGGCGCTTTCACCCCGAGGGTAAAGCAGTCGGCCTTGGAGATTTCCAGCTGCGAAACGTCCCGCGCCGGCCCCAGCACCCGCACCTTGCCAATCGCGCCCTTCGGCCCGACGATGGTTACGCACTCTTTGGCGGCGAACTGTCCCGGCTGGCGCAGTTCCTTCAGCGGCGTCAGTTGGTAACCCGGGCCGAACAGCGCCTCGATATCCGGCTGCGACAGGTGGACATGGCGGTTGGAGACGCCAACCGGGATTGCCATCTCCGACGGCAGCGGCTGCGCCTGCGCCAGGTTGTGACGCACCTTTTCCAGTAACGATGCTTTAAACATAGGGTTGTTCCTGACTGTTAAGAGACGCTGTCGTTATTTCTGATCCTTTTTGCCGCCGGCCCGGTTTTCGGTGCGCGCGGGTTGTTTAGCCTCGGCGGTCGGTGGCGGGGCATCGTCCCGTTTGTCGGCCGGAGCGGCTGCGGCGGCTGCGCTCGGTGCGATGGCGGCATCGTCGTCTGATGGCGTCAGGGCGTTGCCCGCCAGACCATTCAGCAGTGCTACCACCTGTTCGCCCGGACGGGCGATAACCAGCCGGCCGCGGATAAACGTCGGCTGGCCGACGGCGGCGACGCCGCTGTCAACGGCGCTTTTCACCGCGCTGATCTCGCCGCCGAGGAATACGTTAACCAGACCGGCGCCGATCTTCTTGTAACCCAGCAGCGTGACCGAGGCGGATTTACAGGCCGCGTCGGCGGCCTGAATGGCGGCGGTGAGGCCGTAGGTTTCAATGACTCCCAGGCTTAACTTCATGTGATTCTCCTTAGTGCCTTACCAGTCTGATGTCGAAATCAAAGCGTTGGAAAAACGCCGCCAGTTGATCCAGCTCTTGCTCGCTGTAGCTGGGGTCGTGCTGAATGGGATAGATCATGTCGAGCCGGTCGTATTTGGTGTTGCCCAGCTGGTGGTAGGGCAGCACGTCGATGCGGCTGATATTGCCGTGCCGCGCCAGCGCGGTGACATAGTCAATCGCGCCGGTGATGGCGTCGTAGGAGTCGTTGTAACCGCGCACCAGCGGCATACGCACCACGATATGGGCGCCAAGCTCCACCAGGCGCTCCAGGTTGCGCTTCACGCCCTCATTGCCGACGCCGAACAGTTCGCGGTGGCGGTCGCTGTCGATATGCTTGATGTCGAACAGGAACATATCGGTGCAGGTCGCCAGCTTTTCGTAGTTGGCCAGCGGCGTGGTGCCGTTGGTCTCAATGGCGGTGTTGATCATCATTTTTTTGCATTCGGTCAGCAGCGCGACAGCAAAGTCCGCCTGCAGGCTCAGCTCGCCGCCGCCCAGCGTCACGCCGCCGCCGGAGGCGTAGTAAAAGTCGACGTCCTGCAGGATGATGTCCATCAGCTCCCGCACCGTGACGTCTTTGCCCATAATGTCCAGCGCGTCGCTGATGCACACCTCTTCACACTTGCGGCAGCCGATGCAGTCGATCTGACGGTCAACCCGGTGCTGCGGGTCGCCCTGCGGGTTTTTGATCATCGAATGGATGCCCACCGGGCAGACATCGACGCACTGACCGCAGTCCACGCACTTATCGCGGGAGTACATCACCTGAAACTGGCTGCTGAGCCCTTCAGGGTTGGCGCACCAGGCGCAGCGGATGTTGCAGCCTTTGAAAAAAATCAGGGTGCGGATACCGTCTCCGTCATAGATCGAGTATTTCTGGATGTTAAAGATGCGACCCTTTTGCTCCATGTTATCCATGGTTATCGTTACCTCATTAGTCGGGCGGTGGGATAACGCCTCCCTGCGTTATCCCCGGCGCAATATCAGAACTTCTCAATCACCGTACGGCTGATGATTTCGTCCTGAACCTCTTTGCACAGCTCCACGAAGTAGGCGCTGTATCCCGCAACCCGCACGATCAGGTCGCGGTATTTCTCCGGCTCCAACTGGGCTTTTTTCAGCACCTCGTTATCGACATAGCTGAACTGCATCTGGCCGTTGCCGAGAATCGAAGCGGTGCGCAGCAGGGTGATCAGCCCGCCCTTGCCTTCCGGCGTGTCCAGCAGCCCTTTGAGGAACTTGAAGTTGTGCACCATGCCGATGTTCATGGTCTCCACGTTCATTTTGCTGACGGACTTGATGATGGCGGTCGGCCCCTGTTTGTCCGCGCCCTGAGTCGGGCTGATGCCGTCGGACAGCGGCATCCAGGCCAGACGGCCGTTCGGCGTCGCCGCCGTCAGCTCGCCGATTGGCGTGTTGTTGGAGATGGACAGGGTGCCGTGGCTCAGGCGCGAGTAGAGCATCTTGTACTGACGGCATTCGCGCTCCGTCCACTCGGTGATATCGAGGGCGAACTGATCCACGCTGTCGTCGTCGTTGCCGTACTTCGGCGCGTTCAGACAGTCGCGGCGCAGCTGTTCGTAGCCTTCGAAGTTGGCCAGCAGCGCATCGCGGATCTGCTCCAGGGTGTATTTACGATCCTGATACACCAGCTTGCGGATGGCGGCCATCGAGTCGACATAGGTCGCGAGGCCAGAGAAGATCAGGCCGGGGCCGTGGTTGATCACCGCGCCGCCGGCGGCGACGTCGAGGCCTTTTTCCATACAGCCTTCCACCAGCAGCGACATCAGCGGTTTGGGCGCGACGTCGCGGTGCACTCGCTGGCTGATTACGGTGCCGATGGCGGAGAGTTTGACGATATGCGCCACCTGCTCCTTCACCGCCCGGTCAAAGTCCTCATAGGTTTTCAGCGTGTGCAGCTCGCCGGTATCCAGGCCCTGATAGCTGTCGAACAGCACCATGCGGCCGCGGTTGAGCACAAATTCGATGGCGATCGGCCACTGGGTGTAGCCGGTGGAGGTCCACTGGTAGATGCGGCCCGATTTTTGCGGCTCCACGCAGCCCATCAGGCAGTAGTCGCGCGCGTCTTCAAAGTCGAACCCTTTACGCAGCATCATCTTGATGTGGGAATCATCGAAGTGACAGGCCGGGAAGCCCATGCCGGCTTTCACCACCTCGACGATTTTTTCCATATACTGCTGCGGCGACTGGTTGTGAATGCGGCAGGCCAGCGACGGCTGGTACACTTTGACAAAGCGCACCGCATCCATAATCAGATAGGTCAGTTCGTTACAGGCGTCGCCGCCGCTGCGCTTCTGGCCGCCCACGGTCAGGTTGATAAACGGCTGATAGCCGGCGAAGTACTTGGCGCCCTGTTCGCTGGACATCCACATCAGCTCGGCGCACTTGATGATAAACGCCTGCATCATCTCCAACGCCTGTTCCTGCGTCAGGCGGCCGGAGGCGATATCCGCCTGGTACATCGGGTAGCAGTACTGATCCAGACGCCCCAGCGACAGGCCGGTCTGGTTCTCTTCCACTTCAAACAGCGACTCCACCGTCCAGATGCTCTGCAGCGCTTCCTGCAGGGTCTGCGGCGGGTTAGCCGGCACGTTGTCGTTGGTTTCCGCAATGGTCAGCAGCTCGGCGCGCCGCGCCGGATCGTGCTCCTGCGACGCCAGCTCGCGCGCCTTGTCGGCGAGGCGTCTGGCATAGTTCATCACGCCGTCGCAGGTTTCGATCGCTGCCTTGTAGAAGTAGATCTTGTCGATATCTTCCGGGTTTTCCATGCTCAGCGCGTTGAGGCGCTGCTGGGCGTCGGCCTTGATGCCGTTCATGCCCTTGGTGAACAGCAGGATGTCGTAGCCGGGGCAGGTGTCGCCGCCGCCGTTGATCTGGTGGTAGGAGAGATCGCTGACGAAGGTCTCGCCGCTGAACGACCAGACGCCGGCCTCGCGGTACTGCGCTTCGCAGATCTCATCCAGCGAGCGGCCTTCCCAGAACGGTACGATCTGTTCGCGGATGATCTGTTTGTCTTCTTCGGCGATCTCGAACGGATCCTGCGGGCGGGTGCTCATGGTATCCAGTTCGTCCTTCACCCAGCGCCAGGCGATATCTGGCGAGAAGGCGCCGGCGCGCGGTTTGCCGCACGGGTGGCCGACGATCAGTTCGTCCGGCTGGATCAGGATCGGCGCGCTTTCACAGGCGGCGCGGAACGACTTGGCGCGCAGCAGAATGGTCGGCAGGCCCGGGTTGTTTTTCGCCACCTCGGTAAAGGCCAGGGCGCGGAAGATGGAGACGCTCGGGCGGGCGTCCAGGTAATTGTCGCGCAGGCGCTGCAGACGCGGCGTCAGGCCCGGCATCAGTTGAGCGGCGCTTGGTGCCGGCTGCGCGCCGGCGGCGGCATGGTGCTGAATAGGGGAGGCGGACCGGCTGCCAAACAGCCGGACGCGCAGCGCCGGGTTGACGCTTTCCAGGTTGCGGCGTGCGGCCAGCAGCATGGCGGACAGTTCGTTAATGACCAGCGCCGGGTCGTCGATGCTTACGCCGCGCAGCATGGCGTCGAACATCGGGTAGCCGTCCTGCTCGCAAGGGGCGCGCACTTCTGACAGCTCGCACAGTTTTAACCACAGGCACTCGACGATCTCATAGGCCTGCGCCGGCGTCAGGATGCCCTGAGCGATATCGTGCTGGTAGAAGCCGTACAGCAGCTTGTCGAAACCGCCCGGGCTGACCGCGTAGCTGCCGTTTTCCAGGTGCAGCGCCAGCTGGAACAGGTAGAACGCCTGGCACGCCTCTTTAAAGCTGCCTGCGCCCTGCGCCGGCACTTTTCTCAGAATGGCGGCCGCCTCGCGCAGCTCGGCCTGGCGGTAAGGGTGGTTTTCCACCGCGGCCAGATTTTCCGCTTTGTCAGCCAGCTTCTGCGCCAGATGAACGACGGCGTTGCAGGCGTAAATTATCGCGCGGCACTGGTTGGCTTCATCCAGTGCGCCGCGGCTGACCGCGCTGCCGATACTTCTGGCGCGGTCTTCCATTTCGGCGCCGATGGCGCTCAGGCCTTTGGTTATCACCGCCAGATAGTCAGGTGAGGACTGGCCCGGTGCGGTAAAGGCGGAAGGGGTGCGCAGCTCGCTTTCGCTGTGGAAAATGGCGGCGCGCGGGGCGGAGGACTGGCTGCCGATAATCAGCTCATCCGGGCCGATATAGCCGGGCAGTTTTTTCACCAGCTCATTGAAGCGCCGGGCATGGCGAACCTGAGCCGGCTGGCCGGCCACGTCGTCATGCAGCGTTTCCAGCAGGCTGGCGCGCTCGGTGCTGATGGTGCTGTTCTGGGATAAAAAGCGTTCCGCCAGCTGCTGTACGCGCGGCGTCAGTGCATAGTGTGCCATGTTCAATATCTCCTGATTCCTTCGCCTTGCACGTTGTCGCGCAAAGTCCGTAAGCTTGATGATGGGTCGTTGCCGGCGGCACCGTGGTAAGCGCGGCGCAGCATGCTTTCGAGGTCGGCGAGGCTGACCTCACGCGGGTTGGTTGGTGTGCAGCCGTCATGCAGCGCCTGATGCGCCATTTCGTTCAGGCAGACCTGGAAGCGGTGCTCGTCCAGCCCGGCAGCGTGCAGGCTGGCCGGCATGTTCATTTCCTGTTTCAGCGTGGCGATTGCCACCAGCAGGCTGTTAACCCCTTCGCGCGCGCTGGCGGCCGGCAGCGCCAGCAGGCGCGCCAGTGCGGCATATTTATGGGCGGCGGGGGTGGCGCACTCGCCGTCCAGATCGGCGTTAAAAGCGATGGCCTCATGCATCAGCAGCGCATTGGCCCGCCCGTGCGGTACGCCGAACATGCCGCCGAGGGCGTGCGCCATGCTGTGGGTGACCCCGAGCGAGGCGTTGGTGAACGCCATACCGGCCATGCAGGAGGCGTTATGCATTTTCTCGCGCGCCAGCATATCGCTGCCCTGTTGGTAGCAGGGCAGCAGATGGTGGAATACCAGCTGCACCACCTTTTCCGCCAACGCGTCGCTGAAATCGCTGGCGCGCCGTGAGACATAGGCTTCCAGCGCATGGCACAGCACGTCCATGCCGGTGTCAGCGGTAATCACCGGCGGCACCGACGCCACCAGCTGCGGGTCAAGAATGGCGACGTCGGGCAGCATAAACTCATCCACCAGCACCAGCTTTTCACTGCGCGCTTTGATGACGGAAAAGCTGGTGACCTCAGAGCCGGTGCCGCTGGTGGTGGGAATCGCGACGAAGCAGGGGCGTGGACGCCGGCGCTCCTGGCGACAGTGCCACAGCGTGTACATCACCGCTTTGGCCGCATCGATCACCGAGCCGCCGCCCAGAGCGATAATCAGCTCGGGGTAGTCGTCGTCCATCATCTTCATCCCGCTGACGATGGCGGCGATATCCGGATCGGAGGCGACGCTGTCATACTGGCGGCAGCGCACCTGCTGCTGTTGGAGCAGACGCGTCACCTGCTCCGCCATCCCCAGTTTCACCATCGCCTGATCCGTCACCAAAAACGCCGAACGGCCGGGCAGATCCCGCAGCGCGTTCAGTGCGTCCGCACCGAAATGGATTTTTGGCTTAATCAGAAATTCATTCATGCCTGCTTCCTCTTAACGCTCCCGGTGAACCTTCTCGACAATGGCGACGATCGACATGGCCTTGTAGCGCTCTTTGTTCAGCGCGAAATACTCCTCCACCAGCACCAGGTCATCCTCCCCGGCGCCGACGCTGTCGACCGCCACATAGGTCCGGTCTTTGATGGCCTGCAGGTCATCCCCCAGCGCCGTCACCAGCAGCAGGTTGCTGCCGCGCAGTTCGTCGCTTTTCTGTGTGGCCACCACGTGTCCGGTTACCCTTGCGAGAATCATTGCTTATCACCTCTTATTGCCGTGTTACCGGGACATACGGCCAAGCACCGCTTTGATAATGTGCTCGACGTTTTCTTCGTTGATGTCGTTGGCCGCCTGCGCCGCCGACGGGCTTACCGCGCCGAAACGGTCGTCTGCCTGAGCGCACGGCGGCTGCGCGGCGGCCTGCGGCCCCTGTTGGAAGCGTGAGTCAGCGAAAATACTGGTGTTGTGGTCCGGTTGGCTGCTGCTCTGCCGGGCGGGCTGACGCAGATCGTCGATGCTGCGCACGCCGTAGCCGACCTTGCGGATATTGATCAGATTCAGCGGCCCGACGTTATCGGAGGTGGAACCGCCGCCGACGGCGCCGCAGCCGAGGGTCAGCGCCGGTATCAGGTTGGTGGTGGCGCCGATGCCGCCCAGCGCGGCGGGGGTGTTGATCAGAATGCGGTGCACCGGTTTTTGCAGCGCAAACTCGCGGATTACCTGCTGGTTCTGCGTGTGGATCACCAGCGTATGTCCCAGGCCTTCGTTGGTGAGCAGCTCGACCACGCGGTCGCAGGCGTGCATCCAGTCTTCTTCGATATACAGCCCCAGTACCGGACAGAGCTTTTCACGGGCGTACGGGTTGCTGCGCGACACGCTGTCCTGCAGGGCGATCAGCACCCGGGTGTTCGGCGGTACGTTGAAGCCGGCGCGCTCGCTGAGGTAGATCGCGGTTTTGCCGACGATTTCCGGGTTGATCATGCCGTTCGGCCGCAGCAGAATATTGGCTAGGCGGCGGGCTTCGTCGTCATTCAGGAAGTACGCGCCCTGCGCCAGCAATTCGCGGTGCACATCCTGATAGATGCATTTCTCCACGATGATCGACTGCTCAGAGGCGCAGATCACGCCGTTATCGAAGGTCTTGCTGGTGATGATGTCGCCGACCGCCTGTTTGACATCGGCGCTGCGCTCGATAAACGCCGGGCCGTTGCCCGGGCCGCCGCTGATGGTCGGCGTGCCGGAACTGTAGGCGGCGCGCACCATGCCTTCGCCGCCGGTCGCCAGGATCAGCGCCACGTCTTTGCTGTGCATCAGGGTTTTGGTCGCATCCAGCGTCAGCTGGGTCAGGCCGTCGACGATGCCGGCCGGCGCACCGGCCTGCAGGGCGGCATGTTTGACGACTTCAATCGCCCGCTGGCTGCACTGGCGGGCGTTCGGGTGCGGGGAGAAGATAATCGCGTTGCCGGCCTTCAGGGCAATCAGCGTTTTGTAGAAAATGGTCGAGGTCGGGTTGGTGGAAGGCACCAGCGCCGTGATGACCCCCAGCGGTACGCCGACGTCCATCACCTTGGTTTCCCGATCGTCGCGCAGAATACCGACGGTTTTGATTGTTTTAATATGCGAATAGACGTGCTCGGAGGCGAAGATATTTTTTAATACTTTATCCTGCCAATTACCGAAGCCGGTTTCTTCATGCGCCAGCTTAGCTAACTCTTCCGCGTGCTGAGCGGCATATTGCGCAATCTGTTTAATAATTTCGTCGATCTTTTCCTGTGAATAACCGGCGAATATTTTTTGCGCCTGTTTGGCGTTATTAATTAAATTTCTCGCCTGCTGAATAGATTGTAAATCCGGATCTAATGTCGTCATTAGTCTATTCCCCTGAATAGGAAATTAATGGGTACTCTCGGCGGTAGGGTAATAATGTCTATCGTGCTTTAACTATTTTCCCGGCTGTTATCAGGTTTTATGTTTAGCGGCGATTTTCTCAATATCGTTATGCGGGCGGGCAATCACCCGCGAAGAGACCACGTGGCCGATACGGCCGGCGGCCTCAAGGCCTGATTCCACCGCGGCGTTCACCGCGCCGACGTCGCCTCTCACCATCACGGTCACCAGGCCGGAACCCACGTTCTCATAGCCGATCAGCGCGATATTGGCGGCCTTGCACATGGCATCGGCGGCTTCAATCGCCGGCACCAGCCCTTTGGTCTCGATCAATCCGAGTGCGTCTTTCATGTACGGCTCCTGGTTATTCGGCAACTTTGTACTGTGCGACGATTTTCTGAATGTCGTTGTGCGGACGGGCGATAACCAGCGAGGTCACCACTTCACCGACGCGCTGCGCCGATTCCACACCGGAGTCGACCGCCGCCTTCACCGCGCCGACGTCGCCTTTCACCATCGCGGTGACCAGGCCGGAACCGACGTTCTCGTAGCCGATCAGCTCCACGTTGGCCGCTTTACACATGGCGTCTGCCGCTTCTATGCAGGCCACCAGCCCTTTGGTTTCAATCAATCCTAATGCGTCACCCATGATCGTTCTCCCGATTCAGGTCGTTATGCCTTGTGTTTAATAACGATTTTGTTGATGTCGTTGTGCGGACGGGCAATCACCAGCGAAGTCACCACTTCACCGACGCGCTGCGCCGATTCCACGCCGGAGTCGACCGCTGCCTTCACCGCGCCGACGTCGCCTTTCACCATCGCGGTCACCAGCCCGGAACCGACGTTTTCATAGCCGATCAGTTCGACGTTGGCTGCTTTACACATGGCGTCCGCCGCTTCCACACAGGCCACCAGCCCTTTGGTTTCGATCAGACCTAATGCATCACCCATGATTGTTTCCTCCACAAAGTCAGTTGATGGGGTCATCACCCGACTGCGCCGTGGGCCATTTGCCCCTGATACGGCCAGTCACTGGCACTATACCCCTTAAGTGATAATGCAAAATATAAATTCAATATGTTCGACATATTTAGTTTAAACATCTGATTTTCACGCTAATCACCCCGTTAATTTATCTGTTAATGCTGATTTTCTTGCGGGTAATAGCCGTGCTTACTGGTGAAAAAAGGCGGCTGCGGCGTTTCATCACTCCCCGTCTCAAGCTTGTTAATAAAGTTGTTATCAGCCGGATTTTTTCGGTAACCGGGCAGGGCGCAGAGTGTGGCCCAGCGCAAGTTTTTATCCGGCCGCAGCCCCGGCCTTAAACGTGGCGGCGGGCGGTTTCAGCAGAGAAGGGGACGGGTTAACCTGGAAGGGATGCAGCGAAGAGGCGCAAAGCGCGGTGCCGTACATGTAAAACACCGCGCAAATAACAGAGTAAAGGAAAGGGAATCAGCGGGCTGCGCCGGGCTTCAGCGTGCAGATATACAGCGGCGAGTTGATTGAACTGAGCAAGACCGTACGCGGGTTGATTTGCTCCACCGCCAGCAGCAGGCCGTCGTGGCTGTCTGACATTTCCCGCATAAAGTAGTCAAAAATCACGTCCGGCGACTGGTCGATGGAGGACTTGCTGGCGACCCAGCGGTTGATGCGGTAATAGCGGGTGCCGGGCGAGATGCGCTTGCTGGTGTAATCAAACTGCACGTAGCGCTGTAAATAGAGCCAGCCGGCGGCGGAGTCGGAATAGCCTTCTACCACGATCGAACCTTTATTGTCGGCGTTAAAGCTGAAATGGATATTAACGTTGACGGATTCGGTCTCGGTATCTTCAAAATGCATAATCGCTTTGGTGGAGCAGTTTAACAGATCGTTACGCCAAATGGCTTCGTGCCGGGCGGCGATAAATATTGCCAGCAGCAGCAACAGCACAGAGCCGAAGAAAAAGCATTTCCCCCAGACTAATTTTTTCATACTGGCTTCCATGAATAATAAAAATAGTTATCGCAGTAGCTGAACGAATTATCCTGATGTTTGACGCAGTGCGCGAGAAAGGTGCGGCCTAATCCGTTGGACTGCAGCTTATCGCCGTAAAAGAACAGAAACTGCTCCCCGTTATGGTATTTGATGCCTTTCTTTTTCTTCACTGCGTTAAAGTTCTGCAGGTAATTATTGCGCATGCGCTGGTCCAGCATCATGTCGGTGGAAAACACCTCGACCGGCGTCTGCGCCAGCTGTGAAAAGCGCAGCGGCGTCAGGCTGCGGCCGTTGCTCCACGACCAGCCGAACAGCGCCAGCGCCAGCAACACCAGAACCGCGCCGCTGTAGCCCCAGTAGTGGTCATGTTCGCCGGCGGCAGCGGACGGCGGCGCGCTTGCCGGCTCTGCGGCAGGCGGCGCGGGTTCGCTGGCCAGTACGGCGGGGTGCAGCGGTGCGTCGTCAATCACCTCTATCTGCAGCTCGGGGTTCAGCTCCAGCCGGCCACGCGATACGGTGACGATCACGTTGTCGATGCCGTAGCGGCGGAAGGCCTTGCGCAGCATGCTCAGATACTGGTTGAGGTTGCTGTTGGAAGAGACCAGGCCGTTATCGTCCCAGACGCGTTTCATAACGTCGTCGCGGCTGATAACGCCGGGATGCTGGATAATAAAGAACAGTAGGGCGTTGGCGGTGATGGTGAGCTGGGTATCGGACTTACCGCCGTCATTCAGCCGGAGTGAACCTTCGGTGGCGTCATAATCAAGAAAGGCATTTATTCTGTACTTCATTATCGCCCCCCAGGGTGTTGATAGCTCGCCATCGACCCGCTGCTGCCGGCATAGCCGGCAATGATGCCCAGCGCGGCATGGGAGATTTATCTAAACATGTGAACAATGATGCTGCGAATCATAGCCAGCGGCAGGTGGGGGGGACTTGATCGAGGTCAAGCCCCTTCCCGGCGGGGGAGCGACAAGCTGCAATTATGCCTGCCAGTTCACATTTCCGGTATAACGATATGATAGTAAAGATTTTTCCTAAAGCCGGGGCGGGCGCTGAGACCGGCGTCCGCCCCGGTGCGTTACAGCAGCCAGTCCAGCAGCACGACGCCCACCAAGCTGATCGCCCAGGCGATGGTGGTGGGCACTGACCACACCATAATCTGCTGCTTCACGTCCTTGATGCCCATCATGCGGTTCACCACCCAGAACATGCTGTCGTTAAAGTAGCTGAAGAACAGCGCGCCCATGGTGGCCGCCTGCGCCGCCGCCAGCATGTTGATGCCCGGCAGCTGGCTGACGATGGGTGCGGAGATGGAGGCGGCGGTGATCATCGCCACGGTGCCGGAGCCCTGGATCAGCCGCACCAGCGTGGCAATAAAGAACGGGATCAGCACCGGCGACAGCGGCAGGCTGGCGACGTGCTGCGCCAGCAGGTTGCCGGTACCGCTTTCGCGCAGCACCGCGCCCAGCGCGCCGCCGGCGCCGGTCACCAGCAGAATGATCCCTGCCGACTGCAGCCCTTCCTCCAGCCGCTCCAGCGTTTGCTGTTTATCGACCTTCGGCATCAGGGTGCTGACCGCCAGCAGTACGCTGATCGCCAGCGCAATCACCGGCGAACCGAGGAAGGCGAAGGTCTGCCCCCACAGGCTTTCCGTCAGTCCGCTGAAGCCGTCGAGCTTCGCCAGCATGCCGTTGACCGCGTTGATAAAGATCAGCGCGATCGGCGTAACGATCGGCAGCAGCGACAGCGTCAGCCCCGGCAGCGCCTTGGCATCTTTTTCCGCCAGGTAGTTATCGTGGGCGACGCGCAGGTCCTGCGGCTCCTCGTCATCCATACTCGGCTGAAAATCCGGGTACTTCTTGCCCAGCCAGCGGGCATAGAGCACGATGCCGACCACGCAGGGCACCGCCAGCGCCAGCCCGGCCAGCATCATCGCGCCGATATCGACGCCGAAGATGCCGGCCACCCCCAGCGGCCCCGGCGTCGGCGGCACCGCGTGGTGGGTGATGATCAGTCCGCCGGCCAGAGCGACGCCCAGCGTCAGCAGGTTACGCTGGCCCTTTTTGGCCAGCGCCTTCACCAGCGGATAGAGGATAACGAACGCCGAATCGACAAAGATGGGAATGCTGACGATATAGCCGGTGATCGCCAGCGCCCACTCTTCGCGCTTTTTACCCAGCCATTTGATAAAGCTGTAGGCGATCTGTTCCGCCGCGCCAGAGACTTCCAGCACCCGGCCCATCATCACCCCCAACCCGATCACGATGCCGATGCTGCCGAGGGTGGAACCGAAGCCCTTGGTGATGGTATCCACCGTCTGCACCGCGCTCAGTCCGCCGGAGATGCCGGCGATGGAGGCGGCGAGCAGCATGGCGATCAGCGCGTGCACCCGGGTGCGCAGCACCAGAAATACCAGCACGAACACCGCCACCGCCAGACCGATAATCGGAATATACAATTCCATGCTCAGCCCTCGCCCTGCGCCTGCTCATCGCGCAGGAAAGCGCGGATCGCCTGTTGAAAATCTTCATCGGCGCCAAAGCCCATCGCCAGCGCGCGGCGCACGTCGAAGTTACCCGGCCAGCTGGCGACGATGCGGTTGATCGCTTCGTCCGGCTCAAAGCGCACCAGATTGCTGACCCGTTCGCCGGCGACCTCGCGCAGTGCCGCCAGCATCTGGCGCACGCTGACGCTGATGCCGGGCAGGTTGACGGTGCGCGAGACGCCGAAGGCGCTGGCGGGCAGGGTAGCGGCGTGGATAAAGTTCTGCACCACGCGGCCGGGACTGGAGAGCCACAGCGTCAGCTCCGGCGATACCGGGCACACCGCCGCTTCACCGTGCAGCGGTTCGCGGATAATGCCGCTGGCGAACGACGAGGCCGCCTTGTTCGGCTTGCCCGGCCGCACGCTGATGGTCGGCAGGCGCAGCACGCGGCCATCGACAAAGCCTTTGCGCGCGTAGTCGTTGATCAGCAGTTCGCACATCGCCTTTTGCGTACCGTAGGAGGACTGCGGCGTTACCGCGCAGCCGTCGTCGATCAGCGCCGGCAGCTCGCCGCCGAACACCGCCAGCGAGCTGGTGAAGATAAACTTCATCGCCGGCGCTTTGCGGCGCGCGACCTCCAGCAGCTGGCGAGTGGCATCGAAGTTGACCTGCATGCCGAGGTCAAAGTCGCTTTCGGCATGGCTGCTGACGATGGCGGCCAGATGGAACAGCACGCCACAATCGGCGTCGATCAGCGATTCCGCCGCCTGCGGCTGGCTGAGATCGAGCGCCACGCAACGCACGCGCGCATCCTCCACCGGCGGGCGCGGAGTATTAATGTCCGCCAGGATCAGCCGTTCGAACGGCAGGGGGCTGTGTTGCAGCAGCGCGGCGGCCAGACGCTGGCCGAGGAAGCCGGCGGCGCCGGTAATAATAATGTTCATGGTGTTACTCCTGTTCCCTGTAAGGTGTGTTGTTATGGTTGTTGCGCCGTTTGCGGCGCGTATCAGAGGCTGACGCAGTGCAGGCGCAGCCCGCGATCGTTAAGTTGCTGCTGCGCTTCCGCCGCCAGCGCGGCGTCGCACAGGATGTCGTCCAGCGCCTCCAGCGGGCAGACGCGGAACATGCCGTACTTGCCGAACTTGCTGCTGTCGGAGACCAGCACCCGCCGGCGCGCCACCTCCAGCAGCGCCTGTTTCACCAGCACTTTTTCTTCATGCGGCGTCGACAGCCCGTGCTCCAGGTCCCAGGAGCTGGTGCTGATAAACGCCACGTCGATATTCAGCGTGCGCAGCAGCATGGCGGCGCTGTTGCCGACGCAGGAGTAGTTGCGCTGGTCCACCTGCCCGCCGGTGTGAAACAGGCTGAGCTGCGGACGGTTCATCAGGTGCTGGATAATGGAGAAGTCGTTGGTGACCACCGTCAGGTTGAAGCGCTCCGCCAGGTTGCGGGCGATTTCAAAGGTGGTGGTGCCGGCGTCCAGATAGACCACCTGGCCATCCTCCACCAGGCCGGCGGCGTATTTGCCGATGGCGCGCTTATGGCGGTGGTGCAGCTGCATTTTTTCGTTGTAGGCCAGCTCTTGGCGCAGCGCGTCGCTCAGGCGCACGCCGCCGCTGACGCTGACCACCTTGCCCTCTTCCTCCAGCACGCGGATATCGCGCCGCACCGTCATATGGGACACGCTCATCAGCTCCGTCAGCGCGGCGATGGGCACCAGCTGATATTCATGCACATAGCGATAGATAAAATCGCGGCGTTCGGATGGGATCATGCACTCTCCTGTTGGCCGCTGACGCCTGCAGAACGCGCGGCTGTTATTTTTTGTTATCTGTGAAGATAATTGACGATCTGGTTTAACAAGTAAGCGATATTTGTCACAAATAGCGCGCAGGGGATGGATGGCTGCTAGGTGATTAATTGGTTGAAAATAGGCAATTTAATTAAATGGCGCTGATAAAAAGGCGTGCACAAAACGCTGTGATAAATAATGTGACGGCTAACATCTTTTGTCAGCGGCGGGGAGGGTGGACAAGTGGTAGAGAAGGTCGCGATCGGCGCGCCGCCGGGCTACGCTGATTTTTTCGGCACTTAACGCGTTGAATCGGCGATAACTGTTGCGCCCTAGTAGCTGGCAGGTATAATGCACCCGTTTTCCGCATTCTACTTCAGTGCCGAAGTGGCGAAATCGGTAGACGCAGTTGATTCAAAATCAACCGTAGAGATACGTGCCGGTTCGAGTCCGGCCTTCGGCACCATCTAGCAAGTAGCAGTGCAACAAGAAGCCACCGAGAGGTGGTTTTTTTGTGCCTGGAGTTTGGTGTTGCTGCTGTTTTCTGTGGTGTTAGTTCCTTTCTGGTTCTAACTGATAGCTGTGTACATCTGGCCGCAGTGCTATTTGCCCTGAGAGTTTTAACATGTTGGTGCTGAGCATCACACTCCAGGCATTTGCCTATTAATCATACCGTTGCTATATGCATATACTCTGTGAGGATTTTTTCACTGAGGGATAAGTGATGTCTTCAATACCTGTTGCAGGGCCGGGGATTGGCATTGTGCGCAACAACATGAAAGAGGCGAGGAAACGCGGTGAACCACGAGGTATGGCGCTTCCTTTAACTTATTACTGGTTCTATCAGAAAGTTCGCAATAAAGGCCCGTGGGACTATAAGCAATTTGACCCGTATTGGGCTGATTTTGGTAACTTTAATTTTGGTGCAACGGGTTTTGCTGCGGGTATTCCGGTTAATATTCTCTTAATGGGAGCCGGATGGGCGCAAACCCGAGCTAAAACATCACGCTCGGAATGGGGAAAATGGTATAAAGACCCTCCCTATGGTGACGATCCCACCGATCAGTATTGGATAAAGGAAGGAGTCAAATATGCCGTTGAAAACGGTTATTAAGTGGTTTCATTATTCCCTGACTGCCGTCTTGCTGATCGTTGTTATTGGCTTTGTGATGCTCAATGCTGATGGGGATGAGCTGGCAGGCACTCGGTTGGTGAGTTCACAACAGCTGAGCGACAGCACCTGGCTCTATGTCACGGAATATTCAGGCGGCGGAGCCACCGTGGCCAACTCTTACCGCTACTATTTATCCGGGAAGCTGGAGGGAAATGTGAACGCCAGCCTTGCAAAGCAGGTTCCATTTCTGGTTGCAGCGGGCAGCGCTGCAAATGTCAGGGCTGAGGGCGATACCATCAATATCAAGTACAGTGGCCGGGTGTTTTCTTTTAGTAATTCTGTGGTTTATGAGGGGAATGGGAAAACACAGATGCCACATATTAGGTTTGAGGCGAATAATTAAATTTAGGCTGAAAGTTTAATATTATTATAGTCAATGTGTTGTGAGTGCTTTCTGTCGCGTTTTTAAAATGGCAAGATTACTCTGCCATGAAGTCTTCAAGCATCCTTGTGGTGTCGGTAACTGTTGGTAGCATAGTGTATAGAGTTTGGTATGGAGTTTAGAAATGGTTTATCAAGAGTAACTAATTGATGTGTAAAGATTGTGCTCAGAAAAGTGAGAGTGACTGGGGCGAGCGTTGTCATAAAGCGAGTTTGATGATGTTACAGGGGGAAGCTTGTCTGGATGATTACAACTTCTGATATTAGGTATTCAAACGAGCTACCCTGAATTATAGGTCATTTTTCGGCTTACTATATCAGTATGATATAGTCGAAGTATATTGTGGTTTGAAGGTGTTGAAATGAGTTTTATCCATCACCTTATTGCGTTAAATTTTGATGTTTTTTTAGGAGCTCATCACCAATATTTTTATATAAAACGTACGAATCATATAATTTTTGATTATAATTTGTTTTATCGCTAACTGTTGGGTTTTTAATGACGTACTCATCAATATTGTTAATTAGGATTCTTTGTGCTGTATAGAACCCTATAAAGTCCTCTATCTCTGCCGGAGTAAATATCCCTAACCTGCTAGTGTTTGATTTATAGATATCATCATTGATGAGATTTCTGGCATCAATTATGACCATGTTTATCCTAAAGTTACCAACACTTTTTTTATTAATTGTTGGTGTCAAATTTTTCTTATTTATAGCTATTAGTGTTAATAGGTTGTTTTTTATTTCTGTTTTTATTGCTGTATCTATGCTTTTTTCTTCTTGGTTATTTTTGTATATATCATAAAAAAATAAACCGACATTATTTATAATGGTGGTTATCATAGCGGTGAATACTATGATTGCTATAGGTGGTGGGAGGAGTTTATTTAAAATTCTTAGCATTGTTTTTCCTATGAATTAAAATGTTTTATCTTTATGGTTTGCCTGTTTTATAGCGTTTACTAAGACTAACAAACGCTATATTTATGTAAAAATAGCTCTCAGCATAAGTATGGTATGGCCTATGCTGAGGGACGACAATCACTTCACATTACCAACAATGTCAGTGTCATTTTAAAAGTCATTTTTTTGTGAAAAAATAAATTGTTTTAAAAACTGTTCAATGCGCATATTCAACTTAAATAGAGGTATGGTTACGCCGTCTTGTTTTTCAAAGTAAACTTTGGCTTTTGCCTTATCTACCGATTCTTTTAACGCGTCGAAGCGACCAAAGTCGTTGAGATTTGTATCATTAATATTATCAGCCATTAATGCGATGAGTAGCCCTTTATCTAAACCAAGAGCATTAACAACTGCGTTTAATTGCGCATTTTCGGCGTTATCTTTGTAGGTGTTGATATAGTCTCTAAAAGTATGGCCTTCTGTTAACTGTGCATCGCCGCGCTGCAAGTCGTGCAAGAAGAGTTTTGCGTATTTTTGCTCAATTTGGGTGAGCGTTGCAAACGACTTGTGCAGTTCATTTAATGTAGATTCAATGCTTGCAGGGTCCTGGTGTTTGTTCAGCTCTTTTAAATATTTATCAAATCGGCTGTTCATATAGTCGGCATCAATTTTGCCGGTATCTATTTCAGTTAAATAACCACTGATATCAAAAGGCACATCGCCGCCACCTGCGCTATCGCTATCACCTTTGGCTACTAACTCTTTATAGCGCAGGACCAGACTCAGGTAAGTTTGTTCGTCTATGTCCAGCGTTACCTCATGTTCTACATCATTTTCAGTAAAGGAATAGACTGACTGTTCCCAATGCAAACCTTGTACTTTAGCCGCTTCCAGGTGCTGGCTAAAGGTGTTAAATAATTTGGTGAATTGAGCACAGGCTTCTATATCGTCTGGCAGTTTTTCAAAGTTCTCAACACCCGTACTGGCAAACAGCTCGGTAATTTCCACTACTAATTCATTCATGGCTTTAAGATTATTTTCTAACCTATCAACAAATAATCCGATAGGTTTGTCGCCGGAATAGAGTTTTACCGCATCGTTGATGTGCTGCTCCATGGTGTGTGGATAGCGGTAATAGCGGATGATGCCGTGGGGTTTGTCGGGGCCAAACAAGCGATTGGTGCGCGAGAACGCTTGAATAATATTTTGGTATTTAATCACTTTGTCTAAATACAAGGTATTAAGCCATTTAGAGTCAAAACCAGTGAGCATTTGATCCACCACGATCAATAAATCTAATTGCTTTGAAGGCTCTGTGTGAATGCGCTCGTAAGGCTTTTTATGGGCAAGGCGTGCCGCTAAATCTTTTTTAAAGGCTGCGTGGCGTGCAAAATCAAAATCTTGGCCATAATGAGCGTTATAGTCGTCCATAATTTCGTCCAGGCCATCGCCTTTAAAGGTGGGGCCACGGTCGCCACTACCGTCGTTATCAATGTTCGGATCAAATAGAGCCGATACTTTAAGTTCAGGTTTGGCAGCTTTTAAATGGCGGTAATAGTCAATGGCTTCGGCAATGCTGTTAGTGGCCAAAATGGAGTGAAACTTATTGCCTTGGCTGAGTACATCCCATTTATGCAGAATATCCTCCACTACCTTGGCTTGGTGGGTGTCGCTTAAATATTGGCTTTTAGGCACATAGTCTTCAATGCCTTTTTGATATTTGCCGGTGGCGTCTTTATGGCCAGCCATAGGCACATCATTCATAAAGTGGTTAAACTTTTTCTTTTTGGCTGGGTTATCCAAGGCCTCCATAACCGAGTTGGCTTTGGCTTGCTCTAACGCTACCGCTTGTCTTAGATCACTGTCTCTAAAGGTAGGTACTTTGTAAGGGTCGAAGCCCAGCACGTTGCCATCGCGTATGCCATCGGCGATGCTATAGCGGTGTAGCTCGTTGCCAAATACGGTACTGGTGGTATTGCCGTTTTTTTCGTTTTCTTCTTGAATTGGTGTACCGGTAAAGCCAAAAAACAAGGCGCTCGGAAAGGTACGTTTAATAATAATCAACATATCGCCAAAGGTAGAGCGATGTGCCTCATCGACAATAAACACCAAACGTTTAGCGCGTATTTTTTCAATATCCGCAGAGTTTGCGGCAGCACCTTTTTCTTCGACCACTTCAAAAATATTACTCATTTTTTGAATGGAGCTAACAATTAACGTATCGGCGGGGGCGGTGCTTTTTAATTTGGTAATGAGTACGTGAGTATTTTCGGTAGCTTGAACGTCTTCGCCATCGCCAGCAAAATTGCGGTATTCCGCGAGCGACTGGGTACCCAGCTCAATTCTGTCCATTAAAAAAATCACTTTATCGGCATCTTTGGATTGTGCAATCAGCTGCGCCGATTTAAAGCTAGTCATGGTTTTACCCGAACCCGTGGTGTGCCACACATATCCCCCGAGGCGATCGGGGTTATTGGCCACGTTACCCAGTTGTTGCCAGTTGGTTTTGGCCACTTTGTCAGATATCGCATTGGCGGCGTAATACTGATAGCTGCGCATTACCTTAAGCATGCCATCGGTATCGTCGGCAACGGTATAAAAGCCAATTAACTGGTGTGCCATAGGGATAGACAATAAGGTAGAGGCGATGTCTTTCCAGTGGTTCATGGGTTCGTTATTAAAATCGGCCCAGTTAAATTGATAGTCGGGGTTAAACTTTCCGTCTAGTCCGGGGTTGGCAAAGTATTTTGTCTCATTGGGTTCCATTGCCACATAGACCTGAATAAGCGAAAGCAGGCCGCTAAATACCCCCTCTTTGCTATATTTTTCAATTTGGTTTACGGCTTGGCTAACCGGTATACCGCTGCGTTTAAGTTCTACATGGATCACCGGCATACCGTTAATCAGTAGCAGCACATCGCCACGGCGGTCATTACGCAAAGGGCTGCCGCGTTCAAATTTGGGCTGTTGCACAATTTGGTAACGGCTTTGGCCTGCGGCAATTTCCTGGCGGTCGTATATTTTTAAGCTGACTTCTTTGCCCATATGTAGGGTATCGGCTGGGTTATCGCGCTTAATCGCCACGGTTTTGCCATTAATTAAACCGTTGAGCTTGAGCGGTGTTTTAAGTTCTTTGATTTGCTCAATAATTTGTTGCATTTCAGTATCGGTAAGCGGGATATCGTTTAAACGATCCCGCTGGCGATTGTTTTCAAACAAAATAGACGCCCAGTTTTGCAGTAAATCAGCTTCAGTTTTGTTTTTGAGTATCTCTGGCTCCCAACCTTTTTTGGTGAGTATCTCAATAAAGGCCTGCTCAAATTGCGCTTCGGTTTTAAAGGTGGTCATGATGGTGCCCCTGTTAGACAAACATTTTACTTAAGCAGGCCTGCTTAATGTTATTGAGTTTGGTGATTTGTTGTTGGTGCTGGTTGATTAGTTCGTCGATGTTTTGGAAATAATTTCCGATGGCGGTTTGTTCCTCTAAGCTAGGTATAAGAATTTTCATACGTCCAAGTTGCTTACCTGAAATTTCTAAAAAAGTGGAACCAGATGCATGCTTAAGCGCAAAATCTTTGATTTGTTTACCCGCTGAATAGATAAAATAGGGTGAAAAACCCTCTTTAACGATAAGCGATTGAAAACCTTGATTAGTGGAGCCAGGTTTTGCAAGAATAGCCATGTCACCTATGCCCGCTCTGCTAGTAAAAAGAACCGTATTACCAGCAGGAAGTATCTTTGCTGAGCAACTTTTCAAACCTAGAGCTGTAATCTTTTTCTGACTACCTTCCGCATACACATTGTCTCCAATTTCAGTAGGTGAATACCAATCAATATCACCGCCCCAAAATTCAGAAATTGACGTGCTGGGTGTACCTCCCCCAATAATTTCAGCGATATCAGTACCTAACTTTTTCTCTTCCCACTCCCCACTAAACCCTTTAAAGCGGATTTCTGGAATGGTTTTGCCTTGTTTGGGGAACATTTTCTCCAACATGGCATTTTTAATGTTGCTGATTTTGTCATGCTTTTGTTGATGTTGAGTGATCAGCGCATCGAGGTTTTTGAAATATTGGCCGATCTTTTCAGACTCAACAGCATCTGATGGGCAGTTAACCGCAACTTGCTTAATTTCATTCATATTGATCTTTTTAGGGAATGCAATATGTAGAGTTCGAAGCCAAATATCTTTTTGAACAAATGGTGATGCAATTGAGCTTTTTAAAAAATATGGGCTTAGCTTTTTATGTTTTAATAATGCTAGAGTTACGTAATAAGCTCTATCATCATCAGTTTCAACAACGTTTGCAGTTCCAACATCACCTATCCTGGTCATTATTACATCATTTTTTTTGGGGTATACCTTAAATTCCTTCTTAAATGCTTCTTCCGAAATGAATTTCGTTGAAGTTAACGATTTGATATTCTCTGCTGAAAGGAACATTACGCCATTTTTTGTATATGCGGGTGTTTGATGAGTTCCATCATAAACATCAGTAATCTGACTTAAATTAAAATTGAGCCAGTTTGTACTAAACCCTTTAAACCGGATCTCTGGCACCTTGTTATCCATACTCATCTTATTCACCCTTCAGTAAGCTGATTAATTCTGCAAGGCCCTGCATATCAAACTCATTACCCGCAAGTTCACCCATCATCTCTGCCAGCTCTTGCTCGGTGTTTTTTATTTCACTAGCCACTTGCGAATAGGTGACGACGTATTTATCAGCAAGGGCTTGCACCTGGCTGGTGAGCTGGCTAATAACGGCGTTTGGCATAGCAGAGAGTTCGGTGCTTAATGGCGCAATCCATTTAAGGTGCAGCAGGTTGTTCACCTGTTCATCAGTTAATGTTTCGATGGTCGCTTTGGTTTTTAAGTGCAGGGCCGCTGCGGCATCTTTGACCGCTTTTTTCAGGGATTTTTCTTCATCGATGAGTTTATTCGCACAAATGATTTTGGCTTCATAGCTTTCATCTGTGAATTTAAATTTGCTGTCTTTTTGTTCTTTCAAGAAGGCTTTGGCAGCTTTGATTAATTCGGTATTGGCAAATCCGTCTTTGCTCTCTTTGATCGTATCTTGTTCTTTTTCTTCTTCGGTCAGGGATTCTAAAATTTCTTCCAGCGCGCTAGCGATTTCCGCCAGGCGGGTTTCTTTAGTTGCCAAGGCTTTTAAGTCATCACTTAAGTAAGTTTGTTGCACTAAATCAAAGGATAATATGTGGCCTTTCCAACCATCTTGTACTTCGGTGTCCTGGCCGTTTTTTTTCTTTATAACAATATTGGGGTCAACTTGTCTGGTGGCAGCAAAGCCTTCGGTTTGCATCATTTCTAAATCGACGCTGATGAGTTGCCATTGGTTGTTTAAATATTGGTAAGCCTGGTATTTGTCGATTAAGACAATAGGTGCTAAACGGGAAAATAGCGCAGTACTTAATACCGCCTCTTGTTGGTTACGCTTTACGCTTTGCCAGTTTTGTATTAATTGGACGTTTAGCTGGTCATCAAAGCCATTGAAGGCCTGGTTGTAGGCACAGATAAACTCTATCACTTGCGGATGTCCGCTAATGCTGGCGTTAACGTCTTGTTTATCAATGGCCAGTTCACTGTAAGCGGCAGATTTTGGCGTAAATAAAGTTCTGCGCAATTGTGGGAAGGCTTGCCAAAAGTTGTCTAACTCGGCAATTTCGCTATTGGGAATACCGCCGAGCATAGTGGCATGTAAATCCCAGCTTTGTGCCGTCGCCGAAGAATCCACATAGCGCGGTATGTTGAGATTGTAACCATTGTCGCGCAGGGTTTGCTTGCTCACCAGTTGCGAGAACTTGTCGATACTTTCACGGTTAATCACCGCATCGGTAATACGCTTGATATCACTGGCTTGCAGCTTGTTGTTTTTGCCTTCTTTCATAAAGTATTTGGAGGCATCGATCACCAATACATCGGTATTTTGGCGTTTTTGCTTGAGCACTAAAATTACCGTAGGAATGCCAGTGCCAAAAAAGATATTGGCCGGTAAACCGATAATAGTATCAATATGATTCTGCTCAATGAGCTGCTTACGAATTTCACCTTCTTCACCGCCACGGAACAAGACACCATGAGGTAGCACGATAGCCATAATGCCATCGGGTTTTAGGTGGTAGAGATCATGCAGTAAAAAAGCAAAATCGGCTTTGGTTGTAGGTGCCAGGCCAAAACGTGAATAGCGTGGATCGCTGTCTTTAAAGCTGGGGTCCCAGTTTTGTGAGTAAGGGGGATTGGATACCACGGCATCGACATGTAAGGTGTAGTATGAGCCTTGAGGATCGCTGTCATCAAAATACGGCCAATCCTCTTCCAGGGTGTCGCCATTACGGGTTTTAATGTTGCTGGCTTTAATACCGCGCATGATGAGGTTCATACGGGTTAGGTTGTAGGTGTTAGCTTTTAACTCTTGAGCGTAATAGGTGATGCAGTCTTTATTTTTCGCGTATTTCTCGAATGCCTCACCGATATTGATCAGCAACGAACCTGAGCCAGAAGTAGGGTCGTAAATTTTGATGGTATCTTTGTGTTTTAACTCATGGGCGATGATGTTCGACATAAGTACCGAAACTTCATGAGGCGTATAAAACTCCCCCGCTTTTTTACCAGCATTGGCGGCAAATTTTTCAATCAGGTATTCGTAAATGTAGCCCAGCACATCATACCCTAGATTGCCATTCATAGGGATGCTTTTGATCAGGTGTAGTAAGTCGCTGATGGCTTTGGTTCGTTTGCCCGCACTTTCACCCAGTTTGCTTAAACCTGTTTCTAAGGTGGTAAAGATACCGTCAAACAGTTTTTTGTAAGTTGGCGAAATCAAACGGCTAAAGGCCGAAAGCGCATCACGTACGTTAGATTCGTTAAATTCGGATGTTGGATCAATCCATGTAGAAAACAGATTATCGTAGGCAATAAAGTAGCCTAGGTTGCTTTGCACGTATTCAACGGTGTCGGCATCTTCTTCATTCAGGGCTCTGATGTCTTCGGACGTCATCCCCTGTCTGGTGACAAACTGCACCAACTGGTCGCTTAGGTACTTGTAGAAGATAAAGCCGAGTATGTAGTCTTTGTATTCATTGGCTTCAATTTTAGACCGCATCTGGTTGGCGGATTCCCAGATTTTTGCCGCAAGCTGTTGTTTATTCACTATAAATCCTGTTAAAAGCAATTCTAATTCGAAAAAGGCTATTTTAGGGTTTTGATTGTACGTTTGATACGAGCTTCTTGCTAGAGACAAGGCTTTGCGAGTCTGTGTCAGTGAGTGGTCTGCGGTCTCGATTCCTACCAAGATAGCCATCTTTCATCTAAGACAGTTTCGATGTTGTTTCCAACAATGCGAGTATTTATCCACCGCAGTGGGTGATCTCTTCCCTTCTACTCCATTTCCAACTCATCAAACAGCTGCAGATCAACATCCAGCAGCTCTACCGCGTTGCTGCGACGGATGCCGACGTTGTTTTCAATCAACAGTTCTAATAGACGATCGCCGTCAATTAGCGTAATTGGGGCTGCTCCTGGAAAGAGGGCGGCCTCCGCACATTTGGCTGCAAACTTACCCGTGGTGATTAAGGTGCCGCGAATGGCTTTATGATATGGCAAGGCGCCGCGCAACTGATCGATATACGGGCGCGTAATCGTGTTTTGCATCCGTTTGACCTGTACGACTTCGGTAACGGTGGTGATGCCGACTTGTACTTTGCCGATCACATCCACGCCTTTATCTCCAGAGGCTTTTGTCACCTCGACCTGTTCGTAGCCCATGGCTTCCAATAGCTGACCGACCAAATGCTCGAAACGGTAAGGATTCATGGTTGTCAGCTGTTCGCGCAGTAACAGTTTTTGCTGTTGGTTGTAGCGTTTCACGGCATCAAGCAGCTCTTTGCGCGGATCGCTTTTGCTTTCAGGCAATGCCTTTCCAAGCCACTGTCGCCCAGCATCTGTGATTTGGTAGCTAAAACCTTCGCGAGTGACTAATCCGCGATCCACCAGGTTATACAATCTGGCATACAGGGTGGTTTTAATGGAGCTTATTGCGGCAAATTTAGAATGTTGATGCAGGAAGGCCTGCCACTCGGCCATCAGGTCGGAACGCTTGGCCTGCTCCCGGCTGGCAAGCAATTCGAGCAGCTGCAATAAGCCTTCCTGATCGTCAAGTTCTCGCAGTGCAGCATCATTATTGCTGAGGAATTGTTGTCCTTTCTCGGTTGGCAGCCAATCCCCTTCATCATTACAGCTCATCAATAAAAAGTTATTGATAAACATATAAGTACCGTAACTATGCCTTGGATTAAGCACGTGGTCATCGGTTGCCCAAATTCGTTGAGCAATCTCGGCATCTAATCCTTTGAGTCTTTCCTCGATCCAGACGTTTGGCTCAGACCAGTCGACAGGGTTCTGTGGTGTACCCGTTTGCTCACGAATCGCGGTGATCATATTGCGCACAGATTTCAGCGAATATCCTGCAACTGCCTTGATCATCGCTCTGGTTTGAGCATAGGTAGGAAATAAAGGTGTAATCACTTTGTAATTTTTCACGACAGTCCCTTGGCAGATCCAACGAACGACTATCATGCCATTTATCACCGAAGAATGTGAGGGGCGGGATCACTAAACATTTTTCAGAAACAGTCACTCAGCAATCAACCCGATACCTTGTAGATCGGAAATAGTGATCTGTTACTACCATGCAGCTCCGGTATTTACATGCGCTCCGTCAGAATAGTGCTCGATTTACAAGAATATAATGGCAAGCCATATTATATCCTCACCGCATTCCCAACACCGTAGGCAACGTATGCAAAACTTTTATTATCTTGACCAGTTGATTCAGGGCTACTTCAACCAGGATGCCGACCTGATCAACGAGGGTGAAGACTCTATCGAAGGGATTATCGCCCTGTTCAAACAGACGGCGTCTGACGAAGTACTGAAGGAACTGGCGGAAGAGGTTGATGCCTTCCTGAATAGTTATCAGGATCGACTCGAGGAAGCGTTTACGCAGCGCTATGGCCTTGATTTTTCGCCGCAGCTGTGGGAGACGACGGCGCATGATTTCCTGCTAACGGTGCGTACCATGGCCCTTGGCCAAACAGCAACACACTAAGCAACAGCACGTCAGCCGCCATCCATCGCGCGGCTCTCTCTCAAGCCTTAAAAATCTGCTTTCGGTGCCAGCCGACGTACTGCTCCGCAGGCCATAGCGCGTTGTCATGAGGCAATAACAGCCGCTGTTGGTTCTTCTGCCAGAACAGCTGATCCACCACCGGGCTGCGGCTTACGCCGCCGGAGATGCGGATCGTCATATCTTCATCCAGCCCAAATGCGCCCATATCAAAGGCGGAGTGATGCAGCGAGCACAGCGCTATCCCGTTGCTGATCACGCACGGGCCGCCGTACACCTTCCAATGAATATGCGCGGCTTCGATGCCGACCAGCGCGCCGTCCAGTCGCAGATCGTAACCGCAGAAGGCGCAGCGGGAGTGGTAGGCGCGCAGCACGATCTCCCGAAAGCGCGGATCGCGGTTGTTGGAACGATCGATAAAATCAAAGCCCAACTGATTGGCCAGAATGCGCTGGACGCTTTCAGGGAAGCGATCGGTCAGGATCTGTTGCGCCAGCTTATCGATCTCCTGCGGATGTTCCTGCAGCCGCCGGTAGTGCGTCTCATCAAAGCCGCCGGCAACCTGGTTATCAATCAGCTCCTTTTTGGTGGGCTGAGTGTTCCCCTTGCGCGGTTTACAGCTCTCCGCGTTGACGATCTCCCAGAACCCGTCGGTCCTCAGGCGCCAGAAGGGCATATTGGGGTAGTCGGTGCGGCGCTTGGGGCCGAACTCTTTCAGCAGCCGGGTCAGCGGCTCATGGATCTCCCGGCCATAGTTAAACAGGCGCGGGTGGCCGGCTTTGTACTGCGACAGCACATACAGCAGCAATAAGGGCTTATGCGGCGCGCACACGTCGCCCTGACGCCATACCGAAACGTTAGAGATGGCCGATTGTAATGCTGCAAATGTTGTCATAGGGATGAACCGCTTAACGGACTGATGTTATTGCGATCATGCTCGCAAAAACGGGGAAGTTCAATCGCTACGGCAGCGGTAAACATACTGGGCAGGATGCGCAATAAGGTGGCCGGTGTTACGCAACCTGTTTACAGGATGCGCGTAAGACCCCACCGATTGACGGTTCGGCTGAGAAAGTGCTCTTATCTCATCTGGCTCAGGATGGCAGGATTCTTATATGGAAAATGGACAGGGTAAGTCATGAACAAATGGATATTATCGGGAGCAATACTCCTGCTGACGGGATGCCCCGGCCCGATGGATCCGGTAACGCTTACGCTGCCGGCGCAGGCTGCGGTGGTGGATAACCGGGTCTGTATCACCGTTCCGGCCGAAGAGGGGGAGAAGGTGTTCTCTGCCCAGTTTGGCAGCGATGCGGGGCAGGAGATGTATAAAACCTTTGGTGATGCGGATAAGCAGTTCAAGGCGGTAAAGGGCGCATGCCTGCCCACCTTTGGTTTTGCATTCAAGCCTGATAATACCTATGCCGTTTACTACCGTCTGGAAAAGAACCCCACGGAAAAAGGGCGGCTGTTTGCGGCACGCTTCTCCCTGACGCAAGATAACAACGGCAGGCTGCAAATAGTGCAGTACCAGAGATGAATGGTAGCGATGCTCGGCACCGCTACCACATCTTACCCCCGACACCAACTGAGCCAGGCTCTCTCCCTGACTCAGTTCATGCCGTTTTCTGAAGCTGGCGTTATGCCGCCATCAGGCGCGTTGATCTTACCCACGTAAGCGGGTCAGGCAGCGGTCAAGCGCGCTCACCAGCCAGTCGATATCTGCCTCTTGGAAGCATAACGGCGGGCGCAGCTTAAGGACGTTGCCGTAAGGACCGGCGACGGAGGTCAGCACAAACTCCTCGCGCAGCGCTTCGATCAGATTCAGCGCCAAAGCTTTATCCGGCTGCTTGCTTTCCCGGTCGGTGACCAGTTCGAAGCCAATAAACAGCCCTGCGCCGCGCACGTCGCCGACGCATTCATGCTTATCCTGCAAGGTGCGCAGCGCCGCCAGCAACTGCTGGCCGGTACGCAGGCTGTGGGCCTGCAGCTCTTCCTGCTGAATCACGTTCAATACCGCCTGGGCCGCCGCCATGGCAACGGGGTTGCCGCCAAAGGTATTAAAATAGGGAAGCGCATCGCTGAACGCCGCCAGCACCTCCGCCTTAGCCATCAGTCCCGAGACCGGGAAACCGTTGCCCATCGGCTTGCCGGTGGTCACAACATCCGGCACCACATCGTGGCGGGCAAATCCCCAGAATGCTTCGCCGGTACGGGCAAAGCCGGGCTGGACTTCATCGGCAATAAAAATCCCGCCGTTTTTATGGACGACGTCGATCGCCGGCTGCAGAAAGCCGCGCGGGCCGGGCAACACGCCGTCGGAAGAGAAAATAGAGTCAGCCAGGAAGCCGGCAAACTTAATGCCGTGGGCCGCCATATCATCAATCTGCTTTTGTATCTCTGCCGCAAACCAGGCTCCGGGGTCGGCGGTCTGGTTGCGGTAAAAATCCGGCGCGGCCACCAGGCGGGTTTCAGCGGCCAGAGGCTGGCCGCTGCCCAGCGCCGGTGATACGCCGGAGGTGAGCGAACTGGTGCCGTGGTAGGCCTCGCGGGAGACAATAATCCCGGTGCCGCCGCTCCAGGCGTGGGCAATGCGAATCGCCAGGTCATTGGCCTCCGAGCCGGTGCACATATACATCGCCCGGTTGATTTCTGCGGGCAGGGTGGCAAGCAGTGACTCGCTGTAATCAAGAATATGTTCATGCAGATAGCGGGTATGGGTATTTAACTGCGTCATCTGCTGGTGAACGGCGTCGATCACCGCCGGATGGCAGTGGCCGATACTGGCGACGTTGTTGTAAACATCCAGGTATTTATTCCCCTGTTTATCCCACAGATACTGGCCCTGTCCGCGCACCAGATGCACCGGATTACGGTAAAACAGCCGGTAGGACTCGCCGAGGATTTTGCTGCGTTTATCGGTTAAGCGGCGGATCTCCGGGGCCAGACTGTCGGCATGCTCGGCACGAAAGCTGTTGGTGTCCATGATGGTGGATTGTACGGTCATAATGACTCCTTGATTCAGGCGCAGTGGCGGACTTATTCGTTGGTTACGGCAGCCGGAGTACGGGCAAGCGCGTTTCTCCGGGCATGCGTGGTCAGAAAATAGAGATAACCCGCGACCATAAACGCCAGGAATAGCGCGCCAATCTGCGGGTTAAACCACAGCATGGCGGCCAGACAAACGACGGCGCAGCACAGGGCAATAGCGGGGATTAACGGGTAGCCGGGGGCCATGTAGCTGCGGAGTAAGCCGGGTTCACTGCGGCGCAGCTTAAACAGGCTCAGCATGCTCATGATGTACATCACGATGGCGCCGAACACCGCCATGGTGATCATCGCGGCGGTCAGGCTCATACCCTGCAGGCTGATGCCATCGGAGAAGATGGCCGCAATGCCAATGACGCCGCCGGCAAGTATCGCCCGGTGAGGGGTCTGAAAGCGCGACAGTTTAGCCAGCGCAGGGGGCAGATAACCGGAGCGGGCCAGCGCATAGAACTGGCGGGAATAGCCCATGATAATGCCGTGGAAGCTGGCAATCAGGCCAAACAGGCCGATCCACACCAGCATGTGCATCCAGCGGGAATCGTTGCCGACCAGCATTTTCATCGCCTGCGGCAGCGGATCGTTAATATCAGACAGGGTGCGCCAGTCGCCGGCGCCGCCGGCCAGCACCATCACGCCCACTGCCAGAACAACCAGCGTGATGATGCCGCTGATATAGGCTCTGGGGATGGTCCGGCGCGGGTCCTTGGCCTCTTCGGCGGCCATTGCCGCCCCCTCGATCGCGAGGAAAAACCAGATAGCGTAAGGGATTGCGGCAAAAATACCGGATACTGACGCGGCAGAGAAACTGTCGCTGCCCGCCCAGCCGTGGGCGACAAAGTTAGCCAGGCTGAAGCCCGGCGCGACAACCCCCATAAAGACAAAGAGTTCGATGACGGCCAGCAACGTAACCAGCAGTTCGAAGGTGGCGGCGATACTGACGCCGACAATATTCAGCCCCATAAAGATCAGGTAGGCGCAGACCGCGACCAGTTTGGGGTTCAGTTCCGGGTACTGGACATTCAGGTAAGCGCCAATCGCCATGGCGATGGCCGGCGGGGCGAAGACAAACTCAACCAGCGTGGCGATACCGGCAATCAGACCGCCGGTATCACCAAATGCACGACGGCTATAGGCAAAGGGGCCGCCGGCTTGCGGGATCGCGGTGGTCAGTTCGGTAAAGCTAAAAATAAAGCAGGTATACATCAGGGCAATAAATAAGGTGGTGACCAGAAAGCCCAGCGTGCCTGCCGTTCCCCAGCCATAACTCCAGCCGAAATACTCACCGGAAATCACCAGCCCGACGGCAATTCCCCACAGCTGCAGGGTGCCGAGAGTAGGTTTAAGTGTATTTTTCATCACTGCATTCCCCGTCGGTGTCATAGAAGAAATGTGATGCCATTAACGCTGGCCTGTTGATAATGGCCCGCCGAACGGGGAAAAACTTGACCGCAGAAGACAGATGGCCGCCGGCTAAGGTCAACTCAGGGAGTGAACGGGGGGAAGCGCCGGCTGCGGTCAACTTTCTCTGTCGCCGCGTCAAGCCAGCCAAAAAGGTTCAGCGCCATTCTGAAGCCACCTTCAGAAACAACGGAGCTGGACATGAGCGCGAAACAGTACGACACCCTGAGTAACGAGATGATCCTCCGGCTGGCCCATCAGGCGCTGGCCAATTATCCGCAATACGCGGGTGCCACGGTCCGGCTGCTGTGCCGTTCGGAAAATGCCACCCTGCAGGTGACCCATGCCGGCAGCCGGTTTGCGCTGCGCATTCATCGCGGCGATTATCACGATCGGCAGGATATTGAAAGCGAGCTGCTCTGGCTGGACGCCCTGCGCGAGGCCGGTATTGCGGTGCCGCAAGCGATCAGAGATGGCCGGGGAGAGCGGATTCAGCGGTTACCCCTGGCCGACGGCGGCCAGCGCTACAGCGTATTGTTTCACTGGATCGACGGGGAAATGCCGACGACCGGCATCGACCCGGCGGCCTTCCGTCAGCTGGGAAATATCACCGCGCGGCTACACCAGCACAGCCGCAGCTGGCAAAAGCCCGCTGGTTTTCGCCGCATTATCTGGGATCACCAGAGCATGGTGTCGGCGGCCAGCCACTGGGGGGACTGGCGGGATGCGCCCGGCCTCGATCCACGGGAACATCAGCCGATCGAGGAGGCTATCCGGCACGTGGGCCGGCAGATGGCGGAGTTTGGTCAGTCGCCGCAGCACTATGGCCTGATTCATGCGGATCTGCGCTTAACCAATCTGCTGTTACACCATGGGGAAACCCGGGTGATTGATTTTGATGACTGCGGTATGGGCTGGTATCTGCATGATTTGGCTGCGGCCATCAGTTTTGTGGAGCACCATGCCAGCGCGCCGCAGTGGATCGAAAACTGGTTACGCGGATATGAGCAGGTTGCGCATATCAGCGATCGGGAACTGGCGATCGTTCCGGCGATGTTGATCCAGCGGCGTATCCAGCTTACCGCATGGGTTGCCTCACACCGGGAAACGGAAATGGCGCAAAGCCTGGGAGCTGCCTGGAGCAGCCATACCGTGCGTTTATGTCAACGCTATCTGGCCGGCACGGCGTTACCCGTCGGCGTATGAACGCACACTCCTGGCGCATCCGGGGTAACTATGGTGCAAATCATCAGTGGGCGCTTTCATAATTGACTGATTATAAGAAAATTATGGTTGGTATATTTTTTGCTGGATAACTGCCTATACGTAGCCTTCAGTGGAATTAATCATGACCATGATGCAATCAGACAGTGCGTTGTCTGCGCTCTCCGGCGCAGTGGGTGGGCACCGCGGTGTGTTGTCGGCGGCCGCAACGGGGCTTAGTGATTTCATCGGTTCCCAGGGAGGGGACGTTGACCGAATTTTCGGTATCAGCGGTATTGATCCCGAGAACCTCTCCTGCCCAACCCTGAGTCTGGATCTGGTGAGCTATTGCCGGGTGATGGAGGAGGCGGCCCATCTGGCCGTTTGTGATAATTTCGGGCTTTATTACGGCCAGCAGTTCCGGCCGCAGTCATTAGGGCTTATCGGCTATATTGGCCTGTGCTCGGCCACTCTCGAGCAGGCGCTGCGCAATCTGGTCAGCGCCTTTCCGTTTCATCAGCACAACACGCTGATTCAACTGACCGAACGTCATGACAGCTGGCAGTTGGACTATCAGGTACGCCACGGGGCGATCCTCTCCCGGCGCCAGGATGCTGAGCTTACGCTGGGCATGTTTCTGAACCTTATCCGCCGCGCGGCAGGCAAGCACTGGGCGCCCAGAGAAGTACATTTTGAACATCCCCGCCCCGAGCAGTGGCACGAGCACTGTAAGGTATTTGACGCCCCGGTTTATTTTGAGCAGCCGTTTAACTCCATGATCATTAATAAAGCCGACGTTGCGCGCAAAATGCCCGACCACGATCCGATGCTGCTGCTGGTCATGCAGGATGCGATCCGGCGTCTGAGCGCGGATCCGGTTAGCCAGTGCTGTGTTCACCTGACCCGGACCGGCATCCAGCTGCAGCTGGTCAATGGTGAACCGTCGCTTGAGGTGGTTGCTGAAAGGCAGGGGCTTTCCGCCTGGTCTCTGCAGCGGCGCCTGCGTGAGGAAAATACCAGCTTCAGCGCGCAGGTTGACCAGGTGCGTAAAGAGATGGCGATCCACTACCTGAGGCAGCCGCATCTTTCCGTTTCGGAAATGGCGCTGTTGCTGGGGTATTCCGAGGTGAGCGCCTTTTCACGGGCATTTCGCCGCTGGTTTGGCTGTAGCCCCCGCCACTACCGCCAGTCCAGGGCGGGTTAGCGGCGTTAATTTCAGTTCATCGCGCTTTATCAGCGAACTGTTGCAGGGGTTTTATATCTCATTCTTAGTAATGGCGGGACCACTAATGATAAGTAAAGAATTATCCTGATTTTCTTATAACCCTAGCTATTAAAATGTAGTTGTTAACTTGTTTTTAAGACCATGCCTGTAATGTTTTCCACCTAATAGCTTATAAAAATAGCCACCCTAATATTATCCTTGGGTAATGTTATGTCATTTCTTACTATGAACCTGTTAATCCTTTCATTATTGACTCAATGGAATACAAATAGTTTCATCCCTTTTATTTACGACAGGGAGTCGTATATATGGAAAAAAGACAAGGTATAACAAGGCCCCTTACTATTGGTGAGATTAACTTGGCATGCTCCATGTTTGGTCGTTCAATTTTCTACGACAAAGTCAAAGTGCATTGTGATAGTTACCTACCATTTGGTCTACAATCGCAGGATGTTGCTATGGCCCCCAATGGGGAGTTATGGTTTAGAGATAAGCTCTATCAACATGATTTTTCAGCGTCTTATGTTGAAGATAAACACCTTTTTATCCATGAGATGACTCACGTTTGGCAGTATCAACATGGGATGTGGGTCAGAACCAGAGGGTTGTTTAGCTGGGCTGCCGAGTATAAATACAGGCTCGATGGGAAAAGAGTGTTGAAAAACTACCCAATGGAGCAGCAGGCATCTATTATTGCTGATTATTGGTTGCTGAAGACATCGGGATATAATAAATGGTTGAGAGGGGTTGGTAATGGTGTGAATTTTCAGGGGGTAAGTGATAAATATATCATTAGAAAGTATGAGTATGCATTGTCTCAATTTTTTAATCAGCGGCGATAATAATGAAAAAATTACTGGTTGTTAGCTCATGCAGCATCTTCCTGACCGGTTGTATGCACCTGAACGATCCCAGACCAAAACATTTCCGGGCATCTGTCACCACCGTTACTAATCAGGTTTGCATGATGGTGCAGCCGGAAGGTGATGAGAAGCTGATAAGCCTGACGATTAACGAGGTCGGCAATGATAAAAACCAACTCAGCAAGGTTTACTATGATGACGCGCTAACGATCCCGGCCGATACGTGCGTGCCCACTTTTGGTTACCCGTTTAAAGCTGGGAAAACCTACGGCTTCTCGGTGATCCTAGAGTCGCAGGCGAAAAGAAAACGGGGCATTCAGCCCGCTTCGCGCATCTACGGTGTCAGCTTTAGCCTGAGGGAAAACAACGGTCAGTTGGAAGCTAATGCTCTGTAGCAGTAGGAAAGGGTAAACCAAGGTGAATGCTGGGTTTATGGTCTTCAATGGCCATTGTCTAGTTTGGCTGCGGAGGGGTATAAAATGTTTGGTTATGTGAATAAGCAGCCCAAGGCAGTAAAGGGCGAATACCTTCCTACCCTTGGTTTTTAGTTCAAGCTTGATAACGCTACAGGATAAAATTTATGGCAAGGAAAGCATTTTTACTGATACTGCCATTGCTTCTTTCCGGCTGCTGGATGGGGGATAAGTTCCCGCTGTATCCGGCGCAGGCCAGCGTGGTTAACAGCCGGGTGTGCGTCTTTGTCAATCAGGATGATATCGCCGCCAAAGGAGAAGATGTACGCAGGATTGCCATTTGGCACAACGCCAGCGGCGCTTATGTGTATGAAAAAGCCTATGGCGATAAGCTGAACAAACTCAGTTTAACGCCTGGCCAGTGCCTGCCGGGAATAGCGGAGTATAATTTTGTCCCGGAACAGGGGTACAGCGTGACGGTAAATACCGCGCACAACGCCTATATCGCTAACTTTGTGGTATCTAGGCAGGGCGAAGAGATAACGCTTAAGAAGAGATAAATTCCAGCTAAGCGCCTTAAGTGTTCCCCTGTTGACGCTGTGTACGGCGCGGGGAGCTATATGTTTTCCATGTGGGGATAATAATAACGATGAAAAGGATTTTTTGTCTTACGCCGTTGGTATTTTTACTCTCCGGCTGTTTTCATTTTGGTGACCCGCGGCCTCCCTTGATGCGGGCCAAAGTGCTGACGGTCGCGAATAAGGTGTGCATGATGGTGCAACCGAAAGGGGACGAGCAAATTGTGACGGTGAGTATCCGTGAAGTCGGAGACGATCGTCATGTCTTGGAAAAATATGACCTGAATCTTCCCGCCTCAGTGAATAAGTGTGTTCCCACGTTCGACTACCCGTTTAAGGTGGGCAAGGCCTACGGCTTCTCCGTGATCCTGGAGTCGCCGGCCAAACTCAAACGAGGTGTTCAGCCTGCTGCGCGTATTTACGGCGTCAGCTTCAGCCTGTGGGAAAATAACGGCCAGCTGGAGGCTAACGAGTTGTAGAGGTCGGAAAAGGGTAAGCCAAGGTGAACACTGGTCGCAGGCGTTTGGCGCCTATCTGTAATAGCATCAATTTCAAGGAACGAAGACGTATGCAAAGAACCTTACCTGTAGCTGGCGTGCTATTTTTGCTGACTGGCTGTCCCGGCCCTGCGGACAGAGGCGTACCCCGTATCCCCGCCTCCGTCGTTGTGAAGGACAACAGCATTTGCCCACTGTCGCCCATGCGGGCGGGCGAGCAGATAACCGCGCTGCAAATCTACAGCGATGCGGGTGATAAGTTGATTAAGCTGCTGGATGATGCCCCTATCTATGCCCCACAAGACGGCTGTTTGCCACTATTTGGCTATGCATTTCTTCCCGGGAAAAATTACGTCGTCGCCTATGACGTGGCGGCCTTGGAGCAGCCGGTGTCGCATGTGATTATTGCCGGGTTTTCGGTGTCTTCTGACAGCACACTGCTCTGACAGGCCGATCAGGCGCAGCCCGCAGGCTGCGCTTATCATGATGACGTTAGCCCTTCAGCGTTCCGCCGTGGGTTTTAATCACCTGCTGATACCACCAGAAGCTGTCCTTGCGGCTGCGGTTCAGCGTGCCGGAACCGTCCTGGTTCAGGTCGACGTGGATAAAGCCATAGCGCTTGCCGACCTCCGCCTTGGAGGCGCTGATCAAATCTATCGGCCCCCATGAGGTATAGCCCATCAGCTCCACGCCGTCGTCGATTGCCTCGCGCACCTGCACCAGATGGTCGTTCAGGTAGCTGATGCGGTAGTCATCGTGAATCTGGCCGTCGGCGTCCGGCTGGTCATTGGCGCCCAGGCCGTTCTCCACGATAAACAGCGGCTTCTGGTAGCGATCCCACAGCGTATTAAGCAGCGTGCGCAGGCCGAGCGGGTCAATCTGCCAGCCCCACTCCGAGCTGGCCAGATGCGGGTTGGGCACCATATCCAGAATATTGCCGCGTAGCTTCTCCACCAGCGCCGGGTCGGCGGTGACGCAGCCGGTCATATAGTAGCTGAAGGAGATAAAGTCGACGGTGTGGCGCAGCGCCGCCAGGTCTTCCGGCAGAATCTGCAGGCTGATGTCATGCTCGCGGAAGTAACGCTGCATATAGCCGGGATAGGCGCCGCGGCACTGCACATCGCCAAAGAACTGCCAGCTGCGGTTGTCCTGCAGCGTGGCGAACACGTCCTCCGGCTTACTGGAGAGCGGATAGGTCAGGCCGCCCAACAGCATATTGCCGATGCGCGCGTCCGGGATCAGTTCGTGGCAGGCCTTCACCGCCAGGCCGCTGGCCACCAGCTGGTGGTGTATTGCCTGATACACCGCCGTGCGGCTGCTGCCCTCCGGCAGGCCGACGCCGGTCATCGGCGCGTGCAGCGACATATTAATCTCATTAAAGGTCAGCCACAGTTTTACCTTGTCGCGGTAGCGGTTGAACACCGTGCGGGCGTAACGCTCAAAGAAGGCGATGACTTTACGGTTGCCCCAGCCGCCGTAGTTCTCCACCAGCGCCCAGGGCATCTCGTAGTGCGACAGCGTCACCAGCGGCTGAATATTGTGGCGCGCCAGCTCATCGAACAGCCTGTCGTACCAGGCCAGCCCGGCTTCGTTCGGCTCCTGCTCGTCGCCCTGCGGGAAAATACGCGTCCAGGCGATGGACACCCGCAGGCAGCTGAAGCCCATCTCGGCGAACAGGGCGATATCCTCCGGGTAGCGGTGATAAAAGTCGATGGCGACGTCTTTAATGCTGAAGTCGCCGGGCGTGCGCTCACGCACCTGGCCGAACACGCCGTCCGGCATCACGTCCGAGGTCGACAGCCCTTTGCCGTCCGTCAGATAGGCGCCTTCAACCTGGTTGGCCGCCAGCGCGCCGCCCCATAAAAAACCGTCCGGGAATGTCTTATTCATGGTTATCTCCTTTGTTGTTGCGCTTAACCTGCAGGAACGACGCGCCTGCATGCACATCAGGGGTGGGATAGATGCTCTCCACGCCGGCGTAATCCTCGCTGTTGCTGATAATCACCGGGGTGCTGAGGTCGTAGCCGGCGCGCAGAATCGCCTCGCGATCGAACTCCACCAGCAGGTCGCCGGGGGCGATTTTGTCGCCCTCTTTGATATGGGCGGTAAAGTGCTCACCGTTCAGTTTTACCGTGTCGATGCCGACGTGGATCAGCACCTCGATGCCGCTGTCGCTCAGCAGGCCGAGGGCGTGCCTGGTGGAAAACAGCGACGCTACCTCGCCGTGAAACGGCGCCACCACTCGTCCTTCGGCGGGAATGATCGCCGCGCCTTGGCCCATCAGGCCGCTGGCGAAGGTCGGGTCCGGCACCGCATCCAGCGCGACGGCCACGCCGGTCAGCGGCGCCAGAATATCGTCGTCGCCGGCGGCGGCCGGCGCTGTAGCGGCGTCTTCAGCCGTTGCCGGCTGTTTCGGCAGCCCGGCGATCAGAGTCAGCAGCGCGGCCAGCACCAACGCCACCACGACGCCGATAATTGCGCCCCATACCGTGGTGTCGAAGCCGCTGGCGGGGATGACCTGCGCCAGCGTAAAAATGCTGGCCAGACCAAAGGAATAAACTTTGCTTTGGGCAAGGGCGATAATTGCGCCGCCAACCGCGCCGCCGACGCAGCCGAAAATAAACGGGCGGCGGTTGGGCAGCGTGACGCCGTACACCACGGGTTCGGTAATGCCGAACACGCCGGCGACGGCGCCGGAGCCGGCCAGCGTTTTCAGGCGCGGGTCACGGGTCTTCAGGAACACGCCGATCGCGGCGCCCACCTGGCCAAATACCGCCGGCAGCAGCAGCGGGATCATCGAGTCATGGCCCAGCACCGCCATGTTGTTCATCATCAGCGGCACCAGCCCCCAGTGCAGGCCGAAGATCACGCAAACCTGCCACAACGCGCCGAGAATGCCGCCCGCCAGCCACGGCGCGAATTGATAAACCACCTGGAAACCGGCGGCCAGCAGTTCGCCCAATCCGGTAGCCAGCGGCCCGATGACCAGAAAAGTCAGCGGTACGGTGACCAGCAGGCAAAGCAGCGGCGTGAAGAAGTTTTTCATCGCCGACGGCATCACTTTGTTGCTCTGACGCTCCAGCCAGCAGCAGAACCAGGCGGAGGCGATAATCGGGATCACCGAGGAGACGTAATTAATCAGCACCACGGGGATGCCGAAAAAAGTGATGGTTTCACCCTCGCTGCTGGCATGGAACGCCTCCAGCATCAGCGGGTGCACCAGCGCGCCGCCGATCACCATGGTCAGGAACGGGTTGCCGCCGAATTTTTTACCGGCGGTGTAGCCCAGCACGATCGGCAGGAAGTAGAACAGCGCGTCGCTGGCGGCAAACAGCATGCGGTAAGCGCCGCTGCTCTCGTTCAGCAAGCCGCCGACCAGGCTGAGGGCAAGGAAGCCTTTTAAGATACCCGATGCCGCCATCACGCCGAGGAACGGGGTGAAAATGCCGGAAACCACATCGATAAAGCGCGCCAGCAGGCTGGATTTCTCCCCCTGCTGCGGCGCGGCTGCCGGCGACTCGTCGTTCAGCCCCGCGGCGCGGCAGACCGCCTGATACACCTCGTGCACATGGTTGCCGATCACCACCTGAAACTGCCCGCCGCTTTCGACCACCATAATCACACCGGGGTTGTTCTTCAGCCCGGCGGCGTCCGCCTGCGCCGGGTCGTTGAGTTTAAAGCGCAGCCGGGTCGCGCAGTGCACCAGGCTGATGATGTTTTCCCGCCCGCCGACACCTTGCAGAATGTCGCCGGCCAACTCCTGATATTTCATAGTTATTCCTGTTACTTGGCCCTGGGCGTAGCGTCCGGGCATTTCCGTGGTGAGTGCTGGCTGAGGCTGAATAAAATGCAAAAAAAAACCTAAGAGACCTGCGCGCAATCAATATTGGCGACAGGTCTCTTAGGTTTTGCCTGAATCAGTAACAATCCCAGAATGATAAGAAAATACCCCCGACGGCGTCAGGCGTCCAGCGTGTAAACGACTATTCTGTGATGGGGATCAAGATATCATCGTGGCCGAATGCCGATAACCTATTTATTTATAGAAATGTCCGATATTTCTCTGAGTGTCAGCGATAAGGTTAATTACTTTATTTTCTCGGCTTGATGGCGTTGATAAATAACCATTCTTCTAATGCGTTATTTTTATGCGAGCCGTTAGTCAGGCGGAAATGATATGAGAACGATCACATTTCAGCAGGTATAAAATAAAAATGGCGTGTTATTTTATTCTGCTTGGTGTTAACGTTCCGCCTGTTGGATTGTTACTGTACCTTACAGGCAAAACCTACGCCGGATAGCCGAAATACCGTTGCTGTTATGCAAACGGCTTTCGTTATCCGGCGTAGGTTTTTTTGTTTCTGCTCTGCATCAGGGAAAACTTTCATCAGGAAGGAATTAAAAAATGAAAAAATGGTTAGCAGCACTAATATTATGCACCAGTACGGCGGTTGGCGCGGCGGAAAATACGCCGCCGCAGGTCGACGAGGCGATCTCCATCTATTTCGCCCGCCATGGAAAAACTCTGTTTAATACCTTTGACCGCGTACAGGGATGGGCGGACTCACCGCTGACCGAGGACGGCATCCGCGTGGCGCGCTATCTGGGCGAAGGGCTGAAAGGCATCAAATTCGACAGTTATTACTCCAGCGACGCTGGCCGTCAGCGTGAAACCATGGCGGTTATTTTACGCCAGGCAGGGGTAAAAGATTACCAGCTAACCGAGCTGCCTGGCCTGCGCGAGGCCTTCTTCGGCGGCTTTGAGGGCGGCTGGAATAAAGATATGGCGGACGCCGGCGCGCGGCAGTTGGGGATGAAAGACGGCGGCGAGCTGTTCAGCAAAATGAAGGCGGGCGAGCTGACGCAGGATAAGAGCCAGAACGCGCTGGCGGCGGCAGACCCGAAAGGGATGGCGGAAAATTATCAGCAGGTGAAGCAGAGAACGCAGGCGGCGCTGCGAACTATTGTCGATAATGCCAAAGCACGCGGTGATAAAAACGTGCTGGCGATTTCCTCCGGCACCTCGATGCAGATTATGATTTCTGATTTGACCGAGGATCCGGCTAAGAATAAACCGTTGTCGAACGCCGCAGTGGTCAAAGTGGTGTATCAGAACGGTAAATATACGGTGCCGGAAATTGGCTCCATGAAATATGTTGAAGTCGGAAAACAGGCGCTCGATAAAAATAAATAACCATAAAACCTATTAAACATTACATGGACGAATAGGCCAGGGTAAATAACCCTGGCCGGGATCGCTACGATCATTTTCTGGGGATTAATGATGAAAATTAATTTATTAACCATCGCGTTAGCGACGTGGGTTATTCCCGCCTGCGCCTGGTCATCTTCAACCGACGTGCGTATTCAGGAAAAGGATGCTATTGACCAGGTACTGGCAGACCCCTTTTTTACCCAGTCACAGATGACGCTGTCGCTGAAAAATTACTGGAAATATCTGAAGGAAGACAATACCGAACCGAAAAAAGTGCATAACGCCTGGGGGCAGGGCGTGGCCGTGGACTATCAGTCCGGCTATTTTGCCGATGTGATTGGCGTGGATGTGGTGTATTACGGCGCGGTGAAACTGGGCGCCAGCGACTATTTTAATACGCGCGGCGTGCTGTACAACAACGGCAGTGGTAATGATAAAGGCAACGCCGAAGGGTATAGCAAATTTGGCCAGCGCAACCTCAAATTCAAGTACGTGCTCGGCGACGTAGGGTTACATGCCCGCTGGGGCTGGCAGGTGATGAAAAATGTCGGCGTGATCTCTACCTCCACGCGTCTGTCGCCGACCACCTATTCAGGCTGGCTGGGGGCCGTCGACTATGACGGGTTAACCCTGCGCGGCGCGTATATCGAAAGCTCAATGGACCGCAATTCGCCGGATAAAAAACGCTTTCAGACCAACACCGGTAAATACATTAACCATATCGCCAGTGGCGACCTGTCATGGAAAAGCAAACGGTGGGACTTGAAATACGGCTACGGGGAAAGCGAAAATTATCTGCAGCGCCACATCCTGCAGGCGCATGTTATGCCAGCAGAACGCTTAAAGCTCGGCGCGCAAATCTATGACACCCATGCGCTGGAGGAATATAAAGCGATGCCGGCCAGCAAGCGTGATTTCGATAATCACGCGCGCCATTATACGTTGGAAGCTGGCTGGCGGGCGGATAATTGGAGCACCCAATGGGGGCTGGGTTATACCGACGCTAAAAAAGAGCATCAGGTGGGGTTTTATCCGCGCCACATGAGTAAAAACTCCCGCGGTACTTTCGGCTCGATGGCGTATGCCGGTGATGACTACATGCGTGACGGCGAGGTGATGCTGGCGAATATCTCGGACTATAAGCTGACGCCAAATTTTGCGGTAGGCCTGGCGGGCAATATCGGCCAGTTTAATTATAAAGGCAACCACGTGCGCACCGGGGAAATCAGCGCCTTTACCCGCTGGACGCCTTCTCAGATGCCGCTGAAGAACCTGACCGTCTGGACCATGTTCGGGCCGGGCTGGTCGTATAAAGCCAGCGGTAAAACGCCGGTGCTGAATGATGACGGCCGCTATATGCGATCCCACACCCTCTCTTCCGAGGTGATTATCGAATACAAATTTAAACTGCTCTGATCCCGGTATGGCGACGCCGTCCCGCGTCGTTTTTATTCGCGATCCCGCTCACGTTTCTCCCGTTGCAAGCGCCCCCGGGCGGGGGAAAATGGTAGATTGCAGACGTGGATTGTTACTGCTAAACGCAGGCAAAACCTGATTTCCCGGCCTTCGTCGGGGTCAGGTTTTTTTGTTTCCGGGGTTCAGATGAAAATCGCCAAAATACTTAATAATAATGTGGTGGTGGTTCTGGGTGAGCATCAGCGTGAGCAGGTGGTGATGGGGCGCGGGCTGGCGTTTCAGAAGCGCGTAGGCGACCCGTTGGATGCTGCCATGATTGAAAAAGTGTTCGCGCTGCAGAGCGACGAGCTGGTCAGCCGGCTGGGCGAGCTGCTCAGCCAGATTCCGCTGGAGGTGATGACCGCCTGCGACCGTATTATCGAGCTGGCGCGCGCGCGTCTGGGGAAGCTGCAGGAAAGCCTGTATATCACCCTGACCGACCACTGCCACTACGCCATTGAACGGCAAAAGAGCGGGCTGGCGATCAAGAACGCGCTGCTGTGGGAAACCAAACGCCTCTATCCCAGGGAGTTTGAGCTGGGCCAGGAAGCGCGGGCCATCATCGCCCGGCGGCTCGGCGTGGAGCTGGACGAGGACGAGGCCGGTTTTATCGCCCTGCATCTGGTCACCGCGCAGCTAAACAGCGCCATGCCGGAGGTGATGCACGTGACCCGGGTGATGCAGGAGATCCTGCAGCTGGTGAAGTACCAGCTGCGGCTGGAGTATGATGAAGAGTCGCTCAGCTACCAGCGCTTTGTCACCCACCTGAAGTTTTTCGCCCAGCGCATGCTGACGCGCACCGTGGTGCCGGACGACGACGTCACCCTGCACGGGGCGGTGAAGGACAACTACGCCAAAGCCTGGAAGTGCGCGGAGAAAATTGCGCAGCACCTGCGCAGCGGCTATCAGCGCGATCTGACGACGGAAGAGATTATGTTCCTGACCATTCATATCGAGCGGGTACGCAAAGAGGGCAACAAGCGAACAGGGTGATTTACCTTGCCGATGCCGTTGTAGTTGTTAAACGCATCGCGGAATCATTTTGCAGCGTTAATGATTAGAACCGCTCCTCATCATCTTGCGGCTGGGCATCCCGCATCTTCTTTTTGCCGTTTTATACGGCTTGCTGGCAACCAGGCTTAACCATCGTGTTTGCCGCCGTTTCAGAAAAACTCATCCAGCAGCCGGTAATAATCCAGGCGCGCTTCATCCGGCACGATGCCATACGCGCGGAAAAACGGCGCCACCCAGACGCTGCCCAGGTTGTAGTCGATGCTGCGCGACGCCAGGGCCAGATCCTGATAGCGGTCGGCATAGCCCAGATGGCCGCAGTCGATATAGCCGCTAAAGCGATCGCCGTCCGCCATCAGGTTAGGCAGGCACGGGTCACCGTGGGTCACCACTATATCTTCCGCCTCCGGCGCGGGGCGTCCGGCCAGCAACGTTGCGAACAGCTCGGCGGCGGATTTGCCCTGTCGGCTGGGGTCGAAGTCCGACTCGTCCACCAGGCCGCTCTGCAGGCGCTGCTGCGCCTGTGGGATCAGTACGCTCAGGCGTTGATCGAACGGACAGGCGTGATAAGGCAAGTCATGCAACTGTCGCAGCGCCTGCGCCATGATGGCGACCACCCGTTCAGGCGGCAGCAACGGCTCAGAGGCCAGATCCCGCCCCGGCAGGGCGCTCATCAGCAGCCAGTGATGCTCGGCGTGGCGGGTAAATTCCACCACCGCAGGTACCGCCAGCCCCTGCTGGCCCATCCAGCTCAGCTTTTCCACCTCGGCCGGCAGCCCGCTAAACGCATCGGCCCGTTCCGATTTTAAAAACAGGTCCTCGCCGTGCCGCCGCCGCAGGCGGAAGACGTCCGCATCAGAGCGGCCGATATGCTGCCGCTCAAGGTGGCCCTGTTCCAGCAGCGGCTGCCAGGCCGGGGGGAAGAGCGGGGTGTTATTGTTGATGCTCATGGGGGCCTCTAGTCATACTTTATTCCCAAGTTTTTTCTTTGATAGCGATTTTTTGCATGAGTTTTTTATTTACCTCCTCCCCATCTTCTCCACTATGTATTCTTCGGTGGCAAGTTGGGCAAATTGCACCTACCCATTTGGGGTGATCAGGCCCCTCATCGGCTAAGCGTTTGGTGTGATGTGGCTCTAAGTAAGGTGTCCCATTTTTCTTTTTAAAGGGGGCTGGCTGTTCGCAAGACTCACAGATACCGGCGGCACGTTTTAGCACGTATCTTTTGACATCTTCGCTGCGTTTGTACCAGGAGCGTTTGTTGTCACTATGCTGGTGAGTGCTTGTGGTCATTGATGCTTTCAACGCTTTGCCACGTAATTGCGCGATATTTTCTTTTTCCTGACTTGGCGTTGAGGAAAAATGAGAATCCTCAATGTCTATCTCTTGTTGAGAGTGAACGGGGAATAAATTAAAGCGAATACCTTTCCGTTGATTGCCATCTACATCCGGGCAGTCAATATATTCCCAGGTGTCGCACTCAAACATACCGGCATATCTAACGCCATTTTCCTTAGCTTTATCTTCAAATAAAAAGATATCTTTACCTTTCTCTTTATGCTCAAGAATGGCTTTATTGCCTCTTGTAAAGGCCATGTCGCCTTTTTGGCCTTCACCGGTGTAGATAAAACTACCATCTTTGGTCCAGCCATCCTGATAGCCGTACTCTTGACCGCTTTCACCGGTAAAAATAAAGATTACCGGAAAGTCTTTTGGCGTCCATATGCCACCTTGATATTGCCCACCATAAAGGTCACGTAGTGCTTTGCGCTGATACAGCGTGCCGCTAACTAAGTAACCCAAGGGATGTGGCGTTTCTAGTACCTCGAAACCTAGCTTTTGCAATACGGGAACTACCGTTTTTGCCCCGCCGCTAAAATCTTTACTTTTTAGTGGTTGGCCGAACTCATAGCCGCAAGCAACGGCAACAATGGCTTTGCTGTCATAGCGTTTACCATTGTGTTGGAGGTGGTATTTTCTTGAAGGTTTAAAACCATATATTTTTAAAAATTTGTCGCGACCGATTTGGTCAGACTCCTGCATTGCTTGGAGTACAGCTTCTCTAGAAGACAACATGGTTATCTTAATTGTCAAAATAGACCTCTGGTTTTCCTTGTTCGCTGCATGCATCCGTTGATGCATTCATAAGTAAGCGGGGCCATAAGCCGATACGCCCAAGGCAGGACCCCTTCGCGGATTCGCTGTAGATTGATGGCAGCGACGTAATCGAGTAAGGCGTTAACCTATCGAGTTATAGAATGCTTTAACTATGCCAATTTCTGCGAAGAATGGCTATGTCTGTGAATATGTTTGGTATCAAACTAAACCTGAGTCTATAGGTAGGTGGATTGGCAAATGAGCCCTATTCCCCAACTCCTACTATGTGGAAATTGCGAAAATATTTGCTCGGATTATTCTTCTGTTTTGATTGGTTTTGTAGCTTGAGTCTCGAAATTTACAGACGCTAGAAATGCATTATTAACCGGTTGTTTCTTATGCAAACAATCAGAAAGCCTAACCAATATTTCCATCTGCGGCGGCTTATGTCATTCTTTGCCTCCTGTTGAGTAAAAGGACCTTGCGTAATGCCTGATTTTTCCCGTTGCGCCTTTACCGAAGGCAGCGTCAAGCTGCCTGAAGGCTACCGCGATCGCAGCGTTAACGTGCTGTTGGCCGGGGATGACATCTCCCCCTCTTTAAATATTTCCCGCGATGAACTGCTGGCGGACGAGACGCTGGCGGACTATGTGACGCGCCAGCTGGCGACGCTGGCCGACGGCCTGAAAGGCTGGGTGCAGAAAAGCCGTGAACCGGCGACGCTGGGTAATGGCGTCCTGAGCGGCGAGTGCGTGCATGCCAGCTATATGCGTGACGGCAAGCGCATCTGGCAGCGTCAGGCGGTGTTTGCCCTGTCGCAAGGGCAGGTATTGGTGTTCACGCTGGCGCAGCCGCGCAAGCTGACGGCGCAGGACGAGGCGTTGCTGCAACAGGTATTGACGAGTTATCAGCCGGCGGCGGATGCCGCCTCACGGGCGTAAAAGGAGCAGGAACATGGGTGAAGCAGCGCGCGTCGGGGACAGCATCGGCCATTCCCACGCGCTGGCAGGGATGATTGGCGGCACGCTTATCGGCGGCCTGATTGCCGCCGCCGGGGCGGTGGCGGCGGGCGCCCTGTTTGTCGCCGGGCTGGCGGCCTCCTGCGTGGGCGTCGGCGTGCTGCTGATTGGCGCCAGCCTGGCGGTGGGCTACCTCTCCGGCGAGCTGGCCACCAAGGCGCGCGACGGCATTGCCGCCGCCGGCGCCGGCAGTCTGTCGCCCAAGGGCACGATACTGACCGGCTCCGGCAACGTGTTTATCAACGGCAAACCGGCGGCCATCGCCACCGTCAGCCGCGTGGTCTGCGAGGATGACGGCCCGAGCATGCAGATGGCGCAGGGCTCGGACAAGGTGTTTATCAACGGCTACCCGGCGGTGCGCAGCGGGGACAAGACCAACTGCGACGCGCAGGTGATGGCCGGCTCGCCTGATGTGCGCATCGGCGGCGGCACCGTCACCACGCTGCCCATCAAACCGGAAGTGCCCGACTGGCTGTATAAAATCTCCGACCTGACGCTGCTGTTCGCCGGCCTGATAGGCGGCGTCGGCGGCGCGGCCAGCAAGCTGGGGGCGCTCGGGCGCATGCTCAGCAAGGCGCCGGGCATCAACAAGCTTGGCCGCGTGGCCTGCCGCGCCGGCGCGCTGATGACCGCCACCGCGGCGACGGGCATTATCGCCCGGCCGCTGGACGTGGTCAGCGGGCAGAAGTTTCTCGACGGCGACGACGAGCTGGACTTTGTGCTGCCGTCGCGCCTGCCGGTGGCGTGGCAGCGCTACTGGCGCAGCGGCAACCCGGCGGAGGGCGTGCTGGGGCACGGCTGGAGCCTGTTTTGGGAGAGCAGCCTGCAAATCTGGCAGGAGGGGCTGGTGTGGCGCGCGCCGTCCGGCGATTATGTCTCCTTCCCGATGGTGCCGCGCGGCCACAAGACCTACTGCGAAGCGGAAAAATGCTGGCTGATGCACAACGCCGACGGTAGCTGGCAGGTGTTCGACGTCAGTGAACAGGCGTGGCACTATCCGCCGCTGGAGGCGCAGCAGCCGAGCCGGTTGAGCATGATGACCGACGCTGTCGGCAACACCACCTCGCTGTTCTATAACGACGCGGGGCAACTGAGCGAGCTGGTGGACAGCGCCGGGCAGCGTCTGGCCTGCCGCTACCTGACGACGGCCAACGGTGCGTTGCGGCTGGCGGCGGTAGCGTGGCAAAACGGCCAGGATGCACAGGTGCTGGCGAGCTACGGCTACGACGACGCGGGGCAGCTGGTCACCGTCCGCAACCGCGCCGGCGAGGTGACGCGGCGTTTTGGCTGGCAGGACGGGCTGATGGTCAGCCATCAGGACCAGAACGGCCTGCTGAACGAATATCGCTGGCAGGAGATTGACGGCCTGCCGCGGGTAGTGGCCTACCGCAACAGCGCCAGCGAGCAGCTGTCCGTCTATTATGATTTCGCCAACGGGACGCGCCGGGCGGTGCGTGACGACGGCAAACAGGCGCTGTGGCAGCTGGATGATGACGACAACGTCGCGCAGTTCACCGACTATGACAGCCGTCGCTACGGCCTTATCTACGCGCGCGGCGAACTGTGCAGCGTGGTGCTGCCGGGCGGGGCGCAGCGGCAGAGCGAGTGGGACCCGTACGGCCGCATGCTGAGCGAGACCGACCCGCTGGGCCGCACCACCACCTACCAATATTCCCGCAACAGCGGCCGCCTGTTCTCGGTCACCTGGCCTGACGGTAGCCAGGCGTTCCAGCACTGGGACGAGCAGGGGCGTCTGGTCAGACAGACGGACGCGCAGGGGCAGAGCACGCATTACCATTACCCGGACCCGGAAGAGAGCCTGCCGGAGCGCATCACCGACGCGCTGGACGGTGAGGTGCAGCTGGTCTGGAACGCACAGGGGCAGCTGACGCGCCATACCGACTGTTCCGGCAGCGTCACCGCCTACACCTATGACGCGCTGGGCCAGCTGACGCACCGCACCGATGCGGAAGGCCACCTGACCCGCTACCGCTGGGACGATGCCGGCCGGCTGCAGCAGCTGCTCCATCCGGACGGCAGCGACGAGCAGTTTGACTGGAACGCGCAGGGCCAGCTGGCCGCGCACCGGGACCCGCTCGGCAGCGAGACGCGCTGGCAGTACACCCCGTTGGGCCTGCCGGACAGCATCACCGACCGCATCAACCGCACGCGTCGTTATCACTACGGCCCGCGCGGCTGGCTGATGCGGCTGGAGAACGGCAACGGCGCCGACTACCAGTTCAGCTACGATGCGGCAGGCCGCCTGCAGGTGGAACAGCGGCCGGACGGGCAGCGCCGTTACTACCATTACGGCGCCGACGGGCTGCCGACGACGCTGCTGGAAACCGGCGCACCGGCCGCCGATGGCGCGGTGGCAGAGCGGCGGCAGCACTTCCGCTTTGATGAGGCGGGCCAGCTGACGGCGCGCACCACCGACAGCGCCGAATGGCGCTACGACTACGACGCCGGCGGGCGGCTGACGACGCTGACGCGCACGCCGACCGCCGCCGGTGCGGCGCTGGGCATCGAGCCGGACAGCATCCGGCTGCGCTACGACCGCGCCGGTAACCTGCTGAGCGAGCAGGGCGTCAACGGCGAACTGCAGTATCAGTGGGACGCGCTGGGCAACCTGCAGGCGCTGACGCTGCCGCAGGGCGACCGGTTGCAGTGGCTCTATTACGGCTCCGGCCACGCCAGCGCCATCAGGTTCAATCAGCAGCTGGTGAGCGAGTTCAGCCGCGACCGGCTGCACCGGGAGACCGGGCGCACGCAGGGCGCACTGCATCAGCGGCGGCAGTACGACGCGCTGGGGCGGCGCAGCTGGCAGAGCAGCGGCTTCAGCCACGGGCAGCTGACGAAGCCGGAGGACGGCGTGCTGTGGCGGGTATACCACTACAGCGGGCGCGGCGAGATAGCCGGCGTTGACGATGCGCTGCGCGGAGAAATCCGCTACGGCTACGATGCGGAAGGACGCCTGCTGCAGCATCGCGAGGCGCAGCAGGGCAAGCCGGGCCACCGGCTGCGGTACGACCTGGCGGATAACCTGCTGGGCGCGCAGAGCGCCAGCCGGGCCCTGGAAGAGCAGCCGCCGCCGCTGAGCGACAACCGGCTGACGCACTGGCAGCAGCTGTTCTACCGGTATGACGCCTGGGGTAACCTGACCCGCCGGCGCAACGGGCTGTATGAGCAGCACTACGTCTACGATGCGGACAACCGGCTGACGGCGGCATATGGCCACGGCCCGCAGGGCGAGTTCCGGGCGCAGTATCACTACGATGCGCTGGGCAGGCGCACGCGCAAGCAGGTGGACTACAAGGGCAAGGCGGCGCAGAGCACGCGTTTCCTGTGGCAGGGCTACCGGCTGTTGCAGGAGCAGCGGGACGATGGCACGCGCCGCAGCTGGAGCTACGAGCCGGACAGCCCGTGGACGCCGCTGGCGGCCATCGAGCAGGCGGGGGAGAGCCGGCAGGCGGATATCTTCTGGCTGCACAGCGAGCAGAACGGCGCGCCGCTGGAGGTGACGGACGGCGAGGGCGGGCTGCGCTGGTCGGGGGATTACGACACCTTCGGCAGGCTGAAGGGACAGACGGCGGCGGGCATCATGCAGCGCCGGGGAGCAGCCTATGAGCAGCCGCTGCGCTACGCCGGGCAGTACCAGGATAGCGAGAGCGGGCTACACTATAATTTGTTCCGCTACTATGAGCCGGAGGTAGGTCGCTTTACTACCCAGGACCCGATAGGGCTGCAGGGTGGGCTGAACCTGTACCAGTATGCGCCTAATCCGTTAAATTGGAGCGATCCACTTGGATTAAGCTCTTGTCCATCTAATAAAGGATTTAATCATAGAGATAGAATTACCAGTCGTTGGACTGAGCGTTTGACGGGGAAAAAACCTGCGGATATTCATGATCATTTAACGTCGAAAGGATGGTCGAAGACATATCCTCAAGCCAATAAACCGGGGGCGATACAGCATGTTCAATATGTTAAGACAACAAAATCAGGCACTACGTATAAATTAGATTACCACCCAGGTGGTTCTTCGACTCAGCCTAATGTTCATGGAAATGATTACTGGAAGGTTTATCGTGACGTCAATGGTAAAGATGTCGTTTATGGCCGGATAGGCCATGGCGAGTTTAAAAACTATGATCTTATTAAAGATTCGCCAGTTTATATTGATGGCGTATTAATGAATGGTGGTCTATAAATGATAGATATAAATGCTGATATTATTTCTAATAAGTCGATTGGAAATGTTGTTTTAGGCGAAAATGTTGATAGATATCTCAATGATATGTATTCAAATCATACTGTTAGGTTTTTTGATTATTTTTTACCTGATGATGAAAAAAGAATGGCATATGTTGTTGATGAGATTATTACGATAGCTACATTGTCTAATGGTTTAATTATATCTGTAGGCTGCAATGAGAAATATAAGGGGCGTTACATGAACTCACTGTGTACTGGAATGAGGATGTCTGACGTAATTAAGTTAACTAATGAACAACGCATATTCAATGGCTGCATTATAGTTAATGATGACTTTGGCTTTTCGATTGAGCTTCCAACGCCATATGATGAAATTGCAGATGGTATAGAGCAAGTTCCTTTAGATCTTGTTTTAAAAGAAATGAGAGTCGCTGATTATCATTCATGGAAACCAAAAAAATAAATTAATCCGGGAGTGATCTTAATGATCACTTTTGGTTTTATCATCAGTTCCAGTTTCATGCCAAAAATATCGTAACCTACTACAGTTTATTTTCATAGTGAAAATTATTTAATGCACGGTTCACTAATATGTGATTGGAGTGATGATTATTGAAAAGTAAATTATGACCTGTAGTTTATGAAGATCCTGAGGAAATTGTTAACTATACCAATATAAAAATCATGAGGGATATAAAGTTGTAGTAGTAGAACATGCGAGCGATCCGAGAAACAAGATTGGTGATGCACATTTCCATGCCGGCAGAGCAAAAACATCACCGTACACTTATGATTTTAAGACCGAAAGATATGGTAAGGTTCCGGCGGATAGTTCAGGAGAACATCACATATATTATGACCAAAAATGAAGCTCTTAAGAAAAAGATTGCCTTACAGGAAACAAAGGTTTTTTTGAGAAAAATTAATGGTATCAGTAACGTTGAAGTCATTGACGTTGATGTGCTGGATTTAGTGGCGTATCGTGCTAAACAAAAAGAGATTTTCAGTTATGATAGTGACCTTGAGCCAATAGCTGATTTTTCTTTAGATAACTCTAATGATGCTATTGTTCAATGGCAATCGGATTGTCTAAAGAGTGTTATAGGAAAGAGTTTGTTATTTGAGATTAATGATTATTTTTTTGTAAGATTGAAGTTATTCAATGTGTTTGATTTTTTGGTAAGTCTTTATCTTGAAAATGGTAATAGGGATCTGGTTGTTTTTATTGAATCACCATCTCAGGTGTTAGCCTTCAATGAAGATGAATATGCTATTTATTTTTATGATAAATTAATATAGAAGGTTGTTTAAGGATGTTGGAACCATTGATGTCTAGTTTTCTGGAGGCATTGGATGCGATAGATTTATCTATCCTCGGATATAAAACATTTATATGCTTAGGGAATTTTTAAAGAATGAATAATAGAATTAAACCGTTCTTAATTGTATAACGCCAGAAAGATCTTTTCAGCTCTTTCTGGTTCTATGAACTGCGCGGAGAAGTCCGCTACGGCTACGATGCGGAAGGACGCTGCTGCAGCACCGCGAGGCGTAGCAGGGCAAGCCGGGCCACCGCCTGCAGTACGACATGGCGGATAACATGCTGGGCGCGCAGAGCGCCAGCCGCGCGCTGGAGAAGCAGCTGCCGCCGGCACCGCTGGGGGACAACCGGCTGACGCACTGGCAACAGCTGTTCTACCGTTACGACGCCTGGGGTAACCTGATAAGCCGGCGCAACGGGCTGTACGAGCAGCACTATGTCTACGATGCGGACAACCGGCTGACGGCGGCGCACGGCCGTGGCCCGCAGGGCGAGTTCCGGGCGCAGTATCACTACGATGCGCTGGGCAGGCGCACGCGCAAGCAGGTGGACTACAAGGGCAAGGCGGCGCAGAGCACGCGTTTCCTGTGGCAGGGCTACCTGCTGTTGCAGGAGCAGCGGGACGATGGCACGCGCCGCAGCTGGAGCTACGAGCCGGACAGCCCGTGGACGCCGCTGGCGGCCATCGAGCAGGCGGGGGAGAGCCGGCAGGCGGATATCTTCTGGCTGCACAGCGAGCAGAACGGCGCGCCGCTGGAGGTGACGGGACGGCGAGGGCGGGCTGCGCTGGTCGGGGGATTACGACACCTTCGGCAGGCTGAAGGGGCAGACGGCGGCGGGCATCATGCAGCGTCGGGGCGTGGCCTATGAGCAACCGCTGCGCTATGCAGGGCAATACCAGGATAACGAGAGCGGGCTGCACGATAATCCGTTGCGTTGTATCCGGACAATCAAACAAACCGCGCCGTTATCACCGCTCAAAACCGCCCTCAACGAAGGCGGTGAGCGCGCCGATACATGTTGTTATCGACGCTGGCCGGCGTCTTTGTAGCTCAGGTAACTGCGCTGGGTAGCGATATGGTCGGCAATGTATTTTGCATCGTGCCAGACGCCCCAGATAAAGGTGGAGCCGCGGCGCGACAGCCAGGGCAGGCCGAGAAAATAGATGCCGGGCTCGCATGAAACGCCGCGCTGGTGTTGCGGCTTGCCGGCGCTGTCGAAGGCGTCCACCTCCAGCCAGCCGTAGTCGGCGCTGTAGCCGGTAGCCCAGATGATGGTGCTGATGCCGGCGTCGGCCAGGTTCAGCGCCAGAATGGGATTAACCATACATTCCGGGTCGGGAAGAAGATGGCGCGCGGCCGGCTCCTCCGGCAGATCCAGACCGTTGCGGGCGATATAGGCGTCCGCCGCGTCCAGCAGCTCCAGATAGTTTTCATCGCCGCGGGTGATATTCTCTTTCAGGTTATTGGCAAAGGTGACGCCGCCGTTCTGGAAAGACTGCGTCAGGCCCACCAGCTGCACGCCTTCATGGGCCAGCTTGCGAAAATCTACCGTATGGCCCCCGTGCGCCCCGCTGACGGCAATCGTCACGTGTTCTTTCCCCGGCTGTGTCGCCGCCGCATCCCATAACCCCAGCACCCCCAACCACCAGCAAAAGTCCCGGTTACGGTAAGCGCGGGGCGGACGATCGTGCGCCCCGACGGAGAGATACACCTGTTTCCCTGCCCGGCGCAGCTCATCGGCAATCTGTACCCCGGATGACCCGGCCCCGACCACCAGCACCGCGCCCGCGGGCAGCTGTTGCGGGTTACGGTATTGCGCCGAGTGAATTTGGGTAAGCGTGTCATCCTGCGGGGCGATCGCCGGGATCGCCGGCCGCTGAAACGGCCCGGTGGCGGCGACGATGCGTTGAGCCTCAATCCGTCCTGCCGAGGTCTCCACGCTAAAACCGGGGCGGCCAAGGTTGCGCTGCACGCGCCTGACGTCGACGCCGGTGTGAATCGGCGCGTTGAATTTATCCGCATAGGCGGCAAAGTAATCGGCGATCCGTTCTTTGGCGACAAAGCCGTCGGGGTTGATATTGTCAAACTCCATGCCGGGGAAGCGGTCATGCCAGGCCGGGCCGTTGGCGACCAGTGAATCCCAGCGGCCCGTGCGCCAGGCCTCGGCGATGCGGTTCTTCTCCAGCACTAAATGAGGAATGCCGAGTCGGGTCAGGTGTTCGCTCATTGCTACGCCCGCCTGGCCGGCTCCTACCACTAACGTATCAATCTCGCTGTTATTTAACGTCATGTTTGCATCCTTAGAACGGTTATCGGTGTTGAGCCGGTTAAACCGCTGTTCACCTCTGTGGATTTCGCAGACTAGGGAATGCCGCTGAATGGGTAAAATATTATTAACCTAACGATTGACGATAAATTAATGATGCAAGACGCCGCACTTTTTCGGCGATCACCGGTAATGGCGCGCCATTCTGACGGTGGGGTAATTCGTTGGGGATTGGCCGGGACATGCGTGGGCGGTCGGCGATTGGTGAAGGAGTGCGGGATAGTTTTTTTATTCTCTGGGGGAATGTTTTTAATATTTTATCTCTCCCTCTGACGGTGCGCATTATCAGGCAAATAATAAAATTCCGCAGCTTTCGGCGGTTAATTAAAAAATACCCACACAACGTCTATGCAACCGGGAGTTCACCATGCCTGCGACTGAATCATCGCCACCGCTTATCGAAAAGCACACCATTGGCTATATCCCGCCGCAAGAGCGTCACGGGAAGGTCAGAGATCTGTTTACGCTCTGGTTCGGCGGCAATATCGCGCCGTTGCCGATCGTTACCGGCGCGCTCGGCGTCCAGCTGTTTCATCTCAATCTGTTTTGGGGCGTGATCGCCATTCTGGTGGGCCAGCTGATCGGCGGGGTGCTGATGGCGCTGCACTCGGCGCAGGGCCCGCAGATGGGCATTCCGCAAATGATCCAGAGCCGCGCGCAGTTCGGCTCCTGGGGCTCGTTGCTGGTGGTGGTGATTGCCGGAGTGATGTACCTCGGCTTCTTTACCTCCAACATTGTGCTGGCGGGCAAGTCGCTGCATGGCGTCACGGACAGTGTCTCAGTGCCGGTGGGGATCGCGATCGGCGCGGTGGGATCCTGTGCGATCGGCATTATCGGTTATCGCTTTATTCACCTGCTCAACAGGATCGGCACCTGGGTGCTGGGTATCGGCATTCTGTTGGGGTTTGGCTATATATTCAGCCACATACACAGCGCAGACTTTTTCACCCGTGGCGGTTTTAATCTTTACGGCTGGCTGGCGACGGTGTCGCTGGGAGCGCTGTGGCAAATTGCCTTTGCCCCCTATGTCTCCGATTACTCGCGCTATCTGCCGGCGAACGTGTCAGTGGCGGCCACCTTCTGGACTACCTATCTGGGCTCGGCGCTGGGCTCCAGCCTCTCGTTTATTTTCGGCGCGGTGGCGGTGCTGGCCACGCCGGCGGGGATGGAAACCATGGACGCCGTCAAACTGGCCACCGGTTCAATCGGCCCGCTGATGCTGGTGCTGTTTTTGCTGAGCGTGATTAGCCATAACGCGCTGAATCTGTACGGCGCGGTGATCTCGATGATTACGCTGGTGCAGACCTTCTCCTGGCGTTGGATCCCTACCGGCAGGAGCCGAGCGGTGCTGTCGGTGCTGGTGTTGCTGGCCTGCTGTATCGCCGCCATTTACAGCTCGGCGGACTTTATTGGTCATTTTGTGGATTTAGTGCTGGCGCTGCTGGTGGTGCTGGTGCCCTGGACGGCGATCAATCTGATCGACTTCTACGCCATCCATAAAGGGCAGTATGACATTGACTCGATTTTTCGTGCGGACGGCGGCATCTACGGCTACTACAACCCCCAGGCGCTGCTGGCCTACGCTATCGGCATTGTGGTGCAAATCCCGTTTATGAATACCCCGTTATACGTCGGGCCGATCTCGGTGCACATTCACGGCGCCGACCTCTCCTGGCTGATGGGGCTGCTGGTTACCTCGCCGCTCTATTACTGGCTGGCAACGCGCGCCGGCGTCAGCCGCCGGCATCAGAACGTCCGCCAGGGGCGCGCGGGGGAGGCGTAAGCCGCCCGTCCGTTTTTTGCTTACTTCGCCGTTATTGTTAAACAGGAATATTTTATGAGTAACGTTACCCATACCCGCATCCGTATGTTCAACACTAAAGCCACCTACCCCAACCAATCGCTGGATAACGACCTGTGCCAGGCGGTGCGCGCGGGCAATACCGTATATCTGCGCGGTCAGGTCGGCACCGATTTTGACGGCAACCTGGTCGGCCTGGGCGATCCGGCGGCGCAGGCGGAGCAGGCGATGAAAAACGTCAAGCAACTGCTGGAGGAGGCGGGCAGCGATCTCTCGCATATCGTTAAAACAACCACCTATATTATCGACCCAAGATATCGTGAGCCGGTGTATCGGGAAGTTGGAAAATGGCTGAAAGGGGTATTTCCGATCTCGACCGGGATCGTGGTCTCGGCGCTGGCGCAGCCGCAGTGGCTGATGGAGATCGACATCATCGCGGTGATTCCGGAAGGGTGGCATGGGGAGGAGCAGGCATGACGTTCTCTATCGCCGCTCGCTGCGACAAAACCGGGCAGTTCGGCATTGCCATCAGCTCTTCCAGCATTGCAGTCGGCGCCCGCTGTCCCTGGCTGCAGGCCGGGGTGGGCGCGGTGTCCAGCCAGAATGTCACGCTGCCGCGGCTGGGGAGCCTGGTGCTGCAGCGGCTCGAACAGGGGATGTCATCACAGGGCGCGTTAGGCAGCGCCCTGCGTGAGGATGCGTTCAGCGCTTACCGTCAGCTGATCGCCATTGACCGCCAGGGGAACACTGCGCTGTTCAGCGGCGATCAATCGCTGGGGGTCTATCATGGCGTACAGGGTTGCGCGTGCGTTGCGGCGGGCAATATGCTGGCGGATAAATCGGTGGTTGAGGCGATGACGTCGGCCTTTGAAAACGCGTCCGGTCACCTGGCGGAGCGCCTGATGGCGGCGCTGCAGGCGGCGCTTGAGCGCGGCGGCGAGGCCGGCGCGGTGCATTCCGCGGCGCTGAAGGTGGTGGGTGAGCATAGCTGGCCGATTGTTGACCTGCGGGTTGACTGGGCGCAGCAGGATCCCATCGGCGAGCTGGCGGCGCTGTGGCGGGCTTACCAGCCCCAGATGCAGGATTATATTACGCGGGCGATCGATCCCCGGGAGGCGCCAAGCTATGGCGTGCCGGGCGATGAGTGACCAGGTGCGCGATGTGCTGGCGCGGCTGCTGGCGTTCGATACCACCAGCCGGGAATCCAATCTGGAGCTGATCGACTTTATTCAGGAATATCTGGCCGGTTTCGGCATTGAGAGCCGGCGCTTTCCGGATGACGGCGGCGGCAAGGCCAATCTGTATGCCCATATCGGCCCGACGGGGGGCGGCGGTGTGATGCTGTCCGGACATACCGACGTGGTGCCCGTCGACGGGCAGGCGTGGACGCTGCCGCCGTTTGCGCTGACGCAGCGCGACGGACGTTACTATGGCCGCGGCAGCGCGGATATGAAGGGGTTTCTGGCGTGCGTACTGGCGGCGTTGCCGGACTTTCTGGCGCAGCCGCTACGTATGCCGTTGCATCTGGCGTTTTCCTACGATGAGGAGGTCGGCTGTCTGGGCGTGCGTAGTCTGGTGGAGCATCTGCGGCAGGAGACGGATAAGCCGGCGCTGTGCATCGTCGGCGAACCCACGGGGATGAAGCCGGTGTATGGCCATAAAGGCAAGCTGGCGATGCGTTGCAGCGTGCGCGGGCACGCTTGTCATTCCGCCTATACGCCGCAGGGGGTGAACGCCATCGAGTATGCGGCCAAGCTGATCGCCAGGCTAACCGAGCTTGGCGGCAAGTTGGCCGCGACGCAGAACTCGCGTTTCGATCCGCCCTACAGCACGCTGCAGGTCGGCATCATTCAGGGCGGCGCGGCGCTGAACATTGTGCCGCAGGATTGCCGGTTCGATTTTGAAATCCGCCATCTGCCGGAAGTCCCGGTCGCCGGCGTGATTGATGAGCTGCGGCGTTACGCCGATGAACTGCTGCCGGCCATGCGGCAGGTGGCGGAGGGCTGCGGCATCACTCTGCAGACGCTCAGCCAGTATCCGGGATTGCTGACCGATCCGCAGTGCGACTTTGCCCGCTGGCTGGCGCAGTGGAGCAGCAGCGAGGAGTTTGCCACGGTGGCCTTTGGCACGGAGGGTGGTCTGTTTGCCGAAGCCGGCGTGGCGACCTTGATCTGCGGCCCCGGCAGTATGGAGCAGGGCCACAAACCCGATGAATATGTCAGCGTAGAACAGCTGGAGCGCTGTATGCAGATGTTGGCTAACTTACGCCGCTGGATGCAGCGCTGAGCCGCGCCGGCGTCAGTGGCACGCCGCCGGCCGGCTCATCGTCGCCAGCTCATTTTTGCAGAACTCAACGAACAGCTGCGCCGGTTTGGTCAGCGGGTTGCGGCTGAGCCAGGCCGCAACCAGGCCGGAACCTTCCACCTCGTCCTGTAGTTCAACCGTCGCCAGCGGCTGGCCGTCGTAACTGTGCCGGCCGTGCGGCCGGGTCACCAGAATGGCGAAGCCTAGCCCCTGGCCGACCATGCCGCGCACCATTTCGATCGAGGGCGAGCTGAACACGATATTCGGCGTAATGCCCGCCCGGGTGAACAGGTTGAGGAAATAGTTGCGGCTGGGCAGCACGTCCAGCAGCACCATCGGCTCCGTCGCCAGATCCGCCAGGGTGACCCGATCGCGATGGGCCAGCGGGTGGCAGGCGGACAGCAGGACGTAAGGCTTTTGCGGTTCCGCCAGTGCATCGGTGACGATGTTATTGCTCAGTTCGTGATGGTAGAGCAGGGCGAGGTCCAGGTTCCCGGCGGTCAGGCTTTGCACCAGCTCATGCTGTTCACCGTCGCGGACGATGGTTTCTATCCCCGGATACAGCGTTTTAAAGCCGCGGATCAGCTTCGGTAAAATGAGCGGCGCGACCGTCTCAAAACAGCCGATATTGATTTTCCCCGCCACCAGATCGTTATCCGCCAGCGCGTCCTGCTCAAAAATATGCGCCATTCTGAGCAGTTTCTGCGCCTTGCGATAAAAACGTGCGCCGGAAGGGGTGAGCGAAACGCCCTGCGCGTGGTGGCGAATAAACAGCTGAATGCCAAAACTGTCTTCCAGACTTTTGATGGCGGTAGAGATAGAGGGCTGTGCAATGTACAGCTTACGTGAGGCTTCGGCGACGCTTCGGCATTTGGCGGTGGTGACAAAATATTTAAGCTGACGCAGGGTGTAATTAGCCATCGTTGATTCCCGTAAAGAATGATATGGACGCTGGGGTACTCCTCCGTGAGTGGGTGATAGTACGGTTGAAAGTAAATTTTAACTATATGTTTTACTTATGTTAAATTTGGCGCCCGGCAAGCATAAATGAGCCGTCGATATTTTACAGTGAGGCAATTCAAAAAACCGCCTGATACCTGGCGAGGCATAATTGTTAACACGGTCGGAATAACCACATGAAGAGCCGCTGACAGGCCTGTTTTTACCGCTTTCAGCAGACTGTGCTGTTATTTTTATTTGTTCATGGTGAACCTGCCATTATTTTATTAAGCCATAGAGAACTGTTTTGGCTAATTGTTCTTGCCCAGTTTTTTTATCACCATTCACGATATTTTTACTGCTTTTCCCCTCTCCGCAAGCTGGTTAGCATCAGACTCCCGTATTTAACATCCCATAAACATATGAGTTACACGATGAGGGCGTCAGCATGTTTACTCTTGGTTACTGGCGCGAACGCGCCGCCCGCCAATGTTTCATCGACAAGGCCATGATTGATGGCCAATGGGTCACTGCCGCATCGGGAATGACGATGGCGGTGTGCAACCCGGCCACCAATCAGTCTCTGGCCGACGTGGCCGCCTGCGATAAGGAAGACGTCGATCGCGCGGTGCGCGTTGCACGCCGCTGTTTCGAGCAGGGGGAGTGGGCGCAGGCCGCCCCGGCGGCGCGTAAACAGGTGCTGCTGCGTCTGGCGGCGCTGATTCTTGAACACCGGGAAGAACTGGCGCTGCTGGATTCAATGAGTATGGGCAAGCCGGTGATGGATGCCTGGAATGTTGATGTGCCGGGGGCGGCGCACGTTTTTCGCTGGTATGCGGAGAGCCTGGATAAATGCTATGGCCAAGTGGCGCCGACGGCGAATAACGTGCTGGCGACTGTCACCCGCGTGCCGCTTGGCGTGATTGCCGCGGTGGTGCCATGGAATTTTCCGCTGGATATGGCGGCCTGGAAACTGGCGCCGGCGCTGGCGGCGGGCAACAGCGTGGTGCTCAAGCCGGCCGAGCAGTCGCCGTTCTCCGCGCTGCGGCTGGCGGAGCTGGCGCTGGAAGCGGGCCTGCCCGCCGGGGTGCTGAACGTGCTGCCCGGATACGGCGAGCAGGCCGGCCAGGCGCTAGGGCGTCATCAGGATGTCGATGGTCTGGTGTTTACCGGCTCTACCGAGGTCGGCAAGCATTTTATGCAGTATGCGGCGCAGTCCAACCTGAAGCAGGTCTGGCTGGAGTGCGGCGGAAAAAGCCCGTGCCTGATCTTTGACGACTGCCGGTCGCTGGATCTGGCGGCGGAAAAGGCCGCCTTCGCCATCTTCTTCAATCAGGGAGAGGTATGTTCGGCAAACTCCCGTCTGTTGGTGCAGCGCTCGATTCATGATGCCTTTGTCGAACGGCTGATGGCGCAGGCGGCCAGCTGGCAGCCGGGCGATCCGCTGGATCCGCAAAGCCGCGCCGGGGCGATGGTGGACGCGCGCCAGACGCAGCGGGTGATGGACTTTATCGATGAAGCGCAGCGGGAAGGGGCGCAGCTGTTGTGCGGCGGCCGGCGTCTGAGCGTCAACGGCGCCGATAATTTTGTGCAGCCGACGCTGTTTACCCAGGTGACGGCGCGGATGCGTCTGGCGCAGGAGGAAGTCTTCGGCCCGGTGTTGGCGATCTCAGTCTTCGACGATGAAGAGGAGGCGATCGCGCTGGCGAACGACAGTATCTATGGTCTGGCCGCCTCGGTCTGGAGCGACGATCTGAACCGGGCGCACCGTGTGGCGCAGCGCCTGCACGCCGGCACGGTGTCGGTGAATACCGTCGATGCGCTGGATGTGACGGTACCGTTCGGCGGCGGCAAGCAGTCGGGATTCGGCCGCGACTTATCGCTGCACTCTTTCGATAAATACACCCAGTTGAAAACCACCTGGATCCAGCTGCGTTAACGCGCCGGCGACGCACACCGAGGGTAAGCCAATGACTGAATTGAACACGAACTCTGCGGCCGCCAGGGGACGGCGCAACCGGCTGGGGCTGGGCGCGCTGCTGGCGGTGGCGATTGGTTTGGTGGTCTCGCAGGGGGTGATGGTGCTGATGCTGCAGGCCGTCGGCATGGCCGGCATCGGTTTTATCATTCCTCTGTTTCTGACCTACTTGCTGGCGCTCAGCTATGCGTTTTCCTTTTCCGAACTGTCGCTGATGATCCCGCGCGCCGGCAGCCTGAGCAGCTATACCGAGGTCGCCATCGGCCAGTTCCCGGCGATTCTGGCGACGTTTTCCGGCTATATCGTGGTGGCGATGTTCGCGCTGTCCGCCGAACTGCTGCTGCTCGATCAAATCATCAGCAAGATTTTCCCTGCGGCGCCGCTGCCGCCGCTGTCGATCGCATTTGGCGTGCTGGGGTTATTCACCGTCCTCAACCTGCTGAATATTGATATTTTCGCCCGTCTGCAGTCGTTCCTGGCGGCGGTGATGCTGGTGGTGCTGCTGCTGCTGGGGTTCAGCGCCATCGGTCACCAGCATGCGCAGCCGCTGGGGCAGCTGATGGCCGACGGCGCGGGCAACCCGCTCGGCTGGGGCGTGCTGACGCTGGCGGTGATGGCGATCTGGGGATTTGTCGGCGCCGAGTTTGTCTGCCCGCTGGTGGAGGAGGCGCGCCGGCCGGAGCGCGATATTCCGCGCGCCATGATCGTCGGCCTGAGCGTGATTTTCTGCACCATTGCGGTGTATTGCCTCGGCGCGCTGCTGCTGATCCCGCGTGAGGAACTGGCGAGCAATGGCCTGCCGCACTACCTGTTCGCCACCACGGTGTTTGGCAAAAGCGGTCAGCTGTTTCTGGCGACCGCGGCAATTACCGCCACCTGCAGCACGCTCAACTCTTCGCTGGCGACGATCCCCCGCATGCTGAGCGGGATGGCGCAGAACGGCCAGGCGTTTCCCTGCTTTAAGCGCCACTGTGCCAGGACGGGCGCGCCCTGGGTATCGGTGCTGTTTGTCGCCGCCATTACCGGGCTGCCGCTGCTGCTGATGGCGACCGACGCGATCAACCTGCTGCTGAGCGCCGCCGCGCTCTCCTGGCTGCTGGCCTATATCATCACCCATATCAATGTTTTGGTGCTGCGTAAACGTTACCCGCACCAGCATCGTCCGTTCCGCACCCCTTTTTATCCCTGGCCGCAGCTGGCTGGCATTGCCGGTATGGCGTATGCCATCTGGCATGTATCGCCTTCCGCCGAGCAGGCGCTGCGTATTTACACCGTCGCCGGCGCGGTGCTGGGACTGGTGTCTGTGATTGCGGTGCTGTGGATCAAACTGGTGATGCGCAAACCGCTGTTTAAACCCGAACCGCTGACGCCGCGCGTTTCCCCGGATTCGCCGGTGAACCGCGCCTTACAGCCCAGCGCTGATAACCCAAGTCTGTGAAAGGAGAGTAAGCCAATGAGTATGTCTAACAGCCCACGTGAAACCGGCGATTATCAGGCGCTGGACGCACGTCACCATATCCATGCTTTTCTGGATCAGAAGGCGCTGAATGCGGAAGGGGCGCGGGTGATGGTGAAAGCCGACCGGCTGCACATCTGGGATAATGACGGCAAGCGTTACCTCGACGGCATGTCGGGCCTGTGGTGCACCAATCTGGGCTATGGACGCGAAGATCTGGTCGCCGCTGCGGCGCGGCAGATGGAGCAGCTGCCTTACTACAATATGTTTTTCCACACCACGCACCCGGCGGTGGTGGAGCTGTCCGAACTGTTGTTCAGCCTGTTGCCGGATCGCTATAGCCACGCGATTTACACCAACTCCGGCTCGGAGGCCAATGAGGTGCTGATCCGCACGGTGCGCCGTTACTGGCAGGTGGCCGGGCAGCCGAAAAAACGGATTATGATTGGCCGCTGGAACGGCTACCACGGCTCGACGCTGGCGACCTCGGCGATGGGCGGTATGAAGTTTATGCACGAAATGGGCGGCATGCTGCCGGAGATCGCCCATATTGACGAGCCTTACTGGTATGCCCACCCGGGCAATATGACGCCGGATGAGTTTGGCCGCCGTTGCGCCCGGCAGCTGGAGGAGAAAATCCTCGAGCTGGGGGCGGAAAACGTCGCCGGATTTATTGCCGAGCCGTTCCAGGGCGCCGGCGGCATGATCTTCCCGCCGGAGAGCTACTGGCCGGAAATTCAGCGCATTTGCCGCCAGTACAATGTGCTGCTGTGCGCCGATGAAGTGATCGGCGGCTTTGGCCGCACCGGCGAATGGTTCGCCAGCCAGCACTTTGGGTTTGAGCCGGATACGCTGTCGATCGCCAAGGGGCTGACGTCGGGCTATGTGCCGATGGGCGGGCTGATCTTGTCCAAAAAAATGGGCCAGACGCTGGTGGAGGAAGGGGGCGTGTTTGCCCATGGTCTGACGTACTCCGGCCATCCGGTAGCGGCGGCGGTGGCCCTGGCCAACATCAAGGCGCTGCGCGATGAAGGCATCGTCAGCCGGGTGAAGCAGGATACCGGCCCCTATCTGCAAAAAGGGCTGCGCGAGATGTTTGCCGACCATCCGCTGGTGGGGGAAATTCAGGGTGCCGGCATGGTGGCGGCGCTGCAGTTTGCCGAAGATAAAGCCAGCCGCCGGCGTTTCGCCAATGAAAGCGACATCACCTGGCGTTGCCGCAGCTACGGTTTTGAGGAAGGGGTGATTATCCGCTCCACCGCCGGCCGGATGATTATGGCGCCGGCGCTGGTGGCGACCCACGGCGAGATTGATGAACTGCTGGAGAAAACCAAACGCGCGGTGGACCGCACCGCCCGCGATCTGGGGCTGCTGTAGCGCCAAATGGCCGCCGGCGTAGAGACGCCGGCGGCATAACCGCGCTTTAGAACTGCCACTGCAGGGTGAAGCCGAGGTTGACCGGGCTGGTGTCGAATCCTTTGGGTTTGGCAAGCGGCGCGCCGACAAAGGCGTCGTAGCCGATCCGGCCGATCCTTCCCCTGAGGCCGAGCACGCCGCCCGCCAGATGCCCGCGGGAAAAATCGTTGTTGCCACCGCTCACCCGGCCGTAATCCAGCCCCATATATAGCTGCTGGTTATAGTTGGGCAAGTTCAGGTTCAGGTCGTTGCGCAGCACATAGCCCCGATTTGCGGAAAGATTATACTCGCCGTCAAAACCACGCACCGTCCAGCGGTTGCCGATGCTGAACTGATCCTGCGTCGCCAGGCGATCGCGGCTGTGCTGCTGCTGGTAGCGCGGTTGGTAGCTCATTGACTGCCCGAGCAAAATAAACGGGACTGAGGCGCTGATATCCAGATTGACGGCGCGGCTGTGCGGGCTGGCGGCGGCCTGCGGTTTGGCGCCGAACCAGGAGGTGTTGCGTTGGTAGCTGACCATCGCGTCGACGATGGAGCGGCCGATATAGTGGCGGTGGTTCAGCCTGACGATCGCTTTGGTGACCTTGCGCTCCCGGATAGTCAGCCTGATGTCATTGATAAAATAACTGGCGTCATTTTTTAACAGCTGGATGCTGGCCGTCGTTTTCTGGCTGGCGTTGCGGTACAGCAGGCGGTTGACCTTCAGGCTCAGATTGCGGCTTTTGCCCTGGTACTGCAGGTCGGCCCAGGTGCCGTTGAGCCGCTGCAGATATTCACTGTGGCTGGCGTACATATCCAGTGACCAAAAGCCGTAGGGCACCGAGTAGTACAGCGAGCTGTTTTTGGAGTTGCGCCATTTCTGCCACGCCAGATCGCGGCCAAAGGAGACATAGAACAGATCGTTCAGTGAGGTCGGGTTATCCAGATAGAGCGCCAGGCCACCCTGATAGCGTCCGGTATAGCGGCTGCCGGCGTCGTCGAACCAGCCGCCAATCCGCCAGAATGAAGGTTGGCTGCGTGCGATCTCAATATCGGTTTCCCCTGCGCGGTCCCCGGGGCGGAGGATCACGTTGGCGTCGGCGCCGGGAATGCGCTGGATATTCTCCAGCCCCTGTTCAATCGCGCGCAAATCCAGAATATCGCCTTGATGGCCGGGGAAGGTGGTGTACAGGTTGGCGTATTTATCGCTGTTTTCGCTGAAGGAAATGTTGCCAATCACGCCGGGTAAAATGGTCAGCGTCAGCACGCCGGCGTTGAGATCTTGCCGGGGCACCACCACGCGGGTGGTGATGTAGCCGTGGCGGATTAATTTGTTCTGGATGGCGTTGGCCAGCGTACGGACCCCCTGGATGCCGAGGCATTGTCCTTCAGCCTGAGCGGTGAGTTTGCGCAGCGGCAGCCAGTGCGGAATCTTGTCGTCTTTATTGAGAATAACCTGCGACACAGCGAAACAGTTGGCTTCATGGGGAAACGTTATTTTCGCGCTTTTTTCTGCGCCGCTGTCGGCCGCGCGGACATCTTTCCCCTGCGTTTCCAGCTGGCTGTAGCGCGCCCTTTCTTGTTCTTGCTGGTGGCTGGCCTGTTGTTCAATCAACCGCCCGCTTTCTGCGCCTTGAACGAGGGGAATAAAAAATACCAATAGCAGGGAAGCGGAAAAGTGAACGCGCATGTTGGTTAATATCCTTATCGTGCTTTTTGGCATCCGTTAGCCGTTTATCGGGCTGTAGCCGGGAAAAAATAGCGGCAGTGTTGGTTGATGACGCTCCTGAGACGGCCCCCGAAGAGGCCGCCTGCGTTGGCAGGGTTACTGCTTGTTGATGGTGATGGTGCCGTTAACGGTACCGTTGTTGGTGAAGGAACCAGGCTTGCCCAGCATCAGTTCAACGCCGGCCGGGCTGTCTACCAGCGCGTTTCTCTGGTTGGCGAAGCTGCGGCTGTTAATGATGGTTTTACCGTTGGCGGACGCCAGAGTGCCGTAGTTATAAACGGCGCCTTTCTCGGCGTTAATACGGATGTCTTCTTGCGCGCTCAGCGTGCCTTGGTGGCTATAGCCGCCGGCCAGCGTCAGCGTTGCCTCACCGCCGGCGTTGATCGTGCCTTTGGTGTTGCTGACGGAGCGGGCGTCAATCACCACGTCTTCAGCCGCGTTGATCGTGCCGTTGTTGTTATTGAGGCTTGAGGTGGTCACCAGGACGCTGCCATTGCTTTCGATCAGGCCGTTGGCGTTGCTCAGCGAGGATGAGGTATGGGTGATGATATTGCCGTTGGAGACCACTTTCCCGTTGTTGTTGTTGATGGAGCTGGCGACCAGCGTCATGCCGCCCTTGCCGCTGAACAGCCCTGCTTCGTCGGTGTTTCTGGCATTGTTGGTGTTGGTAATACTGCTGCCGTTGGCGTTGATGTTCAGGTGGTTGTCGGCCATGATGCGCCCGGCATGGTTATTGACGCCGAGGCTGCTGATCGACACGTCGTTACCGCCGCGAATCACGCCGGACTGGTTGGTCAGCGAACGCCGGTTGGTGTTAATGGTGACGTTCTCGGTGGATTGAATTAAGCCGGCGTTATTCGTCAGCGTACCGACATCCAGATTCAGTTCACAACAGGATTCGATGGTGCCGCGGGTATTGGTCAGCGTGTAACCGGCGGTGTGAATATCAACGCCGCCCATATCACTCTTGATAAGCCCTTCGGTATTGTTCAGACCGCGCGAGGAAATAGCCACGCCGTTGAAGCCGTGGATGACGCCGCCGGCGTTGTTTAACGTTCTGCTGAAGCCGTAATGGTAAGGGTCATTGCGCATATTGACGACACCCTGACTGTGTATATTGCCGTATCTGTTGTCGATATCACCGCTGACGATATTGATATCACCGTCTGCCAGCAGTTCGCCGCCGCTGTTGCTCAGTTTGCTTTTGGCCAGATCGATGTTGATATTTTTGCCGGCGCTGATCACGCCGTTCGCGGTGTTGTTTAATGTACGACCGTGCGCATAGTAATAACCGCCGTTGCGGTTGCGCCCCTGCGTCGTGTCAATATTGACGTCGTGGTGTGCGGAGATGGTGCCTTTATTTTCCAGCACGCCGTCGGTGGTGATATTGACGTCGCTTGCCATGGCGCCGATGGTGCCGGCGTTACGCACCCCGACGCCGTAATCGGTGCTGACCAGGGTGATTTTATTGGCGTACATCCCGCCTAACTTGGCGACGTCGATGGCGATTGACGGCCTGCTGCCGCCCGACGTCAGTTCGTTAATCTGCGTGTTGTCCGCATTGACGTTGTTGCGGCCGGCGGTGATCTTCAGATCTTTGGCGACGATATTGGCGTTAATCTGCACGGCGCGCGCGATGATATCGGTGTAGTCGGCATCGCCGGTATTCAGGCCGTCGCCGTTGATGATGACGCTGCCTTTCTCCACGGTATAGCCCAGCAGCGTGCCGTTGGCGACCTGTGCTTTACCGGTGGTCAGGGTGGCGCGGTCGGCGTTGATAAAGCCGCAGCCGCTGCAGCTGATGCCCGATGGGTTGGCGATAATCACCTGCGCTTTGTCGCCGGCGACTTCGATCAGGCCGTTCAGCTGGCTGGCGCGGGTGGAGTTGACTTCGTTCAGGATAATGGATGCGGAACCGCCGGCCAGATTGGCGTTACCGGCGATATTGCCGGCCAGGTGCGAGGTTGAGCCGGTGGCGCTGTTATTGAGCACTACGCCGCCCCGGTCTACGTCGAATTCCGAGTAGATGTTGTGGGAAACGCCGCCTTTGCCTGCGGTATTGATGTCGATAACGGTACTGCCGTTGGCGCCGGCGCTGACGGAAGGGCCACCGTTCATCGGTGCCGACGGGGTGATGGCCGCGTGGGCGACCGCGCCCCAGGAGAGCAGGCTCAGAAAACAAATGGGAGAGAGTTTGGCGATCAGCTGGTTTTTTTCTTTTCTGTTCATTTAAAGTATTCCTTTCCTTAATTGGGCGCTAGATATCCATATACAATCAAAATAAATTGATTGATATATTTTAATGAAATTGATTTTTGATTTATTTTGCCTGTTCGACTTAGGCGTGAATATTGTATCAGCGGACACGGTGGATGTAACTGAGCGGTAAATAAACAGGATTATTCTGTTGTTTAATTGAGATGGAGGGAGCTTATTCTGGTGTGCGAAATTATTTTTATTATTAATAAATATATATAGGTAATTTATTTTTATTATTTTTTATTTTAGTTTTGGTTATTAATTGATATAGCCAAGATAAATTTTGGCAGTCGCGTGCCGGGATATTCACGATTCCCGCATGGCCATATAGGCGCGCGGCGGGCTGCCGGTCATATTCCTGAAGAAGGTGGCAAAGGCGCTGTCGCTGGTGAAGGCCAGCCGGGCGGCGACGTCGCACTGGCGATGGCCTGCGGCCAGCAGTTCGATCGCGGTAATCAGCCGCCATTGCTGCCGCCACTGCTGGTAACTCAGCCCGGTCTCCCGCCGGAAAATGCGGCTGATGGTCTTTTCCGAGGCGCCGCTGTAACGCGCCAGTTCGTGCAGCGGCGGCAGGGTTTCCAGGCCGGCCAGATGGCGCAGACGCCGGTCGGCGGGCAGCGGCAGCAGCGTCAGTTCCCGCGGCGCCTGCGCGATCTCATCCAGACAGACCGCCAGAATATTGGCGGTGGGGCCATGTCGCCAGTCGGTGTCGAAAGCGGCGAGGGCGATGCGCTCCAGTGCCGCGCGCAGCAGCGGCGTGGCCGTCAGCACCGTCAGTCCTTCCGGCAGGCCGGGATAAGGCGCAGTGTCGAGGTATACCGAGCGGTAGCCGACGACGCCGCTGACCTGTACGCGGTGCACCACCCGCGGCGGGATCCAGGCAATGCGCGCCGGCGGTAGCATACAGATGCTGTTATTCAGCGTAATGCGCATGCAGCCCTGTTGGCTGAACAGCAATTGTCCCATGGCGTGTTGGTGTGGGCCGGAATCGTGCCGTGCCAGCTCGGCGGCAATGCCCAGTACGCTATTATCGAGCTCGTCGGGATCGAAATGATCCTGGGCGCTGAGCCATGTCATCATCTTGTCCGATTTTATCAATTTTTTGTCTTTTATATTGTAATGGCCGCCGGTGCGAAGATGCTAGTTTGTCCCCCTGTTTTGAGGGAAGGGATAGAGACGATGCAACGCAAACTGACGTTGACACTGGCAACCGTGATGATGATGTTCCCCCAACTGGCGGAGACGATTTACAGCCCGGCGCTGACGCACATCGCCACCGGGTTTCAGGTGAGCGCGGAAATCGCAGCGCAAACCCTGTCGTGTTATTTCTTCGCTTTTGCATTCGGGGTGGTGGTGTGGGGGCGCCTGTGCGACCTGATCGGGCGTCGGCCCACCCTGCTGGCCGGGCTGGCGTTATACCTGTTGGCTTCGCTGGCGGCGCTGTGCAGCGGCAGTTTCAGTATGCTGCTGGCGGCGCGGATAGTGGCGGCTTTTGGCGCGGCGGTCGGGTCGGTTGGTACCCAGACCGCCATCCGCGATCGTTTCGACGGCGAGCAACTGGCGCGGGTATTTTCGCTGATGGGGATCGCAATGGCGCTCAGCCCGGCGCTCGGCGTGTTGAGCGGTTCGCTGTTGAGCCATTACTGGGGTTATCAGGGGGTGTTCGTTGGCCTGGCGCTGCTGGCGGCGCTGCTGCTGGCCTATGCCGCCTGGCGGCTGCCGGAAACCCGGCCGCAACGGCTGGCGCCGCCGGCCTTCTGCGCCACGCTGGGGCGCATGGTGCAAGACGCCGACATCTGGCGCAGCGCGCTGCTGGTGGCGCTGTTTAATATCTGTATGTTCAGCTACTACCAGCTGGCGCCGTTCCGCTTTGCGGCGCTGGGGATCCCCGCGCCGTGGTTCGGCTACAGCGGTCTGCTGCTGGCGGCTGGGGTGGGCATCGGTGCGGCGATCAACAAGCGGCTGCTTACCGCCGGCTGGCGTTTTGGCGCGCTGCTGACGCTGGCGTGCGCGCTATCGCTGGGCGGCGGCGTGCTGGTGTGGCTGCTGGAAGAGACGCGCGGGTTCGCGCTGCCGATGCTGCTGGTGGTGATGGCGTACGGTATCGCCATTCCCAATATTCTGGCGCGCGCGCTGCGCAACTATAAGGCATGTATGGGGACTGCCGGTGCGCTTCTCGGCCTGATGTACTACCTGATGCTGGGGGCGGGGCTGACGCTGGCCGGGCTGGCGCAGCGGCCGGGCGTGGTGCTGACGCTCGGCAGCCTGTGTGCGCTGGGGCTGGCGTGGCGCGTTTGTTCGGCGAACGGCAAACAGGGCGAGGGAGCGCCTCGCCCTGAACGGTGCGATTAATTCAGCTTCGCTTTGGAGAAATCACTGCCGTTGACGTCCACCACGTAGCCGCTGAGGTTGTTGCGGGTGGCGTAAAACACCTTGCCGTTCGCCAGCGGCAGCCATGGCGCCTGTTTGGCAAACACTTCCTGCGCCTGCTGGTAGAGCTTGCCGCGCTCTGCCGGGGTGCTGACCGCAATGGCCTGCTTGATCAGCGAGTCATACGACTTGTCGCACCAGCGGGCGACGTTGGCGCCGCTCTGCACGCCGTCGCAGCCCAGCAGGGTGGCGAAGTTGTCCGGGTCGCCGTTATCCGATACCCAGCCGTACAGCGCGCTGTGCTGCTCGCCTTTGCGCAGCCCGGCCAGATACTGGCCCCATTCCCAGGTGACGATTTTGGCTTTGACGCCCACCTGCGCCCAGTCGCTCTGAATCATCTCGGCGATGCGGCGCGAGTTGGGGTTATAGGGGCGGGCGACCGGCATTGACCAGATATCGGTGGTGAAACCTTTCTCCAGCCCGGCCTGCTTCAGCAGTTCGCGCGCTTTTTGCGGGTTGTATTCATAGCCCGGCAGCTTATCGTTGTAGCCCAGCATGCCCGGCGGCAGCAGCGAACTGGCCGGTGAGCCGCTCTCTTTAAATACCGCAGCGACGATGGCTTTTTTATCCACCGCATAGCTCAGCGCCTGGCGCACCAGCAGGTTATCAAACGGCTTTTTGGCGGTGTTGAACGCCAGATAGCCGACGTTCAGCCCGTCGATGCTGTGCAGCTGCAGGTTCTTGTCGCGTTTAATCGCGTCGAACTGCTCGGGCAGCGGCGCCGGGATAATCTGGCATTCGTTGGTTTTCAACTTCGACAGCCGGGTTTGCGCGTCCGGGGTGATGGAGAAAATCAGGTGCTTGCTGGCTACCTCGCCCTGCCAGTAGTGCGGGTTGGCGATGTAGCGGATCAGCGAGTCCTGTTTGTACTGCTGCAGCGCGTAAGGGCCGGTGCCGATCGGCCAGTTGTCGACATTCTCCGGCGTGCCTTTCTTCATCATCGCATCAGCGTATTCCGCCGACAGGATCGAGGCGAAGTCCATCGTCCAGTCGGCGAGGAACGCCGCGTTGGGCTGAGTCAGGGTAAAGCGCACGTGATAGTCGTCCAGCGCCTCGACCTTGGCGATCAGCTTATCCAGCCCCAGATCGGTGAAGTACTCGTAGTTACCGCCAGACACCTTATGGTATGGGTGGTTGGGGTCTTTCTGGCGCATTACCGTAAACACCACGTCTTCGGCGTTAAAGTCGCGGCTGGGGGTAAAGAATTTATTGCGGTTGAACTTCACCCCTTTGCGCAGGGTGAAGGTGTAGGTCTTGCCGTCCGGGCTGATGGTCCAGTCGGTGGCCAGCGAGGGGGCAGGGGTTTTGTCACTGCCGCGCAGCGTCACCAGGCGGTTGTACAGCATCTGCGAGGTGGCGATAAAGGTCGGCCCGGAGGTGGACAGCTGCGGGTTGAATGATTCCGGCGAGGCCACGGTGCAGTAAATCAGCGTATCAGAGGCGGCCAGCGCGTTATTGGCCGACAGCAGGCCGGCGCCCGCCAGCAACAGGCCCAGGGTTGTTCGTTTTAATGGCATACAGGTGATGATCCTCTGAGTGATGACTGCCGGTGCGCATCGGCACACGGCTGCAAAATAAGTGCGGCGCGTCAGCGCGCCACTCCATGATTAAAGTACTCAGATCGAGGATTCGTCAAAGCCTGTTTGCGGCGACGGCGGTTTTATTGCTCAGCGCAGAGCGGCAAAGCGTGCGCGGATCTCCGCTTCCGGCAGGTCGATGCCGATAAACACCAGCGTGCTCTGGCGCGGCTCATCCGGCTGCCAGTCGCGGTCCCAGTCGGCGTTGTACAGCCGCTGCACGCCCTGGAACAGCAGGCGGCGCGGCTCGTCCTTGATCGACAAAATGCCTTTGTAGCGCAGCAGGTTGTCGGCAAACTGCAGCAGCAGTTCCTCCATCACCGTGGAGATCTGCGCCAGCTCCAGCGGCGGCTGGTGGTAGAGCACGATCGAGTGAATGCTGTTCTGCGGCTCCGCGATGCGGCGGAACACCGGCGTGCTCAGGTTCAGCCTGTCATTAAGCACGAAGCCCTCAATATCAAACAGCACCTTGAGATCGATATCGCCGTGCAGCGCCTTGTGCACCGGGGCGCGGGCGTTGATACGCTGCAGGCGCCGGATCAGCGCCTCGCTGTCGCCGGCGACGTCGGTTTTGCTCAGCAGAATACGGTCGGCATAGCCCACCTGCGACTGTGCGATGCTGTATTTATCCAGCTGCTGTTCGGCATGCACCGCATCCACCAGCGTGATGATGCCGTCCAGCAGAAAACGTTCGCAGATCGCCGGGTGGGTGAAGAAGGTCTGGGCGATCGGGCCGGGGTCCGCCATGCCGGTGCATTCGATAATCAGCCGGTCGAAGGCCAGCTCGCCGCGGTCAATGCCGTCCAGCAGGTCGAGCAGCGCGTCCTCCAGTTCATTGGCGCGGCTGCAGCAGATGCAGCCGTTGCTCAGCGTGGTGATGCGGCTGGCGCGATCGCCGATCAGCGCGTGGTCGATCGGCACTTCGCCGAATTCGTTTTCAATTACCGCGATGCGATAGCCGTGGTCGGCATGCAGGATATGGTGTAACAGGGTGGTTTTACCGGCGCCCAAAAAGCCGGTCAGAATGGTGACTGCGATGGGTTTCATTGCGGATCCTTAATGCTCGGGGCCTAGCAGCAGCGCATGCCGCCTTTACCGTCGCCGCCGTAGCGCGCTTGCTGGCGCTCGCGGAAGAATTCTTTATAGCTCATCACCGGCTTATCCGGGTGGTTGTCCTGCATATGCTGGACGTAGGTGTCGTAGTCCGGTACGCCGACCAGCATCCGCGCCGCCTGTCCCAGATATTTTCCCGCCTGACCAAGATTGCCGAACATAGGTGTACTCCCGGAAAACGTGGTTAACGGGCGCCGCACGCAGCGCCCGTGACTCACTCTATTATGCAGGCAAATTGCCGTTAATGCTGGGGTGAAACTTTGACCTCGCCCTCAGAGTTGGACGCTGTCTGTTCCGGCACCGGCACGTAAGGGGCTTCCTGGTCGCTGCGCTGCGGGTTTTTGCGCGCCGCCAGCGCGGTTTTTATCCCGTAGAAGATAATGGCGTACACCACCAGCAGGAACAGAATGCTCAGGCCGGCGTTGGTGTAGTTGTTCACCACGATATGCTGCATATTGGCGATCTGCTGCGGGCTCAGGTCGCCGCCGGCGGCAATTTTCTGTTTGTACTCGTTGGCGAGATAGAAGAAGCCTTCCAACTGTGGGTTATCGCTCAGCAGCTTCAGCCCCAGCGCATAGGTGGTGCAGATCAGCAGCCACACCGCCGGCAGCACCGTCACCCAGATGTAGCGGGTGCGCTTCATCTTGATCAGCACCACGGTGCCGAGCACCAGCGCCACCGCGGCCAGCATCTGGTTGGAGATGCCGAACAGCGGCCACAGGCTTTTCACGCCGCCGAGCGGGTCGACCACCCCCTGATACAGCAGGTAGCCCCACAGGCCGACGCAGCCGGCGGTGCCGATAATGCCGGCCACCAGCGAGTCGGTTTTTTTCAGGAACGGCACGAAGTTGCCCAGCAGATCCTGCAGCATAAAGCGGCCGGAGCGGGTGCCGGCGTCCAGCGCGGTCAGGATAAACAGCGCCTCAAACAAAATGCCGAAGTGATACCAGAAGCCCATATCCGCCGCCGGCATGATCTTGTGGAACACGTGGGCGATGCCCACCGCCAGCGTCGGTGCGCCGCCGGCGCGGTTCAGCACCGACGGTTCGCCGATGTCTTTCGCGGTTTGCAGGATCTGCTCCGGGCTGATGACAAAGCCCCATGAACTGACGGTGGCGGCGGCGTGCACCGTCACATCCTTCAGCTGCGCCATAATCAGCGGCGCGTTATCGCCCCCCAGTTCGTGCAGGTTCGGCATGGTAATGCCCAGCGCCGCCGGCGGGGTATTCATGGCGAAGTACAGGCCCGGTTCGATAATCGATGCCGCCACCAGCGCCATGATCGCCACGAAGGATTCCATCAGCATCGCGCCGTAGCCGATGAAACGCGCGTCGGTTTCACAGGCCAGCAGCTTCGGCGTGGTGCCGGAGGCGATCAGCGCGTGGAAGCCGGAGACCGCGCCGCAGGCGATGGTGATAAACAGGAACGGGAACAGCGAGCCTTTCCACACCGGGCCGGTGCCGTCGACAAACTGGGTGACCGCCGGCATTTTCAGATCCGGGTTCAGGATCACGATGCCGATCGCCAGCCCGACGATCACGCCGATTTTCAGGAAAGTCGCCAGGTAGTCGCGCGGCGCCAGAATCAGCCACACCGGCAGCAGGGCGGAGATAAACGCGTAGCCGATCAGCGTGTAAGTGATGGTGGTGTCTTTAAAGGTCAGCGCCGGGCCCCAGTACGGATCGTGGGCGATCACGCCGCCGAACCAGATGGACGCCAGCAGCAGCACGATGCCGATCACCGACACCTCGCCGACGCGGCCGGGGCGCAGGAAGCGCATATAGATCCCCATAAACAGCGCGATCGGCACGGTGGAGCAGACGGTGAACACGCCCCACGGGCTTTCCGCCAGCGCTTTCACCACGATCAGCGCCAGCACCGCCAGAATGATGATCATAATCAGGAAGCAGCCGAACAGCGCGATGGTGCCCGGCACCGGGCCCATCTCCTTCTTGATGATCTCGCCGAGCGACGCGCCGTTACGGCGTGAGGAGATAAACAGCACCATAAAGTCCTGCACCGCCCCCGCCAGCACCACGCCGCCGAGCAGCCACAGCGTGCCCGGCAGGTAGCCGACCTGCGCCGCCAGCACCGGGCCAACCAGCGGGCCGGCGCCGGCAATGGCGGCGAAGTGGTGGCCGAACAGCACGTTTCTGTTGGTCGGCACATAGTTCAGGCCGTCGTTATTCACCACCGCCGGGGTGGCGCGGCCGGCGTCCAGCTTCATCACCTTGGTGGCGATATACAGGCTGTAGTAACGGTAGGCCACCAGATACACCGCGATCGAGGCGACGATGATCCACAGTGCGCTGATGTGTTCGCCGCGCCGCAGCGCCACCACGCCGAGACAGGACGCGCCGAGTACCCCCAGCAGCATCCATGGGAGATGTTTGAAAATCCCCGTTTGTTTCATGAGATATTCCTTATTCCAGTCTGCAAAAAATGTGTAAAAGCATCCGCTTATAGATTTTTAGGGTGCGGATGTGGTCAGGTACGTCTTCCCCGGTAATAAGGGGCAGGTTTAGGAACAGCTCATCATCGCGCGCGGCGTAAAGCGATGGCAGATGAAATTGGCCGAGCGGTGCGATAGCCCGCCGAGCGGTTGAAATCGTCGGCTGAGCGGTTCCGCCGCGCAGGGCGCGCGGCGGGCGGGGGCGTCAGCACAGCCGGCTGGCGTGCTGCGCGTCGGGAAAGATGGCGGTGCTGAAGATATGGCCGTCGACCTGATACTGATTGTCGGGCAGCGGCTCGACCTGGTAGGCGTTCGCCAGATAGTTGTGGAAATTATTGGCGTCGCCGAGGCTGCGAAAACCGATCAGATCGTAATAGAGCAGCGACTCAACCAGCTCGCGGTGCTGAGGAATGTTCTTTAGCAGCGGCGCGGCGGGAAACGGCAGCGCGAAAAAGAAACCGCACGGGTTAAGCAGCCCCTGTTCCTTCAGCGCCGCGCCGCAGGGCAGCAGTTGATAATCATCAATGCAGATCAAATCGCTCGGGCAGATGTATTCGCTGGCGATGGCGGCGATCTGTCGGTTGATCTGCCGGTAGGCCTGATAGTTTTCCGGCGTGAAATGGGCCAGCTCGGGGCGGTTGTGGAACACCGGCCACAGCCCGTCGTGGTAGTAGCCCTGATAGTGGTAGTGAAACTCGCGGGTGGAAAAGGGAAAGGTCACCAGTTCATAACCGTTGCTGTGCTGCATCTGTACCGGCCGGTCGGCGGCGTCGGCGAAGTTTTCCACATTGCTGTCCCAACCCAGCCACAGCCCCTGGCTTTCATCGGTCAGGGTATTCAGCGCGTAGTCCTGAACGGCGGCGATAATATCATTGGCGTCACAGTGTTTATTGGAGAGCAGAACCAGACGAGACATCAAAGGGCTCCTTGGTTATTCGTCATCAATCGGGATTACAGCGGCCAGGCGCGTTCGGCGTCGGTAATCAACTGCTCAAACTGCGCCAGCTCCGCGCTTTTACAGCTGTGCCACAGGTCGCAGAATGCCGGGCCGAGCAGCCGTCGCAGCGCCGCACAGCGTTGAAACAGCGCCAGCGCCTGCGGCTGGCTGAGCGGCAGCGGCGTTGCCTGCGGATCGTCATAGCCGTTGCCGCAGCTGGACGGCGGCAGCGGCAGATTCTGCTCCAGCCCGAACAGCATGCCGGCGAGGATGGCGGCGACGGCCAGATAGGGGTTGGCGTCGGCGCCGGCCAGCCGGTACTCGATACGCTGGTTGGCCCGATCGGCGCAGGGCAGGCGCAGCGCCACGGTGCGGTTGTTGTAGCCCCACGAGGCGCGCAGCGGCACATGCATCTCGGGGCGGAAGCGGCGGAATGCGTTGACGTTGGGCGCCAGCAGCGCCATGGAAGCCGGCATCAGCGCCAGCATGCCGCCGAGCACCTGGCGCATGGCGTCGCCGGGGGCATCGTCCTTCATGCTCAGGCGGTTGCGGCCCTGCGCATCCTGCAGGCTGATGTGGAAGTGCAGACCGCTGCCGGCCGTCTGCGCGTCCGGCTTGGCCATAAAGCAGGCATGCTGCCGGTGCTGCTGCGCCACCTGACGCACCAGCCGCTTCAGCGCCAGCAGCTGGTCGCAGCTGGTCAGCACCTCGGCGCTGTGGCGCAGGTTCAGCTCATACTGGCCGGCTGCCGCTTCGGCCACCACGCCGGTCAGCGGCAGTGCCTGCAGCCTGGCGTGGCGGGCGATATCCTCCAGCAGCGCACCGTGGCACGCCGGCGCATCAACGGCAAAGTTCTGCGATAACAGCGCCTCTTGCTGCCCGGGGCGCTGTTGCGGCGCATGGAGATAAAACTCCAGCTCGGCGGCGATGACCGGGTAATAGCCGAGGCGGTGCAGCCGCTCAAGCAGCTGCGCCAGCACCACGCGCGGCTCCAGCAGGCAGGGCGCGCCGTCCGTTTCTTGCATGGTCAGCAGCAGCTGCGCGCTATGCTGCGGGTCTTTGGCGCAGGGTCGTAGCGTGCCGCACACCGGCAGGCACAGCCTGTCGGGTTCGCCGGCCTGCTGGCCCAGACCGCTGTACTCCACCACCTGGCCGTTGAGATCCATCGCATACACCGACTGCGGGAAATAGCAGCCCTGCCCCAGGGCGAACAGTTCCGAGACGGCGATGCGTTTGCCGCGGATTTGGGCGTTCAGATCGTGCAGATAGATATCGACGAACTCGGTGTCGGGATAATTGTGCAGATAGTTCTCGACCTCGGCGGCGAACGGCGCTTGCCGCGCCGGTTCCGGCGCGGTTAACAGCGGATGAAAATCGATGATATTAGCGTACATGGCGGCCCCCGGTGCATTGCGGGACGCGCCGGGAAAAGGCGGTGATAACGTGCAGAGATAAATGCATGAGGAGTGCTCTCAACAGGCCATAGCGGCGACATGATGATGTTATCCGGCAGGCGTAAAACCGTCTGTAAAAACGCCGTAACGATTGCGCAGGGGGAGATAAAAATGGCGTAAATAGCGGGGGAAGGGGGAGTTTATGTGGCGGTGAATACGCGAGGGTTTATAGGGCGATAGTGTAAAAGGAATTGCCGTTCACGTCAGTAGCAGAGGAATACTGCACGTTTACGGCAATGCCTATGAGGCCATCTGCGCAGGGATCCCCCTGCGCTCTGGGGACGCAGGGTTATTTCAGGCTGACGCGAATAACATCGTCAGGAGCGGTAGCCTCTTTCTCGCGGCTGGCAGCCTGTTTCACGCTGACGTACAGCGTCTTGCCGTCCGGCGACAGCGCCAGGCTGTTCGGGTGGGTCGGCGTTTTCAGGGTTTCCCGCACCTGGTAGGTTTTGGCGTCAATCACGCTGACGGCGCCGGCCTTACGGTGGGTGACGTACACTTCGTTGCGCGCCGGGTTAAACAGCACGGCCAGCGACTCCGGCACGTCGATTTTCTGCAGAATATCGCCGTTGCGGGTATCCACCACCAGCAGCTGCGGCTGTTTGGAGTCGGTGATAAAGGCGCGGTGATTCGCCGTATCCAGGCTGATATTCAGGAAGAAGTGCTCTTTGGATTCATCCAGCTTCTTGCGCGTCAGCACCTTGTTGGCGGCAGTGTCGATGGTGACCAGTTCGCCTTCGCTGTTGGTGACGTACAGGCGCTTGGCGGCGGCGTCCAGCGCCAGGCCGGTGCCGAATTTGCCGGTGTCGGTAATGGTGGTGCGCAGGGTCATATCCTTGCCGTTTACCACCCAGACCACGCTGGACTCGCCCAGACCGGTGATATAGACGGTATCGGTGCTTTCATCCGCCACCAGTTCGCGCGGCGCCAGCGGTTTCACGCCTTCGGCGCGTTTGCGCGCATCCAGCACCAGCCGGCCTTTCACCTCGCCGCTGGCGGCGTCGATGGCGGTGACGGAGCTGTTGACGGTGTTGCCGAAGAACAACGTGTTGGTTTTGTTATTGATAGCGGCGCCGAACGGCTTGATATCGTTGTGAATAATCTGGGTTACGTCCAGCGTGGTCGGATCCAGGCGATACACCACGCCGCCTTTGTCCAGTTTACGGCTTTGCGAGGTCGCCAGATACAGCGCGTTTGCGCTTTGGCTGTACGCCATTTCATAGGCGCCTTTACCGACCGGCTTGCGCAGCAGTTCGGATTCGGCCTGCGCCTGGGACGCGGTGGCAAACAGCATGGTGGTCAGCAGCATCAGAGGGAAAACCGCGCGCCCGCCAAGGCGACGGCCGGTTGTCATTACAGCGTTCATAACATCTCCATATGGTTAAAATTATTATTGCCGCGCAGCGGCCGGAACGGCTCAACATTGGCTTCAAAGGCAGTAGCCTGCCGGGCGTGTCGTCGCACGCCGGTTATTATTTGAGAATAATAATCATTATTTATACGAAAGGGGAGCGGTTTATTGCCGACGGGCCGTTGAATGGCCGTCTGCGCAGCGCTCAAGGGCGGAGAATCAGCCGGCCGTCGGGGGTTTTGGCGAGGGAAAATTCGTGGGTATATTTACGTCGCTCACGATCGTGATTAAGCGAGACGCCCATCATCACCGCATAGTTGCCAACCTGCCAGGCGGCCTGCGGGTATGTGACGCACTGGCCGGGCAGCAGTGCCGGCAGCGGATGAATGTCAGGCGAGGTCCAGACAATATCCCATTGCTGCGATGACTGCCGGGAGACGATGATGCCGCGGTTTTGCAGGCTATCGTGAGGGCTGACGCTGTCGGCAGGTACGGCGAAGCAGGGCTGGTTATCTTGCAGCGAAACCTGCAGTGGGTAATACCACTGTTTTTCCAGCTGGCAGCCGCTTAGCGTCAGTAGGCTAAGCAATATCCAGGGTATTTTTCTCATGGTAAATTCCTTCTATTTGCGGGGTCTTTCAAAAATAGTCGTAGAACCCATTCGTAGCGCCTTTTTAAGTCAGGTCCTTTTATCCCCTGCATATTTGATATGGCATCAAATCCGTTACGCCCGAATTTGATTAAATAAAAATAATCAGCAAGAATGCTTGCCTGAACTTCCATTCCATAATCTGATAATAACCTATAGTCTGGCAAGGAATACTTGTATGACACAGCCCAGCTACCTAACCCTCTAAGTCGTACATTTACGCCCAGTTGATACTGCCAAACATGAGCCATTTCATGAATGAACCAATGTTGATCATTAGCATTGGCTATGGAAAAATCTTCTTTGAAATGTTTGGGCATAAAGTATATTTCACCGTTCGGTGTGACGGCTGTGTCTTCGTTTTGTAGTCCAAAAGGAAAATAGCTTCCGTTATGAACCATCACTCGTGAATAGTCGATTGAGTTCTTATATATATAGCGTGATAAAGTTATTTCACCAGTACTAAGTTTTCTTGACTTCCCTTTTGGAATGACCATTTATTTTTATCCTTAAAAATAATTTTGGAAAAAATATAATATCTTTACATCAATGGAAATGATCCATGACATGTTTATCGCTGTTATTTTTTCGTCCTATTTTCCTGCCCCACCGGCGACGGCCGGCGCGTCGATGGATGGCGGGTGTTGACCGATCTGGCCTATCTTGAAAGAGAAGACGGCGCATTTGTACTGCGCGAACGCGCGCCGGACGTGGCGCTGGCGCCCCCCTGAGCAGAGGAGCATGAGATGCAGCAGATGAACACGATGGTACTGGGTGCGGGGCTGATGGGCATCGGCATCGCTACGCATTTTGCCCGTCACGGGCGGCCGGTGCTGCTGTACGACACCGACCCCGCGCGTCTGGCGGAGGTGCCGGCGGCGGCGGGCAGCATTCTGGCGGAGCTGGCGGCGGCCGGACTGGCCGATCCGCAGGAGAGTGTGGCCACGCTGGCGCGTCTGCACACCACGAACGAGCTGGCGCAGGCGGCGTCGGCGCAGCTGCTGATCGAGGCGATCCCTGAACGGCTGGCGCTCAAACACACGCTGTACGCCCAGCTGGAAGCGCTGATCGCCGACACGGCGATTATCGCCAGCAACACCATCGGCCTGCCGCCGGACCAGCTGGCGGCACCTCTGCGCCATCCGGAGCGGCTGCTGATCGCCCATTTCTGGAACCCGCCGCATCTGATTCCGCTGGTGGAGATCGTGCCCGGCAGCGCCACCGAAGCGCGTCATCTGGCGACGGTCGAACGGCTGCTGACGGCGCTGGATCTGGAGGCGGTGGTGTTGGATCGTGCTGCGCCGGGCTTTGTCGGTAACCGCCTGCAGTTTGCGCTGCTGCGCGAGGCGCTGCATATCGTGCAAAGCGGCATCGCCAGCCCGCAGGTGGTCGACCAGGTGATGCGCGCCTCGCTGGGGCGGCGCTATGCGATGGTCGGGCCGCTGGAGGCGGCCGATATGACCGGGGACACCGTGGCGGATATCGCCCGTCATCTGTTGCCGACGCTGGCCGCCGGCGACGGGATGATGACGCTGGTGCAGGAAAAGGTGGAGCAAGGGCAAACCGGCCTGCGCAGCGGCGTACCCATCAGCTGCGCTTTGCGCTGAAGCCTTAAACCACCGCGAGCATCAGATCGATGCCGGCCATGAATGCATTGGTCGCGTTAGCGGCCTGCAATATGGACGGCGGCTGGCTGGCGCAATAAATAACGCTTTGGCGGATGCCGCCGCGACGGCATCCGTTAGCCAATATTTCCCTGTGGTAATTATCACGCCCCGCACCTATTTTAACGTCCGTTTTATTTTTTCTGATTTGTTATGAAATATTAATGGCCGGCCGTATTATCGGTTAGAGAACGACATTTATGCTGATTATTTGCACATCATTTATTGTTTTGTTGCCGTTGGTAGCATTCTGATACGTTTTTATTTCTTCGCCGCTGCCATTTATCTTTTTATGTATTAGGTCATGAGATTTTATCCCTTGCGTCGCTTTGTTATATCGGGTAATTATTAATTTATGGCCAAGAGCCATGGCAGTTAATAATAAGAAAAACTTATTTCAGACAGGGGTAGTAATGAAAATGATAAAAACGCCAATTATTATTGGCGGCGTCCTGCTGTCGGCGTTATCCGGCGCCGCGCAGGCGGAAATTACCATCTTGGAGAAAAACCCGCAGAGCAATGTGTTGTTGGCGCCGCTGAGTTTAAAAGTGGGCGGCAGCATTCGGCCGGAATGGATTTTTAATAATGGCCCGGAGCCTGGCTATGATAAAAACGGTCATGACGGCGGCACGCGCTTTCGTTTCAGCGCCGATTACGCCCTGAACCAGCATACCTCGGCCATCGGCTACTACGAATGGGGTGTGGATCTGGCGCACGCGCTGAGCTGGGACGGGCATTACGACGAAGACGGCAAGCGCGACTATCAGCGCCAGCTGTATGGCGGTTTTAAAGACGATCGCTACGGCACGCTCACCTATGGCCATCAGTACGGCATCTATTATTCCGTGGTCGGAATTAAAAGCGACGTCTGGGATAACGATGGTCACGCCGGCGGCACCGGCATTGGTATTTCCGGCGACTATGATGGCGGTAATAAACCCAAAAACAGCCTGAAATATACCAATGACTTTGGTCCGCTGACGCTGTACGCCAACTATTTGCTGCCGGAAGATGATTTGCACACCGCCAATAACCTCAGCTACCGGCGTTCCGGCGGCGGCGGGCTGGGGTTCGATTATAAAATCGATCCGACGCTGACGCTGAGCGCGGCGTATAGCTACACCGACGCCAAGGTGAAAGATGACCGTTATAACGAGCAACAATATCACCAGCAGCTGTCAGGGACGGCGCTGACCTGGCAGCCGGACAACTGGTATATCGTCGGTACCGCCAGCTACTATAAAGATTATGTGCCCAGCACCCGCGAGCGCAGCCTGTCGCACTTCTTTGCCGGCGACGGTTACGGACTGGAAGGGTTTGTCGGCTATACCTTTAATATCGACAAGCCGTTCCTGAAATCCGTCCAGCCTTATGTGGCTGCGGACTCGCTGCGGCTGAAAGGGCAGGAAGATTACCACGCCAATCACGTCTATCTGGGGGCAGGCACCACCATCGGCTACGGCCTGTCGGTGTATGTTGAACGCACGCTGGCCAACAGCAGCGACAATGAGCCGGACTCCACCTGGGTGACGGTGTTTTACGACTTCTGACCGCCGGGCGCCGCGCTCGCGGCGCCTACATGGCGATGGTGCCGGACGGCATTGGGCCGTCCGCCGCCTTTTCCGCCAGATAGCGCGCCGGCGGCTTGCCGACCGCTTTCCTGAACATGGTGACAAAGCCGCTGGCGCTCTCATAGCCCAGGTCCAACGCCACGCTCTGCACGCTGACGCCCTGCGTCAGGCGTTGCAGCGCCAGCATTACGTGCAGCTGACGTCGCCAATGGCCGAAACTCATCCCCAACTGCTGCTGCAGCGTACGGCTCAGCGAGCGTGTGCTCATGCCGATATGCTGCGCCCATTGCGCCTGCGTGCGCTTATTCGCCGGGTCCGCCAGCAATTGATCCATCAGCTGGCGGATACGCGCGTCCTGGGAGACCGGCAGATGCAGATTTTCCACCGGCGCCGCCGCCAACTGATCCAACAGCACCGTCGTCAGCCGGCCCTCGGCCCCGTGCTGATCATACAGCGGGGTAAAGCGGCTGGCAGCCAGCAGCAGTTCGCGCAGCAGCGGTGAAATGGTCAGGGTGCAACTGCTGGCTGGCAGATCGCCGGCGGCGGCCGGGTCGACAAACAGGGCATAACACTCGGTGGTGCCGGTGCCGCGCGCGCTGTGCAGCACATTGCCGGGCATCCATAGCGCACACTGCGGCGGCACCAGCCACAGCCCGTTTTCCACCTCGCAGCGCAGCATGCCGCGCGCGGTATAAATCAGCTGCGCCTTTTGGTGACGATGCGGCTCGACTTCCCAATTTTCGTGAATCGTCGCGCCCTGCACGGCGAACACCGGGCGCGGCACGTTATCAATGTCCAGACAGGCCTTTTTGGTGACAAAAGACATGAGAATGACTCTCATTTTGGCGTAAATGAAAAATAGTATGTCCTGATTGTGCAATGCGGTCTAGTGCCGTTGTCGATAAAGTAAGCGGCAATCCGATAACTGTTTGCAGGAGATGCAAGATGTCCTTTGACGCCGCAACCTTCCCTTATGTCCGCATGTATCGGCCCGCCGGGCAGCCGCGTGACGTCGTCGCCGAATTTGCCGAATTTGGTGCGCTGCTGGCGCGGCGGCAGCCGTTTGTGATTGTGTGTGAACCGCGCTCTGACGAGCAGGGAGAGCCGACCCGCGATGAACGCACGCAGGTCGCGCTGTGGAAACGCGAACACCGCGCCGCGCTGAAACAGTATGTAAAAGGCATGGTGATGATCGAGCCGGATAGCGCGCGGCGACTTGCTGCGGGGCCGTTTGCCGAGTACTCCAGCAAGTTTTGGGGATACCCGGTCGAGGTTGTGGCTGATAGCGAACAGGCGCATCGGCTGGCGCAGACGTGGTTGAATCACTAAGGGGGCTATATGCATCAACGGGAGGTGGTTAGCCAACTGCTGGCGTGGATTGAGCAGAATCTGGAGCAATCGCTGTCGCTGGATGAGATCGCGGCGAAAGCCGGCTATTCCAAATGGCATCTGCAGCGGATGTTCAAACGCCAGACCGGCCACGTGCTGGGCACCTACGTGCGGCGCAGAAGACTGAGCGCTGCGGCGCGCGAACTGCGGCTGACGGGCACCAGCGTGGCGATTATCGCGGATAAGTATCAGTTTGACTCCCAGCAGACCTTCACCCGAGGTTTCCGCCGGCAGTTCGGGCTGCCGCCGGCCGCCTACCGCCGCAGCGCGGAGTGGCCGGGCTACGGCATGCAGCCGCCGCTGCGCTTGTGCGCGCCGCCGCTGCCGGCGGCGGATTTTGTCGAACTGCCGGCAATGCGGCTGGTGGGGCGGACGCAGCGCCGCACGCTGACGTTAAACGAACTGAGCCGACGGAAAAAAGAGCTGCGTCAGAGCGCCTGGAATGCGCTGCGCTGCCCGCTGTCCGGGCCGCCGGCGGTGGCTTACGGCCTGGCCCGGCTGGATGTCGACAGCCGCCAGCAGGATCGTCAGTGCATGGCGTACACCGTTGCCCTGGACGATGAGCAAACGGCGGGGGAGGAGGTGAGGATTGAACCGGGAGAGTACGCCAGCTTTGTCTACCAGGGGCAGGCGGAGGATTTCCAGAATTTTATCGCCCGCGTTTACGACAGCGTGATGCCGGCGTTGAACGTGGTGCGCCGTCCGGGTAGTGATATTGAGCGTTTTTACCCCGCGCAGGGCGGGTTTTACCATCAGGCCGGCGCGGCGATCCACTGCGAATATCTGATCCCCATCCGCCGTTTATCGGCGCAGGCAACGCGGCGTTGAGCGAAATCAACACGTGAAAACCGGCGCATGATGCGCCGGCGGTGGAGGTGATGATGTCGCGATCCGAGGGGCGGATCAGGCGACGCGGATGGCGTTCATAAAGATATTTCTGCTGGCGCCGGTGCTTTGATGCACCAATAGCTTCAGCCCGTCGACCTTGAACTGCATATTGGAGGCATACACCACGTTGGTAATAAACGCTTCATTGCCCCTGACGGTGACGTTCGCTTCCCCTGAGATACCCGTCGTGGTGGAGGTGACGTATACCTTCCACATGGCGATAGTGGCTGAAGTATTCGCTCCCAGCGAGAAGATCCAGGTCGGGCTGTTATTGGGCACGTTAACCGATTTATTTAACCCCAGCAGCTTGCTCTGATTGAAAAGGCGTAAATGGGTTCTGACCTGCGTTTCGTCCTTATACGCGCTGATAAACGGCGTATTGCTGTGGCTGGTGGCCGTCATCTCCAGGCGGTCCGCAGTGCTGGCCACGCCAAGGCCGCGATAGTTGGAGGTATCGTTGATTGACGTTGCGCTGGCCGCCCGGTACTGGCTGGTGAAGAGGTTATGCCCGACCAGACCGCCGATATATTCAGGCTCAATAATGCATTTGCCGAAACCACCGGTGCGAATATTGGCGACTACGTCAAAGTAGCGGGCTTCGGTGGTGGTGCAGGTAATGATTTTATCCGCCGTGGCCTTCCAACTGCCGTCCTGATTGCTCAGCGGCTTGCCTGCCGTCCAGGTGCTCTGGCCGTCCAGCGCATTCTGCGTATCGGTGACCAGAATGTAATAGTTGCCCTGATGATAGGAAGGCTCCGTCAGTACCGTGCCGGTGACGACGCCGTCGCTGATGGTGTCGCCGAAGCCGATAACTTTGCCGTTATTTTCCGTATCCGGGTTGTTGGCGCCCAGGTTCATCCAGACCGAGAACTTGCCGTTATAGTCGTAGGTGCCCTTGTAGATGTTGGTGTACTGCGCCCCCGAGAGCAGAATTACCCCGCCATATTTGTTTGAGGCGAACCATTGAATATCAAATGAATGGCACTCCGCGACGGTAGTAAAGCCCGGCACTTTATCGCCGGTGCCGATCAGTGCCCCCAGATAGCCGCCGTACCAGCTGCAGCCGGCGAGATCGTTCATCCCCGTTACCCGCTGGGTGTCTTTATAGCAGCGGTAACCGATAATGAAGTTTTTCATGCTGCCGCAGTACAGCCTTGAGGCGGTGATGCCGTTCCCCCAGTTTCTGAACCAGGTCGCTTTATTGGCGCCATTGAAATATTCGACGCGCAGGTCAATGTTGTTTTGACTGCCGGCGGATTGATGGGGGGCGATCGCCGGTGTGGCATCCCACCATTTTTCCGGCAGCGCGGGGAACTGCTCGCCGACAATCAGCGATTGCAGGTGCAGTGCAAAGCCGTTGCCGTCAGAGCCGATTAACAGTGTTTTATTAATCAGGTAGTTGCCCTTGCCGACAACTTTTCGATATTTATTCACGCGGGCATGGTCGATGGCTTTCTGGATTGCATCGCTGTCATCGTGCACGCCGTCGCCAACGGCGCCGAACATTTCCGGTGATAAGAAATAGCCGGTATTTTCTTCCAGGGTTGTACTCATCATTATCTCTCCGTTATACGTTTACAGGTGAGCGGAACATGGGCTCGGGACAATGGTATAAACGGATAGCGTTGCCGGCACGGGATGCCTGTTGGGTGACGGCTGGCTAAACAAGGCGGTGATTTCTGAGGGGCGGAACAGCGGCGTGTGAACGGCGTCTGGTGGGGGATGGCGATACGGGGATAGGGATTGCGCGGCCGATAGTGATGAAAAAATGCGTGCCGATCGGCGTGAAAATTTCACACTTTTGCTTAAGTGAACATATAATGCGCATCCGGCTGTTACAGGCCGGAGAGAATTTTGACCGATATTGCCAGTGCGGCCCACCAAACCAACACGAAGATAAACATGAGCATTCGCGCGTTATTAACCCTGTTTACGGCCCTGGTGGCGTTCAGCCAGACCGCCCTCGCCGTTGTTTACCCTCTGCCGGCCAAAGACAGCCGTCTGGTGGGGGAGAATATCCAGATCCAGGTCCCTGAGGACAGCAAGCTGCCGCTGGAAAGTTTTGCCGCGCAGTACCAGATGGGGCTGAGCAATATGCTGGAAGCCAACCCGGGCGTCGATCCCTTCCTGCCGAAGGCTGGCAGCACGCTGACCATCCCGCAGCAGCTGATTCTGCCGGATACGCCGCGTCAGGGCATTATTATCAACAGCGCAGAAATGCGTCTGTACTACTACCCGAAGGGCACCAACACCGTAGTGGTGCTGCCGATCGGCATCGGTCAGTTGGGTAAAGACACGCCGATGAACTGGGTCACCAGCGTGCATCGCAAGAAAGACGGCCCGACCTGGACGCCAACCGCCAAGATGCGTGAAGAGTATGCGGCGCAAGGGGAAATCCTGCCGGCGGTGTTCCCGGCCGGCCCGGATAACCCGATGGGGCTGTATGCGCTGTATATCGGCCGCCTGTACGCCATTCACGGCACCAATGCCAATTTTGGCATCGGCCTGCGCGTCAGCCACGGCTGCGTGCGTCTGCGCGCCGACGATATCAAATACCTGTTCGATAACGTGCCGGTCGGCACGCGCGTGCAGTTTATCAATGAGCCGGTGAAAGCCTCGGTCGAGCCGGACGGCAGCCGCTATCTGGAAGTGCACAACCCGCTTTCCGCCAACGAAGAGCAGCTGAAGTCGAAAGATCCGGTGCCGGTGATGCTGTCGCCGGCGGTTGGCAAGGTGCTGATGGACAGCGGCGTCAACCAGAGCGAAGTCGACGCGGCGATCAAAGCGCGTTCCGGCATGCCGGTGAAAGTGAACTGAGCCACGTTCGCTGAGTCATAAACGATAGAATGCCGGTCGGTGCGAACTGACCGGCATTTTTTTGCGGGCAAGACGCCTGGCTTTACGGCGCCACCGCCTCTCTTGCCGCGCACAGCACCTGCAGCGCCAGGTCGAGATCGTCTTTGCTGTGGTGGTATGTGACGTTCATCCGTAAGCGTTCAAGGCCTTTGGACACTGCCGGATACCCCACCGGCATCACGTAAATATCCCGCTGGTGGCAGTATTGCGCCATCGCAAAGGCCTGGCTTTCGCTGTAGATCATAATCGGTACGATCGCCGCCTGCTCCGCCCTGACTTCAAACCCTTCTCTGCGCAACGCTGCGACAAAATAGGTGATGTTTTCCATCAGCTTTTTCCGCCGCTGCGGGCCTTCCTGCTCCAGCACGTCAAACGCCGCTAGCATGGCTGCGGTGGTGATTGGCGAGAGCGCGGCGCTGAAGATAAAGCCGCGGGCGGTCATGCGCAGGTAGTGGATAACCGCCTGCGTGGCGGCGATAAAACCGCCTTGGCCGGGCAGCGTTTTGCTCAGCGTACCCATCAGAATGTCGATCTGGCCGCGGCAGGCGAAGTGCTCTTCAATACCTTTGCCGTTGGCACCCAGCACGCCGAGGCTGTGCGCTTCGTCAACCATCAGCAGGGTATTCGGATGCCGGTCGCGCAGGGCGATCAGTGTATCCAGCGGTGCCAGATCGCCCTCCATGCTGTAGACGGCATCGATAATAATCAGCTTGCGCGCCTGCGGCGGCGCGGCCGCCAGCTGTTGGTCGAGGGTCTGCATGTCGTTATGGGGAAACCTCACGACCTGCGCGTTACCGATTCTGCAGCCGTCGATAATGCTGGCGTGGTTAAGTTCGTCGCAAAAAATCACGTCGCCCTTACCGAGCAGGCTGTCGATCACCGTCAGGTTGGTCATAAATCCGGAGCTGAAGGTTAATGCGGCTTCACGGCCAAAGAAGCCGGCGATGCGCTGTTCCAGCCGCTCGTGAATATCCAGGTTGCCGCCGAGCAGGCGTACGCCGTGGGTGCCGGTGCCGTATTGTTTGAGTGCGCTCAGCGCCGCTGCTTCGATAGCGGGATGTTTTAACAGACCCAGATAGGAGTAAGTGCAGAAATTAAGTTTGCGCTTGCCTTCACTGTAGATCCAGGCTTTGTTGTTATCGTCATAGCCGCTTATTTTGCTGAAGAAGAATGAATAGTCACTATTGAGCTTATGGTAGCGGGCAGCGCCTCTGGCTATTTTCTTGTCAAACGCAGACGGTTTATTTATTTGCCGATCGCTGCGGGTATCTGGCGTAGCGTCAGGGTTATGTTCTTTCATCCTTTATCCTTATTTCTCATCGTTTCTTTATTGATGTTCTATTTTTGTCCGGCGGATACGTTCCAGAATGTATCAAAATGACTAATCAATTACTCTAGGATGAAATATTGGAATGCCTCAGTATTTCATTAATTTTCCTGGGGGCGATGTTAATAATCCGCATGTTTATTAATAATTATGATTGTTTGATAGTTAATAAAGAAAATATTTGCTCCATAAATATTCAGCCCGACTTGACAGAATAAGATGAGGTTATGCCTAATGGCCGTCAGTTTTACGCCGCTATGGAGTTACCCGTTGATTATGAGTCACGATGCCGCCAATGCGCGTTTTGACGTGCCCGGCTATGAGCTGGTGTACAGCGCGCCGGTAGAAACCTGCCTGCAGAATGATGACCTGCGCGACAGCGCCGAAGTCTGGCGGCAGATGTTCGCCCAGGCGCGGCAGCGCATCGATATCGCCCAGTTTTATGTGATGAACCAGCCCGGCAGCCGGCTGGATGCGGTGCTGGCGGAGCTGCGCCGCGCCGGCGAGCGCGGGGTGAAAATCCGCCTGCTGCTGGAGCGCAAGGGGCTGCGTAATTCGGCGGCGGATACGCTGGAACAGTTGGCGGCGATCCCGCAGCTGGCGCTGCGCGTGCTGGACTATCAGCCGCTGAGCGGCGGCATTATGCACGCCAAATACCTGCTGGTGGACGGCGAACAGGCGTTTGTCGGCAGCCAGAATTTTGACTGGCGGGCGCTGGAGCATATTCATGAGGTCGGGCTGCGCGTCAGCGATGCCGGCGTGGTGCGCCAGATACAGGCGGTGTTTGAGCAGGACTGGCAGGCGCAGGCGTTGCAGGCGCAGCAGCAGCCGGTGCCGCCGTTGACCTATCAGCCGGCGCCGCCGGCGGACAGTTATTTGCTCGCCAGCCCGCGCGCGTATGTGCCGCCGGGGGTGACCGATACGCAGAGCGAGCTGCCGCGGCTGTTGGCGGCGGCGCAGCGGCGGGTGCGGGTACAGGTGATGGAGTATGCGCCGCTCTCCTTCGGGCCGGGGCGCAGCCGCCCCTATTATGCGGTTATCGACAACGCCCTGCGCGGCGCGGCGGCGCGTGGCGTCCAGGTGGAGCTGATGGTGGCGGACTGGAACACCAAAAAGCCGGAGATCGCTTATCTGAAGAGTCTGGCGCTGTTGCCGAACGTACAGCTGAAAGTGGTGACCATTCCCGCCGCCGGCAGCGGGTTTATTCCCTATGCCCGGGTGATCCACAGCAAAATCATGACCATTGATGAGCGGCTTGCCTGGGTCGGCACCAGCAACTGGAGCGGCGGTTATCTGGATAATTCGCGAAATCTGGAGCTGGTGCTGCATAACGATGCGCTGACCGCGCGGCTGGACCAGCTGTATCAGCAACTGTGGGACAGCCCGTATGCGGCGGCGCTGCGTATTGAGGAAGACTACCCGACGCCTCGGCCGGGCGGCTGAGGCATCTGCGGGGAAACAAAGGCCGATGTATCAAGCCGTTGCTCCCCCGCTTTAAGGTTTACCGATCTTTCTTCTTGCCGAAGAGTTTGATCAGCGCGCCGACAATCAGGCCTACGGCGATGCCGGTCAAAATCCAGTCGATAATGCTCATGTTACTTCTCCGCTATTTCCTTGATCGAATTATATATTCATTCGATATGGAATGCCGCCTCTATCATCTGTTGCCGCTGCCGGGCGGAGTAGTCGAGCAGCGAATTTTTACTGTTGGACTTCTCCACGCTGATGCGCAGCTCGTCCGCCGTCAGAGCCAGCGGTTCCTGCCAGAACGGCGCGATGGCGTGTTCGGTGATGAAGTCGCTCAGGTAATGCTCGGGGCTGCCCGGATGTTGCGGGAACAGCCGCCCGGCCAGCTCTTGCATCAGCCGGCGCTGCTGCGGCTGCTGGCTCTCTGCCAGCAACTGCAGGAACGGCAGTAGCAGGCGGCCGCACACCTGGCCGTGATGGTAGTCGCGCAGTGCGCCTACCTCGCCGGCGATGCCGTGGATCACGCCCAAACCTGCGCTGCTCAGCGTCAGGCCGCCGAGATAGGATGCCTGCATAATGGCCTCGCGCGCATCGTCGCTGCGGTTCAGCGCCGGCCAGGCGTCGAGGAACAGGCGTATGCCGCTCAGCGACTGCTCGCGCGTCAGGCTGCTGGCGGTTTTTGACAGGTAGGCCTCGAACAGATGGGTGAAAGCGTCAATCGCGCAGTAGGCCAGCACGTGGTCGGGCGCGCCCTGCAGCAGCTGCGGATCGAGGATCGCCGTCTGCGGCACAAAATTGGCGTGGCGCAGCGAGGCTTTAACCTGTTTGACGCGGGTATCGGTGATTACCGCGTTTTGGGTGACTTCGCTGCCGGTGCCGGCGGTGGTGGGAATGGCGATCAGCGGCAGGGTGGCGCCGCTGATGGGCGTGTCGCCCACCTTTTCCATATAGCGCAGCGTCGGCAGCGGGTGTTCCACCAGCGCTGAGAATGCCTTGGCGGCGTCGATCACGCTGCCGCCGCCGATGGCCACCACCCGCGCCGCCTGGCCGCGCCAGCGTGCGACCCACTGGTCCAGCTCCTGCGGTGAGGCCTCATGGCTGACGATCTCCCGGCCGATCAGCAGCGGATCGAGCTGCAGCGCCAGCGAGGCGTATATCGGGCCATTGAGAAACGAGCGGCAGCTGAACAGCAGCGTGGGCTGCGGATCCTGCTCCAGCTGCGGGATCAACTGTCCGATGGCGCCCTGGCCGAACCAGGTGTGGCGGTTGGCAATGGTGAGGGTCATGCATGGCTCCTTGGCGAACGGCAAAACGCCAGCATAATTCAGCCCGGCGGCGTGAACCACGATTTCTTGCCATGCAACAGCTTTATAGATTTAGTTTTTTAACGTCAAAGCTCATAGTTAATTGGCACGGTACCTGCGAAGCAGGCTGAACGTGCCTAAGCGCGGGCGCAGGGGGCGCGCCTACGGCCCCTGCAATTGCCGTTTATCTCAGTGACAGAGAAATACTGTACGTTTACGGCAATTCTGATTACACATTGCTGACATAGGCCACGTATAAAAATACCTATCCGGCATACATAACTATTTCTGCCTTCAATCGTCATAGCATTAATATATTAATGAATGCGCCTTTCAGCCGGGCGGGCAAGTTGTGACTGATTTAACACGCCTGCTTTTACCGGCTTGCATTTCAAGCAGTGAGATGCTTTTTATTACTTTCCGGCCGCCCGCTGATTTTCGGGCCGCGCCAGGCGCAGATTGTTAACCTGTTAATACTCGGAGGCGCGGATGGATATTCAGCTTGCCAGACTGACGACGGTGATTGACGCTGTGGCGACCCGCCATTTCTATCCGCACCTGCTGGCCTACCTGGAACGCTTCTTCGCGTTCGATAATGCGCTGGTGTACGCCTTTGAGCAGGATCGGCCGCCGTGCTGCCTGCTGAAGGCGGAAAAAGAGAACAGCGACCGGGTGAACGCGCTCTATCAGCAGGGCGCCTATCTGCAGGATCCGTTTTATCACGCGCTGAACGACGGGCGGCAGGGGGATATCTTCACGCTGCGCCAGTTGGCTCCGCGCGGTTTCTACCACAGCGATTACTACCGCAATTTTTACCGTAAAACCGGCTGGCGCGACGAAGCGGGCATTGTGCTGCAGCTGACGCCGCAGCGCCGGCTGGGGGTGTTTTTCGGTTCTTCACGGCGCACGGTGGCGCTGCGTCAGCCACGGCAGCAAGAGCTGCGCGAAGCGCTGATGTTGGTGCGCAGCGTGGCGCGTCTGCACGGCGATGTGGCGCCGGATGCCGCGCCGGCCACGCCGTGCGATCGCGGCGCGACGGCGCGCGCAACGCTGACCCCGCGCGAGCGTGAAATCGTTGATTTAATTCTGGCCGGGCAAGGCTCGCCGCAGATTGCCGAGCGGCTGTTTATCAGCCTGGGCACGGTGAAAAATCACCGTAAAAACATCTACGGTAAACTGGGCATCGGTTCGCAGGCCGAACTGTTCAGCCTGCTGCTCGGCCCCACGCTGTCGCACAGCGCATGATGTTATAAAATAGTTAAAATATCCCTAAAGGGACATGGCCGCGCCGCCGCCGCCCGCTGATAATCGCCGTCAGGGTCTGGATCAGGGGAGTGCGGCAGTGAACAACAATATCGAATCGTTAACCTACTACGCGGCGACCAAAAAATACGATCTGCGTTTTCCGGTGCTGGAAGAGGACCTGGACGTTGACGTGGTGATCGTCGGCGGCGGTTTTTCCGGCATCAATACCGCGCTGGAGCTGGCGGAAAAAGGCATTACCAATATCGCCATTCTGGAAGGACGCCACCTCGGCTACGGCGGCACCGGTCGTAACGGCGGGCAGGTGATGGCCGGCATCGGCCACGATCTGGAGAAGATCAAACGTCACGTCGGCCCGCAGGGGCTGGAAACCATTTTCCGCATCAGCAATCTGGGCGCCGGCATTATCCGCGATCGCATCAGTAAATACGCCATCGACGCCGACTTCTGCTTTGGCTACGGCTACCTGGGCAGCAATGCGCGCCAGGAGAAAACGCTGCGCGCCTGGCTGAAGGAGTTTCAGGCGGTGGCGCCGGACGAAGAGATTGAACTGTACACCGGCGCGGAGGTGAAGCAGGTGGTCGGCTCCGACAGCTACACCTGCGCGCTGAAACATATGGGTGGCGGCCATGTGCACTCGCTGAACCTGCTGCTGGGGGAAGCCAAAGCGCTGGGCGACTACGGCGTAAAGATCTTTGAAAACAGCAGCGTGCTGGCGGTAGAGTACGGCCCGCGCATTCGGGTGCGTACCGCGATGGGCTCGGTACGCGCCAATAAAATGCTGTGGGCCTGCAACGGCTTTCTCAACGGCCTGGAGCCGGCCATCCACCGCAAAACCATTAATACCTACGCGTTTCAGCTGGCGACCGAGCCGCTGCCGGAGGCGCTGATCCGCCGGATCAGCCCGATCCGCGGTGCCTACAGCGATATTCGTCCGGTGATCGACTACTACCGGGTGACCAATGAGAACCGTCTGCTGTTCGGCAGCGCCACGCGGCTGCTGGAGTATATTCCCGCCGATCTGAAAGCCTGGAACCGCAACCTGATGCTGAAGGTGTTCCCGTACCTGCATGACGTGAAGATTGATATGGCCTGGGGCGGGCCGCTGTGCTGCAGCGCCAATCTGTTCCCGCAAATCGGCACGCTGCCGGCGCACGACAATGTGTTTTACGTGCAGGGCTATTCCGGCTTCGGCGTCACCCCCAGCCATATCGTCTGCAAGGTGCTGGCGGAGGGCATGGCGGAAGGCTCCGAGCGCTACGCACTGATGAGTTCAATCCCGCATGTGGATATCTTCGGCAAGGACAAGCTGCGCCGGGTGATAACCTCCGCCGGCAAAATGTGGCACCAGACGTCCGGTTACTGGAAGGGACGCCGTTAACCGTTATTACAACCAGAGGAAACCAAAATGAAACCACTTCTGCTTAAACAACCCTTGCCGGCGCTGACGGAGATCGGCAGCGTCAGCAACCTGGGGGCGACGGTGATTGCCGGCGAACCGACGGTCAGCGTGGCGATGATCGACGGCGCGCCCGACGACAACCTGAGCTGCGGCGTGTTCAGCTGCACCCGCGGCAGCTTTGTGATGGAGTATCCGTTTGCCGAGCATGCGACGGTGTGGGAAGGCACGGTGACGCTGACCGATGAAGCCAGCGGTGAAGCGGTGCAGTATCAGGCCGGCGACGCCTGGTTTGCGCCCAAGGGCGCCAGAGTACGCTGGGACATCACCTCCGATCGCTTTGTAAAGCACTACCTGGCGGTAGTGAACGGCTGACAGACCGGCCCCGTGGGGCCGGCTTTTCCTCTAGCGCAGCGTGCGTTGGATAAACGCGCTGACAAGCTGCAGCGTCCGATCTTTGTCGATCTCATGGAAAATTTCATGGCGGGCGCCGGGCAGGATCTCGGTGTGGAAATCGCTGCCGCGCAGCCGTTCGAGGGTGGTGCGGCTCTCCTCGCTTAACACCAGACGATCGTCGCCGCCGTGCAGCCACAGCGTAGGCAGCGCGCCGAAGCCCGGCCCGGCGTCGATGGTCGCCAGAAACCGCCGTATCGCCTGCAGCGTCGGGCGTTTGAACGGCCCGTGCCACACCAGCGGATCGGCCTGATAGGCGACGCCGACCGCCGGATCGCGCGACAGGGTGCTGACGTCCAGCGGCGTATCGGGGATGGTCTCCATGTCCTGCAGATCGCCGATGGCGGTATGTTCGCCCAGCAGCGGGCCGGACAGCACCAGCGCCCGGACGTCGTCGCCGAAGCGTTGTACGTAGCGCGTGGCGATCATGCCGCCCATCGAGTGGCCGATGACCACCAGCGGCAGATCGGGATGCTGACGGCGAATCTGCCCGACGGCCTGCCGCACATCGTCGACCACCGCCTCATAATCCTCAATCAGCACCCGTTCGCCCTGCGACAGCCCGTGGCCGAGATGGTCCGGGCCGAAGACGCGTGCGCCCAGATCCTGCAGCGTGCGCGCCACGTAGTGGTAACGGCCCAGATGCTCGCCGTAGCCGTGTACCAGCAGCGCCAGAAAACGCGGCGCGTCATGCTGCCAGTCATGCAGCGCGATATCACCGCGCTGCCCCTTGATAAAGCTGACCTGTTGTTGCGACATACCGTCCCCTTGTGAGTGTTCCTCTTTGATTATAGGTCGAATTGTCGCGCCAGTTGGTCGAGGGCTTCACGCTGGAAGCGGTTGAAGTCCGCGCGCGGCTGCTGCTGCTGAATAAAGGCCAGCAGCGGGTCCTGCACCTCGGTGCGGACGCCGCTCAACTGCTCCATTACCGCCAGCCCGCAAAACGGCACGTAGGACTCGGCATAGCCGCCCTCATGCACCAGCAGCAGTTTGCCGTCGCACAGCTGGTCGGCGGCCTCCTGCACCAGTGCGGTCATGGCGCGGAAGCTGTTGCTGTGCAGCTGCATGCGCGCCAGCGGATCCATCGCGTTGGCGTCGTAGCCGCAGGCGATAATTATCGCCTGCGGGCGGAACTGCGCCAGCGCCGGCAGCACGATGCGCTGCATGGCGTACAGGTAGCTGTCGTCGCCGGCGCCGGCCAGCAACGGAATATTGAGGTTATAACCCAGGCCGGCGTCGGCGCCGCGATCCTGCTCGCCGGCATAGCCGGCCGGGAAGCAGCCGTCCTGATGCAGCGAAATGGTCAGCACGTCGTCGCGCCGCCAGTAGATGTGCTGGGTGCCGTTGCCGTGGTGCACGTCCCAGTCAATCACCGCCACCCGATCAAGGCCGCAGCTCTGTTTGGCGCGTTCGATGGCGATAGGAATATTGGCCAGAAAGCAGAAGCCCATCGACTGTTCCGGCAGGCAGTGGTGGCCCGGCGGCCGCGACAGCGAATAGGCGTTGTCGAGCTCACCGCGCAGCACCGCCTCCAGCGCGCTGCAGGCCAGCCCGGCGGACAGCCTGGCGATTTCGTAGCTGCCGGGGCCGAGCGGCGCTTCCTCACCCAGCAGGCCGCCGCCGTTGTCGCTCAGCTGCTTGAAGCGTTGCAGATAGTGGGGCGGGTGAATACGCTGCAGGTCCTGTTCGTCCGCCAGTTCGGCGCTGCGCAGCTGCAGCTGACGCGACAGGCCGGAGACGTCCATCAGGTTTTTCATCCGCCGTTTGGTTTCCGGCGATTCGGCATGGCTGGCGCCGGCGGGGGGCTGCACCCAGCCGCCGACCGGCAGCGTGGTGGCGTGCAGCCCGGTGCTGTGCCAGAAGCAGCGTTCATCGAAGAAAAAGCCGGTGTTTCTTTTCACGTTGCAGACTCCTTGTTAAAGGGCGCGCGCGGCGCGCGGGATGCCAGCGAGATCAGCAGCAGCGACAGCAGGGCGCAGCTCAGTGCACCGCCGAGCAGCGCGCCGAAGCCGCCGAAAAATTGCAGCAGATAGCCGGCCAGCAGCGGACCGATGGCCATGCCGCCGCCGATGACCAGGTTGATGCCGTTCATCAGTTTGCCGTTGTTATCCAGCCCGGCGACGGCCGCCAGCATAAACGGCAGTACGAAGGTCCAGGTGAATTTGAACAGCACCGCCGCGGCGGCAAAGCGCGCCAGCTGCGGGGTGGCGAACAGCAGCATGATACTGGTCAGCAGCAGCAGGTAGCCGAAGACCATCAGCCGCTGTCGCTGACGATGGTCACCGGTCAGCGCGGCCACGCTGGCGCCGGCGATGCCGAACAGCGTGGCGATGGCCAGCACCTGGCCGCCGTGCACCGCCGACAGCCCGGCGGCGGCGCCGATATTGCCGATAAACGTCCAGACCGCGCTCAGACTGATATAAAAGCACAGTACTGCCGCCACCGCGCACAGCTTGCGCGCGACCGGGGCGGGGCGGCGGGACGTTGTCGTCTGCGGCGCCGGTCGGTAGCCGTCGGGAAAGGCGGCGATCAGCGGCAGGCAGCACAGCATCAGCGCCGCCAGCAGCAGGTAGACCGCCATCAGGCCGAACTGGGCAAACAGCGGCGGCAGCGCCAGCAGGCCGATCGCCCCCAGCGCCAGCTGGCCCAGCACCCAGCAGGCATAAACCCGGCTGGCGTTGCTGACGCCGGCGGCGCAGGTAATGCAAAGAATCATCAGCGTGCCACCCGCCAGCGAGGCGATAAAACGCAGCGCCAGCAGCGGGCCGAAGCCGCTGACCAGCGCCGAGGCCAGATTGCCGAGCAGAAAGACGCCGGCCGCCAGCCAGGCGACCCGACGCCAGTTGATGCGGCTCATCCACCACCAGGCCGGCAGCGTGGCGAGGCTCATCGCCCCCAGCTCGCAGGCGAACAGCCGGCCGATCTGCGCAGGCGTCAGACGCCATTCAGCGGCCAGCTGCGCGGCGATCGCCGGCGCGGTCATCAGCACGCCGGGTGCGATGGCGGCGAAGGCGATAATGGCGATCAGCAGCTTTGGCGGGCAGGGCAGCACCGCCCGCTGGGCAGGCGCGGAAAAGGCATCGCTGGACATAAATATATCCTTATGGCTGGCTATGATTTTATTGCGGCTGACGATAATAACGGCAATGTATTTCGCCAGGCTGGCGGCGGAACCTATTATCCCTGGGCGATAAATCCGCTGGACACCAATTCGGTGCGGTTTACCACTGCGGTTTTAGAAAATATATTGCGCATATGAGTTTTCACCGTGGAGAGCGAAATACCCAGCTTTAAGGCAATGCGTTTATTGCTGGCGCCTTCGCGCACCAGGTTGACAATTTCCTGCTCTTTGGCGGTCAGCAGCTGCGCTTCGCCCTCGGGCAGCAGGTCGCGCGTCGCCAGCTCAATCAGCGGCAGCACCGCGTGCAGCCGGCCGCGTTCCAGCGCGGTAAACGGCGTATCACGGATTAATGACACCCCGGCGACGATGCGCTTGCGTTGGCGAATAAAGATTTCGGTCATATCGCGCATATTATTCGGCAACATAAAATCATGGTAATACTGGCGGTTATTGGCGATGGCCGCCGGCGTCATATTTACCATGGTAATATCGTGCCGATGAAAGTTGGCCGGTTTCATCGGATCAATATGCTGGAAATCTGCCAAATATTGCCGATGCGTATTGGCGGAAATGCCCTGCAAAATATAATGCTCGGGTTTTAACTGGCTGTTGACCAAATAAAACACGCCGGCGGAAACGGGAATAAGATGCGCGATGGTGTTCAGGCAACTGGCAATAAAGGCATCGTTCGCCGCGGGCGCTGATGGTGTCTGCATAATGTCCTGCCCTCCCTTTATCGCCCTTAGCTCGCCGGCGCGACCGCCGGGATCCGGGCACTATTGTGCGTAGTGGGGATCGGTTAATATGTGAACGATAACAGCATAGTTGTCGCAATTATGCAACACAATAAAAACATATTAACAACGTGAGGTGGCTTGCAATAAACTACATAAATAACAATGAGCCAGAGCGGTAATTGTCACGTTTCTAATGCGTGAATCCTGCCTTTTTATTAAAACATTAATAAAGTTTTTCGCCGCTTGTTCTCTGAATTTTCACCCGATTTTCTGCCCTGCGGGCGATCGCATGCGGCGCTGCGCGTGACGCTACCGCCGCTGACGATGCCGTTTTTCCCTCGTCCTTAAGAACGATAGTCAAAAATTTCTTTTGCTTTCTACACTCGAAAATTACGGCTGATGAAAAAGTATACCGGCAATTTTCCGCAGGCCGTTAAGAAGAAAAAATGATGATGCTTCAGGAGCGAAATGGCGATGAAAAGAAAAGTGGTGGCAGTGGCGTTGAGCAGCGTGGTGTCAGGCCTGGCGCATAGCGCGCCGGGCGAACGGCCCAACGTATTGATTATTGTGGCGGACGATATGGGCTATTCCGACATCACGCCGTTTGGCGGCGAAATCCCGACGCCCAATCTGCAGGCGCTGGCAGAGCAGGGCGTACGCATGAGCCAGTTTTATACCTCGCCGATGTCGGCGCCGGCGCGGTCGATGCTGATGACCGGCAACACCAACCAGCAGACGGGAATGGGCGCTATGTGGTGGTATCAGAACACCATTGCGCGTCCGGGCTATGAAATGCGCCTGACGGATCGGGTTGTTACGCTGCCGGAGCGCTTTCGCGACGCTGGCTACGCCACCATGATGGCGGGGAAATGGCACCTGGGCTACTCCGACGGCGCGCGGCCGACCGATCGCGGTTTTGAACGGGCTTTCGCCTTTATGGGCGGCGGAACCAGTCATTTTAACGATGCGAAACCGCTCGGCACCGTCGAGGCGTTTCACACCTTCTATACCCTGAACGGCAAGCGGGTGTCGCTGCCGCAGGATTTCTACTCCAGCGAGGCCTATGCCCGCCAGCTGACGCAGTGGATCGATGACACGCCGCAGGATAAACCGATTTTCGCCTATCTGGCGTTTACCGCGCCGCACGATCCGCTGCAGGCGCCGGATGACTGGATCGCCAGGTTTGACGGCCAATACGACGCCGGCTACCAGGCGATTTATCAGCAGCGCATCAAGCGGCTGAAGGCGCTGGGTATCATTAACGACAATACGCCGCTGCCGTCGCTGGCGCTGGATAAGGCATGGCAGGCGATGACGCCGCAGCAGCAAAAGTATGCGGCGAAAACCATGCAGGTGTATGCGGCGATGATCGCCAATATGGACGCGCAGATCGGCAAGGTGATGCAGACCCTGAAACAGACCGGGCGCGATAAGAACACCATCGTGCTGTTCCTGACCGACAACGGCGCCAACCCGGCGCAGGGCTTCTATTACGGCTCGCAGCCGGACTACTGGCGTCAGTTTGACAACAGTTACGCCAATATCGGCCGTAAGGGGTCGTTTGTGGCTTACGGCCCGCACTGGGCTAACGTCAGCAACGCGCCGTACGCCAATTACCATAAGACCACCAGCGGACAGGGCGGCATCAATACCGACTTTATTATTGCCGCCCCGCAGCTGCAGCAGCATGGCACCATCGACCGTACGCCGATGGCGATCTATGACATTGCGCCGACGCTGTATGAATTTGCCGGCATCGACGCCGCCAAGCCGCTGAAAAAACAGGCGCCGCTGCCGATGGTCGGCGTCAGTTTCAAACGCTATTTCAGCGGCGAGGCCCAGGCGGCGCCGCGGCTCAACTACGCCGTGGAGCTGCACAATCAGGCGGCCTATGTCGACGGCGACTGGAAGCTGCGCCGGCTGGTGAAAAACGGCCCGCAGGCCGCCAGCGCGCCCTGGGGACTGTTCAATCTGCACGACGATCCGCTGGAAACCCGCGATCTGGCCGCCGAGCACCCGGAGATGGTCAAACGTCTCAGCGCGGCCTATCAGCGCTATGCCCGGCAGGGGATGGTGATTGAAGCAACAGGCAAGATGGTGGACTACCTCGGGGTGGATGCCGACGGCCATTATATCGGTATCGATCCGGCGACCCGCCAGCCGCTGGCGGAGGCGCCATGAATATCGATGCGCTGCGGGCGCGACAAATCCCGGTCAGCGGCGTAGCCCGCGCCGCCGCGCCGTTCCACCTGCTGGTGAAACCGGTCGGCGCCGGCTGCAATCTGGCCTGCCGCTACTGCTACTATCCGCAGCGCGGCGACAGGCCTAGGCGGATGGACGATGCGTTGCTGGCGCAGTTTATCCGCCAGTACATCGCCGCCCAGCCGCGTTACAGCCGGGAGATCAACTTTGTCTGGCAGGGGGGCGAACCGCTGCTGGCGGGCATCGGCTTCTATAAACGGGCGCTGGCGCTGCAGCGCCGCTATGCGCCGCCGGGCGTGATGGTCAGCAACAGTCTGCAGACCAACGGCACGCTGCTGACCGACGCCTGGTGCCGGCTGTTCAGAGAGCATAATTTTATTATCGGCGTCAGCCTGGACGGCGATCGTCAGACGCAGGACGCCCATCGTCCGGACCGGCGCGGCAACAGCAGCTATGACGCTGCGTTGCGCGGTATTGCGCTGCTGCAGCAGCACGGCGTGGCGTTTAACCTGCTGGTGGTGGTGCACGACGGCGTCGCCGACGCCGCCGCGGCGCTGTATGACCAGGTGACGGCGCTGGGGGCGCGTTTTCTGCAGTTTCAACCGCTGATGCTGGAGGGCGACGCGCCGGCGGGCGGCTATAGCCTCAGCGCGGCCAACTGGGGGCGCTTTATGCGCGATATCTACCGCCGCTGGCGGCAGCGCGGCGACGTGGGGCGGGTGTTTGTGATGAATATTGAGCACGTCTACGCGCAGTATTTCACCCAGGTCAGCCCCGACTGCGTGCATGCGGCGCGCTGCGGCGGCAACCTGGTGATGGAGCAGGACGGCGGCGTCTACGCCTGCGATCACCTGATTGACGAGGCCCACCGGCTGGGGCGCTTTAACGCCGGCGATGAGCTGGCGACGCTGGCGGATGCCGCCCGCGCGCTGCCTTTCGGCCGGCGCAAGAGCGTACGGCGCGAGTGCCAGCGCTGCAGCGTGAAGATGGTGTGCCAGGGCGGCTGCCCGGCGCATCTGGGGCCGGACGGCTATAACCGGCTGTGCGCCGGCTACTACGCCTTTTTCTCCGAGGTGCTGGCCCCGCTGCGGCGCTACCCGCGCGACGCCGGCGGGCTGGCGCTGTGGCGCAGCGCACAGCCTGAGGCATCTCGTCCATAAGGACGATAGTCAGCGTTTTCCTTTCCTCTCTATAGTGCGTTAAGCCAACCTGCAGAGGATATTCCGATGAACCTGTCGTCGCGCCTTTCCGCCCACCTTGAACGAGGCAAGGTGGGCTTTCCCACCACGCTGGCCAGCTCGGTCGGCGTGATTATGGCCAGCCCGGTGATCCTGACCGTAACCAGCGGTTTCGGCATCGGCGGCGATACCTTTGCGCTGGCGATGCTGATCGCTTTTGTGATGATGCAGGCGCAGCTCACCACCTTTGCCGAAGCGGCGGCGATCCTGCCGACCACCGGTTCGGTCTACGACTACATTTCCTGCGGCATGGGGCGCTTCTTCGCCATTACCGGCGCGTTGTCCGCCTATCTGATCGTGCATATCTTCGCCGGTACGGCGGAAACCATTCTGGCCGGCATCATGGCGCTGGTGAATTTTGAACATCTCAACACCCTGGCGACCAGCCATAACGCCTCATGGATGGTCGGCGTCGGGCTGGTGGTGATTTTCGGCCTGCTGAACGCGTTCGGCATTGAGGCGTTCGGCAAGGCGGAAATCGTACTGACCTTCGGCATGTGGAGCACGCTGGTGATTTTCGGCATCGCCGGCCTGCTGTCGCCGCCGGCGGTGGCGCTGCCCGGCTGGTTCGGCAGCGCGCTGGACGTCAGCGATCCCTTTGCGGTGTTCAGCCTGGTGGGGATGGCGATGTTTATGTTCGTCGGCTGCGAACTGGTGACGCCGATGGCGCCGGAGATCAAACGCTCGGCCTGGGTGATCCCGCGCGCCATGGCGCTGGGACTGTGCGGCGTTGCCGCCTGTATGGCGCTGTACGGCGCGGCGCTCAGCCATCAGGTGGAGAACGTGGTGGTCGACGCCGAGCATCATGTGCGCCTGCTGGATACGCCGATGGCGATCCCGGCGTTCGCCGGCCAGGTGATGGGCGAGTTCGGCAAATACTGGCTGGGCGTCGGCCTGCTGCTGGCCGGCGCGGCGACCATCAATACGCTGATGGCCGCGGTGCCGCGCATTCTGTACGGCATGGTGCTGGACGGCGCGCTGCCGAAGGCGTTCGCTTACCTGCATCCGCGTTTTAAAACGCCGGTGGTCGGCATTGCCGTGGCGGTGCTGATCCCCTGCGTGCACGCCTTCGCCATTCAGGGCGATCTGGAGCGCATTATCCCGATGGTGCTGGCGGCGGTGTGCGCCTGGGGCGTGGCCTACCTGCTGGTGACGCTGTCGGTGGTGCTACTGCGCATCCGCCGGCCGGATCTGCCGCGCGCCTATAAATCGCCGCTGTTTCCGCTACCGCAGATTGTGTCCAGCATCGGCATCGTGCTGGCGATTATCTATATCGCGCCGCCGGGCATGCCGCGCAGCGCGGTGTATATCCCGTTCGGCATCATGATCGGCCTGACCGCCGTGTACGCCCTGTTCTGGACGCTGTGCGTGCAGCGGGTCAACCCGTTCAAGCCGGTGCCGGTGGAGCAGGTGCTGATGCAGGCGTTGGATAAGTCGGAACGCGAGGAGGTGCAGTTTGATCGCCTTACGTCCCTCGGTTAACCGCGTCTGGCAGCGTGAACCGGCCGGCTACCGCGCCGGCAGCGCGCTCGACCGGCTGCAGGCGGATCTGCGTCCCTATGCCTGCGATCGGCTGTCCGCCGGCCGTCTATGCCTGACGCTGCCGCAGGGGCCGCAGCTTGAGATCAGCGAACGGCCGCAGGCGCTGTTTCTGGCGCATATCGTCAGCCACCGTTTTTCCCTGAGCGGCCGCACTGCGCTGACGGGCAGCGCCCGGCTGACGGTGCGCGGCACCGGCTGGTGGCGGCAACGCGGCGTACGCTATTGCACGGCGGGCGATGAGGCCGCCGCCCGGCAGCTTACGGGCTGGCTGGCGCGCTATCCGCAAATCGGCGCGACGCTGGCGCAGCTGGATTTCCGCCATGCCCAGCTGACGCTGGCGGCGGGGCGCTGGCAGTTCAGCATCGAACATTTCGCCGCCTGCGAGGTGGTCAGCCGCCTGCCGCCGGGCCGGCGCTATTTACGCCTGACCGCGGCGCAGCGCTGTCTGCTGCTCAGCGCGTGTCTGATGGTGGCGCAACTGATGGAGAAAATCGATGACTAGAACGGTGGTGATTACCGGCGGCGGTACTGGCATCGGCGCCGCCTGCGCCCGGCAACTGGCCGGGCAGGGCGATCGGGTGTTTATTGTCGGCCGCCGCGCCGCACCGCTGCAGGCGCTGGCGGCGGAGATTGGCGCCACGGCGCTGGTGGGCGACGCCGCCTGCGGCGACAGCTGGCGCGACACGCTGCTGCCGCAGATTATGCGCCAGGGCGGGCGTATCGACTGCCTGATCGGCAGCGCCGGCGGCATGGGATTAGGCGCGCTGGGCGAGATGACGGACGCCGCATGGCGGCAGGCGCTGGACAGCAACCTCAACAGCGCCTTCGCCAGCGCGCGCGCCTGCCTGCCGGAGCTGGTGAAAAGCGGCGGCAGCCTGCTGCTGGTGGCGTCGATTGCCTCGCTGGCCGCCGGGCCGGAGGCGTGCGGCTACGTGACCGCCAAGCATGCGCTGATCGGCCTGATGCGCTCCGTGGCGCGCGATTACGGCCCGCTCGGGGTGCGCGCCAACGCAATTTGCCCCGGCTGGGTGACCACGCCGATGGCCGATGAAGAGATGCGGCCGCTGATGGCGGCGCACGGCTGGACGCTGGATCAGGCTTACCGTCAGGTATGCCGCGACGTGCCGCTGCGGCGGCCGGCCAGCGCCGAAGAGATCGCCGAAGCGTGCTGTTTTCTCTGCTCGCCGCAGGCGTCGATCATTACCGGCGCCACGCTGGTGGCCGACGGCGGCGCCGGCGTGGTGGATGTGCCTACTCTGGCTTTTACTTCCCTATAAGGAGCGACAAATGCATTCAGAAGCGGTGTTTATTCAGGTTGGCGCACTGGCGGAGGGCTTTGCCCCCGACAGTCATACCCTGCAGGCGCAGGACGATTTGGCCGGGCAGACGCTGAGCCTGTACTTTGCCGACGGCGAGCGTCTCGACGTCTGCTTTGTCGACGGACAGACGATGCACTGGCGCGGGCAGCCGGCGGATTATCGCGCCACCGCGCTGCGCCCTGGCGTGCTGTTTATCGACTTCCTCGACCCGCAGCGCGCCAACGCCAGCATTACGCTGGTATGTAATCGGGCGCTGGGCAATTTCACCGCAGTGTACGGCCAACTGCCGGATGAGGCGCAGACGCGCCTGGACGCTTTCAGCCGGGTGGAGCAGGGGCTGCCGCTGACCGCGGTGGCGGCCGAGTTTCGCTTCGGCCGGCTGGCGGATGACGATGCGCCGCTGCCGGCGTTTACCGACGAACTGATCGGCATGCGCAATATGTATACCTACAGCCCCACCGAGCGCTATGAGCATATCTACCTGAACGACAATTTCTACGCCTGGCAATGTCTGGACGGGGTGGAGAAAGGGCTGGCGGACGTTGACCGCTGCCACTACGTCAAGGTGGCAGAGCAGCTGTATCTGTTTGTCTGGCGCGAAAAGATCATTCCGACCCTCGGCGTGGTGATGATCGATCTGCAGGGGCTGCGTACCGACGGCAAGATCCTCGGCTATCAGGGCAGCGACTTCAGCGCGCTGAGTAATTTTGCCGTCGGCGCGCATGCGCAGGTGCTCAATACCACCCGCCATCCGCGGAGCGGGGCATGACCTTCGCCGCGGATGCGTTCCGCGGGCAGGTGGTGCTGGTGACCGGCGGTGCGCAGGGCATCGGGCTGGCGATCGCCGGTGCCTTTGCCCGGCTGGGGGCCACGCTGGTGGTGGCCGATCTCCAGCATGATAAGGCGCGGCAGGCGGCGGAACAGCTGACAGAGCAGGGTGGGTCGGCGCAGGCGCTGGCGTGCGATCTGGGCGACGCGGCGCAGACCGCCGCGCTGGTGGCGCAGGTAACGCAGCGCTGCCGCCGGCTGGACGTGGTGGTGCATAACGCCGCCTATTTCCCGCTGACGCCGTTTGCCGAGATTGACCGCGCGCTGCTGCAGCGCACCCTCAGCGTCAACCTGATGGCGCCGTTCCATCTGGCGCAGGCGGCGCTGCCGTGGATGCGCCGCCAGGGCGGCGGGCGCATTCTGGTGACCTCATCGGTGACCGGGCCGAAGGTGGCCTATCCCGGGCTGGCGCACTATGCCGCCTCCAAAGCCGGGGTGAACGGCTTTATCCGCGCCGCCGCGCTGGAGCTGGCGCCTTACGGCATTACGGTCAACGGCGTGGAACCGGGCATGATCCGCACACCGGCGATGGCGAACCTGGGGGATGACGCCTTCAATCAGGCGATTGGCGGCGCGGTGCCGCTTGGCCGGCTGGGGGAGCCGGAAGATATCGCTGCGGCGATGGTGTTTCTGGCCTCTGCGGCGGCGGGGTATATCACCGGCCAGACGCTGGTGGTGGACGGCGGCGCGCTGCTGCCGGAGGCCCGGCCCGCCGCGTCCTGAGGGCCGTCACTTTTTGGCGGGATGCGCGACCAGGTTGGCGGGCTGCTGCTCGCCCAGGGTGATCAGCTCATCCAGCAGCGCCATCAACTGCTGCATTTTCTCCGGCGAGAACGCCGCCTCAATCTCACGGTAGCCCTGTTCAACCTGATGGCGCGCCACCTCATACAGCTCCTGGCCCTGCTGGGTCAGCGAGACATACAGCTTGCGCTGATCGTTAACCGGTTTCAGGCGGAAAATCAGCTTATCCCGCTCCATGCGCGACAGAATGCCGGTCAGGCTGGGGCGCAGAATGCAGGTCTGCGCCGCCAGCTCATGGAATTCGATCGAACGCTGGTCGGCCAGCACGCGGATGATGCGCCACTGCTGTTCGGTCAGGTTGTGGCTTTTCAGGATCGGGCGGAAAAAGCCCATCGCGGTTTCGCGCGCCTGCAACAGGGCAATGGTGAGGGATTCATGCATATGTCGGGCCTTTGCTATCAAAGTGTTGGCGCATCCGGCGTTCAGGCGCCGGCCGTTCGATTTTTATTAATAACTTAATAGTAGCCATATTTGGCGTCGTGGATAAAGGGAAAATGTGTCTCAGCGTGAAAAATAGGGCTTAAAAAGGCTAATTATTTGAAATATCACCAATATGTTTTGGGGTTGTGAATATTTTGTTATCACGATCACAAATCAAATTAACGGCGTTGCGTAAATGCTGAGCAGCGGTTAAAAGTAATCATTAATATATTAACGAATGCCGGATGTCCTGATTTGTGACAATAGGAGTTTGCATGAAAGGAACCGTATTTTCGGTGGCGCTTAACCACCGCAGCCAGATGGACGCCTGGGACCGCGCGTTCCATGACGCGCCCTACAAGACCCCGCCGAAGACCCCAGTATGGTTTATCAAACCGCGTAACACCTACCTGAGCCCCGGCGGTCAGATCCCGCTGCCGGCGGCAGAAAAAGTTTACAGCGGCGGCACGCTGGCGCTGGTGATCGGCGATACCGCCCGCCAGCTGCCGGCGGCGCAGGCGGCGGCGTATATCGCCGGCTATGCGCTGGCCAACGACGTCAGCCTGGCGGAGAGCAGCTTTTACCGCCCGGCGATCAAGGCCAAGTGTCGCGACGGCTTCTGCCCGCTGGGCGAGATGGCGCAGCTGGATAACATCGACCGGCTGCAGATTGTCACCGAGATCAACGGCGTGGAGCAGGATCGCTGGTCAACGGCGGATCTGGTGCGTTCCGGCGGCGAGCTGCTGGCCGCCATCAGCGAGTTTATTACGCTGCAGCCGGGGGATGTGCTGCTGATCGGCACGCCGCATCAGCGGGTGGCGATTAACCCGGGCGACGAGGTGACGATCCGCGCCGCCGGCCTGCCGGCACTCAGCAACGTTGCGGTTTTGGAAGGAGAGCAAGCATGAAGCACGCGCGCATTCGCCATCACGGCCAGATGTTTAACGTCAGCGTTGACGAGCAGCTGCGGGTCACGCTGCCGGACGGCACGCAACTGAATGAAACCGACGTCGAATGGCTGCCGCCGGCACAGGGCACGGTGTTCGCGCTGGGGCTGAACTACGCCGACCACGCCAGCGAACTGGAATTTAAAGCGCCGGAAGAGCCGCTGGTGTTTCTGAAGGCGGCCAATACCCTGACCGGCCACCGCCAGGTGTCGGTGCGTCCGGCCGGGGTGGAGTACATGCACTATGAGGCCGAGCTGGTGGCGGTGATCGGCAAAACCGCCCGTCACGTCAGCCGCGAGCAGGCGATGGAGTACGTCGCCGGCTACACCCTGTGCAACGACTACGCCATCCGCGACTACCTGGAAAACTACTATCGGCCGAACCTGCGGGTGAAAAGCCGCGACGGCCTGACGCCGATCGGCCCGTATATCGTCGACCGCGACGATATCGGCGATCCGCACCGCCTGCAGCTCAGCACCTATATCAACGGCGAGCTGCGCCAGCGCGGCACCACCGCCGACATGATTTTCGATATTCCGTATCTCATCAGCTATCTCAGTGAATTTATGACGCTGCAGCCGGGCGACATGATCGCCACCGGCACGCCGAAAGGGCTGGCCGACGTGCAGCCGGGGGACGAAGTGGTGGTGGAGATTGAAGGCATCGGCCGCCTGGTCAACCACATTATCAGCGAACACGATTATCAGGAGAGCCTGCGATGAAAACCATCAACCACTGGATCGACGGCAAAAACGTGACCAGCAGCGAGTACTTCACCACCACCAATCCGGCCAACGGCGAGGTGCTGGCGGAGGTGGCCTCCGGCGGGCAGGCGGAGATCGATATGGCGGTGGCGGCGGCCAAGGCGGCGTTCCCGAAATGGGCCAATACGCCGATGAAGGAGCGTGCGCGCCTGATGCGCCGGCTGGGCGAGCTGATCGATGAAAACGTGCCGCAGATCGCCGAGATGGAAACCGCCGATACCGGCCTGCCGATCCACCAGACCAAAAACGTGCTGATCCCGCGCGCCTCGCACAACTTCGAGTTCTTTGCCGAGGTGTGCCAGCAGATGAACGGCAAAACCTACCCGGTGGACGACAAGATGCTCAACTACACCCTGGTGCAGCCGGTCGGGGTGTGCGCGCTGGTGTCGCCGTGGAACGTGCCGTTTATGACCGCCACCTGGAAGACCGCCCCTTGCCTGGCGCTGGGCAATACCGCGGTGCTGAAAATGTCCGAACTGTCGCCGCTGTCCGCCGACCGTCTGGGGGAGCTGGCGCTGGAGGCCGGCATTCCGGCCGGGGTGCTGAACGTGGTGCAGGGCTACGGCGCCACCGCCGGCGATGCGCTGGTGCGCCATCCGGACGTGCGTGCGGTCTCCTTTACCGGCGGCACCGCCACCGGCCGCCGCATTATGCAGAGCGCCGGGCTGAAGAAATATTCGATGGAACTGGGCGGCAAATCGCCGGTGCTGGTGTTTGAGGATGCCGATATCGAACGCGCGCTGGACGCCGCGCTGTTCACCATCTTCTCGATCAACGGCGAACGCTGCACCGCCGGCTCGCGTATTTTCATTCAGGAAAGCATTTACCCGGAATTCGTCAAACGTTTCGCCGAGCGCGCCAACCGCCTGCGGGTGGGCGACCCGACCGATCCGCAGACCCAGGTCGGCGCGTTAATCAGCCAGCAGCACTGGGAGAAGGTGTCCGGCTATATCCGTCTGGGCGTGGAAGAGGGCGCCTCGCTGCTGGCCGGCGGGCCGGATAAGCCGCAGGGGTTGGAGTACGGCAACTTCCTGCGGCCGACGGTGCTGGCGGATGTCGACAACCGCATGCGCGTGGCGCAGGAGGAGATTTTCGGACCGGTGGCCTGCCTGCTGCCGTTCAAGTCAGAAGAAGACGGCCTGCGGATGGCCAATGATGTGGAATACGGTTTGGCGTCCTATATCTGGACCCAGGATGTGAGCAAGGTGATGCGCCTGGCGCGCAATATCGAAGCCGGCATGGTGTTCGTCAATACGCAGAACGTGCGCGATCTGCGCCAGCCGTTCGGCGGGGTGAAGGCCTCCGGCACCGGCCGCGAAGGCGGTGAGTACAGCTTTGAAGTGTTCGCCGAGATGAAGAACGTCTGCATCTCAATGGGCGACCATCCGATCCCACGCTGGGGCGTTTAAGCCTCATGTTTTTGAATTAAAAACAGGACTATACCCAATCGCTTTCGGATTGCCGCGGCCCCGTGAGGGGGAAGCCCATGGATGGGCCGCACAGCCAACAACGCGGCAATTCGAAAGATGAAGGGGATAGGAGGACTTATGGGTAAGTTAGCGTTAGCCGCAAAGATTACGCATGTGCCGTCGATGTATCTGTCTGAACTACCGGGAAAAAACCACGGCTGCCGCCAGGGGGCGATCGACGGCCACAGGGAGATCGGCGCGCGCTGCCGAGAAATGGGCGTCGACACCATTATCGTGTTCGATACCCACTGGCTGGTGAACAGCGCCTACCACATCAACTGCAGCGACCATTTCGCCGGCGTCTACACCAGTAACGAACTGCCGCACTTTATCCGCGATATGAGCTATGAGTACGACGGCAATCCGCAGTTGGGGCAGATGATCGCCGATGAGGCCTGCAAGCTCGGCGTACGCGCCAAGGCGCACGATATTCCCAGCCTGAAGCTGGAGTACGGCACGCTGGTGCCGATGCGCTATATGAACAGCGATCGCCACTTTAAAGTGGTGTCGATCTCCGCCTTCTGCACCGTGCACGACTTCGCCGACAGCCGCCGGCTGGGGGAAGCGATCAAAACCGCGATCGAAAACTATGACGGCACCGTGGCGGTGCTCGCCAGCGGCTCGCTGTCGCACCGTTTTATCGACGACCAGCGCGCCGAAGAGGGCATGAACAGCTACACCCGCCAGTTTGACCAGCAGATGGACGAGCGGGTGGTGAAACTGTGGGCCGAGGGGCGCTTCCGCGAGTTCTGCGAAATGCTGCCGGAGTACGCCGATTACTGCTACGGCGAGGGCAATATGCACGACACCGTGATGCTGCTGGGGCTGCTCGGCTGGGACAAGTATGACGGCAAGGTGGAGTTTATCACCCCGCTGTTCGCCAGTTCCGGCACCGGGCAGGTCAACGCCGTGTTCCCGCTTCCCGCTGAAGCCTGAGGTAAAGCCATGCCCCATTTTTACGCTGAATGTACCGACAATATCCGCGAGCAGGCGCAGCTGCCCGCGCTGTTCGCCAAGGTGAATCAGGCGCTGGCGGACACCGGCATCTTTCCGCTCGGTGGCGTGCGCAGCCGCGCCATCTGGCTGGACACCTGGCAGATGGCCGACGGCAAGCAGGATTACGCTTTTGTGCATATGACGCTGAAAATCGGCCACGGCCGCAGCCTGGAGAGCCGGCAGCAGGTGGGCGAGATGCTGTTTGCGCTGATTAAAGAACACTTTGCCGCGCTGACGGCCAACCGCTACCTGGCGCTCTCTTTCACCATGGAAGAGCTGGACCCGGTGCTGAATTACAAACAGAACAATGTTCACGCGCTGTTCAGTCAATCCTGAGAGGTGGTAAATGCTGGATAAAAACCTGTTGAGCCGTGCGGTACAACGCTTGCATCAGGCGGAGCAAAACCGGGAGCAGATCCGCGCGCTGTCGATCGATCATCCGGAGATCACCATTGAGGACGCCTACGCCATTCAGCGCCAGTGGGTGGAACTGAAGATCGCCGAAGGGCGGACGCTGAAAGGGCACAAGATTGGCCTGACCTCGCGCGCCATGCAGGTCAGCTCGCAGATCACCGAGCCGGACTACGGCGCATTGCTGGACGATATGTTCTTCAACGAAGGCAGCGATATTTCCATTGACCGCTTTATCGTGCCGCGGGTCGAGGTGGAGCTGGCGTTTGTACTGGCCAAACCGCTGCGCGGGCCGAACTGCACGCTGTTTGACGTGTATAACGCCACCGACTACGTGATTCCGGCGCTGGAGATTATCGACGCGCGCTGCCACAACGTCGACCCGGAAACCCAGCGCCCGCGCAAGGTGTTCGACACCATTTCCGATAACGCCGCCAACGCCGGCGTGGTGATGGGCGGCCGGCCGATCAAGCCGGACGCGCTGGATCTGCGCTGGATAAGCGCACTGCTGTATCGCAACGGGGTGATTGAAGAGTCCGGCGTCGCCGCCGCGGTGCTGAACCACCCGGCCAACGGCGTGGCCTGGCTGGCGAATAAACTGTTTCCGCACGACGTCGAACTGGAGGCCGGGCAGATTATTCTCGGCGGCTCGTTTACCCGCCCGGTGGCGGCGCGACGCGGCGATACCTTCCACGTGGATTACGGCCCGATGGGCTGCATCAGCTGCCGCTTTGTGTAACGGCGGCCAGGGGAAAACGCGATGCTTATCAATACCTTCAAACAGGCGCTGCAGGAAAAGCGCCCGCAGATCGGCCTGTGGCTCGGCCTGTGCAGCAGCTACAGCGCCGAGCTGCTGGCCGGCGCCGGTTTCGACTGGCTGCTGATCGACGGCGAACATGCGCCCAACAACGTGCAGACGGTGCTCGGCCAGCTGCAGGCGACGGCGCCGTACCCGAGTCATCCGGTGGTGCGCCCGCCGTGGAACGATCCGGTGGTGATCAAACAGCTGCTGGACGTGGGGGCGCAGACGCTGCTGATCCCGATGATCCAGAACGCCGAACAGGCGCGCGCGGCGGTGCGCGCCACGCGCTATCCGCCGCACGGCATACGCGGCGTCGGCAGCGCGCTGGCGCGGGCCTCGCGCTGGAACCGGGTGCCGAACTACCTGCATGACGCCGACGCGCAAATGTGTGTGCTGGTGCAGATTGAAACCCGCGAGGCGGTCAGTAACCTGGACGATATTTTGCAGGTCGACGGGGTGGACGGGGTGTTTATCGGCCCGGCGGATCTGAGCGCCGATATGGGCTTTGCCGGCAACCCGCAGCACCCGGAGGTGCAGCAGACCATCGATGACGCCATCGCGCGTATCCGCGCCGCTGGCAAAGCGCCGGGTATTCTGATGGCGCAGGCGGATCTGGCGCGCCACTATCTGGCGTGCGGCGCGCTGTTTGTGGCGGTGGGCGTCGATACCACCCTGCTGGCGCGGGCGGCGGAGAAACTGGCCGCCGAGTTTAAAGCGGGAACGGCGCAGGGCGATGCCCCGGGCGTCTATTAATCGGAGCCATCATGAACCAGGTCGATTCGCAGCCGCATAAAGCGCAGAGCGCCGCCGAGCAGTCGGTGATTAACAAGCTGTTTCGGCGTCTGATCGTGTTTCTGTTTATTCTGTTTGTCTTCTCGTTTCTCGACCGTATCAACATCGGCTTCGCCGGCCTGACCATGGGGCAGGATCTGGGCCTCAGTTCCACCATGTTCGGCCTGGCGGCGACGCTGTTTTATGTCACCTATGTGATTTTCGGCATTCCCAGCAACATCATGCTGAGCATCGTCGGCGCGCGGCGCTGGATCGCCACCATTATGGTGCTGTGGGGCATTGCTTCCACCTGTACGCTGTTCGCCACCGGGCCGACCAGCCTGTATGTGCTGCGCATGATCGTCGGCATTACCGAAGCCGGCTTTCTGCCGGGGATCCTGGTGTACCTCACCTACTGGTTCCCGGCCTATTACCGCGCCCGCGCCAATGCGCTGTTTATGATCGCCATGCCGGTCACCATGGCGATCGGCTCGCTGGTGTCCGGCTATATTCTGGCGCTGGACGGCGTGCTGAACCTGAAGGGCTGGCAGTGGCTGTTCCTGTTGGAAGGCATTCCGTCGGTGCTGCTGGGCGTGGTGGTGTGGTTCTATCTGGACGATACCCCGGCCAAGGCCAAGTGGCTGAGCGCCGAGGAGAAAAGCAGCCTGCAGGCGATGATGGAGGCCGACAAACGGCAGCAGACGGCCGCCGCCGCGCCGCGGCAGACATCATCGCGCAGCCTGTGGCGCGAGGTGTTCACGCCGATCGTGCTGATGTATACGCTGGCCTACTTCTGCCTGACCAACACCCTGAGCGCGATCAATATCTGGACGCCGCAGATCCTGCAAAGCTTTAACCAGAACAGCAGCAATATCGTCATCGGCATTCTGGCGGCGATCCCGCAGATCTGCACCATCGCCGGCATGGTGTGGTGGAGTAAACGATCGGATCGGCTGCAGGAGCGCAAGCGGCATACCGCCTTGCCGTATCTGTTTGCCGCCGCCGGCTGGCTGCTGGCGTCGGCCACGCATCATAGCCTGATCCAGCTGCTGGGGATCATTATGGCGTCGGTCGGTTCGTTTACCGCGATGGCCATTTTCTGGACCACGCCGGATCGCGCCATCAGTCTGGAAGCGCGCGCGGTGGGGATCGCGCTGATCAACGCCACCGGCAATATCGGCTCGGCGGTCAGCCCGCTGCTGATCGGCTGGCTGAAGGATCTGACCGGCAGCTTCAACTCCGGGCTGTATTTCGTCGCCGGGCTGTTGGTGATAGGCGCGCTGCTGGTGTGGCGCATTCCGATGAACGCCGCGCAGCGGCGCAGCACCGTCAATCATGACAAGATCACCGGGGATGAGCTTGCCCCCTGACGACACAGGAGAAGGACGTGCAGAAAAGTACCGGCTTTATCGCCAACATCGATATCTGTAAAGAGTACGATGCGCGTTACGCCGCGGACGATGTGCATTATGAAACCTTTGCCGGGCTGGCGGCGTTTTTCGGCCGCGATATGCAGGTGCACTGGCATGACTGCTTTTTTCAGCTGCACTTTCTGGAGACCGGCAAGATCGAGCTGCAGCTGGACGACCAGCACTATTCGGTGCAGGCGCCGCTGTTTATCCTGACGCCGCCGTCGGTGCCCCACGCCTTTTTCACCGAGCCGGACAGCGACGGCCACGTGCTGACGGTGCGTCAGGAGCTGATCTGGCCGCTGCTGGAGCGGCTGTACCCCGGCAGCAATCTGGCGCTGGATATGCCCGGCATCTGCATGTCGCTGGCGAGCGCGCCGCAGGAGCTGGCGGCGCTCAGCCACTACTGGGCGCTGATCCGCCGCGAGTTTTCCGCCGGGCTGGCGGGGCGCGAACAAACGCTGACGCTGCTGGCGCAGGCGGTGTTCACCCTGCTGCTGCGCAATACCGCGCTGGAGGATTCGGCGGCCACCGGCGTGCGCGGCGAGCTGAAGTTGTTCCAGCGTTTCAACAAGATGGTGGACGAACGCTTCCGCGAGCATCTGCCGGTGCCGGAATATGCCCAGGCGCTGGGGGTGACCGAATCGCGGCTCAATGATCTGTGCCGGCGCTTCGCCAACCGCTCGCCGAAACGGCTGATTTTCGACCGGCTGCTGCGCGAGGCCAAGCGCCTGCTGCTGTTCAGCGCCTGCACGGTGCATGAGACCGCCTACAGCCTGGGATTCAAGGACCCGGCCTACTTCGCCCGCTTTTTCAACCGGCTGGAAGGTTGCTCGCCGAGCCGCTATCGCGCCGCGCAACACGCCCTGTCATAACGGCGGAATACCGCCTGGATCACAGTTTGCCGCGAAAGCGGCGCTCCCCTCTGAAAAGTACCGACGATTGCCGCAAAAGTCTCTTCTCGAAACCGGCGTTGGGGTCTTCAATTAAGCAACCAAAAGAAAACATTATTTTAACAATATGCCGCGCTGCGGCCGTGAAAATACCGATTACGAGGGGCACCCGATGAAACCAGAAGACTTCCGCGCTGACAATAAACGCCCGTTCACCGGCGCTGAATACCTGAAAAGCCTGCAGGATGGCCGTGAAATTTATATTTACGGCGAGCGGGTCAAGGATATCACCACCCATCCGGCGTTCCGCAACGCCGCCGCGTCCGTCGGCCAGCTGTATGACGCGCTGCACGATCCGGCCAGCCATGACCGCCTGTGCTGGGGCACCGACACCGGCAACGGCGGCTATACCCATAAGTTTTTCCGCTATGCCCGCAGCCCGGAAGAGATGCGCCAGCAGCGCGACGCCATCGCCGACTGGTCGCGTCAGAGCTACGGCTGGATGGGACGCACCCCGGACTATAAGGCGGCGTTCGGCTGTGCGCTGGGGGCCTATCCCGAGTTTTACGGCCAGTTCGCCGACAATGCCCGCAACTGGTATCAGCGGATTCAGGAAACCGGCCTGTACTTCAACCACGCCATCGTCAACCCGCCGATCGACCGTCATAAGCCGGTCAACGAGGTGAAAGACGTGTTTATCAAGGTAGAGAAAGAGACCGACGCCGGTATCATCGTCAGCGGCGCCAAGGTGGTTGCCACCAACTCGGCGCTGACCCACTACAACTTTATCGGCTTCGGTTCGGCGCAGGTGATGGGCGATAACCCGGACTTCGCGCTGATGTTCGTCGCGCCGATGGACGCCGAAGGGGTGAAGCTGATTTCCCGCGCCTCGTATGAGCTGGCCGCCGGCGCCACCGGATCGCCGTTCGATTACCCGCTCTCCAGTCGCTTTGACGAAAACGATGCTATTCTGGTGATGGACCATGTGCTGATCCCGTGGGAGAACGTACTGATTTACCGCGATTTCGACCGCTGTCGCCGCTGGAGCACCCAGGGCGGGTTTGCCCGTCTGTTCCCGCTGCAGGCCTGCGTGCGTCTGGCGGTGAAGATGGACTTTATCACCGCGCTGTTGCAAAAGAGCCTGGGCTGCACCGGCGTGTTGGAGTTTCGCGGCGTACAGGCCGATCTGGGAGAAGTGGTGGCCTGGCGCAACCTGTTCTGGTCGCTGAGCGACGCGATGTGCGCCGAAGCCACCCAGTGGGAGAACGGCGCCTATCTGCCGGATTCCGCCGCGCTGCAGACTTACCGCGTGATGGCGCCGATGGCCTACACCAAGGTGAAGCATATTATCGAAAAGAACGTGACCAGCGGCCTGATTTACCTGCCGTCCAGCGTGCGTGATATGAACAACCCGGCGATCGACAAGTACCTGGCGCAGTACGTGCGCGGATCCAACGGCATGGATCATGTGGAACGCATCAAGATCCTGAAGCTGATGTGGGATGCGATCGGCAGCGAATTCGGCGGCCGCCACGAGCTGTATGAGATCAACTATGCCGGCAGCCAGGATGAGATCCGCCTGCAGTGCCTGCGCCACGCACAGGGATCCGGCACCATGGATCAGATGATGCAGATGGTCGACAAATGTCTGTCCGACTACGATCAGAACGGCTGGACGGTGCCGCACCTGCATAACAATGATGATATTAATCAGCTGAATAACTTGCTGAAATGATTTTTGGAGGAGGTTGCTATGTCTCAGGAAAATGAACACCGGCTGCGCTTTCGCGATGCGATGGCCAGCCTGTCGGCGGCGGTGAATATCGTCACCACTAACGGCCCGGCGGGGCGCTGCGGCATTACCGCCACCGCGGTCTGTTCGGTGACCGATACGCCGCCGTCGCTGATGGTGTGTATCAACCGCAACAGCGCGATGAACCCGGTATTTCAGGAAAACGGCCGGCTGTGCGTCAACGTGCTGAACCATGAGCAGGAGATGATGGCGCGCCACTTTGCCGGCATGACCGACGTCTGCATGGAAGACCGCTTCCGGCTGGAAGAGTGGCAGACCGGCGCGCTCGGTCAGCCGATGCTGCGCCACACGCTGGCGAGCCTGGAAGGGGAGATCACTCAGGTGCAGAGCGTCGGCACCCATCAGGTGTATCTGGTGGAGATCAAGCAGATTGCGCTCAGCGACGGCGGTCACGGCCTGATCTACTTTAAACGCAACTTCCACCCGGTGATGCACCAGATGGCGGCGCTGGCATAAACTTATCCTGCGCCGATGCCTGCAGAGGGCGGAGCGTGCTCCGCCCTCTGGCTTTTCTCTCCGCGTTAATCGTGTAACACGCTTGTCCACGCCTGATTAACCTGTCAAAATGATAGCTATCAAATTGACAGGTGATAAAATGGATTTTATACCCCCTGACAACATCAGCGAATTTCCTCTGCGTCCGGCGGCGGCCAAAAGGCTGTTGCAGCAGCTGGCGACATCGCATACCGAGCGTATTCTGTTAAGCGCCCATGCCCGGCAGAGGATGGCAGAGGATGGCGGAGCGGCGGATATCGCTGCGGCAAATTCTGGCGGTACTCAGCAGCCGCCACAGCCGCTTTACCGAGCTGCCCCATCTGACGCCGGCGGGCGACTGGAAGCTGAATATGCTCGGCGTGGCTGCCGGCGAGCGGATAGAGGTAGTCGTGGTGTTGAAACGGGTGGTAAGCGATCCCGCCGCCTTGGTGGTGACGGTGATGATCCATTAGCGAGGAAACAACGGTGTATCACTATATCGAAAGCGGTTTGAATACGATTTGGCTGGCGAATGGCGTTCATCAGTCAGAGATCGAGGGTGAAATCTACATCAGCATTGAGGACGTCGCGGGGTTGCATCGCTCCATTGCCCGGGCGCTGGTGGCGTGCGAGCGCCCGTTGCAGGCGGATGAAATCCGCTTCTTGCGGGTGGAAATGAATATGTCGCAGAAGGCGCTGGCGGAACTGCTGGGGGTCGATGTGCAAACGGTCGCCCGCTGGGAAAAGGCGCAGAGCAGCTTACCGCGTATGACAGACGTGATGTTGCGCATGCTGTATCTGGAATCCGTCAACGAAAGCAGCCGGGTTGGCGCCTGCTTGCGGATGCTGGCGCAGGCGGGCGTTGCCAACTCGATGGATAAACTGGTGTTTGAAGAACGCAACCACGCCTGGCGGCGGAGCAGCTAACTGGGCGCAGGTTCCTGCGCCCGATGCCATCAGCCCTTGTTGGCCACCAGATCGGCCACCAGCCGGTTGACCGGGTCGCTCATATTGGTGAAGCGGGTCAGATCCGAACGGGTCACCACCACAAACACGCCGATATTATTCTGCGGCGACATCGCCATATAGGTGATAAAGCCGCCGCCGCCGCCGGTTTTCTGAATAATGCCCGGCAGGCCGTCTTTCGGCGCCATATAGATCCAGCCGAGGCCTAACGCATCCGCATCGCCGGGGACGTCCATCCCTTTCAGCGACACCAGTTCACGGCGCTGGAAGTACATGGTCTGCTCGCGGGCGGCGGTGGTTTTGCGCGGGCTGGCCTGCGAATCGAGGAACTGCTGCATCCAGCGCTGGATATCGCGCGGCGTAGAGTAAATGCCGCCGCTGCCGGCCGCCGCCACGGTATTGCCGCAGGCGCTGGGGCCGACGGAGGCCACCATCAGGCGCGAGCACTGCTCGGCGCTCGGCGTCAGCGTGGTGTCGACCATGCCGAGCGGCCCGGTGATCTTCTCACGCAGCAGCCTGGTGTAGGGTTTGCCCGCCGCCCGCGACAGCGCGTCGGCCAGCAGATCGTAAGCCAGGTTGGAGTAGGAGGCATGCACCCCCGGCGGCACGGTGATGTGCGCATGGGCCAGCCACTGCCAGCGCTGCGCCTTGGTCGGCCAGGTGAACACCGGCGTCTTCGGCGGTTTTTTGCCCGGCTGCTCGCGCGGCAGGCCGCTGGTATGGGTCGCCAGATTCAGCAGCGTAATCGGCTGGCGTGAATTATAGCCGGGCACGTAGGCGCCGGACGGGGAATATTTGCGCAGCGGGTCGGTCAGCTTGAGCCTGCCTTCCGCCGCCAGCTTCACCATCACCTCGCTGGTCATCAGCTTGGTGATGGAGGCGATGCGGATCAATGAGTCCGGACGCGGACGCTGGTTGTTGCCCGGGCGGGTGTCACCGAAGCTGCGGTTGACCACCTGATTGCCGTCGATCGCCACCAGCGCCATGCCGGTGGCGCCGCTGTTGTAGAAAATATGCTCGGCGTACTGGTCGACGATCTGCGACGTCAGCCGCGGCGTCTCGGCCTGCGCCGACAGCGACAGGCTGCCCAGGCCGAGGGTTACTAAAACGGCAGAGAAAATAGTCTTCAACGGTCCATATCCATTTCAAAATACAGCATCAAGAGCGAAATCAGCGCCTGGCGGCCTGACGGAACAGGCTTTAGTGTAATGCGCCCGCGCCCTCGCCGCATGGGGAAAATGCGCGCAGATGCGTAAAGTTTGCGCTGTGTCCGCTACGGCTTACTGTGCCCGTGCAAAAATCGCGATCACCTGGTCCAGATGGGTCTTCATCGCCCTGCGCGCGCCGCGAACGTCGCGCGCCTCAATGGCGGTCAGTATCGCCTGGTGCTCCTGCTCGGAGCGGTGCGGCATATCCTCCGGCGTATAGTGGCGCTGCAACACCCGGAACATGCTGCCGTAACGGTGGCCGAGCAGGTGGGCGATGATAAAGGCGTAGGCCGGGTTGCCGCTGGCCTGGGCGATGCGGATATGGAACAGCCGGTCGCCGGGATGGGTGGCGGAACCGGCGCGGTTGTCGCGGCAGTTCTGCTGGTAGGCGGCGCGGATGCCCGCCAGCTCTTCGTCGCTGGCGTGTCGGGCAGCCAGCGCGGCGGTTTCCGGCTCAATCAGCAGGCGGGTCTGCAGCAGCGAAAAGGGCGGCAGCTCGGCGTTGAAATCCAGCGAGATATTCAGTTCGTCGTCGACATCGGCCCACTGATCGCGGCCGGCCTGCTGCATTACCGGTTCCTGCGACGTCAGCGTCGCCGACGGCGCTTTGACGATCACGCCGTTGCCCACCTTCACATCCACCAGACCGATCACCTCCAGCGCGATCAGCGCTTCGCGCACCGAAGCGCGGCTGACCTGCAGCTGCTGCGCCAAATCGCGTTCGGAAGGCAGGCGGCTGCCGGGGGGAAACTCATTGTTTTCGATCAGACGCTTCAGCTGGTCGGCTATCTGTCTGTAAATTCTTGGATTTTCCAGTCGGGTAATCGGCATGTTCAACCTTCGGCACGTTGGCATTAAGTGATTCAGCGCACAAATATTGCTCAATTCGCTTGAGTGTTGGTTAATCAGGTGTAAAAAATTAGTTAATTGAAATGTTGTTTTAAAACGTTGTTATACCCTAAATAATTCGAGTCGCAGGAAGGCGGCCAGGGAAGGAATCCCCGATGAGCTTACACCGGTCAGTGATCCGGGTGACTGAACGCAGCCAACACACCTGCAGCTTGAAGTATGACGGGTATATTTACTTTCTCACCAAACGATAACGCGTAAAGCGTCTTTTGTCATGGTAAAGGCCTGACCTTTAACCGCCTTTAGTGGCCTGACCATTAGACCTTTAAGCCAAGGAGTTGCTATGGATCTCACCGGGAAACGTGCGCTGATTACCGCCGCCGGGCAGGGCATCGGCCTCAGTACCGCCAAACTGTTCGCCGCGGCGGGGGCGGAGGTGATTGCCAGCGATATCAATACCGATGCGCTGCAGGGGCTGGCGGGCATTACTCCGCTGCGGCTGGACGTGACCGACACCGCGGCGATTGCGGCGGCGGCGGAAACGCTGGGCACGGTCGACGTGCTGTTTAACTGCGCCGGGGTGGTGCACAGCGGCACGATTTTGCAGTGCAGCGAGCAGCAGTGGCGCTTCGCCCTCGACCTGAACGTCAGCGCCATGTTCCACACCATCCGCGCGTTTCTGCCGGCGATGCTGGCGCAGCGCCGGGGGACGATTATCAATATGTCGTCGGTGGCCTCCAGCGTGAAAGGCGTGCCGAACCGCTTTGCCTATGGCGCCACCAAGGCGGCGGTGATTGGCCTTACGCGGTCGGTGGCGGCGGACTACGTCGCCGACGGCATCCGCTGCAACGCCATCTGTCCCGGCACGGTGGAGTCACCGTCGCTGCGTCAGCGCATTGCCGAGCAGGCGCGCGAGCAGGGGCGCGGCGAAGACGAAGTGTACCAGGCGTTTGTGGCGCGCCAGCCGATCGGGCGCATCGGTAAAACCGACGAAATTGCCCAGTTGGCGCTGTATCTGGCCTCTGATGCCAGCGCCTATACCACCGGCACCGTGCAGATTATTGACGGCGGCTGGAGCAACTGATCCGTTGCGCGCCGCTGTGGCGCGTGATTTCTCTCTGACATTGGGGACTGTATGAAACTGTTACGTTATGGCGCCGTGGGGCAGGAACGTCCGGGCGTGTTGGATGAACACGGAGACATTCGCGATCTTTCTCAGCATATCGCCGACGTTGGCGGCGCGGCGCTGCTGCCGGACAGCATCGATCGGCTGCGGCAGCTGGATATCGCCAGTCTGCCGCGGGTAGAGGGGCAGCCGCGTCTCGGCGCCTGCGTCGGCGGCATCGGTAAATTTATCTGTATCGGCCTGAATTACGCCGATCACGCGGCGGAAACCGGCGCGACGATTCCCGAAGAGCCGGTGGTGTTCAGCAAATGGACCAGCGCGGTGGTCGGGCCGAACGACGACGTGGAGATCCCGCGCGGCTCGCAGAAAACCGACTGGGAAGTGGAACTGGGGGTGGTGATCGGCCAGGGCGGGCGCTATATCGCCGAGCAGGATGCGCTGCGCCACGTCGCCGGTTACTGCGTGATTAACGACGTGTCCGAACGCGAATTCCAGATTGAGCGCGGCGGCACCTGGGACAAAGGCAAAGGCTGCGACACTTTCGGCCCGACCGGCCCGTGGCTGGTGACCGCCGACGAGGTGCCGGATCCGCAGAACCTCAGGCTGTGGCTGGAGGTGGACGGCCGGCGCTATCAGGACGGCAGCACCCGCACCATGATTTTTTCCGTCGCGCATATCATCAGCTACCTGAGCCGTTTTATGAGCCTGCAGCCGGGAGACGTGATCTCCACCGGCACGCCGCCGGGCGTTGGCATGGGGCAGCGGCCGCAGCCGGTTTACCTGCGCGCCGGCCAGACGATGCGGCTGGGGATCGACGGGCTGGGCGAGCAGCGACAAACCACGGTACAGGCCTGACGGGAGTATGCCATGACGACGATTACCGCGCTGCGGGTGGAGGATATCCGCTTCCCGACCTCGCAGCAGTTGGACGGTTCCGATGCGATGAATCCCGATCCGGATTATTCGGCGGCCTATGTGATTCTGGACACCGATCGGCCGGATCTGAGCGGCCACGGGCTGACGTTTACCATCGGCCGCGGCAATGAGATCTGCTGCGCGGCGATCCGTGCGCTGGAGCCGCAGATCGTCGGTCGGCGGCTGGCGGATATCACCGCCGATATGGGGACGTTCTGGCGTCAGTTTACCGGCGACAGTCAGCTGCGCTGGATCGGGCCGGACAAAGGGGCGATCCACCTGGCGACCGGGGCGGTGGTCAACGCCGTCTGGGATCTGTGGGCCAAGGCGGAGGGCAAGCCGCTGTGGCAGCTGGTGGCGGATATGACGCCGGAAGAGCTGGTGCGCTGCATCGACTTTCGTTACATCACCGACTGCATCACGCCGCAGGAGGCGCTGGTGCTGCTGCGCGAACGGGCGGAAGGCCAGGCGCAGCGGCGGGAAAATCTGCTGCAGAACGGCTACCCCTGCTACACCACCTCGGCCGGCTGGCTGGGCTACCCGGACGACAAACTGCGGCGGCTGTGCCAGCAGGCGGTGGACGCCGGTTTCTCCCATATCAAGCTGAAGGTCGGGCGCGATCTGCAGGATGATATTCGCCGGGTGCGCATTGCCCGTGAAACGATCGGCCCGGATCGTCAGCTGATGATCGACGCCAATCAGGTGTGGGAAGTGGAAGAGGCGATCGCCTGGGTCAATCAGCTGGCGTTCGCCAACCCCTGGTTTATTGAGGAGCCGACCAGCCCGGACGATGTGGAGGGGCACCGGCGCATCCGCGAGGGCGTGCGGCCGGTGAAGGTGGCCGGCGGCGAGATGTGTCAGAACCGTATTCTGTTCAAACAGTTCATTATGCGCGGCGCGCTGGACGTGGTGCAGATTGACGCCTGCCGCCTGGGCGGGGTGAACGAGGTGCTGGCGGTGATGCTGATGGCGGCGAAGTACCGGCTGCCGGTCTGCCCGCACGCCGGCGGCGTCGGCCTGTGCGAGTACGTGCAGCACCTGTCGATGATTGACTATCTGTGCATCGCCGGCAGCCATGAGGGGCGGGTCATTGAATATGTCGATCATCTGCATCAGCACTTTGTCACGCCGTGCGAGATTCGCGGCGCGGCCTATATGCCGCCGCGCGCGCCGGGCTATTCGATCGAGATGAAGTCGGCCTCGATCGAACGGTTCCGCTTTCGCGGTTAGGGGCGGCCAAGATGTTACGCATCGACGCCCATCAGCATTACTGGCGCTACCTGCCCGCCGACTATCCGTGGATTGACGACGACATGGCGGTGCTGCAACGCGACTACGGCCCGGCGCAGCTGCGGCCGTGGCTACAGCAGCACCGGCTGGACGGTGCGCTGGTGGTGCAGGCGCGGCACAGCGAGCAGGAAACCGCATGGCTGCTGACGCAGGCGCCGCAGCTTGGTGGGATGTGCGGCGTGGTCGGCTGGCTGGATATTGCCTCGCCGCACCTGGCGCAGCGGCTGGAACGGCGGCATCCGCTGCTGCGCGGCGTACGTCATCTGGTGCAGGACGAGGCGGACCCGGCCGGCTGGCTGGAACGGCCGGCGGTGAATCAGGGCATGCGTCTGCTGCAGCGGCAGGGCTATGCCTATGACCTGCTGGTGACGCACCGCCACCTGGCCGATGCGGTGCGCTTTGCCGCCCGCCATGATGACCACTGGCTGGTGCTGGACCATCTGGGCAAGCCGGATATTGCCGCCGGCGCGCGGCACTGGGCGCGGCAGATCGCGCCGCTGGCGGCGATGCCGCACGTGGCGTGCAAGCTGTCCGGGCTGATTACCGAAGCGCCGGGCGGCCGCTGGCAGGCGGCGCAGCTGCTGCCGTTTTTCGAAGAGGCGCTGGCGGCATTCGGCCCGCAGCGGCTGATGTTCGGTTCCGACTGGCCGGTATGCCTGCTGGCGGGCGACTACCCGCAGGTTTACCGGCTGTGTGAGCAGGCGCTGGCCGCCCTGAGTCCGTCGCAGCAGGCGGCGATCTGGGGCGGCAGCGCCTGCCGGGTTTACGGTTTAACGGAGTCTGACGATGGATCTGTATCTTGAAGATAAGGTGGTGATTGTCACCGGCGGCGGCTCCGGCATCGGCGCGGCGATTTCGCTGACGCTGGCGCAGGAGGGCGCGGTGCCGGCTATCGTCACCAACGCAGCGCCGGATGAGGCGTTTCTCGCCCGGCTGACGGCGCTGCAGCCGCGCAGCAGCGTGGTGATGGCCGATCTGTGCCGGGAGAGCGACTGCCAGCAGGCGGTGGCGCAGGTGCTTGAACGCTATGGCCGGCTGGACGGGCTGGTGAATAACGCCGGCGTGAATGACGGCGTGGGGCTGGAGGCCGGGCGCGCGGCGTTCCTCGGCTCGCTGGAGAAAAACCTGCTGCACTATTACCAGATGGCGCATCTTTGCCAGGCGGCGCTGCAGGACAGCCAGGGGGCGATCGTCAATATCGCTTCGAAGACCGCACTGAGCGGGCAGGGCGGCACCAGCGGTTATACCGCCGCCAAAGGCGCGGTGCTGGCGCTGACGCGCGAGTGGGCGGTGTCGCTGCGGGAGAGCAAGGTGCGCGTCAATGCGGTGGTGCCGGCGGAGGTGATGACGCCGCAGTATCAGCGCTGGATAGACACCTTCGACCAGCCGCAGCGGCAGCTGGCGAAGATCAGCGCCCACATCCCGCTGGGACAGCGGATGACCACGCCGCAGGAAATCGCCGATACCGTGGTATTCCTGCTCTCCGGCCGTTCGTCCCACACCACCGGGCAGTGGCTGTCGGTGGACGGCGGCTATCTGCACCTTGACCGGGCGATTACATGAGCGGCGCAGCGCAGCGGCGGCGCTTCTGTCAGGCGCTCGACCTGGTCGACTCACCGGCGCTGATTGCCGAGTATCAGCGTCATCATCAGCGTATCTGGCCGCAGATTGCCGGGCATTTGCGCGACCACGGCATTCTGGAGATGGAGATTTATCGCCTCGGCACCCGGCTGTTTATGGTCGTCGAGGTCAGCGCCGCGTTCGACGCCGGACGTTTTGAGCGCGACAGCCGGCTTAACCCCGATGTTCAGCGCTGGGAAGCGTTGATGTGGAAATATCAGGTTGCAACGCCCTGGACGCCGCCGGGCGAAAAATGGGTGGTGATGGAGCAAATCTTCTCATTAACCGAACAATGAATCGGCCGCGCCGCGCGTGGTTGCTGCGGCGGGTCATTTAACACAACGGGGATACGATTATGCTTGCTGATAAAACCGCTGCGCCTGCGCAGACGGGCGCCAGCGCACGTAGCAATTTGCGCTGGGCTTTTATTCTGGTGACCAGCCTGTTTTTCATGTGGGGATTGTCTTACGGATTATTGGACGTGCTGAATAAGCATTTTCAGGAAACGCTGCACGTGACCAAAGCGCAGTCGGGATTATTGCAGGCGGCCTATTTCGGCGCTTATTTTCTGGTGGCGCTGCCCGCCGGCTATTTTATGGATAAACACGGTTACAAGGCGGGAATATTAGTCGGATTATGTTTATATGCCGTCGGCGCGTTGTTATTTGTGCCGGCCGCCTCGGCCAATAGTTTCGCGCTATTTTTATTCGCACTGTTTGTTATCGCCTGCGGGCTGGGCTGTTTGGAAACGGCGGCCAATCCTTACGCCACGGTATTGGGTGATGCCGGCGGCGCGGAGCGGCGGCTGAATCTGGCGCAGTCTTTCAACGGTCTCGGTCAGTTTATCGGGCCGATGATCGGCGGCACGCTGTTTTTCTCGGCGATGCACAACGACGGCGGCGGCGATCAGGGGACGGTAAAAATGACCTACGTGGTGATTGCCGTGCTGGTGCTGGCGATCGCCCTGCTGTTCCGCCGCACCCGGCTGCCGGATATTCGTGAAGAGGCGCCCGCAGCGCACGGTGCGGCGGCGCAGGGATTGTGGCGGCAGCGTCACTTTACCGGCGGCGTGATCGCGCAGTTTTTCTATGTGGCGGCTCAGGTCGGCGTCGGCGCGTTCTTTATCAACTACGCCACCGAACACTGGGCGGATGTCTCTAACCAGCGGGCATCTTATCTGCTGTCGGTCGCCATGATCTGTTTTATGCTCGGCCGCTTCTTCAGCACCTGGCTGATGGGGCGGGTGAAGCCCGCCACGCTGCTGATGGTTTATGCGCTGATTAATATCGTGCTGTGCGGCGTGGTGATGCTGAGCATCGACGGCGTGTCCGTGGTGGCGCTGATTGCGGTGTTCTTCTTTATGTCGATTATGTTCCCGACCATTTTCGCCCTCGGGGTGAAAAATATGGGGCAACATACCAAGCGCGCCAGCTCGTTTATGATTATGGCTATCGTCGGCGGTGCGGTGATGCCGTACTTCATGGGCACCATTGCCGACCGTTACAGCACCGCGCTGGCCTACGGGCTGCCGCTGCTGTGCTTTGTCGTGGTGCTGGCGTACGGCCTGCGCCAGCGCCGCGCCTGACTTACGGGCGCGCCGTCGCCAGTCGTACGCTGTTGCGACCGTTGTTTTTCGCCTGGTACAGCGCGCTGTCGGCGGCGCGGATGGCCGAGTCCACGTCCAGTTGCTCCAGCGGTGAAATGCCGGCGCTGAGGGTAACGTAGGTGGCGGCCAGCTGATTGAAACCGTGCGGGATCGCCAGCGCCTGCACCCGCAGGCGGATCTGTTCTGCCTGCTGGGCGGCGTATTCTTTACTGACGTTGGTCAGCAGTACCAGAAATTCTTCGCCGCCGTAGCGCACCACGATATCGCGCGAGCGTACCGCATCGCGGATGGCGCAGGCGACCTTCACCAGCGCCTGATCGCCCATGGTATGGCCATAGTGGTCGTTATAGGCTTTGAAACGGTCGATATCCAGCAGCAGTACAAAGTGCAGGCCGCTTTGCGGCGTGGTCAGCAGCGTCAGCTTGTTTTCCAGCCCGCGCCGGTTATACAGGCCGGTCAGCGGGTCGAGCATGCTGAGGTTGCTGAGTTTGTCACGCTCTTCATACAGGCGGGCGACCAGCGCATAGGTGAAGGATTCGCTGCGTTTCAGCATCAGATGGTGGATGGAAAAGGCGATAATCGGCAGCACGCTGATAAACAGGATGCGCAGGGTATTATGCTGGTTGTCGAGCAGCAGGATAATCAGCGCGGAGGGCACGGCGTGCAGGCAGAAGGCGATGACGTTGTCGGTCAGGGTAATCGCGCTGATAAAAAAGATGCTGAACAGGCTAATAATCAGATAGTTTTGTACATTCGGCAGCAGATATTGGCTTTTCATATAAATATGTCCGGCCCACAGCAGACCTAATACGCCGGAAAAATACTCCAGCCGTTTTATATAATTCCCCGGCGAGCGTAAGGTAAATAATAGCGCCGCCAGACAAAACAAGGGGATACCGAACAGCGGCGGGGTGATGGCTGGGGTATTTCTCAACGGCATTAATAAGGTGAAAAGGGAAGAGGCTATATTCATCAGCAAGAACAGTAATATCGCTAACCGATGCTTGCTATTTAGCAGTTCCTGATAAGAACGTGCATTCATTATTAGTGTGTCCGTGCAGTCGACATTGAGCAGTAGGTCATTATATCCGTCATACTTCAAGCTGCAGGTGTGTTGGCTGCGTTCAGTCACCCGAATCACTTACCTGATTAAGCTCATCGGGATTCCTTCCCGCCTTCCTGCAACTCGAATTATTTAGGGTATATATCCCGATCGATAATAAGGAATATCGGCGGTATAATTTCCTGACGTTATTATTAAAAAATTATTATAATAGGATTATTCTTAAGTCAAATTATCACTTTTTCACCGGGTTGTCATCCGCGTTTCACCCGGCGCTCGCGAAAGAGGTGCAGGGTGAAAAGAAGTGTTATATGATATTGGTTATCATTATCACTTGAGGGTGAGCCGTCATGATTGCCGCCATGATTACCGCATGTGGGTTGTGGAGTGTGACCTGGTGTTTGGGGGAGCGTTTATCCAGCGCCTGGGGCGTGCTGCTGCCCTGCGCCCTGTTGCCGCTGTTGGCTATGGTCAACCTGGACATGATGCAGCTGCGCAGCCTGATCGTTATCGCCATGCTGGCGACGTTGGTGATGCTGTTCAACAGCCGCTGGCGCCACTATCTGCTGCTGCCTTCCTGCATGGCGCTGGCCGGCGGGCTGGCCGCCATCAGTCTGCATTTCGATCTGACGCCGTAAGCCGGCGCACGGCAAATCGCAGATATGACAAAACCACGCCTGGGCGTGTTGGTTGCTTTTTGGTGTTTTTTATTCGGGGAAACAATGAGAAAGGACATCAATTGGTGCGAAGAGAGGGACTTGAACCCTCACGTCCGTAAGGACACTAACACCTGAAGCTAGCGCGTCTACCAATTCCGCCACCTTCGCACAGTCGATGTTACTGCTTGATTTTGATTTATATCACCAGCGTGGTGCGAAGAGAGGGACTTGAACCCTCACGTCCGTAAGAACACTAACACCTGAAGCTAGCGCGTCTACCAATTCCGCCACCTTCGCACAGATGCTGTGCAATATAAATCTTGTGGTTATTTGGTGCGAAGAGAGGGACTTGAACCCTCACGTCCGTAAGGACACTAACACCTGAAGCTAGCGCGTCTACCAATTCCGCCACCTTCGCATACCATAAACATTGATTTCAGCAATGTCACCACGGGGCCGAATTCTAGAGATTTTGGCGAACACGTCAATAGTTATTTCGGTGTTTTGGGGCGATCGCTGTAAAAAGCGTCATATTTCTTTCATCTGGCCGCCATTCGCTTATTTCTCATGCAGCGGACGCCCGGCAAACAGTTCGATCAGCCAGTCAATCAGCACCCGCACGCGCGGCGCCAGAAAGCGGCCGGGCGGATACATAATGTGCAGCGGCATCGGCGGCGGCGGGGTATCGGCCAGCACTTCCACCAGTTCGCCGCGCTTCAGACGCGGAGCCAGCGAGTAGCGCGGCGCCTGGATCAGCCCCAGGCCGGTCAGACAGGCGCTGGCGTAGGCGTCGGCGCCGCTGACGCTCAGCCGTGCGGGCAGCGTACGCAGTTCCACCTGGCCGCCTCGGCAGAATTCCAGCGGGTAGTCCTGATTGTTGCTGAGCGAGAAGTAGCCTACCGCCTGATGGCCGGTCAGATCGTCCGGCGAGCGCGGCGTGCCGAAGCGCTGCAGATAGTCCGGTGAGGCGCAGGTGATCTGCGGCAGTTGCGCAATGCTGCGCGCCACCAGCGTGTCGTCCTCGCTGCTCCAGGCGCGCAGCACGCAGTCGACGCCGTCGCGCAGCAGATTGACCTGCGTGTCGTTGGCTCCCAGCGCCAGCGTGATATCGGGGTAGCGCCGGTAGAAATCCTCCAGCGCCGGGATCACCACTTCGCGTGCCAGCGAATGCGGCATATCGATGCGCACCCGGCCGGACGGCTGCAGCTTTTGCTGGCGGAACAGCGTGTTGGCTTCTTCCAGCGCGCCGAGCAGTTGGATGCAGCGCTGGTAATACAGCGTGCCTTCATGGGTGACCTGCACCTGGCGGGTGGTGCGGATCAGCAGGCGTACGCCAAGCTGCTGCTCCAGCCGCTTTAACACGTTGCTGACCGTGGCGCGCGGCAGCTGCAGGCGTTCCGCCGTGCGGCTGAAGCTGCCCAGCTCGACGATACGGGTGAAAACACGCATGGCCTGAATCTGATCCATTTCGATCCCCGTCCGCGATTGTTAGCGATTTTTGAACAGTGATGAACAATATGCATGATTTATCTTCCCAGCGCTAACAACCAAACTCAGTGGCGAAACATTCAACCGCGAGGCAGACACGATGAAACAGCGCACACTAGGTTCCAACGGCCCGAGCGTTTCCGCTCTGGGGTTAGGCTGCATGGGCATGAGCGATTTCTACTCCACCGCTTATGATGAAAAAGAGGCCATCGCCACGCTGCACCGGGCGCTGGAACTGGGGGTAACCCTGCTGGACACCGCCGATATGTACGGGCCGCACACCAATGAACAGCTGGTGGGCAAGGCGATCAAAGGTAAGCGGGAGCAGGTATTTCTGGCCACCAAGTTCGGCATTGTGCGCGACCCGGCGGATCCGCAGGCGCGCGGCGTCTGCAGCCGGCCGGAGTATATCCGTCGTGCGGTGGAAGGCAGCCTGCAGCGGCTGGGGGTGGAGACGATCGATCTTTACTACCAACACAGGGTGGATCCTGAGGTGCCGATCGAAGAAGTGGTCGGCACGCTGGCGGATCTGATTAAACAGGGCAAGATCCGCCATATCGGCCTGAGCGAAGCCTCGGCGGCGACGCTGGAGCGGGCGCATCAGGTGCATCCGATTACCGCGCTGCAGAGCGAATACTCGTTGTGGACGCGCGATGTGGAGCTGCAGGGACAACTGGCGGCCTGCGAGCGGCTGGGCATCGGCTTTGTTGCCTACAGCCCGCTGGGACGCGGCTTCCTGACCGGCGCTATCCAGCGGCCAGACGATCTGGCCGAAGATGATTTCCGCCGCAGCAACCCGCGTTTTCAGGGGGATAATTTCGCCCGTAACCTGGCGCTGGTGGAGAAGGTTAGTGAACTGGCGCAGGCTAAAGGCGTCACGCCGTCGCAGCTGGCATTAGCCTGGGTGATGGCGCAGGGCGAACATATTGTGCCGATTCCGGGCACCAAACGCCGGCGCTATCTGGAGGAGAACGTGGCGGCAGCGTCGCTGGCGCTGAGCGCGCAGGAGCTGGCGGCGATTGAGGCGGTATTCCCGCAGCAGGCAGCGGCCGGGGCGCGTTACGGGCAGGAATCAATGGGCTACGTTAACCGTTGATGCGTGTTATCCCTGACGCCGTGGCGTCAGGGATATCGGTTGAAGACTTATTTCTTCTTCGGCGCGCGCGGCGGACGACCGACGGTAGCCTGATACACCTTGAAGCGGCCGTTTTGCGCCAGCACTTCGTGGCTGCCGAAGACGGCGTCGAGAATGTCCGGATACGGCAGGAAGGCGTTGGCGACAATGCGCAGCTTACCGCCGATCGGCAGGTGCTTCACCGCGCCGCGGATTAGCGTTTCCGCCGCGGTGAGGCTGGTGGCCAGCCCGTCGTGGAACGGCGGGTTGGAGATGATCATATCGAAACGGCCGCTGATATCGGAGTAGACGTTGCTGACCAGCACCTCGCCCTCGATGCCGTTGGCCGCCAGCGTCGCCCGGCTGGCGGCGACCGCCGCCGCGTTGACGTCGCTCAGCGTCAGTTTCACCTTCGGTGACATCTTCGACATCACGCTGGCGAGTACGCCGGCGCCGCAGCCGATATCCAGCACCTTGCCTTTCATATGCGGTTCCAGCGTGGACAGCAGCAGCGAACTGCCGACGTCCAGACCGTCGCGGCTGAATACGCCCGGCAGCGTTTTCACTTCCAGATCGTGCAGCGCGTAGCTCTGCCACCAGTCGTCGAGGTTAAAGGCCGGCCGGCTGTCGATACGGCCGTGGTACAGACCACAGCGGCGCGCGCTGTCGATTTTAACCAGCTGCACGTGATCGGCGACGGTTTGCTCCGCGCTGCGCACGCCGCTGCGGTTTTCACCGACCACAAACACTTCTGCGCCCACCGGCAGCAGCGCCAGCAGATTGCACAGCTGGAACTGCGCTTCCTGTTTGCTCTTCGGCCAGTAATAAACCAGCGTATCGCAGTCGGCCACGAACCCGGCGTCGACCGTCAGGCCGAACTGCACATTGTCGCCCATCGCCCGGTTTAATAACTGCCAATGATGATATTGCTGGGTATGCACCCGTACGTCTGCGGCCTCGAACTGGGCGGGCAGGCTATCTTGCAGATCGCCGGCAAACAGTACGCGGCGTTCGGTAAATTCATCACTGTGGCGCAGCATCACTTCGCTGGCGGGGGTTAATGCAGACATCAGGTTTCGGCTCCTCAAGATTAAGCGGGGGATTATAGAGCGTTGTGCAGCGATGTTCGATGAATTTATACCCGTTACCCGTCATACTTCGAGCTGCAGATGCGTTGGCTGCGCTCAGTCACCCGAATCACTGACCAGAGTCAGCTCATCGGGATTCCTTCCCTTGCCGCCTTCCCGCAACTTGAATTTACCCGTCATGCTGCAAGCTGCAGGTGCGTTGGCCGCGTGGGTTTGTTAGCATAACGCGCTTACGGTAGCTCCTGACAGGAATCGGCATGGCATCTCAACGCGACTGGCTGTTACAACAACTGGGTATTACGCAGTGGACATTGCGCCGCCCGGCCGTGTTGCAGGGCGAAGTGGCGATCGGTCTGCCGGCGGAAACGCGCCTGTTGGTGGTGGCTGCGGCGTTGCCCGCGCCGGATGATGCGCTGTTTTGCGACGTGCTGCGCAGCCTGGGGCTGACGCCGGCGCAAACCTATGGTCTGACGCCGGAACAGGCGGCGATGCTGCCGGAAGACACGGAATGCAACAGTTGGCGGCTGGGCGTCACGGAGCCGCTTGCGGTGGCCGGCGCGCAGCTATACAGCCCGGCGCTGGCCGAGCTTTCTCTCGATGCGGGTGCGAAACGCGCACTCTGGCAGCAGATTTGTCATCATGAACAACATTTCCACCCTGACGGCGGCCGACCTGGCCACCGCCTTCAAGATTGAACAGGCCAGCCACGCCTTTCCCTGGACGCAGGCCACCTTTGCAAGCAACCAGGGCGAACGCTACCTCAACCTGAAACTGGACGCCGACGGTCAGATGGCCGGCTTTGCCATTACCCAGATCGTGCTGGATGAGGCGACGCTGTTCAATATCGCCATCGATCCGCAGCAGCAGCGCCGTGGTTACGGCCGCGCGCTGCTGAGTGCGCTGATCGCCGAGCTGGAAACGCGCGGCGTGGTTACGCTGTGGCTGGAGGTGCGCGCCTCGAACCGCAGCGCGCTGGCGCTGTATAACGATCTGGGCTTCAATGAAGTCACGGTGCGCCGCAACTATTACCCTGCCGCCGGCGGGCGTGAGGATGCGATCGTGATGGCGCTGCCGCTGGGCTGAGCCGTAAATAACTTATTTATTGTTCCCCTCCCTATTTACAACCAATTGATTGTTTTTTGTGACATATACAATAAATAGGTTGTTTTTAACCAGCATTACAACTAATTTGTTGTTTATAGATGAGAAATACAATTAATTCGTTGTTTTGAGGTGAGGGATGCGACAATTATCAGATATATCAAGGATTCTGAAAGAAAAGCGCACCGAGTTGGGCTGGAGTCAAAAAGACTTTTTGATGAAGATTGGTATGACGCAGCAGCAATATCAGCGTGTTGAATCCGGCAGTGATATTAGGATGAGCACTCTGCTACGGATATTGGCGGCGATGGATTTGGAATATGTTATCGTGCCGAAAAGGCATGCCGGTGGCGTAGAGACGTTACTGCAACAGGAAATGGGTATAACGTCGAAAGCGGATGTGTTGCAGGGGTTTGAAAAAAAGCTGAAAGATCTCGAGGACTAGCGGATGAAGGGGCAACGGCAGGTTGAATCGGTGCAGGCATTAGCTTTGATTTTGCATGGCGTGCGTGTTGGCGTGTTGGCGTGCTGGCGCATTATAGCGGAGGAAGAAATATCCTCACCTTCGATCCGCAATATATTGCTTTGCCGGAGGATAGTCGTCCGTTGTTTACCCTGAGGCAGCGGGCGCACCCGGGGTATCTTGAACAGGTTTTGCAGTCATCTCAGCGTCTTCCTCCCGTTTTATCCAATTTGTTGCCCGAAGGGGCACTGCGCAGTTGGTTGGCGCAATCGTTGAAAGTGCATGTTGATGAAGAATTTCCTTTGCTGGCATGGGCCGGCGACAACTTGCCGGGCGCGTTGGAAGCACGCGCGCTTGCCGCTAATGCGATCCCTGCCTGGTCGCTGGCGTCGCGCGGCGAGCTGGAAGCGGTACACATTGAAGTGGGACCGGATGCGCAAAAATTTTCTCTGGCAGGCGTGCAGATGAAATTTTCCTCTGTGCGTCAGGATGGTCGCTTCAATATCTCTTCTCAGGTGGGCGCAGACAGCTGGATCATCAAAACGCCCTCTACCGTTCACCGTAACGTTCCGGAAAACGAATATACGGCGATGCGGCTAGCGCAGGCGATAGGCGTGGATATTCCTGATATTGAGCTGGTTGCGTTGGGACAGCTGGATAATTTACCTGATATCCGCCTGGCTGATGAATCTTATGCTTATGCTATCCGTCGTTTCGATCGTAGTGAAAGCGGACGGGTGCATACGGAGGATTTTGCCCAAATCTTCGACCTTTATGCGCACGATAAATATCGTGGAAAAAATTACGAGCAGATAGCGGCCTATCTCTATGCGTGGAGTAGTGAACCCTTACCTGATGTGCAGCAGATGGCGCGACGACTGTTGGCAAACGTTATGCTCGCTAATGGCGATGCCCACCTCAAAAACTGGTCAATTTTTTATCCTCACCAAACCGACGTGCGGCTTTCCCCGGCTTATGACATTGTCAGCACGCGGGTTTATCTCCCGGATGAGTCAGCATCTGCGCTTAATATGGCGAGGGAAAAGCGTTGGCCAATGATTTCAATGCAAACTTTTGAGCGGTGGGCCGAGCGTATCGGTATTCCCTGGCCGGCGATACGGGTGCATCTGGTGGATGCCACCGACAAGGCGCGCACTTTATGGCCGGCGTTATTGAAAGACTTACCGATGGCGGACGGTCACAAAGCGGTGTTGCGCCAGCATTGGGCCACGTTGTCGCCAGATTTCCGGCTATAGGCAGAAGGTTTAATCTTGCCGCATCGTATCCATTGATTGTCACCGGTTGGCAAATCAGCGAAAATAACCCGCTATTATATTCATTTCACCGCTTTGCTTTGACGCCCTCAACGGCGTATGACGATGACGCAGGGCGGACTAACCGTAGAAACGTGAAAACATGTCTCCTAGTGAATTTGCCCGCGAAGTGTCGAAAAGAAGAACCTTCGCCATCATCTCGCACCCCGATGCCGGTAAAACCACCATCACCGAAAAGGTGCTGCTGTTCGGACAGGCGATCCAGACCGCCGGTACGGTAAAAGGCCGCGGCTCCAGCCAGCATGCCAAATCCGACTGGATGGAAATGGAAAAGCAGCGCGGCATCTCCATCACCACCTCGGTGATGCAGTTCCCGTACCGTGACAGCCTGGTCAATCTGCTGGATACCCCGGGGCACGAAGACTTTTCCGAGGATACCTACCGCACCCTGACCGCGGTGGACTGCTGCCTGATGGTGATCGACGCTGCGAAAGGCGTTGAGGATCGTACCCGCAAGCTGATGGAAGTCACCCGTCTGCGCGATACGCCGATCCTGACCTTTATGAACAAACTGGACCGCGATATCCGCGATCCGATGGAAGTGATGGATGAAGTCGAGCGCGAACTGAAAATCGCCTGCTCGCCAATCACCTGGCCAATCGGCTGCGGCAAGCTGTTTAAAGGGGTTTACCATCTGTACAAGGATGAAACCTACCTCTATCAGAGCGGCATGGGCCACACCATTCAGGACGTGCGGGTGGTAAAAGGGCTGGATAACCCGGAGCTGGACGAAGCGGTGGGCGAAGAGCTGGCCGCGCAGCTGCGTGAAGAGCTGGAGCTGGTGCAGGGCGCGTCGCACGAGTTTGAGCAGGAAGCGTTCCTGGCCGGCGAACTGACCCCGGTGTTCTTCGGTACCGCACTGGGCAACTTCGGCGTCGACCATATGCTCGACGGGCTGGTGTCCTGGGCGCCGACGCCGATGCCGCGTCAGTCCGACAGCCGCGAAGTGAAGGCAACGGAAGAGAAGTTCAGCGGTTTTGTGTTCAAGATTCAGGCCAATATGGACCCGAAACACCGCGACCGCGTGGCGTTTATGCGCGTGGTGTCCGGCCGCTATGAAAAAGGCATGAAGCTGCGTCAGGTGCGCACCGGCAAGGACGTGGTGATTTCAGACGCGCTGACCTTTATGGCCGGCGACCGCTCCCATGTGGAAGAAGCCTACCCGGGCGATATCATCGGCCTGCATAATCACGGCACCATTCAGATCGGCGACACCTTTACTCAGGGTGAAAGCATGAAGTTCACCGGTATTCCGAACTTCGCGCCGGAGCTGTTCCGCCGTATCCGCCTGCGCGATCCGCTGAAGCAAAAGCAACTGCTGAAGGGGTTGGTGCAGCTGTCGGAAGAGGGCGCGGTGCAGGTGTTCCGACCGATCGCCAATAACGATCTGATCGTCGGCGCGGTCGGTGTGCTGCAGTTCGATGTGGTGGTGGCGCGTCTGAAGACCGAATACAACGTGGAAGCGGTGTATGAATCGGTCAACGTTTCTACCGCCCGCTGGGTGGAGTGCGACGACGTGAAGAAGTTCGAAGAGTTCAAGCGTAAGAATGAGCAGAACCTGGCGCTGGACGGTGGCGATAACCTGTCGTATATCGCGCCGACCATGGTAAACCTCAACCTGACGCAGGAGCGTTACCCGGACGTCACCTTCCGCAAAACCCGCGAGCACTGATGTTCGTCGCGGCCCGGCATCCCATCGGTGCCGGGCCGTTGCTATTTATTAACGTCCTTCATCCTTTCCCGTTTTCTCTGTCCCTCAGATTGCTCCGTTTCGTCCGCCGAATTTTATGCGATGCGCTATATTTAGCAGGGCGTAATTGCGCAATGAATAGTCCAAATCTCTGTGATTAGTTAAAAAACCAGCGCCTTATGCGGCAGTGTTGCCAATCGGAGACAATCTGTATTATTTAAAATCAATGGGTTAGTAAGAGTGTCTCTGATGCGTCTGGATGATGTCGTTGATTAGCGACAGTATTTAGCCTGTTTTTTCAGCGATAAATCATATCTTATTGATTTTTAATGGTTGTTTAAAGTTGGCATGGCGGTTGCAATATTCCTGGCGTGGATGGCCGAACGAACAGATATCGTGAAGTATCCCTGAATCAAAGCCGCGCGAATCGCGGCGACAGAATCCGCAGGTATTCGGGATTCACCAACAAAAGGAAGAGATCGATGAAAAAGACCAAGTTTGCACAATCAATGATGGCTGTCGTATTGGGTTCCGTTCTGGTGAGCGGTAGCGCTCTGGCCGAAGGTTCGTTGCTCGATAAGGCATCCAGCGTGGCTGATAGCACTGGCAGCAAAATCGATAGCTCTATGCAAAAAGTCGACAGCTCAATGAAGAAAGTCGACGGCTATATGGATGACAGCGCGATCACCGCAAAAGTGAAAAGCGCGCTGGTGCAGGACAAGACTATTTCTTCCAGCAACGACATTTCGGTGAAAACGGAAAAAGGCGTTGTGACGCTGAGCGGCTTTGTCGCCAGCCAGGCGCTGGCTGAGCAGGCGGTCGCCGTGGCAGGCAAAGTGGAAGGCGTGAAATCCGTCAGCGATAAGCTGCACGTGAAAGATGAAGCCAAGCAGTCGGTGAAATCCTATGCCGGTGATGCCGCTGCCACCACGGAGCTGAAAGCCAAGCTGCTGGCCGATGACATCGTGCCTTCGCGCAATGTGAAAGTGGAAACCACCGACGGCGTGGTGCAGCTGTCTGGTGAAGTGAAGTCGCAGGAACAGTCTGAGCGTGCGGAAAGCATCGCCAAGGCGATTGACGGCGTGAAGAGCGTGAAGAACGATCTGACCGTTAAGCCATAATCAGCCCATCGCGGCGAACTCTGTCAGCAGGGGGCCGGTATCCGGCCCCCTTGATGCGTTTCATCACGGGCGCGCAGGCTGCGCCTCTACGGTAAGGAGAGGCTTATGTTTCGTTGGGGCATTATCTTTTTGGTGGTTGCGCTGATTGCCGCGGCATTGGGCTTTGGCAGTTTGGCGGGCACCGCCGCCTGGGCGGCAAAAGTGGTGTTTGTGGTCGGGATTATTCTGTTCCTGATCAGTCTGTTTACCGGCCGCCGTCGTCCTTAGCCGGTGGGCAAAGTGTAACAAATCTTGAGTCTTTTTCCGGCAGCAGGGGGGCAGATCATGAACAGCGACATTATCCTCGGACGTTGGAAACAGCTCAGAGGCCAGCTGTGGCAGGCCTGGGCTGAACTTTCCGGCAGCGACTGTGCATGGCTGACCGGCAGTAATGACTGCCTCTCCGGCATACTGCAAGAAGATTACGGAAGAGAGCAAGAAGAGGTATCCTCAGAAAAAACACCTTACTGAGGATCCCGGGTTGGGCTACAGAATACCCATCACGCTCGGCAATATTGAGCCGCTGGCGTATAAACCATACCGGCCTGGCAAACTGGCGCTGGTGTGCGAAGGGGGCGGGCAGCGCGGTATTTTCACCGCCGGCGTACTGGATGAGTTCCAGCGCGCCCGCTTCAACCCTTTTGAACTGATGATTGGCACCTCCGCCGGTGCGCAGAACCTTTCCGCCTTTATCTGCGGACAGATGGGTTACGCGCGTCGGGTGATCACCCGCTATACCACCACCGCCGATTTCTTTAATCCCCTGCGCTTTGTGCGCGGTGGCCACCTGATCGACCTCGACTGGCTGGTGAATATCACCTCGCAGCAGCTGCCGCTGGCGATGGACACGGCGGAACAACAGTTCCACGACGGGCGTGAGTTTCTGATGTGCGCCTGCCGCAGCGACGACTTCGAACCGACCTATTTCCCCGCCCGGCGCGCCAGCTGGCTGTCGACGATTAAAGCCTCCAGCGCCATTCCGGGTTTTTACCGTATGGGCGTCGATCTGGACGGCGTCAGCTATCAGGACGGCGGCATCAGCGACGCGATTCCGGTGGAGGAAGCCTACCGTCGCGGCGCGGATACCATCGTGGTGATCCGCACCGTGCCGTCACAGATGTACTATACGCCGCAGTGGATGAAGCGGATGGAGCAGTGGCTGAGCGAAAGCAGCCTGCAGCAGATGGTGCGCATCATGCGTCAGCATGAGCAGAGCTACCACCGTATTCAGCAGTTTATTGAGAAACCGCCGGGCGACCTGCGTATCTTTGAAATCTTCCCGCCGAAGCCGCTGGCGAGCAATGCGCTTGGCAGTCGCCTGTCGTCGCTTAATCGCGACTATCATCTGGGCCGGCGCTGCGGTCGCTATTTTCTGGCGACCGTCGGCCACTGGCTGCAGGCGGCGGAAGAGGGCGACGGCGTTATGGTGAAACGGCCGCTGTCGCGGCGTTTGCTGCAGCCGGAAAGCCTGAGTATGCCGTCGCCGATCGTCAGTGAAGTGACACAGCCGGCCGCGGCGGCGCCCGCCGAGATGCGTCTGCCGCCGGACGAACTGCCGGGCGGCAAGGGAGAGGCGCTATGAGTCTGCGTTTTACCGATACCCACTGCCACTTTGATTTCCCGCCCTTCAGCGGCCACGAGGCGGAGAGCCTGCGGCGCGCGGCGGCGGCCGGCGTGGAGCGGATTATTGTGCCGTCGGTCACTGCCGATCGCTTTGCGGGCGTGGCGGGACTGGCGGAGAAGTACCCACCGTTGTACGCCGCGCTGGGGCTGCACCCGCTGTATATCGCACAGCACCATGACGCGCAGCTGGCGCAACTGGCCGACTGGCTGGCCGCACGGCCGCCCAAACTGGCGGCGGTGGGGGAAATCGGCCTGGATCTGTATATGGACGAACCGCAGTTTGCGCGTCAGCAGACGCTGCTGCGCGCCCAGCTGCAGCTGGCGAAACGCCATGACTTGCCGGTGATTCTGCATTCACGCCGCAGCCACGATCCGCTGGCCGCCATACTGCGGCGCGCCGACCTGCCGCGTCGCGGCGTGGTGCACGGCTTTGCCGGCAGTCTGTCGCAGGCGCAGGCGTTTGTACGCCTGGGCTATTTTATCGGCGTCGGTGGCACCATCAGCTATCAGCGGGCGCAGAAAACCCGTGCGGTGATGGCGCAGCTGCCGCTCAGCGCGCTGCTGCTGGAAACCGATGCGCCGGATATGCCGCTGGCCGGCCATCAGGGCGAGCCTAACAGGCCGGAACGCGCTGCCGAGGTGTTTCAGGTGCTGTGTCAGCTGCGTTCAGAACCGCCCGAGCAAATTGCCGCTCAACTTCAGCAAAATACCCAATCCCTGTTTGCGCTATAGCCGCCGTTCTGACGGCTAAAGTGTGATTTGAGTCACGTTATAAGATTTTCGTTTGCGCCTGTTTGTATACATTTGTGATGTAAGACGAGTCTGGCGCAATATTGCTCAGTATAATCCCGCCCCGTTACCAATAGTTAGCCCACAATAATGCCGGGCAGAATCTGTTTATTTTTCACCACAGGGATACTTTGCATGCAACTCATCATGAGCCTGATTGGGATGGCGGTGTTAATTGCGATCGCGGTGCTGCTTTCCAGCAACCGGCGGGCGATCAACCTGCGCACCGTGCTCGGCGCCTTTATTATTCAAATCGCGATCGGGGCGCTGGTGCTGTACGTACCGCTGGGCCAGCGCATTCTGGGCGGGATGTCGGAAGGGGTGGCTAATGTGATCGCCTACGGCAACCAGGGTATTTCGTTTATTTTCGGCGGGCTGGTATCCGACAAAATGTTCGAACTGTTCGGCGGCGGCGGCTTTATCTTTGCGCTGCGCGTGCTGCCGGTGATTGTGTTCTTCTCGTCGCTGATCGCCGTATTGTATTACCTCGGCATTATGCAGCTGGTGATCCGCGTGCTGGGCGGCGGCCTGCAGAAAGTGCTGGGCACTTCGCGCACCGAGTCGCTGTCGGCGACCGCGAATATTTTCGTCGGGCAGACCGAAGCGCCGCTGGTGGTGCGGCCGTATATCGCCACCATGACGCAGTCCGAGCTGTTTGCCGTGATGTGCGGCGGCCTGGCGTCGGTGGCGGGTTCGGTGCTGGCCGGCTACGCGCAGATGGGCGTGCCGCTGGAATACCTGATCGCCGCTTCCTTTATGGCCGCGCCGGGCGGTTTGCTGTTCGCCAAGCTGATGGTGCCGGAAACGGAAAAAACCCATGATACGGACGATGCGACCAAACTGATCGCCGAGGAAGAGCGCCCAGCAAACGTGATTGACGCGGCGGCGTCCGGCGCGGCGTCCGGTATGCAGCTGGCGCTGAACGTCGGCGCGATGCTGCTGGCGTTTATCGCCCTGATCGCGCTGCTGAACGGCATGTTGGGCGGCATCGGCGGCTGGTTCAACTATCCGCAGCTGTCGCTGGAGCTGCTGCTGGGCTGGATCTTCTCGCCAATTGCCTTCCTGATCGGCGTGCCGTGGAGCGAGGCAATGACCGCCGGCTCCTTTATCGGCCAGAAGATTATCGTCAATGAGTTTGTCGCCTTTATGAACTTCGGCGCCTATCTGCGCCCGGATGAGGCGGTGACGGCCGACGGCTTGCAGGTGCTGTCCGCCCACACTAAGGCGATTATTTCGTTTGCGCTGTGTGGTTTCGCTAACCTTTCTTCGGTGGCGATTCTGCTGGGCGGTTTGGGCAGTATGGCGCCGAACCGTCGTCATGATATTGCGCGTCTGGGTCTGAAGGCGGTGGTGGCCGGCACCCTGTCAAACCTGATGAGTGCGACCATCGCCGGGTTCTTCCTGGCGCTGTAAACTATACTTGCGGGGCGCTGTTCTGCTTCTCCGTCGCCACGTTGGCGGCGGGGAAGCAAGCCCGTTAGACAAGGCCAGGAACGCCGCGCCGTGAGGCTTTTGTTATTCTGTGAACAATATCGCGTTATTTTGTGATTATTTTCACATATAATCTCTGACTGTTAGAGCGTTACCCCATTGGATTTTTACACCTGAACGCGGTCGGCGTATTACCGGCGTGTTCTAATCGTTACTACAGGCTGTTTGCACGTCTAGCCTAATGTGCGGTGAGAAGGACCTCAGTTGCCCTCGGGGAAGTGATTACCCCGCGCTATCTTCACGGAACCAAGTCCGCTCGCCAACAGCAAGCAGCTCAAGTTGGAGAGTTTTATGACCGAATTAACCGCCGCAGCGCAACGCGCGCTGAGCCTGATGGATTTAACCACCCTGAACGACGACGACACCGATGAGAAGGTGATCGCCTTGTGCCGTCAGGCGAACAGCCCGGCGGGCCATACCGCCGCCATCTGCATTTATCCGCGCTTTATCCCCATCGCCCGCAAAACGCTGCGCGAGCAGGGCACGCCGGATATCCGCATCGCCACCGTCACCAACTTCCCGCACGGTAACGATGATATCGACATTGCGCTGGCGGAAACCCGTGCGGCGATCGCCTACGGCGCCGACGAAGTCGACGTGGTGTTCCCATACCGCGCGCTGATGGCTGGCAATGAGCAGGTCGGTTTTGAGCTGGTGAAGCAGTGCAAGCAGGCCTGCGCCGAAGCGAATGTGTTGCTGAAAGTGATTATCGAAACCGGCGAGCTGAAAGACGCGGCGCTGATCCGCAAGGCGTCTGAAATCTCCATCAACGCCGGGGCGGACTTTATTAAAACCTCCACCGGCAAAGTACCGGTGAACGCCACGTTGGAAAGCGCCGAGCTGATGATGTCGGTGATCCGCGATATGGGCGTCGGCGAGAAGGTGGGCTTCAAGCCGGCCGGCGGCGTGCGCACCGCGGAAGAGGCGCAGCATTATCTGCAACTTGCCGCGCGTATCATGGGCGCAGACTGGGCGGATGCACGGCATTTCCGCTTCGGGGCTTCCAGCCTGTTGGCCAGCCTGCTGACCACGCTGGGCTACAGCGCGCAGACGTCCGGCAGCGGCTACTGATTCTCGCTTTCGTCCCGGCGCGTCCGGGGCGTCTTTGATAACTCTACACACGCAGATTGCAGGAGGATATTTTGTTCCTGGCACAAGAAATTATTCGTAAGAAACGCGACGGTCAGCCGCTGAGCGAAGAAGAGATTCGCTTCTTTATTAACGGTATCCGCGATAACGTCGTCTCCGAAGGGCAGATTGCCGCGCTGGCGATGACCATCTATTTTCATGATATGACCATGCCTGAGCGCGTGGCGCTGACCATGGCGATGCGCGATTCCGGCACGGTGCTGGATTGGAAGAGCCTGGATCTCAACGGCCCGGTGGTGGACAAGCACTCCACCGGCGGCGTGGGCGACGTGACGTCGCTGATGCTCGGCCCGATGGTGGCGGCCTGCGGCGGCTACGTGCCGATGATCTCCGGCCGCGGCCTGGGCCATACCGGCGGCACCCTGGATAAACTGGAGGCCATTCCCGGCTTTAATATCTTCCCGGATGACAGCGCTTTCCGTAAAATCATCAAAGAGGTCGGCGTTGCGATTATCGGCCAGACCAGCTCGCTGGCGCCGGCGGACAAACGCTTCTATGCCACACGCGATATTACCGCCACCGTGGACTCTATTCCGCTGATTACCGGTTCGATCCTGGCCAAGAAACTGGCGGAAGGGCTGGATGCGTTGGTGATGGACGTCAAGGTGGGTTCCGGCGCCTTTATGCCGACCTATGCGCTGTCGGAAGATTTGGCGCAGGCTATCGTCGGCGTCGCCAACGGCGCCGGCTGCAAAACCACGGCGCTGCTGACCGACATGAACCAGGTGCTGGCTTCCAGCGCCGGCAATGCGGTGGAAGTGCGCGAAGCGGTGCGCTTCCTGACCGGCGAATACCGCAACCCGCGCCTGCTGGAAGTCACCATGGCGCTGTGCGTGGAGATGCTGCTTTCCGGCGGCCTGGCGCAGGATGACGCTGATGCACGCGCCAAACTGCAGGCGGTGCTGGATAACGGCAAAGCGGCGGAAATCTTCGGCCGTATGGTGGCGGCGCAGCAGGGGCCGAGCGACTTTGTCGAGCGTTATGACAGCTATCTGCCGACGGCGACGCTGAGCAAGCCGGTGTACGCTGAGCGTGAAGGTATCGTCAGCGCCATGGATACCCGTGAACTGGGCATGGCGGTGGTGACCCTCGGCGGCGGCCGTCGCCGCGCCACCGACAGCATCGACTACAGCGTTGGCCTGACCGATATGGCGCGTCTGGGCGACCGCATTGACGCCAAACAGCCGCTGGCGGTGATCCATGCCAACGACGAAGAGAGCTGGCAACAGGCGGCCGAAGCGGTACGCGGTGCGATGACGCTGAGCGACCAGGCGCCGGAAGCTACGCCGGTGGTGTATAAACGCATCACCCAGTAAGGCCATTTATTAATCGAGGCGGCGCGCATTGCGCCGTCAGAGCGTGGAATCACGCGGGAGAAGACAATGAAACGTACATTTATCATGGTTCTGGACTCATTCGGCATCGGCGCCAGCGCCGACGCTGAACGTTTTGGCGACAAAGGCTCGGATACCCTGGGCCACATTGCCGAAATGTGCGCGCGTGGCGAAGCAGACACCGGCCGTAGCGGCCCGTTGACCCTGCCGAACCTCAGCCGCCTTGGTCTGGGCAAAGCGGCGCAGGAGTCCACCGGCACCTTCCCGCCGGGGCTGGACGAAAATGCCGACATCATTGGCGCTTACGGCTATGCCAGCGAACTTTCTTCCGGTAAGGACACGCCATCGGGCCACTGGGAGATCGCCGGGGTGCCGGTACTGTTCGACTGGGGCTACTTTAAAGACGAACACAACAGCTTCCCGCAGGCACTGCTGGACAAGCTGGTGGAGCGCGCCAAGCTGCCGGGCTACCTCGGCAACTGCCATTCCTCCGGTACGGTGATCCTCGATCAGCTCGGCGAAGAACACATGAAGACCGGCAAGCCGATTTTCTACACCTCGGCGGACTCGGTGTTCCAGATTGCCTGTCATGAAGAAACCTTCGGCCTGGAGCGTCTGTATGAGCTGTGCGAAATCGCCCGCGAAGAACTGACCGAAGGCGGCTACAACATCGGCCGCGTGATCGCCCGTCCGTTCGTCGGCGATAAGCCGGGCAACTTCCAGCGCACCGGCAACCGCCACGATCTGGCGGTCGAGCCGCCGGCGCCGACGGTACTGAAAAAACTGGTGGATGAGAAGGGCGGCGACGTGGTGTCCATCGGCAAGATTGCCGATATCTACGCCAACGTCGGCATTACCAAAAAGGTTAAGGCGACCGGGATTGACGCGCTGTTTGACGCCACCGTCAAAGAGATGGCGCAGGCCGGCGACAATACCATCGTGTTCACCAACTTTGTCGATTTCGACTCCTCTTACGGCCACCGCCGCGACGTGGCGGGCTACGCCGCCGCGCTGGAGCTGTTTGACCGCCGTCTGCCGGAGCTGCTGAAGCTGGTGAAAGACGACGATATGATCATCTTCACCGCCGACCACGGCTGCGACCCGACCTGGGGCGGCACCGACCATACGCGCGAGCACATTCCGGTGCTGGTCTACGGCCCGAATGTGAAACCGGGCTCGTTGGGCCACCGCGAAACCTTTGCCGATATTGGCCAGACCGTCGCGAATTATTTTGGTCTGTCGCCAATGGAATATGGCAAGACTATGTTCTAATACGCAGTTGGCGCCGGGGGAATACCCCGGCGCATTTTTATTCATGACGATAGTATAAGGAAAATAATTATGGCAACTCCGCACATTAACGCCGAAATGGGTGATTTCGCAGACGTCGTTCTGATGCCGGGCGACCCGTTACGCGCGAAATATATCGCGGAAACCTTCCTGGAAGATGCGGTGGAAGTGAACAACGTGCGCGGCATGTTGGGCTTCACCGGCACTTACAAAGGCCGCAAAATTTCCGTTATGGGTCATGGCATGGGCATCCCGTCCTGCTCCATCTACGCGCGTGAACTGATTGCGGAGTTCGGCGTGAAGAAACTGATCCGCGTGGGTTCCTGCGGCGCGGTGCGCGACGATATTAAACTGCGCGACGTGGTGATCGGTATGGGCGCCTGCACCGACTCCAAAGTGAACCGTCTGCGTTTTAAAGATCACGACTACGCGGCGATCGCGGATTTCGACATGGTGCGCAACGCGGTTGACGCTGCCGCTGCTCAGAACATCCCGGCGCGCGTCGGCAACATCTTCTCCGCCGATCTGTTCTATACGCCGGATCCGGACATGTTCCAGGTGATGAAAAAGTACGGCATTCTGGGTGTGGAAATGGAAGCGGCCGGCATTTACGGCGTGGTGGCGGAACTGCAGGAAGAGTACGGCTGTAAAGCGCTGACCATCTGCACCGTATCCGACCATATTCTGCGTCATGAGCAGACTACTTCCGCAGAGCGCCAGACCACCTTTAACGAAATGATCGTTATCGCGCTGGAATCTGTGCTGCTGGGCGACAAAGAGTAAGGCGGCCCGTCGGCGGCGTTATTGCCGCCGTGGTGACAATCACGCCGGCGGGTGCGAACCTGGCCGGCGTTTTTTATGCGCGGCAGACGCTATGGCTTGCGCGTCTCGTCGTCGCCGGATGCCGGCGCGGCGCTTTCCTGTTTTTCGTCGTCGTTTTCCGCCAGCGGCGTGTTGGCGGTCAGCAGATAGGGCGACTGCTGCCAGCGGCTGCGGCGGCCCTGCAGCAGGCAGCGCGCCAGAATAATGCCGATAGCCAGCGACAGCAGCATCATCAGCCGCAGCAGGTTGGTGGTGTTATCCACCTGTTTGGCCTCGGTCGCCAGCACGTGGGTGTCCAGGGTGATGCGGATAAAGCCGCACGGGCCGTCTTTACCTTTAATGGCTTCAACCAGCTGATTGTTGAAGTAGCCGCCGGCGCGTTTGCCGTCGAGGGACAGGCGGTCGCGTACGCTGATGGTTTCCCCGGCGTGGGCGATCAGCGTACCGTCCAGTTGGTAGACGCTGGCGTCCAGAATACGGCTGTGGTCGGTCATCTGTGTGAGGATGGCGTCGATGCGCTGATTATCAATATCGCTGTCGTCGTCAAGCAGCGGCGCCAGGCTGAAGGCGACCTGTTTCGTCAGGGTTTGGCCAGATCCTCCACCTGCTCGGAGCGCGCCAGCTGATGGCTCAGGCTAAAATAGGAGGCGCCCTGCATCAACAGCACCAATAACGCCAGGCAAATCAGAATGATGGCGGTGCGGTGCAGACGAAATTTCAGTTTGGCTGTAGCCATACGGCTTCCTTAATCTCAGAGAGAGTTTATGTTGCCAGAAGCCGGCCCGATAGGATAGCTTGAAGGGTTGTTTTGTACCCGTCATATTTCACGTTGCAGGCGTGTTGGCTACGCGCAGCCACCCGAATCACTTACCTGGGTAAGCCCAGCGGGATTCCTTCCCTTGCCGCCTTCCTGCAACGCGAACTATTTAGGGTATATCACGTGTGTTGCCTGTCTTTGCCCGCCGTTGCCGCTTTGGTTTCACGCTGCCGCAACGTAGAATCAGGCGGGTATACCTTATAGCTGCCCCTTCAGGAGTTAATGATGTCGAATAGTCTGACCTATTGTGACCTCCCGGCCGAGATCTCCCAATGGCCGGGTCTTCCCCTTTCACTGAGCGGTGACGAAGTGATGCCGCTGGATTATTGGGCGGGCCACACCGGTTGGCTACTCTACGGCAGAAAACTGGATAAAGAGCGTATCACGCAGTTCCAGCGTCGGCTCGGCGCGGCGATGGTGATCGTCACCGCCTGGCGCGTGGAGGATTACCAGGTGGTGCGTCTGGCCGGTTCGCTGACGGCGCGCGCCAAAACGCTGGCGGCGGAGAGCGGGCTGGACGTGGCGCCGCTCGGCAAGATCCCGCATCTGCGTACGCCGGGGTTGCTGGTGATGGATATGGACTCCACCGCGATTGAGATTGAGTGCATTGATGAAATCGCCAAGCTGGCGGGCGTGGGCGAGCAGGTGTCCGAAGTGACCGAGCGGGCGATGCGCGGCGAGCTGGATTTTTCCGCCAGCCTGCGGCAGCGGGTCGGTACGCTGAAGGGCGCCGATGCCAATATCCTCAAACAGGTGCGCGATAACCTGCCGCTGATGCCGGGGCTGGTCAATCTGGTGCGGAAGCTGCAGGCGCTGGACTGGCACGTTGCCATCGCGTCCGGCGGCTTCACCTATTATGCCGAGCACCTGCGCGATACGCTGAAGCTGGTGGCGGTGGCCGCCAATGAGCTGGAAATCCGCGACGGTAAGCTGACCGGCGAAGTGGTGGGACCGATTGTCGATGCTCAGTACAAGGCCGATACGCTGACGCAGCTGGCAGAAAAGTTGGGCATTGAGCCGCAGCAGACCGTGGCGATCGGCGACGGCGCCAACGATGTGAAAATGATGCAGGCGGCGGGGCTGGGCATTGCCTATCACGCCAAGCCGACGGTGTATGACAAGGCTCAGGTGGCGATTCGTCATGCCGATCTGATCGGCGTATTATGCGTGCTGAGCGGCAGCCTGAAACACGAAGTGCGCTAATCGTTGCCCGCCGGCGCGGGCCGAATCATCAGCAAATCAGTATTCTCCAAGAGGTAACACGTGGCAAAAGCAGCGAAACGGGCGTTTGTATGTAATGAGTGCGGGGCGGATTATCCGCGCTGGCAGGGGCAGTGCAGCGCGTGCCAGGCCTGGAATACCATTACCGAGGTCCGTCTGGCCGCCTCGCCTGCGGCGGCGCGCAACGAGCGTTTCAGCGGCTATGCCGGCGAGAACGGCGTCAGCAAGGTGCAGCGACTGTCGGAGATCAGCCTGGAAGAGCTGCCGCGTTTTTCTACCGGTTTTCTGGAGTTTGACCGCGTGCTCGGCGGCGGCGTGGTGCCGGGCAGCGCGATTCTTATCGGCGGCAGCCCCGGCGCCGGCAAGAGTACCCTGCTGCTGCAAACGCTGTGCAAACTGTCAGAGCAGATGAAAACGCTGTACGTCACCGGCGAAGAGTCGCTGCAGCAGGTGGCGATGCGCGCGCACCGCCTAGGGCTGCCGACCGGCAACCTGAATATGCTGTCGGAAACCAGCATTGAGCAAATCTGCCTGATCGCCGAGCAGGAACAGCCGAAACTGATGGTGATCGACTCGATTCAGGTGATGCATATGGCGGATATCCAGTCCTCGCCGGGCAGCGTAGCGCAGGTGCGTGAAACCGCCGCTTACCTGACGCGCTTTGCCAAAACCCGCGGCGTGGCGATCGTGATGGTCGGCCACGTCACCAAAGACGGCTCGCTGGCCGGGCCGAAGGTGCTGGAGCACTGCATCGACTGCTCGATTCTGCTCGACGGCGACGCCGATTCCCGCTTCCGCACCCTGCGTAGCCACAAGAACCGCTTCGGCGCGGTCAATGAACTGGGCGTATTCGCCATGACCGAGCAGGGCCTGCGCGAGGTCAGCAACCCGTCGGCGATTTTCCTCAGCCGCGGCGAGGTGACCTCCGGCAGCTCGGTGATGGTGGTGTGGGAAGGTACGCGGCCGCTGCTGGTGGAGATCCAGGCGCTGGTGGATCACTCGATGATGTCCAACCCGCGCCGCGTGGCGGTGGGGCTGGAGCAGAACCGTCTGGCGATTCTGCTGGCGGTGCTGCACCGTCACGGCGGGTTGCAGATGGCGGATCAGGACGTGTTCGTCAACGTAGTCGGCGGTGTGAAGGTGGCGGAAACCAGCGCCGATCTGGCGCTGCTGCTGTCGCTGGTCTCCAGCCTGCGTGACCGCCCGCTGCCGCAGGATTTGGTGGTGTTCGGCGAGGTGGGCCTCGCCGGCGAGATCCGCCCGGTGCCGAGCGGTCAGGAGCGTATTTCGGAAGCGGCCAAACACGGTTTTAAACGCGCCATCGTGCCGCACGCCAACGTGCCGAAAAAAATGCCGGCCAATATGCAGGTGTTCGGCGTGAAAAAGCTGGCGGATGCGCTGGCGGTGCTGGATGAGTTTTAATGGCCGTCAGCGGAAGGAATCTGTGCTAACGTGTTTAGCATATTGAACAGGAGGCGTGATGCGGCAATTTGATTATCTGAAGGCGGCGATTAAGCAGCAGGGGTGCACCCTGCAACAGGTGGCGGACGCCAGCGGCATGACCAAAGGCTATCTCAGCCAGCTGCTTAATGACAAAATCAAGAGTCCCAGCGCGCAGAAACTGGAGGCGCTGCACCGCTTTCTTGGTCTGGAATTTCCGCGTCGGGAGAAAAAGGTCGGCGTGGTGTTTGGTAAATTTTACCCGTTGCACACCGGCCATATTTATCTGATCCAGCGCGCCTGCAGCCAGGTGGATGAGCTGCATGTGATTTTGTGTTACGACGAACCGCGCGATCGCGAGCTGTTCGATAACAGTTCGATGTCGCAGCAGCCGACGGTCAGCGACCGCCTGCGCTGGCTGCTGCAAACCTTCAAATACCAGAAGAATATCCATATCCATGCGTTCGACGAACAGGGCATCGAGCCGTATCCGCACGGCTGGGGCGTGTGGAGCAACGGCATGAAGCAGTTTATGGAACAGCAGGGCATTATGCCGAGCGTGATTTATTCCAGTGAAACGCAGGATGCGCCGCGCTACCGCGAATATCTGGCGACGGAAACCATCCTGATCGATCCTGAACGTTCGTTTATGAAGATCAGCGGCCGGCAGATCCGCCAGGACCCGTTCCGCTACTGGGAATATATTCCCACCGAAGTGAAGCCGTTCTTTGTGCGCACCGTGGCGATACTGGGCGGCGAGTCCAGCGGTAAGTCGACGCTGGTCAACAAGCTGGCCAATATCTTCAATACCACCAGCGCCTGGGAGTACGGCCGCGACTATGTGTTCTCCCATCTGGGCGGCGACGAAATGGCGCTGCAATATTCCGACTACGACAAGATTGCCCTGGGCCAGGCGCAGTACGTGGATTTTGCGGTGAAGTACGCCAACAAGGTGGCGTTTATCGATACCGATTTTGTAACCACGCAGGCGTTCTGCAAAAAGTACGAAGGGCGGGAACACCCCTTTGTGCAGGCGCTGATCGATGAGTATCGCTTCGATCTGGTGATCCTGCTGGAGAACAACACGCCGTGGGTGGCGGACGGTTTGCGCAGCCTGGGCAGCCCCGGCGAGCGCAAGGCGTTCCAGAACCTGCTTGAAGAGATGCTGCACGCCAATAACATTGAGTATGTACGTGTCGAGTCCAGCGACTACGATGAGCGCTTCCTGCGCTGTGTGGAGCTGGTGCAGCAACTGATGGCGGCGGACGTCGGCCGGGTGAAAGACGTGCCGCAGGCGGGCTGATTAGCTGATTGTGCGCTCGCCGCAACGCCGGGCCGCGATATGCGCCGCTGTTTACGTAATGTTCACGCTGTGCTGATTACGTTAGGTTTTTGTCACGATAAAGACAGTAAAAACCATGACGTATCGTTTACTTATTCTGTGGTTACTGGGCTATGCGGCGGCGTGGACGCTGCTCAGCGTTCAGCTCGATCCTACACTGCCCTACGACGCCGTCGAGGCGCTGAACTGGGGCCTGAATGCCGAATGGGGCTCGCCGAAAAATCCCTGGCTGGTGGGCGCGGCCATGCGTCCGGCGATCTGGCTGCCGGGCATACCGTTGAACGTTTACTGGTACGCCGGGCACTTTGCGGCGATCGCTATCGGTATGCTGGGCGTGTGGCTGCTGGCGCGGCGGCTGAGCGGCAGCAGGCGTCTGGCCTGGCTGGCGATGCTGACGCTCAACCTGTCCGGCATTATCAATTTCGACATTATCCCCTATAACGACAACTATCTGCTGGTGATGCTGTGGCCGTGGATGCTGCTGTTTTTCCACCTGGCGATTAGCCGCTCCGCCAACTGGTGGCCGGCCTTTGGCGTCGCAGCCGGTCTGGCGATGATGGCGAAATACTCCACCTTCGCCTTTGTTTATTTCATTGTGTTGTCGACGCTGATGATGCCGCAGATTCGCCGCTGCTATCGCCAGCCGCAGTTTTATCTGGCGGTGGCGATCTGGCTGGCGCTGGTGCTGCCGAATGTGCTCTGGCTCTGGCACCATGATTTTGCCGCGTTCCGATGGGTGGGCTCGCAGACCCGTATGCAGCTTAACGTCGGTGTTCTGCGTTCGTTGTTGCTGGTGTTTTACCCGCTGTTGGTGCTGTGGTGGATCCTGCGGCGCGCCGGCGCGGAGTTGGGCTGTCCGGACACTCGGCCGACGCGGGTGCTGCTGTGGGTGTACCTTTTGCCGCTGGGGATTATCGCCTTCTGGTTCTTCTTCCGCGTCGGCGGCCGACTGACCGAATGGCTGCAGCCGTTCTTTATCGTGGCGCCGGCGCTGCTGGCCGGTTGCGTACGTCAGCTGCCGACGCGTTCGCTGCGGGCGGCGACGATCGGGCTGCTGTGTGCCGCGCTGGCGGTATACCTGGGCTACGCGGCGGTGATGCTGGGCAATGTGCGCAACGCCGGGCAGAAGATGGTGGGTATCAAGGCGTTCAGCGCCGCGGTGGAGCAGCACTGGCGGCAGCGCTACGGCACCGGACTGCGCTATGTCGGCGGCGCCTATTTATCTCAGTGGATGACGCTATATGCCGATTCTCGCCCGCAGGTCATTACCCGCTGGTCCAATGATCTCCAGCCGAATATCTATAATGCTCACCTTGATGCCGCACAGCTGGCGCGGCACGGCGTGGCGCTGTTCGGGCGGCTGGGGGAGACGTGCGCGCAGAACGATTTTGACGGTGCGCTGGCGCAGTGGCCGTCGCTGCATATCGACCGGCGGCAGGAGATGTCGTTCCGGGCCGATCCGCAGGAGGAGGCCCAGACGCTGTGCGTGGCGTTTGTCCGGCCGAACGGCTGAACGGCAGCACCAATAAAAAGGCCCGCGAGCGCGGGCCTTGGCAAAGAGAAGCGCGCTTATTTGGCGATCTTCTTGTACTTGATGCGATGCGGCTCCAGCGCGTCGGCGCCCAGCGTACGCTTCTTGTACTCTTCGTATTCGGTAAAGTTGCCTTCGAAGAACTCCACCTTACCCTCATCCTGATAGTCGATGATGTGGGTGGCGATGCGGTCGAGGAACCAACGGTCGTGCGAGATAACCAGCGCACAGCCCGGGAACTCCAGCAGGGCGTTTTCCAGCGCGCGCAGGGTTTCGATATCCAGGTCGTTGGTCGGTTCATCGAGCAGCAGCACGTTGCCGCCAACCTGCAGCAGCTTGGCCAGGTGCAGACGGCCGCGTTCGCCGCCGGACAGTTCGCCGACGCGTTTGCCCTGATCGACGCCTTTGAAGTTAAAGCGGCCGACGTAGGCGCGGCTTGGCATTTCGGTGTTGCCGATGCGCATGATGTCCTGACCGCCGGAGACTTCTTCCCACACGGTTTTCTTGTCGTCCATGCTGTCGCGGAACTGATCGACCGAGGCCAGCTTGACGGTGTCGCCCAGCGTGATGCTGCCGCCGTCCGGCTGTTCCGCGCCGGAAAGCATGCGGAACAGGGTGGATTTACCGGCGCCGTTCGGGCCGATAATGCCGACGATGGCGCCCTTCGGCAGTGAGAACGACAGATCGTCGATCAGCACGCGGTCGCCGTAGGATTTATGCAGATTGCTGACTTCGACCACTTTGTCGCCCAGTCGCGCGCCAGGCGGAATGAACAGTTCGTTGGTCTCGTTGCGTTTCTGGTATTCGGTGCTGTTCAGTTCTTCAAAGCGGGCCAGACGGGCCTTGCCTTTTGACTGACGGCCTTTGGCGCCCTGACGCACCCACTCCAGCTCTTTCTCGATCGATTTGCGGCGTGCGGCTTCGGCAGAGGCTTCCTGCGCCAGACGCGCGTCTTTCTGCTCCAGCCAGGAAGAGTAGTTGCCTTCCCACGGGATGCCTTCGCCACGGTCCAGCTCGAGGATCCAGCCGGCGACGTTGTCGAGGAAGTAACGGTCGTGGGTAATCGCCACTACGGTGCCTTCGAAGTCGTGCAGGAAGCGCTCCAGCCAGGCGACGGATTCGGCGTCCAGGTGGTTGGTCGGTTCATCCAGCAGCAGCATGTCCGGCTTTTCCAACAGCAGACGGCACAGCGCCACGCGGCGGCGTTCACCACCGGACAGGTGCTCAATCTTGGCGTCCCACTCCGGCAGGCGCAGCGCATCGGCGGCGCGCTCCAGCTGGGCGTTGAGGTTGTGACCGTCATGCGCCTGGATGATCTCTTCCAGCCGGCCCTGTTCGGCGGCCAGTTTGTCGAAGTCGGCGTCTTCTTCCGCGTACAGCGCGTATACTTCGTCCAGGCGCTTCAGCGCGCCGACCACTTCCGCCAGCGCCTCTTCCACCGACTCGCGCACGGTGTGCTGCAGATTAAGCTGCGGCTCCTGCGGCAGATAGCCGATTTTGATGCCTGGCTGCGGGCGCGCTTCGCCTTCGATGTCTTTATCGATGCCGGCCATAATGCGCAGCAGGGTAGACTTACCGGCGCCGTTCAGGCCCAGTACGCCGATTTTTGCCCCAGGGAAGAAGCTGAGGGAGATGTTTTTCAGTATATGACGCTTCGGCGGTACTACTTTGCCGACGCGGTGCATGGTATAGACGTATTGAGCCACGTTGCTCGAGCCTCGCTATATCGGTTTACCGTTGAGGGCTTTCAATGTGCGCGCCGATGGCCGCCGTTTGAAAGCCGCGGGAATTAATCAGGATGTCTGAGGCGGGAGTGTAGCCCGTTTTTGCGTTCGATCCCAGCTATCGTATGACGATCGCCAAGTATACCCGTCATACTTCAAGCAGCAGGTGCGTTGGCGGCGCTCAGTCACCCGAATCACTTACTTGAATAAGCTCATCGGGATTCTCTCCCTTGCCGCCTGCCTGCAACTCGAATTATTTAGGTATATCATGCAAATGCGCCAGGAAAGGCGCATTTTACGGCGGTTATGGCGTAACGATGATCGACACGCGGCGGTTTTCGGCGCGGCCTTTGGACGTGCGGTTATCGGCGACCGGGTCGCGTTTGCCCATGCCGCGGGTCTCGATATCGGCGCGCGGAATGCCGACGCTGGCCAACTGATCGGCGACGGTGTTGGCGCGGCGCAGCGACAGCCGATCGTTGTAGCTGTCTTCGCCATAGTTGTCGGTATGACCGTCAAGACGGAATTTAACGATGTTGACGCTCAGCAGCGCCTGCCCCATTTTTTTGACCGTTTCTGCGCTTTCCGGGCTGAGTTTGCCGACGTTATTACCGAACAGCACTTTATCGGACATGCCGAACTCCCAGCCTTTATTGGTCAGCTTGAACCCTTGCGCCTGCAGCAGCGCTATCTGCTCTGCCGTGAGTCCCTGCTTGCTCTGGCAGCCGGCCAGCGCCAATACGGCGATAAACATCATCGCCAGCAGTGAAAAAGGTCGTGTGAAGCGTTGCTTGATCATAATGATTCCCTGTTTTCCTCTTGATCGGTTGGGGGGGCTATTTTTGAATCGCCAGCCGCCAACCTCCGTGATAACGATGCTTCGCCTGGTACATGGCGTCATCGGCTTCGTGCAGCAATCCCTGAGGCGTTGCCGCATGATCGGGGTAGAAGGCAATGCCGATACTGAGTGAGGCGATAACCTGTTGCTGGTTCGGCAATTCCACCGGCTGCGCCATACAGCCGATAATTTTATCGGCGATGTGCGTGACGTCTGACTGCCGGCGCACCGGCGACAGCAGCACGGCGAACTCATCGCCGCCCATACGCGCCACCACGTCGCCGTCGCGCAGCTGCGAGCGGATGCGGCCGGCGATGGTGGTCAGCACCGCGTCGCCCGCGGCGTGGCCGTGGCTGTCGTTGACCTCTTTGAAACGGTCTCCGTCGATAAACAGCACCGCCAGTTTTTCTTCGGGGGAAATATGACTCAGAGCATGGCTGAGCTGGCCTTCAAAAAAGGCGCGGTTCGGCAGACCGGTCAGGCTATCGTGCGTGGCGCGGTGGGTCAGCGAATCATTTTCCTGCTTAAGATGCGCCTGCCAGGCCTCAAGTTCTTCCAGCAGGCCGTTAAAATCTTTGCTCAGCGTGTGCAGCTCGGCTATCGGCGCCGACGGTACGCGCTGGCCGAAGCTGCGATCGCTGCGCACCACGTGGGCGACGTTGGCGATATCATTCAGCGAGCTTACGATGCCGTGTAGCATACGCCGCGACAGAATCAGGGCGCACAGGGTGCTGAGCGCCAGGCAGGCGATAATGCCGGCCAGTCCGCGTAATAAAAAGCGCAGCAGGGTGCCGCCGTGGCCTCTCAGCCAGACTTTACCGACCTGTTTTCCTTCGTGATTGATCGGCAGCTCGATGGCCTCCGGCATCACCCAGCGCGCAACCAACTGCTCCAGCCCGTGCAGCGGGCCGTCTTTGGGGTGGTGCCAGTAGGCCAGCAGTTTGCCGTCCTTGTTCAGTATTTTGGCTTCCGAGACCTCTTCATTGGAGGCGATCAGCATCAGCACTTCGCGCGCGGCGCTGCGATCGTCGAACACCACCGCAGCCTCCACCGTGTAGCTGATGGAGCGGGCAATCAGATGCAGGTTGTGGTTGGCATAGGCGCGCAGCGCAAACAGAGCGACCAGCGTCAGGAAAATACCGGCGGTGCCGACGGCGATCAGCGCCAGGCTCAGGTTCATGCGCTGCAGCACCTGGCCCAGCGTCGGCCGCGAATGAGCGGCGCGCTTTCTGCGAAACAGCCCGATCATGACGACCCCAGCTTACGCGCCAGTTGCAGGACGTTGGGGTGTACGCGCACGCCGCTGCGCGCCAGCGCATCCAGATTGACTTTAAAACCGATCTGCTCGCCCCGGGGCTGCAGGCAGAAGGCGCTGCCCGCACTGCATTCCGTATCATTTTCGCTGATGACGAGGATTGAATGGCCGGCGATGCGCGGGATCAGCGCCCGGCGCTGTGTATTGCTGACGTCTCCGAGATAGATCACGTCGCACTGCTGCGACAGTTTGCCGCTATCAAGCGGCAGTCGCTGCGTTTTAATCGGATGCGGGGCTTCCAGCAGCAGCGGGCTAAACAGGCCGTCGGCATAGCGCGTTTGCGCGGTAACGCACAGGCGAACAGGGTTAGGCGGCGTAGACCAGCGGGTATAGCTGATAATACCCAGCACCACGGTGGTGACGGCCTGAGTACGCGACTGCGTCAGTTCGCTGCTTTCGGTTGCGGCCTGCGAGCAAAACGGCATCAGCAGGAGCAGCCCGAGGAATAAGGGGCGAGAGAAAAATAAGCTCCGGAAGGAACCCTTGGCGGTGTTGGTTGAGCTGCTGGCGTATTCAGATCTCTTCATGGCTCATTTCGCCTGTTCCTGCAGCTTTACCTGAAAAAATTAATAAAAATCATTGCGAAAAGCGAACAATCGTCAAGCCCTGCGGACATTATCTAACCTATAATTTGCGCGGATTGTATTATAATCAGCCGCCGTTGTGCGGTTTATATGACAGTTTATAAGAATTATCTTACTTGTTTTTGCAAGAAGAAAAAACGCAGCCTGCCGCGCAGGTGCTTTTTCCCGATATGAAAGCTGTACACCGGGCGTGACGGTGGGCAGGAAGCGGGGAGATTCAGAATAATCAGGTGGTTTCCGGTGCCGTGAACGGACAGGGTAGGAGAATGTTTTGGTTGCGGCGCATCGGCAATTTTTGGTGAATGGATAGCGTTTTATGCTGTCTATGATGAGACAACAGCGCTCGGCGCAGCGCCATTCGCCCGCGGTAAGCGGCTTAAGACAAGACAACCAGCGAGGAAAGAATCAGTATGGTCAAGGTGGACAAGTGGCGGCTTCTGGCAATTGGCGTGTGTCTGACGGCTTTCTCGGGCGCGGCGTTGGCTGATTCGCTGGATGCCCAGCGCGAGCGTTATCAGCAGATCAAACAGGCATGGGACAATAAGCAAATGGATGTGGTGGCTCAGCTGATGCCGACGCTGCGCGACTACCCGCTTTACCCCTATCTGGAATACCGTCAGCTGACGCAGGATCTCGGCAGCGTCAGCTATCAGCAGGTCGGCGAATTTATTCGCCAGCATCCGACGCTGCCGCCGGCGAAATCGCTGTCGTCGCGTTTCGTTAATGAGCTGGCGCGTCGTGAAGACTGGCGTGGCCTGCTGGCCTTCAGTCCGCAGCCGCCGAAACCTGTTGCCGCGCGTTGCAACTACTATTACGCCGAGTGGGCGACCGGCGAGCGACAGGCCGCCTGGCGCGGGGTGAAAGAGATTTGGCGGTCGGGGAAATCGCTGCCGAACGCCTGCGATAAACTGTTCAGCGTCTGGCAGTCGTCCGGCGAGCAAACGCCGCTGGCGACGCTGGAACGGATGAAGCTGGCGCTGAAAGAGGGCAACGGCGGGCTGGTGACGCACCTGTCACGGCAGCTGCCGGCGGACTATCAGACCATGGGCGATGCGCTGGTAAGCCTGCAAAACGATCCGACCAGCGTGGAAGGGTTTGCGCGCAGCGTCGGCCCGACCGATTTTACCCGCTCGGTCACCCAGATTGCCTTCACCCGCCTGGCGCGTCAGGATGCGGAGAACGCGCGCGCGATGATCCCGACGCTGGCGCGCCTGCAAAAAATGAGTGAAAGCGACCGTCTTGAGCTGGAAGAAACGGTGGCGTGGCGCCTGATGGGCAATGACGCAACCAGCGAGCAGGCGCAGTGGCGCGATAGCGTGATCCTACGCAGCCAGTCGCCGTCGCTGCTGGAGCGGCGGGTGCGCATGGCGCTCGGCACCGGCGACCGCGCCGGGCTGAAAACCTGGCTGGCGCGCCTGCCGGAAGAGTCGCGCAATAAAGACGAATGGCGCTACTGGCGCGCCAGTATGCTGATGGATGAAGGCAACCGTCAGGAAGGCGAAGAGATGCTGCGCCGACTGATGAATGAACGTGGCTTCTATCCGATGGTGGCCGCGCAGAAGCTGAATGAAACTTACCCTATCATGGTGGCGGTGGCCGCCAAGCCGCGCACTTCGCTGGTGAGCGGGCCGGAAGTCGCGCGGGTGCGCGAGCTGATGTACTGGAATATGGACAACCTGGCGCGCGGCGAGTGGAACGCCTATGTGGCCAGCCGCAGCCAGCCGGAACAGGAAGCGCTGGCGCGTTACGCGTTCGAACAGAAATGGGCCGATCTGAGCGTGCAGGCAACCATCGTCGGTAAAATGTGGAACCACCTGGAGGAGCGTTTCCCTATTGCCTGGCCGGATGAATACCGCCGCGCCACCGAGGGGAAAGGCATCACGCAGAGCTATGCGATGGCGATTTCCCGTCAGGAGAGCGCCTGGAATCCGAAGGCGCAGTCGCCGGTCGGGGCGGCGGGGCTGATGCAGGTGATGCCGCGCACCGCGCAGCATACGGTGCAGAAGTTCGGCATTCCGGGTTACAGCAGCGCCAGCCAGCTGTTCGATCCGCAGACCAATATCACCATCGGCACCAGCTATCTGGAGTCGGTGTATCAGCAGTTTGACCGCAACCGCATTCTGTCGTCGGCGGCTTACAACGCCGGCCCGTCGCGGGTGAACACCTGGCTGAACAACAGCGGCGGCCGGATTGATGCGGTGGCGTTTATCGAGAGCATTCCGTTCTCGGAAACGCGCGGTTATGTGAAGAACGTGCTGGCTTATGACGCGTTTTACCGTCATTTCATGCATCAACCGGAAAAAGTGCTGACCGATGCGGAATGGCAGCGGCGTTATTGATTTGTGGAGCGTTATGGTATGCTGCTGTACTAGTTAAATAGTATGGTGGCCGCCATGACGCAATTATCACTGCACGATCCTGCTCTTTCAGAACAAGGCAATGAAGACTGGCAGCGTTTTGTCGCGCTGCTGCAGGGTTCCTTCGATCGGGATCTGCATCAGCCGCTGATGCAGCTGCTGTTGACGCCGGACGAGCGAGCGGCCCTTGGCACGCGCGTTCGGATTATCCAGGAGCTGATGCGTGGCGAGATGAGCCAGCGCGAGCTGAAGAATGAATTGGGCGCCGGGATTGCGACCATTACCCGCGGCTCCAACAGCCTTAAGGCGGCGCCGCCGGCGCTGAAGCAGTGGCTGGAGCAACAGCTGCTGAACGGCGCGCCATAGCGCCGTCCGCAGACGGTTCAGCGTGGCTGATGATGCTGATAAATCGGGTTGAGGAACGGCGCCAGCGCCAGTATCAGCGCCTGATGGTAAACGCTGGTGCGGCTCAGCCGCCCGTTGGTGAAGATAGCGATGGCGCCGCCCTGGCGCTTGATATCGGCGTTGCCGGTAATGGCCGCCATCTCACTGCCCAGCTCACGCCCGGCGTGAACTCCCTGCAGTACGGCTTCCGGCAGCATCAGGCTGGCGGAACGCGATTCGCCGCGGATGTGCGGATTTTCGATAGTCATCCAGGCGAAGGTCATATTGTCTTCGATTCCCGCTTCCACGCCGACCCAAAAGTCGGCTTCCGGCCGTGCCTGACGCGCTTCCGTCACGCGTTGGCGCGCGCCGGTGCGGGTTTCAGCATTGCCGATGGGTTGCGGAGAAACGCCGCTGGCGACGTCGACGGGTTCGACATGGCACCGGCCGGCGCCGTAGGTCTCGTCAAAGGCCAGCTGAATAGCCTTGATCTTTGCCGGGTTGGTAGTTGCAGCAACAACATGGTACATAAACGGGTCTGGCATCCTTATGCTAAGAGCCTATCCAACGTATGGGCGGGCGTCCGCCCTGAAAGATAAACTCAAGTTTCACGCAGTATAACGGAAAAGAAAAATGTTACAGGTATACCTTGTTCGCCACGGCGAAACGGAATGGAATGCGGAACGCCGCATTCAGGGTCAGTCCGACAGCCCGTTAACCGCCATGGGTGAACACCAGGCGCAGCTGGTCGCCAGGCGCGTCAGCCGCGAAGGCATCACGCATGTGATTACCAGTGATTTGGGCCGGACACGCCGCACCGCACAGATTATCGCTGACGCCTGCGGCTGCGAAGTGATTGCTGAGCCGCGCCTGCGCGAGCTGCATATGGGCGTGTTGGAAGAGCGTCTTATCGACGGTCTGACGCCGCAGGAAGAGCAGTGGCGCAAACAGATGGTTGATGGTACGCCCGACGCCCGTATCCCTCAAGGCGAATCAATGAGCGAACTGGCGGAGCGGATGCGCGCGGCGCTGGAGAGCTGTCTGATGCTGCCGGAAGGCAGTAAGCCGCTGATCGTCAGCCACGGTATCGCGCTTGGCTGCCTGATGGGCACCATTCTGGGGCTGCCGGCACATGCCGAGCGTCGTCTACGGCTGCGCAACTGTTCGCTGTCGCGCGTCGATCACCAGCAGAGCCCATGGCTGGCCTCCGGCTGGATCGTCGAAACGGCGGGCGATGTATCGCACCTCGACATGCCCGCGTTGGATGAACTGCAGCGTTAACGGCGAATCGGGATCAGGTATTCGCAGCTGATCTCGGTCGGCGGCTGTGGCGGCAGGCGGCTGCCTTTCGGGTGGAAACGCTCAATGTCGTAGCCTCTGCGGCGCGTCAGCTCCAGCAATGGCAGGCAGGTGCCGTACAGTGTCAGGATAAAATCCTGCAGGCCGGCGCCCGGGCCTTCATAGCGGAACAGCGCGTATTCGCCGCCTTGCAGCGTGATCGGCTGCCCTTCGCTGACGGTATCGGGCACGTGGTGCGGCTCCAGCGCGGTGGTGTACAGCACCTCCTGCTCGTCGTCCTTTTCCTGGCTCGGTCGGGAGTGGTGCAGGCCGTACAACACCGGCGGCAGCGTGGTTGCTTCGCCCAGATAGTGACGCCAGAACTGTGAGCGCAGTTCGGTACGGAAGTTGGAAATCTGCTCCAGCGTGCAGGAGTAGCTCTGTGTCAGGCCGATCATCTGCTGCTCCGGCAGGGTGACAAACTCCGGCTGCGGCAGGGTGAAGGCGCCCAGGCGGATCGGCGGACAGATGCCGAACGCGTTCCAGTCCTCGGCCCGGCGGTACAGCGCAGGCGTCTGGGCAAACTGTTTTTTGAATGCTCGGGTGAAGGTCTGTTGCGAGTCAAAGCGGTATTGCAGGGCGATATCCAGTATTGGGCGGCTGGTCAAACGCAGCGCGACCGCCGCTTTAGACAGTCTCCTTGCCCGGATATAAGCGCCGATGGCGTTACCGGTAATATCTTTGAACATCCGTTGCAGATGCCATTTCGAATATCCCGCCTTGGCCGCCACGTTATCCAGCGCCAAAGGTTGGTCCAAATGGCTTTCCAGCCAGCTAAGCAGATCACGAATGATACCGGCTTGATCCATAGATCGTCCTCGTAGAGCTTTGGGGTCGGAACCCGACTATGTTAATTCATTACGCGGGTGCTGGTGATCAACGGCGAGTTCCCTGCCGTTTAATCCCGGTCTACTTCAAGCTGCATCATGACGGCGTTTGGTCACGCATTCTCACTCGTTTGGCGCTGTGCCGGCGAGCGGGGCGCTGCCTGATACAAGTCGAATTATTTCGGCATGCGTTGCGCGCCTGGCCTCTGGAATAGCGTATTACATGAAACGTTGAGGCTGAGGGCGTCTTTGCAGGCGCAAAGGAATAACGCCGCCGCATAATAACAATTTTTTTCCTCCGAGACTCTCAAAGATTTTTTTCACGCTCTGTGCTACAAAGGCGAAGCGTGACGGAAGGGGCTTATTTTTTTCTTCCAAATCATAAATAAAACTAATAATAATAGTTGGTTTATCGTTCGGGATTTGTTGGAGTTAACTAGATGAAAAAATTATGGATATTATTGTTCTGTCTGGCCGGCGCAACGGCCAATAGCGTACAGGCTGAGCAGATTGGTTCGGTGGATACCGTGTTTAAACTGTTTGGTCCGGACCATAAGATTGTGGTCGAAGCGTTCGACGATCCGGACGTTAAAAATGTAACTTGTTATATCAGCCGCGCCAAAACCGGCGGTATCAAAGGCGGGTTGGGGCTGGCGGAAGATACCGCAGACGCGGCGATTTCCTGCTCCCAGGTCGGGCCGATTGAGCTGAGCGAGAAGATTAAAAACGGCAAGAACAAAGGCAGCGTGGTGTTTCAGAAACGCACGTCGCTGGTGTTCAAAAAACTGCAGGTGGTGCGCTTTTATGACGCCACGCGCAACGCGCTGGTCTACCTGACCTATTCAGACAAAGTGGTGGATGGTTCACCGAAGAATGCGCTGAGCGCCGTGCCGATTATTCCCTGGAATACCGCGCGCTAATCATGTGAAAAAGGGGACAGCTTGCTGTCCCCTTTCATTTGCGTCCGGTAAGAATTACTCTTCCAGCTCGCCGCAGAAGCGGTAGCCTTCGCCGTGGATGGTGGCGATGATTTCCGGCGTATCCGGCGTCGATTCAAAGTGCTTGCGGATGCGGCGGATGGTCACATCGACGGTGCGGTCATGCGGCTTCAGCTCGCGGCCGGTCATTTTCTTCAGCAGTTCGCCGCGCGACTGGATCTTGCCCGGGTTTTCGCAGAAGTGCAGCATGGCGCGGAATTCGCTGCGCGGCAGCTTGTACTGTTCGCCGTTCGGGCCGATCAGCGAGCGGCTGTTGATATCCAGCTCCCAGCCGTTGAATTTGTAGCTTTCAACCTGCTTGCGTTCTTCGCCGACGCTGCCCAGGTTCATGGTGCGTGACAGCAGATTACGTGCACGAATGGTCAGTTCGCGTGGGTTGAACGGTTTGGTGATATAGTCGTCAGCGCCGATTTCGAGGCCAAGGATCTTGTCCACTTCGTTATCGCGCCCGGTCAGGAACATCAACGCGACGCTGACCTGTTCGCGCAGTTCGCGCGCCAGCAGCAGGCCGTTTTTACCCGGCAGGTTGATATCCATAATGACCAGATTAATGTCGTTTTCGGACAGGATGTTGTGCATCTCTGCACCATCATTGGCTTCATGCACGATGTAGCCTTCCGCCTCGAAGATGCTCTTCAGGGTGTTACGAGTGACTAACTCGTCTTCGACAATCAGAATTTGCGGGGTCTGCATATTTGCTACCTAAAATTGCCAACAAAATAGAAAACAGGAAGTACAGAAGCCTTTGTTTTCTCAGAGGAGGGCGGAGATATCGCCACGTTCCCTCATGCCAAATGACTAAAGTACGGAAACTCGTTCTTGATGCACTTTCCATCTTAATGTCAACAAGATCGCTAGCTTGGTGGGGATGCTATTCCCTTTAACCCCAAGGGTGCCAAAACGGCGCATATCCTAACCCTATTAACAGCAATATAACAGTACATGCCGAATTCATCACCCAACAAAACTACGCTTTGTTGACATATATCAAATTCAATTGTAGCACGTTAACAGATTTGTGAAAAACACTTACAGAACTGCCAGCTTAAGTCTCAGCAGGGGAAATTCTGTGAACGATTCAGCATTGCTAACCTCAATAGGTTACAATTTCCGAATGACTGGCAGTGAGACGGCAATAACGCCTTGATAATTAAGTTCGCCAAGAAATAAATTATATTTATATAGATTACATTAAATTTATTTACTCAATCGTCCGTTTTGTTATCTCACAATTAAATGTTGGCGTTTTTGTTGCTGGATTGTAAACATTTTAGTGGTGAGCAAAACAAAACGCGTGATGCAGTTTAACGCCGTGGAGTACTATGCAGTTACATATCATTTTAGTAGCGCCGGCGCGGCCGGAAAACGTCGGCGCCGCAGCGCGTGCAATGAAAACCATGGGCTTTAGCTCGCTGCGCATCGTCGACAGCGATGCGCACTTACAGCCGGCGGCACGCTGGGTGGCGCACGGCGCCGGCGAGATCCTGGACGCGGCGCAGCACTTTGCCACGCTGGAGCAGGCGCTGGCGGATGTCGATTTCACCGTCGCCACCACCGCGCGCAGCCGCGCGCGTTTTCACTATTACAGCACGCCGCAGGAGCTGCTCGGTCAGTTAGAGGAGCGCCGGCAGTGGGCCTCGCAGGCGGCGCTGGTGTTTGGCCGGGAAGATTCCGGGCTGACTAACGAAGAACTGGCGCTGGCCGATCTGCTGACGGGCGTGCCGATGCAGGCCGATTACCCTTCGTTAAACCTGGGGCAGGCGGTGATGGTGTACTGCTATCAGCTCTCCGCTTTGATGAACGTAGCGGCACCGGCGCCGGAAGCGGCCGCCGATACAGGCCAGCTGCAGGCGTTGCGTCAACGCGCCGAGCGGTTGTTGCACCATCTGGAGGTTGAGGACGATCAAAAGCTGCGCGACTGGCTGCAGCAGCGGCTGGGGTCGCTGCCGCGGCGCGACACGATGATGCTGCATACGTTGTTACACGATATTGAAAAAAAATTAACGAAGTGAAGGCCGGCTTATGGCCGGTATATTCAGCGCGATCGTCTGCAATATTGCCGTATGACTGTTTTTTTATGCTGCAGTTTTGCCTTTTTGTCCGTTTCATCCCCCAATTTGCTGCTTGAACGGAAAATGAGCAAAAACAAGAAATAATTTGACTTGGGGTAGGGATTGCTTTAACCAATAGAGGGGACAGAGGATTAAATGAGACAGACAGACGTTATGCGACACATCAGCCTGAACACCACAATTATTACCACCACCGATACCACAGGTAACGGGGCGGGCTGACGCGTACAGGAAACAAGAAGAAAAAAGCCCGCACCTTAGCAGTGCGGGCTTTTTTTTGGCTTAAATTCGGGAGATAACAGAGATGCGAGTGCTGAAATTTGGCGGAACCTCGGTAGCGAATGCGGAACGTTTTCTGCGCGTTGCCGATATTATGGAAAGCAATGCCCGTCAGGGACAGGTAGCGGCGGTATTGTCCGCGCCGGCGAAGATCACCAACCACTTGGTGGCGATGGTGGAGAAAACGCTGGCCGGGCAAGACATTCTGCCAAATATGAGCGACGCGGAGCGTATTTTCGCCGAGCTGCTGCACGGCCTGGCGCAGGCGCTGCCGGGCTTTGCCCACGAACGCCTCAAGGCGCGCGTCGAGCATGAGTTTGCGCAGCTCAAGCAGGTGCTGCACGGCGTGGCGCTGCTGGGTAAATGCCCGGACAGCGTGAACGCCGGCATTATCTGCCGCGGTGAAAAACTGTCGATAGCCATTATGGAAGCGGTATTCCAGGCGAAAGGTTTCCCGGTGACCGTGATCAATCCGGTGGAGAAGCTGCTGGCGCAGGGGCACTATCTGGAATCCACCGTCGATATCGCCGAATCCACACTGCGCATCGCCGCAATGGGCATTCCGGCTGACCATATCGTGCTGATGGCCGGCTTCACCGCCGGGAATGACAAGGGCGAGCTGGTAGTGCTGGGACGCAACGGTTCCGACTACTCCGCCGCGGTGCTGGCGGCCTGCCTGCGCGCCGATTGCTGTGAGATCTGGACCGATGTTGACGGGGTATATACCTGCGATCCGCGCACCGTGCCGGACGCCAGGCTGCTGAAGTCGATGTCGTATCAGGAGGCGATGGAGCTGTCCTATTTCGGCGCCAAAGTTCTCCACCCCCGCACCATTACCCCCATCGCCCAGTTCCAGATCCCCTGCCTGATTAAAAATACCTCCAACCCGCAGGCGCCCGGTACGCTGATCGGCGCCGAGTGCGCGGATGAAGATTCACCGGTGAAAGGTATCACCAACCTGAATAATATGGCGATGATCAACGTCTCCGGCCCGGGCATGAAAGGCATGGTCGGCATGGCGGCGCGGGTGTTTGCCGTGATGTCACGCGCCGGTATCTCGGTGGTGCTGATCACCCAGTCCTCCTCTGAATACAGCATCAGCTTCTGCGTGCCGCAGGGCGAGCTGCTGCGCGCGCGCCGCGCGCTGGGCGACGAGTTTTATCTGGAGCTGAAAGACGGCCTGCTGGAGCCGCTGGATGTGACGGAAAATCTGGCGATTATCTCGGTGGTTGGCGACGGCATGCGCACCCTGCGCGGTATTTCGGCGCGTTTCTTCTCCGCGCTGGCCCGCGCCAATATCAATATCGTCGCTATCGCCCAGGGATCGTCCGAACGCTCCATCTCGGTGGTGGTCAGCAACGATGATGCCACCACCGGCGTACGCGTCAGTCATCAGATGCTGTTCAACACCGACCAGGTGCTGGAAGTCTTTGTTATCGGCACCGGCGGCGTCGGCGGCGCGCTGATCGAGCAGATTCACCGCCAGCAGCAGTGGCTGAAGCAAAAGCATATCGATCTGCGGGTGTGCGGCATTGCCAACTCGCGTGCCATGCTGACCAATGTGCACGGCATTGCGCTGGACAGCTGGCGTGAAGGGCTGGCGGAAGCACAGGAGACCTTCAACCTTGGGCGACTGATTCGTCTGGTGAAGGAGTATCACCTGCTGAACCCGGTGATTGTCGACTGTACTTCCAGCCAGGCGGTGGCCGATCAGTATGTCGACTTCCTGGCCGACGGCTTCCACGTGGTGACGCCGAACAAGAAGGCCAACACCTCGTCGATGAATTTCTATCATCAGCTGCGCGCCGCCGCCGCGGGCTCGCGCCGCAAATTCCTCTATGACACCAACGTTGGCGCCGGGCTGCCGGTGATTGAAAACCTGCAGAACCTGCTGAACGCCGGCGATGAACTGACGCGTTTCTCCGGTATTTTGTCTGGTTCACTGTCGTTTATCTTCGGCAAGCTGGATGAGGGCATGTCGCTGTCGGCGGCGACGCTGCAGGCGAAGAGCAACGGCTATACCGAACCGGACCCGCGCGACGATCTGTCCGGGATGGATGTCGCCCGTAAATTGTTGATTCTGGCGCGTGAAGCGGGTTACAACCTGGAGCTGAGCGATATCGAGGTGCAATCGGTGCTGCCGCCGGAGTTTGATGCCAGCGGCGATACCGACAGCTTCCTGGCGCGTCTGCCGGAGCTGGACGCGGCGTTTAGCCGTCGGGTGGCCGATGCGGCGGAGCAGGGTAAAGTATTGCGCTATGTCGGGGTGATTGAAGAGGGGCGTTGCCAGGTGCGTATTGACGCTGTTGATGGCAACGATCCATTGTATAAAGTGAAAAACGGCGAGAACGCGCTGGCGTTCTACAGCCGCTATTATCAGCCGCTGCCGCTGGTGCTGCGCGGCTATGGCGCCGGTAATGATGTGACGGCAGCAGGGGTATTCGCCGATCTGCTGCGCACGCTGTCATGGAAGTTGGGAGTTTAATATGGTTAAGGTGTATGCGCCGGCTTCGATCGGCAACGTCAGCGTCGGTTTCGACGTGCTGGGCGCCGCCGTTTCGCCGGTTGATGGCACGCTGCTGGGTGATTGCGTCAGCGTCGAGGCCGCGAAGCAATTCAGCCTGGAAAACGCCGGCCGTTTTGTCGGCAAACTGCCGGCCGATCCTAAGGACAATATCGTCTATCAGTGCTGGCAGCGCTTTTGTCAGGCGATCGGCCGCGAGGTGCCGGTGGCGATGCGGCTGGAAAAAAATATGCCCATCGGATCGGGTCTCGGTTCCAGCGCCTGTTCGGTGGTTGCCGGCCTGATGGCGATGAATGAATTTTGCGAGCGTCCGCTGGATGACATGCAGCTGCTGGCGCTGATGGGCGAGCTGGAAGGACGCATTTCCGGCAGCGTGCATTATGACAACGTCGCGCCGTGCTACCTCGGCGGCCTGCAGCTGATGCTGGAGGAAGAGGGGAGCATCAGCCAGCAAGTCCCCTGCTTTGACGAGTGGCTGTGGGTGATGGCGTATCCGGGAATCAAGGTTTCTACCGCTGAAGCGCGCGCCATTCTGCCGGCGCAGTACCGCCGTCAGGACTGCATCAGCCACGGACGCTATCTGGCCGGCTTTATTCATGCCTGCCACACCCAGCAGCCGAAGCTGGCCGCCAAGCTGATGCAGGACGTGATTGCCGAGCCGTACCGCACCCGCCTGCTGCCGGGCTTTGCCGAAGCGCGTAAGGCGGCGCAGGATATCGGCGCCCTGGCCTGCGGCATTTCCGGCTCCGGCCCGACGCTGTTCGCCGTGTGCGACGACGGCGACACCGCCCGGCGGATGGCCGACTGGCTGAAGAATCACTATCTGCAAAACGATGAAGGTTTTGTTCATATTTGCCGTCTGGATACCGCAGGCGCTCGACAACTGGGATAACGCATGAAACTGTACAACCTTAAAGATCACAATGAGCAGGTTAGCTTTGCACAGGCGATCAAGCAGGGGCTGGGTAAACAGCAGGGGCTGTTTTTCCCGCTGGATCTGCCGGAATTTGAACTGACCGAGATTGACCAACTGCTGAAGCTGGATTTCGTGACCCGCAGCGCGCGTATTCTGTCGGCGTTTATCGGTGAGGAAATCAGCGAAGAGGCGCTGTACAAGCGCGTGAAGGCGGCGTTTGAGTTCCCGGCGCCGGTAGCGAAGGTTGAGGACGACATCGCCTGCCTGGAGCTGTTCCACGGCCCGACGCTGGCGTTCAAAGACTTCGGCGGCCGCTTTATGGCGCAGATGCTGGCGGAAGTGGCCGGCGATCAGCCGGTCACCATTCTGACGGCGACCTCCGGCGATACCGGCGCGGCGGTGGCGCACGCGTTCTACGGCCTGAAAAACGTGCGCGTGGTGATCCTCTATCCGCAGGGGAAAATCAGCCCGCTGCAGGAAAAACTGTTCTGCACGCTGGGCGGCAATATCCATACCGTGGCGGTAGACGGCGATTTTGACGCCTGCCAGGCGCTGGTGAAGCAGGCGTTTGACGATCGCGAGCTGAAAGAGGCGCTGCATCTGAACTCGGCCAACTCGATCAATATCAGCCGCCTGCTGGCGCAGATCTGCTACTACTTCGAGGCGGTGGCGCAGCTGCCGCAGGAAGCACGCAATCAGCTGGTGATTTCGGTGCCGAGCGGCAACTTCGGCGATCTGACCGCCGGCCTGCTGGCCAAGTCGCTGGGACTGCCGGTGAAACGCTTTATTGCCGCCACCAACGCCAACGATACGGTGCCGCGTTTCCTCGACGACGGTAAATGGCAGCCGCACGCAACGGTGGCGACGCTCTCCAACGCGATGGACGTCAGTCAGCCGAATAACTGGCCGCGGGTGGAAGAGCTGTTCCGCCGCAAAATTTGGCAGTTGAAAGAGTTGGGGCACGGGGCGGTCAGCGATGAAACCACCAAAGAGACGATGAAGGAGCTGGCGGCGTTAGGCTACCTCTCCGAGCCGCATGCGGCTATCGCCTACCGCTTGCTGCGCGATCAGCTGCAGGACGGCGAGTTTGGTCTGTTCCTCGGCACCGCGCATCCGGCGAAGTTTAAAGAGAGCGTGGAGGAGATTTTACAGCAGGAGCTGCCGTTGCCGAAAGCGCTGGCGGTGCGTGCCGAGCTGCCGTTGCTGTCGCACTCGCTGCCGGCTGACTTCGCGCAGCTGCGTCAGTTTATGATGGCGCTGCCCGCCTGATTAACGTGATGTGCTGGTTAGGGGCCGGTTATCACCGGCCCTTTTTTCTTACTGTTCGGGACGCTTGAATACCAGTTCGCCCGCCTTGGACGCCGCCTCATCAAAGGCATATCCTTCCAGATTGAAATCAGCCAACTGTTCTGCTTTGGTCAGGCGATTTTTGATAATAAAGCGGCTCATCAGGCCACGCGCTTTTTTCGCGTAGAAGCTGATGACCTTATATTTACCGTTTTTCTCATCCAGGAACACCGGCTTGATCAGCTGCCCGTGCAGCCCGGCCGGCTTCACCGCTTTGAAGTATTCATCCGATGCCAGATTGACCACCACATCGTCCGTCTGTTGCTTCAGCACTTCATTGAGTTTGTCGGTGATGCGATCGCCCCAGAAGCTGTACAAATCTTTGCCGCGCGGGTTGGCCAGCTTGATGCCCATTTCCAGACGGTAAGGCATCATCAGGTCGAGCGGACGCAACACGCCGTATAAGCCGGACAGCATACGCAAATGCTGCTGGGCAAAGTCAAAATCCGCTTCGCTGAAGTCCTGCGCCTGCAGGCCGGTATACACGTCGCCCTTAAAGGCCAGCAGGGCCTGGCGCGCATTATCCGGGGTAAATTGCGGGGTCCATTCGGCAAAGCGGGCGGCGTTCAGTCCGGCCAGCTTGTCGCTGATCTTCATCAGACTGGCGATTTGCGCCGGCGTCAGCTGGCGGCTGATGTTGATAAGTTCTGCAGATTGCTCCAGCAGCTCAGGCTGCGTAAAGCGAGCCGTCGCCAGAGGACTTTCGTAATCAAGCGTTTTGGCAGGTGAGATAATAACGAGCATGGCGCGACATCCTGTTGATCAAAGTGGAGATACTTTAGCAAAAAACGTGAGAAAAAGCGGCGATGGGTCTGATAGGTGCGGGGTAAAAGGCCAAGGCGCGTAGGGATGCGCCTTGGCGGGGAGTGCGGGTCAGTCTGGCTTTTGCGGGTTATCCCACACGCCGGGCTCCAGCTGGGATTTCAGCTCAGGGTATTGACTGGCGTCGAAGGTCGGCAGTTTGCCGAGCGCCCGTTGCCGGTTGTAGTCGCGGGCCAGTTTAAAGGCGACGCGTGACAGCAGCAGGATGGCCGTCAGGTTGGTGATCGCCATCAGCGCCATGGCGGTGTCGGCCATTTTCCATACCAGCGGCAGCTCCGCCAGCGCGCCGAACATCACCATGCCCAGCGCAACACAGCGGAAGATTGCCAGCCGCGCCGGATGATTGTGCTCCAGGAAGATCAGGTTGTTTTCGGCGTAGGCGTAGTTGGCGATGATGGAGGTAAAGGCGAAGAAGAAAATCGCCAGCGCCACAAACGGCGAACCCCAGCTGCCGACGGCGCTGGACAGCGCGCGCTGGGTCAGCTCAATGCCGCTGATCTCGCCGGTGGGGTTATCCATCACGCCGGAAGCCAGAATAATCGCGGCGGTGGCGCTGCAGATCACCAGCGTATCGACAAATACGCCGAGCATCTGTACGTAGCCCTGCGACGCCGGGTGCGGCGGATACGGCGAGGCGGAGGCTGCGGCGTTCGGCGCCGAACCCATGCCGGCCTCATTGGAGAACAGCCCGCGCTGGACGCCCTGGGTCATCGCCTGCGAGATGCCGTAGCCGACTGCGCCGGCGGCCGCTTCTTGTAAACCGAACGCGCTTTTGACAATCAGCAGCAAAATGGCCGGCAACTGCTCAATATTCATCGCCAGCACCCAGAAGGCCAGCAGCAGGTAGGCCGCCGCCATGACCGGCACCACCCATTCCGCCACGCGGGCGATGGAGCGGATGCCGCCGAAGATTACGGTGCCGCTCAGCAGCACCAGGCCGATGCCGACGTACAGCGGGTTGAAGTTGAACGCCGCAGCGCTGGCCTGGGCGATGGAGTTGGCCTGCACCGCGTTGAACACCAGGCCGAAGGCGAGGATCAGGAACATGGAGAACAGTACGCCCATCCAGCGCATGCCGAGGCCCTTTTCCATGTAGTAGGCCGGGCCGCCGCGGTAGTTACCCTGATCGTCTTTGGTTTTATACAGCTGGGCCAGGGTGCTTTCGATAAATGACGTGGCCATGCCGATAAATGCCACCACCCACATCCAGAAGATGGCGCCGGGGCCGCCGGCGGTCAGCGCGATGGCGACGCCGGTCAGGTTGCCGGTGCCGACCCGCGCCGCCAGCGTTGTGCATAAAGCCTGAAATGAGGAGATGCCGGAACTGTCGCTTTTATTGCTGTTTTTCAGCACCGAAAACATATGGGTGAAGTGGCGTAACTGGATAAAGCGGGTGCGGATGGTGAAGTAGATGCCGGCACCGATCAGTAAATAAATGAGTACCGATCCCCACAGGATATTGTTAATGAAATTAATCAGATCCGTCACGGATCCCTCCTTGTCAAACAGGCGTAAATACCCGGAGCGATCCTCCGCCCGGAAAATGATTTTGCTCTAATTATTACCAGCGCTTAACGAAAGTCATACGGGGTGAATAAATTAAGATTTTTCGCATTTTATGGCGTTGCCAGCGCTTGGCGTGCTGGGAAGTTAGCACAATTACTTGTTGTTAACTTTCGTTAATGTCTCATTTTCATTTCGGAAATATCGATTGATATGGCGGAAGTGAGGGAAAATTACGCCGAAAAATCGGCGGCGACTTAGGGCCATTTTCGTGCCTTGCGCCGCGCCTTGCGCGTGTTATTATCAAGGCAAGGCAAGATCGAACGATGCCAAAAGTTCATGCACAAACGATGAGACAATGCCAACATGACCGACAAATTAACTTCCCTGCGCCAGCTGACCACGGTGGTTGCGGATACCGGTGATATTGCTGCCATGAAGCTGTATCAGCCGCAAGATGCGACAACCAACCCTTCGCTGATCCTCAATGCAGCCCAGATCCCTGAATATCGCAAGCTGATTGACGAAGCTATCGCATGGGCGCGCGAGCAGAGCGGCGATCGCGAGCAGCAGATCGCCGATGCGGCGGACAAACTGGCGGTGAACATTGGTCTGGAAATTCTGAAGCTGGTGCCGGGCCGCATCTCCACCGAAGTCGATGCGCGCCTCTCTTACGACACCGAAGCCAGCGTCGCCAAGGCCAAGCGTCTGATCAAGCTGTACAACGAGGCCGGCATCAGCAACGATCGTATCCTGATCAAACTGGCCTCTACCTGGCAAGGCATCCGCGCGGCGGAACGCCTGGAGAAAGAGGGCATCAACTGTAACCTGACCCTGCTGTTCTCCTTCGCTCAGGCACGCGCCTGCGCCGAAGCCGGCGTGTACCTGATTTCTCCTTTCGTCGGCCGTATCCTTGACTGGTACAAAGCCAATGGCGACAAGAAAGAGTTCGCGCCGCACGAAGATCCGGGCGTGGTTTCCGTAAGCGAAATCTACCAGTACTACAAACAGCACGGCTATGAAACCGTGGTGATGGGCGCCAGCTTCCGCAACGTCGGCGAGATCATCGAACTGGCGGGCTGTGACCGTCTGACCATCGCGCCGGCGCTGCTGAAAGAGCTGGCGGAAAGCGAAGGCGCGGTTGAGCGTAAGCTCGCCTACAGCGGCGAAGTGAAAGCACGCCCTGCGGCGCTGACCGAACCTGAATTCTACTGGCAGCACAACCAGGATCCGATGGCGGTGGAAAAACTGACCGACGGTATCCGCAAGTTTGCCGTTGACCAGGGCAAGCTGGAAAAAATGATCGCCGACCTGCTGTAAGTTACACAGGTGCAGGATGACAAAAAGGTGGCTCAGGCCACCTTTTTTTATGCCTGTTGCTTCCTGCGACGGGCGGAGGCCGTATACTCTCGGCATTGATAACGGGGCGGGAGATGACGCCGCCCGCATTTCGTCAGGTTGTAGAGGTTAAGCATGGACACATTACGTATTGGTTTGGTTTCGATTTCCGATCGCGCTTCCGGCGGCGTTTACCAGGACAAGGGCATTCCGGCGCTGGAAGCGTGGCTGAGCAGCGCCCTGACGACGCCGTACAAGCTGGAGACGCGCCTGATCCCGGATGAACAAACTCTGATCGAACATACCCTGTGCGAACTGGTGGATGAAACGGGCTGCCACCTGGTGCTGACCACCGGCGGCACCGGCCCGTCACGCCGCGATGTGACGCCGGACGCAACGCTGGCGATTGCCGACCGCGTGATGCCGGGCTTCGGCGAGCAAATGCGCCAAATCAGCCTACACTATGTGCCAACGGCGATTCTTTCACGTCAGATCGGGGCGATTCGCAAGCAGGCGCTGATTATCAACCTGCCGGGCCAGCCGAAGTCGATCAAGGAGACGCTGGAAGGGGTGAAGGACGAGCAGGGTAAGGTGGTGGTGCACGGCATTTTCGCCAGCGTACCGTACTGTATCCAGTTGCTTGAAGGGCCGTATGTGGAAACGGACGACGCGGTGGTCACCGCCTTCCGGCCGAAAAGCGCGCGTCGTGACACGAACGATTAACGCCAGGCGGCCTCTTGTCAGGCTGGTGTGAAATAAAATTGCCGTTATATACCCTAAATAATTCGAGTTGCAGGAAGGCGGCAAGGGAAGGAATCCCGATGAGCTGACTCTGGTCAGTGATTCGGGTGACTGAGCGTAGCCAACACACCTGCAGCTTGAAGTATGGCGGGTATAGTAAGGATTCATTTACAGCGCGCCACCGAGCGCGCGTGATTTTATCTGCTTCCTCTGACGGTAACCTATGCATCATGACACGCAACGCCGGCTGAACCGGCAAGACTATAAGACTCTGACGCTGGCAGCGCTGGGCGGGGCATTGGAGTTTTATGACTTCATCATTTTCGTCTTCTTCGCCGCCGTGGTCGGCGAGCTGTTCTTCCCGGCTGAGATGCCGGAATGGCTGCGTTTGGTGCAGACCTTCGGCATTTTCGCTGCTGGCTATCTGGCCCGTCCGCTGGGTGGGATCGTGATGGCGCACTTCGGCGACCGGGTCGGGCGCAAGAAAATGTTCAGCCTGAGTATTCTGCTGATGGCGCTGCCCACGCTGGGCATGGGCCTGCTGCCGACTTACGCCAGCATCGGTATCGCCGCACCGCTGTTGCTGTTGCTGATGCGTCTGCTACAGGGCGCCGCTATCGGCGGCGAAGTGCCGGGCGCCTGGGTATTTGTGGCGGAGCATGTGCCGCGTAAACGCGTCGGCCTGGCCTGCGGCACGCTGACCGCCGGCCTTACCGTCGGCATCTTGCTGGGTTCTCTGGTCGCTACCGTCATCAACACCACGCTGAGCGCGCAAAGTATTACAGACGGCGGCTGGCGCGTGCCCTTCCTGATGGGCGGCATTTTCGGGTTGATCGCCATGTATCTGCGCCGCTGGCTGCAGGAAACGCCGGTGTTTGTAGAAATGCAGGCGCGTAAGGCGCTGGCGGAGGAGCTGCCGCTGAAAACGGTGGTGAAGCAGTATAAGAAAGAGGTGGTGGTTTCGATGCTGCTGACCTGGCTGCTGTCCGCCGGCGTGGTGGTGGTGATCCTGATGACGCCGACCTACCTGCAAAAGCAGTTCGGCATTGCGCCGGCGTTGACGCTGCAGGCCAACAGCATCGCCACCATTATGCTGATTTTCGGCTGTCTGGCCGCCGGGCTGGCGGCCGATCGCTTTGGCGCCAGCAAAACCTTTATCGTCGGCAGCCTGCTGCTGGCCGGCTGCAGCTGGCTGTTTTATCAGACCGTGGCGCAGCATGCGGAAATGCTGTTCGCCTGTTATGCGCTGGTGGGATTCAGCGTCGGCGTCGTGGGGGCGGTGCCGTTTGTGATGGTGCGCGCATTTCCACCGGCGGTGCGCTTCAGCGGCATTTCGTTCTCTTATAACCTGTCATACGCCATTTTCGGCGGCCTGACGCCGATTTTCGTCACCTTAATGATGAAGGTGACGCCGCTGGCGCCCGCCTACTATGTGCTGGCGCTGTCGGCGCTCGGGCTGGCGCTGGGGATCTATCTGCACCGCGATCTGGACGGCGACCGTGTGGCGCCGCACGCCGATTCGCTGGCCGATCTGTAACGTATCGCCGGCCAGGGACGGCCGGCCGAACGCGCGATCGCCACGCCGCAAAGAAATTTTTTTACTTTACCCCTTGATGCCGGGCCAGATGCCCCCATCTTATTCTCAACCGCAGTTGCTGATCGTGGTATCACCTTCGCCTTTCACCCGCAACCTCGTGGTTTGAGCGTTGAAACGCGTGGGATACAAGGCGGAAAAATCGGGCAGTTGAAAAGTAAAAAAATGTCCGCATATAGGTTAGCAACTTGACCGAAATCGAATTTATTAGTGGAGATGTTTAGATGGGCAAAATTATTGGTATCGACCTGGGTACTACCAACTCTTGTGTAGCTATTATGGATGGCAACAAGGCACGCGTGCTGGAAAACGCCGAAGGCGACCGCACCACGCCGTCAATCATTGCCTATACCCAGGATGGTGAAACTCTGGTTGGCCAGCCGGCTAAACGTCAGGCTGTCACTAACCCACAAAACACCCTGTTTGCGATCAAGCGCCTGATCGGCCGTCGCTTCCAGGACGAAGAAGCACAGCGTGATAAAGACATCATGCCGTACAAAATCATCGGCGCTGATAACGGCGACGCATGGCTGGAAGTGAAAGGCCAGAAAATGGCACCGCCGCAGATCTCTGCCGAAGTGCTGAAGAAAATGAAGAAAACGGCTGAAGATTACCTGGGCGAACCGGTAACTGAAGCGGTTATCACCGTACCGGCTTACTTCAACGATGCGCAGCGTCAGGCGACCAAAGACGCCGGCCGTATCGCCGGTCTGGAAGTAAAACGTATCATCAACGAACCAACAGCTGCGGCCCTGGCTTACGGCCTGGACAAAGAAGTCGGCAACCGCACCATCGCGGTTTATGACCTGGGCGGCGGTACTTTCGATATCTCCATCATCGAAATCGACGAAGTTGACGGCGAAAAAACCTTCGAAGTTCTGGCGACCAACGGTGACACCCACCTGGGCGGCGAAGACTTCGACAGCCGTCTGATCAACTACCTGGTGGAAGAGTTCAAGAAAGAGCAGGGCATTGACCTGCGTAACGATCCGCTGGCGATGCAGCGTCTGAAAGAAGCCGCTGAGAAAGCGAAGATCGAGCTGTCTTCCGCACAGCAGACCGACGTTAACCTGCCGTACATCACTGCAGATGCGACCGGTCCGAAACACATGAACATCAAAGTGACCCGTGCGAAACTCGAGTCGCTGGTTGAAGATCTGGTGGCGCGTTCCATCGAGCCGCTGAAAGTGGCGCTGACCGATGCAGGCCTGTCCGTATCCGACATTCAGGACGTAATCCTGGTTGGTGGCCAGACCCGTATGCCAATGGTTCAGAAGAAAGTTGCTGACTTCTTCGGTAAAGAACCGCGTAAAGACGTGAACCCGGACGAAGCGGTTGCCATCGGCGCTGCGGTTCAGGGCGGCGTATTGGCCGGTGATGTGAAAGACGTGCTGCTGCTGGACGTTACCCCGTTGTCTCTGGGTATCGAAACCATGGGCGGCGTGATGACTTCGCTGATCAGCAAAAACACCACGATCCCGACCAAGCACAGCCAGGTGTTCTCTACCGCTGAAGACAACCAGTCTGCGGTAACCATCCACGTGCTGCAGGGCGAGCGTAAGCGTTCCAGCGATAACAAGTCTCTGGGCCAGTTCAACCTGGACGGCATCCAGCCGGCACCGCGCGGTATGGCGCAGATCGAAGTGACCTTCGATATCGATGCCGACGGCATCCTGCACGTGTCTGCCAAAGACAAGAACACCGGTAAAGAGCAGAAAATCACCATTAAGGCCTCTTCTGGCCTGGACGAAGATGAAATCCAGAAAATGGTGAACGACGCGGAAGCCAACGCTGAAGCTGACCGTAAGTTCGAAGAGCTGGTGCAGACGCGCAACCAGGCGGATCACCTGATCCACGGCACGCGTAAGCAACTGGAAGAAGCCGGCGAGCAGCTGCCAGCGGAAGATAAAACCGCTATCGAAAGCGCGCTGAGCGAGCTGGAAACCGCGGCGAAAGGCGAAGACAAAGCCGAGATCGACGCGAAGACCCAGGCGCTGGTGCAGGTTTCCGGCAAGCTGATGGAAATGGCGCAGGCTCAGGCGCAGGCACAGGGTGCTGACGCGGGTGCGGCAGACAACGCGGCGAAGAAAGAAGACGACGTTGTCGACGCTGAGTTCGAAGAAGTGAAAGACAAAAAATAATCGCCCTTAAGCGGGCACGGTAACGCCGCTAACGCGTTACTGGAAACCAGCACGGGCGTCGAGGCAACTCTGCGCCCGTGCACGCATGTTAGGGCTAATAAAGACAATGGCGAAGAAAGACTATTACGAGGTTCTCGGCGTCGCCAAAACGGCGGATGAGCGCGAAATCAAAAAGGCGTATAAGCGCCTGGCGATGAAGTTCCACCCGGACCGTAACCAGGAACAAGATGCCGAAAGCCGCTTTAAAGAGATCAAGGAAGCTTACGAAATCCTGGGCGACGAGCAGAAGCGCGCCGCTTACGATCAGTACGGCCATGCCGCGTTTGAGCAGGGCGGTATGGGCGGCGGCGGCTTTGGCGGCGGCGGTGCCGACTTTAGCGATATCTTTGGCGACGTCTTCGGCGATATTTTCGGCGGTGGCCGTCGTCAGCGCGCCAGCCGTGGCTCCGATCTGCGTTACAACATGGAGCTGACGCTGGAAGAAGCGGTACGCGGCGTCACCAAAGAGATTCGTATCCCGACGCTGGAAGAGTGTGACGTTTGCCATGGCAGCGGCGCCAAACCGGGCAGCTCGCCGGTCACCTGTCCAACTTGTCACGGTCAGGGCCAGGTGCAGATGCGTCAGGGCTTCTTCACCGTGCAGCAGGCATGTCCGCACTGCCACGGCCGCGGCCAGATTATCAAAGATCCGTGCAACAGCTGCCACGGCCATGGCCGGGTAGAAAAATCCAAAACGCTGTCGGTGAAAATTCCTGCCGGCGTGGATACCGGCGACCGCATCCGTCTGGCGGGTGAAGGTGAAGCCGGCGAGCACGGTGCACCGGCCGGCGATCTGTACGTGCAGGTGCAGGTAAAAGCTCACCCGATCTTTGAACGTGAAGGCAATAACCTGTATTGCGAAGTGCCGATTAACTTTGCCATGGCGGCGCTGGGCGGCGAGATTGAAGTTCCGACGCTCGACGGCCGCGTGAAGCTGAAGGTGCCTTCAGAAACGCAAACCGGCAAGCTGTTCCGCATGCGCGGCAAAGGCGTGAAATCCGTGCGCGGCGGCAGCCAGGGCGACCTGCTGTGCCGTGTGGTGGTGGAAACGCCGGTCAAGCTCAACGAAAAACAGAAGCAGCTGTTGAAAGAACTGGAAGAGAGCCTCGGCGGTCCTTCCGGCGATAAAAACAGCCCGCGTTCGAAGAGCTTCTTCGACGGGGTGAAAAAGTTCTTTGATGACTTGACCCGTTAACGCGAACGCTGCATTAACTGTCTTAAAACCCCGGCCCTGGCGCCGGGGTTTTCTTTTGGGGACGGCGGCGGCGTGTTGGTTTGCGTGATTAATCTCTCAGTTGAATCGGTTTTTACGAATAATTTCGCACTAATAATCTTGTTTTTACGAATCATCGTGCAAGCTATACTCACTCTATACGTGGTTGATGCAAGGCGGAGACGTTTTGTATTTTTGTCGGGAGTGACAGTGCATGACCAATATTATTCGTCAGTTTTTACGTCAGGAAGCGGCAGGCGGCATCATTTTGATTGTGGCGGCAGTGATCGCCCTGATGATGGCCAACTCGCCGCTGCAGGGCGTGTATCAGGGATTCCTTAACCTGCCGGTGATGGTGAAGATTGCCTCACTGGAAATTGCCAAGCCGCTGCTGCTGTGGATTAACGATGGCCTGATGGCGATCTTCTTCCTGGTGGTCGGGTTGGAAGTAAAACGCGAGCTGATGCAGGGCTCGCTGGCCGGGCGCGATAAAGCGGTGTTCCCGGCGATTGCCGCGCTGGGCGGCATGTTGGCGCCGGCGCTGATTTACCTGCTGTTCAACGGCGCCGATGACATTGCACGGCAGGGGTGGGCGATTCCGGCTGCGACCGATATTGCCTTTGCCTTGGGGGTGATGGCGCTGCTGGGCAACCGCGTGCCGACCAGCCTGAAAGTGTTCCTGCTGGCGCTGGCGATTATCGATGACCTTGGGGTTATCGTGATTATTGCCCTGTTCTATACCCATGAAGTGTCGCTGGCGGCGCTGGGGGTTGCGGCGGCGGCCGTTGCGGTACTGGCGCTGATGAACTGGCGCGGGGTGAGCAAAACCTCTATCTATATGATCGTCGGTTTGGTGCTGTGGGTGGCGATCCTCAAATCCGGCGTGCATGCGACGTTGGCCGGGGTGATTGTCGGCTTTATGATTCCGCTGAAGGTCAAAAAGGGGCCGTCCCCGTCCGAAACGCTGGAGCATGAGATGCACCCTTGGGTTGCGTTCCTGATTCTGCCGCTGTTCGCCTTTGCCAACGCCGGGGTGTCGCTGGAGGGCGTTTCCCTCAACGGTCTGGCTTCCTTGCTGCCGATGGGCATTGCCGCCGGCCTGTTTATCGGCAAGCCGCTGGGGATCTTTATCTTCAGCTGGCTGGCGGTGAAGTCCGGCATCGCCCGTTTGCCGGAGGATATCGGCTTCAAACAGGTGTTTGCCGTTTCGGTTCTGTGTGGTATTGGTTTTACCATGTCGATCTTTATCGCATCGTTGGCCTTCAGCGGGGCGGATGAAGCGTTCAGTACCTACTCGCGTCTGGGGATTCTGTTAGGCTCCACCGCGGCGGCGCTGGTGGGTTATGCGCTGCTGCGCCTGTCGCTGGCGCACAGAGGCAAATAGGCAATAACCTTGCCGCAAGATGGGCTACAATTGTGGTCGGAGCTGTGTATCGTGATGGCGGCTCCGGCCTTGAATCAGAGGTAGGAAATATGTCGCCAGGAAGAAAAGGGAGTTTGTCGCTCAATACGGCAGACCGTTTGCCGCAGCGAAGCGTAAGGAGAACAACGTCGTGAGAATGTCGCATATCAACTTTAATCATCTGTATTACTTCTGGCAGGTCTGCAAGGAAGGCTCGGTAGTGGGCGCGGCGGAAGCGCTGTTCCTGACCCCGCAGACGATTACCGGCCAGATCAAGGCGCTGGAAGAGCGTTTGAACGGCAAACTGTTCAAGCGTCAGGGGCGCGGTCTGGTGCCGTCCGAGCTGGGGCAACTGGTATTTCGCTACGCCGACAAGATGTTTATGCTCAGCCAGGAAATGCTGGATATCGTCAATTATCGCAAAGAGTCCAACCTGCTGTTTGACGTCGGCGTGGCGGACGCATTGTCCAAACGTCTGGTCAGCCAGGTGCTGGAAACGGCGGTGGTGGAAAACGAGCAAATTCATCTTCGCTGCTTCGAGTCGACGCATGAGATGCTGCTGGAGCAGCTCAGCCAGCATAAGCTGGATATGATCCTGTCGGACTGCCCGGTGGACTCCAGCCAGCAGGAAGGGCTGTTTTCGCTGAAGCTGGGTGAGTGCGGCATCAGTTTTTTCTGCCGTCAGCCGGCGCCGGAGCTGCCGTTTCCCGCCTGCCTGCAGCAACGTAAACTGCTGATCCCTGGCCGGCGCTCGATGCTGGGCCGCAAACTGCTTAACTGGTTCAACAGCCAGGGCATTCAGGTTGAAGTGCTGGGGGAGTTTGACGACGCGGCGCTGATGAAGGCGTTCGGCATGTACCACAACGCCATTTTTGTCGCCCCGACGCTGTATGCGCAGGATACCTACAATGATGATGACGTGGTGGAGATCGGCCGTATCGATAACGTGCAGGAAGAATACTACGTGATTTTTGCCGAACGTATGATTCAGCATCCGGCGGTGCAGCGGGTGTGCAACAAGGATTTTTCAGCGCTATTTTCCATCTGAGGCTGAACGCAGACGTAAAAAAACCGGCCAAAGCCGGTTTTTTTAACAAGCAGACAACGTAATGCTTACTGCATTGCGTTGATTTGCGCAGTCAGGTTTGACTTATGACGCGCTGCTTTGTTTTTGTGGATCAGGCCTTTAGCAGCCTGGCGATCCACAAGTGGTTGCATTTCGTTGAATGCGTTTTGTGCTGCAGTTTTGTCGCCGGCTGCGATAGCGGCATATACCTTCTTGATGAAGGTACGCACCATTGAGCGACGGCTAGCATTGTGCTTGCGGCGTTTCTCAGACTGTACGGCGCGTTTCTTAGCTGATTTGATATTAGCCAAGGTCCAACTCCCAAATATATTCTATTGAGGACAATTCAAAGGCCGAGGAATATGCCCTTTTAGCCTTCGTTTGTCAATGGATTTGTGCAAATAAGCGCCGTTTGTACGGTCGGCACTCGCTACGTTGTGATGGCGCAGGATTTTACCAGCTTCGGTCATGGGAATACAGTGTTTCGCGATAAAATTCGCCCGCTTTTACGCCATGGCGACGACAAGGCGACGCGTGCCCGGCTGTGGGCGCTTCTCTTTGCCGGATAAACTGCGCTTTAGGCGTTTCTCCCGCCGACGATCTTCGGTATGGTGTGACTATTACATCCAAGGAAGCAATCGCGGGTTAACCTTAACCGCTGTACAAGGTATAATCCGCCGATTTCCACTGTTTTGAGCCAGCTATGGAGCTAATTCGCGGCATTCACAACATTCGGGCGCGCCACCATGGTTGCGTGCTCACCATCGGCAATTTTGACGGCGTGCATCGCGGTCACAAGGCGCTGTTGGAGCAGCTAAAGCAAGAAGGCAAACGCCTTGGGCTGCCGGTGATCGTCATGATTTTTGAGCCGCAGCCGCTGGAGCTGTTTGCGGCGGACAAGGCACCGGCCCGCCTGACGCGCTTGCGCGACAAGGCGAAGTATCTGGCGCAGGCCGGGGTTGATTACCTGCTGTGCGTCAAGTTCGATCCGCGTTTTGCCGCCAATACCGCACAGTCCTTTGTTGCCGAGCTGCTGGTGCAAAAACTGGGGGTGAAGTTCCTGATGGTAGGGGACGATTTTCGCTTTGGCGCCAACCGCCTCGGCGATTTCCCGCTATTGCAGAAAGCCGGTGCGGAATACGGTTTTGAGGTGGTCAGCACCCCGACCTTCCGTGAAAGCGGGCAGCGCATCAGCAGCACGGCGATCCGCAATGCGCTGCGTGATGATGACCTGCCGCTGGCGGAAACGCTGCTGGGCCATCCTTACAGCATTTCCGGGCGCGTGGTGCACGGCGATGAGCTGGGGCGCACCATCGGCTTCCCGACCGCCAATCTGCCGCTGAAGCGGCTGGTTGCGCCGGTGAAAGGCGTGTATGCCGTCGAGGTATACGGCCTTGGCCCGCAACCGTTGCCGGGCGTCGCCAATATCGGCACGCGCCCGACCGTCGCCGGCGTGCGCCAGCAGCTGGAAGTCCATCTGCTGGACGTCACAATGGATCTTTATGGGCGCCATATTGACGTGGTGCTCCGCGCAAAACTGCGCAATGAACAGCGTTTTGCTTCGCTCGACGCGCTGAAGCAGCAAATCGCCAATGATGTGGTGAGCGCCCGGGAATTCTTCGGGCCAAAGACACTGGTTTAATCGCTCTACCTAAATAGCCGAAAACGGAAACGAGAATCTCATGAGTGACTATAAGAACACCCTGAACCTGCCGGAAACAGGGTTCCCGATGCGCGGCGATCTCGCCAAGCGCGAACCTGGCATGCTGCAACGTTGGTATGAACAGGATCTGTACGGGATTATTCGTGCTGCCAAAAAGGGCAAAAAAACCTTTATTTTGCATGACGGCCCTCCGTATGCGAACGGCAACATTCACATTGGTCACTCGGTTAACAAGATTCTCAAAGACATTATTATCAAGTCGAAAGGGATGGCCGGTTACGACTCGCCGTATGTGCCGGGCTGGGACTGCCACGGTCTGCCGATCGAACTGAAAGTCGAGCAGCTGTACGGCAAGCCGGGCGAAAAGCTGAGCGCCGCCGAGTTCCGTCAGAAGTGCCGTGAATACGCCAAAGAGCAGGTTGAAGGCCAGAAGAAGGACTTTATCCGCCTGGGCGTGCTGGGCGACTGGGATCGTCCGTACCTGACGATGGACTTTAAAACCGAAGCCAACATCATTCGTGCGCTGGGTAAAATCATCGACAACGGCCACCTGCTGAAGGGCGCCAAGCCGGTTCACTGGTGTACCGACTGCGGTTCTTCCCTGGCGGAAGCGGAAGTCGAGTATTACGACAAAACCTCGCCGTCGATCGACGTGGCCTTCCACGCCAGCGATGCGGCGGCGGTGGCGGCCAAGTTCGGCGTCAGCAACTTCAGCGGCGCGATTTCGCTGGTGATCTGGACCACCACGCCGTGGACTCTGCCGGCCAACCGGGCGATCTCGCTGAACCCGGAATTCACCTACCAATTGGTGCAGGTTGACGGCCAGAGCCTGATTCTGGCCGAAGATCTGGTGAGCAGCGTGATGAAACGCGCCGGCATCACCGACTGGACGGTGCTGGGCAGTTGCCAGGGCGCCGATCTGGAGCTGCTGCGTTTCCAGCATCCGTTTATGGGCTTCGACGTGCCGGCGATCATGGGCGACCATGTGACGTTGGACGCAGGTACCGGCGCGGTGCATACCGCCGGCGGCCACGGCCCGGACGACTTCGTCATCAGCCAGAAATACGGTTTGGAGATCGCCAACCCGGTCGGCCCGAACGGCTGCTACCTGACCGGCACCCATCCGCAACTGGACGGCAAATTTGTCTTCAAGGCCAACGATCTGATCGTGGAAATGCTGCGCGAGCAAGGCGCGCTGCTGCATGTGGAAAAACTGCAGCACAGCTATCCGTGCTGCTGGCGTCACAAAACGCCGATCATCTTCCGCGCCACGCCGCAGTGGTTTATCAGCATGGATCAGAAAGGTCTGCGTCAGCAGTCGCTGGAAGAGATCAAAGGCGTGAAGTGGATCCCGGACTGGGGCCAGGCGCGTATCGAAACCATGGTCGCCAACCGTCCTGACTGGTGTATTTCGCGTCAGCGCACCTGGGGCGTACCGATGTCGCTGTTCGTGCATAAAGAGACCGAGCAGCTGCACCCGCGCAGCGTTGAGCTGATGGAAGAGGTCGCCAAGCGCGTGGAGCAGGACGGCATCCAGGCGTGGTGGGATCTGAACCCGGCGGACATCCTCGGCGCAGATGCCGACAACTACATGAAAGTGCCGGACACGCTGGACGTCTGGTTCGACTCCGGCTCGACCCATGCGTCAGTGGTTGACGTGCGTCCTGAATTCCAGGGCCACGGCGCGGATATGTATCTGGAAGGTTCCGACCAACACCGCGGCTGGTTTATGTCATCGTTGATGATCTCCACCGCGATGAAGGGCAAGGCGCCGTACAAAGAGGTGCTGACCCACGGCTTCACCGTTGACGGTCAGGGCCGCAAGATGTCCAAGTCGATCGGCAACACCGTCAGTCCGCAGGACGTGATGAACAAGCTGGGCGGCGATATTCTGCGCCTGTGGGTGGCTTCCACCGACTACACCGGCGAGATTGCGGTGTCTGATGAAATCCTCAAGCGCGCCGCCGACTCTTATCGTCGTATTCGTAACACCGCACGCTTCCTGCTGGCGAACCTGAGCGGTTTCGACCCGAGCACCGACTGTCTGGATCCGGAAGACATGGTGGTGCTGGATCGCTGGGCGGTCGGCCGCGCGATGGCGGCGCAAAAAGACATTGAGCACGCCTACGCCAACTACGACTTCCACGAAGTGGTGCAGCGTCTGATGCAGTTCTGCTCGGTTGAGATGGGCTCCTTCTATCTGGACATCATCAAAGACCGCCAGTACACCGCCAAGAGCGACAGCAACGCGCGCCGCAGCTGCCAGACCGCGCTGTTCCACATTGCGGAAGCGCTGGTGCGCTGGATGGCGCCGATCATGTCGTTCACCGCCGATGAAATCTGGGGCTTCCTGCCGGGCGATCGCGCGCAGTTCGTCTTTACCGAAGAGTGGTACGACGGCCTGTTCCGTCTGGCCGAAGGCGAAAGCATGAACGACGAGTTCTGGGCCGAGCTGCTGAAAGTGCGCGGCGAAGTCAACAAGGTGCTGGAGCAGGCGCGTGCCGACAAACGTCTGGGCGGTTCGCTGGAAGCGTCCGTCACGCTGTACGCCGACGATGCGCTGGCCGCACACCTGAACAACCTGCAGGATGAGCTGCGTTTCGTACTGCTGACCTCCGGCGCGCGCGTCGCGTCGCTGGCGGATGCGCCGGCGGATGCGCAGCAGAGCGAACAGCTGAAGGGGCTGAAAATCGCCTTTGAAAGCGCTGAAGGTGAAAAATGTCCGCGCTGCTGGCATTACACCACGGATATCGGCAAGGTGGCGGAGCATGCAGATCTTTGCGGCCGCTGTGTGAGCAACGTAGCCGGCGACGGCGAAAAACGTAAATTTGCCTGATGAGTAAACCGATCTGTTCGACCGGCCTGCGTTGGCTGTGGTTAGTGGTTGTGGTGCTGGCGTTGGATTTTGTCAGCAAGCAGTGGATTCTGAGCCATTTCGCGCTGGGCCAGTCCCAGCCGTTGGTGCCGTTCTTCAACCTGTACTACGCGCGTAACTATGGCGCGGCGTTCAGCTTCCTGGCCGACCACGGCGGCTGGCAGCGCTGGTTCTTCGCCGGCATTGCCGTCGCCATCGTGGCGGTGCTGCTGGTGATGATGTACCGCAGCCAGGCGCAGCAAAAGCTGAACAACATTGCCTATGCGTTTATTATCGGCGGCGCGCTGGGCAACCTGTTTGACCGCCTGTGGCACGGCTTTGTGGTCGACTTTATCGATTTCTACGTCGGCAACTGGCATTACCCGACCTTCAATCTCGCAGACAGCTTTATCTGCGTGGGGGCGGCGATGATCGTACTGGAAGGCTTCTTGCCTTCCGGCAAGCGTGCAACGAGTAAAGGTGAGTAACATGACGGTCCAGGTACAACCCAACAGCGCAGTGCTGGTGCATTTCACGCTGAAACTGGAAGATGGTTCAACGGCGGAATCCACCCGCGGCAACGGCAAACCGGCGCTGTTCCGCCTTGGCGACGGCAGCCTGTCTGCGCCGCTGGAGCAACAGCTGCTCGGCCTGGCTGCCGGCGACAAGTGCGCCTTTACGCTGCAGCCGGAAGACGCGTTCGGCGCCAACAACCCGGATCTTATCCAGTTCTTCCTGCGTCGTGACTTTGCCGAAACCGGCGTGCCTGAAGTCGGCACCATCATGCTGTTCACCTCGATGGACGGCAAAGAGATGCCGGGCGTGGTGCGCGAAGTGGCTGAAGAGTCGGTCACCGTTGATTTTAACCATCCACTGGCGGGACACCCGATCACCTTCGACATTGAGGTGCTGGAGATCGATCCGCAGCAGGAGGAGACGCATGCAAATACTGCTGGCTAACCCGCGCGGTTTCTGTGCCGGAGTCGATCGCGCAATCAGCATCGTTGAACGTGCGCTTGAGATTTACGGCGCGCCGATCTACGTGCGTCACGAAGTGGTGCATAACCGCTATGTGGTCGACAGCCTGCGCGCGCGCGGCGCGGTGTTTATCGAAGAGATTGCGGAAGTGCCGGACGGTTCGATCCTGATCTTCTCGGCGCACGGCGTTTCTCAGGCGGTGCGCGCCGAAGCCAAGGCGCGCGATCTGACCATGCTGTTTGACGCCACCTGTCCGCTGGTGACCAAGGTGCATATGGAAGTGGCGCGCGCCAGCCGCAAAGGCGTTGAAGCGATTCTGATCGGCCACGCGGGCCACCCGGAAGTGGAAGGCACCATGGGCCAGTACAGCAACCCGGAAGGGGGAATGTATCTGGTCGAATCGCCGGACGATGTGTGGCAGCTACAGGTCAAGAACGAAGAAAACCTGTGCTTTATGACGCAGACCACGCTGTCGGTGGATGATACCTCGGACGTGATCGACGCTCTGCGTCAGCGCTTCCCGAAAATCATCGGGCCGCGTAAGGACGATATTTGCTACGCCACCACCAACCGTCAGGAAGCGGTGCGTAATCTGGCCGGCGATGCGGACGTGGTGCTGGTGGTGGGGTCGAAAAACTCCTCTAACTCCAACCGTCTGGCGGAGCTGGCGCAGCGCGTCGGTAAGCCGGCTTACCTGATTGATTCAGCGATGGATATTCAGGAGCAGTGGCTGAAGGACGCCAGCAATATCGGCGTAACCGCCGGCGCCTCGGCGCCGGACGTGCTGGTGCAGGAAGTGATCGGCCGGCTGAAGGCCCTGGGCGGAAAGAACGTGCAGGAAATCAGCGGCCGTGAAGAAAATATCGTGTTCGAAGTGCCGAAAGAGCTGCGGGTCGATATCAAGCAGGTCGATTAAGACAGAGAAATGCAGTAACAGCGGGGAGCCATGGCTCCCCGTTTTTTTTCAGCGCCGCTGCTGCGCGATGTCGGTATCGACACTGGCCGTTGCCATCAGGCGTGGCTCAATGCTGGATGTGAGGTCGCCTTCACCGCTGCGCCAGGCGCTGGGGGAGACGCCGTAAAACTGGCGGAACGCCTTGCAGAAGTGCAGCTGATTGTCATACCCCACCGACAGCGCCACTACCTTAATCGCCGCGCTGCCGTGACGCAGCAGGCTGGCGGCGACGTTCATGCGCACCTGCAGCAGATACTCTTTCGGCCCCAGGCCAAACTCCGCTTTAAACAGACGGCTCAGATAGCTGCGGTTAAGGTTGCAGTAAGCCGCCAGCTGGCCGATAGAGAGCGGTTCGTGGTAGCGGCTTTCCAGGTATTTCACCGCCTTGCTGAGGTGGCGGGTTTTTTCCGCCGGCGCGGCCGGCTGTTCCCGCTGTGCATTGGCGATCAGCGCAGCGAAGAACTGGTAGCTTAAGCCAATGATTTTCAGCCAGGCGTCGTTTTGCTCATGGGCGACGATCTCCGCCAGACAGCGCCGTTCTTCGGCTTCCGGCCGGTAGTGCTGGGGCCGATAGACCGGCATCTGGCGGCTGAGACGGCACTGTTGGAAAATGGTTGCGGCCATCAGGCCGTCGACCTCAATCCACATGTAATGCCAGGGATCCTGCCGGTCCGCGCAATAGGTGGTGACATCGTGGGGGTAGATCAGAAAGCCTTCGCCGGGGCGAATAGTAAACTCGCCGCTGTCGGTGTACAGCGTCCCGCTGCCGGATATCACATAATGAAATAGGTAATGCTGACGCACCGCCGGGCCGAAACGATGGCCGGGCGCGCAATCCTCATGGCCGAACTGAAACACGTTCAGTTCGATACCGGAGGTGTTGGTCAGGGTAAAGCTCTTGTGCATCGCTGCCTACCGCCATTTTTCGCACCGTTTGGCCATAAGATAGCAGCCGAGCTGAATCTGCAACGCCAGCGGAGGCGTGGAGTAGGAGCCAGCTCACACTTTTTTTTTACCGTCGTTTTTACCCATAATGAGGTCACATTTCTACATATACAGTCCGGCGCGCAGCCACTACTTTCACTACAGACCTATCGTTAACCCAGTTCAGGCATGTGGAGAAACAGTATGATCAAAGTGACGTTTATGGGCGCAGGCAGCACAATTTTCGCGAAGAATGTGTTGGGCGACATTATGTGTACGCCGGCGCTGCGGGAAGTGGATATCGCGCTGTACGATATTGACAGCAACCGTCTGAACGAGTCGCTGGCGATGCTGAATAATATCAATCAGAACGTCAACGACGGCAAGGCGATCATTACCCCGTATCTGGGGGAGGAGAACCGCCGCGCGGCGCTGCAGGGCGCTAACTATGTGGTGAACGCCATTCAGGTTGGCGGCTACGATCCGTGCACCATCACCGACTTTGAAATCGCGAAAAAATTCGGCCTGCGGCAGACCATCGCCGATACGCTGGGGATTGGCGGCATTTTCCGCGCGCTGCGCACCATTCCGGTACTGTTCTCTTTCGCCCGCGATATGGAAGAGGTGTGCCCGGACGCCTGGCTGCTGAACTACACCAACCCGATGGCCTCGCTGACCGGCGCCATGCTGCGCCATACCGGCGTGAAAACCGTCGGCCTGTGCCACAGCGTGCAGGTGTGCGCCGACACATTGCTGAAAAGCGTCGATATGCCGACCGACGACGTGCAGTTCCATATCGCCGGCATCAACCATATGGCCTGGCTGCTGGATATCCGTCGTCACGGGCAGGATCTCTACCCGGAAATCAAACGGCGCGCTGCGGCGCTGCAGGGCAAACATGACGATATGGTGCGCCATGAAATCATGAAAACCTTCGGCTATTACGTCACCGAGTCTTCGGAGCATAACGCCGAATATATGCCGTACTGGATCAAGCGCAACTACCCGGAGCTGATCGAACGGTTCAATATTCCGCTGGATGAGTATCCGCGCCGTTGTGTTGAACAGATTGCCCAGTGGGAACAGCAGAAGCAGGAACTGACCCACGACGCGCATCTTACCCATACGCGTACGCACGAATACGCCTCTTACATTATCGAAGCCATGGAGACCGACCGTCCGTACAAAATCGGCGGCAACGTGCTCAACACGGGTCTTATCACCAACCTGCCGAACGAAGCCTGCGTCGAGGTGCCTTGTCTGGTAGACGGTCAGGGCATTACGCCGTGCTACGTGGGGAACCTGCCGGAGCAGCTGGCGGCGCTCAACCGTACCAACATCAATACGCAGCTGCTGACCATTGAGGCGGCGGTGACTCACAAACGCGAGGCGATCTACCATGCTGCGCTGCTCGATCCGCATACCTCGGCGGAACTGTCTATCGACGATATCCGCCAGCTGTGCGACGCCCTGATCGAGGCGCACGGAAACTGGCTGCCGGCCTACCACTAATTTATCCCGAGCATCACTTCCACCAATAACATCCCGGGCGCGCGCGTCACGCCCGGGTACAAAGGGATGGCGAGCTATGTTTTATCTAAAAAACAAGAATTTCTGGATATTCAGCGGCTTTTGCTTCTTCTACTTTTTTATTTTGGGTTCTATCCTGCCTTTTTTCCCGCTCTGGCTGCATGACGTCAACCAGCTCGATCAGCGACAGACCGGCATTGTGTTCTCCTTTATGGCGTTCTTTGCGCTGGTGTGCCAGCCGGTGTTCGGCTTTATTACCGACCGCTTCGGCCTGAAGAAACATCTGTTGTGGTTGATCATCGTACTGCTGATGTTTTTGGCGCCGCTGTTTATCTACGTGATCTCGCCACTGCTGCAGAGCCATTTTATCGTCGGCGCGCTGCTGTGCGGCCTCTATCTGGGGCTGGTGGCCAGCGGCGGCTCGCCGGCGATCGAAGCCTATGTGGAAAAGGTCAGCCGGCGCAGCCAGTTTGAATACGGGCGGGTGCGGCTGTTCGGCTGTATCGGCTGGGCGATTTGCGCCTCAATCGTCGGCTACACCTTCACCATTAATAATCAGTTTTCGCTGTGGCTGGCTTCCGGCTGCACGCTGATTCTGGCGCTGCTGCTGTGCCTGTTCCGGCCGGAAAAAAGCGGCACGGTCGCGGTGGCGGAAGGGTTGGCGCTGAACAAGAACCCGGTCAGCCTGCGTTCGGCGTTGCGGCTGCTGCGGATGCGCAAGTTCTGGTTCCTGGTGATGTATATCGTCGGCGTCGCCTGCGTGTATGACGTGTTCGATCAGCAGTTCGCCAACTTCTTCACCTCTTTCTTCCGCGACCGCCACAGTGGTACGCAGGCATTTGGCTATGTCACCACGCTGGGCGAATTCCTCAATGCCTTCATTATGTTTTTTGCACCGCTGATCATTAACCGTATCGGCGGCAAGAATGCGCTGTTGATCGCCGGGGCAATCATGTCGCTGCGCATTATCGGCTCTTCATTTGCCGATTCGGTGACGGCGGTGATCGTGCTCAAGACGCTGCATATGTTTGAAGTGCCGTTCCTGCTGGTGGGCATTTTCAAATACATCACCACCCAGTTTGACGTGAAGCTGTCCGCGTCGATCTACCTGTTCGGCTTCTGCTTTTTCAAACAGTTTTCCGCCATCGGTATGTCCTATGCGGCGGGGATGATGTATGTGGCGTACGGCTTTAAAACCGCCTACCTGATGCTCGGCTGCATTGCGCTGCTGTTTACCGTGATTGCCGCCTTCACCCTGAGCGGCAGCCCGCTAACGGCGCGGGCGGGTAAACCGCTGGTGGCACCGTCGCAAACTGCATGATTATGTAGCCGTGGGGATATAGCGTTACTGATAACCCCCCGGCGATATCATAAATTTCTTATCATGATGGAAATCCTCTGGCGATGAACCGGCGGGGCGGTTAACCTGATCCGATAGCCTGGGATAGGCATTTCATTGATAAGAGAGCGAAGTATGACTGATTCACAGATCCGCATGGCGGTTGTGGGCGCCGGCGGCCGTATGGGGCGTCAATTGATTCAGGCGGTGCAGCAGGCGCAGGGCGTGGTGCTCGGGGCGGCGCTGGAACGCGCCGGCTCCTCGTTAGTCGGGGCGGATGCGGGCGAACTGGCCGGCGTCGGCGCGCTTGGCGTTATCGTTAACGACGATCTGGCCAAGGTGGCGGATGACTTTGATGTGCTGATCGACTTTACCCGTCCGGAAGGCACGTTGGCGCATCTGGCGTTTTGCGTTTCCCACCATAAGGCGATGGTGATTGGCACCACCGGTTTTGACGATGCCGGCAAGGCGGCCATTAACGCCGCTGCGCAGCAGATCGGTATTGTGTTCGCCGCCAACTTCAGCGTCGGGGTCAACGTGGTGCTGAAGCTGCTGGAAAAAGCCGCCAAAGTGATGGGCGACTATACCGATATTGAAATTGTTGAAGCTCACCACCGCCACAAGGTGGATGCGCCGTCCGGCACCGCGCTGGCGATGGGCGAAGCGATTGCCGATGCGCTGGGGCGCGACCTGAAGCAGTGCGCCGTCTATGCGCGCGAAGGCCACACCGGCGAGCGCGATCCGCAGAGTATTGGCTTCGCCACCATTCGTGCCGGCGATATCGTCGGTGAACATACCGCGATGTTTGCCGATATCGGCGAGCGGGTTGAGATCACACATAAGGCCTCCAGTCGGATGACCTTTGCCAATGGCGCCGTTCGCGCGGCGGTTTGGCTGTCTGAGCGTGATAATGGGCTGTTTGATATGCGAGATGTGCTGGGATTAGACCAGTTGTAATGGTTTTTATATCCGTGTGATGTGGTTATATTGATCGTATGGCTATGATACTGGGACAATATTTTTATTGTCCTTTTTTTTAACATGATAAATATGGTGTTGGTTGTATTTTTGCATCATCATTACTATTTATGTGAGTTTGTTCCTTTAAAACCTCCCTTTTCTTCACTGTTAAACGATTAAAGCCTGTTTTTAGCGTATTAAATCGCCCGTTTTACCACATCCTATCTAGCAACCGTTTACTCGCTCGGGTTTAGCTGTGTTTTTGTGGCTGTGAAGCCTATTAAACCGCGTAGTCAGTAAAAATAAGTGAAAAAATGGCGCTTTAAGTAGACAAACGGGGTGCCCATCATTAAAATGCGCCCAATTTGCCAAAAATTAGCCTTGAGGGCGGTTTTTGCATTGATTTAGATCGCGATATCTGAATTAATATGCAAATATTGTGATTTATTATTCCTCGGAGGGTGTTTTGATTAAGTCAGCGCTATTGGTTCTGGAAGACGGAACCCAATTCCACGGTCGGGCCATTGGGGCAGAGGGTACGGCAGTGGGGGAAGTGGTCTTCAATACGTCGATGACCGGTTATCAAGAAATCCTCACTGATCCTTCCTATTCCCGCCAGATCGTTACTCTTACTTATCCTCATATCGGCAATGTCGGCACCAATGCTTCCGACGCAGAATCCTCCGCTATTCACGCTCAAGGCCTGGTCATTCGCGACCTTCCGCTGATTGCCAGCAACTACCGCAGTGAAGAAAACCTGTCCGACTACCTCAAGCGCAACAATATTGTGGCGATTGCCGATATCGATACCCGCAAGCTGACGCGTCTGCTGCGTGAGAAAGGCGCGCAGAACGGCTGCATCATCGCCGGCGACGCGCCGGATGCCGCGCTGGCGCTGGAGAAGGCCAAAGCCTTCCCGGGCCTGAAAGGCATGGACCTGGCAAAAGAAGTGACGACGCAGGAAGCCTACGGCTGGCGTCAGGGCAGTTGGACGCTGGCCGGCGAGCTGCCGGAAGCCAAAGCGGAATCCGAGCTGCCGTTCCACGTGGTGGCCTATGATTTCGGTGCGAAGCGCAACATCCTGCGCATGCTGGTCGATCGCGGCTGCCGCCTGACGGTGGTGCCGGCGCAGACCCCGGCGGATGAGGTGCTGAAAATGAATCCGGACGGCATCTTCCTGTCCAACGGCCCGGGTGACCCGGAGCCGTGCGACTACGCGATTGCCGCCATTCAGCAGTTCCTGACCACCGACATCCCGCTGTTCGGCATCTGCCTGGGCCACCAACTGCTGGCGCTGGCCAGCGGCGCGCAGACGGTGAAAATGAAGCTCGGCCACCACGGCGGCAACCATCCGGTGAAGGATCTGGACAACAATACGGTGATGATCACCGCGCAGAACCACGGTTTTGCGGTGGATGAGAACAACCTGCCGGCCAACCTGCGCGTGACGCACAAGTCGCTGTTCGACCACACGGTGCAGGGCATTCACCGCACCGACAAAGCGGCGTTCAGCTTCCAGGGCCACCCGGAAGCCAGCCCTGGCCCGCACGATGCCGCGCCGCTGTTCGATCACTTTATCGAACTGATTGAGTCTCACCGTTCCAACGCTAAATAATCAGGAGCCATAACAACCATGCCAAAACGTACTGATATAAAAAGCATCCTGATCCTCGGCGCTGGCCCGATCGTTATCGGCCAGGCCTGTGAATTTGACTACTCCGGCGCGCAGGCGTGTAAGGCGCTGCGCGAAGAGGGTTACCGCGTTATTCTGGTGAACTCCAACCCGGCGACCATCATGACCGACCCGGAAATGGCCGATGCGACCTACATTGAGCCGATCCACTGGGAAGTGGTGCGTAAAATCATCGAAAAAGAGCGCCCGGATGCGGTGCTGCCGACCATGGGCGGCCAGACTGCACTGAACTGCGCGCTTGAGCTGGAGCGTCAGGGCGTGCTGGAAGAGTTCGGCGTGACGATGATCGGCGCGACCGCCGATGCGATCGACAAGGCTGAAGACCGCCGCCGTTTTGACGTGGCGATGAAGAAAATCGGCCTGGACACCGCACGTTCCGGCATTGCGCACACCATGGAAGAAGCGCTGGCGGTAGCCGCCGATGTCGGCTTCCCGTGCATTATCCGTCCGTCCTTCACCATGGGCGGCACCGGTGGCGGCATCGCCTATAACCGCGAAGAGTTTGAAGAAATCTGCGAGCGCGGCCTGGATCTGTCGCCAACCAACGAGCTGCTGATTGATGAATCGCTGATCGGTTGGAAAGAGTACGAGATGGAAGTGGTGCGTGATAAGAACGACAACTGCATCATCGTCTGCTCGATTGAAAACTTCGACGCTATGGGCATCCACACCGGCGACTCGATTACCGTCGCGCCGGCGCAGACCCTGACCGACAAAGAGTATCAAATCATGCGTAACGCCTCGATGGCGGTACTGCGTGAAATCGGCGTGGAAACCGGCGGTTCTAACGTGCAGTTTGCGGTGAACCCGAAAACCGGTCGCCTGATCGTCATCGAAATGAACCCGCGCGTATCGCGCTCCTCGGCGCTGGCGTCGAAGGCCACCGGCTTCCCGATCGCCAAGATCGCCGCCAAGCTGGCGGTGGGTTATACGCTGGATGAGCTGATGAACGACATCACCGGCGGCCGTACTCCGGCGTCGTTTGAGCCGTCCATCGACTACGTGGTGACCAAAATCCCTCGCTTCAACTTTGAGAAATTCGCCGGCGCCAATGACCGCCTGACGACGCAGATGAAGTCGGTCGGCGAAGTGATGGCGATTGGTCGCACCCAGCAGGAGTCGATGCAGAAAGCGCTGCGCGGCCTGGAAGTGGGCGCCACCGGGTTTGACCCGAAAGTGAGCCTGGACGACCCGGAAGCGCTGACCAAGATCCGCCGCGAGCTGAAAGACGCCGGCCCGGATCGCATCTGGTATATCGCCGACGCGTTCCGCGCCGGGCTGTCGGTGGACGGGGTGTTCAACCTGACCAATATCGACCGCTGGTTCCTGGTGCAGATTGAAGAGCTGGTGCGCCTGGAAGAAGAGGTGGCGACGAGCGGCATCAACGGCCTGACGGCGGAATTCCTGCGCACCCTGAAGCGCAAAGGCTTTGCCGACGCGCGTCTGGCAAAACTGGCCGGCGTGACCGAAGGCGCGGTGCGCAAACTGCGTCAGGGCTATGGTCTGCATCCGGTGTACAAACGCGTGGATACCTGCGCGGCGGAATTCTCCACCGATACCGCCTATATGTACTCCACCTATGAAGAAGAGTGCGAATCCAACCCGAACAGCGACCGGCCGAAGGTGATGGTGCTGGGCGGCGGGCCGAACCGTATCGGTCAGGGCATTGAATTCGACTACTGCTGCGTACACGCCTCGCTGGCGCTGCGCGAAGACGGCTACGAGACCATTATGGTCAACTGTAACCCGGAAACCGTGTCGACCGACTACGACACCTCCGACCGTCTGTACTTCGAACCGGTGACGCTGGAAGACGTGCTGGAAATCGTGCGTATCGAACAGCCGAAAGGGGTGATTGTTCAGTACGGCGGCCAGACGCCGCTGAAACTGGCGCGCGATCTGGAAGCGGCCGGCGTGCCGATTATCGGCACCAGCCCGGACGCCATCGATCGCGCGGAAGACCGCGAGCGCTTCCAGCAGGCGGTTAACCGTCTGAGCCTGAAGCAGCCGGCCAACGCCACGGTAACGGCGATTGAGCAGGCGGTAGAGAAAGCGGCGGGCATCGGTTATCCGCTGGTGGTGCGTCCGTCTTACGTGCTGGGCGGCCGTGCGATGGAAATCGTCTATGACGAAACCGACCTGCGCCGCTACTTCCAGACCGCGGTCAGCGTGTCCAACGATGCGCCGGTGCTGCTGGATCGCTTCCTGGACGACGCGGTTGAAGTCGACGTCGACGCGATTTGCGACGGCGAGCGCGTGCTGATTGGCGGCATCATGGAGCATATCGAACAGGCCGGCGTACACTCCGGCGACTCCGCCTGTTCACTGCCGGCCTACACCCTGAGCAAAGACATTCAGGACGTGATGCGTCAGCAGGTGGAAAAACTGGCGTTTGAGCTGCAGGTGCGCGGCCTGATGAACGTCCAGTTTGCGGTGAAGGACAACGAGGTCTACCTGATTGAAGTCAACCCGCGCGCCGCGCGTACCGTGCCGTTTGTCTCCAAAGCCACCGGCGTGCCGCTGGCGAAAGTGGCGGCGCGCGTGATGGCGGGCAAAACGCTGGCCGAGCAGGGCGTGACGGAAGAGGTGATTCCACCGTACTACTCGGTGAAAGAAGTGGTGCTGCCGTTCAACAAATTCCCGGGCGTCGACCCGATTCTGGGGCCGGAAATGCGCTCTACCGGGGAAGTGATGGGCGTTGGCCGCACCTTTGCTGAAGCCTTCTCCAAGGCGATGCTGGGCAGCAACTCCGGCATGCGCAAGCAGGGCCGGGCGCTGCTGTCGGTGCGTGAAGGCGACAAGGCGCGGGTGGTCGATCTGGCCGCCAGCCTGCTGAAGCAGGGCTTCGAGCTGGATGCGACCCACGGCACCGCGGTGGTGCTGGGCGAAGCGGGCATCAACCCGCGCCTGGTCAACAAGGTGCACGAAGGCCGTCCGCACATTCAGGACCGTATCAAGAATGGCGAGTACACCTACATCGTGAACACCACCGCCGGCCGCCAGGCGATTGAGGACTCCAAGCTGATTCGCCGCAGCGCGCTGCAGTATAAAGTGCATTACGACACCACGCTGAACGGCGGCTTTGCCACCGCGATGGCGCTGAAGGCCGATCCGACCGAACAGGTCACCTCGGTTCAGGAGATGCACGCGCGCATCGGCAAATAAGCCCCGCGCCCGTACCGTTGTTCAAGGCCCTGCATGCAGGGCCTTTTTTTATACCTTACCCCCGCGCAAAGTCATTCAGCTTGCTTGTTGATGCAGGTTAAAAATTTCCGCTATCAATCAATTTGCCCGCTGTCATGCTAGACGGCTGGTATATGCTTGATGTATTGGCAAGGAACGACGAGATAAACATGATTCTAATAATCTACGCACACCCTTATCCCCGGCACTCGCACGCCAACCAACGGCTGCTGCAGGCGGTGAAAGATATTCCCGAGGTGGAAGTCCGCTCGCTGTATGAGCTATATCCCGATTTCAGCATCGATATCCATGCGGAACAGCAGGCGCTGGAACGCGCCGATATGGTGGTGCTGCAGCATCCGATGCAGTGGTACGGCCTGCCGCCGCTGCTGAAGCTGTGGATCGACAAGGTGCTGGAGCACGGCTGGGCCTACGGCCACGACGGCAACGCGCTGGTAGGGAAAGACTGCCTGTGGGCGGTGACCAGCGGCGGCGACCGCCACCACTTCGAGCTGGGCGACTACCCGGAGTTTGCCGTGCTGGCGCAGCCGCTGCAGGCGACGGCGCTGTACTGCGGCATGCGCTGGCAGCCCTACTTTGCGCTGCATAATACCTTCACCTGTAACGAAACGGCGCTGCTGGCGGCGGGAGAGGCCTACCGGCAGCGGCTGATTGATTACCTACTGGCGCAGCAACCGCAAACGCAGGAGAACCAACATGGATAATCACGGCATGATGATCGAAGGGCTGATCTATCTGGGATCGGCCGGTCTGCTGGTGCCGATTGCGGTGCGTCTGGGGTTGGGATCGGTGCTGGGCTACCTGATCGCCGGCTGTATCATCGGGCCGTGGGGGCTGAAACTGGTGTCCGACGCCGAATCGATCCTGACCTTTGCGGAAATCGGCGTGGTGCTGATGCTGTTCGTCATCGGTCTGGAACTGGACCCGAAACGGCTGTGGACGCTGCGCGCTTCGGTATTCGGCGGCGGCGGCATGCAGATGGCCGGCTGTGGCCTGGTGCTCAGTGCCTTTTGCTACTTCCTCGGGCTGAACTGGCAGGTGGCGCTGCTGATTGGCCTGACGCTGGCGCTCTCTTCCACCGCTATCGCCATGCAGGCGATGAATGAACGTAATCTGACTTCGTCACCGACCGGACGCAGCGCGTTCGCGGTGCTGTTGTTTCAGGATATCGCCGCGATTCCGCTGGTGGCGATGATCCCGCTGCTGGCCAACAGCGGCGCCTCGACGTCGCTCGGCGCCTTTGCCATTTCCGCCGCCAAGGTGGTGGGCGCGCTGACGCTGGTGGTGCTGCTCGGCCGCTATGTGACGCGGCCGCTGCTGCACTTTGTCGCCCGCTCCGGCATGCGCGAAGTCTTCAGCGCCGTCGCGCTGTTTCTGGTATTCGGTTTCGGCATTCTGCTGGAAATGGCCGGCCTGTCGATGGCGATGGGCGCGTTTCTGGCCGGCGTGCTGCTGGCCAGCTCGGAATACCGTCATGCGCTGGAAAGCGATATTCAGCCGTTTAAGGGGCTGCTGCTGGGGCTGTTCTTTATCGGCGTCGGCATGTCGATCGATTTTGGCACGCTGTTCAGCCACCCGCTGCTGATTGCCACGCTGCTGCTCGGTTTTATGCTGCTGAAGGCGGCCATGCTGTGGCTGTTGGCGCCGCTGCTGGGGGTGCCAAAGCGCCAGCGCGGGCTGTTTGCCATTTTGCTGGGGCAGGGCAGTGAGTTCGCCTTTGTGGTGTTTGGCGCGGCGCAGACGGCCGGCGTCTTGCCGCAGGAATGGGCCAAATCGCTGACGCTGGCGGTGGCGCTGTCCATGGCCGTGACGCCGCTGCTGCTGGTGCTGGCATCCCGGCTGGAGAAGCGTGCGCCGCAGGATGATCGTCCGGCGGATGTGATCGACGAAGAGAACGCCAGCGTGATCGTCGCCGGTTTCGGCCGCTTCGGCCAGATCGCCGGCCGTATGCTGCTGGCCAACGGCGTGCGCACCGTGGTGCTGGATCACGATCCGGATCATATCGAAACCTTGCGCAAGTTTGGCACCAAAGTGTTTTATGGCGACGCTACCCGCGCCGACTTGCTGGAGGCCGCCGGTGCGGAAAAGGCGCAGGTGCTGATTAACGCCATTGACGACGTTGAGGCCAACCTGCAACTGACCGAACTGGCCAGACGCCACTTCCCGCACCTGAAGGTGGTGGCGCGCGCCCGCGACGTTGACCACTGGTATCAGCTGCGGCGCCTCGGGGTGGAGAAACCGGAGCGCGAAACCTTTGAAAGCTCGCTGCGTATCGGCCGTGAAGCGCTGGAGCTGCTGGGGATGGACGCCTACGAGGCACGGGAAAAGGCGGATATCTTCCGTTGCTATAACCATAAGATGCTGGAAAGCACGGTGGAGCATTACGAGGATACCGAGTTCCGTATCGCCAGCCTGCAGCGCGCGAAAGAGATGCTCAGCAACGCCATTGAGCAGGACCGCTCACGCCTGTCGCGGGAACAGGAGACCGGCTGGCGCGGCAGTATTGACGGTAAAGCACCGGAAGATGAGGTTGTGGAAGCCAAAGGATAATGATTATGCCCCTCTCTTATTCGGAGAGGGGCTATGCGTATAAATAAAGCCAAGCGCTAATGCTTTATTATTAACGGAACGATTAACGAATAATAACCACGCTGGAAATAGAAAAGATATTTTATTAACGGTTTTATTTAATTGCCCCATTAATTAATTGGCTTTTGGGGTGGTTTATTTGGGTGTTCGAGTAACGTGTTCCAGTAATTAATCCGGTTTTTTTGTCTTTTGTAGATAAAAATGTATGGCAATACCTTTCGGGTGGTGTAATATCGTAAAAAATGAGTGACGGACAGTCTGTAAGGTTATTTCCCTCAGGGAATAATCGCGTCGCCGCTTATTTTTAACTTAATAAATTAAATCTACATATCAATTTTATATATTTAGCACAGGATGGCGCTAATGAGATTGATTACTCTATCAACGGAAGATCTCGAACCTTACCAGTTTTCCCGCATTTTTAACCCTAACTCGGCGCGTTATGCGCTGGAGGCTAAATACCTGTTCGGGGCGTCAGCGCTGCCTTCGATCTGCCGTCGCTACCCGGTCTCCCGCTGTGAGATTTCCGGCGTGGGCGTGTCGCAGTACCGGGAAGACCGACAGGTTAAGCAGCAGGTGCTGGCCGAGTTGAACAGCGGTCAGCTGCTTGCCATCGATGACGACTGCTTTGGCTGGTCGCCGGTGCGCCACCTGTTCTTTATCGATCAGGCTGGCCGGCTGACGCTCTATCCTGCCATTCTGCCGCCGCTCTATCTGACGCAGCAGATAATCCGCCGCTATGAGGCGATGGTTGCCCGCTATTGCACCCGTCCGGCGCCAACGGTGCTGCCGCCCAGCTACCGGCCGCAGCAGAAAGCGCCGGTTGCCGTAGCGGCGGCCACGGCGGTGGCGGTACGCCGGGATCCGCTGGCCGCAATGCGTGCGATGAGCAAGCGCGAACGCTGGCAGGCCCGGCAAAACCTGATTGGCCGTGGCCAGCGCAGCATCTACCCCGATGCGCGCATCGCCGCGACGCGTCTGGGCGAGAACAATATTGCCGTTGAAAAGGCCAGGCTGGCGCAAAATGTGTATGGCATTGATGGACGGCCGATTAACGCGTTGGAAACGATGCCGAACGTGCCCGAAGGGTGGCGCGATATTAGTAATGATGACAAAGCGCTACAAAAGCTGGGTTTAAAATCCACTATGTTATATAGCAGTGTAAATGATCCTGATTTTTTCTCCCGAGTATATGCCCCAGATAAATCGGTATTTGGTAATGAGATGGCACCGACCGTGGTATTCAGAGGTACACGGATGGAGAATATAACGGACTGGCTGAACAATGGTCAGCAAGGAATGGGTGTTCATTCAAGCTATTATGAAAAATCGGTTTTTATCGGTAGTAAGTTAGAGGATTTCTCTGGTCAGGTAGATATTGCCGGACATTCACTAGGCGGCGGCCTTGCTTCTGCGGCGGCGATTGCCAGCGGTAAACCTGCCTGGACGTTTAATGCCGCAGGACTCAATGCCGGCACGGTGGGAAAGTATGGCGGGGCTGCGATCGGCGACGGCTCAAAAATTGCTGCCTACCGGGTGCGGGGCGAGGTGCTGACGCGCTTGCAGGAGTTCCACCTGTTAGAGGATTTAAAGAGCGTTTATTACAACATTCCGCTGCTGATGGTGAAACATCAGCTCTCTGCGCTATTGCCCAGCGCGGCGGGCAACGCGAAGTGGCTGCCGGGCGGGGAGGGCGGCACCGTTGATAAACACGGTATGCAGCAGGTGATCGACAGCCTGGAGCTACAGAAAGAGGCAGATATGACCACCATTACCAGCAGGTTATAGCCGTGCGAATACGATGGATCGGTGTTGTCATGATGGTGTTTGGCATGATTTGGCTGGCAGGATGCAATGGCATGAAAAAAATTGAACCTGAAGACTACTTTACCGGCCAACAGCTGATATTGGCCAAGGCTATTGAGGCGGGGGACCTGGGCAGGGTAAAACAACTGGCGCCGGAAACAGATTTAAACACCCCGGGTGAACAGGATTTAACCTTATTATTCTTCGCCTTGAATGAGACGTACTACAATAATAATCCCAAACCACGTTTGCAAATTGTGACCGCGCTGGTCAAAGCAGGGGCTGATCCTTTGCAACCACTCCCCAGAGGGATGGCCAGCCCGGCGGAAATGGTCTCAATGGGGGATAAGGATATCTGGCTAAAGGCATTGCTAGATGGTGGCTTGGATCCGGATGCCAGAGACCGAAATCATAATGAAGCGATTATCTATAGCGCACTGAAAGCCAGGAATACGGATACGCTAGCATTATTGACCATGCGCGGTGCTGATGTTGATGCCAATGACATTTTAGGCCAGACGCCGTTAGTGGAAGCTTTTTTCAGCAACCGTTTTGAACACGCTATTTATTTGCTGGATCACGGTGCCAACCCGAATCCGGTAGACAAAAAAGGACGAGGATTTACTGCATTGGTACAAAGACGCCTCAATAGTACCCGGCCGGAAACTGAATACCACCAGAACTGTCTGCGGCTGCGCGACAAGCTGATCGCGTTGGGCGTAAAGTGGCCGCCGGAGGCGTAACGGTGGCGATGGACTGGCCAGCATTAGGCAAAGGGACGATCATGCGTAACCGATGGATAAGTATCGCCGTTGTTTTTTGGGGACTAATCTTGCTGGCAGGATGCAACGGCATGAAGAAAATTGAACCGGAAGACTACTTTACCGGCCAACAGCTGATATTGGCCAAGGCCATTGAGGCGGGTGACCTGGAGAGGGTAAAACAGCTGGCGCCGGAAACGGATCTGAATACCCCCGGCGAGCAGAAATTAACCCCGCTGTTTTTCGCCATCAACGAGGCAATGTATAACGATAATCCGGGCAATCGACTAGAAATTATTACGGTGCTGGTCAGTGCTGGTGCGGATCCTTTACCGAGGGGGATGGGGGACAAACCGGCTTTATGGATGGCTAAGGCCAGTAAGGATATCTGGCTTAAGGCAATGCTGGACGGTGGTCTATCTCCGAACGCCAGAGATAAGGACACTGACTATCCCATGATCTATGAAACTATGTATGCCAAGACTACCGATACGTTAGCATTATTAATTATGCGCGGGGCTGATGTTGATACCCGTAATTCTTTAGGTGAAACGCCATTAACGGTAGCTTTTTTCAGCAGTAAATTTGAGCACGCCAATTATTTACTGGACCACGGCGCTGATCCAAATCCGGTAACTAAGAAGGGATGGGTATTCGCTTCGCTGGTGCAAGACGGCATCAAAGACAGCCGGCCGGAAACTGAATACCACCAGAACTGTTTGCGGCTGCGCGACAAGATGATCGCGCTGGGCGTAAAGTGGCCGCCGGAGGCGTAACGGTGGCGATGGACTGGCCAGCATTAGGCAAAGGGACGATCATGCGTAACCGATGGATAAGTATCGCCGTTGTTTTTTGGGGGCTAATCTTGCTGGCAGGATGCAACGGCATGAAAAAAATTGAACCTGAAGACTACTTTACCGGCCAACAGCTGATATTGGCCAAGGCCATTGAGGCTGGCGACCTAGAGAGGGTAAAACAGCTGGCACCGGAAACGGATCTGAATACCCCCGGCGAGCAGAAATTAACCCCGCTGTTTTTCGCCATCAACGAGGCAATGTATAACGATAATCCGGCCAATCGACTGGAAATTATTACGGCGCTGGTCAGTGCTGGTGCGGACCCTTTACCGAAGGGAAGATACAAGCCTGCTGTATGGATGGCCAAGGGCGATAAGGATATCTGGCTGAAGGCTATGCTGGACGGTGGTCTATCTCCGGATGCTAGAAATAAGGACAATGATGATCCCATAATCTATGAAACTATGTATGCCAAGACTACCGATACGTTGGCATTATTAGTTGTGCGCGGTGCCGATGTTGATGCGCGAGATTCTTTAGGTGAAACACCGTTAATGGCAGCTTTTTACAGCAATAGCTTTGAGCACGCTAATTATTTGTTGGACCACGGTGCTGATCCTAACCCGGTAAATAAGAAGGGGTGGGTATTTGCTTCACTGGTGCAAAAGCGCCTTAATAAAAGCCAGCCAGATACTGAATACCACCAGAAGTGTCAGCAGCTGCGCGACAAGATGATTGCGCTGGGGGTGAAGTGGCCGCCGGAGGCGTAACGCGCGCGATGAGCATGACGGAGGCTAGCCGGCAGCCCCCGTCTTTCCAAGGCGGTTTAGCTGAGCGCCACCTTAATGCCAAGAGCAATCAGCATGCCGCCGAGCAGTTTATCCACCACCTTCTGGGCTTTCTCCAGCCCGCGTCGTACCGGGCCGCTTTGAATCAGAAACACCAGCAGCGGCCACCACAGGACAGACAGCCCTAAAATAATCCCCGCGTACCACAGTTTCTCGCCGATCCCGGAATCTATCTGCAGCACTTGGGTAAACACCGCCAGGAAAAACAGCGTCGCCTTGGGGTTGAGCAGGTTGCACAGGTAGCCCTGTACGAAAGCGCTCTTCAGGCTGACCTGCTGCTGTGGCAGGTTGCCGACGTTCATCTTGCCGCCGCCGCGCGACAGCAGTGCCTGCACTCCGACCCAAATCAGATACGCCGCCCCGGCGTACTTCAGCAGATTGAACAGCCAGGGAGTGGTGGTAATCACTACCGCCAGCCCGGCGACGCAGTAGGACATATGGGTGGCGACGCCGCAGATAACGCCCAGCGCGGTGATCAGCGCGGGCAGCCGCTGATAGCGCGCCGCATTTTTAATCACCAGAAAGAAATCCGGCCCCGGCGACAGCATGCCCAGCGTGGCGATGCCGGCGACAAATAACGAGGTTTCAAGCATGTTCACAATCTCGGGAAAAAATGAGGACGGCATCGATAATAACGCCGCCGACCCTGATGCGCATCAATCCACCACCGCTATCTTCAGCAATATGATGAATATTCATGGAGCGGAGTGAGTGGGGCGATATGGGGCAGGAACATAACATGAGCAGGCAGCAGCAACGTGAAGTGACGCGCCTGTGCATCCAGTGCGGGCTGCTGCTGTTGCAGCACGGCGCGGAAAGCATGCTGGTGGAGCAGCTGTCCGGCCGTTTGGGCCTGGCGCTGGGGATGGAGCGGGTAGAAAGCTCGATCTCGGCGAATGCCATCGTCCTGACCACCATCAGCCACGGTGAGTGCCTGACCAGCACGCGTAAAAACGTCGACCGTGGCATCAATATGCAGATGGTGACCGAGGTACAGCATATCGTTATTTTGGCCGAGCACCGGCTGGCGGATGCGCAGGACGTCGCCAGACGCTTTGAAAAACTGCGGCCGCTGCGCTATCCGCGCCCGCTGGTGGTGCTGATGGTGGCGCTGTCCTGCGGCTGCTTCAGCATGCTGAACGGCGGCGGCCGGGACGCCTTTGCCGTGACCTTTATCGCCAGCGGTCTGGCGATGTGGGTGCGGCAGTGGCTGACGCAGCGGCAGATGAATCCGCTGATTAACTTTTGCCTGACGGCGTTTGTTGCCACCTCGGTATCCGGCCTATTGCTGCGCCTGCCGCTGTTTAGCCAGACGGCGGGCGTGGCGATGGCCGCCAGCGTGCTGTTGCTGGTGCCGGGTTTTCCGCTGATCAATGCGGTAGCAGATATGTTTAAAGGCCATGTGAACACCGGGCTGGCGCGCTGGGCGATGGCCAGCCTGCTGACGCTGGCGACCTGTATTGGCGTGGTGATGGCGATGTCGCTGTGGGGGCTGCGGGGATGGGCATAAGTTTGCTGTGGGCGCTGATGCAGGACATGCTGCTGGCCGCCGTACCGGCGCTGGGGTTCGCGATGGTGTTTAACGTGCCGCGCCGCGCGCTGCGCTATTGTGCGCTGCTGGGGGGCGTCGGGCACGGCACACGCATGTTGCTGATGTGGCTGGGGATGAATATTGAGTGGGCCTCTTTTTTGGCGGCGGTGCTGATCGGCATGCTCGGCATCTCCTGGTCGCGTTGGCTGCTGGCGCATCCCAAAGTCTTTACCGTGGCGGCGGTTATTCCGATGTTCCCCGGCATTCCGGCCTATACCGCGATGATCTCGGTGGTGGAGCTGTCCCATCAGGGCTACAGCGAGGTGCTGATGGGGGTAGTTGTCAGCCATTTTCTCAAGGCCTGCTTTATCGTCGGGGCGCTGTCGATTGGCCTGTCGCTACCGGGGCTGTGGTTATATCGTAAACGGCCCGGCGTTTAGTTTATTGTTCGGTGTCATTAGCGATTCTGATAAGAGCTGTCTTATATATTCATATTGCTTGTTTACCCTATCGACGGCCGATGGGGCTTTACGTATAGTGTGTCCAATTTGAGCGGCTGGCGCTTTTAAGCTTGAGCGACAGGGAATATAACTGGCCGATTGGCGGTGGTGTACCGCGTTGTCCTCAGCCTGCTACAGCATATCCATTAGGTTTATACAGGGTTAAATAATGATCATTAGCCTGATCGCTGCGTTGGCGGCGGATCGCGTAATCGGCATGGAAAACGCCATGCCGTGGCACCTGCCGGCGGATTTAGCGTGGTTTAAACGTAACACGCTGAATAAACCGGTCATTATGGGTCGTAAGACCTTTGAGTCGATTGGTCGTCCGCTGCCGGGCCGTCACAATATCGTGCTGAGCAGCCGGCCGGGCAGCGAAACCGGCGTCACCTGGGCGACCTCGCTGGACGAGGCCCTGGCGGCGGCCGGCAATGTGGAAGAAGTGATGATCATGGGCGGCGGGCATATCTATACCCAATTTCTGCCGCGCGCCGACCGCCTGTATCTGACGCATATTGATGCGGAGATCGGCGGCGATACCCACTTCCCCGATTATGAGCCTGACGAGTGGGAAACCTCGTTCAGCGAATTTCATGATGCGGATGCGCAAAACTCCCACAGCTACTGCTTTGAGATTTTAGAGCGCCGTTAATTCCCCGCCATCCGATGACTTCAGCAGCCAGGGCGCAATGTATTTGCGCCCTGGCTGGTTTTGGCGCGTAAATTTTTTGCCGTCCGTTGCTTGTAACATTTTCGTCACACTTCCTGATTAGTATGAAGCCCAACTTTGAGCGCCCGGCCACTCTGGTGACTTTGAACCGTGGCGTCAGCTAACAGGAAGCGAAATCATGACGAATAACATTGAGCAATTAAACGCCGACCGCCTGATCGATCCGACCCGTCGTAAACTGTTATTGGGCAGCGCCGGCGCGGTGGGGCTGGCGGGCTTTCTCGGCGGCGGGATTTGGTCGGTATCCGGCGATGCGCTGGCGGCGGACCTGCCGGTCAACAAGCTGTTGGGCTTCAAAGGCATTGCCGCTTCGACCGCGGACGATATTGCTATTGCCGAAGGCTATAACGCCGAGGTACTGATTTCCTGGGGCGAACCGCTGGTCGACGGCGCGGTGGCGTTCGATCCAAACGGCGGCAACAGCGCGGCCGAGCAGGAGAAACAGTTCGGCGACAATAATGACGGCATGAGCTTCTTCCCGATTGACGATAACCACGGCGTGATGGCGATTAATAACGAATACGTCAACGAGCAGTATCTGTTCGCCCACGGCGGCGACAAGGCCACCAGTCTGGAAGACGTGCGTAAGTCGCAGGCGGCGCATGGCGTGTCGATCGTGGCGGTCAAACGCGTCGGCGATACGCCGCGTTGGGAAGTGGAGCGCCCGTCGCGCTATAACCGCCGTATTACCGCCAATACGCAGATGCAGTTCAGCGGCCCGGCCGCCGGCCATCCGCTGCTGCAAACCGCCGCCGATCCGAGCGGCCGCAAGGTGCTGGGCACTTTTGGCAACTGCGCCAACGGCAAAACGCCGTGGGGCACCTACCTGACCTGTGAAGAAAACTTCGATACCTACTTCGGCACCCAACAGGCGGATTACCAGACCACGCCGGAGCAAAAGCGTTATACGCTGAAGGCTAACGAGCCGGAACGCAACTGGCCGGACTTTGACGAGCGCTTCGACGTGGCGAAGAACCCGAATGAATTTAACCGCCACGGCTGGATTGTGGAAATCGATCCGATGAACCCGACCTCTACGCCGATCAAACACACCGCGCTGGGGCGCTTCAAGCACGAGAACGCGGCGGTCACGGTGGCGAAAAACGGCCGCCTGGTGGTGTATATGGGGGATGACGAGCGCGGTGAGCATATCTATAAATATGTCTCCAAAGGTAAAGTGGACAACGCCAATCCGGCCAATAACCGCAGCCTGTTGGATGAGGGCACGCTGTTTGTGGCGCAGTTCGACGGCGATGCCAACGGCACGCCGCTGAAGGGAAAAGGGCGCTGGATCGCGCTGGAGTTCGGTAAAAACGGTCTGACGCCGGAAAACGGCTTCCGTGACGCTGCCGAAGTGCTGATTTTTGCCCGCAAGGCGGCGGCGCAGGTCGGCGCCACCAAGATGGACCGTCCTGAGTGGATCGCGGTGAACCCGCACGACGGGCGGGCTTACTGCACCCTGACCAACAACAGCAAACGCGGTGACGAAGGCATGCCGCTGAACCCGGCCAACCCGCGGCCGAAAAACATCTACGGCCAGATTATCCGCTGGGATGAGGGCGGCGACGCCACTGCGGAACACTTTTCCTGGGATATGTTTGCGCTGTGCGGCAACCCGATTGCCCACCCGGAAGGCATGTATCGCGGCACGCCGAATATTACCGCCGAGAATACCTTTAACAGTCCGGACGGGTTGGGGTTCGACAGCGCGGGACGGCTGTGGATCCTGACCGACGGGAAGTACAGCAATAAGGGCGACTATCAGGGGCAGGGGAACAACCAGATGCTGGTGGGGGATCCGCAGAGCGGTGAAATCCGCCGCTTTATGGTCGGGCCGAAATCCTGTGAACTGACCGGCGTCACCTTCGCCCAGGATTACAAAACGCTGTTCGTTAACGTTCAGCATCCGGGGGAAGAGGGGGATTCTCACTTCCCGCACAACAGCCCGCGGCCGCGTTCGTCGGTGATTATGATTACCCGTAAAGACGGCGGCGTGATCGGCGCCTGACATCGGGAAAAAGAAAAGGGCGGAATATTTTCCGCCCTCTCTTCAGGATGCCGCCAGTGTATCGCCGCCTTTCTCACTGCGTCGCGTCGACGGCTGAGTGAAGTAGCGTTTATCCTCCCAGCGCAGCATGGTCAGATCGCCCCCCCAGCAGCAGCCGGTATCCAGCGCGATGACGCCGTCCGGCGTGCCTTTGCCTTCCAGCGACGCCCAGTGGCCGAAAATAATGGTGTATTGTTCGTCCAGCAGTCGCGGCAGCTCAAACCAGGGCTTGAGCGGCGCAGGCGCGGTGCCGGGTGCGTCTTTGCTGATCATATCCAACTGGCCGTGCGGGAAACAGTAACGCATCCGCGTCAGCGCGTTGGTGCTAAAGCGCAGGCGGGCCAGACCGCTCAGCTGCGGCGTCCAGTTATTCGGCATATCGCCGTACATGGCGTCAAGGAACAGCGGATAGCTGTCGCTGCTGAGGACGGCTTCCACTTCGCGCGCGCACATTTTGGCGGTATCGAGATCCCACTGCGGCGTGATGCCGGCGTGAGCCATCACCAGTTTTTGCCGTTCATCAACCTGCAGCACCGGCTGACGGCGCAGCCAGTTGATCAGCTCATCCGCATCCGGCGCCTCCAGCAGGGGCGAAATGCGGTCTTTGGGCTTGTTGCGGCTGATGCCGGCATATACCGCCAGCAGATGCAGGTCATGATTGCCCAGCACCATGCGTACCGCCGGCCCGAGCGAGCGTACGTAGCGCAGCACCTCCAGCGAATCCGGGCCGCGGGCCACCAGATCGCCGGTTAACCACAGCGTGTCCTGCTGCGGGTCGAAAGAAACCTGGGCTAATAGCGACTGCAGTTCATCGAAACAGCCATGAACGTCGCCGATAAGATATGTCGACATGTTAGTGAATCAGCGTTGGGATGGCTAAGCGAAAGACCGGAATCGCAGTGCGGAACGGCTGACCCAGGTGGTCAACCATTTCATAGTGGCCTTCCATGGTGCCCAGCGGCGTTTCAAGCACCGCGCCGCTGGTATATTGGAATTCACCGCCGGGCAGGATCAGCGGCTGTTCGCCGACGACGCCTTCGCCCTGAACTTCGGTTTGGCGGCCGTTGGCGTTGGTGATCAGCCAGTAACGGCCCAGCAGCTGCACGTTGAAACGCCCCAGGTTGCGAATGGTAATGGTATAGGCAAAGACATAGCGTTCCTCCTCAGGCAGAGACTGGGATTCCACATACAGACTTTGCACCTGAATACATACGCGGGGTGAATCAATCATGACCACTTACTCCTTACTGCTGCGGCGCCGGATTGGCCGATAGCCAGTTTGCCAGCTTACAGTACTGCGCCACAGAAATATTTTCTGCTCTCAATGCCGGATCGACCCCCAGCTCGCTCAGCTGCTCCGGGGTAAACAAATCGCCCAGGCTGTTGCGGATGGTTTTGCGGCGTTGGTTGAAGGCCTGGGTGGTAATGCGGCTCAGCATGCGCACATCGTCGACCGGGTGCGGCATCTCGCGGTGCGGCACCAGACGCACCACGGCGGAGTCGACCTTCGGCGGCGGCGCGAAGGCGGTCGGCGGGACTTCCAGCACCGGGATGACGTTGCAGTAGTATTGCGCCATCACCGATAAACGGCCGTACGCCTTGCTGTTCGGGCCGGCAACCAGGCGGTTGACCACCTCTTTTTGCAACATAAAATGCATGTCGCGGATAGCCTGAGTATAGCTGAAAAGGTGGAACATCAGCGGGGTGGAGATGTTGTACGGCAGGTTGCCGAACACCCGCAGCGGCTGGCCCGCCTGCTCGGCCATTTCGGCGAAATCCACCGTCATGGCGTCCTGCTGACGAATGGTCAGTTTGTCTTTCAGCTGCGGGTGGCTTTCCAGGCGTGCCGCCAGATCGCGGTCCAGCTCCACTACCGTCATGCGGTCCATACGCGCGCCGACCGGTTCGGTCAGGGCGCCAAGGCCGGGGCCGATTTCTACCACGGCTTCGCCCGGCTGGGGATGAATGGCCGAGACGATGCTATCGATGACAAACTGATCGGTTAAAAAGTTTTGTCCAAAGCGTTTGCGGGCAAAATGCCCTTGGTGGACTCTATTGTTCATTACAGTTATTTATCATTTTAATGGCGAGATTTAAGGCGGTTTTAAAACTGCCCACATCGGCGGTACCGGTGCCGGCCAGTTCCAGCGCGGTGCCGTGATCCACCGAGGTACGAATAAACGGCAGGCCGAGGGTGATATTCACCGCGCGGCCAAACCCTTGGTATTTTAGCACCGGCAGCCCCTGATCGTGATACATCGCCAGCACTGCATCGGCATGTTGCAGATATTTGGGCTGGAACAGCGTATCGGCCGGTAACGGCCCGATCAGGTTAATGCCGCGTTCGCGCAGCGTTTCAAGCGCCGGAATAATGACGTCCAGCTCTTCACGGCCCATATGGCCGCCTTCTCCCGCGTGCGGGTTCAGCCCGCAGACGTAGATGTGCGGCTGCGCGATGCCGAATTTGGTTTTTAAATCATGGTCGAGAATGGTGATGACTTCGTGCAGGCTCTGCTCGCTGATGGCGCCCGGCACCGCCAGCAGCGGCAGGTGGGTGGTCGCCAGCGCGACGCGCAGCTCTTCGGTCGCCAGCATCATCACCACCCGATCGCAGTGGCTGCGATCGGCAAAAAATTCTGTGTGGCCGCTGAACGGCACGCCGGCGTCGTTGATGACGCCCTTGTGTACCGGCCCGGTAATCAGCGCGGCGAATTCGCCGTTCAGGCAGCCGTCGCAGGCGCGCGCCAGGGTATCCACCACATAAGCGCTGTTGGCGACGTTGAGCTGGCCGCAGACCGTCGTCTCTGCCAGCGTAACCGGCAGCACCGTCAGCGTCGCGGCAGCCTGCGGCTGCGCCGGCGCGTCCGGCTGATAGTCGCGTAACGTCAGCGGCAGCCGTAGCTGCCGCGCGCGTTCAATCAACAGGGCCGGATCGGCGCAGACAACCAGTTCAACGGGCCACGCCTGTTGCGCCAGTGCTACGACCAAATCCGGCCCCACCCCGGCAGGTTCGCCGGGGGTTATCACGATACGTTTATTGTGCATTGCTGCCATCAAGAATTTTGACATAGGCGGCGGCGCGCTGTTCCTGCATCCAGGTCTGCGCTTCTTCAGCAAACTTGCGGTTGAACAGCATGCGGTAGGCGCGCTCTTTTTGCGCCGCGTCGGTTTTGTCCACCTTGCGGGTATCCACCAGCTGAATCAGGTGCCAGCCGAAGGAGGAGTGCACCGGCTTGCTGATTTCGCCTTTTTTCAGCTTCAGCAGCGCATCGCGGAACGCCGGATCGTAGATATCCGGTGATGCCCAGCCCAGATCGCCGCCCTGCAGGGCAGAGCCAGGATCCTGCGACAGCTGTTTGGCCTCGTCGGAGAATTTTGCTTTACCGCTGGCGATCGCCGCAGCGACTTCCTGCAGTTTGGTGCGAGCCTGATCGTCGGTCATTACCACGGACGGCTTCAGCAGAATATGGCGTGCGTGCACTTCGGTCACGGAAATAGACTGGTTGGCGCCGCGGACATCATTCACTTTCAGGATGTGGAAACCCACGCCGGAGCGGATCGGGCCGACGATATCGCCTTTCTTGGCGGTGACCAGACGCTCTGCGAACAGCGTCGGGATCTCCTGCAGTTTACCCCAGCCCATATTGCCGCCTTTCAGCGCCTGCGAGTCGGCGGAGTAGGTGATCGCCAGTTTGCCGAAGTCGGCGCCGCTGTTGATTTCGCCCACCAGGCGTTTCGCCAGCGTTTCCGCTTCATCAACCTGCTGCTGCGACGGGTTTTCCGGCAGCGGGATCAGGATGTGGCTGATGTTCATTTCGGTATCGCTGCCGTTCTGCGCGCCGACCTGTTTGGCCAGAGAATCCACTTCCTGCGGCAGAATAGTGACGCGGCGGCGAACTTCGTTGTTACGCACTTCGGTGATCAGCATCTCTTTGCGGATCTGCGAACGGTAGGTGTTGTAGTTCAGGCCTTCGTACGCCAGACGGCTGCGCAGCTGATCCGGCGTCATACGGTTTTGCGCCGCGATATTGGCGATAGCCTTGTCCAGATCGGCATCGTTGACGTTGATGCCCATCTTTTGCGCCATCTGCAGCTGGATGTTATCCATGATCAGGCGCTCAACGATCTGATGGCGCAGCGTTTTATCATCCGGCAGCTGTTGCCCGGCCTGTTGGGCATTGAGTTTGACCGACTGCAGTAAACCATTGACGTCGCTTTCAAGTACTACGCCGTTATCCACGACGGCGGCGACTTTATCAACTTCTTGGGGTGCAGCGAACGCGGTATTGGCGCAGACCACCAATCCGAGAATAAGCGTTCTCCAGTTATTCATACATTTCCCATTATGTAATCCGCAAGTGCGGGTTAAAGTTCTCGTTTTTCAAAGCATTACAAAGCATCAGAACGCGCGCTGGTAAGGCAGAATGCCTGAGCGCAGCATTTCGCTAGTGCCAAGGCTGTGGTCGCTGCTCAGACCGCGAAGTTCGATGTTGAATGAAACTTTGTTGTCATATTTGCTGGTCTGGTTGCCGCGATCCCAGTCGGTGATCTTGCGCTCATAACCGATGTTAACCGCCCAGCAGCAGGTGTTATAACGCAGGCCGACCAGCTGATCGGCGGACTGTTGCGCACGGGTATCATAGTAATACGCGCCAACCACGGCCCAACGGTCGGCAATCGGCCAGCTGGCGGTGACGCCCACCTGCGAGATACCGTCCTGATAGCCAGGGCTGGTGACCTGCGGCAGAGTGGCCTGAATATATTCCGGGCTGGCGTAGCGGTAGTTCAGCTGCACCATGCGTTCGCCGTCCTGACGGTACTCCAGCACCGCGTCGCCCAGGGCTACGCTGTCGAGGCGCGTATCGTACTGTACGCCGCCGCGCAGGCCCCAGCGATCGTCGATCTTCCAATAGGTGTCGCCGGCCCATACCACGCTGCCGGTGTCATCATTCTTGTCGTAATCGGAGTTGCTGTCTCCGGTACGCGAACGGCTGAAGTAATAGATTTGACCCACGGAAACGTTGAAACGTTCAACCAGCGCGTCATCATAAATGCGCGAGGTCAAACCGGTCGCCAGACGGTTCTGCGAAGCGATACGGTCCAGGCCGCTGTAGCTGCGGTCGCGGAACAGGCCGGAGTAGTCGGTCTGCAGCAGCGTTGAGTCGTAGGAATAGATGTTGCTCTGGTCGCGGTATGGCACATACAGGTACTGCATGCGCGGCTCCAGCGTCTGGGTATAGCCTTGCGCCCAGTCCATATTGCGGTCGAACACCATTTTACCGTCGACCTTGAACTGCGGCATTACGCGGTTGACGGAGTCGTCCAGTTCCGGCGCGTCGCGGCCGTTACGGCTTTTATAGTTGGCCTTGAAGCCGTCCGGGATATCCTGCTGATAGTGGGTCGCCAGCAGTTTGACTTCGCTGTTCAGCGAGCCCCAGCCGTTGGTCATCGGCAGGCTCAGCGTCGGCTCCAGGTGCAGACGGGTGGCGTCCGGGCTGTACGGGTTGATATTGACGAACTTCGCCGCCTGACCGTACACGCGCAGATCGAACGGCCCCAGATCGTTTTTGTAGTAGTTCAGATCGATCTGCGGCAGCACCTTGTAGGACTCGGTGCTGGTACGGTTGACGTCGTCATAGATCTGGAACTGCTTGGAAGCGATGGTGGCGTCGAAGTTTTCATCGGCGTAACCGGCGCTGAATTTCTGCGTGGCGTAGCCGTCGGTGGTGGAACCGTATTGGGAGTCCAGATCGTTGAAATACTGCGAGTCGCTGACTTTGGTGTAGTCAACGTTGAAACGCCACACCTGATCCATCACGCCGTTGTGGTTCCAGTAGAACAGCCAACGGGTGTCGTCATCCTGCGGATGATCCTTGTTGTACTCGTTATCGCTCGGCAGCCAGTCCAGTTCGATGGTGCCCATGCCCGGCTGGGTCAGGTAGCGGAATTCGTTCTGCCACTGCAGGCCGCGTTTGGTCATATAGTGCGGCGTGATGGTGGCGTCGAAGTTAGGCGCAATATTCCAGTAATACGGCAGCATAAATTCGAAGCCGTTGTTACTGCCGTATTTCGCATTCGGGATCAGGAAGCCGGAGCGGCGCTTGTCGCCCACCGGCAGCTGCAGATACGGGCTGTAGAACACCGGAACGCCGGCGATTTTAAAGCGCGCGTTCCAGATTTCCGCCACCTGTTCTTCGCGGTCGTGAATGACTTCGGAACCGACCACGCTCCAGCTGTTGTCGCCCGGCAGACAGGAGGTGAAAGAGCCGTTTTCCAGAATGGTGTAACGGTTCTGGCCGCGCATCTTCATTTTGTCTGCGTCGCCGCGCCCCTGACGGCCGACCATCTGATAGTCGCCCTGATAGACGTCGGTGTCTTTGGTATTCAGGTTTGACCAGGCCTTCGGCCCTTTCAGTTTGATCTGGTTATCGTCATAGTGCACGTCGCCGGTGGCGGTGACGGTGCGTACCGGATCGTTCTTACCGGCGGCCTGCACCTGGTTAAGTTCTACCTGTTTGGCGGTCAGCGTGCTGTTGCCCTGTTCGATCTTGACGTTGCCGCTGAAGACGGCGTTGCCTTGATCGGCACGGGAATCATCAGAGTTGATGGTGACCGGCAGGGAATTGGGATCGCCGCTGACAAGCGGTTTATCATAAGTCGGTACGCCGAGCATGCACTGCTCGGCGAGATCGGCCAGCGCGTGCTGACTGTAAAGTGCCGTCCAAATCATTGTGGCCAGCAGTGTTGGGAAACTTTTTTTCATACGCGGTTTTGGTGTTCCGTCATCAGAGGCGTCATGTCCGGCAAACGGTCAGAGACTATATCACTCATCTACGTTGCGCTACTGTTAAATCCTGCCGTTTCACTGCTCTGTTGTTAGGTGCTGCAGTAAATGACAGGTATGATAATCGAAATCTTGGGAAAAATCGCCTAACCCTTAGCTGATTACGGCGACGGGCAGCGTGCTGAAAGTAATATAATTGAGGAGTATATGCAGTATTGGGGAAAACTGCTCGGAGTCATTGTCGCCGTTTGGGCTGGCGCGGGCTTCTGGGGCGTAGTTTTGGGGCTGATTATCGGCCATATGATCGATACTGCGCGTAACAATAAGCGCAGCCGGGGCTTTTTCGCCGGTCAGCAAACGCGGCAAACGCTGTTTTTCCGCACCACTTTTCAGGTCATGGGGCACCTTACCAAATCAAAAGGGCGCGTGACCGAAGCCGATATTCAGGTCGCCAGCCTGTTTATGGATCGCATGCAGCTGCATGGCGAATCGCGCACCGCGGCGCAGCAGGCGTTCCGCGAGGGCAAGGAGAGCCATTTCCCGCTGCGTGAGTCGCTGCAGCAGTTCCGCAGCATCTGTTTCGGTCGTTTCGACCTGATTCGGATGTTTCTGGAAATTCAGATCCAGGCGGCCTTTGCCGACGGCTCATTGCACCCTAATGAACGCCAGGTGCTGTATGTGATCGCCGAAGAGCTGGGGATTTCGCGCGCGCAGTTTGACCAGTTCCTGCGCATGATGGAAGGCGGCCAGCAGTTTGGCGGCGGTTACCAGCAACAGGGCGGTTATTCGCACGGCGGCTACCAGCAGGCGCAGCGTGGCCCGACGCTGGAAGACGCTTGTAAGGTGCTGGGGGTCAACAGCAGCGACGACGCGGCAACCATCAAGCGTGCCTACCGTAAGCTGATGAGCGAGCACCATCCGGATAAGCTGGTGGCGAAGGGGCTGCCGCCGGAAATGATGGAAATGGCCAAGCAGAAGGCGCAGGAAATTCAGTCGGCGTACGATCTGATCAAGCGCGAGAAAGGCTTCAAGTAAGGTATGCCTGCAGGTTTCCCGGCAAGGGCGTCATTGGGCCGTTGCCGTGGAAGCCGTACAGCGTCAGAAATCTGCTTCGGCGCGAAAGTGCATCGGCGTCTGAAATACCGGATGGGTGATGCGTAGCTCCTGTGCGTGCAGCTGCAGACGCGACGCCATGGCTTTGGCCGCCGGCGGCGCGTAAAAGCCGTCGCCGAGGATCGGATGGCCGAGCGCCAGCATATGCACCCGTAGCTGGTGCGAACGCCCGGTGATCGGCGTCAGCAGCACCCGGGTGCTGCCGTCGGCGTCGCGCGACAGCACCCGGTATTCCGTTTGCGCCGCCTTGCCGGTTTCAAAACACACCTTTTGCAGCGGGCGATTCGGCCAGTCGCAAATCAGCGGTAAATCCACCAATCCTTCATCCTGCGCCAGATGCCCCCATACGCGGGCAATGTAGGATTTTTTCGGCTCGCGTTCGCGGAACTGACGTTTGAGTTCGCGCTCCGCCGCTTTGTTCAACGCCACGACGATCACGCCGCTGGTGGCCATATCCAGCCGGTGCACCGATTCGGCCTCGGGAAAATCGGCCTGAATGCGTGTCATCAGGCTGTCTTTGTTTTCCGGCGCCCGCCCCGGCACCGACAGCAGGCCGCTGGGTTTGTTGACCACGATAATATGCGCATCCTGATACAGGATGTGCAGCGGGTCGGTAGGGGGATTGTAGGGTTCCATGTTGGCTCCGCGGAGAAAGGCCGAACGGGGAGCTTGTGCTCCCCGTGCATCGCCGGTTATTGGTGAGTGACAACCACCAGACGAATGGCGTCCAGACGCCAGCTGGCGTCGTTAAGGTTTGCCAGCACCTGCTTACGGTTGAACTCCAGCGTTTCGACTTCGTCGTCGCGGATGTTCGGGTTGACCGCCTTCAGCGCTTCCAGACGCGCCAATTCGTTGCTCAGCTTATCGTCGGCCTCTTGTTTGGCCTGCTCGATCAGCGTACGCGCCTCGGCTTCCACCAGGCTTTCCGCCTGCTGCAGCATGGCGTGTACATCCTGCTGGACGGCGTTGACCAGCTTGCTGGAGGTATGGCGGTTAACGGCGTTCAGCTGGCGGTTAAAGCTTTCAAATTCCACCTGCCCCGCCAGATTGGTGCCTTTGCGGTCCAGCAGCATGCGGATCGGCGTTGGCGGCAGGAAGCGCGTCAGCTGCAGATGCTTCGGCGCCTGCGCTTCGACTACGTACACCAGCTCCGCCAGCAGCGTACCGACCGGCAGCGCCTTGTTCTTCAGCAGCGACAGCGCGCAGCTGCCGGTATCGCCGGAGACGATCAGGTCCAGTCCGTTGCGGATAATCGGATGTTCCCAGCTGACGAACTGCGCGTCTTCACGCGACAGCGCCTGCTCACGATCGAAAGTCACGGTGCAGCCGTCCTGCGGCAGGCCCGGGAAATCCGGCACCAGCATATGGTCGGACGGCGTCAGCACGATCAGGTTATCGCTGCGGTCTTCCTGATTGATACCGACAATATCAAACAGGTTCAGCGCGAAGCTCACCAGATTGACGTCGTTGTCCTGTTCGGCGATGGCGTCCGCCAGCGCCTGCGCTTTGTCGCCGCCGTTGGAGTGCATCTCCAGCAGACGGTCGCGTCCCTGTTCCAACTGGGCTTTCAGCTGGTCATGCTGCTGGCGGCACTCGTGGATAAACTCGTCCAGCCCGGCCTGCTCGGTCGGTGCGGCGAGGTAGCCGATCAGGCGCTCGTAGCTGCTGTCATAGATGGTGCGGCCGGTCGGGCAGGTGTGTTCAAAGGCGTCCAGGCCTTCATGGAACCAGCGTCCCAGCACCGCCTGCGCGGTGTTTTCCAGATACGGCACCATGATCTGAATATCGCGCTGCTGGCCGATACGGTCCAGACGGCCGATGCGCTGCTCCAGCAGATCCGGGTTGAACGGCAGATCGAACATCACCAGCTGGCTGGCGAACTGGAAGTTGCGTCCTTCAGAGCCGATTTCAGAGCACAGCAGCACCTGGGCGCCGTCCTCTTCGGAAGCGAAGTAGGCGGCCGCCCGATCGCGTTCGATGATGCTCAGCCCTTCGTGGAACACCGCGGCGCGGATGGCTTCCCGCTCGCGCAGCACCTGTTCCAGCTGCAGGGCGGTGGTCGCCTTGGCGCAGATCACCAGCACTTTTTCATGGCGGTTGGCGATCAGGTAGTTCAGCAGCCACTCAACGCGCGGGTCAAAGTTCCACCAGGTGGCGTTTTCGCCCTCAAACTCCTGATAGATCTGCTCCGGGTACAGCATGTCGCGCGCGCGGGCTTCCAGGCTCTTTTTCGCGCCCATGATGCCGGACACTTTGATCGCCGTCTGGTACTGGTCAGGCAGCGGCAGCTTGATCTGGTGCAGGTTACGGTGTGGGAAGCCTTTGACGCCATGGCGGGTGTTGCGGAACAGCACGCGGCTGGTGCCGTGGCGGTCCATCAGCATGGTCACCAGCTCCTGACGAGCGGACTCGCTGTTTTCGCCGTCGCCGTTGGCCGCTTTCAGCAGCGGTTCGATATCCTGCTCTTCGATCAGCTCGCCCAGCAGGTTCAGTTTGTCGTTGGCCAGATGCTCACCGCTCAGCAGCAGGGTGACGGCGTCGGCCACCGGACGGTATTTTTGCTGTTCGGTGACGAACTCCTGATAGTCGTGGAAACGGTTCGGATCCAGCAGGCGCAGGCGGGCGAAGTGGCTCTGTTGCCCCAGCTGTTCCGGCGTTGCCGTCAGCAGCAGTACGCCGGGGGTATGTTCCGCCAGCTGCTCGATGACCTGGTATTCGCGGCTCGGGGCGTCCTCGCTCCAGGCCAGGTGGTGGGCTTCATCGACCACCAGCAGGTCCCACTGGGCGTCGGACAGCTCTTCCAGGCGCTGTTTGTTGCGGCGCACAAAGTCCAGCGAGCAGATCACCAGCTGTTCGGTTTCGAACGGGTTGCTGCTGTCGAGCTTGGCTTCGGCGTAGCGGCTGTCGTCGAACAGCGAGAAGTACAGATTGAAGCGGCGCATCATCTCCACCAGCCACTGATGCTGCAGCGTTTCCGGCACCACGATCAGCACGCGCTCGGCGCGGCCGGCCAGCAACTGCTGGTGGATAATCATGCCGGCTTCGATGGTTTTGCCCAGGCCGACTTCGTCCGCCAGCAATACGCGCGGCGCATGGCGCTGGCCCACTTCATAGGCGATGTGCAGCTGGTGCGGGATCAGGCTGGCGCGCATGCCGCGCAGGCCGGCGAACGGCAGACGATACTGCTCGCTGAGGTATTTGCGCGCGCGGAAGCGCAGCGCGAAACGATCCATACGGTCAATCTGACCGGCGAACAGGCGGTCCTGCGGTTTGCTGAAGGTGAGCTTGCTGTCCAGCAGCACTTCACGCATCGCCACGCCGCTTTCCTGCGTGTCCGTGCGGGTGCCGATATAGGTCAGCAGCCCGTTGTCCTCTTTCACTTCCTCTACCTGAAGCTGCCAGCCTTCATGGCTGGTGATGGTATCGCCCGGGTTAAACATCACGCGGGTGATGGGTGAATCATTTCTGGCGTAGAGACGGTTTTCACCGGTGGCGGGGAAAAGCAGGGTGATCATGCGCGCATCCAGCGCCACGACGGTTCCCAGACCTAATTCGCTTTCCGTATCGCTGATCCAGCGTTGACCAAGAGTAAAAGGCATATATTATCGGCTCGATTCTTTTAAGTAAGTCTTCTCGCTGCGGCGCAGCGCCTGTTCATACCCGTTTATTCTGATTGGGCGGGCAATAGCTGTTCACTCCATGCGGACGTCGCAAGACGGCATGGTCAGTGGTTAAGAATTTGGGAAGGGCGCTATGGTAATGGAAGGCGGCGCGTTCGTCACCTGCAAAACCGGAGGAATTTTATCTTCCCGCATTCTGTCCTAACACGCCCGTTCCGTGGGGTTTTCCCGATCCGTGCTGGGATCAAAACAATCCCATCTGCCCGGTAACCAGGGTGGTAAAATCATCGTGCAGGAAGGGAAGTATAGCGTCTGCCACCGGTTGCAGCTGGCGCTCCAGGTAATGTTGGTAGTCGAGCGGCGAACTTTGCGTTTCCAGCGGCTCCGGCCCGGCCAGGGTGATCACATAGCTGATCCAGCCGCCGTTTTGGTACTGCAGCGGGCGGCCCTGCCGGCGGTTATAGTCGTCGGCGATGCGCGCCGCCCGGACGTGTGGCGGCACGTTGCGCTGATAGTCGTCCAACTGGCGCCGCAGGCGTTTGCGGTATACCAGCTGATCGTCGAATTCGCCGGCCAGCGTTTTGGCGACGTAGTCGCGCACAAAGTCCTGATACGGCTGGCGCAGGAAAATACGCTGATACAGCTGCTGCTGGAACTGCTGCGCCAGCGGCGTCCAGTCGGTGCGCACCGTTTCCAGCCCTTTATACACCATCTGCGGTTCGGCGCCGGGCCTGGCGATCAGGCCGGCATAGCGTTTTTTACTGCCCTGTTCCGCGCCGCGGATGGTGGGCATCAGAAAGCGGCTGTAGTGGGTTTCAAACTCCAGCTCCAGCGCGCTGGTCAGCCGGTAGTTCTGCTGCAGATGCTGTTGCCACCACTGATTGACATATTGCACCAGCTCGCGGCCGATCTGCGTCGCCTGCTGTTCGTCGTGCGCCTGTTTCAGCCAGACGAAGGTGGAGTCGGTATCGCCGTAAATTACCTGATAGCCGCGGGCTTCGATCAGTTCCCGGGTTTGCCGCATGATCTCATGGCCGCGCAGGGTGATCGATGACGCCAGCCGGGGATCGAAGAAGCGGCAGCCGCTGGCGCCAAGCACGCCGTAGAAGGCGTTCATAATTATTTTCAACGCCTGCGACAGCGGCTTGTTGTGCTGTTGTTTCGCCTGTTCGCGCCCCTGCCAGATCTGGCTGACGATCGCCGGCAGGCTGTGTTTGCTGCGTGAGAAGCGCGCGTTGCGAAAGCCGGGCACCGAATCGGCATCGTCCGGGTGCAGCATGCCCTCCACCAGCCCGACCGGGTCAATCAGGAAAGTACGGATGATCGAGGGGTACAGGCTTTTGTAATCCAGCACCAGCACCGAGTCGTACAGGCCGGGCTGTGAATCCATCACGAAGCCGCCGGGGCTGTGCTCTTCCGGCAGTTCGCCGAGGTTGGGCGCCACATAGCCCTGGCGATGCATGCGCGGCATATACAGATGGCTGAAGGCCGCTACCGAACCGCCGCTGCGGTCCGCCGCCAGCCCGGTGACGGTGGCGCGCTCCAGTAAGAAGGGCAGCAGTTCGGTGGCGGCGAAAATCCGCGTCACCAGTTCGCAGTCTTTCAGGTTATAGCGCGCCAGCGCCGGTTTATCTTCGGCAAACTGCCGGTCGATTTCCGCCATGCGCTGATAGGGATTATCGATGGACTTGCCTTCTCCCAGCAGGGTCTGCGCCACGTATTCCAGGCTGAAGGAGGGGAAGTTCCAGGTGGCGGACTTCAGCGCTTCAATACCGTCGATAATCAGCCGGCCGGCGGCGGAGCAAAAGAAGTGGTTTTGTTTAAAGCCGTGTTCGCGCCACTCCAGCGGGCTGCCGCCGCGGCCGAAAAGCAGCGGGATCTGGTAGCGTTCGGCGTGTTTTTGCAGCACGCGCAAATCAAACTGGATCAGGTTCCAGCCGATGATGGCGTCCGGATCGTGGCGCTCCAGCCACTGGTTCAGGCGCTCCAGCAGCTGCGGCCGGCTGGTGCAGTACTCCAGTGCGAAATCCAGCGGTTCGCTGCCGCCGTTGGGCGGGCCGAGCATATACACCTGCCGCTGGCCGCAGCCTTCCAGCGCAATGGAGTACAGTTCGCCGTGGGCGGTGGTCTCAATATCCAGCGATGCCAGTTTCAGCTGCGGACGGTAGTCCGGCGCCGGCTTCATCTGGCCGTTAAGCCATACGCCGTCGCCGCCGGAGCGCCCGCTGAACCAGACCGGCGCGGTGATAAAGCGCTCCATCAGATAGCGCTCCGGCGGACGGATATCGGCCTCATAGACGCTGACGCCGTTCTCCTTCAGCACTTTTTCCAGCTTGATCAGCTGACGATGCTGGCGGCAATACAGCCCCAGCACCGGTCGGGCGTGAAAATCCTGCAGCGGCAACGCTTTCAGCTCCCAGTGCCGTTCGCCGCGCAGCAGCAGTTCCGCCCGCTGGCGCTGCTCTGCGGGAATAAACGCTACCGAGGTCTGCGGCGGCAGGCGCAGCCGTTGCGGGCCGCGATCCGTCGCCAGCCAGAATTCGACTTCGGTGCCGGCTGGCGTATCGCGCCAGTGGCGGGTGAGCAGGAAACCCTGCATCGGGGATGCGGCGTTATCGTTCAAGGCGGTATTTATCTGCGTAGCCGAATAGGAAGGCATCGCGCGGGCGGCGCCGATGCGTTGTCAGACGTAAAGTATAACATGGTTTTTTATACAGTATTGCATCCCCTGTGGCCGCGCTGCCAAAAACGCATACAATTCAGGAGTTGACTCACTCTGGCCCGCACCGGACAATCCTTCGCCCAGGCGCTTTAGATAACGAACAGAGGTTTGATGGAAGCCTATTTACAACATTTGCTCGCTCAATCATTGGCTTTCACTCTGATGGTCATTTTTTTGGTGACCTTCCTGGAATCGCTGGCGCTGGTGGGGTTGCTGCTGCCGGGCACCGTGATGATGGCCAGCGTTGGCGCACTGATCGGCAGCGGCCAGGTGGATCTGTATCTGGCCTGGGCGGCCGGCGGCATCGGCTGTTTCCTCGGCGATTGGATCTCCTATTTTATCGGCCGGGCGTTTAAAGAGCCGCTGCACCGCTGGTCGTTCCTGCAGAAGCATAAGGCGATGCTTGACCGCACCGAACATGCGCTGCATCAGCACAGCATCTTTACCGTGCTGCTGGGGCGTTTCGTCGGGCCGACGCGGCCGCTGGTACCGATGGTGGCCGGCATGCTCGATTTACCGCCGTATAAATTTGCGTTGCCGAATATTATCGGCTGCATTACCTGGCCGCCGGTCTACTTCTTCCCCGGCATTCTGGCGGGGGTGGCGATTGATATTCCGTCCTCGGACAACAGCGCGCTGTTTAAGTGGCTGCTGTTTGGTTCGATAGTCCTGCTGTGGCTGGCCGCCTGGCTCAGCTGGCGCTGGTGGCGGGAAGACAAACGCGGCAGCGACCGACTGAGCCGCTGGCTGACGCCGCTGCGGCTGCGTATGGCCTGCGTGGTCGGCTGGATCGCCGCCGCTGTCTGCTGTTACCTCATGAGCCAGCAGCCGCTGATGCCGGTATACCGCCATCTGCTGTGGCAGGTGCTGGCCGGGTAATCTGGGGGCGGAGTGTTCCGCCCCGTTTCATTACTGGAAAAACGCTTCCAGCTGTTCAAACACCCGCAGGTCTTCGCTGTGGCGTTTTACCTGCAGCACATCCTCCAGCTTTTCCACCTGACTGATCATCTGCACCAGCCGCTGGTCATCGGCCACCAGCAGCCAGATGCGGCTCTGCCTGCCGTCTTTCAGCGGCATACACAAAATGCCTTCCACGTTAAACGCACGGCGGGCGAACAGGCCGCAGACGTGCGACATCACGCCGGGATGGTTGCGGACCGCCAGTTCGAGAATGACCTGTGATTTCTGTTGGGGTTGTAGCATGGCTTATTCTCCAATCATGTCGATGTTGGCGGCGCCCGGCGGCACCATCGGGAAGACTTTTTCGTTAGTGTCGATCAGCGCGTGGATCAGGCACGGGCCGGGGCGCGCAATGGCCTCCGCCAATGCAGCCTGCGGATCGGCGGCGGCGTTCAGGTCGCAGGTGTCCAGCCCGAAGCCGGCGGCGATGGTCAGGAAATCGGTACGCTGCGGATAAGCGGCGGCAAAGATGCGCTGCTGATAGAACAGGGTTTGCTGCTGATGCACCAGTCCCAATGCCTGGTTGTTCATCAGGATGATTTTGACGTCCAGATGGTGCTCGGCCGCGGTGGCCATCTCCTGAATGTTCATCATCAGGCTGCCGTCGCCGGAAAAACACAGCACTTTACGCTGCGGTTCGGCCAGCGCCGCGCCGATCGCCGCCGGCAGGCCGAAGCCCATGGTGCCCAGCCCGCCGGAGGTCAGCCACTGGCGCGGACGGCGCAGCGGATAGGCCTGCGCCACCCACATCTGATGCTGGCCGACGTCGGTGGTGACGATGGCGTTTTCATCCACGCAGCGCGCGGCGGCCAGCACCAGTCCGTAATGGCTGAGCGGTTCGTCGGCGTGCGGCATGCTGAACGGAAATTCGCGCTTGAGGTCGTTGACGGTATTCAGCCAGGCGCTGCGCGGCTGGGCGTCGATCTGCGGCAGCACCTGTTGCAGCACCTGTCCGACATCGCCGTGGATCGCCACCTGCGGCTGTTTTACCTTGCCCAGCTCCGCCCGGTCGATATCTACGTGGATGATTTTGGCGTTCGGGCAGAACTGCTCGGTTTTACCGATGGCGCGGTCGTCAAAGCGCGCGCCCAGCACCACCAGCAGATCGGCCTCCTGCAGGATAAAGTTGGTGCTGCGCGCGGCGTGCATGCCCAGCATCCCCAGCGATAACGGATGGTCGACCGGCATGGCGCCCAGCGCCATCAGCGTCATGGTGGTCGGCAGGCTGGCGCGCTCGGCCAGCTGCAGCGCGGCGCGGTGCGCGTCGGCGCAGATAATGCCGCCGCCCAGATAGAGAATCGGCCGCTGGGCCTGATTGATCATTGCCGCCGCCCGGGCCACGTCGGCGGGGTTGAAGGCCGGCGCGGCGTCTGGCTGCGCCAGCGGCGGCAGCTGGTCCAGCTCAATCTCGGCGGTTTGAATATCCTTCGGCACGTCGATCCACACCGGGCCGGGGCGGCCGGATTCGGCAATGCGGAACGCATCGCAGATTACCTGCGGCAGCTCACGGATGTCGCGTACCAGATGGTTGTGTTTGGTGATCGGGATGGACATGCCGTAGGTGTCCACTTCCTGAAAGGCGTCGGTGCCGATCATTGAGGAGGGCACCTGGCCGGTAATGCACACCAGCGGAATGGAGTCGAGCTTGGCGTCGGCGATGGCGGTGACCAGGTTGGTGGCGCCCGGGCCGCTGGAGGCGATGCAGACCGCCGCTTTACCGTTGGCGCGCGCCATGCCCTGCGCCATAAAACCGGCGCCCTGTTCGTGACGCGCCAGCACGTGACGGATGGTGGCGCTTTGGCTTAACGCGTCATACAGCGGCAGCGCAGCGCCGCCGGGAATGCCGGCGACGGTGGTGATGCCCTGACGCTCCAGCAGATGAACGATCAGCTGCGCGCCGGTAAAGCGTTTGCCTGCGTGAGGCGTGCCCGTAATTGCCATGTTCCTGTCCTTTCTCAAGGCCGGTGAGCTTTGGCGGGCAGGGTGCTAAAACAAGAAACCCCGCCCGGTTTGCGCCGGCGGGGTTTGGGAATCGATGCGTTGATTCGGACCCTACGGCGCATTGCCGACGACCACCACCACACGCACGACGACCACCGCGGCTGGTAGCGCGGTAACTAGTAGGGTCGAAGTCAGCGAGGATGCGATCACAGGGAACCTTATCATCAGTAAAAAACTCAGGATTTTATAAAAGCACAGGTGCAAAATTCGCACAACCGCTTTATTGCCGCAGCATAAAAAACGCGCGTCAGATCACGCTTTTCCGTTGATGCCCAAGATATGCGCTGCGGGGGCGCTGCCGTCCAGCAGCGGCTGCGTCGGGCCGTCATAATAGATGCGGCCGTCCACCACCAGCAGCGTGCGCGGGGCGATGCGCGCGGCGTCGTCCAGGTTGTGCGACACCATCAGCAGCGTCAGTTCGCGCTGTCGGCACACCGTATCCAGCAATTGCAGCATCTCGCCGCGCAGCGCCGGGTCGAGCGCAGAGAAAGGTTCGTCCAGCAGCAGAATCGGCCGCTGGCGGATCAGACAGCGGGCCAGCGCGGCGCGCTGGCGCTGGCCGCCGGAGAGCTGCGACGGCAGGCGCGGCAGGTGTTCCGTCAGGCCGACCTGATCGGCTATCTGCGCCAGCTGCCGTTTTTGCCCGGCGTTCAGCCTGAGACCGGGATCCAGCCCCAGCCCGATGTTTTGTTCCACCGTCAGGTGGGCGAACAGATTGTTTTCCTGAAACAGCATCGACACCGGCCGCTGCGCCGGCGGCGTGCGGGTATGGTCGTCGCCGTCAAGACGCAGGCTGCCGCCGTCCGCGCTCAGAAAGCCGGCAATCAGGCTGAGCAGGGTGCTTTTCCCCGCGCCGCTCGGCCCGAGCACCGCCACGCGTTCGCCCGGGCGGATACGCAGATCAAAGCGCATCGGCAGGTGCTCATACAGGTAGGTCAGTTGGTTAAGTTCTATCATCGCGGCCCGGTAAACGTTCAATCAGGGTAAAAAGCAGGAAGCACAGTAATAACAATAACAGGGCGGTGACCGCACCGTCATTGCTGCGATAGGCGCCGATCTGCTGGTAAAGATAGAACGGCAGGGTGCGGAACTGCTCGTTGCCGAACAGCGCCACCACGCCGAAATCGCCGATCGACAGCACGCAGGCGAAGGCCAGCGCCTGTGCCAGCGGGCGACGCAGGGCGCGCAGTTCGATCCAGCGCAGCCGCCGCCAGCCCTGCATGCCCAGCGACAGGCACAGCGGGTTGTAGCGCTCCGCCACGTCGCGCATCGGGTTTTCCAGCACTTTCAGCGCATAGGGCACCGCCATCAGCGCGTTGGTCAGGATCACCAGCGCATAGGGCGACTGCGGCAGCCCGACGGTGTCGTTCAGCAGCAGGAAAAAGCCGGTAGCCAGCACGATGCCGGGCATCGCCAGAATCAGCATGCCGCTCAGTTCCAGCGCCTGGCCCCAGCGTCGCTGTTGGCGCAGTTTCAGCTCGCGACTGCTCCACAACAGCATCATGGTCAGCAGCAGACATAGCAGGCCGGCGCCGACGGCGATGCGCAACGAGGTGAACAGCGCCTGCCACAGCGCCGGCTGCTGCAGCACGCTGGCGATTGCCTGATTGGCGCCGTCGACCACCACCGCCAGCAGCGGCGGCAGCAGTAATAGCAGAGCGGCGACGATCAGCAGCGCATCGGTCAGACGCCGGCGGCGGCTGTCCTGCGGGTTGCGCCATTGCATCGCCTGCGTTGCGCCCACCGGCAGCGCCTGGCTGAGACGCTGGCTGAGCATCACCAGCCCCAGACAGCAGGCCAGCTGGATCAGCGCCAGCAGCGCGGCGTGGCTAAGGTCATAGTCGTAGCTCAGCGCCTGGTAGATGGCCAGCTCGATGGTGGTGGCCTGCGGCCCGCCGCCCAGCGAGAGTACGGTGGCGAAACTGGCGAAGCAGAGCATGAAGATCAGCGCGCCGCCCGGCAGGATCTGCCGGCGCAGCGCCGGCCATTCGACAAAGCGGAACTGCTGCCAGCCGTTCATGCCCAGCTGTGCGGCAAGCTGGCGCTGTTCAACCGGCACGTTTTCCAGCGCCTGCAGCAGCAGGCGGGTCGCCAGCGGCAGGTTGAAGAACATATGCGCCAGCAGAATCCCCTGCAGGCCGTAAGGCGAGAACTGATAGTCGAGCCCCAGCCAGGCGCACAGCGCCGCCAGCCAGCCCTGCCGGCCGTAGACGCTGAGCAGGCCGAACACCGCCACCAGCACCGGCAGCACCAGCGTCATGGCGCATAAACGCAGCAGCAACGCGCGGCCGGGGAAGCGGCGGCGGTACAGCGCCCGCGCCAGCAGGATGGCGGGCAGCACCGAGATCAGCGCCGACAGCAGCGCCTGCCAGAAGGTGAAGCGCACCACGTGCCACAGGTAGTCATCCTGCCATATCGACAGGGCGTCGCTGTGCGGCGCATGGTTCAGCAGCGAACCGAAGGCCAGCGCGGCCACCAGCAGAATCAGGCCGGCGGCCAGCAGCCCCGGCCACAGCCAGTGGGGGATTAACGGCTGACGGCGCTTTGCCATGAACGGATCCAGTTGCCTCGCTGTTTTGCCACCTCATCCGCGCCATATTGCAGCGCGGTCTGCGGCACCGGCAGTTGCGCAAAGCCGGCCGGCAGAGGGGTTTTGATCGCCGGATACATCCAGTTGCCGGTCGGGATGGCGTTCTGGAACGCCGGCGTCAGCATAAACTGCATAAAGCGCTCCGCCAGCTGCGGATGGCGGCTGGCCTGCAATTTAGCGGCGACCTCGACCTGCAGGTAGTGCCCTTCGCTGAAGTTGGCGGCGGCGTAAGCGTCTTTTTTCTCTTCAAGCAGATGGTAGGCCGGCGAAGTGGTATAGCTCAGCACCAGATCGCCTTCTCCTTTCAGGAACAGACCGTAGGCTTCGCTCCAGCCTTTGGTGACGGTGACGGTTTTCTTCGCCAGCTTCTGCCAGGCCTGCGGCGCGGCGTCGCCATAGACTTTCTGCATCCACAGCAGCAGGCCGAGACCCGGGGTGCTGGTGCGCGGATCCTGATAGATCACTTTCCATGGCTGGTCGCTTTCCACCAGCTCTTTCAGGCTCTTCGGCGGGTTTTTCAGCCGGTCTTTGTTGTAGACAAAGGCGAAGTAGCCGTAGTCATAGGGGATAAAGGTGCTGTCCTGCCAGCCGCCGGGCACGTTCAGCCGCGAGTGGTCCACCGTGCTGGCGGCGAACAGTCTGGTCTGGCGCGCCGCCTGCAGCAGGTTGTTATCCAGCCCCAGCACCACGTCCGCTTTGCTATTTTTGCCTTCCATCCGCAGACGATTAAGCAGTGAGACGCCGTCTTCCAGCGCCACGAATTTCAGTTCGCAGTTGCAGTCGGCCTCAAAGGCTTTTTTGATTGCCGGGCCAGGGCCCCAGTCGGCGGCGAAGGAGTCGTAGGTGTAAACCGTCAGCGTGTCTTTCGCCAGCGCCGGCGCGGCGGCCAGCAGCAACAGGCAAGGCAGGAATTTCTTGATCACTTTGCACTCCTGATAGTTAGGGCAGCAAAGGCATCTGAGGGGCTCCTGGGGAGCCGGTTGGCTGGCACTCAAATCCCTCCGCCGGTATTAGCCGGTTCAGGTTCGACGGGTTTGCTCTCAGCGAAAACCTTGTTCCGCACCCCGTTGAGACGGCGCTATTGTAAAGAGTTAGCGCCGCCGGCGAAAGATGCTTATGTCTCCGGCGGCGCGAACCAGGCGGATTTGAAGTCGAACCAGCCCAGCGTATTCATCCGTACGCCGCGCATGCTGCGCTGGCCGTGCAGCTGCAGCCAGTGATGGAACAGCGGATGCAACTGATGCTGGCTGACCAGCCGGCGACAAAATTCCGCCAGCGGCAGGCGGTTATCGCGCCACAGCGCGGCGTCCTGCGCCAGATCTTCGCTCATGCAGTGTTGCAGCAGCGGCAGCTCATACAGGGTGGCGAACAGTGAGAATTCCAGCGGCAGGGTGAAATTGGCGCTACCGAGCCACAGATCGCTCTGCGCCTCTCCCCGGTGCCAGACGTCGTAATCGACGATATTGACCGTCAGTTCTACACCGTGCTGCGCCAGCAGCGGCTGCAGGGCGTCGCCGATGGCGTTGAACTCCGAGTGTTCGCCGTAGTAGGTCAGCGTCAGCCGGCGCAGAGCGGCGGGTTTCAGCCTCTGGGTCAGTTCGCGGTTATGGTGCCAGCGCGGCAAAATGCCGTAGGCCGGCGACCAGTAACGCTGGCTGACCGGCCCGGAGAGGTTCAGCAGGGCAATAGGATTGAGCAGTTCGCACAGCCAGCTGCGGATGGCCGGATCGTCGCCGACGGGCGAACGCCGGTCGAACAGCAGAAAGTAGCAGCCTTCCTCCAGCCGGCTTTCCAGCTCATTTTTGCCGGTATCGTCGGCCTGCAGCTGCACGCCGGAGTGCATCAGCTCTTCGGTAATATCCGGCAGGACCCAGATATTCACTTCATCGATCAGGGCGCGATAGCCGAAGTAATCGTCAAACGCCTGGATCTTCAGTTGGCTCTGCTGGTTATGCACCACGCTGTACGGGCCGGTGCCGATCGGATGGCGGGCAAAATCCGGCAGAGTGCGCCATTCCTGCGGCAGAATCATGGCCGGCACGCTGCCAAGCAGCCAGGGCAGCCAGTAATCGGGGCTGTGCAGATGCACATCGATCACATGGGGCGTCGGCGAGTCGACGCGTGCGATATGGGCGAACAGCGGCTGCGACGTCAGGCGCGTCAGCGTCTGGATAACGTCTTCCATCTCCAGCTCGCGTCCATGATGAAAGTGGATAGCGGGGCGCAGATAGAAGCGCCAGTGCAGCGGGGTCAGCGCCTGCCAGTGGTGGGAAAGGTCGGACTCCAGTTCCCCGTTTTCCTCATTTATCCGCGTCAGGCCGCTGTAAATCTGCCGGGCCAGGTGCGTCTCCGAACGGCGCAGTGCCGAACCGGGCAGCAGATTGGACAGCGGCCGGTAGTAGAGCACGCGCAGGATATGTTTACCCTGGCGGAAACTGCGTCCCAGTTGGGACAGGAGCATCTGTCGCACCACTTTTTTATCGCCGACCAGCTGCACCAGCTGGTCGATGCGATCCTGTTCCAGCAGCGTTTCCGCCCGCTGTTGCTGCAGCGCCAGGCCGGTGTAGTGAAACTCCAGCCGCGAACGCTTGCCGCGCCCGGCCTCTGCCTGCCAGGTCAGCCACCCCTGTTGCTGCATGGCGCCAAGCAGCGAGCGTACATGACGGCGCGAACAGCTGAGCGCGTCGGCCAGCTCCTGCAGCGTGGTATCGCGGGCTTCGCCCTGGCAGCGTTGCCAGAGACGAATAAACTGCTGTTGCAGGCGTGGCGTGGACATAAAAGAGGAACTCCCCGACAGTAATCCGACAATTTATCTTTCCCTATATTACGCCGATAATTTGCTCAGACGAAAGAGAGGAGGGCGGGCTTATGAACGTTTTATTGTCGAAACAGTTTTATCAGCGCTATTTCGCCGCCGTTCGCCGCCAGCACGCCGACTGGCTGACCCGGCTGGTGCCGGAGCAGGCCAGGCTGGAAATATTGTCCCATTTAACCCAGTGGGATATGCCGACGCTGAGCGACGAAGCCTATCGCAAGCGCCTCTGATCTTTCCCCGCTATCCGTGGGTTTTCAGGCGACGCCTGAAAACCTGGGGAGACCAAGTGTTTCTGAGTAATGGTGCTTTTCACCAGCCAGTGGGGCGACCCACTGGCATTTTTATTTGCGGCGGGTGATTGCCGTTGTCGGGCGGTGCTTTTACTATTCGCTGACTTCTTCTACGCTGATTTTTTTATTGCGCCGTTTTCGCCTTGTTCAGGAATGCCGCTATGAATAACCGTTGGTCGCTACGCCGTTTTAACCCCGTTTTCGCCGCATTCCTTGCCGTCGCTTTTCTGGCCGGTATCGCCGGGGCGTTGCAGACGCCGACGCTCAGCCTGTTTCTGACTTCGGAAGTCAAAGTGCGGCCGCTGTGGGTCGGGCTGTTTTATACCGTCAACGCGGTGGCCGGCATCGTGGTGAGCTTCCTGCTGGCCAAACGCTCGGACACCCGCGGCGACAGGCGTAAGCTGATTTTAGGCTGCTGTCTGATGGCGGTAGGCAACTGCCTGCTGTTCGCCTTTAACCGCGACTATCTGACGCTGATTACCGCCGGCGTGCTGATGGCGGCGCTGGCCAATACCGCGATGCCGCAGATTTTCGCCCTGGCGCGGGAATATGCCGACAGCAGCGGCCGTGAAGTGGTGATGTTCAGCTCGGTGATGCGTGCCCAGCTGTCGCTGGCCTGGGTCATCGGCCCGCCGCTGTCGTTTATGCTGGCGCTCAATTACGGTTTTACCACCATGTTCCTGATCGCCGCGGGGATCTTCGTTGTCAGCGCGCTGCTGGTGGGGTTTTGCCTGCCTTCGGTGCCGCGCGAGGCGCAAACCGGCAGCCTGAATGTGACGCCGGTCGCGCCGCCCAGCGCCTGGCGCAACCGCGACGTGCGCCGGCTGTTTGTCGCCTCGATGCTGATGTGGACCTGCAACACCATGTATATCATCGATATGCCGCTGTATATCACCCGCGATCTCGGGCTGCCGGAGCGGCTGGCCGGCATTCTGATGGGCATCGCCGCCGGGCTGGAAATCCCGGCTATGCTGCTGGCGGGCTATGTGGTCAAGCGTTTCGGCAAGCGCCGGATGATGCTGTTCGCCGTGGCGGCGGGCCTGCTGTTTTATCTTGGACTGACGCTGTTCACCGCTAAACTGGCGCTGATTGGCCTGCAGTTGTTCAACGCGATCTTTATCGGCATTATTGCCGGCATCGGCATGCTCTATTTTCAGGATTTGATGCCGGGGCGTCCCGGCGCGGCGACCACCATGTTTACCAACAGTATTTCCACCGGCGTCATTTTAGCCGGGGTGCTGCAGGGGGCGCTGGTGGAGAATCTGGGACACTACGCGGTGTATTGGCTGGCGGTGGCGTTGGCGGCGCTCTCCTGGTGGCTGTGCGCCCGCGTGCGGGAGGTTTAACCGCTATTTTCGTTAACATTGATGTAAATCATTGAGAACATTAGCCCATAGTCGCAAGCTAAACGGACATAAGGCGTCGGCGTCGTTGGTTTTGCTCCACGCCGCCGCCGCGCCTCTCCGTTGAATCTCGTGGGTATGTTATGGATAAACTAACGCCGCTCAAGCCTGTTCCCTCCCTGATTGCCGTTGCCGCCACGCTGCTTATCTGGTTTGTCATCCCGGTTCCTGAGGGCGTTGAACCCAACGCCTGGCAGCTGCTGGCGCTGTTTATCGGCACCATTATCGCCATTATCGGCAAGGCGATGCCGATTGGCGCGGTATCGGTGATCGCCATCGCGCTGGTGGCGGTGACCGGCGTCACCAACCCCGGCAAGCCGGGGGCGGCGCTCGGCGATGCATTGAGCGGCTTTTCCAATCCGCTGATCTGGCTGATCGGCTTCTCTATCATGATCTCGCTCAGCCTGAATAAAACCGGGCTGGGCGGGCGTATCGGCTATTACTTTATTTCGCTGTTCGGCAAAAAGACGCTGGGCATCGCCTATGCGCTGACGCTGGCGGAGACCACGCTGGCGCCGGTGACGCCGAGCAACACCGCGCGCGGCGGTGGGATTATCCACCCGATTATGAAATCGATCGCCGACAGCTTCGGCTCCAGCCCCGGCTTGAACACCAGCGGCAAGATCGGCCGCTATCTGGCGCTGGTGAACTACAACATCAACCCGATCACCTCGGCGATGTTTATCACCGCCACCGCGCCGAACCCGCTGGTGGTCAGCCTGATCGCCAAAGGCACGCACAACAGCGTGGAGCTGAGCTGGGGCATGTGGGCGCTGGCGGCGCTGTTGCCGGGCCTCTGTTCGCTGATCGTAATGCCGCTGGTGGTGTATTTCCTCTATCCGCCGGAAATTAAAAGCACCCCGGATGCGCCGAACTTCGCCAAACGGCAGCTGCAGGCGCTGGGGCCGGTGACGCTGCCGGAGAAGATTACGCTGGCGGTGTTTGCGCTGCTGCTGGTGCTGTGGGCCGGTATTCCGGCGATGATTTTTGGTCCGGCGCTGGCGGTGAACCCGACCACCGCCGCCCTGATCGGCCTGGCGATTTTGCTGGCCAGCGGCGTACTGAGCTGGGATGACATCCTGAGGCAGAAGGGCGCCTGGGATACCGTGGTCTGGTTCTCCGCGCTGGTGATGATGGCGACCTATCTGGGCAAACTGGGGCTGATTAACTGGCTGTCGCAGACGGTCGGCGCCGGTATTGCGCATATGGGGATGAGTTGGGTGGGCGGCACGCTGCTGCTGACGCTGGTGTATCTCTATTCTCACTACTTCTTCGCCAGCACCACGGCGCACGTGACCGCCATGTTTGCCGCCTTCTTCGCCGCAGGCGTGGCGCTTGGCGCGCCGCCGGCGCTGCTTGGCCTGATTCTGGCGTTCTCTTCTTCGCTGATGATGTCGCTGACTCACTATGCGACCGGCACCGCGCCGATTATTTTCGGCTCCGGTTACAGCACGCTGGGCGAGTGGTGGAAAACCGGTCTGGTGATGAGCGTGGTAAACCTGCTGATTTGGCTGACGATTGGCGCCGCCTGGTGGAAGTGGCTGGGATATTGGTAAGGGCGGCGAGGGGCCGGTGATGAAGCAGGGGCGGAATATCCGCCCCTGCTGTGCGTCAGCGTGGCCGAATCAGTTGAGAAACGCCGGCTGATTGGCTTCGTAACGGGCGATATCCGCGTCGTGCTGCAGCGTCAGGCCGATGCTGTCCAGGCCGTTGATCATGCAGTGGCGGCGGAAGCTGTCGATCTCAAACGGGTAGCTGTGGCCGCCGGCGTTCACCGTCTGCTGTTCCAGGTCGACGGTAAACTCGATGCCTTCGTTGGCTTCCACCAGTTTGAACAGCGTATCCACGTCTTGCTCGCTCAGCGTGACCGGCAGCAGCTGGTTGTTGAACGAGTTACCGTAGAAAATATCGGCAAAGCTCGGCGCAATCACCACTTTGAAACCGTAGTCGGTCAGCGCCCACGGCGCATGTTCGCGCGAGGAGCCGCAGCCAAAGTTCTCCCGTGCCAGCAGGATACTGGCGCCCTTGTAACGCGCTTTATTCAGCACGAAGTCCGGGTTGGGCTGCTGGCCGGCATCGTCCAGAAAGCGCCAGTCGTTAAACAGGTGCTGGCCGAAGCCGGTGCGCGTCACCTTCTGCAGAAACTGTTTCGGGATAATGGCGTCGGTATCGACGTTGGCCGCATCCAAAGGCACCACTAAGCCGGTATGTTGAGTAAATTTAGCCATGGTGATGCTCCTTAGTGCAGTTCACGAATATCGGCAAAGTGGCCGCTGACGGCGGCGGCGGCGGCCATGGCCGGGCTGACCAGGTGGGTGCGCCCGCCGCGTCCCTGACGCCCTTCAAAGTTACGGTTGCTGGTGGAGGCGCAGCGCTCGCCCGGGTTCAGGCGGTCATTGTTCATCGCCAGACACATGGAGCAGCCGGGCAGACGCCATTCAAAACCGGCTTCGATAAAGATTTTATCCAGCCCTTCGGCCTCCGCCTGCGCTTTCACCGGGCCGGAGCCGGGCACTACAATCGCCTGGACGCCGCTGGCGACTTTGCGCCCTTTGGCAATGGCCGCAGCGGCGCGCAGATCCTCAATGCGTGAGTTGGTGCAGGAGCCGATAAACACTTTGTCGATCGCCACTTCGGTCAGTTTGATGCCCGGTTGCAGATCCATATAGGCCAGCGCTTTTTCGGCGGAAGCACGTTCGACCGGATCGCTGAACGACTCCGGCGCCGGGATGATCTGGTTGACGGCGATCACCTGCCCCGGGTTGGTGCCCCAGGTAACCTGCGGCGCGATATCTTCGGCGCGCAGCGTCACCACGCTGTCAAACTGTGCGTCGTCATCGGACTTCAGCGTGCGCCAGTAGGCGACCGCCTGTTCCCAGTTATCGCCGGTCGGCGCGAACTGGCGGCCTTTCAGGTAGGCGAAGGTGGTGTCGTCCGGCGCGACCAGCCCGGCTTTGGCGCCCATTTCAATCGCCATGTTGCACAGCGTCATACGGCCTTCCATGCTCAGCGCTTCGATAGCCTTGCCGCAGAACTCGACCACATGGCCGGTGCCGCCGGCGCTGCCGGTTTTGCCGATCACCGCCAGCACGATGTCTTTGGCGGTGATGCCCGCCGCCGCGTCGCCGGTGACCTCGATTTTCATGGTCTTGGCGCGCCCCTGTTTCAGCGTCTGGGTCGCCAGCACGTGTTCTACTTCTGACGTGCCGATGCCGAACGCCAGCGAGCCGAAGGCGCCGTGGGTGGCGGTGTGGGAGTCGCCACAGACGATGGTCATCCCCGGCAGCGTCATGCCCTGCTCCGGGCCGATCACGTGAACGATGCCCTGGAACGGGTGGTTCAGGTCATACAGCGATACGCCGAACTCCGCGCAGTTCTTGATCAGTTCCTGCATCTGAATGCGCGCCATCTCGCCGCTGGCGTTGATGTCTTTGGTCTGCGTCGACACGTTGTGATCCATGGTGGCGAAGGTTTTGCCCGGCTGGCGCACCTTGCGGCCCATGGCGCGCAGGCCGTCGAAGGCCTGCGGCGACGTGACTTCATGCACCAGGTGGCGGTCAATATACAGCAGCGGCGTTTCGTTCGGCGCTTCGTACACCACGTGGGCATCATACAATTTCTGATATAACGTCTTAGCCATGTTATGCCCCCTGTGCCACAAAGCGGGCGATGATATCGCCCATTTCATCGGTGCTGACCGCCTTGCCGTCGCCGGCCAGATCGGCGGTGCGGTAACCCTGTTCCAGCGCCTGGTTGATGGCGCGCTCAATCGCATCGGCGGCTTCACCGGCCTCCAGGCTGTAGCGCAGCAGCAGGGTGAGCGACAGGATCTGGGCTACCGGGTTGGCAATACCTTTACCCGCGATATCCGGCGCAGAGCCGCCCGCCGGTTCGTACAGGCCGAAGCCCGCTTCGTTCAGGCTGGCGGAAGGCAGCATGCCCATTGAACCGGTGATCATTGCGCACTCGTCCGACAAAATATCGCCGAACAGGTTGGAGCACAGCAGCACGTCGAACTGCGCCGGATCTTTGATCAACTGCATGGTGGCGTTGTCGATGTACATGTGCGACAGCGCCACATCCGGGTAATCTTTGGCAACCTCGTTCACCACTTCGCGCCACAGGATCGAGCTTTGCAGCACGTTGGCCTTATCGATGGAGGTGACCTTATTGCGGCGTTTGCGCGCCGATTCAAAGGCGATGCGCGCGATGCGTTCGATCTCGAAGCGGTGATACACCTCGGTATCATAGGCGCGCTCCTGCATGCCTTGGCCTTCGCGCCCTTTCGGCTGGCCGAAGTAAATGCCGCCGGTCAGCTCGCGGACGCACAGGATATCGAAGCCGGCGGCGGCGATGTCGGCGCGCAGCGGACAGAAGTTTTCCAGCCCCTGGTACAGGCGGGCTGGACGCAGGTTGCTGAACAGTTTGAAGTGTTTACGCAGCGGCAGCAGCGCGCCGCGCTCCGGCTGTTCCGCCGGCGGCAGATGTTCCCACTTGGGGCCGCCCACCGAGCCGAACAAAATGGCGTCCGCCTGCTCGCAGCCGCTCAGCGTCGCCGCCGGCAGCGGGCTGCCGTGGCGGTCGATGGCGATGCCGCCGACGTCGTATTCGCTGGTGGTGATGCGGATATCAAAGCGCTGGCGTACCGCCTCCAACACTTTCTTTGCCTGCGCCATTACTTCCGGGCCGATTCCGTCTCCGGGTAAGACGGCAATATGGTAATTCTTCGTCATGTTCACACCGTTTCCTGATTATTTTGATGTTTGGTTTGCTGCAGACGCTGTTTTTCTTTTTCTACCTGTTGGGAGCGCCAAATATTATTTAATGCGTGGATCATCGCCTTGGCGGAGGATTCGACGATATCGGTCGCCAGGCCGACGCCGTGGAAGCGGCGGCCGTTGTAGGAAACCACAATATCCACCTGGCCCAGCGCGTCGCGACCCTGGCCTTTCGCCGTCAGCTGATATTTCACCAGTTCGATCGGGAAGTCGGTGATGCGGTTGATGGCCTGATAGACCGCATCGACCGGGCCGTTGCCGGTGGCCGCTTCGGCTTTTTCTTCGCCGCCGCACATCAGTTTGACCGAGGCGGTGGCCATAATGCTGCTGCCGGACTGCACGCTGAAGTAACCCAGATTGAAGTGTTCCGGTTCTTCCTGCTGCTTATTGATAAACGCCAGCGCTTCCAGATCGTAGTCGAACACCTGACCTTTCTTGTCCGCCAGTTTCAGGAAGGCGGCGTACAGATCGTCCAGGTTGTAGTCCTGATCTTTGTAGCCCATTTCTTCCATGCGGTGCTTCACCGCCGCGCGGCCGGAGCGCGAGGTCAGGTTCAACTGAACGTCTTTCAGACCGATGGTCTGCGGCGACATGATTTCGTAGTTTTCACGGTTTTTCAGCACGCCATCCTGGTGAATGCCGGAAGAGTGGGCGAAGGCGTTAGAGCCGACGATCGCTTTGTTGCCGGGAATCGGCATATTGCACAGCTGGCTGACCAACTGGCTGGTGCGGTAGATTTCCTGGTGGTTGATATTGGTGTGCACGTTCATGATGTCCTGGCGCACTTTAATCGCCATGATCACCTCTTCCAATGAGGTATTGCCCGCGCGCTCGCCGATGCCGTTGATCGTGCCTTCCACCTGACGGGCGCCGGCCTGCACTGCCGCGATTGAGTTGCCGACCGCCATGCCTAAATCGTCATGGCAGTGTACGGAGATAATCGCCTTGTCGATGTTCGGCACCCGATCGTACAGCGTGCTGATAATGCCGCCAAACTGGTTCGGCGTGGTGTAGCCGACGGTATCGGGGATATTGATGGTGGTGGCGCCGGCGTTGATGGCTGCTTCAACCACGCGGCACAGATTGTCGATCGGCGTGCGTCCGGCGTCTTCACAGGAGAATTCGACGTCGTCGGTATAGTTGCGTGCGCGTTTCACCGAGCGTACGGCCATCTCCAGCACTTCATCGAACGAACGCTTTAATTTTGACTCGATATGCAGCGTTGAGGTGGCCAGGAAGACGTGGATACGGAACGCTTCGGCGACGCGCAGCGCCTCGGCGGCGACATCGATATCGTTGTCGACGCAGCGCGCCAGGCCGCAGACGCGACTGTTTTTGATTTGGCGTGCAATAGTTTGCACCGATTCAAAGTCACCCGGTGAAGAAACCGGGAAGCCAACCTCCATTACGTCGACGCCCATTCTCTCCAGCGCCATCGCGATCTGAATCTTTTCTTTTACGCTCAGGCTGGCCTGCAGCGCCTGTTCACCGTCGCGCAATGTGGTATCGAAGATAATGACTTGTTGACTCATCGCTTGGTTCCTTATCGTGTTTTTCACGCTAAGCGGGCAAAAAAAAACCCGCGCAGTAGCGCGGGTTTGTTATAGCTGAGTGGCTGAATCAGGACCGATCGCCGCCCACTGGCATACCGCGCAAAGAAGATGCGTTTAGTAGTAGGCCTAGTAGACGAGTAATACGGATCATGTGATTCCACTTCTCTAAAATGTTTGCGTTGCCTAATTTGATACGTTATCGCTCAGGCGATGTCAACACCTGATTTTAAAACCCATGCTGAATTAAGCCTGATGCGTTCCCGCGCTATTCAACAGCAGATAATGTTGAAAAAAAATCGGTTGTTAGTTTAAAAGAGTATTGGAATTGGGACGACCTTAGCATAAATGAATTGAATAGTGAGATATGGCGTTGATTCTGGAGTGGGGTGGGGTAATATTTAACCACTTCGCGATGGTTGGCGCATATCCCGGAGGTGAACCATTCATAATTTTAATTTATTATTATAATAAATAGAGTGAGGGAATGGCTAAGCGTATATAATCGACAGGTATGGAATATAACTGTCCTAAAAATCACTGCTTTTAATATTGTGTGATTGTCCATTGCCTATTTTTATGTTCTGATTCATCTTGTGTGGGGCGTTTTTTTAATCACCGTTTCGGCTTATTCCTATTGAGATTTATGACGTTTTTTCAATGGAGCCGATAAAGTAGTTGGCATAAATTTTAGTGTTGTATTTATATTGGATGATTCTTGGGTTTTATCTTTTATGGATAATTCCCCAAGAGGACTAACTTTACCGATAGGGAAAATGGAATGCTATTTCTGACACCATTCTTAGTGGTGCGTCGGTGAAGTTATCTACATAGGACTTAGTGGAGTTGGATATGTCTGGATATGAATCGGGAAATGTCTTAGGGAAGGGGGGCGGCGATATTCATCTGCGCAGCGTCGATCTTAATCTGCTCACCGTGTTTGATGCTGTGATGCAAATGCAAAATATTACGCGTGCGGCGAATGTACTTGGTATGTCACAGCCTGCGGTAAGCAATGCGGTCGCCCGGTTGAAAGTGATGTTTAACGATGAGCTGTTCGTGCGTTTTGGGCGCGGCATCCAGCCGACAATGCGTGCCAGACAGCTGTTCGGGCCGATTCGCCAGGCGCTACAGCTGGTGCAAAATGAACTGCCGGGGGCCGGGTTTGATGCCTTGACCAGCGAGCGTATTTTCCCAATCTCCATTTGTAGCCCGCTGGATTTGCGCCTGACGGCGAAAGTCATCAACAGCGTTAAGGAAATGGCGCCTCATGTCCGCCTGCAAATAAAATCGTACCTCAATAATAATATTGAGCATCAGTTGCGTTATCAGGAGATGGAGTTTGTTATTGGCTATACGTATTTTGAGCATGGCGAGTTTAAGCGTTATGCGCTGTTTGACGATGAGCTGGTGATTGTTGCCGCGGAAACCCATCCGCGGATAATGAACGGCATTACGCGTGAACAGCTGATGCAGGAGCAGCATGCGGTGGTTTCTCTGGAAAGATTCTGTTCTTTCAGCCGTCCGTATTATATCGACGACACAATGCAACGTGTTGTCTCTCAGCAGTGTACGGATTTATATAGCGTGATGAATCTGGTTTCCCGTACCGACATGCTGGCCATTGCTCCCCGTTGGTTTGCCCAGCAGTATGCGGCGAACCTGCAGCTGAAATTACTCCCTTTACCGCTGGATAAAAAACAGGTGACTTGCTATCTCTCTTGGCACGAGTCTGCCGAACGGGATAAAGGACATCAGTGGATGAAGTCTGTACTTAGCGAATCTGAAGCGCTGCGTTAACAGGTGGGAAATTAACCCGAGGGATCGCTCTCGGGTTAATTTTTTTTATTATCCTCAGCGGTTTTATAAGTTAATCGAGTTTTTTATTTAGAATTTTCCTGTTTCAGTACGGCAGTGATTCATTTTTATCCCTTCAAAGCTAAAAACTACAATCTAATAAAATAATGGAATTTTGTACTGTCTGTGGGGCAGGGCGTTTCGGTATCGTGAGGGCGCTGTAGCGGAATGCTTTTAGACTGTCGTTCTCCTTGTCGCGTGCTTTGCATCACGTTCAACGGATTTACCCGGCGTTTGAGCTCACAGAACGACGCTGAAATTTCTTCCCCCTCAATCAGAGAGTCGGTAGACTGCGCGGAAAAAAGTAAACACGTGTAAGCTGAGATTTTGGGGCGTCGACGCCCGGCTACCGCTAACCGATTGATCCGTTTCAGGCTTAAGGCTTTATGACCAGACATTTACAGCACTACCATCTGATCCAGCGTATCCAGCAGCAACGCAGCCAGCGCGCCGAATGCATTGCTTTTCGCCAATGGACGCCAGAAGGGGAAACCCGCCTGAGCTGGCGGCAGGTCGGCACGCATATGGATCATATCGCCAGCGCTTTGCTGGCGTTAGGCGTTGAAGTGCAGGAGCGCGTGGCAATTTTTGCCAACAACAGCATGGCCTGGTCATTAACCGATTTGGCTATTTTGCAGCTGCGTGCGGTCAGCGTGCCGCTGTATGCGACGCATACCGCCGCGCAGGCGGCGTTTATCCTGAATGATGCTGACATCCGCATTCTGTTTGTCGGCGATCAGGCGCAAATGGATGCCGCGATTGCGCTGCGTGGGGTTTGCCCGCAGCTGACGCAGATTATTGCCTTTAACGACGCGGTGGAGCTGCACGGCTGCGAGATTGCCTGTTACCTGAACCAACTGGAGCGAGACGCGGACGTCGAGCGTTATCAGGCGCAGCTGGATGAGCGCATCAACGGTCGTGAACTGCAGGATCTATTCACGCTGATTTACACCTCGGGCACTACCGGTGAACCAAAAGGCGTGATGCTGGACTATCGCAATATGGCGGCTCAGCTGTATCAGCATGATGAGCGCCTGACGGTGGGCGAGGCAGATGTTTCCCTCAGTTTCCTGCCGCTGTCGCACGTGTTTGAACGTGCCTGGAGCTTCTTTATCATGCATTCCGACGCACAGAATGTTTTTCTGCCGAATACCGACTGGGTGCGTGAGGCGATGACGGCGGTGCAGCCAACCGTAATGTGCGCCGTGCCGCGCTTCTATGAGAAGATCTTTAGCGCGGTGCATGAGAAAGTCGCCCGCGCGCCGTGGTGGCGTCGTCTGTTGTTCCGCTGGGCGATTGGCTGCGGTGAGCGTAAATTCTTGCAGGAGCGTGCCGGCACGTCTGGCGGCCGGCTGTTTGCTCAGACGCATCGCTGGGCCGATAAGCTGGTACTCAGCAAACTGCGGGGTCTGCTGGGAGGACGGGTGCGCTTTCTGCCGGCGGCCGGGGCCAAGCTGGACGATAATGTGATCCTGTTCTTCCAGGCGCTGGGCGTAAATATCAAGTATGGCTACGGTATGACGGAAACCTGCGCCACCGTTTCTTGCTGGGAAGAACACGACTTCCGCTTCGGTTCTATCGGCAAACCGCTGTCTGACGTTGAGGTACGCATCGCCGAAGAGAACGAGATTCAGGTGCGTGGCCCGATTGTCATGCGCGGTTACTTCAATAAACCGCTGGAAACCGCGCAGGCGTTTACCGCCGACGGCTGGCTGAGGACCGGTGACGCCGGGGCGGTAGACGATCACGGCAATCTGTTTATCACCGAGCGGCTGAAGGATCTGATGAAGACCTCCGGCGGTAAATATATTGCGCCACAGATGCTGGAAGGCACGCTGGCGCAGGATCGTTTTATCGAACAGGTGGCGGTGATCGCCGATGCGCGCAAGTTTGTTTCCGCGCTGATCGTGCCGTGCTTCGAATCGCTTGAAGAGTATGCCAAATCGCTCAATATCAAATATCACGACCGTCTGGAACTGCTGCGCCATAGCCAGATTATCGAGATGTTTGAGACGCGTCTGCGCGAGATGCAAAGAGAGCTGGCCCGTTTCGAGCAGGTAAAGAAATTCACTCTGTTGCCGGCGGCATTCTCGATGGAACTGGGGGAGCTTACGCCGACGCTAAAGCTGCGGCGTAAGGTGATCTCTCAGCGTTATCAGAATGAAATCGAGGCCATGTATCAGTAAATCTTCTGACCGAGGACGGTTTACTATTCGCCGCTGCTGAAAAAAACGGCATAAAGTCAGCCTGATTTAGTTCTGTAATTACCGCCATTCATGAAACAATGCCTAGCCGCATCCGCTGTTGGCTAGTGCATTGTTTTAACCTGTCGCCAAATGCCAGATCGATAGCCATTTCCGCGTTTTCCTGCCGACGTTTTGCCGTTTGCCTGCCTCATATACTGACGTTATGTTAAGGGATTCTATACCCGTCATTTTCCGGATTAAGCGCCGGTTGGCCGCCTTCATTCATGACCTTATTCAGCGCGGCGATGGGTAGGCCAAAAACGCATCACGTCGGGGTATACCCGACGAGCAGGCGCCACGTTCCGGCGCCAGACAAGTATAAGTAAGCCTGGAGGCAAACCCATGGAGATGTTGTCAGGAGCCGAAATGGTCGTGCGATCGCTGATCGACCAGGGCGTTAAACATGTATTCGGTTATCCGGGCGGGGCGGTGCTTGATATTTATGACGCCCTGCACACGGTGGGCGGAATCGATCACGTACTGGTGCGCCATGAGCAGGGGGCGGTGCATATGGCCGATGGCTACGCACGCGCCACCGGCGAAGTCGGCGTAGTGCTGGTCACCTCCGGCCCGGGCGCGACCAATGCGATTACCGGTATTGCCACCGCCTATATGGACTCCATTCCGATGGTGGTGCTTTCCGGCCAGGTGCCGAGCTCGCTGATTGGCTACGACGCCTTCCAGGAGTGCGATATGGTGGGGATTTCGCGTCCGGTGGTGAAGCACAGTTTTCTGGTCAAGCGCACCGAGGATATTCCCGGCGTACTGAAAAAAGCGTTTTATCTGGCCGCCAGCGGCCGTCCCGGCCCGGTGGTAATCGATCTGCCGAAAGACATTGTCGGCCCGGCGGTGCGCATGCCGTATGCCTATCCGCAGGAGGTCAGCCTGCGTTCTTACAACCCGACGGTGCAGGGCCACCGCGGCCAGATCAAACGTGCCCTGCATACTCTGATGGCGGCGAAAAAGCCGGTGATGTATGTCGGCGGCGGCGCGATCAATGCCGAATGCCATACGGAGGTGGCGGCGTTGGCGGAACGGCTCAACCTGCCGGTCACCTGTACGTTGATGGGGTTGGGGGCTTTCCCGGGCACGCACCGCCAAAGCGTCGGTATGTTGGGGATGCACGGTACCTATGAAGCTAACAAGACCATGCACCACGCCGATGTGATTTTTGCCGTCGGCGTGCGTTTTGACGACCGTACCACCAACAATCTGGCGAAATACTGTCCGGACGCCACCGTGCTGCATATTGATATCGACCCGACTTCAATTTCCAAAACCGTGGATGCGGATATCCCGATCGTCGGTGACGCGAAGCAGGTGCTGGCTCAGATGCTGGAGCTGCTGGCGCAGAGTGACAGGCAGCAGGACTTTGATGCGCTGCGCGACTGGTGGCAGTCGATTGAACAGTGGCGCGCGCGCGACTGTCTGGGGTATGACAAAAATGGCGATACCATCAAACCGCAGGCGGTGATTGAAGCTCTGCACCGGCTGACCAAAGGCGACGCTTATGTGACGTCTGACGTCGGCCAGCATCAGATGTTCGCTGCGCTGTATTATCCGTTCGACAAGCCGCGCCGCTGGATCAATTCCGGCGGACTGGGCACGATGGGCTTCGGCCTGCCGGCGGCACTCGGGGTGAAGCTGGCGCTGCCGGAGGAAACCGTGGTGTGCGTGACCGGCGACGGCAGTATCCAGATGAACATTCAGGAACTGTCCACCGCGCTGCAATACAATCTGCCGGTGGTGGTGGTGAATCTGAACAACCGCTATCTCGGCATGGTGAAGCAGTGGCAGGACATGATCTATTCCGGCCGTCATTCGCAGTCCTATATGGAGTCGCTGCCCGATTTCGTCGCACTGGCCGAGGCTTACGGGCATGTCGGTATCGCCATCCGCACCCCGGATGAACTGGAAAGTAAGCTGGCGCAGGCGCTGGCGGAGAAGGAACGACTGGTGTTTGTCGATGTGACCGTTGATGAAACGGAACATGTGTACCCCATGCAGATCCGCGGTGGCGGCATGGACGAAATGTGGCTGAGCAAAACGGAGAGGACCTGATCATGCGGCGTATTTTATCTGTATTACTGGAGAATGAATCCGGTGCGTTGTCGCGCGTGGTCGGGCTGTTTTCCCAGCGCGGCTACAACATTGAAAGCCTGACGGTCGCGCCGACCGACGATCCGACGCTGTCGCGTATGACCATCCAGACCGTGGGCGACGAGAAGGTGCTGGAACAGATTGAGAAGCAGCTGCATAAGCTGGTGGATGTGCTGCGCGTCAGCGAATTGGCGCAGGGGGCGCACGTCGAGCGTGAGATCATGCTGGTCAAGCTGCAGGCCAGCGGCTACGGCCGTGAAGAGGTGAAGCGCTGCGCCGATATTTTCCGCGGGCAGATTGTTGATGTCACCGCGACGCTGTACACCGTGCAGCTGGCGGGCACCAGCGATAAACTGGATGCTTTCCTGGGAACGGTGCGTGAAGTGGCGGAAATCGTCGAAGTGGCACGCTCCGGCGTCGTTGGCGTCTCGCGTGGCGATAAGATCATGCGCTGAAAAGAGGGGGGGCAGGGCGCGCTGGCGCCCCTGTCTCAGGCATTCGCGGTAAAATTTTCCCGTTTGCCGGCACCTTGCGGCAAAATCGGTTGCCCGGTAGAGGTTTCTGCTGTTAGATCGTTAAGCCGGCTTGAAGCATTGCATGGCTGCGATGCTTGCTGAGGGCTGCCTTCACTCTCTATTTTCAGCATCAGTAAGGGGTTAACGTGAAACTGGATGAAATCGCGCGTCTCGCAGGTGTTTCGCGCACTACGGCCAGTTATGTCATCAACGGTAAGGCGAAACAGTATCGCGTCAGCGATAAAACCGTCGAAAAAGTGATGGCCGTGGTCAGGGAGCATAATTATCATCCGAACGCCGTGGCGGCAGGGCTGCGCGCCGGTCGGACACGTTCTATCGGATTGGTGATTCCCGACCTGGAAAACACCAGCTACACACGCATCGCCAACTATCTGGAACGGCAGGCGCGCCAGCGTGGCTACCAGCTGCTGATTGCCTGCTCTGAGGATCAGCCGGATAACGAAATGCGCTGTATCGAGCACCTGCTGCAGCGTCAGGTCGACGCGATTATCGTTTCGACCGCTTTGCCGCCGGAACACCCTTTCTACCAGCGCTGGGCGAATGGCTCACTGCCGATCATCGCGCTGGATCGCGCGCTGGATCGCGAGCATTTCATCAGCGTCGTAGGCGCCGATCAGGAAGACGCCTTCACCTTGGCGCAGGAGCTGCGCACTTTCCCGGCGGAGTCGGTGCTGTATTTAGGCGCGCTGCCGGAACTGTCGGTCAGTTTCCTGCGCGAGCAGGGGTTCCGTCAGGCCTGGCAGGATGATGAACGCCAGGTGGATTATCTGTACGCCAATAGCTATGAGCGCGAAGCCGCAGGGACGTTGTTCGCCCAGTGGCTGCAAACCCACCCGATGCCGCAGGCGCTGTTCACCACTTCGTTTTCATTGCTGCAGGGCGTGATGGATGTGACCTTGAAGCAACAAGGGCGTCTGCCGACCGATTTGGCCATTGCCACGTTTGGCGATCATGAACTGCTGGATTTCCTGCAGTGTCCGGTGTTGGCGGTGGCGCAGCGCCACCGCGACGTGGCGGAGCGCGTATTGGAACTGGTGCTGGCCAGTCTGGACGAACCGCGCAAGCCGAAGCCGGGCCTGACGCGCATTCGCCGTAATCTGTTCCGCCGCGGTAGCCTGAGCAGAAAGTAAGCGGCAAGACGGGGGAGCAGCGCGCTGTTCCCTTGCCGCAAGACACACCTGCCTGATGTTTTTAATAAACCGATATAAAACAGTGGGTTGTGTTTTTCATGCGTTTTTCTAATTGAAATGTCAAAAACGATAGGAATAAACATGTAAGGAAATGCGGCCGCATTGTAAAGTTTTTTGGGAATAATCTTAGTAATATGATTTAGATCGCAATTAGCCCGCCTGGTAATCGTAAAAATATTTATTTTATTTCCCCCTCTCGGCATTCGCCGTTTAATTGCAGTAAAATAACGCCCCCGTTATCGGACTGCCGACATCAGCCTTAATTAATATAGGGCATTATCGTCAGCCCTTTCGGGGAGGCACCGTGCCGCAGGCCTGCGCCGTCGCGGGTTTGGCCGTCATGCCGTGGGGCAAAAGAACAATTGAAAAATGAGACTTCGATTACAGAAGAAAGTATTGAGCTAATTAATCGCCAATTTGTCAGATTGTTAACCGCCTACTTTCCTTTCAAAAAATTCTCCTCGTTTATCATGGTGTTAATTTTTAATTGCCGAATAAAAAGAGTTCCTTTCGCGAGTCAGCTCCCAAAACGAACAGAGAAATATTGCCAAAGCACCGCCGCTCTGGCTTGACAAGGTTTTAATACCCTCCGTAAACTCCTTTATGTGGGAATTTGTGGGGTAAAGTGGTGAAAAAGGTCACGAAGGGGTAGCTCAGGAATGTTTCGAGGGGCGACGATGGTCAACCTCGACAGCAAGGGGCGGCTTGCCGTACCAACCCGTTACCGGGACTCGCTGAACGAGGAATCGCAAGGCCAAATGGTCTGTACCATTGACCTCCATCAGCCCTGCCTGCTGCTTTACCCGTTGCCCGAATGGGAAGTGATTGAACAAAAGTTATCCCGTCTGTCGAGCATGAACCCTGCGGAGCGCCGCGTACAGCGCTTGCTGCTGGGACATGCCAGTGAGTGTCAGATGGATAACGCCGGCCGGTTGTTGATAGCCAGTACGCTGCGCCAACACGCCGGATTAACGAAAGAAGTGATGCTGGTCGGTCAGTTCAACAAGTTTGAACTGTGGGATGAACAGACCTGGTATCAACAAGTCAAGGATGATATTGACGCTGAACAGTCGTCTCAGGAACCGTTGTCTGAGCGGCTACAGGACTTGTCGCTATAAGCATGTTGGAAAATTATAAACACACTACCGTACTGTTGGATGAGGCGGTTAACGGCCTCAACATCCGCAGTAACGGCATATATATCGACGGTACTTTTGGTCGCGGTGGCCATTCTCGTCTGATTCTGTCCCAGCTCGGGCCGGAAGGACGCTTGTTGGCGATTGACCGCGATCCGCAGGCGATTGCAGCCGCCAAATCTATTGAAGATCCTCGTTTTAACATCGTACATGGCCCGTTTTCCGAGTTGTCGCATTATGTGCGGGAGCGCGGACTGGAAGGGCAGATCGACGGCGTTCTGCTGGATCTGGGCGTATCTTCACCGCAGCTCGACGACCCGGAGCGCGGTTTCTCCTTTATGCGCGACGGACCGTTGGATATGCGCATGGACCCTTCGCGCGGCCAGTCCGCCGCCGAATGGTTACTGAAAGCCGAAGCAGAAGATATCGCCTGGGTGCTGAAAACCTTCGGCGAAGAGCGTTTTGCCAAGCGTATTGCACGCGCCATCGTCGAGCGTAATAAAACCGAGCCGATGACGCGCACCAAAGAACTGGCCGAGCTGATTGCCGCTGCCAGTCCGTTCAAAGAAAAGCATAAACACCCGGCGACCCGCAGCTTCCAGGCCATCCGTATTTACATCAACAGCGAACTGGAAGAGATCGAACGTGCGCTGGAAGGCGCACTGGACGTGCTGGCGCCGCAGGGGCGTTTGTCGATTATCAGCTTCCACTCGTTGGAAGACAGGATTGTAAAACGCTTTATGCGTCACCACAGCCGCGGCGCGCAGGTGCCGGCGGGACTGCCGCTGACCGAAGCGCAGTTGCGCGAACTGGGCGGTCGCAGCCTGAAAGCGCTGGGCAAGATGATGCCGCCGGCTGAAGAAGTCGCCGAAAATCCACGTGCGCGCAGTTCAGTGTTGCGCATTGCCGAGAGGGTATCCGAGTGATTGGGAATGAGCGCCATGGGTTGGTTGGGGTTATCGGCGGCGATTTGCTGCGCAACGCCAAGATCCCGCTGATTTTACTGATAGCCGTGCTGGTTTCCGCCATTTTGGTGGTAACCACCGCGCACCGTACCCGCCTGTTGACCGCCGAGCGCGAGCAGCTGGTGCTGGAGCGCGATGCGCTGGATATCGAGTGGCGCAACCTGATCCTCGAAGAGAATGCGCTGGGCGACCACAGTCGCGTGGAGCGTACGGCGACTGAGAAGCTGCAGATGCAGCATGTCGATCCATCGCAAGAAAATATCATCGTTAAACAATGAGTGGTTTAACCGACGTAATGAAACGGAGCAAAAAGGGAACGCATGAAAGCAGCACGCCCCGGTAAGTTGAAACGCCAGGAAGATCAAGCCAGCTTTGTCAGCTGGCGTTTTGCGTTGCTGTGCGGCTGTATTTTGCTGGCGCTGGTCGGGTTGATGCTGCGGGTGGCGTATCTGCAGGTGATTAACCCGGATCGGCTGGTGAAAGAAGGCGATATGCGTTCGCTGCGTGTACAGCAGGTGCCGACATCGCGTGGAATGATCAGCGATCGCGCCGGGCGGCCGCTGGCGGTCAGCGTACCGGTGAACGCCATCTGGGCGGATCCGAAAGAGCTGAACGAGCGCGGCGGCATTACGCTGGACAACCGTTGGAAAGCGCTGTCGGACGCGCTGGGCATCCCGCTCGATCAGCTCTCCAAGCGCGTTAACGCCAACCCGCGCGGACGTTTTGTCTATCTGGCGCGCCAGGTTAATCCGGCAATCGGCGAGTATATTCACAAGCTGAAGCTACCGGGCATTTACCTGCGTCAGGAGTCGCGCCGCTATTACCCTGCCGGGCAGGTCACCTCGCACATTATCGGCGTGACCAACATCGACGGTCAGGGTATTGAAGGCATTGAGAAAAGCTTTGATCACTGGCTGACCGGACAACCGGGCGAGCGTACTGTGCGTAAAGACCGCTATGGCCGCGTGATTGAGGATATCTCTTCGGTCGACAGCCAGGCGGCGCATAACCTGGCGCTGAGCATTGATGAACGTCTGCAGGCGCTGGTCTACCGCGAGCTGAACAACGCGGTGGCGTTCAACAAGGCGGAATCCGGTACGGCTGTGCTGATCGACGTCAACACCGGCGAAGTGCTGGCGATGGCCAACAGCCCGTCTTATAACCCGAACAATATGGCCGGCACGCCGAAAGAGACCATGCGTAACCGCGCCATTACCGATATTTTTGAGCCTGGTTCTACCGTCAAACCGATGGTGGTGATGACGGCGCTGCAGCACAGCGTAGTGAGAGAAAACAGCGTGCTGAACACCGTGCCTTACCGCATTAACGGCCATGAGATTAAAGACGTGGCGCGTTATCCGGAACTGTCGGTGACCGGGATCTTGCAGAAGTCGAGTAACGTCGGTGTTTCCAAGCTGGCGTTAGCGATGCCGTCCTCAGCGTTAGTAGATACTTACTCACGTTTTGGGCTGGGAAAAGCGACCAATTTGGGGTTGGTCGGAGAAAGCAGTGGCATATATCCAAAAAAACAACGGTGGTCTGACATAGAGAGGGCCACCTTCTCTTTCGGCTACGGGCTAATGGTAACACCGTTACAGTTGGCGCGAGTCTATGCAACGATCGGCAGCCTGGGCGTGTATCGCCCGCTGTCGATTACCAAGGTTGACCCGCCGGTTGCCGGCAAACGCATATTCCCTGAACCGCTGGTGCGTACCGTGGTGCACATGATGGAAAGCGTGGCCCTGCCGGGCGGCGGCGGCGTGAAAGCCGCCATCAAGGGTTACCGTATCGCCATTAAAACCGGTACCGCGAAGAAAGTGGGGCCGGACGGTAAATACGTCAACCGTTATATCGCTTATACCGCCGGCGTTGCGCCGGCGAGTCAGCCCCGTTTTGCCCTGGTGGTGGTCATCAACGACCCGCAGGGCGGGAAATACTATGGTGGCGCAATCTCCGCGCCGGTGTTTGGCGCCATCATGGGCGGCGTACTGCGCACCATGAACGTTGAGCCGGACGCGTTGCCCACCGGTGATAAAAGCGAATTAGTGATTAATAAAAAAGAGGGTTCAGGTGGCAGATCGTAATTTGCGCGACCTACTCGCTCCGTGGGTGCCTTCGGCCCCCGAGCGCGCGCTGCGGGAAATGATATTAGACAGCCGGATTGCGGCTGCCGGGGATCTGTTTGTCGCCGTAAACGGCCACCAGACGGATGGTCGCCGCTATATTCCGCAAGCCATCGCCCAGGGCGTCGCCGCAGTGATCGCAGAAGCTGAAGGCGCCGCCGAAGACGGTGAAATTCGTACGATGCACGGTGTGCCGGTGATTTACCTCGGCCAGTTGAATCAGCGCCTGTCTGCGCTGGCCGGGCGTTTTTACCATCAGCCGGCAGAACGCCTGCGTCTGGTCGGCGTGACCGGTACCAACGGTAAAACCACCACCACCCAGCTGCTGGCGCAGTGGGGGCAGCTGCTGGGCGAAACCAGCGCGGTGATGGGCACCGTCGGCAACGGCCTGCTGGGCCAGGTGTGCCCGACAGAAAATACCACCGGTTCGGCGGTGGATGTGCAACATGTATTAAATGACCTGGCGGATCGCGGCGCGACGCTGGCGGCGATGGAAGTCTCTTCCCATGGTCTGGTGCAAAGCCGCGTTGCGGCGCTGCCGTTTGCCGCGGCGGTGTTCACCAACCTGAGCCGCGACCACCTGGATTACCACGGCGACATGGCCAGCTATGAAGCGGCGAAATGGTCGCTGTTCGCCGAGCACCAGGTCGGCCAGGCGATTATCAATGCCGATGATGAAGTCGGTCAGCGCTGGCTGGCGCAGCTGCCGGATGCGGTGGCTGTCACCATGCAGGATAACCTGCAGCCGGGCTGCCACGGCCGCTGGCTGAAGGCCACCTCGGTGGACTATCACGATAACGGCGCCACTATCCGTTTCAGCTCCAGCTGGGGGGATGGCGAGATTGAAAGCCGTCTGATGGGGGCATTTAACGTCAGCAACCTGCTGCTGGCGCTGGCGACGCTGCTGTCGCTGGGCTATCCGCTGGCGGCGCTGGTGGCCAGCGCGCAGCAACTGCAGCCGGTCTGTGGCCGCATGGAAGTGTTCAATGCGCCGGGCAAGCCGACGGTCGTGGTCGATTACGCCCACACGCCGGACGCGCTGGAAAAAGCGCTGGAAGCCGCGCGTCTGCACTGCCGCGGGCAGCTGTGGTGCGTCTTTGGCTGCGGCGGTGACCGCGACAAAGGCAAGCGCCCGCTGATGGGCGCGATTGCCGAGCAGTTTGCCGACCGGGTGGTGATCACCGATGACAACCCGCGTACCGAAGAGCCGCAGGCGATTATCGCCGATATCCTGAGCGGTCTGCTGGACGCCGGCCGGGCGCAGGTGATTCACGGGCGTGCCGAGGCGGTAACCAGCTCGGTGATGCAGGCGAAAGAACAAGACGTGGTGCTGGTGGCCGGTAAAGGTCATGAGGATTATCAACTGGTGGGCAATCGCCGTCTGGATTATTCCGACCGCACCACCGTCGCGCGTTTGCTGGGGGTGATGGCATGATTCCCGTTTCCCTTCAGGCCCTGGCCGATGTATTGCGCGCCGAGTTAATCGGCGTCGATTGCCAAATTGATGAAGTGACGACGGATACCCGCCAAGTGACTGCAGGCTGTCTGTTTGTGGCGCTGAAAGGCGAGCGTTTTGACGCACATGATTTTGCCGCAGATGCGGTTGCCGCCGGCGCAGGTGCTTTGCTGGTAAGCAAGCGCTTACCGGTGGAGGTGCCGCAGTTGGTGGTGGCGGATACCCGGCTGGCGCTGGGCGCGCTGGCGGGCTGGGTTCGTCAGCAGGTGCCGGCCAAAGTGGTGGCGCTGACCGGCTCATCGGGTAAAACCTCGGTGAAAGAGATGACCGCCACGATCCTGCGCGAGTGCGGGGACGTGCTGTATACCGCCGGCAACTTTAACAACGATATCGGCGTGCCGTTGACGCTGCTGCGTCTGCAGCCGCAGCATGATTTTGCGGTGATTGAGCTGGGCGCTAACCACATTGGTGAAATTGCCTACACCACCGCGCTGACGCGCCCGCAAAGCGCGCTGGTCAACAACCTGGCGGCGGCGCACCTGGAAGGGTTCGGTTCGCTGGCAGGGGTGGCGCAGGCGAAAGGTGAAATTTTTCAAGGTTTGCCAGCGGATGGCGTCGCCATTATCAACGCGGACAACAACGACTGGCCGCGCTGGCAAAACCTGCTGACGGATCAAACCGTCTGGCGCTTCTCGCCGCAGGCGGCGGAAGGCGTGGACTTCTTCGCCAGCGATATCACGGTTAACGGCAACGGCACGCAGTTTACCCTGCATACCCCGTTTGGCCGCACGGATATCGCACTGCCGCTGCCTGGGCGCCATAACGTAGCCAACGCGCTGGCGGCAACCGCCCTGGCGATGTCGGTAGGCGCGTCGCTGGAAGCGGTGCGCTGCGGTTTGCAGCAGCTGCAGGCGGTGCCGGGGCGTCTGTTCCCGATTGCGCTGGCGGAAGGCAAGCTGCTGCTGGACGACAGCTATAACGCCAACGTCGGTTCAATGACCGCCGCCGCACAGGTGCTGGCGGAGATGCCGGGTTACCGGGTGATGGTGGCGGGCGATATGGCGGAACTGGGCGATGACGCGGAAGAGTGCCATCGTCAGGTCGGTGAAGCGGCCCGGCAGGCGGGCGTAGATAAAGTGCTGAGCGTGGGGGTTCTGAGTCAGGCGCTCAGCGACGCGGCCGGCAACGGCGAGCATTTTCAGGATCAAGCGGCAGCAATCGCGCGCGTAGCGGAATTACTGCAGGAACATGCGGTCATTACCGTGTTAATCAAAGGGTCACGTAGTGCCGCGATGGAGCAGGTAGTACGCGCGTTACAGGAGAAAGCAGCATGTTAGTTTGGCTGGCCGAGCATTTGGTCAAATATTATTCCGGCTTTAACGTCTTTTCCTATCTGACGTTTCGCGCCATTGTCAGCCTGCTGACCGCGCTGTTTATTTCTCTGTGGATGGGGCCGCGGCTGATCAGCCGCCTGCAGCAGATGTCCTTCGGGCAGGTTGTACGTAACGATGGCCCGGAGTCGCACTTCAGCAAGCGCGGCACGCCGACCATGGGCGGCATTATGATTCTGACCTCCATCACCATTTCGGTGCTGATGTGGGCCTATCCGTCTAACCCGTACGTCTGGTGCGTGCTGTTTGTGCTGGTAGGTTACGGCATTGTCGGGTTCGTCGACGACTACCGTAAGGTGGTGCGTAAGGACACTAAAGGGCTGATTGCCCGCTGGAAGTATTTCTGGATGTCGGTGATTGCGCTGGTGGTGGCGTTCAGCATGTACATGGTTGGTAAAGATACCCCCGCCACCGAACTGGTGGTGCCGTTCTTTAAAGACGTGATGCCGCAGCTGGGGCTGCTGTATGTACTGCTGGCCTACTTTGTGATTGTCGGCACCGGCAATGCGGTCAACCTGACCGACGGCCTGGACGGCCTGGCGATTATGCCGACGGTGTTGGTGGCGGCCGGTTTTGCGCTGGTGGCCTGGGCGACCGGTAACATGAACTTTGCCAACTACCTGCATATTCCGTACCTGCGGCATGCCGGCGAGCTGGTGATTGTCTGCACCGCGATTGTCGGCGCAGGGCTGGGTTTCCTGTGGTTCAACACCTACCCGGCGCAGGTGTTTATGGGCGACGTCGGTTCGCTGGCGCTGGGCGGCGCGCTGGGCACCATTGCGGTGCTGCTGCGTCAGGAGTTTTTACTGGTGATTATGGGGGGCGTGTTTGTGGTTGAAACGCTGTCGGTGATCCTGCAGGTGGGATCGTTCAAGCTGCGCGGTCAGCGTATTTTCCGCATGGCACCGATTCACCACCACTATGAATTGAAAGGCTGGCCGGAGCCGCGCGTTATTGTGCGCTTCTGGATTGTTTCGCTGATGCTGGTGCTGATTGGCCTGGCAACGCTGAAGGTACGTTAATCATGGCGGATTATCAGGGTAAAAAAGTGGTCATCATCGGACTGGGCCTGACCGGCCTGTCCTGTGTTGATTTCTTTATAACGCACGGCGTGACGCCGCGCGTTATGGATACCCGCATGTCTCCGCCAGGGCTGGAGCAACTGCCGGAGAGCGTGGAACGTCATCTGGGCAATCTGCGTGAAGACTGGCTGCTGTCGGCGGACCTGATCGTCGCCAGCCCGGGCGTGGCGCTGTCTACACCGGCCCTCCTCAGCGCGGCGGAAGCCGGCGTGGAAATCGTCGGCGACATCGAACTGTTCTGCCGTGAGGCACAGGCGCCGATTGTGGCGATTACCGGCTCCAACGGCAAAAGCACCGTCACCACCCTGGTGGGTGAGATGGCGAAGGCTGCCGGCTGGGCGGTCGGCGTCGGCGGCAATATCGGGTTACCGGCGCTGAGCCTGCTGCGCCAGGCGTGCGATCTGTACGTGCTGGAGCTGTCGAGCTTCCAGTTGGAAACCACCAGCAGCCTGCGCGCCGCTGCCGCCACCGTGCTCAATATCAGCGAAGATCATATGGATCGCTATCCGCTGGGGTTGCAGCAGTACCGGGCGGCGAAATTGCGCATTTACGAACAGGCCAAGACCTGCGTGGTGAACGCGGATGATGGGCTGACCATGCCGGTGCGCGGCGCCGACGAGCGCTGCATTAGTTTCGGCGTCGACGTGGGGGATTACCACCTCAACCGTCAGCAGGGAGAGACCTGGCTGCGGGTGCGCGGCGAAAAAGTGCTGAACACCCGCGAGATGAAACTGAGCGGCCAGCACAACCTGACCAATGCGCTGGCGGCGCTGGCGCTGGCCGACGCGGTGAAAATTCCGCGTTCCTCCAGTCTGAAGGCGCTGACCACCTACGCCGGGCTGGCGCACCGCTTCCAACTGGTGTTAGAGCATAACGGCGTGCGCTGGATTAATGACTCCAAAGCAACCAACGTCGGCAGCACCGAAGCGGCGCTGAACGGCCTGCAGGTCGACGGCACGCTGCATCTGCTGCTGGGTGGTGACGGTAAATCGGCCGACTTCTCGCCGCTGGCGCGTTATCTGCAGGGCGACAATATCCGTCTGTACTGCTTTGGCCGCGACGGCGCCCAGCTGGCGCAGCTGCGTCCCGATGTGGCGCTGCAGACTGAAACCATGGAACAGGGAATGCGGGCGATAGCCGGCGTGGTGCGCTCCGGCGATATGGTGCTGCTGTCACCCGCCTGCGCCAGCCTGGACCAGTTCCGTAATTTTGAAGTACGCGGCGATGAGTTCGCCCGTCTGGCACAGGAGCTTGGCGGATGAAACTACAACTGCCGTCATTCGGCTTAGCGGAAAAACTGAAAGACTGGGTGATGGGCTCGCGTGAAAACGAGAACGCCACGCTGGTGCTGTATGACCGTACGCTGCTGTGGCTGACGTTCGGTCTGGCGATTATCGGTTTTGTGATGGTGACCTCGGCGTCGATGCCGATCGGCCAGCGTCTGGCGGACGATCCGTTCCTGTTCGCCAAGCGTGACGCGCTGTATCTGGGGCTGGCGTTCGGCCTGTCGCTGGTGACGCTGCGCGTCCCGATGGATGTCTGGCAGCGTTACAGCACCGCGATGCTGCTGGTGTCGATCGTCTTGCTGCTCATCGTACTGGTGGTCGGCAGCTCGGTAAACGGCGCATCGCGCTGGATTGCCCTGGGGCCGCTGCGTATCCAGCCGGCGGAGCTGTCGAAGCTGTCGCTGTTCTGCTACCTGGCGAGCTATCTGGTGCGCAAGGTGGACGAGGTGCGCAGCAACTTCTGGGGCTTCTGTAAGCCGATGGGCGTGATGGTGGTGCTGGCGGTGCTGCTGCTGGCGCAGCCGGATCTGGGTACCGTGGTGGTGCTGTTTATCACCACGCTGGCGATGCTGTTCTTGGCCGGCGCCAAAATGTGGCAGTTCCTGGCGATTATCGGCTCCGGCGTGTTCGCCGTGGTGCTGTTGATTATCGCCGAACCGTACCGTATGCGCCGCGTGACTTCATTCTGGAACCCGTGGGCCGACCCGTTCGGCAGCGGCTACCAGCTGACCCAATCGCTGATGGCGTTCGGCCGCGGCGAATTCTGGGGGCAGGGGCTCGGCAACTCGGTGCAGAAACTGGAATATTTGCCGGAGGCGCACACCGACTTTATCTTCTCGATTTTAGGTGAAGAACTCGGCTATATCGGTGTGGTTTTCGCGCTGTTAATGGTATTCTTCGTCGCTTTTCGCGCGATGTCGATCGGCCGCAGGGCGCTGGAAATCGATCAGCGTTTTTCCGGTTTTCTCGCCTGCTCGGTCGGCGTGTGGTTCAGCTTCCAGGCGCTGGTTAACGTCGGCGCGGCGGCGGGCATGCTGCCAACCAAAGGCCTGACCCTGCCGCTGATCAGTTATGGCGGTTCGAGCCTGCTGATTATGTCGACGGCGATCGTGCTGTTATTGCGTATTGATTATGAAACGCGTCTGGCGAAAGCCCAGGCGTTTGTTAAGAGGTAAGGGATGAGCGGGAAAGCGAAGCGTTTAATGGTGATGGCAGGCGGTACCGGCGGGCATGTGTTCCCCGGGCTGGCGGTCGCTCATCATCTGATGGCGCAGGGCTGGCAGGTGCGCTGGCTCGGAACCGCAGACAGAATGGAAGCCGATCTGGTGCCAAAGCACGGGATCGAAATTGATTTTATTCGTATTTCCGGCTTGCGCGGCAAAGGCGTGATGGCGCAGCTGAGCGCGCCGCTGCGCATCTGGCGCGCGGTGCGTCAGGCGAAGGCGATTATGCGCAGCTACCAGCCGGACGTGGTGCTGGGCATGGGCGGTTACGTTTCCGGCCCGGGCGGCCTGGCGGCCTGGCAGTGCGGCGTTCCGGTCGTGCTGCACGAACAGAACGGCATCGCCGGCCTGACCAACCGCTGGCTGGCGCGCATCGCCACCACGGTGCTGCAGGCTTTCCCCGGCGCCTTCCCGAAAGCGGCGGTGGTGGGCAACCCGGTACGTACCGACGTGCTGGCGCTGCCGTTGCCGGCGGAACGCCTGGCCGGGCGTGAAGGCCCTGTCCGCGTGCTGGTGGTTGGCGGCAGTCAGGGCGCGCGCGTGCTGAATCAGACTGTTCCTGAAGTCGCGGCGCGTTTGGGCGATAAAATTACGCTCTGGCATCAGGTAGGCAAAGGCGCGTTGGACACGGTTCAGCGCGAATATGCCCGCGTCGGGCAGACGCAGCATAAGGTCGCCGAGTTTATCGATGATATGGCGGCCGCCTATGCCTGGGCTGACGTGGTGGTGTGCCGTTCCGGCGCGCTGACCGTCAGCGAGATTGCCGCGGCGGGACTGCCGGCGATTTTTGTGCCGTTCCAGCATAAGGACCGTCAGCAGTACTGGAACGCCCGCCCGCTGGAAGAAGCCGGCGCGGCGAAGATTATTGAACAGCCGCAGTTCAACGCCGATACGGTGGCCGAACTGCTGGCGAGCTGGGATCGTCCGACCCTGCTGGCCATGGCGGAGAAAGCGCGTTCGGTGGCGATCACCGATGCCACCGAACGGGTGGCGGCGGAGCTGATCCGCGTCGCGAAATAGAGATTGCAGGGGTTCGGTTCGCCGGGCCTGTAAATAAAGAAATATCATGTGGTGGGCGCTACGCGGGCCCTGGATTAGAGAGAGTATGAATACACAACAACTGGCGAAACTACGTACAATCGTGCCCGAGATGCGTCGCGTCCGGCACATTCACTTTGTCGGCATCGGTGGTGCCGGCATGGGTGGTATCGCCGAAGTGTTGGCTAATGAAGGGTATCAAATCAGCGGTTCGGATCTGGCGCCGAATCCGGTGACCCAGCAGCTGAGCGCGCTGGGGGCGACGATCTATTTCAACCATCGTCCGGAGAATGTGCTGGATGCGAGCGTAGTGGTGGTCTCCACCGCCATTGCTTCTGACAACCCTGAGATCGTCGCGGCGCGTGAAGCACGCATTCCGGTGATTCGCCGTGCCGAAATGCTGGCCGAACTGATGCGCTTTCGTCACGGCATCGCCGTGGCCGGTACGCACGGCAAAACTACCACCACCGCGATGGTGTCCAGTATTTATGCGGAAGCCGGTCTGGATCCGACCTTCGTCAACGGCGGTCTGGTGAAGGCGGCGGGCACGCACGCGCGCCTCGGCTGCAGCCGTTATCTGATTGCAGAGGCTGACGAAAGCGACGCGTCGTTCCTGCACCTGCAGCCGATGGTGGCGATTGTCACCAATATCGAAGCCGACCACATGGACACTTACCATGGCGACTTTGAAAACCTGAAGCAGACGTTTATCAACTTCCTGCACAACCTGCCGTTCTACGGCCGTGCGGTGATGTGCATTGATGACCCGGTGGTGCGTGAACTGTTGCCGCGCGTCGGGCGTCATATTACTACGTACGGTTTTAGCGAAGATGCCGACGTGCGTATTGAGAGCTACAGCCAGATTGGCCCACAGGGGCACTTTACCCTGAGCCGTCAGGATAAGCCGCAGATGACGGTTACCCTGAACGCGCCGGGACGTCACAATGCGCTGAACGCGGCGGCGGCGGTGGCCGTGGCTACCGAAGAGGGCATTGACGACGAGGACATTTTACGTGCGCTGGCCGGCTTCCAGGGTACCGGACGCCGTTTCGACTTCCTGGGCGAGTTCGCGCTGGATGCGGTGAACGGCAGCGCAGGCAGCGCGATGCTGGTGGACGACTACGGCCACCATCCGACTGAGGTGGATGCCACGATCAAAGCGGCACGCGCCGGCTGGCCGGATAAACGCCTGGTGATGGTGTTCCAGCCGCATCGCTATACCCGCACCCGCGACCTGTACGATGACTTTGCCAACGTGCTGTCTCAGGTGGACGTGCTGCTGATGCTGGAGGTCTATCCGGCGGGTGAAGCGCCGATTCCGGGCGCGGACAGCCGTTCGCTGTGCCGCACCATCCGTAACCGCGGCAAGCTGGACCCGATTTTAGTGTCCGACGCGGATACCGTGCCGGAAACGCTGGCCCAGCTGCTGCAGGCGGATGACCTGGTGCTGGTGCAGGGTGCGGGCAACGTCGGCAAAATTGCCCGTAATCTGGCGGAGCTGAAGCTGCAGCCGCAGAACAAAGAGGAGCAGCCGCATGACTGAGAAAGTCGCCGTCCTGCTGGGTGGCACCTCTGCTGAACGTGATGTTTCCCTGCAGTCCGGCGCGGCGGTGCTGGCCGGTCTGCGCGAAGCCGGCATTGACGCTCACGGCGTCGATACCCGCGACTTCCCGGTGTCGCAGCTCAAGGCGCAGGGCTTTAGCAAAGTATTTATCGCGCTGCACGGGCGCGGCGGCGAGGACGGCACCCTGCAGGGGATGCTGGAGTTCCTGGAATTGCCGTATACCGGTAGCGGCGTGATGGCCTCGGCGCTGACCATGGACAAATGGCGCACCAAGCTGGTATGGCAGTCGCTGGGCCTGCCGATCGCCCCTTACGTGGCGCTGCATCGTGCGGGTTTTAGCGGCGATGACAAGCATCAGGCGCTGGCGAACATCGAAGCTCTGGGGCTGCCGCTGATCGTCAAGCCAAGCCGCGAAGGCTCCAGCGTCGGCATGAGCAAGGTTGAGTCATTCGGCGCGCTTGAAGCGGCGCTGGAAGAGGCCTTCCGCCACGATGACGACGTGCTGGTGGAGAAATGGCTGAGCGGCCCGGAGTACACCGTGGCGTTTATTGGCGACAGCGTGATGCCGTCGATTCGCATTCAGCCGGCCGGTGTGTTTTACGACTACCAGGCGAAATACATTGCGGACGATACGCAGTATTTCTGCCCGAGCGGTTTGTCGGCCGAGCAGGAGGCTGAACTGGCCGCGCTGGCGGTACGCGCCTACCGTGCGCTGGACTGCAGCGGCTGGGGCCGCGTTGATGTAATGCAGGATAACGATGGCAGCTTCTATCTGCTCGAGGTGAACACCTCGCCGGGCATGACCAGTCATAGCCTGGTGCCGATGGCAGCACGCCAGTTTGGATTAAGCTTCTCGCAACTGGTGGCGAGAATTTTGGAATTGGCCGACTGATATGTCGCAAGCTGCCCTGAATGCACGCGACCGCGAGGTGGAGAACAACAGCCCGCGGCGCAGCAATGGAACCCAACTGGCGGGAATACTTTTTCTGCTGATGGTGCTGGGGACCGTGTTATGGAGTGGTTGGGCGGTGATTGGCTGGATGAAAGACGCCAGCCGTTTGCCGCTCTCCCGCCTGGTGGTGACCGGCGAACGCCATTACACCACCAACGATGATATTCGCCAGGCTATCCTGGCGCTGGGATCGCCGGGCACGTTTATGACGCAGGATGTGAATGTCATCCAGCAGCAGATTGAACGCTTGCCGTGGATTAAGCAGGCCAGCGTGCGCAAGCAATGGCCGGATGAGCTGAAAATCCATCTGGTGGAGTATGTCCCGGTGGCGCGCTGGAATGATTTGCATATGGTCGATGCCGAAGGCAAATCATTCAGCGTTCCGGCGGAGCGCGTCGGCAAGCAGAAATTGCCACTGCTTTATGGTCCGGAAGGGAGCGAGCAGGACGTGCTGGACGGCTATCGCACCATGAGCAGCGCGCTGGCCGCCGGCAAGTTTACCTTGAAGATGGCGGCGATGACGGCGCGCCACTCCTGGCAACTGGCTTTGGACAACGATGTTCGGTTGGAACTGGGGCGTGACGATCGCATGGGACGCCTGCAACGCTTTATCGAGCTGTATCCGGTGCTGGTGCAACAGGGCCAGGCGGAAAACAAACGTGTCAGCTACGTCGACCTGCGCTATGACGCCGGTGCCTCGGTAGGATGGAGTCCGGTGTTAATCGACCCGCAGGCGGCACGTGAACAGCAAAACAGTAATCAGCAACAGAATCAGGCACAGGCAAAACAACGATGATCAAGTCGACGGACAGAAAACTGGTAGTTGGACTGGAGATCGGTACGGCGAAAGTCGCCGCACTGGTAGGGGAAGTTCTGCCCGATGGCATGGTCAACATTATCGGGGTGGGCAGCTGTCCGTCCCGGGGCATGGATAAGGGCGGCGTTAATGACCTGGAATCGGTGGTGAAGTGCGTGCAGCGCGCCATCGATCAGGCGGAACTGATGGCGGATTGCCAGATTTCTTCGGTCTACCTCTCATTATCGGGCAAACACATCAGTTGCCAGAATGAAATCGGGATGGTTCCTATTTCCGAAGAGGAAGTGACCATGGAGGATGTGGAAAACGTTGTGCATACCGCCAAATCGGTGCGTGTGCGTGATGAACACCGCGTGCTGCATGTGATTCCTCAGGAATACGCCATCGACTATCAGGAAGGCATCAAAAACCCGGTAGGGTTGTCCGGCGTGCGTATGCAGGCCAAGGTGCACCTGATCACCTGCCATAACGATATGGCAAAAAACATTGTTAAAGCGGTTGAACGTTGTGGTCTGAAAGTTGACCAACTTATTTTCGCCGGTCTTGCCGCCAGCTATGCGGTGTTAACCGAAGATGAACGCGAGCTCGGCGTCTGTGTGGTGGATATCGGCGGCGGTACCATGGATATGGCGGTGTATACCGGTGGCGCGCTGCGTCACACCAAGGTTATCCCGTATGCCGGTAACGTGGTCACCAGCGATATTGCTTACGCCTTCGGCACACCGCCGACGGATGCGGAAGCGATTAAAGTTCGACACGGTTGTGCGCTTGGATCGATTGTTAGCAAGGATGAGAGTGTAGAGGTGCCTAGCGTCGGGGGACGTCCTCCGCGCAGTCTGCAAAGACAGACGCTGGCTGAAGTTATTGAGCCACGCTACACCGAACTGCTGAATCTGGTTAACGATGAGATTTTGCAATTACAGGAGCAACTGCGTCAGCAAGGGGTGAAGCATCATCTGGCAGCGGGTATCGTGCTGACCGGTGGCGCCGCCCAGATTGATGGCCTGGCAGCCTGTGCGCAACGGGTGTTCCACACCCAGGTACGCATCGGCCAACCCTTGAACATCACGGGTCTGACGGATTATGCGCAGGAGCCTTACTACTCGACGGCGGTAGGTCTGCTGCACTATGGAAAAGAGTCTCACCTGAGTGGTGAGGCAGAAGTAGAAAAAGGCGCCTCAGTGGGCAGTTGGTTTAAACGTATCAACAGCTGGCTGAGAAAAGAGTTTTAATGTTTTAACAAAGAGACCATGCATCGGTATTTTTTATGGTCTCGCAGCGACAGGCACAAAACGGAGAGAAACTATGTTTGAACCAATGGAACTAACCAATGACGCGGTGATTAAAGTCATCGGCGTCGGCGGTGGCGGTGGCAACGCCGTTGAACACATGGTGCGCGAGCGCATCGAAGGTGTTGAATTCTTCGCCGTAAATACCGACGCCCAGGCGCTCCGTAAAACGGCAGTTGGCCAAACCATCCAGATTGGTAATTGCATTACCAAAGGTCTGGGTGCGGGCGCGAACCCGGAAGTGGGTCGTAATTCAGCGGAAGAAGACCGTGAAGCCCTGCGTACCGCGCTGGAAGGCGCGGATATGGTCTTCATCGCGGCCGGCATGGGCGGGGGCACCGGTACCGGCGCCGCGCCAGTGGTGGCTGAAGTAGCAAAAGATCTGGGTATTCTGACAGTGGCCGTGGTTACCAAGCCTTTCAATTTCGAAGGCAAGAAGCGCATGGCGTTCGCTGAGCAGGGTATTGCAGAGCTGTCCAAGCATGTGGACTCCTTGATCACCATCCCGAACGACAAACTGCTGAAAGTTCTGGGACGCGGTATTTCTCTGCTGGACGCGTTCGGCGCGGCCAACGACGTGCTGAAAGGCGCGGTGCAGGGCATTGCCGAGCTGATCACCCGTCCGGGCCTGATGAACGTCGACTTCGCCGACGTGCGCACCGTGATGTCTGAAATGGGCTACGCGATGATGGGCTCCGGCATCGCCTGTGGTGAAGACCGTGCGGAAGAAGCGGCCGAAATGGCGATCTCCAGCCCGCTGCTGGAAGATATCGACCTGTCCGGCGCGCGTGGCGTACTGGTTAACATCACCGCCGGCTTTGACCTGCGTCTGGACGAGTTTGAAACCGTGGGTAACACCATCCGCGCGTTTGCATCCGACAACGCCACCGTGGTGATCGGTACCTCTCTGGATCCGGAGATGAACGACGAACTGCGCGTGACCGTGGTTGCGACCGGTATCGGTATGGACAAGCGTCCGGAAATCACTCTGGTGACCAACAAGCAGCAGCAGGTCAGCCAGCCGGTGATGGATCATCGTTACCAGCAGCACGGTATGTCGCCGCTGCCGCAGGAAGTTAAGCCTGCCGCCAAGGTAGTGAACGATCAGAACGCGCAACCAAACAAAGAGCCTGACTATCTGGATATTCCAGCCTTCTTGCGTAAGCAAGCTGACTAAGAATTTCCTGAGAATTTGGCATCTCCGCTCTTTGTGCTAAACTGTCCCGCCGGCCATGCTGTATGCTTGGCCGGTAGGATGGATAACATTGCGAGATAAAACGATGATCAAACAAAGGACATTAAAACGTATCGTTCAGGCGACTGGCGTCGGTTTGCATACCGGCAAGAAAGTCACGCTGACGATGCGCCCAGCGCCGGCCAATACCGGGGTCATCTATCGTCGCACTGACTTGAATCCACCGGTTGATTTTCCGGCTGATGCAAAATCCGTGCGTGATACCATGCTCTGTACTTGCCTGGTGAATGAGCATGACGTGCGTATTTCTACCGTTGAGCATCTAAATGCCGCACTGGCTGGCCTTGGCATCGACAACATCATTATTGAAGTTGACGCAGCCGAGATCCCAATCATGGACGGTAGCGCCAGTCCGTTTGTGTTCCTGCTGCTGGACGCCGGCATTGAGGAACTGAACTCAGCGAAGAAATTCCTGCGTCTGAAAGACACCGTTCGCGTTGAAGATGGTGATAAATGGGCCGAGCTGTCCCCGCATAACGGGTTCCGCCTGGACTTTACCATTGACTTCAACCACCCGGCGATTGACGCCAGCGCGCAGCGCTACCGCTTAGATTTTTCTGCCGACTCGTTCGTGCGTCAAATCAGCCGTGCGCGTACCTTCGGGTTTATGCGCGATATCGAATACCTGCAATCCCGTGGCCTGGCCCTGGGCGGCAGCTTCGATTGTGCCATCGTGGTGGACGACTACCGCGTCCTGAACGAAGACGGCCTGCGTTTTGAAGATGAATTCGTTCGTCACAAAATGCTGGACGCCATCGGCGACCTGTTTATGTGCGGCCATAATATCATTGGCGCATTTACTGCCTATAAGTCCGGCCATGCACTGAACAACAAGTTGCTGCAGGCGGTACTGGCAAAACAGGAAGCGTGGGAATTCGTCACGTTCCAGGACGAAGCTGAAATGCCGTTGGCATTCAAAGCGCCGTCCACCGTATTGGCATAAGCATAGGCCTGAATTCGCTGGTTATTTCTCACGACTGGTAGTGTTGGCACCCTCTCCGGCCAGGGCTGCCAGTCGTTCTAATGTCTTGCGCAGTTTTTCCGGACTGCGGCTGGCTATTCCCCGTAATTGTTCCGCACTTTCCTCGCTCAGACGACGCATCGGCGCCGCGGCGGGTTCATCTGTTGTTTTTTGCAGCGAATTCTGCTGCTGATTGCCGCCTTTTGCCATCAACGCCGGATTAATCCTGATGTCGATCGATGACAATGATGGTAGAATTTGCGCTCGTAGTGCGGATAATAAGCTCGGCTGTTCGTAGCGCAGGCGCATCATCCAGCTGGCATTGGCCGTTTCCAGCACTAATACACCCTGTCTGAAGTTTGCGACACGGCACCAGGGATGCAGTTGAGCCGGCAATAGGCCCTTGACTGCGCGGTTGAGTTTCAGCAGGGCGGCAGCGCGTTGTTGAACGTTGTGCAACGGCCCTTTGTCTGCGGATGACGACTCAGAAAACAGGACATCTAATAATTGTGGACGGCTATCGCGCATAATGGCTCCGGCGGATTAACAAACTCGTGATCGGTATTCTAAATCGTTGGCGACAATTTGGCAGACGTTATTTCTGGCCGCATCTCCTGTTGGGGATGGTAGCGGCTACGCTTGGCGTACCGCAAAATCTGACGGGCGGCCCCGATCAAGCCGCGTTGCCGAGCACCTCGTCCAGCCTTAATCGGCAAAATTCCATCAGCCATGCCTTCAGCGGCCTGGCTTTGCTGCAAGAGGTTCACCGCCGGCCGAACTTCAGCGTCGACTATTGGCAGCAGCATGCGCTGCGCACCGTCATCCGTCACCTCTCTTTCGCCCTGGCGCCGCAGGTTGTTTATGCGCGCGTGCAGGAAAGCGACGCTGAACCGGTCGAGCCGCCGCTAAAAGCGGCGCAGCTGGCGCTGCTGTTTACGCTCAATACGCTGTTGACCCATGAGCCTAAGCCGCCGACCATCATCCGCGACACGCACCATTCCGTTCATCCGCCGCTGGCGCAGCATCAGGTCGGGCTGTGGCTGGCGCAGGTGCAGGGCATTCGAGCCGGCCCTGCGGCTGCAGTCTGATTTAGCCCTCTTGGCAACGATAACCAACAAATAACAGCAAGATGACGGCCTGTTTGGCGGTCATGAACGAGATATTAAACACATGTTAGTTAAATTATTGACCAAAGTCTTTGGTAGCCGTAACGATCGTACGCTGCGCCGCATGCGCAAAGTGGTTGAGCAGATCAACCGCATGGAACCGGACATGGAAAAACTGTCCGATGATGAGCTGAAAGCCAAAACCAACGAATTCCGCGAACGCCTGAAAAAAGGCGAGACGGTAGAGAGCCTGATTCCGGAAGCCTTTGCGGTGGTGCGTGAAGCCAGTAAGCGCGTATTCGGCATGCGTCACTTTGACGTGCAGCTGCTGGGCGGCATGGTGCTGAACGACCGCTGTATCGCCGAGATGCGTACCGGTGAAGGTAAAACCCTGACGGCGACCCTGCCGGCGTACCTGAATGCCCTGAGCGGCCGCGGCGTGCACGTGGTGACCGTCAACGATTATCTGGCGCAGCGCGATGCCGAGAACAACCGCCCGCTGTTTGAATTCCTGGGTCTCAGCGTCGGCATCAACCTGCCGGGCATGCCGGCACCGGCCAAACGTGAAGCCTATGCCGCCGACATCACTTACGGCACCAACAACGAATACGGCTTCGACTACCTGCGCGACAACATGGCGTTCAGCCCTGAAGAGCGCGTGCAGCGTAAACTGCACTATGCGCTGGTGGATGAGGTTGACTCCATCCTGATCGATGAAGCGCGTACCCCGCTGATTATCTCCGGTCCGGCTGAAGACAGCTCCGAGATGTATATCAAGGTCGACAAGCTGATCCCTAAACTGATCCGCCAGGAAAAAGAAGACTCCGACACCTTCCAGGGTGAAGGTCACTTCTCGGTGGATGAGAAGGCGCGTCAGGTGCACCTGACCGAGCGCGGCCTGATCCTGATCGAAGAGATGCTGGTGGAAGCGGGCATTATGGAAGAGGGCGAATCGCTCTATTCACCGACCAACATCATGCTGATGCACCACGTCACCGCCGCGCTGCGTGCGCACGTGCTGTTTACCCGTGACGTCGATTACATTGTGAAAGACGGCGAAGTGATCATCGTTGATGAGCACACCGGTCGTACCATGCAGGGGCGCCGCTGGTCTGATGGCCTACATCAGGCGGTGGAAGCCAAAGAAGGCGTGGAAATCCAGAACGAAAACCAGACGCTGGCGTCGATCACCTTCCAGAACTACTTCCGTCTGTATGAGAAGCTGGCGGGGATGACCGGTACCGCCGATACCGAAGCGTTTGAATTCAGCTCCATCTACAAGTTGGACACCATCGTCGTGCCGACCAACCGTCCGATGATCCGTAAGGATATGCCGGATCTGGTTTACATGACCGAGCAAGAGAAAATTGCGGCGATCATTGAAGATATTCGCGAACGTACCGCCAACGGCCAGCCGGTGCTGGTCGGGACCATCTCGATTGAGAAATCGGAAGTGGTATCCCGCGAGCTGACCAAGGCCGGCGTTGAGCACAAGGTACTGAACGCCAAATTCCACGCCATGGAAGCGGATATCGTTGCCCAGGCTGGTCAGGCCGGCGCGGTGACCATCGCCACCAACATGGCCGGTCGTGGTACCGACATCGTGCTGGGCGGCAGCTGGCAGACGGAAGTCGCACAGCTGGAAGAACCGACCGAAGAGCAAATCGCCGCGATTAAAGACGCCTGGAAAGTGCGCCACGACGCCGTGCTGGCCGCTGGCGGTCTGCATATTATCGGCACCGAGCGCCATGAATCCCGCCGTATCGATAACCAGCTGCGCGGCCGTTCCGGTCGTCAGGGCGATGCCGGTTCTTCCCGCTTCTACCTGTCGATGGAAGATGCGCTGATGCGTATCTTCGCTTCCGACCGCGTCTCCAACATGATGCGTAAGCTGGGGATGAAAGAAGGCGAGGCGATTGAGCACCCGTGGGTCACCAAGGCGATCGCCAACGCGCAGCGTAAAGTGGAAAGCCGTAACTTCGATATTCGTAAGCAGCTGCTGGAATATGATGACGTGGCGAACGATCAGCGCCGTGCCATTTACACCCAGCGTAACGAACTGTTGGACGTTTCCGACATCAGCGAAACCATCGCCAGCATCCGTGAGGACGTGTTCAAGGCCACTATCGACAACTACATTCCGCCACAGTCTCTGGAAGAAATGTGGGATGTGCAGGGGCTGGAAGAGCGTCTGAAAAACGACTTCGATCTGGAGATGCCGATTGCCGAGTGGCTGGACAAAGAGCCGGAGCTGCACGAAGAAACGCTGCGCGAGCGCATTCTGGAAAAGGCCAAAGAAGAGTATCTGCTGAAAGAAGACGTCGTCGGCAGCGAAATGATGCGTAACTTCGAGAAGGGCGTGATGCTGCAGACGCTGGATTCGCTGTGGAAAGAGCACCTGGCGGCAATGGATTATCTGCGTCAGGGCATCCACCTGCGTGGTTATGCACAGAAGGATCCGAAGCAGGAGTACAAGCGTGAATCCTTCGCTATGTTCGCCGCGATGCTGGAGTCACTGAAGTATGAAGTGATCAGCGTACTGAGCAAGGTTCAGGTGCGGATGCCGGAAGAGGTGGAAGCGCTGGAGCAGCAACGCCGTGAAGAAGCGGAACGTCTGGCGCAGCAGCAGCAGCTGAGCCACCAGGATGAAAATGCGCTGGCAACGAGCGATCCGAATGCGCCGGCGGTGGCCGAACGTAAAGTGGGCCGCAACGATCCTTGCCCTTGCGGTTCCGGCAAAAAATATAAGCAGTGCCACGGCCGTCTGCAAAAGTAAGCCGTCGTGAAACAGGCGATTAATGCCTTGTGGGGCCGGACATGTCCGGCCCCAGTTATATCTGGCGTTACCCGTAAGCGGTGGCGCAGTTCAAGAATGATTTAGGAGTTAGCGATGAAACATCTGAACATCGCCGTGGGTATTATTCGTAATTCCCGGCAGGAGATCTTTCTTACCCGCCGCGGTGCGGATTCCCATATGGCAGGTTTTTGGGAGTTTCCTGGCGGCAAGATTGAAGCGGGTGAAACGGCGGAGCAGGCGCTGTACCGTGAGCTGCAGGAAGAAACCGGCATTGATGCCGGGCAGGCCGTGCTGTTGGAGGTGCTGGAGCACCGTTTTACCGACCGTATTGTGACGTTGAATTTCTATCTGGTGGAGCACTGGCAGGGCGAACCGTTTGGCCGTGAAGGCCAGCCGATGCGCTGGGTAAAACAGGCGGAGCTGCGTGAAGATGAATTCCCGCCGGCCAACGCCGCGATTGTCCGGCAACTGGTTGCGCAGGCCGGCGCGGCGCAGTGAATATCAGTTAACGAACGGCCTGGCAAGCCAGGCCGTATTGAGCGCTAGTAGTCTTCCTTTTCACTCCACTCGTCGCTGTCGGATAAGTCGCCATTGCTTGGGATGCGCTTTTCTTCGGCCGCCCATTCACCCAGATCGATCATCTGGCAGCGCTTGCTGCAGAACGGACGATACGGGCTGACTTCCCCCCAAACAACGTCTTTGCCACAGGTCGGGCAATTTACTACGGTAGTCATTACTCTTCCTTAGCCGGCTTTTCAACGGGCCATTTTATTGTTTACTAACAGCAGGCCAGATCGAACGTCAGGCGTTCCGGCACCTGAGTATGGTCGCCGTCCAGCGACAAGAAGCGAATGGCGTAACGCGTCTTGTGACCGGAAATTTGCGGATACAGCTGATGCGACAGGTCGATACGCAGGCGCAGCAGATCGGCATCTTCCGCATTATCCTGATAAAACCCGTTCAGACTGATTTGATTGCGGAACGGCCCGGACTGGCGGATCAGACTCAGGATCATCGTCAGCGCCTGATGTAACGGATCCAGGGTTTCCAGCCACTGGGCGACGTCGGCATCGCGCTCTGATTGAGGCACGTGCATCCACATGTGCAGCGTCGGCAGATCGAAACTGCAGCAGCCACCGGGAATGCCCAAACGTTGGCGCACCAGGCTGATGAGTTTATCTTCACGCAGTGGTTGGCCCATACGCGGCGCGGCGATAAGACGTGAAGAAAGGTCTTTCAACTGGCTGCGTAACTGTTCGACCAGCGACATATCAACGCCGGGCACGTCGGCCCACTGCAGCAGTTTTTGCTGCTGGCGTTCCAGTTCTTTCGCCAGTTCGGTGCGGACTTCACCGCGTTCCAGCACGTCCAGCAGATCGGAAACGGTACGGAAAAAGGTCAGGGCGATGGCGGTATCGCTCAATGCCCGGTGGCCATGTAACTGTTGCAGCAAAAATTCAATTCGCAGCCAGGTACGCATTTTTTCATTCAACGGGTGTTCAAAGAGAACGGTTGGAGAAGCGTCACTCATTCGGTTTAATCCTGTCGTTTTGCTGATGCCGCAAGGTCCAGATAGCGGCGATGCAAGGCGGCTACGTGTGATTCTATCTCTTGTGCGGCGCCGCAGTTGTCGATCACGTCGTCCGCCACTGCCAGTCGCTGCTCGCGCGTTGCCTGGGCAGATAAAATATTGAGTGCCTGCTGGCGGCTGACGCCGTCGCGGGCGATGGTTCTGAGCAACTGGGTATCGCTGTCGACATCGACCACCACGACCCGGTCGGCACGTGACTGTAGCTGGTTTTCCACCAGCAGCGGCACCACCCAGAGCGCATAGGGGCTGTCGGCCAGCGCCAGCTGGCGCTGTGTTTCCTGCTGTATCACCGGGTGCAGCAGCTGATTCAGCCAGCGTTTTTCATCCGGCTGGCTGAAGATACGCTGACGCAGCGCCGCCCGATCCAAAGCGCCATCCGGCTGGAGTATCCCATGGCCAAAATGCGCGCTGATGGCCGCCAATGATGGCGTGCCGGGCTCTACAACCTGGCGGGCGATGATGTCGGCATCGACAATCACGATGCCATGACGCGCAAAAGCATTGGCGACGGTTGATTTACCGCTGCCGATGCCGCCGGTCAACGCAACAATGTAAGTCATGGCGTGAAGGGACACCCTAAGATTTATCCAGAAACAATAGACGAATCATAAAGCGATCGTGCAGAAGTGCAAGTCGACGCCGTCAGGCTGGCGTTTCTGTCGCCAGAATGGCAAAAATGGGCGCAATATCACATCGGAATGGCGCAGGTAAATTTCTGGGATTGTAGCGTAAATAAAGACGAAATCGCAGTCTTGCCGCGTGATTATTCCGGCGTATGATAACGTCACTGGAACTGGCATCAAGCTGTTCTGCGCAGGTGGCGGCATTAGCTGAAACCCGCGGGATAGAAGATTCGATCACCCTTGCGATCCGTCGCCATAAACCAGGAAATCCGTTGTCATGCGTATTGAAGAAGATTTGAAGTTAGGTTTTAAAGATGTGCTGATCCGCCCGAAGCGCTCCACGCTGAAAAGCCGCTCCGAAGTAGAACTGGAGCGCCAGTTTACCTTCAAACATTCGGGATGGAACTGGTCCGGCGTACCTATCATTGCCGCCAATATGGATACGGTCGGCACCTTCCGCATGGCAGAGGCTCTGGCGTCTTTCGATGTGCTTACTGCGGTACACAAACACTATTCGGTTGAACAATGGGCCGAATTCGTTCAGCGCGTACCGGCAGAGACGCTGCGTCACGTGATGGTTTCTACCGGCACCTCCGATGCCGACTTCGTAAAGATGAAGCAAATTCTGGCGCTGTCGCCGGCGCTGAAGTTTATCTGCATCGATGTGGCTAACGGCTACTCGGAGCACTTTGTCGCCTTCCTGCAGAAAGCGCGCGAAGCCTGCCCGCAACACGTGATCTGCGCCGGCAATGTGGTCACCGGCGAAATGGTCGAGGAGCTGATCCTGTCCGGCGCCGATATCGTTAAGGTCGGCATTGGCCCGGGTTCAGTGTGCACCACGCGGGTGAAAACCGGCGTCGGCTACCCGCAGCTGTCCGCGGTGATTGAATGCGCGGACGCGGCGCACGGGCTGGGTGGGCAGATTGTCAGCGACGGCGGCTGCTCGGTGCCGGGCGATGTGGCGAAAGCCTTCGGCGGCGGCGCGGACTTTGTCATGCTGGGCGGCATGCTGGCCGGCCACGACGAGTGCGAAGGCACGGTGGTGGAAGAGAACGGCGAGAAATTTATGCTGTTCTACGGCATGAGTTCCGAATCCGCGATGAAGCGCCACGTGGGCGGCGTCGCGGAGTACCGCGCGGCAGAAGGCAAAACCGTGAAGCTGCCGCTGCGCGGCGAAGTGGAATTCACCGTACGCGATATCCTCGGCGGCCTGCGTTCGGCCTGCACCTACGTGGGGGCAGAGCGTCTGAAAGAGCTGACCAAACGCACCACCTTTATCCGCGTTGCGGAGCAGGAAAACCGCGTATTCGGCAGCAAGTAATCTCCTGTCGCCCCCGCACCGTGGGGGCGTTTCTCCCGTCTGTTTTATCCCAGCACCGTTCCCAATTGGAAAATCGGTAAATACATGGCGATCACCAGGCCGCCGACGATGATGCCGATGGTCAGCATCAGCAACGGTTCCAGCGTTTGCGCCAAAGCGTCCGCCAGCTCATGCGTCTGCTGTTCATGCCATAACGCCAGTTTGCCCAGCAGAGTGTCCAGAGTGCCGGACTCTTCCCCGACGCGCGCCAACTGCTGGCACAACGGTGGAAACAGCGGCTGTTCCGCCAGCGCCTGATACAGCGGCAGCCCCTGGTTCAGCCGCTGCCGAATATTCTCCAGTGCCTGATGGAAAAACAGATTCTCCATCGACAGCAGCGCCGCATCCAACCCTTCGAGCAGCGTCAGCCCCGCCTGTTGGGTCATATGCAGCGTACGGAAGATTTGGCTCAGGCAGGCGCCTTTAATCAGCTGAGCAATCAGCGGCAGACGCAGGCAGAGCCGCTGCTCCCGCCGCCGCCAGCGGGAATGTGGATGGCAGTAGCGCCAGTAGCCGCCCGCCAGCAGGGCGCCGGCCAGCAACACATAGGGGCCGGCACTGACCAACAGCGCCGACAGATTCATTAACCCCTGAGTAAACCAGGGCAGCGGAGCGTCGAACGACTGATACACTTTGGCGAATTCCGGCAGCACCATCAACAGCATCAGTAGGCTGACCAGTATGGCCACCGCGCAGATAAACAGCGGATAGCGGATGGCCTTCAGCACTTTTTTGCGCAGCTTCTGCTGCTCTTCCTGCTGTTGCGCCAGCTGCTGGCAACAGCGATCGAGGTTGCCGGTCAGTTCGCCCAAGGTGATTAGCTGGCGATAAATAGGCGGAAACACGTAGTGGTAGCCGGCCGTCACTTCAGACAGCGGCTGGCCCTGAGCCACCCGCTCGCCGATCTCCTGTAGCAGACAGCGCCAGGGAGCGGACTGATGCTGCTGCGCCAGCAGCTGCAGTGCGTTCATCAGCGGCAGCCCGGCCTGCAGCAGCGTAGCCAGCTGGCGGGTGAACAGGATCAATGCCTCGCCACGCCATTGCCGCCGGCCAACCGGCTTGCCGCGTGCGACCTGATAGGGCTGCAGGTTCTGTTCAATCAACAGTTGATAAACCTGCTCTTTGCGTTCAGCCAGCGACTCTCCTGGAACTATTTCACCCTGACTATTAATGGCCTGCCAGAGAAAAAGCCGCCGCGACGTCATGGCTGCAGCTCCGTGTGGCCTATCACGCGATACACTTCCTGCAGCGACGTGATACCTTCCGCCACCAGCGCCAGCCCGGCCTGCAGCAGCGAAGTCTGCCCCTGCCGCTGTGCGATCTCGTTTAACTGCTCCGCCGTTAACTGGTGCAGTAACCCGTGCTGTATCTCACTGGTGATGTGCAGTAATTCGTAGATGCCGATGCGGCCGTAATAGCCGCCGAAACAGTGTTCGCAGCCTTCGGCGCGCCATGGCGTCAACGGGCGGGGCCACAGCGCGGCGGGAAAGTGCAGCGCTTCCGTTTGCGGGCGGCGGCAGTGCAGGCACAGTCGACGCACCAGCCGCTGGGCGATCACCAGCTTGAGGCTGGCCGCCAGCAGATAACCGGGGATGCCCATATTGGTCAGGCGGGTCAGGGTTTCGCTGGTGGAGTTGGTATGCAGGGTCGATAGCACCAGGTGGCCGGTCTGGGCGGCCTTCACCGCAATTTCGGCGGTTTCCCCGTCGCGGATCTCGCCGATCATGATCACGTCCGGATCCTGGCGCAGCAGTGCCCGCAGCACGCGGGAAAAACTCAGGTCGATTTTTCCGTTGACCTGCGTCTGGTTGACGCCAAACAGCGGGATCTCGACGGGATCCTCGACGCTGCACAGATTGCGCTGCCGATCGTTCAACTGGTGCAGGCCGCTGTACAGCGTGACGGTTTTTCCACTGCCGGTGGGGCCGGTGACCAGAATCATGCCCTGTGGGCCGGCGAGGGCGGCGGCAAACTGCGCGCGATCCGCCTCCGTCATGCCCAACTGCTCCAGCGGCAGATCCTGCCGGTCGGTTTGCAGGATCCGCAGCACCACCTTTTCGCCGTATAGCGTCGGCAGGGTGGAGATGCGCATCGAGTAGCGGCTGCGATCCAGCTGAACGCCGAGCTGGCCGTCCTGCGGTAGCCGCCGTTCGGCAATGTCCAACTGAGCCATGATCTTCAACCGGGCGATAATGCGCAGGCCCAGGGCCAGCGGCGGCGGAGAGATCGTCTGCAGTACGCCATCGATGCGCAGGCGGATGCTGAGCTGTTGCTGGTAAGGTTCAAAGTGAATGTCGGAGGCGCGTCGCTGGATCGCGCTGCGCAGCGTTTGGTTGATAAAGTTGACCGCAGGCGTATCGGTATCGTCATCCAGCGTGGAGCTGTGTGCCTCGGCGGTCTCTGTCTGAGCCGGCTGAAGCGCCGGCGACTGAAACAGCGCCTGCTCCAGCCGCGCCAGCGGCCACTGTTCCAGCGCGATCTGTTTCCCGCTGGCGAAGCGCAGCGCATTGAGCAGCGGCGCCGGCGGTTCGCCGTGCAGGGCGATAGTCAGGCATTGCTCATCTTCGCTCAGCGCCAGCGCCTGGTAGCGCCGGCACAGGGTCTGTATTTCAGCGTTGATAGCCTGGCTCATCAGGATGGTTCCGCCTCATCGTCAAAGCGGAACACTTCCCGGCAGGTATCCTGCAGCGCGCTGCTTTCTGCGGCGCTGCAGCTGCGCGCCCAGCGCATCAGGCCGTTGCTGTCCGGCGTCGGCGTCATTGTGACCGTTAACCCCTGTAGCGTCTGGGCGCCTGTGAGTGTGATAACTCCCCGGCTGACGCTGACGGCGCTGACATAGCGCGAGGCGGCGCCTGTCGGGATGCCTTTGCTGCCGGCGTTGCATTCGTCGGCGGTGCCGCTGTCCAGCACGCACAGCTCCACCGCCATTTTATAGGGGGTCATCGCCTGCAGCATGTCGGTCATTGCGGCTTTCTGGATATAGCGCTGATAGGCGGGCACGCCGATGGCGCTCAGGGTGGCGATGATGGCGATCACCACCATCAGTTCGATCAGGGTAAATCCACGTTGTGTTTCCATGCGTTGCTTCCTCCTGGTTGTGGGGTGGCAACGGTAGCGTCAGGAGGCCGGGCGTGCGAGTGCATGCTGACAGGACTGCGTATGGCTTCCAGCACTATCTGGATGGTTACCGTTTTTCGCAGTGTGTAATGCGGCGCGGATCGCAGTGTAAAGCCGCTCGCGCCGCCGGGCTGGCGATGCGAGCGCAAAAAAGGGGGATTATTTAAAGCGCATGGATAAATCGAGGGCGGTAACGTGCTTGGTGAGCGCGCCGACCGAAATATAATCCACGCCGGTTTCAGCGTATTGGCGCAAGGTGTCGCTGGTGACATTACCGGAGACTTCCAGCTGTGCGCGATGCTGGGTCAGTTCTACAGCCTGCTTCATCATCGGCACGCTGAAGTTATCCAGCATGATGATATCCGCGCCGGCGTCCAGCGCCTGCTGCAGTTCGTCCAGCGATTCCACTTCCACTTCGACCGGCACGTCGGCGTGTAGCCAGAAGGCTTTCTCCACCGCGTTCTTGATTGAGCCGGAGGCGATAATATGGTTTTCCTTGATCAGGAAGGCGTCGGACAGCCCCAGCCGGTGGTTATTGCCGCCGCCGCACAGCACGGCGTACTTCAGCGCGGTGCGCAGCCCCGGCAGCGTTTTACGCGTGTCCAGCAGCCGCGTCTGCGTGCCTTCCAGCAGTGCGACATAGCGGCTGACGGCGGTCGCCACGCCTGACAGGGTCTGTACAAAGTTAAGCGCGGTGCGCTCGCCGGTCAGCATAATGCGCGCCGGGCCGCTCAGACGGCACAGCGGCTGGTTCGGCGTGACCGTTTCGCCGTCGGCCGCCAGCCATTCCACGCGCACCTGATTACCCAACTGAATAAAGACTTCATTTAACCAGCGCTGGCCGCAAAACACGCCGGCTTCACGGGTGATGATCGTGGCTTCGGCCTGTTTGTCCGCCGGCAGCAGTTGGGCGGTAATATCCCGTTCAGGATTGACTTCACCACCCAGATCTTCCCGTAACGCCTGGGCGACGGCAAAAGGGATATCATGTTCAATTCGTTCAAGAAGTTCAGCACGACGGCTGTCGGCGCTGTAGCGGCGTGTCGGCATAGAAGGCTCCGAAAAGGGAACTAAGAATGTGGAGGAAACATGCTACTCTGTTGTGCAGGCAAGTACCACTGGCAGTGATAGCCAGCATGCGCTGTCGCTAAACAAGGAATCAGGTATTATCCGATACCGGTGGCGAGCAATATCTGGCATCTGTGGAACAACGTGGTTGGCCCCGGCGAGCGCTCGGGCGCAATGACAAGGGAGAGGCATAACAAATGACGCTGTTTTCGCTGTTACTGGTTCTGGCGTGGGAACGTTTATTCAAGCTGGGCGAGCATTGGCAGCTGGATCACCGGCTTGAAGTGGTTTTCCGGCGTCTGCGCCGTTTTTCGCTGCTGCAGACGCTGGCGCTGGCCTGCGGCTGGATGGTGGTGGTCTGGGGCATTTTATGGCTGGCACAGGGGCTGTTTTTCGGTCTGCTGACGCTGCTGCTGTGGATTGTCGTGGCGCTGCTGTGCGTCGGGGCGGGCATTAAGCGCAAGCATTACCGCGCCTACCTGAAGGCGGCGCGTCAGGGCGACAGCCATGCGGTTGATGCCATGGCGGAAGAGCTGGCGCTGATCCACGGCCTGCCGGTGGACTGCAGCGAAGAAGAGCGTCTGCGCGAACTGCAAAATGCGCTGCTGTGGATTAACTACCGCTATTATCTGGCGCCGCTGTTCTGGTTTGTGGCGTGCGGTCCTTATGGGCCGATAGCGTTGGCCGGCTATGCTTTCCTGCGTGCTTACCAAACCTGGCTGGCGCGGCACAATACGCCGCTGGAGCGTTCGCAATCGGGGATTGATGCATTGCTGCACTGGCTGGACTGGATCCCGGTGCGGCTGGCGGGCGTGGCCTACGCGCTGATCGGCCACGGAGAAAGGGCGTTGCCGGCCTGGTTCGCCTCGCTGGGCGATCGCCGTACTTCACAGTACCAGGTGCTGACGCGTCTGGCGCAGTTTGCGCTGGCTCGGGACCCGCATGACGATCCGGTACAAACGCCGCGTGCCGCGGTGGTGTTGGCGCGTAAGGTGACGATGATTCTGGTGGTGGTGGTGGCGGTGCTGACGATTTACGGCACTTTGCTGTAATCCGCCATCGTGCGATAAAAAAGGGCTGAACGCAGGTTCAGCCCTTTTTGTTTGCGGCAACGCTCGTCGTTACAGCTTGGCGAAGCAGCGACGCGCGGCGTCGATGGTGCGCTGAATGTCTTCTTTGCTGTGGGCGACGGACATAAAACCTGCTTCAAAGGCGGACGGCGCCAGATATACGCCTTCGTCCAGCATCAGGTGGAAGAAGCGCTTAAAGCGTTCGGCGTCGCACTGCATCACGTCCTGATAGCAGGTGACTGCGTCGGCATCGGTAAAGAACAGGCCGAACATGCCGCCGACGTTGTTGATCACCAGCGGGATGTTCTCCGCCTGTGCGGCATGGCGCAGGCCGTCCGCCAGCATTTCGGTCAGTTCGTTCAGCGTCTGGTGAACGCCCGGCTGCGCCACTTCGCTCAGGCAGGCAAAGCCCGCCGCCATGGCGATCGGGTTGCCGGACAGCGTCCCGGCCTGATACACCGGGCCGGTCGGCGCCAGCGCTTCCATCACGTCGCGACGGCCGCCGAATGCACCTACCGGCATACCGCCGCCGATAATTTTACCCAGACAGGTCAGGTCCGGCTCAACGCCGTAGTGCGCCTGCGCACCGGCCAGCGCCACGCGGAAGCCGGTCATTACCTCGTCGATAATCAACAGTGCGCCGTACTGGTCGCACAGCGCGCGCAGCCCCGGCAGGAAGTCCGGCTGCGGCGGTACGCAGTTCATATTGCCCGCCACCGGCTCGACGATAATACAGGCAATCTCTGACGGGAACTGTTCAAAGGCGCTGCGTACCGAGTCCAGATCGTTATAGGTGCAGGTCAGGGTATGTTTGGCGAAGTCCGCCGGTACGCCCGGTGAGTTCGGTTGGCCGAGGGTCAGCGCGCCGGAACCGGCTTTGACCAGCAGGCAGTCGGCGTGGCCATGGTAACAGCCTTCAAACTTGATGATTTTATCGCGCTGGGTGTAGCCGCGCGCCAGACGGATGGCGCTCATGGTGGCTTCGGTGCCGGAGTTCACCATGCGCACCATATCCATCGTCGGCACCAGTTCGGTCACCAGCGCGGCCATTTTCACTTCCATTTCGGTCGGCGCGCCAAAGCTCAGGCCGCGTTCGGCGGCGGCAATGACGGCGTTGCGAATGGCAGGATGGTTATGGCCCAGCACCATCGGGCCCCAGGAGCCGACGTAATCGATATAGGCTTTGCCGTCGGCGTCAAAAAGGTAGGCGCCGTCGGCACGTTCGATAAACAGCGGCACCCCGCCGACGCCGGTAAATGCCCGCACCGGGGAGTTCACCCCGCCGGGGATCAGCTGCTGCGCTTCGGCGTACAGACTTTCGGACTTGCTGTGTAAGCTCATAAATCGGCTCCAGGAATGTATATTGAATGTGTTTTACCGGGCTATTCTAGTGGAGTGCGCGCCGTTATGAAACGATCGCCGCAGCGTGATACGGGTAAACGGTGAGTTTCGCTGTTTGCCAAGAGAGGTGTGCCGTACGCTTTTTTGGGTATAGAATGGACGGCTCTGCGATTTATATGACTTATTCTTACCGGCGGTAACCAACCCCTTATGAGTGAGCAGCAACCACAACCCTCGTTAGTACTTACTCCGCGTGTGAAGCGCGTTGACAGTGTGCGTCAGTTTATTCGCCGTGATAAAACGCCGGTGGCGATCTTGTTGATGGCGGCCCTGGTGGGCGCGCTGGCCGGGCTGTTGGGCGTAGCGTTTGAAAAGTCGGTGGACTGGGTGCAGCAACAGCGTTTCTCCGCGCTGTCGTACGTCGCCGATGCCTGGTATCTGGTGTGGCCTCTGGCTTTTCTGTTGTCCGCCGGGTTGGCGATGCTGGGCTATTATCTGGTGCGGCGTTTTGCGCCGGAGGCCGGCGGGTCGGGCATTCCGGAGATAGAAGGCGCGTTGGAAGAGCTGCGTCCGGTGCGCTGGTGGCGGGTTCTGCCGGTAAAATTTGTCGGCGGCATGGGCACGCTGGGCGCCGGCATGGTGCTGGGGCGCGAAGGGCCGACGGTGCAGATGGGGGGCAATGTCGGGCGCATGGTGCTGGATATCTTCCGTATCCGCGGCGCCGAGGCGCGCCACTCGCTGCTGGCGACCGGGGCGGCGGCGGGGCTGTCCGCCGCGTTTAACGCGCCGCTGGCGGGGATTCTGTTTATTATCGAAGAGATGCGCCCGCAGTTTCGTTACAACCTGATCTCGATTAAAGCGGTATTTATCGGCGTGATTATGTCGACCGTGGTCTACCAGTTGTGCAATGGTCAGCATGCGGTGATCGAGGTGGGTAAACTCTCATCGGCACCGACCAACACTCTGTGGCTGTATCTGGTGCTGGGCGCGGTGTTCGGCGGCGTCGGCGTGATGTTTAACCGGCTGATCTTCCGTACCCAGGATATGTTTGCCCGCCTGCACGGCGGCGAAATGCGCAAAATTGTGCTGATGGGCGGTGGGCTGGGCGGCCTGTGCGGCGTACTGGCGCTGATTCAGCCGGAGGCCGCCGGCGGCGGTTTCGGCCTGATTCCGATTGCGGCGGCGGGCAACTATACCGTCGGCATGCTGATGTTTATCTTTATCGCCCGGATTGTCACCACGCTGCTGTGCTTTGGCTCCGGCGCGCCGGGCGGGATTTTTGCGCCGATGCTGGCATTGGGTACGCTGTTCGGCACCGCATTTGGTCTGGCGAGCAGCCACCTTTTCCCGCAGTATGGCATCGAGCCGGGGACGTTCGCCATTGCCGGCATGGGGGCGCTGTTTGCCGCGACGGTGCGTGCGCCGCTGACCGGCATCGTGCTGGTGTTGGAAATGACGGACAATTATCAGCTGATTTTGCCGATGATCATTACGTGCCTTGGCGCGACGCTGGTGGCCCAGTTCCTCGGCGGTCAGCCGCTGTATTCGTCGCTGCTGGCGCGCACGCTGGAGAAGCAGCGGGCGGCGGAGAAAACAAGCAAAGAAAATGCAACAAATGCGGTGAATACTTGAACGCAACACTCAGGTATTGGATAATCACAGTATTAATCAGGTTGCCGGCACCCGCCCGACGTATAAGGGAGCCTGATGCTGAATCATGTTGGGAGTTAAGAGTATGAGTGAAGAAACAGCACTGCCCCTGCAATTTACCGAGGCAGCAGCGAACAAGGTGAAATTCCTGATCGCTGATGAAGAAAATCCGAACCTGAAGTTGCGGGTTTACATCACCGGCGGCGGCTGCAGCGGATTCCAATACGGCTTCACTTTTGACGATAAGGTCAACGAAGGCGATATGACCATCGAAAAACAGGGCGTGGCTCTGGTGGTCGATCCGATGAGCCTGCAATATCTGGTGGGCGGTTCGGTGGATTATACCGAAGGTCTGGAAGGGTCGCGCTTTGTGGTGACCAACCCGAATGCCAAAACCACCTGTGGCTGCGGCTCGTCGTTCAGCATCTAATCTGACGTCCGATCTTAAGAAAACCCGCCGTAAGGCGGGTTTTTTATTGTTCGAGAATAAACGCCGGCAGCTTCAGGTGCCAGCGAATGGCCGCCAGCCGGATCAGCAGCGTAATGGTCATGCCGAGCATCATCGCCTGCTGCAGCGGCATGCCGAAGCTGGAATACGCCGTGGCGTGCACGATGCCGCCGATAATGCAGGCGGTGGCGTAGATTTCCGTGCGCAGGATCATCGGGATTTCGCGCGCCAGCACGTCGCGGATAATGCCGCCGCCGACGCCGGTAATCACGCCCATACATACCGCCACCAGCGCGCCGCTGCCGGCGGCAAAGGCCTTATTGACGCCGATGCCGACGAACACCGCCAGCCCGACCGCATCCAGCACCGGCAACACCCACTTCGGCAGGCGGCGCGGCTGGCGCACCAGCATCAGCGTCAGCACACAGGTGATCATCGCCACCACCAAATCGGTGGGATCCTGCACCCAGAACACCGGGCCATTGGCCAGCGCCATGTCGCGGATGGTGCCGCCGCCCACGGCGGTCACCACCCCGAGCACCAGCACGCCGAAAGGATCCATCCGCAGCTTGCCGGCCAGCAATACGCCGGAGATGGCGAACACCGCCGTGCCGAGGATATCCAGCCAGAACACCAGCATCAGCGAATCTCCGCCAGCTGGCTGCACAGCTGCTGCGCCGCCAGCATAATGCGCGGCCCTGCGCGGTTGAACCAGTCTTCATTCAGCGCGATGACCGGCACCTGCAGCTGAGGCGACCAGAATGCTTTGACGTTGGCAACCTCTTTGGCGCCGCCGCTGATGACGATCGCCTGCGGCTGACGAGCCAGCACCTGCTCGCGGCCGATTTGCGGCCAGGGTACGCGGCTGTCGGCAAAGATGTTTTCGCCGCCGCACAGGCTCAGCAGTCGGCTTTGCAGCGTCGCGGCGGAGCTGGTGAACAGCGGCTGGGTGCCGAACTGCAGCAGCACGCGGCGCTGTGGGTTATCGGCATAGCGGGCCTTCAGACGGGCGAGCTGCTGGCGTACCTGCGCTGCTGACTGATGCGCCTGCTCCGGGTGCGGACTGTAAGCGGCCAGATCGTCCAGCAAACGGGCGATCTCTTCCGGCGTTTTGGCGTCGGCGTAAAAGATCGGAATGCCGAATGCGGCGAGCTGATCCAGGACCCGCTGCGGATTGCCGCCGCGCCAGGCCAGGATCAGATCCGGCTTTAACGCCAGGATCCGCTCCAGATTAACCCCTTGCCACGACGCCACCTGTTCGAGCTTCTTGGCCTGCGGCGGGTAATCGGAAAAGGCGCTGGCCGCCAGCAGGGTATCCCCCATGCCGGCGGCGTAGGCCAGTTCGGTGGTATTGGGCGCCAGGCTGATCACCCGCTGTGCAGCAGCTGCGGGCAGGGAGACCGCCAGCGCCAGCAGCCACAACAGGCAGCAAAAGCGTCGTTTCACCTTAGTCGCGCTTTGCCAACATCTGCAGCATTGCGTTGACCATCAGCGAGGACTGTTTGGCGGCTACGGTCAGGAACTCGTCAAAGCTCATATGCGACTCGCTGTCGGCCACGTCGGAGATGGCGCGCACCACCACAAACGGCGTACCGAACTGGTGACAGACGTGGGCGATCGCCGCCGCTTCCATTTCCACCGCTGCGACGCTCGGGAAGGTGGCGCGAATGCGTGCCAGCGGTTCTGCGCCGTTGATAAAGGCGTCACCGCTGCAGATCAGGCCGCGTACCGCGTTAAGATCCAACTGGCGGATGCAGTGTTCCGCCAGGGCGATCAGCGCGTCGTTGGCGACGAACGCCGCCGGGCAGCCCGCCATCTGGCCCGGCTCATAGCCGAATGCGGTGACGTCGGCATCGTGGTAGCGGACTTCTTCGGACACCACGATATCCCCGACTTTCAGCGTGGCGGCCAGACCGCCGGCGGAACCGGTGTTGATCACCATATCCGGCTGGCAGTGCTCCAGCAGCAGGGTGGTGCCCATCGCCGCCGAGACTTTACCGATGCCGGATTTCAGCAGCGCAATCTCTACTCCGTTGATCTGGCCGGTGTAAATTTCACAGCCTGCGCGCTGGATGGTCTGACGGTTTTCGATTTGATCGCGCAGCAGGGTAACTTCCTGCTCCATGGCGCCGATAATGCCTACTTTCATAAATAATACTCGCTGATAGGGGGAAGAAGTGCCGCATAGTCTATCATGGCTGTTAAACAGAGATAATCCGTTGCATCCGCCGTGTGGAATTGTTATCACGGAGGCAGACGCGCCAGGGCCAAAACAGGGGAGCCGCAGATGTCCGGGATCGACTTTAAACAGAAAATCAGCTTTCAGCGCCCGTTCAGCAATCCGATCGCGGCGGAGCAGGAATATGACATTGTCCGCCAGTTTGAAAGCGACCGCGGGCGGATCGTCAACTCGGCGGCGATTCGCCGGCTGCAGCAGAAAACCCAGGTCTTCCCGCTGGAGCGCAACGCGGCGGTGCGCAGCCGGTTAACCCACTCGATGGAAGTACAGCAGGTGGGGAGGCACATTGCCAAAGAGATCCTCAACCGCTTTAAGCAAGAGCAGCGTATTGATGAACTCGGCCTGACCAATCTGCTGGATCCGTTTGAAAGCATCGTTGAAATGGCCTGCCTGATGCATGATATCGGCAATCCGCCGTTTGGCCACTTCGGCGAGTCGGCGATTAACGACTGGTTCAGCCAGCGGCTCGATCCGGCCAGCAGCGGCAGCGAGCCGAACAGCCAGGACGGCTGCCAGGTCGAGGTGCTGCGCCTGCGTGAAGGGGATGGCGATCTGAACCGGCTGCGCAGCCGCATCCGCCACGATCTGAGCCAGTTTGAAGGCAACGCACAGGCGATCCGGCTGGTGTATACGCTGCTGAAACTGAATCTGACCTATGCCCAGGTGGGCTGCATCCTGAAATATACCCGCCCGGCGTATTGGGCGCAGGATATCCCCGCCAGCCACAGCTATCTGATGAAAAAGCCGGGTTTCTATCTGGCGGAGGAGGCGTTTGTTGACCGCCTGCGGCGTGAATTGCAGATGGGGGAATTCGACCGTTTCCCGCTGACTTATATCATGGAAGCTGCCGATGATATTTCTTATTGCATTGCCGATTTGGAAGACGCGGTGGAAAAAAACATTTTCACCGTCGTTCAGCTTTATCACTATTTGAGCCAGGAATGGGGCGCGGTGACGCCGGGCGATCTGTTTGATAAAACGGTGGCCGGCGCGTTTGGCAAAATAGCGCAGGGCGGCGCGCGACGCAGTTCGGAAGATCAGTTCTTTATGTACCTGCGGGTATTTACCGTTGCTAAACTGGTGCCTCATGCCGCCGGGCGTTTTATTGATAATCTGGACGCGATTTATCAGGGCAGCTTTAATCAGGCGCTGCTGGAGGATTCCAGTCCGGCATTCCGGCTGCTGAAAGTCTTCAAGAAGGTGGCGTTTAAATACGTGTTCAACCATCCGGAAGTGGAACAGCTGGAGCTGCAGGGCTACCGGGTCATCAGCGGTCTGCTGGATATTTACAGCCCGCTGCTGGCGATGTCGCTGGCGGATTTCAGCCAACTGGTGCAGGAAGACAGCCACCGTGGTTTCCCGATTGAGACGCGGCTGTTTCATAAATTGTCCACCAAGCATCGGCTGGCTTATATCGAAGCCGTCGAGGGGATACAGTATTTATCCCCGGAGCAGCGGGAGATTCGAGAATATTATTTCCGCGCGCGGCTGTTACAGGATTATATCAGCGGTATGACCGATCTTTATGCCTATGATGAATACCGACGTTTAATGGCAGCAGAATAATCCCGGCGCGTAAACATCTCTTATCCCACCGCGTCATTCAGGGCGCGGTTTATTATTTAGAGAAGTGTAAAGACGAAGAATATTTTTTTACGCTTCTCAATACTCCACGGCTGAACTTCAGGTTATTAATAGGTTCTCATTGAGTACAACAAGCGCAATACCCTGCGGCGCCCGCTGAACGGGGTATGTCCCTGCATTGACTGACTTTATAGAGACACACAGATGAAAAAAACCGCATTAGTTCTGAGCGCCCTGGCTTTCAGCATGGGTATGGCCCTTGGCCCGGCAAGCGCCGCCGCCGCAGAAACGGCTTCCGCCAGCACGCCGTCGTCACAGTTGCCGAGCCTGGCGCCGATGCTGGAAAAGGTGATGCCGTCGGTGGTCAGCATCAACGTTGAAGGCAGCGCCGCCGTCAATACGCCGCGTATGCCGCAGCAGTTCCAGCAATTTTTCGGCGAAGACTCGCCGTTCTGTCAGGACGGTTCGCCGTTCCAGGGCTCGCCGATGTGTCAGGGCGGGCCGGGTGGCCAGGGCGCCAAAGAGAGCTTTAAGGCGCTGGGCGCCGGGGTGGTGATCGATGCGGCGAAGGGCTACGTGGTGACCAATAACCATGTGGTGGACAACGCCAGCAAGATCCAGGTGCAGTTGAGCGACGGCCGCCGCTTTGACGCCAAGATCATCGGCAAGGATCCGCGCTCTGATATTGCGCTGATCCAGCTGAAAAACTTCAAGAACCTCACCGCGATCAAAATGGCGGATTCCGATCGGCTGCGGGTCGGCGACTACACGGTGGCGATCGGCAACCCTTATGGCCTGGGTGAAACCGCCACCTCCGGTATAGTTTCGGCGCTGGGGCGCAGCGGCCTGAACCTGGAAAACTACGAAAACTTTATCCAGACCGATGCGGCGATCAACCGCGGCAACTCTGGCGGCGCGCTGGTTAATCTGAACGGCGAGCTGATCGGTATCAACACCGCGATCCTGGCGCCGGACGGCGGCAATATCGGTATCGGCTTCGCCATTCCGAGCAATATGGTGAAAAGCCTGACGGCGCAGATGGTGCAATATGGCCAGGTCAAACGCGGTGAGCTGGGCATTATGGGCACCGAGCTGAATTCCGAGCTGGCGCAGGCGATGAAGGTCGACGCCCAGCGCGGCGCCTTCGTCAGCCAGGTGATGCCGAAATCCTCCGCCGCCAAAGCGGGCATCAAGGCGGGCGATGTGATCGTCACCATGAACGGCAAAGCCATTTCCAGCTTCGCCTCGTTCCGCGCGCAGATCGGCACGCTGCCGGCCGGCAGCAAAATGTCGCTGGGGATTATCCGCGAGGGCAAACCGGTCACCGTGGATGTGACGCTGGAGCAAAGCAAGCAGACGCAGGTTGATTCCGGCAATATCAATGCCGGCATCGAGGGGGCCGAACTGAGCAACGCGCAGGCCGGCAACCATAAAGGGGTCAGGGTCGACAGCGTGAAGGCCGGCAGCGCCGCCGCCAGCATTGGCCTGAAGAAAGGCGACGTGATCCTGGGGGTCAACCAACAGCCGGTGCAGAACCTGAGCGAACTGCGCAAAATTCTCGACAGCAAGCCGCCGGTACTGGCGCTGAACATCCTGCGCGGCGACAGCACGCTGTACCTGCTGATGCAGTAATCTGCTTGCGCTCTCTCATCCGACAGGCACGCTACGGCGTGCCTTTTTCATGTTGCTAAATTGTGAAGCCTGCCACAACTCCCGGCGCTGCCGAAACGCTTTGGGCATCTGCACAATGTGCCGCTCTCAGCGCGTCGGTATGCTGGGCGATTATCTAAAATCGGGTTGGGGCGAATTGAATGGCGGAATACCATCTTGACGGCAAGCTGGCGCAGGAAATCGTGGCGCGCACCATGCAAATCATTGACGGCAATGTCAATGTGATGGACGCGCGCGGCAGGATCATCGGCAGCGGCGACCGCGAGCGGGTCGGTGAACTGCACGAAGGGGCGCTGCTGGTGCTGTCGCAGGCCCGCGTGGTGGATATTGATGAAGCCGTCGCCCGCCATCTGCACGGCGTGCGGCCGGGCATCAATCTGCCGCTGCGCATCGACGGCAGCATCGTCGGGGTGATCGGCCTGACCGGCAATCCGGCGCAGCTGCGCCAATACGGCGAGCTGGTGTGCATGGCGGCTGAAATGATGCTGGAGCAGGCGCGGCTGATGCACCTGCTGGCGCAGGACAGCCGTTTTCGTGAAGAGCTGGTGCTGAACCTGATCCGTGCGGAGGCGCTGTCGCCGGCGCTGATGGAGTGGGCGCAGCGGCTGGGTATCGACCCTGAAGAGCCGCGCGTGGCGGCGGTGGTCGAGGTGGACAGCGGACAGCTCGGCGTCGACAGCGCAATGGCGGAACTGCAGCAGCTGCAGGCGCTGCTGACGCTGCCGGAGCGCGACAATCTGATTGCCATCGTCTCGCTCAGCGAAATGGTGGTGCTGAAGCCGGCGCTCAACGGCCACGGCCGCTGGGACGCTGAAGATCATCGTCGCCGGGTAGAAAACCTGCTGTCGCGCATGAAAGAGAGCAGCCGGCTGCGGGTGCGGGTGGCGCTGGGCAATTACTTTACCGGGCCGGGCAGCATCGCCCGCTCCTACCGCACCGCGCGCACCACCATGGCGGTGGGCAAGCAGCGGATGTTCGAGCAGCGCGCCTACTACTACCAGGACCTGATGCTGCCGGTGCTGCTGGACAGCCTGCGCGGCGGCTGGCAGGCGGACGAGCTGGTCAGGCCGCTGGCGCGCCTGAAGGCGATGGACGGCAACGGCCTGCTGCGGCGTACCCTCAGCGCCTGGTTTTTGAATAACGTACAGCCGAGCGCCACCGCCAAGGCGCTGTATATTCACCGCAACACCCTGGAATACCGCCTGAACCGTATTTCCGAACTGACCGGCCTGAACCTGTCCAGCTTCGACGCACGTTTACTGCTGTATATCGGCCTGCAGCTGGACGAATAGCTCAGGTGACCGGCGCCGGGTTGAACACCGCCAGCGCATTGTGCAGTCCCCATTGATCCGACCAGGTTTTCTTGCGCCCGCTGGCGATGGCCAAAATCAGTTCAAACAGCTGCCAGCCCACCTGCTCAATGGTGGCTTCGCCGCTGGCGATGCTGCCGGCGTCGATATCCATCAGATCGTGCCAGCGTTCGGCCAGCGCGCTGTGCGTCGCCATTTTGATCACCGGAACGGCGGTCAGGCCGTAAGGCGTGCCGCGTCCGGTGGTGAACACCTGCAGGGTAATGCCGGAGGCCAGCTGCTGCGTACCGCAGACGAAGTCGCTGGCGGGCGTGGCGGCGAAGATCAGGCCGCGTTTACTCGGGCGCTGGCCGGGGGAGAGCACTTCGACAATCGCGCTGGTGCCGGACTTGGCGATCGATCCCAGCGCCTTTTCCACCACGTTGGCCAGCCCGCCTTTTTTATTGCCGGGCGACGGGTTGGCGCTGCGGTCGGTCTGCCCCTGGCTGAGATAATCGTCGTACCAGCGCATCTCCTCCAGCAGGCGCCGGCCTACTTCCTGGTCGGCGACGCGCGGCGTCAGCAGATGAATGGCGTCGCGCACTTCCGTCACTTCCGAGAACATCACCGTAGCGCCGCAGCGCACCAGCAGATCGGAGGCATAGCCCACCGCCGGGTTGGCGGTCACGCCGGAGAAAGCGTCGCTGCCGCCGCACTGCATGCCGACCACCAGCTCTGACGCCGGGCAGGGTTCGCGCCGGCGTTGATTGAGTTTGCGCAGATGCCGTTCCGCCAGCGCCAGAATATCGTCCACCATTGATTTAAACCCGATATGCTTCTCATCCTGCAGACGCACGATCTGCCCGGCGTCCAGCGAGATCGGCTGCACATCGGGGGTGCCCTGCAGCAGCCGTTCCGGCTGCAGTTTCTCGCAGCCAAGGCCGACCACCATCACTTCGCCGCCGAAATTGGGGTTAAGCGCCAGATTATGGATAGTGCGGATCGGCATCACGGCGGCCGGCGCGTTGATGGCGACGCCGCAGCCGTAGAGATGGTTCAGCGCCACCACGCCGTCTACGTTGGGGTAGTTCGGCAGCAGATCGCGCTCGATGATTTTCACCACGAAGTCGACCACGCCGGCGACGCAGTGCACGCTGGTGGTAATCCCCAGCAGGTTTTTAGTGCCGACGCTGCCGTCGGCGTTGCGGTAGCCCTCGAAGGTGTAGCCCTCCAGCGGCGGCAACGGCGGCGGCACGCGATTGGCCAGCGGCAGGCTGTCCAGCGCCGGCGCTTCCGGCAGCGTCACCAGCGACTCATCAATCCAGCTGCCGCGTAAGATATCGCGCTGTGCATAGCCGATGGTTTCCCCGTAGCGAATAATCGCTTCGCCGGCGGCGATATGATTCAACGCCACCTTATGCCCCTGCGGCACATGTTCAATTAACTGTAAACCGCAGGGAAACAGCGTGCCTTTGGCTAATCCCTGCTTATTGACCACGATAGCGACATTATCATCGGCGTGCACCTTAATATATAGCGGCGCGTCGTGGCGGATATTTATTTCAGACATTACAACCTCACTTGCCTTAATTATTATTTTTGCTGCGAGATTAATCGGCAGATGTGCTCACCTGAGTAAGTATAGGTTTACCAGTCAGAGGGCGACATTATGCAAATGACCGGTATTACGCGGCGGCAGCGGTAAATTATTTGGCATTGCGCCAACGGCACGTGAGGCCGATCACGGCCTGACGGGGTTTCGTGAGCCGTCCGGCGTTATCTTGGGCAGATGCCCCAAACTAACGCGCATATTGGGCTGATACTTGGAATATTGCCCGATGAGCTTCGTTTGCGGGCTACATATACTTTTCGCAGAGCAAAATTATTGGGCTTTGATATTAACCGCAACGGAATTAATCGCACTGCTCACAGGTGAGGTTTATTTAATTCAACCCATTTCGTTCTGAGATATTCATGCAGTTCAGGATGAAGATAGCAATGGCTAGATTCAGGAGAACACCATGTCAACAATCAGTTCCGCAACCGGCGCAATAAAAAGAACCAATACGCGCTACTGGATTGTGGTGATGCTGTTTATCGTCACGTCATTTAACTACGGCGACCGCGCCACGCTGTCGATCGCCGGTTCGTCAATGGCTCAGGATATCGGGCTGGATCCGGTCGGGATGGGCTACATCTTCTCCGCCTTTTCCTGGGCGTACGTCATCGGCCAGATCCCCGGCGGCTGGCTGCTGGACCGTTTTGGATCGAAGCGCGTCTATTTCTGGAGCATCTTTATCTGGTCGCTGTTCACCCTGCTGCAGGGGTTTGTCGATATCTTCAGCGGCTTCGGCATTGTGGTGGCGCTGTTTGCCCTGCGTTTTCTGGTCGGACTGGCGGAAGCGCCGTCGTTCCCGGGCAACAGCCGCATCGTCGCCGCCTGGTTCCCCGCTCATGAGCGCGGCACGGCGGTGTCGATTTTCAACTCGGCGCAGTATTTCGCCACGGTGATCTTCGCGCCGATCATGGGTTGGCTGACGCACGCCGTCGGCTGGTCGCACGTGTTCTTCTTTATGGGCGGGCTGGGGATTGTGCTGAGTTTTATCTGGCTGAAGGTGGTGCATAACCCGAAAGATCACCCGCGCATTAACCAGGCCGAAATGGACTATATCGAAGCCGGCGGCGCGCTGACCAATATGGATCAGAAGCAGCCGCAGGCGCAGCCGGTGAAAGGCGAGAAATGGCGGCAGATCAAACAGCTGCTGCAGTCGCGCATGATGGTCGGCGTTTATATCGGCCAGTACTGCATCAACGCGCTGACCTACTTCTTTATTACCTGGTTTCCGGTCTATCTGGTGCAGGCGCGCGGCATGTCGATTCTGAAAGCCGGCTTTGTCGCCTCGGTGCCGGCCATCTGCGGCTTCGTCGGCGGCGTGCTGGGCGGGGTGATCTCTGACTATCTGATGCGCCGCACCAACTCGCTGACCTTCTCGCGCAAGGCGCCGATCGTGATCGGCATGCTGCTGTCGATGTCGATGATCTTCTGTAACTACGTAGACACCGAGTGGATGGTGGTCGGCATTATGGCGATGGCGTTCTTCGGCAAGGGGCTGGGGGCGTTGGGCTGGGCGGTGATGGCCGATACCGCGCCGAAAGAGATCAGCGGCCTGAGCGGCGGGCTGTTCAATATGTTCGGCAATATCTCCGGCATCGTGACGCCGATCGCCATCGGCTACATCATCGGCACCACCGGCTCATTCAACGGCGCGCTGCTGTACGTCGGCATCCATGCTCTGCTGGCGGTGGTCAGCTATCTGTTTATCGTCGGTGAAATCAAACGCATCGAACTGAAACCTGTCGCACGGGGGGCATGATGAGCAATACGCAGAGCACGCCAACCATCACCGCCATGCGCGTGATCCCGGTCGCCGGCTACGACAGCATGCTGCTGAATATCGGCGGCGCCCACGGCGCCTGTTTCACCCGCAATATCGTGGTGCTGACCGACAGCGCCGGCCATACCGGCGTGGGCGAAGCGCCGGGCGGCGAGGTGATTTACCAGACTCTGACGGCGGCGATGCCGCAGGTGGTGGGGCAGCAGGTTGCGCGGATGAACAGTCTGGTGCACGCGCTGCACGGCGGCAGCCAGCCGGCAGATTTCGACGCCTTCGCCAGCGGCGCCTGGACGTTTGAACTGCGGGTCAACGCGGTGGCGGCGCTGGAGGCCGCGCTGCTGGATCTGCTGGGGCAGTGTCTTGGCGTACCGGTGGCGGAGCTGCTTGGCCCCGGCAAACAGCGCGATGCGGTGACGGTGCTGGGCTATCTGTTTTACATCGGCGACCGCCGGCGCACCGATTTGCCGTATCAGGCCGGTGAGCAGGGCGGCCACCCGTGGTATCACCTGCGCCATCAGGAAGCGATGGATACGGCAGCCATCGTCGAGCTGGCGGCGGCGGCGCAGGATCGCTACGGCTTTAAGGATTTTAAACTCAAGGGCGGCGTGCTGCCGGGCGAGCAGGAGATCGAGGCGGTGTGCGCCCTGGCGCAGCGCTTCCCGCAGGCGCGTATCACCGTCGATCCCAACGGCGCCTGGCGGCTGGATGAGGCTATCGCGCTGTGCCGCGGCATGAACGGCATCCTGACCTATGCGGAAGACCCGTGCGGCGCAGAGCAGGGCTTTTCCGGCCGTGAAGTGATGGCCGAGTTCCGCCGGGCAACCGGCTTGCCGGTGGCGACCAATATGATTGCCACCAACTGGCGGGAAATGCGCCACGCCACACAGCTGCAGGCGGTGGATATTCCGCTGGCGGATCCGCACTTCTGGACGATGTCCGGTGCGGTGCGGGTGGCGCAGCTGTGCGACGCGTGGGGGCTGACCTGGGGCTGCCACTCCAATAACCACTTCGATATTTCTCTGGCGATGTTTACCCACGTCGGCGCGGCGGCGCCGGGGAAACCGACCGCCATCGATACCCACTGGATCTGGCAGGAAGGCCAGCATCTGACGAAAAACCCATTGCAAATCGTCGACGGAAAAATTGCGCTGCCTGACGCGCCGGGTCTCGGCATCGAGCTGGACTGGCAGGCGCTGGAACAGGCGCACCGGTTGCATCAGACGCTGCCGAGCGGGGCGCGCAACGATGCCCAGGCGATGCAGTATCTGGTGCCCGGTTGGCGTTTTGACCGCCGGCGCCCGGCGTTCGGCCGTTGATTTCACTCTGAAAAGGACAGACTTATGACCACGTTTCACAGTGCTCCAAAAATTATCGCCATGCAGGTGGTGCCGGTCGCCGGCCATGACAGCATGCTGCTGAACCTGAGCGGTGCCCACGCGCCGTTTTTCACCCGCAATATTGTGATTCTGCAGGATAACGCCGGCAATACCGGCGTCGGAGAAGTGCCGGGCGGCGAAAAGATCCGCCAGACGCTGGAGGATGCGCAGCCGCTGGTGGTGGGGAAAACGCTCGGCGAATATAAAAACGTGATGACGGCGGTGCGCCAGCGCTTCGCCGATCGCGATGCGGCGGGGCGCGGCCAGCAGACTTTCGATCTGCGCACCACCATCCACGTGGTAACCGGCATTGAAGCGGCGATGCTCGATCTGCTGGGGCAGTTCCTGGAGGTGCCGGTGGCGGCGCTGCTGGGGGACGGGCAGCAGCGCGAGTCGGTGGAGATGCTCGGCTATCTGTTCTATATCGGCGACCGCAATAAAACCCCGCTGCCGTATCAGAGCCAGCCGGACGATGCCTGCGACTGGTACCGGCTGCGCCATGAGGAGGCGCTGACGCCGCAGGCGGTGGTGCGCCTGGCGGAAGCCGCCTATGAGAAATACGGTTTTAACGACTTCAAGCTGAAAGGCGGGGTGCTGGCCGGCGAAGAAGAAGCCGATGCGGTCACCGCGCTGGCGGAGCGTTTCCCGCAGGCGCGCATCACGCTCGATCCGAACGGCGCCTGGTCGCTGGAAGAAGCGATCCGTCTGGGCAGGCGGCTGCGCAACGTGCTGGCTTACGCCGAGGATCCGTGCGGCGCCGAGCAGGGCTTCTCCGGTCGCGAAGTGATGGCGGAGTTCCGCCGCGCCACCGGCTTGCCGACCGCCACCAATATGATCGCTACCGACTGGCGCCAGATGCACCATACGCTGCAGCTGCAGTCGGTGGATATCCCGCTGGCGGACCCGCACTTCTGGACGATGCAGGGATCGGTGCGGGTGGCGCAGCTGTGCCACGAATTCGGTCTGACCTGGGGATCGCACTCCAATAACCATTTCGATATCTCGCTGGCGATGTTCACCCACGTGGCCGCCGCCGCGCCGGGCAACATCGCCGCCATTGATACCCACTGGATCTGGCAGGAAGGCAACCAGCGCCTGACGCGCGAACCGCTGACCATCGCCGGCGGCCGCGTGGCGGTGCCGCAGAAGCCGGGGCTGGGGATCGAGCTGGATCGCGATCGCCTGATGAAGGCGCATGAGCTGTATAAAACCCACGGCCTCGGCGCGCGCGATGACGCGATGGGTATGCAGTTCCTGGTGCCGGATTGGGCCTTCGATAATAAACGCCCTTGCCTGGTGCGCTAATCCGCCTTGTTCGTCTTTTCACCCTTCAACGTAAAGGATACGCCATGAACAGTTGTCACAACCGCTTTCGTCAGTCTCTGCAGCAGGGGGAAACCCTTATCGGCTGTTGGTCGGCGCTGGGCAACCCGATCTCGACCGAAGTGCTGGGGCTGGCCGGTTTCGACTGGCTGGTGCTGGACGGCGAGCATGCGCCGAATGATATCACCACCTTTGTGCCGCAACTGATGGCGCTGAAGGGCAGCAGCAGTGCGGCGGTGGTGCGGCCGCCCTGTAACGAGCCGGTGATTATCAAACGCCTGCTGGATATCGGTTTTTTTAACTTCCTGATCCCGTTTGTGGAGAGTGAAGAGCAGGCGCTGCAGGCGGTGGCGGCCACGCGCTATCCGCCGGCCGGCATTCGCGGCGTGTCGGTCTCCCACCGCAGCAACGGCTACGGCACGGTCAGCGATTACTTCAGCAGCGTTAACGACAATATCAGCGTGCTGGTGCAGATCGAAACGCAGGCGGGCATCGACCATCTGGATGCCATTGCCGCGGTGGAGGGCGTTGACGGTATCTTCGTCGGCCCCGGGGATCTGTCCGCCGCGCTGGGTTATCTCGGCCAGCCGAATCATCCGCAGGTGCAGGCGGCGATCCGGCATATTTTTGAGCGCGCGGCGGCGGCGGGGAAACCGAGCGGCATTCTGGCACCGGCCGAAGCCGATGCGCGCCGCTATCTGGAGTGGGGGGCGAAATTTGTCGCTGTCGGCAGTGATTTAGGCGTGCTGCGCGGTGCGACGCAGGCGCTGCGCGACCGTTTTAAACCTGGTGTGAAATAAGGAGCAGAAGATGAAAATTGGATTTATCGGCCTGGGCATTATGGGCAAACCGATGAGCAAAAACCTGTTGAAAGCCGGCTATGCGCTGGTGGTGCTGAATCATCGGGCGGAAACCACCGCCGAGCTGAGCGAGCTGGGTGCGGAGAGCGCCGATACGCCTAAAGCGGTGGCGGCGCAGTGCGACATCGTGATCACCATGCTGCCCAACTCACCGCAGGTGCAGGAGGTGGTGCTGGGGGAGAACGGCGTTATTGAGGGGGCGAAGCCGGGCACGGTGGTGATTGATATGAGTTCGATCGCACCGTTGGCCAGCCGGGAAATCAGCGCCAGACTGGCGGAAAAGCAGGTTGCCATGCTGGATGCGCCGGTCAGCGGCGGCGAGCCGAAGGCGATTGACGGCACGCTGTCGGTGATGGTCGGCGGCGAGAAGGCGGTGTTCGACCGCTGCTATGAGGTGATGAAGGCGATGGCCGGATCGGTGGTGCATACCGGCGAGATCGGCGCCGGCAACGTGACGAAACTGGCGAACCAGGTGATCGTCGCGCTGAATATCGCCGCGATGTCGGAAGCGCTGGTGTTGGCCACCAAGGCCGGCGTCGATCCTGAGCGGGTCTATCAGGCGATTCGCGGCGGGCTGGCGGGCAGCACGGTGCTGGACGCCAAAGCGCCGATGGTGCTGGCGCGTAATTTCAAACCGGGGTTCCGCATCGAATTGCACATCAAGGATCTGGCTAACGCGCTGGACACTTCGCACGGTATCGGTGCGCAGCTACCGCTGACCTCGGCGGTGATGGAGATGATGCAGGCGCTGCGGGTCGACGATCTGGGCGGTGCGGACCACAGCGCTTTGGCCTGTTATTACGAGAAGTTGGCCAAAGTCCAAGTCACGAGTTAGGGATTGTGCAGGCAGCTTATGAAAATAGTGATCGCGCCGGATTCATATAAAGAGAGTTTATCCGCGCTGGCGGTGGCCACCTGCATTGAGGACGGGTTCCGCGAGGTTTTCCCCGCTGCGGAGTTCGTCAAACTGCCGCTGGCCGACGGCGGAGAAGGAACGGTGGAAGCCATGGTGGCGGCGACCGGCGGGCGGATTATCAAGGTGGACGTTACCGGGCCGTTAGGCGAGACGACGCCGGCGTTTTTCGGCCTGTCCGGCGACGGGCGTAGCGCGTTTATCGAGATGGCAGCGGCCAGCGGGCTGGAGCGACTGCCCACCGGGCGGCGCAACCCGCTGAAAACCACCTCCTACGGTACCGGAGAGCTGATCCGCTGCGCGCTGGAGCACGGCGTCAGGCACTGCATTATCGGCATTGGCGGCAGCGCGACCAATGACGGCGGTGCCGGCATGGTACAGGCGCTGGGCGCGCGGCTGCTGGACGAGCGCGGCGAGGAGATCGGTTTTGGCGGCGCCGCGCTGGCGACGCTGGCGCAGATTGACCTCAGCCGGCTGGATGCGCGTATCGGCCAGTGCCGGTTTGAGGTGGCCTGCGATGTGACCAACCCGCTGACCGGGCCGGAGGGCGCTTCCGCCATTTTCGGCCCGCAGAAAGGGGCGACGCCGCAGATGGTGGCGGAACTGGACGGCGCGCTGGGCCACTATGCACAGGTGATCAAGCGTACGCTGGGCGTGGATGTCCAGCAGGTGCCCGGCGCCGGCGCGGCCGGCGGCATGGGCGCCGGACTGCTGGCGTTTTGTCGGGCAGAACTGCGCCAGGGGATTGAGATCGTCACCGAGGCGTTGGGGCTGGACGCGCTGGTGCGTGATGCGACGCTGGTGATCACCGGCGAAGGACGCATCGATAGCCAGAGCATCAAAGGCAAGGTGCCGATTGGCGTGGCGCGGGTCGCCAAACGTTACGGCAAACCGGTGATCGGCATTGCCGGCAGCCTGAGCGACGATGTCGGCGTGGTGCATCAGCACGGAGTGGATGCGGTGTTCAGCGTGCTGTATCGCGTCTGTACGCTGGAAGAGGCGTTGCACGACGCTGCTGAAAACGTACGGGCGACGGCGCGCAATATTGCGGCGACGCTGAAGGTGGCGCAGGGGCAGTAACGGCGGCCTCTTCCTGACGGGGAAGAGGCCGTATTCTGACGGTTAACCCAGGTGTTTTCTGGCCGCCTGGCTGACCAGCTCGATTTCATCGAGCAGCTCCAGCCACTCCGGCTCCAGATCCTCGATGGCGACGCCCTGACGCAGCTGTTGTTCAATATAGAAGCAGGTCTGCTTCAGCCGCGGCACGCCGCTGTAGCTGCAGCTGCCGTGCAGTTTGTGGATCAGATCCAGCAGCGTGTCGTCCTGCGCGCCGTCCAGTACCGCCTGCACCCGCTCCCTCACCTGCGGCAGGAAGTCGAGCAGCATTTGCAGCAGGTCGCGCGCCAGATCCTGTTTATTGGCCGCCTGACGCAACGCCAGCGGCCAGTCCAGCGACGCCAGCGGTTCTGTGCCTGGCGGCGGTGTGGCCTCCGCCTCTTGTACGCCGCTGTGGTAGCGCGACAGAACGCGCGTCAGCATCGCTTCGTCAATCGGTTTCGCCAGATAATCGTCCATGCCGGCCTGCAGCAGGTGCTCCCGCTCGCCGCTGACCGCGTGGGCGGTGACTGCAACGATCGGCGTGGAGTTATGGTGCGGCAGCTGGCGGATCAGCTCGCTGGTGCGGATGCCGTCGATATTCGGCATCTGGATATCCATCAGAATCAGGTCCAGCACGTTGTCACGCGCCAGCGCAATGGCTTCTTCGCCGCTTTCGCACAGCAGCGTTTTTTCCACCTGTTCCGCCAGCAGGGTGCCGATCAGTTTCAGGTTGGCCGGGTTGTCGTCCACCGCCATCACGGTCAGCGGCAGGCGTTTACGCGCCGGCGCGGCGTGTTCCTGACGCGGCGTTTCCATGCGCAGCAGCGGGAACCGGCGGGTGCTGGTGACCGGCTTGACCAGGCAGCCTATAGCGCCCTGTTCTTTCAGCAGTTCGGCATCGATCTGTGACTGATACGGCAGGGCCAGAATTACCCGTCTGGCATAGTTGAGTGCTTTCAGCAGTTTGTCCTGATGCTGCGCCATCTTGTCGCGGAACGGGATCGGTACGCCCACCAGCATAAAGTCATAATCGCCGACGGGCAGCTGGCCGAGGGTCGGCGAATGGGTGACGACCAGCGGCGTGGCGTTGAGCATATTCAGCGTCGCCTGCGCCGCCGTCGGATTGGATTCGATATAGGCCAGCGTCTTACCGCTCAGCTCCGGCAGGCACGGCTGGCGCGTCATCAGATCTTCATTCAGGTCCAGCGTAATATGGAACCAGAAGGTGGAGCCGCGGTTAAGCTGGCTGTGGAAACAGATATCGCCGTTCATCTCTTTCACCAGCTTCTGGGTGATCACCAGCCCGAGGCCGGTGCCGCCGTGGCGGCGCGAGATGCTGGCGTCCGCCTGACGGAACGCCTGGAACAGCTGCGACTGCTGGCGTTCGGAGATGCCGATGCCGGTGTCGTGGATTTGCACCTCCAGCTCGACCTGATGTTCCAGCTGGTTGCGCAACTCCACCCGGATATCGATATTGCCGGTTTCGGTAAATTTGACCGCGTTGCCCAGCAGGTTGGTGATCACCTGCTGCAGGCGCAGCGAGTCACCGACCACCTGCTCCGGCACGTCGTTGTGGACGTCGAGCGTCAGCTCCAGCCCTTTTTCATGGGCGGAAGGCGCCAGCAGCACGATCACTTCGTCCAGCGTTTCGCGCAGCGCGAACGGAATATGCTCCAGCACCAGCTTGCCGGCTTCCAGCTTGGAGAAGTCCAGCACGTCGTTGATGATGGTCAGCAGGTTGTTCGCCGAACGCTCGATGGTTTGCAGGTAGTCGTTCTGGGTGGCGCTCAGTTCGGTTTTCAGCATCTGGCGGGTAAAGCCGATCACGCCGTTCAGCGGGGTGCGCAGCTCGTGCGACATATTAGCCAGGAACTCGGATTTGATGCGCGCGGCTTCCTGCGCGCGCTTTTTGGCCAGATCCAGCTCGACGTTCTGGATCTCCATCTGCTCCAGCGTTTCACGCAGGTCGAAGGTTGCCTGATCGATATTCTGCTGCATCTCTTCGTGATAGGCGGTCAGCGACATCGCCATGGAGTTGATGCCGTTTTTCAGCATGTGCAGTTCGCCGAGCATAAAGCCTTCCACCCGGCTGTCGAGCTGGCCGCGGCGGATGCGGTCGACGGTGTTGACCATATTGCGGATCGGCCCGGTGACGTCGCGCATCAGCCGGTAGGCGAACAGGATGGCGATACACATACACAGCAGCAACAGCAGCGTGGAGACAAACACCTCTTTGTACTGCTGCAGGCGCACCGACTGCAGATCCAGCTCGATGGCCACATAGCCGAGGTTATTGTCGCCGTGCGCGCCGCTTTCGGCAGCCTCGTCGGGGTATTGGTTCTCCGACATGATCGGCGTGCGCAGAATCAGCGAGTCGCCGCGGCGCGTCAGCATCAGATCGGTGGGCAATGGCACACCTTTCGGGATCTGCAACTGGGCGAAATTATGGTGATAATTGGAAGTGACAAACAGGTTGTTCTGCGCGTCGAACACGGTGATGGAGCGCACGATATCGGAGTGGCGGCGGTGCAGCAGGCTGACCAATTGGCGCACCGACTCACGGCTGCGGAAGGTCATGCCGTATTCGCTGGCGACGGCGAGCGGTTCGATAATGCTGGCGCCGGCGTCCACCAGCTGCTCCTGCAGCTCATTATAACGGTGCACGACGAAGAAGGTACTGAGCAACAGGCCGATCAATAATGTAGGGGCCAGAATCAATATCATCATGCGCGCGCGCAGGCTGTATTTGGTCATGAGATTCCAATGTGGGAGAATTGCGCTAATCCTAGCTTAATGAACCAGCAACCGACAATTTTATGGCGCAATTCTACTCTCCCAAACGCCGCGTGACGACCCGGCAGAACACACAAATCTTCACCGTGACGGTGAGCGACCTCGATCCCTTCGGTCAGGGTGTGGCGCGCCACAACGGTAAAGCGGTGTTTATCCCGGACGTACTGCCGGGCGAAAAGGCGGAAATTCAGCTGACGGAAAACAAGCGTCAGTTCGCCAAAGGCAAGCTGAAACGCCTGCTGAGCCGCAGCCCGCAGCGGGTGGAGCCGCGCTGTCCGCACTTCGGCGTCTGCGGCGGCTGTCAGCAGCAGCATGCGGATGAAAGCCTGCAGCAGCAGAGCAAGGCAGCGGCGCTGGAACGGATGATCGCCCGCGAAACCGGCGTCAGCGTGCCGCAGGAGGCGGTGATCGCCGGGCCGCAATACGGCTATCGCCGGCGCGCGCGTCTGGGGCTGATGTGGCAGCCGAAGCGGCAAACCCTGCAGATGGGCTTTCGTCAGGCTGGCTCCAGCGAGCTGGTGTCGGTGACTCAGTGCCCGGTGCTGGCGCCGGAGCTGGAGCGACTGCTGACGCCGCTGCGCGCCTGCCTGAGCGGGCTGCAGGCGGTGAAGCGCCTGGGGCATGCCGAACTGGTGCTGGCGGACAACGGGCCGCTGCTGGTGTTGCGGCACCTGGATGCGCTCAGGCCGGCCGACCGCGAGGCGCTGCTGACCTTCGCCCGGCAAAATGCCGTAACGATTTATTTGGCGTCGGACAGCGAACAACTGGAGAAACTGTGCGGTGATACGCCGTATTATCAGGTTGACGGGCTACGCTTAGACTTCAGTCCGCGCGACTTTATTCAGGTGAACGATGCGGTCAACCAGCAGATGGTGGCGCAGGCGCTGGAGTGGCTGGAGATTCAGCCCGACGATCGGGTGCTGGATCTGTTCTGCGGTATGGGCAATTTCACCCTGCCGCTGGCTCGGCGGGCGAAAGCGGTGGTCGGCATCGAAGGTGTTGCCACGCTGGTAGCGAATGGGCAATATAATGCACATAAGAATTTACTGAGTAATGCGTCGTTTTTTCATCAGAACCTGGAAGAAGACGTGGAGCGGCAGCCTTGGGCGCAACAGGGATTTGATAAGGTTATGTTGGATCCTGCCCGGGCGGGCGCGGCTGGAGTGATGTCACATATTGTAAAACTGGCGCCGGAGCGGGTGGTGTACGTTTCTTGTAACCCCACCACGCTGGCGCGCGACAGCAAAACGTTGCTGTCCGCCGGTTATCGTCTTGCGCGTGTGCGTATGCTGGATATGTTCCCGCACACGGGGCATCTTGAATCAATGGCGCTGTTTATCCGTCAGGAATAACGGTCGCCTGTGGTCGCTGCAAAGTAGGGAGAAGGTATGGTTGCGGTAAGAAGTGCACATTTGAACACGGCGGGTGAATTCGCTCTCGACGAGTGGCTTGCCGGTCTTGGGCTACCCAACCCACAGTCCGTTGAACGGCTGGCCGATACCTGGCGCTATTGCGAGCAACAGACCAAAGACCATCCGGACGCGCCGAAACTGCTGGGGCGCGGTCTGGAGATGGTGGAAATTCTCTCGACCCTCAGCATGGACAACGACAGCATGCGCGCCGCGCTGCTGTTCCCGCTGGCCGACGCCGGTCTGGTGCAGGAAGAGACCCTGAACGAGGCGTTCGGCAACAATATCGTCGCGCTGGTACACGGCGTGCGCGATATGGATGCGATTCGCCAGCTGAAGGCGACCCACAACGACTCGATGGGCTCCGAGCAGGTCGATAACGTGCGCCGCATGCTGTTGGCGATGGTGGAAGATTTCCGCTGCGTGGTGATCAAACTGGCGGAACGTATCGCCCACCTGCGTGAAGTGAAAGACGCGCCGGAAGATGAACGGGTGCTGGCGGCCAAGGAGTGCTCCAATATCTATGCGCCGCTGGCCAACCGCCTGGGTATCGGCCAGCTGAAGTGGGAGCTGGAGGATTTCTGCTTCCGCTACCTGCATCCGGAAGAATACAAGCGCATCGCCAAGCTGCTGCATGAACGCCGTATCGACCGCGAACAGTTTATTGATGATTTTGTTGCTTCGCTGCGCAAGGCGATGGCGGACGAAGATATTCGGGTGGAAATCTACGGCCGTCCCAAGCATATCTACAGCATCTGGCGCAAAATGCAGAAAAAGGCGCTGGCGTTCGACGAGCTGTTCGACGTGCGTGCGGTGCGCATCGTGGCCGAACGGCTGCAGGACTGCTATGCGGCGCTTGGCATTGTGCATACCCATTTCCGTCATCTGCCGGACGAGTTCGACGACTATGTCGCCAACCCGAAACCCAACGGCTATCAGTCGATCCACACCGTGGTGCTCGGCCCGCGCGGCAAAACGGTCGAGATCCAGATCCGTACCCGCCAGATGCACGAGGACGCCGAGCTGGGCGTCGCCGCGCACTGGAAATACAAAGAGGGCGCCGGTGTTACGGTGCGTTCCGGTTACGAAGAGCGCATCGCCTGGCTGCGTAAGCTGATCGCCTGGCAGGAAGAGATGGCCGACTCCGGCGAAATGCTCGACGAAGTGCGCAGCCAGGTGTTCGACGACCGGGTGTATGTGTTTACGCCGAAGGGCGACGTGGTCGACCTGCCGGCCGGCTCAACGCCGCTGGACTTTGCCTACCACATCCACAGCGACGTCGGCCACCGCTGCATCGGCGCCAAGATCGGCGGGCGCATCGTGCCGTTCACCTATCAGCTGCAGATGGGCGACCAGATTGAAATTATCACTCAGAAGCAGCCGAACCCGAGCCGCGACTGGCTGAACCCGAACCTTGGCTACGTTACCACCAGCCGCGGACGTTCGAAGATTCATAACTGGTTCCGTAAGCAGGATCGCGATAAAAACATCCTGGCCGGCCGCCAGATGCTGGACAACGAACTGGAACACCTCGGCATCAGCCTGAAAGAGGCGGAAAAACTGCTGATCCCGCGCTACAACATGAACTCGCTGGACGAAGTGCTGGCGGCGATTGGCGGCGGGGATATTCGCCTCAATCAGATGGTGAACTTCCTGCAGAGCAAGTTCAATAAGCCGAGCGCCGAAGAGCAGGATCGCGAAGCGCTGCGCCAACTGGTGCAGCACAAGGCGCCGCCGGCGACCCGCAAGAAAGACGATGGCCGGGTGGTGGTGGAGGGCGTCGGCAATCTGATGCACCACATCGCCCGCTGCTGCCAGCCGATTCCGGGCGACGATATCGTCGGCTTTATCACTCAGGGGCGCGGTATCTCCATCCACCGCGCCGATTGCGACCAGCTGACCGAACTGCAATCCCACGCGCCGGAGCGCATCGTCGACGCCGTGTGGGGGGAAAGCTATTCCAGCGGTTATTCGCTGGTGGTGCGGGTGATGGCCAACGATCGCAGCGGCCTGCTGCGTGATATCACCACCATCCTCGCCAACGAAAAGGTGAACGTGCTGGGCGTCGCCAGCCGGAGCGATACCAAAAAGCAGATGGCCACCATCGATATGGATATCGAAATCTACAACCAGCAGGTGCTGGGCCGGGTGCTGGCGAAGCTGAACCAACTGCCGGATGTGATAGATGCCAAGCGTCTGCACGGCAGCTGAATCTCCGGCGTCTTTCACACCGCCTCGTTGTTGCCGCCTAGATGTGGCGCGAAATCCATTGGGGATTCAGGTGCCTGACGTTTGGATGCGGCGCAGCTGTTGAAATACAACGCAAAACTTATTGAGCCATCAAGGAGACGGACGCCATAATGAGCGTCCGTTCTTTTTCAGAGATTTTGCCATGACTCCATCTACTCCGCTGCAGCGTCTGCTCAATATCATGAAAACGCTGCGCGACCCGCAGGCGGGCTGCCCGTGGGACCGCAAGCAAACCTTCGCCACCATCGCGCCGTATACGCTGGAAGAAACCTATGAGGTGCTGGATGCCATTGAGCGCCAGGACTACGCCGACCTGCGCGATGAGCTGGGCGATCTGCTGTTTCAGGTGGTGTTCTACGCCCAGATGGGGCAGGAGCAGGGGCTGTTTGATTTTGACGAGGTGTGCACCGCCATCAGCGACAAGCTGGAACGCCGCCACCCGCACATCTTCGGCGACGCTGACGCTGCGGACAACGCGACGATTGCGGCGCGCTGGGAGCAGCTGAAGGCCGGCGAGCGGGCAGAGAAGGCGCTGCACTCGGCGTTGGACGATATTCCCAATGCACTGCCGGCGCTGATGAAGGCGCATAAAATTCAGAAGCGCTGCGCCGCGGTAGGCTTTGACTGGCATACGCTCGGCCCGGTGCTCGACAAGGTGCATGAAGAGATTGACGAAGTGATGCACGAAGCGCAGCAGGCGGTGGTGGACCAACAAAAGCTGGAAGAGGAAATCGGCGACCTGCTGTTCGCCACGGTGAATCTGTCGCGCCATCTGGGCCACAAGGCGGAAAACGCACTGCAGGCCGCCAACCGCAAGTTCGAACGACGCTTCCGTCAGGTGGAAAGCATCATCGCGCAGCAGGGGCTGACGATGGCGGAGGCGACGTTGGAACAGATGGAAGACGCCTGGCAGCAGGTTAAGCAGCAGGAAAACTAAATGCGTTTTGCGCTGTCTGATTTAGCGTAACGGCATCCGGCGGCTTGTTTGATCGATCACAATGTTCGCTCAGGCTGAAACGGTTAAGCTTATCGTCAGTTGCGGATACGGCGCAGCGGCGCCTGCTAAAAAAGCCAACAAACTGAAATGTAAGGCGTTTTAGTGGCCCTGACGTGCGTTAATCGACGGTTTTTATCGCTAACCCTTTGTTTTAAAAGCCTACCCGGATGGCGGTAAACGGCAAAAACCTGAGGAACTCGCGGGGATGACAGAGATGATGGAGAGTAAAACGATCGTTTGTAGGTCAAGACAGGTTCGGGTATACTACTTTCCCGTCTTGGTTCTTCCATCGTCTTTAAACCTAAACTCTCAGGTTCAGCATGACAACTAATTATATTTTTGTGACCGGCGGGGTCGTATCCTCTCTGGGTAAAGGCATTGCCGCAGCCTCTCTGGCGGCTATTCTTGAAGCCCGTGGCCTCAACGTTACCATCATGAAACTGGACCCGTACATCAACGTGGATCCGGGCACCATGAGCCCGATTCAGCATGGGGAAGTTTTCGTCACCGAAGACGGCGCAGAAACCGATCTGGACTTGGGTCACTACGAGCGCTTCATCCGTACCAAAATGACGCGCCGCAACAACTTCACCACCGGCCGCATCTATTCCGACGTGCTGCGTAAAGAACGCCGCGGCGACTATCTGGGCGCGACCGTACAGGTTATTCCGCACATCACCAACGCGATCAAAGAGCGCATCATCGAAGGCGGCGAAGGCCACGACGTGGTGCTGGTGGAAATCGGCGGCACCGTCGGCGATATCGAATCACTGCCGTTCCTCGAAGCTATCCGCCAGATGGCGGTGGAAGTGGGTCGTGAGCACACGCTGTACATGCACCTGACGCTGGTGCCGTACATGGCCGCAGCCGGTGAAGTGAAAACCAAACCTACCCAGCATTCCGTTAAAGAACTGCTTTCCATCGGTATTCAGCCGGACGTGCTGATTTGCCGTTCCGATCGCGCCGTTCCGGCCAATGAACGGGCAAAAATTGCGCTGTTCTGCAACGTGCCGGAAAAAGCGGTTATCTCCCTGAAAGACGTTGATTCTATTTATAAAATCCCAGGCCTATTGAAATCTCAGGGGCTTGATGATTATATTTGTAAACGATTCAGCCTCAACGCGCCGGAAGCCAACCTGGCCGAGTGGGAGCAGGTGATTTACGAAGAAGCCAATCCGGGCGGCGAAGTGACCATCGGTATGGTCGGCAAATATATCGAACTGCCGGATGCCTATAAATCCGTGATTGAGGCGCTCAAGCACGGCGGCCTGAAAAACCGCGTTACCGTGAACATCAAGCTGATTGATTCGCAGGACGTGGAGACGCGCGGCGTGGAAGTGCTGAAAGGGCTGGATGCTATCCTTATCCCTGGCGGCTTCGGCTACCGCGGCGTGGAAGGCAAAGTGATGACCGCACGCTATGCGCGCGAGAACAATATTCCTTATCTGGGCATTTGTCTGGGTATGCAGGTGGCGCTGATGGAGTTTGCCCGTCACGTTGCGGGTATGGAAAACGCCAACTCCACCGAATTTGAGCCAGACTGTAAGTACCCGGTCGTGGCGTTGATCACCGAGTGGCGCGACGAAGACGGCAACGTCGAAATGCGCAGCGAAGAGAGCGACCTGGGCGGCACCATGCGCGTCGGCGGCCAGCAGTGTCATCTGAGCGACGACAGCCTGGTGCGTCAGCTGTACGGCGAGCCGACCATCGTCGAGCGTCACCGTCACCGTTATGAAGTTAACAATATGCTGTTGAAGCAGATTGAAGCCGCCGGGCTGCGCGTAGCCGGCCGCTCTGCGGACAACAAGTTGGTTGAAATTATCGAGCTGCCGGACCATCCATGGTTCGTCGCTTGTCAGTTCCACCCGGAATTCACTTCGACGCCGCGTGATGGGCATCCGCTGTTCGCCGGTTTTGTGAAGGCGGCGGCTGACCAGCAGAAGCGTCAGGAGAAGTAACGTTTTAGCAACAACGCGCGGTGAGAACCGCGCGTTGTTTGTCTGGAGTTTTAGTTAACTTGTGACTTGAGGAAAACCTACTATGTCCAAAATCGTTAAAGTCATCGGCCGTGAAATCATCGACTCACGCGGTAACCCAACTGTAGAAGCCGAAGTTCACCTGGAAGGCGGTTTCGTTGGTCTGGCTGCTGCGCCGTCAGGTGCTTCTACCGGTTCCCGTGAAGCGCTGGAACTGCGTGACGGTGACAAGTCTCGTTTCCTGGGTAAAGGCGTACTGAAAGCCGTTGCCGCAGTAAACGGTCCAATCGCTGAAGCCGTGGTGGGCAAAGATGCCAAAGACCAGGCTAACATCGATAAGATCATGATCGAACTGGACGGCACCGAGAACAAATCCAAGTTCGGCGCCAACGCCATTCTGGCGGTTTCCCTGGCTGCTGCTAAAGCTGCCGCTGCCTCCAAAGGCATGCCGCTGTTCGAGCACATTGCTGAACTGAACGGTACCCCAGGCAAATTCTCCATGCCTCTGCCAATGATGAACATCATCAACGGCGGTGAGCACGCTGACAACAACGTCGACATTCAGGAATTCATGATTCAGCCGGTTGGCGCGAAGACCCTGAAAGAAGCGGTGCGCATGGGCTCTGAAGTGTTCCACCACCTGGCGAAAGTGCTGAAATCCAAAGGCATGAACACCGCTGTCGGCGACGAAGGCGGCTACGCGCCAAACCTGGGCTCCAACGCTGAAGCGCTGGCGGTTATCGCGGAAGCGGTAAAAGCAGCGGGCTACGAACTGGGCAAAGACATCACCCTGGCGATGGACTGCGCAGCGTCCGAATTCTACAAAGACGGCAAGTACGTGCTGGCCGGCGAAGGCAATAAAGCCTTCACCTCTGAAGAGTTCACCCACTTCCTGGAAGAGCTGACCAAACAGTACCCGATCGTTTCCATCGAAGATGGTTTGGACGAGTCTGACTGGGACGGCTTCGCTTACCAGACCAAAGTACTGGGCGACAAAATCCAGCTGGTTGGCGACGACCTGTTCGTCACCAACACCAAGATCCTGAAAGAAGGTATCGAAAAAGGCATCGCCAACTCTATCCTGATCAAGTTCAACCAGATCGGTTCTCTGACCGAAACCCTGGCGGCGATCAAGATGGCGAAAGATGCCGGCTACACCGCGGTTATCTCTCACCGTTCCGGTGAAACCGAAGACGCGACCATCGCTGACCTGGCGGTAGGTACTGCAGCAGGCCAGATCAAAACCGGTTCTATGAGCCGTTCTGACCGCGTTGCTAAGTACAACCAGCTGATTCGTATCGAAGAAGCGCTGGGCGAGCGTGCGCCGTTCAATGGTCTGAAAGAAGTTAAAGGCCAGTAATAATCGCGAATTGTCGCGAATAATAAAAACCCGCTGCGGCGGGTTTTTTTACGCCAGTCCGCAGAGAAATTATATGCCGGTTATTTATTAATATCTCATCATTTATTTTTTCTTTTCCGGTGATATTTATTGTTAATAACCATAGCGTTAATTATTTATTCTTTTTTTGCTGGCATTATAACCTTTCATCACTAGACTTATATTCCGTAAGGATATTCTTTATCACTTTCGCCGGCCTGGCGCCGGGTTGAATGGAGATATCATGCGGAAAAGAATCGTGATTGTCGGTGGCGGCACCGGCGGCACCATGCTGGCCAACATTCTGGCGCGCAAACTACATCGTGAAATTATTAATAATAAAGTTGAGTTATTAATGATTTCTCAAACGGCGGCGCATTATTTCAAACCGGCATTTATGTATGTCGCGTTTAACGCATTTTTTAAATATGAATTAATGCGTGCGCAGCAAAGTCTGTTACGTCCGGAAATTAAATTTATTGTCGATAAAGCGGAGGGCGTTGATTTTCAGCAGCGCCGGTTATTTACCGCCAGCGGCAATAATTATGACTATGACTTTCTGGTCTTTGCCACCGGATGCCTGCCCTGGACGGAAAGAATTCCCGGGCTGGCCGAAGGCGGCGATCACTTTTATCAGTATCAGGCGGCACGCCGGCTGGCGGATAAGCTGGCGACGATTGAAAAAGGGCGCATCTTTATCACCGTCTCTTTCCCGCAGACGCCCAACGTTCCGCATCAGTGCGGCATCGCGCCGATTGAAACCACTCTGATGCTGGATGAGTACCTGCGCCAGCGCGGCGTGCGTAATCAGATAGAGATAATTTATACCTACCCGACCATTTCCCAGCTGCTGCGTAACTGTCTGTTTTTACAGCGTCCTACCGGCGAAGCGCTGCCGGAAATTTTTGCCGCGCGCGGCATTAAGCACCAGCGCGGCTTTACCCTGAATCAGGTGGATGCCGGGCGGCGCATCGCCTATTCCGCCGAGGGAGATGAACAACCGTTCGACATCCTGATGGCGACACCGCCGATTCGCGCGGTGGAAATGGTGCGCAATACCGGCCTGAGCGATATCGATAACGGCGAAGGATGGCTGCCGACTGACCCGCAGACGCTGCAGGTTTACGACCAGCGGGGGGTATATGTGATCGGCGATACGGTCGACCTGCCGATCAGCAAGGCGGGCGGCTCCTGCCACAATCAGGCGCCGGTGATCGCCGACAATATCGTGGCGGAGATGCAGCTGGGCCATCCGGTGCGCCATTACGACGGCAAGGTGCAGGCGGTGGCGCAGTTCGGCCTGAGCAGCGGTATGCCGCTGGTGTATGACTATCGTCATGACGTCGTGCCAACCCCGGCCACCAAACTGGGCGGTATGTTACGCAACGGCGTGAACCGCGGTCTGTACTGGGCTGCGGTGCGCGGTCTGATATAACGGAGTGGAGCATGGAAAACACGCAGACTGAGGCGCTGGCGGCGCTGATGGAAAAACTGTCCCCGTTGCTGGCGAGCGGCCGGCTGAATAACGTGGTCGACGCGCTCTCGCTTACCTCGGATTTGATTGACATGGCGGATAGCGCGCTGGTCGAGAAGCTGGCCGCAGTATTTGAAGACCTGACCAGCGCCGGCTGGGAAGGGGGGACGGCGCTGAAAATGGCCTATAGCGAACTGCAGCAGAATGAGCAGCCGGCGACTTTGCGCGGGCTGTACGCACTGTTGCGTCAGCCGGAAACGCTGCTCGGGCTGATGTTGGTATTGCGCACTCTGAATATTATCGGCGGACGCATGCGCGCCGCGAGCCTACCGGCGGATGTCACACCGGAATAATCGTCACCATCCATATCAAGGAGTCACTATGTCGTCAGCAAGCAAGCAGGCTTTCGCCACGCGGGCCATCCACCATGGTTATGACCCGCAGCAGTATCATGGCGCACTGTGCCCGCCGGTGTTTATGAGCTCCACCTTTACTTTCCCGTCGGCGGAATACGGCGGCGCCTGTTTTGCCGGCACCGAACCCGGCTATTTCTACTCGCGCATCGCCAATCCGACGCTTAACCTGCTGGAACAGCGTATCGCCAATCTGGAGGGCGGCGAAGCGGCGGTGGCGTTTTCATCCGGCATGGGGGCGGTGACGGCCTGCTGCTGGACTCTGCTCGGGCCGGGCGATGAGCTGATTGTGGATGAAACGCTGTACGGCTGCACCTTCAGCTACTTCCATCACGGGCTGGAGCGTTTCGGCGTCAAGGTGACCCACGTCGATATGACGCAGCCAGAGGCGCTGGCGGCGGCGATCGGGCCGCGCACCCGGCTGGTGTATTGTGAAACGCCGGCCAACCCCAATATGCGGTTGGTGGACATTGCGGCGGTGGCGGCGATTACCCACCGGCATGCGGCGCTGCTGCTGGTGGATAATACCTACTGTACGCCTTATCTGCAGCAGCCGCTGGCGCTGGGGGCGGATATCGTCCTGCACTCGGCGACCAAGTACCTTGGCGGGCACGGCGATTTGCTGGCCGGGGTGGTGGTGACCCGCGCCGAGCTGGCGCAGGATATCCGCCTGATCGGCCTGAAGGATATGAACGGCGCGGTGCTGTCGGCGCAGGATGCGGCGCTGCTGCTGCGCGGGCTGAAAACCCTGCCGCTGCGGATGGAGCGCCACTGCGACACCGCGCAACGCCTCGCAGAAATGCTGGCGCGGCATCCGGCGGTCGAGCGGGTTTATTATCCGGGGCTGCCGGCCTTCCGGCAGTACCAACTGGCGCAGCGGCAGATGGCGCGCCCGGGCGGCATGATTGCCTTTGAGCTGAAGGGCGGCATGGCGGCGGGCATCCGTTTCCTCAATGCGCTGCAGCTGATTCTGCGGGCGGTCAGCCTGGGAGATTGTGAATCATTGGCGGAGCATCCGGCCAGTATGACGCATTCGGCCTATAGCGAAGAGGAGCGCCACCGTCACCATATCAGCGACGGATTGATCCGGCTTTCCGCCGGGCTGGAAGACGCCGACGATCTGCTGGCGGATATCGAGCAGGCGCTGGCGCAATAAGGCGGGCCGGCAGGTGAAAGTAACAGGCCCACGCGGTAACCGGTGGGCCTTGTGCGTCAGGTTAAGGTGGGAGCAATCTCGGCCAGCGCGCGTTCATCAGCAATTAACGCCGCGCTGAGGGCGATATCCGGCGCGAGCCAGCGGTCCTGGTGATACGGGGCGATGTTTTGCCGCAGATAGCGCCAGGCGCGCCCCGTCCCGTCGCCGAAGCGGCAAGGGGTTAGGAATTCGAACGCCTGGGCTGCCAGCAGGTATTCAATGGCCAGAACCTGCTGGCAGTTCGCCAGCATCTGATGCACGCGTAACGCGGCGCTAGTGCCAAGGCTGAGGTGATCCTCCTGCAGTGCTGAGGTGACGTAATTATCCACGCTGCAGGGCTGGGCCAGCTGGCGGTTCTGCGCACAGAGTGAAGCGGCGACGTATTGCGCGATCATCATGCCGGAATTGACGCCGGGTTCGCTGACTAAGAATGCCGGCAGGCCGCTGACCAGCGGATTGACCAGCCTGTCGATGCGCCGTTCCGCAATACCGCCCAGTTCGGCGATGGCGATGGCCAGCAGGTCAGCGGCCATCGCCACGGACTCGCCGTGGGGGTTGGCCTGCGATACGACGCGGTAGCATTCCGGCGTGCCGAGCAGCTGCGGGTTATCGGTAGCGCCGTTCAGTTCGCATTCAATCTGTTGCGTGGCGTGCGCCAACTGATCGCGGCAGGCGCCGTGGACCTGCGGTATGGCGCGCAGGCTTAGTGCGTCTTGCGTGCGGATGCCTTCGCTGGCGGCAATCAGCTCACTGTTCGCCAGCAATGCGCGCAGGTTACCGCCGACCTGTTGCATACCGGGGTGAGGCTTGAGTGCCAGGATCTCGGCGTCGAAGGCGGCGATCTGCCCGCGCAGCGCCTCGAAGCTCATGGCGCCCAGCACGTCGGCCCAGCGCGCCAGCCGCCAGGCATCGGCGAGCGCCAGGCAGGCAAGACCGGTCATACATGGCGTGCCGTTCACCAGACACAGTCCGTCTTTGGCGCCGAGCGACGGCTGCTCGAGCCCTTCGGCGGCGAATGCCTGGGCGGCGGAGACGAGCTGCCCGCGGTAGCTGACCTGTCCCATGCCCAGTAAGCTTACGCCGACATGCGCCATATGCGTCAGGTAGCCGACGGAGCCTTGTGAAGGCACCTGCGGCGTAATGCCCCGGTTAAGCAACGCCAGCAGCGTCTCCACGACGTGACGTTGAATCCCCGACTTGCCGTGGCTGTAGTTGACGATGGCGCAGCAGATAATCGCCCGCGTCTGCGGCACGCTGAGCGGTTCGCCGACGCCGCAGGCATGGCTCATCAGCGTGTTGCGCGACAGTTGCGCCAGCTGTTCGCCGTGCAGCGCCTGATTGCATAAGGCACCAAGCCCGGTGTTGACGCCGTAGGCGCGCTGTTCACCGGCGACGATATGCGTCACGATGGCCTGAGCGTTTTCGATCCGCCGCCAGGCGTTCTCGGTGAGGGCCAGCCGTGCGCCATCGCGGGCGACGGCGAAGACATCCTGCCAGCGCACGGGCTGGCTGCCGATCTCCACAACGGAAATATCATGCATGGCGGTATCCTCAGGCGCTGACCATGATATGCGGACGGGGTTTGTGCATATTTTCATCCAGGGCCAGCCGGCGCTGGACGAAGCGATTGACGTATTCGTCCGCCGGCTTACTCAGGATTTCCTGCGGCGTGCCGACCTGGATCAGGCGGCCGTCTTTCAGGATGGCGATGCGGTTGCCGATGCGCACCGCCTCGTCCAGATCGTGGGTGATAAAGACCAGCGTCTTGTGCAGATCTTTTTGCAGGGCCAGCAGCTGATCCTGCATTTCGGCGCGAATCAGCGGGTCGAGCGCGCTGAAGGCCTCATCCAGCAGGATAATATCGGTATCGGTCGCCAAGGCGCGCGCCAGACCGACGCGCTGACGCATACCGCCGGACAGCTGATGCGGATAGGATTTCTCGTATCCCGCTAACCCGACGGTATCAATCCAGTGGCGGGCGCGATCCTGATAGGCCTCTTTTTTGCCGCCGCGGATTTTCAGGCCATAGCTGACGTTTTCCAGCACCGTTTTATGCGGCAGCAGGCCGAAACTCTGAAAGACCATGCTGATTTGATGACGACGAAAATGCTCGAGCTGTTTTTCGTCGTAACGCAGAATGTCTTCACCGTCGATCAGGATTTCTCCGCTGGTGGGTTCGATCAGCCGGTTGATATGGCGCACCAGGGTGGATTTTCCAGAACCGGACAGCCCCATGATGACGAATATCTCGCCGGCTTTGATCGACAGGGAAAGATCGTGCACGCCGATCACGCAGCCGGTTTCCGCCTGCACTTCCTGCTTGGTTTTCCCCTGCCGGCTCAGCGCCAGCGCCGCTGCGGTCTTATGGCCGAAGATCTTGTAGACGTTTTTGATATCGATTTTGTTCATCATCATTACCCCGCAACCACGGCTGAGCGGCCATAGGCCTGAGTTATACGGTCAATCACCACCGCGAGAATCACTATGGCCAACCCGGCCTCCAGCCCCATGCCGACGTTTAACGTCTGAATGCCGACCAGCACGTCTTCCCCTAGCCCGCGGGCGCCGATCATGGAGGCCACCACCACCATCGACAGCGACATCATCGTGGTCTGATTGATGCCGGCCATAATGCTTGGCATCGCCAGCGGCAGCTGTACGCCGAAGAGTTTTTGCCAGCGGTTGGCGCCGAACGCGGTGGCGGACTCCATCACTTCGGCATCGACCTGACGAATGCCTAAATCCGTCAGGCGGATCAGCGGCGGCGTGGCGTAGATCACCGTGGCGAGAATCGCGGGGACTTTACCCAGCCCGAACAGCATCAGCACCGGGATCAGGTAGACAAAGCTGGGCATGGTTTGCATCACGTCCATCAAAGGCATCATCACGGCCCGCACGCGGTTGCTGCGGGCGGCCAGAATACCCAGCGGAATGCCGATCATGACGGCAAGCAGCGTGGCGACCAACACCAGCGCCAGCGTCAGCATTAATTTATCCCACAGTCCGGCGGCGCCGACCAGCAGAGTCAGGCCGACCATTACCGCCGTCGGCAGCCAGCGGCGCGTGGCATGCCAGCTCAGCAAGCCGACGATCGCCAGCATCAGCCACCAGGGCGTCATGCGTAGCAGGCTCTCCAATTGGATGACGACCCACAGCAGGTTGTCGGAAATAGCGCGGAAGGTATCGCCGTAATTGTTGACCAGGGTTTCAACCCAGCCGTTGATCCAATCGGCAATCGAGAAGGTAAAGCGTTCTGGAAACATGGTTAGCCCCTGTCTGAGCGCGGGGCCGGATGGCCCCGATGGTTATCGGTTTGACTGTGTTACAAGGACGCCTGAATTTTCTTCGCGGCGTCGTCGCTTACCCACTTTTGCCAAATTTCCGGATGCTGTTTGAAGAACGCCTGCGCCAGTTTTTCTGAGCTGATGCGCTTTTGTTTCATCAGCGCCAGATTCTGATTCAACAGATCCAGCGGCAGGTTTACCTTGCTCAACACCGTAACCAGTTCCGGCGCTTGCTGATTGAAGACCTGAGACAGGCCGACTTTGATATGAATTTGCTTATCCGCGCCTGGCTCCTCCAGTTTGACCAGATCGAGCTGGCCCATCATCGGCGTTGGCGACCAGTAGTAGAACAGAATGGGTTCGCCGCGGCGGTAGCCGGATAAAATCGCCGTATCCAGCGCCGGGCCGGTGCCGGGGCGGAAATTGGTGAACTTGTCGTCCAGCTTGAATTTTTTCAGGATGGCGGTGTTGTCCAATTCGCAGGTCCAGCCGGCGGGGCAGTTATAGAAACGACCTTTATCGGGTTCCTCCTGATCGCGGAACAGTGAGGCGTATTGGGTCAAATCCGCAATACTTTTCAGGTTCGGCGCCGCCGGTTTGATACCGCGCTTGGCATCGCCCGCGATCACATAGCGCGGAACGTACCAGCCTTCTTCAGCGCCGACGATGGGGGCGCCGACGCTGACCACCTTGCCGGCCGCTTCGGCCTTTTTCCAGACCTCGCTGCGGCCAATCCACTCTTCGGCAAACACCTGAATATCATCCGTGCTGACCGCCTGTTCCATCGTGATCGAGTTGCCCGGCAGGGTGTCGGTTTTACAGTCGTAACCCTTTTGTAGTACGTATTGCATGATATCGGTCAGGAGCATGCCGCTTTCCCAGTTCAGACCGGCGAACTTGACCGGTTTACCGGTTTCGCACCAGCCGGCGGCGTTGGCGCCGCCGCTGGCCAGTGCCAGTCCAAGTGTGATAAGCGGCAGCCGCAGTGTTTTCACCAACCCCGATGTTGTTGTTTGCATAGCAGTATTTCCCCGTTGTGTAGAGGGTAACGAATAAAGGCCCGGGAACGGCGGGCCTGATGACTACATATTCTGGGAGAGGGTCGCGACGGGTGAACCCCCGCCTTTTTTGCGCACCCACAGCCAGTAGGCCAGCGTGAGCAGTGCCACCCAGGCCAGTCCGACATACAGCGCGATGCGGCTCTCCTCAAAGTAACCGAGCAGGCCGATGACAAACACCATAAACGCCGTCGCCAGCGCCGGTGCGACCGGCCACCACGGCACCGGGAAGCTCAGCGCGGCGGCTTCCTCTTTGCTGATGGTGCGGCGCATCACAATCTGCGACAGCAGGATCATCAGCCACACCCACACGGTAGCGAAGGTGGCGATGGAGGCGATGATCATAAAGATCTGTTTCGGGATCAGGTAGTTGAGCACCACGCCGACCAGCAGGGCGATCGCCATCACCAGCACTGTCATCCAGGGAACGCCGTTGTCGGTCAGTTTGGTGAAACTTTTCGGCGCCTGGCCCTCCTGCGCCATGCCGTACATCATGCGTCCGGCGCCGAAGATATCGCTGTTGATGGCGGAAATAGCGGCGGTGATCACCACCACGTTCAGCAGGTTGGCGGCCGATTCAATGCCCAGGCTGCTGAAGATCTCGACAAACGGGCTGCCGTTCTGGCCGATGCTGTTCCACGGATAGATCGCCATCAGCACCATCAGCGTCAGCACGTAAAACAGCAGGATGCGCAGCGGGACGGCGTTAATCGCCTTTGGCAGCACCTTGGCGGGATCCTTCGCTTCACTGGCGGTGATGCCGATAATTTCAATGCCGCCGAAGGCGAACATCACCACCGCCAGCGAGGCCACCACGCCGCCGAAGCCGTTAGGCATAAAGCCTCCGTGCTGCCATAAATTACTGAGGCCGGTGGCCTGCTGGGCCTGGCCGAAGCCAAACATCATCACCGCCGCGCCGCCGATAATCATGGCGACGATCGCCGCTACTTTGATCAGCGACAGCCAGAATTCCATTTCGCCGAATACTTTTACGCTGCACATATTCAGTGCGCCGATAAAGAGGATGATACTCAGCACCCAGACCCACTGGGCGACGTCCGGGAACCACAGCCCCATATAGATGCCGAAGGCGGTGACGTCGGCCAGCGCGACGATCACCATTTCAAAGGTATAGGTCCAGCCGGTGAGAAAACCGGCCAGCGGGCCGAGGTAACGGCTGGCGTAATGGCCGAACGAGCCGGAAACCGGCTGATGCACCGCCATCTCTCCCAGCGCGCGCATCACCATAAACACCGCCGCGCCGCCCACCAGATAGGCCAGCAGGACCGCCGGGCCGGCCAGCTGGATGGCGCCAGCGGAGCCATAAAACAGGCCGGTGCCGATCGCCGAACCCAATGCCATAAACCGAATATGTCGCGCGTTAAGTCCGCGTCTGAGTTGTGTTGTGTCGCTACGCATGTTGCTTCCCGTTGTTGTTGTTTTGCGAAACAGGTACATGCTGCCCGCGCCGGGTGAAACGTACCCGGCGGGGCAGAACAAACTGCGTGGTCAGTATGTGGTTATGCCAGACTTGGCAGCAGCGCCGCAGGCAGCAGCGCTGTCAGGTGACGGGCCGCCAACAGCTGGCTGGCCGCTTCAATATCAGGGGCGAAGAAACGATCCTGATCGTAATGGCTGACCTGCTCGCGCAGCAGACGGCGCGCCTGCTCCAGCCCTTCGCTGGTGTGCAGCCCTTCGCGCAGATCCAGACCCTGGCAGGCGGCCAACCATTCGACCGCCAGAATGCCGCGCACGTTGTCGGCCATTTCCCACAGGCGACGCCCGGCGGCCGGCGCCATGGAGACGTGGTCTTCCTGGTTGGCGGAGGTTGGGATACTGTCGACGCTGGCCGGGTGCGCCAGCGCTTTGTTCTCACTGGCCAGCGCCGCAGCGGTCACCTGCGCGATCATAAAGCCGGAGTTAACGCCGCCATTTTTCACCAGGAACGGCGGCAACTGCGACATATGCTTATCCATCAGCAGTGAGATGCGGCGTTCGGACAGCGAGCCGATTTCGGCGAACGCCAGCGCCAGATTATCCGCGGCCATCGCCACCGGTTCGGCGTGGAAGTTGCCGCCGGACAGCACGTCGCCCTGCTCGGCGAACACCAGCGGGTTATCGGACACCGCGTTGGCTTCGACTGCCAGAATCTCGCTGGCCTGACGAATTTGCGTCAGGCAGGCGCCCATCACCTGCGGTTGACAGCGTAGTGAGTAGGGATCCTGCACTTTTTCACAGTTGCGGTGCGAGTCGGACACTTCGCTGCGTTCGCCCAGCAGGTGGCGATAGGCCGCCGCCGCGTCGATCTGGCCGCGCTGGCCGCGAACCTCGTGAATGCGCGGATCGAACGGGCTGCGCGAACCCAGCGCCGCCTCTACGCTCAGGCTGCCGCAGACCGTGGCGGCGGCGTAGAGATCTTCCGCCTCAAACAGGCCGCGCAGTGCGAAAGCGGTGGACACCTGGGTGCCGTTCAGCAGGGCCAGCCCCTCTTTGGCCGCCAACTGCAGCGGCTTCAGACCGGCTTTCGCCAGCGCGTCGCCGGCAGACAGCCACTCGCCCTGATGGCGCGCTTTGCCTTCCCCCAGTAGCAGCAGGCTCATGTGCGCCAGCGGCGCCAAATCGCCGGAGGCGCCTACCGAGCCTTTCAGCGGGATATGCGGATAGACCTCGGCGTTAACCAGCGCCATCAGCGCCTGCAGCACCTCCAGGCGGATGCCGGAGAAACCGCGCGACAGGCTGTTGATTTTCAGCACCATAATCAGGCGCACCAGGCTGTCGTCGGTCGGTGCGCCGACGCCGGCGGCGTGGGACAGCACGATGGAGCGCTGCAGATTTTCCAGATCGTCCCGGGCGATGCGGGTCGAGGCCAGCAGGCCAAAGCCGGTGTTGATGCCGTAGGTGGTGCGGTTCTCCTCGACGATGCGTTCAACGCAGGCGACGCTCTGCTCGATGGCGGCGTAAGCGTTGTCATCCAGGGTTAATTTGACCGGATGGTGATACACGTCGCGCAGTTCGGCGAGCGTCAGTTTACCAGGGCGGATAGTGAGAGTTTTCATGCTTTTTTCCCCTGAGTGGCGGCAACCATTGGCAGGTTCAGACCCTGCTCGCGGGCGCAGTCGATGGCAATATCGTAACCCGCATCGGCATGGCGCATCACGCCGGTCGCCGGATCGTTGTGCAGAACACGGGCAATACGTTCGGCGGCTTCGTCGCTGCCGTCGCAGACGATCACCATGCCGGAGTGTTGTGAGAAGCCCATGCCGACGCCGCCGCCGTGGTGCAGGGAAACCCAGGTGGCGCCGCTGGCGGTGTTCAGCAGGGCGTTGAGCAGCGGCCAGTCGGACACGGCGTCGGAACCGTCCTGCATCGCTTCGGTTTCACGGTTCGGGCTGGCGACCGAACCGGAGTCCAGGTGATCGCGGCCGATGACGATCGGCGCTGACAGTTCGCCGCGGCGTACCATTTCGTTAAACGCCAGGCCCAGCTTGGCGCGCTGGCCCAGGCCGACCCAGCAGATGCGCGCCGGCAGGCCCTGGAAGCTGATGCGCTCACGCGCCATATCCAGCCAGCGGTGCAGGTGTTCGTCGTCGGGGATCAGCTCCTTGACCATCGCGTCGGTCTTGTAGATATCCTGCGGGTCGCCGGACAGCGCAGCCCAGCGGAACGGCCCGATGCCGCGGCAGAACAGCGGACGAATGTAGGCCGGCACAAAGCCCGGGAAGTCGAAGGCGTTGTCGACGCCCATTTCTTTGGCCATCTGACGGATGTTGTTGCCGTAGTCAAAGGTCGGGATACCCATCTGCTGGAACGCCAGCATTGCCTTGACGTGTTCCGCCATCGAATTTTTGGCGGCCTTCACTACCACCGCCGGCTCGCGTTGGGCGCGTTCACGATACTCTTCCCAGCTCCAGCCCTGCGGCAGGTAACCGTTGAGCGGATCGTGGGCGCTGGTCTGGTCGGTAACCATATCCGGGCGTACGCCGCGTTTGACCAGTTCCGGCAGAACATCTGCGGCGTTGGCGCACAGCGCGACGGAGATTGCCTTGCCCTCGGCGGTATAGCGCTTGATGCGCGCCAGCGCGTCATCCAGATCGCTGGCCTGTTCGTCGACGTAGCGGGTCTTCAGGCGGAAATCGATGCGGCTCTGCTGGCATTCGATATTCAGCGAGCAGGCGCCGGCCAGCGTGGCCGCCAGCGGCTGCGCGCCGCCCATGCCGCCCAGACCGGCGGTCAGCACCCAGCGGCCCTGCAGGTTGCCGTCGTAGTGCTGGCGGCCGGCTTCGACGAAGGTTTCGTAGGTGCCCTGCACGATGCCCTGGCTGCCGATATAAATCCAGCTGCCGGCGGTCATCTGGCCGTACATCGCCAGCCCTTTGGCGTCCAGTTCGTTAAAGTGTTCCCAGGTGGCCCAGTGCGGCACCAGGTTGGAGTTGGCGATCAGTACGCGCGGCGCGTTGCTGTGGGTTTTGAACACGCCGACCGGCTTACCGGACTGCACCAGCAGCGTTTCGTCTTCTTCCAGCGTTTTCAGGGTTTCGACGATTTTGTCGTAGCAGTCCCAGTCGCGGGCGGCGCGGCCGATGCCGCCGTAAACCACCAGCTCATGCGGGTTTTCTGCAACTTCCGGATCGAGGTTGTTCATCAGCATGCGCAGCGGCGCTTCGGTCAGCCAGCTTTTTGCGTTTAATTGTGTGCCGCGAGGCGCGCGTACATCGACATTGCGAACTTTGTTATTTGCAGTCACAGCTCTTTCCTCAACTTGAAGTGTGGCAATTCAATCGGTGTGAATTGATGGCGTCGTTGCCTGCCCATCATGTCTGAATCGGGCGTCAGGTTTTATTAACATATACTTGTATGTACAAGCATATGCAATAGGGAATCAATTAACCGCTAAAATGGCATAAGTAAAAGTTATTTTTGTTTTTAATCATGTGGTTATTGTTTTGTTGGTTCGGTGTGGGGAAGAAAATAAGGCGAGGAATAGTGAGCTGACAGGCAAAAACGAATAAAAAATGCGTCATTTTTGAGCGTTAAATCACAATTAATTTACATAAGAATTACATGTCGGCGTGATGGATAAAAAAGCGTTATGGCGGGAGAGTCGGGCGCGGCCGGCCGCGCCCGTTGGCATCAAGGATTGGCCGTCTGCAGCGTCTTGCGGCGCGCCATTTTAACCAGCGTGGCGACGGCGGCAACGACCGCCGGCAGGCACAGGAACAGCAGAATGCTGTGCACTTCCCACTGCAGCGCCATCAGCTGTGCGCCAATCATCGTGCCGGCCACGCCGCCGAAACGGCCGATGCCCTGCATCCAGGCGATGCCGGTGGCGCGGCTGTGGGTCGGGTAAAAGGTGGCGGCCAGCGTTTGCAGCCCCGACTGTGCGCCGTTCATGGTAATACCCATCAGGAAAATCAAGCCGCCCAGCAGAACGATATGGCGATCTTCGGTGGCCATGCCGACGATCAACAGCGCGGTGACGATGAAGCCGGCGGCGACCACCTTATGCGCGTTCCAGCGGTCCATCATCCAGCCGGCCATCAGGATGCCGGCGGTGCCGCCAAAGGTGAACAGCGAGGTCAGCATGGCGGACTGCTCCAACTGATAACCCAGGCCCTGCATCAGAATCGGCATCCAGCTCAGCAGCATGTAGTAGATCACCAGCCCCATGCAGTAGGTGACCCACAGCATCAGGGTACCGAGCAGATAGGGGCGGCTGAACAGCAGGCCGACGCTGCTTTTTGACACTGCCAGCGGCGCTTCGTACAGATAAAAATGCTCGACGCCGTCGAGGTTTTTTCCGCTGAAGCGCTGGGTGATGCGTTTGATCTTTTGCATATCCTTGCCGCGGTTGACCAGATATTTGACCGATTCCGGCAGCAGCAGAATCAGCAGCACCGTCAGCATCAGCGGTGCGATCGCGCCGAGTAGCAGCACGCTGTGCCAGCCGTAGCCCGGTATCAGCCAGGAGGAGATCGCGCCGCCGGCGGCGGCGCCCAGCGGAAAACCGCAGTACATGGTGTTGATCGCCAGTGAACGGCAGCGCTGCGGCGCATACTCGGAAATCAGCGTAATGGCGTTAGGCATGGCGGCGCCAAGGCCGAGACCGGTAAGAAAGCGCCACAGCGTCAGGCTGTTGAGCGAACCGGCGTAGGCGGTCGCCAGGCTGGACAAGCCGAAGAACAGGCAGGAAAACACCAGCACCCGCTTACGGCCGATGCGGTCGGAGAGCGGTCCGGCCACCAGCGCGCCCAGCGACAGCCCGAGCAGGGCGGCGCTCAGCACCGGCCCCAGATCCTGCTTGACGATCCCCCAGTCCTCGGCCAGCGCCGGCGCGATATAGCCCATGGCGGCGGTGTCGAAGCCGTCGATGGCCAGAACCAGAAAACCGAGAATAATCAGCGTCCAGTGGAACAGCGAGAACTTACTGTCGTCGATCGCCTGCTGGATGTTCAACTTGGTGGAATGAGCCATAGTCCCCTCGAAAAGTGCTTGTGATGGTTGTTGTATCGAACGCCGGAACGGATGCCCGACTTGTGCTTGCATGTATATACATCAGTGATGTGTGCGGGGATTAATGTCAAATACATTTATCTTATTTGTTGGCTAATTGTTATTTTTGCGACGCAGGATCGATTGTTGTGCGCCAGAGCGCGACATAGGCAGCGATGAGGTTATTTGGCCGCCGGGCGGGAATCTGAGATAATCGCGTTTTACCTGTCCAATATTGAGAGATGCATGCAGTACCCGATTAATGAGATGTTCCAGACTTTACAGGGCGAAGGTTATTTCACCGGCGTTCCGGCTATTTTTATCCGCCTGCAGGGGTGTCCGGTAGGATGCAGCTGGTGCGATACCAAACACACCTGGGAAAAGGATGCTCATCGGGAAGTGGACATGCAGCGCATTTTGGTGAAAACCGAGGAAAGCGACGCCTGGGGCAGCGCCAGCGCCGAACAGCTGCTGGCGGTAATACGCCAGCAGGGCTATAGCGCGCGCCATATCGTCATTACCGGCGGCGAACCGTGCATTTACGATTTAACCCCGCTGACCCGCCTGTTTGAAGAGCACGGCTACGGCTGCCAGATCGAAACCAGCGGCACCCACGAGGTGCAGTGCACGGCGGATACCTGGGTGACGGTTTCCCCGAAGGTGAATATGCGCGGCGGCATGAAAGTATTGGATCAGGCGCTAACGCGTGCGGATGAAATCAAACATCCGGTCGGGCGTCAGCGCGATATTGACGCGCTGGATGCGCTGTTGGAGACGCTGCACGATGAGAAACGGCGGGTGATCGCCCTGCAGCCGATCAGTCAGAAAGATGAAGCGACGAAGCTTTGTATCGCCACCTGCATCGAGCGCAACTGGCGCTTGTCGATGCAGACGCACAAGTATCTGAATATTGCTTAAGGCTGTCCGGCCGGCGGGCAAGATAGCGGGACGCGGCACTGCGCGCCCGTTATCGTTGCGCGCTTAACCTTTATAGACGCAGCCGGCGGTGCAGGTCTCTTTCACCATCACCGCGCTCAGTTCCGGCAGCAGCGGTTTCATCTGCTGCCAGATCCAGGCGGCGAGCACTTCACTGGTCGGATTTTCCAGCCCTGGAATATCGTTCAGATAATGGTGATCCAGCCGCTCCCAAACGGGTTTGAATGCGGCTTTCAGTTCGGCAAAGTCCATTACCCAGCCGGTGTGCGGATCCACCTCACCGGTTATCTCCAGACGCACCATAAACGAATGCCCGTGCAGACGGCCGCATTTATGGCCTTCAGGCACATGCGGCAGGCGGTGTGCGGCTTCAAATTGAAAATCTTTAAACAGCGTGGTTGCCATTGTTACGGCCTCATTGACTCAAAAACCGACGCATACTACCGGAAAGCGTGATTGCTTGCCATTTATACCGTTATGGTCTACATGATTGCGCACGCAATGCATCCTCTGCATTTTTTATTGACGCCTGCGGGGCCTTACCGGCCGGGCCGGTTAGCGGGTAAATGCGATTCATTCAAAAAACATCAAAAAAATCGCATTAAATTCAAAATGATAAAAATGAAACCTTAGCGCTTTAAGCGTTATGCCTTACCAGTAAAACAGCTTAGTCATTTTGGTTATTAATTATTGCTATCCCTTATTTATTCGTTGCTATTTGGCTCGGTAACCTTACAAACTCTCCTGATCTTTTCAGGAAATCAGACTGAACGAAAAGACAGCGAATGACACTGGCTAAGCATAGGAATTATGTCCGCAATGACGACTCAGGCTCCTCCAACATCTTTGCTCCCGCTGACGCCCGAACAGCTCTCTAACCTGCAGGCGGCGATTGGCGACTATTCGCCGACGCAGCTGGCGTGGCTGTCCGGTTACTTCTGGGGAATGGTTAACCAACAGCCCGGAGCCGTCGCCTTGCCGGCCGCGCCCGCTGCTGCTGCCGCGCCGAGCATTACCATTATTTCCGCCTCGCAGACCGGCAACGCCCGTCGCCTGGCGGAACAGCTGCGCGACGATCTGCTGGAGGCCAAGCTGAGCGTCAACCTGGCCAATGCCGGGGATTACAAATATAAGCAGATCGCTCAGGAACGCCTGCTGATCGTGGTGGCCTCCACCCAGGGCGAAGGCGAACCGGCGGAAGAGGCGGTGGCGCTGCATAAGTTCCTGCATTCCAAAAAAGCGCCGAAGCTGAATGAAACCGCCTTTGCGGTATTTGGCCTGGGCGATACGTCCTATGAGAATTTCTGCCAGTCCGGCAAGGATTTCGACGCCAAACTGGCGGAACTGGGCGCCGAGCGTCTGGTTGAACGTATTGATGCCGACGTCGAGTATCAGGACGTGGCAGCTGCCTGGCGCAAACAGGTGGTGACGGTGCTGAAAGAGCGCGCGCCAACGGAAAGCGCCGCGCCGGGCGTGCTGGCCGGCGGTGCGGTAGACCAGCTCGACAGCAGTCCGTACAGCAAAGAGCAGCCGCTGACGGCGCAGCTGGCGGTGAACCAAAAGGTGACTGGCCGTCATTCCGATAAAGACGTGCGCCACATTGAGATCGACCTGGGCGACTCCGGGCTGCGCTATCAGCCTGGCGATGCGCTGGGCGTCTGGTTCGATAACGATCCGGCGCTGGTCGACGAACTGGTGCAACTGCTGTGGCTGAAAGGTGATGAAGCGGTCGAGGTGGACGGTAAAACGCTGCCGCTGAGCGACGCATTGCGCAGCCACTATGAGCTGACGCAGAACACTACACCAATCGTAGAGAAATACGCCGCGCTGGCGCGTGATGAAAAGCTGCTGGCGCTGGTGGCCGACAAAGCCGCGCTGCAGCAGTATGCGCATAATACGCCGATCGTCGATATGGTGCGTCAGGCGCCGGTTGAACTCAGCGCCGAACAGCTGCTTGGCCTGTTGCGTCCGCTGACGCCGCGTCTGTACTCCATTGCCTCTTCGCAGGCGGAAACGGAAAACGAAGTGCATGTCACGGTCGGCGTGGTGCGCTATGACATCGACGGCCGCGCGCGCGCCGGCGGCGCATCGAGCTTCCTGGCCGATCGCCTGGAGGAAGACGGTGATGTGCGGGTGTTTATCGAACACAACGACAACTTCCGCCTGCCGGCCAACCCGGACACGCCGGTGATCATGATCGGCCCCGGCACCGGCATCGCGCCGTTCCGCGCCTTTATGCAGCAGCGCGACGCCGACGGCGCCGGCGGCAAGAACTGGCTGTTCTTCGGCAACCCGCACTTTACCGAAGACTTCCTCTATCAGGTGGAGTGGCAGCGCTACGTGAAAGACGGCCTGCTGACCCGCATCGATCTGGCCTGGTCGCGTGACCAGCAGCACAAAGTGTATGTACAGGACAAACTGCGCGAACAGGGCGCGGAAGTGTGGCGCTGGATCCAGCAAGGCGCGCACATTTACGTCTGCGGCGATGCCAATCGCATGGCGAAAGACGTGGAAAATACATTACTGGAACTGGTCGCCGAGCACGGTGGGATGGATACCGAGCAGGCCGACGAATTTTTAAGTGAGCTGCGCTTTGAGCGCCGTTATCAGCGAGATGTTTACTGATGAGTGATAAACACCCCGGCCCTCTGGTTGTAGAAGGCAAACTGGCCGATGCCGAGCGCATGAAGCGTGAGAGTAACTTCCTGCGCGGCACCATCGCCGAAGATCTGAATGACGGTCTGACCGGCGGCTTTAACGGCGACAACTTCCTGCTGATCCGTTTCCACGGCATGTATCAGCAGGACGATCGCGATATCCGCGCCGAACGCGCCGAGCAGAAACTGGAGCCGCGCCATGCGATGATGCTGCGCTGCCGTCTGCCCGGCGGCATTATCAGCCCGCAGCAGTGGCTGGGCATTGATAAGTTTGCCGAGGAGAGCACGCTGTACGGCAGCATTCGCCTGACCAACCGTCAGACTTTCCAGTTTCACGGCATTCTGAAAGGCAACGTGAAGCCGGTGCACCAGCTGCTGAACAAGCTGGGGCTGGACGCACTGGCGACCGCCAACGACGTTAACCGTAACGTGTTGTGCACCTCGAACCCGGTGGAGTCCGAGCTGCATCAGGAAGCCTACGAGTGGGCGAAAAAAATCTCCGAGCATCTGCTGCCGCGCACCCGCGCCTATGCGGAAGTGTGGCTGGATAAAGAGAAGGTGGCGACCACTGACGAAGAACCGATCCTCGGCCCGACCTATCTGCCGCGCAAGTTCAAAACCACGGTGGTGATCCCGCCGCAGAACGACGTCGATCTGCACGCCAACGACATGAACTTTGTCGCCATTGCGGAAAACGGCAAGCTGGTGGGCTTTAACCTGCTGGTGGGCGGCGGCCTGTCGATTGAACACGGCAACAAGAAAACCTACGCGCGTAACGCCAGCGAGTTCGGCTACATTCCGCTGGAGCATACGCTGGCGGTGGCCGAGGCGGTGGTAACCACCCAGCGTGACTGGGGCAACCGTACCGATCGTAAAAACGCCAAAACCAAATATACGCTGGAGCGTGTCGGCGTCGACACCTTCCGCGCCGAAGTGGAAAAACGCGCCGGCATCACCTTCGAGCCGATTCGTCCTTATGAGTTTACCGGCCGCGGCGACCGCATCGGCTGGGTGAAAGGGGTCGATAACCACTGGCACCTGACGCTGTTTATCGAGAACGGCCGTCTGCTGGACTATCCGGGCCGTCCGCTGAAAAGCGGCGTGGCGGAAATTGCCAGAGTGCATCAGGGCGACTTCCGCCTGACCGCCAACCAGAACCTGATCGTCGCCGGCGTGCCGGAAAGCGAGAAGGCCAATATTGAAGCCATCGCCCGCGCACACGGTCTGATCGATGACGGCGTCAGCGAGCAGCGTAAAAACTCGATGGCCTGCGTGTCGTACCCGACCTGCCCGCTGGCGATGGCGGAGGCCGAGCGCTTCCTGCCGCAGTTTGTCACCAAGGTTGAAGGCATCATGCATCAGCACGGGGTGGGCGATGAGCACGTGGTGCTGCGCGTGACCGGCTGCCCGAACGGCTGCGGCCGCGCGCTGCTGGCGGAGATCGGCCTGGTGGGCAAAGCGGTCGGCCGTTATAACCTGCATCTGGGCGGCAACCGCGAAGGGACGCGTATCCCGCGCATGTATCGCGAGAATATCAATGAAGAGCAGATCCTGCAGGAGATCGACCAACTGGTCGGCCGCTGGGCGCAAGAGCGCAACGCGGGCGAAGGGTTCGGCGACTTCACCATCCGCGCCGGCATTATCCGTCCGGTGGTGGATCCGGCGCAGGATTTCTGGGACTAACCGAGGAGGCTGACAACATGGCTGAATTCGATCTGGCGGCGCTGAATGCGCTGCCGAAATCCGGGCAGGCGCTGGCGCTGGCTGAGGTCAACGGCAAACTGGAGCGGCTCTCTGCGCAACAGCGCGTGGAGTGGGCGCTGGAACAGCTGCCGGGCGCGTTTGTGCTCTCTTCCAGCTTCGGGATTCAGGCCGCGGTCTGTCTGCATCTGGTGACGCGTATCCAGCCGGATATTCCGGTGATCCTGACCGATACCGGCTATCTGTTCCCGGAAACCTATCAGTTTGTCGATCAGCTGACCGACAAACTGAACCTGAACCTGCAGGTGTTCCGCGCCGAGCACTCGCCGGCCTGGCAGGAAGCGCGCTACGGCAAACTGTGGGAGCAGGGCGTCGAAGGGATTGAGCGCTATAACCAGCTCAATAAGGTTGAGCCGATGAACCGCGCGCTGGAAACGCTGGGCGCCAACACCTGGTTCGCCGGCCTGCGCCGCGAGCAGTCCGGCAGCCGCGCCAACCTGCCGGTTCTGGCGGTACAGCGCGGCGTCTTTAAGGTGCTGCCGATCATTGACTGGGACAACCGTCAGATTTATCAGTATCTGACGGATCACGGGCTGAGCTATCACCCGCTGCGGGAGCAGGGCTACCTGTCGGTGGGGGATACCCACACCACGCGCAAGTGGGAGCCGGGCATGAATGAAGAAGAGACGCGCTTCTTCGGCCTGAAACGTGAATGCGGGCTGCATGAGTAATCCGGATGCGCTGAGTGCGCAGACGGAATAACGAAGAAGGGATGGCGCCGGCCATCCCTTTTTTTTATGGTTTTTTCGCTTTTGGCGCCGGGTGCGCCTGCGCCAGCTCTTTTAACAGCGGCAGCAGCACCTGAACGCTGTCCCGGCTGCGCTTATCAATCCGTCCCGGCAGGTAGCGGTCCAGATATTGTACGTTGTCGTACTGCGGCCGGTGCCAGGAGACGCCCTGCGGGAAGTGCGGGCTGACCGCACGCTGCTGATAGCCGTCTTTTTTGCCCAGCGCCCAGTTGGTGGCCTCGACCGCCATGACCGGAATACGCGCGTCGTCAAATACCTGCTGATCGGAGCAGCAGCCGGTGCCTTTCGGATAGTGGTCGCTGCCGGGGTTGAGCGAGGCGGCGATGCCGTAGCGGTGGGCGATATCCAGCGCCCGATCGCGGCTCTGTTTGGCGACCTTCGGCGGCGTGTTGCGGCCGGCGTGGAAATAGAGTTTGTCGCCGGTGATCAGGCTGTCGAGATTAATCACCAGCAGCGTGTTCGCCCGCTCTTCCGCACTCATGCGCTGCAGATAATTTTTCGCGCCCAGCGAGCCAAGCTCCTCGCCGCTGGTGGCGATAAAGCGCAGGCTGTAGCGGGTGGGGATATCCTTCATCCGCTGCGCCAGCTCCAGCATCACGCCGACGCCGGAGGCGTTATCGTCGACCCCTTGCAGCGTCAGGCCGCCCAGGTTGTTGTCGACGTCGGCATCGCTGCGCGGCGTATAGGTATCGAAATGCGCCATGATGACGATCTGCTGCGGCCGATCGCCGCTTTTGGCGGCGATCACGGAATTGACGCGAATATTGCGCCAGTTCTCGCTGCCGTTTTTGTTGGTATAGAGATAGCGGCTGTTAATACTGCGAATATTGCTCTGATAACCCATCTGGGTGAATTGCTGTTTCAGGTAGTCAGCGGTCAGCTGCTCAGCCGGGCTGCCGGCCATACGCCCCGGAAAGTAGGTGGCGATATACCGCATTTTTTCGGCGGCGAATTTGCCTATTGGCGCATCCTGGCCGGGATGCGTCGCGGCTGAGGCGCAAAAAACGCTGCTGAATGCCGCGGCCAACAGGCCGGCTTTCAGACACTGGCGGGAAAACATAGCGGAAAATCCTTCTCGTAGGCGCTCAATGACGCCGATTATTTTTTCGGCCTTAGTATGAAACGCAATGGTGGATTAGACAATTTCATCCGCTCTTAATTTATGGCGGTAAAAGCTGAACGTCGTCGCTGGAAGGCGATTGCGAGGCGTATGGCAAATTAGCGGAATCGCTATTTAACCGTCTGAAAAATGTGGCTACTATCCGGCGAGATGATTTTTCTCGGCAGGGAGAGCGCATGATGCTGGATAAACTGGAAAACCGTCTGGGTGTCGTTGAGCAAAAGATTGAGCGCATGGATCAGCGAGTTGAACGGCTGGAGCAGCGCATTGAGGGGATGGATCTGCGCATTGAGGGGATGGGGCAGCGCATTGAGGGAGTGGAAAAGCGCGTCGAACGGGTGGAGGTGGACGTTAACCAGGTCAAACTGGATTTGGCCGCGCTGAACATGCGTTCGCTGGAATTTGTCACCAAGGGCGATCTGCATAAGGAGGTGGCCCTGCTGCACCGGGAAATTGGTTTGGTGAATAAAGAGGTTGTCAGCCAAACCAAATGGATGGTCAGCTGTATATTCGGCGTTGCCGCACTGTGCATGACCGCCGCTAAGCTGTGGTTCTGAGCGGTTTCGCCATCTCTTAAACGGCGTTATGTGCCTGTCTGTTCAGGCATGATGGCGGCGTAACCCAGCGCTGCGCCGCGCCGACGCTGCGGCCTATATTCCATAAATGCACATCTCATTCCTTTTCGTCATTTCAGGGGCTAAATCGCAGCCCGTATAGTCACACTATCTTTCCGTTATATGAAAAGGCTGTTGTGGACTATCTACCAATATTTGCCGATCTGAAACAACGTCCGGTACTGGTCGTTGGCGGCGGTGAAGTTGCTGCGCGTAAAGTTGAACTGCTTGCGCGCGCCGGGGCTGAAATACGGATAGTTGCGCAGTCGCTCTCACCGGAACTTGAACAGCATCGCCAGTCTGGACGCATCAACTGGCTGGGGCAGGCGTTTGCGCCGCACCAGTTGGATGAGGTGTTTCTGGTGATCGCCGCAACCGACGACGCCGCGTTGAACGCCCAGGTTTATGCCGAGGCGGATAAGCGCCGCTTGCTGGCCAACGTGGTGGACGATCAGCCGCGTTGCTCATTTATCTTTCCGTCGATTGTTGACCGTTCACCGCTGATGGTGGCGGTGTCATCCGGCGGCAAGGCGCCGGTGCTGGCGCGGATGCTGCGTGAAAAGCTGGAAGCGCTGCTGCCGGCCAGCCTTGGCACCATGGCGCAACTGGCTGGCGGTTTTCGCGCTCGGGTAAAACAGCAGCTGAGTTCGATCGGCGCACGCCGCCGTTTCTGGGAAAAATCTCTTAACGGCCGCTTTGCCACGCTGGCGGCCAATGAGCAGCCGCAGCAGGCGCAGCAACAGCTGGAACAAGACCTGGCCGCGTTTGCCGCCGGCGATGAGGCAGCGCAGGGCGAGATTGCGCTGGTCGGCGCCGGGCCGGGCGATGTTGGTCTGCTGACCTTACGCGGCCTGCAGGTGATGCAGCAGGCCGACGTGGTGCTGTACGACCACCTGGTGAGCGACGAGATTCTCGATCTGGTGCGTCGTGACGCGGAACGCATCTGCGTAGGCAAACGCGCCGGCGCGCATCTGGTGATCCAGGAAGAGACCAACCGCCTGCTGGTGGAACTGGCGCAGCAGGGCAAGCGCGTGGTGCGCCTGAAGGGCGGCGACCCGTTTATCTTTGGCCGCGGTGGCGAAGAGCTGCAGGTTGCGGCGGCGGCGGGGATTCCGTTCCAGGTGGTGCCGGGCGTCACGGCGGCGGCCGGTGCGACGGCCTATGCCGGCATCCCGCTGACCCACCGTGACCATGCGCAGAGCGTGACCTTTATCACCGGCCACTGCCGTCCCGACGGCGACGGGCTGGACTGGGCCGACCTGGCGCGTGCGCGCCAGACGCTGGCGATTTACATGGGCACCATGAAGGCGGCGGATATCAGCCAGCGCCTGATCGCCCATGGCCGCGAGGCGCAGACCCCGGTGGCGGTGATCAGCCGTGGCACGCGTGCCGACCAGCAGGTGCTGACCGGTACGCTGCAGCAGTTGGAACAATTAGCCCGACAGGCGCCGTTGCCGGCGCTGTTGGTGATTGGCGAAGTGGTGGAACTGCACCATCAAATCGCCTGGTTTGGGCATCAACCTCAGACGGACGGGGCCGCGCGTCCCGCCGTAGTGAATTTGGCTTAAAGGATCTGTTATGGACGAAAAACGACTCACTCACTTGCGGCAATTGGAGGCGGAGAGTATCCATATCATCCGTGAAGTTGCCGCTGAATTCAGCAACCCGGTGATGCTGTACTCCATCGGTAAAGACTCTTCGGTGATGCTGCATCTGGCGCGCAAGGCCTTCTATCCGGGCACCCTGCCGTTCCCGCTGCTGCATGTGGATACCGGCTGGAAATTCCAGGAGATGTATCAGTTCCGCGACCGCACGGCGAAAGAGTACGGTTTTGAGCTGCTGGTGCATAAAAACCCGGAAGGGGTGGCGATGGGGATTAACCCGTTCGAGCACGGCAGCGCCAAGCATACCGATATCATGAAAACCGAAGGCCTGAAGCAGGCGCTGAACAAGTACGGTTTTGACGCTGCCTTTGGCGGCGCGCGGCGCGATGAGGAAAAATCCCGCGCCAAAGAGCGTATTTACTCATTCCGCGACCGTTTCCACCGCTGGGATCCGAAGAACCAGCGTCCGGAGCTGTGGCACAACTACAACGGCCAGATTAACAAAGGGGAAAGCATCCGCGTATTCCCGCTGTCGAACTGGACCGAGCTGGACATCTGGCAGTACATCTTCCTGGAAAACATCGACATCGTGCCGCTGTATCTGGCGAAGCCGCGTCCGGTGCTGGAGCGTGACGGCATGCTGATGATGGTGGATGACGACCGTATCGATCTGCAGCCGGGCGAAGTGATCAGCCAGCGTATGGTGCGCTTCCGCACGCTGGGCTGCTGGCCGCTGACCGGCGCGGTGGAGTCCTCGGCGGAAACGCTGCCGGAAATCATCGAGGAGATGCTGGTCTCCACCACCAGCGAGCGTCAGGGCCGTATGATTGACCGCGATCAGTCCGGCTCGATGGAGCTGAAAAAGCGTCAAGGGTATTTCTAAGGAGCCGCCGGATGAATAACGTAATTGCACAACAAATCGCCGAGCAGGGCGGGGTGGAAGCCTATTTACACGCGCAGCAGCATAAGAGCCTGCTGCGTTTTCTGACCTGCGGCAGCGTCGATGACGGCAAAAGCACCCTGATTGGCCGCCTGCTGCACGATACCCGTCAGATTTATGAAGATCAGCTGTCTACGCTACACACCGACAGCAAACGTCTGGGCACGCAGGGCGAAAAGCTCGACCTGGCGCTGCTGGTGGACGGCCTGCAGGCCGAACGCGAGCAGGGCATCACCATCGACGTGGCCTATCGCTACTTCTCCACCGAGAAGCGCAAATTTATCATCGCCGATACGCCGGGGCATGAGCAGTACACCCGTAATATGGCCACCGGCGCATCGACCTGCGATCTGGCGATTCTGCTGATTGATGCGCGTAAAGGCGTGCTGGACCAGACGCGCCGCCACAGCTTTATCGCCACGCTGCTTGGCATTCGTCACCTGGTGGTGGCGGTCAACAAAATGGATCTGGTGGATTACAGCGAGCAGGTGTTTGAGCAGTTCAAACAGGACTACCTGACCTTTGCCCAACAGCTGCCAAACGATCTCGATATCAAGTTTGTGCCGCTGTCGGCGCTGGATGGCGATAACGTTGCCGGCCAGAGCGCCAACATGCCATGGTACAGCGGCCCGACGCTGCTGGAAGTGTTGGAAAGTGTGGAGGTGATTGGCCGTTCGGAAGCCCAGCCGCTGCGTTTCCCGGTGCAGTACGTTAACCGCCCGAACCTGGATTTCCGCGGCTATGCCGGCACGTTGTCCGCCGGCAAGGCGCGCGTCGGGCAGCGGGTAAAAGTGCTGCCTTCCGGCGTGGAGTCCAGCATTGCGCGCATCGTCACCTTTGACGGCGACCTGCAGGAAGCGGTGCCGGGCGAGGCGGTGACGCTGGTGCTGCAGGATGAAGTGGATATCAGCCGCGGCGATCTGCTGGTGGCGGCCGATGATGACCTGCAGGCGGCGCAAAGCGCGCTGGTGGATGTGGTCTGGATGGCGGAACAGCCGCTGCAGCCGGGGCAGAGCTATGATATCAAGGTGGCCGGCAAGAAAACCCGCGCCCGGGTGGAGGCGATTCGCCATCAGGTAGAAATCAACTCGCTGGCGCAGTATCAGACCGACAGCCTGCCGCTGAACGGCATCGGCCTGGTGGCGCTGACCTTTGACGAACCGCTGGTGCTCGACAGCTACCAGAGCAACCCGGATACCGGCGGCATGATTATTATCGACCGTCTGAGCAACGTCACCGTCGGCGCTGGCCTGATCCGTGAGGCGCAGCAGGCAACCACGGCCGCCGCCGGCGAGTTCAGCGCGTTTGAGCTGGAGCTGAATGCGCTGGTGCGCAAGCACTTCCCGCACTGGGGCGCGCGCGACCTGCTCGGAGGCCGGTAAGCGTGGCCGAGCGTGAACAGCGGCCGACCGGGCCGGACGATGAAAACGTGGTGTGGCATCCGCATGCGGTAACGCGTGCGGACCGCGAAACGCGCAATGGCCATCGCGGCGTGGTGCTGTGGTTTACCGGGCTGTCCGGCTCGGGAAAATCCACCGTGGCTGGCGCGCTGGAGCAGGCGCTGCACGCGATGGGCGTGCGCACCTATCTGCTTGACGGCGATAACGTGCGCCACGGGCTATGCCGCGATCTGGGCTTTTCGGATGATGACCGTCGCGAGAACATTCGCCGGGTCGGCGAAGTGGCGAAGCTGATGGTGGATGCCGGCCTGGTGGTGCTGACCGCGTTTATTTCTCCGCACCGCGCTGAACGGCAAATGGTGCGTGACATGCTGGACGACGGCCAGTTTGTCGAGGTGTTTGTCGACACGCCGCTGGCCATCTGTGAAGCGCGCGATCCGAAGGGCTTATACAAAAAAGCCCGCGCCGGCGAGCTGCGCAATTTCACCGGCATCGACGCGGTTTATCAGGCGCCGGAGGCGGCAGATATCCACCTGAATGGCGAACAATTGGTAACAAATTTGGTTGCGCAATTGTTAGACGTGCTGCGTGGTCAGGCTATTATCAAACCCTGAGTTCCCAAAAAGCGTGTGGCGGTTATCTGCCATGCGCTTTTTACTCTGACACGCCGCAGAGCGTGCTGAGAGCGATGAATAACCAGGGATTACTATGCAAAATGTCTCGCCCGTCGTGATTGATTCAACATCAGAGAAAGAAGAACCTTCTTACTCGTTTCTCGGTGGCGTCAGCGGTTTCGTTTTCTATTGGCTGGCGTTTACGCTGCCGTTCTTGGTCTATGGCTCCAACACGCTGTTTTTCCTGCTGTATACCTGGCCTTTCTTCCTGGCTTTAATGCCGGTGTCGGTCCTGATCGGCATCACGCTCAGTATGCTGCTGCGCGGGCGTCTGATTTTGACGCTGCTGCTGACCGGCGTCGTGGTGCTTTGTCTGTTCTGGCTGGTGTTCAGTCTGTTGAGCGGTTGGTAACCAGCCGGGCGCGTAAGCGCGCGCCGACTGATTGCAAAGCCGTGCCGAAGGTTACAAAACTTTGCTTAAAAACGCCTGAGTACGCGGATTGGCCGGCTGGCCGAAAATCTGCTGCGGCGTCCCTTCCTCCTGAATGACGCCCTGATCGATAAACAGCACCCGATCCGCCACCTCGCGGGCAAACGCCATTTCGTGCGTCACTACCACCATGGTCATGCCTTCATGGGCCAGTGCCTTGATCACCGCCAGCACTTCGCCGACCAGCTCCGGGTCGAGCGCGGAGGTCGGCTCGTCGAACAGCATGACTTTCGGCTCCATGGCCAGCGCACGGGCAATCGCTACCCGCTGCTGCTGGCCGCCGGACAGGCTGCCGGGATAGGCGTCGATTTTATCCAGCAGACCGACCTTGCGCAGTAACGTTTCGGCCTGCCGCGTGGCGTCGGCGCGGGAGAGTTGTTTCACGTCCATCGGCGCCATAATAATATTTTCCAGCACGGTCATATGCGGGAACAGGTTAAAGCGTTGGAATACCATGCCGACGCTGGCGCGCATTTTATTGAGATCGGTCTTCCGATCGTGAATCGCGAAGCCGTTAACCTCGATTTCGCCGCCGGACAGGCTTTCCAGCGCGTTTAGGCAGCGCAGGAAGGTGCTTTTGCCGGAGCCGGACGGGCCGATGACGCACACCACTTCGTTGGCGGCAATCTGGCAGTCAATGCCGCGCAGCACATGGGTGGCGCCAAACTGTTTTTGCAGATTATGTACGCGAATCACTTTTCCCGAACCTCTTTTCCATATGCTGCACCATCAGCGACAGCAAGAAAGTGATGACCCAATAGACCAGCGAGATGGTCAGATAGGGTTCCCAGTAGGTGGCGTAGGCGCCGGATACGGTGCGCGCCGCGTAGGCCAGATCGGCCAGGCCGATGGCAGAGGCCAGCGAGGAATCCTTCACGATGGCGATGGCGTTATTGCCCAGCGGCGGCAGCATGCGGCGAAACGCCTGCGGCAAAATGACTTTGCGCATGGTCTTGCCGTAGCTCATGCCGAGCGAGCGCGAGGCCTCCATTTGCCCACGGTCGATAGACTGGATCCCGGCGCGGAAAATTTCGGACACATAGGCGCCGGCGTTAAGCGTAATCGCTACCACGCAGGACAGGAAAGCGCCGTAATCGGCGCGCAGTTCGCGGGCGAAATCGCTGCTCATAATGCCGCCGGCGATCAGCAGGCCGTCGCGCGGGTTGATAAACAGCGGCACCAGGGCGAAGTGCACCACCATGATCTGCACGAACAGCGGCGTGCCGCGGAAGGCGCTGATATAGATACGCACCGGCCATTGAACGCCGTAGTGCAAAATAGGTTTCCAGACGCCGTGCGGCGCCTGCGCCAGCCGGCCTAAACCGAGTATCAGGCCCCAGGTGGTGCCCAGCAGGACGCAGATAATGGTGCATTTGATGGTCATCCAGGCGCCTTCCATAAACAGCGGGGCGTACTCCTGGATGATCTCCCAGCGGAAGTTCACGGTAAGTTCCTTATTGGCAGTTGCAGGGCCGGACGTATCCGGCCCGTATCGGCGCGTGGATTATTGGGCCGGCAGCGTGGGGACGTTGTTGTCAAACCAGGTCTGGTAGATTTTGGCGTAGGTGCCGTCGGCGATGATTTTCTTCAGGCCGGCGTTGATCTTGTCGCGCAGCTCATCGTTGCCTTTGGCGACGGCGATGCCGAAATACTGCCGTTCAAACTTGGCGTCGGACACCAGCTTGAACTGCTTTTCCGGATGCGTCTTGATATAGAACTTGGCGACGCCGACGTCGCCGACTGCCGCGCCGATGCCGTCTTCATACAGCTCTTGCAGCATCAGCGGCGTATTGTCGAAGCGTTTGATGGCGGTGCTGTTTTTCCCCAGCACGTCGGATACCACGATATCGCCGGTGCTGGAGTTGACTACGCCGACCTTCAGCGCCTTCAGCGCGGCGATGGCGTCGACCGTCGAATCCTTCGGCACCACGATCGCCTGCTCCGCCGGGAAGTACGGCGCGGAGAATTCCACCATCTGCTTGCGTTTATCGGTAATGGTAATGCCGGAGATAATGATGTCACGATCGCCGGAGTTCAGCGTGGCGAAGATGCCTTCCCACGGCGTATTGACCAGCTTGATCTTGAAGCCCTCGGCATCGGCGACGGCTTTAATAATATCAATATCAAAGCCTTCCAGCTGTTTATTGCTGTTTTCGAACTCGAACGGACGGTAGGTGCCGCCGGAGCCGACCACATAGGTCGTCTCAGCAGCGGCGGAAAAGCTGGCGGTCAGGCAGGCTGCTATCAGCAGCAGGTGTTTTAACATGGCGAGTCCCCGGAAGTTATGGTTGTCTTTGTTGGTGTTTATTCATATTTGATGCATAAAAATAATAACGCAGGGGTAAAATTACAACTAAGCCGGTAGGTTTTGTTGTTTTACGGTGTTAAATATTCATTTTCCTCCGTCGGCTGGTTGAAACCTTGGCGGCGTTGCCGGTAAGCCAGTGTTATTCGCTGTATAAAATATGAACCATGAGCGCTCGGTCATTGGGCGTTCGTCTGGTTTTTTCCGGCTGTGAGGGTTTTTTTTGCCGCTTTCAACGCGTTTTTAGGTTATAAACGCACATAAGTTCTCATCCGTATTCTTAAACTGGCGGCGAATTGCCGCTCTCAGTGTGGAGTCCAACGAAAAGTTGTGGGATGATTAGGCAGTTTTTCAGGGGGCGGGGATGGGAAAACTTACGCTACTATTGTTGGCATTGCTTGGTTGGTTGCAGTATTCGCTGTGGCTGGGCAAGAATGGGGTTCACGATTACGTGCGGGTCAATGACGATGTTGCAGTCCAGCAGGGCAGCAACGCCAAGTTGAAGGCGCGTAACGATCAGCTGTTCGCCGAAATCGACGATCTTAACGGTGGTCAGGAAGCGATTGAAGAGCGCGCGCGTAACGAGCTGGGCATGATCAAGCCCGGAGAAACTTTCTATCGTCTGGTTCCTGACCAATCCAGACGCGGCGTGACGCCTTCCTCGCAAAACAACGTAAAATAAACATGAATCACTCCGCAGGCTCCTTGCCGCAGGTGGTTGCCGTACTGCCGGCGGCAGGCATCGGCAGCCGTATGCAAACAGATTGCCCAAAGCAGTACCTCACCATCGGCAACCAAACTATCCTTGAACATGCGATCCACGCTTTGCTGCGTCATCCGCGTGTCCGTCAGGCGATCGTCGCCATCGGCCCGGACGATGGCCACTTTGCCCGTTTACCGATTGCCCGCGATCCGCGGGTGGTGGTGACGGTCGGCGGCCAGCAGCGCGCCGATTCGGTGATGGCCGGCCTGCAGCTGGCGGGCGACGCCGAATGGGTGCTGGTGCACGACGCCGCGCGTCCGTGTCTGCATGCTGACGATCTTGAGCGTCTGCTGGCGATTACCGAACACAGTAAAGTGGGTGGCATTCTTGCCGCGCCGGTGCGCGACACCATGAAACGTGCGGAAAGCGGGGTTGCGGCCATCGCCCATACGGTGGAGCGCCAGGACTTATGGCACGCGCTGACGCCGCAGCTCTTCCCGCAGGCGCTGTTGAAACAGTGCCTGCAGCGGGCGATGGATGAAGGGGCGAACGTCACCGATGAAGCCTCGGCGCTGGAGCATTGCGGCTACCATCCGCTGCTGGTGGCGGGACGCGCCGATAATATTAAAGTGACGCGGCCGGAAGATTTACGGCTGGCGGCGTTTTATTTAACCCAGTTGAACCAATAGGAGCAGGCTCGATGCGAATCGGTCACGGTTTTGATGTACATAAATTCGGCGGCGAAGGCCCGCTGGTGATCGGTGGCGTCCGCATTCCTTACGAACAAGGTTTGCTGGCCCATTCCGACGGTGATGTGGCGCTGCACGCCGCTACCGACGCGCTGCTGGGCGCCGCTGCGCTGGGCGATATCGGCAAGCTGTTCCCGGATACCGACCCGACCTTTAAAGGCGCTGACAGCCGCGAACTGCTGCGTGAAGCCTGGCGCCGTATCCGCGCCAAAGGCTACCGTCTGGGCAACCTGGACGTCACGATTATCGCTCAGGCGCCGAAAATGGCGCCGCATATTCCGCAGATGCGCGTTTTTCTGGCGGAAGATCTGCAGTGTCATATGGATGATGTCAACGTTAAGGCGACCACTACGGAAAAATTGGGTTTCACCGGCCGTGGCGAAGGGATTGCCTGCGAAGCGGTTGCCTTGTTAATCAAGGAGTAAGCCGATGGATATGGCAAACCTGACCTGGTTGCACGGTCAGCCGTCGTCCAGCGGCGTACTGAAGGCCAACCCGGAAGATTTCGTGGTGGTGGAAGACCTGGGCTTTACGCCGGACGGTGAGGGCGAGCATCTGCTGGTCAATATCCGCAAAAACGGCTGCAATACGCAGTTTGTCGCCGACTATCTGGCGCGTTTTGCCGGCGTTCACGGACGCGCGGTCAGCTATGCCGGCCTGAAAGACCGCCACGCGGTGACCGAGCAGTGGTTCTGCCTGCACCTGCCGGGCAAGGAAACGCCCGATCTCGCCCGTTTTGAGCTGGAAGGCTGCGAAGTGCTCGCCGCCGCTCGTCATCGCCGTAAACTGCGCATTGGCACGCTGAAAGGCAACGGTTTTACGCTGGTGCTGCGCCATATCAGCGATCGTGACGACGTAGAGCGTCGTCTGCAGGCGATTGCCGCAGACGGCGTGCCGAATTATTTCGGCAGCCAGCGCTTTGGCCACGGCGGTAATAATCTGACGATGGCGCGCCGCTGGGCCAATGACGAGATTCGCGTTAAAGAACGCAACAAGCGCAGCTTTTACCTTTCCGCCAGCCGCAGCGCCCTGTTTAATCTGGTGACGTCGACGCGGCTGGCCAATCAGCAGCAGCGCAGCGTGCTGGAAGGTGATGCGTTGCAACTGAGCGGACGCGGCAGCTGGTTTGTCGCCAAGGCGGATGAGCTGGAGAATGTGCAGCAGCGCGTGAATGACGGTGAACTGCTGATTACCGCGCCGTTGCCGGGAGATGGCGAGCCTGGCACCGCCGGCGCCGCGCTGGATTTTGAACAACAGTGCTTGGCGCAGCAGCCACAATTGCTTAGTCTCTTAAAGCGTGAGCGCGTAGACCCTGCCAGACGCGCTTTGCTGTTGCAGCCGCAGAATATGCAATGGAACTGGTGGGATGATGTCACCGTTGAACTGCGTTTTTGGCTGCCGGCCGGCAGTTTCGCCACCAGCGTAGTTCGCGAGATTATGCAGCAGGATAACCGTGATGCGGATATTACTGAGTAACGATGACGGCGTCAGCGCGCCGGGCATTCAGGTGCTGGCCGCGGCGTTGCGTGAGTTTGCCGAAGTGATGGTTGTCGCCCCCGATCGCAATCGCAGCGGCGCGTCCAATGCGTTGACGCTGGAAGCGCCTCTGCGTACCCAAACGTTGCCCAACGGCGATATCGCCGTACTGCAGGGCACGCCGACCGACTGCGTGTATCTGGGCGTGAACGCCCTGATGCGTCCGGCGCCGGATATTGTGGTTTCCGGCATTAACGCCGGCCCTAACCTGGGCGACGATGTGATCTATTCCGGCACCGTGGCGGCAGCAATGGAAGGGCGGCATTTAGGCCTGCCGGCGTTGGCGGTGTCGCTGAATGGCCACCGGCATTATGACACCGCAGCAGCCGTAACCTGCCGTCTGTTGCGTGCGTTGCTGCGTGAACCGCTGCGCACCGGAAAGATTCTCAACGTCAACGTGCCGGACGTGCCGCTGGCAGAAATCAAAGGGGTTCGCGTGACCCGCTGCGGCAGCCGCCATCCGGCGGAGCAGGTGTTTTGTCAGCAGGATCCGCGCGGTCGGGATCTCTACTGGATTGGGCCGCCGGGCGATAAATTTGATGCCGGGCCGGATACGGATTTTGCTGCCGTTGAGCAGGGCTATGTTGCGGTAACGCCGTTACAGGTGGATTTAACCGCGTATGCCGCCCAGGATGTGGTAAAAACATGGTTAACCAAAGCCGAGGTCAGCGGGGAATGGTGAGTAAGTCAATGCAAACATTGCTGGCTCAGCTGCGTCAGCAGGGGATCCAGGACGAACGACTGTTGCAGGCCATGGCGGCCGTGCCGCGTGAGCGCTTTGTCGATGAAGCGCTCCAGCATAAAGCCTATGAAAATACCGCGTTGCCGATAGGGTCGGGGCAGACTATCTCCCAGCCGTATACGGTGGCGCGTATGACCGAACTGCTGAACCTGACGCCGACGTCGCGCGTGCTGGAAATCGGCACCGGTTCCGGTTACCAGACGGCTATCCTGGCGCATCTGGTCCAGCATGTGTGCTCCGTTGAGCGCATCAAAGGGTTGCAGTGGCAGGCCAAGCGCCGCCTGAAGCAGCTCGATCTGCATAATGTTTCCACCCGCCACGGCGACGGCTGGCAAGGCTGGGCCTCGCGCGGGCCGTTTGACGCCATTATCGTCACGGCTGCGCCGCCGGAAATCCCGCAGGAGCTGATGGCACAGCTGGACGAGGGCGGCATTATGGTGCTGCCGGTGGGAGAACAGTCACAAATACTCAAGCGTATTCAACGTCGCGGTGGCGAATTTGTTATTGATGCGGTGGAGGCGGTGCGTTTTGTCCCGTTGGTAAAAGGCGAGCTGGCCTAACCGGCTGTCTGTTTTATCGGCTAAACGCAAAATCTGTTGCACTTTCATACGTCAGGAGCGGTTTTTAACGTTCCAATAAGACTAATTTCCAATACAATTGCCTTTCTGCGGCGTTATCTGATAGCGCGGACGCGTTGAGGCCGCTACATTGACAACGAATTTTTGGCTCTCTGACGGGAGATGGCCTGGTATTCAGGCATCGGTCAGGGGAACCTCTTCAGGTAGAAACTGAGAAAAGACTTAAAGCTCAGCTACGCTGTATAGGATATTTTTTGGCTATAGATGCTGTAATGGGGGAAGCATGAGCACGGGAAGCCCAATGATTACTTTTCGCCGGGTTGCGGTGTGTACGATGATCGGTGTGTGGTTGGCGGGTTGTACGAACAGCGGTTCGTCTTCTGCTCCTATCAGCAGCGTCAACGGCGGTGGCGGTAGCCCGATGACGGCTGGCAGCGTTGCAGCTCCGTCTGCGCAGGCCACGCCGCAAGAGCGTATCGTTTATAATCGCAGTTATGACTCAATTCAAAAGGGCAGCTACAACGGCAGCACCTATACGGTAAAGCGCGGCGACACGCTGTTCTATATCGCCTGGATCACCGGCAATGATTTCCGTGATCTGGCGCAGCGCAACAATATCCCTGAACCCTATAGCCTGAATGTTGGCCAAACCATTCAACTTGGTAATGGTTCTGCCAATGCCGGCGGCGGCGTAGTAGCGGCCACGGACGCTACCGGTGGCGGTATTCCTAAACCACCATCCAGCAGTCAGATCCAAACGGCAACGGTTGATTCTCAACCAACTAACGCGTATTCTGACAATTCGGGTAAACAGAATGTAGGTAAGATGTTACCTGCAGCAGGAGCCGCCGCGGCGGGAAGCACCACTGCTCCTGTTACCGCGCCAGTTGCTACGCCTCCGGCGAGCAGCGCCGCCAGTAATAATTCGCCGGTCAGTACCTGGCGTTGGCCGACTGACGGTAAGGTTATTGATAACTTTTCCTCATCAGACGGTGGGAATAAAGGGGTCGATATCGCTGGCACTCGTGGGCAAGCCATTTTTGCGACCGCTGATGGTCGCGTTGTGTACGCCGGCAATGCTTTACGAGGTTACGGTAATCTAATCATCATCAAACATAATGATGATTACCTGAGCGCCTACGCTCATAACGACACAATGCTGGTCCGGGAACAACAAGAAGTGAAGGCGGGTCAAAAAATAGCCACCATGGGTAGCACCGGAACCAGTTCAGTACGTTTGCATTTTGAAATTCGTTACAAGGGGAAATCCGTAAACCCGCTGCGTTATCTTCCGCAGCGATAGATTGGGCAGAATATGCTGATATTCTGCTCGCGGTATCACGGGTAGGAGCAGCTTATGAGCCACAATACGCTGAAAGTTAACGAGTTACAGACTGATGCAGATTTCGACGAGAATGGAGTTGAGGCGGAATCATTTGATGAAAAAGCGCTGGCAGAAACCGAGGCCAGCGAGAATGATTTAGCTGAAGAAGAGCTGCTGTCCCAAGGGGTAACCCAGCGTGTGTTAGACGCAACGCAGCTCTATCTCGGAGAAATTGGCTATTCGCCTCTGCTGACCGCAGAGGAGGAAGTTTATTTTGCGCGGCGGGCGCTACGTGGTGACGTGCCGTCCCGCCGTCGTATGATCGAAAGTAACCTGCGTCTGGTGGTGAAAATCGCCCGTCGCTACAGCAACCGCGGCCTGGCGCTGCTGGATCTGATTGAAGAAGGTAACTTGGGTCTGATCCGCGCGGTTGAAAAGTTCGACCCGGAACGCGGTTTCCGCTTCTCCACCTATGCCACCTGGTGGATCCGGCAGACCATTGAGCGGGCGATCATGAACCAAACCCGTACCATTCGCTTGCCCATCCATATCGTTAAAGAACTTAACGTCTACCTGCGCACCGCGCGCGAGCTTTCACATAAACTGGATCATGAGCCGAGTGCTGAAGAGATTGCCGAGCAGCTCGACAGACCTGTGGATGATGTGAGCCGTATGCTGCGTCTGAACGAGCGCATTACTTCGGTTGATACACCGCTGGGTGGGGACTCGGAGAAGGCGCTGCTGGATATTCTGGCTGATGAAAAGGACAACGGACCGGAAGACACCACGCAAGACGATGATATGAAGCAGAGTATCGTCAAATGGCTGTTCGAACTGAACGCCAAACAGCGTGAAGTGTTGGCACGGCGTTTCGGCCTGTTGGGCTATGAAGCGGCGACGTTGGAAGACGTTGGCCGTGAGATTGGCCTGACGCGTGAGCGCGTTCGTCAGATTCAGGTGGAAGGGTTGCGTCGCCTGCGTGAAATCCTGCAGACGCAGGGACTGAGCATTGAGGCGCTGTTCCGCGAGTAGCGTCGGTTGCCTGATGAATGAAATAAAAACGGTGAGCCTGCGCTCACCGTTTTTTTATGGCTACAAAAGCGGATTAGACCAGGCTTTTCAGGCGATAAATCCATTCCAGCGCCTGACGCGGGCTCAGCGAATCCGGATCCAGCGTTTCCAGCGCTTCAACCGCCGGCGAAGTTTCTTCAGTCAGCAGCGTCATCTGGGTGGCGTCTACTGTACCGACGGCGGTGTGGTTGGAGAGTGTTTCCAGCTCGCGCAATTTCTGCCGTGCGCGTTTGATAACGTCGCGCGGCACGCCGGCCAGCGCGGCTACCGCCAGCCCGTAACTCTTGCTGGCGGCACCGTCCTGTACGCTGTGCATAAAGGCGATGGTGTCACCGTGCTCCAGCGCATCCAGGTGCACGTTGACGACGCCTTCCATTTTCTCCGGCAGGGTAGTCAGCTCGAAGTAGTGGGTGGCGAACAGCGTCATCGCCTTGATGCGGTTAGCCAGGTTTTCGGCACAGGCCCAGGCCAGCGACAGGCCGTCGTAGGTTGAGGTGCCGCGGCCGATTTCATCCATCAACACCAGGCTGTGCTCGGTGGCATTGTGCAGAATATTGGCGGTTTCGGTCATCTCCACCATAAAGGTGGAGCGGCCGGAGGCCAGATCGTCCGCCGCGCCGACGCGGGTAAAGATACGGTCGACCGGGCCGATGCTGGCTTTGGCGGCCGGCACGTAGCTGCCGATATGCGCCATCAGCACGATCAGCGCCGTTTGCCGCATATAGGTACTTTTACCGCCCATGTTAGGGCCGGTAATGATCAACATGCGACGTTGCGGCGACAGCGCAACCGGGTTGGCAATAAACGGCTCGCTCAACACCTGTTCCACTACCGGGTGGCGGCCTTCGGTAATGCGAATGCCTGGCTGATCGCTCATGGTCGGGCAGGCGTAGTTGAGCGTTTCCGCCCGTTCCGCGAGGTTGCCGAGCACGTCGAGTTCAGCCAGCGCGCTGGCGCTTTGCTGCAGTTCGCCCAGATGCGGCAGCAGCAGGTCGAACAGTTCGTCATACAGCGCCTTTTCAATGGCCAGCGCCTTGCCTTTGGAGGTGAGAACCTTGTCCTCATACTCCTTCAGTTCGGGAATGATATAACGTTCGGCGTTTTTCAGCGTTTGGCGGCGCACGTAATGAATCGGCACCAGATGGCTTTGGGCGCGGCTGACCTGAATATAGTAGCCATGTACGCCGTTGAAGCCGACCTTCAGCGTATCCAGGCCCAGCTTTTCACGCTCGCGGACTTCCAGACGATCGAGGTAGTCGCTGGCGCCGTCTGCCAGCGCGCGCCACTCGTCCAGCTCGTCATTATAGCCGGTGGCGATGACGCCGCCGTCGCGCACCAGCACCGGCGGCGCTTCAACCACGGCGCGCTCCAGCAGGTCCTGCAGCTCATCGAACTGGCCGACCTGCGCCAGCAGTTGCTGCACGTGCGACGCCTCAACGTCCTGCAGCAGCGCGCGAATTTCCGGCAGTTGCTGGAAGGCGTGGCGCATGCGCGCCAGATCGCGCGGGCGCGCGGTCCGCAGCGCCAGACGCGCCAGAATACGCTCCAAATCGCCCACCTGACGCAGCGGAGGCTGCAGATCGGCAGTCAGATCCTGTAATGCGCCAATTGCCTGTTGACGGTTGTTCAGCACTTTGACGTCGCGGGTCGGCATATGCAGCCAGCGCTTCAGCATCCGGCTGCCCATCGGCGTGACGGTGCGATCGAGGATCGCCGCCAGCGTATTTTCGCTGCCGCCGGACAGGCTTTGGGTGATCTCCAGATTACGCCGGGTGGCGGCATCCATAATGATGCCGTCCTGCTGGCGCTCCATGGTGATGCCGCGGATGTGCGGCAGCGCGGTACGCTGGGTGTCTTTGACGTACTGCAGCAGACAGCCGGCGGCGCGCAGCGCCTGCTGCGACTGCTCTACGCCGAAGCCGGTTAGATCGCGGGTGCCGAACTGCAGGTTCAACTGCTGACGCGCGGTGTCCAGCTCAAACTCCCACAGCGGGCGACGGCGCAGGCCATGGCGCTGTTCGATCAGCGCCATTTGCTCGAAGCTTTCCGGGTACAGCAGCTCGGCCGGGTTGGTGCGCTGCAGTTCGGCCGCCATGGTTTCCACATCTTCCGGCTCGGCGACGCGGAAACGGCCGGAGCTGATGTCCAGCGTTGCGTAGCCGAAGCCGCGCGCGTCCTGCCAGATGGCGGCCAGTAGGTTGTCCTGCCGCTCCTGTAGCAGCGCTTCGTCGCTGACGGTGCCGGGCGTGACGATGCGCACTACTTTACGTTCCACCGGGCCTTTGCTGGCGGCGGGATCGCCAACCTGCTCACAGATGGCGACGGATTCGCCCAACTGCACCAGCTTGGCTAAATAGTTTTCTACCGCATGGTGCGGCACGCCGGCCATCGGGATCGGTTCGCCCGCCGAGGCGCCGCGTTTGGTCAGGGAGATATCTAGCAGCTGCGAGGCGCGCTTGGCATCGTCATAAAACAGCTCGTAGAAGTCACCCATCCGATAAAACAGCAGAATTTCAGGATGCTGCGCCTTTAAGCGCAGATACTGCTGCATCATCGGCGTGTGTTCGACGTATTCTTTTTTTTCCATAATTTTCACTGCGTTATGTTCTGATTATGCGTCATGAGCATGATGCTTACCGTAGCCACGTTGATGCGTCCTGCAAAAAGGCCAAATGCCGGCTGCTCTGTTAGAGTGAAGATGTTAACAGGTGATACCTCAGTTTCAAACGCATCTGCAAGCGCCGGCGTTTTTTTCCTTAACTTCTGCTAAATTGTTCGCATTACTGGTTGGCGGTAGCGAAAAGACGGCGGTATTTCACTGATTATTTAACGCGGATATTCCTGTTTGTGCATCACCGTCTATGATTTACCATAACCAAAATTTTTTTAGCCTGGCTGTATGGATACCTGATGCGTCAATTTGCCCCTCTCATTCCTCTGGTTGTTTTGCTTTCCGCCTGCAGCAGCAAGCCGGAAAATACCACCCAGCCGCCGCAGAGCCGCACGGTGCAAGGCGGTTTCCTGCTGGAGGCCGATCACGTTAATCCGATGCTGTCCGGCGATTATGCCTATAACGCGGCGGCCCAGCGCTTTATCGACAAAATGGTGCGCGAGCACGGCTTTGATCGCCAACAGCTGCACGATGTTTTCGCGCAGACCAAACGCCTGGACTGGGTAATTCGTCTGATGGACCGTCAGGCGCCAAGGCCGACCGGCCAGCCGCCTTCCGGGCCGAATGGGGCCTGGCTGCGGTATCGTAATAAGTTTATTACGTCGGACAATATTCCCAACGGCGTGGCCTTCTGGAATCAGTATGCCGACGCGCTGGAGCGCGCTCACCGGGTATATGGCGTACCGCCGGAAATTATCGTCGGCATCATCGGGGTGGAAACACGTTGGGGGCGGGTGATGGGGAAAACGCGCATTATCGATGCGCTGGCGACGCTGTCCTTTGATTATCCCCGTCGTGCGACGTACTTTACCGGCGAGCTGGAAACTTTCCTGCTGATGGCGCGTAAAGAACAGCGCGATCCGCTGGATCTGCGCGGTTCTTATGCCGGCGCGATGGGATACGGCCAGTTTATGCCGTCCTCCTTTAAGGATTATGCGGTCGACTTTAACGGCGACGGACACATTAACCTGTGGGACCCTGAGGACGCGATCGGCAGCGTGGCGAACTATTTCCGCGCGCACGGCTGGCAGCGCGATGCGCCGGTAGCGGTGCCGGCCAGCGGCCAGGCGCCATATATGGAGCACGGCTTCAAGACCCGCTATACGGTCGGCGCCCTGCAGGCCGCGGGGCTGACGCCGCAGGGCGGGCTGGGCCATGACCAGGAGGTGAGTCTGCTGCGTCTGGATATGGGCAGCGACTATCAGTATTGGTTCGGTTTGCCTAACTTTTACACCATCACCCGCTATAACCACAGCACGCACTATGCGATGGCGGTATGGCAGTTGGGTGAGGCGGTCGGGCGCGAGCGGCGCGGTGGCAGCGTATTCTGAACAGCAAAAAGGGCCGGTGACGGCCCTTTTTCTTTGTTCTACAGCATGGTGTAGGCTTTTTTCAGCCCGGTGTCCTCATCTGGGTCCGCTCCTTGGGCAGGCGCTTCTGCCGTTTCCTCATCCGTCGCTTCCGTATTCTCTGCGGCGGGTTCCGGTTCGACCGGATCCGGTGCGGCTTCCGGCGGCGGCATGGTGTCATGAATCGTTTGTTCATCGAAGGTCGGGTTCAACGCCGGCGACAGCGGCGAACTGACCAGGCTGTCCGGCATCGGAATGTGCGGCAGCGGCGCATCGTCGACAAACTGCGATTCATCCTCTTTCACCGTGCGGCTAAAGCCGACAATCAGCACGCCGCACAGGGCGAAAAATACATACAGAATATTGCCGCCCAGCGGCTGGATCAGCATGCCGACCGTCAGCGGCCCGATGCTGGCGCCCACGCCGAAGGCCATCAGCAGACAGGCCGCCAGTGACACACGGCGCTCCGGCTCGACCAGGTCGTTGGCCAGCGCCACCGCCAGCGGATACAGCGTAAACTGCAGCATGCTGACGACAAAACCGATAGCCAGCAGCAGCGGGAAAGTGATGTGCGGCAAAATCGCCAGCGGCAGCGCCGCTAACACCAGCAGAATAGCGTTAAGGCGCATCAACAGCGTACGGTTGTAACGATCGGACAACCAGCTCAAGGGGAACTGCGCCACCAGGCCGGCGAAAATCGCCAGCGCCATAAACAGGCCGGTATGCTGGGTGCTGAGGTCCTGCTGGCTGGTATACACCGGTGCCAGGCCGTAGAACGAGCCTACCACCATGCCGATAACCAACGTATTGGTCAGCACGCTGGGGATGTTGCGAATAAAGTAGAGCAGCTCCAGCGGCGCCGGCGACATATGGCGGACATTGGTGCGGGTGGTAAGGGCGATGGGCACCAGGCAGAGCGCGAAGCACAGGGCGATAATCAGCAGGGTGGTGATGCCCAGATCGGTTTGCAGCATCAGCACCACCTGGCCCAGAGACAGGCCCAGATAGGTGGCGGCCATATAGAAGCCGAAAACCACGCCGCGCTGATTGGATTCGGCCTGATCGTTAAGCCAGCTTTCCAGCACCATAAACTGGCACATCATGCACAGGCCGATAATCATCCGCAGCACCACCCAAATCGGGATGAATTCGGTCAAACCGTGCCCCAGCACCGCGGCGGTAATAATGCCCGCACAGGAGACGTAGGCGCGGATATGCCCGACGCGCGCAATCAAAAAATGACCGACCTTGCCGCCGATCACCAGCCCGATATAGTTGGCGGCGGTAATGGCACCGATCAGGCCGCCGGTGACGTGAATTGAGGTCAGGCGCAAAGAGATATAAGTGGTCAGCAGCCCGGAGCCAAGCAGCATCAGCAGCGTTGTGGTATATAACGGAAAGAATACGCCAAACGTTTTTTTCACTCGCTCATCCTATCGTCATCGGCGCTGATTATTGCCCGGCCACCAGCATCCTTGTTGTGTGCGCTATTGCGTTCCGCCCGTTACCTGGGCGCATTCTCTGATACTAGCAGTTTGCTCTGCGGCTTCAAACCTTGCCGGTTTTGCGCGTCGCTGCGCAATTCATTGAGCCCGCCCTCGCCGGCGCTTGATAAATGCTACTATCGGACGCATATAGCGATGATTCATTGAGGAGGCGTTATGAGCGAAGAGAGCCTGCATAAACTTAGCGTGGCCGTCGGCGAAAAATTAAAGGCAGGCGGACGCTGGATCACGGCGGCGGAGTCCTGCACCGGCGGCGGCATTGCCAAGGCGATTACCGATATCGCCGGCAGCTCCGCCTATTTCGACCGCGGTTTCGTGACCTACAGCAACCGGGCGAAGCACCAACTGCTGGGCGTATCCGAGGGGACGCTGCAGGTGCATGGCGCGGTCAGCGAAGCGGTAGTGCGTGAGATGGCGCAGGGCGCGCTGCATGCGGCGGACGCCGATATCGCGCTGTCGGTCAGCGGCATCGCCGGACCGGATGGCGGCAGCGCGGCGAAACCGGTCGGCACCGTATGGTTTGGCTTTGCCGAGCGTTCGGGGCGGGTGTTGGCGTGCGAAAGGCATTTCAGCGGCGATCGTGACGCCGTCCGGCTGCAGGCGACGGTTTTCGCGCTGCAAACCGTGCTCGATGAATTTTTGTAAAATTAGGCTTGATACTGTATGACTGTACAGTATAATTAGTGACATTTCCTGCACAACATACATTCAGTGGCAGTGTGGGGTAAAACCGACATTGCGTAACGAAGGAGCAAAAATGGCTATTGATGAGAACAAGCAAAAGGCGTTAGCTGCGGCACTGGGCCAGATTGAAAAACAATTCGGCAAAGGCTCCATCATGCGTCTGGGTGAAGACCGTTCCATGGACGTGGAAACGATCTCTACCGGCTCACTGTCACTTGATATCGCACTGGGCGCTGGCGGCCTGCCGATGGGCCGTATCGTAGAAATCTACGGGCCGGAATCTTCCGGTAAAACCACCCTGACGCTGCAGGTTATCGCCGCCGCGCAACGTGAAGGCAAAACCTGCGCCTTTATCGATGCCGAACACGCGCTGGATCCGGTGTATGCGAAAAAGCTGGGCGTAGATATTGATAATCTGCTGTGTTCTCAGCCAGACACCGGCGAGCAGGCGCTGGAAATCTGTGACGCGCTGACCCGCTCCGGCGCGGTTGACGTGATCATCGTCGACTCCGTTGCGGCGCTGACGCCAAAAGCGGAAATCGAAGGTGAAATCGGTGATTCGCACATGGGCCTGGCGGCGCGTATGATGAGCCAGGCGATGCGTAAGCTGGCCGGTAACCTGAAAAACGCCAACACGCTGCTGATCTTCATCAACCAGATCCGTATGAAAATTGGTGTGATGTTCGGCAACCCGGAAACCACCACTGGCGGTAACGCGCTGAAGTTTTATGCCTCTGTTCGTCTGGATATCCGCCGTATCGGCGCGATTAAAGAGGGCGATGAAGTGGTCGGCAGCGAAACCCGCGTCAAAGTGGTGAAGAACAAGGTTGCCGCGCCGTTCAAACAGGCCGAGTTCCAGATCATGTACGGCGAAGGCATCAACAGCCGTGGTGAATTGATTGACCTGGGCGTGAAGCACAAGATGATTGAAAAAGCTGGCGCCTGGTACAGCTACAACGGTGATAAAATCGGCCAGGGTAAGGCGAATGCCTGTAACTTCCTGAAGGAAAACCCGGCGATCGCTGCCGAGTTGGACAAGAAGTTGCGCGATCTGCTGCTACACAGCAGCACCGTTGAAGCTGATGAAGGCTTTGATGGCGACGCCGAAACCAGCGAAGAGTTTTAATCGCGACAGAGGCGATACGTTCTGATTCTGACGTATCGCCGCACGCCAAGGTTGTAATCCTATGAACGAACGGGTTTCCCCAAAGACCGGAAACACGCAGAATGACCTGCTAAGCCGCGCGATGCGCTTGCTGTCACAACGCGATCATAGTGAAGACGAACTGCGCCGCAAGCTGACGGCGCAGCCGTTTTTCTCCCGCGCCAAATTCTCCAACAACACTTCTTCCCCATCTTGCGATGAACCCATCGACCCAGCCGTTGTCGAACAAGTCATTGATTATTGCTATCAGCATAATTGGTTGGACGATCGGCGTTTTGCGACGCGTTATATCGGCAGCCGCAGCCGTAAAGGCTACGGTGCCCAGCGTATTCGTTCCGAGCTGATGCAAAAGGGTGTAGATAAAGAGGTGGTGCAGACGGCGTTGGCCGAATGTGACATCGACTGGTGTGAACAGGCCAAAGAGGTTGCGCAGCGTAAGTTTGGCGACCCGTTGCCGAAGGAGTGGAAAGATAAAGCCAAAGTGCAGCGTTATCTGCTTTATCGCGGCTTTTTTCAGGAAGAAATTCAGTCGATTTACCGTGATTTTGCGTAATCATCGCACACGGGGTTTTACTTCCCTCTGAAGAAAATTTATCTTATCCCCACTTTGTTCGTGAGCAGGCTGCCATCGTAAGGATGACGCGCGCCCTGTTCACGTATCGTTATTCTAGTCTTTCCGGGAAAAATATGAGCAAGAGCACCGCTGAGATCCGTCAAGCGTTTCTCGATTTCTTTCATAGTAAAGGTCATCAGGTCGTAGCAAGCAGCTCCCTGGTGCCTAACAATGATCCGACGTTGCTGTTTACCAACGCCGGTATGAACCAATTCAAAGATGTTTTCCTGGGGCTGGACAAACGCGCCTATACCCGCGCGACCACCTCTCAGCGCTGCGTTCGCGCGGGTGGTAAGCATAATGACCTGGAAAACGTCGGTTACACCGCTCGTCACCACACCTTCTTCGAAATGCTGGGCAATTTCAGCTTCGGTGATTACTTCAAACGTGATGCTATCGCCTATGCCTGGGAGCTGCTGACCGGTGAAAACTGGTTTAACCTGCCGAAAGAAAAGCTGTGGGTGACCGTCTACGAAACCGATGATGAAGCGTTTGATATCTGGCAGAACGAAATCGGTATTCCTGCCGAACGCATCATTCGCATCGGCGACAACAAGGGGGCGCCATTTGCTTCCGATAACTTCTGGCAGATGGGCGACACCGGCCCGTGCGGTCCGTGTACCGAAATTTTCTACGATCACGGCGATCATATCTGGGGTGGCCCTCCGGGGAGTCCGGAAGAGGATGGTGACCGTTATATCGAGATCTGGAATATCGTCTTCATGCAGTTCAACCGGCAGGTTGACGGCACAATGTTGCCGTTGCCTAAACCGTCGGTGGATACCGGCATGGGGCTGGAGCGCATTACCGCGGTACTGCAACACGTTAATTCCAACTACGAAATCGACCTGTTCCGCACCCTGATCGCTGCGGTCGCCAAAGTGACCGGCGCGACCGATCTGGATAACAAATCTCTGCGCGTTATCGCCGACCATATTCGTTCTTGCGCTTTCCTGGTTTCCGATGGCGTTATCCCGTCTAACGAAAACCGTGGCTATGTACTGCGCCGCATCATTCGTCGCGCGGTACGTCACGGCAATATGCTGGGGGCGAAAGAGACCTTCTTCTATAAACTGGTTGCACCGTTAATCGAGGTGATGGGGCCGGCAGCCGAAGAGCTGAAGAGTCAGCAGGCGATGGTCGAGCAGGTGCTGAAAACAGAAGAAGAGCAGTTTGCCCGTACGCTGGAGCGTGGTCTGGCGCTGCTGGACGATGAGCTGTCCAAGTTGCAGGGCGATACGTTGGATGGCGAAACGGCTTTCCGTCTGTATGACACCTACGGCTTCCCGGTTGACCTGACCGCTGACGTTTGCCGCGAGCGCGGTCTGAAAGTTGATGAGGCCGGTTTTGACGAGGCGATGGAAGCGCAGCGCCGCCGTGCTCGTGAATCCAGCGGTTTTGGTGCGGATTACAACAGCATGATTCGCGTTGATGGCGCCAGCGAGTTCTGCGGCTATGACCATGATAAGCAGCAGGCCAAGGTTACCGCGCTGTTCCGTGATGGCCAGCCCGTTGATGCTATCGCTGCCGGTGAAGAAGCCGTGGTGGTGCTGGACAGTACGCCGTTTTATGGTGAGTCTGGCGGCCAGGTTGGCGATAAAGGCGTGTTGAAAGCTTCGGCGGCGGAATTTGTCGTCGGCGATACGCAAAAATATGGTCAGGCGCTCGGCCATCAGGGCAAATTGGTACAAGGTTCGCTGAAGGTCGGCGACAGCGTTGCCGCCGAGATTGACCAGGCGCGTCGTAACCGCATTCGCCTGAACCACTCTGCCACTCACCTGCTGCACGCGGCGTTACGCCAGGTGCTGGGCGAACACGTAGCGCAGAAAGGCTCACTGGTTAACGATAAGTATCTGCGTTTCGACTTCTCTCATTTTGAAGCGATAAAACCTGAACAGCTGCGTGCGGTGGAAGATTTGGTCAACCAGCAGATTCGTCGTAATCTGCCGGTGCAGACCGAGGTGATGGCGCTGGATGATGCAAAAGAGAAGGGCGCCATGGCGCTGTTTGGTGAGAAGTACGACGACCATGTGCGCGTACTGACCATGGGCGACTTCTCTACCGAGCTTTGCGGCGGTACGCATGCGGCCCGCACCGGCGATATCGGCCTGTTCCGTATTCAGAGCGAGTCTGGTACGGCTGCGGGGATTCGTCGTATTGAAGCGGTAACCGGCGAAGGTGCAATTGCTTCACTGCATCAGCAGAGTGATTTACTGCAGGAGGTTGCCCACCTGGTGAAAGGTGATAGCAACAACCTGACGGACAAAGTGCGTGCGGTGCTCGATCGCTCTCGCGTGCTGGAAAAAGAGCTGCAACAGCTTAAAGACCAGCAGGCGGCGTCGGAAAGCGCTTCACTGTCCAGCAAAGCGCAATTGGTCAACGGTGTGAAACTGCTGGTTAGCCAGTTGGATAACGTCGAACCGAAAATGCTGCGAACCATGGTTGACGATCTGAAAAATCAACTGGGTTCTGCAATCATCGTTCTGGCTACGGTTGCTGACGGTAAAGTCAGCCTGATTGCTGGCGTGACCAAAGATCTGACCGACCGGGTAAAAGCCGGCGAGCTGATTGGCAGCGTCGCCCAGCAGGTAGGTGGCAAGGGCGGTGGTCGTCCGGATATGGCGCAAGCGGGGGGAAGCGACGTCAACGCCTTGCCTGCGGCATTAGGCAGCGTAGAAGCCTGGGTGGCTTCGAAACTGTGAATATAAATAAATAGCCTCGCTGAACGCCATAACTCATTGTTGATTATGGCGTTTTTTCAGCGTGCTAAAACAATGTGGTTATAATAACGGGAACAAAGTTTTTCAGGTCGGCTAAACTTATCATTAACTGGGGTGATACCAAGTCTACTTACATTTACTGTGGGTTCTATGGCTTACTTTTTCACCACATATGATGGATAATGGCGGGGAAACTGAGAGACCCGACTCTTTTAATCTTTCAAGGAGCAAAGAATGTTAATTCTGACTCGTCGAGTTGGTGAAACCCTCATGATTGGCGATGAGGTTACGGTCACAGTGCTAGGGGTAAAAGGCAACCAGGTTCGTATTGGTGTGAATGCTCCGAAAGAAGTGTCCGTACACCGGGAAGAAATCTATCAACGTATCCAGGCAGAGAAGTCTCAGCAGACGACTTACTGATTTCAATCGTAGCGTCTCGTTGCCTAACGGGACGCTTCTGCCTTTTTTCTCCTTTCCGACGCCGTTTTTCTTCCCCTCGCTGATAATTTTTTCTCTGAGCGCTATTCAGGTTGTTGCACGGATATCGCCGTTTGTCTGTTGATAAAACACCCTTTTTGCCGTGTAATTGCCCATATTGCCTGCGAAGTGTGCAAACAAAAATAAGTTGGGAAAAATTGTTTGACTTATAAGTCGGGGAAAGTAATATGTGCGCCACGCAGTGCCGATGAGCTTCTCTAAAGCGAGTTAGGCACAATTCGAAAGAAGCGTGTTGGTGAGGTGGCCGAGAGGCTGAAGGCGCTCCCCTGCTAAGGGAGTATGCGGTCAAAAGCTGCATCCGGGGTTCGAATCCCCGCCTCACCGCCATTTGCATCCGTAGCTCAGCTGGATAGAGTACTCGGCTACGAACCGAGCGGTCGGAGGTTCGAATCCTCCCGGATGCACCATATTTAGACATGTGTTTGAACGTCGTAATTCAGACCTGTGTCACGCCATAGAGCAGTATGGTAGGGTGAGTAACAAAATACCATACGGTATCAAAAAGAATTACTGTGCATCCGTAGCTCAGCTGGATAGAGTACTCGGCTACGAACCGAGCGGTCGGAGGTTCGAATCCTCCCGGATGCACCATTCTTCAAGTCTTTCCTGATTGTCTTGTCAGGCAAGCAAAAATAGACAATGCATCCGTAGCTCAGCTGGATAGAGTACTCGGCTACGAACCGAGCGGTCGGAGGTTCGAATCCTCCCGGATGCACCATCTAAGAGAAACCCGCTTCGGCGGGTTTTTCGCTTTTCCGACCGCGAGGAGAGCGGTGGGAGGTTCGAGCCGAGCGCAGCGAGACAACGTTGCGTGAGCAACGGCCCGCAGGGGAGGCGCAGCCGAATTATCCTCCCGGATGCACCATCTAAGAGAAACCCGCTTCGGCGGGTTTTTCGCTTTCTGCAAACCGCTCCCGTTCTGAAACCCTTACCCACAACGCGGCATTTTCCGACATCACGCGATCGGCGACAATTTCCCTGCTTTGCGATAAAGTAGTTTTCTTTCCTCAATGATCATGGAGTAACGATGTACGATCGCTACCAAGGTCTGATCTTTGACATGGACGGCACGATTCTGGATACCGAACCTACACACCGGCAAGCGTGGCGTGACGTGCTGGGGCGCTATGGCATGACATTTGACGAGTCTGCCGTGGTGGCACTGAACGGTTCGCCGTCCTGGCGCATCGCCGAGGCGATTCTTGCCGCTCAGCAGGCCGATCTCGATCCTCATCAGCTCGCCGCGGAGAAAACTCGTGCGGTAGAAGCGATGTTGCTCGATAGCGTGCGTCCGTTGCCGTTGGTTGAGGTGGTGAAGTCTTATCACGGGCGCCGCCCAATGGCGGTGGGCACCGGCAGTGAACACCGTATGGCGGAGAGACTGCTGCGTCATCTGGGGCTGTATCAGTGCTTTGACGCGATTGTCGGTGCCGATGACGTCCAGCGTCACAAGCCGGAGCCGGACACCTTCCTGCGCTGTGCGGAGTTGATCGGCGTAGCGCCGGAACAGTGCGTAGTGTTTGAAGACGCCGACTTCGGCATTCAGGCGGCACGCAGCGCCAATATGGCGGTGGTAGACGTCCGTACGTTGTGAGTAGTACGCTAACGCTATTTTCATTATTCGGCAGCAGTTTTCTCAGTGCGACGCTGCTGCCGGGAAATTCAGAAATTCTTTTGGTCGCCTTGCTGACTAAAAGCCGTGTTGCACCGGAATGGCTGGTGCTGGCGGCTGCTTTGGGCAATACGCTTGGCGGACTGACGAATGTGATTATCGGGCGCCTGTTACCGGCGTTGAAGCCGCAACGCGGGCTGGAAACGGCACTGCGCTGGTTACAACGCTTTGGCCCGGCTGCGCTGTTGCTCAGTTGGTTGCCGGTAGTGGGCGATTTGTTGTGCGTGTTGGCAGGCTGGCTGCGCATGCCATGGGGATCTGTTGTGCTGTTTCTGGCGATCGGAAAGGCGCTGCGTTACGTCATTTTGACTATGATAACGCTACAGGGGATTTCCTGGTGGCACTAACGAAGTTAAACATAACCCCGGAAGGTTTCAGATTGATGGCGGACTGCGCATGCGTTGCCGCAACTGAAATTAGCGGGAATGAATACAATATTCTTCGGGCGTGGTTTTAGTATGCTTACGAGTAATCGTTTTTTGGAGCGGGAGGTCAATTTGATCCCGGACGTATCACAGGCGCTTTCTTGGTTGGAAGCCCACCCTCAGGCATTAAAAGGCATCCGCCGCGGTATTGAGCGTGAAACGCTACGCGTGACGGCGGATGGCAAGCTGGCAACAACCGGACATCCGGAACATCTGGGGGCGGCATTAACGCACCATTGGATTACCACGGACTTTGCCGAAGCGCTGTTAGAGTTTATTACGCCGGTTGATGACAATATCGATCACCTGCTGACGTTTTTACGCGACATCCACCGCTATGTGGCGCGCAATATTGGCGAAGAGCGTATGTGGCCGCTGAGTATGCCGTGTTTTATCGGCGCTGAGCAGGATATTGAACTGGCGCAGTTCGGTTCATCAAATATCGGCCGGATGAAAACGCTGTACCGCGAAGGGCTGAAGAATCGCTATGGCGCCTTGATGCAGACCATCTCCGGCGTTCACTATAACTTCTCGCTGCCGATGGAGTTCTGGCAGGCCTGGGCGGGGGTTGAGGATGCGGAAAGTGGCAAAGAGCAAATCTCCGCCGGTTATTTCCGTCTGATCCGCAACTATTACCGGTTCGGCTGGGTGATCCCTTATCTGTTTGGTGCATCGCCGGCTATTTGCTCCTCGTTCCTGAAAGGGCGGGAAACCTCGCTGCCGTTTGAAAGCAACGGACGCGGCATGCTGTATCTGCCGTATGCAACCTCGCTGCGTCTGAGCGACCTGGGTTATACCAACAAGTCGCAAAGCAATCTGGGTATTACCTTCAATGACCTGCACAGCTATGTCCAGGGGTTGAAAAAGGCGATTGCGACGCCGTCGGAAGAGTTTGCTCAGTTAGGCGTGAAACAAGGCGACCATTATCTGCAGCTGAACACCAATGTGCTGCAGATTGAAAATGAGCTGTATGCGCCGATTCGTCCCAAGCGCGTGACCCGCAGCGGCGAAACGCCGTCCGATGCCTTGCTGCGCGGCGGTATTGAATATATTGAAGTGCGTTCGTTGGATATTAACCCATTCTCGCCGATTGGCGTTGATGCGGTACAGGCACGTTTCCTTGACCTGTTCCTGATCTGGTGCACCCTGGCGGATGCGCCGGAAATGAGCAGCGATGAACTGCTGTGTACGCGTAAAAACTGGAACCGGGTGATTCTGGAAGGCCGTAAACCGGGGCAAACCATCGGCATCGGTTGTAACGATACGCGTAAGCCGCTGGTGCAGGTGGGGAAAGCATTATTTGCCGATCTGCGGCGCGTGGCGGAAGTGCTGGACAGCGAAGCCGGCGACCGGGCGTACCAGCAGGTGTGCGATCAACTGGTTGCCGCTTTTGACGATCCGGAGCAGACGTTCTCCGCCCGTATTTTAAAGGCGATGCTGGAAGACGGAACCGGTAAGGTGGGTCTTGAACTGGCGGAACATTATCGCCAGATGCTGCAGTCTGAACCGCTGGAAATTCTTAGCGACGAGCTGTTTACACAAGAATCACGTGAGTCATGGCAGCGACAGCGCGACGTAGAAGCGGCGGATACGCTAAGCTTTGAACAGTTCCTGAAGGCAAACGGCGGGGGCTGAAAAAGAAAAAGGCCACATCAATGTGGCCAAATATGCATCTCTGATGACAGGGATGATGATAACAAATGCGCGTCTTTCATATACTGAGACCCGCAGGGTGGGAAAAGGTTTCCTTGGATCGCTAAAAAAAATCCTAAATAATTTTTCTTTTACGAGGAGGTGACAACATGCCACTGCTGGATAGCTTTACCGTAGACCACACTCGCATGGCAGCCCCGGCTGTCCGCGTTGCGAAAACCATGAAAACTCCTCATGGCGATACCATCACCGTGTTTGACCTGCGTTTTTGCATCCCAAACAAAGAAGTGATGCCTGAGCGCGGTATCCATACGCTGGAGCACCTGTTCGCGGGCTTTATGCGTAATCACCTGAATGGCCAGGGCGTAGAGATCATTGATATCTCGCCGATGGGCTGTCGCACCGGCTTTTATATGAGCCTGATCGGCGTGCCGGACGAGCAACGCGTTGCCGACGCCTGGAAAGCGGCGATGGCGGACGTGCTGAAGGTGACCGACCAGCGTAAAATCCCTGAGCTGAATGAATTCCAGTGCGGGACTTACGAGATGCACTCGCTGCAGGAAGCGCAGGATATCGCCAAGCATATTCTGGATCGCGACGTGGTAGTGAACCGCAATGACGAACTGGCGCTGCCGGCAGATAAATTGCAGGAACTGCACATCTGATAGGGCGTTGGCAGGCAATAAAAAAGACGCGATTATCGCGTCTTTTTTATGGATGGCAGACAGAGGGCGCTAGCTATTTTGCACGCTCTCCTCCAGCGGCTTGATTGGTGTGACGCGCACCTGTTTAATCATATTGTCCTGCACGTCCAGAATGTCAAAATCATAGTGGCCAATGCGGATGCGGGTGCCGCTTTCCGGAATCTCTTCCAGCTCTTCAAGCAGCAGTCCGTTGATGGTGCGCGCTTCAATGGCCGGCAGGTTCCAGTTGAAGGCCTTGTTCAGCTCCCGCACGTTGGCTGTGCCGTCGATCAGTATGGAACCGTCGCTTTGCGGCGTGACTTCCTCTGCCAGCGTCGGGGACATGGAGGTGGTAAAGTCGCCGACGATCTCTTCCAGGATATCCTCCACCGTGACCAGCCCCTGAATATCACCGTATTCATCAACGACGATGCCCACTTTCTCTTTATTCCGCTGGAATTTGACCAGCTGTACATTCAGCGGCGTGCCTTCCGGTACGTAGTAGATTTCATCGGCGGCGCGCAGCAGATTTTCTTTATTAAACTCGTTCTTTTCCGTCATCAGACGGTAGGCTTCACGCACGCGCAGCATGCCGATGGCGTCGTCCAGCGAATCGCGGTACAGCACGATGCGGCCGTGCGGCGAGTGCGTCAGCTGGCGCATGATGGACTTCCAGTCGTCATTGACGTCAATGCCCATGATCTCATTGCGCGGCACCATGATGTCTTCCACCGTGACCTTCTCCAGATCGAGCACCGAAATCAGCATATCCTGATAGCGGCGTGAAATCTGCGAGTGGGATTCGTTCACGATGGTACGCAGCTCTTCTTTACTGACCGCGTCGCTGATTTGCTGATTCATGCGGATGCCGAACAGCCGCAGCACCATGCTGGTAATGCCGTTAAGCACCCAGACCAGCGGGAACATCACTTTTTGCAGCGGCGCCAGCAGCATGCTGCTGGGGAACGCGATGCGCTCTGGGTACAGGGCGGCAAAGGTTTTCGGCAGCACCTCGGCGAACAGCAGGACGGCGAAGGTGAGTACGCCGGTGGAAATGGCCACGCCCAGATCGCCGTACAGACGCATCCCGACGATGGTCGCCAACGCCGAGGCCAGAATGTTCACCAGGTTGTTGCCGATCAGCACCAGTCCGATCAGGCGGTCAGGCTTTTGCAGCAGCTTCTCTACCCGGCGGGCAGATCGGTTGCCCTGTTTGGAAAGGTGACGAAGACGATAGCGGTTGAGCGTCATCATGCCGGTTTCGGAAGCTGAAAAATAAGCGGAAACCACAATCATGATCACCAGAATGATGATTAGGGTGGCTGTCGAAACGTGCTCCAACGCGAGATTCCTTATATATGGAGAAAGATTGCCTCATGGGTGAATGAGGCATGGCGCGCTCAGCGCACCATGATTTCCTGAATGAGTCGGCTGCCAAAATAGGCCAGCGTGAGTAAGAACGCCCCGGCGAAACTGAACCAGACCACGCGGCGACCGCGCCAGCCTTCATGGTAATGGCCCCACAGCAGAACGATATAGACAAACCATGCCATGATCGACAGCACCGCCTTGTGCACGTTCTCTTTGCTGAACAGATTATCCATATACAGCAGCCCGGTGCACAGGGTCAGCGTCAGCAACACCACGCCGATCTGCGTGATATGAAACATTTTACGTTCAATGCTCATCAGCGGCGGCATATCTGCGCTGAAACTGAGCTTTTTGTTCTTCAGCAGATAATCGAGCCACGCCAGCTGCAGCGCGTACAGCGCGGCGATAATCAACGTGGCGTAGGCGAACAGCGCCAGGCCGATATGCACCATCAGTTCGGGGCTGGCCTCCAGGTGAGTGATAAACTCTCCGGGCAGCAGGCTGGCGAAGGCCAGATTAATCATGGCGAAGCTGTAGACGATCGGCAGCAGGAACCAGCCACGGTTGCGTGAAGCGACAATCGTCATCACGGTGCAGATGATCAGGCTGACGATGGATCCAATATTCAGCAGGCTCAGGTTTTGCCCGGTGCTGACGTCGAATACCCGCTGTTGCAGCGCAATGGCATGGCTGACCAGCGCCACCACGGCGGAAATGATGGCAAGCCGACGGTATGCGCTATTCTGCCGCAACAAGCTGGGAATGATCAGTCCAAGGCTGAGCAGGTAGGCTATCAAAGCCACGATGGAAAATACTGGCATAGCGTTATTTTAGGCATCGGCGTGGTTAATCGAACGGTCAGTATAGCGTTGAGCGCGCCGCACTCCAACCGATCTCCAACGCTGAGGCAGAGATCGTTAACGCTTCGTGTTATAATCGCCGCAATTGTGTCGCCATGGCGGCCTGTCATTACGTTGAGCCTGAGACGATGTTTGAAAATTTAACCGATCGATTATCGCGCACACTGCGCAATATCAGCGGCCGCGGGCGGCTGACAGAAGAGAATATCAAGGAAACCCTGCGCGAAGTGCGCATGGCATTGCTGGAAGCCGACGTGGCGCTGCCGGTGGTGCGGGACTTTATCAATCGCGTGAAAGAGAGCGCGGTCGGTCATGAAGTCAACAAGAGCCTGACGCCGGGGCAGGAGTTCGTCAAAATCGTCAAGGGCGAGCTGATCGCCGCGATGGGCGAGGTGAACACCGAACTGAACCTGGCGGCACAGCCGCCGGCGGTGGTGCTGATGGCGGGCCTGCAGGGCGCCGGTAAAACCACCAGCGTCGGTAAGCTCGGCAAATTCCTGAAAGAGAAACAGAAGAAGAAAGTACTGGTGGTGTCTGCCGACGTTTATCGCCCTGCGGCGATCAAACAGCTGGAGACCCTGGCCGAAAACGTCGGCATCGACTTCTTCCCGTCCGACGCCAAAGACAAGCCGATTGATATCGTCAACCGCGCGCTGCAGCAGGCGAAGCTGAAGTTCTATGACGTGCTGATCGTCGATACCGCCGGCCGTTTGCACGTCGACGAAGCGATGATGGACGAAATCAAACAGGTGCACGCGGCGATTAACCCGGTGGAAACGCTGTTTGTGGTTGACGCCATGACCGGTCAGGACGCCGCCAATACCGCGAAAGCCTTTAATGAAGCGCTGCCGCTGACCGGCGTGGTGCTGACCAAGGTTGACGGCGATGCACGCGGCGGTGCCGCGCTGTCCATTCGTCACATCACCGGCAAACCGATCAAATTCCTGGGCGTCGGCGAGAAAACCGAAGCGCTGGAGCCGTTCCACCCGGATCGCGTTGCCTCGCGCATTCTCGGCATGGGCGACGTGCTGTCGCTGATCGAAGATATCGAGAGCAAGGTTGACCGCGAGCAGGCTGAAAAACTGGCCAGCAAGCTGAAAAAGGGCGACGGCTTCGATTTGACCGACTTCCTGGATCAGCTGAAGCAGATGCGCAATATGGGTGGTATGGCCAGCATGCTGAGCAAACTGCCGGGCGCGGGCCAGCTGCCGGATAACGTCAAATCGCAGATGGACGACAAGGTGCTGGTGCGTATGGAAGCGATCATCAACTCGATGACGCAGAAAGAGCGCGCCAAACCGGAAATCATCAAAGGCTCGCGCAAGCGCCGCATCGCGATGGGTTCCGGCATGCAGGTGCAGGACGTTAACCGTCTACTCAAGCAGTTTGACGAAATGCAGCGCATGATGAAGAAGATGAAAAAGGGCGGCATGGCGAAGATGATGCGCAACATGAAAGGCATGATGCCGCCGGGCTTCCCGGGCCGCTAAGCGTCGCGATCTCCTGGAGATCTCGGCGCTGACCGTATTGCCGCTTGCGGCAAAAAAATGCCCGAAAGTGTGATGGCGCCAAAACGAATTAGCGGTGATCTACGCTTTAGATTGCTTTTTGCGCCAAAATGAGTAAAATTTTCGGGCTTTTTATATTGCAACCGGGCCCCGTCCCTCAATGGGGCCCGGCTGTTTTATTAACTAAAGAGGATGTTATGGTAACAATTCGTTTGGCACGTGGCGGCGCTAAAAAGCGTCCGTTTTATCAAGTAGTAGTGACCGACAGCCGCAACGCTCGTGACGGTCGCTTCATCGAGCGCGTAGGCTTCTTCAACCCGATCGCTTCTGGTCAGGCTGAAGCACTGCGTCTGGACCTGGACCGTATCGAACATTGGGTCGGCCTGGGTGCAACCGTTTCTGATCGCGTTTCTGCGCTGATCAAAGACGCTAAGAAAGCAGCTTAATCTGTCGCGGTGGTGGCAATGAGCAAGCAACATAAACCGCTGGTGCCTGAACAGCCGATTGTACTCGGCAAACTGGGTTCCAGTTACGGCATTCGTGGTTGGCTCAGAGTGTTTTCATCCACCGAAAACGCCGAAAGCATTTTTGACTATCAGCCCTGGTTTATCCAGAAGGCGGGTCAGTGGCAGCACGTTGAGCTTGAGAGCTGGCGTCGTCACAATCAGGATCTGATCGTTAAGGTGAAAGGCATTGACGATCGGGATGAGGCGAATCTGCTGACCAATTGCGAAATTGTCGTGGATTCCAATCAGCTTCCGCAGTTGGAAGAGGATGATTACTACTGGAAAGACCTGATGGGCTGCCAGGTAGTCACCGCCTCCGGCTACGATCTGGGCAAAGTCATCGATATGATGGAAACCGGATCAAACGACGTAATGGTCGTGCGGGCAAACCTGAAAGATGCATTCGGTATGAAGGAAAGGTTGATTCCGTTCCTTCATGGGCAGGTTATCAAGAAAGTCGATCTCGCTGCCAAGGTGATCGAGGCAGATTGGGATCCTGGTTTTTGACCTCCGGATCATGTGGTCGAAGCAAGCGGAATAACGGTACGGAGATTGGCTTGTGTTTATTGGTATTGTAAGCCTGTTTCCTGAAATGTTTCGCGCAATCACCGATTACGGAGTGACTGGCCGGGCAGTAAAGAATGGCCTGCTGAGCGTCCAGTGTTGGAGTCCGCGTGACTTCACCTACGACCGGCATCGTACCGTGGACGATCGCCCATACGGCGGCGGCCCGGGAATGCTGATGATGGTGCAACCTTTACGGGAAGCCATCACGGCTGCGAAGGCAGCGGCAGGCGAGGGTGCAAAGGTGATTTATCTTTCACCTCAGGGGCGCAAGCTGGATCAAACCGGCGTTTGCGAATTGGCGGCCAACCAAAAGATGATTTTGGTGTGTGGCCGCTACGAAGGGATCGATGAGCGCGTGATCCAAACCGAAATTGACGAAGAGTGGTCAATCGGCGATTACGTTCTCAGCGGCGGGGAACTGCCGGCAATGACCCTGATCGACTCTGTCGCCCGATTTATTCCGGGCGTGCTGGGACGTCAGGCGTCAGCAGAAGAAGACTCTTTTGCCGACGGATTGCTGGATTGCCCGCACTATACCCGGCCTGAGGTGTTGGAAGGGATGGAAGTACCGCCGGTTTTACTGTCGGGCAACCATGCCGAGATACGTCGCTGGCGCTTAAAGCAGTCGCTGGGCCGAACCTGGCTTAGAAGACCTGAACTTCTAGAAAGCCTAGCTCTGACTGACGAGCAAGAGGTGTTGCTGGCCGAGTTCCAACGGGAACACCGGGCTTCGCAACAGGACTATGAAGGCAACGTCTAAGACGACGCCGATATATCAGTTTACCTAGGGTAAGAGACATATTATGAGCAACATTATTAAGCAACTTGAACAAGAGCAGATGAAGCAAGACGTACCTGCGTTCCGTCCGGGTGATTCCGTGGAAGTTAAGGTATGGGTCGTTGAAGGTAGCAAAAAACGTCTGCAGGCATTCGAGGGCGTGGTTATCGCTATCCGTAACCGCGGTCTGCACTCTGCATTCACTGTTCGTAAGATTTCCAACGGCGAAGGTGTTGAGCGCGTATTCCAGACTCACTCCCCAGTAATCGACAGCATTACTGTGAAACGTCGTGGTGCCGTTCGTAAAGCCAAACTGTACTACCTGCGTGAGCGTACTGGTAAGGCTGCTCGTATCAAAGAGCGTCTGAACCGCGTCGGCTAACGCTGCATCCGAAAGTTAATAGTGAATAAAGGGTCTGCCTTGCTGGCAGACCCTTTTTTTATTGGCATTTTTTGACGGGACATTACCGGTTTAAGTCTTGTTTGCTGGCCTCGAGCTTACGGTCGTACATCATCTTCAGGTTTTGATAGGTGTACATATGCGTTCGTAAATGACAGTTAAAGGGCCGCCTTTTTAATCGGTGGCGTTACAGGATATATTTTATCCAACTCTCATCCAGCCACGCATATGGACATACTCGTTTCTAACGTTGAGCGGTTCATTTCTGACAAATTCATTTCCCGTTCCGTCGGTATATGTGTTTGTTGTCAAACCTAATTTATAATTCCCGCTATTGTCAGTACCTGTTACGGTAGTGTCATACCACTTGCCAGGTGCATTCATTCCACCCTTATGGCTGTGGTCTGGCAAGTTATGAGCGCTAATGGTCACATTATTACTTCCCCCTGTTGTTAGTGGGTTATACCCTAAAGCCAGAACACGCGTGTCATAGCCTTTAGCGCTTAAATCCTCCCAGCGTTGGCCAGGGAAAGCAGTGTTTGGATTCGTTGTATTCGCAAACAGAACGACAATCCCAATGGGATAGATGGTGTTAAGTGTTTCATTAATTGGTGTGAATTCACCAGCCTTGCTGGTGATTTTTCCGGATATCGTGTTGAATTCCCAGGAACATTTCACACCGCTATCACCTTGCGCATGAATGACTGGATGGGCGTGCATATCTTGCTCCGGTATCAGATAGCCGTAACTGACCGCTGTCGGCCAACCTCTATTTTTTCTCGTACTGCGTCCTTTCACCAATGGTACGTAATGCCCACCAGGAGCTATTTGCCAGTAAAAATCTGGCTGATAAAACGGTGCTTTTGAATTGAGTTGCCCATCATATGCACCGCTGCCCTCAGGGTATTGATCCGGCATCGATTCGTAGTAATTCGCGGCGATCGTGCTTTTTAACTCGAGCGATCCATCCATTGTATCGCCAGATTTTTTCAAATAGCGCCGGTCTATTTCGTCTGCAGCCATTAGCTGTCCGGTTTCCGTACCGACATTACGCATTGCTGCCGTGCCCAGAGCCAGATTGCTGCGGGCTGCCTCTTTGTTTTGCAGGTCGCTCAGATTTGATGCTTTCTTTAATCCTGCATCACTGACCTGTTTCAGCGCTGCCGGTGTTACCGCCTTGCTTTCGCTCGGGCTGTTGGTTGCGTTTGACAACATCACGAAGCCTTTCACCGTGGTGGTGGCGTCAGGATGATTGCGTGAGCCTTCATGCTCCAATATGGCTTTTTCGACAAAGTCCCTGCTTGCCAGCACGGTATCACCACCGGCAATGATCTGGATGGCATTGATGCTGCTGACAACCAGGACCATGCGCAGCGTTTGCGTACGCCCGCTGCCTTCTTCCAGCTTGGGTTTGTAGCTTTCGGCCATATTGCCGACGGCGATCAGTTCGCCCGACTCATCGAACAGCCCCATCTCGCGCAGCCAGAAACCGCCGACGTTTGCCGGGATGATCAGTTCAGCGACAATATGGTTTTGTGACGCATTGGCGATATCCAATGCGTTTAGCGCAGCGCGGTATTGCTCGTTAATCAGCTGTGTCTGTTCTGGCGTTGGTTCGGGCAGTGTGCCATTGCCGTCGCCGACGGCCATGTGTGTAATCTTTAACTGTGTCCCGCCGGCCGTTGCTGCGGCAATTTTTGCCGCGCCGGCAGTGGTCACTATCGCTTTATATTTTGTCATACGGGTTATCTCTATCCGGGGTAAACGGTGGTGACATCACCGTCAATAGCCGCCGCGCCTGTATAGGCATATCCTGTCACGGCTTGTGAAATCGTCAGGCCAATCAAATGCCGGCTTACGGGTTTGGCATCGGCGATCATGCGTTCCATCTCAAGGTACATCTCTTCGCTGATGCCACTTTCCAATACGCCGATATTGAGCCGGAAAGTACCGGGTGGGTCATCGCCGCCGTGCCACCATTCGTCAACGTTAATCAGGTAACCCAGCGGTTCAACCACGCGGCGTATCGCGCCGATCGTTCCTTTATGCCGGTGGACAAAAAAGGATGATGCGATGACGCTGCGTTTTGTCTCCTCCGGCCATGCTTCATCCCAATGATCGACGGAAAAGGCCCAGGCCAAATAAGGCAATAAATTGGCTGGGCAGGTTGCCGGGTTCCATAAATCGCGCAGCGATACCGATATGTGTTCCAGTTCGGCGCAGGCCTGTGCGGCGGCGACTTCGAGCGGTGCTGAACCAACCGGCAGTAGCCGGTTGGTTGCCGGAGTCGGCAGTAAATCGGAGTCAAACGGCAGCATGGTTTACCTCTTGGCCGCAGTCTGCGCCGCTGGGCGTGCCTTGCCCGTGGCTACCGCCGCCGGCACTTGTGGGTTATCACCGCGCTTAACGATGACGCGTGCAACCGACTCATGCGTGGCAAACGTACAGCTGCAGTTGATGTTTTGACATTGGTGATAGCGTTCTTTGGTTGATTCGCTCAGGTAACGACTGGAACGGGTGTGAGCGACGTTACCGCATACTGGACAGTGCATCATAATTAAATTCCTCTAGTGTTTATTCAAACAGTAATATTCATATTACACCTCAATCTTGTAAATACAAGTTTCGAGCTCAAATTTGAGTTCGTGTTTCTGTTGTGTGGTACGTGACGTCATCAAGCATCACCTGTAAGTCCAAGGTGCAGGTGTAGCCGCTGCTGCTCAGGTTGTGAGTGATTGCGTTGATGAGCCATCGCTGACTATCAATCTGTGATTTGAAGCCGCGGACAATGATTGGCGTGTCTGGCACCAGATCTGGACGCCCGATAGCCAGGTTGATGGTGAACTTGGCCAATCCTTGCTGTATTCGTTTGAATACGGCCTCGGCGCCACGCATCGCAGCATTTTTATCCCGAAATAGTTTAGGGATATTGAATACATTGTCTGCAGCACCAAGCAGGTAGTTATTTGGCGATTTCTGAGCGTTTGACGTCGCCGGCGGTGATGCAGAGGCTGTTTTTTGAGCTCCGGGCAATTGACGGTCGAGACGAATTTTTTTACTCGCTTCGTCAGGATTGTCGGTGTTGAGCCAGACGGCGCTGACGCCGGTATAGGCGTTTTTATCCGCAATATTGAAGGTATGCCGATCGCCATCATTGCGGGTAAGAACGCTTATGGGCAGCGGCTGACCGTTGCTGACACCGCCCGCTCCCGGTTTGCTAAATGAAATTTTCTGGAAGCGAATACTCACCTTGGCGCCGTTGAGCGTCGCCAGCCGCACCAGGAACTGCAGGTCTGACTCATTGGTCTGATCGATATGCGGAATGGTTATTGTGCTTATCTCGGCATCTACATTAGGGGCGCGCAGTTGGTTGCGCTCCGATATTTGTTTAATGATGTCTCCCAGCTCGATACCTGAATAAGACTGGCTGCGTAATTGGTTAAGTGAGCGTCTAAAATCAGCGCTGTTAGCCGATATTGTCAGCTGGTCCGGTGCGCCGGTGTGGGTAATGGTGTCAATGACGAATGAGCCATGTCCAAATAACGCCGAACCTTGCCAGCCGATATAAAGTGTTAACAGCGCGCCGCGTCTGGGCATGATGAGCTGGCCGTCGCTATCGTCCAAAGTGATGCTCAGAGAGTCGGCGGCAAAGCCGCTGACGTCTTTCAACGTCAGCGAAATCAGCCGGGGTGCGATTGACGCGGTAATATCCTTGTCGTCCAGCGTGATAATAAAATCAGGGGCAATCTTGCCCCCCATTGGCAGAGAGGTGTCGGTTATCATGAATTAATCCCCGCTGCCTGCTGCGCCTTATCCAGCAACGCTCCGGCTTTGTGTAACACGCCTTCCATCTGCGTACGCAGGTCGCCAAACATGGCGTGCAGAGACTCATCCACGCGTTTCAGCGTGATATCAAAATTGATTTGTCTTGGCTGGCCATCAGGGAACAGCTGCGTACCGGTCTGACTTAATCGTTGAATCACAAACATGCCGTAAATCGTTCCGCTCCCTTCAATCAGCGGCCAGGCGCGCCCCTGATCCGCCATTGCCTGCAAAGCGGCGAGCGAGACGCGGCCTCCCGTCAGTTCCGGCATTAACTGTCCCGCCAGGGTGATGGTTTCGACGTCGGGGCCGAGAAACTGCGAGGTCGCACGTTGGCCCATGCGTTTGTTTTCCGGCCACTGATAGGTGACGTCACGTTTGATGGTTTGGTAGGGGAGAGTACGCAGCATAAATACGTAGATCCCAAGGGTTAGCATCATAGTGTTGGTTCCTTAAATATTGGCGAATTGGGATTGCGCTACACGCTCCTGTTCCCGCTGCTGCTGCTGATTCAGTTGATGATAGATATTCTGTATTTCCTCGCGGTCCATGCCCGGCGTGGTATGGATCGTCACGTTATTGGTCACCGTTCGATGATTGGCCGTGACGGCGGCGCCGGGCGTTAGGGCCGGTTGATAGGCCGTCAACGGGGAACGTGGCGGATTAATTACGGTATCGTGTTCCGATATGGTCGTTGCAGGCGACGGCAGGCTGTTTTCCTGTTTTGCCTCTTTTTTGATTACCCCCACTTTCTCCAGCAACCCGACGACGTAATCGCTGGCAGTTTTCACTAGCGATAGCGGATCGGTTAAGGCTTCAACCAAGGTTTTTCCCAGGGATCTCGCAACGTCTGAAATTTTGTTTAAGCCTTCTTGCGTCATTTTTACCGGAGTAAGGAACTCCTTAATTTTGCCAACCACGAAGCTGAACACCTGACCGATAGGCTCGAAGAGGGTTTTAAACGGCGCCAGCGCCTCAAGAACGCCGTCGATAATGCCGCCGATAAATGCAGAAATCGGCTGCCAATATTTATAAATTACCGCCGCGCCCGCGACGACGGCGGCGATGACAGCGATAATTGGGAGGCCAAGCGCGGCGAATGCGGCGGCGATGGCGCTGCCGACACCGGTGAAAATACCGCCGAGCAGTGCGGCGCCGCTCATCAGCATATTGATGGCGCCGAGGGCCGGAACAATAAAGGTGCCGATGGAACCCAGGCCGCCTAGCAGCACGGATACGGCGCCGGCAACGGTTATCAGCGTTGCGGTCAGATCCGGATTATTGGTAACCCACTGCTGTAGCGTATCCAGCCACTTGGTCGCCGTTTGCGTCAGTGCCCGCAGCGCGGTGTTCTGTCCGTCAAAAAGGTTGATACGAATGCGGTCCCAGCTGGCGAACAGCTTTTGGATATCGCCGTCCAGGTTGTCGCCACGTACCGTCACGATGGCCTGAGCGGCGCCCGCGACGTTGCCCAGCTGTTTGTCGGCCGGAGCCAGCTGCGCCGCCGTTTGCTCCAGGCCAGTCCCTCGGCTGAGCGCGTCGGGCGCCGCCGATAACAGCTGTTTGTTCAGATCCGTCAGGGGAAGTGCATAACTGTTACTGGCTTTGGCCATGACGTCGGCGATGTTGTTGGCCTGATCGACGGGCAGCTTAAAGGCCTGTTGCACGCCGGTGAGTGCTTTTACCGCATCTTTAATGCTGCTGCCGCTCGCCTTGGCCAAATTCAACGCGGCCGGCGTGGCGGCCAGCACGGCTTCGGCGTCATAACCGCTGTTTGCCAGCGCCGCCTGCGCCTGCTGTATATCGGCTGGCGTATTCGCGCCGTTTTGTCGTTGGCTGGCCTGCTGCTGTAGCGCCAGCAAGTGAGGATCGTTTTGCTTTAATCCCAACCGTGCCTGCAGAGCGGAAAGCTGCTGCTCGAATTGCGCGCCGGGCGTGAACAACTGCTTACCGCCGGCAAACAGCTGATTGCTGATTGCGGCGGCAGGTTCGGTAAATTTGCCCAGCGCATCAATACGGCCCTGACGACGGTCGTGATTGGCAAAAATTTGCGCACGATGTTGCTGGCGCAGGCGGCTTTGTTCAGCTTTGTTGGCGCCCAGAGATGCCTGCGCATTATTCAGATGCTGGCTTTGCTGTTGCTGCGCCTCGTCCAGCCGTGCGGTGTTGAAACCTTTTTTTTCGAGCTTTTTACTTAACTGCCCCTTTTGGAAAGCGAGGAGTTTACGGTGTGCCCGTTGGAGCACGTCGTCGAAGTTTAATTGTTGGACGGTTTGAATATCCTCGATAGAGGAAATCGCGGCGGGCAGCGATGTACGCACCGCCCGGTTGTTATTTAACTGTTGCTGAATATCGTCAGTCTGACGCTTCAGTGCCGCCAACTTTTTCAGCTGTGCGAGCTGTCGTTGCGCATAGTGGACCTGTTTGGTCGACAGGATCACATTACGATTGGCGGTCTTGATGGTGCTATCGTTGACTGCCTGTTGATTACTCATTGGTCTCTGCTCCACTACGTTGAAGGGCACGGCGACGCCAGTCGATCAACTCCCCCAGCCCCATACCGTTCATCTCTGATGGCGGCCAGTGAAAAATCACTGCGATATCCGCCATCAGATCGTCCACGGTCAGCGCCGGGTCGATGCTTACTCCGCCGACTTCGGCGCTAAAAAACCGATCACCATGCCTGCCAGCGCGATCAGATCCGGCAGTTCCAGACGGGCGCACTCTTCTTTGGTCAGGTTCGGATAGGTGACGCGCGGTAAAATGGTGATCAGCGCATCCACGTCGGCATTGGCCAGCGCAGCCAGGCCGATGCCGCGCAGGCTGCCGGCGTTGGGCTTGGTGACCATGACTTCGCTAATTTCGCTGTCGCCGCGTTTGATTGGGGTATCGAGTACGACGCTGGTATCCTGAGAGGTGATCATTTCCATTGTTTTTTCCTTAACTGTGTTGGCTATGGGGTAAAGCGGCCAGCGTACGGCTGGCCGTGGGTATAACGATTACAGGCCGATGGCCTTGCGGTGTGCGGCCAGCCGGTCGACGCCGTCCACTTTCTCGATCATGTTGACGGTATCGATCTCAATCAGCTCTTTGCCGTCGATGCTCAGCTTGAAGTAGGTACAGTCGGTCGAAACCTTGGTTTCCGTATCTTCGCCTTGCTTGAAGTCGCCGCTGTCGATCTCTTTGTGGCGGCCGCGCATCACCACTTCCAGCGCGGAAACGTCGCCGCTGTCATCGCGTTGGAACGAGCCGGTGAAACGCAGCGGAACTGCATCGACCTGACCCCATTGCTTCAGCACCAGTTCATCGATACCGCCCATAGTCCATTCGACCACCAGCGCATCGTCGTCCAGGCCAAAGTCGACCGATGCCGCGCCGTTCATGCCGCCGCCGCGGTATTTCTCCAGCTTGCGGGTCAGTTTTGGCAGGGTCAGCGAGGAAACCACGCCCATATAGTTGAAGCCGTCGTTAAACAGGTTCAGGTATTTCAATTTCTTTGGTAATGCCATTTTGTTGTTCTCCTTAGCCGTTTACGGATGCGGCGAAGTTCGCCAGGTAGCGGTCGGTGATGCGTTGACGCAGGGTGAGGTCTTCCAGCGGCGGCACAGGGGTGTAGTCATAATCGATAAACAGCTTGCCGGCTTTCAGGGTTTCCTGATCGTTGGCGCTTTCGTCGTACCAGCAGTCGCCGTCGATAATCAGACCGGCGGATTTCAGTTCGCGGAATTTGGCTTTGATGCCGTCGATCATGTCGCGGATCAGCGTTGGCGTCAGGGGGCGATCCACCGCCCACAGATGCGCTTCGGCCATGGTGTCCGCCAGAACCTGCGCGGTGCGGGTGTAGTTTTCAAACTGGAAGAGCGGATCGTCGGCGCAGGTGCGCGAACCCCAGAATTTGAAGCCATCTTTGCGGATCAGCGTGGTCACGCAGGCTTCATTCAACAGGTCGGCATCGGTGCCGGCAGTTTGCAGATCCCAGAATACGCTGGCGGAAATACCGCTGACGCCGTTAACGCCGACGTTGGACAGCGACTTATGCCAGCCTGTCTCCTGGTCGATTTTGGCGCGCAGGCCGAGCGCATGGGCGGTCGCGTAGGCAATATCGCTGCTGTTGGTGGCGGTGTTCCAACTGACGAAGTCAGGCCAAATCAGCATCAGTTCACGCTGGCTGAAGTTTTTACGGTAGGCAATGGCTTCCGTAACGGTTTTGCAGCCGTAAGCGCTGATGTAGCCGAAGGCGCGCAGCTGCTGGCAAATGGTTGCCAGCGCCGTTGCTACCTGCAGGTTATCGAGGCCGGGTACGCCGAGAATACGTGGTTTTACGCCCAGTTCGGCCTGTGCCGCCAGCAGGGCCTTCATGCCGGTGTATTTGCCGCTCTCATCGGCACCGCCGATGATATTGGTGGTGGTTTCCGCTTCGTCCTGACCTTCGGCGACACGTACGACCACGGTGACCGGTTTGGCCTGTTCGGCGATGGCCAGCAGCGCGGCGGACAGCGTGCCTTTTTTACCGGCTTTGCCGCTGGCGGCCAGTACGTCGGTGATCAGCACCGGTTGGTTAAGTGGGAAAACGCTGGTATCGGCATCTTCTGCGGTACAAACCATGCCGATGACCGCCGTTGAGACGGTAGAAATTACGCGAGTGCCTTCATTGATTTCAAGGACACGTACGCCGTGGTGATAGTCACCCATAGTATTACTCCGTTTGTTGGTTGGTAGGAGTAGGATGCGCTTCTCAAGGCGGGCGTGCACGTCATTGGGTATGTACTAAATCTGACACAACATCAGGAAAAATAAGATAAAAAAACGCCCCAAAGGGGCGTGTCAGTAGGTGGTATAGAGGTGGAAAAAGTAATTATTCATCCGACCCCCCGATTTTCAGTACGTAGCTGTTGCAGTAAGAAGCCTGAGTTTTGTCCAGCACGATGTCGTTTTTCGGGCTGGCCAGCTCGACGCGCTGTACCCCTTCGGCATGCAGGGCGGCGTAAATGGCCGACAGGCGGATATCGCGTCCCAGACGGTGCTGGGCGCTGATGTATTTTTTGAGTTTGGCTTCGGCCGCCTGACGAATCGGCTCGGCTTCCGGGCCGGGATACAGGTATAGCGTCGCGTCGATGGCGTAACTGACAATATCGGCGGAGCGCACCGTCACGCGGTCGGCGACCGGTCGCACGTCTTCGTCGTTCAGCGCGCGTTCGACAACGGCCAGCAGATCGTCGCTGGCGGTGCCGTCGCCTTCACGGGACAACACGGCGATAACGACGGTTGCCGGGCTGGGGCTGGTGGCGGAAACGTCGGCGATGCGCCCGTCCGCCGAGCGGCCGTGATATTCATAGGATCCGCTGGATCCCGCCACGCTCAATCCTTCAAATGCCTGCTGGATGCGAACGCGGAAATCGCTGTCGGACTCCATAATCGCCGGCACCGGCGGCACGACGCTGTTATCGGGTTTTTGCACCACTAAGCGCTCAACCTGGAAATTGGCGCCGATCTGATCTAGATCGCTGCCGGTGGCGTAGCCGAGCATTACCGCCTGTGCCGCTTCATTTACGCGTTGGCGCAAAATCATCTCGCGGTAGGCGTTTTCCTGCAGCAGTTTGACCAGCGGTTCCGATTCCAGCGCCAGGGTGCGGGCAATGGCGTCGCGTTGATCTTCGGGGTAAAGGGCGATCAGCCTGGCCTTACGTTCGGCCAGTAAACTTTCGTAATTTAACGGTTCCACCACCGTCGGGGCGGGCAATAAACTCAAATCAATCGTAGGCATAGCGTTAGCTCACTGAAACTGAAAGGGAAAAATTATCCGGGGTGTCGGTACGACTGCCGGTCAGGTCGACCACCATTTTTCCGTCGAAGGTGGTGTTGACCGCGATCTCGGTCAGACGGATCCTTGGTTCCCACTGCAGCAGGGCGCTGTAACAGGCGGCCATGATTTGCAGGCGCAGCGCATCGTTTTGCGGTTGATCCAGCAGTGCGGAAAGCAGCGATCCGTACTGGCGACGCATCACGCGTGAACCTATCGGGGTGACCAGAATGTCGCTCACCGACTGGCGAATATGTTCGATATCGTTAATGGCGCGGCCGGAGTTGCGGCCCATGCCAATATATTTTGCGTTGTTCATAAGGGTTTATCCGTTTGGCCTCCGCCGTTTTGTACGCCGCCGTGGGTGTGGGTATGCACCACAATGCCGTTAGACGTGATGCTGCCGCCGGAGTGGGTGACATCACCGGTCATTGAACCGCCCTGACGGACGGCGAGTGAACCGGTAACCAGGTGCTGGGTGCACTCCACTTCCGGGGCATCCAGGGTGATTTTGCTGCTGGCGCGGCAGACGATATTGGCGGCGCTGACCGTCGCCGTCTCCGTCGCCTCCAGCGTGGCGCTTTTCATGCCGCTGGCTTTCAAAGCGCCTTGCGCTGGCTCGTACTCAATGACTGCGCCGTCGGCAAAGGTAATATGCAGCGCCTCGGCCGAATGCGACGGCGGCGGGAAGGCATTGGAAAAAATGCCGGGTAGCACGAAAGCGGTATCCAACTCGCCGCCCAGCGACAGCACCAGCACCTGTTCGCCAAGGCTCGGCGCCCACCAGCTGCGGGCGCTGCCGGCACGGCTGGTCATCCAACACAGCCAGTCGGTATGATTGCCGCCGGTCCTCACGCGGCAGCGTCCGCGTTCGAGATCGATGTCGCTGACGGTGCCAATGCGGATTAGGTTGCGCACCAGGCGCTGAATATCAGGGTTATATGTGTTCATGTGGTTACCATGCCGGTAAGAGAAAAGGGCGGCAACGCGGCGGGATTTGACGGCTGACAGCACAACAAAACCCGCCGCCTGCCCGGGGTTAAGAGCGTTGCCAGTGGCTGATCAACTCCCCATGCAGGTAGACGTCGGTAAAACGCAAAACGTCTTGCGGCTCCGGCGGTTCCGGCAGCGGCGTGATATGCAACGTCTCCTCACGCTGTTCCACCAAGATCCGTTCGGTGAGCTGCAACTGAATGTCGAGCTGGCCGTGCGCTTCGTCGTGCAGGGCAAAAGCAAAATCACCGTTGCGTTTTTCCACGTTAGCCAGCAGATCCGGCTGGTGGCTGCGCAGCCATGCCAATAGGGTGACCATCACCAGCTCGCAGTCGGCCGCGCGATCGGCCAGCGTTAACTTCAACGAGTAGCGGTATTCAAATGACAACGATGGGCCTGGCGTGGCGACGACGCGGCCGTCCGTCAGTTTCATCGTCAGTTTTTCCGGCTGGGCCTGTAGGTCCGGTAACGCCTTGAATAAGGCGTCACGCAGCTGGTCGGGTTTTAACATCGTGTTCCTCCTGACACTGTTTAATCGCTTCTATCTGTAATGCGCACTGTATGAGCGCATGCTCAAGCTGGCGGATGTCGGCGCTGAGATCGCCGTTGGTGGCGAGGTGATTACCGGGAATGGGGCAACTGCTGACTTTCGGACAGCCAGCGTAGGTAATCTCCGGGCCTGGCGAAGGCGGGGCGCTGCTGCAGCCGGATAACATCATCAGGCAACCCAGTGCGATACCAGTCGCGCAATTTCTTGTTTTCATTGAGTAACTCCTGTAATCGTTTTTCTCGCTGCAGCGTTAAATCCTGCGCGCTGCTCAGCGCCTGACGCAGCGCCAGTTCAGCGCGTTCACGCCGTTGGCGCTGTTGTTTCAGTTGGTTGATCTGGGCATCGCGTGTCGTTAGCGTGGCCTGCGCCTCGCCAAGGCGTTGCTGTTGATGCGCCAGCGTTTGTTGCAGACGCTGGTTCTGCCACTGCGACGCCGCGAGCAGGGTCAATAGCAGCGCGCCAAGGCTGAGCAGCCAGCGATTCATGGCGACACCCCCTGCAAACACAGCGCACGTTCGGCCTGACGACGACGCTCCAGTCCTTTGCTCTTTACGCCGTTGACGTATACCCAGCGCGGCAGTTGATCGCAGGCTTGTTGCCAGCGACGTTGTTTAATGAAACCGGCCAACGTAGAGCGGCAGGCGGCGCCGACGCCGATGTTAAAGGCAAAAGCGCTGACCGCGTCGTAAACCGGCTGCGGCATATCCACACTCATACAGCGCGCGATGCCTTTTTCCACATTGCGTACGTCGTCCAGCAGGTTGGCTGCCGCCTGACGCTCGGTGATCGCCGTATTGGGTTTCACGCCCGCGGTATGGCCGATGCCGTTGGTCCAGACGTTGGCGCTGCACTGGTAGGGGGACAGTTGGCAACCTTCGAAGTCGGCGATCAGGCGCAGTCCCCGTTCGGAGGTATGCAGTTGGCCAAACTGCGGCAGAGTAGCGGCCAGCGCCAAAATGGCGACGGCGCTGCAGCGTTTAAGGAGTGGGTTCATCGTATTTCCCCCGTTTGAGAATTTTCTTTCTGAGCGATTTCAGTAACTGGTAGCTCTTATGGCGGTAGTACCAGTTCACCGCAAAGGTGCCTACGCCTACCGCAGCGCCGACCATCATGGCGATGTCTTCCGTCGAGTGACGGCCGAACCAGGCCAGGCAGGCGGCGATAAGGTAGGAAAGTGTTGAGGTAAATTTTTCCATCGTTTAGTCCCACAGTTTCACCGTTTCCCGCCTGGCGGCGGCGTTGAGTTCGGGCATTTCTACCGGGCAGCCGTGCGGCAGCAGCGCTCCGTATGCCGCCAGCCCGCGATTGGCGCGATAAACCTGTTCCACCACGTTTTCTGTGCTGCCGTAATAGCGCCAGCACATCGCGTCAATGGTGTCGCCTTGTTGTGCATAAATTTTCATCATTACCATCCTGCGATGCGGTTGTTGGTTGAGGACGCGGGGAGTGCGCCCGGTTAGCAGTAGTTTCCTGATGACGGCCTGCCGCCACAATGCAATAGGGTTGTGGTCGTTGTGGCACAACGGATCGGGATAAATCCCCGGAAGGCGGATAAAAAAATACCCGCCGGATGGCGGGTAAAAATCGGTATTAAGAAGCGGGGGGCGGTGCTAGCGGGAGTGTTGCTGGTCTGCCGGATAGTAGACGGCTTGGTAGTCGTGCTCGGGGAGTTCCTGAGCGGCCAGATCGGAAATCAGTGACAGTGCGATCAGGTATTCGGACGGACTGCACTGGGCTGCCTGTGATACATCGGCGATGAACTGGATGCGTGACAGTGTTAGTTGTTGTTTATCCGTAATTTCCACCGTGTTTGCCCTCGCTTAAATATACTGTGTATTTATACAGTATTAAGCAAAACGCTAAATGGGTCAATGGTTCTCGACGCCATTTATTGGTATGGCCGAGCGGCACAAACGGACAAGCCTGGCAGGATAACGTCGGCTCGGCCCGTAGAGGGCGGCGTTGTTTGCTGCTATGCCTTGTGCGTCTGGGAAGGGGGAAATGTCATAAGTTTTTTATTTTTCTCGCAAATTCAAGTTTTGTATTTTTCCCTTAATTATCATTGTGAAGTAGGTGCATCACGTAATTTTTCAGTGCTGAGCAATGTTTGTGGCAGGTATCGGCATTTGTATTTTCGGCGACTATATTGCATCATTTAACCATAGGTTAAATAGCAGGCGAGCCTGGCGTTAATAACGAATCCTATGTGCGTTAAGTCGAAAAGTACGGCTTGCTTCTGCAAGTTTTAATGATGACCGGGGAAAATATGGCTGAAGATACTGTGAATGGGCGGGCTGCGGCGCATGGTAAGGCGTTGTATGAGCGCGTACTGGCGTCCGGCGGCAAGGGCGTGCTGCGTAGGATTCTGGATGCCTATGGTTTCAGCTTGCAGAAGGAGCTGGGGGATTTACTGGGTATTTCATCCGGCACCATGAGCACCTGGGTGCGCCGTAATTACTTCCCGGGGGATATTGTGGTGACCTGCGCGTTGGATACCGGCGTTTCTCTGCAGTGGCTGGCTACCGGGCAGGGGGAAATGCGCGCGTCCGATCCGCAGGATATGGTGCCGCCAGCACGTGCCGTGCCGCTGTATCGACTGATTGCCGGCCAGCTGAAAGATGGCGGTGAATGGCTGGCCGATCGAACGTTGATTCCATCAACGGCCGAGCAGCCCGCATACGTGGACGGTGGGCGTGTAGCCTGGCTGGTGGATTTGTCGGTAACGAACATTGCCAACGGACGCTGGCTGCTCGATATCGACGGCAACCTGGACGTATATGATATTGCCCGTTTGCCGGGCAATCAGCTGCAGGTCAGCGGCAACGGGACAGATTTTCAGTGCAGTACCGATGCCGTAAAAGCGCTGGGTATGGTGTGGCTGACCTTGACGCCGCAGGCGTAAACGGCCCGTGTCGGGCCGCAGCATCCTCTTACAGCAGGGTCGTAACCAGCAGGTAGCCGGTTACGCAGGCGGATGAAACGCCAATCAGCCCCGGCAGGATAAAACTGTGGTTGATGATAAATTTCCCGATGCGCGTCGTTCCTGAGCGGTCGAAGCCGATACAGGCCAGATCGCTGGGGTAGGTCGGCAATACGAAGTAACCATAGGCCGCCGGGAAAAAAGCCAGCAGCATTTTCGGTTCGACGCCCAGCTGCAGCGCCATTGGCGCAACTGCGGTCAGCGCGGCGGCCTGGCTGTTAACCAGTTTCGATACCAGAAACAGCACAATGGCGTAAGTCCAGGGCTGGCTTTTAACCACGTCTTCAAGCAGCAGTTTTAAATCTCCCATATGCGCCTGGAAGAAGGTGTCGCTCATCCAGGCGACGCCGAATACCGAGAAAATGGCGACCATACCCGCCTTGAACACCGCGCCGTTGGCGATATCGCCTGGCTTGACCTTACAGCCGATCAGCATGACGGCGCCGGCAATCAGCATCATCATTTGAATTACCAGGTTCATCGATAGCGGCTTCATCACGCCTTTGACGGCGAAGGCCGGACGCAGTTCAGAGAAGGCACCGAGCAAGACCACGACGGCGATTGCGGCAAAAAAGATCAGGGTTGATGCATAGGCAGATTTGGCAAAACGCTGATCCAGCAGGGTTTCGCCGGCGCCGTAAATATAGGCGCGCTGCTCAGGATCGCTGATACGCGCCTGAAAATCGGCGTCGTGCTCCAGATCTTTACCGCGGCGCAGGCTCCAGAGCGCCGCGATCAGCACGCCAACCAAAGACGAGGGAATGGAAACCGCCAGGATTTCCACCAGGGAGTAGGCGCGGCCGATACCGTGCCCGGCGGCGATAATCGATACCAGAGACACGACGGCGACGGAAACCGGCGAGGCGGTGATGGCCATTTGTGAGGCGACCGAGGCCACGGCCATCGGGCGTTCCGGGCGGATGCCTTTTTTCAGCGCGATATCGCCGATGATCGGGAACATGGTGTATACCACGTGGCCGGTACCGCACAGAAATGTCAGCATCCAGGTGGTGAACGGCGCGAGTAGCGTAATATGCTGAGGGTGCCGGCGCAGAAGACGTTCGGCATATTGCATCAATACGTTCAGTCCTCCGGCGGTTTGCAGTACCGAGGCACAGCCGATTACCGCCAGAATGGTCAGCATCACATCAATAGGCGGCTTGCCCGGCTGCAGCCCAAAGACAAAGCACAGCACAAAGATACCGACACCGCTGATTAATCCCAGCCCCATACCGCCATAGCGCGTGCCGACCAATAAACAAGCAATGATGATGCCGAATTCCAGAGTTATCATGCGGGTTCCTTCGCTGAAAAAGAGAGGCCGGCTTATTACCTTTGCCGCCGACGTTAGCGTTGACCGCAAGCTAACCGGAAAGAGGTATTGGCCGTTTCTGCCATCATTCATGAATTGCGCAGACATAACCCTGAGATAGCTCAATGTTTATAAGGGAATCGCGTGATTCTTATCAGTGTAGTAATGCGTAATTATTGAAAATCAACGGGTTGTTGTTTGTGGCGCCAGTGTTTTTACATTGTCTGAAATGGCCTGGCGGGGCTATGGCATTTAAGTGCCGTCTGGGCGCCGGTCTTAGAAATTATGTAATGTTTTATTTACACTGCGGTGTTTTTATTCTTGTGTAATGTCATTTGTTGTTTTATTTTGTTTGGTTATTTTATTGTTATTTATGGTTTTTTAATTGATTCCTTCATGCTGACCTGCGTGGTAATTTTTTATTTACACATAATGGATTGAAAACTTTACAATGCGTGATAAGGTAGTCCTCGAAACGCTCAATGTTTTACTTCATTTATGCATAACGGCAAACGACAGGACATATCACCATGCAAAAAGACGCGCTCAACAACGTGCACATCAGTGCAGAACAGGTTTTGATTACGCCGGAAGAACTGAAGAATCAATTCCCGCTCAGCGTGGCGGATGAGGCCCAAATCGCCACGGCGCGCAAAACCATCGCCGATATTCTGCAGGGGCGCGACCCCCGTCTGCTGGTGGTCTGCGGGCCGTGTTCTATCCATGATCCTGATGCGGCGCTGGACTACGCCCGTCGTTTGCAAGCACTGGCGGCCGACTTGAGCGATCGGCTGTATATCGTTATGCGCGTCTATTTTGAGAAACCGAGAACCACCGTCGGCTGGAAAGGCCTGATCAACGATCCTCATATGAACGGTTCGTTTGATGTTGAAGCCGGTTTGCACATTGCACGTCGTCTGCTGTTGGATCTGGTGGAAATGGGATTACCGCTGGCGACCGAAGCGCTGGATCCGAATAGCCCGCAATACCTGGGCGATCTGTTCAGCTGGTCGGCGATTGGCGCACGCACCACCGAATCTCAGACCCACCGTGAAATGGCCTCTGGCCTGTCGATGCCGGTCGGCTTTAAGAATGGCACTGACGGCAGCCTGAGTACGGCCATTAACGCCATGCGCGCTGCGGCAATGCCGCACCGCTTTGTCGGCATCAATCAGGCCGGACAGGTGTGCCTGCTGCAGACGCAGGGCAACCCGGACGGCCATGTGATTTTGCGCGGCGGCAAAACGCCGAACTACGGCCCGGAAGACGTCGCCGCCTGTGAAAAACAGATGCGCGATGCGGGACTCCGCCCGTCCCTGATGATAGATTGCAGTCACGGCAACTCAAATAAAGATTACCGTCGTCAGCCTGCGGTTGCCGCTTCCGTGGTTGAGCAGATTAACGCGGGCAACCGCTCAATTACCGGCATTATGCTGGAGAGCAACCTGCATGAAGGCAATCAGTCCTCCGAACAACCGCGCGCGGAGATGCGCTACGGCGTGTCCGTGACCGATGCCTGCATTGACTGGGAAAGCACGGAAACGCTGCTGCGTGATATGCATCAGCAATTGGGCGCCGCGCTGATGGCCCGCACTGGAGAGTAGCAAGTTATGGTGGCTGAACTGACCGCATTACGCGATCAAATCGACGAGGTGGATAAGGCGCTGTTGGATCTGCTGGCAAAGCGCCTGCATCTGGTGGCGGAAGTGGGAGAAGTAAAAAGCCGCTACGGCTTGCCGGTCTATGTTCCCGAGCGGGAGGCGGCCATGCTGGCGTCACGCCGGCAGGAGGCGGAAACGCTCGGCGTACCGCCGGATTTGATTGAGGATATTTTGCGCCGCGTGATGCGTGAATCCTATACCAGCGAAAACGACAAAGGCTTTAAAACGCTGTGTCCGCAGCTGCGGCCTATCGTGATTATCGGCGGTAACGGGCAGATGGGGCGTTTGTTCAACCGCCTGCTGACGCTGTCCGGCTATCAGGTCAACGTGCTGGATCAGCAGGACTGGCCGCAGGCGGAAAGCCTGCTCAGCGATGCCGGGATGGTGATCGTCAGCGTGCCGATCCACGTAACGGAGCAGGTGATTGGCCGTCTGCCCAAGCTGCCGGATGACTGTATTCTGGTGGATTTGGCCTCGGTGAAAAATCCGCCGCTGCAGGCGATGCTGACGGCGCATAGCGGGCCGGTATTGGGATTGCACCCGATGTTCGGGCCGGATGTCGGCAGCGTAGCCAAGCAGGTGGTGGTGTACTGCGACGGCCGTCAGCCGGAGGCGTACCAGTGGCTGCTGGAACAGCTGCAGGTCTGGGGCGCCAGACTGCACCGCATCAGCGCGGTGGAGCACGACCAAAATATGGCGTTTATTCAGGCGCTGCGTCACTTCGCCACCTTTGCTTACGGACTACATCTGGCAGAAGAGAATGTGCAACTGGAGCAGTTGCTGGCGCTGTCATCACCGATTTATCGCCTGGAACTGGCGATGGTAGGGCGGCTGTTTGCGCAGGATCCGCAGCTGTACGCTGACATTATTATGTCTTCAGGCGACAACCTGCAGCTGATTAAACGCTACTACACCCGGTTTGGCGAGGCGATCAAACTGCTGGAGCAGGGCGATAAACAGGCGTTTATCGACAGTTTCCGCAAGGTTGAGCACTGGTTTGGCGATTACGCCCAGCGTTTCCTGGTTGAGAGCCGCTCACTGCTGCGTCAGGCGAACGACAGCCGTCGCTAAACATCTTGGTGAAAGAACAAGGTCTGGCATTCGCCAGACCTTTTTTATCCCTGCATGAACACCACCTCCTATGGAGGTGGTCAGCAACAGGTTTTGGCTTTGCCTTATTGTCTTTGGAATTAAATCGTTCAGAACAGGCAGAGACTAATTGTAGGGCTTTTAGTACGCCCCTCTGGGGCGAAATCAATGCCACCTGCTAAGCAGGTGGTTTTTTACGCGTATCAGGAAGGATTGACCGGTACCACGTTTTCGCTGGGGTAACAGCCGAGCACCTTCAGCGAGCGGGTGATTGGCGTCAGATCCTGCAGCGCTTTCTGCATCGCCTCTGAGCGGATATTTGCCTGCACATCAAGATAAAACATCTCTTCCCACGGATTACCGTTGATCGGGCGCGACTCCAGCTTGGTCATGATGATGCCGTTCTCGCGCAGCACCAGCAGCGCCTCCACCAAAGCCCCGGATTGCTGGCCGGTCGCCATGATCAGCGTGGTTTTCGCCGGCACCTGCTCGGAGACATCAATGGCCTTGCGCGCCAGCACGATAAAACGCGTGATATTTTGCTGTTGATTGGCCAGGTTATGTTCCAACACCTGCAGGCCATACAGCGCGCCGCCGGCTTCGCTGCCGAGCGCGGCGGCCGTTGGTGAATTGAGTTTGGCGACCTGCTCCATGGCCGCGGCGGTGCTTTCACAGTATTCGATTTTCCAGTGCGGATAACGGCTGATAAACTGGCTGCATTGCTGGAACGGCTGCGGGTGGCTGTAGACGGTTTCAATCTGATCCAACGTGCCGTTGCCGGTGGTCAGTACGCAGTGGTCTATCGGATTGGTGAGTTCGCCGACGATCGACAAGCTGGTGTGCTGCAGCAAATCGTACACGTCGTTGATGGAGCCGGAGCTGGTATTTTCAATCGGCAGCACTGCGTAGTCCGCCTGGCCGGTTTCAACCTGGGTGAAGATGTCCTGGAATTTCTGGCAACCGTGTTCGATTAACTGGTCGAAATGGCGCGCGGCGTACTGGCGCGCCGCCAGATGCGAATAGGAGCCTTTAGGACCAAGGAAGGCGATGCGCGCGGAATGCTGGCTGGTTTGGTTCAGCTGATGCTGCAGCAGCGCCTGCTGGGTCAGCACCGAGTCTTCGATAATCAGCTGGAACAGGCGGGTGACGTAGAAGCCGTCAAGGTCATAAGGCTTGGCGGCGGCAATCAGCGCATCCAGCAGATCGCGCTCGCGTTCTTTATCACGGATCGGGCGGTGAGAGTGCAGTTTGCTTTTTCCTACTTCCAGTGCCAGCTCACGGCGCTCTGCCAGCAGTGCCAGCAGCTTCAGATCCAGCGCGCTGATGCGTTCGCGCAGCACCAGTAACGGGTTATCGGTCATAATCAGTTGTGCCTTATGTTTTTCTAATAGTCATAAAAAAAGCCCCCTGTCTCCAGGAGGCTTTGCTGTTCGTCTTCGCATTCTTTATCACACGACGAAACGCCTCCCAATCAGGGGAAGGTAAAAAAGAATGCGAAGAAAAACGGTGTGCGTTGCATTTGGGTATCCAAGTCTGTTGCCAACAGGTTTTAAAGTAACCGCAGGCTTTTCCCTGTGTCAATAAAAACCGGCAGACAAAAAACGCGCCGGGAGGCGCGTTTGATGTGGCACAGGCCTGATATTAGGATTCTTGCTCCGGCGCCGCTTCCGGCACGATATCTTTCACGCTGGCGTAGGCGCGGCGTGCTTCACCCTTGTGCTGCACCTTGTTCAGTTGGCGTTCCAGCTTGGCGATCAGCTCGTTGATGGCGGTATACATGTCTTCATGTTTGGCGCTGGCAACCAGCGGGCCATTCGGCGTGGTGATGGTGGCGTCGGCCACAAACCCTTTCGGCTCTTTGGACAGCACGATATGCGGGTTAATCAGTTGGGCCTGCCATTTATCCAGTTTGGTGAGACGGTCTTCGACATGACTACGGATTGCGGGGGTGATATCCATTTGTTTGCTGGTAATGTTGATTGTCATATGACTTACCTCTCTTGTCTTTCCGTCTTTGGATAAATTCAGCATACCCCCGTTTTGGCGTAAATGGGCGACGAAAATCGCCTTTTTTTGTCACTTTTTGCAAAGTTAGTTCAATCTGTGATTTGCTTTCGGAAACTGTTAACTGGCGCTTGAGTCTTGGTGCGTAATGGCGCATTATCGATAGGTTAACCGGTGAAAGTTCTTTGCTAACGCCGTGTTTTGACTGGCGTATTTGTCATCATCCGTTAAGAATGCGCCAAAAAAAACGGCAGCCCTGGGCTGCCGTTTTGTCTTTCTGCTGTGCAGGATGCATCAGGCGCGGTTGGCGGCGATGATTTTCGCCACTTTGTCCGCCTGGCTGTTCAGCTGCAGCTGCTTATACGCATTTTCCATCAGCGGCAACGCATCGCGGGTCGCTTTGGTATCCGGGTATTCACGCATCATCTGCTCGACGCGATTAACAACCGCGACGTACGCACCGCGTTTAGTGTAGTATTCCGCCACTGACAGCTCATACTTGGACAGACGGTTCTTCAGGTACACCAGACGCTTTTGCGCGTCGGTCGCATACTGGCTGTTCGGATACTGCTGAATCAGCTGGCTGAAGTCGCGAAACGCGGCACGGGCGTGCTGCGGATCACGGTCTGAACGATCGACCCCGAAGAAGCCCTGCAGCGCGCTGTCATCCAGCGCCATATCCGTCAGCCCGCGCATATACATCACATAGTCGATGTTCGGGTGCGTCGGGTTAAGGCGGATAAAGCGATCGATAGACGCCTGCGCCAGCGGCAGATCGGCCGATTTATAGTAGGCATAGATCAAATCGAGCTGTACCTGCTGGGAGTAAGGCCCGAATGGATAGCGGTTGTCTAACGCTTCGAGTTGCGTAATCGCGCCCTTGAAGTTACCGTCCTGCAGTTTTTGCTGGGCGTTAGCATAGATTTCCGAAGGCGGGTTGTCGGGAACCGCATCCTTGGAACTGGAGCAACCTGCCAGCGCCAGGCTCAACGTGGCTGCAGCCACCAGATATTTCATACGCGTCATGACGTTTTGATTATCCTCAGGGTGTTATTCCGGGAGACTGTCCGTTAAGCTCCCGACAAAGACCAGTTACAATAGCACATTATATTAAACGGCATCGCCGTGAAAACCCAACGTTAACGAAGAAGCTGCATATGGCACAACAAGTACAACTCACCGCAACGGTGGCCGAATCTCAACTCGGACAACGTTTAGATCAGGCTTTGGCCGAATTGTTCCCTGATTATTCAAGATCTCGCATAAAAGAGTGGATTTTGGAAGATCGGGTGCAGGTCGACGGCAAAACGATAAACAAACCGAAAGAGAAGGTGCTGGGAGGAGAGACGGTCGCCATTGATGCGCAGATTGAAGAAGAAGCGCGTTGGGAGCCGCAGAACATCCCGCTGGATATCGTCTATGAAGACGGGGATATTCTGGTGATCAACAAGCCGCGCGATCTGGTGGTGCACCCGGGGGCAGGCAACCCGGACGGCACGGTGCTTAACGCCTTGCTGTACCACTATCCCGAGATTGTTGACGTACCGCGCGCCGGCATTGTGCACCGTCTGGATAAAGACACCACCGGCCTGATGGTGGTCGCCAAAACCGTGCCGGCGCAGACGCGCCTGGTGGAAGCGCTGCAGGCGCGTGATATTACCCGCGAGTATGAAGCGGTGGCGATTGGCACCATGACCGCCGGCGGTACGGTGGAGGAGCCGATTGCGCGCCACTCCACCAAACGTACCCACATGGCGGTGCATCCGATGGGGAAACCGGCGGTAACCCATTACCGCATTATGGAGCACTTCCGCGCGCATACGCGGCTGCGGCTGCGGCTGGAAACCGGGCGTACGCACCAGATTCGCGTACATATGGCGCATATCAGCCACCCGCTGGTAGGCGATCCGCTGTACGGCGGCCGTCCGCGTCCGCCTAAAGGCGCATCGGACGCGTTTATCCATACCCTGCGCGGTTTTGACCGTCAGGCGCTGCATGCCACCATGCTGCGTTTGTATCATCCGATCAGCGGCATCCAGATGGAGTGGCATGCGCCGCTGCCGCAGGATATGGTCGACCTTATCGACGCGCTGAAAGCGGATACCGAAGAATTTAAAGACCAGATGGATTGGTGATGGAGACGTTGATTCTGCCCGACTGGCCGTTGCCGCAAGGCGTTCAGGCCTGCAGCACCACCCGCCGGGGCGGAGTCAGCCTGCCGCCTTATGATTCCCTGAATCTCGGCATGCACGTCGGCGACCGGCCACAGTCGGTACAGCAAAACCGGGAATGCCTGGTGAGCGTCGCCGGCCTGCCGCAGATGCCGCACTGGCTGGACCAGGTGCATGGTACGCGGGTGGTACGCCTTAACGGGCAGACGCCGGACGATCTGCAGGCCGATGCGGTGTATACCCGTGAGCCGGGGCAGGTGTGTGCGGTGATGACGGCGGATTGTCTGCCGGTGCTGTTTTGCTCCCGTCGCGGCGACGAAGTGGCCGCCGCCCATGCCGGCTGGCGCGGGTTGTGCCATGGCGTGCTGGAGCAGACGATCGCCGAGTTTTATGCCGAGCCGGGCGAGATCAGCGCCTGGCTGGGGCCGGCGATCGGCCCGCGGCAGTTTGAGGTCGGTGCTGAGGTGCGGACGGCGTTTATCGCTGCGGATGCGCTTGCCGAGCGGGCCTTTACCCCATTCGGGGAGAAATATCTTGCCGATATTTATCTGCTGGCGCGCCAGCGACTGCAACGCGCCGGCATCAACGCCGTTTACGGCGGTGACCGCTGTACCGTTAGCGAAAAGAGCGATTTCTTTTCCTATCGGCGCGATGGCATAACCGGACGTCTGGCAAGTTTAATCTGGCTGATATAACCTATTGAATTAGGACGATCCACTGACGCATAACGTAGTACCGATAATATAGTGTCGAAATAACCTTGAAAATTTGAGGAATGACCTCATTTAATCTCCAGTAGCAATTTTGACCATATTGGAGGTGTTATGCGTCTGGATCGTCTTACCAACAAATTCCAGCTGGCCCTCGCCGATGCCCAGTCTCTCGCCCTTGGGCACGACAATCAATTTATCGAACCGTTACATCTGATGAGCGCGCTGCTCAATCAGGAAGGGGGCTCGGTTCGTCCTTTATTAACGTCCGCCGGTATTGATGCCGGTCGCGTGCGTGTTGACATCGAACAGGCACTATCGCGCCTGCCGCAGGTTGAAGGTACCGGTGGTGACGTACAGCCGTCCCATGAACTGGTGCGTGTACTGAACCTGTGCGACAAACTGGCGCAGAAGCGCGCCGACAAATTTATCTCTTCCGAATTATTCGTTTTGGCGGTGCTGGAAGATCGCGGCACCCTGACCGAACTGCTGAAAGCCGCCGGCGCAACGGGCGACAAAATCAGCAAGGCAATTGACCAAATGCGGGGTGGTGACAGCGTGGAAGATCAAGGGGCTGAAGATCAGCGTCAGGCATTGAAAAAATACACTATCGACCTTACCGAACGCGCTGAGCAGGGCAAGCTTGACCCGGTAATCGGCCGTGACGAGGAAATCCGCCGCACCATCCAGGTGCTGCAGCGCCGTACCAAAAACAACCCGGTGCTGATTGGTGAGCCAGGCGTGGGTAAAACCGCGATCGTCGAAGGGCTGGCGCAACGTATTGTGAACGGTGAAGTGCCGGAAGGTCTGAAGAACAAACGCGTGCTGTCGTTGGATATGGGCGCGCTGATTGCCGGCGCCAAATATCGCGGCGAGTTTGAAGAGCGCTTAAAAGGCGTACTGAACGATCTCGCCAAACAGGAAGGCAGCGTCATTCTGTTTATTGATGAACTGCACACCATGGTCGGGGCCGGTAAGGCCGACGGCGCGATGGACGCCGGTAATATGCTGAAGCCGGCGCTGGCGCGCGGTGAGCTCCACTGCGTTGGGGCCACGACGCTGGACGAATACCGTCAGTATATAGAGAAGGATGCGGCGCTCGAACGTCGTTTCCAGAAAGTCTTTGTGGCAGAACCGAGCGTGGAAGACACCATTGCGATCCTGCGTGGCTTGAAAGAGCGCTATGAACTGCACCACCACGTACAGATCACCGACCCAGCGATCGTGGCCGCGGCAACGTTGTCGCACCGCTATATTTCTGACCGCCAGTTGCCGGACAAGGCCATCGACCTGATCGATGAAGCCGCTTCCAGCATCCGTATGCAGATGGATTCCAAACCGGAATCGCTCGACCGTCTGGAGCGCCGCATTATCCAGCTGAAGCTGGAGCAGCAGGCGCTGAATAAAGAGTCGGACGACGCCAGTAAGAAACGGCTGGAAATGCTCAGCACCGAACTGGAACAGAAAGAGCGTGAATATTCTGAACTGGAAGAAGAGTGGAAAGCGGAAAAAGCCTCCCTCTCCGGCACGCAGAATATCAAGGCTGAGCTGGAGCAGGCGAAGATCTCGCTGGAACAGGCGCGTCGCGTCGGCGACCTGGGCCGGATGTCCGAACTGCAATACGGCAAGATCCCTGATTTGGAAAAACAGCTGGCGGCGGCAACGCAGGCTGAAGGCAAGACCATGAAGCTGCTGCGTAACCGCGTGACGGATGCGGAAATCGCCGAGGTGTTGGCCAAAGCGACCGGTATTCCGGTGGCGCGCATGCTGGAAGGCGAGCGCGATAAGCTGCTGCGTTTGGAGCAAGAGCTGCATTCACGGGTGATTGGTCAGGATGAAGCGGTCAGCGCGGTATCCAATGCGATTCGCCGCAGCCGTGCCGGCCTGTCTGACCCGAACCGGCCGATCGGTTCCTTCCTGTTCCTCGGCCCGACCGGGGTGGGTAAAACCGAACTGTGTAAAGCGTTGGCATCGTTCCTGTTCGACAGCGACGACGCGATGGTGCGTATCGATATGTCCGAGTTTATGGAGAAACACTCGGTCTCTCGGCTGGTGGGTGCGCCTCCGGGCTATGTTGGTTATGAAGAAGGGGGCTACCTGACGGAAGCCGTCCGCCGTCGTCCTTATTCCGTCATCCTGTTGGATGAAGTGGAAAAGGCGCACCCGGACGTGTTCAATATTCTGCTGCAGGTGCTGGATGATGGTCGCCTGACGGATGGTCAGGGGCGTACCGTCGACTTCCGTAATACCGTGGTGATCATGACCTCTAACCTGGGTTCTGATTTGATTCAGGAACACTTTGGCCAGATGAACTATGCGCAGATGAAAGAATCGGTGATGGAAATGGTGGGGCATCACTTCCGTCCTGAATTCATCAACCGTATAGATGAGGTTGTGGTATTCCACCCGCTGGGGCAAAAACACATCGCCGCTATCGCCAAGATTCAGTTGGATCGTCTGTATCAACGTCTGGAAGAGCGCGGTTACGAAGTCACCATCACCGAGCCGGCGTTGGAGCTGCTTGGCAAGACCGGTTACGACCCTGTCTATGGCGCACGTCCGTTGAAACGCGCTATCCAGCAGGAGATTGAGAATCCGCTGGCGCAGCAAATCCTTTCCGGTGAGCTGGTGCCCGGCAAACCGGTGACGCTGGACGTGGAAAACGACCATATTGTCGCCAAACAGTAAAGGGCGTGAGTGGTATCTATAAAGAGGAGCGGGTAACCGCTCCTTTTCTTTTTGGCGGTTTTGTCGGGGTTGTCACTGAAGAGGGGCAAAAAAGTCCCTTTTTTGCCTAATAAATATCCTAAAATGACAATATCGCGTGTTTTTTGTGCGGTTGGCATTTTTTTTGAAATTAGGGGTTGCGGCGTTCTGAGAACTCCCTATAATGCGCCTCCACTGACCGGGAACAACGACTGACAAGCCGCCGGGTCAGCGAGAAGAAAGCGAAATAAACGCTTGACTCTCCGGGCGAAAAGCGTAGTATACGCAGCCCGCGCCGATGAGAATTATCTCCGGCGATGCTCTTTAACAATTTATCAGACAATCTGTGTGGGCACTCACAAGACGATATCCAGCATCTTCGGATGCAAAAAAAATATCAAGTCTTGAAGAGTGACTAACTGAAGTAAAATTCATGCAGTAAATCTTTGAGCAACAGCTATTAACTTAGCGAATCAAGCTTTTAATTGAAGAGTTTGATCATGGCTCAGATTGAACGCTGGCGGCAGGCCTAACACATGCAAGTCGAGCGGCAGCGGAAAGTAGCTTGCTACTTTGCCGGCGAGCGGCGGACGGGTGAGTAATGTCTGGGAAACTGCCCGATGGAGGGGGATAACCACTGGAAACGGTGGCTAATACCGCATAACGTCTTCGGACCAAAGTGGGGGACCTTCGGGCCTCACACCATCGGATGTGCCCAGATGGGATTAGCTAGTAGGTGGGGTAATGGCTCACCTAGGCGACGATCCCTAGCTGGTCTGAGAGGATGACCAGCCACACTGGAACTGAGACACGGTCCAGACTCCTACGGGAGGCAGCAGTGGGGAATATTGCACAATGGGCGCAAGCCTGATGCAGCCATGCCGCGTGTGTGAAGAAGGCCTTCGGGTTGTAAAGCACTTTCAGCGAGGAGGAAGGGTAGTGTCTTAATACGGCATTACATTGACGTTACTCGCAGAAGAAGCACCGGCTAACTCCGTGCCAGCAGCCGCGGTAATACGGAGGGTGCAAGCGTTAATCGGAATTACTGGGCGTAAAGCGCACGCAGGCGGTTTGTTAAGTCAGATGTGAAATCCCCGAGCTTAACTTGGGAACTGCATTTGAAACTGGCAGACTAGAGTCTCGTAGAGGGGGGTAGAATTCCAGGTGTAGCGGTGAAATGCGTAGAGATCTGGAGGAATACCGGTGGCGAAGGCGGCCCCCTGGACGAAGACTGACGCTCAGGTGCGAAAGCGTGGGGAGCAAACAGGATTAGATACCCTGGTAGTCCACGCCGTAAACGATGTCGATTTGGAGGTTGTGCCCTTGAGGCGTGGCTTCCGGAGCTAACGCGTTAAATCGACCGCCTGGGGAGTACGGCCGCAAGGTTAAAACTCAAATGAATTGACGGGGGCCCGCACAAGCGGTGGAGCATGTGGTTTAATTCGATGCAACGCGAAGAACCTTACCTACTCTTGACATCCAGAGAACTTTCCAGAGATGGATTGGTGCCTTCGGGAACTCTGAGACAGGTGCTGCATGGCTGTCGTCAGCTCGTGTTGTGAAATGTTGGGTTAAGTCCCGCAACGAGCGCAACCCTTATCCTTTGTTGCCAGCGGTTCGGCCGGGAACTCAAAGGAGACTGCCAGTGATAAACTGGAGGAAGGTGGGGATGACGTCAAGTCATCATGGCCCTTACGAGTAGGGCTACACACGTGCTACAATGGCGTATACAAAGAGAAGCGAACCTGCGAAGGCAAGCGGACCTCATAAAGTACGTCGTAGTCCGGATTGGAGTCTGCAACTCGACTCCATGAAGTCGGAATCGCTAGTAATCGTAGATCAGAATGCTACGGTGAATACGTTCCCGGGCCTTGTACACACCGCCCGTCACACCATGGGAGTGGGTTGCAAAAGAAGTAGGTAGCTTAACCTTCGGGAGGGCGCTTACCACTTTGTGATTCATGACTGGGGTGAAGTCGTAACAAGGTAACCGTAGGGGAACCTGCGGTTGGATCACCTCCTTACCTAAAGATATCCTGACTGTGCAGTGTCCACACAGATTGTCTGATGAAAAGAACGAGCAAAGCGTCGATGCGTTGGGGGTACGGTGACAAATAACACTGTCGCTCGATTTTCCTGGGAAAATCTCGCCCTTACACGAAATTAGCGAATCAGTGATTCGCTAAGCAAATTTCGTGTCCCCTTCGTCTAGAGGCCTAGGACACCGCCCTTTCACGGCGGTAACAGGGGTTCGAATCCCCTAGGGGACGCCACTTGCTGATATCGGGTGAAAGACGGTATCAAACGATATCTCAAAACTGGCTTGCGAGTCATGTTTGAGATATTTGCTCTTTAACAATCTGGAACAAGCTGAAAATTGAAACATGGCAGCTGAAACTTGTCCCCCGTAGACGTTTGGGATGAGGAGTAACCTGTCATAGAGTCTCTCAAATGTAGCAACGCGACGATGTCGAAAGACACCTTCGGGTTGTGAGGTTAAGTGACTAAGCGTACACGGTGGATGCCTAGGCAGTCAGAGGCGATGAAGGGCGTGCTAATCTGCGAAAAGCGTCGGTAAGGTGATATGAACCGTTACAACCGACGATACCCGAATGGGGAAACCCAGTGTGTTTCGACACACTATCATGTCATGAATACATAGTGGCATGAGGCGAACCGGGGGAACTGAAACATCTAAGTACCCCGAGGAAAAGAAATCAACCGAGATTCCCCCAGTAGCGGCGAGCGAACGGGGAAGAGCCCAGAACCTGAATCGGCTTGTGTGTCAGTGGAAGCGTCTGGAAAGTCGCACAGTAAAGGGTGATAGTCCCGTACACGAAGATGCACAGGTCGTGAGTTCGATGAGTAGGGCGGGACACGTGTTATCCTGTCTGAATATGGGGGGACCATCCTCCAAGGCTAAATACTCCTGACTGACCGATAGTGAACCAGTACCGTGAGGGAAAGGCGAAAAGAACCCCGGCGAGGGGAGTGAAATAGAACCTGAAACCGTGTACGTACAAGCAGTGGGAGCACCTTCGTGGTGTGACTGCGTACCTTTTGTATAATGGGTCAGCGACTTATATTTTGTAGCAAGGTTAACCGAATAGGGGAGCCGTAGGGAAACCGAGTCTTAACTGGGCGTCTAGTTGCAAGGTATAGACCCGAAACCCGGTGATCTAGCCATGGGCAGGTTGAAGGTTGGGTAACACTAACTGGAGGACCGAACCGACTAATGTTGAAAAATTAGCGGATGACTTGTGGCTGGGGGTGAAAGGCCAATCAAACCGGGAGATAGCTGGTTCTCCCCGAAAGCTATTTAGGTAGCGCCTCGTGAACTCATCTTCGGGGGTAGAGCACTGTTTCGGCTAGGGGGCCATCCCGGCTTACCAAACCGATGCAAACTCCGAATACCGAAGAATGTTATCACGGGAGACACACGGCGGGTGCTAACGTCCGTCGTGAAGAGGGAAACAACCCAGACCGCCAGCTAAGGTCCCAAAGTCATGGTTAAGTGGGAAACGATGTGGGAAGGCACAGACAGCCAGGATGTTGGCTTAGAAGCAGCCATCATTTAAAGAAAGCGTAATAGCTCACTGGTCGAGTCGGCCTGCGCGGAAGATGTAACGGGGCTAAACCATGCACCGAAGCTGCGGCAGCGACACTTAGGTGTTGTTGGGTAGGGGAGCGTTCTGTAAGCCGTTGAAGGTGTGCTGCGAGGCATGCTGGAGGTATCAGAAGTGCGAATGCTGACATAAGTAACGATAATGCGGGTGAAAAACCCGCACGCCGGAAGACCAAGGGTTCCTGTCCAACGTTAATCGGGGCAGGGTGAGTCGACCCCTAAGGCGAGGCTGAAAAGCGTAGTCGATGGGAAACAGGTTAATATTCCTGTACTTGGTGTTACTGCGAAGGGGGGACGGAGAAGGCTAGGCTAGCCGAGCGACGGTTGTCTCGGTTTAAGCGTGTAGGGGGAGTGACCTGGTAAATCCGGTTACTTGTTAACCCTGAGGCGTGATGACGATGCACTACGGTGCAGAAGTAGTTGATGCCAAGCTTCCAGGAAAAGCCTCTAAGCTCCAGGTAACACGAAATCGTACCCCAAACCGACACAGGTGGTCAGGTAGAGAATACCCAGGCGCTTGAGAGAACTCGGGTGAAGGAACTAGGCAAAATGGTGCCGTAACTTCGGGAGAAGGCACGCTGGCGCGTAGGTGAAGTCCCTCGCGGATGGAGCTGAAGCCAGTCGCAGATACCAGCTGGCTGCAACTGTTTAATAAAAACACAGCACTGTGCAAACACGAAAGTGGACGTATACGGTGTGACGCCTGCCCGGTGCCGGAAGGTTAATTGATGGGGTTATGGGTAACCAGAAGCTCTTGATCGAAGCCCCGGTAAACGGCGGCCGTAACTATAACGGTCCTAAGGTAGCGAAATTCCTTGTCGGGTAAGTTCCGACCTGCACGAATGGCGTAATGATGGCCAGGCTGTCTCCACCCGAGACTCAGTGAAATTGAACTCGCTGTGAAGATGCAGTGTACCCGCGGCAAGACGGAAAGACCCCGTGAACCTTTACTATAGCTTGACACTGAACATTGAGCCTTGATGTGTAGGATAGGTGGGAGGCTTTGAAGTGTGGACGCCAGTCTGCATGGAGCCAACCTTGAAATACCACCCTTTAATGTTTGATGTTCTAACTCGGCCCCCTAATCGGGGGTGAGGACAGTGTCTGGTGGGTAGTTTGACTGGGGCGGTCTCCTCCCAAAGAGTAACGGAGGAGCACGAAGGTTAGCTAATCACGGTCGGACATCGTGAGGTTAGTGCAAAGGCATAAGCTAGCTTGACTGCGAGAGTGACGGCTCGAGCAGGTGCGAAAGCAGGTCTTAGTGATCCGGTGGTTCTGAATGGAAGGGCCATCGCTCAACGGATAAAAGGTACTCCGGGGATAACAGGCTGATACCGCCCAAGAGTTCATATCGACGGCGGTGTTTGGCACCTCGATGTCGGCTCATCACATCCTGGGGCTGAAGTAGGTCCCAAGGGTATGGCTGTTCGCCATTTAAAGTGGTACGCGAGCTGGGTTTAGAACGTCGTGAGACAGTTCGGTCCCTATCTGCCGTGGGCGTTGGAAGATTGAGAGGGGTTGCTCCTAGTACGAGAGGACCGGAGTGAACGCACCACTGGTGTTCGGGTTGTCATGCCAATGGCATTGCCCGGTAGCTAAGTGCGGAAAAGATAAGCGCTGAAAGCATCTAAGCGCGAAACTTGCCTCAAGATGAGTCTTCCCTGGGCCTTTAAGGCCCCTGAAGGAACGTTTAAGACTAAGACGTTGATAGGCTGGGTGTGTAAGTGCAGCGATGCATTGAGCTAACCAGTACTAATGAACCGTGAGGCTTAACCTTACAACACCGAAGGTGTTTTAGAGACGCGATTTGATTTTCAGTGAAGTTCCGAGATTGGATTGACTGGCGGCGTGGAAGCGTTGCGGGTTGATTGAAACAGAATTTGCCTGGCGGCAATAGCGCGGTGGTCCCACCTGACCCCATGCCGAACTCAGAAGTGAAACGCCGTAGCGCCGATGGTAGTGTGGGGTCTCCCCATGCGAGAGTAGGACACTGCCAGGCATCAAATAAACGTTATCAGAGTGACGCCTGATAATTGCAAGGCTCAGAAGAAGCCTTGCTGCTTTGAAAAAAGCAACGTAACAGAATCGGTGGAGCGGTAGTTCAGTTGGTTAGAATACCTGCCTGTCACGCAGGGGGTCGCGGGTTCGAGCCCCGTCCGTTCCGCCACTTTATTGATAAGCCCTGAGTCTCTGACTCAGGGCTTTTTCATGTGCAAAAATCACACCTAATAAAACTCTTAGTACCTTACTCTGGAAAGAACGCTGCGGTTATCAGCCTATTTTATTCCTGTCTCGTTCGGCTTTAATGCGTTAGCACAATGCGACACTGGCAGGTTGATATATAGTTAACTGACTAATAAATAAAATTTATTTTCACTAAAATAAATGCAGGTTATAAAATCAGACTTTTAGCCATGTTATCCGGGGGTAAATATCATAAATTTATGCACGATATATTCTGGTGACAAGCGGGTCGCATGAAGATACTCAATTGGTGGGCGTTGGCCGACGGGCGTGAAACTGCAGATAGCTGGCGTCAGTGGGCCAGACAGCCACATGGCGAGATAACCACGCAGACTTTGCCTCCTTGCCCACATATTCCCATGATGTCTTTACGACGCATGAGCGCAGGCACACGCTTGGCCGTCGAATGTGGTCTGACATTGTTGGAGCAGCAGGCTGTGGATATGGCCATCTTTACCAGCCGCCACGGCGAGCTGGAGCGCACCCATAAGATCCTGCAGCACCTGAACCAGCAACAACCGCTGTCGCCGACCGATTTTGCCATGTCGGTGCATAATACCGCCGCAGGCTGGTTAACCATCATTGCTAAAAATACCTTACCCACCACCTCTCTGGCCGCTGGCGAAGACAGTTTTCAACAGGGAATACTGGAAGCGCAGGGGATATTGGCCAGCGGCGCGGCGGAACGGGTTTTGTTGGTGGATTTTGACGGTGCGCTGCCTGAGGACTACCAGCCTTTTGTCACGTTAACCGCTCGCCCCTATGCGCTGGCGCTGCTGTTGGCGGCGGGGGAGTCATTACAATGCGTGCCGGTCGCCAGGCAAGCGGCCGCTGAGTCTTTACCACAAAGTTTATCCTTCCTGCGCCACTGGTTAAGCGGGCAAACAGAGTTTATCGTGCCGGGTCCGCGACACGATTGGCGCTGGACGTATGATGGCTAGGAAAGCTAACCCCACGCCACCCTCATCGTGGCTGAACCGCAGCTGGCGCGTGGTTGCGACCGGCGGATTATTCGCCCTGTTTGGCGTCGGCGGCCTGCTGCTCTCCTGCGTTTGGTTCAATCTGCTGCGCCTGCTGGTGCGTGATTCGGCCCGGCGTCATCAGCTAACTCAGGATTCTATCCGCCACAGCTTTCGCGTTTTTCTGGCCGCCTGCCGTTTTTTCGGCGTACTCGATTATGCTTTCGAGCATGAAGAACGTCTGCAAGAGGATGCCGGCTGTCTGGTGATCGCCAATCATCCCAGCCTATTGGACTATGTGCTACTGGCTTCGCGCATGCCGCGCTGTGACTGCATCGTTAAACAGGCGCTTTTGCGCAATGTATTCGTGCGCGGCGTGATTAAGGCGGCCGGTTATCTGGCGAATGCCGAATCTGAGCGTTTACTGGAGCAGTGCCGGCAACGTCTGGCCAGCGGCGGCACGATTCTCATCTTCCCGGAGGGGACGCGCACCACGCCGGGAACCATGCTGACGCTGCAGCGCGGTGCGGCGAATATCGCGATTCGCAGCCAATGTCCCATCCGACTGGTGCAGATCCACTGCGAGCCGCCAATGCTGACGAAACAGGGCAAATGGTATAATATCCCGGCGACAAAACCGCAGTTTCGCGTAACTGTTCTGGATAAGATCGATACGCGCACTTTTATGCGCGAGGACGATGTTTCTCCTGCCCGCGCAGCAAGACGTTTAACCCAGCATTTAACTGACGCCTTACAGTCAGATTCTATAAATAATGAGAAATAGTGGAATGCATTTATTGAGCACCGAAATCAAGCAATTGATTATTGATTCGCTCAATCTTGAAGGCATGACGCCGGATGAGATTGACACACAGGCGCCTTTGTTCGGCGAAGGATTAGGACTGGATTCCATTGATGCGTTGGAATTGGGGCTGGCGTTGAAAAACCGCTATGGCGTTGTGCTGTCGGCCGAAAGCGACGATATGCGTCAGCATTTTTATTCTGTGGAAACGTTGGCCGCGTTTGTTTCCGCACAGCGTAGCAAATAAGGGGTTTTCATGGATAAGCAGCAGATTTTTGTAGAGGTTCAGACGCTGATGGCGAAGCTGTTTGAGCTTGATGCCCAGGATATTACGCCGCAGTCCGGCCTGTATGACGAGCTGGATCTGGACAGCATCGACGCCGTAGACCTGGTGGTGCATCTGCAAAAGATCACCGGTGAGAAGATCAAACCGGAAATGTTCAAATCGGTGCGTACGGTACAAGACGTGGTCGATGCTATCGATCAATTGCTTAACCCTGGAAACTGATACAGGTGGCGCACGGTGAGACGCTGGCTGGCGCATAGTCGGACGCTGTTACAGGCGCTGACCTGGCTGCTGCTGGTGCTGTATCCGTTTGCGGTATGGTTTGGCGTCAGCCGCTGGGGTACGCAGCTGCTGGCGCCATTGCTGGCTTTACTCTTCACCCTGCGCCTGCTGTCGCTGCGCGGCGGATGGCGTCAGCATGGCGGTCTGGCGAAAATGTTGGCTCTGGTGGGCATCGTGCTGGCCGTGAGCAGTTGGTTGCTGGGGCAATCCCACTGGCTGCTGTACTACCCGGTGTTGGTCAGCCTGCTGTTGCTGGCGTTATTCGCCTATTCCTTGTGGTTTCCCCCGACGGTGGTCGAGCGGTTGGCGCGTCTGCGCGAACCGGCGCTGTCTGCCGCGGGCGTGGCTTATACGCGCCGGGTCACCCAGGTTTGGTGCGGGTTCTTTATTGTCAACGCCTCAATAGCATTAATCACCTGCCAACTGGGGGATATCAAGCTATGGACGTTATACAACGGCGGGATCAGTTACCTGCTGATGGGCGCCCTGATGGGGGGAGAATGGATCGCGAGACAAAGGGTAAAACGCCGCTGACCTTGCCGATGAGCCGCTGGTTGGCGCAGGAGCGAGCGCCTGATACCGTGGTCGCCTGGCGCGGTGAGCTGCGCATAACGCTGGCTCAGCTGCGTCGCGATGTCGCCGGGCTGTATCGCGAGCTTAACGCGTACAGGGAAAAGCGTTGGGCGCTCTGCTTCGATGACTGCTACCGTTTTACGGTCGCGTTGTTAGCGTCGCTGTACTGCGGCAAAGTGCCGATTATCTTCGGCCATCAGCGAGAAGCCATTTTGCAAGAGCAGCGCGCGGATTTTGATGCGTTGTTGAGTGATTTGCCGCTGATGCTTGGCGTACCGAGGCTGACGGTCGAAGAAGGCGCCGCAGGCAGTGTCGCGTTGCCGGACTGGCCGGATGCCGCCAGCCTGGTTCTCTATACCTCCGGTTCGACGGGGGAACCGCAGAAGGTACACAAGCCGGTCGCGGCGCTGGATGAAGAATGCGCGTTACTGGCAGCCCGCTGGTTGCCGCAGTTTCAGGGGCGCTGGATCGCGGCCTCCGTCTCTCATCAGCATTTATATGGCCTGAGCTTCCGGCTTTTTATGCCGATGGCCTGCGGCGTGCCGTTCGATGCGCAACTTACGGAATATCATGAACAACTGATTGCCAAACGTCAGGTGGGGCAGTTGCTGTTTATCAGCAGCCCGGCCTGGCTAACACGGCTGGACGCTGCGCTAAGCCCGCTGGATTGCGCGCTGGTGTTCTCCGCCGGCGGCCCGTTGCCGTTCGCAGAGGCGCAGCGCGCGCAGCATCTGCTGGGGACGTTACCGCTGGAGATTTATGGTGCGACGGAAACCGGCATTATCGGCTGGCGGCAGCAGCATCAGCCAGAGACGGCGTGGCGCCTGTTTGACGGCGTCACCCTGCAGGTTGATGCGCAGGGGCTGCCGCAGATTGACTCACCGCTGCTGGATGCGCCGCTGTCGCTGAATGATATTTTGCAACCGGCGGCGGATACGCGTTATTTTCACCTGCTGGGGCGCAGCGACCGCATTATTAAAATCGAAGAAAAGCGCCTGTCGCTGACTGAAGTGGAACGACGCTTGCGGGCGCTGCCGGCCGTCAGCGATGCGGCGGTATTGCCGTTACGGCGTAAAGGGCGCATCAGCCTGGGGGCGGTGATTGTCCTGTCGGCACAGGGCCGCGCCGAACGGCAGACGCTGTCGGAAGGTCTGTTCACCCGGCGTTTACATCAGGCGCTGCGCCCGTGGCTGGAGCCGGTGGCGCTGCCGCGCAGCTGGCGGATTGTCACGGCGATCCCGCGCAATCCGCAGGGGAAACGCGCCTACGCTGAATTACAGGAACTCTTTTTATGATGCATCCCGAGGTGCTGCAACAGCAGACAACGGATACGACCCACGCCACGGTGACGATGCGGCTGCCCGCAGAGCTGTCGTGGTTTCGCGGTCATTTCCCCCGGCACCCTATCTTGCCCGGCGTGGCGCAGGTTAACTGGGCGATGCAGTTCGCCGCCGCGCTGTTGCCGATTGACGGTGATTTCTGCGGTATGGAAGTGCTGAAGTTTCAGCGGCCGATTCTGCCGCTGGAGACGGTGACGCTGTTGCTGGAGTGGCAGCCGGCCCGGCAGAAACTGCTGTTCAGCTATCGCGTCGGTGAGGTTATCGCCAGCAGCGGGAAGATTGCACTATGCCGCTAAATCGTGAGTTTCTGCCCTGCCTGATCGTCCCCTGTTTTAATCACGGCGCGATGATGGCCGGTGTCCTGGAGCAACTGGCGGCCTATCAACTGCCGTGCCTGGTGATTGACGACGGCAGCGATGCCGAGACGGCGACGGAATTACAGCGTCTGGCGGCGCAGTGGCCGTGGATGACGCTGCAGCGGCTGGAACAAAACCGCGGTAAAGGCGGCGCGGTAAGCGCCGGCCTGCAACTGGCACAGCAGCGTGGCTTCAGCCATGCGCTGCAGCTGGACGCCGACGGCCAGCATCAATTAAGCGATATTCCAGCCATGCTGGATGAGGCCCGCCGTTATCCGCATACGCTGATCTCCGGCCGCCCGGTATACGATGAATCGGTACCGAAGGCGCGACTGTATGGCCGCTATATCACCCACTTTTGGGTATGGCTGGAAACGCTCTCCTTTTCTCTGCAGGACAGCATGTGCGGCTTTCGCGTCTATCCGCTGGCAGAAACGCTGGCGCTGCTGAACAGCCGCCGGCTGGGGCAGCGCATGGATTTCGATACTGAAGTGATGGTGCGCCTGTATTGGCGCGGCGTACCCAGCCGCTTTTTACCGACCCGCGTGATCTATCCGGCGGGCGGCATTTCCCACTTCGACGCGCTGCGTGACAACCTGCGTATTTCCTGGATGCATACCCGGTTGTTTATCGGCATGCTGCCGCGCATTCCGCGTTTATTACGCCAGCGCCGGCGGCAGGCGGAACCGCAGCACTGGTCGGCGGCGCGTGAGCGCCAGGGGCTGTGGGGCATTCGCCTGATGCTCAGGGTGTACAAGCTGTTCGGCCGCCGGGCGTTTCAGCTGCTGCTGTATCCGGTGGCCGGCTATTTCTGGCTGACCGGACGCGCGCAGCGCCGGGCATCGCGCGATTATTTACAGCGCCTGCGGCGTTTTGCGCAGCAGCGTCAACAGCCGTTACCGCAGCCGCTGAACAGCTTTCGCCACTTTATGCGTTTTGGCGATGCCATGCTGGATAAGCTGGCCAGCTGGCAGGGCGATCTGCAGGGAATCCGGCTGATGGATCGCCAGCGTTGTCGGCAGCAGATCGACTCGGGCAAAGGCACGCTGATTCTGGCATCGCACCTTGGCGATATCGAATCGTGCCGCGCGTTGGGCGAATTGGGCGACGCGGTCAAGGTCAATGCGCTGGTGTTTACCAAACACGCCGAACGCTTTAACCAGGTGATGCAAGAGGTAAATCCGCGCGCCAACCTGAACCTGATCCAGGTTTCCTCACTGGGACCGGAAACGGCCATGCGGCTGATGGATAAGCTGAACGCCGGCGAATGGGTGGCCATCGTCGGCGACCGCACCTCCGCCGGACAGTACCAGCGCGGCGAACAGCCGCGCGTAGTCTGGAGCGACTTTCTCGGCCAGGCGGCGCCTTTTCCCCAGGGGCCGTTCGTGCTGGCCGCGGCGCTGCGCTGCCCGGTCTTTCTGATGTTCGGCCTTAAACAGCAGGGCGAGCTGCGGGTCTACTTTGAACCCTTCGCCGACCCGCTGCCTCTGCCGCGCGGCGATCGGCAGCGGGCGCTGCAGCAGGCGGTGGATCGCTATGCGGCTCGGCTGGAGCACTATTGCCTGCAGGCACCGCTCGACTGGTTTAATTTTTTCGATTTCTGGCACTTGGCGGCCACGCCGCTTGCACGACAGGAGCCTGAGGTATGAATCTGCAAGACGATCCGCGTTTTTCCGTACGGGTGGAGATGACCGTGCCGTTCCACGACGTTGATGCGATGGGCGTAGTCTGGCACGGCAACTATTTTCGCTACTTTGAAGTGGCGCGCGAAGCGCTGCTGAAACAGTTCGACTATGGCTATCGGCAGATGCAGGCTTCCGGCTATATCTGGCCGATCGTGGATACGCGGGTGAAATATATCGCGCCGCTGCGTTTTGAACAGCGGGTGATTGTCTGCGCGATGCTGCAGGAGTATGAGAATCGCCTGCGTATCGGCTATCAGATCCTGGATGCGGAAAGCGGCCAGCGTACTACCAGCGGTTACACCATTCAGGTGGCGGTGGAGGCGAGCAGCCAGGAGATGTGCTTTGCTGCGCCGCAGGTGCTGTTGGACAAGCTGGAGGGTAAGCGATGAAAAAGTGGCTCTTGCTGACGCTGTGCTTGTTTGCCGTGGGGGCGCAGGCCGTCACGCTGCCGCAGCTGCAACAGCGCTTCAGCCAGCAGGCGGTGCTGCGCGCCGAATTTGAGCAACAGCGCAGCATCAGCGGCATGGCCAAGCCGCTGTACTCAGGCGGCGAGTTGCTGATCTCCCAGCAGAAAGGGCTGTGGTGGGCGCAGCAGCGCCCCTTCCCGCTGACGCTGTTGCTGGATGACAAGCGCATGGTGCAAACCGTGGGCGGGCAGGCGCCGCAGGTGATAACGGCGGAAAATAACCCGCAGATGTTTCAGTTCAACCATCTGCTGAGCGCGCTATTTCATGCGGACGGTCAGGCGTTGGAGCAAAACTTTACCCTGCAGTTCAGCGATCGGGGTGATGAAAACTGGCGCCTGGTGCTGACGCCGAAAACCACGCCGCTGGACAAGCTGTTTACCCGCATCACGCTCAACGGCGCCCAATTCCTGAACACCATCGATATCGATGATAAACAAAACGACGCCACCCATATTCGCTTCTTTAATCAGCGTACCGTGCCGGCGACGCTGACCGCCGAGGAGCTGCAACGTTTTGCGCCCTAATATTCACCGCCGCCTGGCTTATGGCTGGCTGGTGGTTTGCCTGTCGCTGATCGCGGCGCTGTGCGTACTGGCGCCGCGCAGCCAGATTAACAGCAGCGTGCTGGCGCTGTTGCCGCACGCCTCGCCGTCCCAGGTGCCGAAGGCGCTGGCGGACGGTTTCAGCCAGCGTTTGGATCGCCAGCTGATGTGGCTGGTCAGCCCGGCGCCGGGGCAGGATGACGCCGCGGTGACCTGGTGGTATCAGCAGTTGCAGGCGCAGCCGGCGCTGCAGCAGGTCGCCGGCCCGCTGGATGCCGGGCGTCAGCAGCAGTGGGGGCAGTTCTTTTATCAGCACCGCAACGCGTTGCTGGATGACGCAACCCGCCAGCGCTTGCAGCAGGGCGCGGAGGCGCAAAGCCAATGGATCCTCGGCCAGCTCTATTCGGCGTTCGCCGGGGTCAGCGGCAAGGAACTGACGCACGATCCGCTGCTGTTGGTGCGGGGCGCGCAGCTGGCGCAGCAGCAAAACGGCGGCGCGCTGCATCTGCAGGACGGCTGGCTGACGGCGCAGGATCGGCAGGGGCGCAGCTGGTACCTGCTGCATGGCGAATTACGCGCTTCTTCTTACGATATGCGCAGCGCGCGGCAGATGGTAGAGACGTTGAACGGACTGCAACAGCAGCTGCAGCAGCGTTTTCCGGGCAGTGAGGTGTTAAAGCGCGGCGCGCTGTATTACAGCGATTATGCCAGCCAGCAGGCTGAGCACGATATTTCCACCATCGGACTGGCCTCTGTAGCCGGCGTATTTCTACTGGTGCTGCTGATGTTCCGCTCGCCGCTGCCGTTGCTGCTGTGTGCGCTGTCGATCGGCGTCGGCGCGCTGGCGGGAACGGTTGCCACCTTGCTGGCGTTCGGCGAAGTTCATCTGATGACGCTGGTGCTGAGCATCAGCATCGTCGGCATTTCTGCCGACTATACGTTGTATTTCCTCAGTGAGCGCATGGTGCATGGCCGGCAGTCGACGCCGTTGCAGAGCCTGCGTAAGTTGCTGCCGGCGCTGTCGATGGCGCTGCTGACGACGGTGGTGGCCTATCTGGCGCTGTTAATCGCCCCGTTCCCGGGCTTACAGCAATTGGCGGTGTTCGCCGCCGTGGGACTGAGCGCGGCGTGCATGACGGTGATCTGCTGGTACCCGCAGCTGTCACGGCGTCTGCCGGTGCGCAGCGCGCCGGGGCTGACGCTGATAATGCGCTGGCTGCGGGCCTGGCGTCGGCCGCTGCTGCGTTTTGGTCTGCCCGGAGCGATCGCCGTGGTGGTGGTCGTGGGCATCAGTCAACTGCGTGTTGACGATGATATTGGTCAGCTGCAGTCGCTGCCCGCCGGGCTGCAGCAGCAAGAACGGCAGATCGCCGCCTTGACCGGGCAGCATAACGATCAGAAATGGCTGGTGATATACGGGCAGAATGCGCAGCAGACGCTGCAGCGGCTGGAAATGTTGCGGCCTAAACTGCAGCAGGCGCAGCGGCAGGGGCTGCTGGGTGATTATCGCCTGCTGCCGCTGCCTTCTCTGCGTCAGCAGCATGCAGACGCGGCGCTGCTGGCGCACGTGGCCCCGCAGGTGACGGCGCAGCTGCAGCAGGCCGGCGTCGCGGTCGTTCAGCCCGATCTGCAGGCGCGCTGGGTGAAGCCGGAGCAATGGTTAACCAGCGTGGTCAGCGAAGGGTGGCGGCTATTATGGCTGTCGCTGCCGGACGGTCGCAGCGCGGCGCTGGTTCCCGTCAGCGGCGTGCAGGACAGCGCCGCGATGCTGAAGCTGGCGCAGCAGGTGCCGGGCGGCGGCTGGATCGACCGCAAAACGGAGTTCAGCGAACTGTTTGGCCACTACCGGCTGTATCTGTCCTACCTGCTGATGCTCTCGGTGGCGGCGATTGCGGCTATCTATCTGTGGCGCTTCGGCATCCGCCACGCGCTGCGCTGCATGGTGCCGACCCTGCTGTCGCTGGGCGGCGGCATTGCGGCGCTGGCGCTGAGCGGCCATACGCTGAATCTGTTTTCGCTGCTGGCGCTGGTGCTGGTGCTGGGGATTGGTATCAACTACACGCTGTTTTTCACCAATCCGCGCGGGACGCCGACCACCTCGATGTTTGCCATTTTTATGGCGGTGTTCACCACGCAGCTGACCTTCGGCATGCTGGTATTCAGCCATACGCAGGCGATCGCCAGTTTTGGCATCGTCCTGAGCGGCGGCATTGCGGTGGCGTTTTTGCTGGCGCCGCTGACCCTGAGAAAAACGTTAAGAGGTAATGTCTGATGCGCGGCCTATTGCTCCCGCTCGTGCTGCTTGGCGCGCTGCTGACCGGCTGTGCCGGTTCATCTTCCGCGCCCGATGCGCCCAGCGCCTGGCTGAAGCCCGGCACACGGGTTGCCCTGCCGCCGCCGACGTTGGCGCAGCCGTTCAGCCAGCAGCAGTTGCTGAACGCGCAGGTAAAAGGACAACGGCACACGATGATGGTGCTGTTGAACGCCGACGGTCAGCGTCTGACGCTGGTGGGCATGTCGCCGCTGGGTATTCGTCTGTTTAATCTGGTTTATGATGAACAGGGTATCCGCAGTCAGCAGTTTATCAAGCTGGGTGAGCTGCCGCCGGCCGCCCAGGTGCTGGCGGATATTATGCTGAGCTACTGGCCGCAGGCGCAGTGGCAGGCTCAACTGCCGACGGGCTGGCGGCTGGAGGATCGCGGCGATCGCCGTCGTCTGTATGACGATCGCGGGGCGTTGATCAGTGAGATCCGCTACCAGACGAGTGCGCGCCGCCAGCCGGTATCCATCAGTCAGTCGGCGTTCCACTACCGGATCGCCATTGAGAATCTGGATGAATAAGCGATGATTTATTTCTCCGCATTGGGCATGGTCAGCGCCCTGGGCACAACTCTGGCGCAAACCGCGCATAATCTGCGTTCGGGTCATGCGCCGGGCATGCAGCCGCAAACCCAGTGGCTTCTGGGCGATGAGCCGTCATGGTATGGCGCGGTGGAAGACAGCTTGCCGGCGGTGCCGGCGACGTTGCGCCGTCATGATTCGCGCAATAACCGCCTGCTGCTGGCGGCGTTGGCGCAGATTGCGCCGCAGGTTGAGGACGCGATAGTGCGCTACGGCGCGGATCGCGTGGCGGTGATCCTCGGCACCAGCACCTCGGGGATCCACGAAGGAGAGCTGGGGCTGCAGTATTACCAGCAGCACGGCGTCTGGCCGCCGGGCTATGATTATGCCCAGCAAGAGCTGGGCGATCCGGCTCAGTTTCTTGGCGCGCTGCTTGGCGTACAGGGGCCGGCGTATACGCTGTCGACCGCCTGTTCTTCCAGCGCGCGGGCGATCATCAGCGGTAAACGGCTGATCGACGCCGGGCTGGTGGATGCGGCGATTGTCGGCGGCGCCGATAGCCTGTGCCGGATGGCGATTAATGGTTTCCGCAGCCTGGAGTCGCTGTCGGCAACGCGCTGTACGCCGTTTGCCCAAGGGCGCAGCGGCATCAATATCGGCGAAGGCGCGGCGCTGATCCTTCTGAGCTCAGAGCCGGCGCCGGTGGCGCTGCTGGGCGTGGGCGAATCGTCCGACGCCTGGCATATGTCGGCGCCGCATCCGCAGGGGCTGGGGGCGGAACGGGCGATGGCGATGGCGCTACAGAGCGCCGGGCTGCAGCCGCAGGATATTGGCTACATCAATCTGCACGGCACCGCGACCCGCTTGAATGACGCGATGGAAGCGCAGGTGGTGCAGCGTATCTTTGGCTCCGCCACGCCGTGCAGTTCGACCAAACATCTGACCGGCCATACGCTGGGCGCCGCCGGCGCGGTGGAGGCCGGGCTGAGCTGGCTGCTGCTGACGGAAGATCTGCCGCTGCCGGCGCAGGATTTCAGCCAGGCACCGCGCGATGACGAGCTGGCGGCGATCGATCTGCTGACCGCGCCGCAGGCGCTGACGCGGCGGACGATTTTATCGAATTCATTTGCTTTTGGCGGCAATAATGCCTGCCTGCTGTTAGGAGCGCTGCCATGAGTGGTTATCAGGCTGCTGAATACTATTTGCCGCATGCGGCGCCGATGGTGCTGTTGGAGCGGGTCATCAGCGTGGATAAAGAGGGCGCCTGCTGCGCGGTCAGCGTCTGCGATCGCGGCGTGCTGGCGCCATTTCTCGACGCACAGGGCGCACTGCCCGCCTGGTATGCGGTCGAACTGATGGCGCAAACCATCGGCGTCTGGAGCGGCTGGCACGGGCGCCAGTCCGGCCGGCCGCCGGCGCTGGGCATGCTGTTGGGCGGCCGCGCCATTCACTGCGAGCAGCCGGCGTTTGCCGCCGGCAGTGAGCTGGTGGTCAGCGCCCGGCTGCTGTTTCAGGATGAGAAGCTGGCCTGTTTCGAATGCGCGCTGACGCTGAATGGGCGGCAGGTTGCACACGGCAGACTTAATACCTACCAGCCCGACCAACAGGAAATTACTCAACTCACCAATCCAGGGGGCAACGCATGACGCGTTCCGTTTTAGTTACCGGCGCCAGCAAAGGAATCGGGCAGGCGATCGCCTGCCGTCTGGCGGCCGATGGTTTTTATGTGGTGGTGCACTATCACCGCGACAGGGCCGGCGCAGAACAGACGCTGCAGCACATTACGGCGGCCGGCGGTCAGGGGCGGCTGATTCAGTTTGACATCAGCGACCGCGCCCAGTGCCGCGAGCGGCTGGAGCAGGACATCGAGCGCCACGGCGCCTACTACGGCGTGGTGAATAACGCCGGCATCACCCGTGACGGCGCGTTTCCGGCGCTGAGCGACGGGGACTGGGACGGCGTGATCCACACCAATCTCGACAGTTTTTATAACGTGCTGCATCCGTGCGTGATGCCGATGATCGGTCTGCGCAAAGGCGGGCGGATTATCGCACTGTCGTCGGTGTCCGGTGTGATGGGCAACCGCGGGCAGGTCAACTACAGCGCCGCCAAGGCGGGGGTGATCGGCGCCTGCAAGGCGCTGGCGATTGAACTGGCGAAGCGCAAAATCACCGTTAACTGCATTGCTCCCGGGCTGATTGATACCGGCATGATTGATATGGAGCCACTGGCGCGGGATGAGGCGATGCGCGCCATTCCGTTAAAACGGATGGGCACGGCGGAGGAGGTTGCCGGGCTGGCCAGCTACCTGATGTCAGATATTGCCGGCTATGTGACGCGGCAGGTGATTTCCATTAACGGAGGCATGGTATGACGCAGCGGGTGGTGATCACCGGCATGGCGGGCATCACCGCCTTCGGCAACGACTGGCAGCAGATTGACGCGCGTCTGCGGCAGGGGAAAAGCGCGGTGCGCTATATGGCTCAGTGGGAAGCGTATCGGGGGCTGAATGCGCGGTTGGGCGCGCCGGTAGAGGACTTTACCTTGCCGGAGCACTACACGCGTAAACGCATTCGCTCCATGGGGCGGGTGTCGCTGCTGGCGACCCGCGCCACCGAGCTGGCGCTCGGACAGGCGGGCCTGCTGGAGGACGCGGTGCTGACCAGCGGCGCGACCGGCATCGCCTACGGTTCGTCGAGCGGCAGCACCGACTCGGTGAGCGAGTTCGCCACCATGCTGACCGAAAAGCACACCCACAATATTACCGGCACCACCTATGTGCGGATGATGCCGCACACCGCCGCGGTCAACACCGGCCTGTTCTTCGGCCTGCGCGGCCGGGTGATCCCGACCTCCAGCGCCTGCACCTCCGGCAGCCAGGCGATTGGCTATGCCTATGAGAGCATCCGCCACGGTTACCAAACGGTGATGGTGGCGGGGGGGGCGGAGGAGCTGTGCCCGTCAGAGGCGGCGGTGTTCGATACCCTGTTCGCCACCAGCCAGCAGAATCAGCGGCCGGATTTGACGCCGCGACCGTTTGACCGTCAGCGCGACGGGCTGGTGATCGGCGAAGGCGCGGCGACGCTGATCCTCGAATCGCTGGAACATGCGCAGGCGCGTGGCGCGACGATTTACGGCGAGATTGTCGGCTTTGCCACCAACTGCGACGCCGCACATATTACTCAGCCGCAGCGTGAAACCATGCAGATCTGCATTCAGCAGGCGCTGGATGCCGCCGGTCTGACGGCCGCGGATATCGGTTATATCAGCGCGCACGGCACGGCTACCGATCGGGGCGATATTGCCGAGAGTCTGGCGACCGCGGCGATCTACGGCAACCGTACGCCAATTTCGTCGATGAAAAGTTATTTCGGCCATACGCTGGGCGCCTGCGGTGCGCTGGAAGCCTGGCTGGCGCTGGAGATGATGCGCGACGGTCGGTTTGCACCGACGATTAACCTGAGCGAGCCGGACAGCGCCTGCGGCGATCTGGACTACATCATGGGGGATTACCGCGCCATTGAGACCGAATTTGTTCAGTCGAACAATTTCGCCTTCGGCGGCATTAACACCTCGCTGGTTCTGCGCCGCTGGCCGTAGCCATATCCGAGCGGAACCGCCGCTCATCATGACGCAGGCGCCGTAAGGCGCCTGTTTTATGGCTGAACCGGGCCGAGACGTGCGCTGATAAAATCGATAAAGCTGCGCAGCCGGTTACTGACCGCGCTGTCGCTGTAGTACACCGCATTTATCGGCATGGCGAGCGGCAGCGTCTGCTCGGTCAGGATCGGCACCAGATCGCCGCGCTTTACGTCTTCCCCAATCATAAAGTCGGACAGGCAGGCGATGCCGTTGCCATACAGGCACAGATGGCGATGGGTTTCACCGCTGTTGCTGGTCAGCCCCGGTTCGATCTCCAGTTGACGGCCGTCGGCGCAGGAGAGCGGCCAGCGGTTGAGCGCCACCAGATCGTTAAAGCCGATGCAGCAGTGCTGATGCAGCTCCTCCACGGTGGTCGGCGTGCCGTATTTTTCCAGATAGGCCGGCGAGGCCAGCACCTGACGGTAGCTGTTCATCAGTTTGCGCGCCTTCAGGCTGGAGTCGGTGAGTTCCCCCACGCGAATGGCGATATCCACCTTGCGTTCGATCAGATTGATAAAGGTTTCCGACGAGACCAGCGACAGCGACATGTCGGGATACAGCGTGCGGAACTCGGCCACCAGCGGCGTCAGGACATGCAGCACCACCGGCGTGGCGGCATCGACGCGCAGCAGCCCCTGCGGCCGCTGGCGGCTCTCCATCAGCGTATTTTCCGCCGCCGCCATCTCTGTCAGCACCTTCTGCACCTGGCGGAAATAGCTTTCTCCTTCCTGCGTCAGACTGATTTGCCGGGTGGTGCGGTTGAGCAGGGTCACCCCCAGCTTGTTTTCCAGTTTTTTTACCGTGCGGCTCACCACGGAGTTGGCCTGGCCCAGGCGCTCCGCCGCGCGGCTGAAACTGCCGTTTTCCACCACCGTGACAAAGGTGATCAGTTCATCCGAATTCGCTTTCATTGTTGCTCCGCTAGCAAGGCTGACTTAAAACTTTGAGCATTTTTATCAGTTAAGCATAAAGGGGATAACGGGCGTCATCAATCTGAACCGGCGTGGCGGGAACTGAATGCGGCAGCAAATAAGCGACTATCTTTACAGACGTGGGACGCCTTTATGATTGAAAACCCGCAGCGTCGCCCCTATAACATTTAAGGTTATGCAGCGGAAAGCCTAACAAGCGGGCAGGAGCGGCGTATAATCAATTCATTGTTGGCGGGAATAATTACCGCCCTTTCATCCAACGGGAAATAGGCGAATAGCGTGCCGAAACGAACTTACGCCATGCGGTATGTCGCAGGCCAGCCAGTAGAACGCATTTTCCCTGGCACCCACAATGCCCCGTTGCCGCCGGGCGCCGCGTTGCCTACCGGCGGCGCGCTGCGGGTGATGGTCTGGAATATCTTCAAGCAGCAGCGCGCCGACTGGCTGTCGGTGCTGAAAAGCTTTGGCAAAGACGCGCAGCTGGTACTGTTACAGGAGGCGCAAACCACGCCGGAGCTGGTGCAGTTCGCCACGTCGAACTATCTGGCGGCCGATCAGGTGCCGGCTTTTTCCCTGCCGCAACATCCCTCCGGCGTGATGACGCTGGCGGCGGCGCACCCGGTGTATTGTTGCCCGCTGCGTGAAAAAGAGCCGCTGCTGCGTCTGGCGAAATCGGCGCTGATTACCGTCTATCCGTTATTTAACGATGAATTGCTGATGGTGGTGAACATCCATGCGGTGAACTTCAGCCTGGGCGTGGACGTTTACAGTAAACAGCTGGGGCCGATTGGCGAACAGATTGCCAGCCATCAGGGGCCGGTGATTATGGCGGGGGATTTTAACGCTTGGAGCCGCAGGCGCATCAATGCGCTGTATCAGTTTGCCAGCGATATGGCGCTGCGCGAGGTGAACTTTACTGACGATCATCGGCGCAAAGCCTTTGGCCGTCCGCTGGATTTTGTGTTCTACCGCGATTTGGGCGTGGCGGAGGCGTCGGTATTGGTGACGCGCGCTTCGGATCATAATCCGCTGCTGGTGGAGTTCCAGCCGGCGCGTTAGTCTTCTGGCGGCAGGCAATAAAAAAGCACCTCGAAAGGTGCTTTTTTACGTTTACGCGCGGTCAGGTATCCGGCGAGGCATTGTTGTCCACAAACAACGTCAGCGTCAGGCCCGGCTGCAAGCTGCTGTTCTTGCGTTCGAGCGCGCTGTTCCAGCGCATCACGTCGTTAATTTCAACGCCGTGACGACGCGCAATGCTGGCCAGCGAGTCACCTTTGCGTACGCGGTAGGTGATGCTGCTGTTACTGCCGCCATTGCGGGCTACCTGCAGCGTTTGTCCAACCTTCAGCGTGCTTTTGCTGCGCAGGTTGTTCCAGCTCTGCAGATCGCTGGTGCTGAGGTTCAGCCGCTGGGCAATGCCCGATAAGGTGTCGCCGGAGCGCACTTTATAGGTACTGCCGCCGGTCAGGCCGCTGTTTTTCGCCAACTGGGTGGTTGGCTGTGTCACGGCAACCTCGCGGTTAGCCAGCGACCCTTTCAGCTGATCGGCATGCCCTTGGGGAACCATGATGTAATGAGGCCCGTTAGGCGCGGTCACACCTTTTTTGTAACCCGGATTAAACGCCTTAATCTTGGTCAGCGACAGCCCGGACAGCTCGGCCGCCTGGGTCAGACGCATCTGCTGGCCGACGTCGATACGCGCCAGCGCCCGGCTTTCATCCGTTTTCGGCAAACGCACGCCATACTTTTTGCTGTGCTTGATAATCTCGCTCAGCGCCAGCATTTTCGGGACATAGATTGACGTTTCACGCGGAAGCGACAATGCCCAGAAGTTGGTCGGTTTACCCTGGCGGCGGTTCGCCTTGACGGCGCGCATCACGCGACCTTCGCCGCTGTTATAGGCGGCAACGGTCAGCAGCCAGTCTCCCTTAAACATGCGGTTCAGGTATTCCATCATGTTCAGCGCCGCCGTGGTTGAGGCGACGACGTCACGACGTCCGTCATACCATTTGTTGTTCTTTAAACCATAGTTACGACCCGTTTGCGGCACGATCTGCCAAAGCCCTGCGGCGTTGGCGCTCGAGGTCGCGTGTGGGTCAAAAGCGCTCTCCACTATGGGTAGCAGTACCAGTTCCATCGGCATATTGCGTTTTTTAATCTGCTCGACTATCCAGTACATGTACGGCTCAGCCCGTAATGTTACATCGTGGAGATAGCTCTTACTTTTTAAATACTTTCTTTTTTGTTCACGGATCCGGGAGTTTTCCGGAACCTCCATCTTCAGCTCGTCGCTAATGAAGTTCCACAGATCTTGCTGCTGGGCGCTGTTGCCGTTTTTATTCAGCCACTGCGCCGAGCTCGCTCGACTATTTGCTGTGTACTTTCCTGCTTCACTTTCTTGACCTGCCGAAGACAAACTCTGTGCATGCTGTTCTGGAGCCGGCGCGTCCTGCTTGGACGACTGGCAACCAACAAGCAAGACTGAGGCGAGTAATATCGCTTTAGCCTTCATGTGTGTGTCAATGTGGTTGCTTAAAAGACGAGCAATAATACTGTGCTTCGCCAATCAACACAACCAAAAGCTTCAAAAGGTATCCTTCCGGCGGCGTAATTCGGAAAAAGCCGAATCAAGGTCGTCCGGTGGAGAGTTAAAGCCTAATTCTTTTTGTAAATCAGTGTCATGGCAACGTAAGAATACGTTTATTTTTCGCTCTAATTGCAGGGTTGTCGGCAGGCTGGGTTGGCCTTTTGCCCGTAATGCCTCAACCTGTTGCTGATATGTTTCTATTTGTCGATCTTGCGGCAGAATAGCCCGTGCAAACTTAAGATTTGCCAGCGTATATTCATGAGCGCAGCAAATTAAGGTGTTATCGGGAAGTTGCATGAATTGTTGCAATGAGTGGTACATCTGCTCTGCGGTGCCTTCAAATAAACGTCCGCAGCCGGCGGAAAACAGCGTATCGCCGCAGAACAGATAAGGAGCGCTGTAAAAGGCGATATGGCCCAGCGTATGGCCGGGAACCGCCATCACCTGATAGTTTCTGCCACCGACATCGATCGTATCACCGCCTTTAACCACCTGCGTCGCGCCTTTATCGGCGGTTTCCTGCGGGCCGTATACCGGCAGGGCCGGATATTGCGCGACAATTTGCGCGACGCCGCCCACGTGGTCGTGGTGATGATGGGTCAGCAGGATGGCGTCCGGCGTCAGCTGCAGGCGCTGCAATGCCGCCAGCACCGGCGGCGCCTCGCCCGGGTCGACAATGACGCAGCGGCCTTGCTGGTCGTCTAATAACCAAATGTAATTGTCCTGGAAGGCAGGAATGCTGATAAGATTCATGGGACACCTCTCGTTGGCAACGGCTTGAAAGAAGATAATAAATCATGAAACCAGCCCACACTCTACAAAAGCTTCATAGTCCGCAGTCGTGGGCCGAGTTGCCATGGGGGGAATATTATCGTGCAGCGCTGGAGCAGCAGTTGCAACCCTGGTGGCCGAAACTGTTTGGTTTTCATCTGTTGAAAATCGGTAGCCTGAGCGCGGAGCTGACCACTGACAAGTGCGCTATCTCCCACCAGGTCAACGTGGGGATGAGCGGCGCGGCGCTCCAGGTGCGCGCCGACGTCTACCAACTGCCGTTTGCCGCCAAGTCGGTGGATGCCTGCCTGCTGGCCCACAGCCTGCCCTACGCCGACGATCCGCACCGTATGCTGCGTGAGGTGGACCGCATTCTGGTTGATGACGGCTGGCTGGTGATCAGCGCCTTTAACCCGTTCAGCCTGCTGGGGCTGGCAAAACTGGTGCCGCGGCTGCGTCAGCGCCAGCCGTACGCCAGCCGCATGTTCACACAGATGCGGCTGTTGGACTGGCTGAGCCTGTTGAATTATGAAGTGCTTTGTCAGACGCGCTTCCACGTGTTGCCGTGGCATCGCAAAGGGGGGCAGTTTCTCAGCACGCATCTGCCGGCGCTGGGCTGTATGAGCTTGATAGTGGCGCGTAAGCGCACCTTGCCGCTGACGCCGACGCCGCTGAGAATGGGGGCGCGTAAACCGTCCCTTGGCCGCGCGGTCGGCGCGACCAAGAGCTACCGCAAACTGCCGTAATCAGGCGTCCGGCTGATAGCCGCTGTCTTCCTGAGTCGGGTTGCCGGCCGCCTCGCGCGCCAGCACGTCGCAGCGTTCATTCTCCGGATGGCCCGCATGGCCCTTGACCCATTCCCACTGCACGGTATGGCGGGCGATCGCCAGATCCAGCCGTTGCCACAGATCGACATTCTTGACCGGCTTTTTGTCGGCGGTTTTCCAGCCGCGCTTTTTCCAGTTGTGGATCCACTGGGTGATCCCCTGACGGACGTACTGGCTGTCGGTGCTGAGCACCACCGCACAGGGGGCGGTCAGGGTTTCCAGCGCGACAATCGCCGCCATCAGCTCCATGCGGTTGTTGGTGGTGAGCCGATAGCCGGCGCTGAGGCTTTTTTCCGTCTGCTTGTAGCGCAAAATAGCGCCGTAACCACCGGGGCCGGGGTTGCCAAGGCATGAGCCGTCGGTGAAAATTTCTACCTGTTTGAGCATCTCTGGTAGACTCTTCCTAATTAGGTTTTAAAAGCCAAGTCTGACATAAACGAGCGCGATGAGCACTGCAATATGATCACTACACCAACCAGACAGATCGTTCTTGATACCGAAACCACCGGTATGAACAAGCTAGGGGTTCACTATGAAGGGCACCGCATCATCGAAATCGGTGCGGTAGAGGTGATCAACCGGCGTTTGACCGGCCGCCACTATCATGTGTATGTCAAACCCGATCGGCTGGTGGATCCGGAAGCCTACGGCGTTCACGGCATCAGCGATGAATTCCTGGCCGACAAGCCCACCTTCGATCAGATTGCCGACGAGTTTCTCGACTTTATCCGCGGCGGCGAACTCGTTATTCATAACGCATCGTTCGATATCGGCTTTATGGATCACGAATTCCGCATGCTGCAGCGGGATATCCCGAATACCGATACCTTCTGTACCATCACCGATAGCCTGATGATGGCGCGCCGCCTGTTCCCGGGCAAGCGCAACAACCTGGATGCCTTGTGCAGCCGCTACGAAATCGACAACAGCAAGCGTACGCTGCACGGCGCATTGCTCGATGCCGAGATCCTGGCGGAAGTCTATCTGGCGATGACCGGCGGCCAGACCTCGATGGCGTTCCAGATGGAAGGAGATACCCAGCAGAGCGACTCGGTGCAGGAGGTGCAGCGTATCGTGCGTCCGGCTAATGCGATGAAAGTGGTGTACGCCAGCGATGAAGAGCTGGTTGCCCATGAGGCGCGCCTGGATCTGGTGGCGAAAAAGGGCGGCGGCAACTGCCTGTGGCGCGTAGAATAACGGCGTTTCGCGGCGAAAAAAAGCGCAATAAAATCACTCGCTTGTCCGGTTAGCTGAAAAACTGTGCAAACGGCGTTTTTCCCGAAAAAAAGGCGTTGACGGAATGCGCGCTCATCCGTAATATTCGCGTCGTTCCCCCGCAAGAGGGAACGACGCGGAGCGGTAGTTCAGTTGGTTAGAATACCTGCCTGTCACGCAGGGGGTCGCGGGTTCGAGCCCCGTCCGTTCCGCCACTATTCAGGCCCGATGTTATTAACAAATAACATCGGGCCTTTTCGTTTCTGCGATTCAGCGCATCCTGCGCCGCGCGGTGTGCGCAGCGTCGGGTTCAGCGCGTCAGCAGCCAGCGGGCGCTGTGCTCGTCGGTCACCAGCCCATTGATCCAGCCGCCTTTCAGCGCCGCCAGTATCGCCGGCCGTTTATCTTCACCGCAGGCTGCGGCGATGCGCGGGCAATCGCTGCGGCGGATATCGTAGCTGGTATTGCGCCGGTTGATCGCACAGTCGAGCACTTCCCCGTCACCGTCGATAAAGCGCCCCAGAATTTCACCGACCCCACCGAGAGCGGTCAGCTCGGCGAGCTGCGGCTGGTCGATAAAGCCGTCTTTGAAGATCGGGCTTTGCGTGCCCAATGCGCCGATGCCGACAAAGATCACGTCCGAGTTTTCCGCCACCGCCGAGACGTTGCGGTACAGCCGGCTGCCGCTCCACATGGCGTGTTCCTGCGTGGTTTGCGCGTAGCGCGGTGCGGGCCATTGGTAGTACTTCGCCTGGATTTTCCGCGCCAGCAGCAGCGGCACATCGTCGTAATAGTTACACTCGCCGTTTTCGTTCATGGCGCTGATCAGGGCGACGCAGCGGGCGTTCTGGCTGCTGAAGTCGATGCGGTGGATGGTTTTTTTCAGCGTCAACCCGGAGCCGATGCCGATCACCTTGGCCTCGGCGTCACGCAGGTAGCGCGCCATGATTTGCTGGCAGCCGAAAGAGACGCTGTCCAGCGTTCCCTCGCCGCCGTAAGCCGGCACCACGTTACACTCCAGCAGGCGATATTTTTCCTGCAGCAGCTGCGCATAGTCCAGACAGTTGGCCACCGGGTGATGCAGCCCGATCGAGACAATGCCTTCTTCCTTTGCCGCCGCGATCAGCCGTTGCACTACCGGCCGTGATGTGCCGAGCTGGCTGGCGATTTCGCTCTGGTTAAGACCGGCGATGTAGTACATCCACGCGGCGCGGACCTTTTGATCCAGCCGGATATCATCTTCTTTACTCACGAACTTTGCCTCAGGTAAAAGCCGCACGCCCGCCCCCGGTAGCGGCGTCATGCGCGCGGGGGAGCCTCTGCCAGCGCGCTGTCCGCATGTGAATGAAAGCGGAAAAGCGCCTGTCGGAATAAGGCCTTCATTGTGTCGTCAGCTATGTCTTCAGGCAAGTTATTTGCTCACTATTGGTCATATGTAATTTTATTGGTCTTTTGCTCTTTTGTGATCCATGGCTCTTATTCAACTCAAATGATCATCTACAGTGGGCGGCATAACCGTACTGGGGAGTTGAATCATGAACAACGATCAAAACACGTGGCTGCATATCGGTCTGGGATCTTTTCACCGCGCGCATCAGGCGTGGTATCTGCACCGTCTGATCGCCGGCGGTGACCGGCGCTGGCATATTGCCGCCGGCAATATCCGTAATGATGCGGAACAGGTGGTGCAGGCGCTGGCGGCGCAAGACGGGCGCTATGTGCTGGAAACCGTCAGCCCGGACGGCGAGCGCGAGTATGAAGAGATTACTTCGATTCAGACGCTGTTGCCGTGGCAGCCGGATCTGCAGCCGCTGATTGAGGAGGGCGCCCGGCCGCAGACGAAGGTGATCGCGTTTACCGTGACCGAAGGCGGCTACTACCTGAATACCCGCCACAAACTGGACGTGGAGAATGCCGATTTGGCGGCCGACCTGAACGGCGACTGCAAAACCATTTACGGCGCGATTACCAAAATTCTGGAACAGCGGATGGCGCAGAATGCCGGGCCGTTAACGCTGCTGAGCTGCGACAACGTGCGCCACAACGGCGATCGCTTCCACGACGGGCTGACGGAATTCCTGCAGCTGACCGGCAAAAGCGCGGTCAGCGACTGGCTGGCGGCCAACGCCAGCTGTCCGAATACCATGGTTGACCGCATCACGCCGCGTCCGGCGGCGGATCTGCCGGCGCGCATCAAGGCGCAAACCGGGATCGACGATCAAGCGCCGGTGATGGGGGAGAGCTTTATCCAGTGGGTGGTGGAAGACAATTTCCGCGCCGGATGCCCGGACTTGGCCGCCGTGGGCGTGGAGCTGGTGGAATCGGTGATCCCTTACGAAGAGGCGAAAATCCGCATTCTTAACGCTTCGCACAGCTGCATCGCCTGGGCCGGTACGCTGCTCGGTCAGCAATATATCCATGAGAGTACGCTGACCGCCGCGGTTTACGCCATTGCCGACCGCTATGTCACACAGGACGTGATCCCAAGCTTAGGGGACAACGGCATCGATCTGCCCACCTACCGCGACGTGGTGCTCAAGCGTTTCACCAATCCCCATATTCAGGATACCAACCAGCGGGTGGCGGCGGACGGCTTCTCCAAGATCCCGGCGATGATTGCACCTACCCTGCAGGAGTGCTACCAGCGCGGCGCGCGGCCGGAGGCCACCGCCATGCTGCCGGCGCTGTTCTTTGTCTTTATGGAGCGATGGCATCAGGGGGGGCTGCCGTACGACTATCAGGACGGCATTCTCAATGCGCCGGCGGTGCATGCGATGTTCGAATCGGACGATCCGATCGCCGCCTATGCGCAGGACAGCGCGCTGTTTGGCGAACTGACGCAGCGGGCGGATTTTGTCGCGCTGCTGCGCGAGAAGATTGCTGCGGTTTACGCGCTGATTAACTGAGGGGCGGCTATGTATTTAGGCATCGATCTTGGCACATCCGAAGTCAAGGCGCTGATCGTGGATGAAAATGGCGCGATTGTCGCCAGCCACAGCGCGCCGCTGACCATCCAGCGGCCGCAGCCGCATTGGTCGGAACAAGCGCCGCAGGCCTGGTGGGAAGCGACGGACTATCTGATGGCCACGCTGCGTGAAAAGTGCGGCCAGCACTGGTCAGCCATCAAGGCGATAGGGCTGTCCGGGCAGATGCACGGCGCGGTGTTGCTGGATGACAACGATGAGGTTATTCGGCCGGCTATTTTGTGGAACGACACCCGCAGCGCGCAGGAGTGCGTGGAACTGGAAGACATCGCGCCGGAACTGCATCAGGTGGCCGGCAATCTGGCCATGCCGGGCTTCACCGCGCCGAAGCTGCTGTGGGTGCGCCGCCATGAACCGGACAATTTTGCCCGCATCGCGACGGTACTGCTGCCGAAGGATTATCTGCGCTACCAAATGACCGGTAAAAAAATCTCCGATATGTCGGACGCGGCCGGCACGCTGTGGCTGGACGTGGCGCGCCGCGACTGGTCGGACGCGCTGTTGGATAAGTGCGGCCTGTCGCGGCGTCATATGCCGGCGCTGGTGGAAGGCTGTGAGGTTTCCGCCACGCTGGAGCCGCAGCTGGCCGCGCGCTGGGGGCTGAACCCATCGGTGCTGGTGGCCGGCGGCGGCGGTGATAACGCCGTCAGCGCCATCGGCGTCGGCGCGGTGTCGCCGGGCGATGCGTTTATTTCGCTGGGCACCTCCGGCGTGCTGTTTGTGGTGACGGAGGCTTACCGGCCGGCGCCGCAGTCGGCGGTGCACGCTTTTTGTCACGTGCTGCCGAATCTGTGGCACCAGATGAGCGTGATGCTCAGCGCCGCCAGCTGTCTGCAGTGGTTCTGCCGGCTGGTGGGGGTCACGGAAAACGCGCTGCTGGAGGAGATCGCCCAGCTGAGCGAGGAAGAAAAAGCCGCCGCGCCGCTGTTTCTGCCGTACCTGTCCGGCGAACGCACGCCGCATAACGACCCGGATGCGGGCGGCATGTTCTGGGGGCTGAACCATGCCAGCCAGCGCGCATTGATGGGCTACGCGGTGCTGGAAGGCGTGAGCTTCGGCATGGCGGACGGACTGCGGGTGCTGCAGGAGAGCGGCACCCGTATCGAACAGTGTTCGCTGGTGGGCGGAGGCGCCCGCAGCCCGTTCTGGGCGCAGCTGCTGGCAGACATCCTGAATTTGCCGGTGGTGACGCATAAAGGCGGCGAAACCGGCGGCGCGCTGGGCGCGGCGCGTCTGGCCTGCCTGGCGGCCGGCAAGCCGCTGGCGGCGGTGTGTGAAAAGCCGGAAATCTTCCGCACCTGGCGGCCGGAGGCGGCGCGCCATCAGCGGCTGATGACGCGCTATGCGCAGTTCAATGCGCTGTATGTCAACGACCTGAATTACCGTAAGCACTGATTTTAATAACAATAATACATCGCGGCCGCTCGCAGGGCGGCCCTCGGTACCCTGAAAACGAGGTCATTATGTCGGTAAACAACAAACAGTGGCTCGGACTGCCCCTGAACCTGATATGGGGATATATCGCCATTGCGGTCTTTATGACCGGCGACGGTTTCGAGCTGGCCTTCCTGTCGCACTACATTAAAGAGCTGGGCTTTACGCCGGCGCAGGCCTCTTTCGCCTTCACCCTTTACGGGCTGGCGGCGGCGCTGGCCGCCTGGATCTCCGGCGTGGTGGCGGAGATTATCACTCCGCAGAAAACCATGATGATCGGCTTTGTCATGTGGTGCATTTTCCACGTGCTGTTCCTGGTGTTCGGCCTGGGCGATGCCAACTATCCGCTGATTCTGCTGTTTTACGGCATTCGCGGCCTGGCCTATCCGCTGTTCTTGTACGCCTTTATCGTCGCCATCGTGCATAACGTGCCGAGCGACAGGGCGAGCTCGGCGCTGGGCTGGTTCTGGGCGGTGTATTCCATCGGCATCGGCGTGCTCGGCAGCTATATTCCGAGCTTTACCATTCCGCAGATCGGTGAGTTGGGCACCCTGTGGCTGGCGCTGGTGTTCTGTGTGATCGGCGGCATTATCTCGATGGTGGCGCTGCGCAATACCGAAACGCCGCGCCATATGCGCAACCTCACCACCCGCGAGAAGTTCGGCGAACTGAGCCGCGCGGTGACGCTGCTGTACACCAACCGCAGCATTCTGCTCTCCAGCATGGTGCGCATTATCAACACGCTGTCGCTGTTCGGCTTTGCGGTCATTATGCCGCTGATGTTCGTCGATGAGCTGGGCTTCACCACGCCGGAGTGGCTGCAGGTATGGGCGGTGTTCTTCTTTACCACCATTTTCTCCAACGTATTCTGGGGCATTGTGGCGGAGAAGATGGGCTGGATGAAGGTGGTGCGCTGGTTCGGCTGCGTGGGCATGGCGCTCTCCAGTCTGGCGTTTTACTACATCCCGCAGCATTTCGGCCATAACTTCGCCATGGCGTTGATTCCGGCGGTTGCCCTGGGGATCTTCGTCGCGGCGTTCGTGCCGATGGCGGCGGTGTTCCCGGCGCTGGAGCCGAAGCATAAAGGCGCGGCGATTTCGGTGTATAACCTGTCCGCCGGCATGTCGAACTTCCTGGCGCCGGCGATTGCGGTGGTGCTGCTGCCGTACTTCAGCACCATCGGCGTGGTGGTGGCGTACACGGCGCTGTATGTGCTGGCGTTTTTCCTCTGTCCGCTGATTCGCGTCGAGCAGCCGGGAATTGGCCGGCAGACAAGCGGCGAGGGCGAAACCGCCGGGATATCGTCATAAGGGAAAAGCGGGGGCGCGGCGCGCCCCCGTTCGGGCAGGGATCAGAACAGTACCGAGTAGTTCAGACCAAAGGTGCGGCCGCGGCCTTTGTAGCTATACAGCTCAGGCGCGCCGTAGGTCGGGCTGTACAGGTACGGCGCCCGCTGGCCCCAGGTGGTGGTGTAGTCTTTGTCCAGCAGGTTCTCGATGCTGAAGCTGATTTTCCCCACCGGCAGCATGTAGCTGCCCAGGAAATCGACGGTGTTATAGCCGTCGATTTTTTTACCGTCGGCATCGGAGACGTCAAAGGTCTGCTGCGACTGCATGCGCAGGTTCCAGTCGCCCGGCGCCCAGGCGACGTAAGCGGTGGCTTTTGACGGGCTGGCGGTATCGACCGTCAGTTTCTCCCACTTGCCGTCAACCTTGGTCTGCGACTTGATCAGGTTGAAGGTTGCGCCGGTGCTCCATTCGCCGTCGTCGAAGAAGTAATCCACCGCCCCTTCCACGCCGTAAATCCGGCGCTTATCGTCGTCGAGGTTGATGGTCATATCGGTCTTGTTGATCGAAATGGTCTTGTCGGACAGCGAGTAGTAAGCCGCCACCTGCGTGCGCAGGTTATCGCCGGTGTAGCGCCAGCCCAGCTCGTAAGCGTTGACCTTGATGCCGTCGAGCTTGGAGTCATTGACGTTGACGCTGTTTTTCAGCTGATAGTGGCCATTAACCAGATCATAGTTGCCAGAACCGTAGTATTTGGCGATATCCGGGATCTCGAAGCCCTGCGAGAAGTTGAACCACAGCTGCTGGCGTTCGGTCAGATGCGCCAGCAGGCCGGCGTTGAACAGCGCGTTGTTGTAGCTGGTTTTACCGCCCGGCACGGCGTCGGCGGAGTTGGCCAAGCCGTTGGCGATGCCCTGCTGCTGCGCGTAGCCGACGAAATCATCCACCTTGTTCTCGGTGTACTGATAGCGCACGCCGCCGCTCAGGGTGAAGATTGGGTTGATGTCGTAGCTGGCCTGCAGGAACGGCGCCAGGTTGGTGGTGGTGTAGCTGGGGTAACGGCCGACGTTGTAGCTGTTCTCCAGGTGCATGCCGCCGGACTGCTTCGCCTTATCCAGATCGAAGAACTGCTGGTTGGCGTTAAAGCTTTCATGCTCGGCGTCGACGCCGTAGGTCAGCGTCAGGCCGTCGACCGGCTTGCTGTTCAGCGTCAGCTTGCCGCCGTAGAAGTCGGTTTTCTGCTGCGACGCGCCGATGCTGGTGACGTCGCCCTGTTTGCTCAGGGTCGGGAACGGGTAGAAGGTCAGCGACTCATCGCGGTAATAGACCTGCGCCACCAGATCCTGGCCCCAGAAATCGGTGTTGGAGTACTGCAGGTTGATCAGATGACGTTCGGTGCCGGGAATACGGTCGGAGTCGAGATTGCCGCTGTTGGAGGCGGTGCCGTTGCCGGTGACCGCCGAGAAATTCTCTCCCAGATACAGGCCGTGGTCGCCGTCGGACTGGCTTTTGTAATATTGGGTGGTCAGCTGCAGCTGCTGGTGGTCGTCAATATTCAGGGTGCCGGTGCCCATCACGTCGATGCGGTCGGAATATTGCAGGCCGGTTTGGGTATTGTCGATCAATACCTCTTTGCCCTTGCCGTCATACCAGCCGCCGTAGCGCTGATAGGAGACCGACAGGCGCCCGGAGGCGTGTTCGTTACCGCCGCTGACCGCCGCCGCCACGTTTTCATCGTGGTCGTTATGGCCGCCGAAGCCGGTTTTGCCGCCGATTTGCAGCTCCACCTGTTTTTCCTGCTGGCCTTTTTTGGTGACGATATTCACCAGGCCGCCGGTGCTGCCGCCGCCGAACAGCGACGTAGCGCCGGAGATCACTTCAATATGGTCGATATTGAACGGGTCGATCGAATCGAGCTGACGGCTGTCGGTGCGCGAGGAGTTCTGGCGCACGCCGTCAATCATTACCAGCATCGAACGGCCGCGCATGTTCATGCCGTAGTTGGTGCGCCCCTGGCTGCTGACGTCCATCCCCGGGATCAGCTGGGCGAGGATCTCTTTGATCTCTTTGCCGCCCTGCACCTGCTGTTCAATTTCCTGGCTTTCAATCACCCAGGTTGTCTGCGCCATTTCCGTCGCGCTGCGGTGCATACGGTTGGCGGAAACGACCAACTGGTCTTCATTTTTTTGATCGTCCGCCCAAGCGGTCGGCGCCAGCATGGCCAGCAGGCAGGGATTCAGTATCCAGAGGTGCTTGCGTTTCATCGTTATTCTCAATCTTTCCCGTTGTTGTGATTATTGCGCATCCCGGCGGCGGACGCGGCTTCGCGCGCCTTGCTCGCCGCAGGGATGAATATTAAAAACTAAAATTCAGAATAATTCAGCATAGATTGCTCATTTCGTGCTGTCGCCCCGGATTGTTGGCTACGCCACTGAATCAGCGACGGGCTTGAGGTTAAATCAAACGCTTCCTGCCCCAGCGCCCGGTTGAGAATGCGCGCCGCGCGCCAGGCCATCAGGCTGAGCTGCGGTTCGGCGATGCCGTGGCTGTGCATGCCGGCATTGACGGCAAACAGGCAGTTTTCCGCCGGCCCGTCCCATTCCAGCGTAAAGTCCGGCGCCACGCGATAGTTATCGTCGTCGGTCAGCCGCAGCCGGTCGGCCAGCGGCGCCAGAAACGCCGGGCGCTCCGGCTGATAGCCGGTGGCGAAAATCACCACGTCGCTGTCAAAGGTCTCTTTGCCCTGATCGAGGTGGTGGTGGGTGACCAGCTGGTAGCCGTTGCCCTGCGGCTGCATCGCCGCCAGCGAACGGCTGGGCAGCAGGCGCGCCCAGGGCGTTTCGCGCAGCACTTCAAAGCGGTGATACATGGCGCGGTAAATCGCCAGCAGCGACTCGGTGGTGATGCCGTCCGAGGTCATCTTCTGCTCCGTCAGCATGCGCTGCTTGGCGCTGTCGTTCAGGGTATAGAAGCTTTCCACGTAGTCCGGCGTAAAGTACTCGTTGGCGAACGCCGCTTCGTCCAGCGCATTGTAGTTGTTGCGGCGCGATACCCAGTTGAGCTGTACCGGCTGGCCCCACTCGCCGCGGAAAATATTCAGGAACAGATCGGCGCCGCTCTGGCCGCCGCCGACCACGGTGACGCGTTTGCCGGCCAGATCCGGGTTGCGCAGCGCCATTTCGCTGGCGTGGAAGCAGCGATCGTTCTGCTCGCTGACGCACTCCGGCAGCAGCGGTTTTTTACCGATGCCAAGGCACACGTGGCGCGCCCGGAAGGTGCCGCGCTGGGTGGTGACCTCAAACAGCCGCTGCGTATCGTTGAATTCCACCCGTTGGATCTCCTGGCTGAATGCCAGCGAGCTGAGTCCGTTGGCCGCCCAGTCAAGGTAGTCGGCAAACTCTTCGCGCGATACGGTGCGCTGTTCGGTGGTCAGGAAGCGGTAGAACTTTTTACGTTTTACCAGATAGTTGAGAAAGCTGTACGGGTTGGTCGGCGCCACCGCACTGACCAGATCCTTGAGAAAGCTGGTTTGCATATGGCAATCCGGCACCATCATGCCCGGGTGCCAGGAGAAGTGCGGTTTGCGTTCGAGAAACAGGCTGTTGAAACCGTCGACTTCGCTGCCCAACGCGGCAATGCTGAGGTTGAACGGACCGATACCGATGCCGATGAAATCGAGGGGCTGATTCATTGGGCAGACTCCTTGGAGACCAAATAAAGCGGGTTATCCAGATCCTGCAGATAGTTCGGCAACATGCGGCTGCCGCCATCGTGTTCTGAATAGGTAAGTTTCACCGGGTTGAGCACCACGCGAATAATTTGTGGTTTAAACAGACTGAAAAGTGCAAAGCGTTCCGCCATGTCCGGGTGCTGCGCCATATAGTCTTGCAGCACCGTCGCCAGCAGTTGATAAAAACGTTCTTCGCTGATTTGGCAACTGGCCATCAGCGGGGAGATAAAGCGCAGCACGGTGACAAAGTGGCCGGTCTGCAGATCGTGAATCAGGTAGTCGGCCGGCAGGCGCACGGTGACGTCCTTCACCGACTGCGGCAGCGACGCCGCTTCGGCAAATTCCTGCTCCACCAGGCGCATATCGCCCTGAAAATCCTTCAGCAGCACGCGCTGCGGCACGTAATCCTTCATCACCAGAGTGATGTTCTGGCCGTGGGCGATCAACGCCACGCCGTAGCGGCACATCAGGTGGTACATCGGGATCACCACCGCCCGGAACATCTGCGTCAGCCAGGCCTCGGCGCTGAGGCCGGAGCGCTCAATATAGGCGGCGATCAGCGGTTGGCCGTGGTTGTCGGTTTCCATCAGCGTCGCCATCAGTATCGCCTGCTCACCTTCCTGCAGATAGCCGGACGGATTTTCACGCCAGATCACGCCGAGCATCTCCTGATAGCGGTAGGGCGCCTGCGGCAGGCTGGCGTAGGTCTGGTGCGCCATGTAGCCGGCCGCCGGTTCGCCCAGAATCTGGGCGCCGCTGGCGCGCAGCGTGGCGTCGCCGGCGAAGATCTGCTGCAGCCAGCGGGAGGCCGCCGGGCCGGCGCCGATATATTTACCGGGAATACCGCGGTAGCAGGAGGTGTTGTAAATGGTCAGCGGCAGCTTGATATCAAAGGCCGAGCGGCGGCTGACGTTGGTCAGCGTGCGCAGCGATTGCTGGGCCAGATAGCGATCGCCGAATTCCCCCAGCTCCACCAGTTCGCCGCTCGCCAGCTGCGGCAGGAAGTGCAGGGCGACTTTCTGCTGCCACTGCCACGGATGCAGCGGCACGGGAATCCAATCCTGCGTCAGCTTCAGTTCCTGCCAGCGCCGGTCGAAACGCTGACGCTCACTGACGTCCATGGCGCTGTCCAGCAGGTTATCCAGCGGATAGTCGTCATCGGCGCACCAGACGAAGCTGTCGCGCCGCGCCGCCACCCAGTGCAGGCAAAACTGCCCCTGATACTCCGGCGCATAGCGCTGCAGCGCCTCCAGCCCCCAGCCGCGCCGGCCTTTATTGAAGATAAACTTCGGGTGGCCGGCCAGCAGGCACTGCTGCTCATCAGGATCCAGTGCGATCAGATCCTGCGCGCTCATGCCGTGGCGCGCCGCCCGCAGCTGCAGATCGCCGCGCAGGGTGGCGTACAGATCTTCCAGGTGCTCGGCGATTTGCGCGTCGCTCATGGTCAGCACCTGCGCCAGCTGGCGCAGCGTCTGGTCTGCCGCCAGCGGCTGGTCGCCACAGGAGAGCGAATCGGCGTCGATATGCAGCCAGCCCCAGATGCCGCGCCGGGCGCGGAAGCGGTAGACCGTATCCCCCAGCGCGATGCGCTGCCAGCCCTCGGCTTCGGCTTCGGCTTCGGCTTCGGCGCGCAGCGTGCGTTCATACTCAAGTTCCGCCAGGATCTTGGCGATCATCTGGCGGTTGACGTGCTGCCAGTCCGTGTATTCCGTGAGATTCATACCGCTTGCCCCTGGAAGAAATCGTGACGTTGGTTGACGATCAGGCGTGAGCGCTTATGCGGAAAATCAAACTCCTTCACCGTCTGGTAGCCGGCCGCCGGCAGATGGCGGAACAGGCGCTGATTGTCGGCGCGCGGCTCGGCCACCACGCGGGTGGTGCGCGGCTCGTCCAGATAGAGATAGTGGGTCAGCCCGCGCAGCCAGCTGCGGATAAACTGCGCGCCGCGCCACGCTTCTTCGCCCACCAGCATATGCAGGCCGCGGTCGAACGGCTGCCAGCGGTAGTGGCGGCCGATGCGGTCTTCCGCCGCCCAGTAGACTTCGAAATAGCCGAACGGCTGGTCGTCGAAGCAGCCCAGCAGCGGGTAGCAGTAGCTGGAATCCAGCTGACGCTGCAGATAGGCCGCCTGTTGTTCCTGCGGGCCGGTCATCTCCCAGAATGCGGCGACGCGCGGGGCGTTCATCCAGCGGGTGAAGCGCTCCGCATCCTGCGCCACTTCCGGCAGGCGGAAGCTCAGCGTGTGCTTGATCTGCGGGTCGAAACGGCGGTAGACCTCGCCCTGCGGACGCGCCGGGCGCTGCGGAAACCACAGCTCGCGTTCGGCGTCGTACTGCATCTGTCCGCCGGCCGGCGCGCGCGGTGCCGTCAGCCACAGCGGCAGCTGGTAAAAGGCTTCACGCGCCAGATAGTCGCCGTGCGCCAGGGCGAACAGCGCCTGCGCCTGCGGCTCTTCACGCCATGCGGCATACGGCAGGGCGATGCCCGTCAGCTGCGGCGCGGCGACCAACAGCTGATCCAGCGCCTGCACCAGCCAGCCGTCGGGCAGGGCGACGCCCGGCGGGTGCAGTACCGCGCTGCCGTCCAGCCCGAGGCTCAGCGGCAGGTTTTGCGCCAGCATTTCGCAGCGGAAGCCGCCGGCGGCATGCATCAGTTTGGCGATCGACATTATTTATCCTCCTGCGCGCGCAGCGGGTTGGTGAAATCAAAGTAGATCACCGCAGGGTCGACGATGGTGTTTTCGTTATGGTCGTGCAGGTAACAGAAGAAGTTGCCCTTGCAGTTCCAGTGGCTGCTGTCCAATACGTAGTCCAGACAGCGGGTGTCGAGCGCCGTAGCGCGCAGGCCGGCCAGCGCGTCGCGCACCTGTCCCATCAGGTTTTGTTCACTGTCGAAACCGGCGGCGGCCATCGCGGCGGTGACCGCCAGCGTGGAGTTCACCAGCAGGTAGTAGGGGAAGTAGCGCAGCAGTTGCTGTTCGCTAAAGCGGTTTTCCGCTTCGGCTTCGCCGATCTGATCGAGCCACGGCGTCGCGCTGTGGGTAAAACCGCTGCCCTGACAGTCGCGGTACAGCATGCCGACCGGCAGATCCTGCTGCATCTCCACCAGAATATTTTGCTGGTGCGCCAGCAGCACCAGGCCGTAGTCCGCTTCGGTACTGAACAGCGGCAGCAGCACGTGGTTACAGTAAGCGTCCAGCCAGCAGCGCGCGGCCTGCGCCAGCGGCAGATCAAGGCGTGCGGCCAGGCGGCGCACCGCCGCCGCCAGCAGGCTGTCGCCGCCGTCCGGCGCGGCCTGGGTCAGCGTCACCAGCACGTTGGTTTGCGTATCAGGGCGATCGAACAGCAGGTTGACCCGCAGCGCCATCAGGCTCTCTTCCTGAATCTCGCCGTCTGCGGAGCGCAGACCGGCCCAGCCGTCTTCCTGCATCACGCGCATGGTGGGGTAGCGCGCCTGCAGCGTCTGCCAGCGCTCGGTTTGCGCCAGCCGCGCCAGCCGCATGCCGCGTTTGACTTCTTTGACCGACAGCGTACGCACCGAGTTGGTCAGGCGCACGCTGAGGGAGAATTTGATCATGTCGCGGTTGCTTTCGCTGTACAGCGAGCGGGAGGAACTGGTCGGCAGCCAGCGTGCGCCGGCCTCGCCCAGATCGCGCAGCAGCCCCTGTTCAACCAGCGACTGGCACCACGGCTGGGCCAGCAGATGGTCGGCCTGCCACGGATGCATCGGCAGCAGCCAGACGTCATCGGTAAAATGCGCCAGCAGCTGCGGCGCGCTTTCAGCGGCAAAGCGCTGCAGCCGCTGTTGCAGCGTCAGAGTCAGGCTGTCGCCGCACACCACGCGCTTGTCGGCGGCAAACCAGCGCAGCGGGAAGCGCGCGCCGAAGTCCGGCAGATAGCGCCGCGCCTGCTGCGGATCGAACGGTTCGTGGGATTTCGGCGCCGGGTGGAACGCGTGGCCGACCAGCAATCCCTGTTCCGCCTGCGCGAAGTTCAGCGGCCGGTCGCGCAGCGTCGGCCAGTCGAGACGCACGGCGATCGCCTGCTGCGTATTGTCGTGGCTCTCCAGCACGCGCTGGCGGAAGCGCGCCACGGTCTGGTCGTTCAGTTCGCCTTTTACCGCAGGCTTGGCCAGCAGCAGATCCACCAGTTGCTCGACGCTGAGCGCCGTCGCCTGACCGTCGTCTGACTGATGCAGATAGGCCGGGAACAGGTAGTGGTGGTGCTGCGTCGGTGAGGTGTAGCGCAGATTAATGCGGATAGCCTGATGGTGATTAAGAGGAATATGGAGCTGAGGATGTTGCTGGTGGTCGGTGGCCGGAAGAACTTGCCAATCCCGGGTTTCGCGCATTAATGCGTTGAGAAAACACTGCGCAGCCACATCGTTCTTTGCGGTTGCAAACTGAATAGTCATGATCCCAGATTCACTATGAAACAATTGAGAATGATTCTTATATCAAGAATGGTTCACATTCACAATAATCCCGTGGTACAATTTTTAGCATAAATCGCACGTAAAACTCTTATTTTCTTAACGGTTACTTTACTTTTCATGAGCCTATCCCCACAACCGGACGTTCTTGCAGGCGACAACATTGCGCCTGCCAACTGGCCCCTGGCGTTCTGTGCCGGCTTATTGGGCATCGGGCAAAATGGTTTATTGGTGGCGCTGCCGGCATTGGTCAGCATGACCCACCTGTCTCTGTCGGTCTGGGCAGGATTATTGACGCTCGGTTCGATGCTGTTTTTAGTCGGTTCCCCCTATTGGGGACGGCAGTGCGAAGTGCGCGGCTGTAAATATGTGGTGCTGATGGCGCTGGGCGGCTATCTGCTCAGCTTTGCGCTGCTGGCGCTGGCGGTATGGGGGTTGGCGGCAGGCTGGCTGCCCCCGCTGGCGGGCCTCGGCGCGCTGGTGGCGGCGCGTATTCTGTACGGCCTGACGGTGTCCGGCATGGTGCCCGCCAGCCAGACCTGGGCGCTGCAGCGCGCCGGCCATGAGCGTCGCATGGCGGCGTTGGCCACCATCAGTTCAGGGCTGAGCTGCGGCCGTCTGCTGGGGCCGCTGTGCGCGGCGCTGGCGCTCTCCCTACATCCGATGGCGCCGCTGTGGCTGATGGCCCTGGCGCCGTTGCTTGCCCTGCTGGTGGTGTGCCGCCAGCAGAACGATCCGCCGCTGCCGCCGGTGGCGCAGCAGCAAAACCGTTTGCAATGGCATATGCTGCCGTACCTGCTGTGCGCTCTGCTGCTGGCGGCGGCGGTCAGCCTGATGCAGCTGGGGCTGGCGCCGCATCTGACCCCGCTCTTCCAGAATTCGACAACGCTGGTCAGCCACCATGTGGCGATCCTGCTGAGCGTGGCGGCCGGCTGTACGTTGCTGGCGCAGTTTCTGGTGGTGCGGCCGCAGCGTTTTCCGCCAGCGCAGCTGCTGCTAATTGCCGCGCTGCTGATGGTGGTAGGGTTGGCACTGATGTGCGCACAGCCGCTGGCGCTGTTTTATCTGGGCTGTGCGCTGACGTCATTTGGCGCAGCGATGGCCACGCCGGGTTACCAGCTGCTGCTGAATGACAAACTCTCTACCGGCAAAGGTTCCGGGGTTATCGCCACCAGCCACACGCTGGGCTACGGGCTGAGCGCTTTGATGGTGCCGGCGGTGGCGAAATTTTACGGCGAGTCGCAGCTGATTGCGGCGGCGCTGGCGATGGCCGTCCTGCTGGGCGGCGTAAGCGGCTGGCTATGGCGCCGGCGAGAAAAATAAATAAGCGGGAGAGGCCGTCAGATGTCCGCGAGCTATCGTATTTTTGATGTTCAGTTAACCGAGAAACGCCAGATTTCCCCGTCGCTGGTGCGTTGCGTCTTCAGCGGTCCGCAGGTGAGCCGGATGAAGCTGGAAGCGCCGGACCAGCGTATCAAGCTGCTGTTCCCGAGTGCGGAAGGGCAGTCGTTGCAGCTGGCGAACGGCGATGACTGGTATCGCGACTATATGGCGATACCGAAGGCGCAGCGGCCGGTGATGCGCACCTATACCCTGCGTGCGCTGCGCAGTGAGCGGCAGGAGATGGACGTTGAGTTTGTGCTGCACGGCGACAGCGGCCCGGCCTCCGCCTGGGCAACGCATGCGCAGGTGGGCGACGCCATTCAGATTGTGGCGCCCAACGCCGATTTTGCCGGCGACAGCGGCGGTTATGAATGGGCGCCGCCGGCGCAGATGAACCAGGCGCTGTTGATTGCCGATGAAACCGCGCTGCCGGCGGCGATGGGCATTCTCGAACGGCTGGCGCAGCAGGACAACCCGCCGCGGGTGCAGGCCTTTTTTGAAGTGCCGCTGGCCGGCGACTGCGTCAGCGTGGCGCAGTTCCCGTTTGCCGAGGTGTTCTGGCTGCCGCGTGACGTCGGGCCGCAGCAGTTGCACGGCACGCTGCTGCTGGAGTCGGTGCGCCGCCGGGTGACGATTCCCGATTCTGCGCGCGCCGAAGCGCAGTCGCTGGCGGAAAACAGCCTGGGCGGCGAGGTGCTGTGGGAAAGGGCTGAGGGCGCCTGCAGCTTTTACGCCTGGGTTGCCGCCGAATCGTCGACGGTGAAATCGCTGCGCCGCTATCTGGTCGGCGAATGCGACCTGGATCGTTCCACGGTCAACTTTATGGCCTACTGGTGCTGATAGCGTAAGCCGCCAGGCTAGCGGCTTAATAAGTTATTATTTTAACAATGGGTTTGCTGCTTAATAAGGCTGATAACTTAATGGGTTATCAGCCTTTTTTAGTTATTAATTAAATAAGCTATTAAGTTAATAATTTATCGATTTAATCACGACGACTGCGTTGATGTTAGCTTGTTAAGCTAATATTTTGTTGGCTTGTTGGCTTGTTGGCTTGTTGGCTTGTTGGCTTGTTGGCTTGTTGGCTTGTTGGCTTGTTGGCTTGGCAGGCCGCTGCCGTCGTCAGGAAGGCGGGCGCGCCTGAGCGCGCCCTGGGGATTAATCGTGGCGCAGAAAATCGTCGGCATCGCGCCAGGCGGGGAAGGCGGTGTGATAGATCTGCAGATTCTCCAGCGACAGATCGGCGTCCAGGCGCGCGGCAGCACCGGCATCGGCGCTGGCCAGCGTCTCTCCCTGCGGGCTGATAATCAGGCTGTCGCCGCTGTAGCTCAGCCCGTTGCCGTCTTCGCCGACCCGGTTGCAACCGGCCACGTAAGCCTGATTTTCAATGGCGCGCGCCGCCAACAGCGTTTGCCAGTGCTGGCTGCGCGCCGCCGGCCAGTTGGCGACGTACAGCGCCAAATCATAATCCTGCTGGCAGCGCGACCAGACCGGGAAGCGCAGGTCGTAACAGATCTGCGGTAAAATCCGCCAGCCGCGCCATTCAAAGATTTCCCGTCGTTTTCCCGCTTGATAATGCAGGTGTTCGCCGGCCATGCGGAACAGATGGCGCTTGTCATAAGCGTGCACCGTGCCGCCCGGCTCCACCAGCAGAAAACGGTTCACCGCCGCTTTGTCGGTTTTCAGTGCCACGCTGCCGGCGATGGCCGCATTGGTTTTGATCGCCCAGCCGTGCAGCCAGTTAATCACCTGGCGTTCGGGCAGCGCGCTTTCGCCGGCGTCCATAGCAAAACCGGTGGTGAACATCTCCGGCAGCACGATCAGATCGCGGCCGTGAATATCGGCCAGCAGCCGGTCGAAATGCTGCAGGTTGGCCTGCCCGTCGCGCCATACCAGCGGTTGCTGCAACAGGGTAATTTTTAAAGTCGACATAACCGCTCCGCAGCCGCATCCAGCGTGTCATCCTGTTTGGCAAAACACAGCCGGATCAATTTATGAGGGAAAGGATCGGCGCAGAACACCGACAGCGGGATCGCCGCTACGCCCACCTGTTCCGTTAACCAGCGGCAGAACGCCACGTCGTCCAGATCCGACACGGCGCTGTAATCCGCCAGTAAGAAGTATGTACCTGCACACGGCAGAATTTCCAGCCTGCTGCGGCTTAACGCCTGCACAAAGCGGTCGCGCTTGGCGCGGTAAAACGCCGGCAGCTGACGCCAGTGCTCTGGCTCGGCGCGCAGCATGTCCGCCAGCGCCAGCTGGGCCGGGGTATTGACCGCAAAGGTCAGATACTGATGCACCTTGCGCACTTCGGCGCTCAGCGCGGCCGGCGCGACGCAGTAACCCACTTTCCAGCCGGTCATATGGAAGGTTTTACCGAAGGAAGAGACGGCGATCGCCCGCTGGCGCAGCTGGGGATGGGCCAGTACGCCGGCGTGGCCATTATCGGCAAAGCAGATATGCTCGTACACTTCATCGCTGAGCACGTAGATTTCCTGCCCGGCAATGGCCTGCCACAGCTGCTGTAAATCTTCGGCCTGCCAGACGGTGGCGGACGGGTTGTGCGGCGTATTGACGATCACCAGCCGGGTGCGCGACGACAGCTGTTCGCGGAACTGCCGCCAGTCGACGTTAAACGCCGGCGGCTGCAGAGCGATGCGTTTGAGAATGCCGCCGCACAGCTGCACCGCCGGGGCGTAGCTGTCATAGCTCGGGTCGAAGCAGATCACTTCATCGCCCGGCCGCACCAGCGCGCTGATGGCGGCGAATAGCGCCTCAGTGGCGCCGGCGGTGACGGTCACTTCCGTCCCGGCGTCCGGCCGCCAGCCATAAAGCTCGGCGGTTTTGTCGGCGATGGCCTCGCGCAGCGGCGCGACGCCGGTCATCGGCGCGTACTGGTTGGCGCCCTGTTCGACGTGCCAGGCCAAACGCTGCTTTAAATAGCCCGGGCCGTCGAAGTCGGGGAAGCCCTGCGACAGGTTAATCGCCTGATGCTGCTGCGCCAGCGCGCTCATCTGGCTGAAAATGGTGGTGCCGAGGGCGGGCAGTTTACTGTCGGGAGTCGGTGCGGAAAGCGTCATAAGCGATGTGGTGTCCCATTATGCTGATGTTGCTGACAATATAGCACGATGCTAGTATCTGGCAATCAAGACGTTTAGATGGCTATATCTGTGAGGCGGTCGCCGAATCGCATCGGCGCTGCCATCCGTACCTTTCACTGCGGGATACTCATGAGCGAAAACGAGCAACTCAGCGCGCTGCTGGCCGTTTGCCACTGGATTGGCGACAAAGGCTGGTGCCCGGCTACCGGCGGCAATATGTCGCTGCGCCTGAATGACGAACACTGCCTGGTGACCGAATCCGGCAGGGATAAGGGCAGCCTGCGCGAGCAGGATTTTCTGCGGGTGGAGATCGCCAGCAATGCCGCGCCGGACGGGCGCACCCCGTCGGCGGAGACCGGCCTGCATACGCTGCTGTATCGTCTCTATCCGCAGGTGAACGCCGTCTTGCATACCCACTCGGTCAATGCCACGGTGTTGTCGCGGGTGGAAAAGGGCAGCGCGCTGCGGCTGCAGGGTTATGAAATGCAAAAATCGCTCAGCGGCCAGCGCAGCCATCAGGACGAGGTATGCATCCCGATCTTCGACAACGACCAGGATATTGCCCGGCTGGCGGCGCAGGTGTCGGCCTATGCCGAACAGACGCCGCTGGCGTACGGTTTTCTGGTTCGCGGCCACGGGCTGTACTGCTGGGGGCGGCAGGTGCAGGAAGCGCGCCGTCACCTTGAAGGGCTGGAGTTTTTATTCCAGTGTGAACTGCAACGTCGTTTACTGGAGGCGCAATGATTCGCGCGATTGTTACCGATATTGAAGGCACCACCAGCGATATCCGCTTTGTGCATCAGGTGCTGTTTCCCTACGCCCGCCAGCATCTGGCCGATTATGTACGCCGCCATGCGGACGACGGCGAGGTGGCCGAGGCGCTGGCGGCGCTGCGGGCAGAGATCGCGCAGCCGCAGGCCGATGCCGAGCAGCTGATCGCCGCTCTGTACCGTTTTATGGATGAAGATCGCAAATCCACCGCGCTGAAGGCGCTGCAGGGCATCGTCTGGCGCAGCGGTTACCACAACGGCGACTTTCGCGGCCATCTCTATCCGGAGGTGGCGACGCAGCTGGCGGCGTGGCAGCGGCAGGGTATCGGACTGTATGTCTACTCCTCCGGCTCGGTTGAAGCGCAGAAACTGCTGTTCGGCTACAGCGAAGCCGGCGATCTGCAGCCGCTGTTCAGCGGTTATTTTGATACCCGCGTCGGCGCCAAACGCGAGGCGGGTTCATACCGCAATATCGCCGCGGCCATCGGCCTGGCGCCGTCCGAACTGCTGTTCCTGTCGGATATCCGCCAGGAGCTGGACGCGGCGCACGACGCCGGCTGGCACGGTTGTCAGCTGATTCGCGGCGAGGACGATCCGCACAGCCGCCACCCGCAGGTTAACCGTTTTGATCGTATCGACTTAGGGGAGTTTTGCTGATGAGCGCCTTGACCATTTATAGCGATGAACAGCCGCAGCAGCCGCTGTGGCAGAGCCGCGACGGCGAGCAGATCCGCCGGCAGCTGGAGCAGGTCGGCGTGCGTTTCGAACGCTGGCAGGCGGATCGCGTGCTGGAGGACGATCCGCAGCCGGAGGCGGTGATCGCCGCCTATCAGCACGCCATCGATCGGCTGGTGGCGGAAAAGGGCTACCAAAGCTGGGATGTGATCGCCATGCGCCCGGATCATCCGCAGCGCGAGGATCTACGGCAGAAGTTTTTATCGGAACATACCCACGGCGAAGATGAGGTGCGTTTCTTTGTCGAGGGCGCCGGGCTGTTTTGCCTGCATCTGAACCAGCGGGTGTATCAGATCCTGTGTGAAAAAAACGATCTGATCTCGGTGCCGGCCCATACGCCGCACTGGTTTGATATGGGCGCCGCGCCGCATTTTACCGCCATTCGCGTGTTTGATAATCCGCAGGGCTGGATCGCGCAGTTTACCGGCGATCCGATCGCTGACGCGTTCCCGCGTCTGGATTAACGCGCCGGGTGATCAACAGGGCTGCATAATCAGCCCTGTTACAGCGTTACCCCAGCGCCCGCTGGAAAATCCCCGCCTTGACCTGCTGCGGCGTAATCACGCCGCTGTCCAGCACCCAACCGCTAATCAGCGCTGACGGCGTTACGTCAAACGCCGGGTTATACACGTCGGCGTCTTCCGGCGCCCAGCGGCACTGGCCGAAGCTGCCGCTGACGCCGGCCACTTCCTCGGCGGCGCGCTGCTCAATCGGAATGGCGGCGCCGTCGGCGCAGGCCGGATCGTGCGTGGTGTGCGGTGCGGCGACGTAAAACGGAATGCCGTGATAATGCGCCAGCACCGCCAGGCTGTAGGTGCCGATCTTGTTGGCGACGTCGCCGTTGGCGGCGATGCGATCGGCGCCGACCCACACCGCATCGACCTGTCCCTGCGCCATCAGGCTGGCGGCCATCGAATCGCAGATCAGCCGGTAGGGGATGCCCAGCTCACCCAGTTCCCAGGCGGTCAGCCGGCCGCCTTGCAGCAGCGGACGGGTTTCATCCACCCACACGCGTTCCACTTTGCCCTGCTGGTGGGCGCGCAGCAGCACGCCAATCGCCGTGCCGATGCCGGCAGTGGCCAGCCCGCCGGTGTTGCAGTGGGTCAGCAGCCGGCTGCCGGGGGCGACCAGCGCAGCGCCGTGGTCGGCGATGCGGTCGCACAGGGCGCGATCTTCTTCCACCAGCCGCCAGGCTTCCGCGCTTACCGCCGCGCGCCACGCCGGCTGCGCCAGCGCCTGCTTAATGCGATCCAGATTATTCATCAGATTAACGGCGGTCGGCCGCGCCGCCCGCAGCGTGCTCAGCGCCTGCATGACGTCGTCGCGGGCGAGGCCGCGCTCGGCCAGCAGAGCCAGCAGCAGGCTGGCGGACAGCCCGATCAGCGGTGCGCCGCGCACGCGCAGGGCGTGGATATGGCCGACGAGTTCTTCAACGCTGTCGCTGGCAAGCCAGTGTTTTTCCTGGGGCAACGCCTGCTGATCGAGGATCCACAGCCGGTTGTCGCGCAGTATCAAACTGGTGGTGTTAAGAGGGCGCATAGCAGTTAAATCCTTGTTACGAGCGTATTGCATCTGTAGCGCTATTCTGCCAACATGATTTTCGGATGTATAGATGTCCAAATGCCTTTACGTCTAAAAAAATAAGATCCTGTTTGTCAGTGATACCAGAGGGGTTGAGATGTCGCTTTACCGTACCTTTACGGCAGCCGATGCCGTTGAATACGCCCGCCAGTTCGGACAACTGGCCGATCCGCACACGCTGGTCAGCGCCGAGGAGATCGGCGACGGCAACCTGAACCTGGTGTTTAAAATCCGCGACCGGGAAGGCGTCAGCCGGGCGATCGTCAAGCAGGCGCTGCCGTACGTACGCTGCGTCGGTGAGTCCTGGCCGCTGACGCTCGACCGGGCGCGCATTGAGGCCCAAACGCTGCTGACCCATGGCGAGTTCTGCCCGCGCCATACCGTGCGCGTACTGCATCATGACGCGGAGCTGGCGGTGATGGTGCAGGAAGATCTCTCCGACCACCAAATCTGGCGCAACGCGCTGATCGCCGGGCATTACTATCCGTTGGCGGTCGGCCAGCTGGCGGAGTATCTGGCGCAGACGCTGTTTCATACCTCTGATTTTTACCAAAATGCGCAGCAGAAAAAGGCGCAGGTCAGCCGCTTTACCAACCCCGAGCTGTGCCAGATTACCGAAGATCTGTTTTTCAGCGATCCTTACTGCGACCACGAACGCAATCAGTTTGACGAAGCGCTGCTGCCGCAGGTACGCGAGCTGCGCCACGACGCGGCGCTGAAGCTGGCGGTCGCCGGGCTGAAGCACCGTTTTCTCAGCAAAGCCGAAGCGTTATTGCACGGCGATATTCACAGCGGCTCGATATTTGTTGCCGAAGGGCGGCTGAAGGCGATTGATGCCGAATTCGGCTTCTACGGGCCGATCGGCTTCGACGTGGGTACCGCGCTGGGCAACCTGCTGCTGAACTACTGCGGGTTGCCGGGGCTGCTTGGCCCGCGCGACGCCGCCGCCGGCCGCGAACAGCGGCTGCAGGACGTGCGCGAGCTGTGGCTGATTTTCGCCGACCGCTTCCTGGCGCTGTGTCAGCAAAAGACGGAAGATGCCGCGCTGGCGACGTCCGGCTATGCGGAGCGCTTCCTGCAGCAGGTATGGCAGGATGCGGTGGGCTATTGCGGTACCGAACTGATTCGCCGCACCATCGGCCTGGCGCACGTCGCCGATCTGGATGCGATTGAGGATGCTGATATGCGTGCCGAATGCCAGCGTAACGCGCTGAGCCTGGGACGGGCGCTGATCGTTAATGAGCCGCAGATGGCCAATGTCGATGAGCTGCTGGCGCGTATTCGCCAGCACAGTTAAATCGCGGCGGGTTGCGGCGATCAAAAAAGGGGCGAAGATCGCCCCTTAATGATTACCGCGTGTGTTTACGCCGCTTCAGTATGCGGACGGCGTTTCTCCTGCGGCTGCGGCTTTTCCGGCTGCTGCGCCGCCAGCGCCTCCGGTGCGAAGTCATCCACGTTGATCGAACGCAGACGGCTCTCTTCGGCCTTGGTCAGGATGCGCGCTTCCTCATCGCTGATCTTGCCTTCTTCCAGTGCGCGCTGCGCCAGACGATCCAGCCGGGTGAACGGCAGGTTTTTACCGGCCTCTTTACACAGGCGGGCATGAATCGGCTCGGCGGCGATCACATCCACCAGCGCCTCTTCCAGCAGGCCTATCGGGTTGTGCTCGCTGGCGGCCAGGTACTGCCCGCGTCCCAGACGGCTGCGGGTGGCGGACGGTTGCTGCAGGATCTTCGCCAACTGGTGATCCAGACGATCGGACGGCGCCTGATGCACGCGGCCGAACGGCAGGATCACCAGCCGCAGCGCCCCGGCGATAAAGCGGTTCGGGAAGTTGCGCAGCAGATCGTCCAGCGCCTGCTCGGCCTGATGCAGACAGTCCTGCACGCCCCAGTGCACCAGCGGCAGATCGTCCTTCTGACGTCCTTCATCTTCAAAACGTTTCAGCGTGGCGGAGGCCAGATACATCTGGCTGAGAATATCCCCCAGGCGTGCGGAAATGCGTTCGCGACGCTTCAGATCGCCGCCCAGTACGCCCATGGAGACGTCCGACAGCAGCGCCAGGTTGGCGCTCAGGCGGTTCAGCTGCTGATAGTAGCGGCGGGTGGCGTCTTTGGTCGGCGAGGCGCTGGTGCGGCCGTTGGTCAGGCCGAGCCAGAAGCTGCGTACTTTGTTGCTGCCCACGTGGCCGAGGTGGCCGAACAGCGCCCGGTCGAAATCGGCCAGATCGTTGTTCTGCGCCGCCGCCATTTCCTGCAGGACGTAAGGATGGCAGCGGATCGCCCCCTGACCGAAGATCATCATGGTACGGGTCAGGATATTGGCCCCTTCCACGGTGATGGCGATCGGCGCGCCCTGATAGGCGCGGGCCAGGAAGTTGGATTCGCCCAGCATAATGCCCTTACCGCCGGCGATATCCATGGCGTCAATCGTTGACTGCTGACCGCGGTGGGTACAGTGGTATTTGACGATCGCTGACAGCACCGCCGGTTTTTCGCCCTGCACCAGCGCATAGGTAATCAGCGAGGCGGCGGCATCCATCACATAGGTGTTGCCGGCGATGCGCGCCAGCGGTTCTTCGATCCCTTCCATCTTGCCGATGGCGATTTTGAACTGACGGCGGATATGAGCGTAGGCGCCGATGCCCAGCGCCAGCGATTTCACGCTGCCGGTGGAGTTGGAAGGCAGCGTGATGCCGCGACCGACCGACAGACACTCAACCAGCATGCGCCAGCCCTGACCGGCCATTTTCGGCCCGCCGATAATGTAGTCGATCGGGACGAAGACGTCGGTGCCGCGCGTCGGGCCGTTCTGGAACGGAATGTTCAGCGGGAAGTGGCGGTTGCCGATCTCCACGCCCGGCGTGCTGGTCGGGATCAGCGCGCAGGTGATGCCCGGCGCTTCGTCGTCGCTCAGCAGGTGATTCGGGTCGTACAGTTTAAACGCCAGGCCGAGCACGGTAGCCACCGGCGCCAGCGTGATATAGCGCTTGTTCCAGGTCAGGCGCATGCCCAGAACCTGTTCGCCTTGCCACTCGCCCATGCACACGGTGCCGACGTCCGGAATGGCGCCGGCATCCGAACCGGCCTCAGGGCTGGTCAGCGCGAAGCACGGGATCTCTTCGCCGCGCGCCAGGCCCGGCAGATAACGGTTTTTTTGCTCTTCGGTGCCGTAATGCTGCAGCAGCTCGCCCGGGCCGAGGGAGTTCGGTACGCCGACGGTGATCGCCAGAATGCCGGACACACCCGCCAGTTTCTGCAGCACGCGCGCCTGGGCGTAAGGTGAGAACTCCAGCCCGCCGAACTCTTTCTTGATGATCATGGCAAAGAAGCGGTGCTCTTTCAGGTATGCCCACAGCTCCGGCGGCAGATCGGCCAGCTCATGAGTGATCTGGAAGTCGTTGGCCATACGGCAGGCTTCTTCCACCGGGCCGTCGAGGAACGCCTGCTCTTCGGCGCTCAGCTGCGGCTGCGGATAGTTATGCAGCTTGTTCCAGTCCGGCGCGCCGCGGAACAGATCGCCTTCCCACCAGGTGGTACCGGCGTCGATCGCCTCTTTCTCGGTGGTGGACATCGGCGGCATCACTTTACGGAACGCTTTTAACGCCGGTGCGGACAGCCAGCCGCGACGCAGTGACGTCACGTTCAGCGGCAGCAGGATCACGGCCAGCGGCAGCAGCATCCAGAAACTCCACAGGCCGATAACGCCCATGACGGCGGTATAGGCCAACAGCAGCAGGCTGCTGAGGGTCAGATTTACCCGGTGGTAGAACAGCACGCTGATAAGCGCCAGTAGCACAACAATACTAAGAACCATCATGATTACAGCTCCTAAGTCGTAAGAGGTCTGACCTGTTTGGTGTATAGATTGGTTTTAGTTCAGGCGATTGTTTTTATCAATGCATTTACACTTTAATTACAACTCAGGTCACAAACTGACAGCACCAAAGGTCAAAAAACGCAGGCGCTCCTCAACCGATGCGTAGTTTCGCGCGCAGTGCTTCTCGGTTTTTCCCCGATCCGTTACACTGCAAGGCGGAAGATTGACGATAAAAAGAGGCTATCTCATGTACCACGACCTGATTCGCAGTGAACTGAATGAAGCGGCGGATACGCTGGCGAAATTTATCAGCGATGACGCCAACATCGACGCCATTCAGCGCGCCGCCGTATTGCTGGCCGATTCCTTTAAAGCCGGCGGCAAGGTGATCTCCTGCGGCAACGGCGGTTCGCACTGCGACGCGATGCATTTTGCCGAAGAGCTGACCGGCCGCTACCGCGAGAACCGTCCGGGCTACCCGGCGATTGCCATTTCCGACGTGAGCCACCTGTCCTGCGTCAGCAACGACTTCGGTTATGACTATGTGTTCTCCCGCTATGTGGAAGCCGTGGGTCGCGAAGGCGACGTGCTGCTGGGCATCTCTACCTCCGGCAACTCCGGCAACATCATCAAGGCGATTGAAGCAGCGCGCGCCCAAGGGATGAAGGTGATCACCCTGACCGGCAAAGACGGCGGTAAAATGGCCGGTTCCGCCGATGTGGAAATCCGCGTGCCGCACTTCGGCTACGCTGACCGCATTCAGGAAATCCATATCAAAGCGATTCATATCTTGATTCAGCTGATCGAAAAAGAGATGGTTAAGGCTTAAGGCCGACGGGGGCCGCGCGTCCCCGTCTTCATGATGTAGGGGCGCAGGGCGCCCACTATGAAGGAGTGGTTTTCGATGTGTGAACTGCTCGGGATGAGCGCGAATGTGCCGACCGATATCTGTTTCAGTTTTACCGGCCTGGTGCAGCGCGGCGGCCGCACCGGTCCGCATAAAGACGGTTGGGGCATCACCTTCTATGAAGGCAACGGCTGCCGCACGTTTAAAGATCCGCAGCCCAGTTTCAATTCGCCGATCGCCCGTCTGGTGCAGGACTACCCAATCAAGTCCTGCGCGGTAATTTCGCATATCCGCCAGGCCAACCGCGGCGAGGTGGCGCTGGAAAATACCCATCCGTTTACCCGCGAGCTGTGGGGACGCAACTGGACTTACGCGCACAACGGCCAGCTGAAAGGCTACCGTAACCTGGAAACCGGCACCTTCCGCCCGGTCGGCCAGACCGACAGCGAATATGCATTCTGCTGGCTGCTGCACCAGCTGTCGCTGAAATACCCGCGTACGCCGGGCCGCTGGCCGGCGGTGTTCCGCTATATCGCGCTGCTGGCGCAGCAGCTGCGGCGTAAAGGCGTGTTCAATATGCTGCTGTCGGACGGCCAGTACGTGATGGCCTTCTGCTCGACCAACCTGTACTGGATCACGCGCCGCGCGCCGTTTGGCAAGGCGACGCTGCTCGATCAGGACGTGGAGATTGATTTTCAGCGGCAGACCACGCCAAACGACGTGGTCACGGTGATTGCCACCCAGCCGCTGACCGGCAATGAAACCTGGCACAAGATTGAGCCAGGCGAGTTTGCCTTATTTCACTACGGTGAGCGGCTGCTGTGACGGGCTGAACGGGTTGCCTGACTGCGCGCCGGAGGTGGTTGCCGGCTGCGTTGTCGAGGCGAACAGCGTATTCGACTGCCCGCCGTTCATCAGCGGTTTGCCCAGCACATACTGGCCGTTGGCGACCTGCATGGTCGGCGGCTGGTGGTTTTTGACAAAGTAGTCATAGCCCGGCTTCAGCTGACGCCAGAAGCTGGCGTACACCGAGGAGCGGTGGCGTATCATGTTCTGTTCGGTCATGCGGAACGGGTAGATGCTGATATCCACCAGACGCTGGCCGTTGTTGAACGCCGCCGCCACATAGCGGTAGATCTCATCCATATAACCGTTGGTCATGGCGTAGCAGCCGATGGATTTACATTCGCCGTGGATCATCAGGTAGGCGCCGGAATAGCCCTGCGCGCGGTCGTACGCATTCGGGAAGCCGATATTAATCGCCCGATAATAGCGGCTGTCGGGTTTCAGATGGCGCACGTCGACGCTATAAAAGCCCTCGGGACTCTTAAAGTCGCCCTGGACGCGTTTCGGCCCCAGTCCGCCGGAATAGTTACAGATCGGAAAACTATTCACCAGACGGAACTCATTGCCCATCTTGGCGTAAAGTTCTAACGTCCGCTCTTCTTTAAATATCTGGATATAGACGGGCGAACCCATTAATTGCTGTTTAACAACCGGTGTTTCAGGCACCTGCTCGCTGGCGCTGCAGGCGGTGATCATCGGCATAGAAACCAGCATCGCAAATAACAGCGCGATTCTGCTCATTAAATTATTCCTGCTATACCCCGTCATAATCCCGCGCCATACCCGTGCCGGCCATAGTGCCGCGCTTCCCGCCGCAGGCCATGGCCTGTTGCGGAACCGATGCCCGGTCGCCGTCCTGGTGTGACTTGAATTATTCAGGATAAATATTTATGTGCCGACGGTGATTAACCGTCCGCGTGCCACTGACTTTTTGTTGCATTTACGCCACGCCAGATTACCAGCGTGTTTATATTTAGCAATATAGGATATGTATAAAAAAACTACAAAGCTCGATAAAAGTGAATTAACTGCCAATTTTTAACGATTCATGCAGGAAATAAGCAACAACTTAATTCCGTTTGCTTGACTCAGGTCACTGACGAATGGAGAAAAATGTTGCGAAAAATGTTACCATCTTCGGCTTGATACCGCTGGGCTGTGGCCAGCAGGTCGGGTATTGGCAAGCAAACAAACCGTTCGCGTTCAGCGGCCGTTTCGCCAGTGGCGAAGCAGCGTTGCGCCGGTTGAATTGTGGGTGAGGGAAGGGGGCGTCAATAACAATGGAAGTGCTGTTCTCTACTCATAGCGTCAATACGCGAGAATTCATGTTGAATACGGCGTTGGAGTATTCAACCCGGAGGCGACGTGTGGCGTCTCATCATCCTGGCATTGTCCGTACTGGCCCTGGCCACGACGACATGTGAAACCATAAAAACATCGTATAAATCCTATGATTAAAATCAGAAAAGGGTTAGACCTGCCGATAGCCGGAGCACCGACTCAGGCGATTCAGGACGGCCCGCATCTCAAGCACGTGGCACTGCTGGGGGAGGAGTATATCGGTATGCGTCCCTCCATGCTGGTGCAGGAGGGCGACAGCGTTAAGCTTGGTCAGGCGCTGTTCGAAGATAAAAAGAACCCCGGGGTCTTATTCACCGCGCCGGCCGGCGGCAAAATCGTCGCCATCAACCGCGGCGAGCGTCGCGTCCTGCAATCGGTGGTGATTGCCGTTGACGACGACGCGCAGCAGGAAACGTTCGCCCATTACTCACCGGCCGATCTGGCGCAGCTGGAACGCGGCATGGTAGAAGGCGAGCTGCTGAGCAGCGGCCTGTGGACCGCGCTGCGCACCCGTCCTTTCAGTAAAACGCCGCGTCCGGGCAGCACGCCGCGCGCCATTTTCGTCACCGCTATCGACACCCAGCCGCTGGCCGCCGATCCGCAGGTGATCATCGCCGAGCAGCTGGCGGCGTTTAACGCCGGCCTGACGGTGCTGACGCGTCTGACCGACGGCAAGGTGCACGTCTGCCAGGCGGCCGGCGGCAAACTGTCCGGCGCCGATAACGCGCAAATCACCTACAACGAGTTCGCCGGCCCGCACCCAGCAGGGTTGGTAGGCACTCACATTCACTTTATCGAGCCGGTAAGCATCAAGAAAACCGTGTGGCATATCGGCTATCAGGATGTGATCGCCATCGGCACGCTGTTCACCACCGGCAAACTCGACACGCGTCGCGTGGTTGCCCTGGCCGGGCCGCAGGTTGAACAGCCGGCGCTGCTGCGCACCCGTCTGGGCGCCAGCCTGGATGAGCTGACCGCGGGCCGCCTGAAAGACGGCGAAAACCGTGTGATCACCGGCTCAGTGCTGAGCGGCACGCACGCCGTCGGCCCGAAGGCCTACCTCGGCCGCTTCCACAGTCAGGTGTCCGTGCTGGAAGAAGGGCGTGAAAAAGAGCTGCTCGGCTGGGTGCTGCCTTCGTCGAACAAGTTCACTATCACCCGTACCACGCTGGGGCACTTCCTGAAGAACAAACTGTTCGCCTTCTCCACCAGCACCAACGGCGGCGAACGTTCCATGGTGCCGATCGGCAACTACGAGCGGGTGATGCCGCTGGATATTCTGCCGACGCTGCTGCTGCGCGATCTGCTGGCGGGCGATACCGACAGCGCGCAGTCTCTGGGCTGCCTGGAGCTGGATGAAGAGGATCTGGCGTTGTGCACCTTTGTCTGCCCGGGTAAGTATGAATACGCTCCGGTGCTGCGCGACGTGCTGACCAAGATTGAGCTGGAAGGATAACCCATGGGCCTGAAGAACTATTTTGAGAAAATCGAGCATCACTTCACGCCGGGCGGCAAGCTGGAAAAGTGGTACCCGTTATATGAAGCCACCACTACGGTCTTCTACACGCCGGGCACGGTGACGCACGGCGCTTCGCACGTGCGTGACGCCATCGACCTGAAGCGCATGATGATCCTGGTGTGGATGGCGGTATTCCCGGCGATGTTCTGGGGCATGTACAACGTGGGGCAGCAGGCGATCCCCGCGCTGCACCAGATGTACAGCGGCGATCAGCTGCAACAGGTGCTGGCGGGCGACTGGCACTACGTGCTGGCGCAGTGGCTGGGCGCCTCGCTGGCGCCGGACGCCGGCTGGGTCAGTAAAATGGTGCTGGGGGCAACCTACTTTGTGCCGATTTACGCCGTGGTGTTTATCGTCGGCGGCTTTTGGGAAGTGTTGTTCTCCATCATCCGCAAGCATGAGATTAACGAAGGTTTCTTCGTCACCTCGATTCTGTTTGCGCTGATCGTACCGCCGACGCTGCCGCTGTGGCAGGCGGCGCTGGGGATTACCTTCGGCGTGGTGATTGCCAAAGAGATCTTCGGCGGCACCGGGCGCAACTTCCTCAACCCGGCGCTGGCAGGGCGCGCGTTCCTGTTCTTCGCCTACCCGGCGCAGATTTCCGGCGATCTGGTGTGGACCTCGGCGGACGGCTTCTCCGGCGCAACCCCGCTGGCCCAGTGGAGCGCCGGCGGCGCGCAGGGCCTGAGCAACGTGGCGACCGGCCACTCCATCACCTGGATGGACGCCTTCCTCGGCAACATTCCCGGCTCTGTCGGTGAAGTCTCCACGCTGATGATCCTGATCGGCGGCGCGATTATCCTGTTTGCCCGCATCGCTTCCTGGCGCATCGTCGCCGGTGTGATGCTCGGCATGATCGCCACCGCCTATCTGTTTAACGCAATTGGCTCCGACACCAACCCGATGTTCGCCATGCCGTGGTACTGGCACATGGTGCTGGGCGGTTTCGCCTTCGGCATGATCTTTATGGCGACCGACCCGGTTTCCGCCGCCTTCACCAACAAAGGGAAGTGGTGGTACGGCATCCTGATCGGCGTGATGTGCGTGTTGATTCGCGTGGTCAACCCGGCCTATCCGGAAGGGATGATGCTGGCGATTCTGTTCGCCAACCTGTTCGCGCCGCTGTTCGATTATCTGGTGGTGCAGGCTAACATCAAGCGGAGAAAAGCCCGTGGCGAGTGAAGCAAAAAATGACAGCATCGGTAAAACGCTGCTGGTAGTACTGTTGCTGTGTCTGGTGTGTTCAGTGGTGGTGGCGGGCTCCGCCGTCGGCCTGAAGTCCAAACAGCAGGAGCAAAAGCTGCTGGATAAGCAGCGCAATATCCTGGACGTGGCGGGGCTGCTGCAGCCGGCGATGCCCGGCGAGCAGGTGAAGCAAATCTTCGACAAACGCATTGAGGCGCGGCTGGTGGATCTGAACAGCGGCGATTTCGTGCAGGGCGATGCGACATCGTTCGATCAGGCCGCAGCGCTGCGCGATAACGCCAAGAGCATCGCCTTGCCGGCGGCGCAGGATCCGGCGGGCATCAAGCGTCGCAGCAACCAGGCTGAAATTTACCTGGTGCGCGACGACGCCGGCGCGGTCAGCAAAATCGTGCTGCCGGTATACGGCACCGGCCTGTGGTCGATGATGTACGCCTTTGTCGCCGTCGACGGCGATGGCGACACGGTCAAAGGCATCACCTACTACGACCAGGGGGAAACCCCGGGGCTGGGCGGTGAGGTGGAAAATGCGTCCTGGCGCCAGCAGTGGGTGGGCAAGAAGCTGTTTGACGACAGCGGCAAGCCGGCCATCCGCGTGGTGAAAGGCGGCGCGCCCGCAGGGGATATTCATGGCGTGGACGCCCTGTCCGGCGCGACCCTGACCTCCAACGGCGTACAGCACACTTTTGATTTCTGGTTGGGCGAACATGGTTTTGGCCCGTTCCTGAAAAAAGTTCGTGAAGGAGCGCTGAAAAATGGCTGATTCCAAAGAGATTAAACGGGTCCTGCTGGGGCCGCTGTTTGACAACAACCCGATTGCCCTGCAGGTGCTGGGCGTCTGTTCCGCGCTGGCGGTGACCACCAAGCTGGAAACGGCGGTGGTGATGACTATCGCGGTCACGCTGGTGACGGCGTTCTCCAGCTTCTTTATTTCACTGATCCGTCACCACATTCCCAACAGCGTGCGCATTATCGTGCAGATGGCGATTATCGCCTCGCTGGTGATCGTGGTTGACCAGGTGCTGCGCGCCTACGCGTTTGAAATCTCCAAACAGCTGTCGGTATTCGTCGGCCTGATCATCACCAACTGTATTGTGATGGGACGCGCCGAAGCCTATGCGATGAAGTCGCCGCCGATCGAAAGCTTTATGGACGGCATCGGCAACGGGCTGGGCTACGGCGTGATTCTGATCCTGGTCGGTTTCCTGCGCGAGCTGATCGGTTCCGGCAAGCTGTTCGGCGTGTCGGTGTTGGAAACGCTGCAGAACGGCGGTTGGTACATGCCGAACGGCCTGTTCCTGCTGGCGCCGAGCGCATTCTTTATTATCGGCCTGCTGATTTGGGCGCTGCGCACGCTGAAGCCTGCGCAGGTTGAAAAGGAGTAATCGGCGATGGAACATTATATCAGTCTGTTTGTCCGCGCCGTTTTCGTTGAAAACATGGCGCTGGCGTTCTTCCTCGGCATGTGTACCTTCCTCGCGGTGTCGAAGAAGGTCTCTACCGCCTTTGGTCTGGGGATTGCCGTCACCATCGTGCTGGGCATTGCGGTGCCGGCGAACAACCTGGTCTACAACCTGATTCTGCGCGACGGCGCGCTGATGGACGGTGTGGATCTGAGCTTCCTCAACTTCATCACCTTTATCGGGGTGATTGCGGCGCTGGTACAGGTTCTGGAGATGATCCTCGATCGCTTCTTCCCGTCGCTGTACAACGCCCTCGGCATCTTCCTGCCGCTGATTACCGTGAACTGCGCCATCTTCGGCGGCGTGTCCTTCATGGTGCAGCGTGACTACAACTTCGCGGAATCTGTGGTGTACGGCTTCGGCTCCGGCACCGGCTGGATGTTGGCGATTGTCGCGATGGCGGGGATCCGCGAGAAACTGAAGTATGCCGATGTGCCGGCAGGGTTACGCGGTCTGGGCATCACCTTTATTACCACCGGGCTGATGGCGTTGGGCTTTATGTCCTTCTCCGGGGTTCAGTTGTAATAACCCAGAGATAAAGGCGGAAAATTTATGGAAATTATTTTAGGCGTAGCGATGTTCACCTGCATCGTCATGGTGCTGGCGCTACTGATCCTGTTTGCCAAATCTAAACTGGTGAACACGGGCGACGTGGCCGTTGAAGTCAACGGCGACAAGGATAAAAGCTTCCACGCGCCGGCGGGGGACAAGCTGCTCAATATGCTGTCCGGTCAGGGGATTTTCGTCTCCTCGGCCTGCGGCGGCGGCGGCTCCTGCGGCCAGTGCCGGGTAGTGATCAAAGAAGGCGGCGGCGATATCCTGCCGACCGAACTGTCGCATATCACCAAGCGCGAAGCGAAAGAGGGCTGCCGCCTGGCCTGCCAGGTCAACGTGAAGCAGAATCTGAAAATCGAGCTGCCGGAGGAGATCTTCGGCGTGAAGAAATGGGAATGCGAAGTCATTTCCAATGACAACAAAGCGACCTTTATCAAAGAGCTGAAGCTGAAGATCCCGGACGGCGAAGACGTGCCTTTCCGTGCGGGCGGTTTTATTCAGATTGAAGCGCCGGCGCACGATATCGGCTATGCCGATTTTGACGTGCCGGAAGAGTACCGCGGCGACTGGGACAAGTTTAACCTGTTCCGCTACCGCTCCAAGGTTGACGACACCACGGTGCGTGCGTATTCCATGGCGAACTACCCGGATGAAAAAGGCATTATCATGCTGAACGTGCGTATCGCCACGCCGCCGCCGAACAATCCGGATGTGCCGCCGGGCATCATGTCGTCTTATATCTGGTCGCTGAAGCCGGGCGATAAGGTGACGATCTCCGGGCCGTTCGGCGAGTTCTTCGCCAAAGAGACCGACGCCGAGATGATCTTTATCGGCGGCGGCGCGGGTATGGCGCCGATGCGTTCGCATATTTTCGACCAGTTGAAACGCCTGCACTCGAAGCGCAAGATTACCTTCTGGTACGGCGCCCGCTCGCTGCGTGAAATGTTCTATGAAGATGACTTCAATCATCTGCAGGAAGAGAACGAAAACTTCACCTGGCACGTGGCGCTGTCGGATCCGCAGCCTGAGGATAACTGGACCGGCTACACCGGCTTTATCCACAACGTGTTGCTGGAGAACTACCTGAAGAACCATCCGGCGCCGGAAGACTGCGAGTTCTACATGTGCGGGCCGCCGATGATGAACGCCGCGGTGATCAAGATGCTGAAGGATTTGGGCGTTGAAGATGAAAACATCATGCTTGATGACTTTGGTGGCTAAATGCGCGCGTCAGCAATGAAAGGCTGGCTAACACTGGTGGCGCTTGGCGCCACCTTGTTATTAAGCGGATGCGGGCCGGCGCAGGTGAGCCTCGAGGGTAAAACCATGGGGACCTCCTATTCGATCCGCTATCTGCCCGGCGACGATACGCCGTCGGCCAGCGAGATACAGACGGAGATCGACAAACGTCTGGAGTTGGTAAATGACCAGATGTCGACCTACCGGCCGGATTCAGAGCTAAGCCGCTTTAACCGCAGCCGCGCGGTCGATACGCCGTTCCCGGTGTCCGCCGCGACGGCGCAGGTGGTCAGCGAGGCGCTGCGTATTAACCGCGTGACCGACGGCGCGCTGGACGTCACCGTCGGGCCGCTGGTCAACCTGTGGGGCTTTGGCCCGGAAGGGCGCAGAACCCAGGTGCCGGAGGCCGCAGAACTGGCGCAGCGCCGCGCCTGGACCGGCATCGACAAGCTGGCGGTGCAGGGCAATGCGCTGGTGAAGCATATCCCGGAACTGTATGTTGACCTGTCGTCGATCGCCAAGGGGTACGGCGTCGACGTGGTGGTGAACTACCTGCAATCCCGGCAGGTGCGAAACTACATGGTGGATATCGGCGGCGAAGTACGCACCCGTGGTCTGAACGGCAAGGAGCAGCCGTGGCGGATTGCCATCGAGCGGCCCAGCGACGACGCGCAACAGCGCGCACAGCTGGTGATTCAGCCCGGCAATATGGCGATCGCCACTTCGGGCGACTATCGCAACTACTTCGAGCAGGACGGCGTGCGCTATTCGCATACCATCGATCCGCGCAGCGGCCGGCCGGTTGAGCACCGCCTGGCGTCGATTACCGTCATCAGCCCGACCTGTATGACCGCCGACGGCCTGTCGACCGGGCTGGACGTGATGGGGCCGGAACGCGGCATGGCGCTGGCCAACCTGCTCGGGATCCCGGTCTATATGATCGTGAAAACCGACGACGGTTTTGAAGAGCGCTATTCCGCAGCCTTTGAACCGTATATGAAGAAAATCCTGTGAGGCCGCTATGCTGACGGTATTTGTTGCCACCTTCGTGTTATTTCTGCTGATTATCGGCGGCATGTCGCTGGGCTATGTGTTTAAACGCAAAAGCCTGCAGGGCAGCTGTGGCGGCATCACCGCGCTGGGGATGGAGAAAGTCTGCGACTGCCCGGAACCCTGCGATGCGCGTAAAAAGCGCCTGGCGAAAGAGGCGCAGCGCCGGGAACAGTTGGAAAAGCACCGTATTTTATAGTCGTTGATATCATTCCGGGGCGCGGCTGACCGCGCCCTGATTTTTCTCCCGCCACCGTTGCGCCTGTTTGGGCGAATCCACCATTACCGCGTCTGCGCCTAATATCTGCGCCTGCCGGTAAGCCTGCGGCGAGTTGACGCCGAATAGGACAATCCGCGCCGGCCCTTGCGAGCGGAAACAGGCCATCGATTCATCGTCCCAACTGAGCTGTGCCTTGGAGCGTCCTTCGCCCAGCGTGTATTTTTCCACCACCTCGACTTCGCGCGTCAGTTCCAGCCCGTACCAGCGGGGCGCATTACCGTGCGGCTGCAGCTGGCAGCGGTGCGCCATGGTGACGTTAGCCAGCAGGCTGCGGGTTTCATCGCGGCTGACAAAGCGCGCAATCTGCGGCGGCAGCGCTTGCAGGTAACGGGCATCGGTGGAATAGACCCGGGTGCGCGTCAGCGCGTGCTGCGTTTCCAGCGTCGTCAGCAGCGCGCGGGCGAAGCGGGCCGGATCGGCGTCCGGCGACTTGATGTCTAGATAGAAGGTGGCGTGCGGAAAAGTTTGCAGCACCGTTGCCAGTCGGGGAATGCCGATGCCCTGCGCGCGGTACGGGTGGTCGCCGCTGCGGGCGTAGGCCCAGCCGGCATCCGTCTGCGCCAGCTGTTCGGCGCTGTAGGCGGAGACCGGGCCGCGGGCGTTAGTGAGTGCTTGCAGATCGGCGGGGCGATACAGCACGATGACGCCGTCTTTGGCCTGCTGCAGCGTGATCCACACGGCATCGGCGCCGTTGTCCAAGGCGCTGCGGATGGCCGGCAGGGTATTTTCCGGCGCGTCGGCGGTGCCGCCGCGGTGGGCGATAATCGCCGGCTGCGGCGCGGCAACGGCGTTCAACAGCGGGGTGCACAGCAGTAGCAGCAGCGCGGGCAGAGCGCGTAGTGGCAACATAATAACCTTCCTGAATTTGACCTGGCGTTATCATACGGCTGAAAAATGACGCTTTTTTTACTCCCCGCCGCCTGTATTCAGATATTGCCCAGGCCCCGTATTGAGTACCGATAATTTTGCTGTATACTTATACAGTATTACCGGAGGGCGCGATGCGTAAAATCATTCATGTCGATATGGATTGCTTCTTTGCCGCAGTGGAAATGCGCGACAATCCCAGCCTGCGGGATATTCCGCTGGCGATCGGGGGCAGTGCCGAACGGCGTGGCGTGATCAGCACCGCCAACTATCCGGCGCGTCGCTACGGCGTGCGCAGCGCGATGTCGACCGCGATGGCGCTGAAGCTGTGCCCGCAGCTGACGCTGCTGCCGGGGCGCATGACGGCCTATAAAGAGGCCTCGCAGCATATTCGCCAGATCTTTGCGCGCTATACCTCGCTGATTGAACCGCTGTCGCTGGATGAAGCCTATCTGGACGTGACCGACAGCCCGCAATGCAACGGCTCGGCCACGCTGATGGCGGAAGCAATCCGGCAGGCCATTTTTGATGAACTGCAGCTCACCGCCTCGGCCGGCGTGGCGCCGATCAAGTTTCTTGCCAAGATCGCCTCCGATCTGAATAAACCTAACGGACAGTATGTGATCCCGCCGGCGCAGGTGGCGCCTTTTCTGCAGCAGTTGCCGCTTGGCAAAATTCCCGGCGTGGGTAAGGTGACCGCCAAGCGGCTGGAAGAATTGGGGCTGCACACCTGCGCCGACGTGCAGCGTTACGATCTGGCCGCGCTGTTAAAGCGCTTTGGCAAGTTCGGCCGGGTGCTGTGGGAGCGCAGTCAGGGGATTGACGAACGTCAGGTCTCGTCGGAGCGGCTGCGTAAATCGGTCGGCGTGGAACGCACGCTGGCAGAGGATATTCACGACTGGTCGCAGTGCGAGACGCTGATTGTCGACAAACTCTACCCCGAGCTGGAAGCGCGTCTGCGCAAAGTAAAACCCGACCTGCATATTGCCCGTCAGGGGGTGAAACTGAAGTTTCAGGATTTCCAGCTGACCACGCAGGAGCACGTCTGGCCGGTGCTGAACCGGGAGGACTTGCTGGCGGTAGCGCAGCAGGTGTGGCGTGAGCGGCGTGAAGGGCGCGGCGTCCGGCTGGTGGGGTTGCACGTCACCTTACTGGATCCGCAGATAGAACGGCAGCTGCTGCTGCCGTGGGACGGTTAAGGGCCGGATGAACCCGGCCCTGATGCGTGCTTAGTCGCGCTCCGGGATGGCTTTCAGCAGTTCGGTCAGCAGCTGCCAGTACAGGCCGACGCTTTCGATCTGCACCTGTTCATCCGGCGAGTGCGGCCCGGTGATGGTCGGCCCGATAGAGACCATATCCATATCCGGATACGGCTTCTTGAACAGCCCGCACTCCAGACCGGCGTGGATCACCATGATGTTCGGCGTCTTGTTAAACAGGCGCTGATACAGTTCGCGCACCAGATGCATCACCGCTGAATCGGCGTCCGGCTGCCAGCCCGGGTAGCCGCCTTTCGGCGCCACTTTGGCGCCCGCCAGTTGGCCCAGCGCGGTCAGCATGTCGACCACGTAGTCTTTGCCGCTGTCGATCAGCGAGCGGATCAGGCAGATGATTTCTGCTTCGCTGTCGCTGGTGGTGATCACGCCGAGGTTCAGCGAGGTTTCCACCACGCCCTGCACCGCGTCGCTCATGCGGATTACGCCGTTTGGCGTGCCGTTCAGCAGTGCCAGGAAGCGCTGCTGGCTGTCGGCGGTCAGCGCCTGCTGCGCGCTGTCGCTTGGCTCCAGCAGCACGGTGATGTTTTTCTCTTTTGCCGCCAGTTCGTTCTGCAGCGTTGCCAGGAACTCCTGGCTCAGCGCTTTCAGCGCTTCAACCTGGTCCGCGGCGACCGCCACGGTGGCGAAGGCTTCACGCGGGATAGCGTTGCGCAGCGTGCCGCCGTTCAGCTCCAGCAGGCGCAGGCCGAGCTGCGAGGCGTGAGCGAACAGGAAGCGGGCCAGCAGCTTGTTGGCGTTGCCGAGACCCAGGTGGATATCCGCGCCGGAGTGGCCGCCTTTCAGGCCCTTGATGGTCAGTTTCAGCGTCTGATAACCGGCCGGCAGCGCTTCACGCTGCAGCGGCAGGGTGGTGATAAAATCAATCCCGCCGGCGCAGCCCATGTAGATCTCGCCTTCTTCTTCCGAATCGGTGTTGATCAGGATATCCGCCTGCAGCCAGTTCGGCTGCAGACCGAACGCGCCGTCCATGCCGGCTTCTTCGGTCATGGTCAGCAGCACTTCCAGCGGGCCGTGCTCAACGCTGTCATCCGCCAGCACCGCCAGCGCGGAAGCCATGCCGATGCCGTTGTCCGCGCCCAGCGTGGTGCCGCGCGCTTTGACCCATTCACCGTCGATATACGGCTGGATCGGATCTTTGGCGAAGTCGTGCACGGTGTCGTTGTTCTTTTGCGGCACCATATCCAGGTGCGCCTGCAGCGCGACCGGCTTACGGTTTTCCATGCCTTGGGTAGCAGGCTTGCGCAGCAGAATATTGCCGACCTGGTCGCGCTCGGCGTGCAGGTTTTTCTCTTTGGCCCAGTCGAGGATATGCTGCGCCAGCGCTTCTTCATGATAAGAAGGGTGCGGAATCGAGCAGATTTTGGCGAAAATGTTCCACAGCGGCTGTGGTGAAAGTTGAGACAATTCAGACACGTTGAGTCTCCTGTTGACGGCGCTTCCGGCTCAGACGGCGGAGGCCGTGCGGTTAAGTTAAGGGCAATGCCCGGCGGAGATAAACGCGTGGCCGGGGCGGCTGCCGTTAGCGTGGCTAGCTATGTGCCGCGTCGGCACGATAGTCAGAGAATATCATTTTATTTGCGCCGTTGCGCGTGCCGTATCACGCTGCATAATCGGTAAAAGGGCGCGGTTTTATAGGAAGTTGCCGGCTTTTTCAGCATGAATCGCCAGAGGCGGGCGGTAACGAATTCGCGATCAATTCCTCGGTTCAACTGGTATTCAGCGCGCCCAATCTCTATAATCTCGCGCAACCTTTTTTCCCCTGAACATTTAGTAAGCCGATTTTACACTGGCTGGGACACCTTTTATGAGCGAAAAATACGTTGTTACCTGGGATATGTTGCAAATGCAAGCGCGCAAACTGGCGCATCGCCTGCTGCCTGCCGAAAAATGGACCGGTATTATCGCGGTAAGCCGCGGCGGCCTGGTGCCGGCAGCGCTGCTGGCGCGTGAACTGGGGATTCGCCACGTCGATACCGTCTGCATTTCCAGCTATGACCACGACAACCAGCGTGAGATGAAAATCCTCAAGCGCGCTGAAGGTGACGGCGAAGGTTTCATCGTAGTTGACGATCTGGTGGATACCGGCGGCACCGCGAAAGCCATCCGCGACATGTACCCGAAAGCCCACTTCGTCACCATTTTCGCCAAGCCGGCCGGTCGCCCGCTGGTGGACGACTACGTGGTCGACATCCCGCAGGATACCTGGATCGAACAGCCTTGGGATATGGGCGTCAGCTTCGTCCCACCGATCGGCGGCCGCTAAGCGTCACGCTGTTGAAACGCCCGGTGATGCCGGGCGTTGGCATTTTCAGGCCTCCTGCCGCTTTATTTTTGTAAATTCCCGCCGTTTTTTCCCCTGCCGTCCGGCGCTTTTTTCCGCCGCTATTAGCGATAAACGGATTAGTTATCAGTGCGCTAGCGGGCGCTTTCGCCGCATTGATGCGTAAAATTAACGCATATTTAACAATGAGATAGTTTGGTTTCCGCCGCCGGAGTTAGGTACACTACAGGCAATCATCAGGCCGTTTTTCGCCTGCGCCAGATTTACGGAGGCTGTTGTTACCATGGCACAAGCCAACCTTTCTGAGATTTTATTCAAGCCCTCATTCAAGCACCGCGAGACGTCGACGCTGATTCAGCGTGCGCCGCACGCCCGCTCTGCCAGCATGCACTCGCCGCTGGAAGGCGACACCGCCAATAACTGGTACCGCATGCTGAACCGCCTGTTGTGGTCGTGGCGCGGCGTGGACGCGGTGGAGATTGTCGAGGTGCTGTCACGCATTGCGGCCTCCGCGGCGGAACACAGCGACGAGCGCCTGCTCGATACCGTGGTGGGCTACCGTAACGGCAACTGGATTTACGAGTGGGTGCATCAGGGCATGCAGTGGCAGCAGCGCGCGCTGGAACAGCAGGACCCGCTGCAGGCGGGCAGGCACTGGCTGCGTGCCGCCAACTTTTACAGCATCGCCGGCTATCCGCACCTGAAGGGCGACGAGCTGGCGGAGCAGGCCGAAGTGCTGGCCAACCGCGCCTATGAAGAGGCGGCGCTGCTGCTCCCTTATCAGCTGAAGGAGCTGGAGTTCAAGATTGAAGGCGGCAGCCCGATTACCGGCTTCCTGCATATGCCGGAGCAGGGCAAGGCGCCGTTCCCGACGGTGCTGATGTGCGGCAGCCTCGATACGCTGCAGACCGACTACCACCGCCTGTTTAACGATTATCTGGCCCCGCTGGGCATTGCGATGCTGACCATCGATATGCCGTCAATCGGCGCCTCCTCCAAATGGAAACTGACGCAGGATTCCAGCTTCCTGCACCAGCAGGTGCTGAACCAGCTGCCCGGCGTGCCTTGGGTCGACCATCAGCGGGTGACCGCCTTCGGCTTCCGCTTTGGCGCCAACGTGGCGGTGCGGCTGGCGTATCTGGAACCGCAGCGCCTGCGCGGCGTAGCCTGCCTGGGCCCGGTGGTGCACGGTATTTTGTGCGATGCCCGCAACCAGCAGCAGGTGCCGGACATGTATATGGACGTGCTGGCCAGCCGGATGGGCATGGCCGACGCTTCCGATAATGTGCTGAAAATGGAACTGAACCGCTACTCACTGAAAATGCAGGGCCTGCTCGGCCGTCGCTGCTACACGCCGATGCTGTCCGGCTATTGGGAGCAGGACCCGCTCAGTGCAAAAGCGGAGTCGCAGCTGATTGCCTCCTCGTCGCTGGACGGCAAACTGCTGGCGATTCCACGCGCGCCGGTTTACCGCAGCTTCCACAAGGCGCTGCAGCAGATGAGTAGCTGGCTGAATGACAAAATGCGTTAAAGAGTTGCTAATTTTTAACAGTTTGTTAAAAAGAGGGGTCTACATTAAGGAGGTTGCAGTATGACGTTACCGAGTGGTCACCCTAAAAGCCGACTAATGAAACGATTTGCCAGCTTGGGGCCGTACCTGCGTGAAGGGCAATGTGAGAACGACCGGTTTTTCTTTGACTGTCTGGCCGTATGCGTCAACGTGAAACCCGCGCCGGAGAAGCGAGAGTTCTGGGGTTGGTGGATTGAGCTGCAGGCGGATGATGCACGTTTTACCTATACTTATCAGTTCGGGCTGTTTAATAAAGAAGGCGTATGGCAGCCGGAAAAGATTAAAGATGCTGAAGTAAAAGACAAGCTGGAAACCACGCTGCGGGATTTCCATCAGCGTTTGGCGGAGCTGCTGAACGGGATGGAACTGTCGCTGGAACCTGCCGACGATTTTAACGAGCAGCCGATCAAACTTTCTGCTTAGGCTGTTTCCCCGGCAATTGCACTGAATTCGCGTTGTGCCTGTTGGCATAACGCGTCTCTCCTGTTACAAAGTCCTCTGCATTTCTTCTTTTTCAACGGCGAATAATTATGAACGGCAGCCAGACATTGGTTGTGAAATTGGGCACCAGCGTGTTGACCGGCGGATCGCTGCGTCTGAACCGAGCCCATATTGTCGAGCTGGTGCGCCAGTGCGCACAGCAACATGCTGCGGGTCACCGCATTGTTATTGTCACTTCCGGGGCGATTGCCGCCGGGCGTGAGCACCTGGGCTACCCTGAACTGCCCGCCACCATCGCCTCTAAACAGCTGCTGGCGGCGGTAGGGCAGAGCCGCCTGATCCAACTGTGGGAACAGCTGTTTTCGATCTACGGCATCCACGTCGGGCAGATGCTGCTGACGCGCGCCGATCTGGAAGACCGCGAACGTTTCCTCAACGCGCGCGATACCATGAATGCGCTGCTGGATAACCGCATCGTGCCGGTGATCAATGAGAACGACGCGGTTGCCACCGCAGAGATCAAAGTCGGCGACAACGACAACCTGTCGGCGCTGGCGGCGATCCTGGCCGGCGCGGACAAACTGCTGCTGCTGACCGACCAGCCGGGCCTGTTCACCGCCGACCCGCGCAACAACCCTCAGGCGGAGCTGATTCGCGAAGTGCACGGCATTGATGATGCGCTGCGGGCGATTGCCGGCGACAGCGTTTCCGGCCTTGGCACCGGCGGAATGGGCACCAAGCTGCAGGCGGCAGACGTAGCCTGCCGGGCGGGCATCGACGTGGTGATCGCCGCCGGCGGCAAGCCGGGCGTGGTGGCCGACGTGATTGACGGCCATCCGGTGGGCACCCGCTTCCACGCGCTGGAAGCCCCGCTGGAGAACCGTAAACGCTGGATCTTCGGCGCACCGCCGGCCGGCGAGATCACCGTGGATGACGGCGCCGTCGATGCCATTATGGCGCGTGGCAGCTCGCTGCTGCCGAAGGGCATCCGCGAGGTGAAGGGCGACTTTTCCCGTGGCGAAGTGATCCGCATCCGCAACCTGGCGGGGCGCGATCTGGCCCACGGCGTCAGCCGCTACAACAGCGACGCCATGCGCATGATCGCCGGGCACCATTCACAGCAAATCAGTGACATTCTCGGTTATGAATACGGCCCGGTGGCCGTGCACCGCGACGATATGATCGTAAGTTAAGGAGTAAGCATGCTCGAGCAGATGGGGAAGGCCGCCAAGCAGGCCTCCTGGCAACTGGCGGTGCTCAGCACGGCGAAAAAAAATCAGGTGTTGTCGGTGATGGCCGACAGACTGGAAGCCGACAGCGACATCATTTTACAGGCTAACCAACAGGATATGGCGCAGGCGCGCGCCAGCGGGATGAGCGAAGCCCTGCTGGACCGCCTGTTGCTGACGCCGGCGCGTCTGACGGCGATCGCCAACGACGTGCGGCAGGTGTGCCGCCTGAACGATCCGGTCGGCCAGGTGCTGGACGGCAACCTGCTGGACAGTGGGCTGAAGCTGGAGCGTCGGCGCGTGCCGCTGGGCGTGATCGGCGTGATTTATGAGGCGCGGCCCAACGTCACCATCGACGTTGCCAGCCTGTGCCTGAAAACCGGCAATGCGGTGATCCTGCGCGGTGGTAAAGAGACGCATCATACCAATCAGGCGACGGTTAAGGTGATCCAGCAGGCGCTGGAGCAGTGCGGCCTGCCGGCGGCGGCGGTACAGGCGATCGACAGCCCGGACCGGGCGCTGGTGAACGAACTGCTGCGGATGGATCGCTACGTCGATATGCTGATCCCGCGCGGCGGCGCCGGCCTGCACAAGCTGTGCCGCGAGCAGTCCACCATTCCGGTGATTACCGGCGGTATCGGCGTGTGCCATATCTACGTTGATGACAATGTGGATTACGACAAGGCGCTGACGGTGATTGAGAACGCCAAAATTCAGCGCCCCAGCGCCTGTAACTCGGTGGAGACGCTGCTGGTGAACCGCAGCATTGCCGACAGCTTCCTGCCGGCGCTCAGCGCCCGGATGGCGGCGGCCGGCGTGACGCTGCACGCCAGCGACAGCGCGATGCCGCTGCTGCAGGACGGCCCGGCGCAGGTAACTGCGGTGAAGGCGGAAGATTACGAAGACGAATGGCTGTCGCTGGATCTGAACGTGACGCTGGTGGACGATATCGACCAGGCGATTGACCATATCCGCAGCCACGGCACCAACCATTCCGACGCGATCCTGACGCGTTCGCTGAGCAACGCCGAGTACTTTGTCCGCGCGGTGGACTCCTCGGCGGTTTACGTGAACGCCAGCACCCGCTTTACCGACGGCGGCCAGTTCGGCCTGGGCGCGGAAGTGGCGGTCAGCACGCAGAAATTACACGCCCGCGGCCCGATGGGGCTGGACGCGCTGACCACCTATAAGTGGATTGGCTACGGCGACGATCTGGTGCGCGGCTGACGCGTAGCGAGCGGGTAACCAAGTCGGCGGGGCGCAGCATGCTGCGCCCCGTTTATTTCTGCCGCCCGCGACGGATTTAGCCCACAATAAGTATACGGTTGATGAGATATTCAGCGAACGATTAGCCGCCTATTGACTCATCGCCAGCTTTTGCATAAGTTGTTCAACGCACGCCGATCTGCCCGCAGATCCACCTCCCAAAGCCGATATAGCTCAGTTGGTAGAGCAGCGCATTCGTAATGCGAAGGTCGTAGGTTCGACTCCTATTATCGGCACCATATTTCTGCATAAAATCATTAAGTTATCGTTTCGGTGTTTTGCTTTGTTCAGCACCAAAGTGCGTTTTCGTGTTGTAGATATGGGCAATGCATTGCCATGTTCAGTATCTCGCAACATCACAAGTTTGACGAATTGCTCTCGGTTGAATGATGTAGTTTCACCAAAGGTTGGCTGAAGGAAAGTCTAGTCTATATCCAAAGTTGTTCGGGGGGATGGCGGAGTCTGCTATGTGCCAAAAGCGGGCATTGCTAAGCTCTCATTGGAGCGTTTCTCAAGATCGAGTCATTGGGAAAGAACGTCGGTGATCCGCGAGACACATTCATTACTGGATAAGCTGCAGGCGTCTAAAATGAGGTGTTCTCTGTTCCAGGGTTCATAAGTCAACTCTGTGACATATTTCCAGTCAGGCAGGGTTAACCCCTCTACTTCTGACACTCTTGTTTCTACTCGTTTACGATGTTCGATCTCATCGGAGCATACAATCTCAATTTCTAAAAAACGGGTTCTTGCTGATACAGCGATTTCTCGATAGGCATCACGGGTCAACGCCATTGGGTTCACTGAGTCAGTGATTACTGTTGATCCTAAGAGCAGATTCTCCCTAGCGAGTGAGTAAGCGACAAAATAACCAGCAGGCCCCATTTCACGGCTATCTTCTCCGGCTTTGAGTATGGCTTGCTCAATCGTGTCGATTCGCAAGTAAAATGCGCTTAACTGCTTTGCCAAAGCTTGAGCGATAGTGCTCTTTCCGCTTCCCGGCAATCCACTGAAGATGATTAGCATAACTTGTCCTTTAACTGATGAAACCCAACAGTATTAAAACACAGTAGGTTTTAAATTGTGTGGTTTGGCGCCGCGGCGATATGATAAGTGAAGAGTATTGCTGCTCGTGCTGATACCTGCCGTGTCCGCTCCTCGCTCACAACAAACCTAGTCACTTTTCTTGGTAACCATGTCGTGCCAGAAGTGAGACCGATCCTCATGTCAGTGTGGCATGCACTGAGTTTTATCCCTGAAAACTGGCAATATTTCCTGACGTAAAGAGTCAGACTGACATCACTGATATGGTAATTCTGTCAGTGAGTAACAGTACTTTTTGATACCAAGAAAACATTAACGTCGCTTAATGAGCACTCCTCGGCCGATGCGTCATTTTGCGTGATTACTTCGTACTTATTCCCATTTTTATCATGAAATACAAAGTGATAAATCTGTGTGTATTCTCCTTTGTCATGTTTCTCGATAGCCAGCAGTTTGGATTCTGTTTTTGCCTCGTCAATATCTGCGATATCAACAATTTTTTCATTTTTCATCCAGACTTCAGCCATGTTCATCGGCCATGATGTACAGCCGGGAGCTGCTGCTCCGGCGGAGATGGTGAACATCAGCCCGGCGATCAGTAAAAGCTTATTCATAGGATCACCTCTAGGTATCTGTCGTTGCTTGCCCATATTTCCTGTCGTGTTCGTAGTGGCATTATAATGCAACCGGTAGATGCTGTCCCTGGTCGGGCAATGCTATCACCATGAATCAAGAAGCCAGCTCGCCCGAACATTTCATTTGATGGGCACGGTTGCAGGCGAATGGAATATTTTCCTGTGGTGGGATGATGAAATGGGCGTCCGGTGATGATGTATTTTCCCCTCGGCAAGGGACCAACGTTGGCCACGTTCTGAAGCTCTGGATTGTTCTTTCCTTTATCCGCGCCCGCATACCCAATACTAACCAATTTTCCATTTCTGGATAATTTCCCTGTGCTTTGCTGATAAACCCAAGCCATATCAATATCCCTTTAAGTATAACCATGTTAAATACGAGCATAATTCCATGCCTTAGATATCTTGCCATAGATTCTTGATGTTTCCGCTCTCTGCTTTAATAAATGTGCCATAGATCAAAGTATACATGATGTAACAATGTCTTATAATTCTCGATAATATAAACTAACCATAATGTTTTTATTATGAATCATAATTAATATGACTGTTTTTATGTGTTTTATATGGTGTGAATTTATTGGTTTTCTAGTTGGTTTTCTAGTTGTTTTTATAGATAAGATAAGGAAGTATTAACGAACTATGCTGCGACGCAGTTGTGAATTATGCGGTTGGTTAATGCAAGAAATTATCAATAGGTTTTATTAAATGATTAAATATCCTTCTTTATTCGTTTTGCTTGTATTTCTAACGGGATGTGCTGGCGATAGGCTGACTTTTCATCAGGCAGGTGATGCTACTGTAGATAAAAACCGTATATGTATAACTTCTTCTCCTGGGGATACGCTGGAGTATTACTCATTAAGCTCATCAGAAAACAATCATAAAAAGCCACTGGCAATGGAGGACGGTATTGTAAAGCGATATCCTGATACTTGTATTCCCTTACTATTGAAGGAAAGTACGAATTATGAACTGCTCTACGTGCTTAGCGGTCAGTATTACAGATTTGAATTTATAACCTATGGCCATAAAAAGGTAACAAAAACTTATAGTAAACCGTGACGTATATGTTTCCCGAGTGATAATTGGATATATCATTTTTGTGTCGGTACTATTGGTGAAGTTACCGGTGTTTAACGTATAGTTGCCACCGCCCTGAAAGGGTTATCACAAGGAAGAGGAAAATAATGAAAGAATTTTTTATTATATGCTCCATTTTACTTCTCTCTGGTTGCCCCGGTTCTGGCGACCGTTTACCGGAAACGCTATATGCAGATGTTAAGGTAGAGGGTAACGCACCATGCGTATTATACCCTGTTAAGTTAGGTGATCGTATTACCTCAATTCAAATCACTAACGAAAAAGAGGCATCATTTAGGAAGCTATTTGACGATGTCCCTTTTAGAGTTGTGAGTGGTCAATGCTTACCTACGTTTGGTTATCACTTCAAAAACTATAGGAACTACGTTGTCTATTATGGCTTGGATAACGATAAATCGAAACGGCAAAAATTGATTCAAGCTAACTTTTACATTGGTAATTTAAATTATGCCGTCAATTAATATTATGATGGGGAAATATTCCGTAGGCTAGATGAGTAAAGTATGTTATACCATTGGCGAATAGTCGTCAGCTGCTTTCAAAGAATCATGGAGGACGCAATGAAAGCAAAAAATAAAACTATACGTTATGTGTTATTGGTTGTATGCACATTTATCGTTTGTTTGTCCTGGATGTTGCTACGTCCGGTTGAGATTATAGTAGTCCATAAAAATGACAACTTCAGCGATGTCTTGGTAACTAATTTCCCTTTAACAGATAAAGGAAAGATAAACTGGTGGTTGGAGAATAAGGATGAGTTAAGTAAAAACTATGGTATACCTAACCCATCCCTTGATTCTGGACGTTTCTCCATTACTTTTTGGGATTTTGGTGACGGCTATAAAAAGAAAGAAAAATACGACAGGCTTTGTTTTCCTGAGATGAAGAAAGATGTGAACTGCATTGAAAAAGATGCCGTGCTTATTGTTAGCAATAACCGTGCTGGGAGCGTATTTTTCACCGTGGATAATGGGCGCTATATGGTGAAAGGTAATGGCGATATTGTGAAAGTGAAAGGGTGGTAAAGCGATTTTTACGTCATGGACTTGACCTGGAGAGTGGTTTGTAACGGAATGAAATTAATGAATAAAAAGCAGCTTTATATACCGGCAATGATTACTTGTCTCCTTGTTGGGTCTTTCGTTTGGCTCTCGCTGTGTACGGTTGAAATTGTCGCAGTTTATGAGAATGATAATTTTAGCGATGTTTTGGTCAAGGAGTTTCCTCTCACGGACCGTGGAAAAATAGACTGGTGGCTGAATAATAAAGATATGCTAAAGGAGCGCTATAGTATTCCCAAACCGGCAAGCTATGGTAGTTTTACCATAACTTTTTGGGATTTTGGCAGCGGCTATAAAGAGGAAGGGAAGTATGACAGGCTGTGTTTTGATGCCAGGAAAGCCAAGGATAATTGTATTGATAAGAACGCCGTGTTTTCCGTAAGACAGATAAAAAATGATCGTACGTTATTGATTACATATGACGGCCGCTATTTACTGCAAGATAACGGAGATGTGGTCAGCATTGTGCGTGAGTAATAGCGATGCCTATTGCATCTATAAAGGTCGGTTTGACAGCCAGCAAGACTCTGCATCATCGTGGCGCCACCCGGCACGTTTGCCGAAGAGTAGGCACTTTCGCCCTGAGGTTGGCGTCTACCATGTACAATCAGCGATAAAAATACGCCCATTAGGCGCGAGCAGGGGGGTTGTTTCAGCCCTGCATTCTCTTCATATCCCGGTACTTTGACGGCGGCAGCTTATAATTCCTTGAAAATACTCTGGTAAACGTCTGCTGTGAATCAAAGCCGTATTTACAAACAATGTCGATAATCGGGGCGTTGGTTTCAACTAGTTCCTTTTCTGCCAGTGCTAACCTTTTCTCCCTTATATATTTTCCGATGCTGATTTTTTGCACCTGAGAAAAAATACGCTGCAGGTGCCATTTGGAATAGCCGGCCCGGGATGCCACATCCTCAATCCGCAGGGGCTTATGAATGTTTGAGTCAATCCATAGGGTTATTTCTTCGATGATGTCTTCTGTTTTTATCATGATTTCACCCTTGATAGCCGCTGCCCTGACCAGACGCTCGGCGTGTCTTTTCCTGTCATGACGTTCAGTGCGCGGGGCCATGCGCTGAACCACTCAGTTAGGCCCATCGGGGCGGTATGAGTTTGATTATCTGCGCACGTTTTTCAATATGTGATATACACCGCCGCAAAAAATGCCAGCCAGTTCCGGTTTGTTGACGATAGGGAAAGAATATCAATTATCATTATTGTTAGTAACGGGGCTAAAATGATTGCATCTATGAATGGCTTTCATGAGTGTTGTAAATAAGGAAACCGCTAATGCTGAAAGAGAACTTCAACGAACTGCAGATCTTTCTTGTGGTTGCCAGGGAGAGAAGTTTTACCAAGGCGGCCGCTAAGCTTGGGGTTTCGCAGTCCGCGCTCAGCCATGCGATGAAGGCGCTGGAAGGGCGGTTGAATATACGCCTGCTGACCCGGACCACCCGCAGCGTTGCGCCGACGGAAGCCGGCGAAAGAATCATTGCCTGCCTGGAACCACGCATTACCGATCTGGAGCAGGAGCTAGAGGCGCTGATTCAGCTCAACGGCACCGCCTCCGGGAATATCCGCCTGTCGGCGGGGGAACATGCCGCACGCAGCCTGGTGTGGCCAAAGCTGAAACCGTTCCTTCGGGAATATCCACAAATCAATGTCGAACTGGTGGTGGATAATGGCTTTGTCGATGTTGTCGCCGGGCGTTACGATGCCGGCGTGCGGCTTGGTGAAAGCGTCGATAAGGACATGGTTGCGGTGAAAATAGGGCCGGATATGCGTCTGGCGGTCGTCGGCGCGCCGGAGTATTTTGCGGCTAACCGCATTCCGCAGACGCCGCATGAGCTTCAGCATCATCGATGCATCAATATGCGTCTGCCCACCGCCGGAGGACTGTATCACTGGGAGTTTGAAAAGGACGGGAAGCCGCTGCGCGTCAGGGTTGAAGGGCAGCTGACGTTGAATCTGCTGTCGGAAAGGATGGATGCGGTGCTGTCGGGATTCGGCCTTGCCTGTGTGCCAGAGGATATGGTGCAGGAGCAGGTTGCATCCGGGGAACTCGTCCAGGTTCTGCAGGAATGGTGCCCCTCATTTCCGGGGTATTATCTGTATTATCCCAGCCGTAAGCAGCATCCGCCTGCCTTTGCGTTGATGATAGATGCGCTGCGCTATTCGGAGTAACCGGCCTGCGGTGTGCCGCAAGCCGGTTTAAGCCTTACCGGCCGACGCGAGCCTGCAGCGCGGCGGGGTAGCGCTCGCCGACGATTTTCACCGTCTCCAGCGCCTGGGACATTTTGCGCAAATCGTCCTGAGACAGGGTGATGGCGGCAGCCCCCAGGTTCTCCTCCAGCCGGTGCAGTTTTGTGGTGCCGGGGATGGGTGCAATCCACGGTTTTTGCGCCAGTAGCCACGCCAGCGCAATCTGCGCCGGGGTCGCACTTTTTTCTGCGGCAAGTTCGCCCAGCAGCGTGAGCAGTTTTTCATTGGCTTCAATCGCTTCTGCCGTAAAGCGCGGTACTTTGCTGCGGAAATCGTCCGCGCCGAACGTCGTCCCGGCGGTGATGGCGCCGGTCAGGAAGCCCTTGCCTAACGGACTGAACGGCACAAAGCCAATTCCCAATTCTTCCAGCAGCGGCAGGATTTCCTGCTCGGGTTCACGCCACCACATTGAGTATTCGCTCTGCAGGGCGGTGACCGGCTGGACGGCATGCGCACGGCGAATGGTTTGCGCTCCGGCTTCGGAAAGGCCAAAGTGTTTGACCTTGCCTTCGGCAATCAGATCTTTCACCGTGCCCGCCACGTCTTCGATCGGGACATCGGGATCGACGCGGTGCTGGTACAGCAGATCAATCACCTCAGTGTTGAGGCGGCGCAGTGAACCTTCCACCGCTTCACGGATGTGTTCCGGACGGCTGTTTAAAATCTGCTGCTTGTTATCATCACCAAAGGTAAAGCCAAATTTAGTGGCGATAACCACCCGATCGCGCAGCGGCTTCAGGGCTTCGCCCACCACCTCTTCATTCAGGTACGGGCCATAGACTTCGGCGGTATCGAAGAAAGTCACGCCGCGCTCAACGGCGGCGCGAATCAGTTCGACGGCCTGGCGGGTATCGGTCGCCGGGCCATAGCCGTAGCTCAGCCCCATGCAACCCAGTCCTAATGCCGACACTTCCAGGCCGGATTTACCAAGATAACGTTTTTGCATCGATAACTACCTCTTCTGTGGCGGGATTAAACGTCGAGTTTACGATTGGTCAGCCATTCCACTCTGGCCGGGTCATGGCGTGAGAAGAACGCGTTGCTTGCGGTATCAAGAGCGGTAATCTGCAGCATCTCTTCGGGGTTGAGCGCAACATCGAGGACGTTGATATTTTCTTCCATGCGCGCATGCTGATAGGCTGCCGTCGTATCGTTCAGGCTTTCGATGGCGTCAGTAACGGCGCGCTCTCATTCGGCGGTATTTGTGATCGGGTACACGCCAAAGCCAGGTAGAGGCATATCAGTATTGTTGTTCAGTTTTACTGTTTGCATGGCGTTACCCTTTCAGCGTGGAGTGGAAAGAGCATAACGCAGAGGGATTTATTTGATTAGATGGGGCAATTCGCTAGGGTTGATTAGAGGAATTCATTAATCTTGTCTGAACCTTGCTACGGCGTTTTTTCCTGCAGAGGCCGGGTAATCTGAACTTTATTCAGCGCTGAGAGGAGCGGCTCTGTCTTTCTGTCTCCAACACTGAAAACACCGGCCGATATGCCAGTGTTTTCAGTTTGTTATAAATTAGCCTGAGACCAGCCTCCATCTGCCGTCGTCTTTGATAAACTGTAACGGACTTATTGATTTTGATGTGCCTACCAGCGGCATTTTTGTTTCCATTTCGACTTCGCAGTTGTATTTCTTATCCCCTGATTTGGAACAGGATATTTTTCTGGCAGAAATAAGAGAGACTCTGTTTTCTTCTTTTTTTGCAATCTCACCAACGAGTTCTTCACGTTGTTTATTACTCTCGTCGAATGATGCTTGTATCGCTTTGGTGATATCGCTCTCTGAAGGTTCTGATGAACAGCCGGATAACAAAAAAGCCGTCCCCAATATGGCGGCGCTAATTATTTTATTCATTGAATATTCCCTTTTTTTATGATTCTTTTGGATTTATTGATATTTTAAATGGCTACTGTCAATCCTGATGCATAGCCTGTCGTAGTATACTTGCTGTTAAACGTTTTTCACCGTGTTTTTTTTCTGCGCTGTGGTTATTAATTTTATCTATGGCTTATAGTCTGATTGTTTTATTTTTCATGGTCGCCGGTAACGGATTCATATAATATGCTGCGGATGATTGATATATGAATGCTATATCTATTTTCCGCAGAACCGCTGACGCGTACCGGCGACGGCGAAGAACAAACGTAAGGACCCGCGGTTGAGCACCTTGCTCAGCCCATTTTTATGGAGATCTCACCGTTATGCATCGCCTCAAGCGCCCTGGCCGTGTCGGCCGTTATCTGCTGATTTTTTTCACACTGCTGGTGCTGTGTCCGCTGGCCTATAGCTGGCTGATGGCGCACTTTGGCTACGGTGCGCCGCCGGCGCAGCGTACGGCGGCAGAGCAGGTTGACCAGGTGCTGATTCGCAAGGCGTCGCGTACGCTGAGCCTGCTGAAGGACAACCGGGTGGTTGCCAGTTACCCTATTGCACTAGGGGGGGCGGCAGACGGCGGGGCGAAAACGCGCGAGGGCGATCGGAAAACGCCGGAAGGCGATTACACCATCGATTGGCGCAACTCCCGCTCCAAGTATTTTCTCAGCCTGCATATCTCTTACCCGGATGCTGACGATATCGCGCAGGCCAAAGCGGGCGGTTATTCGCCTGGCAGCCATATTATGATCCACGGACAGCCCAACGGCTGGGGATGGCTGGCGCCGTTGCTGCAGCGTATGGACTGGACCGATGGCTGTATCGCAGTGACCAACGCCGAAATGCAGGACGTGTGGTCGCGGGTGCCGGCCGGTACGCCGGTACGTATTGAGCCGTAAACCAGCGGGGGCCTGCGGCGCTCCTTTGCCCGGTGACGAAAAATCTTGCCGGCTGTGGCATGATAGCGCGGATAACTTTGGAATCAGGGGATGAATGTGAAACCGGTCACGCTATACGATGTTGCAGCGCATGCGGGCGTCTCTTATCAGACCGTCTCCCGCGTGGTTAACCAGGCCAACCACGTTTCCGCCAAAACCCGTGAGAAAGTCGAGGCCGCAATGGCGGCGCTCAATTATATCCCCAACCGCGTCGCCCAGCAGCTGGCGGGCAAGCAGATGCCGCTGATCGGCGTCGTCACCGCCAACCTGGCGCTGCATGCGCCGTCACAAATCGTTGCCGCCATTAAGTCCCGCGCCGACCAGGCCGGCGCCAGCGTGGTGATCGGCATGGTCGAACGCAGCGGCGTGGAGGCGTGCCAGGCGGCGGTGCATAACCTGCTGACGCAGCGGGTCAACGGGCTGATTATCAACTACCCGCTGGATGAAGACGATGCGCTCGCCGTTGCCAAGGCCTGCGGCAACGTGCCGGTGGTGTTCCTCGATGTTTCCGATAGCTACCCCGTTAACAGCATTATTTTCTCTCATGACGACGGCGCGCGGCTGGGGGTCGAACATCTGCTGCAGCACGGTCATCAACGCATAGCGCTGCTGGCGGGGCCGCGTTCTTCCATCTCGGCGCGGCTGCGGCTGGCGGGCTGGCATAAGTATCTGGCGCAGCATCAGCTGCAGCCCGTTGCGGAAATTGAAGGCGACTGGAGTGCGATGTCCGGTTTTCAACAGACGTCGCAGATGCTGAACGATGGCACATTGCCCACGGCGATGCTGGTCGCCAACGATCAGATGGCGCTGGGGGCGATGCGCGCGATAAGCGAGTTCGGCCTGCGCGTCGCGGCTGATATTTCGTTGATTGGCTATGACGATACTGAAGACAGCTCCTGCTATATCCCGCCGCTGACTACTATCAAGCAGGACTTCCCGCAGCTGGGGCTGAGCAGCGTCGACAGATTGCTGCAACTCTCCCGTGGCGAGTCCGTCACCGGCAACCAACTGCTGCCGGTCACGCTGGTCAAACGTAAAACCGTCCTGCCGTTCAACGCACAGGCCTCTTCACCGCAGGCGTTGGCCGAATCGCTGCTGCAGCTTGCGCGGCAGGTTTCACGTCTGTAAGCGCACGGTCGTGCGCTGTGGCGAAGCGCTCACATTTTTTCACCAAATGGCGCCATTAATGTGAGTCGGCTCACTCATTAAACAGCTACTCCTTTACAGAAATTGCCCCGTCTCCGTATGTTCTTTATCAATTGTGAGCGGATATCAATTTTTGATAGGACATAGCCATGACCCTGAATACGGATTCACTTGCCGCCGTTCTGGCGCGTCGTGACTGGGAAAACCCCGGCGTGACACAGCTTAACCGTCTGGAGGCCCACCCGCCTTTTTGCAGTTGGCGCAATGCCGATGAGGCGCGACATAACCACCACGCCGACCGGGTGCGCAGCCTGAACGGCGACTGGAAATTTGCCTGGTTTTCCGCGCCGGAAGCGGTGCCGGAAAGCTGGCTGCTGAACGATCTGACCGATGCTGACACCGTGACCGTGCCCTCTAACTGGCAGATGGACGGTTACGATGCGCCAATCTACTCCAACATTACCTATCCGTTTCCGGTCGATCCGCCGCAGGTGCCGGCCGACAATCCTACAGGCTGTTACTCGCTCACATTCAGTTTGGATAAGCAGGCGATACGCGGTGAGCAGACCCGTATCATCTTTGACGGTGTGAACTCCGCGTTCCATCTGTGGTGCAACGGGCGCTGGGTCGGCTACGGCCAGGACAGCCGCCTGCCGTCCGAATTCGATCTCAGCGATTTTCTGGTCAACGGTGAAAACCGTCTGGCGGTCATGGTGCTGCGCTGGAGCGACGGCAGCTATCTGGAGGATCAGGATATGTGGCGGATGAGCGGTATTTTCCGCGACGTCTCCCTGCTGCATAAACCGGCGGCGCACATCGGCGATCTGCGCATCACGACCCGTTTTAACGATGATTTTAGCCGCGCGTGTCTGGAGGCAGAGGTCAGGATGGCGGGGGAACCGCGTGACGATTTACGCGTCACCGTTCAGCTGTGGCGGGACGACGCGTTGACGGCAGAGGCCAGTGCGCCTTTCGGCAGCGCCGCCATTGATGAGCGCGGCGCCTACGCCGAGCGCGCTACGCTGCGGCTGGAGGTTGAACGCCCGGCGCTGTGGAGTGCGGAAACCCCGCACCTGTACCGCGCCGTGGTGCTGCTGCAGCGCGCCGATGGCACGCTGGTTGAGGCGGAAGCCTGCGATGTCGGCTTCCGTCAGGTCAGCATTGAAAACGGTCTGCTGCTGCTGAACGGCAAACCGCTGCTGATTCGCGGCACCAACCGCCACGAGCATCATCCGCAGCGCGGCCAGGTGATGGACGAAGAGACTATGCTGCAGGACATTCTGCTGATGAAGCAGCATAACTTTAACGCGGTGCGCTGCTCCCACTACCCGAATCATCCGCGCTGGTACACGCTCTGCGACCGCTACGGCCTGTATGTGGTGGACGAGGCGAATATCGAGACGCACGGCATGACGCCGATGAGCCGGCTGAGTGACGATCCGCGCTGGCTGCCGGCCATGAGCCAGCGCGTAACGCGCATGGTGCAGCGCGATCGCAACCACCCGAGCATTATTATCTGGTCGCTGGGCAATGAGTCCGGCCACGGCGCCAACCACGATGCCCTTTACCGCTGGCTGAAAACGGACGATCCGTCGCGTCCGGTGCAGTATGAGGGCGGCGGCGCGAATACCGCGGCGACCGATATTATTTGCCCAATGTATGCGCGCGTCGATCAGGATCAACCGTTCCCCGTCGCGCCAAAATGGTCGATCAAGAAGTGGCTGTCGATGCCGGGAGAGCAGCGCCCGCTGATTCTCTGTGAATATGCCCACGCGATGGGCAACAGCCTCGGCGGCTACGCGAAATACTGGCAGGCTTTCCGCCAGTATCCGCGACTGCAGGGCGGTTTTGTCTGGGACTGGGTGGATCAGTCCCTGACCAAGTATGACGCCGACGGTACGCCGTGGGCGGCATACGGCGGCGATTTTGGCGATACGCCCAACGATCGCCAGTTCTGCATGAACGGGCTGCTGTTTGCAGACCGCACACCGCATCCTTCGCTGTATGAGGCCAAACATGCGCAGCAGCTGTTCCAGTTTACGCTGCTGCCGGGTGATGAGCGCCGGATTGAAGTCGTCAGCGAGTATTTGTTCCGCCATAGCGATAACGAAGTGTTGCACTGGTCGATTGCGCAGGACGGCCGGCCGCTGGCTACGGGAGAGGTGGTGCTGGATATCGCTCCGCAGGGCCGTCAGTTGATCGCCCTGCCGGCCGTGCCGATGCCGGAAGCGGCGGGACAGCTGTGGCTGACGGTGCACGTGGCGCAGCCGCAGGCGACGGCATGGTCACCGGCCGGGCATATCAGCGCCTGGCAGCAGTGGGCGCTGGAGGAAAAACTCGACGGGCAGCCTGCCGCGCACGCCGACGAGGCTCCGCAGCTGACCAGCAGCGAGACGCATTTTAGTATTGCGTTGGGTGATAAGCGCTGGGAATTCTGCCGCCGGCAGGGCGTGCTGATGCAGTACTGGATCGGTGAAGAGGCGCAGCTGCTGAGCCCGTTGCGCGATCAGTTCACCCGCGCGCCGCTGGATAATGACATCGGCGTCAGCGAGGTCACCCGCATCGACCCGAACGCCTGGGTTGAACGCTGGAAGGCCGCCGGCCACTACCGGGCAGAGGCCGCGCTGCTGCAGTGCGAGGCCGAAGCGCTGCCCCGTGCGGTGCTGATCACCACCGCGCATGCCTGGCAGCATCAGGGAGCAACGCTGTTTATCAGCCGCAAAACCTATCGCATCGACGGCCGTGGCGATCTGCAGATTACGGCGGAGGTTGAGGTCGCCAACGGCACGCCGCCGCCGGCGCGCATCGGCCTGAGCTGCCAGCTGTCGCAGCTGGCGCAGCGCGTGAACTGGCTGGGGCTGGGGCCGCACGAGAATTACCCGGACCGCCTGACCGCCGCCTGCTTTGACCGCTGGGAGCAGCCGCTGGAGGCGATGTACACCCCGTACGTCTTCCCGTGCGAAAACGGCCTGCGCTGCGGCACCCGCGAACTGCAATATGGCGCGCACCGCTGGCGTGGCGACTTCCAGTTCAACATCAGCCGTTATAGCCAGCAGCAGCTGATGGAAACCAGCCATCGTCACCTGCTGCAGCCGGAGGCGGGCGTCTGGCTGAATATTGACGGTTTCCATATGGGGATCGGCGGCGACGACTCCTGGAGTCCTTCCGTTGCACCGGAATACCTGCTCAGCGCCGGGCGCTATCGCTACCAGCTGGTCTGGGGTCAAAAATAATAAGCGGGCAGGCCTGGGCCTGCCCATTTTTTTAACTGAGGAAATCCATGATGTATTATTTAAAAAATACTAATTTTTGGATGTTCGGTTTTTTCTTCTTCTTTTACTTTTTTATTATGGGAGCCTATTTCCCATTCTTCCCTATCTGGCTACACGAAATTAATCATATCAGCCAACGGGATACCGGCGTTATTTTTGCCTGTATTTCTCTGTTTTCCCTGCTGTTCCAGCCCGTTTTCGGGCTGCTGTCCGACAAGCTTGGTTTACGTAAACATCTGCTGTGGGTGATCACCGGTATGCTGGTGATGTTTGCCCCGTTCTTTATTTACGTCTTCGGGCCGCTATTACAGTTCAATATCTTACTGGGCTCGATCGTCGGCGGGATTTACCTCGGCTTTATTTACAACGCCGGCGCGCCGGCGATTGAGGCCTATATTGAAAAAGTCAGCCGCCGCAGCAGCTTTGAATTCGGCCGTGCGCGCATGTTTGGCTGCGTGGGCTGGGCGCTGTGCGCTTCGATCGTCGGCATTATGTTTACCATCAACAACGAATTTGTGTTCTGGCTGGGTTCCGGCTGTGCCGTGATTCTGGCGCTGCTGCTGTTCTTTTCACGCACCGATACGCACTCTTCTGCGGTGGTGGCGGACGCCGTGGGCGCCAATCAGAGCGCCTTTAGCCTGAAGCTGGCCCTGGAACTGTTCAAACAGCCGAAGCTGTGGTTCCTCTCGCTGTACGTGGTGGGTGTCTCCTGCACCTACGATGTGTTTGACCAGCAGTTCGCCAACTTTTTCACCTCTTTCTTCGCCTCCGGTGAACAGGGTACCCGGGTGTTCGGCTATGTCACCACGCTGGGCGAGTTGCTGAACGCCACCATCATGTTTTTTGCACCGCTGATCGTCAACCGTATCGGCGGCAAGAATGCGCTGCTGCTGGCGGGCGCCATTATGTCGGTGCGTATTATCGGCTCCTCGTTTGCCACCTCGGCGCTGGAAGTGGTGATCCTGAAAACGCTGCATATGTTTGAGGTGCCGTTCCTGATTGTCGGCTGTTTCAAATACATCACCAGCCAGTTTGAAGTGCGCTTTTCGGCCACCATCTATCTGGTGTGCTTCTGTTTCTTCAAGCAGCTGGCGATGATTTTCATGTCGGTGTTTGCCGGCAATATGTATGAAAGCATCGGCTTCCAGGGCGCGTATCTGGTACTGGGGCTGGTTACGCTGGGCTTTACGCTGATGTCCGTGTTCACCCTCAGCGGAGCCGGGCCGTTTTCTCTGCGCCGTGGTGCCAAAGAGGCGGTGTAACGTTATGTCGGATGGCGCGCGCTTGGTCGCGCGTCTTATCAGAGCTTCTGGTAGGGGAGATATCGCGTCAAACGGGCAGTTCCATGCGCTCAATCACATGTTTGGTGAAAAAAATCGGCGAAGAGTCGCTATTCTTGTGGCAGGGAATTTTCCTTTCTTGAGATCTCTGACATGCAAGAGCTGTTATCTATCTGGAACTGGCTGCTGGCGACGCCGCTGACGTTTTCCCTGTTGTCGATCGCTTTTCTGCTCTTCGCCGGCTTCGTTTCCTTTGTGGTCTGTAAACTGTTCCTACTGGGCATTGTCAGACGCTTTATCTTACACACCCATAAATCCGATCCGCTGGATAAAGATATGCGGGTCGCCAGACGGCTGGCCAATATTGTGCCGGTGGTGACGGTTTATTTCCTGTCGCGACTGGTGCAGGGGCTGCCGTCAGGGCTGTTGGAAACCATTCAGGCGATCTGCGGCGTGCTGTTCATTATCCACTCTGCGATGCTGATTAATGAACTGCTGGATATCAGCAACAGCGCCTATATCCGCAAGCACGGCGAAAAATCCCACTCGATCAAAGGCTATGTGCAGATCGGCAAGATCATCGTGTCGTCGATCGCCACCATTTTGGTGATCGCCACGCTGTCCAACAAATCGCCGGTGATCATTATCTCCAGTCTGGGTGCGGTCGCCGCGGTGCTGATGTTTGTGTTCCAGCACACGTTGATTTCGCTGGTGGCCAATATCCAGCTGTCGTCATCCAATGTGATTCAGCTGGGAGACTGGGTGGAGATGCCGCAGGGCAATATCAGCGGCGAGGTGACGGATATCGCGCTGCATACCATCACCATCCGCAACTGGGACAACACCGTTTCCCGGGTGCCGACCAAGAACTTTATTACCGAAACCTATACTAACTGGCAGCCGATGTTCTCCTCGGGCGGCCGACGTATCAAGCGCAGTTTCTTTATCGATCAGTCCAGCATCACCTTTGCCGACGGCGCGCTGTTGGAGCGGCTGAAAACGGTATCGCCGGTGAAATTCGCCGGGCTGAGCGACTATCTCAGCGGAAAGATGGAAACGCTGTCCGACGAACAGCTGATCCACCACGGCATTACCAACCTGGGCCTGTTCCGCAAGTATCTGCTTGAGTATCTGAAGGCGCGCGACGATATCCGCAATGATATGTACCTGGTGGTGCGCCAGCTTAGCCCGACTTCCGAGGGGTTGCCTATCGAGGTGTACTGCTTTACCTCGAAGGTGTTCTGGAGCGAGTACGAAGATACGCAGTCGGAAATTTTCGAATACATGTACGCCACCGCCCGCTATTTCGCGCTGGGTATCTATCAGAAGCCATCGGGTATTGATATGAACAATATGATGCCGAAAAGAACGCGCCACGGCGCGCATTCTCTCCCCGCCGATGCGCCGGCGGGGGAGCATTCAGTTGGCGCTCAGGAAATCGAGCGCCGCCTTTAGGCTGCGGGTGTCGTTATCCTGCTGATGCAAGGCCAGAATGGCGCCCCAGAAGAGCAGGCGATACGGCGTGGTATGCTCAGGCAGCGACTCCGGTGAGTCAACGCCGAAGAAGATTTGGTAGCGCTGGTCAAACACCTCTTTCACCGCCGCCGCCAGTCGTGGGTCGGCCGAGGTGGCCAGCCAGATCTCCATCAGCAGCACCAGCGGATTATGCTTCGGCTGCTGATACATAAATGTCATCAGTTCGATAATACGCTGTTTGCTGTCACGGGTATCGCCGGCCGGTACCTCCTGCAGGAACATCGACGCCAGAGCGTTGATCAGATCATAACGTCCGGCGGGGAAGTGGTGCCGCAACGCGCCGCGGGTGACGCCGACCATGTCACAAATGCGGTTTTCGCTAAAGGCGATATAGCCTTCCTCCGCCAGCAGGTTTTTCGCGGCGAGCAGCAATTTGTTTCTGGTCTCGTCAGCATTGCGCTGAATCACTTCTCTTTTCATCATCACACCTTGGATAGGATTACCTCACCGTCCGCACGCCATGGCGGAATAGAACGGCATAGAGTAATAACCTCTTGAGCGTGAAGCAAAAGCGTTTTTTCCCAGGGGGCCGGCGAAATGTCCTGCAGCGCCTGACTTAGCGGGGTGCCGTGCGCCAAGGCGCGGCCGATGACTACCGGCTGAACCGGCTCGTGCTGCAGCCCCGCGCCGTAGGCGCTGAGATCCGCCGCCAGCGTCAGCATCGCCTGTTCAATCAGGGCCAGCCGCGGGCTGCCCGGCATTTTTTCAGCCGCCAGCGCGTATTCGGTTTCCAGCCGATGCAGGGCTACGTGCAATTCACGCAGTTTCCCCAGCAGGGTCTGGCAGTTCAGCGTCAGCAGTTCGTTGTCATTACTGCGCCAGTTGGGCTCCAGCGCCACCTGCGCCAGCAGCTTTTGCGTGGCCTCCAGTTTGGCCCAGCCGCCTGCCTGCGCACCGTTGTTCAGTTTCAGCGGGCTGATTTTCCCGCCGAAGTAGGTAAACAGGCCAGCCAGCGACTGCCGCAGCGTTTTTCCTTCGGTTTCCGGCCACAGCAGGCCGTGTACCAGCGTAGTGACCACGATACCCAGCAGAATACCGACTACCCGGTCACGGATTTCCGGCAGCTCCGGGCTGGGGGCGAAGTCGCTGAACATTGCCAGAGAAAAGGCGAACAGAATCTGGACGCCGGCGTAGCTGCTGCGTTCTGAACCGGCGGTCACCCAGCCGCTCAGGGCTATCACCGGAGCCGCCATCAGCAGCAGCCCGACGATGGAATCCAGATGCGGCTGGATGAATACCGTACAGATCAGCGCCAGCGCACTGCCCACCAGGCAGCCGCCGATGCGCAGCAGACTTTTCTGCACCGAAGCGCCCAGCCCCGGCAGGGCGACGATAATGCAGGTCAGCATGGAGGTGTGAATACCGGGCCATTGGGTGCTGGTATAAAACACGTAGCAAATCGCTACCGCCAGCAGCGTTTTCACCGCGTATTTGACATAGGTGTACGAAATGTCTGTTTTCGCTGTCGGCTGTGGCTGCGATGCACTGCCGGCTGCATCTGTCTCCTGCTGCGGTGTGTCCAGTAGTGAAATACTCAGCAGCGCGCTGTACATTTCCCGCAGGCAGGCGGGCAGGGCGTCGGCCTGTTCCCGTTGCTGCAGCATCAGCCGATACGGCTGCGCGCCATTCTGCATGCTTTGCAAGAATACGCGGCACTCCCGGGCCAGCAGACGGCAGTGTGCGGCAATCTCCGGCGACGGCGCGTCGGCGGCCAGTTGGTACAGGCTGCGGGTTGCGGAGTACAAACGCTCCACCGTGGCGATTTCCGCCAGATGGCGGCCTTCATGACTGCGGTAGTCGGCGTCGCGCATTACGGAGAATTTTAAGTATTTATGCAGCGTCAGCGTGCTGTTTTGAATCTCTTCCAGGCTGGGCGCGGAGACGGGCTTGCCGTCCGCCAGCGAGTATAACGAGCTGCTGACCCGTTCCAGTATACGCCCCATTTCCTGCTGTAACTGCCGGACGGGCTCGACCGGCAAGAACAGCGTATTGATCACGTGCGCGACCACGGTGGCATAGCAGCCGGCTACCCAAGCCCACAGGCAGTTACGCACCAGCATTTCCCCGTTAGCGCTCAGATCGACAAAGCTCTGTGCGTAGGTGACGGTGATGGCAACGCCGAAAAACAGAAAACCCAGCCGGGAGGCACGCATCAGGTACAGCAGCACTATCAGTATGCAGGCCGCAGTGAGCAGCCTTAGCAGCGGATAATTGATGGTGAACTTGAGAATCAGGATCGCGCAGGCGACCGCCAGCGTATTGCTCAGAATAAATAGCGGAAAGATCATCCGGGTCAGCACGATGTTCTGCTGTGTGGCGAAGAAGATCACCAGCAGGGAGAAGGAGAGCATCGGCACGTTGAGCGCCATCGAAATAATGATGACGATCAGCGAGGAGATCAGGTAGCGCAGCATGGCGTTGTAACGGCCGGGGAATACGCTCAGCTCCTGCTGTAAAAAGCGTAGCAGGGCGTTTTGTTTCTCCGTGGTGGCGATGGGTTCACTCATTATGCGTTATCGTCGTTGTGGCCGAATAGTTCGCCGGAACGGATATTGACCACTGCCGAGGTGCCCATACGGAACAGATTGGCGTCCGGATTGACGATACGGATGCGCACCGGGAAGCGCTGGGCGACGCGCACCCAGTTGATGCTGCGGGACACGTTCGGCAGCCCGCCCTGGGTGGAGCCGCCGTCGTCCGGGTAGACGCCATAGCCGATGGAATCCACCACGCCGGTAAAGTTCTTGCGGGTGTTGCTCATCAGATAGACATCGACCTTGGCGTTGTCGCGGATATTCTGCAGCTCGGATTCACGGAAGTTGGCCACCACATACCAGGTGCTGCTGTCGATTAGGGTAAAGATCGCCTGGCCGACGCTGGCGTATTGCCCCGTGGTGGTGGTTAACGACGTGATACGGCCGTCGAAAGGTGCTGTCACGGTGGTATGGTCTAGGTTGAACTGCGCGGTGGAGATATCCGCCTTGACGACGTCGCGCTGGGCGACCAGCGCCGCCACGCTGCTGATAGCCGCGTTGGCCTGCTGCGCCTGCAGTCTGGCTGACTGCAGTTGGGCGGCGGAAGCGCGCTGCGCCGCACGAGCCTGATCCAGCGACTCTTTGGAGACGTAATTCTGCGGGCGCAGCGCTTCCAGACGGCGCAGCGTATTGGCATCCTGTTCGGCGGCCGCCCGTGCTGCGTCGACGCGTTTTTCCGCTGCCCGCGCGTTGTATCCCTGCGCATCGACATCGCGCTGCGTCAGAATGATTTGCTGTTCAAGCTGCGCCAGGCTGGCTGTCGCGCGGCTCAGCGCATCCTGGTAGGGGCGCGGATCGATGCGGAACAGCACGTCGCCCTTTTTCACCAGTTGGTTTTCTTTAATCGGCATCTCGATAATCCGGCCGTTAACCTGAGGGGCGACATTGATGGTATCGGCATACACATAAGCGTCATCGGTTCTCGGTGCTTCATCAATGGTTTTGATCACCCAGATCAGTACGGCCAGCGTCACCACCGTCAGTATGGCGACGAACAGCCGTTTTTTTAGCGTATTTCCTGCAGCGTTTAACATGCTCTCTCCTTGCTGAGCTGGTGTAATCAGTTAAAGAAAATAGCCCAATACCCCATGGAAAACAGTGCGATAAGCAAGGGGTAGGTCAGGATATAAGGCGTCAGCCACTCTGCTTTTTTCTTCGCCGTCAGAATCATGTACACCACGACGGTGGTGAGACAGCCGCCGGTGATGCAAAACAGCCAGTCGGGGAAATAGGCACCGAGCACATTGATGGAAGGAGAACGGGAATGGCAGCCGCTGAGCAGCATGGCGAGTCCCGCGATCATAAATAACTTGCGCATAAGTAGGTATCGGCCTGAGAAGAATAGGCGAAAGATACACCAGGGATTTATGGACATACAACCATGTATCTACAATGGTTATTGGCTTGGTTTTTATTAAACTTATTATTTTTCAATCTGATATGTTTTTTTTGTTGTTGCCTGTGATAGGTAAACTTCCTAAGCATAATCGCCAGATATGCTCATCATTTATCACTGATAACACTCCCTTCCCGACGCAGTGCCGGCAAGGGAGCCGTTACGGGATTAAAAGCCGTAATCGCGCCAGCGGCGGTTCACCTGCTGTTTAATCGTCTCAGGGTAGGAGTGTTCAAAATTGGCGGTGGTGGCGCGCTGTCGCCCGGCGAATGCTTCCGGGAACAGACAGTTGATGATCATTTTACCGCCTCTGCCGGCCTGTTTATCCTCGGCGTCCAGATATGGCACCATGGGAATGCCGGGGCTGTCGCTAAAGTCATGGAAATCACGTTTCGGATGGCTGCGGGTTGCCAGCGCCCAGACCACCTGATTGATATCGGTGATATCGATATCGTTGCCGACCAGAAGTATTTTCGGCACCAGCCAGGCGACGTGCGAGGTGAAAAATTTGTCGGCAATCAGCTGTACCAGGCCGTCGGCGTCGGTATTCAGCGCCGCCAGTTTTTCAATATCCACCGACAGCACCAGCCAGCAGGTGGCGGCCTCATAGGAACACCAGGCCATATCGATCGGCAGTTGCTGCTGGCGGCAGTGTTTCAGCGCTTCGGCGGAAATCATGGTGCCCCACAGCGTGTGGTTTTCTTCCGGCGGCGTACCGGCGACGCAGATTGGCAAAATGGCGCGATCGCGATAGCTCACCGCCTTGACGTGGAACAACGGCTGCGGTTTACCTTCGGCGAACGCGTAACCGTGGTACTCGCCCATCGGGCCTTCCATCGCGGTTTGCCCGACGCTGATCTCGCCTTCCACCACGATTTCCGCCGAGGCTGGCACGTACAGATCGTTGGTTTCACATTTGACTACCTCCACCGGCCGGCCGGTCAGCGCGCCGATGTAGCCCGGTTCGCTGACCCAGGCGGGCAGCGGCATACCGGCGACCGCCATCGCCGCCGGCGGTGCGCCCAGCACCATCGCCCAAGGGGCATTCTTGCCCTGTTCACGCCACATTTGATGGATCATGCCGATATGCTGTTGCGCCATCGCCGGGCCGACCAGCGTGCGCCGATCGTGCAGCATGGCGCGCGCCACGGACCAGCTGTCCCAGCGGCCGTCGGGTGACTGCACCACGTGGAAGCCGTAGGTGGCGAAGTAACGACCGCCGTCTTCCTGGTGCAGCAGCGGAATGGGAAAGCGGTGCAGATCGACGTCATCGCCCAGCAGCACGTTCTGCTTGCAGGGTGCGCTGCTGACCTGAACCGGCGTGATGGGCGCCCGATCGCCGGCGCTGATAATCGTCTCCAGTATTTCGCGCGGCGTGGCGTTTTTCGGCAGGCCGAAGTGGGCGGCGAGACGGGCGTAGCGCTGGCCGTCGCGGCGGCTTAGCCCGGCCGGGGCGCCGAGGATCCTGAAGCCGTGCGGGTTGTTTTCCAGCGTCTGAAACAGCGGCGCCGGGGCGCCGGTTTCATAGACCTTGCGGGTAATCGCGCCGGCTTCCAGCTCAGAGCTGACGGTTATGTTGATATCCAGCAGTTCCTGATGCGCGCGCAAGTAGTCGATAAACTGGCGAAAGTCCGTGGCGGCAGGCAGATGGCTCATGCTTTTCTCCTCAATCACAGGTTGTTATCACCTGCCAGACTAGCTGAGAAGAGAGTGCGGGTCTGTGCGTAAGGTGGTGGTGTGGCGTATCAGCGTTTGTCGCTGATTTTTTATTGTTCGGCATAGGAGCAGGCCAGAGAAACGATAAGATTTGGCCTTATAGTATTATGTGTTATTTCGTTGGTGAATTTAAATGGGTGCATTTATGTGATTATTCTTGTTTTTTATTGCGGGTGTTTCTGTTTGTTGCCCGCGAAGATGGAATGCAATTGACTCTTTTTTTTATCGATCCATATAATTAATCGGCATGAGAGTAATATTTGTCTTGGTTATTGTTGAAAGTAAATCAAGATATTTTCTTATGCAAACACACCAATATCATTATTAAGGATAAAAAATGAAAAAGATGACCATGATGGAATCTTCCAACATCATCGGCGGTTATTATAACTGTTCAGCAACCACCTATGAGAAATCAACGGTAGGCGGAGTTGAAAGCTGCACCGCAGTCAGAAACTGCACCAACAAGTTTGGCCAGCCGACGAAAGTGATGTTTTACGTGCCAGTAAGCAACTGCGCCTCTACCGGCGGCGGCACCACCACGCCTCCAACGACGCCGTAATCGTTTTGCCGGGTGCGGCGCATTGCCGCACCCAATCCCCGCCTGTTTGATTTCAACGTTCGGCTTTACCCTCAGCAACGCGCTTCCGGCAATACCATTACCGACAGGTAGCGGATTTATGGTCAGTGATTTTACGCCCTCAGCACAGAGAGATGCTGCTTTTTATTTTCCATATGTTATAGATATATTCGCTGACGATTCATTTCAAGCGGAGTTAATTTTCTTTGAAAGTATTCAGTTATATCCCGTTGTTATCCATTTATGATGTTGTTATTTTACTCTCGTTCCCTGAGTGATTAGAATTGCTGGCGTGAGGGAGACGCTGTCTATGTGCTTCAGTTTAAAGATTGGCGCTTTTCTTATTTGATGTATCAATATCACCATATAAGGATATTACAATGAAAAAAATAAGCATGAAAAAAGCTGATAAGGTCATCGGCGGTTATATTCTTTTCTGCAGCCCGGAAACGTTTGAATGGGGCGCCGGGGGAAATAGCGATTTATGCTATTCGGTGGTGGAATGCCGCAATAAGTATGGCGTACCGCGCAAGACGATAAACGTTGTGGCCAAGAACTACTGCCCTGCCAAACCTGCTCCAACGCCTACGCCTTAAGGCCTGAGCCTGTCAGTGCGAAACAATCCCTGTAACAACTCCGGGGGCGGCAGCGTTGCCGCCCCCGATTTTTTTAGACGTTATCTTCCCCGCCGAATGCCGCCAGCGGGCGCAAACTTGTGATCGCATCGCTAAATCTCCCTTGTGTTGTTGCGTAAAAGTTAACGAGTGACTATGTTGGCTGAACGATCGACGCCGCTGTTATCTGCGTCACTGCTGATAGCTGGAAGGGGACATTATGGCGGTTACCGTACAGGCCCGGAGTGCCGGTTTTGACGAATGGCTGCAAAGCATCAACGCGGCCTGCGGGCGTTTTCGCGCCACAACGCTGGGGCCGGCGTTCAGCGGCGCGATGCAGGCATACCATACGCATGCGCTGCGGCTGAGCATCGTTGATGCGGCGCAGACGCGGCTGTACCGCACCCGGCGGGATGTCGCCCAGAGCAATGGCGGCTACTTTTTTACCGTCTTTCAACTGCGCGGCAGCGCCCTGATGGAGCAGGGTGAAAGGCAGGCATGCCTGTCGGCAGGCGATATGACGCTGATTGACGCCGGGCGGCCCAGCAATTTCCTGTTCCAGCATGATTCGCAGCAAATCTCGCTGCTTTTGCCGCGTCACTATCTTGAATCTCCGGCGCGTCGCGGCAAGGTGCAGTGCGCCGTGCGTCTTGATGCCGGGAATGCGCTGGTCAGATTCAGCCATCAACTGGTGTGCGGCTATATCAACGGCCCGACGCTGGGGGCGGAAGAGAGCGAAGCCACGCTGAACGCGCTGGCCAGCCTGCTGCATCCGCTGCTGGTCGGCGGGGAAGCGACGGGAGAGGAGGGCGAACGCGGGTTTAATCAGGCGCTACGCTTTATCGATCGCCATATTCAGTCCGAGAGTTTGCGGCCGGAGTGGGTGGCGGAGGAGATCGGCATGTCGCTGCGTACGCTGTACCGGCTGTTTGCCCGCCACGGGCTGGTGGTGGCGCAATATATTAAACAGCGCCGCCTGGAACTGTGCGCGCAGGCGCTGCGCCATGCGCCGGCATGGCAAAAATTATCCCATCTTAGCGATGACTGGGGGTTTCGCGACCACAGCCATTTTTCCACCGCGTTTAAAACGCACTTTGGCATTTCGCCCAGCGAATACCGCAAGCGCTATCAGTAAGCCCCCGGCCGGGCCGGGGGAAGGGCATTCAGTAGCGGATACAGACAGATTTGCTTTCGGTGTAGGCATCCAGCCAGTCCGGGCCGAAGTCGCGGCCGCTGCCTGACTGCTTAAAGCCGCCGAACGGCATATTGGCGTCAATCAGCGTATGGGTGTTGACCCACACCGTCCCGGCCTGAATGCGCGGCGTATAGGCCATCGCGGTTTGCAGGCTGGTGGTCCACAGGCTGGCGGTCAGGCCATAATCGGTATCGTTGGCCTTCTGCAGCGCCTCTTCACCGTCCGCCACCCGAATCAGGTTGACCACCGGGCCGAACACCTCTTCGCGCGTCAGGTTGAGGCTGTCGTCCGGGTTGACCACCAGCGTCGGCGGAATATAGAAGCCGTCGCCCGCCGGGCCGCTGGCGCCGCCGATCAGTTCGGCGCGCTTGTTTCTGGCGTCTTCCAGATAGGCGGCGACCTTGTCGCGGTGCGCGCGGGAAACCAGCGGGTTGATCTGCGCCGCCGGATCCATCCCCGGCCCGACGCTGAGGGATTTCACCGCCTGCTCAAAGCCGGCGACCAGTTGGTCGTAGATCGGCGCTTCAATATAGATCCGCGAGCTGGCGGCGCACACCTGGCCCTGATTCAGGAAGCTGCCCATCATCAGACCCTCAACCACCTGCGGGATATCGGCGTCTTTCAGCACGATGGCCGGGTTCTTGCCGCCCAGTTCTAACGTCACGCGCGTCAGCCGGTCAGCGGCGGCGCGGGCGATGCCCTTGCCGACGGCGGTCGAGCCGGTAAAGCTGACTTTGGCGACCAGCGGATGTTCGGTCAGCGCTTTGCCGCAGACGGCACCGCTGCCGGTCACCACGTTGAATACTCCCGGCGGCACGCCGGCTTCGCTGGCCAGTTCAGCCATCCGCAGCAGGGTCAGCGGCGTGGTTTCCGACGGTTTAATCACGATTGAACAGCCGGCGGCCAGAGCCGGCATCACTTTCCAGATGCCGATCATCAGCGGGAAGTTCCACGGCACGATGCCGGCCACCACGCCGATCGGCTCTTTGCGGGTATATACCTGGTAGTTGGCGCCCGGCGGCATCGGAATGGAAACGTCCAGCGTCTGGCCGGTGATTTTGGTGCTCAGCCCGGCGGTATAGCGCATCCAGTTCAGGGTGCAGCCCACTTCGAACGCGCGGGAGATATTGATGGATTTGCCCTGTTCCAGCGTTTCCAGCTGCGCCAACTCTTCGGCGTGCTGCTCTACCAGATCGGCATAGCGCAGCAAAATACGTTCACGCTCGGCCGGCAGGCGCCGTGACCAGACGCCGTCGCTGAACGCCCGATGGGCGGATTGCACCGCGCGGGCGACATCGTCCGCACTGGCGTCGGCGCTGGTGGCGATCTGTTTGCCGTCGGCGGGGTTATAGACCGGCAGCCGCGTCGCAGACTGCGAGCTCTGCCACTGTCCATCGATATACAAGCCGTGCTGACGTTCAAGAAAGCGCAACACGTTGTCCATCACTGCTACGGTAGTATCAGGCATATGCCCTCCTGTCATACGAAGAGATCGATCGGGAAAAACTTCACCGACTTAGCATAATCGCGATGGCGGGAGGAAAATTTGCTCTGTCTGACATTCGGTTTGTCCGCCGTGACAAAATGACGGCGGCATACCGGGGCGTTAAGGCGCCCCGGTTTTGGCGCGGTTCAGGAGCTGAGCGTCGCCAGGCGGGTGGCAAAGCCGAGGAACAGCAGGCCGATCAGGCCGTTGCCCAGTTTGGCCAGCCGTTTTTTATGGCTGAAGAAGTGCGCCAGCATGCTGCCGGCAAAGATCAGCGTGCTCATATAGATAAAGCTGACCGATTCCAGAATCAGCGCCAGAATGGTGTAAGACAGGCCGGTATGCGCGTAGTTGAAGTCGATAAACTGCACGAAGAAAGATACGTAAAACAAAATCGCCTTGGGGTTGGTCAGGCTGAGCGTCAGCGACTTGCGCAGAATGCTGTGGCTGTCTTCCAGCGTCTGGTGTTCCGGCAGATTTTTTTGCACAAAGTTGGCGTAGAGGATCTTCACGCCGAGGAACAGCAGATAAATTGCCCCCAGATAACGCACCAGCGTAAACAGCAGCGGCGTAGTGCGGATCAGCGTGGCCACGCCGATATAGGCGCAAAAAATCAAAATGGCGTCGCCGATAAATACGCCGAGGGCGGCGGTGTAACCGGCGCGGATACCGCGGGAGATGCCGGTTTTCAGTACGAACAGGGTATTAGGGCCGGGCAGCACGATAATAAATATCACCCCGGCCAGATAGGTCCATAAATTCAGGACGCCGAAACTTTCTAACACGATAACCTCTCAAAATGCCTGGCCGCATCTGCGCGTTGATCGTCGTGAAGCAGCGCGGCGTGCGGCGTAATCCCTGGCCCGTCTTTTGGCCGGGCGCGATCCTAACGCCGCGCGCCGAGATTGGCAACGCGATTCCCGCTTCGGCGTGCAGATAATCGGCCCTTGCGGGCGGCCGTCAGAGTGCGGACGGCTTGCGCGCCAGCAGCGTGGCGAAGCGCAGCTTGATGCGGTTGCCGTTGGCGTCGGTTTTATGCAGTTCGCCGACGTCTTCGTTGTATTTCACTATCTGCCAGTCCCGATAGTAGTTTTTCAGTTCATCGGGCTTAAAGGCGAAGGGGAACGGCAGCGGGCAGGGGAAATCCGGCGTATCCATCGCGGCGACGATCAGGTTATGGCCGCCGCTGACGGTGCTGGCCTGCATATCCTGAATGATTGACGGAATCGCCGCAGGCTGCAGAAACATCATGACTACCGTCGAGAGAATAAAATCATAGTCGCCGTGGAAACGCAGGTTGTTCAGATCCTGCTCGGCGGCCCGGATCGCGCTCAGCCCTTCGGCGTCGATAATGCGGTTCAGCTCGGCGATTGCCACGGCGTTTTTATCCCAGGCGGTGACGTCAAAGCCCTTCAACGCCAGATACAGCGCGTTGCGCCCGCCGCCGCAGCCCAGATCCAGCGCCTTGCCAGCGGGCAGTCGCCCGGCGGCGGCAATCACTTCCGAGTGGGTGCGGGTTAAGCCATATTTCTGATGAAAGTAGTCTTCCGGCTGAATGTCTGCGGACATGGTGTGCTCCTTGTTCGGGCTGAGTTTTAAATTGCATGTAAAATACACCTTATTGCGCCGGCTTGCCATCGCAGAATCGGTACGGCGGATTTTCCCGCGTGGGGCTGGATCATCCGGCGCGGCTGGGATAACGTCTTGGGCGCACATACCTTAACGATCAGGGAAAAGATGCCTAACTATCGAACATTTACCGGTCGCGCGCTGACGCTGACCGCGCTGCTGGTGTTGGCCGGCTGTACCAGCAAAATTACGCCGCAGGCGCCAAGCCGCACTCCGGCGGAGGTGAAGGCACAGGTGGTCAAACTGATGCCGGCCAACGCGCAGAATAAGCAGGGATGGGCCGGCGACATTAGCGCGGCCTTTGCCGCTCAGGGGCTGGACGCCAGCGATGAGAACCTGTGCGCCGTGCTGGCGGTGACCGAGCAGGAGTCCACCTTCCATGCTGACCCGCAGGTGCCGGGGCTGTCGAAAATCGCCTGGCAGGAGATCGACCGCCGGGCCGATAAGCTGCATATCCCGCATTTTGTGGTGCGCACCGCGCTGCTGCTTAAATCATCCAACGGCAAAAGCTACAGCGAGCGCCTGGACAAGGTGCGCAGTGAAAAAGAGCTGAGCGCCATCTTCGACGACTTTATCGATATGGTGCCGATGGGGCAGCGCCTGTTCGGCAACCTCAATCCGGTGCATACCGGCGGGCCGATGCAGGTCAGCATCGCTTTTGCCGAAGCGCATGCCAAAGGTTACCCGTACTCGGTCGACGGCTCTATTCGTCGCGAAGTGTTCAGCCGCCGTGGCGGCATGTATTTCGGCATTATGCACCTGCTGGATTATCCGGCCAATTACAGCCGCTCGCTGTACCGCTTCGCCGACTTTAACGCCGGCTGGTACGCCAGCCGCAATGCCGCCTTCCAGAGTGCGGTCAGCCAGGTCAGCGGCATTCCGCTGGCGCTGGACGGCGATTTGATTATTTATGGCAGTGATAAGCCGGGCACCACCGAACTGGCGGTACGCACGCTGGCGAAGCGGCTGGATATCAGTCATTCCGCCATTCGTCGTGCGCTGGAGAAAGGGGATACGCTGGAGTTTGAAGACACCGATCTGTATCAGCAGGTGTTTGCGCTGGCGGATAACACCGCCGGGAAAAAACTGCCGCGTGAAATGCTGCCGGGCATTACCCTGGAAAGCCCGAAAATTACCCGTAAACTGACCACCGCCTGGTTCGCCAAGCGGGTGGACGAGCGGCGTCAGCGCTGTATGGCGCGCGCCCGCTAAGACGGAATGCGGCCGGCGGGGCAGTGCCTGACGCCGGCCGTGGAGAGCGTTATGCGCTGCGGCGCGGGTTGGTCAGGCCGAAGTTAAAGCTGTTGCAGCGGTTGCAGAACTCTTTCATCACCGGCGGCGTATCCATCATCGGCAGTTTTACCTCGATAAACGCCAGCGTCTCCTGACGTGAGGCGTGTTCCAGCGCTATTTCCAGCTGCTGGCTGGTTTCTACCGCTGCGCAGAACGGCCGCGCCTGGGTATTAAGCACCGCCGGCAGTTTGGCGTAGTCCCACGGGCCAATATCGTTGTAGGACGAATTTTCCCCCAGAATGTAGCGCTCAATGGTGTAGCCGTCGTTATTAATCAGGAAGATGATCGGTTTCTGCTCATAGCGCAGCAGGGTCGAGACTTCCTGCGCGGTCAGCTGGAAGGAGCCGTCGCCGATAAACAGCATATGGCGTCGCTGCGGCGCCGCCATCAGCGTGCCGAGCAGCGCCGGCAGGGTGTAGCCGATCGAGCCCCAGATCGGCTGGTTAACCACTTTTACCCCGTCCGGCATTCGTATGCCGCCGACGGCCGCGCCCGAGGTGCCGTTTTCCACCACCAGTACGTCATCCTCACGAATAAAGCGACTCATTCGCTGCCAGAAATAGGCCTGATCGAGCGGCGCGTCGCTCGGCGCGGCCAGCTGGGCGTGCGGGTTAGGCAGCGTTGCCATTGGCGCGGCGTGTGGCCGATCGTCGGCGTCGAGCAGCGCCTGCAGTAAATCGGCGGTCGCCACCGCCGGGTAGGCGGTGTTATCCAGTTTCAGCGAGTAGGGCTGGATATCAACCTGCGCCGCGGCCGGGATTTGGTGGGAGAAATAGCCGGTGGTGGAATCCACCAGACGTACGCCAAAGCTCAGCACGCAGTCGGATTTGGCCATCAGTTCAAACAGCTCCGGACGCGACAGGTTGCCGCTGTAGCCCCCCATCCAGCCGGCGGTCGTCTCCGGAATAATGCATTTGGCGGTTGGCATATTGGTCAGCGCAATGCCGAAGCGTTGCGCCACGGCGATAGTCAGTTGCTGCAGCTGATAGCGGTCGACCATTTGATCAACCAGCATCAGCGGATGTTTGGCGCTGCGCAGCCGCTGCAGCAGCGCCTTGGCGGCCAGCTGCAGGTTGTGCGGATCGCTGGCGGGCAGCTGCGGCGCGGCAACCGGCCCGGCGATATCGATCTGCACCTCGCAGATATCTGACGGCAACTGCAGATAGACCGGTTTTTTCTCCGTCCAGGCGGCGGCAATCACCCGTGGAATTTCTCTGGCGGCGTTTTCCGGCGTAATCAGCGCCTGGGCGACGGTAAACTGTTTAAAGCAGTTCATCACGTTGTCGAAGTTGCCGTCCGCCAGCGAATGGTGCAGCAGGGCGTGATCTTTCATCGCGTGCAACGGCGGGGTGCCGGCCAGACAGATCACCGGCGATGACTCGGCATAGGCGCCGGCAATGCCGGACAGCGCGGCCAGATCGCCGACGCCATAGGTGGTAATCAGCGCGCCGGCGCCGTTGAGACGGGCATAGCCGTCGGCGGCGTAAGAGGCGTTCAGCTCGTTGCAGTTGCCGACAAACTGCACGCTATCGTCATGCTCAATCATTTCCAGCAGCGACAGATTATAATCGCCGGGCACGCCGTAGATATGTTCAATATTCAGGGTGCGAAGTTGTTGCAGGATAAATTGTCCGATAGTGATTTTCATCTCTAGCTCCGAATTCATTGTCTTTTTTGTTTCAGGTAGAAATCAGCAAGCGTGGCTGCTGGCGATGTTGTATTTGTCGGTGTACAGAGGTCGCGAGGCGTTAATGGCATTGCGTCCGTTGCTATAACAGTTATGTAAACACGGGCGGGCTTCAAGATAACGGCGGCTGGCGCCGTATGCCGGAAATGTATGGGGAGCTTTACGTATGAAACTATCTGAAAACGATAAATTGGCAGGCTGATAATGTGGGCCGGGTATTTTTCAGCGGCGAAAGGATGAAGGAAAAATAGTGCGGATGATGCCGGGCGGCGTATTGGCAAGGACAGGGAAGAATAGCCGGTACTTTTACCGGTATGCATTTTTCTGGCGTGGATGAGGGGCCGGTAGGCCGACGGAGATTAACGCCGGTGTAGCAGCAGACGGCCGCGAAACGACGTAATATCAATAATTAACCGTGCTAATTGTTTTTTAAACATAACTTGTCACAAATGATTTACATCTAATTAACTGCGCTATGTGGGGGAAATGTGTGCGGCAGTTAACAATTACCGTGACAGGTCAGGCCGCCGGCGCCGCGTGCGATCACATTCTGATTTTTGAGCGGGGTAAATATTTTTTCACGGCGCTGCCGGGCGCTATTTTCGTCGAGGTCTTACCGGGTTCTGGTCCGGTAAAAACGAAATGTCGATATTCAGCGGCTAAACTTAACGAAAAGACAACGAACAGCGGTTTACGGCGGGAAAGTGTTGCCCTGGCTTGATCTTGCAGGTGCAATCGGTAAGAATCCCCGGCCGTAATTTGTACAGGAGTTATTTTATGTTGTTGAAACGGACATGCATTGCCGGCTGTATGGCGTTGATATTTCCTGCACTGCCTTCTTTGGCTGAGGTTAGTTCAGAAAATAGCACTGCCGCACCGGTGGAGAAACCGGGCCTGTGGCAGCGCTTTACGGACAACGTTGCGGAAACCTGGAACAATTCGCCGAACCACGATCTCTATATTCCGGCGATCACCTGGCACAACCGCTGGACGTACGACGATGAACATATCGACAAGTACAACGAGCGGCCATGGGGCGCCGGCTACGGCATCTCGCGCTTCGATCAGGACGGCGACTGGCACGGCATTTATATCATGGCGTTTAAAGACTCCTTTAATAAATGGGAGCCGATCGGCGGCTACGCCTATGAGAAAATCTGGCGTCCGCTGGATGATAAGGATTTCCGCCTGGGGCTGGGCTTCACCGCCAGCGTGACCGCCCGCGATAACTGGAACTATATCCCGATCCCTGCGCCGCTGCCGCTGGCGTCGGTCGGTTATAAAAAACTGACGTTTCAGGCGACCTATATTCCCGGCACCTACAATAACGGCAACGTGTTCTTCGCCTGGCTGCGCTGGCAGTTTTGAGCCGCCGCAGTTTGCTCATAATCCTAAAAATTCTGCGGCGAACAGTTAAATGGAACTTGTCGACGCGCACAGCGTCCGAAAGTATGTTCCGGCGATATCGCCGTTTACCGTAGAGAAGACAGGAGTTTGAACACTATGAATAATAAGCATCGTGCATTGTTGGCGCTGGCATTGGCCACCTCATTGAGCGCCGGCGCGGCGCAGGCCGGTTTAATGGATTCCGTCAGCAACGCCGCCGGCGAACTGAGCAAATCCGGTGGGGAAAGCGGCGGTACGTCGCTGTCGACCCTGACCGGTCTGCTGAACGGCGGCGACAAGGCGCTGAGCTCCGGCAGCATGACCAACGCGGCCGGTATCCTGCAGTACTGCGTGAAAAACAATGTCCTGTCGGAAAGCGGCGCGGCGGATGTGAAAGACAAACTGCTGGGGAAACTGGGCATCAGCAGCGAGTCTGACGCCAAAAGCGAAGACTACCAGCAGGGGCTGGGCGGCCTGCTGCAAACCGGCGAAGGCAAGAGCCTGGATCTGAACAACCTCGGCACCTCGCAGATCACCGAAAAAGTGAAGCAGAAAGCCTGCGATCTGGTGTTGAAACAGGGCAAATCCTTTATTTCTTAAGCACCTGATATTATCTGACGCTGCGGGGCGTGATGCGCCGCAGCGTTGTTGTTTCTACCCCTCGCGCGTGACTTACGGCGCGGGCCGGATCACAGTGAAATCATGAAAAAAACGTTGTTGCTTTCCCTGCTCGCAGGCGCAGCGCTGCTGCAAGGATGTCAGATGAAAACCAATAATGATGCGCCGCCGCCGCCACGAACCATCGGCATGGCGAATCCGGCCGATGTTTACTGCACGGAGATTGGCGGCAAACTGAACGCCAAAGAGAATGAGCACGGCCAGTATTCCACCTGTACGCTGCCAAGCGGTGAAGAAATTGAGAGCTGGCAGCTGTTCCGCCGTGACCATCCGGTGAAAAAATAGCGCGCCGGCGCGCTTAAAACTGGCCGGCGTCAATGGCCTGAAATTGCACCTTACCGTGGCTGTGCAGGCTGATGGGCAGCCGCCAGTTGTGGTCGCTGGCCAGCGCAAAGGGCTGTGAACGGTAGCTGCAGCCGCTTTGGATATCTTTCACTTTCATCACATAGCGTTCCGCCGCGGTGGTCTGGATACTGAAACTGGCGGCGGCGGGAATAAACAGGTCGGCGACGTGCTGCGGGTTTTCCGCACTGGCCAGCTTTACCCGCACGGCGAAGGCGTTATGCTGATTATCCAGCGTGATGCGCTGCGTCCGGCCGCGTTCCTGTGCGTCGGGCTGCCGTAAATAGCCGGCGGAATCCGGCCAGGGGCTGCCCTGGTTGTCGTGCAGCGGCCCGCCGCACTGCCCGCGCGCCTCGCGCGGCGGCACTTCGCGCTGAATATCATAGTGGGGCTGCGCGGCCGGGGAGAGCGGCTCGGCCTGCGGGTCGGTGCGCAGATAGCGCTTCACGGCGATGACGCCCAGCGCCACCAGCATAAAAAAGATAAAGGTCGTCAGACGGCGGCTGAATACCATGCCAAACAGCCTGCCGGGTAATTGAAACAGCCACCTTGCGATTCTCAGTAACATAGTTTTCCTTTAGCGCCCAAACCGTTACGTCTGCGGTAACGTTGTTATTGCACAGTATAGACAACATCCTGCCGGAGATTACTCTTCTTCCAGCGCGGCAAACTGCTGGCCGAGATAATCCAGCAGCAGCCGCACCGCCGGCAGCAGGCCGCGGCGGGACGGGTAGACCGCATGCACGATACCGCCTTCGGGGTGCCAGTCAGGCAGCAGCGGGGTTAAATCGCCGCGTAGCATTTCATCGTGCATCATCATACGCGGCAGTTGCACAATGCCGGCGCCGGCGATCGCCGCTTTACGCAGCATCAGCATATCGTCGCTGACCAGGCGCGGATGGTGCTCCCAGCGGAAGGTTTTTTCCTGCGGGCCGTACAGCGTCCACTGATGTTGCGCGCGCGCCGGGCCGAGGTCGAGCGTCGGGTAGCGCTCCAGATCCTCCGGCTGCCGCACTTCGCCCAAGGTGCGTACCAGCGCCGGGCTGGTGGCGATACACCAGCGACGGGTCGCCAGTACTTTCAGCACCAGATCGCTGTCTTCCAGCGGCGGCGGGCGTACGCGGATGGCCAGATCCAGCCCTTCGCCCACCACGTCTACCCGCCGGTTGGTGGCCTCCAGATGCAGCGTGACCTGCGGATAATCCGCCATAAAGGCGGCCAGCATATCGCCAACGCGGGTATGCAAAATCGCCACCGGACAGCTCATGCGCACCGTGCCGCAAGGCTCGGCACGGGTTTGTTCGATCGCCTGCTGCGCCGCTTCGGCCTCTACCAGCATCGCCTTGCAGTGGCGGTAATAGCTCTGGCCGACCTCGGTGACCGAGAAGCGACGCGTTGAGCGCTGCAGCAGCCGCACGCCGAGCCGCTCTTCCAGCAGCGCCACCCGGCGGCTGAGCTTGGATTTGGGGATGCCGAGCGCCCGGCCGGCCGGGGCAAATCCCCGGTGATCCACCACGCTGGCGAAAAAGAACAGATCGTTTAAATCAACCAACACCGTCACTCCATTGTTCTACTGGTAGAACGCTGAGTGTATATCTTGCCGACTACCTGAGCAATTCAGAGTGAATTACACTGCCGTCATCGAGTAGGGCCGTGGGGTCCGCAACCGGAGAGAAATGATGAAAAAGATCCTTGGCGTGTATGACAGCCCGCAGGCGCACTGGGTCGGCAACGGTTTTCTGGTCAACTCCCTGTTCTCATATAACGAGCTTGGGGCGGAAATGAGCCCGTTCCTGCTGTTGGATCATGCGGCGCCGACCAAGTTTCGTGAAACCACCGGGCGGCGCGGCGTCGGCCAGCATCCGCACCGTGGGTTTGAAACCGTAACCATCGTCTATCAGGGAGAAGTGGAACACCGCGACTCCACCGGCGGCGGCGGCGTGATTGGCCCCGGCGATGTACAGTGGATGACGGCGGCTTCCGGCATTCTGCATGAAGAGTTTCATTCTACGGCGTTTTCCCGCCGCGGCGGCACCGTAGAGATGGTGCAACTGTGGGTGAACCTGCCGGCCAAAGACAAAATGGAGGCGCCGGGTTACCAAACGCTGCTGAATCAGGCGATTCCGCAGGTTCCGCTGGCGGACGGTGCCGGCCAGGTACGGGTGATTGCCGGTAACTTTGACGGTCACGCCGGCCCGGCGCGCACCTTCAGCCCGCTGAACGTCTGGGATATGAAGCTGAATGCCGGCCATCGCACGGAGCTGACGGTGACCGAGGGCCATACGTTGGCGCTGGTGATCCTGCACGGCGCGGTGCTGGTCAATGATGAGCAGATCGTGCGTGAAACCCAGATGGTGCGTTTGGATCGCGCCGGCGACAGCATCACCGTTGAGGCCAACAACGACGTGAGCCTGCTGGTGCTCAGCGGGGAGCCGATCGATGAACCGATCGTCGGTTACGGCCCGTTTGTGATGAACAGCGAAGCGGAGATCCAGCAGGCGTTTCATGATTTCAACAGCGGCGAGTTTGGCGTGATGCCGCCGGTGGAAGCGCAGTTGGAACGCTGAACAATTCTGCCATCTACTCTTATTGCCGGTCAGTACATGCTGACCGGCATTTTTATGGGTGCGGCAGGCATTTTCCTTACGTAATCCTGCGTGATGTAAGCAAATGGCAGCATGGTGAAAAGGTAGCGAAAAGCCGCTTTCTCAGCGTATTGGCGCGGAGTAGGTTAGGGACGTTCCCGTTCAATAAGGAGTGATATGATGAAAATGCGATTGAAAGCTCTGGCGCTGCCGGCGCTGGCCGCCGCGGTGTTGTTCAGCAGCAGCGCGATATCGGCACCGACGGCCAAAGAGGCGCCTGCACCGCAGATGGCGGGGAAAGAGCGCCCGCCGTTCCCGGGGCCGCATCCGATGCCTAAGCCCGGCTTCTGCCACGGCGGCGAGCTGTTTTGCGCCTCATCGCTGAGCAACAACCCGACGGAAACCATCAATAAGCTGACCTCGGTGATCCCGGCGGGCAAGGCCAAGCGCTATGAAGTACGGGTGTCGGTGGTTGAGCTGCCGGCTCAGCCGCCGGTGCCGCCTGCGTCTTAATGGGGGTATGCCGGCCGAAATGAGCCGGCCGGCTTACCGCAGGCGGCGCTGGTTTACGCTTCTTTACGTAGGGGCTGCTTGAAATTGCAGCAATTGATCCCCATATAATACCTATTCGACGATAAAAGGAGAGGCATATGGGAATCAGTGAAGAAGAATATATTCGTCGCCAAAGTCGGGAGAAACACGCCGTCGGTAATATGGCGAAGTGGGTAGCGATTGTTTCGGCGGTATATTTTGTTTTGATGGTCTTCTACGGTCATCCGACCGGCGTACTGGCCATGTCCGGCGTCATGTTTCTGGTGTCCACTACCACTTGGCTGAAGAAGCGCCAGAAAGTAAAGTCCTACCGTCGCGCGCTGGCGCGTATCGAAACGGACGAAGTCCCGCAGTAATCCCCGTACCGGCAGGGCGTCAGCCGTGCCCCGGCAACCAGTCTGATGCGTTCCTTGTCACGGGCAATAAAAATGCCAGACAGGCGGCGCTGGCTGGCATTGCGGGCGGCGTTAATCGTTAAAGAAATGAATCATCATCATTGCCGAAGCCGTCATCGTCGGCGAAATCATCGCTCTGATAATCGGCATTCTGCCAGCCGCTGTCCTGCGACAGGAAGCTGCCGTCACCGTTGTTAAAGGTGTCGAGATTATTGGACGCATCAAACTCACGCATCGCGCTATCATCCTGCAGCGCAGCGTTCTGCGCGTCGTCGGCGGGCGTTTCATTAATGATATTCACAATCTCTTCCGGCTGGGTATGGCGGAACATACCGGTCAGCATATCCGCCAGCATGACGCCGCCGGCAACCCCTGCGGCAGTCTGCAGCGCACCGCCGAGGAAACTGCCGGCGCGTGACGGCGTGGCCTGCTGCTGTTGCGGCGCATAGCCGCCCTGCGGCTGATTATTCCACGCGGCGTTGTTCTGCTGACGCGCCTGGGCCTGAGCCTGCGGGCTGGGGGCGCTGCGGCCGGTACCGCCGCCAAACAGCCCGGCGAGAAATCCGCCGCTGCTTTGCTGGCCGGCGCCGTTCTGCTGTAGCTGCGTGACTTGGCCTTCCAGCTCTTTGACCCGCTGATCCAACTGCTTCAGCGCGGCTTCCTGAATAATGATCGCCTGCGCCATATAGTAAGGCGCGGCGGGCTGTTCGCTCAGATGCCGGTTAATTTGCTGTTCTGCCTGAGCATCCCGTTGTCCCGTTTTGGTTTCAGCCTCTTTTAAGCGGCCGAACAGGCCATCGATAAGGCGTTGTTCTTCTGATTGCATTGGATGACTCCAGGAAAATAAAGATTGATCGCTGTCACGTTAGCCGGTTTGCCGGCGGCAATAAATAGCGCGTCAGTAAAGCTGGCTGCAAATTTGTTACCAATTACGGCAAGGGCATCAGCATCACCAGCTTCAGCGCGCTGCTTTCCGCCGGGTGCAGGGTCAGCTGCTGGTAGCGCATCTGGCCCTGCTCGGCATGGCGAAAACGACGCTCCCCGCCGGCGCGCGCCATCACGTCGTGCTGTTGCCACCAATGGTTAAAATCTTCGCTGTGGTGCGTCATCTGGCGCACGAAAGCGCGCATGGTTTCGCTGCTCTGATGATGGCTGGTTTCTGCGCGGAACTCGGCTACCACGCGGCGGGCGCGATCCGGCCAGTCATCGACCAGCGTTTTTGCCAGCGGATGGAAAAACATAAAGTGCAGCAGATTAGGCTGGGTCTCCTCGCCCAGCCAGCCGGCAAACAGCGCTTCCGCCTGGGCGTTCCAGGCCAGCATATTCCAGGTGATGTCCAGCAGATAACAGGGCACCGTTACCGCCTGTACGCTGTGCAAAATCAGTTGATTGACGCCGTCCTGTTGCGGCGTCTGTTGCGGGTCGGCCACGCGCGCCAGGGTAAACAGGTAGTGACGTTCCGCATTACCGAGGCGCAGCGCCTTGGCGATGCGCGCCAGCGTGTGCGGTGAAATCGACACTTCTCGCCCCTGCTCTATCCAGGTATACCAGGTGGCGCTGATGCCGCTGATTTGCGCCAGCTCTTCCCGGCGCAGGCCGCTGGTGCGGCGGCGCGGCGAACTGGGCAGGCCGATCATTTCCGGCGTGATGCGTTCCCGGTGGGCGCGCAGGAATGCGCCCAGGGCCTTCGGGCCGGACAGGGCTTCTGATGTTGAGGTCATAGCATGGTACCTTCTTATACCAGGATAACTGCTTATATTGTACCCGTATAGTAAGCAGATTATAGTCGCTGGCAGTGATTCACAACCAGTCAGGAGCCGCTATGAACAGCAATAGCCACAACGATGCCGTCGACCGTCAGTTTGGCGCACAGGCCAGCGCCTATTTAACCAGTGCGGTGCACGCGCAGGGCAATGATTTACAACGTCTGGGCCGGCTGCTGGCGGCGCACCCGCAGGCGCGGGTGCTGGATCTGGGATGCGGCGCCGGGCATGCCAGCTTTACGGCCGCCGCGCAGGTGTCGCAGGTCGTGGCCTACGATTTGTCGGCGCAGATGCTAGCGGTGGTTGCGCAGGCGGCACAGGAGCGGGGGCTGAGCAATATTCAGACGCAGCAGGGCGTGGCGGAGTCGCTGCCCTTTGCCGACGGCGACTTTGATCTGGTGATCAGCCGCTATTCGGCACACCACTGGCATGATGTCGGGCAGGCGCTGCGTGAAGTCAAACGGGTGCTGAAGCCGGGCGGCAAGGCGATCCTGATGGATGTGGTCTCGCCGGGGCATCCTTTGCTGGATATTTATCTGCAGACCGTTGAGGTGCTGCGCGATACTTCGCACGTGCGCAACTATGCGCCGGGTGAGTGGTTAAGCATGCTGACGGCGGCGGGGTTGCGGGCGGAAGAGGTGACCAGCGACCGTCTGCCGCTGGAGTTCAGCAGTTGGGTGGCGCGGATGCGCACGCCGGAGACGCTGGTGGCCGCCATCCGGGAGTTTCAGCGGCAGGTGTCCGACGAGGTGGTCAGCCATTTCGCCATTCAGCCGGACGGAACCTTTACCAGCGATATTATGATGCTGGTGGCGCGGCGCGGTTAAAAAAATAAGGCTGCCGGTGACGGCAGCCTTACGCGTATTTGCTATTTATACCCTCAATAATTCGAGTTGCAGGAAGGCGGCAAGGGAAGGAGTCCCGATGCGTTGACTCAGGTCAGTGATTCGGGTGACTGAGCGCCGCCAACGCACCTGCAGCTTGAAGTAGGACGGGTATACACCGACCGGGTTAACGCGGTGCTTATTGTTTATCTTCCAGCAGGCAGCGGTAAATCAGGCCGCCGATGATGCCGCCGACCAGCGGTACCAGCCAGAAGATCCACAGCTGTTCCAGCGCCCAGGTACCCTGGAAAATCGCGACGCCGGTACTACGCGCCGGGTTGACCGAGGTATTGGTGACCGGAATGCTGATTAAGTGAATCAGGGTCAGCGCCAGACCGATAGCCAGCGGCGCAAAGCCTGCCGGGGCGCGTTTGTCTGTGGCGCCGTGAATAATAATCAGGAAGAAAGCGGTTAATAATAATTCAATAACGATCGCCGCCTGCAGTGAATAACCGCCCGGCGAGTGTTCACCAAAGCCATTGGAGGCGAAACCGCTGGCGGTAGCATCAAAGCCGGCTTTACCGCTGGCAATGGTATACAGCGCTGCGGCGGCGACAATGGCGCCGATAACTTGCGCAATGATATACGGGATAACGTCTTTTGCCGGAAAACGGCCGCCGGCAAATAAGCCTACGGTTACCGCCGGGTTAAAGTGTCCGCCGGAAATATGGCCAACGGCGTAAGCCATGGTGACAACGGTTAAACCAAATGCCAGTGCCACGCCGGCAAAACCAATGCCTAATTCAGGAAAGGCCGCAGCTAATACGGCGCTGCCGCAACCGCCAAACACCAACCAAAATGTGCCAAAAAATTCGGCAAAGAATCGCTTTAACATAGACTCCATCCTATCGGGATAGCTAACGGGTGTTAGCATTAAAAACTATAGAACACCTTTTTAATTTGTCGCGGACGTTTTGACCATTTTCTTTATGGGCATATAAAACGCGCGCGCTATTAAATCTCCGGCGTACAATTTTGTCCATGTAAAAATAGGTTTTCGGCCATTAACCTGTATTTGCCATGCTTTGCGATGGGAAATGTTCAGATTATTCCCTATGCCTGATGATTAAATCTCCCGGGCAGCGACAGGCAGCGGGATAAAAATCGTATTGTGGAAAGCAGATCAATACATCAGGCAAATTGAATTGGCAGAATAGGCGCCAGCAAATAAAAAATGACGGAGATAATAATATGTATAAAAAGGGTGACGTTTTTTACCACATCGGCCTGAAGGAAGGTGACGTCGGGCGTTATGTGCTGCTGCCGGGGGACCCGTTCAGGACCGATATCATTGCGCAGAGCCTGGACAACCCGCGGCTGGTGGCTCACCAGCGCGAGCATAAAACCTGGACGGGGACGTTAAACGGCGAGAAAGTGTCGGTCACCTCGACCGGCATGGGCTGTCCGTCGACGGCCATCGCCGTCGAAGAGCTGATCGCCGCCGGTGCGGATACCTTTATTCGCGTCGGCACCGCCGGCCGTGTGGCCGCGCCGGCGCATGACGGCGGTGTGTCCGGTACCATCGTCACGGCAGCGATCCGCGATGAAGGCACCACAACGCAGTATTTACCGATTGAATACCCGGCGGTCGCCGACCGGCGGGTGGTGCAGGCGCTGGCCGAGGCGGCGGATACGCTGGGCTATCGCTTCTTGGAAGGCATTACACACTCGAAAGACTCGTTCTATACCCAGGTGTTCCCTGATGCGGTGCCGGCGGGCGAGCTGTGGCAGGCGCGGCAGAAAATCTGGCAGCGCTCCAACGTGATGTGCTCCGAGATGGAGTCGGCGGCGATTTTTGTTATCTCCTCGATTCGCGGCTGCCGCGCGTCCGGCGTGATGGCCTTCTCCGATGCGCCGGATCAGGCCGCCGAGGTGGCGAAGGCGATCGACACCGCCTGTGAAGCGATTAAGATTCTGATCGCGATGGATAAACAGAGCGGGAAATAACGCGACGATATACCACGTTCGGATAAGCGCCGATAACGTCGGCGCTTTTTGTCGGCATCGGCACAACCATGCGGCTTTAGGAATAGTCGCTGTTTTATTTACGTTATGACCGGGCTATGTTGTGTATTCAGCAGCGCAGGCTGCGCTTGTCCGTTTATCTCCTGCTACAGATTCTCCTTAATCCTCTCACAATGATTGATCTTCTTTACATTGCATGACGTCCGTTTTCATGGGCCGGCAGATAATTAACGTTGCGACGAAATAAATAACCAAGAAGCAACAGGAGCCACCATGAAACGCTTTTATTCTTACCTCACCGCCGCGCTGCTGGCCGGCGCTTCGTTTTCCACCTTTGCCGCGCCGCTCAGCGTCACGGCGGTCAATAATCAGCAGGCTGCATCGTTACAGAGCCTGGGTGCGGTATCGGTGTCCGGCGTTGCCGGCACGTCGGACGACGCGGTCAGAAAACTGCAGGAAAAAGCTGCGGCTCAGGGCGCCTCCCATTACCGTGTGATCGGTCTCGATACGCCGGGAGACTCCAGCCTGTGGCGGGGTAATGCAGAAATTTACCGCTAAGCGCTAACGGCGCCGGCGGCACAAGAAAACGGTGGTGAAACGGGTCGGCAGCCGGCGATAGGGCGCGGGTTTGCGGATAACGATCGCCGCCGTTTTTTTATCGCTGTTGCATTTTATTACAACTGTGTCGCCCGCTTTCGGAATGGTATTAATGAATCTTTAAGCTTTTCCGCCCAGATTAAGGGGTTCATGTTAAGGAGCCTCGAATGATCAATGCGACACGGCTGCAACTGAAACACCGCTTTTCTTATATCCAGCAGTTTATGGCCTCGCCGCGTACCGTCGGCACGCTGGCGCCATCCTCGCCCTGGCTATGCCAGGCCATGTTGGATCAGATCGAATGGACCCGCACGTTATCCATCGCCGAGCTGGGCGCGGCCGACGGCGTATTGACCAAGCGTATTATCGGCCGGATGCGCGCCGACGCCGGGCTGGACGCCTATGAAATCCAGCCGAACTTTGTCCGGCGTCTGCAGCAGATTGAGGAGCCGCGGCTGCAGGTGATGGCGCAGTCGGCGGAAAGGCTGGAGCGGGAGTACGACGTGATTTTCTCTTGTCTGCCGCTGCTGTCGATACCGCTCAAGATCAGCATGCGCATTCTGCAGCAGGCGCGGGAAAACCTGCAGGGGCGCAACGGTACGCTGGTGCTGTTCCAGTACAGCCATCTGTCGGAAAAGCTGCTGTCGCGCTACTTCCACTGGAAGAAGCAGCGCGTGGTGCGCAATTTCCCGCCGGCGCTGGTGTACGTCTGCACCCCGCGTTAAAACCGAGGTTTCATAGCGATCATTGCTGCGTGCCGCAGACGGCGTCTGGCGGCACGCGCACGAAACTTGCTTCTCCGACGCCGTTCCCGCCACTTTTTTAACTTTTTAAACCCCATTTGCCTGCGGTTAAACGTGTTTTAGCCGGGAAAGGGAAAAATTACGCTGTTTCACGCCGCGCCAGTGGTGAGTGATTGAAAATGATAATGAGAGTAATTATCATGCGTGGATATTTTTCCGTTCCGGCACCACCATGCGTAAATCCTTCCTGTTGTTACTGGCCTCCCTGCTATTTTCCATTCTGTCCTGCGCCCAGGCGAAAACGGTGACGGATATTCTGGGCCGTCGCGTTGACGTGCCCGATAATCCGCAGCGTATCGTGCTGGGGGAAAGCCGCATGCTGTATACGCTGGCGCTGCTGGAGCCGGGAGATCCGGCCCGGCGGGTGGTAGGCTGGCCGCGCGATCTGGCGCGGTATGACGCCCAGAGCTGGCAGCTGTACAGCCGGAAATTCCCGTACATTGCGCAGATCCCGGCGATCGGCGGCGGCAACTTTCGGCAGATCAATCCGGAAAGCCTGATCCAACTACGGCCGGATCTGGTGATTCTGGCGCGCTATGCGCGCGAAGACGGCGATGAGGCGCAGCGGGTGGCGGCGCTGGGTAAAGCGGGGATCCCGGTGGTATATGTCGATCTGCGTATCGATCTGCTGCACAACACCGTACCGAGCGTGCGCCTGCTGGGTGAACTGCTCAACCGTCAGGCGCGTGCCGAGGCGTTTATTACCTTCTATCAGCAGCATATGACGGCGGTCCGCGAACGGCTGGCTGCCTATCACGGCGACAAGCCCAAAGTGATGCTGCATCTGCACCTTGGCCGGCGTGACACCTGCTGCACCACCGCCGCGCACGGCAATCTGGGGGATCTGGTGACCTTTGCCGGCGGCGAGAATATCGCCAACGCCAGCATTAAGGGCGTGTACGGCGAACTGAACCCGGAAACGCTGCTGACCGCCAACCCCGATGTCTATCTGGCCACCGGCATGGCCGGTGAGCAGGGCAAGCGCTATTCCGACCTGTTGCTGGGGCCGCAGGTCAGCCGCCGGCAGGCGGACGACAGCTTCCGCCGCCTGATTCAACAACAACCGATGATCGCCGGGCTGAACGCGGTAAAAAACCAGCGGGCCTGGAGCATTTGGCACAACTTTTATCTCAGCCCGTACCACGTGGTGGCGGTTGAGATGTTTGCCAAGGCGTTTTATCCGCAACTGTTTGCCGATATCGATCCGCAAGAGACTTTCCGGCAGCTCTACCAACAATTTTTGCCGTTGCCATTTTCAGGGACCTATTGGAGTCAGTTAACAGGTGAATAACTATCAACGCGGCTGGCTGTGCGCCATTCCGCTGGCGGCCGGCAGCGTCTGGCCGGCCGTCGGGGCCGAAAATCATAACGATAAATCAGAACATATGCTGGTGATCGGCAGCAGCCAGGCGCCGAGCGCCGAGAGCTATCAGCCGCTGACCAGCGTGACCGGCACGCGCAGTGAAACCAGCCTGCTGAACGTGCCGCAGGCGGTTGACGTGGTGCCGACGCAGGTGCTGACCGATCAGGCGGTCAGTAATCTTGATGAGGCGCTGTACAACGTCAGCGGCATTACCCAAAGCAATACGCTGGGCGGCACGCAGGACGCGGTGATGAAGCGCGGTTTTGGCGACAACCGCGACGGCTCCATCTTACGCGACGGCGTCCGTTCTATTCAGGCGCGTAACTTTACCCCGACCACCGAACGGGTCGAGGTGCTGAAGGGACCGGCGTCGATGCTGTACGGCATGGGCGAACCGGGCGGCATGATCAACATGATCAGCAAAAAGCCGCAGCTGCAGCAGCATACCCACGTTGAAGGCTGGGGCAGCAGCTTTAAGGGCGGCGGCGGCCAGCTGGATGTGACCGGCCCGCTGGGCACCTCGGGTTTTGCCTATCGGATGATCGTCGACCATGATGAAACCGACTACTGGCGCAATTTCGGCCGCAACCGCCAGACGACGATTGCGCCGTCGCTGATGTGGTACGGCGAGAGCACCACGGTGCGTCTGGCCTACGAGCATATGGAGTACCTGACGCCGTTCGACCGCGGCACCATTATCGATTCGCGCACCGGCAAGCCGGTCGATACGCCGCGCGATCGCCGTTTTGATGAGGCCTACAACGCTACCCGCGGCGATCAGGACAGCGTGACGCTGCAGATCGATCAGGTGCTGAACGACCGCTGGAAAAGCTCGCTGACCTACGCTTATAACCGCAACAGCTACAGCGATAATCAGGCGCGCGCCACCAAGCTGGACCCGGAGAGCGGCGCGCTGACGCGTCAGGCGGACGCTACCGCCCATGCGGTCAGCCATGCCAACGCGGTGCAGCTGACGTTGAACGGCGACGTGGACTGGGGACGGGTCAATCATCAGTTGCTGTTCGGTTTTGATTTCGAAGACAGCCGCACCTACCGCGGCGATATGATCCGCGGCAGTAAAAACAGTGATTTCAATATCTACCATCCGGTGTACGGTCAGATGCCGGCCTCGACCAAGGTCAGCGCCAAAGACAGCGATCAGCGTGAAAACCTGACCAGCTATGGCTGGTTTATGCAAGATTCCCTGCAACTGACCGATAACTGGCTGGTGATGGGCGGGCTGCGTTACGACACCTTTGACGTCTATGCCGGCAAAGGGCGGCCGTTTAACGTCAATACCGACAGCTCGGAGGCGAAGCTGGTGCCGCGCGCCGGGGTGGTGTACAAACTGACGCCGTATGTCTCGCTGTACGGCAGCTACACCGAGTCCTTCAAGCCTAACTCCTCCATCGCCACCCAGATTGGCTCGCTGCCGCCGGAGCAGGGGAAATCCTGGGAGATGGGCGGTAAGGTCGCCTTGCCGAACGGCATCACCGGCACGCTGGCGCTGTTTGATATCACCAAACGCAATGTGATGGTCAGCGAGCTGGTGGACGGCGAAAGCGTGACCCGCACCGCCGGGCGCGTGCGTTCGCAGGGGGTTGAGCTGGATATGGCCGGCAATATCACCGACAGTCTCAGCCTGATCGGCGCCTACGCCTATACCGACGCGCGGGTGGTGGATGACCCGGCCAACAAAGGCAAGGAGATGGCTAACGTGGCGCGCCATACCGCCTCGCTGTTCCTGACGCAGAACCTGGGATCGCCGGGGCTGTACAGCGGCGATGAGCTCCGCGTCGGCGCCGGGGCGCGTTATGTCGGACGCCGGCCGGGCGATGCCGCCAACAGCTTTTATCTGGATCACTACACCGTGGCCGACGCTTTTGCCGCCTACAGCATGCCGCTGCACGGCTATCGGGTAAAATGGCAGCTGAACGTCAAGAACCTGTTCGACAAAACCTATTATCCTTCCAGCGGCAACAACCTGCGGGTGGCGGTAGGCGAACCCCGCGAGGTGGTACTGCGGGCCAGCGTGGATTTTTAAACCGACCCGGTGCGGCGGTTAAGGAGAGAGTGATGAGTGTGACGATTCGTCCGGCGCAGACTGCGGATATCGAGGCGATGATGGCGGCGGAACGTTCGGCTGCGGAACTGTTTCGCCCGCTGCCACAGTGGGCGTTTATTGCCGATGACGCCATCATGTCGGCCGCGCAGCATGCGGCGCTGATTGCCGAAGAGAGCGAATGGCTGGCGCAGGACGGCGCGGCCGTCGCCGGTTTTATCGCCGTACGCCGGCATGGGGACGAATGGCATATTGCCGAATTGTCGGTAGCGGCTGAGCACCAGCGACGCGGGATTGGGCGTCAGCTGATCGTAGCGGTGGCCGACTGCGCCAGCCGGCAGGGCGTCAGGCAGCTGACGCTGACCACGTTTCGCAACGTGCCGTGGAATGCGCCGTATTACCGCCGGCTGGGGTTTGAAACCATCCCTACGGTGGAGCTGTCGGCGCGGCTGCGCGCCCAGATGGCGAGCGAAGCCGAGCACGGGCTGCCGTTGGGCAGTCGATGTGCGATGAAATTTACACTATTGTAAAGATTGAAATACACAGGGCGGGCGGTATGATGCATCAACAGCAACGCCACTCAGTCACCGTATAGGGTACAGACGTAATGACACAAACCATTTTCATGGTAGGCGCTCGCGGAGCAGGAAAAACTACCGTGGGGAGCGCGTTGGCGCAGGCGATGGACTATCGCTTTATTGATATCGATCTGTTTATGCAGCAGACGACGCAGATGAGCGTCGCCGAAATCGTCGCGCAGGAGGGCTGGCAGGGCTTTCGCCGCCGCGAAAGCCTCGCCTTGCAGGCGGTGACCCGTCCGTCAACCATTGTTGCCACCGGGGGCGGCGCGGTGCTGGCGGAAGAGAACCGTCGCTTTATGCAGCAGCACGGCACGGTGATCTACCTACGCGCACCGGCGGAGGTGCTGGCGCAGCGGCTGGAGGAGTCTCCGCAAGACGCACAGCGACCAACCCTGACCGGCCGGCCAATCGCTGAAGAGATGCTGGAGGTGCTGGCCGCGCGCGAAGCGCTGTATCAGGATGCGGCGCATCATGTGCTGGACGCTGCACTGGACCCGCACCGGGTGGTGACGCAGATCCTGGAGATGCTGCGCCTGCATGAGGCGGTGAAATAGCGCTAGCCGGGGAGCGCGGCGAAGTAGCCGCCGGGCGTGACGCCGAAGTGGCGGCGGAACGCGGCAATATAGGCGCTGACGTTGTCATAGCCGCAGTCGGCGGCCACGTTGGCGACCGAAACTCCGCGCGACAGCGCTTCCAGCGAACGGATAATGCGCGCCTGCTGACGCCAGCGGGCAAAGCCGATGCCGGTCTGCGCCATAAATAACCGGCTGAGATTGCGTACGCTGATGCCGGCCCAGCCGGCCCATTCATTCTGCCGCCGCGTGCTGGCAGGGTCGTCCAGCAGCGCGCGGGCGATTTTCAGCAGCCGTGGATCCTGCGGCATCGGCAGCTGTAGCGCCGTCTCTTCTTCTCCCTGCATCTCATCAAGCAACACCTGCACCATGCGCCGCTGCGGCGCCGGTAACGGCGACGGCGGAAACTGCGCGATGCGCGCCACCAGCGCCTGCGCCAGAGCGCTGGCGGCCAACAGCCGCGGCTGAGTCGGCAGATGTTGACAGTTCTCCGGCGGCAGAAACAGTAGCCAACCCTCAACCTGCCCGCAGGACTGCGCCTGATGGCGGCAGCGCGCCGGCAGCCAGCCAAGCGTGCCGGCGGTCATCGCCCACTGGCGCCGCTCGGTTTCCAGGGCGATAGTGCCGCGCGTCAGCAGGTAAATCTGCCCGTCATCATGCTGATGCCAGGGGGTAAGGTGCCGGTTGGGATGAGATAGCGGTATGCCGCGCAGTTGCATGGTTTTGGCCGATTAACGTTATATATGGTCTTAATCATGTTATCACGCCATTGTCTGCGCCGGTTAGTATTTAGCCTGATTCCTCTGACGGAGATAGGTAATGACACAGTTAACCCCGCAAGATATCGTGCTGCAGGCGCTGCAACAGGTGGTGGCGCAGCCACAACATCAGCCGGCGGCCATCGCCGCGTTTTTCGCCGACGATTATCGGCAGACGGTGGACGGGCAGTCGCTGGACTATGCGCAGTTTGTCAGTCATATGGCGCTGCTCAAGCAGATCACCCGGCGGATGACGCTGCGGGTGCAGGCGCTGGCGGCGCAGGGCGACAGCGTGCTGAGCCATCATCGGGTCGAGGTGGAAAAATGCGACGGCACACGCAGTGAGATTCAGGTGATGGCGCATTTCATACTGCGCGACGGCAAGATTATCGCCTGCGATGAACTGACCCGTCAGCTGTCGGGCGATCGTGCCGATCATGACCTTGGCGGCCGTTATTGAGCGTCGGCGCATAGCGATCGCATTTTAGCGGGAAAATCAGTGACAGCCGCCGGGCGATCCCCCACTATGAGCTTTCCAATACGGATAACTACGCGGGTGCCAGTCTATGCTGAATGTAAGTGAGTATTTTGCCGGAAAAGTGAAATCGATCGGTTTTGACAGTAGCAGCATCGGTCGTACCAGCGTTGGGGTGATGGAGGAAGGGGAGTACACCTTCGGCACCAATCAGCCGGAAGAGATGACGGTGATCAGCGGGGCATTGCGGGTGCTGCTGCCGGGGGCGCCGGACTGGCAGGTGTTTATGCCGGGTGAGAAGTTCTTTGTGCCGGGCCACAGTGAGTTCAACGTGCAGGTGGCGGACGCCACGGCCTATTTGTGCCGCTATCTGAGTAAGTAATAATGATGCAAGGGCGCTGGTGACAGCGCCCTTGTTGTTTGCTCTTAGCGCTGGGCTTCGCCGCCGAGGGCTTCGATCAGGTTCTGGATCAGCGCCGCCAGTTCGCTGGTCATCAGAATAAAGTCGGCGTCAAAACGCTGGGCGAAGTCATCGCGGTCGATATCGTCGTTCTGCTCGCGCAGCGCATCGGCAAACTTCAGGCGCTTGATGGAGCCGTCGTCGGCAATCACCAGCTGAATGCGCTCCTGCCAGTCGACCGCCAGTTTGGTCACCAGCTTGCCGGCTTCGATATGCACGGCGATCTCATCGCTGATCAGGTTCTGTTTTTTACAGCGGATCACGCCGCCTTCTTCCAGAATGGCCTTCAGCTCCGCCTCATCCTGAATGGCAAAACCGGCCGGCAGCTCGCCGGAACGCACCCACTCGGTCAGCGTCAGTTCGATCGGGCTTTCCATCGTCAGCGGCACCACCGGCAGTGAACCGAGGCTTTTACGCAGCAGCGCCAGGGTATCTTCTGCGCGTTTGGCGCTGGCGGCGTCGACCATGATCAGGTCGTTGACGGTGTCGATCCACATAAAGGTCTGGTTAAAGCGGCTGAAGGCGCGCGGCAACAGGCTGTGCAGCACTTCGTCTTTCAGCGCATCCTTTTCCGTTTTTTTCAGTTTGCGGTGCTGTTCGCTTTCCAACTGGTCGATTTTCGCCTGCAGCGCCTGTTTAATTACCGGCGAGGGCAGGATCTTCTCTTCTTTACGCGCACAGATGATAATCTGGCCGTTGACTACGTGCGTCAGTGCGTCGCTGTGCGAGCCCATTGGGGAGACCCAGCCGGTTTTCGCCATATCCTGACTGCCGCACGGCGTGAAGGAAAAGGCGCTGAGCTGTTTTTCCATTTCATCCGCATTTAGCGCAACGTCGCGGCTCAAACGGTAAACCATCAAATTCTTAAACCACAGCATAATGTTATCCCTGACTGGGCGTGCCGTTCGCACGCGGGTTCATCAAAAGCAGGGCGGCATGATACCCAATCGACGCCGAAAAATCGCCTGCTTCCTCTGATTTGCGCGTGGATCCGTATTGCGGCACACTCGGTGACATTAAAAAACGATGACGTCGCACAGAGGAGAAAACAGTGCGTATTGGAATTGATTTAGGGGGCACCAAAGTTGAAGTGATTGCGCTGGCGGACGACGGCAGCGAGCGGTTTCGCCACCGTATCGCCACGCCGCGCGATGACTATGCGCAGACGCTGCAGGCCATCGCCGGACTGGTGCAGATGGCGGAGACGCATACCGGCGAGCGGGGCACGGTGGGCGTCGGTATTCCCGGCACGCTGTCGCCGTTTACCGGCCTGGTAAAAAACGCCAACTCCACCTGGCTGAACGGCAAGCCGCTGGATAAAGACCTGTCGGCGCTGTTGCAGCGCGAGGTGCGGCTGGCGAACGACGCCAACTGCCTGGCGGTGTCGGAGGCCACCGACGGCGCCGGCGCCGGCAAACCGGTGGTGTTTGCGGTGATTATCGGTACCGGCTGCGGCGCCGGCGTGGCGATCAACGGCCGGGTGCATGCCGGCGGCAACGGCATTGCCGGCGAGTGGGGGCATAATTCACTGCCCTGGCCGGATGACGACGAGCTGCGCTTTCGCGATGAGGTCCCGTGCTACTGCGGCAAGTCCGGCTGCATCGAAAGTTTTATTTCCGGCACCGGTTTTGCCGTCGACTACGCGCGTCTGAGCGGCAATCCCCTGAAAGGGGAAGCGATCATGACGCTGGCGGCGCAGCAGGATCCGATTGCCGAGCGGGCGATTCGTCGTTATGAGCAGCGTCTGGCGAAGTCGCTGGCGCATGCGGTCAATCTGTTCGACCCGGATGTGATCGTGCTGGGCGGCGGCATGAGCAACGTGGAGCGGCTGTATCACAACGTCCCACAAAAAGTACGGGAGTGGGTGTTCGGCGGCGAGTTCGCCACGCCGATCCGTCAGGCGGTGCACGGTGATTCCAGCGGCGTACGCGGCGCCGCCTGGCTGTGGCCGCAGCAATAATGATAACCGGGGCGGCAGCGCCCCGGTGTGCGGTTAGCCTTCGACGCGGTACTGCGGCTCCAGCCGGCTGATCCCCAGGCCGTTGACCTTTTTCACTTTGATCTGCACCGGGATCCGCTCTTTCATCGCCTCGACGTGGCTGATCACGCCGATGGTCTTGCCGGAGGCGTTAAGGCTGTCGAGCGCGTCCAGCGCGGTATCCAGCGTCTCGGCATCCAGCGTGCCGAAGCCTTCGTCCAGGAACAGCGAATCGATGCTGGTTTTGTGACTGACCAGATCGGACAGCGCCAACGCCAGCGCCAGACTGACCAGAAAACTTTCGCCGCCGGACAGCGTGCGGGTGTCGCGCTGCGCGTCGGCCTGCCAGGTGTCCACTACCAGCAGTTCCAGCGCATCGCTGTTTTTCCGCTGCAGCAGATAGCGGCCGTGCAGGCGGCTGAGCTGGTTGTTCGCCAGATAGACCAGATGATCGAGCGTCAGCCCCTGGGCGAATTTACGGAATTTATCGCCTTCTTTTGAGCCGATCAGCTGGTTGAGGTAGCTCCAGTCGTCATACTGCCGCTGACTCTGGGCAATTTGCGCGAACAGCGCCTGCTGATTGCCGCGACGCTCGGTGTCGCTGGTCAGCTGGTTGCGCAGCTCGCCCTGACGCAGCTGCAGCGTCTTCAACTGCTGCGCCAGCGCCTGCTGCTGCTGTGCCAGCGCCGTGAGATCGGCATGTTGGTCATCCACACCTTGCGGGCGCTGCTGCTGGTGCTGCTCGCGCGCCTGTTCGGCCTGCGCCAGCAGCGCGCGGGTTTCCACCTGACGCTGTTGCAGCTGCTCTTTCAGCTGTTGCAGATGCTGACGCTGCGCATCGTCCAGCAGGGCGGCGTGGAAGGCGGCGTCATCGGCAAATTCACTGGCGCTCAGCGCCTGCTGCCACTGCTGCTGCGCCTGCTCGGCGCGCTGCGTTTGCTGCGCCAGCTGCTGCTGCAGCCCCGCCAACTGGCCGTTCAGGCGTTCACGCTGTTCCTGCGCCTGCTGCCAGCGTTCGGCGGCCTGCTGGCTGGCCAGTTCGCAGGCCGCCTGTTTGGCGCGCAGCTGTTCGCGCGCCTGCGCCACCGGCTGCTCGCCAAACAGCGCCAGGCGCTGCCGTTGCTGGGCGGCGAGCTGCTCCTCGTTGTCCTGCCACTGCTGCTGCAGACGCTGCTGCTGCTGCTGAGCGTCGGCATACTGTTTTTCCAGCAGCGTCAGGCGTTCATTCAGCAGCGCTGTCTGCTGCTGCGCCTGCTGCTGTGCGTTCTGCAACGCGATCAGCGCATCTTTGGCCTGTTGCACCGCCTGCGCCGCCTGCTCATGTTGGCTGAGGCGCTGCTGGCCCTCGCGCTCTTCGCGGTCGCAGTCGCTCAGCCACTGCTTCAGGCGCTCGCTCTCCTGCAGGCCGAAATCAAACGCCAGCTCGGCGGTCAGGGTCTGCCACCGTTGCTGGTGGGCCGCCAGTTGCTGTTCATCCTGCTCAATCGCCTGCTGCTGACGCTGCTGCTGTTGCTGCATACCGTCGTGACGGGCGCGCAGCTCGATGCCGTTTTTATACAGCGCTTCGCCCTGCTGGCGCAGCTCGTCAAGGCGCCGGGCGCTGGCTGACGGGTTAAGCGTCTGATAATCGGTGATGGCTGGGTGCTCGGTAGAGCCGCACAGCGGGCAGGGCGCGTCGGTCTGCAGCCGGGCGCGTTCGGCTTCCAGACTGACAATGCGCTGCTCAAGCTCATGGGTTTTCTCTACTTCCGCCTGCAGGGTTTTGTGCTGCTGATACTGCTGTCTGGCCTGTTCTAACTGCGGCGCCAGCTGTTGCAGCTGTTGCTGGCCGGCGGCCAACTCCTGCCGCTGTTGCGTCAGCCGTTGATCCAACTGCTGTGCCAGCGAGGACAGGGTCGCCAGCTGCTGGCGCGTCGGGCGCAGGTCGCTCAGCTGCTGCAGGCGCTGGCGCAGGGCGGCCAGCGGCGTTTCGGCTTCCAGCACGCTGTGCTGCTGCTGTTGTGCGGCGAGCGCCTGAGTCAGGGCGCTCAGCTGCGTCTGATGTTGCTCGGCCTGTGTCGCCAGCTGTGCGCGTTCGGCGTGCAGTTTGTCCAGCGTCTGTTTCTGCTGTCCGCACTGGCGCACGGCGTCGTCGCGGGTTTGCTGCAGTTCGCTACGACTTTTGCTCAGCTGTGCGATGTGGTGATCGAGCGGCAGCACCTGTTCGTCGATCAGCTGCTGCTGCTGTTGCCGGTGCGCCGCCTGTGTCTGTTGTTCGGCGCGCGCCTGCTCCAGCGCCTGCTGCAGCGGTGCCATTTGTGCGGCCTGCTGCTGTTGCTGTTGGTCAAGCTGGGTCAACTGCTGTTGCGATGCCTGCAGTTCATCGCGGTAGCGCTGGCGTTCATTGTGCAGCGGGCGCAGTTTTTCGGCGGGTTCGCTGCGCGCCAGCGTCTGCAGCTGCGGTTCGGCCTGCTCCTGTTCCTGTTGCAGCGCCTGTAAGCGCTGCCGGCACTGTTGCAGCTGTTGCTGCAGACGCTGCCACTGTTGTAGCCAGTTAAGTGTCTGCCGCTGCTGTTCATCGTGCTGACTGAGCGCGGTTTCTTCCTGACGCAGCGCGTCGAGCTGGGTTTCCAACTGTTGGCGCTGTTCGTCGCTCAGCAGTTCAATACCGCTGGCGCGCTGGTGCAGCGCATCCAGCTCAAGTTTGGCCTGCTTATGCTGTTCGAACACCCGCTCGGACAGCTGGCCGTAGATTTCGGTGCCGGTGAGTTCTTCAAGCAGTTCGGCGCGATCGTTGGCGTCGGCGTTGAGGAAGGCGGCGAACTGCCCCTGCGACAGCATCATCGATTTGGTAAAACGGCCGAAGTCCAGGCCGGTGATGGCGGCGACCGCCTCCAGCTTGTCGCGCACCTTATCGGCGAGGATCTTGCCGTCCGCCAGCAGCGCCAGCTCGACCTTCGGCGCCTGCAGGTTGCCGTTCGGATCGTTTTTGGCCCGGCGCTGGCTCCAGAAGGCGCGGTAGCCGACGCCTTTGACCTCGAACTCCACCTCGGCCAGCGATTCGGCAGTATGGCGCGTCATCAGATCGTTCTGGCTGGGGGAGACGTGCAGCCGCGGCGTCTGGTGATACAGCGCCAGGCAGACGGCGTCGAGCAGGGTGGTTTTGCCCGCGCCGGTCGGGCCGGTGATGGCGAACAGGCCGTTGCTGGCGAACGGTTCGGCGCTGAAGTCTATTTTCCACTCGCCCTGCAGCGAGTTGAGGTTTTTCAGCCGTAGGCTCAGAATTTTCATGCCGATGGCTCCTCATTCTGCTGCAGAGCGTCGACCGTCTGGCGGAACATGGCGCGCATCCGGCCGCGCCGCGCTTCTTCCAGTTCGCTTTCCTGCGCCAGACGGCGTTCAAACACCTCATCAACGCTCAGTTCGTTCAACGTCTCTTTATCCTGCTGCTCAATGGCCTGACGGCGCTGCTCTTTACTGCGCCGCAGCAGCACCACCTCCACCGGCAGATTATCCGCCAGCGCCTGGATGCGGCGCTGAATGTCGCTGAGGTAATCCTGCGTCGCCACCTCGATATCCAGCCACACCGGCAGCTCGCCCTGATAGTCGGCAAACTGCTGCAGCTGCTGTTCGATCTGGGCGAGATCGCCTTTGATCAACTGCATCGGCTGGAAAAGCGGGACGGGCAGCGTAGTGACCTGCTGCAGCCCGCCGTCGGCGAAGTCGACCATAAACACGCTTTTGGCGCTGCCCAGCTCATCAAAGCTGAGCGGGATCGGCGAGCCGCTGTAACGGATATGCTCGCTTTTCGCCACCTTTTGCGCCCGGTGAATATGCCCCAGGGCGATATAGTCCGCCGGCGGGAAGGCCTGCGCCGGGAAGGCGTCCAGCGTGCCGATATAGATATCGCGCACCGAATCCGAGGTGGTGACGCCGACGGTGGTCAGGTGGCCGGTGGCGACGATCGGCAGCGTAAGATCGAGCGCCTTGCGCTGCGCGCAGGCCGCCTGATACAGCGTTAGATAATGTTCGGCGATGGCTTCCTGCAGCGCCTGCTGCTTCTGCGTGCCGGATTCGCCGGCGCGGCTGGTCAGCAAATCGCGCGGGCGCAGGAACGGGATGGCGCACAGCAGCGCGCCGGGCTGGCCGTCGCGGCGGTTAAGCGTCACGATTTGCTGCCCGGCCTCGGCCTGCGCGCTGGCGATCACGCGGGTGTTCAGGCAGGAGAGCAGCTCGCGCGATTCATTCAGCGTCGCCACGGAGTCGTGGTTGCCGCCCAGCACCACCAGTTGGCAGCCGGTCTGCTGCAGTTCCACCACAAAGCGGTTGTAGAGTTCGCGCGCGTAGCTCGGCGGCGAACCGGTGTCGAACAGATCCCCGGCGACGATCAGCGCGTCTACCTGATGCTGTTCAATCTGCGCAATCAGCCAGCGCAAAAACGCCTGATGCTCGGCGGCACGGCTTTTGGTGAAAAAATACTGACCCAAATGCCAGTCAGAGGTGTGTATCAGGCGCATGACTCTCCCGGGGATTGGCCGTCGGTTGTGCCGGGGCGAAACGCGGCGGCGGTAAAACGTTGACGATGATTATACGGGTTGGCGGGTAAAAATATGCTATTTCTATCTATTCCGGCGGTTAAGTCGGCGCGACGGTGATAAGCATTTATATTGTGAATGTTACTGAGTGGTTAATTTCATAAATCTGTCACAAAACTGACGCATAATGGCGCCCGCAAACAAATTGTGAACGCTAACACATTGGCAGGATTGACGATGGCAAGACGCATACTGGTGGTGGAAGACGAAGCGCCTATTCGCGAGATGGTGTGCTTTGTGTTGGAACAGAATGGTTACCAACCGTTGGAAGCCGAAGATTATGACAGTGCCGTAACGCGCCTGTCTGAGCCGTTCCCCGATTTAGTGTTGCTGGACTGGATGTTGCCCGGCGGCTCCGGCATTCAATTTATCAAACATATGAAGCGCGAAGCGCTGACCCGCGATATCCCGGTGATGATGCTGACGGCGCGCGGCGAGGAGGAGGACCGGGTGCGCGGCCTGGAAGTCGGCGCGGATGATTACATCACCAAACCGTTCTCGCCGAAGGAACTGGTGGCGCGGATTAAAGCGGTGATGCGCCGTATTTCGCCGATGGCGGTGGAAGAGGTGATCGAGATGCAGGGGCTGAGTCTCGACCCGTCTTCGCATCGGGTGATGGCCAACGAACAGCCGCTGGATATGGGCCCCACCGAATTCAAACTGCTGCATTTCTTTATGACCCACCCGGAGCGTGTTTACAGCCGCGAACAGTTGCTTAATCACGTCTGGGGCACTAACGTTTATGTGGAAGACCGCACCGTTGATGTGCATATCCGCCGGCTGCGCAAGGCGCTGGAGAGCAGTGGTCATGACAAGATGGTTCAAACCGTTCGCGGCACAGGTTACCGCTTTTCAACGCGCTATTAATCGCGCAGCGTCGGAGAGCATGCCGTGCTAGAACGCCTTTCCTGGAAAAGGCTGGCTCTTGAGCTGGCCCTTTTTTGCTTGCCGGCCCTGCTGTTGGGGCTGATTTTCGGCTATCTCCCCTGGTTACTGCTGGTCTCCGTGCTGGCGGCGCTGGGCTGGAACTTCTATAACCAGCTGAAACTTTCCCACTGGCTGTGGATTGACCGCAGCATGACGCCGCCGCCGGGGCGCTGGAGCTGGGAGCCGCTGTTTTACGGCCTGTATCAGATGCAGCAGCGTAACCGCCGCCGTCGGCGCGAGCTGGCGCTGCTGATCAAACGCTTCCGCAGCGGCGCCGAATCGCTGCCGGATGCGGTGGTGATGACCACCGAAGAGGGGAATATTTTCTGGTGCAACGGGCTGGCGCAGCATCTGCTCGGCTTCCGTTGGCCGGAGGATAACGGCCAGCATATTCTCAACCTGCTGCGCTACCCGGAGTTCAGCCACTATCTGCAACAGCAATCCTTTGATAAGCCCCTGACGCTGCAGCTGAATAACGAGCATTACGTTGAATTCCGCGTGATGCCGTATTCGGAAGGGCAGCTGCTGATGGTGGCGCGCGACGTGACGCAGATGCGGCAGTTGGAGGGCGCGCGGCGCAACTTCTTCGCCAACGTCAGCCACGAGCTGCGCACGCCGCTGACCGTGCTGCAGGGCTATCTGGAAATGATGGGCGACGACGAGCCGGACGGTTCGCTGCGCGGCAAGGCGCTGGCCACCATGCAGGAACAAACCCGGCGCATGGACGGGCTGGTGAAGCAGTTGCTGACGCTGTCGCGCATCGAGGCGGCGCCGATTATCGAGATGAATGAGACGGTGGACGTGCCCCTGATGCTGCGGGTGCTGCAGCGTGAGGCGCAGTCGCTCAGCGGCGGCCGCCATGAAATCAGTTTCCGCGTGAATGAAGCGCTGAAGGTGTACGGCAATGACGACCAACTGCGCAGCGCGGTGTCCAATCTGGTGTATAACGCGGTGAACCACACGCCGGCAGGCACGCACATTGAGGTGAGCTGGCAGCAGACGCCGCAGGGGGCGCAGTTCCAGGTCAGCGACAACGGGCCGGGCATCGCCGCCGAGCACTTGCCGCGTCTGACCGAGCGCTTTTACCGTGTGGACAAGGCGCGTTCGCGGCAGACCGGCGGCAGCGGGCTGGGGCTGGCGATCGTCAAGCACGCCCTCAGCCATCACGATGCGCGGCTGGAGGTGCTCAGCGAGCCGGGCAACGGCACCCGCTTTATCTTTACTTTGCCTAACCGGTTGATTGTTCCCGACGCTTTGTCAGAGAATGCGCTGAAAAATTAATGCGTGAGGCACCGGTATGCGACTGACCCGAGGGATATGGCTCTGCCTGCTGTTATTGTGCAGCCCCGGCCTGCGGGCGCAGCCGAGCGGCATGCTGTCGGGCAATCTTTCCAGCGTCGGTTCCGACACGCTGGCGAACCTGATGTCGCTGTGGGCGCAGGACTTCAGCCAGCACTATCCGAATATCAACCTGCAGATGCAGGCCGCCGGTTCATCGACCGCGCCGACGGCGCTGGCCGCCGGCGCCGCGCAGCTGGGGCCGATGAGCCGTCCGATGAAGGCGGCGGAGCTGTCGGCGTTCGAACAGCGCTACGGCTACGCGCCGCTGGCGGTGCCGGTGGCGGTCGATGCGCTGGTGGTGCTGGTGCATCAGGACAACCCGCTGCCGGGGCTGAACCTTGGCCAGTTGGATCAGATCTTTTCCGCCACCCGCCGCTGCGGCGAAGCCGCCGCACTGCGGAACTGGGGCCAGCTGGCGCTGCCGGGCGACTGGGCGCAGCGCAGTATTCAGCGTTTTGGCCGCAATTCCGCCTCCGGCACCTATGGCTATTTCAAACTGCGCGCGCTGTGCGGCGGCGACTTTATGGCGCGGGTCAATGAGCTGCCCGGCTCGGCGTCGGTAGTGCAGGCGGTGTCCGGATCGCTGAATAGCATCGGCTATGCCAGCATCGGTTTCCGCGCCAGCGGCGTCCGGCTGCTGCCGCTGGCGGAGCGGGGCGATCGCTACGTGGCGCCCAGCGCTGCCAACGTGCGCAACGGCAGTTATCCGCTGGCGCGCTACCTGTATATCTACATCAACAAAGCGCCGCACCGGCCGCTTGAGCCGCTGACGGCGGCGTTTCTTGACCGGGTGCTGTCCGAGGAAGGGCAGGCGCTGGTCAATCAGGACGGTTATCTGCCGCTGTCGCCGGCAACCCTGCGGAAAACCCGCCAGGCGCTCGGGCTGAAGTAGCACCGGCTTAGCGCCTGGGCGCGTATGACGGCAGCTCTCAGCCAGCTGCCGCCCACCATCATGAATTTCTTTCAACACCCATGAAAATTTCTCCATTGCCGCCGGGCAGGCGGCATGACAGGATGATTTTAGCTATTTAGACGTCTGGATGTCCAATTGTAACCCAGCGTAATCATTCAATATGTAAATCATTCCGGCAGGCCAACGCGACGCCTGCCGTTCACCGGGAGTGGAAAAAGATGTGCAATTGCAATCATGCCGTTCATGCTGACGTCGTCGGCAGTTTATTACGTCCTGCGGCGCTGAAAAGCGCGCGTCAGCAGTTTCAGCGCGGTGAGATTGACGCGGCGCAGCTGCGGGCGGTGGAAGATGAGCAGATCCGCCAGGCGGTGGAAAAACAGCGCCAGCTGGGACTGGCGGTGGTGACCGACGGGGAATTCCGTCGCGCCTGGTGGCACTTTGATTTCCTCGAAGGCCTGGACGGCGTACAGGGCTACGACGCCGAACAGGGCATCCAGTTCAACGGCGTGCAGACCAAGGCGCGCAGCGTCAAGGTGACGGGCAAGCTGGGCTTTAACCCGCAGCATCCGATGCTAGCGGATTTTCGTTTCCTGCAGCAGATTGCCGGCGACGCGCAGCCGAAGATGACCATCCCCAGCCCGAGCGTGCTGCACTTCCGCGGCGGGCGTCAGGCGATCGACAGCACGGTTTATCCGCAGCTGGATGCCTATTTTGCCGATCTGGCGCAAACCTATCGCGATGCGATCCGCGCGTTTTATGACGCCGGCTGCCGCTACCTGCAGCTGGATGATACGGTGTGGGCTTACCTCTGTTCTGACGATCAGCGCCGCCAGATCCGCGAGCGCGGCGAAGATCCCGACCAGCTGGCGCGTATCTATGCCGACGTGCTGAATGCGGCGATCGCCGGCAAGCCGGACGATCTGACCATCGGTTTGCATGTCTGTCGCGGCAACTTCCGCTCCACCTGGATCTCGGAAGGGGGCTATGAGCCGGTGGCGGAGATCCTGTTCGGCCAGGTCAATATCGACGCCTTCTTCCTGGAGTACGATAACGAACGCTCCGGCGGCTTCGAACCGCTGCGCTTTATCAAGCCCGGCAAGCAAAAAGTCGTGCTGGGGCTGATCACCACCAAAGACGGCGAGCTGGAAAACCCGGAGCAGGTTAAGCAGCGCCTGCAGGAAGCGGCGCAGTTCGTCGCCCCTGAGCAACTGTGTCTGAGCACCCAGTGCGGCTTCGCTTCGACCGAAGAGGGCAACAGCCTGAGCGAGCAGCAGCAGTGGGACAAGCTGAGCAGCGTGGTCAGCATTGCCGGACAGGTCTGGTAACCGCCGGCAGCCCGTTTGTTATGCGCGGAAATGCCGCCGATATTGGCGTTTTCGCGCGGTTTAACCCGCAATGCTTCACGTTTTGTGAGCGCCTTGGTTAAAAATGATACAAATCATGTAGGGCATATTTCCTGAAGACTGGTGCGATCGACTGGTGATGAATATTTATCTGGTCGATCGCTCTGCATTTCCCCGTGAGCCTTGCCTTTTGGCGCTATAAACGTTTTACTTACCCTCCGTTGTTGGACTAATCCTCCATTTTATAACTTCTAACATTCTGCCCATCTTCAAGAGTGGTCAATTTCGCATAAGGACAAAACGCCCGAGCGGTATGCGTTTTCTTGCTCTTATTGCTCTTGTGATGAAATGGCAGGCCGACAGCGAAATGGCGAACCGCCATGAAAAGAACGTTTTTTTTCATTTGAACAGGCAACACGACATCCTATGAGTCATCGTTTAACGTCAAAAGATATTCTGGCATTAGGTTTTATGACCTTTGCCTTATTTGTCGGCGCCGGGAATATTATTTTCCCGCCGATGGTGGGGCTGCAGTCCGGCGAACACGTCTGGATCGCGGCGCTGGGCTTTTTGATTACCGCCGTCGGCCTGCCGGTGATGACGGTGATCGCGCTGGCGCGCGTCGGCGGCGGCGTTGACGCCCTGAGTACGCCGATCGGCCGCACCGCCGGCCTGTTGCTGGCGACCGTCTGCTACCTGGCCGTCGGCCCGCTGTTTGCGACGCCGCGCACCGCGACCGTGTCGTTTGAAGTGGGGATTGCCCCGCTGACCGGCGACGGCGCGACGCCGCTGCTGATTTACAGCCTGGTGTACTTCGCGCTGGTGATCGGTATTTCCCTCTATCCGGGCCGCCTGCTCGACACCGTCGGCCATATTCTGGCGCCGCTGAAAATTGTCGCGTTGGGCGTGCTGGGCATCGCCGCGCTGCTCTGGCCGGCCGGTTCGCCGATTCCGGCGGTGGATGCCTATCAGCATGTGCCTTTCTCTTCCGGCTTTGTGAATGGTTATCTGACCATGGATACGCTGGGGGCGATGGTATTCGGCATCGTGATCGTCAACGCCGCGCGTTCACGCGGGGTGAAGGACAACGGCCTGCTGACCCGTTACACCATTTTTGCGGGGCTGATCGCCGGTGTCGGCCTGACGCTGGTCTACCTGAGCCTGTTTAAACTGGGTTCCGGCAGCGGCGTGTTGGTGCCGGACGCCACCAACGGCGCGGTGATCCTGCATGCCTACGTGCAGAACACCTTTGGTAGCCTGGGCAGCTTCTTCCTGGCGGCGCTGATCTTTATCGCCTGTATGGTGACCGCGGTCGGCCTGACCTGCGCCTGCGCCGAGTTCTTTGCCCAGTACCTGCCGTTCTCTTATAAAACGCTGGTGTTTATTCTGGGGCTGTTCTCGATGTTCGTCTCCAACCTGGGCCTGAGCCACCTGATTCACCTCTCGATTCCGGTGCTGACCGCCATTTATCCGCCGTGTATCGTGCTGGTGGTATTGAGCTTCACCCTGCGGATGTGGAATAGTGCGCCGAAGGTGATTTCGCCGGTGATGCTCGTCAGCCTGTTGTTTGGTATCCTTGACGCGGTGAAGGCCGCCGGCTTCGAGAATCTGCTGCCGGCATGGAGCACGCACCTGCCTCTGGCAGGTCAGGGATTGGCATGGCTGCCGCCTTCCGTACTGATGCTGGTACTGGCCGCCATCTACGATCGGGTATGCTCGCGCTCTGAAGCGACCGCGCATTAATTCTTCCCGGTCTGATTTTGAGGCCACGGACTTGTCCGTGGCTTTTTTGTGTATAAGAAGACAGGTCTTTAAATGCAACAGGAATCAGTAACACCCGCCGCCAATAAGTTGAAACGTGGCCTCAGCACGCGCCACATCCGCTTTATGGCGCTCGGGTCGGCGATTGGCACCGGGCTGTTCTACGGCTCCGCCGACGCCATTAAAATGGCGGGGCCCAGCGTACTGCTGGCGTATCTGATCGGCGGCGTGATCGCCTTTATCATTATGCGCGCGCTGGGGGAAATGTCGGTCAATAACCCGCAGGCCAGCTCTTTCTCGCGCTATGCGCAGGATTACCTTGGCCCGATGGCCGGCTATATCACCGGCTGGACCTACTGTTTTGAGATTTTGATCGTCGCTATTGCCGACGTGACCGCGTTCGGCATCTATATGGGGGTGTGGTTCCCGGAGGTACCGCACTGGATTTGGGTGCTGAGCGTGGTGCTGATTATCGGCGCGATCAACCTGATGAGCGTGAAGGTCTTCGGCGAGCTGGAGTTCTGGTTCTCGTTCTTTAAAGTGGCCACCATCATTATCATGATTGCCGCCGGTATCGGCATTATCATCTGGGGCATCGGCAACGGTGGGCAGCCGACCGGCATTCATAACCTGTGGAGTAACGGCGGCTTCTTCAGCCACGGCGTGATGGGCATGATACTGTCGCTGCAGCTGGTGATGTTCGCCTACGGCGGCATTGAAATCATCGGTATTACCGCCGGTGAGGCCAGCGACCCGAAAAAATCGATTCCGAAGGCGATCAACTCGGTGCCGTGGCGCATTCTGGTGTTTTACGTCGGCACGCTGTTCGTGATTATGTCGATTTATCCGTGGAACCAGGTCGGTACCAGCGGCAGTCCGTTTGTTCTGACCTTCCAGCATATGGGCATCACCATTGCGGCCGGTATCCTCAACTTTGTGGTGATTACCGCGTCGCTGTCGGCGATTAACAGCGATGTGTTCGGCGTCGGCCGTATGCTGCACGGTATGGCGGAACAGGGCCACGCGCCGAAAGTATTCAGCAAAGTTTCCAAACGCGGTATCCCGTGGGTGACTGTCGTGGTGATGATGGCGGCGCTGCTGATAGCGGTGTACCTCAACTACATCATGCCGGAAAGCGTGTTCCTGGTGATCGCTTCGCTGGCGACCTTCGCGACCGTGTGGGTGTGGATTATGATCCTGTTCTCGCAGATTGCGTTCCGCCGCAGGCTGAACAAACAGCAGGTGAAAGATCTGGCGTTCCCGCTGCGCGGCGGGGTGTTTACTTCGACGATCGCCATTATCTTCCTGGCCTTTATTATTGGCCTGATTGGCTATTTCCCGACTACCCGCGTGTCGTTGTACGCCGGTCTGGTGTGGGTGGTGGTGCTGCTAGTGGGGTACTGGGTGAAGGTGAACCGCCAGAAGAAGCGTGCGCAGACGGCGTAAGGTTTCCGTTACGGGGGATTTTGTCAATTTAACGGTGGTTTTCGGTCGTTAAGCCTTCGTAGGTTTATGTGACCCCGGTGACTCGACCGAGTCAGGGGCCGAAGGCGCGGCCCCTGACCACCCGCGCCCTCGCCAGGCCAGGCGGTTGGCTGCGCCAACTGCCCTCACTCATTCTCGGCGCATCACGGCCGGCTGCGACAAGCGTCCCTGCTTGCCTCGCCTAAAACCGCCGTCCATGGCGGTTTTGCCTATGCGCCGTTCCTTCGTTCGGCGCCTTCTATGGCGGTCACCCACCGTGCACATTCCAGCAATGTCTTCGTCTGTAAATTATGAATGTCAAAATCTGAGGTTAACTATCCCGGTAATGGCAGATTCGGGTGTTGACCTTTAGCGCGCATCACGGGCTGCCGAACAAGGAACCTGAGCCAGGGGCAACCGGACAGGGATGTCCGGTTGAGGCGGCACAGGCAGGGATGCCTGTAGAGCCGACCCGCCCGGCGACGGTGACGCCGTGAGGGTACCCGCGAAGCGGGCAGAACGTGCCTAAGCGCGGGCGCGGGTGCAGGGGCCGCGCCCACGGCCCCTGCAATTGCCGTTTATCGTAGTTACAGAGAAATACCGTACGTTTACGGCAATTCCAATCACACTGAGCCTACAGATTGCCGTGCAATAACGATGTCACTAGAGCTTCATTGAATCTTGCTATTTATCTTCAGTATCTCCACGTTCGGCAGCGCGGGTTTCGCCGCGCGTGAGGGGCGTGGGGGATTCCTCGCCTTCACTGGCGTAGCGCGTCAGCGCGTCACGGATATCCCGCATATCGCGGCTTAAGGCGCTCAGCGCCGGCTGTAGCGTGACCTTCAGGTTCCCTTCAACGCGTGCGGCGCTGTGCAGGCAGCCGATAAACAGCAGCGTGCTGAGCAGCGTGAAAAAGCGATGTTTGAGCTGTGTTAAGTGCATGCGTTCTCCCCCGGTGGTTGAGTATTCGCTGCATTAACGCCGTTTTAGCGCGGAAAGAAAAGAGGGGGGAGATATCTGCTGGCAATCAGAGCAGGATAATTACCAGCAGAAATAATTACGTCAGTTTCGGTCAGGAAACGTCGGCCGTCGGGCGGATATCTTTCAACAGGCCGCGCATATCGTTACCGGTCGGCGTCTGATGAATACGCAGGTCGAACTCTTCAATCACCGCATAGATATGGTCGAAAATATCCGACTGGATACTCTCGTACTGCGCCCAGACCGTGGTGTTGGTAAAGGCGTAGATCTCCAGCGGCAGCCCCTCCGGCGTCGGTGCCAGCTGACGCACCATCAGCGTCATATGCTGGTGGATGTGCGGGTGGGCGCGCAGATAGGCTTCCAGATAGGCGCGCAGCGTGCCCAGATTGGTCAGGCGGCGGCCGTTGAGCGGCGAGCTGAGATCCACCTGCGCCTGCTGATTATATTGTTGCAGCTCTTCCGTTTTGTTGTTCAGGTAGTGCTGCAGTAGCGGGTTGCGGTTCAGGCGCTGCTCTTCCTGCTCGGAGAGGAAGTGCACGCTGGTGGTGTCGATATTGATGCTGCGTTTGATGCGACGACCGCCGGATTCTGACATGGAGCGCCAGTTTTTAAACGAATCGGAGATCAGCGCGTAGGTCGGGATGGTGGTGACGGTGTTATCCCAGTTGCGCACTTTGACCGTGGTCAGGCCGATATCGGTGACCGCGCCGTCGGCGCCGTATTTCGGCATCTCCAGCCAGTCGCCGATTTTCAGCATATCGTTGGCGGACAGCTGGATGCCGGCCACCAGGCCCAGGATCGGATCCTTAAACACCAACATCAGCACCGCGGTCATGGCGCCCAAACCGCTGAGCAGCAATAGCGGCGATTTACCCATCAACAGCGAGACGATCATAATGCCGATTAACACGGCGGCGATCAGCTTCACGCTCTGGAAAATGCCGCGCAGCGGCAGCTGATTGGCCGCCGGGCTTTCGCGCAGCACCGCCAGCAGGGTATCCAGCAGCGAGAACAGCGTCAGCAGGGCGTAGGCCATGATCCACACCTGCGCGGCGGTGACGATTACCGCCTGGGTCTGAGTGCCGCTGTGCAGCCATAACAGCGCCTGCAGGTTGATGATCACGCCCTGCAGCAGCAGCGCCGCGCGCTGGAACAGTTTGTACTGGGTCAGCGCCTGTTGCCAGACGCGCTGCGACTGCTGGCCGCGGCGCTGAATGGCCGCCAGCACTACGCGGTGCAGGATAAAGTGGATAACCACCGAAATCAGGGCGATCAGCACCAGTACCAGCACCAGCACCAGCGACATGATGTCGGTAAATTCGATGCCAAACTGATCTAACCATTGAGCAATCCGTTGTTGCATAGCTCCTCCATAAAACGTGTTAACAATAGCCACTAAGCGGATAGGGGCGTAAGCCTATAGCCCGTGCCGCGTAATGTGTACCGGTTTACCAATTTTTACATTAAGTTAGCACGATTTCCTCCTCTCAGCCTCCCGACTCCTCCCCCGTTTTTATCGCTGACAGATGAGTGACGGGAGCGTGCGGCGTGGCATGGTGGGCGCAATTCACGGTTATTTGCGCTGGCAACAGCGGGAGGAACGTTATGCTGGAAGCCTGGCATCTGCCGGTGCCGCCGTTTGTGGAAAAGAATGGGCAGCAGTTGGATATCACGCTGTGGTTGCAGGCTTCAATGCCGCCTCTGCAGGTATTGCTGCGTGCGGAACCGGATAATGAAGAGTGGCTGCTGCCGATGGCGGCGCAGGCCGTTGACGGTCGGCTGTGCTATCGCGCCAGCCTGACGCTGAATGAAGGAGAGGCGACGCGGCGCTACTGCTTTAAGCTGCTGTGGGCCGACCGCCAGCGCTGGTTCGGCCCGTTAGGCTGGTCGCTGACGCCGCCGGATCAACTGACGCAGTTTGCGCTCGACGAGCCGGACGACGGCCCGGGCTGGGTGGCGGATCGACTGTTTTACCAGATATTCCCCGATCGCTTCGCCAGCAGCGGCGGCGCACATGGGATACAGAGCGGCAGTTACGTGCATCATGCCGCCGGTACGCCGGTGGAGCGGCGCAGCTGGCAGCAGCCGTTGGACGAACGGCTGGCGGCGTCGACCTTTTACGGCGGCGATCTGGACGGCATTATTATGAAGCTGCCCTATCTGCAGCAGTTGGGCGTCACCGCGCTCTACCTCAATCCGATTTTCACCGCCCCCAGCGTGCATAAATACGATACCGAGGATTACTATCAGGTGGATCCGTACCTGGGCGGCAACGCGGCGCTGCGACGCTTGCGAGTAAGCACTCACAAAATAGGGATGAAACTGCTGCTGGACGGCGTATTTAACCATACCGGCGATTCGCATCCGTGGTTCGATCGCCACCGGCAGGGTGAAGAGGGCGCCTGCCACCACCCGGATTCCCGCTACCGTAACTGGTTTAACTTTTATCCCGACGGCACCGCATTAACCTGGAAAGGCAACGCCAGCCTGCCGAAGCTGAATTACGCCGAGCCGCAGGTAGCGGCGGCGATCTATGGTGATGCCGACAGCGTGGTGCGTCACTGGCTGAAGCCGCCGTACAGCATTGACGGCTGGCGGCTGGACGTGGTGCATATGCTTGGGGAGAACGGCGGCGCCGGCGGTAACCTGCGCCATTTGGCGGGCATCTATCAGGCGGCCAGAGAGGAGAATCCTGCCGCCTATCTGCTGGGTGAGCATTTTGGCGATGCGCGCCGCTGGCTGCATGCCGGCGTAGAAGATGCGGCGATGAACTATATGGGCTTTGCCCTGCCGCTGCGGGCGTTTCTGGCGGGGGTTGATGTGGCGCGTCATCCTGTCGATTTGGACGCCGCCGCCGTTGCAACATGGATGGACAGCTACCGCGCCGGTCTGCCGCATAACCGTCAGCTGATCATGTTCAATCAGCTCGACAGCCATGACACGCCGCGCTTTTTGACCCTGCTGGGCGGTAATATGGCGCGGATGTGCATGGCGGCGGTGTGGCTGATGAGCTGGATCGGCGTGCCCTGCCTGTATTACGGCGATGAAGTGGGGTTGGACGGTGAGAATGACCCGCTGTGCCGTAAGCCGTTTCCCTGGGATGAGAGCCTCTGGGAACGGCCGCTGCTGGCGCTGTTTCAGCGGATGGCGGCACTGCGCAAGCAAAGTCTGGCGCTGCGGCGCGGCGGCTGTCAGGTGCTGTTCGCGCAGGGGGAGACGCTGGTGTTTGTACGTACTTACCAGCAGGAGCGCGTGCTGGTGGCGCTGCAGCGCGGCGGCGGTAATCAGGCGGTGCGGCTGGCATATAGCCCGCTGCTGACGCCGGGCGACTGGCGGAGGCTGGAAGGCGAGGGCGAACTGTCGGCGTGCGATGGCGGCCTGTCGCTGCGTCTGGCCGCGGAATCGGCGAGCGTCTGGCGGCTTTAGCGAAAAGAACGGGGGCCGAGCGGCCCCCGGGATGGCATCAGTAGCCGATCGCCGCGCCGGCCGGGCGGCGTACGTCGTTAGCGCCGTACAGATAGCCTTCGCGCACCTTGCCGGAGACCGCCGAATCATTGCCGGAGTTGGCCGGCGTCACGCCCGCCGCGTCCGGCAAACCGACCAGAATCAGTTCGGCCGCCCCCCATGGCGTCTGCTCCACCATTTTGTAACCCATCTTCTGCAGCAGATTCAGCGTATCCGCGGAGACGCCGCGCTGTTCGTAGTAGACCTCGTCAGGCAGCCACTGGTGGTGAATGCGCGGCGCATCCACCGCCTCCTGCGGCGCCATACCGTGGTCGATCACGTTAAGCGCGGTCTGCAGCGTGATGGTGATAATGCGCGAACCGCCCGGTGAGCCGAGCACCATAAAGATTTTATTGTCTTTGGTCACCAGCGTCGGGCTCATCGACGATAGTGGGCGCTTACCGGGGGCGATGGCGTTGGCGGTGCCCTGCACCAGCCCATAGAGGTTTTTCTCGCCGACCTTCACGGTAAAGTCATCCATTTCGTCATTGAGGAAGAAACCGGTGCCGGGGGCGATCACCACCGCGCCGAAGCGGCCGTTGACCGTATAGGTGGTTGATACCGCATTGCCGTCATGATCGACGATGGAGTAGTGAGTGGTTTCCGGCTTTTCATGCGGCTCCATGCCGGGCTGCACGTTTTCCGACGGCGTTGCCTTGCCGGGGACGATTTGCTTGCGGATTTGCTCGGCATAGCTTTTGCTGACCAGCCGGTCGATCGGGTTGTTGATAAAGGCCGGGTCGCCGAGATAGGTGTTGCGATCCATATAGGCGTGGCGCATGGCTTCGGTCATGGTGTGGATGGCCGCCGCCGAGTTAAAGCCCATGCTTTTCAGATCGTAGCCTTCCAGGATATTCAGCGTTTCGCACAGCGTAACGCCGCCGGAGCTTGGCGGCGGCGATGAGACGAACTTATAGCCGCGGTAGCTGCAGGTAATCGGCGCCGTTTCGGTGACTTTGTAGTTGGCGAAGTCGGCCGCGGTCAGAATACCGCCGCCCTTGCGGGCTGCCGCTTCCACCGCCTGCGGAATTTTACCGTGGTAGAAGGCGTCCGGCCCCTGTTTGGCGATGGCTTCCAGCGTATTGGCCAGATCGGCCTGCACCAGACGATCGCCCGGCTGCAGCGCGCTGCCGTCTTTACGCAGGAAGATTTTGGCCGCTTCGGGGTCCTGCTTAAAGCGAGCGACGGTGGTATCAAGGATATCGGTATCGGCGCGCGTCAGCACAAAGCCTTCCCGCGCCAGCTTGATGGCCGGCGCCATCACCTGTTCGCGGCTCAGCTTGCCGTATTTTTTGCGCGCGGTTTCCATGCCCAGCACGGTGCCCGGTACGCCGGCGGCCAGGTAGCCGTACAGGCTGGCGCCTTTTTTCACTTTGCCGTCGGCGTCCAGGTACATATTGGCGCTGGCCGCCGCCGGCGCGGTTTCACGGAAGTTGATAAAGGTATCGGTGCCGTCGGCCAGATGGACGGTCATAAAACCACCGCCGCCGATATTGCCGCAGCAGGGGTTAACCACCGCCTGCGCGTAGCCGACGGCCACGGCGGCATCCACCGCATTACCGCCCATTTTCAGAATGTCGACGCCCACCTGTGAGGCTAGACGTTGCGAGGTGACCACCATACCCTGCCGTGCTTCTACCGCCGGCGTGGAGGCGGCGTGCAGGCTGCCGCTGACCAGCAGCGCCGCCATGGTCAGGGGTTTACTCCATTTATGCAAAAACATTGATATTCCTACCCTGTCAGTTTTTTATTATCAGGCTCTGCAAAGAACAGGCCAGCGGTTACAGCGTAGCGCCATGGCGCGGCACGTGCTGAAAATTGACGGGAGAATGTGAACCAAAACAAGGAAAACGTGGCGGGGTTGCACAACAAAAGGGCATAAAAAAACCGGCCAGCAAGGCTGACCGGTAGATAACGCTAGGGCTGAAATTACAGCTTGGCAGCGTTTTCAGACAGGTATTTAGCAACGCCGTCTGGAGACGCGCCCATACCTTCTTTACCTTTTTCCCACTGAGCCGGGCACACTTCGCCGTGCTCTTCATGGAACTGCAGCGCATCAACGGTGCGGATCATTTCGTCGATGTTACGGCCGATTGGCAGATCGTTAACGATCTGAGAACGCACGATGCCGTCTTTGTCGATCAGGAAAGAACCACGCAGCGCAACGCCCGCTTCCGGGTGCTCGATGCCGTAAGCTTTCTGGATTTCACGCTTAACGTCAGCAACCATTGCGTATTTCACTTCACCGATGCCGCCGTTTTCAACAGGGGTTTTACGCCATGCGTTGTGAACGAACTCGGAGTCGAAGGAAACGCCAACCACTTCTACGCCACGCTTCTGGAACTCTTCATAGCGGTGATCGAAAGCGATCAGCTCTGAAGGGCACACGAAGGTGAAGTCCATTGGCCAGAAGAACAGTACGGCTGGTTTGCCGTTCAGGTGTTTTTTCAGGTTGAAGTTTTCAACGATTTCGCCGTTACCAAGTACGGCAGCTGCGGTGAAGTCAGGGGCTTGACGAGTTACCAGGACCATGATTACTCCTGTAATAGTAGTTAAGGGTTAATGTCTGCCCGAGGAGGTAAACCGCGGGCAAAAACTTGGGCCAGTATAGGGGCCTTGCGTTGGCGAATAAAGGTTAAAAACGCCAATCATTGAGATAGTTTTTATCTATCGATATCAGTAATTAATACAGCGAGCTTTAAAAATAACCTTTTCCGGCAAAAGGGCAAGCGTTAACGGCAAAATTGTTGTCAGGCGGCGTTGTCACGCGCGCTTGCCGGCCCTGCTACAGGCGTTTGGCCTGTGCCTGACGCATCAGTTGAGGATAAAACTGCCAGAACTGTGTTTCAAGCTGATGATAGTGGCGTTCTACGTCGGCGAAAGAGCCGCCCAGCGCCGCCAGCCGCGGTCGCCGACTGGCCATGCCGCGCAGCACCTGAGCGATAAACGGCAGTTCGGCGTAGCGCTCCAGCCAGCGTTCTGACCAGAGGTAATGGTTCAGGGTCTGAAAACGCTCGGGCGTTTGCGCCAGATGAGGAACGATTTGATCGCGCGCCTGGCGGGTAAAATCACTGAGCGGACGCGCCGGCTCGATCTGCCGCCAGTGGCGCGCCAGAAAGTGGTCCCACACCACATCGAGCGTGATGGGCGCCACGCGGCGATAGTCGGCGCCAAAGTAATCGCGGCTCTGTTTAACCTGCGGCAGCGAGTCCGTCAGGACGTCAATACGGCGGTGCAGCATAATGCCTTCCGCCACCTCTGGCGCATAGTCCGCCGCCGGGTTGCCGCGCACAAAGTCGGCCAGCAGGTTACCCAGCAGCGAGCTGTCCGCCAACTGGGCCAAATGGAGATGAGCAAGGAAATTCATCCGGTCACTATACCTTAAAGTGGGTTATCTTGAGGCACCGTTCTGTGCCATAACGGTGGCGCGCGGGAAATTCGCCTTATTCCTTGCTGCCTTTCCCCCATGGCTTTAGACTATAGCGCCTATTTTTTTAGCTGAAGTGAATACCATGCGCGTCGCCGATTTTTCCTTTGAACTTCCCGAGTCTTTGATCGCCCGTTACCCGCAGGCGCAGCGCAGCGGCTGTCGCCTGCTGCAGTTGGACGGGCCAAGCGGTGAACTGACGCACGGCGTGTTCACCGACCTGCTGGATAAATTGGAGGCCGGCGACCTGCTGGTGTTTAACAATACCCGGGTGATCCCGGCGCGCATCTTCGGCCGTAAGGCCAGCGGCGGCAAGATTGAGGTGCTGGTGGAGCGCGTACTGGACGACAGCCGGGTGCTGGCGCACGTGCGCGCCTCGAAGGCGCCGAAACCGGGCGCTGAGTTGCTGCTGGGCGATGACGAAAGCATCGCTGCGACCATGGTGGCGCGTCATGACGCCCTGTTTGAGCTGCGTTTCGACGATGAGCGTGACGTGTTCGCCATTTTGAATGATGTTGGCCATATGCCGCTGCCGCCGTATATCGACCGGCCGGACGAAGACGCCGACCGCGAGCTGTATCAGACCGTCTACAGCGAAAAGCCGGGCGCGGTGGCGGCGCCGACCGCCGGCCTGCACTTTGACGAGCCGCTGCTGGCGGCGTTGCGCGCCAAGGGCGTGGAGATGGCGTTCGTCACCCTGCATGTTGGCGCCGGCACCTTCCAGCCGGTGCGGGTGGACAGCATTGAAGATCACATTATGCATGCCGAGTATGCCGAAGTGCCGCAAGAGGTCGTGGATGCGGTACTGGCCTGTAAAGCGCGCGGCAAACGGGTGATTGCCGTCGGCACCACCTCGGTGCGCTCGCTGGAGAGTGCCGCCGCTGCCAGCAAGGACGCGCTGATTGCGCCGTTCTTCGACGATACCAGCATCTTTATCTATCCGGGGTATCACTATCAGGTGATCGATGCGCTGGTGACCAATTTCCACCTGCCGGAATCGACGCTGATCATGCTGGTTTCCGCCTTTGCCGGCTACCAGAACACTATGCATGCCTATCAGCAGGCGGTGGCCGAGCAATACCGTTTCTTCAGTTACGGCGATGCGATGTTTATCAGCCGTAACCCGCAGGCGGAAAACGAATCCGTCGGCGAGTAAGTTTCCGGGCCGCGCCGGTGCGTGGTCCTGTATTAATGACATCAGACTGTTTCTCTGATGCTGGAGGATAAGTGAAGTACGAATTAGATACTACCGATGGCCGCGCGCGTCGCGGCCGCCTGGTCTTTGAGCGCGGCGTGGTGGAAACGCCGGCCTTTATGCCGGTCGGCACCTACGGCACCGTAAAGGGCATGACGCCGGAAGAAGTGAAAGAGACCGGCGCGCAGATTTTGCTGGGCAACACTTTCCACCTGTGGCTGCGTCCGGGGCAGGAGATCATGAAGCTGCACGGCGACCTGCATGACTTTATGCAGTGGCCCGGCCCGATCCTCACCGACTCCGGCGGTTTCCAGGTGTTCAGCCTGGGGGCGATGCGCAAAATCAAGGAAGAGGGCGTTTACTTCCGTAACCCGATCAACGGCGACAAAGTGTTCCTCAGCCCGGAAAAATCGATGGAAATCCAGTATGACCTGGGTTCTGACATCGTGATGATTTTTGACGAGTGCACGCCGTACCCGGCTGACTGGGATTACGCCAAGCGTTCGATGGAGATGTCGTTGCGCTGGGCGCAGCGCAGCCGTCAGCGTTTTGACGAGCTGAACAATAAAAATGCGCTGTTCGGCATTATTCAAGGCGGCGTTTACGAAGATTTACGTGATGTTTCAGTAAAAGGGCTGGTGGAGATCGGCTTTGATGGTTACGCTGTGGGCGGTTTGGCGGTAGGTGAGCCAAAAGAGGACATGCACCGTATTCTCGAACATGTTTGCCCGCAAATTCCGGAAGATAAGCCTCGCTATCTGATGGGCGTCGGCAAGCCGGAAGACCTGGTGGAAGGCGTGCGTCGCGGCATTGATATGTTTGACTGCGTGATGCCGACGCGTAATGCGCGTAACGGCCATCTGTTCGTGACCGACGGTGTGGTAAAAATCCGCAATGCCAAGCACAAGGATGATACTTCTCCGCTGGACAGCGAGTGTGATTGTTACACCTGTCGCAATTACAGCCGCGCCTACTTGCATCATCTCGACCGTTGCAACGAAATACTCGGTGCCCGTTTGAATACCATTCATAACCTTCGCTTTTACCAGCGTCTGATGGCGGGTTTACGCCAGGCCATCGAAGAGGGTAAATTAGAGGCGTTTGTTGCGGACTTCTACGGTCGGATCGGTAAACCGGTTCCGCCTTTAAATGTTTAATAATTGATAACTTAATGAGGGAATTTCAATGAGCTTTTTCATTTCTGACGCCGTCGCATCCGCAGGAGCTCCGGCTCAGGGAAGCCCGTACTCTCTGATCATTATGCTGGTGGTATTCGGCCTGATCTTCTACTTCATGATCCTGCGCCCGCAGCAAAAGCGCGCCAAAGAGCATAAAAAACTGATGGACTCCATCGGCAAGGGTGATGAAGTGCTGACCACCGGCGGTCTGATCGGTCGCGTTACCAAAGTGGCCGATACCGGCATTATCGCTATTGCGCTGAACGACACCACGGAAGTGATGATCAAGCGTGACTTCGTGGCGGCCGTTCTGCCGAAAGGTACCATGAAGGCCCTGTAATTTTTTTTCCCGAAGGGAATTGCCGTGCTAAACCGTTATCCTTTGTGGAAGTATCTGATGCTGATCGTGGTGATCGCCGTCGGTCTGCTTTATGCGCTTCCCAACATTTATGGTGAGGATCCGGCCGTACAAATCACTGGCGCGCGCGGTGTCGCCGCCAGTGAAACTACGCTGGACCAGGTCCGTACCGTATTAGAAAAAGACCATATCGAGAGCAAGTCGATCGCGCTGGAAGAAGGCGCCATCCTGGCTCGCTTTAAAGATCCTGACGTTCAGCTGCGGGCGCGTGAAGCCCTGATGTCGGCGCTGGGCGATAAGTACGTCGTGGCGCTGAACCTTGCGCCGGCGACGCCGCGCTGGCTGTCCATGCTGGGCGCCGAGCCGATGAAACTGGGCCTTGATTTGCGTGGCGGCGTGCACTTCCTGATGGAAGTTGACATGGATACCGCGCTCAGCAAGCTGCAGGAACAGACCATCGACACCCTGCGCAGCGACCTGCGTGAAAAGGGCATCCCTTACGCGTCTATCCGCAAGCTGGACAACAACGGCGTTGAGGTTCGCTTCCGCGATAACGACGCGCGCGATCGGGCTATCAGCTATATGACGCCGCGTCAGCGCGACTACGTGTTCTCCTCTAACGGCAGCAACGTCATGAAGGTCACCCTGACCGATGCGCGTCTGAGCGAAGCGCGCGAATATGCCGTGCAGCAGAACATCACCATCCTGCGTAACCGCGTCAACCAACTGGGCGTCGCCGAGCCGCTGGTGCAGCGTCAGGGTTCTGACCGCATCGTGGTTGAACTGCCGGGCATCCAGGACACCGCGCGCGCCAAAGAGATTCTGGGCGCTACCGCGACGCTGGAGTTCCGTCTGGTTAACACCAACGTTGACGCCACCGCAGCGGCCAACGGCCGCGTGCCGGGCGATTCGGAAGTGAAGAACACCCGTGAAGGCCAGCCGATCGTGCTGTACAAGCGCGTGATTCTGACCGGTGACCATATCACCGACTCCACCTCGACCATGGACGAGTACAACCAGCCGCAGGTTAACATCTCGCTGGACAGCGCCGGCGGCAACTCGATGTCCAACTTCACCAAGGACAACATCGGCAAGCCGATGGCGACCCTGTTTGTGGAATATAAGGACAGCGGCAAGAAAGACGCCAACGGCCGTGCGGTGCTGGTGAAGCAGGAAGAAGTGATCAACGTGGCGAACATTCAGTCGCGTCTGGGCAACAGCTTCCGCATTACCGGTATCGGCAACCCGAACGAAGCACGTCAGCTGTCGCTGCTGCTGCGTGCCGGTGCGCTGATTGCGCCGATCCAGATCGTGGAAGAGCGTACCATCGGCCCGACCCTGGGGATGCAGAACATCGAACAGGGCCTGGAAGCTTGCCTGTGGGGCCTGGTGGCGTCCATCGTGTTTATGGTGGTGTGGTACCGTAAATTCGGCGTGATTGCGACCAGCGCGCTGGTGGTCAACCTGGTGCTGATCGTCGGCGTGATGTCGCTGTTACCGGGTGCAACGCTGACCATGCCGGGGATTGCCGGTATCGTTCTGACGCTGGCGGTGGCGGTTGACGCCAACGTACTGATTAACGAACGTATCAAGGAAGAGCTGAAGAACGGGCGTTCCGTTCAGCAGGCGATCCATGAGGGCTATAAAGGCGCGTTCTCCAGTATTATCGACGCCAACATCACGACGCTGATCACCGCGATTATTCTGTACGCAGTGGGCACCGGTTCGATTAAAGGCTTTGCGATTACCACCGCGATCGGCGTGGCGACGTCCATGTTTACCGCGATTGTCGGTACCCGTGCCATCGTCAACCTGCTTTACGGCGGCAAACGCATTAACAAGCTGTCTATCTGAGGAGTGCGTTGTGGCACAGGATTATACTGTTGAGCAACTCAACTACGGCCGTAAAGTCTATGACTTTATGCGCTGGGACTATCTGGCTTTCGGCATCTCGATTGTGGTGCTGATCGCCTCTATCGCCATCATGTCGGTGCGCGGCTTTAACTGGGGACTGGATTTCACCGGCGGTACGGTGATTGAAATCAACCTGGAGCAGCCGGCAAACCTTGACCTGATGCGCGATACGCTGGAAAAGGCCGGGTTCCAGGACCCGGTTATCCAGAACTTCGGCAGCAGCCGCGATGTAATGGTGCGCATGCCGCCGGTTACCGGCAATGCGGGCCAGGAGCTGGGCAACAAAGTGATCGGCGTTATCAATGAGTCGGTGGATAAGAATGCGACCGTGAAGCGTATCGAGTTCGTCGGCCCGAGTGTGGGCAGCGAACTGGCGCAGACCGGCGGCATGGCGCTGCTGGTGGCGCTGATCTCGATTCTGATCTACGTCGGTTTCCGCTTTGAATGGCGCCTGGCGGCCGGTGCGGTTATCGCGCTGGCGCACGACGTGGTGATTACCCTCGGCGTGCTGTCGCTGTTCCATATCGAGATTGACCTGACCATCATCGCTTCCCTGATGTCGGTTATCGGTTACTCGCTGAACGACAGCATCGTGGTGTCAGACCGTATTCGTGAGAACTTCCGCAAGATTCGCCGCGGTACGCCTTACGAAATTGTCAACGTGTCGCTGACCCAGACGCTGAGCCGTACGCTGATGACCTCCGGCACCACGCTGGTGGTGGTGCTGATGCTGTATATCTTCGGCGGCGCGATGCTGCATGGCTTCTCGCTGGCGATGCTGATCGGCGTCTCCATCGGTACCATTTCCTCTATCTACGTCGCCTCTGCGCTGGCGTTGAAACTGGGAATGAAACGCGAACACATGCTGCAGCAGAAAGTGGAGAAAGAGGGCGCCGATCAGCCTTCTATCCTGCCTTAATCTGCTGTACGTTCAGCGGAATAAAAGAGCGCCGGTTGGCGCTCTTTTTTTATGCACGGTTGCCGGCGGCTGAGTTATCGGCTTTCGGCGGTGAGCGGCTCAACGCTGTGCAGGCGGATATAGCCCAGCTGTTCCGGCGTGATGTCGCTGAAGCGCAGCTCGAAACTTTGCGTGGTTCTCGCCAGCAGCGAGTCGCTGTTTTGAATCGGCTGGGACAGCGCGCCGGCATTTTGCAACTGGCCGTTGTCATCCAGCCGTCCCCACTCCACCATCGCCTTGAAGGCGGGCAGCGTTTTGCCGGACAGCGTGCGGATATGCAGCACCGCCTGCGAGCCGTTGGCTTCGCTTTTTACCCGATCCAGCGCGACGCTGAGTTCGCCGATATTGCTCTGCAGTCGTGCCGGCGTGTTGGCGGCAGGCAGCAGATAGACGCCGCTGGTCGAACCTTGGTTCAGCTGTTTCTGGCGTTCCAGCGCCGTAGCCTGTTCGGTCAGCGTGGTGACTTTTTGGCTCAGCTCGCCGACCTGGTTGCGCAGGTTCGGCACGTCGCGGTTTTGCGCGCAGCCGGCAAGCAAAATCAGGGCGGTAAGCAGGCAGACTTTAGGATAACTGATTGTCATGGCGGCGATTCCCTATTCAATGACTCCTGTTATCAGCTTAGTCGGAATGTGCCGGAAAGTCATGTTTGACGCAGAGTATCGCCGGGGCGTGAAGCACGTTTCGTCAGTGCGTGGCAACAAATGCCCGGTACCCTTTGTTATGGTGAAAGTTCGGGGTAAACTGTGCGTCATTATGAGAACGCTTATCAGGACCTGTTATGCATTGCCCTTTTTGCGCTGCTGTTGATACCAAAGTGATAGATTCCCGTCTGGTCGGCGATGGATCGCAGGTGCGCCGTCGCCGCCAGTGCCTGGTTTGCAACGAACGTTTTACCACCTTTGAAGTGGCCGAACTGGTCATGCCGCGGGTGATTAAAAGTGATGAAGTCCGCGAGCCATTCAATGAAGACAAGCTGCGTCGCGGCATGCTGAAGGCGTTGGAAAAACGCCCGGTCAGTTCCGATGACGTTGAAAACGCCATCAACCACATCAAATCCCAACTGCGTGCCACCGGCGAACGCGAAGTGCCGACCAAAATGGTCGGCAATCTGGTGATGGACGCGCTGAAAAAGCTCGATAAGGTGGCGTATATCCGCTTTGCCTCGGTGTACCGCAGCTTCGAAGATATCCGCGAGTTCGGCGAAGAGATCGCCAAACTGCAAGACTGACAGGATTGCTGATGCCTAACGATCAACTGTATATGGCGCGTGCGTTTGAACTGGCGCGTCTGGGCCGTTTTACCACGGCGCCGAACCCCAACGTCGGTTGTGTGATCGTGCGCGATGGCAAGATCGTCGGTGAAGGCTACCATTTACGTGCGGGTGAACCGCATGCGGAAGTGCATGCATTGCGTATGGCCGGGGAACTGGCGCGCGGCGCGACCGCCTATGTCACGCTGGAGCCCTGCAGCCACCACGGCCGTACGCCGCCGTGCGCCGATGCGCTGATCAATGCCGGCGTCAGCCGCGTGGTGGCGGCGATGCAGGATCCGAACCCGCAGGTGGCGGGGCGCGGTCTGTACCGCCTGCAGCAGGCGGGCATCGACGTCAGCCATGGCCTGATGCTGGCGGAGGCCGAAGCGGTGAACCGCGGTTTCCTCAAACGGATGCGCACCGGTTTTCCCTATGTGCAGCTGAAGCTGGGGGCGTCGCTTGACGGGCGCACCGCGATGGCGTCGGGCGAAAGCCAGTGGATTACCTCGCCGCAGGCGCGCCGTGACGTGCAGCGTCTGCGGGCGGAAAGCGCGGCGATCCTCAGCACCAGCGCCACCGTCCTGGCGGACGACCCTTCGCTGACCGTTCGCTGGGATGAGCTGGACGCCGATACGCAGCGCCGCTACCCGCGTGACAATCTGCGCCAGCCGCTGCGCATTATTCTTGACAGTCAGAACCGCGTCACGCCGCAGCACCGGGTGGTGCAGCAGCCGGGCGCGACCTGGCTGGCGCGGCTGCAGCCTGACCAGCAGGCGTGGCCGGAAGGCGTGGAGCAGCTGACGCTGCCGGCGCACGGTGGCGGTATCGATCTGGTGGTGATGATGATGCAGCTGGCCAAGCGCCAGGTGAACTCCGTCTGGGTCGAGGCCGGCGCGCAGCTGTCCGGCGCGTTGCTGCAGGCCGGGCTGGTGGATGAGCTGATTGTGTACGTTGCGCCGAAGCTGCTCGGCGATAATGCCCGCGGGCTGTGTCACCTGCCTGGCCTGGAACGGCTGGCGGAGGCACCGGAGTTCGTGTTCAGCGACGTGCGGCAGGTCGGTCCTGATTTGCGGTTGCGCCTGACGGCGAAACAGTGATTGCCTGGCGGCTTTGCAAAAAGCGCCGCGCAGGCGGCCAAAGAATATGATAGAATCCGCCCCCCTGCGGGGTATTGAACCCATTTTTAAGGAAAGTCCATGAAAGTTATCGAAGGTGTTGTTGCTACTCCTAATGCTCGTGTGGCGATCGCAATTGCACGTTTTAACAATTTCATCAACGACAGCCTGCTGGAAGGCGCCATCGACGCGCTGAAACGTATTGGCCAGGTTGCAGACGACAATATCACCGTTGTCTGGGTGCCGGGCGCTTACGAGCTGCCGCTGACCGCAAAAGTGCTGGCCAACACCGGCAAATACGATGCCATTATTGCACTGGGCACCGTGATCCGCGGGGGCACCGCGCACTTTGAATATGTGGCGGGCGAAGCCAGCTCCGGCGTGGGCAGCGTGGCGCTGAGCAGCGAGATCCCGGTGACTTTCGGCGTGTTGACCACCGAAAGCATTGAACAGGCGATCGAGCGTGCCGGCACCAAAGCGGGCAACAAAGGCGCAGAAGCCGCCCTGACCGCACTTGAAATGATTAATGTTATTAAAGCTGTTAAAGCCTGAATTTAGTTAAGGGGAATTCCGTGAAACCTGCTGCTCGTCGCCGCGCTCGTGAGTGCGCTGTTCAAGCGCTTTACTCTTGGCAGTTGTCTAAAAACGACATTGCCGATGTTGAATTACAGTTCCTGACGGAGCAGGACGTCAAAGACGTTGACGTCGCCTATTTTCGCGAGCTGCTGTCCGGCGTGGCGATGAATGCGGGTACGTTGGACGCGCTGATGACGCCTTACCTGTCTCGCCAGCTGGAAGAGCTGGGCCAGGTGGAAAAAGCCATTCTGCGCGTGGCGCTGTTTGAGCTGAAAATGCGTGAAGATGTCCCTTACAAAGTGGCAATTAACGAAGCGATCGAACTGGCGAAAGTGTTCGGCGCCGAAGATAGTCACAAATTTGTGAACGGCGTGCTGGATAAAGCGGCGCCTCACATCCGCAAGAAAAAATAAATGATGTGGCCGCTCTGCGGCCCATTTTATTCCGGCGTTTGTTCAACACTGTCATTGCACGTTAGGGCATATCTCACGCCCATAAAAATCATTTGCTAACCACGGGCTGCAGGCCCTGGCCGCTGAACATATTGCTGCGAGCCGGCTTGTCAGCACAGCGATTCTTTATTGGAATATTTACCATGGCATGCGGCGAATTTGACCTTATTGCCCGCTATTTTGACCGGTTCAAGAGTTTGCGCCGGGACGTACAGTTGGGCATTGGAGATGACTGCGCACTCCTGACAGTGGCAGAAAAACAGCTTTTAGCCATCAGCACCGATACCCTGGTTGCCGGGGTGCACTTCCTGCCGGATATCGATCCGGGCGATCTCGGTTACAAAGCCCTGGCGGTAAACCTGAGCGATCTGGCCGCCATGGGCGCGGATCCGGCCTGGTTGTCGCTGGCCCTGACGCTGCCGGAGGTGGATGAAGCGTGGCTGAAAGCCTTTAGCGATGCCCTGTTCGAACAGCTGAATTACTACGGCATGCAGCTGATCGGCGGTGATACCACGCGCGGGCCGCTCAGCATGACCCTGACCATCAACGGCCTGGTGCCGGCGGGGCGGGCTTTACGCCGCGACGGCGCGCGTATCGGCGACTGGATCTATGTGACCGGTACGCTGGGCGACAGCGCCGCCGGGCTGGCGTTGCTGCAACAGCGGTTGGCGGTGGATGATATGACGGCGCGCGATTATCTGCTGGCCCGTCATCTGCGTCCGCAGCCGCGGGTGTTGCAGGGACAGGCGTTGCGCGATCTGGCCAGCGCGGCGATCGATATTTCCGATGGTTTAATCTCTGATTTACAGCATCTGTTAACCGCCAGCCAGTGCGGCGCGCGCATCGATCTGGACGAATTGCCGCTGTCGCAGGCGCTGACCGAGCATACCGACAGCGAACAAGCGCTGCGCTGGGCGTTAACCGGCGGTGAAGATTACGAACTGTGCTTCACGGTGCCGGAGATCAACCGCGGTGCGCTGGACGTGGCGTTGAGCCATCTGGGCGCCGACTACACCTGTATTGGTCAGATTGGCCCGGAAGCGGAAGGCGTCAAATTCTTCCGTGATCATGAAGCGGTGGAGCTGCCTTGGCGGGGCTTCGACCATTTCAGCAGCAAATAGGGAAATCCGCGTGGATGAAGCAAAACGCCGGTTGCGCATGAGCAACCCCTGGCATCTGCTGGCGACCGGTTTCGGCAGCGGACTGTCGCCGGTGGTGCCGGGTACGATGGGATCGCTGGCGGCTATTCCGTTCTGGCTGCTGCTGATACAGCTGCCGTGGCAGCTTTATTCGCTGATCGTGATGTTCAGCATCTGTATCGGTGTCTATCTGTGCCACCAGACGGCGAAAGACATGCGTGTGCACGACCACGGCAGTATCGTCTGGGATGAGTTTGTCGGTATGTGGATCACGCTGATGGCGCTGCCGGTGAATGACTGGCGCTGGGTTGCCGTTGGTTTCGTGCTATTTCGCATTCTGGATATGTGGAAGCCCTGGCCGATCCGTTGGTTTGACCGCAATGTGCACGGCGGTATGGGCATTATGATCGACGATATCGTCGCCGGCGTGATCGCCGCAGGGATGATCTACCTGCTGGGGCATCACTGGCCCGTCGCTCTGTTCTGAGATAAAACAAGGGCGCCTTGCGGCGCCCTTTATTGATTATTCAGCCAGCCAGTCTTCTATCTGACGTTGGATACCGGCGGCGTCCAGGCCGAGGTCGCTGCGGATCTCCTCTTGGCTGCCCTGCGGGACAAAGCTGTCCGGCAGGCCGAGATTCAATACCGGCACCAGACGGCGTTTCGCCATCAGCAGCTCGTTTACGCCGCTGCCGGCGCCGCCCATAATGGCGTTTTCTTCCAGCGTGACCAGCAGCTCATGGCTGGCGGCCATCTCCAGCACCAGCTCCTCATCCAGCGGCTTCACGAAGCGCATATCCACCAGCGTGGCGTTTAAAGCCTCGGCGGCCAGCTGCGCTTCCGGCATCAGGGTGCCGAAGTTGAGAATGGCAACCTTTTCCCCTTCACGGCGTACGATGCCTTTGCCGATCGGCAGTGACGTCAGCGGTTCCTGAGCGGCGCCGGTACCGCTGCCGCGCGGATAGCGCACCGCGCTCGGGCCGTCCTGATAGTGGTAGCCGGTGTACAGCATCTGGCGGCACTCATTCTCATCGCTTGGCGTCATGATCACCATATTGGGGATGCAGCGCAGGAAAGAGAGATCGAACGCCCCTTGGTGGGTCTGGCCGTCGGCGCCGACGATGCCGCCACGGTCGATGGCGAACAGCACCGGCAGCTTCTGGATCGCCACATCGTGGATCACCTGATCGTAAGCGCGCTGCAGGAAGGTGGAGTAGATGGCCACCACCGGCTTGTAGCCGCCGATCGCCAGGCCGGCGGCAAAGGTGACCGCGTGCTGTTCGGCGATGGCGACGTCAAAATACTGCTGCGGATAGTCGCGTGAGAACTGCACCATGCCGGAGCCTTCGCGCATTGCCGGGGTAATTGCCATCAGCTTGTCGTCTTTGGCGGCGGTTTCACACAGCCACTCGCCGAAGATCTTGGAATAGGTCGGCAGGCCGCCGGCGCTTTTCGGCAGCGTGCCGCTGGCCGGATCGAATTTTGGCACCGCGTGGAAGCTGATCGGGTCTTTTTCTGCCGGGGCATAGCCGCGCCCCTTTTTGGTCATGATATGCAGCAGCTGCGGCCCTTTCAGATCGCGCATGTTCTTCAACGTCGTGGCCAGCGCCTGCACGTCGTGGCCGTCGACCGGGCCGATATAGTTGAAGCCCAGCTCCTCGAACAGCGTGCCCGGCACCACCATCCCTTTGAGATGCTCTTCGGTGCGTTTGACCAGCTCTTTGATCGGCGGCAGGCCGGACAACACCTTCTTGCCGCCCTCGCGCAGCGTGGAGTAGAGCTTGCCGGACAATAGCTGCGCCAGATGGTTATTCAGCGCGCCGACGTTCTCGGAAATCGACATTTCGTTGTCGTTCAGGATCACCAGCATGTCCGGATCGATATCGCCGGCGTGGTTCATGGCTTCGAACGCCATACCGGCGGTGATGGCGCCATCGCCGATCACGCAGACGGTGCGGCGGCCTTTGCCTTCGCGCTCCGCCGCCACCGCCATGCCGAGGCCAGCGCTGATCGAGGTGGAGGAGTGGCCGACGGACAAGACGTCGTATTCACTCTCATCGCGCCACGGGAAAGGGTGCAGGCCATTTTTTTGCCGAATGGTCGAAATGCGGTCGCGGCGTCCGGTCAGAATTTTATGTGGGTAGGCCTGATGGCCGACGTCCCACACCAGATGGTCGAACGGCGTGTGGTAAACGTAGTGCAATGCCACCGTCAGTTCGACGGTACCCAGCCCGGAAGCAAAGTGGCCGCTTGAGCGGCTGACGCTGTCCAGCAGATATTGCCGCAGCTCATCACACAGCTTCGGCAGGCTTTCTTTTGGCAGCGAGCGGAGTTCCTCGGGGTTTTCCGCCAGCGCCAGCGTCGGGTATTTGGCTATATCAAGACTCATTCGATACTCATATCAGAGGTATGCCATCGCGCAACGGCCGCAGCGTCGGGGCCGCGGCGGCGTTAAATGGCGATAACGTCACACGTTAATTGTCGCGTTCAATAATAAAGCTGGCCAACGCGCGCAATGATGCGGTGTTGTATGATTGCGCCGCCAGCGTATCCAGAGCGCTCAAGGCTTCCTGATACAGATCCCGGGCTTTGGCCCTGGCATTGTCCAGGCCCAGCAGCGCGGGATAGGTGCTTTTTCCGTGTTGCTGATCGGCGCCTTGGCGTTTTCCTATTTTTGCAGTGTCGCCGATGACGTCGAGAATGTCATCCTGAACCTGAAACGCCAGGCCGATGGCCGCCGCGTAGCGATCCAGTTCGGCCAGCGCCGCACGCCCCGGCTCGCCCGCCGCCAGCGCGCCCAGACGCACGGCTGAGCGGATCAGCGCACCGGTTTTGTGGCGGTGAATTTGCTCCAGTTCTTCCAGATTAATCTGACGGTCTTCTGCTGCAAGATCCAAGGCCTGACCGCCACACATGCCGGCCACGCCGCTGGCGCCGGCCAGTTCCGACACCATCGCCAGGCGGTCGCGCATTGCGACATCCGGCATCTCGGCGTCGGCCAGAATGGAGAAGGCCAGCGTCTGCAGCGCATCGCCGGCCAGAATCGCACTGGCTTCATCAAATTTGAGGTGGCAGGTAGGCTGGCCACGGCGCAGGTCGTCGTCGTCCATCGCCGGCAGATCGTCATGGATCAAAGAATAGGCGTGGATACATTCTACCGCCGCCGCCGGCGCATCGAGGTTGTCCGACGGCACGCCGAACATCTCGCCGGTGGCATACACCAGGAACGGGCGCAGACGCTTACCGCCCAGCAGGGCGCCATAGCGCATGGCTGCCACCAACCGGCCGTCGTTAAACGGCAGCGGGGCGATAAAGTCCAGCAGGGCGCGATCGGCGCGCTGACGATAGCTTTGTAGCTGGCTGTTGAAGTCAGACATCAATCATTACTCGGCGTTCGGGGTGAAAGGCGTTAATGCGGTATCGTCGTCGTCGCTGTCGTTCAGCAGAATTTGCACGCGCTGTTCCGCCTGCTGCAGTTTTTGCTGACCCTGACGCGCCAGCTGTACGCCGCGCTCAAATTCGTTGAGCGCCTCTTCCAGCGGCAATTCGCCCGCTTCCAGGCGCGTCACAATGCTTTCCAGTTCGGTCAGGGAGTGTTCAAAACTGACATTTTGCTCTGTACTGTCTGATTGTGCGGGTTTTTTCGGCATAATTTTCTTGTTACGTCATCAGGTGAACCGAGGGGCCAGAGCCTATCCTAGCGGATCTTGATTAGCAAATCATGGCGTGCTCGTGTGGTTTTGTGCGCAGAGCTTCATCAGAAAGTGATATACTGCGCCCCGTTAATTTTATCTGACCATAAAGACCGCCATGAAGTTTATCATTAAATTGTTCCCGGAAATCACCATCAAGAGTCAATCTGTGCGCTTGCGCTTCATAAAGATTCTTACCACCAACATTCGTAATGTCCTGAAGCAGTATGATGAAAACCTGGCGGTGGTCCGGCACTGGGACTTTATTGAAGTCCGCGCCAAAGATGAAAACCAGCGTCCGGCGATCGCCGACGCGCTGACGCGCATCCCCGGTATCCACCATATTCTTGAAGTGGAAGACCGCGCCTACACCGATATTCACCATATCTTCGAGCAGACGCTGGAAACCTATCGCGAACGGCTGGAAGGCAAGACCTTCTGCGTGCGCGTGAAGCGCCGCGGCAAGCAGGACTTCAGTTCTCAGGACGTGGAGCGTTACGTCGGCGGCGGCCTGAACCAGCATATAGAGAGCGCACGGGTCAAACTGAACCATCCGCAGGTGACCGTCAATCTTGAGATTGAAGATGACAAACTGATGATGGTGAAAGCGCGCCGCGAAGGTATCGGCGGCTACCCGATCGGCACTCAGGAAGACGTGATGTCGCTGATCTCCGGCGGTTTTGACTCCGGCGTTTCCAGCTATATGCTGATGCGTCGCGGCTGCCGGGTGCACTATTGCTTCTTCAACCTGGGCGGCGCCGCGCATGAGATCGGTGTCAAGCAGGTGGCGCATTATCTGTGGAACCGCTTCGGCAGCTCGCACAAGGTGCGTTTCGTGGCGATCGATTTTGAGCCGGTGGTGGGCGAAATTCTGGAAAAAGTCGACGACGGCCAGATGGGCGTGGTGCTCAAGCGAATGATGGTACGCGCCGCGTCCAAAGTGGCGGAGCGCTATGGCGTGCAGGCGCTGGTTACCGGCGAAGCGCTGGGACAGGTATCCAGCCAGACGCTGACCAACCTGCGTCTGATCGATAACGCGTCGGATACGCTGATCCTGCGTCCGCTGATTTCCCACGATAAAGAGCACATCATCAACGTGGCGCGCCAGATCGGCACCGAAGATTTTGCCAAAACCATGCCGGAATATTGCGGGGTGATCTCCAAGAGCCCGACGGTAAAAGCGGTGAAGGCGAAGATCGAAGAAGAAGAAGGCAACTTCGATTTCGAGATCCTCGAGCGGGTCGTGCGCGAAGCGCGCAACGTGGATATCCGCACCATCGCCAGCGAAACCCAGGAACAGGTCACGGAAGTAGAAACCGTGGCGGCATTCAATGCCGATCAGGTGATTCTGGATATCCGCTCGGTGGACGAACAGGACGAAAAGCCGCTGCAGCTGGAGCAGGTTGAGGTGAAACCGCTGCCGTTCTACAAGCTGGGCACCCAGTTCGGCGATCTGGATCAGAGCAAAACCTACCTGCTATATTGTGAACGCGGCGTGATGAGCCGCCTGCAGGCGCTGTATCTGCTGGAGCAGGGGTATACCAATATTAAAGTGTATCGCCCTTAATCCCCTTCATCTTTCGCGCCTCAGCGTTGTTGGCTGCCGGCGCGCACCCCGGTCACTGACTGATGTCAGCTCCCGGGGATTTGCGCCGTTGCCGCCTGGCTGAGACGTGAAATCTATCGGGGATCCACCTTCATCTTTCACGCCGCAGCGTTGTTGGCTGCCGGCACGCACCCCGGTCACTGACTGATGTCAGCTCCCAGAGATTTGCGCCGTTGCCGCCTGGCTGAGACGCGAAATCTATCGGGGATCCACCTTCATCTTTCACGCCGCAGCGTTGTTGGCTGCCGGCGCGCACCCCGGTCACTGACTGATGTCAGCTCCCGGGGATTTGCGCCGTTGCCGCCTGGCTGAGACGCGAAATCTATCGGGGATCCCCCTTCATCTTTCGTGCCTCAGCGTTGTTGGCTGCCGGCGTGAATCACGGCCACTGACTGATGACAGCCAAGTCTCAGAGTCGTTAGTGATTGCGTAAGTAAGTGTTCAGTCACTGAAGTCGTACATGCCTGGGATCAATACCAGCTGCGCTGCGACCTCCGCCGCTTTGGCTTTCCCCAACAGCAGATCAATCAGCTTCAGGCTGAATTCCATGGCGGTACCCGGCCCCTGGCTGGTCAGCAGATTGACGCGCGCGTCATATACCACCCGGCGCTCCATCCACTTATCCTGCGGGATATGCTGTTTCAAACCGGGGAAGCCGGTCATGTTACCGACCGGGAACAGATCGTGGTGTTGCAGCACCAGCGCCGGCGCGGCGCAGATGGCGGCGACGATTTTCCCCTGCAGATGCATTTGACGCACTTTTTCCACCAGCAGCGGGCTGTCGCGGAAGCATTCGGCGCCCTGCAGGCCGCCGGGCAACACGATAGCGTCAAACGGTTCGTCGACGATCTCAACCAGCGCCGCATCTGCCAGCAGCTTAACGCCGCGGGAACAGACGATGGTCAGACTGCCGTCGCCGGCCACGCTGGCGGTGGTGACCTTAATCCCGGCGCGCACCAGTAAATCGATGGCGGTTACCGCTTCGGTTTCTTCACTTCCAGGCGCCAGGCAGACCAACACCGATACGTTCATACTCATTTTCCTTTCGCTTAACCAAATCAAACAGCCGGGCGTTTTCCGGCAGCATCATGCCATGGCTGCGGGCGCGCCGCAGCAGATAACCGGTAATATAGTCGATCTCGGTGTGCCGCTGGGCGTGAATATCCTGCAGCATGGAGGAGACATTATCCGCCGTGCTTTCTATCACCTGCATCACATACTGCCGCAGCCCCTCACAGGTGGTGTGGTGCCCCTCCATCGCCATCACGCCGGCTACTTCGCTGCAGATCAGCATGATTTGCTCAGGATAATGGCGTAGCTCGCCGTTGCGGCAGTCATGCAGGGCGGTCAGCGGATTGATCACGCAGTTAACCGCCAGTTTACGCCACAGCGCGGCGGTAATCGTATTGTGCCAGGCGACGTCCGGCAGCGCCTGATGCAGAACCTCCGCCAGGTGGCTGAGCGCCTCTGCAGCCGGAGACGTCGGGCCGATATGGGTGGTGCCGTCGGCAACGTGAATAATGGTATGGCCGTCGTGGCGCGCGGCGTGGGTGGTGGTGCCTTGCAGTATTGGCTGCTCGTTGGCCGGTAGTTCATCCTGTGTGCCCATGCCGTTGTGCAGCAGCAAAATGGCGCAGGCGGGGTTGAGCTTCGGCAGCAGGGCCGCTACCGCATCGGAGACTTGCCAGGCCTTGAGCGTCACCAGCAGCAGTTCGCTGCTGCGCAGATGCTCGGCGTCGTTGCTGAGCAGGCTCTGACTGAAGCGGGAGCCATCGGTTTTAATAACATCGACGGCGCAAAACGGCTGAGGTACGCGTAACCATCCTTGTACATCATGGCCCTGCTGATACAGCCGGGAGAGCCACAGCTGCCCGAGGGCGCCGCAACCAAGAACAGTTATTTTCATCCATCCTCCTTGGGGGGACCGGGGGATTGCCGTTATCCGGTATCGTATTGCTGGGGGAACAGGCCAGCGCAAAGCGCCTGAGCGCTCTTTGCGAACCGCTGATCTGACACCATAAATTGTAGACTTTCCTGCGTGTGGACGTTTGCGTTGCCGTGACATCGGAATTTTGCCTTAATCGGCAAAGCGGGTATCATGCACGCCATCGAAATTGCCTGACAGTTCGGGCTCTCATTCAGGAGGAAGAAGTATGCCATCTTTCGACATTGTTTCCGAAATAGATATGCAGGAAGTGCGCAACGCCGTGGAGAACGCCTCGCGCGATCTGGGCACCCGCTGGGATTTCCGCAACGTGCCGGCCAGCTTTGAGCTGAACGAAAAAAATGAAACGATCAAAGTTGCCAGCGAATCTGATTTTCAGGTTCAGCAACTGCTTGATATTTTGCGTGAAAAATTGGCCAAGCGTGGTATTGAGGGCGCGGCGCTGGAGATCCCGGAAGAGTTTGAGCACAGCGGCAAAACCTACAGCGTTGACGCCAAGCTGAAGCAGGGGATTGAAACGCAGCTGGCGAAGAAGATCGTCAAGCTGATTAAAGACAGCAAGCTGAAGGTGCAGGCGCAGATTCAGGGTGACGAAGTGCGCGTGACCGGGAAATCCCGTGACGATTTGCAAAGCGTGATGGCGCTGGTGCGCGGCGGTAATCTGGGGCAGCCGTTCCAGTTTAAAAACTTCCGCGACTGATCGTACTGATGTGAATAAAAACGCCGGGCTTGCCCGGCGTTTTTATTTATAGCGTATTGACCAGCGTTTCCAACTGTCCGCGGTTGGTCTGTTTGGTGTCGACCTTCACATAGGCGCTGCGCTCTTCCGGCACGACGATGGCTTCCGCCACGCCGGGTTGAGCCTGCAGCCGGCTGGCCAGCGACGTGTCTTTTACCGCCAGTTCCGAGAGTGTGATACGCAGGCTGCTGACGTACGGCGGTTCCTGCATGGTGCTGCTGATGATAAACCAGACGGCGGCAATCACCGCGCCGGCGATAAACACCAGCCCGGCGCCATGCAGGCCGTAGAGCCAGCCGCCGAGGCTGCCGCCGATGGCAACGCCGATAAACTGGCTGGTGGAGTATACGCCCATCGCCGTGCCCTTGTAGCCGGCCGGCGACTCTTTACTGATCAGCGAAGGCAGAATCGCCTCCATCACGTTAAACGCCATAAAGAACAGCTGTACGCCGGCGATAATGCCCCACAGATGCTGGCCGGAAATCAACAGTACCAGTTCGGCGGCGAACAGCACCGCCACGCAGCCCATAAATACCTGCTTCATGCGGCGCTTCTTCTCGGCATAGATAATAAACGGCACTACCGACACGAACGACACCAGCATGGTCACCAGGTACACCACCCAGTGTTTACTGGCCGCCAGCCCGGCCTTCTCCATTGCCAGCGGCAGGGCGACGAAGCTCGACATCAGCAGAATGTGCAGGCACATGATGCCGATATTGAGCTTCAGCAGGCGCGGGTTGCTCAGCACTTTGCTGAAGCTGCCGCGCACCATGCTGGACTCGCGGTTCAGCACGTGGCGGTCGGCCGAAGGCACCACCAGTAAGGTAATGACGATACCGCACAGCGCCAGCGCGGCGATCATCCAGAACAGCGCATGCAGTCCCAGCGCATGGGTAATCACCGGCCCCAATACCATGGCGATGGCGAAGGTAATACCGAAGCTGATGCCGATAAACGCCATGGCTTTAGTGCGGTTCTGCTCGCGGGTCAGATCGGACAGCAGCGCCATCACCGCAGCGGCGATAGCGCCGGAGCCTTGCAGCGCGCGGCCGAGGATAATGCCCCAGATCGAGTCGCTGGCCGCAGCGATAACGCTGCCGAGGGCGAACACCAGCAGCCCGCCGACGATCAGCGGCTTACGGCCGATGCGGTCGGAGATAAGCCCGAAGGGAATTTGAAAAATCGCCTGCGCCAGGCCGTAAATGCCGATGGCGATGCCGATCAGCGTTTCGCTGGCGCCGTTCAGCGCCATACCGTAGGTGGTCAGCACCGGCAGCACCATAAACATGCCGAGCATGCGCAGTGAGAATACCGTGCCCAGACCCCAGGTCGCCCGGCGTTCCACCGGGGTCATCGTATTATCGTTCATGCAAACTTCGAACCTCAGTAAAAACTATCCCATCAGGTTCTGGCCGTCAGAGCCTGATGGGATAACTTTTGGGAGCGCGTTTATTTTAGTGTGAAGGGCAGGGGAGGGTAAACGTAATGTTATTTAGCAGATATTACAGTATTTCCCGGATGCCGGTAGGGCTGAGAACGTAAAAATAAAATGGGCCGCGTTAGCGGCCCATTGACGAAGAGCGAGTTACCAGACGTAAGTTAACAACGTTTCCGGCGACGCCGAGGCGCTAAAATCGATCGACATCATCACGCTGAGTGAAGTGATGGCAACAATCGAGAACACAAACAGTTTGCGCGCCCAGATGCTGTCATTCTCGGTTTTATAACCGCGTAACGCCATGCCCAGCCACCACACGCTGACCGCTGCCGCGACGACCAGGTACTTGTACCCGGCGTAGCCGCTCAGGGTCAGCATCAGGGTGGCGATCATAAACGCCAGAATGTAGACCGTAATGTGGTTCTTGGCGACGGAAATGCCTTTGACTACCGGCAGCACAGGAATATTGGCTGCCTGATAATCTTTGAAGCGGAAGATGGCAATCGCATAGGAGTGCGGCATCTGCCACAGGCTGAAGATAGCCAGCAGGATCAACGCGCCCATATCGAACTCGTTGGTCACCGCGCAGTAGCCGATAACCGGCGGCGCAGCGCCTGACAGGCTGCCAATCAGCGTGCCATAGACAGAATGGCGCTTCATATACAGGCTATAAACGCCGACATAAACCACGAAGCCCATCACCGCCAGCCACATGGCCAGCGGGTTGGCTGCGGTATACAGCAAGGCGAAGCCAGCAATACCCAGCGCGGTAGCATAAACCAGGGTGACATTCGGCGCGATCAGGCCTTTTACCAGCACCCGGTTCTTCGTTCTCTCCATTTTCTTGTCGATGTCACGGTCAATGTAGTTGTTAAACACACAGCCCGAGGCGACAACCAACGAGACACCCACGAGGGTGGCGAGAAACAGGGGATAGTCGATGCTTCCTTTGGAAGCCAACAGGAATCCCCCAACGACAGAAATTAAATTACCGAAAATAATTCCTGGTTTAGTTACTTGCAGGTATTGCTTCATCATTACTTACGGCTCGGCTCTTAATCGACCATCATATTGAGGTTGAGGTTGTACATAATCCACAGTGAACCCACAACAACGATACCGATGATCATAGCGGTGAACAGTAATGCCACCAGGTTCCAGCGCTCTTCCGATGAAGTGTTCATGTGCAGGAAGTAAATCAGGTGAACAATCACCTGAATAACCGCCATGCCGACCACAACCGCCAGGATGGTGGAATGAGAGGCAGTGCCATTCATCACCATCATAAATGGAATTACCGTCAGGATGACCGACAGGATGAAGCCGATCAGGTATGACTTGACGCTGCCGTGGCTTGCGCCGCCGTGAGAGGTCTCATGGGATGAATGGCTCATTACATAACCCCCAGCAGATAAACAACGGTAAATACGCAAATCCATACCACATCCAGGAAGTGCCAGAACAGGCTCAGGCACATCAGACGGGTTTTGTTGGTTGACGTCAGGCCATGCTTGCTCACCTGAATCATCATGATGATGATCCAGACCAGACCGGCAGACACGTGCAGACCGTGAGTACCGACCAGCGCGAAGAAGCTGGACAGGAACGCACTGTGATCCGGGCCGAAGCCTTCGGCGATCAGGTGATGGAATTCATAGATTTCCATCGCCACGAAGCCGAGGCCGAACAGGAAGGTCAGGAACAGCCAGGTGTTGACGCTGCCGACTTTGCCTTTGTTCATGCCGATCATCGCCATCCCGTAGGTGATGGAGCTGAACAGCAGCAGGAACGTCTCAACCAGAACAAACTTCAGATCGAAGATGTCTTTGCCAGAGGGACCGCCAGCGGTCCCGTTCACCAGTACTGCATAAGTCGCGAACAAGCTCGCAAACAAAATACAGTCGCTCATCAGGTAGATCCAAAATCCGAAGACTTTGGTCTCTCCTGCGTCGTGGTGCCCATGCTCTGCATGGGCTGCGTTGTGGTTAGTCAGAGTATCAGTTGACATGTTTCACGCCTGCTTTGCTGATTTGTTCATAGTGTTGGTTCTCAATGCGCTCGATTTCGTCAACCTGCACATAGTAGTCAACATCTTGGTCGAAGCTCTTGGCGATCCAGACTACGATCATGCCGATGAAGCCGGCCAGAGCCATCCACCAGATTTCCCAGATCATGGCGAAACCGAAGATCAGGCTGAAGAAGCCGATGATAACGCCGGCGCCGGTGTTCTTAGGCATATGAATCGGTTCGTACTTAGCCGGTTTCTTATACGCTTCACCTTTTTCTTTCATGTCCCAGAATGCATCACGGTCGTGAATTTCCGGCATGGTGGCGAAGTTATAGAACGGCGGAGGAGAAGAAGTTGCCCACTCCAGAGTACGGCCGCCCCACGGGTCACCGGTCAGGTCGCGGTTCTGATCGCGGTCACGAATACTGACGAAGATCTGAATCAGCTGACACAGGATACCGCAGGCAATCAGCGCAGCACCGCCCGCAGCAACCATCAGCAGCGGATGGAACTCAGGGTTGATGTTCTGGCTGATACGACGAGTCATACCCATAAAGCCCAGCGCGTACAGCGGCATGAAGGCCACGAAGAAACCGATGATCCAGAACCAGAACGCGCGTTTGCCCCAGGTTTCGTTCAGCGTGAAGCCGAAGGATTTCGGGAACCAGTAAGTCAGGCCGGCGAAGCAACCGAACACCACGCCGCCGATGATGACGTTGTGGAAGTGCGCAATCAGGAACAGGCTGTTGTGCAGCACGAAGTTCGCGCCCGGTACCGCCAGCAGAACGCCGGTCATACCACCGATGGAGAAGGTGATGATGAAGCCGATGGTCCACAGCATGGCAGAGTTGAACTGGATACGACCCTGGTACATGGTGAACAGCCAGTTGAAGATTTTCACCCCGGTCGGGATGGAAATAATCATAGTGGCGATACCGAAGAAGGCGTTGACGTTCGCGCCGGACCCCATGGTAAAGAAGTGGTGCAGCCATACGATGAACGACAGAACGGTAATCGCGATGGTTGCCCATACCAGAGAGGTATAGCCGAACAGACGTTTCTTCGAGAAGGTCGCGGTAACTTCGGAGAACACACCGAACACCGGCAGAACCAGGATGTACACTTCTGGGTGACCCCAGGCCCAAATCAGGTTGATGTACATCATCATGTTGCCGCCCATATCATTGGTGAAGAAATGGGTGCCCAGATAGCGATCCAGGGTCAGCAGCGCGATGGTGACGGTCAGAATTGGGAAAGAAACGATAATCAGGACGTTAGTACACAGTGCCGCCCAGGTGAATACCGGCATTTTCATCAGAGGCATGCCAGGGGCGCGCATCTTCAGAATGGTCGCGAAGAAGTTAACACCGGTCAACAGGGTACCCAGACCGGAAATCTGCAGACTCCAGATCCAGTAATCGACCCCGACGCCAGGACTGTACTCCTTGCCGGACAGCGGCGGATACGCCAGCCAACCGGTCTGCGCGAACTCACCAACCCCCAGAGAGATGTTGATCAGTACGACGCCCACCACGAAGAACCAGAAGCTCAGGGAGTTCAGGAACGGGAAGGCAACGTCGCGCGCACCGATTTGCAGCGGTACAACCACGTTCATCAGACCAACCACGAAAGGCATCGCCATGAAGAAGATCATGATTACGCCGTGGGCGGTAAAGATTTGGTCATAGTGGTGCGGCGGCAGGAAGCCGGCCTCGCCGGCAGACGCAAGCGCCTGCTGGCTACGCATCATGATGGCGTCGGCAAAGCCGCGCAGCAGCATGACCATCGCCACGATGATGTACATAATACCAATTTTTTTATGGTCGACGGAGGTCAGCCATTCGCTCCACAACCATTTCCACTTGCCCAAATATGTTATCAGCGCCAGCAGTGCCAGGCCGCCAACAACAATTGCAGCAACGGTGACCATGATGATCGGTTCGTGGTAAGGAACCGCATCAAGCGTTAATTTTCCCAACATCAGATTATTCCTCGGCTCCGGCGTGAGCATGTTCACCCATGTCCATACCCTGGCTCATGTCCATGCCTTCGTGCGCGTTTGCTTCAGCGCCTTTGTGCATGTGCATGTCGCCCATGAATTTGCCAATTGTTTCTTTGAACAAATTAGGTTTGACACTGGAGAAGTACTCAACCGGGTTGTTTTCACTCGGCTCTGCCAGTTTGTTAAAGTCGTCGGTGGTATTGAGGTTCTTGGAAGAAGCTTTCACCTTGTTAACCCACTGATCGAAGTCGCCTTCGGTTGGGGTGACAATAGCGTTGAACTTCATACCGGAGAACCCGCGACCGCTGAAGCTGCTGGAAATACCTGCGTATTGCCCCGCTTCGTTGCCGATCAGATGCAGTTTGGTCTGCATGCCGGCCATCGCATAAATCTGTCCACCTAACTGAGGAATAAAGAACGAGTTCATTACCGAGTTAGAGGTGATCTTGAATTCGACTGGAACATCTTTCGGGAAGGCCAATTCATTCACCGTCGCAATACCCTGCTCTGGGTAGATAAACAGCCATTTCCAGTCCAGCGACACCACTTCAATGGTCATTGGCTTCTTGTCGGTGACAATCGGCTTGAATGGATCCAGTTCGTGCGTCGTTTTCCAGGTAATGGTGCCAAGGATGGCGATGATGATGATTGGAATGGTCCAGACGACCGCTTCAATCTTGTTGGAGTGTGACCAGTTAGGACTGTACTTGGCATCCTTGTTGGAAGCGCGATACTTCCAGGCAAAACCGAACGCCATGATGATAACTGGAATCACCACGATCAGCATTAATGCGATAGCGGTGATTATCAGTGTCCGTTGTTCAACACCTATTGCTCCTTTGGGATTCATCAATACCATATCGCACCCACTGAGCATTACAGTGGATGCGAATAATGACAACATCCCAATACTTTTATTGTATTTCTTAAGTCTCATCTAACGACCTCAATTACAAAGGCTCATTGTCGTTTCATGTGTGCGGGCATTTTACGGGAAGGTTGCAGTACTGTAAACATGCTTAGGCTTGTGTCAGCGCCTCGTTGACACTTTCTGTTAACGTTGTCACAGATGTAACGCTGCGTGACAATTTCCCAATGGCAACAATGCGTTGGCATGCTGAATCGTGCCGGGGTAATGCTATCTTATGGAAAAACAAAGGTATGATGATTTAGTGCTCAGAGGGGATTTTTTTAAATGGGGCGCAAAAGTATATTTAATGTAAAATATTTGTTTGTTACAGGTGAATTTAATTTTATTTATAATCTTTTTCCTAAGGTGAAAAAAATAATTCAGATGGCAATTATATTTTCACACAGAAATAAAATTATTTAACCAATGCATTCCGCAGACCGGCGCCAGCGCCCCGGCCTGCGGGGGCTTACGCCAGGCGCGTGCGGCGCAGCGCCAGGTAGTCCAGCAGGCTGCCCGCCACGATGCCGGCCAGGCTCAGCGCCGCTCCGGCCTGCAGCGCAGCGTCGGCCAGTTGCGGCAATGTGCTCCAGTCCAGCGCGTTGCTGATAAGCAGCAGCAGCCACAGCGCCAGCAGGCTGCAGCCTACGCCCAGCAGACGCAGCGCCCAGCGGTAGGCCCGCTGGAATTCGGTGCGCGGCATAAAGTCGTCGGTGTTCTGCGTGTACTCCAGCGTCCGGCGGCAGACGGCCAGCAGGAGCAGGCCGGGAATCGCCGCGGCAATAGAGAACAGATAAAACAACGGCCAGCCGTGCGCTTCGACGAACCAACCGGCGATCGGCCCGACGTAGACTCGGCCCACGGCGGAGAGCGCCGACAGCAGGGCGAACTGAGTCGCCGAGAAGGATTTGTTGCACAGCGTCATCAGCAGCGCGACAAAGGCGGCGGTGCCCATGCCGCCGCACAGGTTCTCCAGGAAGATGGCGCTGCCCATGCTGATGATGTTTTTGTCGGTCACCGCCAGGATCCAGTAGCCGAGGTTCGACACCGCCTGCAGCATGCCGAACAGCATCAGCGCGCGGAACAGGGTGAGACGCTGCATCAGCACACCGCCAAACAGCGCGCCGACGATGGTGGCGAACAGCCCGAGCGTTTTGTTGACCAGCCCGACCTCGCCGGCGTCAAAGCCGACGCCGCGAATCAGGAAGGTGGTGCTCAGGCTGCCGGCAAAGGCGTCGCCCATTTTGTACATCACGATCAGCAGCAGGATCAGCCAGGCGTTGTTACGGGCGAAGAAGTCGCGCAGCGGGGCGATGACCGCCTGCTCCATGGTGCGCGGCGCGGGAACGCTGTCGTCGGGTTCCGGCGCCAGCAGCGTTGCGGCAATACCGAGCAGCATCAGCCCGGCCATCAGCCAGTAGGTGGCCTGCCAGCCGAAGTAGCGATCCGCCAGCCACAGGGCCAGTCCGCCGGACACCAGCATCGCCAGACGATAGCCCAGCACGGAAATCGCCGCGCCGGCGCCGCGTTCTTCCGCCGTCAGCAGATCGGTTTTGTAGGCGTCGAACACGATATCCTGCGAGGCGGAGCAGAACGCCACCAGCACCGCCAGCGCGGCCAGCCACCACAGATGTTGCGCCGGGTTCATAAAGCCCATCGCCACGATCGCCGCCACCAGCAGCAGCTGACTGATCAGCAGCCAGCCGCGACGCCGGCCGAGGAACGGTGGCGTGTAGCGGTCCATAAACGGTGACCAGAGGAATTTGAAAACGTAAGCCTGACCGACCAGTGAAAAGATACCGATGGTTTTCAGATCGATATTCTCGACGGTCATCCAGGCTTGCAGCGTGCCGGAGGTCAGTGCCAGCGGCAGGCCGGAGGCGAACCCCAGCAGCAGCAGGATCAGCGAGTTACGCTGGGTGAAAATCGCAAAGTACTGTTTAGACATGAGTTCCCTGTCTGTGTCGCCCGGCATGCCGGGCGACACAAGGCGTCAGATTAACGCGCGTTCTGCTTGATAAAGTCGTTGACGCTGGTGTCCTGTGCCATATCAGCGATCACGTCGCCGAGCACGGTATTGACCGCGTTGGTGATTTTATCGTTGGTTGCGTTAAAGGCGCCCTGAACGTTATAGGTCGAACGATAGTTCTTCACCTGCTTGTTGCCGTTTTTCGCCACGGCGATAATCGAGATATCGGCCTTGGTGGTGATGCTGTAGCGCAGGTTGCCTTCGGTGACGTCGGCATACAGATTGTTCATCACGATCTGCAGGTCAACCGGTGCATTCGGGCCGATCATATAGCCGCGCGCGCCCATTTGCTTCTCCAGCACTTCTTGCAGCAGGAAACGCAGATCGCGCGATGGCGTCAGGGTGACCAGACGGCTGTCGCGGTTAACTTTGGCCAGCGCCTGATCCTTACGCTGATCGGCGCCGTTGATGCTGATGGTCACGCCCTGCAGCGTCGGATCCTGAGTTGGCAGCACGATCTTCGGCGTGACGTTAAGGGTATTGCCGCTGCTGGCGCAGCCGGCCAGCAGCAGCGCGCCTAATAAAGGAAGACAAAGTTTTTTTAACATGTTAGCGCTCTCGTTTTCGTCTGAGTCGGAATGGTATTGCCAACAATCATCTGGCCGACATGATAGCATCGCCGTCGGCCGGGGGAAGTGTTCCAACGTTGCTGGATGGCAATTTTTTTACTGTGAGTGATAAAAACATGCTTTTTTGTTGCTCTCAATAAGATAAACCCCAAGAGCCAGGATGTTGCGGTGGTTTTTTCGCCATAGAACTGAGAAATTTACACGCTGCGTATTCTCCCGGGGGAAAAGCGGCTAATATTGAAATAGATGGCATGTCCTCTGCCGGTGTTGTAAGGAGATCCTATGATTCGCGAGCAAATAGAAGCAAAGTTAAGGGCGGCGTTTGAGCCCGCGTATCTGGAAGTGGTTGATGAAAGTTATCGTCACAACGTTCCGGCGGGTTCAGAAAGCCACTTTAAGGTGGTATTGGTCAGTGACCGCTTCGTCGGCGAACGCTTTCTGACGCGCCACCGTTCGATCTACGGCGTGTTGGCGGATGAGCTGGCTAACGGCGTGCACGCACTGGCGCTACACACCTATACCCTGAAAGAGTGGGAAGGGCTGCAGGATACCGTACTCGCTTCGCCGCCTTGTCGCGGCGCGACGCCGGAACCCTGGCCGGACGTATAAAAGCTGACGCGGCAGTGGAACTTTAGCCGCGATTTAGGGTATTACTACAGACGAATTTTGAAACGGCCTGCGGGCCGTTTCTGTTTTTGACGACGACGCGGTTTATTGCCTGCAGCGCGGTCAAAGCGGTCGGCAGGCGCGTTTTTTTGCCAAAAATCAGCAAAAGTGTGAATTTTAACGCGTTACAGCCGCCCGGCTTTCCTCGACTCGCCTCGCATGCGCCGCTATAATGTCGCGTCTTATTTTTCCGGAATGGTTTCGGGACGCTCTCGGCATCAGGGAACTCGGTTCTGTAATGCAGCCGTCCTGGTTCTTGGAACGGAGTCGACCGAGCACTGTGATTTTTTTGAGGTAACAAGATGCAAGTTTCAGTAGAAACCACTCAAGGCCTTGGGCGCCGTCTTTCTATCACCGTACCTGCTGATGTTATCGCGCAGGCGGTGAAAAAAGAGCTGATCAACGCAGCGAAAAGCGTGCGTATCGACGGTTTCCGCAAGGGCAAAGTGCCGATGAACATCGTTGAGCAGCGTTATGGCGCCTCTGTTCGTCAAGACGTGCTGGGCGATCTGATGCAGCGCAACTTCGTTGACGCGATCATCAAAGAAAAAATTAACCCGGCTGGCGCGCCAAACTACGTGCCGGGCGAGTACAAGGAAGGCGAAGATTTCAGCTACACCGTTGAATTCGAAGTGTATCCGGAAGTTGAGCTGAAAGGCCTGGAAAACATCGAAGTTGAAAAACCAGTGGTTGAAGTCAACGACGCTGATGTTGACACCATGCTCGACACCCTGCGCAAGCAGCAGGCGACCTGGAAAGACACCGATCGCGCCGTTGAAGCTGAAGACCGCGTGACCGTTGATTTCTCCGGTTCTATCGACGGTGAAGAGTTTGAAGGCGGCAAAGCGGCAGACTTCGTTCTGGCGATGGGCCAGGGCCGCATGATCCCGGGCTTTGAAGAAGGTCTGGTGGGTCACAAGGCCGGTGAAGAGTTCACCATCGACGTTAACTTCCCGGAAGACTACCACGCTGAGAACCTGAAGGGTAAAGCCGCCAAGTTCGCCATCGTGCTGAAGAAAGTGGAAGAGCGCGAGCTGCCTGAGCTGACCGAAGAATTCATCCAGCGTTTCGGCGTGGCGGATGGTTCTGTTGACGGTCTGCGCGCGGAAGTGCGTAAAAACATGGAGCGCGAGCTGAAAGGCGCCGTGCGTAACCGCGTCAAGACTCAGGTTATCGACGGCCTGGTCAACGCTAACGACATCGACGTGCCTGCTGCACTGATCGACGGCGAAATCGACGTGCTGCGCCGTCAGGCTGCACAGCGTTTCGGCGGCAACGAGCAGCAAGCGCTGGAACTGCCGCGTGAACTGTTCGAAGAACAGGCTAAGCGTCGCGTTGTCGTCGGCCTGCTGCTGGGCGAAGTGATCAGCACCAACGAGCTGAAAGCTGACGAAGACCGCGTGAAAGCGCTGATCGATGAGATGGCTTCCGCTTACGAAGATCCAAGCGAAGTTATCGAGTTCTACAGCAAAAACAAAGAGCTGATGAACAACATGCGTAACGTGGCTCTGGAAGAGCAAGCGGTGGAAACCCTGCTGTCTAACGCGAAAGTGACTGAAAAAGCGACCACTTTCAGCGAGCTGATGAACCAGACTCAACAGGCGTAATGTCTGAGCCGGGCGATGGCGACATACCCGGCTGTTATCTGAAAAAGCCCGTAACTTTGGTTACGGGCTTTTCTTTTTGCCACGTTGCTGATTAATCTCAGGTTAAGCGCAATAATATGCACTATATTTATCCTGTTGCCTGCGGTATTTGCAGGCATGATGGTGATGTGGCGTTGCCGCAGAGATCGGCAGGGAAAATGGCGCACCGGGCTTGAAATTCCCGCCGTTGCCCCCCAACTGAAATACTCAGAGGGTTGTTTGCCGAGCGTGGGATGATAACGACCGTCAGGTCATGTGGCGCGGTTGGATGGTTGAGCATGGTCAGCGTGGCTGTTCTCAAGTAGAATCAGCAAACAATGGCGCCAAGGCAATTTCTATTAGGAGACGGTAATGTCATACAGTGGCGAACGAGATCAATTTGCACCTAACATGGCACTGGTGCCGATGGTGGTGGAGCAGACTTCACGCGGGGAGCGTTCTTACGACATCTATTCCCGCCTGCTGAAAGAGCGCATTATTTTCCTGACCGGCCAGGTTGAAGACCATATGGCCAACCTGATCGTGGCGCAGATGTTGTTCCTGGAAGCGGAAAGCCCGGAAAAAGACATTTTCCTGTACATCAACTCACCGGGCGGCGTGATCACTGCCGGCATGTCAATCTATGACACCATGCAGTTTATCAAGCCGGATGTCAGCACGATCTGTATGGGACAGGCCTGCTCGATGGGATCGTTCCTGCTGACTGCGGGCACCAAAGGCAAGCGTTTCTGCCTGCCGAACTCCCGGGTGATGATTCACCAGCCGCTGGGTGGTTTCCAGGGGCAGGCGACGGATATTGAAATCCACGCGCGTGAAATTCTGAACGTGAAGTCGCGGATGAATGAACTGATGGCCAAGCATACCGGCCAATCACTGGAGCAGATCGAGCGTGATACCGAGCGCGATCGCTTTATGACCGCGGAAGAATCGGTAGAATACGGTCTGGTCGACGGCATTCTGACGCACCGCAGCTAAGGCTACGCGGTAGGCGAGCGTTAAGTGCGAGCCGATAGACTATAGTAATCAGAGCGGATGATTCCGCTCTGAACAGCATTATCGGCGTTCCCCGGTATTTGTTTGGGCGCACTGCCGCCATGATTTTCCTGCGGGACAAAGACAAAAGAAGAGGTTTACTGATGACAGATAAGCGCAAAGACGGTTCAGGAAAGCTGCTGTACTGCTCTTTCTGCGGCAAAAGCCAGCATGAAGTGCGTAAGCTGATTGCCGGTCCGTCAGTGTATATCTGCGATGAATGTGTTGACCTGTGTAACGACATTATTCGCGAAGAGATTAAAGAAGTTGCCCCGCATCGTGAGCGCAGTGCGCTGCCGACGCCGCACGAGATCCGCAACCACCTGGATGATTATGTTATCGGCCAGGAACAGGCGAAGAAAGTGCTGGCGGTTGCGGTGTATAACCACTACAAGCGTCTGCGCAACGGCGATACCAGCAACGGTATCGAGCTGGGCAAGAGCAACATCCTGCTGATTGGCCCGACCGGCAGCGGCAAAACGCTGCTGGCGGAAACGCTGGCGCGCTTCCTGGATGTGCCGTTCACCATGGCCGACGCCACCACGCTGACCGAAGCCGGTTACGTGGGCGAGGACGTGGAGAATATTATCCAGAAGCTGTTGCAGAAATGTGACTACGACGTGCAAAAAGCGCAGCGCGGCATCGTCTATATCGATGAAATCGATAAAATTTCCCGCAAGTCTGACAACCCGTCGATTACCCGCGACGTGTCGGGCGAGGGCGTGCAGCAGGCGTTGCTGAAGCTGATCGAAGGCACCGTCGCCGCGGTGCCGCCTCAGGGCGGCCGCAAGCATCCGCAGCAGGAGTTCCTGCAGGTTGATACCTCCAAGATCCTGTTTATCTGCGGCGGCGCATTCGCCGGCCTGGACAAGGTGATTGGCCAGCGCGTCAACACCAGCTCCGGTATTGGCTTCGGCGCGACGGTGAAGGGCGAGTCTGAAAAGGCAACCGAAGGCGAACTGCTGCTGCAGGCGGAGCCGGAAGACCTGATCAAGTTCGGTCTGATCCCTGAGTTCATCGGCCGTCTGCCGGTGGTGGCAACGCTGAGCGAGCTGAGCGAAGAAGCGCTGATTCAGATCCTGAAAGAGCCGAAAAACGCCCTGACCAAGCAGTATCAGGCGTTGTTCAATCTGGAAGGCGTCGAGCTGGAGTTCCGCGATGAAGCGCTGAATACCATCGCCAAGAAGGCCATGGCGCGTAAAACCGGCGCCCGCGGCCTGCGTTCTATCGTAGAAGGCGCGCTGCTGGATACCATGTACGATCTGCCGTCGTTGGAAAGCGTCGACAAGGTGGTGATTGACGAGTCGGTGATTGACGGCCAGTCCAAACCGCTGCTGATTTACGGCAAGCCGGAAGCGCAGGCATCCGGCGAATAATTCGCCAGCCAAACCATCAGGTTAATCGTAAAATGGGGGATTTTATCCCCCATTTTTTTTTCCTGCATTCTTGCCGTTGAATGTCAGAGATTTATCCCCATATACTCAATAAATGGTTTTATGAAACGTTGATTGCCTGCGTCTCATGAGATTCCCCCTCAATCCTGGCGGAAATTAAACTAAGAGAGAGCTCTATGAACCCTGAGCGTTCCGAACGCATTGAAATCCCTGTCCTGCCGTTGCGCGACGTGGTGGTTTATCCGCACATGGTGATCCCGTTATTTGTTGGCCGGGAAAAATCGATTCGGTGCCTCGAAGCCGCAATGGATCACGATAAAAAGATCATGCTGGTGGCACAGAAAGAGGCCTCAACGGATGAACCTGACATTAACGACCTGTTTTCCGTCGGCACCGTAGCGTCCATTCTGCAGATGCTGAAACTGCCGGACGGTACGGTAAAAGTGCTGGTGGAGGGCCTGCAGCGCGCGCGCATCACCACGCTGTCCGACAGCGGCGAACACTTTGCCGCACAGGCGGAATACCTCGACTCGCCGGCCATCGATGAGCGCGAGCAGGAAGTGCTGGTACGCACCGCGATCAATCAGTTTGAAGGCTATATCAAACTGAATAAAAAAATCCCGCCGGAGGTGCTGACATCGCTGAACAGCATCGACGACGCGGCGCGCCTAGCGGACACCATTGCTGCGCATATGCCGTTGAAACTTGCCGATAAACAATCGGTGCTGGAAATGTCTGACGTTTCCGAACGCCTTGAATATCTGATGGCGATGATGGAGTCGGAAATCGACCTGCTGCAGGTGGAAAAACGCATCCGTAATCGCGTCAAGAAACAGATGGAAAAGAGCCAGCGCGAGTACTACCTGAATGAGCAGATGAAGGCCATTCAGAAAGAGCTGGGCGAAATGGACGACGCGCCGGACGAATATGAAGCGCTGAAGCGCAAGATCGACGCGTCGAAAATGCCGAAAGAGGCTCGCGAGAAAACCGAAGCGGAACTGCAGAAGCTGAAAATGATGTCGCCGATGTCGGCCGAAGCCACCGTGGTACGCGGCTACATCGACTGGATGCTGCAGGTGCCGTGGAGCTCACGCAGCAAGGTGAAAAAAGACCTGGTCAAGGCGCAGGAAGTGCTCGATACCGATCACTACGGCCTGGAGCGGGTGAAAGACCGCATCCTTGAGTATCTTGCGGTGCAAAGTCGCGTCAGCAAAATCAAAGGGCCGATCCTGTGTCTGGTTGGGCCGCCGGGGGTGGGTAAAACCTCTCTGGGGCAGTCGATTGCCAAGGCGACCGGCCGTCAGTATGTGCGTATGGCGCTGGGCGGCGTGCGCGATGAAGCGGAAATCCGCGGGCATCGCCGCACCTATATCGGCTCCATGCCGGGCAAGCTGATCCAGAAAATGGCCAAGGTCGGGGTGAAGAACCCGCTGTTCCTGCTGGATGAGATCGACAAGATGTCGTCCGACATGCGCGGCGATCCGGCTTCGGCGCTGCTGGAAGTGTTGGACCCGGAACAGAACGTAGCGTTTAACGATCACTATCTGGAAGTGGATTACGATCTGTCCGACGTGATGTTCGTCGCCACCTCTAACTCGATGAATATTCCGGCGCCGCTGCTGGACCGTATGGAAGTGATCCGTCTGTCCGGTTATACCGAAGACGAAAAGCTCAACATCGCCAAGCAACACCTGCTGCCGAAGCAGATCGAGCGCAACGCACTGAAAAAGAACGAGCTGACGGTGGACGACAGCGCCATTATCGGCATCATCCGTTACTACACCCGTGAAGCCGGGGTGCGTAGCCTGGAGCGTGAAATCTCCAAGCTGTGCCGTAAGGCGGTCAAAACCCTGTTGATGGACAAGAAGCTCAAGCATATCGAAATCAACGGTGACAACCTGAAAGACTACCTCGGCGTACAGCGTGTGGATTACGGCCGTGCGGATACCGAAAACCGCGTGGGCCAGGTAACCGGTCTGGCGTGGACGGAGGTGGGCGGCGATCTGCTGACCATTGAAACCGCCTGCGTGCCGGGCAAAGGCAAACTGACCTACACCGGTTCTCTGGGTGAGGTGATGCAGGAATCGATTCAGGCTGCGCTGACCGTGGTGCGCGCCCGCGCCGAGAAGCTGGGCATCAACGCCGATTTCTATGAAAAACGCGATATCCACGTGCACGTGCCGGAAGGTGCGACGCCGAAGGATGGCCCAAGCGCAGGTACCGCCATGTGCACCGCGCTGGTCTCCTGCCTGACCGGCAACCCGGTGCGCGCTGATGTGGCGATGACCGGCGAGATCACGCTGCGCGGCCAGGTGTTGCCGATTGGCGGTCTGAAAGAAAAACTGCTGGCGGCGCATCGCGGCGGCATTAAAACGGTATTGATCCCTTACGAAAACAAACGTGATTTGGAAGAGATCCCGGATAACGTCATCGCCGATCTGGAAATCCATCCGGTGCAGAAAATCGATGAAGTATTGGAGATTGCCCTGCAGAATCCGGCCTTCGGCGCCCAGCCGGTAGCGGCGAAATAGTGACGTATCGCAAAATACATTGATAAAACTTATGCTGGCAGGTCAATTCGGACTTGCCAGCGTTTTTTTGTCCCGCTAAGTTAGATCACTGTCGATTGGCGTTAGCCGCGCTACCGCTGGCGGCTTGCCAAGTTTCGACGGGATTGATATAACAGCTGCGCTGTCGCATACCGTAGGGATTTTTCGGTGCGACGAGAGAATTCTAGAGGGGATGATAGAGTGAATAAGTCACAACTGATCGACAAAATTGCCGCAGGTGCTGATATTTCCAAAGCGGCAGCTGGACGTGCTTTAGATGCGATTATCGCATCCGTTACCGACTCCTTGAAGGAAGGGGACGACGTTGCTCTGGTTGGTTTCGGTTCTTTTACCGTGCGTGAGCGTTCAGCCCGCACCGGCCGCAACCCGCAGACAGGTAAAGAGATCAAAATTGCTGCTGCCAAAGTGCCGGCCTTCCGCGCAGGTAAAGCGCTGAAAGACGCGGTAAACTGATTGCAGCGTCTGGCCGGTTGCCGTCATCGGGGGTTGTGTTAAAACAATCACCTGACGCAACGAAGCTGGTAAGGTAAGATACAAGGCGCATCGCACCGATGCGCTTTTTTTATTTTTGTCGCAGGGAAGCCTGCCACAAGGGTTGTCAATCCACATCACAGCGGAGTGTTGTCACACTATGATGGACAGTTTACGCGCGGCTGCTAACCACGTCGTGCTCAAAATTATCCTGGCCCTGATCATTCTGTCATTTGTTTTGACCGGGGTAGGTAACTACCTGATCGGCGGTTCCGGCGATTATGCAGCGAAAGTCAACGGCGAGGTGATCGAACGCGCCAGGTTGGAACAGGCTTTCCAGAGCGAACGTAGCCGCATGCAGCAGCAGCTGGGCGATCAGTTCTCGGCGCTGGCCGGCAACGAAGGCTACATGCAGCAGCTGCGTCGTCAGACGCTGTCTCAGCTGATCGATGAAACGCTGCTGGACCAGTATGCGAAAAAGCTGGGTCTCAGCATCAGCGACGACCAGGTCAAGGACGCTATCCGCAAAGCGCCTTACTTCCAGACCAACGGTCAGTTTGATAACGCCAAGTATCTCGATTTGATTACCCGTATGGGCTACAGCGCGGACAACTATGCGCAGTCTATGCGTCAGCAGCTGGTGAACCAGCAGCTTATTCAGGCGTTCGGCCATTCCGGCTTTGTGCTGCCGGCCGAGTCTGACGCAATGGCGGCGCTGATGCTGCAAGAGCGTGACATCCGCCTGGCGACCATCGATCTCAAAGCGCTGCAGGCCAAGCAGAGCGTGAGCGATGATGAGCTTAAAGCCTATTACGACCAGAACAAAAACAGCTTTATCGCCCCTGAACAGGTGCAGGTGAGCTATATCCCGATGGACGCGGCGGCGATGCAAAGCAAGGTCACGGTCAGCGATGCGGATATCAGCGGCTATTACGAGCAGCATAAAAGCAGCTTCGGCCAGCCGGAACGCAAGAATTACAGCGTTATCCAGCTGAAGACCGAGGCGGAAGCCAAAGCGGTGCTGGATGAGCTGAACAAAGGCGCAGACTTCGCCAAGCTGGCGGAAGAGAAGTCCACCGATATCATCTCCAAGCGCAACGGCGGCGAGCTGGGCTGGCTGGAGCCGGATACCACCGCAGACGAACTGAAGCAGGCCAATCTGACCGAAAAAGGCCAGATTTCCGGCGTGGTGAAGTCATCCGTGGGCTACCTGATTGTGCGTCTGAACGATATCGAAGCGGAAAAGCTGAAGCCGCTGAGCGAAGTGCGTGATGCAATTGCCGCCAAGGTGAAGCAGGAAAAAGCGCTGGATGCCTACTTTGCGCTGCAGCAGAAAGTAAGTGAAGCGGCGACCAACGATAACGAATCGCTGGCCTCGGCAGAAGAAGCGGCGGGCGTTAAAGCGGCGCAAACCGGCTGGTTTACCCGCGATAACATCCCGGCAGAGCTGAACTTCAAACCTGTCGTGCAGGCGGTCTTCGACGGTTCGCTGATTGGTGAGAACGGCACGCCGGGCAGCAACTCGGATGTGATCACCGTTGAGGGCGACCGCGCCTTCGTGGTGCGCGTCACCGGCCATAAAGCGGAAGGCGTTGAGCCGTTTGACAAGGTGAAAGAGCGCGTTGCCGAGCTGGTGAAGCGCAACAAGGCGCAGCAGGCGGCCAAACTGCAGGGCGAGAAACTGCTGACCGAGCTGAAACAGGGCAAAGGTGACGAGGCGTTGAAAGCGGCCGGCTTGAGCTTTGGCGCGGAGCAGAAGATGACCCGTTCCGGGCAGGGTGCGCAGCTGGAAGAGAGCGTCTTTGCGCTGCCGCATCCGCAGCAGGGCAAGCCGGTGTACGGCATGTCGCAGGACCGCCAGGACAACGTGGTGCTGATCGCGCTGGATACGGTCAAGCCTGGTTCGCTGTCGGCGGAAGAAATGAAGGCCTTCGGCGATAAAATGCAGGAAGGTTCGGTTGGCGTAACCTTCGATTCCCTGCTGGCGAATCTGCGTAAGGACGCCAAGATCAAAATGGGCGCAGCGGAGCAACAGCCGCAATAAGCCCCGCATTTCTTTGCAAACTGATGTAACTGACAAAGGCCGCTTTCGCGGCCTTTTCCATATCTGCGGTTTACCGTTTGCCGCCGTTTGGGGTTTGCCGCAAGGTGGGCGGGCTGTACAACACAAGGAGGATACAGCTATGTCATTAACCTTAAATCTGGCGCTTGCACGCCATCAAACCCTCGCCGGCGCGCTGCTGAGTGCCGTGCTGTGCGTTATCCCATCACTAACGGCGGCCGCAGCGGAAAAGCCGGGGGTGGTTCAGACCTCGGCGGCGGCGCGCACCCAGCCGCAGGCTGCGGGCAATACGGCTGCCGGGCAGGAGGCGACGGTCAGTATCAATCAGGCCAGCGCGGAGCAGCTTGCCGATACGCTGAACGGCGTTGGCCTGAAGAAGGCCGAGGCGATCGTCCGCTATCGTGAGCAAAATGGGCCGTTTACCGATATTGAACAGCTGCAGGAGGTGCCGGGCATCGGTCTGGCGCTGTTGGAGAGAAACCGGGAGCGCTTGAGAATGTGATCCCGATCGCGGCCGCAGGGCAAAAAAGCTCGGCGGCCGTTTTCCTCTGCTACATTTTACAGGTCGTACCAGTTGGTGCGGCCTATAATAATAGCGGCAGGGGTCGATAAGGCGCCCGTCCCGTTTGGCGATTACCAGGCTGGAGCACATTCTCACTATGCAAACCTATATCAACGTTCGCGGTTTTCACATTGATGTTTATCAGCACGTTAATAATGCCCGATATCTGGAGTTTCTGGAGGAGGCGCGCTGGAACTGGCTGGATCACCGTGAAGAGTTCCGCTGGATGGTGGCCAACAATATCGCGTTCATCGTGGTGAATATCAATATTAATTACCGTACGCCGGCGGTATTGGGCGATAAGCTGTGCGTAGAGGGCCGGCTGGAGCAGTTGAACGGCAAGAGCGGCGTATTGAGCCAGACAATTACCCGGGATGCCGATGGCGCCCAGGTGGCGGACGCGCTGGTGACGTTTGTCTGCGTGGATTTGACCACTCAGCGTGCATTGCCGATAGAAGGTGAGCTACGGGAAAAACTGCAGACGCTGTAAACGCGAAAGAGGGCGGCAGAGGCGCCGCCCGTCGCTATTGCTCAGACCAGGCCGGTTTTACGCTTCAGTTCGGCCATCACCGCCGTACGGTTATCCTGATACTGCTGCAGGCCGTTACCGCGCAGGTGACAGGCGGCGCATTCGCCGCAGCCGTCGCCCTTGATGCCGTTATAGCAGGTCAGCGTGTGCTGACGCACCAGGTCCAGCTGCTGATAATAGTCGGCCAGCGCCCAGGTTTCAGCCTTGTTCAGCCACATCAGCGGCGTTTCAAAACGGATATCGCGGGCGATGCCAAGCACTACCGCCTGATTCAGCGCTTTGACAAACTCGTCGCGGCAGTCCGGGTAGCCGGAAAAATCGGTTTCACACACGCCGGTGATTACCGCTTCGGCCTCGACCTGATAGGCGTAGATCGCCGCCAGCGTCAGGAACAGGATATTACGCCCCGGCACAAAGGTGCTGGGCAGCCCGTCCTGCTCGGCGCTAAACGTCGGCACCGGGATATCGTCGCGCGTCAGGCTGCTGATGGCCAGTTCGTTCAGCAGGCCGACATCCAGCACTTTATGCGCCTTGGCGCCCAGTGACTGCGACAGCTCACGGGCGATATCGATTTCCGCGCGGTGACGCTGGCCGTAATCGAACGTGACGCAGTGAACTTCATCATACTGCTGTAAGGCTTGAATTAAGCAGGTCGTGGAGTCTTGCCCGCCACTAAAAACAACGACTGCGCGTTTCATAGAATAAACCTTCCATTGCCATAGCCCGCCCGATACGCACTCGGGGAGTCAAAAAGATGAAACGTAATGGTAACAGATGTGTGGAAAACAGCGTAGGGGCGGGGCTAGATCAACGGCGGCGGCAGCCACGCCTGGCCGAAATCGAACCAGCCATGCGCGGTTAGCGTTACGCCCTGCATGCGCGGCGGCGCGCTGATCTGGTATTGGTAGTGAAACAGCGGGGTGATGATGGCGGACGTCATCAACTGCTGGTAGTAGCTTTTGAGTTCGCTGATGCGCTTCTGCTCGTCCGGATATTGCTGGATCCGCAGCAGCGTTTGCTGCTGATGCCGCCAGAGATGGGTCGGTAAAATCCCCTGCCACAACACATCCTGCCGCAGCCAACTTTCCAGCGTCGATTCCGGCGCTTCGCCGATCAGGTTATCCGCCAGCAGCAGATCGGCCTGGGCAATTTGTTCGCTGCTCTGCCAGCGCTTGCCGGAGAAATAACGCACCTCCAGTTCGCAGCCCTGTTCCGCCAGCAACGCCTGCAGCGCTTCGGTGACCGTGACCAGTTCAACCGGCGGGTGGTACAGCAGCGTCAGCTTGGCTGGCAGTGGGATATCGGCGCTGGCCTGATGGGTCGGGATCCCCCAGCCGGGCAGCATCTCTTGGCTGGGAATGATAACGCCGTTCGGCAATGGCAGATCGGCCAGCAGCCCTGAGCGCTGGATCAGCATCAGCAGCTTTTGCCCCTGCGCTTCGCTCAGTACGCCGCGGCGCAGGTTCAGCGCCAGATAGCACCAGCCCAGGCTCATACTGCGCTGCACCGGGCGCGCCAGCGCCAGATCTTCCTGCTGTCCGATGGTGATGCGCACCGGATGTTGACAGCTGGTGGTGTTGCCATTGCCATCGGCCTGCAGTTCTGGGGTGATCCAGTATTCAATGCTGTCCAGATAGGGATGTTGCAGGTGGTAGAACGGGTGCTGTTCCAGACGTACCAGCGGCGTTTCATTCAATACCAGTTTGAACGGGCCGGCGCCGATGGCGGTATCGTCCGGGTGGGTCATCAGACAGGTCAGCTCCGCCAGGCGGTAGGGCAGCCAGTAATCGGCGCTATGCAGATCGAACTGCAGACACAACGCGTGCGGCAGGCTGACGGCGGCGACATTCGCCAGGCTGGCCTGGCCGCGCGGGTGCCGGCGCTGCTTTTCCAACGTTTGCAGCAGTTGTTGGCCGGTGATGGGTTCGCCGTTATGCCAGCGTAGTTGGCTGCGCAGGAAAAAACGCCAGCGCAGGCCGTCGCCTTCAACCTGCCAATGGTGAGCCAGATCCGGCTGGGGCTGCGGATTGCCGGTGATAAAGCGGGTCAGGCCGGCATGCAGCGTTGAGGCCAGATGCTGTTCGGCGCGGCCGCTGAGCGCCAGCGGATCCAGGGATTCCAGCTGACGATAGTAGGGGATGCGCAGAGTGGGGCTGCCCGCCTGCCACTGGCCGCCCAAATGCGGCGCAAGCAACTGTTGCAGACGCTGCGGATCTAAACGGGCCAGCTCCAGCGCGTTTTGGTGATCGCCCTGCTGCAGCAGTTGCTGTAACAAGGCGGCGCGCAGTTCGTCAGGCGTTTTCAGGCAGTGCAGCCGTGCCCGCTTGCCACGGCCGGCCTGTGAGTGCCAGCTGAGCCAGCCCTGCTCCTGAAATTGCTGCACCAGGGTGCGGGCGTGGCGCTCGCTGCAGTAAAACAGCGCCGCCAGCTGCGCCATGGTGACGGCCGCCGGCTCACTGCCCAGCTGTTGGTACAGGCGTTGATACTGACTGAGGCGATGAATCAGACGCATGGCGATAAATCCGGAACGGTTTTGATAAATTGTTCACTATTACTTCCGTAAATACCATCACATACTGCAGGCATTGTCATTCTCTGCATATGATCGAGGTTCTTATGTATCGCCTGGCTGCTTTCGATATGGATGGTACGCTGCTGACGCCGGAGCACCGAGTCGGCCCGGAAACGCTGGCGATGCTGAAACAGCTGGTGGCGCGGCAGATAACCGTGACCTTTGCCACCGGCCGCCACTATCTTGATGTGCAACCCATCATGGCGCAGCTCGGTCTGCAGGGCTTTCTGATCACCGGCAACGGCACCCGCATCTACGATCGGCACGGTCAATGTTTACAGGCTACCGACCTGCCGCCGGACATTGCCGAAGCGGTTATCCATAGCCACTGGCAGACATCCGCCGGGATGCATGTTTTTCGCGATGAAGGCTGGCTGACCGAATCGGCAACCCCGGCGATGCTGCAGGCGCACCATCTGAGCGGTTTCGGTTATCAACTGACTGACCCGCGGCGGCTGCCGGCGTTTGGCAACAGCAAAATCTGTTTTGTCGGCGAGCACGAAGAGCTGCAGTCGCTGCTGGGGCGACTGCGGGTCTATTTTGGCGAGCAGGTCGATTTGTGTTTTTCCGCTTATGACTGTCTGGAGGTGCTGCCGGCTGGCTGCAACAAGGGCAGCGCGCTGGCGCTGCTGAGCGGGCACCTGAACGTAACGCTGGATGAGTGTATGGCGTTCGGCGATGCGATGAATGACAAGGAGATGCTGGCGTCGGTCGGACATGGCGTAGTGATGGGCAATGCGCTGCCGCAGCTTAAGGCGCTATTGCCCCAGTTACCGGTTATCGGCCACTGCGAAACCCAGGCGGTGGCCCACTATTTGGCACATTGGCTGCGTTCACCACACGTTCCTTATACCCCCGTATAGCGGACGTTCCCCTTGCAGCCGGCCGGGTAGTTCGCTACCCGGCTTTTTTTATTGTTGCGATGACGCTTCCAGTTTGCGCAGGCTGCTGACCGGTTTTGCACTTTTGGCGCTGTAGAGCGTCAGCAGGATGCCGGCCAGCAGCGGCGCCAGCAGCCAGAGAGAGGTGGTGCTGATGGTGGTGTGATCGACCGCTTTCTCGACGGCGATGGCAATCAGCGGAAACACCAGGAACACCAAAGAGGCCTGAAACGCCGTGGCTTTTTGCTGTAGGGCAAAGTAGGCCATGATGCCGAAGACGCCGGCCACCACGCCGAGATAGGCCACGGATAGCAGTGAGGCGCTGGTAAACGCGGCGCTGTCCGGTTTTTCGGTGACATAGCCGACAATAAACAGCAGAATGCCGGCGCCCAGGCAGGGCAACGCGTTAAAGGTCAGCACCGAGATTTTCTCGCCGCGCTTTTTACTCAGCACGTACATCACCGCGTGGATCAGCACCGCCGCCAGCAGGGCGACCACGCCGGGCCAGCGGGTTTCGCCGCTGGCGGTGGATTCTTGCCACAGAATACCGGACAGACTGGCCACGCCGACGATCAGACCGATCAGCTGCGCGATGCTCACGCGCTCTCCCAGCAGCAGTACCGAAGCCATCAACACAACGACGGGCATATTGGCAAAGATGATGGAGGCCAGCGCAGAACTGACGTAGCGCTCGCCGTAAATCATGAGCGTAAAGGGAATAGCGAAGTAAGCCAGGCAGACCAATAGCTGGAATCCGCGGCTGCCTTTGGGAAACAGCAGCGGCGTACGAGTAAAGTAAGCCAGCAGCAGCAACAGCGGCGACGCTGCAAGGAAACGCAGCCCGGTCGCGTAAATAGGCGGAACGGTGGCAACGGCGATCTTCATCGCCATCCAGGTGGTGCCCCAGGTCAGGGCGACCAGGGTAAACAGGATAATAATGATTCCGGTATTTCTCAGCGTGTTATCCATCTCAGCGTCCTGTCGGCAAGTATCGTGGCATCAGATACATTACGTGGATAGCCAGAGAAAAAGATTGCTATTTTTCCTGCCTGTCGGCCAAATGAGGGAAAATATTTCTCCAGGGTGGCTAAATGTTAGATAGAACGGATCGTAAATTGCTGAGTATGTTGCAGCAGGACTGCACCTTATCGCTGCAGGCGTTGGCCGAAGCGGTAAATCTGACCTCGACGCCGTGCTGGAAACGGGTCAAGCGGCTGGAGGATGAGGGCTATATTCGCGGGCGGGTCGCGCTGCTGGATAATGAGAAACTGGGGTTGGGGCTGACGGCGTTTGTGATGCTGAAAACCCAACAGCACAGCCGCGAGTGGTATCAGCAGTTTGTCGACCTTACCGCCCAGATGCCGGAAGTGCTGGCGTTTTATCGCATGGCCGGGGAGTTTGATTACCTGATGCAGGTGCAGGTGGCGGATATGAAAAGCTTTGATCGCTTTTATAAGCGTCTGGTGAATGGCATACCGGGATTGATTGACGTTACTTCGAGTTTTGCCATGGAGAAAATCAAATATACTACCGCATTGCCGCTACCGGAGTGAAAAGTTCACCAAATCGGCCAAGAAACGGTGGTATCCTACGCGGCTAACCGTTACGTAATGCGTGGCGCACGAGCACAACAAGAGTTAACAACACCAAAATATCTGGAATAACACTGCGTGAGATTATTTGCTCAAATCGGCTGGTATTTCCGCCGCGAATGGCGCCGCTATCTGGGTGCGGTGGCGCTGCTGATCATTATCGCCATTCTGCAACTGCTGCCGCCGAAGCTGGTCGGCGTGATTGTGGACGGCGTAACCAAAGAGCATATGTCTACCGGCGTGCTGTTGGCATGGCTGGGACTGATGATCGCCACCGCCATCCTGGTGTACCTGCTGCGCTATGTCTGGCGCGTCCTGCTGTTCGGCGCCTCTTATCAGCTGGCGGTTGAGCTGCGGGAGAACTTCTACCGCCAACTGAGCCGGCAAAACCCGGCGTTTTATCTTCGGCACCGCACCGGCGATCTGATGGCGCGAGCCACCAACGATGTCGATCGGGTGGTGTTCGCGGCCGGCGAAGGCGTGCTGACGCTGGTGGATTCGCTGGTGATGGGGTTGGTGGTGCTGATCGTGATGAGTACCCAAATCAGCTGGCAACTGACGCTGCTGTCGCTGATCCCGATGCCGATTATGGCGATTGTGATCAAGTATTACGGCGACCAGCTGCACCAGCGCTTTAAGTCGGCGCAGGCGGCGTTTTCCAGCCTGAACGACCAGGCGCAGGAAAGCATGACCAGCATCCGTATGATCAAAGCCTTCGGACTGGAGGATCACCAGTCCAACCAGTTTGCCGAGGTGGCGGCGCGTACCGGCGCGAAAAATATGCATGTGGCGCGCATCGACGCGCGTTTTGATCCGACCATCTATCTGGCCATCGGCGCCGCCAACCTGCTGGCTATCGGCGGCGGCAGCTGGATGGTGGTGAACGGGACGCTGACCTTGGGGCAACTGACCAGCTTTGTGATGTATTTGGGGCTGATGATTTGGCCGATGCTGGCGCTGGCGTGGATGTTTAATATTGTCGAACGCGGCAGCGCCGCCTACAGCCGCCTGCGCAGCCTGCTGGATGAGGCGCCGGCGGTGGTGGACGGCGAAGGTGATTTGCCGGCCGGGCGCGGTGAGCTGGCGGTGGATATCCGCCGTTTCCATTACCCGGAGAATCAGCACGCGGCGCTGCATGACGTCGCTCTGCGGCTTAAACCGGGGCAGATGCTTGGCCTGTGCGGCCCGACCGGCGCCGGGAAGACTACGTTGCTTTCCCTGATCCAGCGCCAGTTCGATATTGATGACGGGCAGATCTGCTACCACGGCATGCCGCTGACGACGCTGAAGCTGGACGCCTGGCGCGCCCGCCTGTCGGTGGTGAGCCAGACGCCGTTCCTGTTTTCCGACAGCGTGGCGAACAACATTGCGCTCGGCAAGCCGGATGCGACGCAGGAAGAGATTGAGCAGGCGGCGCGGTTGGCCAGCGTGCATGACGATATTCTGCGCCTGCCACAGGGGTATGAAACCGAAGTGGGCGAGCGCGGTGTGATGCTGTCCGGCGGGCAGAAACAGCGTATCTCCATTGCGCGCGCGCTGCTGCTGGATGCGGAGATTTTGATCCTCGACGATGCGCTGTCTGCGGTGGATGGTCGTACCGAGCACCAGATTCTGCATAACCTGCGCAGCTGGGGGCAGAACCGGACGGTGATCATCAGCGCGCACCGGCTCTCGGCATTGACCGAAGCCAGCGAAATCCTGGTCCTGCAGCACGGCAGCGTGGCGCAGCGCGGCCTGCACGCCGTTTTGGCGTCGCAGCCGGGCTGGTACCGCGATATGTATCGCTATCAGCAGTTGGAGGCCGCGCTGGATGAGGCGCCGGAAATCGGCGTGGAGATGTTAACCAATGAATAAAGTTCAGAAGCTGTGGCCGACGCTGAAGCGGCTGCTGGCTTATGGCTCACCGTATCGTAAACCGCTGGGACTGGCGGTGCTGATGCTGTGGGTGGCGGCGGCGGCGGAAGTGGCCGGCCCGATCCTCATCAGCTATTTTATTGACAACTATGTCGCCAAAGGGCAGCTGCCGCTGATGATTATCTGCGGGTTGGCGGGCGCTTACATCCTGCTGGAGATGCTGGCGGCGGCGCTGCACTATTTTCAGGCGATACTGTTTAACCGGGCGGCGGTCGGCGTGGTGCAGCGTCTGCGCACCGATGTGATGGATGCCGCGCTGCGCCAGCCGCTCAGCGCGTTCGATACCCAGCCGGTCGGCCAGCTGATCTCCCGCGTCACCAATGACACCGAGGTGATCAAAGATCTGTATGTGATGGTGGTGTCCACCGTGCTGAAAAGCGCGGCGCTGATCGGCGCCATGCTGGTGGCGATGTTCAGCCTCGACTGGCGCATGGCGCTGGTGGCGATCTGCATCTTCCCGGCGGTATTGCTGGTAATGGCGATTTATCAGTATTACAGCACGCCGATCGTACGGCGGGTGCGCAGCTATCTGGCGGATATCAACGACGGCTTTAACGAAGTGATCAACGGCATGGGGGTGATCCAGCAGTTCCGCCAGCAGGTGCGTTTCGGCGAGCGGATGAGCAACGCCAGCTGGTCGCACTATACCGCCCGTATGCAGACGCTGCGGCTGGATGGCTTTTTGCTGCGGCCGCTGCTGAGCCTGTTTTCTGCCCTGGTGCTGTGCGGCCTGCTGATGCTGTTTGGCTTTAGCGCCGAGGGCTCTATCGGCGTCGGGGTGTTGTACGCCTTTATCAACTATCTGGGACGGCTGAATGAGCCGCTGATTGAGCTGACCTCGCAACAGTCGATTCTGCAGCAGGCGGTGGTGGCCGGCGAGCGTATTTTCGAACTGATGGATCGCAGTCAGCAGCAGTATGGCGCCGATGAGCGCCCGCTGCAGAGCGGCCGTATCGATATCGACAACCTGAGTTTTGCTTACCGTTCTGACAAGAAGGTACTGCAACATATTCAGCTCAACGTGCCGTCGCGCGGTTTTGTGGCGCTGGTCGGCCATACCGGCAGCGGCAAGAGCACCCTGGCTAACCTGCTGATGGGCTACTACCCGGTGAGCGAAGGCGAAATTCGTCTGGATGGCCGGCCGTTGTCAAACCTGTCGCACCGTACGCTGCGACAGGGGATCGCCATGGTACAGCAGGATCCGGTGGTGATCGCCGAGTCGGTGCTGGCGAACGTGACGCTGGGGCGGAATATCAGCGAAGAGGCTGTGTGGCAGGCGCTGGAGACGGTGCAGCTGGCGGAGCTGGTGCGCGGCTTGCCGCAGGGCATTCACACCCGGCTGGGTGAACAGGGCAATAATCTGTCGGTCGGCCAGAAGCAGTTGCTGGCGATGGCGCGCGTACTGGTGCAGGCGCCGCAGATTCTGATCCTGGATGAAGCGACCGCCAATATTGATTCCGGCACTGAACAGGCGATTCAGCGGGCATTACGGGCGATTCGCGAGCACACCACGCTGGTGGTGATTGCCCACCGTTTATCGACCATCGTTGATGCCGACGCCATTTTAGTGCTGCATCGCGGCCACGCGGTGGAGCAGGGCAACCATCAGCAGCTGCTGGCGCAGCGGGGCCGCTATTACCAGATGTATCAGCTGCAGCTGGCGGGTGAAGAGCTGGCGGCGGCGACCCGCGAAGACAGCCAGCCGGTCTAAACCCATCACGGCGTTATCCCGGCTGCGGTCGGGATAACGCACCATTATCAGGCACGTTAGCCGGTAAATTTCCCGCTTTGCACCGCAATGATACAGCGCGCACTACCGTGGTGCGCAAAAAACAACCAACAATCTCTCCTCCGCCCGCTTCTGCAGGCTCCCGCCGTCGGCAGACGGATAATCCGCTGAGTTTTCTCCTAAAACAATTTATGGCACAGCCTTTGCTTTATTCAGACTTATACCAGGGGTGAGTTTGGGTTTAATTGTGGAGGGGCAATATGAAGCTGGTTACCGTGGTGATCAAACCATTCAAGTTGGAGGACGTGCGTGAAGCCCTATCCTCAGTCGGCATTCAGGGGCTGACCGTCACTGAAGTAAAAGGGTTTGGCCGTCAGAAGGGGCACGCCGAGCTGTACCGCGGCGCCGAATACAGCGTCAACTTTTTACCCAAAGTCAAAATCGATATTGCCATTGCCGACGATCAATTAGACGAAGTGGTTGATGTGATTAGCAAAGCCGCCTACACCGGCAAAATTGGCGACGGCAAAATTTTTGTGGCCGAACTGCAGCGCGTGATTCGCATACGTACCGGCGAAACCGATGAAGCCGCGCTGTAAATACCGACTCAGCGACTGAAATGGGGATCAGACAATAATGAAAAAACGTTTATCCATGTTGGGCCTGAGTGCGGCAGCCCTGGCGCCTTCTCTGGCTCAGGCTGCTCCGGCGGCCATCGATAAGGCCGATAACGCCTTTATGATGATTTGCACCGCACTGGTGCTGTTTATGACTCTACCAGGTATCGCATTATTCTATGGCGGCTTGCTGCGCGGCAAGAATGTGCTGTCGATGCTCACTCAGGTGATGGTGACCTTTGCGCTGGTGTGCGTGCTGTGGGTGCTGTATGGCTACAGCCTGGCCTTCAGCGAGGGCAATGCGTTTTACGGCGGTTTCGACACCGCAATGTTGAAAGGCATCGGCATTGACAGCATTACCGGCTCTTATAGCCAACTGGTGCACGTGGCATTCCAGTGCTCCTTTGCCTGCATTACCGTGGCGCTGGTGGTGGGCGGGTTTGCCGAGCGTATCCGCTTTTCCGCGGTGATTATCTTCGCGGCGATCTGGTTCACCATCTCCTACCTGCCGATTGCCCATATGGTGTGGGGCGGCGGTTTCCTGGCGGCCGATGGCGCGCTGGATTTTGCCGGCGGCACGGTGGTGCATATCAACGCCGCCAGCGCCGGCCTGATTGGCGCTTACCTGTTGGGCAAACGCGCGGGCTTCGGCAAGGAGGCGTTCAAACCGCACAACCTGCCGATGGTCTTTACCGGCACTTCGATTCTGTATATCGGCTGGTTCGGCTTTAACGCCGGTTCCGCCGGCGAGGCCAATGGCGTTGCGGCATTAGCCTTCCTGAACACGGTGGTCGCCACCGCCGGCGCCATCCTTTCCTGGGTGTTTGCCGAATGGCTGGTGCGCGGCAAACCGTCGCTGCTGGGCGCCTGTTCCGGCTGTATTGCCGGGCTGGTTGCCGTTACGCCGGCGGCGGGTACTGTCGGCGTTGGCGGCGCGCTGATTATCGGCCTGGTCGGTGGGGTCGCCGGCCTGTGGGGCGTCGTGACGCTGAAGAAATGGCTGAATGTGGATGATACCTGTGACGTCTTTGGCGTACACGGCGTGTGTGGCATCGTCGGCTGTCTGCTGACCGGGGTATTCACCGCCTCTTCACTGGGAGGCACCGGCTATGCGGAAGGCGTCACCATGGGGCATCAGGTGTGGATCCAACTGCTCAGCGTGATCATTACGCTGATCTGGTCCAGCGTTGCCGCGTTTATCGCCTTCAAGATCGCCGGTGTGCTGGTGGGGCTGCGTGTGCCGGAAGAGCAGGAGCGCGAAGGGCTGGATATCAACAGCCACGGCGAAAGCGCCTACAACCAGTAAATCGATAATAAAATAATGATGAAGCAACAAAGGCGATGGCAACATCGCCTTTTTTCTTGGCCGGCGTTATGCCGTATGGCGGCGCATCACCCCTTCCTGCACCGTGCTGGCGACCAGCACGCCGTCGCGGGTATAGAACTGCCCGCGAACAAAACCGCGAGCGCTGGATGCCGAGGTGCTTTCCACCGCGTAGAGCAGCCAGTCATCCATGCGGAACGGCCGGTGGAACCACATGGAGTGGTCGATGGTCGCTACCTGCATCCCCGGCTCCAGGAAGCCGACGCCGTGCGGCTGCAGCGCCGTCGGCAGGAAGTTCAGATCGGAGGCATAGCCCAGCAGATACTGGTGAATACGCGCATCATCCGGCATGGCGCCGTTCGCGCGCAGCCAGACGTAGCGGTACGGCTCGTCCACCTTGCCCTGCAGCGGGTTATGGAATTTTACCGGGCGCACTTCCAGCGGTTTCTGGCTGGTAAACTTATCGCGCACCTTTTCCGGCAGCATATGCGCCAGCTGCTGCGCGATTTCTGATTCGGACATCAGGCCTTCCGGCTGCGGCACGTCAGGCATGGTGTTCTGGTGTTCGAAGCCGCTTTCCGGGCTTTGGAACGAGGCCGTCATATAGAAAATGGGTTTGCCGTTCTGAACGGCGCTGACCCGGCGGGCGCTGAAACTGTTGCCATCGCGCAGCGTTTCGACGTCGTAGACGATAGCTTTGCTGCTGTCGCCCGGGCGCAGGAAGTAGCTGTGGAACGAGTGCACGCTGCGCTCGGCCGGTACCGTATCTTTGGCGGCGTACAGCGCCTGACCGACCACCTGACCGCCGAATACCTGGCGTAAGCCCAGATCCTCGCTTTGCCCGCGGAACAGGCCCTCTTCGATTTTTTCCAACTTGAGCAGCTCAAGAAGGTTTTGCAATGCCTGGCTCATAAAAGGTAATCCTTCTAATAATTGTTTTGTGTAGTGTGCGGAAGATCACGGTAAGCCGTCAACCGGCTAAATCCGACTACTGTTGCCATAGTATGAACCTCACACAACGGGGCGCAAAGTGATTACCGGTAGCCGCTGACGGATGGCTTTCTGGCGGCGCGTTGCAGCGATGGTCAAACGGTAGCGGTATGGAAACATGCGGACGCCCGCTGGCTGATTAATCGGCAGGCGGATGGGAATGTCTCAGAGTTTTGTGCTAGGTTTAAGGGGTAAGACGGCGTAAGCCGCCAATTTGTTGATAATAAAGAAGGAGACCGCTCGATGAAATTCTGGCAAATCCTTGCTGGGGCCGCCGCCGTGACGCTGGCCGGCTGTGCCCAGAATGGCGCAGATGCCCCGACATCGGCAGCAGGAAGCCCGGCGACCGCACAACAAATGCAGGTGACCGGCCCTGCGGTGACGGGGACGGTCAATATCGCCCAGCGTATTGCCTTGCCGCCGCATGCGGTGCTGACGGTCACGCTGTCCGATGCCTCGCTGGCGGACGCACCGTCCAAGGTGATCGCTCAGCGGGTGATCCGTACTGAAGGCCAGCAGGCGCCGTTTACCTTTGCCGTTCCCTACAACCCGGCGGATATCCAGCCGAATGCCCGCGTCATACTGAGTGCGGCTGTAACCGTTGACGGGCAACTGAGCTTTATCACCGACACGATTCAGGAAGTCGTCAACCGCAACGGCACCCACGCCGACCTGCAACTGGTGCCGGTGCAGAACGTACCGGTACAGGCGGCATCAACCGCGATGCCGTAACGGTGTTACCCGATGGTGTTTTCCGCTGCCTTTGGCTTACTGGCTAAAGGCAGCGTTATTATGGCCGCCAGCCGAAACGGGCAAAGTCCACCGCGCCTTCGGCATCGAACATAATTCCTTCCGCCAGCAGCGCCTGCCGCTGCCGCTGAAAATCCTCGCCACGCAACGAGATCTTGCCGTGCCGGTTGATCACCCGGTGCCAGGGCAGGGTGCTGCCCGCCGGCAGTTTCTTCAGTATACCGCCAACCTGGCGCGCCGCCCGCGGTGAGCCGGCCAACTGGGCCACGTCGCCATAGGCAATCACCTTGCCGCAGGGAATGGCGGCGACGACGTGAAAGACGCGCTGGCGGAAAGTCGGGTCTGTGGATTCCATAGAGATAAATACGCCGTATTGCTGTCGGACTGGCAGTGTGCCACAGGCCGGCTGGGTAAGAAAACAGCGGTTGGTCCCGGTCGGCTTGCTATTTCAGATGCCATCACCGATAATGCCCACCGCTTCGCAGTATGGAAGCCGTCAATGGAGGCCCTGTTGGTTCTCCCGCAACACTAACTTGTGAACTCGGTCAGGTCCGGAAGGAAGCAGCCGCAGCAGGTGACGTGTGTGCCGGGATGTAGCTGGCAGGGCCTCCACCATTTCTGCCATCCGATTGCTTTCCCCCCTATTTTTTAGCCTGGTGCCGCGGGTTTTCCCGTTCTTCCCGGCGCGCGAACGCACATCCCGCAACGTTCCCCATACGCTTGCCAAGCCGAAAGCGGTTACCTATTATCCTTCGTCTATGGACATTAACCTGCCTGGTTTTATCCCCGCACTGTTGCCCGTCGCGCTTTCTCCCGGCGCGAGTTTCACGCTGGCGATGAACGGCGCGCTGGCGGACGGCCGCCAGGGATTGCTCAGAACGCTGCTCGGTACGGCGCTGGGCATCTACACCCATGCACTCCTGATTGGCCTTGGCGTTACCGCCGTGTTGGCGGCGTCGCCGGCGGCGTTCGGCGTGCTGAAAATAGCCGGCAACCTGTACCTGCTCTGGCTGGGGATTCAATTGATCCGCAGCGGCGTTTCCGCACGGCGGCTGGCGCTGAATAACGGTCGGGGGAGCGTCACGTTGAAGAGCGCGTGGTTGCTCAACGTGCTGAACCCAAAAGCCATTATGTTCTATCTGACGGTGGTGTCGCAGTTTGCCGGGCGGCACGGGGAGCTTGGCAACTATTTGCTGCTGGCTTCGGTGCATATTGCGGTGATGAGCGTTTGGCTGATTGCGGTCAGCTATGCGCTGGTGTTCTCCGCCAGAAAAGCCGATCCCCTGACGCTGAAAAAGTACATCAATATCGGTGGAGGCATGCTGCTGGTGTTTTTCTCTTTGTTCTCCCTTATCTATTAACAACCAGGCTCGTATGTTTTTCTGCCTAATGGGGAGATCAAAAAAGGGCGCGGTCCGCGCCCTTGCTGGCAGTCTTACGGCACGCTGCCGATCAGCCCGGATAAATACCGCGGTCCTTACGGGCCAGCAGGATTCGTTCGCAGGCGACGATATAGGCGCTGGTACGCAGTGAACAGTTCTTTTCTTCGGCTTTATCGCACACGTGGGCGATAGCGTCGGTCATGATTTTGTCCATGCGCTGGTTGATTTCCTCTTCGCTCCAGAAGAAGCTGGCCATATCCTGCACCCATTCGAAGTAACTGACCGTTACCCCGCCGGCGTTACAGATTACGTCAGGCACCACCAGGATCCCGCGCTCGGCCAGTACGTCATCCGCTTCCGGGTAGGTTGGGCCGTTGGCGCCTTCCAGAACCAGTTTGCAGCTGAGGTTCTCCGCGCGTTCGCGGGTGATTTGTCCTTCCAGCGCCGCCGGGATCAGAATATCCATCTGCAGCGTCCAGAACTCCTCTTTGGCAATTTCCTGCGCGCCAGGGAAGCCGGCAATCTGTTTGCTTTCGGCTTGCCAGACGGTCAGCTCGGTTAAATCGATGCCGGCTTCGTTGTACAGCGTTGCCGAGTGGTCCTGTACGGCCACAATGCGTGCGCCCGCTTTCTCAAACAGGCGAGCCGCTTCGCTGCCCACGTTGCCGAAGCCCTGCAGCGCGATTTTGGCGCCTTCAATCTCAATGCCGGAACGTTTGGCGACTTCGCAGCCGGTAATAAATACGCCGCGGCCGGTGGCTTTTTCACGGCCGAGAGAGCCGCCCAGGTGGATCGGTTTACCTGTCACCACGCCGGTGATTGTGGTGCCGTGGTTCATGGAGTAGGTATCCATCATCCAGGCCATCACTTTGCCGTTGGTGCCGACATCCGGTGCGGGAATATCTTTCTGCGGGCCGATAATCAGGCCGATCTCGCTGGTATAACGGCGGGTCAGCCGCTCCAGTTCCCCTTCAGACAGGGAGAAAGGATCGACGCGGATACCACCTTTGGCGCCGCCGTACGGCAGGTTCAAGGCTGCGCACTTGATGGTCATCCAGGCTGAAAGCGCCATCACTTCATTGAGATCCACATCGGGGTGATAACGCACGCCGCCTTTGCCCGGGCCGCGCGACAGGTTGTGCTGTACGCGATAGCCCTCGAAATGGCGGATGGTGCCGTCATCCATTTGCAGCGGAATATCGACGATCAGCGCGCGCTTAGGGTGGCGCAGCGTTTCGATCCAATGGGCCAGGTCACCCAGATGGGGCGCGACGCGGTCGATTTGGCGCAGATAGGTTACCCAAGGAGAGGTGGAGCTTTCGGAAGCGTAAGATAACTTTTCCATAATAGGCCTGTTTTACCAAAAATTATGTTGTGTAGACGTGGAAAGTTAGTGCAATGAACGGTACGCGCTTAACGTTAACACTATTTTAAAAATATGCTATCTCCCGGCAGAGGAAATAACTGGATTTAAGCCGCCGGGCAGCATGATTAAGTGAATAAAAAGTCATTTCTATTGCCCATAAGTACCGCATATTTATTCAATTTGTGCGCTATTTAGTGAATAAAGTGTGAAATTATGTCTATTTTTCAGAATATTGAAGGTTATCAAAAAGTGAATAAATTGATGTTATTTCGTATTGACTTTATTTCGTTAGCAGACACAGCATTAAGGTACGCAACCAAAAAGGTATTGGTAATGACCTGCTAACCGTCTGGTTTTTCCTGTTCCCTCTCAGTCGCGATGAATTTTTCTCTCAGCGCAACGGGTAGGCGTGCATTAAAAAACGTATGCAGCGTCCCGTTTACCCGGGCCGCCGGCGGGTTGACTGTGGGCATTCATCATGGAAAGGAGCGCGATGCAATAGGGGGGAACGAAGACGCGGTTGGTGCTTTTTACCCGCTTTTTTTATTCCTGCCGGACGTGTTGCCACGTTCCGTCAGCTTGGTTAGGGAGCGCAGTAGTGATTATTTTTCGACCCGTTCGGGAAGACGATCTGAATGGCATCATGCGGCTGGCATCACGCGCGGGCGTCGGGCTGACGTCGTTGCCCAATGACAGGGCGCGGCTGGAAGCACGCATTCGCCGCAGTATCGATACCTTCGCCGGCAAGTTACCGCGCGCTCAGCAAGGGTTTCTGTTCGTGCTGGAAGACACCGAGAGCGCGTGCGTGGCGGGCGTCAGCGCGATTGAAGTTGCGGTAGGGCTGGATGAGCCGTTCTATAACTTCCGCCTGCAGCGTACGGTGCGGGCCTCGAAAGAGCTGGGCGTGTATAAGGACCTTGAACTCCTCAATCTGAGCTATGACCATACCGGCCACAGCGAACTCTGCACCCTGTTCCTCGATCCGGAATATCAAAAAAATCGTAATGGGCTGCTGCTGTCCAAGGCGCGCTTCCTGTTTATTTCAGCCTTCAGGAGCTGGTTTTCCTCCCATATTTTTGCCGAACTGCGCGGGCTGCTTGATGACAACGGCCATTCGCCTTTCTGGGATGCGCTGGGCCACCATTTTTTTGCTATTCCTTTTGCCGAAGCAGACCGCCTCAGCGGCAGCGGTATGAAAACTTTCATTGCCGAACTGATGCCGTCCTACCCGATTTACGTCTCTCTGCTGCCGGACAGCGCCAGGCAAGCCATCGGGCAGGTGCACACGCAAACGGCGCCGGCCAGGGCGATCCTGGAAAAAGAGGGATTCAGTTGGCAGGGGTCGGTCGATATTTTTGATGCCGGCCCGGTGCTGGAGGCTGAAACCGATAAGCTCAAGGCGATTCGCCGCGTGCAACGTACGTCGGCGCATCAGCTGACGCTCGATCCGACATCGCCGGTGATTGTCGCTAATAACCAGTTTGCCCATTTCCGCGCGCTGTTGATCGCGGCGGAAGAAGCGCAGACGCTTGGCCAGCCGTTGCTGGATGCGCTGCAAAGCGGCGAACGGGACCCGCTCCACGTGCTCACACTTAACCCTTAGGAAAGAGACGCTTATGACCGTAAAAACGCAGTGGATGTCGGGCGCTGAAGCCAACTTTGACGGCCTGGTCGGGCCTACGCATCACTATGCCGGGCTTTCCGTCGGTAATGAAGCCTCGCAGAACAACCGCGACGGGCTGTCCAACCCCCGTCAGGCGGCGCTGCAGGGGCTGCATAAAATGAAAGCGCTGGCAGACCGGGGATATATTCAGGGCATTCTGCCGCCGCAGCCGCGGCCCAATGTTGCCGCGTTGCGCGCGCTGGGCTTTCAGGGGACGGATGCGCAGATTGTGCAGCGCGCCGCCGCTGACGCGCCGCAGCTGCTGTCGGCCTACAGTTCGGCCTCATCGATGTGGACCGCCAATGCCGCCACGGTTTCCCCGTCGGCCGACAGTGCGGACGGCAAACTGCACTTCACCGTCGCCAACCTGAATAACAAACTGCACCGTGCGCAGGAAGCGCCGGTCACCTCGGCGATTCTGCGCGCCACCTTCGCCGATGAGCGTTACTTCTGCCATCACGCGGCCCTGCCGCAGCAGAGCGACTTCGGCGATGAAGGTGCGGCCAACCATAACCGGCTGTGTCAGAACTATAACCAGCAGGGGCTGCAGCTGTTCGTTTACGGCCGGCGCGCCTTTGGCGGCGGGCCGGCACCGGTCAGGTATCCGGCCCGTCAAACGCTGGAGGCCTGTCAGGCGGTGGCGCGACTGCATCAACTGAAGCCGGAATACACGCTTTATGCGCAGCAGAACCCGGCGGCCATCGACAGCGGGGTATTCCATAACGATGTGATTGCGGTCAGTAACCGTAACGTGTTGTTCCATCATCAGCATGCGTTTCTGAATCAGCAAGAGGTGCTGGCGGCGCTGCGCGAAAAAGCCGACGCGCTGGAACTGCCGTTTATCAACGTCGAGGTGCCGCAGGAGCGGGTCAGCCTGGAGGATGCGGTGGCCTCATACCTGTTCAACAGCCAGTTGCTCAGCAAGCCGGACGGGAAAATGCTGATCGTGGTGCCGGAAGAGTGTCGCCAGCGCGCCAACGTCTGGGAATACCTCAGCGATCTGACGCGCGACGGACGCTCGCCCATTGATGAAGTTGCGGTATTCGATCTGCGTGAGAGCATGCGCAACGGCGGCGGGCCGGCGTGCCTGCGCCTGCGGGTGGCGTTGAACGATGCCGAACTGTCCGCCGTCAACGCCGCCAGTCTGATGAATGATGAACGCTATCACCGCCTGACGCAGTGGGTCGAAAAACATTATCGCGACCGGCTGCACGCCCGCGACCTGGCCGATCCCCACCTGTTGTATGAGGTGCGGCAGGCGCTTGACGAGCTCACGCAAATTTTACGCCTTGGCTCAATCTATGATTTCCAGCGCTAGGGTGCCGGAAATGAATCACGCGGTCGGCGACGTTACGCCTGGCTGACTGCGCTATCACCAACCTGTTTGCAGCTGCGCCCTGCCGCGCCGCATCTCGCTTTGCCAGATTGATGAAGGAATAGCCATGACACAGCATAAACCTGAAGGGCGGACGACGTCTGCCCCGCAGAAACTGACGCGCGGCCTCGGTGAGCGTCATATCCAGATGATCGCGCTTGGCGGCGCGATTGGCACCGGCCTGTTTATGGGGGCGGGCAGAAATATCGCCATCTCCGGCACGTCGATCCTGCTTATCTATGTACTGGTCGGTTTTTTTACCTATATGGTGATGCGGGCGATGGGGGAGGTGCTGCTGTCAAAGCTGGACTACCGCTCGTTTGCCGATTTTGTCGGTGATTACCTCGGCCCGCAGGCCAGCTTCTTTTTAGGCTGGACCTACTGGCTGAGCTGGGTGGTGACCTGCATTGCCGACGTGGTAGTGTGCGGCAGCTATATGCAGTACTGGTTTCCGGAAATGTCGGCCTGGATCCCGGCGTTATTCACTCTTGGCCTGCTGTGCCTGTTTAACCTGCTGTCGGTGAAAATGTTTGGCGAGGCGGAGTTCTGGTTCGCCTTGATCAAGGTTATCACCATTATCGCGCTGATCCTGACCGGCGGCTGGATGATTGCCTCCGGCTGGACATCGCCGGACGGCGTGCAGGCCTCGCTGACGCATATCACCGATCCGCAGGTGTTTATGCCGCATGGCATCACCGGTTTTCTGGCAGGCTTTCAGATTGCGATCTTCTCCTGCACCGGTATTGAACTGCTGGGGACGATGACCGCGGAAACCAAAGATCCGCAGAAGATCCTGCCGCGCGCCATTAACTCGCTGCCGCTGCGGATTATTATTTTTTATCTGCTGTCGATGATTGTGATTATCGGCGTGACCTCATGGCCGGGGATCTCGCCGGATAGCAGCCCTTTTGTGACGCTGTTTGACAAGGCCGGTTTGCCCGCGGCGGCGGCGATGATTAATTTTGTCGCGTTGACGTCGGCAATGTCGTCGGCGAACAGCGGCGTCTATTCCAGTACGCGTATGCTGTACGGCCTGTCGGTGGAAAAGCATGCCCACGGGCAGTTTCGCATCCTGTCGCGCACCACGCGCATCCCGGTGCGCAGCCTGCTGTTCTCCTGTTTTTGTATGTTAAGCGGCACGCTGTTGCTGTTCCTGGTGCCCAACGTGATGACGCTGTTTACCATCGTCTCGACGCTGGCCGCGATTATGGTGGTGTACAGCTGGATGATGATCCTGATCGCCTATCTGGCATACCGCAAAAAGTCCCCCGAACTGCATGAGCGGTCGATGTTTAAAATGCCGGCGGGCGTGTTGATGAGCTGGGTGACGCTGCTGTTCTTCGCCTTTACCATCTTCATCATGCTGTTTGATCCGGATACCCGGAAGGCGCTTATCGCCACGCCGGCGTGGTTTATTATGCTGTGGCTGTTCTGGCGTATGAAACAGAAGAAAGAAGCGCGCTATGTTGCCTTAGAGCGCAGTCTATAACCCCGCTTGGAATTAGAGGGCCTCATGGCCCTCTTACCGCTGTAAATATGCCGCAGTCTCCGCCCTGTGTTTCGTTGCCGCCCTTGTCCGCTATCAGTCATCCTCTCCCAAATACGTTGGTTTAAAAAACATGTAATGCAATGAATTAACGTGAAAATGTTAGTTTTACGCGGATTGACAGCGGCTGAAGAAAATCATCTTATAGCGCCACGCTTTTTACCCAAAGGTAACCTGCGATGAAGAAATCTTTCTTGTGTTTGTTGGCCGTGACGATGTCTGGCTGTCAACTGGGCGATCCGCGGCCGCCAATGGAGCGGGCCGCAGTTAGCGTCGTAGCGAATCAGGTATGCATCAGGGTGCAACCGGAAGGTGATGAAACGATCGGTGCTATTTATATTGAGGAAATAGGCAACGTCAGCCACAAAATGGATAAGCGGTTCGGGGAAAACGACAGCGGGCGGCTGGCCGTGTCGGCGGATGATTGCGTGCCCACGCAGGGCTATCAGTTTACGCCGGGCCGGGCATACAACGTTGCCGTCGAACTCTATTCGGCCAGTAAGGCGAAAAATTACATCGCTCCTCACCGGCGCGATTTTGCCGTGCAACTTTCCGTATGGCGGGATAACCGTGGTGTGCTGCAGGCGGCGCCGCAGTATTAAACCACGGCATCGGCCTGCGCCGATGCCGCTGAGATTAATGCCTGACCAGCGTAGCGAAGTAGTAGACCAGCGGGATTGCCAGCAAGTACAGGCCTGCCGGCACCTCGCGCCATTTCCCGGCGATCGCCTTGATAATGATATAAAACAGCAGCCCGCCGGCGATTCCGGTGCCGAAGCTGTTGGCGATCAGCGTGATCATCACCATCATCAGCACCGGCAGGCCGTCGGTAAAGTTGGCTAAATCGACCTTGCGCAGCCCGCTGAACATATTCAACCCGATCAAAATCAGCGCCGGGGCGGTCGCCTCTTTGGGGATCATCAACGCTACCGGGGTAAAGAGCAGCATCAGCAGGAACATGACGGCGGCGGCGAGCGAGGTCAGCCCGGTCTTACCGCCGGCTTCAGCGGCGGCGGAAGATTCGATCAGCGCCGTTGCCGCCGGAATACCGACCCAGGGACCCAGCGCGGCGGCGATGGAGTCCACCATAAAGGGGCGGTTGATCTGCGGCATATTGCCGTGTTCGTCCAGCAGACCAGCTTCGCCGCCGACCGCCAGCGTGGTGCCCATGGTAGAGAAGAACTCGGAGGCGAAAAAGACGAACAGGAACGGCAGGAAGGCGATATTCAGCGCCCCCAGCATATCCACCTGCGCCCAAACCGGCGTCAGCGCGTGCGGCGCGGCGATAAAACGGGCGGGCAATTGGGTGACGCCGAACGGAATGCCGATCAGCGTGGCGAACAGTATCGCCCACAGGATAGCGCCGGGAATTTTTCTTGCCTGCAGGGCGATGGCTAAAAACAGCCCGGCCAGCGCCACCAGCGCGCCCGGCGCGGTGAAATCCCCCAGCATCAGGGCGTTGGATTTGGCGTTGGCCAGCACCAGCCCGGCATTACGAAAGCCCAGCACGGCGACGAACAGGCCGATTGACGCGGTCAGACCTAGCTTTATCGACTGCGGTACGGAACGGGTCACCACTTCCCGCAGCCCGAACAGGGTCAGCGCAAAAAACAGGATACCTGACCAGCAGGCGATCCCCAGCCCGATCTGCCAGCTGATGCCCTCACTGCCGGCCAGCGTCACGCCGACCAGCACCGAACCGCCGATGCCCGGCCCGACGATAAACGGCAGGTTGCCGTAAAACGCCATCAGCAGCGTACCGGCGACAAAGACCAAAATCGTACCGGTGGTTGCCGCGCCTTTATCCATGCCGCCAACCGCCAGCAGGCCGGGGATCACCACCAGCAGGTAGGCGGCCGCCAGAAAACCGGTGACGCCCGCCAGGCACTCGCTTTTAACCGTACTGCGCCGGGCGTGCAGTTGAAAACGTCGTTGTAACCAGCTCCCCGGTGCTGGAGCATTCACTGAATTATCGGCCATTTAAGGCTCTCCTGTTTTGTAACCCGAACCGTGACGGCCGGGTAGGCATCATCATTATTATGTTTATTTTCAGGCCGGCGTTTCCCAGCAGGCGACCAGCGGATCGACAATCTGGCGCGTGGTGCCGTCGGTCAGACCAAGATCGGTCAGGTGCGGCCCGGCGTTACAGGCCAGACAGGTGCCCTCGATGGCTTTGAAGACCCGGTAGGGCGGTTCCCAGTCGGCGATTTTGGCGCTAAGGTCGCGCAGGTTTTTGAACTGCTGCGCGAGTTCGGCCGGTGGCAGATCCGACAGCATACCGGCGATAGGCATGGCGACCTGCGCCAGTATTTCGCCGTTCTGGCTGAGCGCCATGCCGCCGCCGCTGGCGATCAGCGCGTTGGCCGCAACCGCCATATCCTGCGGATCGCGCCCCAGCACCACCAGGTTATGCGAGTCGTGAGAGTAGCTGGTGGCGATGGCGCCGCGCAGCTCTCCCCAGCCTTCCAGCAGCGCCAGCTGCGGTATCGCCTGATGGCGACCGTGACGGTGCTGCACCCAGATCAGGCTGAAGCCGGCCGGCAGCTGTACCTGGCCGTCACGCACCTCCACCGTGGTTTCACCCCACTGGGTAAAGCGCGCGCCTTTGATATGGCGCAGCGTGGCCTGCCCGTGCCTGATGTTTGGCACCTTCAGGACAAACGCCTGTGCCGCCGGCGGCGCCAGGCGCAGGGTATCGCGCGGTACGCTGAGCTGCGGATTGTCGGCCACCGGCGTCAGCATTTTGCCGTGCTGGGCGCTGCAGCGCCCGGAAACGTATACCCGGCGGGCGCAAAGCTGTTCCAGTGTGTCAAACACCACCAGATCGGCGCGTCGCCCGGCGGCGATCAGCCCCAGATCGTTGCGTTGCAGGCGGATGGCGGCGTTAAGCGTTGCCATCCTCAGGGCGTCAGTCGCCGGCAGGCCGTGCTCGATCAGCATATTCAGCAGGGCGATAATGCCGCCTTTTTCCAGCAGCGTATCCGGCGGAACGTCATCGGTGCAGACGGTGATCTGGGACGACAGGTGCGGTAGGGTTTTCAGCGCCGCGACGATATCCGGCAGCAGATAAGGGTGAGAGCCGCGAATTTCCAGCGTCAGGCCGGCACGCAGTTTTTCCAGTGCGTCATCAGCCGAGGTCAGCTCATGGTCGGAGGTGACGCCGGCAGCGAGGTACGCCTGCAGCTCAGCACCGCTCAGGCCGCGGGCATGGCCTTCAATCAGTTTGCCGCTGTTGAGGCCGGCGCTTAAGATCTCCATCATCCGTTCGCTGCCGTTGAGCACGCCGTGCATATCCATCACTTCGGCGACGCCGGCCACCTCTGGCCAGCCCAGCATGGTTTCCATTTCCTGGCCGGCAAAATCCGCCCCGGACATCTCCAACCCGGGCGTTGACGGCACGCTGGACGGCGCTGCGCAAATGACCCGCAGCGGCAGATCGCGGCTGGCGTCAATGGCGTAACGTACGCCGGCGACGCCGAGTACGTTGGCCAGCTCATGCGGGTCCCAGAAGATGGTGGTGGTGCCTTGTGCGACAACGATTTCCGCGTAGCGCGCTGGCGGTAAATGGGAGCTTTCAACGTGCACATGGGTATCGATCAGCCCCGGGCTGAGATAGGCGCCGTTTAAATCATGCGTATCGTGTGCGGCGGAGAAGGCGCCGCAGGGGTGTACGCTGGCAATCAGCACGCCGACGATGCCGATATCGGCCGGGCGAATTTCGCCGGTAGCCATATCGACGATGCGGGCGTTGGTCAGCAACAGATCGAACGGCGTTTTCCCCAGCGCGGCGGCAATGGCGCGTTGACGTTCGTGGAGGCTGACGGAGGAGGAGGCCATGATAATTACCCTGAAAAATGACAGGGTTGTTACTCTAGGGGGGAGCGCGGAGTTTGCACAGATGATTTATTTTATCGCGCGATAAGAAACGTTTATGCTGTAGCAAACGTTTACCCCGTAATGTGGCGGACAGTTGCGATGTTTGAACCCTGGCGCCGGCTTCCCGCGCTTTCCCTGAAACAGATTCAGTATTTTGTCACACTGGCCAGGCTGCGGCATTTTACCGATACCGCGCACCGCTTGGCGATCAGTCAGCCGGCGCTGAGCAGTGCGTTACGACAGATAGAATCGGTGCTGGGCGGACGGCTGGTCAATCGCACCGCGTCAGCGGTGACATTAACCGAGCTGGGAGCCGCGATTTTGCCGCATGCCGAACGATTGCTGAATGTGGCGCAGGCGTCGTTTGATGATATGCAGAAAATTATGCTGGACGGGGGCGACGGTACGCTGCGTATCGGCCTGGTGCCGTCGGTGGGCAGCCTTTTGTTTCCTGCGGTGCCGCAATTATTGATGCAGTATTTTCCCCGTTTGCGCGTGGAATATCACGATCAGACCAATGATTCTTTATTGACGCAGTTGGACAACGGGCAGATTGACTTCGGCATTGGCGCTCTTGACCGTTCGGTACCGGCGACGCTGGAAATTCACCCGTTGCTGGAAGACCCGTTTATCGTGGTGGCGCACCGCGACGATCCCCTGGCGGAATCTCATCATGTGCCCTGGCGACAGTTAATCGGCCGGGATATTGCGCTCTTTTCCAAAGGGAACGTCAGCCGGTTGGTGACGGCGCTGGCGGAAACCCATCGGCTTAATTTCACCCCCCGTTATCAGGTCGATTTTCTGGAGACCTTATATGGGCTGGTGCGTTCGCAATTAGCGGTGGCCATTTTGCCGCAGTTGTATACAACGCATTTGCATGATGATGAATTAGCGCTGGTCCATTTACAACAGCCGTTGCTGAGCCGCAGCGTCGCACTGATGCGCGCCAGGCAGGGAATACGCTCACCATTAATTGAAGAGTGCTTCCAATTAATCCTGCAGAACTTTCAATGTCAAAACCGAGACGGTTAAAAATAAGAAAATAGCCAAAGGGGATTTATCATTGAGGCCGATAGCGGCATCGGCTCAACGCAGTTGAACGACTGATTATCTTACATATTTCCAAACAGACGTTGGGATTTTGTCGTACAGCTTATTCATGGTGAGTTCCGCCAGACGGTGATCGGCTGCGGAGTAAAACAGTTCTAGCTCATCATCGGATAGCGCGTACTTGTTTTTTTCAATCACTCTCTCAAGAGTATCTATAGTGGTGCATTTACGTAAACGCATCAGATAGTCGGTTTTTGTCATGATAGCCTTATAGTCATTAATCTTATTTAAACAGTTAAATATTTGGGGGTAATTATCCCCTAAGTTTTCATTTTCGTACAGCAAACCTCTCCTGAGAACATTCTGAATAATCGCAGTTTGGTTTTTTGCCAACGGCGCAGATCGGAATCGTTAATACCGTAGTTACTAAATAACGTGTAGGTATCGTCGAGATACTCTTCGACCAATTCTGAAAAATCACTTTCATCCATGTATTTTATTTTATAACTCATCACAAACGAAGCAATATGTTCGATCAGTTCATTCAGTTGCAGGTTGACGGCCGATGTCGGATCGTTGACCCAGCCGTGGTGACTGTCGCCCAACGTCGCGATGCCTTCATCGTACAAATTTTCACACAAGAATTTGAGTTGAGCAATATCATGCCGTTTCGGCGAGTACTCATCCATATCATCTCCTCCGCAAATCTTAATTTCTGGGTGACCGCACTTGGTGAGTAGATGGATTGATGTCATTAACGGATACAGTTTATACCCGGCATGCTTCAAGTTGCAGCTATGTTGACGCACTCGGTTACCCGAATCACTTACCTGAGCAGGTCCATCGGGATTTGTTCCCTTGCCGCCTTCCTGTAACTCGAATTATTTAGGGCATATAAGCTTTCCGTATAACCCCTTTACGTTTGAAACCGCAACGCCGTTGCCTGGCATGAAACATCAAGTTAATCCGGCGACGAGATGATTTTCTCGCTGTTGCATCAATTATTCCAGATATTTTAAATATAAAACATTTCGCCGCGTTCGGCCTGTCATTATTACGTAAACTTACAATTCATCGGCAGGTGACGGAGGCGTGTTATCGATTATATCAAAAATTAATCCTTGTGGAACCTGGGTGAATCGAACGCTGCCGTTGACGGTTTCTTGTGTATTGATATCCAGACAGGCATTAAAAATGTGCCACTGGTAACGATAACTCATTGAATAATCTAGGCCGGACAAATTTTGAATATCAAGTATTTCTAATGAACCATCGACATAGCGCGCATTTTCAGAATAATAGCGCAGCTCGCTGGTGAGTAAGGGAGCCAGTTCTGTACGTTTCTCATTAATGACGTTTTTTAATTGATCTGCTGAGGCTGGTGCCTTTTCCAGGGTACATGCCAAGGTGATATGCATAAATTCTTACCGTTTACTCTATTATTTTTCCATTTTACGCCATTTCCAATACGGCGTTGGCACTCTTTGTGTTCTCTTCATTTTTTTCCGTGTACGCAGGGGCTAAACCTGGCTGAACGTCCGTTCTAATGGCCTGTGATGGATACGCTTCCGCCGTGTTTGGCTGGCGATAGCTTTTCCTGATGCAAAACGGCGGCGGCTTGAGTTATTTTTGTTTGTGTGATGTTATATTATAACATTTGCATAAGGTGACCAGTATGTCCCAACATTCTCCTGAACGTAATCTGAAACCGGCGGTGAACGTCAGCGTTTTCACCGTCTCGGCCGCTCGTCGTTGCCTGGCGGTTGTATTGTTGCTGGCTGTTTTGTGGCTGGCCATCGCCTGGGCGGTGGCGCTGCCATGATCGCGTTGCATCAGGCGACCGTCGGCTATGGCGACCTTCCGCTGTTTCCTCCGTTAAGCGGACATTTTGCCTCCGGCTCACTGACGGCGGTAATCGGCGTGAACGGCGCTGGTAAATCTACGCTGCTGAAAACCATTGCCGGACTTCTGCCGCTGCAGGGCGGCTCACTGAAGTTCAGCCCCCATCCACCGCCGGCGATCGCCTATTTGCCGCAGCAGCTTGAACTTGATCGCCAGTTTCCCATTACGGTAGGCGACCTGGTGGCGATGGGGTGCTGGCGGCGAAGCGGCATCTTTGGCGCGGTCAAGCGGGCGCAGCGGCAATGTATTACGGAGGCGCTGGAAACGGTAGGTATGACGTCGCTGGCGCACAGGCCGCTTAATGCGTTATCAGGCGGGCAGTTGCAGCGGGCGCTGTTCGCCCGCCTGCTGGTACAGCAAACGCCGTTGATTCTGCTCGATGAGCCTTTTACCGGCATTGATACTGCGACGACCGGGCTGCTGCTGCGGGTGATTGAACAATTACACCGGCAGGGAAAAACGCTGATCGCCGTACTGCATGATATGGCAATGGTGGCCGACCATTTTCCACAGGCGTTGCTGCTGAGCGCGCAGCACTGCCGCTGGGGAACTGCAGACGAAGTGCTGACGCAAGGCCGTGTGGGCAATACGGTGACATATCGGCAGGCGGTCGCGCCATGATGCTGCTTCACCTGCTGGCGGATCCCTTTACTTCGTTTGGTTTTATGCGCCGTGCGTTGGTCGCCTGCCTGGCGCTGTCACTGAGCAGCGCGCCGTTGGGGGTATTACTGCTGCTGCGGCGTATGAGCCTGGTGGGTGATGCGTTGTCGCATGCGGTGTTACCGGGGGCGGCCATCGGCTATCTGATCTCCGGTATGTCGCTGGTGGCGATGGGCGCCGGCGGGTTTGTCGCCGGGCTGGCGGTGGCGATGCTGTCCGGCGTGGTCAGCCGACGTACGCCATTAAAGGAAGACGCCAGCTTTGCCGGGTTTTATCTAGGTTCGCTGGCGTTGGGCGTCACCCTGGTTTCGCTGCGTGGCTCCAGCGTGGATCTGTTACACGTGCTGTTCGGCTCGATTTTGGCAATCGACGCTCAGGCAATGGTCATGGTGGGGGCGATCGCCACGCTGTCGCTGCTGATGTTGGCGGCGCTGTACCGCGCGCTGGTGATTGAGGCCTTTGACGTAACCTTTCTGCGCGTCAGCACGCCGCGCCGGCAGGCGCTGATCCACGGCGTATTTTTGGCGTTGGTGGTACTTAATCTGGTGGCGGGCTTTCAGATCCTCGGCACATTGATGTCGGTGGGGGTGATGATGCTGCCTGCCGCCAGTGCGCGTTTTTGGGCACGTGACTTGCCACAAACGCTGCTGGTTTCTATGGGACTGGCGATGTTTGCCTGTCTGGTCGGGCTGATCGGCTCCTATTATGCGTCGCTGCCGGCCGGGCCGTCGATTGTGTTGAGCGCCAGTCTTGTCTTTTTTATTTCAGTATTGTTTGGCGCGCACGGCGGGATATTTCCCGTAGTGCGGCGTCGTTTGGCGTAATGGCAAGGAGAAAATATGAAACCTTTATCAATCGTTTTGGTGGCATCGTTATTGGCCAGTCCGGCGGCAATGGCGAAAACCGTGGAGGCCGTCGCCAGTTTTTCCGTTCTGGCGGATATCGTTAAACAGGTGGGCGGCGAGCACGTTAACGTGGTGTCACTGGTCGGGCCGAATGGCGATCCGCACGCGTTCCAGCCGTCGCCACGGGACAGCAAGGCCCTGAAGCAGGCCGACGTGGTGTTTGTTAGCGGGCTGGGGCTGGAGGGATGGCTGGACCGGCTGGTTAGCGCTTCGGGCTACCAGGGGCCGGTGGTTATCGCCTCGGAGGGGATCGATACGCGTCACATGGAGGAAGAGGGGAAGCAGGTTACCGACCCGCACGCCTGGAACAGCATGAAGAACGGCGTCCGGTACGCCACCAATGTGATGAATGCGCTGGTGGTTGCCGACCCGCAGGACGCTGACTATTTTCGTCAGCGTGGCAAAGCCTACGTACAGCAACTGCAACAGTTGGACAGCTGGGCCAAGAGTGAGTTTGCGACAGTTGCGCCTCAGCGGCGTAAGGTACTGACCAGCCATGATGCCTTCGGCTATTTTGGCCAGGAATATGGTGTGACCTTCCTTGCACCGGTAGGTTTTTCAACCGAATCGGAGGCCAGTGCCAGCAAGGTTGCCGGCTTAATCGAACAAATTAAACATGAGGGCGTACACAGCTATTTCATTGAGAATCAGACCGATCCCCGCCTGGTGAAGCAAATTGCGGCAGCAACTGGCGCCAAGGCCGGTGGTGAACTGTATCCGGAGGCGTTATCCGATGACCGAGGGCCAGCTTCTTCCTATGTGAAAGCGTTTAAACACAATGTCAATGCGATGGTTGCCGGTATGAAATAACCTTTCCGCGCCCTGTGCCAAACGGGGCCGGAACTTGCCGGCACAAAAAAAGCCCCGCAAACGGCTGTGGGGCTTTGGCGACAGATGAGGCACTATGGTTAACGCTTTTTCTTACGTCCCTGTACCGCTTTAAAGCGCGGATTGGACTTACAGATCACATAGATGCGGCCGCGGCGGCGCACAACTTTGCAATCCGGGTGGCGATTCTTCGCCGAACGCAATGAACTTAAAACCTGCATGTTGATCCCTTATTTGCTGCCGATAAAGCGGCCGAAACGCTGTTGGAAACGTGCGGTGCTGCCTTCTTTCGAGAACTCTTTCTGCTTGCCGGTGTAATACGGATGTGAAGCAGAGGAGACGTCAATGGTGACGTAGGGCAGCGTTTCGCCTTCGAACTCCACGGTGCGATCGGTTTTGATGGTCGACCCTATTTTGAAGTAGCTATTGGCGCTCAGATCGTGGAAGACCACCGGGCGGTATTGCGGATGAATGTCGGGTTTCATGATAGGCTCCATTTGATATGTTATATCATAACAAATATTATGCGCCGCTTGCCGGTTACGATCAAGTGCAAAATAGGTGAAGGAAAAGGGAAGGAAACGCTAGGCAAAAAAAAGGCCGCTTGCGCGGCCTTGGTGTTAACTTAAATGCGATTAACGATGTTCAACCGGATGGCTGTGCTCGATATCTTCAGACTTCTTGGTGAAGCGGCGGCGTACCACCACGAAGAAGACCGGAACAAAGAAGATAGCCAGTACGGTGGCGGTAATCATCCCGCCCATTACGCCGGTACCTACCGCGTTCTGAGCGCCGGAGCCAGCGCCGGAGCTGATAACCAGCGGCAGTACCCCGAGGATAAACGCCAGTGAGGTCATCAGGATTGGGCGCAGACGCATGCGTACCGCATCCAGCGTCGCCTCAATCAGGCCCTTACCTTCTTTTTCCATCAGATCCTTGGCGAATTCGACGATTAATATCGCGTTCTTCGCCGATAGCCCAATGGTTGTCAGCAGGCCCACCTGGAAGTAAACGTCGTTGTTCATGCCGCGCATTGTGGCGGCCAGCAGTGCGCCGATAACCCCGAGTGGCAGAACCAGCATGACCGAGAACGGAATTGACCAGCTCTCATACAGCGCTGCCAGACACAGGAACACCACCAGAATCGAGATCGCGTACAGTGACGGCGCCTGGTTACCGGACAGACGTTCCTGATAGGACATACCGGTCCAGTCGTAACCTACGCCGCTTGGCAGTTTCGACGCCAGCTCTTCCATCAGGTTCATGGCTTCACCGGTACTCTTACCTGGCGCAGCCTGGCCGAGGATCTCCATAGACGGCAGACCGTTATAACGTTCCAGACGTGGTGAACCGTATTCCCATTTGGCGCTGGAGAAGGCGGAGAACGGCACCATCTGACCGGATTCGCCGCGGACATACCATTTATTGATATCTTCCGGCAGCATACGGTACGGCGCATCAGACTGTACGTACACTTTCTTCACACGACCGCGGTCGATGAAGTCGTTGACGTATGAGCCGCCCAGTGCGGTGGTCAGCGTATTGTTGATGGTGGTCAGGCTGACGCCCAGCGCCTTGGCTTTCTCCTGGTCGACGGTCAGTTTGAACTGCGGCGTATCTTCCAGGCCGTTAGGACGCATACCGACCAGCATATCCGGGTGCTGTGCGGCCATGCCCAGCAGTTGGTTACGCGCTTCGGTCAGTTTTTCGTGGCCTAAACCGCCCTGGTCAATCAGTTCGAAGTCAAAACCGGTCGCGGTGCCCAGCTCGATAATCGCCGGCAGGTTGAATGGAATCACCATCCCGTCTTTGATTTTGGAGAAGGCGGCCATCGCACGGCCGGCAATTGCCTCGACCTTGTTCTCGCTGCCCGGACGTTCGTTCCAGTCTTTCAGGCTGACGAATGACAGGCCGTTGTTCTGGCCGTTACCGTTAAAGCCGAAGCCGGCAACGGTAAACACTGACACCACGTTATCTTTTTCTTTGGTCAGGAAGTGGTCGGTAACCTCTTCCAGCACTTTCGCCGTACGTGCTTCCGTCGCGCCGGCAGGCAGCTGCACCATGGTCAGCAGAATGCCCTGGTCTTCATCCGGCAGGAATGAAGAAGGCAGACGCAGGAACAGGAACGCCATGCCCACGACGATCAGCAGGTAAATCAGCAGATAACGACCGGTGCTGCGCAGAATGTTGGCCACGCTGTCGGTGTAGTGGTGCGTGCTCTTTTCGAACATGCGGTTGAACCAGCCGAAGAAGCCGGTCTTCACCCCGTGATCGCCTTTCGGGATCGGTTTGAGCATGGTGGCGCACAGCGCAGGCGTCAGGATCATTGCCACCAGCACCGACAGCGCCATCGCGGAAACGATGGTGATCGAGAACTGACGGTAGATGGCGCCGGTAGAACCGCCGAAGAAGGCCATCGGGATAAATACCGCAGACAGCACCATAGCGATACCGACCAGCGCGCCCTGAATCTGCCCCATCGATTTCTTGGTGGCTTCTTTCGGCGGTAGCCCTTCCTCGGACATCACACGCTCGACGTTTTCCACCACCACGATGGCGTCATCCACCAATAGGCCTATCGCCAACACCATGCCGAACATCGTCAGGGTGTTTATCGAGAAGCCGAACGCCGCCAGGATGGCGAACGTACCCAGCAAGACGACCGGCACCGCGATGGTTGGAATCAGCGTAGCGCGGAAGTTTTGCAGGAACAGGTACATGACCAGGAACACCAGCACGATCGCTTCAAACAGCGTTTTCACCACTTCGTTAATGGAAATTTTAACGAACGGCGTGGTGTCGTACGGATAGACCACTTTCATTCCCTGCGGGAAGAACGGCTGCAGTTTGCCCAGCTCGGCTTTGACCGCCGCGGCGGTGTTCAGCGCGTTGGCGCCGGTCGCCAGTTTGATACCCAGGCCGGCGGCCGGTTTGCCGTTGTAGCGTGCGGTTACGGCGTAGCTTTCCGCGCCGCGCTCAATGCGCGCCACGTCCTGCAGGCGCACCTGTGAACCGTCGCTGTTCACCTTCAGCAGAATCTTACCGAACTCCTCCGGCGTCTTCAGACGGGTCTGCGCGATGATGGAGGCGTTAAGCTGCTGGCCTTCTACCGGCGGCATGCCGCCCAGCTGACCGGCAGCGATCTGGTTGTTCTGCTCGGTGATGGCGCTGGTGACATCGGTGGTCGTCAGCTGGAAGTTGTTCAGCTTGTTCGGGTCCAGCCAGACGCGCATTGCGTACTGGGCGCCGAACAGCTGCACTTCACCCACGCCGGAAGCACGGCTGATCGGGTCTTTGATGTTGGAGGCCACGTAGTCGGCAATGTCATCCTGAGTCATGTTCGGATCGTCGGAAACGAAGCCGGCCACCATCAGGAAGCTACTGCTGGATTTCTCTACTTTCAGACCTTGTTGCTGTACTTCCTGCGGCAACAGCGGGGTTGCCAGCGACAGTTTGTTCTGAACCTGTACCTGCGCGATGTCAGGATCGGTGCCGGAATCAAACGTCAGCGTGATTTGCACGCTGCCGGAGGAGTCACTGGAGGAGGACATGTACATCAGATTATCGATACCGTTCATATTCTGTTCGATAATCTGCGTAACGGTGTCCTGCACCGTGGTGGCATCCGCGCCAGGGTAGGTGGCGGAGATGGTCACCGCCGGCGGTGCGATAGTCGGATACTGCGCAATCGGCAGTTTCATTATCGCAAGCACCCCTGCCAACATCACGATGATGGCGATTACCCAGGCGAAAATGGGGCGATCTATAAAGAACTTAGCCATGTATTACCGGCTCCTTTTTATGACTTCTGCGCGTCAGCCTGCGGCTGTTTTTGCGCCTGAGTGTCAACTTCTTGTGCTTTTACCTGCATGCCTGGCTTGGTCGTCATCAGACCGGTGACGATCACGCGGTCGCCGGATTTCAGACCGTCGGTAACCAGCCATTTGTCGCCGATGGCCTGGTCAGCCTGCAGGGTACGCATTTCAACCTTGTTGTCGGCACCGACCACCAAAGCGGTAGCCTGACCGCGCGGGTTGCGCGTCACGCCCTGCTGTGGCACCAACAGCGCGTTGCTGCGTACGCCTTCATCCAGACGGGCGCGCACGAACATGCCGGGCAGCAGCTGGTCGTTCGGGTTAGGGAATACCGCGCGGATGGTGATGGAACCGGTGGTTTCATCGACGGTGACGTCGGAGAACTCCAGGGAACCTTCCTGTGCGTATTCTTGACCGTTTTCCAGCAGCAGCTTGACTTTTGCCTTGCCGTTTTCCTGTTTCAGGGTGCCGTTAGCCAGCTCCTGTTTCAGACGCAGGAAATCGTTGCTTGACTGCGTGACGTCGACATACATCGGATCCAGCTGCTGTACGGTGGCCAGCGCGGTGCTCTGCCCGGTCGTTACCAGCGCGCCTTCGGTCACAGAGGACTTGCCGATGCGGCCGGAAATTGGCGAGGTCACCTTGGTGTAAGCCAGATTGATGCGGGCGGTTTCCACCGCGGCCTTGGCGGCCAGCACTGCGGCGTTGTTTTGCTGCAGGGTGGAGGTAGCGGTATCGTAATCTTGCTTACTGATGTAGTTGGTACCCAGCAATGGTTTGTAACGGTTGACGGTTAAACGTGCGATTTCCGCCGCGGCCTGTGCTTTGGCCAGATCACCTTTGGCACTGTTGTAGTTAGCCTGGTAGGTGGCAGGATCGATTTGATACAAAGATTCGCCGGCCTTGATATCGCTGCCTTCGACAAAGTTACGCTTCAGGATGATGCCGCCGACCTGAGGGCGAACTTCGGCGATGCGATATGCAGCGGTGCGGCCAGGCAGGTCGGTTGTCATATTGAGAGGCTGTGCCTTCAAGGTAACCACGCCCACTTCGGGTGCCTGTTGAGCGCCTTGCTGTTGGGCTTCTTTATTATCACATCCTGTAAGCGCTAAGCTGCCGGAAAGCATCAGAACTGCCGCCAGAGGCGTTAACCCTCTGTTTTTGTTCATAGAAAGACCTCAAGTGTCCGATTTCAAAATGATCAATGGATCACAAGCGCGCAAACCCATTGCTGCGTTAATTTTATGTGCGTGCTATGGTACATACATTCGCAAATGTATGTAAATCACGCTCCCCCGAAAAAACAATGCCATGGCACGAAAAACCAAACAGCAGGCGCAAGAAACCCGACAACAGATTCTCGACGCTGCGGTGCGAGAATTTTCCGAGCGCGGCGTTTCCGCCACGTCGCTCACAGATATTGCAACGGCAGCCGGGGTGACGCGCGGTGCGATTTACTGGCATTTCAAGAATAAGGTAGACCTGTTTAACGAAGTTTGGGAATTATCAGAGTCGAAAATAGGCGACCTTGAAATAGAGTATCAGGCAAAGTTTCCTGATAATCCACTGAGGATTTTACGTGAAATCCTCATTTATGTCCTGACGGCGACGGTGGACGACGTACGCCGCCGCGCTCTGATGGAGATTCTCTTTCATAAATGTGAGTTTGTCGGCGAAATGATGCAGCTGCATGACATTCACAAAGTTTTATACCTCGAAAGTTACGATCATATTGAAAGCGTGCTGCGCAGCAGCATGCGCTGCGGTCAGCTGCCGGCCGATCTGCATACCCGGCGCGCGGCGGTTATTTTACGCGCTTACGTCACCGGTTTGATGGAAAACTGGCTGTTTATGCCGGAAACCTTCGATCTGAAGGGGGAGGCGGCGGCGCTGGTCGATGCGTTTATCGAAATGGTGCAGTATTGTCCGACGCTGCGCGTTAAACCGTCCGATTGTGCGGTGCTGACTTCCTGAATATACGCCGGGCCGAGCCTGGGTTAAGGAGAAGTGATGTCATCTATCGTGTTGGTCGCCAGCGGCGCAGCCTATGGCCAGGAATCCCTGTTTAACGCGTTACGCCTGGCGATCGCGCTGAAAGAACAGCAGAGCGCGCTGGAGCTGAAGATTTTTCTGATGTCCGATGCGGTGGTGGCCGGCATTGCCGGGCAGCAGCCGCATGAGGGCTATCATTTGCAGCAGATGCTGGAAATTCTGACGGCGCAGCAGGTGCCGATCAAACTGTGCAAGACCTGTGCCGATGCGCGCGGCGTCAGCCGCTTGACGCTGACCGACGGCGTGGAGATTGGCACGCTGGTGGAATTGGCGCAGTGGACGCTGGCGGCAGAGAAGGTGCTGACGTTTTAAGCGGCGTCGTCGCCTCAGCTTTCCGGCAGATAAGGCGAGGTGACGCCGGTGCGCTGCAGTTTTTCCTGATAGTCCCGTTTAACAATATCCAGCGCCGCCAGCGCGGTGGCTGGATCGATCTCGTTACACTCCAGCAGGTAAATCAGGTCTACCGCCAGCTGTAATTCCGGTGAAGCATTTTCTAGGGACATAAATCCAACGTTTAATTCAATGAGTAAATATATCCGGCATGGTCGTGCCTAATATGTCGGAAAATAACGGGAAGCTACCCGTGAGCAAGCATTGAGTATAGTGAAGGACGGCCGCCGCCGGGCATTTTCCTTCAAATATTGTGACAAATCTTCAAAAACCGTTTTCTTTACGCTCAATGCCGCGCTCGATGCGCGTCAGCGCTTGACGACAGCGCATCAGGCGTCCCTCCAGCGCCGCCACTTCCTGCTGCAGCTTGCGCTGCGCCGCCAGCGTGGTCTGAGCGCCGAGTAAACTTTCCCGGTCCTGAATCATGGCGATCAGCCGACGTTCATAGTCCTGATGTTCCGCCAGCTTGTGATACAGATCTTCCTCTTTTGCCGCTTTGGGCTGGTTTTTACGCCGCAGCGCCTGCGTCGCCAGTTCGCGTTGCAGCGCGGCGATCTGTGCCACCAGCTTTTCCGCCAGAAACGCCACCTGCGGCGTACGGCTTTCACTGACCGCGGTTTGCAGTTGCGCAAAGTTGTGCTGAATCTGCGCCAGATAGTCGCGCAGCCGCGTGCCTTGGTGGCTGAACAGCGCACTGTCGAAGCGGGCCTGCGGGATCGGCGCGTCGCCGTGCGGCGAAACCTCGCCGGCCAGTTGGGCGATCTGCTGTTCCAGAACCTGTATCAGTCGGTGTGTGCTCACGGTGGTGTGTCCTAACGGGCGTTATCGGGTTAGCCGCTATAGTACCCGAAAGCGGCGGCGGCAGGGGAATGTTACCTCGCCGGCCCGGAGCGGTGGTAAAGTGGAGGCTGCATGGCGAAGGGGGAAAATGATGGCGCGTTGGCTGTTGATTGTGGTCGGTTGGCTGGCGGTGGTACTGGCGACGCTCGGCGTGGTGTTGCCGCTGCTGCCGACGACGCCATTTTTACTGCTGGCGGCCTGGTGTTTTGCGCGCTCCTCACCGCGGTTTCACCACTGGCTGCTGTATCGCTCCTGGTGCGGCGGCTATCTGCGCCACTGGCAGCAGCATAAGGCGCTGCCGCCCGGCGCCAAATGGAAGGGGATGCTGCTGAGCACGCTAACCTTCGCCGTATCGATCTGGCTGGTGAATATCGGCTGGCTGCGACTTCTGCTGTTGCTGATGTTGATCGCGCTGCTGATTTTTATGTGGCGTCTGCCGGTTGTTGATCTGCCACAAGAAAAACGGCGCTGAACGCCGATTATTATGGGCAGAACGGACGGGCAAGGGCAGACCGAAAGCAAGGGACGGTTGCATTTGTGCGTCAGTTTGCATAAATTTGAGCGTTTTCGTGCGCGGGTTACCTCCTTATTTTACTTTTTCCAGGGCATCTTCCCTTAGAGGCGCTCCGGATTTCAGGCGTCCCGCGTTCCAGTTTTAAGCAGTTTTATCAGGCAATAATTATGACCGCTACTGCGCAGCAGCTTCAGTTTATTAAAGACAGTATCAAAACCATTCCGGATTACCCGAAGCCGGGCATACTGTTCCGTGACGTCACCAGCCTGCTGGAGAATCCACTGGCTTATGCTTCCAGCATCGAACTGCTGGTCGAGCGTTATCGCGATGCAGGCATCACCAAAGTGGTTGGTACCGAAGCGCGTGGTTTCCTGTTTGGCGCGCCGGTGGCGCTGGCGTTGGGCGTGGGCTTTGTGCCGGTACGTAAACCGGGCAAACTGCCGCGTGCCACGCTGAGTGAAAGCTATGAGCTGGAGTATGGCACCGACCAACTGGAAATTCACACCGACGCCATCGAAGCCGGCGACGTCGTGCTGGTGGTGGACGATCTGCTGGCGACCGGCGGCACCATCGAGGCCACCGCCAAGCTGATCCGCCGCCTGGGCGGCGAAGTCAAAGATGCGGCGTTTATCATCAATCTGCCGGATCTCGGCGGCGAAGCGCGGCTGAACAAGCTGGGCATCGACTGCTACTGCCTGGTGAATTTCGCCGGCCACTGATTGACGGCGGTTACCCGCCCGGCATGTTTCTCGCCGTTGTTGGCTGATGCACGGCGGCTTGAAGATGCAATGCGTATATCGGCCTCGCGGATTGACGCGGGGCTGTGTTAGCATGACCCTCCAGATTACTCGACTTCTCCGGTATTAATGAGCTATCAGGTTCTCGCCCGTAAGTGGCGCCCTCAAACGTTTGCAGATGTTGTCGGACAAGAACATGTCCTGACGGCGCTGGCTAACGGCCTCTCGCTGGGGCGGATTCATCACGCCTATCTGTTCTCAGGCACGCGCGGCGTGGGTAAAACCACCATCGCCCGCCTGCTGGCCAAAGGCCTGAACTGTGAAACCGGCATCACCGCCACGCCGTGCGGCCAATGCGATAACTGCCGCGAGATTGAGCAGGGGCGTTTTGTCGACCTGATTGAAATCGACGCCGCCTCGCGCACCAAAGTGGAAGACACCCGCGATCTGCTGGATAACGTGCAGTACGCGCCGGCGCGCGGCCGCTTCAAGGTCTATCTGATCGATGAAGTGCATATGCTGTCGCGTCATAGCTTCAATGCGTTGCTGAAAACGCTGGAAGAGCCACCGGAGCACGTCAAATTCCTGCTGGCGACCACCGATCCGCAGAAATTGCCGGTGACCATTCTGTCACGCTGCCTGCAATTCCATCTGAAAGCCCTGGACGTTGAACAGATCCGCAATCAGCTGGAGACGGTGCTGCAGGCCGAGAGCATCACCAGCGACGCGCGTGCGCTGCAATTGCTGGCGCGCGCCGCCGACGGCAGCATGCGTGACGCCCTGAGCCTGACCGATCAGGCGATCGCCATGGGGCAGGGGCAGGTTACCGCCGCCACCGTCAGCCAGATGCTCGGCACGCTGGACGACGAACAGCCGCTGGCGATCCTTGAAGCGTTGGTGACCGCCGACGGTGAAAAGGTGATGGCGCAGGTGGCGCAGGCCGCTTCGCGCGGCGTCGACTGGGAAAACCTGCTGGTGGAGACGCTGGCGCTGCTGCACCGGATTGCCATGGTGCAACTGCTGCCGTCGGTGCTGGATAACCATTACGCGGCGATTGAGCAGCGGCTGCGCGAGCTGGCCCGCACGTTGCCGCCGACTGACGTACAGCTGTATTACCAAACGCTGCTGATCGGCCGTAAAGAACTGGCCTACGCGCCGGATCGCCGTATGGGCGTCGAAATGACGCTGTTGCGCGCGCTGGCGTTTCATCCCAAGGCATTGATTCCGGAGCCGGTCGCCAGTGCGCCGGTGGCCGTTCAGGCACCGCAAGCGCCACAAGCACCGCAGGTGCAGCACATGCAAGATGCGCCGCCGCCGTTGGGCAGCAGCGCACCGCCGCAACGCGCGGCGGCAACATCATTACCGGATGCCACCGCGCAGTTATTGAAGGCGCGCACCCAGTTGCAGCGGCAACAGGGGGCATCCACCGCAAAAAAGAGTGAGCCGGCGGCGCCAGGAAGAGCGCGGCCGGCAAACTCAGCGCTGGAGCGATTAGCTTCCGTGACTGAGCGCAGCCAGCAGCGTCAGGCGGAAAAGATCGTGCAGCAGAAACCGGCGAAGCCGGAAGCTTACCGCTGGCGTGCGCAAACCGAGCCGGAAGCCGCGCCTGAGCCGGTCGCCACGCCGAAGGCGCTGCGCACCGCGCTGGAACATGAAAAAACGCCCGAACTGTCGGCTAAACTGGTGGCAGAGTCGATTGAACGCGACGCCTGGGCGGCGGAAATCGATAAGCTTAACATTCCCAAACTGGTGCAGCAGCTGGCGTTAAACGCCTTTAAAGAGCAGCAGGCACCCGGAAAAATTTGTCTTCACCTGCGGCCGACGCAGCGCCATCTGAATTCGCCTTCGGCGCAGAAGGCGCTCAGCGAGGCGCTCAGCGAGCTGCACGGCGGCCCGGTTGAGCTGACGGTGGTGGAAGACGAAAACCCGGCGGAGCGTACTCCGCTGGAATGGCGGCAAGCCATTTATGAAGAAAAACTGGCGCAGGCGCGTCAGTCTATCGTTGCGGATACCAACATTCAGACGCTGCGTCGGTTCTTCGATGCGGATTTGGATGAAGAGAGTATTCGCCCCCTTTAATCGCTGCGCACCCTGCGCGGCCCATTGCTACGAGAGACGACTATGTTTGGTAAAGGCGGTCTGGGCAACATGATGAAGCAAGCCCAGCAAATGCAGGAAAAAATGCAGCAGATGCAGGAAGAAATCGCCAAATTGGAAGTAACTGGCGAATCCGGCGCTGGTCTGGTGAAAGTGACGATTAACGGGGCGCACAACTGCCGCCGCGTGGAGATCGATCCAAGCCTGATGGAAGACGACAAAGAGATGCTGGAAGATTTGATCGCCGCTGCGTTCAATGACGCCGCGCGTCGCATCGAAGAAACGCAGAAAGAGAAAATGGCGTCGGTCTCCAGCGGCATGCAACTGCCGCCTGGCTTTAAGATGCCATTCTGATGCAAACCAGTCCGCTGCTGGAGTCATTGATGGAGGCGCTGCGCTGCCTGCCGGGCGTAGGCCCGAAATCGGCGCAGCGTATGGCGTTCCAACTGTTGCAACGGGATCGCAGCGGCGGTATGCGTTTGGCGCAGGCGTTGACCCGCGCCATGTCGGAAATCGGCCACTGCGCCGATTGCCGCACCTTTACCGAGCAAGATGTCTGCACCATCTGCGCCAATCCGCGCCGCCAGCAAAACGGCCAGATCTGCGTGGTGGAGAGCCCGGCGGATATCCACGCCATTGAGCAGACCGGCCAGTTTGCCGGCCGCTACTTTGTGCTGATGGGGCATCTGTCGCCGCTGGACGGCATCGGCCCGGCCGATATCGGCCTCGACCGGCTGGAGCAGCGGCTTGAGCAGGAGGAGATCGCCGAGGTGATCCTGGCGACCAACCCGACGGTCGAAGGGGAAGCCACCGCCAACTACATCGCAGAGATGTGCGGTCAGTACGGCGTGCTGGCCAGCCGCATCGCCCACGGGGTGCCGGTTGGCGGCGAGCTGGAAATGGTCGACGGCACCACGCTGTCGCATTCGCTGGCCGGGCGTCACGCTATCAAATTCTGACGTTTGCCGTTAACGGGATGCGCGACGCATCCCGTTTCTGCATAAAAACTTCCTCCCAGCCGCTTGAAAAACCACGCGCTTATCCCCATCTGATACTCATTGTTCGTTTTGGTACCAATTGTCTTTGAGGTAATCGATGAGTATGAAAGGCCAAGAAACCCGCGGATTTCAGTCTGAAGTCAAACAGCTGCTGCATTTGATGATTCATTCGCTGTATTCCAACAAAGAAATTTTTCTGCGCGAGCTGATTTCCAACGCTTCCGACGCCGCGGATAAACTGCGTTTCCGCGCGCTTTCCGCGCCGGAACTTTACGCGGGCGACGGCGACCTGCGCGTTCGTCTGTCTTTCGACAAAGACCAGCGTACGCTGACCATCTCTGATAACGGCATCGGCATGAGCCGCGACGAGGTTATTGAGAACCTCGGCACCATCGCCAAATCCGGCACCAAGGCGTTTCTGGAGTCCATCGGCTCCGATCAGGCGAAAGACAGCCAGCTGATCGGCCAGTTCGGCGTGGGCTTCTACTCGGCGTTTATCGTCGCCGATAAAGTCACCGTGCGCACCCGCGCCGCAGGCGCCGCCGCCGATGAGGGCGTATTCTGGGAGTCGGTCGGCGAAGGCGATTACACCATTGCCGATGTTACTAAAGAAGAGCGCGGTACCGAAATCACCCTGCACCTGCGTGAAGGTGAAGATGAGTATCTCGACGCCTGGCGTCTGCGTTCGGTGATCGGCAAATACTCTGACCATATCGCGCTGCCGGTTGAGATTGAAACCAAGAACGAAGAAGACGATACCGCCACTTGGGAGAAGGTCAACAAGGCCCAGGCGCTGTGGACCCGCAGCAAGTCGGACGTGACCGACGACGAATACAAAGAGTTCTATAAGCACATCGCCCATGACTTCAGCGATCCGCTGAGCTGGAGCCACAACCGGGTGGAAGGCAAGCAGGAGTACACCAGCCTGCTGTATATCCCGGCGCAGGCACCGTGGGATATGTGGAACCGCGACCATAAGCACGGGCTGAAGCTGTACGTGCAGCGCGTGTTCATCATGGACGATGCCGAGCAGTTTATGCCGAACTATCTGCGCTTTGTGCGCGGCCTGATCGACTCCAACGATCTGCCGCTCAACGTCTCGCGTGAAATTCTGCAGGACAGCCGCGTAACCCAGAACCTGCGCAGCGCGCTGACCAAACGCGTGCTGCAGATGCTGGAAAAACTGGCGAAAGACGACGCAGAAGCCTATCAGAAGTTCTGGCAGCAGTTCGGGCTGGTGCTGAAAGAAGGCCCGGCGGAAGACGCCAACAACAAAGACGCCGTCGCCAAGCTGCTGCGCTTTGCCTCTACCCACGGCGACAGCTCGGCGCAAACCGTGTCGCTGGAAGAGTACATCAGCCGCATGGGCGAAGGGCAGGATAAGATCTACTACATCACCGCCGACAGCTATGCCGCTGCCAACAGCAGCCCGCATCTGGAACTGTTCCGCAAGAAAGGCATCGAGGTGCTGCTGCTGTCTGACCGCATCGACGAATGGATGATGAGCTACCTGACCGAATTTGACGGCAAGGTGTTCCAGTCGGTCAGCAAGGCGGATGAAGCGCTGGAAAAACTGGCGGATGAAACCGAAGAGCAGAAAGAAGCGGAAAAACAGCTGGAGCCGTTTATCGATCGTGTGAAAACGCTGCTGGGCGAGCGGGTGAAGGACGTGCGGCTGACGCACCGCCTGACCGATACGCCGGCAATCGTCACCACCGATGCGGATGAAATGAGCACCCAGATGGCGAAACTGTTCGCCGCTGCGGGCCAGCAGGCGCCGGAAGTGAAATATATTTTCGAGCTGAATCCGGAGCATGCCTTGGTCAAACGCGCATCCGACGTGGGCGATAACGAACAATTTGCCGAGTGGATCGATCTGCTGCTGGATCAGGCGCTGTTGGCCGAACGCGGCACGCTGGAAGATCCGAACCTGTTTATCCGCCGGATGAACAAACTGCTGTCAGCATAATTCTGATTTATACCTAAACCTTCCGGGGCCGCGGCGTTATGCGCTGCGGCCCTGTATTTCTGCGGTCTGCTGGCGCTCCGTTCCTGGCATATGACGATCGGTGCGTGGTTTGGCGGAGAATGTAACCCTTTCATTTTTATGCCGTTGGCTGTTTATTGGCCGCAATCGATTTCCTGCTGTGCCTTGAGCCGGCCACCGCTAAAATGGTATGGTTGAGCGTTTTCGCAATTTTAATATAAAAACTTATACCCGATAGATTCCGGCCGCGGGCCTGGGATGCGAAGGGGATACATAGCAAGGGGATTTACGCAATGCGTATCATTCTGCTGGGCGCTCCGGGCGCTGGTAAAGGTACTCAGGCTCAATTCATCATGGAGAAATACGGCATTCCGCAAATCTCCACCGGTGATATGTTGCGCGCAGCCGTGAAGGCTGGCACTGAACTGGGCAAGCAGGCGAAAGAAATTATGGATGCCGGCAAGCTGGTCACCGACGAGCTGGTTATCGCTCTGGTGAAAGAGCGTATCGCCCAGGAAGATTGCCGTAACGGCTTCCTGCTGGACGGTTTCCCACGCACAATCCCGCAGGCTGACGCGATGAAAGAAGCCGGCATCAAGGTGGATTACGTGCTGGAGTTCGACGTGCCGGACGAACTGATCGTTGAGCGCATCGTTGGCCGCCGCGTGCACGCGCCGTCCGGCCGCGTGTATCACGTGAAATTCAACCCGCCGCAGGTGGAAGGCAAAGACGACGTGACCGGTGAAGAGCTGACCACGCGTAAAGATGACCAGGAAGAAACCGTGCGCAAACGTCTGGTGGAATACCATCAGCTGACCGCGCCGCTGGTGTCTTACTACCGTAAAGAAGCCGATGCGGGTAACACCCAGTATCACAAGATCGACGGGACCCGTCAGGTGAGCGAAGTCAGCGCCGAGCTGGCGACCATCCTGAACTGATTCGCCTTTCGTCGATATATAACGCCGGCTGATGTCCGGCGTTTTTTTTTGCCTTTTTTTCTTATGAAATGTGATCCGTCTGGCTTTGTGCTTGAACTGATGTTTAATTCTCCGCGGCGAATAACGTATAACAGCCCACACTTCAGTTTTCAGGAAGAAGCGCATGCTAAGACCGACCAATTTCTTGGAAGAATCCACCGCCCGCCAAATCGTCCAGCGCGCGATGGGCATTATCGCCTACTCGGTGAATGTGATGGACAACAACGGCGTCATTATTGCTTCCGGCGACGCCTCGCGCCTGTTCCAGCGCCATGAAGGAGCGGTGCTGGCGCTGACGGAGAACCGCGTGGTGGAGATTGACGTCGCCACCGCCGCCCACTTAAAAGGCGTGCAGCCGGGGATTAACCTGCCGTTCTGTTTCCGCAATCAGCGGGTGGGGGTGATCGGTATTTCCGGCGATCCGCTGCAGGTGCGCAACTATGCGGAGCTGGTCAAAATGGCGGCGGAGCTGATGGTCGAGCAGGCGGCGCTGCTTGACCAGCATCAGTGGGAGAAGCGTTACCGCGAAGAGCTGGCCAACCAGCTGCTGCAGGGGACGGGAGACCGGGCGGCGCTGGAGGCAATGGCCGCTTATCTGGGGTTGGATTTGCTGCAGCCGCGCATCGTGTGGATTATTGAGCTGCACGATCGGCAGCCGCATCTGCTGCGTGAACTGCTTAATGAGCTGGAGAGCGGCCAGCGTGAAGCGCTGATCGCCATGACCGGTCTCAACGAGCTGGTGCTGCTGCGCCCCGCCAGCTGGCTGCAGGGAAGCTGGAGCCAAAAGCTGGAGCGTAAGCAGGCACAGGCGCTGCAGGCTCGGCTGCAGCAGCGTTTCAACGTGCGGCTGATCGTTGGCGGTTACTTCGCCGGCGAAGAGGGCGTTTTTCGTTCCGGGCTGACGGCCCGCGCCACCCAGGCGATGGCGCGGCGGCTGAAGCTGCGTCATAAATCGCTGTTCTATGACGACTACCCGCTGCCGTCGCTGCTGTGCGACATGTGCGAAGACTGGCGGGCGCTGGAGCTGAGCAAGCCCTGGCGCATTCTGAGCGAACAGGATGACAAAGGGGTGTTGCGCCACACCCTGCGGCAATATTTTTCGCGGAACTGTGATCAGACGCAGACCGCGTTGCAGCTGCATATCCACGTCAACACGCTGCGCTATCGCCTGCAGCGTATCGAAGCCATTACCGGTTTAAAAATCAACGTATTGACGACAGCGCTGCAGCTCTATATCGGCATGCTGCTCAATGAGTAAATTGTGTAAACCCACAACTAACCGGTGTTCTGACCGCTGATTTTTTGTTGCTTCCTCTCAAGTTAACCGCCCCGGCGCGGCATATGTTGGTCTGACACCAATAACGGGGAATAACAATAATGACAACGGTATCCACATTGGGCGCACTGGTGGCGCTAGTCGTCGCCATCGTCCTGATTCTACGCAAGGTTCCACCCGCATACGGCATGATCGCCGGCGCCTTGGCCGGCGGGCTGTGCGGCGGCGCCGATCTGGTCGAAACCGTCACGCTGATGATCAGCGGCGCGCAGGGCATCACCAACGCGGTGATGCGCATCCTGGCCGCCGGCGTACTGGCGGGGGTGCTGATCGAATCCGGTGCGGCGCACACCATTGCCGAGACCATCGTGCGTAAAGTCGGCGAAACCCGCGCGCTGCTGGCGCTGGCGGTGGCTACACTGATCCTGACGGCGGTCGGCGTATTTATCGATGTGGCGGTGATCACCGTGGCGCCGATCGCACTGTCGATAGCGCATAAGGCCGGGATCTCGCGGGTGGCGATCCTGTTGGCGATGATCGGCGGCGGTAAGGCCGGCAACGTGATGTCGCCGAACCCGAATACCATTGCCGCCGCGGATAATTTTCATCAGCCGCTGACCTCGGTGATGATGGCGGGCATCGTGCCCGGCCTGTGCGGGCTGCTGGTGGCTTATCTGCTTGCCAAACGGCTGAGCAACACCGGCAGCATGGTGATCGCGGAGGAACTGACTTCTCAAAGCGAAGGCGCCCGTCCCGGTTTTTGGGTTGCCATCAGCGCGCCGCTGATCGCCATTTTGTTGCTGTCGCTGCGGCCGATCGCCGGTATCGCCATCGATCCGCTGATTGCCTTGCCGGTAGGGGGATTGGTCGGCGCGCTGCTGATGGGGCGTATCCGCCAGTGCAATCAGTTTATGGTGTCCGGCCTGAGCCGGATGGCGCCGGTGGCGATCATGCTGCTGGGGACGGGCACGCTGGCCGGGATTATCGCCAACTCGCAGCTAAAGGACGTGCTGATTAACACGCTGACGCATACCGGACTGCCGGCCTGGCTGCTGGCGCCGCTGTCAGGGGCGCTGATGTCGATGGCGACCGCCTCGACCACCGCCGGCACCGCCGTCGCTTCCGGCGTTTTCAGCACGACGCTGCTGGAGTTGGGGGTCAGCGGCCTGGCGGGGGCGGCGATGATTCATGCCGGCGCTACCGTGCTGGATCACCTGCCGCACGGCAGTTTTTTCCACGCCACCGGCGGCAGTGTCAATATGTCGGTGCATGAACGCCTGAAGCTGCTGCCGTATGAAACGCTGGTGGGCTTCACCATTGCGGCGGTTTCCGCGCTGATGTTCGGCGTATTTAATCTGGCAGGATAAGGAGTTGACGATGAAAACGCTGAATAAAGTGGTGATAGCGCCGGATTCATTTAAGGAGAGCCTGAGCGCGCTGGAGGTGGCGACGGCGATTGAACGCGGATTCCGCCAGATTTACCCGGATGCCCGCTATGTGAAACTGCCGATGGCCGATGGCGGCGAAGGCACCGTCGACGCCATGGTGGCCGCCACGGACGGGCAAATTGTCAACGTGACCGTCTCCGGGCCGCTGGGCCAGCCGGTTGAGGCGTTCTACGGGCTGCTGGGTGACGGTAAAACGGCGGTGATCGAGATGGCGGCGGCGTCGGGCCTGCATCTGGCGAGCGGCGATCGTCGCGATCCGCGCATTACCACCAGTTTCGGCACCGGAGAGTTGATACTGGCGGCGCTCGATCGCGGCGTCAGCGCCATTATTCTGGGCATCGGCGGCAGCGCCACCAACGACGGCGGCGCGGGCATGATGCAGGCGCTGGGGGTTAAACTGCTGGACCGGCAGGGGCAGCCGCTGTCGGCCGGCGGCGCGGCGCTGGCGGATCTGGCGCAGATCGAACTTGGCGCGCTGGATTCGCGCCTGCGGCGGGTAACGATCACCGTGGCCTGCGACGTGGATAATCCGCTGTGCGGCAAACAGGGCGCGTCGGCGGTGTTTGGCCCGCAAAAAGGCGCGACGCCGCAGATGGTGGATCAACTGGATCGGGCACTGCGCCACTATGGCGAGCTGTTGGAGCGGGTGACCGGCTGTGGGGTGATTAACGCGCCCGGCGCCGGCGCGGCGGGCGGTATGGGCGCTGCGCTGCTGGGGATGCTCAATGCCGAACTGCGGCCGGGCGTTGAGATCGTGGTGGAAACGCTGCGGCTGGAGGCGGCGCTGCAGGATGCTGACCTGGTGATCACCGGCGAAGGGCGGCTCGACAGCCAGTCGATCCACGGTAAGACGCCGATCGGCGTCGCGCGCGTCGCCAAGCGTCATCAGCGGCCGGTGATCGCCATTGCCGGCAGTCTGACGCGTGATTACCAGGTGGTGCACCAGCACGGCATCGATGCGGCGTTCTCGGTGCTGGACCGGGTGGTGACGCTGGAGGAGGCGCTGACGGACGCGGCGCGCAACCTCGAAGTCACGGCGCGCAACGTCGCTGCGGTATGGCGACTGGCTGAACGGTAATGCCTGTTGCTGATATCGGTTTCAGCCCCCGGCTTTTTCGTTACAATACGGCCTTATTTATTTAAGGCCGCAGCGTATTGGCGACAGGCCGAGCGTAACGGAAATAAGAGGCGCTGAAATGACGCAAGAAAAACATGGGGTATTGCTGGTCAACCTTGGTACGCCAGAAGCTCCGACGTCCGCGGCGGTAAAACGCTACCTGAAAGAATTCCTGAGCGACCCGCGTGTCGTCGATACCTCGCCGCTGATTTGGAAGCCGATCCTCAACGGCGTGATTCTGCCGATCCGTTCGCCGCGCGTTGCCAAACTGTACCAGTCGATCTGGATGGATGAAGGTTCGCCGCTGCTGGTGTACAGCCGCCGGCAGCAGCAGGCGCTGGCCGCCAGCATGCCGTCGGTGCCGGTGGAACTGGGCATGAGCTACGGTACGCCGAGCCTGAACGACGCCATCGATAAGCTGCTGGCGCAAGGGGTGACGCATCTGGTGGTGCTGCCTTTGTATCCGCAATACTCCTGCTCAACCAGCGCCGCGGTCTGGGACGGCGTTGCGCGCGTGCTGCGCGGCTATCGCCGTCTGCCGTCCATCAGTTTTATCAGCGATTATGCCGAACACCCGGCCTATATCTCTGCGTTGCAGCAGAGCGTTGAGCGCGCGTTCGCCGAGCATGGGCAGCCGGATCGGCTGGTGCTCTCGTTCCACGGTATTCCCAAGCGTTATGCGCAGACCGGGGATGACTACCCGTTGCGCTGTGAGGATACCCGCCGCGCGCTGGCCGCTACGCTGCCGCTGCCGGCGGAGCGTATTATGTTGACCTATCAGTCTCGCTTCGGCCGCGAGCCTTGGCTGACGCCGTATACCGATGAAACGCTGAAATCGCTGCCGGCGCAGGGCGTGAAGCACATTCAGCTGATCTGCCCGGGCTTCTCGGCGGACTGCCTGGAAACGCTGGAAGAGATTAAAGAGCAGAACCGTGAAATCTTCCTGCAGGCCGGCGGGGAAAAATTTGAGTACATCTCCGCACTTAATGACGAACCGGCTCATATCGAGATGATGCGCCAACTGGCGACGCAGCAGTTCTGATCTTCAATCCGGCGGGAATGTGTTAACATTTCCCGCCTGTTAACTGCCACAAACCGCCAATCACATGAAATTTCCTGGTAAACGTAAATCCAAACACTATTTTCCGGTGAACGCCCGCGATCCGCTGCTGCAGCAGACGCAACCGGAGCATGAAGTCAGCACCTCTTATATCGTCGGCATCGACCAGACGCTGGTGGATATTGAAGCCAAAGTGGATGATGCGTTTGTTCAGCGCTACGGCCTGAGTCTGGGGCACTCGCTGGTGATTGAAGATGACGTGGCGGAAGCGCTGTATCAGGAACTGAACGACAACAATCTGATTACCCATCAGTTTGCCGGCGGCACCATCGGCAACACGCTGCACAACTATTCGGTGCTGGCGGACGACCGTTCGGTGCTGCTGGGCGTGATGTGCAGCAACGTCAAGATCGGCAGTTACGCTTACCGGTATTTGTGCAACACTTCCAGCCGTACCGATCTCAACTACCTGCAGGGCGTGGACGGTGCGATCGGCCGCTGCTTTACGCTGATTAGCGAAAGCGGTGAGCGTACCTTCGCTATCAGCCCCGGCCAGATGAACCAGCTGATGCCGGAAAGTATTCCCGAGGCGGTGATTGCCGATGCATCGGCGCTGGTGCTGACCTCCTATCTGGTGCGCTGCAAACCGGGCGAGCCGATGCCGGCGGCGACCATGAAGGCGATTGAATACGCTAAAAAGCATGACGTGCCGGTGGTGCTGACGTTGGGCACCAAATATGTGATCGCCGACGATCCGCAGTGGTGGCGTGATTTCCTGCGGGACAATGTATCGATCCTGGCGATGAACGAAGACGAGGCGCAGGAGCTGACCGGTTTGAGCGATCCGCTGACCGCTTCGGATATGGCGCTGGAGTGGGTGGATCTGGTGCTGTGCACCGCCGGGCCGCATGGCCTGTATATGGCCGGTTATACCGAAGAGGCCAACAAACGCGAAACGCAGCATCCGCTGCTGCCGGGCCATATTGCCGAATTCAACCGCTATGAATTCAGCCGCGCTATGCGCCGCGAGAGCTGCGAAAATCCGTTCCGCGTCTATTCGCACATTGCGCCTTATATGGGCGGCCCGGAAAAGATCATGAATACCAACGGCGCCGGAGACGGCGCGCTGTCGGCGTTGCTGCATGATATCGCGGCCAACGGTTATCACCGCAACAATGTGCCGAACTCCAGCAAGCACGTGCGCAGCTATCTGACCTATTCCTCGCTGGCGCAGGTGTGTAAATACGCCAACCGCGTCAGTTATCAGGTGCTGAACCAGCATTCGCCGCGCCTGACGCGCGGTTTGCCGGAGCGGGAAGATAGCCTGGAAGAGGCCTACTGGGAGCGCTGAAGATGACGGGCCGGCGCTGCCGGCCCGTGCAGGATTAGATCGGGCAGGCGCCGGCCTTTTCTTCCTCACTGATGTTCTCAAGCTGCAGGATATTCAACATGCTGTTGGCGATCTCCCTTTCTCCCATCACCACCCGGTCGGCGCCGCGCTCGGTGATATAGGTCACTTCATCGTCATAGTGCGCGCGGGCGATTATTTCTAGGTTGGGGCGCTTACCGCGCGCCGAGGCTACGATCTCGCCGGCTTCATAACCGTTGGGAATGGTCAGCAGCAGCCAGCGCGCGCAGTCCAGCCGCGCCAGTTCCATGATTTCGCCGTTGGCCGCATTGCCCAGCACGGTTTTAATCCCCTGTTCACGCAGCGCTTCGACCCGCGGGCGGGAATTTTCTATCACCACCATCGGAATGCCGGCCTCGCGCAGCTTACTGCCCAGCAGACTGCCGACGCGGCCATAGCCGACCACCAGCGCGTGGTTGCACATATCTACCGGGATCTGCTTCTCTTCTTCCACCGCCTCCTCCAGCGTCTGCTCCTCAATGGTTTCCGTTTTACTCAGGTAGCGCTCCAGCAGGGTAAACAGCAGCGGGTTGATCATGATCGACAAGATTGCGCCGGCCAGCACCAGATTACGGCCATGTTCCGACATCATGCCCAGCGCAATGCCGAGGCCGGCGAGAATAAAGGCGAACTCGCCAATCTGCGCCAGGCTGGCGGAGATGGTCAGCGCGGTGCGTTTGGAGTGGCCGAACATTCTGACCAGCAGGAAAGCGGCGACGGATTTGCCGAAGACGATGATTGCCAGCGTCGCCAGCACCGCCAGCGGTTCGTTAATCAGGATCAGCGGGTCGAACAGCATGCCGACCGAAACGAAGAACAGCACGGCGAAGGCGTCGCGCAGCGGCAGGGTGTCATGGGCGGCGCGATGGCTGAGCTCTGACTCGTTCAACACCATGCCGGCGAAGAAAGCGCCGAGGGCGAATGACACATCGAACAGCTTCACCGCGCCGTAGGCGATGCCCAGCGCCAGCGCCAGCACGGCCAGGGTAAACAGCTCACGCGAGCCGGTGCTGGCGGTTTTCGCCAGGATCCACGGCACCAGGCGGCGGCCGACGATAATCATCAGCGCGATAAAGGCGATCACCTTACCGATGGTCATCGCCAGTTCGCTCAGCAGCTGTGCGGTGCTGGCGTTGTTATTGTCCATCATGTTGCCGAAGGCCGGCAGCAGCACCAGCGTCAGCACCATCGCCAGATCTTCGACGATCAGCCAGCCGATGGCGATTTGCCCGCGCTGGCTGTCAATCAGCTGGCGCTCTTCCAACGCACGCAGCAGCACCACGGTGCTGGCGGTTGACAGACACAGGCCAAACACCAGACCGGAGAGCAAATCCCAGCCTAACAGGCGTGACAGGCCTATCCCCAACAGGGTGGCGACGGCAATCTGCGCCACGGCGCCGGGAATGGCGATGGATTTAACCGCGAGAAGGTCTTTCAGGGAGAAGTGGAGGCCGACACCGAACATCAACAGGATCACACCGATTTCCGCCAGTTCCGGCGCCAGTGAGATATCGGCGACGAAACCCGGAGTAAACGGGCCGGCGAGCACGCCTGCGGCAAGGTATCCCACCAGCGGGGAGATGCGCAGGCGGTTCGCCAGCATACCGAGGAGGAAGGCGAGTACCAGGCCTCCGACAATGGTGGTGATGAGCGGTGTTGAATGATGCATCCAGGCTCCTTCTTGTGTAGGCGTTACGGCGGGTGGTGTTTTTTTACGTATTGATACATTTAGTTTATTGCATTTAATCAATCATAGTTTGACTGAATTTGTCTTTTTTATAAAAAAGTATGCAATATTGCCGGGAAGGGAATGAACAGGGGATTTTGGCGAAAATTGTGGCATTAGCCAGCCAGGAGCACGAGGAAATCCCGGCTGCGCGATCGCTTTCAGCCGGGAAAAGTGGTTTCTTTAACGCGTCTTACCGTCCATATTCGGCAGTAAAGCGGTGATAATGCCGATTAACGGCAGGAAAGCACAGATTTTGTAAACCAGTTCGATACTGGTCAAATCGGCGACATAGCCGAGCACTGCCGCACCTAATCCGCCCATGCCGAAAGCAAAACCGAAGAATAAGCCGGAAACCATCCCCACTTTGCCGGGAATCAGCTCCTGCGCGTAAACCAGAATGGCGGAGAAGGCGGAGGCGAGAATCAGACCGATAATCACCGTTAAAACGCCGGTCCAGGCCAGGGATACATAGGGTAAAGCCAGGGTAAACGGCGCCGCGCCAAGAATTGAGGCCCAAATAACATATTTACGGCCGAACCTGTCGCCGAGAGGCCCGCCGATAATGGTGCCGGCGGCGACGGCGAACAGGAAGGCAAACAGATGAATTTGCGCATTCTGCACCGAAACGCCGAACTTATGTATCAGATAAAAGGTGTAATAGCTGCTGATGCTGGTGAGATAGAAGTATTTGGAAAAAATCAGCACCAGCAGAATGGTCAGTGAAAACGCCACGGTGCGTTTGGGCAGCGGTTTGATGGCGGACGCCGTTTTCGGCCTATTCTGTGCCGCGCGATGCTGCTGCTGATACCACTTGCTGACCTGTAGCAGCACCACGATGGCCAGCAGCGCCGCCAGCGTAAACCAGGCGATATTGCCTTTACCGTATGGGGCGATAATCAGCGCCGCCAGCAGTGGGCCGAGCGAACTGCCGAAGTTGCCGCCGACCTGAAACAGCGACTGCGCCAGGCCGTGGCGGCCGCCGGAGGCCATGCGCGCCACCCGCGACGATTCCGGATGGAACACCGAGGAGCCGGTGCCCACCAGCGCGGCGGCCAATAGCACCAGCGGGAAGGTATTGGCCACCGACAGCAGCAGCAGGCCGGACAGGGTAAAGCCCATGCCGATCGGCAGTGAGTAAGGCTGCGGATATTTATCGGTGTAGTAGCCAATCAGCGGCTGCAGTAGGGAAGCGGTCAGCTGATAGGTCAGAGTGATCATACCGATCTGTACGAAGCTGAGGTTAAAGTCGGCCTGTAGGATCGGGTAGATCGCCAGTATCAGCGACTGGATCATATCGTTGAGCAGGTGGGAAACGCTGATGGCGCCGAGAATCGAGAAAGCGGTGCCTTTTACCGCGCTGTTGCCGGCCAGCGGCGCAGCGCTATCGCTACGATCGGTCATATTATTATTAGCCTGGTAAGTAACAGAGAGAGGTTCCTATCTTAGGCGGGTTGTTTATTTTTTGCCATATGCGACATAATTTGATGTATATCCCAATTATTTGAAATCGTAAGCGATTAATTCACGTTACAATTCCATCTTTATCACTACTTGTCCTATTGAGATTATCTGGAGAGTCGCCATGCGTTTTTCGTTAACAGCCAGTGCCAGGGCGCTGCTGATTTCCCTGAGTTTGCTGCCGGGATTGGCCAGCGCCTGGGAGAAGGATAAGACCTACGACATCACTATCCTGCATACCAACGATCATCATGGCCATTTCTGGCAAAACGACCACGGGGAGTATGGCCTCGGCGCGCAAAAAACGCTGGTGGACGGCATTCGTCAGGAGGTGGCGGCCAGCGGCGGCAGCCTGTTGCTGCTGTCGGGCGGCGATATCAACACCGGCGTGCCGGAGTCCGATCTGCAGGATGCGGAACCGGATTTTCGCGGTATGAATCTGATCGGCTATGATGCGATGGCCGTCGGCAACCACGAATTTGATAATCCGCTCAGCGTACTGCGCCAGCAGGAGAAGTGGGCGACCTTCCCGCTGTTATCCGCCAATATCTACCAGAAAAGCAGCGGGCAACGGCTGTTTAAGCCTTACGCGCTGTTTGACCGGCAGGGCATCAAGATTGCGGTTCTCGGCCTGACGACCGACGATACCGCCAAAATTGGCAACCCGGAATATTTCACCGATATCGAATTCCGCCCGCCGGCGCTGGAAGCCAAACAGGTGGTAGAACAACTGCGCAAAGAGGAACAGCCGGATGTGATTATCGCCGCCACCCATATGGGGCATTACGATAACGGCAATCACGGTTCCAACGCGCCGGGGGATGTGGAAATGGCGCGCAGCCTGCCGGCCGGTTACCTCGATTTGATCGTCGGCGGCCACTCGCAGGATCCGGTATGCATGGCAAGTGATAACCACAAACAGGTGGACTATGTGCCGGGCACGCCGTGTTCGCCGGATCGGCAGAATGGCACCTGGATCGTGCAGGCGCACGAATGGGGCAAATACGTCGGGCGGGCGGACTTCCAGTTCCGCAACGGCAAGCTGACGCTGAAGCATTATCAGTTGATCCCGGTGAACCTGAAGAAAAAGGTGGAGAAGGCCGACGGCAGCAGCGAGCGCGTCTACTACACCCGACAGATCGCGGAAGATCCGGCGATGATGAAACTGCTGACGCCGTTCCAGGATAAAGGCAAAGCGCAGCTGGAGGTGAAAATCGGCAGTGTCAACGGCAAGCTGGAAGGGGACCGCAGCAAAGTCCGCTTTGTACAGACCAATCTGGCGCGCGTACTGCTGGCGGCGCAGATGGAACGCGCCAGCGCCGACTTTGCCGTGATGAGCGGCGGCGGGGTGCGTGACTCTATCGAAGCCGGCGATATTACCTACAAAAGCGTGCTCAAGGTGCAGCCGTTCGGCAATACGCTGGTGTATGCCGATATGACAGGCCGTGAAATCGAGAAGTATCTGGCGGTGGTGGCTAATATGAAGCCGGACTCTGGCGCCTATGCGCAGTTCGCCAACGTCAGCCTGGTGGCGGACGGCAGCGGCGTCAGCGCGGTGAAGATTAACGGCCAACCGCTGCAGGCGGATAAAACTTACCGGATGGCGACGCTGAACTTCAATGCGCTGGGCGGCGATGGCTATCCGAAGATTGACGGCCTGCCGAGCTACGTGAATACCGGCTTTATCGACGCCGAGGTGCTGAAACAGTATATCGAGAAGCACTCGCCGCTGGATGCGGCGGCGTTCGAACCGAAAGGCGAGATTGTGTATCAGTAATGCATCACGGGCGGTCGGCGTGAGCAGGCCGCCCGTTGTTCGCTGACGTCAGTGACGGGCTCAATCCCGCTTGGCGATATCGGCGAAGGTGCCGGTCAGCAGACGGCATAAATCGTCGGCCGCCAGTTCAATATCCAGCCCGCGCTTGCCGCCTGAGATGAAAATGGTGGCGAACTGCTGCGCCGGGCTGTCGATTACCGTCGGCAGCCGTTTCTTTTGCCCCAGCGGACTGATGCCGCCTACCAGATAGCCGGTAACGCGCTGCGCCAGCTGCGGATCGGCCATATCCGCCTTTTTTGCCCCCAGCGCCTTGGCGACCTTTTTCAGATCCAACTGCGTGGCGACCGGCGTGACCGCCACCGCCAGCTTTTTGGCGTCGCCGTTCAGCGCCACCAGCAGCGTTTTGTACACCTGGTCGGCGTTCAGCCCCAGTTTTTTTACCGCTTCATCGCCAAAATTGGTTTCATCGCTATCGTGATGGTAGGGGTGGAGCGTAAAAGCGATCCTGTTTTTTTCAAGCAGTACGACTGCGGGTGTCATAATCGGTGTCCTTAAACCGTAATAGCCAGAGTGGGTAAACTGTACGCCGAACGGCGGCATGCCGGCAAATGTACGACGCTGTCGGTATGAGTATGCCGGCTAAGTAAAGTCGGTTGCCAAGTTGTTATACAGGTTGTTACCCTGTCTGCCGCAGCCGCCGAGCGGCTGCATGCGTATAACTAAAATATGAGAAATTCCTCTTTGACTGGCCAATAGCGATATTGGCCATTTTTTTATGGCGCTTTTTGCAGCATCTCCGGCAGGTTGTCTTCGCCGTACAGGTGCAGCGCGCCGACGGCCACCACATAGTTACCGGGCGGCAGCGCCTGCAACTGGTGTTGCCACTGCAGATTACGCTGATGCATCAGCACATCATACAGCCCGGTGCTGAAGGTGGTGGGCAGCGTATCCAGAGCGATGCTGGGCTGGCTGTCCAGCCACCAGCCGATCATGGTTTGCAGCAGGCGGGCGTTGGTGTGCCAGTGCGTCAGCGTATCGCGCAGCAGCGCCATCCCGCCTTCGGGCAGCTGTTGCAGCATTTTGAGCTGCGTGTCGGCGCCTTCCAGCTCTATCACCTGTTTCTGCTGGCTTTTGGCGGCTTCCAGCAACTGATGGTCGATGCCGTATTCCGCACGCAGCCCCAACCGCTGCGCCTGACGCGCCTGCATGGTCAGCGCAATCTGCCAGCCGGGCAGCGTATCGAACAGTGCACTATCGGCGCCCAACTCCTGGCACAGCGTCTGTAAACGCTGTTGCTCCTTATCATTCAGGCGTTCAGCCAGCGGCGGCTGCTCTTCCGCCTCGCCAAACGGCGATGCCGAACCGGTGATATCGGCCTCGACAATCAGAGCGTCGGCCTGCTTCAGACGGCTGAGTAACCGGGCGGGCAGCGGCGCCATATTGGCCGTTCCCATATGGATACTGCCGACCAGATGCAGTTGCCGATCGCCCGGCAGTGTAATATCTATGCCCGGATAGGCGTAGGCCGCTGGCGATATTAAGCCAAGAAAAACGGCAAAACGGCGTAACAGTTGACCCATACGGCATAGCTCCTGTTTATCCCTGTAAGATTCCAACATTACTTGAAAGCTGATGGGTGAAATGTGTGATCCATGCTAAACGCTGTGCGCCGTGTGGGAAAGCCTGAGAAACGGTGGAATTATCCCAAAGGGGAAGGGGAGAGGGTGTTCGGCGGCTTAACGCGCCGCCGAGGGAGGTACCGGCAGGAGATTACTGAAATGCCGGCCGCGATGAGCGGTGGCGTTACCCGGCCAGCTGAGCGTGGTAGCCGGCCTGCTCTACGGCGCCGATCAGCGCCTGCGGCGCGGCGTCGCCGGTGACTTTGGCCTGCTCAAGGGTGACGTCGGCGGCGGTAACGCCGGGAACGGCTTCCAGAGCTTTACGCGTATGCCCGACGCAGTGTGAGCAAGTAAGGCCCTGCAGCGTAAGTACGGTAGTGTTCGACATGGTTTGTCTCCTTCATTTGAGCATTATTGATTAAGGCTTGACCGCCTTAACACTTTTCACTGAGAATGAGGTTAAACCTTACCGCAAGGGTAAGGTCAAGGGGGGAACGATGAATATCAGCGATGTGGCGAAAAAAACCGGCTTAACCAGCAAGGCCATCCGCTTCTATGAGGAAAAAGGCCTGGTTACCGCGCCGATCCGCACCGACAACGGCTATCGCAGCTACAACCCTAAACATATTGAAGAGTTAACCTTGCTGCGCCAGGCGCGGCAGGTGGGCTTTAATCTGGACGAGTGTCGTGAGCTGGTGGCCCTGTTTAACAATCCGGCGCGGCATAGCGCCGACGTTAAAGCGCGCACCCTGCACAAGGTGACGGAGATAGAAAAACATATCCAGGCGCTGCAGGAGATGCGCCAGCGCCTGTTGACGCTGGCTGAGCAGTGTCCGGGCGATGACGGCGCTGACTGCCCGATCATTAATAACCTGGCCGGCTGCTGCCATACGCCGGGTTAAGCGGTGATGCCGTTATCCGCGGTTGACGGCGCGGATCACCAGCGTCGTGCCCTCCACGGCGACCACTTCCACTTCGGTGCCCGCCGGTAAATCTTGCGCCGCGCGGGCGCGCCAGCTGCCGTCGCCGATATTAATGCGACCCAGGCCGTTATGCAGCGGTTCGGTCAGCGTAGCGCGGGTGCCGATCAGCTGCCGGTTGCGTTGGTTAAGCGCCTGAGCGCCGTCGCTGGCGGAGGCACGGGCGCGCAGCCAATACCACCACAGGTAGGCGACCACGACGACCAAAATGGCAAACAGCACCCCTTGCCATTCCCAGCCGATGCCTGGAAACAGCCAGACCAGCGTGCCGACGATTGCCGCCGCCACGCCGCTCCACAGCAGATAACCGCTGGTGCCGAGCATCTCGGCAATCAGCAGCAGGCCGCCGAGCGACAGCCAGAACCACTGCGGGTTTTCCACAATCGCCGCCAGCATTACGCTTTTCCTTTGCCGTCTTTCAGCAGTTCGGCGATGCCGCCGATAGAGCCGAGCAGGCTGCTGGCGTCGAGCGGCATCATTACAACCTTGCTGTTATCGGCGGCGCCGATGCTTTGTAGCGCGTCGGTGTATTTTTGCGCGACAAAGTAGTTCACCGCCTGGATGTCGCCGCTGGCGATCGCGTCAGACACCAGCTGGGTGGCCCGCGCTTCCGCTTCGGCCGCACGTTCACGTGCTTCCGCCTGCAGGAACGCCGACTGCCGCTCGCCTTCCGCCTTCAGAATCTGTGACTGTTTTTCCCCTTCGGCGCGCAGGATTGCCGCCTGACGCACCCCTTCAGCCTCCAGAATATCGGCACGCTTGGTGCGCTCCGCCTTCATCTGGGCGTTCATGGAGGCCACCAGTTCGGCCGGCGGGCGTACGTCGCGGATTTCGATGCGGGTGATCTTCACGCCCCACGGATTGGTGGCTTCGTCGACAATCTGCAGCAGGCGGCTGTTGATGTTATCGCGCTGCGACAGCATTTCGTCCAGCTCCATGGCGCCCAGCACGGTGCGGAAGTTGGTCATGGTCAGGTTGATGATCGCCAGTTCCAGATTGCTGACCTCATAGGCCGCACGCGCGGGATCGATCACCTGAATAAAGCAGACGGCGTCGATGGAGACGTTGGCGTTATCGCGGGAAATGACCTCCTGCGACGGGATATCCAACACCTGTTCCATCATATTGATTTTACGGCCGATGCGATCGACAAACGGCACCACCAGATTCAGGCCCGGCATTAAGGTTTTGGTATAACGGCCGAAGCGTTCTACCGTCCACTGGTAACCTTGCGGCACGATTTTGACGCCGGCGAAAACGGTGACCAACGCCACGACAATCACGATAATAATAAAAGCGAACATTGCATAACCTCCTGTTTTACAGATGTAAGTGAATATTACGACACTTTACCGGGTAAAGCCTGCTTTCTCTGCCTGAATGTCGATATTCCTCACTCCGCCAGCCGTACTGAGTGTCCGAACGGTGGTTCCCCGCGCTATCCGTGCAGGTAAATATGCCAATTAGGCATGTTATTAATAATTTTAATTCATTTCATACCGTTTCCCTCGTTGGGTACCCTGCATTCACGCACTTATCTCCTTTCAAAATTTTGTCATTTCAATTTGCGACTATGCTTTTTGAAACGTCTTCTGCGTTGAGGATGGTTATGGATTCGGTCGGTATTAATACGCTGTCTCGTAGAAAAGATCGCTGGTACGCCATGGTTGAAGAGATGCTGGCGCAGGCCGGTATTACGATTAACGGCAGCCAGGCGTTTGATATTCAGGTGAATAATCCGCAGATGTTTAAGCGGGTGCTGCAGGAAGGATCGCTGGGCTTCGGTGAAAGCTATATGGACGGCTGGTGGGAGTGTGAGCGTCTGGATATGTTATTCAGCCGCCTGCTGAGCGCCGGCGTTGACGAGCGGTTGCCGAAGAATATCGCGGATATTGCGCGTATTGCCTACGCCCGGCTGTTTAACCGCCAGTCGCGTAAACGTGCCTGGCAGGTGGGCAAAGAGCATTACGATATCGGCAATGATTTGTTCAGCCGTATGCTCGATCCCTATATGCAATACTCCTGCGGCTATTGGAAAGAGGCCACAACGCTGGCGCAGGCGCAGCAGGATAAGTTGCGCATGATCTGCGAAAAGCTGCAGCTGAAGCCGGGGATGACGTTGCTGGATATCGGCTGCGGCTGGGGCGGTCTGGCGCAGTATGCGGCGGAACATTACGGCGTGAAGGTGTTTGGCGTGACGATTTCCGCCGAGCAGCAAAAAATGGCGCAGCAGCGCTGCGCCGGGCTGGACGTCGAGATTCTGCTGCAGGATTACCGCGATCTGCACCAGCAGTTCGACCGTATTGTTTCCGTCGGCATGTTCGAACATGTCGGACCGAAGAATTACGACACGTACTTCAGCGTTGCAGCACGCAATCTGCGCCCGGACGGTTTATTTTTATTGCACACCATCGGCTCCAACCAGACCGACCTGAACGTGGACGCCTGGATTGATAAATACATTTTCCCCAACGGTTGTCTGCCGTCGGTCAAACATATTGCCGATGCCAGCGAAGGGCGTTTTGTAATGGAAGACTGGCACAATATCGGCGCGGACTACGATCGTACGCTGATGGCCTGGCTGGAGAATTTTAAACGGGCATGGCCCGAGCTGGCCGCTGACTATTCGGAACGTTTTGAACGGATGTTCACCTATTACCTGAACGCCTGCGCCGGTGCTTTCCGTTCGCGCAATATTCAGCTGTGGCAGGTGTTGTTCAGCCCGAAAGGGGTAGAGGGCGGCGTGCGGGTTTATCGCTGAGCGTATAAACGGGGAACCATCGGGGCGTGCCGGCCCCGATGGCTGCGGGGAATCAGTACAGCAGGGAATACAGCTGGCGGCGATATTTGCCGGCCAGTGTGTCACCGGTGCCCAGCGCGGCGAGGATATCCATCAGGGTTTTGCGCGCGTTGCCGTTGGCTGCGGCCAAATCCTGTTTCAAATGCCCCATCAGCAGTTCCAGCGCCTCTTCATTACGGCCGACCTGGTGCAACTGCAAGGCCAACTGGGTCGCCAGCTCGGCGTTGGCGGGATCCTGCTCGACCTGCTGCTGCAGCTGTTGGATCTCCGGCGTATCGGCGGCCTGTTTCAGCAGTTCAATCTGTGCCACCAACCCCTGATAGCGGGTATCGCGATCCTGCAGCGGAATGGTGGCCAGCACCGCTTCGGCGTCTTCAACGCGGTTCAGCGTCAGTTGGGTTTCCGCCAGCAGCAGGCCGATATCGCTGCGTTGATTGCTGGTCTGCCAGGCTTCTTTCAGCAGCGGCAGCGCATCGATCGCCTTGCCTTCCTGCAGCAGTTCGCCGGCCTGCGCCAGCTTCAGGTCTTCTTCTTTCGGCAGAACGCGCTGCAGCAGTTCGCGAATGGCTTCTTCCGGCTGCGGTCCCTGGAAGCCGTCCACCGGCTGGCCGTCTTTGAACAGATAGACGGTAGGGATGGAGCGCAGGCCGAATTGCGCGGCGATCGCCTGTTGGGCATCGCAGTCGACTTTCGCCAGTACGAACTGACCGGCGTATTCCGCCGCCAGTTTGTCCAGCACCGGCGTTAACTGCAGGCAGTGTTGGCTGCGTTCGGACCAGAAGTAAAACAGCACCGGAACGGACATTGACTGTTCCAGCGTCTGATGCAGGTTGGTTTCGTTAATCTCAATAACTGTCGGCGTTAGCATTATTTTCTCTCTGATCTGCGAAGCATATAGGGCTACGTGGGGGCAGGGGACGCATCCTTCAACCCCGGTAATGCAATTAACCGTTGCCGCGCAGCAGCCAGTCCAGCGCCCGGCCGGGCAGAATACGGCGCAGCACGCTCAGCGCGTGCGCCAGCAAAGTGACCGGATAGCGCAGTTTGGCTTTAGGGCTTTCCAGCGCATGGCGCAGTTTGGGCAGCACCGCCTCCGGCGGCAGCGTCAGGCGTTTGGCGATACCGGGGTTATGTACGGGCTTATCGCTGCGGGTCTGATTGACGTTCTGGGTAAACTGGGTGGTCAGCGGGCCGGGCTCGATCAGGCTGACCTGAATACCGCTGCCGTGTAGCTCCATACGCAGGGCGTCGGACCAGGCTTCCAGCGCGAATTTACTGGCGGCGTAGGCGCCGCGTCCGGCGCTGGCGACCAGCCCCATCACTGAACTGGTCTGGATAATGCGCCCCTCGCCGTGCGGCAGCATAGCCGGCAGCAGCAGCTGCGTCAGCTGGTGGGTGCCGAACAGGTTGGTGGAAAACTGCTGTTCCAGCTGTTGGCGGGAGATGCCGCTGAGCGGGCCGTAAACGCCGTAGCCGCCGTTATTGAACAGGCCGTACAGGCGGCCGCCGGTCATCTCGATCACCTGCGCCGCCGCGCGCTCGACGCTGGCGCTGTCGTCCAGATCCAGCTGGATGCTCTCAAAGCCGAACTGCTGCATATGGTCGACGTCCTGCGCCTTGCGGCAGGCGGCCAGCACGCGATAACCGCGGCTGCGTAAATCCTGCGCCGCGATCAGGCCGATCCCGCTGGAGCAGCCGGTGATTAATACCGCTTTTTGCATAACTTTACCTACTCTTCATCCCTAATTTGATTATACCCGTCATACTAGCCGCATCGATGTTGCCGCAATACGGCATGGATCAATGGGGCGCAGGCTTCTGTGTCACTAAGGGGGTCAGGCGTTCCGCCATCCAATTGGCGATAAACGGCTGGGCATCCAGATTCGGGTGCAGGCTGTCATCCTGCATCCACTCCGGCTTAATAGCCACCTGCTCCATAAAGAATGGCAGCAGGGGGATACTGAACTGTTTGGCAAGCCGCGGGTAGACCGCGCTGAATGATTCAGTATAGCGGCGGCCGTAGTTCGGCGGTATCCGAATCTGCATCAGCAGCGGACGGGCGCCGGCCTGCTGCGTCAGGGTGATTATTTGCTCAAGGTCGCGTTGCAGGTCCGGCGGAGGAAAACCGCGCAGCCCGTCGTTGGCGCCGAGCTCAATCAGTACCCAGCGCGGCTGATGCTGTTTCAGCAGTGCCGGCAGGCGCGCCAGTCCCTGAGCGGCGGTATCACCGCTGATGCTGGCGTTGATCACTTCGGGTCTGTCGGGCTGTTTCCGCCACTGTTCGGCCAGCCGCGTCGGCCAGGCTTGCGCCACCGGCAGGCGGTAGCCGGCGCTTAAACTGTCGCCAAGAATCAATAACGTATCGGCAGCCGCCGCACGTAAACAGAATAAACCCAACAGCAGAAGGATGGGAAAATGCCAGCGGAAAACGTTCTTGAAGTTCATCATCTTAGTAAGCACGTTGGTCAGGGTGAGCATCAGCTCACCATCCTTACCGGAGTCGAGCTGGTTGTCAAACCTGCGCAGACTCTTGCCCTGATCGGCGAGTCCGGTTCCGGCAAGTCGACGCTGCTCGGGATCCTGGCCGGGCTGGATGACGGCAGCGACGGCGAGGTGCATCTGCTGGGCAAGTCGCTGAGCGCGCTGGATGAAGAAGGGCGCGCTGCGCTGCGCGCCAGCAACGTCGGTTTTGTTTTTCAGTCCTTTATGCTGGTGCCGACGCTGAACGCGTTGGAAAATGTGCAGCTGCCGGCGTTGCTGCGCGGCGAGAGCGATCGCCGCAGCCGCGAACAGGCGGTGCAGCTGCTGGAGCAGCTTGGCCTGGGGCAGCGGCTGGATCACCTGCCGGCGCAGCTGTCCGGCGGCGAGCAGCAGCGGGTGGCGCTGGCGCGCGCCTTCAGCGGCCGGCCGCGCGTGCTGTTTGCCGATGAGCCGACCGGCAACCTCGACCGGCAGACCGGCGAGCGCATCGCCGATCTGTTGTTTTCCCTCAATCGCGATTACGCCACCACCCTGATTCTGGTGACCCACGATGAAACGCTGGCGGCGCGCTGCCAGCGCCGGCTGCGCTTGCGTGACGGCAAGCTGTGGGAGGAAGCATGATTTGGCGCTGGTTTTGGCGGGAATGGCGTTCGCCGTCGCTGCTGATTGTCTGGCTGGCGCTGACGCTGGCGGTGGCCTGCGTGCTGGCGCTCGGCAGCATCAGCGACCGGATGGAAAAAGGCCTGAGCCAACAGAGCCGCGATTTTATCGCCGGTGACCGGGTGCTGCGCAGCGCGCATCCGGTGCCGGAAGGCTGGCTGCTTGACGCCAGCCGGCAAAACCTGCAGATAAGCCGCCAGCTCTCTTTTACCACCATGACCTACGCCGGCGATCGGCCGCAGTTGGCCAACGTTAAGGCGACCGATCTGGCTTATCCGCTGTACGGCAAGCTGGAAACGCGCCCGGCGAACGTCAAGCCACAGCCGGGCACGGTGCTGGTGGCGCCGCGGCTGCTGGCGCTGCTGGGCGTCAAAGTGGGCGATGAACTGGACGTCGGCGACGCCACGCTGCGCATCGCCGGGGAAATACTGCAGGAGCCGGACTCCGGGTTTAATCCTTTCCAGACCGCGCCGCGTATTCTGATCAATATGGCGGACGTTGAGAAAACCGGCGCGGTGCAACCCGGCAGCCGCCTGACCTATCGCTATATGTTTGCCGGCGCCGAGGCGGACCTGGACCGTTATGCGGCGACGCTGACGCCGCAGCTGAAGGCCGATCAGCGCTGGTTTGATACGGAGAACGCCGGCGGCGCGCTGGGCAAATCGCTGCAGCGTTCGCAGCAGTTTCTGCTGCTGTCGGCATTGCTGACGCTGTTGCTGGCCGTTGCTGCGGTGGCGGTGGCGATGAGCCACTATTGCCGCAGCCGTCACGATTTGATGGCGGTGCTGAAAACGCTGGGCGCCGGCCGCAAGGCGCTGCGCCGGCTGATTGTCGGCCAATGGCTGGCGGTGCTGCTGCTGGCGGCGCTGTGGGGCAGCCTGCTGGGGCTGGCGTTTGAGGCATTGCTGATCCGGCTGTTAGCGCCGGTGCTGCCCAAGGCGCTGCCGGCCGCTGGCGGCTGGCCGTGGCTGTGGGCGCTGGGTGCGCTGGTGATGATCTCCTTGCTGGTGGGGCTGCGCCCTTACCGGCAACTGCTGGCGACCCAGCCGCTGCGCGTGCTGCGGCGCGACGTGGTGGCCAACGTCTGGCCGCTGCGTTACTTCCTGCCGGCGGCGCTGTTGATCGTGGTGGCGTTGCTGAGCCTGTTGATGGGGGGCAGTACGCTGCTGTGGTCAGTATTGGCCGGCACGGTGGTGCTGGCGTTGCTGCTCGGCGCGATCGGTTGGGGCTGCATCGCGCTGCTGCGCCGCATCAGGCTGCGCAACCTGGCGTTGCGGCTGGCGGTCAACCGGCTGCTGCACCAGCCGTGGGTTACCGTCAGCCAACTGGCGGCCTTTTCCATGTCGTTTATGCTGTTGGCGCTGTTGCTGGTGCTGCGCGGCGATCTGCTGGAGCGCTGGCAGCAACAGCTGCCGCCGGAGGCGCCGAACTACTTTCTGATGAATATGACGGCGCAGCAGGTGCCGCAGGTACGCAGTTTCCTGCAGCAGCATCAGATCGCGCCGGAAACTTTCTATCCGATTGTGCGCGTACGCCTGACGGAGATTAATCAGCAGGCGGCGACCGAGCTGGTGCGTGAGGACGATCCCGGCGGCGAGGCGGTCAACCGTGAGCTGAATCTGACCTGGCTGGCGCAGCGGCCGCAGCACAATCCGCTGACCGCAGGCCAGTGGCCGCCGCAGCGCGGCGAAGTATCGATGGATGCCGGCATTGCGGAGCGGCTGAAGGTGAAACTGGGCGACACGCTGACCTTCAGCGGCGATACCCAGTCATTCCAGGCGAAAGTCACCAGCCTGCGGCAGGTGGATTGGGAGAGCCTGCGGCCTAATTTCTACTTTATCTTCCCGCCGGGGGCGCTGGACGGCCAGCCGCAGACCTGGCTGACCAGTTTCCGCTACGGCGGTGACGGCAGCATGCTGACCCAGCTGAACCGGCAGTTCCCGACGCTCAGCCTGTTGGACATCGGCGCCATTTTGCATCAGGTTGGCGGCGTGCTGCAGCAGGTCAGCCGCGCGCTGGAGGTGATGGTGATTCTGGTGGTGTTGTGCGGCGGCTTATTGCTGTTGGCTCAGGTGCAGGTGGGCATGCGCCAACGTCGTCAGGAACTGGTGGTGTACCGCACGCTGGGAGCGAGCAAGCGCCTGTTGCGGCGTACGCTGTGGTGCGAGTTTGCGCTGTTGGGGCTGGCCGCGGGGTTTGCGGCAGCGCTGGGAGCCGAAGCCGCGCTGTGGCAGCTGCAGAGCCGGGTGTTTGACTTCCCGTGGCAGCCGACGCCGGTGCTGTGGTGGGCGCTGCCGCTGCTCAGCGCGCTGCTGTTGTCGCTGTGCGGCGGTTGGCTGGGCGTGCGGTTGCTGCGCGGGCAGGCGCTGTTCCGCCGCTATGACGGTTAGCACCAATAACAAAGGGTTCGGCAGTGCCGAACCCTTTTTTTGCCGCAGCGCGGATTACGCCAGTTTCTGCTGTGCCCAATTCAGGCCGCTTTGGTACTCGACGGGCAGCAGCGGTTCCAGCTGCTGCAACGCCTGCCGCAACGTACCGGCGTTGGGATCGTTGAGGTTCAGGTGCCCGACTTTGCGGCCGGCGCGCACCTCTTTGTCATACCAGTGCAGATGCACCAGCGGCAGTCCCAGCCAGGCGCTGTCCACGTCGGTGCCGATCAGGTTCACCATCACCGACGGAGTATTGACCACCGGCGTCGGTAGCGGCAGGCCGAGAATGGCGCGCAGATGCAGCTCGAACTGGCTGATGGAGGCGCCGTTTTGCGTCCAGTGGCCGCTGTTGTGCACCCGTGGCGCCAGCTCGTTGATCAGCAGCCGATCGCCGACGATAAAGCACTCCATCGCCATCACGCCGACATAGTCCAGGGCGTTGAGGATCGCTGACAGCATCTGTTCCGCCTGCTGCTGCAGCGCCGGGTTTGGCGTCGGCAGCGCCACGCTGGTGCGCAGAATGCCCTCTTCGTGCAGATTATGGGTCAACGGATAAAACACGCATTGGCCATCGTGCCCGCGTGCGCCCACCAATGACACTTCGCCGGAGAAATTGATGCCCTGCTCGACGATGCACTCGCCATAAGCGTCGGCCGGCAGTTCGGCTTCCTGGCCGGGGCGCAGGCGCCACTGGCCGCGGCCATCGTAGCCGCCGACACGGCGTTTGACGATCGCCAGTTCACCCAGTTTGGCGAACACCTGCGGCCATTCGGCCGCGTCAGCCAGCAGTTGCCACGGTGCGGTCGCCAGATTCAGCTGGTCAAGCAGTTGCTTTTGCGTCAGGCGGTCGGCCAGACGCGGGAAGATATCACGGTTGACGAAGCTGCCGTGGGTCGCCAGTTCGCGCGTCAGCGCGGTTTCCGGCCAACGTTCGATCTCGGCGGTAATCACGCTGTTTTGATACGGCACCGCTTCCGGTTCGGCATCCAGACCAACCGGATAGACGGCGATCCCCAGCGGTTCGCCGGCCTGGCGCAGCATGCGGCCCAACTGGCCATTGCCCAGTACGCAAACCGGCTTCATGCTTCCTCCCGCGGATCCGGATTGCCCAGCACCTCGTCGGTCTGCGCCTGACGCCAGTCGGCCAGCCGCTGCGCCAGGGCGCCATCGTGGCGCGCCAGGATCTGCGCCGCCAGCAGCGCGGCATTGGCTGCGCCTGCCTTGCCAATCGCCAGCGTGCCCACCGGAATGCCGCGCGGCATCTGGACGATGGAATACAGGCTGTCCACGCCGCTCAGCGCCGCGCTCTGCACCGGCACACCCAGCACCGGCACCAGCGTTTTCGCCGCCAGCATACCCGGCAGGTGCGCCGCGCCGCCAGCGCCGGCGATGATCACATCGAAACCGTTAGCGTCGGCCTGTTCGGCGAAGCTGAACAGTTTATCCGGCGTGCGGTGAGCGGAGACGACTTCAACATGGAACGGGACATCAAGCGTGGTCAGGACATCGGCCGCAAATTGCATGGTGGCCCAGTCACTTTTCGATCCCATTACAATTGCGATTTTAGCGCCAGCGGTGGTGGCTGAAGCGGCGTTGGCTCCCATGGGTGTAAGGCTCCTGTCATTGTACAAGCGTTGGCCAATTGCCTGAGGCGGCAAGCCATTTGAGGGCGTAGAGCATACCACGGGTGCACAGTAAGGAAAACGGTTGCGTGGCCGGTTTTCACCGTGAAAAGCGCGAATTTTTCCACTCGCGCCTGAAGTCAGGAAGTTAGCGCTGTATCAGAATGGGAAGGCGATCAGCTCGACGTCGTCACGGCTGACTTTGATCATTGAGCCTTCCTGGTGCCAGGCGCCCAATACCGCGCGATGCGCCGCTGCGCCGTGCAGCGAAAGTTCGTGGATGGCGGGACGATGCGTATGGCCGTGGATCATCCAGCGCACGTTGTGGCGCGCCATCGTCTGCTCAACCGCCTGCGGATTCACGTCCATAATATCCAGCGTTTTGTGCTGATTGCTTTGCTGGCTGCGGGCGCGCATACCGGCGGCGATTTTCAGACGCCAGCGCAGCGGTAGCGCCAGAAACAGTTTCTGAATCAGCGGATTATGTACGCGGCGGCGGAAGTGCTGGTAGTCACGATCGTCGGTGCACAGCGTGTCGCCGTGCAGGATCAGGATGCGGCGGCCGTACAGTTCCAGCACCTGCTCTTCCGGCAGCAGGGTCATGCCGCTGGCGCGGGCGAAGCGTTTGCCCAGCAGGAAGTCGCGGTTGCCGTGGATGAAATAGCAGGGGACGCCGGCCTGCTGCAGCGCCTTCAGCGCGGCGGCGATCTCGGCGTGCAGCGGTTCAGGATCGTCGTCGCCGATCCAGGCTTCAAACAGGTCGCCAAGGATATATAACGCGTCCGCGTGAACGGCGTCGCGCTGCAAAAAATGCAGAAAACCGGCAGTAATTGCCGGTTCCTGTGCGCATAAATGCAGATCTGCGATAAACAGCGTGTGCATGCCGTCGCAATTACTCGCTGACGGTAACGCTGGTGACGACCACGTCTTCGACCGGTACGTCCTGGTGCATGCCGCTGCGGCCGGTTTTCACGCCTTTGATCTTGTCGACCACGTCCATGCCTTCGACTACTTCAGCAAATACGCAGTAGCCCCAGCCCTGCGCGTTTTCGCCGCGGAAGTTCAGGAAGTCGTTATCAACCACGTTGATGAAGAACTGTGCGGTGGCGGAGTGCGGATCGTTGGTGCGTGCCATTGCCAGCGTGCCGCGGGTGTTCTGCAGGCCGTTGTTGGCTTCGTTTTTGATTGGCGCCTGGGTGCTTTTCTGGTTCATGCCAGGTTCAAAACCACCGCCTTGAATCATAAAGCCATTGATAACACGGTGGAAAATGGTGTTGTCGTAGAAACCTGCGCGGCAGTAGTTCAGGAAGTTTTCAACGGTGACCGGTGCTTTGTCGGCAAAGGTCTTGATGACGATGTCGCCGTGATTGGTGTGGAAAGTAACCATAGTTTTAATCCTAACAAGGTGAAGTGAGATGTTACAGCGGACTGTAAACAATCAGACCGACCTTATAACATATCTCTATTAGCGAGTCAGCAGCGGGCTTGGCTTGCGCTGTCTGCCCGTTGATTTTTGTTATAAGATAACAGCGGAAGGCGGCGCGCGGCGCCGGGTTTTCTGCCGAGGATGTCAGCATTCCTTGGCCTTAACCTTGCATTACTGCGGTCTTCGGGGTTCAATACGCGGATCCCTGTTATTAATATTGTTACAACGCACACCACGGAATGTCCCGATGCTAAAGATTTTTAATACCCTGAGTCGTCAAAAAGAGGAATTCAAACCAATTCATGCCGGAAAGGTCGGTATGTATGTGTGCGGGGTAACCATTTACGATCTGTGTCATATCGGCCACGGCCGCACCTTTGTCGCCTTTGACGTAGTGGCGCGCTACCTGCGCTACCTCGGTTACGATCTGAACTACGTACGCAACGTGACCGACGTGGACGACAAAATCATCCGCCGGGCGGCGGAAAACGGCGAAACCTGCGATCAACTGACCGGCCGCATGCTGGCGGAGATGCACGCCGATTTTGACGCGCTGCTGATTGAACGTCCGGATCAGGAGCCGCGCGCCACGCAGCATATCGCCGAGATTATCGAGATTACCCAGCGCCTGCTGGATCGCGATCACGCCTACGTGGCCAGCAACGGCGACGTGATGTTCTCTATCGACAGCGATGCGGATTACGGTCTGCTGTCGCGCCAGGATCTGGAACAGTTGCAGGCCGGCGCGCGGGTAGAGGTTGACGACGTTAAACGCAACCCGATGGACTTCGTGCTGTGGAAAATGTCCAAGCCGGGCGAACCGAGCTGGGAATCACCGTGGGGCGCAGGCCGTCCGGGCTGGCACATCGAGTGCTCGGCGATGAACTGCAAACAGCTTGGCACCCATTTTGATATTCACGGCGGCGGTTCGGATCTGATGTTCCCGCACCATGAAAACGAAATCGCCCAGTCCAGCTGCGCTCACGACGGCCCGTACGTCAACTACTGGATGCACTCCGGCATGGTGATGATCGACCGCGAGAAAATGTCCAAGTCGCTGAACAACTTCTTCACCATTCGCGACGTGTTGGGGTATTACGATGCGGAAACCGTGCGTTACTTCCTGATGTCCGGCCACTACCGCAGCCAGCTGAACTACAGCGAAGAGAACCTGAAACAGGCGCGCGCTTCGCTGGAGCGTCTGTATACCGCGCTGCGCGGCACCGACCCGGCGGCACAGCCTGCCGGCGGCGAAGCCTTTGAGGCACGTTTCCGCGAGGCGATGGACGATGACTTCAATACGCCGGAAGCCTATTCGGCGCTGTTCGATCTGGCGCGCGAAGTCAACCGCCTGAAAAGCGAAGATATGGCGGCGGCCAACGCCATGGCGGCCGAGCTGCGCAAACTGGCGAAAGTGCTGGGCCTGCTGCAGCAGGAGCCGGAAGCGTTCCTGCAGAGCGGCGCGCAGGCCGATGACGGTGAAGTGGCAGAGATTGAAGCGCTGATTAAGCAGCGTAACGACGCGCGTAAATCGAAAGATTGGGCGCTGGCGGACTCAGCCCGCGATCGGCTGAACGAAATGGGTATCGTGCTGGAAGACGGCCCGCAGGGCACCACCTGGCGCCGTAAGTAAGCGCTATAAAGCGGTTCTCAGGCCGGGCGAGTGTTTCACTCCCCGGCTTTTTTTATGCCGACTCCCGGCTGACCAACTGGCCGGACAGCGTGATGCGCTGGGTCTGTAACGCCGGCTCCTTCAGCTGGCGCAGCATCAGCGCGGCGGCCTGACGGCCGGTTTCTTCGCTGGCGGAGGAGACGTAGGTAAACGACGGCGAGGTCAGGTTGACGTGCAGCATATCTTCAAAGCCAATCAGCGCCACCTGCTGCGTCAGAAACACATCCTTGCCGATGGTGCGGCCTACCTGATGAATACCGTTGATACAGCCGATCATGGCGTCCGGCGAGTGGCAGAGCAGGGCGGTGATGGTATTGTTTTGCTCGAGCAAACGACGGGTGGCCTGGCTGGCGGCGCGGGTATCGTCGCTGCAGGCGGGGGCGGACTCTTCTTTGCAGGCGATGCCGTGCTGGGCAAGCATGCCATGAAATCCCAGTAGCCGCTGCTGGCGAATCAGTGAATCCTGCCGGCCGCCAATATAGCCGATGCTGCGGTGCCCGCGTTCGATCAGATAGCGGGTGGCCAACCCCGCGGCCTGGCGGTTATCGCGCATCACCAGGTTACACTCCTCCTCCAGCAGCGATTGCGAAACCGCCACCAGCGGCAGCGGACACTGGCGGATAAGCGCGGGCAGCTGCGGGCGGGCGGCATCGGACGCCAGATAAATCACTCCGGCCACTCCCTGCTGCTTGAAAGAGAGCAGACAGCGTTCCAGGTGCGCCTGTTCATCCTGCGGCTGGCCGAGAAACACCATATAGCCCTGGGCTTCCAGTTCCTGCACGATGCTGGCCATCACCTTGATGGAGAAGCTGTCGCTGAAATCCCGCAGGATCAGGCCAATCAGGTTTGAGGTGCTGGCGCGCAAATTGGCTGCCGCCACGTTGTGCACGTAGCCCAACTGGCGGATAGCGGCCTGCACCCTGGCGATGGTGGCGTCGGAGATTTTGCCCTTCTGGCGCAGAACCAGCGACACCGTCGAGACGGAAACTCCCGCCTGTTTTGCCACGTCGATAATGCTGACTTTCTTCAAACCTGCTCCCGGAAAAATCCGCCGTAATCAGCGAGATAAAACAACGTCTCCGAACGATGACGGAGACGTTTACAGCCTACCATCTTCCGCTTATTTGCCAATCATCGTCGACATGGTTTGGGCAATAAATTGCGCCCGCGCGCCAAAAATCACCTGAATACCGCTATCGCCGACGAACACCACGCCGCGCGCCCCGAGGCCGTTCAGGCCGTCTTTATCCACCGCTTTGCTGTCCGCCACCTCAAGACGCAGGCGGGTGATGCAGGAACCGACGGAGTCAATATTCTGTGCGCCGCCCAGCAGGCCGATGATTTCCGTTGCCAGCTCGGTGTCGGTCTTGTCATCCGCATTGGCGGTTACGTTGGTGCGGCCCGGCGTTTTGACGTCGAAGCGGCGGATGACAAAGCGGAAGGTGAAGTAGTAGATCAGCGCCATCGGAATACCGACGATAACGGCGCTGAGGAAGTGGGTCTGATATCCGTTGAACGAAGGCAGAATGCCGAATGACAGGTAGTCGATAAAGCCGGCCGAGAACGACTTGGCGATATGCGCATGCAGCAGATACATGGTCATATACGCCAGGCCGGCCATGATGGCGTTAAAGACGTACAAAATCGGCGCCACGAAGATAAAGGTGAACTCCACCGGCTCGGTGATGCCGGTCAAAAAGCAGGTCAGCGCGGCGGAAAACAGAATGCCGGCGGCGATTTTTTTGTTGGCCGTCTGGGCTTCATGATACATCGCCAGGCAGGCCGCCGGCAGGGCGAACAGCATCAGCGGGAATTCGCCCTGCATAAATTTACCGGCGTCCTGATAGCTGTCGCTGCTGAAGGATTTCACACCTTCTTCCAACATTTTGAACCAGATGGTCTGATCGCCGTGGATCACCTGACCGGCGGCGGTGGTGTAGTCGCCAAACGAATACCAAAAGGAGGGATACCAGATATGGTGCAGGCCAAGCGGGATCAGCGCTCGCTCCACCAGCCCGAAGATAAAGGTGGAGGCCGCCTGATTATCGCCGTTGACCACCACCGAGAGCGCATCAATGCCCGACTGAATATGCTGCCAGACGTAGGGCAGCAGCAGGCCCATGATGAACGACAAAAAAGCGGTGGCGATGGCCACAAAGCGTTTGCCGGAGAAGAAGCCGAGAAATTCCGGCAGTTGCATAGCGTGGAAGCGGTTATAGCACCAGGCGGCGAGAATGCCGCAGATCAGGCCGCCGAACACGCCCATCTGCAGGGTGGGAATGCCGACCACCAACGCATATTTTCCGCCCTGGGCGGCCATCTCCGGCGTGATGCCGAGTAGCGTACCGATGGTGATATTGGTAACGAACACCGACACGGCGGCGGACAGTGCGGCAATGCCTGATTCTGACGCCAGCCCCACCGCCGAGCCGATGGCGAACAGCATCGGCAGGTTATCGAAAATCACCCCGCCGGCGTTCATCATCAGCGGCAGATGGAATTTGTCGCCGAATGCCAGCAGCAGGCCGGCGGCCGGCAACAGTGAGATCGGCAGCATCAGCGCGCGGCCAATCATGGACAGTTTGGATAACGATTTAACAAACCCTGAGAACAGACTCATGCTGTTTTCCCCCGATGTGAGACCCTGGATGCGCTGAAAATGGCGCTGTTATTGTAAGTAGAACGTTCTAGTAGAACGTTCTACTCATCGTCTGGCAACTCGGTAGGGCGTGCAACTTAATTTTTACATTCAGCCAGAGGAAAAAGTAATTCTTTGACGATGATCGAGAAATAGACGGCAGGAGGCTGCATACGAGGGGGACGAAAAGGGGAACCTGAGAAAGCCGGGTTGCGCGTGTGCAACCCGGTTTTTTAATCGCGGCGATTAAGCCTGAACGGTGACCGTCCGGCCGGCAAAGCTGACCTGCTGTCCGGCAACGATTTTGCAGCGTTTGCGGGTTTCCTGCTGGCCATCAACCTTGACCAGACCATCGGCAATGACTTCTTTCGCCGCGCCGCCGCTTTCGCACCAGCCCTGAAACTTCAGCAAATCGCAGAGTTCGACGTGCGGGTGGTTATCCAGATTAAAAATTTCCATACTGCCTTACTTATTTAGGTTGAACGTCATGATATTCCTCGCAGGCCTGCAAGGTGTTTTGAATCAGCGTGGCGACGGTCATCGGGCCGACGCCGCCGGGAACCGGCGTAATATAGGCGGCGCGTTCGCTGGCGGCTTCGAAGTCGACGTCGCCGACCACTTTACCGCTTTCCAGACGGTTGATGCCGACATCAATCACGATGGCGCCCGGTTTGATCCAGTCGCCCGGGATAAAGCCCGGTTTACCGACGGCCACCACCAGCAGGTCGGCATTTTCCACGTGATGGCGCAGGTTTTTGGTAAAACGGTGCGTCACGGTGGTGGTGCAGCCGGCCAGCAGCAGTTCCATGCTCATCGGGCGTCCGACGATGTTGGATGCGCCGACCACTACCGCGTTCAGGCCGTAGGTATCGATATTATAGCGCTCCAGCAGGGTGACGATGCCGCGCGGGGTGCACGGGCGCAGCTTCGGCGCGCGCTGGCACAGGCGGCCGACGTTGTACGGGTGGAAGCCGTCGACGTCTTTGTCCGGATGGATGCGTTCCAGCACCTTGACGTTATCAATGCCGGCAGGCAGCGGCAGCTGCACCAGAATACCGTCGATTTCCGCGTCGGCGTTCAGCTGGTCGATCAGCTTGAGCAGCTCTGCTTCGCTGGTGGAGGCCGGCAGATCGTAAGAGCGGGAAACAAAGCCGACTTCTTCGCAGGCACGGCGCTTACTGGCGACATAAATCTGTGAGGCCGGGTTTTCGCCCACCAGCACAACCGCCAGACCCGGCGCGCGTTTTCCTGCGGCCAGACGTTGTTTAACTTGCTCAGCCACTTCGCTTCTAACCTGCTGCGCAATCGTTTTACCATCAATAATCTTTGCTGCCATCGGTGTGGAAATCCATCATTTAAGAAAAAGCGGGGGATGGTGCTATTTTGTCAGAAGCTGAGCGCGCTGTCAGGCGCTGAATCGTGTTAATGTCGCGATAACGGTGAAGGAAAAAAGGGACGAGGCCATGCAATATGCACGTTTTCATATCAGTAAAACACCTGATTAGCGCTCAGAGATCATGATGTTAGCGCACGACGGTGGTGGAAAAAGCAGCATAAAACGTCCTGGCGGCGGCGACACAATGAAAAGGCATTGACTCACTCTCTTCGGGCCGTATAATCCAAGCCGCAACCCCGGGTTGCCGCATCTCTTCAATGCGCCCTTAGCTCAGCTGGATAGAGCAACGGCCTTCTAAGCCGTAGGTCGTAGGTTCGAGTCCTACAGGGCGTGCCATTTCAGATTTGGGCTTTTTTCTGCAACAAAACGGTCATCTTTCCTTCATTCCGTTTATGCTTGATTGATCTTAATATGGATAAATCAAGGGCGTTATTATTTTATAAAAATATTTCCCCGTCCCAGTAACGATAATTGCATTCCCCTGCCGCATGTCATAAATGTGATTTAGCCCCTATCAACGCGTATATATGACTAGCCGCACGCCTGATTAATATGACAGAATGGAACAGCTACACAGTGTAGAAACTATGGAATAGTATATATAAAAGCAAGGTGGGTTATTAATGAGAAATGTTTTATTCTTTGATTCGATGCTTACTCCAAAAATTATCACCGTGGTTTATTGGTTAACGCTGTTAGGCGTGATAATCAGCGGTATTGGCGTCATGGCGTACAGCGGGGTGTTTAGTGGCCTGCTTGGCATCCTGATTGGCGGCGTATTTGTCCGCGTCGCATTCGAGATGATTATTATTGCCTTTAAGAATAACGAATATCTGCGAAAGATTGCGGAGAAATAGTAACTAGGTTAACTAGTGAAGATGCCGGGTATTCCCGGCATTGATTCAAAGATCATGCGATCCGTTTCAGAGTACAGGTTATTACTATTTTATAGCACGGTGAGAGGTGCGAACAGTAAATATAACCTTTTGACGGCTATGCGGGGTATGACATCTGTAGAAGTGCTGATGGCCAATTTGCGAGCAAGCCTACAATCAGGACACACGATGTGAGAATAAATACGTATGCATTATGGTTTTTTGATCTTTTATAGTAAGAAATAATCATCATCAGGCTGATCATTGAGAGCATTGGTCCCCAGTAGAAGTTCCTGAAGAACCACACCATAGATATAATGCTCACTCCATATGCGGTAAGTAGCAAGAAGAGCGTATACACGGGGAGATATAATTTATTCTGATAAAAAAACGGATCGTCTTTTTTACGGGTAAGGAAAAATATGGCATTGACAACCAGTGGGATGAATGACTCTGTCGTATATTTTAGTCGTGTAATAATCGGTAGTTGATAAAATTGAGCGCCGATTATTTCTGAGTTAAGGTACGCATAGGCCTTGCTTTTCAGGTTTACGCCGACAAAAAAATTTTGGAGAGTGTCGATGGGTGTTTTCTCTACTAGGACTCGGGCAATGTCGAGGTTTATGAAATAAGAACTCGTATAAAAAAGGAGGACAGCTATTGTGATAGACTTAAGCAGAAGCCTTCTTTTAGCTATACAATAGGAAAAAACACCAAAACACAGAGGGGTCAATGCACCCCAGTGTATACTTATTCCTAATGCTGCGAATGTTAAAAAAAGAGATCTTTTTTTGTGGATTAAGAAGTAAAAAGAAAGCATGACAAATGGGAGCGCCATACCTTGCCTTATGGTGTTTGTTGCCAAGTCTAACATGTACCAGCCATTAAAAAAAGAAAGCATTAATAGTGATTTGTACGGTTCATTTTTTAAGTACTTAAATGTGCATATTAAAACTGCACAAACAAAAAACAATGACGTGAAGAAAATGTAGAACTCATGAGAAGGATTTATTAATTTTATTGTTTTGGCGATTATGTAAAACCCATAACTCCACGGGAAGTCTTCAAAGTCACTCATTCTGTCAAAGAAATCAAGGTACATTTTTATGTCTGATGTTCCCTCCGTTCGCAGACCATAAAAAAGAACCATCATGATGGCCACTAAAAAGGCATTGATCCTATCAAGTGATATTGACCGGCATGTTGCAGACAAAAACGAAATAAACATAAAAAATAAAGATGCCGAAAAGTAAAAGGCTAACTCTATATTTATTAAAAATAAAGGCATATCCCTACCCCAAAAAATATAAATTATTTTTTGTCATCCGTTATTTGATGTGACTATTATGTGAAAGTAACATCAATTCTTAAGTGCGACGTATGTTAACCTTGGTTTTTATATTATTCCATAAGAAATTTTTCATTGTTTGATTTTCATAGAGATTAAATGTTTTTTTCTTATTGTAAAGGGATCTTTCTTAAGTCTGTTTAAGTTTTTTCTTTTTTGTTTTGTATTGGAGTAATTGAATATTTGACATGTACAGGTTTTTAGGGGGGGGCATTAATTAGTAAATAATATGGTGTTAGGTATATTAAAAATTAATCGAACTATTGCTTACTTAAGCATAAATGAAAAAGGGTTTTTCTCATTATGAGTATTTTCTTGGCGTGTATGACAATCATCGCTGGCTACGGTAAGTTTCACATCTTTTCTTCCCAAGGTCGGGTTAGTCGGCTCGCCCACCTCTTACAGGGGAAGGAGCGAATGAGGCGTCGTCATAAGCGGGTATTGTAGCGAGGATGATTAAAATGTGAGTATTATTCTCATGCTATTATGTCATGCCCGGGCCGGAGAATTCGATATGGATATGAAAGAACTCAGAGGATTCCCTGTAGTGAATATGATAAGCGGATTAGGTTGTTTATGGGTAGGTATGGCGAGACATCTTAGTGATATATGTTTGCTCCCATCAATTTTTTATTAAGCCACCGCTGCATGGCAGATCTTAGAACACATCCTGATCCTCGTCATACTCTTTGGGTTTGCTGTTCACGATATATTTGACGATACAGGTAAGAATTACGCTGTTTGCCAACCAGGCAATAATGGCAAACTTGCCAAGCGCATCAGTAAGCCACAGTATCGGGCTCATGATGATAAGAAAACCGATGAAGAATCGCATTTATCCGCAGTCCTTTGATCTCAACCAAAAATTCTACACGACACCAGAAGGTCATAACTTCTGACGATATATATAGGCCACATTGCCGCCATGGCGACAGTGAGGAGGCAATAATACTCCGAATGGCATCGTGATGCACGGGAGAGGAGATGTGCAGGGGGCTACACGGTATAGGGTATTTGGGTTATCACACGCGGCGTCCGATCCGTTTCTCACAATTCAGGAACCATTATGTATTTAGTGATATTCCGCTTTGCGGGTCGGGGCCGTGCAGCCCAAGCATCAGTGTACTGACTTCAAACAGCGCTTTGATGCTACCGGCGGATCTCGCCAGCATGTCATTAATGATTGAGAGCGCGTACGGGCTAAGCGCTATCTACCTGTTGCCGGAGACGGGTAGCGTAATGCCTCAAGCCGCTCTTCCAGACCGCGGACGGCATGGCTGAGGGCTGATTGAGATACGCCCAGCCTGGCAGCGGCGCGGGTGAAGCTGCGTTCCTGCGCCACCATCAGGAAGGCGATTAAATCGTTAACGTTTTCTCCTAACATCTCTGCGGTCAGCGTTGGATCATTCCGGGGTAGCGATCATTGTAGTGCTCCGGTGCTGAGGGTGCAGTCTATTAATGAATATTACTCATATCTCCTTGCGCATTTACCCACTTTTTCAGCTAAAAGAATCCCGTTACCGTTAAAGCACCGCAAATATTTGCACGATTAAGGGGACGTTATGAAATTTCTTGCTGCTTCAACCATGATGCTGTCCATGCTCGCACCGGCGGTTTCTGTTGCCGCGGAAGATGAGGATAAGGTCAAAGTACAACGCAGCGGTGCTCAGCCCTCTCAGGCTGGCCCGACGAACTATTTTACCGGCCAGGTGCGCATCGACGCGCCTTTCCAGGGCAGCGATGATGCCCGCGTTGGCGGCGCTACCGTAACCTTTGAGCCGGGGGCGCGCACCGCCTGGCATACGCACCCGCTGGGTCAAACGTTAATCGTGACGCAAGGGCGTGGCTGGGTGCAGGAGTGGGGCGGTAAGGTGCAGGAAATGAATCAGGGAGATATCGTATGGATCCCGCAGGGCGTAAAACACTGGCATGGCGCTACGGCTGATACCGCCATGACGCATATTGCCATTGCTGAATCGCTCGACGGCAGTCCGGTGGCGTGGCTGGAACAGGTCAGCGATGAGCAGTATCGCCAACGGTAGCCAGAGGGAAGCGGGGCGGCTGTGATGTCTATTATTTCCATCCAGCGTTACATCTACCTGAGCAAACTTACCCAAGGATGACAAATCTATACACTCAAGTTGATAGTGTTAACTCACCCGATGATGTTGTGTGTTATTCCTTTCCTGTAGTGTATTACCCATCCCCATTGAGTTTATCCCGCCTTGTGCGGGATTTTTTTTGTTTGTGGTGTGGGCCTGTTTCGCCGGAATCAGGGCGTCAGCGTGAAAGCCGTCATATTGATGGCAGGCCTCCATGGCGTCGGGGAACGTATTGCAGGCGATTATTTGCCCGATAAAATAATGGGAATGGATGCTTCTGTTTATTTGCAAGATATTATCTTGCACTATTTTTGTGGTTATATGTTTATTCCGCAATACAGTAGGTTGCGCTATGCTATTAACCAAAGAGGCTGCTCTGCGGGAAGCGGACCTAGACGCCGACAGATATAGGATGATTCTGTTAAATAAAGGTTAATGTGTTTTTATCTTTGCACCGTCTGGTTTTTCCCGTTGCAATCTGGTTTATATATTCTCCTTATTTTGCTGGGGCATGGAATGATATGCATACAACTGTTCTGGTCATGATGTTTGCGTGGTTCAGGCTATGAACGCCAGAATGCTTTCTAAGCATGGACTGCCGGGCGCAGTGCGTCTCGTTAATCTTTTTTTGCTGGTTTTCTTTCTTTCTCTCGTTGGCATTTTTTCCCGTCCTCTTGATTCTCTCTCCTTATTCTGGCCGGTTAACGCCATTTTGTTGGGCGTGTTATTGCGTAAGCCGGCCTATGCCAGCCCGGCAGGCTGGCTGGTGACCTATATCGCCATGATTGCCGCGGATTTGACCACCGGTGAAGGCTGGATGCTGGCGCTATGGCTCAACCTGTGCAATATGTCGCTGGTGGCGACGGGCTACTGCGTGATGCGGCTGTTGCCGCAGTCTCAGCGGCGCATGGGGAATCCACAGGCCATTTTGTATCTGTTTGCCGCCGGTCTGGCCGGGGCCGTCGTGGCGTCGACACTGTCGATACTGCGTAATGACAGCCTGTACAATAATACGGTGCTGACCGCCTGGCTGGCATGGTTTAGCGAACAGTTCTCCACAACTTTGCTGATTTTACCCGTTCTGCTGGCGGCGCCGCGCTTAAAAACGCTGCTGCGTATGCAGTATCACTGGAACCTGAGTGATGGTCTGCCGCTATTGGCGCTGCTGGGGTCGTTGCTGTTTAGCATCTATATCGGCGGCCCCGGCGCTATCGCGTTCCCGATCCCGGCGCTGTTGTGGTGCGCGGTGCGCTATCAATTGTTTACCGTCACGCTGTTGACCTTGCTGACCGGCGTGGTGGAGATCTGCACCATTTCCGCCAATGTGATGCTGTACGAAACGCCGACGTCCCGCGGCGCATTACTGGATACCCTGATGTCGGCGCGTCTGGGGATCGCCATGTTGGTGATGGGGCCACTGATTCTCTCCAGCTCGATGGTGGCTAATCGCAAACTGGTGCGCCGCCTGGAACATAGCGGCAATCATGACTTTCTCACCGGAACGCTGACGCGTAGCGCGCTGACGCGTAAGGCGAGGGAATTGCTGGAACACAAGCGGCGCTCTAAAGAAGCGGTATCGCTGCTGCTGATTGATATTGACCACTTCAAGCTGATTAATGATACCCATGGGCATATTGTCGGCGACAGGGTATTGACCCATGTTACCCACGTATTGCGGCGTGAACTGCGCCACGATCAGCCTCTGGGACGGCTGGGCGGTGAAGAGTTTGCCGTCGTATTGCCGCGCGCGCTGGCGGCTCAGGCGGTAGCGTTAGGGGAGTTTCTGCGCCAGCAGGTGGAAAAGAGCGAGGTGAAGAGCGGTCATAAGGCGCTGAAGGTCACCATCAGCGTCGGCGTAGCCAGCTTGGCGATGAAGGAGGTTAAATCCTGGGAGCAACTGATGAATATGGCCGATATCGCACTGTATCGCGCCAAGTCGCTGGGGCGTAACCGGGTTGAGTCTTTTAATGTGGTGAGCGGCAGCAGCGTCGATCACATCTGGTTTAAAGAGTAGCGGCGGCGTGAGCCTGGGTAGAGGCTCACGCATATGGCGTTTACAGGCCCTGGAGCGCCTGTAGCGTGTCGTCCAGATCGATCTCATGTTCGGAGAAGGTATGGGTCACGTTCTGGAAGGTGACCACCGACAGCATGCGCAGCGTCTGCATCTCCGGGGCGCTCTCCGTCTGCGGGCGGATACGGTTCATCAGCAGCCCAACCGATAATACGGTGTTTTCTTTGTCCACTTGGTTCTGCACCGGTACTTCTTTGGTGAAGGTGTGGAAGGATTTGATGCTGCTGATTTTTATACGTTCATTGGCAATGATGATGTATTTGCTTGGAGCCAGCACTTTTACCGCATAGGCGGAGGGCCCTTTGGCGTTATTGGTCGGCTCAAACGTTACCGCAGCGTTTTTCTTAATCAGATCGGGGTTTTGCACTTTTACCACGTGGAAATAGCGATTTTCACCATTTTCATCGGTAATAAAGCCGAAGCCTTTCTCTGCAAAAAAAGTCGTTATCTTGCCGTTCATCATCATTCTCGTTAATTCGTTCAATACAACGCTTATGATAGCGCGTAATGCGGTACAGCAACAGGGTAGCGTCGCTGCGCCCGAATGGTGGTGTCAGGCATTCGCCGCGCTGCCGCGGCGAAAAGCGGGTAACGTAGGCTTCAGGCCAGGCTGACGGCCCGTTGCGGCACCTGCGCCAGTTGCTGTAAGGCGCGCTCCGCCAGGCGTTCAAAGTATTGCGACGCCGGGAAAATAGCCTGTTCATCGGGTGTAAAGCGCGGATGATGCAGGCCGAACTCGCTGGCTGAGCCGATGCTGACAAAAGTGCCGGGAACGTGATGCAGATAAATAGCGAAATCTTCACCGCCCATCTGCAGTTCGGCTTCTTCGACCTGATAGCCGTACTCCGCCGCCACCGTTTTGCTGAAGTCCGCCCAGTGGGCGTGATTGACCAGCGCCGGCGGTCCGGGGTGCCAGCACAGTTCGGCCTGTGCGCCGAGCGAGGCGGCGACGCCGTCGATCACCTGGCGAATTTTATCCGGTACCTGACGGCGCACGTCACCGTTGTGGGTGCGCACCGTGCCTTCCAGCTCCACCGTCTGCGGCAGCACATTCCAGGTATTCCCGCCCTCGATGCGCGTCACGCTGACCACTACCGCCTCCAGCGAGCTGAAACTGCGGCTCGGCAGGGTTTGCAGGGCGTTCACGATATGGCTGGCGGTGACGATGGTATCAATACCCTGTTCCGGTTTGGCGGCGTGCGCGCCTTTGCCGGTGATACGGATCTGAAAGCGATCGACGTTGGCGTAGAAGGGACCGGCGCGGGTGGCGAAGGTTCCGGTAGGCAATTCCGGGGCGTTGTGCAGGCCGAACACGGCCGCGACGCCGTCCAGCGCGCCGGCGTCAATCAGCTGCTGCGCGCCGTCGCAGGTTTCTTCCGCCGGCTGGAAAAAGATACGCACCCGGCCCGGGAGCGAGGACTCACGCGCTTTAAGCAGGTGGGCGGCGCCAAGCATCACCGCGGTGTGGAAATCGTGCCCGCAGGCGTGCATCACCCCATGCTGACGTGAGGCGAAGGGGACATCGGCGAGCTCTGCAATCGGCAGGGCGTCAATATCGCCGCGCAGGGCGATTAGCGGCCCGTCGCCGCTGCCGATTTCGGCCACGACGCCGGTGGATAGCGCCAGCGGCAGGATGCGTATATCGGCCTGTTGCAGCCAGCGGGTAATACGTTCGGTAGTGGCGAATTCCTGATTGGACAGTTCGGGGTGCTGATGCAGTTCACGGCGGTAGGTGATGATTTGTTCGGCCAGTTGACAGGGCATAGGCTTCTCTCGGTTAGCTGCGGTTATGCTTAACCCTAGCCCAGCGGCGGCGGAAGCAAAAAGATTATCTGGTTATATTTCATAGCCATTCGGTTTCCAGGCGGCGGTTGTGCGGCAACGTGTAGCGTGAATCGCTATTCGGCGGGGATCTGAGCGGATAATCCTGGAAATTGCGTATTTTATGGGTGGAACGGACACTTTACGCCGCCAGATGCCGGCTATTGCACTTTTTATCCGCATTATGTGATCTGAGCAGTGGACAAAAAGCCGGGCAGTTGCTGTACTGTATCTGACACACGATTTGTGTCTTACATTCACGTTAAAGGTAAGTTTGATGTCTAAGATTAAAGGTAGCGTTAAGTGGTTTAATGAATCTAAAGGTTTCGGTTTCATTACTCCGGAAGATGGTAGCAAGGACGTTTTCGTTCACTTTTCTGCCATAGTTAGCAATGGTTTCAAAACGCTCGCTGAAGGCCAGCAGGTAGAATTTGAAATCACCAATGGCGCTAAAGGCCCATCTGCAGCTAACGTTACCGCGCTTTAAGCGACACTAGCCGCTTTGCTGAAAACCCGCTCCTGATGAGCGGGTTTTTTATGGCTATCGATCAGCGGCGGGCTTTCGGCACCAGCAGGGTGAACAGCACAATGGCGATGAAATAGCAGCCGAAAATCGTCAGTGCCATCGAGACGCTGGAGGTGCCGCCCAACCCGGTGAGCGGAACGCTGCAGGCGCCGAGCGCGAACATACAGACGCCGATCAGCGCTGAAGCGCTGCCGGCTTTGTCGCCCTGGCTCTGCATTGCCAGCGAGGAAGCCGTCGGGCCGACGCTGCCGACGGCGGCAATGGCGAAGAACAGCGGCGCCAGCAACAGCGGCAACGGCGCATGCAGCCAGCCGGCCAGCAACAGCAGCAGTGAGGCGCTGGCCGCCAGCGTCAGCCCGCATTTTAGAACCCGCAGTTCACCGAAGCGTCGGCTCAGACGCGCTGCCGTCTGGGCAGAAATTACCAGCCCGATGCCGTTCATCGCAAAGCACAGGCTGAACATCTGCGGGCTGAGACCGTAGATTTGCTGCAGGACGAAAGGCGATGCGCCGATATAGGCAAACATCCCGGCCATCACGAAGCCCTGCGTCAGGCACAACCCCATAAATTGCCGTTGGCGCAACAGGCCACCCAGCGACAACAGCATCGACAGCAAGCCGCCCTGGCTGCGCCGCTCCTGTGGCAGCGACTCTTTGAGCTTCAGCAGGGACAGGGTGAAGAGCAACAGGGCGATCAGCGCCAGCGCGTCAAAAATGCCGCGCCAGTCCATAAATTTCAGCAGCGCGCCGCCCAGCACCGGCGCGACGATTGGCGCCAGCCCGTTCACCAGCATCAGCAGCGCAAAAAAGCGCGTTAACTCATGGCCTGAATACATGTCACGGGCGATGGCGCGGGAGATTACGGCGCCGCCGGAACCGGCCAGCCCTTGCAGCAGGCGGGCGATCAACAGTTGGTCGATGCTGGTGGCCAAGGCGCACCACAGCGAGGCTGCCAGTAAAATTAGCAGTGACAGCAGTAAGGGACGGATACGTCCCAGCTTGTCACTGTAAGGGCCGAAGATCAGTTGGCCAAGTCCAAGCCCCAGCAGGCCGGCGGTCAGGCTCAGCTGCGCCGTGGCGGTTGAAGTGTTGAGCTCGGCGGTCATTTGCGGCAGCGCCGGCAGGTAAAGATCGATGCACAATGGCCCCAGTGCGGCCAGAAGGCCAAGCACGGCGGCATAAACTAATCGTTGACGGGCGTGTTGTTTACTCATTAGGTGTGGCGGACTCACGGAACAGATGGGAGATAGCCTGCTGGTATAAACCTTCCAGCAGTTTGGGGTCGGCTTTTTGCGTGGTAAGCAGGCGATAACCGGTGCCTTCGCTGAGCACGGCGATAAATTCGACGCGCGCGGCGATTTCTTCGTCGCTGAACGACGGATAGAGCTGTTGCAGATTACGGCAGACGTGGCGGAACAGGCGCGCTTCGGCATCGCTCAGCATGGCGGCCACCGCCGGGTTGCGCGTGGCTTCGGCGGTCACTTCCAGCATCAGCAGGTGGTCGTCTTCGCTCTGCCCAGGTAATTGATACAGCGTCCGCGTGGCGAGCGTACCGGCAATCAGGTTGATGTGGTCGCTAAGATCCTCAAGACGCCGCATTTTATCGTTAATAATGCGGTCAACAATTTCGGCGATAATGGCGTCTTTATTGACGAAGTAGCGGTAAATCTGCCCGACGCTCAAGGCTGAACGCTGGGCGATCTCCGCCATGCTGGCGGCATGAAAGCCATATTGACGAAAGCAGACTTTCGCGGCTGCGACGATTTGGTTACGGCGCAGTTCGGCTTTCGCCTGCCTGCTTTCTGTTGGGGATGACATGTCCCGATCCTATCACTGACAAGGGAAGAAACGCAGTTTGAGTGCGAACGTTCATTCTCAATTGTAGCGCAGGCGTAATTATTTGTGAAAGTCTTTACGCGGGCCGACGGCGGCCCGTTTAGCTGAACAGATAAAGGTGGATAAACGAGGCAACCGTGGCGACGCACAGCGCGGCGGCGGCAACTTCAGCGGCGGTTTTCGGCATATTCCACATAGCGATCCTCATCCGGTTTTTATAACACTGGATGAGGATTATCCGCATGCAAGATTAAGAAAACATTAAGCGCGGGTTACTGCCCGGTGATCCAGGCGACCAGCAGGTACGCCAGCATGGTCATCAGCAGTGAGCCGGCCAGGTTCAGCATGGCGTTGGTCAGCGCCCACAGAAAGCGCCCGTCCTGCAGCAGGGAAACCACTTCCAGCGAGAAGGTGGAAAAGGTGGTCAGGCCGCCGCAGAAACCGGTCGTGAGCAGCAGGCGCCAGGTGGGATCGATAGCGCTGGCGCGGGCCATCAGCGCCATCGCCAGGCCGATAATAAAGCCACCCAGCAGGTTGACGGTCAGGGTGCCCAGCGGAATTGCCGGGTGCAGCGGATTGAGCCGCAAACTGATGCTCCAGCGCAGTACGCTGCCTAAGCCGCCGCCGATAAATACGGCCAGTAAAGAATTCAACATGGTCAGAAAGCCCTTTCAAACAGAAGAGTAGGATGCTCAGAAGGGTACGGGCGCAACGCTACGCACCTCACTCTGAGGTTACGTAGACATCATCAGCCGGTCAGGCGGTTTATCCCTTATCGGGGCTGGAGGAATGTCATCTCCGTGGTCGATAAGTTGTAACTATCGATGGTGTTGATGTTACACGTTGCGCAGGGGGTTTTGTAGCCCCGGCGGCAAATTACGCCGACGATCGGCGATCTTACTCTGTTACAGCTTGCCGTTGTTTTATTTGTCAGAAAGCGGATAACTAGGCGCAGGCAAGGTTTATCTCTTTCGCTGCGTCCTGCGGCATATATGTATTAAAGAAGGTGAATATGGAAGGAATCAGTATTACCAAACTGTTGGTGATTGCGGTATTGATCGTCTTATTGTTCGGTACCAGCAAACTGCGTACGCTGGGCGCTGACTTGGGCGCGGCGCTGAAGGGCTTTAAAAAGGCGGTGGGTGATGATACCCCGCCGGTGCAGAATACGGCGGACAGCAGTGCCGCAGGCCAGCAGAACGTCGAGAAGAAAGACGTCTGAGGCCGCATAAAAAACGGATGCCGTAGGGCATCCGTTTTTTTGTGCTGTCAGTCAGCCAAAGCGTAACAAAACGTTACCCTGCTACGGCATTATTTGACTTCCATACCTTTCGCCTGCAGGTCGGCGTGATAAGAAGAGCGGACAAACGGACCGCACGCCGCGTGGGTAAAGCCCATCGCCAGCGCTTCTTCTTTCATCTCTTCAAACTCCGCCGGGCTGACATAGCGCTGTACCGGCAGGTGGTGGCGGCTTGGCTGCAGGTATTGACCCAGCGTCAGCATGGTGACGCCGTGACGGCGCAAATCACGCATCACTTCAATAATTTCTTCGTTGGTTTCCCCCAGACCGACCATCAGGCCCGACTTGGTCGGAATATCCGGGTGTGCTTCTTTAAAGCGCTCCAACAGCTTCAGTGACCACTCATAGTTGGCGCCCGGGCGCACCTGACGGTAAACACGCGGCACGTTTTCCAGGTTGTGGTTGAAGACGTCCGGCGGCGTCGCCGTCAGGATATCCAGCGCGCGATCCATACGGCCGCGGAAGTCCGGCACCAGGGTTTCGATTTTGATGTCCGGATTTTTAGCGCGAATGGCGCTGATGCAGTCGGCAAAATGCTGGGCGCCGCCGTCGCGCAGGTCGTCGCGGTCAACGGAGGTGATCACCACATAGCGCAGCGCCATATCGGCGATGGTTTGCGCCAGTTTTTCCGGTTCGTTGGCGTCGGGAGCAACAGGACGGCCATGAGCCACGTCGCAGAACGGGCAGCGACGGGTACAGATAGCGCCGAGGATCATAAAGGTGGCGGTACCGTGGTTAAAACATTCAGACAGGTTAGGGCAGGAGGCTTCTTCACAGACCGAATGCAGACCATTCTTACGCATTGCGGCCTTGATGCCCTGAATCCGCGTTGAGTCGGCGGGCAGTTTGATTTTCATCCACTCGGGTTTACGTAACAGCTCCTGCCGTTCGGTGACCACCGTTTTGACCGGGATCAACGCCATTTTGTCTGCATCGCGGTATTTGACGCCGCGTTCCATCTGAATTGGTTTACTCATAGTCGTGCAGGTTCCAGTTACGAAACTCGACTTTTGTTTTTATCTTTTAAGATCAATAAATTAAAAAGCCGTAGTAAGAAGTAGGTAAAAACTTGGCGATACTATACCACTTTTACCGCGATCCATTCAGCCCCTGTATCGCGCTGGGGCGTGTGCGCCATTATACGCGTTCTTACGGCTTTGCCGTAGTTAAGCGGGTGCATCCCGTGCGGTCAGGGAAAGAGGGCGGGCAGCGCTACAGATAATCACCTAAAGCCCAACTGCCCGTTTCAACCTGCCGATAGCCGAGCTGGCGGACAAACTCCTGCACCAGAACCGGCGCCACGTCCTCCAGCGACACAGCGGGCGCCAGCGCGCTGACCTGGGTCATCTGCATGCCGGCATAACCGCAGGGGTTGATGCGCTGGAACGGGCCAAGATCCATTGCCACATTGAGCGCCAGACCGTGGAAGGAGCTGCCTTTGCGGATGCGCAGCCCCAGCGAGCAGATTTTCTGGTCGCCGACGTATACGCCGGGTGCGTCAGGGCGCGCGCGTGAATCAATATGGAAGTGGGTGAGGGTATGCACCACGGTGTCTTCAATCGCGCTGACCAGTTGGCGGACGCCGATTTTATTGCGCTTGAGATCGACCATCACGTACATCACCTGCTGGCCGGGGCCATGGTAGGTGACCTGGCCGCCGCGATCGCTTTGAATAACCGGGATATCGCCGGGCATCAGCACGTGTTCCGCTTTGCCGGCCTGGCCTTGGGTGAAGACCGGGGAGTGCTGTACCAGCCACAGTTCGTCCGTGGTGTTTTCGCTGCGGCGATCGGTGAAGTTGTGCATGGCCTGGGAGACTGGCTCATAGGGCTGCAGCCCCAGCTGACGGACTATGATCTTATCGTGTTGCACGGGCATCGTCAGGTTACAGAAGTGGTGCGGTCATTATATCGGGCGCTCCGGCCGACGACCAGCGTTTAGCGCCCCAAAAATGCGCAACCCGGGCGGACTGGCGTCGGACCCGGGTTGGTCAGTCGTAGTGTCTGTGGCGATTACAGCACCATACGGACAATCTCAATGTTGCCCAGCTCTTCATACAGCTTCTCCACCTGGTCGATATGGGTGGCGTTGATGGTAATGGAGACGGAGTGGTAGTTACCTTTGCTGCTCGGTTTAATCTGCGGATTATAATCACCGGGCGCGTGGCGCTGCACCACTTCAACTACCTGGTCAACCAGCTCAGGCTGTGCCAGCCCCATCACCTTGTAAGTAAATGAGCAAGGAAATTCGAGCAGTTCGTTCAGTTTCGTTTTTTGCATGTGCGGGCGCTCCAGCGTGACATCTTTTCTAAATTATAACTCCCGCCGGAGCGGGAGTTAGTGTTATTTACCATATGGGGGCGTTTTTGCCGGTTTCAAGCGTTAGCCGAACCAGTGGTGGAACATCAGCTTGATGTAGTCCACCAGACGACCGAAGATGCCGCCTTCTTTCACTTCATTCAGCACCACCAGCGGACGCTGGTCGATGGTTTTGCCGTCCAGCTGGAAGTTGATGCTGCCCACGACCTGATTTTTGGTCAGCGGCGCGTGGATTTCCGGCGTGTTGAGCACGTAGCTGGCTTTCAGATCTTTCATCCGGCCGCGCGGAATGGTCAGGTAAACGTCTTTGTCGACGCCCAGCTCAACGCGGTCGGCGTCGCCGAACCATACCGGCTCAGAGGCGAACTCTTTACCTGCCTTCAGCGGTGCGACGGTTTCAAAGAAACGGAAGCCCCAGGTCAGCAGTTTTTTACTTTCGGTTTCACGGCCTTTATAGGTATGGCCGCCCAGCACGGCGGAGATCAGACGCATCTGGCCTTCGGTGGCGGAGGCCACCAGGTTGTAGCCTGCAGCGTTGGTATGGCCGGTTTTGATGCCGTCGACGTTCAGGCTTTTATCCCACAGCAGGCCGTTACGGTTGACCTGACGAATGTTATTAAAGGTGAACTCTTTTTCTTTATAGATGGCGTACTCATCCGGTACGTCGCGGATCAGCGCCTGGCCGATCAGCGCCATATCGCGCGCGGAGCTGAACTGCCCGTCGGCATCCAGACCGTGTACGGTCTTGAAGTGGGTATTTTTCAGACCTAACTGCTGAACGTAGTTGTTCATCAGGTTGACGAACGAATCCTGGCTGCCTGCCACGTAGTCAGCCATCGCCACGCAGGCGTCGTTGCCGGACTGCAGGTTGATGCCGCGCGTCAGTTTGGAGACCGGTACGCGATCGCCCGGCTTCAGGAACATCAGTGAAGAACCTTTGAACACCGGGTTGCCGGTCGCCCAGGCGTCTTGCCCGACGGTGACCAGATCGTCCTGGCCGATCTTACCGGCTTTCAGCGCCTGGCCGATGACGTAGCTGGTCATCATTTTGGTCAGGCTGGCCGGGTCGCGACGCGCATCCGCATTGGATTCCGCCAGTACCTTACCGGAGTTGTAATCAATCAGGATGTAAGATTCCGCATCAATTTGCGGAACACCCGGGATCATGGTTTTGAGATTAGCGTCTTCGGCCTGCGCGCTGCTGGCGGCGCCCATGGCGATAACGGTGCTGAGCGCGATGCCCTTGATTAAGCGAAAAGAAGTTACATTTTTCATGATCTGGACTACAACATCCGTGAAAGTAAGTTAAAAACGTGCCTCACTATAGCAGATGGGATCCCGGCAGGCATTAGCCAATCCTCTGACCGATCGCGGTTTTTACATTTTTAGCTGCGAGAACGTATTTCAACTAAAACTGCGGATCGGCGCGAGCCTGCAGGACGCCATGCTTAAGGTGCGGCGGTGACAAATGATTGTTGTTGCGCTTCCGCGACCAGCCGCTGCTGCAGCGCCAGCGCCTGCTGACGATCGCTGAACGGGCCGAGCTGTACGCGATGTACGGCGCCGTTGACGGATACGCTGCCCGGCACGCCGAACTGCTGGCTGAGTTTCTGCTGCCATGCCTGCGCGCGTGCGGCGTCGCTTAACGCCCCCACCTGAACAACATAGCCGGCGGTTGACGCGGAAGCGGCGGTTGCGGCGCCGGCCGTGGCGGACGCTGCAGCGGCTACCGGCGCCGACGAGGACGCCGCGGCGCTGTTGCCGGCCTGAACGTCGCCGGGGGCCGTGCCGATCAGGCCGCCGTTGCTGCCGGTTTCGGCAGTGGCCTGGCCGTTGGTCAGGCTGCTGTTATCAATGGCGCGTACATTGTTGTTGTTCAGCGCCGGCGCGTCTTGTTGCACCGGGGTACCCATGGCGCCGCTGCTCAGATTCGGCCGCGCGGGCAGGGCATAGCTCTGTTTGGCGACGGTGGTGCCGACGGTGCCTGGCCCGCTCAGCGTACCGTCCGGAGCGACGTTGATAAAATCAACTTTCACCCGCGTATTGTTCGACAGATTCAGGCGGTCGGCGGCGGCTTTCGACAGGTCGATAATGCGCCCTTTCACGTAAGGGCCGCGATCGTTGACGCGCACCACCAGCTGACGGCCGTTGGCCAGGTTGGTGACGCGCACGTAGCTTGGGATCGGCAGCGTCGGGTGCGCCGCGCTCAGGGCATAGGGATCAAACGTTTCGCCGATGGCGGTGCGGTTGCCGCTGGACTCTTCGCCGTACCAGCTTGCCAGCCCGGTCTGTGAGAAATTCTGCGGGTTTTTGACGATGCGGTAGCTGTCGCCGTTCACTTTATAATCCTGCAGCGTGCCTGGGTTATAAGGTTCATAATGAGGCTCCACGCCGCTGATTTCGACCACCGGGCCGTTATAGGGCGCGGCGGGCGGCGCCTGCTGCTCATCAGTGGTGGCACAGGCGGAAAGTAATACCGCTGCCGCGCCGATCCAAAGCCATTCCTTACGCATTACTCACCTCTTATAAACTCTTAGACAGCATTTTACGGTGCGTGTGAATCGACATGATGATGCCGAACCCAGCCATAAGTACGATCAGCGCCGATCCGCCGTAACTGACCAGAGGCAAAGGTACGCCAACTACCGGTAAAATTCCACTCACCATGCCAATGTTAACAAATACATAAACGAACAAAATCAGCATCAGACCGCCGACCATCACCCGGCCGAAGGTGGTCTGGGCTTTGGCGGCGATCATCAGGCCGCGGATAATCACCAGCAGGTACAGCGCCAGCAGCACCAGCACGCCGACCAGCCCCAGTTCCTCGGCCAGCACCGCGAAGATAAAGTCGGTATGGCGCTCCGGCAGGAACTCAAGCTGCGACTGGGTGCCGTGCAGCCAGCCTTTGCCGGACAGGCCGCCGGAGCCGATAGCGATTTTCGACTGAATAATGTGGTAGCCCGCCCCCAGCGGATCGCTTTCCGGGTCGAGCAGCATCATCACGCGGTCGCGCTGATAGCCGTGCATCAGGAAGAACCATAGAATCGGAATAAATGCCGCCAGCAGCAGCGCGGCGATGGCGATCAGCTTCCAGCTCATGCCGGAGAGGAACAGCACAAACAGGCCGGATGCGGCGATCAGAATCGAGGTGCCCAGATCGGGTTGTGCGGCGACCAGCAGGGTCGGCAGGAAGATAAGCACCAGCGCAATGCCGGTATTTTTCAGCGACGGCGGACAGACGTCGCGGTTCATAAAGCGCGCCACCATCAGCGGCACGGCGATCTTGGCAATTTCCGACGGCTGAAAGCGCACAAAGCCGAGATCAAGCCAGCGCTGTGCGCCTTTACTGATCTGGCCGAAGGCGTCGACCAGTATCAGCAGGATGACGCAGAAGATATACAGGTAGGGCGCCCAGCTTTCATAGACGCGCGGCGGGATTTGCGCCATCACGGCCATCACGATCAACCCCATCACGATTTGGCCGATCTTGCGCTCCATCATGCCGAGATCCTGGCCGCTGGCGCTCCACATCACGAAGGCGCTGTACACCAGCAGGGCGAGAATCAGCAGCAGAAACGTCGGGTCTATATGGATCTTGGTCCAGATCGAGCCCTTTTTTTGGCTTTCGGTCATGGTCTGTTAGTCACCTTCTGAGCCGGGCGCCGCCGGCGGCGCGTCCGGTAATTGCGTATTGTTGTCGCCCAACAGGATATGATCGAGAATCTGGCGGGTTATGGTGCCGACCGCCGGGCCGGCGCCGCCGTTTTCCAGGATGATCGCCACCGACACCGTCGGGTTGTCATAAGGGGCGAACGCGGTCATCAGCTTATGGTCGCGCAGATGTTCCGCAAGTTTGTGGGCGTTATAGGTTTCGTAACCAAATACCTGTGCGGTACCCGATTTCGCCGCGATTTTATAAGGGGCGCCGGCAAAAAATTTGCGCGCCGTGCCGTTGGCGCGATTGGCAACCCCGTACATACCGTCTTTGGCAATTTCCCAGAAGCCGGAGTGGATATCTCCGATTGGTGCCTGAGCTTCCTGGCGGAACGGCACCAGTGAACCGTTTATTTTTTTGCTGTGCAGCAGGTGCGGCGTTTTTACCACGCCGTCATTAATCAGCGTATTTTGCGCTTTTGCCATTTGGATCGGCGTGGCGGTCCAGTACCCCTGACCAATGCCCACCGGAATGGTGTCGCCCTGATACCACGGTTTTTTATAGCGTTTGAGTTTCCATTCACGGGTCGGCATCAGGCCGGAACGCTCTTCGGACAGATCGATGCCGGTATATTGGCCGTAGCCGAATTTTGTCAGCCAGCTGGACAGGCGGTCAATGCCCATATCATAAGCCACCTGATAGAAATAGGTATCGGCGGATTCTTCCAGCGCCTTGGTGACGTTCAGACGGCCGTGCCCCCATTTTTTCCAGTCGCGGTAGCGCTTTTCCGAACCGGGCAACTGCCACCAGCCCGGGTCGAACACAATGGTGTTTTTGGTGATGACGCCGGCGCTCAGTGCCGATACGGCGATATAGGGTTTTACCGTCGAAGCCGGCGGATAGACGCCCTGTGTGGCGCGGTTGATCAGCGGCCGGTTCGGGTCGTTCAGTAACCCCTGATATTCCTTATTGGAAATGCCGTCGACAAACATGTTCGGGTCGTAGCTTGGGTTGGATACCATCGCCAGAATTGCGCCGGTACGCGGATCGCTGACCACCACGGCGGCGCGGCTGCCGACCAGCAGTTGTTCGATATAACGCTGCAGGTTGAGATCCAGCGTCAGATAAATATCCTGGCCGGCGGAGGGCTGCTGCTCATGCAACTGGCGGATCACCCGGCCGCGGTTGTTGACCTCGACCTCTTCATAGCCGGTTTTGCCGTGCAGCGTATCTTCATAATAGCGTTCGATGCCCAGCTTACCGATATCATGGGTGGCGGCATAGTTGGCCAGCTTCTCTTCTTTGTTCAGGCGTGCGACGTCGCGGTCGTTGATTTTCGATACATAACCGATAACGTGGGTCAGGGCCGAACCGTAAGGATAGTAACGGCGCTGGTAGCCTTTGACCTCAACGCCGGGGAAGCGGAACTGGTTGACGGCGAAGCGCGCCACCTGCACTTCGGTCAGCGCGGTTTTCACCGGGATAGAGACGAAACGGCGCGAGCGTTTACGCTCTTTTCTAAAGTTGGCGATATCGTCATCGGTCAGATCGACCACCGGGCGCAGCGCCTGCAGCGTGGCCTCCAGGTTATCGACTTTTTCCGGCATCAGCTCAAGCTGATAGATGGTGCGGTTGAGCGCCAGTGGCGTGCCATTGCGATCGTAAATAATACCGCGGCTGGGCGGGATGGGCACCAGTTTGATGCGGTTTTCGTTAGAGCGGGTGCGGTAATCCTCAAAGCGAACAATTTGTAAATTATACATATTGGCAATCAGGATGCAGATCAGCACCAGAATGACCAAAAACGCCACCAGGGCGCGGCGTACAAACAGGGCTGATTCAGCCGAATAGTCGCGAAAAGGGTTACGTTCTATTTTCATCCCGCTGCTTTATTTCACTCTGTCACGATCACCACCGGTTTACTCCCGGTGGTAAGGATGATTGGTGGTAATGCTCCAGGCGCGGTACAGGCTTTCCGCCACCAGAACGCGCACTAACGGATGCGGCAGCGTCAGCGGCGAGAGCGACCAGCTCTGCTCCGCCGCGGCTTTGCATGCCGGAGCCAGCCCTTCAGGCCCGCCGATCAGCAGGCTGACGTTGCGGCCGTCCTGCTTCCAGCGTTCCAACTGCTGCGCCAGCTGCGGCGTATCCCACGGTTTACCGGGGATATCCAGCGTAACAATTCTATTACCTTTGCCGACGGCCGCCAGCATTTGTTCGCCTTCCTTTTCCAGAATGCGTTTGATATCGGCATTTTTGCCGCGCTTGCCCGCCGGGACTTCGGTCAGTTCAAACGGCATATCTTTCGGAAAGCGGTGCAGATAATCCATAAAGCCGGTCTGCACCCAGTCCGGCATTTTGGTGCCAACTGCGACCAGTTGCAATTTCACCGCTTAGCTCCAGAGTTTTTCCAGTTCATACAGCCGGCGGCTTTCTTCCTGCATGACGTGCACGATAACTTCGCCCAGATCGACAACGATCCAGTCGGAGGCCTCCTGGCCTTTCATGCCGTGCAGATCCATACCTGCGGCGCGGGACTCTTGCACCACGTGGTCGGCGATCGACATTACGTGACGCGTAGATGTGCCGGTGCAGATGATCATACAGTCGGTGATGCTGGATTTACCCTGAACGTTCAGAGCGATAATATCCTGGCCTTTAAGATCGTCGATCTTGTCGATAACGAAGTCTTGGAGCGCTTTACCTTGCAAAGGTTCCCCCTGGGATGGTGAGCTTGAAAAATAGCGGCGCAGTATATCATGCGCCTATCGCTAACGATATAAACCCTGTAATTCGATATAACGCTGCACCGAACGCGGCAGTAAGTCATCACAGCTGGCGCCCTGGTGGCGGCGCTCACGAATTTCGGTGGCGGAAATTTCCAGCAGTGGCGTATCCGCCAGATACAGCGAACCGTGCGGCCGGCTGCGGAGCGCTGCCGGATCGCTGACGCGGTGGGCTTCCAGCCAGCGCTGTAGCGTCGGTGTTTCCATATGGTCGTTGTAACCCGGGCGGGCCAGCACCAGCAGGTGGCACAGGCTGAGCAGGTCTTGCCAGCGTTGCCATTTATGCAGGCTCAGCAGCGAGTCCTGGCCGATAATAAACGCCAGCGGCTGAGCCGGGCCACGTTCCTGACGAATCGCCTCCAGCGTTTCGACGGTATACGACGGCGTGGTGCGGTGCAACTCGCGGTCGTCAACGGCAAACAGCGGGTTGCCAGCGATCGCCAGCTCTACCATTTTCAGCCGCTGCCGGGCATTGGCTTCCGGCTGCGGGCGGTGCGGGGGCACATGGTTCGGCAGCAGGGCAACCTGGTCCAGCCCCACTTCCCGGGCCAGCGCCTCGACCGGCCGCAGGTGGCCGTAATGGATGGGATCGAACGTACCGCCGAACAGCGCGTGCAGCCCGGCGGCTGCGGGTGTGTTAGTAGACATCGGAAAAACTCGTAGCCAGCGGTTTACCGCAGATCAACATCGACAGGGATTCCAGTTCCGGCCAGACCGACTGGCCGTAATCCTGCTTGAGGGTGACCTCAATATGCGCCAGCAGCCGTACCGCCTGCTGCAGCTGCGCGGCCGACAGGCGCTGCAGCGCCTGGGTCACCAGGTTACGGCGGTTTTGCCACACCTTATGCTGGTCGAACAGCGTACGCAGCGGCGTTGTCGCCATCCGGCGCTGCAGGGTGAGCAGTTGCATCAGTTCGCGCTGCAGCGTGCGCAGCAGGATCACCGGTTCGACATCTTCCTGACGCAGCTGCTGCAGAATATGCCAGGCGCGCTTGCTTTTGCCGGCCAGCAGGGCATCGAGCCAGTGATACGGGGAAAAGTGCGCGGCGTCATTGACCGCCTGCTCAACGCGCGGCAGCGTCAGTTTACCGTCCGGATGCAGCAGGGCCAGACGCTCCAGCGCCTGCGCCAGCGCCAGCAGGTTACCTTCGTAGCAGTAGCACAGCAGCTGATTGGCCGGCTCGTCCAGTTCCAGCTGCATCGCTTTGGCGCGCTTGGCGACCCAGCGCGGCAACTGCGCCTGTTCCGGCGTCTGGCAGGTGACGTAGACGCCGTTTGTGCCCAGCGCCTTGAACCAGGCGCTGTTTTCCTGCGCTTTGGTCAGCCGCGGGCCGCGCAGCATCAGAATGATATCCTCGTGCAGCAACGCCGCCAGTTTGACCAGCTGTTCGCCGATCGGGGCGGTCGGGCCGTTTTCCGGCAGGATCAGCAACAGCGTTTGCCGGCTGGCGAACAGGCTCATCGACTGACAGATACTGAAGATGGCGTCCCAGTCGGTATGGGCGTCAAGGGAGATGCTGTAATGTTCGCTGAACTGTTGCTGCACTGCCGCCTGACGAATCAGGTCCTGGCTTTCCTGCAGCAGCAGCGGCTCATTACCGCACAGTAGATAACAAGCGCGCAGCCCCTCTCGGAGCTGCGCGGCAAGTTGTTCAGGATAGAGACGGGTCATTGCGCTGGGCGGCTTTCCGCGTTTTTATCGGCCGCCGCGGCCTGCTGCTGGGCTTCTTCTTCCGCAGCATGCACCGTCAGCAGCTTACGCACCAGCTGTTGCGCCGCCTGCTCGCGCATTTCCTGCAGGATGATCTCCTGCTCGGAGTCTTTCGCCAGCGCGGTCAGCGGGTTATCGAAGAACGAACGGAAGACTTTGGCCTTGAGCGGATAAATATCGTGGCCCGGAATCAACACCTGCGCATCCACCGTCATCACCATCTGGTACTCGGCGGTCTTACCGTCCTGGAAGATAGACACGGTATCCTGCCCCTGTGAGGAACTGACGATGCGCAGCGACGGCACATCTTTACGCGTCGCGTCTTTCACAATGGTTACGCCGTTGGCGCGCAGCTGTGCGCGTACCGCGCGGGTCAGCGGACCGTATGGGTCATAGCTGTCCAGCATCAGCGTTTTCATCTCTGATGGTACCTGCGTGGTGCCACGCAGGTGATAACCGCAGCCGGCGGTGATCAGCACCACCAGCCCCAGCAACAACGTTGTAATACGAAGTCGCACAACCCCTCCTTGTGTTAACCCACAACCAGGTTAAGCAATTTGCCAGGAACGTAGATCACTTTACGAATTGTGACTCCGTCCAGATATTTAGCCACCAGATGCTCTTCGGCGGCGCGTTCACGCACTTGTTCTTCGCTGGCATCGGCCGGCACGGTAATTTTAGCGCGTACCTTGCCGTTAACCTGTACCACCACCAGTTTGGAATCTTCCACCATTGCGGCGTCATCGGCAACCGGCCATGGCGCGACGTCGATATCACCTGCGCCGCCTAGCGCCTGCCACAGGCTGAAGCAGACGTGCGGGGTGAACGGATACAGCATGCGCACCACCGCCAGCAGGGCTTCCTGCAGCAGAGCGCGATCCTGTTCGCTGTCCTGCGGCGCACGGCCCAGCTTGTTCATCAGCTCCATCACGGCGGCGATCGCGGTGTTGAAGGTCTGACGACGGCCGATATCGTCGGTGACTTTGGCAATGGTTTTGTGGACGTCGCGACGCAGCGCTTTCTGCGCGTCGTTCAGGTCTGCCGCGTCAAGCGGCTGTACCGCGCCTTTTTCCACGTGGTCATAGGCCAGTTTCCACACGCGCTTCAGGAAGCGGTTTGCGCCTTCTACGCCGGATTCCTGCCATTCCAGCGTCATTTCCGCCGGTGACGCGAACATCATAAACAGACGCACGGTATCGGCGCCGTATTTTTCCACCATTTCCTGCGGGTCGATGCCGTTGTTCTTCGACTTCGACATTTTGCTCATGCCAGCATAGACCAGTTCACGGCCTTGCGGATCGGTCGCTTTGGTAATACGGCCTTTTTCATCGCGCTCGATGGTGGCGTCTACCGGAGAAACCCAGTTGCGCTCGCCATTGTTGCCGGTGTAGTAGAAGGCATCCGCCAGCACCATGCCCTGGCACAGCAGGCGTTTCGCCGGCTCGTCAGAATCCACCAGACCCGCGTCGCGCATCAGCTTGTGGAAGAAGCGGAAGTACATCAGGTGCATGATGGCGTGTTCGATGCCGCCGATATATTGATCGACCGGCAGCCAGTAGTTGGCCGCGGCCGGATCCAGCATGCCCTGATCGTACTGCGGGCAGGTATAGCGCGCGTAATACCAGGACGATTCCATAAAGGTATCGAAGGTGTCGGTTTCACGCAGCGCCGGCTGGCCGTTGACGGTGGTTTTCGCCCACTCGGCGTCGGCTTTGATCGGGCTGGTGATGCCGTCCATCACGACGTCTTCCGGCAGCAGCACCGGCAGTTGATCTTCCGGCGTCGGCATCACGGTGCCGTCTTCCAGCGTCACCATCGGGATTGGCGCGCCCCAGTAGCGCTGACGGGATACGCCCCAGTCGCGCAGGCGGTAGTTGACCTTGCGCTGGCCGACGCCTTTTTCTACCAGTTTATCGGCGATGGCGTTAAAGCCGGCGTCGTGATCCAGGCCGTCAAATTCGCCGGAATTGAACAGCGCGCCTTTTTCCGTCATGGCTTCGCTGCTGATGTCCGGCTGGCTGCCGTCAAGGTTCAGGATCACCGCTTTGATCGGCAGGCTGTATTTGGTGGCGAACTCCCAGTCGCGCTGGTCGTGCGCCGGTACCGCCATCACTGCGCCGGTGCCGTATTCCATCAGCACGAAGTTGGCGACCCAGATCGGCAGTTTTTCGCCGCTCAGCGGATGGATGGCATACAGGCCGGTGGCCATGCCTTTTTTCTCCATGGTCGCCATATCGGCTTCCGCCACTTTGGTGTTGCGGCATTCTTCGATGAATTCGCCCAGCGCCGGATTATTCAGCGCGCCCTGCTGCGCCAGCGGGTGGCCGGCGGCGACTGCGACGTAGGTGGCGCCCATAAAGGTGTCCGGGCGGGTGGTGTAGACGGTGACGTTTTCGTCGCTGCCGTCGACGTCGAAGGTGATTTCCACCCCTTCGGAGCGGCCAATCCAGTTACGCTGCATGGTCTTGACCTGCTCAGGCCAGTCTTCGAGCTGGTCCAGGTCATTCAGCAGCTGGTCGGCGTAATCGGTGATTTTGATAAACCACTGTGGGATCTCTTTGCGCTCGACTTTGGTATCGCAGCGCCAGCAGCAGCCGTCGATCACCTGCTCGTTGGCCAGCACCGTCATATCGTTCGGGCACCAGTTCACCGCCGAGGTTTTCTTGTAAACCAGGCCTTTTTCATACAGCTTGGTGAAGAACCACTGTTCCCAACGGTAGTAGTCAGGCTTGCAGGTGGCGATTTCGCGATCCCAGTCGTAGCCGAAGCCCAGCAGTTTCAGCTGGTTCTTCATATATTCGATGTTGTCGTAGGTCCACGGCGCCGGCGCGGTGTTGTTTTTTACCGCGGCGCCTTCCGCCGGCAGGCCGAAGGCGTCCCAGCCGATAGGCTGCAGCACGTTTTTACCCAGCATGCGCTGGTAACGGGAGATCACGTCGCCGATGGTGTAGTTACGCACATGGCCCATGTGTAGGCGACCGGAAGGGTAAGGCAGCATGGAGAGGCAGTAGTATTTCTCCTTGCTGGCGTCTTCGGTCACTTTAAACGTCTGTTTTTCTTGCCAGTGGCTCTGTACGTTCGATTCTATCTCTTCGGGGCGGTATTGCTCTTGCATGGCGGCTGGTGGTCCTGTTAAGAAAGCAGCTACGTCCGTAGCATTTTGTTTAGTATTTAGATCCGCATAGCATAGCTGATAAGACCTGTTGGCAACAACTCCAAGCGCCGCCGTTGGCGCGTATTTCGCAAAAAGAAAGCGACATCCGGACACCGGTCGCGAAAATCCCGCCATTAGCCAAGAGACATCAGCCGTTTACGGCTAAAATAAGAAAAGATGGCTTAAGGGGAAATCCTGTCACTGGGTTCATTGAGGAGAAGCTATGAACAAGGTTGCTCAGTATTACCGCGAACTGTTGGCGTCGCTGACCGAACGCTTGAAAAATGGCGAACGAGACATTGACCAACTGGTCGCCAGCGCCGAAAAAAGGCTGGATGAAGCCGGAGAGCTGACGCGCGATGAAGTGGCGCAGCTGAAGCAGGCGGTGCGGCGCGACCTGGAAGAGTTTGCCCGCAGCTATCAGGAAAGCCGCGAGGAGTTCACCGACAGCGTGTTTATGCGGGTGATCAAAGAAAGCCTGTGGCAGGAGCTGGCGGACATCACCGATAAAACCCAGCTGGAGTGGCGCGAAGTGTTTAAGGATGTCAGCCATCACGGCGTGTACCACAGCGGCGAGGTGGTCGGGCTGGGTAATCTGGTGTGTGAGCAGTGCCACCACCATCTGGCGTTTTACACGCCGGAAGTGCTGCCGCGCTGTCCGAAGTGCGGGCATGACCAGTTTCAGCGCCGGCCGTTTGAGCCTTGATAGCGTCAGCGGCCCGTAGGTTGAAGGGCCGCTCTGGCAACACCTCTAATAAAGCGGCGTGGTTTGCAGCTTGCCGTTGAGACGCCATAGCGAAAAACTCGCGCCGTATATCCGGGCAGAGGGTTTAACGCCCCGTTTCTTTTTCTCAGGTGATTCCAGGATAACCATAAAGTTATAGGCTTTTCCCGCTGCAAATGCGTAATTGAAATCAGTAACGCATCGTCCTGCTGACGCGCTCACCGCCAGCCCGTATTTTCCTAACGTATTGTTATCGCTGCCGACTTCATTAATACGTATCGTTACGATTTGTTCATCCGCTTCGGGCTGAACAATCACGCACACCTTGTTTGCCACGGTAGTGACTGGCGCTTTATAGTGCTTTGGCCTGGGATCGTTGAGGTGCATGCAGCCGGAGAGTAACGATATCGCGGTGATTAAAGTCCTTTTTATTATCTGTATGGATTTAATTGATAGAGCTTATAACCAGTTCACCATCCCTCTCTTTTAAAGTGAAGCTAACGCCGTATAAGCGGGCTGCCGGCACGATGCCTTTTCTCTTTTTATCTTGCGAACGTAGGGTGATGGAAAGGGTGTAAGTATGACCGGCTCTAAACGGATAGTTGTATGACGGTATGCATTTATCGGCTGAAACCGTTAAGCCGTCGCCATCATAATATTTGTTAAATATGCTTTCTTCGTTACCGGGTTCATCAATACTCAGGGAGACCATTTTTTCATCCCCTTCGGGCTGAATTAACACGCAGATGTGATTGGCAACGACCACCACGGATGCTTTATAGCTTTTCGCGCGTGGATCGCCAAGGTGGAAACAGCCGCTAAGGAGTGAAGCAAGGGTAAGCAGTATAGGTATCTTTTTCATAGTTATCATTGTGATATAAGGTTTTCGAGAAAGAGGTATTTCCCAACGGTTACGTCAATCGCTGAACTCGTTACGTTGCATGTGCTATAACCAAGCGCGCAGCGGCAAAGGGCTGCTCACCCCATGGCGTTTTATCTATTTTGGCGGAGTTTATTCTGTGCTATTACCTCTTTATCCACGTAAAGTTAATTGATAGAACTGACAACCAGCTCACCATTCTTGTCTGTTAAAGTGAAGCCGACGCCGTATGCGCGTCCTGAGGGTACGATACCTTTCCTCTCTTTATCTCGTGATTGCAGGGTGATGGAAATGGTGTAAGTATGGCCGGCTTTAAACGGATAGTTGTAGGTCGGTATACATTTACCAGATGAAACTTTTAATCCGTAATCATCAAAAACTTTGTTGAACCCGTTTTCTTTGTTACCTATTTCCTCGATATTCAGTGTGATCATTTTTTCATCCACCTCGGGTTGAATGAATACGCAGACGTGATTGGCGACGACTACTGCGGATGCATTATAGAGCTTTACACGTGGATCACCGAGGTGAAAACAGCCGCTAAGGAGTGAAGCAAGGGTGAGCGGCGTGAGCGTTTTTCTCATGGTTATCATTGTGATAATAAGTTGATAAAATTATATTTTTCCATCGCTTACGCCTTATCGGTGCCGAATTAATTTATAGAGCTTATAACCAGCTCGTCATCCTTACCCGTTAAGGTGAAGCTGACGTCGTATAAACGCGCTGTTGGCACGATGCCTTTGCTCTTTTTATCTTGCGAACGCAGGGTAATGGAAACATTGTAAGTATGGCCGGCTCTAAACGGATAGTTGTATGTCGGTATGCATTTGTCAGATGCAACTGCCAAGCCGTCACCATCATAAAATTTATTGAATATGTTATCCTTATTACCTACTTCATCAATACTGAGGGAGACCATTTTTTCATCTCCCTCGGGCTGAGTTAACACGCAAATATTATTGGCAACGACCATTGCTGAGGCGTTATAGAGCTTTGCTCGCGGATCGCCGAGGTGGAAGCACCCGCAGAGAAAGAAGGTTAAAATAAAAACAAATAATGAATTTTTCATCGTTATCACCGTTGTTTAAAAAAATCAGATAGGGTGTGTTTATACTTATGAACAATATATTTATCGGTGACCCCACGGAAGTTTATATTATCACCAATTTTTGATAGCCACTCATTATAACCACGATTCTTAAGGTAAAAATAATCCGCGATGATAGAGGCTTGCTGTTCCATAGGATAGTCCTTAAGCCTTCTTTTGCCATCCAGGCGGTAAGTGTAATCCGCAATCCAGCTGAAAAACCCACGGCTTCGTACCCACATACCATGCTGATATTGCCATACGTGTACGAGTTCGTGGATAAACATGTGTTGTCTGTTTATTGGCGCAGCTGAAAAATCTGGGCGATACAAGGCTTGCCGAAACCATAATTCACCATTTGGCGCCATCGCCGTATGGCTTGCCTGCAAGCCAAAGGGGAGGTAGCTGTCGCAGTGAACTCTCACGGTATTATAAATAATTGAGTTGCCAAATATTGAACGGGCCAATATTATCTCGCCGAGCGTCAATGGTCGGCTAATGCCTTCCTGTATCTCTGTTGTTTGCTCCATTCCTAGGACTCCCTGTCCAGAATAAAAGCGGATAAAACTATTTTTACTCCATAGCGTCAATAGCGGAACGCGTTACTTTTTTATCACTATGACGGAAATAGCAAGCCGGGCCGTATCTTTGGCCCGGTTAAATAGCGCTATTTATTTCTTCGTCATGCGAGAGGAATTAATAACGCGTCAGACAGTCTAGCAATAGATCAATAAAGCCGGCCCGATCGATATTGGTCAGCACCTGCACGTTGGGCGTTTTGCCGGTTTGTTGCAGATCGTCCACCACGGTTTGTCCCAGGGTATATTCGCCTTTGGTTTCCACGCCGACCCAGCGTTCGCGGCTGTCAAACAGCTCTGGCGCCAGCAGCCAGGCGATGGTGCACGGGTCGTGCATCGCGGCGCCCGGCAGCCCGCGCGGGTGGTTGAGGTATATCGGCAGGTAGAAGTCGAGCATCTCGGCTACCGCCTGTGCCACCGGGTTGGCGATGGCGCGGATGCGCTCTGCCTCCTGAGGCAGCACAAACGCCTGATGGGTGACGTTGAGGCCCGCCATGGTCAACGGCACGCCGGACTGCAACACCATTTCCGCCGCTTCCGGATCGACGTAGATATTAAATTCGGCCACCGGCGTGGCGTTGCCGCCGTGAAGCGCGCCGCCCATAAAGACGATGCGCTCGATGCGGGGCTTGAGGTCGGGGTACTGCGCCAGCAGCAGGGCGATATTGGTCATCGGCCCGGTAACCACCAGCGTGATCGGTTCCGGGCTGGTGCGCAGCAGGCTGGCGATCAGTTCAACCGCGGTGTGTGGCGCCGGTTTGATGCCCGGCGTCGGTAAATGGGTGTTGCCCATACCGGTGCTACCGTGTACGTGCTCTGCGATCACCAGCTCGCGCAGCAGCGGTTTGGCGGCGCCGGCGGCGACCGGGATATCTTCCCGCTGCATCAGCGTCAGCAGGCCGAGGGCGTTATGCAGGGTTTTCTCCGGCGTCTGGTTGCCGGCGGAGGTGGTGATGGCCTTGATGTCCAGCTGCGGCGCGCGCAGCGCCATCGCCAGCGCAATGGCGTCATCAAGTCCGGGGTCGCAATCGATAATAATAGGGCGTGGCATCGTGTTCTCTCTGCTCTTTTGGATTTACTCCGAGCATCGGATCAAACCAGGCGGGATACAAGGACTTTTAATGCGCCCCGGACGGGGCGCATGGGGGGAGATCAGTGCAGAATTTTCGCCAGGAAGTCTTTGGCGCGATCGGATTGCGGGTTGTTAAAGAACTCGTCCTTATCACGATCCTCAACAATTTTTCCTTCATCCATAAAGATAACCCGGTTGGCTACTTTACGGGCGAAACCCATTTCGTGGGTGACCACCATCATGGTCATGCCTTCCTGCGCCAGTTCCACCATTACGTCCAGAACTTCGTTAATCATCTCCGGATCCAGCGCTGACGTCGGTTCGTCAAACAGCATGGCGATTGGGTCCATACACAGCGCGCGGGCAATCGCCACGCGCTGCTGCTGGCCGCCGGAAAGCTGCGCCGGATATTTATCCGCGTGGGCGGTCAGCCCGACGCGTTTGAGCAGCGCCTGGCCTTTTTCACGTGCTGCCGCCTTGTCGCGCTTCAGGACTTTTACCTGCGCCAGGATCAGGTTTTCGATGATCGACAGGTGCGGGAACAGCTCAAAATGTTGAAATACCATGCCGACTTTGGCGCGCAGCTGCGCCAGATTGGTGGATTTCAGGTTCACCTGGGTGTCGTTGACGCGGATTTCTCCCTGCTGGATCGGCTCCAGCCCGTTAACGGTTTTGATCAAGGTCGACTTGCCTGAGCCTGAAGGACCGCAGACCACGACGACCTCGCCTTTTTTTACTTCTGTGGAGCAGTCGGTCAGCACTTGAAAGTGACCGTACCACTTGGAAACATTTTTCAGGGAAATCATCAAACAGTCCTTTTCTTCAAATAGCTTACCAGCGCCGAGGCGGCAATGCTGATGACAAAATAGACAAAGCCGGCGAACAGGATCATTTCCACCTGCGTGCCGTCACGTTCGCCGATGGTCGACGCGGTACGGAAGAAGTCAGCCAGGCTCAGCACGTAAACCAGCGAGGTATCCTGGAACAGTACGATGCCCTGCGTCAGCAGCAGCGGCACCATGGCGCGGAACGCCTGCGGCAAAATCACCAGCTGCATCGACTGCCAGTGGCTCATGCCCAGCGCTAATGCGGCAGAGGACTGGCCGCGCGATACGCTTTGGATCCCCGCGCGGATAATCTCCGAGTAGTAGGCGGCCTCGAACAGCGAAAAGGCTACCATAGCCGAAATCAGACGAATATCGGTTTGCGGCGACAGCCCAAGAACCTTTTGTAATAAGCTAGGCACGACCAGATAGAACCACAGCAGCACCATCACCAGCGGCACTGAGCGGAACAGGTTGACATAGAGCGTGGCGAACCAGCTTATCGGCTTAAACGGCGATAAGCGCATGACCGCCAGCAGCGTTCCCCAGATGATGCCGAAAATAACCGCCGTCACGGTGATTTTCAGGGTGATCACCATGCCCTGCAGCAGATAGGGGAAGCTTGGCACAATCGATGCCCAGTCAAATTCGTACATTATTTACTCCCCATATTGCCAGGCAACTGCACTTTACGTTCTACCATGCGCATGATCAGCATAATGACGGCGTTGATGCCGATATAGGCCAGCGTAATTGCGGTAAATGATTCATAGGCGTGAGCGGAGTAGTCCAGCAGTTTGCCGGCCTGTGCGGCCATATCCACCAGGCCGATGGTTGAAGCGATGGCCGAGTTTTTCACCAGGTTCAGCATTTCCGAGGTCATCGGCGGTACGATCACCCGGTAGGCGTTCGGCAGCAGCACGTAGCGGTAGGTTTGCGGCAGCGTCAGCCCCATCGCCAGTCCGGCGGCCTGTTGCCCGCGCGGCAGGGATTGAATCGCGGCGCGCACCTGCTCGCAGACGCGGGCGGCGGTAAACAGCCCCAGGCACAGCATGGAGGAGACAAAAAACTGTACGTTCGGGTCAAGCTCGGTTTTAAACCACATGCCGAGATCGGGCGGCAACAGTTCCGGCACCACCAGATACCAGGTAAAGAACTGCACGATCAGCGGTACGTTGCGGAACAGCTCAACGTAGACGGTGCCGATACCGGACAGGAAACGGTTGGGAACGGTGCGCAGAATACCGAACAGCGAACCGACAAAGAAAGCGATGATCCATGCGCAGACGGAGAGGGCGACCGTCACCTGAAAGCCGGACCAGATCCAGCCCAGGTAGGTGGTATTGCCGAACGGCGCCTGCTGCAGGAAGATCCCCCAGTTCCAATCTATTGACATAAAAAACTCCGATAAGCCGATCTACCCGTCACCATTCGCGTTACCGGGGCGGTAACGTGTGGGGGTATGAAACATTGACGGCTGTCTGACGTCGGGCGCCGCGGCCAGTTAGTCTGGCTCAGTTAGGCAGTCCGGCGTCGGGGGAAAATACGGCAGGGGAACGACCTGCCGTATACCTGTCTGTCCCGCCGTCAACGGGGCGGGTTCGGCGTTGCCGCCGTGCCCGCTTTGTTGTTATTAGTTCAGAACCTTATCGTTAGGGGCTTTGAACAGCTGCTTCATATCGTCAGACAGTTCAAAGTTCATATTCAGATTTTTTGGCGGGATAGGCTGTTTGAACCACTTATCAAACCATTTGGCGGCTTCACCGGAGGTTTGCGCCTGGGCGATGGTGTCATCAACCAGCTTTTTGAAGTCGGCATCGTCTTTACGCATCATACAGCCGTAAGCCTCTTTCGACTGCGGCGTGCCGATGATCTCCCATTGGTCCGGCTTCTTGGCTTTGGCGCGTTCGCCGGCCAGCAGGGCATCATCCATCATAAACGCCACCGCGCGGCCGCTTTCCAGCGTGCGGAAAGAGTCGCCGTGATCTTTGGCGCTGATGATGCGCATTTTCATCTGATCCTTATCGTTCAGCTTGTGCAGCAGCACTTCAGAGGTGGTGCCGGAGGTGACCACCACCGGTTTGCCGGCCAGATCTTTGAAGTCTTTCACGTCGGAGCCTTTTTTCGCCAGCAGGCGGGTGCCGACGATAAAGATGGTATCGGAGAAGGCGGCCTGTTTCTGGCGCTCGACGTTGTTGGTAGTGGAACCGCACTCGAAGTCATAGGTGCCGTTTTGCAGCAAAGGAATACGGTTTTGCGAGGTGATAGGCAGCAGCTTCACCTTCAGGTCGGGAGCGTTGAGCTTTTTCTTGATGGCGTCGATGATTTGGTTTGAGTAGGTCTGAGAATAGCCCACCACTTTCTGCTGGTTGTCGTAATAGGAGAAAGGAACTGAAGATTCACGGTGACCGACAACGATCACGCCGTTGTCTTTGATTTTCTTCAGCGTACCGGTCAATTCTTCCGCGTGGGCTACGCTGCCTGCCATCCCAATCAGCAGTAACGATAACGCCAGTTTACGCATGTGCATGGTCCAACTCCTTGCTGTTGTGGTGGTTCTGACGAAAGCGCGTCAGAGTGAAAATGGTTGTTTATTGCTCACATTATAAAGATAGTCTTAGAACAGATTACCGTTAGAAAATAGCCGATTGTGAACAAAATGAAACCAATATGTTTCGTAATTTGAGACATCACGCGCACCAAATAGATGCAATAAAATCCGGCGGCACCGTTATGGTGCGGCGGATTTGCCAGGCCGCGTCATCTCAGGTAACGCCGACGCGCAGGCAGAATAAACAAAGCAAGGAGCATGCCAGGAGAGAGGGGAAGGGCTGAAGAAAGGGGGGACGCCCGGCGGCATCCCCCGTGAGGCAGATTAACGGCGGCGCAGGCCGAACAACAGCGCCAGGCCGCCCAGCAGGGCGGTAATCACCCACAGCGGCAGGCCGCCGAAGCGGGCGTACGGCGTGATGCCGGTGGTCGGGGTCACCTTCACCTCCAGCACCTGGCGGGTGAACTGCGGAAGCTCGGCGATGACGTCGCCGGTTGGTCCAACCGCGGCGGTGACGCCGTTATTGGTGCTGCGCAGCAGCGGCCGGCCCAGCTCCAGGGCGCGCATGCGTGCCATCTGGAAGTGCTGCCACGGGCCGATAGAGTGGCCGAACCAGGCGTCGTTGGAGATGGTCAGCAGGAAGTTGGTATTCGGACGGAAGTTGTCGCGCACCTGCTGGCCCAGCACGATTTCATAGCAAATCGCCGCCGTCAGATCGTAGCCCTGCACCTTGAGCGGCGACTGGACATAATTGCCACGGCTGAAGGAGGACATGGGTAAATCGAAGAACGGCGCCAGCGGTCGCAGCAGCGTTTCCAGCGGCACGAATTCGCCGAACGGCACCAGGTGGTGTTTGTTGTAGCGGTCGGCGGCCGGGTAGCGGTACGGCTCTTTTTCACCCAGAACAATCACGCTGTTAAAGTATTCCGTGCCCTGCCGGGTGGCGCGGGCGTCCACAATGCCGGTGATCAGGCTGCTGTGTTTGGCGCGCACCAGATTGTCCATCATGGTCAGAAAACCGTTCTGGTTGCTTTCCACGTCGGGAATGGCCGACTCCGGCCAGATAATCATCGACGCTTTGCCCACGTAAGGACGGGTGGCGTCCAGATAGGCCTGCAGTGTGCTGACCAGCGCCTGCGGATCCCACTTCAGCGACTGGGCAATGTTGCCCTGCACCATGGCGACGCTGACCGCCTTGTCGGGCTGCGGGGTAAACCAGTGCAGCTGACGCAGCGGCCACGGCAGCAGCAGCATGGCGACGGCGATCGCCGCCGGCAGGATGCGGCGCCGTGCGGCGGCGTACACCAGCAGGCCGCTCAGCGACATCAGCACAAAGGTGATGCTGTCGACGCCCAGCAGCGGCGCCAGGCCTTTCAGCGGGCCGTTGATCTGGCTGTAGCCGAACTGCAGCCAGGGGAAGCCGGTCAGCACCCAGCCGCGCAGGAACTCGGTGACCTGCCACAGCGCCGGGGCGGCGACCGCCAGCCGCAGCCAGTGGGTTTGCGGCCAGAGGCGCGTCAGCAGGCCGGCAAACAGCCCGGTGTACAGGGAAAGGTAGGCGGCAAGCAGCGCCACCAGGAAGATATTGACGGCGAACGGCATCCCGCCGAAGTCGGCGATGCTGACGTACACCCAGTTGATGCCGCTGCCGAACAGCCCCATCCCCCAGATAAAGCCGAGCAGCGCCGACTGCCGCACGCTGCGGTTAAGCGTGACCGCCAGCAGTCCGCACAGGGAAACGATGGCCGCCGGCCAGATATCATAAGGAGAAAACGCCAGCGTGCCGCAGGCGCCGGTCAACAGCGCCAGCAGGGCGCGAACCCGCTGGCGATCGAATAAAGAGGCGTTGGCCATGTGAAATTTAGTCTTCCAGTTTCGGTTGCGGAGCGTTGTCCGGAATTTTTACATGAACCTGGATGATACGTCGACTGTCGGCCATGGCAACTTTAAACAGGTAACCTTCGATTTCAATGGTTTCCCCGCGGGTTGGCAGATGGCCGAAGGCCTGCATGATCAGGCCGCCGATGGTATCGACCTCATCATCGCTGAAGTGGGTATCGAAGGCCTCGTTGAAGTCTTCAATCGCGGTCAGCGCGCGCACGGTGTACATATGGCGGCTGAGCTGGCGGATATCACGATCTTCCTCATCGTCATACTCGTCTTCGATTTCACCGACAATCAGTTCCAGAATGTCTTCAATGGTTACCAGGCCGGAAACGCCGCCGAACTCGTCGATGACGATCGCCATGTGGTAACGCTGGGAGCGGAACTCCTTCAGCATGCGGTCGACCCGCTTGCTTTCCGGCACCACCACCGCCGGGCGCAGCACCCGGTCGATACTGAACGGCTCGGACGCTGCGCGCATAAACGGCAGCAGATCCTTGGCCATCAGAATGCCTTCAATATGGTCTTTGTCTTCGCTGATCACCGGGAAGCGCGAGTGGGCGGACTCGATGATCACGTCCAGACACTCCTCCAGCGGCTGGTTGCGCTTGAGCGTGACCATCTGGGAGCGGGGGATCATGATATCGCGCACCCGTTGCTCGGCGATATCCATCACCCCTTCCAGCATGTCGCGGGTATCGGGGTCGATCAGATCGTTTTGTTCGGAGTCGCGGATCAGTTCGACCAGATCGTCACGGTTTTTCGGTTCGCCGTGGAATAACTGGTTAAGGAGCAGAGTAAAAAAACCCTTCTTGCTACTGGGGCTGTCGTTGCTTTGTGAATTGTCGTCGCTCATGGCGTTTTAGTTAATATCACTCATGTCAGAGTAAGGGGTTAGCGACAGCCTCGCGCACGAGGCTGTGGGGTAAGCAGCTAACGTTAAGTGGGATCTTTTTCCGCCAGATAGGGGTCGGGATAGCCCAGCCCCTGCATGATGTCGGTTTCCAAAGATTCCATTTCTTCGGCTTCATCATCGTCGATGTGGTCATACCCTAGCAGATGAAGGCAGCCGTGAACAACCATATGCGCCCAGTGCGCCTCCAGGGCCTTGCCCTGTTCGTTCGCTTCCTGTTCAACCACCTGCCGGCAGATGATCAGATCGCCCAGCAGCGGCAGTTCGATGCCCGGCGGCGCTTCAAACGGGAAGGAGAGCACATTGGTCGGCTTATCTTTGCCGCGGTAGGTCAGATTCAGATCGTGACTTTCCGCTTCGTCCACCAGACGGATGGTGACTTCTGACTCGGGCTGAAACTGCGGCAGCACGCTCTCCAGCCAGCGCTGGAAAGCGGCTTCTTCCGGCAGGCCGGCGGCGTTTTCACAGGCAATCTGTAAATCGAGAATCACCTGGCTCATGGCGTCTCCTGCTCGGAGGCCAGCTGCGCCTCGCGCTTGCGCTGTTCGGCGAGCGCTTCTTTGCGCTTTTGCTCTTCGGCTTCCCAGGCTTCATAGGCGATGACCACGCGCGCCACCACCGGGTGACGCACCACGTCTTCGCTGTGGAAGAAGTTGAAGCTGATCTCTTCCACCGCGGACAGCACTTCCACCGCGTGGCGCAGGCCGGATTTCTGGTTGCGCGGCAGGTCGATCTGCGTCACGTCGCCGGTAATTACCGCTTTGGAGTTGAAGCCGATGCGCGTCAGGAACATCTTCATCTGTTCGATGGTGGTGTTCTGACTCTCATCCAGAATGATAAAGGCATCGTTCAGCGTACGGCCGCGCATATAGGCCAGCGGCGCGACTTCGATCACGTTGCGTTCGATCAGCTTTTCAACGCGCTCAAAGCCCAGCATTTCAAACAGGGCGTCGTACAGCGGGCGCAGGTAAGGGTCGACCTTCTGACTGAGATCCCCCGGCAGGAAGCCGAGCTTCTCGCCGGCTTCGACCGCCGGGCGCGTCAGCAGAATGCGGCGCACTTCTTGACGCTCCAGTGCATCGACGGCGGCGGCCACCGCCAGGTAGGTTTTACCGGTGCCGGCCGGGCCGATGCCGAAGGTGATGTCGTGGTCGAGAATATTGGCGATGTACTGCGCCTGATTCGGCGTACGCGGTTTCACCATACCGCGCTTGGTTTTGATGTTCACCGCTTTGCCGTAATCCGGCACGCTGTCGGCGACCTGTTCCAGCACGCGGCTTTCTTTGATCGCCAGATGAATCTGTTCCGGGTCGATATCGGGGATCACGCCGCGGATCGGCGCCGTATCCACATACAGATGACGCAGAATATCCGCAGCGGCCACCACGCAGGGGTTTTTACCGACCAGTTTAAACCGGTTGTCACGGCGGCTGATTTCAATCCCCAGCCGGCGCTCGAGCTGTTTGATATTGTCATCAAACGGGCCGCACAGGCTGAGCAAACGCTGATTGTCTGCGGGCTCTAACAGAATTTCTTGTGTTGCGACGTTCAAACTATTCCTCTAGGTCACATCGGGCCTGTTGATGTCACGTTGCGCGTACGGGACGCGCGCGTTCAGGGCAAAGCCTGAGTCACATATATCCTGAATAACGTCTCCGGCAGCGAAGCCGAAGTAAGACGGATATACGATGAATTATTCATGGTGCGCGGCAAGCGCGCAAGTTTACCCCTGATCTATCTGTGCGCCAGCGCAGGAATTCAAGGGGAAATGATGAAAAATGCGGCCCACTTCGCCGCGTGAGCGGTGAGAAAGCGGCGCCCTTTCTTATCGGCATGCACAATAAAATAGCCGGGCAAACGCCCGGCCAGGTTACCGTTACCGCATTGGGCGATTAAGGCTGATAAGTGCCGACGCCCAGCTCGTCTTCCTTGCGGGTGCGGGCAATCACCGACTGCGGAGATTCGTGCACGCGCAGATCCATCTGCTGTTCGGTTCGCACCACGACGCCGCGCAGCGAGTTTGCCAGTACTTCGGTAATTTCTACGTCGACAAACTGGGCGATCATGTCCGGCGTGCCTTCGAAGTTGACCACTCGGTTGCACTCGGTGCGGCCCGCCAGCTCCATCACATTCTTGCGCGAGGTACCTTCGACCAGAATGCGCTGCACGGTGCCCAGCATACGGCGGCTGAACTGCCGCGCCTGCTGGCTGAGACGATCCTGCAGAATGTACAGGCGCTGTTTTTTCTCTTCTTCGCTGACGTCGTCCACCATGTCGGCGGCCGGCGTGCCGGGGCGCGATGAGTAGATAAAGCTGAAGCTGGTGTCGAAGTTGACCTCGGCGATCAGGTTCATGGTCTGCTCGAAATCGGCCTGAGACTCGCCCGGGAAGCCGATGATAAAGTCGGAGCTGAGCTGGATATTTGGCCGGGCCTTGCGCAGCTTGCGGATAATCGCCTTATATTCCAGTGCAGTATGCGCACGCTTCATCATGGTCAGGACGCGGTCTGAACCGCTCTGCACCGGCAGGTGCAGGTGGCTGACCAGCTCCGGCGTATCCTCATACACCGCGATGATATCGTCGGTGAACTCGATCGGGTGGCTGGTGGTGAAGCGGATGCGGTCAATACCGTCGATGGCCGCCACCAGGCGCAGCAGTTCGGCGAAGGTACAGATCTCGCCGTCGTAGGTGGCGCCGCGGTAGGCGTTGACGTTCTGGCCCAGCAGGTTGACCTCACGTACCCCTTGCGCCGCCAGCTGTGCAACTTCAAACAGCACGTCGTCGCTCGGGCGGCTGACTTCTTCGCCGCGGGTGTAAGGCACCACGCAGAAGGTGCAGTATTTGTTGCAGCCTTCCATGATGGACACAAAGGCGGTCGGGCCTTCGGCGCGTGGTTCCGGCAGGCGGTCGAATTTCTCGATTTCCGGGAAGCTGATATCGACGATCGGGCTGCGGGTACCCTGAACGTGGTTAATCATCTCCGGCAGGCGGTGCAGCGTCTGCGGCCCGAAAATCACGTCGACGCAGGGCGCGCGCTGGCGAATATGGTCGCCTTCCTGTGAGGCGACGCAGCCGCCTACGCCGATAATCAGATCCGGGTTCTTTTCTTTTAGCTGCTTCCAGCGGCCCAACATAGCGAAAACTTTTTCCTGCGCTTTCTCGCGGATTGAGCAGGTATTCAGCAGCAGCACGTCCGCCTCTTCGGCGTTTTCGGTCCATTGGTAACCGTGCGTGCTTCCCAGTAAGTCTGCCATTTTGGATGAATCGTATTCATTCATCTGACAGCCCCAGGTTTTGATATGTAGTTTCTTGGTCATCGAATAGCCATTATCAGTGCGAAGCGAAATTAAGCTGCATTATACCCAAAATCATTCAGGCTGCAGGGAGACGGCAACGCAGCGAATTCCCGGGAACGTACCGTGCGCGGCTGCCGTGAGCCTGCGCCTCTCTTATGACGGGGATAGCGACATTGCAGAGGGGCATTGTAAACACTTGCCGCGGCGGTGACCAGCGCGGGGAAACGCTCCTGCGACCTGAAGCCGGATGAAAAATCCGGTACACTAAGGGCAACACGCCGCGCAGGGTGGAGCGGCGCTCACCAACCAACAAGCATAACCAACATGAAGACTTCTCAAACAGAGTACGACGTCGCCGTGGTCGGCGGCGGCATGGTCGGCGCGGCCGCCGCGCTGGGGCTGGCGCAGGCCGGATTTAGCGTGGCGCTGCTGGAGCATCAGGCGCCGGCGGCGTTTGATCCGCACAGCGCGCCGGATCTGCGGATTTCCGCCATTGGCTGTGCCTCGGTCGCTCTGTTGAAACAGCTGGGCGCCTGGCAATCGCTGGCGCAGATGCGCTCGGCGCCGTACCGCCGGCTGGAAACCTGGGAGTGGGAATCGGCGCGGGTGGCGTTCGACGCGGCCGAGCTGGGCCTGCCCGAACTCGGATTTATGGTGGAAAACCGCCTGCTGCAGCTGGCGCTGTGGCAGCAGCTGCAGCACTGCGACACGCTGACGCTGCATTGTCCGGCCAGGCTGCAGGCGCTGCAGCGCGGGGAGGGTGCATGGCGACTGACGCTGGATGACGGAGAGACGCTGACGGCGCGGCTGGTGGTCGGTGCCGACGGCGCGCACTCGCAGGTGCGCACATTGGCGGATATCGGCGTCAGCGGCTGGCAGTATCGTCAGTCCTGCATGCTGATTACCGTGCAGACCGGCGCGCCGCAGCAGGATGCCACCTGGCAGCAGTTCTTCCCTTCCGGGCCGCGCGCTTTTCTGCCGCTGTATGACGACTGGGCCTCGCTGGTGTGGTACGACAGCCCGCAACGCATTCGTCAGTTGCAAAGCATGCCGATGGCGCAGCTGGAGCAGGAGATTGCCGCGGCGTTTCCGGGGCGGCTCGGCGCGGTGAAGGCGCATGCCGCCGGCTCGTTCCCGCTGGTGCGCCGCCATGCCCAGCGTTACGTCCTGCCGGGGCTGGCGTTGGTCGGCGACGCGGCGCACACCATCAACCCGCTGGCCGGGCAGGGGGTTAACCTGGGTTACCGCGATGTCGACGCGTTGCTGAACGTGCTGCTGGAGGCGCGCGAGCGGGGTGAGGAATGGTCGAGCGAGGCGGTGCTGCAGCGCTATCAGCGCCGGCGCCGCGCCGACAACCTGCTGATGCAGAGCGGGATGGATCTGTTTTATACCGCCTTCAGCAATCGCCTGGCGCCGCTTGGCGTAGCGCGCAATCTGGCGCTGATGGCCGCCGAACGCGCCGGGGGGCTGAAACAAAAAGCGCTGAAGTATGCGCTGGGCTTATAAGCTGTCGGGCAGGCACCGTACGGCGTGATAAATAGAAGGTCGGGACTCCCGGCCTTTTTCTTTGTTTGCATGCTAAAGGCAGCAGCAGAAAAGCAAAAAGCCCACCGAAGTGGGCTTTTCTAAATGTGGCTGGGGTACGAGGATTCGAACCTCGGAATGCTGGAATCAGAATCCAGTGCCTTACCGCTTGGCGATACCCCAATTGTTGAAAGCAAACTTAGCAATGGTGGCTACGACGGGATTTGAACCTGTGACCCCATCATTATGAGTGATGTGCTCTAACCAGCTGAGCTACGTAGCCGCGCTAAATATTGCTTTATCGACTTGCAGGTTGTTTGTATGGCTGGGGTACCTGGATTCGAACCAGGGAATGCCGGTATCAAAAACCGGTGCCTTACCGCTTGGCGATACCCCAACAACCGTTACAAATCTTTCCTGCTGACCGCCTTCCCAGAGAGAAGATGGCTGGGGTACCTGGATTCGAACCAGGGAATGCCGGTATCAAAAACCGGTGCCTTACCGCTTGGCGATACCCCATCAGCAGAGCCGACGACGATGAAGAGAGTGGTGCGGGAGGCGAGACTTGAACTCGCACACCTTGCGGCGCCAGAACCTAAATCTGGTGCGTCTACCAATTTCGCCACTCCCGCAAAAAAGATGGTGGCTACGACGGGATTCGAACCTGTGACCCCATCATTATGAGTGATGTGCTCTAACCAGCTGAGCTACGTAGCCATCTTTTTTCGCGCTACCTTCATCGGCGTTGCGGGGCGCATTATGCGTATATGACCGATTTGCGTCAACAAGTTTTTTGCCGAAAAAGCGTTGCAGGGTGCCGTTTGTCTGGGTTGTGAACAGTATGGCGATAAAATCGGCAATTCATTCAATTTATGGTTTAAAACATCAACAAAAAGGCGAACCCGCAGGTTCGCCGTCATGTTGATATATAGCCGTTTACTGATAAGCGGACTGGTGTACGCCGACGGCGCGGCCGGACGGATCGTCCATTTTTTTGAATGATTCGTCCCACTCAATCGCCTTGGCTGACGAACAAGCCACCGACGGGCCGCCCGGCACGCACTCGGCGGCGCTTGGCAGCGGGAACAGCTCTTCGAAAATCTCACGGTACAGGTAGCCTTCTTTTGACGTCGGCGTGTTGTACGGGAAACGGAAACGTGCGTTTTCAAGCTGTTGGTCGCTGATTTGCTGTGCAGCCACCTCTTTTAGCGTATCGATCCAGCTGTAGCCCACGCCGTCGGAGAACTGCTCTTTCTGGCGCCAGGCCACGCTGGCCGGCAGATAGGACTCAAAACACTCGCGAATAATGTGCTTTTCCATTTTGCCGTTGCCGCACATTTTATCCTGCGGGTTGATGCGCATCGCCACGTCGAGGAATTTCTTGTCGAGGAACGGCACGCGCGCTTCAACGCCCCAGGCGGACATCGCCTTGTTGGCGCGCGCGCAGTCAAACATATGCAGCGCCAGCAGTTTACGCACCGTCTCGTCGTGGAATTCGTGCGCGTCCGGCGCCTTATGGAAGTAGAGGTAGCCGCCGAAGACTTCGTCGGCGCCTTCGCCGGACAGCACCATCTTGATGCCCATCGCTTTGATCTTGCGCGACATCAGATACATCGGCGTCGAGGCGCGGATGGTGGTGACGTCGTAGGTTTCAATGTGATAGATCACGTCGCGGATGGCGTCCAGGCCTTCTTGCACGGTGAAGTGAATTTCATGGTGCACGGTGCCGAGGTGGTTGGCCACCTCTTGCGCGGCGCGCAGATCCGGCGAGCCTTGCAGGCCGACGGCAAAGGAGTGTAGTTGAGGCCACCAGGCTTCGCTGCGCTCCTGATCTTCCACGCGGCGCGCGGCGTATTTTTTGGTGATGGCGGAAATTACCGACGAGTCCAGGCCGCCGGACAGCAGCACGCCGTAAGGCACGTCGGACATCAGGTGGCTTTTTACCGATTCTTCCAACGCATTGCGCAGCGCATTGGCGTCGGTGACGCTGTCTTTAACGCTGTCGTAGTCAAACCAGTCGCGCTGGTAGTATTGGCGGATCTCGCCGTCCTGGCTCCACAGGTAACTGCCGGCGGGGAATTCTTTAATAGTGCGGCAGACCGGCACCAACGCCTTCATTTCCGAGGCGACGAACAGGTTGCCGTGCTCATCAAAGCCCATATACAGCGGGATAATGCCGATATGATCGCGGCCGATCAGGTAGGCGTCTTTTTCCGCGTCATACAGCGCGAAGGCGAACATTCCCTGCAGATCGTCGAGGAACGCCGGGCCTTTTTCCTGATACAGCGCCAGGATCACTTCACAGTCGGAGCCGGTCTGGAACTGATAGCGGTCGCTCAATGCGTCGCGCAGCGCCTGGTGGTTATAGATTTCGCCGTTTACCGCCAGAACGTGAGTATGTGCCGCGTTATACAGCGGTTGCGCACCGTTATTAACATCGACGATCGACAGACGCTCATGCGCCAGAATGGCTTTATCGCTGGCGTAAATGCCGGACCAGTCCGGGCCGCGGTGGCGCATCAAACGAGACAGCTCGAGCGCTTTTTTACGCAGCTCAGCAGGATCGGACTTCAGATCGAGCACACCGAAAATAGAACACATACAAACTCTCCTAAACGACTTTTCTGGGACTGTGATGTTGTTTTTGCTGTTATACGCAGCCGGGACGATGGCTACGGGGTGTTTATGAAAATGCGCCAAAAACGACGTCGGGCGCAAGCGTTTTCATATTCAGGAGAAAAATAGTTATCGGTGATGGGGTGAAAATTAGCGGATATTTATATTTAAGCGCTATTTTTTGAGGATTCGTTAAATAAATCGCGCTACTGGTGGTTTTTGCAGCGCCCTGCAGCGGAAAAAATAAAGCCGCAAACAGGCTATCGGTGTCAAATAAATAAAACTCAACGTACTGGCGGGGGTTACATGATACGACGGCGGGAACCCCGCCGTCGTGACGATCAGAACAGGTCGATATCGGCAACCGACGGGAAGATATAGGTCGGGCGGAACGGCATGCTTTCAATATCGTTTGGCGTGGAGACGCCGGACAGCACCAGAATGGTTTCCAGGCCGGCCTGGAAGCCGGCCAGAATGTCGGTGCGCAGGTTATCACCGACGATCACCGTCTCTTCCGAATGGGCCTGCATCTTGTTCAGCGCGGCGCGAATAATCCATGGGCTGGGTTTACCGACGTAAAACGGTTTGCGGCCGGTGATCTTTTCGATCGGGGCGCACAGCGCGCCGCAGGCCGGGACAAAGCCGTGGCCGTGGGTATCCGGGTTGGTGGCGATAAAGCGCGCGCCGTTACTGACGAAATAGGCGGCCTTGTGGATCATCTCCCAATTGTAGGAGCGGGTCTCGCCGACAATCACAAAGTCGGGGTTGATATCGGTGATGGTGAAGCCGGCTTTGTACAACTCGTGAATTAACGCGCCTTCACCGACCACATAGGCTTTTTTACCTTCCTGACGGCGCAGGAAGTCGGCAGTGGCCATCGCCGAGGTATAGAACGCGCTTTCCGGCACGTCCAGGCCGGCGGCGGCAAAGCGGTTGGCCAGATCCTGCGCGGTCTGCGACGGGTAGTTGGTCAGCACTACCAGCGGCATGCCCTGCTCCTGAATGCGCGCCAGAAAGCGGTCGGCGCCGGGAACGGCGGTGTTGTCATGCATCAGTACGCCGTCGATATCACAGATTACGTTTTTAATCGTCATGGTGGGGGGATCTCATCAAGAGGGCGGAGGGCGTGATGCCATCCGCCTGAAAATAGGGTCAGCTTTCCAGTAAGCGCTGCAGCAGCACGCCGTTGAGCATGGCGCGCTTGGCCAGGGCGAAGGCGCCGATCGCCGAACGGTGGTCAAGTTCCGAGGTCACTACCGGCAGGTTTTTACGGAAATCTTTCAGTACCTGATTATTGATGCAGCTTTGTATCGCCGGCAACAGGACTTTGTGCGCTTCGGTAATTTCGCCGGCGATCACCACTTTTTGCGGGTTAAACAGGTTGATGGCGATCGCCACCGCTTTGCCCAGGTAGCGGCCGACGTGGTCGATAACTTCGCCGGCCAGCAGGTCGCCGCGGTTGGCGGCCTTGCAAATGGCGTTGATGCCGCAGTCGTCCGGCGACAGCAACTTGCTGGGATAGCCCTGCGCCAGCAGCTGACGCACCCGCTGTTCAATGGCGGCATTGGCGGCGACGGTTTCCAGACAGCCGAAGTTGCCACAGTGGCAGCGTTCACCGAGCGGGTCGATTTGAATATGGCCGATTTCGCCGACGTTGCCGTTATTGCCGAGGAAGATCTGGCCGTTAACGATAATGCCGGCGCCGGTGCCGCGGTGCAGCCGCACCAGAATGGAGTCTTCACAGTCGCGCGTGGCGCCGAAGTAGTGTTCGGCCAGCGCCAGGCTGCGGATATCGTGGCCGACGAAGCTGGTGACGTTGAAGCGCTGCTGCAGGTTATCGACCAGCGGCCAGTTATCGACGCCGATGTGTGGCATATAGCGCACCACGCCGAGCGACGGATCGACCAGCCCCGGCAGGATCACCGAAATGGCGATCAGCTCGCGCAGTTTGCGTTGATAGCTGGCGATAAACTGCTCGATGGCGTTGAACAGGGCGTTTTCCAGCGTCTCCTGCGTGCGTTCCGGCAGCGGGTAGTGCTCTTCACCGAGCGATTTACCGCTCATATCATACAGGGTGATGGTGGCATCGTGCCGGCCGAGACGCACGGCGACGGTGTGAAACTGGCGGGTTTCGCTGACGATGGAGATAGCGCGGCGGCCGCCGGTGGAGGCTTGCTGATCGACCTCTTTGATCAGCCCGCGCTCCAGCAGCTGGCGGGTAATTTTAGTCACACTGGCGGGGGCAAGTTGGCTAAGTTCGGCGATCTGAATGCGCGAGATTGGCCCTTGCTGGTCAATCAGGCGATATACTGCTGCGCCGTTAAGCTGTTTAACTAAATCTACGTTGCCTATCTGTGCCTGTCCGCCAGTGCTCATTAATAAAGTTACTCGCTGTCTGATTAAACCTCGTTACCGTTAACGAGCGTTTTAGTAATGGTGAAATCGCGGGTAAAGGCGGTCAGGTTCGCCACTTTACCGGCTTCGATACTGCCCAAACGCTGGTCTACGCCGATGGCGCGCGCCGGATAGAGCGTGGCCATACGCAGGGCCTCATCCAGGGCGATGCCGACATGCTCCACGCTGTTTTTCACCGCGTCGATCATCGTCAGCGCAGAACCACTCAGGGTGCCGTTCTCATCCACGCACAGCCCGTCACGATAGTATATGGTTTTACCGGCGAAAATAAATTGATCAATATCGGCGCCCGCTGGCGCGGTGGCGTCGGTAACCAGCACCAACTTATCACCTTTCATGCGCTTGGCGTTACGGATACTCGCCCAGGCGACGTGATGGCCGTCGGCGATGATCCCGGTATACACTTCCGGCGTATCGAAAATCGCGCCCATCAGCCCCGGCTCGCGGCCGGTAATATACGGCATGGCGTTATACAGGTGGGTGGCGAAGCTGATGCCGGCGGCAAAGCCGGTGCGCGCCTGCTCATAGGTGGCGTTGGAGTGGCCGGCGGAGACGATGATGCCCGCGTCGCGCAGCTGGGTGATAAAGTGCGGCTCCACCATTTCCGGCGCCAGCGTCACCTTGGTGATGACATCGGCGTTGGCGCACATATAGTCCACCATCTCTTTGTCCGCGCGGCGGATAAAGGCCGGGTTGTGGGTGCCTTTTTTCTGCGGGCTCAGGTAAGGCCCTTCCAGGTGCAGGCCGAGCGCCTGATTGTGCTGTTTTTTCAGATAAGCGCGCATCACTTCGATGCTGTGCTTCATAAATTCGTCGCTGCTGGTGATCAGCGTCGGCAGGTAGCTGGTGCAGCCCGATTTTTCATTGGCGTGCTGCATGATCTCCAGCGTCTCTTCAGAGATGGCCTCCAGCGCGTCGTTAAACTGTACGCCGCCGCAGCCGTTCAGCTGAACATCGATAAAACCGGGGGCTAACAGGGCGCCACCCAGGTCGCGCGTTTCGATGCCGGCCGGCAGTTCGGCCAGCGGGCAGACTCGTTCAATCAGGCCGTCGGCAATCACTACCGCATGGTCATCAAGTACGTCGTGGCCGGTGTAAATACGGCCGTGGGTTAAAGCGAACATGTAGCCCCCTACAAACAAAAAATTAAAGATTCTTCACGCTTTCCGCTTCCAGTTCACGGAAGTACTTAACGGTTTTAACCTTCAGTTCCATGGTGGACGGTTCGTCGCACACCACGATGGCTTTGGCGTGCAGCTGCAGGCAGCTGATGGTCCACATATGGTTGACGTTGCCTTCTACCGCCGCCTCCAGCGCCTGCGCCTTGGCGTGGCCGGTCACCAGAATCATCACTTCTTCCGCATCCAGCAGGGTACCGACGCCGACGGTCAGGGCGTATTTCGGCACCTGGCTGACGTCGCCGCCGAAGAAGCGCGAGTTGGCGATGCGGGTATCTTCGGTCAACGTTTTGATGCGGGTGCGGGACGCCAGCGAAGAGGCCGGTTCATTAAAGGCGATGTGGCCGTCAATTCCCACGCCGCCCATAAACAGGTGAATTTTGCCGTAGGCTTTGATTTTCTCTTCATAGCGGCGGCATTCGGCATCGACATCCGGTGCGTTACCGTTCAACAGGTTGATGTTTTCACTCGGGATATCAACGTGATCAAAGAAATTACGGTACATGAAGGTATGATAGCTTTCCGGGTGCTCCTGCGGCAGGCCAACATATTCATCCATATTGAACGTCACAACGTGCTTAAAGCTTACTTCACCTGCTTTGTGCATCGCAATCAGATGTTTGTAGGCTTCCAGCGGGGTGCCGCCGGTCGGCAGGCCCAGCACGAACGGACGCTCCGCCGTAGGGTTGAAGGCATTGATGCGTTGTACGATATGGCGGGCGGCCCATTTGCCTACTTGTGCGGTATCTTTCAGTGGGATAAGTCTCATCATACACCTCTTGGGTAAGTAAACTATGGCTATACTGAACGAGCCCTGTCAGAAGGCTTAAGCCTAATTCAGCTTTGTTGTTTCTGCGTTAGGGAGCCTCAGTATCGATTTTTTTAATGATAAAATAAGTTTTGTGCAATGGCTAGCAATGCCGCCGTTAATCTGACCTTTTTGGTGATTCAAATCACAAAAGAGGAGGTTTTAATTTGCGATACGAATTAATTTTTTTACACTCCGCATAGTAATGTGTGCCATGCGTATTTTTAAAAAAGGCAGTGAGGCTTCTCAATAAACTGCCAATAGGGTCCGCTCGCGGATGAATAGGGGGAAAAGGTGAACATTCTTAGTTATTTACAAAAGGTGGGGCGCGCCTTGATGGTGCCGGTCGCCACGCTGCCGGCCGCCGCGATATTAATGGGCGTCGGCTACTGGATTGACCCGGTAGGCTGGGGCGGCGACAACGCGGTCGCCGCTTTCTTTATTAAGTCTGGTTCAGCCATTATCGACAATATGTCGGTGCTGTTCGCCATTGGCGTCGCTTACGGGATGTCGAAGGATAAGGACGGCGCCGCTGCGCTGACCGGCTTTGTCGGCTTCCTGGTGTTGACTACCCTCTGTTCGCCGGCTGCGGTATCAATGATTCAGAAAATCCCGCTGGATCAGGTGCCAGCCGCGTTTGGTAAAATTGAAAACCAGTTCGTGGGGATTCTGGTGGGGATTATCTCCGCCGAAATCTACAACCGCTTCAGCAGCGTCGAGCTGCCGAAGGCGCTGTCGTTCTTCAGCGGCCGCCGTCTGGTGCCGATCCTGATCTCCTTCCTGATGATTCTGGTCGCCTTTATCCTGATGTACGTCTGGCCGCTTATCTTTAACGGTCTGGTGAACTTCGGTGAATATATTCAGAAAATGGGGTCGGTCGGCGCCGGTCTGTATGCCTTCTTCAACCGCTTGCTGATTCCGGTCGGCCTGCACCATGCGCTGAACTCGGTGTTCTGGTTTGACGTGGCCGGCATCAACGATATTCCTAACTTCCTCGGCGGCCAGCAGTCTATTGAAGCCGGCAAGGCGGTAGTGGGCATTACCGGCCGTTATCAGGCGGGCTTCTTCCCTATCATGATGTTCGGCCTGCCGGGTGCGGCGCTGGCGATTTACCACTGCGCGCGTCCAGAGAACAAGGCTAAAGTGGCGGGCATCATGATGGCCGCGGCGTTTGCCGCCTTCTTCACAGGCATCACCGAGCCGCTGGAGTTCTCCTTTATGTTTGTGGCGCCGGTGCTGTACGTGATCCACGCGATTCTGACCGGTATTTCCGTCTTTATCGCCGCCAGCATGCACTGGATTGCCGGCTTCGGCTTCAGCGCCGGCTTGGTGGATATGGCGCTTGCTTCCCGCAATCCGCTGGCCACCCACTGGTATATGCTGATCCCGCAGGGGCTGGTGTTCTTCGTTATCTACTATGCGGTGTTCCGTTTCACTATCACCAAGTTCAACCTGATGACCCCGGGCCGCGAGCTGGCGGTCGCCGGTGATGAAACCGACGGTTACGATGTTGATGCCGCCGCCGGGAAAGATGAAAACGCCACCACCACGCTGGCCCGCCGTTATGTGAGCGCGATTGGCGGTTCCGATAACCTGACCGGGATTGACGCCTGCATCACCCGCCTGCGTCTGAATGTGAAAGATTCTGCGCTGGTGAACGATGCGCTGGCGAAACGCCTGGGCGCCTCCGGCGTGATTCGCCTGAACAAACAGAGCGTCCAGGTGATTGTGGGGACGCAGGCCGAGCTGATTGCCAGCGCGATGCGCGGCGTGGTGGCTGCCGGCCCGGTAGCCGCCGCCAGCGTGCCGACGACGCCGCCGCAGGCTGACGCGAAGCCGCAGGCGGTACCTAACGCGCCGCAGGCCGTGGTGCTGGAAGCGATGGTTGCGCCGGTCAGCGGCGAGGTTGTGGCGCTGGATCAGGTGCCGGACGAGGCCTTTGCCAGCAAAGCAGTAGGCGACGGCGTGGCAATCCGACCAACCGACAGCACCGTAGTGGCGCCGGCAGACGGCACGGTAGTGAAAATCTTCAACACCAACCATGCCTTCTGCCTGGAAACCGACAAGGGCGTTGAGCTGGTGGTGCATATGGGCATTGATACCGTAGCGCTGAACGGCCAGGGCTTTAAGCGCCTGGTGGAAGAAGGCGCCGAGGTGAAAGCCGGCGAGCCGGTGCTGGAGATGGATCTTGAGTTCCTGAATGCCAATGCACGCTCGATGATCAGCCCGGTAGTAGTCAGCAACGTGGACGATTACGCCGGCCTGGATGAACTGGCAAGCGGTAACGTGGTTGCCGGCCAGACTCGGCTGTACGTGATCAAAAAATAACGGTTTACCTGAGCAGTACCTGATTGGGTGTCAACGAGTCATGACGGGACGCACCCGACGTTTGGCGGGAAGAGAGCAATCTCTTCCCGCTTTTTTATTGGGCGGCGGGGGACCAGTTGCACTTTCCCGGTGCAATGGCGCATGATGGGGCAGTTATCATCTTTTTTGCTGAAACTAACGGTTGTTTCCAAGCGTGGCTTGTTGGATCATAGGCGGTTATGTGAAGCACTTTGCATTTGAGGAATAGTGAAATGAGTGAGGCTGAAGCCCGCCCAACCAATTTTATCCGTCAGATCATCGATGAAGATCTGGCGTCAGGGAAGCACTCGACGGTTCATACCCGCTTCCCGCCTGAACCTAATGGCTATCTGCATATCGGCCATGCGAAATCCATCTGCCTGAACTTTGGCATCGCCAAGGATTACCAGGGGCAGTGCAACCTGCGTTTTGACGATACCAACCCGGTGAAGGAAGATCTCGAGTTTGTTGACTCCATCAAGCATGACGTAGAGTGGCTGGGTTTCCAATGGAGCGGCAACGTTCGTTACTCCTCTGACTATTTCGACCAGCTGCACCAGTATGCCGTTGAATTGATCGGCAAAGGCCTGGCCTACGTTGATGAACTGACGCCGGAGCAAATCCGCGAATATCGCGGCACCCTGACCGCGCCGGGCAAAAACAGCCCGTACCGCGATCGTACGGTGGAAGAGAACCTGGCGCTGTTCGAAAAAATGCGTAACGGCGAGTTTGCCGAGGGCACCGCCTGCCTGCGCGCCAAAATTGATATGGCCTCGCCGTTTATCGTGATGCGCGACCCGGTGCTGTATCGGATCAAGTTTGCCGAACACCACCAGACCGGCAACAAGTGGTGCATCTATCCGATGTACGACTTCACCCACTGCATTTCCGATGCGCTGGAAGGCATTACTCACTCGCTGTGTACGCTGGAGTTCCAGGATAACCGCCGTCTGTATGACTGGGTGCTGGATAACATCACCATTCCTTGCCACCCGCGTCAGTACGAGTTCTCGCGTCTCAACCTTGAGTACGCCATCATGTCGAAGCGCAAGCTGAACCAGCTGGTGACCGAGAAGATCGTGGAAGGCTGGGACGATCCGCGCATGCCGACCGTGTCCGGTCTGCGCCGCCGCGGCTATACCGCCGCCTCTATCCGCGAATTCTGTCAGCGTATCGGCGTGACCAAGCAGGACAACAACGTTGAAATGATGGCGTTGGAGTCATGCATCCGCGACGATCTGAACGAGAATGCGCCGCGCGCCATGGCGGTGCTGGATCCGGTTAAAGTGGTGATCGAGAACCTGCCGGCGGATCAGGTGGAAACGGTGACCATGCCTAACCATCCGAACAAGCCGGAAATGGGCAGCCGCGAAGTGCCGTTCAGCCGCGAAGTGTATATAGACCGCGCTGACTTCCGTGAAGAAGCCAACAAGCAGTACAAGCGTCTGGTATTGGGCAAGGAAGTACGCCTGCGTAATGCCTATGTCATCAAGGCAGAGCGCGTTGAGAAAAACGATGCCGGCGACATCACCACCATCTTCTGCAGCTACGATGCAGAGACGCTGAGCAAGGATCCGGCCGACGGCCGTAAGGTGAAGGGCGTCATTCACTGGGTGTCGGCGGCGCATGCCGTGCCGGCGGAAATCCGCCTGTATGACCGCCTATTCAGCGTGGCAAACCCGGGGGCGGCGGAAGATTTCCTGGCTACCGTTAACCCTGAGTCGCTGGTGGTCAAGCAGGGCTTTGTGGAGCCAAGCCTGGCGCAGGCGCAGCCTGAGCACGCTTACCAGTTTGAACGCGAAGGCTATTTCTGTGCCGACAGCCGCGACTCTTCGGCTGAGCATCTGGTGTTTAACCGCACCGTGGGCCTGCGCGACACCTGGGCGAAAGCGGGCGCGTAAACCGCTATTACGGCCATCTCGCTGATTAAAGCGCAACTTCGGTTGCGCTTTTTTTTGCTTTTTCCGCCGATACATTAATATTATTACAGTAATTGCGCGTCGTTTTATTTTTTACAGTACCCCTCAGGCGCAAACAGCGCCTGCTATTTTTTATTCGTCGCATTTTCTTTGTTAGATGTAAAATAAATTTATATATTCGTGATGAAAAATAATAAAAATAAGAGAGCGCTCTCTGATCTTGGTTGTTTTGTGATCTTGCCAACGCTGAAACCATTCAACTAGCCGACTGTTTGTCGAATATCTATTTTTATTTTTGATTTTATTGTGTTTTTGTATCATCCCTCGCTATTTTTTCACTGAGTAACAAATCCTCATCAATATGTGCTCCTTGTCATACTTTGACAAACTTATTGTATTTTCCATTTGATAATTCGCGTCGCGAAAAATAGTCTGTGATTAGCAATAAATGCTGTGGGGTTTTCCGACGGCAAAAACTTTTTACCCATTTCGGGTTTTTTATTAGCGGTCGTTCGAGGCAGTGATGGGCAGCGGCGGCCGCGCTTTTTATGTCAAAGAGGAATTTCATTATGGCTACGCACGGTGTTCGGCGTAATACGCTGACGCTTGCTGTCGCGGGCGCGCTGTTGGGGACAGGGCTGGCGATGCCCCCGGCAGCGCAGGCAGCAGGGTTTATCGAGGATTCCACGCTAAGCGGCGGCGTGTATTACTGGCAGCGCGAACGCGATCGTAAAGATTTAAATAAAACCAAAGAGATGACCAGGCCGGACGGCAGCAGCGTCACGGTCAATAACCCCGATTACAACAGCTATACCACCAATCTGTCGCATGCAACCGCCAACCTGAGTCTGGATTTCAGTTCCGGCTATGCCTGGGACATGCTGGGTCTGGATATTGCCGCCTTCAGCGCGATTGAAATTGCGGAAAGCAAAGACAGCGGCCACCCGAACGAAATCGCGTTCTCCAGCAGCAACCGCACCTATGACGAAACGTATCAGGGTGATAAGGGCGGGGTGAGCCTGTACAAAGCCGCCGCCAAACTCAAATATGGTCCGCTCTGGGCGCGCGCCGGTTATATCCAACCCAGCGGCCAAACGCTGCTGGCACCGCACTGGAGCTTTTTACCGGGCACCTATCGCGGCGCGGAGGCCGGCGCCAATTTCGACTACGGTGATGCCGGCGCCCTCAGCTTCTCTTATATGTGGACCGATAAATATAAGGCGCCATGGCATATTGAGATGGATGACTTCCGCCAGAATGACAGGAAAACGTCGGTTTCCTATCTGCACTCTATTGGCGCCAAATATGATTTCAAAAACGATCTGGTGCTGGAAGCGGCCTTTGGTCAGGCGCAAGGCTATGTGAACCAATATTTCGCCAAGGCTGCCTATCAATTTGAACTGTTCGGCAACCCGCTCACCACCAGCTATCAATTCTATGGCGCTGAAGACCGCATCAGCGACAAACAGGATCCTAACAGCATTTACGACGGGCTGGCCTGGCTGCAGGCGCTGACCTTCGGCTATACCACCGGCCAGTTTACCTGGCGTCTGGAAGGCACCATGGTCAAGGCCGAAGGTAACCAGGGCTACTTCCTGCAGCGTATGACGCCGACCTATGCCTCCTCGAACGGCCGCCTGGATGTGTGGTGGGACAACCGTTCCGACTTTAACGCCAACGGCGAGAAAGCGCTCTACGCCGGAGTGATGTACGACCTGAGCAAATGGAACCTGCCGGGCTGGGCGGTCGGCGGCTCTTACGTCTACGCCTGGGACGCCAAACCGAGCACTAACCCGATTTACGATCAGAACCAGCGTCTGAAAGAGAGCGCCTACAGTCTGGATGCGATGTACACCGTGCAGGAAGGGCGCGCCAAAGGCTCGTTATTCAAGCTGCACTTCACGCAGTATGACAACCACTCCGATATTCCGAGCTGGGGCGGCGGCTACGGCAACATCTTCCAGGATGAGCGTGACGTCAAATTTATGGTTATCGCACCGTTCACCATTTTTTAATCGCTGCCTTGGCTTTGCGGCCGGGGCGGGATGACAGGGGACAGTTTCATGAAAAAACGCATGTTGGCGGTAACCGTGACGGTAGGGTTGGCGGGCTGCGTACAGCCGCAGGCGGCGCCGGAAGACGGCCGCTTACGGCAGGCATACGCCGCCTGCATCAATACCGCAGAAGGCTCGCCGGAAAAATTGCAGTCCTGCCAGGCGGTGCTGGATGTCTTGCGGCAAGAGCAACGGCACCAGCCGTTTGCTGAACAGGAAACGGTACGCGTGATGGATTACCAAAAATGCATTCAGGCGCTGCACAGCGGCGACGGCCAGGCGTATCACGAGCGCTGCGGCAAGCTGTGGCAAGAAATTCGGGCGAATAATCACGATGACCAAGGAGTCTGAAGATGAACAGATTTAAACTGAGTGCCCTGGCCGTACTGGCGGCGACCGCCGGCATGTTCGGCGCGATCGGCAACGCCATGGCGGATCAACCGCTGGTGGATCGCCTCAGCCAGCTGAAGCTGAATATCAAAATGCTGGACAACCGCGCGGCCGACAGCGGCGTGGATTGCGCCAGGCTGGGCGCCGACTGGGCGGCCTGCAACAAGGTGATGATCACGTTGGCCAACGACGGCCAGGCGATTACCGCCAAAGATTGGGCGATCTATTTCCACAGCCCGCGGCAGACGCTGGAGGTGGGCAACCAACAGTTCCGCATCACTCACCTGACCGGCGATCTGTACAGGCTGGAGCCGACCGACGCGTTCCGGGGCTTCCCGGCCAACCAGGCGGTGGAAATTCCCATCGTGGCCGAATACTGGCAGCTGTTTAAGACGGATTTCCTGCCGCGCTGGTATGCGACTTCCGGCGATGCCAAGCCGAAAGTGCTGACCAACACCGATACCGAGGATCTGGATCGGTTCGTGGCGCCGTTTACTGGCGATCAATGGAAGCGCACCAAAGAGGATAAAAACGTGCTGATGACGCCGGCCTCGCGCTTTACGCGTAACGCGGACCTGCAGACGTTGCCGGCCGCCTCGCTGCGTGGCCAGATCATCCCGACGCCGGTGTCGGTGCAGGTCCATGCGCAGGATATCGATCTTGGCAACGGCGTGGCGCTGGCGCTTGGCGCCTTGGATCAGGCGACGGCGAACGTGGTGCGCGATCGTTTTGCACAGCTTGGCGTGGCGAGCGCGGCGGCGGGCTACCCGATAAAGACTGAGGTAAATCCGGCGTCGTTCAGCGGAGAAATGACGCAATCCGGCGCCTATACGCTGACGCTGGGCGAGAAAGAAGCGCGGGTTACCGGTTTTGATCAGAGCGGGGTGTTCTACGGCCTGCAGTCAATTCTGTCGTTGATCCCGCTGCACGGCGATAAAAAGATTGCCACGCTGGAGGCGCGCGACGCGCCGCGCTTTGCCTATCGCGGCCTGTTCCTCGACGTGGCGCGTAACTTCCACCATAAAGATGCGGTGCTGCGCCTGCTGGATCAAATGGCGGCCTATAAGCTGAATAAATTCCATTTCCACCTGACCGACGATGAGGGCTGGCGTATTGAAATCCCCGGCCTGCCGGAGCTGACGGAGGTTGGCGGACAGCGCTGCCATGACCTGAGCGAAACCACCTGTCTGCTGCCGCAGTACGGTCAGGGGCCGGATGTGTACGGCGGTTTCTTCTCGCGTCAGGATTACATCGACATTCTCAACTATGCGCAGGCGCGCCATATTGAGGTGATTCCGGAAATCGACATGCCGGCGCATGCCCGCGCGGCGGTGATCGCCATGGAGGCGCGTTACAAGAAACTGCATGCGCAGGGCAAACAGCAAGAAGCGCAGGAGTACCGGCTGGTGGATCCGACCGATACCTCGAACACCACCTCGGTGCAGTTCTTCAACCGCCAGAGCTACCTGAATCCATGTCTGGACTCTTCCACCCGCTTTGTTGACAAGGTGATGGGTGAAATAGCCAAGATGCATCAGGAGGCGGGACAGCCGATCGGCACCTGGCACTTTGGCGGCGACGAGGCGAAAAACATCCGGCTGGGCGCCGGCTATACCGATGTGAAGAAGCCGGAAGCGGGCAAGGGCATGCTTGACCTGAGCAAAGAAGACAAGCCATGGGCGAAGTCACAGGCCTGCCAACGGCTTATCGACAGCGGCAAAGTGGCGGATATGGCACATCTGCCGAGCTACTTCGGTCAGGAAGTCAGCAAGCTGGTGAAGGCGCACGGCATCGATCGGATGCAGGCCTGGCAGGATGGCCTGAAAGATGCCAAGGACGCCAAAGCGTTCGCCACCTCGCGCGTGGGCGTCAACTTCTGGGATACCCTGTACTGGGGCGGTTTTGACTCGGTGAACGACTGGGCCAACAAGGGCTATGAAGTGGTGGTTTCCAACCCGGACTATGTCTACCTGGACTTCCCGTATGAAGTGAACCCAAACGACAGCGGCTATTACTGGGGCACCCGCTTCAGCGATGAGCGTAAAATCTTCAGCTTCGCACCGGACAATATGCCGCAAAACGCCGAAACCTCGGTTGACCGCGACGGCAATGCCTTTACCGCCAAGAGCGATAAGCCATGGCCGGGAGCGTATGGCCTGTCCGCCCAGCTGTGGAGCGAGGTGGTGCGCACCGATCCGCAGATGGAGTATATGATCTTCCCGCGTGCGCTGTCGGTGGCCGAACGCGCCTGGCACCGTGCCGAGTGGGAACTGGACTATCAGGCGGGCCGCGAATATAAGGGCGGTGAAACGCAGTTTGTCGATACCAAAAAGCTGGCGCAGGAGTGGCTGATTTTTGCCAATATTCTGGGGCAGCGCGAACTGGCCAAGCTGGATGCGGGCGGAATCAGTTACCGTCTGCCGGTGCCGGGCGCCCGTATTGTCGGCGGCAGGCTGGAGGCCAATATTGCGCTGCCGGGCTTGACGATCGAATATTCGACCGACGGCGGTCAGCGTTGGCAGCGTTATGATGATGCCGCCAGGCCGGCGGTGCAGGGCGAAGTGCAGATTCGTTCGGCAAGCCCGGATGGCAAGCGCTTTAGCCGCGCGGAGCCGGTAGCGGCTTAAGTCAACGTCTGCGGCGCCCGAGCGGTATAACGGTGGGCGCCGCAGCTCACCCACGAACGGCAGGCATAAAAAAACCGCCGTGCGGCGGTTCCTGTTTACGCTGGCAGGCCAGACTTATTTTTTGTTATGCAGCGTATCGTTTTCACGGCAGTCACCGCTGGCACAGTGGCCGTACAGGTACAGGCTGTGGTTGGTGAGTTTGATGCCGTGCTGTTTGGCGATATCGCGCTGACGTTGTTCGATAGACTCATCGCTGAACTCGATCACTTTTCCGCAGTCCAGGCAGATCAGGTGATCGTGGTGATGCTGTTGGGTCAGTTCGAATACTGACTTGCCGCCTTCGAAGTTATGGCGCGTGACGATACCGGCGTCGTCGAACTGGTTCAGTACGCGGTAAACCGTCGCCAGACCAATTTCTTCGCCCATGTCGATCAGTTTCTTATACAAATCTTCCGCACTGACATGATGGCAAGCCGGATCTTGCAGCACTTCCAGGATTTTGAGTCGCGGAAGCGTGACTTTTAAGCCGGCCTTCTTCAATGCGGTGTTGTTGTCAGTCATGCGGATTCAGTCCTGTTACTATGCTAATCAGTTGAGGCATTGTTGCCTGTGGCATCGGTCGGCACAAAGCGTTAATAGCGTCTCATTATAGAACCGGTTGCCCTAAATGGAAACCGCCGGTTGTTAACAAAAGCCTACTGCGCCGTTACATGTTGCGCGTGCAACATCTTGATGAATGGGATAAACGGAGCCAAAGTCTACCGTGACGGGGAGGGAAGTTACTAATATGTAGCTTCTATTGCTTCAATCCGTGATGCCGATAACGGCCCTGTCGGTCTGCAGGGCCTTGCATCGCGAAATGGCATCAGCCGATGATATCGGCCAGGCTCAGCTCTTCGACGATCTGTTTGACCCAGGCTTCCACGCGTTCGTTGGTCAGCTCCGGCTGGCGGTCTTCATCAATGGCCAAGCCGATAAAGTTGTCGTCGTCCGCCAGGCCCTTGGAGGCTTCGAAATGGTAGCCTTTGGTCGGCCAGTGGCCGACGATGGCGGCGCCGCGTGGTTCGATAATATCGCGGATGGTGCCCATCGCGTCGCAGAAGTACTCGGCGTAGTCTTCCTGATCGCCGCAGCCGAACAGCGCAACCAGTTTCCCGTTGAAGTCTATTTCTTCCAGCGTCGGGAAAAAGTCGTCCCAGTCACATTGTGCTTCACCGTAGTACCAGGTCGGGATGCCCAGCAGCAAAATGTCGAATGCGTCCAGATCTTCTTTGCTGCTTTTGGCGATGTCGTGAATCTCAGCAACATCATCGCCGAAATCTTTGCGAAGGAGCTTTTGAATCATCTTGGCAATGTTTTCAGTATTGCCCGTGTCGCTGCCAAAGAAAATGCCTACGTTAGCCATATTGCGTATAACCTTTCAATTCAATAAATTACAATACGTTTCGCCTGCTGATCGCATCGGTATCGTTGTAAAGTGGCGTCATGGTAGAGACCAGGGTCCCACCGGTAAATGCCTATCATGCCAGAAATTTGTTCCGGGGTTTTATCGCGTTCATGCGATGCCGGAAAGTAAGGCGGCGTTAAGCAGGCGCTATCCCCGCGCCGCGTTCACGACGACGGCTGTTCGTCCGCCAGCTGCGCCAGCAGCATTTGCTCGATCAGTTCGCTGCGGCTGATGTTGCGTTGTTCGGCCAGCTTGTTCAGCGCTTCCACCGCATCCGCGTTGATTTTCAGTTCCACACGCCGTAACCCGCGTACTTTATCGCGCCGTAACTGATTACGCTTATTGATTCTAAGCTGTTCATCACGGGATAACGGGTTGGTTTTCGGGCGCCCCGGACGGCGTTCATCTGCGAACAGATCCAGCGTCGTGCGATCCGTTTGTTCTTTTGCCATAGGTAGCGGTACTGCAAGGGAATTAGCATCAAAAAGCGATGATATGCTTCCGGACGCTGTGGTTAATACCGTTCAGGTCATTACAACCTAAGCCAACTTTGCCACCAATCTGGCGCCGGACAGCACGCTGAGGATGGCGGCAAAAATTATAGCGCGCCATCTTACCCCAGCTGGCGTCGCAACGACAATGCCTAACTGAGGCGCAAACGCGCTAAGCCGTTATCTTTAGCGCGTTTTTTCACCACCTGCGTTATGGTTCGGCTAAAAAGCGGTGAATCGCGCGCAGTACGGCCTGCGGTTTTTCCGCGTGCACCCAGTGTCCGCTGCCGGCCACCTCATAGGCGCGCGCCTGTGGGAACTGGCGCGCAATAGCGTCACGGTAGCTGTTTTGCACATATGGCGATAGCCCGCCGCGGATAAACAGAATCGGATGAGGCCAGGCGGGCACGTCGTGCCAGCCGATGATCGCCGCGTAGTTGGCAATCAGCACCGGCAGGTTGAAGCGCCACTCTCCCTGATGAAAGGATTTCAGCAGGAACTGAATCACGCCTTCTTCATCCAGATAGTCGCGCATCAGCTGCGCCGCCTGTTGGCGCTGGGTGATGCCGGCGTCGCTGACCGCTGTCAGGGCGGCGAAGATTTCGTCATGGCGGCGGGTTTGGTAGTCCACCGGCGCAATGTCGATCGCCACCAGGCGTTCGATGCGCTCCGGCGCCAGCGCGGTCAGCGCCATGGCGGCCTTGCCGCCCATGGAATGGCCGATAACGATGGTGCGCTCAATCCGGAGGTCGTCCAGCAGCGTCAGCAGATCCTGCGCCATCGCCGCGTAGCTCATCTCGTCAGAGTGCGGCGACAGGCCGTGGTTGCGCAGATCCACTTTGATGACGCTGTGTTGCTGATTTAAGTCGCGCGCCAGCACCCCGAGGTTGTCGAGATTGCCGAACAGGCCGTGGATCAGCAGGATAGGAAGGGTATCGGCGTTCTCCGACTGTGCGGCCAGCAATTGATAATGTAATTTCATCGCGAAGTTCATGATCTTGAGAGGTTCTGATAGGGTATCATACTCATTATCTGCAAAGGTGATGGATTGGCAGTGCTGACGCATCCCGTTATCCACCGTATTTCCCGCGCGCCGGCCGGCGAGGGCAGGATAAAAAATGACGGGGATATAGGTAATAGTCTGCTTTTGCCTGAGAACGGCACTTTGTTGTGTCTGCCCCCACGCTTTTAACTTTATAATCCCTCGGCTTGAAGACAGAACCTGGCTTCGGGCTTTAAGTAGAAAACACAGTACTGGATAAAGATGAAAACTATTGAAGTCGACGAAGAACTTTACCGTTATATTGCCAGCCACACGCAACATATCGGGGAAAGTGCGTCCGATATTTTACGGCGTATGTTGAAGTTTTCCGCAGGGCAACCTGTGCGTAGCGCAAGCGTAGTGGCCCAGGGTCAGGAGCCGGAAAAAGCGGCGGCGCCACGCCCGCGCGATCGCGTACGCGCCATGCGCGAACTGCTGCTGTCGGATGAATACGCCGAGCAGAACAAAGCCGTAAATCGCTTTATGCTGGTACTTTCTACGCTGTACACCCTGGATGCGGCCGGTTTCGCCATGGCGACCGACGCGTTGCATGGCCGTACCCGCACCTATTTTGCCGGCGATCAGCAAACGCTGCTGGCAAATGGAACGCACACCAAACCGAAACACGTTCCGGGTACGCCTTACTGGGTGATCACCAATACCAATACCGGCCGTAAACGCAGCATGATCGAGCACATCATGCTGGCTATGCAGTTCCCGACGGAGCTGACAGAAAAGGTTTGCGGGACTATTTGATTTAGCGAACTGCTCGTCTCGGCGGCCGCGGCGTCATTGCGCCTGGCTCCCGAGAAGAGAAAGGGAGAGATGTTGATGGCGAACCATCCACGTGCCGGGCAACCGGCTCAGCAAAGCGATCTGATTAACGTGGCGCAGCTGACGTCGCAGTATTATGTGCTGCAGCCGGAAGCCGGCAATGCCGCCCATGCGGTGAAATTCGGCACATCCGGTCACCGTGGCAGCGCCCAGCGCCACAGTTTTAATGAAGCGCACATTCTGGCGATCGCTCAGGCGATTGCCGAAGTGCGTCGCCAGCAGGGCATCACCGGCCCGTGCTACGTGGGTAAGGATACGCACGCCCTGTCTGAACCGGCATTTATCTCGGTGCTGGAAGTGCTGACCGCCAACGGCGTGGATGTTATCGTCCAGGAGAACAACGGCTACACGCCAACGCCGGCGATTTCCAACGCCATCCTGAGCTACAACAGCAAAGGCGGCGCGCAGGCGGACGGCATCGTTATCACGCCTTCCCACAACCCACCGGAAGATGGCGGCATCAAATACAACCCGCCTAACGGCGGCCCGGCCGACACCAATCTGACCTCGGTGATTGAAAAACGCGCCAACGAACTGCTGAGCGCCAAACTGCAGGGCGTACAGCGTCAGTCGCTGGAGAAGGCCTGGAACGGCGGTCATCTGCACGCGCAGGATCTGGTGCAGCCGTATGTTGAAGGGCTGGTGGACGTCGTTGATATGCCGGCCATTCAGAATGCCGGCCTGAAGCTGGGCGTCGATCCGCTCGGCGGCTCCGGCATCGCTTACTGGCAGCGTATCGCCGAGCATTACAAGCTGGACCTGACGCTGGTGAACGACGCCGTCGATCAGACCTTCCGCTTTATGAGCCTGGACCACGACGGCGTGATTCGCATGGACTGCTCCTCCGAATCGGCAATGGCGGGTCTGCTGGCGCTGCGCGACAAGTTCGATCTGGCGTTTGCCAATGACCCGGACTACGACCGCCACGGCATCGTGACGCCGGCTGGCTTGATGAACCCGAATCACTATCTGGCGGTGGCGATCAACTACCTGTTCCAGCACCGTCCGCAGTGGGGCGCCGACGTTGCCGTCGGTAAAACGCTGGTGTCCAGCGCGATGATTGACCGCGTGGTGGCCGATTTGGGCCGCAAACTGGTGGAAGTGCCGGTCGGCTTCAAATGGTTCGTTGACGGTCTGTACGACGGCAGCTTCGGCTTCGGCGGCGAAGAGAGCGCTGGCGCGTCCTTCCTGCGTTTCGACGGCAAGCCGTGGTCTACCGACAAAGACGGCATCATTATGTGCCTGCTGGCGGCGGAAATTACCGCGGTGAGCGGTGAGAACCCGCAGCGTCATTATGACCTGCTGGCGGCCCGCTTCGGCGCGCCAAGCTACAACCGTCTGCAGGCGCCGGCGAGCCACGCGCAGAAAGCGGCGCTGTCCAAGCTGTCTCCAGAGATGGTGCAGGCCGACACGCTGGGCGGCGATGTCATCACCGCACGTCTGACCGCAGCACCGGGCAACGGCGCGTCGATCGGCGGCCTGAAGGTGATGACCGACAACGGCTGGTTTGCGGCGCGTCCATCCGGTACGGAAGAGGCCTACAAAATCTATTGCGAGAGCTTCCTCGGGGCGGAACACCGCCAGAAAATCGAGCAGGAAGCGGTGGAGATCGTCAGCGAAGTGCTGTCCTCCGCAAAATAATCCCCCGCAGTAATAGAAAAAAGCGCTGTTTTTACAGCGCTTTTTTTATGCCCGTAATTTAGATATATCTAACCACGATATTTTCCTTGCCGATTTAGATATATCGATCTAGATTAGATATATCGGACTTGATTCGATATATCTAAAAAAACCTGAGAGGTAAGCATTATGTTTCATCGACTCCGTTCGGATCGCTTCTGCGATCGTCATGGTGAAATGCATGAACGCCACTTCCACCATCATCGCGCCGGGCGTCATGCGATGGGCGGCCACGGCAGTAAACTGCACCGCCTGTTTGAACACGGCGAACTGCGTATGGTGCTGCTGGCGCTGGTTGAGCGCAAACCGAGCCACGGCTATGAATTAATCAAGGCGATTGAAGAGGCCTCCTCCGGCCTGTATGTGCCAAGCCCCGGCGTGATCTATCCGACGCTGACGCTGCTGGAAGAACAGGATTTCCTGGAAGCGGAAACCTCAGGCAAAGGGCGCAAGAACTACCGGATCACGGATGCCGGCAGAGCGGAACTGGCGCAGCATCAGACCACGGTAGACGTGATTTTCGCCCGCCTGGCCGGTGCCGGCCTTCGCCGCGAAGGGAATCTGGCGGAAGGCATTGCCGACACCATGCATCGTCTGAGGTGCGTGCTGCGCGGCAATATGATGCGCGCCGATCTGACCCAGGAGCAGGTTGAGCGTATTAACCAGGCGCTGCTTGAAGCGCTCGGCCGTATTGAGGCCGAAGTGGCCACACATGACAATGCAGAGGAGCAAGCCTGATGCCGGGACACCGTTTTCGTATTACCGTTGAGGCGCTGAGCGACCGTAAAGGCGCGCCGGTAGAAAAGACGCCGCTGGTGTTTGAAGTGGAAAATCATGACGACATTCTGGAGATTGTCGAACGCATCCAGGGGCGGGAGGATTTGGCCTTCGGCAAGGAAAAAAGCGCCGCCTTTGCCGTCGGGTTGAAACTGTTTTCCGAGGTGATGATCGAAAACCGTAAACATGCGGTGTTTGCGCCGCTGCGCGACGCATTCAAAGCGTTTATGGTCGGTCTAAAAAAAGGGCCGCAGGCGGGGGAATAGCCGGCTCAGGGCATAAAGCGGTAGCCGACGCCGGTTTCGGTTAGCAGATGCTTGGGGCGCGCCGGATCGGCCTCCAGCTTCTGCCGCAGATGCCCCATATAAATGCGCAGGTAATGGCTGTGTTCGACGTAGTTCGGCCCCCAGACGTGGCTGAGCAACTGGCGCTGGGTCAGCACCTTGCCGGCGTTGGCCAGCAGTTCGGCCAGCAGACGGAACTCAATCGGCGTCAGATGCAGCTCTTCGCCGCCGCGCGTGACCTGGCGGTTAAGCAGATCGACGCTGACGTCGGCAAAGCTGACCTGCGGGCTTTCCTGCTGGCTGCCGGCATGGCGGCGCAGCGCCACCCGCACCCGCGCCAGCAGCTCACCGATCCCGAAGGGTTTGCTGAGATAGTCGTCGGCGCCGGCGTCCAGCGCGGAGATTTTGTCCTCTTCCGCCAGGCGGGCGGACAGCACGATGATCGGGATGCTGCTCCACTGGCGCAGATCGCGGATAAAACTCAGCCCGTCGCCGTCGGGCAGCCCCAGATCGAGAATAATCAGGTCCGGCTTGCGCGTGCCGGCTTCAATCAGACCCCGCTGCAGCGTATCGCTTTCAAACACCCGCAGTCCTTCCGTCTCCAGCGCGCTGCGGACAAAGCGCCGGATCTCTTTCTCATCTTCCACGATCAGAATGTTAATCGGGGTCATGCTCAACATTGTCCTCGGTTATAAATCGAAGTCTGCGCCGTCCATTTCCGGCATGCTTTCCAGCGGCAGCAGAAACTTGAAGCTGGCGCCGCCGTGGCTGCCGTTATCCGCCCAAATACGCCCGCCGTGCAGCTCGATAATGGCGCGGCAGATCGCCAGCCCTAGACCGACGCCGGGAATGGCGGATTCTTTATCGCCGCGAGAGAATTTGTCGAAGATATGCTGCCTTTGCTCGGCGGGAATACCGGGGCCGTTATCCCAGATTTCCACCTCCAGCCACTCCGGCAAAGTGCGGGCGCGAATACCGATAATAGCATCCTGTCCGGCATATTTATCGGCATTTTCCAACAGGTTGGTGAATACACGCTCCAATAAACTACCATCGCAGTTGATCAGCACCATTTCATCGGGCAGCTCCACCTTGACCTCATGCTGGTTGAAGATCGGCTCCAGCATATGCAGCGACGCGCCGACGATCTCCTCCAGCGACTGCCACTCTTTGCGCAGGATAAAACCGCCGGACTGAATGCGCGCCATATCCAGCAGATTATTCACCAGCCGGGTGGTGCTCAACACCTGCTGGCGGATCTGGCTGGCCTGCGGGGCGTGCCGGGATCCTTCCGCCGCCAGATCCAGCGTAAGAATTTCCGCCTGGCCGAACAGCACCGTCAGCGGCGTGCGCAGATCGTGCGACAGCGCTGCCAGCAGCGAGTTGCGCAGCTGCTCGCGTTCGGTATCCAGCCGCGCCTGAGCGGCGCTGCGCGCCAGTTGCTGACGCTCCAGCGCGCTGGCGATCAGCACGCTGAAGGTTTGCAGCAGCCGCTGCTGTTCCGGCACCATCAGCTGGCGCAGGTTGTTCGGCTCGATCGCCAGCAGGCCGAAGGTGTGCTGCGAGGTTTTCAGCGGCAGCAGTTGGTAAGGCACGCCGGGCAGCGTATCGGTGCCCGCGCCGGCGGGCTGCCCTTTGTCATAGCTCCAGCGGGCGATGGCCTCATCCACCGACAGCAGACCGCCGTCCTGGCCGACCATTTGCCGCAGCTGGCCGTCTTCCTGCGGCAGTATCAGCACGGTTTTGGCGTGAAAACTGCTGGAAAGGAAGTGACGGCTGGTGCTGGCGACGTCTTCGGCGGTCAGCGCCTGGCTCAGGCCGTGCGACATTTCATACAGGTGTCGCGCCCGCTGTTCGCGGTAGCGCGCCACGCGCGCCTGATAACGCACGCCGGCGGTGAGGTTACCGATGGTGATACCGACGGTCAGCATCACCGCGAAGGTCAGCAGATACTGCACATCGCTGACGGCAAATGACCAGTGCGGCTGGACAAAGAACAGATCGAAACTGGCGACGTTAATCACCGCCGCCAGCACCGACGGCCAGCGGCCGAAAAACAGCGCGACAATCACCACGCCGAGCAGATACACCATCACCAGGTTGGCCTGATCGAATCCCGGCAGCAGCCATTGGGAGAGCAGGGTGATCAGCGCGCACAGCGCGAACGCCACCGCGCAGCCGCGTAGCTGCATGCGCCACTTATCGCTGAAGCTGCGGTTATCGGGTTCTTTCAGCACGCTCGGCGGGCGCTCATCCTCCAGCGCCACGATCACCAGATCGAGGTCTGGCCCTAACTGGCCGAGACGGTCGGCGAAACTGCTGCGGAACTTCCAGCGCTGTTCACCGCGCCGGCCGATAATAATTTTACCCAGATTATGTTCACGGGCGTAACGCAGCACCGCGCGCTCTTCCGACGGTGCGGCCAGCGTGGCGGTCTGTGCGCCCAGTTCCTGCGCCAGACGCAGCGCGCGCAGAATGGCGCGCCGACGGCTTTCCGGCAGCCGGTGCAGCTTGGGGGTTTCCACATAGACCGCGTGCCAGTGGCAGCCGAGCCGCGCCGCCAGACGGGCGGCAATGCGCACCAGTTTTTCGCTGCCGCTGTTGTGGCCGACGCACAGCAAAATGCTGTCGCGGGTGTGCCAGACCTTCTCCTGCCCCTGGGTATCGCGGAAGGCGCGCATCTGGTCGTCCACCCGGTCGGCGGTGCGGCGCAGCGCCAGCTCGCGCAGGGCGATCAGGTTGCCTTTGCGGAAGAAGTGCTCAATGGCGCGCTCGGCGTGGCCGGGCAGGTAGACCTTGCCCTCATTCAGCCGTCGCTGCAGGTCGTCCGGCGGCAGGTCGACCAGCACCACTTCGGTGGCCTGATCGAAGACGTGGTCGGGCACGGTTTCGCGCACCCGCACGCCGGTAATGCCGCCGACTACGTCGTTCAGGCTTTCCAGGTGCTGTACGTTGACGGTGGTTAGTACGTCGATGCCGGCATCCAGCAGCTCCTCCACATCCTGCCAGCGTTTGGGGTGACGCGAGCCGTGGGCGTTGCTGTGGGCCAGTTCATCCATCAGGATCAGCGCCGGATGGCGCGCCAGCGCGGCATCCAGATCGAACTCACGCACCACGCGGCCGCGGTGCTGAATCCGTTTTTGCGGCAGCACGCTCAGCCCGTCCAGCAGCGCGGCGGTCTCATTGCGGCCGTGGGTCTCCACCACCCCGATCAGAACGTCAAGGCCCAGAGCGCGTTGCCTCTGGGCTTCTTGCAGCATGGCGTAGGTTTTACCGACGCCGGCGCAGGCGCCGAAAAATACTTTCAGACGGCCGCGAGGTTTTTCGTTGGCGACCGCCAGCAGGCTGTCCGGATCGGGGCGCTGCTGTTCATCATCAACCATGAAAACTCCTTGTCTGGCAACGCAAAATGGGTTCGCCGCGGCGAACCCGTACAGAAAGGGACATGCCTGTCGCGTTTATTACAGCGCGTCCAGCGCCATATTCAACTGCAGCACGTTGACCGTGGTCGTGCCGAGAAAGCCCGGCGTGGGTCGTTCGCTGTGTTCGGCGATTAACCGCGCCACCCGGGCCGGCGGCAGATGGCGGGCGGCGGCGATGCGGGCCAGCTGGTACTGCGCGGCGGCGACGGAGATCTGCGGGTCGAGGCCGCTGCCGGAGGCGGTCAGCAGGTCGACCGGGATCGGGCCGCGCATGGTCGGGTTGGCCTGACGCAGCAGGGCGGCCCGCTCGGCGAAGGCGTTATCCAGCGCCGGGTTTGACGCCGCCAGATTGCTGCCGCCTGACGCTTCGGCATTATAGGCCGAATCGGCGGTGGCGGAAGGGCGGCCCCAGAAATAGCGCGGCTGGGTAAAATTCTGGCCGATCAGCGCCGAACCGGCCAGTTTGTCGCCATGGTACAGCAGCGAGCCGTTGGCCTGCTGGGAAAATAGCAGCTGCGCCAGGCCGGTGGTCAGCAGCGGATAGGCGATACCGGTGAGCAGCGTCAGCAAAATCAGCATCACCAGCGCAGGACGTAAATAAGACATGGTGTTTCTCCTTAACGGTTAACCGGCGATATGCAGCAGCGTCAGCAGCAGGTCAATCAGCTTAATGCCGACGAACGGCACCAGCAGGCCGCCCAGCCCGTACAGCCACAGGTTGCGGCGCAGCAGCGCCGCCGCGCTCATGGCTTTGTAGCTGACGCCTTTAAGCGCCAGCGGGATCAGGAACACAATCACCAGCGCGTTGAAAATCACCGCCGACATAATGGCCGACGATGGCGAATGCAGATGCATAATATTCAGCGCGTTCAACTGCGGGTAAGTGGCGGCAAAGGCGGCCGGAATAATGGCGAAATATTTCGCCACGTCGTTGGCGATGCTGAAGGTGGTCAGAGAGCCGCGCGTCATCAGCATCTGTTTGCCGATATGCACCACCTCAATCAGCTTGGTCGGGTTGGAGTCCAGATCGACCATATTACCGGCCTCTTTCGCCGCCTGAGTGCCGGAGTTCATCGCCACCGCCACGTCGGCCTGCGCCAGCGCTGGCGCATCGTTGGTGCCGTCGCCGGTCATCGCCACCAGCCTGCCTTCCGCCTGATACTGGCGGATCAGCGCCAGTTTGGCTTCCGGCGTTGCTTCGGCCAGGAAATCGTCCACCCCAGCCTCGGCGGCGATGGCGGCGGCGGTCAGCCGGTTGTCGCCGGTGATCATCACCGTTTTGATCCCCATGCGACGCAGTTCGGCAAAGCGTTCTTTGATGCCGCCTTTGACGATGTCCTTCAGCGCCACCACGCCCAGCACCCGCGCGTCTTCCGCCACCACCAGCGGCGTGCCGCCGGTGTGCGCCACGCCTTCCACCAGCGCGTCGATCTCCGGCGGGAAATGGCCGTTGTTGGATTCCACGTGGCGGCGGATGGCGTCTACCGCGCCTTTGCGGATAACCCGCTGCTGTACATTGACGCCGCTCATGCGGGTCTGCGCCGAGAAGGGCACAAAGGTGGCATTGAGCGTCTGTAAATCACGTTCGCGCAGGTTGAAGCGCTGTTTTGCCAGCACCACGATGCTGCGGCCTTCCGGCGTTTCATCCGCCAGCGATGACAGCTGCGCGGCGTCCGCCAGTTGTTGCTCTTCGATGCCGGGAGCGGGCAGAAACTCGGAGGCCTGACGGTTGCCGAGGGTGATGGTGCCGGTTTTGTCCAGCAGCAGCACGTCCACGTCGCCGGCGGCCTCCACCGCCCGGCCGCTGGTGGCGATCACATTGGCGCCGAGCATGCGGCTCATGCCCGCCACGCCAATCGCCGACAGCAAACCGCCGATGGTGGTGGGGATCAGGCAGACCAGCAGCGCCACCAGCACGGTGATGGTGACCACCGCGCCGCTGCCGGCGGCGGTGACGCTGTAGTGTGAGAACGGCAGCAGGGTAGCGGTTGCCAGCACGAAGACGATGGTCAGCGCTACCAGCAAAATGGTCAGCGCCACCTCATTCGGCGTTTTACGTCGTTTGGCGCCTTCGACCATGGCGATCATCCGGTCGAGGAAGGTTTCCCCCGGGTTGACGCTGCACTGGACGATCAGCCAGTCGGACAGCACGCGGGTGCCGCCGGTGACCGAGGAGAAGTCGCCGCCGGATTCGCGGATCACCGGCGCGGATTCGCCGGTGATGGCGCTTTCATCCACCGATGCGCCGCCTTCCAGCACTTCGCCGTCGCAGGGGATGGTGTCGCCGGCCTCCACCAGCACCACATCGCCTTTACGCAGGCTCTGCGCCGCAACTTTTTCCTGGGCCGCCTCGCGCTGCGGCTGCGCCAGTTTCTTGGCCCAGCTGGTTTTTTTGCTGCCTTTCAGGCTTTCCGCCTGAGCTTTGCTGCGGCCTTCCGCCAGCGCTTCGGCGAAGTTGGCGAACAGCACGGTAAACCACAGCCACAGCGCCACGCTGCCGGTAAAGGCGGCATCGCCGCTGCTATAGCCGGCCAGCATGCCCAGCCAGATCAGGGTGGTGAGCAGGCTGCCGAGGTATACCACGAACATCACCGGGTTACGCCATTGGGTGCGCGGGTTCAGCTTTTTCACGGCGTCCAGCAGCGCGTTACGCACCAGCGCCGGTTCAAATAGCGCGCGTTGTTTGCGAGTCATAACTATTTCTCTCTAAGAAGCCGTTAATGGGCCAGCCAAATGTGTAAATGCTCGGCCACCGGGCCCAGCGCCAGCGCAGGGATAAAGGTCAGGGCGCCGACCAGCAGCACGGTGCCGATCAGCAAGCCGACAAACAGCGGCCCGTAGGTTGGCAGAGTGCCGTTCCCCGCCGGCTGACGTTTTTTGGCGCACAGTGAACCGGCTATCGCCAGCACCGGCAGAATCACGCCGAAGCGGCCGACCAGCATGGCGAAGGCCAGCAGCAGGTTATAGAACGGGGTGTTGACGCTCAGCCCGGCGAAGGCGCTGCCGTTGTTATTGGCCGCAGAGGAGAAGGCGTACAGCACTTCGCTCAGCCCGTGGGCGCCGGGGTTGAGAATGCCGCTGCGCCCGGCAGCGGTCGCCAGCGCCAGTGCGCTGCCCAACAGCACCAGCGTCGGCGTCACCAGAATCGCCAGCGCGGTCATTTTCATCTCATAGACGTCGATCTTTTTCCCCAGGTACTCCGGCGTGCGACCGATCATCAGGCCGGCGATAAACACCGTCAGCAGGACGAACAGCAGCATGCCGTACAGCCCGGAGCCCACGCCGCCGAACACCACTTCACCGATTTGCATCAGCCACATCGGCACCATGCCGCCCAGCGCGGTAAAGGAATCATGCATGGCGTTGACCGCACCGCAGGAGGCGGCGGTGGTGACTACCGAGAACAGGCTGCTGGCGAGGATGCCAAAGCGCGACTCTTTGCCTTCCATATTGATAATGCTGTCGGCGCCGGCGGAGCTCAGGTGCGGATTGCCTGCCAGTTCGGCGTACATCACCACCACCACCGCAACGACGAAAATCAGCGACATCGCCCATAGCAGCGTATGGCCCTGACGGTTTTCACCGACGGCCTGGCCGAAGGCGAAGCACAGCGCGCTGGGGATCAGGAAGATCGCCAGCATCTGCACCATATTGCTCAGCGCGGTGGGGTTTTCGAACGGGTGCGCCGAGTTGGCGCCAAAGAAACCGCCGCCGTTGGTGCCGAGCATTTTGATTGCTTCCTGAGACGCCACCGGCCCCATCGGCAACACCTGCTGACCGCCTTCCAGCGTGGTCAGATGCAGATAGGGCGACAGGTTCTGCAGCACGCCCTGGCTGACAAAAAACAGCGCGATGAGCAGCGAAAGCGGCAGCAGCACGTACAGCGTAATACGCCAGATATCCAGCCAGGCGTTGCCGATGGTGGCGCTGGAACGGCGGCTGAACGCGCGGATCAGCGCAAACGCGACGGCGATGCCGCTGGCGGCGGACAGAAAGTTCTGTACCGTCAGGCCAGCCATCTGGCTGAGATAGCTCAGGGTGTTTTCACCGCTGTAGGCCTGCCAGTTGGTATTGGTGACGAAGCTGACGGCGGTGTTCAGCGCCAGATGCCAGGACATCCCCGGGAAGCCCTGCGGGTTGAGCGGCAGCGCGCCTTGCCCCATCAGCAGCGTCATCAGCAGGATGATGCCGAGCAGGTTGAAGAGCAGAATCGCCAGCGCATACTGGCGCCAGTTCATCTCCTCCCCGCGGCTACCGCTGCAGCCGCGGATAAACTGTTCGCTGTGACGCAGCACGGGCAGCGGCTCGCCTTCAATCAGGCGTGCCAGAAAATAGCCCAGCGGGCGTGACAGAAGCAGCAGAACCAGCAGGAAGCTGGCGATAAACAGAAAGGCTGACGCAGCCATCAGAACTCCTCCGCGTTGAACAGGGCGTAAACCAGATAGCCCAACAGCAGCAGAACCAACAGCGTGCCGGCGATAACGCTGATACTCACGGGACACCTCCACAGGTGACGATTTTTGATAGCGGCAGTGTAGGAAGGCGGATAGAAAGAAGATGAAAAAATCGCGTTGCAGGCTGTAAAAAAAGTATAAAAACGTCTGAATAATCGGCGCTTTTGCGGCATAGGGCGGGTCAGGAGGAGAGCGAGGCATCATTGTTGTGTCAGATAACCATAAGGTAACCAATGTTTAGTTAATAATTAACCATCCTGTAACAAACTTTCAGTATAAAGAGCAATATGCGCTTTTTTCGTGTAATTTAGTGGTCGGATGAGTAGTAAATTTTCATCAGGTGCGCTAAAATTTTGCACAGTTACCAAATCATCCGTTTATCTGTTTTTACGTCGTCGCTGTGCCTGACGCTATGCAGCCGGCGTGTTTTAAGGAGGTTCGCATGTCTACTTATCAAGCTTATCCATTGCATCGGATTCTCCTGCGCCGCGGCGCAGTGATCCTGGCTGGCGTGCTGGCTCTGCCGGTGATGCTGTTCCGCTCCGATCGCGCGCGTTTTTACAGCTATCTGCACCGCGTCTGGTCAAAAACCAGCGATAAGCCGGTCTGGCTGCAACAGGCGGAGCTGGCGTCCGGCGATTTTTACTAAGCCGCGCTTTTCCCCTGCAACCCTCGCCTTGGCGAGGGTTTTTTTATGTCCGCAGCCGGCAGGCGTCATCGTCTTAACCGCCGAATTCTTCTATACTTTTAGTATTGTTTAACGCAGCGGTAACCGCTCGTTCGGTTGTTGTGCCGTCCGGCGTCGCGCGTAATTGATGGCATCGATAGAAGGATGGTTATGACCACCCATTTGGTCTGGCTGCGCAATGATTTGCGCATCACGGACAACAAGGCATTGCACGCCGCCTGCAGCGATCCGCAGGCGCAGGTGGTGGCGCTGTTTATCGCCACGCCGCAACAGTGGCGGCAGCACGAGATGGCGCCGCGGCAGGCGGCTTTTATTTACGCCAACCTGCTGCCGCTACAGTCGCAGCTGGCGCAGCGCGGTATTCCGCTGGTGGTGCATCAGTGCGATGATTTTGCCGACTCGGTGCGCTGGCTTACGGACTATTGCCGCACCACCGGCGTCGAGGCGTTGTTTTACAACCGGCAGTATGAACTGAATGAGCGGCGGCGTGACCGGCAGGTTGAAACCGAGCTGGCGGATACGCTGACCTGTCACGCGTTTGATGACGCGCTGTTGCTGCCGCCGGGCAGCGTGCAGACCGGCAACGGTGAGATGTATCAGGTCTATACGCCGTTTCGTAAGGCGTTTTTGCAACGTCTGTACAGCGCCGATGTACGCTCCCTGCCGGCGCCAGCGGTGCGTGCGAGCGGTGCGATTGCGCCGCCGGCGGCGCCGGTTCCGTTTGTTGATCCTGATGCCGCATGGGATGCGGCGGCATTCCCGCCGGGTGAGGAACACGCCTTGCGCCGGCTGCGCACTTTTTGCCGCGAGCAGGTGCAGGACTACCGACAGCAGCGCGACTTTCCGGCGCTGGACGCCACCAGCGGCCTGTCGCCGTATCTGGCGATAGGCGTGTTATCGCCGCGTCAGTGCGTCAATCGCCTGCGGCTGACCTGTCCTGACCTGCTGGAGCAGCCGGACGGTGGCGCGTTTACCTGGCTGAATGAGTTAATCTGGCGTGAATTTTACCGCCATCTGCTGGTGGCTTATCCGGCCCTGTGCCGCCATCGCCCCTTTATCGGCTGGACGGACGCCGTTCGCTGGAATCCGGACGCCGGGGCGCTACAGGCCTGGCAGCAGGGGCGCACCGGCTACCCGATTGTCGATGCGGCCATGCGGCAACTGAATAACACCGGATGGATGCATAACCGTTTACGGATGATCGTGGCCAGTTTTCTGGTGAAGGATCTACTGATCGACTGGCGAGCCGGCGAGCGCTATTTTATGCGCCAGCTGCTGGATGGTGATTTCGCCGCCAATAACGGCGGCTGGCAGTGGGCGGCGTCGACCGGTACCGACGCGGCGCCTTATTTTCGCATCTTTAATCCGACGACGCAGGGCGAACGTTTTGATCCGCAAGGCGCTTTTATCCGTAAATGGTTGCCCGAACTGGCGGATGTACCGGACAATGAACTTCATCATCCCCACCGTTGGGCGGAAAAGCAGGGTATTGCGCTGGCGTATCCGCTGCCGATTGTCGATCACCGCGAGGCGCGGCTGACGACGCTGGCGGCGTTTGAGGCGGCGAAACGCGGAGGGGATTAACGGTCACCGCAAGGAGCAAGCTTATGTTGAAGAAAATACTGGCCGTCTGTCTGAGCGGCTATTCGGCGCTGGCGCTGGCCGGGTTTGATGTGGTGGCGTTGGGCGTCGACGGCGGCGTCAGCGATGGCAACCTGACCTCTTATCTTATCCGCAGCGACAGTCAGACGCAGTACGTGGCATTGGACGCCGGCTCGCTGCTGCCCGGCATCGGCAAGGGGTTGGAAAAAGGCAGTTTTCCGCAGGTGACGCCGGAAGCGGCGGCGCCATATACGCCGCAGGGCCATATTTTCCGGCGGCTGATTGGCGCCTATTTTATCAGCCATGCGCATCTGGACCATCTGGCCGGGCTGATTATCGCGTCGCCGGAAGATGGTAAAAAAACGGTGTATGCCTCGAATGACACGGTACTGACGCTGCGCAACCACTATTTCAACTGGAAGAGCTGGCCGAACTTCAGCGACTCCGGCAACGGCCAGCGCCTTGGCACCTACCGGCTGCAGCCGGTGCGTGAACAGCAGCGCTTCACCTTCGGCACCACCGGGCTGAGCGGGGTGATGTATCCGCTCAGCCATGCGGGTTATCACTCTTCGATGGTGCTGCTTGCCGATCGCACGGGCGCTTTCGCCTACTTTGGCGATACCGGGCCGGACGCGCTGGAACAGTCGCGCCAGCTGGACAGCGTCTGGCGGGCGCTGGGGCCGCTGGTCGCCAATAAAAAGCTGAAAGGCATGATTATTGAAACCTCTTACCCGAATGAGGTGTCAGACAGCAAACTCTATGGCCATCTCACCCCGGCCTGGCTGCTGAAAGAGCTGAAAAATCTGCAAAAATACAGCGGTGGCGACGGTTCGCTGGCGGGACTGCCGATCGTTATCAGCCACATTAAACCGAGCCTGCAGCAGGGCGAAGACCGGCGTGCGATGATTCAGCAACAGCTGGAGCAGGCCAACGATCTGGGTGTTAAATTTATTTTTATGGCGCAGGGCGATCGCCAACAGTTTTAACGTCGCTCCCCATTGTCCGGGACTGCCGGCGTTGGGACCCACGCACTATGTTGAAGAGAGATGAGTATGCATAACCTCGATCTGGAAAGCTTGATAAACAATGTACTTAACAGCGCCGCGTTTCAGGACTATGCGCCAAATGGCCTGCAGGTCGAAGGACGGGAAAACGTACAGCGCGTCGTCACCGGCGTGACCGCCTGCCAGGCATTGCTGGATGCGGCCGTGGAACACCAGGCCGACGCCATTTTGGTGCATCACGGCTATTTCTGGAAGAACGAGGCGCCGGTGGTGCGCGGTATGAAGCGTAACCGGCTGAAGACGCTGCTGGGCAATGATATCAATCTGTACGGCTACCATCTGCCGCTGGATGCGCATCCGCTGCTGGGCAATAACGCCCAACTGGCGCAGCTGTTGGATATCCGCGTGCTCGGTGAGGTTGAGCCGTTGGTGCCGCATGGCGAATTTGAACAGCCGCTCAGCGGCGCAGAGCTGCAGCAGCGTCTTGAAGCGCGTCTGGGACGTCCGGTTCTGCACTGCGGCGACAATGCGCCGGCGGAAATCCGTCGCGTTGCCTGGTGCACCGGCGGCGGTCAGGGCTTTATCGACAGCGCCGCGCGTTTTGGCGTCGACGCCTTTATCAGCGGTGAAGTCTCCGAACAGACCATTCATAGCGCGCGTGAAATGGGCATTCACTTTTTCGCTGCCGGGCATCACGCCACCGAGCGCGGCGGCGTCAAGGCGCTGGGCGAGTGGCTGGCCGAACATCATGGCCTTGATGTGACCTTTATCGATATCCCGAATCCCGCCTGATTTTCCCCCAGGGTTCAGCATGCTGAACCCTTTTCGTTTTTTATACCTTAAATAATTCGAGTTGCAGGAAGACGGCAAGGGAAGGAAACCCGATGAGCTGACTCAGGTCAGTGATTCGGGTGACTGAGCGCCGCCAACGCACCTGCAATTTGATGTATGACAGCTATATATCCTTATTTTTACAGGGGTTGTTGTGTTGACAGCCGGCCTGCGCTCGCGCATAACTGATACGTTTTGCAAACAATAATAAGGAGAGTAATGGTGCAACGAGCACAATATTACCTATTGGGTGAAAGGGCGATCGTGCTTGAATTGGCACCGCCGGTGACGCTGCCCAGTCAGCAGCGGATCTGGGCGTTGGCAGAAAAATTTGCCCATCACCCACATGTACAGGAAGTGGTGCCGGGTATGAATAACCTGACGCTGTTGCTACAGACGCCACAGGCGGATATCGCCGCGCTGCTGGAGTTGCTGCGGCAGGGTTGGGAGAGCAGTGAAACGCTGGTGCCACAGGCGCGGGAAGTGGATATTCCGGTGATTTACGGCGGGGAGATGGGGCCGGATCTGGATGAGGTGGCGCGCCATACCGGCATGACGCCGCAGCAGGTGGTGGAGTGCCACGCCGCAGCGGCGTATGTGGTGTATTTCCTCGGTTTTCAGCCGGGTTTTCCTTATCTCGGCGGTATGCCGGAGCAGCTGACGGCGCCGCGCCGGGCGGAACCGCGCCTGAGCGTGCCCGCCGGTTCGGTCGGCATCGGCGGCAGCCAGACGGGCATCTACCCGCAGGCTGCGCCGGGCGGCTGGCAGCTGATCGGCCGTACGCCGCTGGCGCTGTTTAATCCGCAGGACACGCCGCCGACGCTGCTGCGTCCGGGAGACAGCGTGCGTTTTGTGCCGCAGCGGGAGGGCGTATGTTAAAAGTATTGCGTGCCGGCATCTATACCACGGTACAGGATCTGGGGCGAAACGGCTTCCGCAGCCTGGGCGTCAGCCAGGGCGGGGCGCTGGATGCGCCGGCGCTGAAAATCGCCAACCTGCTGGTGGGCAACCGTGCGGACAGCGCCGGGCTGGAGATTACGCTGGGGCAGTTCAGCGCTGAATTTACGCAGCCTGGCTGGATCGCGCTGACCGGCGCCGGCTGCGACGCGCTGCTGGACGGCAAACCGCTGTGGACCGGCTGGCGTTATCCGGTGAAAAAGGGCCAGCAGCTGGTGCTGCATAAGCCCAGACACGGCATGCGCAGCTATCTGGCGATCGCCGGCGGCATTGCGGTGCCGGAGGTGCTGGGTTCGCGCAGCACCGATCTGAGAACCGGTTTTGGCGGTCTGGCAGGACGAAAACTGCAGGACGGCGACCAATTGCCGCTGGGGGAGAGCGAGAACCTGCCGAGCAAGCCGTTCGGCGTCAAGCAGCTGTTGTTTAATAACCGCATCCGTGCGCTGCCGGGGCCGGAGTATCAGGAGTTCAGCGCAGCAGCACGGGAGGCGTTCTGGCGTACGGCGTGGCAGCTGAGCCCGCAGAGCAACCGCATGGGCTACCGCCTGCAGGGCAGCGCGGAGTTAACGCGCGCCACCGCGCGGGAAATGCTGTCGCACGGCCTGCAGCCGGGCGTGGTGCAGGTGCCGCATAACGGCCAGCCGATCGTCCTGATGGCGGATGCGCAGACCACCGGCGGCTACCCGCGCATTGCCTGTGTGATCGAAGCCGATCTCTATCATTTGGCGCAGATCCGTCTGGGGGAGCCGGTGCACTTTATTCCCTGTTCTCTGGAAGACGCGCAGCGCGCCAAAAAAGAGCAGGATCTGTTTATCCAACAAATTGCCTGGGGGCTACATGACCGTTGATTTAAATGCCGATCTGGGGGAAGGCTGCGTTAACGACCAGGCGCTGCTGCAGCTGGTCAGCTCGGCCAATATCGCCTGCGGTTTCCACGCCGGCGACGCGCAGACCATGCGCCAGTCGGTGCGCTGGGCGTTGCAGTATGGCGTGGCGATTGGCGCGCATCCCAGCTTTCCCGACCGGGAAAACTTTGGCCGCACGCGTATGCAACTGCCGGCGGAAACCGTCTATGCGCAGGTGGTGTATCAGCTGGGGGCGCTGGCCGCGATCGCCCGGACGGAAGGCGGGGCGATGGTGCATGTGAAGCCGCACGGCATGCTGTACAACCAGGCGGCGGTGGAGCCGGCATTGGCGGACGCGATCGCCCGGGCGGTCAAGGATGTCGATCCGGCACTGCGGCTGGTAGGGCTGGCGGGCAGTGAGCTGATCCGCGCCGGGGAGCGCCTGGGGCTGACGACCCGGCAGGAAGTGTTTGCCGATCGCGGCTATCTGGCCGACGGCACGCTGGTGCCGCGCGGGCAAAGCGGGGCGCTGATTGAAGACGAACAGCAGGCGCTGCAACAAACGCTGGAAATGGTGCGCCATCATCGGGTGCGCAGCATTGACGGCAAATGGGCCGCGGTGCAGGCGGAAACCGTCTGTCTGCACGGCGACGGCGAGCATGCGCTGGAGTATGCCCGCAAACTGCGCGCCAGCTTTGCCGAACAGGGCATCAGCGTCAGCGCAGAATAACAATAAAAAACTAACACAACACAACAAACACAGGCCTTCGACCCGCAGCCTTTTGGCTGCGGGCGGAGTGCTGGGCAAGAGGGAATACACAATGGATCAGGTTGTTAATTACTGGCCGCTGATCGGCATTGCCGTGATCGTGGTCGGTTTTATTCTGCGTTTTAATCCGGTGCTGGTGGTGATCGTTGCCGGCCTGGCTACCGGGTTGGCGGCGATGATGCCGCTGACGGAAATACTGGAAAGGATGGGCGAAGGGTTTCTCAACACCCGTAACCTGTCGCTGATCCTGCTGTTGCCGCTGGCGGTGATCGGCACGCTGGAGCGCCACGGGCTGAAAGAACGGGCGCAGGCCTGGATCGCCAGGATCAAAAGCGCCACCGCCGGCCGTCTGCTGATCGTCTACCTGTTTGTGCGTGAAATTACCGCGGCGATGGGGCTGACCAGCCTGGGAGGCCACCCGCAGATGGTGCGTCCGCTGCTGGCACCGATGGCCGAAGGGGCGACGGAAAACCGCTATGGTGAACTGCCGGAGCGCGTGCGCTACCGCCTGCGCGCCATGTCGGCGGCGACCGATAACGTCGGGCTGTTTTTCGGCGAGGATATTTTCGTCGCCTTTGGCGCGATTATTTTTATGCATAACTTTATGCTGGAGTCCGGCGGCATTCAGACCGAACCGCTGCATATCGCGCTGTGGGGCATACCGACGGCGATTTTCGCCTTCCTGATCCATGCCTTCCGTCTGTATCGCATGGACAAGCGGCTCAGTGCCGAACTGGCGCAGCTTAATCAGGCGGCGCTGCAGGCCAAAGGAGAGGCGCAATGAACTTCCAACTGCAATATCTCTACTGGCTGGCCGGGATTATCCTGCTGATTGTCGCCGTGATGTCGCTGCGCGACCGCGCCAACCCGCGTCGTTTTACCACCGGCTTATTCTGGGGACTGTATGGCCTGGTGTTTATGGTCGGCGACTGGACCTATGATTTGTTCGGCGCCGGCGAAGAAGCCCGGCGACTGCTGCATATCGTCATCGGCGCGCTGGTGGTGCTGATGGCGCTGATTGCCGGCCTCGGCGGGGTGCGTCTGGGCAGTTACCATCAGCGCACGCAGCAGCAGCGCGAAGAGAGCGCCAAACGCCTCGGCAACCGGCTGTTTGTACCGGCGCTGGCGATCCCGGTAGTGACGGTGATCGGGGTGCTGCTGTTCAACAATATTCCGGCGCTGCAAAGCGCGGTGTTTGGTCCCGGCAACCACTCAACACTGATTACGCTGTTCTCGATGGCGGTGGGGGTGATCCTCGGCGGCGTTATTGCGGTGAAAATGACCCATGAACGCGTGGCGCAGCCGCTGCAGGAAGCGCGCCGGCTGCTGGATTCCATCGGCTGTGCGTTTATTTTGCCGCAGATCCTCGCCATGCTGGGGCTGCTGTTTACCAGCGCCGGGGTAGGTACGGCGGTGGCGCACCTGACGCAGGAATACCTGGCGGTGGATAACCGTTTTATCGCCGTGGCGGTTTACGCGGTCGGTATGGCGCTGCTGACCATGGTGATGGGCAACGCGTTCGCGGCGTTCCCGATTATCACCGCCGGCGTCGGCATTCCGATTCTGGTGCTGCAGCACGGCGGCAATCCGGCGGTGATGGCGGCCATCGGGATGTTTTCCGGCTACTGCGGCACGCTGATGACACCGATGGCGGCCAACTTTAATATCGTACCGGCGGCGCTGCTGGAGCTGCCGGACAGAAATGCGGTGATTAAGGTGCAGGTGCCGACCGGCGTCCTGTTGCTGACGGTGAACGTATTTCTGCTCTATTTCCTGATGTTCCTGTAGGAGAACGCATGCAACATACAGTATTGATTACCGGTTTCGAGCCGTTTGACGGTGAGCATGTCAATCCTTCCTGGGAAGTGGTGAAGCAGCTTAATGATATGGAGCTGGGCGGCGTGCGCGTGGTGGCGCGCCAGCTGCCGTGCGTATTCGGCGAAGCGTTGGACGTGCTGAATGCGGCGATTGATGAACTGGCGCCGCAGATGGTGTTGGCGGTCGGCCAGGCCGGCGGACGCTGCGATATTTCGCTGGAGCGGGTGGCGATCAATATCAATGATGCGCGCATCCCGGATAATCAGGGGCAGCAGCCGATCGATGAACCGATCGTCGCCGACGGGCCGGCGGCCTATTTCAGTACGCTGCCGATCAAGGCGGTGGTCGACAGCATGCGCGAGGCCGGCATTCCGGCCTCGGTGTCGCAAACCGCCGGCACCTATGTGTGCAACCATGTGATGTACGGCCTGCTGCACCGGCTGCGCGGCCAGCCGGCGATCAAGGGCGGGTTTATTCATATTCCCTACCTGCCGGAACAGGCGGCGGCGCATCCGGGCCAGCCGAGCATGGCGGCCGGCACCGTGCTGTTTGCGCTGGAGCTGGCGATCTCCGTCGCCCTGCAGGTGGAGCACGATCTGAAAGTGTCGGGCGGCGCCACGCACTAAGTGCAGTGATAGCATCAGGGCGTCCTCAGCGGCGCCCGTTACCGTAAACCAAGGAGCAGTGTATGCCAGAAGGACCGGAAATACGTCGGGCGGCGGACACGCTGGCGGCGGCGATTCTCAATCAGCCGTTGCGTGATGTCTGGTTCGCCTTCCCCCAGTTGCAGCACTATCAGGCCGAGCTGATCGGCGAGCGGGTGACCGCTATTGAGACGCGCGGCAAGGCGTTGCTGACCCATTTTTCCAACGGACTGACGATGTACAGCCATAACCAGCTGTACGGCGTGTGGAAAGTGGCGGCGGCGGGGGAAACGCCGGCCACCAAACGTGATTTACGCGTGCGGTTGGAGACGGCGCAGCAGGCGATTTTGCTGTACAGCGCCTCGGACATCACCCTGGGGCCGCGCGGCGAGATTGAGCAGCATCCCTTTTTACAGCGTATCGGGCCTGACGTGCTGGATGAACGACTGACGGCGCAGCAGGTGGCGGAACGGTTGCTGTCGCCGCCGTTCCGCCGGCGTCAGCTGGGGGGCATGCTGCTGGATCAGGCCTTTCTGGCCGGGCTGGGCAACTATCTGCGGGCGGAAATTCTCTGGCAGGCGCAGCTGGCGCCGCAGCACCGGCCGCAGGATTTGACGCCTGAGGCGCTGCAGCGGTTGGCACAGGCGCTGCTGGCGGTTCCGCGTCTCTCTTACCACACGCGCGGACAGGTGAATGACGATCGTCACCACGGCGCGTTGTTCAGTTTTAAGGTGTTCCACCGCAGCGGCGAGCCGTGCCCGCGCTGCGGCGCGATGATTGAAAAAACGATGCTGTCATCGCGGCCGTTTTATTTCTGTCCGGTCTGCCAGCGTTAGCGCAGCGCAAAAAAAAGCGCCGCCCGAAAGGGCGGCGCCGTGCTGCTTTATGTAGGGTAAAGCGGCATTATTTCAGCTGGGATTTGAAATCACGCTCGGCGTAGCCGGTGTACAGCTGGCGCGGACGGGCGATTTTGATGCCCTCGTCGTGCATTTCGTTCCAGTGTGCGATCCAGCCGATAGTACGCGCGATGGCGAAGATAACGGTGAACATGGAAGACGGAATGCCCATTGCCTTCAGGATGATGCCGGAGTAGAAATCGACGTTCGGGTAGAGTTTCTTCTCGATGAAGTACGGGTCGTTCAACGCGATGTGTTCCAGCTCCATCGCTACCTGCAGCAGGTTATCGTCTTTCTTGTTCAGCTCTTTCAGTACTTCGTGGCAGGTTTCACGCATTACGGTGGCGCGCGGATCGTAGTTCTTGTACACGCGGTGGCCGAAGCCCATCAGGCGGAAGGAGTCGTTTTTGTCCTTGGCGCGTTTGATGAATTCCGGAATGTGCTCAACGGTGCTGATCTCTTCCAGCATTTTCAGCGCGGCTTCGTTGGCGCCGCCGTGCGCAGGCCCCCACAGGGAGGCGATACCGGCCGCGATGCAGGCGAACGGGTTAGCGCCGGAGGAGCCGGCGGTACGCACGGTAGAGGTGGAGGCGTTCTGCTCGTGGTCGGCGTGCAGGATCAGGATGCGATCCATTGCGCGTTCCAGTACCGGGTTCACCACGTACTCTTCACACGGTGTGGCAAACATCATATGCAGGAAGTTGCCGGCATAGGACAGGTCGTTGCGTGGGTAAACGAACGGCTGACCCAGGGAGTATTTGTAACACATTGCCGCCACGGTCGGCATTTTGGACAGCAGACGGTAGGCGGTGATTTCACGGTGACGCTCGTTGTTGACGTCCAGCGCATCGTGGTAGAAGGCCGCCAGCGCGCCGGTCACGCCGCACAGCACCGCCATCGGGTGTGAGTCGCGACGGAAGCCACGGAACAGATGGGTGATCTGGTCGTGGATCATGGTGTGGCGGGTAACGGTGGTTTTGAAGGTTTCAAACTCTTCCGGCGTCGGCGTTTCGCCGTACAGCAGGATGTAACACACTTCCAGATAAGAGGATTCTTTCGCCAGCTGCTCGATAGGGAAGCCGCGGTGCAGCAACACGCCTTTGTCGCCATCGATAAACGTGATTTTGGATTCGCAGGAAGCCGTGGAGGTGAAGCCGGGATCGAATGTGAAATAACCTTTGGAACCGAGGGTGCGAACATCAAGGACATCAGGGCCCAGGGTTGGGCTTAGTACGCCGAGCTCAATGGGAGCGTCACCGTTTGGTACGGTTAGCGTCGCTTTCTTATCAGTCATTTACTGTCTCCTTAGCGCCTTATTTTAATAATCACTAACAACCGAAATACCTTAATTCTCCGCACGTTGCCCGCAAAAATGGTATGCGGGCACAAACTCTGTGAGCAACTACGCAATAATGCGGTTAGGGTACAGAGCGCTGACCCCGGCGCGTCCATTTTGCGGCATAATAGGCGGCGAAACGGAAATCACTGGGTTGACCAGGCGAACGAGACGGGTGGTCGGTTGTTAACGATTTATTGAATTCGTTATTTTCTGTTGATCATTACCTACGACGTGTTCGGGGTTTTTTAACCGAATACACTGTTGCATAACTTCTACGTGGGGGGAAGTGTATCCGGCGACCTATAGCGCATCATAGGGCCTTTTGTGCCCCTATATGTAATGGAAATGTTGATCTCTTGTCAAATCAGATAATTAATTTTGTACTAAATGTGAAGTTTGTGATCTAAATCACTGTTCGGGGGAAATGTCCCCAAAGGGATTGTATGGGAATTGTAATCAGAATGTGATCCTCCTATACTGCCGCCAGGTCTCCGGATTACCCTGAAGTAGGAGCACCCAGCGTTATAACAATGCGCCGTTTAAGCACAGAGGATGTCGATGTTTGAGCGCGTGACGTGTAAGGGTTTTGGCTCTTAACGCTGTCTGATCCCCACCCAGGCCCGGAGGAAGGAAAATAATAAGAGCTGTGTGGGCAAAACCGTGAAAAAACAAAGACCTGTCAACCTGGATCTGCAAACGATCCGGTTTCCCGTAACTGCGATAGCGTCCATCTTACACCGAGTCTCTGGCGTAATTACCTTCGTTGCCGTGGGTATTCTCCTCTGGCTGCTGGGCACGTCTCTCTCTTCCCAAGAGGGATTCCTGCAGGCTGCCGCCATCATGAATAGCTTCTTCGTCAAGTTCATATTTTGGGGAATCCTCACTGCGCTGGCCTATCACATTTGCGGTGGCGTTCGTCACTTGTTAATGGATTTTGGCTATATCGAAGAGAGTTTAGCGGCTGGTCAGCGTTCTGCCCAGGTGGCATTCGTTCTGACCGTTGTGCTGTCAATTCTGGCTGGAGTCCTCGTATGGTAAACAATGCTTCCGCATTAGGGCGCAGCGGCGTACACGACTGGTTGTTACTGCGTGCTTCCGCTATCGTCATCACCCTGTATGTCCTCTATATCCTGGGCTTTGTCGTCACGGCTCCGGACATCACCTATGAAATCTGGCGTGGTTTCTTCGCCACCTCTATTACGAAAGTCTTCACCGTGTTGACCTTGCTGTCGATTCTGGCGCATGCCTGGATCGGTCTGTGGCAGGTGCTGACGGATTATATCAAGCCGTTGGCGTTACGCCTGGTGCTGCAACTGGCGGTGGTCGTCGTGTTGCTGGTCTATTTACTGTACGGAACAATCGTAGTGTGGGGTGCGTAAAAAATGAAACTGCCAGTCAGAGAGTTTGATGCAGTTGTTATCGGTGCTGGTGGCGCAGGTATGCGCGCGGCGCTGCAAATTTCCCAGTCGGGCTCAACCTGTGCCCTGCTGTCCAAAGTTTTCCCGACCCGTTCCCATACCGTGTCCGCACAGGGCGGCATCACCGTCGCGCTGGGCAACAGCCACGAAGATAACTGGGAATGGCATATGTACGATACCGTCAAGGGTTCCGACTATATCGGCGACCAGGACGCTATCGAATACATGTGTAAAACCGGCCCGGAAGCGATTCTGGAGTTGGAACACATGGGCCTGCCGTTCTCCCGTCTGGACGACGGCCGTATTTATCAGCGCCCGTTCGGCGGCCAGTCGAAAGAGTTCGGCGGCGAGCAGGCGGCGCGCACCGCGGCGGCGGCTGACCGTACCGGCCACGCCCTGCTGCACACCCTGTATCAGCAGAACCTGAGAAACCATACCACTATCTTCTCCGAGTGGTACGCGCTGGATCTGGTGAAAAACCAGGACGGCGCCGTGGTCGGCACCACCGCCATCTGCATCGAAACCGGTGAAGTGGTGTACTTCAAAGCCAAGGCGACCATTCTGGCCACCGGCGGCGCAGGCCGTATTTACCAGTCCACCACCAACGCTCACATTAATACCGGTGACGGCGTCGGCATGGCGATCCGCGCCGGCGTACCGGTGCAGGATATGGAAATGTGGCAGTTCCACCCGACCGGCATCGCCGGCGCCGGGGTTCTGGTGACCGAAGGCTGCCGCGGCGAAGGCGGTTACCTGCTGAATAAACACGGCGAGCGCTTTATGGAGCGTTATGCGCCGAACGCTAAAGATCTGGCGGGCCGCGACGTGGTTGCGCGCTCGATCATGATTGAAATCCGCGAAGGCCGCGGCTGCGACGGTCCGTGGGGCCCGCATGCCAAGCTGAAGCTGGACCACCTGGGCAAAGACGTGCTGGAATCCCGCCTGCCGGGCATCCTGGAGCTGTCGCGCACCTTTGCGCACGTCGACCCGGTGAAAGAGCCTATTCCGGTTATCCCGACCTGCCACTACATGATGGGCGGCATCCCGACCAAAGTGAGCGGCCAGGCGCTGACCGTCAACGAGAAAGGCGAAGACGTCGTCATTCCCGGCCTGTTTGCCGTTGGCGAAATCGCCTGCGTATCGGTGCACGGCGCCAACCGTCTGGGCGGCAACTCGCTGCTTGACCTGGTGGTGTTCGGCCGTTCCGCCGGCATGCATCTGCAGGAGTCTCTGGAAGAGCAGGGCGCAAGCCGCGACGCCAGCGAATCCGACGTGGAAGCGTCGCTGAATCGCCTGAACCGCTGGAACAACACCCGTTCCGGCGAAGATCCGGTAGAGATCCGCAAGGCGCTGCAGGCCTGTATGCAACACAACTTCTCGGTGTTCCGTGAAGGTGATGCGATGGCGAAGGGTCTGGAAGAACTGAAAGTCATTCGTGAACGTCTGAAGAACGCACGCCTGGACGATACCTCCCGCGAGTTCAACACCCAGCGCATCGAATGCCTGGAATTGGACAACCTGATGGAGACCGCGTATTCCACCGCCGTGTCGGCCAACTTCCGTACCGAGAGCCGTGGCGCACACAGCCGCTTCGACTACCCGGAACGTGATGACGCCAACTGGCTGTGCCATTCGCTGTATCTGCCGCAATCGGAAAGCATGGCGCGTCGTGAAGTGAACATGCAACCGAAACTGCGCCCGGCATTCCCGCCAAAAGTGCGTTCTTACTAATTCGCGGAGATCGATGGATGAAACTCGAATTCTCAATATATCGCTATAACCCGGATGTCGACGACGCTCCGCACATGCAGGACTACACGCTTGAGGCGGAAGAAGGTCGCGATATGATGTTGCTGGATGCGTTGATCCAACTGAAAGAGAAGGATCCGACGCTGTCGTTCCGCCGCTCATGCCGTGAGGGCGTGTGCGGTTCCGACGGCCTGAACATGAACGGCAAAAACGGCCTGGCCTGCATCACCCCGATTTCGTCGCTGCGCAAGGGCAGCGGCAAAATCGTCATTCGTCCATTGCCGGGTCTGCCGGTGGTGCGCGACCTGGTGGTGGATATGGGGCAGTTCTATACCCAGTATGAAAAAATCCGGCCTTACCTGCTCAACGACGGCAAAAATCCGCCGGCGCGCGAGCACCTGCAGTCGCCGGACGAGCGCGCCAAACTGGACGGCCTGTATGAGTGCATTCTGTGCGCCTGCTGTTCGACCTCTTGCCCGTCGTTCTGGTGGAACCCGGACAAATTCATCGGCCCGGCCGGCCTGCTGGCGGCATATCGTTTCCTGATCGACAGCCGTGACACCGAAACGGCAGAACGTTTAGACGATCTGGACGACGCTTTCAGTGTTTTCCGCTGCCATAGCATCATGAATTGTGTCAGTGTATGTCCTAAAGGCTTGAACCCGACCCGCGCTATCGGGCATATCAAGTCGATGCTGCTGCAACGCAGCGCATAACAGGCAAGTGATATCGCGCCGGAGCCGTTGGCCCGGCGCAATATTGGCAGGAAGCCTCTAAAAACTGACCCGTGACTGCGGCAACATGCAGTCAGGTTCCTCCCGCCGGTTTTTAGAGGTTCCTTGTAAGGGACCGCAAGGTCCAAACAGAACGTAAACAATCCCCGAGTGCCGGCGCTTGCGCCGTAACGAGGGAAGATACGTCGAGTGAACCGTTTTACGGCAAACCGTTTTAATCACGGTAATTATGTTAACCACGGCGAAAACTGAAGCTTTAAAGCTTAAGGGATCATAATGCAGAACGGCGCAATGAAGGCCTGGCTGGATTCCTCCTATCTGGCGGGCGCGAACCAGTCTTACATAGAGCAGCTCTATGAAGACTACCTAACCGATCCGGGCTCTGTCGAAGATAGCTGGCGTTCCATTTTCCAACAGCTCCCAACCGCGGGTGTCAAACCCGATCAACTTCACTCCCAAACTCGTGAATACTTCCGCCGTCTGGCGAAAGATTCTGCGCGTTACAACGGCAGCATCAACGATCCGGACACCGATGCCAAACAGGTGAAGGTCCTGCAGCTGATCAACGCCTTCCGCTTCCGCGGACATCAGCATGCCAACCTTGACCCGCTTGGCCTGTGGAAACAGGACGCAGTCCCTGACCTCGATCCTGCTTACCACAACCTGACCGAAGCCGACTTCCAGGAAACCTTCAACGTGGGTTCTTTCGCCATTGGCAAAGACACCATGAAGCTGGCGGATCTGTATGAAGCGCTGAAGCAGACTTACTGCGGCTCTATCGGCGCGGAATACATGCATATCACCAATACCGAAGAAAAACGCTGGATCCAGCAGCGTATCGAATCGGTGGTTGGCCATGCCAATTTCAGCAGCGATGAGAAACGCCGTTTCCTGAACGAGCTGACCGCTGCGGAAGGCCTGGAACGTTACCTGGGCGCTAAGTTCCCGGGGGCGAAGCGCTTCTCCCTCGAAGGCGGGGACGCGCTGGTGCCGATGCTGAAAGAGATGGTGCGTCACGCCGGCAAGAACGGCACGCGCGAAGTGGTGCTGGGCATGGCTCACCGCGGCCGTCTGAACGTGCTGATCAACGTGCTGGGTAAAAAACCGGCCGACCTGTTCGACGAGTTCGCCGGTAAGCATAAAGAACACCTCGGCACCGGTGACGTGAAATACCACCAGGGCTTCTCGTCCGACGTGGAAACCGAAGGCGGCATGGTTCACCTGGCGCTGGCGTTTAACCCGTCGCACCTGGAGATCGTCAGCCCGGTGGTCATGGGGTCAGTACGCGCCCGTCGCGATCGTCTGGATGAAGCGCGCAGCAACATGGTGCTGCCGATCACCATTCACGGCGACGCCGCGATTACCGGCCAGGGCGTGGTGCAGGAAACCCTGAACATGTCTCAGGCGCGCGGCTATGAAGTGGGCGGTACGGTGCGTATCGTCATCAACAACCAGATTGGTTTCACCACCTCCAATCCGCAGGATGCGCGCTCCACCCAGTACTGTACCGATATCGCCAAGATGGTGCAGTCGCCGATTTTCCACGTTAATGCTGACGATCCGGAAGCGGTGGCGTTTGTTACCCGTCTGGCGTTGGATTTCCGTAACACCTTTAAACGCGACGTCATGATCGATCTGGTTTGCTATCGTCGTCATGGGCACAACGAGGCCGATGAGCCGAGTGCAACCCAGCCGCTGATGTATCAGAAGATCAAGAAACACCCGACGCCGCGTAAAATCTATGCCGACGTGCTGACCGAACAGAAAGTCGCGACGCTGGAAGATGCCACGGAAATGGTCAATCTGTATCGCGATGCGCTGGACCGCGGCGAGTGCGTGGTGGAAGAGTGGCGTCCGATGAATCTGCACTCCTTCACCTGGTCGCCGTATCTGAACCACGAGTGGGATGAAGAATACCCGAGCAAGGTTGAAACCAAGCGTCTGCAGGATCTGGCAAAACGCATCAGCAGCGCGCCGGAGTCGGTAGAGATGCAGTCGCGCGTGGCGAAAATCTACGCCGATCGCGCCGAAATGGCGGTGGGCAACAAGCCGTTTGACTGGGGCGCGGCGGAAACGCTGGCCTACGCGACGATGGTCGATGAAGGCATCCCAATTCGTCTGTCGGGCGAAGATGCCGGCCGCGGCACCTTCTTCCACCGTCACGCGGTGGTGCACAACCAGAAAGACGGCTCTTCTTATGTGCCGCTGTCTAACGTGCACGCCGGCCAGGGCGAGTTCAAAGTCTGGGACTCCGTACTGTCTGAAGAGGCGGTGCTGGCGTTCGAATACGGCTACGCCACGGCAGAACCACGCACTCTGACCATCTGGGAAGCGCAGTTCGGCGACTTCGCCAACGGCGCTCAGGTAGTGATTGACCAGTTCATCAGCTCCGGCGAGCAGAAATGGGGCCGTATGTGCGGCCTGGTGATGCTGTTGCCGCACGGCTATGAAGGCCAGGGGCCGGAGCACTCCTCCGCGCGTCTGGAGCGTTATCTGCAGCTGTGCGCAGAACAGAATATGCAGGTCTGCATCCCGTCCACGCCGGCTCAGGTTTACCATATGCTGCGTCGTCAGGCGCTGCGCGGTATGCGCCGTCCGCTGGTGGTGATGTCGCCGAAGTCTCTGCTGCGTCACCCGTTGGCGATCTCTTCGCTGGATGAACTGGCGAACGGCACCTTCCTGCCGGCGATTGGTGAAATCGACGAGCTGGATCCGAAGGCGGTGAAACGCGTCGTGCTGTGCTCCGGCAAGGTGTACTACGACCTGCTGGAACAGCGTCGCAAAAATGGCCAGAAAGACGTCGCCATTGTCCGTATCGAACAGCTGTATCCGTTCCCGCACCAGGCGGTGCAGGCGGTACTGGAGCAGTATTCGCACGTCCATGACTTCGTCTGGTGTCAGGAAGAGCCGCTGAACCAGGGCGCCTGGTACTGCAGCCAACACAATTTCCGTGAAGTGATTCCGTTCGGAGCCTCTTTACGTTACGCCGGACGTCCGGCCTCTGCTTCTCCGGCAGTGGGTTATATGTCCGTACACCAGAAGCAGCAGCAGGCTCTGGTTAATGATGCGCTGAATATTGATTAAAAATTTAAGGGAAAGCTAATGAGTAGCGTAGATATTCTGGTTCCTGACCTTCCTGAATCGGTTGCTGATGCGACGGTAGCGACCTGGCATAAAAAACCGGGCGACAGCGTCGAGCGTGACGAAGTTCTGGTGGAAATCGAAACCGATAAGGTGGTGCTGGAAGTGCCGGCCAGTGAAGCGGGCGTGCTTGACGCCATCGTGGAAGAAGAAGGCGCCACAGTGCTTTCTCGCCAGATCCTGGGCCGTATCCGTCCAGGCGCCAGCGGCGACAAACCGGCAGCAGAACCGGCTAAAGCGGCGGAAGCCGCTCCGGCAGCGCAGGCTGCTCCAGCCGCTGCGGCAGAAGAAAGCAATGATGCTCTCAGCCCGGCGATTCGCCGTCTGATTGCCGAGCACGACCTGGACGCCAGCGCCATCAAAGGCAGCGGTGTCGGTGGCCGTATCACGCGTGAAGACGTGGAAGCTCACCTGGCGAACGGCGGCAAGAAAGCGGCCCCGGCCGCAGAAGCCGCGCCTCAGCCGGCGCTGAGCGCCCGTTCTGAGAAACGTGTGCCGATGACCCGCCTGCGCAAGCGCGTGGCCGAGCGTCTGCTGGAAGCGAAAAACAGCACCGCCATGTTGACGACCTTCAACGAAATCAACATGCAGCCGATTATGGATCTGCGTAAGCAGTACGGCGAAGCGTTCGAAAAACGTCACGGCGTGCGTCTGGGCTTCATGTCCTTCTACATCAAGGCAGTGGTAGAAGCGCTGAAGCGTTACCCGGAAGTGAACGCGTCTATCGACGGCGATGATGTGGTTTACCACAACTACTTCGACGTCAGCATCGCGGTATCCACGCCTCGCGGCCTGGTGACCCCGGTTCTGCGCGACGTAGACACCATGTCGATGGCTGAGATCGAGAAGAAAATCAAAGAGCTGGCGGTCAAAGGCCGTGACGGCAAATTGAAAGTGGAAGAACTGACCGGCGGTAACTTCACCATCACCAACGGCGGCGTCTTCGGTTCTCTGATGTCTACGCCGATCATCAACCCACCGCAGAGCGCCATCCTGGGCATGCACGCCATCAAGGATCGTCCGATGGCGGTCAATGGCCAGGTTGTGATTCAGCCAATGATGTATCTGGCGCTTTCTTATGACCACCGCCTGATCGACGGCAAAGAGTCCGTGGGTTACCTGGTGACGGTGAAAGAAATGCTGGAAGATCCGGCTCGTCTGCTGCTGGACGTGTAGTAAACCCTTGCCTGGGCGCGGCATGCCGCGCCCACACTCTGTGCTATGTGGCCGTTCCGTCATGCTCGCCTTTGCGTCCGTGACCCGGCTAAAACTTCAGACTTGAATGGATAGAACATCATGAATTTACACGAATATCAGGCAAAACAGTTGTTTGCTCGGTATGGTATGCCGGCACCAACCGGTTATGCCTGTACTACACCGCGTGAAGCAGAAGAAGCCGCATCCAAAATCGGCGCCGGTCCGTGGGTAGTTAAATGTCAGGTTCATGCTGGCGGCCGCGGCAAAGCCGGCGGCGTTAAAGTGGTAAACAGCAAAGAAGATATCCGTGCTTTCGCTGAAGCCTGGCTGGGCAAGCGTCTGGTGACCTACCAGACTGACGCGCTGGGCCAGCCGGTTCACCAGATCCTGGTTGAAGCCGCTACCGATATCGACAAAGAGCTGTATCTGGGCGCGGTAGTTGACCGCGGCACCCGTCGCATCGTGTTCATGGCGTCTACCGAAGGCGGCGTGGAAATCGAGAAAGTGGCGGAAGAGACCCCGGAACTGATCCACAAAACCACTATCGATCCGCTGGCGGGCCCGCAGCCTTACCAGGGTCGTGAGCTGGCGTTCAAACTGGGCCTGACCGGCAAACAGGTCAGCCAGTTCGCCAAAATCTTCATGGGTCTGGCGACCCTGTTCCTGGAGCGTGACCTGGCAATGGTTGAGATCAACCCGCTGGTGATCACCAAGCAGGGCGATCTGGTGTGCCTGGACGGCAAACTGGGCGCGGACGGCAACGCACTGTTCCGTCAGCCGGAACTGCGTGAAATGCGCGACCTGTCTCAGGAAGATGAGCGTGAATCACGTGCGGCGCAGTGGGAACTGAACTACGTGGCGCTGGATGGCAACATCGGCTGCATGGTTAACGGCGCAGGCCTGGCGATGGGCACCATGGACATCGTGAAACTGCACGGCGGCGAACCGGCCAACTTCCTGGACGTGGGCGGCGGCGCAACCAAAGAGCGCGTGACCGAAGCGTTTAAAATCATCCTGTCCGACGACAAGGTGAAAGCGGTTCTGGTGAACATTTTCGGTGGTATCGTGCGTTGCGACCTGATCGCCGACGGTATCATTGGCGCAGTGGCCGAAGTGGGCGTTAATGTCCCGGTGGTGGTGCGTCTGGAAGGTAACAATGCCGAACTGGGCGCCAAGAAACTGGCGGACAGCGGTCTGAATATCATTGCTGCGACCAGCCTGACTGATGCGGCTCAGCAAGTTGTTGCGGCAGTGGAGGGTAAATAATGTCCATTTTAATCGATAAAAACACCAAAGTAATCTGCCAGGGCTTCACCGGTAGCCAGGGGACCTTCCACTCCGAGCAGGCTATCGCTTACGGTACCAAAATGGTCGGCGGCGTAACCCCGGGCAAGGGTGGTACTCAGCATCTGGGCCTGCCGGTCTTCAACACCGTGCGTGAAGCGGTAGAAGCCACCGGTGCGACCGCGTCCGTTATCTACGTGCCGGCGCCGTTCTGTAAAGATTCTATCCTGGAAGCCATTGATGCAGGCATCAAGCTGATCATCACCATCACCGAAGGTATCCCGACGCTGGATATGCTGACGGTGAAAGTGAAGCTGGACGAAGCCGGCGTGCGCATGATCGGGCCGAACTGCCCGGGCGTGATCACCCCAGGCGAATGCAAAATCGGCATCATGCCGGGCCATATCCACCTGCCAGGCAAAGTGGGCATCGTTTCCCGCTCCGGCACCCTGACCTATGAAGCGGTAAAACAGACTACCGATGCCGGTCTGGGCCAGTCTACCTGTGTGGGTATCGGCGGCGACCCGATTCCGGGCTCCAACTTTATCGACATCCTGAAAATGTTCCAGGAAGATCCGCAGACTGAAGCGATTGTGATGATCGGCGAGATCGGCGGCAGCGCGGAAGAAGAAGCGGCCGCGTATATCAAGGATCATGTGACCAAGCCTGTTGTGGGCTACATTGCCGGCGTTACCGCGCCGAAAGGCAAGCGCATGGGCCATGCCGGTGCGATCATCGCCGGTGGTAAAGGCACCGCGGATGAGAAATTTGCCGCGCTGGAAGCTGCCGGTGTGAAGACCGTGCGTAGCCTGGCGGACATCGGCGATGCAGTAAAAGCGGTTCTGAAGCGCTAATCTGCCACCGAATTATAATATCTCGACATGTTTGGCCGCCTTTATGGCGGCCTTTTTTATTGTTAGACAGGTTAAAACCGTAGAATCTGCGATCAATGTCTCAATTTAGTCTATGATTAATTAACGAAAGCACAATGGATAACGAAACTCACTGCTACACTTTTAATGGAAATAAAAGGTTAATATAAATCGCAATATAATAGCCAAAAAATACAATAAGCCCCTTTACGGGCTACATTTGTTTAACACAAAAATATCAATAAAAAACAATTAAACCATTGCGTAACATACCCCCAAGAAAAATATGCGAAATCGTGTGATGAATCTGGAAATAAAGTTCAGATAGGCTTAAATTGTCCCAGATCAAATTAAAGGTGTGTACTCCTTTTGGTTAGCTTTTGACCTGTAACCAAAAGTCCAACCCGCGTCACGTAAAATACTATTTATTGTGTGGGTTTAGGCGAGTATCATCATACTGTCACTATGAACCGTTGATCTTGTTGTATTTGTTGCCCATCGTCGGTTTTCAACATACGGTTGAAAGCAGAGTCATGGGTTCGAACTTGTTGTTTTTTATGGCATTCACTGCGGGGCGTTATTGTTTACTGCGTCATCGGGCGTAAGAGCAATAACCGCAATTCGGAGTCTTCCTGCGAGGAGCAAGGAGTCAAGATGTTTGATATTGTCGAACTGTCGCGCTTACAGTTTGCTTTAACGGCGATGTACCACTTCCTATTTGTCCCATTAACGCTTGGCATGGCGTTTCTGTTGGCAATTATGGAAACGGTATATGTGCTGTCTGGCAAACAAATCTATAAAGATATGACCAAATTCTGGGGCAAGTTATTTGCAATAAACTTTGCCCTGGGTGTGGCCACCGGTTTGACCATGGAGTTCCAGTTCGGGACCAACTGGTCATATTTCTCTCACTACGTCGGCGATATCTTCGGGGCCCCTCTGGCCATCGAGGGTCTGATGGCGTTCTTCCTTGAATCGACGCTGGTCGGCCTGTTCTTCTTCGGCTGGGATCGGCTGGGCAAGGTGCAGCACATGGCGGTCACCTGGTTCGTCGCCCTGGGCTCCAACCTGTCCGCGCTGTGGATCCTGGTCGCCAACGGCTGGATGCAGAACCCTATCGCTTCGGACTTCAACTTCGAAACCATGCGTATGGAGATGGTCAGCTTCTCGGAGCTGGTGCTGAACCCGGTCGCGCAGGTGAAGTTTGTTCACACCGTCGCCGCCGGTTACACCACCGGCGCCATGTTCGTGCTGGGCATCAGCGCTTACTATCTGTTGAAAGGCCGCGATGTGGCGTTCGCCAAACGCTCCTTCGCCATTGCCGCCAGTTTCGGCATGGCTGCGGTATTGTCCGTTATTGTGCTGGGTGATGAATCCGGTTATGAAATGGGCGACGTGCAGAAAACCAAGCTGGCCGCTATCGAAGCGGAGTGGGAAACGCAGCCTGCGCCGGCGGCCTTTACGCTGTTCGGCATCCCCAATCAGGACAAGCAGGAAAACGCCTTCTCCATTCAGATCCCGTATGCGTTGGGCCTGATTGCAACGCGCTCCGTCGATACCCAGGTCACCGGCCTGAAAGATCTGATGGCGCAGCATGAAGTGCGTATCCGCAATGGGATGAAAGCCTATCAGCTGCTGGAAGAGCTGCGCGCCGGCAATACCGACCCTAACATCCGCGCCGAATTTGACAAGACCAAGCAGGATCTGGGCTACGGTCTGCTGCTGAAGCGCTATACCCCGAACGTCTCCGACGCGACGGAAGCGCAGATCGCGCAGGCAACCAAAGACTCCATTCCACGCGTTGCGCCGCTGTACTTCGCTTTCCGCATTATGGTGGCTTGCGGCGTGCTGATGCTGGCTATTATCGGCCTATCTTTCCTGAGCGTGGTGCGCGGCCGTATCGGCCAGAAAAAATGGCTGCTGCGTGCGGCGCTGTACGGTATTCCTCTGCCATGGATTGCGGTAGAAGCGGGCTGGTTTGTGGCGGAATACGGTCGTCAGCCGTGGGCCATCGGTGAGGTGCTGCCGACTGCAGTGGCGAACTCTTCCCTGACCGTCGGCGATCTGTTGTTCTCCATGGGGCTGATTTGCGGCTTGTACACCCTGTTCCTGGTGGCTGAAATGTACCTGATGTTCAAGTTTGCACGTCTGGGGCCAAGCAGCCTGAAAACCGGCCGCTACCACTTTGAACAACCGACTGCCTCCGTGCAGCAGGCGCGCTAAACAGGAGTCCACGTATGTTTGAGTATGAAGTACTGCGATTTATCTGGTGGGTGCTGGTTGGCGTACTGCTGATCGGTTTCGCCGTCACCGATGGCTTCGATATGGGCGTCGGCATCCTGGTGCGGCTGATCGGGAAAACCGATACCGAACGCCGCGTGATGATTAACTCTATCGCTCCGCACTGGGATGGTAACCAGGTGTGGCTGATCACTGCCGGCGGCGCGCTGTTTGCCGCCTGGCCGATGGTGTATGCCGCAGCGTTCTCCGGTTTCTACGTGGCGATGATCCTGGTGCTGGCGGCGTTGTTCTTCCGCCCGGTCGGTTTCGACTACCGCTCCAAGCTGGAAAGTACGCGCTGGCGCAACATGTGGGACTGGGGCATTTTTGTGGGTTCCTTTGTGCCTGCGCTGGTGTTCGGCGTGGCATTCGGCAACCTGCTGCAGGGCGTGCCGTTCCACATCGATGAGTATCTGCGTCTGTTCTACACCGGCAACTTCTTCCAACTGCTGAATCCGTTCGGTCTGTTGGCGGGCGTGGTCAGTCTGACAATGCTGATTGCTCAGGGCGCCACTTACCTGCAGATGCGCACCACCGGCGAAATCCATCTGCGCTCCCGCACGGCGGCACAGATCTCGGCGCTGGTGATGGCGGTATGCTTCCTGCTGGCGGGTATCTGGCTGGTGAAAGGCATCGACGGTTACGTGATTACCTCGGCGCTGAATACCGCTGCGGAGTCCAACCCGCTGCGTAAAGAAGTGGCGCATCAGGCTGGTGCATGGTTGATTAACTTCAACAACCATCCGCTGCTGTGGGCGCTGCCGGCGCTGGGCGTGATTCTGCCGCTGTTTACCATCCTGTTCTCGCGGATGGAAAAGGGCGCGCTGGCGTTTGTCGCCTCATCGCTGACCATTGCCTGTGTGATTCTGACCGCCGGCGTGACCATGTTCCCGTTTGTGATGCCTTCCAGCACTAACCCGAGCATGAGTCTGACCATGTGGGATGCAACGTCCAGCCTGCTGACGCTGAAGGTGATGACCGTAGTGGCGATTATCTTCGTGCCTATCGTTCTGGCGTACACCAGCTGGTCGTACTACAAAATGTTTGGTCGCCTCGATAAGAACTTTATCGAAAACAACAAGCATTCGCTGTACTAAGGATAAGGAGCTAAATCATGTGGTATTTTGCCTGGATTCTCGGCACGCTTCTTGCCTGCGCTTTTGGCATTATTACGGCGCTGGCGCTTGAACAGAGCGAAAAAACGAAAGCACAGCAAGACGGTGAGTAATGAGTTCGTTAACCGATAAACTGTACGCCATCGCTGACAAGGGCCCGGTTCGGGTCCTTTCCCTGGTCTTTGCACTGGCGCTGGCCGGCTGCGTGTTCTGGGATCCGACGCGCTTCGCCGCGCGCACCAGTTCACTGGAGATCTGGCAGGGGCTGCTGCTGATTTGGGCGGTTTGCGCCGGCATGGTTCACGGTGTCGGTTTCCGGCCTCAGCGCATGCGCTGGCGGGCGTTTTTCGCGCCGCTGCCGGCGCTTGTCATCCTGGCGGCAGGATTACTTTACGTTTCTTTATAAACTGCTGTCATTCCTTTGATTATGGGCCCCTGCGGCCCATAATTATTTTCGTTCCCTCCTTGCAACCCATTCCCAACCCGATCTCACTTGCGTATAGTAACAGCGTTAAATTGCCTTGCTGGGAAGTAGAGTGAGTAATACGTTATTTCGATGGCCGGTACGCGTTTACTACGAAGATACCGATGCCAGTGGCGTGGTTTATCATGCCCGCTATGTCGCTTTTTTTGAAAGAGCGCGCACCGAAATGCTGCGTCAACATGACTTTCATCAACAGCAGCTGCTCAGCGAACATGTCGCTTTTGTGGTCCGGCGTATGACGGTGGATTACCTGTTGCCGGCGCGGCTCGATGAGCAGCTGGAAGTGCAGAGTGAAATCACCCAGCTGCGCGGGGCCTCTCTTACCTTTGCCCAACGCATAGTCAATTCAGACGGCGCGCTGCTGAGTCAGGCCGATGTGTTGATTGCATGCATTGATCCACACCAAATGAAGCCACGAGCGCTTCCTAAGTCTATTGTCGCGGAGTTTAAGCAGTGACTGACATGAACATCCTTGATCTATTCTTGAAGGCGAGCCTGCTGGTTAAGCTTATCATGTTGATTCTGATATGCTTTTCAGTGGCCTCTTGGGCAATCATCATCCAGCGCACCCGCATCCTGAATGCGGCGACGCGCGACGCCGAAGCCTTCGAAGACAAATTCTGGTCGGGCATTGAGCTGTCCCGCCTGTACCAGGAAAGCCAGGCGCGCCGCGACAGCCTGGCCGGTTCGGAGCAAATTTTCTACTCCGGTTTTAAAGAGTTCGCCCGTCTGCACCGTGCCAACAACCATGCGCCGGAAGCCGTGATTGACGGCGCGTCGCGTGCGATGCGCATTTCAATGAACCGCGAACTGGAAACGCTGGAAACCCATATCCCGTTCCTCGGCACCGTCGGCTCCATCAGCCCGTATATCGGCCTGTTCGGTACCGTGTGGGGGATTATGCACGCCTTTATCGCGCTGGGCGCGGTGAAGCAGGCAACCTTGCAGATGGTTGCGCCGGGGATCGCCGAAGCGCTGATCGCCACCGCCATCGGTCTGTTTGCCGCCATCCCGGCCGTGATGGCGTACAACCGCCTTAACCAGCGCGTGAACAAGCTTGAGCAGAATTACGACAACTTTATGGAAGAGTTCACCGCCATTCTGCATCGTCAGGCCTTCTCCAGCGACAGCAAATAAGTAGGGGGTTGTATGGCGAGAGTACGTGGCCGTAACCGTCGGGAGCTGAAGTCGGAAATCAATATCGTTCCGCTGCTGGACGTGTTGCTGGTGCTGTTGCTGATCTTTATGGCGACGGCGCCGATCATCACGCAGAGCGTGGAGGTCGATCTGCCGGACGCCACCGATTCCAAAACGGTGTCCAGCGATGATAACCCGCCGGTGATCCTGGAAGTCTCGGGCGTCGGGCAATACACCATCGTGGCCGATCATGACCGCATGGAACTGTTGCCGCCGGAACAGGTGGCGGCAGAGGCTAAATCGCGGCTGGCCGCCAACCCGAAAACCGTCTTTTTGATCGGTGGGGCGAAGGACGTGCCGTACGATGAGATTATCAAAGCGCTGAATATTCTGCATCAGGCGGGCGTCGCTTCCGTTGGGTTGATGACCCAGCCAATTTGAGCATAGGGCGATGGATAATCCGGCTCCTGTCCTGCGGGGCAGGTGTCTTATCCATACGCCCGTTTTTGGGAATCTATTTTGGTAAAGGCAACTGAGCAAAACGATAAGCTGAACCGCGCCGTTATTGTTTCGGTCGTTCTGCACATTGTATTGATTGCCCTGTTGATTTGGGGATCGCTGCACGAAAACGCCGAAATGAGCGCCGGCGGCGGCGGCGATGGCGCCGTGGTCGGCGCCGTGATGGTTGATCCGGGTGCGGTGGTGGAACAGTACAACCGGCAGCAACAGCAGAGCAACGACGCCCAGCGTGCGGAGAAGCAGCGGCAGAAAAAGGCGGAGCAACAGGCCGAAGAGCTGCAGCAGAAGCAGGCTGAAGAGCAGCAGCGCCTGAAGGCGCTGGAACAGGAACGTCTGACGGCGCAGGAAAAAGCGGCGGCAGAAAAAGCCGCACAGGCCGAGCAGAAAAAGGCGGCGGAAAGCGCGGCGGCGAAGGCCAGAGAGCAGCAGAAAGTGGCGGAGCAGGCCGCCGCCAAGGCGAAGGCCGAAGCGGACAAGATAGCCAAGGCGCAGGCGGACGCGAAGCAGAAAGCCGAAGCGGAAGCCAAGAAGCAGGCTGCTGCCGATGCTGCGGCGAAGAAAAAAGCGGAAGAGGCCAAGCGAGCGGCAGAAGCGAAAGCCGCAGCGGAAGCCGAGAAGAAAGCTGCCGCCGAAGCACAGAAAAAAGCTGCGGCCGAGAAAGCCGCCGCCGCCAAGAAAGCGGCGGAAGCCAAGAAGAAAGCCGCAGCGGAAGCCGCCAAGCAGTCGTCTGAGGTTGAAGACCTGTTCGGTGGCCTGGCGGACGGCAAGAATGCGCCGAAGAGCAGCGGCAAACAGCAGGGTGAAGGCAAGGCTGCCGGTAAAGGCAACGCCAAAACCGCCGGCGCCAGCGGCGCGGATATCAGCGGTTATATGGGGCAGATTCAGGCGGCGATCCAGAGCAAGTTCTATGACGCCAGCTCCTACGTTGGCAAGACCTGCGATCTGCGTATCAAGCTGGCGCCCGATGGTCTGCTGAGAAGTGTGGAGTCGGCCGGCGGCGACCCGGCGCTGTGTCAGGCGGCGGTCGCGGCGGCACGTCAGGCACGGATTCCTAAACCGCCGAGCGACGCCGTTTACCAGCACTTTAAGAATTCGACCCTTGAATTCAAGCCGCAATAACGGTGGAGTACGTGCGTAATCTTGCAAGGATGTACTAAGGTAACCAACAGGGATCATGTAGTTTTGTTTGCGTTGGTTTGTTAAAATTCTGCTAATTTATCGCAGGCATTCCGCCTGGATAAGGGAGATGAGATGAAGCAGGCATTTCGAGTAGCGCTAGGTTTTTTGATTCTGTGGGCCTCCGTGTTGCACGCGGAAGTTCGCATTGAAATCACCCAAGGGGTCGACTCCGCGCGGCCTATTGGCGTGGTGCCGTTTAAGTGGGCAGGTCCGGGCACGCCGCCGGAAGATATTGGCAAGGTTGTTGCGGCGGATTTACGCAACAGCGGCAAATTCAATCCGATCGACACTGCGCGTATGCCGCAGCAGCCGACCACCGCGTCTGAAGTGACGCCGGCGGCCTGGACTGCGCTGGGCATTGATGCCGTGGTGGTGGGCCAGGTTCAGCCAGGGGCGGACGGCAGCTATCTGATTTCTTATCAGCTGGTGGATACCTCCGGCGCGCCAGGCACCGTATTGGCGCAGAACCAGTATAAAGTGACCAAACAGTGGCTGCGTTATTCCGCGCATACCGCCAGCGACGAAGTGTTTGAGAAGCTGACCGGCATCAAGGGCGCCTTCCGTACGCGCATCGCCTATGTGGTGCAGACCAACGGTGGGAAATTCCCGTATGAGCTGCGCGTGTCCGACTATGACGGCTACAACCAGTTCGTGGTGCACCGTTCGCCAGAGCCGCTGATGTCGCCAAGCTGGTCGCCGGACGGCAGCAAGCTGGCGTATGTCACCTTTGAAAGCGGTCGTTCCGCACTGGTGGTGCAGACGCTGTCTAACGGCGCAGTGCGTCAGATTGCTTCTTACCCACGCCACAACGGCGCGCCGGCCTTCTCGCCGGATGGCAGCAAGCTGGCGTTTGCCCTGTCGAAAAGCGGCAGCCTGAATCTGTACGTGATGGATCTGAATTCCGGGCAGATGACCCAACTGACCAACGGCCGCAGCAACAATACTGAACCGGCCTGGTTCCCGGACGGTCAGTCGCTGGCGTTTACCTCCGATCAGGGCGGTCGTCCGCAGATCTATAAAATGAGCGCCAGCGGCGGTGCCGCGCAGCGTCTGACGTGGGAAGGCGCTCAGAATCAGGATTCTGAAGTCAGTGCAGACGGTAAATTCCTGGTGATGGTGACCACCAATAACGGTGTGCAGCACATCGCCAAACAAGATCTTGGATCGGGAGCCGTTCAAGTATTGACGGACACGTTCCTGGATGAAACGCCAAGTATCGCGCCAAACGGCACTATGGTGATCTATAGCTCCACGCAAGGTATGGGCTCTGTATTGCAGCTGGTATCGACCGATGGGCGTTTCAAAGCGCGTCTTCCGGCCACTGATGGACAGGTAAAATCGCCTGCCTGGTCGCCGTATCTGTGATGCATGTGTAAATATGTATGGCAAACTATAAAAGGATCAAAGAAATGCAACTGAACAAAGTGCTGAAAGGGCTTCTGCTGGCACTGCCAGTTCTGGCTGTAGCAGCTTGTAGTTCTAACAAAAGCGCCGATAACGATCAGTCTGGTATGGGCGCGAACGGCACTACCGGTATGGAAAGCGGCAGCAGCAACCTGTCTTCCGAAGAGCAAGCGCGTCTGCAGATGCAAGAACTGCAGAAAAACAACATCGTTTACTTCGGTCTGGACAAGTATGACATCTCTTCTGAGTTCGCTCAGATGCTGGATGCGCACGCGACTTTCCTGCGTAACAACCCATCTTACAAAGTGACCGTAGAAGGTCACGCGGATGAGCGCGGTACGCCGGAATACAACATCGCCCTGGGCGAGCGTCGTGCTAACGCCGTGAAAATGTACCTGCAAGGTAAAGGCGTTTCCGCTGACCAGATCTCTATCGTTTCTTACGGTAAAGAGAAACCAGCCGTACTGGGTCACGACCAAGCGGCTTACGCTAAAAACCGTCGTGCCGTTCTGGTTTACTAAGAGAATCGCATGAACAGTAACTTCAGACGTCATCTGTTGGGTCTGTCGTTGCTGGTTGGCGTAGCGGCCCCTTGGGCCGCTACTGCCCAAGCGCCAATCAGTAATGTCGGCTCCGGCTCGGTCGAAGACCGTGTCACCACGCTTGAGCGTATTGCCAATGCTCAGAGCCAGCTCTTGAACCAACTCCAGCAGCAAGCCTCCGACAACCAGCGTGATATCGATTCGCTCCGTGGTCAAATCCAGGAGAGTCAATATCAGCTCAATCAGGTCGTAGAGCGCCAAAAGCAAATCTATGATCAGATCGACAGCCTCGAGCAGGGCGGTGGTCAGAGCGCCTCTGCGCCGGCAGCGTCTGCTGCGGCAGGCGCGGGTAGTGCTGCGGCTTCTTCTGCAGCGCCTGCCAGTAAGGGCGATGAAAACAGCGATTACAACGCCGCTGTTTCGCTGGCGCTGGAGAAAAAGCAGTACGATCAGGCGATCCCAGCCTTTCAGAGCTTCGTAAAGCAGTATCCCAAGTCGACTTACCAGCCGAACGCCAACTACTGGCTGGGGCAGTTGTTTTACAACAAGGGTAAGAAAGACGATGCGGCCTACTATTTTGCGGTGGTGGTGAAAAATTACCCGAAATCGCCAAAGGCCTCTGACGCGATGTACAAGGTCGGTATCATCATGCAGGAAAAAGGGCAGGCTGATAAAGCCAAAGCCGTGTTCCAGCAGGTGGTTAAACAGTACCCGAACAGCAGCGCAGCCAAACAGGCGCAAAAGCGTATTGCTGGCTAATTTGGCAGAAAATAAGCCCAGAAGTTGGTCGATACGACCGATTTTTGGGCTTGATCGCATGAAGAACCAGCAGTTGAACCTGATGCGTAAAAATTTAGGTTGCGCTGCTGAGATAAAACAGTAATATATGCCGCCGTTGCCCAGACATCTCGCAAGATGTTAAAGCAGCAGGGAAATTGGGTCGTTAGCTCAGTTGGTAGAGCAGTTGACTTTTAATCAATTGGTCGCAGGTTCGAATCCTGCACGACCCACCAATTTCCAGAAGTAGTGCAGTAACCACTTTAGTGGGTGATTAGCTCAGTTGGTAGAGCATCTCCTTTACACGGAGGGGGTCGGCGGTTCGAGCCCGTCATCACCCACCACTGCAGTGGGTCGTTAGCTCAGTTGGTAGAGCAGTTGACTTTTAATCAATTGGTCGCAGGTTCGAATCCTGCACGACCCACCATTCTTAACGAATGGGTGAGCAGTAAAATGGGAATCACGCTTTATAGCGTTCAGCAGTACACCACGTCAGTGGGTCGTTAGCTCAGTTGGTAGAGCAGTTGACTTTTAATCAATTGGTCGCAGGTTCGAATCCTGCACGACCCACCATTCTTAAAGAATGGGCAAGCAGTAAACCGGCATCACATCTCAGGCCGTTCAGCAGTACACCACGTCAGTGGGTCGTTAGCTCAGTTGGTAGAGCAGTTGACTTTTAATCAATTGGTCGCAGGTTCGAATCCTGCACGACCCACCATTTCTAGAAAGTATTCCCAATCTTAAATATCTCAGCAATGTCATCGCATAGTGCACGAGTCGTGTAGGTGAGACAAAAGCGTTTACGCTTTTGAACAGCGCTTGCGCTGGCCCGAAGGGCGAGTCTCGAAGAGACGAGTCACCTGCGTTCAGGTTCGACAAAATCGCCGGGAGCGATTTTGAACAGCGCTTGCGCTGGCCCGTAGGGTGAGTCTCATGGATGAGACGAGTAATAAGCGAAGCGAGACGACAACGCGTAGCGTTGCCCGTAGGGCGAGGCCGGAGGCCGAGTCAATCCTGCACGACCCACTATTTCTAGAAAGTATTCCCAATCTTAAATATCTCAGCAATGTCATCGCATAGTGCACGAGTCGTGTAGGTGAGACAAAAGCGTTTACGCTTTTGAACAGCGCTTGCGCTGGCCCGAAGGGCGAGTCTCGAAGAGACGAGTCACCTGCGTTCAGGTTCGACAAAATCGCCGGGAGTGATTTTGAACAGCGCTTGCGCTGGCCCGTAGGGTGAGTCTCATGGATGAGACGAGTAATAAGCGAAGCGAGACGACAACGCGCAGTGTTGCCCGCAGGCCATCAATTCAACACACCCCACTATTTCTAAAATTTATGTCGTGCATCTCTTTCTTATTACCTGTCGCTTCATTCACGTAATTTCCCATATGGCAATAAAAACAACCTAGCTAACAAATATAATTTAATCTCGTTGATGGTTTATTTATATTTCCGCTTCAGATAAGTAATTTCCATTTGGTGATTATTTAAAAGCGCATAAAATAATAAAAATCGCACTCACTTATTAACAAAAAGAAACAAAGCAAAAGGCGGGAAGTGCTTCATTCATTACTACGCTTTAATGGTCGCCGAAAATTCTATTGCGTGACACGCCTTATTTTACTTCCGATCTTATTGCTGCAGCGCCTGGTATTCTGCAGGCGTTCGCCATTGCTTTGGAGAAAGATGATATGTTATCGCGTCGTGATATCTTGAAAGCCTCCGCCGTTAGCGCGGCCGCCGCCGGTATGATCGGCGGCATGGTGAAGTCCGCCGTTGCCGATGATCACCGCAATATTGTGCCGCCCAGCAGCTACCAGCCGCCCGCCGATGCGCGGGGCGTGTATAAATACAAATTCACCGACAGTAAAAAGCGCAGCCTACCCAGCGGCTGGGCGCGGGAAGCTACCGTTGAACAGTTCCCGATTTCTGAAGGCGTAGCCGGGGTTGATATGACGCTGGAGCCTGGCGGCGTACGCGAGCTGCACTGGCACGCTATCGCCGCTGAATGGGCCTTTATGCTGGAGGGACGGGCGCGCATTACCATTATCGATCCAGAAGGAAAATGTGAGGTGGCGGATTTTGGCCCCGGTGATGTGTGGTATTTTCCGAAGGGCTACGGCCATTCCATTCAGGCGCTGGCTGAGGGCGCGCATTTTATTCTGGCTTTCGATAATGGTCACTTCTCCGAATTCGGCACGTTCAGTATTACCGACTGGGTGGCGCATATGCCGAAAGAAATATTAGAAAAAATCGTTAATATGCCGGCATCAATATTCTCCAAGGCCAAACAGGGCGAGGCTTATATTGTCGGCGGTGCGGTACCGCCGGCGTTGCCGTTAGCTAAAAATGACGGAGGCCTGAATAATTCGCCGTTAACACACCGTTATCAATTAATGAAACAGAAACCGTTCTTTGAAAATGACGCCGGCAGCGTGCATTTGGTGTCGTCAAAAGAATTTCCTATTTCCACCACCATGACCGGCATTATCGAGATCGTCAAACCCGGTGCAGTACGCGAACTGCATTGGCACCCGAACGCCAATGAATGGCAGTATTATATTTCCGGCAAGGGGCGTATGACGGTATTCAGTTCGCACGGTCATGTCCAAACCGAGGAGTACGCGCCTTCCGACGTCGGCTATGTGCCGCAAGGGTTCGGTCATTACATTGAAAATCTCGGCGACGACGATCTGAAGGTGCTGATAGTGCTGGATAACGGCATCTATCAGGACATCTCTCTGTCCGACTGGCTGGCGAAAACTCCGGCTTACCTGCTGGCGGACAACTTCAATAATCAGGTTGAGGACTGGCAGGCACGGCCGAAGGACAAGTTGGTGATGTCGCGCCGCAGAAAGTAACGGCAGCAAGAAAAGCGGCAAGCGCCGGTGACAGGCTGGCGTTTTCCGTTCCCCCACTCATATTCATTGACCCTCAAAGTTTCAACGGTTAAACAAAAATCGTCTATAGACGAAAATTAGAGCGACTTTTGTCTTTTGTTTGGGTATTTTGTTTAGTATATAAAACATTGGGGCAGGGCAACCGCAGGCGGCGGTTGCGACAGGTTCTCCAGACTAGCACAGAGATGACAGTGATGAGTGAAATGTTTGACGCCAATGCGGCAATCTACCCGTTCCCAGCCAAACCGATACCGCTCGACCAGGCGGAAAAGGCCTTCTACCGTGAGAAAATCAAAACGCTGTTGAAGCAGCGCGATGCGGTGATGGTGGCCCACTATTACACCGACCCGGAAATTCAGGCGCTGGCGGAAGAAACCGGCGGCTGCGTTGCCGATTCTCTGGAGATGGCGCGTTTCGGCAGCAACCACCCGGCCTCAACTTTACTGGTGGCGGGGGTGCGCTTTATGGGGGAAACGGCGAAAATTCTCAGCCCGGAAAAGCGGGTGCTGATGCCGACGCTGCATGCTGAATGTTCACTCGACCTCGGCTGCCCTGAGGCGGAGTTCAACGCCTTTTGCGATAGTCATCCGGATCGCACCGTGGTGGTCTACGCTAATACATCAGCGGCGGTAAAAGCGCGTGCCGACTGGGTTGTCACCTCCAGCATTGCCGTTGAGCTGATTGAACATCTCGACAGCCTCGGGGAGAAAATTATCTGGGCGCCGGATCGCCATTTGGGCAACTATGTGCAAAAACAGACCGGGGCCGATGTCCTGTGCTGGCAGGGCGCCTGCATCGTCCATGATGAGTTTAAAACCCAGGCGCTGATGCGCATGAAGGCGCTCTATCCCGAGGCGGCGATTCTGGTGCATCCGGAATCGCCGCAGGCGGTGGTTGATTTGGCCGACGCGGTCGGCTCTACCAGCCAGCTGATTCAGGCGGCGCAGAATTTACCGCAGCGGCAGCTGATCGTCGCCACCGACCGCGGCATCTTTTATAAGATGCAGCAGGCATGCCCGGACAAAGAGCTGTTTGAGGCGCCGACCGCCGGTGAAGGGGCGACCTGCCGCAGCTGCGCGCACTGTCCGTGGATGGCGATGAATGGCCTGAAGGCGATTGCCGACGGGTTGGAGCAGGGCGGTGCGCAGCATGAAATTTTTGTCGATGGCGCGCTGCGGCAAAAAGCGCTGCTGCCGCTGAACCGCATGCTGGATTTTGCCGCAACGCTGAAGATGCAGGTAAAAGGAAACGCCTAAGTTAACCCGATGAAAAGGAAGGCCCGATGAATTTTTTTAGTACCAGCAACATCATGGTGCATATCCCGCTGGGGGCGGGTGGCTATGACCTGTCCTGGATTGAGGCGATAGGCACGCTGTTCGGTCTGTTGTGCATCTGGTACGCCAGCCAGGAAAAAATCATCAACTATCTGTTTGGTCTGATCAACGTGACGCTGTTTGCGGTGATCTTCTTCCAGATTCAGCTGTACGCCAGCCTGCTGCTGCAGCTGTTTTTCTTTGGCGCCAATATCTATGGCTGGTATGCCTGGAGCCGGCAGACGGCGGAGCATCAGGCCGAGCTGCAAATTCGCTGGATGCCGCTGCCGAAGGCGCTGGGCTGGGGAGCGGCGTGTGTGGCGGGCATCCTGCTGATGACCTTTAACATTGACCGCGTTTTCGCCTGGCTGACGCAGGCGGCGGTGACGGTGATGCAGGCGCTGGGGCTGCCGGTTGAGCCGCCGACGCTGCAGCCGGACGCTTTCCCGTTCTGGGATTCGACGATGATGGTGTTGTCGATCGTGGCGATGATTCTGATGACGCGCAAATACGTGGAAAACTGGCTGCTTTGGGTGGTGATTGACGTGATCAGCGTGGCGATTTTTGCCTACCAGGGCGTGTACGCCATGGCGCTGGAGTATGTCATCCTGACTCTGATCGCACTGAACGGTTCCTGGCTGTGGATCCGTAGCGCGGCCGACCGAGGGTCACGGCCGCTCTCCTCCCACTCTTGATCTTATCGCTCCCGCGCCGGCCGGTGCGGGAGCGCCCTCGTCAGTGGTGATGGCCCAGGTGCGAGTGTGAATGTGTGTGCTCACTCGCTTCCGGCGCCCGGTTGATGCCGCAGTCCGGCGTATCGCAGTGTTGGTATTCCATTTGGATGGTCACATGACCAATCTGATAATGCTTAAGCAGATAAGCTTCAATGCGGCGCAGCAGGCCATCGTGGTCGTGCGGCGGAATCACCTGAGCATGCAGCGTCATTAGTTTTTGTTCGCCGATTTGCCAGACGTGAACATGATGAATATTACGCACCTCGGCGATATTCAGGCACAAATCCTTCTGCAGTTTGACGATATCGACCTCCTGCGGCGTACCTTCAAGCAGCTCGTGGAAGCTCTCCTTCAGCAGGCGCCAGGCGCTGCGCACCACCAGACAGGACACCAGCACCGATAAAATGGGGTCAATCGGCGTCCAGCCGGTGGTGAGGATCACAATGGCCGCGGCGATGGCGCCGACCGAGCCGAGCAGATCCCCCAGTACATGCAGCGCCGCAGCGCGCACGTTGATATTTTTCTCTTCATTGCCGCGGTGCAGCAGCCAGAAAGCGAACAGATTCGCCAGCAGGCCGGCGACGGCGATAATCAGCATCGGCGTGCCCATAACCGGCTGCGGTTCGAAGAAACGCCGGATGGCCTCCCACAGAATAAAGATAACGATCGCCAGCAGCGCCGCCGCGTTAAGAAACGCCGCCAGCGTGGTCAGCCGCAGGTAGCCGAAGGTGTGGCGGGCGTTGGGTTTACGCTGTGAAAAGTGCACCGCCATCAGCGCCACCAGCAGTGCGGCGGCGTCGGTCAGCATGTGTCCCGCATCGGCCAGCAGCGCCAGCGAGCCGGAAAGCAGGCCGCCGATGGCCTCGGCCACCATAAACCCGGCGGTGACTAAAAAAGCGGTTAGCAGGCGTTTACTATTGCTGTTTTTCGGCAGATGAACGTGTGGGGTTTCTGACATCTTATGTCCTTATTTAACGTGATACTCAATCATTCATCGTCGGCGCGGCGGCGTCCAGCTGCGTTAACAGCTGCGCCACGGCGGCGTCGATCTCAGTATAGGCCTCTGCGGCGAATTCTCCGCGCCTGGCGGCGTCGATCGCCTGCTGGCAGCGCTGCGCCGGTATGCCGAGCTGCAGCATCAGCAGGCTGCCCTTAATACGGTGCGCCGCCTGGCCCAGCTCCTGCCAATCCTGCCGTTGCGCCGCCACCTGCAGTCGTTGGCGATCGGCCAGCAGGGTAGTGCGCAGCGTGGATGCCAGCCGCTGTTGCATGGCTACATTATCGCCGCCGAGCACCGTTAGCTGGTTTTTTAGGTCAGTAAGGGCTAACTGGGGCTGGGTAAACCGGCTGTTTTCGGCTAAAACCTGTTCAATCGCCGCCAGGGAAATCGGCTTGGTGAGAAAATGGTCAATATGCACCTGCCCGGCGGGAATGCGGGTAAACTCCTGCACGTCGGCGGAACACAGCACGATGTGGCAGGCAGGCAACCCACGACGCCGTTCATCGCGGCGGATCAGGCGCGCCAGCGTCAGGCCGTCCGGGCGTGGCATATTGTAGTCGATAAACAACAGTTCGAAGGGCCGTTGGCGGTGGGCCTGCAACAGCGGGTAACCGTGTTCAAACAGCGCCGGCTGCAGAGCGAAATGGCGCAGCTGACGTTCCATCAGCAACAGATTGGTCGGATGGTCGTCAATCAGCGCGACCCGCAGCGCCGGTGAAAAACGTCGCGCCGGCGCGGCGTCCTGCGGCGGCGGTGTGATGGCCTGCGCCGTGGCGGCCGGCAGCGTCACATCAACCTGTGTACCCACGCCTGGCTGCGAGCGCAGGACAATCGCGCCGCCCATCTGCTCGACAATCTCTTTACAGATCGACAGTCCCAGCCCGGTGCCCTGCACAGAAATACGCTGTGCGCCGCGTGCCCGGTAAAAGGGTTGGAACAGCTTGTCCAGCTCATCGGCGGCGATGCCGCAGCCGCTGTCGGCGACGCTCAGGTGCAGCGTGCCGTCTTGCCAGGCCAGACCAACCTCAACGTAGCCGCGCGTGGTGAACTTAATGGCGTTATTTATCAGGTTGTTGGCGATCTGAAGTAAACGCTCACCATCGATAGTGACGGCGTCGGGCAAGCTCTCATCAAGACGGACGCGGAAGGTCAGCGCCTTGTTGCCGAGCAGCGGCCGGTACAGCGCCTGCAGATGTTCTCCCCACGGGCGCAGCGCCAGCGGCTTGGGCGCCAGGGTGAGCGAGCCGCTTTCCAGCTTGGCGTAGTCCTGCAGATCGTTCAGCAGATTCAGCAGCGAGGCGGCGGAGCTGTAAATCACCGGCAGCCCTGCCGGCGTCGGCGTTTTTTTCAGCTCCAGTTCCAGCAGGCCGAGGATGGCGTGCATCGGCGTGCGCAGTTCATGGCTGACCGTCGCCAGAAATTTACTCTTCCTGCGGTTTTCCGCTTCGGCCTGACGGCGCGCCTGTTCTAGCCGGTGGTGCTCGCGCTGCTCACGGCGCTGCTGCCGGTAGCGGCGCACGATCCACAGCAACAGCAGCAGAATAATCACCGCCAGCAGCGTCAGCAGCCAGGTGGTCTGCGGCGGCATGCGGTTATCGTTCACCGCGTCGATCAGGCTGCTGCGGTCGACAATCCAAGTCTCACGCAGCGACCGCAGCGTCTCCGCCGGGATCTGCATCAGGTTCTTATCCAGAATGCCGAGCAGCAGGGGCCGATCGGGACGTACGCCGAAGGCGATAGGATAGGCGATATTATTGGCGGGAAAGGCCAGCCGGATGGCGCCGGAATAGCGCGACAGAGCCAGGAAGTTGGCGGAAATGACATTGTCCACCAGCGCGTCCACCCGGCCGTTCGCCAGCGCGTCATACAGGCTTTTGGCGTCGCTGAACGCGATTGCCTGATTGCCGGCAGGGATCAGACTGCGCCCGAGGTCGCCCTGCACAAAGCCGATGCGCTTGCCCTGCAGCGCGGCCCAGCCGGCGATATTTTCGGCGTAGCGACCGACGTAGACGCCCCATAACGCGCGATGGACCGGCATACTGGCGCTGTAATGGGCTTTGGCGTCGGCGGTGAGCGGCAGCGCGGCGCGCATCAGCGCCTGGCCGCTGCTGACCAACGCGTCGGCCTGCTCGGCGTTGCGTGCCCAGACCGGGGTAAACTGCAGGCCGCTGTTTTGACCGATGGTATTAAGAATATCGACCAGATAGCCGCGCGGCTGGTTATCGGCGTCGCGATAGACAAAGGGGAAGTTATTCTCAACGGCAGCATAGGGCACGCTGCGCTGCGCGGCGACCCAGTTTTTCTCCATCGGCGTCAGATCGGCGTTGCCGGTATCCAGATAGCTGGGGATTTTTTTACTCCAGCGGCTCTGCAGGCTGTTCATCAACTCCATCGGCGTATCGGCGATGGCGTTATTCAATGAATCAATGAGCTTGGCGTCGTTCGCGGCGAAGACAAATGACAGGCTGCCCAGGTTGATGGCGCTTTCCACCTGGTAAAGCTGCCCTAATTGCAGCTGATCGATAATAAAACTGGCGCTGGCGTCATCGGCAATAAAGTAATCATCGCTGCCGTTAAGCAGGGCGTAGACCGCCTGAAAATTATTGTCATAGCGCTGTACCTGAGAGGTGACGCCCTGCAGCGCCGTGCCGGCCTGCATATCGGTCAGGGCACCGATGGCGACGCGCGCGGTTGCCGAGTTGAGCATCACCGGCCGGTTATTGTTGCGATCGCGCAGTACCCGCAGGTTGCTGGCGTAATAGGGGTGCGACAGCTGCAGCGGGCCGGATACGGCCTGCCGGGGTATGCCGTACAGCAGGTCGATCTCCCCGCGCTGCAGCGCCTGCTGTAGCCGGGCGAGGTTGGCGAAGCCGAGAACCTCGAAGCGGATGCCGGTCACCTGCTGAATGTAGTCGAGGTAGTCGGCGTTCAGCCCATACAGATCATCATCCACGATGATGTTATAAGGGCTGGTGTTTTCGCTGATAATGCCTACGCGCAGCATCTTACCGCGCCAGGGGTTTTTCTCCCGCGCCAGCAGCATGTCATTCGGCAGCGACAGATTGCTGACCAGATGATAGCGGGGCGGCTGCGCGGCCAGCGCCGAGGCGCACAGCGCCAACAGGCTGAACAGCAGAATCAGGCGTTTCACGGCGCCAGCTCTTTAAACACTGCCGCCAGCTCCAGCAGATTTGCCGCACCGGTTTTGCGCAGAATATTTTTCTTGTGGGTGCTGACGGTTTTATTGCTGATATTCAGCATCTCGGCAATCTGCAGGTTTGATAGTCCCTTGCTCAGCAGGGCGAGCACCTGCAATTCTTTGGCGGTTAACGACGGGCCGGGACCGTTCTCTTCCTGCTCGTCGCCGAGCGACGGCGGGAAAACGCGTTCCCCCTGCATCACCTGTTCAATACAGCGCACCAGCTGTTCCAGCGATGCGCCCTTATGGACAAAACCGCTGGCGCCGGACTGGTAGGCCAGACGCGCATACAGCGCTTCCTCCTGCGCGGTATAGATGATGATACGCTGTTGCGGGTAGTGGCGGCGGATCTTCTTCAACAGCTGCAGGCCGTCAACCTGCGGCAGGCCGATATCCAGAATCAGCACGTCGCAGCGCTGCCGGCTGAGCCAGGCGAGCGCTTGGCTATCGTCCGGCTGCGCCGTCAGGACGTAGGGATGGCCGGATTTTATCAGCGCCGCTTCCAGTGCGACATGAACCAACGGGTGATCGTCAACCAGTAACAGGGAAAGCATCGTCATGTTCGTCTATTGTCCAGCAGGGGCCTGAGAGTAGCATAGCGAAAAAGGAGGTCCTGCGCCGCCGTTATCTGACAGCACAATCTGCTGCCAAATCGGTGGTTAAAAGTCAGCAGGGCAAAGTGATTTACAGCGCCTGCCGCACAGGCTAGATTGGTTGGATCCGCGCATTGCGATATACCCCTTCTTGATACCGAATGGAAAAGTTATGAATTACCAAAACGACGATTTACGCATCAAAGATATTAAGGAACTTTTACCCCCTGTCGCGTTGCTGGAGAAGTTTCCGGCCACGGAACAGGCGGCAGAGACGGTGTCGCTGGCGCGCAATGCGATTCACAACATTCTTAAAGGCAGCGACGACCGCCTGCTGGTGGTGATCGGCCCTTGCTCTATTCACGACACGCGCGCCGCCAAAGAGTACGCGCAGCGTCTGCTGCAGCTGCGCCAGGAGCTGAACGGCGAACTGGAAGTGGTGATGCGGGTTTATTTTGAGAAACCGCGCACCACCGTGGGCTGGAAAGGGCTGATCAACGATCCGCTGATGGACAACAGCTTCCAGATCAACGAAGGCCTGCGTCTGGCACGTAAGCTGCTGCTGGATATTAACGACAGCGGCCTGCCGGCGGCGGGCGAGTATCTGGACATGATTACGCCGCAGTATCTGGCGGATCTGATGAGCTGGGGCGCGATCGGCGCGCGCACCACCGAATCGCAGGTGCACCGTGAACTGGCTTCCGGTCTCTCCTGCCCGGTGGGCTTCAAAAACGGCACCGACGGCACCATTAAGGTGGCGATCGACGCCATTAACGCCGCCGGCGCCGCGCACTGCTTCCTGTCGGTCACCAAGTGGGGTCATTCGGCGATCGTCAACACCGGCGGCAACGGCGACTGCCATATTATTCTGCGCGGCGGCAAAGAGCCGAACTACAGCGCGGAACACGTTAAAGCGGTGAAAGAGGGGCTGAGCAAGGCCGGTCTGCCGGCCAATGTGATGATCGACTTCAGCCATGCCAACAGCAGCAAGCAGTTCAAGAAGCAGCTGGACGTCAGCGCCGACGTCTGCCAACAGATTAGCGGCGGTGAAAAGGCGATTATCGGCGTGATGATCGAGAGTCATCTGGTGGAAGGTAACCAGAGCCTGGAAAGCGGTGAACCGCTGGTGTACGGCAAGAGCGTCACCGATGGCTGCATCGGCTGGGAAGATACCGAAACCGTGCTGCGCGATCTGGCGGCGGCGGTGAAGGCGCGCCGCGCCCGCTAAGCCCGCAGGCTGGATAAAAAAAGCCCCCGGCGCAAACCGGGGGCTTTTTTACGTCAGGGCGGCAATTACTTCGCTTTGCCCTGGTTGGCTACCGCAGCGGCTTTAGCGGCGATTTCGTCCGCGTTGCCCAGGTAGTAGTGTTTGATTGGCTTCATGTTCTCGTCGAACTCATACACCAACGGCACGCCGGTCGGGATGTTCAGTTCGAGGATCTCATCTTCGCTCATGTTATCCAGATATTTCACCAGCGCGCGCAGGGAGTTGCCGTGGGCGGCGATGATCACGCGCTCACCGCTCTTGACGCGCGGCAGGATCTCTTCGTTCCAGTAAGGGATAACGCGGTCGATGGTCAGCGCCAGGCTTTCGGTCAGCGGCAGCTCTTGCTCGCTCAGGGACGCGTAACGCGGGTCGTGGCCAGGGTAGCGCTCGTCATCTTTGGTCAGCTCCGGCGGGGTAACGGCGAAGCCGCGACGCCACTGTTTTACCTGCTCGTCGCCGTATTTCTCTGCGGTTTCCGCTTTGTTCAGGCCCTGCAGCGCACCGTAGTGACGTTCGTTCAGTTTCCAGGATTTCTCGGTCGGCAGCCAGGCCTGATCCAGCTCATCCAGGATGTTCCACAGGGTGTGGATCGCGCGCTTCAGTACGGAGGTGTAAGCGAAGTCGAAATTGAAACCTTCATCTTTCAACAGTTTGCCTGCTGCTTTCGCTTCGGTGCGGCCTTTATCGGACAGGTCAACATCGTACCAACCGGTGAAGCGGTTTTCGTTGTTCCACTGGCTTTCGCCGTGACGCACCAGAACCAGCTTAGTTACAGCCATAGCTTAACTCCTTAATAATCTGACATTTCAATGATAACGAAAATCATTATATTGCCGCGGCCGGTGGCTCGGCAATCGATAGTGCTTAACCATAGCCAATTTATTGCCGTTAAGTAAGATCTGAAAGGATGAAAAAGCTGAATCGTTCAAGCGTGGGGAGAGTGCGGCGCGCGCGGGGGAAAATGCGGCGCGCCGTGGGAAAAGCCGGCAATCAGGCGGCTTTTTTCAGACAGCTGCTCATAAAGGTTTTACGCGCGTCGCCCTTCAGGCTTTGCTTGGCGGCGTCGGCATTACAGCCTTTCATTTTTTGCTGTTGCGGCGTCAGCGCTTTACCGGCGGCCTGATGGCCTTCGGCTTTCAGGCAGGTGCTCATGAAGGTGGTACGATCGGCGCCCTTCAGAGATTTGGAAGAAGCCTGTTGATTACAGTCGGTCATACGTTTTTGTTGGGCGGCCTGCGCCGGAGACGGAGCTTTTTTTGCCGGGGCTTCTGCAGCCATCAGGTTGGCGCTCAGCAGCAAACCTGCCAGTAACGGAAGTGCAGTAATCAGTCGCATAGGTGTTCCTTCAGCTATTAACCGGCCGGAATGGCCGAAAATTGTGACGCAGCACAGGATGTTGTGCTTATCACGGTAGGCTGATTTTAGTGCGCGTACGGGTATAAAGGAAGGAACGGGGCGGCAGGAAAAGGGTAAGCATTTATAACAACACGCCCCGCGCTGCGGCGCGGGGCGTCGGTTAACGCGGGGAAAATTGATAGCGGGTGATGCTGTGATAGTTTTGCCCCGGTTGTAGCCAGCAGCTGGGCTGCGGCCATTCCGGGTGGTGCGGGCTGTCCGGCAGAAATTCGCTTTCCAGCGCCACGCCGGCGTAATCGCCGTAGCTGCCGCCGTCGCGCGCCGGCGTGCCGGCGAGATAGTTACCACTGTACAGTTGCAGCGCCGGCGCAGTGGTGAAAACGTGCATTTCCAGCCGGCCGTCCGCCGAGCACAGCCGCGCCGCCGGTTTATCCAGCGCCAGACAGTCGCGCTGCAGCAGATAAGCGTGATCGTAACCCTTCACCCGCTGCTGGGCGGCATCACGCAGCAGATCCTGCGCCAGTGTTTTAGGCTGGCGGAAATCCATGCCGCTGCCGTCGACCGCCGTCAGCGCCGCGCTGGGGATCCCCTGCTCATCGACCGGCAGGTAATGATCCGCGTTGAGCTGCAGCGTCTGCTGACGCGCGTCTTGTCCGGCGCCGTCCAGATTGAAATAGGCATGGTTGGTCAGGTTGACCGGGCAGGGACGATCGGTCTGCGCCTGGTAGTCGATCTCCAGCTGGTGGTCGTCCGTCAGGCGGAAGCGGGCGCTGACCTGCAGATTGCCGGGGAAGCCCTGATCGCCGTCGGGCGAATGCAGCTGATACGTTACCTGCTGCCGATCCTGCTGGGCAATGTGCCAGCGGCGGGCGTGGAAGCCCTCCGGCCCGCCGTGCAGCTGGTGCGGCCCCTGATTGGCCAGCAGCGCCAGCGCGCCGCCGTCCTGCGGCAGGCTGGCGTTGGCGATGCGGTTGGCGTAGCGGCCTACCGTAGCGCCGAGATAGGCGCTTTGCCGCAGATAGTCGGCAGGCGTGGCGCAGCCGAGCAGCACCTCACGCGTTTCGCCGCCGCTGAGCGGCAGCCGCGCTGAGAGCCAGGTCGCGCCCCAATCCATCAGCGTTACCGTCATCCCGCCGGCGTTGCGCAGGGTGGTTAAGGTAAACGGCCGGCCATCCGGCGCACGTTGTTCTTCAGCGATGTTCAGCATGAGCCGGCTCCTGCGGATGCGGTGCAGACATAGAAGGTTTCCTGCAGGCCGTTGGCCCGCAACGGGTACTCCCGTTGTACCGCCGCACGCACCGGTTCAACCAGCCGCTGCGGCATCAGCGCGACGATGCAGCCGCCGAAGCCGCCGCCGGTCATACGCACGCCGCCGTGTTCGCCGATCGCCGCTTTGACAATCTCCACCAGCGCGTCGATCGGCGGCACGGTGATTTCAAAGTCATCGCGCATGGAGGCGTGCGACTCGGCCATCAATTGCCCCATCCGGGCTAAATCACCGCTGGCCAGCGCCTCGGCAGCGGCCAGCGTGCGGGCGTTCTCGCTGATAATATGGCGCGCACGTTTGGCGACCAGCGGGTCCATCTCATGCTCGCGGGCGTTGAACTGTTGCTGGCTGACGTCGCGCAGCGCCTTGACGCCAAAGAATCCGGCGGCCTGTTCACACTGCTGGCGACGGGTATTGTATTCACTGTCGACCAGCCCGCGTTTGACATTGGAGTTGATGATCACCACCGCCACGTCGTCCGGCAGCGGCACCGCGCGGGTCGCCAGTGAACGGCAGTCGATCAGCAGCGCGTGATCCGGCTGGCCGAGCGCGGAAATCAGCTGATCCATAATGCCGCAGTTGCAGCCGACGAACTGGTTTTCGGCCTCCTGGCCGTTCAGGGCCAGCGCCACGCCGTCGAGCGGCAGCTGATAAAGCGTCTGTAAGGCCTGGCCGACGGCCACCTCCAGCGAGGCGGAAGAGCTGAGACCGGCGCCCTGCGGCACGTTGCCGCTGATCACCAGGTCGGCGCCGCCAAACTTGCCGTTGCGCTGCTGCAGATGCTTCACCACGCCGCGCACGTAGTTGGCCCACTGCAGCTGCTCATGCGGCACGATCGGCTGGTCGAGGGCGAATTGATCTACCTGATGATCATAATCGGCCGCCAGTACGCGGATCTGACGATCGTCGCGCTTGGCGATGCTGATCACGGTCTGATAGTCGATGGCGCAGGGCAGTACAAAGCCGTCGTTATAGTCGGTGTGTTCGCCGATCAGATTGACGCGCCCCGGCGCCTGTACGGTGAGGGTCGGTGCGTAACCGAAATGCTGGGTAAAAACGCTCTGGGTCAATTCTTGCAAACGCATTATTGGGCTCCGGCTTCACGGTAATGGATATCGCTGACCGCCCGCAGACGTTCGGCGGCCTGTTCGGCGGTCAGATCGCGCTGGGTTTCCGCCAGCATTTCATAGCCCACCATAAATTTACGCACCGAGGCGGAGCGCAGCAGCGGCGGATAGAAGTGGGCGTGCAGCTGCCAGTGGCGGTTATCGGCGCCGTTAAACGGTGCGCCGTGCCAGCCCATCGAATAAGGGAAAGAGCACTGGAACAGATTGTCATAGCGGCTGGTCAGCTTTTTCAGCGCCACGGCCAGATCGGCGCTTTGCGCCGCATCAAGGTCGGTCAGACGTTGCCGTGCGCTTTTCGGCAGCAGCAAAGTCTCAAACGGCCATGCCGCCCAATAGGGCACCACCGCCAGCCAGTGATCGGTTTCCACCACCGTGCGGCTGCCGTCCTGCTGTTCGCGTCGGGCATAGTCCAGCAGCATCGCGCTGTTGTGTTGCTGATAATAGTCGCGCTGCAGCCGGTCTTCACGCTCGACTTCATTTGGCAGGAAGCTGTTGGCCCATACTTGTCCGTGGGGGTGCGGATTGGAACAGCCCATGGCCGCGCCTTTATTTTCAAACACCTGCACCCAGGGGTAGTTGCGGCCCAGCTCGGCGGTTTGTTCCTGCCAGGTTGCTACCACCAGCTCCAGCGCCGGCAGACTAAGCTGCGGCAGCGTTTTGCTGTGGTCCGGCGAAAAGCAGATCACCCGGCTGGTGCCGCGCGCGCTTTGGCAACGCATCAGCGGATCGTCGCTTTCCGGCGCCTGCGGCGTATCGCTCATTAGCGCGGCGAAGTCATTGGTAAACACGTAGGTGCCGGGATAGTCCGGGTTTTGGTCGCCGGTAACGCGCGTATTGCCAGGGCACAGGAAACAGTCGGGATCGTGCTGCGGCAGGCTTTCCTGCGCGGGCGCTTCCTGCTGCCCCTGCCAGGGACGCTTGGCGCGATGGGGGGAAACCAGCACCCATTGGCCGGTCAGCGGATTGAAGCGGCGATGAGGGTGATCGATAGGATTAAAATCCGTCATAGTCATTCCTTCGGCATCTTTTATACGTAGTGGTAACGATTACACTGCGTATTATTCGGCCATTCATTGGATAGCGTCAGCTAAATAATGGCTAAAAGATAGCATATTTGCGAGCATGAAAAGGTGATCCAGAGCGAAAAATGGAATCGTTTACATTAAGGTAAGGATCTTTACCACAGAAGGAGCCGGTGCAACAGCCCTGGCCTTTTCGTATGGAGAAATTAGGTGTGTGGTAGCGTTTTCATCCATAGTATCCGCCGACAGACGAGCGCTACCGGCGGCGGGGATTAAGGATGCTGATAGAACGGATAGGTAAAGAACAGCAGATGCGTCATATTCAGGCCAAAGTGCAGTGCGATCGGCACCCACAGGCGTCCGCTCCACATCCAGGCCAGGCCATACAACAGCCCGGCCAGCGTGGCGAAGATCGCCATCAGCATGCCGGACGGGAAGTGCGCCGCGCCAAACAGCAGGGCGGCGATCACCAGCGCCGGCCAGGCGCCCAGACACTGGGTCAGCCGCTGCTGCAGGTAGCCGCGAAACAGCGCTTCTTCCGCCATCGATACAAAGAACAGGTTGGCCATCATGAAAGGCAATATCCAGCTTGGGAAGTGGCTTTCCAGCTTCAGGCCGCCCAGCGCCACCGCCAGCAGCAACAGCAGCGGCACGCACAAAATCAGCAGCAGCCAGGCCAGGCTGCCGACGTTTTTCGCCGCTTTGCCGCTGTTGAACAGCGTCGGCAAACAGGCGAACAGCAGGAACGGCAGCAGCGCCTTATCAAAGTTATAGCGCAGCGTATAAGGCGCGCTGAGCGGCCCGGCCTTACTGCCGTCCACCATCAGCTGATTGTTGATGCCGGGCACCAGGTGCAGAAACAGCGCCAGACTGCTGGCGACCAGCAGGACTTCCAGTGCGACGGACAGCCCGGCGTTGGCGCGGTAGTGATGACGCAGCCCGGCGGCCAGAGCGATAACGGCCAGGTACGCGGCTCCCTGCGGCGTCAGAATCTGATGATAGATGCCCATACCGGCCGATGCCGCCAAAATCACCCAGGCGATCAGACGGTTAAACGGCAGAAAAAATAGTGCAGTCGACAGTACGCCCCACATAACGATTATCCCTTTAACATAAATATGCGACACCCGCTTTCAAAGACCGCCATGACTCCGCCGGAATACTGCCGCCGGCCGGTCAAATGGAGATTAGGCGGATAGTAACACAAGCGAATCGCGCTGAAGGTCGGTGCAGTGAGGAAAAGTGAGCGCCTGGCTACGGTGTTTGCCGCGCAGCCAGGCGGGGCGGCCCCCGCCTGATGAAAAAAATTACTGCAGCGGCTCTTGCTGATAACGGTAACCGTCGCCGGAGGGGATAAAGCTTAAGCGGTGGGTAATGCACTGCGGGGCGTCTTCCGCGTGGTGCGAGACAAACAGCAGCTGGGTGGTGCCTTCGCCGATCAGCACATCAATAAAACGGCGCACCAGTTGGCGGTTAAGCGGATCCAGCCCCTGCAACGGTTCATCCAGGATCAGCAGAGCCGGGTGCTTCACCAGCGCACGAGCGATCAGCGCCAGGCGTTGCTGCCCCCAGGACAGGCTGTGGAACGGTGTTTCGCCCTGGGCGCCGCCCAGCCCCAGCAGCTGCAGCCACTGTTCGCTCAGTTGGTGCTGACGATCGGATACCGCCTGATAGATGCCGATCGAGTCAAAGAAACCGGAAATGATCACGTTGCGCACGCTGCTGCTGACGCGGTACTCCAGGTGCAGGCTGCTGCTGACGTAGCCGATATGACGTTTGATCTCCCAGATGGTTTCACCGCTGCCGCGGCGACGGCCGAACAGGGTCAGATCGTTGCTGTAGCCCTGTGGATGATCGCCGGTGATCAGGCTGAGCAGCGTAGATTTACCGGCGCCGTTCGGGCCGACGATCTGCCAGTGCTGGCCGGGATCCACCTGCCAGCTGAGACGATCGATGATGGCACGATCGTTATAGCTGACCACGCCGTCGCGCAGTACGATCCGCGGATGATCCACCGGCAGGGCGGGCTGCTGTTGCGGATCCTCGCTTTCCGGCAGCGCCAGACCGGCGAGGTTTTCACTGTGCGCCAGCTGCGCCACCAGCGCGTCGGCCATCACCTGTTGGCGCGGGCCCTGGCTGGCCAGCGTGCAGTCGGCCAGTACGCCGACCTGCTGAACAAAGTCGGGGATTTCGTCAAAGCGGTTTAACACCAGCACCAGGGTATAGCCCTGTTGCGCCAGCTGCGCCAACAGTTCGGCCAGCTGGGCGCGCGAAGCGACGTCCAGCCCGTCAAACGGCTCATCCAGAATCAGCAGGTCCGGTTGCCCCATCAGGGCGCGGCACAGCAGCGTTTTGCGGGTTTCGCCGGTGGAGAGATATTTAAAACGGCGCTCAAGCAGCGCGCTTATGCCGAACTGCGCCGCCAGCTGTGCGCAGCGCGCCGGATACGGATGTTCTTCCTGAATAATCTCGGCGGCGGTGCGGCCGGTATCTTCTTCGTCAGGGCTGAGCAGGTCGGTATTGTTGCGTTGCCACTCATCGCTGAGCATTTTCTGCAGCTGTTCGAAAGAGAGGCGCACCGGCTGCTGAAAGTCGCCGTGGCGTTCGCCGCGTAGCAGCGGCAGCTCATCAGCCAGCGCACGGGCCAGCGCCGATTTGCCGCTGCCGTTGGCGCCGACGAACGCCCAACTGTCGCCGGCGCGGATCTCCAGCGTCTCCAGCGACAGGGTGCGGGTATCGCTTAAACGAAATGAACCTTGCGAAATGCGCAATGACGACATCACTTATTCCTTTTTTTGCAACTCTTTGGTTTAGAAATAAGCGCATCGCCGGCGGATGTCAATTGACAAAAATGCAACGACACATTGCATTCAGCACAGCGTCGCGATAATCACCCGATCGGCATTGAACAGGGCGTTAACCGGCATCTCCGGCTGCAGTTGCAACTGCTGCAGCTGCTGATTGTCCAGCGTCGCACACAGCGTTTCACCGCCGGCGAGGGTAACCAGCACTTCGCTGTACGCGTCGCCGGGCTGAATATGGGCGACCCGGCCGGGCAGTACGTTATCCGCCGCGTCGTCGCCGGCGTCATCGGTGCTGAGCGTCACCCAGGGGGCCTTGATCAGCGCCAGCACTTCTTTGCCCGGCGCCAGTTGCAGGCGGTCGGCGCTCTGTTCGGTGACGGCGGCGGTCAGCCGGGTGTGGCCGTCGGCCAGCAACAGCTGAATGTGTTGCTGCACCTGTTGCTGCTCGCGCGCCGTCACGGTGGCGAAAAACTGGTTGCGGGCGCTGGTTTGCAGGGAGAAGCGTGAGATGGCCGCCAACAGGCTGTCCAGCGGCAGCCGATCCTGCTGCAGCACGTCGAAGGCTTTCTGCTGAATTTGCCCCAGCAGATCGTACAGCTGGATCAGCCGTTGCCCATAGTGGGTCAGCTGTGCGCCACCGCCGCCTTTACCGCCGGTGGCGCGCTCCACCACGGTCTGTTCCGCCAGTTGATTCATCTCATTGATGGCGTCCCAGGCGCTTTTATAGCTGATGCCTGCCAGCTTGGCGCCCTGGCTGATGGAGCCGGTATGGGCCACCTGCTTGAGCAGGGCGATGCGGCGCGGGTCGGCAAACAGTTTTTGCTGCAGTTTTAATGTCAGAAGTATTTCGGCCTGCATGGTACGTTCCGTAGGCTGCAAAAAAGTGGCTATCCGCCGCGGTGCGGGCTTCCGGTTATAGGGCGGAGAGGCGGCGCTGGCGCGATATATGATGCGCTATTGTCACCGATCTGACGACAATGCGCCAAATATCGCATTATTTTTTCCCGCGTTGAGGTAGCATAGCCGAATATTTCAGCACGTTTGGCTGAGGACTTCGGGGCCACAGCCGCTACAATAACCCTGTTTTTAACGTGAATTTCCGATACCGTAAAGCGACAGCCGCAAACGTGTCAGCCACCGGATTCAGGCCGTCGTTCAGCAAGGCAGTATAAGTGAGGCGAGTATGTTGGAATTATTGAAAAGTTTAGTATTTGCTGTAGTTATGGTTCCCGTAGTCATGGCGGTGATCCTCGGTTTAATTTATGGTCTGGCGGAAGTGTTCAACATCTTCTCCAAAGCCGGTCCGGCGAAAGAAAAACGCAGCTGATTTTCCCTTCTCCACTCCCTGCCGCGCGATGCGTGGCGGGGAGTTCAAGTTTTTTTCCTTATTGCCGATATCTCTTGACGACCACCGCGGAACTGGGCCGACAAAGCGCATGACAAGCCGCAGTCTATCGTTATATTATTTTTTATATAACGAATGCAATCCGTCCTGCGACGGGGGAGATAATTAACAATGAAACAGCAATGGACTCGGTGGCTGGGCGGTGCGGTATTGGCGTCCGGTCTGGTGATGCAGGCGTCTGCCGCGGACAAGGTGACCGTATTCGCCGCGGCATCGCTGACTAACGCGCTGCAGGAGATTGCTACGCAGTATCAGCAGGGCAAAGACGTGCAGGTGGTTTCCTCATTTGCTTCCTCTTCGACGCTGGCACGGCAGATTGAGCAGGGCGCGCCGGCCGATCTGTTTATTTCCGCCGACCAGCAGTGGATGGACTATGCCATCGACAAGCAACAGATGGTCAAAGACAGCCGCTACACGCTGCTGGACAACGATCTGGTGCTGATTGCCGCCAAAGACAGAAAACTGGATAAGGTGGCGATCACGCCGCACACCGACTGGCAGAAATTGCTCAATGGCGAGCGTCTGGCGGTGGGCGATCCAGATCACGTGCCGGCCGGTATTTACGCTAAAGAAGCGCTGCAGAGCCTGAAAGCCTGGCCGCAGCTGGCGCCGAAACTGGCGCGCGCCAACAATGTGCGCAGCGCAATGGCGCTGGTGGAGCGGCAGGAAGCGCCGCTGGGTATTGTTTACGGCTCTGATGCGCTGGCCAGTAATAAAGTGAAGGTGGTCGGCGTGTTCCCGGCGGACAGCCACAAACCGGTGGAATACCCGATGGCGATGGTCAAAGGCCACGATAGCCCGACGGTCAGCGCGTTCTATACCTACCTGAAAAGCCCGCAGGCGGCGGCGGTGTTTAAACGTTACGGATTCTCTCCACGGCAATGATTCTGAGCGAGTATGAGTGGCAGGCGCTGGCGCTGAGCCTGAAGGTCTCCAGCCTGGCGGTGGTTTGCAGCCTGCCGCTGGGCATCTTGACCGCCTGGATTCTGGTGCGCCGTAATTTCCCCGGCAAATCGCTGCTGGACAGCATTATCCATCTGCCGCTGGTGCTGCCGCCGGTGGTGGTCGGCTACCTGTTGTTGATTGCCATGGGACGGCGCGGGGTCATCGGTGAGTGGCTGTATGACTGGTTCGGCTTCAGCTTTAGTTTCAGCTGGCGCGGCGCGGCGCTGGCGTCGGCGGTGGTGGCGTTTCCGCTGATGGTGCGGGCGATCCGCCTGGCGCTGGAGGCGGTGGACCGGCGCCTGGAACAGGCGGCGCGCACGCTGGGCGCCAGCCCGTGGCGGGTGTTTTTCACCATAACCCTGCCGCTGTCGCTGCCGGGGGTGATTGTCGGCGTGGTGTTGGCCTTCGCCCGCTCGCTGGGGGAGTTTGGCGCCACCATTACCTTTGTCTCCAATATTCCCGGTGAAACCCGCACCATTCCGCTGGCGATGTACACCCTGATTGAGACGCCGGGGGCGGAGGGCGCCGCCGCGCGCCTGTGCGTGATTGCCATCGTGCTGTCGCTGTGTTCGCTGATGGCGTCCGAGTGGCTGGCCCGCTGGGGCCGCAAGCGGATGGGAGGCTGAATGTTAGAATTGGATTTCAGCCAGCGCCTCGGCGATCTGCAACTGCAGGTCAAAGAGAGCCTGCCGGCGCAGGGCATCACGGCAATTTTCGGCCTGTCCGGCGCGGGGAAAACCTCACTGATCAACGCGATCGGCGGCCTGACCCGGCCGGACAGCGGGCGCATTGTCCTGAACGGACGCACGCTGGTGGATTGTGAACGCGGCCTGTGTCTGCCGCCGGAAAAACGCCATATCGGCTATGTGTTTCAGGATGCGCGCCTGTTCCCGCACTACCGGGTGCGCGGTAATCTGCAGTACGGCATGGCGGCGTCGATGCGCGCCCAGTTCGATAATATCGTCGACCTGCTGGGCATCGGCGCGCTGCTGGGTCGCCTGCCGCTGACGCTTTCCGGCGGCGAGAAACAGCGGGTGGCGATCGGCCGCGCGCTGCTGACCGCGCCAGAGCTGCTGCTGATGGATGAGCCGCTGGCGTCGCTCGATCTGCCGCGTAAGCGCGAGCTGCTGCCGTATCTGGAGCGGCTGGCGCAGGACGTCAATATCCCGATTCTGTACGTCAGCCACAGTATGGATGAAATTCTGCGGCTGGCCGGCCAGGTGATGGTGCTGGACCGCGGTCAGGTGCTGGCCTGCGGCGATCTGGAGGCGGTGTGGGCCAGCAATGCGCTGCGCCCGTGGCTGCAGCGGGAAGATCAAAGCAGCGTGCTGAACGTCAGCGTGATTGAACATCATGAGCGCTATGCGATGAGCGCGCTGCGGCTGGGGGACCAACGCCTGTGGGTCAGCGCGGTGGATGCGCCGATCGGCACGCAACTGCGGATCCGTATCAATGCCGCAGACGTTTCGCTGGTGCTGCAGGCGCCGCATAACAGCAGCATCCGCAATATTCTGCCGGCCAAGGTGATAGAGTGCCTGGAAGTCGGCGGGCAGACAGAGGTGAAACTGTTGGTCGGCGACAGCGTGCTGTGGGCACGTATTACCCCGTGGGCGCGTGATGAGCTGGCGATTAAGCCGGGCCAGTGGCTGTATGCGCAGGTAAAAAGCGTCTCAATCAGCCGCGAAGCGCGTTAAGCCCTCTCCGGGCGGAGAGGGCGCACGGTGTCAGGCCAGGACGCGGCTGCGGATAACCTCGGCGATGCCGGGCTGCAGGTGATCGGCGATGGTCAGATCGGCGCGCTGTTTGATTGCCTCGTCGGCATTGCCCATCGCCACGCCGAGGCCGGCGGCTTCCAGCATGCTCAGATCGTTGTAGTTATCGCCGAAGGCCACCACCTGATCCATCGTCAGCCCCTGAGATTCCACCCACTGACGCAGGCGTTTGCCCTTGCTGTTGCCGTTCTTGGCGATATCCACCTGATCGTGCCACGACCATTCGCAGGCCAGCCCCAGCTCTTTTTCCACCGTTTCGGCAAACTCGCGCAGCGCTGCGGTATCGGCATGCGAGGTGGCGAATTTCCAGATTGAGCGCGCATCGTCGGCGGCCTGAGTCAGGCTGTCGACCTGCAGCAGCGTCGGGCGCTGTGCGGGCGGCAGCTTCTCAGCCCAGGCCAGCGAACGGGTCACATGGCCGCTGGGCTCCTGATACAGCATCGCATCGTCCACATACATCAGGCCGTGGATCCCGCTTTGTCTGAGCATCTGCAGCACCTGCTTGGCCTGCTCTTTCGGCAGCGGATCGGCCGCCAGCACCTTTTGCTGCTGGAAGTCATACAGATAGGTGCCGTTGCAGCAGATGGCCGGCGTGTCCAGTTCCAGCGCCTGATAAAACGGATGAATGGCGACGTGATGGCGGCCGGTCACCACTACCACTTTGACGCCGGCGGCGCGCGCCGCCGCCAGAGCTTCCAGCGACTGCGGCAAGATACGTTTTTGGGTGTCCAGCAGGGTGCCGTCCAGATCGAGGGCGATAACGCGGTAGGTCATAGATGTCTCGAATAATTAGTATGGAAATTAATCCGATAGTACACCCGATCACCGACGGATAAAACCACAGGGAATTTGCTGATTCGCCAGGCTTGTTATGTCTCATTTGTCAGGTAAGCTAGAGAAAACCGATTGAGATGAAACCGGTTTCTCTTTTTCTCGTAAGGAGCCAACATGAAGCAAATCGTTTATGTCGCCAGCCCGGAAAGCCAGCAAATCCACGTCTGGCAGTTGGATGACGCCGGCGCGCTGGCGCTGCTGCAAACCGTCGAGGTGCCGGGACAGGTACAGCCGATGGCGATTCACCCGGACCGCACCCATCTGTACGTAGGCGTACGCCCGGCGTTTGGCGTGGTGAGCTATCGCATTGAGCACGACGGCACGCTGCAGGAAGCGGGCATGGCGCCGCTGCCGGGCAGCCCGACGCACCTCTCCACCGATTTGCAGGGCCGTTATCTGTTCGCCGTGTCCTACAGCGGCAACAACGCCACTATCAGCCCAATCGGCCACGATGGCGTGGTGACCGCGCCGCTGCAGCAGCTGGACGGCCTGACCGCGCCGCACTCCGCCAATATCGATCCGACCAACCAGCTGCTGCTGGTGCCGTGCCTGAAAGAAGACCGCGTGCGCCTGTTTGATCTGAGCCTGGACGGGAAGCTGACGCCGCACAGCCAGCAGAGTGTGGCGACCGCCGCCGGCGCCGGTCCGCGTCATATGGCGTTCCACGGCAACCAACGCTACGCCTACCTGGTGAATGAGCTGGACAGCACGGTGGACGTGCTGGCGATTGAGGACGATGGCAAGCGCTACACCACGGTGCAGACCATCAACGCGATGCCGGCGGACTTTGAAGGTACCTGCTGGGCGGCGGATATTCACCTCACGCCGGACGGCCGTTTCCTGTATATCAGCGACCGTACCGCCAGCATTCTGAGCGCCTTCGCGGTATCGGCGGACGGCAGCACGCTGAGCGTTATCGGCCACTACCCGACCGAGCAGCAGCCGCGCGGCTTCAATATCGATCACAGCGGCCGCTTTGTGCTTTCCGTCGGGCAAAAATCCGACCACCTGGCGGTGCATGCCATTCAGGCGGACGGCAGCCTGAAGGATCTGGCGCGTTACCCGGTAGGCAAAGGCCCGATGTGGGTCAGCGTGCTGGCGAAGTAAGCCTGCCGCAGGGGGGGAGGGCTTTTAGTATGGCTAAAGATGCCCTCTATAGGCTGATATATTATCCCGGCTCCGGCCGGGATTAATTTTTGGCTTTTCTGCCGAATGTGATGCACAGCATGGCAATGATTGCCGCTGGTATCGCGCAGAGTGTGAGCAGGGCTAACGCCTCCATATCGCCGTAGGTTTCCGCTGTTAATGGCCAATGCAACAGTTGATACCAGCGTTCCTGAGAAGCGATGGTACGGGCCAGCGACGACAGCAGGTTAAATGTGAAGGGCAGCAGACGCAGTAATAGAATGAAAATAACGGTGAATAAAAACCAGAGTAGAAAGCGTTTAAACATCGCAGTTGGCCTCGCTGTTTCCGGTTACCGTGACTTGCCCATAAGCCATAAGACCTGAACTTCCGCGAATGTGGACTTGCTGTGTGCGCAGAAGTCGGTTCCTGAGAATACTAAATTCAGTCGGATTATAGAAGGTGATGCATCCCCATGACTCGCCTTGACCATCTGGACGGTTTGGATGGAGTCGGAAATTGCCGCGTTTTATACCATTAATAAACGTCCAATCATCCATGACACCATCTTGGCGATATAATGCAAACCAAGTTGAGTGATCGTTTCCTGTCCACCAGTCTTGAATTGCTGTCCGCATTTTAGAGCGTAAGCCGCCCGTAGGGCGCGCGACAATCCAATATTTACCAGTGGGAATAGAACCTTTATCTATTCCAGAACAACCTGCTTTATTCGTATAGGGGTCTATACCGGAGAATACTGAGAAAGTGCCAATGCCATAACAGATCAGGTCTCCTGTTTTGCCTGCATCCCTAGTTTTATCGAGATTTAACGAACAATAAATCATGGTAGCTATCCTTGTTACCGTCTGAAAATTTAATGATTAATATAATTAGTTGGATGTTTTTTCAATGCTTATCTTTTTTTGTTTATTTATAATCTAGGTTGATGGTTATTGTTTTAATTAAATGGTTTATGTAAGGGGTTTTATTATTGTTTATGTTGATGCATTGTGTTCTTTATTAATTGAAAAATATCTGCATTAGTTATTTTCTGGATGAGTATGCGCGGAGCACGTCTGCCGCGCTCCGCGATCTATTAGCTGTAGTGCACCGTCAGGCTGGTGCTGCCCAGGCTGTGGAAGTGCACGTTGAAGCCGACCATCGCGCCGCTGGCGTTTGCATCGACCTCAATGCTCTCGACATCCAGCGCGTGTACGGTGAACTGGTAGCGGTGGCGTTCTCCCTGCGGCGGTGCCGCGCCGCCGTAACCGGCCTGGCCGAAATCGGTGCGGGTCTGAATCGCGTCGGCGGGCAGTCCCGGCTGGCCGGAGCCGGCGCCGGTCGGCAGTTCATTCACGTCGGCCGGAATATTGGCGACCACCCAGTGCCACCAGCCGGAGCCGGTCGGCGCATCGGGGTCGAACAGGGTAACGACGAAACTCTTGCTGCCCGCCGGCGCGCCGCTCCACGCCAGATGCGGCGACAGGTTTCCCCCCTGATAGCCCATACCGTTAAATACCTGCGCCTCCGGCATGGTGGCGCCGTCCTGCAGGTCATTGCTGTATAAACGAAAAGTCATGCTGGTTTCCTGTTGACGAATAAAGCGAACCTTCAAACTAGCCCGTTTTACCGTCCCGGCACAACCCCGGCGTGGCGCTGATAGCCGGCGCCGATAACAACGATTTACAGTTTGGCAACATTGGCGGTTGCGCGCCTGGCGGATTGTGCATAGAGTTAAACGCTGAATTTACCGTCTGACGCCCGCCGCGAAGAGATCACGCCGGCCGTGCGGGCGAAACCGTTAACAGACCGTAAGGCTGCCCATCCTGTAATGACGTCATCATGATTTCACTGAAAAAACGTACGCCGTGGTTTGGCTGGCTGCGCCGTTGGGCCAAAGGCATCAAGCGCGATATTGTGGCGCTGTGGCTGGCGGCACGCGACCGTCGCACGCCGTGGTACGCCAAGCTGATCGCGCTGCTGGTGGCGGGCTATGCGGTATCGCCGATCGATCTGATCCCCGACTTTATCCCGGTGCTGGGCTATCTGGACGACGTGATTCTGGTGCCGCTGGGCATTATGCTGGCGGTGCGCCTGATCCCGAAACCGCTGATGGAGGAGCTGCGGCGCAAGGCACAGCAGCGTATCGATAATCCACGCGGTCGTTTCGCGATGTTAATGATTATCCTGTTGTGGATCGGTGCGCTGGTTTGGCTGGCCCGTTATCTGGACCAGCACTGGTAATACTCAGTCCGCGATGGCCATGATGGCATCGGTCAGACGGCTGAGCTGTTCGGGCCGGATAATGTACGGCGGCATCAGATAAACCAGCTTGCCGAACGGCCGGATCCACACGCCGCGTTCTACAAATTCCCGCTGCACCTGCGCCACATCCACCGCCTGCTTCATCTCCACCACGCCAATCGCTCCCAGCACGCGCACGTCCGCCACGTTGGCCGCGGCCTTCAGCGGCAGCAGCTGCTGCTGCAACTGCTGCTCGATCGCCGCGACCTGCTGCTGCCAGTGGTTTTCCGTCAGCAGCGTCAGGCTAGCGTGGGCCACCGCGCAGGCCAGTGGGTTGCCCATAAATGTCGGGCCGTGCATAAAGCAGCCGGCGGCGCCGTTGCTGATGGTTTCCGCCACGTGGCGGGTGGTCAGCGTGGCGGACAGCGTCATATAGCCGCCGGTCAGCGCCTTGCCCAGGCACAGAATATCCGGCGTAATGCCGGCGTGTTCGCAGGCGAACAGTTTGCCGGTGCGGCCAAAGCCGGTAGCGATCTCATCGGCGATCAGCAGCACATCGTAGCGGTCGCACAGTTCCCGTACCCGGCGCAAATAGTGCGGATGATAAATACGCATGCCGCCGGCGCCTTGCACCACCGGCTCCAGGATCACCGCGGCCACCTCGCCGGCGTGCTGTTCAAGCAGCGCGGCGAAGGGGGCGATATCCTGTTCATCCCACTCATCGTCAAAACGGCACTGCGGCGCCGTGGCGAACAGATGCGGTGTCAGGTAGCCCTGATACAGGCTGTGCATCGAGTTATCCGGATCGCACACCGACATCGCGCCAAAGGTATCGCCGTGATAGCCGTGGCGCAGCGTCAGAATGCGCTGGCGTTTTTCACCGCGCGCCTGCCAGTACTGCAGCGCCATTTTCAGCGACACTTCCACCGCTACCGAGCCGGAATCGGCTAAAAACACGCATTCCAGCGCGGACGGCGTCATCTCCACCAGTTTGCGGCACAGCGCGACGGCCGGCGGATGGGTGATGCCGCCGAACATCACATGCGACATGTTTTCAAGCTGCCGGACGGCGGCCTGATTCAGCTGCGGGTGGTTATAACCATGGATCGCCGCCCACCAGGAAGACATGCCGTCCACCAGTTTACGGCCGTCGGCCAGCTGAAGTTCCACGCCGGACGCCGCCTCTACCGGATAGCAGGGCAGCGGGTGGCTCATCGAAGTGTAAGGGTGCCAGATATGGCGCTGATCGAAGTTGAGATCGGCGGGAGACAGAGACATAAGTTGTAAACCAAATCAATTACAGAATGGTTGACAGTATATCCACAATATCTAAACTGACGACACTTTTTTTGCTTTGGAGACGCCGTGATGGCCGACCGTATTCACTGGACAGTGGGGCAAGCCCAAGCCCTGTTTGAGAAGCCGCTGCTTGAGCTGCTGTTTGAAGCGCAAACCGTACACCGCCGGCACTTTGACCCGCGTCAGGTGCAGGTCAGTACGCTGTTGTCGATTAAAACCGGCGCCTGCCCGGAAGACTGTAAATACTGCCCGCAAAGCTCGCGTTATAAAACCGGGCTGGAAGCGGAGCGCCTGATGCAGGTCGAGCAGGTGCTGGATTCGGCGCGCAAGGCGAAAGCCGCCGGCTCAACGCGTTTTTGCATGGGCGCGGCGTGGAAAAACCCGCATGAGCGCGATATGCCGTATCTGCAACAGATGGTGCAGGGCGTGAAGGCGATGGGGCTGGAAACCTGCATGACGCTGGGCACATTGGACGAATCTCAGGCCGGGCGTCTGGCGGAAGCGGGGCTGGATTACTACAACCACAACCTGGATACCTCGCCGGAATTCTACGGCAATATCATCACCACCCGCAGCTATCAGGAGCGTCTGGATACGCTGGACAACGTGCGCGACGCCGGGATTAAAGTGTGCTCCGGCGGCATCGTCGGCCTGGGGGAGACGGTGCGCGACCGCGCCGGCCTGCTGGTACAGCTGGCCAACCTGCCGAAGCCGCCGGAGAGCGTGCCGATCAACATGCTGGTCAAGGTCAAGGGGACGCCGCTGGCGGATAACGAAGACGTCGATCCGTTCGACTTTATCCGCACCATCGCGGTGGCGCGCATTATGATGCCGCGCTCATACGTACGCCTGTCCGCCGGGCGTGAGCAGATGAATGAGCAGACGCAGGCGATGTGCTTTATGGCCGGCGCCAACTCTATTTTCTACGGCTGCAAGCTGCTGACCACGCCGAACCCGGAAGAAGACAAGGATCTGCTGCTGTTCCGCAAGCTGGGGCTGAACCCGGAGCAGACCGCGACCGAACACGGCGACAACCAGCAGCAGCAGGTGCTGGCGCAGCAGCTGCTGACGGCGGATAACGCCGAGTTTTACAACGCGGCGCCCTGAATGAGCTGGCAGCAACGCATTGAGCAGGCGTTAACCGAGCGGCGCGCGAGCGCCGCTTATCGATCGCGTCAGGTTAACCAGGGCGGTAACGGCCGCCATATCCAGCTGCATCAGCAGCGCTACCTCAATTTTTCCGGCAATGACTATCTGGGGCTGAGCCGGCACCCGGCGGTGATCGACGCCTGGCAGCAGGGGGCGCGGCAGTACGGCGTCGGCAGCGGCGGTTCCGGCCACGTTACCGGCTTTTGCGAGGCGCATAAGCAGCTGGAGCAGCAGCTGGCGCAGTGGCTCGGTTATCCGCGCGCGCTGCTGTTTATCTCCGGCTACGCCGCCAATCAGGCGCTGCTGGCGGCGTTGATGCAGGCGGATGACCGCATTCTGGCTGACAAACTCAGCCATGTCTCGCTGTTGGAAGCGGCCGCTCACTCACCGGCGCAGCTGCGGCGTTTTCGCCATAATCAGCCGGCGGCGCTGGCTGATTTACTGGCCAAACCCTGCGGCGGCCAGCAGTTGGTGGTGACGGAAGGCGTATTCAGCATGGACGGCGACAGCGCGCCGCTGGCGCAGCTGCAGCAACTGAGCCGACAGGCCGGCGCCTGGCTGATGGTGGACGATGCGCACGGCATCGGCGTCCACGGCGAACAGGGGCGCGGCAGTTGCTGGCAGCAGGGGGTGCGGCCGGAAGCGCTGGTGGTGACGTTTGGCAAGGCGTTCGGCGTCAGCGGCGCGGCCATCCTGTGCGATGAGCCGCTGGCCGAGTATCTGCTGCAGTTCGCCCGTCATCTGATTTACAGCACGGCGATGCCGCCGGCGCAGGCTTGCGCGCTGCAGGCGGCGCTGCGCTGCGTGCAGCAGGGCGATGCGCTGCGCAGTCGGCTGCAACAGCATATTGCGCGTTTCCGCCGCAGCGTGGCCGACCTGCCGCTGACGCTGAGCGATTCGCAGACCGCGATTCAGCCGCTGCTGGTGGGGGACAATCAGCGGGCATTGACGCTGGCGCAGCGCTTGCGCGAGCAGGGGCTGTGGGTCAGCGCCATTCGTCCGCCGACGGTGCCGCCGGGCGGGGCGCGTTTGCGGATTACGCTGACCGCGGCGCATCAGGCGCAGGATATCGATCGGTTATTGGAGGTGCTGCATGCCGTCAGTGAATGACGCGGTTAACAAACAGGCGGTCGCCTCCGCCTTCAGCCGCGCGGCGGACAGCTATGACGCCGCGGCGGTGCTGCAGCGTGAGGTTGGCGAGCGCTTACTGGGTATCGGCGCTACGCATCCGGCGCGGCAGGTGCTGGACGCCGGCTGCGGCACCGGCTATTTCAGCCGCCGCTGGCGGGAACTGGGCAGACAGGTGACGGCGCTGGATCTGGCGCCGGGCATGCTGGCGTTTGCCCGCAGCCAGCAGGCGGCGCAGCACTATCTGCTGGGAGATATCGAGCATATCCCGCTGCCGGATGCGGCGGTCGATCTCAGCTTCAGCAGCCTGGCGGTGCAGTGGTGCAGCGATTTGGCGCGCGGTCTGGCGGAACTGCGCCGCGTGACGCGGCCCGGCGGGCTGGTGCTGTTTTCCACCCTGGCGCAGGGGGCGCTGCATCAGCTGGGGGATGCCTGGCAGCAGGTCGACGGCGAGCGCCATGTGAATGATTTCCTGCCGCTCGCGCAGATTGAGGCCGCCTGCGCGCCGTATCGTCACCGTATGGAAGCGTGCTGGCAGACGCTGCATTACCCGGATGTGATGACGCTGATGCGCTCATTAAAAGGCATCGGCGCCACTCATCTGCATCAGGGACGTGATGCGGGGCTGCTGTCGCGCCGCCGTCTGACGGCGCTGCAGGCGGCTTACCCGCGTCAACGCGGCGAATTGCCGCTCAGTTATCATGTGGTTTATGGAGTGATTTATTGTGATTAAACGTTGGTTTGTGACCGGCACCGATACCGAAGTGGGTAAAACCATCGCCAGCAGCGCGCTGCTGCAGGCGGCAAACCTGGCGGGCTACCGCAGCGCCGGTTATAAACCGGTGGCGTCCGGCAGCGAGATGACGCCGCAGGGGCTGCGTAACGAGGATGCGCTGGCGTTGCAGCGCCACAGCGGCGTGGCGCTCTCCTACGAGGACGTGAATCCTTACACCTTTGCTGAACCGACGTCGCCGCATATCGTCAGCGCCGATCTGCGCCAGCCGATTGAATTTACGGTGATGTCATCCGGGCTGCGGCGGCTGGAGCAGCGCGCCGACTGGCTGCTGGTGGAAGGCGCGGGCGGCTGGTTTACGCCGCTGTCGCCGACGCAGAGCTTCGCCGACTGGGTGGTGGGCGAGCAGCTGCCGGTGATTCTGGTGGTGGGGATGAAACTGGGCTGCATCAACCATGCGCTGCTGACCGCGCAGGCGGTCCGTCAGGCGGGGCTGCCGCTGGCCGGCTGGATCGCCAACGATATCGCGCCGCCGGGCAGGCGTCATCAGGAGTATCTGGCGACGCTGCGCCGCCTGTTGCCGGCGCCGATGCTGGGGGAAATTCCCCATCTGGCAGGCATTGCGCAGCAGCCGCTGGGCCACTATCTGGATCTGTCATTATTGTAAACGGCGGCGGGCCATGCGCCCGCGCCATCGCATCATACCGTCAGATAGGCGTCAATCAGAGCGTCATCCAACTGCGCCAGCGTGCCGTTCGCCACGTTGCGCCCCTGATCCAGCAGAAAAAAGCGATCGGCCAGACGGCGGATCAGCGTCAGGCGATGTTCCACCAGTAAAATGGTCATGCCCCATTCCCGATTCAGACGCTGTACGGCAGCGCCAATCTCGCTGGCGATCGACGGACGCATGCCGGCGGTCGGCTCATCCAGAATCAGCAGCTCCGGTTCCCGCACCAGCGCGCGCGAGATCGCCAGCTGCTGCTGTTCCCCTACGGATAAATCGCCGGCGCGCCGCAGGCGCATCGCCGCCAGCGTGGGAAACAGCTGGTAAATCAGCGGCGGGATATGCTGCGGCGACGGTTTGCCAGCCAGCAGGGCCACCTGTAAGTTCTCCTCGACGCTGAGCTGCGAGAAGATCTGCTGTCCCTGCGGCACGTAGGCGATGCCCAGCGCCGCACGCTGCTCCACCGCCTGCGGCAGCAGGTTTTTCGGCGCTTCGTCGGCGCGTTGCCAGGTCATGCTGCCGCTGACCACCGGCAGATGGCCGACAATACAGTTAAGCAGCGTGGTTTTACCGACGCCCTTACGCCCCAGCAGTGCGGTGCACTGGCCGCGCGGCAGCTCCAGATTGATATCCCACAGGGTGTGGCTCTGTCCATAAAACTGATTGACTGAACGCAGGCTCAACATACGGCATTCTCCTTACCGGTCGGTTGTTCACTCATGCCATCAGGGCAATAGTTGTGGCATTGCCCTGCGCGACTGACGCTTGCTTTCCCGAGTGTTTTAACGTTCAGAACAAAATGCCGCCCGAAACGCGGCAAAACGGCGGCGGAGTCAGGCAAAAAGGGCGTTTTTCAGCGTTCTATTGTGCTGTTATCCCCGTTTGTCGTTACTGCTGGCCGGACAGCGTGAAGCCGGCAGGCCGGTTGGCCCGATGTTCCCGGCCGGTGACTGGCCTTATCGGTCGACCGTTATTTCAGATAGCAACTCCCGGGCCAATTTTTTCCACCGGCGTGAAAAGGCATAATTGTTATCGTCATGTTAAGCTTTCCCCGCGCTGCGGCGGGCTTGTCCCGCCTGGATAAAATGACGGCAAAAGTTAAAACGGACGTTTTTTGCACTACGGCGGTGCTGCGGCGAAACCTAATGGTGCAATAGCGTTGGGGTTATCGGCGGCGTCACCCGGCGATCTGGCCGAATGCGCCGTTGGCAATGGGGGCTTTTAGTCTTTATAGGTATAAACAAAGCCATAAAAGTGTCAAAAAATAACTAAAAAAGCGATTTGGGATCGTTTCAAGGGCAAAAAGTGTTTTTTCTGTAACTCCCGTGGCTGGCGGGGTGGTGTGAGTTATCCACTATTCCTGTGGATAACCTTGTGTATTAGATTTAGAAAAGCGGCGGGAAGCGAGAGCGGACGCGGCTTCTGTTCCCATTGTCCGGATTCTCGTCTTTTTGATAAAATCATTTAATATCAATAAATTAACTAAAATCAAGACGTAGTGTAAGCGGTTAATGTCGTATGTGTGATTTTTAGCCACCCTGCTACCAAGAAGTTAATTTGTCGCGCGATCTGGGGATAAATCTGTTATTGACAATAAAAATGTCACCGAAGCGTAACCTTGACGGTGCAGCGGCGATCGTTCCCCTGCGGTAAGACCACGAATCCGCTTGAAGCTGGTTTTATATCCAGTATCATAGGGGCTGGCGAAAAACGCCGCGGCTTTCCATACTTATTGGCTGCCCGGTGTGCCGACGCGGCGCTCTGCAACGTTAGCCACAGCGCAACCAGATTTGCCGGCGCCGCTCGCATATGTCTCCTTGCCGCAACGCCAATGACTTTGGGTATCTATGAGTAAACTATTCAAACTGCATTCAGACTTCAAACCGGCCGGCGATCAACCGGAAGCGATCCGCAAGCTGGAAGAGGGGCTGGAGGACGGGCTGGCGCACCAGACGCTGCTGGGGGTGACCGGCTCGGGGAAAACTTTCACTATCGCCAACGTGATTGCCGACCTTAACCGGCCGACGATGGTGCTGGCGCCGAACAAAACGCTGGCGGCGCAGCTGTACGGTGAGATGAAAGAGTTCTTCCCAGAGAATGCGGTGGAGTATTTTGTCTCCTACTACGACTATTACCAGCCGGAAGCCTACGTGCCCAGCTCCGACACCTTTATTGAAAAAGACGCCTCGGTTAACGAACATATCGAGCAGATGCGTCTTTCCGCCACCAAGGCGCTGCTTGAGCGGCGCGATGTGGTGGTGGTGGCCTCGGTGTCGGCGATCTACGGCCTGGGCGATCCGGATCTGTATCTCAAGATGATGCTGCACCTGACCCAGGGCATGTTGATCGACCAGCGCTCGATCCTGCGCCGGCTGGCTGAGCTGCAGTACACGCGCAACGATCAGGCGTTCCAGCGCGCCACCTTCCGGGTGCGCGGCGAGGTGATTGATATCTTCCCGGCAGAGTCCGACGAGCTGGCGCTGCGCGTCGAGCTGTTTGACGATGAGGTGGAGCGCCTGTCGCTGTTCGACCCGCTCACCGGCCAGGTGGAGCGGGTGGTGCCGCGTTTTACCATCTACCCGAAGTCGCACTACGTGACGCCGCGCGAGCGCATCCTGCAGGCGATGGAGGAGATCCGTGTCGACCTGGCGGAGCGGCGCAAGGTGCTGCTGGCCAACAACAAACTGCTGGAAGAGCAGCGGTTGTCGCAGCGCACCCAGTTCGATCTGGAGATGATGAACGAGCTGGGCTACTGCTCGGGCATTGAAAACTACTCGCGCTATCTCTCCGGCCGCCAGCCGGGCGAACCGCCGCCGACGCTGTTTGACTACCTGCCGGCCGACGGCCTGCTGGTGGTGGACGAATCGCACGTCACCGTGCCGCAGATTGGCGCGATGTTCAAAGGCGACCGCTCGCGCAAGGAGACGCTGGTGGAGTACGGCTTCCGGTTGCCGTCGGCGCTGGACAACCGGCCGATGCGCTTTGAGGAGTTTGAGGCGCAGGCGCCGCAGTCGATCTACGTATCGGCCACGCCGGGCAAATATGAGTTGGAAAAATCCGGCGGCGACGTGATCGATCAGGTGGTGCGTCCGACCGGCCTGCTGGATCCGATCGTCGAAGTGCGGCCGGTGTCCACGCAGGTTGACGATCTCTTATCCGAGATCCGCAAGCGCGTGGCGATCAATGAGCGGGTGCTGGTCACCACGCTGACCAAACGCATGGCGGAGGATCTGACCGAATACCTGGAAGAGCACGGCGAGCGGGTGCGCTATCTGCACTCGGATATCGACACCGTCGAGCGTGTCGAAATCATCCGCGATTTACGTCTGGGCGAGTTTGACGTGCTGGTCGGCATCAACCTGCTGCGGGAAGGGCTGGATATGCCGGAGGTCTCGCTGGTGGCGATTCTGGACGCCGATAAAGAGGGCTTCCTGCGTTCCGAGCGCTCGCTGATTCAGACCATCGGCCGCGCCGCGCGTAACCTGAACGGCAAGGCCATTTTGTACGGCGACAGGATCACCGACTCGATGGCGAAGGCGATCGGCGAAACCGAACGCCGCCGCGCCAAGCAGCAGGCGTATAACGAAGCCAACGGCATCGTACCGCAGGGGCTGAACAAGAAGATTGGCGATATTCTGCAGCTGGGCCAGCCGTCGTCGCGCGGCAAAGGCAAAGGGAAGGGCAAGGCGGCGGAGAGCGCGGCGCAGTATCAACAGCTTACGCCGAAAGCGCTGGAGCAGAAAATTCGCGATCTGGAAGCGCAAATGTACACCCACGCGCAAAACCTGGAGTTTGAACAGGCGGCGGCGCTGCGTGATGAAATCCATCAGCTGCGCGAGCAGTTTATCGCCATCTCCTGACGCAGACATTGCCGGCCCGTAGCGGCCGGCGATGAAAATCCTTGTCGCGCCCGGCAAAGCTGATTATGGTGTGCGGCCCATTGACCCGGCGACAGATATCGAGCAACCGCTATGAGCGCACACAATTCCAAAGATCCGCTGCACGGCATTACGCTGGAGCAACTGCTGAACAAACTGGTGGAATACTACGGCTGGGAAGAGCTGGCCGACCGTATCCGCATCAACTGCTTCAGCAACGATCCCAGCATCAAATCCAGCCTGAAGTTTTTACGCCGCACGCCGTGGGCGCGCACGCAGGTAGAGGAGCTGTATATCCATATGGTTAGCAGCAACCCCTGGTATACCCGTCATACTTAAAGCTGCAGGTGCGTTGGCTGCGCTCAGTCACCCGAATCACTGACCTGAGTCAGCTCATCGGGATTTCTTCCCTTGCCGCCTGCCTGCAACTCTAATTATTTAGGGTATATACCCGCGATACTTAAAGCTGCAGGTGCGTTGGCTGCGCTCAGTCACCCGAATCACTGACCTGAGTCAGCTCATCGGGATTTCTTCCCTTGCCGCCTGCCTGCAACTCTAATTATTTAGGGTATATACCCGCGATACTTAAAGCTGCAGGTGCGTTGGCTGCGCTCAGTCACCCGAATCACTGACCTGAGTCAGCTCATCGGGATTCCTTCCCTTGCCGTCTTCCTGCAACTTGAATTATTTAGGGTATGCCAAAGGAAAGACTGACCGCTAACGCCGTGTCGCCAGCTGGTTCAGCGCCTGGTCGATCGCCTGACGCAACAGTTGACGATCGTGGCGGTAAGGAATATCGCTGGCTTCCAGATTCTGCTGAATCACCAGACGATCCTGTACCGATTGCGTATTGGTCTGCGGGCCGACGATCAGCGCGTCGACCATGACACGGCCGATTTTCGCCTCCATCAGCGCCAGCTTGTCGCGCAGCGACAGCGAGGCGGCGGCGACGCTCAGCTCTTTACCCAGATTGTCGATATAGATCATGCTGGCGCTGCTGCGGCGTAGGGCGCGGGCCAGATCCTCAAGCAGCAGCAGCGGCATCAGGCTGGTCAGAAAACTGCCTGGCCCAATCAGGATCAGGTCCGCCTGCGCGATGGCCTCCATGGCTTCGCGGGTGGCGTTGACGTGCGGTGACAGCATCAGCTCCTGCGGCATATCGGTAAGCTGATCGACGTTCACTTCACCGTAAACGTGGTTGCCTTCGTGATCGTGCGCCATCAGATCCACCGGCTGCTCCGACATCGGGATCAGCGCCGCATCCACCTTCAGCAGATTGCGGATCAGATTGATAGCCTCCAGCGGGCGTACGCTGAGGTGATCCAGCGCCTTCAGCATCAGATTGCCCAGGTTATGGCCGGCCAGTTCGCCGTTGCCGCTGAAGCGGTATTCAAACATCGCGGAAGCGACGCTGGGCTCGGTAATCAGCTGGTTGAGGCAGTTGCGGGTATCGCCCCAGGCGATGCCGCCTTCCGAGCGACGGATGCGGCCGGTGGAGCCGCCGTTATCGGTGGTGGTGACGATGCCGGTCAGACGCGAACCCAGAGAAGAAAGCGATGACATCACGCGGCCAAGGCCGTGGCCGCCGCCTAATGCGACGACGCGGTCCAGATCGGCCAGGGTACGATTACGCATAACATTCCTTATACCCGACGTTATGTGGACGCCGCAGGTAATATTAATTTTTTATACCCATCATATTTTAAGCTACCGGCGTGTTGGCTGCGCGCAGTCACCCGCATCACTGACCTGAGTAAGCGCATCGGGATGCCACCTGCCTGTAACTCGAATTATTCAGGATATATATAACGGACAGATAATCGGCATAAAGTAGCGGATTTGAGTGAAAAAGGCGAAAAAGAGTGTGATTCGGGTGATTTTAGTCAATTCCGCTGGCTGAGCGGCGGTTATGATAGGCGCACGGCGTTCAATAGCCTAAAAGCGCTATATACACAATTACATAGCGAAACGGCGCGTTGGCTATTCGCCGCGTTTAGCGCTAGAATTTTGCTGAAAACCACGGTTTCATTGCGGTTGCTGCGGCAATTCGCGTTGAGATCACAACTCCTAGCCCCTGCGCCTACGTCGTTTTGCGATATGGCGCCCGGGCCGTGGCGAAGTCAGCCACCAGGGTGCGAGATAGAAATGTCCGCATCTCCCGTATTTGGAAAGGTGTTATGGTGCCCCAACTTACCGATGCTTTTGAGCGCAAGTTCTATTACCTGCGCCTGTCGATTACCGACGTGTGCAACTTCCGTTGCACGTACTGCCTGCCGGACGGCTACCAGCCGAGCGTCAGCCCCAAAACCTTCCTGTCGCTGGATGAAATCCGCCGCGTCAGCCGCGCGTTTGCCGAACTGGGCACCGAAAAGGTGCGCCTGACCGGCGGCGAACCCTCGCTGCGCCGCGACTTTACCGAGATCATTGCCGCCGTGCGGGAAAACCCGGCGATCCGTCAACTGGCGGTCACCACCAACGGCTACCGGATGGCGCGCGACGTGGCGCGCTGGCGTGACGCCGGTCTGACGGCGATCAACGTCAGCGTCGACAGCCTGGATGCGCGCCAGTTTCACGCCATTACCGGTCAGGACAAGTTCCGCCAGGTGATGGCGGGCATCGACGCCGCCTTCGAGGCCGGCTATGACAAGGTGAAGGTGAACGCGGTGCTGATGCGCGACGTCAATCACCAGCAGCTGAATACTTTCCTGGCCTGGATTAAACCGCGGCCGATCCAACTGCGTTTTATTGAGCTGATGGAAACCGGCGAGGGCGGCGAGCTGTTTCGCCAGCGCCACGTTTCCGGCGAGGTGATCCGCCGGCAGCTTGAACAGCAGGGCTGGCAGCGCCAGCCGCGCGGCCGCAGCGACGGCCCGGCGCAGGTGTTCCGCCATGCGGACTATCAGGGGGAAATCGGCCTGATTATGCCGTATGAGAAGGATTTCTGCGCCAGCTGCAACCGGCTGCGGGTTTCCGCCATCGGCAATCTGCACCTGTGCCTGTTCGGCGAGCAGGGCATCCCGCTGCGCGACCTGCTGGCGGAAGATCGCCAGCTGGAGGTGCTGAAACAGCGCATCCAGAGCGGCCTGCTCAGTAAGAAGCAGACGCATTTTCTGCACCAGGGCGACAGCGGCATTACGCAGAATCTGTCGTTTATCGGCGGCTGAGTCCGCCGTATCTTCAGGGAGCATCCTCTATGAGTCATGCCAGCAGTGAATTTCTTGCGGCGCGTATCGCCGTTCTGACCGTTTCCGACAGCCGCAGCGCCGCGGAGGATACCTCCGGCGACTATCTGCAGCAGGCGGCGCAGGAGGCCGGGCATCAGGTGGTCGCGCGCGCGCTGGTCAAAGACAATATCTACCAGATCCGTGCGCAGGTTTCGGCCTGGATCGCCAGCGACGAGGTGCAGGCGGTGCTGATCACCGGCGGCACCGGTTTTACCGCGCGCGACAACACGCCGGAGGCGCTGACTCCGCTGTTTGACCGCCAGGTGGAAGGCTTCGGCGAACTGTTCCGCATGGTGTCCTACGAAGAGATTGGCACCGCCACCATTCAGTCGCGCGCCGTGGCCGGCATCGCCAACCAAACGGTGATTTTCGCTATGCCGGGCTCGACCCGAGCCTGCCGCACCGCCTGGGAGCGCATTATTGAATCGCAGCTGGACGCGCGTAACCGTCCCTGCAACTTCCAACCCCATTTAAAGAAATAACGCCATGAGTCAGTTAACCCACATTAACGCCGCCGGCGAAGCCCATATGGTGGACGTCTCCGCCAAGGCGGAAACGGTGCGTGAAGCGCGCGCCGAAGCCTTTGTCGAGATGCAGGCGGCGACGCTGGCGATGATCGTCGAAGGTCGTCATCACAAAGGGGACGTGTTCGCCACCGCGCGCATCGCCGGCATTCAGGCTGCCAAACGCACTTGGGAGCTGATCCCGCTGTGCCACCCGCTGATGCTCAGCAAGGTGGAGGTCACGCTGGAGGCGCAGCCGCAGCATAACCGGGTGCGGATTGAAACCTGCTGCCGCCTGACCGGCAAAACCGGCGTCGAGATGGAAGCGCTGACCGCGGCGTCGGTTGCGGCGCTGACCATCTACGACATGTGCAAGGCGGTGCAGAAAGATATGGTTATTGGCCCGGTGCGGCTGCTGGCGAAAAGCGGCGGAAAATCCGGCGACTTTGAGGCGGCATCATGATTGATATTCTGTTTTTTGCTCAGGTGCGGGAGCTGATCGGCACTGATAAGCTGCGTTTGCCGGCGGAATTCGCCACCGTCGAGTCGCTGCGTCAGGCGCTGTGTCTGCGCGGCGATCGCTGGGCGCTGGCGCTGGCGGCCGACAATTTGCTGATGGCGGTGAACCAGTCGCTGGTGGCGGCGGAACACCCGCTGAGCGCCGGCGATGAAGTGGCGTTCTTCCCGCCGGTAACCGGAGGCTGAGGGTGGACAACAGTCGTATTCGCGTCCAGCGCGCGTTATTTAACGTCGGCGAGGAGTATGCCTGGCTGGCGCAGTGTGATGATGACGGCGCGGTGGTGACCTTTACCGGCAAGGTGCGCAATCACAATCTGGGCGACAACGTCAGCGCCCTGACGCTGGAGCACTATCCCGGCATGACCGAAAAAGCGCTGGCGGAGATCGTCGTCGCGGCGCGCGAACGCTGGCCGCTGCAGCGGGTCAGCGTGATCCACCGCATCGGCGAAATGTTCCCCGGTGATGAGATCGTGTTTGTCGGCGTCACCAGCGCCCACCGCAGCATGGCCTTTGAGGCCGCCGAATTTATCATGGACTACCTGAAGACCCGCGCGCCGTTCTGGAAGCGTGAAGCCACCGAGCAGGGCGAACGTTGGGTTGAAGCGCGCGACAGCGACCAGCAGGCGGCAAAACGTTGGTAAATTAACGGTAAACGGCGGCAATAAATCCACACTTTTGCTCACGGCCGCCGCCGATATTCTGTGATACGCTTATTACAGGTGGGGGAATGGCCCCCGTACAGTTGTTTCACAAGTAAAAGGTAACCGTCATGGACCGATATCCACGCTCCAATGGTTCTATCGTCGAACGCGCCGGCAGCGGCATTCAGGCCTATATGGCGCAGGTGTACGGCTGGATGACCTGCGGCCTGCTGCTGACCGCCTTCGTCTCCTGGTATGCGGCCAACACGCCGGCGATTCTCAACTTCATCTTCTCCAGCCAGATTACCTTCTTTGGCCTGATTATCGCCCAGCTGGCGCTGGTCTTTGTCATTTCCGGCATGGTGAACCGGCTGAGCGGCGCGGTGGCGACCTCGCTGTTTATGCTCTATTCGGCGCTGACCGGGCTGACGCTGTCCAGCATCTTTATCGCCTATACCTACACCTCGATCGCCAGCACCTTTGTGGTGACCGCCGGGATGTTCGGCGCGATGAGCCTGTACGGTTACACCACCAAACGCGACCTCAGCGGTTTCGGCAGCATGCTGTTTATGGCGCTGATCGGCATCGTGCTGGCGTCACTGGTGAATATCTGGCTGAAGAGCAGCGCGCTAATGTGGGCGATCACCTATATCGGCGTGGTGGTGTTTGTCGGGCTGACGGCGTATGACACCCAGAAGCTGAAGGCGATGGGCGAACAGCTGAACGCCGATGATAAAGACAGCTTCCGCAAGTACGCCATCGTCGGGGCGCTGACGCTGTATCTGGACTTCATCAACCTGTTCCTGATGCTGCTGCGTATCTTCGGCAACCGCCGCTAACGCACCGGATGGCCGGCGGCCATCGCGAGCTATCTGTCTTTCTGCATAAAGCCCTGGCAACAGGGCTTTTTTACGCCCATCCGCGTTACATAATATAAACGAATAATCAATAATACATTGACATTACTTATGTCATTGCGTTGAATAATCGCGCTACAGGATGGTAATCATTAAATTTTGTGATGATAGAAAGAGGATTTTATGAGTCAGGATAAAGAGCTTAGCCCTAAGTGGCAGGCGCGTTTTGATTTTTTTGATAGCGTCGGCGGCGATATTACCTCCCCGGAATACCGCAAGAAAATTAAAGAAATTAGCTTCTTTGGGCGCATGAAGTACATATTTAATTTCTTCGCCTTTTTCTTCGGCATTATCTATATGTGCATTCTGGGCCTGTGGAAAAAGGGGCTGGTACTGTTTGTCGGCGCTGGCGTGCTGAACGTGATTGTCGCCATGGTGGAGTATGCGAACGGCGGCCATTATGATTCGGTCTACCGTGCGTTGAATATTTGCTATGCCGGTCTTTGCGCTACGGTGGCCAACTATGCCTATTACCTGAAGGAAGTGCGGGGGATACAGGGCTGGAACCCGTTTGAAGGCTTCAGCAAGCGTTCAGCGGCGAAAATTGCCGCCCGTCGCGAAGGCTAAAGCAGACAAAAGAGGCCGTGTTCGCGGCCTCTTGGGTTTATCCTGCCATCGTCACCGCGATAATTAACAGATACAGCGCAAACAGCACCAGCGAGAACAACAACGCCAGCGCCGCACGCCACTTCAGCGTCGATTTGAACAGCCCGACCAGCGACAGGTAAAACACTATCAGGTTGGCGAACAGGTTGATGCCTATCAGACCCAGGACCACCAGGGCCAGCCATGCAGTCATCTCTTCCGGTTGCAGTAGGCCGATCAGACCGACCGCAGCCAGAATCAGTATATTGACCCCGGTCAGCCGAAAGGCAAAGCGGACCATATTATCGAATTCGTTATTCTTAACCTTGACGGCATTTTCCTGAGACAAATCGCGCTCTCCTTTGGCGATAAAGATAAAAACTCCCACGTAGCCTAGACGGTGACGGGCCGTCCCGCCAGCCGTCAGGCGATTTTCCGCCGGAACATGGCGTAGGCGGCGCTGCCGGTGGTGGCGGTAATCACCAGCAGCGGCCACAGGCTGCCCCAGATGATGTCAAAGCTGGCATCCTTCAGGTAAATCTGCTTGGTGATGTCGGTAAAGTGGCGGATCGGATTGGCCCAGGTCAGGTTCTGCAGCCAGACCGGCATATTTTCCACCGGCGACACGTAACCCGACAGCAAAATGGCCGGCATCATAAACACAAACACGCCGATAAACGCCTGCTGCTGGGTGGCGCACAGCGCTGAAATCAGCAGCCCGAATCCCACCAGCGACAGGCCGTACACCAGCATGGTGAAATAGAACAGCAGCAGCGAACCGGCAAACGGGATCTGGTACATAAAGATGCCGATCAGCAGCACGATCGAGGCCTGAAAGGTGGCGACGATCAGCGCCGGCACCGCCTTGCCGATAAAGATTTGCCAGGTGGTGAGCGGCGAAACCAGCAGCTGCTCCAGCGTGCCCTGCTCGCGTTCCCGCGCCACCGACAGCGAGGTGACGATCATTACGCCGACGGTGGTGATCATCGCAATCAGCGACGGCACGACAAACCATTTGTAATCCAGGTTGGTGTTATACCAGTTGCGCACCACCAGCTCGCTGTTGTTGGGTTTTTGCCGTCCGTTCAGCAGCTCCTGCTGATAGTCCTGCACGATCTGCTGCACATAGTTGGCAGCGATCTGCGCGCTGTTGGAGTTGCGCCCGTCGAGAATCAGCTGCAGCGGCGCGCTGTTGCCGTTGGCGATATCGCGTGAAAACTGCGCCGGAAAGCGGATCAGCAGCAGCGCGTGCTGATTGTCGATGGCGTGGCGGATCTCCTGCGGGCTGCGCAGCATCAGCACGTGGGTAAAAGCCTTGGCCTTGGCGAAGCGCTGGGTCAGTTCAACCGAGGCCTGGCCGTTATCTTCGCTGTACACCGCGATGGTGGCGTTGGTCACCTCCAGCGTGGCGGCAAACGGAAACAACAGCACCTGCAAGATAACCGGCAGCACCAGAATGGCGCGGGTTTGCGGGTCGCGCAGCAGCGACTGCATCTCTTTGACAATCAGTGTCCAAAGGCGATGAAACATCTCAGGCTCCTAGTCCAGACGTCGCTGGGTTTTCCAGGCGGTCAGCCCGATAAACAGCACGGCGGAGGCGATTAAAAACAGCAGATTGATCAGCAGCATGCTGCCGATATTGCCCGCCAGAAACAGCGTTTTCAGCGTGCTGACGAAATAGCGTGCGGGAATGATATAGGTGACGGCGCGCACCACCGCCGGCATGCTGTCGATCTGAAAGATAAAGCCGGACAGCATGATGGACGGCAGAAAGGCGGCGTTCAGTGCCACCATCGCGGCGTTGAACTGATTACGCGCGATGGTGGAGATCAGCAGCCCCATGCCCAACGTGCTGATGAGAAACAGGCTGCTGATAACAAACAGCAGCAGCAGCGAGCCGCGGTAGGGCACGCCGAACACCCACACCGCCACCACCATGCACAGCAGCATGGCGAGCATGCCGAGGACATAGTAGGGCACCAGTTTGGAGAGCAGCAGCTCGCTGCGCGTCACCTGCGTCGACAGCAGGGCCTCCATGGTGCCGCGCTCCCACTCGCGCGCCACCACCAGCGAGGTGAGGATGGCGCCGATCACCGTCATAATGATGGTAATGGCACCGGGGATAATAAAGTGCTGGCTGATGGCCGCCGGGTTGAACCAGTAGCGCATCTGCACCTCAATCAGCGGTTTGTCGTCGCGCCCGCGATCTTCGGCGCGCTGCTGCTGCCAGATCTGCCATACGCCCTGGGTATAACCCTGTACGAAGTTGGCGGTGTTCGGTTCGCTGCCGTCGGTGATCACCTGGATCGGCGCGCTGTCGAACGGCCGCGCCATACGCCGGGCGAAATCGACCGGGATCACCACCAGGCCGCGGATCTCGCCGGCCTGCATCTTGCCGATCAGCGCCTGGCGGTTATCGCTGATGGTCGGATCGATATAGGGCGATCCGGCAAAGGCGTTGACCAGATCGCGTGCTTCTTCGCTCTGTTGCTCCACCAGAATGCCGAGGCGCAGCTTGCTGGAATCCAGGTTGATGCCGTAGCCGAAGATAAACAGCAGCAGCAGCGGGATCAGAAACGCGATCAGCCAACTGCTGGGATCGCGCAGGATCTGCCGCGTCTCTTTCAGACACAGGGCGCGCACCCGGCGCCAGGAGAAGGCACTGTCGCTGCCGATAGCCGGATTATCGTTCATCACTGCTCCTCCCGGTCGTAACTCTGCACCAGTTCGATAAACGCCTGTTCCATTGACGGGTTGGGGTTTTGCTCGTTGGCAACCTGCTGCTTCAAATCATCCGGCGTGCCGGCAGCGATGATTTTGCCGCGATACACCAGCCCGATGCGATCGCAGTATTCCGCCTCGTCCATAAAGTGGGTGGTCACCATCACCGTCACGCCCTTGTCCACCATGCCGTTGATATGCAGCCAGAATTCGCGGCGGGTCAGCGGGTCGACGCCGGAGGTGGGTTCATCAAGAAACAGAATGTCCGGCTCATGCATCAGCGCGCAGGCCAGCGCCAGCCGCTGTTTGAAGCCGAGCGGCAGCGCATCCGGCGCCTGATTGATGATCGGGGCGAAGTTAAAGGCGGCGGACATTTCCGCCATTTTCTGCCGCTGTTTTTTACCGCTCAGGCCATACACGCCGGAGAAAAACTTAAGGTTCTGCGCCACCGTCAGGTTGCCGTACAGCGAAAACTTCTGCGCCATGTAGCCCAGATGCTGACGCGCCTTACCGGAGCTGGTTTTCAGGTCCATCCCCAGCACCAGCGCCTTGCCGTCGCTCGGCACCAGCAGGCCGCACATCATTTTGAAGGTGGTGGATTTGCCGGCGCCGTTGGGGCCGAGCAGGCCGAAAATCTCGCCGCGCTTCACCTGAAAGTCCACATGATCGGTGGCGGCGAAGTCGCCGAACTTTTTCGTCAGGTTCTGCGCTTCAATCACGGTTTCCGTGCTGTCGCCGCTGACGGACGGCATAATCGCCGCCAGCGCGGATTTGCTGTTCGGCCCGCCGCCGAGCAGATCGATAAACGCATCCTCAAAGCGCGGTTCCGCTTCGCTCAGCGCGACGTCGGGAATATTAAGATCCTGCAGCACCTGCTGATGATCGGCGTCCGGTTTCAGGATCAGCCGCAGGTATTTGCCCTGGATCACGCCGTCGGTTACCGTCGGCAGACAGATCGCCTGTTGCAGCAGCGCGCGGTGACTGCCGGCCGGCGCCGCCAGCAAAATGCTGCGCCCTGCCATGCGCCGGGTCAGCGTCTGCGGCGCGCCGCTGAACAGCAGCTGGCCTTCGTTCAGCAGCAGCACTTCACGGCACTGTTCGGCTTCGTCGAGGTAGGAGGTGCTCCACAGGATCAGCATGCCGTCGTTGGCCAGTTCGTGCACCATGCGCCACAGCTCACGGCGTGAAATGGGATCGACCCCGACGCCCGGCTCGTCCAGCAGCAGCACCTGCGGTTCGCCGATCAGCGTACAGGCCAGCCCCAGCTTCTGCTTCATCCCGCCGGACAGTTTGCCGGCCAGCCGGCCGGTGAAGCGGGTGAGATCGGTAAATTCAAGCAGGCGCTGAAAAGTGGTGCGACGCGCTTCGCCGGTGACGCCGCGCAGATCGGCATACAGCGTCAGGTTTTCCATCACGGTCAGATCTTCATACAGGCCAAACTTCTGCGGCATATAGCCCAGAATGGCGTGCAGCCGGCGATCGTCAGCGATCGGGTCCAGACCGGCGACCCGCAGCGTGCCGGCGCTTGGCTTCAGCAGCCCGGCCAGCATGCGCAGCAGGGTGGTTTTCCCCGCGCCGTCCGGGCCGACCAGCCCGGTAACCGCGCCGCTGCGCAGTTGGGTCGTCAGGCTGGCGACCGCCGGTTTTTCCAGATCGGGAAAGCGTTTTTCCAATCCCTCAAGATCAATGGTGTGGCCCTGTTCCATCATTTTTCCCTAAGGTTGAGAAAAATGCAGGGTGACCGGCATGCCCTGACGCAGCGCGTCATCCGGGTCGCTGACGATCACCCGCAGGCGATACACCAGATCGGTGCGTAAATCGGTGGTTTCCACGCTTTTCGGCGTAAATTCGGCGGTCGGCGACACAAAACCGACCTTGCCGTGGTACGGCTTGCCCGGCCGGCTGTCGGTATACAGCGTCATTTCGCTGCCCGGCACCGCCTTGCCGAGGTCGGCTTCGCTGACGTAGGCGCGCACCCAGACCGGCTGGGTCAGCGACAGGGTCAATACCGTACTGCTGGCGCTCAGCATGGTGCCGGGCTCCACCGCGCGGGTCAGGATGGTGCCCGCCGACGGCGTGGTGAGTTGGGTGTCCTGCAGGTCCAGTCTGGACTGGGCCAGCGCCGCGCTGGCCTGCGCCAGTTCTGCTTTGGCCTGTTCAATCTCCTGCGGTCGGTTGCCGCTCAGGTATTGCGACAGTTTATCTTTTGCCGCCTGCAGATTGGCCTGCGCCTGATTGCGGGCGGTGCGCGCATCTTCCAGCGCATCGGCGGAGGTGGCCTTTTTCGCCCACAGCCCTTGCTGACGCTGTAAAAAACTGTTGGCGTAGTTGAACGCTGACAGTTTCTGCGCCACTTCGGAGCGCACCTGGGCGATCTCCTCATCACGATAGCCGGCCTGCAGCAGCGCCAGCTTGGCCTGCGCGCTGCCGACGTTGGCCTGCGCCTGCAGCAGGGCGTTCTGATACGGGCCGTCGTCGAGTTTGCCGAGCAACTGGCCCGGCTTGACGGTATCCCCTTCGTCAACCGTCAGCGACGCCAGCCGGCCGCTGACGCGGAACCCCAGATTCACGGTGCGGATATCGACATTGCCGTAGAGGGTCAGCGGCTTCGCCTGCCGCTGTTCGTAATACCAGATGCCGGCCGCCACGGCGGCGATCACTATTGCTACGACCACCACCAGGGTAACGCGTTGCTTGTTCATATCTCTCCCTGCCTATAACGGTAAAACGTCGGGGCCGTTGCCGTAACGCTGGCGCAGGCCGTTAACCAGTAAATCAATATGTTCCGCCAGCACGGCGGCGACCTGCTTTGCCTCTTGCACGCCGATCTGCCGCCAGCCGGCTTGCCGGCGGATGGTTTCCCGCGCCACGCGAAACGACAGCACTTCGCCGAGCAGCGCATGGGTGTGCAAAATCACTTTGGTGGAGCCGGCCTCCAGGCCGGTGTAGGCCGCCAGCAGTTGGCTCAGCTTACCGTGCAGCGGCGCCACCACCTGCTGGTGAATCAGCGGATAGGCGTCGGTGGGGGAGAGCTGCTCGCGCGACATGATTTTGCTGAGGTTGAGCGTGTGGGTCTGGGTCATCAGCTCACTGAAGGCCAACAGGCCGCGTTTCAGATGCTGCAGGTACAGTTCGGGGCGGCGCTGTTCGGCCGGCAGCAGCCACAGGCGGTCAATTTCGTCCGCCAGCGGTTGAAAGGTCTGCTGAATAAAGTCGGCGATCCACTGGGCGACCGCCAGATACAGGCCTTCTTTGGAGTTGAAATAGTAGGTGATGGCGGCGATATTCTGCCCGGCGCGCTGGGCGATGGCGCGGGTGGTGGCGCCCTGCAGACCGTATTCGCCGAAGACTTCTATCGCGGCGGCAATCAGCTGCTGCCGCGCCTGTTCGCCGCGTGGGTGATGATTTCCTGCAGAAGACATAGGCACGCTACCCGCAAAAGTTAATCAATCATTTGATTAACTTTAGACCTGAGCGGACAAAATGCAAGCGAAAAGCGCGGCGGATATTTTCGGGTGAATCAGCCGATTAGCGGCATAATGTGCGCTGCCCGGCGAAATTTACCTTTTCTTGTTCGACATCTGTTACAATCGCCCGCCTGGTGCACTTGCAGTTTGTGCCAATCCCTCGTGGTATGCCGGGGATATGCGAGCGATAATGCCGCTGTCCCTATGCCCCGTCTGATCATCCTCCCGGGAAACTGCACCGAACATTTGTTTAGGTTAGGGGGGAGCTGGAGCTTTTCTCTACTATGTCATTTGAAACCCTCGGCTTGAGTGCCGAAATCCTGCGTGCCGTTGAAGAACAGGGCTATCGCGAACCTACGCCGATTCAACGTCAGGCGATCCCGGTAGTGCTGGAAGGACGCGACCTGATGGCCAGCGCCCAGACCGGCACCGGCAAAACCGCCGGCTTTACCCTGCCGCTGCTGCAGCTGCTGAGCAGCAAACCGAGCGCGGTGAAAGGCCGCCGCCCGGTGCGCGCGCTGATCCTGACGCCGACCCGTGAACTGGCGGCGCAAATCGGCGAGAACGTCCGTGCCTACAGCCAGCACCTGCGCCTGCGCTCGCTGGTGGTGTTCGGCGGCGTCAGCATCAACCCGCAGATGATGAAACTGCGCGGCGGGGTGGATATTCTGATCGCCACGCCGGGCCGCCTGCTGGATCTGGAACATCAGAACGCTGTTGACCTGTCCAACGTGGAAATCCTGGTGCTGGACGAAGCCGACCGCATGCTGGATATGGGCTTTATTCACGATATTCGCCGCGTGCTGGCCAAGCTGCCGGCGAAACGTCAGAACCTGCTGTTTTCCGCCACCTTCTCCGACGATATCAAGGCGCTGGCCGGCAAACTGCTGCACAACCCGGCATCGGTGGAAGTGGCGCGCCGCAACACCGCCTCTGAGCAGGTGACGCAGCACGTTCACTTTGTCGACAAGAAGCGCAAGCGGGAACTGCTGTCGCAGATGATCGGCGAAGGCGACTGGCGTCAGGTGCTGGTGTTTACCCGCACCAAACACGGCGCCAACCATCTGGCCGAGCAGCTGAATAAAGACGGCATCACCGCTGCCGCGATCCACGGCAATAAAAGCCAGGGCGCACGTACCCGGGCGCTGGCTGATTTTAAAGACGGCCGTATTCGCGTGCTGGTGGCGACCGATATCGCGGCGCGTGGTCTGGATATCGACCAACTGCCGCACGTGGTGAACTATGAGCTGCCGAACGTGCCGGAAGACTACGTGCACCGCATCGGCCGTACCGGCCGTGCGGAACGCACCGGTGAGGCGATATCGCTGGTGTGCGTCGACGAACACAAACTGCTGCGCGATATCGAACGCCTGCTGAAGCGCGAAATTCCGCGCATCGCCCTGCCGGGTTATGAGCCGGATCCGACCATCAAGGCGGAACCGATCATCAACGGCCGTCAGCAGCGCGGCGGCCGCGGTAACGGTAACCCGGGACGCGGCAACGGTAACGGCGGCGGACAGCGCGCGGCCAACGGCGGCGGTCAGCGAGACAACCGCGGCAACGGCGCCCAGCGCGCCCGTCCGCAGGGCGAAGGCAAACCGCGCAGCGGCGCGCCGGCCCGTCGTCCGCGCCGTAGCCGACCGGCGGAGTAAACGCCCGCAGCATGCATCAGGCCGCCGTTTATCGGCGGCTTTTTTGTGTCGGCAGAGGCTTGTCTGCGCCGGGCGGCACTCGTATTATGTCTGGTCTTTTTTTGCAGGGTGGTTGAATAATGCGCGTTTTACTGGCGCCGATGGAGGGGGTTCTCGACTCGTTGGTGCGTGAACTGCTGACCGAAGTGAACGATTACGATCTGTGCATCACCGAGTTTTTGCGCGTGGTCGACCAACTGCTGCCGGTCAAGTCGTTTTACCGTCTCTGCCCGGAGCTGCGCCACGCCAGCCGCACCCCCTCCGGCACGCTGGTGCGCATCCAGCTGTTGGGGCAGCACCCGCAGTGGCTGGCGGAAAACGCCGCCCGCGCGGTGGCGCTGGGCTCCTACGGCGTCGATCTCAACTGCGGCTGCCCGTCAAAAACCGTCAACGGCAGCGGCGGCGGCGCGACGCTGCTGAAAGACCCGGAACTGATCTACCGGGGCGCCAAAGCGATGCGCGCCGCCGTGCCGGCCGAGCTGCCGGTAACGGTAAAGGTGCGCCTGGGCTGGGACACGCCGCAGCACAGTCTGGAGATCGCCGATGCGGTGCAGCAGGCCGGCGCCAGTGAACTGGTGGTGCACGGTCGCACCAAAGAGGACGGCTATAAAGCCGAGCGCATCAATTGGGCGGCCATCGGCGAAATCCGCCGCCGCCTGAATATCCCGGTGATTGCCAACGGTGAAATCTGGGATTACGCCAGCGCCCGCCGCTGTATGACAACCACCGGCTGCGATGCGGTGATGCTGGGGCGCGGCGCGCTGAACATCCCCAACCTGAGCCGGGTGGTGAAATATAACGAGCCGCCGATGCCCTGGCCGCAGGTGGTGCAGCTGCTGCAAAAATATGTGCAGTTGGAAAAGCAGGGCGATACCGGTCTGTACCACGTGGCGCGCATCAAACAGTGGCTGGGCTACCTGCGGAAAGAGTACGCCGAAGCCGGCGACCTGTTCGCCCAGGTGCGTGCGCTGAAGAGTTCCGGGGAGATTGCGCAGGCGATTGCCGCCTGCGCGGCCGCTATAGCCTGATGGCGAAGTGACGCAGCAGCGCCGCGCGCCGCTGCTGCTCGTCATGCAGCGTGCTTTCCGTACGCTGATGGTCGGCGGTAATAATCAGTTTGTTATCGCTCAGCGTAATGCGACCGTTGGCGGTAGGGCGGGAGCAGATAAGCCGCTGGGTAAACCCCGACTGCGGAGAATGGCTGTGGTAGTGGCACATGGCGTCAAACTCGTCGAACTCGCGCGGCTGCAGCGTAAAGCGATACAGCGTTTTGGCATGTGAGTTGCGATCGCCGTTACGCCGCTCCAGATAAAAATAGTCGCCCTCCTGCTCCAGATGAAAGGTGCCGCTGGCCTGCGGCTGCGGCGTATCATCCAGGGTCAGCGGCGTCAGAAAGGCGTCGCCGAAGCCGACGTCCACCAGATAGGGTCGGTCCAGCGTGACGATCAGCGCCAGATGGTCAAACGGCGGGCCGAAGTGGCCGTCGCGGGCGCGCACCTCACCGGCAACCGCCGTCACCGTAAAACCGAGCTGCCGCAGCAACGCGGCGAACAGCCGGTTCAGTTCATAGCAGAAGCCGCCGCGCCGGCGGTTGATCACCTTGTCGAACAGCGCCTGTTCGCGCAGGTCGATGCCCTGATGGTAAATAATACTCAGATTTTCAAACGGCACCGCCAGCATATGGCCGTGGTGCAGGCGTTGCAGCGTGTCCAGATCCACACGCGGCGTGGCGTCAAAGGCGATGTGTTGCAGGTAGCGTTGAATATCCACGGTTGCGCTCGCAGAAAAGGGGCCGATAGCCACAACATAGCGGGCTTTATTCCCCGTCGGGAATCAATACGTGCGGCGAGTGGGAAAATGCCGCCCCGGGCGGGGCGGCGCAAGTAACGGTTACCAGGACTTGTTGGGATTGCGGGAAACGATGTTGATCCGCTGGCACAGCAACTGGCTGATATCCAGCGAGGCCGGGCTGGCGGCGCTGCCGGCAAAGCCTTTCAGGGTGATCACGATACGCGCGTAGTTGGCATAGCCCTCAGGCAGCGGCAGATACTCATCGGCATTTAACGCGGTAATGCGATCCGACGTCAGGGTGAGCGGCGTGCCGGCCGTAAGCGTACCGGCGCGGCCCCACTGACAGGTTTTCTCACGGATGGTGACGGCGCCGGCATCGCCCTGCAGATCGTAGCGCCCCCAAAAGGTGTTGATGGCGATGTCCGGGTTGCCTGTTCCCTGCGGGTTGGTCAGCGTACAGCGCCACAGCACCAGATCGTCTTTGGCTATCGGCAGGTACAGCGCAATCTGCTTCGCCTTATCGCCCGCCGTTTTGGTGGTGGCGGTAATCACGCCATTTTGCAGCGTCAGCGCCAGATCCGAACTTTCGGTCTGCGAGATGCGCGTGCCGCTGGCGGCGTATACATTGTTGAGCTGTAACGCATTAGCTTCTTTCCACGCCGGTTCCGGCAGATGGTTCACCCCATCTCCGAGATACAGCATGCGCCACATATTGACGTGCCCCGGCGCGCCGATGTTTTTCATCTCAATATGGCCGTTCGACCAGCCTTTCTTGATATCGGCATTGATCAGATCGAAGCCGTCGATATAGCACTTGCCGTTTTTTTCCTCCGATTTATCAAAGAAGAAATAGTCGACGTATTGATAGGGCTGGCCGACAACGACCTTACCATTCTTGTCCGTCGAGGTGTCCGCCAGGCTGGTTTTCACGCTGTGCCAGATGCTGTCTTTAATCTTCACTTTGGCGCCGTTGCTGCTGGTAAATACCGGGCGGTAGTTGCGCGAATGCTCATTGCCCCATTCAAAGTGGCAGTCTTTAAAGTTCAGCGTGCCGCCCCGCAGATCGAACAGGCCATGGTCTTTATTGGTCTCGGCCAACTGATCGGTTTCGTTGTTAAAGCCGCTGTAATCAAAGGAACAATCGCGGAAGAACAGGGTATGCACGCCCTGATAATGGTTTCTGTTGCTGCCGAACAGGCTTTTGTAAAACACGATTTTTTCGCCGGCGTTGCTGGCGCTTTGCGACCAGATCGGCCAGTTACAGCTGCTGACCATGATGCTGTGCCAGCTTTGGATATAGGCGTTGTTGCCAAAGAGGATGCCCTTATGCAGGTTGCTGAGCCAGACGTTTTGCACCAGCAGCTGTGCGGCGGGTTTACCAAAGACGTTCATGGCGTCGGTATAGACGCACAGGCCGCTCAGACCGCCGTTTTCACTGCGATTGCCGACGATGCGCAGGTTATAAATCGCCGGCGCACCCATGCAGTAAAGCACGCGTACGCACTCGGTGGTTTTTGAGTCCGGATTGCGAAAGTCGAGGATGGTGCCTTTAAAGTCGATAGAGTTTTTCCACAGCTTTAAATAGGCGGTGGTTTTACAGACGCGCACGCCGCCCGGCCCGATCAGGGTAATGCCGGCCGGGGTGCTGGGAATTTGCACCGAGCCCCATTCCTTTTCATTCACCTGCAGGAAATTATTGGCGCGGGTGATGGTTAACGCATAGTCGTCCGCATCACCTGGCTCATACCACCAGTCGATATGGTAATCGCCGTTGTTGATATTGCGCTTCCAGCGACGCTTTTTGCCGTCGTGTAATACGGTGGCGCCGTTATCCGGGCTGGTGAGATCGTTATCGTCGCGGGTAAACAGGCCATGATGGTAGCGGTTTTCAATCATGAGCGCCGTTTCATCACCGCTATAGGCCTGCAAATCTGCGTAGTCCGGAAGAGAGATCATAGCTATTTCCTCGTGTGTTCGCCGCACTGGGCGTAGTGGATTGATTAACTTTCGTTAACCCGTTCATGGATGATTGGGATACGTCAAGTTACGCCAACGGAGGGCGGGGAATAAGCGATGGCGGTTGTGTGGCGGCTCAGCGCGCTGGGAAGGGGGAGTGCGGGAAAACGGGGGCGGGCGCCGCCCCCGGAAAGAGTCTTGTTATTTCAGGGATTGCTGTTCATGGGCTTGCTGCTCCAGCCGCACCTCTGCGGCGCGTTTACGCAGGCCGAACCAGCCGAGCAGCAGCAGGATGGCCAGCAGCGGAATGGTGGCGACGGTCCAAGTGCCGTTCGGGTAATCGAATGCCATCATTACCACCACCACCGCCAAAAACAGCAGCGTCAGCCAGGAGGTGTACGGAGCGCCCGGCATTTTGAAGCTGACCGGTTTGGCCTTGCCCTCTTTGATGGCTTTACGCAGGCGCAGCTGGCAGACGATGATAAACACCCAGGAGGTGATAATGCCCAGCGAGGCGATGTTCAGCACGATTTCAAACACCTGCGACGGCACCAGATAGTTGAGGATCACGCCGATCACGTAAATGCCGCAGGTCACCAGAATGCCGGCGTACGGCACCTGCTGGCTGCTCATTTTGGCCATAAACTTCGGCGCGGAACCGCCCATCGACAGCGAGCGCAAAATACGGCCGGTTGAGTATAGGCCGGAGTTCAGGCTGGACAGCGCGGCGGTCAGCACCACGATATTCATGATGGTGCCGACGTAAGGCACGCCGAGCTTGCTGAAGAAGGTGACGAACGGGCTCTGGCCGGCCTGATAGGCGTTCCACGGCAGCAGCAGCACCAGCAGCACCACGGAGCCGACATAGAACAGGGCGATACGCCAGATCACGCTGTTTATCGCCTTCGGCAGCATTTTTTCCGGGTCTTTGCATTCGCCGGCGGCGGTGCCGATCAGCTCAATGCCGGCAAAGGCGAAGATGACCCCCTGCACCAGCACCAGCGCCGGCAGCAGGCCGTGCGGGAACAGGCCGCCGTTATCGGAAATCAGGTGCAGGCCGGTGGTGTTGCCGTCAACCGGCTTATCCAGGCCGAGGAACACCACGCCGACGATCAGGAACAGCGCAATGGCCGCCACCTTGATCAGCGCAAACCAGAACTCCATTTCGGCGAACCATTTTACGCCGATCATATTCATGGTGGCGACGATGCCCAGCGCGCCGAGGGCGAACAACCACTGAGGTACGTCGGCGAAGGTGCCCCAGTAATGCATATACAGCGCGACGGCGGTGATATCGACGATGCCGGTCATCGCCCAATTGAGGAAATACATCCAGCCGGCGACGTAAGAGGCCTTTTCGCCGAGGAACTCACGCGCATAGGAGACAAAACTGCCGCTGGAGGGGCGGTGCAGCACCAGCTCGCCCAGCGCGCGCAGAATAAAGAACGAGAAGATGCCGCAGGTTAGATACACCAGCGCCAGTGCCGGACCGGCCAGTTCCAGGCGTCCGCCGGTGCCGAGGAATAAACCGGTGCCGATGGAGCCGCCGATGGCGATCATCTGGATTTGCCGGTTGCCCATGCTTTTGTGATAACCGGATTCATGGGAGTCCAACCAACGTCTTCTGGCCGCGTGTTTATCATGCGCGGATTTTGTGTGTGATTTCATTATCCGTCCTGTTTCCTGTCTATTGTTGAGCCCGCTCAACAGCTAAGCAAACGATTGCGGTCGCAACCGCTATAAGAATGAAGTCATGGCATCACTCTTGTTGTTTATTGTTTGTACACAAATCATTAAATAACGGCGAGGCATGCTACCTTTTCTGCTTAAACGAGGCAAAAAATAAGAGAGTTAAATCGTTATTAAGTGTGTTTGTTTTTTAATCTTTTTAAAAAGATGTTGTTTATCATATCGATAGATAGAGCGGCAGGATATTAACAGAAAAAATTGAATTGTGATTAACTTCTCACTATTAACCCTCAATCTTAGCAAGGTAATATATTCTTCAGCGTTCAGGAGGCCGGGGAAAATATATTTATCGGACTTTTCCCGACGTATCGTGATAATGCTAGCGCACCGTCATGTACGGCTTACCCTGCGCTGAAACCACAGGCTATATTGCGTCCAGTGAAACCAACGCCTCTACCGTGCGGTGTCACTGTGTTCAGCGTTCGCCGTTTCTGGTCAGCAAAAGCATTCCACTACTTTATAGTCCGCCATTATTTTGTGTGAAAATTATATTTAATATATTGAATTTAAAGGGTATTACTGAGCTGGTCAACAGGTCGGATCTCTCATACAATGGTCGGGTAGCACCACACAGCAAAAAGATATTTATAACGATAAAATCGATCGTAGAGGACATATTATGGGCGACCAATCACCTATCACGCTTGATAAGTTGATGTGCTTTGCCGTGTATTCGACCAATCTGGCGTTGAACCGCGTGTATCAGCCACTGCTGGATGAGATGGGCCTGACCTATCCGCAATATCTGGTATTGATTTTACTACTGGAACAGGACGGGCTGACCGTCGGCGAGATTAGCGAACGGCTGTTTATTGACGCCAGCACCACCACGCCGTTGCTGAAACGGCTGGAAAGCCACGGCTATGTGGTACGGGTGCGCAGCAGTGAGGATCAGCGGCAGGTGCACGTGCGGGTAACGCCGCAGGCGCGGCAGCTGCGTGAGGGCATCGACAGCCTCTATCCACAGTTGCTGTGTTCGGCCGGGCTGGATGAAACACGGCTGCGCGGACTGAAGCAGGAGCTGGAAGCGGTGCGCAGCGCGTTGACGGCGCGCTGAGCTATCCGGGCCGTTACGCCAGCGCGTAACGGCTGACCGGTCAGGCGGACTCTTCCGCCGGCAGCGCCGAAGCCGGCAGGCCGAACAGCTTATCGAACGCCCAGTTATAGACGAAGGTGTAGCACGGAATAATGACGATCAGCGCCATATCCAGCAGCAGCGCCTGCGTCAGCGAAATCCCCATCCACCAGGCAATCAGCGGAATCAGGTACACCACCAGCGTCAGTTGAAAACCGACGGCGTGCAGAATGCGCCGTTTCACCGTTCGGGTGCGCGACGCCTGGCGGCTCTCCCACCATTCAAACAGACAGTTATAGATAAAATTCCAGCTGACCGCGATGGTGGTGATGATCACTGCCAGCGGCCCGGTGCTGCTGGGGGCGCTGCCGGACAGTAGCGCTAATCCTAGCGCGGAAATCGTCATGCCGATAATTTCATAGGCGGTGATATAAACCAGTTTGCGTTTGACGCCTTGCATGTTGCCTCTCTCATTGATTGTTCTGACCGGGGTGACGCCCGGCGTATCGGCGGCTAAGATAACGTCAACCTTATTGATAGAAAAAGTCAGGAGCTGTCAGTTTCTCTGACAGGTAGCGGGTATGAATTTCACCAGCGACAATATTGAGCTGTTCTTGGCGGTACTGGAGCGCGGTTCGTTTTCCGCCGCCGCGCGCGCACTGCGGCGCGTGCCTTCGGCGGTCAGCATGGGGATCGCCAATATGGAGGCTGAACTGGGCTTTCAACTGTTCGATCGCTCACACCGCGAGCCGACGCCGACCGCCATGGCGTTGGCACTGGCGCCGCACGCACGCCTGATTGCCGATCAGCTGAAACAGCTGCAGATCCACGCCATTGAACTGTCTCAGGGGCTGGAGAGCACGCTGTCGATCGGCGTGGCGTCGGACATCAATACGGAAAAGCTGCTGGCGGCGGTGAAAACCTTGTCCGAACGTTATCCGCTGTTGAATATCGAGTTGCTGAGCGCGCCGCAGGACGAGGCGCTGCATCTGCTGCATCAGGGGCGGGTGAGCGTTTGCCTGGCGTTTGGCGGGCTGAACGTCAATATCAAGGAGCAGTTCCATTTTGTCGGCAGCGAGTCGCTGATCGCCACGCTGTCGTCGCGGCATGCGGCGTTGGCGCAGGGCGGGGAGCGTCTGTTCCTGGAGGATCTGGTCAACGTGCGCCAGATCGTAGTTGCCAGCCGGGATCTGCCGATGGCCGATCTGCGGCCGCGGGTGGCGGAAACCTATTGGCGCACCGACAGCCTGCAAACGGCGCTGAACATGGTGGAGGCCGGGCTGGGGTGGGGCAACTTCCCGCAGTCGCTGATTGCGCCGCTGCTGGCACAGGGGCGGCTGACGCGGCTGACGTTTAAAAACACCAAAAATGAGCTGCGCCTGCCGATGCACCTGATCTGGCTGAAGAATCAGCCGCTGCAAAAAGCCGCACGCGAACTGGTGGCGCTGATGCAGGCGCCATAGACGCCGTAATCACTGCTCTGTGCGCCGATGCCACCAGCGGCGCGCCAGCCACAGCGCGGCGGCAACGGCGGCCAGCAGCAGCACGACGAACAGCTTATTATGGAAGCCGTTAATCACGCGCTCCAGCGCCTGACCGCCGAAATACCCCAGCAGCACGAAGATCGCTGACCACAGCAGCGCGCCGAGAATATTCAGCGGCACAAAGCGCGAAGGCGGCAGCCGGCTGGCGCCGATCAGCACCGGGCCGATAATCCGGAAGCCGTACATAAAGCGTACGCCAATCACAAACAGCATCGGATGACGGGCAATCAGCCGCTTGGCGCGGTTGATGCGCTGACGCTGGCTTTTCAGCCGGGCGATCGCCCGGCCGCCGAAGCGTCGGCCGGCAAAGTACAGCAGCTGATCCCCCAGCGTGCCGCCGAGCGCCACCACCGCCATCACCCAGGGCAGATGCAGCAGCCCCTCGTGCGCCGCGATGCCGCCGAGAAGGGTGATGGTTTCCCCTTCAGCCAGACAGCCGATAAACAGCGCCCAGTAACCATAATCCGTAATATAGTGGGCCAAATCGGTCATGGTGATTCCTTATCTTATGACTATCACAGGCTAAGTATACTCGCCCTGGCCGAGGCTGTGCGGCAGGGGCGTTCACTCAAGGAGTAAACAATGTATCAGGATTTTGACCGCGAACTGGCATGGGCGATGCGCCATATGCCGCGTACCCGTGCGGCGGTGGCGGCGCTGCCGGATCTGCAGGGCGTGCGGCTGGCGTGCAACATGCATCTGGATCTGAAAATGGCGCCGCTGGTGGCCGGCCTGCTGGAGAAAGGGGCGGAGATTTACCTGACCACCTGCAACCCGACCACGGTGCAGGATGACGTGGTGGCCTGGCTGACGCAGCGGGGCGCGCAGGCGCACGCCTGGCGCGGTATGTCCGACGCCGACTGGTCCGACTCTTTCGACCGCGCGCTGGCCTGGGAGCCGACGCACCTGTGTGAGATGGGCGCGGATCTGACCACACGGCTGCATCAGTCGTCCGGCGGGCCGCAGATTAAAGCCGGGCTGGAGGCAACCGGTTCGGGCATCAGCCGTCTGAACGGTGTGTCGCCGCGCTATCCGATTTTCAACTGGGACGATCTGCCGGTGAAAGAGGGGCTGCATAACCGGCATATGGTCGGCCTGACCGCCTGGCACACCTTTTTCCAGACTACCCACCTGACGCTGCATGAAAAACAGGTGCTGGTGATTGGCTACGGGCTGGTCGGGCAGGGCGTGGCCGCGGCGGCCAGGGCCTATGGCGGGCAGGTGACGGTGGCGGAAGTGGACCCGGCGCGTGCGTTACAGGCGCGCTATGACGGCTGGACGGTGATGGATTTAGATCAGGCGGCGCCGCAGGCGGAGGTGATCGCCACCGCCACCGGGGCGAAAAACGTGTTGTCCGCCCGCCAGTTGGCGCAGCTCAGGGACGGCGCGTTTATTCTCAACGTCGGCCATGTGGCGGAAGAGATTGACGTCGCCTTCCTGCAGCGCCTGCCGCATCAGGAACCGATGCCGTTTGTCGACGCCTATCGGCTGGGGGACAAAACGCTCTATCTGCTGGCGAACGGCTCGATGTTTAATCTGACGGCCGGCTACGGCGACAGCCTCAACGCCTTTGACGTCACGCTGGCGGTGATGGCGGCCGGCATCGGCCATATTGTCGGCGACGGCGCGGCACAGCCGGCGGGGCTGTATCTGCTGCCGCAGTCGGCCTGGCAGCCGGCGCTGTAAAGCGGCCAGACCGCGGGCGTGAGCGCCGCCGCGCCCGTGGTTTAAGCCGTGTGATCCCGACAGAATTTGTCACAAATGGGCGTTAAGAATCACGGTGCCAACTCCATACGCCTCCCTTATACTTTCCTGCAGTTTTTTCTCATCATCCCTAAATTCAGCAACAGAGTAATACATGTGAAAATCCGAGTTTTGGTTCTGACTTTGCTGGCCCTGCAGGCCGGCGCGGGACTGGCGCCGCAGGCGCTGGCCAGCGAAAACACCGCCTCGCTGCATGCGACGCAGCCTGAACTGGCTTCCGGCAGCGCCATGGTGGTGGATATGCAAAATCATAAAGTGCTTTACGCCCGTAACCCGGATGAAGTGGTGCCGATCGCCTCGATCACCAAACTGATGACGGCGATGGTGACGCTGGATGCGCACCTGCCGCTCGACGAAATGCTGAAGGTGGATATTCATCAGACGCCGGAAATGAAGGGTGTCTATTCGCGGGTGCGGCTGAACAGCGAGATCAGCCGTAAAGAGATGCTGCTGCTGGCGCTGATGTCGTCGGAAAACCGCGCCGCCGCCAGCTTGGCGCACCACTATCCGGGCGGCTACAACGCCTTTATCAAGGCGATGAACGCCAAGGCCAAAGCGCTGGGCATGACGCATACCCGCTATGTGGAACCTACCGGGCTGTCGATTCATAACGTCTCCACCGCCCGCGACCTGACCAAGCTGCTGCTGGCCACCAAGCGCTACCCGCTGATCGGTCAGTTGAGCACCACCGCCGAGAGCACGGCGACCTTCAAGGATCCGAGTTACAGCCTGCCGTTCCGCAATACCAACCATCTGGTTTACAACAAAAAGTGGAATATTCAGCTGACCAAGACCGGCTTTACCAATCAGGCCGGGCACTGCCTGGCGATGCGCACCATGATCGGCAACCGTTCGGTGTCGCTGGTGGTGCTGGACGCCTTCGGTAAATATACCCACTTCGCCGACGCCAGCCGGCTGCGCACCTGGATTGAGACCGGCAAAGTGGTGCCGGTGCCCGCCGCGGCCCGCGACTACCGCCGGCAGAAAGACGCCCGCCTGGCGAATAACGACGCCGAATAACCCGCCCGCCCGTCGCTGCGGCGGCGGGCGCAATGCTTTACCTTTCCGTACACGGCATCGACTTATCGGCTATTATCTGTAAGTCATCACTCCCATTAATGATTCAGCGGTATTGCTGACGGGGAGCGGGCGCGTATTTTTTCGTAGCAGAAGGATAACTCACATTGGCTGGAAGTAGCTTACTGACCCTGATTGATGACATCGCCTCGTTATTGGACGATGTCTCGCTGATGAGCAAAATGGCGGCGAAAAAGACCGCCGGGGTATTGGGGGACGACCTGGCGCTGAACGCGCAGCAGGTCACCGGCGTTAAGGCCGACCGGGAACTGCCGGTGGTGTGGAACGTGGCGAAAGGCTCGTTTATCAACAAGGCGATCCTGGTACCGCTGGCGCTGCTGATTGGCACTTTTGCGCCCTGGGCGATCACTCCGCTGCTGATGATTGGCGGCGCCTACCTGTGCTATGAAGGCTTTGAGAAGGTATTTCACAGCCTGACGCATAAGCCGGAACAGGGGGAACAGCGTGAAGCGCTGAATCCGAACGAGGACGTAGCGGCCTATGAAAAGCGTAAGGTAAAGGGCGCGGTGCGCACCGACTTTGTGCTGTCCGCCGAGATTATCGCCATTACTCTGGGCACCGTGGCCGGCGCCAGCTTTACCCAGCAGCTGATCGTGCTGTGCGGTATCGCCATTGTGATGACCATCGGCGTGTACGGCATCGTTGCCGGCATTGTCAAACTGGACGACCTGGGGCTGTATTTAAGCCGTAAAAGCAGCGCGCTGGCGCGCAGCATCGGCAGCGGCATTGTCAGCGCCGCGCCGTTCCTGATGAAAACGCTGTCGATCGTCGGCACCATCGCCATGTTTATGGTGGGGGGCGGTATTCTGACCCACGGCCTGCCGGCGGTGCATCACCTGTTTGAAGACTGGGCGGCGCATATTGCGGTCGCACCGACGTTTGACCATATCCTGCAGGGCATCGTGCCTTCGCTGCTGAACGTGGCGTTCGGCTTTGTCGCCGGCGGCGTGGTGTTGCTGCTGGTATCGATGATCGGCGCGGTACGCGCGCGTTTTAAAGCTTAACCGGAGCGGCGGGGGTGTGCCCTGCCGCTTAATCTTTCGGTCAACGATCGCCTTGCCCTAATGCTCGCTGCATAATGTGTGTATCCCGCCAACTGCCGAATTTGAATCCGACCTGGTTCAGGGTGCCAATGCTGCAAAATCCCAATTTCCGATGGAGCTCCAGCGACGCGTGATTATTGGCTGAATCACCGATGACTGACAGCATTTGATGCCATGGCCCGCGTTCACAGCGGGCAATCAGCGCACTGAGCAGCGCATGGCCTATGCCTTTGCCTTGCATATCTGGCGCTATATACACTGAATCTTCAATGGTAAAGCGGTAAGCAGGACGTGGTCGATAAGTCGCGGCATAACAGTAGCCGACGATCTGCTCGTCCAGTTTCGCCACCAGCCAGGGTAATCCGGCTGTTTGTACGCGATCGTGACGCTGGCGCATCTCTTCTAAAGTGGGCGGCACTTCTTCAAAAGAGCCGGCGCCGTGCAGAACATGGTAAGCATAGATTTGTGTCACAGCGATCAATGTTTCATGAGTCGCATCAGTAATGGTCAGCGCGGCCTGCTGCATGATAGCTCCATGTTTTCGATATAAATCAGCGGATAATTGAATGATGCGCCGCGCTGACCGGCAAGATAAATATTGTTTTACTCTCTTGTGATAATCAAAAGTAATGGCTACTCGCCGCGCATCAGATTGGCGACCGCCTCGCGCAGATAGTCCAGCAGCGGCGGCGTCAGCCAGGTGCCTTCGCTCAGCGTCGGCTCCTGCTCCATGGCCTGGCGGATTTTCATCTGCGTCGCTGGGTTGTCGCCGGCGTAGGAGCGGAACAGCGCCAGCCATTCAGCGGCCAATTGCCGGGCCTGCCCGCTGTCCGGTGCGATACCGTCGTTGAGAGCAGAACGGAGGCGGGCTATCAGCGCCGGCCACTCCTGTATGCGGTCGAAATAGTGTTTGCGGACATAGGCATACTCATCTTCATCCAGGTATTTCTGGTAAATCGCCAGTTTGGTTTCGGCAAATGCCTGGGTGATGTAATCGGTCATGGCCGGCGTGATACCGGTCTGCTCGCGCATTGAGGGTTCATCGGCATGCATGGTGTTGAGACGTGTGAGAAACGCCGGGTTGCCGGCGGTGTCGCGCTCCAGGGCCAGCATCCAGCGGCGTGCAATGCGCTGCGCCTGCGGATCTTGCGCCGGCGTGCCATTTGCCATCAGTTCACATACCTGCTGCACCATGGTCGCCCACTCTTGCTGGCGTTGCGTATCGGCCTGATAAAACGGCAGCTGCGCCAGTTCATCGGCGGTGAAATATTTATCGTACATGGTCATTAACTCCAACGTTGTCAGCCAGTCGTTCAGATCCGGCTCATCACCCGCCGTCAGTTGCGTATGCATCGCTTGCAGGCGATCGCGCAGCGCGGTGATTTGCGTCAGCTGTTGGTTCAGCATGTCAATCTGGCGGCTCAGCACCGTGGGTAGCGCCAGATCCGAACGTTCCAGAATCGCCCCGACCTCGGCCAGCGTCATTCCCATACGGCGTAATGCCTGGATATGATGCAGGCGGGCGATATCGGCCCGGTTATACAACCGGTAGCCGGCGTCGGAGCGCGCAGAAGGGACCAGCAAACCAATGCTGTCGTAGTAATGCAGTGTGCGAACGGTAATACCAGAACGGCGCGCCAGTTCGCCGACTTTCAATAACATAGAGTGCTCCTCCCTTGTGCGTGCAGAGAGACTAAAGCCTGACGCGGCGTGAGGGTCAAGCGGGAAGCGGTGTTTTTTTTACGGGAAAGATTATGGGGAGGCCGCGCTGGCGCGGCCTGGCCTGCAGGAGCGTTACCAGCCTTTGACGGCGCCGCCGTTAAAGATCTTTTCCGCCGCCGCTGCGACTTCATCAGACTGATACGCCTTGAGGAACTCCTGCACCTTCGGCGCATCCTTGTTGTCTTCGCGCGCCACAACGATATTCACGTACGGCGAATCCTTGCCTTCAATAAAGATGCTGTCTTTGGTGGGGGTCAGCCCGGTCTGGTTGATGTAGGTGGTGCTGATAATCGCCACGTCGACGCTCGGGTCGTCCAGCACCTGCGGCAGCTGCGCGCCTTCCAGCTCGATAATGCGGTAGTTGTGCGGGTTGGCGCTGATATCCAGCGCGGTGGGCAGCAGGCCTTTACCGGGTTTTAACGCGATCAGCCCGGTTTTCTGCAGCAGCAGCAGCGCTCGCCCGAGGTTGGTCGGGTCGTTGGGAATGGCGATCACCGCGCCGTCCCGCAGCTGATTGACCGATTTAACCTTTTTCGAGTAGCCGGCAATCGGGAAGACAAAGGTGTTGCCGACCGCCGTCAGATGATAGCCGCGGTCTTTGTTCTGCTGCGCCAGGAACGGACGGTGCTGGAAGACGTTGGCGTCCAGCTCGCCCTTATCGGTGGCGTCGTTGGGCAGCAGGGCACCGCTGAAGCCGAACAGCTCGACCTCCAGGCCATATTTTTCCTTGGCGACCTGCTTCGCCACCTCCGCCACGTCCTGCTCGGCGCCGTTAATCACGCCGACCTTGATATGGTGGCGATCGTCTTGCCGATCGCAGCCTGCTAACAGCAGCGAGGCCGTCATGGCCGCCGCCAGTATGGCGCAACGCCGGTAAATTGCCATCGAACACTCCCTGAAACAACAATAAAATCAGTCAGTTTTAGCAACCAGATAAACGCAGACGCCGCAGGAAGTCAAACCCGGCTTTAGCACAAGGAATGATAAAATATAACCGTTTAGCGCGGACGCAGAACCACAATGCCCGGCGCGCTGCTGATGTAGTCGATAAACGGTGAATCCACCACTTTACGGTTTTCCTTGCGCGACGAGGCGTTGCGTAAAACCGGCCCGGCCGGCGTCATGATATAGATGCCGACGTGGGTGACGTCCAGCCCCTCCAGATTGGTGTAGATGCCGATGTAATCACCGGTGCGCAGCCGGCTGAGCAGCCGAGCATCGACATATTCGCTGGGAATATAGCTGATGCGGCGCGTGGCGTTCGGCAGCCCCGGCAGATACTGGCCGCCGTCGGCATTGCGGTTCAGCACTTTGCTCAGCGTGATGGCGTGCGGGCTGAGGTCGGTGGTGATGTCATCGGCGCGGACGGCTGGCTGATAGGCCCAGTCGCTGAAAAAGTGTTTACGGGTCAGGAAACCGACCTCGCCGTTACGGTAGCGGGTGGCGATCAGCTGCCGGACAAACTGCGCCTGGTCATCGGCATGGCGCAACGCTTCGACATAGTCCAGGTAGGTAAAGCAGTCCAGTCCGCGAAAATCAATCACCAGCCGTTCCGGCGTAGCGGCGTCGCCGATCAGCCTATCGGCGACGTAAGGCACGTCGAGAAACTGGCGGGACAGCCGTTCAATGACGGCGCCGTCGTCCAGCGCCGGCATTGATTTACGCAGCGCCAGCAGGCGCTGCAGCCGGGCTGAGGTGATATCGTCAATGTTCACTTGGGTTTCCGCGGGTTGTGCAGGATGCGGCGAAGACGCGCCGCCGTCCGGCGTGCCGGCACAGCCGGCCAATACGACCATTAACAACCATGGAGCGACCTTGCTCATTTCCCCCTCCGTTGGCGGCGTGGTTGATTGAGAGAAGCATCGTTTTCACGTTAGCGGACATAAACTAAACCGCAGTGAAACCGTACACCTGTTGTGCCCGCTTAATAACCGACCTCGTTATTGAACGGCAGATACCAGAATAGCGCGATTTCATGGTCGGCAATATCCGGCTGGCCGCGGTACAACAGATGGTCGATGCCGCCGAGGGTAAAGCCGTAGCGCTGATAGCAGCGGCAGGCGGCCAGATTGTTGTTCTGGGTTTCCAGCATCAGCCCGGCGGTATCGCGTTCGCGCGCCCACTGCTGCGCGGCGTCCAGTAGCGCGCTGCCGATGCCGTTGCGCCGTGCGCTGCGGCTGACCGCCACCTCTTCAATCAGGGTGTAGTCGTTCCAGTTTTTACTCAGCGTGATATGGCCGACCGCCACGCCGTCGCGCAACGCCAGAAAGGTGTCACCTTCGTCGTTGATAAAGGGCGCCAGCGGGTAGTGTTTGCGATACGGCGCCACCGGCTGGGTAGGCCAGCGTTCGACCGGCGTGCCAAAAGCCGGCTGTGCATAGCATTCGACGTAAAAGGTGAAATCGTTATTTTCCAGATAGCCGGCGGGCAGGTCGGTGATGCGTTCAATCCGGACTGCATTCATCAGGGCAGCTCCCTCAGTAGCCGGGCGGGGTTACCGGCGTAAATGCCTTTGCGGGTGATATCGCGGGTCACCACGGCGCCGGCGCCGATGACCGCACCGTCGCAGATGCGCACCGGTAAAATGGTGGCGCCGGAACCGATTGAGACCCGGTTGCCGATGTGCGTATGGCCCCAGTTCGCCGGGTCGGCGTCAGGGGCGCCGCTCTGGAAGCGGTCATTGGCGAACATCACGCCGTGGCCGACAAAGCACTCCTCGCCCAGCGTCACATATTCACAGAGAAAACTGTGCGACTGGATCTTGCTGCGGGCGCCGACGGTGACGTTTTTTTGTATTTCGACAAAGGGGCCGACGAACACCTCGTCCCCCAGGGTGCAGCCGTACAGATTACAGGGTTCGACCACCAGGACGTTTTCACCGTAGGTGATATCCGCCAGGCCGCTCTGGCGGGTGCGAAGTTTTGCGGTCATGGGCGTGCTCCTTCCTTTCGGATTGATTATCGGCCGGTCACAGCGGGGCGGCACGATAACAGCTTGATTATAGAGTAAACCCTCTCCGCGCTCCGATGGCGAACGTTTTTTCACCCAAAGACTATAATAAATGGCAGGGGGAGAGCCCCGTGGCCGCAACCCTCATACGGACGCGCGGTTCGTCAGAGGAGTGTGATTCCCGCCGGGCGCGGCCGACGGCGAGATGAGGAGGTGTCTCATGATCAATCATGTTTGGGGGCTGTTGGCGCATCCCAGCACCGAGTTCAAAGAAATCAAGCGCGAGAACGAAAGCGTCTCGCATCTCTATACTCACCACGTTTTGCTGATGGCGCTGATCCCGGTGGTGTGCGCATTTATCGGCACCACGCAGTTGGGCTGGCTGTCCGGCGAGGGGCACGCGATTCGGCTGGATATGGCGACCGCGCTGTATACCGCCGTGGCCTTCTACCTGCTGATGCTGGCGGGCGTTGCGGTGATGGGCAAAGTGATCCACTGGATGGCGCGGCGTTATGAAGCGCGGCCGAGTCTGCACCGCTGTATGGTGTTTGCCGGCTATGTCGCCACGCCGATGTTCCTCAGCGGCATTGTGGCGCTGTATCCGGTGGTGTGGCTGTGCCTGTTCGTCGGGGTGGTTGGCCTGTGTTATTCCGGCTATCTGCTGTATCTCGGCATTCCGCACTTCCTGAATATCGACAGTCAGGAAGGGTTCCTGTTCTCCAGCTCCACCTTTGCCATCGGCATCCTGCTGCTTGAGCTGCTGCTGGGGTTGACGGTGCTGCTGTGGGGCTATGGCTCCTGGCTGTTCTGACGCCGCAACCGAGTGATAAACCCCCTCGCGCCGTCTGGCCAAGGGGGTTTTTTACGTATTACGCCTTGCGGAACACCAGCATCACGCCGAGCACGATGCCGGCCATGCCGAGCAGGCTCAGCGCCGCCAGCCGGTGGCCGAGCAGCAGATAATCCAGCAGGGCGGTAACCGCCGGGATCAGGTAAAACAGGCTGGTGACCTGCACCAGATTACCGCGCTGGATCAGCCGGTAGAGCAGGAGGGTGGCCAGCACCGAGATCACCACCGCCATCCACAGCAACGGCAGTATAAAGCCCGGCCGCCATTCGACATGCAGCGGCGCGAACGGCATTGCCAGCGCGCATACCAGCAGCCCGACGGCGTACTGCAGCGGCAGCACCGCCAGCGGCGACTGCTGCATGCCTTTTTGCAGCAGGGTGCCGAGGGTCATGCAGCCGAGCGCGACAAAGGCGCAGGCGATGCCAAGCGGTGAAAAGTGCGCCACCTTGATGCTCTGATACACCACCAGCGTCAGGCCGCCCAGCGCCAGCAGCAGCCCCAGGCCGCGCAGCCCGCCGCAGCGCCGTTCGGTAACGAACTGGGTGATGATCGGCTGTACGCCGAGCAGCGTCGCCAGGACGCCGGGGGTGACGCCCCATTCCAGCGCCAGCAGATAGGCGGTTTGGTAGCAGCCGATCATCAGCAGACCGATCAGCGCCACGCGCCGGCGACTGCCGGCGTCGGGCAACAGACGTCGCTGCCACAGCCCGATCGCCGTCAACAGCGCCAGGGCGATGGCGCAGCGGAAGAATAAAAACACCAAGGCGGAGGCGTGCTCCAACCCCCAGCGGGAAAAAATAGCGCCGCTGCTCCACAGCAGCACAAACAGCGTCGCCATCGCGGCATTGGCTGATTGGGAAATAACTCGCATGTGATGTCACCTGTCGTGAACATTACCAACTCCGGCATACGCAACGGCCTGCGCCAACGCGCATGAATATTGTCCGGAGAATAAGATTGAGGGTGGTTTTAACGCACAACCACGGCGTGCGGCGGCGAAACCACGGTAGCGACGACGGCTACCACGACAGATGACAGGGCGGGAGGGGCGATGGCGGCACACGGCGCAACGGCGGCCGGAGCGGTCGCTGAAGCTGGGTCGGTGACGTGTGTGAAATCGCGCATTAAATGCCCTGATAATTGAACAAGCAGTCTGATGAAACTAATGTGTTCAGGTGGCTTTTGCAATCATAAATTATCCGGGATGTGGTAAATATCGCCATTTATTATACTGACCGCTGTGTTTATTATAATGACCGCTGGCGCGTTTTCCGCACTTATCACAGGAGCAAGTCATGTTTACAGGTCTGAGCGCTTTTCCGCTGACCCCGGTGACCCCTTCGGGGATCGACGAAAAAGGTTTTGTGAATATCCTGGCCCGGCTGACCGAGGCCGGGGTTGATTCGCTGGGCGTCTTAGGTTCCACCGGCAGCTATGCCTATCTGACGCATGAGCAGAAAAAACGCGTCACCGCGCTGGCGGCGCAGCACGCCGGCGGCATTCCGCTGATGGTTTGCATCGGCGCTTACGGCACGGAGCAGGTTCTGCAGCTGGCCGATGATGCGCAGACGGCGGGCGCCGATGCGCTGCTGCTGCCGGTGCTGTGCTATCAGTCGCTGACGGATGATGAAGTTTATGCGCTGTATGAAACCGTAGCGCGCCATAGTTCCGTGCCGCTGTGCGTGTATAACAACCCGCGCACCACTCGCTTTGAGTTTTCCGATGCGTTACTGGCGCGCGTCGCCGCCCTGCCGGGCGTGCAGTCGGTGAAAATCCCCGGCGTGCAGGCGGAGCCGGTGCGAATGCAAAGCCTGCGGAAGATACTGTCGGCGGAGGTTACCATCGGCGTCAGCGGCGATGAGTTTGCAGGGCAGGGGCTGAATGCCGGCTGCGAGGTGTGGTATTCGGTGTGCGGCGGCCTGTTCCCGCACAGCGCCAGACAGATTGTCGACGCCGCACGGGCAGGGGACAGCGGGCGCGTTAGCGAGCTGGTTGCGCGGCTGGAACCGCTGTGGCAACTGTTCCGCCGACATGGCAGCATCCGCGTGATGGCCGTCGCCGCCGGTATTCTCGGGCTGAGCGACCTCGACTGCCTGCCGCGTCCGCTGCAGCCCTTGCCGGCCGAAGCCTGCCGCGATATCGCCGCGGTAATGACGCAGTTGGAACTGCGCTAAGCGGACGGGGCGAACGGATTTAAACTACGGGTAATATCTCCGCAAATGAAAAAGCCCGGCAAACGTGAGTTAGTCGGGCTTTGTGCAATCTATCATGATGAAACAGCGTCAGCGGCGATTATTCGATACCGTACTTTTTCTCGGTGACGAACTTTGGTTCTTTCCAGTTGGGACCTTTCTCCGGTAGTTTCTTTTCCGTCTTCATTAATTTGCCTTCTTTGAATAATCGTTGATGAGTCCGTAGTAATTCACCATTTGCAATGACTTCAAATTTGTAGCGTACGTACATACGGTCGATACTGGGGTAAGGTGTTCGTGGGGAAAAATGCAAAAGAACATCTTCTACGCTTTCATTTTTGTAAATCCCTTCAAGATCTAGCATTATGTTCCCTCCTCTGCTTTGCGATATGCTTCTTCTGCTTCAGGTGTATATAAAGATTGAGTTCGTTCATCTATTTTATAGTCTTCTAGGGGGGCTGCATGGGTATTATTCCAAACTTCATCATAGTTTTCTGGGATCTCCCCATCTTTAATCCCTAGATTCTGATAACGCTCCAATTCCCTAATTTCATGGGTATAAAAACGCTTGTCGGTCTCCATCGCCTGTAGCTTACCCTGCAAAACTTTCTCCAGTCGGTCAATCATCACCTTACTTTCGGGAGATTCCATAAACCGTCCAGTATGCAACTTCACCTTATCCACGCCAGCCCGGTCGATGTTGGCCGTTCTCCAGTCCAGATTCTGGATAGGGCCACCGGCTTTGTCAGTATTGTAGTCACGTCCGCTGTATTTTCCTTTGGCATTGGTCTCTCCATAAATTCCGCTCAGTATCACATAAATTGGTTCAGCTCTGCATCCGGCTGCTGATAAGTGAAATTCTGCAGCGACGGGAGGGACACAACTATTGCCAATTTATCACCTGGGTCAATTTTATGTGGTTGTGTCATTAATCGTGAGAATATTAAGGTGTCAGCCGCGCTGATGATTATTTCTTCAAATAGATGAACGGCACAGATAAAAAGCCCAGAAAACGTGAGCTTTTGGGCTTTGCGAAAAACATGATGATAAATCATTATTAGCGATTATTTGATGCCATATTTTTTCTCGGTGATGAACTTTGGTTCCTTCCAGTTAGGGCCTTTTTTATAACCACCTTTTCCGTTAGGTGAAATGCATCCTTTTTCTTGCATATTTCGTACTAAAGAGATTAGTTCAATGTTTGATATGTAATTGTTTCCATACGTGGTGCAGTAACCATCTAATTGAGGATGGGATATACCGTTATCTTTTCGTCCAGAAAGGAACGAAATGATCTCCTGAGTTTCTTCATTTTCAAACATTTTTTTGAAGTTAATCATAACTCTTCCTATAAGTTTATTCCTCACCAGCTGCTCCTGAAAAATATTCACCAGTCGTCGCTCATCACCTTACTTTCGGGAGATTCCATAAACCGTCCAGTATGCAACTTCACCTTATCCACGCCAGCCCGGTCGATGTTGGCCGTTCTCCAGTCCAGATTCTGGATAGGGCCACCGGCTTTGTCGGTATCGTGGTCACGTCCGCTGCATTTTTCTTTGGCATTGGTTTCTCCATAAATTCCGCTCAGTATCACATAAACCGGCTCAACGCCGCTTCCGGCTGCTGATAAGTGAAATTCTGCAGCGACGGGAGGGACACAACCATTGCCAATTTATCACCTGATTTGATTTATCAGGGATTTTTCATTAATCGTACGAATGTTAAGATGTCAGCTACGCTGATGATTATTGCTTAAAATAGATGAACGACACAGATAAAAAAGCCCAAAAATTGACTTTTTGGGCTTTGCGAAAAAATGATGATGAAAAATCGTCAATGGCGATTATTCAATACCGTATTTTTTCTCGGTGACGAATGCGGGCGCTTTCCAGTTTGGGCCTTTTTTAACAAGCATTTTTTCTCCCCATTCGACAATCCCATTACTGCGCATATCTTCAAAAACTTTCAATAGTTCTCCATTTCCAATAACATCAAATCGGTAACGAACAAAGAAATTATCCAACTGCGGATAACCGATCCCTCTTGTCGAACCAGCGAAGAAAGACACCACATCGTATACACTTTCCTTTTCAATCATAGACTTAAAATCAATCATAGTTCTTCCCTCTTAGCTTGCTCCTCTGCCGCTTTGATTGCTTCAGGAGTATACAAAGGTTCATTTCGTTCATTTATTTTATAGTCTTCTAGGGTGGCAGTATGCGTATCCACGCCTGCCTGGTCGATGTTGGCCGTTCTCCAGTCCAGGTTTTGGATAGGGCCGCCGGCTTTGTCTGTATCATAGTCACGTCCGCTGCATTTTTCTTTGGCATTGGTTTCTCCATAAATTCCGCTCAGTATCACATAAACCGGCTCAATGCCGCTTCCGGCTGCTGATAAGTGAAATTCTGCAGCGACGGGAGGGACACAACCATTGCCAATTTATCACCTGATTTGATTTCTCAGATTTTTTCATTAATCGTAAGAATGTTAAGATATCAGCTACGCTGATGATTATTGCTTAACATAGATGAACGACACAGATGAAAAAACCCAAAAATTGACTTTTTGGGCTTTGAGAAAAATATGATGATAAATCATTAATGGCGATTACTCGATGCCGTATTTTTTCTCGGTCACAAATTTAGGTTCTTTCCAGTTCGGTCCTTTAATCGTATGGCCTTTATCGTCTTTAGTTAGTTTACCTTCCTTCACCAGCCGCTGATACGTTGACAGTAATTCGCCATGCTCTATCACCTGGAATTTATAATTAACATACATCCGATCAATTCCTGGGTATGACGTTATGGGTGCAAAGTGTAAAAGCACATCTTCAACACTTTCACTTTTAATAATATTTTCAATTGGTGACATTACTAACCTCCGTTGAGTTTTTTTAACTCAGCTTTTTCATAAGCTTCCTTGGCCTCTGGTGTATAAAGAGGGTCGGTTTTCTCATTTACTTTATAGTCTTCAAGTGTAGCTGTATGTGCATCATTCCAAACTGATTCATCTTCTACCCCATCAGGAACTCCTAACGCACGGTAGCGCTCTAGTTCACGTATCTCATGAGTATAATAACGTTTGTCGATATCTGTAGGCTTTAGTTCCCCCTTAAGGATTTTCTCCAATCGGTCGATTATCACCTTGTTATCGGGTGAGTCACCAAAGCGTCCTGTATGCAGTTTCACTTTGTCTACGCCGTCGCGGTCAATGGTGGCAGTTTTCCAGTCCAAATTTTGAATTGGTCCGCCAGCTTTATCTGGATTATAGGGGCGTCCGCTGTGTTGACCTTTGGCATTGGTTTCTCCATAAATTCCGCTCAGTATCACATAAACCGGCTCAATGCCGCTTCCGGCTGCCGGTAAATGAAATCCTACAGCCGCAGGAGGAGCGCAACTATTGCCAATTTATCAACTGATTTGATTTCTCATGGATTTTTCATTAATCGTACGAATGTTAAGATGTCAGCTACGCTGATGATGGTTGCTTAAAATAGACGAACGACACAGATAAAAAGCCCAAAAAACGTGATTTTTTGGGCTTTGCGAAAAAAACATGAGGATGAAAGATTGTCAATGGCGATTATCCGATGCCGTATTTTTTCTCGGTGACGAATTTGGGTTCTTTCCAGTTGGGACCTTTTTTACATTTTGCTCCATAGACTCTTTCTAAAACTACCTGTCCAACTTCCTCAAGATGCTTCATTTCATGAATTAGTTTTATGTTATATGACTCATATTTTTCACCTGCTTTATATCTGCCAAAAAATCGGTCGATAGATGGGTATGCCATGCCATTTTCTTCTTGTCCAACCAGAAAGATAATAACATCTCCCATAGTCTCATTTTTAACCATTGAATTATAATCTATCATTTCAATACCTCTGCATTTATTTGTTTTATTTCAGAGCCTCTGGCGTATATAACAGGTTTTCATCAGAACTAAGCTGGTAATCTTCTAATGTTGCTGTGTGAGTATTATTCCAGACTTCGTAGCTATTTTTTGGGGTGGTGCCATCAGGAATACCCAACGCCCGGTAGCGCTCCAATTCCCTAATTTCATGGGTATAAAAACGCTTGTCGGTATCCGTTGCCTGTAGCTTACCCTGCAAAATTTTCTCCAGTCGGTCAATCATCACCTTGTTTTCGGGGGAGTCTTCAAACCGCCCGGTATGCAACCTCACTTTATCCGCGCCTGCCTGGTCGATGTTGGCCGTTTTCCAGTCCAGATTCTGGATAGGGCCACCGGCTTGGTCGGTATTGTAGTCACGTCCGCTGTATTTTCCTTTGGCATTGGTTTCTCCATAAATTCCGCTCAGTATCACATAAATCGGTTCAGCTCTGCATCCGGCTGCTGATAAGTGAAATTCTGCAGCGACGGGAGGGACACAACTATTGCCAATTTATCACCTGATTTGATTTCTCAGTGGGTTTTTCATTAATCGTATGAATGTTAAGATGTCAGCTACGCTGAGGATGATTGCTTCAAATAAACGAAAGATACAGATAAAAAAGCCCAAAAATTGAATTTTTGGGCTTTGTGAAAAACATGATAATAAATCATTAATGGCGATTATTCGATACCGTATTTTTTCTCGGTGACGAACTTTGGTTCCTTCCAGTTAGGGCCTTTTTTATATCCAGAACCATAGGTTCTTGCTGAAAATACCTGGCCAGCCTCTTCAAGTTCCTTCATTGTATGTATTAGTTTTATGTTATATGACTCATATTTTTCAGCTGCTTTATATCTGCCAAAAAACAGGTCAATGGATGGATATGCCATGCCCTCTTCTTTTCGTCCAACTAGATAAAGAATAACGTCTGCCATATTTTCATTTTTAACCATTGCATTGTAGTCTATCATTTTAATACCTTTACATTTAGTTATGTGCGTTGAGAGCCTCTGGTGTGTATAACAGGCTTTCATCAGAACTAAGCTGGTAATCTTCTAATGTTGTTGTATGAGTGTTGTTCCAGACTTCGCCTTCATTTTCTGGAACCGTACCATCAGGAATACCCAACGCCCGGTAACGTTCCAACTCCCTAATTTCATGGGTGTAAAAACGCTTATCGGTATCCGTTGCCTGTAGCTTACCCTGCAAAATTTTCTCCAGTCGGTCAATCATCACCTTGTTTTCGGGAGATTCCATAAACCGTCCGGTATGCAACCTCACCTTATCCACGCCTGCCCGGTCGATGTTGGCCGTTCTCCAGTCCAGGTTCTGGATAGGGCCACCGGCTTGGTCGGTATTGTAGTCACGTCCGCTGTATTTTCCTTTGGCATTAGTTTCTCCATAAATTCCGCTCAGTATCACATAAACCGGCTCAACGCCGCTGCCGGTGGCATCCGGCTGCCAATAGATGAAATCCTGCAGCGGCGGGATATCACCGGCCGGAAAGGTGGTGGTGACGATACTGTCCGCCTGCCGCACCTCAGTGCCGGTATGCACCGGCGTCACCGGCACCGGTGCATCGTTACCGGTATGGGATGGTGCGGTAGGGCCGACCGGCACCGGGTTGACCAAAATGGTTCGCGACGGCGCCCCGGCCATTGCCGGCAGCGTTATCCTGTCCAGGCCGGTCTGTTCATCATGCACCGGTCGGTACACCGGCACGCTGGCAGATACGCCGCCGGCCCCGGTTTTGACAAGATACACATTCTGCTGCCCATGATCATCCGTTGCGATAAAGCCACGGACCGGCAAATCGACCACATCCATTTCCGGCTGAACGGCGGTTTTACCGGCAGCGAACAAACCTGCCTGCGTGGCAAACATCTTAATATCGCGGCCGGGAACGTGGTCGCTGCCTTCCCCGGCCTTGCCCGGCCAAAAACCGACCACAAAGGCGCCGACCGTCGCACCGACGCTACTGACCGTTGCCACCTCGGCTACGGCGACCGCGCCTCGCCACATCGCGCTGGATACCCAGCCAGCCATCTCGCTGGCCGTTGTCATTACGCCGTTTGCCACCGTTGACAACTGCACCATACCGGGCGCGCGGTTCAGCACCATGGTACCGGCCGTCATCAAGGCGGCAGTGGCGGCGTTGGCTTTTTCCAGCGTGTAGGTGGGAGTATCCCGTACCCCCGCTGTGGCAAACAGCGCTTGGCGGGCCTCCTCCGCTTTTCTGGCTTCTTCCGCCTTACGGGCTTGTTCAATCTCTATCCTGTTTTTTATCTCAGTCAGGGTGTTTTTCTTATTATTTGCATCTTCTGTAATTGTTTTTACCCGATCGAGATATGAAATGAGCTTATTTTTTACCTCAATCTCTTCGCTGATTTTAGGGGGGACAGTTTCATTCCATAACTTGATGAACCATGGACCCGTTGTTGATATCGCCACATCAATCATGGCGGCAGATTTGTCGATAAAGTTCGCGAGTTTATAGCGATGCATGAAGTCCTTAAACGTGTCTTCAGCCTCCTGTGTTTTCCGATTGGCAATATTTCCGTCTCGATTTTTTAAATCGATATTAATCTGTAATGCATTAACAGAATCCTGTAGAGCATTAGCCAGCGGGTTAATTTCAGGATGATTAATCAATCCGCTATTTTTTAAGTCAGCAAGTAACGCACTGGCCTCATCTCTGGTTTGATCTGCATGCAGTGGGTACGCATTGCTGGCCTGTTCCAGGATTTGATTTATTTGTTTCTGGCTCTCTCGCAGATAATATAAGCCGGTAAATGTTAATTTGTTCGGGTCATAAGCTATGCTGCCGCCGCTATTCGGTCTGCTGCCGATACCTGGCCAGGGAACATAAACAGGGAAAGATATTCCGGGATAGATTCCGCCGTTTCCTACGGGGCTGTTTGGGCCACCGGTGATGGTGATAATAGGGCGGCCTCCGGCATCATGCGGTATGCCATTGAGGTAATATGCGGGTGTTGCCATAACAACATCTCCTTGATTTCCTTATACATAGTCAGATGTATATGCAGTGAAATATTTTTATTGAATTTGGCTGTATGCTTGCCGATGTTTCCGCTCTGTTAGCCGGCAAGTGTTTTTTCCAGAGCCGCGATGCGCGTCTCCAATGTGATGCGAGCTTCCCGTTCTTCCTTAAGCGCCTCAACCAGCAGCGCCACGACGCCGTTGATATTGATGCTGCGGGCGTCTTTCAGAACGCTGCCGTCATTCATGGTCAATTCGGTTTGGGTGACGGACTGTGGCAAGACATTTTCCACTTCCTGGGCAATCACACCGGCTTCCGGCATGCCCTGCTTGAGGTAGGTGTAACCGCTGATTGTGGTCAGCTTCTCCAGCGCGCCTGAGATTTTCGTGATATCCGTTTTCATGCGGGCGTCGGAGCTGCTGTTCCAGGCACCGTTGGTGTAAGCATGGCCGTCGTTGCGGAATTCATACCAGCCTTGTGCGCCGCCGTTGGCTACATGCAACCCCATAAAATGGTGTTGGCCAATGCGTTCATAATGGTATAGGTCGGCAAAGAGATCGTCTTTCCCCTGCAGGCGCATGGCATTGGTAATTCGGTCGGCATTGTTATTGGTGTCGAAGTTACCGGCAGCGACAATCCAGCCATAAGGATTACGCTTTACTAATTGTCCCACCGATAACTCGGCATTGGCTCTCACCTGGATTTCGTTCCAGTTCCCTTGCCAATCGCGGTAAGAAAGTAACCCATAATCCTCTTTGCCGGCGACGACCCGCGATCCCATCAACATGGTGGTGGTGACATTACCGCTGGTGAAATTGGCGCTGACATCTGCGGCATAATAAATTTGTCCGTTGATTAGCGGAGCCGGTCCGGTGGTCTTGGTGGAAATACCGGCGTTATGCGAGATCATTGCGCCGCCGGAGATATCAACACCGTTGCGCAGCGATACTCTGCCGGAGGCAAGATTGAATGAGAAAGGACGCAAGGTGTTCCACGAGCCATTTTGAGCCTGGCCGCTCGGCGTGGTCAGCGCGTAAAAATCCTTACCGTCGTTACGCAATATCACGCCGGTGTTGCCGTTTGCCAGACGGAAACCGTTTGGTGATTTGGCGACGATCTCGCCGTCGCTGATGACGCGTTTGCGCAGCGTGGATAACGCTTTCAGTTCGCTAATGTCATCATTCACACCGTTCAGCACTTGTGCATTTTTCTTGGCTTCAGTCATGATAATTCCCTCTTTATAACTTCCTTTCGTAACGGATAAATGGCCTCTGACGTTTCTGGCTAAAACCACCGGATTGAGCAAGGTGCCGCCAGTGCCGGCATATGCATATCTGTATGCATGTACAGTATGTTGCTGTTGTATTGAGTGATTAGCAAACGGTAATGATGATCATTTGTTGTGTGGTGGCTGGGACAAACGGGGAGAAATGCGGGAGCAGAGTAAGAACGCTGTGGTTGCCGGGAAGGGCGGAGAAAAAACGGCCATGCCATGATGGCGGTGGCCGTTTCTTGGCGGCATGCGGTTACGGCTGCTGCTCGCCCCAGTTTTTCAGCTTGCTGGTCTTGCCGAGGCCGGGGTTAAAGCTGTTGGTCGGGTCGGCCTGGCGGTAAAACGCCTGCAGATCGGGCTTCGCCTGATACAGGTGGCCGACGTTGTGTTCGGCGGGATATTCCGCGCCGCGCTGGTCCAGCAGCGCCAGCATCTGTTGTTTCAGCCGGTGGCAGTCGACGCCTTTTTTCACCACGTAGTCCTGATGGAACACGTGGCACATAAAGTGGCCGTAGTAGAGTTTATGCACCAGCTGGCTGTCGATCTCCGGCGGCAGGGTTTCAAACCAGTCGGTGTCGTTACGGCGCAGGGCGATGTCCAGCGCCAGAATATCCTCCACCTTGTCGGCGTGTACCGCGTGGTAGCGCACGGCGGCGCCGGCGGCGGCAAAGCGGTGCAGGAAGGCTTTTTTCCCTTCCTCCGCGCTGCAGACAAAGAAGTCGCCTTCCGCCTCGCTAAAGTATTGCTTCAGGTAGGCGTAGGCCTCATCGGTGCCGTCGCCGGCCATCTTCAGCAGCAGGTGGTGTTCAAAACGTTCGCGGTATTCCTTGATGCGCTTGGGCAGATGGCTGGGGGCCAGATGGCTCAGCCCCTGCATCACCCGGTCGGTCAGGTTGTGCGGCAGCAGCGGCAGCTTGTTGAAGGTGGCGTCCATCTTGCCCTTCAGCGTGAAGAAACGCGGCATCTGATCGGTGCCGAGTTTGTCGATCATCAGGAAGGTGTCTTTGCCGTACACCTCGGCAATGTCGAAGATATCGCGGTGCATATACTCGCCGGCCACCGGCAGATTCTCAAACTGGCTCAGCATATGGCGGCGCAGCTCGGTCAGCACCGCGGTGTTGTTGGTGCCGATATAAAACACCTGCTCGCGGCTCTCTTTTTCAAAGGTATCGAGGCGCACGGCGAACACCGCCAGCTTGCCAGCACAGCCGGAAGCCTCATACAGCCGGCGCTTGTCGGCGTTGAAGCGGGAAGGAGTGTCGGCATCGACGTCGCGCACCCGCACGGCGTACTCATTGTCGGAGGCGCGCAGCTCGCCGTACTCGACGTCTTCCGGCCGGTAGTCGCCTTGCTCCAGCCGGGTGAGGATCTCTTCCGGCGTGTCGCCCAGCTGAATGCCGAGATGGTTGACCAGCCGCAGCTGACCGTCGGCGTCCAGTTGGGCGTACAGCGCCAGTTCGGTATAGGCCGGGCCACGCTTGACCAGCGAGCCGCCGGAGTTGTTGCACACGCCGCCGATCACCGACGCGCCGATACAGGAGGAGCCAATCACCGAATGCGGTTCGCGGTCGTAAGGCTTCAGGCACTTTTCCAGATGGTTCAGAGTGCTGCCGGGGAAGGCCACCACCTGCTTGCCCTGAGCAAGCACCTGAATATGGTCAAGGCGCAGCGTGCTGATAATCACCACATCGCGCCCGTAGTCGTTGCCGCTGGGGGTGGAGCCTTCGGTCAGGCCGGTGTTGGCGGCCTGCATAATCACCACCTTATCGGCATCGACGCACGCCTGCAGCACCTGCCACAATTGCAGCAGACGGGTCGGGAACACCACCGCCAGCGCCTGGCCCTCGCCGGAGCGGAAACCCTTGCGGTAGCGCTCGGTGCTGCGCGCATCGGTCAGCAGCTGCGGGCCGCCGACGATTTGTTTCAACTGACTGATAAATGCCTGCTGGTCACTGCGGGCGCTGTGCGTCATGCCGATCTCCCTGTCAGATTAAGGTTGCCGCCGCCGGGACGGCAAACGGTGAAAAATCACCTTCCTTTATAGCACTCGAGATAACCGTTTTCGCGCTCTTCGTCGCGCAGCGTCAGAATTTCCACCCCGTCGCCGGTCACCGCCACGGTATGCTCCCACTGGGCGGACAGCTTTTTATCGCGGGTGACCACCGTCCAGCCGTCTTTTTTCTGCTTGATGCGCCGGTCGCCTTGGTTGATCATCGGCTCGATGGTAAACACCATGCCTTCCTGCAGCGTCATGCCGCTGCCCGGCTGGCCGAAGTGCAGCACCGCCGGCTCTTCATGCATATCGCGGCCGATGCCGTGGCCGCAGTATTCGCGCACCACGCTGTAGCCGGCTTTTTCGGCGTGCTGCTGGATGGCGTGGCCGATATCCCCCAGCGTCGCGCCCGGCTTCACCGTGCGGATGCCGGCCCACATGGATTCATAGACGTTATTCACCAGCCGTTTGGCCACCGGTGTGGTCTGGCCGATGCAGTACATTTTGCTGGAGTCGGCGATATAGCCGCCGTTTTCCAGCGTAATATCGACGTTGACGATCATGCCGCTGCGCAGGATTTTGCTGGCGGAGGGCACGCCGTGGCAGATCACGTCGTCAATCGAGGTGTTCAGCACGTAGGGAAAGTCGTACTGTCCTTTGCTGGCCGGGCGTGATTGCAGTTCGTCGACGATAAAGGCCTCGGCGCGGTCATTGATCTCCATGGTGGAGATGCCCTCGCGGATCACGCCGTCGAGCATCGCGAACACTTTTGCCAGCAGCGAACCGGCGTGGCGCATTTTGGCGATTTCATCCGGCGTTTTGATCACAATCTGTTTCACTCAACCATCTCCTTCAGCGTTAACGCATTCTCTTTCATCATTTTCTTTACCAGCTGCGGGTAGGTCAGTTCCGGGTGGAACTCCGCCAGCATGCCGATTTTGATCCAGTACTCGGCCTGCGCGTTAATGGAACGCGTCATGGTCAGGCTGGCGAGCCGCAGATCGTCGTGCAAGACGTCGGAGATTTTCACAATGCCCATCGTGCTGCTCCTTAGGTTAAAGACGATATGAAGTGTATATGCTTTATATACATTGCGTTTGGCGATCTGTGGCAGAGGCCGGCGGGCGTTAATGCTCGGAATTTTCTGTTAAAGGGCGATTGCCGCGGCTGAACAATGCGTTTATTGTAATAATTGACTTGTTTGCATCACTTTTTCAGAAGGATTTCAGGCGTGACTAAACGACGTGTTGGCGTAATTTTTGGTGGTAAATCGGCGGAGCATGAGGTTTCGCTGCAGTCGGCAAAAAACATTGTCGATGCCATCGACAAAGAGAAGTTTGACGTCACGCTGCTGGGCATCGACAAGCAGGGGCAGTGGCATATTAATGATGCCTCCAACTACCTGCTGCATGCGGAAAACCCGGCGCTGATCGCCCTGAACCACTCCAACAAAAACGTAGCGCTGGTGCCGGGGCAGGAGAGCAGTCAACTGATTGAGGCTGACAGCGCCAACGTTATCGGCCAGCTCGACGTGGTGTTCCCGATCGTGCACGGCACGCTGGGGGAGGACGGTTCGCTGCAGGGGCTGCTGCGGATGGCGAATATCCCGTTTGTCGGCGCCGGCGTGCTGGGCTCGGCGGTCAGCATGGATAAGGACGTCACCAAACGCCTGTTGCGCGACGCCGGGCTGGAGGTGGCGCCGTTCGTTACCCTGACGCGCAGCAACCGTGCGCAGCACAGCTTTGAACAGCTGAGCGAACAGCTGGGGTCGCCGCTGTTTATCAAGCCGGCCAACCAGGGCTCCTCCGTCGGCGTCAGCCGGGTCAGCGACCGCGCAGGCTATGAGCAGGCGGTGGCGCTGGCGTTCAGCTTCGACCATAAGGTGCTGGTGGAGTCGGCGATCGTCGGCCGCGAGATTGAGTGCGCGGTGCTGGGCAACGACCAGCCGCAGGCCAGCCTGTGCGGTGAAATCGTGCTGAGCGACGAGTTCTACTCTTACGATACCAAATACATCAACGAACAGGGCGCGCAGGTGGTGGTGCCGGCGGCAATCTCCGAGCCGGCCAGCGACAAAATCCGCGAGGTGGCGCTGCGGGCGTTCCGCGCGCTGGACTGTCTGGGCATGGCGCGGGTCGACGTGTTCCTGACCGCCGATGAGCGGGTGGTGGTCAATGAGATCAACACGCTGCCCGGCTTCACCAATATCAGCATGTATCCGAAGCTGTGGGCGGCCAGCGGCATGAGCTACAGCCAACTGATCACCACCTTGATAGAACTGGCGCTGGAGCGCCATCAGCAGGATCGCGCGCTGCACAGCTCGGTGTTCGAGCGCGACTAAACAGCTTGCTATCCGGGCGTCGCCTGCGGCGTCCGGTCATTTCTCGCCGCTATTTTTGATCTTGAACAAGATTCCCTCACTCTGCAGTCAATAACTCCGTTTACCCACCGATAACCCTTCCATATGACGTTAAACGGGTAAAGGAGTCAGCATCCATGTCGTGGATGAATCACATTTCAATGAAGATGAAGCTCTTTGTGGCGTTGCTACCGATGCTGCTGGCGCTGTGCTGGTTTGTCGGCTCGGGCATGGTCACGCGCATTGAGACCCAGCGGCAGATGGACAGCCTGGGGCAACTGATCGCACTGGCCGGCAGCGTCGGCGGCGTGATTGATGAACTGCAGAAAGAGCGGGGCATGAGCGCTGGAGTGCTGGCGTCAGCTGGGAAAAACTTCACCGCCGAGCTGGCGGCCCAGCGCAAACAGACCGACAGCGCGGTGGCGGTTTTCCGTCGTGCGCTGGCCGGCGATCGGCAGAGCGCGGGCGATAACGCCCGGATGTTGGCGGCGTTCAACGATCGCCTGCAAGCGCTCGATGCCGTTCGCTCCCGGGTCAGCGGGCTGGATATCAACGCCGCCGACGCCGTTGCGGTGTATACCGCCGCCATCCGCGATCAGCTGCGCTTTGTCGGCGGGTTGAGCCAGCTGTCATCGTCCGGCGAGCTGGTCAGCGAGCTGGCGGCCTACTACAGCCTGCTGAACCTGAAAGAACAGGCCGGGTTGGAGCGGGCGCTGCTGGCCGGCGTCTTTGCCGCCGATCGCTTCGGCAACGGCCAGTATCGCGCGCTGAGCGCGGTGGTGGCGCAGCAGGCGGCCTGGCTGACGGCCGCCCAGCGCCTCAGCAACCCGGCGCTGGCGGCGGCGCTGGAAAAATCACAACAGGCTTCTGCGGCCCAGGCCGCCTTGACATTGCGTGATACCGCGTTTGCCCGTGCCGAGCGCGGCGGATTCGGCATCGACCCGACGCAGTGGTTCAGCGCGCAGACCGCGCGGATTGATGCGCTGCACCAGTTGGAAAACGGCGCCGTCAGCGCGCTGCAGAACACGGTATCCCAGCTGTCGGCGCAGGCGCGCGGCGACTGGCAGCGCTTTTTGCTGATCGGGACGCTGGCGCTGGCCGCCGCCTTGTCGATCGCCGTCGTGGTCGCCAGACGCCTCCACCGTCATCTGGAGGGGACGCTGGGCACCATCCAGCGGATGGAAAGCGACTTTACCCTGCGTCTGGCGGTGCCGGGCCGCGATGAGCTGTCGCGGCTTAACGCGGCCTATAATCAGGCGATCGGCAATATTCAGCGGATGATTCAGCAGATCAACGTCGGCGCCGGGGAGTTACGCACCACCAGCGGCGATATCGCCGTCGGCAACCAAAATCTGGCGCAGCGCACCGACGAGCAGGCGGCGTCGATCGTGGAGACGGCGGCGAGCATGGAGCAGATCGCCACCGCCATTGCCCACACCGCCAGCAACGCCGGCGAAGCGGAGCGGTTGATTGGCGCCATGACGCAGGAGGTGCAGGAGGCCAGCCGCATCGCCGATGACGCCAGCCAGAGCATGGTGGCGATCCGCGCTTCCAGCGAACAGATCGCGCATATCGTCAGTTCGATTGACGATATTTCGTTTCAGACCAACCTGCTGGCGCTGAATGCGGCGGTAGAGGCCGCCCGCGCCGGCGAGTCGGGACGGGGCTTCGCCGTGGTTGCCGCCGAGGTGCGCAATTTATCGCAGCGCTGCACGCAGGAAGCCAACCGCATCCGCGCGCTGGTCGGCCAGAATATGGAGCAAATCGGCGAAGGGGTGGCGCGGGTGGCCGACTCAAACAGTGCGCTGCAGGCGGCGGTGGGCAACACCGGGCAGATGCGGCAATACGTCAGCGATATCGCCCACGCCGCGCAGGAGCAGACGCTCGGCGTGTCGCAAATCCAACAGGCGCTGAATCAGCTCGAACAGGTGACTCAGCAAAACGCCGCGCTGGTGTCTGAGGTGGCCGCCGCCAGCCAGGTGCTGGACGAGCAGGCGGAAACGATGGCCGCGCTGGTGCATTCGGTGGGGAAATAACACCGGGCGGGCCATCGCCGCTGGCGCGTAGCTACGCCAGCATTATTTCGCCGTCTGCGGCTGCACAGACACGTCAATATCGCCGAAATACTTTTTCGCCAGTTTATCGACCGTGCCCTGCTGCTGCACCTGCTCAATGGCCGCGTCCAGCCGCTGTTTCAGCGCGCTATCCTGCTTGCGCAGCCCGAAGGCGATGCCGGAGCCGAAAATCTTCGCGTCCTGCACCGTGTCGCCGACGAAGGCAAAGCCTTTGCCGTCCGGGCGGGAGAGAAAACCGCTCTGGCCGGCGGGCGCCATAATCAGCGTGGCGTCGAGCCGTCCGGCGCTCAGGTCGAGGTATACCTGATTCTGATCCTGATAGGAGACCACCTCGACGCCCTGCGGCGCCCAGTGCGCCTTGGCGTAGTTTTCCTGAATTGACCCCTGCAGCACGCCGACGCGCTTGCCGGCCAGCGCTTTGGCGTCGGGCGTCAGCCCGCTGTCGGCTTTGGCGATCAGCCGGTTGGGCACCTGATAAATCGCCCGGGTGAAGGCGATGGCCCGCTCACGCTGTTCAGTGACGTTCATCGCCGAGTTAATCGCATCAAACTTGCGCGCCTGCAGCGCCGGAATCAGGCTGTCGAACGAGGTTTCCACCCAGCTGCAGCTCAGCTTGGCGGCGGCGCAGACCGCGTTGCCCAGATCGATATCAAACCCCTCCAGCTCGCCGCTGGCGGATTTGGACTCAAACGGCGGGTACAGCGCCTCAACGCCGAAGCGCAGGTCGGCGGCCTGCGTTGCGCTGGCGGCAAGCAGACAACCGGCGGCCAGCAGTGTTTTCAGTGTGGTGTTCATCGCGGTTTCCTCAGTGGCGTGCGGTCGGTTATACGGTGTGCAGACGGCGCGCGCCTTCGCGCAGCGTCTGGTCATCTTTGGCGAAGCTCAGGCGAATAATGCCGGTGTCGGCGCCGTCGCTGTAAAAGGCCGACAGCGGGATGGCGGCGACTTTCGCCTCGCGGATCAGCCGTACGGCGAAGTCGTTGTCGCTCTCCTGGCTGAAGGCGCTAAAGCGCGCCAGCATAAAGAAGCTGCCGGCGCTCGGCAGCAGCTCAAAGCGTGAGCCTTGCAGCGCCGCGGCCAGCAGATCGCGCTTTTGCTGATAGAAGGCGGCCAGCCCGAGATAGCTCTGCGCGTCGGCCAGCGCTGCGGCAAAGGCGTACTGCATCGGCGTGTCGGCGGAGAACACCAGGAACTGATGCACCTTGCGGATCTCCGCCGTCAGCGCCGCCGGCGCCAGGCAGTAGCCGATGCGCCAGCCGGTAACGTGATAGGTCTTGCCGAACGACGAGACGATCACGCTGCGTTCCGCCAGCTGCGGATGGCGCGCCATACTGTGATGCTGCGCGCCGTCGAACACCACGTGCTCATACACCTCGTCCGACAGAATCACGATATCGGTATCGCGCGTCAGCGCGCTCAGGCGCGCGATGTCCTGCTCGTCGAGCAGCGCGCCGGTCGGGTTATGCGGGCTGTTGATAATGATCATCCGCGTGTTGCCGTTGATGGCGGCGGCGACTTCATCCCAGTCAATACGCAGATCCTGCAGCGACAGCCGGACGGGCACCGGCCGCGCGCCCTGCAGCCGCACAATGGGGGCATAGCTGTCGAACGCCGGTTCGAAATAAATCACCTCGTCGCCGCGCTGCACCAGCGCGCTGATGGCGGCGTACAGGCCTTCGCTGGCGCTGGCCAGCACCGTGATTTCCGCGTCGGCGTCGTAGCGCGCGCCGTACAGACGCTGCGTTTTTTCCGCCAGCGCGTGGCGCAGGGCGGCCACGCCGCTCATCGGCGCATACTGGTTATGACCGGCGCGCATGGCTTGCTCGGCGTCGTTAATCAGCTGCGGCGCGCAGCCGAAATTCGGCGCGCCCTGCGCCAGATTCAGCGCCTGATGTTCGGCGCTCAGCTGGCCGATCACGGTAAAAATGGTGGTGCCGACGTCCGGCAGTTTGGAACGGGGTGAACAGGCGCTCTGCATGGCGGCTCCGGATCAAGCAAGTGGGTTGAGTGATTAAGCATCAGCCGTTATGGCGCGACAAGAGAAACTTTGTCATGCTAGCCATGCGTTCCGATCATGGCTGGAGAGGCCCCGATGCCCACGATGTTACCTTCGCTCGACGTGTTGAAAACCTTTGTTGCGGTGGCGCAACGGCTGAATTTTACCCATGCCGCGCAGGCGCTGCATCTGACGCAGGGGGCGGTGAGCCGGCAGATCCTCGGCCTGGAGCAGCAGCTTGGCTATCCGCTGTTCAGCCGCCATGCGCGCGGGCTGGCGCTGACGCCGCAGGGAGCGCAGTTGCTGGGGCCGGTGCGCCAGGCGCTGGGGCAGTTGGCAGACGCCGTCGCCCGCGTCGGCACCCAGCCCGGCACCCTGCGCATCAAGTGCCCGACCTGCGCCATGCGCTGGCTGTTGCCCAGAATTATTCGTTTGCAGAATGAACGGCCGGAGCTGCATATCGAACTGACCGCTTCGGTGTCGCACCGGCTGGATTTTGCCGGCGAGCAGTTTGACGCGGCGGTGACCTTTGGCGCGCCGCCGGGCAAGCGGCTGACGGCGCACCCGCTGTTTGACGAGGTGTTAACGCCGGTTTGCACGCCGGGCTACCTGTCCGCCGCGCCGCAGCTGGCGGAGTTGGCGGAGAAAACCCTGCTGCACCCGACGCGCGACCGACGCGACTGGCTGCGCTGGCTGAAGGCGGCCGGCGGCGCGGCGCTGCCCTCGCGCAAGTCGCAGCATTTCGACACGCTGGATCTGGCAATGAGCGCAGCGCTGCAGGGGCTGGGCATCGCAATTGGCGATCTGTGCCTGCTGGAGGAGGATATTCAGGCGCGGCGCATCGTGACGCCGTTTGCGCTGAGCGTCGCCAGCGGCGCCGGCTACTATTTGGTCTATCCTGAACGTACGCCGTCGCCGGACGGACTGGCCCTGCTGACGGATTTTCTGACGCAGGAGGCGGCGCACAGCCGCGCCCGGCTGACGCGCTATCTGGCGACGACGGCTAACAGCTTGTAACCATAACGGTTTCAACGCGGAAAAAGAGTGTGGCACACTCCCTGATTACCTGTTTACTTTCCCGCCCGCGGCGGGAACCTGCCTGAGATAACAATATGAAATGGCTTTGTACAGTGGGTTTGGTATCCGGTCTGGCGGTCAGTCCGGTCTTTGCGCAGGAGAGCGGCGCAACGCAAGGAATCAATGTTCAGCAGCGCGATGCGTTCGTCAGCAAGCTGATGAAGCAGATGACGCTGGAAGAGAAAATCGGCCAGCTGCGTTTAATCAGCGTCGGGCCGGATAATCCGAAAGAGGCGATCCGCGAGGGCATCCGCAAGGGGCAGATCGGCGCGATTTTCAACACCGTCACCCGGCCGGATATCCGCGTGATGCAGGATCAGGCGATGCAGCTCAGCCGTCTGAAAATCCCGCTGTTTTTCGCCTATGACGTGGTGCACGGCCAGCGCACGGTGTTCCCCATCAGCCTGGGGCTGGCCGCCAGTTTCGATCTGGACGCTATCGCGCTCAGCGGGCGGGTCTCCGCCCAGGAGGCCAGCGACGACGGCCTGAATATGACTTTCTCGCCGATGGTCGACATTACCCGCGACCCGCGCTGGGGCCGGGTGTCGGAAGGCTTCGGTGAGGACACCTGGCTGGTGTCGAAAATCGCCAAAGTGATGGTGGACGCCTACCAGAACGGCGATCCGGCCAAGCCCGGCTCGGTGATGGCCAGCGTGAAGCATTTTGCGCTGTATGGCGCGACCGAAGGCGGACGCGACTACAACACCGTGGATATGAGCCCGCTGCGCATGCAGCAGGATTACCTGCCGCCGTACAAGGCGGCGGTAGACGCCGGCAGCGGCGGGGTGATGGTGTCGCTGAATTCGATTAACGGCATTCCCGCCACCGCCAACCCCTGGCTGCTGAAGGATCTGCTGCGCAATCAGTGGGGCTTTGACGGCATCACCATCAGCGACCACGGGGCGATTAAAGAGCTGATCAAGCACGGCGTGGCGCAGGACCCGCGTGATGCGGTGCGGCTGGCGATCACCTCCGGCGTTGATATGAGCATGAGCGACGAGTATTACGACAAGTACTTGCCGGGGCTGGTGAAAGAGGGGCGGGTGCCGGAGAGCGACATCGACCGCGCCTGCCGTGACGTGCTGAACACCAAATATGAGATGGGGCTGTTCAAGGATCCGTACGTACACCTTGGCCCGGCCGGCTCCGACCCGCAGGACACCAATGCCGAAAGCCGTCTGCACCGCGCCGAGGCGCGCGACGTGGCGCGCCGTACTCAGGTGCTGCTGAAGAATGACCACCAGACCCTGCCGCTGCGCAAGCAGGGCACCATTGCGCTGGTGGGGCCAATGGCCGACAGCCAGCGCGATATGATGGGCAGCTGGTCGGCCGCCGGCGTCAGCAAACAGTCGGTGACGCTGCTGCAGGGGATGAAAAACGCGGTCGGCGACCAGGCGAAAATCATTTACGCCAAAGGGGCCAACATCACGCAGGATAAAAGCATCATTGATTATCTGAACCTGTACGAGCCGGCGGTGGTGTTCGACCCGCGGCCGCCGCAGCAGATGATTGACGAAGCGGTGAACGCCGCCAAGCAGGCTGACGTAGTGGTGGCGGTGGTCGGCGAGTCGCAGGGCATGGCGCACGAGGCGTCGAGCCGCGCCGATATCACCATTCCGCAGAGCCAGCGCGACCTGATCAAAGCGCTGAAGGCCACCGGCAAGCCGCTGGTGCTGGTGCTGATGAACGGCCGGCCGCTGGCGCTGGAGTGGGAGAGCCGGCAGGCGGATGCGATGCTGGAAACCTGGTTCAGCGGCACCGAAGGCGGCAACGCGGTGGCGGACGTGCTGTTCGGCGATTACAACCCGTCCGGCAAGTTGCCGATGACTTTCCCGCGCTCCGTGGGCCAGATCCCGATGTACTACAACCATCTGAACACCGGGCGGCCGTTTAACAAGGAGAATCCGGGCAAGTACACCTCGCGCTACTTTGACTCGCCCAACGGCCCGCTGTATCCGTTTGGCTACGGCCTGAGCTACAGCCGCTTCACGCTGTCGGACTTCACCTTGTCCAGCCCGACCATGGCGCGCAACGGCAAAATCACCGCCAGCGTGACGCTGAAGAACAGCGGCAACTACGACGGCGCCACCGTGGTGCAGCTGTATCTTCAGGACCAAACCGCCTCGGTCAGCCGGCCGGTGAAAGAGCTGCGCAACTTTAAGAAAGTGACGCTGAAGGCCGGCCAGTCGACTACGGTAGAGATGCCGATCGATGAAAACGATCTGAAGTTCTACAACGCCAGCCTGAAGTGGGGCGCGGAGCCGGGCAAATTTAATGTGTTTGTCGGCCTGGATTCCGCTCAGACGCTGCAGCAGAGCTTTACGCTGAAGTAAACGCCGCGCCGGGCCGTAACGGCCCGGCGTGATTCCGCTTATATTGAAAGGCATCCGGTTTGGGGGCAGGCGCGTTATTGACAGAAATAGCGTGCTGGTTCTTCGCAAAAATAGAACTGGTGTAATGAATATCGCCCGCTCCACCGTTTATAAAATTTTGGAAGACGCTAATATAACTAAATAGCTTTGTTACATAGCTTAAAAACTGATGTTTAAAATATCAGTGATCTTTTTATAAAGATGTTCACTAAATTTCAGGGTTTATAATAAATCAATGGATATCAACCGGTTACTTGTTTCTGAGCTTATATCGGCCCAGTTTCCTCAGTGGGCTAATCTTGCCATATGGCCTGTGGAAACGAGTGGATGGGATAACCGGACTTTCCATTTAGGGAATGATATGCTCGTCCGCTTACCAAGCGCAGCTCATTATGCCGGGCAAGTGGAGAAAGAACAGGAGTGGTTACCGAAACTGGCCCCGTTTTTGCCTAATAAAATCCCTGTCCCTTTAGGAATGGGCTCACCAGGCGAGAATTATCCCTGGAAATGGTCCGTTTACCGATGGATTGAGGGGAAAACGGTTGCTTCATCCCCTGAAGTTGACCTCTGTGTGCTCGCTAAAGATTTAGCAAATTTTCTTGTCTCACTCCAGGCGGTTGACTCAAAAGATGGACCTGTTGCAGGGCCTCAAAATTTTTATCGCGGTGGTTCTGTTGCTGTATACGATTCAGAAACCAGACAGGCCATCAGGGTATTAAGCAATAAAGTACATTCAGGTCTGGTGACAGAAATATGGGAAGCCGGCAGCTCTCAAACCTGGTCAAAAGAGCCGGTTTGGGTTCATGGTGATATAAGCGCAGGAAATTTGTTAATTACTAACAATCGGCTGGATGCAGTTATTGATTTTGGACAGTTATGCATCGGTGATCCTGCATGCGATCTGGTTATTGCCTGGACATTATTCGATGCTGAAAGCAGGCAGGTATTCCATGATGCTCTTTTGCCTGATTCGGGCACATGGGCACGTGCCCGCTCCTGGGCTCTATGGAAGGCATTAATTGTGATGACAAATGCCGCTCAGACTAATGTTGTTGAGGCAAAACAAGCATATCGGACATTCGAAAACATTCTTGCTGAATATGGTTTAAACCACTAACCCTACAAGGATGCCAGTTTAAGAAAGATAACAATAAGTGAAAAGGATATTTGATGAGTTATTTTGTTTTTTGTCGAATCTAATCAATAGATTATGCTCTTGCCGTACGTTTTCGCTCCATTGGCCTTCGACCCCTTGGGTTATCGCGCCGCAGACTGGCGGCGCATGTCGTTCAAGCTGTAAAGCTGCTTAACTGCCAGCCTAATGTTTTAATAACTTATTAAGCTGGCGGTTTATCAGGCTAAGACGCGTATCTGTCGGCGTGACAGACGGCGTCAGGATTTCTTCAGCAATTCCAGCAGGTGGTTCTCGCTTTTTTCCGTCAGGCCGTCGATGGCCAGCTTGATGATATCGGAACGGGTGACGCGCACGATGCCGTTGCGCGCCGCCAGCACGATCATCGCGTCAATGGCTTCGACGTGGCTGTCGGTCAGGCTGACGGACAGCGCCTTATAGGTGCGCTTGCGCCCCTGCGGTTTGGCCTCGGCGGCCGGCGCCGGCACCTGCAGCGTATGCGAGGTGGCGCTGTTGATAAACTCATCTTCCGTCATGCGCTGGCTCGGCGTACGTTTTTTCATAAAATCACCTCTTTCACCAGGCTGGCGATTTCGTGCTGCGCTTTTTCGTTGTGCGCTTCATGAATGGTTTTTGCTTCGCCCCAGGCATCGCGGTAAATCTTGCGGTCGCACAGGCGGTTGCCCACCAGCTTGAATTCCGGGTATTCGCTCAGCACTTCCGCCGCTTCGTTGGCCTCGTTAATGAAGATATTGGTCGGACACATATTGAGCACAATATAGCCTTTGACCTTCTCATTATACTCCTGCGCGGTGGAGAACATTTCCGACAGGTAGCCGATGGTGTCGAGATCCATCTGCGAAGGGCGCAGCGGCGAGAGGAACAGATCGGCGGCCAGCAGGCCAGAGCGCAGCTCGGCGCTGTCGCGGCCGGCGGTGTCGACAATCACATAGTCATAGTGGCGGTCCAGCTCCAGCAGGGTCTCTTTGATTTTGCCGGAGGCGGCGACCACCGGAATATGCGGCAGGCCCTCAACGTTCTGGCGATCGTTGTACCAGGTCATGATCGATTTTTGGTCATCGGCGTCGACGATAATTGCCGTCTTGCCTTCCTTGAGTATCAAATATCCGGCGATGTTTACCGCCTTGGTGGATTTTCCTACGCCGCCTTTTTGCGAACCAATCAAAACAATCATGCTGCCATCTCTCAAGTTATTAAGCTGTTAACTTATTAAGTTATTAGCTTGACAGGTTGATAATCTAACGGGTTAGTCAGAACGAATAGCCACCAATATGCCTTAACTTGCACAGGTTGCCAAGCCGCTATCCGGTTAACTTAAGAGGTTATTCTGCTGCTAACTTATTAGCTGAGCAATTGGGAAAGTTCTGGTTCGTGCGGGGAATCACTGTATGCCCAATTAACTTAATTATTTAATAACTTATTAAGTTAATGGGTTATTGGGTTATTGGGTTATTGGCTTGGTGGGACGCACGGCGCCGCTCAGGCAAAGTGTTCTATCGCCCATTCGATAAATACCCGCAGCTTGCTGCTCAGGTGACGATTGGACGGGTAGACCACGTAGGTGGGTTCCGCCGGCGGCTGCCAGTCGTCGAGAATGCTGACCAGCTCGCCGCGCGCCAGATGCGGCTGCGCCATAAAGCTCAGCGTCTGCACAATGCCCAGCCCGGACAATGCCGCGGCCAGCAGCGTGCCGCCTTCGTTGACGCTGATTTGATAACGGTGCTGGATCTCAAACTGTCGGCCCTCTTCGACAAAACGCAGCGGCTGGATGCGATCGTTTGCCGCGTGCCGGTAGTGCGCCAGCGGAAAGCCCTGCTCCAGCTCGGCGGGATGGCGTGGCGTACCGTAGCACGCCAGATAGCCCGGCGTGGCGCAGGTCACCCAGCTCAGGTTGAACAGCCGGCGGGCGATCAGACTGGAGTCCGCCAGCGGCCCGCTGCGGATCACGCAGTCGGCGTTGTCATTAATCAGACTGATTTGCCGGTCGCTGACGCCAAGGTCGATCTGAATCTGCGGATAGCGGGCGAAGAAGTCCGGCAGCGCCGGCAGCAGCAGCTGACGCGCGGTACTGCCGCCGACGTCGATGCGCAGCACCCCCTGCGGCGAGCTTTGCGATTCGGTCATGCAACCTTCCATCTGCTCCAGCTCCGCCAGCCATTTTACCGTGCGGCGGTAATAGCATTCGCCTTCCGGCGTGACCGCCACGCTGCGGGTAGTGCGCTGCAGCAGCTTGGTCTGCAGGTGATTTTCCAGGCTGCGGATCAGCTTGCTGACGGTGGCTTTCGGCATCCGCAGCGCATCGGCGGCGCGGGTAAAGCCGCCGGTTTCAACGACGCGGATAAAGACGCGAATCGCCAGTAAGTGATGATCCATGCTGCTCCTGAGTTATGTCAGGGCGCGACGCGGCGCGCCCGTAATGCGGGTTAACACTGTTTAGCGCCAACCCGGTCGGAACGCAAGGATAAACCGAACACCAGCGCTGCCGACAGGATCAATGCGCCGCCGAACAGCATGGCGCTGCTGACCCCTTGCCAGTCCACCACTTCGCCGCCGAGCAGCGCGCCGGAGGCCAGCGCAATCTGGATCACGCACACCAGCAGCGCCTGCCCGGCTTCCGGCGCCTGCGGCACCGCGGCGAACATCCAGTTGGCTGTGCACACCGGCACGGCGCCGAAGGCCAGCCCCCAGATCAGCACCATCAGCGTGGCGCCGGCCACGCCGCTTAACAGCGGCGAGACGATCAAAATCCCCGCCAACATCACGGCGATCAAAATACAGGTAGCGCGCAGGCTGTGCTCCGCCAGGCGTTCGCCGGCGAAGGTGCCCAGCAGGCCGATGGCGCCATAGGCCAGCAGCTGCAGGGAAATGGTCGACGGACTGAGGACAAATACCTGTTGCAGCAGCGGACGCAGGTAGGTGTAAGCGGCAAAGTGGCCGATAAACAGCAGCACGATGGCGAGCAGCCCGATCCGCGCCAGCGGCAGGCGCAGCGGCAGCAGCAGATCGCGCACGGTGACCGCGCGCGACGGCGGTACCGGGGTCAGCAGACGCAGCTGCGCCGCCAAAACCAGCAGCGCCAGCGCCGCGCTGCCGAAGAAGGCGCTGCGCCAGCCGAAGGTATCGCCGATCAGCGCGCCGGCGGGCACGCCGCATACCGCGCCGACCGAAATACCGCTGAGGATCAGCGCGGTGGCGCGCCCCTGGCTGCTCTCCGGCACCAGATGGCGGCCGTAGTTGGCGGCGAACGACCAGAAACCGCCGACGCAGACGCCGAGCAGCACCCGGCCGAGCAGCATCATCGGGAAGTTGACCGCCAGCGCGGAAACCAGATTGGACACAATCAGCAACAATGACAGCCCGAGCATCAGCAGGCGACGATCGAGGCGTCCGGAGGCCAGGCTCAGCAGCGGTGCGGCGACGGCGGCCACGATGCCGGGCATGGTGACCATCAGCCCGGCGGTGCCGGTGCTGACGTCCAGCGACGGGGCGATATTGGTCAGCAGGCCGATGGGTAAAAACTCGGTGGTGACCATCACAAAACAGGCCACCGTCAGGGAGAAAACGGCGGCCCAGGGCGAGTTTGCAGGCTTATCTTTATTATTCAGCATAGTAGCGTTTATCTCAGCGGGTGCATGCCAACGGGTGATGGCATCTTGAAGTGACTGAGATCACAATTTACGCAGTGCGCCGCGGCGGATAAATATCTTCGTCGTGGTTACACTGTTTATCGTGGTGGACAATTTAACCCGATGAAATGCCGATATTTATTTTCTTATTTGTGATTTTTGGATATTGATATTTCCTTGATTGATAACGCTCGCGCCAAGGGCCGATCCGGCAACTGACCTTTGACGCGCTGGGGAAGGTCGCGGACGGAGCGTATCCTCCCGCCGGTTATGTGGAGCGACGCTAGGCCTGCTGCGTGATGTTCAGCCCATCCACAATCGTAATCATCACCTCGGCGCAGCCCGTACGCGCCTGCTTTGCCCGCTGATAGGCCTCGGAGCGGTAACAGGCCAGCGCGCTCTGGTAGTCGTCAAACTCAATCAGCACGTGCTTGGTGAAAGGCGCGCCCTCCAGCGATTCGGCCTGTTCGCCGCGCGCCAGAAAACGCGCGTTGTACTGACGGAACGCCTCGGGGGCGGCGGCCATATATGCCTGATAACGTTGCGGATCTGTCACCGTGACGTGGGCAATCCAGTAAGCGGGCATCGGTTACTCCTGTGGTTGCAGTATCAGCCTGGCCAGCGCGGAGGCTTCGGTCAGGTGCTCAAATACTTCCTGCTTCGCCTGCGCCGGGTCGTTTTTCTCAATCGCATTGAAGATGCGCGTCATGCGTTCATAACCCGCCACCTGCCGCTCATGGGTTTTCAGCGTCAGCGCCCGCAGCCGGCTGATGCGGCTGTTGAGGCGCTGCACGATCTCCCAGGCGATGGCGTGCCCGGCGACGTCGAAGATGGTTTTATAAAACTCCTGCGAGGCGTCGACGCGCTTGATGTCATCCTGCTCGCGGGAGGCGCGGTCGATGTGCAGCAGCTTCTCGTGCAGCAGTTTCTTATCCTTGCTTTTGGCGTGCAGCGCGCAGTCGTGCGCGGCTTCCTGCTCCAGCAACAGGCGGATATTGTAAATCTGTTCGGCAATCTCCCAGGTGAGGATCGCCACAATCGGCCCTTTTTTGGGCAGAATCTCAATCAGTCCTTCCGCTTCCAGATAACGGATCACCTCGCGCACCACGCTGCGGCTGACGCCCAGCTCCTCGCTGAGCGTCCGTTCCACCAGCCGGTCGCCGGCGGCGAAGTAGCCGGAAATAATCGCGCGGCGGACGTTATTCAGCGCCAGTTCACGCAGCGTCAGCGGCGCGTTTTCAATCTTCAGTGGGGTGTGCGTCATCCTGTCGGTCTCTCTCATTGGTATCACTTCCTTGGCCATTACTCTTAGCACCTTTTCCCTGAACAATGCAATGTTGTTCTGATGGTATACCAAACGCCATGCCGGCGAAAAAGGAAATCAGGCGTAGATCACAAATTCATCACATCGGTAAAAAAATCTCCTCACCACTATAGCCTATCCGGCGAAAAAGGCGGCGCAGCGCGGTTTTTGTCCGCCATGTCGCCCGCAGTTTACGGTGCGCAGCCGATCGGGCCGGGCAGAGACGCCGTCATTTTTCTCCGGATTTATACCGTTGAATACGCACTGTTTTTTTGCACATCTTCGCTTATTTTTGTCGGTTGATATTATGGTATACCAAGCTTTGACATGGCGTATTTTCCGATGCTATACCCCAAATCGCTCACTCATTAACATTTGATTTACTTTTTGAGGAACCCTATGCATCCGATGATTCGTAAAACGCTGGTGTCTACCGAAACGCTGTATATCGACGGCGGTAAAGCGGCGGCCAAACCCCTGGTGATGATTGCCGCCGCCGCGGTGATTAAGAACCCCTGGGCCGGTCAGGGCTATGTGGAAGACCTCGGCCCGAAAATCCGTGAACTGGCGCCGGTGCTCGGCGAGCTGCTGACCGGGCTGATTGTGAAAGAGGCCGGCGGCGGCGAGCGGGTGGAGGCCTTCGGCAAATGTGCGGTGGTCGGGATGGACGGCGAGCTGGAGCACGCCTCGGCGCTGATCCACACGCTGCATTTCGGCAACCACTATCGCCATGCGGTGCAGGCCAAAAGCTACCTGGCGTTCAATAACACCCGCGGGCCGGCCAACGCGCCGATCCTGATTCCGATGATGCAGAAGAATGACGAAGGCAGCCGCGAACACTACCTGACCTATCAGTTCGCCATCGCCGATGCGCCGGCCGGCGATGAAATCGTCGTGGCGCTGGGCGCGGCGTTAGGGGGGAGACCGCATCACCGTATCGGTAACCGTTATCAGGATCTGAAAGAGCTTGGCCATGATGCGCAAAACCCAGCGGCTGTCTGAATTCAACCTGCAGGCGAGCTACCTGGAAGCAGGCCAGGGCGAGCCGCTGCTGCTGATTCACGGCGTGGGCATGAACGCCGACGCCTGGGAACCGCAGTTCAGCGCCCTGCAGGCGCAGTTTCACGTCATCGCCGTGGATATGCCGGGGCATGGCGGAAGCGACGGCTTTACCCATGCGCCGACGCTGCAGGATTACGTGGCGTGGATGGCGGCGTTTCTGCGCACTCGTCCGCAGCAGCGCTTTGCGGTGGCCGGTCACTCGATGGGGGCGCTGATTGCCGCCGGGCTGGCGATTGACCATCCGGAGCTGGTCAGCCACGCGGTGGTGATGAGCGGCGTCTATCAGCGCAGCGAACAGGCGCGCGCTGCGGTGCTGCAGCGTGCCGGCGAACTGGCGCGCGGCGATGCGCAGCTGGACTCGCCGCTGGCCCGCTGGTTCAGCGATACGCAGGAACAGGCGGCGCTGCGGCGGCGGGTCAGCGGCTGGCTTAATCAGGTCAGTCGCGACGGCTACGCCAAGGCGTATCAGGCGTTTGCCGCCGGCGATGCGGTCTATGCCGGCCGCTGGGGCGAAATACGTTGCCCGGTGCTGGTGCTGACCGGCGAGCTGGACGCCAACTCCAGCCCGGCGATGGCGCGGCAGATGGCGCTCGCGGCCCCGCAGGGGCAGGCGGTGATCGTCAACAACGCGAAACATATGGTGAATCTGACGGACGCGGCGCGGGTCAACGAGGAGCTGCTGGCCTTTTTAACCCCGACGCACCGGCACGCTACGGCAGGAGTGAACGATGGACATTGAACAACGCAGACAACTACGTGACGCCTTCGGCGCCTTTATGACCGGAGTGACGGTGGTCACCGGGCTGGATGCCGACGGGCAGCCGATTGGTTTTACCGCCAACTCCTTTACCTCGGTATCGCTGGATCCGGCGCTGCTGCTGGTCAATATCGACAAGCGCTCGGCCAATCTGGCGAACTTTACCGACGGTGCGCACTTTGCCGTCAATATTCTGGCCGAACAGCAGAAAGAGACGTCGAATATTTTCGCCCAGAAGGTGGACGACCGTTTTGCACAGGTGGCATGGCGACGCAGCGCCGCCGGCGTGCCGCTGCTGGACGGCAGCTCGGCCTGGTTCGAATGCGAACGTTTTCAGGTGGTGGACGCCGGTGACCACGTGATTCTGATCGGCAAAATCAGCGCCTTTGACTCCAGCGGCACCGCCGGGTTGGGCTACTACCGCGGCGCCTACTTCACGCCGGCGCAGAACGCCGAATCGCTGGTCAGCGGGCCGGAAGTGGTGGTCAGCGCGCTGATTGAATTTGACGGCAGCGTGGTGATGGTCAAACAGCAGGACGGGCGCTTCCGCCTGCCGTCACGGTCGGTGGCCGGGCGCAGCGTCGGCGACAGCCTGACGGCGCTGCTGCAGGAGCTGGCGCTGCCCGCCAGCCCGGGCTTTGTTTACTCCATTTATGACGACCGCCAGTCGAACCGCCAGCATATTGTCTTCCTGTGCGTGCTGCCCAGCGACGCCGGCGACAGCGTGCCGCAGGGCGAACAGGCCTGCTGGCTGCCGCTCGCTCAGACGGCGACGCTGCCGATTGATGATGCGGCGCTGAAGTCGATGCTTAACCGCTTCGTGCGTGAAAACTCGGTGGGCAATTACAGCATTTACTACGGCGATGAGCACAGCGGTGCGATCAAACGATTTGCCAGCTGAGGCTGGGCGGGAGCGAACGATGAAACTGTCTTTATTTATCCATATGGAACGAACCACCCCCGATGAGCCGCAGGAGCAGCTCTACGAACAGATGATGGAGCTGTGCGAAATCGCCGATCGCGGCGGCGTACACACCATCTGGACCGGGGAGCACCACGGCATGAATTTTACCATTGCCCCCAATCCGTTTATCAATCTGGTGGATATTGCCCACCGCACCCGGCAGGCGCGTCTGGGCACCGGCACGGTGATTGCGCCGTTCCATCACCCGGTGCGGCTGGCCGGCGAAGCGGCGATGACCGATCTGATCACCGACGGGCGGCTGGAGCTGGGGATTGCCCGCGGCGCCTACAGCTATGAATACGAGCGCCTGATGCCGGGGCTGACCGCCTGGGAGGCCGGGCAGCGGATGCGCGAGCTGATCCCGGCGGTGAAGAAACTGTGGCAGGGGGATTACGCCCATCAGGGCGAGTACTGGTCTTTCCCGTCGACCACTTCGGCGCCGCAGCCGAAACAGCAGCCGCATCCGCCGATCTGGGTGGCGGCGCGTGACCCGAACAGCCACGAATTTGCGGTGAAAAACGGCTGTAACGTGCAGGTGACGCCGCTGCATCAGGGGGAAGAGGAGATCGTCCGGCTGGTGACCTGCTTTAAGGACGCCTGCCGCGAATATGCGCCGCAGCAGCCGCTGAAAATCATGTTGCTGCAGCACGGCTATGTGGCCGAGGACGAGGCGGACGCCCAGCAGGCGGCGCAGGAACTTAACCGCTTCTACCATTATTTCGGCGCCTGGTTCAAGAATGAGCGCCCGGTCAGCCAGGGGTTGATCAAGCCGCTGAGCGACGAGGAGATGGCGGCCAATAGCTATTACAACGCAGAGATGATGCGCAATAACCTGGCGATCGGCACCGCCGATGAGGTGGTGGCGCGACTGAAGAAATATGAGCAGATGGGCTATGCGGAATTTGCCCTGTGGATCGACAGCGGAATGTCCTTCGCGCGGAAAAAAGCCTCGCTGGAGCGCTTTATCCGCCATGTAATGCCTGAGTTTCACTGAGGCGGGAGGAAATGATGGAGTCGTTTGATCTCTATATTAACGGGCAGTTCGATCCGGGTGCGGCGCGCTTTGACTCACTGAACCCGGCGACCAGCGAACCCTGGGCCAGCGTGGCCGAGGCGCACGAGGCGGAGGTGGATCGCGCGGTGGAGGCTGCCTGGCAGGCGTTTCACCGCCCCGAATGGCGCAATATGACCGCCGGCGCGCGCGGCAAACTGCTGCTGAAATTGGCGGATCTGGTGGAGGCCAACGCGGCGGAGCTGGCGCGGCTGGAGACGCTGGACAGCGGTAAAATCATCCGCGAAACCCGTGCGCAGATCGCCTATGTGGCGGAGTATTACCGTTATTACGCCGGGCTGGCCGACAAGATGGAAGGGCACGTGCTGGCGATCGATAAACCGGATATGGAAACCTGGGTGCGCCGCGAGCCGGTCGGGGTGGTGGCCGCGGTGATCCCGTGGAACAGCCAGCTGTTTTTGTCGGCGGTGAAGATTGGTCCGGCGATCGCCGCAGGCTGCACGCTGGTGGTGAAAGCCTCCGAGGCCGCCCCGGCGCCGCTGCTGGCCTTCGCCCGCCTGATCGATCGGGCCGGTTTCCCGCCCGGCGTGTGCAATGTGATCACCGGTTTTGCCGAACGCTGCGCGGCGCCGCTGACGCGCCATCCCAAAGTAGACCGCATCGCCTTTACCGGCGGCGCGGAAACGGCGCGCCATATCGTGCGCAACAGCGCCGAGAACCTGGCCAGCACCTCGCTGGAGCTGGGCGGTAAATCGCCGTTTATCGTCTTTGAGGACGCCGATCTGGACAGCGCCGCCAACGCGCAGGTGGCGGCGATTTTCTCGGCCTCCGGCCAGAGCTGCGTTGCCGGCTCGCGCCTGCTGGTGGCGGAAAGCGTCAAGGACGCGCTGCTGGAGCGGCTGCTGGCGAAGGTGCGCACTATCGTCATCGGCTGTCCGCAACAGCCGGAAACCCAGTTCGGCCCGCTGTGCACCGCGCGGCAAAAGGCGCTGATCGAACAGGTGGTCGAACGTTCGCTGGCGCAGGGCGCCCGGCGGCTGACCGCCTCGCAGCCCATCGACGGCCCCGGTTTTTACTACCCGCCGACCATCCTGGACTGCAGCGACTGCCCGCAGGCGGAGAGTGTGACGCGCGAGCTGTTCGGCCCGGTGCTGTCGGTGCTGAGCTTCCGCGACGAAGCCGAGGCGATCGCCCTGGCGAACGCCACGGAGTACGGGCTGGCGGCCGGGGTGTTTACGCAAAACCTGACCCGCGCCCACCGGGTGACCCGCCAGCTGCGCGCCGGCGTGGTGTGGCTCAACACTTACCGCGCCGTTTCACCGCTGGCGCCGTTCGGCGGCTACGGCCAGTCCGGCTTCGGCCGCGAAGGCGGCATGGAGGCGGCGCTGGAGTACACCACCAGCAAAACCGTCTGGTTACGCACCAGCGATGCGCCCATCGACGATCCCTTCGTGATGCGCTAGCCGTCCCGCTTCCCCTCCCCGCTGCGGGGAGGGGCTGCCTTACCCTCTACCCGATAAAAAATATAACGGTGTAAACCGGAGGATGTTATGCGTTCTCAAACACAACCAAGCGGCCTGATCGAGGATAAATCCATCGATTATGTGCCGGCCTCGGAGCGCCACGGCGAGGTCAAAAGCCTGTTCACCCTGTGGTTCTGCACCAATATCGCGCCGCTGGCGGTGGTGACCGGCGCCATCGCCACCCATACGTTTGGGCTGAATATTCTGTCGGTGATGACGGCGATTATCGCCGGGCATATGTTCGGCGGCGTCTTTCTGGCGCTCACCTCGGCGCAGGGGCCGCAGGTGGGCATTCCGCAGATGGTGCAGAGCCGCGCCCAGTTCGGCCGCTACGGCTCGCTGCTGGTGATCGCCTTTACCACGGTGATTTATCTCGGCTTCTTTATTTCGAACATCACCCTGTCCGGCAAGGTGATCAATAACGTCCTGCCGGCGCTGCCTGTCCCGTACGCCACGGTGCTGGGGGCGCTGCTGGCGACCGCCATCGGCGTGGTCGGCTATAGCTTTATCCATAAAATCAACAAGCTGGGCGCCTGGGTTATGGGCGCGGCGCTGCTGCTCGGCATGGCGGTGATGCTGACGCAGCCGCTGCCCGGTGATTTCTGGCTGCGCGGACGTTTTTCGCTGAGCGGCTGGTTTGCGACGTTTTGCATCGGCGCGGTCTGGCAGATCAGCTTTTCGCCGTATACCTCAGACTATTCGCGCTACCTGCCCGCCGAGGTGGGGATCCGGCGGCCGTTTCTCTATACCTGGCTGGGCGCCTGCTGCGGCACAATCCTGGCGTTTCTGTTCGGCATGGTGGCGGTCAATCTGGTGGGCGGCAACGTTGAGGCGATGGCGGCGGTGCGGCAGGCCACCGGCTGGCTGGGGCCGGTGCTGATGGGGCTGTTCCTGATCAATATCATCTGCCATAACGGCATGAATCTCTACGGCGCGGTGCTGTCGCTGATTACCGCGGTGCAGACCTTTATGCCGCGCTGGCAGCCCAACGCGCAGGTGCGGGTGCTGTTTTCCGCACTGGTGCTGCTCGGATCGGTGCTGGTGGCGCTGGCGGCGTCGGCCAATTTCGTCAGCTTCTTTATCAATCTGATTCTGGCGCTGATCGCGGTGCTGATCCCGTGGTGCATGATCAACCTGATCGACTTTTACCTGATCCGCAAGCAGCGCTACGATATCGAGGCGATTTTCCGCGCCGACGGCGGCCGTTACGGCCTGCTGAACGGGCGGGTGCTGGCGGTGTATTTCGTCGGCATCGTGGTGCAGCTGCCCTTTATGGAGAACGCCTTTTTCAGCGGGCCTTATTCGCAGCTGGTTCCCGGGGCGGATATCTCCTGGGTGATCAGCCTGGTGGTCACCGGCCTGCTGTATCCGCTGTGCTGCTGGCGCAGCGATCTCCGCCTGGCGGCCGCGCCGCGCGAGTAAGCGTTTACCGGAGCCGGGCGTTACAGGCCCGGCGCTTTCCACAGCGAGGTGGTCAGTCCGTGGTCCACCAGCGTCAGCTGGTCGGCGTACACCTCCAGCCAGTTCTCTTTCTGCCGCTGATACAGCGCATGGTGCTCCGCGTTGGGCTGATACTGGCACTCCCAGCGCACCAGACGTTCGCCGGTGGCTGCCAGATCGTCGAACAGCCCGGCGCCGACGCCGGCGGCGATGGCGCAGCCCAGCGCGGTGGCCTCTTTCACCACCGGTACCCGCACCGGCAGCCCGGTGACGTCGCTGAGAATTTGGCTCCACAGCTTGCCTTTCGCACCGCCACCGGCAAACACCAGCGCCGGCGGCTGTACGCCGGAAAACTGCGCGATCTGCGCCAGGTTGCAGGCGGCGACGATCGCCGCGTTCTCCTCCAGCGCGCGGAACAGCGTCTGCTTGTTACAGCGCTGCGGATCCAGCGACATATTGATAAAGGAGGGCGCCGCGTGGTACCAGCTTTTAAAATGCATGGCGTCGGAAAATATCGGCGTCACGCCGTAGGCGCCGGGCGGCACCCGTGCCGCCATCTCCTCCAGTAGCGTATAGGCATCGACCCCCAGCCGTTCGGCCAGCAGTTTCTCCTCGGCGCAGAAGGCATCGCGGAACCAGCGCATGGTCAGGCCGGTGAAAAAACTGATCGCTTCGGCCTGCGCCATACCGGGGATCACATGCGGGTTAATACGGATATTCATCGCCGGATCGGTCTGCGGCTGCGGCAGATTGACGATTTGCTGCCAGAACGTGCCGCCCAGCACCGCGGTTTGCCCGGCCTGCACAACCCCCAGCCCCAGACAGCCAAGCTGCACGTCGCCGCCGCCCATCACTACCGGGGTGCCGGCCGCCAGGCCGCTTTGCCGCGCGGCCTCGTTGGTGACCCGCCCCAGCAGGCTGCCGGTTTCCCGGACCGGCGACAGCAGATCGGCGCGCAGGCCGGCCATATCCAGCAGCGCCGGCCGCCAGTCGCGACGGGCTAAATCCAGCATGCCGGTGGTGCCGGCGTTAGAGGGATCCACCGCCAGCTCGCCGCTGAGACGGTTGGCCAGCCAGTCGCTGATCATGGTCATCGTTGCCGCCCGGCGGTAGATGTCCGGGCGATGGTGCGCCAGCCACAGCAGACGCGGCATGGCGCTCAGCGCCAGCGTCTGGCCGGAGTAGCGGTAAACTTCCTGCTCAAACTGATGGTTATGCAGCGCCTTCAGATCGCTGACCTCACGGCTGGCGCGGGCGTCGACGTTGGCGCAGGCCCAGACGGCGTCGCCGTTGCGGTCGTACAGCACAATGCCTTCGCGCATTGAGCAGCAGGCGACGGCGCGGATGTCGCCCGGCCCGGCGTCGGCGCGTTCAAGCGCCTGTTGAATGCAGCGGCAGGTGAGCCGCCAGTTATCGGCCAGGTCGAACTCCATGGAGCCGGGCACGTCCGGCAGCGCCAGATGTTGCCACTCCGCCTGTCCGTAAGCGATTTGTCGGCCTTCCAGATCGAAAATCACCGCCCGAATGCTGCCGGTCCCTGCGTCTAATGCCATCAACAAGTTGCGCATAATTCACACTCTTCGCCAGCCAGATCTTAACTATAGATGGCGTTACCGGGCGGCGAGGGGGCGGAGACGGGGGCGCGGTGACAGAACTGTGAGGCGCGCTGCAAAATCGGCGGGGCGGGGCGGCAATCGCGGCGCGGGCGCCTAGGATTGGGGAGTCAACCCGCGCATTTTAAGGAGCCGTTATGCACGTCACGCTGGTGGAAATCAACGTTAAGCCGGATAAGGTGGAAGAGTTTATCGAGGTGTTTCGCGCCAACCATCTGGGGGCGATCGCCGAACCGGGCAATCTGCGCTTTGACGTGTTGCAGGATGAAACCATCCCGACGCGTTTCTATATTTACGAAGCCTACCGCGATCAGCAGGCGGTGGATGCGCACAAGCAAACTCCGCACTATCTGCAGTGCGTGGAACGGCTGGAGGCGCTGATGACCGGCCCGCGCAAGAAAACCACCTTTATCGGCCTGATGCCGGTCTGATCGATATTCTGCGGCGTTCAGCGCGCCGCAGCTCCTCTCGCCTTTGCACTTTTAACCGTCAGCCGCCGGCGTTCGCGGCGTATCGTTTTTTCCCCGTTTTCTCCGCTTGATTTTTCTCCCGCCGCTGGTTACAAATAAATAGGTAACACTATCAACTAAATTGACGATAATAACAAAGGAATCAAGCATGGAGATCCGGGAATTCAGGGCGTTGTCGCGCCGTCTGGTGCGTGAACTGGGGATGTTGAACAAGCAGAGCAACGGTTCGCGCTTTTCACCGTTGCAGATTCACCTGATGATTGAAATCAAGGAACAGCCGCTGGGGGTGATGGAGCTGGCGGCCAAACTGTGCATCGATAAGGCCAGCGCCAGCCGGGCACTGCGTTCGTTGGTCAGCGCGCAGATGATCGAGACGGTTGAACACCCGAATGATAAACGCCACAGTCTGCACCGTCTGACCCGGCAGGGGAAACGCACGTTGGCGCTGATCGACAGCGATGCCGATAACTTTATGCAGGCGGCGCTGGCGCAGTTGGACGATGATGAACGGGCGGCGACGGTGGCGATGATGCGTAAGTTCAGCGGCGCGCTGGCCGGCGCGCGCAAGCAGCGGCAGGCCGAACTGCGGGTGCGGCCGATTTGCGCCGCAGACGATGCGGCGATGGCGCAGCTGATCCGCGACTGTTTCCGTGAATACGGTATGGACACCATGGAGGGCGTCAGTCTGCACGATCCGGATCTGGAGCGGCTGACTGAGGTGTATCAACGCAGCGGCGGTCATTACTGGGTGGTGGAACGGCAGGGGGAAATCGTGGGCGGCGCCGGCATTGCGCCTCTGCTTGGCGGCGAAGCGGATTACTGTGAACTGCAAAAGCTGTTTTTCAAACCCGAAATCCGTGGCTTGGGGATGGCGCGTTACATGGTGGTGCAGGCGATGCGCGCGGCGCGGGCCGCCGGTTACCGTTACTGCTATCTGGAAACTACCGAACAGCTTAAAGAAGCGCTGGGGCTTTATCAGTCGCTGGGCTTTACGCTGCTCAGCGAACGGCGCGGCGCGACCGGTCATCACGGCTGTTCCATCTATATGTTGAAGCCGCTGTAAGGGGCTCTTTCCCTGCGCCAGCCTGGCGCAGCAACGCAAAAGGCGGCTTACGCCGCCTCTTTGCATCTCAGACTCAAACGATTAGTTATAGATAATCGCGGTGCCGTGCATTTTGTTGTTACCGGTTGTCGAGGTGATCTGGAAGGATTTTGCCCCGGCTTTATCGGCTTCTGCCGCCAGTTTGTTTTCCAGGCTGGTCAGGTTGGTTGCGCCGCTGGCGTTAACCACGCCGACTTTCTGCATATTGGCCGGCTGGCTGTCTACCAGTTCTGCGGCAAAGCTGCCGAATGATACGGTGGCAAGGGCTACGGCGGCGATGGTCATTTTCAGGCTTTTCATAATCTTCTTTCCTATCACAAGTTGAATATGGTTGTTGTTTCGCGGAGCGTTAAATTAATTAACGATCGATAATTTAATGTTAGTGTGACCCAGGTCACTTTGCAAGCATTTTTTTAATGTTCATTAATTAAATGGTGTCGGCCGAGCTTGCGGCGGCCGGCGCCATTCAGCGTGAATGGCTGGTAATGTATTGTTATAAAATTATTTTTCCCTGGTGTTGATGGCGTCTGTTGGCGTTGGAGAACTGACATTCCACGGCATGCGGCAGTGAAATTGCCGTTCAGGGCCATCAGCCGTTACCGCCAGCGCGGTGTTTTATCACAACGGCAGGCTGCGACAGCACGACCATCCCGCCGGTGTTAAAAGGGCGGGAGCTGCTATCACGGTGAGTTATTTTATTTATTTCAATTGATTATGTTTTTATGAAGGTGTACCAATAACAACGTTGGCATTGGCTGCGGTATTAGATAACGTTCGATAACTAAATGTTAGTCGCTTCTCGACGCCGTCGCAATATTTTTTTATAATGAGCGTTAATTTAATTTGGCGGCGCAGACGCGGCGCGCAAGATGAGAGGGATTATGACTATCAAAGAAGAGGTTGCTGCAAAGAAAACCCGCGGCAGACCGAAACAGTTTGATCGCGACCTGGCACTTGACCGCGCACTGGAGCTGTTCTGGCGTCACGGTTATGACGCCACGTCATTGGCCGATCTGGTCGAGGTCACCGGCGCCAAAGCGCCGACGCTGTATGCAGAGTTCGGCAATAAAGAGGGGATGTTCCGCGCGGCGGTGGAACGCTACCTGAGCAAATACACCACCTGCACCAACCAACTGCTTGAACAGCCGCAGCCGATCGCCGAAATCATCGATGCCTATGTGCGCTCCTCCGCGGAAGTGTTTACCGATCCGGAAACGCCGTCCGGCTGCTTTATGGTGTGCGCCTCCGCTGCGCTCTCCTCGTCGTCGGACGATGTCGCCCAGATGCTGCTGCGTAAGCATCATGCGCAGGAAGCCAGCCTGAAGGCCTGTTTCGACCGCAAGGTGCAGCAGGGGGAACTGCTGGCGAAAACCGACACCGCGCTGCTGGCGAAATATGTGATGTGCACCATTGAAGGCATGTCGGTGCAGGCGCGTGAAGGGGCGAGCCGCGCCGAGCTGCTGCGCCTGGTAGATACGCTGATGATGCTCTGGCCGCGCCTGAGCCAGGTGGGCAACCCGGTCTGAGCCTGCCCCGCGCAGTCAGCGCGGGGAAAGCGCCATATGCAGCAGCGGGTAGGGGTTGCCCTGGCCGTCCAGCGGTGAGCGTCCTGTCACCACAAAGCCGTAGCGCTGGTAGAAGCCTACCGCCTGCGGGTTTTGCTCGTTCACATCCAGCACCAATCCGTCGTGGCGCGCCTGCGCATGGTTCAGCAGTGCGCTGCCGACGCCCTGGCCGCGCTGTCCGGCATCGATAAACAGCATCTCCACCTTATTATCATCCAGCGCGATAAAGCCGTTGGGCCGCCCGGCGCTCTCCGCCACCCAGACGCCGAGCAGCGGCAGATAGTGCTCGACCAGCGGCTTGAACTCCGCCATCTGTTTTTCACCGATAAAGTGATGGGTGGCGCGTACCGAACGCTGCCAGATCGCCACCAATTGCGGATTGTCCGCCGGAATACGTTCTCTGATCGTTATCATCCCTGCCTCCTGGGGTAAACTGGCCTAAATGTACGCTGAAATAGCCCGCAACGAAAATCTCCCGGCGACGCCGCAGAAAAAATTTACGGAAAAATTCGCGTAATCGCTGAATTTTTGAGACTTTTACGCGTGATTGTGCGATGAAATGCGTTTTACACTGGCGAAAAGCAAAAATCCTTTTGTATCCTTGATGGTTGAAGCATCAGCTTTGACGATTTTGGACAGTGCGCGGCAGGCGATTGCCGCGCCGTGACCCCTATTGAGGTGATATGAACGAGTCATATGTACTTGCTGAAGTCAGTAATGATAACCAGACGCTGATGGCGGTGGTTCAGCAAGATCACCGGGCTGCCTATTTTTATATTTATCCCGCTGACGCCTTCAGCGAGCGTTTTCAGGTGCGCGCCTGCTGGCTGCGCAATCTGGAGGCCGCGCCGCAGCAGGAAGACCGCGCCGCGCTGGAGATGGGGCAGCCGCCGATGCTGGCCGCTGAGTTTTGCCGCAACCTGGAAGGTGAAGCGCCGCTGCAGCCGGACGGCCTGCAGGTTATCTGGAACGAGAGCGACGACGGCGCGGCGCTGTGGTATTACGGCCAGCTGCTGGCGGTGATCCCCGGCTGGAGCCTGTATATCGACCATTCGGTCTGCTATTCGGCCAGCTGCATTAAAGAAAGCCCGCTGGCCTACCCGCTGGGTTCCGCCTCCACCAACACGCAATATGCGCAGGCCGAGGCCACCCGCCAGTTCTGGCGGCGCTGGCAACGTGAAGAGGGCAACCCGTGGCCGACCATGCAAAGCGAGTATATGGCGCGCTATGAGCAGCATTTCGGCCCGTCGGTGAAGTATTACGCCATCGATCAGGGCAAGTGGCCACCGATGGCGATCTCCCAGCACGAGCGCGACGGCATCTACTATTTCCTCACCATGGGCGTCAGCATCCGGCCGATGCCGTGGATGGAGATCCTGTTTAATGACGACGCTTCCCTGTACCGGCGTATCGAGCTGGGGATCGCCATCGACGGCCAGTATATGACCGAAGAGAACGCGGTGCAGATGGCCAGCGCGCTGGCCGGCGTGGCGCACGTGCCTTGGGCGCAGATTACCTGGTTCGGCGAAGGGCATACGCTGGCGTCGGAAGTGGCGCCGCAGGGCTATGAAGGCTACCTGCTGTCGTCGTCGTTTTATCCGCACCAGCAGTATCTGACGCTGCCGCAGCAGCAGGGCGACCCGGTCAATCTGCTGTGGGCCAGCCCGGTGTTTGCCGGCGAGCGCGAGCTGGCGCAGGCAACGCCGAACGGCGGCCATGAGCTGGTCAGCCGGCTGCGCGAGCAGGGCGTCGATCACATCTTCCGGCCGCGCCAGCCGCTGGCGTGAGCAGGTTAACCCACGGATTAAGAGAGCGCTAATGAAGCCAGCATTATTGATTATTGATGTGCAGAAGGGACTGTTTGTGCCGCCGCCGGCGGATGCCGATGCGGTGATTGAGCGGATTAACCAACTGAGCGCGCGGGCGCGTCAGTCCGGCGTGCCGGTGATCTTTGTCCAGCATCAGACTGCCGATCGGGAACTGGCGCATGGCAGCGACGGCTGGCAGATTGAGCCGCGTCTGCAGGTGGCAGACACCGATCTGCGGGTGGAGAAAACCACCCCGGATTCTTTCCTGCGCACCAATCTGCAGGCGTTGCTGGAGCAGCACGGCGTAACGCAGCTGGTGATTTGCGGCTACTCCACGGAGTACTGCGTGGACAGCACCACGCGCCGCGCGGCCGGCCACGGCTATCCGGTGGTGCTGGCGGCGGATGCACACACCAGCCATGATAAAGCGCACGCCAGCGGCGCCTGGATCCGCAATCACCACAATGCAGCGCTGTCGGGTATGAAAAGCTTCGGCGTGCCGATCCGCGCGCTGCCCGCGGCGGAGATTCAGTTCTGAAATGAAGCGGAGCGCCGACGGCGCTCCGTTTTACCTCACAGGCCGCCGCGTCGCGCCGCCACATTGGCCAGCGCCGACCAGTCCAGTTCCCCCTCACCGTGGGCGATGGCATCCAGAAAATTATCTTTCAGCACGCTGGCGAACGGCATCGGCGTATGGCTGTTGCCGCCGGCCTCCAGCGCCAGCCCCACGTCTTTCATCCCCAGCGTCAGTTTAAATCCCGCTGGCTGATAGTTCTCCTCGGCGATCAGCGCGCCGTAGCCCTGATAGGCCGGGGCGGAAAACAGGGTGCCGGTCAGCATCTGCAGATAGTCCGCGCCGGATACGCCGTGATTGCGCACCAGCGCGCTGCCTTCCGCCATCGCCTCAATGGCGCTTGCCAGCGTGAAGTTGGCGGCGATTTTGACGATATTGGCCTGTTCCGGCCGCTCGCCGAAAGGCCAGGTGCGCTGCCCCAGCACGTCGAACAGCGGCTGCACCCGCGCCAGCAGGGCCGGGTCACCGGCGGCCAGAATATTCAGCCGGCCGGCGGCGGCAACGTCGGGACGGCCGAGCACCGGCGCTGCCAGATAGCCGATATTGTGCTGCTGATGCAGTTCTGCCAGCCGCTGCGCCAGCGCCACGGAGATGGTCGCCATATTGACGTGCGCCGCGCCGGGGCGCATCTGCGCCAGCAGGCCGCTTTCCACCACCACCTGTTCCAGCGCCGTGTCGTTGGCCAGCATGGTGATCAAGATATCAACCTCGGCCAGATCGGCGGGCTGCGCCGCCAGCCGTGCGCCGGCGTCGACCAGCGGCTGCGCCGCCTGCGGTGAACGGTTCCACACCGTCAGCGGGTAACCGGCCTGCAGCAGATTATGGGCCATGGCGCGGCCCATACCGCCCAGCCCGGCAAATCCGATTTTCATCATGCGCTCCTGTTGTGAGTTGACCGCTTAACCCTAGCGCAGCGCGGCGGGAACGCAACGCCGGCAATGTAACGTTTTCCTACCGGGGAAAAGGGCGGCGCAGAGGCGCGCCGCCGGCGGGGAGTATTACTGCGCGTCGGTGATCGGCTGTTTCACCACCAGCAGGTAGGAGAGCGCGCCGATCAGGGTAAAGCAGGAGCACAGGGTCAGCGCCAGGCTGAACGAGTGGGTGGTATCGAGGATCCAGCCGGTCACCACCGGTGCGAACGAGGCGAAGATAAAGCTGGCGAAGTTCTGGATACTGCCTACCGAGGCGGTCATGCGCGAGGTGACCGATACGTGGATCAGCCCCCAGCAGGAGGTGCCGGCAAAGTGGATGCAAAACAGCGCCATGCCGATCAGCGTCACCGCGCTGGTGGTGGTGGTGGCCTGCGCCACCACCGAGGTAAAGGCGGCGGACAGCAGCATCCCGGAGACGATGCACAGCTTGCGGCTTTTGACCGGCTCCATGCCGCGTCTGACTAAAAAGTCGGTCACAAAACCGTTGGACAGCATGCCGGCGGCGCCGAACAGAAACGGAATGGCGGCCAGCAGCCCGGTGCTTTTCAAATCCAGGTGGTAGGTGGTCTGCAGGTAGCCGGGCAGCCAGGCGAGATACAGCCAGGCGGTGTAGTTGATGCCGCTGAAGCCGATCATCATGCCCCACATGGTGCGGTTTCTGAACAGCGAGCGCCACTCTTTAAAGCTCATCGGCTCCCGGCGTGCGCTGACGCTGCCGGCGTTGAGGTAGCTCTGCTCCTGCGCGCTGAGGTCGATGTCCTGGCGGTTGCGGTACAGCATGTACCAGCCGATGGACAGGGCGATGCCCAGCAGGCCGATGGTGATAAACATGCCGCGCCAGCCGAACACCAGCATCATGGCGGTGAGGATCGGCGGGCTGATCGCCAGGCCGACGGTGGAGGCGGCGTTGAAAATGCCCATCGGCATACCGCGCTGTTTGATGTTGAACCAGTCATTGATCACCTTGACGCCGCAGGGGTTCATCGGCGCTTCGCCGATGCCCAGCCCGATGCGCACCCAGATAAACTGGGTAAAGTTCTGGATCATGCCGGACAGCGTCTGGAACAGCGACCAGATGAACATGCCGAGGCCCAGCATAATGCGCGGCCCCTTGCGGTCCAGCAGCGGGCCGCAGGGCAGTTGGGCGAGGCCGTAGGCCAGCGAAAAGGCCGACAGCAGCAGGCCGATTTCCGTACCGCTCAGCCCCATCTCTTCGCGGATGGTGGAGTTGGCGACCGACAGCGAACTGCGGTCGAGAAAGTTAATGATCGCGGCTAAAAACAGCAGCAGCATTGCGGTGGTCTGAATTTTCTTGATGCGCGCGGAACGCACCAGCGCGCCGTCGGGAGGCATGGGAACGATCGAATCGGCCGCATCCGGCTCTGTGGCCGTCGGGCGGGTAGCGGTATGAGTTTTTTCCATCATTGTCTCCAGAATTCCACGTTAATAATATTTATCGTTGGGGGGCCCGGGATGCAGGGAATGCTTGGTCTGACCGCTAATCAGCCTAAATGGCGCATTTCGCGTCCGAATCCGGGGAGATCGGGTTCCGTGCGGCAGATAGGCTTTTACGGTTTTTTATCGGTTTTTTATTACCGAGCGGGCGTCAGGAGACGGTGTGGGCGAGGGAGCGGATCATCGATTGTTTGGCGCTGTCGAGGTGGCGGTGCAGCGCATGGGTGGCCTGCTGGTCGTTGCGGCAAATCAGCGCGCTGAGAATCGCCATATGCTCCTCAATGGCGATGATATTACGCTGCTTGAGGTCGCTGGCGTCCCACTGATAGTGGAAATGGAAGATGACCGAGATCACCTCCAGCGACTGGTTGAAGAACGGGTTATTGGCGGCGGAGAGGATCAGGCGGTGGAAGTCGCTGTCCAGCGCGGAGAACTGCCGGTAGTGCAGGCTGATATCGTCACGCAGCTCACGGTGGCGGCGCAGCAGCTCTCTGGCCTGCAGCCAGCGCGCATCGTCAGCCGGCAGGTTGAGAAAGCGCGACAGCGCATGGGTTTCCAGTATCTGGCGCAGTTCGAACAGCTGTTCGGCGTAATGCTGGTCGAAGGTTTTCAGGCACCACTGCCCGCGTTTGACGTTGTCGACTAGTTGGTAGCGGCTCAGGCGCAACAGAAATTCCCGCACCACCGCCGGGCTGACGTTCATCTGGCGCGCCAGCTGCAGCTCGCTGAAACTGTCGCCGGCGCGCAGCTGTTGCTGGTTAATCAGCTGGAAAAACGCCCGTTCAAAGCGTTCGTTCTGCGCCTCCGGCGACTGCTCGCGGCAGTCGAAACACTCCTCCTGCTGCGGCAGACGGGCGATGACATAGCCGTCGGCCTGCGGCGCTAGTACGCCGGTTTGTTGAAAGTGGGCCAGCGCGTGGCGCACCGTGGTGCGGCTGATGTTGTACATCTCGGCCAGCGCGGCCTGAGAGGGCAGCGGCGAGGTCAGATGGCCCCGTGTCATGCCGTCAATCATCTGATTGATCACCATCTGCCGCAGGTTTTGTGTTCTGCTCATCACGTCTCTCGGCGGTTTTTTCCGGCATTTAAAACCAATTTAAAGCGGTTTATTTTGGGCTGAGTCACACTTCCTTATGCTGAAGTCCTGGCGTGGGCGTTTTTTATTGAATAACAAACGCCAGATCACGGGAGGAGTCATCATGGCCACAATGAATACATTGATTTGTCAGCAGCCGAAGCAACTGGTTTATCAACAGCGCCCGGTGCCGGAACCGGCGGCGGGCGAAGCGCTTTTACAGATACACACCGTCGGCATCTGCGGCACCGACATTCACGCGTGGGCGGGGAATCAGCCGTTTTTCGCCTATCCGCGCGTGCTGGGCCATGAAATTTGCGGCCATATCGTCGGCCTGGGCGCGGACGTTGCAAACTGGCGGGTCGGGCAGTGGGTGGCGGTGATGCCTTATCTGTCCTGCGGCAGCTGCGGCGCCTGTCAGAGCGGCCGCGGCAACTGCTGTGAAAATATTTCGGTGATCGGCGTGCACCAGGACGGCGGTTTTTGCGAATACCTCAGCGTGCCGGTCAGCAACCTGCTGGCGGTCGACGATCTGGCGCCCGAAAGCGCCGCGCTGATTGAACCGTTCGCCATCAGCGCCCATGCGGTGCGGCGCGCGGCGGTGGCGCCGGGCGAGCAGCTGCTGGTGGTGGGCGCCGGGCCGATCGGGCTGGGGGTGGCGGCGATTGCCCACGCCGACGGCGCGCAGGTGGTGGTGGCCGATACCAGCGCGGAACGCCGCGCCCATGTGGCGCAGGTGCTGGGGGTTGCGACGCTCGATCCGGCGGACGCCGGCTTTGACGCTGCGCTGCGCGCGCAGTTTTCCGGCATGCTGGCGGCCAAAGTGATTGACGCCACCGGCAACCGGCTGGCGATGAACAACTGCGTCAACCTGATCCGCCACGGCGGCAGCATTGTGTTCGTCGGGCTGTTCAAAGGGGAGTTCAGTATCGACGACCCGGAGTTCCATAAAAAAGAGACCACCCTGATGGGTAGCCGCAACGCGACGCATGAAGATTTCGCCAAAGTGGGGCGGCTGATGGCGGCGGGTAAAATTCGCGCCGAGATGATGCTGTCGCACCATTTTGCCTTCGACACCCTGGCCGAATGCTATGAGCGTGACGTGATCAACAACCGCACGCTGATCAAAGGAGTGATTCACTTCCACAAGTAATGCTGCTTTTCGCCCGGCTATCCGGGCGATACATCACGCCGTCGTCACCTCCCCGCCATAAAACCATCATCCCAATGTCATAAATTTATCCCTAAATAGGTGCCCATCACGAATCGCCAACCTAATGAGATACGGCATATGGCTCAGGCACTGTTAAAACTGGCACCGAGCGAATTCCCGCCCGTGCAGACCCGTACGCGGCGCAAAGTTCTGGAAGTGAAAGGATTGGGCAAAGCCTATAAGGCGCAGCAGCGGGTGCTGGACGATATCAATTTTTCTCTGCACGCCGGCGAGTTTGTGGCGGTGATCGGCCGCTCCGGCGCAGGGAAATCGACCCTGCTGCACACCCTGAACGGCACCATTCCTTCCAGCTGCGGCGAGATGCTGCATATCGATCCGCAGGGCGTGGCGCAGGACATCGCCCAGCTGTCGGCGCGTCAGATGCGCAGCTGGCGCGCCCGCTGCGGCATGATTTTCCAGGATTTTTGCCTGGTGCCGCGGCTGGATGTGATCACTAACGTCTTGCTGGGGCGGCTCAGCCACACCTCGACGCTGAAATCCTTCTTCAAAGTTTTCGACGACGCCGACCGGGCGCGCGCCATTGAACTGCTGCAGTGGCTCAATATGCTGCCGCACGCCCTGCAGCGGGCGGAAAACCTGTCCGGCGGCCAGATGCAGCGCGTGGCGATCTGCCGCGCGCTGATGCAGAACCCGCAGATTCTGCTGGCCGATGAGCCGGTGGCGTCGCTGGATCCGAAAAACACCCGGCGCATTATGGATGCGCTGCGCAAAGTAAGCGAAGACGGCATCGCGGTGATGGTCAACCTGCACTCGGTTGAACTGGTGAAAGAGTACTGCGGGCGGGTGATCGGCATTGCGCAGGGCAAAATCATTTTTGACGGCCACCCGTCGCAGCTCGACGAACAGATTCTGCAGCAACTGTATGGCGAGGAAGTCAGCCAGATCCATTGATCGCCGGAGAGCGGCTTGTGCATTTTTACCGTTACTTTTACACACACAGGGTTATGAGATGATGAAAAAAATAGCGATGCTGAGCGCGCTGGCAAGCGGCGTGCTGATGGCCTTCGGCGCGGCGGCGGCGGATGCGCCCAAAGAGCTGAATATGGGCATTCTCGGCGGGCAGAATGCCACCCAGCAGATTGGCGACAACCAGTGCGTGAAGCAGTTTTTTGATAAGGAATTGGGCGTAGACACCAAACTGCGCAACTCCTCCGACTATTCCGGCGTGATCCAGGGGCTGCTCGGCGGCAAGATCGATATGGTGCTGAGCATGTCGCCGGCGTCGTTCGCCTCGGTATACCTCAAGGATCCGCAGGCGGTGGATCTGGTGGGGATCGCGGTTGATGACGTCGACAACTCGCGCGGCTATCACTCGGTAGTGATCGTCAAGGCCGACAGTCCGTATCAAAAGCTGGCGGATCTGAAAGGGAAATCCTTCGGCTTTGCCGATCCGGATTCCACCTCCGGCTTTTTGATGCCGGATCACGACTTTAAAAAGCAGTTCGGCGGCAACGCGGATAACCAATACAACGGTTACTTCTCCAGCGTGACCTTCTCCGGCGGCCATGAACAGGACATTCTCGGCGTGGTGAACGGTCAGTTTGACGGCGCGGTGACCTGGACCTCGATGATCGGCGACTACAACAGCGGCTACACCAGCGGCGCCTTTACCCGCCTGATCCGCATGGACCAGCCGGATCTGATGAAAAAGATCCGCATTATCTGGCAGTCGCCGCTGATCCCGAACGGCCCGATCCTGGTGCGCAGCGCGCTGCCGGCGGAGTTCAAAACCAAACTGGTCGCCGCCATCAAGAAGCTGGATAAAGAAGATCACGCCTGCTTTGTGAAGGCGATGGGCGGCAAGCAGCATATCGAAGACACCACGCTGGCGGAGTACCAGCCGGTGATCGACCTCAAACGCGCGCTGGCGAAGGGCGAGCGCTGATTCTCTTCCGTACTCCGGCGTCTTGCACGCGCCGGAGTACGGACAGCCATTTTTTTACGACGGATGGACATCCACGTTGAATACCGATTTTGCGCATTACTATCAGCGGATCCGCAGCAAGCAGAAGCGTGAAACGCTGCTTTGGTCGCTGCTGCTGGTGGGGCTGTACCTCGGTGCCGGTACGCTGGCCGAGTTCAATCTGCATACCGTCTGGGTGTCATTGCCCAACTTCTTCGATTATCTGGCGGAAACCGTGCCGGTGCTGCACTGGCGGCTGCTGTTTGCCGATGGGCATACCGAAGGATCGCTGGCGTACTGGGGTTACCGGCTGCATATCCAGCTGCCGCTGCTGTGGGAAACCCTGCAGTTGGCGCTGGCGGCGACCCTGTGCTCGGTGCTGGTGGCGGGGGCGCTGGCCTTTCTGGCGGCGAATAACACCCACAGCCCGGGGTGGCTGCGCTTCGCCATCCGCACGTTGGTGGCCTTCCTGCGCACCATGCCGGAGCTGGCCTGGGCGGTGATGTTTGTGATGGCGTTCGGCATCGGGGCGATTCCCGGCTTTCTGGCGCTGGCGTTGCACACCATCGGCAGCCTGACCAAGCTGTTCTATGAGGCGCTGGAAACCGCGTCGTCGAAGCCGGTGCGCGGCCTGGCCGCCTGCGGCGCCACTCCGCTGCAGCGCATGCGCTTCGGCCTATGGCCGCAGGTGAAGCCGGTGTTTATGTCCTACAGCTTTATGCGGCTGGAGATCAACTTCCGTCAGTCGACTATCCTCGGGCTGGTGGGGGCGGGCGGCATCGGCCAGGAGCTGATGACCAATATTAAACTGGACCGTTACGATCAGGTCAGCATGACGCTGCTGCTGATTATCGTGGTGGTGTCGCTGCTGGATTACAGCTCCGGCAAACTGCGTCAACGCGTGGTGGAGGGCGGAAAATAATGTTCGAGCAAACCGTAAGCACGGAACGGCTGCACACGCTGCGTCAGCAGCACCGGGAGATCTTCAGCCAGCAGCGGCGCTATCTGCGCACTCTGGCGCTGGTCGGCGCGGGGTTTGTGCTGTACTACCTGCTGTTTTTCCACTTCTTCGGCATCTCCTGGCCGCAGTTTCTCACCGGCTGCCAGCAGCTCGGCCGCTACTTTATGCGCATGTTCGTCTGGCACGATTTTCTTAACTGGCCGTTCGGCTACTACTTCCAGCAGATCTTTATCACCCTCGGCATTGTGTTCGCCGGCACGCTCACCGCATCGCTGATTGCGCTGCCGCTGTCGTTCTTTGCCGCGCGCAACGTGATGGCCACGCCGCTGCTGCGGCCGGTCGCCGCCGTGGTGCGCCGTTTGCTGGACGTATTACGCGGCATTGATATGGCGATCTGGGGGCTGATCTTCGTGCGCGCGGTGGGCATGGGGCCGCTGGCCGGGGTGTTGGCTATCGTGATGCAGGACGTCGGGCTGCTGGGCAAACTGTATGCCGAAGGGCACGAGGCGGTGGAGAAATCGCCGGGGCGCGGCCTGACGGCGGTGGGGGCCAACGGCCTTCAGAAGCACCGTTTCGGCATTTTTACCCAATCCTTCCCGACTTTTCTGGCGCTGAGCCTGTATCAGATTGAGTCCAACACCCGTTCGGCGGCGGTGCTCGGCTTCGTCGGCGCCGGCGGCATCGGCCTGGTGTATGCGGAAAATATGCGGCTGTGGAACTGGGATGTGGTGATGTTTATCACCCTGGTGCTGGTGGTGGTGGTGATGACGATGGATAAAATCTCCTCGCTGCTGCGCAACAAATATATCATCGGCGAAGATATCCCGCTGTACCAGGCGAAACGCCAAATCGATTGAGAAACCACGCGCCTGTCCCTATACTGCCGCACTTATTCTGACGTGCGGCAGTCGTTTTACCCGCCGCACGTCATCCGATTACCCGTTAAAGGCAATGCCATGATTAACAATGACGTCCTGCGCAGCGTGCGTTACATGCTGAAAATCAACGACGTAAAAATGGCGGACATCGCCAAACTGGACGGTTTCGACGTTGACGCCGCAGCGATGGGCGCTTACATCATCAAGGAAGGCGAACCGGGCTTCCAGAAGTGTCCGGATGAGGTGATGGGGCATTTCCTCAACGGCCTGGTGTTCTTCAAGCGCGGCAAAGACGATAAATTTCCGGCACCGCCGCTGGAGCTGCCGATCACCAATAACCTGGTGTTGAAGAAGCTGCGCGTGGCGTTTGAACTGAAGGACGTCGACCTGTTCCAGATTTTCACCGCGGTGGATTTCCGCATCTCCAAGCCGGAGCTGAGCGCGCTGTTCCGCAAGCCGGGCACCAAGAACTATCGTCCGTGCGGCGATCAGATGCTGCGTTACTTCCTGAAAGGGCTGGCGCAGCGGGTGCGCGGCGAGTAACGCGCGCGGAATACGGTATCTCGGCGCCTCCTGAGGGAGGCGCTTTTTTTTTTGCGGCGCGCTAGTTGAGCGGCTGCAGATGGCGCAGTTCAATATAGCCGCGCGTCTTGCCCATCGGCGGCTGGTTGGCGGCATCATAGAGTGCGACCTGCACCCAGTCGGCGTTGACCTGCCTGATTTGCACCAGTGGCCGGTCGCCGGAGAGTTGGGCGACGGCCTCGGCGCTGCTATCGGGCGCGGCTCTGAGCACGGCGCCGCCGTCGTCCGCTTTTAGCTGATAGCTGAGCAGCCAGGGGTAGGATTGACAGCCGCTTTGCTTTTCCAGTTGTTCAATATCGAAAGGCTGCGGCGCTTTGGGCGTAAACGCGGCCTTTTGCGCCTCATAAAAGTCCAGGCCGCACTCGTTATATGCGGTTGACTCGCTAACCTTCAGCGTACCGTAATACTCCACGTGCCCCTGCCGCCGGGCGATAAACTCCGGGTGATCCTGCTGCAGCCGTTTGAGATCGAGAGCGGGCTGGCGCAGGTTGATGACTTTTCCCTTGGCGGCCGACGACTCATCCGGGAAGAAACGGTATGTCAGCTGCGGCTGATTGACGTCTTCATGCCAGATAGGCAGCCAGTAGGCCTGCAGCACGCCGTTGAACGTCTGCGCTTCGGCCAGCGCCGGCTGCACGCCGAGGGACAGCAGCAGGGCGAGCATCAGTTTTTTAATCATAATCCCTCCGAAGTGGTGCAGCCAGAATAGCAAGATTTGATCGTCAGGCTGAAATTACTGATTCCTTTGCTGGTGATAAAGTTTTGCAGCTCTTTTAACTTTTTGACGCTGTTGCCGACAAAATCAACTCCCCTGGATGAGCCAATCAGCAGGCATCCGTCGGTATCGCGGGGGAAGTTGCCGTTGTGAATTAAGATATTGCGGGATTCAGGGGCGGTCGCATTAAACAGCAGCGGGACAGGATTATAGGGGCTGACCGTAGGAATACTGCTGTAATGCCATTTTATCGAATAATTCCCCTCGGGAATTCTTTTCCTTTGGTATGATTCTTGAGTATCAGGCCCGGGTCTTTCTAAGAAGTATCCTTTAATAGAGCTGCCGGTGATCTCATAGTTGCTTATCGTTGAGTTATCTGTTTGCCAGGTGCGGGTAATGATAATTGTATGCTTTGCCATAATTAATATCCTTATTTATATACCTTGTCCTGTGGGGTGATGATTTCCTGATGCTTTTCTAGAGGGGGTGTTACTATAACAGGCTAACAACTGAATGAAAAAACTAACTGGTGTTCGGTGGTGATTTTCGTATTATTCTGTTAAGTATTGATGGTGTGATTGTTAATTTTTCTTACCTAAGAACAAATAATGAAATTTAATTTTTGATTCACTACGGTGTATTAATGTCCGCGTGGATTTTTAGGGTGTATGGTTTGGCTATTTATGATTTTAATATATTTTATTGTTTTATGTGTTTTTTTTCGGATTTTTCTCGCAATCCTCTGGGAGTGAATCCATGGCATGCAATAAGTGTCGATATATTATTGTGTTTTATTTTCGGAGGATACTTGGCTATTTACGGGGGTAGAATAAAAAGTTGTACGCTTTAAGGAGTTTTTTTAATGCTGTCATTACAGGAAGTTGGCGAGCAAACCCGCAATGCGCTACAGTTGTTAATCGATAGAATGGGGTTGGGATTAGCCGTTGGCCCGCTCAGGGAAACGGATTACCGCCTGCTCTCATCAGGAATGTTTGGTGAGTTAAATTGGGAGTGGGGGATAAGCCAGTATACAGGGAGCTCAAACAGCATCGAGCTTTGTTTCAAAATATTAGCGGAGCAAGAGGGTTACCCCGCAGGTATTGCCCTATGTGCATTCCACATAGACACGGGATTTTTCGAAATCTATATGATTGAAAATTTTGTCAGAGATGATGAAACTCATCCTCTTTATAAGCGGATGGCCTTATTTACCTTTATGGGGGCCTTCATCTTCACTGACGCGGTTAAGGGAACGCATATCGTTATTGTAGAGCCAGACGCTGATTTACGTGGTTTCTATTCGAAGTTTGGATTTACTGATGACCCTGAATGTTCTTACCGTATGGTATGCACGATTGAAGCATTAAGGGATGTGATAACTACCCCGGAAATTTGGGGGCGGTAGCCGGTAGATATGCGAGTTTAGTGCGGTTTTGCACAACGGGGCGTCCTATAAAACAGTAGATTTTTTGTGTGTAAATAATTACTATCGTGCCACGGTTGATTGACAAGATATCGTTGGCCGCTTGGTTATATAAAAGGGGTAATTCCCTAAGGAGATGTCACATGTCATATGCTAAAGATGCAAAGTTCGATACGGTCGAAACTTATGCGCGCATTGGTGCATCTATCGAGCTTCTCACTAAAGCTGCCCCGGTCTTGTTGGAGCGCGCAAAGGCACCGGTCCGTGAAGTTCAAGGCCCCCGTCGGCAACGTAAAGTTGCCTGACGATAAACCAGATTAGTAGAAGCAGGCCCGCAGCAATGCGGGCTTTTTTGATCTTGTTTCCTCCAGGCACGATGGCGCGGTTAACTGCCCTATATCCGTCAGCGATTCCTCTCTCCTTATCAGCGTTTTTCTGCACCTTTTTTGTTCAGCACCTGCGCGCCGTTGGTGCGCGTTTTTTGCACTCGCCGCGCATTGTTTTTAATTAATCATTTAAAATCAAATAAATAAAAAACTGGCACGGGCGTTGCTCTGCTGGATTCAATCTTGTGTACTAGATGGAATTCAGCCGATGACCCAGCCTGTTAAGCAACACGGATTTACCCTCAGCGAGTGGCAGCGCTACTACCAGACTCAGCCAGCGGCGGAGCGTATCGCCTGCGTCGCCGCCACGCTTTCTCAACTTGTCGCCAGCCTTGACCGTAACGACAACGCCTGGATTTACCTGCCCGACGCGCGGCAGTGTGAGGCGCAGTATCAGCAACTGGCGCAGCGCCTGGCGGCGGTAGCCGGGGACCTCAGCCGCCTGCCGCTGTTCGGCGTGCCGTTTGCGGTTAAAGACAACATTGATGTCGGCGGCTGGCCAACGTCGGCGGCCTGCCCGGCATTTACCTATCAGGCCGATGAGGATGCCGCCGTCGTCGCCAGGCTGCGCGCCGCCGGCGCTGTCGTTATCGGCAAAACCAACCTCGATCAGTTCGCCACCGGTCTGGTCGGCACCCGTTCGCCGTATGGCGCGGTGGTGAACAGCTTCAATCCGCAGTATGTCAGCGGCGGCTCCAGTTCCGGCTCGGCGTCGGTGGTGGCGCGCGGGCTGACGCCGTTTGCGCTCGGCACTGACACCGCCGGCTCCGGCCGCGTACCGGCCGGGTTTAATCATATCGTCGGTTTAAAACCAACCAAAGGCTGGCTGTCGAACCGCGGCGTGGTGCCGGCCTGTCGCCTTAATGACTGCGTCTCCATCTTTGCGCTGACGGTGGCCGACGCTGCCTGCGTCGCTGAACTGGCCGGCGGCTATGATGCCGACGACGCCTATTCCCGCGTGAATCCACAGACGGCGCCGGCGGATCTGCCGGCCGCGCCGCGCTTTGCCGTGCCGGATGCGCCGTCGTTCTGCGGCGACCCGCAGGCAGAGCAGGCGTTTCAGGCGGCGCTGACGCAGCTGCGGGAGGGCGGCGCGCAGTTGGAAACGATCGATTTCACCCCGTTCCGTCAATTGGCGCAGCAGCTGTACGAAGGGCCGTGGGTGGCCGAGCGCACCGTGGCGGTGGCGGGCATGCTCAGCGATGACCCCGAGGCGATGGACCCGGTGGTGCGCGATATTGTCGGCAACGGCCTGGATTACAGCGCCTGCGATGCCTATCGTGCCGAATACCTGCGCGCCGAGCTGGCGCGTGAGATCAACCGGCTGCTGGCGCAGTTCGACGCGCTGGTGGTGCCGACCTCACCGACGATCCGCACGCTGGCGGAAATGGCGCAGGAGCCGGTGTTGTTCAATTCGCAGTTCGGCACCTACACCAACTTCACCAATCTGGCCGATCTCAGCGCGCTGGCGCTGCCGGGGGCGCTGCGCGCCGATGGCCTGCCCGCCGGCATCACGCTGATCGCGCCGGCCTGGCACGATCGCGCGCTGGCGGCATTCGGCCAGCGCTGGCAGCAGCAACTGGGGCTGTCGCTCGGCGCTACCGGGCGTGCGCTGCCGGCACAGCCGCCGCTGGCGCCTGCGGCGCAGCATGTGCGCGTCGCCGTGGTGGGCGCGCACCTTCGCGGTATGCCGCTCAACGCGCAGCTGACGCAGCGGCAGGCGGTGCTGGCGGAGCAGACCACCACCGCGCCGTGTTACCGGCTGTATGCGCTGGCCGATACGCAGCCGCCGAAGCCGGGTCTGGTGAAAACGGAGGACGGCGCGGCAATTGAGGTGGAGCTGTGGGACATCCCGCTGGCGCGCTTTGGCGAGTTTGTTGCCGAAGTGCCGCCGCCGCTGGGCATCGGCACGCTGCTGCTGGCGGACGGGCGACGGGTGAAAGGCTTTATCTGCGAGCCATGGGCGCTGGCAGGGGCGACGGATATTACCGCATTTGGCGGCTGGCGCGCATATCGCGCCGGCGCAGAGAAGGAGGCTTGAGCATGTTTACCACCGTATTGATTGCCAACCGCGGCGAAATCGCCTGCCGTGCGATCCGCACCTTGAAACGTCTGGGCGTGACCAGCGTGGCGGTTTACTCCGATGCCGACCGCAATGCGCCGCACGTGAGCGCAGCGGATCACGCCGTGGCGCTGGGGGGCGACAAGGCCGCCGACAGCTATCTGCGCATTGACAAAATTCTGGCGGCGGCGGCGCAGACCGGCGCGCAGGCGATCTACCCCGGCTACGGCTTCCTGTCGGAAAGCGCCGAATTTGCCGATGCCTGCGCCGCGGCCGGCGTGGCGTTTATCGGCCCGACGGCGCAGCAAATCCGCGAGTTCGGCCTTAAGCACCGGGCGCGTGAACTGGCGGCGGCGGCCGGGGTGCCGATGACGCCGGGCACCGGCCTGCTGGCGAATGTGGAAGAGGCGGTCAGCGCGGCGGCGCGCATCGGCTATCCGGTAATGCTGAAAAGCACCGCCGGCGGCGGCGGCATCGGCCTGACGCGCTGCGATAACGAAGCGGCGCTGCGCGAGGCCTATGACGGCGTCAAACGCATGGGCGAACAGTTTTTCCGCGATGCCGGCGCGTTTCTTGAGCGCTTTGTCGACCGGGCGCGCCACGTCGAGGTACAGATTTTCGGCGACGGCCAGGGACGGGTGGCGGCGCTGGGCGAGCGCGACTGCTCGCTGCAGCGCCGCAACCAGAAGGTGGTGGAGGAGACGCCCGCGCCGCATCTGCCGGCGGCGACCCGTCAGGCGCTGCATCAGGCGGCGGTGGCGCTGGGGGAATCGGTCAGCTATCGCAGCGCCGGGACGGTGGAGTTTATCTATGACGCCGGGCGCGATGAGTTCTATTTCCTGGAGGTGAACACCCGCCTGCAGGTGGAGCATCCGGTGACGGAGATGGTGACCGGCCTGGATCTGATTGAGTGCATGCTGCAGGTGGCGGCGGGCGATGAGCCGGACTGGACGGCGCTGCTGCGCGCACCGCGCGGGGCGGCGATCGAGGCGCGCATTTATGCGGAAGATCCGCTGAAGAACTTCCAGCCCAGCCCCGGCGTACTGACCGAGGTGGCGTTTCCGCCGGAGACGCGCGTCGACGGCTGGGTCAGCAGCGGCAGTGAAGTTTCCGCGTTTTATGACCCGCTGATCGCCAAACTGATCGTCTACGGCGAGGATCGGGCCGCGGCGCTGGCGAAGATGCAGCAGGCGCTGGATGCCACGCGGCTGCACGGCATCGCCACCAACCTGGACTATCTGCGCCAGGTGGTGGCGACCGACGCTTTCCGCGCCGGCGAGGTTTGGACCGGCCTGCTGGACGAATTCGTCTATCAGCCTCACTGCATCGAGGTGCTGCAGCCCGGCACTTACAGCAGCGTGCAGGACTACCCCGGCCGCCTTGGCTACTGGGATATCGGCGTGCCGCCATCCGGGCCGATGGATGATTTCGCTTTCCGTCTGGCGAACCGCATCGTCGGCAACCATCCGAGCGCCGCCGGGCTGGAGTTTACCCTGCAGGGGCCGACGCTGCGCTTCCATTGCGACGCCACCATTGCGCTGACCGGCGCCGACTGCCCGGCGACGCTGGACGACGTAGCGCTGGAGTACTGGCGGCCGGTGGCGGTGCGCGCCGGGCAGGTACTGACGCTCGGCCGCGCCAGCCGCGGCTGCCGCACTTACCTGGCGGTGCGCAACGGCATTGACGTGCCGCTCTATCTGGGCAGCCGCTCCACCTTCGCGCTTGGCCAGTTCGGCGGCCACGCCGGCCGTACGCTGCGGGTGGCCGATATGCTGTCCGTTGCCCGGCCTCAGCTGCCCGCCAGCACCACGCCGGCGCCGATCGCCGCGCCGCAGGCGCTGGACGCCAGCCTGATCCCGCAGTACGGCGAGGTCTGGCATATCGGCGTGCTGTACGGCCCGCACGGCGCGCCGGACTTCTTCACCGAGGAATCCATCGACGCCTTCTTCGCCAGCGAATGGCAGGTGCATTACAACTCCAACCGGCTGGGCGTGCGCCTGTCCGGGCCGAAGCCGGCGTGGGCGCGGCAGGACGGCGGCGAGGCCGGCCTGCACCCGTCCAACGTGCACGACTGTGAATACGCCATCGGCGCGATCAACTTTACCGGCGATTTTCCGGTGATCCTGACCCGCGACGGGCCGAGCCTCGGCGGCTTTGTCTGTCCGGTGACCATCGCCCGCGCGGAGTTGTGGAAAGTGGGGCAGGTGAAGCCGGGCGACCGCATCCGCTTTCACCCCATCAGCTTCAAGCAGGCGCAGTCGCTGGAACAGGCGCAGCTCGGCAGCATTGAGGCGCTGGCGGCGGTAAAAGCCATCTCGTTGCCGCCGCCGTCGCTGGCGCCGACGGGGACGGTGTCGGCCGCTGTGCTGGCACGCCTTGAGGCGGATAACGGCCTGCCGGCGGTGACCTATCGCCAGGCGGGGGACGGCTACCTGCTGATGGAGTACGGCGACAACGTGCTGGATCTGGCGTCGCGTCTGCGTATCCATCTGCTGATGCAGTCGCTGCAGGCGCAGCCGATAGCCGGCGTTGAGGAGCTGGCGCCCGGCGTGCGTTCGCTGCAGATTCGTTATGACAGCCGCATCATCGCTCAGCAGGAGCTACTGTCGCGGCTGCTGACGCGCGAGCGCTCGCTGGAAGACGTCAGCAATCTGAAGGTGCCGACGCGCATCGTCCATCTGCCGATGGCCTTTGAGGACAGCGCGACGCTGGACGCGGTGGAGCGCTACCGGCAAACCGTGCGCGCCGAGGCGCCATGGCTGCCGAATAACGTCGATTTTATTCAGCGCATCAACGGGCTGAGCCGCCGTGAACAGGTGCGCGACATCCTGTTTGACGCCAGCTACCTGATTCTCGGCCTGGGCGATGTGTATCTCGGCGCGCCCTGCGCGGTGCCGCTGGACCCGCGCCATCGCCTGCTGAGTTCGAAATACAACCCGGCGCGCACCCACACCGCCGAAGGCACCGTCGGCATCGGCGGCATGTATATGTGCATCTACGGCATGGATTCGCCGGGGGGCTATCAGCTGGTCGGACGTACGCTGCCGATCTGGAACAAGTTCCTGACCAATCCGCAGTTCAGCGCCGGCGAACCGTGGCTGCTGCGCTTTTTCGATCAGGTGCGTTTCTACCCGGTCAGCGAGCCGGAGCTGGAGGCGCAGCGCGAAGCGTTCCGCGCCGGCCGCATGACGATCCGCATAGAGCACAGCGAGTTCGACTTTGCCGAGTACCGCCGCTTCCTGGCGGATAACGCCGGCGAGATCGACGCGTTCCGCCAGCGGCAGCAACAGGCGTTCACCGGCGAGGTGGCGCGCTGGCAGACACAGGAAAGCGAGCCGGAAGCGCAGCTTCTGCCGGCGGCGGATGAAGAAGAGGTGGACGGCGATCTGGTCAGCGCCGACCTGAACGGCAACGTCTGGAAGGTGTTGGTCGAGCCGGGCCAGACGGTGGCCGCCGGCCAGCCGCTGATCGTGGTGGAGGCGATGAAAATGGAGCTGGCGGTCACCGCGCCGCGCGCCGGGGTGATCAAGCGCATCGGCTGTCAGCCGGGGCGGCCGGTCGGGCCGGGCGACGCCCTGCTGTGGCTGGAACGTGCCGGATGAGGAGACCATGATGCAACTGACCAATAACCGCCATAAGGCGCGGCCGGAGGGGCTGGCGGAGCGCATCTACCAGCAGTTGAAGGATGACATTTTCGATTTTCGCCTGCTGCCGGGCGACCGCTTCAGCGAGAGCGAGATTGCCGGGCGGATGGCGGCCAGCCGCACGCCGGTGCGTCAGGCGCTGTTCCGGCTGGAGCGGGAAGGCTACGTCGACGTGCATTTCCGCAGCGGCTGGCAGGTGCGGCCGTTTGATTTTGACTATTTCGAACAGCTGTACGACCTGCGCATCGTACTGGAGCGGGAGGCGCTGAAGCGTCTGTGCGCCCGCCCGACGGGTGAGACGCCGCCGGCGCTGGCGGAGCTGACGCGTTTTTGGATCGACGCGCCGCGCCTGGAGGACGGCAAAAGCGTCTCGCGGCACGACGAACAGTTTCATATGGCGCTGGTGGCCGCCGCCGGCAACGGCGAGATGGCGCGTATTCACCGCGACGTCACCGAAAAAATCCGCATCATCCGCCGGCTGGACTTTACCCAGGATCAACGGGTCGATGCGACCTATCAGGAACACGCCGCGATTCTGCGGGCCATTTCGCAACGTCACACCGAGGAGGCGCAAACGCTGCTTAGCGATCACATTGCCGTCAGTAAGGCCGAAGTCCGAAAAATAACCCTGCACCGCCTGCATCAGGCGCGTTTACAGCAGGGGCCAGCGTCTTGATCACTTTCACCAGGAGTCGAATTATGCCACATCGTCATTTTATCAAAGCCTGCGCCCTGTCCGTCAGCCTGCTCGGCATCGGGCTGGCGTGGAGCGCACAGGCCGCCGACACCATCAAGGTCGGCATTCTGCACTCGCTGTCCGGCACCATGGCCATTTCGGAAACGCCGCTGAAGGACGTGGCGCTGATGACCATTGACGACATCAACGCCAAGGGCGGGGTGCTGGGGAAAAAGCTGGAGCCGGTGGTGGTCGACCCGGCCTCCAACTGGCCGCTGTTCGCCGAGAAGGCGCGCCAGCTGCTGACTCAGGATAAGGCGGCGGTGGTGTTTGGCTGTTGGACCTCGGTATCGCGCAAATCGGTGCTGCCGGTGTTCGAGGAACTGAACGGCCTGCTGTTCTATCCGGTGCAGTATGAAGGGGAGGAGATGTCGCCGAACGTGTTCTATACCGGCGCGGCGCCGAATCAGCAGGCCATTCCGGCGGTGGAATACCTGATGAGTGAAGACGGCGGCGGCGCCAAGCGCTTCTTCCTGCTGGGCACCGACTACGTTTACCCGCGCACCACCAACAAGATCCTGCGCGCCTTTTTACATACGAAAGGCGTACAGGATAAGGATATCGCCGAGGTCTATACGCCGTTCGGCTACAGCGATTATCAGACCATCGTCGCCAACATCAAGAAATTCGCCGCCGGCGGCAATACGGCGGTGATCTCCACCATCAACGGCGACTCCAACGTGCCTTTCTATAAAGAGCTGGCCAATCAGGGCATCAAGGCCACCGACGTGCCGGTGATCGCCTTCTCGGTCGGGGAGGAGGAGCTGCGCGGCATCGATACCAAGCCGCTGGTCGGCAATCTGGCGGCGTGGAACTACTTCCAGTCGCTGGATAATCCGACCAACCAGAAGTTTGTCGCCGAGTGGCGCGCCTATGCCAAGGCGCACAACCTGCCGAACAGCGCCAATGCGGTCACCAACGATCCGATGGAAGCGACCTATGTCGGCATCCATATGTGGGCGCAGGCGGTGGAAAAAGCCGGCACCACCGACGTCGATAAGGTGCGCGCCGCGATGGCCGGCCAGAGCTTTGCCGCGCCGTCGGGCGTGACGCTGACGATGGACGCCGTCAACCACCACCTGCACAAGCCGGTGATGATTGGCGAAATTGAAGACAACGGTCAGTTCAACGTGGTGTGGCAGAGCGAGCAGCCGCTGCGCGCGCAGCCGTGGAGCCCGTATATCGCCGGTAATGATAAAAAGTCTGACCGGCCGGTGAAAAGGGGCAATTAAGCGTGCCGCGTCGCCGGCGTGCGGCTTGTCGCGCCCGCTGACGCACCAACAAACGACAGGGGCCGGACGTTCCGGCCCCGACAGAGGGGCAGCCCGATGCAATCTTTATTTTTATCCCGACTGCGGCCACTACTCTGGCTGCTGTGCTGCCTGCCGCTGTGGGCGCAGGCAGGATCGGCCGGCGATTTCGCCGCCGCCGGCCGCAGCCAGCAGGCCAAATTACTGCAGGGCTGGGCGAGCGCGCCCGATGCCGCACGCCTGCCGCTGTTGCGGGCGCTGAAACAGGAGAACCTGGCGGTGGACGCCGCCGGGCGCGTATTTACCCGCCAGAACGGCGCCTGGACGCCGCTGGAAGGGGACGCCGCGCCGCAGGGAACGCCGAAAAAAGTGCGGCTGAATAACCGGCTGCGCATTCTGACCGCCAACGCGCTGGCGGCGCAGCAGCTGGTGAGCGGCGATAAGGCGGCGCGGCTGCAGGCGGCGCAGACGCTGCAGCGTGACGCACAGCGCGCCCAGCGGCCGCTGCTGCGGCAACGGTTGACGCAGGAGCAGGATGAGGCGGTGCGCGAGGCGCTGCGCATCGCGCTGGCCAATCTGCAGCTGAGCGATGCCGATCCGCAGGTGCGTCTGCAGGCGGTGCAGCTGCTGGGCGAATCGGGCGATCCGCAGACCCAGGCGCGGCTGCAGGCGCTGAGCGAAGCGGACGGTGAGCCGGACGCCGCGGTGCGCGCCGCCGCACAGCAGAGCCTGGCCAGCGTCAAACAGCGGCTGATGATCGGCGATCTGCTCGGCCAGGCGTTTACCGGCCTGTCGCTGGGGTCGATCCTGCTGCTGGCGGCGCTCGGGCTGGCGATCACCTACGGCCTGCTCGGGGTAATCAATATGGCCCACGGCGAGATGCTGATGCTCGGCGCCTACGCGGCCTATCTGGTGCAGGGGGCGTTCCAGCAGCTGGCGCCGCAGTGGCTGGCGTTCTATCCGCTGGCGGCGCTGCCGGCGGCGTTCGCCGTGACCGCCGGTATCGGCATGCTGCTTGAGCGCACGGTGATCCGCCACCTCTACGGCCGGCCGTTGGAAACGCTGCTGGCGACCTGGGGCATCAGCCTGGTGCTGATCCAGCTGGTGCGGCTGCTGTTCGGCGCGCAGAACGTCGAGGTCGCCAACCCGGCCTGGCTGTCGGGCGGTATCCAACTGCTGCCGAATCTGGTGCTGCCGTGGAACCGCATCGCGGTGATCGTCTTTGTGGCGCTGGTGCTGCTGCTCACCTGGCTGCTGCTGAACAAAACCCGTCTGGGGATGAACGTGCGTGCGGTGACGCAAAACCGTGCGATGGCCGCCAGCTGCGGCGTGCCGACCGGGCGGGTGGATATGCTGGCGTTTGGTTTAGGATCCGGCATCGCCGGGCTGGGCGGCGTGGCGCTGTCGCAGCTGGGCAACGTCGGGCCGGAACTGGGGCAGGGCTATATCATCGACTCGTTTCTGGTGGTGGTGCTGGGCGGCGTCGGACAGCTGGCCGGTACGGTGGCGGCGGCGTTCGGCCTCGGCATCGTCAATAAAATTCTTGAACCGCAGATTGGCGCCGTGCTGGGTAAAATCCTGATTCTGGCGCTGATTATCCTGTTTATTCAGAAACGTCCTCAAGGGCTGTTCGCCCTGAAGGGCAGGGTGATTGACTGATGAGCCAACCATTAACCCTCAGCGGCGTGCAGAAAGCGCCGCGTACGGCGCTGACCCTCGGCACGCTGCTGGTGCTGGCGCTGTTAATCATGCCGTTTCTGGCGCTGTTGCCGGCCACGCATCCGCTGGCGATCTCCACCTACACCCTGACGCTGACGGGAAAAATTCTGTGTTACGCCGTGGTGGCAGTGGCGCTGGATCTGGTGTGGGGCTACGCCGGGCTGCTGTCGCTCGGCCACGGCCTGTTCTTTGCCCTCGGCGGCTATGCGATGGGCATGTACCTGATGCGTCAAGCGGCCGGCGACGGCCTGCCGGCGTTTATGTCGTTTCTGTCGTGGAGCGAACTGCCGTGGTTCTGGAGCGGCACGCAATATTTTGCCTGGGCATTGTGCCTGATCGTGCTGGCGCCGGGCGTGCTGGCGCTGGTGTTCGGCTACTTCGCCTTCCGCTCAAAAATCAAAGGGGTGTACTTCTCCATCATGACGCAGGCGCTGACCTACGCCGGCATGCTGCTGTTTTTCCGTAACGAAACCGGCTTTGGCGGTAATAACGGCTTTACCGGCTTCACCACGCTGCTGGGGGCGCCGATTACGGCGACCGGCACCCGCGTGGCACTGTTTCTGGCGACGGTGCTGCTGCTGATTGTCAGCCTGGGATTGGGGTTTGCGCTGGCGCGCAGTAAATTCGGCCGCGTGCTGACGGCGGTGCGCGACGCGGAGAACCGCCTGACGTTCTGCGGCTATCAGCCGCGCGGCTTCAAGCTGTTTGTCTGGACGCTGTCGGCGGTGCTGTGCGGGCTGGCCGGTGCGCTGTATGTGCCGCAGGTGGGCATTATCAATCCCGGCGAGATGTCGCCCACCAACTCGATCGAGGCCGCCATCTGGGTGGCGCTGGGCGGACGCGGCACGTTGGTCGGGCCGCTGCTCGGCGCGGGCATCGTCAACGGCGCCAAGAGCTGGTTCACCGTGGCGATGCCGGAATACTGGCAGCTGTTCCTCGGGCTGATGTTTATCGTGGTGACGCTGTTTCTGCCGCAGGGCGTGATTGGCCTGCTGCGCCGGAGGAAATCATCATGAACGCCATGCAAATGACCGATGAGCTGTTTACCCATCCGCTGCCGGCCGATAAGCGCCGCGGGCAGACCGACCCGGTGCTGCAGCTGGAGAGCATCAACGTCAGCTTCGACGGCTTCCATGCGCTGCGCGATCTGTCGCTGCAGATCGGCGTCGGCGAACTGCGCTGCGTGATCGGGCCGAACGGCGCGGGCAAAACCACGCTGATGGATGTGATCACCGGCAAAACGCGGCCGGACAACGGGCGGGTGTTTTACGATCAGACGCGCGATCTGACGGCGATGGATCCGATCCGGATCGCGCAGGCCGGCATTGGCCGTAAGTTTCAAAAACCGACGGTGTTTGAAGCGCTGACGGTGTTTGAGAACCTGGAGATCGCGCAGAAGAACCCTAAGTCGGTGTGGGCCTGCCTGCGCGCCAGACTGAGCGGCGAGCAGCGCGACCGCATCGAGCAGATGCTGCAGACGCTGCGGCTGACCAGCCAGCGTCACCGGCCGGCCGGACTGCTGTCGCACGGCCAGAAGCAGTTTTTGGAAATCGGCATGCTGCTGGTGCAGGAGCCGCATCTGCTGCTGCTGGATGAGCCGGCGGCCGGCATGACTGATGCGGAAACCGAATACACCGCCGAACTGTTCAAATCCCTGGCGGGCAGCCATTCGCTGATGGTGGTGGAGCACGATATGGGATTTGTCGAAGCCATCGCCGATCGCGTGACGGTGCTGCATCAGGGGCAGGTGCTGGCGGAGGGTTCGCTGGCGCAGGTGCAGGCTGACGAACGGGTGATTGAGGTCTATCTGGGCCGCTGAAGCGAATAAAGAGGAAAGCGTGATGCTGCAAGTGAACGAGCTGAACCAATATTACGGCGGCAGCCATATTCTGCGCGGCGTCTCTTTTGAGGCGCGGATTGGCGAAGTGACCTGCCTGCTGGGGCGAAACGGCGTGGGTAAAACCACCCTGCTGAAATGCCTGATGGGACTGCTGCCGGCGAAAAGCGGCGACATCTGCTGGCAGGGACAGCGCATCAATGGGCGCAAAACCCATCAGCGGGTGCAGGCCGGCATCGCCTATGTGCCGCAGGGGCGCGAGATTTTCCCACGGCTGACGGTGGAGGAGAACCTGCTGATGGGGCTGTCGCGCTTTGCCGCCGCAGAGGCGAAACGCGTGCCGGACAGCATTTATCAGCTGTTTCCGGTACTGGCGCAGATGAAGCACCGGCGCGGCGGCGATCTGTCCGGCGGCCAGCAGCAACAGCTGGCGATCGGCCGGGCGCTGGCCTGCCGGCCGAGCCTGCTGATCCTGGATGAGCCCACCGAAGGCATTCAGCCGTCGGTGATTAAAGAGATCGGCGCGGTCATCAAACAGCTGGCGGCGCAGGGGGAGATGGCGATCCTGCTGGTGGAGCAGTTTTATGATTTTGCCGCCGAACTGGCAGACAGCTATCTGGTGATGGCGCGCGGCAGCATTGTGCAGCGCGGCGCGGGCGCCGATATGGAGCAGGAGGGCGCCAGGGCGCTGGTGGCGATTTAAACGACCCGCCGCCGCGATGGAAACGTCCGGCGGCGGGCGCGGCGGGGTTACCTGGTGGCTATCGGCTGCTTGCCGTCCAGCAGGCCCCATTCGCTCCAGGCGCCGTCATACAGCCTGACCTGCGGCGCGTCCAGCGACAGCAGGCCGAACGCCAGTACCGCCGCGGTAACGCCGGAGCCGCAGCTGACGATGATCGGGCCGTTAATATCGACGCCTTTGGCGCTGAAGGTTTCCCGCAGCGCCGCCAGCGATTTAAAGCGGCCGTTGTCCAGCAGGTCGCCGTAGGGAATATTGATGCTGCCGGGAATATGGCCGCGGTGCAGGCCCGGGCGCGGTTCCGGCGCGTCGCCGTAAAAACGCGCGGCGGCGCGCGCGTCGAGGATCTGGCTGTCGCTGCCGAGCGCCTGCTCCACCTGCGCCATGGCGACCACCGCCGCCGGGTTGAAGCTGGCGTTAAACACCGTGGTCTGCCGGGCAACGGGGCCGCTTTCCAGCGCATTGCCACGCGCCGTCCAGCCGCTCATCCCCTCGTCCAGCACGTAAACCCGTTTGGCGCCGAAGTTGCGGAAGGTCCACCAGCCGCGCGGGGCGGAAAACTGGTTGCCTTCATCATAGAACACCAGCGTGCTGTTTTCGCTGATGCCCAGCTCGCCTGCCGCGCGGCTGAAGGCCTCGGCGTCCGGCAGCATATGCGGCAGCGTGCTGCTTTTGTCGGCGACGTCGTCGATATCGAAATAGACCGCGCCCGGCAGATGCCCGCGCTCAAATTCGGCGCGCATATCTTTTTTCGGCGTCAGGCCCGGCGGCGACATGCGCACGTCGACCAGCACCAGATCGGCATCGTGGAGATGTTGTTCAAGCCATTGTGGGGTAACCAGAAAAGGAGAGTTCATTGTGATTGTTCGTCCGTCATGAAAACCGATTTTTACTATACCCTAAATTGCCCCGCTTGCATTATGGCGCGCTCGTCCAGGCTACCCTTGTCACCCCAATTAATGGACATTCACAAACAGGATCGGTCTGATTGTCTTGAGTGATCTTTAACCATTAATATGAGGGGTTTTAACGACATGGAGAGTTAAATTAATGCAAATTTGCAGAATGGATTATAACGATGTGTCCGCCGACAGACGGCGTTTAAAACTCCACGTTTACGGAGTAGGCGTGTTCCCGGTATTCAGTGGTGTAGAGCCAGTCACCAACATAGCGCAATGCGCCTATAAGAAGAATGCAGCGCTGCCGGTTGGCACTTATTGGATAGTCGATCGCCCATCGGGAAGCCTCCGTAATCGGCTACAGACTTTATTAAGGATTTCAAGAACGGCACCAATCATGATGAATGGTTTGGCCTCTATAGCGCCAGTACCATGAGTGATTCTGTGTTTGTTTACGGTTCAGAACGTGGAGCGTTTAGGCTTCATCCCTTACGACCTGATGGCAGCGGAGAGTCACACGGTTGCATAACTTTCTATAACATCCCAGACTTTCAACTTGTTAGGAAATCACTACTTCAGCGAAAGAAGATCCAGGTTCCCGGTGGGCGCGGACTCATGTCTTATGGCAGGGTTGAAGTGATGGGAAGGGCTGATTATGCGTCATGCGACATTGATTAATCTATGCATTTGGCTTGCCTGTCTTGTCGCGGCATTCTTCATTGTATTGTTTCCGCTGGGTGGCCTACTGGATTACCTGTCACAAGCCACCAATCATGTATTGAATATTACAGGGTTAGGCTTTGCTGACGGTGAGGCCGATCCCTCATTCCTCTGGGTGCTGGCGGCGCTTATGCTGGTTGTAGCGGCTATTCTGGTGAGTGTGGTCAATTGGGTCAGGGGTAGGTTCAGGTAGGCAAAGGGAAGGACGCCCAGATCGCCCTGATGCACCATTCTGAATCCTTTGCATCAGCCGCGGCCTGAAACATGTCGCAAACTGCACGCAGCAGGATCATAGCCAGTGCGCTGAATTTCAAAAAACCGTCGCGCGGGGAAGATTGCTGACGAAATAGTCCGGCCTGCGGGTGATAAGGTCAGGACAACCGTCGTATGAAGAACACGATGACGTAAAGCTGGGCGGCTATTGAGGCGGAGGAAAGATGATGGCGGAGCAGGATTTTGGCGGTGCAAAGATCGCGCTGCTGCATCAGGGACAGGTGCTGGTCTACCGGCGCGACTGCCGTGACGATATACCGTGGCCCGGCCAGTGGGATCTGCCCGGCGGCGGGCGCGAAGGGGCGGAGACGCCGCTGCAGTGCGTGCAGCGGGAAACCTACGAGGAGTTCGGCCTGACGATCGCCGCCGCCCAGGTGCGCGAGCAGCGTCGTTATTCCGGACGGCAACCGGGGGACGCGGCCACCTGGTTTATGCTGGGCGATCTCAGCGCGCGGCAGATCGCCGCCGTGCGCTTTGGCGATGAAGGCCAGTATTGGCGCATGATGCCGATAGAGGAATTTATTCACCACCCGCAGGGGATTGCCCATCTGCGTCAGCGGCTGGCGGCGCTGCTTGCCGCTCGTACTCGCTGACGCGGGCGACCAGCGCTGCGATCTGCCGGTCGGAAAACACCTCAATGCCCTGTTGCCGCAGCAGGGCGGCGGTAACCCCGCTGCCGGGTTTGCTTTGGCCGCTGAAGCTGCCGTCGTAGATCAGCTGGCTGCCGCAGGAGGGGCTGCCGTCGGTCAGCAGCGCAAAGCGGCAATCGTGGCGGCGTGCGGTCTCCAGCGCCAGCTGCGCGCCCAGCAGGTAGGGGGCGGTAACGTCGGCACCGGTGGTTTCACGCACCTGCGCCCGCTGGGCGAGCACCGCGGCGCCGTCGGCATCGGGGCTGATTTCCGCCGCCGGACGCGGGGTGGAGAAGCCCGCCGCCAGCTCCGGACAACACACCACCAGGCGTCCCTCGCGCTGCCAGCGCGCCAGCGTGGCGTCCAGCAGCGGCTTATCGGAACCGTTATAGCGTACTTTGAAACCGGCCAGGCAGGCGCTGATTAAAATCTTCGGCGACATTCATCTTATCTCTGTGGATCGTGACGGTTGTGCGGACGACGCGCGTCCGCACGCGCGGTTTTATCCTAACAGAAGCGGCGTGACGGCGCATGCCCTGGCGCTGCGGATAACGTGAAACAGATGTACCGTTTTTGCCGTTAATTTGATGCGCTTCCGCATCGGCGCGATCGCCGTTTCAGCCGTTCATACGGGAACCATGAACGGCGTCACGAATATCAGTTTTATTACCCCGGCCGCTTGTTGTTGGAATATTAATTCCATATAAATCTTCTTTAGATTTTTTATTTCACAAGAAGGGATCGCCGAGTCGTTCGGCAGGTCAGGCGGGAGGAAGAGAGGATGAAACAGGTTCGTATCGGATTGATCGGCACCGGCTATATCGGCCGCTGCCATGCCATTGCCTATGCGCAGGCGGGCACGGTATTCCCGCTGAAAGGGGAGCTGGTGCTGGAGATGCTGGCGGAAGTGACGCCGGAGCTGGCGCGTCAGCGCGCCGCGGAGTTCGGCTTTGCACGCGCCACCGACGACTGGCGGCAGCTGGTGGCCGACCCGGCAATTGACGTGGTGGATATCTGCGCGCCGAACTTTCTGCACAAGGAGATGGCGCTGGAGGCGATTCGCCACGGCAAACACGTCTATTCAGAGAAACCGCTGGCGCTGGACGCCCGCGACGCGGCGGAAATGGTGCTGGCGGCGCGCCAGCGCGGGGTGAAAACCCTGGTGGGCTTTAACTATATGAAGAACCCCACCAGCCAGCTGGCGCGTGAAATCATCGCCAACGGCGAGATTGGCGAAGTGGTGCATTTTTACGGCACCCATAATGAGGATTATCTGGCGGATCCGCGCACGCCGATTGACTGGCACTGCCGCAAGGCCAGCGCCGGATTGGGGGCGCTGGGGGATCTGGCGGCGCATATCGTCAATATGGCGCACTATCTGGTGGGCGATATCAGCGCGGTGTCCGGTGATATGCAGACGGTGATCAAACAGCGTCCGGATCCGAACGACCCATCAAGGCTGTGCACGGTGGAGAACGAGGATCAGGCCAGCGCGCTGGTGCGCTTCGCCAATGGGGCGATGGGCACCATTGAAACTTCACGTATCGCCTGCGGCCGCAAAATGGGGCTGACCTATGTGGTGACCGGCACCAAAGGCACGCTCAGCTATACCCAGGAGCGGATGGCGGAGCTGAAGCTGTACCGCCACGACGAACCGGCGGAGCGGCAGGGGTTTAAAACCCTGCTGGTGGGGCCGAAACACCCGGACTACGCGGCCTTCTGCATCAGCGCCGGTCACGGTATCGGCTTTAACGATCAGAAAACCGTCGAGGTGCGCGATTTGGTCAACGGCATCGCCGCCGGCGATCGCATGTGGCCGGATTTTGAGGAGGGCTGGAAGGTCTCCTGCGTGCTGGACGCCATCGCCGAATCCGCCGGGCAGCGCAGCTGGGTGGAGGTGCAGGATCGGTTAAATTGCTAACTGAACAACTTGATAGCTTAATAACTTGTTAACTTATTTTGTTATCAGCTTGGCAGGCTGCCGCGTTATCAGGCCGGCAGCCTGCCCCGTCAGACAAACGGGTAATGCACGCTGTGTGGAGGGCTTAAACCGGGCGGAAATCCTCGGCGTCGACGTCATAGCCGGCCGGCTCCCAGCGGATGGCCAGCAGGGCAACCAGCCCGACCAGCGGCGCCAGGGCAATCACCCAGAACACGCCGGTGCCCAGCGCGGCGGACAGCACCGGAAACAGGAACAGCGACAGCGTGGAGCTGGCGCGCATCAGCGTCTGGTTAAAACCGACGCCGACGCCGCGCAGCGAGGTGGGGTAGCTCAGCGAGGCGAAGGTCATGCTGTGCGAACCGGGACCGAAGCCCTGGCCGAGCAGGAACAGCGCCAGCATGCCGATGGAGAAGGCCGCTTCGCCGCCGTCGTCCGGCAGGCCGACCAGCGCCAGCCCAAGCAGCGCCGCCAGCTGGCAGGCGTAGCCCAGCACCGTCATTTTCCAGGCGCCGAAGGTCGGCACCAGACGCACCGCCAGCAGGCCGCCGGCGAAGGCGAACAGCAGGTTCAGCGCCAGCGACACCAGAATGGTGCTGAGCATCGACTGCGCCAAAAAGGTGGAGAGGATCACCGGCAGGCCGAAGGCGACGGCGTTATAGGCAAAGGAAGAGGCGATGGCGATGGTGGTCGCCAGCACGGTGCGCCGCAGGTACACCCCTTTCAGCAGTTCGCCGTAGTTGCGCCAGGCCGCGCGTCTGGCCGGCGCCGCCGGCGTGCGCTCGGCCTCTTCGGCCACCTGGGCATGGATATTGTAGGAGCGGCGCAGGATGGCGGCGGCGCCCTGCAGATCGCCCTGATTGGCGGCCCACACCGGCGACTCGCTCATATAGCGGCTGCGGATGGCGATAATCAGCAGGGCGGGCACCGCGCCGAAGCCGAGGATCAGCCGCCACAACCAGTCGGTGTGGCCGTCCGGCAGCACCGCATATAGCAGCAGCACCAACAGGTAGGAAATACTGATCGCCGCATACCAGGTCGGGCACCACATGGCGATGCGCGCCGCCTTGTTGCCGCGGCCGGACAGGCGGGAGAATTCGGCCAGAAACGCCATGGCGACCGGCAGATCGATGCCGACTCCCAGCCCCATCACGAAACGCGCGCCGCCGAGCACCCACTCATTCGGCGCAAAGGCGCAGGCCAGCGCCGCCACCACAAAGAAAAACATATCGGCCATAAATACCCGGTAGCGGCCGATTTTATCGGTCAGGTAGCCGCCGATAAAGGCGCCGATAATTGCGCCGAAGGTAATGGCCGAGGCCACCAGCCCGGTGCCGGTGGGGGACAGGCTGAACTCGCGCGCCACGTCCTTGATGCCGAACGCCAGCGCGCCCAGATCGTACGCGTCGAGAAACACGCCGCCCAGCGCGATGGCGACCACGATGCGCGCATCGCTGCGTTTGGCCGCGCCGCTGTTGACCAGCCGCGAGACGTCGGCGGCATTGCGGATGGTGACGCTTGCTGCGCCGGCGCTGTCGGCGTTCCCTGCAGAAGAAGGTGCGGCAGAGGGGGCCGCTATATCTGTCGTCATAATAATAATTTTCTGATAGGCAAAGCATCGAGCTTAGCGGCGCGCACGCGGGGAAAACCAATGCTTTCTGGTTATAAGCATACAACCGGAAGATGTTGAAAAATCATCATGTTAAATAATATTTAACCGTTGACTCCGCAGGGATTAGTCAAAGCGAATCACCGCTTTGATCGCCTCGCCCGTTTGGGCGGCGTCCAGAGCCTGATTGATGGCCCCGAACGGGTAGAAGCGCAGCAGCCGGTCAAAGGGAAAATGGCCGCTGCGCCACTGCGCGATCAGATAAGGGATAAACTGTTGCGGCACGGCATCACCCTGAATCACGCTGATAATCCGCCGATCGTGAGAAAATTTCACCACGCCGCCGCCGGTCAGCAGCGCCAGCGTGCCGCCACGGCGCAGCCGCTGCCATGCCGCCTGTATGACGCCGTGTTCGCCGGTGGTGTCGATCACCGCATCCAGCGCAGGCAGCTGCGCAATCTGCCGCACGTCGCTCAGCGTTTGCGTAGCCCCCAGTTCGCCGGCGCAGGCCAGACGCTGGCGCTGATGGTCCAGCGCGACGATGGCGGCGGCGCCGCGTAGTTTTGCCGCCATCACCGCCGCCAGACCGACGGGGCCGACGCCGAGGATCAGCAGCCGCTCGCCGGCCTGCAGGTTCAGCGAATTGATCACCGTCCCGGCGCCGGTCTGCAGCCCGCAGCCGAGCGGCGCCAGGGTGGCCAGCGGCAGATCGCCTGCGACCCGCACCAGGTTGCGCTCGTTTGCCAGCGCGTGGGTGGCGAAGGCGGACTGGCCGAAGAAGTGGCCGTGCAGCGGCGGCAGATAACCGCTGCTGCCGTCCAGCCGCTGGAAGTCGAAGTTAAGCCGCCAGAAGTGTTCGCAGCCGGCCGGATGGCGGCGGAGGCAGGCGGCGCAGCGGCCGCAGGAGTGGTAGGAGAGCACCACCGCATCGCCGGGTTGCACCGCACGCACCGCGTTACCGACGCGTTCGACGATGCCGGCGCCCTCGTGGCCGAGAATTGAACCGGCGGCGACGCCGCTGCGGCAACTGAGATCGGTATGGCAGATGCCGCAACCGGCCAGACGCACCACGACCTCGTCAGCCCGCGGCGGCCGCAGGCGCAGGGGAGCAAAGCGTAAGGCGCCGCCCGGCGAAGTGGTCACGGCGGCGCGGCGTTTTCCGGTCATGGAACCTCCGCTCGTATTGACGCGCAGCGTTAAGTATAGCCCTTGCCGCAGCGCCGTTTTTTCACTTAGCTTTGCCGGTTTCGTTATTTGGCGCGCCGATCCGCCTCGCTGATACTGGGTGAAATTTTTCACTGCGAGTCGTCAGCATGCCTAAATCCGCCGGTCACCGTCACTATCTGCACGCCCGTCAGCGCCGCTGGATTCAGCGGCTGCGCCGGCAGTGGTGGTGGCGGCTGGAGCTGCCCACCTGGGGCGTCATCGTGGCGGTGTACGGCGGCTGGTTTCTGACGGCGGCGTACTGGCGCGTGCTGGGGCCGTGGCTGGCGACGCCGCTGCTGATCCTGTTCACCACCGGCTATCTGTCGCTGCAGCATGAGCTGATTCACGGCCACCCCACGCGCCGGCCATGGCTGAATCAGCTGTTCGGCCTGCTGCCGCTTGCGGTGTGGTATCCCTATGGGCTGTACCGCGACACGCATCTGCGCCATCACCGCAACCCGCACCTCACCGATCCGCGGCGCGACCCGGAAAGCTACTATTTCACCCGGGCGCAGTGGCGGCGTTTTCCCCGGCTGTTGCCGCGGCTGGCGGCGCTGCGCAACTGCCTGCCGGGGCGGATGCTGCTGTCGCCGCTGTGGGATATCGGCCTGCTGACGGCCGGCGCGCTGCGGCGCATGGCGGCGGGGGACGGCCGCACGCTGGCGATGTGGCTGCTGCATGGCGCGCTGCTGGCGTGGCTGCTGTACTGGCTGCAGCGGCAGGGCATTGCGCCGTGGTTTTATCTGCTGCTGGTCAGCTACCCGGCGCTGGCGATCGGTAAAATCCGCTCATTTTACGAACACCGAGCCGAACGCGATGCGGCGGCGCGCTCGGTGCTGAATGAGGCCGCCTGGCCCTGGCGGCTGCTTTTTCTCAATCTGAACTATCATTTAGTACATCACGATTTACCCGGGCTGCCGTGGTACGGCCTGCGCAAGGTCTATCTGGCTGAGCGCGACGCCTACCGGCGGCGCAGTCAGGGATTTGTGGTGCCGGGGTACGGCAGCTGGTTCAAACAGCATGCCGTTACGCCGCTCGACGTCGGCGTGCATCCGTTTCTGGCGGGCGCCGGCGGTAAGGGGAACCAGAACGCCGCCGGCGCTACGGCGGCAATCTTGAGCGCGCGCTGGAAGCGCGTTTTATACCCAAAATAATTCGAGTTGCAGGAAGGCGGCAAGGGAAGGAATCCCGATGAGCTGACTTTGGTCAGTGATTCGGGTGACTGAGCACAGCCAACGCACCAGCGGCTTGAAGTATGACGGGTAGAGCGGTTTTTATAAAACAGACAAGAGGACGACACCATGGCATTTCTCTCCCCGCGCGGACGCTTTCTGGCGTTGGCGCTGAGCCTGTTCACACTGGCCGGCGGCGCACAGGCGGCGGATTCGGTACGCGTCGGCTCTAAAATCGACACCGAAGGTTCGCTGCTGGGCAATATTATCGTGCAGGTGCTGGAAGCCAACGGCATCAAAACCACCAACAAACTGCAGCTGGGCACCACCAAGGTGCTGCGCGGCGCAATTACCGCCGGCGAAATTGATATTTACCCGGAATATACCGGCAACGGCGCCTTCTTCTTCGCGGATGAAAAAGATCCGGCGTGGAAAAATGCGCAGGCCGGCTTCGCCAAAGTGAAACAGCTTGATTACGACAAAAACAAACTGGTGTGGCTGGACCCGGCGCCGGCCAACAACACCTGGACCATTGCGGTGCGTCAGGACGTGGCGGCGGCCAACCAGCTGAAAACGCTGGCGGATCTGGGCAAGTGGATTAACGGCGGCGGCACGTTCAAGCTGGCGGCCTCGGCAGAGTTTATCGAGCGGCCGGACGCGCTGCCGGCGTTCCAGAAAGCCTACGGCTTTACGCTGAAGCAGGACCAGTTGCTGTCGCTGGCCGGCGGCGATACCGCGGTCACCATTAAGGCGGCGGCGGAGCAAACCTCCGGCGTGAATGCCGCCATGGCCTACGGCACCGACGGCCCGGTGGCGGCGCTGGGCCTGCAGACGCTGGCGGATCCGCAGGGTGTGCAGCCGATCTATGCGCCGGCGCCGGTGATCCGCGAAAGCGCGCTGGTACAGCATGCCGCTATCGCCACGCTGCTAAAACCGGTGTTCGCCTCGCTGGACGGCCCGACGCTGCAGCAGCTGAACGCGCAGATTGCGGTGGAAGGGCAGGACGCCAAACAGGTGGCGGCGAACTACCTGAAGGCGAAAGGCTTTGTCAAAGGCTGACAACGCGCGATGAACGAACGCGCCGGGGAGGCGCTCCTTTCTCCCCGGCGACGCGGATACACCAGGATGCCGGAGCGTTTCTTTGACTACCGTTCTAAAAAACCGCGTGCTGTTGACGCTGTTTCTGCTGTTACTTCTCGCGGCGTTTGGCCTGCCTTTCCTCAGCTATGCGCCTAACCGCCTGCTGTCCGGGCAAACTATTTCACTGCTCTCCCTGCTGCACGGTCGCGCGCTGTGGCTGCTGGCGCCGCTGCTGGCGCTGGCGGCGCTCAGTCTGCTGCCGCCGCGGCGCGTTTATGCGTTGCTGACGGTGCTGGCCGCCTCGGCGCTGCTGACGCTAAGCCTTTGGCTGAGCGGCGATGCCGCACGTCAGCTGGCGCAGAACGGCTCGGCGCTGGCGCGCACCTCCTGGAGCGGCGGCTGCTGGCTGACGCTGGCGCTGTGCCTGCTGATGGCGGCGAATGCTATGGAGCGCATCACCGCCTCACTGCTGTGGCGCATTGTCGGCAATACCCTGACGCTGGCGCCGGCGCTGTGGCTGCTGTTCAGCCAGCAGTTGGATGCGCTTTCGCTGCTGAAGGAGTACCACAACCGGCGCGAAGTGTTCGACGCCGCGCTGTGGCAGCACCTGAGCATTCTGCTGCTGACCGTGCTGCCGACGCTGGCGATTGGCGTGCCGCTCGGCGTGCTCTGTTTCCGCTCGTCGCGCTGGCAGACGCCGGTGTTCTCCACGCTCAACATTATCCAGACGGTGCCGTCGATCGCGCTGTTCGGCCTGCTGATCGCGCCGCTGGCCGGGCTGGCGGCGGCGTTCCCGTGGCTGGCGCGCCACGGCGTCAGCGGTATCGGGCTGGCGCCGGCGATCGTCGCGCTGGTGATGTATGCGCTGCTGCCGCTGGTGCGCAGCGTGACCGCCGGGCTGCAGAGCGTGCCGGCCAGCGTGATTGAGTCCGCCCGCGGCATGGGCATGACGCGCGGCCAGATCTTTGCGCGCGTGCAGCTGCCGCTGGCGTTGCCGCTGCTGCTGACCGGGGTGCGTATTCTGGCGGTGCAGACGGTGGGCATGGCGGTGGTGGCCGCGCTGATTGGTGCCGGCGGCTTCGGCGCCATCGTGTTTCAGGGGTTGCTGAGCAGCGCGCTGGATCTGGTGCTGCTCGGGGTGATCCCGGTGATCGTGATGGCGGTCGTGGTCGACTCGCTGTTTAAACTGATAATTTCAATGTTGGAAGCAACCCGCCGATGATTAACTTTGACCAGGTAAGCAAACTGTTTCAGGGCAAAGCCGCGGTGGATGATTTGTCGCTGAATATCGCCGTCGGGGAATTTACCGTGCTGATCGGCACCTCCGGCTCCGGTAAATCCACCACCCTGAAAATGATCAACCGCCTGATTGAGCACGATAAAGGCAAGATCTACTTCGCCGGTGAAGAGATCCACAAATTCAAACCGCAGGATCTGCGACGCCGTATGGGCTATGCCATTCAGTCCATCGGGCTGTTCCCCCACTGGACGGTGGAGGAGAACATCGCCACCGTGCCGCAGCTGCTGAAGTGGCCGCGGGCGCGCATCCGCGATCGGGTCACGGAGCTGATGGAGCTGCTGCATCTTGATCCGGCGCTGTTCCGCCGCCGCTATCCGCACCAGCTGTCCGGCGGGCAGCAGCAGCGGGTCGGCGTCGCCCGGGCGCTGGCGGCCGACCCCGAAGTGCTGCTGATGGATGAGCCGTTCGGCGCGCTCGACCCGGTGACCCGCGCCGCGCTGCAGGCGGAGGTGGCGCGCATTCATCAGCTTTCCGGCCGCACCATTGTGCTGGTGACGCACGATATCGACGAGGCGCTGGCGCTGGCGGACCGGGTGGTGCTGATGGACGCCGGCCGGGTGGTGCAGCAGGGCACGCCGCTGGAGATGCTGACCCGTCCGGCCAATGATTTTGTGCGCGACTTTTTCGGCCGCAGCGATCGCGGCATCAAACTGCTGGCGCTGGGCTACGTCGGCGAGCGGGTGCGTCCCGGGCAGGCCGACGGCGAACCGATCAGCACGGCGATGAGCCTGCGCGAGGCGCTGTCGGTGTTTGTCGCCCGCGGCAGCGACTGCCTGCCGGTGGTGGACGAGCAGGGGGCGGCGCGCGGCGTGCTGCATTTTCACGATCTTCTTGCCCCGCAGCAGGCCCTGTCATGAGCGGGCGTCTGCGGCGCTGGCTGCGCGACCCGCTGCCGTGGGCGACGGCGCTGCTGCTGGCGCTGGTGTTCGGCATGAACCAGCTGCACGGCCTGTTCGCCTACTGGTTTCCCGACCTGCAGCGGCCGGTCTATCAGCAGGACAGCTTTATTGCGCTGTTGCTGGCTCACCTGACGCTGGTGGGGATTTCCAGCCTGATTGCGGTGCTGATCGGCGTATCGGCCGGGGTGGCGGTCACCCGACCGGCCGGGCAGGAATTTCGTTCGCTGGTGGAAACGGCGGTAGCGGTGGGGCAGACTTTCCCGCCGGTGGCGGTGCTGGCGGTGGCGGTGCCGGTGATGGGCTTCAGCGAGCAGCCGGCGATTATTGCGCTGGTGCTGTACGGACTGTTGCCGATTCTGCAGGGCACGCTGGCCGGCATCGGCGCGGTGCCGCCCGCCGCGCGGGAAGTAGCGACCGGCGTCGGCATGAGTCCCTGGCAGGTGCTGTGGCGCGTCGAGCTGCCGCTGGCCGCGCCGGTGATCCTCGCCGGCATCCGCACCTCGGTGATCATTAATATCGGCACCGCCGCCATCGCCTCGACGGTCGGCACCAAAACCCTCGGATCGCCGATTATTATCGGCCTGAGCGGGTTTAATACCGCCTATGTGATTCAGGGCGCGCTGGTTGTGGCGTTACTGGCTATCATTGTTGATAGGGTGTTTGAACGTTGGGTAAGGCATATCCGTCATGGCTGACGCGGCGTTGGCTGTTCTGCCGCCGTGCAGACCATCAGGATAGACGGGATGGGGGAGTGGCGATGCAAGTATCTTTACCGATGTACGGCGTGACGCATCAACAGGTGGAACCGTTCTGGCGTGCGCTGCGCGCCAGGCTGCAGGCCTACGGGCTGGAAGCGCCGGAGACGCTGACGTGGCCGCAGGATTTGGCGCGGCACTGGCGGCAGCCGGACTTGCTGCTCAGCCAGACCTGCGGCTACCCGCTGGTGGCGTATCTGCCGCAGGTGCAGGTGATCGGCACCTATCACTATCGGGTCGAGGGCTGCAACGGCCCTAATTACAGCAGTTGGCTGGTGGTGCGGGAGGACGATCCCGGCGAACGGTTGGCCGACTTTCGCGGCCGCACGGCGGCGTATAACAGCACCGACTCACAGTCCGGCTATAACAGCCTGCGGGCGCTGATCGCGCCGCTGGCGCAGGACGGGCGTTTCTTCGGCAAGGCGCTGGCTTCCGGTGCGCACTATCAGTCGCTGAAGATGATCCAGCGCGGCGAGGCGGATATTGCCGCCATCGACAGCGTCAGCCTGGAACTGCTGCGCCGGGCGCAGCCGGAGGCGCTGCACGGGGTGAAAATCATCGGCCGCACCGCCTCGGTGCCGGGACTGCCGCTGATCACCGCCGCAGGCACATCGCAGGGGCAGGTGGAAATCCTGCGTGCGGCGGCCAATGAGATGGTCAGCGATCCGGCCAGCGATAGCCTGCTGATTGGTGATTTCAGCCTGGTGCCGCGGGCGGACTATCAGGTGATTGCCGAACTGGAACGGCAGGCCGCCGCTGCCGGCGTCACGACGCTGTAGGCGGCCTGACGTTTAACGATCTTGCGCGACCGGCGCCGGCGTAACGGACGGAGCGGCGCTTTCGCTGCTGGCTTCCGGCTGCGGCGTGGTGGAGCGAGTGTAGATATTCAGGCCGGCGAGGAATACGCCGCCGAGGGAACCCAGGGCACACAGGGCGATAATGATGACGAACGCTTTTTTCAGCATGGGGCGGTTTTCGCAGGTTACTTAAAACAGCGGGAGATTATAGTCCCTGCGGCGGCTTTAGTGAAATGTTAAAAGTCCGCAACGTTAGCGCGGACAGGCGGGATCGGGCGTGCCGGGCGTTTATGCGGCGTTGCGGCGCCGCGTGAGCGCCCAACTGACGGCGGGCAGGTAGACGGCCCAGCCGACGGAGAGCGCCAGCAGCAGCAGGTCCGGGGCGATCAGCGGCGTGAACGCCTTTAACTTCCAACTGAGCAGATAGCTGAGCGGCCCGGCGACCGCACCGAATAGGGCGGTCGGCCAGGCGGAGGCGCGGATAAGCTGCGTCAGCCAGCACCACCAGCAGCCGAAGGCGAGCCACAGCGCCATCATCCAGACGGGCACGCCGGTGCTGCCGCTAAACTGCAACACGCCGCTGTAACACCAGAATGCATCCATCGCAATGCCCGCCAGCGCCGCCAGCACTGCCCATTTGCGCCGCACCTGCGGGGTCAGCGCCAGCGCGGCCACGGCGCCAATCGCCAGCACCAGCGCCGCCCGGTCGCGCGCGAACAGCGCCAGCCCCCAATAGGCGCCAAAGCACAGCGTGATCAGCCAGAACCCGGCATGCAGCTTCATGGTGCGGAAAACCGTTGGTGCAAAGAGGGGGAGCGGGAGCTAAGCGGGGGCAGGTGCTGAGTGGTCATTACGTCTCCTGGTTGATGCGCGCGGCGGCGGGGCAGCGCTCAACGTAGTATAAGTAGACGTGATGGAACAATTGCTCGGTCTCCTAATTTTCCCGCACAGGGTGCGTTATAAATCAGAAATACGGTAGGCGCAGCGGCGAGAGCCAGCCAGGACGTGCTCGATACGCTCCACCTGCGCCTGCAGCACCTCACGGAAAATACTGAGTTCGGCGCGGCAAAAACCTTGACATACGCTGGCGGCGGCGCAAATCGGGCAGTGGTTTTCCACCAGCTGATAGCTGCCGTCTTCCAGCGTGCACCATTCGGCCATATAGCCTTCGTGGCAGCGCACCTTCGCCAGACGCGCGACGCGCTCCTGCAGGGTGACGGCGCCGATCATCGCCTGTTTATAGTTGATGCGCGTCTCTTGCTCGCGGCTTTCTATCAGTACGTCAAGCGCCTGCTCCCCGAGCTTGTCGCGCACGGTGCGCAGCAGTTGCACCGTCAGTTCAGGGTGCGAGTCCGGGAACTGGGCGTTGCCGGCGGGGGTCAGGTGCCACAGCTGCACCGGGCGGCCGACGCCGCGGGTTTCGGCACGTGCCTCCACCAGGCCTTCTTTAGCCAGCTTAACAAACTGTTGACGCGCCGCTTCACCGGTGGTGCCCAGCACTTTGCCGGCCTCGGTGGCCTGTTGCGGGCCGCGGGTTTTCAATAGCTTCAGTAAACGGTCGCTGACAGATTGTGCGGTGCACTCGCCATTTTCCAAGCTTATTCTTGACATATTTCTCCGCCTTGCCCTTAATTATTCCAAGATAACGCTTGTTAAATTTAACGCAATCTCACCCTCAACTCAATGCCTATACTCTGAAAACAGGACGCTGAACGTGATAACTGGTGCTAAAAGTGGCTGGCGAGACTTGTTCTCCGGCAAAAATGCAGCGAGTGCGACTGCGTTGTCATTGGGGGTGGCGCTCCATGCGATTAACATTCTGGTAGCGACCACCATTTTACCGTCGGTGGTGCAGGATATCGGCGGGCTGAATCTGTATGCCTGGAACACCACGCTGTTTGTTGTGGCGTCGATTATCGGTTCCACCCTGTCGGCGCGCCTGCTCAGCGGGTATGGCGCACGTCACGCCTACCTGACGGCATCGCTGTTTTTCATGTTTGGCGCGCTGCTGTGCGCGCTGGCGCCGTCGATGCCGGTGATGTTGATCGGCCGGACGGTGCAGGGGTTTGGCGGCGGGATGCTGTTTGCGCTGTCCTACGCGATGATCAATCTGGTGTTTCCGCCGTCATTGTGGCCGCGCGCTATGGCGCTGATTTCCGCCATGTGGGGAATTGCCACGCTGATCGGCCCGGCGATCGGCGGGATTTTTGCCGAGCTGCACGCCTGGCGCTGGGCGTTTGGCATGTTGTTGCCGATCATGGGGGCGTATACGGCGTTCACCTTCATGATTCTGCCCAAAGGCAAAGCGCAACTGGCGGCGACGCCGCTGCCGCTGGCGCAGCTGGGACTGCTGGCGGCGTCGGTGCTGATCGTTTCCGCCGGCAGCCTGGCGGACAGCCTGTGGCTCAACGGCGGCGGTATGGGGTTGGCGCTGTTGCTGATGGTATGGCTGCTACGGCGTGAAAAACACGCCCGAGCCCGGCTGTTGCCGCATGGCGCGCTGCGGCGCGGTTCAACGCAGGCGTCGCTGTACCTTACCGTGTCGTTATTGGTGATCGGCATGACCAGCGATATTTTTGTCCCGTATTTTCTGCAGATCCTGCACGGGCAGTCGCCGCTGAGTTCCGGTTATATTACGGCGACGATCGCGGCCGGCTGGACGCTGTCGGAGATCGTCAGTTCCGGCTGGCGAGGCGCAGGCATCCGCCGGGCGATCGTCAGCGGGCCGCTGTTGGTGCTGTTGGGGTTGCTGGGGCTGATGCTGTTTATGCCGACGCCTTCCGGCGGTGGCTGGGCGGCGCTGGCACCGCTGATCGCGTTGTTAACGCTGCTGGGGTTTGGCATCGGCATCGGCTGGCCGCATCTGCTAACGCGTATCCTGCAAACCGCGCCGGCGTCGGACAAAGATATTGCCGGCGCGGCGATCACCACGGTGCAGCTGTTTGCCACGGCGTTTGGCGCGGCATTGGCCGGCATGATCGCCAATCTGGCCGGTCTGAACGCGTCGGGCGGCGTTGAAGGCGTCAGCGCCGCCGCTCGCTGGCTGTTCCTGCTGTTTGCCATTGCGCCGCTGACGGCGATCTATTACGCCTGGCGCTGTGCCTATCCCGGTGTGACAGCGGACGAGGCCGTTGCCAATCCGGAGGCGGATGAGTGTACGGATGAAAGAGAGCCGGCGGCCGGAAAATAAAAAAGCCGGGCGCAGCCGGCCCGGCAAAGTAACGCTGGAAATCAACTGGCCGCAGCCACAAGAGACGCAGTGGTGGTTACGTGCGTTTAGAACTGATACACCAGGCCGACGGCGACCACGTCGTCGTCTGACAGGCCCAGTTTATTGTCGCTGTCGAGCTGGTTGATTTTATAATCCACATAGGTGGACATGTTTTTATTGAAATAATAATAGGCGCCGACGTCGATATATTTCACCAGATCGGCATCGCCGATATTTTCAATATCTTTGCCTTTCGACTGGACATAGCCAATGGACGGGCGCAGGCCGAAGTCGAATTGATATTGCGCCACCACTTCAAAGCCCTGCGCCTTATTGGCGAAGCCTTTTATCGACGTGCTGTTCTGGTTAATGGTCGCGGTGCCGGAAATTGGCACGATATTACGGCTTTCTGAATAGGTGGCCGCCAGGTAAAGATTATTGTTGTCATATTTGACGCCGGCCGCCCAAATATCCGCTTTATCGCCTTTACCGTAATCACCCAGCTTTTGCGCGCTGGTGCGGTTGGAAGAGGCGTAGGCGGCGCCGACGCTCAGGCCGTCAGTTACTTCGTAGCTGGATGACAGGCCCCAGCCGTCGCCGTTGGCCTTGCTGGCCGCACGGTCGTCGTTCTCATTTTTGCCCTGGTACTGGACGGCGAATTTCAGCCCGTCCACCAAACCGAAGAAGTCGTTGTTACGGTAGGTGGCGACGCCGTTGGTGCGGCCGTTCATAAAGTTGTCGGTCTTGATATAGGCATCGTCGCCGAACTCCGGCAGCATATCGGTCCAGGCGCCGACGTCGTAGATAATGCCGTAGTTACGGCCGTAGTCGACGGAGCCGTAATCGCCGAACTTCAGGCCGGCGAAGCCGAGGCGGGTTTTGGTATCCTTGCTGCCTTCAGATTCGGCGTGGTTGACGGCGACGTGGTATTCCCACTGGCCGTAACCTGTCAGTTGGTCATTAATTTGCGTCGAGCCTTTAAAGCCAAAACGGACGTAAGATTTATCCCCGTCGCTGTCGGCGTCGTCGGAAAAATAGTGCAATCCTTTTACTTTGCCGTACAGATCCAGTTTATTGCCGTCTTTATTATAAATTTCTGCTGCGTAAGTCGAAGGTGCAATGAAAAGCGCCGGAATAATAACGGCGAGAAGATGACGTTTCATAATTGTCCCTGCTTTTTTTGAATGAAAAGGCTATCACCAGTATTTATGACTGTTATTTAGTCGGCTGCCGGAATGATTGCAGCGCAGATTTTTTACCAAGGTTGTGTGATGCATTTATGACAAAATATTTATATTTGTGCTGAGTGATGAAAAACCGAACGGGAAAGGCGGGGGCGGCTGGTCTACAGTTAAACCTAGCGCGGCCGCATGTTCTCTCTGCAGTGACGGCGCGCGCGAAACAGCCTAATCGGCCTGCGTAAGCGCAGCGGATGCGCCCTGATCCCTGCCGTTACGGAGGAGTTATGCGTGATACATACACCTTGCTCGGCGGCCGCGGCTGCGGTTCGACCATCGTCGCCGCCGCGCTGGAGCTGACCGGCTTTCCCTGGGGCTATGAAGAGGTGGACTACGCGGCGGACAGCCCGGAGCGCGAGCGTCTGCTGCGGCTCAATCCGCTGGGGGAAGTGCCCACCCTGATTCTGCCCAATAATGAAGTGATGACCGAGAGTGCGGCGATCGTGCTGCTGCTGCATGCGCGCGCGCCCCATGCGGAACTGGCGCCGGAGGCGGGCGCGGCGACGCTGCCGCGTTTTTTACGCTGGCTGATGTTTATCAACAGCGCGATTTACCCGACCTTCACCTATGGCGACCACCCGGAGACCTGGCTGCCGAAGACCCGCCACCCGGAGCGGCTGGAGGAGGCGATCGCCCCGCGCCGCGAACAGCTGTGGCTGCAGTGCGCCGCAGCCGCCAGCGACGCCGGGCCGTGGTTTCTCGGCCGCACCTTCAGCGCGCTGGATTTGTACATCGCCGTGATGTGCAACTGGCGGCCCGGCCGCCGCTGGTTCCTGCAGCACTGCCCGCAGCTGACCGCCATCGCCGGTCGGGTGGAGCAGTTGCCGCTGCTGAATGCGCTGTTCCAGGCGCATTTCGACCATGTTGCGCCGCTGGAATAATGCGCGGCGCAGCGCAAAGCGGACGATGCGTTGCTTCGCCGTGCTGACGGCGCGCGTCGTCTGTGGGACAATAGCGCCATCATTTCGTTTAGATAAGAGTTGAATGGCGCTCACCTCCGCAGTAAAAGATCAGATCGGCAAGTGGTACAAAGCCCTGCAGCAGCAAATACCGGACTTTATTTCCCGCGCACCGCAACGGCAGATGATTGCCGAAGTCGCCAAGACGCTGGCGGGCGATTATTCGCGCCATCTGGCGATTGAAGCGCCGACCGGCGTCGGCAAGACGCTGTCGTACCTGATTCCCGGCATCGCCGTCGGGCGCGACGAAGGCAAACCGCTGGTGGTCAGCACCGCCAACGTGGCGCTGCAGGACCAGATTTACAGTAAAGACCTGCCGCTGCTGAAGAAAATCATCCCGGACTTAAAGTTTACCGGCGCGTTCGGCCGCCGGCGCTACGTCTGCCCGCGCAACCTGGCGGCGATGGGCACCGACGTCGCCGAGCAGGGCGATCTGATGCTGTATCTCGACGAGGATGAGCTGGCGCCCTCCAACGGCGAAGAGCAGGCGTTGTGCCAGAAACTGTCCAAATCCCTGGCCCGCCACGAGTGGGACGGCCTGCGCGACCACTATTCGCTGTCGATTGACGACACGCTGTGGAGCAAGCTGAGCACCGACAAGGCCAACTGTCTGGGGCGTAACTGCCACTATATTCGCGAGTGCCCGTTTTACCTGGCGCGCAAAGAGATTGAGAGCGCCGACGTGGTGGTCGCCAACCACGCGCTGGTGATGGCGGCGCTGGAGAGCGAATCGGTACTGCCTAATCCCAAAGAGCTGCTGCTGGTGCTGGACGAGGGCCACCACCTGCCGGAGGTGGCGCGCGACGCGCTGGAGATGGAAGGGGAAATCACCGCGCTGTCCGCCAACCTGCAGCTGGATATGATCGTGCGGCAGGTGGAGCTGTGCATGACCCAGTACCGGCCGAAGAACCCGCCGGGGCTGGCGAACATCGAACGGCTGAAAAACCACTGCGAGGAGCTGCGCGAGCTGATGCAGGGCTTTGAGCATCAGGTAAGCGCTTACCTACCGGGAGACGGCGCGGCGGCGGAGCACCGCTTTGAGATGGGCGCGCTGCCGCCGGAGATGGTGGAGAGCTGCGCGCGGCTGTTCAAACTGACCGACGGGCTGCGCGGGCTGGCGGAGTTTATCCTCAATGACCTGAGCGAACAGACCGGCAAGCACGATATTGTGCGCCTGCACCGCACGATTCTGCAGATGAGCCGCACATTGGGTTATCTGGAAGCGATGAGCAAGCTGTGGAAGCTGGCGGCGATGGATAAATCCTCCAACGCGCCGATCTCCAAATGGGTCACGCGCGAGGTGCGCGATAACGTTACCCATCTGTATCTGCACTGCGTCGGCATCCGCGTCAGCGACCAGTTGGAGAAGCTGCTGTGGCGCAACGTGCCGCACGTGGTGGTGACCTCGGCGACGCTGCGCTCGCTCAACAGCTTCGCCCGTCTGCAGGAGATGAGCGGCCTGAACGAAAAGGCCGGCGACCGCTTTGAGGTGCTCTCCTCGCCGTTCAACCACGTCGAGCAGGGCAAAATCGTGATTCCCGCCATGCAGTTTGAACCGTCGATGGCTAATGAAGCGCAGCATCTGGAAGAGATGGCGCGCTGCTTCCGCGCCGAAGTGGCCGGCGGGCAGCACAAAGGGATGCTGATTCTGTTCAGCAGCAACCGGGCGATGCAGACCTTCCTTAGCTACGTCACCGATTTACGGCTGATGCTGCTGGTGCAGGGCGATCAGCCGCGCTACCGGCTGGTGGAAGAGCACCGCAAGCGGGTGGAGAAGGGCGTGGCCAGCGTGCTGGTGGGGTTGCAGTCTTTCGCCGAAGGGCTGGATCTGAAGGGCGAACTGCTGACGCAGGTGCATATTCACAAAATCGCCTTCCCGCCGATCGACAGCCCGGTGATCCTCACCGAAGGCGAGTGGCTGAAAACCCTGAAGCGCTATCCGTTTGAAGTGCAGAGCCTGCCCAGCGCCTCGTTTAACCTGATCCAGCAGGTCGGCCGGCTGATCCGCAGCAATCAGTGCCATGGAGAAATCATGATTTACGACCGCCGCCTGCTGACGAAAAACTACGGCTCACGCCTGCTGGCGGCGCTGCTGGTGTTCCCCATTGAACAGCGGGCGGTGCCGGAGGCCGACAAGGCGCATCTGGCGGCGCTGAAATCGGCCGCCGACGCGGCCAAAAAAGAGAAAAAGAAGGGCAATCCGTTCACCCGCCGTCGCCGCCGTTAAACGGCCAGCGGCGGCAGGCGGCGCTTCACCGGCGTGGTTTTTACAATCGAGGTATTGCTCTGCGCCTGCTCGGCCAGCCGATCCAGGATCTGGTCGAGCTGCTCCAGCGAGCGCGTCGCCAGCCGCACGATAAAGCAGTCCTCACCGGTTACCTTGTCGCACTCCACCACCTCCGGGATGGCGGCAATCATCTGTTCCACCTTCTTCAGCATGCCCGGCAGCGGCTTGAGGCGCACCAGCGACTGAAAACTGTAGCCCAGCGCCTGCAGATTCACGTTCAGGGTGTAGCCCTGAATCACGCCGCTCTCCTCCAACCGCCGCAACCGTTCTGAGGTGCTCGGCGAAGACAGCCCCACTTTGGCGCTCAGCGTTTTCAGCGACATGCGCGCATCCTCCGCCAGCAGCGCCAGAATTTGGTGATCGATAATATCCATAGCAACCTTGTTAGGTAAGTAATGTATTCAGCCTTTAATAAAAAGGAAGTTAAGCATATCTGCCTGATTTTGGCTATGGAGCGCAGCGGCAAAAGGTTGCAAGCTAATGCAATCACTGACGCAGGGGATACAGACGATGAAGGCAGAGATAAAACGCGGTTCGCTGGAGATGGTGGCAGCGATGCTGATTTCCGGTTCGATTGGCTGGTTTGTGCTGATGTCCGGCCAGCCGGTGATTAACGTGGTGTTCTGGCGCTGCGCCATCGGCGCGCTGGCGCTGTTGCTGGTGTGCGGCCTGCTCGGACAGCTGCGTGCGCCGGGGCTGCGGCGGGCGACGCTGCTGATTGCCGTTGCCGGCGGCATGGCGCTGGTGGTGAACTGGCTGCTGCTGTTCAGCGCCTACCGCTATGCGTCGATCTCCATCGCGACGGCGGTGTATAACACCCAGCCGTTTATGTTGGTGGGGCTGGGGGCGCTGTTTCTGGGGGAAAGGCTGACGGCGCGCAAGCTGCTGTGGCTGGCGCTGGCCTTTGCCGGCATGATGCTGGTGGTGCTGGCGCAGCCGCAGCAGGCGGGCGCGGGCGGCCAGTATCTGTGGGGGATTTTGCTGGCGCTGGGGGCGGCGTTTTTCTATGCGCTGACGGCGCTGGCAGCCAAGCGCCTGACCGGTACGCCGCCGCAGTTGATCGTGTTGATTCAGGTCAGCGTCGGCGCGCTGATGCTGCTGCCGCTGGTGGACTTCCACGCCGACGCCAGCGCCGGGCAGTGGAGCATGCTGCTGGCGCTGGGCGTGGTGCACACCGGGCTGATGTTTGTGCTGTTGTACGGCGCCATCCAGAAGCTGCCGACCCACCTGACCGGTTCGCTGTCGTTTATCTACCCGGTCGCCGCCATGCTGGTGGACCGCTGGGCCTTTGCGCACCAGCTGTCGCTGGCGCAGCTGGCCGGCGCGGCGCTGATTCTGCTGGCCGCCGCCGGGATGAACCTGCTGGGCGAACGCCGTCGGCCGCAGCCTGCGGCTGAAAAATGCGGTATTGCGCACGCCGAAACTGGAAAAACGCCGTCGCTGAGGTAGATTAATAACTTGCTCATTTGGCTAACCTTATTGGGAACATCATGATCGACATCTCTACCTTAGCGCTGTTTTCCGCCGCCAGTCTGGCGCTGACCGTCACCCCCGGGCCGGATATGCTGCTTATCGCCTCGCGCAGCATCAGCCAGGGGCGACGCGCCGGCTTCGCCTCACTGGCGGGGATTCAGCTTGGCACCTATTGCCACGCTCTGGCGGCGGCGCTGGGGCTGTCGCAGCTGTTTGTCGTCATGCCGCTGGCCTATGACGCGGTGCGCGTGATGGGGGCCGCCTATCTGCTGTATCTGGCGTGGAAAACGCTGCGTTCGGGCGGCAGTCTGCAGGCTTCCGCCGGTCTGGCGCCGGTGGCGGTCGGACGCATCTTCCGTCAGGGGCTGTGGACCAATATTCTTAACCCCAAGATGGCGCTGTTTGTGCTGGCGCTGTTCCCGCAGTTTATCAACCCGCAGGCCGGCTCGGTGGTGGTGCAGATGCTGGTGCTGGCGACGGTGCTGAATCTGGTGGGGCTGGCGGTCAACGGCGGCGTGATTATGCTGGTCAGCGGCATGAAGAACCGTTTCGCAGGCCGCTGTATCAACGCGCGCTGGCCGAACTATCTGCTGAGCGGAGTGTTCGCCGCGCTGGCGTGCAAGCTGCTGCTGTCCAGCCGGCAGTCGTGAGGGAAGGCCTCCGTTTACGGGGGCCGTAATTGCTGCCGGTGGAACAGGGCGGTGGCAGGTTAAGGATGACAGATGATGGACAAAAAACCGGACAACGCCGATATCGGCCAGCAAGTTTTTGATTGGTACGATGCGAAGTGGAACCTGCGCACGCCTTTCAGTAAGAAGAAACCGCTGACGTCAGACACCAGCCTGTCGACGGGCAAGTATCCCTGGATCTGGGAGGATGGCCTGGAAATCATGGAAGAGTATTTTGAGTTGTTCAATGTTGACAGTTCAGGGTTTAACTTTATGCGCTATTGGCCGCAGGAGATCGGCGTAACCTCCGCCGTGCTTGGCTGGCTCTGCCCCCGAAGTAAGAAAAGAAAATACCAAGAGCCTGAAGCGCTGACTATTGCCATGATGATGGAGTCTGCTAGGGCGGGGCGGTGGTTGTATGGGTGATTGGGTGTATCTGATAGGCGCCTCTGTTGGTATGAAATCTGATTCGAAAGTCGGTTTGGTGCCACAGCGGAAGTTGTATAGAGTGATCATATGTTGATCAATAGAAAGTGGGCCAAGTTGCGCAATTTGAAGTTGCGGTAATGGGCAGTACTCATTAATTAATAATCACTTTATAGAGCATAGCCACTTGGCTTATTATTTCGGTATTCTAGCTTTATAACTTCCTTACCAAGGATGAAATATGTACGACAATGAATTAAAAGAATTTGCACGAGAGCAAGAGAAAAAGTTGATCAACGCCCTGAAAAATACCAGGGAACACTTAGGCACCAATTTTGAAGCAAGAAATCGAGATGACTATCAGCGGGATTACGCGCGCATTCTGTATTCATCATCATTTCGCAGATTACAGGGAAAGATGCAGCTCTTTGAAGTCGATCCTGAAAAATTCAACAGAAATAGATTAACGCACAGTCTTGAGGTAGCGCAAATCGCCAGGAGTATCGCATCAGACCTCGAATTGGTTCATCCCGTGGTGGTTGAGCTGGCAGCCCTAGCGCATGATATCGGCAATCCCCCATTCGGTCATTCAGGTGAAAAACTGCTTAACGAGCTTTCTAAGGATATTGGCGGTTACGAAGGAAACGCACAGGCGCTACGCATCCTGAGGAGGCTTGAAAAAAAATATGCAGACTGCAGCGGGTTGAATCTGACTCACCGGAGCTTGCTTTCGGTTATTAAGTATCCAAATACCCGTTCCATTGCTGACAAATTCATTTATGATGACGACTTTAATTTTTACACTCATCTGCTTGCTAAAAGCCAGCTTGATCTGAAACCTGGAGAGAAAACTATTGATGCACAAATAATGGATCTTGCGGATGAAATTGCTTATGCAGCACATGACCTAGAAGATGCTCTGAGCAGAAACATGGTCACGATAGAAGACATTGAGTATGAGTTTCTGATTTCTGAAAAATTCCAGGGCGCGTTGGACCAGTTCAGGAAAATTGTCAGTAAGTCGAAAGAAACAGCTTTTCAGGCAATTTCACTCAAGACCTCAGAAGAGTTTGCAATGATTTTCCGCAAGGAGTTGACCTCCAACATTGTTAATCACCTAGTTACAGACATTTCTGTAGTAAAGAACAAGAATGGCTTTTATGAGCTTGGATTCGGAAAACTGAAAGAGTTATCTGAAGGTCTAAAAAAACTTCTTTTTAGAGTCATTATGCGAAAACGCAATATACTCACCTATGAGTTCAGAGGAAATGTGATAATCAAAGATTTATATGTATTCTACAACAAAGATAATAATTATAAATTCCTCTCCCCCGAACTTAAGTTTTCCTTACCCAAGGAGGAAACTGATGAATTTGAGGCCAAGAAAAAGCGAGCGGTGGTTGACTATATATCAGGCATGATGGACACGTTTGCTATAAAAGAATGGGAAACGCATTGTCTAAAGTAATACAATTAGTTACCGGAGGCGCGAATACTGTCAGCGACACTGATATAAGATCGTAAAGAGGTCATTGTCTGTGTTGTTGACAAAACCAAGAATCTCCGGGTAATCCAACTTCTGTTGGACAATAAGAAACAGGAAAGCACAGTCCGTTATCTGGGCATGGAAGTTGCTGATGCGTTAGATCTCTGAGTCTATTGAAGTTTAAGGTTGTCAGAGGTGCAACAGCGGCTCTATGCCATAAGCGGACATTGCTAATCTGCTAGTGTATGGAGCAATAGGAACTGGTTACAGGAAAATTTGCTTTAAATTGCTTAATATTCTGGTCATCGGTTATGAAAAATTTCAGTTTTCTGTCAGGACTATGCCGTGGCGATCTTCGATATCGATAAAGATGAATTACTCAGACTCTCAGATACTCTTTTGGAAGAGTTAATTGCTCGCCTTGCTGAAGCCGAAGTGGCGGCCAGCGGTTACAGTTCAGCCTGGGTGCGCTGGTCGGGATCGATCAATGCACCAGATGGTGGAATTGATATCCACGTGCAGGTACCGTTCGAACAACTGAACAGCGGGTATATTGAGCGACCAGATACCGTTTTCCAGGCCAAGAAACACAAGATGCGCAGGGCAGATATTTTGCGAGAGATGGCTCCTTCAGGCGTCCTTTCTCCCATGATATCCGGCCAGGCCGCAAAGGGGGGAAGCTATATCATTGTCAGTCTGGATGAGGATTGTTCCCCTTCTATGCTTGCCGAACGCGTCAAGGCGATGCATGAGGTCGTCAGGAATGATCCCTCTCACCCAACTCTTCATCTGGCTTTCTATGATCGCGCAAAGTTGGCTCAGTGGATACGACAGCATCCGTCAGTAATGCTGTGGGTAAACAGAATACTGGGGCGGGGATATTCCGGCTGGCAGCCATATGGTGCATGGAGCCGCCCTCCAGAGGGGGCGGAAGATACCCTGATTACCGCGTCCGGTATTACGATCTCACTTCCGTCAGAAAAAGGTCACCCCCTGAGTATTAAGGATGCTATCGGGCCGATACGCCAGCTTATCCAGACCACTCGGAAAGCTGTGCGTATTACTGGTTTATCGGGCGTCGGTAAAACGAGGATTGTTCAAGCCTTGTTTGATGAATCAGTAGGAGCCGATGCCCTGGACCGTACTCTAGCGGTCTATGCTGATACCGGTGATGACCCGAACCCTTCGGCTACAGCCATGCTGGAGCGCCTCATCGCTGATCAGCGCAGCGCAATTATGGTTCTTGATAACTGCCCGTCTGAACTGCATGCATCCCTCGCGGCGAGAGTTACTTCGGTGGGAAGCAGGATCAAGCTAATTACCGTTGAGTATGATATTCGGGAGGACAAACCTCAGACCACGGAGGTGATCCACATCGAGGCGGTAGGACCGGAAGTCGCGGAAAAACTTCTGTTGTGCCGTTTCCCCGGTATTGGACCGTTGAACGCCCGCCGGATCGCTGAATTCGCTGACGGAAATGCCAGAGTCTCGCTGGCTATCGCTGAGAGAGTGGATGAGGGAGAGTCGCTAGCTGTTCTGTCTGATGCACAGCTTTTCGACAGACTTTTTGAACAACGTCATAAGCGAGACGAGGGATTACGGGAGCAGGCCGAGATACTTTCGCTGGTCTATTCGTTTTCGAGTGACTGTTCTGAAACAGGCGACAGTGAACTGGAGATCCTTGGCACGCTCGCGGGCTATTCGCATAACCAGCTGTACCGTACGCTCAAGAAGCTGACCGATCGCCACATTCTTCAGGCGAGGTCGCACTGGCGAGCCATCTTACCCCATGCTATAGCGAACAAACTGGCCGCCTCCGCGCTGGGTAGCTTTCCGGTTGCGTTTCTCAGGTCTACCTTTGAAGTGCCGGGACGGGATCGCATCCTTATGTCGTTTGCTCACCGGCTGGGCCTTTTACACGATCATCCGGTGGCAAAGGAGATTGCGGCCGCATGGCTCCAGCCGGAAGCTATGCTGGGTAACCTGCTGGAATTAGATGACTTGCCGGCTCGGATGTTGGAGTACATTGCGCCGGTGGTGCCTGACGTTCTGCTTAACCGGATTGACGAGGAGCTCAGGGCTACAGATTTTAAAGGCCAGAATAGACATTACGATCCGCCTTGGAGCACTATCCTCGATCTTTTGCAGGCACTGGCTTGGGAGTCTTCATACTTTGACAAGTGCGCCAGCCTTCTGCTGCAAATCGCGGATCATGAAACGGATAAACCTGGTCAGAAGGATGCACGGGACAGACTCACATTGTTCTGTCAGCCCTACCTGTCAGGTACACATGCCTCTCTGGAGCAGCGAATTGCGCTTCTGGAGGAGTGTCTTACTTCAAGTTTGTCACAGCGTCGCACACTAGGGCTGAAAATGCTTTCTGCCGGACTTAGCGGTTCGATGTGGACAAGTTCGAGTATATGTGAGTTTGGTGCCCGCCCGAGGGATTACGGTGCAGAACCAGACTATGACGCGTTGATGGAGTGGAGATGCTCGTTCATTGAGATTGCCGTTCGCGTTGGGAACGCCGATGATATACATCTTGCCAACGGTGCACGGACAATTCTGGCAAATGCACTCAGTGGCCTGTGGAGTGATAAGAGGATAGGTTCCGTCCTGGTTGATGCCGCACGTACACTGCATGCCCGTCTTCCCTGGGGGGAGGGCTGGAAGGCGATTCGAGCAAAACTGTACTTTATGCGAAAGGAGCCTCAGATATCGTCCGTGTTGCTTGAAACTCTTGATGCTCTGGAAAGGGAGCTCAGACCGAATGATTTGCTTTCCGCTATCCTGCTTTATGCCCTGAGTAAAGGCCACTATAACTGGGTACTTGATGACGAATTTAACCGAAGTGACCAGGCGCGATACACTGAAGCAAAAGAGCGGGTGATGGCCAGAGCAGAGCAACTGGGGCGTGAGTTTGCCACTTCAACACTTTGTCTTTCTGATCTGAGACCCAATCTGTTCTCTTCTGAATGGATACCTTACCGGAGCGCATTTGGGAAGGGGCTCGCTGAGGGAACCGCGAGTCCTCGTGAAATCTGGCAATTACTTATAAAAGAACTGGAGCAGGACTCTACTGAAAATAAAGATTTTTCTTTGTTTCTAGGCTTTATCGAAGGCGTGGATCGTACTAATGAAGCACTAGCCCATGAATTTCTGGATCACTGCGCCGTGCATCCTTCACTCTCTCGAGTTCTGGTTAATTTGCATCCCCAGCGAGATTTTACAGAAACCGATCTCAATAGATGCATGTCGGTTCTGAATAAACCGGATACTCGTATAGTTATGTTTGACGCCATTTTTTGGCAAAAGAAATGCTTGCATTTGCCAGTAACTCGAGTGCTTGAACTGGCAGAACGACTGTTAGCCATAGAAAACGGCGCTGAGGCGATTCTGGATGGGCTAGGGATGAGGTTACATGGCAACAAAGCGACAGAGGACATGCCTGGCCCAGAACTCCGTCAAATCGGTCTCAGGGCAGCCATTCAGGTTTTACAGAAAGAGACTGATGATCGGGGCGGTTTCGTTGATGCTTCTATGGCATCTGTAGTCGCGGCGGCATTGCAGTTTGACAGTCATGATGGGCTGGTAGAAAACTGGCTGGACGCAATCTTCTCAGCGATTGATAAACACCACGGCTATATGAATGATTATCGTAAAACCATAGAAACAACAGTGGCACTTATACCTGAAGCGTTTCTCTCCCGTCTTTTTGAAGATTCTGAAGACCAAAGGTGTATGCGGTTGTTCTTTATGCATGGAAGCATTGGGGATACTCCGCTACTTTCAGGCGTTGACATCGAAACCTTGATTGGCTGGTGCTCCAGCAGTAACGATCCGAGGATGTGGGTATTTGTGCCGCAGGGGTTAGAACTCTGGGTAAGAATTCCTGACACAAGCGGGACGGTCTTACATGAAAATGCTGTCAAATTCCTGGAGGCGGCACCTGAACCTTCCTTGGTTCTTGAGTCTTTTGCAAAATTAATGAGCCCCACAAGCTGGAGTGGTAGCCTTGCAAACATATTACAGTCCCGGACTGACGCTTTCGGTGAACTCATTGAACACGAGCGGGATGACATTTCAAACGCTGCAAAAAAAATACACGAGAGATTGATGCTTATGATTGAGCGTCAAAGGAATCGGGAACAACAGGAAGATCGTAAAGGTGAACAGCGGTTTGAGTAATGGTGACTACCTAATAAGGATCTTAATGACACTTTAGTACTAGTGTTTTCAGGCATATCAATTGTAGCCAAATCGTCCGCTCCTCACTCATAGAAGCCTGATGAATTGTGGCTGATTATGTGTCAGAGTTGGATATCACTCATCTCAAGATATGTTCGTTGACGGAGAATACTTATGAGTCTGAGCAAAGATGGATATCCACAAGGTCCGTTGGTACGAGCAGTATGGGAGTGTTGTGATGAACTCTATGAGAAACTGGGCCGAGCCCCCTCCCGACTGGAGTTTAATGACGAAATTGGCAAACGCGAGCCACATCGTATGGGTATTAGTACACATTCTCGCCAATGGGGAGAATGGATGCGCCATCATAATTTCTCAACATATGTTGCTAGTGTGCCAGGTATCATCCCTGAAGAAATGCACTATCCACAATATCTCCGTGTATGGTATGCAGTGACACAACTAGGTTCCGCCTCTGCGGCAAATATTGTTAAGTGGATCCGTAACAGCAATGCCCCTCTGAAAGAGACAGAGATTCGAATTCAACTAGATGCATTAACTGTTAATAGTAATTCCCGATATCGGTATCTTGGTAGCCGTAAAAGCTCTCGTACTGACCTAGGTAATCCATACGACGTGTTGTTTCGTACTGGAAACCTACGAAATACACGGTATGAACTGTATTTCCAGGAACTGCACGGTATATGGGATATTGGTGACGATGGCAGAACGCCAGTTCAGATTACTGTCCCAAGAACATGTGATCGGTTAGTTCTTGAAGCGAGAGATGAATTATTCACGGAACTCCCTGAGGATGAGGGTGACATCCGTCTAAAGGCTCTGCGTGAAGTGATTGTTCGAGAAGGACAACCCGTATTTAGACGAAAACTTATTGAAGCTTATGAGGGCAGGTGTGCGGTAACAGGTTGTTCGATCCAGGTCTTACTTGAGGCTGCTCATATCACCCCTTATGCCGGTGCTTGGCATACCCGCGCCCAGCATGGTTTGTTACTGAAAGCAGATATTCATACTTTATTTGACCGTGGTTTGCTCTGGATTGATACCGAATTGAAAATAAGGATATCAGAACAGTTAGCTGGGACAGAATATTCAGGGTTAGATGGACGATATCTAAGGTTACCAAAAGATAAAAAAGACTGGCCGTTAATCACTCATCTGATAAATCATCGGCAATATTGGATCGACAAAAACAATGGCGATGAACGTTCTTAATCTAGTACGTCCGCTCCTCACTATAGCCACCACTTAGCTTTATGTCGGGCGCGGACATTGCACTCAGCTCACACCCGCCCCATCTCACTCCCTTCATCTTCCCCACACAACCCTAGCCCCCCCTCCACCAATGCCGCTATAATCCCCACAAATTTCTCAACGGGTTCAGAAACGAAGATGGCAAAACTCACCTTACAAGAGCAGCTGCTGAAGGCAGGGCTGGTGACCAGCAAAAAGGCGGCCAAAGTCCAGCGTACGGCGAAAAAATCACGGGTTCAGGCGCGTGAGGCCAGAGAGGCGGTGGAAGAGAATAAAAAAGCGCAGCTGGAGCGCGATAAGCAGCTCAGCGAGCAGCAAAAGCAGGCGGCGTTAGCCAAAGAGTACAAGGCGCAGGTGAAGCAGCTGATTGAGATGAACCGCATCGTGCCGGCAAAGGGCGATATCGGTTTTAACTTCACCGATGGCAATCTGATTAAGAAAGTGTATGTGGATAAGACCACGCAAACCCAGTTGATCAGCGGTCGTCTTGCCATCGCCCGTCTGGCTGTTGATAGCAGCGGCGAGAGCGAATACGCCATTATCCCCGCCAGCGTCGCCGATAAAATTGCCCAGCGTGACGCAAACAGCATTGTGTTAAACAGCGCGCTGAGTGAGGAAGAGCAGGACGAAGACGATCCGTATGCCGACTTTAAAGTACCTGACGAACTGATGTGGTAAACAAGGTTTGCCGCTGCGGCGTATGAAGAGTCCTGACGGGCTTTTCATACGCCGTCGTCATCGTCAGAACGGACAATCATGCCGGATGTTGAACGCTTCTTCGCTGACGGGATGAACAAAGCGCAGCTCGCTGGCGTGCAGCATCAGTCGCTGGGTTTGTTCGGCGCCCGGCGGCAGCAGGCCGCCGTACAGGTCACAGCCGAGAATCGGGTGGCCCAGCAGCTGGCAGTGAATGCGTAACTGATGAGTACGCCCGCTCTCCGGGATCAGCTGTACCCGCGTCACCGGCAGTAACCGCCCATCCTCCACCGTATGTTCAAAACGTTCGATGACCCGATAGCGGGATCTGGCGGGTTTGCCGTGGGTTGAGCAAATCGACATCAGCGGGAACAGCGCCGGGTCTTTGGCTATCGCTGCGTCTATCACCCCTTCGTTGTTGTCCAGATGCCCGCAGAGCAGAGCGCCGTACACCTTGGTTACCGTGCGCTGGCTGAACTGCCGGCAGAGGGCGGCATTGATTGCCTTATTGCGGGCAATCACCATCAGCCCGGAGGTGCCGAAATCCAGGCGGTGAACCAGCGTACAGCCGGGGAATAGCTGTACCAGCCGATGATGCACCGAATCGAGATTTTGCGGATTTTTGCCGGAGAGGCTGAGCAGCCCGGCGGGTTTATTAATTATCGCCAGGTGATCGTCCTGATAGAGGATGTCTATCTGCTCATGGCACGGCGGGGCAATAAAGGTATCGATAATCGTAGACATCAGGCTGCCCGGGGGGAGAGTGGCAGCGGATAATAGCGGATTTCCCGCCGGTTGGCGAATCCGCGCTTCGCCTGATGTCTTTAAATCGCAGCGTCCGCTCCTCGCCCATAACCGCCTGATGGGGCAGCCCGAGTCAGCAACTGACAGACCCGCTCTTATTTCTTCTTGTTTATCATTGCCTGTAGCTCGGCAAACGGGTTGTAGGTGGCCGCGCCGACATCTTTCTGCGCGTCTTCCCCCGCCACAACGGTGGTGCCGTACTGGTCGGCTTCCGTGTACTTCGAGTGTTCGTGATCGTGGCAGTACAGGCACAGCAGCTCCCAGTTGCTGCCGTCTTCCGGGTTATTGGTGTGGTCGTGATCGATATGGTGAACCGTTAATTCACGCAGGTTTGAATAAACAAACTCCCGTGAGCAGCGCCCGCATACCCACGGATATATTTTGAGTGCTTTTTCACGGTAGCCGCTTTCCAGCCGCGCGTAGTTTTTGGGGATAAAAGCCATTGCCGATGTTACCTGTTAGCAAGAAATAATAGTCACAATATATCCCAAAACGGGACGGCAGGAGAATATTACGTCTACCGGCCGTGGGCGTCAGCGGGCAGTTCACACAGAGAGTCCGGATGGCACAGTGAATCTTTACTTAACACAGAACGTCGGCTGTTTGCTCAGCGCGGATGAAGGCGGGGTTATGGCCGCGATGCGCCGGCAGCGGCTTGCACTAACCCGGCCAGCTTATGCCAGATGAGCTTCGTTAATAATCTCCATTAAAAAGTCGGCCACTACTCTGATCCGTGAAGATGCGACCAGGTCGGTATGACTGACCAGCCACAGCTCCTCAGAAAACACCTGTTGTGTGGGGATGACTTCCACCAGGTCGTTGTTTTGCGAGGCAATGAAACAGGGCAACACCGCCAGCCCCAGCCCCGCTTTTACTGCGGCAATCTGGGTGACCAGACTGGTCAAGGCTAATGACGACGCCCGGTCAGGGAAGTGTTCATTGAGCCATCTGGCGGCGAGGAGATGGCTGAATGACCTGTCCCAGGTGATAAAACTGCGGTCTGCCGTTGGGTTATCGACGGGCGCAGGATGCTCACGAACATAGGCCTCGGCACCGTACACCGCAGAGGCCACCGTACCCGCCTTGCGTATCTTTAAGGTGTTCTGTTCGGGACGGACCAGCCGCAGGGCAATATCGGCATCATTGCGCACCACCGATACGGTATTTACACCGGTGATAAGCTCCAGAGTGATGCCGGGATAGCGGGCCCGGAAGCGTGGCAACGCCGGAATAATCAGGTGGTTTGCCAGCGTTACTGCCGTTGCCAGCCGTACGGTTCCTGTCGGTGTCAGGTCCCGCCCGGAGATTTTTTTCTCCAGCGTTATCACCTTGCCTTCCACCTCTTCAGCATATCTGAGCACCTCCTGGCCGGCATCGGTAAGAAAGTATCCGGTCTGATGATGGAGGAACAGGCAGGTCTGTAGACTGCTTTCAAGTGTGCTAATCCTGCGTGACACCGTCGACTGACTGACGTTCAGCTTAATAGCCGTTTTGGTGAGGCTGTTTGTGCGCGCGACAGCTAAAAAGAAGCGTAAATCGTTCCAGTCCATATTTATTCCACGCATACCATTTTCTATTTTTGGAAAATAATTGGCTGATTTTATCTGTAGTTTTCAAAATATGGAAAAAATAAACTTTCAGCAAGGTATTCATTCTTTTTTACGAGGAATAAACAGATGGAAGCAACCCATACCCATGATATGCAGGGGCTGAGCGCAAGAAAGACCGTCGAGGCTTATCTGGCGGCATTTGCCGCAGGAAAGGTGGAGGACATTGTCAGCCTGCTTGATGACAATGTCGTGTGGCATATTGACGGCGTGCCGGAAGTATCCACCGTCGGATTGTTACAGGGCGTGGAACAGGTCAGACGCTGGCTGCAATCTTTCCCGCAGCACTTCAGGCCGCTGGATTTCTCCATCAGCGAAATGATTGCCCATCATGACAGCGTTCTGGTACTGGGCCGCTTTCGTCATATCGTGCTGAGTACGGGCAATGCGGTAGGCAGCGATATGATCATTCATTTTAAGGTATCAGCGTCGAAAATAACCCGTTATCAAATGTTTGAAGATTCCGCGCTGCTTGGCAGGGCCTTTGACGCCGACGATGAATGGCAACTTCAGCAGGTGAGAATTAATGGCACGCTGTATCGTTACCGCGATATCGGGGAAGGGCCGACGCTGCTTTTTGCCCACGGGCTGTTCGCCAATCATGAAATTTTCTCTGCGCAGTTTGAGGCCTTGAGTAAGTCGCACCGCTGTATTGTTTTGGACATGCCGGGACACGGTCAGAGCGAGTACAATCCCGCCGGCTGGACACTTGATGACCTGAGCAGGGATTTGGCGTTAATGATCCAGGAACTGTCACTGGGCAAAGTGACCGTTATTGGACAGAGTCAGGGGGGAATGGCCGCCATCAGACTCGCCGCACACTATCCGCAGCGGGTGTCCGGTTTGGTGCTGATTGGCACCAGCGCCAGAGCGGAATACCCTGAACGTCTGCAAAACTGGCGCGAACAGCGTGCAATTCTGCTCACCGGTTCAGACGCTGAGCGTGAAGATTTATTTAAACGCCTTCAGGGTTATATCAACAGCGAACGCTGGCTGCAGAATAATCAGGCAGAGGCCGTCCGAGAGCGCCGTATTATGCAGTCTCACAGCCGCGCAGGATTAGCGCTTGCATTGGACGCCGCGGTTTTTGAGCGCGGTGATATCACAGCACTACTGCCAGGCATCACGGCCCCGACGCTGGTCATCTGTGGCGAACAGGACATGGCCACCCCTGTTGGGCTGAGCCAGGAGATGGCAGGCCTGATCCCTGAAGCCCGTCTGCTCATCCTGGCCGACACGGGTCATCATCCGCCGACTGAAGCGGCACGGGCGGTGACGGCGGCGATGGCAGAATTCCTGGCAGCAATTGCTCGATCGCGCGGCTGATGTTTCTGACCCTCCGTGGGATAAAGCGCGCATCGGGATAGACGGCATAAAGGAAGCGGTTAGGTAACCGGTAGTCTGGCAATACGCTGACCAGCTCGCCAGATTGCAGCGTCCTGGCTATCAAACGCCATGGAGTCCGGTGGCGTGCTTTCCTGTTATGCATTTCTGCCTATCGCAAAAGCGGCAGTGAACATTATATTTCATTAGGTTTCTCTTGAGGGGATTCCTCTTGACCATGAGCCGGTCTGATAATCAATTTACGATTTATTTTACTCAACGTCTGGTGGAAGATGTTAACCAGAATATCTTTCACTGAAAGGCTTAAAATGATGGCTAGTCCATCGCCGTTGACATAGCCGGGGTTTGTCTCTATAAAAAATTTAGCGTCACTACTTATATCCCCTTTCGGTTTTTTTTCGACACGGGTTGGCCCTAGTCCATCGTTATGAATCAAGACGCCATTTTCTTTTTTTATCTCCAGATCAAACTTATTGAGTAATGTCTCACACAGATCCTTCATCGGTCTATTTTGGTGCGCATTTTCCTTTGTTGGCCATGCTTTATTTCTGTTGCAACCTTTCTTGAGTATTGAACAATAGCTGGAGGGGTGGATGCATAGTTCAAAGAAGAGTGATTTTCTTGGGGTGCGTAACATCTCTGAAATCACAAATCTTAAGTAGGTTAATTTAACGATGTTTTTGTTTCTGTAATCTTTCAATAACCCGACCTGACTGCGAAAAACGTTTAACTTTTTTTTATCTATTTCTATTTCGTATCGCTGCATGCACATAAAGCCAACGGGGATCCTATCATCATAATAAATGGCAATTTTGCTGATGGTCGCGGCAGGGTGGATATACGCCGAGATGATGTCATCTGACGTGATGTTACCGGGAGGGGAGAATATTTTTTCGTGCAGATCGCTGAGTAAGTTGACAACATTATTTCCATAAACTTCATTTTTTTCGAAAATCTTCACGTGTAGCATGAAACCCCCATATTAATATTTAAATAGTACGTAAATTGAACGCAATCTTCTTAATGGTGCTAATGGTGTCATCAACTTGATTATTGGTATTTCTGCTTATCCCGCTTTTGTTTACTCCAATCCGCATCTCAAAGGCCTTCAATAAGGGAAGGAAAATCACACAAATGTTAAGATTATTTTAACTATAGTAAAGCCTAGCCGGTATGGCTAGTTTTGACCTGACTGATGCCATACGCTGGCGGCTGGCATGGTGTATAAGCCATCGCCGTACTGCACTTTGGCCGGGGCATGGCGATCGGCGACTCGCTGCATAATGAGCGGCGTCGGATGCTCTATGCATCAGGTTACGAACCGGGGGATTGGCGGGGGATGGACGTTAAATGGTCAAGTGCTTCTTATGATTGTCGTTGCAATTGTTATCAGTACTTCTCTGTTGTTCCCTGGGGGGCATGATGATAAGGATGTGCCGGCAGCCGGTACCCTAAACGACATGGCGGGCAGAAAAAATCAGGCGATCGCTGCCGATCGCCTGATATGGGGTGCGCCTGCAAACGCCTGGCAACGCGCGCCGGCTTACAGCTCGCGGCGGATGATTTCCGCGCCGGCGCTTAACGCGCGCAGCTTGCCGCTGGCGACCTGACGGGCCAGCGGTGCCATGCCGCAGTTGGTTGACGGATAGAGTTTGTCGGCATCGACGAACTGCAGCGCTTTACGCAGGGTATCGGCCACTTCCTCGGGCGTTTCGATAACGTTGGTCGCCACGTCAATGGCGCCGACCATCACTTTTTTGCCGCGAATCAGTTCCAGCAGATCCATCGGAACGCGCGAGTTGTGGCACTCCAGCGAGATGATGTCGATATTGGATTTTTGCAGCTTAGGAAACGCTTCTTCATACTGTCGCCACTCGGAACCCAGCGTCTTCTTCCAATCGGTATTGGCTTTGATGCCGTATCCGTAGCAGATATGCACCGCCGTTTCACATTTCAGGCCTTCAATGGCTCTTTCCAGCGCGGCGATGCCCCAGTCGTTCACCTCATCAAAGAAAACGTTAAACGCAGGCTCGTCAAACTGGATGATATCGACGCCGGCGGCTTCTAACTCCTTGGCTTCCTGATTGAGGATTTTGGCAAATTCCCAGGCCAGCTTTTCACGGCTTTTATAGTGGTTGTCATACAGCGTATCGATCATCGTCATCGGGCCGGGCAGGGCCCATTTAATCGGCTGTTTGGTGAGCTGACGTAAGAATTTGGCGTCTTCAACAAACACGGGTTTCTGGCGTTCCACGGCGCTAACCACGGTCGGCACGCTCGCATCATAACGATTACGGATTTTAACCACCTGACGCTGTTCAAAATCAACGCCGCTCAGGTGTTCAATAAACGTGGTGACAAAGTGCTGACGCGTTTGCTCACCGTCACTGACAATATCAATCCCTGCCCGCAGCTGATCGTCCAGAGACAGGCGCAGCGCATCCTGTTTGCCCGTGATTAACTCTTCATTTTGCAACTTCCAGGGAGACCACAGCGTCTCAGGCTGCGCCAGCCAGGAAGGTTTAGGCAGGCTGCCGGCGGTGGAAGTCGGGAGCAATGTTTTCATAATCAGATAGCCTTCTATTTTTTGGTTAATCAAAGCGCGTAGTTAGCAGACCATTGCTCAAGAATATTCTGGTATGGTTTGATAAAGTGCTCTTCGGTAAATTTTCCCTGCTCGATAGCCAGCCGGCTGCGTTCTTCCCGGTCATAAACAATTTTCGTCAGCGAATGGTCCTGATTATTCAGGCTGGGCTGGTAGCACAGACCGGCGGCAGAGTTCGCATTGTAAATCTCCGGGCGGTAAATCTTTTGGAACGTCTCCATCGTGCTGATGGTGCCGATTAACTCCAGGTCAGAGTAATCACGCAGTAAGTCGCCGGAGAAATAAAATGCCAACGGCGCAACGCTGTTTGGCGGCATGAAATAGCGCACCTGCAGGCCCATTTTTTTGAAATATTGGTCGGTCAGCGAAGAGCGATCCTGCCGGTACTCGATGCCCAATACCGGGTGCTGGTTGCCCGTCCGGTGATAGGTGTCTTTGTTTGAGATGCTTAAACAGATCACCGGTTGTTTTTTAAAGCTTTCCTGATATTCGCGTGAGTTAACGAAGTATTTGAAGATGTTGCCGTGCAATACGCCAAAATTCTCCGGAATGTTGAAGTCTGCTTTGTTTTTGTTGTGATCCAACAGCAACACGCTGAAGTCATAATCACGCACGTAGGAAGAGAAATTATTGCCGACGATACCTTCAATACGTTCGTCGGTTTTCTTGTCGACGATATGGGTTTGCAATATTTCAATCACGGGGAAAGCCGCACCGCTCCCCTCTATGCGCATCTCAACGGAAATAATGTCCAGCTCGACAGCATAACGATCGCTTTTCGGGTTATCCCAATAGGCCAGGTTATTGAAGCGATTGTTCATCATCGTGAGCGTATTGCGCAGGTTTTCCTGGCGGTTTTGCCCTCTGGCCAGGTTGGCAAAGTTGGTGGTGATACGCGTGCTTTCGGCAGGGTTATAGTTTTCATCAAACTGGCTGCGCTTAATCGTAAATGTAAAATCTTGAGTCATCGTGATCTTGCATCCTGGGTTCTGACGTGAAAACTGGATGGATTCTCGGAGGTTCCGGGGAATGCCGGTTTCTCGTTTATCCGTCTTCATGTTGTCAATTCGTTAACATTGCATAATTTATGCCAGAGCCATGGGAGGAGTGAAAGCGACTTAATTTCATAACAACATGAGCCATCTTCATGTTCTGGGGGAGGCGGGGAGCGGCTGGCTGCGCAACGCGATGAAAGGGCGCGGCCTGATGCTTGACTGCGCCCCGTTGACGTATGCAGGGGGATGCCGGCCGCCTGCATGATGTCGTACCGTCGCTACTGGTTTTCAACCCGCGTTATGCGGACTTCTGCCGAGCCTGATTGCTGTAATGCTGCCAGCCCTTCGTCGATGCGCCCGAGTTTTATCAAACCTGGTGAATGACGAAAGTCCTGGCGAAATATCGCTAAATTTCCCCAGGGGATGTAGTACGCAATATCACCGGTAGCCGGTTTGATTGCCGGCAGCGTATTTGCCTTATTGAGCTTGTCCGGCAGCCATGCGACTTTTTCAACTGCGCCATAGTCTTCCATCTTGACCGTGAGCGGCAGCATCGCCAAAAACTCCCGGGACGCCGGGTTATCCTCAAGCGAGCCAATCACCGTCTTGCCGTGATAATTAAATTGAATCTTCACCGTCTTCTCCCCGGCGTTCACATTTGCTACAAAAACCAGCATCAGGAGAAAAAGGGTACGTATAGCCGTCCTCATCGCTTCTCCTTAAATTACCGATTGCTTAGTTCGATACGCGGCCGCGCAGCACGTCACCCACAACCGGCGCGGCAGAAAATGCATTCGGCCATCCGGCATAGAAGGCGGCCTGAGTGACGATTTCACCGGCTTCTTCAGCCGTCAGGCCATTGTCCATTGCCCGGTTAAGGTGGTAACCAATTTGCGCGCTCTGGCCCGATGCGATTAACGCACTGACCGTCACCAGGCTTCGGTCCCGGGGTTTGAGTGCAGGGCGCTGCCACAGGTCCAGAAAGAGCGGAACGGCGGTAAATTTGACCAGCCCGGGGGAGACGGGGCCGACATTTTTTTCCACGGTTGCTGAACGCTGCTGTTCAGCCTCCTGATTGAGCGGCAAAAGCGCTGGAGAGGCTTCGGGCAGCGTCGCCGCGCTGACCCCGCGCGCCTGGAAGATCTCTTTTGTCACCGCAATTGCCGACATCGCATTCGGCCAGCCGGAATAGAAAGCAAGATGGGTGATAATTTCCGAGACTTCCGCCGCCGTCACGCCGCTGTCGAGCGCGACCCCGACATAGTGCCTGAGCTCGGCGGGCTGGTTTCTGGCAATCAGCATGGCGACGGTGACGATGCTGCGATCGCGTGGCGAAAGCTCGGTACGCTGCCAGAGGTCATCGGCCATAACTTCATTGCCGAAGTGGGCCAAGGCCGGGGAAACGGCGTGTATATCGGCGACGGAAAGGCTTGATGGGGTAATCTTCAACATGGTTTCACCTCTTTTTTCATCGGCATGCGCAAAATCTGCGAGAACCAGCGATATCGCGGCAGCCGCTATCACTTTTTTCATCGCAACATCTCCTTGGCGTTCAATTGATAGACGTCTGGCGCAGGTATCCCGGCAATTGGCTGCCAGCCCAATACGTTATTGGCAGTAAGGTTAGGGCAGCGGCCGCGGCGGAACCAGTAGCCGTTATCGAATGGAGTTGTGAATTTTTTTCATCAATGGCCGCAAGCCGTTAAAGAGCGAGGGAGAAACTCTTTAACTCGCTCGATCAACAGGTGCAGGCCCGTCGGTAACGGGGGCTGGCTGGAGTCATAGATACGGAATCCCGGCCCGAAGGCAGCCTGGTCGGCAAGTGCCCGTTGCAACCACTTGCTTGCGTTAATCAATAGAAAGTGGGTCACGGGCTACCAACGCCGGACAACCCCTAATCAACGCTTGGATTACAATTGTTAACAATTGCACCGCTAAGTATTAACATTCATGAGTAATTAATTAACTAATTGATTTAAAAATATTTTTACGAGAGGTGCGGCAGGCGGCGTGTTTGCACCTCTTGCTACCGTTGGCAATGCACCGTTGCCAACGGTAGCAACGAAAAATATAATCCTCACATCAACACCAATAAGGGCGGTGTTGATTGACAAAGAGTTCTCAGCGTCCGCCAGGGATTTGGCGTGTAAGCCTGATTAATTTATGCTGTGCCGTATGATGCGTCCGTAATCAATGTGAATCAGCATGAAAGAAAAAAAAGGCAATCCAGACAGAAAGTTTCAGCAATCGACAGCAGATGACGTTGCAAAGTTGGCAGGCGTTTCAAAATGGACAGTGTTGCGCGCTTTTAAAGATAACGCATCGATTTCAGCTGAATCGCGAGAGGCCGTTCTTGCCGCTGCCTCGCAGCTAGGGTTCCGGCCCAATTTACTGGCACGCAGTTTGAAACAGCGACGCACAAAGATCATTGGGGTAGTGGCTGATGAGTTCAGCAATCCTCATACGCTGCGGATGCTCAAAGAGGTCACGCAGCGCCTGAACGAGCGTGGTTATATGACTCTGCTCTTAAACATAGAGTCGCCAGAAAATTATCAGTCTGTATTGCAAATGGCAGGGCAGCTTCATGTTGATGGTCTGATCTATCTTGCCACCATCGTGAGTGATGAATTGCTGGTGGTCGCTGAATCGTTGCACCATATTCGCGCAATTCACGTCTTTAGAAATACGGACAGTGCGGAAGTCGAAGTTGTCAACATTGATGGTTTTAAAGCGGGCCAGACATTAGGACAGGTCTTGCTCAAAGAAGGCTATCAACGCTTTGGTTATATGAAGGGGCCCGATACGTCATCCAATCATTTGCTGAGACTGGAAGGCTACGAGGCATCACTAGCGTTAGAAGGTAAAAAAGTAGACGTTGTTTTAGTCGCTGGACGTTACGATAGAGACTTCGCCTATCGCTGCATGATGAACTATCTCAAAGAATCAACGGAGCATGACCGCCTTGATGCATTGTTTTGCGAGAACGATGTGCTTGCATTTGGCGCGATACAGGCAATAAGAGACTTTGATGCAGACCTTCAGATTGGCGTTGTAGGGTTTGATGATATCGATGAAGCCCATTCCAGCACGTGGGAGCTGACCAGTTGGAATCAGCGGGCAGACCTTCAGGTTGCCGAAGCAATTAATCGCCTGATCGATCAGCAGTCAGATCCCGATGGTGAATGGCAATTTGGTGAGCTGCGTTTACGGCGTTCACATATTAAAAAGCAGAAATAATAAATCAACGATGCGCCATGTAAAACATGGCGCATAAACGAGGAGCGCCGGCTGCAAAAATAACATTTATAAAGTTCACTTCTAAAAAATAATTACTACTGTCTATCAGATATGCTCTTCTGAGTTTTTATCAGGGAGTTTATTTATGTGGTCAGTGATTCTTCTCGTCTGGAGCATGGTATGAAGCGTAGAAGTTTTATTAAGGCAGGGTTAATTCTGGCTGGAACAGGAACGGCCGCCTCCATATTTACCCCCGCAGGTGCCGCGGAAAGAAAAAATGTTCTGAATGGCGGTAAAATTTGGCGTGCGAAAGAGACCCCATTGCCGACCCCCGCAGATCCTACGCAGCGTTTATTTTTTAATGCGCGTGAGTATGCATTGGTTACCGCTATCTTTGACCGACTAATCCCCGCGGATGAGTTAAGCGTAAGCGCATCTCAGGCAGGGTGTGTTGTCTTTATCGACAATCAGCTTGCGGGAGATTATGGCAAAGCCAAATGGAAATATAATCAGGGCCCATTTGAAAACGGTACCGAGTCTCAGGGCAACCAAAGCCCTTATTCTCCGGCGGAAATCTACCGTAAAGGTCTTCAGGAACTGGATACACACTGTACGCGCTTATTTAATAAATCTTTCACCGAACTCTCTCATGATATGCAGGATGCTTATTTAGAGAAGATGGAGTCCGGTGAGTTTACATACCCGACATTCAATTCGGAAGTATTATTCGGACAGTTCCTGGCCAATGTTCAGGAAGGGTTCCTAGCCGATCCTATTTATGGCGGCAATCGCAATATGGTCGGGTGGAGAATGATTGGGTTCCCGGGGGCACGTTACGACTATCGTGATTATGCGCCTTTAAAAGGACAGAAGCTAAATATCGAACCTATCAGCATCATTCAACTCCTGAAAGCGTAAATAGACAAGGCAGATTATGAATTACACCAGACCTAAGGCCGATGCGGTCATTATTGGCCTCGGATGGGCCGGCTCGCTTATGGCTGAAGAGCTGACCCGGGCAGGATTAAATGTTGTCGCAATTGAACGCGGCCCGTGGGAGCAGACGCAAACCAATTTCTCTCCTGCTATTGCAGCTGATGAACTGCGCTACGGAGTACGACGTGAAATATTGAAGCCACCTCGCGTTGAAACATTAACCTTCCGTAATGACAGCAGCCAGAAAGCACTGCCGGCGCGTGACTGGAATGCCTTCCAGATGGGGTATAGCGTTGGGGGAGCGGGTAAGCACTGGGCCGCCAATGCCTGGCGTTTTAACCCTTCTGACTTTGAAATGGCTACTCGCCTGCGCGATCGCTACCATAATATGAAACTTGCCGATGGTCTCATCGTTCAGGACTGGGGCGTGAGCTACGCCGAGCTGGAGCCATTCTATGACCGTGTCGAAAAAATCGCGGGCATCTCGGGTAAAGCCGGCGTCATTAATGGGGTCACGCAGAGCGGCGGTAACCCATTTGAAGGCAGCCGCAGCAGTGAATATCCCACACCCCCTCTGATCCGCTCTCACTGGAACGACAAGTTTCATCAGATCACTGAAAAGATGGGGTTCCATCCATTCCCTATCCCGGCCGGAACCATTGGCGCACCTTACACTAACCCGTTGGGTGTGAATCTCGCCCCATGTACGTATTGCGGCTACTGCGGCTTCTACGGATGTGGTAACTGGTCTAAATCTTCACCTAATGTGTGTGTTATTCCTGCGCTTATGGACCGGACTAACTTCACACTGCTGACTGAATGTACCGCGCTTTATATCGATAAAGCGGAAGATGGCAAAACAGTCACCGGGGTGACTTTCCGTGATTCTGACGGTAATACCGGTTTCCAGCCTGCCGATATTGTCTGCCTGTCGGCATATCAGTTAGACAACGTCCGTTTGTTGTTATTGTCCAAAATTGGTAAAGCCTACGACCCTGTAACAGGGGAGGGGACGCTAGGCCGCGCTTACAACTATCAGACCATGTCGATGGGTTACCTGTATTATGAAAATGAACATATGAACCCGTTCATTTCCACCGGGGCCTTGTCAACGCAGATTGATGACTTCAACGGCGATAATTTTGATCACTCCGGCTTAGGTTTCCTTGGCGGGGCGGGGATTCAGGCGCTGTCAGATCAGGGAACACCTTTGAGCATGACGGATCGCCTGCCGCCAGGCAGTAAAATGTGGGGCTCCGCATGGAAAAAAACGTTCCAGAAGAGCTACCAAAACTATGCCAAAATTCAAGGGCAAGGCACGTCTTACTCGCACCGGGATTCCTATCTGTCGCTTGATCCCAACTATAAAGATGAGAATGGCCAGCCGTTACTGCGTCTGACCTTTGACTACAACCAGAACGATAGACTGATGGCGCGTTTCATTCGCGATCGCATAGAGGATATCTGCAAAGTATCTGGCGCCACATCGTGGGAGACGGAAGCCTTCCCCGATAAGCATAATTCTCCTTTCCGTGCCTATGACAGCTCGCACACCATTGGTGGTGCAGTCATGGGGCTTGATCCGGCCACGTCCGTACTTAACCGCTACCAGCAGCATTGGGATGCGCACAACCTGTTTGTTCTGGGAGCGTCTTCTTACCCAAATAACGGCGGGTATAACCCAACGATTACGCTCAGTGCACTCACGCTATGGACCGCTCACGCCATCGTTAATGACTATCTGAAAAATCCGGGTTCACTGGTGCGATAAGGAGAATATCATGGGTAAGAAAATGCGACGTGTCTCCTATGGGATCGTGTCAGTGGCGGTACTGGGGGCGGTTGGCTATACCGCATGGGTGCAGTACGGGCTGCACAAAAGCTATCCTCAAACGGTACAGATTTCTTCAGGTCCTGCCCTGCAGGAACAAATCAAACGCGGTGAGTATGTTTCGCGACTGTCGGATTGTACCGCCTGCCATACGGCTGAAGGGGGGAAACCTTTTGCTGGTGGTTATCGGCTTAATACGCCGTTTGGCGCAATTTTGTCATCGAACATCACTTCTGATCCTGAAACCGGTATTGGTGGCTGGACTCAGGAACAGTTTGACCGTGCAGTTCGTCACGGTATTGGCTCACACGGGTATTTGTATGCCGCAATGCCATACAATGCCTATGCCAAGCTGACGGACCAGGATTTAGCGGACCTGTGGGCGTATATTAAAACCATTCCGCCGGTTAAAAATAAAGTGGTGGAAAACCAGTTACCTTTCCCGTTCAACCAGCGTTGGACACTGGCTGGCTGGAATTTGCTGTTCTTTAAAGATCGTGTGTTTGAGCCCAAGGCAACAGCCAGTGAGCAGTTTAATCGCGGTGCTTATCTTGTTGATGGTCCGGGGCATTGTGCATCATGCCACACAGCCAAAAACCTGTTGGGTGGAGATACTTCAGCCTACTTGCAGGGGGGAGCGTTACAAGGTTGGTATGCGCCGGATCTGACCGCCAATCCTCATTCCGGCCTTGGGAAATGGAGTGAAGAAGATATCGTGTCTTATCTGCGTTCAGGCACTAACAAGATTACGGCGTCATCAGGCCCAATGACCGAAGCGATTGAGAATTCAACGCAGTACATGACAGATGATGATTTGAAAGCCATTGCGCAATATTTAAAAGCGCTGCCCGCATCAGAGGCCCCGGCGCCAACGCCGTTATCCAGCGACAATACAGCCATGATGACGGGTAAAAAAGTGTATGAATCTCAATGCAGCGCGTGCCATGTCTCGAACGGCTCTGGCGTGCGTAATATGATTCCCTCACTGTCTGGTAATCCTCAGGTCAATTCACCTGATCCATCAAGCCTGGTGAATGTGGTGCTCAACGGTACTGACGGGCCATTAACGCATGCTAATCCGACGGCTGCCGGTATGCCTGCATTTTCGCAGAAGCTTTCAGACAGTAATATTGCTGACGTCATGACCTATATTCGCAACAGCTGGGGCAATGCGGCGGCACCGGTTTCTGCCCGGCAAATTGAGAAAGCCCGCTTAGACCTGCAGGCTAAACCTTGGCTGGGTGAGTCGATGCACGGCAAAAAATAGTATTTATCTGTATCAACGTCGATCTAATCTGACAGTCACCGGTTCTGCTGGTATCTGTCAGATTACCTCCGGCTTAAATCTTTTCAGCCCGGATAGGTTTTCCCTCAATTGCGTGTTACTGCGGGAGAGGCCACGATAAATAGCGTTATTTTTTGTAAAATTCGTCTTTATGCTGGTATCGATACTCTTGCGTGATCCCCGTGTACCCATATGAAGCCGCTTTACAGTCGATGATATGAACGTTCGACTGGGGGTGTAAGTTACCGATTGCCTGCTCCATCGCGTTGTAAATTGCTTTTTGGTATGCCGCTTTCTGGTCTTTACTGCAGGTTTCATCCACTACGGTCACTTCAAGCCTGAACGAATTTTTACCCCACTCAGCCAGACTTTTGCCATCAATGAACCAGTCCTCATCATCGACATGTCTCACAATGACCATGGTTTCGAAGCTGTTTTTGTTTAAAACATCGCATGTGATCCGAGTCGCTAAAAGTACACATTCTTTGGTTAATGTTTGATTCTTTGAGCCAGACAGCGTCAGGGTAATTCCAGGCATAACATGTCCTTAATCAGGTGTTTATATCGGATAAACTATTACAGGAACAATAGGTTATTCATTATCTTATACACTATTGAAATGGAGTAATCGAGTTCGTGAGCGCCATGCGTTAAGGTCCGCGTATCGTCTGGCTGTCCAATGGTGTTACGGTACAGACGTCGGCATCGAACGAATGGTTTTACCGAGGGCAACATTCCTTCCCTGGTCGCCTATTACTTCCTCTGCCCGTGAGGTCTCATATCATCAAGTTTCGTTGCTGGCTGCTGATATACGCTCTCATTGTCGCCGGCACGCTGATGATAGGTTAATCAAATCAGGAGAACGCCATATGTCTGACCATCCCACGCTTGCCCTTCTCGGGCCGGGTGCTATCGGCACCACCATCGCCGCGTTACTGCATAAGGCTGGCCGAACGCCGGTCCTTTGCGGGCGTAGCGCGCATCCGCAGTTAATTTTGCGTCACGATGAGGGGGAAGTCGTGGTGCCCGGGCCGGTATTGAGCGATCCGGCGGCGATCCGCCATCCGTTCGATCTGGTGTTTGTCGCGGTGAAAACCACCCAGGTTGCTGACTGTGCAGGCTGGCTGGCCGCGCTGTGCGACGAACATACCGTCGTCTGCGCGTTGCAAAACGGCGTCGAGCAGGCCAGCCAGTTGACGCCCTACGTCAACGGCGCCCGGGTGCTGCCTTCGGTCGTGTGGTTCCCGGCGCAGCGCGAGCCGGATGCCTCCGTATGGCTGCGTGAAAAACCGCGTCTTACGCTGCCCGATGTGCCGCAGGCGCAACGATTTGCGGATGTGCTCGGCGGCACAGGCTGTGCGGTTGAACTGTCCGCCGATTTTGTCTCCGTCGCATGGCGCAAGCTGTTGCAGAACGCGGTCGCGGGCCTGATGGTGCTGGCTAATCGCCGTGCCGGGATGTTCGCCCGGGAGGATATCACCGAACTGGCGCTGGCCTATCTGCGCGAGTGTCTGGCCGTTGCGCGTGCGCACGGCGCATCACTGAGCGATAACGTTCCGCAGGAGATCGTGGAGCGTTTTCATCGCGCCCCTGCGGATTTGGGCACCTCAATACTGGCTGACCGACAGGCCAACCGCCCGCTGGAGTGGGATATCCGCAACGGCGTGATACAGCGTTATGGCCGCGAGCAGGGGATCCCCACGCCGATCAGCGACGTGCTGGTGCCGTTGCTGGCAGCAGGAAGCGAGGGGCCGGGCTGAAGCGTCGGGGGATTAGACGGCGACCCGTTGAATGTGGCAGAGCGGATATGGTTCCGCTTGGGGGAAGGGGCTTTGTGCCAAAAGCGGAAGTAGTTAACAACCATCAGTGTTGTTCAACGGGGAAAGGGTCACTTGATTTTTCTGCCCTCAGGAAATGAAAAAAGCGCGCCGGATCAAGTCTGCTTCACGCGAGTGCGTTAATCCCGTAGCCGAGACGTTTTAACACCATTATGATGACGGATACACTTGCTATATGAAGGTTCCGCCAGTGATACCCGCCCAATAACTGCCTCGGGCGTTTCTTTAATGAATTAGTGGTAATGAGTAGTGAAGCGTTAACAGTTACCCGAACAAACGGTGCAATTAATTCTATATACTGAACAGGGGGAATTATTACACATGAAATTTAAGGACAGAAATCTTAGGGCTCTCGCGGAATGTCTCATCGGAGATAATACGGCATTCCTGTATCGCTCAAGCAGTCGCATCACTGAATTTTTCCAGGACTGCGACATGGAGGTTATTCATGACGGCTCAACGCGGTGGGCATGGACGGCCCAGAGGCTTGAAGAACTTCTTAATGAGCCAAAGTCAAAGGCCCATACTTTACCGGAAAGGTTTGTTCATGTACTCAGGAATTTAATGTTAAAAGAAGATGCCATGGATGACGATCCCGGAAGATCAAAAGCGCTTGAAGAACTGAACAAGCCATTGATGCGAGAAGGCTATGAGGCATTCTATGGTGACGATAACCTTTTGTATATACGCCATATTGGCACCAAAACAGTTTCAGTAAGTAATAACCCTCACCGGCCATTAACGCCTCACGAAATAAAACGAAGAACATTACTGACCGTGTTTCTCGATACTTGCTCTGAAGATGAGCTGATAGAAGAGGTACTCCTCCCTTTATTCCGGCAACTCGGTTTTCACCGGATAACAGCAGCGGGACATAAAGATAAAGCGCTGGAATACGGGAAAGACATCTGGATGAAATTCACACTGCCAACTCAGCATATTCTTTATTTCGGTATTCAGGCAAAAAAAGGCAAGCTTGATGCGTCCGGCGTCAGCAAAGCTACGAATTCAAACGTGGCAGAAATCCACAACCAGGTACTGATGATGCTTGGACATGAAATATTTGACCCGGAAACAAACAGAAAGGTGCTGGTAGATCATGCCTTTATTGTTGCCGGCGGAGAAATTACTAAACAGGCGAGGAACTGGCTGGGCGGGAAACTTGATGCCAGCAAAAGAAGCCAGATAATGTTTATGGACCGGGAAGATATTCTTAATTTGTATATTGTAAGTAATATACCTCTGCCCGGAGGTGCACTCCTCTCTGATGATGCCGTTAAGAACAATGATATTCCGTTCTAAACGGGAGTACGTCTTTTCCCGAAAGAAATACGCGACAGGTAGCACTGGGAAGGCATACAGTAGCACCGTATGCCTATTTGTTATCAGCTCCGACCATCGTAGAGTTTGGCGATTTCCGTTGCAGCTTTCTCTATACCCGGATAAACCGTACTTTCGTTGATGCCGAAGCGGCTGAGCTGCTGCATCAGGCGTTCCTTGTTTCTAATCACCAGTTTTCTGACGTTCAGCGTACTTAGCCCCGTTTCTGGCAGGTCCACGTTTTCGCCAAATAAGAGGAACGCTCCAGACTGAGACGAAATGCGGGCGTTGCTGAGCCTCCCTTTAACCAGAACGATTTTACTCAGATGTGCCGGATCGATAATGTTTTTGAAATAGGACTTCTCATCACGGATCAGATGAAGCAAATGCCCGCACTCTTCGGTGGCATTAAATTCCTGAGTCGCCAAGCTGGTATTCAGGTTGCTTTTGATACGTGATGGAAGCCGGGAAAGATTGGCTATACAACTTACGGTATCGGAGTCGAAAAACTTAATTTCACTTTTGGGTGCCGTTAATATAATGACGTTGCCATCAATTTCATTTCCATCTTCATCTCGTTTGATTTTGGAACACGCGAAATAGAGTGCGATAAGCGGGTTAGTTGAGACGTCAAGCAGGCGCGTGGGTAAGCCATAATGTTGCATGCGTACAAGCTTATCCAGCATATAGCGGTCATCTCTAAACTCAGCGGGTTGAACTGTCAGCAGCTCGGTAATCATATCCGATTCGTGATGTCGGTAGCGATAGTTACCTTGCGTATTTTTACGGAATAGCGAAGGTTCTAACTGATAGCTGATGTCGGAGTGACCCCGGTAAAACACCTCTTCATTATTATCCTGAGGATGATTCAGTATGATTTCCAGATATTGATTGATATCCGAAATTACCTCAAGGTCTTCATTATTGTCAGGTGCTTCGGTTTTAACCGCAGCGGAAGCTTTAGGGGCTAATACACTGATACCTAATATATCGAAAAACTCTTTAACGTCTATATCCTTGACTGCCCAGAAATTTCTGTTCAGCCCGAAGCTGCCCAGCTCCAGCTTCCTGATGTATTCTTTTTCACTGGTTAAGAACTCTTTGCCGATGATATCGGTTAACTCATAGTTAAAAGCCAGAACTTTTTCCCGGTTTATAGTTGTTGCTCTGATGTTACTTATTCTTCCAATGCGGATATTGCTGTAATAACCGCCTGTATTGTCTTCCTCATCAACTTCAAGCTCCGGCTCTGTCATAAAGATGACCGGCAGTTCCTGAAGAAACTGATAGGTTTTGCTGGTCAGGGGGAGCAGTTTATTTCTGAGTGAGTCAGGGGTGGATTCAAAAAGCCGGGAAACAGGAAAAGACGCTTCACCGTTATTGTCAGAGAAAAAACTGTGATAATCGGGATTACCAACCACGATAAGATTCAACATGTATGTCATCCTTGCATGAATTACATTGTATTTTCATTATGCCAGATCTGGTGGATTTTTAAACATTTCGTGACCTGTGCCTCGCTGGTTCACATAGAACGCTGTTAGCAATGTCCGTTTCTCGCTCACAGCGAACCTTCAGTTCAGGCAGCAGTGTCCGCTGCGTGCCAGGAGCGGACGTTGATTTTATCAATTCAAACCAGAGCATTCTTCAATTTTACACAATGATAGCAATAATAAAAAAACATCATGGCATATAATATTATACTACGATATAATATTACCTTTCGTAGAGGTGGTTCGTAGGGCTATTAAACCCTAATGCAGATTACTCAGAAGAAACAACAGTATGATTGCTATAAGATGAAATTTTAAATATTCATATTAAGAATTTAATGTTTACACTTTCAACCCAAAACTAAATACAATTACATTACTCAACCTTTCGGAAGATTTTTTATGATGGAAATAGTACTTAGAACATTAACAAAGAAAAAAACGTTGCTTTTGATGGGGCTTTTCTTTGGGTTATTTTCATTGTTGTCATTTATTTTTAACCCATTTTCTGATTTTTTAATCGAGACTCTTAATATAGGGTTGTCAAGAACATCTCTATCTATTGCCTTGCTTCTTGCTTCAGCCTTTTCATTATCACTTATTTATTTGCAATCTGGAGGAGGTGAAGAAAAATATGAAAATCATCCTCTGGAGTTATTGTTAAAAGAATTAGAGTCCCAAAGAAAGTTAACTACAGAGCAACTGAAAGAGTTAAGGGAAAAAGTTGAATCATATGAGTCAAAAAACACCCTTACTGAAGAGGAAAAAAGATTAATAATAGATGGTGCCGTAGAGCAAACAAGTCAAGATGCCATCAAAACGATTTTCGCAACTGAAGCGGAAAATTTACGGAACAGCATTAAAGATAGCCTGGGATTTGAAAGACTAACTGAACGGTCATATGACATTACCCGTAGACTCAGGAGAGAAATAGCAGATTTGCGTCTTCGCTCCAATATTAATCTATTAATTGGGATGAGTATTACCGCTGGCGGACTATATTTGCTATGGACGACGGTTTCGATTGTTGATTCTTCTGAATTGCTCAAGCAACTTGCTTCAGAAGGAAATGAATCAAATTATAAATTCATAAAAAACATAATTCTCCCGATTATCCCAAGAGTAATGTTAGTCGTTTTCGTAGAGGTGTTTGCATATTTCTTCCTGAGGCTTTATAAAAATGGCTTGGCTGAAATAAAATACTTCCAAAATGAACTGACTAATGTCGAGTCGAAACTTGCTGCAGTGGAGTTTTCATTTATTACTAATAACCCAGATGGCTTAAGAACTTCAATTGAGTCATTATCCAAAACAGAGCGTAACTTTATTCTCGATAAAGGGCAAACTACTGTTGAACTTGAAAGAGCAAAATCAGAGTCAGAATTGACTAGGAATATAATAAAAACGATACCAGCTTTCTTTAAAAATAACCGCAAGTAATTAAAAACGACTTGATGAATAACGGATTATTCCTAATTAACATTAGATTGCCAGTCATAAATGGTTGGCAATCTAAATATTATCCATAAACATAATTATTAACATAAGAAGAAATTATCTTGATTTCCGAGCACCCTTACCTCGGACATATCAGTACTGCGGATGTCTGCATCATGATAGTATGTAAATAGCATTTATTCATCTATAGGTAGTGGTATCGCTTTGATAATCTGGTTGTAACAATCACTGCTCTTCCAATAATCTGTGCCGATATGATTTTCTCTTGCTGGGTATCATCGTTAGGCTTAGAACCAAAAGCTATAGGCTTGCTATGAACCTCGCGGTTTACACCTTTATTAAAGAGCCCCCTTAATGATTAGGAAGATTACATCTTTCTTTCCTTAGTTTAGATGTCTCTGGAATGACTTGTCACTCTAAGATTTATAATTACAGTTAATCAATAGATGTTCCTCTAGATCACTTATATTTGTTTCTTGCGAGAAATTTTCTGAAGTCAACCAAATCAAAAACTGTACAAGCAACCTAAAAGTTTGGTGAGGAGGGCTACAGCAACGTCCGCTCCTCGCTCACAGCGGACCTTATGGCTTTGCTTTCTGTCCGCTCCGTGCCAATAGCGGACATAAAAGAAATTGCGATACCTTGAGTGGTGAAAAGCCGTTTCCGCTCAGTTTTTAATGTTGAGAGCGGCCTCCTACAGTGAATCCAGCAAATGCTAAAGGAACATTCACTCATTTACTGTATTAACGCCTCTTGCTGGTCGCTGACGCATAGCGCCCGGCGGATATCCATTGATGCGCTTAAAAGCTCTGCTAAACGCTGCCTGTGAGGCATAGCCGAGGCGAAGAGCAACGGTGTCAATTGAGATCTTATCGTGAATAATCCAGTGACCTGCGATGCGCATTCGCACCTCCCTTGCATAGCGCAGGGGAGGTATGCCGATGATTGATTTGAAGCGTTCAGCAAAAACAGAACGTGACACATGTGACTGTGCAGCAAGTTCAGCAACAGACCACTCCCGACCCGTATCGCGATGAATGGCCAGAATTGCACGGGCGAGTCGTGGATCACGTAACGCAGCGATCAGGCCAGCTGCGTTCTCGCTGCCGTTTTCGATCCATCCACGCACAATCATGGCAGCCGCCACTTCTGCGAGGCGGGCCAGAATGCCCGCGAAGCCAGCGCGTCCGGAACAGATTTCAAATTTCATCGCGCCCAGAATGGGAACCAGCCCCGGATAGATCTGTTCATTTGCCTCAACCACTATGGCTTGCGGCATCAGTTTACCAAGACCCTGCATTCCACCGAGATCGAACTCCATACAGCCATAAAACAGAACCGTGCTGGGTGTCGGATGCGAACTCGGGCAAGTATTGATTCCGCTGACGGCCTCGCCTAAAGGAGCAGAGCCTAACGTGTCGATATGTTGAAATGAACAGCTGACATCCGATACAAGCTGGTGATCCTCACCCTGCGGCATGAATACCATGCTGCCAGCTTTCAGTTCGTGCAATGTACCATCGTGTGTGCGAAGCAGAGCAGTACCTACAGCGATGTAATGAAAATAGGCATGTCCCGGTCTGTTGCTAAAACCCACGCCAAACTCAGAGCCAGTCTGTAAACGGCGATACTGCACGCCACGCAGGCGCATTTCCAGCAGCAATTCACTGATGAGCTCGGATGTAAGGGCAAAATGTCTGTTCACATGCATAATCGGAGTTTCGGGTAAAAAATCAGGATGTAGCATCATAGATCGTCCAGCGACTCAACTCTAGACTAGGCGTTATAATTTTTCTCCAGGTAGAGTGTGTTATGAGAAATGAAGCAACTGAAGCTGTATCCGCGAGTTTGAATAGTTCGGAACCCAAAGAATCCGCATGGATGGCCGTTATTTCACTGACTATGGGTGTGTTTGGCTTGCTGACTGCAGAATATCTTCCTGCCAGCCTGTTGACCCCCATGGCTGCCGATCTCGGTGTGACCGAAGCTCTAGCTGGTCAGGCTGTGACGGTAACGGCTGTGGTGGCCCTGTTTGCTGGTCTGATGGTTCCCCGCCTGACGCGTAATTATGATCGCCGAAATGTTTTGCTTGGTTTTACCGTGCTGATGATTGCCTCCAACCTGCTGGTCGCACTTTCATCCAGTCTGGCTGTTCTGTTAGTCATGCGCATTTTGCTGGGCATCGCGCTGGGAGGCTTCTGGAGTATGGCTGCTGCCGTCGCTATGCGGCTGGTCCCTGCTAAAAGCGTCCCGCGCGCTCTCTCCATTATTTTTAGCGGTATTGCTGTCGGTACCGTGGTTTCGATCCCGCTGGGGAGCTATTTGGGTGGGCTTTATGGCTGGCGTAGTGCTTTTATCGCTGCAACCGCAGTAGGCGTGCTGACACTGATTTTTCAGCTGTTTACCCTTCCTGGAATGGCTCCGCGTAGAATGATGATAACAGCCTCTGTCATGGATTTACTCCGTCGCCCAGGCATTGCGATGGGTATGACGGGGTGTGTGATTGCCCATACCGGTCAGTATGCGCTGTTTACCTATATTCGTCCGGCTCTCGAAAATATTGCCCAACTTGATGTGGATCGTTTGTCTTTGATACTGCTTGGATTTGGCATCGCTAATTTTATCGGTACGCTGCTAACCGGGTGGCTGATGGAGAGAAGCCTGCGTCTCACACTGATACTCATGCCAGCGCTTGTCGGTTTCGCGGCATTAAGCATGATTTTGCTGCCACTAGAGGAAAAAGGATTGGTGTTGTTCGTCGCGTTGTGGGGGATGGCATTTGGTGGCGTACCCGTTGCGTGGTCAAATTGGGTAGCGCGTTCCGTTCCCGATCAGGCTGAAACCGCTGGCGGCATGGTAGTCGCAGCAGTTCAGTCCTCAATTGCGGCGGGTGCTGCGTTGGGAGGATTACTCTTTGGTATCAGCGGCGTAACAGGTGTTTTCATCACCGCTGGTTGCATAATGTTTTTTGCCACGCTCGTTATTGGACTAAAGGTGAGGGTCGCTCTGACCTGACCACTTCCCCTGTAAGAAAGTTTCAATGAAGGCCAGCTGAACCAGGTGGCTGGCCTGAAAAAAACAGCGAGATTTCCTCCTCCTTTTCCGCTCTATTTGTTATCCGCTAGTCGTTGTCAGCAGATCTTCAGCGTCAAGTGTTTGTCTGCTGTGTGCCAGAAGCAGACATTGATTAACCCCGGCACCATGTGGAGCATATGAGGAGATCGATCTCCCGGACGTGAAGGTTCTTTTAGATCCTCCTGAAATATATAGCAGGGGGGATGTCCTTTATTATAATGGAAAAATTACAGACACTTCTTACGTTGCTGTTTTGAATCTAACCATAAATCATGACATCAAAAAAATATCTATAAATAGCATTGGTGGTGATGCTAAAAATGCTATGGAAATAGGTGACTACATCTACAAAAATGGCCTCGGTGTTGATGTACGCAGTGTTTGCGCTTCTGCCTGTGCTAACTATATTTTCCCGGCCGGGAAGAATAAATATCTAGGTAATAATTCATATCTTCTGTGGCATGGTGGTGTCAACGGACCTGAGAGAGAAGTTACAGTATCAGGAAATATTTCTAAAGATGATTTTTTTATGCTTCAGGAACTTAAAAAATTAAAAAATGATGACATTGCATTCTATAGAAGAATTGGTGTGAACATCAGGGTGTCATTTTGTCCGCAATTAAAAGATGACTATGAAGAAAGATTTCCGGAGAAATGGTTTTCATACCCTCCGGAAGACTTGGAAAAATTTGGCATAAAAAACATTAACTATGCCATTTCAGCTTCTCAATGGGTTTTCTCCATGAGAAATAAGCACGTTATTTTTGCCAGTTACTGTAATTAGGGGAAACAACAATGTGTGAGCTTTCTTTGAGTGAAATGAAGCTTCGTGTTGTAGAAATAACCGACAGAAAGGCAGCAGGAAGTAATGGTTAACCGCTTTAGCCCCCTCAGCTCTGCCCGCCCGCGATTGAAAGCCACCTTATAGTTCATAACTAAGAACATCGAGGCAGAACCTCATCGGTTTAAACAGCATCCCCTGAGGCCCGGAATGACGGCACCTTCGCCGTAACCGATATAAACTACAGCCCTGACGCCTTCTTCCTTGATTACCTGCAGGATAGGCGGCGTCCGGATATCATTTCCCTGAGTTAGGATAAGGTTTACCCCGATTCCTCTTTGATAAGAATCTCGCTTGCATCCAGTAGGGGTGGGATCAACGCCTTATCCTTACGTCCTTTGTGAGTACCACCCCATCATCTGTATCGGGGCAGATCGAGTGTGTATTTATTGACAGTGCAATCGAACAACGTTCAGAAGCTATATGTCACTTTCAAGCTTCCATTGGGCGATGCTTTTCGTTGCACAATCGGGCTGTTACGTGCATCACCAGCCAACTGCGTAAAGCCTGTAGCGGCCACTACACTCCAGTCTTGGTTGAACTTGTGCGTCCAGTCCATATTCATTGAATAGGCATAAATCCCGGAACCGGCATCATATTGACTAAACCCCGATGCGGCTGACTGTGATGAACTTACCCCGTAGTAAGTTTGCATATAGTTGCCTGTTCCCCAACTGCTGGTCAGCGCCATCGTCACGGTATTTTCCGATGAGTTATAAAGCGGGCTGATAATACCGAAATGCACGGCCGCGCCATTGTCCCGTTGAGAAAACGGCACCTCAGCCTGCAATTGCAAATGAAGCCAGTCGGTGACCTTATACCCCAGACCCAATGCCCCGATAGCCGAGCCTTTGACATCGCCCATACCCCGCAAGTCGTCACTGCCATCGCTCAGTGAGTCGCTGTCCACGTCATGATCCTTACGGCCTGCGCGATAGCTCAGCGCAGTACTGTAATCCAGCTTGCCGGTGCTGTTGCCGTAACCGATACCCCGCGTGGTACTCACGAAGAACCCATTATGCATCGAGTAATCAAGTAACAGGGCTGTCGTGACGCGGTTTTCATCCGAACCAGAATAAAGTGGCGTAACATCCACGCCTCCTCCCAACGTTAAGGCGTTACCCTGTTGTGGTTCTGCCGCAAGTGTTGGGGTGGCCAGTAACGCCAGCAGCGCGCCCGGCAGCATTTTTTTCAGGGTGCGTCCTGAGAGTGAATAGGGGAACTTATGACGCAGTTCGAAGTTGCTCATTAAAGAAGTCCTTATGGATTCAAACGATTACGATGCAAGCGGGTTTTAAACGCCAGAACGCTCAGTTTGAATACGCACCCTAAAGTTCTCATGAGCTAAAAATGAAGAAATACTTAAGCACGTACCGGTGACACAAACCTGATAAATTTCCTGATACCGTTTTTTTCTTCAGACGTTCTTCATTCACTGTTGATAACGTAACTATTGTGAAAATTCTCCTCATCGAAGACGACCTGGATCTCGGCAACGGCGTACGTATTGCCCTTGCAGATCAAGGATTAGATGTAATATGGGTTCGCCGCAAAGTGGATGCGCTGCATCAACTCGATGCCTGCGTGCCGGAACTTGTGTTGCTCGACCTCGGACTGCCCGACGGCGATGGCATGAGCCTGATGGCGTACTTGCGCCAGCAGCTCAAGGGGATCCCCGTCATCATTCTGACCGCGCGAGGCACTCTGCAGGATCGCCTGTGCGGGCTGGATGCCGGTGCTGACGACTATCTCGTCAAACCTTTTGTTCTCGCCGAGTTGTTGGCCAGGGTAAGAGCACTTGCGCGACGCAGTTACGGTTTTAAGAATGAGGTGATAGAAATTCGTGGGTTATCTCTCCACGTGCCGACTCGTCGCGTGACAGTGAGCGCGCGGAATGTTGAGTTGACGGCAAGTGAATATGCGCTGCTTGAAACTTTAATGATGCGCACTGATCGCGTGCTTACACGAAGGTTTCTGGAGGAAAGGATATTCGGCGCAAAAGAAAATATGAGCAATGCACTCGATGTGCATATGGGTAATTTACGTCGCAAAATCGGCGACGGTTATGTACGAACGGTGAGGGGCATAGGGTATGTCATTGATACCGTACCGATTCAGAAAGGGGCCGGTTGATGCGAAATTTTTGGCGCCACCTGAGAACTCCAACGCTCGTACGGCGAATTATGATCGCCCAGATGTTACTGCTTACACTGCTTTGGTGTCTTTTTCTGACCTACATTTTGTGGGAGAACTTGCGTAGCCCCCCGATGCTAACGGGCAGCAATACCTACGAAACCATTCTTACATTGGTTGATCGTATGGATGATCGCCCGCAGGATCGCAACGCTGTGCTGGAAAAGTTCAGCACAGCGTTGCGGGAAGGTTATGGCGGAGGTGAAGATCCGAAACTGTCAATCAGCCTAATCGTTCGGAAGAATAAAGAGATAATTTATTCATCTGATGGCGCTCCGGCAGGGGTGACAAACACCCTGTATGGGAAAATTCAGAGCATTCAGAGTGAAGGTCGCACCTGGACTAGCCGTACTCTCAAGTCCGGGAGGTCCGATGCGGAGGTAACACTTGTCACGCCTGCCGGAGGCTGGAACTTTTTTATATACCTGAACTCGCGTGGATACTACATATTGCCGCTGCTGGTGTGCATTCCTTTTCTTTTGTTTCCCGCGTGGCTGTCAATCCGTATTGCAATGCGACCCTGGAACAAGGTGATAAATGAAATTTCCTTACGAACTTCAGAAGATCTCTCTCCCTTAAAAGAAGTGCCAAAGCACATGGAGCTTCGCCAAATGGTGGACGCTACTAATCTATTTCTTGCCAGGGTGCAAGAGAGTTCTGATAGGGAACGGGTTTTCATTGCAGATGCCGCTCACGAACTGCGTACCCCACTGGCTGCGATGCGAATCAATGTGGAGGCTTTGCAGTCCTATGTAAGCAGCAATAATCAACAGGAGTTGCTTGCAGGGATTATTCGCAGCAATAGCCGTGCAGCGCGTCTTGTCAATCAGTTGCTGCTGATGATGCACAGCGAAGTGCGCATTGACACTGTTATGGAGCCTGTGCCGCTGACAACGCTCATACAAGAGCGAATGGCTGCACTGGCACCGCTAGCGGCTGAGCGCAGGGTTGAGCTCGAATTCTACTCTGATGATGAAGTCTGGATCACAGGCGTCAGGGAACGCCTGATGTCGCTGATTGATAATTTAATTGAAAATGCCGTGAAGTACAGCCCTGAGGGCGGACGGGTTGAGGTAGATGTACGATCTATTGATAAATCTACTCAGCTACGTGTTTCAGATGCAGGGCCCGGCATTCTATTTGAATTGAGGGAGCGCGTGTTCGATAGGTTTTTTCGCGATCCCAATCAGATACAAAGCGGGAGTGGATTGGGACTTGCAATAGTCAAAGCGGTTGCGCAGCAACACAACAGCAGCGTATGCCTAAGTACGTCTGCAGAAGGTGGGCTCATGGTTACTGTTGACTTTCCAAACTACAAGTCCGCCTGAAAGAAAACATGATTTTGATACCAGCGCAGCGGAGGGCCTCTCTCTGTAAGAACAATGGAGTTGAAATTGAAATATTTGACGCTGTCTACACTATTATTTTCTATCTCAATCAGCGGGTGCGCCATAACCATCAGCGAATTAAAAAGCGGTCAATCATCTTATGACGGCAGCTTCACGAGCAAGACGAAGCCCTCCGACACCTATCGAACCTTAAGGCACATGGCAAGGCAGTGCCTGGAATATGAGGCATATTCAGGAAATCCGGTCATCGTATTAAGCGAGTTTGACGGTGAGCGCAATGAAGGTGAGATCAATCAAAAGCTCCTTGCGCAGGGACTGTTGATTAACAACACGCTAATTGAAATAGAAAGAAATGATGGGGACAAAGCCCAGGTCAGCCTATACACAACCAAGAACATCTTGAGTGTGGGAATCAGGTCGCCAAATATAAGTGATATCAAGCGCTGGGCTGACGGCGATAGAGCTTGCTAGAACGACACTCTCGTCAATACCGTGAAGCATCTCAGGCCATATGACTTAATCCCCCGTTGATTTACACACCGCGATTTAAGTAATGCCTTCATCAGTAATGAGAACAACTGCGAACGTCCGCTCCTCGCTCATTGCTGCCTGTCATTCCTGCTTAAAAAACAGGCTTAACGTAGGATATTTTCCGTTTTCCAAGCGGCCCCCTTAAAAACCGCACCCAATATACCATATATGCGTTATCCACAGAAACTGGGGATAAGTTTGTGGGGGATCGGCTTTCCTCGCGTTAAGCCGAATCAGATACAAAAGATAGAAGAGGCCCAATATGAGAAATCCAAAAGGGAAATAATTCGTGCCGGTGATCGGTCAGCCCATCCGTTTTTCTTCCGACTTCTGGAATTATCCCCAAACTCGGAAGCAAATAATCGACACCGCCCCGCACCGCGGGGCAGGGGGTTCGGGTCTAAAACACAACATGCAGTACCTATTACTGCCAAAAACCACTTCATCTTGTGCCTGATGGGCAGGGCGGGGGCGTTGCCGGAAATAGCAGAAAACGGAAGGGCGTTGTGTCACATCCAGACGGATGTATAAAAGTTGCGCGCGTTTCAGATTTTCATTAAAATGGATGTTATGAAATCTTAAACACACAGAGACGAGGCTATCATGACTACACTGAACATGACCAAACCGGCCCGTGCTCCCCGGCTCAACCCTGAGCACGTTGAAAAAGCGTTGATCCAATCGCGCATAGATAACGTCGGCAAAAAATTTGTTGCTGCACTCGATGCCGTGGATGAAAACAAATTACTGTCCTTATTAACCCTGTCCGACGATGAGTTCTGGTCGGAAGTTAAAATCATGGCCCTCACTCAGTCGCTGATTAATAACGTCAGCGAGGAAAAAGAGGAGCAGGAATATTATGCCGAAGCCCGGCTGGCATTCTTAAAAAGTCTGGAGAAATACGGCGGCGTTCATAAATCAACGGCCGTGAAAAATATACTGGGTGTGTCGGTGCCGACCGTCCACAAATATAGCAAGCAGAACAAGCTGATTGTTCTAGACTGGGGTGTTGAAAAGCTCTATCCGGTATTTCAGTTCTCGGTTGATGAAAAGAACAGTGAAAACGGCATGCTTAAAGGCGTTCCGGAATTATTGGCATGCATCACCCATAACGTGAGCAACCTGCGTAAATGCAACTTCTTTACCCGTCAGGTTGAAATGCCAGGCAGCGGTGAGAAAATCAGCGCGCTCGATATTTTGCGCCGTGGCGCCACCGATGAAGAAATGGCGCACCTGCGTATTCTGGCCGCAAACTTCGGCACGCAGAACGCGGTGTAACAAAAGCGGTGCCAGTCACCCCTGGCACTGCTTTTCCTTATTTATCCGGCGATCCGGATATTGCAATCAGCTCTCAGGATCTGCCTTGCGGTTCTCCCCCGGTGCTCATACTGACTCAGCGGTGTCACTGATGCTGTCGGCAGGATGCCATCCCCGTCTACCTTGTCTGACCAAAGAGCCAGGCACGGCTTACCGGTGTGTCTGGACAAATACTCAACGCCATCTGCATGCTGTGCCATCTCCGTTGCCAGTTCCTGCGTCAACGGATAGGTCGCCTTGGGCGCCATCAAATCGCCGACAGGCTGCCTCAGATGAGGCCCTAACCGGGTCAGATCAAACACCTTCAATGGCCGTTCTGTGGTGATTTCAGCCATGCAGTTGGTCTCAAAGTCCGAACGATCGATGAACTCTTCATCCTAGAAAAATTCACTACACGCCGTATGGGGCGAGTCGGCCAGGTACATCGGCCATTTGGATTGATCGGATACCCCGGCGGCGGCATAATGATAGCGCAACCTGGCACTGCCGGCAGGGAAAACCCTTGATATTTATAGAGTTTTGCTAGCTATAATCCAGAACACCACGATGAAGGGAGATAACAGCAATGACTGAGGCAGTACCGGATGAATTTATTGATGCCTTCGACCACTTGTGGCAGCTACCGGCGGGCATGACAGATAAAGAGATCTCGGACTCCCATGCGTTCCGGGAATTTAGGCAAACGGTTAATAGATGTTCCTATGCCCACGTCACGCTCTTTATGGAATGGCATCTGATCCGGGGATTAAAAAAACTGGGTGTGCCCTGTTTTTTCCTGCCGGTGACCCACTTGCGGCTACCGACAGGATGAAGGCGACAACGCTCTGTCATGCTGCGTTGATGAAGGAGTACGTCCAGATCACCTATCTCTGCCCGCTCGATTGCGCCGGCGACATACCGCGTATTAAGACGGCCAATGCCACCATCAAAGTCTTCAGTGAAGCAGAACTGAATGTATTGCTGAATTCTCCCGAGCATCAGCGACAATCAGGCTTCAAGGCCGCAGAGACCAATAGGTTGTCGCAATTTTGGTTCTGTCGCATTAAGGCGCGGTCAGGTAACATACTGTTTTTTTTGCAATGTTGCCTGACCATGTCCCTGATCCAAAAATCCTTTAAACGCCTTCATTATCCCACCGATATTATTGCTCAGTGCGTCCGCTGGTATCTGGCTTACTCCCTGAGCCTGCGTAATCTGGAGGAGATGATGGCTGAGCACGGTATCACCATTGACCATTCCACGCTTCACCGCTGGGTAATTCGTCTGGTGCCGCTGCTGGATAAGACCTTCCGCCGGCATAAAAGTTCGGTGGGATGTCGATGGCGAATGGATGAAACCTACATAAAAGTCAGGGGGCAGTGGAAATATCTGTACCGTGCGGTCGATACCGAAGGCAGGTCAATCGACTTTCTGCTGACGGCGAAGCGGGATGCCACAGCAGCCCTGCGCTTCTTCCGCAAGGCCATTTGCCATCACGGTACACCGGAAGTCGTCACCATCGATAAAAGTGGCGCCAACACCGCGGCACTGGCCATACTCAATGCCGGTAAACCGGATGAAGAAACCATCGCCATCAGGCAGGGTAAATACCTGAATAACGTTGTAGAGCAGGATCACCGTAACATCAAACGCCGGATAAAACTGATGCTGGGATTCAAATCGTTTCGTCGGGCACAGGCGCTCCTGGCTGGCATCGAGCTGGTCCACATGATACGCAAAGGGCAATATCAGCATCCGGACGGGGAGGGATTATCTCCGGCAGATCAGTTTTACCTGTTGGGTGCCTGAAAAACAGGCAATGCACTTTTTGACAACCCGCTGCCGTTAATGCGACAGAACCCTCCCGGGCGGCATCAAATGCTCGCTGCCGCCACGGTTACCCTGAAAACATGTTCAGCAAATCCGTCACTCCCCGACACCCAAACTTCGCGAGCGCTTTGCGCCTGTGGGTGTAAATGGTCTTTGTGCTGACGTAGTTCAGCTTTGCCTGCCAATGAACGGACACTTCGCGCAGTGATTGTTGCAGAACCCGCAGCTCTGTTGGCGTCAGCCGGCCGTCGGGTAACAGGGGGAGTCGTTCCGCTTGCCATGAGCGCGAAAAAAAGGTCTCGGGCGAGGGCATCACGGCCGCACGGTACAGGGCGGTCAACGGCTGCCGTCCCGGTGTGATACGGACAATCCCCGGTATCCCCGTTCCCATCAGGGCGGTGCGAGTCACGTCGCTGGAAAATGGACTGCACACAATCAGTTGGTGATAATGCGCTAGGCACGCCTTCCCTCCCCCCAGTTGAAGCAATAACAACAGGGCAGCCGGGGGAAAGGGCGGCAAGTGCACAATCAGACTGCGAGCGAGAGAGCGGGGCAAGGAGCACCCGGCGCGTGACGCGTGGGGGGGCAGGGCCTCGACTGAGCCGGCAACAGTGACGCCGGACAGGGTGCCTGCCATGGCGGGCTCAGAGAGCAGCATTTCCCATCCCTTGCGGGTATATGCGCAAGGGGAAACGAGTGTCACATCCCAACACCATGGCAAGGTTGAGGTCAATGATGCCGGTGTGCCGTTGCCCTGTGGGGGCACGGCCGCGCGTGCCAGGATGTTCTTCGATAATAGGCTCAACAATGCATTCCCTTATGGTTCATGTAACATGTGAATGCCGAGATGGAACAGGCCAAGCCCCCACTGGCCAGTATCATGCCCAGCCAGAGGCAATACCGGAACCAGCACGCATTGTGTCACCCGGTATTGAATGCGGCGAACAAGACGGCACGTCCCATCATGACGACAACCCCACCCAACGGCAGGCTCATGACCGGCAATCCCGCAATTCTGCTCCATATCGCCCCGCCCCCCACGAATAACCCAGTCGTGATGACATCCTCCATGGCATATCTGCCACATAAAAATCGCCGCCACGCACCGTGTCTCTCAGGCGCGTGAACCACAGGGGTGCCGGGAAATAGCCACAGGCCAGCGGTCAGGGAGACAAGCAGCCATAACCACGACACGACATAGGAGCAGATTAACCCCTAGACCAGTTTTCAACCGTTGGGGTGGATCAGTTTTGCACCGTTGGTAACATTTATCCGTGAATGTGGACAGAACTCTGGACTGTTTTGGTGTCTCCCCGGAGCTACCGGTCAGTTATAGTTAATGGTAAACATTACCTGTCCATCCGCTTTTCCCGGTATAACAACATTTTCAACCTGATAGTATCGTGCAGCCAGAGGGATTCTGATTGTCTGTGAACCGTCTGCCGGTGGCGTGATTTCCTGCGCCCCGGCTAAATTCCATGGTACAGCGGAACTGGTGTCGCCAAACCCCAGCTGAATGCCGATACCGGATGCGGAGGATGGAGACGATTCGTTTATTTTGATCAATCCCTGTTCCGCATTAATGACACCGGTATTTGCGGTCAGCGTGACCAGCAGCTTATTAGGTGTTCCTCCCCCTGAAGGGGGGGCTTCGTTCAGAGATGATTGACCACCATGCAGCCCATAGTAGCCAATAAAACGAGGGCAATTAGTCAACATAATGGATGCGTCTTTCCACGGTGTTACAGACCCTTTACCTTTAAACGTACCGCGCAACTCATATTCGCCTAATGGTACAGTCGTATCCTGTGTTTCACAGGTCGACGTTGTGACAGTAACGCTTCCGGTAAACGACAGTGTTTGTAAATCCATCGGCAACCCGGTATAACCGGGGGTTTCTACTCCTCTGAATTTTATTATGGGTAATGCGCTTCCCTGTATCTGCGAACCAGATGTGACATTACCCGTTTTTATCAATGCAATGTCATAGCGTAGTCCGCTGTTCATATGTATTGAGCCATTTTTCGCACCCTGAGTAATGTTAAACGGCCTGGATGCAGTAAATGTATTATTCCCTACAAGTAATGCGATACCCACTCCATCAACATTTGTCGGGTAGATATCTCCATTAAACGGCATACCGGTCACACTGAAGGGTGGACCCGATGGTTCCGTTGCGGCAATACTGGTGGCTTTAATCTCCCATGGTTCTGATCCTGAATCACAACCGAAATCAGGGCCATAATTCGTTTCTAAATGTGTACGGTAAAGCACCGTACCAACGGGTAAGTCACTACCGGCATAAATACTGGCGTGCAATGGAACAGAAATACTAAAAGGATTATTAACAAAGCAAGCAACGTCAGCCCTGAGCAGCGTTGAATATCCCATCAGTGTCGTAATCAGGACCATTCCCTGAATTACAGATTTTTTTATCCAGTTAGTCATATTTACACTTATTTATTAAAGGTACAGGTTGCTCTCACCGAAATCAGTTTATTACTTTCAGTTTGTAACTGACTGAGTGAATAAGGAATGGTACATTGTTCATTGCTGCTCTGCCCCCAATGAACATGCAGAATGTCTTGTTCTTTATCCACTCGTGCATAGATCTCCCCTCCCTGGCCGACAATACCAACATTACTGCCGCTGGTATCCAGCACTTCCGCCCCAAACGGAATCACCAGGTCCCGGTTGTCAAGACTCAGGAGCAATGGATAGCCTTTCCGTGTCGCAAAAGTCAGTTTCACTACGGAGCCTGCATGAGGCGCCACACGCTGGCTGGTATTTTCCAGTTCAACATTCGGTGAAATTCCTTTTGGATCCAGTGCCACTTCATTCATTTCATAGGGGTTCAGATATGGCACTGCGGCATGACCAAAGTTGTCAATTTTCACCCCTGTGTAATTCCCGACCGTAGCACCGCTGGCACCCTCCGCTTCGACCAGCGCAAATGTGTCGCTGGTATATGGTGTCAAGACCAGACCATCTGACCAGGCTAACAGGGTTCCGCTGGCACCAGCTGAAGCACTGTTGTAATTTTTCCCCTTACTGACTGACGCACTGAGATTACTGTATGGTGTTCTGTACTGACCATTCAGGGTACCGCTGTTACCTGTACCGTTTCCATATCGGGTGGCGGTAGCGCCATAGCTGAACTGATGTTCTTTACCCCCTGTACCGGAAAGGCCCAGTTGCTGACCATAATTCCCCTGACCGTCACGGCTTAATCCTGCCGTCAGGTTAGGCGTATTGGCCATCCCCACACCGCCCAGAGGCATGCTCAGGTTGAACATGAACGTAGTCTCTTTCTTACTGCTTCCGTTACGGGTGCGTCCGGCATTAAATCCGAAAGCGACCGAATGGAAATTGTTGCTGTAACCGAGCTGGTATTGCAGGTCTGAATGTGAGCTTTTATTCCAGTAATCCTGCGTATACCCCGTCATGTATAACTGACCATACCCATCAGTAAGTCCCTGATTCAGCGTGGTGGTGAACCGGTTTTTGGGCCGGTAGATATTTTGTACACTTCTTCCATTTTCAACTTCGTCCTGCATCAGTATTGCAGTACGGTAATCCAGATAACCTGAGGTCGAATAACGGTAGGCCGCAATGGAAACATTACTTCTGGTTTGCGGCACAAACTTACTGTAACTCACCCGGTAGCTCTGTCCGGACAGATTGTTGTCCCCTGATACCGGGCCATTAAAATGCGTACGGGAGTGGCTGGCATCAACAGCCAGTGCTCCAAAGGGGGTATTAATCCCGGTTCCCAGCAGGATGGAATAATAGTCAGCGTTGCTGCTCTGGAATCCGCCATAGCCGGTAAATGTATTGGTCAGCCCCCGCTGATAAGTCAGCTGGTAAAGCCCACGCCGCCTTGCGGCGCGGCTGTCACTGGATTCACCGACCACCACATCGTAATGATGGGTTCCCGGACGCAGCAACTGAGCCACAGAGGCATAAGGCACGCTGAAGCGTTGAACTGAACCGTCAGCTTCCGTTACCGTCACCTCCAGCTCACCACCATAGCCGTTAGGGTAAAGGTCATCGATTATAAATGGACCGGGTGGTACAGTGGTTTCCCGGATAATCTGTCCGTTTTGACGGATGGTCACTTTAGCATTCGTATGGGCTATACCCCGGACTTCCGGCGCATAACCGCGTTCTGACTGCGGCAGCATACGCTCTTCATCACGCAGTTCCACACCACGAAATGCCAGAGTGTCGAAGACGCTACCACTGGTGTTATTTTCACCAGCAAGAAAACGTCCCCGGATAAGCGGCAGATCGCGCTGTACATAAGCATTGGTCCGTTGGTATGAACTGCCGCTCTCCTGCATCCAGTTGTAATTACCGTTATGCCGCAGTTTCCATGCTCCCAGATTAAGTCCGGCATTCAGCCCCACATGAGCCGAATCATAACGTTTACCGTGCGAAGACATGGTGTAATAATTACTCTGATATCCCAGCATGAAAGCGGATACGCCCTCATCCCAGTATTCCTGGCTGACATAACCGTCGTTGCTGTTACGCAGATAAGCCTGTGGTATGGTCAGGTACAGGTTTTGAGTGCCCGAATCATAATTAATATCAACTTCGGGAAGCAGTTTTTTCACATCCAGACAACTGTCACCAGTCTGTCTCATATCAGCGACTGAACTGGCCGGTAACTGTTTTTCATTCAGATTGATTTTACGCAAGGATGCCGGCGTCATGTACAGAGTGATGTTATCGTGTTCATCTTCTTTGAACGTAACATTGGTATATCCCATGCTCAGGTCGTTGATGAAAATCTGCACTTTGTAATTTCCAGGCAGAGCAGAAGCCTTTTTTTCAAAGCGTTTTAGGTCTGTTTTTTTCGCTGCACCCGGACTTAAAAATATGGGGTCAAATGTCACTGCTTCTGGTGAAGACTCTTTGGCATCAGATACATGAAAATCGCCATCTGTCGCAAATACATAACCTGGAACAACTGTTAAAGCTGGAAAAAGCAATACAGTAAGTATGTTACATCTAAAAGAGGAGGGAGTTTTCATTATTCATTTCACAAATTATTTTTTTGGTTTATCTTTCGATTTTTTTAACGGCTCCCCAGTCATTGATATACTGATAAATCATTTTCTCTCCGGCAGTGAAGTGTCCCTTCTTGTTTTTAAACGTGAGTCGACCAAATGGGATGAGCATTTCTTCTGGTGACTCTGTTTTACCGTGTGCAGATTGTACGCCGAGCAACGTAATAAAATAAGGGGATGAATTAACCGCGACCAGTTTTCCTCCACTTACCTGCCATTGTATACCTTCTGCTGCAGAGGTCATATCATCTTTCAGAGACGCTGGCCGGTAAAATAACTTAATTCGTGACCGGAATGCTACTTGTAATTTATTATCACCAGCGCCATTCATTTTAGTGGGAGGGATTTCCAGAACATTCAGCCAGAATACACTTTCCCGGTCATCCGGAAGACGAGGCATCCCTGTATAAGAAATGCGCAACGTCTGGCCTTTATGTGGATCCACACGGTTCATTGGAGGCGTTATCAAAAAAGGAACGCGAATATCATCAGGAGTGGCATTAACATTCCCGCTATCAATCCATGTCTGAATGAGGACAGGTCCATTACCTTTATTGTTCAGTTTTACAGTGATTTCTTTCTCGTCAGCCGGATAAATTACACGTGTTCCGGTAATAACAACATTGGCCATAACCTGAGATGTGCACAGCAATAACATACACAAAAATATTTTTCGCATAAAACAAATAGCCAGTTTAATTTTTCGCCATTCAATATGGTCTGACACAATCATGCCAGACCATTGTAATTTATTTGTACTGCAGGTTGTATACAACACTGGAACTTACAGCGCCAGCAGTCGCTTGATTTTCTGCATAATATTCAACAGAGTAAGGTAACACTACATTTTCGCCAGTCTTAATTTCAGAAAAGGCATTTCTTGTCGCCTGATTCTGGTTACCAGCAAAAATGGCATTACCATTAGTACCATCGCGTAATTGCAGAGAAACGTTAGAGGCACCATCGCTTTTAGTTTGCTTCAGACGCCCGGTATTATTATCGACAGTTGCGCCTGTCTGAAAGAAAGCCGAAACGGTGTTTGCCCCATGTTCACTCACAGTACAATCGGTCAGGTTCATATTGAAATTGGTACGTCCCGAAGTCTTCCCTGCACTTCCCAGCTCAGAGGTTGATACCGTCGGCAATACTATTGTGGCATTCGATCCCTGACCGTCGACATTTACATTACAGGTTGTATCCGTTACTTTACCATTAAAAGTAATCGTACCGGTTGATGCTGCATTGACGAAACCGGACCCCAGGCCCAGCACGGCCATTATTGAAATGGTGATTAGTTTTTTCTGCATTGAGTTAGAACTTGAAATCATAATTAATCTTTTCCCAGTAAAAAATGTTTTTATTAATTAATACAATCAACTGAAAGGTAATTTTAACTTTTAAAATATCACCCGTTAATTTAAATGCTATACTAAAAACCCACTTATAGTCATCACTATATTAAGAAACAATCTCAAAATAGAGCTTAGCAAGTGTACATAAACATAAAAATAAAACATCCGTTATTTTGGAAAACTTGCCTTTCCAAAAAGGAAAGAAAAAAGTATTTTTCTGGACTTCCCCACCTCGGTATGACCCTGACCAAAAATCCTGCTCCATTCAGAAACAGAATTCCGGCATGATAATGACTCCCCTGAACGGAGGGGCTCTGTCGCACTAAGGTTGTGCCGGATAACATGCTGTTTTTTATGATGGTACCTGCCCATACCTTTGATCCGAAAAGCCTTCCAGCAACTGCATTATCCCGTTGATATTATCGACCAGTGTGTTCGCTGGTACCTCGCTTATGCCCTGAGTCTGCGTAATCTGGAAGAAATGATGGCGGAGCGTGGTATCATCGTTGACCATTCCACGCTGCATCGCTGGGTCATCCGCCTGGTGCCGTTACTGGATAAGGCATTTCGCCGACATAAATGTGCCGTGGGGCGCCGCTGGCGCATGGACGAAACCTACATCAACGTCAAAGGGCAGTGGAAATACCTATACCGCGCCGTTGACAGCGCGGGACAGACCATCGATTTTCTGCTGACCGCCAAACGGGATACGGCAGCGGCCCTACGCTTCTTTCGCAAGGCTATCCGTCACCATGGCGAACCTGAAGTGGTGACGATCGATAAAAGCGGCGCCAATACCGCCGCCCTGACCACGTTCAATGCCGACAACCCCGAGGAGGAAAGCATCACCGTCAGGCAAAGCAAGTATCTGAACAACCTGATTGAGCAAGATCACCGTCATATCAAACGTCGGATACGACAGATGCTGGGATTCAAATCGTTTCGCCGAGCACAGACGCTGCTGATTGGCATAGAGCTGCTCAACATGATACGTAAAGGGCAATATCAACATCCGCAAAGTGATGGATTGTCACCAGCAGAACAATTTTATCTGTTGGCTGCCTAAAAAAACGGCAGCGCGATTTTTGCTGACATACTGTCGTTAATGCGACGGAGCCCCCTGACGCTCATCACGCAGTTGTTTGACCCATTTTGTCATCGTGGAAAGACCAACATCCATAGCCTTAGCTGCGTCAGAGACGGTGTAATTTTGGTCGACAACCAGCTGAGCGGATTCGCGTTTGAATTCAGGACTGAAATTTCTTCTTTTCATTGGAGCACCTGTGTTGTTCTGAGGTGAGCATATCACCTCTGTTCAGGTGGCCAAATTCAGTAAACCACTACACTAAGCGAGGTTCTGGTTTTCAAATTGTTTTGGGCTGAGACCACCACAGTCACTGTGGTAACGCCAGCGATTGTAATCGCACTCAATATAGTTAAACAGTGCCACTTCATCTACCCCTAGTGAGAGAAAATGAGGTGCAGCCCAAAAGCGGTAAACATAACGCCAGCCATTTTATTTATCTTACTGGTCCATTTCCGGTAGCCCAACTTCACGCGCGGGAGCGAAAACACGGTTGCTACCAGGAAAAACCAGAAGAAGGAGATGAGTACCATCATTACCAGCAGGATCCAGCGAGCTTGATAAGGAATATCATCACCAGTAAATAAAGAAAATACGGAACCAAAATACACAAAGACTTTTGGGTTCGACAAATTAGTCAGCAGCCCCCGGAAGAAAACGTGCCTCCCTCGGAAGTAACTATCGCTCGGCCCTGCTCCAGATGTAGCCTCCTGTCTGGCTGCTTGCCTCATCATCTGCAACCCTGTCCAGCACAGAAAAGCCCCGCCAGAAATCTGGATGATCTGCTGCAGCCAAGCCATCCTGTGCAGTAGTACTGTAAGGCCGGTTAGCGCAATAAACGCCCAGATGGCAACACCCGCTGTTATCCCAAACACGGCCGCAAGTGCGGCTTGCCGGTTGCGGGCTGCCGATGTTGATGAAACATAGAGAAAATCGGGACCGGGCATCATAGAGGCCAGCAGATGAATGCCTCCAACGGTGATAAAAAGTGTTAGCACTGTCATTCCCGTATATGAGTGAGATAGTCCATTCTACCGGTTTGACGCGTAGTGTTCACCGGTATTTTGGTCGTGGTAGCGGAAGTTCAACGTGGCACCGCCGGCATAGTGCGCCAGCCGGGAGCCCGCTATCGGCGGCTTTTTCAGATAACGACCTAGGTATTTCACAGTATTTTTGCCGCCCGCGGTCTTTTTTGACATGTACACATACCAGTAATCGCCGCCCGCGGTCAGTCCAGTCCAATCTTAAGGTTGGGTGGTCAACAGATAGTGGACCACGGCGGCATACTCTTTGGCATAACCGTCAACGCTTTGGCTCGCCATACCGGCATTGTCGATTTTGTACTTGCCGGATACATAAAATGAAGGCGTTGCACGCACGTCCAGCGCCTTGACTGCCTCATTCTGTTCGGCAATCATGCCCTTCACCAGCAGGCTGTGACGCGCATTTTCATAGGTAACAGCATCCACACCGGCAGCTGCAAACACCCGCTGGATATCTTCGTCACTGTTGATGGCGCGCTTCTTCTGCAGCTCGTCGAACAGCATGCTTTCTATTTTGTCCTCAATGCCCATCACCATCGCCACCGACCAGGCTTCGGTCAGCTCATTACCCAGTTTTCCCATCAGGCCAACGTGGTATTTGGTCAGTTTAGTGCCCGCAGGCAATGCTTGGCTGATGGTGCTGCCCACATGGTAGGTATCGGCAAACTGATAGCAGGGACCGCAATAGAAAGAGAAAAACTCCACCACCGCAGGAGCAGAGGCCACCGGTTTATCTAGGCGAGTATATTGTTCGCCCGCGCGGTAATCCGCCGCCACAGCGACAGCGGGAAGCAATAACGCCAGTAATGCACCGGCAAGCAGTAGATTAACTTTAGCCAACTTAAATACTCCAATTCAGATGAGAACATTTCCCTAACGCCGGTGTTTATTGGACTGACCCCACGACAGTAGACAAATTCTGTCCTCACGACGAGGCCTGTTCGAAGACCTCCGGACTGACGCCGCCGAGGTGACTGTGGCGCCGGGACCGGTTATAGAAGACTTCAATGTAATCGAAGATATCGGCCCAGGCCAGATCCCGGGTTTTGTATATTCTCTTTCTGATGCGTTCTTTTTTCAGCGAACTGAAGAACGATTCGGCCACCGCATTGACGCTCCTATGTCAACATCCCAATGGAGCGCTTCTTCAGGAGTCTGAAGAACGAGTGGGTGCCAGTGACGGGTTATGTAAGCTTCAGCGATGCAGCCCACGCAATAACGGACTATATCGTTGGATATTACAGCGCACTAAGACCGCACGAATATAACAGTGGGTTGCCACCAAACGAATCGGAAAACCGATACTGGAAAAACTCTAACACGGTGGCCAGTTTTTGTTGACCACTTCATAGGGCTGTGTCCACATTACGTGGGTAGGATCGCTCATCCAGCCGCAGCCGCTACCAGTCCACCTGCGATAGCAAATGAAATAATCACGGCAACAGCAACAACCACTACAGTAGTACCACCGGCAACCGCAGCCCCTGTCTTTGTTTTAGATATTTCCGATTTCTCCAGTGAACTCAACTGGTTCAGGGGAAGGGTGATGTTATTGGTGCCGTTTATACTCTGCGGACTGACGCTGGCCACCGTCAGTTCTCCTTTCTCGCCCGTTTTCAGTTGATATTTTATTTTATCCCCGACATATAGCGGTGGTTCGGTGAGATAATAATAACTTTCGCCAAGGGGATGCTGCTTTAAGCTCACATTTTGATAGGAGTGACATCCGTTCAGTATCAGAGGGGTTGCGAGAATAAGACCTGTAAGTAAAGATTTGCGTTTCATAAATGCCCTACGTTGCAATAAGGTTATTAATCCGTTGCCGGGACGGTGCCTCTTAGGCGCTAAAAACAAATAAGGAAATCACTATCCCGGACCTATTTTTTCAAGCTGACTCAGGTAGGTTGAGCAACCAAACAACACGGGAATAGCGAGTTGCGGTACAGTTTCTATTGCGGTTAATTTTTTCATACACGTTAACGGGAACAGTAGACGCGGGCTTCACGCGGCGTATAAATACCAAAGGTAATAACATCGAGCAGTCCATTAACAAAAGTAACCTGAGATTCAGTACGAACCACCTTGTCGGCTCCCCCGCATACAGCGGCAGCATCGATGGTTTTCTTCTGGCCGATACCGGAAACGAAGAAGTGATGGGTTACAGTTCTGTCCGGCATTCCGGCAGGTTCATTTTTCAGGGTGAACGCCTGCTGTGCGCAACCACTCACCATCATGGTTAGCAATACTGCGATGTGGTATTTTTTCATCTATTCTCCGATTGTGTTAGACCTAAACACTGATAAAGTATTACATATAATTACACAAGTAACATAAATATTAAGAAAACTACGTTAGTATGTGTGATCTCTCCCCGCGCCGTAACAGCAAAGCCGAACCGGACTGCGCTTAAGATAACTTTTAACAAATTACTGTTTCGTTTTATTTCCATTTATGTGTTTCTCTTTCATGGCGAGTATATTTGTACGTTCAAAAAAACAGCACCCAGCGGTCGCCGGTCCGGCTCCTTACGGGAGCATGCCAAGAGGACCGAAGTGTGATTGACAGAACGAACCATCTGATTAGCGACTGGCTGATTTATATCCGGGTAGTGGAGTGCCAGAGCTTTTCAGCCGCCGCACAGTATCTGAACCGTAGCGTGTCGGCTGTCAGCAAGTCGGTGTCAAAACTGGAAAACACCTTAAACACCCAGCTGATCAGCCGGAATGCTAGGAATTTTGAGATGACCCCGGCCGGGGAGGCAACCTACGAGAAAGCCCTGGAGATGTACCGGGCTTATCGGGATTTGGTCGCGAAACTGCAGGCATCTTCCGGTCAGATACAGGGAACGTTGAGGCTTTCCGCTCCGACCGTGCTGAGTGACTGCATCATTCCCGGCTGGATAATGGCCTACACGGACAGTCATCCGATGGCGGTCATCAATCTTCAGTCACGGGAGGGAAGCAGCTTTTCCAGCAACTCGCAGGAGTTTGACGACCTGGTAATAAAAAGCGGCTACATAGACAGTTCCGACCTAGTGCATAAAAAAATCAACCCGGTCCCTCTCGGGATTTATGCGTCCCCGGACTATCTGTCCTGCCGTCAGATCGTTCATCCGGACGAACTGGTAAACTGCAGTATACTCAAACTGCAGCATCCGTCGCTGGCCGGGCCGTTAACGTTCACGGGAAAGGACGGCGACAATGTTCATGTCGCTGAAACCCGCCCGGTTTTTACGTCCAATAATGTTAGCAGCCTCGTTCAGATGGCCACGCAAGGTAGAGGGATCTGCCTGGCTGTACCTGCGTGGACTGTCAGGCAGCACCTTGAAGACGGACGCCTCCAGACTGTGCTGCCGGACTGGTCTCTTCCTGCGCTGCCCTCCTATCTGGTCTGGCGCTACCGAAGTAATTATTCCCTGCTGTTCAGGGACTTCATTACCTTTGTTGAACAGCAGTGGAATGATTTATTCAGCAACTAACGTGGTGCTGTTGCGCCGTAGGTCCATTGACCATCAGGCGTTCATTTCGTTATGGGGGCGTTGGTGACAGTTGGTCGAGAACCCGACCATGGCGCTGGCGCTGCACACCCACACGCTGGCCGTGAAGGTGTTCGGTTCGCGCTACGCCGGATCGCTGCTCAAAACGGCTCTGTAGCATTAAGGTTGTGTCGGATAACATGCTGTTTTTTATGATGATACTTGCCCATGCCTTTGATCCGAAAAGCCTTCCAGCGGCTGCATTATCCCGTTGATATTATCGACCAGTGTGTTCGCTGGTACCTCGCTTATGCCCTGAGTCTGCGTAATCTGGAAGAAATGATGGCGGAGCGTGGTATCATCGTTGACCATTCCACGCTGCATCGCTGGGTCATCCGCCTGGTGCCGTTACTGGATAAGGCATTTCGCCGACATAAATGTGCCGTGGGGCGCCGCTGGCGCATGGACGAAACCTACATCAACGTCAAAGGGCAGTGGAAATACCTATACCGCGCCGTTGACAGCGCGGGACAGACCATCGATTTTCTGCTGACCGCCAAACGGGATACGGCAGCGGCCCTACGCTTCTTTCGCAAGGCTATCCGTCACCATGGCGAACGTAGCGCCCCTGCGGGGCGAGCACGGCTGCTTTGCAGCCTCAACCGTCTTTAAGCCCCAGCTTCACATCAACGCCGATGCCACCTGACGGCCCGGCAGCTCGCACGGTGGCGCATACCCCACCGCCGCGTTGACACCCGCATAAAATGAGCACGCCTGTGGCGTGAGCCGGCTGGTGCCGACGCACTTTTCCTGCCCGATAACGCCCTGTAGACTCTGCACCATGTATATTCCGCGACCCGCAAAGCTGCTGTTCCAGCATGACGACGGCTGGAGCCGCTATCTCGACAAACACGGTGACACCCTTAGCGACTGGACCAAACTCGCCGTCGAGCGCATGCTCGCCTGCGGCACTTGTGCCATGGGTGTTCGCCGCTACTGCTGTGCCTCACCGGATTGCACCCATGCCCGCTTTTTCTGCCAGAGCTGCAAGTCCAAGGCCTGCAGCAGTTGTGGCCTCAAGGCCACCGAGCAGTGGATCGCCGAACAGCAGCACATTCTGCCCGACTGCGACTGGCAACACATCACCTTCACCATGCCGCACCTGCTGTGGCCGTTCTTCAATAACAACTGGCTCCTGCTCAATGATCTGTTTCGCTGCGCCACCCGCGCCATGCTCCGCTGGGCGCGCCAACAGGGGATCGAAGTCGGTATCTTCTGTGCGCTCCATACCTACGGCCGGCAGCTCAATCAGCACCCGCATATCCACGTCTCCGTCACCCGCGGCGGCCTCGACATCAAACACGGCACCTGGCGGCAGCTGTTCTTCAAAAAGAAAGAGGTAGAGCAAATCTGGCGCAACGCCGTGGTTTACCTGCTGCGCGACAACTACGCCCAAATCAACCCTGGAGGCCTGCCGGGCCTCGGTCATATCCGTAATGAAGATCGGTGGCACCGTTATCTGCATGCGCAATATCGCCGCGCCTGGAAAGTGCATTTTGCCAAAAAGACGCGCGGTGCCTGGCGCAGCGTGAAATACCTCGGCCGGTACCTGAAGCGCCCGCCGGTGGCCGCTTCTCAGCTGCGCCACTACCGCGGCGGTGCCGTGGTCCATCAGTATTACGATCACCGCACGCAGCAACACAAACGCCAGAAAATCAGCCAGGAGGAGATGCTGCAGCGTTACGTCAGCCATATCCCGGCCCGACACTTTAAAATGGTGCGCTACTACGGCTTTCTGGCCAACCGCAAGCGCGGCTCGCTGCTGCCGAAGGTCTACGACGCGCTGGCGATGACGGTACGGGAAAAACCGAAACGGCCCGGGTTCGCAGTACTTATGAAGGGCTTCCTGGGCACCGATCCGTACCAGTGTATCTTGTGCAAAGGCCGATTGCGTTTTGCCGGCGCTATGGCGGGTGAACACGCTACAAAAATGCTCTCTGACCGGCTGCAGCGGATGGCGAAAAAACGATGGCTTCAGAGCCCAGCTCTGGATTAGTGCGCCTGAAAAATGGGTTTTGGTTTAAAAACTCAGCAAAGTTGGCATTTTTACGCATTACCTCGCGATAGGTCGCACCACATGTTGATCCTCATTGCCACCGTTCATGGTTAGGAAACTCAAAAAGGGTCGATTGAGTTTCCTAACCATGAACGTAGCGCCCCTGCGGTGCGAGCACGGCAGCGTTGCTGCCTCAACCGTCTTTAAGCCCCAGCCTCACACCAACACGGTGCCTCAAATTAAATGCTGTATATGATTCATTTGTTGATGAAGGATCCGTATTACCAGAATATCCGTGTGCTCTATTTTATAGAAAATAGAGTGTTTTTGAAATTCGATCCGCCTGACATCAGGGATAGTAGGGTAATATCTCCCCAAACTTGGCATATCTGCGACTGAATTCAAAAACGCCTCCAGTGTTTCGGTGTAAGCATCAGCTTGCCTTTCTCCAAAACGCTGGAAGGTATAATCATAAATGGTGGAAAAATCCTCAACCGCTAGTTTTGTGAGTTTATACACGAAGTTTTTGCTTCCTCTGGGCTGCAATATCCTTTAATGATAAAGGGCTTACCCCACTATCCAACCCAGCAGTAACAGCTTGCCTTACAACCTCATCATGGGTTTCTTGTTGCTCCAACAGCCGTAATGCTGAACGCATAACTTCGCTTGTTGAGCCATAACGACCGCTGTTGACCAGTCGGTTAATAAAAACCTCAAGTTGCTCCCCGAGGGTAACACTGGTTGTTCTCGCCATAATAAGGCTCTCCTGTGTTGTATATCAACACAACTGTAAGCTAAGTGATTATGCCCGTCAAATAACATTTATCGCTGGGGATTTATGCGCGTCAGCGCATGAAGGCGACAGCTGCGGGGCAAGAGAACGCCATCAGGTGAGGGTCGCCGGTGACGCGGCGCAGCCGCCCAGGTCTGATAGGTATCACCTATCCCATCCCTCGCCCTGTAAGACCAGTTCCGCTAAACGCGACGTATATATCTGTGTGCGCCGTCGGAGTGGTCACAGCAAGGCGAAGCCGCAGCTGTGGCGTATCTCCGCGTTAGCGGGCCGTTAGGGCCGCTTACGGGCGTGTATTCGGAACATTCAGCAATACTTCCGATAGCGATTAAGTAGCTAGTTACAACATCCATCATTAATAGCGACACTGTTCCCCGGCCGGCGGCCGGGGGGCGGCGGCGCTTTTCAGTGGTGGGGAGAAAGTAGAAATAATTTGATTGGGGTTCTACGCCGGAACCGCCGAAATTTCCGGCCCGTGATCTTCAGAGGTTCTAAGAGGAAATCCGCCAAAAATTCCCGCATGCTAATTCAGCAATTAATCGTCCACATCGGAGCAAAGCATCCAGCTGCTTCCACCGAAAAGTATGTTACCCACGACCTGCTCCCAAGTTTCTGTTTCTGCCAGTTTCTCTTTCACTGACAAGAAATCGGCATGACTCAGTATGATCTCACCCTGTTCATCGGGTGATTCAAGTATATAGCCGTCGGCCAGCACTGATTTCTCCTGTCGGGGACTCCGCGCCGCTCGCCGGTAAAAGCTTTTAATGCACCCACCGTTTCGCAGGGTCGATAAAATTGTATTTTCGGGTATACGCATCACTAATCCTGCTTATGACGAGAAAGGGTCCGGTAAACTGTTGGCCTAGATACTGCGAATAACTCAGCCAGATCGTTGATCGAGTACTGCCCGGTTTCACGCATCCTGCACAGTTCTTTTTGTTGTTTATCAGATAGCTTGGGTTGTTTTCCCCGCAGTTTTCCTTTCGTCCGGGCAATGGCCATACCTTCGCGAGTGCGCAGACGTATCAGATCTGGGGTTCTAAGCGGGAACCCGCCAAAATTTTGTCACGAAGGAGATAATTGCTCAAGAAAGCAGGAAAGAAATTGGTTTTTAACTAAATGGAAAATGTAAAATCTCATCACTCTATAGCCATGGGTATTTAAGGCTATCAGCATAATTAATTAGACTTTTTTGAGTAACCCCGCTCTAGATTCTAATCATCAGCTTCGTCTAAATATGTAAATCTTGTTTATGAATTGTTGTTGCAATGATGGAAAAACATACTATAAATGTAAATTGTCTATGCTATGCCGTTTGTACGATTGCTAACGCATAGGCGTGATGGATCAGCAAAGAGTTCACTTTTACTAGTTGAAATACCAGTAGTTCTGAGAAGTTAGATGTGGATCAATAATCTCATTAACTAAATAGAAAATAAGGATATATTCATGGAAAAAGTTAACATCAAAATGCACCCGCGTTTACAGGCAGCAGCACCGATGAATTTGGCCAAGGTCATTGGCGGATTTGACTCGGCCAAGTCACTGCACCCACGTTTGCAAGCGGCCGCTCCTATGAACCTGGCTAAAGTGATCGGTGGTTTTGATTCTACCAAGGCGTTGCATCCGCGTTTACAGGCAGCTGCGCCAATGAATCTGGCCAAGGTCATCGGAGGGTTTGATTCCACCAAAGCCTTGCACCCGCGTTTGCAGGCGGCAGCCCCTATGAACCTGGCTAAGGTTATCGGTGGCTTCTAGTTAAATATTCCATGCCTCAATCTTGTATTGAGGCATTTTTTAAAAGGATTTTTCATGAGCACAATCTCTGTCATTGGCAGTGGCATGCTGGGTGTCAATCAAATCACCACAGAAGGTTTTTCCGTCATTCAGAATGCCGATAGAGTTTTCTGGATCGGAGACATTGCTGGTCTGAACGAATATCTTTACCATCATGAAATATATCATGAGGACCTATCGCATTTGTATGAAGATGGCGGAGTCGATGTTGACAATTATGCCAGTATTATCCAATACATGACAAATGCGCTTTCTGAGTGTGAACATGTCGGCCTTATTGTTCCTGGTCACCCGAGAGTCGGCGTGACGATCGTTCAATTACTGCAAAAATCATCTCAGGATGGGAGTTTTTCTTTTCATTGTTATCCTGGTATTTCGAGCTTCGACGCGATGATTAATGATATTGGCATTGACCCATTGGAAGAAGGTGTCAGTGTACTCGATGTAAATCGGCTGATCATCTATGATTACGCAATGGAACCCTGTATCAATTACTTTATCTATCATGTCTGCTCTATTGGTAATTCCAATACGGATTACTCATCACCGCAGACATCAAATAAAGTCACCTATTTGAAGTCGAAATTATTAAAACATTACCCCGCTAATACCACTATATTCTTGTTGAGTGCATCAACCGAAAAAGGACAATCTTCGGATAAGTTACAAGGTGATATTTCTGATATAGAGGCATTACTTTCAAAAGTCACTTACCGCCACACGCTTTACATCCCAGGCTCTTTACCCACCAAGGAGAGGGTAAACTTCGAGTTTTTGAAAGAAATTAATATTTCTTAGCAGGAGGGCTAAATGTCAATACTTTCCTATAGCGGAAATGATATGCTGAATGATTACTACTCATGCAGCGAGGGATCTGCATTCCACAGAGACATCAGCGAAAAGTGGCCTTCAATTTGCGCACAAGTTCGCGATCACGCCACTCACGAGAAATATCATTTTACTCTACTCCGAAAGCAGGTCTCAAAGGTTGATATAGGTAACGGGTCATTTAACTGGGTGCATGCTGAGGCTGGAGAGGCAATGGCATTGCTGATGGGGATCTCAGATGTCGGCAGTATTCCGGTATGTGAAAATAGATTGGCATTCCTCAATGACGGCATAAATAGATTTCTATCGTTATATGAGAGTGAAATGGAATTCATCACTGATTTCATTTCCACTTTGGTATGGTTAACTCCTAAAAATACAACCGCCAATAATGGAAATGCATCATTTTACGAGCTTCCACATATTACCTTTATTTCCGATGCCACCCTCTTCTTTGTTCCACCGTACCATCAGCTTCCAAGAGAGTTCGGGATACTTGGATTTGTCGAAAATCTTTATCACGAAGCACTCCATCATCAGGTACACGCGTTCAACGCATTTCATGACCAGCAATATTGCCATGGAAGCCATGGAGCGGCGCTGATTAATTTCCCGCAGCGACAAGACCGGACTTTCAGTTATACTCAAGCGTTCAATGCCTGTTACGTCTATGGTGAAATTGTTAAATATCGACGTAAAGTGGCTCAGCACCTTTCTGAGACATATCGACCAGAAGAATTGATATGGATAAATGAAGCAGTAAGTACTGCAAAAATGATGCGATTTAATCTGGCCGCACGGTTATATCACGTCAGGGACACCTTCTTACCTCCATGGAAATCACTCATCGAAGAATGGAAGTTTGAAAATGAGACGGATAAATATTTCAATTCGGAGAAATCATTATGAGTAATATAGTCGAAGGGGAAGGCTATCTGATTTTTGACGATTTTTTGAGTAACGATGAACTCTTCGCCCTTCAGTTATATATGCAATTTGAGAGTTACTATCTCGTTCATTCTCAGGGGTGGTCAAAATCATGGAGGATGACCGATGGCGAGCCTTTGGTTAGTGTCAGTTATTTTTACTCATTGCTGACAGAAAAAACCACCCTGGATGATAATGTCATTACGGCTGGCATTCATATTTTAAGTAAAAAAATCAGCATAATAACATCACGCCTGCGTAATTTTCTTGGGGAAGACTGGAATGCATTTTCACTCACAACGTTCCTGTATCCAGCAGGTAGCGGGCTGGGCTGGCATGAAGACGATGCCCAATATAAAGGGGCATACATATTTTATGCGCACCCCGAATGGAAACCTAATTGGGGTGGGGAGCTTTGCGTCATCAACACACCTGTTAACTCCAGTGCAGGACTGTCCGAACAAACCTACAATGCTTCTGAAGAGGTTTTACGCATGTCAGGGATAACCGGGGGGGCAGTCGGACCGGAATTTGGATGGACCATCCGTGAACGCAGTATCAATGACTCTGGGGTCGGGACATTTATTTATCCAAAACCCAATCGACTTGTGATCATAAAACCAAATTATTCACACTGCATCAAGAAGGTTGATGCCAGTGCCGGGGACAATATGCGTTGTTCCGTTGCTGGTTTTTTTCATAAAAGCTGAAGCTACGGCCGGTAATCAATACCGGCCGTTTTAATGTCATCAAGACTGACGTTTTACATGCAAAATCAGCAGAGAAGACAGCAATAACCCTGTCATAGAACAAATGACAAGTGCCAGCGGACTGCCTACTTTATCAGCCAGTATGCCCGCCGAGATACTGATCACTGCACCGATAATAATTTGTTTTCTGTAGCTGCTGGCAGAGGCGGCTGCTACCTGATCGTTGTCAAAGTTCGTCAGCAAACTGTACCAGCCAAGGCTATAGATAATATTGGAAAATACATGGGCAGAAAAAACCAGTAGTAATGACACACTCAAGAAGGGTGTCAGCGGAACGAACAAATAGCACACAATAAACGCCGTCATGCACGCAATAATAAACAGTGATGACTGATTCTTGTAACGCTCTTCCTTGACCAAAAATGGCCCAAGAAGTTGTCCCAGACTGCGGGCGAACAATAAAAACAGTAGTGTTTCTTTTTGGTCATTATTGCTGTGGACCAATGTGGGCAGGAGCGACATGGCCGGAGCTCCAGTCATTGCCAGTGCCGGCAATAAATAGAGGCTAGCACGTTGTTTTGATGACAACCTTTTAGGCAACCCTTGTGCGTAAACATTCTGTTCTGCATAATTCGCCAGCTTTGGCAGTGAAAATATAAATGTAATGGCTATGATGTAGCTGAGCAGATTTGCTAACAAATAGGTATTGCTCTGAACGGTACCATAAAGGAATACGCCAACACCTATGCCAAATAAAACCTGGCAAGCAAACACCAGCGTGTCGATAACCGCACCGGCACCAATATCTTCTGGAGCAAGCTTAGCTTTGGTATAATGATTAATGGCAGGAATGGTGATCCCCGCAGATACCGACGAGGCAACGCCAGCAAGCTGCAGGATGGTCACAGAACCATGAACCAATCCGTACCAGGGAATAATCAAACCCAGTGCGCCAATGCATTCAGCGATCATGAAGCAATATTTTGCTTCAATACGTGCAAGCAGATATTTTCCTGCAATACTCCCGAAAAAACCCGGAGATGTTGACAAAATAAACGCCAAGGCAAAGGAAGACGGCGCCGCGTTCAATCTGGCTAGCTCGCCAAAAACCATAATGAACGTCAATCCAGAACCTACGGAACTGCAAATTAGCGCCAACACGAGTATCCTTAACCAAAGATACTTACGCATTGAGCGTAACAATATCAAAAACATAGTCACCTCAAGACCATTAAACGATTAATTGAATTGATTCCCCTCCATGTGATGTCAATTACATCGTCTCGTTCCTTATCTGGATCTGGTTGTTGAGATGGCTATACTCCACCGAGTATAGATAATTTTTTCCTATTTTCCAGTTTGTGGCTCCATGTTTGAATCTCCGAACATTTTGACTTTACAGATAAATGGGAGCCTTTAGCTGTCCTTATGGCGGGCCAGTGTTCGGTAAACTGTCGGTCGTGACACCGAAAATAATTCAGCCAGGTCGCTGATCGAATATTGCCCGGTTTCATGCATTCGGCACAGCTCTTTTTGTTGTTTATCAGACAGCTTGGGTTGTTTCCCCCGCAGTTTTCCTTTCGCCCGGGCAATGGCCATTCCTTCCCGGGTACGAAGACGTATCAGGTCCCCTTCAAACTCGGCAAAGGTAGCCAGCACGTTGAAGAACATTTTCCCCATCGGGTCTGCCGGATCATAGAGGCTGGTTCCCAGCGCCAACTTCACTCCTCTGGCCAGTAGGGCATCGGCGATCTGACGCGCATCAGGAACCGAACGGGCCAGCCGATCAAGCTTCGGTACCACTAAGGTATCTCCGTTGCGGACAGCAGCCAGGGCCTGATCCAGTCCGGGCCTCTGCCGATTTGAACCGGTCAGCCCTTTATCCATGTAAATTCTGTCTGGGGAGACGCCGAGTTTTACCAGCGCCTCCTGCTGGGCGGTTAAATCTTGCTTATCAGTAGAGCATCGGGCATAGCCGATCCGTATTTCAGTCATAAATGTGTACGTTTAAGGGGCCATGAAAGAGATTGATACCGTACCAGTTATATGAGACAACGTCAGCAGTGATTTTTCCTGGGGTACAAAAATTAATTTTTACTGTCCGTTGAACGATCCTCTTACGGACATGATTTTTCGGGGTCAGGATGACAACTCGTGGTAAAGCGGCAGGCCAAAGTGAACGACTATCGGTTTTAAACGATGCCGAACAGGAGGCACTTTATGGCCTCCCTGATTTCGATGACGCTCAGAGGCTGGAGTTTCTGGCTCTGGATGCATCTGAACTTGCACTGGCCTGTAGTCGTCAGGAACTTCATGCTCAAATCTACTGCATTCTGCAGATCGCTTATTTTAAGGCCAAACATCTGTTTTTCCGCTTCGGGTGGAATGATGTTAAGGACGACTGCAGTTTTGTTCTGAGTCGTTATTTCCACGGAGAGTCGCTTCCGGATAAACCTATCTCTAAACACGAGCGCTATGCTCAGCGAGGAAAGATCTGCGCACTGTATGGCTGGCAGCCGTGGTCCTCGACGCTTTATTTACCACTTGAACAGCAGGCAGCTCACATTGTACATCGTGATGTGACACCTGGTTTTGTCGCTACCGAACTGATTATCTGGCTCAACGAGCATAAAATCATCCGTCCTGGTTACACCACGCTGCAGGAGCTGGTGAGCCGGGTTCTTTCTGACGAAAGGCAGCGGCTGGGGCGTATTCTGACGGAAAAGATTGATGATGCCACCATTGCCGGCCTGGACAAGCTTATTGAACGTGATGATACCCTTTCCCAGCTCGCGGTACTCAGACAGGATGCCCGTGATTTTGGCTGGCGTCAGATGGTCCACGAACGCGAGAAACGAGCTATTCTCGAACCTCTGCACCGTAAATCCTGCGACATCTTACCGGTACTGAATATTTCTCAACAAAACCTGTTGTATTACGCCAGCCTGGCAAATTTTTATACCGTTTACGATCTCCGCAACCTGAAGCCGGAGCAGGCCCGTCTTTACCTGCTGTGCTATGCCTGGGTTCGTTATCGCCAGTTCAGCGATAACCTGGTGGATGCGATGTTTTTCCATATGAAACAGCTTGAGAATGAAAGCCGCAGTGTGGCTAAACAACTTATGGCTGATGTGCAGGAAAAACACCGACGGGAAACGTCTAAAATCGGACGTCTGCTGTCGCTTTATGTTGACGACAGCGTTCCGGACCCCACCACCTTTGGCGAAGTCCGCCGTCGTGCCTGGAAAATCATGCCGCGTGAGACGCTGAAAACTACCGCACAACGCATGAGTGTAAAACCCATCAGTGAACTGGCTTTGCAGTGGCAGGCCGTGGACGGTATGACGGCATTAATCCGACGTCACCTGCGGCCATTATATCTGTCACTCGACCTCACCAGCGTGGTTCAGAACAGCCCGTGGGATGAGGCGCTAAGCTGGCTCAGAATGGTGTTCAGCAAAAAGCAGACGCTCTCGCAGAGACCACTGGCGGAATGCCCACTGGAAACGTTACCCAAACGGCTACGCCCATTTTTGCTTGAATTCGGCGAGGATGGCGAGCCCGCAGGTCTGAATGCCGGGCGCTATGAGTTCTGGCTCTATCGTCAGATAAGAAAGCGTTTTCAGTCGGGTGAATTCCACCTCAATGACAGTCTCCGGCACCGTCATCTTTCTGATGAACTGGTACCAGAAGGGGAACAGGCCGCTGTGCTGGCTGAAATGAACATCCCCTTTCTGCAAAAAACCATTAAGGTGCAGCTAAAGGCGTTGGCGTCTGAACTGCACCGGCAATGGAAAGTGTTCAACCGCGAGCTGAAGCAAGGGAAGCTGAAACACCTGGAATACGATAAAGAAACACAGAAACTGACTTGGCATAAATCCGTGCCCAGCCGTCATAAGGCACTGGAAACGCGTTTTTATGAGCAATTGCCATTCTGCGATGTGACCGACGTCTTCCGCTTTGTTAACGAACAGTGCCGGTTTTTTCCCGCTATGAAGCCACTGCAACCCCGTTACGCCAAAAAAGAAGCCGATACAGATAGCCTGATGGCGGTCATCGTTGCCCAGGCGATGAACCATGGCAATCATGTAATGGCGCGAACCAGCGATATTCCGTTTCATGTGCTGGAAACCACATACGAACAGTACCTTCGGCTGGCGTCGCTGCTCACGGCCAATGACTGTATTACTGATGCCATAGAGGCACTGCCGATTTTCCCGCACTATTCATTTGATCCGGATACTCTTTATGGTGCCGTTGACGGGCAGAAATTTGGCGTTGAAAGGCCGACAGTTAAAGCCAGGTATTCACGTAAATACTTTGGTCGCGGTAAAGGCATGGTGGCCTACACGCTGTTGTGCAACCATATTCCTATCAACGGATACCTGATTGGTACAAACGACTACGAGGGTCACCATGTCTTTGATATCTGGTACCGCAACACCTCAGGTGTGAAACCCACGGCCATCACCGGTGACATGCACAGTATCAACAAAGCCAATTTTGCGCTCCTGCACTGGTTTGGCCTTCGCTTTGAACCTCATTTTACTGACCTGAACAAGCAACTGCAGGAGTTGTACTGCACCAGAGATCCATCAGCATATAAAAAATGCCTGATTCAGCCTGCCGGACAGATTGACCTGAACCTTATCGCTCGTGAAAAAAGCAATCTCGATCGCATCGTCGCTACGCTGGGGCTGAAAGAAATGACGCAGGGAACGCTGATCCGCAAATTATGTACGTACACAACAACCAACCCGACAAGACAGGCGGTATTTGAATATGATCGGCTGGTTCGTAGCATTTACACGCTGAAGTATCTGCGCGATCCGCAACTGGAACGCAATATCCGTCGTTCCCAGAACCGGGTTGAATCTTATCACCAGCTACGTGCCGCCGTCGCCAAAGTCGGCGGGAAGAAGGAGTTAACCGGGAAAAATGATATTGAAACGGAAATCAGCAATCAGTGCGGGCGGTTGATCTCCAACGCGATCGTTTATTACAACTCCGCGATCCTGTCGCGATTACTGGAGCGAATAGAAGCCGAAGGTAACGACAAAGGCGTTGAGGCTCTGACCCGGATATCGCCGGTGGCCTGGCAGCACATTTTGTTGAACGGGCATTATACCTTCCAGAACAGCAATGAAATTATTGACCTAGATGCGCTGGTTGCCGGGCTGAAACTGGGGTAGCGGAAATTTCGGCGGTTCCGGCGTAGAACCCCGATATAAAAGGTCGTACTGCACGAGGGCAAAAGTGGATAACGCAGTTACTGCAGAAAACGTGCAGAGAGCCGATCGCCGAAAAGCATGACGGCAAGTCCGATCAGCATGACAACCATTCCCCCCAGCCTGAGTAACGAAACCGGACGCCGCACAGCGCCCAGCAAGCCAAAATGGTCAATCATCTGCGAGGAAAGTAACTGTCCGACAATCGCCAGCCCGAGCAGAGCTGAAAACCCGATTTTCGGCGCAAGCACGACATAGCTGAACAGGGCACATGCGCCTATCATTCCGCCCGCCAGACTCCAGAGGGGTTGCGACGGGATCGCCGCTAGCGATGTCATCAACCCACCCCGCAGCAGCGCGTAAATCCCCAGACTGAACGCGCCCGCCGTAAATGAAAACAGCGCCGCAGTGACCGGGTCGCCGCCCAGTCCCTTTGCCAGCTGGCTGTTCAGGGTCGTCTGCAGGGTGATCCCCAGACCTGCGGCAAAAGCGATTACGTAATAGATCATGCCCATGCTTTTCACCCTGGTCAGTCGGCCTGCACCAGCGGCAGGAAGGTGTCAGCAAAAATGTCAGGCTGGTAGCCAGAGGCTGCAAAAAGGTGCTCACGCGACTCATCAATCGCCGCACGTAGTCGCGCGCTGTCTACGCCCAGCACCTTACCGTTCTGTTTAACGATGCGTCCGCCGATCATGACGGTGTCGATGTTGCTGCGCTCGGCGGCATGAACCACCGTGCCAAAGGCATTGCCGGACGGGTAAAGATTGAGATCACTGACGCTAATCAGCACCAGGTCGGCTTGTTTGCCTGGCGTCAGGCTGCCCACTTTGTCCTGCAGCCCTGCACAGGCAGCGCCATCAAGAGTCGCGGCTTTAAGGAGTTGCGCCGCCGGAAGCGTTTTCAGCGCATGTTCAGAATCGCAGCACTGCTGCTGATGCATGCCCATCACGCGCTGCAGGTAAAAGGCGACGCGCATCTCCATAAACATATCGGTGCTGTACGACGTTTCATTGTCTACGCTCAGGCCAGGGTTGATGCCATGACGCTGCGCGGCCTCAATGGCGAACATCCCGCTTTCGATGCCATAGTGCGAATCTGAGCGCGGGCAGACATTCACCCGGACACCGGCCTCCCGTAGAATTTTCCATCCCCGGTCGGGCAGCGCCGTGCAGTGATTGAAAATATTGTCCGGACCCAGCAGCCCTTGCTGATGCAGCGACTCAAGTTCAGACCCCATCTCAGCGCCAAAGAACTCAGTGACAATCGACAGTCCCAGCCTGCGGGCCTCGGCCCACAACTCCGGCTCCAGCTGGGCCATGACGGCGAGAGAGACCAGGCTTTCAGGGTTGTCGGTGAAATACTTATCCTGCAGACGCTGCCAGTTTCCCGGCCAGTGGGCTTTATCCCATTCGCCAGCTACCGGTGCGCCGGAAGCATGAATGGCACGAATGCCGGTATCAAGCAGGGCCTCCACGGCGGCATCGGAATGCGCTGCGGTTCGGCTGTTGTGCGAGTTATCGATCATCATGGTGATGCCCGCGTCAATAGCGCCCAGCGCCGTCAGCAGGTTGCCAACATAGATATCGGCAGGACGGTAATATTTAGCGAAGGAGAAGTGCGTGGCGTTGCTGTAGTCGTCCAGGCAGGTGGCGTTTGGGTTAATGCGGCGCAGCTGTCCTTCCCATGCGTGACGATGAGAATCGACCATTCCCGGCATGGCGATCATGTTGGTGGCATCAATGACATGCGCACCCTGCACATCAAGGTTCTGGCCCACGGCGGTAATCGTTGAGCCGTTGATGAGAATATCGCCGCGCTCAATGTTACCGACGTTCCCGTCCATGCTCAGTATCGTCGCGCCACGAATCAACGTAGCCCGTGAAGTGACATTCTGATTGTTAACAATATTTCGGATGTAGTCGGTCATTAAACCTGCCTCTTTCCTGATTAATGGGGAAACGATACGCCACGTCATTAGCCTAAAAAAGATGCTTAAAACGTTTTCATAATTCATAATTCGCGAATAATCAGACTCACTTTTACCCAGGAGCAGGACGATGGATCGGATTCAGGCTATGCAGGTCTTTATAAGAGTTGCTGAAGCCGGAAGCTTTGTGCGCGCGGCAGAGACACTGTCACTGCCAGCTTCCACCGTCACCAGCACGATTAAAAATCTGGAGAGATACCTGCAGGTGCGTCTGCTTAACCGGACGACGAGGCGGGTCAGACTCACTCCTGAAGGCCTGCAGTATCTTGGGCAGTGCCGGGAAATCCTTTCACTGATTGAACACACGGAATCCAGCCTGACCGATTCCGTCAGGCGGCCCCAGGGGCGACTGCGGATAGATATGCCCGGTGGGATCGCCCATTTTATCGTCATGCCGAATCTGAAAGATTTTTACCGGCTCTATCCGGATATTTATCTGATGATTGGCGTCAGCGACCGGCAGGTTGATCTTGTTCAGGAGGGTGTGGATTGCGTCATCAGAACCGGGGAATTAACCGACTCCACGCTGGTTGCCCGTCCCCTTGGCCGGTTTCGCTGGGTGACCTGTGCCTCGCCGGACTATCTCAGGGAGTACGGTATCCCTGAGATGCCGGAAGCGTTGTCGCAGCATCGTGCGATCCATTATTTCTCCGGTTCGGGAAGACGGACCAATGAACTGCGTTTTACGCGTGGCACTGAGATGCTTTCCGTTCCGGTAGAAGGAGACGCAGCCGTTAACGAAACGGGACTCTATATCAGACTGTGTCTTGAGGGTTTTGGGCTGGCGCAGCTTGCTGAGAATGTGATTTCGGAGAATCTGCAGCAAGGCAAGCTGGTCGAGGTTCTGGCGGACTGGCAGCCACCTTCAGTGCCGGTGACGATGCTCTATCCGCATCAGCGTTTTCTCTCTCCCGCAGTGCGTGCTTTTGCTGACTGGGTCGCCGGGCTTTTTAACGATGGCGCAGGTCAAAAACGGTCTTCTCTGTAAAAGGTCGCCTTAAGTAGCAGGAATATTTATCGGAACGATAATGGAGAGTATCCACAGCAGGAGAACAGAGCGCTCTCCTGCAGTGTCAGCAAATTCAGCCCGGCTGCTGTGCCGGTTCCAGGTGTGCATTTCGTCCGGCAGCCATTCCTGTGCAGGCACCAGCGACCGCGATTGCTGCGGTCATCAGTAATGGCAATGTCCAGCCTCCGGACAACTCCTGTACTTTGCCCAGCAACAGCGGACCCATCGCCGCCATCAGATAACCGACGCTCTGCGCCATGCCTGACAGCGCGGCGGCGTCACCGGCATTTTTGGTACGTAGCCCGATGAAGGTCAGGCCCAGCATCATACTGGCACCCGAGCCGAAGCCGAGAAGAGCAGCCCACAACATCGCCAGATTTGGCAGGTATAGGATGCCGATAAAGGACGCAGCGGTTAACAGGCTGACGCCGGCAGCGGCTGCTTTCTGATCGTTGAGGCGATGCAGCGTGGCCGCCAGAATCAGGCCGGGAATAGCTGTGGTCAGCTGAAGAATGCCGTGTACTTCACCGGCCTGGGCTGAGGAGAGTCCACTGTCCGTTAGAATGGCGGGTAGCCAGCCGACAGCAACATAAAACGGCATCGCATTCAGGCCCATAAACAAGGTGACCTGCCATGCCAGAGGCGAGCGCCAGACCGCGACGGTCGCCGCTTTTTTCTCACCCTCTCCTGGCAACTGATGCTTCATCTTTAACTGGGGCAACCATAAAAGCAACGCAAGCAGCGGTGCAATAACCAGCATGGCTAACGCGATGTTCCAGCCCCAGCCCTGCGTCAGAGGAATGACAATGGCTGAACCAATAGCACCAGCCGCGCCCATGGTGATGGAATATGCCCCCGTCACGGAAGCCACGTTGCCAGAAAAGTCACGTTTGATAAGGCCAGGCAGCAGGACATTGCCGAGGGCAATCCCGATACCTATCAATATGGTTCCGCCATAAAGCGCCCAGACACTGCCTGCGGAGCGAAGCAGGATGCCCGCTGAAATCACGGCCAAGGCACCAAAAAGGGTGCGTTCAAGACCGTACTTGTGTGAGATGGATGCGCTCAGCGGTGAAAAGGCGGCAAAGGCCAGCAAAGGCAGCGAGTTAAGCAACCCAACGGCAGTAATACTTAGCCCAAAATCATGGCGAATAGACTCTAAAACGGGTGCGATAGCGGTAAAAGGAACACGCAGGTTGATAGCTATAAAAAGGATGCCGGTCACAAGTATGATTGAAGACCACTTGTTCGTAGTGTGGGACATAAATTTTGCTTTCTCTGGTAAAAAGAAAGACTTTAAAGGACGCATGAGTTACAGAATATAGATAATCTGACAACATATAACTAAATCATGCCAGTTAATAAAAAACCGGTGACCTCACCGGATGAGTTTAATGCCGATGCTTTCAGTCAGGCTGCTATCGCGCTGCATGTATCATCGTCAGGCGAGTATGCAGGTCAGAGTCCGCACTCTCACCGTAAGGGACAACTTATTATCTCTTTGCGCGGTGCAGTGAGCTGTGAGGTTGAGGATGCGCTGTGGCTTGTTCCACCGGGACATGCTGTCTGGGTTCCGGGTAAAATTCCCCACAGTTGCCGGGTCACGAAGAATGCAGATACCTGCTTTTTGTTCATCGAACCCGGCGCGGCAGCGATGCCGGAAATCTGCTGTACCCTGGCGATGACTTCTCTGGTCCGCGAGCTTGTTCTGTATCTGGCAGAGCAGGGACAGGCTTATTCTCCTGACAGTAAAACTGCCAGGCTCGCAGCGGTGCTGCTGGAGCATATTCCGGATGTGCCGGTTGAAGCGCTCCATCTTCCCGTATCCGATCATCCTAAAATCCGGAATATGGCGGAGGCACTTTTTAATGAGCCTGATGATCGGCGAACGTTAAAGCAGTGGGCTGCACATCTGGTCACCAGCGAACGATCGCTGGCCAGGCTGATAAAAGAGGCGACAGGAATGAGCTTTGGTCGCTGGCGTCAACAACTGCATTTGATGATTGCCCTGAGCCATCTGGCTGAAGGTCAGTCCGTGCAGCGTGTAGCCGGAACGCTGGGATATGATTCGGTCAGCGCGTTTATTACGATGTTCAGAAAAGCGCTGGGTAAATCACCGACGCAATATTTTTCGTCTCTAAACTAATGCAAAACAACACAAACCGAATTTTTATAAAGAACGTCAACGTCCGCTGTTCGCTCTCAGCAGACCTTCAGCGTCACGTGTTTGTCTGCTGTGTGCCATAAGCGGACATCTGCGTTCTGGGCCAACACAAACGGGAGAGCGAGAGTAATTTTGTATTAAATGAACGTACCTGTCATCTGTCAGGTCTGAGAGGCACCCCCGTCTGCGAACAGCTCTATACCATTCACATAACTTGAGGCATCACTGGCCAGGAATGAAACTACAGAGGCTATTTCTTCCGGCTCTCCGATACGTCCCAACGGACTTTTAGCGGTGAGGAAGGCGATCCCCTCTTCGGCATTATCGCCAAATGCGGCTCTGAGAGACGCTGTATTCACAGGACCCGGGCTGACAATGTTTATGCGTATACCCGTCCCGTGCAGCTCTGTAATCCAGCTTCTCACCATGTTTCTGACTGCGGCTTTGGTCGCACCATAAATACTCATGGTGGGTCCCGGGTCTGCTGACGCCGTCGAACCAATGATAATCACGCTCGAACCCTTTCCAAGCAGGGGCATAGCCTGCTGAACAGTCAACACAACACCTTTAACATTTGTGGCAAACTGATCGTGGATCTGTTTTTCAGTGATTTCACCAAGCGGAGCATGGACCCCACCGCCGGCATTAGCGACAAGAATATCAATGTGGCCGAATTCCGTTTTAACCTGTTCATAAAGCGCATCAATACTAACCTTGCTGCTGACGTCAGCCACAATACCTTTTACATTTTTCCCCAGCGCCTTTACCGCCTCCTGAAGGGTTTGTGCATTCCGGCCAGTGATAATGACATCTGCGCCTTCGTCGCTCAGATCTTTCGCTATAGCCAGACCAATACCGCTTCCGCCACCAGTGATAACGGCGAACTTTCCCTTAAATGTCTGATTCATAATTGCACCTTGTGGCTTGTTGTAGTGGTCACTATATTCAACCTTGAACAGGCTGTCACTAACTGATTGTAGCGTTCACTACAAAAAAGTTTTAAGATGGCATTCAGAAATACTTCTGATGCAAGGGAAAAAACCTATGAGCGATACCGAAAAAACAATAAAAGCACCCAGGCGGATATTTGACAGAGAGTCTGGCGTGCAGACGGCTAAAGCGCTGTTTCATCAGCATGGTTATGATGCTGTAGGTATCACGGAACTGACAAAGACGCTGAACATAAATCCTCCCAGCCTTTACGCCGCTTACGGTAGTAAAGCAGGGCTGTTTGAACGCTGCCTGGATCTCTATGTTGCAGAAGGAAACCTGCCGGCTGACAAAATTCTGACTCCGGGCAGGCCGCTGGATGAGGCGGTTGCAGATCTTTTTATGACTGCTGCACGTTTATACGCCCGATCCCCGGTCCAGCGAGGCTGTCTTGTGGCTGAAGGTATGCGTGCCGACGATCCGCAGGCCCGGGAGCTGGCAAGTCGCTATGGTGAGGCAGGAATTCAGTTTATCAGAAATTATATCCGGCAGTATGAACCTGCACGGGCCCGCGAGCTTTCTGATTATGTCGTGACAACGCTGCGGGGCTTTTCTGCAGCCGCAGTAACGGGACTGTCAAAAGCCAGGTTAACTGCCGTGGCTCAGCTGGCCGGTCAGGCATTCAGCGCTCTCCTGGAGCCAAAAAATGTTTAACTAGGAAATAAAAGTTATGTCTGTTATCGACCATGTTGAAATTGCTGTAAAAAATGCTCAGGTATCGCTCAAATTCTTTGAAGCAGCTCTCGCTCCGCTGGGGTTCAGCCTGATTATTTCTGTGCCTCCGGAGCGTACTTTATCGGGAGGTGCCCGGTACGGGCTGGGCCCGGAGGGATATCCGAGGCTCTGGCTTCATGATAAAGACATAACTGGCGCTTCAACACATCTGGCTTTTGCTGCCAGTGAGCGGGACATAGTCGACGAATTCTGGCGTGCCGCTCTACAGGCAGGCGGTATAGACAATGGCGCGCCGGGAATTCGCGATCATTATCATTCACACTATTATGCGGCTTTCATCCTTGATCCTGACGGTAATAACATCGAAGTCGTCTGTCAGGAAGGATGAGTAAGAGTGCCGGCCGTCACTTTGCGAAATTGAACTACGTCTGAGTTACTGCGTGTTGGGTTTTCCTGGCTGCTACCCACGGAGTGAAATATCTTGAGGTGAGTTATTGCCTCGTTGCGACAGCAAAATTCACTGTCGCATTAAACGTGGTGATTCAGAGAGCTTTCTGCATCATCAGCGTCGTTCCGGAGACTTGCAGCGTCTTTTAAAGGAGAGCGGCCAAAGAAACGGGCGTACTCACGATTAAACTGGGGCACGCTGCGATAACCCACCTCCATGGCAACAGACGTGACGCTCTGCTGACGCGCCAGTAATTTGGTTCTGGCATGAAGAAGACGGACGCGCTTCTGATACTGGACCGGACTCATGTTTGTCACAGACTTAAAATGACGATGAAAGGCCGATACGCTCATGGCCTCCTGCCCGGCCAGTGATTCAACCACAAATTCATCAGCAAAATTATGTCTTATCCAGCGAATCGCATTACCTATCCGCGCCAGCATGGTTCCCGGTGAAGCAATATCCCTCAGCATCCAGCCATGTGGGCCTTTCAGAACATGATAAAGGATTTCACGTTCATACACCGGTGCGAGAGCAGGGATATCTTCAGGACTTTTCATCAGGCGAAGCATTCTTACCCAGGCATCCAGCAGTTCGGGCGTGACGGCAGCAACGGAAAAAGCACCCGACTGTGAATCAGCCTTCACGGGAGGTAAATCAGCCAGCAGTGTCGCAATCCGTTCCGGCGTCAGGGTCAGGCTGACCGCGAGATACGGCTCACCGGTTGCCTCGGGATGGACTTCGCCTACGGCTGGCAAATCTACTGACATAACAAAGTAAGAAGCAGGATTGTAGTTGAATACCCGGTCTCCCACCGTCATGGATTTACTGCCTCGCAATATGAGATTAACCATCGGCTCATAGACCGCAGCCAGTGCATGTGCGGGAACGTTACCCTGCACCATGGCCACACGGGGGATACCGGTTTCGGTTCGCCAGTTTCGGGCATGAGCGGCCAGAAGACGCAGCTCGTCAAGCAGGGGTTCCAGTATCAAAGTCAGCCTCCTCAGTATGATGATTAAAGCGAGCATAAAGCAGAAAAAGGCAAGAATCGAGCAGGAACGCAGAGGTTGACCTGTCCGGGAAGTTTTATCCTTTTTCTATCGCAGACAGAAAGGATGAAATCATGAAAATTGTACTGGTTACCGGCGGCAGTGGCGGGATCGGCGCCAGCGTGGCGCAACAGTGCGCGGCTAAAGGGATGGGGGTGATTGTGACTTATAACAGCCATCCTGAATCTGCCCTGAGGGTTGTGAAGGAGATTGAGGCTTCAGGCGGCCGTGCCGTTGCGCTGCATCTGGATGTGGCTCGCACCGAAACTTTCGGCACTTTCCGCGACGCCTTACTGGACATAGTGAGTGTCACCTGGGAACGTGAGCATATTGACGTGCTGGCCAACAACGCCGGGTTTGGGCTCTTCAACCCGATTGAAACGGTGACGGAGAGTGAGTTCGACAGTCTTTTTGCCGTACACCTGAAGGGCCCTTTTTTCCTGACCCAAAAGCTGCTGCCTCTGATTTGCGATGGAGGGCACATCATCAACGTTACCAGCGCCACCACGCGCGTGGCTACGGCAGGTGTTGCGCCCTACGCTGCCTTTAAAGGCGGCCTTGAAGTACTGACCCGCTATATGGCCAAAGAGTTCGGGCCGCGGCGCATCCGGGCAAACGCAGTCTCTCCGGGTGCAATCCGTACGCCGCTTGGCGGAGGACTGAATGATGAATTTGAGACTCTGCTCGCCTCACAGACCGCGCTGGAACGCGTGGGAGAGCCGGATGATGTCGGCCGGGTTATCGCAGGCCTGGTCTCTGATGACAGCGTCTGGATTAACGCACAATCCATCGAGGTTGCCGGCGGCTACCAAATCTGAATCCTTCCGGAGGTTTTATGCTCGATCATCTGTTTTTAACGGTCAGCGATACAGACCGTTCTGTCCGTTTCTATACGGAAGTGCTTGCCCCTCTCGGCATCACGGTTCGTCATGATTATGACGGAAAAGAGGGGCCGCCCGGCCACCCGGATTTGAAAGGGTTCGGTGCTCAGGGCCGGATCTTTTTCTGGCTACGCGAAGGAACTGTTGCGCCAGCTGCTGTACATGTCGGGTTTGTCGCGCGAAATCAGACAATGGTGAATGAAGCCTATGCTTCAGCCATGCGTGCCGGCGCGTCTGACAATGGCGCACCCGGTGCCCGGCTTCACTACGATCCCCGCTACTACGCCGCCGGCGTTTTCGACCCCGATGGCTACAGCCTGGAATTTGTTTATAAAGAATGGCAGCACCCTCAACCATGAAAACATTACTGATTTATGGCGCCACCGGTTACACGGGACGCATGACCGCCGCGCAGGCTAAAAGTGCCGGCCTGAATATTATTATTGCCGGCAGAAACAGGCAGCGACTGGCCGCACTTGCCGGTGAACTTGACGTCAGTATGCGGGTATTCGGCCTGGAGGACGCTGCTGAAACCGCGCTGCAGCTGGCAGGCGTCGACATTGTGCTGAACTGCGCCGGGCCGTTTACTGCTACGGCAGAACCGCTGATGAAAGCCTGTATAGACCAGAGTATTCATTACCTTGATATCACAGCGGAAATTAACATTTACAGGCTGGCTGAGTCACTGGGAGAAAGAGCGGCGCGGGCCGGGAGTATGCTACTGCCGGGCGTGGGCTGGGACGTGGTACCTACCGACTGCCTGGCCGTTCGCCTTGCACGACATGTACCGGAACCACGACGGTTGCGTATAGCATTACAGGTGGCCGGAACGATGTCCCGGGGGTCTGCCGTCAGCGCAGGCGAAATAATCGCAGCCGGCCTGCTGGAACGTGTTAACGGTATTCTGATGACGAAAGAGGATGCGCAGCCCGGCTGGTTTGATTTTGGTGAAGGCCCTGTGGCCTGTGCGCCGCTTTCCTTTGGCGATCTGGTGACGGCATGGCATTCAACCGGTATTCCGAATATTGAGATGTTTGTGCATGTAACAGGGGATGCCTTTCCGCAGGGTGATTTGTCCCTGCTTCCTGAAGGACCCGGGCAGGATGAACGCGATGCAAATCGCGCACGCGCTGTTGCTGAGGTCACCGGGGCTGACGGGAGGGTCCACCGGGCTGTGATCGGGACGGTTAACGGATATTCCTATACGCCGCTTGCGGCCACAGAGGCTGCGAGGCGTGTCCTGAACGGTGACAGTTTTCCCGGTTTTCAGACACCGGCGATCGTTTTCGGTAGTGAGTTTGCGCTGAGTATTCCGGGTACGTGGCTCCAACTGTCCTGACTTTATTAATAAGCTGCACCGGTCAGCATTGAGCTGGCCGGTGCCCCGCATTGCCGTTCTGGCACTGATGGCTGACGGGTATAAAAAAGTGAAGTCTACTACGCTCTCTCAGTCTGCGAACTGTCGATAGGCGTGCCCACATGAAACTGAAGTGCACCCATCAAACGGGGAACCACGTTGCGCGATGTAAACCGCCACTGGCCGTCGTGTTTTTCAAAACTGTCGTAATACCGTCCTGTGCATACGGGCTGCAAAGGAAACCCCTCCAGTTCCTGATGCACGGTGAAATAGCTGACGCAGGTAGCTGAATTACCGGAAGGTGAAACATCTATCAGCACATTAGAAACGTTATGCCACGTCCGGGGAGTTCCGTCCTTATGACGCTGAACGCCACGGTTAAGAAACTGCTCAACCTCTTCACTACCATGAGCCATATCACTAAGAACAATAAATTCAGCATGTTTAAACAATTCGGCATTCTCAGCAAATTTCCCGTCATCCAGGTTGTGGGCATAGGTAGCGAGTAACCGCTGAATTTCTAACTCATCGAAATAATGCTGTTCATTTTCTGCACGAACGGAATTAATCATAATTTGAACTCCTAAGGTCAGGGTTGAAATGGATCCGCCACGCACCAACTAGGCGAACCACATTAAATATTGCCGTTGAAAATCAGCGCAACAGGTCCACTGCCGACAGGAAGCATCTGTGCCGGACCAAATCGTGGCAGCAGGGCCGGTTCCCGCAGAAGGGAGGACTGCTATGTTGCCCAAAAATATTCCTTCTCCAGTAACAACAGTCAGATCTGAGATGCGCCGCCATCGGCAAAAATTTCCGCGCCGTTGATATAACTGGCATCATCACTGGCGAGGAAGATAACAGCTTTTGCTATTTCTTCTGTCTGGCCGATGCGGCCAATCGGGCTGCGGTCACGCAAAGACTGCAGGATGGCGTCAACGGGATCAGGAAGGAAATCGTGTAAGGATTGAGTATCCACCGGTCCGGGGCTGAGGATATTAATGCGAACGCCAGCACCTTTTATGTCCACAATCCAGCTGCGTACCATTGCACGTAAAGCAGCCTTGGTGCCTCCATAAACACTGAGGCCCTGACCGGGATTAATGGATGCCGTTGAGCCCGTGATAATAATGCTGCTTCCTGGTTTCATAAGTGGTAATGCTTTCTGAACGGTAAACGTGACACCCCTTACGTTCGTTGTGAACTGACGATCGAACTTCTCCGGGGTAATCTGCCCGAGGGGTTCAAATTCGCCCATGCCGGCATTTGCTATCAGAATGTCAATGCGACCAAACCGGGACAATATTTGCTTATAAAAATTATCCAGTTCGGAGAGGCTGGATACATTCACCTGAAACTGACTCGCATCCGGTCCAAGAGTACTGAGTGCAGATTCAAGTTTATTCTTGTCCCGCCCGGTAATGATCACAGTTGCACCGAGTGCTGCTAATTCCTGTGCGATCCCAAGCCCAATGCCAGATGATGCGCCGGTCACAACCGCGATTTTGTTCTGAAAAGAGTGAGTCACTGTGTATTCTCCTCATTGCCGTGAGTTAGGTGTATAGTGATCACTACACGTAAAAGTAAAACACTGCAAGTTAAAAAATTAACATAAATTAAAAAAATATTTTATATCAATAATATGGATATATAACTTTATGCTGATAATTTTAGTGATTACTACAAAAATGGATTCAGGAAGCAAATTGAAATAAGAAAACAGGTTGCGATGAACTGCATTTGATCGCGAAGCATTAGTCGCAATTGCACAGGCACACTTTCATGAACATGGCTATGACGCTGTCAGAATTGCTGACCTGAAGCGGGCGCTGAATATCAAGCCGACGGATATCAAGGTACACACCTGACTATTCATCGATAATCATGAGGGTCCATACAAGACAACGGTCAAACGTGACGTAAAACAGTCCAAATCCGGTAAAACCATTCAGACGTGCCGAAATCATCAGGAGCTTTTTTCAGGATTCTTGCCGGAGTAAAGGTAGCAGAAACGGCTATCTCGCCTCAAAATGACGCTAAGGCGCTCTGCAGGGGGCCGCCCAAGGAATTTTATGTCTAATGTGGCATAACTACCCTATCGCCATGATTTTGACGTCCGCTTCTCGCTCATAGCAGACCAAGAGCGATTCGACGGCGGTTTTGTGCCAGAAGCTGACTTCATCATTGGGCTGCGAAGCTGTGGCCGCTCCTCAACACAGCCTGGGTGCCTGGATAAGCGGCGGCACCCCAAGCTGAATTGCGCGACTAAGCGCGGATTCATGTAACGCGGCAACATGTGAACTGGCTTACATTTTTGACCTTCATCACAATTTATAGTGACGCCATGGTTAAACGACGCATCTCATTAACATGGCATCGATTAAGGACGTAGCAAAAAAAGCGGGGGTCTCTACTGCTACCGTATCACGAGTGTTGAATCACCACCCCAGTGTGATGCCGGAAACACGTCAAGCAGTACGTGATGCAATGGATTTCCTGTGTTATGTGTCAAGTAAGAGCGCGTTTCAGTTGAGTGGTAAATGTTCCGGGCTGATTGCCGTGGTTGTGCCAAACCTTGTCAATCCTCACTTTTGCGAGTTACTGGCGACGTTTGAAGAGGAAGCAAGGTACATTGGAAAATCGGTGATCGTTAAGACCCACCAGAATCAACCTCTGCAGGATAAGCAGATCATCCACGCTTTAATTGGTATGGGGATCGACAGTTTGCTGTGGGTTCCGACAGAAGCAGAGGCCGAACTTTCGGAGTGGTTAACCGCCACCCATATTCCGGTTGCGGTGGTGACACAGGTTTCACGCTTTTTTAATTCCGTCTCTATTAACCAGGGTAAAGGTGCGGAAAGTATCGCGGAACACTTCATACAAAGCGGGCATACCACATTTGGCTTTGTTGCCCAGGAAGGTGTCGATAATCGCAAGGTTTACGCCTGGAGTAAAAAAATTACCGGGCAGGGGTTAAATCTGGCTAAAGAAAATCAATTCTGGATAGCGAAAGGTGAAGGGGAAAAAACATCTGGCCATATCGGTATACTGGATGAGGTTATCGAAAAGCTGTCTGCCCGGAAAAATGTGTGCACATCTCTTTGGGTCTATAATGACGTTGCCGCCAGTTATATTATCGACGGGTTAAAAGAAAAAGGCGTGGCTGTTCCTCAGGATATTGCTATTGCCAGTTTCGATAATACCTTGCTGGCGCAAACGAAAGGGATAACCAGCGTTGCCCAGCCGATAAAAGAAATCGCACACCTGGCATTTCAGATGGTTAATAACGAGAAGAAACAGGAGAGCATCGAAATGTATGAAATTGTCTCCCGGCTGATTATCCGCGAGAGTAGCGTGACTATTAATATTACGACGCTTTAATATCTGCATGTCTCCATTTAATGTTGTTGGAAATTTATTACCAGCACTGACTCTGGTGATAATAACCAGCGTCTAAATTTTATGACCGGGCACTATTGAGGTGATTTTATGTCTGCGACTGCCATGGAAAAGCAAAGCGCTTACGGAAAGCTGCGTCTGAAAGAAAAGATCGGTTACGGTATGGGTGACGCCGGATCCTGTATGATCTGGAGCGTACTGGCGCTGTATCTGACATGGTTTTATACCGATGTCTATGGGCTGGCTCCCGGCGTCGTAGGAACATTATTTCTGGTGATCCGTATTTTTGACGCCTTCAGCGATCCGATCATGGGGGCGATTTGCGATCGTACACAAAGTCGATGGGGTAAATTCCGTCCCTGGCTGTTGTGGATGGCGGTGCCATTTGGCCTGGGCGCCATACTGATGTTCACCACGCCCGACCTGAGCATGAACGGAAAAATCATCTATGCCTGGCTCACTTATCTGATTATGTCGTTGATTTATACCGCTATCAATATTCCCTATTGCTCGGTAGCGGGCGTGATTACACTGAACCAACAGGAGCGGCTGGGCTGTTTGTCATGGCGTTTCTTTCTGAATGGCCTGGCGACGCTTATTGTATCTTCCTCCATTTTGCCGTTAACCGACTGGCTGGGTAACGGCAATCGCGCATCCGGCTTTCAGCTGACGATGATGATCATGGGTGGTGCCGCGACGCTGATGTTCCTGTTCTGTTTTTCCAGTATTAAAGAGCGCGTTGTTTCGATTAAGTCCAACGACTCGTTAATGAAAGACCTGAAAGATATCGCTAAAAACGACCAATGGTTGTTGATGATTTCAATTACCTTTCTGAATGTTTTCCCGGCGTTCATTCGTGGCGCTGTCACCATTTATTATGCGACCTACGTGATGCAGGCCTCCGTCGGCTTTATTACCTTTTTTATGGCGCTCGGCGTCGCCTGCAATATGCTGGGCAGTGTCATCGCCAAACCGCTGACCGACCGTTTTGATAAGGTTAAGCTGTTCCGCAATATTAATATTATTCTCGGTATTCTTTCCTTCGCGCTGTGGTTTGTCGACCCGAAATCCCTGGTGCCACTGCTTACGCTCTTTGTGATCATTAATATCCTGCATTTAATCCAGTCCGGCCCTATTCTGTGGGCGATGATGTCAGACGTTGACGACTACGGCGATTGGAAGTTCGGCAAGCGCCTGACCGGTATCTCTTTTGCCGGTAATCTGTTTATGCTGAAAATGGGATTGGCGGTAGCCGGGGCGATCGTTGCCTGGATATTGTCATATACCGGTTATATCGCCAATAAGCCGGAGCAAAATGCACAAACTATCCAGGGCATTATTATCATGTTCTCGCTACTGCCGATGGTGAGTTATTTTATCAGCGCATTTATGGTGCGCTACTTCAAGTTGAACAACATTTTTATCGAAAAGATAAAAGGCGATCTCGCCAAACGCGAACTGGAAAAGGGTGCGCTTCAACCGCAGGCGCTTAAAGATGTTCCCGTCCATTAAGGTCAAGCAACGCCGCGTATTGACGTATGGCTAAAAGAAACAAGATCTGAAAGTAAGCGGGTTATTCAAAATAAACATGGCCCTGGATCATTATGCGTATTGTCTGGGGCGCATGGCGGGATGAGAGTGCCTGCCATGCGGCGCATCGGGGAACCTTACCTCAATATCACTGGCCTTACGCGAAGAGATCGCATCGCGCACTGCATGTTTTTCGTATTACCGTCACAGGAGGATTTAACACATGTCGAGTAGCAACTATTACGATGTCACCGAGTGGAAGGAAGGGAATCCGTATCAGGATATTGGTGAGGTCATTAATAGCATTATCGCAGATATTAAAGCCAGGCAAACGGATGCCGACATTAATAACGGCGGAAAGCCCGGTGCAGTCATCTATATTCCACCGGGTGATTATCCTCTTCTTACCCAAGTGGTGATAGATATCAGCTATCTGAAAATCATGGGGTCCGGGCATGGTTTCACCTCTTCCAGTATCCGTTTTAATACGCCGGAGAGTGAATGGAAAAACTGGCACGAAGTGTGGCCGGGAGGCAGCCGCATACTCGTTGAGATGCAACCGGCAGCAGGCGGGGAGGCGTCTGCCGGGGCTGCCTTCTATATCGAACGCAGCGGAGACCCGCGGATAAGTTCTGTCGAGTTTGCTGATTTCTGTATTGATGGGTTGCACTTTGTGGACGATGGCTCAGGGAATGACGATCCTGAAAATACTTATCTCAATGGTAAAACAGGTATTTATATTGCCAGTGCGCAGGATTCATTCCGTATCAGCGGCATGGGGCTGGTGTATTTAGAGCATGGTGTCACTATTTATAACGCTGACGCGCTGGCGATACATAATAACTTCATTGCTGAATGTGGCCACTGCATTGAGCTGCGCGGCTCGGGGCAGGCATCGAAAATAACCGACAATCTCATCGGTGCCGGTTACAGGGGATATTCCATTTACGCACAAAATTTTGGCGGATTGCTTATCACTGCCAATAATATTTTCCCGCGCGGGAAAAGCAGCATTCATTTTTCCGGCGTAGTGCGTTCCTCTGTCAGCAATAATCGGCTCCATTCATTTTATCCGGGCATGCTGGTCTTTGAAGACAACTGCGCAGAAAACCTGGTGTCGGCCAACCATTTCTTCCGTGAGCGCGAACCCTGGGCTCCGATGCAGGCTTACAACAACGGCTTGGATGATTTATACGGACTCCTTTATATCAGTGGCGACAATAATTCGATTATTGCCAATCATATATCGGAGACTATAGATACCCAGTATATTACCCCGTCAGGCGCTACCCCGGTGATAATCCGCGTGGTGTCCGGGCAGGGGAATCATATTTCAGATAATCATATCGTTGCCACCACCGAAACGTCACAAGCCCATGATGCGGCCGCAAGTGCTTGTTTCTCCACGCAGGTAAGCGCGTTGCTGGCGACTGACGGACTGGCAGCGCTTGATGTCATCACCGTGCGGATCGAAAAAGAGTCCCGGCAAAATATTGTCCTGGATTCAGGCGGTGATGCTCAGGTCGTGCTGGACAGGGCGGTGAATGCCTTCAGGGCCACTCCCGTTCCGGGCCAGAGCTGTTAATGGGGGTTGTCCGTACGGATACCGGAGTCTGAAAAGCAGCACAAACTTTCTCAAAAAGGCGGGCGGTGTGCCCGCTCTCAACGGCTTATAAAAATAGCAAAGTCCGAACACGCTTCCCGCTGCGGGACTTTATTGCCGCACCGTTCTTACGATTCGGCAAATTTCAGCAGCGCTTCACCATCAAGGCGATAGCGTACCCATTCGGACTGCGGCAGCGCGCCGATGCTCTGGTAAAAATCAATGGCGGGCTGGTTCCAGTCCAGCACGCTCCATTCAAGGCGGCCGCACTGCCGTTTCACCGCGCATTGCGCGATATGCTTCAGCAGCGCGCTGCCCGCACCTTGGCCGCGATAGTCAGGGGAAATATACAAGTCTTCCATATAAATACCGTTACGTCCGAGCCAGGTGGAATAGCTGGTGAAGAAAACGGCATACCCGACGATTTTACCTTCCATCTCACCGATCAACGCTTCGGTGTTACTGCCTGCGCCAAAAAGGGTTTCCCGGATTTCATCCGGCGTGGTGACCACTTCTTCCGGGGCTTTTTCATACACCGCCAGCTCATAGATCATGGCGTAAATGGCGGCAGCATCTTCCGGGCGGGCCTGACGAATCGTGATACTCATGGGTTTCCTGTTCTCTCTGCGGGGGACATTGATGGCGCTAAGCATAAGGGGTATTGTCAGAAGAATTAAGTGCAATGAAATCACCCAATGATGAATATTATGCATCCGGCGCTGAGGCGTCTTGATTTAAACCTTCTGCCGGTTTTTGACGCGGTTTATCGTCACCGTTCCGTGCGTCTGGCGGCGGATGAACTGGCGATGAGCACATCGGCGCTGAGCCATGCGCTGTCGCGGTTGCGTATTGCCCTCAACGATCCGTTATTTTACCGCGAAGGCCACCGTATGTGCCCCAGCGTATATGCCACGCAGCTCGCGCCTTCTATCGCTTCGGCACTGAAATTCCTCAATCAGGAGCTGACGCCGCCGCCGGAGTTTGCCGCCGCCGCCAGTACGGAGTGTTTACAAATTGCGATTACGGATTTTACCGCGTTGTGTATTTTCCCCGTCCTGATGCAGCAACTGCAGCACGAAGCGCCCGGCCTGCGCTTTGAGCTACTCTATTTGCCGCACAGCCCGGCGCTGACGGAATTGCTGGCGGGCGAAGTGGATCTGGCGCTTGGGTTCAGCACGCCGGATGATATCCGCCATCCGGAACTGGAAGAGATCGGTTGGTTTGAAGATGAGTATGTTGTCATCAGCAACACCCGCCGGACACGGCTGACGCTGGAGGATTATCTCGCCGCCCGGCATCTGGTGGTGACGCCCTGGAATGAGAAACGGGGCGTGCTGGATTTACAGCTTGAGCAGATGGGCTATACGCGGCAGATAGCGATCAAAACGCCATCGATGCTCAGCGCGCCGTTTATCGTTGCGCAAAGCGATCTGCTGATGGCGATTCCCCGGTTTGCCGCAGAGACGCTGATGCCGGCAACGGATATCAGGATTTTTGCATTACCGTTTGCGATACGCCCGTTTGAAGTGAAGATTTATTCCCATAAACGGAGTGGTAAGCGCGGCGCGACGAACTGGCTGAAAGAGAAACTGCAGATGCTGGCGCAAGAGGTTAACGCAGGGCGGTGAATGCGGAAAGTCTGTGGGGCACCGGGCGTGAGTCGTTTGGTCGCGGAAGCGGCGTGTCTGGGCACCACGAACGGCGGCTTTAAAAGATAGAGCATCTCCGGTCACTTTACGCCTATATCCAGTCATGATAAGTTCGGATGATGAATACAAAACACGTTATCAGCGTTTTCAGTCATAACCTGTGGTGGCTGCCTTCTTAAAGGCGGCCTGAATGTGTATTCCCCATTTTCAAATAACCGCCGAAAGGGCGGTTATTTGCTTTGATAAGACCCCTTTTCGGCCTGAGGCTTAAGGAGTCTTATATGAATGACCAAACCATTATTCTTACCGGCGATCGCCCAACCGGCCCGCTGCATCTGGGCCACTTTGTCGGCTCGCTGCGCCAGCGTGTGGCCCTGCAACATGATTATCAACAGTTTGTATTGATCGCCGACCTCCAGGGGCTGACAGATAATGGCAGCAATCCGCAAAAAATTCGGGACAATATTCCCGAAGTGCTGGCCGATTATCTTGCTGCGGGTATCGATCCCTCGCTCACGACCATTTGTCTGCAATCTGCGCTGCCCGCCCTTGCCGAACTGACCGCGCTTTATATGAACATCGTTACCGTGGCGCGCGTGGAGCGTAATCCAACGGTAAAAAATGAGATTGCACAGAAAGGTTTTGCCCGTTCATTACCGGTCGGCTTTCTGGTCTATCCCATCAGCCAGGCGGCGGATATTACCGCTTTCAAGGCCAGCAGGGTTCCCGTCGGTGATGATCAATTACCGATGATCGAACAGACCAACGAAATCGTGCATAAGATGAACAGCCTGTTTCCCGAACCGGTATTACGCCACTGCAAGGCCATGTTGAGCGACACCGGCCGCCTGCCGGGGATCGACGGCAACGCCAAAATGTCCAAATCGCTGGGCAATACTTTGCTTCTTTCCGCCAGCGAGGAGACCATCCATCGCGCGGTTAGCGCAATGTACACCGACGAAAAACACCTAAAGGTGACCGATCCGGGGCAGATAACCGGCAACATGGTATTCACCTATCTGGATGCGTTTCACACGGATAAAGCGAAAGTCGCAGAGATGAAAGCGCATTATCAACGGGGCGGACTGGGTGATCGGGCATGCAAAAATGAGCTGGAGACGTGTTTGCAGGAGCTGATTGCTCCTATGCGCGAGCGGCGTGCGACTTATATTCAGGACAAAGGCATGCTGATGGCACTGTTGAAACAGGGCAGCGAACGAGCGCATGAAGTCACGCAGCGCACCTTACAGGAAGTGAAGCGGGGGCTGGGCGTGCCGGTATTCTGAGTGTGAGTCGAGCCGTTTAGCCAGGCGTCTGAATAGTGGTGAGACGGCTCAATGCTGGTGATGTGAGGGAGCGTAAAGGTCCGCTTTTCGCAAAGCGGACGCTGCCTTAAAAGTCTTGCATAAGATCGGAAACGATTTCTGCGGCCGGACGAACCGATTTGATGACGGAAATACCCGTGCCTGTGGAGACGACCCCTTGATCAAAATTGCCGAGCCGCATGGCCTGCCACAAAGAGTGGTATCCGTTCATTACCTTAAACATGGTTTCACGGTCGGTGCCCTGCGCTTCTAATTCTGCCAGCTTCGGGCTCAGAGTGGTGGGCAGGGTGCGGTAATACGCCGGCAGCGTACGGAAAAGCAGCAGATCTTCAGCACTCGACTCTACAATCAGGCGTTTGACTTTCTCATCTGCGGGGTTTTCCAGGGCCGTCAAAAACAGGCTGCCGGCAAATACCCCTTCCGCTCCCAATGCCATGGCGGCACGCACACCCCGCACATCAGCTATACCGCCGGCGGCAACGACCGGGATTTTTACGCTATCCGCGATCATTGGCACGATACTGAACGTCCCCGTCACGCGGGATGGCACGGTGCCCCCTTCGTCAAAACCGGTTGCAATGATGATGTCGGCCCCTAATTTCTCTGCCTCTTGCGAATTGGCGATAGTGGGCGTCAGGGCACGGTAAAGCATTTTTATGCGGTGACTTTTAAAAAAATCATATATTTCAGCGTCCAGCACTTCATTGATCAGTACTACTTCCACGCCTTCTTCAACGAGCATTTCTGCGGTTGCTCGCCAGAAGCTCATATCAGGTCCGTTAATTAACGTTGCGGCAAAAGGGTTTTCCGTCAGTTTTTTTACTTTTCTGATCTCCTCCCGCATGCGATCCAGTGCGACATAACGCGAGCCGGGCAGGCTGTCTTGCCCGGCGTGTGGCCCCAGCGTGCCCAGCCCCCCGGCGTTTGAAACGGCAGCGACGAGTTCAGCATTGGTCAGAAAATACAAGGGGGCCTGTATGAGCGGATAGCGGATATGCAAGCGTTCAGTGATGCGGTTATTCATTGTTCAACCTTGGTAAAAATCAGACAGGTGAAATATTACCCTTTGCAAAATGGAATGGAATCACCAAAAATGAATACATGATTTCCAAATATGGAAAGTAAAGTGGACTTTAACGCAACGAAATTGTTCATCGCGGTGGTGAATGCAGGCAGTTTTTCTGCGGCCAGTGACAGAATGGGTGTGCCGATCTCAACTTTGAGCCGAAAAATCAATGAGCTTGAGCAGGCGTTAAACGTACAGCTCCTGGAACGGTCGAAGCATGGGGTTAAGCCAACCTATAAAGGACAACAGTTCTTTGAACAGGCGCGTCTGGGCGTCGAGCTGCTGGAGGATGCACAAAAATCGGTAACCTCAGCCCACAAATTACAGGGCAAATTACGTCTGTCTGTCCCCCCTAACTTCTCACTCTGGTGGGATTTACTGCTCGAATTTCAGCAGCGTTATCCTGATATAAAAGTATTTTGTCATTCAAGTGAAAGAGTCGTCGATTTGTTTGAGGATGGCGTCGATGTGGCGCTCAGAATGGGTAACTTAAATATCGATGATGTGATTGCCAAACCTGTCATGACGGTAGAGTCCTTGTTTGTGGCAAGCCCCAAACTATTAGCGCGTTACGGCACGCCAAAGACGCTGGCTGAAATGGCCCGGTTGCCCGTTGCCGGCTGGGAAAGTCTGAACCATGGTTTTTTTGAATGGGACTCTGGCTCAGAAAAGGTTAAATACGAGCCATTCTTTTCCACCAATAATGCACAGGCATTGATTCATTATGCCTTGAGTGGCATGGGCGTCTCACAGCTACTGGATTTTTCAGCCAGGCCCTGGCTGGAAAGCGGGGAGCTGGTGCAGCTTTTACCCGGGACGGTTAAACAAACCCTGCCGTTACACCTTATCTATGCCCGCCATAAACATCCTTCAGCACTTGTGCGGGCTTATCTGGATTTTTGTGCTGAGTGGGTGGGAAAGCTGAAATAGCGTTGCAACAACGATGTCCGTTCGCTATGACCGCCGCTCCATTCGTTGCCTGAAGGTGCTGTGCCTTCAGGCATTATCATGGCGTGTGACAGACAAGATCGCCGGCGGATGGCCGAGGCAGCATGCCGGGCCCACGCGCTATGAGCAATCCGGCTCGGTGTTTATTTAATGGGAACGCTTGGCGTCGGCGGCGTCGATAATTTTTTTCCCGGCTTCGACATAACGCATATCCCCGATATCTTTAACCTGATACTTCCCATCGCGGTATTCTATTTTGACGGCGGCCGCATTCCCCATCCCTTTATTTTTCAGCGGATCGTTTGTCATATCTGAAATCATAATACCGATAGACATCCCGGAGGATACGGCCAATACATTTTTATCATGGTGCTGAAGCGCATCTTTGACCATCATGCCCAGCGCCGATTGCATACGGTCTCTGACCTGGCCTGCGGTTTCAGCATCATGCTTCTCATCAGCCTTACTGATAGCATCCGCCAGTTCTGTCAGGGACATTTTCCCTTGCTGACGCAGTTCAGTCATTGCACTATCGCTTTTTAAGCCCAGCGCTTTACCTGCCGCCGTATTCATTTCGTTATTGGGTAAGCCTTCGAAGCCGCCAAAAAATACTTCGCGTAATGCTTTAAGTTCTTTAGGAGCCGCCTGGCTATTTTGGCTTTGCATGATCAACGATAATGTTTCCCGCTGTCTTCCAAGATCGCCGGAATAGTATTTTTTGAAACCGATGTCTTTGCTGCCGGCGCCGAATTGACGGGCCACTTTTTCGCCTGCTTGTGTCAACGGTGTATCTGACCATCCCTGAACGCGGTCATACAGGTTAAATATTGTTTGGCCGTGACGGACGAAATAGATATCCACATTGCCTTTGCCATAATCCTGCAATTTTGCCATGGCCGAACCCGATAGCAACATTAACGTTGCCAGAACAGATGCTGTTTTTTTCATTTTTATATCCAGGATGTTTGCCATAAAAATGTAATATAAAATAATAAATTACAGAGGGCTGCAACTGAGATCACAAAAATGAATGTGTCGCTGTAAATCTATAATTACCCCCCGTTATCACGTGGGGAACTGGTGTGTAATAAATATGACGTGGTGCTCTTTATGGCGATATGTTTCAGCGATGAGCGTGCCATTTAGTTTTAAGGCATTCCTCTAAGATTCAGTATATTTAAATAATTTTTCCAAGTGATTATTGTGGGTGAGATACAACGGTATACGTTAATTTTACGTAAGGCCGGTTTTAAAGCGGTTCTGTCAGCATCTAATGGGTAACGTTCAGCGCAATTGCGCATACCCGTTCTGGCCAGTAAGTTATTAAGACGCTTTTACTGGCCAGCGGTGTGACTCGATTAATGCAGCTCTGCCGTTTGCCCGGTTTTGTCCGTCAGGCCGGATAATACGGCCAAGATCAGCGCAACGACGGAAAGTCCAGCGCCCGCCCAGTTAGGCGACTGCAGGCCGAAACCCGCGCCAATAACGGCGCCGCCCAGCCAGGCGCCAATGGCGTTACCAAGGTTGAAAAGGCCAATGTTAACGGCGGCGGCCAGCGTGGGCGCACCCGCTGCCCGCGCTTTATCCATCACCAGCTTCTGGATCGGAGAAACGGTCGCAAAGCCGAACGCGGCCATCAGGAAAATACAGACGGCCGACATGGCCTGGCTGTGGGTGGTAAAGTTAAAAATCAGTAGCACTATGGCCTGGGCCGCCAGCGTGATATACAGCATCGGCATCAGAGCACGGTCTGCATATCTGCCCCCCAGTTGGTTGCCGACAAACAGCCCCAGTCCGAACAGCAGCATCAGCCAGGCAAGGCTGCTTTCGCTGTAGCCAGCCTGTTCCGTCATCATGGGGGCGATATAGGTTATGGAGGTAAAGAACGCGCCCGGCCCGAAGACGGTAATGCCCATGGCAAGCAGCACATTGACGTTTCTGAAGGCATTAAACTCATGGGCGAAGTTATGGTTCTGCGGACGGGGCTGGTGCGGGATCAGCATACCAATGCTGATAACGGTAACGATGCCAATGACCGCAATCGCCATAAAGGCGTCACGCCAGGAAAGGTGCTGCCCAATCCAGGTGCCGGCGGGCACGCCGATCAGGTTGGCTACGGTCAGGCCCATAAACATGAATGCGATTGCCCGCACGCGCTTCGAGGGCGTAACCATATCTGCCGCAATGATCGAGCCGATACCAAAGAATGCACCGTGGGTCATAGAGGTAATCACTCTGCCCAAAATGGCGATGCCTAGCGTGGGCGCAAATGCCGTAACAAGGTTACCGGCGACAAATAACGCCATCAGGAAGACCAGCATGGCTTTACGCGGTACTTTGGAGCCCAGAATAATCAGGGCTGGCGCCCCGACAAACACCCCCAGCGCGTAGGACGTAGCCAGGTTGCCGGCAACGGGAATGCTGACGTTAAAATCGGTGGCGATCACGGGGAGAAGGCCGGCAATAATGAATTCAGTGGTACCAATACCGAATGCACCTATCGCCAGAGCCCAGAGAGCAAATGGCATAACACATATCCTGTCAGTAAAATATTTGCGTTAAGCTGCCCGTCGTCATTGGGCCGGCCTCCGGCAAAAACCGGGTGGGCGCCGCAGTGGCAGCAGGGCAGTCAGAATATAAGTTTGCCGAAAGTTGATAAACAGCTCTGAAATCGCCTGAGCGTTGACAAAAATTCTACTTCAGGTCGCCAAAATACCCCTCAGAAGATTTTGTAAGCAGTTCATCAACGATGATCCGCACCTTGGGAATAAGATGCCGGGTTCGGGGCCAGATGACGTTAAGCTCAACCGGGTCGGGCATATGATCCGCCATTACCGTCACGAGATGGCCCGCGTCGAGATGACTCTTCACCATCGACTCCGGAAACTGCGCAATACCCGCTCCCGCCAGGCAGGCCTGGAGCATGGCGTCTCCGTCACTGATCTGGTGCGCCGCAGCAGAGATAAATTTCACTTCTCGTTCTCCCACCGGGCGCAGCCGCCAGGCAAGGGGGGCTCCCCGCCGGTAGCCCATAATACAGCTGTGCGCTTTTAGCGCCTCCGTGTCCCCGGGCACACCGTACTGCTCAAGATAAGCGGAAGAGGCGCACAGTATGAGGCGCTGCCGGCCCAGGCGCCGGGCGATCAACGCATCGGTACTCTGCAGTTCTCCCAGGCGCAGCACGAGGTCAACGCCTTCCTCCACCGGATCGATCAGACGATCGTTAAAAGTCAGAGCGAGTCGCAGAGCCGGATAACGGCTAATCAGCTCAAGCAGTACCGGCATCATCAGGTTCCGGCCAAATGACGCCGGCATATCTATCCGGACGGTACCTGCGGGGTTGTCCTGACGCTTGCTGAGCGTGTTTTCCGCAGAGTCCAGGATTTCCAGCGCCGAAAGGCAGCTTGTGAGATAGGCTTCCCCGTCACTGGTCAAGCTCAGTTTACGCGTGGAGCGGTGAAACAGTCGCGTTCCCAGCCGCGCCTCAAGCCTGGCCACGCTTTTACCGACCGCGGACTTTGTAATGCCCAGCTGCTCTGCGGCTTCAGTAAAACTGCTCGATTTTGCCGTAATGACAAAATGTGTAATGCCCCGCAGGGATTCTGCTGTAAATCCGGTAGACATAATGTTGACTCAGGAGTGGTTAATAACGCATTTATCGATGTGTAATTCTATACCAGGCCTGAGTCAGTGCGTAAACAACGCGCCGGCCACTGCCGGAGTGTTGGGATGAGGTTGAGCGCGACGGCAGATAGCGTATGCTAATTATTATCGCATTGAAGGAAAGCCTTATGGATTACAGCAAAATTATCAAAGAAATAGGGCGCGGCAAACTGCACGCGCGCAGTCTGGACCGGGAAACGGCGCGCCAGCTGTACCAGGCGATGCTGGCCGGCGAGGTGCCGGAGCTGGAGCTGGGCGGCGTGCTGATCGCTTTGCGCATCAAGGGCGAGGCGGAAGAGGAGATGCTTGGCTTTTACCAGGCGATGCAGCAGCAGGTGACGCAGCTGCAGCCGCCGGCGGGGCGGCCGATGCCGGTGGTGCTGCCGAGCTACAACGGCGCGCGCAAGCAGGCCAACCTGACGCCGCTGCTGGCGTTGTTGCTGGCGCGGGTCGGGCTGCCGGTGGTGGTGCACGGCGTGGTGGACGATGCCACGCGCGTTACCAGCGGGGAAATCTTTCAGGCGCTGGGGATCAAGGCCGCCGCGGACGCCGCAACGGCGCAGCAGCAGCTTGATGGCGGCGAGGCGGTATTTATGCCGGTGACCGCGCTGTCGCCGGCGTTGGAGCGTCAGCTCGGTTTACGCTGGCGCATGGGGGTGCGCAACAGCGCCCATACGCTGGCCAAGCTGGCGACGCCGTTCGGCGAGCATGACGTGCTGCGCCTTGCCAGCGTCTCTCACCCGGAATACGTGGATCGCGTTGGCTCGTTTTTCCGTCAGATCGGCGCGCGCGGCCTGCTGATGCACGGCACCGAAGGCGAGGCCTACGCCAACCCGCAGCGCTGCCCGCAGATTCATTTTATCGCCGACGGTGAACAGCGCGTGCTGCTGGAGCGTCCGGCGCTGAATGAAACGCCGGCCTTACCGGCGGCGAAAGACGCCGAGACCACCGCGGGCTGGATTGAGCGCTGCCTGGCCGGCGAGGTGGCGATCCCGCAGGCGCTGGCGCTGCAGGTCGCCTGCTGTCTGGTGGCGACCGGGCAGGCGACGACGCTGGAACAGGGGCTGGCGCGGCTGGCGTAACGCCATTTTGCTTTTCACCTCAGGGGCGGGCGTGTCCCGCTTCGCCACAGGAAAGGACGGTTATGCAACAGGCTCTCGATTACTTTAATCAGTTAAATCAGGACTATCTTCAGGTGCACCAGACCAAGGAGGAGTTGTTCTGGCAGCAGTATATGGGCACCGGCGCCGATGACGTGTCGGCGCGCTTTACCGCGGCGGAAAGCGCCTATAAGCGCTTTATCGGCGAGCCGCGCCGCCTGGCGGAAATCCGTCAGCTGCTGGCGCAGTTGGAAGAGGAAACGCCAAGCGAGGCGCTGCGCGCGCTGCAGCACGGCCTGAACGGCTGGCTGCGTTTCTTTGACTGCAACGCGGTGGAAGATCCCGAGGCGCAGAATTTATTGGATCAGATCATCGCCGCCGAGGCCGATCTGTTCGATCGTCGCAAAGCCTATCCGGTCACGCACCTGAACGCGCAGGGCGAGCGGGTGGCGGCGTCGCTGGGCGAGCTGCTGACCAATCAGGCGACCAACGAAAATGAGGCGTACCGACGCAGTTCACAGGACGCGCTGCGCGATCTGGAACAGTGGCTGCTGCACAACGGCCTGCCGGAACTGATCGGCCTGCGCAACCGCTTTGCGCGCCAGATGGGCTACCGCAACTACTTCGATTACAAGGTGAATAAAACCGAGCGCATGACGCCGGAACAGCTGTTCGCCATTCTCGACCGCTTTGAGCAGCAGACCCGCGAGGCTAACGCGCACAGCCTGCGGCAGCTGGCGGAGCAACAGGGCGAACAGGCGCTGCAGCCGTGGAACATCCGTTTTGCCAGCGCCGGCGACGTTACGCGGCAGCTCGATCCCTACTTCCCGTTCTCGCAGTCGCTGGAGCGCTGGGTGAACAGCTTCAAGCGGCTGCATATCAGTTTCCGCGGCGCAGCGCTGAATCTGGATCTGCTGGTGCGGCCGGGCAAATACGAAAACGGCTTTATGCACGGCCCGGTGCCGCCGTTCGTGCAGCAGGGGCAGTGGTTGCCGGCGCAGATTAACTTCACCAGCCTGGCGCAGCCGGGGCAGGTGGGCAGCGGCGCCTACGGCCTGAATACCCTGTTCCACGAGGGCGGTCATGCGGCGCATTTTGCCAATATCGCGCAGAACGCGCCGTGCTTCTCGCAGGAGTTTCCGCCCACGTCGATGGCCTATGCGGAAACCCAGTCGATGTTCTGCGACAGCCTGCTGGACGACGCCGACTGGCTGAAGCGCTATGCGAAAAACGCCGCCGGCGAGGCGGTGCCGGATGCGCTGATCAAGGCCGGCATCGACGCGCGCCAGCCGATGCGCGCCTTTAACGAACGCCATATTCTGCTGGTGCCTTACTTTGAGTGGGCGCTGTATCAGTGGGATGATGCGCAGCGTACGCCGCAGGCGATAGCACAGCTGGCGCGCGACGTTGAGCAGCGGATCCTCGGGGTCAGCGGCAGCCCGCGCCCGACGCTGGCAATTCCGCATCTGTTGTCGCTGGAGTCGGCCTGTTCGTATCAGGGTTACCTGCTGGCGCTGATGGCGGTAGAGCAGACGCGCCACTTCTTCCTGCAGCGTGACGGCTACCTGACCGATAACCCGGCCATCGGCCCCGATCTGGCGCATCACTACTGGCTGCCGGGCAACAGCGTCAGCCACGACGACACCCTGCGCAGCCTGACCGGCGAAGGCTTTAACCCGGACTACCTGGCGACGGCCTGCAACCAGACGGTGGAGCAGGCCTGGCAGGCGGCGCAGCAGACGATGGCCGCGGCGGCGGCGCGTCCGCAGCCGGCGGCGGATTTCAATCTGCAGGCGCATATCCGCGTGGTGGATGGCGATCGCGTGCTGGCGGATAACGCCGACGGCGACGCGCAGATGTGCCGCGACTTTGCCGCAGCGATAGAGGAACGCTCGTAAGCGGCGCGCGGGCGCGCTACTTCAGCGCGTCCGGCCGCACCAGATCGAAACGGTGGCTTTCCTCGATGGCGTAGTACGCCGTCGGGCCGCCGGCGCGCAGGATCGGCTGTGCGGCGGCGGTCTGGTAGACGCCGTGCTCATCCAGCAGCGCGCGCTCGATATGCACCGCCACCACTTCCCCCAGCACCAGCCAGGTATCGACCTTGTCGCCGGCCGCGCTCTGCAGCTGGATGCACTGGCTCAGCCGGCACTCAAAGTGCACCGGACTTTCCGCCACCCGGTCGACCTTGACCTTGCGGCCGGCCAGCGGCGTCAGGCCGGCGAAGGCGAATTCATCCTCGTGGCGCGGCAGCGACGCCGAGCTGTTGTTCATCGCCTCGGCCAGCGGGCGGGTCGCCAGATTCCAGACGAATTCGCCGGTTTCCACGATGTTGGCCACGCTGTCTTTCCAGCCGGAGCTGGCGAAGCCGATGATCGGCGGCCGGTAGTTGAAGCAGTTAAAGAAGCTGTAGGGCGCCAGATTACGCTGCCCGTCGGCGCTGACGGAAGAGATCCAGCCGATCGGGCGCGGCCCGACAATGGCGTTCAGCGGATCGTGCGGCAGACCGTGGCCGGCGGCGGGTTCATAGTAATAACGTGATTCACTGCTCATGCTGTCTGTGCCCTCCCGGGCTGAATGGCGGCATCCTGACGGATAAAAACCCCTTTATTCTGGCGTGTTTCCCGCAGGCTGCAAGTTTACCCGGCGAATATGCTATCTTATGCCGCAGTTCCCGCCAGTAAGAGTACGTCAGGTGCAAAAAAAGAAAACCTTCCCGCAGCAGAAAAACGGCCTGCATCCCCGCAACCGCCACCGTTCCCGTTATGATTTTCCGCAGCTTATCGCCAGTTGTCCGGCCTTGGCGCCGTTTGTCACGCCGAATCAGTGGGGCGATGAGTCGGTAGACTTTGCCGACCCGGCGGCGGTGAAAATGCTGAACCGCGCCCTGCTACAGCATTTTTACGGCATCGAGCACTGGGATATTCCGGCCGGCTATTTGTGCCCGCCGATCCCCGGCCGCGCCGACTACCTGCATCATCTGGCGGATTTACTGGCGGCCGGTAACGGCGGCGCGATCCCGCGCGGTAAGGGCGTGGCGATCCTCGATGTCGGCGTGGGCGCCAACTGCATTTACCCCATCGTCGGCGTGCGCGAATACGGCTGGCGTTTTACCGGCTCCGAGGTCGAGAGCGGGGCGCTGCAGTCGGCCAAAATGATTGTCGCGATGAACCCGCAGTTGAAAAACAGCGTGCGTCTGCGGCAGCAAAAACAGCCGGAGCGGATTTTTGACGGCATCATCGGCGCTGCCGAGCGCTTCGATGCTACGCTGTGCAACCCGCCGTTCCACGCTTCCGCCGAGGAAGCGCGCGCCAGTACCCGACGCAAGCTGCATAAGCTGGGCAAAGGCGAGGTGGCGGCGAAGCCGGTGCAGAATTTTGGCGGCAAGAACAATGAGCTGTGGTGCGCGGGGGGCGAAGAAGCCTTCGTGTGTGCGATGGTGGCGGAGAGCGTCGGCAAAGCGGAAAACTGCCTGTGGTTCACCTCGCTGATTTCCAAAAGCAGCACGCTGCCGGCGGTCTATCAGGCGCTGCGGCAGGCGGGGGCGGTGGAAGTGCGCACCGTTGAGATGGCGCAGGGGCAAAAAATCAGCCGCTTTGTCGCCTGGACGTTCCACACGGCGGAGCAGCAGGCCGCCTGGGCCGCCGAACGCTGGCGCTGATCCTGTCCCGTTTACGCGCCGGCATCCTCGCCGGCGCAAATAGTGTCCTGACTGTTCTTTCCTTTTCGCCGGCTTGGATGATACTCAGCCGGCCTGCCACTCGGCGACCAGCGTTTGCACCAGCTGCGCCGCGGGCATTTCCCGCGCCAGCGTTGCGCCCTGGCCGGCCCACTGGGCGCCGAACCCCGGCTCGCCCCGGGCGGCGGCAGCGGCGGCAAGCGCTTTGCCCAGCGCATAGGTCAGCGGGTAGGGCGGAATGCTGTCCTGCGCGACGTCGCGGGTAAACCGGCAGAATGCGTTATTGATGCATCTGGCCGGCCGGCCGGAGATGGCGGAGACCATCACCGTATCGGCGGCCTGCGGGCTTTGCAAACTGCGGCGGTAAGCCTGATTGGCGGCGGACTCCGGGCACAGAATAAACGCGGTGCCCATCTGGACGCCGGCCGCGCCCAGCTTCAGCATCGCGGCCATCCCCGCGCCGTCCATAATGCCGCCGGCCGCAATCACCGGCACGTCGGTGACCCGCCGTATCGCCTGCACCAGGGTAAAGGTGGTTAGCCGGCGGTCGTCATCCTGCAGATTAAACTGGCCGCGGTGCCCGCCGGCCTCAATCCCCTGCGCCACAATAAAGTCAATCTGGCTGGCCGCAATCCGGCTGGCTTCTTCCGGCGTGGTGGCGCTGGCGAAGGTGACGATACCGTGCGCTTTTAACCGGGCGATAAACGCGGTGGACGGGATGCCGAAGTGGAAGCTGACCGCCGCCGGGCGCAGGGTTAACAGCACTTCCAGCATGCGCGCGTTATCCTGGAACGTTTGGTAGATCTCGCTTAATTCAGCGGGCGGCTCGGCGCCGTACTGGCGGAACAGCGGCGCGAAGCGTTGGATCCACGCCTGCTCCAGCGCCGCATCGCGCTGCACCGGCGGGTGGCAGAATACATTGACGTTTATCGGCCCGGCCGTCAGCGCCTGCGTTTTGCCGATCATCACTTCCGCCTGCTCCGGCGTGGAAGCGCCGACGCTGATGGAGCCTAACGCGCCGGCGTTGCTGACTGCCGCCGCCAGCTCAGGGGTGGAGACGCCCGCCATCGGCGCCTGAACCAACGGGTACTGCAGATTAAGCCGGGTACACAAAATGGTTTTCATCGTTACACCTGCTTGAGTTCACGGTAAGGTAGATAAAATCTCGTGTAGAGACTTAAAAATCAATATCGTTTTCAAAATGAGAATGAAAGATGAACCATACTTCACTGGAAATCTTCAAAGTGGTGGCGGAAGAGCTGAGCATTAACCGTGCCGCCCGACGGGTGGGGCGGGTTCAGTCCAACGTCACAACGCGCATCCAGCAGCTGGAAGAAGAGCTGGAGGTTCAGCTGTTTATCCGTGAGAACCGGGCGCTGCGGCTGTCGCCGCAGGGCAAGAAATTCCTGGCGTATACCAAAAGAATGCTCAGCCTGGCGGAGGAAGCGCGCCAGTCTCTGCATCCCCACAGCCCGAGCGGCCAACTGGCGTTTGGCGCGATGGAGTGCACCGCCGCCAGCCGGCTGACGCAGCCGCTGGCGACGTTCAGCCAGGCCTGCCCGGCGGTGCGGCTGAGCTTTACCACGCTGCCGACGCGCCAGCTGACGGAAAAGGTGCAAGAGTGGGAACTGGACTGCGCGCTGGTGGCGCTGCCGGCTGATGAAGAAGGGGAGGTGATGTGCCCTGACGGACTTGCCTGCCAGCCGATGTTTGTCGAGCGGCTGATGCTGCTGCAGACGGCGGAAGGCTGCGACGCCGGGAATGGGCGCACCGCCCGGAAGCTGGCCGCCTTTGTTGACGGCTGCACCTACCGGGAAATTGCTCTGCGCCTGCTGGCCGGCGGCACGGGCGATCGACCGCCTGAGGTGCAGGCAGTCGGTTCTTACCATGCGATGCTGGCCTGCGTCGCGTCGGGCAGCTACTGCTGTGTGCTGCCGCAAAGCGTGCTTGAGCTGCTGTCGCTGCCGGCGGGGCTGAGCGTGACGCCTGCCGGAACGGCCGTTACCCAGTTTATCTGGCGGTCGGAGAGCCGTTCGCCGGCGGTGGAAAGTCTGCGCCGCACGCTGCTGGCGACGTCCAATATGGCGGAGATGTCACGGTGATGAGGGGGCCGGCCGTATGCCGGCCCCGTACCGGCGTCAGGAAACGTGCTGCAGGAACTCCTGCAGGCGCTGGCTTGGCGGGTGATTGATCAACTGATGCGGATCGCCGTCCTGCGCGATGCGCCCTTTGTCGATAAAGATCAGCCGCGAGGCCACCTTCTCGGCAAAGCCGACCTCGTGGGTGACGATCACCATGGTCATGCCCTCCTCGGCCAGATCCTGCATCACCTTCAGCACCTCGTGGCGTAGCTCGGGATCGAGCGCCGAGGTGGGTTCGTCGAACAGCATCATTTTCGGTTTCACCGCCAGCGCGCGGGCGATGGCCACACGCTGCTGCTGGCCGCCGGACAGTTCGGACGGATAGTGATGCGCGCGCTCCGCCAGCCCGACCTTTGCCAGCAGCTCACGCGCCAGTTTATCGGCGTCGGTTTTACTCAGGCCGCGTACGCGGATCGGGCCGAAGGCGACGTTTTCCAGCGCCGTCAGGTGCGGGAACAGGTAGAACTGCTGGAACACCATCCCGGCTTCCTGACGGATCAGCCGTTCGTCGACGTGCGGATCGTTGGCCTTTAAGCCGTCGACGATCAGATCGCCGGCGGTGATCTCTTCCAGTTTATTGATGCAGCGCAGCAGGGTGGATTTGCCGGAGCCGGACGGCCCGATAATCACCACCACTTCCCCCTGATCGATCTTCAGGTCGATATCGTGCAGCACCTGGGTTTGCCCGAAGTGCTTGGAGACGTTTTTAAATTCAATCACAGGATTTTCATCCTTCTTTCCAGACGACGCAGCACAAAGCTCAGCACCAGCGTGATGATCAGATAAATGACGGCGACGGCGCTCCAGATTTCCAGCGCGCGGAAGTTGCCGGCGATGATTTCCTGCCCCTGACGGGTCAGTTCGGCGACGCCGATGACGATAAACAGCGAGGTGTCCTTAATGCTGATAATCCACTGGTTGCCCAGCGGCGGCAGCATGCGGCGCAGCGCCAGCGGCATGATCACATGGCGGATGGTTTCGCGTCGCGACAGGCCGAGCGCCAGCCCGGCTTCGCGGAAGCCGTTATGAATTGACAGCACCGCGCCGCGGGTGATTTCGGCAATATAGGCGCCGGAGTTGATCATAATGGTCACCACCGCGGCGGTGAACGGGTCGATGCGCAGGTCGGTAAACGCCATGGGCAGGGCGAAGTAAATAAACATCACCTGCACCACGATCGGCGTGCCGCGGATCACTTCGATAAAGACCAGGGCGATATGGTTGGCGATCCAACCGCCGTAGGTGCGGGCGAAACCGGCGATGAGGCCGATAATCAGGCCGCCAATCAGACCGAGGACCGAAATCCACAGGGTCATCTTGGCGCCTTCTAACAGAATGGGCAGGGCGGGCCAGATGGCGCTCCAGTCGAACTGCATGGTGTTTACTCCCGGTGTTCCCCAATGGGGGATCAGAGACAACAGCACACGGCGGGCCGGGTGACGACGCCGCCGTGTGCGATGAACACGCGGTCAGACGTGATTATTTGGGTTCGCTACCGAACCATTTTTTATAGATTTCGTTGTAGGTGCCGTTTTCACGCAGCGTTTTCAGCGCGCCGTTGACCTTCTCGCGCAGATCGCTGCCTTTCGGGAAGGCGATGCCGTATTGCTGTGCTTCCAGCGAGTCGCCCACCGTTTTGAATTTGCCGGCGCCGGCGGTCTTGATAAAGTACAGAATGTTCGGCGTGTCGTGCACCACCGCGTCGGCGCGCTTGGTGCCCAGCTCCATATAGGCGTTGTCGATATTCGGGAACTGGCGCAGATCCTTGGTTTTGACGTGTTCCTTCACGTAATCCACCGAACCGGTGCCGCTTTTCACCGCCACCACTTTGCCGTTCAGGTCGTTGACGTTTTTCACCTCGTCATTATCGGCGTTGACCATCACCAGCAGGCCGCTTTTGTAGTAACCGTCGGAGAAATCGATGGCTTTCTGGCGCTCTTCGGTAATGGTGATGCCGGCCAGCGCCACATCAACGTTTTTGGTCTGCAGCGCCGGGATGATGCCGCCGAAGTCCATCGGCTTCAGGCTGTAGTCCAGCTTCAGCTCTTTGGCGATGGCGGCCCACAGATCGATATCGAAACCGACGTATTGGTTACCCTGTTTGAATTCGAAAGGAACGAAGGCGGTGTCGGTGGCGACCACCAGTTTGTCTGCTGCGTGAGAACTTACGGCAAAGGCCAGCGACAGGGCGGCCAGCGAGGTTTTAAATATTGACTTCATGAGAGGAATTTCCTGTACAGGTTGTGATTGACCCATTTTTTTATTGCATTATCGCCATGAAATAATCGTGCCACGTCTGCGATTTCTATAAAAACAAAGGGTTAAGATGTGATGTTGTGCCGTTACGGCGAGTTATTATGATTACGCTCTCAATGGGTGCCCAATAATGATGCGGGCGATCGCCGTTGGTGCGTTGGCTTATGATTAACTAAAAAGTGGTGGCAAAACAACCGAAAGTTAACAATTACGCATCAATACTGATAACTAAATCTAACTTTTTGGCGCAACGCAGGGGATGTCGCAGCGCAAAAAAACCGCTCAGGTGGCCCTGAGCGGGGGAAGATTAGCGTAGTTGGCTGTCTTTACTGCCGCGGCGGTTGTACAAACTGCCGGCAGCGTGTTTTTTATCCAGCGCGTTCTGGCAGTTCAGGCAGTAGCGTACGCCTTGTAAAGCCTGGCGGCGCGCCAGCGGGATTGCTTCCCCGCACTCCTGACAGTATTGTTCGCTTTCGCCGTGTCCCAGCGCCTGCCGGGCGCGCTGTACGGCGTCGTCGACGGTGGAGTCGATTTGATCCTGAACCGCGCCGTCTGCCGCCCATCCGCTTGCCATAAGCCACCTCCTGCCGTAAAAGACCTCTCAACAGAATATGGTGTTTTTTTCGCCGATTTCAAGCGTGGTTCGCAGATGACAACAGGCTGACGCCGCAGCGACAGCCTGTATAAGCAGGGTTATTCGATATTGGCTTCAATAAACCACAGGAATTTATCCAGATCGCGCGAAGCGGCGGTAAAGATATCCGCGGTGTCTTCGTCATCCACGGCGCTGATTGCCTGGCGGATGTCGTTCGCCACGATGCCGTAACGGTCGGCCAGCGCTTTCAGGTGTTCCTGTACGCTGTGGATATGGGTCGGGTAGCTTTTCAGCGGCGTGGCCGCGTTGACGGTCTGCACGGTGCCCAGCGCAATGCCGCCCAATTGGACCACGCGCTCGGCGAAGATATCCAGATGATCGGTAATCGCGGTGCGGAAGCCGTCGAGCATTTCATGTACGGCGATAAAGTTGGCGCCGCGCATGTTCCAGTGCGCCTGTTTGGTGATTAGCGACAGGTCAATAAACTGTGTGAGCTGGTGGTTCAGGATGCTGATAGTTGCCAGCTTGGTTTTGTCATCCATATCATTGCGGGTATACAGAAGGTCAGAAGATTTCGTTTTCACCAGTTTTGCGGTACTCATAAAGATATCCTCTTAAATTGTTGTCCCAAATTCATTACGGAATAATTATAGCAGCGTCGGGTTATTTTATCGGCTGATAAAGGCTATGGATTAAATAGGCGGAGGCGATGTAATGGCGTGTTGGTGTTAAATCAATGTTAATACTGACTCGATTTTAGTTATTGATAAATAGTGATTTTTTTATTTTAAGTGGTATGTGGAGGCATTATTTATCGGGTGTTGCTTTGGCACGATGTTTAATGACTCGTTGATAATCAACGGATAAGTTCTTCTCCCACGGTTAATCATCCTGGTTATGTTTTTTAAACCAGCATCAAGGCGATATGCTGTTTTTGAGAACATCCTCTCCGTGCGTCGTGCGCGTCCGAGACGTCAGGCTGCGGCGCAGCGCTGACACCGTTCAGCTTTATGGTGATATTTGGCACGTTTTATCTGCAACAGGTCATTTCCATTCACAATAAAACTTGCATCAGATAACGTCTGAACGCCTTGCCTGCCGCCCATTATAGGAAGAGTGACTCGCTTCGCATTTTCAGCACCGGTGAAAATCTACTTTGTTACTGCTTTAGCTAAAACCTTTCAGCTAACCACAAGGGCAGAATAATGAAGACGCTAACCGCAGTTTCAATCGCTATCTCTTTGATTTCAGGTTATGCCTCTGCGCAAACCATCGTGTTGACCGACAGTGAAAAAGGCATTGAACAGGGTAACTGGCAGACCGACAGCCACAAGCTGAAGCTGGGCGGCGCCGATTTCAGCCTGCGTCAGCAGGTGTTGCACGGTGGCAAACAGGAGGGGTCGAAAGTGATTACCCTGACCAGCCCCGGTGGGTTGACCATCGCGCTCAGTCCGACACGCGGCATGGATATTTTGCATGTCAACGGCGCCGGCGTACGGCTGGGGTGGGATTCGCCGGTTGACGAGGTGGTTAACCCGGCCTATATCAATCTGGAAAGCCGCAACGGTCTGGGCTGGCTGGACGGCTTTAACGAAATGATGGTGCGCTGCGGCTTTGCATGGACGGGGCACCCGGGCGTTGAGGACGGCACGCTTTATACGCTACACGGCCGCGCCGGCAATACGCCGGCTTCCAAAGTGCTGGTGGAGATTGATGAAAAAGCGCCATATACGGTGCGCATCCGCGGTTTGCTGAAGGAAAACACCTTTAAGAAAAGCAACCTGGAAACCTGGACCGAGCTGCGCTACGTGCCGGGAAGCACCGCCTTTACCATTGAAGATAGCCTGACCAACCGTGCGGACTACCCGCGGGACTATCAGATCATCTACCACAGCAATTTCGGCAAGCCGTTACTGGAGGAAGGTGCGCGATTCAACGCGCCGATCAAGGAGATCTCGCCGTTTAATGACTATGCCCGCGCCGGTTTGAAAAACTGGTCGCAGTATCAGGGGCCGACCAAAGGCTTTGATGAGATGGTGTTTAACATCGTGCCTTACGCCGATGCCGAGGGGAAAACCCTGGCGATGCTCAGCAACCGGCAGGGCGATCGCGGCGTTTCTATCGGCTTTAATACCCGTCAGTTGCCGTTGCTGACGCTGTGGAAAAACACCGATACCGAGCGGCAGGGCTACGTCACCGGCATTGAGCCAGGCACCAATTACGCTTATCCGGTAAACATCGAGCGCGAACAGGGGCGTATCAAACAGCTGCAGCCGGGGCAGAGCACGCAGTTCGCGCTGACCTACACCCTGTTGCAGAATGCGCAGCAGGTTAAGCAGGCCGAGGAGCGGGTCAAGGCGCTGCAGGGCGACCGCGATGTCAAACTGGTGGCGCAGCCGATAGCGGTGGAATAAGGAAAACGCCGTCAGGCCGGCGTAACGGCTGGCCTGACGGCATGGCGTTAGAAATCATACGGCGGTTCATAGAGCACTTTGACGATCGCTTTCTTGATGTGTTGCGGGCTTTGCAGCTGACAGCCGGCTTTATGAGGTTCAAACGGGAAGAACAGCACGAACATGCCGGGCGTCATATGCAGCGTCTGCCACGGGCGGCGGATATCGGCCCGCTGACAATCCTGCTGCTGCTGATAGGCCTCACAGTGGATCTCGCTGCCCGGCAGGCCGTAGTCGATACGCTCCTCACCGCTCAGCAGTATCTGGATATCCAGATACTGGTAGTGCAGTTCGGCGCGTTTTTGTTCGGCAGGTTCGGTGGTTAGTTCGACCACTTCCATAAAGATGCGATCGCCGTCAATGTTATGGCGTCCCAGGGGCAGATTAGGCAGATCTTGCTGACGTACCTGCGTCAGAATGTCAGCCAGATCTGAAGACAGTCCCTGTCCATAACGGGGATTAAATAAACTATTTAAAATCATTCAGCTTCTCCGTTCCGTCGATAAAATTCCTATACTTATTGTGGCTATTTTATCGACGAAAAACAGTTAAGCCGTCCGCAATCCGATGATTTAAGGCAGACTTTCAATACGCGGTTTGGGCTTGATGGTCAGCGTCGCGCCCATGGAGGCGGTGATAATGGCGCTCAGCGCCAGCCATTGCACCTGCGTCAGGTGCTCGCCAAGGAAAAGCATGCCGGAAAATGCCGCCATCGCCGGCTCCAGGCTCATTAAAGTGCCGAAGGTGCGCGCCGGGATTTTCGGCAGCGCGATAATCTCCAGCGAGTAGGGCAGCGCGGTGGACAGAATAGCGACGCCCAGCGCCAGCGGCAGGATATCCACGTTAAGCAGCGCCGCGCCGGTGTGCCAGGCGCCGATGGGCGCGAACACCAGGGCGGCGATCAGCGAGCCGACCGCCACGGTGCCCGGGCCATGATCGCCGCCGGCTTTCTGACCGAAAATGATATATACCGCCCAGCAGGCGCCGGCGCCCAGCGCACAGGCGGCGCCAAGGGGGTCGATGCCGCCGACGCCGTGGCCGAACGGCAGCAGGAAGATCAGCCCGGTGATGGCCAGCGCTACCCAGACAAAGTCGATCGCCCGGCGGGATGAGAACATTGCCACCGCCAGCGGGCCGGTAAACTCCAGCGCTACGGCGATGCCCAGCGGTACGGTGCGCAGCGACAGATAAAACAGATAGTTCATCGCCCCCAGCGCCAGGCCGTAAATCAGCAGCGGCAGGCGGTTACCGGCGCAAAAACGCATGCGCCATGGGCGGAAGATAATAAACAGGATCAGCGTGCCGATGCACAGACGCAGCGTGGTGATCCCTTCGGCGCCGACCAGGGGAAACAGACTTTTCGCCAACGAGGCGCCGCCCTGAATCGACACCATGGCGACCACCAGTAAACACACCGGCAGCAGTATAGAAGACGCTTTTGCAGAAACCGACGAGGACATCCTTTTAAGCCTTATTATGCATTCCCGCAGCAGGGGAGATCGGAGAAAAACCAGACAGGCCTCAGTGTAATGAATCGCCGACGTTCTGTCTGCGAAATAGCGTACTGAGGAGATTTTTAAACGGTTTGTTTAAGTAAAACTGGTGCGTTAGCACAAAAAGTGCGCATTTTATTAAGAAAAATCTGGATATTAAGTAGGTGATTTTTGTCACGCTTGAGGATAGAATACGTCCGAAAATTAAGCGAAAAGAAGCGGATACAATGTTCTTGTAATTTTCTGTTACACGATATCAAGTGTTAGACACTCAAATCGGGGCAGAGTTTCACGCTAATTTTTGTTATATTTTCATCGTATAGACAAATGGATGTACTTAATAATAAAACGCGTTTGAGGTGGTTATGAAAAAAATTGCATGTCTTTCAGCAGTAGCAGCTTGTGTATTAGCAGTGACCGCAGGTACCGCGTTCGCTGGCCAGAGCACCGTAACCGGTGGCTACGCTCAGGGCGATTTCCAAGGCGTTGCTAACAAAGCTGACGGCTTCAACCTGAAATACCGTTACGAGTTCGACAACAACCCACTGGGTGTGATCGGCTCTTTCACTCACGTAGAGAAAGACCGTGCTGAGAACGGTACTTACAACAAAGCTCAGTACAACTCTATCACTGCAGGTCCTGCTTACCGTTTCAACGACTGGGCAAGCATCTACGGCGTGATCGGTGTGGGCTACGGTAAAAACGTTGCTAACGCACAAGACGGTTCTCACCGTGGCGGCAGCAGCGACTACGGCTTCACCTACGGTGCTGGCCTGCAGTTCAACCCAATCCAGGAAGTTGCTCTGGATGTTGGTTACGAGCAGAGCCGTATCCGCAACACCGACATCGGTATCTGGAGCGTTGGCGTAGGCTACCGTTTCTAAGAATTATCGTTAGCGGCCTGCCATCGGCAGCCGTTTACGACAAAAAATCCGCCTTCGGGCGGATTTTTTTTGCCTGCGGATCGGCTCAGAGCGTCTGCTCCATCACCAACACCGTCCGCTGATGGTATTCGGCGCGGTGGGTTTCACGAAAGCCCAGCTTATGCGCCAGCTTAATCGAAGGCTGGTTGTGCGGTGAAATGATGCACTGCGTTCTGCCGCCCGGCAGCGCGCTTTTGCCCCAGGCCAGCACCGCCCGCAGGGCCTCCGTCGCGTAGCCTTTGCCGTGGGCGGCAGAGCACAATGTCCAGCCCATCTCCGGGGCCTCCAGCGCCGGTGTGATATCGCGCTGATAGTTGGCGAAGCCGAGGCTGCCGATAAACTGGCCGCCGTGTTTCTCCCGCACCGCCCAGTAACCGTAACCCAGCAGTTGCCAGTGGCCGATATAGCGCAGCAGGCGTCCCCAACTCTCTTCTCGATCGCGCGCGGCGCCGCCGCCAATATAGCGCATCACCTGCGGATCGGCGCTCATCGCCGCCACGGCGTCGAAGTCATTCAGGGTATAAGTGTCCAGGATTAAGCGTTCGGTGGTGAGGCGGGGAGCTGCAGTCAAGCGGGGTGAATTCATGATTCCTTCTCTCTGAAACGTTGCGGGCGCACACGGCGCGCCCGCTGGGGAAAGATAAGGTGTGAATTCAGTATGCTATATCAGCAGCCATAAAAGCCAGGTAAACAGGAAACCGCTGACGCTGAGTACGGTGGTCAGCACCGTCCAGGTTTTCAGCCCGTCGGCGACCGACAGGCCGAGGTATTTGGTGACGATCCAGAAGCCGGAGTCGTTTACGTGCGACAGCCCCAGCCCGCCGAAGCAGGTGGCCAGCGTCACCAGCACCAGTTGGAGGTGATTGAGCCCGCCGACCGCTTCCGACAGCAGCCCGCCGGTGGTCAGAATCGCCACCGTCGCGGAACCCTGCGAGGCGCGCAGCGCCAGCGAGATGATAAACGCCGCCGGGATCAGCGGCAGGCCGATGGTGGTCAGTACCTCGGCCAGCGCCTTGCCGACGCCGGATTCCACCAGCACTTTACCGAATACCCCGCCGGCGCCGGTCACCAGAATCACCACGGCGGCGGTCGGCAGCGCTGCGCCCATCACGTCGCTGGTATGCTGCAGGCTCCAGCCGCGACGCACCGCCAGAAAATAAAAGGCCAGCGCCAGCGCGATCATCAGCGCCACCGCCGGCGACCCCAGCAGCGCCAGCGTATCGCGCAGCCCGGAACCCGGCTCGAGCAGCGTGGCGGAGACGGTGCCGGACATAATAATGGCGATGGGGATGATAATCAGCGCGGAGATCAGCCCGGCGCCCGGCGGGTTGAGGCGGTCGCTGAGCGGCGCGCTGTTCTCCGGTGCGGCCAGCTGCAGCTGTTCCAGCACCTCGACCGACAGCGGGTAGGATTTGCGGTTGAGGTAGCCGGCGACGACGTAGCCGATAATGCCGACCGGTATGCAGATCGCCAGGCCGATAATGGTCAGCCAGCCGATATCGCTGCCGAGCAGGCCGGCGGCCGCCACCGGGCCGGGATGCGGCGGCAGCGCCACGTGCACCGTCAGCATCACGCCGGCCATCGGCAGGCCGAATTTGAGCGGCGACACCTTCGCCACCTTGGCGAAGCCGTAAATAATCGGCGCCAGAATAATAAAGCCGACGTCGAAGAACACCGGAATACCGAGGATAAAAGCCGCCATGGTCAGCGCGGCGACGGTGCGCTTTGGCCCCAGCGCCTGGCTGAAGCGCTGCGCCAGCGACTCCGCGCCGCCGGAGTGCTCGATCATGCGCCCCAGCATCGCCCCCAGGCCGATAATAATCGTGACCGAACCAAGCACGCCGCCCATACCGGCGGTCATTACGCCCATCACTTCGCCGGTAGGGATGCCGGCGGCCAGCGCCACCAGCAGGCTGACCGCCAACAGCGCGATAAACGGCTGTACCTTGGCCTTGATCACCAGCAGCAGAAGCAGCATGACGCCGGACAGCGCAATTAACAGTAACATTGTGGTAGACATGGTGTTGCCTTTAAGCAGGATCCCCGCATTTTCGGGGTACAGAAGCCCAGGCGCCGCGATCGCCGGGGAACCGGCGATACGGGCGCACGTATTGTTATAGGGTGTGGCTGCGTTAACGGTTACAGATAGGGTCTGACCCACGCCAGCCCGGCGTCGGTTGCCGCGCGCGGCTGGTATTCACAGCCGATCCAGCCGCCGTAACCGAGGCGGTCCAGCTGTTCGAACAGCCAGGGGTAATTCAGCTCGCCGCTGTCCGGTTCGTGACGATCCGGCACCCCGGCGATCTGGATATGGCCGTAGCGCCCGGCCAGCGCCTGCATCAGGCCGCTGATGTTGCCGTCCACCAGCTGTGCGTGGAAAAAGTCGAACTGGATAAACAGATTAGGGCGATCGACCTGCGCCTGTAGCACCGCCGCCTGATGCTGGCTGGAAAACAGATAGTTCGGCTTCACCTGCGGGCTGAGCGCCTCAATCATCACGTTAACGCCGTGCGGCGCGAACGCGTCGGCGGCATAGCGCAGGTTGTCGATAAAGGCCGTGCGATAGGCCGCCGGATCCGCGCCGGCGGGCACCACGCCGGCCATCACGTGCACGTTGGGGCAGCCCAGCGCCAGCGCATACTCCAGCGCGCGGTCGATATCGGCGCGCGCCTCGGCTTCACGGCCCGGCAGCGCCGCCAGGCCCCATTCGCCGGCGGCGGCATCGCCCGGCGCGGTATTGAACAGCACCTGCTGCAGGCCGTGCTGACACAGCTGTTCCGCCAGCTGCTCGGCGGGGTAGTCATAGGGGAACAGAAACTCGACCGCTTTAAAACCGGCGTCGGCTGCGGCGGCGAAGCGATCCAGAAACGGCAGTTCGGTGAACATCATCGATAAATTGGCGGCAAATTTAGGCATGATCAGCTCCGTAACTCGGCAATTTCATCATCGGTCAAATAACGGATCGGGCGGTCGCCGAGGGTGAAAATCAGCTTCGCCGCGTCCTCCATCTCTTCGGTGTTATCCGCCGCGGCGCGCAGGTCTTTCCCGGTCACCACCGGCCCGTGATTGGCCAGCAAAAAGGCGCGGTAGGACGGCGCCAGCCGTGCCAGATCCTCGGCCAGACGTTCATCGCCGGGGCGGTAGTAAGGTACCACCGGCACCTGGCCGACGCGCATCACCACATAAGGGGTGAAGGGTTTGAGGGCATTACGGGTGTCCAGCCCCTGCAGGCAGGAGAGGGCGGTCAGATAGGTGCAGTGCAGGTGAACCACCGCTTTGCATTCCGGGTTATTCAGGTACAGCGCGCGGTGGAAGCTGATCTCTTTCGACGGCTTGTCGCCGGAGATCCATTCGCCGTGCAGGCTGACCTTGGACAGGCGTTCTGCCTGCAGTTCGCCCAGGCAGGAGCCGGTCGGCGTGGCCAGCAGGTTGCCGTCCGGCAGCAGCAGCGACAGGTTGCCCGCCGAGCCGGTGGCGTAGCCGCGCTGGAAGAACGAAGCGCCGAGGCGCACCATCTCTTCGCGCGCCTGTTGTTCGGTGGTGTGCGTCATAGCGGGAACTCCGTTTGTGCTCTGGCAAAGAAGTTTTCGTCGCCGAAATTGCCGGATTTCAGCGCCAGGGAGACCGGTTGTTCAATGGCGCGCACCCAGGGTACGCCGGGAGAAATGCACGGGCCGATATGGAAGCCGCGGATGTCCAGCGCCTGTGTCACCACGCCGGAGGTTTCGCCGCCGGCGACGATAAAGCGCCGGAAGCCGGCCTGATACAGCCTCCGCACCAGCGCGGCGAACAGCGCTTCGACCGCCTGGCTGGCGGCCTCGACGCCGTATTGCTGCTGGGTCTGCCGCAGCGCGTCCGGCTCGGCGGTGGCATACAGCAGCGGCGCGAGATCGCCGCTCTGTTGCTGCACCCAGTCGCTCAGTTCGCGGGCGTAGCGCTCACGCTCGGCGTCGCTGATGCAGCGCGCCACATCGATGGCCTGCGCCGCCGCCTGCTGGCGGTAACGGACGACCTGTTTATTGGTCATGGTAGAGCAGGAGCCGGACAGCACCACGGCCTTCTCCCCCTGCGGCGCGCCGGCGGCCTGAGCCTGCGTCTGGCCCGGCTGCGCCCACTGGCGGGCCAGGCCGATCGCCAGGCCGGAGCCGCCGGTGACCAGTTTCATGTCCTTCAGTGCTGCGCCCTGGGTCAGCAGGTGTTGTTCATTCAGCGTATCAAGCACCACATAGCGTACGCCCTGTTGCGCGAGCTGCTGCAGCCGCTCGCGCACGCCGTCGGCGCCGGTATCCATGGCGGCGGCGTCGATCAGTCCGCAACGGCCGCTGGCCTGCGCTTCCATCAGCCGCAGCAGGTTGCTGTCGGTCATCGGCGTGACCGGGTGGTTGCGCATGCCGGATTCAGACAGCAGCTGATCCATCACGAACAGGTAGCCCTGATAGACGGTGCGGCCGTTAACCGGCAGCGCCGGTGAGATCACCGTTTGGCTCTCTCCCAACGCATCGAGCAGCGCATCGGTCACCGGGCCAATATTGCCGCGTGCGGTGCTGTCGAAGGTGGAACAATACTTGAAGTAAAACCGTTGGCACCCCTGACGCCGCAGCCAGTCCAGCGCCTGCAGCGATTGTTCGACCGCCTGTTCGGCCGGGCAGGAACGCGATTTAAGGCTGATCACCACCGCCTGTGCGTGCACGGCGTCGTCGTTGTCCGGTACGCCGTTCAGCTGTACCGTCGACAGGCCATTTTCCACCAGAAAGCTGGCGATATCGGTGGCGCCGGTAAAATCATCAGCAATTACGCCAAGCAACATTATGGCAACTCCTGTTTTTGCGGCAGTTCAATGCCGGTGAAGATTTTGATCACTGCGCTGTCGTCTTCTTTACCGTAGCCGGCGTTGCTGGCGGAGGTAAACATATTCAGCGCGGTGGAAGCCAGCGGCAGCGGGAAGTGCAGCGCCTTGGCGGTGTCGGCTACCAGTCCCAGATCCTTGACGAAAATGTCCACCGCCGATTTTGGCGTATAGTCGCCGTCGACTACGTGGCGCATACGGTTTTCAAACATCCAGGAATTACCGGCGGCGTGGGTAACGACGTCATACATCACATCCAGCGGAATACCGGCGCGGGCGGCCAGCGCCATCGCTTCGGCGCCGGCGGCGATATGCACGCCGGCCAGCAGTTGGTGAATGATTTTCACCGTAGCGCCGAGGCCGATTTCGTCGCCGACGCGGTACACTTTGCCCGCCACGGCGTCGAGCAGCGGCTGTAGCCGGGCGAAGGTGGCTTCACTGCCGGCGGCCATTACCGTCATCTCTCCGGCGGCGGCTTTGACCGCGCCGCCGGAAACCGGCGCATCCAGCATCGCCAGCCCCTGCGCGGCCAGACGTTCGGCGATATTGGCGGCGTCGGCGGCGGAAATGGTTGAGGAGACCATCACCGGCGTACCGGGTTTCAGCTGCCCGGCCAGACCGCGCTCGCCAAACAGGATCTGTTTGACCTGGGCGGCATTCACTACCAGCAGCATCACCGCGTCCAGTTCGGCGGCAAAATCATCGGCGCTGGCGGCAACCTGTTTTGCTCCTGCCTGTTGCAGGGTGGCGCGCGCCTGCGGATTGAGATCGACGCCGTAGGTGGTTAAGCCGGCGTTGATACAGGATTGCGCGGCGCCCATGCCCATGGAGCCGAGGCCCACGATGCAAACGGTATAGTTAGCGGCTTGTGTCATACTGACTCCGTGTTAATTTTAGTGATATTTTGTTCTCATGTGTTAAATGTAAGCGTTTTTAAGCGCGTTTATGGTGACCGTCTTCACAAAATTTAACGAATAATGGCGCGGGATTAACGGCGATGTATCAGGCTGAAAGTGGTAATTATTTGTTTAATTGACAAATTATGGGTTTGCCATACTTTTATACCCGGTGCGACGTTTGCTGCCGCAGAACGAAAATTGACGTAAAATCACAATAATTATCAGCCGTAAGGAGAAGCCCTGTGATTCCGGTAGAACGCCATCAACAAATTCTGGCCCTGGTTGCCGAACGCGGCGTGGTCAGTATCGCCGAGCTGACGGAGCGGCTGGCGGTGTCGCATATGACCATCCGGCGCGATCTGCAGAAGCTGGAAGAGCAGGGGGCGGTGATCGCAGTATCCGGCGGGGTGCAGGCGGCCGAACGGTTGGCGATTGAACCGTCGCACCAGGATAAGGAAGGAATGTTCAGCCAGCAGAAGGCGGCGATCGGTGCGCTGGCGGCCAGCCTGATTCCGGCCAACAGCTGTATTTATCTGGATGCCGGCACCACCACGCTGGCGCTGGCAAAGCAGATCGGTGAGCGCGGCGATTTAACGGTGGTCACCAACGATTTTGTGATAGCGGCTTACCTGCTGGAAAACAGCCAGTGTGAGCTGATTCACACCGGTGGCACGGTATGTCGGGAAAACCGCTCCTGCGTGGGAGAGGCCGCGGCGCAGGCGCTGCGCCAGTTATTTATCGATCTGGCCTTTATTTCCGCCTCCTCCTGGAGCATGCGTGGCCTGTCGACGCCGAGCGAGGATAAGGTGGCGGTGAAAAAGGCCATCGTTGACGCCAGCCGGCGGCGTATTCTGCTGAGCGACACGTCAAAATACGGCAAGGTGGCCACCTATCTGGCGCTGCCGATCGCGGTGTTTGACGCCATTATTACCGACAGCCATCTGCCCGACACCGCCCAAACTGCTATTCAGCAGGCGAATATCACTCTGCATATGACCGGCGAGTAGCCGGGCAATATTCTGGTGCTTTCTGGCCCGACCATGAGCGCGTTGCAGGCGGTTGTGGAGATACGGGCCAGCGCGGCCGCATTTTCTGCTGCGCCAGGGGCTGAACGCATGAAGCCGTGCGCGATATTTATATTAAATTTTGTGGTTAATGGGGGATTAACCTTACTTTTTAGCTTAAATTTTATTAAATGCCCTATAAAAAACTAACTTTACCGATATTGGTTTTTGAATATATCCATTCGGATTGCCTTTGTATACTCTACCCGAATGTGGCAAGAAAATTCCTATTGTTGCCGGTGGTGATTACAGGTATTAAATTCCCGTTTTTATTCATTTTGAACGCAACGTTTTCTCTTATCATCAACGCGGCCGGCAACGCATTTAACGTGGTTTTGGGTTAACATCCGCCTGGCATTTTTTGCTAACGGTGAATGCTTGAATATAGTAGGCAATATGAAATATAGAATTAATGGACAGATTCTTTTTGATACGGACAGCGGCAGCCTGGGATTGGAGGGATTCCCGGAAGAATCGCTGGCTATTTCTAATCCGTCAAAGCGGCTATTGCTTTTACTTATTGCGCACCACGGCGAGCAGGTCAGCCGCGAGTTGATATTCCGCAAGGTGTGGGATGATTATGGCATGGTGTCCAGTAATAATAACCTTAACCAATGCGTGAGCAAATTACGGCGGGTGCTGAAAACGTTAGGTATTGATGACGAAGTCATTATTACCGTACCCAAAGTCGGATTTATGCTGGCGCATAATATCACGCTGGAGACGGATGAACCGCACATCACGCCGCCGCAGAACATAGCCGCCGAACAGGGTGAGCGGCGCGCCGTATCCTGGCGCAACGCCGGGCGGCGTTTGCGTACGGGCGTGGCGCTTGGTGCGTTGCTTTTGTTGGTTATCAGCGTTGGCATCTGGCTGATTTATCGTAACAGTGCGGTCAGACAGGAGCATTTAATTGGTGAGGTGAATAACTGCAAGGTATTTTTATCGGCGCCGCGTGCTGCGCTGAATGGTAATGCGGATCAGGTTAACGATATGCTCGCGTATATTAATGCCAATCCTGAATCGTGTAAGAGCGGCGAATATTTACTATTGCTCAGCAGTAATCAGGTAGGGTCCTATATTAAAGGCGTTTCCCGGCTGTTTATTTTGAAATGCCGGGTGGCGCGAGAATACCGTGTTGAGGTGTGCCGCAGTCAGAAAGACGGACCGCTGTTTTAGTCCACGCAGCGGAATAACACATTTACCGTGTTTTATAGATCTCATTATAACGAATTATTAACATTGCGCCGGCTGTCAACGGCAAACCATTCTTCAGGTATATATTATTTGTTTTCAGGTGCTGTATTTATTATATGACCGTAGGCTAACGTACCGTGGCCGATAAGTTTTATCGCACGAGGGGAAAATGAAAAATAACGATCGGAGCCGCCATTTTATTTTATATGATGCGATGCCGTGGGTTGGCATGGGGCTGGAGGCTTTTCTACGCCCGCTGAGTGCGACGACTCAACCGGTTGCCAGCCTCAGCGAGCTGAAGGCGATACTGATGCAGCAGCCCCGGCAAACGGTGATTATGGAGCTGTACGGTGCGCAGGAGTGCCTCTATGACGGCCTCTATTTTATACTGCATGAGAAAGCCTTCTGGCCGAATACCCCCTGGGTGGTGCTGACGGATATCGAGAATCACAGCGTTTTGCGCCTGCTGGCGTCGATACCGGATAGCGTACTGGTATCCAAACGCGACGGCTTAGAGGCGATTTTGGACGCCATCTCTGCGGCGCATCATGCCGTGCACTATCTCAGTCCGGCCATCCGGCGCAGTATCGCCGGCCAGCAGGAGAGCGGAACGTTCAAGCACCTGTCCGGCAGTGAATGGCGCATCCTGGCGTTAATGGCGGCGGGCTTCTCTGCCAAAAGCATCGCGACCACCACCTATCGTTCCTACAAAACGGTGAGCACGCATAAACTGAATATCATGCATAAACTTGGCCTTAATCAGAGCGGCTTTATCCACCTGCTGCTTTCTCTGCGTACGCGTTGGCCGTGCTGAACGGTCGCTAATACTGCGGGGGCTTCCGGTGTGATAGCGTTGCCCCGCTTGCCTTCCTTTCTCCTGCTGCCTTCTCCTGCATTCGGTGCGCCAGCGCATCACCGTTCCGGCCATGGGTTCGCCATGGCGCGGGATTGGCTTGCCATAATATCCGTTTTATCTGAACGACATGCGCGCTATTCATGACCGGAAGGCCGCTCTGTCGGCGGCTGAAAAAAACGACCGACATGTCGGTTAATTAAGCATAAACAGCAGAAGCGGAATCTACGGTGAAATCCCATTTGATGGAATTTATTTATTAATATCCGAAGATAATCGCTTATTGTCGATATTTAAATCTAAACATTTGCGTTTTTATAGTTAATGAATCTATTGATTGAGTTTCGATATAAGATTTTTCTCGTCAAGGCAGGCTAATCAATACAAGGGGCGCTTGGCGCATTTTCAAAGATTGGCTGGCCGCGATGTAGTCAGTTTATTCCCGTTTTTCAGCGTGCTGTAGCGGGGATAAGCCGTATGTCGCCAAAGGAAAGTGCATGACTCTAGGAATCGGCGGAAGGGAACATTGTTCAACGACCCGCCTCATACTCAACTTGAAGGGAAATTACATTCTATGACTATCACCAAAATCGCTCTCGCTGTTGCCGCCATGATGCTGTCCGGCGTCGCCGCCGCCGCCAACAATACCATTCAGTTTCAGGGCGAAGTCTCAGACCAGACCTGTACCGTGAGCATCAACGGCAATGCCTCCACCCCGGTGGTGCTGCTGCCGACGGTATCCAAGGCTGACCTGGCGGCCGCCGGCGCCACCGCAGGCCAGACGCCGTTTACCATCGGCCTGACCGGCTGCACCGCCGATGCAGCGAACGCCACCGCCGTTAAAACGGTATTCGTCGCCAACAACCTGACCGCCGACGGCCGGATGGGCAACACCGGCAGCGCGACCAACGTTTCGCTGGAGCTGATTGATCCGGCAACGCCGGCTGCGCCGCTGGATCTGAGCGGCCAGGCGGGGACGCCGGGGTTGAGCCTGGCGGCCGGCGCGACCTCCGGCTCTTATGACTTTGCCGTGCGTTACTACTCTGAGGGCAGCGCGACCGCCGGGTCGGTATTGGGCAGCGTGCAGTACGCGGTGTCGTATCAGTAAGCGTATTTCCCCTTCCGCCAGTGCGGAAGGGGGTTTTGAGAGGCCGTTTATATGACGAACAAGGGATTTTGTCAGTCACTTTGTCTCACCGCCGCGCTGCTGGCCGGGCCGGCGATGGCCAGCGTGGTGATGCTGAATACGCGGGTGATTTATCCGGCGGACGCTCAGTCGCAGACCGTACAGTTCACCAACCATAGCGACATCCCCTATGTAATGCAGATGTGGACCGACGTGAATAATCCGTCGTCAACGCCGGAAAATGCCGACGGGCCGTTTGTCACGGTGCCGGCATTGTTCCGCGTTGAGCCGAAGACCGGCCAGTCGGTCCGGCTGGTGTTTACCGGCAAGGATCTGCCGCAGGACCGTGAGTCGGTGTTCTATCTGAATTCGGCGCAAATCCCGCCGAAAAACGCCGTCAACGGCGCCGAGAACCAGATGCTGGTGGTGCTGCGTAACCGGGTGAAAATTTTCTATCGGCCGAAGAATTTGCCGGGCAATGCAGACGGCGTCGGCGGACAGCTGCGCTTTTCCCTGCGTCAGCAGGGCGGGCAGTGGCGGCTGAATGCCTATAACGATTCCAGCTATTACGCCTCGGTAATTGGCGCAGCGGTGCTGGTCGGCAAGCGGGCCGTGCCGTTCAAAACGGACATGATCGCACCTAAATCACAGGCCAGCTGGCCGTTATTGACGCGTACGCCGTCGCCGGCCGGCGCGCAGAAAGTCACATTTACCCTGATCAATGACTACGGTGGCCATATCAAGGCGGAAGCGCGTCTGAGTCAATAAAACGCGCGGTGCGTTTTGCACGTAAGGGACTGAAGGGATGCAAACAACAATCACATATTCCGGCAGCGCGCGGAAGAGTGCGTCGCCAGGCGTGATGCCTGGCTGCGGCGCGCGTCTTAAACCGCTGGCGTTGACGCTGGGGCTGCTGACGCCGCTTGCGGCCGGCGCCGGGCAGTTTGAATTTGACGACAGTATGCTGGTGGGCAGCGCGGGTCAGCAGAGCCTTGCCCGCTTCAGCCGTGCAAATACGGTGACGCCGGGCGACTATCAGGTCGATATTTTTATCAACGGCGCTTTTCTCTCCCGCCAGACGCTGACGTTTACCGCGCAACCCGGTCAGGACGTCGTTTTCCCCTGTTTTAGCCGCGACGCGCTGATTGCCGCCGGCATATTAGCCGTCAATATTAAAAGCAGCGCCGAACAGGCCACTGCCAATCCTTGCCTGCCTCTGGAACAGCAGGTCGCCGGCGCCGGCAGCCGCTTTGATTTTGCCCGCCTGCGGCTGGATATGTCCGTGCCGCAGGCGCTGATGAAGCGTGTGGCGCGCGGTTCAGTGCCGCCTGAGGAGTTGTCCGTTGGCGAAACGCTGGGGTTCGTCAATTACGACAGCAACTATTACCGCAGTAAAAGCAGCGGTACGACCAGTGACTCGACCTATCTCGGGCTGAACGCCGGCTTTAACCTGGGGCTGTGGCAGCTGCGTCAGCAGTCGAGCTATACCCGCTACACCAGCGACCATGCCCCTACGCTCAGCAGTTGGAAGTCGGTGCGCACCTACCTGCAACGGCCGCTGCCGGCGCTGAACAGCCAGCTGACGCTGGGCGACAGTTTTACTTCCGGCAACCTGTTCAGCAGCCTCGGTTTTCGCGGCGTGCGGCTGGAAACCGACGATCGCATGCTGCCGGAGTCGCAGCGCGGCTATGCGCCGACCATCCGCGGCGTGGCGTCGACCACCGCCAAAGTGAGCATCACCCAGGCCGGCACGCAGATTTATCAGACCACGGTGGCGCCGGGCGCCTTTGTGATTGACGATCTCTATCCCACCAGCTATCAGGGCGATCTGGTGGTGGAAATTCAGGAAGCCGACGGCCGGGTGTCGTCATTTACCGTGCCGTTTTCGGCGGTGCCGGACTCTTTGCGCCCGGGGCGCTCACGCTTCAACCTGTCGGCCGGGCAGGTGCGCAACCTGGGCGACAGCGATGATATGTTCGCCGAACTCAGCTACCAGAGCGGGTTGAGCAACGCTGTAACCGCCAATAGCGGCGTACGCATTGCCGACGGCTATCAGGCATTGCTCGGCGGCGCGGTGCTGGCCAGCCGCTACGGCGCGCTGGGGATCAACGCGGTGTATTCGCGCGCCGATATGTGGGGCGATACGCTGGACGGCTGGCGCGTCGGTGCCACCTACAGCCGTACCTTTACCCCCACTAACACCACTCTGGCGCTGGCGGGCTACCGTTATTCCACCGAAGGCTACCGCGATCTGGGCGACGTGCTGGGGCTGCGCAACGCGCGCGATCGCGACGCGGTCTGGAGCTCCAGCACCTATCAGCAGAGCGAGCAGTTTGTCGCCACCGTCAGTCAGGGGCTAGGGGCGTACGGCCAGCTCTATTTTTCCGGCTCGACCAGCAGCTACCGTGGCGGGCGCGGACGCGACACGCAATACCAACTGGCGTATTCGCACAGCTACCGCAGCCTCAGCTATAACCTGTCGCTCAGCCGTCAGCAGACCGGCAGCACCCGCTATGGCCTGCAGGATGCGACCTATGTTGCGAGCGGCACGACGCAAAACGTGGTGATGCTGTCGGTATCACTGCCGTTGGGCAGTGGCTCGCGCTCGCCGATTCTGTCGGCCGGCGTCAGCCATCAGAGCGGCGATCGCGGCTATAGCCATTATCAGTCGGCGCTGTCCGGCACGCTGGGCGACGACCAGAGCCTGAGCTATGCGCTGAACGGCGCGTATGACACGGCCGGCGCCGGCAGCAGCTTCGGCGCCAACCTGACCAAGCAGACGTCGGTCGCCACGCTGGGCGGCAACCTGTCCCACGGTAAACATTACACCCAGGGCGGCCTGAGCGCGCGCGGCGCGCTGGTGGCGCATGCGGGCGGCGTCACCCTCGGGCCGTACCTGAGCGATACCTTTGCGCTGGTGGAAGCGGAAGGCGTCAGCGGTGCGGAAGTGATGAACGGCATGGGGGCGAAGATCGACCGTTTTGGCTACGCCATTGTGCCGTCGCTGGTGCCTTACCGTTACAACGACGTCACGCTGGACGCCAAAGGGGCGGAAAACGTCAACGCCGAACTGACGGAGAACCAGCAGCGCATCGCGCCGTACGCCGGGGCGGCGGTGAAAGTGCGCTTTAAAACGCTGGAAGGCTACCCGCTGCTGATCAGACTCAGCCCGTCCGGCGGCGTGCTGCCGCTCGGCGCTAATGTGTATGACGAGAACAATGCGGTGGTCGGTCTGGTCGGCCAGGGGAATCAGGTTTATGCCCGGGCGCAGAAAGCCCGTGGCGAGCTGCGGGTGAAATGGGGTGAGTCGGCCGGCGCGCAGTGCACGCTGCGCTACGACTTACGCGCTCAGGCTGTGAAACAGTCGCTTTATCGTCTGGCGTTGCCATGCGCGGACCAGTAACGAACGGATAATGATGATGAACATATTCTCGCGCGCCGCGCTGCTGATGCTGGCCGGCAGCATGTGGCTCGGTCAGGCGCAGGCGACCTGCTACCGGATTACCGCCACCAACACTAACGCCAGTTCGAACTATTATACCGATCCGAGTAAAGGCATCGGCGCCGCCTGGAGCGGCTCGACCGATACCTCCGGCTCTATCGGCACACTGCCGACGACGGTAAATATCAATAACAGCCTGTTTCAGCCGGACGGTACGCCGATCGCCAGCGGCACCGTCAGCGCGCTGGAGGCCGGTTCCGGCAGCTACAGCGCCGATCAGATCCTGTTCCGCTGTACCGCCGATGAGGCCGGTAAGCTGTATGAATACTATGCCACCAACGGCGACTCGGAGTGGGCCGGCAAGGTGGAGGTCGGAGCGGCGTCCGGCCTGCCGGAAACCTACCGCACCTATGCCAACGGCATGGCGCTGCGGGCCACCAATCTGGCGACCGGCGAATACTATTCCCGCTACTGGAAAGCGCGGCCGTTAACCAACCTGGAAACGGATTCGCAGGGATGGATATTGGTGAAAGCCAAGAACTTCAGCGATACGAAGGTGGAGCTGTTCCGCCTGAGCAACTCCACGGGGCCGATGACCACCACCGGCGTCTATCCCCAGTCGCAGCCGGCCACCTATATCGCTTTTCAGGGCGGCGGGCTGTCGCCGTCCCTGAGCGTCGGCGCGGATTCGCTATCGCAATTCAGCGGCTGGTACGGCGCCTGGCCCGGCGCGGTGAACCTGTATAACCGGTTATATATTCGCCGCTCCGCCACCTGCTCGGTAACCAATGTGACGCCGCTGGTGCGCTTTACGCCGATTACCGCCACCCAGTTGCGCGCCGGTGAAACCCGCCAGATGCCGATCACCATTCAGTTTGACTGCCAGACCGGTACGCCGGCGACCAGCGGCGTCGGTGCGTTTGCCAGCGGCATCGCCGCCAACCAGACGGCGATGGGCATTCTGGTCAACCCGGCGAATGCCGCTGCGGCGGTGGCGGAAGGCGTAGGCACCGCCGGCTCCGGCGTCAGCTATCTGCTGTCGGACGGCTACGGCGTCGATCCGAACGTCGCCACCGGCGTCGGCATCCGGATTTCCCGCCCCGGCGGCGCGATATTAAACCTGCTCAGCACGCTGAGCGGTGCGGTGGCCGGCGGCAACCGCGCCGGCTGGTATCCGGTGCTGGATGACGCCAGCGCCGGGGCGGTAACCAACGGGGTGACCCGCTACAGCAAAACCCTGACCGCCACGCTGCAGGCGCTGCCGGGAAAAACGGTCACCGCCGGCAGCGTGAGCGCCAGCGCCCAGGTGATTATTCAGGTGCAATAATGATGATGAAATGTTTGAAGGCCGCTTTGTGCGCCTGGCTGGGCCTTGGCGGTTACGCATATGCCGGGGTGATTGTCGAGTCGTCGCGCGTGGTATTTGCCGCCGCCGATCGTGAACGCTCGCTGCTGTTGGTCAACGGCAACGACTATCCGGTGGTGGTGCAGACCTGGGTGGACGACGGCGCGCCGGACGGAACGCCGGAAACGGCGGGCGAGGTGCCGGTGATGCCGTTGCCGGGCATTTTCCGGCTGGAGCCGGGGGAGAAGAAAAACCTGCGTCTGCTGGCGACGCAGGTGGCGCAGCCGTCGGATCGTGAATCGCTGTACTGGCTGAACGTGTATGAAATCCCGCCGACCGATGCGCATTTGCCGCCGGGCGTATCGGCGCTCAAAGTAGCGGTGCGGCTGCAGCTGAAGCTGTTCTACCGGCCGGACGGGCTGCAGGGGCAGGCGGAACAACTGGCGGCGCGTCAGCGTTTCAGCCTGACGCGGCTGCCGGGCAAGCTGATGCTGACGGTGAGTAACCCGACGCCGCTGTACGCCACCTACGGTCAGGCGCAGCTGAATGGCGACGGCCGACAGACGGCGTTGGCGATCGGCATGCTGGCGCCGTTCGCCAGCAAAACGCTTGATGTGGATGAGCAACGCGACGGCCGGCCGGCGAGCGTCAGCTATGTGCTGATCGACGATGACGGCTACGGCGTCGCCGAGCGTGCCGTACTGAAGCCATAAAAAAGGCGCGTCATCAAGACGCGCCTTTTAGCGATCGCAGCCGGATGGCGGCGTTACATATCCGGGAAGGTCAGGGTATTGCCCGGTGCTTCACGGTGAATATGCAGGAAGTTCAGGTGTTTTTCGTACTGGTCGAGAATATCGCCAATCACCTGTTCTTTGCTGTAGTCCATCAGGTCGTTGCCCTGGGTGCCTTCCATCAGGAAGGTTTCCAGACGGTAGTAGTGCGACTTGCCGGAACGAGCGCGATAGGTGAAGCCCGGTACCGAATAGCGCTGCGGCCAGATCTGGTAGATAAAGTTTTGCTCTTCCCCCAGATGCACCAGCAGCTCCAGGTGCGGCAGGCGCTCTTCTTCCATCGGCGGCACTTCGTTGAACTCCACTTTTGCGCCGCGCAGCTCCAGCTCACGCGCCACTTCCTGCATCGCCGGGAGGCAGACGCGATCCAGCATTTTCTGCGTGTACTTGGTGCCCGGATAGTTCATCACGCGCGACAGGCGTTGTTTCCAGTTCAGCACTTCATTGCTGGAGGCCGGCGTCGGCGCCGAGGTGCTCAGCGCACCGGCCTTGCGGTAATCCTCAACCTTCAGCGATTTATACAGCCCGGCCATCACGAAGAAGATCACAAAGCTGAACGGCAGCCCCATAATCACCGTGGCGTTCTGCAGCGCGGAGACGCCGTTGGTCATCAGCATGCCGATGGTCAGCAGGCCGATGGTGACTGACCAGAAGATACGCAGCCAGTTCGGCGCATCGTTATTGATATCGCTCAGCCGTGAGGTGAAGTTACCGAGCACCAGCGAGCCGGAGTCCGCCGAGGTAACGTAAAACAGCAGGCCGGTGATGGTGGCGACCGAGGCGCTGAAGGTGAAGGCCGGGTACTGGGCCAGCAGGCTGTAGAAGCCGTGCGCCGGGTACTGCATCACTTCCTGAGCGAACGCGGTGTTGCCGTGGATAATCTGGTACAGCGCGCTGTTGCCGAAGATCGACAGCCACAGCAGGGTAAACACGAACGGGATGATCAGCGTACCGACCACAAACTGGCGGATGGTGCGGCCGCGGGAAATACGCGCCAGGAACAGGCCGACAAACGGCGACCAGGCAACCCACCAGGCCCAGAAGAACAGCGTCCAGTTGTTCATCCACTCTACCGGGCGGTCAAAGGCGAAGCTGTTGAGCGTCATGCCCATAAAGCGGTTGATGTAATCGCCGACGTTGAGCACCAGCGCGTTGAGCAGGAACTCGGTGTCGCCGAAGAACAGCACGAACGCCATCAGGCCGACCGCCAGCCAGACGTTCAGCTCCGACAGGATGCGGATGCCTTTATTCACCCCGGAGGTCACCGAGATGGTCGCCATCACTACCGACAGCAGGATCAGCGCGCTTTGCACCGTCAGGTTTTCCGGCAGGTCAAACAGCACTTTCAGCCCGTAGTTCAGCTGCACCACGCCGATGCCGAGGGTGGTGGCGATACCGAAGATGGTGCCGACCACCGCGGCGATATCCACGCTGTGGCCGATCGGGCCGTTGATGCGCTTGCCGAAGATCGGGTACAGCGCCGAGCGGATGGTCAGCGGCAGGTTATAGCGGTAGCTGAAGTAGCCGAGCGCAATCCCCATCAGGGCGTACATCGCCCAGCCGGTCAGCCCGTAGTGGAACAGCGTCCAGACCATCGCCTGCCGTGCGGCTTCCAGCGTCTGGCCCTGGCCTTCCGGCGGCATCATATATTGCGTGACCGGTTCGGCGACCGAGAAGAACATCAGGTCGATGCCGATACCGGCGGCGAACAGCATCGCCGCCCAGCTCATCAGGCTGAATTCAGGTTTGGACTGTTCCGGCCCGAGCTTGATCGAACCAAAACGCGAGGCGGCGATACATACCACGAATACGATATACAGGGTGGCGGCCAGCAGGTAATACCAGCCGAAGGTTTTGGACACCCAGTTCAGGGTGCGGGTAAGCCAGGTTCCGGATAAATCAGTGAAGAAAATCGTCATCAGCGAGAAGGCCAGGATCAGCCCCGCCGAGACGAAGAAAACCACAGGGTTCAGTCTGTCCTGCTGCGGTTTTGAGGAGGTGTCGTGTGTTGTCATCGTCTTCCTCTGGTGTTTAACAACTGAGTAGAATCGAGCCTTTCGTCGGCGGCGTTCACCTCCGGCGAAATACGGCAGACAGCCCGACGGCAATCATTACCTTTGCTTTCTAAAAATTACCGCCGCAACTCTTTAGCGCAGCAAAAAACACTGCGCGGCGGGAACCGCTTACAGCCACTGATTTTGGTCAGGTTTGTTAAATACCTCACAAAAATCAGCCAGTTCCACAACCGAATATTACACTTTAGTAACCAAGCGGTAATAAAATATATGCAATTTTTATTGAACGTTCAATCAAAAAAAAGTTTAATAGTCAGGCGACGTTTCTTAATTTTTGCTAAAAACTGCCATACTTGGGCAGGAAACGCCGTCTTACAGAAGACCTGTTTTGAGAGTCGGAGCCATGCCAAAAGTAGGAATGCAGCCGATACGAAGGCAGCAGTTGATTGATGCCACGTTGGCCGCAGTAAACGATGTCGGAATGCATGATGCCACTATCGCGCAGATTGCGCGTCGGGCCGGCGTGTCGAACGGCATTATCAGTCATTACTTCAAGGATAAGAACGGCCTGCTGGAAGCGACGATGCGCTATCTGATCAGCCATCTGGGCGAGGCAGTCAGGCGGCGATTACAGGCACAGACAGACCAGAGTCCGGCTGCGCGTCTGCAGGCGATTGTCGCCGGCAACTTTGACGACAGCCAGATCAACAGCGCGGCGATGAAAACCTGGCTGGCTTTTTGGGCCAGCAGTCTGCATCAGCCGCAGCTCAACCGGTTGCAGCAGGTTAACGGACGCCGGCTGTATTCCAATCTGAGCGCCGAATTTCAGCGCGCGCTGCCCAAAGCGCAGGCGCGGCTGGCGGCAAAAGGGCTGGCGGCACTGATTGACGGCCTGTGGCTGCGCGCTGCGCTGCGCGGCAGCGAGTTTAATCAGGCCAAGGCCATCGCGCTGACCAGCGAATACATTATGTTTCAGCTCCGGGGGCATACGCCGCCCTGAGGACAGCAATAAAGGAGAACCTATGTCCCGTTTTGGCTTACAGAAGCTCTATATTCATGGTGCCTATGTAGACAGTACCGAGGGTAAAACTTTCAACGCAGTCAACCCGGCCAACGGCGAAACGATCGCCGAAGTTCAGGCCGCCAGCGCTGAAGACGTCAACCGGGCGGTGGCGAGTGCAGCCAGCGGACAGCAGGTGTGGGCGGCGATGACGGCGATGGAGCGTTCGCGCATTCTGCGCCGTGCGGTGGATATCCTGCGTGAGCGCAATGACGAACTGGCGGCGCTGGAAACCCTCGATACCGGGAAGGCGCTGTCGGAAACCACCGCGGTGGATATTGTCACCGGCGCCGACGTGCTGGAGTATTACGCCGGCCTGATCCCGGCGATCGAAGGCCAGCAGATCCCGCTGCGCGACTCCTCATTTGTTTACACCCGCCGCGAACCGCTGGGCGTGGTTGCCGGCATCGGCGCCTGGAACTATCCGATCCAGATCGCCCTGTGGAAATCGGCGCCGGCGCTGGCCGCTGGTAACGCGATGATCTTCAAACCGAGCGAAGTCACTTCGCTGACGGCGCTGAAGCTGGCGGAAATCTACACCGAAGCCGGCCTGCCGGACGGTGTGTTCAACGTGGTGACCGGCAGCGGCGCGGAAGTGGGCCAGTACCTGACCGACCATCCGGGCATCACCAAAGTGTCCTTCACCGGCGGCGTAAAAACCGGCAAGAAGGTGATGGCCAACGCTTCCAGCTCGACGCTGAAAGAAGTCACCATGGAACTGGGCGGTAAATCGCCGCTGATCGTGTTTGACGACGCCGACCTGGATCGCGCGGCGGATATCGCCATGATGGCCAACTTCTACAGCTCCGGCCAGGTGTGCACTAACGGCACGCGCGTCTTTGTGCCGGCGGCGCTGAAATCCCAGTTTGAAAGCAAAATCCTGGAGCGCGTGCAGCGTATTCGCCTGGGCGACCCAACCGACCCGGCGACCAACTTCGGCCCGCTGGTCAGCTTCCCGCATATGGAATCCGTGCTGCGCTTTATTGAAAGCGGCAAGAACAGCGGCGCGCGCCTGCTGTGCGGCGGCGAACGCGTAACCGACGGCGAGTTCGGCAAGGGCGCTTACGTGGCGCCGACGGTGTTTACCGACTGCAGCGACGAGATGGAAATTGTGCGCGAAGAGATCTTCGGGCCGGTGATGAGCATCCTCAGCTACGACAGCGAAGAGGAAGTGATCAAACGCGCCAACGACACCACCTACGGTCTGGCGGCCGGTCTGGTGACCCGCGATCTGGCGCGCGCCCACCGGGTGATTCACCAGTTGGAAGCCGGCATCTGCTGGATCAACACCTGGGGTGAGTCACCGGCCGAAATGCCGGTCGGCGGTTACAAACACTCCGGCGTCGGTCGTGAAAACGGCCTGACCACGCTGGAGCACTACACGCAAATCAAATCGGTGCAGGTTGAACTGGGCGACTTCGGTTCCGTGTTCTGATCCCCACCGTCGCATTCAGGCTGCGGCGCCGTGCGCCGCAGCCTGAATACCCGGGCTATGCCCGTCTTTTTACGTCAAGCAACGCTATTTTGACTGCACAGTATGCGGGCCTGCAGGCCGTTTGCATCACTCAGCTATATCAATGAAAGGAGATAATTGATGGAATACGATTACATCATTATCGGGGCCGGTTCCGCCGGTAACGTATTAGCCACCCGTTTAACCGAAGACGCCGACGTGAGCGTCCTGCTGCTGGAAGCCGGCGGCCCGGATTACCGGATGGATTTTCGTACGCAGATGCCCGCGGCGCTGGCCTTTCCGTTACAGGGCCGCCGTTATAACTGGGCGTATGAAACCGATCCTGAACCGCACATGAACAACCGCCGCATGGAGTGTGGGCGCGGCAAAGGGCTGGGCGGCTCCTCGCTGATTAACGGCATGTGCTACATTCGCGGCAATGCGATGGATTTTGACAACTGGGCGAAAGCGCCGGGTCTGGAAGACTGGAGCTACCTGGACTGCCTGCCGTACTTCCGCAAGGCGGAAACCCGCGATATCGGGCCGAACGACTACCACGGCGGCGACGGCCCGGTCAGCGTTGCCACGCCGAAGGCCGGCAATAATGAACTGTTCCACGCGATGATCGAAGCGGGCGTACAGGCCGGCTATCCGCGCACCGACGACCTGAATGGCTATCAGCAGGAAGGCTTCGGGCCGATGGACCGCACCGTCACGCCGAAAGGCCGCCGCGCCAGCACCGCGCGTGGTTATCTGGACCAGGCGCGCCCGCGGCCGAATCTGACCATCGTTACCCATGCGCTGACCGATCATATCGATTTTGCCGGCAAGCGTGCGGTGGGCGTCAGCTACCTGAAGGGCGACGGCAATGAACTGCATACGGCGCGTGCGCGCAAAGAAGTGCTGCTGTGCGCCGGCGCTATTGCCTCGCCGCAAATTCTGCAGCGCTCCGGCGTAGGCCCGGCGGCATTGCTGAAGCAGCTGGATATTGATGTGGTGCACGATCTGCCGGGCGTCGGCGAGAATCTGCAGGATCACCTGGAGATGTATCTGCAGTACGCCTGTAAGAAACCGGTATCGCTGTATCCGGCGCTGCAATGGTTCAACCAGCCGAAAATCGGTGCGGAATGGCTGTTCAACGGCACCGGCGTCGGCGCCAGCAACCAGTTTGAGGCCGGCGGTTTTATCCGCAGCCGCAAAGAGTTTGACTGGCCGAATATTCAGTACCATTTCCTGCCGGTAGCGATTAACTACAACGGCAGCAACGCGGTGAAAGAACACGGTTTCCAGGCGCACGTCGGTTCCATGCGTTCGCCGAGCCGCGGCCGGGTGCAGGTGAAATCGAAAGATCCGCGCCAGCATCCGAGCATTCTGTTCAACTATATGGCGACCGAACAGGACTGGCAGGAGTTCCGCGATGCGATCCGCATCACGCGCGAAATTATGGCGCAGCCGGCGCTGGATGAGTATCGCGGCCGGGAGATCAGCCCGGGGCCGGAGGTGCAGACCGACGAACAGCTGGACGCCTTCGTGCGTGAACATGCAGAAACCGCCTTCCACCCGTCCTGCTCGTGCAAAATGGGCGAAGATGAGATGGCGGTGGTAGACGGCCAGGGTCGGGTGCACGGTATGGAAGGGCTGCGCGTGGTGGATGCCTCCATTATGCCGCAGATCATTACCGGCAACCTGAACGCCACCACCATTATGATCGCCGAGAAAATCGCCGACCGTATCCGTCAGCGCACGCCGCTGCCGCGCAGCACGGCGGATTACTACGTTGCCGGCGACGCGCCGGTGCGCAAGCAGTAATCAATTTCCCTCTTCGCCGCCCGGCGAGGAGGGAATATTCCCCCGGCGCGTCCTGCACCGGGGTTATTTCCCTGTTTTACCCGGGGCATCACCGATACGTTAAGCCGACAGGGCGACCGCCTGGTCGAAGCTGCTTGGCGTTGCCATACGCCACATGCGGGCGTAAAACTCACTTTTAATCTCTTTTTCCAGCAGCGCGCCCGGTTCCAGATAGTAGTAGATATCGGCGTAGACCTTGATTTCCGTCGGGGTGATGCGGCGCAGCATATGGTGCGACGTTAGCTGTTCCGGACGGCTGACGCCCGCCGCCGCCAGCATTTCGGCCAGCGCCTTCACCGTATTCTGGTGGAAGTGGTACACCCGCTCCGCTTTATTCGGCACCACCAGCGCTTTCTGCCGCAGCGGATCCTGCGTGGCGACGCCGGTCGGGCAGTGGTTGGTGTGGCAGCTTTGCGACTGGATACAGCCAACGGCGAACATAAAGCCGCGCGCCGAGTTCACCCAGTCGGCGCCGAGCGCCATCACGCTGGCGATATCAAAGGCGCTGATGATTTTACCGCTGGCGCCGATCCTGATGCTGTCGCGCAGGCCGCAGCCAACCAGCGTGTTGTGCACGAACAACAGCCCTTCGCGCAGCGGCATGCCCATATAGTTGGACAGTTCCAGCGGCGCGGCGCCGGTGCCGCCCTCTTTGCCGTCAACCACGATAAAGTCCGGCAGAATGCCGGTGTGCAGCATCGCTTTGACAATGGCGACGAACTCCCACGGGTGGCCGATGCACAATTTAAAGCCGACCGGTTTGCCGCCGGAGAGCTGCCGCAGCTGCTGGATAAAGTGCATCATTTCGATCGGCGTACGGAAGGCGCTGTGCGAAGAGGGGGAAATGCAGTCCTGCCCTTCAGGCACGCCGCGGGTGGCGGCGATCTCCGCATCAACCTTTTTCGCCGGCAGAATGCCGCCGTGGCCCGGCTTGGCGCCCTGGCTGAGCTTGATTTCAATCATGCGCACCTGCGGGCTGGCGGCCTGTTCGGCGAAGCGCTGCGGATCGAAGTGTCCGTCGGCGGTGCGGCAGCCGAAATAGCCGCTGCCCAGTTCCCAGACCAGATCGCCGCCGTGTTCCCGGTGATAACGGCTGATGCTGCCTTCGCCGGTGTCGTGGTAAAAGTTGCCTTTGGCCGCCCCGAGGTTTAGTGCGCGGATAGCGTTGGCAGACAGCGCGCCGAAGCTCATGGCGGAGATGTTGAAGATGGAGGCCGAATAGGGCTGGGTGCAGTCCGGGCCGCCGATGGTGATGCGGTAGCTGGTGGGATCGGCGACCGGCACCGGGCACATGGAGTGACCGATGCACTCATAGCCGGTTTTATACACGTCGATAATGGTGCCAAAGGGTTTATCCCCCATCTGGTTTTTCGCCCGGCGGTAGACTAGCGAACGCTGGGTGCGTGAAAAGGGGATCTGCTCGTCATCTTCTTCCAGCAGATACTGGCGCAGTTCAGGGCGGACAAATTCGAAGAAGAAACGCAGCCGGCCGATAATCGGGTAGTTACGGCAGATGGCGTGGCGCTGCTGGCTGAGGTCATACAGGCCCAGCGCGGTCAGGGCGATAAACGCCAGGGCGGGCAGCCAGAACCAGGGCTGTTCCAGGGCCATAAAGAAGAAGGCCAGCGCCAAGATAATGCTCAGCATAAAGCAGGTATAACGGCTGAATAAGGATGATTTCATAACATCTCCTGATGTTTATTTTTAATCCAGACGACAATGCTGATAGAAGCGGCGAAGAAAGCGAAAAACGCCATCATGCCAGCGGGAAATCCCGTGGTGGAAGAGTAACCAAATTGCGGCGACAGGATGTGGCTGTTACTGCTTGTTTACTTGTTGTTACATTAATTTAACTTAATCGGTGGCGTTGGAGAAGGCATCGATCCGCATGCTTGGCAGGCGGGTAAGAAGGAAGGGGGCGCGAAGACGCCCCTTCAGATTATTTGGCCGCAACAAAAATGCTGCTCATGCTGCGCAGGCGCAGCTTGCGCATGGCGCTGTATTTCTGAGAAAAGATGGTTTTTGGATGCGTGCCGCGCTTTTGCGCGATACACAACAGGCTGTCGCCGCGCAGCAGGTTAAACAGCACGTCGCTTTCCGCCGGGCTGAGCTCACGGGTTTTCTGCACCCGGATGCCGCCGGCCATCGGGCTGTCGAACAGCTGCTGCAATTTTTCTTGCAGCGAATAAAGCGGCATGCGCGCGGAGATCAGTTCGACCGTGATCCCCAGCACCGACAGCAGATTGACCACCCGTTCATCATCGTAGAACACCACAATGCGGGTATTGCTGCGATAACCGTTGTGCATGGCGACCAGGCTCTCGATAACATTGACGCTCTGCTCCAGGTTCTGCGAGGTAAAGATCAGCGCGATGTCATGTTTGACGATCTTCTCCGCCTTGGCGCCGCCGTGCATAAAGTCGGAAAACAGGCGGATATCATATTGGCCGTAATGTTTTTTCAACAGCACGGACAGGCCGACGTAGCTGTATTTACACTCACTAATGACAAGGACATTATTTTTAGGCATAAGGGCTGACCCCAACAATAAGTTAGAAGTATTCAGCTGTCAGAAGCGAATTTAAGTCCCTGATGTCGGACTCCTTCCACAGCTTTCCTTGCAGTGCGTAATAGGGCATTTCGTTCAACCACCTTTTATGGTCGGGCGTTTCCACACCTTCGATAATGACCTTATAATTATTCAGGTAAAAAAAACGCAGTAATGCGCGCATTAAACCTTCGCCGCCGGGCCGTTGCATAAAATTCCACAACAGGAAGCGGTCGAGTTTAACGAAACGGAAACGGCTGTTATAAAGTGCGGAAAAGCCCGCGTAGCCGGAACCAAAATCATCAAGCCAAAACGAATATCCCTCCAGCGTCGGATCGAGGTGGACGCGATCTTTTATCAGGCGCGTCGCGCTTTCGCTGATTTCAAAATGGATGCAACGTATGGACTTTATTCTTTCTGCAAACTGGCTGCTGGCTAATGAAGCCAGTGAGTGATCGTCAACATTTAGCGTGACAATCACCTGATGTTGATTGAACCAGGCCTGATATTTCTCTATCAGTTCGACCTGCTCTTGCAGGATTTCGATGCGGGTCAGGCCGTCCGCGCTTTTGAAGAACTGCTCCGGCGAGCAATGAGCGAATACGCTGTCCAGGGTAAAACGCGACAGGCATTCAACGGCGATCAACTGCCCCGTTCTGGTGAACATCGGCTGAAAGGTAAAATAGATACCGTTATTTCTCTCTATAAAAGAAGTGCTCATTTACCAATCCTTGGATTGAATTACAGTTCATTGTTTTTTAACTGGTTAATAATTTCTTTGGCAGGTTTTATTGGTAAGATTCTTATTTATAACCGCCTTTGCCTTTTCTTTGGTGAAGTGGGTGTCAAAATACATGCCTGATTTTCACTTCTCTTTTAAAATCAGAAAAGTTGCACTCATCGCTCTGCCGTAATGCACTGATTTAACGTTAACTTGCCGTTAGTTTTGTTTATCTCCCGTGTAAAATACAGACTATTCCTATCTTTTAGAATCGTCAATATCGATCGATGGGTAATCGTTGATAGATTTTTCCTATCAAGGAGGCATTTATGAATGTTATAAACGATTTTAATTTATTGGGGTGGTGAGACTAGGATACTTCCGAAATGGAACATGTTAGCGGCGGAATTAAATCTATTCCTCGTGATTCTGTCGTTTATAACTTCGGAATTCTACCTATAGGTAGTGACAAATATTGCCTGCAAATATGGATATTTAATGTATTGCCTGGGTGACAGTCAGCATTTCCATTTTAGTTAACGCATAGTGACGGGACGGCAAGATTGTATTCCTTAATCTTCTGTGCGGACTAACGACTATATCAATCATTTTCGATAAATTCCGACATAGGATATTACAATGAACAAAGTATTACTCTCCGCAGTAGCGACCGCTTTTCTGGGAATGTCTGCCGCACACGCTGCATCCGAAAATGTTGGCGGCGGTCAGGTTGACTTCTACGGTAAAGTAACCGACGTATCTTGTACTGTTTCTGTTAACGGTCAAGGCAGCGACGCCAGCGTTTACCTGTCGCCGGTAAGCCTGAACGAAGTGAAAAATGCAGGCGCCAATACCTACCTGAAACCTAAGTCTTTCACCATTGACGTCACCAACTGCCAGGCGGCCGATACCGAAGTCAGCGCTGACAAACTGGGCGTTAACTGGACCGGCGGTAACCTGCTGACCGGCGCAAGCGGCACCACCGCAGGCTACCTGGCCAACACCGAAGGTACCGGTGCGCAGAACATCCAACTGGTGCTGTCTGCCGACGATGCGAAAAACCTGACCAACAAAATCATCCCGGGCGATGCCAACCAGAAAGCAGCGACCAGCGTTGCTGACCTGGACGGCGGCAAGCGCTTCACCTACTACGTAGGCTACGCTACTGCGACCCCAGACACCGTAACCAGCGGTGTGGTCAACAGCTACGCGACTTACGAAATTACCTATCAGTAATAATCTTTTGCTGAACAAAAGCGGCAGCGCGTCTGCCGCTTTCATTTCTGAGGTTATGATGAAATTTATTGCCCTTTTTTTCTGTTTCATTTTCAGTTTCTCTGCTTCCGCCAACAATATTATCGCTAACGGCACGCGCTTTATTTATCCGGGAAATGAAAGAGAAATAACGGTGCAGCTGTCCAACTCAGCTGATCGACCGGCGCTGGCGCAGGCCTGGCTGGATAATGGCGACGCGAATGCCACGCCGGATACTATCGTGACGCCTTTTTTAATTACGCCGCCAATTTCCCGTGTGGATGCGAAAAGCGGTCAGACCCTGCGTATTAAGCTGGCGAATAAATCTGGCCTGGCGACGAATAAAGAGAGCCTGTGGTGGCTGAATATTCTGGAGATCCCGCCAAGCAATACCGAGCGCCAGCAGGAAGGGCAGAACGTACTGCAGCTGGCGATTCGCTCACGCTTTAAATTCTTCTATCGTCCGAGCGGGTTGGGCAATCGCGACGCCGCGCCGCAGCAGCTGGTGCTGAAGGCGGCGGGTAATAGCCTGACGCTGAATAATCCGACGCCGTTTTATATCACCGTGACCAAGGTTTCACGCGATGGCAAAACGGCGCTGAACGAACGCACTCTGATGCTGGCGCCGCAAAGCAGCGGAACGCTGAACACCAAGACGGCGTTCAAAGCGGGCGAAACTCTGGTTATTAACAATATCAATGATTACGGCTCAGATGTTGCCATTAAACTCGCGGTAAAATAGGGATATTTCAGATGAAACAGTGGGTGCCGATAAAAGCATTGGGTTGCAAGCTCTCTGTGACGATCGTGGTTTCGGCTTGTATTTCTCCGGCCGGCGCGGCGGAGCCGCAGGAAAATCAACAGCCGCTGTATCAATTTAACGATGGCTTTATCGTCGGCAGCAAGGAGAAGGTCGACCTGACGCGCTTTAGCACCGTAGCGATCAGCGAGGGAACCTATTCCGTCGATGTCTACACCAATGATGAGTGGCGCGGGCGTTATGACCTGCAGATCACCCGCGATAAACAGTCCAAACTGGGCGTCTGCTACACCGCCAAAATGCTGTCGCAGTTTGGCGTGGCGGTGGAGAAACTCAATGAGGCGCTGAGCAAAAATCCTGAGTTTTGCGGCCGCCTGAGCGAGTGGCGCCAGGATGACAACCTGAAAGACAACTTTAACCAGTCTTCGCTGCGTCTGGATCTGTCGGTGCCGCAGATCTATGAAAACCGCATGTACAAAGGTTATGTAGCGCCGGAGTTCTGGGACGAAGGCGTCCCGGCGCTGAACCTGGCCTATACCGCCAACTACTACAACAACCATGTCTCTTCCGCGCAGGGTTCAGATGACTCCAGCGCTTATCTGGGCATCAATGCGGGTTTCTCCTATGACGGCTGGCTGCTGAAACACATCGGCAACCTGGATTGGCAGCAGCAGCGGGGCAGCACGCGCTGGAACTCCAACCAGACCTACCTGCAGCGGCCGATCCCGCAGATGAAGTCGATCTTTACCGGCGGCCAGTTCTTTACCAACGGTGAGTTCTTCGACAGCGTGGGGCTGCGCGGGGTGAACCTGGCGACCGACGACAACATGTTCCCGGACGGCATGCGCTCCTATGCGCCGGAGATTCGCGGCGTGGCGCAAAGCAACGCCTTGGTCACCGTGCGCCAGAGCGGCAATATCATTTATCAGACCTCGGTGCCGCCCGGGCCGTTTAACATTAACGATGTGTATCCGTCCGGCTATGGCAACGATCTGGAAGTGACGATCAAAGAGGCCGATGGCTCCGAGCAGCACTTTAACGTGCCTTACTCGTCCGTTACCCAACTGCTGCGTCCGGGCATGATGCGCTATACCTTCGCCGTCGGTAAGGCCGACGCCGATGACCTGCGTAATAAGCCGGCGATTGTGCAGGGCACCTATCAATATGGCGTGAATAACCTGTTCACCGGCTATTTCGGCGTCAGCGGTTTTAACGACTATCAGTCGGTGCTGCTGGGCAGCGGTATCAATACCGGTATCGGCGCGCTGTCGCTGGATATGACGCAGTCGCGCCTGAAGCTGAAAGATGAAGATAAAACCGGCCAGAGCTTCCGCCTGAGTTTTAACCGCATGTTCTCCAGCACGCAGACCAGCATCGTACTGGCGGCGTACCGCTACTCCACCAAGGATTATTACAACCTGAGCGATGCGCTGTACACCATCGACAGGGAGAAGAGCGGTAATAACCGCGAAATCTGGCGGGAGAAAAACGGCTTCAGCTATACCGTCAACCAGGATCTGCCGGAAGGCTGGGGCGGCTTCTACTTTACCGGGCGGATTGCCGACTACTGGAACCGCAGCGGCACCGAGAAGCAGTATCAGCTGAGCTACAACAACATGTGGGGCCGCATGACGTATAACGTCGGCGTGCAGCGTGTCTACTCGGCCAATAACGGCGGTAACAACAAAGACGATCGCATTTCGCTTAACTTCAGCTATCCGCTGTACTTCGGCGAAAACCGCCGGGCGAACCTGAATTCGAACACCGTCTTCAACAATTCGCACTTCGGCAACTCGCAGGTGGGTCTGAACGGCTCCTTCGGTGAAGAGAACAACCTGAGCTACGGCGTGACCACCTCGGTGGCACGCGGCGGCGACCACAATGTCGGCCTGAACGGCAGCTATCGCGCGCCTTATTCGACGCTGACCGCCAGCTACAGCCAGGGCGAAGGCTATCGTCAGAGCGGCCTGGGCGCCAGCGGCTCACTGATTGCCCACGGCGGCGGGGTGACGCTGTCGCCGGAAACCGGCACCACCATGGCGCTGATCGAAGCCAAAGACGCCAAGGGCGCGATGCTGCCCGGCTCGCCGGGCACCCGGGTGGACGGCAACGGCTATGCGGTGCTGCCTTATCTGCGGCCGTACCGTATCAATGCGGTGGAAATTAACCCGAAAGGCAGCTCGGAAGACATCAACTTTGAGAAGACCGTTGCGCAGGTGGTGCCGTATGAGGGCAGCATCGTGAAGGTGAAATTCAACACCACCGTTGAGAAGAACCTGAACTTCCGCGCGCGGCAGAGCAATGGCGAACCGCTGCCGTTTGGTGCGGATATCGTGGACGAAAACGGTAAATATATTGGCGTCGTGGGCCAGGGCAGCACGCTGTTTATCTCCTCGGACACCGCGAAGCAGGCGGTAATCACCTGGAGCAACGGTCGGTGCACTATCGCCCTGAACCCGGCCTCAACTAAGGATGCGGTATGTCAGTAAAAAATCTCTGTCGTTGGCTGGTGGTGATTGCCGCTCTGGCCGCCGGGCAGGCCTATGCCGCCTGTTCCCGCTACAATACGCCGACCGTGCAGCTGGATATGGTGGTCGGCCGCGTGGTGGTGGACCCGAACGCGCCGATTGGCTCGGTGCTGTATGAAAAAAGCTGGACCATGGGACAAGGTGGGCAGTATTACTACTGCACCGGCCGTAACGATTTTTCCGCCAGAATTGTCGCCACCGGCGTGCAGGATCTGGGCAACAAGGTATATTCCACCAACGTGCCGGGTATCGGGCTGCGTTTCCGTCGCGGCGGGGCGATCCAGTTCACCTATCCGGAGGTGAAAAACTTTGATGGCGGGCGTGGTACGAGTTACTACCTGGCGGGTTCCACCTTTACTCTGCAGGTGATCAAGACCGCGGCGGTAACCGGCAGCGGCAGCGTTGCCAGCGGTAAATATACCTCGTACGACTATGTATACGGCTCCAACCCGCTCTTGGAAACTTACCTGAGCGCCAATGCGCTGACCATCGTTTCGCCGTCCTGCACGGTGATGGGCGGCAATAACTTCAGCGTGGATATCGGCGCGATTAAAACCAGCGACCTGAACGGCGTCGGCACCTTTGCCGGCGGGCGAAAATTCCCGATTCAGCTGCAGTGCAGCGGCGGCGTCAGCGTGGCCGGCTATGCCAACGTCAATATGACCTTTGACGGCAACCTGGCGACCGGCACTGCGCTGAGCCAGGGGGTGCTGAAAAATGAGCGAACCGACAGCAGCGCGGCGCAGGGCGTCGGCGTGCAGGTGCTGGACAGCCGGATGAACCCGCTGCAGTTTAAAAAGGCGTATAACGTCGGCCGTCTGGCAAATAACCAGATGCAGTATATCGACCTGTCGTACACCGCGCGTTTTTACCAGTACCTGTCGAAGATTACCTCCGGCGCGGTTGAAGCCCATATGGTGTTTAACCTGACCTACGACTAACGGAAACGGACTCGCCTCCGTCCGGGCGCAGCGCCTCTGCCTGCGCCCCTGTATATAAGGAACGCTATCATGAAACGCTGTGTATCATTGCTGATTGCCGGAATGGGGTATTGCGCGCTGGCACAGGCTGCGACGCCGGATGCCGACGGCGGCCGGGTGGATTTTCTGGGCAAAATCACCGATACCTCCTGCTCCGTCTCGGTCAACGGCCAGGGCAGCGACGCCAACGTTTATCTGGCGCCGGTCTCGCTGCAGGAAGTGCATAACCGTGGCGCCGGTGCTTATCTGAAGCCGAAGTCTTTTACCATTCAGCTGAGCAACTGCCAGATTATGGAAGGCTCTGCGGAAACGCTCTCGGAGGCCGATCTGCGTAACATCAGCGTCAGCTGGGTGGGAGGCAATCTGCTGCAGGGCGCGAATGAGGACGCCGGCTATCTGGCGAACAGCCTGAGCGACGGCGCCAGTAATATTGCGCTGGCCCTGTCGGTAAACGGTAACGATACCCTGGACAAGTCGAATAAAATTATTCCGGCCGATCCGGATCAGAACAGCGTGCAGCCGGAGATCGGCGCCAAGGACGTCGGCACCTTTACCTATTACATCGGCTATGTGACGCAGGCGCCGAAAAAAACCACCTCCGGGCCGATTCATAGCTACGCTACCTATGAGATTCGCTATAACTAACTGATCGTTCGGCCGCGTAAGCCGCAAACAATCAGGGCGCCGTTATCATGACGGCGCCCTTTTTTATCGGCGGATACGGCGGGTGAGGCTAGCGCTGCCCCATCCAGTTGCTGCATTTGCCGTCGACGCACTGTTTGGCGTACAGCAGCTGCAGCCCAGGCGAATCCTGATGTTGTGCCGGCTGCGCAGCGGCAGGCAGCGGCGTGTCGTCAAAGCTGCCCCAGTCGCTGCGACGGTAAACCGCCGGCGTTTTGCCGAACTGTTTTTTGAACGCACGGGAAAACGAGGGTTGGGAATCAAAATGATATTGCAGGGCGATATCCAGGATCGGGCGCGGCGTCGATCGCAGCGCCTGAGCGGCTTTCGACAGCCGGCGTTCGCGGATGTAACTGCCGAGGGCGTGGCCGGTGGTGCTGCGGAACATGCGTTGCAGGTGCCATTTGGAGTAGCCCGATTTTGCCGCCACGTTATCCAGCAGCAGCGGTTGGTCCAGGTGAGTTTCAATCCAGTCCAGTAAGTCGTGAATGATATTGGCGCGATCCATTATTTAAATTCTCCCGCAGGTACGACATTCAGATCTCAAGAGATAAGGCGTCGCCATTCATACGTAAAACCGGTGTTTCAGGTATGAACAGGCTAATTATCCAAGTTTGTGCTTTGATAATAGGCGGGCAAAATCCATTACGCAAGAGGGAACTTGGTAAATCAGGGGAGCGAAAAATGCTCCGCTGGCGGTAGGGGCATATCAAGGCGATATGAGTGATTGCCGGTGGCATTGAATATTCCCGCGAATCCGGCGAGATAATACGGCATAAAAAATGCCAGTCAGCGTTGACTGACTGGCATGTGCGGTTACCGGAGCGGGGCCGTTGCCGGCCGCGTAGGTTTACTGCGCTTCAGCAGCTTCCGGTTTCACTTCAACATAGTTCAGCTGCAGCGTGTTGCTGGTGTAGCTGCGGATCTTGTTGGTCATTTCCACGTTGCCGTTCAGCTTTTGGCCGTAGGACGGGATGATCTCTTTCAGCTTGGCCTGCCACTGCGGCGTTGCCACTTTGTCTTTGAACACTTTTTCCATCAGGTGCAGCATGATTGGCGCAGCGGTGGAAGCGCCCGGTGACGCGCCCAGCAGTGCGGCGATGCTGCCGTCCTGCGAGCTGACCACTTCGGTGCCGAACTGCAGCACGCCGCCTTTATCAGCATCTTTCTTGATGATCTGTACGCGCTGGCCGGCGGTCCACAGTTTCCAGTCTTCCTGCTTGGCGTCCGGGTAGTACTCTTTCAGCGCGGCAAAGCGATCGTCGTCGTTCATCATCAGCTGACCGACCAGGTATTTCACCAGATCGAAGTGATCCAGACCGACGTGGGTCATTGGCATCAGGTTTGAGCTGTTCATGGAAACGATCAGATCAAACAGCGAACCGTTTTTCAGGAATTTGCTGGAGAAGGTAGCGAACGGTCCGAACAGCAGCACGCGTTTGCCGTCCAGCATACGGGTATCCAGGTGCGGTACCGACATTGGCGGGGAACCGACGCTGGCCAGGCCGTAGGCCTTCGCCAGGTGCTGATTGGCAACTTCCGGGTTGCTGGTAACCAGGAACTGACCGCCGACCGGGAAGCCGCCGTAGCCGTCTGCTTCCGGAATGCCGGACTTCTGCAGCAGGTGCAGCGCCGCGCCGCCTGCGCCGATAAACACGAACTTGGCGTTGGTGGTGGTTTCTTTACCGCCGTTGTTCAGATCGGCGATGGTCACCGCCCAGCTGTTGTCCGGGTTGCGTTTGATATCGCGTACTTCATGGCCCAGGCTCAGGTTGAATTTTTTGTCTTTGGACAGGCTGTCCACCAGCTGATGGGTGATCACGCCGAAGTTAACGTCGGTGCCCAGCGGCATGCGGGTGGCGGCGATTTTCTGCGCCGGATCGCGGCCTTCCATCATCAGCGGCGCCCACTGTTTGATCTGCGCAGGGTCTTCAGAGTACTCCATCCCGCGGAACAGGGTGCTGTGCTGCAGCGCGGCGTAGCGTTTGCGCAGGAAGTTGATGTTATCGTCTCCCCAGACAAAGCTCATGTGCGGCACGCTGTTGATAAAGGATTTCGGATTGCCCAGGACGTTGTTTTTGACCTGATAAGACCAGAACTGGCGGGAGATCTCGAAAGATTCGTTAACGGTCACCGCTTTGCTGATATCGATGGTGCCGTCTTCTTTTTCCGGGGTGTAGTTCATTTCGCAGAACGCGGAGTGGCCGGTGCCGGCGTTGTTCCAGCCGTTGGAGCTCTCTTCCGCCACGGAGTTCATGCGCTCGACCATATCGATGGTCCAGTCCGGCTCCAGTTCATGCAGGTAAGTGCCCAGCGTGGCGCTCATGATACCGCCGCCGATCAGCATAACGTCGACGTTTTTATTTTCTGCGGCGACGGCCTGCTGGCCAAGGCCGAACAGGTTGGCGCAGAAAAACAGAACGAGTAATTTTCTCATTAAATTAAATCTCTTTTGTGTAAATTCTACTCATTGCAGGTGAAAGAATTTATCGGTAATAACCCTGGATATTCGTGAAAACGCGCATTGTCCTCGGCGCGTAAATAGCGATAAGCCCTTTTTGTTAACAGGGTATTTAACGAAAAGTGGCTTATTCGTAGCGACGCTGAAGAGCAAATGTGCGGTTCACGTTTACTGGCGGGGTATTATTCTTTACAGGAATGTTAAAAACTACTTTTGTAACTAAAAAAAGTTTCAAAACTTACAGAAAATATAAGGTTTAATGCGAATTTAATTTAAGTTTTGCAGTAATTGTATTATTTGCCGGCTAAGCATCCCCTCTTTGCCGGCAAATTAAGCGGTGAAGCGTATGCGGCGTCTAATTGCCAGCCGCGTCAGGTAACAAAAAGATAACGGCCGCCGGGCAGGCGACCGGTGATACGGCTTATGGTCGCGCCGGGATGTTCAGGCCGCGCTGCACCGCCGGGCGTTCCAGACCGCGCTCCAGCCAGGCGCCGACGTGGGGGAAGCTGTCGAACGACACCAGTTCGCGCGCTTCGTAGAAGCCAATCAGGTTGCGCACCCAGCCGAGCAGGGAAATATCGGCGATGGTGTAATCTGCACCCATGATCCACTCGCGGTTTTCCAGCCGGTCATTCAGCACGCCGAGCAGGCGCTGCGACTCCTTCTGATAGCGCTGCAGCGGGCGTTTGTCTTCATATTCGCGTCCGGCGAACTTGTGGAAGAAGCCGAGCTGGCCGAACATTGGCCCTACCGCCGCCATCTGGAAGAATACCCACTGGATGGTTTCAATGCGCTGTACCGGATCCTGCGGCAGGAACTCACCGCATTTCTCTGCCAGATACAGCAAAATGGCGCCGGATTCGAACAGCGCCAGCGGTTTGCCGTCCGGCCCGGCCGGATCGAGGATCGCCGGGATTTTGCCGTTGGGGTTCAATGACAGAAACTCCGGCGTCCAGGTTTCATTCTGGCCGATATCAATCAGATGCGCCTCATAAGGCAGGCCGGTCTCTTCCAGCATGATCGACACTTTGACGCCGTTGGGCGTCGGCAGGGAATAGAGCTGTAGCCGTTCCGGATGCTGCGCCGGCCAGCGGGTGGTGATGGGAAATTCGGTGGCATCAAACATAGTGGCTCCTCACGTTAGACGGGGGCACAGGTCGGCGCCCGCAGGGTACAGTAATAAGGCTAGCGCAGCGCGCCGTTACAGCGATATGCCAAAATGTGCGGCCAGCGCTTTTTTTCCCGCCGGCGTGATGTGCAACTGACGGCTATCGAGCTGTTTGCGCACCCAGCTGCGCCGTTCGAAGGCGGCCAGCAGCGCTGCGCCCAGCGCGCCGCCCAGATGTTCTCGTCGTTCGCTCCAGTCCAGGCAGCCGCAGGCGAAACGGCGGCGGGAGGCGGGGAGCGCACAGTTGACCCCCAACCGTTCCAGCGCGCTGCGTCCTTGCGGCGTTAGCTGATAGTCGTCGCCGCACAGCCACTCCTGCGCAAACAGCCGGTTATGCAGGCTGACCGCTACCTCGCCGGCCATATGGTCATAGCTGGTGCGGGCCAGCTGCAGCGCCGTCGGCGTGCTGCTTTTCACCACCGGTCGCGGCGCGCCCGCCAGCGCCATCAGCGATTCCAGCGCGGCGGCCACTTCGCCGTCCGCCAGACGAAAATAGCGGTAGCGCCCCTGTTTGACGCAGGCGATCAGCCGCTGATCCTGCAACCGCGCCAGATGGCTGCTGGCGGTCGACGGCGCTACATCGACCGCGACGCTCAGTTCCGTAGCCGTATAGGCGCGGCCGTCCATCAGCAGGCACAGCATGCGCGCCCGCGAACGGTCGGCGATAGCGGCGCCGATTGCCGCCAGCCGCTGGTCGATTTCATCGTGATGCATATTTCGCTCCATGGCGAAGTGTCGTGGTACGGATGAGTTTAGGCTGGCGTCAGCTTATCGACAAGGCGCGCTGCGCCGGGAGGAAAAGATGATTGCGGTAATCTTTGAATTGCACGCGGCCGAAGGCCGGCAGGAGGCCTATCTGGCGATGGCGGCGCAGCTGAAGCCGCTGCTGGCGCAGATTGACGGCTTTATTTCCATCGAACGTTTCCAAAGCCTGGCCGAGCCGGACAAACTGCTGTCGCTCTCCTTTTGGCGTGATGAAGAGGCGGTGCGGCAGTGGCGCAATCTGGAGGCGCACCGTGCGGCGCAGGCGCGCGGCCGCGATGGCGTATTACACGATTACCGGCTGCGGGTAGCGCAGGTGGTGCGTGATTACGGCGACAGCCAACGTGAGCAGGCGCCGGCGGACAGCCGGCAGGCGCATGGCTGATTGCGCACGCGCAAAAGAAGGAGGGCGGTTGCCGCAGCGGCGCGCATCGACGGCGTCGCAGTGATGGGGAAAAGGAGGCATCGGTGGCGGCAAGAGAAACATCGGCCGCCCTGTGTTTCTGAAAATAACCACGGTTTCCCCATGCTGCAGTAATGAAACGTTGCCCGTTGTTTCTTAATAAGGAAGCGTCAGGGGGAAGAGCCGCCTCCGGAGGCGCTGAAAATCCAGGAATAAACTTATCTTTTTGGTGTTAATAGCAGCATGAATCCTGTTTTTCGCTGCAGTTGTGTGCAATATCTATACTAAGTTTGGCTGCTGAGTATCATTCGCTTGTGACGATCATTGGACGATGACACAAGGAATGTATCATGATGGCTGCACTGCAGTTCCCCTGCACGATATTTAAAACGCAAAAGCGCATGGACGATTACGGAGCGAGCGATATGCGTTGTGGAGACCTGTCCGCATCACAGCTAAAAACGCATTTTCGACTGGCGGACGTTTCCGCCACCGTAGACCCGTGGACGCTGACCAGAAAACGTCTTCACCAGACGCACCCGCGCGCCTATGCGATGGTCAGCCGTCTGTCCGCCCCGCAACAGACGCTGACCCGACGGGAGTGCGCCGCCATACTATTTGATGAGCTGCGCCAGCTGTCGCGGATGTTTGCCCTTTATGGCCCCTATAAGTACCTGATCGGCAAAATGATCGACCATCTGCAGTACGGCAACGGCACACCGTTTGCCAGCCCGCATCTGGACAGGGCGTTGAGGGAGCATATTTTGGGGGATAACTCTAAAAGTAGTTCATTACTACGAATAAAAAGGGTACTGTCAGATTATATTAATTGGGAACGGAATTTTTATCCTAAAGATAAACTGACTTATATACATAAAGCTATTTGCGATGGAAAACTCCCTAAGTTTAATCGCTTTCAGGATAACTTTAACGGTATGGGGATTACTGTCCATGATACTTGGGCTACACATATCGTAATAAAGTCTTTACACATTGATCATGGACACTATCGTGCTGTAATCCATTACAAAGTGCAAGATCACTTTGGGTTGGATGATAATGATATATTAAAGCTTGGATTTAGTCAGTTTCGCTTTTTTCGAATCTGGTTTGTACTGCAGCGATACAATTATTTTGGGTTTAAACCGTTTATGACTAATATGGAATCTACTATAGAAATTACATGGAGCGTAGATGAAAGTAAAAGTTAAAAAAACAAGGTTTTTTATATTGGTTTGCATCTGTGCTTTCCTTAGCTATCTTCTATGGTTTCTGATACGCCCAGTGAAGATCGTTGCGGTTCATAAAGATGGACATTTTAGTTCCGTACTTGTAAGAAATTTTCCATTTACCGATCGGGGGAAGATAGATTGGTGGTTGAAAAATAAAGAGATGCTAAAAAATAGGTATGGCATACCAGAGTTTTATCCCAATGGTGATTTTTATATTACCTTCTGGCTTTTTGGTGAAGGGTATAAAGAAGAAGGTAAGTATGACAGGAGATGTTTTGACGATATGAAAACAAAGGTAAACTGCATTGAAAAAAATGCAGTTTTTTCAGTGAACAATGATAGCCGTAATAGAGTTCACTTTACTGTATTTGATGGTGGTGATTATTTACTTAAAAATAATGGTGAAGTGGTTAAATATGAGTACAAATAAATAACAATGATGGGGTTTTATATTTATTTTCTGCGGTCGTAGGTAATTTAATGGTTAAGTATAGAATAATATTGTTGTTGATGTTATGTATTTTAATTATCTATGCTTATCTGTTGGGATGTAGTCGGGTCGAGATTGTCGCCGTCCATCAGAGAGATAACTACAGTGATGTTTTAGTTAAGAGTTTCCCTGTTACCGATAAGGGGAAAATACAGTGGTGGTTTGAAAATAAGGATAAGCTAAAGAATCAGTATAATATCCCACAGCCTGCATCCTACGGTGGCTTTACCGTGACCTTCTGGTTGTTTGGTGATGGCTATCAGGAGGAAGGTAAGTATGATCGTCTGTGTTTCGATGATATGCCAACCAATAAAAGCTGTATTGATAAAAACTTGCTGATGATGGTCAGGTACGCTAAAAGTACCGGCCTGTCTTTTCGGTTGGATGGTGGGGTGTATCGCATAAAGGGAAATGGTGAAATGATAAAAGAGAAATATAAATAGATATACTCATCTACTGTACAGGATCGGTATTGAATTAATGAAAACCATATTAATAACAATATCGATAAGTATCATGGAATATATCAATGACTGTTATAAATAAAAAACGAAATGCATTTTTACTACTGGGGGGCGGCGTTCTAACCGTTTATATCGCCTGGTGGTTTTCACGCCCGGTTAAAATAGTGGCGATTCATGAGGATGGGCACTTTAGCTCAGTGTTGGTCAAAAGCTTTCCGTTTACCACCAGGGGAAAAATAGAGTGGTGGTTGCAGCATAAGGATATGCTAAAAGAGCGCTATGACATCCCCAAACCGGCATCTTATGGTGATTTTAGCGTGAATTTTTGGTTGTTTGGTGACGGCTATAAAGAGGAGGGTAAGTACGATAGGTTGTGCTTTGATGATATGAAGACAAGGGTTAACTGTATTGAGAAGGATATCGTTTTCTCTGTGAGTAAAAGTAAAAACCTGGGTGTTGTTTTCTTTACGGATGGTGGGATATACCGAATTGATAAAAACGGTAAGGTAGCAAAGGTAAATATAGACTAAGGATGATGATTTATCTTTATTCTGCATGGGGGATTCTGGGAGGAAAACCATGTCGATAAGATCTATGGATATGAGGGTTAAGTTAGTCCTGTTAGTGATGGCCGGTGTCTTAATTGGTTATGCTTTTTGGCTTCTTTTGCGACCGCTAGAGATCGTTGCCGTTCATCAGTATGATGATTTTAGCTTTGTGTTGGTGAAAAATTTCCCTCTTACCGACAAGGGTAAGATCGATTGGTGGATGGATAATAAAGACATGTTGGAACAACGATATGGTATTCCTCAATCTACATCCTCTGGTTTTTTCGTCATTACCTTCTGGGATTTTAGTGATGGTTATAAAGAGGCGGGTAAGTACGATAGGTTATGTTTCAATGATATACCGACAAATAAAAAATGCATCGATAAAAATAAGTTACTTACCGTTGAAAATAATAAAAGGAAAGAATTATTGTTTACTGTTGACGATGGCAGATATCTGATGAAGGGAAGTGGTGAAACTATAAAAATAAATAGGGAATAATAGATGTTTATTCCATTTTTTATGTGAGATTATTTACCGTTAAGTTTCTTGGAAGATTTTCATGGCAATGATGAATAGGAAAAGATTATTTTCACTACTAATGTTCTGCATTCTAACTTTTTATATCTCTTGGTTATTGTTACGACCGGTTGAAATCGTTGCGATTCATGAAAATAGGCACTTTAGCTCAGTGTTGGTCAATAACTTCCCATTTACCACCAGGGGGGAAATAGAGTGGTGGTTGCAGAATAAGGATATGCTAAAAGAGCGCTATGGCATCCCCAAACCGGCATCCTATGGTAATTTCAGCATCACTTTCTGGCTGTTTGGTGACGGCTATAAAGAGGAAGGTAAGTACGACAGGCGCTGTTTTAATGATATGAAGACCAAGGTTAATTGTATTGAAAAGGATATCGTTTTCAATGTGCGCAATAGCAAAAATATGGGTGTTGTATTTTTTGCGAATGGAGGAATATACCGAATCGATAAAAACGGTAAGATAACACAGGTAAATATAGACTAAGGATGATAATTTATCTTTATTCTGCACGGGAAAATCAGGGAGGAAAGCCATGTCGATAAGGTCTATGGATATGAGGGTTAAGTTAGTCCTGTTAGTGATAGCCGGTGTTTTAATTGGTTATGCCTCCTGGTTGTTATTACGCCCGGTTAAAATCGTGGCGGTTCATGAGGATGGGCACTTTAGCTCAGTGTTGGTCAAAAGCTTTCCATTTACCACCAGGGGGAAAATAGAGTGGTGGTTGCAGAATAAGGATATGCTAAAAGAGCGCTATGGCATCCCCAAATCGGCATCTTATGGTGATTTTAGCATCACTTTCTGGCTGTTTGGTGACGGCTATAAAGAGGAGGGCAAGTACGACAGACGCTGCTTTGATGATATGAAAACCAAGGTGAACTGTATTGAAAAAGATATCACTTTCTCTGTAAGTAAAAGTGAGAATCTGGGCGTTATTTTTGTTGTAGAACACGGGATCTACCGAATCGATAAAAACGGTAAGATAGCAAAGGTGAATATAGACTAAGGATGATGATTTATCTTTATTCTGCATGGGGGAACCAGGGAGGAAAACCATGTCGATAAGATCTATGGATATGAGGGTTAAGTTAGTCCTGTTAGTGACGGCCGGTGTTTTAATTGGTTATGCTTTTTGGCTTCTTTTGCGACCGGTAGAGATTGTTGCCGTTAATCAGCGGAATAATTTCAGCGCTGTGTTAGTCAAGAGCTTTCCACTTACCGATCAAGGTAAAATATCCTGGTGGCTGAAGAATAAAGATATGCTGAAAATTCGCTACGGAATCCCTAAGCCTGCATCTTATGGTAGTTTCACCATCACATTTTGGCTGTTTGGTGATGGTTATAAAGAAGAGGGTAAGTATGACAGGCTGTGTTTCGATGATATGGATACAAAACTTAACTGCATTGAAAAACATGCGTTTTTTTCAGTAAATAATGATAGTCGAAATAGAATACACTTCACGGCATATGGTGGGGGGAAATACTTGCTTAAAGAGAATGGCGAAGTGGTTAGCTATGAGTACCGGTGATTAACGCTTTTATCGCGAGCGAACTTCCCCGTTGGATCGGCCAGCAACCAATCGCACGTCAGCCTCCGTAGCAGCACGCCACCGGCAGCACGTTTCGTCGCTCACCGTCGGCTAATCCACATTGTCAGCCATGCGTCATTCCCCCCTCACTGGCCGCGTGTGGTAAAAATGAACACACTATGGGCGATCCCGGCGGCCCGTTGTGGCATAATGCGCGCCAAATCACATTCCCAATTAAGAGCGAGCGTTGTGTTAAGTACTAACAACATCACTATGCAGTTCGGCAGTAAGCCGCTGTTTGAAAACATTTCCGTCAAGTTTGGCGGCGGTAACCGTTACGGTTTGATCGGCGCCAACGGCTGCGGCAAATCCACCTTTATGAAGATCCTCGGCGGCGATCTGGTGCCGAGCGGCGGCAACGTTGCGCTCGACCCGAATGAGCGTCTGGGTAAGCTGCGTCAGGATCAGTTCGCCTTTGAGCAGTACAGCGTGCTCGATACCGTGATCATGGGCCACACCGAGCTGTGGGAAGTGAAAGAAGAGCGCGACCGCATCTACGCGCTGCCGGAAATGAGCGAAGAAGACGGCTATAAAGTGGCCGATCTGGAAGTTGCCTACGGCGAGATGGACGGCTACAGCGCCGAAGCGCGCGCCGGCGAGCTGCTGCTGGGCGTCGGCATTCCGGTGGAACAACACTACGGCCCGATGAGCGAGATCGCCCCGGGCTGGAAACTGCGCGTGCTGTTGGCGCAGGCGCTGTTCTCCGATCCGGAAATTCTGCTGCTCGATGAACCGACCAACAACCTGGATATTGACACCATCCGCTGGCTGGAGCAGGTGCTGAACGAACGCAACAGCACCATGATCATCATTTCGCACGACCGTCACTTCCTGAATATGGTGTGCACCCATATGGCGGATCTGGACTACGGCGAACTGCGCGTCTACCCGGGCAACTACGACGAATATATGACGGCGGCCACCCAGGCGCGCGAACGTCTGCTGGCGGACAACGCCAAGAAGAAGGCGCAGATTGCCGAGCTGCAGTCGTTTGTCAGTCGCTTCAGCGCCAACGCCTCCAAGTCCAAGCAGGCCACCTCGCGCGCACGTCAGATCGATAAGATCCAGTTGGACGAGGTAAAAGCCTCCAGCCGTCAGAATCCGTTTATCCGCTTCGAGCAGAACAAGAAGCTGTTCCGCAACGCGCTGGAAGTGGAAGCGCTGACCAAGGGCTTCGACAACGGTCCGTTGTTCAACAAGCTGAACCTGATGCTGGAAGTCGGCGAGAAGGTCGCGGTGCTGGGGACCAACGGTATCGGTAAAACCACATTGTTGAAAACGCTGGTGGGCGATATGCAGCCGGACAACGGCAGCGTCAAATGGTCGGAAAACGCCAAGATTGGTTACTACGCCCAGGATCACGAATATGAGTTCGATGAGACGCTGACGGTATTCGACTGGATGAGTCAGTGGAAGCAGGAGAACGAAGACGAGCAGGCGGTGCGCAGCGTGCTTGGCCGTCTGCTGTTCAGCCAGGACGATATCAAGAAGAAAGTGAAGGTGCTGTCCGGTGGTGAGAAGGGGCGTATGCTGTTTGGCAAGCTGATGATGCAGCGTCCTAATATCCTGATTATGGATGAGCCGACCAACCACCTGGATATGGAATCCATTGAATCGCTGAACATGGCGCTGGAAATGTATGAAGGCACGCTGATCTTCGTTTCCCACGACCGTGAGTTCGTCAGCTCGCTGGCAACGCGCATTCTGGAAATCACCCCGAACAAGGTGATCGACTTTACCGGCAACTACGAAGACTATCTGCGTAGCCAGGGTATTGCCTAATCCTCTGACGGATTAACGGCGCGGCGGGTGCACTTCAGGCGCCCGCCGCGCCGTCTCTCTCTTTTCCCCGCTTATTCGGCCTCTGCGCCGCACACCTCGCACTGCGGGTTCTTCGGCAGTTTCATTTCGCGGAACTGCATGCTCATGGCGTCAAACATCAGCAGTTTTCCCACCAGCGGTTGCCCGTAACGGGTCAGCAGTTTGATGGCTTCCATCGCCTGCAGGCTGCCGATGGTGCCGACCAGCGGCGCCATCACGCCGGCTTCCACGCAGGTCAGCGCGGTGTCGCCGAACAGCCGGCTCAGACAGCGGTAGCATGGCTCGCCCGGCTGATAGGTGAACACGCTCAGCTGGCCCTCCATACGGATGGCCGCGCCGGAAACCAGCGGCTTGCGCTGCGCGTGGCACAGGCGGTTCAGCTGATCGCGGGTGGCGACGTTATCGGTGCAGTCCAGCACCACGTCGCAGGCGGCGATCAGCGCCGCCATCTGTTCATCGTCCGGTTGCTTGTCCACGGTGTCGATCGCCACGTGCGGATTCACTTCGGCCAGCGTTTGTCGGGCCGAGGCCACCTTGCTCATGCCGATGCGCTGGTCGCTGTGCAGGATCTGGCGCTGCAGGTTGGAGAGCGCCACGCTGTCGAAATCCACCAGCGTCAGCCGGCCGACGCCGGCGGCGGCCAGGTAAGGCGCCGCCGCGCAGCCTAACCCGCCCAGGCCGACGATCAGCGCATGGGAGGCTTTCAGCTGCTCCTGCCCGTCGAAGTCGAAACCGCGCAGGACGATCTGGCGGTTATAGCGCAGGGTTTCGGCATCGGTTAATTCCGGCAGCATGATCAGCTCCTCAGCAGCGCATTAAACGGCTCGATCTCCACCATCTCGCCGGCGGCAACGGCGCCGCGTTCACGCTCCAGCACGATAAAGCAGTTGCCCTGGCTGAAGGAGCTGAATACGTGCGAGCCTTGGTGGCCGGTGGTGCTGACCTCCAGTTCACCCTGCGCATTGCTGGCGAACAGCCCGCGCTGAAAGTCGAGGCGGCCCGGCGATTTCTTCAGCGGCGTCAGGGCGCGGGCGCGCAGGCGTGGCGGCATACGCCATTCGCTGTGGCCGGCCAGTTTTGCCAGCAGCGGCTGCACCAGCTGATAGAAGGTCAGCGCCGCGGAGACCGGGTTGCCCGGCAGGCCGCAGAACCAGGCGTGCTGCAGTTTACCGAAGGCGAACGGTTTGCCCGGTTTGATCGCCAGCTTCCAGAAGCCGACCTCGCCCAGTTCGTCGAGCATCTGTTTGGTGTAATCGGCCTCGCCGACGGAGACGCCGCCGCTGCTGATCACCACATCGGCCTCACTGTCGGCCTGGTTGAAGGCAGCGCGCAGCGCCGTCTGATCGTCGCGGATAATGCCGAGGTCAAGCACCTCGCAGCCCAGCTGTTCCAGCATCAGGCGCACGGCAAAACGGTTGGTGTCGTAAATCTGGCCTTCCTGCAGCGGCTGGCCGACCGGCTGCAGCTCGTCGCCGGTGGAAAACACCGCCACTTTCAGTTTGCGCATCACACGCAGTTCGGCAATCCCCAGCGAGGCCAGCAGCGGCAGCTGCGCGGCGCCCAGCTTCACCCCGGCGGGCAGTACGCTGGCGCCCTGACGGATATCTTCGCCCGCCAGACGGATATTCTGCCCGGCGTGTACCACGGCGTTGAAACGCACGCCGTCGTCGGTCACTTCCGCCTGCTCCTGCATAATCACCGCTTCGGCGCCGGCCGGCAGCGGCGCGCCGGTCATGATGCGCACGCAGCTGTGGGCGGGCCATGCGTCATTGAAAGGGGCGCCGGCAAACGCCTTGCCGGCCACCGGCAGCGGGGCGTTGGCGTTGAGGTCGCCCAGGCGCACCGCGTAGCCGTCCATCGCCGAATTGGCGAACGGCGGCACGTTGAGCGGTGAGATCACCGGCGTGGCGGTAATGCGCCCGGCGGCGTCGGTCAGCGCCACGGCTTCGGTTTCGCTCAGCGGCGTCACCTGGCTGAGCATGTTGTCCAGCGCCTGTTCAAGGGAAATCAGATCGGCAGTATGGCAATGGTCCATAAAAAAGAACTCCATAATCAGAGGGCGCGAAAATATCGGCGAAGTGGGTCTATTATGGCAGATAACCCCTGACGGGAGAATGACCCGGCTAATCACGCGTGAAGGAGAAAAAGATGCATAAACAGGTGATAGATTTCTGGTTTGAAGAGATTGATCCGGCGATGTGGTTCCGCAAAGACGATGACTTCGATCGTCAGCTGCATCAGCGTTTTTCCGCACTGTGGCATGCGGCGGCGGCGGGGGAGCTGGCCGCCTGGCGCGATAGCATCGAAGGCCGGTTGGCGGAGGTGATCGTGCTCGATCAGTTCAGCCGCAATCTGTTCCGCGGTACGCCGCGCTCATTTTCCTGCGACGGCATGGCGCTGATTCTGGCGCAGGAGGCGATACGCAGCGGCGAGTGCGAACAGCTGACGCCGGTGCAGCGCGGCTTTCTTTATTTGCCGTTTATGCATTCGGAATCGCCGCTGATTCATCAGCAGGCGCTGGCGCTGTATCAGGAATTAAATAACCCCGAACAGCTGGATTATGAAGTGCGCCATAAGGCGATTATCGATCGGTTCGGTCGTTATCCGCATCGCAATGCCATTTTAGGCCGCCGCAGCACGGCGGAAGAAGAGGAATTTTTACGCCAGCCCGGCTCGTCATTTTGACGGCATAAAGAGGCAAAATAATGCCCCACGTCCCGCCCGGCGAATAGTTTTTCGGCAGGAGGGACGTAGTGCCATGATATTTGTCTGCACGCGCGGCCAATAAAGCCCTGTGGCCGGCGATTGTGCCATTTTGTTTAATTAACCCGCTGTTTTTATTCCATAAAAAAATATTTATGCGCAAAAGAATCTAATAAAAAGTTAGGCGGTACGCCACGGGGATGAAAGGCTTTACATCACCCGCTGCGCTAAATATAGTCAAAAAAGAATAATAATCGTCCCGTCATATCAATGGGATCTGAGCGTTAAGACAGGGTGACAGGCCATGAGCAAACCAGTGATTGCCATTCACGGCGGCGCGGGCGCAATCAGCCGTGCGGCAATGAATGCGGAGAAAGAGCAACAGTATATTCAGGCATTATCGTCCGTGGTGGCGGCCGGGCAGGCGGTGCTGGCCGACGGCGGCAGCGCGCTGGACGCGGTGACCGAGGCGGTCAGGCTGCTGGAAGAGTGCCCGTTGTTCAACGCCGGCAAGGGCGCGGTGTTCACCCATCAGGGCACCCATGAACTGGACGCCTGCGTGATGGACGGCCGCGGCTGCGACGCCGGGGCGGTCGCCGGCGTCAGCCGGGTGCGCAATCCGGTGCTGGCGGCGCGCGCGGTGCTGGAACAGAGCCAGCACGTGATGTTTGCCTGTGACGGGGCGGAAAAATTCGCCGCCGCCCACGGTCTGGAAATGGTGGAGCCGGAATTCTTTTTTACCCAGGAACGCTTCGATCAACTGCACCGCGCTCAGGCGGAGCACGGCCGGGTGCTGCTCGATCATGACGGCGCCGCAGCGCTGCATGACGATCCTATCGATCCCGATCGCAAATTCGGCACCGTCGGCGCGGTGGCGCTGGACGCCGCCGGCAATCTGGCGGCGGCCACCTCGACCGGCGGCATGACCAACAAACAGGCGGGGCGCATCGGCGATACGCCGATCGTCGGCGCCGGCTGTTACGCCAACAATGCCACGGTGGCGGTTTCCACCACCGGCACCGGCGAAACCTTTATGCGCGGCGTCACGGCCTATGACGTTTCCGCGCTGATTGAGTACGCCGGCCTCAGCCTGCAACAGGCGACCGACAAAGTGGTGATGGAGAAACTGCTGCAGCTGGGCGGCAGCGGCGGGCTGATCGCCGTCGATCGCCACGGCAATATCGCGCTGCCGTTTAACAGCGAAGGCATGTACCGCGGCTTCGGCTATGTCGGCGATGCCCCTTCGGTGGGCATCTACCGTTAACCGGCAGGAGGCGGTATGAGCGAAAACATTCTCGAACCGGCGTCGGCCGGCAGCCTGATATTGCCACCGCAGCGGGTGCTGTCGGTGCGTGACCTCCGTGTGCGTTTTCACAGTGAAGACGCGGTGGTGGAGGCGGTGCGCGGCGTCAGTTTTGACGTCGACCGGGGCGAAACGCTGGCGGTGGTCGGCGAGTCCGGCTCCGGCAAGTCCGTCACCTCGCTGGCGCTGATGCGGCTGGTGGAGCAGGGCGGCGGGCAAATCGTCGGCGGCAGTATGACGCTGCGGCGCCGCAACGGCGACATTCTGGATCTGGCGGCGGCGCGGCCGCGTACCCTGCGCACGCTGCGCGGCGCCGATATGGCGATGATCTTTCAGGAACCGATGACTTCGCTGAATCCGGTATTTCCGGTGGGTGAGCAGATCGCCGAATCCCTGCGTCTGCATCAGGGCATGGATCGCCGTAGCGCGCGTCAGGAGGCGTTGCGCATGCTGGATCTGGTGCGTATTCCCGAAGCGAGAAACGTGCTTGACCGCTATCCGCACCAGCTGTCCGGCGGCATGCGTCAGCGGGTGATGATCGCCATGGCGCTGTCGTGCAAGCCGGCGCTGCTGATCGCCGATGAGCCGACCACCGCGCTGGACGTCACCATTCAGGCGCAGATCCTGCAGCTGATCCGTCTGCTGCAGCAGGAAATGCAGATGGGCGTGATATTTATCACCCACGATATGGGCGTGGTGGCGGAAATGGCCGACCGCGTGCTGGTGATGCGGCAGGGCGAAAAGGTTGAAGAAAACGCGGTGCGCCCGCTGTTCAGCGCGCCGCAGCATCCCTATACCCAGGCGCTGCTGGCGGCGGTGCCGAAGCTCGGCGCGATGGCCGAGCGCGACCTGCCGGCCAAATTCCCCCTGCCGGGCGAGGCGGAGGAGGGAGCGGTGCAGGACAGCGTGCCGCCGGGCGCCGCGCCGATCCTGCAGGTAGAGAACCTGGTGACGCGCTTTGACCTGCGCAGCGGCATCTTCAACCGGGTGACGCGGCGGGTGCATGCGGTGGAGAACGTCAGTTTCGATCTCTATCCCGGCGAAACGCTGGGGCTGGTGGGGGAATCCGGCTGCGGTAAATCCACCACCGGGCGTTCGCTGCTGCGGCTGGTGGACAGCCAGCACGGCACCATTACCTTTGACGGACAAACCGTCAATCAGCTTAAAGGCTCTGCGTTGCAGCATCTGCGGCGCGATATTCAGTTTATTTTCCAGGATCCGTATGCCTCGCTGGACCCGCGCCTGACGGTGGGCTTTTCCATTATGGAGCCGCTGCTGGTGCATAACATCGCCCGCGGTGAGCAGGCGCAGCGGCGGGTGGCCTGGCTGCTGGAACGGGTGGGGCTGCGGCCGGAGCACGCGCAGCGCTATCCGCACGAGTTTTCAGGCGGCCAGCGCCAGCGTATCTGCATTGCGCGCGCGCTGGCGCTGAACCCGAAAGTGGTGATCGCCGACGAGGCGGTATCGGCGCTGGATGTCTCCATTCAGGCGCAGATTGTGAATCTGCTGCTCGATCTGCAGCGGGAGTTCGGCATCGCCTTCCTGTTTATTTCTCACGATATGGCGGTGGTGGAGCGCGTCAGCCACCGCGTGGCGGTGATGTACCTCGGCCAGATTGTCGAGATTGGCCCGCGGCGGGCGGTATTCGCCAACCCGCAGCATGCCTATACCCGTAAGTTGATGGCGGCGGTGCCGGTGGCCGATCCGCGTCATGTGCAACATCGCCAACCGCTGTTGGCAGATGATATTCCCAGCCCGATCCGCGAGCTGGGGGATGAACCCGTTACCGCACCGCTGGTGGAGGTTGGCCCGGGACATTTTGTCGCGCGCCACCCGATTGCCGGTGCCTATTAGCTCCCAGGAGAAAAGCAACATGACTCAGAAACGTAGTGTATTGGCCGTTGCCGTGCTGCTGGCCGCGGTCGGCAGCAGCCCGGCGTGGGCGGCGAAGGATGCGGTGATCGCCGTGGCGTCCAATTTCACCTCGCTCGACCCTTACGATGCTAACGACACGCTATCGCAGGCGGTGGCGAAGTCGTTCTATCAGGGGCTGTTTGGTTTTGATAAGGATATGAAGCTGGTCAACGTGCTGGCGGACGGCTATCAGGTCAGCGACGACGGCCTGAGCTATACCGTCAAGCTGCATCCGGGGGTGAAGTTCCACGACGGCACTGACTTTAACGCTGAGGCGGTGAAGGCGAACCTGGACCGCGCCAGCAATCCGGACAGCCACCTCAAGCGCTATAACCTGTTTAAGATGATCGACAAGACCGAGGTGATCGATCCGCTGACGGTGAAGATCGTGCTGAAGACGCCGTTCTCGGCGTTTATCAACAACCTGGCGCACCCGGCGGCGGCGATGATCTCGCCGGCGGCGCTGAAGCAGTACGGCAAACAGATCGGTTTCCATCCGGTGGGCACCGGCCCTTACCAGTTTGAAACCTGGAACCAGACCGACTTCGTTAAAGTGAAGAAATTTGCCGGCTACTGGAAGGCGGGGCAGCCGAAGCTGGACAGCATCACCTGGCGTCCGGTGGTGGATAACAACACCCGCGCGGCGATGCTGCAAACCGGCGAGGCCGACTTTGCGTTCCCGATCCCGTACGAGCAGGCCAAGGTGCTGGAGAAAAACGCCAAGCTCAATCTGGTGGTCGCGCCGTCGATCCAGCAGCGTTACATCAGCATGAATGTGACGCAAAAGCCGTTCGATAACCCGAAGGTGCGCCAGGCGCTGAACTATGCCATCAACAAAGAGGCGCTGATCAAGGTGGCCTTTGCCGGCTATGCCGCGCCGGCGCAGGGGCCGCTGCCGCCGACCATCGACTTCGCCGCCCGCTATCAGCCGTGGCCGTATGACCCGGCTAAGGCGCGTGAACTGCTGAAAGAGGCCGGTTACCCGAACGGTTTCAGCACCACGCTGTGGTCATCCCATAACCACAGCACCGCGCAGAAGGTGCTGCAGTTTACCCAGCAGCAGCTGGCGCAGGTGGGCGTGAAGGTGAAGGTCACCGCGATGGACGCCGGCCAGCGTGCGGCGCAGGTGGAGAGCGTCGGGGTGAAGGACACCGGCGTGCGGATGTTCTATACCGGCTGGTCGGCCTCCACCGGCGAGGCGGACTGGGCGCTGTCGCCGCTGTTTGCCAGCCAGGCGGCGCCGCCGAAACAGTTCAACACCGCGTTTTATAGCAATCCGCAGGTGGATAAGGACTTGAGCGATGCGCTGGCGACCACCGACCGCAGCAAAAAGCAGCAACTGTATAAGGACGCGCAGGATCGCATCTGGGCCGACGCGCCGTGGATTTTCCTGGCGACCGAGCGTCTGCTGTCGGCGAACAGCAAGCAGCTGAGCGGGTTCTACGTGATGCCGGACACCTCGTTCAGCTTTGACGACGCCGATCTGAAATAACGTGCGGCGCAGGGGCGCGGTTTGCCCCTGCGCCCCGGCTGTTGCTGGAATCTGTGATGCTGAATTATTTTATTAAACGACTGTTGGGGCTGATCCCGACGCTGCTGATCGTCGCGGTGCTGGTCTTTCTGTTCGTGCATCTGCTGCCGGGCGATCCGGCGCGGCTGGCGGCCGGCCCGGACGCCGACGAGGCGGTGGTGCAGCTGGTGCGTCAGGATCTGGGGCTGGACAAGCCGTTGCCGCAGCAGTTCGCGCACTTTTTTATCAACGCGCTGCAGGGCGACTTCGGCCATTCGATGGTGTCGAAACGGCCGGTGAGCGAAGAGATCGCCACGCGCTTTATGCCGACCTTCTGGCTGACCGTCGCCAGTATGGCGTGGGCGGTGATCTTCGGCATGGCGATCGGCGTGGCGTCCGCCGTCTGGCGCAACCGCTGGCCGGATCGTCTGGGCATGACGCTGGCGGTGTCCGGCATCTCGTTTCCGGCGTTCGCGCTCGGCATGCTGCTGATGCAGATCTTTTCCGTCGATCTGGGCTGGCTGCCGACGGTGGGCGCCGACAGCTGGCGGCACTATATTCTGCCGTCGATCACGCTGGGGGCGGCGGTGGCCGCGGTGATGGCGCGCTTTACCCGCGCGTCGTTCGTTGAGGTGATGCAGGAAGACTATATGCGCACCGCGCGCGCCAAAGGGGTGCGCGAAAGCCGGGTGGTGATTAAACACGGGCTGCGCAACGCGATGATCCCGGTGGTGACCATGATGGGGCTGCAGTTTGGTTTTCTGCTGGGCGGTTCGATCGTGGTGGAAAAGGTCTTCAACTGGCCCGGTTTGGGGCGGTTGCTGGTGGATTCGGTGGAGATGCGCGACTACCCGGTGATTCAGGCCGAGGTGCTGCTGTTCTCGCTGGAGTTTATTTTGATTAACCTGTTGGTGGACATGCTGTATGCGGCAATTAACCCGGCGATACGTTACCAGTGAGGATGCGCATGATTAACTGGCGACGCAATGCCGCGCTCAAGGCGATGCCGCAGCTTGATCCGCACGCGGTGCGCACTCCCTGGCACGAGTTTTGGCGGCGTTTCCGCCGTCAGCGCGTGGCGCTGCTTGCCGGGCTGTTTGTGCTGCTGCTGGTGGCGGCGGCGCTGTTTGCGCCCTGGCTGGCGCCCTATGACGCCGAAAACTATTTCGATTACGACCGGCTGAACGAAGGGCCGTCGCTGGTGCACTGGCTGGGGGTGGATTCGCTGGGTCGCGATATTTTCAGCCGGGTGCTGATCGGCGCCCGCATTTCGCTGGCCGCCGGCGTGTTTTCCGTGCTGGCCGGCGGCGCGATCGGCACGCTGTTGGGGCTGCTGGCCGGCTATTACGAGGGCTGGTGGGACCGCATTGTGATGCGCATCAGCGACGTGCTGTTCGCCTTTCCGGGTATTTTGCTGGCGATCGGCGTGGTGGCGGTGATGGGCAGCGGCATGACCAACGTGATCGTGGCGGTGGCGATTTTCAGCATTCCGGCGTTTGCCCGGCTGGTGCGCGGCAATACGCTGGTGCTGAAGCGGCTGACCTATATCGAGTCAGCGCGCAGTATCGGCGCCTCTGACCGCACCATTTTGCTGCGGCATATTCTGCCCGGCACCCTCTCGTCGATCGTGGTCTATTTCACCATGCGTATCGGCACCTCGATCATTAGCGCCGCCAGCCTGTCGTTTCTCGGGCTGGGCGCGCAGCCGCCGACGCCGGAGTGGGGGGCGATGCTGAATGAGGCGCGCGCCGATATGGTGATCGCGCCGCACGTGGCGATCTTCCCCAGTCTGGCGATTTTTCTGACCGTGCTGGCGTTTAACCTGTTGGGTGACGGCCTGCGCGACGCGCTGGATCCGAAGCTGAAAGGGTAACGCGGCAGGAATAACGCCGCCCCGGACGGGGCGGCGGCCGGCGCATCAGCGGAACAGGTGTTCGGCGTGAAAGCGCAGGTGGTCTTCGATAAAGGTGGCGATGGTGAAGTAGCTGTGATCGTAGCCCGGCTGGATGCGCAACGTCAGCGGCCAGTCGCGCTGGCGCGCCAGTTCGGCCAGCTTGGCCGGCTGCAGCTGATCCGCCAGAAACTGATCGTCGTCTCCCTGATCGACCAGCACCGGCAGTTTTTCCGCACCGCTTGCCAGCAGGTGGCAGCTGTCGTATTGCAGCCACTGGCTTTCGTCATCGCCCAGATAGGCGCGGAAGGCGCGACGCCCCCACGGCACCTGACAAGGGTTGACGATTGGCGCAAATGCCGAGGCGGAGCGATAACGCTGCGGGTTGCGCAGCGCCATAATCAGCGCGCCGTGGCCGCCCATCGAGTGGCCGAAGATCGACTGGCGATCGCTGATGCTGAAGTGCTGGCGGATCAGCGCCGGCAGCTCCTCGCTGATGTAGTCATACATGCGGAAGTGACGATCCCACGGCGCCTGGGTGGCGTTGAGATAGAACCCGGCGCCCTGGCCGAGGTCGTAGCCTTCGTCGTCCGGCACGTCGTCGCCGCGCGGGCTGGTATCGGCCATCACCAGCACCAGCCCCAGCTCGGCGGCGATGCGCTGCGCGCCGGCTTTCAGGGTGAAGTTCTCATCGTTGCAGGTCAGCCCCGACAGCCAGTACAGCACCGGCGGCGGGTTGTCATCACGCGGCGGCGGCAGGTAGATGCTGAAGGTCATCGGGCAGTTCAGGGTCTGCGCCGTATGACGGTAGCGTTGCTGCCAGCCGCCGAACATTCGGTGTTCTTCAAGCAGTTCGAGTGACGTCGTCATAATCAATTCGCCTCCTTGCTCAGCGCTTAGCGAAATGCACCACGGAACGGATCGATTTGCCTTCGTGCATCAGATCGAAGGCGTCGTTAATCTGCTCCAGCGGCATGGTGTGGGTGATAAAGTCGTTCAGTGCGAATTCGCCGTCCAGGTAGCGCTGCACGATACCCGGCAGCTGTGAACGGCCTTTGACGCCGCCGAATGCAGAGCCGCGCCAGACGCGCCCGGTCACCAGCTGGAAGGGACGGGTGGCAATCTCTTCGCCGGCACCGGCCACGCCGATAATCACCGATTCGCCCCAGCCTTTGTGGCAGCACTCCAGTGCGGAACGCATCACGTTAACGTTGCCGATGCACTCAAAGGAGAAGTCCACGCCGCCGTCGGTCAGCTCGACGATCACTTCTTGAATCGGCTTGTCATAATCCTGCGGGTTGATCAGATCGGTGGCGCCCAGCTTGCGCGCCAGATCGAATTTGCTGGTGTTGATGTCGATGCCGATAATGCGGCCGGCGCCGGCCATCTGCGCGCCGATAATCGCCGACAGGCCGATGCCGCCGAGGCCGAAAATGGCAACCGTATCGCCCGGCTGAACGTTGGCGGTGTTGATGACCGCGCCCATGCCGGTGGTGACGCCGCAGCCCAGCAGGCACACTTCTTCCAGCGGCGCTTCTTTGCTGATTTTCGCCAGCGAAATTTCCGGCACTACGGTGTACTCGGAGAAGGTGGAGGTGCCCATATAGTGGAAGATCGGCTGGCCGTCTTTAAAGAAGCGGGTGGTGCCGTCCGGCATCAGGCCCTTGCCCTGAGTGGTGCGGATCGCCTGGCACAGGTTGGTCTTGCCGGATTTACAGAACTTACACTCGCCGCATTCCGGCGTGTAGAGCGGAATCACGTGATCGCCGACGGCGACGCTGGTGACGCCTTCGCCGACCGCTTCCACCACGCCGCCGCCCTCATGGCCGAGGATCGCCGGGAAGACGCCTTCCGGATCTTTGCCGGACAGCGTATAGGCGTCGGTATGACAGACGCCGCTGGCGACGATCCGCACCAGCACCTCGCCTTTTTGCGGCGGCATCAGATCGACTTCTTCGATCTTCAGCGGTTGGTTGGGGCCCCAGGCTACGGCCGCGCGGGTTTTGATCATCTCCATCATCGTCTCCTCAGTGATCTTGGGTAAGGGTTAGGCAGGTTCATGTTGTGTTTGCGGCATTTCAGCCAGTTCAATAATCAGTTGTTTCAGCGCGCGCACGTTGGGGCTGAAGGCGTCGCGCCGCCACAGCAGCCAGGTGGCGGTCTCGGCGATATCGTCGGGCAGCGTGTGCACCTTTACCCGCTCATGGCCGGGCAGCAGGGTGAGCACCGAATGCGGGATCATCGCCAACCCGGCGCCGCTGGCCACGCAGGCCAGCATCGCGTGGTAGGACTGGATCTCCATCACCTGACCGGGCTGCGCGCCATCGCGTTTGTACCAGGCTTCCAGCCGCAGTCGGTAGGAGCAGCTGGGACGGAAGGCGAACAGCGTCTCTCCGCGCGCGTCCTGCGCGCTGTGGATATCGGCATGGTCAAGGCTGGAAATCACCACCATATGTTCGGCGAAGGCGATGCAGCCGTTGAGTTCGTCATGCTGGAGCGGGCCGTCCACCAGCGCCGCCGCCAGGGTGCCGGCGCGCACGCGCTCGGTAATCTCCCCGGAGGTGTCGGTGACCAGCGACAGGGAAACCTGAGGATAGCGTTGGTGGTAAGCGGCCAGCAGAGTGGGCAGACGGGTGGCGGCGGTGCTTTCCATTGAGCCGAGGGCAAAGGTGCCCGCCGGTTCGCCGGCGTGGGTGATGCTCAGCGCTTCTTCGCTCAGCGCCAGAATACGGTTGGCGTAACACAGAAAGTTGTGCCCCATCGGCGACAGCCGCAGGCGCTGTTTCTCACGGATAAACAGATCGGTGCCCAGCTCCTGTTCAAGCTGGCGCAGGCGGGTGGTCAGGTTCGACGGCACCCGGTGCAGCAGTTCGGCCGCGCGGGCGACAGAGCCGGTTTCGGCGACGCTGCAAAACATACGAAGCTGGGTCAGATCCATACCGTTCTCTTTTCGTAAGCAACTTTGTGATGATTATTCAGTTTTTGTGAGTGTAATGCGACGGCATGATAGTGGCAACTTTCTTTTCACTATCGGGATAATGTTATGGCGCTCAAAATAGCCTTAAGCGGCTTTATCGCTTTAATTGTAGCAATGGGCATCGGCCGCTTCGCGTTTACGCCGCAGGTGCCGCTGATGATTGTCGAACACCAGTTAACGCTGACCAGCGCCGGGCTGGTGGCGGCGCTGAACTATCTGGGTTACCTGTGCGGCGCCTATGACGCGATGCGCGCCAGCCGCCACGTTGAACGCCGCCTGTGGCTGGGCGTGTGGGGCGCGGTGGCGCTGACGCTGCTGTCGGCATGGGCGGAAGGCGCAGTGTGGCACGGCGCGCTGCGTTTTGTTATCGGTTGGGCCAGCGGCTGGGCGATGGTGCTGGTGGCGGCCTGGACCAACGAGCGTCTGGCGCACTACGGCCGCCCGGCGCTGAGTGCGGCGGTCTTCGCCGGCCCCGGCGCGGGAATTTTTATCAGCGGCATGCTGGCGGTGGCCATCCACAGCCTGGCGCTGAGCGCGGCGCAGGCCTGGCTGCTGTACGGCGTGGCGGCCCTGGTGTTGGTAGCCACTATCAGCTTCAGCCTGCCGCGCGCGGGGGAGATGCAGCGCGCTGAAGCGGCGGCGGAGCCGCTGCGGCTGACGCCGGCGCTGAAACGGCTGGTGTGGAGCTACAGCCTGGCGGGCTTCGGCTATATTCTGCCAGCGACCTTTTTGTCGCAGATGGCCGCCGAGCGTTTTCCCGGCAGCCTGTTCGCCCAGTTCGTCTGGCCGATTTTCGGCGGTGCGGCGGTGCTGGGGATTATCATCGGCATCCTGACCCGCCATCGCCTGACCACCCAGAGCCGGCTGGCGCTGACGCTGTGGGTGCAGGCGCTGGGCGTACTGTGCGCCGAAGCGCTGCCAGGCGTCAGCGGGCTGCTGTTGGGGGCGTTGTTAACCGGCGGCGGTTTCCTCAGCGTGGTGCAGCTGTCGATTCAGCACGGCCGCGAGCTGGCGCCGAACCATGCCCGCTATATGGCCGGGCTACTGACCACCGGCTACGCCGTCGGCCAACTGGCGGGGCCGATGCTGTCCGCGCTTTCCACCGCGCTGACCCAGAGCCTGGAGCCGGCGCTGTATGTGGCGACGCTGGGGCTGGTGGTGGCCGGGCTGCTGGTGATCAAAATCCCCGCACGCGCCGCGCGACGCCAGCTGGCGGGGGAGTGAGGGAGCGGCGGCAGGTATTTCTGCCGGGCAGATGCGGATTTTTCATCGCTGGTTGAAACACAATCACTGGATAAACGTCTCACTCTCCTCTACAGTGGGGGCAAAATCTTGATCGGGTTCACGCTCTATTCTTCCTCCTTTCAAGTTGCCGGCGCGTTGGCTGCGCTTCTTATTCCCTGCTGTTTAGTGCGCTAAGCGGCTGAGGAAAGTTTGTTTGCCAGCCGCCAGCATCCGGAGTCTGGCGGACAGAAGCCATGCGGAACCCTTGCAGTTATAAAGAGAGTAGCCCCGAACGTTGGGTGGCCGGCCGGCCACCTGCGCAAGGGCCACCTGCTGGAGACACACAAATGACGACACTCAGTAAAGAAGCGGCTCTGGTACACGCAGCGCTGGAGGCTCGCGGCCTGGAAACCCCGCTGCGCGGTGAAATGTTGGATCGCGAAACGCGTAAGCGGCGTATTCAGGAGCACATGACGGAAATCATGCAGCTGCTGAACCTCGATCTGACCGATGACAGCCTGGCGGAAACCCCGCATCGCATCGCCAAGATGTATGTCGATGAGATCTTTTCCGGTCTGGATTACGCCAATTTCCCGAAGATCACCGTCATTGAAAACAAAATGAAGGTAGATGAAATGGTGACGGTGCGTGATATCACCCTGACCAGTACCTGCGAACACCATTTTGTCACCATCGACGGTAAGGCCACCGTGGCCTATATCCCGAAAGACGGGGTGATCGGCCTGTCCAAGATCAACCGTATCGTCCAGTTCTTCGCCCAGCGTCCGCAGGTGCAGGAGCGTCTGACCCAGCAGATCCTGATCGCGCTGCAGACGCTACTTGGCACCAACAACGTGGCGGTGTCCATTGACGCGGTGCACTACTGCGTGAAGGCGCGCGGCATCCGTGACGCCACCAGCGCCACCACCACCACGTCACTGGGCGGGCTGTTCAAGTCCAGCCAGAACACGCGTCAGGAGTTCCTGCGCGCGGTGCGTCACCACCAGTAACGCACGATAAACCGGCGCGCTCGTTCTGAGGGCGCCGGCCGTTTTTCCCCGCTTTTTCCCGCATTTTCAATTCCGCTGCCGATCTTTTATCTGCGTCACATTCTTGTCGCCGCATCGCCCATTTTTTGCTCATCCCGATCACAAATCCGCCAATGGCGGTTAGCTAAACGAATTTGTCATGTTGTATACAAGTTTAGGTAAATGTTTTCTATTTGTTTCAAAACATCGGGTGAATTTAATGAAAAATAGAAAAATCAAACTGTTGCTGTTCGCCTCTGCGGCCGTTGCCGTGGCGGTACTGGCGGTCGTCGGCAAAATAGAGAATGAAAACAAGACATTCCTGTCCGTAGCGACCGCCTCAACCGGGGGAACGTATTACCCGATGGGGGTCGGCCTGGCTAATGTCTGGAGCACCCGGCTGAAGCCGGATGGTATTCAGGTGACCGGGCAGTCTTCCGCCGGCTCGATCGAGAATATCGATCTGCTGCAGAAGGATGAGGCCCAACTGGCCATTTTGCAGAGCCTGCTGGCGGTTGAGGCCTATCAGGGCGTGGGGAACTTTGCCGGGCGCGCCTACGGCGACCTGCGCTCTATCTCCATGCTGTGGCCCAACGTCGAGCATTTTGTGATGCTGGAAAGTAAGGTCAAGGACGGCACGCTGAACGACATCGCCGGCAGCCGTTTCTCGGTAGGGCCGCAGGCCAGCGGCACGGAGCAGTCGACGCTGGTTATCCTGCGCGGCGTCAACATGAGCAAGAAAAACATTTCGCCGGAATACCTAGGCTATGGCGACACCGTCTCGGCGATGCGAGACGGGCGGCTTGACGGCGGCGCGCTGCCTGCCGGCGTGCCTGCCGCCGCGGTGACCGATATGTACGCCAGCGGCGTGCCCTCGCGCATTCTGGAAGTGACCGATGAGCAGATGGCCAGCATTAACGCCGTCGCCAACGCCTGGTTCCGCTTCGTGATTGCGGCGGATACCTACCCGCGGCAAACCAAAGCGGTGGCGACCATCGCGCAGCCTAATATTCTGGTCACCACGCGCGGCATTGATGACAAGATTGTCTATGACCTGACCAAGGCGATGTTTGAGAACCTGCCGGAAGTGCATCAGGTGCACAGCGCGGCCAAAAACATCTCGCTGGAAAATGCCCTGAAAGGGGTGTCGGTGCCTCTGCATCTGGGGGCGTACACCTATTTCCGTGAAGCCGGGGTTAATATCCCCGCCGAGCTTATTCCACCAGAAGCGCGCGCCGATCGCGCTACGGAGGCGCTATGAACACCACGCCCTTGACGCCGCAGCCGGATACCTCGCTGGATAAAGAGGCGGGCGCCGGCAGCCGCCCGCTGGCCGGACGCTATGCGCTGTTCGCCACCGTGCTGGCGATCGCGATTTCGCTGTACGCCGTTTATTCCAACGCGTTGGCCAATACCCAGGAGTTTTATCGCAATACCACTTTCCTGACCGGGATTCTGGTGCTGGGCTTTATTTTGTTCCCGTTCTCCAAAAAGCACGCGACGGCCAAATTTAACGCCTGGGACTATCTGTTTATCGTGCTGACGCTGATCGGCTACGGCTATTTCTATTTTAACTATCTCGACCTGCACGTGGTGCGCAAGAGCCTGCCCAATACCACCGATTACCTGATGGCGGCGCTGGGCATCGGCGTACTGTTTGAGGCCGCACGCCGCACCACCGGCCTGTTTATTCCCAGCCTGGCGACGTTCGCCATTATCTATGCGCTGTTTGGCCAGTATTTTATGGGCATCTTCGGCCACAGCGGTTTTTCGGTCGAGCGATTGCTGTACCGGCTGTTTATGACCAGCGAAGGGATTTTCGGCATTACCCTGTCGACCGCCGCCACTGCGATCGCGGTGTTTATTCTGTTCGGCGCGTTCCTCAGCGTCAGCGGCGCGACGCAGCTGTTTAACGATCTGGCGCTGGCGGTGGCCGGGCGTCGTCGCGGCGGCCCGGCGCAGGTGGCGGTGATCTCCTCGGCGCTGACCGGATCGCTGAGCGGCAGCGCGGTCGCCAACGTCGCCACCACCGGCACCTTTACCATTCCGCTGATGAAAAGCATCGGACTCACGCCAAAATTCGCCGGCGCGGTCGAGGCGACGGCGTCGACCGGCGGCATGATCATGCCGCCGATTATGGGCGCGGCGGCGTTTATCATGGCCGGCTTCCTCGGCATCTCTTACACCACCATCGTGATTGCCGCCATCGTGCCGGCGCTGCTGTACTACGCGGCGCTGATTATCGCCATCGATCTGGAGGCCAAAAAGCAGGGGCTGAAGGGCATCAGTAAGGAAAATATCCCGCAGGTGAAAGCGGTGCTGAAGGCGCGCGGGCTGCTGCTGTTGCCGCTGTTTATCGTGATTGGCGCCTTACTGCTGGGTAAAACGCCGATTTACGCCGGCTTTCTGGGGATCGTCGCCATTATCGCCGCCAGCTGGCTGACGCCGGACAGCGCGGTGCGCATGACGCCGAGAAAAATCGCCGAGGCGCTGAATGAAGCGGCCAGAGGATCGATTCAGGTGACCATCGCCTGTGCGGCGATCGGGGTGATCATCTGCGTAGTGACCATGACCGGCATCGGCTCGACCCTGGCGTTTAATATTGTGTCGATGACCAACAACACGCTGTGGATGATTTTGCTGGTGGTGATGCTGGTGTGCATCGTGCTGAGTATGGGGCTGCCCTCCACCGCGCTGTATATCGTGGTGGCGGTAACGGTGTCGCCGATTCTGATCAAGGCCGGCGTGATGCCGCTGGCGGCGCATTTCTTCGTGTTCTGGTTTGGCGCGCTGTCCAATATCACGCCGCCGGTGGCGCTGGCCAGCTATACCGCCGCCAGCATTGCCCGCGCCGATCCGATGCAAACCTCCTGGGAGGCGGTGCGGCTGGCGCTGCCCGGTTTTATCATCCCGTTTATTCTGGTGTATAACCCGATGCTGCTGATGCAGGGGGACGCGGTGAATGTGCTGTCGGTGATCCATATGGTGGCCACCGCGCTGGTGGGCATCTATGCGCTCTCCATTGCCAGCGCCAACTTCTGGCTGATGAAGGCCCACTGGCTGGAGCGCGTGCTGTTTACCTGCGCCGCCATTCTGCTGATTAAGCCGGGGCTGATGACCGACCTTGGCGGGCTGGCGCTGATTATCTCTGCCGGCACCCTGCACCTGCTGCGTTTCAGACGGCGTTCGGCCGCGCCGGAGGAGTCGGCATGATTTACGGGGAGGAGTATGATCAATAAAGTCACCAGACGAAAAGCGTCTCACCAGGTACTGGCGCAGCTCAAGGCGGGCATCCATGACGGTACCTATCCGGTGGGAAACAAGCTGCCGTCGGAAAATGAACTGGCCGACGCCTTCGGCGTCAGCCGTGCGCCGGTGCGCGAGGCGCTGGGTATTCTGGAAGTCAGCGGCATTATCTCTTCCCGCCAGGGCGGCGGCCACCGGGTTGAGCAGCATTCGCTGCTCAGCAAGTACGAACCGCTGGTGATGGAGGTCGCTGACCGCAGCGAGGTGGAGTCGCTGCTGGAGATGCGCGAGGTGATCGAACAGCAGGCGGCGGCCATGGCCGCGCAGCGACGCAATGCGCAGGACCTGCAGAATATCGAGCAGGCTTTCCTGGACTTCCGCCATACCACGCTGCACGAAGGGCAGATCGGCCATCAGCAGGATTATCTGTTTCACCGCGCCATTATGCAGGCTTCGCACAATCCGTTTTTTGTCCAAATCCTCGACAACATGCATGAGCTGTATCTCGGCGTGCTGGTGTATTCGCTCAGTCACAACCTGGGACGGGCCGACGAGCGTCAGCGGGTGATCGATGAACATGAACGGGTGTGGCTGGCGATTGAGGCCGGCGATGCGGCGGCGGCGGCCGGCAATATGCAACATCACCTGAGTAACGTGCGCGGCAAGCTGCGCAGGCTGGAACAAGAGGGAAAGGCATAACCATGTATGACGTAATCATTATCGGCAGCGGGCTGGTGGGGCTGGGCGTCGCCCATGCGTTGCAGGAACACAATCCGCACCTGAAATTGCTGATTGTGGATAAAGAGTCCGGCCCGGCGGCCCACCAGAGCGGCCATAACAGCAATGTGGTGCACTCCGGCATCTACTATAAGCCCGGCAGCCTGAAGGCGCGCCTGGCCAGGCAGGGCAACCAGAGCATGTTTGCCTTCTGCCGTCAGCATGAGCTGTATCATGACCGCTGCGGCAAGGTGATTGTCGCCACACAGCTGAAGGAGCTGGAGTTGCTGGAGAATATCTACCGGCGTGGTCTGGAGAACGGCCTGGCGGTGCACCGCCTGTCGGCCGCCGAGCTGCGCGAGCGAGAACCTCATGTCAACGGGCTGGAGGCGCTGCTGGTGCCCGACGCCGGCATCGTCAACTACGCGCAGGTGGCCGCCAAACTGGCGGACATCATCCGGCAGCGCGGCGGTGAGATTCACTTTGACCGGCAGGTGGTGGGGATCGCGGAGCGCAGCGACGGCGTCCAGGTGCAGACGCCGGGGCAGAGCTATCAGGGAAAATGGCTGGTCAACTGCGCGGGGCTGTTCAGCGACCGCATTGCCAAACTGGCGGGCTATGACACCGGCATGAAAATTGTGCCGTTTCGCGGTGAATACTTTGTGCTGAACAGTGAAAAAAATTATCTGGTCAATCACTTGATTTATCCGGTGCCGAACCCGGACTTTCCCTTCCTCGGCGTACATTTCACCCGCATGCACAACGGCAAGCGGGACGTGGGGCCGAACGCGGTGCTGGCATTCAAGCGCGAGGGTTACCGCAAATGTGACGTCAGCCTGCGCGATCTGGGCGAAGTGCTGAGCTATCGCGGCTTTTGGAAGATTGCCGGCCAGTATATGGGGGAAGGGCTGGCGGAGGTGCGGCGCTCGCTGTCGCGCCGCCGGTTTACGGAAAATGCCCGCCAGCTGATTCCGGCGCTGCAAGAGCAAGATATTCAACCCGGCCCCGCCGGCGTCCGGGCGCAGGCGCTGACCGCTGACGGCAAGCTGGTGGACGACTTCCACTTCGTGACCGGCCGCCGTTCGCTGCACGTGTGCAATGCGCCTTCCCCGGCGGCGACCGCTTCGCTGGAGATTGGCCGCGAAATCGTACGTCAGCATCTTGCTCACCTGTAATTGTCCGCAGCGCCAGCGAAAGGATGGCATATACGCTATTTTTAATGCTTAATATAGCGCCCCCATCCCGCCGGGTGCGGGGCGAATTTGCCGGTATGGCCCTGCGCCTGCGGGCGTATTTTTATCGGATTGAATAACAGCGGTATCCCATGAACCCTCCTGCATCGGCGCCGCTGCCGCGTATTGCCACTCTGGACTGCGCGCGCGGCATCGCCATTCTCGGTATTTTGCTGATGAACATCAGCGCCTTTGGGCTGCCGAAAGCGGCGTATCTTAACCCGGCCTATCAGGGCCAGCCTGCACTGTCTGACGCCTGGGCCTGGGCGCTGCTGGATCTGTTTACCCAGGCCAAATTTTTGGCGATGTTTGCGCTGCTGTTCGGCGCCGGGCTGCAGCTGCTGTTGCACCGCGGCAAAGGCTGGATCCGCGCGCGTCTGACCTGGCTGGTGCTGTTCGGGCTGGGGCACGGCATCTTTTTATGGGACGGCGATATTCTGCTGGCGTACGGCCTGATCGGGCTGGTGTGCTGGCGGATGATCCGCGAAGCGAAAGACACCTTTACCCTGCTGAAAACCGGCGCGGTGCTGTATGGCATCGGCGTTACGCTGCTGCTGCTGTTAAGTTTTGCCACCGATGGTACGCCGGGCAGTTTCTGGCAGCCAAGCCCGGCCGAGCTGCAGTATGAACAGCTGTGGAAACTGCAGGGCGGGTTTGAGGCCTGGCGTAACCGGGTGGATCTGCTCTCATCCAGCCTGCTGGCGATCGGCGCGCAGTACGGCTGGGAACTGGCGGGGCTGATGCTGTTCGGCGCCGGTCTGATGCGCAGCGGCTGGCTGCGCGGCCACTTTGCGCCGGCGTACTATCGGCGGCAGGCGGCCTGGCTGATTCCGCTGTCGCTGCTGATCCAGCTGCCGGCGGTGGCGCTGCAGTGGCACCTGCAGTGGGATTACCGCTGGAGCGGTTTTCTGCTGCAGGTGCCGCGCGAGCTGGGCGCGCCGCTGCAGGCGATGGGCTATCTGGCGCTGTGCTACGGCTTCTGGGGACATCTGGCAAGATGGCCGGTCGGACGTTGGCTGACGCAGGTCGGCCGTATGGCGCTCAGCAATTATCTGCTGCAAACGCTGATTTGCACCACGCTGTTCTACCGTTTTGGCCTCTACCAGCAGCTTGACCGTTGGCAGCTGGTGGCGATTGTGCCGCTGGTGTGGCTGGCGAACCTGTGTTTTTCACAGCTGTGGCTGCGCTATTTTGAACAGGGGCCGGCAGAGTGGCTGTGGCGCCGGCTGACCGCGCTCGGCGCCGGCGAGGGAGAGCGCCATCTGCGGCGATAAGGAAGACAAAAACGGCCGGCATTATGCCGGCCGTTGGCTTATTTGGCCTGCGCTTTTTGCTTTTCCGCCGCCAGTTTCTGCTCCAGTTCCACCAGCTGTTCCGGCGATACCGCCGGATAACCCTGGGCATCTTCCGGCACTTTATGCATGGCGGAGATCGGGATCAGCGGCCCGAGGAAGCGCGGCTCGCGCTTGAGGATGTACAGGTCGTTCAGCGCACTGAGGCGGGCGAAGATTTCACGCACGCGCACCGTCAGCATATTCTTGGGCGAAGGAACGGCGAAGCACTGCGCCTGGATGCCCATATGCAGGGCGATAAACAGCGCCCGCTCGCAGTGGAAGCGCTGGGTGATAATGGTAAAGTCGTTGGCGTCGAACACTTTACGCGTCCGCACGATCGAATCCAGCGTACGGAAACCGGCGTAGTCGAGCACGATATCGCTGGGTGCTACGCCGGCGGCGATCAGATCGCGCCGCATGGTCATCGGTTCGTTATAGCTCTGCAGCGCATTGTCGCCGCTCAGCAGCAGATACTTCACCTTACCGCTGTTGTAGGCGTTGATTGCCCCCTGCATGCGGTAACGGTAATACTGATTAATCACCCCGGTGCGGTAATATTTGGCGGTGCCGAGCACCACGCCGACCTGGCGATCCGGCAGCTGTTGCACCTCTTCGTAGATATAGGGCGCGGTTTTCCAACTGATCCAGCGATCGAGCGCGATAGCCGCTAACATCAGCGCCACGGCGATGACGAACAGGCTAATTATCAGGCGTTTCCACATGTTTTGGCCTTACGCGCATAAATCTGAAAAAAAGGTGGATCAAGGCTACTTTACCTGACAATTTGACGCAAGCGCTCCACCTGCCGATGCGGGGAGTGCATGGCACTTTTTGTTGGCGGCGGACTCAGGGAGAGGAAAAACCGGCCAGACGAATGCTGGCCGGCGGGGTGTTGATTAGAACGAGGTACGCTTGTAGCTGCGGTACTGCGGACGCCAGAAGTTGTGCTCAATCGCTTTGGACAGCGCTTCTTCAGACGTTACCACCGCCACGCCCTGCAGCTGTGCGGCCTTGCCCACTTCCATGGCGATGCATTTCGATACGCCCTGAATATCGTCGATATCCGGCAGCAGTGCGCCGTAGCCGTCGGTCGCCAGCGGCGAACAGTCGGCCAGCGCGCGGCTGGCGGCCATCAGCATCGAGTCGGTGACGCGCGACGCGCCGGAAGCCAGCACGCCGAGACCGATCCCCGGGAAGATATAGGAGTTGTTGCACTGGGCGATCGGATATTGGCGATCGCGGTAGCTGACCGGCGCGAACGGGCTGCCGGTGGCTACCAGCGCGGCGCCGTCGGTCCAGTTGATGATATCTTCCGGGCGCGCCTCAACGCGGGAGGTCGGGTTGGACAGCGGCATGACGATTGGCCGCGGGCAGTGCTGATGCATTTCGCGGATCAGTTCTTCGGTGAACAGCCCCGGCTGGCCGGAAACGCCGATCAGAATGCTTGGTTTGGCGTTGCGCACCACGTCCATCAGTGAAATGGCATCGTTGCTGACGTTCCAGTGCGCCAGCGTTTCGCTCTTTTGCACCAGTTTGCTCTGGAAGTCGAGCAGGTTCGGCAGTTTGTCGGTCAGCAGGCCGAAACGATCAACCATGAACACGCGCGCCCGCGCTTCGTCTTCACTCAGGCCTTCCGACTTCATCTGGGCGATAATCTGCTCGGCGATGCCGCAGCCGGCGGAACCCGCGCCGAGGAAGGTGACGGTCTGGTCGCGCAGCCGGCAGCCGGCGGCGCGGCTGGCGGCGATCAGGCTGCCGAGCGTGACCGCGGCGGTGCCCTGAATATCGTCGTTGAAGCAGCAGATTTCGTCGCGGTAGCGGTTCAGCAGCGGGGTGGCGTTATTCTGCGCGAAGTCCTCGAACTGCAGCAGCACGTTCGGCCAGCGGCGTTTGACCGCCTGAATAAATGCTTCGACGAACTCATGGTACTCCTCGCCGGAGATACGCGGGTGGCGCCAGCCCATATACAGCGGGTCGTTCAGGCGCTGCGGGTTGTTGGTGCCGACGTCCAGCACCACCGGCAGCGTATAGGCCGGGCTGATGCCGCCGCAGGCGGTGTACAGCGACAGTTTACCGATCGGAATGCCCATGCCGCCGATGCCCTGATCGCCGAGGCCGAGAATACGCTCGCCGTCGGTGACAACAATCACCTTCACGTTCTGCTTGGTGGCGTTTTGCAGCATGTCGTCGATGCGGTCGCGGTTCGGGTACGAGATAAACAGCCCGCGCGCGCGGCGATAGATATCGGAGAAGTGTTCGCAGGCCTCGCCGACCGTCGGTGTGTAGATGATTGGCATCATCTCGCTCAGGTGCGAGTCCAGCAGGCGATAGAACAGCGTTTCGTTGGTGTCCTGGATGTTGCGCAGGTAGATATGTTTGTCGTTGTCGTTTTTGAAATCTTGATACTGGCGGTAGGCGCGCTCGACCTGTTCTTCGATGGTTTCTACCGCTTCGGGCAGCAGGCCGTGCAGGTTGAAGTGGCTGCGTTCATCTTCGGTGAAGGCGCTGCCTTTGTTAAGTAACGGAAATTCCAACAGAATCGGGCCGGCATAGGGGATGTACAGCGGGCGTTTGCTTTCGTATTCAAGTTCCATCAGTTCACTCTTAGACGTATCAGATTGTTTTTATCACCGCAGATCCTAAAAGATACGGGAAATATGTACAGTAATTGTTACCGGATCATGAGGGAAGTTGTGCTAATTATCGACGATCAAAGACTTATTTAACTAAAAAAAGTGTTTTCAGACGTAAATGGCATTGTATTCAGCGGGAAGGACTGTTAATTGCGGGGCCGGACAGCCCCGCGATGACAGAATTAGAAGGTGAGATGTTGCAGCGTCTGGCAGCCGAGCGCGGCCAGCAGGGCGCGGGTGGCGTCTTGCTGACTGAAAACGGCGTTCTGCGCTTCCGCCAGCACCGCGCGGCGGATTTGCCGGCAGTCGCCGCCGGACATGTTCAGCAGAACCAGCGCGGCCTGCAGCGGTGGCAGGCTGGGGTTGAAGGCGGCGTTTTCCGCGTAGCGGCCGGCGTAAATGTTGCCGTCCGCCGTTTCCAGCGCTACGCCGCTGTGGGCCTGGCTATAGGGCGCGTGGCTGCGGTTGGCGGCGTCGAGCGCGGCGATCTCCAGCGCGTCGCTCAGCGCCAGCCGGTGACCGTGATCTTCCGGGTCCATCAGCAGGGTGTGAATATCCAGATCGCGCGGGCCGAATGAATCCGGCAGATAGTGGCTGAGCGTGGCGGCCGGACGGCCCGGCAGCTGGATGCGTAGATCGCCGCCGCTGTTCAGCTCATTCATAAACTGGCGGCAGTGGCCGCACGGGGTGTAGTTGACGGTGATGGCGGCCAGCGCCGTTTCGCCGCGCAGCCAGGCGTGGGTGACGACGCACTGCTCGGCATGCACCGTCTGCTGCATCGGCGCGCCGCCGAACTCCATATTGGCGCCGAAATAGAGGTTGCCGCTGACGCCGCGGGCGATGGCGCCGACGTTAAACTGAGAAATCGGGGTTAACGAGCAGGCCGCGGCCAGCGGCAGCAGGGCAAACGCCAGGGCATCATCGTCCAGCCCGCTGTGCTGCTTGATTGCTTCAACCTGATCGGCGCTGAACATGGCCGGAAAGTCAGGTGCGTCCAGATAAGGCTGCAGGGCGGATTGCAATGTGTCGGGCAGGGTGCTGAAAGCGGTGTGAAAACGTGGATGCATAGAACGTCTCTCCAGTGTTAACGGGAGGACATTCTAGGCAGCCTTTATCGAATAAAATGTGATTTACATCTACTTATTGATGAAATTGATGTAATGAGTGATGAATTTGCGCGATATATCGCAAGTTTTTGCCTCAGGCAAACAGGTGCAACAGCACCGGGAATAAAAACGGCGCCAGCAGCGAAGTGATGATGCCGCAGATCACCAGCGCCAGTGAGCCGAAAGCGCCTTCCTGATAATCCAGCTCCACGCAGCGGGCGGTGCCCAGCGCGTGCGAGGCGCTGCCCATTGCCAGACCGCGGGCGGATTTGGTGGTGATCTTCAGCACGTTGAACAGCGTATGGCCGAGCACGGCACCGAGGATACCGACAAAAATCACGCACACCGCGCTGATGGCCGGAATGCCGCCGAGCGACTCCGCTACCGCCATGGCGATTGGCGTAGTGACCGATTTAGGCAGAATCGATGCGGCGATTTCCGGCGTAGCGCCCATCCACAGGGCAATGGCGCCGCCGCTTATCATGGCGGTGATGCTGCCGATAAAGCACACGGCGATAATCGATTTCCAGCGGGCGCGGATTTGATGCAGCTGTTCATACAGTGGGAACGCCAGCGCGACTACCGCAGGCTGCAGCAAATCGTTGAGGATTTTGCTGCCCTGAAAATAATCTTTATAGGGGATGCCGGTTATCAGCAGCAGCGGAATGATCGCCGCCATCGAGACCAGCAGCGGATTGAGCAGCGGCATCTTCAGTTTCTGCGCCAGTTTACGCGCGGCGAAAAACACCACCAGGGTTAACGGCAACGACCACCAGAGGTTATGCAGCATTACTTATCCCCCTCGGCATTATCCTGTTTGCCGACCAGAGGCCGTTCACGATGGAAATAGTGGGAGGAGTAGCCCACTGTCACCAGTACGATCAGGGTACTAACGGCGCAGGCAACCACCAGCGGCGCCAGATGGTCGAAGATCTCCCGGTAATATTGCATCACGCCGACGCCGATGGGCACAAACAGCAGCACCATATAGCGGATCAGCAGGTTGCAGCCGGGGCGCACCCAGGCGGCCGGCAGCAGCTGCGAGGCCAGCAGGGCGAACAGCAGCAGCATGCCGAGGATACTGCCGGGAATGGCGATCGGCAGGAGGGCGGAAACCGCATTGCCGACCAGCAGACACAGATAAATCAAAGCGAATGCTCTAAGGTATTGCCAACATGATGTGAGCATCTTGTTCATAAGCCTTCCTGTTTAACGGATGCATTCATCATACAATTAAACTGTGATCTACGCCACATAACCAACCATGAATAATCGTTATCTCAACCATGCCCATCCGGGCTATTGACGTTATGGGTTAATTGTAGATGACTCCTGTTCGACCAACGGCTGCGCCGACTGACGCTGCGCCAGCCGGTGGCCCAGGCAAAAGAACAACAGGCTGAACAGCGCTGCGGCGATCAGCATGGCAAACATCAGCGGCGGTGCGGCGTAGCTGAGCAGAAAACCGCACAGCACCGGGTTGATCGCGCCGCCGAGGTTACTGAGGTTCTGCATGCCGTAGTAGCTGCCTTTCAGGTGTGCTGGCGCAATAAAGTCGATAAACATGTATTCCACCGGGATGACGATAATTTCGCCCAGGGTGAAGACCGCCATCGCCAGCGCCCACAGCCACAACGAGTGCCCGGCCAGGGCGAAGCCCAGCAGGCCGATCGCGAAGAATAACGTGCCGAATGCCAGCCAGCGCAGCATATTGTCCTGACGCATACCGCGGCTCATCAGATACTGCAGCGCGATCACCATGCAGGCGTTAACCAGCATCACCAGCCCGATAACCCGGTACGCGAACTCTGCACTGGTGGCGATAATCAGATACTGCGACAGATAGCCGGTAAACTGACCGAATACCACCGCGCCCAGCGTACTGCCGAGGGTAAAGTAGAGCAGCCGGTGGTCGCGGCGCAGGATGCCAAACGTCTGGCGAAAGTTGGCAGGCAGGGGCGCGGTGGTGCCTGCCGTTTTCGGCGGTTGTTGCGGCTGCCGCAGGCGGAAATGCAGCACGATAACCACCAGCAGCGTCAGGCCGCCGGACAGGTAAAACGGCAGCAGAACCCCGAAGCCGGCTACCCAGACGCCAAGCGAGGAGCCGACCGCCCAGCCGACGTTGATCAGGGTGTAGTTGATGGAGAAGACGCGCGTACGCTGCGCAACCGGCAGCCATTCGGCAAAACAGGCCTTGATGGTAATATTCAGCACCGAATAGGTGGTATGCAATACCGCCAGAATCGCCACCATGCCGCCGGGCCGTGCGATCGACGGCATCAGAAAGAAGCTCAGCCCGTACAGCAGGATGGCGGCGATCATCAGCGTATTTTTGCTAAACTTGTCCACCAGATAGCCGCCGTACAGGCTGGTGATGATGCCGATGCTCAGGCTGCAGCCGAGGATGATGCCAACGCCGGTGGGCAACAGACGGAAGTGTTCGCTCAGGTAAATGGCGATAAACGGCAGCGTGATGCCGCGGCCGATGGTCAGCACCAGCGAGGTGGCCAACAGCGTATTGATCAGCGGGGGGAATCCCTTCATAACAGCACCTGTGGATGCATACGGTCGTCAAATTGGAGTTGATAACATAGCCCATTGGCGGCGGCTGGCGGTACGGAAAGTGAGAAACGGTGGCAATCTCCGGCGTGGAGGGGAATGGCAGGATAAAACATCCCTTTCAGGGGGATTTTTTTGGTGAAAATATGGCTATTTATCGGCCATAAAAAAGGGCCGAGCTGGCTCGACCCTTGGTGTGTGATAACGGCGTTACTTCACCTGCATGCCCGGCTGTGCGCCGCTGTCCGGGCTCAGCAGGAAGATTTCCTTCCCGCCCGGGCCGGCGGCCATCACCATGCCTTCGGAAATACCAAAGCGCATTTTGCGCGGCGCCAGGTTGGCGACCATGATGGTCAGACGCCCTTCCAACTGCTTCGGATCCGGGTAAGCGGAGCGGATGCCGGAGAAGATCTGACGGTTTTCACCGCCCAGATCCAGCTGCAGCTTCAGCAGTTTGTCCGAGCCTTCAACGAAATCGGCGCTTTTGATCAGCGCGATGCGCATATCAACCTTGGCGAAGTCGTCAAAAGTGATGGTGTCCTGGATAGGATCGTCCGCCAGCGGACCGGTGACTGCCGGCGCCTGGCTGGCGGCCATATCTTCTTTGGAGGCGTTGACCATGTTGTTAACCTTGTCGAGCTCGATACGATTGAACAGTGCCTTAAAGGCGTTGACCTGATGATCCAGCAGCGGCTGCTGCACGCTGTCCCAGCTCAGTTCGCAGTTCAGGAATTCTTCGGCGCGCTGCGCCAGCGACGGCAGCACCGGCTTCAGGTAGGTCATCAACACGCGGAACAGGTTGATGCCCATCGAGCAGATGGCCTGCAGGTCGGCGTCGCGGCCTTCCTCCTTCGCCACTACCCAAGGCGCCTGCTCGTCGACGTAGCGGTTGGCCAGATCCGCCAGCGCCATGATTTCACGCACGGCACGGCTGAACTCGCGGCTGGCATAGGCGTCGGCGATGCTGGCTGCTGCGTCGGTAAAGGTCTGATACAGCGCCGGATCCGCCAGTTGGTCCGCCAGTCGGCCGTCGAAACGCTTCTTGATAAAGCCGGCGTTGCGTGACGCCAGGTTGACCACCTTGTTGACGATATCGGCGTTGACGCGCTGCACGAAATCTTCCAGGTTGAGGTCGATGTCGTCGATGCGTGAAGACAGCTTGGCGGCGTAGTAATAGCGCAGGCAGTCGGCGTCCAGATGCTTCAGGTAGGTGCCGGCCTTGATAAAGGTGCCGCGCGATTTGGACATCTTGGCGCCGTTAACCGTCACGTAGCCGTGAACGAACAGGTTGGTTGGCTTGCGGAAGTTGCTGCCTTCCAGCATCGCTGGCCAGAACAGGCTGTGGAAATAGACGATGTCTTTGCCGATAAAGTGATACAGCTCGGTGGTGGAATCCTTGCGCCAGAACTCGTCGAAGTCCAGATCGCCGCGCTTGTCGCACAGGTTCTTAAAGGAGCCCATATAGCCGATTGGCGCGTCCAGCCAGACGTAGAAGTATTTGCCCGGTGCGTCGGGAATTTCGAAGCCGAAATAGGGCGCGTCGCGGGAGATGTCCCACTGGTGCAGGCCGGATTCGAACCACTCCTGCATTTTGTTCGCCACCTGCTCTTGCAGCGCGCCGGAGCGCGTCCACGCCTGCAGCATTTCGCTGAAGGACGGCAGGTCGAAGAAGAAGTGTTCGGAGTCGCGCATCACCGGGGTGGCGCCGGAAACCGCAGACTTCGGCTCGATCAGCTCGGTCGGGCTGTAGGTGGCGCCGCACACTTCGCAGTTGTCGCCGTACTGATCCGGTGATTTACACTTCGGACAGGTGCCTTTGACAAAGCGGTCCGGCAGGAACATGCCTTTCTCCGGATCGTACAGCTGAGAAATCGTCCGGTTCTTGATAAAGCCGTTCTCTTTCAGGCGGCGGTAGATCAGGCTGGACAGCTCGCGGTTCTCATCGCTGTGCGTCGAGTGGTAGTTGTCGTAGCTGATGTTGAAGCCGGCGAAATCCTGCTGATGCTCCTGGCTCATTTCGGCAATCATATCTTCCGGCGAAACGCCCAGCTGCTGGGCTTTCAGCATGATTGGCGTGCCGTGCGCGTCGTCCGCACAGATGAAATGAACTTCGTTGCCGCGCATTCGTTGGTAACGAACCCAGATATCTGCCTGGATGTGCTCGAGCATGTGGCCGAGATGGATGGAACCATTTGCGTACGGTAGCGCGCACGTCACCAATAATTTTTTCGCGACTTGAGCCATAGTTAAGAACTTGCTTTCTGTAGTGAGTAAAAAGGGCCTTCGATGTTAACCGATCGCACGCCTCGCGGCTAGGGCTATACCACGATGGCGACGTTGCGGTGCGAGTCAGCGCGCCTGAGTTCTGGTATGCTTGAGATTGACGCTATTCACTTGCATTTATTTCAATCGAGGAGCCGGGATGAACGCAAAATCCCCTGAGCAGACCAACCCCGAAGTTCTGCGCGCCCTGGTGACCGGTGTACTGGCCGCCTTTGAACACCCGACATTAAAAAATAACCTGACGGCGCTGAAAGCGATTCACCACTGCGCGCTGCTGGACAACGTGCTGCATATCGAACTCGCCATGCCGTTTGCCTGGAACAGCGGCTTTGCGGCGCTGCAGGACAGCGTGAGCGCGGAATTGCTGCGCGTGACCGGCGCGCAGGCTATCGACTGGAAACTGAAACATGACATCGCCACGCTGAAACGCGCCAACGCGCAGGCCGGCGTCAACGGCGTGCGTAATATCATCGCCGTCAGCTCCGGCAAGGGCGGGGTAGGCAAATCCAGCACCGCGGTAAACCTGGCGCTGGCGCTGGCGGCGGAAGGCGCCAAGGTCGGCATCCTGGATGCGGATATCTATGGCCCGTCGATCCCCAACATGCTGGGTACGGAACATGAACGCCCGACCTCGCCGGACGGCCAGCATATGGCGCCGATTATGGCGCACGGCCTGGCGACCAACTCCATCGGCTATCTGGTGACCGATGACAACGCCATGGTCTGGCGCGGGCCGATGGCCAGCAAGGCGCTGATGCAGCTGTTGCAGGATACCCTGTGGCCGGATCTGGATTACCTGGTGCTGGATATGCCGCCGGGCACCGGCGACATTCAGCTGACGCTGTCGCAGAATATCCCGGTCACCGGCGCGCTGGTGGTCACCACCCCGCAGGATATCGCACTGCTGGATGCGGCGAAGGGCATCGTGATGTTTGAAAAAGTCCAGGTGCCGGTATTGGGCATTGTGGAAAACATGAGCGTGCATATCTGCAGCAACTGCGGACATCATGAGCCGATCTTCGGCACCGGCGGGGCGGAGAAGCTGGTGGAGAAATACCACAGCCGCCTGCTGGGACAGATGCCGCTGCATATTTCGCTGCGTGAAGATCTGGACCGCGGCCAGCCGACGGTGGTAAGCCGTCCGGACAGCGAGTTTGCCGAGATGTATCGCCAACTGGCAGGACGCGTGGCGGCGCAGATGTACTGGCAGGGAGAGGCGATCCCGACGGAGATTGCGTTCCGCGCGGTGTGAGCCGCCTGCAACAAAATAAAAAAACCGGCTGCGCGCCGGTTTTTTTATGCTGAATTATTTCAGAAGGTTATGCAAATCTGCTCGGGTATAGGGGCGTTCCCGATCCGCCAGGGTGACCGCTATTTTTTCCAGCAGGCTTTGCGTTGGCGCCGGCTGGCGGTGACCCATCAAGAGCACCGGCAGCGCCAGCAGAATCAGGGTTTTGACCGCGCCAAGCCGCGGCGGGCTGCTGCGGCGCTGCAGCAGCAGGAACAGCGTGCTGGCGGAGAGCCCCAGTATCAGGCCGGTGACCACTTCAGAGGTGGAGTGGACGTGGATGACCAGCCGCGACCAGCCGATGGCGAGCGGCAGCAGATAGCCCAGCAGCACCGCGATGCGCCGCAGCAGCGGGCGGCTGCCGGCGCTTATCAGCCACAGAAATGCCGGCCAGATGCTGGCGGAGAGCGCCGAATGGCCGCTGAAGCCGGTAAAGTCGTACTCGGCGCTGCCGATGCCCCAGCCGATAAAGGCCAGTTTGGAGGCGCAGACGATTGCGCCGACGCCGCCGAAGATAAAGCCCCACTGCCAGCCGGCGCGGCGGGTCGCGGCCGAAGAGAGCAAGACGAGGAACAAAATGAAAGCGGTGGGCAGCAGCAGCATGCTGTCGCCGAAAAAGGTCAGAAAATGCCAATCCAACGGGAAATTCTCCATTTACTCACTTATCCCGCTAATCGGAATAATGCGTTTGGCCGTGAGTTTACCCTGTGTTGCAGCGTCGCCCAATCGACAAAGTTCCTAAATACGGCTGAAAAAACACGGCATTTCGTCGCCGCAAGGCGACAATAGAGTGGCGCGGCGGGCGCTTACTCCCTATAATTGTCGCGTTTTATGTCCCCCCCTAACACACTACGAATTCAGGTCTTTAATTTTATGACTGACAAGCCGCATCAGTGCGTCATTATTGGTATAGCTGGCGCATCTGCCTCCGGGAAAAGCCTTATCGCCAGTACGTTGTATCGTGAACTCCGCGAACAGGTCGGCGATGAACACATCGGCGTGATCCCTGAAGACAGTTACTACAAAGACCAAACCCACCTGACCATGGAAGAGCGGGTCAAAACCAACTACGACCACCCGAGCGCCATGGACCACAGCCTGCTGTTCCAGCATCTGCAGATGCTGAAGGCGGGCAAGCCGATCGAGCTGCCGCTGTATAGTTACACCGAACACACGCGTAAAACCGAAACGGTGCATCTGGAGCCGAAAAAGGTGATTATCCTGGAAGGGATCCTGCTGTTGACCGACCCGCGTCTGCGCCAGGAAATGAACTTCTCCATCTTCGTCGACACGCCGCTGGATATCTGCCTGATGCGTCGCATGAAGCGCGACGTCAATGAACGCGGCCGTTCGATGGATTCCGTGATGGCGCAGTATCAGAAAACCGTGCGCCCGATGTTCCTGCAGTTTATCGAACCTTCCAAACAGTATGCCGACATTATCGTGCCGCGCGGCGGTAAGAACCGCATTGCGATCGATATTCTGAAAGCCAAAATCAGTCAGTTCTTTGAATAATCCGTCGCCGGGCCGGAGCGTTGTTTTCTGGTCCGGCGTCAACTATTTACGTCCTGACGTAGACCTTTCGCCCTTTGTATGGCAATTTTTGTTGTTTACGCGCCTTCTTGATGGAGAGAATAGAGATGAGACTGTGCGACCGCGATATCGAAGCCTGGCTGGATAGCGGGAAACTGGCGATTACGCCGCGACCGCCGATTGAGCGCATTAGCGGGGCCACAGTGGATGTCCGTTTGGGCAACCAGTTCCGCGTATTCCGTGGCCATACCGCCGCTTTTATCGATCTGAGCGGGCCGAAGGATGAAGTCAGCGCGGCGCTGGATCGCGTGATGAGCGATGAAATCGTGTTGCCTGAAGGGGAAGCGTTCTTCCTGCACCCGGGCGAACTGGCGCTGGCGGTGACGCTGGAATCGGTCATGCTGCCGAATGATTTGGTCGGCTGGCTGGACGGCCGCTCTTCACTGGCGCGTCTGGGGCTGATGGTGCACGTCACCGCGCACCGTATCGATCCCGGCTGGCACGGACGCATTGTCCTGGAGTTCTATAATTCAGGTAAGCTGCCGCTGGCGCTGCGTCCGGGCATGCTGATCGGCGCGCTGAGCTTTGAGCCGCTCTCCGGCCCTGCCGCCCGGCCTTACCACAGCCGCGAAGATGCAAAATATAAGGACCAGCAGGGTGCTGTAGCCAGCCGCATCGACAAGGACTAACGGCGTGCGGACGCCGTGCTGACAAGAGGAAGGCATGAGACGATTACTGACGACTTTGGTGATTTTACTGGTAGTGCTGGTGGCAGGGATGTCTGCGCTGGTGCTGCTGGTCAACCCGAATGAATTCCGCAGCTACATGATCAAAAAGGTCGAACAGCGCAGCGGGTATCACCTGACATTAGACGGTGATTTACGCTGGCACGTTTGGCCGCAGCTGAGCATTCTGTCCGGCCGCATGACGCTGACCGCGCCGGGCGCCAAAGCACCGGTTGTCAGTGCGGACAATATGCGTCTGGATGTCAAACTGCTGCCGCTGATCTCTCACCAGCTGTTCGTAAAGCAGGTGATGCTGAAGAACGCGGTGATTCGTCTTACGCCGGACTCTGAAGAGCAGAGCCTGCCGGATGCGCCGATTGCGCCGGGCGGCAACAATGCTGAAGAGTCACCCGCCGCGAGTTGGAAATTCGATATTGGTAATCTGCAGGTGGTGGATAGCCTGCTGATTTGGCAGCGCGCCAATAATGAGCAGATTAACGTCCGCGATATCAACCTCTCGCTGCAGCGCAGCGGCGACCGCCAGGCAGAGCTGGAACTGAACAGCCGTATCAATCGCGATCAGCGCGATCTGAGCGTCAACCTGACGGCCGAGCTGGATCTGAGCCAGTATCCGCGTCAGGCCAGCGCCACGGTCAGCCAGTTCAACTATCAGCTTGAAGGCGCCGATATTCTGGTGGGCGGCATTAAAGGTCAGGGGACGCTACAGGCGCTGTATCAGCAGACGCCGCGCCGGGTGACGCTCAACCAGCTGCAGATTAGCGCTAACGACAGCCAGTTTGCAGGCAGCGCCAGCGTCGGTCTTGGCGATATTCCTGACTATGTCCTGAACCTGAGTTCGCCGAACCTGAATCTGGACGCGCTTTCCGGCTGGCATAACAGTAGCGGCGGCAGCGACGCGCAGCCGGTGCGGGCGATGACCGCCGGGCCGGTGATTGCCAGCGGCACGGAGCAGCAGCGGGATCTGCAGGCGCTGCGTGATTTTGATGCCAAGCTTGACTTGAGTGCCGAGCGGCTGACTTACCGCGGTATGGATATCGAGCATCTGAAACTGCAGGCCGATAATCAGCGCGGCAACGTGACGATGCCAACCCTGAAAGGGCAGGTTGCCGGCGGTGATTTCTCCTTACCTGGCTCGCTGGACGTGCGTGGCGATAAAACCGTCGCCCAGGTACAGCCGCGTTTGCAGCAGATTGACCTGGCGACAGTATTTAAAGCGTTTGATATTCCATCATTTATGACCGGAACCCTGACGATGAACGGCGCACTGAGCGGCGATCGTCTGGCCGTCGACGCCTTGCTGCATAGCTGGCAGGGCAGCGCGCAGCTGGCGGTGGCCAATGCCCAATTGCACGGGCTGAATATTCAGCAACTGATTCAGCAGGCGGTGGCGCGCAATGAGCGGGGCGTGCGTGGGCAGGATAAGTACCAGCGCTATACCGAGGTGCAACAGCTGGCGGCCAAGGCGAACCTGAACCACGGAGCGGTGACGCTGCGTGAACTGAATGCGCAGTCATCGCTATTGAACTTTAACGGCGGCGGCCAGCTGAACCTGCCGGAGAAGCAGTGCGACATTACGCTGAACGTACAGGTGACCGGCGGCTGGCAGGGAAGCAGCAAACTGATAGAACAGCTGCAGAAAACGCCGATCCCGTTGCGCGTGTACGGGCCGTGGCAGCAGTTGAACTATCAGCTGAAGGTCGATCAGGTTCTGCGTAACTCCTTGCAGGATCGCGCCAAGGATGCGCTGAACAAATGGGCCGAAAAGAATAAAGAGTCCCGCAGCGGGCAGGATCTGAAAAAACTGCTCGATAAGCTGTAAGACCTCTGTCGATGCGGGCTGAACTACGGCCCGCATCGGCGTACAGTTTTCCCGCCATCTATCGTTTTTCCCTGATAGTTTCTGATTGCAACTTTGATAAAAATCATATTCCCGTATAGTTAATTTGGGCACAGTGGAGCGTGGTTCTGCGGGCCGTCATGGGCAGCTAATAATTATACGTAGAGGGTTTATGATTGAGCTTCTGATTGGGGTTGGGGTAGCGGCAGGCGTCGTGCGCTATATCATCAAAGGGTATTCGGCCACCGGCGTGCTGCTGGTCGGCGGATTGATACTGTTGATCATCAGTGCGCTGATGGGTAAAAGCGTGCTGCCGGCCAGCGCAAGTTCAACCGGCTGGCGCGCCACGGATATTATTGAGTACGTCAAAATCCTGCTGATGAGCCGCGGTGGCGATCTCGGCATGATGATCATGATGCTGTGCGGTTTTGCCGCCTATATGACGCATATCGGCGCTAACGATATGGTGGTCAAGCTGGCCTCCCGCCCGTTGCAGATGATCAACTCCCCTTATGTACTGATGGTGGCCGCCTATATTGTTGCCTGTTTGATGTCGCTGGCCGTGTCGTCGGCGACCGGGCTGGGCGTGCTGCTGATGGCGACGCTGTTCCCGCTGATGGTCAATGTGGGCATCAGCCGCGGCGCGGCGGCGGCGATCTGCGCCTCGCCGGCGGCGATCATTCTGGCTCCGACCTCCGGCGATGTGGTGCTGGCGGCCAAAGCAGCGGAAATGCCGCTGGTGGACTTCGCTTTTAAAACCACGTTGCCGATCTCCGTGGCTGCCATTGCCTGTATGGCCATTGCACACTTCTTTTGGCAGCGCTATCTGGACAGGAAAAGCAACGAACAGCATCACGTGATGGACGTCAGCGAGATTGTGACGACGGCGCCCGGCTTTTACGCCATTTTGCCCTTTACGCCGATCCTCGGCGTGCTGGTTTTCGACGGCAAGTGGGGGCCGGAACTGCATATTATTACCGTGCTGGTGCTGTGCATGCTGCTGGCCGCGCTGATTGAGTTTATCCGCAGCTTTGACGCCAAAGCCGTGTTCAGCGGGCTGGAAGTGGCTTACCGCGGCATGGCGGATGCGTTCGCCGGCGTGGTGATGCTGTTGGTGGCGGCGGGCGTCTTTGCCCAAGGGCTGAGCACCGTCGGCTTTATCAGCGGTCTGATCGATACCGCGCAGTCCTTCGGTACCGGCGGCATTATCATGATGCTGGTGCTGGTGACGATTACCATGCTGGCGGCGATGGCCACCGGTTCCGGTAATGCGCCGTTTTACGCGTTTGTGGAGCTGATCCCCAAACTCGCCGCGCAAATGGGCGTCAATCCGGCTTACCTGGTAATCCCAATGCTGCAGGCTTCCAACCTTGGCCGCACGCTGTCGCCGGTTTCCGGCGTGGTGGTTGCGGTTGCGGGGATGGCGAAAATCTCGCCGATGGAAGTGGTCAAACGCACCTCGGTGCCGGTGATCGTCGGGCTTATTGTGGTGATTGTCGCCACTGAAATCCTGGTGCCGGTACGGCTGTAACGTTCTTGCGCCGGGCGTGCGGCGCCCGGCTATTTACACTTCGTAATCAGGGTCCGGCTGCTGAAGCGGGGTGATTTTCACCTTGATAATGCGGTGGCTGCTGATGTCCAGCGGCTCAAACAGATAGTCGCCGATGGTCAACTGCTCGCCTTCCTGTGGAATACGCTGACAGTGCTCCATCAGCAGCCCGGCCAGCGTATGGTACTCTCGTTTTTCCTCCAGCGGCAGCGGCAGATAAATTGTCAGATCTTCCAGTGGCATATAGCCGTTGGCTATCCAGCTGCCGTCTTCCAATTGCTCAATATCATGCCGTGGATCCAGCTCTTCACCAGCCTCCGGCAAATTGCCGGCAATGGTCTCCATCACGTCGGTGAGGGTGACTACGCCTTCCACCGAACCGAACTCGTCGACGACAAAGGCAAAGTGGGTTTGCGCCTGGCGGAACTGTTCCAGCGCGCCGAGCAGCGTCAGCTGTTCCGGGAAGATCAGCGGCTGATGGATCAGCGTGCGCAGATCAAGCTCCTGCTGAGCCAACTGCTGTTTCAATACGTCGATGGTGTGTATCACACCGAGCGGTTCGTCACTGGCGCTGTCTTCGGCCACCACGATGCGCGTGTGCTGGTTTCTTTCCAATAGCTGCCTGAGCTTTTCCTGCGGATCGTTGAGCTCCAGGTATTCAACATCATGACGCGAGGTCATGATGCTGCTGACGGTGCGCTGCGCCATGCCCAGCACCCGCTCAATCATATGACGTTCCTGCTGGTTGAAAATCTCTTTCCCTTCGTCGCTGTCAGGGATCAGCTGCGCGGCGTCGCGGTCGATTTCCGCATCTTCATGCCTGCCGCTTAACATGCGCAATACCGCTTCCGCCGTGCGTTCACGCAGCGGCCGCACCTGCGACAGGAAGCGGCGACGGTTAAACTGCGCCAGCTGGTTAAGCGCTTCAATCATCACCGAGAAGCCGATGGCGGCGTACAGGTAACCTTTCGGAATGTGGTAGCCGAAACCTTCAGCCACCAGGCTGAAGCCGATCATCAGCAGGAAGCTGAGGCACAAAATCACAATGGTGGGGTGTGCATTGACAAAGCGCGTCAGCGGCTTGCTGGCCAACAGCATCAGACCGATCGCGATACACACCGCCAGCATCATCACCGCCAGGTGATCGACCATGCCGACTGCGGTAATCACCGAATCCAGTGAGAAGACCGCATCCAATACTACGATTTGCGCCACCACCGGCCAGAAGCGGGCGCCTTTACGCCGGCCATGCTGTTCTTCGTCTTTTCCTTCCAGCCTTTCGTTCAGCTCCATGGTGGCTTTAAACAGCAGGAAGATACCGCCGACCAGCATGATCAGATCGCGGCCGCTGAACGGATGGCCGAGTACGGCAAACAGGGGTTTGGTCAGGGTAGCCAGCCAGGAAATGGAAGCGAGAAGCACCAGACGCATCAGCAACGCCAGCAACAGGCCGACCACCCGCGCCTTGTCGCGCTGCTCTTTGGGGAGCTTCTCCGCCAGAATGGCGATAAACACCAGATTGTCTATCCCCAGGACGATTTCCAACACCACCAGCGTGGCCAAACCTGCCCAGATTGTCGGATCGGCGATCCATTCCATAAGTCTGATTATACCTTTGAGTTTGCGGGGCTATCCCCATAAAGAAGGATGCGTGCAGCGTCGGCAAAATTCAACTGTGAATCTGGTATTGGGCTGGGGGAATACGGGGAGAGGTTACGCGGCATATACCGAAAACAATTGGCGCTTATCCGCACGATTAACGGTTAACCAATGACCTTTTTAAGGCTTTTATGGCAAAATAAAATTATATTTATCATCTGGTTACGGTTATATTGAGGGGGTAAAACCCTAGATTTTTTAGCAATAAGTAGTCTTATTCTGAAAAGACTTGTCTGAGCCTATCTAAGGCTTGTTTCAGTTAGTCATTAGTATAAGAATCTTAGCCATATATAAAAGTGAACAAGTATCACCGTTTCGTTATAAAGGACGTAGAGCTTTTTTACTTTTTTGTGACATGCTCGGCATTAAATGCCCCAGAGCACATGAGTTGACTGACCAGGCGAGATGGGAACCATCCGCCTGCCACATGAACGTGTATACAGTGCATTGGTAGCTGAAAGCCAAGGGCGGTAGCGTGCCTGGACGCTTTTTCCTCGAAAAATTCGGATTCTCTCCCTTTGTGACATGGATTTTTCCGATGTCCCCCGCTGGAGTGCTGATTTAGCCTGTATGCGTGACTCTATATTTTGTTATTTGTTGGTGGATTAAAGCATGCAAAAACGACTGAAAGCAGTGATTCCGGTAGCTGGATTGGGTACGCGAATGCTGCCTGCAACGAAGGCCATTCCTAAAGAAATGTTGCCGGTGGTCGATAAGCCACTTATCCAATATATCGTCAGTGAATGTGTGGCGGCTGGGATCAAAGACATTGTTTTAGTTACCCACTCTTCCAAAAATGCGATTGAAAACCACTTTGACACCTCTTTTGAGTTGGAAGCGGTGTTGGAATCGCGGGTCAAGCGTCAACTGTTGGCGGAAATTCAGGGGATCTGCCCGCCGGATGTGACGGTGATGCAGGTGCGTCAGGGGCAGGCTAAAGGCTTGGGCCATGCGGTATTGTGTGCTAAACCGATGGTAGGCGATGAGCCTTTCGTTGTCTTGCTGCCGGATGTTTTGTTGGACGATTCTACGGCTGATCTGCGTAAAGAAAACCTGGCTAAAATGCTGCAGCGTTTCGAGCAGACGGGCTATAGCCAGATTATGGTTGAGCCAGTGCCGGAGAAAGATGTATCCAAATACGGCGTGGTAGATTGCGGCGGCGCATCGCTGGCGGCTGGTGAAAGCGCGCCAATGACAGCGGTAGTGGAGAAGCCAGCTCGTGAAGAAGCACCGTCTAACCTGGCTGTTGTCGGGCGCTATGTGCTGTCGGCGGATATCTGGCCGCTGTTGGAGAAAACGCCTCCGGGCGCCGGTGACGAAATTCAGCTGACCGACGCGATTGCCATGCTGATGGGGCAGGAAACCGTGGAAGCCTTCCATATGAGTGGCAAGTCACACGACTGCGGTGATAAATTGGGCTATATGAAGGCCTTCGTACAATACGGGTTACGCCATACTTCCGAAGGTGAAGGGTTCAGCCAGTGGCTGAAGCAGACTCTGGAAAGCAAATAGTTTCGCTGTTGGCTTAAAAACGATCACAAGATTGAAAGAGGATTACCATGACGAAGTTGAAAGCTGTCATTCCCGTTGCCGGCCTCGGTATGCGCATGCTGCCGGCAACCAAGGCTATTCCAAAAGAAATGTTGCCGATCGTCGATAAGCCGCTCATTCAGTATATCGTTAATGAATGCGTAGCCGCCGGGATCAAAGAGATCATTTTGGTTACGCATTCGTCAAAGAATGCCATTGAGAATCATTTCGATACCTCGTTTGAGCTGGAGGCGATGCTGGAAGCGCGCGTCAAACGCCAGTTGCTTGATGAAGTACAGTCAATCACTCCGAAAGGGGTAACGCTGATGCATATTCGCCAGGGACAGCCGAAAGGCTTGGGCCATGCAGTGCTGTGCGCCAAGCCATTGGTCGGGGATTCTCCTTTCGTCGTGTTGTTGCCGGATGTATTGCTTGATGATGCGCAAGCCGACTTGAGCAAGGATAATCTGCCGCATATGATCGCCCGTTTCGAACAGACAGGACTGAGTCAGGTACTGGTGCAGACGGCGGACGAACATGTGCTGCATGATTATTCGGTTGTTGAATGTGAGACGGACACGCTGGAGCCGGGCGAGAGCTCCCGGATGACGTCCATTATTGAAAAACCGGGTCTTGATGTGCAGTTAAAGTCTAATTACTCTGCCGTGGGCCGTTATGTGCTTAACGCAGATATCTGGCCGATTCTTGAAAGAACCGAGCCGGGCGCCTGGGGACGCGTGCAACTGACGGACGCGATTGCCGAGCTGTTGCAGCAGCAGCCGGTAGAAGCCACTGAACTGGTTGGGCAGTCATTTAACTGCGGTGAAAAAATGGGTTATTTACGCGCATTCGTCACCTACGGTTTACGTCACCCGACTCAGGGGAAGGCGTTTCGCGAATGGGCTGAACAGCTAGCGCTTTAAGAACTTTATTCTGGCATAACATGGAATAAGCTTTATAGTTATGTGCTGCCGGAACCGTTTCGGCCAGCACATAACCACCGCGCTGAATGACAGTGATAATAGCAAGTTCGGTTTCAACAAACGCTCAACGTAATGCATTGTTGGTAATGCATGAGTGGAATTTTGACAAATTCTTAATTTTTGCTAAGTGCCGTAATGGCGCCATGGTTGGCAGGGGACTTGGCACAGCAAACATGTTTACTTTGAAAGTGATGATAACTCGATGGCAAAAAAACAATGGAAACTGATACCTCTTTTGGTATCGATCAGTGTGATTAGCGGCTGTACGGTTTTCCCCGGATCCCACCTTTCTACCAGCGGAAAAGATGTTGTTAAGCAGCAGGATAGCGATTACGACCTTGATAAACTGGTTAATATCTATCCGTTAACGCCGCGCCTGGTTGATAAAATGCGGCCGCAGAGCGTTGTGGCACAGCCGAACAAATCGCTGGAACGTGAGTTGCAGAACTACGAGTACCGGATTGGTATTGGCGATGTGTTAATGGTGACCGTTTGGGATCACCCGGAATTGACCACGCCAGCGGGTCAATACCGTAGCGCCAGCGATACCGGCAACTGGGTAAACTCTGACGGCTCCATCTTCTATCCTTATATCGGCAAAGTGAAAGTGGTCGGTAAAACCTTGCAGCAGGTGCGTACTGATATCACCAACCGCCTGGCTCAATATATTGAAAGCCCACAGGTTGACGTCAGCGTTGCTGCTTTCCGTTCGCAAAAAGCCTATGTAACCGGTGAAGTCTCCAAGTCCGGTCAGCAGGCGATCACCAACGTGCCGCTGACCGTTATGGATGCGATCAACGCTGCGGGTGGTTTGTCAGAAAATGCCGACTGGCGCAACGTGATCCTGACGCATAATGGCAAGGAAAAGCGTATTTCACTGCAGGCGCTGATGCAAAAAGGCGATCTGACGCAAAACCATCTGCTTTATCCAGGTGACATCCTCTATATACCGCGCAATGACGATCTGAAAGTGTTCGTAATGGGCGAAGTGAAAAAACAGACCACCCTGAAGATGGATCGCAGCGGCATGACGCTGACCGAGGCTTTGGGTAATGCGGAAGGGATGGATCAAACCTTCTCTGATGCTACTGGCATCTTCGTTATCCGTCCATTGCATGGTAGCGAAGGCAGCAAACTGGCAAATATCTATCAGCTCAATGCCTCTGATGCGGCGGCGATGGTGATGGGCACTGAATTCCATCTGCAGCCTTACGATATCGTTTATGTCACGACCGCTCCTATCGTCCGTTGGAACCGAGTCATCAGTCAGCTGGTGCCGACGATCACTGGTTTCAACAACCTCACCGAAGGGACATTGCGCGTGCGTAATTGGCCGTAGCGTGTAGATAGGTAACGTTTATGTTTAATTCGATATTGGTCGTTTGTGTCGGCAATATCTGTCGCTCCCCAACCGGGGAGCGGTTATTGAAAAATCTACTGCCGAATAAAACAATAGCGTCCGCCGGTTTAGGCGCGCTGGTAGATAAGCCGGCTGACGCCACCGCAGCGGATGTTGCGCTGCAGCGAGGAACTTCACTTGATGGCCATCAGGCTCGGCAGCTCACTTCAAAGATGTGCCGTGAGTACGACCTGATTCTGGTGATGGAAAAGGAACATATTGATTCCGTTTGCCGTTTGGCGCCTGAGGTCAGGGGGAAGACCATGCTTTATGGGCACTGGATTGGACAGCGAGAAATCGCCGATCCCTATAGGCAATCTCGCGAAGCCTTCGAGTTTGTGTATGAGCTTCTTGATAAATCAGCCCAAAAATGGGCTCATGCTTTAAGCCGCTAAGTCAATCAGGATTACCAATGGCAGATAAGAATAGAGTTAATGTGTCTCAAAACGATAGTTCGGATGAGCTGGATATTGGACGTTTGGTTGGCGAGCTGATTGACAATCGTTGGTTGATTATTGGTATTACCGCCATCTTCCTGACCTTCGGCATCATCTATTGCCTGTTTGCGACGCCGATATACAGCGCTAACGCGATTGTTCAGGTTGAGCAAAATGTTGGTAATAAGCTGTTAAGCAACATCAACCAGATGTTGCCCTCCGGCCAGCCGCAGTCGGCGCCGGAAATCGAGTTGCTGAAGTCGCGAATGATTCTGGGAAAAACCGTTGAAGATCTCAATCTGACCACGGATATTCAACAGGATTACTTCCCGGTTCTTGGTCGTGGTTTTGCACGTTTGATGCACAAAGAACCCGGTCAACTGTCGGTGTCCAAGTTTAGTCTGCCGAAAAGCTGGGATTCACCGTCGCTAAAGCTGACCGTTGACAGCGCAACGGACTATACCATCAGCAGAGATGGCGACGAGTTGTTCAAAGGTAAAGTCGGCGTGTTTGCGCAGCAGAAAGGCGTCTCTATCCTGGTCAGTGATATTGTCGCCGAACCGGGGACGACCTTTACGATCACCTCCAGAACGTATTTATCTGCCATCAATCAGTTGGCCGATCAGTACGAAGTGGTCGACCAGGGTAAAGATACCGGCGTATTGGGTCTGACTTTGACCGGCGATAACCCGGTAATGATTCAAAAGATTCTCCATAGCATCACGCGCAACTATCTTGAGCAAAATATTGAGCGCAAATCTGAAGAAGATGCGAAAAGCCTGGTCTTCCTGCGTATGCAGCTGCCTAAGGTGCGTGCTTCTCTGGATAGCGCTGAAGATAAATTGAGCCACTATCGTCAGCAGAAAGATTCTGTCGACCTGACGATGGAAGCGAAGTCTATCCTCGATAGTATTGTCGCGGTAGAAGGGCAGTTGAATGAACTGACCTTTAAAGAAGCTGATATTTCCAAGCTGTATACCAAAGAACACCCGGCTTACCGTTCCCTGCTTGAGAAGCGAAAAACGCTGGAGGAAGAGCGCGATCGTTTAAACAAACGGGTAAATGCGATGCCTGAAACGCAGCAGGAAGTGGTGCGTTTAAGCCGTGATGTTGACTCCGGTAAAGAAGTGTATATGCAACTGCTTAACCGTGAGCAAGAGCTGAACATTTCTAAAGCCAGCACCATCGGTAACGTACGTATTGTGGACCGGGCAATGACCGGCGACAGCCCGGTACAGCCGCGTAAAGCGATTATTATGCTGTTGAGTCTGGTCCTGGGCGGCATGGTGTCCTGTGGTTATGTTCTGGCGCGTAGTTACCTGCATCGCGGTATTGAAAGCCCTGAACAGCTGGAAGAACTGGGCATTAATGTTTATGCGAGCGTTCCGCTTTCCGAATGGCAGCGGAAACGTGATATGGAGCTGATTTCTAAAATCAAAGGCCGGAAACAGAATGCTGATGCTGATTCGCTGCTGGCCTTCGGTAACCCGGCTGACCTGGCGATTGAGGCTATTCGCAGCCTGCGTACCAGCTTGCACTTTGCGATGATGGAAGCCAAAAATAACGTGTTGATGATTTCCGGCGCCAGCCCTGGCATCGGTAAAACCTTTATCAGCGCCAACTTGGCGGCCGTTGTGGCGCAAACCGGTCAGCGTGTGTTGTTAATCGATAGCGATATGCGTAAAGGTTATGTGCATGAGCTGATTGGTGCCGATGGTAAAAAAGGTCTGTCCAATGTGTTGGCGGGTAAGCTGTCGATTAATGAGAGCGTGCAGCATACTCAATCTAACGTATTCGACTTTATTTCGCGCGGCCAAATCCCGCCAAACCCTTCAGAATTGCTGATGCACCGTCGTTTCGAAGAAGTTCTGAAATGGGCGTCAGAGAATTACGATCTGGTTCTGGTGGATACGCCGCCGATTCTGGCGGTTACCGATGCGGCTATTATCGGTAAGCATGCCGGCACATCGCTGTTGGTAGCCCGTTTTGAGTTGAACAGTCCGAAAGAAGTTGAAGTCAGTATTCGTCGCTTTGAACAGAACGGCATTGAGATTAAAGGCGTCATTCTGAACGCCGTGGTGCGCAAACTGTCGAATTACTATAGCTATGGTTACGATAACTATAGTTATAACTACGATTCTGAAAAATAATCCTCTCCGATATAAAGCTGGCTATATAAATATAGCCAGCTGTTACTCCAAGAAATTAAATTTACTATCCAAGATTTGTCGTCTCTATTTTATAGGGCGCATTGCATGTCATGTACTGCAATATAATAAAGATCGGGTGAACACGATGAAATATCTAATTGCCATTCCCACATATAATGGGGGGAAGGTGTGGCAGGAATCCGCTGACGGAATATCGGAATTCAATCTAAACAAGGCTATGGTTTATGTGGTAGATTCAGGTAGTAAGGATGACACGCTGGCTATCGCAGAGCAACATGGTTTTGAAACACTCTCTATTGATTCTAAAGATTTCAACCATGGTGGGACTAGGAATCAAGCGGTTGAAAATAATATTGATCGTGCCGATGTTATAATTTTTCTTACCCAAGACGCTATTCCGCAGCAGGGCTTCTTGGATGAAATCACGCAAGTATTCAACGATCCTAAGGTTGCTTGTGCCTACGGACGACAGCTTCCTCACAAAGATGCTAATCCTTTGGCTAAGCATGCCAGGATGTTTAACTATGGTGCGGAAGGTTATACCTGCGAATTTAAAGATAAAGAAAAGTTGGGCATAAAGACCGTTTTCACCTCTAACTCTTTTGCAGCATACCGCACTTCAATTTTTAAGGAGTTAGGTGGCTTTCCTTCGAATACAATTCTTTCTGAGGATATGTATTTTGCGGCGAAGGCAGTGATGGCCGGCTATAAAGTGGGCTATTGCGCCGGGGCGGAAGTCCGTCATTCCCATAATTATACTCCGATTGAAGAGTTTAAAAGGTACTTTGATATTGGCGTGTTTCATTATGACGAATCCTGGATCAGGGACAAGTTTGGCGGGGCTGGCGGTGAAGGGATGCGTTTTATTAAATCAGAGTTATCTTTCTTACTAAAAAATCATCCGTTATGGATACCGAGAGCTTGTGTACACAATTTCCTGAAGATCGTGGGGTATAAGTTGGGGATGAAGTACTCCAAAATTCCACGGAAATGGCTACCAAAGTTAAGTATGCATAGCCGATTCTGGAAATAATAAATGTAAACCAGCATGGATTCATATCGGCTTGGTAGATTAATGGGGAAAGAGATACATAATGAATGAATCAAGTAGAAGCATGACTCACTCCAACGCTTCCATTATCTCAATGCTACAGCGGTTTTCCGATATATTCAGCATGCTGCTTGGCATGATACTGGTTGGGTATATCAGTCACCAACAAATAGGTCTTGTTCATGGCATTGTTGCTTTAATTTGTCTTGTACTGTTCCAGATGATCGGTGGAATGACCGATTTTTATCGCTCATGGCGTGGGGTAAGCTTTCGCCTGGAATTGCAGTTCTTATTAAGAAACTGGCTGCTTAGCGTAATTTTCACCGCAGGTATCATTGCCTTTATTAATGAAATTAATATCTCCATCAAGTTTTATGCTTTATGGTCATTTTTCTCATTAGTGCTGTTTGTCTTTTTCCGTACCCTCATTCGCGTGATTCTGGGACACCTGCGCAAGGTCGGTTATAACAATCGTGAGGTTGTAATGATTGGCGATCTTGCTTCCGGCGTACATTTGGCCGAAAGCATTAAAAATGCGCCATGGCTGGGACTGAATCTGGTTGGTTACTTCTCGACGACCGGCAAGGTGCAGGGGTACGATAAACTCGATATGAATCACTTGGGCGATATTGATGCTTTGATTGCTCAGGTGAACAAGAATAATATTGATAGGGTTTACATCGCTTTGCCGATGGAGCAGTCCAAAGAAATTAATTATATTCTTTCTGCGTTGGCTGACAGCACCTGTACCGTGATGCTTATACCGGATATCTTTACGTTTAATGTATTGCACTCACGCAGTGAAATGATCTATGGCGTACCGGTTATTTCTTTATATGACACGCCGATGAGTGGTGTGAATATGGTGTTGAAACGTATTGAAGATATCATCTTTTCAACCTGTATTTTGCTCTTTATTTCACCAGTTCTGCTGACAATTTCGCTAATTATCAAAATAACTTCACCGGGACCGGTGCTGTTCAAACAGTTACGTTATGGTATTGACGGGCGCGCAATTAAAGTCTGGAAATTCCGTAGCATGACTGTAATGGAAAATGGCGATAAGGTTATTCAGGCGAAGAAAGGGGATAGTCGGATTACGCCGTTTGGCGGTCTGCTACGCAGAACATCCTTGGATGAGTTACCGCAGTTTTTCAATGTGATCAAAGGGGATATGTCTATTGTTGGTCCACGGCCTCACGCCGTAGCACACAATGAACAGTACCGTAAACTGATCAAGGGATATATGCTGCGCCATAAAATGAAACCGGGAATTACCGGCTGGGCCCAAATAAATGGATGGCGTGGTGAAACGGATGTGTTGGAGAAAATGGAAAAAAGGGTTGAATATGACCTCTACTATATCCAGAACTGGAGTTTGTGGATGGATTTGAAAATTATTTTTCTGACCGTTTTCAAAGGTTTTATCAGTAAGTCGGCTTATTAGTTGATAGTTCAAGATTGAGGATATTATGAAAATTATCGTTACCGGTGGTGCAGGATTTATTGGGTCTGCTGTGGCCCGCCATATTATTAACGACACCGCGGATGAAATCTTGGTTGTGGACAGCCTGACTTATGCAGGCAACCTGGAATCACTGAAAACGGTTGCTGACAACGCCCGTTTTAAGTTTGAGCACGTTGATATCTGCAACCGTGCCGAACTGGATCGCATCTTTAGCGAGTTCAAACCTGATGCGGTTATGCACCTGGCGGCCGAGAGCCATGTAGACCGCTCAATTGACGGCCCGGCGGCGTTTATTGAAACTAACGTCGTTGGCACTTACACGTTGCTGGAAGCGACACGCCAGTATTGGAATACGCTGGATAGTGATGCGAAGCAGGCTTTCCGCTTCCACCACATCTCTACCGACGAAGTTTACGGCGACCTGCACGGTACCGATGACCTGTTCACAGAAACCACGCCTTATGCGCCAAGCAGCCCGTATTCTGCGTCAAAAGCCTCCAGCGACCATCTGGTGCGCGCATGGTTGCGTACCTATGGCCTGCCGACTATCGTGACCAACTGCTCAAATAACTATGGTCCTTATCACTTCCCGGAAAAACTGATCCCGCTGATTATTCTGAACGCGCTGGATGGCAAACCGCTGCCGGTATATGGCAACGGTGCTCAGATTCGTGACTGGCTGTATGTGGAAGACCACGCGCGTGCGCTGTACAAAGTGGTGACCGAAGGTGAAGTCGGCGAAACCTACAATATCGGCGGGCATAACGAGCGTAAAAATATCGAGGTTGTGCAAACTATCTGCCGTCTGTTGGATGAGCTGGTGCCGAACAAGCCAGCAAACGTCACCCTTTATGAAGATTTGATCACCTACGTTGCTGACCGTCCTGGTCACGATATGCGTTATGCGATCGATGCGTCCAAAATTGACCGTGAGTTGGGCTGGAAACCGCAGGAAACCTTCGAAAGCGGCATCAAAAAAACCGTGGAATGGTATCTGGCGAATGAAGCCTGGTGGAGTCGCGTTAAAGATGGTTCTTATGCCGGTGAACGCCTGGGCCTGACCCGTTAAATTTTAAGTAAGGAGTTTTTATATGAAAGGTATTGTCTTAGCGGGTGGCTCCGGCACGCGTTTATATCCCATCACTCGCGGTGTCTCAAAACAGCTGCTGCCTATCTATGATAAGCCGATGGTGTATTACCCGATCTCGGTGCTGATGCTGGCTGGGATCCGCGATATCCTGATTATCTCCACGCCGGAAGATATGCCTTCCTTCCAGCGTCTGCTGGGCGACGGCAGCCGTTTCGGCATCAATCTGAGCTATGAAATCCAACCAAGCCCGGACGGCCTGGCGCAGGCATTCCTGATTGGCGAAGAGTTTATCAACGGCGATCGTTGTGCGCTGGTTCTGGGCGACAACATTTACTTTGGCCAGAGCTTCGGCGCCAAGCTGGAAAACGTGGTGGCGCGTAATGAAGGCGCTACCGTATTCGGCTATCAAGTTATGGATCCGGAACGTTTTGGCGTGGTTGAGTTTGACGATCAGTTCCGCGCGCTGTCGCTGGAAGAAAAACCGGTGGTGCCAAAATCCAACTGGGCGGTGACCGGCCTCTATTTCTATGACGAAAACGTTGTTGAAATGGCGAAGCAGGTAAAACCTTCTTCACGCGGTGAACTGGAAATCACCACGCTGAACCAGATGTACCTGGATCAGGGCAAGCTGAACGTTGAGCTGCTGGGCCGTGGTTTTGCCTGGCTGGATACCGGTACCCACGACAGCCTGATCGAGGCGTCGCAGTTTATCCACACCATTGAAAAGCGTCAGGGCTTCAAAGTGGCGTGTCTGGAAGAGATTGCTTTCCGCAAGGGCTGGCTGTCACGTGAGCAGGTAGCCGATGAGGCTAAGCTCCTGAGTAAAACGCTGTATGGGCAATATCTCGCACATATCATCCGGGAGAAATAACATGCAAGTAACTGATAGCAAAATTAGCGGCGTCAAAATTATTCAACCTAAGGTGTTTGGCGACGCGCGCGGTTTTTTCCTGGAAACTTTCGAGAAAAAACGCTACCAGGAAATGCTGAATATCGACCTTGATTTTGTGCAGGATAACCATTCACGTTCTGCCAAGGGCGTGTTGCGAGGTTTACATTTCCAAAAGGTGAACCCTCAGGGCAAGCTGGTGCGCGTGGTACGGGGAGAAGTCTTTGATGTCGCCGTCGATATTCGTCCTGACTCGCCGACATTCGGCCAGTGGGAAGGAGTGATCCTGTCGGAAGAGAACAAGACCCAATTTTGGGTGCCGCCAGGTTTGGCGCATGGCTTTGTGGTGTTGTCTGACATTGCTGATTTTGAGTACAAATGCACCGATTATTATAACCCTAGCCACGAAGGTTGCCTGCTGTGGAATGATCCAGAGGTAGGCATTGAATGGCCAATCGATAATCCGCTGCTGTCTGAAAAAGACAAAGTGGGCAAGTTGCTCAAGGAGCTGGCAAAATGAAAGTATTGCTGACGGGCGCGAAAGGGCAACTGGGCAGCTGTTTCCAGGATCGTCTTCCTGAGGGATGGCAGGTTTGGGCAACGGATGCGGATGTGCTTGATATCACCGATTTGGAAAAGGTCAAAGCGGCGGTAACGGAGTTTCAGCCAGATGCTATCGTCAATGCGGCCGCCTATACTGCGGTAGATAAAGCTGAGCAAGACCGTGAGCTGGCGGCGTTGATTAATGTTGTCGGGCCGAAAAATCTGGCGCTGGCGGCGAAAGAAGCGGGAGCACGGTTGGTACATGTCTCAACCGACTATGTTTTTGACGGTAAAGCCAGCGTCGCCTATAGCGAAGCCGATGCGACCAACCCGTTGGGCGTTTATGGACAAACCAAGCTGGATGGTGAAATCGCCGTTACAGAGGTTTTACCCGCGTCATTGATTGTCCGTACCGCTTGGGTATTCAGCGAATACGGCAATAATTTCGTTAAAACCATGCTGCGTCTGGCGAAAGATCGCGATAGCTTGGGGATTGTTGCCGATCAGCGTGGTTGCCCAACTTATGCCGGCGATATCGCACAGGCAATTATCGATCTGCTGAAACAAAATGCCGAAGGCGGCGTTTATCACTTCTGCGGCGATAAAGAAGTGAGCTGGAGTGACTTCGCCAAGTCGATCTTTACGCATGCGCATCAGCTGCAACTGCTCAGCAAGGTGCCGCAGGTGGCCGAGATTACCACGGCTGACTACCCGACGCCGGCGGAAAGGCCGCAATATTCAACCCTGTCTTGCCGTAAAATAAATGCTGCAGGCATCGCATCATCCGCGTGGGAAGAAGGATTGCGTAAGGTATTGATTGATATTAAAAACAATCAGTAGTCTGGGTAAAATATTTTTATAAGCATGACCGAACCCTGGCCGGACTGATGGCCGGGGGGATGTTGGGCTGCGCATGTTGGCTTTGTTTATGCGCTGCTCAATATCGTCTGTTTTTATAAAACAGGCCATGTCCGAATGAATTAGGAATATTTAGAGGTACTATGACTGCTGAATCAGGTGTTATTGACCAGAGTACGTTGCCTAAGGTCAGTATTTATATCTCAACCTGCAATCGTGTTGACCGGTTGAAACGAGCGGTTCAATCCGTCTTAAATCAGGACTATCCTAATATCGAAGTGCTGGTCTGTGATGACGCCTCTGTTGATGGCACCGCAGACTATATGGCGGAATTGTGTGCGAAAGACGAACGCGTTCACTATTTGCGTAATGAAAAGAATATGGGCGCCTGCGCCACCAGGAACCTTGGCATTTTTTCGGCGAGCGGTAAATTTATTGCCGGCCTGGATGACGACGATGAGTTTACTCCGGATCGTATCTCATTTCTGGTGAAAAACTGGGATGATCGATATTCGTTCCTTTGTTGTAACTTTAAAGAGGTGTATTCAGACGGCTCGCACAATATTTATTACAAACAGGATGAGCCTCTGGTTGCGGACTACCGCGCGTTGCTTTTCGATAATATCGCGTCAAACCAAATCTTCACATTAACCAAGAATTTGCAGGATATCGGCGGTTTCGATACGCGGGTACGTCGCTTGCAGGATTGGGATACCTGGTTGAGGCTGGCGTTCTCCCACGGTCCGTTCAAGCGTTTCCCTGAATACAAATACTTGATGCACCATGATCATGCAAAAAATGAGCAGCGGGTATCCAAGAGCTATCCGTTGAGCAGCGCACTGCACGATTTGCTGCAGCGAAATCAGAATATCTATGTCGGTGATGATGCCAAATTTATGAAGTTTATTGTGGCATCCAGTGACAAAAGCGCCTCACTTTCTGAAAGCCTCTACTGGACGGTGAAGAAAATAGCACCAAAATATATTGTAAAATATCTTCTTAATAAGATGAATTTGAATCTTGGATTGATTAAATCATAATCCTGAGCATGAGATGTTTGTCTCTGAGTAAATAATTTGAAAATGGATTTGCTCTGTGCGGGTGACAGTGAGTGCCGCGCGGTGCTATCTCATGATTTCATCCTTGCTCTGATAAATATAATCTAAGTTTTAAGGTGTAAAAATGTCGCATAAATGTTTGGTGGTGATCGTCACCTACAATAGTCAAAAACATATTCAGTGGGTGCTGGACGGATTAGAGTCATCACAAAATGACATCGTAGTTAGAATTATTGATTCAGGTTCAACAAACAGCGATTATCTGGACGCAGTCAAGAGTAAGCATCAGCTGGATATCGTGAAAACTAACAATGTGGGGTTTGTGGCTGGCAACAATCAGGCTATGTTTGATGCAGAGTCTTACGGTTGGGTATTATTGCTTAATCCGGATGCGCATATTGAAGGGGAAAACCTGGATCGTCTCTTATCCTTTGCTGCGACGAAAGAGCAGGATAAAATAGGGTTATTTTCCGTGCCTTTGGTGCGTTTTAATATCGATGAGAAAAAACCACTACCTATTTTTGATTCTGTCGGCATTGCCTGCAGCCCGGTAGGGCGCTGGTATGACATTGACGCCAATCAGCCGGTCACCGCGTTGGATAAACAGCCGACGGCGGTGGATGCGGTATGCGGCGCATTTATGCTGCTGCGCGTGCCGGCCCTGTTGCAGTGTCGCGATAAGCAGGGGAAAGTTGGCTTTGAAAGCTCCTACTATATGTATAAAGAGGATATTGAACTGTCTCTACGTTTGAAACGGCAGGGATGGGGTGTGTCTGTTTACAACGATGTTACGGCTTATCACTGCCGTGGATGGAATGGCGATCGTAAGGATGTACCTTACTGGGCGCGCTGGCATTCAGCTATCAATGACGTCGATGTTGCTCTGCGCTACAAATGGCGGGCTTTGCCGTATGCATTGACCAAGCTTGCCTGGGTTAAGTTTTTTGAGAAAAAATAAATACAGTTCTTTATATCATGTTTGATAACCTTGGCAGCTTATGCTTAGCGCTTCAGCTGTGATATGACCATTGCATATCCATGACAAGGCTATTTTTGTTTATGCCAAGATTATTTATTGAAATAATCGCAAGGAAAACCGGCCTTGAATTTATGCTTAGAGTAAATTCAAGATGGGAATTTTACAGGTCATAAAATCACTATGAGTCTACGCGAGAAAACGGTCCGAGGGGCTAAGTGGTCCGCCATTTCAACGGTAATTATTATCGGTCTGAGCTTTTTGCAGATGACGTTGCTGTCGCGCATGATTGACCGCAGCGAGTTTGGTTTATTAACCATCGCCATGGTCGTCATTGCTTTGGCTGATACCATTTCCGATTTTGGGATCTCTAACTCAATTGTCCAGAAAAAGGATATTACCAATACCCAGCTTACCACGCTGTATTGGCTGAATGTGGGGATTGGCTTTACGGTAAGCGCTGCGACGTTTGTCTTGAGCGGTGTGATTGCCAATGCGCTGCATGCGCCAGGCCTGGAGCCGCTGGTGCAACTCATCTCTATCGCCTTTTTGCTGATTCCACATGGGCAGCAGTTCCGCGCCCTGATGCAAAAAGAGCTTAACTTTGCCAGTATCGGTAAAATTGAGTCGTTCTCTTATCTGTTGGGGTTTGCGGCGACGCTGGTGCTTGCTACTTTCTACCCGTTTGCCATTGTGGCGATATACGGTTATTTGATTAATGCCTCCGTCAGAACCCTGTTGTTTGCCTATGCCGGGAGAAAAATTTATCGTCCCAGCATGCGTTTCGCATTTTCTGAGATTAAATCCAACGTCAAATTCGGCGCTTATTTAACCGCAGACAGCTTGGTAAACTTTGTTAATACCAACGTGTCGACGGCAATTCTGGCGCGGAGTCTGGGGACGATTGTTACCGGTGGCTATAATCTGGCCTATAACGTCGCCGTGATGCCGCCAACTAAACTGAACCCGATTATCACGCGGGTATTGTTCCCGGCTTTCGCAAAAATTCAGGATGATAGTGCAAAACTCAAGGACTCATTCTATAAGCTGCTTTCTCTTGTCGGGATTATTAATTTCCCTGCGCTGTTAGGGTTGATGGTGGTTTCGCATAATTTTGTACTGTTTGTCTTCGGCGAACGTTGGGAGTTTATTACGCCGATATTGCAAATTCTGTGCATAGTTGGCCTGCTGCGCTCTATTGGCAACCCGATTGGTTCGTTGTTGATGGCGAAAGCTCGCGTTGATATCAGTTTTAAGTTTAATGTGTTTAAAACATTACTCTTTATTCCTAGTATGATGCTTGGTGTTAAGCTCGGTGGAGCGATTGGTGTCGCCTTGGCTTTCCTGGCCGTGCAGGCTATCAATACTTATTTGAGTTATTTCATTTTGATAAAGCCAGTGCTTGGGGAGAGCTATCGCCAATATATTAATAGTTTATGGTTGCCGTTTAAACTCACCATTCCAACGGTGGTGATAAGTTGGTGTATTGGTTATTTTATGCCTGAGACAGTGTCAACGGCTGTAACTTTATTTACGCAAATACTGTTTGGTCTTTTTGCTTTTGCTATAGTCATTTATTTCAGTAAAGCACCTCTAATTAATGAGGTGAAGTTACAGCTAATCAAAAGCGAAAAATTACGTAAAATATTTAGAGTGGAATGTTAAAGATGGAAAGAATGCAAGTTTTGAAAGACAATTTGTCTGTTATTGAGAAGGTGGTTCCTCGCGGTAGCGAAATTATTTATCTAGACTATCCATTGCATTTGAACGTCGGTGATTTGTTAATCCTTAAAGGTGCAGAGCAGTTCTTCAAGGAAAACAACTATAAGGTCATCACACGCCACTCCGATCACACCAGCATGAATTTTGTCGAGAAAACCGATTCAATTCCTGAACATGTTGTCATCGTATTGCATGGCGGCGGCAACTTTGGTGACCTTTACCCGGCTCACCAGCGATTGCGTGAAGCCGTTATTAAAAAATACAAAAACAATCAGGTGGTAATTTTACCACAAACCGTCCACTTTAAAGATAAAGCTAACCTGCTTAAATCCGGTGCAATCTTTAAACAGCATCCAAATCTGACCATTTTTTGCCGTGATACTAACAGCGAAGAAATTCTGAAAGAGCATTTTTGCGATAATGTCTTCCTCTGCCCGGATATGGCGCAATCGCTGTGGAACGTTTTCCCACAGCAGAAAAGCGGTGATATCAAACAAAAGGCGATGTGGATGATTCGCCGCGATATCGAAAAGACAGATTTGTCTGCGCTGGGAGCGGAAGCCGATCCGAATAATTTTGTCGATTGGCACGATATCTGTACCGATGCCGACCGTCGTTTTATGAAGTTTATGCATCTGTTTGAAAAACTGAACCGGAAGATTCCAGGAAATTTATTCCCGACCAACAATATGTGGTATCAATATACCGATAAGTTGGTGGATCGCGTTAACCAGCGCTTTATGTCGCATGACTCGGTGATTACTTCACGTATGCACGGCCATATCTTATGCTGCCTGCTGAAGATGAATACTCAGCTGATTGATAATTCCTACGGTAAAAATTCAGGCTACTACGAATCATGGACCAAAGGTGTTCCTGGCTGCGAGTTGGTTAAATTATGACGATAGCGAACGATCTGGTTAAAATATCCGTCGTTATACCGGTATATAACGTCAAGCAATACGTTCAGGAGGCGGTGGATTCGATTCTGGCGCAAACCATTGCACCGTATGAAGTGATTATTATCGATGATGGATCTACCGATGGTTCCGGAGCGCTGCTGGATGAACATTATGGACATCTTGATATTGTCAAGATCGTCCATACCACCAATCATGGGTTGGGTGAGGCGCGTAATGAAGGCAGCCGCCATGTTACCGGGGACTTCACCTATTATTTTGATTCGGATGATGTTGCGGTGCCAACGCTGTTGGAAACCTTTTTAAATACCTATCGCAGCCATCCCGATCTGGATATCTTCTGTTTCTCGGCTAACTCGTTTTTCGATACGACACCGACGGTGCAACAACCGCTGCCGTTTTATAACCGAAAAATGGACCGGGTATTTCCTGATGCTATATCGGCGTTCAATACCATGTCCGGCTACGGCTCTTTCTATCCTAACGCTTGGATGTATGTTTTCCGCTCCAGCCTGATCACGGATAATAATATTTGGTTTAAACCAATTATTCATGAAGATGAAGAATTTACACCACGCTTATTCTTTAAAGCCGGAAAAGTTGCCGTTTCCCGCGCTATTTTGTTCAAACGTAGAGTGCGTGCCGGTTCGATTATGCAAACCAACCGCGGTGAGCGTAACGTAGTGGGGTATATCGCAGGGATTAAAGCGCTGGAACAGCTGAAAGCCAACGCTGGCGATGCCAAAAACCGCAAACATCTCGGCGATAGGATTTCCATCAATATTATATCAATTCTTAACATCATTAAAAATGACAAGGTAACGCTGAGCGCTGATGTCGCAAAACAGTTTAATGAGTTGAAAAGACGGAACAAATCGCTGGCTGTGACGTTGGCGGATACCTGCCCGCGCCTCTACAAGCTGGCTGCGTTCATCAAGCGCAGAATAAATAGAATTATCTATGCTTAAATGCTAAACGGAGTGGCCCTGATGATGGTTTCATTGTTGGGGCCATTTGAAATATGGATATTTTCAACGTGATGGACCTTTGGGGGAGTGCTTTGATTACGGTAAACAAATTTTTTGGAGAGGTGATATGAGATTGTACCCCACTGCCGGAAGTAACGTGCTGAGATTGTCCTGTCTATGTATTGCATTAACGTCTGCCTCTGTGTATGCAGCACCGGATACGGCAATGTATTACACGGAAATGAAAAAAACGCGTGAAGACTTGAGCGATAATTCATCAAAATATGTGTACGATAAGTTGATGAAACGTAAACTTTCGCAGGCCTCTGCGGATGATGGCGTTGATTTTGGTTTGCATGGAATGGAGATTCCAGCGGTAAAATCTACCGGTGATCGGGCAAAAATTGAAAAAGCGTACGAACTGTTGTCTCGTGTTGGCGTCAACAGCTTGCGTAGTGCCGAAACAGCCTGGCATCGGGTGGCGGATAAAAACGGTAACCCCACCAATTTTACCGAGGTGGATTTCCAACTCAAGATGGCGAAAAAGTATGGCATGAGCCATTTATTCCTGTTTGGCTACCCGCCGGCCCAGTTCACGGTCGCGCATAATAAGTTATCCGGCGTGGATCCGAAATATTATGGGAAATACAGAAATTATCTCAATGTGACGTTAAAACATCTGGAAGGTTATAATGTTAAATATGCCGAGCTGGGTAATGAAGTTGATGCGCCAAGCATATGGTGGATGAAGTCGACGCCGGGCATGTATGTCAAAGAGATGAAAATGCTCAAGGAGCAGATACAAAAGTCCGGACAAGATATTAAAACGGTGGCTTTTGCAGCGACATATGCGCGCTCACCAATAAAAGGCGGTTTGAGTGGCGGCCGGCGTTTTATCGATGAAAGCTTTAAGTTAGGTATTGATAAATACGCAGATGCGTATTCTATGCACCATTTTGTATTTGGTGCGGATGATTTACCGGGGTATATGCGTTCCGTTATGGCGAAATATGGTGTGAAAGGCAAGCCATTATTAGATACGGAACAGCTTGATACCAACTCTTCCGGACGTTATCAATCCAATCCTTATGATTTGATCAAACTATTCGCTCGCGGTTTCTATGTCTATGACATGAAGCGTGTCGATTACTTCTTGGCTAAGGATCGCTACATCAACAATAAACTGTATTATTTTGGTTTGTTTGATGACGACTGGCAGCCGAAAATCCGTCTGTTGGCCTATGCAATGGCGGTTGACGCCATGAAAGGGAAGCATCTGTTGTATATGGCTAACCCGGTAAAAGATGTTGAAGCTTATGTTCTGCAATCGAACCGTAACAATACTGACAAAAAATACACCATCTTGATGTGGAAGAATCCACCGAAGCATGCAAAGGTACAACCGGTGAACGTTACTGGCATCCGGGGCGATGTGACCATCGAACATTGGAATCTTGACGTTGAGAAAAAAGCGGATATTTCGAAAGGCATTAGTCTGGATGATAAACCGATAGCCATTTATACCAATGAAAAACCTGATTGGAAAACGGTGAAGGGGCAATACTTCTCTTCAAATCTGCCGAAAATGGCGGCGAGTTATGCGCCGATGCCTAATGATAAATAAACAGTATTGTTTTTTTTAGTTTCATAGTTTGTAAAAACAAAATTTTTTAGCGTTACCCCTTGATAGGCAGAGTTTTTACTCTGCCTATTTTTTATTCTTTTTTCGGTTGAAACATATATAAAATGTTTTTTTATTCATCATTTTTAGCTGTGAGACTAATCATTAAGTTGTAAATCTTTATTTTTGAAATTTTTCCTTCCTGAAACCTTGCCATATCCCAATCCCTCTACCATAGTTAATCTCAGTTCTTGCGCACTGCGTTGTCTGGTTATTTTATAACCGGGCAACGCAGTGCCGTCAGTTAAACTACCAACCATAACCGTAGTTTGTAAGAGGGATTAGTGTGACCCCAACGTTACCCTATAATGAGATAGCTGCTGTAATACGCGCGCGTAGCAAGGTGTTCTGGACTCTTGGCATATTCACCGCATTAATCAACTTACTGATGTTGGTGCCATCAATCTATATGCTGCAAGTCTATGATCGCGCGTTGCCTTCCCGTAACGAAATTACGTTATTGATGCTGACGCTGATTATGTTATCCATGTTTGGCGTAATGGCATTGCTGGAGTATGTGCGTAGCATGGTGGTCATACGTATAGGCAGCCAGTTGGATATGCAGCTGAATACGCGAATTTATACCGCAGCGTTTGAGTCTAATCTGAAAAACGGCTCCTCAGACGCAGGGCAAATGTTGAATGATTTGACCACCGTACGCCAATTTCTCACCGGCAGCGCGCTCTTCGCCTTCTTTGATGCTCCCTGGTTCCCCATCTATCTCCTCGTTATTTTCCTCTTTAATCCGTGGTTGGGTTTGTTTGCGCTGATTGGTTCGCTGCTGCTGATTGCGTTGGCCGTGATGAACGAAGTGCTGTCCCGGAAACCCTTAGGGGAGGCCAGCAAGCTGTCGATTATGTCCGGCAACCTGGCAAGCACCAACTTACGCAACGCAGAGGTGATTGAAGCTCTCGGGATGTTACCGAATCTGAAGCGCCGCTGGTTTGGTCTGCACCAGCGTTTTCTGAATAATCAGCGTATTGCCAGTGAACGTTCGGCGCGTGTTACGTCGATCACCAAATTCGTACGTCTCTCCTTGCAGTCGCTGGTGCTTGGCCTGGGCGGCTGGCTGGCGATTGACGGGCATATCACTCCCGGCATGATGATTGCCGGTTCCATTCTGATGGGGCGAACGCTGGCACCGATTGAACAGGTGATTAACGTCTGGAAAAGTTACAGTTCAGCCAAGCTTTCTTATAACCGTCTGGTGCAGCTGTTGGACGCTCATCCGCAACGCGGCGAAGGAATGTCGTTACCACGCCCGGTCGGTGAACTGTCCGTGGAGAACGTCACCGCGGCGCCTCCAGGTTCGCAGGTGCCGGCCGTGTTGCATAACGTGAGTTTTGCTCTGCAGGCGGGAGATGTGCTGGGCATCATCGGCCCGAGCGCGTCAGGTAAATCAACGCTGGCGCGTCTGTTGGTGGGAATATGGCCGGTATCTTCCGGCATTGTGCGCCTTGATGGCGCCGATATTTACCAATGGAACAAAGATGAGCTGGGGCCGCATATCGGCTATCTGCCTCAGGATATTGAACTGTTTGCCGGCACTATCGCTGAAAACATTGCCCGTTTTAATGAGGTTGATGCCGAGAAAGTCCTGGAGGCAGCCAAACTGGCCGGCGTGCATGACATGATCCTGCGTTTCCCCAAAGGGTACGATTCTATTATCGGTAATGGCGGTGCCGGACTGTCCGGCGGTCAGAAACAAAGGATCGGCCTGGCGCGGGCGCTGTATGGCGAGCCGTCATTGGTGGTGCTCGATGAACCGAACTCCAACCTGGATGATGTCGGGGAGCGAGCGCTTAACCACGCGATTCAGACGCTTCATCAGCGTAAAACCACCGTGGTGTTAATTACCCACCGTACCAATTTGCTCTCAATGACTAATAAATTGCTGTTGCTGACCAACGGTCAGGTTAATGCGTTTGGCGGTACTCAGCAGGTGATTCAGGCGCTTTCGCAAGCGCAAAAATCGCCGGTGCAGCCGAATGCCCAGGCGGTCAACGGCGAACTTGAGCAAGAAAATACGGCAAAAACACAGACTCATTAAAATTGGTGTACATCCCGGCAGCGGCCGGATGTGTTTGAAGGAGTGGTAATGTCTACGCAAATTAGTGATGCAGGGAGAGCGAATAACGGCCTGCTTCCTCTGGATGAACGGCGTTACACCCGGATGGGGTGGATGGTCATTCTGATTGGGGTGGTGGGTTTTTTAGCCTGGGCAGCGCTGGCGCCGCTGGATAAAGGGGTGGCCTCTTCCGGTTCGGTGATTGTTTCCGGCAACCGTAAAACGGTACAGGCGCCGGCCAGCGGCATCATCAAAAATATTCTGGTGAGCGAAGGTGAGAAGGTCAAAGCCGGTCAGGTGCTGGTGAAGCTCAGCCAGACGCAGGTTCAGGCACAGGTGGATTCTTTGCGCGATCAATATTACACCACGCTGGCGTCGGTAGGGCGACTGCTGGCCGAGCGCGATGGCCATGAGAACGTCACCTTCTCCCCGATACTGAAGGCGGTGCAAAAAGAGCCGCGCGTAGCAGAGATTTTGTCGCTGCAGCAGCAGCTGTTTACCTCCCGTCGTCAGGGCTTGAAAAGTGAAATCGATGGTTATAAGCAGTCGATGGACGGCATCCGCTTCCAACTGAAAGGCTCGAAGGATTCTCTGGCCAATAAAAGAATTCAGCTGTCCACCCTGCGCGAACAGATGAACAGCATGAAGTCGCTGGCGGCCGACGGCTATTTGCCGCGCAACCGCTATCTGGAAATTCAACGTCAGTTTGCCGAAGTCAACGGTGGTATTGACGAGACTCTGGGACGTATTGGTCAGTTGGAAAAACAGCTGTTGGAGTCGCAGCAAAAAATTGACCAGCGTTTGGCCGATTATCAGCGGGAAGTTAGAACGCAGCTGGCGCAGTCGCAGATGGATACCAGCGAATATCGCAACAAGCTGCAAATGGCGAACTTCGATTTGGGCAACACCGAGATCACCGCCCCGGTCACGGGCACTGTCGTGGGGCTGAATATCTTTACCCAGGGCGGCGTTGTGGCGGCGGGCGATCATCTGCTGGATGTGGTGCCAAGCCAGGCGACACTGGTGGTGGATGCCCGTCTGAAGGTAGATCTGATCGATAAAGTCTATAACGGCCTGCCGGTCGACCTGATGTTTACGGCATTTAATCAAAATAAAACGCCGAAAATCCCCGGCACGGTGACGCTGATTTCCGCAGACCGTCTGGTGGATAAAGCCAATGGCGAACCTTACTACCAGATGCGGGCAACGGTGACGCCGGAAGGGATGAAACTGTTGAACACTGAGGAAATCAGGCCTGGTATGCCGGTGGAAGTGTTTGTGAAAACGGGTTCTCGCTCTCTGTTGAGCTATTTGTTCAAACCTATTTTGGATCGCGCTCATACTTCATTGACTGAGGAATAATTTTGATTCGATTTCCATGGAAGGTGACCGGCCTGGCGGTCGGTCCCTTATTACTGGCGATGTCTGCGCCGGCCCATGCATTGGGGATACTGGACGCCTATGCGTTAGCACTTGAGAAAGACCCGACTTATCAGGCGGCGTTGAAGGAGAAGCAGGCCGGAGATGAGAATGAAAAGATCGGTCGGGCAGGACTGCTGCCTCAGGTTTCACTGAGTTATCAAAATGCACCGCGTAACTGGCAGACACAAAAGTATCAGCAGTCGGATATTTTTGGTCGGGTTTCTGATGTCACCAAGCGGCAGCAGTACCGCAGTTATGCTGGCTCGGTCACCCTGACGCAGGCATTATTCGACTATGAAGCCTATGCACGTTATAAGGCTGGCATTGCGCAGACCTTGGTGTCGGATGAACGCTATCGCGGCAAGCTGTTCGATTTAGCGGTCAGGGTCATCACGGCGTACGTGGAAGTGGCGTATGCCAAGGATCAGATTGCGTTGGCGGTAGCGCAGAAAACCGCCTATCAAGAACAGCTGGCGCTCAACGATCGCCTGCTTGCTGCTGGCGAGGGGACGGTAACCGATCTGTCTGAAACCCAGGCGCGTTATAGCCTGGCGGTGGCGCAGGAGATTGAAGCGCGCGATGCGTTGGACTCTGCTCAGCGGGATTTGGAAGTGATTATCGGCGTCCCGCTGGAACAGCTGGACGGCCTGCAGATTCTAAAACCCGGCAAGTTCAACGTGGTTCCCCTGAGCCCGTCAAAGTTTGAGGACTGGCAGAAACTGGCGCTGAAAAATAATCCCGAGCTGGCGGCCTCGCGTCATGGGGTCGATGCGGCCAAGTATGACGTGGAGCGCAATCGCGCCGGCTTTATGCCGCAGGTGCAGCTGTATGCATCGCACTCGGAAAACGACTCCAGCAGCGATAACACCATTAACCAAAAATACCGTACTGATAGCATCGGTCTGCGTGTCAGCATGTCGCTTTACTCCGGCGGTGGAGTTGCTGCCTCGACGCGTCAGGCGGCGGCCCGCTATGGTCAGGCGATGTATGAGATGGATGCGCAGGTAGGTACGACGCTCAATGATTTGCGTAAGCAATATAATCTGTGTATCAGCAGTCGCGCGAAGCTGGCAGCTTACGAGCTGGCGGTGAAATCGGCCACCACCCAGGTTGAAGCTACGCGTAAAAGCGTGCTGGCCGGGCAGCGCGTTAACGTGGACGTTCTGAACGCCGAGCAGCAACTGTACTCCGCCCAGCGCGATCTCGCGTCGGCAAAATATACCTACATCAAGTCCTGGATTTCGCTGTTGAGTGACTCCGGAACCTTTGATGAGAAAGACATCAAGCGCATTGCGCAATATTTCACCCATTCATCTTGACCAGTATCCGAATGGCCGGGGCACGATTGCCTGGTCATTCGGTCTTATCTGAAAACCTCTCTTTATCACCCCGGTTAGTAACACGAACGGTTATAGTAGCCACCGGTTTCAGACGTGTTTAATATCCAAAATAACCGTTGGGTGTAAAGTAGTAACGGTACACCTTCAATCTTGGCGCGGGTAAGCGCACATTTTAAGGAGCGATCATGGCAATTTTGGTTACCGGTGGGGCTGGCTATATTGGCTCGCACACGGTTTTGGCATTGCTTGAGCGTGGGGAAGAGGTTGTTGTTTTGGATAATCTGTCCAACTCATCAAAAGAATCCCTGCATCGTGTGGAGCAGTTGACCGGCAAAGCCGCGGTGTTCCATCAGGGCGATATTCTTGATGAACAATGCCTCAAGCATATCTTTGGCACTCATCAAATCACCTCCGTTATCCATTTCGCCGGTCTGAAGGCCGTTGGTGAGTCGACGCGTAAACCGTTGGAATACTATCAAAACAATGTGGCCGGTACGTTAGTGCTGCTGCAGGCGATGCGTGACGCCGGCGTACACCAGTTTATTTTCAGCTCTTCGGCTACGGTGTATGGCGCCAACTCTCCGGTTCCTTATGTGGAAACTACGCCGATCGGCGGCACTACCAGCCCTTACGGCACGTCAAAACTGATGGTTGAGCAGGTACTGCAGGATTTTGCCAAGGCTGAACCGCAGTTCTCAATCATTGCGCTGCGTTACTTCAACCCGGTCGGCGCCCATGAGTCAGGGCTGATTGGCGAAGATCCTAACGGTATCCCCAACAATCTGCTGCCTTATATCTCCCAGGTTGCCATCGGTAAGCTGGAAAAGCTGGGCGTATTCGGCGGCGATTACCCAACCAAAGACGGCACCGGCGTGCGCGATTATATCCATGTGATGGACTTAGCCGATGGCCACCTGATGGCGATGGACCATTTAAACAATATCAATGGGTTCAAAGCATATAATCTGGGCGCGGGAGTGGGCTACTCGGTGCTGGAAATGGTGAAGGCGTTTGAGAAAGCCTCAGGCGTAACGATTCCTTACCAGATCCTGCCGCGTCGTGATGGCGACTTACCGGCGTTTTGGGCTGATGCCAATCTGGCGAAACGTGAGCTGGGTTGGGAGGTACAGCGTGGTATTGACGCGATGATGCGTGATACCTGGAACTGGCAGAGTAACAATCCGCAGGGTTATAGCGGCCTGAAGTAAGTCCTATTCTCTGTACAATAGTACGTTGATCAATAGTTATCGTACTTTTATCAGTTGCCTGAAAGCCACCTGTGATACAGGTGGCTTTTTTTATTTCCCAGGTCATTTATAATACAAAAATGAATAATTAGCCTCACTTTTTTATAGTTATCACGCTAATAATAAGATCCGTTATACTAACAGAGGGAAGGTGGTGATTCATTTTATCCTAACTTATGTCATTTAATTCAGTGTGTTATGTTTTTTTGTTTGAGGGGGGCTTAGCGAGAATAATTGATTTGTATACTGATGAATAATGTATTAGCAATCCGCATAGGTGTATACTTTCGGTCAAGGAAGACGGATATCATTTTGACCGCGTGCAAAAGGGCATCATAGTATATGATACGCCGTTGTAATAATTATTACGTGTTCTATCAATAAAGCCCAACGATTGGGAGTTGTTATATAAATGCTAAAAGCTGTTATTCCTGTTGCAGGTCTCGGTACCCGCATGTTGCCGGCGACTAAAGCCATCCCTAAGGAAATGTTACCGATAGTTGATAAGCCTCTTATCCAGTACATTGTGGATGAGTGTGTTGCCGCAGGCATTAAAGAAATCATTTTAGTGACGCATTCATCAAAGAATGCCATTGAAAACCACTTTGATACCTCGTTTGAGCTGGAAAGCATGTTGGAATCGCGTGTTAAGCGCCAGCTGCTGGAAGAGGTCCAGGCTATTTGTCCTAAAGGCGTCACGTTGATGCATGTTCGTCAAGGTCAGTCTAAAGGTTTGGGCCATGCCATACTATGTGCTCGTCCGTTGATTGGCGATGCGCCTTTTGCCGTGCTGCTGCCCGATGTGCTGATGGATGATGCCGCTTGCGATCTTAGCAAAGATAATCTGGCGAGTATGATAACCCGATTCGAGCTTTCCGGACGTAGCCAGGTGATGGTTGAGCCGGTGCCTGAGCAAGATGTGTCCAAGTATGGTGTTGTTGCCTGCGACAATGCTGCTGTTCTCCCGGGGCATAGTGTGCCGATGCACGCAATTGTGGAGAAACCTGATGTTGATAGCGCGCCTTCGAATTTGGCTGTGGTGGGGCGTTATGTATTGGCTGCTGATATCTGGCCGCTGCTTGAGAAAACGCCTTATGGTGCCGGTGATGAGATCCAGTTAACGGATGCCATTGCCATGTTGATGGAGCAAAAACCTGTGGATGCTTTTGCCCTTTCGGGGAGATCCCACGACTGCGGTGATAAGATGGGCTATATGAAGGCGTTCGTTGAGTATGGTCTACGTCATCCAAAACAAGGCGAAGATTTTGCCGCGTGGCTGGAAGGTTTTATCTAAGATGGACATAAGGGTCTGAAGAAGGAATCCAGTATTTTCCTAGAGTAAAGGGCGGAGGCTGGATGTAACGTAGCGTTCACTCGTGTACCATTGTAAGGTTTTTTGTGAGTGCATGAGGGATAAGTCAAAATCTACAGGTTGTGAAGTGTACTCTGGTTGCCGCATTGCTAGGGGCGGTAGCATGGTCTTAACTAATTGATATTTTGGTTAAATCGTCGAGTTCTTTGAACTCTGATTACTCAGTGTCCCTTAATGAGCCTCGTTGGAAGCGGCCTTTGCTTTTTGAGGTAGGGGAATCTTAATCTTAAATTGAGTTTGTCTATGAAGTATAGCTTAGGATATCTCTGGGATTTGGCTACGGTCATCACAGAGAAAGAATTAAAAGTAAGATATAAAAGTAGCTTTTTTGGATACTTATGGTCGATAGCCAATCCATTACTTTTTGCTATGATCTACTATTTTATTTTTAAGTTGGTCATGCGCGTACAGATACCGAATTATACTTTATTTATTATCACGGGACTTTTCCCATGGCAATGGTTTGCAAGTTCAACGACCAATTCCCTCTACTCTTTTATTGCCAATGCACAAATAATAAAGAAAACAGTTTTTCCTCGTTCTGTTATCCCATTTAGCAATGTTCTGATGGAGTGCTTGCATTTTCTATGCACTATTCCAGTAATTGTTGTTTTTTTATATGTTTATGGAATGAAACCTTCTGTTGATTGGATCTGGGGGGTGCCTCTAATTGGTATTGCTCAAATGACGATGACATTCGGGATTTCCATGATGCTGTCGACGTTGAATCTTTTCTTCCGCGATTTGGAAAGATTCATTACGTTAGGAATTATGCTGATGTTCTATTGCACGCCAATTCTTTATTCCGGCGATATGATTCCCAGAGAATATCATTTCATGATCGACTTTAATCCTTTGGCTAATATGATTCTTAGCTGGAGAGACTTGTTTATGAATGGCGTGATTGACTATGAGCGAATAGCCTTCCTTTATGGCTATGCGATATTCTTTGTTGTTGTTGGGGTTTGCATTTTCAATAAGTTAAAGTACAGGTTTGCAGAGATATTATAATGAGTGTAGCTATAGAATTTAAAAATGTCACCAAACGCTATCCATTATATCATCATATTGGATCCGGCATTAAAGAGTTAATATTTAATCCACGTCGTGCATTGAGTTTACTCAGCGGACGAAGTTACTTAGCCATTGAAGATATCAGCTTCCAGGTGAAAACAGGGGAATCAGTAGCCCTTATTGGACGCAACGGTGCAGGGAAGAGCACATCTCTTGGGCTGGTGGCTGGCGTAATGAAACCTTCTTCTGGTTCAGTTCATGTTGTTGGACGTGTTGCCTCAATGCTTGAACTGGGAGGAGGGTTTCATCCTGAACTAACTGGCCGAGAAAATATTCGTTTAAATGCTACTTTGCTAGGTTTACGCCGGAAAGAGCTGAAGAGCCGACTGGATAAAATCATCGAGTTTTCTGAACTGGGTGAATTTATTGATGAGCCTATTCGAGTGTACTCAAGCGGTATGCTAGCAAAGTTGGGCTTTTCCGTTATCACTCAGGTTGATCCGGACATTTTGATTATTGATGAAGTGCTGGCCGTCGGCGATATCGCATTTCAAAAGAAATGTTTAGAGACTATCAACGAATTCAAGAAAAAAGGCGTGACAATCCTTTTTGTCAGCCACAATCTTGAGGATGTCGAGAAAATATGTGACAAGGTTATCTGGATTGAAAATCATAAAATGAAGAATATGGGGGAAGCCCACTCTGTTATCTCTCAGTATCGAGAGGCTATGGCATGATTTTCATGATAATGCGAATTTGGTGATTGAAAAAATGAGTAGTGTTAAAATATATACCTGTCATCATAAACCTAGCGCTTTTTTAGACTCTACGCTGGTTCAACCTATTCATGTCGGTAAGGCCAATAATCTAAATGATATTGGATGTCCAGGTGATGATAGCGGTGATAATATTTCTTTCAAAAATCCATTCTACTGTGAACTGACTGCTCACTATTGGGTATGGAAAAATAGTAAACTGGCCGATTATATCGGTTTTATGCATTATCGTCGCCATTTTAATTTCTCTGAAGAACAATGCATGCCTGAAGATAATTGGGGCGTTGTTAACCATGAGCAGATTGATGCATCGTACCATGAAACGTTTGGCTTAAATGACGAAGGTATCACTCATTGTTTGGCTGGTGTAGATATCATTTTGCCAAAGAAATGGGATGTCGGCGCTGCAGGTAGTAAAAACAATTACCATCACTATAAAGTCTCTAATTATTTGCACATTGAAGATTACGATGCAGCATTAAAGGTTTTGGCGGATATTTACCCTGAATACCAATCAGCAGCGGATAAATTTAACAGCGCTACAGATGGTTACTATACGAATATGTTCGTTATGCGCAAGGATATATTCGAGGATTATTCTTCCTGGTTGTTTAATATTTTAGATAAACTGGAAGGCAAAATTTGCTTTAAGAATTACAATGCACAGGAGCAGCGCGTTGTTGGGCATATTTCCGAAAGGTTATTGAATATTTATATCAATTACCAACTGGAGCAGAGAGCGCTTAAGATAAAGGAACTGCAGCGAACCTTCGTACAGACGGAGACTTTCAACGCCAAGTTGAAGCCAGCTTTTCCAAACAATAATGTTCCTGTGGTAATTTGTTTCGATGACAACTATGCTATCAGCGGTGCCGCATTAATTAACTCTATCGTCGAGAATGTAAGTCCAGAATTGAATTATGACTTGGTGGTGCTTGAAAATGGCATCTCCCTGAAGAATAAAAGACGCTTTATCTCGTTGGCTGATGGGTTTGAAAACATTAGTATCAGGTTTTTTGATGTTAATGCATTTTCCGAGATTAAATCTGTATTTACGCGCGCGCATTTTAGTGCGACCACCTATGCACGTTTGTTTATCCCTAAACTTTTTTCAGAGTTTGATAAGGTCATTTTTATCGATTCCGATACTGTGGTCGAAAGTGATATTGCAGAGTTAATGACCGTATCATTGGGGAACAATCTGGTGGCGGCGGTAAAAGATATCGTCATGGAAGGATTTATCCTGTTTGGTGCCATGTCGCAATCCAGTGACGGAGTGATGCCGGCAAAAGAATATCTGTCTGGAAGTCTAGGCATGAAAGATCCCGATGGGTATTTTCAGGCGGGGATTTTAGTCTTCAATATTGCACAGATGCGCCAGGAGAATACTTTCGAGGCACTGATGCTGGCAATGAGAGAAAAAGAATATTGGTTCTTGGACCAGGATATCATGAATAAAGTGTTTCATGGGCGTGTGCATTATCTGCCATTTGAATGGAATGTCTATCATGGTAACGGCAATACGGATGAGTTCTTCCCCAACCTGCCATTTGCTACGTATATGCGTTTTCTTGAAGCTAGAAAAAAACCCAAGATGATTCACTTTGCCGGTGAAAATAAGCCATGGAATACGCGACATGTAGATTTCTTTGATAATTATCATAAGAATGTTGTGAAAACACCATGGGCATTGGAAGCCTATGAACGCTTGATTAAAGGGTATGTCGTCTCGTCGGATGGAAATTTGGCGACAAATAATGCACCCATATTGCTGCAGACCAGAGTGAAACGTGCGCTGATGCCAATTGTTAACCACCTGGCGCCAAAGGGAAGCTCTCGTCGTAATATTATGACCAAGTATTATTATAAAGTTAGACGCGTAATTATTGGGTGATTTATATGACTAGCAAAAAAATTCTTATTGTTGGCGCCGGTTTCTCCGGTGCAGTCATTGGGCGTCAATTGGCTGAGCAGGGACATCTCATTCAAATTATTGATAGTCGCGACCATATTGCCGGTAATTGCTATGATGCTCGTGATACGAAGACGGGGGTCATGGTACATACTTATGGGCCGCATATCTTTCACACTGATAATGAACAGGTATGGAACTTTGTTAATCATTATGCGGTTATGATGCCCTATATTAATCGCGTGAAAGCAACGGTGAATGGCCAGGTCTTCTCTTTACCGATAAATCTTCATACGATTAATCAGTTCTTTAATAAGACTTGCTCGCCTTCAGAAGCCAAAGCACTGATTGCAGAGAAGGGGGATAGCACCATTACTGAGCCCCAGTCATTTGAAGAACAGGCTCTTCGATTTGTTGGCAAAGAACTCTACGAAGCCTTTTTCAAAGGCTATACCATCAAACAGTGGGGAATGTCACCTGCAGAATTGCCGGCCTCTATATTGAAACGACTGCCTATCCGTTTTAATTATGATGATAACTATTTTAATCATAAATTTCAGGGGATGCCGAGAGATGGCTATACCCAAATGGTTAAGAATATTTTGAATCATGAAAATATTTCTGTGTCACTGGGCAGAACGTTCCAGCCTCAGGAACGTGAAGAGTATGACCATGTATTTTACAGCGGCCCGCTGGATGCCTTCTATGACTTCCAGTTTGGTCGTTTAGGCTATCGTACTCTCGATTTCGAAAAGTTTTCTGTTGACGGTGATTATCAGGGATGCGCTGTGATGAACTATTGCGCGCAAACGGTGCCATATACCCGTATCACTGAGCATAAATATTTTTCTCCATGGGAACAGCATGAAGGTTCGGTATGCTATAAAGAATACAGCCGGGCATGTGAAGAAAATGATATTCCCTACTATCCTATCCGTTTGCTTGGTGAGATGAGTGTGTTGGATCAATATATCGAACTGGCTGAAAAAGAAAATAACATCACCTTTATCGGCCGGTTAGGTACCTATCGTTATCTGGATATGGATGTGACGATCGCGGAGGCATTAAAAACGGCTGAGACATATCTGGCTAGCCTGCAACAAGGTGATTCAATGCCTGTATTTACGGTTGACATCAGATGAAAACCACGGCGTTAATTGTTACGTTCAATCGCCTGGACAAGTTAAAGCAAGCTTGGGCGGCAACCGCTGCGTTGCCGTTTGAGCATATTGTTATTGTTGATAACGCGTCGACAGATGATACGCACGCCTGGCTGAGTCAACTTGACGATGTACGGCTACAGGTCATTCGCTCTACTCAAAATAGTGGCGGTGCGGGTGGGTTTAAATTAGGTGCGGAGTTCATTGCAACACACATAGACACCGATTGGGTGTTCATGTTTGATGATGATGCTTATCCTGATGCGGAGTTGTTGACACATTTTGCTGAGCTGGAAGATTCTGGTTATAGTGCATACTGTTGTCGTGTTTTAGATAAGCAAGGCGCGTTATGTAAAATGAATGTGCCGTTTAGTCAAATGCCGACTTCAATGATTCAAACGTTAGATTACATGGTCAGGGCGGAGCGTTACGTTCCTGTAGAGCATGAGGCGTCGGATGTTGTCACATTTTCTTTTGTTGGCGCCATAATTCGCAAAGACGTTTTAGCTGCCAATCTCCAGGCCATTTGGTCTGAACTTTTTATTTACTATGATGATCTTTATTTTTCTTACAGGTTGAGTCAACAGGGATATCGGCTTCGTTATTCCCCTGAACTGTTGTTTCTACATGATGTGCCGGCTCCTAATCGAGGTGGCACACCGCCATGGAAAGTCTATTATTTGACTAGGAACTTATTGCTTTCAAAAGTTTTTTTTGAAAAAGGCGAAAGGCCTTACTCTTTCGGCGCTATCGCGTTGCGGGTTGCTAAATATTTAATGGCGACCCTTTCTCAAGGCAATAAGTGGAAATACATTAAATATGTGACTAAAGGTATTGTAGATGGCATCTTGTGTAAAAATGGTAAGCAACATTAGCCGGTAAGAGTTAAATGAAAAAGATATGCTACTTTATCAATTCAGATTGGTATTTTGAACTACATTGGGTAGAAAGAGCCTTGGCAGCTAAAGCTGCGGGTTATGAGATCCATGTGGTTAGTCATTTTATTGGTGACGACATCAGGAAAAAATTAACAGAGAAAGGTTTTCTTTGTCATAATTCTTTCGTTTCTGAGCAGTCTATTAATCCACTCAGTTTTCTTGGTTCTTGGGTGAAGGTTTGGCGTTTGCTTAAGAAAATCGAACCGGATGTTTTACATTGTATTACGATTAAACCCTGCCTGATGGGAGGCGTTTTTGCCCGTTTCTATAACAAACCGATTATTTTGGGGTTCGTAGGACTGGGGCGCGTTTTCATGGATAATGGTTTTTTGATGAGCGTTATTCGTTTCTTTACGCTGCGTGCTTATAACTATATATTCAAAAATAAAAGGTGTCTGCTGGCATTTGAGCATGAGAGCGATCGTGAGAAATTACTTGCTCTGAGTCATGCAAAAAAACAGCAAACGGTCGTGATTGATGGGGCGGGAATTAATCCGAATATCTATCATTATTCACTGGAAGTGAATCGAGAAAAGCCAATTGTGTTATTCGCCAGCCGTTTGTTATGGAGTAAAGGTCTTGGCGACCTGGTTGAGGTGAAAAGACGTTTAGCCGCGAAAGGTGTTGATTTTGAACTTAACGTGGCTGGCATTCTAAGTGCGGGGGACGCTGATGCTATCCCGTTGTCACAGATTGAGTCATGGCATCAGCAAGGGGTAATAAACTGGCTCGGACGTTGTAACGACGTTTATAGTTTAATTAAAGCTGCTAATGTTGTTGCATTACCTTCGACGTACTCAGAAGGTGTTCCCAGGATTCTGTTAGAAGCTGCATCTGTAGGACGAGCCTGCATCGCTTATGACGTAGGTGGATGCCAAAGTCTGATTATTGATGAGTATACAGGTAGCCTGGTTGAAAAGCGTAATGTTGAATTACTTGCCAAAAAACTGGAAGAACTTCTGGTCAGCCCTGCCAAGCGTATAGAGATGGGGGTTCGCAGTCGTGAACGTATTGAAAGCAAATTCGCGTCATCATTGATTATTAATGATACGCTGAAACTTTATCAGAGAGCGATCACGGCAGTAAATTATTAATGGCGGAGATGAATATTTTGAGTTTTTTCACTCAGCTATGGAAAAGAAAGAGTCGTAAAAGTATTCTTACAAACCTGACAGAGCATAAAAATTTTTATTTGATTTCTGCTGCTGGCATGCCTAATTTTGGCGATGATATGCTGACGCGTTATTGGGTTGAGGAATTACAGCGACGCTTCCCCGGCTGTACTATTTATCTCGACGCTGTTGATGCTGTGGTGGCGGCTGAGTTGTTCCCTGATGTTAAGTGTGTCGATTATTTATGGCGACTGGCACAGGCGTTAGGCAATGAGGGTTCTGTGGAGCATAAATTTAGCGACCGCTATGCTATGCCTGTGCGTGAACGCTTAATGTCCGCGCTGTTTAATTCCGTAGACAGTATTCACTTGCTTGGCGGCGGTTATATCAATGAACTTTGGGGCGCCAATAGCAGATTAGTGGAGCTGGTAGCCTATTTTGCGAAAAAAAATCAACTTCGTTGTTATGCCACCGGACTGGGTTTACAGCCACTTTCTCCGGAAAATGCCGCCAGGCTGGCGCCTTTCATCCGGCAGTTTACGCAGTTCGATGTTCGTGATCGGGCGAGTTATGATGTACTGGTTCCTTTTGAGCTCCCCACGCTGAGTTTTTCAGGGGATGACTATTTTGCTTTCCCTCAACGTCCATTAGGCCGTATTGTTCAACGCGAATCAGTGACCTTGCATCTTTGCATCCATACGGAGTTATCTGAAAATGAAATGCTGACTTCGAATCTACTGGCGCTATTACAACAGATTACGGAGCGTTTTTCTCAGCAGTATGCTAACGCAGCAATACGCTTTTATGAATTCCGGCCTGGCTCGGATGGTGTGTTTTTCCAGCAGGTTCGAGAACGATTACCTGCAGTGGAATTCGTGTCATTTGAACAGATCTGGCAAGACGGTCTGGTGTTTTCCAGTCATGATTTTTGCATTAGTTCGCGTTTTCATTTTCAAGTAATTGCTGCCAGCCTTGGGGTGGCGGGGGTAGCGCTCTCTTGGTCAGATTATTATGACAATAAGTTTTCCAGCCTGCAGCCTATGTCAGATTGGCCAATATTGAGGCCGGATGTTGCTCCGGATGTGCTGACTTCGCAGTTGTTTGCATCTTCTCCTTCGGTGAATCGACGGCAGGGTAAGGAATTGATACAACAGGCCAAGGCTCGGTTGTTGGCGCAGTTGTACAATTTTTAACGGATGCAGTCTGATACAAAACCTATCGCACCAATCACTACCCACCACCCGCAAACCTGAGTTAACATGTGGGCCACATCACAAAACCTGTTAGCCGAGAGCTGTTAGCAGGGTTATCTTCAGACAGGAGTTACTAAATGTCCAAGCAACAAATCGGCGTTGTCGGCATGGCGGTAATGGGCCGCAATCTGGCACTGAACATCGAGAGCCGTGGCTACACCGTTTCCATCTTCAACCGTTCAGGCGATAAGACTGATGAAGTGATTGCTGAGAACCCAGGCAAAAACCTGGCGCCTTACTACAGCGTTGAAGAGTTTGTTGAGTCTCTGGAAAAACCGCGCCGCATTTTGCTGATGGTAAAAGCGGGCGAAGCGACTGACAAAACCATTGCTTCCCTGACTCCGCACCTGGATAAAGGTGACATCCTGATCGACGGCGGCAACACCTACTATCAGGACACCATTCGTCGTAACCGCGAGCTGTCTGACCAGGGCTTCAACTTTATCGGCACCGGCGTTTCCGGCGGTGAAGAGGGCGCGCTGAAAGGCCCTTCCATCATGCCTGGCGGCCAGAAAGAAGCTTACGAGCTGGTTGCGCCAATCCTTGAGAAGATCGCTGCCGTCGCCGAAGGCGAGCCTTGCGTGACCTACATTGGCGCAGACGGCGCCGGTCACTATGTGAAAATGGTGCACAACGGCATCGAATACGGTGATATGCAGCTGATTGCTGAAGCCTACTCGCTGCTGAAGCAGGCGCTGAACCTGAGCAACGAAGAGCTGGCGGATACCTTTGCCGAGTGGAACAAAGGCGAGCTGAACAGCTACCTGATCGACATCACCAAAGACATCTTCACTAAAAAAGATGAAGAAGGTAAATACCTGGTTGATGTGATCCTGGATGAAGCGGCAAACAAAGGCACCGGTAAGTGGACCAGCCAGAGCTCGCTGGATCTGGGCGAACCGTTGTCGCTGATCACCGAATCTGTTTTCGCGCGTTACCTGTCCTCACTGAAAGATCAGCGCGTTGCCGCCTCTAAAGTGCTGACCGGCCCGCAGGTTGCGGCCTTCAGCGGTGATAAAGCCGAGTTTATCGAGAAAGTGCGTCGCGCACTGTACCTGGGCAAAATCGTTTCCTATGCACAGGGCTTCTCTCAGCTGAAAGCGGCTTCCAAAGAGAACAATTGGGATCTGAACTACGGCGAAATCGCCAAGATCTTCCGTGCCGGCTGCATCATCCGCGCCCAGTTCCTGCAGAAAATCACCGATGCTTATGCGGAGAACGCCGACATCGCCAACCTGCTGCTGGCGCCGTACTTCAAGCAGATTGCCGACGACTATCAGCAGGCGCTGCGTGACGTGGTCTCCTATGCGGTGCAGAACGGTATCCCTACGCCGACCTTCTCCGCGGCCATCGCGTACTACGACAGCTACCGTTCTGCGGTGTTGCCGGCTAACCTGATCCAGGCTCAGCGCGATTACTTCGGTGCGCATACCTACAAACGTATCGACAAAGAAGGCGTGTTCCACACCGAGTGGATGGAATAATCCCTTCTGTTGTAGGAAAAAAACCGCCGTGCTGAGCACGGCGGTTTTTTATATTATAAATTATTTATTTTATGAAATAGGTATTCGGGTAGTAATTCATTAAGGAGTGATCGTAAACGGATTCATTTTTGTAATATGAATTCGGGTAAAAGTTCACTTCCATACCCAATAATGAACCTAAAATTGCAACATGCAACCGGTCGGTATTGACGGCTTTATATTCTTGTAAAAAACTGATGAGTGAACGCGTTGAGTTTCTCGCCAGGTTGGCATTATCCCAATAATCGCCATTCCATGTTAAAGAGATATCATGATTATTTTCTCGTTGTAATTTTGTTAATGACTCTGAGTCGGTACGATAACAAGATGCCGTTCCTTTGGTAGGAATTACTTCGCTAATATATTTTTCCTTATCTAGATAAAATGCCATATCCTGTGTTAGGAGAAGTGATTCGCCAGGGATATAACCCAGTTTCAGTAAGCGATCGTATGAGGTTTTTTCGCGGCAGCAGACAAAAAGGTGTTTTATATTTTCTTTGAAGAATTCGGTATAGCCGAAAATAGTTGAGGGAAATATAATAACCTTCGCGAAGGTACCAAGGTGGTTCTTGATAAAGTCACGTCCTTCAGCGTAATACCCTTCGATTAAATTACCGCCGCCCCCGAAAAGCAAAACATCTTTCTCGGGGCTATAGGTTGCCGAGGCGCTGAACGGAGAATAAACGAAACCATTAGCTTCCAGATAGTCATATGTTGCGGCTGCAATAACTCCATCTCCTGCATTTCCAGGGTTGGCTTTATAGATAAAGTTATATTTTTTGTAAAGCTCTCGCAGCATTGAGGTGAACTGGTTTCCGCTTGTATGGGGCATTTCTTGACCTCGTTGGTTTGAATGGCGGATGAGCCTTGAAAATGTACACTTACTCCACTTTCCAGTAACCTTACAGAAAGATTTGTTGATCGACAAGATGATCGTAGTGTAAAGATCGCGATAAAATAATCAACAAATGGTATTAAAATAAATCAAAGGATAGGTTTGTATGAAAAAAATTCTTATAGTCACTCCAGACATAGAAGGCCCGATCCGTAATGGTGGCATTGGTACGGCCTTTACTTCTTTGGCTATAAACATGGCAAAGTCGGGTTTTGATATCGAGGTACTTTATACCTGCGGTGACTACTCAGAGTCCGCTGACAGAGATATGGCACATTGGATCTCGGTGTATGAGGAGCACGGCGTAAAGTTAACGGTGCTCCCAATGTTGACAGATGTAAATATCGATGCACCATATTTTAGAAGAAAAAGTTATACCGTTTACCACTGGCTGAAAGATAGCAGCAGAGTACGTTATGATGTTGTGATAAGTTGTGAATGGCAGGCAGATTTGTATTATACATTGCTGGCTAAGGAACAGGGGCTTTTCTTCTCTGATACAAAGTTCATTATCAATACGCATAGTTCTACTCTCTGGGCTGATGAGGGGAATTATCAGCTTCCCTACGACCAAAATCACATGGAACTCTATTTCATGGAACAAAAGGTCGTTGAAATGGCTGATGAGGTTATTAGCCCTTCACAATATTTACTTGATTGGATGCGGGATAAAAAGTGGGTACTGCCCGCTGAGAGTCATGTTATTCTTAACTGCGAACCGTTTTCTATTAATTCTGTCAATGACTCAGCCATACCTAAGCCCCCCAAGAAAATGGCAGAGGGAATTGAATTAGTTTTCTTTGGTCGTTTGGAAACCCGTAAAGGATTAGATATTTTTCTTCGTGCTTTACATAATTTGAAAAACGATGAGTTAGCTAAAATCTCTGCGGTTACATTTATGGGGAAAGGGGTTGTAAGTGAAGGCTTTAACTCTATTGAACATATTCGAACCAAAACGGATTCGTTGACTTTAAACGTTAATATTATTACAGATTATGACCGTACCCAGGCCGACACTTATATAGCAAGGGACAACGTGTTGGTTGTGATTCCATCTTTGGTGGAGAACTCACCTTATACGGTTTATGAAAGTTTGATAGGCGGCATTAATTTCATTGCTTCTTCAGTAGGGGGGATAAAAGAGCTTATCCCTGCTGAGCAGCATTCAAAAATAATATTCGAACCAACACCGAGCTCATTATATCAGAAGATCACTTTTAGAATTGATAACCTTCAGGTAAAAACTCAATTAGTACAGAATGTTGAAGCTATTGAAGCTACCTGGGTTGAAAAATTCAAAGAGTCATTTGAGCCTTGTCGTGTTAATAATGATGAAAACCAGGAGCCATTAGTTAGTGTATGTCTGGTTCATCATGATCGAAGCCATTTGTTGCAGCAGGCCATCGCATCTTTAAAAGCACAAACGTATTCTAACTTTGAAGTAATTCTTGTTGATGATGGCAGTGTTAAAGAAGAGTCTCGTCAGTATCTTGATCTATTGCATAAAGACTTTGCTGATAAGGGATGGAAAATTATAAAAAGCTCCAATAATTACTTGGGGGCTGCGCGCAATTTGGCCGCAAGATCTGCATCTGGTGAATATCTGGTCTTCATGGATGATGACAATGTGGCGAAGCCGCATGAGCTAGAAACGTTTGTACGTGCGGCAATTAATTCTGGTAGTGATCTTCTCACAACGCCAAGTGATTTGATTTATGGCGATGAGTTCCCATCTCCGTTCCGCAAAATGAAAGATTGCTGGTTGCCGCTGGGTGCAGATCTGAATGTCGCCAGCTTTGCCAACTGTTTTGGCGATGCGAATGCAATGATCAGAAAAAGCGTTTTCGAAAGCGTGGGTGGATTTACCGAGGACTACGGTATTGGGCATGAAGACTGGGAGCTGTTCTGCCGGGTTGCGTTGGCTGGTCATAAAATACAGTTGATACCTGAGGCGTTATTCTGGTATCGCGTGGCAAATACGGGGATGCTAATCAGCGGTAATAAAGGTAGAAATAACTTCCGTAGCTATCGCCCATTCATGTCTCCAGACAATCGTATTCAGTATACTATGGGGTTGATACCTTCTTATATTGAAAAGATTAATCGTTTGGAGCGTGATCTGGCCTTCTATCGTAGTAACCCCGCTACCGAGATCGGTGTTCTCAATGAAAAAATTGATTATCTTATCTCTCAGCAACGTGATGGTTGGGCTCACGACCGGTTTAATGTGCTTTTTGCTGCGGTGAATAAGAAAGGAATATTATATCGGTTCAGCAGAAAATTAGTTAATACTCTTCGGGGTAAATAGATATAAAACGTTGTGTTTCTCGGCGTTTTATGTACGCACGATAAGGGTTCCCAAGAAATGTATACGGCCCGTGACGTTCCCTTTTTTCTTTAAAAGTCACATGTATCATCACGGACAAAGGTTGGTAATGTCCTCTGGGAATCCATCAATGCCACCTGTTATGCAGGTGGCTGTGTATAACAGTTATAGTTCTTTCATAACATTGCTAATTATCTTATCCCATCCTTCAACGGATATGTCATCAGCTTGGCTATATTCGGCAAATCGATCAATATAGGAAATTAGTATGTTATCATTTACATACTCAATCTTTCCTAGTTTATCACTTTCGTTACTTTGAAATACGACTAATATTTTTGCTTTTCCATATTGCTCAAGTGCTGCTGACAACCTTTCAATAACCGACATGTCAATTTCATTGTTATTTTTCTTGATGACGAAAATTCTGTTTCCTTCCTTCAGAGAGTTTTTGAATTTTTTGACTAAATAATCAATTTTTTCTTTCTCTGCTAAATATATTTCCTTTCTTTTTTCATCATTCTCTTCAAACTCCCAGTGTCCATTAATTTCTTGGCTATAAAGCTCAGTATGAAATATCACGCCATTGGCTTTATCAACCAACATGTTTCTCCAGGTAGGCTGGAGGTTATTTAACTGATAAAAACCTTCAAAGTTACTGGAAATCAGGTTGAGAAGATCTTGATGATCTTTGATGAGTGACCAGCGAAACAAACTGCCATTTTCAATACCTTTACTGCGCAGATAAAAGCCGAACTCACAGTTGTCACCCATGCTTTCAAAATGAAGCGTTTTTTCATTTTCCATATCACTCATCCTAATCATGTTGTATAGATTGCTTTTCATTTTAGCCATATAAAATTTTGACAGAAGTCTTTTTAAATGTGAAGCAGGGAGTGTTGGATGAAGTGGGGAAAGGATCAGGCACGGTAGTATCCGTGCCTGTATAGGCGGTTATTATTTCTGATGCCGTTCGCGCAGCCGGCCGATCACCGTGCTCAGATCCAACTGTTGGTCCTGCAGCAGCACCAGCAGGTGATAAATCAGATCCGAGGCCTCGTTGGTCAGCTCTTCGCGGTCATTCACCGTCGCCGCCAGCGCGGTTTCCACGCCTTCTTCGCCCACTTTCTGCGCGATGCGCTTGGTGCCGCTGGCGTACAGACTGGCAGTATACGAGCTTTGCGGGTCGGCATCCTTGCGCGCCGCCAGCAGCTGTTCCAGCTGATACAGGAAGGTCCAGTCGCTGGCCGCCGGGTGGAAGCAGCTGCTGTTGCCCAGATGGCAGGTTGGGCCGATAGGCTGCGCCAGAATCAGCAGCGTATCGTTATCGCAGTCCGGCGTGATGCTGACCACGTTGAGGAAATGCTCGGAGCTTTCGCCCTTGGTCCACAGGCGCTGTTTGGTGCGGGAGTAAAAGGTCACCTTGCCGCTGCTCTCGGTAGTGGCCAGCGCTTCCCGGTTCATATAGCCCAGCATCAGCACCTCGCCAGAAACGGCGTGCTGCACGATGACCGGCATCAGGTTATCGGTTTTTTCCCAGTCCAGCCGGGCTTTCTGTTGTTCGGTTAACACACGCGAATCTCCACGCCGTTATCGGCCAGGAACCGTTTCAGTTCGCCGATATTGATGATTTGTTTATGGAACACCGATGCCGCCAGCGCGCCGTCGACGTTGGCGTCGCGGAAGGCCTCCAGGAAGTGGGCCATGGTGCCGGCGCCGCCGGAGGCGATCAGCGGCACATTGCACACTTCACGTACGCGGCGCAGCTGTTCCAGATCGTAGCCGTTGCGAACGCCATCCTGGTTCATCATGTTGAGCACGATTTCCCCGGCACCCAGCTTTTGCACTTCCTGCACCCAGTCCAGCGTCTCCCACTGGGTGACGCGGGTACGGCTTTCATCGCCGGTATATTGGTTGACGTGGTACTTACCGCTGTTTTCGTCATACCAGGTGTCGATGCCAACGACGATGCACTGCACGCCAAAGCGATCGGCCAGCCGGCCGATCAGGCTCGGATCCGCCAGCGCCGGCGAGTTGATGGAGATCTTGTCGGCGCCGAACGACAGGATCTGGCTGGCGTCATCGGCACTTTTAATGCCGCCGGCGACGCAGAAGGGGATATCGATCACTTCCGCTACGCGCGACACCCAGCTTTTATCCACCACGCGGCCGTCGCTGGAGGCGGTAATATCATAGAACACCAGTTCGTCTGCGCCTTCTGCGGCATAGCGCTGCGCCAGCGGCACGATATCGCCGATGATCTCGTGGTTGCGGAACTGCACGCCTTTCACCACTTGCCCGTCTTTCACATCCAGACAGGGAATTATCCGTTTTGCCAGCATGCGATGGCCTCCTCAACGCTAAATTTACCTTCCAGCAGCGCCCGGCCGACGATCACGCCTTCCACGCCGCTGTCGCGCAACGCCGCGATATCATCCAGCCCGCCGATGCCGCCGGAAGCCTGGAAGGCCACCTGCGGGTAGCGACGGCTGATTTCCTGATACAGCGCCACGTTGGAGCCGGCCAGGGTGCCATCGCGTGAAATATCGGTGCACAGCACGTGTTTCAGGCCATAGGGCAGAAACTGCTCGACCACCTGTTCCAGCGTGGCGTCAGAGTTTTCCTGCCAGCCGCTGATTGCCACCTGCTTGCTGCCGGAGGCGTCAATACGCACATCCAGCGCCAGCACCAGCGCGTCCGCGCCGTAACGTTCAAACCAGCTTTGCACCAGCGCCGGCTGTTTCACGGCGGTGGAGCCAATCACCACGCGGCTGGCGCCGGCTTCCAGCAGGGACGCCACGTCCTGCTCACTACGGATGCCGCCGCCGACCTGTACCGGCACCGTTACGCCGTTCAGCAGCTGGCGCAACAGCGGCAGCTGACGGGCGCTCGGATCTTTCGCTCCGGTGAGATCCACCAGGTGCAGCACCTGCGCCCCCTGTTGTTGATAATCCTGCAGGCGCGGCAGCGGATCGCTGCCGTAGTCGCGCTGCTGGCCGTAATCGCCCTGATGCAGGCGTACCACCTTGCCGTCGATCAAATCCAATGCGGGGATAATCATGCTGCCTACATCTCCAGAAAGTTTTTCATTAACTGCGCGCCGGCGGCTCCAGAACGTTCTGGGTGAAACTGCACGCCGAAGAAGTTGTCTTTTTGCACGGCGGCGGTGAAGGGCGCGCCGTAGTCCGCTTGGGCGATAGTGTTTGCACATACCGGCATCGCGTAGCTGTGGACGAAGTAAAAATAGGCGTCGTCATCGATGCCGCGGAACAGGTGGCTGCCGGCCCGGGCGGAAACCTGGTTCCAGCCCATATGCGGCAGCGGCAGGCCACCGGCCTCCATCTGTTTCACCTGTACGTCGAGCACTCCCAGCGTGTCGACGCCGCCGTTTTCTTCGCTGCTGTCCGCCAGCAGCTGCATGCCGAGGCAGATGCCCAGCACCGGCTGGGTGCAGGCTTTGATAAGATCAATCAGCTCGCGCTGCGCCAGCTGCTCCATCGCGGCTTTGGCGGTGCCGACACCGGGCAGAAACAGCTTGTCGGCGCGCAGCACGATCTCCGGGTCGCGGCTGACCTCAGGCTGGTAACCCAGCCGCCTGACCGCATAGTTGACCGAAGAGAGGTTGGCGCAGCCGGTATCCAGAATGACCACGTTCATCACAGCACTCCTTTCGAGCTGGGCAGCGTATTGCCGTCCACGCGAATCGCCTGGCGCAGGGTACGGCCAAAGGCTTTAAACAGGCTTTCAGCCCGGTGGTGATCGTTTTTGCCTTTGGTTTTCAGGTGCAGCGTGCAGCCCATGGTGTAGGAGAGCGAACGGAAAAAGTGTTCGATCATCTCGGTGCTTAAATCGCCGACGCGCTGATAGTTGAACTCGGCCTTATATTCCAGGTGCGGCCGGCCGGAGATATCCATGGCGCAGCGCGCCAGGCACTCGTCCATCGGCAGCATAAAGCCGAAACGAGCGATGCCGCGCTTGTCGCCCAGCGCCTTGTGCAGCGCTTCACCCAGCGCCAGCGCGGTATCTTCCACCGTGTGGTGATCGTCGATATACAGATCGCCGTTGACCTGAATGTTCATGCGGAAGCCGCCGTGGGTGGCGATCTGATCCAGCATATGATCGAAGAAACCGACGCCGGTCTTGATCTTGCTGTCGCCTTCGCGATCCAGCCAGACATCCACTTCGATCTGCGTTTCTTTGGTCGCGCGGTTAACGTGCGCATGGCGATCGCGCTGGGTCAGCTGGCGGGTAATCGCCGGCCAGTCCAGAGCGCCGCGCTGGTACAAAAGCCCCTGAATGCCCATATTTTCCGCCAGTTGGATATCGGTCTGGCGGTCGCCGATCACATAGCTGTGTTCGCTATCGACCACGCCCGGCTGCAGGTAACGTTCCACCAGCGCGGTCTTTGGCTTGCGGCACTCGCAGTTGTCCGCCGGCAGATGCGGGCAGATCAGCACCTCTTCAAAGCGAATCCCTTGCGAGCTCAGGAGCTGCATCATCAGGTTGTGCGGCGGATCGAACGTTTCCTGCGGGAAGCTGGCGGTGCCGAGCCCGTCCTGATTGGTAATCATCACCAGGGTATAACCTGCCGCCTGCAGCGCCAGCAGGGAAGGGATCACCGCCGGCTCCAGCGCCAGTTTATCCAGGCGATCGACCTGGAAATCTTCAGGGGGTTCGGCGATCAGCGTGCCGTCGCGGTCAATAAACAGATATTTCTGGCTCACAGTGGCTCCTGGCGAGTCGTGGTGGTTCCGGGCAGCGGGCGCAGCGCGTCAATCACGCGCTGGCATTCATCTTGGGTGCCTATGGTGATGCGCAGGCAGCCGGACAGCCCAGGCTGTTTGTTTTGGTCTCGTAAGATAATGCCCTGATCCCACAAGGTTTTAAACACATTGCTGGCGGCGGTGAAGCGCACCAGCAAATAATTGCTGTCGCTGGTGAAGACCTGTTCGACGCAGTCGCACGCTTCCAGCGCCTGCTGCAGCCACAGACGGTTGCCGGCAATCTCGCCGACGCGCTGGCGCATCAGGCGCAGGCCTTCGGCGCTGAGCGCCTGGGCGGCGATATCCGCCACCGGGCTGGAGAGCGGGTAGGGGGCGATCACCTTCAGCAGCAGAGCGATCAGATCCGGGTTCGCCAGCGTAAAGCCGCAGCGCAGTCCGGCCAGCGCAAAGGCTTTGGACAGGGTACGCAGGATCGCCAGGTGCGGATAATCACTGAGCCAGCCGGCTACGCTGGCCTGCGGGCAAAACTCGATATAGGCTTCGTCAACCGCCACAATGGCTTTGCCTTTGGCCATCTCCAGCAGCGCACGCAGCGAATCCGGGTCCAGCAGGTTGCCGGTCGGGTTGTTCGGGCTGCAGACATAAATCAGTTTGACGCCGTCGAGGCTGGCGGCAATCGCCGGCAGATCGAGCTGCCACGCTGCCGTGGTTTGCACGGTGCGGCGCTCGACGCCAAAGGTTTCGGCGCTGACGCCGTACATGCCGTAGGTCGGCGGGCAATATAAAACGGCGTCTTTCCCCGGTTCGCAGAAGGCGCGAATCAGCAGTTCGATACTCTCATCCGCGCCGCGGCTGACCAGCACCTGATCCGGGCTGACGCCGGCATACTCGGCATAGCGGGCGATCACCTGCGCCGGCTGACACTCCGGGTAGCGGTTCAGGTTTGCGGCTGCCGGCTGAAAGTCGGGCGCCAGCGGATATTCATTGGCGTTGAGCCACACGTCGCCGCTGCCGCCGAGACGGCGCGCCGACTGGTAGGGCGTCAGATCGCGCACGTTCTGGCGCGCCAGATTTTCAATGCTCATGCTTGCTCCTTCAGTGCGGCGACGCGCAGGGTCACGGCGTTTTTGTGGGCGATCAGCTGTTCGGCGGCGGCCAGCCGCTCAATGGTGGCGGCCAGATTCATAAAGCCCTGCGGCGTCAGTTCCTGCACCGTCATGCGCTTTTGGAAATCCGCCAGCCCCAGGCTGGAGCAGGTGGCGGTGTAACCGTAGGTCGGCAGCACGTGGTTGGTGCCGGAGGCGTAATCGCCAGCGGATTCCGGCGACCAGTCGCCGAGAAACACCGAGCCGGCGCTGGTAATGCTGTCGACCAGATCGCGCGCGTTGCGCGTCTGAATGATCAGGTGCTCCGGGCCGTAGCGGTTGCTGATGCTGACGCATTCGGCCAGATCGCGCGCCACAATCAGACGGCTGGCGGCCAGCGCCTGACGGGCGGTTTCCGCACGCGGCAGCGCCGCCAGCTGCTGTTCCACCGCTTCCGCCACCGCCCGCGCCATCGCGGCGTCCGGCGTCAGCAGAATCACCTGCGAATCCGGGCCGTGCTCCGCCTGCGACAGCAGATCGGAGGCGACGAACGCCGGCGTGGCGCCGCCGTCGGCGATCACCAGCACTTCTGACGGGCCGGCCGGCATATCGATCGCCGCGCCGTCGAGACGCTGGCTGACCTGGCGTTTGGCTTCGGTGACGAAGGCGTTGCCCGGCCCGAAGATTTTATCGACCTGCGGTACGGACTCGGTGCCGAACGCCATGGCGGCAATCGCCTGCGCGCCGCCGACCTGAAACACTTCCTGCACGCCGCACAGCTGCGCCGCATACAGAATCTCATCGGCGATCGGCGGCGGCGAGCACAGCACCACGCGGCGGCAGCCGGCGATGCGCGCCGGGGTTGCCAGCATCAGCACGGTGGAAAACAGCGGCGCGGAGCCGCCGGGAATATAGAGGCCGACCGAATCAATCGGCCGAGTCACCTGCTGACAGCGCACGCCAGGCTGGGTTTCAACATCAACCGGCGGCAGTTGCTGCGCATTGTGGAAGGTGGTCACGTTGCCGACGGCGACGGCCATCGCCTGCTTGATATCATCATCTAACCGGGCGGCGGCCGCGGCAATCTGCTGCGGCGTGACGCGCAGGGCGTCGACCTCGACGCTGTCAAACTTGGCGCTGTACTCGCGCAGGGCGCGGTCGCCGTTGCTTTTTACATTGTCGAGGATGCCGCGCACCGTGGCGCTGATACTGTCCGAGGCGGAAATTGCCGGACGCATCAGCAGGGCATCGCGCTGTTCGGCGCTGCAGTCGGCCCAGTTGATGGGGGTATTGAAGTCAGCCATGGCGTTACTCCATCATCTTTTCGATTGGCAGCACCAGAATCGAGCTGGCGCCGAGCGCCTTCAGCTTCTCCATGGTTTCCCAGAACAGGGTCTCGCTGCTGACCATGTGCATCGCCACGCGGTTCTGCGCGCCGGCCAGCGGCAGAATGGTCGGGCGCTCGGCGCCCGGCAGCAGCGCAACGATCTCTTCCAGACGTTCGCTTGGCGCGTGCAGCATGATGTATTTGGATTCCCGCGCCTGGATCACGCCCTGAATACGGGTCATCAGGCGGTCGATCAACTGCTGCTTGGCGGCCGGCATGTCGCCGTCGCGCTGAATCAGGCAGGCCTTGGAGCGGTAGATGACTTCGACTTCGCGCAGGCCGTTGGCTTCCAGCGTGGCGCCGGTTGACACCAGATCGCAGATGGCATCCGCCAGGCCGGCGCGCGGCGCGACTTCCACCGAACCGTTCAGCAGGCAGGATTTAAAGCGTACGCCCTGTTTGTCGAGGTACTGTTTCAGCAGGTGCGGGTAAGAGGTGGCGATGCGGGCGTCTTGCAGGCTTTGCGGGCCGGTGTAGTCGGTATCGAGCGGAGCGGCCAGCGACAGGCGGCAACCGCCGAAATCCAGACGGCGCAGGGTGGTATAACGTGGGTCTTCGCCCTGTGCGCGGCGGGTCAGCAGCTCTTCTTCCAGTACGTTTTCGCCGATGATGCCGAGGTCAACCACGCCGTCCATCACCAGGCCGGGAATATCGTCATCACGCACCCGCAGAATATCGATCGGCATGTTTTCCGCGAAGGCGATCAGGCGTTGCTGCTGCAGGTTGATTTTAATCCCGCAGCGCGCCAGCAGCTCCTGCGACTCGTCGCTCAGGCGGCCCGACTTCTGCATGGCGATTCGTAAGCGTGTTTTGTCCAGCATGGTAACCTCTGTTTAATCTGTAATTTTATGAATTTATTGTAAAAAATACTTTTCTGTCTGTCCGGGGGCAAAAAAAAACCCTCGGAAGAAATCTTCCGAGGGCTCTCTCTTACAATCTGCGCGCCGCTGGAAGATTTAAAAACCGTCTCCCAGCACTCATCGCCTGAAAGACTAGTCAGGATGATGGTGATGATGGTGGCTGAACTGAATGCGCGTCATGTGTAATCTCGTTTTAGGTCATGAATAACTGAATTGCTAATTAACCTAAACTATAGGTTATGGAGAGCGCAACTCTTTTTTACGGTCATAAATTTAATTTATTGAAACAGGTTCAGTTATTAGCTATACGCCGGTTGACCTAACCCGACAGGGCGCTGATTGCCACGCTGCCGCGACTGGCGTAGCCTTGATAACCGAAGTGCGCCGTAATCTTCAGGAGAGGAAGAGATGAAAAAAGTCGCCATTGTTGGCCTTGGCTGGCTGGGCATGCCGTTGGCACTGTCATTGATAAGCCGCGGGTTTGAGGTGGTGGGCAGTAAAACCACCCCGGACGGCGTGGAAGCCGCGCGTATGAGCGGCATTGAATGCTATCCGCTGGCGCTGACGCCGGAGTTGGAATGCGAGCCGGACGACCTGGATGCGCTGCTGCAGGTCGATGCGCTGGTGATCACGCTGCCGGCGCGCCGCACCGTCGAAGGCAGTGAAAACTACTTCAACGCGGTGCGCATGCTGGTGGACAGCGCGATGGCCTACGGCGTGTCGCGGATTATTTTCACCAGCTCAACCTCGGTGTACGGCGACGCCGCCGGCATGCTGAGTGAGGATTCGCCCGTCAATCCGATAAGCCCTTCTGGCCGCGTGCTGGCGGAGCTGGAGCGCTGGCTGCATGAGTTGCCCAATACTTCGGTGGACATTCTACGCCTGGCCGGGTTGGTGGGCGCAGAACGCCATCCGGGCCGTTTTCTGGCCGGTAAGGTAGAAGTGAAAGGCGGTTCGCAGGGGGTCAACCTGGTGCATCAGGATGATGTGATTGCCGCTATTCAGCTGCTGCTGACGTTGCCGCAGGGCGGGCATATTTATAACCTGTGCGCGCCGCGCCACCCGCAGAAACGCGAGTTTTATCCTCAGTTGGCGGCGCAATTGCAGCTTACGCCGCCGCAGTTCGCGGCAGAAGCGGATCAGCCGGCGCGGCTGGTGGACGGCAGCCGGATTTGCCGGGAACTGGGGTTTGTTTATCAGCACCCGGATCCGGCGCGGATGCCGGTCAGCTAAGCGTGCCGCCTTGGCGCTGCAGATCCTCCAGCAGCGCCGTCAGGGCATCCTCCGTCGGCTGCGGGCGGGTCGCCAGGCTGAGCGTCGCCTGATAGCTCAGCGGCGGGCCGCCAAGCTGGCGCAGCTCGCCCCGTTCCACCCAGCGTGCGGCGTAGTGCGTGGGCAGGTAGCCGACATATTCGCCGCTGAGGATCAGATGCACCACGCTCTCCATATGGAAGGCGACGGCGCCGAGATCGGCGGGCGCCAGCGGGCACAGCTGCTGCGCCAGCAGATAGCCGCGCTGTATCCAGCGTGCATTCTCGATTTGTTCCCGGCCGGGGTTAGGCTGGGTAAATAACGGATGATCGCTGCTGCAGTAAACCGCCTGCGTTTCCGCCAGCCAGGGGCGGTAGCTCAACGCCGCCAACTGCTGGCCGAAATAGCCGATGCCCAGATCCAGCTGGCGGTTCAATAATCCCTGTTCAATTTCGCCCGGCGAGCAAATGCGGCAGTGCAACTGCACGTCCTGCCGGCGCTGCAAAAACTGTTTGAGCGCCTGGCTGAAGGGGCTGCCGGGCAGCGACGCCAGGTTATCGACCAGCCCGATCTGCAGATCGCCGGTCAGCAGGCCGTTCAGCGACTGGCTGACGCGGGTGAAATCACGGGCGGCGCTGAACAGCGTCCGGCAGGCGATCAGAATACGTTCTCCCTTGGGAGTGAGCATAAACCCCGAACGCCCGCGCTGGCACAGGCGAAAGCCAAGGCGGGTTTCCAGCGTGGAGAGGTGGGTGCTGATGGTCGACTGATTCATCTGCAACGGTTCCTGCGCGGCGCTGACGCCCTGCGCCTGCGCCACCGCGACAAATACCCGCAACAGTTTGAGATCGATATCGCTAAGATTGGTCAGCATCGCCCCTCCGCTCGCCACCGCGTTTAACCATCAAATAACATCCTCATCAGTGCTGAAAACCCCGCCCCAAGCGTCTTCTTATGTCATATAACGGAAATGAAAAGCAATAAGACGTTATAAAGCATCGATTTTATCAATGCTTACATTGGTATCTGAGGATGGTAACTCGCAGATACGCCGGTTAGCGTGTGAATGTTACTTAAATGTTGCAATTACAGCGCTAATGTGAGGAGAAACTATGTTCAACCAACCCCAGGGCGGCAATGAGATGCCGCGCTTTGCCGGCACCCCGACCATGATGCGTCTGCCGGCCGCCGAGAGCGCGCAGGGACTGGATGCGGCGTTTGTCGGCGTGCCGCTGGATATCGGCACCTCGAACCGCAGCGGCACGCGTTACGGGCCGCGGCAGATTCGCCAGGAGTCGGTGATGATGCGCCCGTACAACATGGGCACCGGCGCGGCGCCGTTCGAGCGGCTGCAGGTGGCCGACCTGGGCGATGTGGCCACCAATCCGTATAACCTGGCGGACAGCGTGCGGCGCATCGAACAGGCCTACGACGCCATCATACAGCATGGCTGCATTCCGTTGACGCTGGGCGGCGACCATACGCTGACGCTGCCGATCTTGCGCGCGATGGCGCGCCGGCACGGGCCGGTGGGGCTGATTCATGTGGATGCGCATGCCGATACTAACGACAGCATGTTCGGCGAACAGCTGGCGCACGGCACGACGTTTCGCCGCGCCCATGAAGAGGGGCTGCTGGACGCGCGCCGGGTGGTGCAGATTGGCCTGCGCGGCAGCGGTTACGCGGCCGATGACTTCGACTGGTCGAGCCGTCAGGGGTTCCGCGTGGTGCAGGCGCAGCAGTGCTGGCACCGCTCGCTGGAGGGGCTGATGGCGGAAGTGCGTGAGCAAATGGGCGACGGTGCGGTGTATCTCAGCTTTGATATCGACGGCCTGGATCCGGCATTTGCGCCGGGCACCGGCACGCCGGAAGTGGGCGGGCTGTCGGTCTGGCAAGGGCTGGAAATTGTGCGCGGCTGTCGCGGGCTTTCGCTGGTGGGCGGCGATCTGGTCGAGGTTTCTCCGCCGTATGACAGTTCCGGCAATACCGCGCTGCTGGCGGCGAATTTGCTGTACGAGATGCTGTGCGTGCTGCCGGGGCAGTGAGCCGGCAGCCGTTACGGGCGGAAAACCCATATCTATCCTGATAAGACGAGGGGTCTATGAATCTCGATCTGTTGACCATCGCCATCTATTTTCTGGTTATCGGCGCGGTGGGCTGGCTAGGCATACGCAAAGCCGCCACCAAAGAGGATTATCTGGTTGCCGGGCGCAATCTGGGGCCGGGGCTGTATCTCGGCACGCTGTCTGCGGTGGTACTGGGCGGCGCGTCCACCATCGGCAGCGTCAAGCTGGGTTACAGCTACGGCATTTCCGGCGTTTGGCTGTGCGCATCGCTGGGGGCGGGCATCGTGGTGCTGAGCACCCTACTGGCCAAACCGTTGCTGCAGCTGAAGGTGTATACCGTTAGCCAGGTGTTCGCCCGGCGTTATCACCCGGCAGCGCGGGTGACCAGCGCGGTGATTATGCTGGCCTACGATCTGATGGTGGCGGTCACCTCGGCGATTGCCATCGGCAGTGTAATGCAGGTGATGTTCGGCCTGTCGCTGGTGACGGCGATTCTGCTGGGCGGCGGCGTGGTGGTACTGTATTCCACGCTGGGTGGCATGTGGTCGCTGACGCTGACCGATATTATTCAGTTTATCATTATGACCGTCGGCATGATGCTGGTGCTGCTGCCGATGAGCATCGGTAAAGCCGGCGGCTGGCAGGCGTTCAGCCAGCGCCTGCCGGACAGCTATTACCAGCTGTCGTCGATCGGCGGCGATACCATCATCCTGTTCTTTATGATCTATTTCTTCGGCATTTTAATCGGGCAGGATATCTGGCAGCGGGTCTTTACCGCCCGCAGTCCGACGGTGGCGCGCTACGCCGGCCTGGGGGCTGGCATTTACTGCGTGCTGTACGGCGTGTGCGGCGCATTGATCGGCATGGCGGGAAAAATCGTGCTGCCGTCGCTGGAGAATGCCGACGGCGCTTTTGCCGCCATTACGCAGGCGGTACTGCCAGCCGGGGTCAGCGGGCTGGTGGCCGCCGCCGCGTTGGCGGCGCTGATGTCCACCGCCAGCGCCTGCCTGCTGGCGTCCGCCACCATTACGCTGGAGGACGTCTTGCCGGTGATTCGGCGGCGTCCGGCGGCCGGCCTGCGCAGCGGGCGCTGGATCACCTTGCTGATGGGCGTACTGATGCTGGGGCTGGCGCTGTTGGTGCACGATGTGCTGGCGGCGCTGACGCTGGCCTATAACCTGTTGGTGGGCGGCATGCTGGTACCGTTGGTGGGGGCGATTTTCTGGCCGCGGGCCACCAGCGCCGGCGCGATAGCCAGCATGTTGGCGGGCAGCCTGACGGCGATTGGCTTTATGTGTTATCAGGGCATACAGGCGAACAGCCCGATTTACGGCGGCCTGATCGCCGGCGCGTTGGCGTTTGTGATCGGCAGTCTGGCGACGCGGTCGCAGACGGCGGCGGGGCAGGCGATTTTGTCCAAGTAAGCGACGGAGCGGGGCGGCGTTGGATGATGCCGCCCCGTATCGTTAAGGTCAGACGCGGCTGCCCCACAGATCATAGTCGTCGGCGTGGTCGATTTTCACCTTGACGATATCGCCCACGTTCACGTCGGTTTCGCCGTTCAGGTACACCACGCCGTCGATCTCCGGCGCATCGGCCATACTGCGGCCAATCGCACCTTCCGCGTCGACCTCATCGATCAGCACCAGCAGTTCGCGGCCCACTTTTTCCTGCAGGCGCTGCGCCGAGATCTGCTGCTGCAGCTGCATAAAGCGGTGGTAGCGCGCCTCTTTGACCTCTTCCGGCACCGGGTCCGCCAGTTCGTTGGCTGCGGCGCCTTCCACCGGGCTGTACTTGAAGCAGCCGACGCGGTCCAGCCTGGCCTGCTGCAGGAAGTCGAGCAGCAGCTGGAAATCCTCTTCGGTTTCCCCCGGGAAGCCGACGATAAAGGTGGAGCGCAGCGTCAGTTCCGGGCAGATCTCACGCCAGCGCTTGATGCGCTCCAGCGTGCGTTCGACCGCGCCCGGACGCTTCATCAGCCTGAGGATTTTCGGGCTGGCGTGCTGCAGGGGAATATCCAGATACGGCAAAATCTTGCCGGCGGCCATCAGCGGGATCACCTCGTCCACGTGCGGGTACGGGTAGACATAGTGCAGACGCACCCAAACGCCGAGGCCGGCCAGCTGTTCGCACAGGCTGACCATGCTGGTTTTGACCGGCTGGCCGTTCCAGAAGCCGGTGCGCTGTTTGACGTCCGCGCCGTAGGCCGAGGTGTCCTGGGAGATCACCAGCAGCTCTTTGACGCCGGACTCCACCAGGCGTTTGGCTTCATCCAGCACCGAGCCGATAGGACGACTGTCGAGATCGCCGCGCATCGACGGAATAATGCAGAAGGTGCAGCGGTGGTTGCAGCCTTCGGAGATTTTCAGGTAGGCGTAGTGTTTCGGCGTCAGTTTGACGCCCTGCGCCGGTATCAGGCTGGTGAACGGGTTATGCGGCGGCTTCGGCACATAGTGATGAACGTGCGACAAAACCTGCTCGTAGCTGTGCGGCCCGGTAATTTCCAGCACCTTGGGGTGCACTTCGCGGATTTGGTCTTCTTTGGCGCCGAGGCAGCCGGTGACGATCACCTTGCCGTTCTCATGCAGTGCTTCACCGATGGCTTCCAGCGATTCTTGCACCGCGCTGTCGATAAAGCCGCAGGTATTGACGATCACCAGCTCGGCGTCATCGTAACGCGGCACCACCTGATAGCCTTCGTTACGCAGTTCAGTGAGGATGCGTTCCGAATCCACCAGGTTTTTTGGGCAACCTAACGAAAGAAATCCAACTTTAGGCGGCTTGCTTGCTACATTGCTCATAGGTCAAAAATAAATCGTTATTATGGTTAGGTTGCGGGATTTTACACCAGGTTAAAAATAAAGCTCCAGTTCTATCTGCAGTGGGCTAAGTGGGCGTCAGGCTTAGAGAAAATTCCTAGCTGAGCGAATATCCATAGGGCCGTGACAGCCTAATAAACCGGCGAACGCCTGATGGCGGAGAATGGATTATCCCCCGCCGGTGAGGACCGTTCCGGAGACACCCGATGCTGCCCATCGCAACATGATGGGGCATCGTCCTGACGCCCTCATTTTTCAGGGGGCTTACAGCCAGCAGGCCAGCTTTTTCACCACCTCGTTTTGTTTTACCGTCAACAGCGCCAGATTGACGTGCGTGGCATTGGTCAGCATTTCACGCATATCGTCGATGGTGACGTCGCCTAAGCGCTTGCCCGCTCTATAGGCGACGCTGTTGACCACCCTGGTTTTGCTGTCCATTTGCCCGCCGTTAATCAATCAGCGTTTTAGTCAGAAAATAGCACTGGTGCTCCAGCGGATAGTTTTCCAATGTCATCTGCACCTGATAGCCCAGCTTCTGGTAAAACGGCCGCGCCTGAAAACTGAAGGTATCCACGCGGGCATAGCGGCAGCCGCGCGTCATCGCCTGCCGTTCGGCCGCCAGCATCACCTGGCGCCCCAGGCCGCTGCCGCGCTGAGATTCCGCCACCCACAGCCAGTCGATACTCAGCCAGTTGCCCCAGGTGACGGCGGTCAGGCCGGCCACCACCTGGCCGTCATCGTCTTTGGCGTAAACGCTGAGCGGCTTGCGCAGGCTGGTATCGATAAACGGCCGGTTGTACGCCATCAGCCCCTGGCGCACGGCGTCCAGCGTCTCGTCACTCATGGTTTCTGTTACGGTGATATTCATGCTTGCTCCTTGTGCTTTTCTTAACTTAAGCACAGATAAAGCCAAAGATAAACGACCGGCCGGCGGCAGCGCGGGGAGGCTGGGCTACACTGAAAAGGCGCTGATAAATAAGGAGGATGCATGTTTCGACTGACCCGAACGACATTACTCACCGGCCTGCTGCTGAGCGGCGGCGTACAGGCCGCACCTGAAGTGACCCAGTTGCAGGAGCGGCTGGAGTACCCGTGGTCGCTGGCGTTTTTGCCCGCCCAGCAGGGGATGCTGATTACCGAGCGGCCCGGCCGTTTACGCCTGTGGCAACAGGACAACGGGCTGTCGGCGCCGATTGGCGGCGTACCGCAGGTCTATGCGCAGGGACAGGGCGGCCTGCTGGATGTAGTGCTGGCGCCGGACTTTGCCAGCAGCCGGCGGGTGTATCTCAGCTTTGCCGAAGCCGGGGACGACGGTAAAGCCGGCACTGCGGTGGGCTACGGCCGGCTGAGCGACGATAAGCGCCGGCTTGAGGGTTTCCGCGTCATCTTCCGCCAGCAGCCGAAGCTGTCGGTGGGTAACCATTTCGGCGGCAAGATGGTATTTGACCGTCAAGGGATGCTGTTTGTCGCGCTGGGGGAAAACAACCAGCGGCCGACGGCGCAGGATCTCGACAAGCTGCAGGGCAAGGTGGTGCGGCTGACCGCCGAGGGCAAGCCTGCACCGGGCAACCCGTTTGCCGGCCAGCAGGGTAAAAAGGCGGAGATTTGGGCGTACGGCATCCGCAACCCGCAGGGGCTGGCGATCAATCCGTGGAACGGCGCGCTGTGGGAACATGAACACGGCCCGCGCGGCGGCGATGAGATCAATATTCTGCAGCCGGGGAAAAATTACGGCTGGCCGATCGCCACCTATGGCATCAACTATTCCGGGCAGCCGATTCCGGAGGCCAAGGGGCAATATGCAGCGGGAACGCAGGCGCCGGCGCACTACTGGCAGGTGTCGCCGGGCATCAGCGGCATGGCGTTTTATGATAACCCGCGCTTTGGCGGTTGGCAGCATTCGCTGTTTATCGGCGCGCTGGCGCAGAAGGCGCTGATCCGACTGACGCTGGTGGACAATAAAATCGTGGCGGAAGAGCGGCTGCTGGAGGATCGCGGCGAGCGGATCCGTGAGGTGCGCAGCGGGCCGGACGGTTATCTGTATCTGTTAACCGATGAAAGCAACGGCAAACTGCTGCGCGTAGGGGAAGGCCCGTCAGGTTAACGGCGTCATAACGCCGCTGCGGTAGGCCGGGCGGGCGCAGAGCTGTTGGTACCAGCGATCCATATTGGGGCGCTCTTGCCGTTCGATCGGCATTTCGAACCAGGCGTAAATAAAGCTGCCGAGCGGTATATCGCCGATGCCGAACGCCTCGCCGGAGAGATAGGGCTGCTGCCCCAGTTCCTGTTCGACGATATCAAAGCACTTTTCCAGCGCGCCGATCGCCGCCTCAATCTTCAGCATATCGCGCTGTTCCGGCAGGGTGCGCACCAATCCCCAAAATACCGTGCGGAACGGTTCGGTCACGCTGGCGGTGTTCCAGTCCATCCATTTCTCCGCCGCCGCGCGCTGTTGCAAATCCTGCGGGTAAAACGGCGCGTCGCCGTATTTCGCCGCCAGATAGCGCACGATGGTGTTGGACTCCCACAGCACAAAATCATCGTCCTGCAGCAGCGGCACCAGGCCGTTTGGGTTGAGCGCGCGGTACTGCTGTTCATTGACTTTGCCATAGGCGCCGCCGGCGTTGATATGCTGGTAGCTTAGCCCCAGCTCGGCGGCGCACCAGCGCACTTTGCGCACGTTGTTGGAGTTCTCTCGGCCCCAGATCGTCAGCATGCTATGCCTCCAGATAGACGGTGTGATTGCGTGCTTTATTCCTACGCCACAATCTGGCATTTGTCACCCGGAGTTTACGTCAGCGCGTCCAGCGGCAGATTTCCCAGCCGTTTTGCTGCGCCAGCGTCTGCAACTCGGCGTCGGGGTTAATCACCGCCGCATGGTCGGCATACTCCAGCATCGGCCGGTCGTTCAGCGAGTCGCTGTAGGCGTACAGCTGCCCGAAATGCCGCTGCGGATGCTGCGCCAGCCACGCCTCCAGGCGGATTACTTTACCCTGCTGATAGGTCATGGTGCCGTAGGTGCGGCCGGTAAAGCGGCCGTCGTCCACCTCAACGCCGATCGCCAGCGCGCCGTCGGCGCCCAGCTGTTCGGCGATGGGGGCCACCAAATGCTCGCCGGTGGCAGAGATTACCAGGATGTGGTCGCCGCGGCTGCGGTGCCACTGCAGACGCTCATGCGCCGCGGGGTAGACGCGCGGCAGAATATCACGGCGGATGTAGCGCGCCACCCAGCCGGCGACGGTCTGGACGCTGCGCCCGGCCAGCGGCGACAGCGTGGCCTGCATATACTGCTCCATCGACAGTTTGCCCTGATAATAGTGCTGCATCAGTTGCTGTTCCTGCGTGGCCAGCTCTTCCGGCGCAAACCCCTGGGAAACCAGCCAGCGGATCCACAGGCTGGCGCTGTCTTCATTAATCAGGGTTTCATCCAGGTCGAACAGGGCTAAGTCCATCGGTTTTTCTCCGGTCGGGTGGCAGTGCGCTTAAGGATAGCGGATTCGCCGCTGACGATAAAATTGCGCCGAGCTTAAGGAATATTGATGACGCTGATATGACGGCCGGCGTCCCCGGCCGGGCGGCCGGGGAGCGTGGGGAGGGTAAAGTAAAAAGTTTATTCCGCCAGCGCCTGCTGCAGATCGGCAATCAGATCTTCGGCGTCTTCAATGCCGACCGACAGGCGCAGCAGCTGCGGCGTGATACCGGTCTTCAGCCGCTGTTCCAGCGGAATGGAGGCGTGCGTCATGCTGGCGGGCTGGCCGATCAGGCTTTCCACGCCGCCCAGGCTTTCCGCCAGCGTAAACAGGGTCAGCCGCTGGATGACCCGTCGCGCGTAGTCATCATCGCCGCGTAGCCGCAGTGAAATCATGCCGCCAAACTGGCGCATCTGCCGGCCGGCCAGCGCGTGCTGCGGATGGCTGGTTAAGCCCGGATAGTAGACGTTTTCCACCTGTGGCTGCTGTTCCAGCCATTGGGCGATGTGCAGCGCGCTGGCGCTGTGGCGATCCATCCGCAGCGCCAGGGTGCGGATGCCGCGCAGGGTGAGGAAGCTGCTGAACGGGTCGAGGATACCGCCCACCGCGTTTTGCAAAAAACCGAGCTGCTCCGCCAGCTGCGGGTTATCGCCGACCACCGCCAGGCCGGCCACCACATCGGAGTGGCCGTTCAGGTACTTGGTGGCGGAGTGCACCACCACGTCGAACCCCAGCTCCAGCGGGCGCTGCAGATACGGCGAGGCGAAGGTGTTGTCCGCCACGCTGATCAGACGGTGCCGCTTGGCGATCGCGGCGATGGCCGCCAGATCGGCCAGCTTCAGCAGCGGGTTGGTCGGGGTCTCCACCCAGATCATTTTGGTGTCGGCTTCGATCGCCTGCTCCAGCGCCGTCGTGTCACCCGGAGCGACATAGGTGACGCGCAGTCCGGCCGTGCGGCTGCGCACTTTTTCCAGCAGGCGGTAGGTGCCGCCGTACAGGTCGTCGACTGCCACCAGATGGCTGCCTTGATCCAGCAGTTCCAGCACCGTGGAGCAGGTGGCCAGCCCGGAGGCGAAGGCGTAGCCGCGGCTGCCGTTTTCCAGCTCGGCAATCGCATTTTCCAGCGCGCTGCGGGTCGGGTTGCCGCTGCGCGAATATTCATAGCCGGTATGTTCGCCCGGCGCCGGCTGAGCATAGGTGGAGGTGGCATAAATGGCCGGCATCACCGCGCCGGTGGCGTCCGGCGTATAGCCGGCATGTACGGTCTGGGTGGCAAACTTGGTCATAGCAGAGTCCTTGATTAACGGAGTTTTTGGCGCCAGGCGTTCAGAACGTCGGTGCGGGTGATAAGGCCGAGGAAGCGCTCGCCGTCGAGAATGACCGCCACGTGGCCGTGGTTGAAGGTTGCCAGCAGCGCCTGCGGGTCGGCGTCTTTTTGCAGCGTCTGCACCTGACGGGTCATGGCCTGTCTGGCCGGCAGACGAAAGTTGCCGGCGTCGGCCTGCAGGGTATGCAGCAGATCCCACTCATCGATCAGGCCGACCAGCCGATCGTTGTCCAACACCGGCAGTTGAGAGATGTCGTACAGACGCATGCGGGCGTGCACCACCGCCAGCGTATCGTCCGGCGCGGCGGTTACCGCGGCGTGTTCATCGTGGCGGTAAGCGATCAGATCGCGCAGATCGCCAAACTGGGAAGTGGCCAGCAGCCCCTGCTCCTGCATCCAGCGGTCGTTGAACATTTTGGACAGGTATTTATTGCCGCTGTCGCAGACGAACGTCGCCACGCGCTGCGGCTCGGTCTGCGCCCGGCAGTAGCGCAGCGCGGCGGCCAGCAAGGTGCCGGTGGATGAGCCGGCCAGTATGCCTTCGCTCTGCAGCAGCTGGCGTGCGGTGGTGAAGGCTTCCCGATCGTCGATGCGGTAGGCGGCCGCCACCTGGCGAAAGTCGCTGAGCGGCGGTACAAAGTCTTCGCCGATACCTTCTACCAGCCAACTGCCTGCCTCCGTCACATTTCCGCTGTCGAGATAGTCCGCCAGAATGGAGCCGGCGGGATCCGCCAGCACAAAACGGGTGGTGGGGGAAACCTCGGAAAAGTAGCGGCTCAGCCCGCTCAGGGTGCCGCCGGAACCGACGCCGACCACGATGGCATCAACGTCGTGATCCATCTGCCGCCACAGTTCCGGCGCGGTGGTGGCGGTGTGCGCCGCCGGGTTGGCCGGGTTGTTAAACTGGTCGATATATAAGGCGCCCGGCGTTTCGTCCGCCAGGCGCTGGGCGTAATCCTGGTAATAGGCCGGGTGCCCTTTGCCGACATCTGAACGGGTCAGCACCACGTTGGCCCCCAGCGCACGCAGGTGGAAAATTTTCTCGCGGCTCATTTTATCCGGCACCACCAGCGTCAGGCGGTAGCCCTTCAGCGCGGCGACCAGCGCCAGCCCCAATCCGGTATTGCCGGCGGTGGCTTCAATAATGGTGCCGCCGGGCTGCAGTTTCCCGTCGCGTTCGGCCTGTTCGATCATCGACAGCGCGACGCGATCTTTGATAGATCCACCGGGGTTTTGGTTCTCCAGTTTGATAAACAACCGGCAGGGGCCGGTATCAAAGTGCGTCAACTCCAGCATCGGCGTATTACCGATCGTCGCGAGCGCCGATTGTGCGATGGCCATGTTTTCCCTCCAGAATAATGTGCGTTACTCGCCGTTATTTGGATGATAGCTCTGCCTGTTTGTCCGGTTAAAAGAACAAATAACTGCTATATATGCCATTATAGAATATATTAATTCGATTTTTGGCCGTTTAGGCATAAAGATGTTTGGATGCTTGGCCGTGTAGCCGTCAGCGGGGTGAAAAAACAGCGTCCGGATAGCTTTTTCGACAATTTGCGCGCGAAAGCGTACAGTTATGTAAAAATGCTGAAATTTCATGCTAATCCCTGCAAAAATAAGACGAATCTAATAAACTCTTAGCACAGCCTTGGCCGGGCGATAACCCGTAGCAAGGGAACACGCGGCAGGGCGCGGGTGCCCGGGACCTCTCGCTGATTTGGCTGATGTAACGAGTTTGAACGGTAACGCGATTTCAATAAATTGAATGGACACTCTGGCGACGACATGATGAAAACACATTTAGCTTCTCCGATGAAAAAGCTGACCTTCGGCGTCGGCTTCCTGTTATTGGCAACGCCGGCCGTGCAGGCCGCCGCGCCGCCGGCGGCTCCGCAGGTTGACGCCAAGGCGTTTATTCTGATGGATTACAACAGCGGCGCCATTCTGGCGGAAGGCAACCCGGATACCCGGCTCGACCCGGCCAGCCTGACCAAAATCATGTCCAGCTATGTTATCGGCCAGGCGATTAAGGCCGGCAAAATCAAGCCGACCGACTCGGTCACCGTCGGTAAAGACGCCTGGGCGACCGGCAACCCGACGCTGCGCGGCTCTTCCCTGATGTTTATCAAACCGGGCGATCAGGTGCCGGTGATGGAACTGAACAAAGGTATCGTGATCCAGTCGGGCAACGATGCCAGCATTGCGCTGGCGGATTACGTGGCCGGCAGCCAGGATGCGTTTGTCGGGCTGATGAACAACTACGTCAAACACCTCGGGCTGAAAAATACCCACTTCCTGACGGTGCACGGACTGGATGCGGAAGGGCAATACAGCACCGCCCGCGATATGGCGCTGTTGAGCCAGGCGCTGATCCGCGATGTGCCGGATGAGTATGCGCTGCATAAAGAAAAAGAGTTCACCTTCAATAAAATCCGCCAGGTGAACCGCAACCGCCTGTTGTGGAGCTCTAATCTGAAAGTGGACGGGATTAAAACCGGTTATACCAGCGGTGCCGGCCATAATCTGGTGGCCTCGGCGGCCGAAGGGCCGATGCGGTTGATTTCTGTGGTGCTGGGCGCGCCGAGTGACCGCGTGCGTTTCGGCGAGAGCGAGAAGCTGCTGACCTGGGGCTTCCGTTTCTTTGAAACCGTAACGCCAATCAAGGCGGATAAACCGTTTATCACCCAGCGCGTCTGGTACGGCAAGCAGAGCGAAGTGCCGCTGGGCGTGGCGAAAGACGCGGCGATCACCATTCCTAAAGGGCAGATGAAAAACCTGAAGGCCAGCTATAATCTGAATTCCGCCACGCTGGAAGCGCCGCTGGCGAAGAATCAGGTTGTGGGCACCATTGATTTCCAACTGGACGGTAAGACCGTCGATCAGCGTCCGCTGGTGGTGATGGAGGAAGTGAAAGAGGGCAACTTCTTCAGCCGCATCTGGGATATGGTAATGATGAAAGTGACCCAGTGGTTCGGCAGCATTTTCGGCTGACCGCTAACGGGGAAATAAAAAAGGGCGCATGATGCGCCCTTTGCGATCAATTACAGGCCACCACCTTGATCGCCAGCCCGCCCTGTGAGGTTTCGCGGTACTTGGCGTTCATGTCCTTGCCGGTTTCATACATGGTTTCAATCACCTTATCCAGGCACACCCGCGGCTCGCTGGTGCGGCGCAGCGCCATCCGTGCGGCATTGACCGCCTTCACGGCGGAAATGGCGTTGCGTTCGATACAGGGCACCTGCACCTGACCGGCCAACGGATCGCAGGTCAGCCCCAGATGATGTTCCATGGCGATCTCCGCCGCAATACATACCTGCGCCGGGCTGCCGCCCATCAGCTCCGCCAGCCCGGCGGCGGCCATCGAGCAGGCGACGCCGACCTCGCCCTGGCAGCCGACTTCCGCGCCGGAAATCGAAGCGTTCATTTTGTAGAGCGCGCCGATCGCGCCGGCAACGAGGAAGAAGCGGCTATAGGAATTGGTATTAACCGGCCGGATAAATTTATCGTAATAGGCCAGCACCGCCGGGATAATCCCGCAGGCGCCGTTGGTGGGGGCAGTCACCACCCGCCCGCCGGCGGCGTTCTCTTCGTTGACCGCAAAGGCGAACATATTGAGCCAGTCCACCACGTTCATCGGGTCGGTGTTGTTCTTATCGCCGGTCACCAGTATGCGGCGCAGGGCGGCGGCGCGGCGTGGTATTTTCATCGGGCCGGGCAGCAAACCTTCAGTATTCATCCCGCGTTCGATACCGGTGCGCATCACCTGCCAGACGGCGGCAAAGTGGGTCTCAATCTCTTCCCTGTCGCGCAGCGCCAGCTCGTTTTGCATTACCAGTCCAGACAGCGACAGGCCGGTGTCTTTACAGTGCTGCTGCAGATCCTGCGCGGAGCGGAACGGATAGGGCAGCGGCAGCGCCTCGGCAGAGGCCTGGCCGAAATGCGCTTCATCGACAATAAAACCGCCGCCGATGGAATAGTAGGTTTTGTCATGCAGCAGCCGCTCGCCGTCGAAAGCGCGGATGCGCATGCCGTTTTCATGCAGCGGCAGGTTATCGCGGTGGAAGTTCATGCTGGTCGCCAGCGGGAAATCCACCTCGTGGCAGCCGTTCGCCAGCGCCAGGCGGCCGGTTTGTTCCACCTGGCGGATAAAACCGGGGATGGCGTCGATATCGACGTCATGCGGTAAATTGCCCGCCAGCCCCATGATAATCGCCAGATCGGTGTGGTGCCCCTTACCGGTCAGGGACAGCGAGCCGTAAACGTCCACCACCAGACGGGTGGCGTCCATCAGCTGCTGATGAGCGATAAGATCGTCGATAAACTGCTTGCCGGCTTTCATCGGGCCGACGGTGTGGGAACTGGATGGACCGATACCGATTTTGAAAATATCGAAAACGCTGACCATAGTCTCGCCTCCTTCTTCAGGTGTCAGGCGGTAAATACAGAATAAGGGGATGGTGCAAGCCGGCGCATGGCGCGCCGGCGGGAGTGTATTTAGCTAAACAGAGAGTACAGGATGGCCGACATGGCGATCAGGCCCATCAGCACCACGAAGGCGTTGCTGATATGGCCGGCGTATTTACGCATCGCCGGTACTTTACGGATGGCGTACATCGGCATCAGGAACAGCAGCATCGCGATAATCGGGCCGCCCAGGGTTTCGATCATGCCCAGAATGCTTGGGTTCAGCGTGGCGACAATCCAGGTAGTGACCAGCATAAAGATGGCGGTGATGCGGTTCAGTTTGCCGCTGCTGATGGTTTTGCCACGAGTTTTCAGCGACTTGCTGACGATGCCGTTGAAACCTTCACGTGCGCCGAGGTAGTGGCCCAGGAACGATTTGGTGATGGCGACAAAGGCGATAACCGGCGCGATGTATTCAATCATCGGGTTGTTAAAGTGGTTGGCCAGGTACGACAGAATAGAGATGTTCTGCGCCTTGGCTTCCGCCAGGTCGGCCGGCGACAGGCTGAGTACGCAGCTGAACACGAAGAACATCACGGTCAGCACCATCATGATGTGTGCGTAGGCCAGAATGCGTGAGCATTTTTTCTCGGCGTCCGCGCCGTACTCTTCGCGTTTCGCCACGGCAAAGGCGGAAATAATCGGCGAGTGGTTAAAGGAGAACACCATCACCGGGATCGCCAGCCACAGCGTCATCATCAGGCCGTGGCCCATCCCGGTGCCGGCGCCTGACAGGGAGACGTTTTCGAAGATAGCGCCGGTCCAGTTAGGGATCAGATACAGCGCCAGCAGCATTAGCACGGCAACAAACGGGAACACCAGAATACTCATGGTTTTGACGATGGCCTGCTCACCAAAACGCACGATAGTCATCAGGCCGACGATCAGAATCAGTGACAAAATGGCGCGCGGCGGAGAGGCCATGCCCAACTGATGGGTAATGAAACTGTCGACGGTGTTGGTGATGGCGACGCTGTAAACCAGCAGGATAGGGTAGATGGCGAAGAAGTAGAGCAGGGTAATCAGCTTACCGGCGCTGATGCCGAAGTGTTCTTCCACCACCTCGGTGATATCTTCGCCCGGATTTTTGCCGGACAGGACAAAACGGCACAGGCCGCGGTGGGCGAAGAACGTCATCGGAAACGCGATGATGGCCATGATAATCAGCGGGATTAAGCCGCCGATCCCGGCGTTGATGGGCAGGAACAGCACGCCTGCGCCGATGGCGGTGCCGTACAGGCCCAACATCCACATGGTATCGCTTTTACGCCAGGTACTGCTGGAACCCGATGCTGCCGAGACAATCGTGCCGGTCTGTGTAGTGTCCATAAATATCTCCGAAGTGAACACGTTAATTTAAAAGCAAAGTCAAAAATTTACGTTAAAGCCGAAAGCCGTAAATCAGTCAACGGCTGCCGGTTAAATCAGGCGTTTCTTGCGGGGATAAAGGAACCTCCCCCTGGTTGTTTATTGTGCTAATTATCGTGGCGATGAACTAACACTAAAAATCATGCCGCCCAGGTTAGGCGGAAAATAGAGTATTAACTCGGAAGATTCTTGTCTCCCGTTTTTGATGGCAGAAAGATAGCGATTTCCAGCATAAACAACCGTGATCACGCTCTCAAATGCGATATATATGCGGTAAATACCCATTTTGTTAAAATTTTATTTATTAAATGTTCGCCTTCGTGAAGCATTATGCTTTATTGTGTTTTTTTATTACTGCATGCTTTATCCGGCTCTTTACCGTCATGACCGGATAAAACGCTGCCTGTGCACAGAAGATGAGCAATATATTTTAAGCAGTGGTCGGGATCTAGCTAAAAACGAGGATTAAGCGGGTTTAGTGATGGCGATCACATCATGCTATTAGATGGTGTTTTATTAACTAATTGATTATTAACGTATAAATTGGATTTTTTTGTGTTGGTGCAAACGGGAGGAATGGTTTATTCCCGGCAGGGAATGCTTAAACATTCATCATATAAATTTGTGCTGTTGGCGCCACGGTTGGTAATAAATCACTTTTTTGGTGTTATACCGACCAATTATCAACGATCGAAATCAGGCGAAAAATTCACCGCCCGCTTATGCCGTCGTACACTATTTTGTCATTATTCCGCGCAGAGAAAATAATAACTGCCGTTACCGGTTGCAATTTATTAACGTATTGGCCAATCAGGATGGGATTATTGGTAATTTAATTGCGGATAATTTGTACTAGAGGGCCGCTGAGCCGTGCTCAGCGGCCTGAACGGCTCAGTAGCGAAGGGGGATGGCGTGCTGATTGAAGAAATCGCTGAATTCGGCGTCGGGGCGCTGGTCGGTGATCACTTGGTCAAACAGGGTCAGCGGGCCGATGCAGGCCGGCTTCACCTTGCCGAATTTGCTGTGATCGGCCACCAGCACCTTACGTTGCGCCGTCGCCAGCGCCCGGTGCTTCATATCCAGCTCGTCAAAGTTAAAGCAGCTGGCACCCTGCTGCAGGCTGAGGCCGGCGGCAGAAATAAAGGCGATATTGGGGCAGATGCTGTCCATTTCGTTGCGCTGGCCGATACTGCTGAATATGTAGTTATTCGGCTTGAATTCGCCGCCGCACAGGATCACTTTACACTGCGGTTTATCCTGCAGGGCCAGGAAGGTGTTCAGCGAGTGGCAGACGCCGGTGAAGGGCAGGTCGTCGGCAATGGCGTCGATAATTGCCGGCGTGGTGGTGCCGCAATCAAAGAACACCGTATCATTTTCAGCGATCAGCGGGGCGGCCAGCAGGCCGATGCGCCGTTTCTCACTCACCTGCTTGGCTTTTTGGTCAGAAACAAAGTAATGGGTCACGCCGTTGTTGCGCGGATCGGTCACCACGTAGCCGCCCAGCAACACCACCGCCGCAGGTTCGGCGCTGAGATCGCGACGGATGGTCATTTCCGATACCCCCAGCAGCGCTGCGGCTTCTTTTAAGTGGATCTTGTCAGAACGCTTTAACACCTGGACTAATCGATTGATGCGTTCTTCGCGCCGCGTTTCCATTCGTTGCTCCCGTCGGTTTAGAGATAAAGAGATATCCGTGGCGGCCCAGGGCCAGATACAACAATGCGGAGCAGTGCGTACTACGCATTACCCCGCATCAGTCAACAAATGCGCCCGGTTACTGCAAGTGCGCCGGGGGCGTTGCTATCAATAGCTGCCGGCGGCGGCCTGCTCGCCGGATACGATGGCTACGCCGGAACTGGTGCCGATACGCGTGGCGCCGGCTTCGATCATCGTTTTGGCGGTCGCGCGGTCGCGTACTGCGCCGGAGGCTTTCACGCCCATTTCGCTGCCCACGGTAGCGCGCATCAGTTTAACGTGCTCTTCACGAGCGCCGCCGGTGCTGAAGCCGGTTGAGGTTTTGACAAAGGCGACGTCAAGTTCACGACACATTTCACACACTTGCACGATTTGCGCGTCGCTGAGCAGGCAGGTTTCCAATATTACCTTCAATGGGATAGCTGCGCAAACCTCACGCACGGCGGCGATATCGGCTTTGACATCCTCCAGCATGCCGCTTTTCAGCCAGCCGACGTTGATGACCATATCGATTTCCTGCGCGCCGGCGGCAATCGCCGCTTTCGCTTCAAAGGCTTTGGTGACGGTCAGGCCCGCGCCCAGCGGGAAACCGATCACCGAGCAGACTTTCACCGTGCTTTCCTGCAGTAACTGTGCAACCAGCGGGACGTAACCGGAGTTCACGCATACCGCGTAGAAATTGTGCTGCTGCGCTTCTTCACACAGTTTGCTGATTTGCTGCTCGGTGGCGTCCATCGCCAGCAGGGTATGGTCGATGTAGCTGGCGTAATCAATGTTTTCGCTAGTCATTGCGCTTCCTCTGAATGGTTAGTGCTGAATGTTAGAATAATAACACCCGCTGCCCGTAATTATAGCCATGATTCGAGTTTTTACCACATTTTTAGCGGGATTTTGTTATTTAAATAACATTGCGGTGCTGAAGGGAAGAAACCGGCAGGGGGATATAACGGCGGGGCCAACGGCCCCGCGCGGGATTACTCTTTGATCCACCCTTTACGGATAGGGAAGGCGAACAGGAAACGGTACAGGCGTTCCAGCCGGACGGCGATCGCGCTGCCGAACAGGTTCCACACCAGCTGCGCCACCAGGCAGCCCACCATGCCAAGCAGGAAACCACCTACCATATCCAGCGGCCAGTGTACGCCAAGGAAAACCCGCGACCAGGCGATGGCGACGGCGATAACCATCAGCACAATGCCGGACCACAGCCGGTGCCAGCATAAAAATGCCATGGCAAAGGTGAATATGGCGGTACCGTGATCGCTGGGGAAGGAGCTGTCCGGCGCATGATGCAGGAAAGTGTAGCCGATGCCGGCGACGAAGGGACGTTCGTGCGGCAGCAGCATACCGATGGCGGCGGAGGTAAGAATGGCGAACGCCAGTGCAATGGTGGTTTTAGCCACCACTTCGCGCTGTGAAACCAGCGCGTCTTTCGGCCCCCAGAACCACAGGCCGACGATCAACAGCGGAACGATGGCGATCACATCGCGCGCCAGGAAGATCGCGACATCGAGCGACCATTTGGGTGAGGCCGGGGTCGCGTTAATCCAGGCGAAAAGAAGATAGTTCAACTGCTCCATGATATTTACCTCGTCTTGCGGCGAACAATGCCGCTAACCCACCAATAAACAGCCAATTGGCTGAACCAAACCCACCAACCTGCCCACAGGTTATGGGAAAAAAAGTGTGCGCCGCGCATCACCTGACCAAAGCCCATCAGCAGCCCCAGGGCGATGCCGGCGCCCCAGCAGGCATAAGCCACTTTCGGCCGCCGGGGATAAAACAGAAAAAACAGCGCCATCACTGCAAAGCCGCTGGAAGCGTGCCCGCCGGGAAAGCAGCGGCCGGGACCGGGATTGGCCGGCAAGGCACCAAACAGCGGATATGACATCGCCTGCCCGCCGTATTGCACCAGATCCCACGGACAAGAGTGCGCGCTGGTGGACTTCAGGATGCCGACCACCAGTGGCCCGACGCCGACCAGCGCCATGCACAGGATCAGCCGGGCATGGCGCCGGTAAATACCCCACAGCAGCGCCAGCACCGAGGCGGCGATCACGCCGATCTTCAGGAGGCGGTGGTTGATCGCGTCCAGCCAGGCGTTATGCTGCCAGGGGAAATGCCCGCTGGCGCTGTCGAACCAGCTATTGCTGATGGCCCAATCCAGGCTTTCATCACGCGACAGCCATAAAAATAGCAACCCACTGACAATTAAGCTAAAAACTTGCCAACGGTAAAAGGATGGCGCCAAGGAGTAAATAGAGCCATTCTTAAAGTGTTGGGCCGTTGAGGGTTGATTTAATAAAGATTGGGATGGTTTTTCGGGCGCCATGCGTCAGCCTGTCGTTAGTCATCGGTCAGATTACGGTAAATCCCCCGGCTTAAGAAAACCTTAGTGTGGCAATATATTGACTATGCGAATGGTTTTTATTCTGCCATTTCTCATCGTTTCAGTGGTTATTCCTTTTGATTTATCAATGTAAAGAAGATTAAACCATTGGAAAGTGTTGCTATAGTGTATTAGTTTATGTCTGGTTTTCAGTATGAATCATAGGGAAAGAACATGAAAAAGATCTCCTTGTTAGTAGCCGGCATGATGATGGCTGCTTCTGCCGGTGCGGCGACTAACGCGACTGAAAAGGCCGACATCAGCCAGCAGCCGCTGGAAAAGATTGCCCCTTACCCGCAGGCGGAAAAAGGCATGACGCGTCAGGTGATTTACCTGCCGAAACAGGAGCATGAAGAAAACTATAAGGTTGAGTTGCTGATCGGTAAAACGCTGCAGGTTGACTGCAACCATCATGGGCTGGGCGGCAAGCTGGAAAGCAAAACCCTGTCCGGCTGGGGCTACGACTATCTGGTGCTGGATAAACTCTCCGGCCCGATGAGCACCATGATGGCCTGCCCGGACAACACCAAGCGCGAAGCCTTCGTGACGGCAAATCTGGGCGATGCCGCCATGCAGCGTTACAACAGCCGTCTGCCGATCGTGGTCTATGTGCCGCAGGACGCGGAAGTGAAGTATCGTGTTTGGAAGGCTGAGGATGCGGTCAGCGACGCGGTGAAGAAGTAACTGCCTTGCCGGCGCGTATTTATCGCTCCAGCTAAATGTGAGGCGGGCCTTGTTCCCGTCTCCGTTTCCTACCGATGCATATCAGGCTAACGCGCCGATTCTTTTCAGCAGTTCCGGCTGCTGCAGCTGTAGCGCCATCCACGGGGAAAACACCTGAGGAACGGCGTTAATGGCGCCTATCACCTGTTCGATACCGACCCAGGCATACTCCATCACTTCAAGCGGATTAGGCTGCGGCTGCGCATCGCTGCGCGCGACGTAGATTGGGCAAAATTCATTTTCCATCACGCCGGAGGCATCGGTGACGCAGTACTGGAAGTGGGAAACCACCAGTTCCGGCAGGCTGATGGTCAGGCCCAGCTCGAAGGCGGCGCGGCGCGCTATTGCATCGCTTTGGCTTTCACCGGGCTGCGGATGGCCGCAAAACGAGTTGCTCCAGACGCCGGGCCAGGCGGTTTTGTTAAGCGCCCGCCGGGTAATCAGCAGTTCCCCTTTGCGGTTAAGCACATAGCAGGAAAAGGCCAGATGCAGAGGCGTCTGATTGGTATGCACCACGGCTTTATCCATTGTCCCACTCTGATGGAAATGCTCATCCAGCAAAATAACCTGCTCATGATGTTCAGGCATGGTGTTCTCCATGGTGTGCTCGGTTAACGGCTGATATAAACGGCAATAATGGAAATACACACCAGGGTGTACCAGTATTCCCACAGTCGGTAGGTGAAATGGTCATAGCGGCTGTCGGCATCTCTTTTGCAAAGACGCGCTGAGATGAACAATAAAATAAGCGCGGATCCTATCTCAAACAGGGACAGGGCGCTAGCGTTGCCGCTCTGTTCACCGGGCATAAACAGCGTGTAGTGGGCAATAACGATGGAAAGCAGATAGGCGACGGCAATGATTATTTTTCCCTTGCGCATGCCGTACACCAGCGGAAAGGTTTTTCTGCCGATGCGCGCGTCGCCTTTAATGTCCCTGAAATCCTGCGTGGTGATCATATAGCTGGTCATCAGCAACAGCGGCAGCAGCCAGTCGGCAATCTCCCTGAACGGCACGCCGGCGTTGTGAGCGGCGACCGGCAGCTGCGTCAGTATGCCCAGCGAAACAAAGACGTTCTTCAACAGCCAGTTATTGCTCCACGGCGTATAGCTGTATACCAGTGAGCACAGTATCCAGAACAGCACCCAGCCAATCACGCCGAGGTAAAGACCATAGGCGAAAAACAGCAGGGCGAGAACGGCGGCGCGGATTTTGGCCGACTTCAGCGTAATGACCTGAGCCGCCAGCGGACGGTCCGGCTTATTGATTTTGTCTTCTTCAATACCAAATATCTGGCTGTTGATATCGGCGATATAGATATGAAAATAAGCATAAATAAAGGTAGCCAGAATACTGGATATTATTGCCTGCGTTCCCATCCCCCGGGCGAGGCAGAGCGACAGCGTAAATAACGTTGGCGCGATAATGCCGATCCAGACGTTGTTCCTGACAAAACGCCAGGATAACCACAGCTCAAACACCGCGTCCCGGCGTTTTTGGATGCTGACATTTTCAATCATGCTGCATCTTTGGCAAAGCGGCAGACGTGCGGTGCATAGCGGGAGTCCCTCATGGCGGAAATGCGGATGATAAAACATTTAGTTTAGAAATATTTATGTGTCAAGCTATCCCGGGATGGGATAATGAATCTGATTATTATTTGAACTGAAATGAAAATGATACCGGGGAACCTGTGCGCTGGGTGGAAGGGGGCGTCTTGAGCAGTGCGATTGCTGGCTACCGGCTGATATAAAAGGCAAACATGGAAATACACACCAGCGTGTACCAATATTCCCACAGGCGGTAGGTAAAATGGTCATAGCGGCAGTCGGCGTTTTGTTTGCACAACCGCGCTGCGACACATAATAAAATTAACGCGGATCCGCTCTCGAAGAGCAACAGCGCGCCGCTGCTGCCGTTTTCACCTGGGATAAACAGCGTATAGTGGGCGATAACGATAGAGAGTAGGTAAGCCAGCGACAGGGCGATCTTGGCCGTACGCATGCCGTAAACCAAGGGAAAAGTCTTCCTGCCGATGCGTGCATCACCTTTTACATCGCGGAGATCCTGCGTAGTGATCATATAGCTGGTCATCACCAGCAGCGACAGTAGCCAGTGAGCAACTTCTATGAACGGTACGCTGGCGTTGTGGGCGGCGACCGGCAGCAGCGTCAGTATGCCCAGCGCGACAAAGAGATTTTTCAGCAGCCAGTTATTGCTCCACGGTGTATAGCTGTACAGCAGGACGAACAGTACCCAGAGCAGGGTCCAGCCAATGACGCCGAGGCAGATGCCGTAGGCAAAAAACAACAGTGTGAAAATGACAGCCCTGATTTTCGCCGACGCCAGCGTAATGATTTTTGCCGCCAGCGGGCGATCCGGCTTATTGATTTTATCTTCTTCAATGCCAAATATCTGGCTGTTGATATCAAAGACGTAGAGATGAAGATAGGCATAAACAAATGATGCCAGGGTGCTGATGGCGATTTCCATACCGGGCAGACCTTTGGCTGCACAGAGCGCCAAAGTAAACAGTGTCGGCGCCACGGCGCCCGCCCAGATATTGTTTTTGACAAAGCGCCAGGACAGCCATAGTTCAAACATCACCCCGCGACGTTTTTGGATGCTGATATCTTCAGCCATATTGCATCCCCGGCGAAGCGATAGACGCATGGTCCATAGCGCGACTCTCATCTTGTTAACATAAAATTTATCACAGTTTTAGGTGAGTAATATTTATGTGTCAAGCTATCCCGGGACGGGATAATGAATCTGCTTATTATTTGGCTTGTAGCGGTAAGAAGACCGAAAAAACTACGGGAAGGAAAGGGAAAAGCAGCCATGCAAGGCTGCTTGAGCGGATTATTGACAATCGTCGGTAATTTTTACCAGGGCTGCGTTGTAGACCGCGGCGTTGTCAGCGGCAAATACGGCGATGCCCTTCACCAGCTTGCCGTCCTTCAAGGTGCCGGTGGTTAATGCCTCATCAACCGTATCGAGCTTGAAGGCCTTGTTATCCGGCGAGTAGGCCTTCAGGCAAAGTGTTGATAAATCGATATCGTCCCCGGACAATTTTGCCAGGGCGACGTCAAAGGTTTTGGTGTAGGCGTCTTTGCCGCCAATGGATATGGAGCCGGTCGACTTCTCTGTCGCATATACCGCAATATTCCCAGGGGTAGCCGCGTTTGCCGCGAAACAGAAGCCGGCCAGGGCGAGAGATGCAACCATCGTAGAAATTTTCATAGCTAGTCCTTTATGTTGATTTATGTCTCAGTCACACACTACGTATGCAGGATACGTTTCTTAATGATATCCGGTCTGGGTTAAACCGTGGGTAAAAGGGGAATGTTTGTACATTACACACTGGCATAACCCTCTGCGGGGTAGGGCTGGTAGTAAGCCCGTTGCATGGAGAGCGGAGCATCCTATGGTATGATCCTGCGGCGTAATGATTATGCCGATGGAATGGCGGCTATCGCACTGTTGGAACTATCCGGCACGGGCCGATCGCGCATTGGCGCGCATCTTAATAAAACATAAAAAAATGGTATGTGGCATGAGCAAAACACATAAATATCAAATCAGCCTATACGGCATGCTGCTTGGCGCGCTGGCCTTGCTTATTAGCCTGTTTCATTTCAATTATCCGTTAGCGACCAAGCCGCCGCTGGAAGTCAGCGTGGCGGAGAAAGTTTCATCTATCAAAAACGGCATTTTAGCCGGCCTGAAAGGTCAGGAACCGCCGGTGACAGAGAAACGAACTATCGATATAGATAACATACTGAATAGCGCGACCATCGGTCTGGCGATCGTTGCGTTGGTGCTTGCTTTTATCGGAGGGATTCGCAAAGAGAACGGCTGGGGAGTTGGCGGAGCGCTGTTTTTTGGCGGGGGGACGCTGGCCTTCCATGCGATATTGTTCGGCGCCGGGCTGATCTTCAGTATCATCATACTGGTCGCAGTATTATGTTTTCTGTTCGCTTTTTTCCCTGGTTAGCCGGTCGTAACTTTTACGGTCGCCTGCTGCACGGGCGGGGGATCGAAAGCACTATCGCACGTGCTGACGCCAGCCTGTTGCATCGCTCCACCTCTGAGCTGGAGCGATATTTTTCCCGACCTTCCAGTGAGTTTCCCAGGCAAAATGCTTTCCCGGTAGTTTTCAGGCAACAAAAAACCCGATAATCTTGAACCTAAAAAGGCGGGATTATCGGGCTCCACAAAATGGGGACATCAAAGAAAAGCAGTGGCACTAATTAAGACTACCACCCGATCGAAAAGTTCTGCCGAATGATAAAAATTTCAAAAATATTTCGCCGCTAAATTTCCTCTGCGCTCGCGCCGTCAGCCCAGTATCCCCGGCCATAGCACCACAATCAGCGAACCTGCCAGCGTTAACAATACGTTAGCAATGGCATAGGTGCCGGCGTAGCCGAGAGCGGGGATGTTGCTGCGGGCGGTGTCGCTGATGATGTCCATCGCCGGGGCGCAGGTGCGTGCGCCCATAATTGCGCCAAACAGCAGGGCGCGGTTCATGCGCAACACGTAGGCGCCGAACAGGAAGCAGAGCACCACCGGCACCAGGCTGACGAGCAGGCCGGCGACCAGCATTTGCCAGCCCACGGCGCCCAGGCTGTGGCCGATACCGGCGCCGGCGCTCAGGCCTACGCCGGCCATAAACACCATCAGGCCGAACTCTTTCACCATATTCAGCGCCCCCTGCGGGATATAGCCGAAGGTCGGGTGGTTGGCACGCAGGAAGCCGAGCATGATGCCCGACATCAGCAGCCCGGCAGCGTTGCCGATGCCGAACGAGAAATTGCTGAACTGGATGGTGATCTGACCAATCAGCAGGCCGATAATAAAGAAGGCGCAGAAGGCCAGCAGATCGGTCACCTGGCTGTGGATGGAGATAAAGCCGATCTTCTCCGCCACGCTTTTCACCCGGCGCGCGTCGCCGCTGACCTGCAGCACGTCGCCTTTATTCAGCACGATGCTGTCATCAATCGGCATTTCAATCTGGCTGCGAATCACCCGGTTCAGGAAGCAGCCGTGGTCGGTCAGTTTCAGCTGGCTTAAGCGCTTGCCGACCGCATTGCTGTTTTTTACCACGATCTCTTCGGTGACGATACGCATGTCGAGCAGATCGCGGTCGAACACTTCTTTGCCGTTACGGAAGCTGGGATCCAGGCGCGCATGCGCGTCCGGGTAGCCCACCAGCGATATTTCGTCGCCGACCTGCAGCACGGCGTCACCATCCGGGTTGGCGAGAATACCGTTGCGGCGGATGCGTTCGATATAGCAGCCGGTCTGGCGGTAAATGCCCAGTTCGCGCAGATTTTTGCCGTCTGCCCAGGCCACCAGCTCCGGACCGACGCGGTAGGCGCGGATGACCGGCAGATAGACTTTACGCTGGCTGTCGGTATCCAGACCGCGCTCGCGGGCGATTTGCTGCGCCGAGGTCGGTAAATCCTGGTGCTGCAGCTTGGGCAGATAGCGCGCGCCGAAAATCAGACTGACCAGACCAATAAGATAGGTTAACGCATAGCCCAGGCTAAGATGATCCTGTGCGGACAGCAGCGCCGGTCCGTTGGTAATGGTATTGCGCAGCGTATCGCCGGCGCCGACCAGCACCGGTGTCGAAGTCATGGAGCCGGCCAGCATACCGGCGGTCAGGCCGATGTCCCAGTGGAACAGCTTGCCGAGGCCGACGGCCATCACCATCGCCGTACCGACCATCACCAGCGCCAGCATCAGGTAATTTTTGCCGTCGCGGAAAAAAATCGAGAAAAAATTCGGCCCGGCTTCGACGCCGACGCAGAAGATAAACAGCATAAAGCCCAGGCTGAGCGCTTCGGTGTTAATGGCGAAGTTGTGCTGGCCAAGCAGCAGGGAGACGACCAAAACGCCAATGGAACTGCCGAGTTGCACAGAGCCAAGGCGAAGTTTTCCGAGGCAGAGCCCCAGGGCGAGTACCACAAACAGCAACAGGATGTAGTTGCCGTTTAACAAACTAGCGACGTTTATGTTCACAGGATGTAACTTATTGTTTACCAGTAAGTGCTTGATATGGCTGGCTATAAAAGATAAATTCAGCCATATAAATAGTTGGATAAAAACGATACCCATCGCCAACCCGCGAAAGGTGCATCGCTTCCTCGATCAGCGGCATTATTCTAGTCTCTCTGACGCAGGACAGCCAGCATTAAGCTGAAAATGAACGCTGCCTTTTGCATTTAACTCTCTTTTTACCAAGGAAAATTTGTCGGCTCAGGCCGCCGTGGTTCGCGTGCGTCGTCGTGATATGGCGCCCGTTGTTGCATTTCTGGGAGGAGCAGGATGGTTAGCTATCGGTATTGGGGCGGGTTCAGCAGCTGTTTTCTGTTGTTCTGCCTGATCTTTCTTGGTCAGAATAATTCACTGGAGCAGCCGCATCATGGCGAAACCGGCCTGTTGCTGTTTACCATTCCCGGCTTTATCGCCAGTTACCTTGCCAGTAAAAAACGCCTGATCTGTCCGCTGCTCGGCGCGTTGTGCGCGCTGCCGCTGTGCCTGGTGGTGCGCCACTTCTGGCTGATGTCGACCCAGTCGTTCTGGCAGGAGTTGGCCTACGCCACCAGCTCGGTATTCTGGTGCCTGTGCGGTGCGCTGCTGTTTCTCTTTTTCCGCAGCCTGCGCCAGATGTTACAGCTTCGGCAAAGAATCCCCGGCAATAAAAAAGGCGCCTGAGGCGCCTTAATATAGAATGTGAACCGGCTTACTGGAACAGGTTCAGGTTTTCTTTCGCGTATGCTTCAAACTCGGTGCAGCCGCCAATGTGCTGTTGATCCAGGAAGATCTGCGGCACGGTTTCTACCGGCTTACCGACGGTTTTTTCCAGATCGGCCTTGGTGATGCCTTCCGCGTGGATATCAACATAACGGAAGTTGAAATCGTCACGTTCTTCAGTCAGTTTTTCCGCCAACTCTTTCGCACGGACACAATAAGGACAGCCAGGACGCCCGAAGATTACTGCAAACATGAGATACTCCTCGTTGTTATTCAAGAATTTACCGCTATTGCAACGACATCCCGTCGGTCAGAAAAAGACCTCAGTCAACGCATTACTCAGGTGCAATGGCGCCTACTATGCCTGTTGGCGTTGCTAAAAAAAAGCAGGATTTGCCTGTTAATCTGATTTACGCCGCCTATCGGATGGCCTCGTCGGCAGGAATTCACTACACTGTGCGCAATATGTCTGGAGATGAAAACATGCGTTCATTTGGTGAGTTACCCCGCCCGATATTGGTGCTGGAAGGGCTGGGGATCGTGCTGCTGATTCTGGCTTATCTGAGCATTCATGACTATGTTCAGTTGCCGGGGGCGCTGTCATCGCAGGCTGCTGCGGTGGCGATGATTTTCCTCGGCGTGGCGCTGATGCTGCCGGCGGCGGCCCTGCTGGTCTGGCGCGTGGCGCATGGGTTCGGCCCGCTGATGCGCGGCGGACTGCCGCCGGAAAACGATCGGCGCAAGCCGCCGCAACAGCAACAGAAACGCGATCCGCGCGATTAAGCGTCGGTGGCGATTTGGGGTGACGAGATAAATTGAACATTGTCATTCTTTCGTGTGACAGCACGTTGTACTCCTGCCGGCGCCTGCGCGCCGCGGCGGAACGGCGCGGGCACCGCGTTGAGGTGATCGATCCGCTCTCCTGCTATATGAATATCAACCCGGCCGCGCCCACCATCCACTATCGCGGCCGTCAACTGGCGTGCTATGACGCGGTCATTCCGCGTATCGGCTCCGCCATTACCTTTTACGGCAGCGCCGTGCTGCGGCAGTTTGAACTGCTGGGCTGTTATTCGCTGAATGAGTCCGCCGCGATTACCCGGGCGCGCGACAAGCTGCATTCCCTGCAGTTGCTGGCGCGTCAGGGGATCGATCTGCCGATTACCGGCTTTGCCCACTCGCCGGATGATACCGGCGATCTGATCGAACTGGTCGGCGGCGCGCCGTTGGTGGTGAAACTGGTTGAAGGTACACAGGGCATCGGCGTGGTGCTGGCGGAAACGCGGCAGGCGGCGGAAAGCGTGATTGATGCGTTTCGCGGGCTGAAGGCGCACATTCTGGTGCAGGAGTACGTGCGCGAGGCGCAGGGACGGGATATTCGCTGTCTGGTGATCGGCGGACAGGTGGTGGCGGCGATCGAACGTCAGGCCAAGGCGGGGGAGTTCCGTTCCAATCTGCATCGCGGCGGCACGGCGCGCAAGGTGAGCATTACGGCGCAAGAGCGCGCAGTTGCCATCAAGGCGGCAGCAACGTTGGGACTGGATATTGCCGGCGTCGATATTTTGCGTGCCGATCGCGGCCCGCTGGTGATGGAGGTGAATGCCTCACCCGGACTGGAGGGGATAGAAACCGCCACCGGGCTGGATATCGCCGAGATGATGATCGCCTATATTGAACAGCGTGCAGCACGCGGTATTTGCCCTGAAATTACGCCTATAACCAGTAAAAAATAAGGGAATAGCGCTATTTACCCGTGTTTTTTACATGGCTAAGCGCGCCTTTATTGAATTAAGCCTGATTGATCGTGGCATCATGGATGAATATTCCGTAAGCTATGCGCCTTTCGCGTTTTTGAATATTGTGAGGCTGGTACCCTATGGATTCACTCATCGTCCCCGATTTGGCGTTATTACGACGTTGGCTGGACCAGTTGGGCATTTCATTTTTTGAATGCGACTCTTGCCAGGCGCTGCATCTGCCGCATATGCAGAACTTTGACGGCATTTTCGACGCCAAGATCGATCTGGTGGACGGGGTGATCCTGTTCTCCGCGCTGGCGGAGGTGAAGCCGACCGCGCTGATCCCGCTGGTTGCCGACCTCAGCCAGATCAATGCCAGTTCGCTGACCATCAAAGCGTTTGTGGATGTTCAGGACGACAACCTGCCCAAGCTGATCGTCTGTCAGTCGCTGAGCGTGGCCGTCGGCATTACGCTGGAACAGTTCGCGCACTTTATGCAGCAGGGCGAAGAGCAGGTCTCGATGGTGATTCTTGAGGCGCGCGCCAACGATCTGCTGTTTATGGGCGAGGGCGAGGAAGAAGAAAATCCGGCCGCCGCCATGCGCCAGCCGATGCTGCACTAATTCTGTCTTTGACGACGCATCGCCCGGTATGGCGATGCGTTGACGCTACCCCGTTATCCCTCTATTGCCAATCTTCACGTTACATCGCGATCGTGCGTTTTATCCTGGCCTGCCGTAGCTGAATCCTGTCAAACCTGCTATTTTTTGTAATTATTATTGCAAATGAATTAACTGGCTCTTATACCGATTATTACTGATATTTCATCGCGGAATACGGATATGTCAGAGATGCTGAAAAGCAAGCAGGGAACCCTGAGAGCGCAAACGGATGTCCCGGTGGCGGTATTGATCGCCGGTACGGCAATGGTGGCGATTAAATGTATTAGCATCCTGCTGCTGCTGGGGGAGCTGGGGCTGTCCGGCCTGAGCGAGTTTGTCAGCACCAGCGCGCAGGCTTGGGATTCTACGCTGATTTTTCTGGCCGGTATTGTGATGCTCTGCCTGCAAATTTACTGCGGCTTTGCCGTGATGCGCGGTAAAAATGGCGGGCGCTGGGGCTATGTGGTCTGTCAGGCGCTGGTGGTGGGCTATCTGCTGTTGGCGACCATCGGCAGCGTCTTTCCCGAGGTATTTACCGTGGACGGCGAAACCAACACCCAGATTATGCATACCCTGATTCTGGAAAAAATCCCCGACGTGGTGATTCTCGGGCTGCTGTTCCTGCCGGCGGCCAGCCGCCGCTATTTTTCCCGTCGCTGAGGGCCGCGCGGATAGCGTCAAGAAGGTTGGGGATAAGGGCGTAGGGTGCTAAACTCTGCGCCCTTATTTTTTTATTCGTCGATCCCTACGGTTAATCTATGCATTGCGCGTTGTATACGGCCGGCAGTTGCCGTTCCTGTCAGTGGCTGGAAAAGCCTTATCCGCAGCAGCTGGTTGATAAACAGCAGCATCTGCAGGCCCTGCTGGGCGAACGCGAAGTCGGGCAGTGGCTGACGCCGGTTGCCGGCGCGCTGAGCGCATTCCGCAATAAGGCGAAAATGGTGGTCAGCGGCAGCGTGGAGCGCCCGCTGCTGGGGATGTTGCACCGCGACGGTACGCCGGTCGATCTGTGTGCCTGCCCGCTGTATCCCGCCAGTTTTGCGCCGATGTTCAACGTGCTGAAAACCTTTATCGCCCGCGCCGGGCTGACGCCATACAACGTGGCGCGCAAACGCGGCGAGCTGAAATATCTGCTGCTGACGGAAAGCACCGGTAACGGCGGGGTGATGCTGCGTTTTGTTCTGCGTTCGGAGAGCAAACTGGCGCAGCTGCGCGCCGCGCTGCCATGGCTGCAGCAACAGCTGCCGCAGCTGCGGGTGATTTCCGTGAATATTCAGCCGGTGCATATGGCGATTATGGAGGGCGATCGGGAAATCATCCTGACCGAGCAACAGGCGTTGGAAGAGTGCTTCAACCAGGTGCCGCTGTATATCCGCCCGCAGGGCTTTTTCCAGACCAATCCGCAGGTGGCGGCGTCGCTGTATGCCACGGCGCGCGACTGGGTGCGTGAACTGGGCATCGACAGCATGTGGGATCTGTTCTGCGGCGTCGGTGGCTTTGGTTTACACTGCGCACAGCCGGAAACGCGTCTGACCGGGATTGAGATCAGCGCGGAGGCGATTCGCTGTGCGCGCCAGTCAGCGGCGACGCTGGGACTGCAGCGGGTTGATTTCCAGGCGCTGGACTCCACCCGTTTCGCCACGGCGGAAGGAGACGTGCCGCAGCTGGTGGTGGTGAACCCGCCGCGACGCGGCATTGGCAAGGAACTGTGCGATTACCTGCAGCGGATGGCGCCGGACTATCTGCTCTATTCCAGCTGTAATGCACAAAGCATGGCGCAGGATATGGCGCAGCTGCCGGGGTATCGGGTTGAACGGGTGCAGCTGTTCGATATGTTCCCGCATACCGCGCACTACGAGGTGCTGACGCTGCTGGTGCGGGAGAAGTAATCAGCCCGGCGAAGCGGGCTGAGAAGGGCGGCACTTGCGCTTACTGCGGGAACCACTTGTCGCTGATGGCCTGATAGGTGCCGTCGGCCTTGATCGCCGTCAGCGCCGCGTTCAGCTTGTCCAGCAGCGCCTTGTTATTCGGACGCACCGCAATCCCCAGGCCGGTACCGAAGTATTGCGCATCGGTGATATGCTCGCCGACCGGCGCCAGCTGCGGGCTGTTTTTCAGCCACTCATTCACCACCGCGGTATCGCCGAAGACGCCGTCAATACGGCCGTTTTTCAGCTCCAGAATGGCGTTCTGGTAGCTGTCGTAAGAGACGGTGTTAATCTCCGGGTGCTTATCCTGCATATATTTCTGGTGGGTGGTGCCGTTTTCCATCCCGACCTTTTTCCCCTTCAGTTCAGCCAGCGAGGTGTACTTGCCTTTCTGCGCGATCACAATCGCCGAGTTGGCGTAGTACGGCTGGGTAAAGCTCACCTGCTTGCTGCGCTCCGGCGTGATGTCCATCCCGGAGATCACCGCATCGAACTTTTTGAACTTCAGCGCGGCGATCAGGCTGTCGAAGGCCTGATTGGTGAAGGTGCATTCCGCCTGCATCTGTTTGCATAACGCTTTCGCCAGATCGATATCAAAGCCGACGATTTGGTTATTGGCGTCTAATGACTCAAACGGCGGATAGGTAGCGGAGGAGGCGAAACGGATGGTGTCGGCCGCCTGAGCGCTGAAGGTCACGCCGGCCAGTACGGCGGCGGCAAGCAGTAATTTTTTCATGCGGAAACTCCTGTCTGAACATTGATTTTATTATCGCCGCCATCGTTTGATTTTTCTGACAATATCCCGAGGAGGGACGCTGACGGTGCTGGCGATAACCATGCCATTGAGTGAATTAATATGCAATAAAAATGATTAAAAATTGTTACTGGCGGGGCGGGTAAGACAGCCCTGCACGGCGGCAGGGCTGGGTAAGCGGGCTTAGTTGCGGCGTTCAAAGGCCAGCGCGCGGCGTTCAACCAGACGCATCAACAGCGTCAGCAGGCCGTTGACCACCAGGTAAACCAGGCCGGCGGCGCCGAAGACCATCACGTCATAGGTGCGGCCGTACATCAGTTGGCTGTAACCCATCACTTCCATCAGCGTGATGGTGTAGGCCAGTGAGGTACTTTTAAACACCAGCACCACTTCGTTGGAGTAGGAGGAGAGGGCGCGCTTAAAGGCGAACGGCAGCAGAATGCGCATCGACTGCCGGCGCGACATGCCCAGCGCTTCACAAGACTGCCACTGGCCGGCGGGAATGGCCCGCACCGCGCCGTAAAACAGCTGCGTGGTGTAAGCGGCGCTGTTCAGCGCCAGCGCAATCATGGCGCACAGCCAGGGCTGCGACAGCAGATTCCACAGCCACGGATAGTCGCGGATCGCCGGGAACTGTCCTGGCCCGTAGTAGATCAGGAAGATCTGCACCAGCAGCGGCGTACCGGTGAACAGCGTAATGTAGATCTTCACCAGCGACGACAGCAGCGGCGTTTTCAGCGTCAGGATCGCCGTCAGGATCAGCGACAGCACCAGCGCGACCAGCAGCGCCGCCAGCGTCAGCGTCAGGCTGGTGTGCAGGCCCTTGATGATTTCCGGTAAGTATTCCAGCATCAGACCGGCCCCCGCTCAAAACGTGTGGTGCGCAGTTCGATCCGCTTGAGAATAAATTGGCTCAACAGGGTGACCAGCAGATAGATGGCGGCGGCGATCACGTACCAGGTGAACGGCTCCTGCGTGCGGGTGGCGATGCTTTTGGTCTGCAGCATCAGGTCGTTCACGCTGATTAACGACACCAGCGCGGTATCCTTCAGCAGCACCAGCCACTGGTTGCCGAGGCCGGGCAGCGCATGGCGCCACATCTGCGGCATAATCAGCCGGAAGAAGATTGCCGCCTTGCCGAGCCCGAGCGCCTGGCCGGACTCCCACTGCCCCTGCGGCACCGCTTTCAGCGCGCCGCGCAGCGTCTGCGAGGCATAGGCCGAATACAGCAGCGCCAATGCGATCACCCCGCACAGGAACGGGCTGACTTCGAAGCTTTCAATGTCGACCTGCACCGGCACGGCAAACAGGCCGAAGTTCAGTTCAAAACCGTCAGACAGCGTCAGCAGCAGCTGTGAGGAGCCGAAGTAGATAAACAGCACCACCAGAATTTCCGGCAGGCCGCGCAGCAGCGTGACCCAGGCGGTGCCGAGCCAGCTGACAAGCTTCCAGCGCGCGGACTCCCACATGGCGAACAGCATCGCCAGGACCAGCCCGAGCGCCAGCGCGCAAACGGCAAGGCCGACGGTCATCCCGGCGGCGGTTGCTAAAGGTTGAATTTCATTCATTGGGATCGATTACTGCTGGAACCATTTTTTGTAGATGGTTTCATAGGTCCCATCCTGTTTGATCTTATCCAGGGCGGCGTTGAACTTGCCCTGCAGATCGCTGTTTTTCTGACGTACGGCGATGCCCAGACCGGTGCCGAAATAGTTTTTATCCGTCACCTTGTCGCCCACTGCGGCCAGTTGGGCGTTCTGCTTCAGCCATTCGTTAACCACGGCGGTATCGCCGAACACGGCGTCGATACGGCCGTTTTTCAGATCGAGCACCGCATTCTGGTAGCTGTCGTACGGTACGGTGGTGATGTCGCTGTGCTGATCCGTCAGGTATTTCTGGTGCGTGGTGCCGTTTTGCACGCCGACGCGTTTGCCTTTCAGCGCGGCGACATCGGCCACTTTACCTTTTTGCGCGATAAACAGGGCGGAGTTGTCGTAGTAAGGTTTGGTGAACAGCACCTGTTTTTCACGCTCCGGCGTGATATCCATACCGGCCATTACCGCGTCAAAGCGTTTGAACTTCAGGCCCGGGATCAGGCTGTCGAACGCCTGATTGCTGAAGGAGCACTCCGCCTGCATCTCTTTGCACAGCGCGTTGGCCAGATCAACGTCGAAGCCCTGAATTTTGTTGTCGGCACCGATAAACTCAAACGGTGGGTAGGAGGCTTCGGTCGCGAAACGAATCTTGTCGGCGGCAGAGGCGGAAACGCTGATGCCGGCCAATACGGCGGCGATTATTAGTTTTTTCATCGCAAACTCCCCTAAAACTGGTCTGGTGTAGAAAAATTAGTGTGATAAATAACTGGCGAATTCGCTGGTTTGCGGCTGTGCGAAGCGGCTGGCGTCACCCTGTTCCACGATGCGGCCGTTTTCCATGTACACCACGCGGCTGGCGGTCTTGCGCGCCACTTCTACCTCGTGGGTGACGATCACCTGGGTAATGCCGGTGCCGGCCAGCTCGCGAATAATACTGACGATCTGCGCGGTGATTTCCGGATCCAGCGCGGCGGTCGGCTCATCAAACAGCAGAACCTGCGGCTCCATCATCAGCGCGCGGGCAATGGCGACGCGCTGTTGCTGGCCGCCGGACAGATGCAGCGGAAAGCGATCGGCAAAATCGCTCAGGCGCAGACGCTTGAGCAGTTTGTCGGCACGCGCCATCGCCTGCGCCTTGCTCAGGCCCAGCACGCGGCACGGCGCTTCAATCAGGTTTTGCACCACGGTGAGGTGAGGCCACAGGTTGTACTGCTGGAATACCATGCCGACGTTTTGGCGCAGTTCGCGGATGGCTTTTTCGCCCGGCGACTGCTTAAAGTCAAACTGGTTGCCGGCGATCTGCAACTGGCCGGAACGCGGCATTTCCAACAGGTTCAACACCCGCAGCAATGAACTTTTCCCCGCGCCGCTTGGGCCAAGCAGCACTAGGGTTTCCCCTGCTGGGCAATCCAGCGTGATGTCAAACAGCGCCTGGTGTGCGCCGTAAAAGCAATTTATATTTTTTAGTTGAATACTCATGCGCTGGAATTGAATAGACATTGATGCCGCAAATGTTAACTTCCACAGAATACTTATGCAATCATTGTGAGTTAAAATTTATTAATGTACGGCGGGATAGTAAAAGAATAGCACAACATACCGCAGTGCAAGCGGGAAGGGGCGGTTTGTCGCGCAGTGTGTGAAGTGGCTAGCGAATTTGATGTGTTCGCTCAAAAAATGAGCGAAATCAAGGTGGTTAATCGGCCGGCGACGCGGCGCCGGCCCGGGTAGAGCAATCAGTCGTGTTCCAGCACCTGGCGCAGCGTGCCGCTGGCGGCGTGCTGCGGCACGTTCAGGTAGCGGATATCATCCACCACCCAGCAGGTGCCTTCGCGCACCATCAGCACCTCGTTCTGCCACTCTTTGGCGCTGCTGTCGCCATCTTTCTTATAGCTCAGCTGTACGCGCAGCGGGATGTTCTTGGCGTCGGTATTCGGGATGGAAGACGCGCTGGCTACGCTGGCGCTGGTGGCGCCTTCGGCATTGCCGGTGAACAGTGCGCCAGCGCCGGTCTGCGGCGCTGCTTTCTGGTTAGCGCCCAGCAGTTCCTGATACAGAGGCTGGCTCAGGTAAGGCTCCAGTTGCGCCAGGCGGTTGCTGTCCGGCAGTGTGGTACTGCCCTGTTCCAGACGCAGATCGTAAAATTTCTGCGCCACGCTGTCCGGGCCGCCTTCAATGCATGCGCCGCTGCGCGCGCCGATGTCCTTATAAGCCGGTTCTACGGTGGTACAGGCGCTCAGCGCCAGCGCTAAAGGTAAAACAGCCGCAATCGTTTTTGTTTTCATCTCACTACCTTATGTGAAAGTCTCTACCATGAAGAGCGATAGCTTACAGTATAAATGCGTTTTTCAGCCTTGCATTCGTACTCTGTGCCATCCGCTTTCAGAACATACTGTAAAACCGGCGGTCATATTTTTTGCAGGCTTGAAGCTGTATCCGCGTGAGTTACACTGGGTTGTCCGGTTTTTCCCGGTAACTGCAGATAGCGCCTATTATCCTGGCGAGCACGACCATGAATCAAGCAAGGAGTTTTTGATGCAAATTTCTACTACCCCGACCCTGGAAGGGTTCACCATTACCGAATACTGCGGCGTCGTCACCGGTGAGGCGATTTTGGGCGCCAACATTTTCCGCGACTTTTTCGCCGGCGTGCGTGATATCGTCGGCGGCCGTTCCGGCGCTTATGAAAAAGAGCTGCGTAAGGCGCGCCAGATCGCGTTTAAAGAACTGGAGGAGCAGGCAAAGGAGCTGGGCGCCAATGCGGTGGTCGGGGTGGACATCGACTATGAAACGGTGGGTAAGGACAGCAGCATGTTGATGGTCAGCGTCAGCGGCACTGCGGTAAAAATCAGCCGTTAAGATCTGTCAGCCCGGCGCGTGCGCCGGGCTTTGCGTGCCACAAGGAGTGAAGCATGGCTAGATGGATAGGGATCGTCGCGGTGCTGCTGGCGGGCTGCCAGGCTTCAGGGCCGGGCACCACCGTCGACCGCGGCGACTATCAGCTGGAAACGTTGTACCAGGCGCAGGGCGCCGACCAGCGCATTCGTTTTCTGGTGATGCACTATACGGCGGAAGATTTCCATACCTCGCTGAAGACGCTGACCGACGAGCACGTCAGCGCCCACTACTTGCTGCCGGCCCATCCGCGGCGCGAGTACGCCAGGCCGACGGTTTATCAGCTGGTGCCGGAGTCGATGCGCGCCTGGCACGCCGGAGCCAGCAGCTGGCGCGGCCGTACCCAGCTGAATGACACCTCGATCGGCATTGAGATCGTCAACCGCGGCTTCAGCCGCAGCATGTTATTCACCCGCTGGCAGCCTTACAGCGCCGAACAGATTGCGCTGCTGATCCCCTTAAGCCGCGATATTATTCGCCGCTACGATATTCAGCCGGTGGATGTCGTCGGCCACAGCGATATTGCGCCGCAGCGCAAGCAGGATCCCGGCCCGTTGTTCCCCTGGAAAACTCTGGCGGAAGCCGGCATCGGCGCCTGGCCGGAGCAGACGGATGTGCAGCGTTATCTGGCGGGGCGTGACCCTCATGCGCCGGTGGCGCTGTCGGCGTTGCTCGATAAGCTGGCGCGCTATGGCTACGGTATTGACCCGCAGTGGGATGAGCGGCAACAGAAAAGGGTGCTGGCGGCATTCCAAATGCATTTTCGGCCCGCCGATTACCGTGGCGAGCCGGATGCGGAAAGCGAGGCGATTATCGACGCGTTACTGCATAAATACCACGGCTTATAGGCCGTGCAGCTTGCCGTGCTCTTTCAGCCAGCGCGCGGTGCGCATTACGCCTTCTTCCAGCGACACCACCGGCCGATAATCCAGTTCCTGCTGCGCGCGGCTGGTGTCCAGCGTCAGGTCGAAGTTGAGCTTGGCGACGCCGTAGTGGGTGAGTACCGGCTCTTTTTCACTTTTGCTGCCGAGCTTTTCCATACCGCGCGCCATCATATCGAGCATTGCGTAGGGGACGGAGCGGATGCGGCACTTCATGCCCAGTTCGTCAATTAACAGCTGCACCACGTCATGCAGCGGCCGAGGCTGCTGGTTGGTGATGTTATAGGCGCGGCCGGACGGCGTATCCTGTTTCATGGTCGCCAGCCACATGGCGTGCACTGCGTTTTCCAGATAGGTCATATCCACCATCGCCGCGCCGCCGCGCGGCAGTAGCAGATTGCCGTAGTGTTTGATCATATGCAGCAGGCGCGGCAGCATCACGTTATCGTGCGGCCCGAACAGCCCCTGAGGGCGTAAAATGGTAAAATGGGTCTGCGGGTTGGCGAGCGCCAGCCGCTGGATAACCTGCTCACCGGCCGCCTTGCTGCGGGCAAACTCATTGGCGTAACGCGCCGGGCGGAAATCTTCCGGGATATCGCGGTGGTGGTGGTAGTCGAAGTAGATCGCCGGCGAAGAGATATGGATAAATTGTGAGACGCCATACGCCGCCGCCCATTCGCCCAGCCGGCGGGTGGCGCGCACGTTGGCCAGCTCAAAAGCCTCTTCGGTGCCCCAGGGAGAGGTAAAGCTGGAGCAGTGCCACAGCACGTCCACTTCCGCCAGCATCGCCTTCGCCTGCGAGGAAACCAGGTTGGTGAGATCGGCCTGAATGAATTCGGCGCCCATTTTTTCCAACAGGCGGCCCATGGCCCGGTTGCGACCGGTGGCACGTACTTGTATGCCCTGGCGACGCAGATATTCCACGGCGTTACGGCCTAGTCCACTGCATGCACCGGTGACCAATACCTTCATAACAAACTCTTTCTCACCAAAAAACAAAGCGCTGGCGGCGTATTGCCGTTTCCCAGCAAATAAGGTGCCATTCTTTCGTGATTTGGCGCGCTATGCAATCGGAAAGGGACGATCCACCGCGGTAAACTGTGCGGTCGATCGACAAATGAACAGGTCACGGCAAATTGTGGTCTTCCTGCTCCGCCAGCCGGACGATCCGTTTGGCCATGCCGCGGAAAATAAACAGGTGGGCCGGCATCATGGCGAACCAGTAAAGCAAGCCGCTAAAACCGGCCGGGTGCCACCAGGCGCGCACGTCGAGGGTACGGCGGTTACCGTAATCCCTGATGCTGAACGTCAGCCGGCCAAGGCCGGGCGCCTTCATGCCGAACAGCAGGGAAAGCGTGCGTTCCGGCTGCAGAGCGATCACCTTCCAGCCGTCAATCATATCGCCGAGCTGCAGCGTCTGGCGCGGCGGGCGACCGTAGATCACCCCGTTGCCGATCAGGTCGTCCATGCGCGCGCGGATCTGCCACAGCGGGTTGGCGTAGAAGTAGCCCTCTTTGCCGCCCAGCTGCTGCACCACCTGCCAAAGGGCGGCCGCCGAGGCCTGCGTCTCCAGCGTATGGCCGGCCTGTTTCGGGTAAAAGCCGTACCCCGGCCGCCAGCGCGCCCGCGCGGCCGGATCGTAGCCCCAGTCGGCGCTGTCTGTTATTTCCGCTTCGCGCTGCAGGGTCTCTTTCACCGCTTCATCAAAGGTTTGCAGCGACTGCGGAATCAATGCCTGCAGCGGCCGGCCGTCGGCGGGCAGATCGTGCTTTAGCCCCTGGATCAGCGCGCGGGCGATCGAGGTGGGCACCGAGGTGATCAGGCTGATGAACCAGACCGAGATAAGGCGCGTCGGCAGCGGGATCGGGATCAGCCAGCGTCTGCGGCCGCTGATGGCAATAAAGCGTTTGAGCATGGTCTGATAGCTGATGTATTCCGGCCCCGCCGCGTCGAAAGTGCGGTGATCGTCGGCCGGGTACCGCAGCAGTTCACTCAGATAGGTCAGCAGGTTCGGCAGGGCGATCGGGGAAGACTTTGAACGTACCCAGCGCGGTGGCGTCAGCAGCGGCAGATTATAGACCATGTCGCGCATCACTTCGAACGCCGCTGAACCCGGCCCGACGATAATGCCGGCGCGCAGTTCGGTGACCGGAATGCCGCTCTGGCGCAGAATTTCTCCGGTAAGACGGCGGGCAATCAGGTGCGGCGAGCTGTCCTTCTGCGGCTGCAGCGCACCCAGGAAGATCACCTGCCTGACGCCGGACTGGCGCAGGGCGTCGCGCAGGTTCTGCGCCGCCTGGCGCTCTTTTTCAATAAAGTCGCGGCCGTCACCCATACCGTGGACCAGATAGTAGAGCGTATCGATCTGCCACAGCGCCGGCGGCAGCGTGTCCGGCTGACAGACGTCGACGTACTGGCAGTGCACATGCGGCCAGTTTTGCGCCTGCAGCCATTCAAGACGACGGGCGGCGGCGATAACCTCATGCCCCTGCGCCGTCAGGTGGGGGATCAGGTTCTGCCCGATATAACCGCTGGCGCCAAGGACCAGAATACGTTGATGGCTCATCAGCACGACCTTATGCAGTGAAAGTAGGGAACGGTATCCTGAATGCTGTGGGTTATAGCATGCCAAAACCGGGCTATAAATGCACTTTTTGTAGGGATAAATGGCGTATTGCAACGACCCGTCGCAGGCGTCACACTACGCGCCGTTGCTTTAGCTGGAGTGAATCATGCGGCTTAATGCGGTGTGTTATGGTTTATTGGCGTTAGCCCTGGCGGTTAGCGCATTTCTCCCGCACCCCTGGTGGGCGGGGTTGTTACTGCTGAATGGGCTGACGCTGGCGCTGTATGGCGCCGATAAGCTGGCGGCGATCAAAGCCTGGCAACGGGTGCCGGAGATCACGCTGCTGACGTTTGGCTTGATCGGCGGCTGGCCGGGAGCGCTGTGCGGCCAGCGGCTGTTCCGGCACAAGACGCAGAAACAGCCGTTTAAAACCTGGTTTATCGTCAGCGTCCTGCTCAACGTGGCGGCGTGCGGCGCGGTGTGGTACGCCGTATACGGCCGCTTCCTCTAACCCGCGAGGCTCAGCCGTGCCGTTGTAAAAACTCGCGCCATAGCTCGACCACCTGCTGCAGATCCTGCCGGCTGACGTCGAGGTGGGTGACAAGACGCGTCAGCGGCCCGCTGCCGATCAGCACGCCGCGCTCGCGCATCCACGGGCTGAGCTGCGCCGCCTGTTCGGCGGACTGACGGATATACAGTATGTTGGTCTGGGCGCCCGGTTCGACGATCGTGAGCCCGAGATCGCGCAGCTGCTGTTCCAGCCAGCGGGCGTTGTCGTGATCCTCCTGCAGCCGGGCGACGTTATTTTCTAACGCATAGCGGCCCGCCGCCGCCAGAATGCCGGCCTGACGCAGGCCGCCGCCGGTCATTTTGCGCCAGCGAATGGCGCGCTGAATAAATTCGGCGCTGCCGCACAGCAGCGATCCCACCGGCGCGCCGAGGCCTTTGGACAGGCAGAGGGTGAAGGTATCGCAGTATTGCACAATCTTGTGCAGCGGCACGTTGAGCGCCACCGCGGCGTTGAAAATGCGCGCGCCGTCGATATGCAGCGCCAGCCGCCGCTCGCGGCTGAACTGCCACGCCTGTTCCAGATAGGCGAGCGGCAGTACCTTACCGCTGATGGTGTTCTCCAGGCTGAGCAGCCGGCTGCGGGCAAAGTGAATATCGTCGGGTTTGATGGCGGCGGCAACGTTGTCCAGCGGCAGCGTGCCGTCGTCGTCGGCTTCGATCGGCTGCGGCTGAATGCCGCCCAGCACCGCCGCGCCGCCGGCCTCATATTTATAGTTATGCGCCTGCTGGCCGACGAGGTATTCATCGCCGCGCTGGCAGTGACTGAGCAGCGCCACCAGATTGGCCTGAGTGCCGCTGGGTAAAAACAGCGCCGCCTCTTTGCCGGCCAGCCGCGCCGCTTCATGTTGTAGCGCGTTGACCGTGGGGTCATCGCCGTAAACGTCGTCGCCGACTTCGGCATTGGCCATCGCCTGGCGCATGGCGCTCGTGGGTTGCGTGACGGTATCGCTGCGGAGATCGATCAGCATGAGTATCCTTGCAATGGTTAAGGGCGACGCAGCAGGCCGCGCCGCCGACAGGGCGGATTAACGCCGCCAGTTGGTTTTGGCCAGTTCGACCACTTCGTCGCCGCGGCCGTTAATGATGGCGCGCAGCATATACAGGCTGAAGCCTTTGGCCTGTTCGAATTTGATCTGCGGCGGCATCGCCAGCTCCTGTTTGGCGGTCACCACGTCCAGCAGCGCCGGACCGGGGTGCGCCAGCATCTCCTGCAGAGCGCCATCCAGCTCTGAGGCTTTTTCAACCCGGAAGCCTTTAATGCCGGCCGCGTTGGCGATGGCGGCAAAATCAGGGTTATGCAGATCGGTGCCGTCGGTCAGGTAGCCGCCGGCTTTCATCTCCATCGCCACAAATCCCAGTACGCTGTTATTGAACACCACCACTTTGACCGGCAGCTGCAGCTGCGCCAGCGATAAGAAGTCGCCCATCAGCATGGTAAAGCCGCCGTCGCCGCACAGCGCCACCACCTGTTTATCCGGCGCGGTGGCCTGAGCGCCGATGGCCTGCGGCATCGCGTTGGCCATGGAGCCGTGGTTAAACGAACCAAGCAGCCGGCGTTTACCGTTCATCTGCAGGTAGCGGGCCGCCCAGACGGTAGGCGTGCCGACGTCACAGGTGAAAATGGCGTCGTCGGCGGCATGGCGGCTGATTTGCTGCGCCAGATACTGTGGGTGAATCGGCTGGCTATCGTTGCAGGTTGCCAGGCTGTCGAGATCCTGACGCGCGTTGCGGTAGTGCTCCAGCGCCTTATTCAGGAATTTGGCGTCGTTCTTGGCCTCCAACTGCGGCAACAGGGCGGAAAGGGTGGTTTTTATATCGCCCACCAGTGCCATATTTACCGGGCAGTGCGCGCCGATGCTGCCGGGGTTGATATCCACCTGAATGATCGTGGCGTTGGTGGGGTAAAAGGCACGGTAGGGGAACTGGGTGCCGAGCAGCACCAGCGTGTCGGCATTCATCATGGCGTGATAGCCGGAGGAGAAGCCGATCAGGCCGGTCATGCCGACGCTGTACGGGTTGTCCCACTCAATATGCTCTTTGCCGCGCAGCGCGTGCACGATCGGCGCCTGCAGCAGTTCGGCCAGTTTCACCACTTCATCATGAGCGCCGGCGCAGCCGCTGCCGCACATCAGGGTAATATTTTTCGCTCCGTTCAGCGTTTCCGCCAGTCGGTTAAGCTCGCTCATCGGCGGCTGCACCAGCGGCAGCGCCGGGGTCTGCCAGACTACTTCGGCGTCTTCCGGCGCCATGCGCAGCGCCACGTCGCCGGGCAGAACCACCACCGATACGCCACGGTTAAGGATCGCCTTGCGCATGGCAATCTCCAGCACGCGTGGCAGCTGTTCCGGGTTGGAGACCAGCTCACAATAGTGGCTGCACTCGCGGAACAGCTCCTGCGGATGGGTCTCCTGGAAGTAGCCGCTGCCGATCTCGCTGGAAGGAATATGGGCGGCGATCGCCAGAACCGGCACGTGATTGCGGTGGCAGTCGAACAGGCCGTTGATCAGATGCAGGTTGCCCGGCCCGCAGGAGCCGGCGCACACCGCCAACTGGCCGGTCAGCTGCGCTTCCGCGCCGGCGGCAAAGGCGGCCACTTCCTCGTGGCGGGTGCCCAGCCATTCAATCGTACCCATGCGGTGCAGGCTGTCGCTCAGGCCGTTCAGCGAGTCGCCGGTGACGCCCCAAATGCGTTTGACGCCCGCCTGGTCCAGGGTTTTGGCAATCAATGTCGCTACGGTTTGCTTCATAGTTCCCCCAGTGATGGTGGTATCCCCGGCGTTTAACTACGGGGATATAAAGGTCTTCTCAGCTTAGCAAGCTTCGGGGATTACAATAGAACGGGATGAGGAATAGTTTTCGCCAATAAGTGCCCCGCGAAAAACGGGGCGCGGGATCAGGCGAGGGTGACGTCGCCGTGCAGTTGGCAGCTGCAGGCCAGTACGTAGCCCTGGGCGATCTCTTCCGGCGTCAGCGTCATGGTGCTGGTGGTGGTGTAGTCGCCGTCGAGCACGCGGGTTTTGCAGGAGCCGCAGACGCCGGCGCGGCAGGCGGCGGTTACCGGCAACCGATGGGATTCCAGCGCCGCCAGCAGCGTGCTGCCGACCGGTGCGCGGAACTCACGCAGCGGCCGGCCGATGCGCAGCGCCAGCGTATTGTCCGCTTGCCCGGCGTTTTCCGCCGGCGTGTGAAACTGCTCTTTATGCAGGCGTGCGGGCGGTACGCCCAGCGCCAGGCACAGCTGTTCAACCTGCGCCATATAGGGGACCGGGCCGCAGGTCATCACCCGGCGTTCGGCGATATCCGGTACGTGCTGCCGCAGTACTGCGTCGCTGATGCGTCCGCTGAGAAAACCGGGCTGCGCACGGTGTTCGGCCATCAGCGTCAGTTTCAGCGACGGGTGTGCGGCGCACAGCTGTCGCCACTGTTCGGCGAAGATCACCGCCTCCGGGCTGCGGACGCTGAAGATCACCTGCACATCGCACGCCGGGCGGTTCGCCGCCAGCCAGCGGCACATCGAGATAATCGGCGTGACGCCGCAGCCGGCGGCCAGCATTAAATAGCGTTCGGCGGGGTGCTGCACGCAGCTGAACTCGCCCTGCGCGTCGGACAGCCATAGCGTATTGCCAGGGCGTACTTCCTGCGTCAGCCAACGCGAGCCGACGCCGTCCGGCAGGCAGCGCACGCTGATGCTGAGGAACGGGCTGAGCCCCGGTGAGGAAGAGAGGGTATAGGCGCGCAGGGTATCTTCGCTGTTGCGGATGCTTACCAGCGCGAACTGACCGGGCTGATAAGGGTAAAAATCGTGGCAGATCAGGTTCAGCGTCCAGACGTCGGCGGTTTCCTGCCGGATGGAATGCACCTGCATGCGGTTCGGACACAAAGAATGGGGTTGGGTCATAAGGCACCTCACTGCGGACGGGGCGCATTTTGCCGCCCCGTAAAAATGACGGAATCAGCCCAGAATGGCCTGCAGATCCTGTTGGACGGTGGTGATCGGACGCATACCGAATTTATCGTTGAGGATCGTCATCAGGTTGTCGGTCAGGAAGCCCGGCGCGGTCGGGCCGGTAAAGATGTTTTTCACCCCCAGCGCCAGCAGCGTCAGCAGGATGACGATCGCTTTTTGCTCAAACCACGACAGCACCAGACTGAGCGGCAGATCGTTGACGCCGCAGCCTAGTTTCTCAGCCAGTTTTACCGCCAGCATAATCGCAGAATAGGCGTCATTGCACTGGCCGACGTCCAGCAGGCGCGGCAGGCCTTCCAGCGTGCCGAAATCCAGTTTGTTAAAGCGGTATTTGCCGCATGCCAGCGTCATAATCAGGCAGTCCTGCGGCACCGCGCGGGCGAAGTCGGTGTAGTAACTGCGTTCACCGCGGCTGCCGTCGCAGCCGCCGACCAGAAACACATGACGCAGTTTTTTGCGGCTGACCAGATCGATCACCGTATCGGCGGCGTTGAGCAACGTCTGGCGGCCGAAGCCCACGGTGATCAGGTGCTCTATCTCGCTGTAGGGGAAGCCGGCCATGCCCTGCGCCTGGCGGATGATGGCGGAAAAGTCATCGCCGTCCAGGTGATTGACGCCCGGCCAGCCAACGATGCTGCGGGTCCAGATACGGTCGCCGTAATGGCCGACGTTCGGGTCAATAATGCAGTTGGAGGTCATGACGATCGGGCCGGGGAATTTGGCAAACTCCACCTGCTGGTTTTGCCAGCCGCTGCCGTAGTTGCCGACCAGATGTTTGAATTTTTTCAGTTCCGGATAGCCGTGCGCCGGCAGCATTTCGCCGTGGGTATAGACGTTGACGCCCTGGCCTTCAGTCTGTTCCAGCAGCATGCGTAAATCTTTTAAATCATGGCCGGAAATCAAAATTGCTTTACCGGCCACCGGCCGCACGTTGACCGAGGTGGGCTGCGGATCGCCATACGCGTCGGTTTCTCCTCGGTCGAGGATCGCCATCACGCCGAAGTTCATGTGGCCGATGGCCATGGCATTGCTTAGCAGGGTGTCGACGTCGCGCGGTTGGGTGCCCAGCCAGGCCATCAGCCCGTGATACTGGGCATAGATCGCGTCATCGTACTGGCCGAGAACGTGGGCGTGCTCCATATAGGCTGCGGCGCCTTTGAGCCCGTACAGGCACAGCATACGCAGGCCGTGTACGTCGTCCCCCACCTCGGCCTTATCCTGATCGAGAGCAAACTGCGCCGCCTGTTGCAGCAGGCTGTCGATATCATCGCCGGCCAACTGCAGCGCCGCCAGCGGATGGTCGACCGTGACCGACGGTTCCAGCAGGCGGCAGCGCGCCGCCAGCGTATCGCGCAGCGCGATGGTCTCCCGCGCGTAGCTGATAATGCGCGCCGAGTCGAAGTTGACGTTGGTCAGCGTGGAAAAGAAAGCGCGCGGGGCGAAGCTGTCGATCTGGTGGTCGATAATGCCCAGCGCGCGCGCCTGCAGCGCCCAGGCGGACAGGCCCTGCAGCGCGGCGACCAGCAGATCCTGCAGATCGGAGGTTTCGGCGGTTTTGCCGCACATGCCCTGCGCATAGGCGCAGCCGTTGCCGGCCGGGGTTCGGATGGTTTGTTCACATTGCACACAAAACATAATCGCGTCCTTTTTAAAGCTGCATTTAAAATGCTTGTTTTGGAGCATAGATCGGCAACTGCCGGGGCAAAAGCGTTTTGTCGGAAAAGTGACGTAAGTTTGATTTAACGCAAAATCGCGTGCGGATGAGAACGATTCCGGGGGGAATGCCCCCGGAAACGGTCAGGAGAACAGGGCGATCAGTACCGGCGCCATCAGGCTCAGCAGGAAGCCGTGGACGATGGCCGGCGGTACGATCTCCAGGCCGCCGCTGCGCTGCAGCACCGGCAGGGTGAAATCCATCGAGGTGGCGCCGCACAGGCCCAGCGCCGTCGAGCGGCTGCGGCGGATAAGCGTGGGGATCAGCATAATCGCCACCAGTTCGCGCAGCAGATCGTTAAAGAAGGCGGTGCTGCCGAGTACCGGGCCGTAGGCGTCGCTGATCAAAATGGCGGACAGCGAATACCAGCCAAAGCCGGAGGCCACCGCCAACCCGGCTTTCACCGGCACCCCCAGCAGCCAGGCCGCCAGCGCACCGCCGGCCAGCGCGCTGATGGCCACGACCACGCCGACCAGCATGCCGCGGCGGTTAACAATGATCTGCCGCAGCGTCATACCGCTGTTGCGCAGCTGAATCCCCACCAGAAACAGCAGGAAAATCAGCGCGTACTCGCTGCCGGCAGTGGCGTAGTGCAGCCAGGGCCACTGCGTCAGGCCGAGCAGGAAGCCAATCAGCACCACGCCGCACAGTTGCAGCGACTCTAACGCCATATGCAGGCGTGAGGGCAGCTTCTCCTGTTTATGCGTGCTGCGCCACGGCAGTTTGCGCTCCAGCAGGTACAGCGCCAACGCGTTGGCGAGGAAGATGCAGAGGAAAAACGCGGCGGTGTATTGGAAGATCAGCAGCAGATTACTGCTGAGGTTTTCCAGAAACGCCAGACTGATGCCCATTAAAAACAGAATAACGTACACCATCCGGCTGAGCAGACGGTTGATGCTCTGGATAAGGCGATGGCTGTGCAGCGGGATAAGGTAGCCGGCGATCAGCGGCACCAGAATGATCAACAGTCCTGAATACATGACGACAAAATTTCCTTGCTCAAATCGCCACGGCAAGTGCCGTGCGACCGCAACAGGCTAATCAAAACCCTCTTCAGAGTAAAGTAGCAGATTTACGCGCGTTTGCTTGACCTGCGGGGGGATTGTTGACCATGCTCAGAGTCGTCATTCGACAGAGAGTGGCGAAGGTTCGCACGGGAGGCGACAGATGTACTTAGAACGCATTGAGATTGTAGGTTTCCGTGGCATTAATCGGCTGTCGCTGACGCTGGATGACAACACGCTGCTGCTCGGAGAAAACGCCTGGGGTAAATCCAGCCTGTTGGATGCGCTGACGCTGCTGCTGGCGCCGGAAGAGACGCTGTACCGCTTCGAAACGCATGACTTCCACTTCCCGCCCGGTGATGAAGCGGCCAAGGAGCGCTACCTGCAGATCATTTTTACGTTCTGTGAGAAGGACATCGGGCATGCCCATCTGCCGCGCTATCGCCATCTATCGCCGCTGTGGGTCAAGGCGGAGGATGGCCTGAGCCGCATCCATTATCGCTGCGAAGGGGAGATGACCGATGATGACACGGTGTGTACCTGGCGCAGCTTTCTGGATGCCGACGGCAACCCGCTGTTGCTGCATCATATCGACCGGCTGGTGCGCAGCATTATTCGCATTCACCCGGTGCTGCGGCTGCGCGATGCGCGCTTTATCCGGCGTTTACGCCCCAGCTCGCTCGGCGATCGGTTGCCTGCCGATAACGAGGCGCTGGCGCAGCAGCTTGACCAACTGACGCGTGAACTGGTGCGCAACCCGCAGAAACTGACCAATGGCGAGCTGCGTCAGGGACTGGCGGCGATGCAGCAACTGCTGGAGCACTATTTTTCCGAGCAGGGTTCACACGTCGCCGGGCCGCGACGACAGCGCCGGCAGCAGGAGCAGCAGGCGTGGCGTTCGCTCGATAATATCAACCGCATGGTGGCCGAGCCGAACAGCCGCAGCATGCGGCTGATTTTGCTGGGCATGTTCTCGACGCTGCTGCAGGCCAAGGGGAATGTGAAGCTGGAACCTCATGCGCGCCCGCTGCTGCTGGTGGAGGATCCGGAAACCCGCCTGCATCCGATTATGCTGTCGGTCGCCTGGGGATTGCTGAATCAGCTGCCGCTGCAGCGCATCACTACCACCAACTCCAGCGAACTGGTATCGCTGGTGCCGGTGGTGCACGTCTGCCGGCTGGTGCGCGAGTCCGGCCGGGTGGCGACCTATCGCCTTGGGTCACGCGGTCTCGGGCCGGAAGACAGCCGGCGTATCGCCTTCCATATCCGGTTTAACCGTCCTTCTTCGCTGTTCGCCCGCTGCTGGCTGCTGGTGGAAGGGGAGACCGAAGTATGGCTGCTGAACGAGCTGGCGCGGCAGTGCGGGCATAATTTTCAGGCCGAGGGCGTCAGGGTGATTGAATTTGCCCAGTGCGGGTTAAAACCGCTGCTGAAGTTTGCCCGGCGGATGGGGATTGAGTGGCATGCGCTGGTGGATGGCGACGAGGCCGGCAAAAAGTACGCCAATACCGTGCGCAGCATGCTGGACAATCATGAGGATAATGAACGTGACCGTCTGACGGCGCTGCCGGCGGCGGACATGGAACACTTTATGTATAAAGAGGGATTCAGCCCGGTGTATCACCGGGTGGCCTCGGTGCCGGTTAACGCTCAGATGCCGATGCGCAAGGTGATCCTGAAAGCGGTGCACCGCGCCTCGAAGCCGGATCTGGCGATCGAAGTGGCGATGCAGGCGGGCGAGTGGGGCACCGACGCGGTGCCGGCGCTGCTGAAAAAAATGTTCTCACGGGTGATCTGGCTGGCGCGCGGCCGGGCCGACTAAGCCGCAGCCGCCAGCCATGCTCTCACCGGGAAAAATGCGCGGCCAGCCCCTGTTCCAACGCGTCCAGCAGTTGATAGCGGCGGCGGTATTCCGCGCGTTTTTTGCTGGCGACCTCCTCCAGCGGTTTGCGGGCGATGCGTTCCGGCAGCAGGAAGTAGCCGCCGGGCAGCGGCCGAGCCGCCATCGACAGCCAGAACTGGTCATAATCGGCATGCAGCAGGTCGCGCTTTTTGTTTTTATAGCGCCAGTTCTGGTAAATATGACTGCCGTTGCCGACGGCCACCACTTGCTGAATCCCCAGATGGCGCGCCAGGTGGCACACCCCTTCCAGCACCAGCCGTTTGGGGAACAGGCCGTGGCAGGCTTTAGTCGCGTGCTGAATCTCGCTGTGCGGCACGTCAACGTTTGCCCCCTGCAGACCGCCGATAAACAGCGTACTCTTTTGCCGGAAATGCATCAGGGTGAAGGTGATTTCCGCCAGCATAATGCCCGCGGCGTTGCGCAGCAGCAGCGTAGTTTCTCCCTCCTTGTTCAGCTTATCGATCGCCGCCAGTTCCAGCGTCACCGTCTCGCCGTTTTTATCCGTCGCGTGGCTTAACACCAGCGGCTGTGTTCCCAGGTGCCCGTGCAGCATTTTCCCCGGCATGCGCTGGGCAATCAGATCGTAGTGGTCGCGCAGCGCAAACAGGCCGTCGAGTTTGCTCATATTGGCCGCCAGATACGGGCGGTGCAGTTTGCACGGCAGGTTGGGCTGCGCGCGCAGGATGGTTTCCAGCAGCGGGTTGTCCGCCAGCGTGTTCATCAGCCCGCTGGTGGTCTGCCAGTTCAACAGAGAACGGCTGAGGAACTTCAGGCGAAACGAGGTTTTGCGCCAGCACTGGGCGGGCGCCATGCTGCCGCTTAGCAGCGCGGTGATTAACCGTTGGCCGTTCATCGGCTGGCTGGCGACGAGCGGAAAGCTGAATTGTGACATGGTGAAGTCCTTGACGATATTGAATGGCGCTATTTCATCAAGGGGTGACTAAACGGCAGTTCAATATTGCCGGTGCGGTATTAGGAATATTCATTATGTTGAGCTGCGGTTTAACGATCGCTGTGTGCCAAGGCTCTGAATGCGATGTTGTTGTGTGGTTAATGGTAGGTTTCCATTTTGTATTAAATATTGCGGCGTCTGTTTACATTGTTATCTCACTCAACGCAGTAAGACAGGAACAATATATGGCAGAGCCAAAAGAGCTGAAACAAACACTGGTAAGTCGTGAAGACGCGATTCGTCGCGGCGGATATCTTCCCGTTGGTTATTTTAAAAATGGCTTTACCTTGGAGTCCGCTAATCAGGCGCTCTATTTGGAAAGCACGTTGGGATATGTTGTATGGCGGGGCGCGTTGCCGAAAGTGGTCGCTCCAAATACAACGCCGGAAGCAACGGGCGGTTTTGCCCCCGACGCCTGGGTCGAAGTGAGCGGCATGGCGTCGTCGTTCAAGCTTAATAATATGGTGCTGGTGGAAGATTTCTATCATCTGGTCACTGCCGATGGCGACTGGACGCAGGCGGCGCAGGCGGCATTGGCTTATGCCATCAATCATGATCTCAATAAAGTGTGGTCGTTCCAACAGTTGGCGTTTAAGTCGCCGTTGATTATTGATAACTGGACTCACGGCCTGGAAATGCGTTTTGCCTCGCTGGAAGCGCATGCAAGCTTCCCGGCTTATACGGACTGGAAAAATGCTACACCGCTGATCATGATTGGCAAGGAAGGCGGCTCGATGGTAGGTCTTGAGATCCATATCGGTTCTATAAATGGCAGGGCGCGTGCCAATGGTATTTCTATCCGTGGGAAAGGATGCGGCGGTTCACGACTCCATATTGGCAAGGCGATTGGCTGTAATATTGTTTATGACTGCAGCCAGCAAATACATGCGTCGGCGTCTAACTTTATTACCGGCGATTATTGGTATCAAGGCAATATGGGAGCTTATTTTGCCAAGGGAACATCCGGTGATTACCCCATTGCCGAAGGGCACAAGCTTTCTGTCGGGTTTATTACGCAGATGCGCTATGGTGGTTCGCTATGGCGTAATGGGGCGCAATATGGCCAGATTTCTGGCGATGCGGACTTCAACGGGCGTTTCCTCTGTGAAGTGACGTTATCCAGTCAATCGTTTAATGGTCTGACGCGCGGTGCGGAGATTACCAACGGCACGGCGACGGGCGAGGTTCTGGCTTTTTATGTGCCAACGGCCGGCGTCTATAAGGTGCTTATCATTGAAAAAAATGATGTTTCCGGTGGAAAAAGTGCTTTCGCTGCGGGTGATACATTAACTTCCGGCTCATGGCGCAGCGCTATTTCCGCAGTGCGTACCGCGCAGCAGGGTGAAAATTTCTACTTTGATATTATCCTGGACTTTTATGGCGCGCCTTTTGCCCGGCTTGATGTTGACTGCGGGTATATCGGCGGCCTGGTTGGTCATTCGCTGTATAGCTGCACCCTTAATTATAAGAACTCGTATAGCGTCGCGACAAATTCGGTGAACGGTGCACAGTGGCTGCATTCTGGTACTACGTTAACGTTGCGAGACAGCTACCTCAATAAAAACCTGTTTGATTGCACCTCGGCATTTATAGCCCCGGGTGAAGATTTATATCTGCGTAATTATCGGGCTTATGGTACGGACTTTGCCGCCACGTTTGCGCCGGGCCAGGCTCGCACCATTCGAACATTTAAATATATTGGCATCAACAATGCGCCTGGGGTAAAAGATATCTATGAAGTTCAGGTGTTTGGCCCCACCAACCTAAGTGGCGTCTGTTCAAGCTTTAAGGTGGCGGTGTCGTCAGCAGGTTTGGAGATTTTTGACAGTACGATCAAAGACAGTGCCCGATTAAAACTTATCTATGGTGACAAGGATGCGCCTATGGTTCTGCGAGCGCAGCAAGATTCGCCGCATACCTTCCCCCTCTATTTTACTTTTACGCGAAAATAAGACGTTTATCGCACTGAATCACGGCCGGGAGCGATCCCGGCCGTCTTTTTTTCGCGTCGGGAATATGTGATTTGATCGCGGATAATCGGTTATAGTGCGCGTTAATTGACTAAAGAGCGCGCGTAACGGCGGGATGAAATACCGGGATCGTGGGAATTTGTCCGCTGAAGCGTTCACAATGCGCGATCATCTCCGGTAAAAACAAAAGGATATACCACTTTATGAAGTTTATGGGACGTCTACGACGCAGGACGATCGTCATCGTGGGACTGGTGGTTATCGCCGTGGCGGCATTCTGGTTTTTCCGTCAGCCGGCAGCGGTGGACTATAAAACGGTGAAGGTGGCCAAGCGCGACCTGCAGCAAAACGTACTGGCGACCGGTCAGCTGGATGCGGTACGCAAAGTTGACGTCGGCGCGCAGGTCAGCGGCCAGTTGGAAAGCCTGATGGTTGAAATTGGCGATAAAGTGAAGAAGGGCCAGCTGCTGGGGGTGATCGATCCGCAGCAGGCGCAAAACAGCATCCGCGAAAGCGAGGCGATGCTGCGCGAACTGCATGCACAGCTGCAGCAGGCGCAGGCCGAGCAGCATCTGGCGGCGGTCACCCTGCAGCGCAATCGCGCGCTGTCGCGTGTGCAGGCGGTATCGCGTCAGGATTTGGATAAATACACCAGCGAACTGGCGGTGAAAAAGGCGCAGGTGGAGAGTATCAAGGCGCAAATCGCCCGTAATCAGGCCAGCCTGGATACGGCCAAAATCAACCTGGCCTACACCCGCATCGAAGCGCCGATGGACGGTGACGTGGTGCAGATCACCACCCTGCAGGGGCAAACGGTGATTGCGGCGCAGCAGGCGCCGAACATTCTGACGCTGGCCGATCTCAGCACCATGCTGGTGAAGGCGCAGGTGTCCGAAGCCGACGTTATTCACCTGAAGCCGGGGCAAAAGGCCTGGTTTACCGTGCTGGGCGACCCGAACAAACGCTTTGACGGTGTGCTGAAAGACATTCAGCCGACGCCGGAGAAGGTCAACAACGCCATCTTCTACTATGCCCGTTTTGAGGTGCCGAACCCGCAGGGGCTGTTGCGTCTGCAGATGACCGCACAGGTGCACATTCAGTTGGGCGGCATCAGCCAGGCGATGGCGATCCCGCTGGCGGCGCTGGGCGAGCAAATTGCCGATAACCGCTATTATGTGGCGGTGCTGAAGCAGGGCAAGGAAGAGAAGCGCGAAGTGACCATCGGCATGCGTAACAATATAGACGTGCAGATTGTCAAAGGGCTTGGGGTCGGCGACGAGGTTATCGTTAACCGCGGCGGCGCGGAGGCCAACTGATGGCAACGCTGCTTGAGCTGAGCGGTATCTGCCGCAGCTATCAGTCTGGCGAACAGACCGTCGAGGTGCTGAAGAACGTGACGCTGAGCATCGACGCCGGCGAAATGGTGGCGATTATCGGCGCTTCCGGCTCCGGCAAATCGACGCTGATGAACATTCTCGGCTGTCTCGATAAGCCGAGCGCCGGCACGTACCGCGTGGCGGGGCAGGATGTGGCCACGTTGAACGGTGATGCCTTGGCGGCGCTGCGGCGTGAACATTTCGGCTTTATCTTCCAGCGCTACCATCTGCTGCCGCATCTGAGCGCCTCACACAATGTCGAGGTGCCGGCGGTGTATGCTGGGCTGGGCAAAGCGGCACGGCGCGAACGCGCCACGGCGCTGTTGCAGCGGCTGGGATTGGGGGAGCGCGTCGCGTACCAGCCGAGCCAGCTGTCCGGCGGGCAGCAGCAGCGCGTCAGTATCGCCCGGGCGCTGATGAACGGCGGCCAGGTGATTTTGGCGGATGAGCCGACCGGGGCGCTGGACAGCCACTCCGGCGAAGAGGTGATGGCGATCCTCAAGCAGCTGCGCGAGCAGGGGCATACGGTGATTATCGTCACGCACGATCCGACGGTGGCGCAGCAGGCGGAGCGGATCATTGAAATTCGCGACGGCGAGATCATTAACGACTCCCGGCCGGCAGGCATGCCGAATCCGCAGGCCAAGTCATTGGATCTGGCGACGCCGGCGCCCTCCTGGCAGCAGGCGAGCGGACGTTTTCGCGAAGCGCTGGTGATGGCCTGGCGTGCGATGGCGGCGAATAAAATGCGCACCATGCTGACCATGCTGGGGATTATCATCGGCATCGCCTCGGTGGTCTCCATTCTGGTGATCGGCGACGCCGCCAAACAGATGGTGCTGGCGGATATCAAATCGATCGGCACTAATACGGTCGATATCTATCCGGGCAAAGATTTTGGCGATGACGATCCGGCCTATCGCCAGTCGTTGAAGTATGACGATCTCGATGCGCTGCGTGAACAGCCGTACGTCGGCGCGCTGTCACCGACCATCGGCAGCAGCATGCGGCTGCGCATGGGCAATGTGGATGCGGCGGCGAATGTGACCGGCATCAGCGAACAGTTTTTCCGCGTCTACGGTATGACATTCAACCAGGGGAGCGGCATCGACCAGCTGCAGGTGCAGTCGCAGGCGCAGGTGGTGGTGATCGACGCCAATACCAAGCGCCGTCTGTTCCCGCATCAGAAAGAGGTGGTCGGCGAGGTGATTCTGGTCGGCAATATGCCGGCAACGGTGGTGGGCGTCGCCCAGGAGAAGCAGTCGATGTTCGGTAGCAGCAAAACCCTGAGCGTCTGGGTGCCGTACAGCACCATGGCCAACCGGCTGATGGGCAATGCCTATTTTGATTCGATCACCGTACGCATCCGCGACGGCTACAACAGCCAGGAGGCGGAGCAGCAGCTGACGCGCCTGCTGACGCTGCGCCACGGCAAGAAAGACTTCTTTACCTACAACATGGACAGCCTGGTGCAGACCGCAGAGAAAACCACCCGCACCCTGCAGCTGTTCCTGACGTTGGTGGCGGTGATTTCGCTGGTGGTCGGCGGTATCGGGGTGATGAATATCATGCTGGTGTCGGTCACCGAGCGTACGCGTGAAATCGGCATCCGCATGGCGGTCGGCGCGCGTTCCGGCGACGTGCTGCAGCAGTTTCTGATTGAAGCGGTGCTGGTGTGTCTGGTGGGCGGTGCGCTGGGCATCGGCCTGTCGTTCGCCATCGGCCTGCTGGTGCAGCTGGTATTGCCGGGCTGGCAGATAAGCTTCCCGCCGGCGGCGCTGCTCAGCGCGTTTATCTGTTCCACCGGTATCGGCGTAGTGTTCGGCTATCTGCCGGCGCGCAATGCCGCCCGTCTTAACCCGATTGATGCGCTGGCGCGAGAATAAGGGCCGTCCGGCGGTGATGAAAAATGCCAGTCACCGATGTGGCTGGCATTTTGGTAGGGCGGCGGCGTGCGCCGCCTTCAGGTTACCGCTTCGCTTTCCAGCGGCTCAATCAGGCTGGCGTGGTTGCCCTTCGGGCCTTGATGCACGTCGAATCTGACCTGTTGACCGGCTTTCAGCGTCCGGTAACCATCCATTTTGATCGTCGAATAATGAGCGAAAATATCCTCGCCACCGCCTTCCGGACAGATAAAGCCGAAACCTTTGGCGTTATTGAACCATTTAACAGTACCCGTCTCCATGTTTCTACATCCCTCGCAACGCTATTTTAAGTGAGATGAATAACTGATTTTCAGATGAGCCAAAAAGTGGTTAAAAGACCAGCAGCTCACGAAATTACACTCTAGAACATCTGATCATCACGTCAAGCGATCGGCTTTTGACAGGGGGCGGCAGTTCCTCAAAGTTTGAAGCAGGTAACGCTATTGCCATGCAATCGACGTCGATCGCCGCCGTTTTTATCGGCGCTTTCCCTGCGGCGAAGAGAGGGCGAAGATGATAAAATAGTAGAGATCCCCGTTTGAATAACCTGAATGCGCCCCCATATCTTGGGGTAGACAAGAGAAGATGAGCAGCGATGGGCAATAGCAACGATTGGCTGAATTTTGAACACTTGGCCGAAGAAAAACAAATCGATGCGGTAAAACCGCCGTCAATGTATAAAGTTATACTTAACAACGACGATTACACTCCGATGGAATTTGTGATTGACGTTCTGCAAAAGTTCTTTTCTTATGATATTGAACGCGCAACGCAACTGATGCTTACGGTGCACTATCAAGGCAAGGCGATCTGCGGTGTGTTTACCGCCGAGGTGGCGGAGACCAAGGTCGCTCATGTGAACCGTTACGCGAGGGAGAACGAGCATCCGTTGCTTTGTACGCTGGAAAAAGCCTGATTAAGGCAATCTATTGGGGAGGTGCTTATGCTCAATCAAGAACTGGAACTCAGTCTCAACATGGCTTTCGCCAGAGCGCGTGAGCACAGACACGAGTTTATGACCGTGGAGCACCTGTTGCTGGCGTTACTGAGCAACCCTGCCGCGCGAGAAGCGCTTGAGGCATGTACGGTGGATCTGGCGGCGTTGCGCCAGGAGCTGGAAGCCTTTATCGAACAAACCACGCCGACGCTGCCGGCCAGCGAAGAAGAGCGCGACACCCAGCCGACGCTCAGCTTCCAGCGCGTGCTGCAGCGTGCGGTATTCCATGTGCAATCCTCCGGCCGTAGTGAAGTATCCGGCGCCAACGTGCTGGTGGCGATTTTCAGCGAACAGGAGTCGCAGGCGGCCTATCTGCTGCGCAAGCATGACGTCAGCCGTCTGGACGTGGTGAACTTTATTTCGCACGGTACGCGTAAAGACGAACCGGGCCAGGCGCCGAACAACGCGGAGAACCCGATCAACGAAGAGCAGTCCGGAGGGGAAGACCGTATGGAAAACTTCACCACCAACCTCAATCAGCTGGCTCGGGTAGGCGGCATCGATCCGCTGGTCGGCCGCGACCGCGAACTGGAACGCGCGATTCAGGTACTGTGCCGCCGCCGCAAGAACAACCCGCTGCTGGTGGGGGAATCGGGCGTGGGTAAAACCGCGATTGCCGAAGGGCTGGCGTGGCGTATCGTTCAGGGCGACGTGCCGGAAGTGATGGCGGACTGCACCCTGTATTCACTGGATATCGGCTCGCTGCTGGCGGGCACCAAATACCGCGGCGACTTCGAGAAGCGTTTCAAGGCGCTGCTCAAACAGCTGGAGCAGGATCAGAACAGCATCCTGTTTATCGATGAGATCCACACCATCATCGGCGCCGGGGCAGCCTCCGGCGGGCAGGTGGACGCCGCCAACCTGATCAAACCGCTGCTGTCGAGCGGCAAGATCCGGGTGATCGGATCCACCACCTATCAGGAGTTCAGCAATATCTTTGAGAAGGATCGCGCGCTGGCGCGCCGCTTCCAGAAGATCGATATTACCGAACCGACGCCGGAAGAGACCGTGCAGATTATCAACGGTCTGAAAACCAAATACGAAGCGCATCACGATGTGCGCTATACCGCCAAAGCGGTGCGCGCGGCGGTGGAGCTTTCGGTGAAATACATCAACGACCGTCATCTGCCGGACAAGGCGATCGACGTGATTGATGAAGCCGGCGCGCGCAGCCGTCTGATGCCGGTCAGCAAGCGCAAGAAAACCGTCAACGTGGCGGATATTGAATCCGTGGTGGCGCGCATTGCGCGCATTCCGGAGAAAACCGTCTCGGCGAGCGACCGCGATGTGCTGAAAAACCTGGGCGACCGCCTGAAGATGCTGGTGTTCGGTCAGGATCCGGCTATCGAAGCGCTGACCGAAGCGATCAAAATGAGCCGCGCCGGTCTGGGGCATGAGCGTAAGCCCGTCGGTTCCTTCCTGTTCGCCGGCCCGACCGGCGTCGGTAAAACCGAGGTTACGGTACAGCTGGCGAAGGCGCTGGATATCGAGCTGCTGCGCTTTGATATGTCCGAGTATATGGAACGTCATACCGTCAGCCGCCTGATTGGTGCGCCTCCGGGCTATGTCGGCTACGATCAGGGCGGCCTGCTGACCGATGCGGTGATTAAGCATCCGCATGCAGTGGTGCTGCTCGATGAGATCGAGAAGGCGCACCCGGACGTGTTCAACCTGCTGCTGCAGGTGATGGATAACGGTACGCTGACCGATAACAACGGCCGTAAGGCCGACTTCCGCAACGTGATCCTGGTGATGACTACCAACGCCGGGGTGCGCGAAACGGAACGTAAATCCATTGGCCTGATTGAGCAGGACAACAGCACCGATGCGATGGAAGAGATCAAGAAAGTGTTTACGCCGGAATTCCGTAACCGTCTGGACAACATTATCTGGTTCAACCATCTGTCAACGGCGGTGATCCAGCAAGTGGTCGACAAGTTTATTGTCGAACTGCAGGCGCAGCTGGACGCCAAAGGCGTTTCGCTGGAGGTCAGCGATGAAGCGCGCGACTGGCTGTCGGTGAAAGGCTATGACCGTGCGATGGGCGCGCGTCCGATGGCGCGGGTGATGCAGGAAAACCTGAAGAAACCGCTGGCGAATGAGCTGCTGTTCGGTTCTCTGGTGGATGGTGGTTCAGTGAAGGTTGAGCTGGATCCGGATACCCAACAGCTGACCTATCACTTCCTCAGCGCCCAGAAGCGTAAAGCGGATGAAGGCGTGCATTAATCCGGCAACGGTATGATGCGGTAATAAAAAAAGCGATGCTTCGGCATCGCTTTTTTATGCGCCGGACAGCGCGCAATGAATATGAGTGAGCCCTCTCAGTTTACCTACGCACTTGCAACTCAGTGCTGAACGCTGCGGCGGGGGTAAACGGAAAGGGCTCAGGGCGGGATTTACATCCTCAGCGTCGCCACGGACTGGCGACCGGTCAGCCGATTAACGGCTACGGAAGACAATGCGGCCTTTGCTCAGGTCGTACGGGGTCAGCTCTACAGTGACTTTGTCGCCCGTCAGGATGCGGATATAGTTTTTACGCATTTTACCGGAGATATGAGCGGTAACCACGTGCCCGTTTTCCAATTCAACGCGGAACATGGTGTTCGGCAGCGTATCAAGAACGGTGCCTTGCATTTCAATATTGTCTTCTTTGGCCATCGAATCCTCTAGGTGTAACTACCTTAGTTTTTAACCGGCAAGATAATGCCGAAAAACCCACATTATGTAAAGATGTGTCGGTGAACAATGCACCGTTTCCGCAAATTAGTTTGTCGGTGAGGACGGTTAAACCTGCTGTGGGGGTATCACTTGCGCTGCCCAGCACTCTGCCGCCAACGGTCGGCGCTGAAGCTCGCTGAGCTGCTGTAAAAAACTGCGCCGGGAAATTTCCCTCGCGCCAAGCGAGGCAGTGTGCGCGTTCAACACCTGACAGTCAATCAATTCCCCGCCAAAAGCGGCAAAATGACGGCAAAACGCCATCAGCGCGCATTTTGAGGCGTTGGTGACGCGGCTGAACATTGACTCGCCGCAGAACAGCGCGCCCTGAGCGACGCCATACATGCCGCCGACCAGTGCGTCATCTTGCCAGACCTCGACCGAATGGGCGTAGCCCAGACGGTGCAGATGCAGATAGGCGCGCTGTACCTCCGGGCCGATCCAGGTGCCGTCCTGTGGCCGTTCGGCGCAGGCGGCAATCACCGCGGCGAAGTCATGGTTCAGCGTAATGCGGAACGGGTCGGCGCGCAGGAAGCGTTTGAAGCTGCGGCTGATATGGCGCTCGGCCGGGTATAACACCGCGCGCGGATCCGGCGACCACCACAAGATCGCCTCGCCCGGCGAATACCAGGGGAAAATGCCGCGCTGGTAAGCGGCCAGCAGGCGTGGCGCGCTCAGATCGCCGCCAATCGCCAGCAGGCCGTTAGGATCGCGCAGCGCGCCCTCCGCTGAAGGGAAGGCGACGGAGTGCGGCGACAGTTTCACTATGCGCATATCACCTCTTAGCGTCGCGTTACAGCGAGACGTTGCTGATACGTTGGCGGAACTGGGCATAGCGCCCGCGCTGGCGCAGTAGCGTGGCGTGATCGCCTTGTTCGACGATACGGCCGCCGTCCATCACGCAGATGCGGTCCATATGCTCCAGTCCGTACAGGCGGTGGGTCACCAGGATCAGCGTTTTGCCCTGACAGTGCTGACGCAGCAGCGCCAGAATCTGTTGTTCGGTCTCGGCGTCCAGCCCTTCGGTTGGTTCATCCAGCAGCCACAGCGGCGCTGAATGCAACAGCGCGCGGGCGATGCCCAGACGCCGCTGTTCGCCGCCGGACAGCTGACGGCCGCCTTCACCGAGCCAGGCGTTCAGCCCTTCGTTTTCCAGCAGTTTGTCCAGCCCGACCTGGCTCAGCGCCTGTTGCAGAGTTTCGTCGTCCGCCTCCGGCGCCGCCAGCCGCAGGTTTTCACGCAGCGTGTCGCTGAAGACATGCACCCGCTGGCTCACCACCGTGGTCATGGCGCGCAGCGTACTTTCATCGTAGCGGGCTAATGGCTCGCCGTTGAGCAGAATATCGCCGCCGTCGGCGTCCCAGGCGCGCGTCAGCAGCTGCAGCAGCGTGGACTTGCCGCAGCCGGTGCGTCCCAGCAGGGCGATATGCTCCCCGGCGGCGACTTCCAGTTCAACATTCTGCAGTACCGGCTGCGGTTGCCTCGGATAGGTAAAATCAATGTGGCGCAGTTGCAGCGTCGCGCTGGCCGCTGTTGCAGGGCCGGCTACGGGGAAATCGACGGTGGGCTGCTGTTCGATCAGCTGTTTTACCCGGGTGGCGGAGGCGATCACCTGTCCGAGGTGCTGAAACGCGGCGGCAACCGGCATCAGCGCTTCAAACGAGGCCAGTCCGGCGAATACGAACAGCGCGATCAACGCTCCGGGCTGGCTATTGCCGCCGACGCCGCCGGCGGTCAGCCAGAGCAGCAGCGTCACCGTCAGCCCGCCGGCTAAAATCATCAGCGCCTGCGCCATACCGCCTAATGATGCCTGCTGCCACTGGCGGCGCTGCCAGCGCTGTTCAATCTGATCGAGCGCGTGGCGGAAATCGTTTACGGCGCCGAACACCACCAGCTCGGCCTGGCCTTGCAGCCAGGCGGTCAGCCCGGTGCGGTATTGGCTGCGCAGGGCGGTCAGTTCGCTGCCGATCGGTTTGCCGGCGGAGTAAAACAGCGGCGGCACCAGCAGCAGCAATAACAGCAGAATGCCGCCGAGGATCAGCGCCAGCGTCTGGTCGACAAAGCTCAGGCCAAAGGTGACGACCACGATCACCACGGCCGCGCTGATTAACGGCGACATTACCCGCAGGTACAGATGGTCCAGCGTATCAACGTCGGCCACCAGCCGGTTTAACACCTCGGCCTGACGGAAGCGGGCGATGCCGCCGGGCGATAGCGGCAGAATCTTGCTGAAGGTGAAGACCCGCAGGTGCGCCAGCACCCGGAAGGTGGCGTCGTGGCTGACCACGCGCTCGGCGTAGCGGCCGGCGGTGCGGAAGATCGCCGCGCCGCGTACGCCGGCGGCAGGCAGCATATAGTTAAAGGTGAGCAGTCCCGCCAGCCCGGCCAGCGACGAGGCGGCGAGGAACCAGCCGGACAGGGTCAGCAGGCCGATGCTGGCCAGCAGAGTGATAATCGCCAGCACGATGCCCAGCGCAATCAGGAACCCATGGCGGCGGTATAGCGCCAGAAACGGCAGTAAAACGCGCATGATTATAGCTCCCCGCTGCGGTGTGCGATTAAGGTGGCGAACAGCCCCGGCTGGGCACTCAGGCTGGCGTAGTCGCCCTGTTGAACGATCTTTCCGTTATCCATGACCCAAATCTGGTCGAAATCCTCGGTATCTTCCAGCTGGTGGGTGACCAGCAGGGTAGTTTGGCGCCGTGACGCGGCATTCAGCGCCTGCATCACCAGACGCTCGCTGTGGGCATCCAGGCTGGCGGCCGGCTCATCCAGCAGCAGCAGCCGACGCGGGCTGATTAACGCGCGGGCGACGGCCACCCGCTGCGCCTGGCCGACCGACAGGCGGGCGGCGCTGTCACCAAGCTCCGTCTGCAGCCCCTGTGGCAACTGCGGCAAGAACTCGCTGACGTAAGCCTGTTCCACCGCCTGCAGTAATTGCGGTTCATCGGCCTGCGGATTACCGAGCAGAATATTGTCGCGCAGCGTTTGCGCCGGCAGATGCGGGTTTTGCCCGACCCAGCCCAGCTGTCGCCGCCAGTTCTCAGCGTTCAGTTCGCGCAGTTCGTTGCCGTTTACCGTCAGGGAGCCGCGGTAGGGCAGGAACCCCAGCAGCAGATTCAGCAACGAGCTTTTGCCCGCGCCGCTGAGGCCTACCAGCGCGATGCGCTGATTAGCGGGCAGGGTGAAGGTCAGCGGCCCTGCCAGTACGACGCCCTGCGGCGACAGAATTTCCAACCGATCGGCGGCCAGCGTGAGCGGGATTGCATCGTCCAGCGTCAGTGTGCCCTGACCGATCTGTTCGCCTTCTGCATTGAGGAAGGTTTCCAACGCCTCTGCGGCGCCGACCGCCTGCGCCTTGGCGTGGTAAAACGCGCCCAGATCGCGCAGCGGCTGGAAAAATTCCGGCGCGAGCACCAGCACTAAAAAGCCGGAAAACAGCGTCACGCCGAGGCCGTAACTGCCGAAGTTCAGATCCCCCAGATAAGAGAAGCCAAAATAGACCGCGACCACGGCGATTGACAGGGAGGCGAAAAATTCCAGTACCGCAGAGGAGAGAAACGCCATGCGCAGCACTTCCATGGTGCGGCGGCGGAAGTCTTCGGAGGAGCGGGCGATCTGCGCGGTTTCCGCCTGCCCGCGGTGGAACAGGCGCAGGGTGTCCAGCCCGCGCAGCCGGTCGAGGAAGCTGCCGCTCAAGCGCGCCAACGCGACAAAGTTACGGCGGTTGGCATCGGCGGCGCCCATGCCGACCAGCGCCATAAACAGCGGGATTAACGGCGCGGTCGCCAGCAGGATCAGCCCGGCGGCCCAGTTAATCGGAAAAACGGCGATTAGGATCAGCAGAGGGATAAACACCGCCAGATACATTTGCGGCAGGTAGCGCGAGTAATAATCCTGCATATCTTCGATCTGTTCGACGATTATCGTCGCCCAACTGCCGGCCGGTTTACCCTGCACCCAGGCCGGGCCAAGCTGCTGCAGTTTGTCCAGCACCTGCCGGCGTATTTCCCGCCGCAGTACCTGGCCGCCAATAAAACCCACCCGTTCCCGCAGCCAGCTGAACAGCGCGCGCAGGACAAAAGCGGCGGCCAGCCAGATAAATGATGAGGTCAGCTGTTCGCGGGGCGTATGGTCGATGATTAAGGCATGGAGCAGTGAAGCCAGCAGCCAGGCCTGCGCTACGATTAACAGGCCGCTGCACAACCCCAGCAGCATGGAAAGGCGCAACCACCGCTTGGCCAGCGTGCTTTGCGTTTTAAGCCATTGGGTCAACTGGTGCTGTCTGGTTTTTTTCATTGGGAGTATCTGCGTCGCCGACGCCTGTTGGTACAGGCCAGGTTAACATGCTGTTAAAAAAGTGTTTTCTTCAACGTTGAAGGACACAAGTGAAGCTCAATGTTACCTCGTCACCGTGCAGGCTGAAAAGAAATAAGGCGGCCTTTTGGCCGCCTTATTTGTCAAGTTAGGTCATGTTTGGCTGGGATCAGCAGACTTCCGCCTGTGCGATGCCGTCGAGATAACGCTCGGCATCCAGCGCCGCCATACAGCCGGTGCCGGCAGAGGTAATCGCCTGGCGATAGATATGGTCCATCACGTCGCCGGCGGCGAACACGCCCGGAATGCTGGTCTGGGTCGCATTGCCGTGAATACCGGACTGCACCTTGATATAACCGTTTTCCAGCGCCAGCTGATCGCCGAAGATGGCGGTGTTCGGGCTGTGGCCGATGGCGATAAATACGCCGGCAACGGCCAGCTCCTGCGTTTCGTTTTCCTGCTTGGTGCTGCGGATGCGTACGGCGGTAACGCCCATTTCATCACCCAGCACTTCGTCGAGCTGATGATCGGTATGCAGCACGATGTTGCCGTTTTTCACTTTCTCCATCAGCCGGTCGATCAGAATTTTCTCTGAACGGAAGCTGTCGCGGCGGTGGATCAGATGCACTTCCGAGGCGATATTGGACAGATACAGCGCTTCTTCAACGGCGGTGTTGCCGCCGCCGACCACGGCGACTTTCTGGTTGCGGTAGAAGAAGCCGTCACAGGTTGCGCAGGCGGAAACGCCTTTGCCCTTGAAGGCTTCTTCGCTTGGCAGACCCAGATAGCGTGCGGAGGCGCCGGTAGCAATAATCAGCGCGTCGCAGGTGTACTCGCCGCTGTCGCCGGTCAGACGGAACGGACGCTGTTGCAAATCAACGCCGTTGATATGGTCGAAGACGATCTCGGTCTGGAATTTTTCCGCATGCTCGCGCATACGTTCCATCAGCGCCGGGCCGGTCAGGTCGTTGGCGTCGCCCGGCCAGTTCTCCACGTCGGTCGTGGTGGTCAACTGACCGCCTTGCTCTACGCCGGTAATCAACACCGGCTGCAGGTTTGCACGCGCGGCGTACACCGCTGCGGTGTAGCCCGCCGGGCCGGAGCCCAGAATCAATAACTTGCTATGTTTAGCCGTGCCCATGAATAACCTCTTTTCCCACGATGGCGGACAATGGCATCGATTGTAGGGAAAATAGTGAAGTAAAAAAAGCACCTGTAACGGTTGTTATCGATTTGTCTGATAGTTGCGGACTATTAATTCTAATATCGAGGTAAAAAACACCGGTGTCATTACTGCACTCTGGCCTACGAGGGCTAAAAACGGTGCTTTTCTCTGCGTCATGCCGCGATGGCGGCGCTTTTTAACCCAGCGGTTCATAACTAAAAAAGGGGTTAACGCTTTTCTCGACGGTACGTTCTTCTGATTTTGCTTCTTTTACTTTGACAATCCGCTGCGCATTTGCGAAAACATCAGAGGAAGAAGAAATTATCCCCGCAGCAACAGCCGATCGTTCGCCTTTTCATCATCAGGCGGGCGCCGGGCAGGGCAGGGGGGATTGCGCCTTAAACAGGCGCGCTTCTTTCTTAACGATGAAGATCGTTTTATCGCCGCGCGCAGAGTTTGACAGACAGGCTGTGACGCGGCAAAAGAGGATAGTGAAGAAGCATTGTGTGCGGCAGATTGCTCTGCGCAATCGACTGCATATAACAAAAATCGGGTCTTCGCTTGAAACAAGTCCCTACACAGTGACGTTGGCTAGGGTTTGGCAAGTGTAAGGAAGAAATAAGAGAGACAATAATAATGGCAGACAATAAGAAACGCCCGGGTAAAGATCTTGACCGTATCGACCGCAACATCCTCAATGAGTTACAGAAGGATGGGCGTATTTCGAACGTTGAGCTTTCTAAGCGCGTGGGGTTATCCCCAACGCCATGCTTGGAACGCGTACGTCGTCTTGAGCGTCAGGGGTTCATTCATGGCTATACTGCATTGCTGAACCCGCACTATCTGGATGCATCACTGCTGGTTTTCGTGGAAATCACGCTGAACCGCGGCGCGCCAGATGTGTTCGAGCAATTTAACTCGGCAGTACAGAAGCTTGAAGAGATTCAGGAGTGTCATCTGGTGTCCGGTGATTTCGACTATCTGTTGAAAACCCGCGTGCCGGATATGTCAGCTTACCGTAAGCTGCTTGGCGAAACCTTACTGCGTTTGCCGGGGGTCAACGACACCCGCACCTATGTGGTGATGGAAGAAGTGAAACAGAGTAACCGTCTGGTTATCAAAACACGGTAAGGTGCAGGTGCAAAACCTGATTAAATTCGTTACACTCCTGTTTATTCATACAGTTTTGGCGCCGGGGAAACAACTCGGCGCTGTTACTCTATCCGCTAACAGGAACCTGGAGAGCCTTTCTTGAGCCAGGAATACACAGAAGATAAAGAAGTTACCTTGAAGAAACTCAGCAGTGGCCGTCGGTTGCTGGAAGCTGCGTTGATCGTGGTGGCGATTTTTGCCGTTTACCTCATGGCTGCGCTGGTCAGCTTCAACCCGTCTGATCCCAGCTGGTCGCAGACGGCGTGGCATGAGCCGATTCATAATCTTGGCGGCGGCGTGGGCGCCTGGCTGGCCGATACGCTGTTCTTCACCTTCGGGGTGCTCGCTTACGCGATCCCGCCGATCGCGCTGATCTTGTGCTGGGTTGCCTACCGGCAGCGCGATACCCGCGACTATATTGACTATTTTGCGCTTTCACTGCGCCTGATCGGCACGCTGGCGCTGGTGCTCACCTCGTGCGGGCTGGCGGCGCTGAATGTCGACGATCTCTATTACTTTGCCTCCGGCGGCGTGATCGGCAGCCTGCTGAGCAACGCGATGCTGCCGTGGTTCAACGGCATCGGCGCGACGCTGGCGTTGCTGTGCGTGTGGGCCGCGGGCCTGACGCTATTTACCGGCTGGTCATGGCTGGTGATTGCCGAGAAGATCGGTGGGGCCGTATTGGGCATCGCCACCTTTATGACCAACCGTTCGCGCCGTGACGATCGCTATCGTGACGATGAAGACGACTTGTACGCCGAAACGCCGGAAAACGACGGCAAGGGCGCAGCGGCCGCCGCCAGCGCAGCAGCTGCCGCGCATACGGCCGATGCCGATGACGTGCTGTTCAGCGCGCCTTCCGTAAAAGAGAGCGCTCAGCCGTCTGCCGATGCCGATGAAACGGCGGATCCGCTGCTCAGCGGCCTGCGGGCTAATGACGACGATGAGGTCGCGGACGTGGCTAACGCGGCGACCAACGCTGCTGCGCCGGCGTCTGAAGAGATTTCGCCGGCCGCACCGGCCGCTGCTACTTCCGCAGAGGCTTCGGCTCCCGTGGCTCCGGCGACGCCGGCAGCTGCGCCTGCGGTGACGACGGCGCCAGCCGCGCCGGCCTCCGTGAATCAGCATCCGATGAGTGCGCAGCCGGAAGATAACGCGCCGCCGCTGTACTCGTTTGAAATTCCTGAAGAAACGCCGGTGCCGAAAACCCCGCGTCCGGCAGAGATTCAGCAGGGCGATGATGAGCCGCGTCTGGGGGACTGGAACCGGGCAACGGCGCCTCAGCAGCCTGCCGCCTCGCCGTTTGATTTCTCGGCGGCGCCGGCAGAGAGCGGGCACAATAATGCAGTTCCGGACGTTACTGACGGGGCTGCATCATCCGCCGCCGCTACCAAACCTGCAATGGATGCCGCTGCTGCGGCGGCGGCAGCAGCAGCCGCGGCCAATACGTTTATGCCGGCGTTCAGCGCCACCAGTGAAGGCAATACCCAGGTAAAACAGGGTATTGGCCCTGAGCTGCCGCGCCCTAATCCGGTGCGTATCCCGACGCGTCGCGAGCTGGCTTCTTACGGCATCAAACTGCCTTCGCAGCGGATGGCAGAACAGGAGCAGCGCAAGCAGACTGCAGAACCTGCGCCGAATAACGCCGCCGTGAACCCTCAGGATGACGAGGCGATGCAGGAAGAAGCGCTGCGTCAGGCGTTCGCCGCACAGCAGAACCAGCGTTACGGCGCGGATTATCAGCATGACCATGTCGATCCTGTCGCGAACGCCGCTGATGACGAGGATGCTCTGCAGGAAGAGGCATTGCGCAAGGCGTTCGCCGAGCAGCAGCAGGCGCGCTACGGCGCGACTCCGCAGCCGGAAGCGCCGGTTACCCCGCAGCCGGTAGAAACCAACAACGCCTTCAGCTTCTCGCCGGTCGATGATCTGGTGGATAACGGCCCTGATGAGCCGCTGTTTACCCTGTCGCCGCACGAAGAGCCCGCCGCACCGTCGCCGTATGACGGCAGCGTGGCGCAGCCGCCGCATGAGCAGCCCTACCAGACTCAGCAACAGGCTTATCAACAGCCTCAGGCGCCGGAATCTCAGGGGCAGCAGCAGCCTTATCACGGGCAGCAGCAAGCTCAGCAACCGTATCAGCAGCCGCAGCAGCAACCGGCTCAACCGGCCGCGCCGCAGCAGCCGGCAATGGACAGCCTGATTCACCCGTTCCTGATGCGTAACGATCAGCCGCTGGAGAAACCGACCACGCCGCTGCCGACGCTGGAACTGCTGACTGAAGCGCCGAAAGATATTGAGCCGGTGGATACGTTCGCGCTGGAACAGAAGGCGCGTTTGGTGGAAGCCAGCCTGGCGGATTACCGCGTGAAGGCCGAGGTGGTGGATATTCTGCCGGGGCCGGTAATCACCCGTTTCGAACTGGATCTGGCGCCGGGCGTGAAGGCCGCGCGTATTTCCAATCTGTCGCGTGACCTGGCGCGTTCGCTGTCTACGCCGGCGGTGCGCGTGGTGGAAGTCATTCCGGGCAAGCCGTATGTCGGTCTGGAACTGCCGAATGCCAAGCGCCAGACGGTTTATCTGCGTGAAGTGCTGGACTGCCCGGCATTCCGCGATAACCCGTCGCCGCTGTCCATCGTACTGGGCAAGGATATTTCCGGCGAGCCGGTGGTGGCCGATCTGGGCAAAATGCCGCACCTGCTGGTGGCCGGTACCACCGGTTCCGGTAAGTCGGTCGGCGTTAACGCCATGATTCTGAGCATTTTGTATAAAGCCACGCCGAAAGACGTACGCTTTATCATGATCGATCCGAAAATGCTGGAGCTGTCGGTTTACGAAGGTATTCCGCACCTGTTGACCGACGTGGTGACCGACATGAAAGATGCGGCCAATGCGTTACGCTGGTGCGTGGCGGAAATGGAGCGTCGCTATAAGCTGATGTCCGCGCTGGGCGTACGTAACATTGCCGGCTATAACGAGCGCGTCGATCAGGCGGAAGCTATGGGACGTCCGATTCCGGATCCGTTCTGGAAACCAACGGACAGCATGGATATTACGCCGCCGGTACTGGAGAAAGAGCCGTATATCGTGGTGATGGTCGACGAGTTTGCCGACCTGATTATGACCGTCGGTAAAAAGGTCGAAGAACTGATCGCCCGACTGGCGCAGAAAGCGCGTGCGGCGGGGATTCACCTGGTTCTGGCGACTCAGCGTCCGTCGGTGGATGTGATCACCGGCCTGATCAAGGCCAACATCCCGACGCGTATCGCCTTTACCGTATCGAGCAAGATCGACTCCCGCACCATTCTCGATCAGGGCGGCGCAGAGTCGCTGCTGGGGATGGGCGATATGCTGTACCTGGCGCCGAACTCGTCGATTCCGGTGCGCGTGCACGGCGCCTTTGTGCGCGATCAGGAAGTGCATGCGGTGGTCAAGGATTGGAAAGCGCGTGAGCGGCCGCAATATAAGGAAGGTATTATCAGCGGCGGCGACGATGGCGAAGGCGGCGGCGGTCTTGACGGTGACGAAGAGCTGGATCCGCTGTTCGATCAGGCGGTCGAGTTTGTGGTGGATAAGCGCCGCGCCTCAATTTCCGGCGTACAGCGTCAGTTCCGCATCGGCTACAACCGCGCGGCGCGCATCATCGAGCAGATGGAAGCGCAGGGGATCGTCAGCGAGCAGGGGCATAACGGCAACCGTGAGGTGCTGGCTCCGCCGCGGCACGAATGATTGCCGAGGATACATTGAGAAATTCAAGGGCCGCTTTGCGGCCCTTGTGCAAAGAAGGGTAAACCCGTCTTTTCTCGGAATATTGCGCGTTCAGCCCGCCGCCGGCTTCCGGTAAAGTGGAGGCGTGAAAAGTTTTCCTGATGACGCCGTTTGGCGGTCAACGCATTTGAAAAGGTATCTGGAATAATGAAAAAACTGTTAGTTGCATGTTGTCTGCTTTCGGGGTTCGCTTCCACTTCCGTGCTGGCCGATGCGGCGCACGATCTGCAGAGCCGTCTGGCGAAAGTGAATAGCTTCCATGCCAGCTTCAGCCAGACCGTCACCGGCGGCGACGGTTCCGCCGTGCAGCAGGGGGAAGGCGAACTGTGGGTCAAGCGCCCTAATCTGTTTAACTGGCATATGACCTCACCTGATGAGAGTGTGCTGGTGTCCGATGGCGAAACGCTGTGGTTCTATAATCCGTTTGTTGAGCAGGTAACGGCAACCTGGCTGAAGAGCGCCACCGGCAATACGCCGTTTATGTTGATCACTCGCAACAATCCAAGCGACTGGAAGCAGTACAACATTAAGCAGAAAGGTGATGATTTCGAACTGACGCCGAAAAGCAGCAGCGGCAATCTGAAGCAGTTTGCGATCTCCGTGACCAACAGCGGCACCATCAACAGCTTCGCCGCCGTGGAGCAGGATGGCCAGCGCAGCGCCTATACGCTGAAAAGCCAGCAAAATACCGCGGTTGACGCCGGCAAGTTTAAATTTACCCCGCCGAAGGGGGTGACGCTGGACGACCAGCGGCAGTGAGGTATGCGTGAGTAATAATTTGTCGCTCGATTTTTCCCAAAATGAATTCCAGCCTCTGGCCGCACGTATGCGGCCAACCACGCTGGCGCAGTATATCGGCCAGCAGCATCTGCTGGCGCCGGGTAAGCCGCTGCCACGCGCCATCGAAGCGGGACAGCTGCACTCGATGATTTTGTGGGGGCCGCCGGGAACGGGAAAAACGACGCTGGCAGAGTTGATCGGCCGCTACGGGCAGGCCGATGTCGAGCGTATTTCCGCCGTGACGTCCGGCATTAAAGAGATCCGCGAGGCAATTGAGCGCGCGCGGCAAAACCGTGATGCCGGCCGTCGCACCATTTTGTTTGTCGATGAGGTGCACCGTTTCAACAAGAGTCAGCAGGATGCGTTTCTGCCGCATATTGAAGACGGTACCATCACCTTTATCGGCGCAACCACCGAAAACCCTTCGTTTGAACTGAACTCGGCGCTGCTGTCGCGTGCGCGCGTGTATCTGCTCAAGGCGCTGACCGCTGACGATATCGGCCAGGTGCTGGATCAGGCAATGAACGATAAAGAGCGTGGCTTTGGCGGCCAGAATATCGAGCTGCCGGACGATACGCGACATATGCTGTCTGAATTGGTCAGCGGGGATGCCCGGCGGGCGCTGAACAGCCTGGAAATGATGGCTGATATGGCGGAACTCAATGCCAAGGGCGTGCGGGTACTCACCCCTGAGCTGCTGAAAGAGGTTTCCGGTGAACGCAGCGCGCGCTTTGATAATAAGGGCGACCGTTTTTATGACCTGATCTCCGCGCTGCATAAGTCGGTGCGCGGTTCGGCGCCGGATGCGGCGCTTTACTGGTATGCTCGTATTATTACCGCCGGCGGCGATCCGCTGTATGTGGCGCGCCGTTTGCTGGCGATCGCCTCGGAAGACGTCGGCAATGCCGATCCGCGCGGCATGCAGGTGGCGATTGCCGCCTGGGACTGTTTTACCCGCGTCGGGCCGGCGGAAGGCGAGCGCGCCATCGCCCAGGCGATTGTCTACCTGGCCTGCGCGCCGAAAAGCAATGCGGTGTACACCGCCTTTAAAGCCGCGATGCGCGATGCGAAAGAGATGGCAGATTATGATGTGCCGGAACATTTACGCAACGCACCGACCAAGCTGATGAAAGAGATGGGGTTGGGCGCGGAGTACCGTTACGCCCACGATGAGCCCAACGCCTACGCCGCCGGCGAGGACTACTTCCCGCCGCAAATGGCCAATACGCGCTACTACCAGCCGACCCGTCGCGGGCTGGAAGGTAAAATTGGTGAAAAGTTGGCGTGGCTTGCGGAGCAGGATCAAAATAGCCCGACAAAACGCTACCGCTAGCGTTGCCGTTGCGGTAAGGTTAGCGGGTATCACTTTCCTTTTATACGGCGCTCAATCCGCCGTATAAGACAACAAATTTTCTTTCAATAACAACAAGCACAGGATTAGCATGCTCGATCCCAATCTGCTGCGTAATGAGCTAGACGCAGTCGCCGAAAAACTGGCTCGCCGTGGTTTTAAACTCGATCTGGATTTGCTGCGTTCTCAGGAAGAGCGCCGCAAGGTTTTGCAGGTAGAAACAGAAGCGCTGCAGGCAGAACGTAACTCCCGATCGAAATCCATCGGCGCAGCGAAAGCGCGTGGGGAAGATATCGAGCCGCTGCGTCGCGAAGTAAGCGAGTTGGGTGACAAGCTGGACGCCGCCAAGGCGGAGCTGGACAAGCTGCAGAACGACATTCGCGATTACGCGCTGACGCTGCCGAACCTGCCGGACGACTCTGTGCCTAATGGCAAAGACGACAGTGAAAACCAAGAAATCAGCCGCTGGGGTGAACCACGCGCTTATGATTTCTCGGTGCGCGACCACGTTGACCTGGGTGAAATGGCCGGCGGGCTGGACTTTGCCTCCGCGGTAAAACTGACCGGCTCCCGCTTTGTGGTGATGAAAGGGCAGATTGCCCGCATGCACCGCGCCCTGGCGCAGTTTATGCTGGATCTGCATACCGAGCAGCACGGTTACCTGGAGACCTACGTCCCTTACCTGGTTAACCACGCAACGCTGTACGGTACCGGCCAGCTGCCAAAATTCGGTGACGATCTGTTCCACACCAAACCGCTGGAAGAAGAGTCCGACAGCAGCAACTATGCGCTGATCCCAACGGCGGAAGTGCCGCTGACCAACCTGGTTCGCGATGAGATTCTGGAAGAGGAAGCGCTGCCGCTGAAAATGACCGCGCATACGCCGTGTTTCCGCGCCGAAGCGGGTTCTTACGGCCGTGATACGCGTGGCCTGATCCGTATGCACCAGTTCGACAAGGTTGAGATGGTGCAGGTCGTACGTCCGGAAGACTCCATGAATGCGCTGGAAGAACTGACCGGCCATGCGGAGAAAGTGCTGCAGCTGCTGAACCTGCCATACCGTAAAGTGCTGCTGTGCACCGGTGATATGGGCTTCGGCGCCTGTAAGACCTACGATCTGGAAGTGTGGCTGCCGGCACAGGACACCTACCGCGAAATCTCCTCATGTTCCAACATGTGGGATTTCCAGGCACGGCGTATGCAGGCGCGTAGCCGCAGCAAGACCGAGAAAAAACCACGTCTGGTGCACACGCTGAACGGTTCAGGCCTGGCGGTTGGCCGTACGCTGGTTGCCGTACTGGAAAACTATCAGCAGGCAGACGGCCGTATTCAGGTGCCGGAAGTGCTGCGTCCGTATATGGGCGGTCTGGAATTTATCGGCTGATAGCGGAATTGAAAGCGCTGAGGGTAATGTTCGGCGCTGAAGTTTTGCTTGACCGGTCTATTTAACAAGGGTTCATGTCTTCGGGCATGAACCCTTGTCAGCGAATAAACGGACCATAATGCGTTCGTCTCCACCATGTACGGTATTTCTGCCGCTTTTGCCTCTGTTGACGTTACCATCGTGATGCGTATCGTGCCTGGTGCCGTCTGCGTTCTCTGCCCTGGGCCACCGGCGTCGTTTGAACATGTATCTGATCTGGATTGAGAGGTCTGAAAATGAATAACAATGTTGCAGCCAAGAATATTGATAAACTGGGTTGGGTTTATATCCAGAATAAAAAAATTCTGATGGCGCGTTCATATAACAAAGCTGCTTTTTATATTCCCGGCGGTAAGCGGGAAGCCGGAGAAAGTGACCAGGCGGCGCTGGTCAGAGAAATTAATGAAGAGCTCTCCGTCGATTTAATTAATGACAGTATTGTTTTGCTCGGGGAGTTCAAAGGGCAGGCCGACGGTAAGGCGGAAGGCGTGGTGGTGAATATACGCTGTTTTACCGCTGACTTTAACGGCGAGCTTAAGGCTAACGCCGAGATTGAAGAGATCGCCTGGCTCACGTATGCGGATCGGCATCGTTGCTCTGTCGTCTCGGTACAGGTATTGAATGCGTTAAAAGACATGCAGTTGATTGACTGACTGTATTTCTTCTGTATTGATCTAATCTATGGCGCATGCGATAGCGATAAGCACGCCACGTGGCGGCGTAAGCCGTCACTGTGTCGCTCGGCATCAGGGAGTGGCGAAACGTATTTACATCTAAGAGTAACCCGCTTGGTTAACCGTGTTTCACCACTTCTTGCCGCTGATTTCAGGCAACAGGCCGTAGCTGAAAACAAATCGTGCGGTCGAACGCTAACTGCTGATTGACTTTTTTATCGCCAGTGGCATGATGCGCGCACTCTCATTAGCTTGCTCGGTCTCAAGTTCACTATGTACGCATACTCCCGCCCAGTGCTCCTCTTGCTCTGCGGCTTGTTGTTGCTCACGGTTTCTATTGCCGTACTGAATACGTTAGTCCCTCTTTGGTTAACCCATGCTCAATTGTCAACCTGGCAAGTGGGGATGATCGGTTCTTCTTATTTTACCGGCAACCTGGTCGGTACCATGCTGGCCGGTAAGCTGATTAAGCGCATTGGCTTTACCCGCAGCTACCATCTTTCCTGTCTGCTGTTTGCCGTCGCGACGGCGGGCATGACGCTGTCGCTCGACTTCTGGAGCTGGCTGGGATGGCGCTTCTTTGCCGGCATCGGCTGCGCCTGGATTTGGGTGATCGTTGAGAGTGCGCTGCTGCGCAGCGGCACTCAGACCAACCGTGGTCAGCTGCTGGCGGCCTATATGACGGTGTATTATCTCGGTACGGTGGTGGGCCAGTTGCTGCTTGGCATGGTCTCTTCCGAGCTGTGGAACGTGTTGCCATGGGTGACGGCGATCGTGATTAGTGCCATGCTGCCGATGCTGTTTGCCCGGGTAAATAGCGCCGATGACGAACCGCAGCAGGCGGCGGTATTGCCGATGCTGAAACGCCGCAGCGCGCGCCTGGGAATTAACGGCTGCGTGATTTCCGGTATTGTACTTGGCTCGCTGTATGGCCTGATGCCACTTTACCTGTCTCATCAGGGCTTCAGCGATGCGGATGTTGGCTACTGGATGGCGCTGCTGGTTAGTTCCGGCATTATCGGCCAGTGGCCGGTCGGTAAAATGGCCGATCGCTATGGACGCCTGCTGGTGTTACGCGTTCAGGTATTTGTGGTGATTATCGCCAGTATGGCGATGCTCGGAGGCTACGCGATGGCGCCTTCACTGTTTATTCTGGGCTGCGCCGGCTTTACGCTGTATCCGGTAGCGATGTCCTGGGCATGCGAAAAAGTGCAGTCTCATGAGCTGGTGGCGATGAATCAGGCACTGTTAATGAGCTATACCATCGGCAGCCTGCTTGGCCCGTCGATGACGGCGATGCTGATGCAGAATTACTCCGATCAGCTGCTGTTTGTGATGATCGCCGCGGTGGCGCTGGTCTATCTGGTGATGCTGTTGAAGAAACAGAAGCCGGACCATCACCACACGCCGTTTGCTGCGGCCTGATAGCGAAAACCCGGCCAGATGCGCCGGGTTTTTTATGCTGTACTGCGTAATTAATAGATCACTTTGTGGCCGTAGCCTTCCAGAATGCCTTTGACCCGATCCATGGTCTCGGCCTTAGGCGGATGCACGCCGTCCAGCTTGTACTCTTCGCCCATGGCGATCCATTTATGCTTGCCTAGTTCGTGATAGGGCAGCAGCTCGATCTTTTCGATATTCGTCATATCCTTGGTGAATTCGCCCAGCAGGTGGGCGGACTTATCGTCATCTGACCAGCCCGGCACTACCACATAGCGGATCCAGGTGCGCTGGTTGCGCTTCGCCAGATAGCGGGCGAATTCCAGCGTGCGGTGGTTGGAAACACCCACCAGGTTCTGGTGAATATCGTCATTCATCTGTTTCAGATCGAGCATCACCAGATCGGTAACGTCCAGCAGCTCGTCGATTACCGGATCGTAACGGCGCACGAAGCCGTTGGTATCCAGACAGGTGTTGATGCCTTCCTGATGACAGGCGCGGAACCAGTCGCGGACGAATTCAGCCTGCAGAATCGCCTCGCCGCCGGAGGCCGTTACGCCGCCGCCGGAAGCATTCATAAAATGGCGGTAGGCGACGGCATCTTTCATCAGCTCTTCCACGGTCACTTCTTTGCCGCCGTGGGTATCCCAGGTATCGCGGTTATGGCAGTACAGGCAGCGCATCAGGCAGCCCTGGAAAAAGACGATAAAGCGAATGCCTGGGCCGTCAACGGTGCCGCAGGATTCGAAAGAGTGGATACGGCCAGTTACTGACATTGCGGGTTTCTCCAATATTGACTGTCAGGCGCAGTCTAAAAATAGGCTTACGGTCGTCAGTCAGGTATCAGCGATGCAGCAGCGGGAAATCCGGCTGCCGGAGGGGAGAGATGCCTGTTGACCGGCCGTTTGCCGGATCACTGTTTTGCCGGATGTCCACTGAGTATAGATACCTGGCAAAACAGACTCGCGGGAGTCAGGAGTATTGCATGTTAAAAGGGCCGGTTATCCCGGCCCCGGTTGCCTGTGCCGGCCGGGCCTTGCAGCCCGGCATTGGCAAGGAATTACATGGTTTGCGTGAAGGTACGGGTGATAACGTCCTGCTGCTGCTCTTTGGTCAGCGAGTTGAAACGCACCGCATAACCGGATACGCGGATGGTCAGCTGAGGATATTTCTCAGGATTATCCATCGCGTCCAGCAGCATTTCGCGGTTCATCACGTTCACGTTCAGGTGCTGACCGCCCTCGATAGCGGCTTCATGGTGGAAATAGCCGTCCATCAGGCCCGCCAGGTTGGTTTTACGCACGTCGTCATCTTTACCCAGTGCGTTCGGCACGATGGAGAAGGTATAGGAAATACCGTCTTTCGCATAGGCGAACGGCAGTTTCGCCACCGAGGTCAGAGAGGCAACGGCGCCTTTCTGATCGCGGCCGTGCATTGGGTTGGCGCCCGGACCGAATGGCGCGCCGGCGCGGCGGCCGTCCGGCGTGTTACCGGTTTTCTTGCCGTACACCACGTTGGAGGTGATCGTCAGCACGGACTGGGTCGGCACCGCATTGCGGTAGGTGCGCAGTTTCTGAATTTTCTTCATGAAACGTTCCACCAGGTCGCAGGCGATGTCATCGACGCGCGGGTCGTTGTTACCGAACTGCGGATATTCCCCTTCAACCTTGAAGTCCACCGCCAGGCCGTCTTCATCGCGGATGGTGGAGACTTTCGCGTACTTGATGGCAGACAGGGAGTCGGCCGCCACGGACAGACCGGCGATGCCGCAGGCCATGGTGCGGTAGACGTCACGGTCGTGCAGGGCCATCAGCGCCGCTTCATAGCTGTACTTGTCATGCATGTAGTGGATGATGTTCAGCGCGGTGACGTACTGCTTCGCCAGCCAGTCCATAAAGTGGTCCATACGATCCATGACTTTGTCATAGTCCAGCACTTCGTCCATCATCGGCGCTTCTTTCGGGCCGACCTGCATTTTCAGTTTTTCGTCAACGCCGCCGTTGATGGCGTACAGCATGGTTTTCGCCAAGTTGGCGCGTGCGCCGAAGAACTGCATTTGCTTACCGACCACCATCGGGCTGACGCAGCAGGCAATGGCATAGTCATCGCTGTTGAAGTCAGGACGCATCAGATCGTCGTTTTCATACTGTACGGAAGAGGTGTCGATAGACACTTTCGCCGCGAATTTCTTGAAGTTGAGCGGCAGTTTTTCCGACCACAGAATGGTCATGTTCGGTTCCGGAGACGGCCCCATGGTGTACAGGGTGTTCAGGAAACGGAAGCTGTTTTTGGTCACCAGCGTACGGCCGTCGACGCCCATACCGGCCAGAGATTCGGTAGCCCAGATTGGGTCGCCGGAGAACAGCTCATCATACTCAGGGGTACGCAGGAAACGCACCATGCGCAGCTTCATCACCAGGTGGTCGATCAGCTCCTGTGCCTGCTCTTCAGTCAGTTGGCCGGCCTTGATGTCGCGTTCAATGTACACATCCAGGAAGGTGGATACGCGGCCGAAGGACATGGCGGCGCCGTTTTGCGATTTCACCGCGGCCAGATAGCCGAAGTAGGTCCACTGCACCGCTTCCTGGGCGTTTTTCGCCGGTGCGGAGATGTCGTAACCGTATTTGGCGGCCATCTCTTTAATCTGGCCCAGCGCGCGGTGCTGCTCAGAGATCTCTTCGCGCAGCTGGATGGTCATTTCCAGGTCTTCGCCGTTTTCCAGTTTATCCTGCAGGGAGTTGAACTGGTTTAATTTGTCCGCCATCAGGAAGTCGATGCCGTACAGCGCCACGCGGCGGTAGTCGCCGATAATGCGACCGCGGCCGTAGGCGTCCGGCAGACCGGTCAGCACGCCGGATTTACGGCACTTCAGGATATCTTTGGTGTAGACGTCGAACACGCCCTGGTTGTGGGTTTTACGGTATTCGGTAAAGACCTTTTTCAGCTGTGGATCCAGCTCGCGGCCGTAAACCTTACAGGAGCCTTCAACCATTTTGATGCCGCCGAACGGGATCAGCGCGCGTTTCAGTGGTGCTTCGGTCTGCAGGCCGACGATGGTTTCCAACTCTTTGCTGATGTAGCCGGCGTCATGAGAGGTAATCGTGGAGGCGACGTCGGTGTCGAAATCAACCGGCGCGTGGGTGCGGTTTTCCAGTTTGATCCCTTCCATGACCTTGTCCCACAGCGTGGTGGTCGCCTGCGTAGCGCCGGCCAGGAAGGACTCATCGCCTTCATACGGCGTGTAGTTTTTCTGGATGAAGTCACGGACGTTGACTTCGTTCTGCCAGTCACCGTTGCTGAAACCTTCCCAGGCTTGGGCTAATTTCTCGTTAAGTTCGGTCATGTTACACCTACCTTCTAATTGTGGAGTTCGGATCCGACGTGGCGATGCGGTTTAAGGCTGCTTGTCGCCACGCAGATAAATTACCCAGTAAGTCAAACCAACCAGCAGACCGCCGCCGATGATGTTGCCGAGGGTGACGGGAATCAGGTTGTCGAAGATAAAGTTGCTTACGGTCAGATGAGCAAAGTGCTCGGGTGCAGTCCCTACGGCTTGCCAGAATTCCGGCGTGGCGAAGTGTTTAACCACAATACCCATAGGGATCATAAACATATTGGCGATGCTGTGTTCAAAACCGCTGGCGACGAACATGGCGACCGGCAGAACCATGGCGAACATTTTGTCCATCAGGCTACGGCCGGAGTAGCTCATCCATACCGCCAGGCAGACCATCAGGTTAGCCAGAATGCCGAGGCAGACGGCCTCGATAAATGTGTGGTGCAGCTTGTGGTCGGCGGTTTGCAACACGTTCAGCCCCCACAGGCCGTTGGCCGTCATATATTCGCCGGAGAACCAGATCAGGGCGACGAAGAACAGTGCGCCGATCAGGTTACCAATATAGACGTTAAGCCAATTGGCCGCCAATTGACGCCAGGTGATGCGGCCGCTGGCCTTGGCGATAACGATAAGCACGGTGGACGTGAACAGATCCGCGCCGCAGACGACAACCAGCATCAACCCCAGTGAGAAACAGATGCCGCCGACCAATTTAGCCAGGCCAAACGGGACTTCGGCGGTGCCTGTGGTGGCGGTGATGTAGAACACGAATGCGATAGAGATGAAAACGCCGGCGGTGATCGCTAAATAAAACGTTTTTAGCGGATGTTTGGTCGCTTTATAGATGCCGGCGTCTTCGGCGACTTTCGCCATCGCGGCAGGTAACAGCAAATCAAAAGGGTTGTCAGCTTTCACGCCAGTTCTCGCTCAAAAGGGTTATAACAACGCAATGAGATACTAGCAAAGCGGTATGGGGTAAAAGTTGATTTGGATCATGAGGCGCCGAAGTAAAACGGCGTAAAGGCATATTATTTACGTGGTTTTTGTGGTTAATTTATTGAATTTTTTATAAAAAATATTTTTTAAGTTTTGCAGTTATTTTTTAATTAGCGTCTTTGGCTGGTTATCTGCCGGTTAAATAATTTCATTAAATAGGGACTAAATGCATATTTAAGAAATGGGTGTTAATTATTATTTCACCTTCACGTAACAAATCCATCGTCGTGATGTTTTATGGCGGTTTACGCAAAAAAATGCATGGCGTTGTTCAGGTTAAAAATCGAGGGTGAGAGGGGAAAATAGCCGGGCGGCAGTGATGATGCCACCCGGCTTAGGCGTTAGGCGTTTGCCCAGTGGCGACGCTTGGCCTGCTGCAGCTTCTCATAGGCCGCCAGCAGCGCCTGATGCGCCGGCAGCGCCTGCAGATCGCTGTCGATGGCGAACAGCCCGTTGAAGCGCTCTTCACCGCTCATGGCGGCGGAGGCGGCATCCACGGCGTCCTGGCCGTACATTTTGACGAACGCGCTGTGGTACTGAGCCGGGTCGCGCTCCGGCTCCTGCGCGAGCAGCAGCAGCGTTTGCAGGCAGCGATAATAGTTGCTGCGCTGCGGCGTAAATACCGAGGCGTTGAACTCCTGCGTCCATTCCGCCCAGATCAGCGCTTGCTCCATATCGCCGCCGGCCAGTGCCAGCATGGACTTCAGTTCGCCGACGCGCAGGCTGTACCAGGCGTTGTCTTTGCCGGAGGCAATGCCCAGCAGTTCACGTACGCGGGTGAAATCGTCCAGCCCTTCGTCATCCAACTGCTGCAGCAGCGCCAGATATTCTTCCGGCTGCCAGTCGCTGTCAGGCAGCGCCAGCAGGGTGTCGCGCAGATGAGCGCCCATGCTGTTGTTGGCCAGCAGCAGATCTTCCGCCGGGTAGATATCGGACATGCCCGGCACGATGATACGGCAGGCGTAAACGCCAAGGTGCTCGTAATCGGCGATGTACACTTCGGCGTCTTCCTGCTGGAAGATGGCCATCAGCGTGGCGAACTCTTCCTGCGTGCTGCCGCTGAAGCTCCAGTCGGCGAACGGGTAGTCGGCGTCCTGTTTGAACATATCCCAGGAGATCAGGCCGCTGGAATCGATAAAGTGGGTTTCCAGGTTGGCATGTTCCGCCACTTCTTCATCATCAAAGGTTGGCGCGGTGAACACGTCCAGATCTTTCAGGCTGCGGCCCTGCAGCAGTTCGGTCACCGTACGCTCCAGCGCGACGCCGAAGTCCGGGTGGGCGCCGAAGGAGGCGAAACAGGTGCCGTTGGCCGGGTTGAACAGCACTACGCAGATTACCGGGTACTTGCCGCCCAGCGAAGCATCATAGGAAAGGATCGGGAAGCCTTCCTCTTCCAGCTTGGCGATGGCCTCAACCACGCCAGGGTAGCGGTTCAGCACCTCGGCCGGAATTTCCGGCAGGCTGATGGATTCGGCGATGATGCGGTTCTTCACATAGCGCTCAAACACTTCAGACAGTCCCTGTACGCGCGCTTCGTTTGCGGTGTTGCCGGCGGACATGCCGTTGGACACGTACAGGTTGCCGATAATGTTCATCGGAATATAAACCGTTTCCTGATCGGACTGACGGGTAAACGGCAGGGCGCAGATGCCGCGTTCACCGTTGCCGGACTGCAGATCGATCAGATCGCCGGCGCTCAGTTCCTGTTCCGGATCGTAGAAGGCGTGCAGGCGCGGATCGAGGATACCCGCCGGCAGCGAGTCGTCCGCCGGGATCGGGAACCATTTTTCGTTCGGATAGTGGACGAAATCGCCGTTGGCGATCTGTTTGCCCAGGTAGAAGTCGGCAAAGAAATAGTTGGTCGACAGACGTTCGAAGTATTCGCCCAGCGCCGACGCCAGCGCCGCTTTTTTGCTGGCGCCCTTGCCGTTGGTGAAGCACAGCGGGCAGTCGCGGTCGCGGATGTGCACTGACCAGACGTGCGGTACCGGGTTGAGCCAGGAGGCTTCTTCAATATTGAAACCCAGATCGCTCAGTTTCTGTTGGAAACGGCTGATGGAATCTTCCAGCGCGGCGTCTTTACCGGGGATAAAAGTTTGCGTCATTGTCTTCACTTAAATGTTTGGAGATAGCAGGTGATCTTAACCATTTCTCTGTTTTGCCGGTAATGAACAAGCAGAGAGGTGCCAGGTGTCAGTGTTTTCCGAGACTCGCATCCGTGCAGCAGCGTGCGAGGTGGAGGCAAGGCGGCGCACACGCCGGCGCCTTGGATCATAAGGCGTTATCTTCTCATACGTCGGGCAGCAAAGGGTAGGCTCAGTCGCGGCAATATTTCTATGTTATTGAATTTATAACCACTGGCCGGGCATTTTTTTCGTCAGCGCCGCAGGGGGAGTGTGGACTTGCCTGGCGGAGCGGTTTTTCCTGGCGTGTCATCGTGCGCGCAACGTGGTTGAGAGTGCTAAATGATAGGGGGATACGCTAACTGTCTGGTTTGTTATGTTTTATTTGTAATACAAATAAATGTACACAAAAATAACAACTATGTATAATTGTATTACAAATATCTCACGGTGTGCGCCGTGAATGTTAATTTTCTCATAACATTGTGAGCGAAATTGACGGTTATTCGATGTTGGTAAAAGGAAAGAAAAATGCACGCTCCACAGCAGAGCACCGGTAAGCGCTGGTTCTTTACCGCTTATCGCCTGCTTTTTGTCATACTCAGTTTTTGTATCGGTCTGTTTTTTGTTATCTGGGGAGGAAAACTGGTTTCGTTAGGCGGTAGTGCGTATTACCTGCTTGGCGGCCTGGCCTATCTGATTATCGCCGTTTGTTTTCTCGTCCGCAGTAAACATACCTTCTGGCTCTCCCTCATCACCTTCTTCCTGACGCTCTGTTGGGCGCTGTATGAAGTACAGTTCAGCTATTGGGGCCTGGTGCCGCGGCTGGTGGTACCGGCGCTGTTATTGATGCTGAGCCTATGGCTCATCCCGACGCTGCCGCAAACCGGCAACGGCCGACGCCGTCTGGCGAACTGGGGTGGCCTGGGCATTTTTGTGGTGCTGCTGGCGACGTTGGTGGCGGCGTTTTATCCGCATAATGTTATTCGCAACGACGTGACGCTGAGCAAGCCTGACGCGCAGGCCAAGCCGGCAACGGGTGAGGATGATTGGGAATTCTTCGGGCGTAGTGCGTCCGGCACGCGTTTTGCGCCGTATACGCAAATCACGCCGGAAAACGTTAAAGATCTCGACGTTGCCTGGGTTTACCACACCGGTCGTCGTACCACCGGCAGCGGCATCGGCGTGGATGAAAATACACCGCTGCAGGTGGGCAATGTGCTTTATTCCTGTACGCCGGAAAACCTGATCACCGCGCTGGACGCGGACAGCGGTAAAGCGCTGTGGAAATTCGACCCGCAGGCAAAAACGGCGGAGCATGTCACCTGCCGCGGCGTCGGCTATTACGACGCTAATAAAGACGACAGCCTGAGCGCGAGCGAAAAGAGCACGCCAGCGTTGCAGCAGTGTCCGCAGCGTATCCTGGTTTCCACCGTTGACGCACGTTTTATGGCGCTGAATGCCCGTACCGGCGAACTGTGCCCGGGATTTGGCGATAACGGCAGCGTCGACCTGAAGCAAGGCATGGGCGATACCGAAAACAGCAAACGCTATCACCCGACGGCGGCGCCGGTGGTGATGGGGCATATCGCCATTATCGGCGGCTGGGTGCGTGATATTGTGCACGGCGAGCCTTCCGGCGTGGTGCGCGCGTTTGACGTGCGTACCGGCGACGTGGCCTGGGCTTGGGACGTCGGCCAGCCGGAAAATGTCACCGATCCGGTAAAAGGGCGCGCCTATACGCTGGAAACGCCGAACGTTTGGACGATCCCAAGTTTCGATAAAGCGCTGAACCTGGTCTATCTGCCGACCGGCAACGGTCCGCCGGATTACTGGGGCGGCGATCGTAACGAAGCGAAAGAGAAATACGGTTCGGCCATCGTGGCGGTCGATGCCAGTACCGGTCAGACCAAATGGGTTTACCAGACCGTTCATCATGATGTCTGGGACTACGATTTACCGTCGCAGCCGGTGCTGTTTGATGTGAAGAATGAGCAGGGGGAAACTATTCCCGCGCTGATTCAGACCACCAAAACCGGCCAGATCTTTGTGCTGGATCGCCGTACCGGCAAACCGGTTACGCAGGTGGAAGAGCGGGCCGTGTCGCAGGAAGGTGTGGCGGAAGGAGAACGACTGTCTGCCACGCAGCCTTTCTCGGTCGGCATGCCGCAAATCGGCGTCGAGCCGCTGACGGAAAAATCGATGTGGGGCGTCTCGTCCTTTGACCAGTTGTTGTGCCGCGTCAGCTTTAAAGAGTCGGCTTATCATGGTATGTACACACCGCCGTCGGAGAAGCCGTATATCGAGTGGCCAAGCCTGCTCGGCGGAATGAACTGGGGAGGTATCTCAATTGATGAGCGTAGCGGGTTGATGTTTGTCAACGATATGCGTATGCCATTGCGTATGTCGCTGGTCAGAAAAGAGGACGTTGCGAAATATAAAATCTCCACCGACGAAGTCCCCGGTTTTATGGGGACGGTGCGTCCGCAGATCGCCGGGCCTTACGGCGGCGTACGTATCGATATCCTGCAGTCGGCGCTGGGCGTGCCGTGTAATACGCCGCCGTTCGGCACCATGACCGCCATCGATTTGCACAGCAAAAAGCTGGTATGGCAGGTACCGATGGGCTCGGTACAGGATACCGGGCCGCTGGGCATGAAAACCCATATGCCGATCCCGCTGGGGATGCCAACCCTGGGCGGCCCGACTGCCACCGCCTCCGGACTGGTGTTCTTTGCCGGCACGCAGGATTACTATCTGCGCGCACTGGATTCGGCAACCGGTAAGGAACTGTGGAAAGCGCGTCTGCCGGTCGGCGCCGTCGCCGCGCCGCTGATTTACCAGTCACCGAAAACCGGTAAGCAGTATGTGGTGATTTCCGCCGGGGGCAGCAGCCATTCGCCGGACGTGGGCGATTACATCATTGCCTACGCCTTGCCGCAGCATTAATCGCCTGTCAGCAACCGCCGAACGCGTCTGCGTTTGGCGGTTTTTTTCGTTTATCTAGCCGCCAAGCCGCATCTCCTTCCTGTCTTTCCCCACGCCGTACGCCCGCCCATCCATCATGTCATTCTGGTCAACTAAACTTGCCGCTGGATCAGGAACATGTCTTATAAAGCGCCGTATCTATCACGGTTTTTATTATGATAAAGGCGATAATTCAGCGGGTTAATTAATTCGGGGGATGTAATGAAAACGTTCAAACGTAGTCTCTTGGCGCTTTTGCTGGCTGGAATCAGCGGTTCGGCGCTGGCGCTGCCGACGGTCACTATTCTGGCGACCGGCGGCACCATCGCCGGCGGCGGTGAATCGGCAACCAAATCCAATTATCAGGCGGGCCAACTGGGCGTAGAGGCGCTGGTCAATGCCGTGCCGCAGCTGAAAGAGGTGGCAAACGTTCAGGGGGAACAGATCGTTAATATCGGTTCGCAGGATATGAACGATGAGGTTTGGCTGAAGCTGGCGAAGAAAATCAATGCCGACTGCGCTAAAACCGATGGTTTTGTGATTACCCACGGCACCGACACGCTGGAAGAAACCGCCTATTTTCTCGATCTGACGGTGAAGTGCGACAAACCGGTGGTGATGGTCGGTGCCATGCGTCCGGCGACGGCGATGAGCGCCGACGGGCCGTTCAACCTTTACAATGCGGTGGTGACCGCGGCGGACAAGCAGTCGGCCGGACGCGGGGTGCTGGTGGCGATGAATGACAGCGTGCTGGATGCGCGCGACGTCACCAAAACCAGCACCACGGCGGTACAGACCTTCCAGTCGCCAAACTACGGCCCGTTGGGGTTCATTCATAACGGTAAGATAGACTACCAACGTACGCCGCAGCGTAAACATACCCGCGCTACGCCGTTTGATGTCAGTAAACTGGATAGCCTGCCGAAAGTGGGTATTGTCTACAGCTATGCCAACGCGTCGGATGCGCCGGCCAAGGCGCTGATTGATGACGGCTATCAGGGCATCGTCAGCGCCGGTGTCGGCAACGGTAACCTTTATAAAACGCTGTTTGATACGCTGGCGACCGCGGCGCATCAGGGCGTGGCCGTCGTTCGCTCCTCCCGCGTGCCGACCGGCGCCACCACGGAGGATGCGGAAATTGACGACGCCAAATACGGGTTTGTCGCTGCCGGCACCCTGAACCCGCAGAAAGCGCGTATTTTGTTGCAACTGGCGCTGACGCAAACCCGGGATGCGGCGCAGATTCAGCAGATGTTTAACCAATATTGACAGTCATGATGTAAAAGGGCCGCGCCGGCCCTTTTTTCGCCGCTCCGGCGAGCGTGGCGGACGGATAATAAATGAGCCAGCCTTACGCGAAAATGCAGCACAAAAATCTGTGATAAACCGCTGAATTAGCCGCCATCATTGATTTTTGGTATAAAAAAAGTGGTTCACAGGGTGACATCGCTGAGAAGGGCGCTGGGCGTTTTCTTTTCGTGGATGAATAAGCGTTGCAGCCGGGGGGCGCGAGTGATAAAACCGATGTGCTGGATGTCACACTTATCCGGCGTCGGGCGTATTCAGTCAGCCAGGCAAATTTGGCGAAATAAGTGAATGTGGTGAGGGGAAATGACTCAGGTTTATAATTTTAGTTCTGGCCCGGCAATGCTGCCGGTGGAAGTTTTGCGTCGCGCGGAACAGGAACTCTGTAACTGGCACGGCCTCGGAACATCGGTGATGGAAATCAGTCACCGCAGTAAGGAGTTTATTGCGGTTGCCGAGCAATCCGAACAGGATCTGCGCGATCTGCTGAAAATCCCCTCGAACTACAAGGTACTGTTTTGCCACGGCGGCGCCCGTGCACAGTTTGCCGCGCTGCCGCTGAACCTGCTGGGCGACAACGCCAGCGCCGACTATATCGACGGCGGCTACTGGGCGCAGAGCGCTATCAAAGAAGCACGGAAATATTGCACGCCGAATGCTATTGATGTGAAGACCGAGGTCGACGGCCTGTCTGCTATTTTGCCGATGAACGAATGGCAACTGAGCGACGATGCGGCCTATGTGCATTACTGCCCGAATGAAACCATCGACGGCATCGCCATCGATGAAACGCCGGACTTCGGTGACAAAGTGGTTATCGGCGACTATTCCTCCACCATTCTTTCCCGCCCGCTGGACGTCAGCCGCTTCGGCGTTATCTATGCCGGCGCGCAAAAAAACATCGGCCCGGCGGGTTTGACGCTGGTTATCGTGCGTGAAGACCTGCTGGGCAAAGCGCGGCGTGAAGTACCGTCCATTCTGGACTACACCGTGCTGGCCGAGAATGGCTCGATGTTCAATACTCCGCCGACGTTTGCCTGGTATCTGTCCGGTCTGGTGTTTAAATGGCTGAAAGAGCAGGGCGGCCTGATCGAAATGCAAAAACGCAACCAGGCCAAGGCCGAGCTGCTGTACGCCGCGATTGATAATTCCGACTTCTATCGCAGCCGGGTGGCGCCGTCCAACCGTTCCTGGATGAACGTGCCGTTCCAACTGGCCGACGGCGCGCTGGACAGCGTGTTCCTCAGCGAAGCCGAGGCCCTTGGCCTGCAGGCGCTGAAGGGGCACCGCGTGGTAGGCGGCATGCGCGCCTCTATCTACAATGCGATGCCGCTGGCCGGCGTACAGACATTGACCGATTTTATGGCAGACTTCGAGCGTCGCCACGGTTAATTGCCGTTTCCCGTCTATGACGGGAACATTGGCTGTTGTTGCATGCAAGCGGCTCCGGCATTATTACCGGAGCCGTTTCGTTTATCAGATTTGGAGAGTATTTTTTCACATGGTGGATTCCCTGACGTTACAACCGGTTGCCCTGGTCAATGGCACCGTCAACTTACCCGGCTCCAAGAGCGTATCCAATCGGGCTCTGCTGCTGGCGGCAGTGGCGCAGGGTACGACCCGTTTGACCAACCTGCTCGATAGCGACGATGTGCGGCATATGCTGAACGCGCTGCAGGCGCTGGGGGTCAGCTATCAGCTCTCTGCCGATCGCACTGAATGCACGGTTACCGGCGTTGCCGGGCCGCTGCAGGCTGCACAGCCGCTGGAGCTGTTCCTCGGTAATGCCGGCACCGCCATGCGTCCGCTGGCCGCCGCGCTGTGTTTGGCCGCCGGGGACGTGGTGCTGACGGGCGAACCGCGGATGAAAGAGCGGCCGATCGGCCATCTGGTGGATGCCCTGCGCCAGGGCGGCGCGCAGATTGATTATCTGGAGCAGACCGATTATCCGCCGGTGCGCCTGCGCGGCGGCTTCCGTGGCGGCGATGTCACCGTTGACGGTAGCGTATCCAGTCAGTTTCTGACCGCGTTGCTGATGACCGCGCCGCTGGCGCAGCAGGATACCCATATCCATATTAAAGGCGATCTGGTCTCCAAGCCGTATATCGATATTACGCTGCACCTGATGAAAACCTTCGGGGTCGACGTCAGCCATGACAACTACCGCGTGTTCCGTATCGCCGGGGGCCAGACCTACCGCTCGCCGGGGGACTACCTGGTGGAAGGCGATGCTTCTTCGGCGTCCTATTTCCTGGCGGCGGCGGCGATCAAGGGCGGTACGGTGCGCGTGACCGGGATTGGCCGCAATAGCGTGCAGGGCGATACCAAATTTGCCGACGTGCTGGAAAAAATGGGCGCGCATATCACCTGGGCGGACGATTACATTGAGTGTCGTCGCGGCGAGCTGAAAGGCATTGATATGGACATGAACCATATCCCGGATGCGGCGATGACCATTGCGACCGCCGCGCTGTTTGCCGACGGCCCGACCACTCTCCGCAATATCTATAACTGGCGGGTGAAGGAAACCGATCGCCTGGCGGCGATGGCCACCGAACTGCGCAAAGTCGGCGCGACGGTTGATGAAGGCGAAGACTATATCCACGTCGTGCCGCCGGCCAAACTGCAGTTCGCCGAGATCGGCACGTATAACGATCACCGCATGGCGATGTGCTTTTCCCTGGTGGCGCTGTCGGATACCCCGGTGACCATTCTCGATCCGAAATGTACCGCGAAAACCTTCCCCGACTATTTCGAGCGGCTGGCCAGCATCAGCCAGCCGGCATAATCCTTATCAAGGCCCCGTTCGGGGCCTTTCTTGTATTTTACGGCGGCGAAGCCCGGCGTTTCTTCTATACTTTTTGCCCATTGGTGGCCTTATTTTCGGCAACCGGGCGTATGCAGGGTAACAGTTCAGGCCGTTGCAGCGTATAATACGCCACCGAACCCGCCCCGACTGGGCTGGGTAGCAGGTTGGTCCGGCGCCGGTCAGTGTTACAGCAGTGGCGGCGGCTCGGACTCTGCGAGGTTTTTTACCCGAAGGAGAACGCAACATGACGGCTACAGCCCCGGTGATTACCGTTGATGGACCAAGCGGCGCAGGCAAGGGCACACTGTGCCAGGCATTGGCCGAATCGCTTGGCTGGCGCCTGCTGGATTCCGGCGCGATTTATCGCGTGCTGGCCCTGGCTGCGCTGCATCATCAGGTTGATATCACGTCAGAGGAGGCGCTGGTTCCGCTGGCCGCACATCTTGACGTCCGGTTTGTCGCGGAGAACGGCAAGCTGCAGGTGATTTTGGAAGGTGAGGACGTCAGTAATGAAATCCGCACCGAAACCGTTGGCAATACGGCCTCTCAGGCGGCGGCATTCCCGCGGGTGCGCGAGGCGCTGCTGCGTCGGCAGCGCGCGTTTCGCGAAGCGCCGGGCCTGATCGCCGACGGTCGCGACATGGGTACGGTGGTTTTCCCCGATGCGCCGGTTAAAATTTTCCTCGACGCCAGTTCTGAAGAGCGCGCGCATCGCCGTATGCTTCAGTTGCAGGCGAAGGGCTTTAATGTTAACTTTGAACGTCTTTTAGCCGAGATAAAGGAACGGGATGACCGTGACCGTAATCGGCCGATAGCGCCGCTGGTGCCGGCTTCCGACGCTCTGGTGCTGGACTCGACCAGCATGTCGATCGACGACGTTATCCGGCAGGCGCTGACATATGCGCAGGAAACACTGGCGTTGCCGCAGCAATAAGCGCGGCGACGTAGCGTTATTTGCAAATTTGTCATCTGATTGACATAGCAGTATCATGATATATCGGGTAAAATTTTACCCCTGTAACCTTATAACCCTGTCGGCATGGAGCCAATGGCGGGGTATGTTAAACAACCCCATTCGGCGGGACGCTAAATGGACGTTAAATCAAAGAACCCTGAAGATTATCAACATGACTGAATCTTTCGCTCAACTTTTTGAAGAATCCCTGAAATCAATCGAAACCCGCCCAGGTTCCATCGTGCGCGGCGTTGTTGTTGCTATCGACAAAGACGTAGTACTGGTTGACGCCGGTCTGAAATCTGAGTCCGCCATCCCGGCAGAGCAATTCAAAAACGCCCAGGGCGAACTGGAAATCCAGGTTGGTGACGAAGTTGACGTTGCTCTGGATGCAGTAGAAGACGGCTTCGGTGAAACCCTGCTGTCCCGTGAGAAAGCTAAACGTCACGAAGCTTGGATCACGCTGGAAAAAGCTTACGAAGACGCTGAAACTGTGACCGGTGTTATCAACGGCAAAGTTAAAGGTGGTTTCACTGTTGAGCTGAACGGCATCCGCGCGTTCCTGCCAGGCTCCCTGGTTGACGTGCGTCCAGTACGCGATACGCTGCACCTGGAAGGCAAAGAGCTTGAATTCAAAGTGATCAAGCTGGATCAGAAGCGCAACAACGTTGTTGTTTCTCGCCGTGCGGTCATCGAATCCGAGAACAGCGCAGAGCGCGATCAACTGCTGGAAAACCTGCAGGAAGGCATGGAAGTTAAAGGTATCGTTAAGAACCTCACTGACTACGGTGCATTCGTTGATCTGGGCGGCGTTGACGGCCTGCTGCACATCACTGACATGGCTTGGAAACGCGTTAAGCACCCAAGCGAAATCGTCAACGTGGGTGATGAAATCACCGTTAAGGTACTGAAGTTCGACCGCGAGCGTACTCGTGTTTCCCTGGGCCTGAAACAGCTGGGCGAAGATCCATGGGTTGCTATCGCGAAACGTTACCCAGAAGGCACCAAGCTGACTGGTCGTGTCACCAACCTGACTGATTACGGCTGCTTCGTAGAAATCGAAGAAGGCGTTGAAGGTCTGGTACACGTTTCTGAAATGGATTGGACCAACAAAAACATCCATCCGTCCAAAGTTGTTAACGTGGGCGACGTTGTGGAAGTTATGGTTCTGGACATCGATGAAGAACGTCGTCGTATCTCCCTGGGCCTGAAGCAGTGCAAATCTAACCCATGGCAGCAGTTCGCGGAAACCCACAACAAGGGCGACCGTGTTGAAGGTAAAATCAAGTCTATCACTGACTTCGGTATCTTCATCGGCCTGGACGGCGGCATCGACGGCCTGGTTCACCTGTCTGACATCTCCTGGAACGTTGCAGGCGAAGAAGCAGTACGTGAATACAAGAAAGGCGACGAAATCGCAGCGGTTGTTCTGCAGGTTGACGCAGAGCGCGAGCGTATCTCCCTGGGCGTTAAGCAGCTGGCTGAAGACCCGTTCAATAACTACCTGTCTATGAACAAGAAAGGTGCTATTGTTACTGGTAAAGTCACCGCAGTTGACGCTAAAGGTGCTACAGTTGAATTAGCAGGCGGCGTAGAAGGTTACCTGCGTGCATCTGAAGCCTCTCGCGACCGCGTTGAAGATGCAACTCTGGTTCTGAACGTAGGCGACGACGTTGAAGCTAAATTCACCGGCGTTGACCGTAAGAACCGCGTTGTAAGCCTGTCCGTACGTGCTAAGGACGAAGCTGACGAGAAAGATGCTATCGCGACTGTTAACAACAAACAGGAAGAAGGCAACTTCTCTAACGCAATGGCTGAAGCTTTCAAAGCGGCTAAAGGCGAGTAATGACGGGGGGGCGGTGTTTCCCGCCCCCGATACGGTAGTTTAGCTGCAAAGCTTGGAGGAACTATGACCAAGTCTGAACTTATTGAAAGACTTGCTGGCCAGCAATCTCATATCCCGGCGAAGGCCGTTGAGGATGCAGTGAAAGAGATGCTAGAACATATGGCTGCGACATTGGCTGATGGCGAGCGCATCGAGATCCGCGGATTCGGCAGTTTTTCTCTTCACTACCGTGCCCCGCGCGTTGGTCGTAACCCAAAAACCGGCGATAAGGTTGAGTTGGACGGCAAGTACGTTCCTCACTTTAAACCGGGTAAAGAGTTGCGCGATCGCGCCAATATCTATGGCTAATTGCCCATAGCGTTATTGCTTGTAAAGAATATAAAACGGTGCCTGTTGGCGCCGTTTTTTTTTACCTCTAACGCAGTCTGATGACAGACGATATACCGCCAGCTTCTCCTGTGGTTACCTCCTGATTTTGCGCATTGTCGCGCATCCTTAACGTAAGGCTTGCTCAATAGAAATTAAGCCTGCGCTGTGTATTCCGTTACTCGTTTTTTGGCCGATAACCGGCGGAGTATCAACGTACTCTCCCTGCAATCATGATGTGTTTACCGGGAGAGCATTATCAAAATTTCCGTAGATATTGCCGCCATTGCTCTGGTGCTGGGGATGGCGCCGCTGCTGTTCTTGCCGCAGTTGCCGGCACCGTTGTTGATTGCGGGCCTGGCGTTGGTGATGGTGTACTGCTGGCGACAAACGCCATCGGCGTATTGTCAGTATGCCGCCTGGCTGCTGTGCGGGTTTATGTTGGCCTGCGGCAGTGCGCAGCAGCTTACGCGCCAGATCTCTGTGTTAAGCGGTAAGCCGCTTAATCTGACGGTCAGCGTTGTCAGCGTCGCGCTGGCTGACCACGAGCCGGGAAAGGTACTGTTTCGCATTGAGCAGGTTAATGGCCGTTGGCTGTTCCCGGCGTTGTCATTTAGCGCTTATTGGAAATATTCGCCGTGGTGTGCCGGGCAACGCTGGCAGCTTAAAGCGCGTTTACGTCCGGTACACAGCCGCTTGAATCAAGGCGGCTTTGACAGCCAACGCTGGGCGATGGCGCGTCGTCAGCCATTGAGTGGTTATGTACAGTCCGCCGCATTGCTTGATGCGCAGTGCAGCTGGCGCCAGCGTATTGTCAGCGCTGCGCAGCGGCGTACGGAAGGATTATCTCATCAGAGTACTTTACTGGCGCTGGCGTTTGGCGAACGCGCTCTGCTGAACCAGACGGAACGGAATCTGTTTCTTAAAACGGGCATCGCGCATTTAATGGCGATTTCTGGCCTGCATATTTCACTGGCGGCCGTGCTGGCGTGGTGCCTGCTGCGGCTGATGCAGCTCTCGTTGCCGGTCGGCTGGATTGGCTATCGCTTGCCTTTGGTTGGCGGCGTGCTGGCGGCGCTGGGATACGTATGGCTGGCTGGCGCTCAGCCGCCGGCGGTGCGTGCGCTGCTTGCGCTGACGCTCTGGACGCTGGTGCGTTTGCGGGGCATCTGCTGTACCCCATGGCAGATTTGGCTGTGGTGCGTTTGTCTGATTCTGTTGAGCGATCCGTTAGCAATATTGTCCGACAGCTTTTGGCTGTCGGCACTGGCGGTAGCGGCCTTGATCTTCTGGTTTGAATGGGCGGCGCTGCCATCACCTTTCAATGCTGGTTGGTATTGGGCACCGCTGCGTTGGCTGCATATCCAACTCGGTATGACATTGTTACTGATGCCGATGCAGTTCGGGTTGTTCCACGGCGTGACCTGGACGTCATTGCCGGCTAACCTCTGGGCGGTGCCGATTGTATCGTTGCTCAGTGTCCCCATGATTCTGTTTGCTATTATCGCCGGGGCCGGGAGCGCCGCGGCGGGTTGGTTCTGGAGCTGGGCCAATCTGTCGCTGACATGGGCCATCTGGCCGTTGCCATGGCTGGAGCAGGGATGGCTGCGCGTAGGCAGTGCGCTGCTGCCGTTCAGTGTGCTGGGGTGGTTAAGCGTGCTCGGCTGGCGTTTACGCTGTTGGGTCAGTTCTCCTGGTGGTTGTATCGCCGTATTGCTCTGTTGCCTGACGTGGCGTGAGCGTCAGGCAGATTATCGTTGGCGTGTCGATATGCTGGATGTGGGGCATGGCCTGGCGGTGGTGATCGAACGTGACGGCAAAGCGGCGGTGTATTCTCCTTTGCATGCCGCCGGCCATTATGCCTGCGTACAGGGACGGCAGTGGCAATGGCGCGGGCTTAATTTCCGCGTGTTGTGGCCTCCGCAGCGCCTGAAGCATGTGGGCAATGATGATTCCTGTACGATTCGCGTCGATGATGGAAGATTCAGCCTGCTGTTAACCGGCGATCTGGAAGCCCGAGGGGAGTCGGCATTGCTGAAACAGCGCGCCGAGTTACCGTCCACCTTGCTGCAGGTGCCGCACCATGGCAGTAAGACCTCATCTACGCCGCCATTTCTGCGGGCGGTGGCGCCGGCCGCGGCGTTAGCCTCCGCTTCCCGCTACAATCAGTGGCGCCTGCCTGCGGAAAAAATCATCGGGCGTTACCGTTCCTATCGCATTGCATGGCATGACACTTCACGCTCCGGGCAGTTGAGCGTGCTGTTTTTCGACAATGATTGGCAAATTAAAGGCTTTCGTGAGCAATTAATGCCCCGTTGGTACCATCAGCGGTTTGGAGAAAGGGGGGATAATGAGTAAAATGGGCCGCTATTTCTTCCGATGCTGGTATTTGCATGATGAATGATAAAGATCTCTCGACCTGGCAGACATTCCGTCGTTTATGGCCGATGATCACCCCTTTCAAGGCAGGGTTAGTTGTTGCTGCTATTGCGCTGGTTTTGAACGCAGCAGGCGATACCCTGATGCTATCCTTGCTCAAACCTCTGCTGGATGACGGCTTTGGTAAAGCAGACAGCAGCGTTCTGGTGTGGATGCCGCTGGCCGTGATCGGGCTGATGTTGATGCGCGGCGTAACCAGCTTCATTTCAAGTTATTGTATTTCCTGGGTATCTGGGATGGTCGTGATGCATATGCGCCGGCGGCTGTTTGGTCATATGATGCGTATGCCGGTATCCTTCTTTGATCAGCAGTCTACCGGTACATTGTTGTCGCGTATTACCTACGATTCCGAACAGGTGGCCTCATCATCTTCCGGTGCGCTGGTGACCGTGGTGCGTGAAGGCGCTTCAATCATCGGCCTGTTTATCATGATGTTCTACTACAGCTGGCAGCTGTCGCTTATCTTGATCGTACTGGCGCCGATTGTTTCTATCGCTATCCGCATGGTCTCCAAGCGTTTCCGTAATATCAGTAAAAGCATGCAAAATACGATGGGGCAGGTGACCACCAGCGCTGAACAGATGCTGAAAGGGCATAAGGAAGTTCTGATTTTCGGCGGCCAGCAGGTGGAGACCGAACGTTTTAACACGGTCAGTAACCGTATGCGCCAACAGGGGATGAAACTGGTTTCCGCCTCATCGATTTCCGACCCGATTATTCAGCTGATTGCCTCGCTGGCGCTGGCTTTCGTCTTGTTCGCCGCTAGCTTCCCTAGTGTGATGGCGACCCTGACAGCGGGTACCATTACCGTGGTGTTCTCCTCCATGATTGCACTGATGCGTCCGCTGAAATCGCTGACTAACGTCAATGCTCAGTTCCAGCGCGGCATGGCGGCTTGCCAGACGCTGTTCTCCATTCTGGATATGGAACAGGAAAAAGATACCGGCACGCGCGAAATCAAGCGCGCCAAAGGGGATGTCGAGCTGCGTAATGTCACCTTCTACTACCCGGGGAAAGATACGCCGGCGCTGCGTGATATCAGCCTGACGATTGAGGAAGGCAAAACGGTCGCCTTGGTCGGACGCTCCGGTTCGGGTAAATCGACGATTGCCAATCTGCTGACCCGCTTCTACGACATTCAGCAAGGCGAGATCCTGATGGATGGGCACGATTTGCGTGAATACACGCTGGCGTCGCTGCGCGATCAGGTAGCTCTGGTGTCGCAGAACGTCCATCTGTTTAACGATACTATCGCCAATAATATCGCCTATGCGCGTGAAGACCGTTATAGCCGTGAAGATATTGAGAAAGCGGCGCGAATGGCTTACGCCATGGACTTTATCGAGAAAATGGATCAGGGTCTGGATACGGTGATCGGTGAAAACGGCGTGATGCTTTCCGGCGGCCAGCGCCAGCGTATCGCCATCGCCCGTGCTCTGCTGCGCGATTGCCCGATACTGATCCTGGATGAAGCTACCTCGGCGCTGGATACGGAATCCGAACGTGCGATTCAGGCGGCGCTGGACGAACTTCAGAAGAACCGCACCTCGCTGGTTATCGCCCACCGCCTGTCCACTATTGAAAAAGCGGATGAGATTTTGGTGGTTGAGGACGGCCGTATCGTCGAGCGTGGCGAGCACGCTGATTTGCTCGCGAAGCAGGGTGCTTACGCGCAGCTGCATCGCATGCAGTTTGGTGAATAATGATCGAACGTATCTGGTCCGGCAGTTCGCTGCTCTACCTGCTGTTACTACCGCTCTCCTGGCTGTATGGCCTGGTGAGCGGGCTTATTCGGCTGAGCTACAGGCTCGGCTGGCGTAAAAGCTGGCGCGCGCCGGTGCCGGTGGTGGTGGTGGGTAACCTGACCGCCGGCGGCAATGGCAAAACGCCAACGGTTATCTGGCTGGTCGAACAGCTGCAGCAGCGTGGTTACCGGGTTGGCGTGGTTTCCCGCGGCTATGGCGGCAAATCGGCGGTTTATCCGCTGGTGCTGAATGCACAGACGACGACCCGGCAGGCCGGGGATGAGCCGGTGTTGATCTATCAGCGCACCGCGGCTCCGGTGGCGGTATCGCCCAAGCGTACGGAAGCGGTACAGGCGCTGTTGGCGCAGCACGATCTTGATCTGGTGATTACTGATGACGGCCTGCAGCATTATGCGTTGCAGCGCGACGTTGAGCTGGTGGTGATTGACGGCGTGAGGCGTTTTGGCAACGGCTGGTGGCTGCCGGCCGGGCCGATGCGCGAGCGCGCCAGCCGTTTGCAGAGCGTTGATGCCTGCATTACCAACGGCGGGGTGGCGCAGCCGGGTGAGATCGCCATGAAGCTACAGGCGCGTGACGCGGTAAATATTGCTACTGGCGAACGGTTGCCGGCGGCGCAGCTGCCGCAGGCGGTTGCGATGGCGGGCATTGGCCACCCGCCGCGTTTTTTTGCCACGCTGGAAAAGCTGGGCGTTAACGTCGCGCGGGAAGTGGCGTTTGCCGATCATCAGGACTATAGCCCAGAGCAGCTGCAGGCGCTGGCCTCACCGGGTCAGACGCTGTTGATGACGGAAAAAGACGCGGTTAAATGCCGCGCCTTTGCTCAGGATAACTGGTGGTATTTGCCGGTTGACGCCGTTTTTCCCGAAGAACAGGCCGCATCACTGCTGCAACGTATCGAATCCCATCTGAAGAAGTAAATCAGGCCTCCAGCGCGCCAAGCCCCAGCGCTTGCGCGCAGGCCTGTAGTGAACGCTGCTGCGTTTGCCGGTACAGCGTCAGTTCATCCACCACTTTCATGCCGAGCGCCTGCTCAAAAGCGCTGCGGCTGGAAGTGGCATTATAATGTGCCTGCGCGTTGTCTCCCAAATTTGACTGGAAAATGCCGGCGGCGCTGACCGGCAGAAAATCTTCATACACCAGCGGCTGGAAGCGGATGTAATCCTCAGCGATTAACTGCTCCAGCGTCCAGCTGTCATCCAGACGTTCCTTCGCCGCCAGCCCGAGTTCGGTAGGGAAGTAGCGGAACCAGGCCAGGCGTTGCTCGCGCAGCGTCGGATAGTCATCCGGGAATGCGCGGAAGTTGTCCTGCAACAGTTGGTAATAATGCGCCGCATTGCCTTCGCTTGGCGTGGCCTGCAGCGCATCGTTGGTTGCCTGCAGCAGGCGATCATACAGAGCGCGGCCTTCGGGCGTCAGTGCGACGCCGCGTTGCTCTATCTCGCCAAAGCGCGCCGTGTGTTGTCCCATTACGGCGGCGCCGTCGCTTTCAACAAAAGCTACCTGTTCCACCAGTGCTTTAAAGCTGGTTTGCCGCAGCAGAATCGGGCAGCGGCGACGGGGCGGGCCTTCGATAACGGCTTTAGGCGTGATCCCCCGTTGCGGCATGGTGCTCTGCGCCGCATCAATATCCAGCGTGCGCGGCGTTAGATGGTTAATGTGCGGCCCTTTAAAGGCCACCACATCGGCAATCAGCCGGTGTTGATCGTGTAACTGCTGGTATTCGGCGGCGCTGACGGTAGCCTGGCTGTGCCAGCGGAAGGTTTCCAGCGCCTGTTCAACAAATTCGGCTGCCTGCTCAGCGGTCAATCCGCTCTGGTTTTCATGTTGCTCGATTAGCGCCAGCGCTCGGTCGGTGAAAATATAGCGGCGTTCTAGCAGGCGTTGCGCCAGCGCACGCAGTTCAGGCTGATCAATCAGCTCCAGACGTAATAATGAGGTGAATACGCGGAAAGGGCTGGCCTGAAGATCCTGTTCGTGAACGGCGCGAAAGGCGGTGGAGTGTACCGGTACGCCCGCGGGCGCCAGATCGTAATAACCAACGGGCGACATGCCCATCACGTTAAACAGCCGGCGCAATGTCGTCAGTTCTTCAGCCGTGCCGACGCGGATGGCGCCATGACGCTCCATGGCCAGGCGCTCTATTTCACCGGTGATTTGTAACTGATGTGCCAATTCGCTATCGCTGCTCAGTACCTGGCGGTTGGTCTCAGCTACCAGACTTAATAGCTCACCATAGAGCGGCACCTCTTTTTGATACATTTCCGACATCGCCAGAGAGAACCGGCTGCGGATTTCATTGGGTGAAACGAACTGCTGGGCAGTCATGCGCATCGCTCCTTTGTTCAGTTTTATCTGAAAAATGACGGTTCCGGTGAAAGTGCTGCCGATCATGCCGTTCACCTTGTTATCACTCCAAGTTTAGTCATCGGGTTATGGATTTGTTATATGTTGCGTAACCATATTAGATTTTTATGCGTTAGCTCTCATTTGCGGCATCGGGAGCGCCATTCAAGCATCAAAAAAACGGCGAGGCGGGTTTTCTTTACCGTACTTTGCAAAAAATAATTCGATACTAATCATGGGTATAAAATTAAATGACACGCAGGGATAAAAATAGTGTGAAAACCCCCTTGTGTAATCTGGGGTTTTATGAGTAAATGAATTCGGCCTGTGATTCAGACCTATTTATGTACGAGACAAGATTTAGAAGTTTAGGTAATCAGTTTACTAAGCAGTTCCTCCATAAACGTTATCATTCGATTCCGCTTCAAAGACGAACCTTCTAAGTACCTCCCATAAGTAATGTTTCTGCAATGGCCAAAATTGCCTTATGGCAGGTTTTGTAAATATTTAAAAGGTAAATGTAATGTCTAAGAAGACCGGTCAGGTTAAGTGGTTCAATGAGAGTAAAGGTTTTGGTTTCATTGAGCAGCAAGACGGCGGCAAAGATGTATTCGTACACTTCTCCGCAATCATGACCGATGGTTTCAAGACCCTGGCTGAAGGCCAGCGCGTTGAGTATACCATTGAAGACAGCCCGCGCGGGCCGGCTGCCGCCAACGTTGTTGCTCTGTAAGTTTTACAGGAAATAGCGTATAGAGATCTTGATACAACCTTGATGAGGCGCTTGCCGAGTCATGCGGAAGATATTAAGTTCAATAAGCCCGCCGTTGTGCGGGTTTTTTATTTGTTGCTCATGAGAGGTTTGTTACGAAAAACTTTAGGATGGGCGGTTAGCATCCAGACAATAATAACAAATAGCGTTGTTACGGATGCCCGAAAGAAAGGAAATAATTATGTTTAAAAATACAATGTTAAAAATGGGCCGTGTAAAATGGTATGACCAAGCCGCAGGCTACGGTGTGATTTTACCGGTTGACGGCAGCGATGAAATTTATGTGAACCGTCGCGCTATCGCCAATACGAAAAACAAGTCATTAAATGAAGGTCAGAACGTTGAGTTCTCGATCTGTCGCAGCTCACACGGGCTGTCCGCCGCAGACGTTATCGCGTTCTAAGGCATCCTCCTTCCTCGCCAGTGCCGGTGTCGCCACCCCCTCGCACTGGCGAAGAAAACATCAAACTCTTCTTCATTCCATCATAGCTCTTTAACCATTGCCATGATCATTGGCAAGCAGCCGCCTAGCCCTGATATTTTCGCATCTCCCTGATGCACACGCTGAAGAAAAATGAGCAAACTTCCACTATTCTCAAGCGATTGATTAATCACCTGGATATCCATATGTCCGTTCCGGTTATTTCACTGGCCGCAGCCCGTGTGCTGCATCTGGCCGCTCAGGGGTTGTTGACGCCGGCGAAACGCAAAGCCGGGCCAGAAGATGTGGTCGCCGCCATTCAACGCATGGGGCTACTGCAAATTGATACCATCAGCGTTGTTGCCCGCAGCCCTTATCTGGTGTTATTCAGCCGGCTGGGGGATTATGCGCCACAGTGGCTGGAGCAGGCGCTGGCCGGCCGACAGCTCTTTGAGTACTGGGCGCATGAAGCCTGTTTTCTGCCGATTGAAGACTTCGCCCTATTGCGTCATCGCATGCTGAACCCGCAGGGGATGGGATGGAAGTATTCGCAGGAGTGGGTGGAAAAGCATCAGGGTGCGATTAACGATATATTGAGCCATATCGCTGCAAACGGGCCGCAGCGCTCGGCGGATTTTAACGCGCAGAAGAAGGGCGGTAACGGTTGGTGGGAGTGGAAACCGGAGAAGCGTCACCTTGAAACGTTGTTTACCGCCGGCAAGCTGATGGTGGCCGAGCGACGTAATTTTCACCGGGTTTATGATTTGACCGAACGCCTGTTGCCGGACTGGGATGATGCCAGACAGGCATTGTCCGAAGAAGAGGCGCGCCGGGTTATGTTGGCACGTACCTGTCGCTATCTGGGGATTTTTAAAGCGGAGTGGCTGGCTGACTATTATCGCCTGAAGCGCGTTGCGCCTAAAAAACTACTCCAGCAGCTGCAGCTGCAGGGCGAGATCCTGCCGATAAAGGTTGCACAGCTGTCGGGCGATTTTTATCTGCACCATTCACTGGCTGAGGCGCTGCCGCTGGCCGAGCAGAACAAGCTGCGCTCACGGGTCACCACGCTGCTTTCGCCGTTTGATCCCGTGGTGTGGGATCGCCGCCGGGCGCTGGAATTGTTTAATTTCGACTATCGACTGGAATGCTATACGCCGAAAGGAAAGCGGCAGTATGGCTACTTTACGTTACCGGTGCTCAATCGCGGCGAACTGATTGGGCGCATCGATGCGAAAATGCATCGGCGAACCGGGGAATTTGAGGTGATCAGTTTCCATCTGGAGCCCGGTGTTCGTATGGGCAAGCAGCGCTGTCAGGATCTGTTTCAGGCTATTAGCCGTATGGCGAAGTGGCACGGCGCTGGGCGAGTCAGACTGAGGGCGGTACCGGGAGCATTGCGTGAGCAGTATGGCGAAATTTGGCAAGTGGGATAACGAACGGCGTTGTTTCTGGGGGGGTAAAACGAGTGACATCGCCGTTCGTTACAGGCTTGGCCCCTTAGGCGCTGAAATTAGCGAACAGGGCGATAATTTTATTGATACGTTTCATCATTGGCAGGTGTTTGCATAATTGTGTGACTTACGTCACAAATATTACGCCTGCTTGGCGGGCAACACAACCCCCACGCCATTTTGGCGAAAAGCACAGCAGTAAAACCAGCAATGATTAACCTGCGCTGGCGCGTTATGTTATTCTCATGCACATTCCCCACAGTCATATCTCTCCCCATGGAGGAAGCATGGATCACCGTTTGCTTGAAATCGTTGCTTGCCCGGTCTGCAACGGAAAACTGTACTTTAATAAAGAAAATCAGGAATTGGTCTGCAAGCTGGACGGCTTGGCATACCCGTTACGCGATGGTATTCCGGTGCTGCTGGAAAACGAAGCGCGCACGCTGTCGCCGGATGAGAAGCAAGCATGAGTTTCATCGCAATAATTCCGGCTCGTTATGCATCGACTCGCCTGCCGGGTAAACCGCTGGCGGATATCCACGGGAAGCCGATGGTGGTGCATGTGATGGAGCGCGCGCGTGAATCCGGTGCCGAGCGGGTGATTGTCGCCACCGATCATCCCGACGTAGCCCGTGCGGTCGAGGCCGCCGGCGGTGAGGTGTGCATGACCCGCGAAGATCATGAGTCCGGCACCGAGCGTCTGGCGGAAGTGATCGAGCATTACGGTTTTGCCGATGACCAGATCATCGTCAATGTGCAGGGGGATGAGCCGCTGGTGCCGCCGGTGATTATTCGTCAGGTGGCGGAAAATCTGGCGGCGAGCAGCGCCGGTATGGCCACGCTGGCCGCGCCGATTGAAACGGCGGAAGAGGCGTTTAATCCGAATGCGGTGAAAGTGGTGATGGATGCCGAGGGCTACGCGCTCTATTTCTCCCGTGCCACCATCCCTTGGGATCGTGAGCGTTTTGCGCAGTCTAAAAGCGCGATTGGCGATAACCTGCTGCGTCATCTCGGTATTTATGCCTACCGCGCCGGTTTTGTCCGCCGCTATGTCAGCTGGGCGCCAAGCCCGCTGGAAAAAATCGAGCTGCTGGAGCAGCTGCGGGTGCTGTGGTACGGCGAAAAGATTCACGTTGCGGTGGCAAAGGCCATCCCGAGCGTCGGCGTAGATACCGCAGAAGACTTGCAGCGCGTGCGCGACAGCCTTAACACGTAGATTTCCCTGAGCTTACCGGCCGTTCGGTGCCGGTAAGCTTGCTCACCGTTTTAGTTTCCACCCGCGTTTGCGTAAAGCGAAGTCATTTGCTCTTATTCTTCAATCTTCTCGCCATTTCCCTTTAAACGCTGCCACAAACTGCCCAGGGTTTCGTACCAGGCGCGTTCGCTATGGCTGAGGAACATGGCGGAAGGCAGTACCCGATCCCAGATATTCAGCGGTGAAGTGATGGCCAGTTGGTTGGCCGGTGCCGGAATTGGCCGCAGCCCCTGCGCCTCGAAAAAGCGCATGGCGCGCGGCAGATGGTTGGCGGAGGTCACCAGCAGAAACGGCTGCCGGCCAATCAGTTTGGCGACCTGCGCCGCCTCTTGCTCGGTATCCACCGGGCGATCCAGCACCACGATATCGCGGCGCGGCACGCCCAGGCTTTCCGCCACCCGCGCTGCGGTTTCCGCATTGCTCAAGGTATTGGCGCCGCGCGCGCCGGTAAACACCATTTTCGCGCCGGGATGTGCAAGATACTGCCGTACGCCTTCGGTAACCCGCGGCAGGCTGTTGCCGATCAGGTTTGAGCTGGGCGCCCAGTCCGGATTGAAAGTGTAACCCCCGCCTAAAACCACGATATAATTGACCGGGTCATGACCGCGATAGGTGGCGTAGGTGGATTCAATCGGCCGCAGCAGCCGATCGGCGACCGGCTGCAGGCTGAAAAGCAGTAAAAACAGCCAGCTCAGGCTGAGAATTACTTTCCCGCTTTTCTGCCAGCGGGTGAACCACAGCAGCAACAGCGCCAGCGCCATCAGTAACAGCAGGGCGGGCAGCGGCATCATGATGCCGCCAATAAACTTTTTCAGGTTGAACAGCATTAAAAATCCGGTCCTTTTGGGCGAAAAAACGACATCCGGGCACATTCCGGCCGTAAGAAGATTTATTCTATGCCAGTCTGTGCCAAAATAGCAGGTTTGGTGGGGAGCGTGTTGCCCCCGGCAGGATAAGATCAACGGAGCCGTAGTCCAATGCAGGATCGCAATTTTGACGATATTGCGGAAAAGTTTGCGCGTAATATTTACGGCACCACGAAAGGCAAAATCCGCCAGGCGGTAGTTTGGCAGGATCTGAATACGCTGCTGGCGCAACTGCCGCAGCGTCCATTGCGTATACTTGATGCCGGCGGCGGCGAAGGCCATATGGCCTGCCAGCTGGCGGAATTAGGACATCAGGTGTTGTTGTGCGATCTTTCTGGTGAGATGATCCAACGCGCCGCGCAGTTGGCGCAGCAGAAAGGTGTGAGCCAGAACATGCAATTTATACAAAGTTCGGCTCAGGAGATCGGTCAGCATTTGGAACAGCCGGTCGATCTGATATTGTTCCATGCTGTGCTTGAATGGATCGCAGAACCGCAGGCGGCATTGCAGGCGTTGTATGACTGTCTGCGGCCCGGCGGCGCGCTGTCGCTGATGTTTTTCAACGCCAACGGCTTGTTGATGCGTAACGTGGTATTGGGTAATTTTCAATTGGTCAATCCCGAAGTGAGACGGCGCCGCAAGCGTTCGCTGTCGCCGCAATACCCGCATAGTCCGCCGTTGGTCTATGGCTGGCTGGAACAGCTGGGCATGCGCATCAGCGGTAAAACCGGCGTGCGCGTGTTTCATGATTACCTGCAAAGCAGGCAACTGCAGACACAAAAATTTGAAGAGTTATTGGCGCTTGAACAGCACTATTGTCGGCAGGAGCCGTACGTGAGTTTGGGGCGCTATATTCACGTCATGGCGCATAAACCAAACCTGAAGGACGAACTATGAGTGAATTTTCCCAGACTGTACCCGAACTGGTCGCCTGGGCACGGAAAAATGATTTCTCTATTTCGCTCCCTACGGAGCGTCTTGCGTTTCTGCTTGCGATCGCCACGTTAAACGGCGAGCGGCTGGACGGCGAGATGAGCGAAGGTGAGCTGGTTGATGCATTTCGCCATGTCAGCAAGGGTTTCGAACAGACGCATGAAACGGTGGCGATCCGCGCCAATAATGCGATTAACGACATGGTGCGCCAGCGCCTGTTGAACCGTTTTACCAGCGAACTGGCGGACGGCAATGCCATTTACCGTCTGACGCCGCTGGGCATCGGCATTACCGACTACTATATTCGTCAGCGTGAATTCTCAACGCTGCGCCTGTCGATGCAGCTGTCGATCGTCGCGCAGGAATTGAAACGCGCGGCGGACGCCGCTGAAGAGGGCGGCGATGATTTCCACTGGCATCGCAACGTCTTTGCGCCGCTGAAGTATTCGGTGGCGGAGATCTTCGACAGCATCGATATGACCCAGCGCGTGATGGATGAGCAGCAGCAGGGGGTGAAAGAAGATATCGCCGCGCTGCTGAACCAGGACTGGCGCGCCGCGATCTCCAGCTGTGAGATGCTGCTGTCGGAAACCTCCGGTACGCTGCGTGAACTGCAGGATACGTTGGAAGCCGCCGGCGACAAGCTGCAGGCGAATCTGCTGCGTATTCAGGAATCCACGTTGGGCGATGCCGAACTGGCCTTTGTCGACAAACTGGTGTTTGACCTGCAAAGCAAACTGGATCGCATCGTCAGTTGGGGGCAGCAGGCGATCGACCTGTGGATCGGCTATGACCGCCACGTGCACAAATTCATCCGTACCGCGATCGACATGGATAAAAACCGTGTGTTTGCGCAGCGTCTGCGCCAGTCGGTGCAAAACTATTTCGACAACCCGTGGGCGCTGACTCATGCCAGCGCCGATCGCCTGCTGGATATGCGCGATGAAGAACTGGCGCTGCGCAGCGATGAGGTGACCGGGGAACTGCCGCCGGATCTGGAATATGAAGAGTTCAGCGAAATCCGCGAACAGCTGGCGGCGATGATCGAACAGGCGCTGAAGGTTTATCAGGAACAACAGTTGCCGCTCAATTTAGGGGCGGTCATGCGCGATTATCTGGCGCAATATCCGCGCGCCCGTCACTTCGACGTGGCGCGTTTAGTGGTCGACCAGGCGGTGCGCCTTGGTGTGGCTGAAGCTGATTTTTCAGGGTTACCGGCCGAGTGGCAGGTAATCAATGATTACGGAGCCAAGGTACAGGCCCATGTCATCGACAAATATTGAACACATTATGCCAGTAAAACTGGCGAAGGCATTGTCCAACCCGCTGTTTCCGGCGCTGGACAGTCAACTGCGCGCAGGGCGTCATATCGGCATTGACGAGCTGGACAACCACGCATTTCTGATGGATTTTCAGGATGAACTGGAAGAGTTCTACGCGCGCTACAGCGTCGAGCTGCTGCGTGCGCCGGAAGGCTTTTTCTATCTGCGCCCGCGTTCCACGACGCTGATCCCGCGTTCGGTGCTGTCCGAGCTGGATATGATGGTCGGTAAAATTCTCTGTTACCTCTATCTGAGCCCGGAACGTCTGGCGCACGAAGGCATTTTCAGCCATCAGGAGCTGTACGACGAGCTGCTGAGCCTGGCGGATGAAAACAAGCTGCTGAAGTTCGTCAACCAGCGCTCCACCGGCTCTGACCTTGACCGGCAGAAGCTGCACGAAAAGGTACGTACTTCCTTGAACCGTCTGCGCCGTCTGGGCATGGTCTATTTTATGGGCGGCGACAGCAGTAAATTCCGCATCACCGAGGCGGTATTCCGCTTCGGCGCAGATGTGCGCAGCGGTGACGATCCGCGTGAAGCACAGCTGCGTATGATCCGCGACGGCGAGGCCATGCCGATTGAAAACAGCCTGTTGTTGAATGATGAGCAAGAAGGCGAAGAGCAAACGGCAGATAACACGCCGGATAGCGTAGAGGATGAACAGGAATGATTGAACGCGGTAAATTTCGCTCGCTAACGCTGGTTAACTGGAACGGCTTCTTTGCCCGCACCTTTGATTTGGATGAGCTGGTCACCACGCTGTCCGGCGGTAACGGGGCGGGGAAATCCACCACCATGGCGGCCTTCGTCACCGCGCTGATCCCCGATCTGACGCTGCTGCATTTTCGTAACACCACCGAAGCCGGCGCGACCAGCGGCTCGCGCGATAAAGGCCTGCACGGCAAGCTGCGCGCCGGGGTGTGTTACTCGACGCTCGACGTGGTCAACTCGCGTCATCAGCGCGTGGTGGTCGGCGTGCGTCTGCAGCAGGTTGCCGGCCGTGACCGTAAGGTCGATATCAAGCCGTTCACCATTCAGGGGCTGCCGACCTCGGTGCAGCCGACGGAAATTCTGACGCAGACGGTCGGCGAGCGCCAGGCGCGCGTGCTGTCGCTGCCGGAGCTGAAAGAGCGGCTGGAAGAGATTGAAGGGGTGCAGTTCAAGCAGTTCAACTCCATCACCGATTATCACTCTTTGATGTTTGATCTGGGGATTATCCCAAAACGCCTGCGCTCTTCCGCCGACCGCAGCAAGTTCTATCGTTTGATCGAGGCCTCGCTGTACGGCGGTATTTCCAGCGCCATTACCCGCTCGCTGCGCGACTACCTGCTGCCGGAAAACAGCGGCGTGCGCAAGGCGTTCCAGGATATGGAAGCCGCGCTGCGGGAAAACCGCATGACGCTGGAAGCGATCCGCGTCACCCAGTCCGACCGCGACCTGTTCAAACACCTGATTTCTGAAGCGACGTCCTATGTGGCGGCGGACTATATGCGCCATGCCAACGAGCGGCGTATCCATCTGGACAGCACGCTGGTGCTGCGTAACGACCTGTTCGGCAGCCGGAAACAGCTGGCGGCGGAGCAGTACCGCCACATAGAGATGGCGCGTGAGCTGGCGGAGCAGAGCGGTGCGGAGTCCGATCTGGAAACCGATTATCAGGCAGCCAGCGATCATCTGAACCTGGTGCAGACCGCGATGCGTCAGCAGGAGAAGATCGAGCGCTATGAAGCCGATCTGGAAGAGCTGACCTACCGGCTGGAAGAACAGAATGAAGTGGTGGCCGAAGCCGGCGAACAGCAGGAAGAGTACAGCGCGCGCGCCGAGGCGGCCGAGCTGGAAGTGGATGAGCTGAAAAGTCAGCTGGCCGATTACCAGCAGGCGCTCGACGTGCAGCAGACCCGCGCCATTCAGTATCAACAGGCGCTGCAGGCGCTGGAGCGCGCGCGTTCTCTGTGCCAGCTGCCGGAGCTGAGCGCGGACAATGCCGAACAGTGGCTGGAAACCTTCCAGGCGCGCGAGCAGGAAGCCACCGAAGCGCTGTTGATGTTGGAACAGAAGCTGAGCGTGGCCGATGCCGCGCACGGCCGTTTTGAACAGGCTTACCAGCTGGTGTGTAAAATTGCCGGTGAAGTCAGCCGCAGCGATGCCTGGCAGACCGCGCGCGAAGTGCTGCGCGACTGGCCGTCGCAGCAGCACCAGGCGGAGCGCGTGCAGCCGCTGCGTATGCGTTTGAGCGAGCTGGAGCAGCGTCTGCGCTCTCAGCAGGACGCCGAGCGTCTGCTGCAGGAATTCTGTAAACGCCATGGCCAGGACTATCAGGCAGACGACCTCGATGCGCTGCAACAAGAGCTGGAAGAGCGGCTGGAGTCGCTGTCGCAGAACGTCAGCGAAGCCGGCGAACGGCGGATGGAAATGCGTCAGGAGCTGGAGCATCTCCAGCAGCGCATCCGCGAACTGACCGCCCGCGCGCCGGTGTGGCTGACGGCGCAGGACGCGCTCAGCCAACTGAGTGAACAAAGCGGCGAACCGCTGGAAAGCAGCCAGCAGGTTACCGAATATATGCAGCAGCTGCTGGAGCGTGAGCGTGAAACCACGGTTGAACGCGACGAAGTAGCAGCCCGCAAACGCGAAGTCGACGCGCAGATTGAGCGTCTTAGCCAGCCGAGCGGCGCGGAAGATCAGCGTCTGGTGACGCTGGCCGAACGTTTCGGCGGCGTACTGCTGTCGGAAATTTACGACGATGTCACCATCGACGATGCGCCTTACTTCTCCGCGCTGTATGGCCCGTCCCGCCACGCCATCGTGGTGCCGGACCTGTCGCTGGTGCGCGAAATGCTGGAAGGACTGGAAGACTGCCCGGAAGATCTCTACCTGATCGAAGGGGATCCGCAGTCGTTCGATGACAGCGTCTTCGCCGTTGAAGAACAAGAAAAAGCGGTGGTGGTGAAAATCGCCGACCGCCAGTGGCGTTACTCCCGCTTCCCGGAAGTGCCGCTGTTTGGCCGCGCCGCGCGTGAAAAACGTCTGGAAGTCTTGCATGCCGAACGTGAAACGCTGGCGGAACGCTACGCGACGCTATCGTTCGACGTACAGAAAATCCAGCGTTCTCATCAGGCGTTCAGCCGCTTTATCGGTAGTCATCTGGGCGTTGCCTTTGATACCGATCCGGAAGCGGAAATCCGTACGCTGAACGGTCGTCGCACGGAGATCGAACGTGCGCTGAACAACCATGAAGCGCAGAACCAGCAGCAGCGTCAGCAGTACGAGCAGGCGAAAGAGGGGCTTTCTGCGCTGCATCGCCTGACGCCGCTGGTTTCGCTGTTGAACGATGACACCTTGCAGGACCGGGTGGAAGAAATTCAGGACGAGCTGGACGAGGCGCAGGAGGCTGCGCGCTACCTGCAGCAGCACGGCGTTGCCCTGAATAAACTGGAGCCGCTGGTGTCCGTGCTGCAAAACGATCCGGAGCAGCATGAACAGCTGCAGCAGGATTATCAGCAGGCGCAGAATACTCAGCGCCAGGCGAAGCAGCAGGCCTTTGCATTGATCGAGGTGGTGCAGCGCCGCGCGCACTTTAGCTATACCGACTCGGCCGGTATGCAAAACGCCAATAACGATCTCAACGACAAACTGCGCCATCGACTGGAGCAGGCGGAAGCGGAGCGCAGCAGCGCCCGTGAGCAACTGCGTCAGTATCAGAGCCAGTTTACGCAGTACAGCCAGGTATTGGCCTCGCTGAAAAGCTCTTATGAAGCCAAGCGCGATATGCTCAAAGAGCTGAGCCAGGAGCTGGTGGATATCGGCGTACAGGCCGATGCCAACGCCGAAGCGCGCGCGCGTCAGCGCCGCGACGAGCTGCATGCGGCACTGAGCAACAACCGCGCGCGGCGTAATCAGCTGGAGAAACAGCTGACCTTCTGCGAAGCGGAAATGGACAGCCTGCAGAAAAAACTGCGCAAGCTGGAGCGCGACTATCATCAGCTGCGTGAGCAGGTGGTGACCGCCAAGGCGGGCTGGTGCGCGGTGATGCGCATGGTGAAAGATAACGGCGTGGAGCGTCGCCTGCACCGCCGCGAGCTGGCCTATATGGACGGCGACGAGCTGCGCTCAATGTCGGATAAGGCACTGGGTGCGCTGCGTCTGGCGGTGGCGGATAACGAACATCTGCGCGACGTGCTGCGTCTGTCGGAAGATCCGAAGCGGCCGGAACGCAAAATCCAGTTCTATATCGCGGTGTATCAGCATCTGCGCGAGCGTATCCGTCAGGATATTATCCGCACCGACGACCCGATTGAAGCCATTGAACAGATGGAGATCGAGCTGAGTCGTCTGACCGAAGAGCTGACCAGCCGCGAGCAGAAACTGGCGATCAGTTCCAAAAGCGTGGCGAATATCATCCGCAAGACCATTCAGCGTGAGCAGAATCGCATCCGCATGCTGAACCAGGGGCTGCAGGCCGTATCCTTCGGCCAGGTGAAGAGCGTGCGTCTGAACGTCAACGTGCGTGAAGCGCATGCGACGCTGCTGGACGTGCTGTCCGAACAGCAGGAGCAGCATCAGGATCTGTTCAACAGCAACCGCCTGAGCTTCTCCGAGGCGCTGGCTAAACTGTATCAGCGCCTGAATCCGCAGATCGATATGGGTCAGCGCACGCCGCAGACCATTGGTGAAGAGCTGCTGGATTACCGTAATTACCTGGAGCTGGAGGTGGAAGTCTTCCGCGGCTCTGACGGCTGGCTGCGTGCGGAAAGCGGCGCGTTGTCGACCGGTGAGGCGATCGGTACCGGTATGTCGATTCTGGTAATGGTGGTGCAGAGCTGGGAGGAAGAATCCCGTCGCCTGCGCGGCAAGGATATTTCTCCGTGCCGCCTGTTGTTCCTCGATGAAGCGGCGCGTCTGGATGCTAAATCTATCGCCACGCTGTTCGAGCTGTGTGACCGTCTGGAAATGCAGCTGATCATCGCGGCGCCGGAAAATATCAGCCCGGAAAAAGGCACCACCTATAAACTGGTGCGTAAGGTGTTCCAGAATCAGGAGCATGTGCACGTGGTGGGGCTGCGCGGTTTTGCCAATGAGCCGCCGGCACTGGGGGCCAGCCCGGCAGAGACGCCGCAGGTTTAAAACACCCTAAAAATCTGAAAATAGCCGCCCCAGGGTGGCTATTTTTTATTGGCTATGGATGATAGTGCGTTTTCCAGTGTTGGCGCTCTGGGACGGGCCGTATCCGGCGGACGCTTTTGTCGGCTTGATGCAACTCCATTTATTTTAGGTATATACTTAAATTAATCAGTAATTTTTATCATATTTTTTGTGAGCAGAGAGGGGGCAAGGGATGTTGCTTAAAGAAAGTAACAGGGTACGACGTTTGGCGCTGAGCTGCGCTATCGCATGTAGTTTTGCCGCGTCACTACCCGCATGGGCAACTACGTCCGGATTGTCCGCGGGTTCCTCCGCCACGACAGTGGCGCAAAGCCGTGCAGAGCTGATGTCGGCGCTGCCGCGCGGCGTTACGCCGCACTACCTTGCCGCGCTGGCCCCGCTGTATGCGGCCAACCAGATGCAACCGATGTGGCAGGATCGTGAAACGGTGCAGCAGTTCCAGCAGCAGCTGGCCGAGCTGGCGATTTCCGGTATTCAGCCGCAGTTTAATCAATGGGTGAAACAGCTGACCGACCCGGCGATTAGCGACATGGGGCGTGACATTGTGTTGTCGGATGCGATGCTTGGCTATTTGCAGTTTGTCTCTTCCATCAGCGCCAACGGCAATCAATGGCTGTACAGCAATATTCCTTATAAGCTGGCCACGCCGCCGGCAACCGTGATTAACCAGTGGCAGCTGGCGGTGCGCCAGAGCAAAACGCTGCCTTATATTGAATCACTGGCGCCGCAGCATCCGCAATACGCGAAGATGCATCAGGCGCTACGTGACCTGCTGACCGACAGCCGTCCTTGGCCGCATCTGGCCAGCGGCCCGACGCTGCGTCCGGGGCAAACCAGCAGCGACATCCCCGCGCTGCGTGAAATTCTGCAGCGCACCGGCATGTTGTCCGCAAGCGCTGGCAACATGCCGCAGAGTCAGGAGCCGGCAATGGTGAATAGCACCGCGCCGGTGGTGGATGATGACCAGTCGGTTGATGAAGAAAAGCTGCGCGAGAACCGTGCTGCGGTGGTGAGTCCATCATCGGCGTCGGTGAGCTCGGATGAAGGCGGCATGCTGCAGTCCGCCGCCAGCGGCGACAGCCTGTACAGCGACGAGCTGGTTGAAGGCGTCAAACGCTTCCAGAAATGGCAGGGGCTGAGTGCGGATGGTCTGATCGGGGTGCGCACGCGTGAATGGCTGAACGTGTCGCCGCAAACCCGTGCCGCATTGCTGGCGCTGAATATTCAGCGTTTGCGTATTCTGCCGGGGCGGGTGAACAACGGTATTATGGTGAATATTCCCAACTACTCGCTGGTTTATTATCGTGATGGGAGTGAAGTGCTTTCGTCGCGGGTAATCGTCGGCCGTCCAAGTCGTAAAACGCCATTGATGAGCAGCGCGCTGAATAACGTGGTGGTTAACCCGCCGTGGAATGTGCCGACGACGCTGGTGCGTGAAGATATTGTGCCGAAGGCGATGCGTGATATTAATTACTTCCAGAAACACGGCTATACGCTGTTGTCCGGCTGGAGCAATGATGCGCAGGTGATTGATCCGTCAACGATTGACTGGAGTTCGATCTCCGCCCGCAATTTCCCGTATCGTATTCGTCAGGCGCCGGGTGCCACTAACTCGCTGGGCCGTTTTAAATTTAATATGCCAAGTTCGGATGCTATTTATCTGCATGACACGCCGAATCACAGTCTGTTTAAAAAAGATATTCGTGCGCTCAGTTCAGGCTGCGTACGGGTAAATAAAGCCTCGGTGTTAGCCAATATGTTGTTGCAGGATGCCGGTTGGAACGATAGCCGTGTTTCTTCCACCCTGAAGCAGGGCAATACCACTTTCGTTAATGTACGAGGGCGTATTCCGGTTAAATTGTATTATTTAACGGCGTGGGTTGCCGATGACGGACAGCCACAATTCCGTACAGATATTTACAATTACGATAATACTGTGCGATCGAGCGCACAAATTTTGTCCCAGGCAGAAAAATTGCTGTAATAAATGCAGTAATTTTAACTAAGTAACGGTCTGAATATTCGAACCTGATACAGGCACTCGCTGTCAGAGTGCCTGTAAGCCGCGCCGCATCATGGGTTGACTCAGGCGGCGTGGGCGGTTAAGGTTCAGGCAGTGCGCTTTTTTGTGCATATTTTTTTGATATTCTTGCCGGGTCTGATAGAAACATGGACAAAATTGATCTTCACCGCCGTAAATGGCTGGCGTTGGGTGGCGCCGCGATGGGCATGGCTTTACTTCCGGGTCAAGCATTTGCCAGCCTTTCTACTTCTCGCCCTCGTATTCTTGTAGTAAATAACCTGCATACAGGCGAATCACTTAAAGCCGAATTCTTCGATGGTAAAAATTATAATAAAGAAGAATTGGTGCGCTTAAATCACTTGTTCCGCGATTTCCGTGCGAATAAAGTTAAATCGATCGATCCGCAGTTGTTTGATCATCTTTATCGTCTGCAGGGGATGCTGGGCACCACTAAACCGGTACAGCTGATTTCCGGTTACCGTTCCCTGGGGACGAACAACGAACTGCGTGCGCGCAGTCGTGGCGTTGCCAAACATAGCTACCACACCAAAGGCCAGGCGATGGATTTCCATATCGAAGGCATTCAGCTGAGCAATATCCGCAAGGCGGCGTTAAAAATGCGGGCGGGTGGCGTAGGCTATTATCCGCGTAGCAATTTCGTTCACATCGATACCGGGCCGGTGCGTACCTGGTAATCGCTGTGCCTCTGGATTGAGAGAGCGCCGGCCGCAAGGTCCGGCGCCGTTGTCGTTGGAGCTTTATGAAATACCAAATTATCCCTGTCACGGCGTTTAGCCAAAATTGTACGCTGATCTGGTGTGAGCATACGGGGCAGGCCGCGCTGGTGGATCCCGGCGGCGAAGCGGAAAAGCTGAAGGCGGCGGTGCGGGATGCCGGCGTGCAGCTGACGAAGATTTTATTGACGCACGGACATCTCGATCATGTCGGTGCGGCGGCGGAGCTGGCGGAACATTATCAGGTGCCGATTATCGGGCCGGATAAAGAGGATGCGTTCTGGCTCGACGGCCTACCGGCGCAAAGCCGGATGTTCGGGCTGGAAGAGTGCGCGCCGTTAACGCCGACCCAGTGGCTGGCCGAAGGCGACAGCGTGCAGCTGGGCGATATGACGCTGGATGTGCTGCACTGCCCGGGACATACGCCGGGGCACATTGTGTTTATCAATGATAAGGCGCGGCTGGCGTTGGTCGGCGACGTATTATTCAACGGTGGCGTGGGGCGCAGCGATTTCCCACGCGGCGACCATCAGGCGCTGATTGCCTCTATCCGCAATAAACTGTTGCCGCTGGGGGATGATATGGACTTTATTCCGGGGCATGGGCCGATGTCGACCTTCGGCCATGAACGGCAGACCAATCCGTTTTTGCGTGAGCAGCCAGAGGCGTGGTAATAAGCCGTATTTTCCGGCGTGAATAACAGTAAAAGGGGCGCAGAGCGCCCCTTTGTTACATCTGATGCTTATTATGGCTTACAGCACGGCGACGATGGCTTCGCACAGCGGCGCCATATTATCCGGCGTCATGCCTGCGACGTTAACGCGGCCGGAGTTCACCGCATAAACGCCGAACTCTTCGCGCAGGCGCAGTACCTGATCTTTGGTCAGGCCGCTGAACGAGAACATGCCGTTTTGATTAATGATAAAGCTGAAGTCCTGCTGAGCGCCTTTTTCCTGCAGGGTATTCACGAACAGCTGACGCATGCGGTGGATACGCTGACGCATATCGGCCAGCTCTTGCTCCCAGATGGCGCGTAGCGCGTCGTTGCTCAGGATGGTGGCAACGATCGCCGCGCCGTGTGATGGTGGGTTGGAGTAGTTGGCGCGGATTGCCGCTTTAACCTGACTGAAGGCGCGATCGGCGGTTTCAGCATCGGCGGCGACGATGGTGCAGGCGCCGACGCGTTCATTGTACAGGCCGAAGTTTTTCGAGTAGGAGCTGGCGACAATCAGCTCTTTATGTTTGGCGGCAAAGATACGCAGACCCTGCGCGTCTTCTTCCAGACCTTTGGCAAAGCCCTGGTAGGCGAAATCAAACAGCGGCAGCCAGCCTTTGCTTACCGACAGCTCAGCCAACTGGCTCCACTGCTCCGGCGTTGGGTCGATGCCGGTCGGGTTGTGGCAGCAGCCGTGGAACACGATCACATCGCCGGCCTGCGCCTGTTGCAGGCTGTTCAGCAATCCGTCGAAGTCCAGCGCGTGGTTGGCGGCGTCATAGTAGTTGTATTCCAACACTTCCAGACCGGCGGCGGAGAAGACGTTCTTATGGTTTGGCCAGCTTGGGTTGCTGACCCACACGCGTTTGGCGTCGGTTTGATTGGCGATAAAGTCGGCCGCTACGCGCAGGGCACCGGTACCACCAGGCGTTTGCGCGGTGCGTGCACGCTTGTCGGTAATGATAGGGCTGTTTTTGCCGAACAGCAGCTCTTGTGTGCAGCTGGCAAACGCAGGGATCCCCTCAATGCCGAGGTAGTTTTTGGTGGTCTCATTTTCCAGCAGGTATTGCTCCGCTTTTTTCACACTGGTCAGCACCGGCGTTTTGCCGGTTTCGTCTTTATAGACGCCGATACCCAGGTTGATTTTGTTCGGACGGGCGTCCGCGCGGAAAATGTCGGTCAGACCCAGAATCGGATCGGCAGGTGCTGCAGCGATTTTTTCAAACATGTCAGATGCTTCCATAGCTTAGCGTTAAGCGGATAGAGGCATCAGGGTAGCGCCAGTCGTGCGCTTTGCCAACCGTTTGCGAGAAAAACACCTCGAACTTGTGAGGAAGGCAGATTCAGCACGAAAAATGACGGTAAAGGGGCGGCAGGCAGCATAAAAAGTTGTCGGCGGCGGAAAAAGAAAAACAGGGCCGAAGCCCTGTTTTTAACTTTGCCGGAGGTTGATGGCCGGCAGGCGGAACAACAATTAGAACTGGTAAACCAGACCAACGGCAACGATGTCGTCGGTGTTCAGGCCCAGTGGGTTGTTGTCGTTCAGCTGGTTGATTTTGTAATCAACGTAGGTGGACATGTTTTTGTTGAAGTAGTAAGTCGCACCAACATCAACGTATTTGATCAGGTCAGCATCGCCGATGCCTTCGATGTCCTTGCCTTTAGACTGCACGTAGGCGATGGACGGACGCAGACCGAAGTCGAACTGGTACTGAGCAACCAGCTCGAGGTTTTGCGCTTTGTTGGCAAAACCGGTGAAGCCACGGTGCGAGCTGCCGACTTTGTCATTTTCAATATAAGTCGCGTTACGGGTTTCACCGTACATTGCCGCCAGGTAGACGTTGTTGGCATCATACTTCATCGCCGCTGCCCACTGCTCGGCGCGGCCTTCGCCACGGCCATAGGTGGCATTGGTTTGTTTGTCGGTACGGTCAGAAGACGCGTATGCAGCAGAGAAGCCTACGCCAACCGGCAGTTCGTAAGTGGTGGAGATACCCCAACCGTCGCCGTTGGAACGTTTGATATCATCATTACGCTCGTTTTTGCCCTGGTACTGCAGGCCGAAGTTCAGGCCGTCAACCAGACCAAAGAAGTCGTTGTTACGGTAAGTCAGCAGACCGGTAGAACGGCCAACCATAAAGTTGTCGCTGCCGGCAGAGTCGCCGCCGAATTCAGGCAGCATATCGGTCCAACCCATTGGGTCGTAAACGATGCCGTAGTTACGGCCGTAGTCCAGGGAGCCATACTCGGCGAATTTCAGACCGGCAAAGCCCAGACGGGTCTTGTTGCCGTTTTGCGCGTCGCTGCCGCCTTCGCTGTTGTTGGCTTGAATATTGTATTCCCACTGGCCGTAACCGGTCAGTTGGTCATTGATTTGGGTTTCACCTTTGAAGCCGAAACGAACATAAGACTGGTCGCCATCATCGCTTTTGCTATCAGAGAAGTAGTGCAGGCCGTTAACTTTACCGTACAGATCCAGCTTGTTACCGTCTTTATTATAGATTTCCGCTGCGTTTGCTGCACCAGCAGCCAGCAGCGCAGGAATTACCACTGCAAGAATGTTGCGCTTCATCATTATTACCCTCATTGGTGTTATTCGGACACCTTTGCCACTGCCGCCAATAATTCTTTAGGGAACTATTGTTGATAGATTGGTGTCGTCCTGTGTCTGAAGGCAGTGTTCCATTCAGCGCAGGGTTAATCTAGGGTTAAGATGCTACTAATGTCTTAAAAATGTTTCCAAAAGAAAATATATGTAACTAAATATTAATGAAACGGAACTTTGTGAGCTGCGTCAAGAATAAAAAATGCGAAAGGCCAGCAGAGCTGGCCTTTGTTTTGTAACAAAATGGTAGTGAATTTGTTTAGCGTTGCTAATTAAAAGCTTGCGTTACGTGGGGTACGCGGGAACGGAATCACATCACGCACGTTTTGCACACCGGTCACATAGGCGATTAAACGCTCAAATCCCAAACCGAAGCCGGAGTGCGGCACGGTGCCGTAACGACGCAGGTCGCGGTACCACCAGTAGTCTTCTTTATTCAGCCCCATTTCAGCCAGGCGCTGATCCAGCACGTCCAGACGCTCTTCACGCTGGGAACCACCGATAATTTCGCCGATGCCCGGTGCCAGTACGTCCATGGCGGCGACGGTTTTGCCATCGTCGTTCATGCGCATATAGAACGCCTTGATATCCTTCGGATAGTTCTTGACGACCACCGGTGCCTTGAAGTGTTTCTCCGCCAGATAGCGCTCATGCTCGGAAGACAGATCGATACCCCAGGATACCGGATTTTCGAAGGTCTGACCGGAGGCCAGCAGGATATCGATGGCGTCGGTATAGTCCACCTGAGCGAAATCAGAAGATACAAATCGTTTCAGACGTTCAACGGCGTCTTTGTCTACGCGCTCGGCAAAGAACTGCATGTCGTCGGCGCGCTCGTCCAAGACCGCCTGGAAGACATATTTCAGCATGCATTCGGCCAGCGCTGCGGAATCATCCAGCGTTGCGAAGGCGACTTCCGGCTCAATCATCCAGAACTCCGCCAGGTGACGGCTGGTGTTGGAGTTTTCTGCACGGAATGTCGGACCAAAGGTGTAAACTTTCGATAACGCACAGGCGTAAGTTTCACCGTTCAACTGCCCGGAAACGGTCAGGAACGCTTCTTTACCGAAGAAATCTTCGCTGAAATCGACCGCGCCTTTATCGTCGCGCGGCAGGTTTTCCAGATCCAGCGTGGACACGCGGAACATTTCACCGGCGCCTTCAGTATCGGATGCGGTGATCAGTGGGGTAGAAACCCAGAAATAACCGTTTTCATGGAAGAAGCGGTGGATCGCCTGCGCCAACGTATGGCGTACGCGCGCCACGGCGCCGATCAGGTTGGTACGCGGGCGCAGGTGCGCCACGTCACGCAGATATTCGATGCTGTGACGTTTGGCGGCCATCGGATAGGTATCCGGATCGTCGACCCAGCCGACCACCTTGATTTCAGTCGCCTGCAGCTCAAAGCTCTGGCCTTCGCCAGGCGAGGCGACAACTTTGCCGGTCACTTCAACCGAGCAGCCGGTGGTCAGGTGCAGCACTTCATCCTGATAATTCGGCAGAGAATTATTAACGACGGCCTGTAACGGATTAAAGCAGGAGCCGTCATAAACGGCGAGGAAGGAGATACCGGCTTTAGAATCTCTTCGGGTACGCACCCAGCCGCGCACGGTGACTTCACTGTCAACCGCAGCACGCCCTTGCAGCACGTCGCATACAGGCACTACGCTCATAAATTTCTCTCTTAAATTGATTTGATAAAGAAATAGCTTACAACCCAAGACAATGGGGGTCTTGCTATGTTACTTGCCGCAGTGCAGAGCACAAGTAGAAATCGCCAGATTGGCGCAACATTTCTGTCTTGTCGTGGCGGATAGGGGCGGGAAGGGTAATAAAGAAGAGAAAGCCGGCTGAAAACTCACCCGGCTTAATACTGTTAACTGGCCTTTTTCACCAGCGGCAGGTCAAAGGCCTTGCGCAATGCTTTAACAAACGCCTGATCCTGACAGATGGTTTTTCCCGGGCTGTCGGAGAGTTTCGCCACCGGTTTGCCCTTGCACTCCACCAGTTTGATCACGATATTCAGCGGTTTGACGCCGGGAATATCGCAGGTCAGGCGCGTACCGATGCCAAATACCAGATTAATGCGGCGATCGAAGCGGCGGTAAAGCGCCAGCGCTTTCTCCAGATCGAGATTATCGGAGAACACCAGCGTCTTGCTCATCGGGTCGATGTCCAGCTTCTGGTAGTGGGCGATGGCTTTCTCGCCCCATTCGAACGGATCGCCCGAATCATGGCGCAGCCCTTGATAGCGCTCGGCAAACTGCGGCCCGAAGTCACGCAGGAAAGCGTCCATGGTGATGCAGTCGGTCAGGGCAATGCCGAGCCGATCCGGATATTCGTCCAGCCAGGCCTGCAGGGCAGCGCGCTGGCTGTTGGCCAGCACCGGACTTATCTGCTGATGCGCCTGAAACCATTCATGCGCCTGGGTACCTACCGGCGCCAGCCCCAGTTGGTGAGCCAGATCGTAGTTGCTGGTGCCGACCAGATAAGGGAATTCCTGCTGCAGCGTGCTGACGATCGCCTGCTGTACCGGCTGTGAGAAGCGGCGACGGGTGCCGAAGTCCATCAGTTTGAAGCGCGAAATATCAATATCCTGCGTCATTTGCTGGAACTGTGTCAGTTTGCTGCGCAGTTGCGCGACCGCCATCGCAGGCGTGACCTCCGGCGAGCGGTGGCGGTGCACCACTTCGCTGATTACCGCCAGCAGCGGCACTTCCCACATAATCACTTCGCGCCACGGCCCGGCAATGCGGATCTGCAGTTTGCCATCCCGGTTGTCGATAGTGACCTGCTGCGGATCGTAACGGAAATCGCGCAGCCAGTTAAGGTAATCCTGTCGGAAGAAAGGCAGACCGGAGAGATACTGATATTCCGCCTCGGTCAGCGCCAATTGCTCCATCAGCGCAACCTGCGCACGGATTTCGTCGGCGTACTCGCCCAGCAGTTCGTCGCCACGGCAGCGGAATTCTGCAGCGACATCGATCGCGGGATAGCGATGGAATACTGCCTGTTGCATATGAAGCTTATAAGCATCGGTATCAAGCAGTGATGTCAAAATCGGGGAAGCGTATTGAGTCATAGCGCGTTACAGCATCCTCGTCAGGGCGCGTCTCCAAATCCGGATAATCATAAAAGATGGAGGAGTATACCCGGATTATCCTGTTATTGAAGCGCCATCACACCATAAATCAGGGGAACGGGTCGAGGATTAAACGTGCGCTTATGCGCCGGTGTGTCGCAGTGGTGAAAAGAAAAGGCGGATAAACCAATAAAAGTGAATCACTTAGTCTAATTAGCGATAAAAATTATAAGGTTAATTATTTTAAACAACGCTTTTACCGGCAGCCCGAACCGGTGTTGATCGCCACTCGATCCTTGCCGTTTTTCTTACAAAAGTAGAGCGCCTCATCGGCCAGTTTTATTGCGCTTTGCAGTTGATGCGGGGACGCGACTGCGGCGATGCCGCAGCTGATGGTAAAGCGGACGGGCTGCCCGTCGGGCACCGGCAGCCGCAGCCGCTGAACCCTATGGCGCAGCTTCTCCAGCACCGCTCTGGCGTCCGGCAGCGCACAATGGTGCAGCAGGATGGCGAACTCCTCACCGCCGTAGCGACAGAAGATATCTTCGGCGCGGAAGGCGTGGCGCATCAGATCGGCAAAGGCCACCAGCGCCAGGTCACCGATGTTGTGGCCGTAGGTGTCGTTAAGGGCTTTGAAGTTATCGATGTCGATCAGGCAAAAGGCCAGCGGATAGCCGGCGGCGGGCAGCTGTTCGGCTTCACGAAAGAAGCGGCGACGGTTGTAAATGTTAGTGAGCGGGTCGAGATAGGAGGAGGACTCCAGCTCTTTAATCAGCGCGTGTTTCTCCTGCTCCAGACGCACTTTTTCCAAATGATATTGCTTGAGCTGATTGATGGCATCAGTGATGGCGATCAGCTCCTGGCTGTAAAACACTTCCGGCGCATCAATCGCCATGTTGCCTTGCGAAAGATGCTGGATATTGCCTTGCGTTTTAGTCAGCCAGCGGCTGATGTTGGAACAGAAAATCAGGGTTGGCATCAGCAGAAACAGGGCGAGCAGCCCGGCAAAGGCGATCAGGCCGTTAATTGCCGTCTGGCTCTGATACATTTTTTTGCGGCATTTCTCGATTTCCAGATCAAAGCTGCGCTGGAAGAACTGCTGAGACAGCCGGTCCAGCTCTTTGACGTAGGCGTAAATGCGTGTGGCATCGAGCTCTTTGCCATGGGCCATCGACGCATAGAGCTCGCCGGCCAGGCCGTTGGTCTGCTGTGGAGAAAGATTTTCCAGCAGTTGGTTGATAATACGGCTGACCTGCGGGTCGCTATAGACCATTTCCATAAACAGCAGGCGTGAACTCAGCACGTTCAGTACGCCGGTCAGCTGGATGGTTTTCAGGTAGGATTCTTTGTCATTCAGTCCGTTGAGTTTGATATCAACAAGTTGATCGATGATCTCGGTCAGGGTGATATTAAGCTGGTTGTTCAGGCGTATGGACTCAAGGAATAAAAAAGCATCGGCATTCAGGATGCGGCTTTCATAGGTATAGCTGTAATAATCCATGCTGGACTGAGTAATGTAATAAGCGCTGTTGATATTGAATAAATTACGAATTTGATTATTCATCGGCGCTAATTGTTGCGTGTCGTTATTCAACATTTTTTCCAGCAGATTCAGCATTGAGCGGATGTCGATTTTTTGCTGGGTTGTTAATTGTTGTCGGGCGTCAGAGTCGGCATAGCGGCGTATCTGCTGGATTTTGTTACGCGTTTGCCGTTCGGTTTCCTGCCAGAGCGCAGGTTCCAGCGCCGGGTTAACCAGACTCAGGCGTTTTATCCTATGCAGCCGCAGACTATTTTGAAATGCTCCGGAAACGTCTTCTGAGTGCTGAGTCTTACTCAGGTTCCAGGCGCTGTCATTATATTGCTCTTTGGCCTCTGACCACTCATCGCAAATTGAAATGGTGAACGAGGCGGTTAATAGAAAAGTAAAAAAATAAATAAGATATTTAACTTTCATAACAACCGTGCGTCCTCGTGCCTGGAGTCAGAATGATACCACCGCCGTGGCGCATGTGTTTAATCATCTTAATCATCGGGATCGGAAAATAATACCGATAAACAATCAGGCGGCGTGGTTTATACAATGATTGCCTGCCCGCCGGCGGATTTACCTGAACGAATGGCTGCGCATGATGAGATTATTAGCATAACGTGCTGTTTTTGTCTTTGCGTGCCGTCAGACTGGCCAACAGCCGCTGACAGAGGATGATCCGCTGCGCATTTCTCTCGTCCGGAGGTGGTGGTCTCTGGGTTTTTTCCGTGGCTGTGATACAGTTTATTTACAATCCGGGCCGCGGCTACGCCGGGCGCTAGCGCGCCGTGCCGAGCAGGCGAATCGCGGTCCGTTATCCGTTACTCACTGAGACGTCAAAGGGTTTGTATGACACAACAGCCACAGGCGAAGTATCGCCATGATTATCGCGCGCCGGATTACACCATCACCGACATTGATTTGGATTTTGATCTGCACGCCGACACCACGCGCGTCACCGCCGTCAGCAAAGTGAAACGTCAGGGCGCTGCTGGCGCACCGCTGGTGCTGGACGGTGAAGATGTGACGCTGGTGAGTCTGCAAATTGACGGGCAACCCTGGGAGGCGTATCGCCTACAGGACAACCAGCTACTCATTGATGGTTTGCCAGAACAATTTACTATTACTATCGTTAACGATATTCACCCGGCGCAGAACAGCGCGCTGGAAGGTCTGTATCTGTCCGGCGAGGCGCTGTGCACCCAGTGTGAGGCGGAAGGGTTCCGTCACATTACCTACTATCTGGATCGTCCGGACGTGCTGGCGCGCTTCACCACCCGCATCACGGCGGATAAGCAGCGTTATCCGTTCCTGCTGTCCAACGGCAACCGCATCGGCGAAGGCGAACTGGACGATGGTCGCCACTGGGTACAATGGCAGGATCCGTTCCCGAAACCCTGCTATCTGTTTGCACTGGTCGCCGGCGATTTCGACGTGCTGCGTGACAGCTTCGTGACCCGTTCAGGGCGTGAGGTGGCGCTGGAACTGTTTGTCGATCGCGGCAATCTTGACCGCGCCGACTGGGCGATGACCTCGCTGAAGAACTCGATGAAATGGGACGAGACCCGTTTCGGCCTGGAGTACGACCTCGACATCTATATGATCGTCGCGGTGGACTTCTTCAATATGGGCGCAATGGAAAATAAAGGGTTAAACGTCTTTAACTCCAAATACGTGCTGGCGAAAGCGGAAACCGCGACCGATAAGGATTACCTGAATATTGAAGCGGTGATCGGGCATGAGTATTTCCATAACTGGACCGGCAACCGCGTTACCTGTCGCGACTGGTTCCAGCTCAGCCTGAAAGAGGGCCTTACGGTATTCCGCGATCAGGAGTTCAGTTCGGATCTGGGGTCGCGGGCGGTCAATCGTATCGATAATGTGCGCGTAATGCGCGGCGCGCAGTTTGCGGAAGACGCCAGCCCGATGGCGCACGCGATTCGTCCGGACAAAGTGATCGAGATGAACAACTTCTATACCCTGACGGTGTATGAGAAGGGCTCTGAAGTGATCCGCATGATGCACACGCTGCTGGGTGAGGAGAACTTCCAGAAGGGGATTCAGCTCTATTTTGAACGTCACGACGGCAGCGCGGCGACCTGTGACGATTTCGTGCAGGCGATGGAAGATGCTTCTAATGTCGATCTGTCCCTGTTCCGCCGTTGGTACAGCCAGTCCGGCACGCCATTGTTGACGGTGCGCGATGATTACGACGCCGAGCAGCAGCAGTATCGTCTGCAGGTCAGCCAGCATACCGCACCGACCGCCGATCAGCCGCAGAAGCAGCCGTTGCATATTCCGCTGGATATTGAGCTGTACGATCCTGAAGGCAACGTGATTGCGCTGCAGAAGGATGGCCTGCCGGTTAATAACGTGCTGAACGTGACCGAGGCGGAGCAGACCTTTATTTTTGACGGCGTTGAGCAGCGTCCGGTACCGTCGCTGCTGCGCGAATTCTCCGCGCCGGTGAAGCTGGACTATCCGTACAGCGACGGGCAACTGACCTTCCTGATGCAGCATGCACGCAACGACTTCGCACGTTGGGATGCGGCGCAAAGCCTGCTGGCGACCTACATCAAACTGAATGTGGCCAAACATCAGCAGCAACAGCCGTTGTCGCTGCCGCTGCACGTGGTGGATGCGTTCCGGGCGGTATTGCTGGATGAGAAACTGGATCCGGCGCTGGCCGCACAGATCCTGACGCTGCCGACGGAAAATGAGATGGCTGAGCTGTTCAGCGAAATCGATCCGGATGCGATCGCTGCGGTGCATGAAGCGATAACCCGCTGCCTGGCGCAGGAGATGGCCGACGAGTGGCTGGCGGTATACCATGCCAATAAAACCGACGGCTATCGCGTTGAGCATGGTGATATCGCCAAACGTGCGCTGCGCAATACCTGCCTGCACTATCTGGCCTTTGGCGATGTGCAGCAGGCCGATAAGCTGGTGGCCGCGCAGTTCCGCCAGGCGGATAATATGACCGACTCGCTGGCGGCACTGGCGGCGGCGATGGGCGCACAGTTGCCTTGCCGCGACGCGCTGATGACGGCGTTCGACGAACGCTGGCACCAGGATGGTCTGGTGATGGATAAGTGGTTTGTCCTTCAGGCCACCAGCCCGGCGGCTGACGTGTTGAGCACGGTGCGCGGCTTGCTGCAGCACCGTTCGTTCAGCCTGAGCAACCCGAACCGCACCCGTTCGCTGGTGGGAGCGTTTGCTTCGGCGAACCCGTCGGCGTTCCATGCGCCTGACGGCAGTGGCTACCAGTTCCTGGTGGAAATCCTCAGCGATCTCAACACGCGCAACCCGCAGGTGGCGGCGCGTCTGATTGAACCGTTGATCCGTCTGAAGCGTTATGACGCCGGCCGTCAGGCGCTGATGCGTAAAGCGCTGGAACAGCTGAAAGGGCTGGAAAACCTGTCCGGCGATCTGTTTGAGAAGATTAGCAAGGCGTTAGATGCCTAATTTGTCGGGCTGCGGTTGCCCGGTATGATAGAAACGCCCGATGTGACCATCGGGCGTTTTTTTTAGCGGCAGGAAAATCAGTTCGCTGCCCGGCGCGCCGGTTCCGCAGCGGTTGCTGGCGATAGCACCCGTTCAAGAATCTGTGCCTCCAATTCGGCCAGCCTGGCCGAGCCTTTGCGGCGCGGTCGCGGCAGATCGATCGCCATATCCAGGCCGATGCGTCCTTGTTCAATCAGGATTACGCGGTCCGCCAGGGCAATGGCCTCGCTGACGTCGTGGGTGACCAGCAACACCGTAAAGCCATGCTGTTGCCACAGGTTTTCAATCAGCCCCTGCATGTCGATACGCGTCAGTGCATCCAGCGCGCCCAGCGGCTCGTCCAGCAGCAGCAGACGCGGCCGGTGGATCAGCGCGCGGGCCAGGGCGACCCGCTGTTTCTGGCCGCCAGAGAGCGCCGCCGGCCACTCGTCGGCCCGTTCCGCCAGGCCGACCGCCGTCAGCGCCTGCAGCGCCGCATTGCGCCAGTCGCCGCGCAGACCGAGGCCGACGTTATCAATGACCTTTTTCCACGGCAGCAGACGTGCATCCTGAAACATCAGCCGGGTATCCTCTTTAACGCTGCTTAACGGCGCGCTGCCGCTGAGCAATGCGCCGCTGCTGGCGTTTTCCAGCCCGGCCAGCAGACGCAGCAGGGTACTTTTACCGCAGCCGCTGCGGCCGACCACGGCGACGAACTGGCCGGCGCTAATGCGCAGCTGCAGATTATCCAGCACCGTGCGGTTGCCGTAACGTTTAGCGATGGACTCCAGGGTGACGGGAGTCCCCTGAGGAATTCGGGTTGGCGTCGTCATCATGCATCCCCTTGTTTCAGTTGATAAGACGGGTGCCAGCGCAGCCACAGGCGTTCAAGCCACTGTGCGCTGACGTCCGCCAGTTTGCCGAGCAGGGCGTAGAGCACGATGGCCACCACCACAATGTCGGTTTGCAGAAATTCGCGTGCGTTCATCGCCAGATAGCCGATGCCGGAATTGGCCGAAATGGTTTCGGCGACGATCAGCGTCAGCCACATCAGCCCCAGCGCAAAACGCACGCCGACCATGATGGAAGGCAGCGCGCCGGGCAGCACCACTTGGGTAAACAGGCGGAAGCCGCTCAGGCCATAGCTGCGCGCCATCTCCAACAGGCCGCGGTCGATATTCTTGATGCCGTGATAGGTGTTGAGATAAATCGGGAACAGGGTGCCGAGAGCCACCAGAAAAATCTTGGCCGATTCATCAATGCCGAACCACAGGATCACCAGCGGGATCAGCGCCAGATGCGGAATGTTGCGCAGCATTTGCACCGAACTGTCCAGCAGGCGTTCGCCCCAGCGGGACAGGCCGCTGATCATGCCCAGCAGTAAGCCAAGGCTGCCGCCGATGCTAAAACCGATCAGCGCACGCCAGCTGCTGATGGTGAGGTGCTGCCAGAGCTCACCGTTTTGCGTCAGCGTCCAGAACGCCGTCGCCACGGCGCTGGGTGCCGGTAAAATGCGGTTGGAAAGCCAGCCGGCTTCGACGGCGATCTGCCAGAAAACCAGCAGGGCGATCGGCAGGACCCAGGGTGCCAGACGGTGCAGCAGACGTTGTGTGCGATGGCTCATAGCATGCTCCTTAGCTTTGCGACGCCCGCTGCGGCGCGTAGATATTGGCGATGACTTCCCCCTGAGGCGTGACCGGACGCAGCGGCGTCGGCGCGGCGTTTTGTGCTACGTCCAGATGCGGGAACAGCAGTTCGCCTACGCGATAGGCCTCTTCCAGATGCGGATAGCCGGAAAGAATAAAGGTGTCGATGCCTAAATCGGCATACTCTTGGATGCGCTGCGCCACCGTCGGGCCGTCGCCCACCAGCGCGGTGCCGGCGCCGCCGCGCACCAGACCGACGCCCGCCCACAGGTTCGGGCTGATCTCCAGGTTATCTTTCTTGCCGCCGTGCAGCGCCGCCATGCGCTGCTGACCAACCGAATCGAAGCGGGCGAACGCCTGCTGCGCATCGGCGATGGTTTTATCGTCAAGATTGGCGATCAGACGATCGGCGGCGCGCCAGGCCTCCTCGTTGGTTTCACGCACGATCACGTGCAGGCGGATGCCGAAACGCACTTTGCGTCCTTTGGCTGCGGCTTTGGCGCGCACCTCGTCCAGTTTTTGTTTCACCTGCTCCGGCGGCTCACCCCAGGTCAGATACAGTTCCACCTGATCGGCGGCCAGATCCTGCGCGGCAGCCGACGATCCGCCGAAATAGAGCGGCGGTCGCGGCTGCTGCACCGGCGGGAACAGCAGTTTGGCGCCTTTTACCTGAATATGCTTGCCGTTGAAATCGACAGTTTCACCTTCCAGCACCCGACGCCAGATATGGGTAAATTCCGCCGAGGCTTCATAGCGTTCCTCATGGTTAAGGTGCAGCCCTTCGGCCGCCAGTTCGTCCGGGTCGCCGCCGGTGACCAGATTAAACAGCGCACGGCCGTTGGAGAGGCGATCCAGCGTTGCCGCCTGCCGCGCCGCCAGCGTCGGGGAGATAATGCCGGGACGCAGCGCCACCAGGAATTTCAGCCGTTGCGTGACGGGGATCAGAGACGCCGCCACCAGCCAGGAGTCCTCGCAGGAACGTCCGGTCGGGATCAGGACGCCGCCGAACCCCAGGCGGTCTGCTGCCTGAGCGATCTGCTGCAGATAGCCATGATCGACGCTGCGCGCCCCTTCGCTTGATCCCAGATAGTGGCCGTCGCCGTGAGTGGGCAAGAACCAAAAGATATTCAGACTCATAAGAAGCTCTCCTCAATTATTGGGCGCTGGGGTGCCAGACGCGTTGTGAAATATCCAGCTTTACCGGCACCAGACGGTTGGCATAGAACAGATCGGCAGTTTGCTGCTGGGCTTTGATGGTGTCAGCATTGAGCGGCGTAATGGTGGTCACCGGCCGATGATCCAGGTAGGCGGCGATCACCGGCTGCGGTAGGCCGATGGTCTTGGCCAGCAGGGTGATACTCTGTTCGCGATCGCTGCGGGACAGCGCGTCAGCCTGCGTCAGCACCTTCAGCACCTGCTGAATAAACGGGCCGTTGGCTTCGGTATACGGCCGGGCGGCCAGATAAAACGAGCCGGTCTGGTTGAGCTTGCTGCCGTCGGTGAGCACCCGCACGCCGCCCTGCAGCAGCGCCGCAGAGTAGTAGGGATCCCAAATCGCCCAAGCGTCGACGTTACCCTGCTGGAAGGCGGCGCGGGCGTCTGCCGGGGTCAGGTATACCGGCTGAATATCCGTAAATTTCAGGCCGGCCTGCTGCAGGGCGCGCAGCAGCAGGTTGTGCGAACTGGAGCCTTTCTGAAAGGCGACTTTATGCCCTTTCAGCTCGGCGACGTCATGGATCGGACTGTTTTCCGGCACCAGAATCACTTCCGCCTTGGGTTTGGGCGGCTCGACGCCGACGTACAGCAGATCGGCGCCGGCGGCCTGCGCAAAGATCGGCGGAATATCGCCGGTGCTGCCGACATCAATACTGCCGACGTTCAGCGCCTCCAGCATTTGCGGCCCGGCGGGGAATTCGGTCCAGCTGATTTTGGTATCCGGGAAACGCTGCTCCAGCAGACGGTGGCTTTTTGCCAGCACCAGACTGACGGAACCTTTTTGGTAACCGATGCGCAGCTGCTGGGGGCCGGGATCGGCCATGGCGCTGTGGGCACCAACGCCCAGCGCCAGAATGGCCGTCAGCGACGTGGTGTGCAGCCAGCGGCGCCAGGAAGAAAATCGCGTCATCATTATTTTCCTTATGGTGGTGTTAATCGCCAGGGTCAGGATTGCGCCGGCAGCAGCTCTGGCGCGGGAGAAGGCGCAGGCTGGCGACGGCTCAATGCCAGATAGAAGTTGTCCAGCGCCTCTTCCAGCCGCAGCGCCACCGCATCGCTGGGCGTTAACCGCTCGCCCTGTGACGTCAGTTGGCCGTCATCGGCGAACACGCCGTGCAATACCTCCTGGGCTTTTAACGCCGATAACACCGGCTTTAAGGCATAATCCACCGCCAGCATGTGGCCGATAGAGCCGCCGGTGGCCAGCGGCAGCACCACTTTGTGTTCCAGCGCGCGTTCGGGCAGCAGATCCAGCAGGGTTTTCAACGCACCGGAAAACGATGCCTTATACACCGGGGTGGCGATCAGCAGCCCGTCGGCCTGCGCCAGGCGGGCGGCAAAAGTTTTAATCGTCGGGCTGTTGAAGTTGGCGCGCAGCAAGTCTTCCGCGTTGAAGTCATGCAGGGTGTAGGGCGTCACTTCAACGCCGCGGCGCTGCAGCCACTGTTGGCCAATATTCAGTAACCCCGCAGAACGGGAGGGGAGGCGCGGGCTGCCGGCCAGGGTTATAACGTGCATAACCAATCCTTATAACTAAAAGTTAGGTTTAATGAGTAAAAGATGAGTAAGTGTTTTAAAGCTAACAGCAAAGCGGCCGGTTTTTTAAATCTCATTTTTGGCTTTGGTTATGCGGAAATACGCATTGGCGATGCGCGGCGGGAGCGGCGGGAAAACGGTTGCGTAAAAAACGCCTTTTTTGCGCGGAATCAATTCCAATTACGTCGGGGATCCCGGATAATATGCCCCCGGTTTGTAACTAACCCAATAGCGTTCGGGATGCGGCGGCCACTTCCGCATCTTGGGGATAACCGGGAAATCAGGAGAGTACATGTACTACCCCCTCATCAGGAAAGCGTTGTTCCAGCTCGATCCAGAGCGCGCGCATGAATTGACCTTCCAGCAACTGCGCCGTGTGACCGGCACCCCTTTCGAATTTCTGGTGCGCCAGTCGGTGCCGACCAAACCGGTAACCTGTATGGGGCTGTCTTTTAAGAATCCGCTAGGGCTGGCCGCCGGTCTGGATAAAAACGGCGAATGCATCGACGCGCTGGGCGCGATGGGCTTCGGTTTTATTGAAATCGGCACCGTGACGCCGCGCCCGCAGCCGGGCAACGACAAGCCGCGGCTGTTCCGCATTGTTGAAGCGGAAGGCATTATTAACCGCATGGGCTTTAATAACCACGGTGTGGACAACCTGGTTGAGAACGTCAAAAAATCCCATTTTGGCGGCATCCTGGGGATTAATATCGGCAAGAATAAAGATACGCCGGTAGAAGAGGGTAAAGACGATTATCTGATCTGTATGGATAAAGTTTATCCGTATGCCGGTTATATTGCGATCAACATCTCTTCACCGAATACGCCGGGATTAAGATCCCTGCAGTATGGTGAAGCGCTGGACGATCTTTTGGCAGCGGTTAAAAATAAGCAGGCGGAGTTACATGAGCGCCATCACAAATATGTGCCGGTAGCGGTAAAGATCGCGCCGGATCTTTCTGAGGAAGAGTTGATCCAAATTGCCGACAGTTTGGTTCGCCATAATATTGATGGGGTCATCGCCACCAATACCACGCTGGATCGTAAACTGGTGCAGGGATTAAATTACTGCGAACAGATGGGCGGGCTGAGCGGCCGTCCCGTCCAGTCGCTCAGCACCGAGGTGATCCGTCGCCTGTCGCAGGAACTGCAGGGCAAGCTGCCGATTATCGGCGTCGGCGGAATTGATTCTCTGACCGCCGCGCGAGAAAAAATAGCGGCGGGGGCGACGCTGGTGCAAATTTATTCCGGCTTTATCTACCATGGTCCGCGTTTGATTAAAGATATCGTTAACCATATCTAATATTTTTTTCCTTTCAGACCTTGTCGGGGGTTTATTTATTCTCCCGGCTCGTCTATATTTTGTTCATTAGCCTAAATATCGTTCGCGGAATTATCCGATGTTTAGGCAAGATTTTAGGTGGTAGAATCACCCTTTGGGGTAAATTATATGCCTGAGGCGAGAAGCGGCGCATAGCGAGCGCGGCTTCTTTTTGTGCCGGGCATATTCGTTGGCGAGTGGCGATAAAGGACAAACGATGAAGATAAAACCTGACGATAATTGGCGTTGGTATTTCGACGCCGAACACGACCGGCTGATGCTTGATTTGGCCAACGGGATGATCTTTCGTTCGCGTTTTCCGGCCAAGATGCTGACGCCGGATGCATTTGACGAATGCGCGTTTTGCGTTGAGGACGCCGCGCTGTACTTTACCTATGAAGAGCAGTGCAAACGCACCAAACTCAGCCATGAGCAGCGCGCGGAGCTGGTGCTGAATGCGCTGGTGGCCTACCGTTTCCTCAAGCCGTTGATGCCGAAGAGCTGGCATTTTGCCCAGCAGCATTTCCCGCTGCAGCCGAAAAACGGCGAGCTGGTGGCGGTGAAAGTGATGGACAGCGGACATGACGCGCGGTTGCTGGTGGTGGAAGCCGGCGATAACGCCAGCCTGTGTTTACTGGCGCAGGGCCAACTGACGGTAGCAGGACGCACCATGGCATTCGGCGACGCCATCAAGGTGATGCACGACCGCCTGAAACCCTATTCGCACGATGCCGATACCGCCCCGGCGTACGACAGAGCGGTCTGAGCCTAACTTAACGTCAGATCGCTTTTGGGTATACAGCTGCAAGACAGAATCGTGCCGTCATTCGCCAGCGCGCTTTTCGTCAGCGGTGCCACTTCGCCTTTGACCAGCGTCATTTGGCAGGTTCCGCAGATCCCCGCCCGGCAGGAGTAGGGAACGCGGATGCCTTGCTGTTCCAACTGCTCCAGTAAAATCTGCTGATTGTTGCCGCTAAACACCTGACCCTGATAGTCGATGGTGAGGCTTTGCGCCTGGTTCTGCGGTGCCTGCACCTTTTCGGCCACCTTGCCGGCGTGGTAAGGACGCGGTGGTTTATTCGACAAGACCTCTACCGCGTCGCCAACGCGGATAATACCGCTGTTGCGGGCAATCATATTCTGACCGAAATCCACATCGCCGTTATCCGCCGTGCGGAAGCCCTGCAGCGTTGTCAGCGGCTCGCCGCTCGGGTGCTTGCGTCCGCGTTCGGTACTGACGGTCGTCAGCACGCAGCGGCTGCACGGTTTGACCAGATCGAACATCACCTCGCCCACGCGGATCACTTGCCAGCCGTCTTCGGCCCAGGGCGCTGCGCCGCTCACCACCAGATTCGGACGGAACTGCTCCAGCTTGATGCCGGCGGGGCAACGCTGTTGCAGATCGCGGAATGAGGCTTCATTTATCAGCAGGAACGGATAGCCGTCGGCAAAAGACAGCGGCACCTCCGGGTGTTTTTTGACGCGCCGGGTCAGTTCCGGCCCGAGCCAGCGCAGCTGTACGTCTCGCTGGAAATAGCCGCTCAGCCACTGGTTGATGGCCGCCGGCGCTACCCGGGCGGTGAAATGGTTGCCCCACACTTCGGTCGGCTGCTGCTCGGCGGCAAAGTCGTCAAAGCGAATCGTCGCGCTGTCGCCGTCGGGTGCCGTCAGATACAGGCCGTCCGCCAGCAGCGCCGGCGTGAACAGCACCATCTGCGGATATTGCCGCGCGGTGATAAAGGTTCCGTCGGGGCTGGTGATCATAAAGCTGCGATCGAACGCCAGCCCGTGGTTCGCCACCTGGGCGTGGGAGAGCTGTAAACCGCGTAAAGATTTCACCGGATGGACGTAAAGCCGAGAAAGCGTGATCACCCTTGCCTCCGTGGGTTTTGTAAATAGGGAGGAGCAACTTTATGACAAGCGGTGCGGATTAGCTATAATGCGCAACAATTTTCTTTTTGGTGATAAGTACGATATGAACTCTTTGTTTGCTAGCACAGCGCGTGGATTGGAAGAACTGTTAAAAAGCGAACTGGAGCGGCTTGGCGCCCACGCCTGTAAAGTCGTGCAGGGCGGGGTACATTTTCAAGGCGACGATCGTCTTCTGTACCAAAGTCTGCTGTGGAGCCGCCTGGCTTCACGCATTTTGCTGCCGCTGAATGAATTCCGCGTGCACAGCGATCTGGATCTCTACCTTGGCGTGCAGGCGATTGACTGGACGTCGATTTTCGGCGTGGATAAAACCTTCGCCGTCCACTTCAGCGGCGTGAACGAAGAGATCCGCAACAGCCAGTACGGCGCGCTGAAAGTGAAAGACGCCATCGTCGACAGTTTTACCCGCAAAATCGACCAGCGCCCGACCGTGGCGAAACAGCAGCCGGACATCCGGATAAACGTCTTCCTGCAGCGCGATATGGCCAGCGTGGCGCTCGATTTGAGCGGCGAAGGCCTGCACCAGCGCGGCTACCGCGATCTGACCGGCCAGGCGCCGCTGAAAGAGACTCTGGCGGCGGCGATCGTGCAGCGCTCCGGCTGGCAGCCGGGCACGCCGATGCTGGATCCGATGTGCGGTTCCGGTACTTTACTGATCGAAGCGGCGATGATCGCCGCCGACCGCGCGCCGGGGCTGCATCGCCAGCACTGGGGCTTCAGCGCCTGGAACGGCCATAACGCCGAGCTGTGGCGTGAAGTGGTGGCGGAAGCGCAGGTGCGCGCCCGCCGCGGACTGCAGGAAACGACCTCGCGCTTCTTCGGTTCGGATATCGATCGCCGGGTGATTGACATGGCGCGCGCCAACGCCCGCCGCGCCGGCGTCGCTGAACTGATTACTTTTAACGTCAATGACGTCAGCAAGTTGCACAACCCGCTGCCGGAAGGCCCGGCAGGCACCGTACTCAGCAACCCGCCGTATGGCGAACGCCTGGAAAGCGAACCGGCGCTGATTGCGCTGCACAACATGCTGGGGCGCGTTATGAAGAGCGGATTCGGCGGCTGGCAGCTGTCGCTGTTCAGCGCTTCACCGGAACTGCTGAGCTGCCTGCAGCTGCGCGCCGAGCGCCAGTACAAGGCCAAAAACGGCCCGCTGGACTGCGTGCAGAAAAACTATCAGCTGGCGGAAAGCCCGCAGGGCAGCGGCGGCATTCAGGTGGCGGAAGATTTCGCCAACCGGCTGCGTAAAAACGTCAAAAAGCTGGATAAATGGGCGAAGCAGCAGGGGATTGAATGCTATCGCCTGTACGACGCCGATCTGCCGGAATATAACGTGGCGGTGGATCGCTACGGCAGCAAGGTGGTGGTGCAGGAGTATGCGCCGCCGAAAACGGTCGATGCGCAAAAAGCGCGCCAGCGACTGTTTGACGTGATCAATGCCACGCTGGCGGTATTGGATCTGCCGTCCAACCAGCTGGTACTGAAAACCCGCGAACGGCAGAAGGGCAAAAACCAGTATGAGAAACTGGCGCAGAAGGGCGAGTTCCTGCTGGTGGAAGAGTTTAACGCCAAGCTGTGGGTCAACCTGACCGACTATCTGGATACCGGCCTGTTCCTGGACCACCGTATCGCGCGCCGTATGCTGGGTGAGATGAGCAAAGGGAAAGATTTCCTCAACCTGTTCGCCTATACCGGCAGCGCCAGCGTCCACGCCGGCCTGGGCGGCGCACGCTCCACCACCACGGTCGATATGTCGCGCACCTATCTGGAATGGGCGGAGAAAAACCTGCGCGCCAACGGACTGACCGGCCGGCAGCACCGATTGATACAAGCAGATTGCCTGTCATGGCTGCATAATGCTGCCGAACAGTTCGACGTGATCTTTATCGATCCGCCGACTTTCTCCAACTCCAAGCGGATGGAGAACACCTTTGACGTTCAGCGCGATCATGTGGCGCTGATGACGGATTTAAAACGGTTGCTGCGCCGTAACGGCACCATCATGTTCTCGAATAACAAGCGCGGTTTCCGCATGGATCTGGACGGGCTGCAGGCATTGGGGCTGGAAGCGAAAGAGATCACCGCTCAGACGCTGTCGCAGGATTTTGCCCGTAACCGTCAGATTCACAACTGCTGGCTGGTCACCCATGCCGGCGAAGGAAAATAATTACTATGTCGTTAATTAGCATGTCCGGCGCCTGGCTGTCGTTCAGCGATGCGCCGCTGCTGGACAACACCGAAATTCATATCGAAGACAACGAGCGCGTGTGTCTGGTCGGGCGCAACGGCGCCGGTAAATCCACCCTGCTGAAAATTCTCGGCAAAGAGCAGCCGCTGGATGACGGCCGGGTGATTTACGAACAGGATCTGATTGTTGCGCGCCTGCAGCAGGATCCGCCGCGCAATATCGGCGGCACGGTGTTTGATTTTGTCGCGGAAGGGGTGGCCGAACAGGCCGAACACCTGAAAGCCTATCACGCGATCTCTCACGAGGTAGAGCAGGATCCCAGCGAAAAGAACCTGGCGAAGATGGCGAAGGTCATGGAGATCCTCGATCACCACGGGCTGTGGCAACTGGACAGCCGGATCGCCGAAGTGCTGGCGCAGCTGGGGCTGAACGGCGAAGCGCAGCTGTCATCGCTTTCCGGCGGCTGGCTGCGTAAGGCGGCGCTGGGGCGCGCGCTGGTCAGTTCGCCGCGCGTGCTGCTGCTGGATGAGCCGACCAACCACCTGGATATTGAAACTATCGACTGGCTGGAAGGCTTCCTGAAAGAGTTCCAGGGCAGCATCATCTTTATCTCCCACGACCGTTCGTTTATCCGCAATATGGCGACGCGCATTATCGATCTGGACCGCGGCAAGCTGGTTTCCTGGCCGGGCAATTACGATCAGTATCTGCTGGGCAAAGAGGAAGCGCTGCGGGTGGAAGAGCTGCAAAACGCCGAATTCGACCGCAAACTGGCGCAGGAAGAGGTGTGGATCCGTCAGGGCATCAAGGCGCGCCGTACCCGCAATGAGGGGCGCGTGCGCGCGCTGAAGGCTCTGCGTATGGAGCGCGCCGAGCGTCGCGAAGTGATGGGCACCGCCAAGATGCAGGTGGAAGAGGCGACGCGCTCCGGCAAAATCGTCTTTGAGCTGGAGAACGTCAACTATCAGGTTGGCGATAAAGTGCTGGTGCGCGATTTTTCCGCCCAGGTGCAGCGCGGCGACAAAATTGCGCTGGTCGGGCCGAACGGCTGCGGCAAAACCACGCTGCTGAAGCTGATGCTCGGCCAGTTGCAGGCCGACAGCGGCCGCGTGCACTGCGGCACCAAATTGGAAGTGGCCTATTTCGACCAGCACCGCGCGGAGCTGGATCCTGAACGTACGGTGATGGACAACCTGGCGGAAGGCAAGCAGGAAGTGATGGTCAACGGTCGTTCACGCCATGTGCTCGGCTATCTGCAGGACTTCCTGTTCCATCCGAAACGGGCGATGACGCCGGTGAAGGCGCTGTCGGGCGGTGAACGCAACCGCCTGCTGCTGGCGCGGCTGTTCCTGAAACCAAGCAACCTGCTGATCCTCGATGAACCGACCAACGATCTGGATGTAGAAACGCTGGAGCTGCTGGAAGAGCTGATCGACGGCTATCAGGGCACCGTACTGCTGGTGAGCCACGATCGTCAGTTCGTGGACAACTCGGTGACCGAGTGCTGGATTTTTGAAGGCAACGGCGTGATTAACGCCTTTGTCGGCGGCTATTATGACGCCCACCATCAGCGCGCCACCGCCAAACCGATCCGTCAGGCCGCGCCGGTAGCTCAGAGCAAGCCGGCGGAGAAAAAAAACGAGCAGCCGAAGAAGTCTGCGACCAAACTGAGCTATAACTTGACGCGTGAGCTGGAACAATTGCCGCAGCGTCTCGAACAGCTGGAAAAGGACATTGAGGCGTTACAGGCCGAAGTCAGCGATGCTGATTTCTTCTCGCGTCCCCATGAGGAGACGCAAAAGGTGCTGAGCGATTTGGCCGCCGCCGAGCAGGCGCTGGAAAGCGCGTTTGCCCGCTGGGAAGAACTGGAAGCGATGAAAAACGGCTGATTGGCTCAATCCGGCCCGCGAGCTGCTGCGGGCCGGGTTACAGCATTGAGCGTTGATGTTGTTAAGGAGGAAAATGGTGTGTTCCCACGAAAATCACCAGCAGCATAGCCATTCGTTGCACGGCGAGCAGCAAGATGGCCTGATTTTGTGTCCGCAATGCGACATGCTGGTGGCTATGCCGCCTTTGCCCTATGGCAGCAAAGCGGTATGTCCACGCTGTAAAACTCAGCTCAGCACCCGCTGGGATGAACCGCGTAAACGGCCGATCGGCTATGCGCTCAGCGCGCTGTTTATGCTGCTGGTGGCTAACCTGTTCCCGTTCGTCAATATGCGCGTGGCCGGCATCGTCAGCGAAATCAAACTTATCCATATTCCTGAAGTGATGGTGGCGGAAGATTACGCCAGCATGGCAACGCTGTTTATGGTGTTTGTCCAACTGATCCCGACATTTTGCATGCTGGCGATTATCCTGCTGTGCGGCAGGGTGAGACTGCCGCAGGGGCTGAAGGTGTGGATGGCGAAAGTGCTGTTCCAGTTCAAAACCTGGTGCATGGTGGAGATTTTCCTGGCGGGGGTGCTGGTCAGTTTCGTCAAACTGATGGCGTACGGCGATATCGGCATCGGCACCAGTTTTATTCCTTATTGCCTGTTCTGCCTGTTGCAGGTGCGCGCTTTCCAGTGTGTGGACCGCCGCTGGCTGTGGCAGGACATTGAAGCGGCGCCGCCTGTCGCACAGCCGGTCACGGTCGGCAAGACCGGTATGCGCCAGGGGCTGCGTTCCTGCCGCTGCTGCACCGCGATTCTGCCGGCGGAGCAGCTGCGTTGCCCGCGCTGCCACTCGCAGGGTCATGTTCGGCGCAATAATAGCCTGCAGTGGACTATGGCGCTGCTGATCACCTCATTTATTCTGTATATCCCCGCGATGCTGATGCCGATTATGGTGACGGAAGCGCTGGGCAATAAAATGCCGTCCACCGTGATGGCCGGGGTGATTTTGCTGTGGAGCGACGGCTCTTATCCGGTCGCCATGGTGATTTTCATCGCCAGTATTATGGTGCCGAGTCTGAAAATGCTGGCGATCGGCTGGCTGTGCTGGGATGCCAACGTTAAAGGAAAACAGCGTGCGGACAGTGAACGCATGCACCTGATTTATGAAGTCGTAGAGTTTGTTGGCCGTTGGTCAATGATCGACGTGTTTGTCATCGCCGTACTTTCGGCGTTGGTACGAATGGGACAGTTGATGAGTATTTATCCTGCTACCGGCGCACTGCTGTTCGCCCTGGTGGTGATCCTCACGATGTTTGCCGCCATGACGTTTGATCCCCGCCTGAGCTGGGACCGCGTAAATGAAACAATAAAGAAGGAGCCGCAAGGTGACGGAAAGTAATCATAGCATCGCGGATGTTGAAAAGATTAAGCGCTGGTCGCCGGTGTGGATTATTCCGATCGTCACCGCGCTGATCGGCGCCTGGATCCTGTTTTACCATTTCAGCCATCAGGGGCCGGTGGTGACCTTATATACCACGACGGCGGAAGGGCTGGAGGCGGGTAAAACCAAAATCAAAAGCCGCAGCGTAGATGTCGGCACCGTCGAGAGCGTGACGCTGAGCGACGACCTGAATAAGGTGCTGGTGAAGGCGCGGCTCAACGCTGGCATGAATAAACTGCTGCGTCAGGATTCCGCCTTTTGGGTGGTGAAGCCGCAAATCGGCCGTGAGGGGGTCACCGGCCTCGGCACCTTGCTCTCCGGCGCCTATATTGAGCTGCAGCCTGGCAGCAAGGGCGATGCGGGTAAAGACGAGTATCAATTACTGGATGCGCCGCCGCTGGCTTCTCCGGATGCCAAAGGGCTGCGTATTGTGCTCGACAGCGATAAGTCCGGCCAGCTGAACGCCGGCGATCCGGTACTGTTCCGCGGCTATCGCGTCGGCTCGGTGGAAACCAGCTACTTCGACCCGAAAATTCGCGCCATGCGTTATCAGCTGTTTGTTTCCGCGCCTTACGATCAGTTGGTGACCACCAATGTCCGCTTCTGGAAAGACAGCGGGGTGACGTTCGACATGTCGGCGCAGGGCATGCGGGTTGAGATGGGATCGCTGACTACGCTGTTCAGCGGCGGCGTCAGCTTTGACGTACCGCAGGGCTGGGAGCGCGGCGCGAAGGCGAAAGAGAAATCCGTGTACGAGCTGTACGAGAATCAGCGCAGTATCCAGGATTCGCTGTATACCGTGCATAAAGATTACCTGATGTTCTTCTCTGATTCGGTACGTGGTTTGCAGCCTGGCGCGCCGGTTGAGTTCCGCGGTATCCGTCTGGGGACCGTTGCTCAGGTGCCGTTCTATAAAGAAGGCCTGGAGCAGAGTCTGAACAACGATTATCGTATTCCGGTGCTGATCCGCATCGAGCCGGATCGCTTCCAGAAACAGCTGGGTAAAGACTTCGATATGGAGCAGCATCTGAAGGACGCCGAGTCCCGCGGTTTGCGTGCGTCGCTGAAGTCCGCCAACCTGCTGACCGGTTCGCTGTATATCGATCTGGACTTCTACCCGCAGCAAAAAGAGTGGAAAGGGCCGCATACAATGTTCGGTTATCCGCTGTTGCCGACCACCAGTGGTGGCCTGGCGCAAATTCAGCAGAAGCTGATGCAGACGCTGGACAAGATCAATGCGATGCCGCTGAACCCGATGATCAACGAAGCGACCAAAACGCTGGCGGAAAGCCAACGCACCATGCGTGAAACGCAGGAAACCATGAAGTCGCTGAACGAGATTATGTCCAGCAAGGCGATGAAAGATCTGCCGCAGGATATGCAGAAAACGCTGCAGGAACTGAACCGCAGTATGAAAGGCTTCCAGCCGGGTTCTCCTGCCTACAATAAAATGGTGGGCGACATGCAGCGTCTGGATCAGGTATTGCGCGAACTGCAGCCGGTGCTGCGCACCCTGAATGACAAGAGCAATGCATTGGTGTTTGAAGCCAAGAGCAGCGACGATCCTCAGCCGAAGAAGGCCAAACAATGATGAAATGGATTCCGGTAACTCTGGCGCTGTTGCTCAGCGCCTGTAGCAGTACGCCACAGAAAACCTACTATCAGCTGCCGGCGATGAGCGCGCCGGCGCAGCAGGGAAGCGTCGCCTCGGCGTCGCGCCAGCTGTGGCTTGAGCACGTCGGCGTGGCGGATTATCTGGCGCAGAACGGCGTGGTGTATCAGACCAATGACGTGCAGTACGTGATTGGTCAGAACAACCTGTGGGCCAGCCCGCTGGATCAGCAGCTGCAGCAGTCATTGGTCACTAACCTGAGCAATGCGCTGCCGGGCTGGCTGGTTTCCTCGCAGCCGATGAGCAGCGATCAGGATGTACTGAACGTGACGATCACCGGTTTTCACGGTCGCTATGACGGTAAAGCGATTATTCGCGGCGAATGGGTGCTGAACCGCCACGGACAGATGATCAAGCGGCCGTTTAGTCTGGCGCTGACGCAGAGCGAAGATGGCTATGATGCGTTAGTTCGTACGCTGGCCACCGGCTGGCAGCAGGAAGCGCAGACCATTGCCGCCCAGCTTGGTCGTTTTTGATGGCATAAGTGCAGCTTAAATGCTCTAAGCGAACGCCAGCGGCTCATTGCTTGATGACCCGCTGGCGTTTTTTTTGATAAGTTTCAATATATTAGTGCGATTCTCGCGTTATCAGCCACTTAGCGATTTCTGTGTATATAGCTCACAAATATGACACTGGCGTGAAATTTGCGCATTGATCTTCACGTCAAATCGCGCTATTGGTTATTCGTGGCTGCACAAAAAGTGGCCGCTGTTTTCTTTCCAGCAGACCAAGAATGAGGGAAACGAGGCATGAAGAGACAGAAGCGAGATCGTCTGGAACGGGCACAGTCCCGTGGTTACCAAGCAGGTCTTTCAGGGCGTTCCAGGGAACTTTGTCCCTACCAGTCTTTAGACGCCCGGGCCAATTGGCTGGGAGGTTGGCGACAAGCCATGGAAGACAGGGCTGTGACCGCTTAAGCGGCTCTCTGTCATGAAGAAGGAGTGACCTCCGCCGGTGCGCGGAGGTTTTCGTTTCTGCCTCCGGGCAACGCTACCGTACGCGATCGTCATTTAAACCGCCTTTCCACACCTCCTCGCAAAAAATGCCGAATAATTTGCTTCACCACCCTTACTTAACTCCCCTTTTATGTTATCAAGGTCATACAAAGTTATTATATAACAATGATTTGCACGGTGAATTGCCGTGTCGGCTTTATATGATGCAGTGATAATGTCTAACAAAAAGATGACGGTGGTAAGGGGCGCGATGCTGAAAATTAACGCAGTCAACGCTATCCCCGGCCTGATGGAGAACGCGTAAAGCCTGGTGAGAACGGGGCTTTATACAGAGAAGGGAAACTTAGATAGGAAAATAACATGGCGATTAAATCAATTCGTTTTCGCGCGGAAGTACTCGAGAGTCCATTGACCGTCCCCGAATTGGGCGGCGGTTTGTTGCCTTTTGCGGCGCCGCCGCATGTTTCTGGCCCGGCCGACGTAGAGATTATGATGGCGAAGGTGTCTGACTCGATATTCAGTGCGGCCGGCAGCAGCGCTGCGGCTATCCAGGGGCAGATCGTGTTCAGCCAGGCATGTAAGACGATGGTAGGCTACTTTAGCGGGGCGCGGGCGGTGGCGGATGATACGCTATTTGCCACGTCGCATCCGGATATCGGCATCCGACTCTCTTGTATCGGCATGTCCATCTTTCCGGAACAGGGGCAGAACTTCCCGCTGGTTGGCGATATGCTGGTGTTTGAGGCGATGCTGGTCTCATTAAATGACCAGGTCAGGCCGGGGATGATTGAGGCGCGGATTGAGTTTCACTACGGCAGCGATTGGTAGTGCGGTAATTGCGCATTAAAAAAGCCTCGCTAAGCGAGGCTTTCTTGTATCGCATGCGTTTGTGCAGTGCGGCGGCTGGGGAAGCCGCCGTCTGGCCATCAGAACGCCGTGGTGTCCTTGAACAGGCCCACTTTCAGATCGGTGGCGGTGTAAATGACTTCACCGTCGACCAGTACTTCACCGTCGGCTACGCCCATAATCAATTTACGGGTGATAACGCGCTTGAAGTTGATGCGGTAGGTCACTTTTTTCGCGGTAGGCAGAACCTGGCCGGTGAATTTCACCTCGCCGACGCCCAGCGCACGGCCTTTGCCTTCGCCGCCAAGCCAGCCGAGGTAGAAGCCTACCAGCTGCCACATGGCGTCCAGACCCAGGCAGCCTGGCATGACCGGATCGCCGATAAAGTGGCAACCGAAGAACCACAGGTCCGGATTGATATCCAGCTCTGCTTCAACGTAGCCTTTACCGTGTGTGCCGCCTTCTTCTGTCATTTTGACCACGCGGTCCATCATCAACATGTTACCTGCCGGCAACGGCGGGCCGCCGGCGCCAAACAGCTCGCCACGGCCGGATGCTTCGAGGTCTTCTTTCGTATAGGAGTCGCGTTTATCTACCATGTTCTCAGTAAACCTTATTTTAATGAAGGACGAAGATTAGCGAACACGTGTACGCCGAACAAGTCCGATCAGCCGTGGTTAAACCAGTTGAGCCAGCGTAAACACCATGGACGTTGCCGTTCCTGCGGGTTCACCTGCGCTATCCGTTCCTGAATCGCCGCCAGTAAATTTGGCTGCTGTTCATCGGCATAGAGGCAACCCGTTAATAATGGCAAGGTTTCCGCTACGCTGTCCACCGCCCACAGGTGGAATTGTTCTTCGCGCACCGCATCGACCACATCCTGACGCAGACACAGATGACGGACGTTGGCCGCTGGCAAAATAACGCCTTGCTTGCCCGTCAGACCACGACGTTGACAGACGTCGAAGAAACCTTCGATTTTTTCGTTGACGCCGCCGATAGGCTGGACGTTACCAAACTGGTCGACGGAGCCGGTGACGGCAATCTGTTGGTTAATCGGCTGCTGCGACAGGGCGCTGATCAGTACGCACAGTTCGGCCAGCGTAGCGCTGTCGCCGTCGACTTCACCGTACGATTGCTCAAACACCATAGAAGCGGAAAACGGCAACTGTTGATCCAATTCCAGCTCGGAAATCAAAAATGCCTGCATAATCATCATGCCCTTGGCATGCAGGTTACCGCCCAGCTCCGCCTTGCGCTCGACGTCGGTGAATTCACCGTCGCCGAGGTGAACCACACAGCTAATACGCGAGGGTTCGCCGAAACTGCCGGGATGTCCGGGATAATCCAGCACCGACAGGCCATTAATCTGGCCGATCGCTTCGCCTTCGGTTTGGATCAGGATCTGGCCTAGCTCGATATCATCCTGCATGCGTTCGGCCAGGTAGCTTTCGCGCCATTGGCGGGTGGTCAGGGCGGCATTGAGTGCTTTGGCGGTAATCAGGCCTTCTTCGGCATAGAGCGACGCTTCAGACAGCTGCTGGCCTAGCCAGGTCGGTGAGAGCGGCAGGCTGGCGCAATCGCCGCTGTAGCGTATCGCCTGAGTCAGCAGAGGGGGCCAAACGTCGGCGGCCAGCGCCGGCAACTGCCGTTCGGCCGCCAGAGTATTCACATAGCCGCACCACAGCGTCATATCTTCATCGTCGGCGAGCTGCAGCTCTTCTTCATATTCGCCGTACATCGCCAGCTCGCTGATTTCCGGCTCCATATCATGGAAGTCGGCCAGCCCAAGGCGGTCGCCCACCACAATAAGACGCATCTCCAACGGCATCGGAGGAATAGTGACCGGCAGCGGACGCGTTTCATCCGGGGAGAACCATTGGAATTGGCGTTGGCCGATCATCTGCTTCAGACGCAGCCACATCAGGGGCTGTGCCAGCAGGGTACGCGCGGAGAGGATCAGTACGCCGCCGTTGGCGCGGTGTATCAACCCAGGCGCCAGGGTAATGTTGCCTTGCTGCAGACGCGCGCAGCCGAACAACTGTTCAGGCTCAACCCATTCCTGGAAAATGCAGGCGCCGCCGGCGGCAAACGGCTCATCGCCCTGGCTGGCCGGCTCTACCTGAACCTGACCGTTGTGCACGGTGTAATGGCTGCCGGGGCAGCTTGGCTGCTGTGGCTGGCGCTGTGTGACCGCACTCGCAATTAATGCCAGATATTCACGGTTTTCCTGCGCCTTAAGCAGCATAAAACGGGGTTGAGAACGTGGATGGCAGAATAACGTCAGGGCATTATCCAGCCGGGGCTGCAGCGCAGCAAAGGTGACGGGCGCCAACTGAGCAGCAGAATCGAATATCGCCTGGTAAGGCGCAACGGCAGGCAACAAAGATTGCCATTCAAGTCGGTTATTGGTCAAAGTGTTAGATGCAATTATCAAAAAGTGAAACAGCGATTATACAAGAATAACGTCAGCTTGATACAGTGGAGTGCCGCTTGATGTCCGGGAGTTTGACATCGGGCGACGACTGTGTAAAAAACAGTCTGTCAGAGGTTTTAATTGCCGGGGAAATTCGGCGTAAAGCTGTTATGCTTATTGAAGTTACGCGGTCACTGAAGAGCTCACGATGAAATATCAGCAACTGGAAAACCTGGAGAGCGGTTGGAAATGGAAATACCTGGTGAAGAAGCACCGGGAAGGGGAACTTATCACCCGCTACATTGAAAACAGCGCTGCGCAGGACGCGGTTGACGAGCTGCTGAAATTGGAAAACGAGCCGGTTAAAGTCCTGGCCTGGATTCATGCACATATGAACCCTGCGCTTGATAACCGGATGAAACAGACTATTCGCGCCAGACGCAAGCGCCATTTTAATTCCGAGCATCAGCATACGCGTAAAAAATCCATCGATCTGGAGTTTTTAGTGTGGCAGCGTTTGGCGGCGTTAGCCCGTCGTCGCGGCGTGACACTGTCGGAAACGGTGGTGCAGCTGATTGAAGATGCCGAGCGAAAAGAGAAGTATGCCAGTCAGATGTCGTCGTTAAAACAGGATCTGAAAGCGATCCTGGGCAAAGACGAAGAGTAGGGATAGCAGCGAACGATAAAGCCGGCCGCGCGCCGGTTTTTTTGTGGCGCTAACCGGATACAGACGAAAAAAAACCCCGCAGCGCGGGGTTTTTATTAAGAAGAGGTAACTTAAGCCTGTGGCTGAGTTACAACGTCTTTAACGCCTTTAACTTCGATTTCTACACGGCGGTTCGGTGCCAGGCACTCGATCTGTGCTTTGGTAGCACGGCCGTTTTTGTAACCGCAGCTATCGGTAACTTGGTTAGCTTCGCCCATGCCACGTGCAGAGATTTTGTCTGCAGGGATGCCTTTAGAAACCAGGTAGTCAACTACGCTGCGAGCGCGGTTTTCAGACAGACGCTGGTTGGATGCATCTTTACCAACTGGGTCAGTGTAGCCCAGAACAACTACGGAACCGTCTTTAGGATCCATAGAGCTCAGCTGGCTGTACAGCTGATCCAGAGCCTGCTGGCCTTCTGGTTTCAGAGTTGCTTTACCGAAGTTGAACAGAACGTCAGACTTCAGAGTGAAACGCTTGGTTTCAACAACTGGAGCTGGAGCTGGCGCTGGTGCTGGAGCTGCTTCGTCCTGACCGAAACGGTAAGAAACGCCCAGGCTCAGCATGGTGTTGTCTGGACGTGCGCCCACGGTGCCTGCGTCGCCGATGTTGCTAACGAACTGATAATCCAGGCGGGTAGCCCAGTTTTTGGTCAGTGCGTATTCAACACCAATCGCAGCCAGCGGAGAAACGCCGGTGTCGTGGTTGCTGATGCGGGTGCCATTGCCAAAGTTAGCTTTGGAATCTGCACGCCATACCATACCACCCAGACGGGTGTAGATGTCCAGATCGTCAGCGATTGGGTAGCTCAGTTTAGCTGCCAGCTGAACGCCCTGTGCCTTGAAAGCACCGTTGTTCACGCTGCCTTTGTAAGGCATACGGCCCAGCCAGTCATAGCCCAGCTCGAAGCCCAGGTATTGGTTCGCCTGGTAACCCAGGAACGCACCAGCACCCAATTGGTTTTCATGGATAGGGCCGTTACCGGTACCGGTGTAGCCGTTGCCATAGAAACCTACGTCATGATACTGGGACCAGCCCAGTTTAGCACCGGTGTACCAGGTGTTATCTTTTGGGGCGGCTTGCGCTACGGTAGCGAAACCGGCCAGTGCCACTGCTAATGCGATAGCTGTCTTTTTCATTTTGCGCCTCGTTATCATCCAAATAGGCAATGAGCTTTAAAGCTGATTTTTAAGCCCTTGGTTAAATTCCTTCGCCAAGGTTTGTGCCCTCGTTTGTTACTCTCCAGTTTTTTACTGGCGTTATAGAGCAACCTTGGCGATGTAAAGTCTACAACGTGGCGCGAAAGTTACAAGTGTGATGTGATAAAGCTCTAAAAAAAAACGCAGAAATAGTCATATTTGCTAACAAATTTAGGCGTATTTTTAGCCGATTTTTTGTTCAGACAGGGGCGTGGAACCGCGTCTGCTCTCGCTTTGTGCATGATCCCCCAAAGGTTCCATTTTCGGGGGATAAAAATGATGGGAAAAATCCTAAATTTACTTAATGATACAAAGAAGAGTGAATTTTTAGGGTCGGAAACTGTCCCTGAGCCGGGATAGTGTCACGCTGAGGACGCATAATAAAGCCGTATGCATGACCCTGTTCAGCCGCTCGCTGTAATTTTAGACGATCTTCAGCGCTTAGCTCAGGAAGCCAACCGAGCACGGCGCTGTAGTTCCCCGTCAGCAACGCTTTTTCCATCGCATCGACCGTGTTAACCGGGCTGATCTGGCTTAATTGTACGACTTTATCTGCAGGCAGGCCAGAGCGCTGTAGCCACAGCTTGCTGAGTTTCTGCTGCGGCGTCAGCCATAGCAGCCAGCGCGACTGGGTGGCTAACTGCTGCAACAGCGGCAATAATAGAAGCTGAGTGACCGCGGGCTGATGCTCGTTGTAAACAAATTCACCGATCAGGCCATTTTCGTTGGCGCTGCCCGCAGAGGCATCCGGCGCACCATTCAGGGTAAACGCGTTATGGCTGCGATGGGCTTTGTGAAGTGATTGAGTACGCATGTGATATCCCGCCTGTAGTTGTACTGTATGTATATACAGTATCCGCAACGTATCCCGAGATCAAGTCAATTTTTCGTCATGCCTCGCATATTTGTGAACGCTTTTTGTACGCAATGGATTTGTGATTGGCAGTGCAGACATTAATGCGTATTTTTCTATTACGTGTTCTCGTAAGTTTTATCTTATTGATTTTAATTATGATTGACTGAGAAGCCACATAGGAGAATGTTATGCATGGAAGAACCATAGCAAGAGTCGCACAGGCGAAAGCCTGTTTTGACGCATTGGGCAATATTACTACCCGCTCGCAGTTTGGCGGCTATGGATTACTGGCTGACGGCGTCATGTTCGCCGTCGTTGCCGACGGCGAGATGTATTTGCGCGCCACAAAAAGCCTGGAGCCCGAGTTTCGCTCGCGCGGCATGGTCAATATGGTGTACTCAAAGCGCGGCGTGCCGATCATTATGCGCTATTACTGGGTCGACCATCAGCTGTGGGGGGAGCCGCAGGCGCTGTTTGCGCTCGCCTGGCAGGCGAAACGCGAGGCGAGCAAAGAGCTACAGAGCCGCAGTCGCGGCAGCAGGCGCCTGAAGGGCTTGCCGAATATTGATGCCGGCCTGGAGCGTTTGCTGTGGCGGGTGGGGATACGCGACGTCTATGATTTACGTTTGCAGGGGGCCAGAGGATCGTTTCTGAAGCTGATGCTGCAGCAAAAGAACCTGGGGCTGAAGGCGCTGCTGTCGTTGGCCGGCGCGATTGCCGGTTATCATCACGCTGCGTTGCCTGAAGAGATTCGCGGAGAACTGAGCGAGTGGTTCAATAAAGAAGTGTCGTAAGGCGCGTTAGCTGCTGTAACGCGCCTTACCATGGTTACAGGCTCATTGTGATTGCCCGATCTGCGCGTTCAATGACGTCAGCTCCGGCAGAAGTTCAACAACCAGTCCTATTTGCTGTAGTACCAATTGCTCTTTGCTTTCTGGTTCTGGCGTCAGTTGCGCGATGCGCGCGGACAGTTTTTCCAGTGCCAGGTTGATGCGCTGAGCATCGGCTGCGTCGTGTTGCAACGCACCGTCTACGTAGCAAACGGCATCGTTCAGCACGTTGAACACGTCGATATTGGTCAGCCGTTCACGATGAGCCCCCAGCGCCGAAATATAACTCAGGAGCGTATGGTTGAGGCATAGCAGCCGGAAGGCCGCCTCCTGCGTTGCTTTATCGGCTTTGGGGTCCGCAGACATATTGGAAATCACCGACGCCAGTTCCGCATCGCTGTTGTGGGCGTCGCGGCGGGCAATGCGGTAAGGCAGACCGTTATTTTTACCTTCGTGATACTGAACCAGAATCGCGTCCAGGTAGCGGCAGTCGGCATTCAGCGTTTTGCTGACGACGGCGGGCAACTGACGAAAACGCCAGTCCGGCCAGATAAAGGTCACGGCCGCCCAGGCGATGGCGCAGCCCAACAGCGTGTCGTAAACGCGTGGGGCGGCAACTTCGAAGCCTTCCCCAAGCAGGTTGAAGCACAGCAGCACTAATAAGGTAATAAACATGGTGGCGTGTGCATACTGCACCGTGCGGAAGGCGAAGAACAGCACGCCGCTGATCACGATCAGCACCAGTTGGCCTTCGATCGACGGGACAAAGTACAGGATCGGCAGGCCGATCAGAATCCCCGCCAGGGTGCCGATAATACGCAGAGCCAGCCGCCGCCGGGTGGCATTATAGTTGGGCTGGCAGACAAACAGACTGGTAAGTAGGATCCAATAACCGTGCCGCATGCCGGTCAACTGAATAAACGCATAACCGATGCACAGCACCACCGACATGCGGATGGCATGGCGGAACAGCGCCGATTGCGGTGTCAGGTGGCGGCTGATGCGCAGGCGGATATCGCTCCAGCCGGTCAGTCGGTCGTCCGACAGGCTGTTCTCTTCCTCCTGGCCGTTGGCCAGCGCCTGTTCCGATTCAATATTTGCCAGTTGGGCGTCAATCGCCCGCAGATTTTTCAGCAGGTGAGACAGCGCCTTGGTCAGTTCGCGGTTATCCGCATTGACGGCGATGCGCGACAGGGCTTCTTCAATACGGGTAAACGCCGGCTCAAAGCGGCTGTTATGCTGGTATTTCTGCCGCAGCAGAATCGATTGCGCCAGTTGCTGGCAGGCGCGGGCCTGTTTACTGAGCAGCCGCTGGAAGCGGAACAGAATATCGCTGTGGCGGAACTGTTTGCTCAATGCCTGGTACTGAACGTGCGATGAACTGGCGCGCTCATGGATGTCCTGCGCGACAAAATAGTAATGCAGCGTGCGGCGGGTGCCGCGCTGACCGCGATCGCCTTTCAGGCGCGTCAACAGCGACATCTTGGTCTGATTCAGCGTGCTGACCAGGCTGCTGTTGGCCATGGCGACGTCCATCCACGGCAGGTCGGCGTCTTTCTCGGCGTCCGGGTCGAACAGGTTGGCCTTGGCGTCCAGGTAGTTGGCCAGTTGCTGATAGCAGCGCGCCAGGTTCTCCTGCAGCGGACGGATAGGAAACAGCAGGTGGCCTACCAGCGTCAGCAGGTTATACCAGACCGCACCGACAATCAGCAGAATAGGTTGCTGGTACCAGATGTCGTACATCGAGGTGCCGAGCATGGCGTACACCGCGATCAACAGGGCGCCGAACGCGATGGTGGCATAGCGTTGCCCCAGCGCGCCCAGCAGAATAAAACCGCAGGTAGACAGCGCCAGGCCCAGAATAAACAGCCAAGGGTAGGGGAACAACAGTTCGATCGACGCGGAGGCGATAAAAAAGCAGACCAGCGTAATCAGCAGATTACGCAACCTGCCGGCGAGCCGGTCATCCAGATCGGCGAGGGCGGCGGCAACCACTCCCAGCGTCAGCGGAATGGTGAGCTTGGGAACGCCCAGCCACCAGGGAACGGCGGTAGTGCCGACCAGAGCGATAAAAATACGCAGGTTGTAAAGCAGACTGCTGTTGTAGGCATAACGACGCAGCGCCGGTGCAAAAGCAAGCACAAAAAACTCCTCAGACGGAGAAAAAATTAACGTTGTTGATATTGGCGACGCGCATTTTCGCTTCTGGCCTGCTGAGCCATTTCGACGGAAACCACCCGGCGTCCGACCGGCCACAGCGCAATGGCGGCGATTTTAAAGTTGGCGATGCCTACCGGGATACCGATAATGCTGATGCACTGGGCGATGCCGGCGGTAATATGCGACAGACACAGCCACCAGCCAAAGCAGATCAGCCAGAACACATTGAGCAGCGAACCGCCGGCGGAAAGCAGCGCATTGCTTTTTTCCGGGTACAGTTCGTTAACGCTGATTGCCTCATTGCCGTAAGGCAGGAACGAGAGCTTGGTGATCTCCCAGCAGGAGCGTGTCAGCGGCAGGGTAAAGATTAAGACGATACTGACCAGGGTGGCGAACAGCCACGCCAGGGTCGTGAAAAAACCGCCTAACACAAAATTCAGAATATTCAGTACAGTACGCATGGTTGGGACTCTGCTCTAATAATGGTCAAACCGCCAGGCGGTTGCGTTTGCTATCAAAACGTAGAAACTATTCTACCCTTTTTTTAGCGCTAGAGTGTCACTGCTTATCACAGGTAAACTGGCAACTCTCCAATCTCAATAGAGTCATGGCACGCCGATATGGAACTTAAAGCGACATCGCTGGGAAAACACCTGGCTCAGCATCCTTATAACAGAGTACGACTGTTGCATGCCGGCGTTGAGGTCAGCGGTGAAAAGCATGAATATCTGATCCCGTTCAATCAACTGATTGAGGTCCGTTGTAAACGCGGCATTGTCTGGGGCGAACTGGAGTTCGAACTGCCGGACGAAAAAGTGGTGCGCCTGCATGGCACCGAATGGCAGGAAACGCAGCGTTTCTACCACTATATGCTGCAGGCCTGGCAGCGCTGGAGCGCCGAAATGAGCGAAATCAGCGCTGGCGTGCTGCAACAGCAGGTGGAAAATATCCAGCGAATTGAGCAGCAGGATAAGTGGTTCAAGCGCTCGGCGCTGGGCAAACTGCAGCAGCAGATCCGCGAAGCCTTCGGCGCGCTGCCGATGCCGGCGGCACGTCTGGAAAGTTTTGACAACTGCCGTGATGATTACCGACTCTGCCAACAGTGGCTGCAGCAGGGGCCGCACAGCGTCGCCGAACGTAACCGGCAGTGGACGGAGCGGATGCTGGCGGAACATGCTGATTTCTTCCAAACGGTGGAAACTTCACCGCTGAACGTCTCGCAAAGCCGGGCGGTGGTTAATGGTGAAGACTCGGTGCTGGTGCTGGCCGGGGCCGGCAGCGGCAAAACCTCCGTGCTGGTGGCGCGCGCCGGGTGGTTGCTGCGCCGACAGGAGGCCGCGCCGGAACAAATCCTGCTGTTGGCGTTCGGCCGGCAGGCGGCCGAAGAGATGAACCAGCGCATAGAAGAACGTCTCGGCGTCAGCACGATTCAGGCGAAAACCTTTCACGCGCTGGCGCTGCAGATTATCCAGCAGGGCAGCCGCAAAGTCCCCGTCATCAGCAAGTTGGAAACCGACAGCAAGGCCCGGCGTGAATTACTGATCGCCAGCTGGCAGCAGCAGTGCGCGGAGAAAAAAGCGCAGGCGAAAGGCTGGCGCCAATGGCTGACGGATGAACTGGAATGGGAAGTTCCCGAAGGGGATTTCTGGCAGGATCGGCGTCTGGCGTCACGTTTGGCGGGACGTCTGGAGCGTTGGCTGGGGCTGATGCGTATGCACGGCGGCAGCCAGGCGGAAATGATCGAGCAGGCGGATGACGAAAACCGCGATCTGTTCTCCAAACGTATCCGGCTGATGGCGCCGCTGCTGAAAGCGTGGAAAAGCGCGCTGAAGGAGGAGGGAGCGGTTGATTTTTCCGGCTTGATTCATCAGGCGGTCTCCATTCTGGAGAAAGGGCGCTTCGTCAGTCCCTGGAAGCATATTCTGGTGGACGAGTTTCAGGACATTTCGCCACAGCGCGCGCAACTGCTGGCCGCACTGCGTAAACAAAACACGCAGACCTGTCTGTTTGCCGTCGGCGACGACTGGCAGGCTATCTACCGTTTCAGCGGGGCGGAGCTCAGCCTGACCACCGCATTTGCCGATAACTTTGGCGCCGGGGCGCAGTGCGCGCTGGATACCACCTATCGCTTCAACGAACGTATCGGCGATATCGCCAACCGCTTTGTGCAGCAGAATCCGCATCAGCTGAAAAAGCCGCTCAACAGCTTAAGCAAGGGCAACAAGAAGTCGGTGGCAATATTGCCGCAGGAGCAACTGGAAAATCTGTTGGATAAGCTCAGCGGTTACGCTAAGCCTGACGAGCGCATTTTGCTGTTGGCGCGCTACCACCATTTAAAGCCGGAGGTACTGCAGAAGGCCGCCACCCGCTGGCCGAAGCTCAATCTCGACTTTATGACCATTCATGCCAGTAAAGGTCAGCAGGCGGAGTATGTCATTATCGTCGGGCTGCATGACGGCAACGACGGCTTCCCGGCAGTGGCGCGTGAGTCGGTGCTGGAAGACGTGTTGCTGCCGCAGCCGGAAGATTTCCCGGACGCGGAAGAGCGGCGGTTGTTGTATGTGGCGCTGACGCGCGCCAAACATCAGGTGTGGCTGCTGCAGGATCGCGAGCGGCCGTCGGTATTTGTCGAACAGCTGCATGAGCTGGGCGTGCCGCTGCAGAAAAAACCGTAATCGCCGGGCTGCGGCAGGCGGCCCGGCAGTTAACCGTTATTTCAGGCGTTCTTGCAGATAACGCTGATAGTCGGGAATGGTGATGTCCACAGCCTGCGTGAACAGTGAAGAGCCAATCAGGAAATCGGCGGTGGCGCGGTTGGTGGCCACCGGGATATTCCACACCGTCGCCAGACGCAGCAGGGCTTTGACATCGGGGTCATGCGGCACGGCATTCAGTGGATCCCAGAAGAAAATCAGCATATCAATCTTGCCTTCCGAGATCAGCGCGCCGACCTGCTGGTCGCCGCCCATCGGGCCGCTTAGCATACTCTGTACCGGAATGCCGCTGGCGCGCTGGATCAGGTTGCCGGTGGTGCCGGTGGCGTAAAGCTGATGCTGGGCCAGCGCCGATTTATGTTCTTCGACCCACCGCAGCAAATCCTGTTTGCGGTGATCGTGCGCCACCAGGGCGATATGTTTACGTTCCTCAATCGTGCGGGTAGTCACTTCCATTGCAATATCCTTGGCTTACCGAATCATACTCAGCAGATTACTGAAACTGCATTTTTCTGCCTAGCGTTTACGCGTTGAAAATCATGATAAAGTGACATTCGCCAGCCTTTGCCGTCATTTTGTCCGGCAAAAGCGCCATTATGGGGTACGCCAGGGCTTGCCGGGGGATAAGTTATCCTGGTCATTGGCGCTCTGGCTGGCAAAGGCCGGGACGGCGGCCGGGTGCGGCTGGCGGTTATAGTCGGCGACGGTTTTTTCCAGCCGCTCATTGGCGTACGGCGGGGTAATGAGCAGAATATCGCGTTTTGCTGGCAGCGCCTTTCCCTGTTGATCGATCACCTGATAATTTTGCTGCTGCTCAAAGCGCTGGCCATCCTGCTGGCTGTCGATCGGGGGGAGTTTAATCGCCACCGCGCTGACGTTATGCGAGTTGAATGCCACCAGCATCAATGGCGACGTGTATAGCGAAGGCGGCTGCGTTGCCACGTGCAGGGGTTTACTGACCTTAAACAGGAGTTGATGCTGCCCGCCGTTTAATTCGAGACTGTCAGCGCCTTTTAACAGCGAGCCGGTCATCTGTTTGCCGTCAACGACCAACAGTTCGATATCCGGGGAGAGTTTCAGGGTCGTAGCTACGGCCGACAGGCTCAGGCAAACGCCGAGCAATCCCGTAACCACCAGACCAAATTTCATTCGTTATCTCCTTATCTGCAGGCATGCTTTCTATTGTTGAGGAGCGGACACAGTGTGTCAAAATTTTTCCGTCAGCCGCTACGGGTTACATTTTGTCATTTTTATTGATGTTTGGACACATAATCCGCAGCCGACGAGCGGTTGATTCCTTCAGACCGCAAAAAATCCTCAGGGTTGCAGCGTTTGTCATTTTTATCTGAGGCTTATCGCACAGGTTTATCGACTGCCAAGCCGCGCTTTTGGGTATAGACTAAACGGCAGGCACTACCCGCCAATAATCAGGAGAGCGAGATGGACGATCGTGAGATTGCCGAGGTGTTGCGGCAGGTGAAAAGTATTGCGCTGGTCGGCGCCAGTGATAAACCCGCGCGTGCGAGCTATGGCGTCATGGCCTATCTGTTGTCGCAGGGCTATCAGGTTACGCCGGTAAGCCCGAAGCTGGCCGGGCAGACGCTGCTGGGGCAGCAGGTTTATGCCAGCCTGGATGATATCCCCCATCCTATTGATATGGTCGATGTCTTTCGCAATGCGGAAGCGGCCTATGGCGTGGCGCAGGAGGCGATCGCTATCGGTGCCAAGGTACTGTGGCTGCAGATTGGCGTGATTAATAGCCAGGCGGAAGAGCTGGCGCAGGCGGCCGGGCTTAAGGTGGTGATGGACCGTTGCCCGAAAATCGAAATCCCGCGTTTGGGGCTGGAGCGATAAAAACGCAGGGCCCGGCGTAGTACCGGGCCCTGCAGGTTTCTCAGGCCGTGATGCTTAGTTGCGCAGGCGGGGCGCCTGCAGTTGACTGCGGATGGACTCCGCCAGCTCATCGAGCGACGGCTGCTCCGGATGCGCATCTTGTTCTTCACCCGCCAGTTGCGCTTCCGCCAGATAGGTATGAACCGGCTGGCCTTCTTCATCTTCCATCACGACGTGGTACCACGGCGCGGAACGTAAATCGTCGTTGGCGGCGATTTCGTCAGCTTTAGGTTGTTCCAAAGAGTATTCCGGGTCGATATCAATCACGACGCCCAGATACCCCAGCAGTTTATGACGAACCTGTTGTCCGATACCGAATTTGCTGGCAATCATGGTGACCTCCTGAGAAACAGTTTTTTTGCCCGCTCCTTTGCATATCATCGATATGGGGGCAAAACGGTCTATTTCAAGTTACATCACCCGGCATGCAAACCCTTTCAGATACAACCCTTCCGGATAGGTGGCGATCACCGGGTGATCGGCAGCCTGCCGATACTGCTCTATAAATTGTATATCACAACCGGCGTCGACAGCGGCGTCAGCCAGGATTTTTTGGAACAAATCGGTTGCCATCAGCCCCGAGCAGGAGAAACTCAGCAAGATCCCGCCTGGGTTCAGCAGCTGCAGTGCCAACATATTGATATCTTTATAGCCCCGGCAGGCGCTGGCCAGCTGGTTCTTATTTTCGACGAATTTCGGCGGATCCATAATGATCAGATCGAACTTTTCCCCCTGATTGCGATAGTTGCGCAGCAGTTGGAACACATCGTCGCGCACGAACTCCGCCTTGCTGACATCCAGCTGATTAAGCTCGACGTTCTGGCGGGCCACGTCCAGCGCTGCCTGCGAAGTATCAACGCTGATCACCTGGCGGCAGCCGCCCATCAGGGCCGAGACGGCAAAGGCGCCGGTATAGGAGAAACAGTTCAGCACGCGGCGGCCGGCGGCAAAATTACGCGCGGCCAGGCGGCTGTCGCGCTGATCGAGATAGAAACCGGTTTTGTGTCCCTGCTGAATATCGACCAGCAGCTTCATTCCGTGTTCGGTAATCGGCAGCAATGCCGGTGGCAGTTCGCCCAGCACCGGGCCTTGCGTCAGCGGCAGGCCTTCCTTTTTACGCACCGCCACGTCGGAGCGGTCGTAAATCGCACATTCCGGGTAGCAGTGCTGCAGGGCGGAGAGCAGCGCCGCGCGTTGATATTCGGCGCCGGCGGACAGCAGCTGCAGCACCAGGAAATTCTGGAAGCGGTCAATGGTAATGCCCGGCATGCCGTCAGATTCGCCGGCGATCAGGCGGTAGCCGTCCAGTCCGTCGCGTTTGGCGACCCAGTCACGCCAGTTTTGCGCCTGCTGTAAACGGCGGATAAAGAACGCGATATCAACCGCTTCATCCTGCTGGAAAGTCCAGACGCGCGCGCGGATTTGCGATTCCGGCGAATAGGCGCCGCGGGCCAGCCATTTTCCCTGACAGTCGTGGATATCGATGGTTTCACCGGAAAGCGGCTTGCCTTCGATGCGTTGAACCGCTCCGGAGAAGACCCAGGGATGACGACGAAGTAAGGATTTTTCACGTCCTTTGGCGAGAAACAGGCGCATTATGATTACTCTTTCAATACGGTGGATGACGACGGATAGGTCATTATCAGTCAAAATGACATCATCATCGCCGGGCAAGGACGCCACTGACGATGTTGGATGGCTGTCCGGCGCAGGGCGCAACGGCCATCATGTCGGGCTAGTTTACGTGATTTGTTAGAATAATCCGACTACGTTGTGGTATCCCGCCGGCGGCGGCGGGAAATGACTAAGGAATAACCCGGTGAAGTTGCAGCAAAGGGGGCAGTGATGACGCAGATTTGTAGAGTGGCGTATGTCTACGGCATGGTGCAGGGCGTGGGTTTTCGTTACAACACACAGGTTAAGGCGACGGCGTTGGGCCTGAACGGCTATGCGCGCAACCTGGATGACGGCAGCGTGGAAGTGCTGGCGTGCGGGGAACAGCTGCAGGTTGAGGCGCTGATCGACTGGCTGAAGCAGGGCGGCCCACGCAGCGCGCGCGTTGACCGCGTGCTGGTGGAGCCAAGCGGCGAGCAGGCCCTACAGGGGTTTACGATTCGCTACTGAGCACCGGCGGATTAGATACATTTGACCGGTTTGGGCAGGCCGGCAATTTTGGTCGCCTGTTTGGCCGGGCCTTTCGGGAACAAACGGTATAAATAGCGGCTGTTGCCTTTCTCTTCGCCGTACTTTTGCGCCATGGCTTTCACCAGCATGCGAATTGCCGGTGAGGTATTAAACTCCTGATAGAAATTACGTACAAAACGCACCACTTCCCAATGCGCGTCCGTCAGGACAATCTCTTCCTGCGCTGCTAACAGCGGCGCCAGGCCTTCATGCCAGTCGGCGCTGTTTTTCAGGTAGCCCTGCGCATCGGTATCAATAATCTGACCTTCAAACTCCAACATACTGCCTCAACGGGTAACTGATCACGTTGCGCAGTCTAGCAAATTTTAACGGCAGCAAACACCAGCGCCGGCGTTGACTACACTCAGGTTGGGCGTCTTATGTGCCCGACTGCCTCCCACTCACCTGAGCGTTAAGGAAGCTGACATGAGTATGATGAAAGCCGCTGCCTTTATTGAGAAAGGGCGTATTGAGCTGGTTGATAAGCCTATTCCTGCCCCCGGTCCGAATGATGCGTTGCTGAAAATTACCACCACCACCATTTGCGGCACGGATATTCATATTCTGAAAGGGGAATATCCGGTGTCCAGGATGCTGACCGTGGGCCATGAGCCGGTTGGGATTATCGAAAAACTGGGCAGCAACGTGAAGGGCTACCGCGAGGGACAGCGGGCGCTGGCCGGCGCTATTTGCCCCTCGTTTACCTCCTATCCCTGCCAGGACGGCTACCCCGCGCAGGATGGCTCGCATCTGGCGGGATGCGCCTGCCACGGTTATAAGGCCACCGCCGGCTGGCGCTTTGGCAACGTGATTGACGGCACCCAGGCGGAGTACGTGCTGGTGCCGGATGCCGAGGCAAACCTGGCGCCGATTCCTGACGGCCTGTCCGATGAGCAGGTGCTGATGTGTCCGGACGTGATGTCCACCGGCTTTAAGGGCGCGGAAAACGCCGGTATCAAGATAGGCGATGTCGTGGCGGTGTTTGCTCAGGGGCCGATTGGCCTGTGCGCGACAGCAGGCGCGCGTCTGCGCGGCGCCAGCCTGGTGATTGCCGTCAGCAGCGCGCCGGAGAAGCTGGCGATGGCCGGACGGCTGGGGGCCAATGTGCTGCTGAATTACAAACAGGTCGACGTGGTGGATGAGATCCTGAAAATTACCGGCGGGCGCGGCGTGGATGCCAGCATTGAGTGTCTGGGCACGCAGCGCACCTTTAATCAGGCGCTGCGGGTGCTCAAACCGGGCGGCACGCTGTCCAGCCTGGGCGTGTATAGTGACGATTTGCAATTGCCGGTCAGCGCCATTGCCAATGGGCTGGGGGATCACACCATCCGCACCGCGCTGTGCCCTGGCGGCAAAGAGCGGATGCGCCGAATGATGAACGTGGTGCAGCATGGCGGCCTGGACTTGACGCCGCTGATCACCCATCGTTTCCCGCTTGATGAGATCGCTGACGCCTACCGGCTGTTTGCAGAAAAACGCGACGGCGTGATTAAGCTGGCGATTAGCGCCTGACGCCGGTCGTTAAACGTAAAAAAGCCCCCGCACAGGCGGAGGCTTTTATCATCGTGCTGGCTGCCGCATCAGTTGCTGCGGGCGAAGCCCAGAATGCTCAGCAGGCTGATAAACATGTTGTACAGCGAGACATACAGGCCAACGGTGGCGCGGATGTAGTTGGTTTCGCCGCCGTGGATGATGTTGCTGGTTTCCCACAGGATGGCGCCGGCGGAGAACAGAATAAACAGCGCGCTGATTGCCAGGTGCAGAGCAGGGATCTGCAGGAACAGGTTGGCGATCACCGCCACCAGCAGCACCACAAAGCCCGCCATCATCATCCCGGACAGGAACGACATATCCTTACGGGTGGTCAGCACGTAGGCCGAGCAGCAGAAGAACACCAGCGCGGTGCCGCCCAGCGCCAGCATAATCAGGTCGCCGGCGCCGGCGTTCAGGAACGAGCTGAGGATCGGGCCCAGGGTATAACCCATAAAGCCGGTCAGCGCGAAGGCGGCCAGGATGCCCGCCGGGCTGTTGGCCAGCTTGTGCGTCAGGAACATCAGGCCGTAGAAACCGACCAACATCAGCAGCAGACCCGGCGCCGGCAGCCCCAGCATGGTGCTGGCGGTAGCGGTCAGCGCGGAGAAGCCCAGCGTCAGGGAAAGCAGGAAGTAGGTATTGCGCAGCACTTTGTGGGTGCTGAGCAACGAATCGCGCGAGGATGAGACGACAGTGCGGTCCATATAATGATCTCTCTTATCAGGTCATCACAAAATTAGTTACGATGATAAATAGTGCAAGCGATTGATTAAAGTTTGTTTACCAATCTTTACCCTTAGTCATCATTGGCGCAACGGTGTACGATTTGCCGCTTTATTCGGCGGGCGGCGGCGGCGTGCTGGTTTTTCGCGCGGTTGAACGGACGTGGACTTTACAAGCCAACATACTGTGTTTATAGTTCGCCTCATTACGGAGGGGTGGCCGAGTGGCTGAAGGCAACGGTCTTGAAAACCGTCGACGGGAAACCGTTCCAGAGTTCGAATCTCTGCTCCTCCGCCATATTACAGACCCCAGGCTTAGCGATAAGCCTGGGGGTTTTCTTTATGGTCTGCCGCCAGCCATTGCGCAGACTCTACGCGACGCCCGCCCGGGCTGCTTTATCTTCGAACGTTGATAGCCTGCAGACAACAATATCACCGCTGCGTATGCATGCTATTGGTGCAGGGCGGAATGAGCCTATTTCTTCCCCTCACCAAAACCCCGCCGTTTAAAACCGGCATCTGCCTGCCATAAAAAACGCATCAGCCTTTCCTTTCCATAGCCGGCAATTACATTCGTGATAGGGCTAATCATATCGGCAGCAATAATAAGCTTTCTTTAGATGAAAAACGATTAATCTCATTAAATGGAATAGCGAGATGAGGTGGCGATGGAATAGTTTTTTTTAGTTTTATCGTTAAGGACAATAAAAATAGGAATCGATGTCTCATTTTTTGAAAAAAATGAAATCTAGGATATTTCTTTTTTATTAAGCATAGTTTGTACAATTCGTGAGGTTAAGAGTAATTGATCATTTTACCTCCGCCCTTATCCCACAGGGGTTAGGTGGGTAATGGTAAGATTTTTCTTGTAAATCAAATTGATGATTCCTTTCTTGTTGTTGGGGCTTAAAGAAACATCTTGTTACATATAATGATTTTCAATAATACCTCTAACATTTTTAAACTCTGGCCCATAGGTAATTATCTGAAATTTTGTTTTTCAGAAAAAAAAGCCTGTAACCACGTGTCGTTCATGGATGGAATGCGCTTGCTGTGGCCCGGTTATTTATCTGCGCCGCAGGACCTCTACAGGGATATGCCATATTGGCAACTCAGCTTTATTCTTTCTATTCATCAACGGCATTGAGCGTTTCTATTTATTTTGTAGAACAGGGATAGCCAATGTCTAACTCATACCAGTCCGAGATCCCCAAGGCCCGCGTCAATATCAAGCTGGACCTGCATACCGGCGGCGCCCAGAAAAAAGTCGAACTGCCCCTCAAGCTGATGGTGGTGGGGGATTACAGCAACGGCAGTGAACAACGCCCGCTGTCCGAGCGCGAGAAGATCAACGTTAACAAAAACAATTTTGACAGCGTACTGGCCGAATTCTCTCCGTCGGTCAACCTGGCGGTGGAAAACACCCTGGCCGGCGACGGCAGCGAGGAAAACATCAGCCTGACGTTCCGCGAGATGAACGACTTTACCCCGGAGCAGGTCGCCCGCCAGATCCCTCAGCTGAAAGCCATGCTGGCCATGCGCAACCTGTTGCGCGACCTGAAAGCCAACCTGCTGGATAACCAGACGTTCCGTAAAGAGCTGGAAACCATTCTGCGGGATCCCGCCCTGAGCGCGGAACTGCGCGATGAACTGTCCGCCCTGGCGCCGGAGCAGCCGTAACGGCCGCGATATTTAACGGATTAACGAGAGAAAATGCTGATGTCTGTAAAAAATGAAAATGCTGCCGGCGGCGAAAACGTGGTGTTGGAACGTCCGCAGGCGGGCGGTGTGTATGCGTCCCTGTTTGAAAAAATCAACCTGAACCCGGTGGCGTCGCTGAGCGCGCTGGACAGCTGGCAGGATAACCAGATTATGTCCGACGCCACGGCGGACGAACGCGTCACCGCCGCGATGCAGATCTTTCTGGAGCGTCTGAAGCAGTCCGGCACCAGGGTGGAAAAGCTGGACAAAACCCTGCTGGATCACCACATTGCCGAACTGGATCAGCAAATCAGCCGCCAGCTGGACGCGGTGATGCACCACGAAGACTTCCAGCGGGTGGAATCCCTGTGGCGCGGCATGAAGTCGCTGGTGGACAAAACCGATTTCCGTCAGAACGTCAAAATCGAACTGCTGGATCTGTCGAAAGACGATCTGCGCCAGGACTTTGAAGACGCGCCGGAAATTGTGCAAAGCGGGCTTTACCTGCAGACCTACGTCGCCGAATACGACACGCCGGGAGGCGAGCCGATCGGCGCGCTGATCTCCGCCTATGAGTTCGACGCCTCCGCCCAGGATATCGCGCTGCTGCGCAATATCTCCAAGGTGTCCGCCGCGGCGCATATGCCGTTTATCGGTTCCGCCGGGCCGAAATTCTTCCTGAAAGACAAGATGGAAGACGTCGCCGCGATTAAGGATATCGGCAACTACTTTGACCGCGCCGAATACCTCAAGTGGAAAGCCTTCCGGGAAACCGATGACGCGCGCTATATCGGCCTGGTGATGCCGCGGGTGCTGGGCCGCTTGCCGTATGGCCCGGACACCGTGCCGGTGCGCAGCTTCAACTATGTGGAAGAGGTAAAAGGCCCGGATCACGATAAATACCTGTGGACCAACGCCTCCTTCGCGTTCGCCGCCAATATGGTGCGCAGCTTTATCAACAACGGCTGGTGCGTGCAAATCCGCGGCCCGCAGGCGGGCGGCGCGGTGCAGGACCTGCCAATCCATCTCTACGATCTGGGTACCGGCAACCAGGTGAAAATCCCGTCGGAAGTGATGATCCCGGAAACCCGCGAATTTGAGTTCGCCAACCTGGGCTTTATCCCGCTGTCGTACTACAAAAACCGCGACTACGCGTGCTTCTTCTCCGCCAACTCCGCGCAGAAGCCGGCGCTGTACGACACCGCGGACGCCACCGCCAACAGCCGCATCAACGCGCGGCTGCCGTACATCTTCCTGCTGTCGCGCATTGCGCACTACCTGAAGCTGATCCAGCGCGAAAACATCGGCACCACCAAGGATCGCCGTCTGCTGGAGCTGGAGCTGAACACCTGGGTGCGCAGCCTGGTGACCGAAATGACCGACCCGGGCGACGAGCTGCAGGCTTCGCACCCGCTGCGCGACGCCAGGGTGGCGGTGGAAGATATCGAAGACAACCCGGGCTTCTTCCGCGTGAAGCTGTATGCGGTGCCGCACTTCCAGGTGGAAGGGATGGACGTCAACCTGTCGCTGGTATCCCAGATGCCGAAGGCGAAAGCATAAGGCGGGCAACCGGTGAAGATTGAACAGCCACTATGGGGGCGGGGGATCATGATCTCGCCCCAGCATTTTCAACAGCAGGCGGCGCATGCGGCCTGGAGCGCTGAAAGTATCGCTCAGATGGGGCTGAATCACCCATGGGGGGTGTTCGAGGCCGTATTCGACGCGGATATGCTGAAACTGGGCCGCCTGCAGGCCCAGCATTTACACCTGCGCTTTCAGGACGGCACGCTGGTTGACACGGCACAGGCCGATCCGCTGCCGCCGGCGCTTGCGCTTGACGGCGAACGTCAGGACGCCGTGGTAGTGCTGGCCCTGCCGTTGCTGCGCGCTAATGGCGGCAACTGCCTGAAGCCGGATGAGACGGCGGAGCGTCCGGTGCGCTACCGCCAGCGCTGGCGTGACGTGCGTAACCAATACGGCGACGACGATCGCCAGATCGCCGTGATGCAGGCAGAGCTTACCCTGCGCTTTGCCCATCAGAATAACGGCGATTACCTGACCTGCCCGGTGGCGCGCCTGTTGCAGGATTCGCAGGGAAACTGGGTAATTGACGAAGCGTATCTGCCGCCGCTGTTAGCGATGCGGGGCAGCCGCTGGTTGATGACCCAACTGGAACTGCTGATGACGCAGTTACGCGCCCGTCTGATCCGCCTGATGGCCATGCGTCGGGAGAGTAACGAGCGCATGGCGGACTTTGCCGTGGCGGACGTCTCGCTGTTCTGGCTGCTCAATGCCCTGAACAGCGCGGAACCGGTGCTGGGGCAGTTTCAGCATTTTCCGCAAAGCGCGCCGGAGCGGCTTTATCCGGAGCTGGCGCGTCTGGCCGGCAGCCTGCTGACTTTTTCTCTGGATCATCAGCTCAGCGCCATTCCTGCCTGGCGGCATGAGCAGTTGAATGCGGTGTTCCCGCCGCTGTTCGCGCTGCTCGGCGAGCTGCTGGAAGCCAGCCTGCCGTCACGGGTGATGGCGATTGCGCTGACGCACGACAAACGGCTGCGCCAGTGGCAGGCGCGCTTGCAGGAGCCGCGTCTGCATGAAGGGGCGGATTACTACCTTTCCGTGCGTTCGCCACTGCCGGCGGCGCAGCTGCAGGAGCAGTTTCCGCGTCAGTGCAAAGTGGGCAGCCCCGATTATGTGACCAGCCTGGTGAATACCTCCCGTCAGGGGATCCCGCTGAAACCGCTGAGCCATGTTCCGGCGGCCATCCCGCTGCGGCTGGAGAACCAGTACTTCTCGCTTGATCTGGCACACCCCGCAGCGCAGGAGATGCTGGCCAGCGGCAGCTGTATGTTTTACGTCCCGGGCACGCTGGGCGAGCCTGAGCTTGAACTATTTGCGGTGCTGAGAACATGAGTGAAAAACAAGAGTGCGACATCGATGCGCTGTTGCAGAACACCTGGCTGCAGGTCATCAGCCTGCGCCATGGTCCGTCGTTTAATGATGGGGACGGCCGCGTGCTGTGGGAGCGCTGCGTGGCGGACGTTGAGCAGGTCCAGCAGGCGCTGCGGGAGGGCGGCTGCGACGAGGCAAGCCGCCGGCATATTCTCTATGCCCAGTGCGCATTGATTGATGAGGCGGTCAAAGGGCGCGGCGTACAGGATGATGCGTGCGTGCAGTGGTATGACATGCCGCTGCAGGGGCATTTTCTCGGCACCATCGATGCCGGCGACACGCTGTGTGACCGGATGCGCGATGTGCTGCGTGAGCCGGCGCCCGACAGCGCGGTGCTGACCTGTTTCCACCGGGTGATGCTGCTGGGGTTCCTGGGCGGATACCGTTCATTGAACGATCCCGAGCGGGAGAAGCTGCTGCAGGCATTGCACGACCGTGTTCCGCCGTTTGGCTATCCACAGACGACGCCGGTGTTGGCCGGGGTTAAAGGCGGGCGCGGGATGAGCGGCTGGTTTGCCGCCTGGCCGGTGCGCATCGGCTGCGCGCTGCTGGCGCTGGCCGCGCTGTGGTGGGGGCTTGATCGCTGGCTGGATACGCTGTTGGTCACGCTGCTGCCGGGAGCGGTGCAATGAGTTCCGCGCTACGGCGGGGGCTGGCGCTGTGGTGCGTACTGCTGACCGCGAGCGTGAGCCTGGTTTTTTTACCCGTCTCCTGGCCGGTCGCGCTCCTGCTGACGCTGCTGGTCGGGGGCGCGCTGATGGCGACGCTCTGGCTGACGCGTCGCCATCCGGAGCAGGAGATCGCCGCCTCGCTGGAAAATTTGCCTGAGGCGAGCTGGAAACGGCCGGTGGTGCTGGTGTGCGGCGATTTGCCCCGGCAATGGCCGGCAGCATCAGCGGTGCTGACGATGGCGGAAGGCTGCTGGATCCGGATTGAGTCGCATCAGGAGCTGCTGCGGACCGCCCGCCAGCTGCTGCAGATGCGGCCGGCCTGGGGGCGTCAGCTTGCGGTGATGGTCACCCTGTGTCCGCAGAGACATAACGATACGGAACGCTTGACCAGCCATTTGCTGGCGCTGCGCTGGCAGATAAGCCAACTGCGCAGAAAGAGCCGCCATGCCATACCGCTGGTGCTGCATGCTCAGGCTGGCTGCGCCATGTCGCCCGAGCCGCTCTGGCAGGCGGCCATGGCGGGTGAACCCGTCTGCGTATGGCGGGAATCGGCGGCGCCCGTTTCGGTCGCCACCTGGATGAACAGCGGCGGTGAGAGGGCGGCGCGGCAGCAGATTGTACTCAACGGCCTGATGGCATGGTTTGAACAGTCTGTGACGGCGCTGTTTACCCATGAAAACCCGGACGCGCCCGCCGTTGCGCCGACGGCTGTCTTATGGGGGCTGGGGCCGTCAGTTAACGGTGCGCTGCCGGCATCGCTGTGGCGCGAGTGGTTACGCCGCCATACCGCGCTGAGTCAGGTTGACGGCTGGCAGCCAGCGGCAGCCACAGATCCGGCGCGAATGCCGCTGCCCGATTTTATTTTGCCTTTACTGCCTGCAGGAGACGGATTAACGCCGCGCCAGCGGGCAGGGCGCAGCGGATTGGCGATGTTTACCCTGGCGGTGGCCGTCGCGCTGTGCGGCAGCGCCTGGAGTAACGCGCAGCTGCTAAAGCGCCTGGCTTTTGATATCCGCCACTATCACCGCATCGCCATGGAGGATTACGGGCCGAAGGCGGAGGCGGTATCCAGGCTGCGTCTGAACGCCTCACTGCTGGACGACTATGCGCGCAACGGCGAACCGCAGCGTTTGGGGCTGGGGTTGTATCGCGGCGAACGCCTGCGAACGCCGCTGCTGGACGCGATTCGGTCGTATGTTCCGCCACCGGCGCCGCCGCCAGACGTTAAGCCCGAGGCGCCGGCGCCGAAAATTGTCCGCCTCGACAGCATGTCGCTGTTTGACTCCGGCAAGGCGGAGCTGAAAGCCGGTTCGACCAAAATGCTGGTCAACTCGCTGGTGGACATCAAGGCCAAACCGGGCTGGCTGATTGTGGTCAGCGGCCATACCGACAACACCGGCAAGGCAACGCTGAACCAGCGGCTGTCGTTGCAGCGCGCCGAGGCGGTGCGCAACTGGATGCGTGATACCGGCGACGTGCCGGAAAGCTGTTTTGCGGTGCAGGGCTATGGCGCAAGCCGTCCTGTCGCCGACAACGATACGTCGCAAGGCCGTGCGCTTAACCGACGTGTCGAAATCAGTCTGGTGCCGCAGGCGGACGCCTGCCGGCTGCCGGACGCAACCCCGCCGTCATCATTGGAAGGTGACGGCGTTGATAACAACGAGTGGAGAAAATGAAATGGCAATTCCTGTTTATCTTTGGCTGAAAGACGACGGCGGCGCGGACATCAAAGGGTCGGTGGACGTTCAGGATCGCGAAGGCAGCATCGAGGTGGTGGCGCAGGAACACAACCTGTACATCCCGACCGATAACAACACCGGCAAGCTGACCGGTACCCGCATCCATACGCCGTTCCTGTTTACCAAGGAAATCGATGCCTCCAGCCCGTACCTGTACAAGGCGGTCACCACCGGGCAGACCCTGAAGTCGGCGGAGTTCAAATGGTACCGCATTAACGATGCCGGCCAGGAAGTGGAGTACTTCAACACCAAACTGGAGAACGTGAAGGTGGTGAAGGTGAATCCGCTGATGCACGACATCAAGGATCCGTCGTTTGAAAAGCATAACCACCTCGAGCGGATCGAGCTGCGTTACGAAAAAATCACCTGGACCTACAAAGACGGCAACATCATTCATTCCGACTCTTGGAACGAACGCGCTACCGCGTAATGCCCCGTCATACTTCGCGCCGCAGGAGTGCTGGCAGCGTTTGCTGACTCCGGTCACAGAATCCCTGGGATAGGCAAACCTGCCGTCTCCCTGCGACACGAATGATGAGGTTAACAGCCTGTGCGGACAGGTTTCCTGTCCGCTTTTTTTCCTGAGCATCCGGCATCCGGGCGTTCAGCAAAGAGATCACAATCCGGCAATCTGACCTGATGCGCTTTGGTACACAGCGATGGGCGGTAGCGTGCCCGGGAACCGATTAATCAAGAGAGAGAATTATGGAAAATTCAGCCGTTCTGTTACGTCGTCTTAACCCTTATTGCGCCCGCGCCCTGGAAGGGGCGGCGTCGCTGTGCCAGACCCGCGCGCATGCGCAGATCCAGCCGGAACACTGGCTGTTGAAGCTGCTGGAGCAGGGCGAGGGTGACCTGACGGTGCTGGCGCGGCGTTACGAATGGAATATGGATGAGATCTGGCAGGCGCTGCTGAACTGGCTCGATGGCCTGCCGCGCTCGGTGCGTGGGCGGCCGGAACTGGCGGACAGTTTGCTGACGCTGTTGCAGGAGGCCTGGTTGCTGGCCTCGCTGGCCGGCGAGACGCAGATCCGCAGCGTTCACTTGCTGACGGCGCTGGTAGGCAAGCCCGCGCTGGCGCGCTGCGACGGCCTGTGGCCGCTGCTGACGCTGGGGCAGAGCCAGCTGGAGCGCCTGCGCCCGCTGCTGGATGCGCAGTCGGAAGAGCGTCCGGAGGTGCAGCAGGAGGCCGGGCTGGCGCAGACTTGCGCCGAGGTGGCGGAGCCTGCGGCGGACGCCGACCTAAAGGCGGGCGAACTCTCCCCGGCGCTACAGGGCGCGCTGGATAAATTCACCCTCGACGTGACCGCCAAGGCGCGGGCCGGCGCGATCGACCCGGTGTTCGGCCGCGATACCGAGATCCGCCAGATGGTGGACATTCTCTCCCGCCGGCGTAAAAACAACCCGATCCTGGTGGGCGAACCGGGGGTGGGGAAAACCGCGCTGGTGGAAGGGCTGGCGCTGCGCATTGCCGAGGGCAACGTGCCGGCCAGCCTGCAGCCGGTCACGCTGCGCACGCTGGATCTCGGGCTGCTGCAGGCCGGCGCCGGCGTGAAGGGCGAGTTTGAACAGCGGCTGAAAAACATTATCGATGCGGTGCAGCAGTCGCCGACGCCGGTGCTGCTGTTTATCGACGAGGCCCACACCATTATCGGCGCCGGCAATCAGGCCGGCGGCGCCGATGCTGCCAACCTGCTGAAGCCGGCGCTGGCGCGCGGCGAACTGCGCACCATCGCCGCCACCACCTGGAGCGAATACAAACAGTACTTCGAGCGCGACGCGGCGCTGGAGCGTCGTTTCCAGATGGTGAAAGTGGACGAACCGGACGACGCCACTGCCTGCCTGATGCTGCGCGGCCTGAAATCCCGCTATGCGCAGCACCACGGCGTGCATATTACCGATGAGGCGGTGCGCGCCGCCGTCACGCTCTCCCGCCGCTACCTCACCGGCCGCCAACTGCCGGATAAGGCGGTGGATCTGTTGGATACCGCCAGCGCCCGGGTGCGCATGAGTCTGGACACCGTGCCGGAAGCGATCGTCCACGCACAGGCTGCCGTTACCGCGCTGGCGCTGGAAGAGCAGGCGTTGCTGGCGGATATCGCCGTCGGCAACCCGGAAGAAGAGGGACGGCTGACGGCCATCGCCGCCCAGACCGCAGAGCTGAACCAGCGTCTGGCGCAGTTAGAAGGCCAGTACCGACAGGAGCAGGAACTGATTCAGCAACTGCTGGCGTGCCGTACGGACGGCGCGCGTCAGGGGGAGATCGCGGCTGTCCAGCAGGCGCTGGCGGCGCTTCCCCACGAGCAGGCGCTGCTCACGGCGGATGTGGACGCCCGCAGCGTGGCTAACGTGATTGCCGACTGGACCGGGGTGCCGCTCTCCTCATTAATGAAGGACGAACAGAACGAACTGCTGAGCCTGGAGGCGGAAATCGGCCGGCGGGTGGTCGGGCAGGATACGGCGCTGCACGCCATCGCCCAGCGGCTGCGGGCGTCCAAAACCGGCCTGACCAGTGAAAACGGGCCGCAGGGCGTGTTCCTGCTGGTGGGGCCGAGCGGCACCGGTAAAACCGAAACCGCGCTCACGCTGGCCGACTGCCTGTACGGCGGCGAGAAATCGCTGATCACCATCAACCTCTCCGAATATCAGGAGCCGCACACCGTTTCCCAACTGAAAGGCTCGCCGCCGGGCTACGTCGGCTACGGCCAGGGCGGAATTCTGACCGAGGCGGTGCGCAAACGCCCTTACAGCGTGGTGCTGCTGGATGAGGTGGAAAAGGCGCACCGCGACGTGATGAACCTGTTCTATCAGGTGTTCGATCGCGGCTTTATGCGCGACGGCGAGGGGCGCGAAATCGACTTCCGCAACACCGTGATCCTGATGACCTCCAACCTCGGCAGCGACCACATTATGCAGCGGTTGGACGAACAGCCGGACGCCAGCGAAGGTGATTTACAGGAACTGCTGCGCCCGATCTTGCGCGACCACTTCCAGCCGGCGCTGCTGGCCCGTTTCCAGACGGTGATTTACCGGCCGCTGGCGGCGGAAGCGATGCGCACCATCGTGCAGATGAAGCTGGAGCAGGTCAGCCGGCGGCTGCAGCGCCACTACGGCCTTGCCACCCGGATTGGCGACGGCCTGTACGACGCGCTGACCGCCGCCTGTCTGCTGCCGGATACCGGCGCGCGCAACGTCGACAGCCTGCTCAACCAGCAGCTGTTGCCGGTGCTCAGCCAGCAGCTGTTAAGCCAGATGGCGGCGAAGCAGAAGCCGCAGACGTTGACGCTCGACTGGCATGGCGAGGACGGGATTGTGCTGGCGTTTGATAACGATAAGGAAGAGTGATGATGGCAAATCCGCTTGCGGTGATTTTCAGCCACAGCCACCACCTGCTGCAGGTGGCGGACTGCGACGCGCTGCTGGACGTGCTGGCCTTTGAGGGGCAGGAGGAACTAAGTAAACCGTTCAGCTACCGGATTGAATTTACCAGCGCCGACCACGGCATCCATCGGGAGGCGATGCTGATGAAGGCGGCGTCGCTGACGCTGCAGGCGCCGCTCAATCAGGGCGCCGCGATTAAACTGCAGCAGCCGCTGCGGGTGATCCAGGGCGTGGTTACCGGCTTCGAGCGTCTGGGCACCACCAACGATGAGAGTCGCTACGCTCTGACCCTGTCGCCGCGGCTGGCGCTGCTGGCCCACAGCCGGCAGAACGCCATCTATCAGGATATGTCTGCGCCGCAGATCGTGGAGAAAATCCTGCGCGAGCGCCACGGCATGCGCGGTCAGGATTTCCTGTTCTCGTTGACGCAGGACTACCCGCGGCGCGAGCAGGTGATGCAGTACGGCGAGGACGACCTGCGTTTTATCACCCGGCTGCTGGGGGAGCTGGGCATCTGGTTTCGCTTCACCGCCGACACCCGGTTGAATATCGACGTGGTGGAGTTTTGCGATGGCCGTCAGGGCTACGGCGCGGGGCTGACGCTGCCGTCGGTGCCGCCCTCCGGCCAGCATGACGAGGGCGTAGAGTCGTGCTGGGGGCTGGAGAGTCGCCATCAGGTGGTGGAAAAACAGGTCAGCCTGCGGGATTACAACTACCGGCAGGCGCTGGAGGCGATGGATGCGCAGGCGGAGATTGGCGCCGGCGACGGTACTACCTACGGCGATGCCTATCACTATGCGGATAACTACCTGACGGCTGGCTGCGGCGAGGAACGCCATCCGGCTGCGGAAAGCGGCGCGTTTTATGCCCGCATCCGTCATGAACGCTACCTGAACCGTCAGACCCGGCTGTTCGGCGTCAGCAGCAGCGTGACGCTGGTGCCGGGCGAGGTGGTCAGGGTGAGCGGCGGCGCGGAGGTGGCGGAGGTATTCCGCCGGGGTGTGGCGATCGTGCGGACGATCAGTACGGCGCGGCGTGATAAAAGTCTGGAGATCGGCTTTGAGGCGATCCCGGACGGTGCGGACTACGCCTACCGGCCGGGCGTGCCGCTGCGGCCGGTGATGGCCGGCACGCTGCCGGCGCGGGTGACCAGCACCACCGAGAACGACAGCTACGGGCATATCGACCGCGACGGCCGCTACCGGGTCAACATGCTGTTTGACCGGTCGAACTGGGAAACCGGCTTTGAAAGCCTGTGGGTGCGCCAGTCGCGGCCTTACGCCGGGGAGACCTACGGCCTGCACCTGCCGCTGCTGGCGGGCACCGAGGTGGCGATCGGCTTTGAGGACGGCAACCCGGACCGCCCGTACATTGCCGGCGTGCTGCATGATTCGGCGCACCCGGACCCGGTCACCATCCGCAACTACAAACGCAACGTGCTGCGCACGCCGGCGAACAACAAAATCCGCCTGGACGACAGCCGGGGCCAGGAGCATATCAAGGTCTCCACCGAGTACGGCGGCAAGAGCCAGCTGAACCTCGGTCATTTGGTCGATGCGGAAAAGCAGAAGCGCGGCGAGGGCTTTGAGCTGCGCACCGACAGCTGGGGTGCCATCCGGGCGCAGAAGGGGCTGTTCATCAGCGCCGATGGCCAGCCAAAGGCGCAGGGCGAAGTGCTGGCGATGCAGCCTGTGATTAGCCTGCTGAAAGGCGCGCTGCATCAGGTCGCCGAGTGGGGCAGTATTACGCAGATCCACCGTAGCCACAGCCCTGCGGTCAGCGGACTGAAACAGTTGGCGGACAGCGCAGACAAACTGAAAGATCCGTTACTGCTAATGAGCGCGCCGAAAGGGCTGGGCGCCATGACCCCTGAAACGATGTTGCTGCACAGCGGTAACGGTTTGTATATGCAGAGCCTTGGCGAAGTAAACCTCACCAGCGCACAGCGCCTGTCGGCAAACGCCAGTCAGGCCGTCTCGCTGCTGGCGCAGAGCGAGGGTATGCGGCTGGTATCCGCCAAGGGTCCGTTGGAGATGGAGTCACATGGCGATATTTTATCGCTGACCTCCCTGAAAGATATTACCGTCCAGTCCACACAGGGACACCTGCAATTGACGGCTAAAAATGGCATCACTCTGGGCTGCGGTGGGGCTTATATTCGCCTCACGCCGCAGGGCGTGGTGGAAATTCACGGTCCGGGATTAATCAGCCTGAAAGGTCAGCACGATCTGCAGGGGCCAGCCAGTGAGACGTTTCCCTTGCCTGAGCTACCGGCATCGGTGTGTAAAGAGTGTCTGAAAAAAGCGCAGCAGCTGGCGCAGGGCTTCGTGCCAAGGGAGGCATAAATGACTACGTCATGGATTGAGGAAGTGGCCGCTGCCTGTCGGGCATCCGGGATCGATTATCTGGATATGATCATTGATCAGGCCGGGCTGGATTTTAGTGTTATCCCGGCACTGAACGCGTTGTCGATAGAGTGGCAATCGCTGTACCGTGGGCTGCCGGAAGCGTTTATTGTCGATGATGCTCCGCTGATTGCGCGCATAACGCTTGACAATGTCCAGCAGCAGCAGTGGCTGCAGGAAATTAGCCGGCAGGTTGCCGTACAGGCACCGTTGCTGCTGCTGTGTTCACCCTGGCCGTTCTCTGCCCTGACGGCCTGGTTAACACAGTGCATGGACGTGTTGCAGGAGGGAAGGGGCGGCATTTTGCGATTTTACGATACGCGGATATTTCCCCTGCTTTTTACACACATCCTCAGTGAGGAGCAACAGCAGCCTTTGTTGCGCCCGGCCCTGTTCTGGGCATGGCAGGATATGGATGGTCACCCGAGGGGCATAAAAGGTTGCGGCACGCCTCAGGCTCGCGATGAAAAAAACCATAAAATCGATCTCAGCGATCGCCAACTGGAGTACCTGATGTGCGTCTGTGATGTCATGGTGCTGTTGGCGCACCGCGCACCGCCAGCGGGCGTTTATGCATCGCGGCAGGCGCTGTTTTCTGATTGCTACCAGGGCATGGTGGAGGCTACCAATCAGGGCATTATTCTGGATGATGCGCGTGAAGCCTGGGTGATGCAAAAATGGCTTGGTGCAGCAGAAACTGACTGATGGCGAAGGGAAGCCGCTCCGGACTGGGCACCCGTCTCCATTTCAGCGTGACTGCACGCGTGATACAAGGAAAGTCAGATGAAACATTCACTGTTAACCCCGCTGCTGGCGGGTCTGTTGCTGTTAACCGGCTGCTCACAGCCCGCCGCGCAGGCCGGCGGCGGGGGCGGCACGATCAAAGCCATCAACCACACCAAATGGGCGATTAACCACTTCAGCGTCAATAACCAGTCGGGCATCGACATTATCGGTCCGTATCAGGGCGGCGGTGGCGGCTGCTGTTACAGCGTACCCGCCCACTGGACGCCGGGCATGACGGTGCGTATTGACTGGGAAACAGGGGCTGGAGATATGGATGGATCTCCCGGTTATGAGAACAGGGAACAATATCTTGCTTGGGCTAAGAAAATGAAAGCCCAGAATCGCCAGCACAGCAAAACCGTGCCGATCCCCGACTATAACGGCCAGGATGTCTGCGGTATTACGGTGCACTTTTTGCCCTGCGACGAAGTGAAGGTGACAACCAGTTGCTGGTCACCGAGAAATGCCAACTACCCGATAAAAGAGCCCATCAGGATGAAGGAGCCGAAAGTCTGTCCGCGGTAACGGAAACTGCTCCGGACTGGGAATCTCCCCCCATTTCAGCGTGACTGCACGCGTGATACAAGGAAAGTCAGATGAAACATTCACTGTTAAGCCCGCTGCTGGCGGGTCTGCTGCTGTTAACCGGCTGCTCACAGCCCGCCGCACAGGCCGGCGGCGGGGGCGGCACCATTGATGCCATCAACCACACCAAATGGGCGATTAACCATTTCAGCGTCAATCACCAGTCGGGTATCGACATTATCGGTCCGTATCAGGGCGGCGGTGGCGGCTGCTGTTACAGCGTATCCGCCCGCTGGACGCCGGGCATGACGGTGCGTATTGACTGGGAAAGCGGGGAGGCATCGACAGATGATTTCCCAGGGTATGAACATTGGGATAGGTATCTGGAATGGGAAAAAAAAATCAAAGCCAGCCACCGCCAGCACAGCAAAACCGTGCCGGTTCCCGACTATAACGGCCAGGATGTCTGCGGTATTACGGTGCACTTTTTGCCCTGCGACGAGGTGAAGGTGACAACCAGTTGCTACACCTACGGCAGCCCCGCTTACCCGATAAAAGCGCCCATCAGGATGAAGGAGCCGAAAGTATGTCCGAGGTAAAAGAAACCGATCTGGCCTGGGCGCCCGTCTTCATTTCAGCGTGACTGCACGCGTGATACAAGGAAAGTCAGATGAAACATTCACTGTTAAGCCCGCTGCTGGCGGGTCTGCTGCTGTTAACCGGCTGTTCACAGCCCGTCGCGCAGGCCGGCGGCGGGGGCGGCACCATCAAAGCCATCAACCACACCAAATGGGCGATTAACCATTTCAGCGTCAATAACCAGTCGGGTATCGACATTATCGGCCCGTTTCAGGGCGGCGGTGGCGGCTGCTGTTACAGCGTACCCGCCCGCTGGACGCCGGGCATGACGGTGCGTATTGAATGGGAAACTGGGCAGGGTTCATCTGCTGGTTTTCCCGGATTTGCTGATGAGGAAAAGTATCTTGCCTGGAAAAAAAACATTGATGCGCAAAAGCGCCAGCACAGCAAAACCGTGCCGGTCCCCGACTATAACGGCCAGGATGTCTGCGGTATTACGGTGCACTTTTTGCCCTGCGACGAGGTGAAGGTGACAACCAGTTGCTGGTCACCGAGAAATGCCAACTACCCGATAAAAGAGCCCATCAGGATGAAGGAGCCGAAAGTATGTCCGAGGTGAAAGAAACCGATCTGGCCTGGGCGCCGCCGCCGTTTCCGGCGCAGGGACGCCTGCCGACCCAGGCGCTGCAGGTCGGGCAGAACTGCTATCAGCAGAACAGCGCCGAGCGGCTCTACCGGCAGGAGTTGTGTCTGGCCGCCGGACGGCGCGTGGAGCCGCCGTGCTGTAAAACGCTGCATATCAGCCTGTTTTTCGACGGCACCGGCAATAACCTGAATAATGATCTTTTTCTGTCAAACCCGAAGCACCCGACCAATATTGCCCGCCTGTTTCGCACCACTATCGGGACCGGTACGGCTGGCGGAGTACCGACCGACGATCAGAGCGCGCTGTTGGATGGGGCGGAAGACGGTGAGGGGAAATATTTTAAATTCTATATGCCAGGCGTGGGTACCCCGTTCCCGGAAGTGAACGACCCGGATTATTCCCTCTTCGGGCTGGTGGCCGCAACCAAGGGGGAGGAGCGTATTAACTGGGCGTTGCTGCGTATTATTGATGTGCTGAAGTTTACTGCCACCGAAAAATGGCTGACCACTGCGGAGAGTCGCCGGTCCATCAGCAACATGGGCACCAGCTGGGACCGTCTGTGGTTTGGCGGCAGCCATAACCGCTATGAGGAGTTTTGTCGTTTACTGAATGAGTTAGCCCCGCAGTTGAGGCCATTGCTGACCCAGCCGGAGCCGGGCAAACCGAAGCTGTTAGGGATCAAGCTGTACGTCTATGGTTTTTCCCGCGGCGCGGCGGCGGCGCGCGCCTTTGTGCGCTGGCTGAGCGAGCTGCTGCCGCCGCCGGCGGCGGCAGGGGAAAATCCCCCGCAGTGCCTGCAGATTGGCGAAATGCAGCTGCCCATCAGCGTGGAGTTTCTCGGGCTGCTGGACACCGTGGCCTCGGTCGGGGTGGCGCACGTAGTGCCGATTGCCGAGGGGCATATGTCCTGGGCGGACGGCACGATGGAGCTGCCGAGCGATGAAACTTACCCGGGGCTGATAAAAAAATGCGTGCATCTGGTGTCCGGCCATGAACAGCGCCTCTGCTTTCCGATGGACTCGGTGCGCCGGGGTAACGGCAAGTACCCGCCTTATGCTACCGAAGTGGTGTATCCGGGGATGCACTCGGATCTGGGCGGCGGTTATCCGCCGGGGGATCAGGGGAAGGCGAGTGGTATTGATGACCGTTTGTTACTTTCACAGATAGTTTTAAATGAACTCTATGTGGCAAGTTTCCAAGCTGGATCACCGTTAAAAGTACCTATTGACTCGCTGCCTGAAGACCTTAAAAAAGATGCATGGCGTGCTATGCCCCCTGATCTTATTGAGCAATTTGGTACTAATGGGACACTTGTTAAACGCTTCAACGCCTGGCGCGAACTTACCCTGAATCTGACCACGCCAGAAAAAATTACGGCTGAAGAGGCTGCCAGCTACGATCCGCCGCGCGCCAGCGGCAGTCTGGAAAGCCTGGTCGAAAATCAGATTGCCTGGCTCACCGCCTGGCGCATCGACCGCTATGCCAGAGGAACGATGCTGAAAACGCCATTTTACCAGCGCGCCACGAACAGCGAAGCGTTGCCTGCCGCACGTAAGGCGGCTGAAAAGGCACGGAATAAAAAACAGCAAGATATTATTGAATTACGCAACGATCAGATTGCAAAACAGCCCGCCGACCAGATGGACGATCTGGTGCTCTATCCGGGCGTCAAGGATTTCGACCCGGACATGGCGCAGACCCAGCTGTTTGAAGCGGCGAAGGAGTTTGGCAAGGATTACTTTGACGGCTACCGCATTCCGGAGAATCTGGCGCAGGCGGTGCTGGATACCGTGCTGCAGCCGATGATTTTCGTGCTCAATACCGATGATGAGCCGCAGGAATACCGGCGGATGAAGGCAGCCGGGGAGGCCCGCGTGGCTATCCTGTTCCCCGAAGCCGGTGAGGCCAGCAACGCGGAGCAGCCTGCCGGGCTGGTCAGGGCGCTGTTTGACGATCACGTGCATGACTCGCGCGCCTGGTTTATGCACGCCGCGCTGGGTTCGCGCGAGATGTGGGGCGGCTACTTCCGCTACCGCATGATTTACTTCAGCGACAAGTGTAATAAGTCGCTGTCGCCGCTGGTGATCGCCGGCAACCTGGTAGGGTTTGCCACCCTGACCACCGGCGTGGTGCTGAGCTTCAAACAAAAGAGCCTGAGCGGCAAACTGTCAGGACTGGCGGCAACCGGGGCTGTGCGGGCGCTGCAGGTTGAAGTACTGGATCGGATCACCCGGGAACCCGTGCCGCAGCTGCCGGGCGGGGAACAGTTGCGGGCATTTACCCGGGAGCCGGGCGTCGTGGTCGCCCAGCAAAAAGCACGGGTGGCGGAACAGCAGCTGGCGCGGGCGCAGGCCGCGATCCCGGCCAGCTGGCTTGAACAAGTCCTGACCTCGATCGCCTGAGAAGGAGCTGTCGATGAATAAAGTCATCCGTAAAGGGGACCGACTGCGGGAATACGGCGGCAGGGTGTTGGCGGGGCGTTATCAGTGCTTTGGTCAGGGGTTTGCCTGTAAGGGCGATCCGGTGAGCTGTAATAAACACGGTATGACCACCATTGCGGAAGGCAGCTCGCGCACCACGATCGATGGGCAGCCGGTGGCGCTGCACGGCCATCGCTGCGCCTGCGGCTGTACGCTGGTCAGCTCGTTTCCCGACTGCGGTATTGACCAGTGAGGCGCGTTCCTGACTATCCGCAGTACAAAATGGCGCGTCCGCCCAGTACCGCCCGCTGGCTGTCGGCTGCGGCGCTGTTGGTACTGCTGTGCGGCAGCGCCAGCGCACTGCTGGCGTCTGCGCAAGGGAACCGTTTACTGGTCGCCACCGGTATCCTGCTGGCACTGCTGCTGGCAGGTACCGGCTGGCTGGCCCGGTTGCTGTACTATCGTATCAGCGTGCATAACGCCGCTTTCTACGACCAACTGGTGGACTATGAACGGCAGCGGTGGTGGGCGCAGCATCGCCAGCCGTTCTGGTTAAGGGAAGGCGTATTGCTGGGGCCTGCGGGTACGCGCACAACCGACTGGTTGCGGGTGCTTAATCGTGAGCAGCGTCCTCCGGAAGAAAAAAGAGAAGGTGGCGGTAACACGTTGAGACTGCCGCAAATTTTTGCCGCTGACGCCGGTATGCGTGAGAAGCGGCTGGCGGAACTGCTGGTTATTGAGTGGCAAAGGCAGCGTGGCGAAAGCACGCTCACCGCGCCGCTGCGCTGCTACTGGCAGGGAGCCGACGTTGCCTGGCAGGCATTCCGCACCCAAATGGCTGCCGCTTTCCCGGCGCTCCAGCTGCCGGCGCGGCCAGCCCCCTGGCAAGGGGAAGCCAGCCTGATGGCTATCGCCAGCTACCTCGCCGACGCCGGGCCTGAAGACACGGTGCTGATCGCCGGCTGTCAGGTGGTCGCCGCGCAGTCCGGGAGCAAACGTCCCGTCGGGGAGTCCGCCGTCCTGTGGCTGGCCGGGCGGCACGGCCCGGTGCAAATGACGCGTGGAGAAGCTTTCTCGGCCGAGAGGGGGGATGCTTTGCCCGCGGTCTGTGCCCGTGCGCTGGAACAGAGTGAACTGGAAGCCCCCCCCGAGGCCTGCCCGTTGTTTTCCCACTCCGGTCTGGAGGCGCTGGCGTCCAGTGGCTGGGACGTCAGCCAGCATCTGCAGGATGCCTACTGGGGAGATATCGGCGATATGGACGCTCTGATCGTTTTATCGCTGGCGGCAATTTACGCCGCGCACCACCAACAACCGTGTGGCTGGATTGCCCGCGACCCGATCAACACCCTCGCACTTGGAATTGTAAAACCTGATGGACAACGTCAATAAACCTGCTGTCATTTCTGTGGCAGCCACGGCCGCCGTCTGTATTGCTGTGACCACGCTACTGGTCCTGCTAGGCGGGCTGGCATGGTGGCTATGGGGGAGCGAACGTGCTACGCAATGGGATGCGTTGCGTCCGCTGATCGTCGCCGGTTTTATCGTCTGGGGAACGGCGCTCAGCCTGCTGACGCTGGGTTTTATGGCTTTCCGCTTGCTGATTAAGGACAAGGTTAGCCCGTCGACATCCCGCAAGCGTCAACCGACAACGGCAAGTGAGCGTGAAACCGCGTATGTCGCGCTGAAAAAACATCTCCGCTCTCGCTACGGCCCGTTCTGGCGCCGTAACGTGCGTCTGCTGTTGATCTGCGGTGATGACGCCGCGATTGAACAACTGGTTCCTGGCCTGCAATCCCATCGCTGGCTCGAGGGTAGCCGCACCGTGCTGATTTATGGCGGTAGCCTGACATCGGAACCCGAACGCGAAAAATACGCCGCCCTGCGCACGCTGCGCCGCGGCCGCCCGCTGGACGGTATCATTCGCGTGCTGAATAAAGACCAGTCGCTGACGCCGCAGCTGAGCGACAGCGATCTGCGCGGCTTGGAAAAAATCGGCGACCTGCTGCGCTATCAGCCGCCGGTCTGGCTGTGGCAGCTGTGTGATAGCGACTGGCTGCAGACGGGCCGGAAACCCCAGCCGGTAGGCATCACGCTGCCGGCGCGGGGCAGCACGGACGATGCGGCGGCCCGGCTCGCCGAGCTGCTGCCGCAGCTGCGTGAACAGGGTCTATCCCAGGTGGCGGGAAACCGGGCCTTTGATTTTCTGCTGCGTCTGGCGCAGTGGTTTGAACAGGGCGGTGGCGTGCGCTGGAAAAATGCGCTGGCACCGTGGCTGTACGGCGCGCAGCAGCGCGTGCCGCTGCGCGGTCTGATGTTCAGCCTGCCGGATGCGGTTGACGAACAGGCTCAAGGGAGCAGGGAGAGCGTCTCTACGGCGTTGCCCCCGCATGCCGTTACCTTCTCGGACGCCTGGCAGGGCATCCTTGATGACCGCGTCCGCGGCCGCCGGGTCGGCATGGCCTGGGAACAGACGCTGGCGCTGGCGGTGATGGCCGGCATCGGGCTGTGGGCCGTGGGGATGACGATTTCCTTCGTTGCCAACCGCCAGCAAATCGTCACGGTGGCGGACAAAGCGCAGGCGCTGGTCGCCCGGCCGGCGGTGACGGATGAGCAGCTCGGCGCTTTGCATGCGCTGCGCAACGACGCCGGCCGTCTGCAGCAGCATAGCCGCGCAGGCGCGCCCTGGTATCAGCGTTTCGGTCTGGATCACAATCCGCAGCTGCTGGCCGCGATGCTGCCCTGGTACGGCGTGGCAAATAACCGCCTGATCCGCGATCCGGCCAGTGATGCGCTGCGGCAAAAGCTGACCCAGCTGGTGAATTCTCCGCCCAACAGCCCGCAGCGCATCGCGCTGGCCAAACCCGGCTACGATCGGCTGAAGGCCTGGCTGATGATGGCGCGCCCGGATAAGATCGACGCCGCTTTCTATGCGCAAACCCTGCAGGCGGTGCAGCCTGCGCCCCGGGGCATCTCCACCGGGCTGTGGCAGAGCCTGACGCCGGATCTGTGGGCGTTCTATATCGCCGAACTGGCCCATCAGCCCGGCTGGAAAATCACCCCGGATGCGGCGCTGGTCAGCCAGAGTCGTCAGGTGCTGTTACAGCAGATCGGGCGCCGCAACGCCGAAAGTACGCTGTATGAAAATATGCTCAAATCGGTGCGCCGTAACTTTGCCGATCTGCGGCTGGAAGATATGACCGGCGGCACCGATGCCCGGCGGCTGTTCGACAGCCGGGAGGTGGTGCCGGGCATGTTCACCCGTCAGGCCTGGGAAGGGGGCATTCAGCAGGCGATAGAGAAGGCGGCCAACGCCCGGCGCGATGAAATCGACTGGGTGCTGAGCGACAGCAGCCAGGGCGTCGCGGCGGATATTTCGCCGGAAGCGTTGAAGGCCCGCCTGACGCAGCGTTACTTCACGGATTTTGCCGGCAGCTGGCTCGGTTTCCTCAACGGTCTGCACTGGCAGCCGGCCAGCACCATTGCCGATGTGACCGACCAACTGACGCTGATGGGCGACGTACGACAGTCGCCGCTGATTGCCCTGATGAATACGCTGGCTTGGCAGGGGCAAACCGGGCAGAAGAGCAAGGCGCTGTCCGATTCGCTGCTCAAATCGGCGAAAGAGCTGATCCACAGCGACAGCCGGCCGGCCATCGATCAGAGCGCGGCCGGGCCGGTTGGCCCGCTGGATGAGGCTTTCGGCCCGCTGCTGACCCTGATGGGCAAAAATCCGGCCGGTCAGGTGATGGCGGCCGATGGCACCCTTAGCCTGCAAATCTACCTGACCCGCATCACCCGCGTGCGGTTACGGCTGCAGCAGGTGGCCAGCGCCTCGGACCCGCAGGAAAAGATGCAGACGCTGGCGCAGACGGTATTTCAGGGCAAAAGCGTCGATCTGACCGACACCCAGCAGTACGGCAGCCTGATGGCCGCCAGCCTCGGCGAGGAGTGGAGCGGCTTCGGGCAGACGATGTTCGTCCAGCCGCTGACGCAGGCCTGGGAAACCGTGCTGCAACCGTCCGCCGCCAGCTTGAACGGCAAGTGGCGCAGGGCGGTGGTCAGCAACTGGCAGAGTGCCTTCGATGGCCGCTATCCGTTCGCCGCCAGTAAAAGCGAAGCCTCGCTGCCGATGCTGGCGGAGTTTATCCGCAAGGACACCGGCCGCATTGAACGTTTTCTGACGCAGGAACTGGGCGGCGTCCTGCATAAAGAGGGCAGCCGGTGGGTGGTGGATAAAACCAACAGTCAGGGGCTGAACGTGAACCCGGCGTTTCTGAAAGCGGTTAACCAGCTCAGCCAGCTGTCGGACATTCTGTTTACCGACGGCAGCCAGGGGATCGGCTTTGAGCTTCAGGCCCGTCCGACGCCTCAGGTGGTGGAAACCACGCTGACTATTGACGGCCAGAAACTGCGTTACTTCAATCAGATGGCTGAATGGCAGGCTTTCCGCTGGCCGGGAGATACCTATAAGCCGGGCACCATGCTGACCTGGAGCAGCACCAACGCCGGCGCCCGGCTGTTTGGTGACTACGGCGGCACCTGGGGGTTTATCCGCTGGCTGGAACAGGGCAAACGGAGTCAGCTGGATCGCAGCCGGTGGATGATGAGCTTCAGCGCGCCGGATGGCCGCACGCTGCAGTGGGTGCTGCGCTCACAGCTGGGCAGCGGCCCGCTGGCGCTGCTGCAACTGCGCAACTTTACCCTGCCGGGGCAGATCTTCCGCGTGGCTGAGCAGGCGCTGGCGGAATCTATGGATGATGTTGAGATGAACGGAGTGAAGTAATGAGCCAGCTGCAAAATTTAGTGGCCGCCTGCCAGGCGGATGACGGTGAGCTGATACAGCAGGCGCGTCGCTATGTGCAAGAGTGGCAAAGCTGGCTACTGCCGCTCTCTGCCGAAAATCCCACGGGGGAAGACCCTGGCTACGACGATGATTTTCAGCGTATCCGCGAGGAGGTCAATCAGCTGTCTGGCATTGATACCGGCCTGATTTGCCAACTGGCGGAAAGGCTGCTGACGCAGCGCTGCAAGGATATTCGTGTCGTGACCTTCTACATCTGGGCGCGCCTGCACCAGGACGGCGAGGCGGGGCTAGCGCAGGGGCTGGAACTGCTGGCCGCGATGCTGCAGCAGTTTGACGGCGGGCTGCACCCGCAGCGCGAGCGCAGCCGTAAAAGCGCGCTGGAGTGGCTGGGCAGCGGCCGGATGCTCGACAGTCTGTTCCTGTACCCGGAGGTTGATCCGGCCACGATGCGGCGCGTGACGGGCGCGCTGCTGCTGGTCGAGCAGGCCATGGAACGGTGGGATGAGGCGAGCCGCCCCCGGCTGTCAGCGCTGTATCAGGCGCTGGAAACGCGACTGGCGCAAAATGGCGGCGCCGGCACGCTGGTGCCGCAGACCAGCCGTGAAGAAAACGCGGAGCCGGCGTCCGCCGGCGCGGCGCTGCCGACGGCGCATGCCGTGAATTCAGGGCGCGATCTGCTTGATCAGGCAAAAATGCTGGCGAAGTATCTGCGCGATTGCGAAGGGGGCTGGCTGGCCGGCCACCATCTGATGAAAAGCGTCCGCTGGGATACCTTAACGGCGCTGCCGCCGCTGGACGCCAGCGGCCGCACGCGCCTCGCTGCGCCCAAGCCGGATCACCGTGCGCACCTCAAGCGGCTGTACCTCCAGCAGAGCTGGGCGGAACTGCTGGAACTGGCGGACAACCTGTTTGCTCAGGGAGTTAACCATCTGTGGCTGGATGTGCAGTGGTACATCTGGCAGGCGCTGCAGAAAACCGATGCGGACACGGTGCGGGCGGACATTATCAGCCGCGATTTGCGGGGCTTGCTTAGCCGTTTGCCGGGGCTGGAGTCGCTGGCATTTAATGACGGCACGCCCTTTGCCGATGAAGTGACGCTGGGCTGGATTAACCAGCAGGTGCTGGACGATCCCACGGGCTGGCATGAGGGGCCGCTCAGCGTTGCGGTGGCGGATGATGACCTGCTGACGCTGGAGCCGGAAGTGCTGGCCAGAGCCGACAGCGACGGCATTGAAGCCGCGCTGGGCTGGCTGCAGGCGCGGCCGGGCGTCACGTCGCCGCGCGATCGCTGGCTGCAGCGCCTGCTGATGGCCAGAGTCACGGAGCAGTACGGCAAAAACGAGATGGCGCTGCATCTGCTGGGCGAACTGGACAACAGCGCTCAGGCGCTGACGCTGAGCCAGTGGTCGCCGGACATGGTCTTTGAGGTTAAAGCCCGGCGTCTGAAGCTGCTGCGCCAGAAGGCCGCGCGCAGCGAGGCGGATAAAGTCCGTCAGCAGCCGGAGATGGACGCGCTGCTGGCCGGCCTGATCGCCATTGACCCGGCGCGCGCCGCGGTACTGTGCGGCTGAACGCTTTTTTGCAATCACACTCACCTCAGATAATCAGGTTTTTATGGACGATCTAACCCTGCGTTATTACGACGCCGAAATGCGCTACCTGCTGGAAGCCGGCGAAGAGTTTGCCCAGGCTCACCCCGAACGCGCGGCGATGCTTGGCCTGGACAGGACCGGCGCGCGCGACCCTTACGTCGAGCGTCTGTTTGAGGGCTTTGCCTTTCTGATGGGGCGGCTGCGCGAGAAATTGGATGATGACCTGCCGGAGCTGACCGAAGGGCTGGTCAGCCTGCTGTGGCCGCATTATCTGCGTACCATCCCGTCGATGTCGGTGGTGGAGTTCACCCCGGACTGGCGGGAAATGAAAGAGAAAATGGGCATTGCCAAAGGTTTTGAGGTGCTCTCCCGGCCGATTGGCGAAAAGGGCACGCGTTGTCGCTACACCACCACGCAGGAGCTGTGCCTGCAGCCGCTGTCGCTGGAAACGGCGACGCTGACCACGGACCCGGACGGCCGCTCGCTGGTGCGGCTGCGCTTTAACTGCAGCAGGCTGGCGGACTGGAGCCGTATCGACCTCCGCTGCATCCCGCTCTACCTGAACGCCGACGCGCCGCTGGCCTGCGCCATGCATCAGGCTTTCACCATGAATGTCTCCCGTATGCGGCTGCGGCTGCCGGGTGAGACCGACAGCCGGCCACTGGAAGGCCATTTTACGGCGCTGGGCTTTGGTGATGATGACGCCCTGTGGCCGGCGGGCAACAGCAGTTTCAGCGGCTATCAGCTGTTGTTGGAGTATTTCACCTTCCGCGAGAAGTTCATGTTCACCGGTCTGAAGGGGATGGACGCCGTGGCGCTTCCGGCGCAGCTGGCGTGGTTCGAGATCGAGGTGGTGCTGGCCGAGCGCTGGCAACACGACTTTACCTTTACGGAACAGCACCTGCGGTTACATTGCGTGCCGGTGATCAACCTGTTTCCGCTGGAGTCCGATCCGCTGACGCTCGATTCGCTGCAGACCGAATACCTGCTGCGCCCGATGCGGGTACAGGACGGCCATACCGAGATTTACTCGGTGGATGCGGTGGTGTCGTCCGGCAACCATACCTATGTGCCGTTTGCCAGTTTTCGCCATAAGGGCGGCATGTTGCGCCATGAGGCGCCGGAATATTATTACCACACCCGCGTGCGCCGGGGGCCGTCCGGGCTGTATAACACCTGGCTGATCCTGGGCGGCGAGGCGTTCGATAACCATACGGTGCCGGCCAACGAAAGTCTGTCGCTGGCGCTTACCGGCACCAACGGCCAGCTGCCGCGGCGGGCGCTGCAGAGCACGGTGCTGGATACGGTGATGAAAACCACCGCGGCCAGCATTCGGGTGCGCAACCTCTGTGCGCCGACGCAGCCCTGCTATCCGCCGGACCGGGACCGTTTTCACTGGCGCGTACTGAGCCATCTGGGCAGCAATTTCCTGTCGATGATGGATAACGCCGAGGTGCTGCGCGGTACTCTGGCGCTGTATGAGTGGAGCGATAGCGAGATGAACCGCCGCCGGCTGGAGGCGATTGTCGATGTCCGCCACGGCGAGACGGCGCGTTTTGAACAGGGACACCTGCTGCGGGGCGTGCAGATTGAGGTAACGCTTGACAGCCAGGGCTTTGCCGGCCACGGGGATATTTGTCTGTTCGGTGAAATGCTGAGCCGTTTTTTTGCCCTCTATACCGATATCTATCTGTTTAACCGCCTGATCATCATTTTGCAACCGACCGGAGAACGTCTGGAATGGGAAGAGAAACACAATCGCCGCATTCCCGGCTGACTCCCCGCCTGGAAGCCGAACTGACGCGAATAAATTTTTATCGTTTCTGCCAGCTGCTGGAAAAGCGCCATCCGCAGCGTCCGCCGTTAGGGGCGACCAGTAAACCGGGTGACGATCCGCTGCGGCTGGTGCCCCATCCGGGCATGGGGTTTCCGGCCAGTGAACTGAAAGCCGTTGAATATCATGAAGAGGATGCGCATGCGCCGCCGAAGGTGCGCACCACCTTTATGGGGCTGTACGGCGTCGATTCACCGCTGCCGACCGCCTATCTGGACGATATTACGCAGCGCAGGGAAGGGCATGAGGCGCTGCAGGGGTTCCTTGATATTTTCAACCACAGGATCCTGACTCAGTTTTACCGCATCTGGCGCAAGTATTCCTACCCGGCCACCTTTGAGTCCGGCGGCGCCGACGCCATCTCTCAGTCGCTGCTGGGGCTGGTGGGGCTGGGGATCCCGGGCACGGCACATCATATTGCCACCCCGGTCTCGCGCTTTCTGGCGCTGTTGGGCGTACTGCGCCTGCCGGGGAAAACCCAGGAGGGTCTGCAGGCGCTGGTGCAGCTGCTGGCGCCGCACACCCGCGTGCGCGTCAGTCCTTATTGCCTGCGGGCGGTGGCGGTCGAGCGGCCGCTCGGCTTTGCGGATGATGACGATTTTTTGCTGGACGGCAACCAGGTGCTGGGTGAAGAAGCGATGGACACCAGCAGCCACTTGTTGATTGAACTAGCTACCGACTGCGAGCGGGAGGTTCTGGGCTGGATGCCGGACGGACAGCTCTATCAGGATTTTCTGGTGATGCTGCGGGTTTATCTGGGCTGGCGTTTTAAGGCCCGCATCCGGCTTGCCGTCAGCACCGGCCTGCTGGCGGCGCCGGCGCTGGGCGAAGCGCCGCTCTGGCTGGGAATGAACGGCGTGCTCGGTGTGGAAGACGAGGCGCTTCCCGCAGATATTCCCCGGACTTTTACCACGGAACTCGGCTGTTACAGCGGCCTGCAGCCGGCAGTCACAATACAAGGAAACCGACGTGTTGCGTACCAATTTGACTAAAACCGCTTGTCTTCTGCTGCCCGTCATGGCGTTCGGCCTTGCAGGGTGCGGCCTGACCCAGAGCGTTACCGATGGCGCCAAATCGACCGTGACGTCCATTTTTTATAAAAAAATAAAGGTGTTGCATCTGGATTTTGTTGCCCGTGAGGCGCTGAATACCGATGCGCGCGAGAGCAATTCCGCGTCACAACCGCTGATGATTCGCGTTTATCAACTGCGGGATCGTAAAGCCTTCGACACGCTGGTCTACCGGCAACTGCTGAAGGAGGATGAAACGCTGCTGACCGGCGATCTGCTCGCCCGCCGCGATGTGGTGCTCAAACCGGGCAATGCCGCCATTCTTGATATGCCAATGGATGCCGCAGCGAAATTTGTGGCCGTCGTCGGGCTGTTCCGCCAGCCGGATATGGAGAAAAACAGCTGGCGGCTGGTGTTGCCACGCGAAGCGCTGGATCCGGATACGGCGCGCGTTTTAGCGGCGGATGGCAACAGCCTGACGCTGTTGTCGGAGCGGGAGACATAGCGGCAACGCGTCGTGCGGCTATCACCCGTGAGTAAACGAAAGGCCGTCGTTGGCACCGGCGGCCACCAGACATTGAGAATCCTGATCGCTCTGCTGGGCTTTGCCGGCGGGCTGTGTATGTCGGCGATTAAGCGCGATCGCGGCGTCAAGGATTTCGGCGCGATGATAGAAGGCCACGGTGGCATGATGGACCGCATCGACTCCCTGTGCTTTGCCGCGCCGGTATTTTTCCACCTCGTCAGATTTTACTTCACCTGATGTGGCCACCCGTAAGGAGAACCTATGACACAGGCCCACAACGCCCCCTCTTTATACGACATGCTCTACGGCAATTTTACCGGCGGCCTCGACCTGCCCCTGGTCAGCGAAGAAAACCAGGTGATTTTGTCGGTGCTGGATAATCTGCAGCGCATCCTCAACGCCCGGGCCGGTACGCTGGCCCATCTGCCGGATTATGGCCTGCCGGATATGAGCAAAATTCTGCAGGGCATGCCCGGCACGGCGCATCAGCTGATGACCACGCTCTCTGAGGTGCTGCTGAAGTATGAGCCGCGCCTGAAGAGCATCAGCGTCGTCATGCTGGAACAGACGGCGCCCGGTGAACTGCGCTACGCCATCGACGCCGAGCTGAAAGGCCTCGGGCTGGTGCGCTACGGCACCGAATTTATGCCGGAGGGCAAAGTCTTGCTGCGGCATCTGAAGCAACAACAACGCATTAATACCACGCCCGCTTATTAATTTTCCTCTCTCTAATTTCTAACGGAACCATTCCCGTGAACAAGGATAAACACCTTAAAATCGGCGGCGACCCGCGCGCGCTGCCGGACTACGCCGTGCTGCGCGATGAATTGATGAAACTGTCCCACCCGGCGCGGCCGGACGTTGAATGGCGCACGGTGGAGTCGCTGTGCCTACGGCTGTTTGAACATAACGGCGTGGATCTGCAAACCGCAGCCTGGTATACGCTGGCGCGGGTGCATATTGCCGGGCTGGCGGGCATGCAGGAAGGGCTGGCGCTGGTCAATGTGCTGACGGCCTACCAGTGGTCGGTGATGTGGCCGACCAATGTGCATACGCGGGTGGAGATTATTACCGGCCTCAACCAGCGGCTGCAGAATGTGTTCCGCACGCTGGCGCTGGACGACCGCGATGAGTTGGAACGGCTGTATCAGCTGGAAAAGAGCCTGGAACGGCTGGCGGAGACGCTGGCGCGCCATGAGCTGCAACAGGCCAGCCGTACGGAAGGGATGCAGTTGCGGATCCGGCAGGCGATTGCCCGGCTGGAAAATATGCCGCGCGATGCATGGCAGCAGCCGGCCGTCGCGCTGCCGCCGCAGGCGGTGGTCAGTCACGCCGATGAGCCGGCCGCTGCGGAGCCTCTGGTCTTGGTGGTGCCGCCGGAGCCGGCGGAGGAGAGGGTGGCAACAGCGCCGCGCGGCGTGCGCCCCGTCAGGGCGTTTCTGGCCGGCGCCTGTAGCGCGCTGCTGGCGGGCGGGCTGCTGCTGTGGGGCTGGCACAGTCTGAGCGCGCCGTCAGCGGCGGAGCAACAGCTGACCGCCTCGCTGACGCCGCTGCCGGGCACGCTAAGCAGGGAGCAGCTAGGCGCGCTGCGTCATCTTTCATTAACGTCGCCGCCGCAGGCCGATGCGTTAACGGAGCAAACCCGTCAGCAACTGCAGTGGCTGATGGCGCTGCCGCCGGACTGGCCGCTGCGTTATGGTCAGCAACTGATTGAACAGGCGCAGGCCTTGTGGCCGGATAATCCCGAGGTGGCGGAAATGCAGCAGGCGTGGCGGCAGCATCTGGAGGCCAACGCGCTGCCGGCAACCTCGCTCCTCGGCTGGCGCGACGGGATGCAGAAATTGCAGCAGCTGACCAGCCGGCTGAACGGGCTGGATGAAAAGCACGGTAAATATATGACCGTCAGCGAGCTGAAATCGTCGGTGTTCGCCATCACCCAGGCGTTTAACCACCATCCGCCGGTGGAAGAACGCCTGCGGCGCTATAGCGCCGGCCGCTCAGAGGCGCAGCGCAAACAGGCGGCAATGGCGCTTGAGCAGCTGCAGACGCGCTACTTTTTACAACAGTCCGCCGGCGCGGAAAAGAGGCCGGGCGAGGTGCGGTAACGCAGCGCGACGCCGCCGGGCGCATTCTGTTCTCAGCCGAGCGGGCCGCCCTGGATGGTGTCGCACAGGCCGTTGATAATGTGCTCGCCGCTCTCTTGCTGCAGCTCCTGATACCACGCCTGCGTCAGCGCCATATCTTTGCCGTGGGTAATATCGCAGCGCTTACGCGCCTTGAGCACCAGATCGCGCACCCGTTCGCAGCGCCGGCTTTCGTACTGCTGCAGCGCTGCGGCGATATCGCGGTGGGTGCGGAACGCGTCGCCAAGCACCACCGCGTCCTCCATGGCAGCGCAGCCGCCCTGGCCGATATCCGGCGTGGTGCTGTGGGCGGCATCCCCCAGCAGCGCGATCCTGCCGCGCGTCAGCCGCTCGAACGGTTCAATGTCGTGGATCTCGATGCGGTTGGTGGTGGCCGGATCCAGCGCGGCGATCAGCCGCTGCACCTGCGGCGCCCAGCCGCTGAAGTAACGGCGTAAATCGGCGCGCAACGTACTGCGGTCTTCCGCCAGCCCGGCCGGCAGCGGCACGTCAAAGAAGAAATAGAAGCGTCCGTCGGCCACCGGCATCAGCGACACCCGCTTGCCTTCACCGACAAAGGTCGTCCACTGATCGGCCGGCGCAATGGCTTCATCAATCTCCACCAGTCCGTTCCAGTTGACATAGCCGGCGTAGCGTCGCTCCGGCGCATAGCCCAGCACCGCCGGACGCAGCGCCGAACGGCTGCCGTCGGCGGCAATCAGCACATCGCCGCGCGCGCTGGAGCCGTCGCCGAAGCGGACGGTTACGCCGTCGGCATCTTCCTGCGCCTCGGTGACGCGTTTGCCGAACTGCACGCGGTCACGGCCCCAGAAGTCCAGCATCTCCCGCTGCAGCTCGGCGCGCGATACCGGGCAGGGGCGGCCGGCGACGCGTTCAATCAGCGGCGCCAGGCTAAAGCGCGTCATAATCGCGCCGCTGCGGTACTCCTGATAGGCCATTGAACGCATCGGGCCGCCGTAGGTTTCGATAATCTCTCCCATCCCCAGATGCTGCATGCATTTCACCCCGTTGGGCCAGATGGAAATGGCCGCGCCCACCGGTTTAATCTCCGTTACGGCTTCAAAAACCTCACACTCAATACCCGCCTGTTGCAGCGCGACCGCCGCGCTGAGCCCGCCGATGCCGGCGCCAATGACCAATGCTTTCATGATGTTCTCCTGTAGATCCGGTCATAGGCCCGAGCAATTTGCGTACCACATCGGCATTTGCCGTCGCAGCGCGCCGTCAGCGCGGCGGATGCGGCAGCGTTGCACCATAAAGCAGCATTCCGGGGTAGGCTTTGCCTGTTTATGAACCATAAGTTTCTTGATGTTAGTTTGTGAATCCAACGTTTCAGTGGCGGAGAAAAAGAGAGGGAACGGCTATTTTCGAGGTTAATCGATTGATAAAAAATAAAAATATGGTTTTTTGACGCCCGATCCGCTGCACCGGCGACAAGCTGGCCTGTTTTGTGCACACCTCAGGGGAAAGCGTATTTACTGAGGGATAATGGCATGTCAGACGAGAAAAACAGCACGCTGCTTTACGGTCTTGAACAGCGCATTCCGCCGCTGCCGGCATTTTTTAGCGCGTTGCAGCACGTACTGGCCGGGCTGGTCAGCATTATTACCCCGCCGCTGCTGATCGGCGCCACGCTGGGGCTGGAGGCGTGGATGCCCTACCTGATCAGCATGTCGCTGCTGGCCTCCGGCATCGGCACGTTTCTGCAGTCTAATCGGGTATGGGGGATTGGCGCCGGCATGATCTGCATGCAGGGCACCAGCTTTGCGTTTCTTGGCGTGTCGGTGGCCGGCGGTCTGTGGGTGAAACAGCAGGGTGGCGGGCCTGAGGACATTATGGCGATGCTGTTCGGCGTCAATTTTGTCGCCGCGCTGGTGCCGGTGGTCGTCAGCCGTTTTATTGAACCGCTGAAGAAAATCTTTACGCCGGTGATCACCGGCAGCGTGATTGCGCTGATCGGCATCAGCCTGATTAAGGTGAGCGTGATCAACTGGTGCGGCGGCGAGGGGGCAAAGGATTTTGGCAGCATGAGCAATATCGGTCTGGGAGGGCTGACGCTGGGGGTGATTGTGCTGCTGAGCTGCGCCGGTAACCGCTGGCTGCGGCTGGCGTCGATCGTAGTGGGCATCGCCGCGGGCTGCCTGGCGGCGGCGCTGACCGGCAACTTCCATCCGGCGCCGATCGGTGAAACCTGGTTCCGGCTGCCGGCGCTGTTCCCGTTCGGCTTCCAGTTCAACAGCGCGATCTTTTTGCCTATCGCGCTGGTGTCGCTGGTGTGTATTCTGGAGGCGGTCGGCGATCTGACGGCCAACAGCCTGATCTCCCGGCAGCCGATCGATAACGCCGCCTTCCGCAGCCGGCTGAAGGGCGGCATTCTGGCCGACGGCGTGAGCTGTATGATCGCCGCGATGCTGTGCGCCTTCCCGAACACCACCTTTGCGCAGAACAACGGCGTGATTCAGATGACCGGCGTCGCCAGCCGCTATGTCGGGCGCTATATGGGCGTTATTCTGATCCTGCTGGGGCTGTTCCCGCCGTTTGGCGAGCTGCTGCGCCAGATCCCCACGCCGGTGCTGGGCGGGGCGACGATGGTGATGTTCGGCTGTGTGGTTGCCGCCGGCATCCGCATCATCACCCAGAACCCGCTGACGCGGCGCACGATGCTGATCGTCGGGCTGGCGTTCGGCATCGGCCTCGGTATTGAGGCGGTGCCGGCGTTTCTGACCCATTTCCCGCCGCTGGTCGGCAACCTGTTCGGCTCGGCGGCCACCAGCGGCGGTCTGGTGGCGATTATCCTTAACCTGATTATGCCGGAAGAGAAACATGACGCAGTCGTTAGCAACAGGAGTCACGATGAACGTGCTCGAACGCTTTAACCGTTTACCGCTTGATGAGGCCATTGCGCTGCTCAGCCCCTGCGTGGCGATCCCGGACTGGGCGTCGGCGCTGGTGCAGGCGCGCCCCTATGCCGATCGCGCCGCGCTGCTGGCGCGGGCGGGGGAACTGATGCAACACTGGGGCGACGCCGAGCTGCAGCAGGCGATGAGCGCCCATCCGCGCATCGGCGAGCGGCCGACGGGCAGTCAGGCACACGCCGCCCTGTCGCGGCAGGAGCAGGCGTCGGTGGATCGCCATGATGCAGAGCTTGCCGAGGCGCTGCGCACGGCCAATACGCAGTATGAAGCGCGCTTTGGCCGGGTCTTTCTGATCCGCGCCAAAGGACGCAGCGGCGCGGAGATTCTGCAGGCGTTGCGCCTGCGTCTGCACAATAACGAGGCGCAGGAGCGGCAGGCATCGCTGGCGCAGCTGCGTGAAATTACCTTACTCAGACTGGAAGGAGTGATCGGCGCATGAGCAATCTGAGCAGCCATATTCTGGATATTTCTACCGGCCGGCCGGCCGCCGGCGTCGTCGTGCATCTGGCGCGTTATGAACACGGCGACTACCAGCCGCTGGCGAGCATGCTGACCGACGCCAACGGCCGCATCGCCGTCTTTACTCCGGCGGCGCTGCCGGCGGGGCGTTATCGCCTGACGGCAGACATCGGCGACTGGTTTACGGCCGCCGGACGGCAGACGCCCTATGTCCACGCGCAAATCGAGCTGATGCTCAGTGAGGAGCAGCACTATCACCTGCCGTTTTTAATCGCCCCCGGCGGTTGGTCAACCTACCGCGGCAGCTGAGCGTCAACGACAAACAGAAGATGTCAAAAAGGCCGCTTTCGCGGCCTTTTATATGCACCGAATGGCATAATTTATATGAAACAAAAGTTAAGCATTACGTTAGGCAACGACAGTCACCTAAACAGTGCTGGCAGGGGTGAACAACGAGAACGGCGGGGCGTTAGCAGCCTGAGACGAGCAACGACAGTCCGGCAAAGTGGATTGCAGTAAAAATGTCCATTATGATGACCCAGGAAACATTCAACAGGGAATCATGACATGACAGTTGGATTTATTGCCGATGAGCCAGGACGCTTTTACACCTTCCAGTCAAAATTACCTTCCGGTGAATACTTCGAGTTCAGCCCCCGTAACCCTCCCCTGAATGCTAAGCCCATTGTAGATGATGAAAGCGGGATGTGTATTGGCTATTCCGTGGCGCAGGCTCCCGGTTTGTGGCGGATTTATGATGCTGATGGCGTGTTCGTCAGACTGGAAGAGGCGCCATTAGAAGCTCCCCTGATTGACCCAACAGACCTCGCTTTAATTGCCTTTGGTGCATTCCGCCTTTTTCGGGTTGGTAAAGCATTGTTGGAGAGTGGCGTAAAAACGGCTGTAACGGTAAAACTTAGTCAGGCTACCATTAGCATCTTGCGTGGTCGCCTGAAAATGGGCTTATCAGGTCGTGCCCTTAAGATGACGGCAACACCGGCTAAGCATATGCTTAATCCCGCACGATACGTTCCTTTGCAACTACAGGAAAAAGTTATCCGCTACGGTAAAAGAATGCCTGACCCTAAAAACACGCCTGGTCTTTTTCTTTATAAATCAGAGTTTTATAAACTCGTAGAGAATCGAGCCAAGAAAGGCACCTATTTCCATAAAAAATACACGTTAGAGGTTCTCGTGCGTGAGAAGGATTGGACAATAACTCACTTTTTATACAAGGAATAGGGGGGTATATGATTGAAATAGTTAACGACAGGAAAATATTACGGGTGACTCCCTTTGAGCGGGAGAATACGCCCGATATACCTCAATATGACTGGATACAGACTTACGTGGAGTACGAACTGCCTGAGCTTAAAGCTCAATATCAGGCATCTTTTAATGTTGGCGAGCTTAATATCCTTAAAAATAAACTCACAGAGTTACATATAAATTTAGTGAATGGCGGTAAAGCTCAGGAGGTGGTTTTTGATAGCACAGAAAACCAGTTGAATCTGATATTCACGCCATCACCTTCAGGGCAAGGCGTGCTGCTGACATTAACCCTCAGGCCGGAAAACCCTGCTGAAAGTGTAGTTATCAGTGATAGTCTGGGAATGGATGAAAGTTACTTTCCCGCACTCATTTCCGGGCTGGATGAAATCATTAATTGGCCGAGTTGATTCTCAATTTTAGCCCTGCATGGTTTTGCATGCGTCAGGTTTGCCCGTTCTGGCCGTGTGCCGCCAGAGCTGGAGCGGATCCAGCGTGCTCATGCAACTGCATTAAAACCGACCCGTGAAGCGGGCAGACGAGGCGATGGATCTTTTTGCGCATTGTTTGTTATGTCAGAGATGAGGGCCGAAAGTAAAAAAACCACCTGCTTAGCAGGTGGTTTTTTTACACCTGATTGCCGGGCGTTCGGCCCGGCGGCATTAGTCCTTCGGCAGCAGCGCCTTGGCGCTGAAGCGCGGCGCGGCGGCCTGCTGCTCATCGCGCGCCAGCCAGCGGTAGGCCAGCGCGCCCAGCGCCACGCCGATAAACCAGCTGAAATTGGCGACCGCATGCAGCGACGGAATAAAGCTGAGGATAACGCCGACGGTGACGGAAGGCAGCAGGGCGGCGATGGCTTTCGGGTTAAAGCCGTGGCGATACCAGTATTTACCTGCCGGCGTGTCGTTGAACAGGTCGTCCACCGACAGCTGCTGACGTTTAATCAGGTAGAAGTCCGCCAGCAGAATGCCGAACAGCGGGCCGACAAATGCGCCCAGCACGTCCAGCGTGTAGTGGATCAGCTCCGGTGAGTTAAACAGGTTCCACGGGGTCAGCAGCACCGATCCCACCGCGGCGATCATGCCGCCGGTGCGGAAGCTGATTTTTTGCGGCGCGCAGTTGGAAAAGTCGAACGCCGGCGAAACGAAGTTGGCGACGATATTGATGCCGATGGTTGCGGTGATCATGGTCAGCAGGCCGATCGCCACCGCCAGATCGTTGCCGACGCGGCTGACCGTTTCAATCGGGTCGGTGATCATATGGCCGAACAGCGACTGGGTGCCGGAGACGATCACCACCGTCACCAATGAGAACAGCAGAAAGTTGAACGGCAGACCCCAGCGGTTGCCGCGGCGCACTTCATTCATATTCTTCGCGTAGCGCGAGAAGTCGCCGAAGTTGAGCAGCGGGCCGGAGAAGTAGGAGACCACCAGCGCGGTGGCGGTAATCATCTGCCAGGCCTGCTCGCCGGCGGTCAGGGATTTGCCGGCCAGGGTAAAGGAGATGCCGTCCGGCCCGGTCTGATACACAATCCAACCCGCCAGCGCCAGCATCACCACGTACACCGCCGGGCCGGCAATGTCGATAAAGCGCTTGATGGCGTTCATGCCGTGCCAGAACACCATCGCCTGCAGCAGCCACATCAGCGCAAAGCAGATCCAGCCGAGGTAAGAGAGGCCGAGCAGCGAATCGGCGGTGAGCGCTGCCAGCGACGGCCAGAACTTCAGCGCCACCAGCATCAGCGCGTTGGCCGCCAGATAGGTCTGGATGCCGTACCAGGCGAAGGCGATCAGCCCGCGGATCACCGCCGGGATATTGGCGCCGAACACGCCGAACGCCTGGCGGCAGATTACCGCATAGGGCACGCCCGCCATCTGGCTGGGCTTCGCCACCAGATTGGCGCACAGCTGCACAATGCCAATGCCCGCCAGCAGGCACAGCAGCACCTGCCAGCTTGCCAGCCCAAGGGTAAAGAAGCTGGCGGCGACCACGTAACCACCCATGCTGTGCACGTCCGACATCCAGAACGAAAAGATATTGTACCAGCTCCAGTTCTGATCGCGGGTCGGCGCCAGATCCTCATTGCACAGCCGCGGGCTGTAACCCTGACGCGTAGTTTGTCTGTTTGGCATGAAACCTGCTCCTCTGATGAAAACCCTGTTGAGGGGATAGTTACGCTGAAGCAGGATTCAGGCCAGAATGCGTAATTTTGTATACAAAAAATTATTTTTATGTATACGATTTGATGCGCAATAGTTAATCAGGAGTGAGGTGATGAAAAGCGAAAACCGCCTGGAAACGGCGTCCGGCCTGCATGACAAGGATGAGTCCATCTATCAGGCGTTGATGAACGCCATCGTTGAACATCAGCTGCCGCCGGGCAGCAAACTGCCGGAAGAGGCGCTGTCCGAGGTGTTCGGCGTCAGCCGCACCGGCATCCGCAAGGTGCTGCAGCGGCTCGCGGCGGTGCAAATGGTGCAGCTGGCGCCCAAGCGCGGTGCATACGTCGCCAGCCCGATGGCGGAGGAGGCGAAAGATATTTTCCGCACCCGCACCCTGCTGGAGGTGGCGAACCTGCCGGACGTGCTGGCACGCTGTCAGCCGCCGCATCTGGCGGCGCTGGAGGCGATTATCCGCGATGAGCAGCAGGCGCACGAGGAGCATGACGGCCCGGCGGCTATCCGCCTCTCCGCCGCATTCCATATTCAGCTGCAGGCGATCTCCGCCAATGCGGTGTTGACCGAGATGGTGACGCGGCTGTGCCAGCGCTCCTCGCTGGTGATTGCCGCCTGGGGCGCGCCGTGGCGGCAAGGCTGCCGCTGCAATGACCATGAACGGCTGATTGCACTGCTGCGGCAGCGGGATTTGCCGGCGCTCAGCGCCGCCGTCGAACAGCATTTTGACCATATTGTCGCCAGCCTGCGCTTTGAACGCGCGGAACTGGGCCATCCCGATTTTGTCCGGCTGTTCGCCGCCTATAAGGAGCAATGATGTCCGCAGTATGTATACAAGTGATCAACCCCAATACCGACCCCGGCATGACCGAAACCATTGGCGCGGCCGCCCGCGCCGCTGCAGCGCCGGGCACCGAAATTCTGGCGGTGTGTCCGGCGGAGGGCGTGCCGTCGATTGAAGGCCATTTTGATGAGGCGGTTGCCGCGATCGGGGTGCTGGAACAGATCAAGGCCGGCCGCGAGCGCGGCGTCGACGGGCACGTGATCGCCTGTTTCGGCGACCCCGGCCTGCTGGCGGCGCGTGAACTGGCGCAGGCGCCGGTGATCGGCATTGCCGAGGCCGCCATGCATATGGCGACTCTGGTCGCCACGCGTTTTTCCATCGTCACCACGTTGCCGCGCACGTTGATTATCGCCCGCCATCTGCTGCGTCAGTACGGCTTCAGCGAACACTGTGCCGCGCTGCACGCCATCGACCTGCCGGTGCTGGCGCTGGAGGACGGCAGCGGACGGGCGCAGCACATGGTGCGTGAACGCTGTATTCAGGCGATGCGGCAGGACGGCTGCGGCGCGATTGTGCTGGGCTGCGGCGGTATGGCCAGCCTGGCGCGGGAGCTGACGCAGGAGTTGCGCATGCCGGTGATCGACGGCGTCGGCGCGGCGGTGAAAATGGTCGAATCGCTGGCGGCGCTGGGGCTGTCGACCAGTAAATACGGCGATCTGGCCTGGCCGGAGCGCAAGGCGCTCAGCGGAAAATTTCAGTCATTACATCCATGCTAACTATTCAGGGGGCAACAGCTCAGCGTATGAATCAACAGCCAGACACCCTTCACCCGGACTACCCGCGCGATATGCGCGGCTACGCCGGCCAGCCGCCGCATGCCGCCTGGCCGGGGGAGGCGCGTATCGCCGTTCAGTTTGTGCTGAACTTTGAAGAAGGCGCGGAAAACCACGTGCTGCACGGCGATGCGGGTTCCGAGCAGTTCCTGTCCGATATCATCGGCGCCGCCAGCTATCCGGATCGCCATATGTCGATGGATTCGCTGTATGAGTACGGCAGCCGCGCCGGTTTCTGGCGTATTTATCAGGAGTTCCGTCGGCGTGAACTGCCGCTCACCGTGTTCGGCGTGGCGATGGCGCTGGCGCGCAATCCGGAGATTGTCGCGGCGATCAAGGCCGCCGACTATGACGTGGTCAGCCATGGCTGGCGCTGGATCCACTATCAGGATATGGCGATCGACGACGAGCGGCGTCACCTGCAGCAGGCGGTGCAGGTACTGACCGATCTGTTCGGCAAAGCGCCCACCGGCTGGTATACCGGCCGCGACAGCCCGAATACCCGCCGGCTGGTGGCGGAGCACGGCGGCTTTGATTATGACAGCGACTACTACGGTGACGATCTGCCGTTCTGGAGCGAGGTGACGTGCGGCGACGGCACGCGCAAGCCGCATCTGATCGTGCCGTATACGCTGGATGCCAATGATATGCGCTTTGCCACCGCGCAGGGTTTTAACACCGCCGAGCAGTTCTATACCTACTTGCGCGATAGCTTCGACGTGCTGTATGAGGAGGGGGCGACCTCGCCGAAGATGATGTCGATCGGCATGCACTGCCGCCTGCTGGGGCGTCCGGGGCGTTTCCGTGCGCTGCAGCGCTTTCTGGACTATATCCAGCAGCACGATCGCGTGTGGATCTGCACCCGTCAGCAGATCGCCGACCACTGGCGGCGAGTGCATCCCTGGCGGGGATGATTTTGCTGTTTATGCTCCATTCTGTGAGTTTGATGTAACCGGAATTGCCGTAAACGACCGGCATTTCTCTGTGACTTCCGTGAACGGCAATTGCAGGGGCCGTAGGCGCGGCCCCTGCACCCGCGCCCGCGCTTAGGCACGTTCTGCCTGCTTCGCAGGTGCCCTCTCTGCGTCACCGTCGCCGGGCGGGTCGGCTCTACAGGCATCCCTGCCTGTGCCGCCTCAATCGGCCATCCCTGGCCGATTGCCCCTGGCTCGGGTTCCTTGTTCGGCAGCCCGTGATGCGCGCCGAAGGTCAACACCCGAATCTGTTATTACCGGGCCATTTGGCTGAGGGTTTTGACGTTAAGAATGCAGAGCTTGGCGCTGGGTGCCATCACATCAAAGGCCGCCCGGTTACTCCATTAAACTTACCTGCGCCGCAACAATCCGCCAGCCGCAGGGGAAACGCACCCAGGTCTGCTGCTGACGGCCGATGCGCGTGCTGCCCTCACGGGTGAACTCGGTGCTGCAGACCGCGTAATCCTCGCCGAACGTCACGATACGGGTATTTTGCAGCCTGCGCGCCAGCCCGGCGGCGGGGCGCGCCGCGCGGAAAGCGCGGATATCGCCGATGCCGTACAGATTCTCGCCGGCGCCCAGCCGCACCGTGCGTTCGCTGTGCCAGAACAGCTCGTCCAGCACGGCGACATCGTTGCTGACCAGCGCCTGCTCGTAGCGGTCAAACGCGGCGGTCACTTCGGCCAGCGTCAGGGGATGGTTAATCTCTGGGGGCGTGATCATGCGGCTACCTCCGCGGCATCGGCCACCGCAATGCCCAGTTGTTCCAGCGCGGCGGCGGCGCGCAGGCAGGCTTGTTCGTTAAACGGCGCGGCAATCAGCTGCAAACCGATGGGGCGTCCGGCGGCGGTGCGCAGCGGTGCGCTGACCACCGGCAGCCCGAGAAACGATATCGGCTGCGTCAGCATGCCCATGCTGGCGCGTATCGGCAGCGGCTGGCCGTTAATGTCCATCTCCTGCGCGCCGATCGGCGTTGCACAGCACGGCGTCGCTGGCGCCAGCAGCACGTCGGCATGGCGGAACAGGGCCATAAACTGCTGCTGCGCATGGCGGCGGAAGCGCTGCGCCTGCACGTACCAGGCGGCGGGGATCATCGCCCCGGCGAGCAGGCGCTCGCGTGAATGCGGCTCGAAGCGCGCCGGCTCGCGGCGCAGGGCGGGCAGATACTGGTTGCCGCCTTCGGAGGCGCTGAGGATAAAGGCTGCGGAGCGGGCCAGTTCCGCTTCGGGGAACATCAGCTCATCATGCGCTTCCAGCGCCCGGGCGGCACGCCGCAGCGCGTCGCGGGCGTCGTCATCGCACCAGGTGGTGAAATAACCGCCGAGCACCGCGCAGCGCAGGCCCTCCATACCGCGCGTCAGCCGCATGGCGGTCAACTGCGCCGGGCGTTCTGCCTGAAAGGCGTCCTCCGGGTCGCGGCCCTGCAGCGCATCGTATACCGTCGCCAGATCGCTGCAGCGGCGGGCAAAGGGGCCGATATGGTCGAGGCTGGCGACAAACGGCTGAGTGCCCGCGCGCGACAGCCGGCCGAAGGTCGGTTTCAGGCCGAAAATGCCGCACAGCGAGGCCGGCACGCGAATGGAGCCATTGGTGTCGGAGCCGAGGGAGAAGTGCACCGTGCCGGCGGCGACCGCCGCCGCTGAACCGCCGGATGAACCGCCGGCGATGCGCTGCAGATCGTGCGGATTACGGGTGGCGCCGTAGTGGCTGTTTTCGGTGGTGAAGCCGTAGGCGTAGGCATCCATATTCAGCATGCCGGACAGCAGACCGCCGGCCTGCCGCAACTGACGCACCGCCCAACTGTCGGCCGCGGCCGGCGGCCGCTCGCTGAACAGCTGCGCGCCTGCCAGCGTGGTGTGCTCCGCCACGTCAAACAGGTTCTTCACCGCATAAGGGACGCCTGCCAGCGGCGGCAGCGGCTGGCGTTGCCGCCGCAGTGTATCAATCTGCGCCGCCTCCGCCAGCATCCGCTGCGCGGTGACCGTGGTCCAGGCGTTGATCTGCGGATTGACGCGGGCGATATCGTCAAGCGTGCGGCGGGCGATCTCCTGTGCGCTGAGTTCGCCGTTGCCGAGCGCCCGCTGAATATCGCGGATGCTTAACTGATGTAATTTCATGCCTGATACACTCCTGCAACCTCCAGCCGTTCATCGAGCGGAAACGCCATCAGCGGCTCCGCCAGCGCGGCAATGCGGATAAACTGGCGCTGTAGTTCTGCGCGCCGCTCATCGTCCAGCTCCAGCATCAGGATCTGTTCCATCTGGGCGAGGTAGGCGCGCCAGTCCGGGGGTAAATGAGTCATGCTGTTCTCCTTAAAAGCCGGCGGCGCTGCCGTTGCTGCGCGGGTCGAATGCCCCTTCCAGCAGGCCGTCCGGGTGGCGGACAATGGCGCCTGCGTGCCCCATGGCCTCGGTGAAGTCGGCAAGCACCTCCACCTCATGCCCCAGCGCACGCAGGCGCGTAATGATTTCCGGCGGGAAGCGGCCTTCCAGCTTGAGCGACTCGGAGCTTTGCCCCCAGGTGCGCCCCAGCAGCCAGCGCGGCCGGCTGATGCTCTCCTGCAGCGACGCGTTTTGCAGTACGTAGCGGGTGAAGAGCGCCGCCTGCGTCTGCGGCTGACCGTCGCCGCCCATTGAACCGTACACCATCACGCGGCCGTCGTTCAGGCGCGCGGCGGCGGGGTTGAGGGTGTGGAACGGCTGCTTGCCCGGCGCCAGCGCCAGCAAATGCTGCGGATCCAGGCTGAAGGCGGCGCCGCGGTTTTGCCAGACGATGCCGCTGTCCGGCAGTACCACGCCGCTGCCGAATTCGTGATAGATACTCTGAATAAACGAGACGGCGAGGCCGCTGTTGTCGATCACGCCCATCCACACCGTATCGCCCGGGCCTTTGCCCGCGCCCCACGGGGCTGCCTGCCGTTCGTCCACCCGCGCCGCCAGCGCCTGCAGCGCCGCCGGTGCGAGCAGCGCCTGGCTGTCGCCGGTCAGACTGTCGGGGTCGGTGATATGCGCGTCGCGCAGGCCGAAGGCCAGCTTGGTTGCCTCGACCAGACGGTGGATGGTTGTTGCTTCGTCCGCGTCGGCCATTGCCAATCGATCGCTGATGCCGAGGATCGCCAGCGACGCCAGCCCCTGGGTCGGCGGCGCCAGGTTCCAGACCTCTCCCTGCCGGTGCTGCAGCCGCAATGGCCGGCTGCGGCGCGCGCGGTGCCGCTGTAAATCCGCCAGCGTGACGGGCATACCCAGCTGCGCCATGCCGGCCGCCAACCGCTCGGCCAGCGCACCGCGGTAAAAGCTGTCCAGTCCGTCCTGCGCCAGCTGCCGCAGGGTGGTCGCCAGCGCCGGCTGGTGAAAACGGCTGCCGGCCTTCGGCGGCATCCCGCCGGGCAAAAAGGCGTCGGCAAAGCCTGGCTGGTCACACAGTTCGGCGTATTTCGCCTCACTGGCGGCGGCCTGCGAGGCGGTGACGGGAATGCCCATCGCGGCATAGTCAATGGCGTCCGCCAGCAGGTGCGGCAGCGGCAGTGAACGTCCGCACAGCTCGGCGGACACGCGCAGCGCCTCATCCCAGCCGCTGACGGTGCCGGCGACGGTCAGCGCCGCGCGCGGGCCGCGATGGGGAATGTGTTTCAGATCGGCATAGGCCGCCGGCGTGGCGAGCGATCCTGCGGCGCCGCTGGCGTCGATCGCCACCGGTTCACCGTCCGGCGGCACGATCAGCCAGAAACCGTCGCCTCCCAGCCCGTTCATATGCGGGTAGACCACCGCGATAGTGGCGGCGGCGGCCACCATCGCTTCGATAGCGCTGCCGCCTTCCCGCAGTACCGCCAGCGCGCTCTGGCTGGCCAGATGGTGCGGCGTAACCGCCATCCCGCGGGTCGCTACATTACTCTGCATGGATCGTCCTCGTGGTTATCGTCTGCCGTCGAGGTTGCAAAAGTTGTTCCATCTCTGCGCAACGGGCGGCGTCAGCGAAATTTTTTTGCGCGCCGGCGTGCACGATGGCGGCCTTTGCGGCTATAGTCCGGTGAAACGAAAGTTACAGAGGCCGTGATGCAACAGCTTGATGAACGTTTAAAGGCGCAGTACGCCGCCCTGTCGCCGCAGGAGCAGCGCGTGGCGGATTTTATCTTTGACCACTTTAATGACCTGATCAGCTATAACAGCGCGGAGCTGGCGCGGCTGAGCGGGGTGTCGAAGGCGACGGTCAGCCGTCTGTTCAAGCGGCTCGGCTATGACAAATACAAAGATATGCGCGATGAGCTACGCACCCTGCGCCAGAGCGGCATGCCGCTGACCGACAACCGCGACGCGGTGCAGGGCAACACGCTGCTGGCGCGCCACTATAAGCAGGAAATGGCCAACCTGACCCAGTGGGTCAACGCCATCGACGCGCAGCAGTTCGCCGAGGCGATCGACGCCCTGGCGAAGGCGCGCCGCATCATTATTATCGGCATGCGCAATGCCTATCCCGCGGCCCTGCACCTGCGCCAGCAGCTGCTGCAGGCGCGCGGGCAGGTGCTGCTGCTGCCGCAGCCGGGGCAGAGCCTGAGCGAAGAACTGGTGGACGCCTCGGCGCAGGATCTGGTGGTGATGGTGGCGTTCCGCCGCCGTCCGCGCATTGTCCGCCCGCTGCTGCAGCAGTTGCAGGCGGACGGCGTGCCGGTGCTGCTGCTGTGCGAGCCGCAGGCGCACAGCCTGTTTCCGCTGACGCGCTGGCAGCTGTGCGCGCCGCTGGACAGCGTGTCCGCCTATGACAGCTATGCCGCCGCCAACAGCCTGATCAACCTGCTGGCGAATGCGCTGTTGCATCAGCTGCTGGACAGCGGGCGCCCGCGTATTCATCAGATCGCCACCCTTTACCAGCAGCTGGACGAGCTGGAACAGCGTTAACGGGGCGCCAGCATGGTGCTTTGCCTTATTTTGGTGCGCAAAGGTTAGGGGGACATCACGATGAGTGCCGTTGCATTGCCGTACTGACCCTCCTTCCATACTGAAAAACAGCCATTTACTTTGCGGGCGTCGTTTCTTTACGGCGTCAGCGTCGCGTCGGCCGTGATTGGCACATTAGTTGCAGAATTGGTTTTATGGAACCTTTTGTTTCATGCTAATTTTACGGGGAAACGCTAATGAGAAGAATCATCATCGCACTGGCCGGCGCCGCCTGTCTGCTGGCTAACATTGCCGCGGCGCAGGCCGACCAGTGGCAGCGGATTGAGCAGCGCGGCGCTATCCGCATTGCGGTGCCGCAGGACTTTCCGCCGTTTGGCTCGGTGGGCACCGATTTGCAGCCGCAAGGCTATGACATCGATATGGCGCGCTATCTGGCGCAGCAGATGAAACTGAAGTTGCAGCTGGTGCCGGTCAGCAGCGCCAACCGGGTGCCTTATCTGCAGACCGATAAGGTCGATCTGGTGATTTCCAGCCTCGGTAAAAATGCCGAGCGGGAAAAGGTGATGGATTTTAGCCGCGCCTATGCGCCGTTTTTCCTCGGCGTGTTCGGCCCGAAAACGGCACCGCTCAGCGATGCCGCCGCGCTGGCCGGTCACAGCGTCGGCGTGACGCGCGGCGCGGTAGAGGACATGGTGCTGAGCGCCATTGCGCCGGCGGCGGCGCAGATTAAGCGCTATGAAGACAATAACACCACGTTGTCGGCGTATCTGTCCGGCCAGGTGCAGTATGTCGCCACCGGCAACCTGGTGGTGGCGGCCATCAGCCGGCAAAACGCGGCCAAAGCGCCGGTGGCGAGCTTTATGCTGAAAGATTCTCCCTGTTTTATCGGTCTGAGAAAGGGCGAGCCGGCGCTGAAGGCCAAGGTCGACGCGCTGATTGAACAGGGCATCAAGGACGGCACGCTGAATGCGCTGTCCGAGAAGTGGCTGAAAGCGCCGCTGCCTGCCAGCCTCACGCTGTAAGGCGCACCGTCATGACGCAACAATTGGATTTTTCCGCACTCTGGCCGTACTGGCCGGAGCTGCTGGCGGGGCTGTGGGTTACCGTACAGCTGACGCTGCTGGCGACCTGCGGCGGGCTGGCGCTCGGCATCGTCGGCGCGGCCATTCGCAGCGGGCGCGCCGGCTGGCTGAGCCGCCTGTGGGGCGCCTATGTTGAGCTGATTCGCAATACGCCGTTTGTGGTGCAGCTGTTCTTTATCGTCTTCGGCCTGCCCAACCTGGGGCTGAAAATGACGGCGGGCGAGGCGGCGCTGCTGGCGATGGTGGTCAATCTGGGGGCCTACAGCACGGAGATTGTCCGCGCCGGCATTCAGGTGACGGCGAAAGGACAGTGGGAGGCCGGACGCGTGCTGGGGCTGAGCCGCGGCCAGACGTTCTTGCGGGTGGTGCTGCCGCCCGCGCTGCAGCGTATTTATCCGGCGCTGGTCAGCCAGTGCATTATCGTGATGCTGGGGTCGTCGGTGGTGTCGCAGGTCTCCTATGAGGAACTGACCTTCGCCGCCAGCCTGATCCAGTCGCGCACCTTCCTCAGCTTCGAGGTGTATCTGGTGACCACCGGCCTCTATCTGTTGCTGTCCGTCGCCATGCGTCAGCTGATGATGGCGGCGGGGCGTAAATGGCTGGGGGTGGCGGCATGATGGCCTCTTTTACCGACTGGGATATCGTGCGCAACCTGCTGCTGGCCGGCCGCTGGACGGTGCTGCTGTCACTGACGGCGTTTATCGGCGGCGCGCTGGTGACGCTGCCGCTGTTGCTGCTGCGCCTGAACGGCGGCCGCCGGCTCGGATTGCTGATCCGCGGCTACAGCGCCCTGTTTCAGGGCACGCCGCTGCTGATGCAGCTGTTTCTGGCATTCTTCGGCGTTGCGCTGTTCGGCGTGGACGTCTCGCCGTGGACGGCGGCGGCGCTGGCGCTGACGTTTTACAGCAGCGCATTTTTGCTGGATATCTGGTACGGCAGCATTCGCGCCCTGCCGAAGGGGCAGTGGGAAGCCGCGCGATGCCTCGGCCTGTCGTTCGGCCAGACGCTGTGGCGGGTGGTGGCGCCGCAGGCGCTGCGCATCGCCATCGCGCCGACGGTGGGCTTCGCCGTGCAGGTGGTGAAGGGCACGGCGCTGGCGTCGATCATCGGATTTGTCGAGCTGACCAAGGCCGGCACCATGCTGACCAACGTCACCTACCAGCCGTTCAAGGTCTTCGCGCTGGTGGCGCTGGGCTACTTTGTTTTGTGCTATCCGCTGTCCCGCTACAGCCGCTATCTGGAGAATAAATTCAATGCCGCTCATCACCATTAATCAGGTACAGAAGTATTACGGTGACAACCACGTGCTCAAGGGCGTCGATCTGGATATTGCGATGGGGGAAGTGGTGTCGATTATCGGCCGCAGCGGCTCCGGCAAAAGCACGCTGCTGCGCTGTATTAACGGGCTGGAAGGCTACCAGGAGGGCAGCATCAAACTGGGCGGTATGACCATTACCGACCGCGACGCGCAGGCGCGGGAAATCAGCCGCTCGGTCGGCATGGTGTTCCAGAGCTTCAACCTGTTCCCGCATATGACGGCGCTGGAAAACGTGATGCTGGCGCCGCGCCGGGTGCTGAAGAAAAGCGCGGCGGAGTGCCGCGAACTGGCTGCCCGCATGCTGGAGAAGGTCGGGCTGGGCGACCGGCTGGATTTCTCCCCCGCCAGTCTGTCCGGCGGCCAGCAACAGCGGGTGGCGATCGCCCGCGCGCTGGCGATGTCGCCGAAGGTGCTGCTGTGCGATGAAATTACCTCGGCGCTGGACCCGGAGCTGGTCGGCGAGGTGCTGAAAGTGCTGGAGCAGCTGGCGGCCGAGGGCATGACGCTGATTCTGGTGACCCATGAAATGAATTTTGCCCGCGAAGTGGGCGACCGCGTGGTGTTTATGCATCAGGGGCGCGTCTGGGAGCAGGGCGACGGCAACACGCTGTTCGCCAATCCGCAGACCCCTGAGCTCAAACAGTTTATCTCCTCCGTGCGCGGTCTTAACTAACGAAAGGAAAACACGATGGCTATCGCTCAATATTCGCAAATCAATCCGCCGCCGCGCCTGCTGATGGGGCCGGGGCCAATCAATGCCGATCCGCGCGTACTGCGCGCCATGGCGAGCCAGTTGATCGGTCAGTACGATCCGGCGATGACCCACTATATGAATGAGGTGATGGCGCTGTATCGCGGCGTGTTCCGCACCGAAAACCGCTGGACGATGCTGGTGGACGGCACCTCGCGCGCCGGGATTGAAGCGCTGCTGGTGTCGGCCATCCGCCCCGGCGATAAGGTGCTGGTGCCGGTGTTTGGCCGTTTTGGTCATTTGCTGTGTGAAATCGCCCGCCGCTGTCGCGCCGAGGTGCACACCATCGAGGTGCCGTGGGGCGAGGTGTTTACGCCGGATCAGATTGAGGACGCCATCAAGCGCGTGCGTCCGCACCTGCTGCTGACGGTGCAGGGGGATACCTCCACCACCATGCTGCAGCCGCTGGAGGAGCTGGGCGCTATCTGCCGCCGTTACGACGTGCTGTTTTATACCGACGCCACCGCGTCGCTGGCGGGCAATGCGCTGGAGAGCGACGCCTGGGGGCTGGATGCGGTGTCGGCCGGCATGCAGAAGTGCTTGGGCGGCCCGTCCGGCACTTCGCCGATTACTCTCAGCCCGCGCATGGAGGCGGAGATCCGCCGCCGCAGGTGCGTGGAGGCGGGGATCCGCACCGCGGCGCACCAGGACGGCGAGGAGGAGATGATCTACTCCAACTACTTTGATCTGGGCATGGTGATGGACTACTGGGGGCCGGAGCGGCTCAACCACCATACCGAGGCCACCTCGGCGCTGTTTGCCGCCCGCGAGTGCGCGCGTCTGATTCTGGAAGAGGGGCTGGATAACGGCATCGCCCGCCATAAGCTGCACGGCGATGCGCTGCTGAAAGGCGTCCAGGCGATGGGGCTGGAAACCTTCGGCGATCTGCGCCACAAGATGAATAACGTGCTGGGGGTGGTGATCCCGGCGGGGATCGACGGCGATCGGGTGCGTCAGCTGCTGCTCAATGACTTCGGCATTGAGATCGGCACCTCCTTCGGCCCGCTGCACGGCAAGGTGTGGCGCATCGGCACCATGGGCTATAACGCGCGTAAAGACTGCGTGATGACCACCCTGAGCGCGCTGGAGTCGGTGCTCAATCACCTGAAGTTCGCCACCACGCAGGGCGCGGCGCTGCAGGCGGCGTGGGATCACTACGGCAGCGGGGATGCGGCATGAGCGAAACGCTGACTGCGCAGACGACGGACATGCAGGCCGCCGAGCGCGTGATGACGCGCGCCGACCGGCTGGCGGCGCTCAGCGAAACGCCGGACGGCCTGACGCGCGTCTACCTTTCGCCGCAGCATCTGCAGGCCAACCGGCTGGTGGGACGCTGGATGGCGGAGGCGGGGATGCAGGTCTGGCAGGACGCCGTGGGCAATATCTGCGGGCGTTACGAGGGCGAACAGCCCGGTGCGCCGGCGCTGCTGCTCGGATCGCATCTGGACACGGTGCGCAATGCCGGGCGCTATGACGGCATGCTGGGGGTGCTGACGGCGATCGAGGTGGTGCAGGCGCTGCAGCTGCAGGGGCGTCGTCTGCCGCTGGCGCTGGAGATTGTCGGCTTTGGCGACGAAGAGGGCACGCGCTTTGGCATTACGCTGCTCGGCAGTCGCGGCCTGACCGGCAGCTGGCCGGACGATTGGCTGGCGCAGACCGACGCGCAGGGCGTCAGCGTGGCGCAGGCGATGCGCGACGCCGGGCTGGATCCGGCGCAGATTCATCAGGCGGCGCGCGCCGCCGGTGAAATCGTCGCCTATCTGGAACTGCATATCGAACAAGGCCCCTGCCTGGAGCAGGCGGGGCTGGCGCTGGGGGTGGTGCAGGCGATCAACGGCGCGCGCCGTCTCAACTGCTGCTTTACCGGCGAGGCCGGCCATGCGGGCACGGTGCCGATGCAACAGCGTAAAGACGCGCTGGCCGCCGCCGCCGAGTGGATGGTGTTTGTCGAGCGCACTGCCGGCCTGCAGGGCGGCAACCTGGTGGCCACGGTCGGCGATGTGCAGTGCGCGCCCGGCGCGGTGAACGTGATCCCCGGCGAGGTCAGGCTGTCGCTGGACATTCGCGGCCCGCAGGATGCGCCGCTGGCGGCGCTGCTGCAGACGCTGCTGGCCGAGGCCGAGGCGATTGCCGGGCGGCGTCGGCTGCGTTTTGACGCCCAGGCGTATTATCACATCGGCGCCACCCCGTGCGACGCGCGGCTGCAGACGGCGCTGGAGCAGGCGGTGCGGCAGGTGCAGGGGCGTTCATTGTCGCTGCCGAGCGGCGCGGGGCATGACGCCATCGCTATGGCGGAACGCTGGCCGGTCGGTATGCTGTTTGTGCGTTGCAAGGGAGGGATCAGCCATCACCCGGCGGAAGCGGTGACGACGCCGGACGTGGCGTTGGCGATTGCTGCCTACCGTCAGGTGGTGACGGATCTGGCGCAGGGAGAGTAACGTCCCGGCCCGCTGTGGGCCGGGAGCGGCGGATTACTGCGCGTTGCGCAGCGCGGTCACCCGCTGTTGCAGATCCGGCCAGGCGGCTTTGCCCGCCTGCTCGGTGCGCAGGTAGTTCAGCAACACGGCGATTTGCCGGTCGCTGAGGTGGCCGGCGAACGCCGGCATGGTGCCGAGCGCCGGCGTGGCGGGGGCGGCAATGCCGTTCAGCACCACGCGGATGGCGTTGTCGGGGCTGGCGTCGTTCAGGTTGGTATTGAGCGCCAGCGCCGGACGCACCCCGGCCAGCGGCGCGCCTTCCGACTGCGCATGGCAGGCCATACAGGCGCCGGAATACAGGCGTGCGCCCTCCGAGGCCAGCGTTTTTGCCTGCGCCTCACGGTGCAGCAGCTGCTGCACCGTGGCCGCGTCGTCGCCCGGCTGCGGCTGATTGAACGAGGCCAGATAGACGGCCATCGCCTGCAGATCCTCTTCCGGCAGCTGCGACAATCCCTCATTCACCACCGGGCCCATCGGGCCGGCGGCCACGCCGTGATTGGCGGAATAGCCGCTGCGCATAAAGCCCAGCAGATCGGCGTAATTCCAGCTAATCGGCGCGTTGGAGTGCGCGGTCAGCGCCGGCGCGTTCCAGCCTTCGGCGACGCCGCCGGACAGATGCGCCTTGCCGCCCTGTTCGGCAAACAGAATATTGCGCGGCGAGTGGCAGGCGCTGCAGTGGCCCAGCCCTTCGGTCAGGTAGGCGCCGCGGTTCCAGGCCTGGTCGTGCGCCGGATCGGGCTGCATGGCGCCGGGCTGCAGAACCAGCCAGTTCCAGGCGGCGATCCCCTGACGGATATTGAACGGGAAGTTCAGCCTGGTTTCCGGCGGCTGGTAGCGCACCGGCGGCTGCGACATCAGCCAGGCGTACAGCGCCTGCAGATCCTCATCGCTGGTGCGGGTGAAGGAGTTGTACGGGAACGCCGGGTACAGATAGTGGCCGTCGCGATCGACGCCGTGGCGCATGGCGCGCTCAAAGGCCGGATAGCTCCAGCTGCCGATGCCGGTTTCGCGATCCGGCGTGATATTGGTGGAGTAGATGGTGCCGAACGGGATCGTCATCGCCAGGCCACCGGTATTGCGTTCACCGCCGGGGCGGGTATGGCAGACGGCGCAGTCGCCGAGCGCCGCGAGCTTTTCGCCGCGGGCGATCTGTTCGGCGCTGAACGTCTGGTGATCCGTCTCCCTCAGCGGGGCGATGGACGGCTGCCAGCTGGCGATGCCGGCGCCAACTGCGGCGATGGCGACAACCGCAGCGCCCCAGCCGAGAACTTTTTTGCTTTTACTCTTCATGGTGGTTTCCTTGCCGTCGGGCGTCAGTGAGCGGAGGTCAGGGCCTGCAGAATGCGTTCGGGGGTGAACGGCACTTCCCGCAGGCGGACGCCCAACGCGTCAAACAGCGCATTGGCAATGGCGGCGGCGCTGGGCACCGAGGCGGACTCGCCGGCCCCCATCGGCGGCCGATCGGGGTTATCCAGCAGTTGCACATCCACCTCCGGCAGTTCGTCAAAGCGCAGAATCGGATAGCCGCCCCATTCCAGTGAGGTGGTGCCGGCGCCGTCAAAGGTGGCGAACTCCTTGAGCACGCGGCTGGTGGACTGGATCACGTTGCCGTGCACCTGATGACGCACGCCGGCCGGATTGACGATGCGGCCGCAGTCATGGGCGACAAACACCTTCTTCACTTTTACCTGTCCGGTGCGGCGGCTGACCATGACGTCGCACACCCAGGCGGCCCAGGCGGCGCCGAAGCCGGGGAATTTGCTGTGGAAATAGCGGGCGTAGGCGAAGCCGCGGCCGCTGACCCACTCCTGCGAGGCGGGCGCCGGATGACGGTGCGCGCGGCCGGGCTGCCAGTCGGCCTGTTTTTTCAGCGCGTCGATCAGCGCCAGCGCGCGTGGATCGTCAAGGTAGCGCAGGCGGTAGGCGATGGGATCGTCGCCCGCCAGATAGGCCAGCTCATCGATCCAGGACTCATGGGCGAACACGTTCGGCAATGCCGACACGCCGCGCATCCAGGAGGCGCGCACGATCGGTGCAGCATCCTGTGCCACAACGCGCATATGCGGGTAGCGATACTGCGGGATGGCGGTGCGATCGCCCATTTGCTGGACGTCAGCCTGATTGGCGACCTTGCCGCTGAGCACCAGCGCCAGCGTCACGGCGTTGTTGGAGGGATAGCAGGTTTTAAAATCATAGGCGGCCACCTGATGTGCGGCATCCAGCCCGCCGCGCACCCGGATCAGCTGCGCGGTGCCTTTTGGTTCCCAGCCGTTTTCCTGTTCGCGCATCAGCTGCACCCGCACCGGTTTGCCCACCGCCTGCGACAGCAGCGCGGCGTCGGCGCTTACGTCGTCAGCGCCGTTGCGGCCATAGCAGCCGGAGGCGTCCAGACGCTGGATATGCACCTGTTCGTCGGTCAGATCCAGCAGTTTGGCGATGTCCTTGCGCAGGTCGTGCGGATTCTGGCTGCCTGACCAGATCTCCGCCTGGCCGTCGCGCACGTCGGCGACCGCACAGGAAGGGCCGATGGAGGCGTGCAGATGGAAGGGCCACAGATAATCGGCGTTCACCGGCGTGGGCAGCGCGCTGATAATCTGCTCGATTCCGGCGTCGTCCTGCAGCATACGGTCCTGTTTCGGGTGCGTCGTCAGCGTATCGTGCAGGCCGGCGGCCAGATCGGGCAGCCCCTGCCAGTCGCGCCAGGTGACCCGCAGCTGGTTCATCGCCGCGATGGCCTGCTCTTCGCGCTCGGCGATCACGCCGATAAAATCGTTAATCACCACCAGCTTGACGATGCCCGGCAGGTGGGCGATAGATGCCGCATCGACGGACACCAGCGCCTTGCCGAGCGGCGCGCTGCTGTCGGCGCCGGCATACGGCGGGCGAATCACCCGGCCGTGCAGCATGCCCGGCACACGCACGTCGTGAACGTAGCTCAGTCCGCCGGTAACTTTGGCGGGAATATCCACGCGCGCTACGGGCCGGCCGACATAGCGGCTTTGGGCGTGCTCCTTCAGCGGCGCCGTGGTATCCAGCGGCAGGTGCAGATCCTGGCCGCGCGCCAGTTCGCCGTAGCTCAGACGGCGCGCGCGGTTGGCGCGCTCGAACACATAGCCGCGCTCGGCGGCCAGCTGTTTTTCCGGCAGGTTGAACGCCCGCGCCGCCAGCTGCAGCAGGTGTTGGCGTACCTGCGCCGCCGCCTGACGCAGCGGTATCGAGGTGACCTGGATGGTGGCGCTGGCGATGGTCGGCCCCTGATTCGGCGTGCGGCGCGTATCGCCGAGAATCATGGTGACGGCGGCCAGATCGACATCCAGCTCATCGGCGACGATTTGGCTGAGGGCGGTTTTCACCCCGGTGCCGAGATCGACGTGGCCGTTAAAGGCGGTGACTTTACCGTCGGCGGACAGCGCAATAAAACTGTCGACGCGGTCGGGCGGCGGTGAGGCCGGGCGTGGGGCCGGCGTAGCCGACAGGGCGTCGAATGAGACCGGCAACAGGCTGCTGACCATCACCAGTCCGCCGGCCTGCAGTAAACGGCGGCGGGTGATTTCCATGCTGTTCATCACGCGTTACCCCGCTCGGCCAGAATCTGTTTGGCGCGTTCCGCCGCCCGCAGAATTTCAATATGCGTGCCGCAGCGGCAAAGGTTGAAGGCCAGTTCTTGCTTGATGGTCTGTTCGTCGGCCTGCGGTTCGCGTTCAAACAGCGCCACCAGCGTCATGATCATGCCGTTGGTGCAGTAGCCGCACTGGGCCGCCTGTTCATCAATAAAGCCCTGCTGTACCGGATGCAGATGTTCGGCGTTGCCGATGCCTTCCAGCGTGGTGACCGATTTGCCGACCACGCTGGCGGCGTTAACGGAGCAGGAGCGGGCGGCGACGCCGTCGATCAGTACGGTGCAGGCGCCGCATTCACCCAGGCCGCAGCCGTATTTCGGGCCGTTCAGCGCCAGATCGTTACGCAGGATGTAAAGCAGGGGAGTGTCGCGGAGGCTATCGTCGAGCGGTATCATCCGTCCATTGATTTGGATGTTCATTGGGTATTTTCCTGGTCAATAAAATGCCGGCATCAATGCCAGCCAGTGCTAAAACGAGCTGATTTATCGAGTTATATGCGTTTGAGATAATACGTTAACTAATCGTTAATTAACTTAACAATTTGTGGGGAGTTGACGGGGAGCGGATGGATATTAAGGAGTATTTTATAGGGCGCGTTTATATGTTAAGCCCGCGGCCGACGTGACGTCAGCCGCGGGGAGAGGTTATGGCAGAATGCGCCGGCCGTCGGCGTCACGCAGATAGGTCAGCAGCGCGGTGCCGTCCCGATCGACGCGAAACTCGCCGTAACGCGCCTGAGCGAATCTATCGCCGTGCCCTTCCTGGAAAAAGTAGCTCGGCGTGCCGATCTGCAGCCCGGTGGGGGACAAATGGTACTGCATCAGGATTTGCTGTGGCTTCAGCGGTTCCCCGCGATAAAAATGCGCGTTGACCGCGTGCCGTTGCGCATCCAGTTCGACCACCAGTTGGCCACTGGTCGCCGGCGCCTGGCAGCCACCGACCCAGCAGGCTTGCTGCAGCTGGCGTACCTGCGCCCGTAGCGGCGCGGCCAGCGCATAGTCCAACGCCATATAGTCGCCCTGCATCAGCGAGCGCGGGTCGACCGGCGCCAGTTGCAGGATGACCACGCGGCCCTGTTTGAGCAGCCGTTCTTTTTGGTAAATCGACAGATTGACCAGCAGCAGCGCCGCCAGCACTACGGCGGCGGTCAGCCATTTGATGACGGATTTAGTCTGCATGGTTACCTCCCTGCGCCTGCCATTGTTTGACCCACATTGCCAGCAGCAACAGCACGACGCCGCTGACCATCAGCAGCAGCGCTTTGTGCAACAGCGAGATGCCGAGGAAGTAGTACCAGTCGCTCAGGTACAGCAGCAGATAGCCGCCCGCCGTCGCCAGCAGCAACCGGCTGCCCAGATAACGCGCGGTCAGCAACAGCAGCAGCCCCAGACCCAGGCCGGGAGAGAACAGGGCGATAACGCCGCAGAACAGCGCCGCAGGCAGGTAGACCGGCACCGCGTCGGCGGCGGTGCGCTGCGTATAGGCCAGCGCGCTGCCGATCAACCCCACGGCGATGCCGATGCCGAGCATGGTCGCCAGCATGGTGCTGCCGGAGGACGGGCCGAAAATATCGCTCAGCAGGTTGTGGTGGATAGCGGCCAGACACAGCGCCATCAGCCCGGCGGGAATGCCGTAGCGCCATGCGCCGTCGCCCGTCGCCGGCCGCGATGCGTTGCGGATAACCTGTTGCAGCCAGCCGGCCAGCAGCAGTGCGACCAGCAGCGCCGTCAGGCCGATAGCCAGCGCCGACGGCAGATAGCGGCTGCTAAAATAGCCCAGCGACTGTACCAGCAGAAAGACCCCGAGGCAGACCGCCATCAGGCGATACAGCGCGTTTGGCATCGCCCACGCCATGACCGCCAGTACCGGCAGGAAACACAGCATTTTCAGCATGATGCTGGGTTGCGCATAGTCGTCGCCGATCAACATAATCGCCAGATAAAAGCCGTAGGTGGCGGCGATGGCCCAGGCCATACCAATCTGCTGCTGACCGATCGTCGGTTTGCGCAGCCACAGAGCGGCCGGCACGGCCAGCAATGCCGAGTAGAACGCCAGTGAAGCGCCGTTGAGCGATCCAAGCATGCCAACCGCATACAGCACCAGAACGAGCAGCATCAGGATAATCATCGCCGCCAGCCAGCCGCCCAGCGTCAGCGCGAAGCGCAGATACCAGGGCAGCCGTTCGGAATGGTCGAAATTTGCCACGGCCGCTGCCTGCCGGGCGTTCAGCAACTGGCGCTGTTGCAGTGCCTGCAGCAGCGCGCCGACCTCATCCGGTGCGATATCCGGCGCCTGTTGCGGGTACATCTCACGCCGCCAGCGCAGCAGGCACGCTCCGCACAGCGTCAGCCACAGCGCCATCAGGCCGCAGATCAACATCGGGTGGCCGACCCCCCAGGCGATAAGCAGCAGAGCTTCGGTCTCCCAAGAGAAGTACAGCAGCTGCAGAATCACTACGCCGCCCACCACCATCAGGCTGGCCATGCCGAGGGTCAGCATGCACAGGTCCGGTCGGCGGTGGCGGTAAAAGACGTAACCTATCAGGAGCAACAGCGCCCAGGGTACGATTATCAGACGGTTGTCCGCGCTGCTCCAGTCCAGCACCGTGCCGGCCACCCAGAAGGTGAGTGTCAGCAGCAGGTAGCCGGCCATCAGGCGCGACGGCCAGCGCTTGGCCAACCACGATGTCGGCTGCCGGCGGCGCGCGGCGCCGGCCAGGGCCTCGCGCAGTATCAGGCACAGCAACTGAGCGGCGAGGTAGGCGTACAGCAAGCCGTCTGCTGACCAGGGGAAGCGTTGCCAGGCGTTGTCGCCAATCAGCAGTAACGCCTGGTTGGCGTAGTAGAACTGAAAGGCAAGATTGGCGACCGCCCAGGTGCAGATCCACAGGCCGTTCTGACGCCCCAGCAGCGCCAGCGGCAGCAGCACCAGCGCCCAGGCGCGGAACAGTTCCCAGCTGTCGGCGCCGGTCTGATAAGTTTGTCCGTACAGCGCCAGCAACCCGCCGAAACTCAGCCCGACAGCCAGCAGCGCCATACGCGCCAGCGTCTGTCGCCAGCGCCAGCAGACGACGATCGCCAGTGCCAGAATCCAACCTTCCACCAGGGCGAATTTCGCCATCTTGGGCATGGCCGCCCAGTTCCAGGCGATAAAGAAAATTATCCCGCAGACCAGCGCCAGCAGGCCGAGCAGCGTGAGCGCACCCAGCAGAAAATGACGCCAGCCGGGGAGATCGGGGCGCACGCCGCAGTACAGCAGAATACGTTGATAGGCGCTAGCGGACAGCCTGTCGCCATCCGGCGATGAGCGTTGCAGTGCGCCGAGCGTGCGGCACACATGTTCTGCCGCGCCGGAAGGCATGCGGGCAGGGTGATACGACGAATCCATACAGACTTCCTTGCCGTGGTGACGATTGACCCGGCGGAGCATAAACCCCCGCCGCTGTCGGTTAAAAATGCGCTGCAGATGCCGTGCTCGCAGCGCCGTGCTGAACTACCAGTTTACCTTATTAATCACGATCGTGCGGCTGGTGAGAGCGATGGGACAACGCGGCGCTCGGATATTTGCTGTAAAAGGCGCATCTGAACTGAGTTCTCTCCGTACCTACGGCGGAGAAAATACGGCAGCATGACGGGAAGGGACGATTGACGGGAGATGATGGATGGATACTTTCACTCGCCTGGCCGCTGCTTACCCGGAATGCTGGCTGGGGTTACTGATGCTGTCGGGCTGGGCCGTCGGCAGCGTGATGAGCCGGGTGGCGCGGCAGCTGCCACTGTTACTGGAACACCGCTGGCGGCAAGCTGCGCTGCGGCAGTTGAATTTACCTGCGGCGGATGAGGAGGTGGCGTTATGGCGGCGTGTGGGCAAACGTATGCCCGGAAGTGGCTGCTCGCCGGCTGCGCTGGCGCATGCGCTGCTGTTTATGTTGGTGGGACTGTGGCAGCCGCCGGGATGGCCGCTGTTGGCGCTGCTGCTGTTTTGCACGCTGGTATTAACGCTGTCGATTATTGATTTCAATACAATGCTGTTGCCGGATGTGTTGACGCTGCCTCTGCTGTGGTTGGGCCTGTTGTGCAATCTGAACGGCTGGTTTGTACCGTTGGAGCAGGCGGTTATCGGCGCCGCTGCCGGCTATATGGCGCTGTGGCTGCTGTTTTGGCTGTTCAGACTGGGCAGCGGTAAAGAGGCGCTGGGCTACGGCGATTTTAAACTGACGGCGGCATTGGGCGCCTGGTGCGGCTGGCAAAGCCTGCCGAACCTGCTGCTGCTGGCGGCAGGCGGCGGCCTGGCGTATAAACTGTTGCGATACGGCTGGAATAAGCATAGCGCGCAACAGCCGCTGGCGTTTGGCCCCTGGCTGGGGATGAGTGGACTGGTAAATTTGCTGTTTTTTATTGTGCCGATAAATTATTAACGCATTATCGGCGATGCGTATCAGGCATAATTATAAAAAAAACAGATCCATCGGATCTATATATTTCACGGCTAAATACATAACGTTTTTTTTAGTTTTCTGTTAACAATAAAAACGCATGGCGATTGTTGTCGGGAAAAACAGGACTTTTCTTATTTAACGTTTTATTCCTGCATTCGTTAATGATTCTCACCACCCTGACGCGATCTCTTTACGCCTGTAATCACGCGCCCTGCCTGATATCGTCTGGGGAAAATCTTAATAATCAGAATGCTGGTGTTAACGGTCAAAGCAGGCGTGTTGAAATATTTCCTTACATATTTTCAATTCCTTTCATATGTCATAGCTTTTTAAACTTATGTCTATAGGTATTTGTCCTAATTATTTTCTTCGCGGCGGACTGAAAGGATTTCCGGTATTCATAATATTTATGAAAGTTTTTATCGGTGCCGCCAGCGAGCGAAGGTAAATAATTTTTTTGGGGCGAACGCCATATTGGCGTAATTAAGTCAGCCTGCACGCAGGCTGACGAGTTTATCAGATACAGGATTGGGGAAATACGCCCATGTTGTACGGTTTATTGCCAGAGACCATTGGCTTGACGTATCCGCTTTATTTCAGGACGGCAGCCTGTTCGCCAGGGCGCCGCGTGCGGCCGAGAGTACGGTGTCGGTCAGGCGTCGGGCCGCCGTTATTCTCCACGCCTCCTACCCACGCAAAACTTCAGACCGCAGACACAGGGCTAATCGGGTCAGGCAACCGATCGGCCGGCGATGTCTTGGGTTAAGCCGCGGGAAGCGCCGCTTAACCCTGCAGAGAGTGCCCCATGGAATGGGATTTACGCTATACGCTAACAAAACGCGCCGGTAGGGAGAAGTCTGCCCGGCGTCAGCAAACAAGGAAGAGCATTATGACAACGCATTTAGCCTATTGGCTGCGACGCTTGAGCCCCGATAGCATGCGGACGGCTGCCGGGACGCTGTTGAGTCTGGATGATATGCCGCTGAAGTGTGCACCGTCGTGGCCGGATAGTCAGTCGGACGGTAATCAGAGCTGCGGTTTTTCGTCCCAGGAGTCACCTTTTGCCAGGATTACGGATATGACGGAATGTGAGTGCTCAGCGCTGTTGGATCAATTCACCCTGGATATTACTGCGAAAGCGCAAACCAGACAGCTCGATCCGGTATTGGGCCGTGATGCCGAACTGCGTCAGATCGTTGATGTGCTTTCCCGCCGGCGTAAAAACAACCCGATCCTGGTTGGCGAACCGGGCGTTGGCAAAAGTGCGCTGGTGGAAGGGCTGGCGCAGCGTATTGTGGAAGGCAATGTGCCGGACGGTCTGAAAAATATGCGTATCCGCAGATTGGATGTGGCGCTGCTGCAGGCGGGGCCTGGCGACCTTTCTGCTTTCACGCTGCGGCTGCTGCAGCTGGTTGACGCCATACGCCGTTCGCCGCAGCCGATACTGTTGCTGATTGACGAGGTGCATACGCCGGTGGGCGTCGGCGAGTCGGCCGGCAGTGAAGAGGTGCTCAAGATATTGAAGCCGGCGCTGATGCAGGGAGAGCTGCGCCTGATTATTACCGCCAACCGGCAAGAGTATCAGCAGCATGTCGAGTGGGACACGGCGCTGGGGCACTGCCTGCAGAAGGTCAGCGTCGATGAACCGGATGATGAGACCGCCTGCCTGATGCTGCGGGCGCTGAAAGAGCGTTACGCCCAACACCACGGCGTCTACATCCAGGACTCGGCGCTGAAGGCGGCGGTGGTGCTGTCGCGTCGCTATCTGTGCGGCCGTCAACTGCCCGATAAGGCGGTGGATCTGTTGGATATCGCCAGCGCCCGGGTGCGGATGAGCCTGGAGGTCGAACCTGCGCCACTGACGCAGATCCGCGCGGAACTGGCGGCGCTGGCGATGGAGCAACAGGCGATTGAACAGGACGAGGCGCAGAGTGACGAGGTCGATCCGGCGCGGCTGGCGGATATCTGCGACCGTTGCCAGTGGCTGCTGCAGCAGCAGGCAAGTCTGGAGCAGCAGCTGCGGCAGGAGCAGCTGCTGGCGCGGCAACTGCTGACGGCCCGGCAGGCGGAGCGCAGCGATGAATGCATGGTGTTGCAGCAGCAGTTGGCGGCGCTGCAGGCGTCCGTTCCTCTGTTGTCGCTGGATGTGGACGCCCGCATGGTGGCGACGGTCATCGCCGACTGGTGCGGCATTGAGCTAAGCAGCCTGTTAAAGGATGAGCGCAGCTGTTTGCTGCAGCTTGAACAGCGCCTGACCGAGCAGGTGATCGGACAGGAGTCGGCAATGAGCGCGCTGGCGCAGCGACTGTATACCGCCTTAACGCAGCTGCGGCTGGAGAATGGGCCGCTGGGGGTATTTTTACTGCTGGGGCCGGCTGGCGTGGGCAAAATGGCGAGCGCGCGGGCGCTGGCCGAGAATCTGTTCGCGGACGATGCCTCACTGTTGACCCTCAATATGGCGGAGTATCAGGAAGCGTGCGCGGTGAAGCATCTGATCGGGGGGCATGGCGAGCAGGCGGAGGAGGAGGGGACGTTAACCGAAGCGGTGCGGCTGCGTCCTTACAGCGTCGTGCTGCTGGAAGAGGTGGAAAAGGCCCATGGCGAGGTGTTGAAGTTGCTTTGTCAGCTGTTTGAGCGCGGTTCTCTGCGTGACGGCCAAGGGCGGCTGATTGATTTTCACCATACGGTGTTCCTGATGAGCAGCGAGCTGGGGCGCGAGCAATTGCATCAGCAACTGGCAACGCAGCCCGATGCGACGGACGCCGAGCTGAGCACCGCGCTGCAGCCGATCCTGCGCGCGCGCTTTCAGCCGGCGCTGCTGGCTCAGGCGCAAGTGCTTATCTACCGTCCGCTGGACGTCGAGGCATTGCGGCGGATTGTCGCCAGCAGGCTACAGCAGATTATGCAGCGGCTGCGGCAGCGTTACGATCTGCGCTGCGTTGTCGATGACAGCCTGAGTGATGCGCTGGTGTCGGCCGGCCTGCAGGCGGAGGGCGGCGTGCGCCATATCGACAGCGTGTTGAATCAGCAGATTTTGCCGACGGTCTCACGCCAGTTGCTGCAGCGCCTGGAGGAGCATCGCAAGCCGCAGCAGCTGCAACTGGCTTATGACGCACGGCAGGGCGTTGTGCTGAATTTTGACGTTGGTACGGGCTATCAGTGCTGAGGCGCCGGGGAGAAAACGGAGGCGTCATAACGATTTGTACACTGCCTGCGGCAATATTCGTATATATTGCCGTTTGCATCTGATTGTTACAGCGTCCTTCTCTATTTTTACGGCATTCACATATGAAACCTATTTCCGGGAATACCTGCGCCGCTGCGGTGGCGCTGCTGCCTGTTTTATGGCCGGCGATCGCCGGCGCGGCGTCAGGGGCCGATGACGAGGCGACCGTGGTGGTTACGGCCAAGCGCAGCGGCCTGTCTGAACTGAGTACGCCGGCGGCGGTCAGCGTGGTTAACGGCGAGCAGTTGCGCGACGCCAAACCGCAAATCAACCTGTCGGAGAGCCTTGGCGTCGTGCCCGGACTGCAGGTGCAAAACCGCCAGAATTACGCGCAGGATCTGCAGCTGTCGGTACGCGGTTTTGGCGCGCGCTCAACCTACGGCGTACGCGGCGTGCGGATTTATGTTGACGGAATTCCCGCCACCATGCCGGACGGACAGGGGCAAACCTCAAATATCGATTTGGCGTCGGCCGATAAAGTGGAAGTGCTGCGCGGGCCGTTCTCCGCGCTGTATGGCAACGCCTCCGGCGGGGTGCTCAACGTTGAAACGCAGACCGGCCGCCAGCCGAACCGCGTTGAGGCGGGCATGTACGCCGGCAGCTATGGATCCTGGCGTTACGGCCTTAAGGCCAGCGGCGCCACCGGCGACGGCAGTCAGGCCGGCGACGTCAACTATGCCGTATCCGCGACGCGTTTTACCACCGAAGGCTTCCGCGAGCACAGCGGCGCGCGTAAAAATCTGGGCAACGCCAAACTGGGCGTGCGTCTGGATGATGCCAGCACCCTGACGCTGCTGTTTAACAGCGTCGATATCAACGCCGACGATCCCGGCGGCCTGACGCGGGAAGAGTGGCAGGATAATCCGCGCCAGGCGCCGCGCGCCGAGCAGTTCAATACGCGAAAAACCGTGTCGCAGACCCAGGGCGGCCTGCACTATCAGCGACAGTTCGGCGACAGCGATGATCTGAGCGTGATGATGTATGCCGGTGAACGGGAAACTACCCAGTACCAGTCGATACCGGTATTTGTCCAGCAGCGCAGTGCCCAGCAGCCCGGCGGGGTGATTGTGCTGGCGCGCCACTATCAGGGCATTGATACGCGCTGGACGCACCGCGGCGCCATCGCCGCCGTGCCCTATACCCTGACCGGCGGCCTGAACTACGAAACCATGACGGAACAGCGCAAGGGCTATGAAAACTTTGCCGAGGTGAACGGCGTGCAGCAGCTGGGTGTGAAGGGCAATCTGCGCCGTGACGAGCGTAACCTGATGTGGAACCTCGACCCGTATCTGCAAAGCTCCTGGCAACTGACGCCGCGCCTGACGCTGGACGCCGGCGTGCGATTCAGCACCGTCAACTTTGACTCCAATGACCACTTTATTACCCCCGGCAACGGCGATGACAGCGGCAACGCCCGCTATCACCAGTGGTTGCCCGCCGGCGCACTGCGCTATGCGCTGGCGGACGGCTGGAATATTTATGCTGCCGCCGGACGCGGTTTTGAAACGCCGACCATCAATGAGCTCTCTTACCGGCCGGATGGCACAGCCGGCATGAACTTCGATCTGCAGCCGGCCGTCAGCGATACGCTGGAAGTGGGCAGCAAAACCCGCATCGGCAACGGGCTGCTGACCGCGGCGCTGTTCCAGACCGATACCCGTAATGAGATCGTCACCGCCAACAGCAGCAACGGACGCAGCAGCTACAAAAACGCCGGCCAGACACGCCGCCGTGGCCTGGAGTTGGCGCTGGACCAGCAATTTGGCGAGGCGTGGCGGTTAAACATGGCGTGGACGCTGCTGGACGCGCGCTATCGCGACGATATTTGCGGCGATGCCGCCTGCTCGGCGGATAAGTTTATCGGCCGCGGCAACCGTATTCCGGGCATCGCCCGCAATATGGGTTACGCCTCGCTGGCGTGGGCGCCGGAACAGGGCTGGTATGCCGGCGCTGAAGTGCGTTATATGAGCGATATCCAGGTGAATGACGCCAACAGCGCCCAGGCGCCGTCTTATACTACCGTTGGTCTGAACAGCGGTTACCGTTATCCGCTGGGCAACTGGCTGGTCAACGTTTTTGGCCGGGTCGATAACCTGTTTGACCGTGACTACGTGGGCTCGGTGATCGTTAATGAAGGCAACGGGCGCTTCTATGAACCGGCGCCGGGGCGTAATTGGGGCGGCGGCGTAAGCGTTTCCTATTCGTTCGAATAATAGCCGATAGCATGCCGGACGGTCGGCATGCTATATTAATACTGCCGCTCAAAAAATAAGCGGAACTATGGGCCAATGCTGGAAAAATAAATTTTTTTACATTTAAGCAACGCAGACTGGCGTATTGTCATTATACTGTAATCATCTGGCGGTAGTTTTCACACGGTGCACAGCCCGAGGCTGTAAATAACACTGCGGGGATCGCTAATGGTAAAGTCCTGGTTGGGGCTACAAAGAAAAAATAACATCACCTCCCTGATTTCTCGTTGTAACGAGGGTTCTCTCTCCGACTCTCTTTTTCTCGCTACTTTCTACCCTGTCACGCGCAACGCCATACTTGCTCATTCCGTTTATTTAGTCTCTTCGTCCGGTGAATCTCGGCATAATAACGCGGCCGCAGGTTTACTTTATCCATTGGCTTGTCCCCGCTCTTTTCGGGCCGTCGCCCGCAGGGCCGAGATATATATTGGCTTGAAGGAGGCCAAAACCTAATACGTGTGTGAAACATTCATCGCGCGTGAATAACGCTGCGGTAGGTGAAACAAACTGTAAGGTGCCACTATGGGAAGACAGAAAGCAGTGATCAAAGCACGTCGTGAAGCGAAACGCGTAATTCGTCGTGACGCTCGCAGTCATCGCCAGTTGGAAGAAGAAAGCGTGACTTCGCTGGTGCAAATGGGTGGCGTTGAGTCTATCGGCATGGCGCGGGATAAGCGCGATAGCTCACCCATCGAGGCGCGAACCGAGGCTCAGGGTCATTACTTGTTAGCCATAGAAAATAAACAGTTGATCTTTGCCACCGGCGAAGCCGGGTGCGGCAAAACCTTTATCAGTGCGGCGAAAGCGGCGGAAGCGCTGATTCATAAAGAAGTGGATCGCATTATTGTCACCCGTCCGGTGTTGCAGGCGGATGAGGATCTTGGCTTTTTGCCGGGGGATATTTCCGAGAAGTTTGCCCCTTATTTCCGCCCGGTGTACGACATTCTGCAGCGTCGGCTGGGATCGTCTTTCCTGCAATATTGTCTGCGGCCGGAAATCGGCAAGGTTGAAATTGCACCTTTCGCCTATATGCGCGGGCGGACATTTGAAAACGCGGTGGTGATTCTGGATGAAGCGCAGAATGTTACCACCAGCCAGATGAAAATGTTCCTTACCCGTCTGGGGGAAAACGTGACGGTGATCGTCAACGGCGATATTACCCAGTGCGACCTGCCGCGCGGGGTAGAGTCGGGCCTGAATGATGCGCTGCAGCGTTTCGAGGAAGATGAAATGGTCGGTATTATTCGCTTTGATAAACAGGATTGCGTACGTTCCGCACTGTGTCAGCGTACGCTGCACGCCTACAGCTAACCTCCCGCTAACCCGAGTAAAAAGGCCGCTATGCGGCCTTTTTTATTGCCGGCGAACAATCTGCACTTTGTTGAGTTATTGTGTAATTTTTTGTGGTTTATTGTATAGAAAATCATTTCTACACTGTTGATGATGATTGGCTGTACACCTTGCCGTCTCGCGGCAAGGAACGGGTCCTGCGCCGGCCTGGCTCAGGGATGGCTATGTATATTATTCTGATGAAAAACAATGAAATATATCGTTTTAATTCTGTTTATTTTATGCGTGGTTTATGTGCATTATCGTGGTCGGGTTCGTTACGGTTTCTGGCGCCAACTGGCTGACCATTCGACCTTCACCGCACCGTTGAACGTTTTTATGTACCTCTTTTCCCGCGTGCCTACCACGCCGTATCTGCCGCAAGAGCTGTTCCCGGAGTTACAGGCGCTGCGCGACAATTGGCAGACCATCCGTGATGAAGGCCGCCAGCTGATGGCAATCCAGCAAATCAAAGCGTCCGATAAATATAATGACGCAGGCTTTAACTCCTTCTTTAAAACCGGCTGGAAGCGCTTTTATCTGAAATGGTATGAGGACAGCCATCCTTCGGCGATGACGCTGTGTCCGCAGACCACCGCGCTGCTGCGCACGCTGCCGTCGGTCAAAGCTGCGATGTTTGCCGAGCTGCCGGACGGCAGCCGCCTGCCGCGTCACCGCGACCCTTATGCAGGCTCGCTGCGCTATCACCTGGGGCTGATTACGCCGAACGACGACCGCTGCTTTATCGAGGTGGACGGCAAGCGCTACAGCTGGCGCGACGGTGAGGACGTGCTGTTTGACGAAACCTATCTGCACTACGCGGAAAACAAAAGCGGGCAGAACCGCCTGATTTTGTTCTGCGATATTGAACGGCCGATGCGCTACCGCTGGACGCAGCGGGTGAACCACTGGCTGGGACGCCATCTGATGAGCGCCGCCACCGCGCCGAATGAAGCGGGCGACCGTACCGGCGGCGTCAACAAAGCCTTCAAGTATATCTACGCCATCCGTCGGGTAGGAAAACGGCTGAAGGCCTGGAATAAAACGGTGTATTACATCATTAAATGGCTGCTGTTCGGCGGTATCGCCGTGGGGATTTTCTGCGCGCTGTAGCCGGCGGAAAAACAAAAGGGCTGAACGTGGCGTTCAGCCCTTTTTTCATGCCGTTATCGTCGGGATCAGGCGAAGATGGTCAGCATATAGGCGGCGAACAGCGCCAGGTGGGCGGTGCCGTTCAGCACGTTGGTGCGGCCGGTGGAGAAGGAAATCTGGCACAGGATCAGCACCGTCAGCATTACCACCATATGCGGCGCCTGCAGGCCGAAGATCAGCGTCTGGCCGGTCAACGTGGCGATAATGGTTACCGCCGGCACCGTCAGGGAAATAGTCGCCAGCACCGAACCGAAGAACAGATTCATGGCGCGCTGCACCTGGTTGTTCAGCACGGCGCGCAGGGCGCCCAGGCCTTCCGGCGACAGGATCAGCAGCGCTACCAGGAAGCCGGTGAACTGAGCCGGCGCGTTCACTTTGGTCAGCAGGCCTTCCAGCGGGCCGGCATTGAATTTGGTCACCGCGATCACCGCCACCAGATGCACCACCAGCCAGGCGGCGTGCCACAGGCTGCTGTGGGAGGACGGTTTTCCGTGGTGCGGGTCGCCATCGTCGTCTTCATGCTCGTAGACAAACAGATTTTGGTGCGTTTTCGTCTGGATCAGCAGGAACACGCCGTACATGGCGGCGGAGATCATGGCGACCAGCAGCGACTGGCCGGTGCTGAAATTGCCGCCCGGCAGGGCGCTGGGCAGCACCAGCACGATCACCGCCAGCGGGAAAATCGCCATCAGATACTGTTTGATGCCGCCGAGGTTGACGTACTGGGTGGCGAATTTACGTCCGCCCAGCAGCAGGGCAAAGCCCACCAGACCGGCGGTGACGATCATGATGATGGAATATAGGGTGTCGCGCATCAGGGCCGGCGCAGCATCGCCGGTCGCCATCAGCGCGGAGATCAGGCTGACCTCCAGGATCACCACCGACAGGCTGAGGATCAGCGAGCCGTAGGGTTCGCCCAGGCGGTGGGCCAACACGTCGGCATGGCGCACGACGCTGAAGGCGCTGCTCAGAATACCGAACAGAGCGAGAATATTAATGCCGACGATCAGCGGGAAGTTGCTGGTGTCGCTCCACAGGTTCAAGACAACCAGCGCAGCGATCGGAAAAATCAGGGAATACTCGGTATGGCGGGATTTAGATCGGCCAGGATCGTGTTGCGACTTCATGGATGGTACGTCTCCTTTCTCGAACTGCAGGTTCCCGGCTGTGTGCTAATCATCTGTATAACCGACGATTTCGCGTATCACGGAAGATACTTAATCATAGGATATGCTGACTGGATTGCACCGTGGGAATAGTGATGTTGTGGTGTTATGAGCAAGAAAAAACTTGCTTTATGTGACATAGGGTAACAAAAAAACCGCAGGGGATGCGGTTTTTTTTACTTACTTTTACGCAGCTAAGCGATTTTTTATCATTAACCCGCTAAAAAAATCAGTTAACGAAGAATTTCCTCGTCAATACACGCAGGTTGAACGTATCAGGAATCAATATTGTCCATGATTTCATGGCGTGTCTCATGATAACCCTCTTCATTTAGCCCCTCACGCCAGTAAGGTACTGCATAAAGCTGATTACGCTCACATTGACGCTCGCGGCGAAGGTAGCGACGCAGGGTAACCACCAGTTGATCCTCGCCGGCCAGCCAGAAATGCGTGCGGCCGGCGGGCAGTGGCTGCGCGCAGAACTGGGTAATCAGCGCTGCGGTTTTATCGGTGCCGCCGATAATCCAGCTCAGCTCAAAACCGGCCGGTTTGCGCAGGTCGAGGGCATCGGCGCTGCTGTCGACGCGGATAAAGGCGTGTCCTTCGCTGCGCGCCGGCAGATTTTCCAGCAGGGCGGCGATGGCCGGCAGCGATGAGGGATCGCCCGCCAGACAGTAAAAGTCAGCCTCCGGCAGCATCGGTTTCGGCCCGCCGGGATTGCTGATGCCGATGATGTCGCCGGCTTTGGCGTTACGGGCGAAGCTGACCGCCGGGCCGTTATGGTCGTGCATGGCGAATTCAATATCGATTTCACCCTGTTCCGGGCGAATGGCGCGTACGGAGTAGGTGCGCACCAGCGGGCGTACGGCGTCTGCCGCCCAGACCGGGCCATTTTCGGTCAGGCGCGGTAGATCGGGCTGGCTTTGCCCGGCGCGCGGCAGAAAGACTTTGATATGCGCCGCGGCGGCGTTGGCCGGGTAATACTGTAAATCGTCGGCATAAAAGGTGATGCGACGCAGGTGCGGCGTTACGTCATGAACGCGGGCAACGCTGATTAAATAGGGGGCGCGGGTGCGGGGTGCTTCGGTAGTCACGGCGTTCTCCTGTTGTCGTTGTGGCGGCAGTATACCACGACCATTGATAATGAGAATCGTTGCCAATTAATGGCGCACCGTTTGCCAAGGCCGTGGTTTACTTCCCGAATAACGTTGCGGGATATTTTGCCCGGTGGCGTTGAGCCGATATATGCGGTTTATCTGTCTGGCTGGCAAGGGGGGAAATATTATTGCTGCTGTGTACAAATACTTTTGCCGGCTAAAAAGCGCCGCAGACTTGATTGCCGCTGCGGAAAAGAATAGTGTCATTATCTGGCGGACAAATAGTGAACTAATAAAATTCCGTACAGATAGCGATATGTTTAAATCAGTGGCGAAGGGGAGCGCTGGTGCTGCTACCCGGGAGGTTGATCGGTGTTAACGCGAGATTTTCTGCAACAGGCAGATTGCAAAACGGCATTTGGTACGATTGAAGAGACGCTGTTGCTGACGCCGGAACAGCGGGCAGAATCGCTGGCGCACACGCTGGCGCAGCGGCCGGACAGCGGCCCGGTCTGGGTCTTTGGCTACGGCTCGCTGATGTGGAACCCGATTTTTGAAGCGGAAGAGGTGCAGCCCGCTACCCTGCAGGGTTGGCACCGGGCGTTCTGTCTGCGCCTGACCGCCGGGCGCGGCACCCAGCATCAGCCCGGGCGCATGCTGGCGTTGAAAGCCGGCGGGGAGACAAGCGGCCTGGCTTTCCGCCTGCCGGAAGCGCATCTGGATGACGAGCTGGCGCTGCTGTGGAAACGTGAAATGGTGACCGGCTGTTATCTGCCGACCTGGTGTGAACTGGCGCTGGACGGCGGCCGGAAGATCACCGCGCTGGCGTTTGTGATGGACGCGCAACATCCGCTGTTTGAAGCGGACACCTGTCATCAGGTGGTCACGCCGCTGATTGCCAGCGCCAGCGGCCCGCTGGGCACCAACGCCCAGTATCTGTTTGCGCTCGACCGCGAATTGAAAAACCACGGCATGCGTGATGACGCCATTGGCGAGCTGGCCAGCAGCGTGCGTCAGTGGCTGCAGCAGCATACGCCGGTTGCCGGCTGAAGCGACGACGCGTTTGATTATATCCAATCTCTATATTTAATAACCATCAGCAAGGGCGGTAAATAAACCGCCCTTTATTTATGGTTATCTATCTCGTTATTTTTCCTGACTTTTTATTGCCCTCGTTTTTTACACCGACAGGATGCGGCGTTTGCTTGGCGACTTATCGTGAAAAAGCATAACTAAAGGTTATTTCTTATTTGTGAGCCTGCCGCCGTCCCCGTATCAATATTGGGAAATCGTGTGCAATGGGGGACAGGATGAATTTCCAACAATTAAAAATTATTCGGGAATCGGCCCGTCGTAATTACAATCTGACCGAAGTGGCCAATACCTTATTTACTTCGCAGTCGGGGGTCAGTCGGCATATTCGCGAGCTGGAAGAAGAGTTGGGCATCGAAATATTTATTCGCCGCGGAAAACGCCTGTTGGGGATGACTGAACCGGGCAAGGAATTGCTGGTGGTGGCCGAGCGTATTTTGAACGACGCCAATAATATTCGCCGGCTGGCGGATGTGTTCAGCAGCAACGACAGCGGGCAGCTGCATATCGCCACCACCCATACTCAGGCGCGCTACAGTCTGCCGCGGGTGATTAAGGAGTTCCGCACGCTGTATCCGCGCGTACGGGTGGTGCTGAATCAGGGTACGCCGGAAGAAATTGTCGCCATGCTGGCTTCCGGGGAGGCGGATATCGGCATTGCCAGCGAGCGTCTGATGAACGATGACGCGCTGGCGGCGTTTCCGTATTACCGCTGGCACCACGCAATTCTGGTGCCGGAAAACCATCCGTTGACGCAGGCAGGGCCGCTGACGCTGGAGCAGTTAAGCACCCAGCCGCTGATTACCTACCGGCAGGGGATTACCGGGCGTTCACGCCTTGATGCGGCGTTTAAGGCGGCGGGGCTGACGCCGGACATCGCCCTCAGCGCGCAGGATTCCGACGTAATTAAAACCTATGTGGAGCTGGGACTGGGGGTAGGAGTGCTGGCCGATATGTCGTACGAGAAAGAGCGCGATCGCGGGCTGGTCAGCCTCAATGCCGAACACCTGTTTGAGCCGAATACCGTCTGGCTGGGGCTTAAGCGCAGCCAGCTGCAGCGCAACTACGCCTGGCGTTTTATTCAGCTGTGCAATCCGACGCTGACGCTGACGGAGATTAAAGATCAGGTGTTTTCCGCGCAGCTTGAACCGGTGATTGATTACCAGATTTAAGTTTTCTGATTGGCGGGAGCATGTGCCCCCGCCGTGGTTCCGCCGGGTTAGGCCTGGCAGCCCATCAGTTCGGGCAGGACGCCCGGCTTGGCCTTCAGTTTTTCCTGTACCGTATCCGGCAGACCGGCCCATAAAATCAGGCCGCTGCGTTTTTCCACTTCGCTGACGGTGGTGCGGAACTGGCAGAAGTCAGCGTCGCGCGGGGTATTCTGATCAAAGATAAAGGCGGCGTAGTGGTTCACCTCCGGGCTGTTGTTGATAAAAATCACCTTCCAGTAGCCGCTGGGAATGGTGTGTGATTTGTCGGTGCCCGGCAGTTTGCCGATCTCGCGCTCATACAGCGGGCCGGTGACGGTATACACCGAACTGACGTCGGCGCGGGCGATCAGTTTGCGTTCCTGTTCTTCCAGCGCCGCCCAGGATCCCTGATTGAGCGCGGATTTTTGCGGCGTGATATTGGAGAGATAGTTCAGCGATTCCCAGTCCGACACGTTCGCCAGCGAGGCCAGCGGCGCCTGATGGCCGCGATCCACCTGCAGCGCGGCGTTGGCGCCGGTGTAGTCGGCCGGGGCCAGAGTGTCCTGCGGCTCCAGCGCGGGGTCGGTTTTCCAGCTGCGGCTTTTGCCGCTGGCCAGCGTATCTTTGGTGATGTGGTAGGCCACCCAGTTGGCGAATTTGGTGCTGCTGTTGTTATTCAGCGTGTAGGCGTGGCGCACGATTGACACGTTGGTGCTGCTGCCGGTCGGGCAGCCGACGGCGCAGTTGTCGATTGATTCGGGCGTAGCGGCGAAGGTTTGCGCGCTGACGAGTATGGCGAACAGGGAGAAAAGTTGGTTCAAACGCATGGTGGCATCCTCAAATAAGTTAAGAAATACTGTATTTATTTACAGTGTTTTTTAACCTATCGCAGCGTTATGAATACAACAATGCAACACATTGATATTGGTGATGTGTTGTTGGGGATACATAAAAGAGAGGCGTTGAGGCGAAAAAAAACCGCCCCGGGAGGGGCGGTTGAGGTAGCGTTTTACCGTACCAGATGCAGGAAGTGCAGGTGCTTCTCATACTGGTCGAGAATATCGTGGATGATCTGTTCTTGCGTCCAGCCCATCACGTCATAATCCTGGCCGCCTTCCTTCAGGTGGATTTCCGCACGGTAGTACTTGTGCTCTTCGTCCCGCTCTTCATCGTTCAGCCCCGCCAGGGCGAAGGCCGGCTGAATATAGGCGCGCAGACGCACTTCATACACAAAGTTCAGGTCGTCGCCTAAATCCACTTCAAAGCGAATACGGTCGTCCTGCGAGTCGTCGATGGAGGATTCGGTGCTCTGTTTTACCAGCTCGGCTTCCACCAGCGTCATCGCCGGGTGCACCACTTCGCTGACAAAGCGCTTCACGTGCGAGCGTTTCGGGAAGTAGGCGATATTGCGCAGGCGTCGCTGCCAGGAGATCGGGTTGCGCGCAGCGGTCGGTGCGATGGTGGTGGTGGTCTGGCTGTCGCGCTTATGGGCGTCGACCCGCAGCGCTTTCAGCAGCCCGTAAATCGAGATCAGCAGGATGATGGAGAACGGCAGGGCGCTGGCGATGGTGACCGTCTGCAGCGCGCTCAGGCCGCCGGCAACCAGCAGTGCAATCGCCACTACGCCCATCAGCGCGGCCCAGAAGATACGCTGCCAGATTGGCGTTTTGTCGGAACCGCCCGAAGCCAGCGTATCAACCACCATAGCGCCGGAGTCCGCCGAGGTGACGAAGAACACCACCACCATCGCCATGGCGATAAACGACAGGATATTGGCGAACGGGAAGTGCTCAAGGAAGTTAAACAGCGCCAGCGAGACGTCGGTCTGCACCGTTGTCGCCAGATCGCGCGCGCCTTCAGCCATAATCAGATGGATGGCGCTGTTGCCGAAGAAGGTCATCCACAGCAGGGTGAAGCCGGCCGGAACAAACAGCACGCCGGTAACGAATTCGCGGATGGTGCGGCCGCGGGAAACGCGGGCGATAAACATACCGACAAACGGCGACCAGGAGAGCCACCAGCCCCAGTACAGCAGCGTCCAGCCACCCAGCCAGTTGCTGGATTTCGGTTCGTAAGCGTACAGGTTAAAGGTTTTGCTGACGATTTCAGACAGGTAGCCGCCGGTATTTTCCACAAAGGATTTCAGCAGCAGCACGGTCGGGCCGAGGATACCGACCAGCACCAGCAGCAGGATCGCCAGGCTGAGGTTCAGTTCGGACAGGATGCGGATGCCCTTGTCCAGCCCGGATACCACCGACAGCGTCGCCAGCCCGGTGATCACCACGATCAGCACCACCTGCACCGTTTCATTGATCGGCAGGCCGAACAGATGGTTCAGGCCGGCGTTGACCTGCAGCACGCCGTAGCCCAGCGAGGTGGCGACGCCGAAAACGGTACCGATAACGGCGAAGATATCCACCGCATGGCCCAGCGGCCCGTAGATGCGGTCGCCGATAATCGGGTACAGCGCCGAGCGCAGCGTCAGCGGCAGGCCGTGACGGTAGCTGAAGAACGCCAGGATCAGCGCCACGATGGCGTAAATCGCCCAGGCGTGCAGGCCCCAGTGGAAGAAGGTCAGACGCATGGCCTGTTTTGCCGCCTCCACCGTTTCCGGCGTGCCGACCGGCGGAGAAAGGTAGTGCATCACCGGTTCGGCGACGCCGAAGAACATCAGGCCGATCCCCATACCGGCGGAAAACAGCATGGCGAACCAGGAGACATAGCTGAAGTCCGGCTGGGCGTGATCCGGCCCCAGCTTGATGTTGCCGTAACGCGACAGGCCCAGATAGGTGACGCTGAGCAGAATCAGCGCGACCGCCAGGATGTAGAACCAGCTGGCGTTGGTGAATATTCCTTGTTGTAGTGCTTTGAATTTACGATCGGCCAGCTCGGGATAGAGCGCGGCAAACGCCACCAGGACGATGATCAGTGCGGCGGAAATGAAAAATACCGGAGGATTGATATGGCTACGACGTGCCACGTTTTCAGTGTCGTTTTGGCTCATAGAATACCTTCTAGTCCGTTAGGGAGTGATATCCCCTTTATGCTTGAAACTGCATCTGTGTTGCCGACGGTTGCACCCAAATTATTGCTTCATTGAGATGCGCTCCCTTACCGTCGTGATGCAAGTCCAAATTATCTGGGATAAAGCGAGTAGTTGGAAATAACAACTCCAGAGAAAATAGCGTGAGTACGCCAGAAAAATAGTGCTGGAGGAGTATACACTAAAATTGACATAACTTGAATTTACGGGCTTTGAGGTTTTTTAACTTGTTGTTTTTAAATTGAAATGAAGGTTGCCTGTCGACAATGCCGACAGGCGGTGGCCATCAGAAACGCCAGAAGGTGCGGGAGCATAAAATCAGAATCGGGTAAATCTCCAGGCGTCCCAGCAGCATGGCGGCGCACATCAGCCATTTGGCGGGATCGGAGAGCGTGCCGAAGCCGGCCGCCGTTTCGCCAAATCCCAGGCCCATATTGTTGATGCAGGCGGCGACGGTAGCGAACGCGGTCATCATGTCATAGCCCATCAGGTTCAGCGCCCAGACGAACAGACAGCTGAACAGCACGTACAGAAAGAAAAAGCTCCATACCGATCGCAGTACGCGATCGTGCACGGAGGCGTCGCCAACCTTGATGGTGAAAATGGCGTTGGGGTGCACCAGCTGGTTGACCTCGTGACGGCTCACTTTATACATAATCAGAAAGCGCAGCGCTTTAATCCCGCCGCAGGTTGAGCCCACGCAGCCGCCGAAGAAACTGGCGCCGAGCAGCAGCAGGATGGCGTTGGTCGGCGTTTTGGCGTAGTCGGCGGTGGCGAGGCCGTTATCGGTCATCATTGAACTGGTGAGGAAAAAGCCGTGCACCAGCGCGTCTTTGATGCCGTACATCCCGGAGCGGTACAGTTCGGCCACCACAATGGCCACGATGATGGCCAGAACCAGCAGGAAAAAGCGCAGTTCGGGATTGCGGAGGAGCGGCTTCAGGCTGCGGCGGCTGATGGCGACGAAGAACAGGGTGAAATTGATGGCCGCCAGCACGGAGAAAATGCCGCCGACCAGCTCGATCGGCGTGCTGTCGAAATAGCCCAGGCTCTCATTACGGGTGGAAAAACCGCCCAGCGACACGGTGGACAGCGCGTGACACAGGGCATCGAACCAGGGCATGCCGGCCAGGCGAAACGCCAGGGTGCACAGTAACCCGAGTCCGAGATAAATCAGCCACAGATTTTTGGCCGTATCGGCCAGGCGTGGCGTCAGACGCTCCTCTTTAAACGGGCCGGGCATTTCCGACTGATACAGTTTGGCACCGCCGATCCCCAGCAGCGGCAGCACCGCCACCGCCAGTACGATAATCCCCAAACCGCCGACAAAATTCAGCTGTGCGCGATAGTAAAGGAAAGACTTCGGCACCGAGGAGACGTCGTTCAGCACCGACGCGCCGGTAGTGGTGATACCGGATATCCCCTCGAACATCGCATCCACCAGGCTGATGTTTATCGTATCGTCGAGCCACAGCGGCAGGGCGCTGATAATGGAAAACAGCAGCCAGAACAGCACGATGATCAAAAAGCCGTCCTGGGTGCGCAACTGCACCTTCGACTGGCGGCTACTGAACCAGCCGAGGCCGCCGACCGATGCGGCGATCACCAACGTATAGAAAAAAGAGAAGATGCTTTTTTCTTTGTAGAGCAACGCCATTAATAACGGGGGAATCATGGAAAGGCTGTAGAGAACCACCAAAAAACTGCAAAGATGAACAACAATAACCAGTTGTTTTGTTTTAACCATGCTTGCGCCCGGGTTGCCGAAGGACTGTGCGTCAACACATTGATAGAAGTAGATATAGAATAGCGCGGACGATATAAAAATATCATAAAAATTATGTTATCTGCGTTTGTCCCGGCGCGGGTAGCGTCAGCGGCTCAGGTTACTCAGCGCCAGCAGCGCGCCGAACGTGATTAACAGCCCGCCGAACAGACGGTCGATGCCGCTGCGCAGGCGCAGAAAACGCGTGCTGATGGCCGGGGAGGAAAAGAACAGCGCCACGGCGCCAAACCACAGTATATGCGTCACCGAGATAAACAGCCCGTAACCGATCTGCACCGTCAGTGAGCTTTGCGGGTTAACCACCTGCATAAACAGACTGACGATGAAAATGGTGGTTTTGGGGTTCAGCACATTGGTCAGAAACCCGGTTTTCAGTGCGCGCCATTCACCGATGTTGTGCGCAGGCGTTGCGGCGGGAGCCGGCGCCGTCGCCGCATGACGATACATCTGCAGGCCGAGATAAATCAGGTAGGCCGCGCCGATAAATTTCAGCACGGTGAATAGCCACAGCGAACGCTGAATCAACAGGCCGACGCCAACCAGCGTGTATCCCACATGGACCAGTACGCCAAGACCGATACCCAGCGCGCAGTAGAGTCCGGAGGCGCGTGAGCCGGTCAGGCTGTTGCGCGATACCATGGCGAAATCCGGGCCGGGGCTGATAACGGCGAGTAAAGTCAGGGTGACGACGGCAATAAGTTCAGTCATAGTGAGCCTGTATAAGTTATTGATCGGACAGGGCTGCATTGTTGAACGTCGCGGACAGGGAGACAAACGATGAAAACTGACGATATCGGTGAGTCTACCTCACGCAAAATCGGCAGAAATATTTCGCTGGGAGGGCTGCGTTGCTTTGAGGCGGCGGCCAGGCTGGAAAGCTTCACTCTGGCGGCGCATAGCCTGAGCCTGACCCATGGCGCCATCAGCCGGGCGGTGAGGGGGCTGGAGAATGAACTGGGGCTGGCGCTGTTCGAGCGGCGTCACCGCCGGGTCTATCTGACGGCGGCCGGACGTAAACTGTGGCAGGCTACCCAGCAGGCGTTCGATATTCTTGAACAGAGCGTGCAGGAACTGTATCAGCAGGCGCAAAACGCACCTATTGTGCTCTCCTGTGAGCCGACGCTGCTGATGCGCTGGCTGATTCCGCGCATACCGGAGTTTCTGCGCGCCCATCCGGCGATGCATATACAGCTGGTGGCCGGCGGCGGAGCGGTGACTTTTCAGGATGGCATTACGCTGGCGATTCGGCGCAATGATTTTGACTGGGGAGCGAATGTACACAGCATCCCGCTGTTTAGTGAAAAAATTGGCCCGGTGTGCAAGCCGGAAATGCTGACGCATTTTATTGAAGGCAGCCAGGTAGAGCCGCGTTTGCGCCACGATGCGGCGCTGTTGCAAACCGCCACCCGTCCCAACGCCTGGGCAGATTGGGCGCAGGCGCAGGGGATATCGATTGAGGGTATGCCACAGCAGCGTTTTGAGCATTTTTACTTCAGCCTGCAGGCGGCGGTCGCCGGGCTGGGCGTGGCGATCGGGCCGTGGCAGCAGGTACGTGACGATATCAGCGCCGGGCTGCTGGCGGCGCCGTTTGGTTTTCGCCACGACGGCAGCGGCTACAGCCTGCTAATGCCGCAGCCGGTGGCACCGGGCAGCGCGGTGGAAACCTTGCTGCACTGGCTGCAGGGCCAGTCGGCGGATGACTAAAAGGTTACGTTGCGGATAAAGCGTAAAGGGCTTTCGCCGTGGTTGGCGTAAGTATACTGCTGATCGCTGTTGAAGACGTGGGTATCGCCGGCGTGTAGCGTCAGGGTTTGCTGCTCCAGCAGCAGCGTCAGGCACCCCTCAATTACATAAACGATCTCGCGCCAGCCTTCGGCATCGGGCTGTGAGTGATACTGCTCGTGCGGCATCAGCGTCCATTGCCACAGCTCTACCCGCTGACGCGCCGGCACGCTGGCGGTAAAAATCGCCTGGCTGGCCGCCTGCTCGCCTTGCCAGGCCAGTTCGCCGACCAGATGGCTGCCGCGCGCCGCCGGCGCCTGAATCAGATCGCTGAAAGTGACCCCGAGCGCCGCCGCCAGCTTATCCAACACCGCCAGGCTGACGTTGCGCTCACCGGATTCAATGCCTGCCAGCATACGGCGGCTGACGCCGGACTGCGTCGCCAGCGCCATTTGACTCAGCCCTGCCTGCTGACGATAACCGCGCACGTTGCTGCTGAGGTATTGCAGCACCTGGGGAGCGTCGGGTTTACCATTGTGCACTATATTGCTCATTTTTCCGTGATGTCTCATACTGGCAGGATCTGTGCATTATATTGCACGTTGTGTTGATCAAGGGCAAGTCGACATCTATGAGCAAAACATCTTCTACTTCAGGCCTGTTGCTGAAAATCAGGCCGCAGGAAGCGATCCTGATTGTTATTACCATGATCTGGGGCGGTACGTTCCTGGCGATTCATTACGCCATGACGGTCAGCGGCCCGTTCTTTTTTGTCGGGCTGCGTTTTGGCGCAGCCGCACTGGCGTTAATACTGTTTTCATTGAACAGCCTGCGCGGGCTGACCTGGTATGAATGCAAGGCCGGGATGCTGATCGGGGTGACGATTGCGGTGGGCTACAGCCTGCAGAGTATTGGCTTGCAGACCATCAGCAGCAGCCAGTCGGCGTTTATCACCGCGATGTATGTGCCGATGGTGCCGCTGCTGCAGTGGCTGGTGCTCAAGCGTTTTCCGGGCGTCATGGCGTGGATCGGCATTGTGCTGGCCTTCAGCGGCCTGATGCTGCTGGCCGGGCCGAACGGCAGCGAAGTCAGCTTTAGCCTGGGAGAGACCGTTACGCTGATCAGCACCGTGGCGGTGGCGGCGGAAATCATACTTATCAGCGCCTATGCCGGGAAGGTGAACGTCAAACGGGTGACCGTGGTTCAGCTGGCGGCCGCATCGCTGCTCTCTTTTATGATGATGCTGCCGAGCGGCGAAAAGGTGCCGGCCTATTCCGATTATTTACTGTACTGCGCCGTCGGTCTTGGGATCGCCAGCGCCCTGATTCAGCTCACCATGAACTGGGCGCAGCGCAGTATTTCGCCAACGCGGGCGACGGTCATTTACGCCGGTGAACCGGTGTGGGCCGGCGTGGTGGGGCGCATTGCCGGTGAGCGTCTGCCGGGAGCGGCGCTGTTGGGCGGGGCGTTGATCGTGCTGGGGGTGATCGTCAGCGAATTGCGTATTCGACGGAAGAAAAAGCGCGAGGCGCTGGCGGAGAGTTAGAGCAGGACAGAGAACCAGGGGAGGCTAAGCCTCCCCTTTCAGTCAGTGTCAGGCTGCTTTTTTGTTGCGCGCCATCAGGTAGCCGATGCCCAACAGCACGAACCACAGCGGGGTGGCCATCAGCGCCTGGCGCGTGTCGTCCTGCAGGGTCAGCAGCACCAGCACGAAGGCAAAGAATGCCATGCATACCCAGCACATCAGCTTGCCGGCCGGCATTTTGTAAATCGACTTTTGGTGCAGTTGCGGACGTCGCTTGCGGTACACCAGGTACGAACACAGGATTATCGTCCAGACAAACATGAACAGGATGGCGGAGACGGTGGTGACCAGGGTAAATACCGTCATCACGTTCGGGATCAGGTAAATCAGCACCACGCCGCCCAGCAGACAGATACAGGAGAAAGTCAGGCCGTTGGCCGGCACCGCGCGCTTGGACAGGTTGGCGAACGATTCCGGCGCGTCACCCTGTTGCGCCAGGCCGTACAGCATACGGCTGGTGGAGAAGACGCCGCTGTTGGCGGATGAAGCCGCAGAGGTCAGCACCACGAAGTTAATCACGCTGGCCGCCGCCGGCAGGCCGACCAGCATAAACAGCTCGACGAACGGGCTCTTGTCAGCCACCACGGAACTCCACGGCGTCACGGACATGATGACGATCAGTGAGAACACGTAGAACATGATGATGCGCAGCGGAATGGAGTTAATGGCGCGCGGCAGCGATTTTTCCGGGTCTTTGGTTTCGGCGGCGGTGGTGCCGACCAGTTCGATGCCGACAAAGGCGAAGACCGCGATCTGGAAGCCGGCGAAGAAGCCGCTGATGCCTTTCGGGAACATGCCGCCATCATTCCACAGGTGCGAGAGCGACGCGACGCTGCCGTTCGGCGACTGGAAGTGGGTGGCGATCATCACTACCCCGGTGATAATCAGGCCGATAATGGCGACGATTTTGATCATCGCAAACCAGAACTCCATCTCACCGAACATCTTCACCGTCGCCAGGTTGAGCGTCAGCAATACCAGCACGCACAGCAGCGAGACGATCCATTGCGACAGGCCGGGGAACCAGAACTGGGCATAGGCGGTGATCGCCACCACGTCGGCAATCCCGGTCACCACCCAGCAGAACCAGTAGGTCCAGCCGGTAAAGAAGCCGGCCCACGGACCGAGCAGATCGGCGGCGAAATCGCTGAAGGATTTGTACTGCAGGTTGGACAGCAGCAGCTCGCCCATCGCCCGCATCACGAAGAACAGCATAAAGCCGATGATCATATAGACGAAGATGATGGAAGGACCGGCCAGACTGATGGTCTTGCCCGAGCCCATAAACAGACCGGTGCCGATAGCGCCACCGATGGCGATCAGCTGAATATGGCGGTTGGTCAGGTTTCTGCGTAGATGATCGTCTGACGCCTCCGCGGCGTCGGCGGTAATTTTAGAGTGGTCTACCATCTGATGATGTCCTGTCTTACCTGTCATGAGTGAAATTATGAGCTCTAAATTGGCTCTTTCTTATACGTTTATCCGGCTGCCCGGTTTGAATTAAGGTAGTGTTACTAATTCACCCTTTTGCAACATGTTTACAACATTTAACGCCAAGGGGAAAGGTTGATTGTTTCTTGTACACAGGAGGTAAATCGGACCTTCAGAGGACGCAAGGTTACCTTCCGGCATAGCAAATTAACAGCCTTTGCGGGCGCTATCTTGTTGATATACCAATAGGTTAAATTTCTAGCATGAGAAAAACTAATGCGTAAAAACGTATCGCCGGCAATGGATGTCCGACGCCTTTCCACCGCCAGGTGCTGATGTTTGACGTGGCGACAGCGGAATGTGGCTTACGTCAGGCGGCGCTGGCTACGGAACGGCAGGCCGCTACAAATCATCAGCTTAGCCAATTTCTTTTAAGATCAGGCTGGCAAGAAGGCCGCAAATTTGTGCGATGCCACGCAAAATGACCGTTGCGTTTCACCGTGAATGCAGAAAGGTGATCTGGCGCAAATTTACTGCCTTGGGGAACGCATGCGCGGCTTTTTATCCCTATTTCTTGTCATGCACAAAATTTACGGCACCCGTGGTGGTGTGGCGAAATTTTAAGCAACTCAAGCATCAGGCACGACCAGATGGCTAATCTGCCTTTTGTCTTCATATCAATCTGATTGGCTGGATATGTCGTTAAATATGGTTTTTTATTTTGTTTACAGGCGAGCTATGTTGTTATCATGCCGCTTCGATCTCTGAGGAAACAAACAATGAAAAACAAATCATTAGCGCTCTTATTACTGGCCGGTCTGACCGGCTGCAGCCAGCCGTCAACGTCGCCGGAAGCGTCAGCGCCGGCCGCCGGCAAAAACGAAACCTTATACGTCAACAGCCGTCTGGTGGATTGCGTGGGCGTCGCGCCGATGAAATGCATGCAGGTGCGTCAGTCGCCGGATGCGCAGTGGGAGCTGTTTTACACCCAGATTGAAGGTTTCGAGTTTACCCCCGGCTATCGCTATAAACTGCAGGTAAACGTCAGCGAGCTGGAGAATGTCCCGGCCGATGCGTCCTCGTTGCGTTATGTACTGGTCAAACAGCTGGAAAAAACCAAAGCATAAATATTGTGCCGGGGGCGGCGGTATGCGGCCTCCGGCGTGATCTTCTCGCCCGCCTTTTGTTAACGCCGCGCAGGCGGTGAAAGAGTATTAACCCCCGATCACAAAAAACCGACAAATCAATTCATCCGCATCGTCGTCAGCAGTAAGCTGGAAGCCACAGGGCTACCACCAAATAGGGATGACATATGTACCAGATGATTTTAGTACCGGTTGATCTTGAAGAGCCGCAACTGACGGACAACGCAATCAAGCATGTGGAGTATCTGGCCAAGGTTTCGGGCGCCAAGGTACACCTGTTTCATGCGTTGCCGGACGCATCGGCATTTGTCACTGCCTATTCGTTCGGCATTAAAGAATTTGAAAATCAGGCGGAAGTTAACGCGATCGACAAGCTGAAGAACATCATTTCGGAAATGGAGCTGCCGCTGGAGCGTCTGTCCTATACCATCAGTTTCGGTTCACCGCGTGATGAAGTGCTGCAGCTGGCCGACGAGATCGGCGCTGACCTGATCGTGGTCGGCTCACGGCGTCCCAGCGTGAAAACCTATCTGCTCGGCTCCAACGCTGCGGCGATCGTGCGCCATGCCAAAACCTCGGTGATGGTGGTCAGATAAGCGTAAACCCCTCTCCCGACGGGAGAGGGGGACGGTTTAACGGCACAGCGCCTCAATCTCATCGTACAGCGCCTGCGGCAGTTCGATGCCGTGCTGCTCGCTCAGCGGGCGCTGGCGAAAACGTCGTTCGCCGGGCAGCCGTGCGCCCTGTTGCCGCATATCGTTGAACAGCGTTTCAGCGTGGGCCAGGTAGGTTGCCTGCTGCTCCCCCAAAAAGCGCTGCGGATCCATGGCGATAATCAGCTCGCCGCCGTAAGGCGATGAACCGGTCTGATTATCAAACGCCAGTGACTCTTTACTGGTCATATCGCCGATTAACGGTCCGGCCAATAATTCCACCATCGCCGCCAGCGCAGAGCCTTTATGCCCGCCAAAGGTCAGCATGGCGCCGGCCAGCACGCTGGCGGCATCGGTTGATGGCCGGCCCTCTTTGTCGATTCCCCAGCCAGGCGGCAGCGGTTTGCCGGCGCGCCGGTGCAGCTCTATCTCGCCGCGCGCCGCGGCGCTGGTCGCCATATCAAACACAAAAGGCGGCTGCCCGGGGCGCGGCCAGCCAAAGGCGATAGGGTTGGTGCCGAACAGCGGCTGGCTGCCGCCGGCCGGCGTCACCCAGGCGTGGCTGGGCGTACAGGCCAGCGCCACCAGTCCTTGGTCGGTCAGCGGTTCGATATCGGCCCACAGCGCCGAGAAGTGTACGCAGTGGTTGATCGCCAGCGCGGCGATGCCGTTGTGTTTTACTTTGTCAACAAACGCCGGCAGCGCCCGGCGGTAGGCCACCAACGAAAAGGCGCCGTGGGCGTTGACCCGCATAATGGCGGGGGCGCTGTCGATAAGCTCCGGTTCGGCATCGGCGGAAACTTTCCCCATCTGCAGCGAGTGTACGCAGCCGAGAATGCGATACAGCCCGTGAGAGGCGCAGCCGTCACGCTCTCCGGCGGTGACGTTCTGCGCCACCGCGTCGGCGTGTTCGGCGCTGAACCCGTTGCTGCGTAGTGCGCGCTGCGCTAAGTGGTAGGCCTGATCCAGCGTCAGGCGTACGCTTGCCGTCATGGTATACCCTCCTTATTTACTCTTCTTCATCCCCGACAAAATTTGCCTGAGGTAAACAGGTATAGGCGCCCCAGTAGTAGATCGCCAATGCAATCACCGCCACCGTCAGGGTGTCCCACGGGTGGCCGATGGCGCCGATGCCGCCGAAACTGCCCAGATAGGAGATGATAATGATCAGCGCATAGAAGGCGACCAGCCACAGTGAGGAGTAAACCTGCTGGCGCAGACTGACGGCGTGTGTCGGCACCTGCTTTTTGAACAGGATATAGATAAGAAACATCAGGATTTGCAGGCCAAGCAGCCAGGAAATGGTGTTCCAGCCGGACCAGTAGACGATCAGCGCGGAAATAATAAACGACAGCGGACCGAGCACGCAGAAGCCGCGCACGAAAAACGGCCGCTGCAGATCCGGCGCGTTGCGGCGCAGCCCGGCGGCGGTAACCGGCGCGATGGCATAGCTCAGCACCAGCGCGGCGGATACTACGCCGATCAGCCGCTCCCAGGACGGGAACGGCAGCGTCCAGAAGATCGACAGCGCGAAGGTCAGCCACAGCGCCGGGCGCGGAATGCCGGATTCGCCGTCGACGCGGGTAAAAACTTTAAAAAAGGTGCCGGCGCGCGCCCAGCCGTAGACTACGCGCGGCGTGGCGTTCATGTAGATGTTGCCGGTGCCGCTGGGGGAGATAATCGCGTCGCTGACCACCAGAAACGCCAGCCAGCCCATGCCGAGCGTAATGGCGATATCGCGGTAGGGCAGCGAGAACTGCTTGCTGATGCCAGACCAGCCGCCGCTCAGCATCTCGGAGGGAATGCTGCCGAGAAAAGCCAGCTGCAGCAGGACATAGATCACCGTCGAGAGCAGTACGGAGAGGATCAGGGCGATGGGAATAGTGCGCTGCGGCTTTTGCACTTCGCTGGCTACCGAGATAATCGGCGTCAGCCCCAGATAGGCGAAAATAATGCCGCCGGCGGAAATTGCCGCCTCCACGCCGGCTGCGCCGTAAGGGGCGAAGCCCTGACTGTGCAGATTTTCCGGCTTAAAGAAGGTAAACAGCACCACTATCACCAGCAGCGGCACCAGGAATTTCAGAATACTGATGAAGTTGTTGGATTTGGCGAAGGTCTTCACGCTGTAATAGTTGAGCGCGAAGAACAGGCACAGCAAGAGCAACTGCACCAGCCAGCCGAGCAGCGTGGGATCGCCCGAATCCGGCTGGCTGAGGAAGGGAAACCAGGCGGCGGCGTACTGGCGGGCGGCGACGATTTCAATCGAGATCAGGCTGGAGAAGGCGATCAGCGTGATAAAGCCGAGCAGGTAGCCCATCAGCTCGCCGTGAGAAAATACCGGATAGCGGATGATGCCGCCGGCGCGCGGCAGCGCCGCGCCCAGTTCGCAATAGACAATGCCGAGCAGCAGCACCGCCAGCCCGCCGATCAGCCAGGAATAGATCCCCGCCGGGCCGGCGATGGATGAGACGTGGCTGGCGGCGAACAGCCAGCCGGAGCCAAAAATGGCGCCCAGGCCGATAAATGTCAGATCGGTGAGCGTCAGCTGCTTCTTGAATTTACCCTGTGTGGTCATGGTGGCTACCCTTTTATTATCTCATTGCAGGTGCGGTTCACAGCGGATCGCGCCGGTAAACGCCGTTTACCAGACGCAGCAAATTAAGCGGGTTTTCATCCTGCAGGGCAGGAGGCAGCAGCGACGGCGGCGCATTTTGCAGACAGACCGGTCGCATAAAACGCTCGATCGCCAGCGTGCCGACCGAGGTGCCGCGGGCGTCGCTGGTGGCGGGGTAAGGCCCGCCGTGCACCATGGCGTCGCAAACTTCCACCCCGGTGGGGTAGCCGTTAAACAGCACCCGCCCGGCTTTATGCGTTAAACAGGCCAGCAGCGGCGCGGCGGCGGTCAGGTCGGCGTCATCGGCCAGCAGCGTGGCGGTCAGTTGCCCTTGCAGCGCGTTCAGCGCCTGCTGCAGCTGTTGCTCGTCGTCCAGCGCCGCCACGATGGCGACCGGGCCAAACACCTCTTCCTGCAGCCGCGCATCCGCCGTCAACAGCAGCCGGCCTTCCGCCTGATACAGCTGCGCGCAGGCCTGATGGCCAGGGGCGTCACGCCGGCCGGCCAGGTGCGCGATGCCTGGATGCTGTTCCAGTTCGTTCAGTCCCTGATGATAATGGTGCAAAGTGGCGGTATTGAGCATGGTCTGCGGTTCGGCCGCTTCGATCTGTTGACTCAGCGCGGTGATAAATTGTTCAAGTGCCGGACTGCGCACGCCGAGGATCAAACCGGGCTTGGTGCAGAACTGGCCGCAGCCCAGAGTAACCGACGCCGCCAGCTGCTGTGCGATTTGCCGTCCGCGCTGCGCCAGCGCCTGCGGCAGCACGATCACCGGGTTGATGCTCGACATCTCGGCGAACACCGGGATCGGCTGCGGGCGCTGCTGCGCCAGATCGAACAGCGCGCGGCCCCCCCTGAGCGATCCGGTAAAGCCGACCGCCTGAATGGCCGGATGCTGTACCAGATCGGCGCCGATACGATCGCCGAAGATCATATTGAACACCCCGGCGGGCATCTGTTGCTGTGCTACCGCACGTTCGATCGCCTGTGCGATCAGCTCTGCGGTGGCCATATGGCCGCCGTGCGCTTTAAACACCACCGGACAACCGGCGGCCAGCGCGGCAGCGGTATCGCCGCCGGCAGTGGAGAACGCCAGCGGGAAATTGCTGGCGCCGAATACCGCCACCGGGCCGATGGCGGTGCGGTACTGACGTAAATCCGGGCGCGGCAGCGGCGTGCGTTCCGGCTGGGCGCTGTCAATCCGTGCGCCGATAACGTCGCCACGGCGCAGCAGTTCGGCGAACAGCCGCATTTGGCCGCTGGTGCGGGCGCGTTCGCCCTGCAGGCGCGCCGGCGGCAGAGCGGTTTCCTGCTGGACGACGGTAAAAAAGTCATCATCCAGCGCATCAAGTTGATCGGCAATGGCGTCAAGGAAGGACGCGCGCTGTTGGCTGCTGGTCTGCGCGTAGGCAATAAACGCTGATTGTGCCGCGAGTGCGGCGCAAGCGGCCTCGTGCCGACTGGCCTGATGGAAGCGATAGCCGGTGGGCTGACCGTTATCGGCACGCAGGCTGACAAGTTCAGCCGTGCCGCTGGCGACGCGGCGGCCGCCGATAAACTGCTTTCCGCTGAGGGTGGTGATAGGCATAGTGTCCCCGCTGTGGTTGCGGCGCCCCTGAATGCGGCAAGGGGCGCGTCAGGATTTACAGACCGACGTCCGGCAGCGCCGGACGCTGCGCCAGCGCCTGTTCGACGATGGCGACCACCTGCTGACGGGTTTCGCCCTCCAGCGCCAGACGCGGCGGGCGGGTGACCGCGCTGCCGCGGCCGACCAGTTCTTCACACAGCTTGATGCACTGCACCAAATCCGGCCGGGCGTCGAGGTGCAGCAGCGGCATAAACCAGCGGTACAGCGCCAGCGCCTCGTCAAAACGTTTTTGCTTCGCCAGCCGGAACAGCGTTTCCCCCTCGCGCGGGAAGGCGTTGGACATACCGGAAATCCAGCCTTCGGCGCCGACGGCGATACTTTCCACCACCACATCGTCCAGCCCGGCGAACAGCACAAAGCGGTCGCCGACCGTGTTGCGCAGATCGATAAAGCGGCTGGTATCGCCGGAGGAGTCTTTGAAACAGACGATGTTGTCGCAGTCCGCCAGCGAGATCAGGATCTCCGGCGTGACGTCGTTTTTATAAATCGGCGGGTTGTTGTAGACCATAATCGGCAGATCGGTGGCGGCGGCGACGCTGCGGAAATGCGCGGCGGTTTCGTGCGGTTTGGACGAATACACCAGGGCCGGCATCACCATAATACCGTCGACGCCAGCTTTGGCGGCCTGCTGCGCCATATCCTGCGCAAAGGCGGTGGTGAATTCGGCGATGCCGGCAATCACCGGCACTTTGCCTCGGGCGGCGTCTTTCGCCACTTCGATCACCGCCAGTTTTTCCTGTGCGCTGAGCGAGGTGTTTTCGCCGACGCTGCCGCATACCACCAGTCCGGAGACGCCGTCGTCAACCAGGTTGCTCACCACCCGGTGGGTGGCTTCCAGATCGAGAGAAAAATCGCTGCGGAATTGGGTGCTGACCGCGGGGAACACGCCGCTCCAGTTAATGGCTTTTTGGCTCATGCTGTTTTTCCTGTCGTCGAATGTGTTAATTGATGGTGAGTTATTGGTGAAATTCGATAACAGAGTGACCGGAATCCGCGGCGACGGCTTGACGTTTTTCGCCGCCGGGCATGACGAAATCAGCACAGTAAGCGGGCACAACGCCGGCCGTCGCGGTGAGCGAAAAGCCGATAAACGGCTTAATATTGATGGCTTCAGGCGTGTAATGAAGTGCGGAAATCCCGCGGCGTCGAGCCGGTCATAGCTTTGAACTGACGGCTGAAGGCGCTGTGGTCGGTATAGCCGCACTGCAGGGCAATATCGGTAATCGGCGTATCGCCGGCCAGCAACGCGCTGGCCTTTTCCAGCCGTACTTTGTGGATCATCTGGCGTGGCGTCAGGTGGAAAATACGCTTGCAGTAGCGTTCGATCTGCGCCACCGACAGCCCGGTCAACGCGGTCAGTTCCTCCAGCGCAATCTGTCTGGCGTAATGCCGGCGGATATAGTCATCCAGCGCCGCCAGCCGCTGATAGGCCGGGTGGTTGGCCTTGGCCTCCTGCAGGTCGTGCGAGATGCCCGCCATGCCGATGATTTTGCCCTGGGTATCGCACAGCGCCAGCTTTTGCGTCAGGCACCAGCCGGTTTCGCGGCCGCTGTACAGGTGCATCTCCAGCTGATCCTGAATGTGCACGCCGTGGCGCAGTACGCGCAGATCCTGCTCGGTATAGCCGGCGCCGAGCTGGGCGGGGAACACATCGGCGGAGGTTTTTCCCAGCAGCGGCGCCACCGTTTTGAACCCGCAGCGCTTTGCCAGCGTCAGGTTGGCCAGCAGATAGCGGGCCTGGGCGTCTTTCAGGAAAAATACCACGTTGGGAATGGCGTTTAACAGCGGCGCAATCAGCGCCAGGGAATTGAGAACGCTGTGCAGGCTGTGGGGGCGCTGCTGCGCCAGACCGTCGCACAGCTGGCTGAGTTTTTCGACGGCAAAATCATCGTCGGCCGCTACTGCCATCATATCGGGCGCTGGCGGGGGATTGCTGGCTAAACGCATCGCAGTACCTTTCCTGTTGGCCGCTGAATTTAACGGTTTTGGATCAATATTAACTTTTATTTAACTTGGCAAGCGCCGACCGCCAAAACTGCGGATCACCGCATAATTTTGCGTCGCCAGGTTGCCTGTGGCGGCTCAGCGAACGCTCTGGCTGATTTAGCATAAAAATAACAGCATGATAAATAAGAGATTGTTATGGTTTTCCTCTCGTCGGCCGGGCGCGACTGTGCTGATTTCGCCATGCATCGCGCCGAAATGCATCAAGCCGGCGGCGGGAGATTCGGTCAGGCTGGCGTGAAGATTTCATCAACTCGCTGGAGATTCCGATGACCGATTCCACATCCATCACCGCACTGCGGGCGATTGATTCCCACACCGGCGGTGAACCTACGCGCCTGATCGTTGATGGGTTTCCCGATCTGGGCGACGGCAGTATGGCGGAACGTAAGGCGCTGTTTGCCGAATGCCATGACCACTGGCGCAGCGCCATTATTCTTGAGCCGCGCGGCAACGACGTACTGGTTGGGGCGCTGCTGTGCCGGCCCTGCTCGCCGACGGCCAGCGCCGGCGTGATCTTTTTCAATAATACGGGCTATCTCGGCATGTGCGGCCACGGCACTATCGGCCTGATGGCGTCGCTGGCCTATCTGGGCCGTATCCGCCCCGGCGACCACCAGATTGAGACGCCGGTGGGTACGGTCAGCGCCAGGCTGCATCAGGACGGCAGCGTGACGGTGCAGAACGTGCCGGCCTACCGCTACCGCCGTGCGGTGACCATCGAGGTGCCCGGCTATGGCAGCGTCTGCGGCGATATCGCCTGGGGAGGCAACTGGTTCTTTTTGATTGCCGGGCATGGCCTGGCGGTTGAGCGCGACAATATTGACGCGCTGACCGCGTTCAGCTGGGCGGTGCGGCAGACGCTGGATCTGGAGGGCGTGCGCGGTGAGGACGGCGGCGTGATTGATCATATCGAACTGTTTGCCGATGACGAACGCGCCGACAGCCGCAATTTTGTGCTGTGCCCCGGCAAAGCCTATGACCGTTCGCCCTGCGGCACCGGCACCAGCGCCAAGCTGGCCTGCCTGGCGGCCGACGGCAAGCTGGCGCCGGGGGAGATCTGGCGTCAGGCCAGCGTTATCGGCAGCGAGTTCCGCGCCAGTTATCAGCCGTTGGCGCACGGGATCCGGCCGTCGATTCGCGGCGAAGCCTATGTGTGCGCCGACAGCCGGCTGTTGCTCGACCCGCGCGATCCCTTTGTCTGGGGGATCCGCGCATGAAATGCGCCGACGTGATTGTGGTCGGCGCCGGGATTATCGGCAGCGCCTGCGCCTGGCAACTGGCGCGGCGGGGATTGCGGGTGGCGCTGGTGGATGACGGCCGGCCGGGGGCGACCGCGGCGGGAATGGGGCACCTGGTCTGCATGGATGACAACCCGGCCGAGCTGGCGCTCTGTGCCTATTCGCTGCGCCTGTGGCGCGAGCTGGCCGCTCAGATGCCGGAGCATTGCGCCTGGCGCGGCTGCGGTACGCTGTGGCTGGCGGAACATGACGATGAGCTGGCGCTGGCGGAGCAAAAACAGCAGCGGTTGGCCGCCGCAGAGGCGGAGAGTTATCTGCTCAGCGCCGGCGAACTGCGGCGACGTGAGCCGCAGTTGCGTCACGGCTTGGCCGGCGGGCTGCACGTTCCCGGCGACGGCATTGTATACGCGCCGAATGTGGCCCGCTGGCTGGTAGAGCAGGGGAAAGAGGCGATCGTGCGCTATCGCGGCAGCGCCGTGGCGCTGGAGCCGCAGACGGTTCTACTGGCCGACGGCACGCGGCTGACGGCCGATGCGGTGCTGCTGGCGTGCGGCCTGGCGGCCAATGCGCTGCTGGCAGAGCCGCTGCTGCGGGCCAAAAAGGGGCAGTTGGCGATTACCGATCGTTATCCGCCGCAGGTCCGTCATCAACTGGTTGAACTGGGGTACGGCGCCAGTGCGCACGCCAGCGGCGGAACCTCCGTGGCGTTTAATCTGCAGACGCGCCCCACCGGCCAGTTGCTGATCGGTTCTTCGCGTCAGTTTGATGTGCCGGACGACGTGTTGGATATGTCGCTGCTGGCGACGATGCTGCAGCGGGCGACGCAGTTTGTACCGTCGCTGGCGCAGATGAATATCATCCGCTGCTGGACCGGCCAGCGCGCTGCGTCAGCGGACGGGCTGCCGCTGTTGGGCCCTCATCCGGTTCATGACGGCCTGTGGCTGGCGCTGGGGCATGAGGGCCTGGGCGTAACCACCGCGCTCGGCAGCGCGGCGCTTATCGCTGACCGCCTGTTGCGACAGCGCCCGGCGATTGACGATACGCCCTACCTGCCGGCCCGGCTGCTGGCGGCTGAGGAGGTTTCCGCATGAGCAAGATTGCCATCACGATCGATGGAGAGCGCTTTTGGGTCAGGGCGGGCATCAGCGTTGCGGCGGCGTTGAGTATGACGCCGCAGCCGCATTGCCGCCGTTCGGTGACCGGGCAGCCGCGCACGCCGTTTTGCGGCATGGGCATTTGTCAGGAGTGCCGCGTCAGTATTAACGGCGTCCGGCGGCTGGCCTGTCAGACGCTGTGCCAACCCGAAATGCATATTACCAGGAGCGACAATGGCTGATTTGTACGGAGAAATTGTGGTGATTGGCGCCGGCCCGGCCGGATTATCCGCCGCGTTGGCCGCCGCGCAAAGCGGTAAATCGGTGCTGCTGCTGGACGATAACCCACATCCGGGCGGGCAAATCTGGCGCGCCGGACCAGCGGTTGAACTGCCGGTTCTGGCGCGGCGCTATCGCCAGGCGGTGGCGGCGCAAAAGAATATCCGCTGGCTGCACGGCTGCAAGGTGGTGGCTTTGTGCGGCACGCGGCGACTGCTGTATGAAGATGCGCAGCACTGCGGGGTGATTGAGTATCGGCGTCTCATCTTGTGCTGTGGCGCGCGTGAACTGCTGTTGCCGTTTCCCGGCTGGACCCTGCCGGGCGTGACCGGCGCCGGCGGGTTGCAGGCGCAAATCAAACAGGGGCTGGACGTACGCGGCCAGCGGGTGGCGATTGCCGGCAGCGGCCCGCTGCTGCTGGCGGTGGCGGACACGGTGCGCAGGTCCGGCGGTAGGGTGGTGCTGTTGGCTGAACAGGCGCCGCTGCGGCGCACGGCGCGTTTTGTTGGGGAATTATGGCGCTGGCCGGGCAAGCTGCGGCAGTCCGTGCGGCTGGTTAATGCGCGTTACCGCGGCGACAGCCGCGTGCTGGCCGCCCATGGCGAATCCCGGCTGGACAGTATTGAGGTGCAAGAGCACGGACGTGTGCGCCGTCTGGCCTGCGATCGGCTGGCCTGCGGCTATGGATTGGTGCCGAATATCGAACTGGCGCTGTTGCTGGGATGTCGGATCGAACAACAGGCGGTCGCCGTTAACGCACAGCAGCAGAGCAGCGTGGCACATATTTATGCAGCGGGGGAATGCACCGGCGTCGGGGGCAGCGAACTGGCGCTGGCGGAGGGGGCGATAGCCGGCTATGCAGCCAGCGGCGCGCCGGCGCCGATGCGGGCGTTGCGGGTGCGTGAGCACTGGCAGCGTTTTGCCACCGCGGTCACGACGACGTTTCGCCTGGATCCCTCGCTAAAGTCTCTGGCGACGGCGCAAACCGTGCTGTGCCGTTGTGAAGATGTCATGCTGGGGCAGGTGGCCGGGCAGGCGGACTGGCGCAGCGCCAAACTGGCCAGCCGCTGCGGTATGGGCGCCTGCCAGGGGAAAGTCTGCGCGACGGCGGCGCGTTACCTGTTCGACTGGCCGCTGCCTCCGCCCCGGGCGCCGCTGACGCCAGCGCGCATCGAAACGTTGCTGTGCTGCATGGCGCGCGAATCCGACGTATAAAACTGCTACACTCAGGCATAATACTCCATGAAACAGGCGGATGATGAATGACTAATGCGCTGATTACACTGATATTATGCCTGTTGTTGGTGCCGCTGCTGCTATGGCTGATGGGCAAGGCATTATCGGCGGCGAAAGATAAGCCGCATGACAGCAAAAGCAAGCCGAAAACCGGTATGCCGCACGGCGACGACGAATAGGCTCAGACCGGGATTAGCCGCGCGGCCAATAGTAGACCTTTTCATACCAGCCTTTATCGTACATGCAGGATTTTATGGCGGCGTTGCGGGCATCTTTGTTGTTATCGCTGTGTAATGTGCGCAGCGTTGGCCGTGCTTCATAGCGATGTCCGTCCGGACAGGTTTTCTTGTTTTTCTTGCAGGGAACGTATTGATCGTTGTAATCGACCTCAACGTCTCTGACGACGTCGGGCGGAAATTGTTGATAGGCGCGTTCCTTGCATTTGGCATGTTCGGCCTGCCAGATTTTATTGCTGGCATCGCTGCGTTCCCACTGTACGCAGCCGGTGAGGAAAAGTGCGGGTATGATCATTAATAATCCGTATGTTTTCATTATATCCCTATTAGTTATTTTATAATCACGCACGGACCCGGTCTCGACTAAGAATATTCTTCTTCAAGGGTTGCTGACGCTGATAAAAGCGGCGTGCTATAAATGGTTACCGAACCGGCTGAGGGCACCAAGCTTGTATCGATGCGGCAGCGGCTATGCCGTCGTCATTGTTTACAGACATCACCGTGCCGGTATCGTGTTGATAAAACCCGGGCATTATAGGTGAAATAAACTATTAGGAAAAATAACCGGAGGTTATATTATTCGGCTGATACTTTACCGCTTCATTCCGATCGTGGCGTGCCGAAAATATGGCAGGGAGTTAAGATAATTCTATTTGAATATCGAGGTAATTAAAGGTTATTCGGATAAAACTGAATAAGGGGCGTATTTCCAGGTTGAATAGCTGGGCTGGAAAAATGCCGTGCGAGAGGTGCGGCCGACAGGGCGGGATATTGCTCTGAGTCCTTGCTGAATGCGGTATGAGCGACAGTCTGTAGGTAACATCAAGATGTTGTAGGGATTAATCTTATTTTTTTGCCTGGGGGCGGGATGCTTAGCGCAGGGAGGGATTATCTTGTTATTATCGGGGCCTATTTTTGTAAGGAGTTCAGGATGAAGCGTTACGCTGCGTTACTTATTTCCTCTGTGTTATTGTCCGGTTGCGCTACCCAGGCTGTACCGCCACAGGAGGCTAAATCCCCGCCGCCAAGCCGGCTGATGCTTTATCAAAACCTGCCGACTACGCCGTATGCCACGGTGGTTGTGGTGCGTGACAGCGGCATGCTGGCCGGAAGTTGCCGGACCGGTGTCTACGTTGACGGTGAGTTTGCCGCGTCACTGGCGACAAAAGAGAAGGCGGAGTTCCGCATGCCGGTAGGCAATCATGTGGTCAGCATTGGTCAGGATATGATCGAAAGCCACCTGTGCATCTGGCGCGAAACCGCCGGGCAGCAACCGATGACCCTGCGTGCCGGAGACGTCCGCTACCTGCGGATTGGCGGTGATATGCAGAGCGGTTTTATCCTGAAGCCAGGACGCGGTTAATTGCTCAGGCCGGTGCTGCATGACCGGCCTGTTTCCTCTATACCGCTTACTGGCGGTATGCGTGTTTGATCTGCTGCAGGCTGTTTTTAAACACTTCGGCCTGCGTCGGATCTTCAATCTGGGCAATAAAGCGCTCCAGGTTGATAATGACTTTGCCCGCATCGGCCTGACCAATCGATTTCAGTATTAGCGTTAAAGCGGCTTTCAGGCAGGCGACTTCAGTTGCCAGTGTTTCTGGGTTTGCGGACGTAGTGAAATCGATATTGCTCATTTTATCTCCTGAACTCTGCGGCCATAGCCGGAAAAAGGTGCGCAGTTGCGCCGGGCCGTCGCCGCATCATGCAGGCGTTAGCGCCGTTTTCTGCTGGCGAGTATAACATAAACTGCAGTTTCGCCAGTCACCTCTTCAACTGATGAATATTAATGATATTTATTATATCCAATGTTTATTGCACGGCAGTGAATAGGTATGTCGAATTAAGTCAGGAAAGTTGCGTTCGGGCATATTTCCAAATGCATAATAAGCACTTTTCATGCATGTTCCTGCAGCCGGAAGGGGCGGATTTATTGTAAATAGCGCCATTTTGCCGATACCTATCGCGGCAAAAACCTAAAGTGATAACGCTGCCGGCTGGCATGTGCTATTATAGCGCCGTGATTTTAAAGGGTTAATTCTCAGCGGAAAGAATGTTATTATTACGCTTGGTTATGATTGCCCGCGTTGATTTTTACTCAGGCGGAGCGCTTGCCGTATCCTTTGTTTTGTCAACGGTCTTTCGGTCAGGTATATGCGCTGTCGGATTTTTATCCGTCCGCAACGCCGCAAACTCGCGTCATCAGGTGTAAAAATACGAAAAATTAGGCCTGTTCCGCAGAGTTAATCGAGCATACATATTAATCTGTATTCATTCTTTGTTGAAAAACAAGTAATATCTATCGCGATAACAGAGATTGATTGCGTTACTCCCCTATTTTTTGGAGATTGTTCCTTGATTAGCGTTCTTCTTGTTGATGACCACGAACTGGTGCGCGCAGGGATACGACGCATTCTTGAAGATATCAAAGGCATAAAGGTTGTCGGTGAAGTCCAGTGCGGCGAGGACGCCGTAAAATGGTGTCGCAACAATGTTGTTGATATCGTGCTGATGGACATGAATATGCCGGGTATCGGGGGGCTGGAAGCCACCCGTAAGATTGTGCGTTATGCACCCGACATCAAAGTCATCATGTTGACTATCCACACAGAAAATCCTTTGCCTGCTAAAGTGATGCAGGCGGGGGCCGCCGGCTATCTGAGCAAAGGGGCCGCGCCGCAGGAAGTGGTGAACGCCATACGTTCAGTGCATGCCGGGCAGCGCTATATTGCATCCGACATTGCGCAGCAGATGGCGTTAAGCCAGCTCGAGCCGGAAACCGAAACGCCGTTCAGCTGTCTTTCTGACCGCGAATTGCAAATTATGTTAATGATTACCAAAGGAAAGAAGGTCAACGAAATTTCCGAGCAGTTGAACCTCAGCCCTAAAACGGTAAATAGCTACCGCTACCGGATGTTCAGCAAGCTGAACATCAGCGGCGATGTGGAATTGACTCACCTGGCTATCCGACATGGATTGTTCAATGCGGAGACGTTGTTAAGCGGTGAATGATCGTTTTGATGCTAAAGCATTCCTTAAAACCGTAACCAGTCAGCCCGGCGTCTATCGTATGTATGACGCCGGCGGTACGGTTATCTATGTCGGTAAAGCCAAAGACCTGAAAAAACGCCTCGCGAGCTATTTCCGCACGCAGGTCGGCAGCCGTAAAACCGAAACCCTGGTTAAAAATATCGCGCAAATAGACGTTACTGTTACACATACCGAAACAGAAGCGCTGTTGCTGGAACATAACTACATTAAACTATATCAGCCACGATATAATGTTCTTTTGCGCGACGATAAATCTTATCCGCTGATCTTCCTGAGCGCTGATACCCATCCGCGGCTGGCAATTCACCGCGGTGCCAAACACGCCAAAGGCGAATATTTCGGCCCGTTCCCTAACTCTTATGCCGTGCGCGAAACTCTGGCGCTGCTGCAAAAGCTGTTTCCCGTCCGCCAGTGTGAAAATAGCGTTTATCGCAACCGCTCTCGGCCCTGTCTGCAGTATCAGATTGGCCGCTGCCTTGGCCCCTGCGTCGCCGGCCTGGTGAGTGAAGAAGAGTACCGGCAGCAGGTTGACTATGTGCGGCTATTTTTATCCGGCAAGGATCAGCAGGTATTGCATCAGCTGATTGAGCGGATGGAAAACGCCAGCAAGGCGCTGAATTTTGAAGAAGCTGCGCGGGTGCGCGACCAGATTCAGGCGGTGCGCCGCGTGACCGAGCGGCAGTTTGTCTCCGGCCACGGTGATGATATGGATGTGATCGGCGTCGCCTTCGAGTCCGGTATGGCCTGCCTGCACGTGCTGTTTATCCGGCAGGGACAGGTGCTCGGCAGCCGCAGCTATTTCCCTAAAGTGCCGGGCGATACAGACCTCAGCGAAGTAGTGCAGACCTTTGTCGGCCAGTTTTATCTGCAGGGCAGCCAGTCGCGCACTTTGCCGACGGAAATTCTGCTGGACTTCACCCTGCAGGAAAAGGATCTGTTGGCCGCGTCGCTGTCCGAGCTGGCGGGGCGTAAGATCCACATTCAGAGCAAGCCGCGCGGCGACCGCGCTCGTTACCTCAAGCTGGCGCGCACCAATGCGGCGACGGCGTTAACCAGCAAACTGTCTCAGCAGTCGACGATTCATCAGCGTCTGGCGGAACTGGCGAAGGTTCTGCAGATGGATAATATTAGCCGGATGGAGTGTTTCGATATCAGCCATACGATGGGTGAGCAGACTATCGCTTCCTGCGTCGTGTTTGATGAAAACGGCCCGCTGCGTTCCGAATATCGTCGCTATAACATCACGGGCATTACGCCGGGAGATGATTACGCAGCGATGGCGCAGGTGTTGAGGCGCCGTTATGGCAAGGCGCTCGAAGAGAAAAAAGTTCCCGATGTGATCTTTATTGATGGCGGTAAGGGGCAGCTTGGCATGGCGCTGGAGGTGTTCGATTCGCTGGAGGTTAGCTGGGATAAAAGCAAACCGCGGCTGATTGGCATTGCCAAAGGCGCCGATCGTAAAGCCGGTCTGGAAACGCTGTTCTTTGTGCCGGCAGGCGAGGGAATTTCGCTGCCGGCGGATTCACCGGCGCTGCATGTGATTCAGCATATTCGCGATGATTCTCACAATCATGCCATCACCGGCCACCGCCAGAAACGCGCCAAGGTCAAAAATACCAGCGCGCTGGAGCTGATTGAGGGCGTGGGGCCGAAACGGCGGCAAACGCTGTTGAAATTTATGGGCGGCCTGCAACCGTTGATGAACGCCAGCGTTGAGGAAATTGCAAAAGTGCCGGGTATTTCACAAGCATTGGCAGAAAAGATCTATAATGCATTGAAACACTGAAGGCAATGTAGCAACATACTCTTAATTCCACTCCAGCCAGATAGTTACCGTAGCATTATGCAATTGAATATACCGACTTGGCTCACCCTGTTTCGCGTAGTTCTGATCCCATTCTTTGTGCTGGCATTTTATCTGCCGTTCAACTGGGCCCCGATGGTTTGCGCCGTCATTTTTGTGTTTGCTGCGGTAACCGACTGGTTTGACGGCTTTTTAGCCCGCCGCTGGAAGCAAACGACCCGCTTTGGCGCCTTTTTGGATCCGGTGGCCGATAAGGTGATGGTCGCCATGGCGCTGGTGCTGGTGGCGGAGCACTATCACGCCTGGTGGATTACGCTGCCGGCGGCGACGATGATTGCGCGTGAAATCATTATTTCTTCGCTGCGCGAGTGGATGGCGGAAATTGGCAAGCGCAGCAGCGTAGCGGTCTCCTGGATCGGCAAAGTTAAAACCAGCGCACAGATGTTGTCGCTGGTGGGGCTGTTATGGCGCCCTGACCGTAGCGTTGAGTATGCGGCTATCGGTCTGTTGTACATCGCGGCGGTGCTGACTTTCTGGTCAATGTTCCAATATTTGAACGCCGCACGTAACGATTTGCTGGAACCGTGATCGATTCGATGCAAAAATCGGCAAACGGCCGTGGTGGGTGAACAATTTTGTTGACTCATCACGTCAGGTAAGTAGAATGCATCGCATCAGACGGCAGCGATGATTTGCAGAAAGTTAGCAAAAAAATCAGTAAGTTCTGATGACGCGGGAATAGCTCAGTTGGTAGAGCGCAACCTTGCCAAGGTTGAGGTCGCGAGTTCGAGCCTCGTTTCCCGCTCCAAATTTTAGAAGGTTGGTTATTACCAGCTTTCAGCCTGAAAAGGCAAACAGAATACGGCGCGTTAACAAAGCGGTTATGTAGCGGATTGCAAATCCGTCTAGTCCGGTTCGACTCCGGAACGCGCCTCCAACTTTCCCGAGCCCGGGTGGTGAAATCGGTAGACACAAGGGATTTAAAATCCCTCGGCTTATGGCTGTGCGGGTTCAAGTCCCGCCCCGGGTACCATGGGAAAAAATACTGAATAATCAAAGCAATAAAGCAGTGTCGTAAGCCGCCGAAAGGCGGTTTTTTTGTGCCTGAAAAACGGCAAGTGGCGATGAAATGGCGATGAGTTGGCGACAGGCAAAAAAAACCGGCCACGACAGCCGGGATGATGAGTTGCATCGAAAGCAATAGACAGCGTGATAAGGAACTATCTCACACAGTGACAATACTCAATGTGAATGATTGCTTCAAGTAATAATGTATATGTATTTTTCTCGTATTATGCTGGCCTACATCTTGCCCTCAATTGTCCCGCTTTGTCGGCGATCGATTTCTTTCTGAGCGATGTTGATAAGGCGCTCAATTTCACCCATAGCTTTTATCCCTAAGGTTTCAACGCGAGCCAATGCATCTAGGGAAGACAGAAGAGGGCTTTCCTGCCCGCCTTCAGTACGTCTGCGCATAATTTCTGCGCGCATAGCAGCTACGACGAAGTGTGTTGTCGATTCACCTTCCAATTTGACTGCTTCCATTTCTTCAATGACTTCACGCGGGACTCGTGATGCCAGAACCTTTGATTTAGTGTTTTTCTCGTCTGATACCATTCGATTGCTGCTCCTTAACTTTGAAATTGCAAAGTTAAAACCTAATTGGGGTTGTTGGATTAACGGCGTTTACCCCTCGTACTAGAAATACTGTTCGCACATTTTGTAGAAAAAAAACCGGCCACGGAGCCGGGTTATCAGGTAGGTATGTATGCAGGCTATAGCTGCCCTCATTGGAAAGTGTAGATGGTGCTCAAGCTTAGTCAACATAATCAACTTATTGAAATTCTTATTATCAGTACTACGAAAGCGAGTTCCCCCTTGCATTCTGGGTTATATATCAAGTGGCCACGAACAAAAAAGCCCGCAAACGAGCGGGCTGTTTTTACAGTGACAAATTGAGCTGATCGCGCCCGTAGTGGGATGTGGGGAACGCGTCCTGCGGGATAAAGCCCGGCGGTATCTCTTCCCGACCTCCGCGTTTTGTTACCAGTTTTTCGACGCTGTTTAACGTGGTGAACGTGATGCTGCATTCGAAGTTCTGGCACTGATGATATTGCCGCGTTGTCATATTGCTGAGCTGGCGACTGGTACGGGTGCGGGCTGTGGCGCCGCAGATCGGACAAACAAACATGATGGCCTCCCATGGCGGGAGTTGAACTCATCGTTATTATGGCCGTCACTGCTCACTTTCTGCAATCCATTCCGGTATTTTCGCTTCAAGTTCCAGGCGAGTGATAAAGCCGCTACTGTCGATCGTGTGGCTTGCCTTGGCAATAATCCAATCCTGATTATTAATATCTGTTTTAAACCCCGAAACAGTACCGTGCATTTCCGGATATAAATCAGCGCGGCCATATGCCAGAGTAAGCGTAAACTCAGCAGCACCGCGTTTTAATTGCTGCCATTTAGCAGCTGCTGCGCGCTTCGCGGCCGTCTCGCTATTGTAGGTTTTTCGCAGCACATAAACATTTCCATCCTCGCCTTCTAAATAATCACCTTCCCGGTTGCTGCTGCGCGGCTTTTTATCTTTCTTGGCGCGTCGGGTTTTAACCGTGACCTTTTTCTTTTTCCCAAATTCCAGATCCAGCCAGTAGGCGCGCACACCGGTATAGGCATCGCGATCGGCAATGCGAAATGCGTGCCGGTCACTGCTGCTGCGCGTAATAGCGAACGAAGGCAGGGCCTTGCCCGATGCGCTGACGCCACCGCCTGGCAGAATAAACAACAGGCTGCCGTTCTTTACAGTAGCAATAGCGCCAAGCATCTCGGCCATGCGGGTCAGGAATGACATATCACTTTCCTGCGTCTGATCGGCGTGGTCGATCTCCAGCTCCATCAGCTGCGCGGAGATCACGGGTTTCAGGTCATAGCGTCGCGCAATGGCTGACACCACGCGCTCTACCGTGACATCGTGCCAGGACACTTCCCGCTTAACGTTGAACTCGTCGCGAAAATCGGCGCTGCGGGCGGTGATGGTCATGCGGTCGGGCGGGCCTGCATGTGCCACTTCGTCGACAATAAACACGCCTTTGAATACCAGCGCTTCACCGCGCCAGCCTATCGATGCCGATATTTCAGCGCCGCGCGGCGGCAACTGCAGCTGTCCGTCGCAATCGTCCACCACGATTGTTAGCTCATCCGCTTCAAAGCCGCGGTTGTCCACCATCTCCATTGAGATCAGCCGGTCATCCAGCACCGTCAGAGCCTTGCCCCCCAGCATTACGCCGAATGCCGGCACGCGTGACAGCTCTGCCAGTTGGTTCAGTGGTGTGTTGTCTCCGGCGCTCAGCAGTGAATGAGCGCCTCTGATAGCGTCAGTGGTCAGTGCCATGATCCCCCCCTTTGTGCGCTGATGGTTTCATGCGCGCGCGACGGGGAAAACTGCCCGTTGTTGTCGCAGAACGCTGACAGCCAGCGGCGCGTGTCGGGCGCTGCATTTTCGGCGAATATCACAACCGAACTCACAAGCATGATGGCGGTACAGTATGTCCGACAATTTTTTCCATGGTGCGCGCGTCAAAGAGAACACCGAGCTGCAGACGGCGATCAACGATGTTGATTCGACGGTCATCGGCCTGGTTGCCGTTGCGGATGATGCAGACGCTACCACCTTTCCCTTAGACACGCCGGTGCTGATTACGCGGGTTATCAGCGTACTCGGCAAGGCCGGTAAAACCGGCTCGCTTTATAAGTCACTCAAGGCCATCTCCGATCAGGTCAGCACCCGCGTTATTGTGGTGCGTGTTGCTGCCGCTGGCACGGAAGAGGGCGCCCCAACGCAGTCACAGTTGATTATTGGCGGTTCGCAGGCCGACGGCAGTTATACCGGCATGTTTGCGCTGCTGACTGCAGAGCAAAAGGTCGGCTATCGGCCGCGCATCCTCGGCGTGCCGATGTACGACACCCAAGAGGTGACCGCGCAGCTGCGCGTTATTGCCAAACAGTTGCGGGCGTTTTCGTACAGCTACTGCGACGGCTGCGAGACGATTTCCGAGGCAAAAGCCTATCGCAAGCAGTTTGCCGAACGTGAAGGCATGCTGATCTGGCCGAATTTTATCGCCTATAACCCGCTGACCGGCGAGAACGAAGAGTTCCCGGCAGTTGCCTATGCGCTGGGCCTGCGTGCGCAGATCGATAACGAGCAGGGCTGGCACAAGTCGCTTTCCAACGTGGCGGTAAGTAATGTGCTCGGCATTTCAAAGGATGTTTTCTGGGCGCTGCAGGCGGAAGACTCCGACGCTAACGAGCTGAACGCCAACGAAGTGACCACGCTGATTAAGCGGGACGGCTTCCGCTTCTGGGGTAACCGTACCACTGACACCGAGGCGTTTATTTTTGAGGTGTACACCCGAACGGCGCAGATCCTGGCGGACACCATCGCAGAAGCGCAGTTTACGACGGTAGATACCCCGCTGACGCCGGCGAACGTCAAGGATGTGGTTAGCGGCATCAACGCAAAACTGCAGGGCTTGGTCACTGCCGGCCGTCTGATTGGCGCTTCATGCTGGTTTGATATCGTGGACAACCCAACGACCAGCATCCGCCAAGGGAAAGCGGTAGTGCGCTACAACTACAGCCCGGTGCCGCCACTGGAGGATCTGACCATGATTCAGACCTTCACCGATCAATACTATGAAGCGGCGTTTGCGTCGCTGGGAGGCGCATAAGTGGCTATTCCTAAAAAACTCCGCCTGTTTACCCTGTATGTGGACGGCACCAACCATATCGGCAAGATCCCCAGTGTTACCTTGCCAAAAGTTACCCGCAAGACGGAGGACTATCAGGGCGGCGGCATGCAGGGGGCTGTGGCGGTAGACCTCGGACTTGACGGCGGGGCGCTGGATGCGTCGATGGTGGTTGGCGGTGTCGTTGAAGAGCTGATCCTCAAGTATGGCGGCGATATTGACGAAATGCGCCTGCGCTTTGTCGGGGAAATCTACAGCGGCGGCACCAGTTCACTGATGGAAGTGGAAATGCGCGGCCGTATTACCGAGATCGACCAGGGAGAAGCCAAGCAGGGCGAGGATACCAACCACACCTACGCCATTAAAAACACCTATTACAAACTGTCGGTGGATGATAAGGCGCTGCTGGAAATCGACCTGCTCAACTTCATCTACAAACGTGACGGGAAAAACCTGTACCCCGATCGCATTGTTTCCGCCCTCGGTCTGGGCGGCTGATTCACCTAACCCTAAACCCACGTTAACGGCGGCAGACAATGTCGCCAGGAGCATAAAACATGGCTGTAACTCTCTCTACTCCAATCAAGCGCGGCGGTCAGGATATCGCTGCAGTGTCCATCACTGACACCATTAAACAGGCGGGCTCTCTGCGCGGTCTGCGCCTGGTTGATGTGCTCAACTTCGATTATGACGCGATTTCTACGCTGCTGACGCGCGTCACTGCGCCAGCGCTGACGCCGACGGACGTGGCGCAGTTGGATACTGCCGACTTTGTGGCATTCATTGAAGAGCTCACGCCTTTTTTGACCAAAGCGGCGCCGTCCGTAACGGGCGCGGCGGAGACGGCGAGCAAATAAGAGAGCCGTTATTTTCCAGCGTTGATGATCTCATCGCGGATATAGCCGTTATTTTCCACTGGCCGCCCTCGGAGATGTACGGCATGGAGCTGCGCGAGCTGATGGACTGGCGCCAGCGCGCCGCCATCCGTAGCGGCAACCATGACGACGAGGACGAGCATGGATCTTAGTATTCGCGTCGCGTTCAGCGCGATTGACAAACTTACCCGCCCCGTGAAGGCCGCCGGCAAAGCCGTCGGCGGCCTGTCTGAATCACTCAAGCGAACGCAAAACGCTGTTAAGGATCTGGATAGACACGCTACCAGTTTCGATAAATTACGCAGCCAGGCCAATGATACGGCCCAAAAACTCAGCAAAGCACAGCGCGCCTTTGATGGTTTAAATCAGAAGATGCGCGAGGGCGGCCAGCTGTCAGAAAACCAGGCGGCAAGGCTTGAAGCCCTGCGCGGGAAAATATCACGGTTAACGCAGACGTATGGCCAGCAGACAACAAAGCTGCGCGAAACAGCGCAGGCGCTGCGGCAGCATGGGGTCAACTTAAACGCAGGCAGTGGGGCGGTGCAGAGTGCCATTCGTCGCACTGAGCAATACAACCAGCAGCTTGAACGCGAGCGGCGCCAGCTAGCAGCGGTTACGCAGGCGCAATCTCGCTATGCCCGCACCAAGGATATGGCGGGCAAGATGCGCGGGGCTGGCGTTGGCATGATGGCCGGCGGCGCAGCTGCTGGTTATGCCGGCGGGCGATTCCTGGCGCCAGCCGTGGGCTTCGATACAGAAATGGCGCGTGTTCAAGCAATGACTCGCCTGGAGAAAAACTCGCCCGAGCTGGCCAATCTGCGCGCCCAGGCGAAAAAGCTCGGCTCTGAAACTGCCTTTACCAGCCGTGATGCGGCAAGTGGTCAGGCGTTCCTGGCGATGGCCGGCTTTACACCGCAGGCGGTGCAGGCGGCGTTGCCTGGCGTACTGAATATGGCGCTGGCCGGCGGCATGGAACTCGGTGAATCTTCAGATATCGGCTCTAACATCCTTTCACAGTTCACCTTGCCCGCGGGGGAAATGGACCGCGTGAGCGATGTGCTGACCGCGGCATTTACTCGCAGCAACACCGATTTACGTAACCTCGGCGATACGATGAAGTATGCCGGCCCGGTAGCTTCCAAGCTCGGCATTAGTCTGGAAGTGGCTGCCGGTATGGCGGGGATTCTGGCCAACAACGGTCTACGCGGTAGCGACGCAGGTACGGCGATGCGTGCATCCTTGGCGCGCCTGTCATCGCCACCAAAAGCAGCGGCCAAGGCATTGCAGGAGCTGGGCGTGTCGGTCGCAGATGCCACAGGGAAAATGCGGCCGGCGGAAACAATATTGCTCGACCTCTACAATGCCACGAAAAAATATGGTCAGGTCGATCAGGTCAGCTTCTTTAAAGATATTGCCGGCGAAGAGGCATTTGTCGGCCTGCAGACACTGGTTGCCGGTGCCGGCAGTGGTGAGCTGCAGAAGTTAATCGGCGAACTCAAGGGGGCCAACGGAGAGGCGTCAAAAGTTGCTAAGACGATGGCGGATAACCTGGGAGGCGACCTGAAAAACCTGGACAGTGCCTGGGAAGGATTCCGCATTCAGGTTGAAGAAACGGCCGACGGCTCACTACGCAAACTGACGCAGGGACTAAGCGACGCAATCACGGCAACCAGTAGTTGGGTGAAAGAGAACCCGAAACTGGCACAGTCATTATTGCTGGCCGCTGGGGCGCTGACTGCACTGGTGGCCGGATTGGGGGCTGTGAGTTTGGCCGTGGGTCTACTGGCGGGACCGTTTGCCAAAATCCGGCTGGGTTTTTCCTTGTTGGCCAGTGCGCTGCCGGCGATCGGTGGTGCTTTATCTGCGCTGCTGACGCCGGTCGGTTTAATTGTTGCTGCGTTTGTCGGTGCCGGCCTGCTGATCTGGCGCTATTGGGAACCCATTAAAGCGTTTTTCATCGGGTTTGGTGCCGGCGTCATGGAGGCGCTGGCTCCGCTGCGCGAGGCATTTTCCCGGCTTTCACCGATCTTTGGTGTCATTGGTGATGCGCTCGGACGGGTATGGGAGTGGTTCAAAAAACTGTTAAGCCCGATGCAGGCCAGCAAGGAAACGCTGGATAAATGTGCCAGCGCAGGCGAGACGTTTGGCCGGGTATTTGGCTCTGCGCTACAGGTGTTGCTTTATCCGCTAACAAAATTGATGGATGGCGTGGGTTGGCTCCTTGAAAAGATGGGCCTGATCCCGGACGGCATCGAGCAGGCCAGGCGCAAGGCTGAGAGTTTACGTAATCAGCCGGCGATGTGGGAGTGGGATCCCCAGCAGAAAAAAATGGTTAAAAAAGGGTGGAGCTGGGCCGGCCCCGGCCTGCCTACGGGAGCGGCAGCGGTTAACCCGAACCTGGGCGGGCCGCCACCGCCGATACTGACCGGCGATACAGGGACGCAGCGCCGGCTGGGTCAAATTGCGGACAACACCAAAACCACGGCGGATAACACCAAAGCAGCGGCCAAGCGTATCGGCCCGGGTGACATTGTCTTTAAAAACCTGCCGCGGGCGTTGGCTTTGCGTGGTGCCTACCAGGAGGCGCGGGTTATGTCACAGCCGGCGTCGCGTATTGCAACATCGCCTGGCGGTGTGCTGTCCGTTCCGTCAGCTACGCCGGCGGCGACAGCTGCGCCAGTGTCGGCGCCGGGGGGCGGGCCTGTCGTCCAGGTGATTTTTAATGACGTGGGGAAGCGCACCGATCAGGAACTGGAAATGATGGTACGCAACGCGCTGCGTGATGCGATGGCCAGCACAGCCAGATATAACCGCGGTTCATTCCGCGACCGAGATTAAGGAGGCCCATCATGATGATGGTATTTGGGATGTTCGTTTTTATGCTGCGCACAGTTCCCTATCAGCAGCTGCGTCACGCGCAGGAGTGGCGGCACGTAAAAAACGAACGGGTTAATCAGTCAGCCGGCTGGCAGTATATCGGTGCGGGGGAGGACAGCATAACGCTGGATGGTGTGCTTTACCCCGAGATAACCGGCGGTAACCTGTCGCTGGCCAGTCTTGAGACTATCGGCTTTACCGGTCGACCATGGCCATTGATTGAGGGGGATGGCCGTATTTACGGCATGTACGTAATGACGCGCCTGGAGCGGGGTAAATCTGAGTTTGATCGCTATGGCAATCCCAAAAAAATCGAATTCACGATCAGCCTGAGCCGTGTCGATGGTGATTTTCGTGAGAAGCTGCAAACAACATCTGCGAGTGATGTGCTCGGCGAACTGCGCGCCAGCGCCAACCAGGCGATTAACTCGGTGAATGGCTCGTTAAATAGCTTATTCCGGTGATGCGTAGCCGAAAGTGACTGTACTACAGAGACTAAAAAGCCCCGGGCTCGCGCCAGGGGCTTTTTTTTCGGCTTATTCTACGCGATGCCATAGCATCTGCAGTTTGTGCCTTTCGACAATCTGCAGTGGTTGTCCGTTACCAAGATTTTCAGTTCTTCCACTGAACGGGTGCCGATGCGCAGGAATATCATATTCGTGAACATGCTCCCCTTCGTCGCTCGTCCAACCTAGTTTGTGCGGCTGATCGGCATCGGTGCCGATGTTTGACGTGGAGTATTCAGCACCAGGCGCCCGCACCCCGGCCATATGGGCGTGTTTTCCTGCTGGCTTGGTTTGTAACGTCTGGGCGCCGTGTTCTTCGGTGGTGCCGGATAGGCCGATTGTTTCTGTGGGCAGGTTCCCTCTGGCAATATTGACCGTATCACTGCCGCCGAACGCACCAACATCAGAACCATCGGCAGCAGCGGTGCGGACCGTGACGTGTTCGCCGGCATATTCCCAGGTTGACCATGGCCAGCGCGTGTTGGGGTCTATATTGCTGTTAAACAGGCGCGATGTGCCGATCGGGTTATCCAATTCCCAGGCCTCACGGATCGCTTTTTCAACGGCGGCATTGATGGCCGCCGCGGTATCTTCGCCGATAGATTCAGCAACCTGGTCTGTGTAATCCTTCGCTTCATCCCTAGCCTTGCTGGTTTCCTCCACGGTGGCAAGAACGATCGACGGGTCGGCAATCAGCTCGACGTCGGCGGTACTGCTGACCTTGATCTGCATTCTGATCACCTGGAAGCGCGCCGAGCCTTCGTGAAGCTTAGGTTTGTAGGTCTCTGGCATATTGCCGATGGCGATACAGGCGCCATCATCGGCAAACAGGGCGATCTCGCGCAACCAGAAACCGCCGACGGTGGGCGGCATGATCAGTTCAGCTTCGATAATACTGGCATTGTTATCGGCAATGACCAGCTTGTTCAGTGCTCCCCGGTACAGTTCGTTTACCAGCTTATCGGCATCTGGCCGGGGTGTCGGCAGTTGCCCGCCGCCGTCGCCAACGCCCATTTCTTTGATCGCCAGTGGCGTGCCATCTACCGCGGCTTTGGCCAGGCGTTCGGCGCCAGTGTCAGTGATGATGGTGGTGAATTTCTTCTCGTTCATGTGCCGCCCGTTAAGCAATCAGTTTCCGGTCTTTCAAAATGTCCTGGCCAACGGCAATCATGGCCGTACGTTGGTCCGCACTGAATGCGCCGTCGTACATGGCCAGGAAGGCGATATCACCACGCATGGATGAGGTGGTTTTGCCATCCGGCCCGCCGCCGATAGCCAGCGCCGTGCTGAGTGTTTGATCCGGGGCGATATTCTCGCCCAGGTCGCCGAACCGAAGCCCCAGATCGCTGAACAGCACGCTGGCCTTGCGGTTGACGGGGTCGAATACGCCGGCAGCCACATACCATTTGCCCGTTTCCGGCTGAGCGACGTCACCACCGCTGATACTGCGCACTTCGCCAGATGGATAAGCAAATCCCATAAATAAGCCGCCGCTCCAGTACAGGTTAAACCCATGGCCACTGTCTGCCGCCTCGTTGCGACAGCTGAAGATATTTGTGTAGCGGTTGAGAGCATCAAAACGGAATGCCGTCAAAAATGACACCGCGCCTTGCCCTGGCTTAATCAGTGCAGTGGGGGCCGGCTTGGCGCGATCCTCGAAATGCACGCCCCAGGCGCGCACCTGGGCGCCGCCTTGTTGCACATTGTAGCCGCTGCCGGTGTTATCCAGCGGGTTCAGTAGATCCTGGCTGGCGATGGTTGGCAATGGTGACCTGGTCTGCAGCTTTGAGCTGATGATTTCAAAGTCGTGGTTCCAATCGGTGATTGGGATAATTTCATTGCAGAAAATACGGACGCCGCTCATAGGGTTCCCCTGTTAAATATTTGGTGAATGTTCTTTGGTGCCAAGGTTGACGTTACCGACGCCGTTTAGCGTGCCGTCGTAGGTGGCGCCGGCGGCAGGGTCGAGCCAGTCGCAGCTTGCGGTTCGCACACTGTCCGCGTTGAAGTAGGTTGCGCCGGTAGCATCCGGGTAAAGCTGGATATCTGCGCCAGTGACGCGGCAGCGGTTGCCGGTATCGCCGACGTCGTAGCGCGCTAGCAGCCCGCCGTGAATGTCGAAGGTTGCTCGCGCGCCGGCGGCGTTGATGATCACCGGGTCGCAGTTAATCAGCGTCACCTTTGGCACCCACGCGTAAGGGCTTTGGCGGTACGTCGTGCCGTCAACGGTTTTATCCCAGTCTGTGGTTTTCCCTGGCAGGTACACCATTGGACAGGCATTTGCGGCAATCACCGGGTTGTTGATAACGCTGATCACGTTCTCGCCGATGATCCGTGCGTTGGTGCCATCTGGCCGCAATTTCTGGCGGCTGCCATAAGGATTGCTCGCCAGATCGGCACCGATGCGGAAGATGGCCATGCAGGCGTTTTTATCTTCCGGCACGTTGATGGCGGTCATTCCGCGAATGCTGACCAGTGACGGCAAATAGGTGCGGTTGTAGGTGCTGTATCGTGAGCGGTACGCCCGGCAGAACGTGAACGCAAAGTTATCCGGCAGCGGCGCCTGAGAGCCTTCCAGGTCGAACACGATATTTTCGCCGACAACGGTATGCGGGTTTTTCGTCGTGACGCCATAATTTACCGCTTCGCCGGAGTTCATCAGCACCACATCAAACGACAGCACGCCCTTAGCCCAGGCTTTATCGATGTTGCTATCGAAGCGGATCACCTGGTCGCGTACGGTAAGATTACATTCGCAGTCACCGGCATAGTCTTCACGCATAGCAATCATGTAGCCCTGGCGGTATTCCAGCGTGCCGCCAGCCTGCTCAACGGAATACTGCGTCACAACGAAAGTGTTGTCGTCAAACGTGTACTTGCCACCGCCCTGCAGGTAAATTTGCTTGCCTTTGAACAGCGTGCGGCTGATGTTCACGTCGTAGCCGAACGAGTGGAAATCGAAGCGGTTCATTACGCTGCGATCGATAAACAGGCGTTTGACGCCGTGGTGCCCCTGAAATCCCCAGCCATATAACCCGTAATAGCCGGTAACGTGCGCCTCAATGCTGTTACGAAAGCAAATAGCATAGGCCCCGCCGACCGCGTTCGGCATGCATTCCGCCGTGGCGTTATTCAGCCGGATATCCGTCACACCATAGGCACCGATCACAACGCGCGATTCAACGTTGCCGCTCGCCCAATTGCTGAGTACCAGGTCGTTGACGGTGACCATGGAGCGCTCAATCTGCACATTGACAAACTTGCGGCCGTTGCCGGCCTCAAAGAACGCTGGCGGCGTGAAGGCGAGCCAGGCGTTTTCCTTGGGTTGGATCCAGGCTTCTGAAACCGTGCCGGCGGGCGTGTTTTTGACGAGCTGATCGGACAGGGCGCCATTGCGGCCAATCCGCGAAAAGTCGCGATATTTTACCTGCGTGCGAGGATTCACATGGTTACCGCCGCGAAAGAGCTCCACGGCGGAAGAGATGTAACCGAACAGGCCGCCGCGGTGTGGATACAGCTTAGGCATCGGCAGGTATGTACTGCCTTTTTTGATGTATTGCGCATAGTTGGCGTTGAGGTCGGCCAGCTCGTCGGCGGTAAAGTCGATGCGGCTTTTTCCCTGGATGCGATACATATACATCGGCTCCGGTGAACCATCATCGACACCGTCAACCCGGCCCCAGCGCGTTTCGTTGGTGCCGCTGCGGTTGCAGGTAACAATGATTGAGCCGGTCAGGTTGCACGGCGTGCGGACAATCCACTCAGCGCCCACCCAGAGAAACGCCCCTGCGTTCTGCACCACAGGCAGGCCGTAGCGGTTGGCGAAGGCATGGCAGCGTGCGATCGCTTCATCTGCAGGTTCAATATCGGCCAGCAATGACTGTGCTGCAGCTTCCTCGCCGTTCTTCGACAGGGCTTCATAACGCAGATATGTCTCGGTCTGAATGCGCGGTGCGCCAAACATATCGTAAGTGACATGATCGGTCAGCCGCACCCAGCGACGGCCATCTATACCGACCAGCACACCGCCGCCATCGTCCTCATCAGTCAGGTCAGGGTAGGCAACGAAGCGGCCACCGATACGAGCGCCAACGACGTCACGCACAGTGGCGTCACCGGTATAGTTGCGAATGTCATCATAGCCCGCCGCGGTGTCACCTGGCGTAATGCCGCCGGCCTGCCCGCCATTGCCGCTGCCACTACCCCAGCCGACTTTTGTGCCATCGTCTTTAACGCCGGCGATAACCAGACCGTTTGCCGACTGGATCAGAAACTTCCAGCCCGGTGGCGCCAGATTATCCAGCATATTGCCGGCAAAGTTCATGCCGGTGTCGCCTGTCAGCAGGCGGACGGCCATGGCAAATTCTAAGGCGCCGTCACTGTTGCGTATCCTGAATGGCCGAATGCCGTTTGCGGAGACCACTTCAAACAGGCTGGCATCGGTTGCCTGCACCGTGTCGTTAAGCGTCGCCATGCGGTCGATCAGGTAGTCGATCATATCGGCGGAGTACAGGCGCTTACCGGTGGGTACTGCTGCGCCGCCGACGTTACGGCACTCGAACGCCCATACGCCGGACTCATCGGAACGGATGGAAAACAGCGTATCGGGCGGCAGCTTTCCCTCAGCGATAGCGGCGTTCGCCGCGTCGATGGAGGTGTAGGGCATTTCGCCCGCCTGGAAACCGTCGATCGCCTGTTTGAGGTAGCGGGTGCGCTTTGCCAGCTGCGTCGCCTGAATGTTGGCAATGCCATCACGGCCGCCGCTTACGCTGTCGCCGCGCTTGATCTGGTAAACGTGATCTTCCCAACTGGCGGTTTCTGTAATGTTCGTCATGCTTACACCCCGGTGTACTGATAAAGACCGCCAAAATCAGGCAGTCCGTTGTATTTAATCTGGTTAATCGGCTCATGGTCGGCCGGGTAAATGGTCACAATGTCGCCGTCATGTGTGGCGATAGCGGAATAAACCACACCGGCGCTTTTTGTCGCGATGTTCAACTGCGCAAGATGCCGGCTAACGGGCTTGCTACCTGCGATCAGTCGTTCCAGTTCGCTCAGTGTTTTATCGCTGATGCCAACATCGTTAACGTCAACATCAAGGCGAAAGGTTCCCGGCTGGTCGCCGGTGTCGAACCACTCTGCAAACGTGGCCGAAAACCCCATACCCTCGATCACGCGTCGCACGGCGGCGCGGGTGCCTTTGCGGCGGTGCAGCCAGTAGGATTGCTTGATTGCCGCGATTTTTTTCTCTGCTGGCCAGTTCTTGTCCCAGCGGTCTACAGACAGCGCCCAGGCCAGATAGGGCAGCAGGTCAACCGGGCAATCTGTTGGCGTCCACAGTGTGCGCAGCGCCACGGTGATCGCCGACAATTTGGCGGTCACCGCTTCGGTGTTGCGCATCCAGGCGCCGGCGGATGGTGGCAACAGGCTGCTATTCATCCGTTCCGCCGTTTTCTACGTTGTAGCCCGTGTTCCGCGCAGCCTGGGTATCGGTGATCTGCAGGTCGCCGGCAGGCGCGCGCAGCACCACACGCTGAACACCTTGCACGTGCAATGCGGCGGAGATCGCCGATCTGGCAACGTCCCGGCCGATCTTCTTGTCGTTATCTGCCAGAAAACGCTGCAGCGATGCCATGGCTGCGTTGATGATGGGTTCTGACTCCGGCCCCGGGTACAGAAAAAGCTCTGCGTCTATCGTGTAATCGACGATATCGGCGCTGCGCACCGTCACCCGGTCACCCAGCGGCCGCACTTCCTCGTCATTGACGGCGTCCTTAACTGCAGCCAGCAATTCAGGTGACGCCGTTCCATCTCCATCGGTCGACAAGATAGCGACGACAACCTCTGCCGGTGCCGGGCTGGTTGCCTTGGCGTCGGCGACTTTACCGCTGGCGCTGCGGGCGAAATATTCGTAAGCGGCGGACGGTCCGGCGACACTCATGCCTTCAAACGCTGCCTGCGCGCGCAGGCGCAGCGCCTCGTCGCTTTCTAGCACGGCGTTTTCCGTATCGGTTTCGGGTTTGATGGTTAGCCGTTGTGTGTCCAGGTTCGCAGCCAGGTTATCCAGATCGGTTCCCCTGGCGTGGCTGAGCATGCATGCCGCTGCGCCCTCGTTGATACGCTGGCGCAGCAGCATCTCGCGATAAGCGACGGTCTGGGCGATCACGGTTAACGGCTCTGATTCCAGCTGCAGCGCCGCCGCCACAGCTTCCCGCTGGTCAGCAGGAAAGGCGGCGATCATGATCGCCTTGTTGTCGCTCAGGATGCTCTCGAAGTCTGGCTCTTCAATGATTTCCGGCGTTGGCAGCTGTGAAAGGTCAATCGTCGGCATGGCTGTTGCTCCTTAGCGTCACCGAACCGGTGCTTTTTTCCAGGCTCTCGGTCAGCAGGCCAGAGAGTTCGGCTGTTACGGCGCCGGTCGGCGAATACGTGATGTTGATGGTGTCCAGTGCGATGCGTGGCTCCCATGCAGACAGGGCGATCACGGCCGCGCTCATGATCTGCATGCGTGTGACGTCGTTTTGTGGACTGTCGAGCAGGTCTGGCACCAACGAGCCGTAGTTGCGGCGCATGACGCGTGAACCGATAGGCGTCAGCAAAATGTCATTGGCCGATTGCCAGACGTGATCCTGATCGGTCAGTGTGCCGGTGCTACCGGCATTCATGCCGCGATATTTCTCGGTCATTGCGTGCCCTCAGTCCAGGAGCCGCCGCTTTGAACGCCGCCATGGCGATGACTATCAATCTGTACCCCATTCGACGTAAACGCGCCGCCGCTGTGGGTAATGCTGCCGTGCATCTCGCCGCCTTCGGTGACCTCAAGCCGTGAGGCCCTGAGCAGCTCGCTGCACTCGACAACCGGAGTTGTCAGCGTGATTTTGCTCTCTGCGGCAATGCTGGCCGTCTTAATGCCGCTGACTTCCAGCGCGCCGGCGCTGGCGTCATAACGAAACTGGGCGCCGTCAGGTGCGACGATCACCAGCTCGCTGACGCCGGTGCCGGGGGCGGGGTGTTCGCTGCTGTACAGGCTGCCGCCAATAATGGCGGTCTCCGGATTGCCGCCGATGCATAGCAGCCAGACTTGCTCACCAACGGAAGGCGGCGCCCAAACGCTGAAGGCGCCGGCCCGCTGTGTGCTCCAGCGCAGCCAGGCGGTATCCAGTTCGCCGCTGGCGACGCGTACCCGCCAGTTTTTCTCGTCGACTTCGGTCACGATGCCAACGCGGATCACGTTTCCCATCAGTCGAATGAGTTCGGCAATGTCCACTATTTCACCCCTAATGAGTCGATGACCTGGCGCGCAATTGCCATGCGGTCGGCTTTAGTGAGTCCCAGCAGCTGCCGCTGCGGGTATTTGGCCATGGCGCCGGATTCGTTCACCTTGTCGCGTAGGCCGAGCTGGTGAGCGCGGGCGATGCGGGCGGCGACGCCAGAAAAACCGACAGTGGCGCCATTGGCATCGGCGCGCGCTTTCAGGTAGCGGGCCGTGCGCAGCCGGCGGAACATCGGATCGGCTTTGCTGGTATCGCGTCGCGTTTGTGAAAAATTGATATCAAGATATCGCTTGATATCCTCGCGATAGAATGAGCGAATCGCTCCCCGATCCACATCAAACCCGGTAATCATGCGGCCTCGGCGGCCTTTTGTTGTTCGCCAGTTTTTAAGTCGTCGAGTCTCTCCGCGGACGTATGGCTGCGCCCAGATAAAGCTGATCCCAGCCTGTGACCTCACAACCTTTCTGCGGCGCTTTTCGAATTTAGATCCGTCGGGGTTTTCCTGGCGCGCAATGCGACGCGACTGGCGTTGGCGTAACATACGCCCGACTTCACGCGCCGTGCGCATGCGTCCTGCCGGCGTCATGCCGCCGAGGATGGCGCCGAAAACCTGATCCAGCTGCTGAAACAGCGCGGCATCGCCATTCATGGCTGCATTTCCCCGCTTTCTGGATCAAACACTACCTGCCAGTCGCCACCGCCCAGACGCGGCTTATCTTCAGCCAGATGCTGCGCCATAGGTTTACCGTTCTCGCCGGCAGTGACGATCACGCGCTCCCACACCGGCACCTTGAGCAGAATGTCGGCGCTGTCGTCGCTGATAATGTCGGCGTCGAACTCAATGCGCTGGTTCTCCTCGGGGTTCAGCAGCAGATCCGGCTGGTTCTCCCACACCCATGCCAGCAGGGGCAGCATCAGGTCATCAACCTGGCCGGGAAAATCCATGGCCAGCACCTGGATCGGGTAGATGTACATGAACGAGCTTTCGCCGGTGGCCATGATCTCGATATGGCCTTTTTCCACCCATACCGTGAATTGTTCCGGGTTGGCCTTGCACCAGGTGTTGCTGGCGACCAGCGCTTCACGTAATAACTCGGCTTTTTTCACTTGCTCCCCCTTGCGGCTCGCCGCATTTCCAACTCACGAATGGCTGCCTTGTCGGCGTTGCAGCTGTCCAGCGCATCAAGTAATGCATCCGCCCACGGCGCCAGGCTGCCGTAGGTCATCGGCACCGGCGTCGCCGGCGTGTCAGTGCTGGCCGTCCGGCTGGCCGGCAAAGGCTCGTGAATAATCTGCGGCACGGACTTCGGCGGCGCGCTTTTGCAGGCTGTCAGCAACAGCAGCAGGCACAGGAGCAACAGCACATCTATCGCTATCCAGCGCGGTCTTGATGGTTTCACGTCGTTTCTCCCCGTTTGCGCTGCGCTTATCACCCAGCGTCTTTATGGCGTTATCAATCGCACTCACGTCAGCGCGCAGGCTACGCAGCTCTGCCATCACGGCATTGGCATCGCCGAGTTGACGCTCGGCACTTGCCTGAGCCTGCTCGGCCAGTTCCCGCTGATGCTTTTGCCAGGCGATGCCGGCCAGAGCCATCAGCAGCAGTAAAACCAGTACCGATACCGTTTTCATTTTTTCCCCTGCAGTGTCGGATCGGACAGGCACCAGGCTTGAAACTCTTCACGCCGGTTCACCAGCCCCTGCATGCGCCGGCCACCCGAATTCACGAAGTCGGTAAGCCGGTTACAAACGCCGATCCAATTTTTTGCCTGCGCATGCTTCCAGAGGGTGGTTCTCTGTTTGTTACCCTGTCGGTTGGTAAACCAACTGATGCCGGTGCAACCGACGTTAAAGCTGATATCGGTCAGCGCATCGAAAACAAACTGCGGTGCAGCTGCGCCGTTAAAGTTCTGGTTAATGCACTTTTCGGCGCGGACCAGGTCGTTTACCCAGCGTTCGGCAATCTCGTCGAGCTGGTACGTTCTGTTTTGGACGCCAGCTGTTGAACCGATCCCGACCGTCAACACGCCGGCGGGGCAGTAGTAGGGGGTTCTACGGCAGTCTTCATACTTGGCCATTTTCTGCTGCGCCGCCTGGCTGGTGCGCACCTTCTCCGGCCAGGTTGCGCCGGCAATGGCGATGACTGCGCCAACGCTGCAGGCAATAAAGCGTTTTTTCACCGGGAACCCCCTTTAAGTGAGCTGATCAGCTCCTTAACTTCCTGCCGGTTCTCGGCATCGCTGCGCACTGCGGTGATCAGCTGAGCCAGCAAGGCATTGGTCTTATCCTGGCTGCGAGACACGCGGCGGCGATGGATCTCACCCAATACCGCCGCGATGACACCAATCACCAGACCGCCGGCAGCCAACCATTCGCGCTGCGTCATCATGCCGACGCCCATCAGCAAGGTTGACCAGGAGAACGTTACCCAGCTCCAGAGGCGATCAATCAAGTCCATAGCTGCACCGCCTCCCGTTCGGTTGATTGCGCAATGTCGGGCAGCTCAATGACCTGGCCAACGGTTAAGAATATTTGCTCGGCAATGCCGGGATTGGCTGACAACACTGCCTCAGTAACGCCCTGAGTGGTGCCGTAATGGCGCTGACAGAGCAGATCCAGCGTGTCGCCCTGCATGGCTTTTACTTTCACTAAAACACCTCCGCCAGCGAGCGCACATTGCCTTGAATATCAGCGATCGCCCAACGCACATCCCGCCAAAGATCCGCCGCCTGCAGGGTCAGGCCGGCAGCATGCTTCTCGCCGGCGTCGCCGGTGCTGTCTACGTCGCGGTAGTTCTCAATAAGCAGGGCACGGGTCAGGCTGTACACGGCGCGGCGAAAGCGGATCACCTTGATGCTCTCACCGTTGATTGCCGTTGCCGGCACCTCATCAAGGCGAGCAAAACCGGCTTCTTTCTGGTGCGCCTGCCAGGTTGTCAACTGCTCGACAACATGGGCGAGCGCCTCAATGGCTGCATGCTTCAGGCGTGAGGTGGTCACTGCACCGTTAATGCGCATTTCCACGCGGATATTGCGCAGGGCAATCTCCGGCCAGAAGCTGCCGGCATTGATTTTTTCGCCGCCATCATCGGTATCGGGCACGTCGTCGGCGGCTGGGGTGACGGTTCGCCCGGCAACAAGACTCATGGCCTTATCTCCTCAAAGGGTGGCGGTGGGCGAGCGGCGAAAAGCAGACGCCAGGCGCTGCAGATTGCCGCCCGCGCCGCCAGCGCACGGGGCGCAAGTCGTTTATTCGGTCGGTGCCGGCTTGGCGTTTTTGGCCACGGCCTTACCGGTCTTGGCTTTTTTGGCTGGCGCCTTACGCGTAGTGCTGCGCGGTTTGCGTGCCTTTGTGGCCACCACAGTCGCTTGCGGCGATGCGGCAGTATCATCTTGAGGCGCATCAGCGCTCTGGCTGGCCTTCTTCACGGTGCGGCTGAGGCGCTCAATCTCTTTTTTCACACCGGCACCGGCGTCCAGTTTCAGCGCCTGGCGCAGCAGCGCCAACGCCGTCGTCTGGTCGGCAACCGTGCCGTTGCGCAGAGCAAAACCGCGCACCTTGAACAGCTTGGCCATTACCTGATCCGGCATATCCTGCCCCTCGACAATTTGCGCGAGCTCGTCAAGTACGGGCTGATATGTGGTGATATCGGCACTGTCGTCGGCTTTAACCTGTACCAGGATTGGGTCGCACAACTCTTCAACCAGTGCGGTCGCAGAGGTACGGTGAAAACGGTCAGGCATTTTGAGACCATGCGCGATGACATAGCGCCCGATGCGCACGGCCAGCGGATAATCGCCGGCGTCGATAGCCCAAATCATCAGGGTGACGATCACCTCATCCTGGCGGCCGCTGTTGCCGTCGAGCGTTCCCTCGATCCAGCCCGAATAGTGAGGCAGCAGCTGTTTTTTCATCTCGGCTTTTGCCTGGTCAGACTGCACTTTCCTGAGTGCACTCTGATCCATGCGTAGCCGGTGCAAAATCTGTTCGTGTGCCGTGCGCGCGGTTTCCGACAGTTCTTCGGCTTTCCCGTGGCGCTCAGCCATCACCTTTTGAAAGTGACGTTGTGCCGGTGTCAGCATTGTTTTATCCCCGAAAGGGGCGGGCATCGCCCGCCCGATTGATTACTCGCCCGTTTCCGCGGCTTGCGCGAAGGTGATGCCGTCGATAAACGCGACGTTGCCGTAGTCCTCGATCACGAAATCATCGTTGGAGGATTGATAGGTCGCGACGCGGTTATATTCCGGCTCTTCCTTGATGGTGCGGCGCAGGCTGCCGCGCTGGTAATACAGCGACAGGTTCTTGAACGGCGTGATCAAGACACCGTTTACCGGGAAGAACGGCGCGATAAAGGTCGGCATGTTCCCTACGCGCTCCTGCGCAACGATCAGCTGACCGGCCAGCATTTCGGTGTTCGGGTTGGTCTGGCTCATCGCGTTGATGGATGGGAAATTGCTGGTTGTCAGCAGGTCGCCAGCCAGGATCACGACGTTGTCCGGGTTACGCTTGTGCCATTCGTCCATCAGGCTGTTTTTGGCGTCATAAACCGCGGAGGTCAGGTTGCCGTAGGTGCCTTTGGCGATGATCTTGTTGTCATCGTCGCGAGCGGTCACGGTCACGTCAGAAATCACGCGATGCGGGGCTTCTTTGCGGATTTTTTCCAGCCAGCCGATACCGCAATCCTGCAGCAGCGGGTTGGCTGCGCGGTCGGACGGATCGGCGTATTTAACGCCGTTAAAGCCGATCATGATGCGGTCAAGCGACATCTGTCGCGCCATGGCCGCGCTGATCAGCGGCTGGAAGTTAGGCATGTGCGCCCAGGCGTCCAGCTGTTCGTAGCCAATGCCGTAGTCGTAGTTGACCTTGCGGCACATGTAATCGAACGGCTCCATCTTGCTGTTATCACCAGGGTTGCGCCGGGTGGTGGTGCTGTTGTTGACGCCGGCCAGCGGACCTTTACTGCCGATCAGCACTTTCTGGCCGATCTGCTGATTGACGCCGAACACGTTGATTTTGCTCAGCAGCGAGTCGCTTTCTTGGGCTGCGGCTTCCATTTTCTGCTGCGCAGTCGGCGATACTGCAAATTTTGCAGCGATAGCGGCAGGCGATACGCCGTTGAGCTGTGCCTGCCGGGCGATGTACTGATCAAACAGTGCGCGGGTATTGTTATCCATGTTTCTCTTCTCTCATTGTGAATATCAGTAATCGGCCATCTGCACGTTGTTACCCCCGCTGGCAGGCGGTCGGTGGCTGAAGTTGCCGTCGGTGCCGGCGATCTTCTGCTGCAGCGCAGCGAGGTCGGCAGTCAGCTTGGTAATGGCCTGCTGGTTACTTTCCTGTGCCTGTTCGGTACGGCTGAATTGGTCCTGCATATCGGCCTGGGATTGCGCCACGGCTTCCACCGCTTCATGCACCTGGGTAAAGCGCTGATCGTCCGTCTTCTTGCCTTTTCCAAGGATCCCCATGACGCGGTTAAACCACTGCTTCCCCTCATCGCTGCGTTGGTCGTGCAGCTCAATCAGCTCAGCTTCTACCGCTTCGGTAAAGAGCGTCGGTTCGGCGTCTGCGGCGCTAAAGCGCATGATTTCCCCACGCTTCTCGGCAGCAAACTTAATCCTTTCCGTGCCCAGGCTTGCCGGCGAATCGGTCATCGCCAGGCCGACCAGGTAAGGGCCGCCCGTGGTGTCAAGGTTGGGGTGGATTTCAACGCTGGAATAAACCTTTTTTCCGTCGTCGATCAGTGCGGTCATGCGGGCCGTTGGCTCGATTTCTGCGAAGAGCGCGGCCTCACCGGCAAACGGCCCCTCAGAGATATCCTCAGCGGATAGGGCAGTCACATCGCCCATAGCGCAGAAGGCACTATCTGGGAACGGGGACAAGATATGCTCGACGTTGACGCGGGCACCATAAACCGACGGGTTATAGGATGCCGCTATCGCGTGGAGCTGATCGCGGGTTACCTTTCGGCCGTCAATGGTGGTGCCGGAAGTCATTACGCGAAACTTTTTGCGGGTTTTTGCCATGTCTGTTTGCTCACGATCTGTTGAGTTCCCGGAGATGATGGCAGGCTGTTAACCCGTGCCTCAACGCGTTGTTGTTGTCGCAGAACGCTGACAGCCGGCACTGCAAGAAAGCCTCCGCGCGCGCGGGTTAATCTCCCCGGCATGAGATGGGGGAGACGATGACAATCCAGGAAACATTTACCCGGAATCGCGCCAGGCAGCTTTATTGGCAGGGCTACCCGCCTGCCGAGATCGCGCGTTTGATGGGTATCAATCAGAACACGGTTTACGCCTGGAAGAAGCGCGACGAGTGGGACGACACGGCGCCGATCCAGCGCGTAACGACGTCAATAGATGCCCGCCTGGTGCAACTGACCGGCAAAGACAAAAAGACCGGCGGAGACTTTAAAGAAATCGACTTGCTGACGCGCCAACTTAAAAAGCTGGACGACGGTACAGCGTCAACGCAGCCGAAAAAGAAGGTCCGTAAGAAGCAAAACTACTTCTCGGAAGCACAGATCGCGCAGCTGCGGCGCAACATCCTTGATTCGCTGCACTGGCATCAACAGGGATGGCTCGACAATCACCACCACCGCAACCGAATGATCCTGAAAAGCCGCCAGGTTGGAGCTACCTGGTATTTTGCGCGCGAGGCGCTGTTGCGTGCGCTGTCTGACGATGTGAAGTACAAGCACCAACTGAACCAGATCTTTCTGTCGGCCAGCCGCCGGCAGGCGTACCAGTTCCGCAACTTTATTCGCTCGGCTGCGGCTGAAGTTGACGTTGAGCTGAAAGGCGGCGACATGATCCAGCTGTTCAACGGCGCTGAGCTGCATTTTCTTGGTACGTCAGCAGCTACAGCACAGTCGTATACCGGCAACCTGTATTTTGATGAGTTCTTCTGGGTAGCACGTTTCGCCGAGCTGAAAAAGGTTGCCGGCGCCATGGCGACGCTCAAGGGGCTGACGCGCACATACTTTTCTACGCCGTCGGCAGAAAGTCATGAAGCGTACCCGTTCTGGACGGGGGAATCCTTTAACAAGGGGCGCTCAAGCAAGAGCCGTATTGAGTTCGACACGTCATGGAAAACGCTCAACAGCGGGTTGATGTGTCCCGACAAAACCTGGCGCCAGATTGTCACCCTGCAGGATGCCATCGATCACGGCTGGGACTTGACAGACATTGACGAGATCCGCGACGAGAACAGCCCGGAAGAATACGACAACCTCTACGGCTGCCAGTTTATCCGCAACGGTGATTCGGCGTTTGATTACAACATGCTGCTGGGCTGCGGTGCGGATGGCTATGACGACTGGCTTGATTGGAAACCGTACGCTGCCCGACCAATGGCCGATCGCCCGGTCTGGATTGGTTATGACCCGAATGGCGCCAGCGGCAAAGGCGACAGCGGGGCGATCTCGGTGAATGCCGTGCCGCTGGTTGGCGGTGGTAAGTTCCGCACCATCGAAACCCAGCGCATTCGCGGCATGGAGTTCGAACAGCAGGCGAATCTGATCATTGGCATGCTCGATCGCTATAACGTGCAACACATCGGCATCGACGGGCAGGGTATCGGTGAGGCCGTCTGGCAACTGGTTAAAAAGCGCTTTCCGGCAGCAGTCTGCTATCAGTTCAACCCGGCCAGCAAGCGCATGCTGGTACTCAAGATGCAGCAGATGGTCCGCGGTGGTCGCTGGGAGTATGACCGCAGCGAGCGCGACCTGGTGACGGCCTTCAGCGCTGTGCGCAAAGTGGTGACGCCCGGCGGGGTGATTACCTACGACACAGACCGATCCCGCGGCGTCAGCCATGGTGATTTGGCCTGGGCGACGATGCTGGCCGTGGTGAACGAGCCGATGGGGCAGGATGGCAGCAATTCGATGACAGTGATGGAGTATTAACGTGAGCAAACGAAAACCACCACGGGCGCGGCAGCAGAGCGAACCCAAAACCGATCTGGCGGCCGAGCTGCAACAGCTCCCCGGCCTCAGTACCTTCTCTTTTGATGGTCCCTGGCCGGTCACGTCATCCTATGATCTGCTGGACTCGATGTATTGCGCCAACAACGGCCGTTATTACGAAACGCCGATCAGCTGGTACGGATTGGCCCGCCAGTTCGGACACGCCAGCTGGCACCAGTCGGCGCTTATCTTCAAGCGTAATGTGCTGGCCGGCTGCTTCATCCCGCACAAGCTGCTATCTCGCCAGGCGTTCTCTGCGTTTGCGATGGATTGGGTGGTGTTCGGTAACGCCTACCTGGAGCTGCGTCGCAACATGCTGGGCGGCCCGCTGGCGCTGCATCATACGCTGGCCAAGTACACCCGGCGGGGCGCTGACCTGGACACATACTGGTTTATCCAGGCCGGCGCTGATGATCACCAGTTCCCGACCGGCGCTATCTGTCACGTTATCAACCCGGATATTCACCAGGAGATCTACGGTATGCCGGAATACTTCGCCGGCCTGCTGTCTGCCAATCTGTCGCACTCGGCGGATACGTTCCGCAAACTGTATTACGACAACGGCAGCCATGCCGGCTGCATCGTCTACGTCAACAGCGCCATTGCTGACCAGGAAAGTCTGGATAAGCTGCAAAAGACGCTGACAGACACACGACGGGGCGGGGCGTTTAAAAATATCCTGCTGCATGCTCCGAACGGCGGTAAAGACTCGGTGCAGATCCTGCCGTTTAGTCAGATCTCAGCCAAGGATGAATTCCTGGGGGTTAAGTCCGCAACGCGTGACGATATCCTTGCTGCACACCGTGTGCCGCCGCAGCTGATGGGGGCAATGCCGGAGGGCAACGGCTCGTTTGGTGACGTAGAGAAGGCGGCGAAGGTGTTTGCCATCAATGAGCTGACGCCGATCATGGAAGCCATGAAGCATGTTAACGACTGGATGGGGGAAGAGGTGATCCGCTTTAACCCTTACGCCTTACTCGACGTCGATTGATCCTCTCTCTGCAGTATGGCCGTCGCTATCTATGGCGGCCACTTCTCGCACCTTCACTCGCAATCTCTTCACAACATTAATCTTTTACCCGCCGGTAGTGGCTCTCAGCGGCCGCCTGCCGCGTTTTTTGCTGCGTGATGCTCTGCTGCGGCCATTTCAGCGTGAGGGCGCTCAGCGACCTGTTCAGGCGGTATATGCCACCCTACCTGCACCCCATTCCGCGCGCTTGCTCCCCCGCCTCGCCTGCGCGCAAAACATGTTTGTTTTTGTGCAAGGATCGAAAGGGATCGAACCCGCACCGCTGCTGGTGCGGGTTCGCATTATCATAGATCGAAAAGTTGTGCAAAATCGTGCATGTTTGTACAAATGATGAAACAAAATTTTGTCGTGATATCATAATTCAATAACGGTAACTATTCGTACTCCGTTGTTACGAATAATTGTTGTTAATATTCATGGTGTGAATTTTTATTTTAACCGAAGAGGTAGAATAGCAATGAGATTGACTGCTCCTGAAAAAAAATTTAATGATGGTTTTAGTGAGGAACATGATACGTTCCACCGAAAAAAACTTCATGACATAATTATTAGAGTGGCAACGAATGCTCCGGATAAAAGCCTAGTCTTGGCGCTTGATGACAAGTGGGGTAATGGGAAGACTTCTTTTGTAAAAATGATGTGTTCAGAAATAAATAAAAATCACTCGGAACAACTTGATGTTATTTATTTTGATGCATTTGAAAGCGACTACCAATCAGATCCTTTTGTTGCTCTAACTTCAAAAATATATGAATTAATAAAAAAAGATGAAGGGAAGCTAAAAAGCTTGGGTGAGAGGTTAATATCACTTGGTAAAAAATTAGGTGCATCTTTTGCTATTAATGGCGCCAAACTTACTGTCAGTGCGTTGACAGGCGGTTTAGTGTCGGGGACCTCGGTTGAGAAAGCAAAGGATGCTATCGTTGACTCCATTACCGCACCGATTGAATCTTATGTGGAAGAAAAAATAAAGAACAGTGAAAATGAACTAGCTACAATTGAAAACTTTGGTTCCTTGCTAACAGAAATACATAAAGAGAGTGGGAGGAAGATTATATTTATAATTGACGAGCTTGATCGTGCTCGACCTGACTTTTCTTTGGAACTATTGGAGAAAGTTAAGCATATATTCTCTGTGGAAGGCTTCGTATTCCTCCTTGTTATTAATCGTGAGCAGTTCGAAAAGAGTATTGAGTGCCGGTATGGAAATATAAACTCTAGGCTTTACCTCAACAAATTTATTCATTATTGGTTTACTCTTCCTAAAGAGAACTTAATTTCATCAAGCCGATTGTTAGGTTATGAGAAATCAACAATAATGAGGCACCTCTTCTCTCTGGATGTAGGGAATAATCTATTTTCTAGAAGTGGTTGTCTTGTTAAAACTATTTCATATCTTTTGGAGCTTAATGGGGGGTCATTACGTGAGGCCGAACGCTGTTACTCAGTGTTTGCAGTTATGATAGATCCCGGGGAAATAAATAGATATCGGCATGAGTTTCTTTTTGTGGCCATTGGTCTGGTTGTTTTTCTGAAAGTACACAATCCATCTCTCCTTATTGATATTAAAAATAAAGTGATAAATGTTGATGACGTACTATCCCAACTTTCGATAAACGAAAGCATGCATGACATACATGAATTTTACTATTTGAAAGATATTCTGGATTACCACTATCTTGATGATTCTGAATTAGCATCTTCTGAGAATAGAGAAAGATTTTCTTATATATCAGGAGTGACTGGCAGACGAGTGAGATGGCTCGATACTATGTATGAGCAAGTTGAAGGCTTTACTGTTGGTTAACACATTTATGCCCCGCCATGAGAAGCGGGGCTAAAATATATGTTGCTCAATCTGAGCCTAGTTGTCTCTGAATCCTGTAATGATATCTTCGCAAAGCTCCACGCATTCATTGCAGATATATACCTTTGGTGCAGTAACCATCTTGCTTACTTCGTTGTTGCCTTTGCCACAGAAGCTGCAGAAGTAATCATTGTTCTCTGATGGGGAGACCGCAGGAGGCCGTTCGTTCTTTTCCATTGCCTTAAAGCTCGCGTGATTTCTGCGTACAACGCGAGCGCAGCCTACCAGCTCATCGGCGGTAATATTCTCTGTTAGCATGACGTTCTGAAGGCGGCTGGTGATGCCTGCCAGCTTTTTGGCATGATCAGAATGATGTTCTTCTTCCGGGAGCCAGTGCCGGTAAATTTCATGTGCCATAAAAAACCTCTTATTCCTCAATATCCTTTTTTGATTCTAGATAGTCACGTTCTGCTTTTTCTATCATTTCTTGATGCTTTGGATATTCTCTGAACACACCTTCGGTGGATTCATTCACCGGAGGATCTATAGGCTCTACCGGTTCGCTTCGCTCTTCCCACGAAGATTCACGATATTTCAGCCATTGTTGGTATTCATACTCACTGTTACGGTAATTTCTGTCACTTTTCACCATTTTACCCCTTTCTCATGACTGCTCTTTTCAGACGGCCAAGCAGTGCTTCCTCATTTTTGCGTTGAACATCTTTTGTTACCTGTTGCACCTCGCGCTGACGTAGTTCAATTTCCTCGCGTCCCCAGCGTTTTTCTGTACATTTGAGGCAAAGACCAACGTCACCAAAGATGAGATCTGCGTCATGTAACGGCGCGCAACACATTTCACCCTGGCAATATTGTTGTGTTAGCTGTTCCTTAAGTTGGCCTGATGGCGTCAGGAATAGCGTTCGATCGCCGACTTTCAACCTGGATCCTTGCAATAGGATACTTGCTCCGGCCGTGTACTCAATCCCTTCAAGTGTCAGCAGCTTCATCAGTCGTGGGTTAACTTTCGGGAGTGTTGAGCAGTCAACGAACGGTGTCGGTATTGCTGCACCTGTTTCTGGCAACTGCGACCTAATGCGCCTTAATAACTGGCGTCGTTCACGTGGTTGCATTGTTTCAAAGCTCTTGTATTCCTGTCCTTCCTCAGTGGTGCAATTCTCCAGTATATCGCTCGGATTTCGCGCAGCCGGACAGTTATTGCCACGAGTCCAAGGGGCGGCGGCTGCGCCTTCGCCTTCAAGGTCAACCCCCTGGCGTTCGGCTTCGCCGCTCGCCGGTTTACGTTTGCGCTTAAGTGTCCAGGTGTCGGGGTGGGTGCAAATGCGTGATGCCTCACCCAATACAGGCGACCAGACACCAAAGATCTGAATGCCGTGTTCGCCGTAGTCGTTCGGCTTCTCTGCCTGCAGGTAGGCGGTGTGCACAACGTGATCGCGGCGTGGCGTCAGGACGCCGCCCTGTTTCATGATGTAGGTGGCAATACAACCGGCATCAGCGGCGCTCATGACGTCATCCATAGCCTTGTCGGTCAGGCGTTGGTTTTTCCTGGCGTCGACGCCCTGGCGGTCTAGCTGCGTCGCTAGTCGGCGCAACTCCCGGTAAACCTGGCGTGACGGGATGCCGAAAAACTGGAATTGGTGGATGCGGTGCAGGCTGGCCCAGCCGAGTGCATGCTCGACAGTGTCGGCCATGCTTTTGCCGCTTTCGTGATCGACCGGTGGCGCGCCGGTGTCTTTGTTGGGTTTGCGCAACGGCTCGGCGTCCAAGTTCTTGCCGATATAGGTGGCGATATAGCTGATCGGCGAGCCTTTCTCTGCTGTTATCAATTCGGTTTTAAAGCGCGGGGTGATGTCGTTCCCCAGTTCTGCCCGATCATCACGAATGGCGAACGTCTGCATGATGCCGATAATGTCGTCACGGTCATCGGGGCGGCAAAATACCATCATGTGCCAGTGAACCGTTCCGTCGTGGTGTGGCTCTGCAACACGAATGCCGTACCAACGCAAGTCGTTGCGGTTCAGTTTCTTTCGCACGCTGGCAAAGAAGCGATTGACCAGGTAATCATTGCTGTCGCGCACGGTCTGCGCCGTCCATTTCGGGTTTAGCCGCCCGTTGGATTTGGTGGCGTGAAAGCGTGAAGGGGTGGTGATGGTGCACCAGACAGCGCAATCACCACGCATTTCAGCGATCTCCTGCATACCTTTGACGGTGGTCATCATTTCAATGCGGCGGTGGCGCGGATTGCTGGGGCCGGCATAGAAGGCGTCTTCGAGATCGATAGAGAAGCCGTCATCATTGGTTAATTCAAACGCCTTCAAGAATTCGCGAGTACGGCGGCGTTGTTCGCGGAAATGCGCCAGTGCGTCGGCGCTGATGTAGGCTGAGTCCTGTTTGCGCACCAGGCCCGCCGCGCGCAACAACTCCTCACGCCAGCGGCACCGAAGTGACCACAATTTACTGAACCACCAATTGGCGCAGCACAGACGGGAGATAGCGCCGGGGATCTTGTCGTATGGCGGTTCCCCGCGGCGGCGCAGGTATGGGTTCAGTGATTGCCAACTGGGCGGGATCACGCCGAAGCGTTCCGCTTCTGTTCCGAGCGTGACGTAAACGCGCAGGATTTTGTTCTGGGTGGCGTCGCAGGAAAGTTGGCTTTTGCACTGCTGATCGAGCAGTGATTCAAAGTGCGCAGCGGTAAACGTGGCAAGCAGCTGCACCGCGCGTTTGTCCAGTTCCGGCAGGCGCAGCAGGTCGTCAAGGCGTTCGCGGCGCGCGACCAGCTTCAGACCAAATGTCAGATGTTTGTCCCGCATTCTTTCTATGCGGGTCATAACCGTCTTGATAGTGCGCAGAATGTAGTTGCGCGACAGCTTCTCACCGTTGCCTTTTTTGCTATTGCGGATAGCGTTAATCCTCGCCAGCAGCGGCGAACGGATGAAATCAGGCTGTACCATAAGCGTATCCAGTACAGATTGCGCTTTGTCTTCCCCGCGGCGCTGCTGCGCCAGCAAGGATAACTGCGATTCCCGATCGCGCTCCCTGTCAGTGGTGATCTCTATCCAGCGCTGGCGGCGCTTTTGGGCGGCGGTCAGTTGCGGCTTTTCTTTGGCCTCTTCGGTGTATGGGTTAATGCCTTTCTTTGGGGCGTTCCATGAATAAGGCCAGTCAAAAGCAACTACGCCGCTGCCCGGGAAGGACGGCGGCGGGGAAGGGGCTGTGCGGCTTCGGGTGTGTTTCGTCATGTACCGTTGCCGTTATTAGTAAAAATAATTTTTCAGTGATGCGAATGGGATCTCCATTTTTTCCGCCACCAGTTTCAAACTCATCCCTGAGCTGTATAGCTGGCGAGCCGTCTCAATATCTGCTTCTGGATATTTTCGGCCGTGGTATGCGTCACCGTGCTTCCTCATCTCAACTCCAATCCTGGCCGCACGCTGGCTGATGGCTCTTGCCGTTCTGCCGAGCAAATGGCCGATCTGTTTTGCTGTCAGTGTGCTGGCATGGTCTTTTAAGGTCTTATCTTCTGCGCTGCTCCATCGTTTCATGCTAAGGCCCTCATAGTTGCGATAATCTCCCCGGCGCGAGCTCGTCCAGCAGCTGCTGCACTGACAGACCGGCGGGCGGTCGTGGTGGTGATATCGAAATCGGAATACAGCTCCAGCGCTGCGGTGGTTTCGCTATTTGATGCCACGACGTGGCGGCCTCGCTTTGCGGCGATGCGCAACATGCGCGCCAGCTTCTGCTGCTGTTCGCTGGTAAAGCCGTCGGTGTGATAGCTGGTGAAATTGGCGGTGGTGCTGGCTGGAACGTACGGCGGATCGCAATAAATTACGTCACCGGCCCGAGCCATCCTGATTGCCTCTTGAAAGGTGCAGCACAGGAATACGGCTTTTTTCGCCTTGGCTTTTTCCGAGAATGCGCGGATCTCATCTTCGGGGAAGTATGGTGATTTTCGATGACCGAACGGCACATTAAAGCTGCCGCTCAGGTTATAGCGGCACATACCGTTGAACCCGTGGCGGTTCAGGTAAAGGAACTGCGCAGCGCGATAGAGGAAGTTACTGTCGCAGCGCAGATTGAAGTCAGCACGGACAGTGTAGTAGCCCAGTTCGTCGCCGTGTTCGCTGAACAGATTGCGCGTCTCGCGGATCAGTGGTTCCGGCAGCTCTTTGGCGACGTTGTGGAAGTTGATCAGGTCGCTGTTGATATCGCATAACAGATAGCTGTCGTAGTCGGTGTTAAGGAACACCGAGCCGGAACCGACGAACGGCTCAACCAGGCGCTTACCCTCGGGGAGGTGCTGATGCAGTGTGTCAATAATGCCGGCTTTGCTACCGAGCCATTTAAGTGGAGTGCGGATCATGGATTACCCCTTGATATGCCGTGCTTTGGCTTCGTGAATCTCCTGGCAGGTAACACAGCGTGTTACGCCGGGAATAAGTACGCGGCGCGCGTCCGGTATCAGGTCGCCACATGCTTCGCAGAAATATGCAGAAGGCCCGTATTGATGCGGGCGGGCTTTGGCGATTTGGTTAGCGAGTGTCAGCTCACTGAGTTCTTGTGCAGCGTCGAGAAGATCAGGCATTTCTCCCTTCCTCATTAGCCGTGTTGGGTGTGGTCGTTTTGTCACCGTTGTCGATGTAACGTCTGATACAAATACAGACGAGTAGAGTTGAGGCGATGAGCGAACTGGTTGCCCAGAACGCGAATATGATGAGAAGAGTGCTCATCGTTTTTTGCTCTCCACGTTGTAGGTTTCGTGCGTCATTAGCCTCCAGTCCCTGCCGTCGTTCTTACTCAACAGGCGCCAGCGGTGGCCGATATTGATTTTCAGATAGCCGTAAGGCTTGATTCGGGTGAACACGCGGCGGCCAAGGCGAAATTGCTTCAGCATGGCTATTGCCTTGCGGTATATGTCAGGACGTGCGGCGGTGCCGGCGAGGGTAATCACTGGTTACCTCCGCTGGTGCTTTGATGGCTGTCGATCCAGTCTTTCAGCGTGCTGATAATCTGTTCTTTGGTCATGTTTCCGACAGCCAGGCGATCGAGTTTGCTGCTCAAAAGGTCGAGAAGCTGGACCCGCTCAGAGCGGCGGGCTTTTATAAATGCAGCGTGCAATTCATCGTCATGCATATAATCATCCCTCGGTTTTGGGGTGTAAGAAGTCCGCCACCTGAAAGGCGGAGTTTTAATTACTTTCTGTCGCTCTATTTCAGTAAGCACTGCATAGCGCTTACTGAAATAGATGCCGGTTTTTAGCCATGCCGGCTCATGGTGGTGACAACCTATCCGCTCTAATGCAGCCCATTCTTTTATAAGGGCGCGACCGAATACTGCCGATTGTCACGTAATAAGATGCCGGGATTACGCGCCCGGCCGCGTTGTGGTATCTTCGTTATGCCCGCCAAGTTCCTGACCGAACACGGGCATAACGACCATCCCACCACAATGAGGAGCCGCTATGAGCGACAACGATAATTCACAGTCCCGCGATAAATCTGATGACTTCCATGTGCTGCATAAACCTGCGCCACCGGAAGATGACGACGAGGAGTAAGGTTCATGACAAAACAACCGACTGAGTATGATTTGCGTTTCCGTATTTGGTACGGCTATTGGTTGGAAGTTATGACGGAAACAATTAATCGCCGAATTGATATTTCGAGTAATGCTGTAATGCTTATTCTTGGCGCAGGTATTTTTGTTAATAGTGATCTCAGTCAGTTGTTTGGTGCTATTGTCGCCGTTATTAGTGGCATTCGAGTGGCTTGTCAGCATGGAAAAAAAGCCGAAGCCGCTCGTCAGCAAAGTAAACGATACCTTTCGTTGATTAACGAAATGCATAATCTCAGTGTTGACGAGATGATTTCTCGCGTGAATATGCTTGAAGAGTTTGACAGTAATGCTCTTTCCAGCCTTTTCAATCCGGCGAGGAATAGAGCAATGATTTCTCTTGGTAAGAAAAAACACCATGAAAAACTCTCCATTAAAGAACGCATGGTTTCTTGTTTAGCTGGCGGTGTGCCGCGTTAATTCAATAATCAGGCCGGGGAACTGGTCTGATTTATTTAGCCAACCTCAACTATTGGAATATCCCCGTTACTACAACGTGATATTAGGTGATCGATAACTAACGCAGTGGCGCCATCGCCGGCGGCCTCCGCAGTGCTCAATAATCCAGTCAGGCCAATGCTCAGGCGGAACGCGTAATCGTTCATTGATACCTGGCGAACGGCATCGGCAACCGCTGATGCTTGCTGCAAATTTTTTGCTTTGGTGTGGTACTGCTGCAGCAGCTCTTCAATGAGAGTTTTATACGCCTGTTTCATGCTTTCCCCCGGCTGTTGAGCATTGTGTCTATGGTGCGCATGGCTTCCGCCAGCGCGAAATCCCGACCGAAATAATCCCCGTTGCTCATCAACTGATACGCCGTGCGTTCGGTCGCGCTATGGCGTGGACACTTCTGGATAGTGAACCCGCGGTAAACAAACGTGTGCTTTGATAGCTGTATCAGGGCGTTGTGTTGCATACGGCTTCCTCAGCTATTGTCGATTGCGTCTTTCAGCATCGCGACGAGGTTTACCTCAACCTTGTCTTTCGCGTTCTTTTTCGGGCGGATAATGATGCGCCCATCTCTGACCATCCGGCGGCAAGTGCCGATCGGAATGTTCGCCAGCTCTGAATACCTTTCCAGCGAAACGTAGGCTGTTTGAACAGAAATATTGATAGTTACGTTTCCCATCCCTGCGCCTTATTCAGCTGTGAAGTGTTCAAGACCACGGAGGTAGATCAGTCGAGCCATGCTTGAACTGGAGCGGCTTTCGCGTGTGGCAATGGCGTCCAGTTCGGCGCGCTCTACCTCTGATAGGCGCATTGGAACCGGGTTTTTGGCAGCAATCCCACGAGGCAAACGTGAGCGCCGTTCATGGAGTTCTTGTTTCATAGTGGTATATTGTGATCTGCTAAGTGTCTGTGACTTACATTCTGGTATCAAAATAAATACCAGTCAAGAGATTTGTATGAAAATAGATATAGGCTTGCGTTTGCGAGAGGAAAGAGAGCGCCTGGGGCTGAGTCAGACAGCAATGGGAGAGATTGGCGGTGTCAAGAAATTGGCCCAGCTCAAGTACGAGAAAGGGGACCATAGCCCTGACGCTGCCTATCTGGCTGCGTTGTCCAAATTCGGTTTGGATGCTCTGTATGTTGTGACCGGAGTTCGTTCAACAGAAAACTTAAGCGATGACGAACAAGAGTTACTTGGCTATTTCAGAAAAGCGCCCCTTGCGGTTAAAGCTGCGGCCCTTGCTGCTTTAACCGCTGGAACTTCCGCAGTGGATGGCAAACAAACCGATTCGAAGGCAATCAATGTTAGCGGCAGCGGCCATCGTATTGCCGGCAGGGACTACAACGAGCATAAAAAATGAGGTAGATGGGGGTTTTATGGGGAATGACTCTGGTGGCAGGGATAACCGGATTGCTGGGCGTGATTTCAATGAGAAACATGTAACAGCAGAGCATTTTGTGGACGGGCATCAGGTCAACATCGCCTTTCCTGCTGCTGAGAAAGATACGCGGCCATTAGTTCCTGCGCAGCGTAAGCAGCTAAACCAGCTTGTTGCATCCGTAGCCGAGGCTGGAGATGAAGAGGCCTTCGAGGTATGGCGGCGCGTACATGCTGAAATTGGTGTTGAGAACATTGAAAAAATGACGGTCGGCCAATACCAGCCAGCCTGCAGTTATCTTCAGGCGCAAATGGATTTGATCCGTGAAAGAGCCCATAAAAAAGAGTTGATATCCGCTCTGCTGAAGATCAGTACAAGCAGTGATCTCCGCTTTAAGCTAACCCAATACTGCCGGAAAAGTTTTGGCTCCAGTCATTTAAAGACACTCAGACGCTCTGATCTGCAGCAGGCTCTATTGTGGCTGGATGACGAGCGTCACAAAGAAGAACCAGCCTCCGCAGAGCCAGCCCCGGCAATGCCATGGTGGCGCGTAGCGTGGGAATATCCGGTATTCACCGGTTTGGCTTTCCTCGCTGGTGTCGCTGTTCAAATTATTATTGATTATTTTTATCTGGGTCATTAATGGCTAGTTCTTCAAGTCTTGGTGGTTCACCGAGGATATCAATAAACGCAGCAGCTCTATCTGCGGACTCTGATGGGGCCTGTGGAATGGGCTCTCCTGAGCGTGAGGTTTGCTTGCTGCAAACTGATATCCATTCCCCCTTATCGTTATCGATCATGAGCATATTAATGTTCGAACTAATGGAATTTGTCCCTGTTCCTGGATGATTAACTTGAACCCTTACAACAGTATTGTTACCTGGGAACAGCTGTTTAATGGCCAACCCAAGGAAGAAAAAAGCACTGTTTACTTTGCTGCAAAAATTTGGAGACAGCCCTAAGATGAGTCGCATAAAAGAGATCCAGTTTTTTGTCGAGAATGTCAGCGTAGAAGATTTTAACACCGTACTTAAAAGTGAGTCTATTGAGGTCGGCAGCGTCATGACGTTTTCACCGACCAGCTTTGAGAAATTTTTAATTCTTGCCGAGAACATTATCCCAAAGGCTAGAGCTGTTATTGGTGCATTACAAAAATTAGTCAGTTTGCATAAAAAAGAGGTTCACATTGACATACAAACCAAGGATGGCTCTTGGTTAAAAGCTGATGTTAAAGCAAATAATGCTGAAGATGTGCTGAGATTGCTCGATAAAGCGGAGAATATGTACATAAGGGTAACTGAACGTGACCGTTCGTAAGTTACCCAACGGGAAGTGGCTGTGTGAGTGTTATCCCTATGGAGCATCCGGCAAACGCATCCGCGTGACGCGAGCGACCAAAGGAGAGGCGTTATCGTACGAACGACGCATTATGAATAGCGTCAATAGTGCCGGTGTTCAAGGCAGCACCCAGCGCCTCTCTGATCTGGTTTCCCGTTGGTATGAAATGCACGGTAAATCCCTGACGTCGGGGGAAGAGCGGAAAAACAAGCTCGAGGCTATTTGTGAGCGCCTCGAAGATCCCTATGTCGACCTTTTCGATAAAAACATGTTTGCGGTCTACCGCGAACGCCGGCTGCGTGGTGAGTGGAACCAGAAGGGCAAGAAGCAGCTCAAAGAGGCTACGGTTAACCGTGAATATTCCTACCTGCACGCTGTTTTTTCTGAGCTGAAGCGCCTGGGAGAATGGGAGCGAGACAACCCCCTTGATGGTATTCGCCAGTTTAGAGAGGGCGAACAGGAGCTGGCATTTCTGTATGACGATGAAATCAGAAGGCTGCTCGACGCCTGTGATGCGTCAGCAAATAAAGATCTCGGAAAGGTTGTGCGTGTTTGTCTGGCCACTGGTGCCCGCTGGGGCGAGGCTCAAGGGTTGAAGCAATCTCAGGTTATGCCGGGCAGAGTGACGTTCACGCAGACGAAAAGCAAAAAGAACCGGACTATCCCTATTTCGGCGAAGCTGCAGGCGTTGCTGCCGAAGAAACGGGGCAATCTGTTCTCGCCGTGTTACGAAGCCTTCGAGCATGCGTTAAAGCGTGCCGATATAGAGCTGCCTGCAGGCCAGCGAACGCACGTATTACGGCACACATTCGCCAGCCATTTCATGATGCGGGGCGGCAATATTTTGGTACTGCAGCAAATACTGGGGCACAGCTCTATCACGATGACTATGCGATATGCGCATTTTGCACCTGAACACTTGGATGCGGCTGTATCCCTAAATCCTTTCGACAGCATTCAAAAGGACTGATTATTATGCAAGCTAGCAAATTAGCTAACTTCCGTCATCTTTTGTATGGTTTCCTTCGATTTTTGATTTGGATACTGACGTTTAATGCTGTCCTGGTCTCTATTATTTTTTCATACGGCTATGGCTTTTGGTCGTTTCTGATACCTGTTGGTGTGTTCATTTGTGGTTGTTTTTTATACTGGAAAATTCCAATGAAACCTACTGAAAAAGTGATGAATGAGGGGGCAAGGGAGAATGGCTAACCTGACAAACAAACTTGTATCAAAAACATTTGTTGGGGTGGCTAACGCCATTGGTGCTATGGCATTAGTCATTGCTGGATATTTTGCGTTCGTCTCCGACTCTGAACACAAATACACCTTGGCTTTTCTATCTTGCGTAGGACTTGTACCTGCTTATTTAGTATACCGACTGGCAATGCGTTTTTATGATGGTGTGTAGGCTGAATTTGGCTGTGAGCCGTGGCGATGAAAAACCAACTAAGCGCTAGAAATAGCAACCATGCGCAATTTTATTATGATAAAAATCATAACCTTATGATTTTAAAAAGTCTGTCGTAGTTTTTAAAATCCCTCGGCTTATGGCTGTGCGGGTTCAAGTCCCGCCCCGGGTACCATGGGAAACATCAGAATAATCAAAGCAATAAGCAGTGTCGTAAGCCGCCGAAAGGCGGTTTTTTTGTGCCCTTAAAACATCATTCAGAAAATGCTGTCAGTATCCCGGATGATCGTGCCGTTTGCCTTAAGCTCGCTTCCACATCATAGGAACAGGATGTTAAAAAGCGCATGGAACTACGGCTGCGTGTTTACAACGCCGGGAGTGCGGTTATCTGTTTCTCTTTCTTACCATCGTCGAGAGGCATTTTGCTATCAGGCCTACGGCAAAGCCGATAATGCCGATAAATGCGATATACAGGCCGGCACCAAAAGCTAATGGCATCTCGCCACTATCGGTGCTGCCGGGGAACTCTACGCTGAGAATAGACATGGCGATGCCGATGATAAAAACGATGCCGCACAGGGAGTAGTAAAGCTTGACCATATAGTCCTCAGGTTAGCGCTCCCTGCACGGGTAGCGATAAGCGTGATATTGTTCAATCTGCCGCGTTTGATCTGGTTGCCAGCTCACTTGGCTGTAATCAGTTTTCATATCGATAGGCTTCGGTGCAAAACAGCACGACGTCAGGAAGACGCCGTTGGATAGCGTCTTTGACCGCCACGCATTCCGAGCGGGTCGGGTAAACCGTTTCAGTAGCCAATAGTGCGTCGCACGCATCATAACCACAAGGGCTGACCAGCAGAACAAACCCGAGCAGGCTTCCAATCATTGCTGATACTCCAGGTTGGGTGATGGAGATTCTGAGCGATTGGTATGGTGGTAACATAATCAACCATGCCGGAGGTTTCAATGGTTGGTTATTGTACGAGGGGCTGTCGGGTTATCAAAGGTGGCTTATAACAATGTTATTTCAATAGGTTACTTATCGCCTGTGTAGTTATTAAGTCTATAGGCCGTGAGTTTAAAATTTCTTGATTGATGGTGGCCGCAGGGGGATCCGCGGCGTCAACGCCGAGTCTTTTTACTCGCCGTTCCCAGCGTGGATTATATCAAGCGGAGATACCGATAAACCTCGGTGTCTTTGCCTGCTGGGTCAACATTCAGAATGATATTCCTGGGCCGCTGAGAGTGATGTTATCCGAACCAAAGTTAGGGTTTTCGCCCCTACGTGCTCGGATTTTTTCATCCTTGGTCGGCTTATGCGTTGCCGCCTGGTCTGGTTGTTCACCCGGCTTTTTCTCGCATCCAAAACCTTGGCAAAGCGAGGGCGATGATAGTGATATTCCATCACTGGAACAGGCATTGAGTAATACAGTCATCAGCAATATAACTATAATCCTAAAGTTCATTTGTCATCCATTAACATTGATTGAATAAATAAAAAATATATCACCCTTATGCTTTACTGGCTATCCTATTACGACGTGTTTTTATCTCGGATTGCCTATGTGGTCAGCCTTTGAATCCATAGCGATAATAATTATTTGTGAATGTGATAACGTGGCTTAACTTTTTATAAAGGGTAACGGCATCGCAGGCCAACCAGTAACATGGGTAATAATGCGTTAGAGATGGTGCCATGAGGCGTTTTTTATTGTCTGTGGAACGTCTGAGGCAAAAAAATCCCCTCGCAAGGAGGGGAAAGGCATCAACACCAGGGAAAATCTTTCACTGACGATGATACGGGAGTCTATATTTTCGAATTTGATTTATGTCAATGAATCTGTTGCAAAAATGCATCGGCAGTATGAGGTTTTATGCCGTATTGTATGTTGAATAAAGGTCGTTCCTGGTCTATGGCATGTTAGTGATAACGCGGAAGCTTGATGGCATGTGTCGTAAAGGTGTCTATGTCTTTGCAGACCACGGGGTTAGTGCTGCCGGCATAAAAAAAGACATGCAGATGCTTCTCGGGGAAGTACACAAGGTCATCGCCATTGCGAAAGCTGATTACCCGAAAAGGCGAGCCTTCCGCCGTTTTATTGCGTTTTACACCCGCCGCAACCTGAAAGTGGCGTTCAGCCCATTCCAACGTGGTCAGGCCATAGTTAAAGCGCGTGACCGTCATCAAGGCCCGTTCTGGGCAATCTAGGCGTAATACGCTTGCAGTGTGTCCCAAAACGGGTGTCAGGATGCAAATCAGGCTGGCTGTGGCGATATTCAATGTTTTTAACACGTTTCCCCCGTACAGAATAAATAGATGATGGCTTGGTGGGTCAGCCGTGTGGACGCGTGCTTCCCTGGTAAGGCGTCACCGTATGGTTCGGCTCAATCACCTTGCTGAAGAAGGCATCGGGATCGGCGCTGAATTTGAAGCGTTGGAAGCGGGTATAGGCGATGTGCGCAACATCGTAGGCTTGCCCGTCTTTGATTACGGTAACCGTATTTCCCGTTTTTGCATCGGCGCATAGCTGAACGGCCGTGATATGTTTGCCTGCCAAGTGGGTGAATTGGCATTGAGGATCGGGGGTGAAGGGGGCGCTTTCCTCCCTGGCGCAGGCGGCGAGGGTTGAGGAGAGGAAAATGCAGGTGAGTATAAGCGTCGCTTTGCTGCGCGGCATGGCCGGAGATCCTTCTGGTATTGTCGGTTATTGGATAAAGGATATAAAAATCAAAAAGAAGTAGCAGCCTTGAATGTGAAGGCTCTCCGAGTCTATCTCATGGTATGCGCTTGCTCTGGACAGACCACGCAGGTAAGACCCCGCTATTGCTTTGTGAGCGCCCGGCAGCGTTTTGGGTTTATGATTCGTCTTCTTTGTAATACAGTCATTGGGATACGCGTTTTCTCCCCATAGGCGCCGGACGCCTTTCCGGAAGATGATAATGGCTGTCGATCATAATGGATATATCACCACGCCCTGTGCGGTCACCTTCCAACCTGCGTTTGGATGCGTTATTGATGACGCGGTACGTCAGCTGACGAAAACGCTGGGCGGCGTTATCCATAGCATCTATGTGTATGGCAGCGTTGCACGGGGGAAAGCGACGGTGGGGAGCTCGGATCTGGATCTCTGCATCATATTTCATCGCCCGGTCCTGCCGGATCAGGACACTGCGCTGGCGTCTGTCCGTGTGAAGCTTGAGAAGGCGCACCCCGTTGTCAGCAAGATTGATTTTGACTGCGGCATCCTGTCAGAGGCATTGGCGGCAGAGTACCGGCACAGTTGGGGTTATTGGCTAAAACATCATTGTCGCTGTGTGTATGGTGTGGATCTGACCGAGCAGTTTCCTCGTTTTAAACCTTCACGAGCCATTGCCATGGCGGTAAACGGGGACTATATCAACGTGTTGAACGGCTATATCGCGCGTATTGAACATGCGGACGATGTTAATCAGTACGCGCGCTTACGGCAGTCGGCGGCGAAGAAACTGATCCGCGCCACAAGTTTGTTTCGCGGCGAGTGTGATAGCGACTGGCCGGACACGCTTGAAGAGCATGCGATAAAGTTTATCCGTCAATACCCGGAGCTAACGGACGAGATCGATTACTTCCTTAAGCAAAGTAAAAATACAGCAGGGCGAGACGGTGAATTTATCGCTCGGTTGCGGGCGGTAATGAGGCAACTGGTTCAGTTGGAAAATTAGGGAAATGCTCAACGTGCGATATTACTCATAATCCAAGTGAATTGCTTTGTGTTGTTATATTTATTTTATGGTTAATTAATGCTTTTATCCTCCCAAGGCATGTCACTATATCATTGTCATGGTTTTTATTTTCCATCTGTTTTTTTGCGTACAAATCGTGTGCTGTTTACTTCCGGTTAATATGGGTTAAGATTGCCAGGTTATTAAATTTATTTATTGAATAACTAACCTTAATGAAAATCGATTGGACGTAATGCCAATCGGAAAAGGACAGTGTGATCCGGGAAGATAATGATAGGTGATAATGATGTTTGACCTGAAGAAAACAAACAATAGGGAAGCATTTTTTCTTTATTCGAATGCGGAAGGGAATGTGTCTAAGCATGCGGTCATGAACGTGGTCAACAAAGGCGATTATATTCAGGGGTATTCGGTCAGTCGCCGCAGTTATCGAACATTCAGAAAAGAGCGCATTGTGACAATGTTTGATACTCAAGCTGAACTGGAGGCGTTCGACCTGGCATCGGGATGCCGCGATAGCGTTGAGCCGGCGCCTATCTCACGCAGCCAATTATCACAAAACGGCAGTCTGGAAATTTGTTTTACGGGGTTTAATAAACAGGAAAAGGATGAGCTTACCGCTCTTGCCGCTTCGTCTCGGCTTAAAGTGAGAAGCGGTGTGACGGCTAAGCTGACGTTTCTGTGCTGTGGCGCTAATGCGGGCTGGCGAAAAATCGAGGAAGCAAATGCCAAAGGTGCGCTGGTTCTGAGCGGCGATCAGTTCCGGCATTTTATGGCAACCGGGGAAATTCCCTATAAATCCGAAGAAGTTGACAGCATACACACTGAAAATGACGCAACCGACCTCGATAAGTTGCAGGCTCTGAAGGAGAACATGGCCGCTACGTTTAATACGCTAAGGTCCTTGCCGCGCAGCAATATTTTAATTGCGCAATTTGTCGACGGTTATGCGGTCGGCTGGCGCTTTGCCGTGAAGTCCGTGTTCAAAGAGGCATTAGATATCAAACAAACGACGGCGGTCTTTGATGGCTATAAGTATGAAACCTGGACGCAGGGGAATCGCTACGAGTTTCATCGCGGTGATGCGTTCTATAGCGATAAACTCGGTTATTCGGACTGGCCAGCATTTTTAAAACTCAAACATGCCGCTATTTTAAAGGTCCGGTTTGAGTGCTTTGCGGGTTATGAAACGGTTGCGACGCTGGATGGCCTTTTTTCCGGCGATTTTGTTCCGGAACATCTGATTACCGAACCTAAAGTATTTGACCGCCTGCCTCTGCGCATTGAAAGCCAGTCTTACGATCCGGGGACGCTGGTTATTGATGTGTTACGTCCGACGCCGGATCAGGAGCGGGTTGAGCGGGTTGAAACGCTGTCTTTAACTCAGGATGAGTTTATCGCCCTGTTGCAAACGGGATATTACTGGAAAAAAGAGAAAGGGCATGCGCCGGCGAGGATAGATATCCTGGGGGAAGACGGCGTATAAAGGGCTGCCTGCATCGGTAACGGCGCCGCTTTATATGAGGTTGACGCTATTATCTTATTGACCCGGCTTCCGGCTGGTGCCGGCATTCTGTGCTTCAGGACGCAGCCCTTTCTGCCGGGGAGTATGGCACATAGCGCATGGCAGAGAGTGTAGCGGGTATGGTTGATTTTGTTTGTTATTAGGATTATTCCCATTGAATTTATGTATTAATTTGTAATTGATGATGTTATGTTACCGCTCGTCGTACAAAGTATGACAGGGAATGTCAGCAACCTTACTCCATTGGTTCTTTGTACGACGATTTAATCATTCCCGTCAAAAACGGTTTACCTTTCCTAATCTGCCCCGAGAATAACATGCACCGGCGGTGCGAACTCACCGGCTGGTCATCACTTTAGCCGATGGGGTATAATTTTTGTCTTCCTGCCCTGGTGCAAGTGGTTTTCATGTCTTCTTCAATTAAAAACAGCGTTAAGCGCCCGACCCTTGCCGAGGTCGCCGAGCTGGCCGGCGTTTCGCTGGGCAGTGCTTCACGGGCGTTATCGGTTCCCGAAAGGGTCAAACCTGCGACGCTGCAGCGCGTTCGTTCTGCCGTTGAGCAACTGGGCTATGTGAGCAACGGGGCTGCGCGTGCGCTGGCCTCCCGGCGCACTTATACCATCGGCGCCGTTTTCCCCACGATGTATAACCAGGCTTTTGTCGATGCCTTACAGACCTTACAGGCAACGCTGTGGTCGATGAATTATCAGGTCATTTTGGCAACGCATGAATATCAGGCCGAGCGCGAGTTTGACGTGATCAAAACGCTGGTGGAACGCGGCGTTGAGGGCATCGTTTTGGTGGGTTCTACGCATGAGGAACGGGTTTATGAGCTGCTGCGCCAGCGCCAGCTGCCGCTGGTTCTCACCTGGCAGATGGATGAGCCTCCTTATGGTGTCAGTATCGGTTTCGACAACTGGCATGCAACATATCGGATGGCGCAGGAGGTGATTGCGCTGGGTCATCAGACTATCGCCGTGGTCTGCGGCAGCCAGGCAAACAATAACAGAAGTCGTCAGCGCGTTGGCGGCATTGTGCAGGCGATGAAAGAACGCCGGTTACGGTTAGACGAGTCGCGGATAGTTGAGGCGCCATTCACCATTGAAGGCGGGCGAGAGGCTGCCCGGCGACTCCTGGCCGATGGTAAACCACCGACGGCCATTTTGTGCATGACAGATGTACAGGCGCTGGGCGTGCTTAATGAGCTTGAGCAGGCTGGCTGGCGGGTGCCGCAGGATATATCGGTAACCGGGATGGACAACATTGAGTTTTCTGCGCTGACGCAGCCCGCATTAACGACCATTGACGTGCCGTCGCGCGATATTGGCACATTGGCCGCCCGGCGCATTGTCAGCATGGTGGAGCAAACAACGTTTACCGGGCGTGCCGAATTGGCGTGTTCTCTGATCTTCCGGCAAAGCCTTGCGGCGCCGAGGGAAACGACATAACGGCGTGACGTGGGGCCGCGCCGTTATGCCGTGCCGTTTACAGCCCTTGCTGCGCCAGATCGGCGGCGAAGTAAGAGAAGATAAAGTCCGCGCCGGCGCGTTTGATTGACGACAGCGACTCGCGTACCACCTGAGCTTCATCGATCGCGCCCGCGGCAGCGGCGAATTTAATCATCGCGTACTCCCCGCTGACCTGATAGGCCGCAACCGGCAGAGTGCTGGCGTTGCGGATATCGCGGATGACATCCAGGTAATAGCTGGCCGGTTTAACCATCAGCGCGTCAGCGCCTTCGGCTTCGTCAATCAGCGACTCGCGCAGCGCTTCCCGCCGGTTCATCGGGTTCATCTGGTAGGTTTTACGATCGCCTTTCAGTTCGCTGCCGCCGGCCTCGCGGAATGGCCCGTACAGGGAAGAGGCGAACTTGGTGGAATAAGAGATAATGCCGGTATTGCCGAAGCCGGCTTCGTCCAGCGCCTGACGGATGGCCTGAACCTGGCCGTCCGCTGCGGCAGAAGGGGCGATAAAGTCCGCGCCGGCATGTGCCGCCGCCACTGCCTGTTTCTGCAGGTTCAGCAGCGTTGCATCATTGTCGACGGAGTGGTCGTGGACTACGCCGCAGTGGCCGTGGGTGGTGTATTCGCAAAAACAGGTGTCCGACATCAGGATCATTTCCGGCACGGTATCTTTGCAGATACGGGCCATACGCGACACCAGACCGTTCTCGTCCCAGGTATCGCTGCCGATATCGTCTTTATGGTGAGATACCCCGAATGTCATAATGCTTCGAATACCGCTTTTCGCGTATTTTTCCAGCTCAAAAGCCAGTCTGGATTCAGGGATGCGTTTGATGCCCGGCAGTGCGTTCAGCTCCAGATATTCCGAGGTGCCTTCCTCAACGAAGATAGGCAACACCAGGTCGGACAGCCGTAATTCATCTTCCTGGAACAGGGAGCGACGCGCCTCGGAACTTCTCAGGCGGCGCAGGCGGGTTGGCAGGGAATTCATAATAACCTCTTTGTGAAGCGCTTTATCGCATGCAGGAAACATGCGCTGATGTCGGAGAAAAATAAATGAAGCGCTTCAATTTTTCAAGCCGAGCCGCATTTTTTGACTGTTTCACGCTGTGGCGGGGAGATGAACTTGAAGGCGGGCGGGGATAAACAACGCCCCGAACGGGGCGAGGTGATAATAGGGGCTCAGAACGGGAAGCTGGCCACTTTAGGCATGCTAGGGTTGCCCATGGCAATGATAAAATTATCATTGTCTTTGATGATATTTGCGCCTTTCTCACGGCATATCATCGTCAGCTCTGAAACATCATCAGCGCTAACCGCATAATCGAGCCTGATGCGTTTTGCTTTCCCTGTCGAGATGGCAACTTTAGCTTCTTTCTTGCTTTTAACGGTAATCGACATAATAACCTTTTATTTCATATTGTTAAAAGTAATGGTTTACCAAGTCGGCTGTAGCAAGCTAGCTTTCTGGATGGCCATAGGCAAGATAAAATCGGTAATCTGCCAAAAAAACGTGAAGTTTGTCGCATTTATAATATTTATAATGCGAAATATCGGCATGATTGTTGCGCATGGATTATTAGACGGCCGCTACAATAATTAGAATTCATTGTTTTTATTGTGGTTAAATATAGCGGTAAGCATGTGGGGTGCGAAAAATCTTAAACATTAGCGTCAGGGCTTTATATGCTTGCCGTTTGCTAGGAAAACTCTTATTGTTCGACTAACTGTGTGAAATATTTTCCTTTTTTATCCTGTTGTAATCGCTGGATAATGATATCTACTACAGGATAGTCCAGCGGCGTTTGTTTTGAGAGAAAATTTAAAAATGGTTGATTACAGTCTGTACGGGATGCCGCAAGATAATGCCAAAATCTACCGGGAAAAGCTGATGGTTATTTTCGGTGAGAGCGTGTTGCATTTGATTTCGTCACAACGCATGGTGAATAAAGATAATATTATGAAATATCTGGTGCAGGAAATTGAGCGCCAGCCGGAAGATATTCAAAAATATTATCGCGTTGCTCTGGAAACCGTCGGCGTTCATGCGCGTTGAATAAATAGCGAAAAGAAAAACCATTTTATCATTAATTCTGCGCTGCGGGTTTAACCTGCGTTACCAGCTTGGTAATGTGCGGCGAGCAACATAAAAAAACCACCTCGTTTGAGGTGGTTTTTTGTTGCTGACGATTAGTCCAGCTTTGGATGCTGATCGATCAGCGCCTGTTTCCTTTTTTCAAGCGCTTTGATTTGTTCTTCCAAATCGCCAATTTCATCGCTGATGTTTTCAACCTTCTGTTCGATATTATCGTAGGTTTCCTGTAACAGCTCCTTGGCCTCGGAACGGTCTGACGCGGCCGGCGTTGCACCACGCAGCGGTTTGTTGGCGGTTTCTTTCATATACAGGCCGGTCAGCAGGCCGACGACGGCGACCACCATCAGATAATAGGCCGGCATATACAGATTGCCGCTGGACTCGACCAGCCAGGCGGCAACGGTTGGCGTTGCGCCCGCAACCAGTACGGAGATGTTGAACGAAATAGCCAGTGCGCTATAGCGGATATGTGTCGGGAACATGGCCGGCAGTGTTGATGCCATAACGCCGGTAAAGGAGTTAAGCAGCACCGCCAGAACCAGCAGGCCGACAAAAATCAAACCGATGACGCCGCTGTTGATCAGCATAAAGCAGGGGATCGCCAGTAACATCAGGCCGATACTGCCGCCGATCACAAACGGTTTACGGCCGATGCGGTCGCTGGTCAGGCCGATCACCGGTTGTACAAACAGCATGCCGATCATGATGGCGATGATAATCAGGACGCCGTGGCTTTCCGAATAGTGCAGGTTGTGCGACAGATAGCTCGGCATATAGGTCAGCAGCATGTAATAGGTGACGTTGGTGGCAATAACCAGCCCCACGCAAACCAGCAGGCTGCGCCATTGTTTGGTCGCGATCTCTTTAAAGGAGGCGCGCGGCGGATTCTGCAGCGCGTCACGATCGCCCTGTTCCATTTTGTCGACATGCTGTTGGAACGCAGGCGTCTCTTCCAGTGCGTGACGCAGATACAGGCCGATGATGCCGAGCGGCGCCGCGAGGAAGAAGGGCAGACGCCAGCCCCAGTCGAGGAACTTGGCTTCGCCGACAATGCTGGAAATCAGCACCACGACGCCGGCGCCAAGCACGAAACCAGCGATAGAGCCGAAATCGAGCCAGCTGCCCATAAAGCCGCGTTTGCGGTCCGGTGAATATTCGGCGACGAAGATGGCCGCACCGGAATATTCACCACCCACCGAGAAGCCCTGTGCCAGTTTGGCCAGCAGCAGCAGGATCGGCGCCCAGATGCCGATGCTGGCATAGGACGGGATCAGCCCGATACAGAAGGTGCTGATCGCCATAATAATGATGGTGACGGAAAGTACCTTTTGGCGACCGAACTTATCCCCCATGGCGCCAAAGAACACGCCGCCCAACGGGCGTACCAGGAACGGTACCGAAAAGGTCGCCAGCGCGGCGATCATCTGCACGCCGGGAGAGGCGCCGGGAAAGAACACCTGTCCTAGGGCATAGGCAACAAAGCCGTAAACCCCGAAGTCAAACCACTCCATCGCGTTACCGAGCGCGGCGGCGGTAATGGCTTTTTTCAGCTTGCTGTCGTCAATAATGGTTATGTCGTTAATATGTAGCGGTTTATGTCGTTTTCTTCTTAGCTTCATAGCATCATCCCTTAAATATTGAGTTGAACGTGAATCAACCGTTCCCGTTCACGTTTTTCTGCCCAGACATTAACTCTTCTAATTTTAGTGTGCCGTTGGCACTTTGGAGTCCCTCAATCATTAAACTGACTATTTTGTTGAAATTTGACCTATTTCCCCATTGATATGTCACTTGTGTGATTAATAAAAATCCATATATAGCTTAACGTTATATGTGATGGGGATCAAATCTAGCAATTTTGTTTATCAATACGGACGTATAAATAATTACGCAAGATCGGCAGCAAGCGCATGAATAGCCAAGGTAAAAGAGGTTACGGCAGGTAACATACCCCGCGTGAATATAATAACGGAAGTGACTATGCAGTACCGTACTAACCTCAATATTATTGTAAAAAAACTCTCTTTCTTTCTGCTCTATTCAGCAACGCTGGCCGTGCTGATGGGGCTGATTTTTATTGATGTTTATTGGCTACATAACTTTGTCTATGAAATGTCGTTGACGGAGCTGATGCAGGAACTGTTTCTTGCCGCTATCGCGGTCGGTTTCTTTGTCTCCGCTCGTCGCCATGTCGAGTATCGCGCTGCTAGGGTATTGATTGGCGGCTTCTTTCTGTGCATGTTGATTCGCGAACTGGATTTTGTGTTCGATTATCTGCATCACGGCGCCTGGGTGTGGTTTGCTCTGCTGAGCACGGTGCTCTGTCTGGGATACGCGGTTCGCCATGCTGCTTCGGCGCTGCATGGGTTAGCCCATTTCTTTAACCATCCGAGCTACGGCATGATGTGTGCCGGCTTACTGTGTATTCTGGTGTTTTCCCGTCTGTTCGGCATGCACCTGTTATGGGAAGGTTTACTGCTGGATGGTTATGACCGGGTGGTAAAAAATATGGTGGAAGAGGGGTGCGAATTGGTCGGCTATGCATTCTGCCTGTTTGCTACCTGCCAGTATCTGGCGAAACCCCGCCAGATGTGACGCCGCTTGCGGTAATGGCCGACCCCGATGTTTTTCTCAGTGAATAGTTATGCCAGGTTTGACTATATACTGAGATTTATCTGTAAAACATCCCTCTGCCAGTGATTTGTCTTGTACCCACGGCGACGTTATGGATAATGTCGCCAAAGCATAGGGGAGTGCGCTATTAACTCAGTTGGCAGAGTGATTGGTTTTAACATGCTTTATTGGCTACAAAATTGATAGACGCGGGTTCGAGTCCTGCATAGCGCGCCATCTTCCCGCTCTTTAGGCGTCCACCGTCCACCGTCCACCGTTACTTTTCGCATATTGATCCTTTGCTAGACTGTTATTAAGGCAGGCTTTCTGTCTGATAACCGGAGGTCGATATGTCTGAATCCGCTCAACTGCAGGAACTGATGCAACGTATCGCCGTGCTGGAAGCGCGGGAGAAGGCGCTGACTGCGGAATCCAATGCTTACCAGGCGATCCTGACGACCCTGTTGGGTAATCTGGATAAATCGTTGCGTGATAATGTTATCGGCATGATCGATCGCGCCCATGAAATTGCCTATGCACGTGCGATCCAACGCGGCAACGCCGTGCAACAGGACAGGATCAAACAGGCGGATGACGTTGCGCAGCGGATGTTTATGTTTGCCCAGGGCAAAGCCTCGCAGCCGCGTTAGCTCCACCTATAACAGTTGCCGGTTTTTAATTGCTTAACTGCTATACCTGGGGAAACTGTACTTGTGTTAGCGTGAAGGGTAACGATTGATAGCCATTTTGCTCTCAGGCTAAGGCAGTAAATTATGGACGCGATAAAAAACATTCTGATGAAAGAGATCGAGCTGATCAACCAGCGGGAAGGGCGTGACGGTAAGCCGCGTTTCAACAGCGAATTTGCCCGTAATCACCGCTATCTGTGTCTGGCGATGTTCGCCGGCTATTTCGCCGTGATTGCCGTGATGTATCCGGTGCCCTATTTAGGGCTTGGGGCGCTGCTTGGCTTTACCGCTTTTGTGCTGTTTATGTTTGCCATGTTGCTGATGGAGATCAAGCCCGTTTACCGCTTTGAAGATATCGGCGTGCTTGATTTACGCGTTTGTTATAATGGCGAGTGGTACTTTACCCGCGCACTGCCGTCCCATGCGGTGGCTGATTTGCTGGCGGAACCGTCGATTAGCCCGCTTTTGAAAGCGCGCGTACGCGAAATTTTAGCCAACAAGGGCGAGGTCGATTTCTATGACGTCTATGATTTGGCCTACGGTAAAAAACTGCATACGCCCGCCGCATCGGTTGCTCTGGTCAACTAAGGGTTGCGTCGACACCGAGGTCGATTATACTCAGCGTTTGAGCCTGTAAAGAAGCATGAGGAAGTTGCGATGAGTGATGAGATTTTTGATTTTGATATTGACGCCGAACTCGCGAAAGCAGAAAAAAAAGCGGCGGAGAAGGCCAGTGAAGTGCCTGACATCCTTGAGGATGAGGCGGACTGCGAAGGCTGCAAAATTTAATCGCCATTGCCAATAAAAAAACCGCCGCGGCGGTTTTTTTATTGGCGGCGGTTTAGTCAAGGATGAACGCCCAGACCAGAAAACCGATAACCACGGCGAGGCAGAGCGCTGAAACGCTGAGCAACACCTTACCTAAAATATCTTTGTCTTTCCCGTGCTGTGCCACGATAAATTATCCAACTATAAGTTTATGAACCAAATCGGCAATGCCCAGGTTCAAACCAACCAATACTAATGCTAAAACCAGCATTGCTGAAACGAACTTTTTCCCGTTATTCACGTGATACCTATCCCGTCGTTTTATCGTTCTTTGCAGCAGTCGGGCAGGCCGACCACTGTTGATTAAGAACTTACTTACGGTCAGAAGTTCCCCATTTGGTTGTCAGACGGGCTAAGCATGCTGATGGTCGGGAGAGGATGGCGGAAAACGGCGGCGCGGAAGCGCGCCACCGGTGCGGGAAGGTTAATCGGCGTCGATTTTTACCCCGATCTTACTGACGATATTGCCGTCCATTTCTGCAATGGTCCAGGTCAATCCATCCCACTCGACCTGGTCGCCGACTACCGGTTCCCCGCCGATCATCTGTATCACAAACTGGCCCAGCGTTTGCTGTTCATCGATACCATCTTGCAGATTCAGCCCGTAAACCTGGGAGATATCGCTTAAACGCGCGTCCGACTGCAGAATAAAATCGCCGAAGAAACGTTCGTCCAGCGTAACGGCCGGGGCCTGGCTAAACAGTTTGCCCAGCGCCGGCAGATCGTGTTCATGGCCGATAACGCACAGAATATCCTGCTCGCGCAGCCGCGTACTGCCGCTGGGGTGCAGCAGCTCTTTACCACGGAACAGGGCGGCGATACGGGTGCCCTGCGGCATTTTCAGCTCGCGCAGTGCGGCGCCGACGCACCAGTTTTCCGCTGAGAGCTGATAAACGAACTGCTCCCACTGGTTTTCCGGGTGTATATCCAACCCGACGCGCGAGATTGGCGCCAGCGCCGGCGGAACCACCACTTTGGCTTTTTTCGCCGCCAGCGTCAGCGTGGTGCCCTGCAGCAGCAGCGAGACCAGCACGACGAAAAAGGCCACGTTGAAGAACAGGTGCGCATTGGGCAGGCCGGCCATCATCGGGAATACCGCTAAAATAACCGGCACCGCGCCGCGCAGCCCCACCCAGGAGATAAAGATGCGTTCACGCAGGGTAAAGTTGCGGAACGGCAGCAGGCCGATAAATACCGACACCGGGCGTGCGAACAGAATCATCCACAGCGAGAGCAGCAGCGCGGGGATGGCGATTGGCAGCAGGTTGCTTGGCGTCAACAGCAGCCCCAGCACCAGGAACATGCCGATTTGGCTGAGCCAGGCCAGCCCGTCGAAGGTTTGTACAATACCGTGCCGGTTGCGGATAGGGCGGTTGCCCAATGTCAGACCGCACAGGTACACCGCCAGAATACCGCTGCCGTTGAGCGCGGTGGTCAGGGCGAAAATCAGGATACCGCCGCTGACGGCCAGCAGAGGATATAGCCCTTCCGGTAATTTAATGCGATTGATCAGCCCCAGCAGCAGCCAGCCGCCGCCAAGGCCGAAGACGATACCCATGCCGAATTGCTGCAGCAGATGCAGCAGGAAGTCCCAGCTGATCATGGTTTCACCGGCGGAGATCATGGCGATCAGGGTAATGGTGAGGAACACGGCCATGGGATCGTTACTGCCGGATTCAATCTCCAGCGTGGAGCCGACGCGTTCGTTCAAACCTTTCCCGCCGAGCAGTGAAAACACCGCAGCGGCATCGGTTGAGCCGATAATCGCGCCGATCAGCAGCCCCTGAATCAGATCGATATTAAACAGCCAGGCGGCGGCCAGGCCGGTCAGGCCGGCGGTAATCACCACGCCGACGGTCGCCAGCGATAGGGCGGGCCATAAGGCGACGCGGAAGGAGCTGACGCGGGTGCGCATGCCGCCATCCAGCAGAATGACGGCCAGGGCCAGGTTACTGACCAGATAAGCAACCGGATAATTGTCGAAAGGGATGCCGCCGAGGCCGTCAACGCCGGCCAGCATGCCAATCGCCAGGAAAATAACCAGAATAGGGATGCCGAGGCGTGAAGAGAATGAACTGAGCAGGATACTGGCTCCTACCAACACAGCGCCGATGATAAACAGGTTGTTGATCGTGCTGGCATCCAAAATAACGTTCTCCTTTGGCTGGGGTAAGGCGGTACGCGGCTGCGTGCGGCAGGTTAATGATAGCCTGTTTTCAGGGTAAAACGCTAAGGATGATTTGCGGCTGTTTAGTGATTATTGCTTTTTTTTAGGGGAAATAGGATAAACCAGCCAAAATTGTCGGTGTTCGGACTTTTATATAGCTATATCAGATGATTGGAAAGCCAGGTTTGCTAATAAAAGCACGGCGGGCGGCAAAACCATTAAACCTGAATCAGGTTTAATGGTTTGCGACTAGAGCTGCATTAATGGTCGAGGGATTGTAGGGCGCGTTTGATTAATTCCGCCGCCAGCTTCCTTTCCGCTTCGGAAACGCCATCAAGATTGAAGTGGGACAGGTCGTGCACCAGTATGCTGCGATCCTTGCCGCTTATCGAGGCGTCCAGCGCGGAGAGCAGCCTGCCCAGGATTTTAAGTAATGTGGCATTGGCTGGTGCGGCGTCTTGGGCCGTGGTGTTTGGGTCGGTCATTGAAAAATCCTCTCTGTCGTGACGGAAGGGAGATGCTGCTGACGCTGTCTCGGCGACGGCGCTTTCCCTTAGGGTTCAGTGAGCCCAATCGCTACCGTGAGGCAGGGATGTGGATTTCCATTTACTACGCAGCGGCGTTCGCCGTTTGCACGCTTACTGTGCCGTAATTGTCAGCCGGCCTGCGAGCAATGCGTGCGCTTTGGTCATCGATAGCTGCGAAAGTAAATTATATGCCGTTTAACGAATTTAGGGAGGGAGAGGTGAGGTGAGGAACAACATGGGGTAATAAACCCCATGTTGTGGCAGGGAGAACGTTGCCGAGATTAGGATGATTCTTGAAAATGCGCCTCGGCTTACTTCTGTGGTTTGCCGGAAAACAGGAAACGCAGCAGCGGTACGCGCTTATGCGCTTCATACAATATAAAAGCCAGGCCGAAGACAAATACCAGGCCCACCAAGAATCCCACAATATTATTACTGATATATGGCGTAACGAAAGCGCCGTACAGCAGCGTCAACGGGTGGTGCACCAGATAGATAAATAAGGAAGCGTTCACCAGATAGGTGATACGTGGCGAATGATAGTTCAACAGCCGGTGGCCGAATGAAAACACCACGTTGGTCATCAGGATGCCCAGCACGATCTTGATCAGGACTTCCACTTCAAACATCAGGTCGCTATGAGCCAGCAGCTTCTGGTTCAGCATATAGGCGATAAACAGCAACAGCGCGCCCAGCACCGCCTTGGGTGAAGGGGTGAGGAAAATCTCTTTTAACCAGGCGTATTTGAAGGCATAGGCGCCGAGGAGGAAGAACGGCAGGTAGAACAGCGTTTCCATCACCACAAAATTGAATAGACCGTTGCCGGGTAGTTGCGGAGCGGTAATTAAAATAATCCGGTGCGCCGCCGAATAGGCTATCCCGTAGATAAAGAAGTACAGTGAGATCTTTCCTAAACTGTTCATATTATTTATCGGGAACGGCGCGATAGGCGTTTTTATCGCCTTAATTTTCCGGAACAGGTAAAAAGCGGCGCAGGTGAGCAGCGACAGCGTTAATAAAAACCATAAATGGGACACTAACTCCCAAACGGCAACGTTAATTTTCTGATAGAGGTCAAACCCGTCCCAGCCGTCCAGTTTATGCGTCGCATATTTCAGCAGGAAAAACTGCGGCAGGGTAATTAAGGGGATGGAGCTTAACAGCGGGATGGCCACCCGCTCCAGCCGCACCTTGAGCCAGCGTTTACGTTCATAACGCTGGTACAACATAAAGGAGAAGTAGCCGGAGATGATGAAGAACACCTGCATACGGAAAGCGTGGATGACATCGTTCAACACCGTTAATGAAAATGATGGCGTGAGGCTATTCACCGACCAGGTATGGCTGGAGTAAATCAGAGAAAGATGAAAAGGGATGCCGAGCAACATTAAATATGCCCGGATAGAATCCAGGAAAAACTCGCGCTGGTTGTTTCCGTTAGTCATAAGATACCGCAGATAGTTTTTATTGAGTCTTCTTTAACCTGCTTATTAATCAAGCATGGGTTAAATCTCATTTCAGACCCTACTATATCACCTCATAATTTTCCATAGCGTCTTGCGCGCAGGCTTGCTACGCTGGGCTTCGTCAGCTGCCTAAACTCTGAGCCATAAACATGAACCAATCATTTATCATGTTGTCGGATAGCTGAATAATCCATTAATATGGATTTTAAATGATTTGAGCACACGAATAGGGGGGGATGTGCCAGTTAATATTTTATCCAGACAACCACGCGCCGTGAGCGTTCGTTGGTTAGGTGCCACCGTGTTGTTAACGCTGTTCAGCTCGCAGGCGTGGGCCTTTACGCTTGATGATGTCGCCAAGCAGGCGCAGGAGTTGGCAGGAAAGCGTTTTGAAGCGCCGAAGAGCAACCTTCCTTCTCAGTTCCGCGACATGAAGTTTGCGGACTACCAACAGATCCAGTTCAATCACGATAAAGCGTATTGGAACAAGCTGAAAACCCCGTTCAAGCTTGAGTTTTATCATCAGGGCATGTACTTCGACACGCCGGTGAAAATCAACGAAGTCACCGCGACCACGGTCAAACAGATTAAATATAGCCCGGATTACTTCAACTTCGGCTCGGTGAAACACGATCCCGAGTCGGTGAAGAACCTGGGCTTTGCCGGTTTCAAAGTGCTGTATCCGATCAACCGTGCGGATAAGAACGATGAAATCATGAGCATGCTGGGCGCCAGCTATTTCCGCGTGGTGGGTAAAGATCAGGTGTATGGTCTGTCCGCCCGCGGTCTGGCGATCGACACCGCGCTGCCTTCCGGCGAAGAGTTCCCACGCTTCCGCGAATACTGGATCGAACGGCCGAAGGCGGGCGACAAACACCTGGTGATTTATACGCTGCTGGATTCACCGCGCGCTACCGGCGCCTACCGTTTTGTGGTCTATCCGGGCCGCGACACTGTGGTGGACGTACAGTCCAAGGTGTTCCTGCGTGATAAAGTGGGCAAGCTGGGTATTGCGCCATTAACCAGCATGTTCCTGTTCGGGCCGAACCAGCCATCGCCGATGATGAACTACCGTCCGGCGCTGCATGATTCCAACGGTCTGTCGATCCATGCCGGCAACGGCGAATGGATCTGGCGTCCGCTGAATAATCCGAAGCACCTGTCCGTCAGCACCTATACCGTCGAGCATCCGAAAGGCTTTGGTCTGCTGCAACGCGGTCGCGACTTCAAAGACTATGAAGATCTGGACGATCGTTACGATCAGCGTCCGAGCGGCTGGATTGAACCGCGCGGTGATTGGGGCAAGGGTAAGGTTGAGCTGGTGGAGATCCCGACCGCTGATGAAACCAACGATAATATCGTGGCCTTCTGGACGCCGGACGTGCTGCCGGATGCCAAAACGCCGCTGGCGCTGAACTATCGCCTGCACTTCACCCGTGATGAGGACAAACTGCATTCACAGGATATTGCCTATGTGAGCCAGACCATGCGCTCCACCGGCGATGTGAAGCAGTCCAACCTGATTCGCGAGCCGGACGGCAGCGTTGCTTTCCTGGTGGACTTCGTCGGTCCGGTCCTGAAAGGCCTGGATGAGAAAACGCCGGTGGCTTCACAGGTGAGTGTCGGTGATAACGGTGAAATGGTGGAAAACAACGTTCGCTATAACCCAGTGACTAAAGGCTGGCGTCTGACGCTGCGTGTGAAAGTGAAAGACGACAAGAAACCTGTAGAAATGCGTGCAGCACTGGTTAATGGTGATAAGACCCTGTCGGAAACCTGGAGCTATCAGCTACCTGCCAATGAATAAGTCTACTCAAACTGCCCAGGATTATCTTGCGGCAATGCCTCTGACCGCTGAGCGGTCAGAGGCGCTCAATCAGCAACTGGCCGCCGATGGCGGCCAGTCTTTGGAAGCGCTGCACCGCCAGATGGGTGCTGAAGACGCTAACGTCGCCACGCTGCCGGAAGACGATATCGCGCTGGCTTCGGTTAAAAGCCGCATTGAAAACGCCTGGCCGGATGCGGTTGACGACGAAAACTTTGATACCGATGCGGAAGGGCGCGCCATTCTGAAAGCGACGCCGCCGATCAAACGCACCAGCATGTTTCCGGAAGCCTGGCGCACCAACCCGGTGGCGCGCTTTTGGGACTCTTTGCTGGGCCGATCGCCGCACAATCGTCACGCCAGCAAAGAAGAGGCCGACGCGGAAAACCGCTGGCGTATCGCGGGCTCCATGCGCCGCTATGTATTGCTGGTGCTGATGTTGGTGCAAACCGGTATCGCCACCTGGTATATGAAAACCATTCTGCCGTATCAGGGCTGGGCGCTGATCGACCCGATCGCCATGCTCGACCAGGATCTGATGCAGTCGGTGCTGCAGTTGCTGCCTTATGTACTGCAAACCGGCATCCTGATTTTGTTCGCCATTCTGTTCTGTTGGGTATCGGCGGGCTTTTGGACGGCGCTGATGGGCTTCCTGCAGCTGCTGATCGGCAAGGATAAATACAGCATCTCCTCCACCATCAAGGGCGATGAGCCGATTAACCCAGAACACCGCACCGCGCTGATTATGCCGATCTGTAATGAAGACGTTGAACGCGTTTTCGCCGGTCTGCGTGCGACTTACGAGTCGGTCAAGGCGACCGGGCAGCTGGATCATTTCGATATTTATGTGCTGAGCGACAGTTACGATCCCGATATCTGCGTCGCGGAACAGAAAGCCTGGATGGAACTGTGTCGCGATGTTGACGGCCACGGGCGTATTTTCTACCGCCGTCGTCGTCGTCGTGTGAAGCGTAAAAGCGGCAACATCGATGATTTCTGCCGTCGCTGGGGTGGTGATTACAGCTACATGGTGATTCTGGACGCGGACAGCGTGATGAGCGGCGAGTGCCTCACCGGGCTGGTGCGTCTGATGGAAGCCAACCCGAACGCCGGCATCATTCAGTCTGCGCCGAAAGCCTCCGGTATGGATACGCTGTATGCGCGCGTTCAGCAGTTTGCGACGCGTGTCTACGGGCCGCTGTTTACCGCCGGTCTGCACTTCTGGCAGTTGGGTGAGTCCCACTACTGGGGCCACAATGCGATCATCCGCGTCAAGCCGTTTATCGAGCACTGTGCGCTGGCGCCGCTGCCGGGTGAAGGTTCGTTCGCCGGGTCGATTCTGTCCCATGACTTTGTCGAAGCCGCGCTGATGCGCCGTGCCGGCTGGGGGGTTTGGATCGCCTACGATCTGCCGGGCAGTTATGAAGAGCTGCCGCCTAACCTGCTGGATGAACTGAAGCGCGACCGCCGCTGGTGTCACGGCAACCTGATGAACTTCCGCCTGTTCCTGGTGAAAGGCATGCACCCGGTGCACCGCGCGGTGTTCCTGACCGGCGTGATGTCTTACCTGTCTGCGCCGCTGTGGTTTATGTTCCTGGCCCTGTCGACGGCGCTGCAGGTGGTGCATACGCTGATGGAGCCGCAGTACTTCCTGCAGCCGAGACAGCTGTTCCCGGTATGGCCGCAGTGGCGTCCGGAGCTGGCGATAGCGCTGTTCTCCACCACGCTGGTGCTGTTGTTCCTGCCGAAGCTGCTCAGCGTCGTTTTGATCTGGGCGAAGGGCGCGAAAGAATACGGCGGTGCATTCCGCCTGCTGATCTCGATGCTGATGGAAATGCTGTTCTCGGTGCTGCTGGCGCCGGTGCGCATGCTGTTCCATACCGTGTTTGTGGTCAGCGCCTTCCTCGGCTGGGAAGTGGTGTGGAATTCGCCGCAGCGTGACGATGACGATACGCCGTGGGGCGAAGCGTTCAAACGTCACGGTTCGCAAATGCTGTTGGGTCTGGTCTGGGCCGGCGGCATGGCGTGGCTGGATCTGCGCTTCCTGTGGTGGCTGGCGCCGATCGTATTCTCGCTGATTCTGTCGCCGTTCGTGTCGGTGCTCTCCAGCCGCGCGACGCTCGGCCTGAAGAGCAAGCGTGGCAAGCTGTTCCTGATCCCGGAAGAGTACTCGCCGCCGAAAGTGCTGGTGGCGACCGAGGAGTATCTGCAGCAGAACCGCGCTCGTGCGCTGCGTGACGGCTTTATGCACGCGGTGGTGAACCCGTCCTTCAATGCGTTGGCAACAGCGATGGCGACGGCGCGTCACCATCTGCGCGCGGCGATTGAGCGTGCTCGTGAGGAGCGGGTCAATGAGGCGATGCAGGTTGGTCCGGAAAAACTGGAAAAACTGAAGCGTCTGGAATTGCTCAGCGATCCGGTGGCACTCTCCCGCCTGCATCAGCGCGTTTGGCAGCAGCCGGAAGGTGAGGGCTGGCGGACGTATTATCAGCAGTTACCGCATAATGCGCAGGCTCATCCGGCCGGGCAGCGCTAAGCGCCGGTTTGGATGCCTAACGAAAGGACGCGTTGTTACGCGTCCTTTTTTTATGGCGCTTACATAATGCTGACATTCTGTGTGCCGGTCATCATGTTACACTGCGCGCCGGTATTATCAGGCGACGGATAGGTTAAGAGAGTGAAAACAGGTTTCTTGCTGCGGGTGGCGTTATTAACGCTGGGCGTCATGACGCTGTCCGGCTGCGGCAGTATTATCAGCCGTACGGTGCCCGGTGCCGGCCATGGCCATCAATATTACCCGGGCGTACAGTGGGACCTGCGTGACACGCCCTGGCGCTATCTGACGGTGATTGATGTGCCGCTGTCGATGGTGGTGGATACCTTTATGCTACCGTTTGACGCGCAGCACGGGCCTTATGAGTAGCCTGCCTAGCGGGTGGCGAATGCCAGCAGGGAATAGCGCTTGCCCCGGCAGGTAAATGTCGTTACCACCGTCATACCCAGACCTTGCTGATGGGCGGCGAGCGAATGCGGGTTAGCGTCGTCAATAAATAAAATACCCAGATCGAACGACGCCCGCGTATGGTTTTTTACCGCCGCAAACAGTTTTTTCAGCACCCCTTTGCCGCGCCAGCGTTGGTCCAGGCAAACCGGGCCGTAGAGAAAATAGCGCTGCTGCTGAATCGGCCGGTTGTCAAAGTGCTGTGCGTCCAGTGCGGCCAGCATGGCGTCGACGACCTCAGGGCGAGGCTGCATATGCGCCTGCGTCAGGCAGACAAAGCCGGCCAGTTGTCCTTCCGCGTCCGCCACCAGAATGCCTAGCTCCGTATTGATGTGCGCAAGCTGGGCTTCATCCATTTTCGAAACGATAAATCCTTGTCGCCGCCGTTCAGCGCTGAGATGCTCCGGCACGTTTTGCGCCTGCAGCGCGAGAATGGCGGGGTAATCGGCGGGCTGGGCCGGTCTGATGAACATTGTCGCTCCTTCAATTCTGTCGCAGCCGCTGAGTGCTTATGGACGTGTTAGCGGTCATCATCCCATTCGTCGGCTGCGGTTTTCCCCTCTTCGGTATCTAACGGCGGTTCCAGTTGGAAATCGTCGTCGTCCCATTCATAAAGGGTGTTTTCGTCCAGCCACTCTTCGCGGATCTCTATGTCGTCATAGTCGCCGGCAAAAATGGCCTGGGCGGCGGCGCCGCTGCGCAGCGGCAGGCACTCCGTCGACGCGCCTTCTTCGGCAAAAAACTCCGCCTGCCACATGATATCACCATCCAGCATCACGTATTTTTGCAAATTGAACTGTTGCGCCGCCGGCGGTTCGTCATCTTCCCCGTCGGTGGACTCAATAAAGGCTTCGCGCGCTGCTTCAATCGCTTCTTCCAGCGTGTCATACAGGTCCATAATCGTCTCCGGTCACAGTGTGTTGGGTTGGCGAGCTTCAGGGGCTGAAGCTGGATGACAGGCGTCAAAATTAATTGTTGTCGCCGTCGCGCAGGATGCAAATTTTTTATGCATTATTTTTTATGTTACCGCTGGCGACGTTATATTGGGTAAGGGTGTAATGAGAGGGGGAATAAAGGAAAAAATGAGCTGCGTTCATTCGTACTTAATAGAGATGGCTGAGCTGGAATCAAGATATTTTATGTAATGCTTTGATTAAAATGGTTATTGAAGTTAATTTTGTTTTTTTCGAACGTTAGTGTCATTTGACGGATGAAAGGTGAGATTTTCCAGATAAACGCCTTCCCGAACAGCCATTATTTACCTGAGCATAGTAGTCTGGCGACAATAATCACTCACTTGCGGTTTTTTGTTAATACCATCAGGCCGGTGACGGAGTATTTACTGAGGAGAAACCATGCTGCCCAAAAATACCGTTCTGCGTATAGCACGGCCCACCGATCGGCTGCAGCCTATTGCGGCCATGTATTGCGATGGCCTGGGATTTAGCCGGTTAGGGGAGTTTTACGATCGTCAGGGTTTTGACGGTGTGATGCTGGGGCATCCGCACCATGCCTATCACCTCGAGTTTACCCATCATCGCGGGGAATCGGCGGGGCATGCGCCAAGCAAGGACAATTTATTGGTGTTCTACCTGCCAGATGCCTCCGAATGGCAGGCGCAGTGCCGGCAAATGCTGGCGGCGGGCTTTAACCGGGTTAGCGCCTATAACCCGTACTGGGATATTAACGGTCAGACTTTCGCCGATCTGGATGGTTATCGTGTCGTACTGCAACGGCAGACGTGGCAGGCATAAAAAAGCCGGCGCGTAATGCGCCGGCCGGTGCGAAAACTCAGAGCGATCAGACGCTGGTGGCCGGTTGCTGCTCGCTGCTGGTTTTGGTATTGGCCAGCATGCGGCGAATCGGCACAATCAGCAGAGTCAGCACGGCGGCGCAAATCAGCAGCGCGATGGAACAGCGGGCAAACAGCTCCGGCAGTGAGTCCAGCTGGTCCGCTTTCACATGGCCGCCGATCAGGCCGGCCGCCAGGTTGCCGAGCGCGCTGGCGCAGAACCACAGGCCCATCATCTGCCCGCGCATTCTCTCCGGCGCCAGCAGCGTCATGGTCGCCAGCCCGATAGGGCTCAGGCACAGTTCTCCCAGCGTCAGCATCAGAATACTGCCCACCAGCCACATAGGAGATACGCCGGCGCCGTCGTTGCTCAGAACGTGCTGGGCGGCCATCATCATCAGCCCGAAACCGGCGGCGGCGAACAGAATGCCAATCACAAATTTCGTGATGCTGCTCAGTTGGACTTGCTTACGCGCCAGCGCCGGCCATAGCCAGCTGAATACCGGCGCCAGCAGGATAATAAACAGCGCATTGATGGACTGGAACCAGACCGCCGGGATTTCGAAATCACCGATCATGCGGTTGGTGTAGTCATTGGCGAACAGGTTGAACGAGGTCGGCTTCTGCTCAAAGGCGGACCAGAAGAAGGCGGCCGAAACCAGCAGGATAAAGCACACCAACAGGCGGGCGCGTTCTTTGCGGTTCAAACCGGCGAAGGCAAACAGGTAAATAAAATAGAGCGTCACCGAAGCGGCGATGACGTAAACCAGCATGCTGGCGACGGCCACCGGGTTAATCACGATCGTGCCGTTGGCGACCAGCATGGTCAGCGCCACGATAACCAGCGCGATGGCTCCCAGCCAGGCGCCCACGCCGTTTTTCTTCACGACAGGACTGTTCCAGGTAGAATCCAGCCCCACTTCTTTGTCGTAGCGTTTCATTGCCGGCACGGCGAAGATGCGGAAAATCACCAGCGCCACCAGCATACCGATACCGCCGATGCCAAAGCCCCAGTGCCAGCCGTGCGATTTGATCAGCCAGCCGGAAATCAGCGGCGCGATAAATGAGCCCATATTGATGCCCATATAAAACAGCGAGAACCCTCCGTCGCGGCGGGCGTCGCCTTTCTTATATAGCGTACCGACCATCACCGAGATACAGGTTTTGAACAGCCCGGAGCCCAGCACGATCAGCATCAGGCCGATAAAGAACAGCGGGTTACCCATAATAGCGGACAGGGCTATCGACAGGTGGCCGAGGGCGATCAGAATCGAACCGTACCAGACGGCTTTGCGCTGCCCCAGCCAGTGATCGGCCAGCCAGCCGCCGGGCAGTGCGGCCAGGTACATACTACCAGCGAAGATACCGACGATAGCCGACGCGTTTTCGCGCGCCAGTCCCATTCCGCCTTCATAAACCGTGGCGGCCATAAACAGAATCAGCAGCGGGCGAATGCCGTAAAACGAAAAGCGTTCCCACATTTCGGTGAAGAACAGTGAACCGAGCGGGTATGGATGGCCGAAAAAGGTCCGGCTTTCTTGTTGGTTGCTAGAGGATTGCATAACGTATTCCCAATAAAGTCTGCCGATTGCACCGGCTTATAGTGTGGTATGTATATGTTGTTAAGCGTGATAATTCCGCAAAAGCGGGTTACCGGACAAAACCGCGGCCGCAACGCCCGTATGCCGTGGAAAGCGTCGCGACCCTTTCTTCACTTAGCAGAGTGCAGGCACTCTGCGTGATATTATTCAGCCATTTGATAATCGACTGTTGGTTTTGTCTAGTACCTGTATCCCATTTATTAGATGAAAAGTCGACAAACATCTACTTTTTTAGTTTTTATGTTGGCAAAGCGGTAAATGTGATTGACAGGGCGTTTATTGAGCAGTTTTTTTAATTGTTTTTATAAACAATTGGATAGGTGGTTTCTTTATCGCGGCTGGCGATCAGCGGCGACGAAACGCCATGAATAATGAAAGTGCTGAAAATGGCCGCTAATGATAAAAAATAGTGCGGGCTGCGGATTATGGTTCTTCTTGCAGCTGTTTTTCCTGCGGGCGTTTGGGACGACGCTGCAGACAGCGCCACGAATAGAGCGCGTTGAACATCACCACCAGCGCCGTCACGCCGAATACCGCCCGAAAACCGTAGCTGGCGGAAACCGCCGCGCCGAGCAGCGGGCCGGTGACGTTGCCGACGTCACGGAAGGATTGGTTATAGCTGAAGATGCGCCCGGCCACCTGATTGCTGCTGTTGTAGATTAATAGCGTCTGAACCGCAGGCAGCAGGGCGCCGTCGGCGGCACCAAGCAGGAAACGCAGCACCGCCAGCTGCCATGGCGTCTGCACAAAAGCCATAGGGATCAGCAGCAATACGGAGAACAGCAGCATACAGACGAGAATACGTTCCGGCCCGATGCGATCGCCCAGCCTCCCCAGACGCGGCGCGCTGATTAACGCGGCAACGCCGGGCACGGAGGCGATCAGCCCGCTGACGAACGCCAGGTTATGGATATCGCCGGCCAAATCGCGCACGTACAGCGTCAGGATCGGTGCAATAGAGCCGGTGGCGATCTGAATAATCATGGTGGTCACGAACAGCGCCAAAATCAATCTGGGGTTTTTCAGCGAGGCAAACACCTGACGGGCGTGCAGCATATCTTTCCGTTGTACCGGGGTGAACTGTTCCCTGACGAAAAACAGCGTCAGCATAAAGCAGATAAACAGGACGGCGGCGGTGATATAGAACACCGGGCGCAGGCCGTACTGGTCGGCTAACAGGCCGCCGATCAACGGACCGATCAATGCACCGCTGACACCGCCGGTTGAGAGGGTGCCCAGCGCCCAGCCGCTGCGGTTGCGCGGCACCTGGGTGGCGATCAGCGCGTTGGCATTGGGAATAAAGCCGCCGAGCAGGCCGAGCACCGCGCGCAGCGCCAGAAACTGCCAGATGTTTTGCGCCATACCCATCAGCGCCATCACGATGGCCATGCCCAGCGCGGAGCGCAGCAACATCAGTTTGCGCCCACGCCGGTCGGCCAGTCCGCCCCAGAAAGGCGAGGCGACGGCGGAAAACAGGAAGGTAATGCTGAACACCAGCCCGGACCACAGGTTCAGCGCCTCATGCCCGGAGACGCCAAGCAATTCGACGTAGAGTGGTAAAAAGGGCATGACCAGGCTGAAGGCGGCGCCGGTAAGAAAGCAGCCGAGCCAGGCGACGAAGAGGTTGCGTTTCCAGTTAATAGGTTCTGATACCGGGGCCATGGGTTACCGTAACAGCAGAAGAAGAGGCAGGCGATGGCGCTGCGGCCAAGGCAAAAAAGTTAGCCTGCTCAGTATGCGCCTTCGATGCGCGGACTTCAAATGTGTTCGGGACGGAGAGGCGGAAAAATAAAATAAAGTTTCAAAAATAAAACAGGGTGCGATCCCGCGCTGAGCGGCGCGGGAGGGAGAATTACAGGTTGAGCAGGTTGCTGAAATCTTCGCCGGCGGCGGTTACCGCCAGTTCGGTCACCTCGTAGTTCGCCACCGCGGTAAACGGATCCTGCGCCAGAATGGCGTCCAGCTGTGAACGTGCCATCTGTTTGGCGAGGATTACGCCGCCGTTGCGCGGGTTTTTACGCCCTGCGGCAATAAAATCCCCTTGGGCGAAATATTTTTTCAACCAGGCGATATGCCCTTCAAGATGGCTGTCGACTTCTTCAATCGGGCGATGGTAGGTCAGACTGACAATATACATGATGCGCTCCACGGTTAGCGTAGGTTCGAAACCTTTACCTTCACACTGTTTCGCCCGCGGCTCAAGCCATCAGGCATAAAAAAACCCGCCGTCAGGCGGGTCATGTTTAATACAGCGAGGGTTCACCTTCCGGGCGGGTTTTAAAACGGCGGTGCAGCCACATATATTGGTCCGGCGCCAGCAGAATGCCGTGTTCCACCACCTGGTTCATCCGGGTGGCGGCGCTCAGTTCGCTGTCCAGTGGGAAATCTTCCACCGCTGGCTGAATCAGTAACTCATAACCCTGGCCATCCGGCAGACGACGTGGAGCGAAGGGGATAATCGCCGGTTTGCCCATCCGCGCCAGCATATAGCTGCCGGTGGTGGTGGCGGCGTTGTCTACGGCAAACAGCGGAGCGAAGACGCTGCTGCGCGGGCCGTAGTCGTGGTCCGGTGCATACCAGATGATATCGCCCTGTTTGAGCGCGCGGATCATGCCTTTAATATCTTTGCGGTCCAGCATCGATTTGTTGGACCGCATCCGTCCCCAGGTTTGCAGCCAGTCCAACAACTTATTGTCATGCGGGCGATAAACGCCGATGCCGGGGTTATAGATACCGAAAATACGGGCGCCCAATTCCAGCGTTAAAAAATGCAGGCCGATCAGCAAAACGCCCTGTTGGTTGTCGCGTGCCTGCTGGATATGTTCCAGCCCTTCAGGACGGCACCAGCGTTTGATGCGCCAGTCCGGCCAGAACCAGGCCATGCCGGTTTCAAACAGGCCCATGCCGACCGACTCAAAATTCTTCACTACCAGCGCATCACGCTCCGCCTGCGGCATATCCGGGAAACACAACGTCAGATTCCGTTGCGCGATGACCACGCGGCGCTTCAGAAAACGCATGGAGAAACGGCCTAGCGAGGTGCCGAGGCGGTAGATGACGGGATAAGGCAGCAGTACCAGCAGGTATAACAGGCCAATGCCAAACCAGGTTAGCCAATAACGCGGATGCAGCAGGGAACGATTAAACGAAGGAAGTTGTGTCATGTATTCTCAGCTTTTTGGTAATTATTGGTGTCATAACAGCGAATTAGCATGGTCCGTTGCCCGAATGGACTCTGTGCACGCGTATCATTTTCTGCCGGTAATGGCAGTTATTGTGGCATTTTCTGGCGTGACAGGAAAATCCTGAATTAGGTTATGGTGCGCTCTGTGGCGTATTTTCCCGCGTTTGGCGATAGCGGAGGGGGGAGAATTCGGCCATTAGCCTGACTAACGGCCGAATGATGTTGCCTCAGGGGAGCGCGCTTAGCCGTTGCTGAACAGCCCTTTCAGCACGTGAGGCTCTGAACGCCAGTACTGCGGCGGCGCGCTGGCTTTTGCACCCAGCTTGGCCGCAGCGTGCCACGGCCAGCGCGGGTTGTACAGAATGCCGCGCGCCAGCGCCACCATATCGGCCTGGCCGGTGGCGACGATCGCCTCGGCCTGCTCCGGTTCGGTGATTAAACCAACGGCGATGGTCGGCAGGCCACCCTCGCGCTTGATGGTCTCGGCGAAGGGCACCTGATAATTCGGGCCGACGGGAATTTGCTGCTGCGGTGACAGGCCGCCGCTGGAGACGTGAATATAGTCGCAGCCCAGCTCTTTCAGCGCCTTGGTCAGCGCTACCGACTGTTGCTCATCCCAGCCGTCCTGTACCCAGTCACTGGCGGAGATGCGTACGCCGACGGCTTTGTGCGCCGGGAATACCGCACGTACCTCGCTAAAAATCTCCAGCAGCAGCCGCATACGGTTGGGCAGTGAGCCGCCATACTGGTCATCGCGCTGGTTGGCCAGCGGCGATAGGAACTGATGCAGCAGATAACCGTGGGCGCCATGCAGCTCAATCAGCTCAAAGCCCAGGCGATCGGCGCGTTTGGCCGCGTCGACGAACTGTTGCTTCAACTGGGCGATTTGCGACAGGCTCATCGCCTCCGGTGCTTCGTCATCGGGATGGAACGGCGTTGCGGAGGGAGCGATGGTTTGCCAGCCGCCGTTTGCCTGGCCTATCTGGCCGCCGCCTTCCCAGGGCACTGCGGTGGATGCTTTACGTCCGGCGTGGCCTAACTGAATGCCCAGCGGCATAGTGGCGTGCTGTTTGACCGCATTGACGACCTCGGCCAATGCCTGTTCAGTGGCGTCGTCCCACAACCCCAGGTCCTGCGGCGAAATGCGCCCTTCCGGCGATACCGCCGTTGCTTCGACAATCAGCAGGCCGGCGCCGGACATGGCCAGGCTGCCGAGGTGCATGGTATGCCACGGCGTCGCGGCGCCCTGTTCGGCAGAATACTGGCACATCGGCGCGATAATGATGCGGTTCGGCAGGCTGAGTTTCCCAAGGGAAATCGGTTTGAATAACTGGCTCATTGATATCCTCTTTTCAGGTCGCATTGAATAGCGTGCTCACACTATCCACATGTGGATTTGTGAACTGCATCAAGTTTAGCAGCCGCAAAGATGGCCGGGCAGTTCATGATGTGCTGCCGGATATTTTCAGGTATGATGTGCGCCGCGCGCGGCCCCGGAAGGGGGGCGCGGCAATAACTCACCTCAGAAAGAACAGGAACGTACACCATGCCAGTGTTACATAACCGAATCTCCAATGAGGAACTGAAGGCGCGCATGCTGGCTGAAACCGAGCCGCGCACCACGGTTTCTTTTTATAAGTATTTTACCATCGATGATCCCAAAGCCTTTCGCGACAGCCTGTACATTCAGTTTGAAAAACTGAAGGTGTTTGGCCGCATTTATGTGGCGAAAGAGGGCATCAACGCACAGATCAGCGTGCCGCAGAATAATTTTGAGGCGTTTAAAACGGCGCTGTTTGCTGCACATCCGGCGCTGGATCAGGTGCGTTTGAACATCGCGCTGGAAGATGACGGTAAATCCTTCTGGGTACTGCGCCTTAAAGTGCGTGAGCGCATTGTTGCCGACGGTATCGACGACGGCAGCTTCGATCCCTCTAACGTGGGTGAGTACCTGAAGGCCGATCAGGTCAATGCGATGATTGACGATCCGAATACGCTGTTTGTCGATATGCGCAACCACTATGAGTACGAAGTGGGGCATTTTGAAAATGCTATCGAAGTGCCTTCCGACACCTTCCGCGATCAGCTGCCGATGGCGGTGGAAATGCTGCAGGAGCAGAAAGACAAAAATATTGTCATGTACTGCACCGGCGGCATCCGCTGTGAAAAAGCCAGCGCCTATATGCTGCATAAAGGCTTTAAAAATATTTATCACGTGGAAGGCGGCATCATTGAGTACACCCGTCGTGCAAAAGAGCAGGGGTTACCGCTGAAGTTTATCGGCAAGAACTTCGTGTTCGACGAGCGTATGGGTGAGCGAATTTCGGATGATGTTATCGCTCACTGCCATCAGTGCGGCGCGCCGTGCGACAGCCACACCAACTGTAAAAATGACGGCTGCCATCTGCTGTTTATCCAGTGCCCGAGCTGTGCCGCCAAGTTTGAGGGCTGTTGCAGCGAGATCTGTCGTGAAGAGTTGAAACTGCCCCGCGAAGAGCAGCGCGCGCGCCGCGCCGGGCGGGAGAACGGCGTGAAGATCTTCAACAAATCGAAAGGGCTGTTGCAGACCACCATGCATATTCCGGCGCCGGAAGACGAATAATCCTGGCCGGATGGGGATAACAGAAGGGCGCGGTTATACCGCGCCCTTGTTTTTTATTACTTTTCGCGAACGCCTTCGACGGAGATGATCAGTTCAACCTCTTGTGAGGCCGGGCCGAGATCGGTGGTAATGCCGAAGTCTTTCAGCTTGATTTTGCCGTTGGCTTCAAAGCCGGCGCGGTAGCCGCCCCATGGGTCGTTGCCCTGGCCAATCAGCTTGGCGTCCAGCGTAACCGGCTTGGTGACGCCGTTAAGGGTCAGATTGCCGACTACGGCGTAGCCTTCGCCGTCTTTTTTCACTTCGGTGGATTCAAACTTCGCCTGCTTGTTTTTTTCCACGTTGAGGAATTCGGCGCTGCGCAGGTGCTTATCACGTTCCGCATGGTTGGTGTCTACGCTGGCGGTGTTGATGGTGACGCTGACTTTATCCTTGGAAGGGTCTTTCTCATCGAAAGTGAAGGCGCCGTCAAAATCTTTGAAGGTGCCGTACAGCCAGCTGTAGCCGAGATGCTGGATGCGGAATTGAACGAAGGCGTGCTGCCCCTGCTTGTCGATTTTGTAGTCGGCGGCCAGCGCGGAACCGGCGCTCAGTAACAGTGCGCCTGCGGTCAGGCCTAATACGGTCTTTTTCAACATGGTTATCTCCATTATTCCAAGAGGTTAATCGGCGCTGCGACCCAGCATCCGTTTCAAAGTGACATCACGATCCACAAAGTGATGCTTAAGCGCGGCCAGAGCGTGCAGTACCGACAGTACGACAACGGTCCAGGCCAGATAAAGGTGAATCGTACCGGCGGTATCGGCCTGTGCACCCATGCCGCTGATACTGGCGGGAACATCGAACCAGCCGAACACGCTGATCGCCTGGCCGTCGGCGGTGGATATCAGATAGCCGCTGATAAGAATAGCGAACAGAATGACGTACAGCGCCAGATGCGCCAGTACGGCACCGACGCGGGTAATGCGGGAATAGCTGGCCAGCGGTTTTGGCGGTGGAGAAATCAGACGCCAGACAACGCGCACCACCATCACGATAAACAGCAATACGCCGATACTTTTATGGATCTCCGGCGCCTGGTGATACCACACGTCGTAATAGCCCAGCGTGACCATCCATAAGCCAAGCGCAAACATGCCGTACACCACAAGAGCAACCAGCCAGTGGATCAAAATAAACAGATGACCGAAACGGTCGGGGGTATTTTTCCAAAGCATCGGACTTCCTTAATTCCTTATTGCCGGCTGCAATATTTAACATGAAAAAACATAAAATCAATAATAAATTTAACTATGTTACGACTTAATAATATTAGTCAGTGGATTTGCACAAGATCGGATAAATTAATCAAAGGAATCGTTGAACCGGTAAGGAAAAAGAGACGGTGAATTCTCGTTTGTGAATTGAAATAAAACGATTTTCTATTTTATTGTCAGTTTTTGTCATGTTGCGTAAATTCTGCAGGGGCATTCGGCAACGCGCTTTTTCGGCCGGAGATACGTTGCCACCGCTGTCCTGCGCCCGCTGATTTTCTGTGCGGATGATATTATAAATACTGATGATTACCCCGCCGCCTGATGCAGAGTTTGTTAAAATCAATCCTTCAATGGCTTGCGCCGTGTCTGCGCATTATCGGGAAAAGAAAGGATGTTATCTTGAGCCGGAATTTATTCATCGATCGCCCGTTACGTCTGGCGATTATGCTGGCGATGATCGTGGTGATCCTTGCCGGGATTAAAACCTCTTCGGAAATTGTGGTGCCGTTTTTGCTGGCGATCTTTTTAACCATCGTGCTAAACCCGCTGGTTACCCGCATGGAGCGATGGCGGGTGCCGCGTATTTTGGGCGTGATGCTGTTGGTGACGCTGGTGGTGATAGTCCTGGTGATGTTCATCGGCATGATGGGGGCGTCGCTGAATGAGTTTGCCCGTTCGCTGCCGCAGTATCGTGGCATGATGGCGGAGAAAATGCATGAATTGCAGCGCTATGCGGACCGTTTCAACATCGTGATTTCGGCGGAGGCGATCGTGCATTATATCGATCCCAGCGCCACGATGAATCTGGTGACGCGCATGCTGAGTCACCTTTCCGGCGCCATGACCAACATTTTCCTGCTGCTGATGACGGTGGTATTTATGCTGTTTGAAGTGCAGCTGCTGCCGGCGAAGCTGCGGCAGGTATTGAGCAGGCCCACTCAGGGCATCGCCAACCTGCAGCGGGCGGTGCAGGGGGTGACGCACTATCTGGTGATTAAAACGGCGATTAGCCTGGCGACCGGTATTATTGTCTGGGTCTTTTTGGCGATTATCGGGGTGCGCTTTGCGTTTATCTGGGGGTTGCTGGCCTTCCTGCTCAACTTTATTCCCAATATCGGCTCGGTGATCGCCGCCGTGCCTCCGTTGATTACCGCGCTGTTATTTAACGGTTTTGGCGATGCATTGGTGGTGGCCGGCGGTTTTGTGCTGATCAACCTGGTGATTGGCAACATCCTCGAGCCGCGGGTGATGGGGCGCGGTCTTGGTCTGTCGACGCTGGTGGTCTTTCTCTCTCTGATTTTTTGGGGATGGCTACTGGGACCGGTGGGGATGCTGCTGTCGGTGCCGCTCACCATCATTGCGCGCATTGCACTGGAAGCCAGTGAAAACGGCCGGAAAATAGCGGTAATCCTGGGCGATGGCCGGGATGAGCACGCTCCGGATCGCCAGGCAGAATAAGTGCGGTGTTAGCGCCTTTGGCGCGGCTGGGAGCTTCTCAGCCCGCCATCCGCACCATGGTGCGCAGGCCGGCCGCATCAGGGGGATAAAAAAAACGCAGTATGTTGTACAGCGAATAAAACTCAAGCCGGTTACGGGCGTTAATCTTCTCTGTGATATGGCGTTTATGCACATAAACGGTATGTGCGCTGATCTGCAGTTTACGGGCGATCCGATAGTTTGGTACCTCGGCCATCCAGTACTTCATTACCGTCAACTCCTGCGGACTGAACAGCGAGTGCAGACTGCTTTCCATTAACGCATTCGGCGTATCGCGCAGGATGCGCAGTGCTTTGGGCAGTGCCCCCTTATTGAACAGAAACGCATTATCGGCAATGCGCATCGGCCGATCGCTGTAAGGATAGGGAGTGTCGAGGTAAATAAACAGCACGGCCCCGGCACTGCCGTCGATTAATGTTTGTAACCATGGGTCGTCTTGATTTGGCCGGCAGTAGTTGGTCAGATTCAGCAGAATATGCGTAGGGTTACAGCTGGGGAGGCATTGTACCGCAGCGCTGAGCGTAGCACAGCAGGTAACGGTATTGGCGGCATTGTCGGCCAGATAGCTGGCAATACCGAGACGGGTATAACCGCATTCGTCCACGACGAGTAGTTTCATGCTGACATCCTTGTGATCGGGCAAATAATACCGGGTACTTCAAGGTTAAAATAGGGGGGACGTCAGCGGCAATCAATTCGGAAATCCGGATTGTTGCGTGAGTTTTTTCCGTGGATAGATTTAAAGGGGCGAGGATGAGAGGGAAAGGCCGCAGCCGATGCGGACAAAGGCTGCGACTGTGTTGGCGTCTTTAGTTAAAACGCTGCAGCGAGAACGGCGCCAGATCGAATGGGATGGTTTTATCCTGCGCAAACAGCGCGGCGATTTCACCCAGCACGCTGGCGAATTTAAAGCCGTGGCCGCTGAGCCCGGTGATTACCATCATATTTTTACTGCCGGGCACGGTATCGATAATAAAGTCTTCATCCGGGCTCATGTCATAGGTACAGACTTTGCCGTGCAGACACACGCCGACGCCGGGTAGATGCTGGCGCAGGAAATTAAACACTTCGCTGCCGTCGCTGGCGATGCTGCCGAACGCCTTGCGCTGTTGCGGTGTCTCAATCGGCTGGCCGTCATTGTGCTTGCCGACCTTCAGACCGTCGTTATCAGCGGGGAAACCGTAATAGTGGCAACCGTCCTGTGCTTCAACGGTAAAGGCCGGGAACCGGTTGGGTTCGCTGTAGCGTCCGTCGGCCTGATGCCAGGAAAATACTTTACGCAGCGGCGTGATAGGCAGCTGCGGCAACAGCGCTTTGACCCAGGTACCGGCGGCGATCAGAACCTTTTTCGCCTGATAGCTACCTTCTGCCGTAGTGACTTCAACGCCGCCGTCAATGGTGTTAACCGCTGTTACCGGGCAGTTAAACAGCTGACTGCAACCGGCCTCTTTCGCCAGGCGAATATATTGTCTAATGGCCTGCTCGGAGCGGAGAAAGCCAGCATCCGGTTCGAAGACGCCGACATAGTGCGCCGGTGCGCTGAACTCCGGCCAGCGCTGTTGTACCTCATCGGCGCTCAGCAACTGAGTATTCAGGCGGAAAGTACGTGCGCTTTGTCGGGCGTTGGCGATAAATTCGGCGTCTTTGGGCCCCAGGTTAAGGACGCCGCAGGCGTGAAACAGCTGCTCGCCGCTGTCCCGCGTCAGACCATTCCACAGCGCCTGTGCGCGCAGCAATAACGGGACATATTTTTCACCTTCGCCGTAGGCATGGCGAATAATACGCGTATCGCCGTGGTGGCTGCCGTTGCTGTGCGGGGGGATTTCGCTGTCGACCATCAGCACTTTCAATCCTGCCTGCGTGGCGTAGTAGCCGGCGGCGGCGCCAACGGAACCGCTGCCGACGACGATTAAATCATATTCCACGTAACCTATCCTCACTGTTGCGCTTTGCTGAACCCAGCATGATAAAAGGTTGGGCGCGCCAATGCACCCGTTGTCGGCGGCAGATAAAGAAAAAGCGCCGGGAATGAGCACCGGCGCTTAGGACGTTTGGCTTAATGAATCAGTGTTTCTTACGGTCAAGATCCTGGTATTCCGTTGATTCAATTTTTGCGATGCCCGCCTCTAGGATATTTATCAATTGTCGGGCGACATCTGTGGTTAACCAAAGCGTTCTGTCTACTTGGGCTTCCTCGGGCGTTTGGTCTAGCGAAGACAGGTAATGAAGGCGTATCATCATGGCGTCGTAAACGTCAACGGTGCTGATATCCCATCCAACAAGCGGGTGTGTCTGAATAACTTCATCATTTCTGTCCATAAAGACCCCTTATTGAGTAGTAACTAACGCGAGTGACTAACGAGGATCGATGCGGCTCATCTTCATGAGGAGCTTTTACAGTATACGCTTGGTGGCTGACTGCCGCGGGCTTTTCCTGCGAAAATTTGTCAAATAATCGCTTATTTGCGCAATAATTCAGCAAAAAAGAGGGGCGGCTTGCCGTTTTATGGAACGACAAGCCGTAGAACGGCAGTTTATTCTGCTGCAGGAGAAACGGCGGGAGGCTGAAGATGTTTTTCCAGTTCGGCTGCCAGCTGGGCGAAGTGCTGTTGCGTTTCGGCATCGCGATTTTGGTTTTGCGCTTCCAGCTTCAGGCTATGGATCAGCAATTGGTTAGCTTTGTCATCCAGCCCGAAGGCCAGATAGGAGAAGGCGACTTCCAGCACGCTAAGGCGCCGTTTTTGATCGGCAATAACCGTCAGCAGTTCGCCGAAGGTCATTGCTTCTTCTGATTTTTCTTTGTCCAGGGCCATGGAAAGAGACCTCCTGTAGTAATAGCGCCCGCACTCACCCTTATTACAGATCAGATGGCATTTTTATGCCAGCACATTTCAACTCGCTTTGCCGATTGCAGGCATAAAAAAGCCGGAGAGCGACCTCCGGCAAAAACAGCATTGCAGTATTATTCGGCACTGAACCAATCGTCGGCGCTTTCCCAGGTTTCCTGGAGGATCTCGGCGATCAGATCTTTATCTGTTTTGACGCCGCCGAGTACGGATAGCCCGTTGGCGCCGGAATACCTGACCTGAACCACCGTATCTGGGAACTGACGGTTAATCCGTTTGCTCAATTCGCCGTTCAGGGCTTCAATTGCCCCCGGCGGCAGCGGCCTGGTCTTATCTATGGTTACTTCAACACGCATAATTGCCCCCGAAGTTATCTACTGTTTATTTATACAGTTAATGAGATTCGGGAGCAAGAGGGTGAATTAAAAAAGATTAGCTGGCGGTCACCGTCCAGTTAACGCTTTCACCGGCCAGGAATGGCACGATGGATTCATTACCCAGAGCAATCTCTTCAGGCTGAACGGAAGGGATTCGTTGCAGCTCGATAAAGTCTTCGTTGACCGGCAAGCCGTAGAAACGCGGCCCGTTGAGTGAGCAGAAGGCTTCCAGGTGCTCCAGCGCGCCTAACTGCTCAAACACCGTGGCATAGGCCGGCATGGCGCTTGGCGCATTGAACACGCCGGCGCAGCCGCAGCTGGATTCTTTGCGGTGCTTGGCGTGCGGTGCGGAATCGGTGCCGAGGAAGAAACGGTCGGAGCCGCTGGCTACCGCCTTGCGCAGCGCTTCCTGATGGATATTGCGCTTGAGGATCGGCAGGCAGAACAGGTGCGGACGGATGCCGCCAACCAGCATATGGTTACGGTTAAACATCAGGTGCTGTGGCGTGATGGTGGCGCCCAGGAAACGATCGCCGGCCTGTACATATTCGGCTGCATCTTTGGTGGTGATATGTTCGAAAACGATCTTCAGCTCCGGGAAGCTGCGGCGAATCGGCTCCATAACCTGGGCGATAAAGCGGGCTTCGCGGTCGAAGATATCTACGTCGGCATCGGTAACTTCACCGTGGATTAACAGCGGCATACCGATTTTCTGCATTTGTTCAAACAGCGGATAGATGCCTGTTACATCGCTGACGCCGTGGTTAGAGTTGGTGGTGGCGTTAGCAGGATAGAGTTTGGCGGCGGTGAAAATACCTTGCTTAAACCCTTCTGTCAGCACGTCGGCCGACAGGGTGTCGGTCAGGTAGCAGGTCATCAGCGGGGTAAAATTGTGTTCCGCAGGCACCGCCGCCAGAATGCGGTCGCGATAACGCTGTGCGGCGTCAAGGGTGGTGATCGGCGGAGCCAGATTCGGCATTACAATCGCGCGGCCGAATACCTGGCTGGTATAGGGCAGGACCGTTTTCAACATCTCATCATCACGCAGATGGATGTGCCAGTCGTCAGGGCGGCGAATTTTCATGGCTTGAGGTTGTGCTGTCATGGTGCAAGGCTCCGGCGGTCAGAAATACGTCTAAGTAAAAGCGAATAATGGGGGTTATTCACGCCGGGGTATAAGCATAAGCGGAAAGCGTTTCTGATGCATCTGTTTGTTAACCAAAGTTGAAAACAATAGGGAAACGGGCGCATAGTAATCGTGTTGACGATGATTTTTGCTACTTTTTATTCCTACAGGAGGATGAAATGGAAATTCGCGTGGTTGCCACTTTGCAGGCTAAAGCGGAGTTTATTGATGACGTTAATGAAGCAGTGCATCAGATTATCGATGCCAGCCGCCAGGAACTGGGAAATCTGCAGTACGATCTGCATCGCGAGCTGGATAAACCCGGCACCTTTGTATTCTTTGAGCGCTGGGCCAGCGCCGAGGCACTGAACAAACATAATGCCACCGAACACTTCCAGCATTTTGTCCGCCAGATTGACGGCAAGCTGGATTTGCTGGATATCAAGCAGCTGAAAAAAATAGCCTGAATATCGTGCAATAAAAAACCCGCCAATCGGCGGGTTTTTTTCACGGTTTAACTTAATCGTTAACCGGCTGTGGCTTGGTGGCCGGGGCGGTGGCCTGGTTTACCGCCGAGTGGCCACCGGCGCTGCCTTTGCCTTCAAAATCAAAGGCCGGACGCTGCCAGTCACTGTGCTTCGGCGCTTCCGGCTGATAAGCCGGGGCAGGCGCTTTGGTCATCGGTGCGCTGGCGATGTGCTTGTAACGCGTCTCTGCCGGCTGAGCCGCGATGACTGGCGCAGGGGCTGCCGCTGCCTCATCGCTTGCCGTCTGCGGAGCTGGTTCGCTGACGACCGCTTCGGCTGGCGCCGCAATGGTCGGTTCCTCAACGGTCTTCTCTGCAGCTACCGCTTTTTCTTCAGCTTCTTCAACGGCAGTTTCGTCGGCTGCCGGTTCAGCGGCGGCAGGCACAGGCTGCTCTTCAGGCTGAGCCGGGGCCGGTGTGGCCTCAGCCGCAGGCTGAACATCGCTGGCGACGTCGGCCGGTGCCTCAACGGCTGCCGGCTGCGGCGCTTTGGCCTCTTCCTGCAGTGGCGCGGCAACTGGCGCACTTTCAGCCGGTTCGACGTTAGCGGCGGCGACTGGAGCCTGAACCTCTTTCTGGGCGGCGACGATTGCCGGCGCAGCAACGCTGGCGGCAACTTCCGCTACCGGCTGTTGTTCGGCTGTGACGCTAGGCTGGCGCTTAACCTCAGTCTCTTCAACCGCTTGCGCAGTTGTTGTGACAGGGTAACCGATCCAGACCTTGCCAGACGCCATTTCCGGAGAGGCAAACGCAGCCGTCAGCGGCATCGGCGACTGGGTCGGATAACGCTCGTCGCGGTAACGACGACGACGCTGGCCGCTCACGCGCAGATGACGCGGTGAACGACGTGAGCGGCGCGGCATGCCGTTTTCACCGTTACGGTTTTCCTGCGTGTCTTCTTCGCCGGTGGTGGCTACGGTTTCCGGCAGCAGTTTAACGCTGTCGTCTGCCGCAGGCGCTTTGGCTTCCTCAGCGGTTTCCGCCGGTGCTTTTGGCGCCAGCAGCTCTTCCGCAGCGCGCTGCAGTTCTTCTTCTGCTGACAGGATACGCACCTTCTGCGACAGCTGGCGGCGTTGACGACGCTGAGCCGGTTGCTGATGGCGCTCTTCCTTATCTTCTTCAGTGGCGGCTACCGGTGCGACGGCGGCCTTCTCCTGCTGCTTCGCTTCTTGCTGTGCCTGGCGCTTCTCTTCCTGACGACGACGCTGACGCTCGGCGCGCTGCTCGCGGCGCTGCTGCTGTTGCTCTTCGCGCTGCGCTTTTGCGGCTTCATCAACCGGCGCATCGCTGGCTACCGGCGCGTTATTCGCGGCGTTACGGCGATTGCGGCGCTGCTCGTCACGCGTATCGCGGTTATCGCGTTCGCGTCCTTCACGGTTATCGCGTTCGCGTCCTTCACGGTTGTCGCGCTCACGGCCTTCACCGCGCTCCTTACGCTCACCACGCTCATTGCGCTCGCTACGTTCACCGCGCTCTTTACGGCCAGAGCCCTGACGACGCTGATTACGACGATCCTGACGACGGTTCTCGCCGCCGTTGCTTTTCGCGGTTTCAACCGGTTTCTCTTCCGCGACGGGCTGCGGCTCTTCACCGGCGAACAGCGATTTCAGACCGCTGAAGAAGCGGCTGAGCAGGCCTGGCGTTGCGGCTGGCGCAGCCGGCTGGCTGGCGGTCGGTTTCTTCGCCGTGGCGGGTTCAGCCGCCGGCGGCGGCGCATCGGCGGCCAGAGAGAAGGAAGCCAGCGCCGGTTGTTCCGGACGCTTACGTTCCATCGGGATCTCTTCCGGCGGCTGCGCCATCTCTTCTTCATGCAGCTTCGGCAGCAGATAGCTCAGGGTTGGCGTTTCTTCACCTTTGCGCACGCGCAGTACTGAGTAATGCGGGGTTTGCATCTGATCGTTCGGCACGATGACGGCTTTCACGCCGGCCTGACGTTTTTCGATGGCGCTGACGGATTCACGTTTTTCGTTCAGCAGGTAAGAAGCAACCTGAACCGGCACGATGGCGTGCACCTCTTTGGTGTTTTCCTTCAGCGCTTCTTCTTCAATCAGACGCAGGATGGACAGCGCCAGCGATTCGTTGTCACGCACGGTGCCGGTGCCGTTACAGCGCGGGCAGACGTGGTGGCTGGACTCGCCCAGCGACGGGCTGAGGCGCTGACGGGACATCTCCAGCAGGCCGAAGCGGGAAATACGGCCGATCTGAATGCGTGCGCGATCCTGACGCACCGCATCACGCAGGCGGTTCTCTACTTCGCGCTGGTGGCGTACCGGCGTCATGTCGATAAAGTCGATGACGATCAGGCCGCCAAGGTCGCGCAGGCGCAGCTGACGGGCAATCTCATCCGCCGCTTCCAGGTTGGTGTTGAATGCGGTTTCTTCGATATCGCCGCCGCGGGTGGCGCGTGCGGAGTTGATGTCGATCGCGGTCAGCGCTTCGGTGGTGTCGATAACGATGGAACCGCCGGAAGGCAGGCGCACTTCACGCTGGAAAGCGGATTCGATCTGCGACTCAATCTGGTAGTGGCTGAACAACGGGATTTCACCGCTGTACATTTTAATTTTGCTGCTGAAGTCCGGGCGTCCCAGCGCGGCAATGTGTTCTTTCGCCAGATCGAGAATTTTCGGGTTATCGATCAGGATTTCACCGATGTCAGGACGCAGGTAATCGCGGAAGGCACGGACGATAACGTTGCTTTCCTGGTGAATCAGGAACGGTGCAGGGCGGCCTTCGGCGGCTTTCTTGATGGCTTCCCAGTGCTTGAGACGGAACGACAGGTCCCACTGCAGCGCTTCGGCGGATTTGCCGACGCCGGCGGTGCGGACGATCAGGCCCATGCCGTCGGGCAGTTGCAGTGAAGAGAGCGCTTCTTTCAGTTCGGTGCGGTCATCGCCCTCGATGCGGCGGGAAATACCGCCGGCGCGCGGGTTGTTCGGCATCAACACCAGATAGCTGCCGGCCAGGCTGATAAAGGTGGTCAGAGCGGCGCCTTTGTTGCCGCGTTCTTCTTTATCAACCTGTACGATCACTTCCTGGCCTTCGCGCAGCACATCTTTGATGTTGGGGCGGCCATGGGAGGAATAGCTGTTAGGGAAGTATTCGCGGGCGATTTCTTTAAGAGGAAGGAAACCATGTCGTTCTGCGCCGTAGTCAACAAACGCTGCTTCAAGACTTGGTTCGATACGGGTGATTTTGCCTTTGTAAATGTTCGCTTTTTTCTGCTCATGACCCGGGCTTTCGATATCCAAATCGTACAGCCGCTGTCCATCTACAAGGGCAACACGCAACTCTTCCTGTTGAGTTGCGTTAATCAACATTCTTTTCATCTTAACTTACTCGTTATTTTTTACATTATCGACAGAGCTGCGGGCAATATATCCGTCATCGTTCAGGTTGCCTTGCGTCGCGGCCTTCTCTCGCATCCGCCCATGTTGCCGGACGTGTGCGCGGTCGCCGCTTTAGCGCCACCTGAATTATTTGGGCATAACCTCTATGGCCGGGTTAAAACCGAAAACCCCGTGTCTTCTCGCAAAGTCGTCAACCTCCCGGTTGTCGCCTGCATAGGGGCGCATTATCTCGGTAAGCCTGTTTTTCTTTGTGAAAAACAGCACTTTTACTCGGGGAATAGCCTCTGATTTACGTCGACAGATCACATTCCATTTGCCGGCCAAGCTGCAACCCGCAGCCCGCTAATTGTTTGATATCGCATTACGTCTTACGCCATTGCTGCGTTTTTGCGTTATCAGACAAACCTTGGTAATTCCGCATTTTACTCTGCTTTAACGAGAATCAACGCGGAAAGCGAACTCATTATTCCACTGCTGATACCGTTATAGCAAGGTGACTTTGCCTTAACTGCGGAAGAAATCGCAAACGATCAAACCGGCTTGCTGCCTTATTGTTCACCGCGGCGACTTCCGCACTCAGACTGACAGTTAAGCATATAAAAAGAGGTGGCGCTATTTACCTGCTGTATTTAGAATCCCGCCCCATGAAAACGAACAATCCTGCAGTACAATTCATCACGGTTTCTGACGACGAAGCGGGTCAGAGAATCGACAATTTTCTGCTTGCCCGCCTGAAAGGCGTGCCGAAGAGCATGATTTACCGCATCGTGCGCAAGGGCGAGGTGCGGGTCAACAAAGGGCGCATCAAGGCGGAATATAAATTGGCGGCCGGCGACGTGGTGCGCGTACCGCCGGTGCGCGTGGCCGAGCGCGAAGAGGCGCCGGTGTCCGCCAAACTGGATAAAGTGGCGGCGCTGGCCGACTGCATCCTGTATGAAGACGACCATGTGCTGTTGCTGAACAAACCGTCCGGCACGGCGGTGCACGGCGGCAGCGGCCTGAGCTTCGGCGTGATCGAAGGGCTGCGCGCGCTGCGTCCGGAGGCACGCTTCCTGGAGCTGGTGCATCGGCTGGATCGCGATACCTCCGGCGTGCTGCTGGTGGCGAAAAAACGCTCGGCGCTGCGTGCGCTGCATGAGCAGTTGCGGCTAAAAACCATGCAGAAGGATTACCTGGCGCTGGTGCGCGGCCAGTGGCAGTCCCACTGCAAAGCGGTGCAGGCGCCGCTGCTGAAGAATATTCTGCAAAGCGGCGAACGGGTGGTGCGGGTCAGCAGTGAAGGCAAACCGTCCGAAACCCGCTTCAAGGTCGAGGAGCGCTTCGCGTTCGCCACGCTGGTCAAGGCCAGCCCGATCACCGGGCGCACCCACCAAATCCGCGTGCATACGCTGCACGCCGGCCACCCGATCGCCTGTGACGATCGCTACGGCGACCGGGAGTTTGACCGTCAGCTGGCGCCGACCGGTCTGAAACGGCTGTTCCTGCATGCGGCGGCGCTGCGCTTCGAACATCCGGCCAGCGGCGAAACGCTGCGTATTGAAGCGCCGATGGATGACCAACTGCGCCACTGCCTGAAGCAGCTGCGCAAACAGGCGCAGCAGTAAGCATTATGCCAGCGGGCTGATCCCTTCGGCCCGCAACATCTCCAACAGGGTAATCAGCGGCAGCCCGACCAGCGCGTTGGGATCGCGGCCCGTCAGTTTGTCGAACAGGGCAATGCCCAGCCCCTCACTTTTGAAACTGCCCGCGCAGTTCAGCGGCTGTTCGATACGCACATAGTTGGCGATCTCCTCCGCGCCGAGAGGGCGGAAATGCACCTGATACGGCTCGCAGACCGCCTGAAGATGCTGCGTGCGGCTGTTGTACAGCGCCAGGCCGGTATAGAAGGTGACGATATTGCCGCTGGCCTGGCGCAGCTGTTCACAGGCCTGCTGCTCGCTGTGCGGCTTGCCCGTAATCTGTCCGTTCAGCACGCACACCTGATCGGAACCGATGATCAGGCGATCGGGGTAGGCGTCCGCCAACGCCTGTGCCTTGGCGGCGGCCAGCCGCAACACCAGCGCTTCGGCGCTTTCGCCCGGCAGGGGGGCTTCATCCACCTGCGGCGCGGCGGTGATAAAGGGCAAATGCAGTTTTTCCAGCAGCATTTTGCGGTAAGGGGAGGTGGAGGCCAGAAGAAGTTGTTGCATAATTTTTTTCGTAAACCGTAGCGTAAATGGTGGCAGCATTTTAAACTGTCGGCCGCTGCGGAAGCGAATATTGGTGAAAGGTGCCGTTTTCACGGCCTTTTTCTTTGACTCTATGTCGTTACAAAGTTAATATGCGCGCCCTATGCAAAAGGTAAAATTACCCTTGACCATTGATGCGGTACGTACCGCTCAGAAACGCCTGGACTATGTTGGTGTCTATGCGCCTGAGCAGGTTACTCGTGTTGCCGAGTCCGTGGTCAGTGTGGACAGCGATGTTGTCGCTGAATTGTCGTTTGATATCGACAACCAGCGTTTGGCGGTTATCACCGGTCAGGCAGATGTCACGGTCACGTTATCGTGTCAGCGCTGCGGCGAGCCGTTCCAGCATCATGTACACACAACATATTGTTTTAGCCCGGTCGTCAATGATGAGCAGGCTGAGGCATTACCGGAAGCGTACGAACCGATCGAAGTTGACGAGTTTGGCGAAGTCGATCTGTTGGCAATGATTGAAGACGAAATTATTCTTTCACTGCCTGTCGTTCCGGTACATGAATCTGAACACTGTGAAGTGTCCGAAGCGGACATGGTATTTGGCAAACTGCCTGCAGAGGCGGAGAAACCGAATCCGTTTGCCGTATTAGCCAGTTTAAAGCGTAAGTAATCGAGGAGTAAGGTCCATGGCCGTACAACAGAACAAACCAACCCGTTCCAAGCGTGGCATGCGTCGTTCACACGATGCGCTGACTACGACTACCCTGTCTGTAGACAAAGCATCTGGTGAAACCCACCGTCGTCACCACATCACTGCCGACGGTTTCTACCGCGGTCGCAAGGTTATCGGCTAAGTTAGCGATACCTTGACTCGTCTAACCCTGGCGTTAGATGCTATGGGCGGGGACTTCGGTCCCTGCGTCACAGTGCCTGCTTCATTGCAGGCACTGGCCTCTAATTTACAACTCCATCTTCTGCTAGTCGGCGATCCCGACGCAATCTCTCCCTTACTCGCCAAAGCCGATCCGCATTTGCTGGAGCGTCTGCACGTCGTGCCCGCTACATCGGTAATCGCCGGCGACGCCAAGCTTTCTCAGGCGATCCGCGCCAGCCGCGGCACGTCTATGCGCGTGGCGCTGGAGCTGATAAAAAACGGTGAAGCGCAGGCGTGCGTCAGCGCCGGCAATACCGGCGTGCTGATGGGGCTGGCCAAACTGTTGCTCAAGCCGCTGGACGGCATTGAGCGTCCGGCGTTGATGACGGTGCTTCCGCATCAGCAACATGGTAAAACAGTGGTGCTCGATCTGGGCGCGAATGTGGAATGCGACAGCACGATGCTGGTGCAGTTTGCCGTGATGGGCGCCGTGATGGCGGAAGAGGTGGTCGGTATCTCACAGCCGCGCGTGGCGCTGCTGAATATCGGCGAAGAAGAGAGCAAAGGTTTAGATAATATTCGCGAAGCCGCCGCTGTATTAAGAAAAACTCCGACAATCAACTATATTGGTTATCTGGAAGGCAATGATCTGCTCACAGGTAAAACCGATGTTATGGTCTGCGACGGCTTTGTCGGCAATGTTACGCTGAAGACAATGGAAGGCGTAATAAGGCTATTTTTATCGCTGCTGAAATCGTCAGGCGACGGTGGCAGGCAGGCGTGGTGGTTAAAATTGTTGGGCCGTTGGTTACAAAAACGGGTGGCGAAACGCTTCGGCCACCTGAACCCCGACCAGTATAATGGTGCATGTCTGTTAGGATTGCGGGGCACCGTAATCAAGAGCCACGGCGCTGCGAACCAAAAGGCGTTTGCGGTAGCTATTGAACAGGCTGTGCAGGCGGTGCAGCGGCAAATCCCCAACCGGATTGCGGCGCGCCTTGAGGCTGTATTACCCAAGAGTGACTGATCGTACATGTATACAAAGATTCTCGGTACGGGGAGTTATTTACCCGTACAAGTGCGCACCAATGCTGATTTAGAAAAAATGGTGGATACCTCGGACGAGTGGATTGTAACGCGTACCGGTATCCGTGAGCGTCGTATCGCCGCCGCTGATGAAAGCGTGGCGACCATGGGCTTCGAGGCGGCGTCCAATGCGCTGGCGATGGCCGGCGTGGCCAAGGAAGATGTCGGTCTGATTATTGTGGCGACCACCACATCCAGCCACGCCTTCCCGAGCTCTGCCTGCCAGATTCAGAATATGCTGGGCATTAAAGACTGCGCGGCGTTCGATCTTGCGGCGGCCTGCGCCGGGTTTACCTATGCGCTGAGCGTGGCCGATCAATACATCAAAAACGGTGCGGTGAAGCATGCGTTGGTGATTGGCGCTGACGTGCTGTCGCGTACGCTGGATCCTGAAGACCGCGGCACCATCATCCTGTTCGGCGATGGCGCGGGCGCGGTGCTGCTGGGGGCTTCCGAGCAGCCGGGCATCCTGTCCACCCATCTGCATGCGGACGGCCATTATGGCGATCTGTTGACGCTGGCGTACAAAGACCGTCAGGATAAAGACAAGCCGGCGTATGTCACCATGGCGGGCAATGAAGTCTTCAAAGTGGCGGTCACCGAACTGGCGCATATCGTCGATGAAACGCTGAACGCCAACAACCTGGACCGCAGCGAGCTGGACTGGCTGGTGCCGCATCAGGCCAATCTGCGCATCATCAGCGCGACGGCGAAAAAACTGGGTATGGGGATGGACAAAGTGGTGGTGACGCTCGACAGACACGGCAACACCTCCGCCGCCTCGGTACCTGCGGCGCTGGACGAAGCCGTGCGCGATGGACGTATTCAGCGCGGCCAGCTGGTGCTGCTTGAAGCTTTCGGCGGCGGCTTTACCTGGGGTTCGGCGCTGGTTCGTTTCTGATTGACAGGAAATAAAAATGACGCAATTTGCTTTTGTTTTTCCGGGCCAGGGGTCGCAGACCGTTGGCATGCTGGCCGAACTGGCCGCTGAATTTCCCGTTGTTGAGCAGACGTTCAGCGAGGCATCTGCTGCGCTGGGCTACGATCTGTGGCAACTGGTGCAGCAGGGCCCGGCTGAAGAGCTGAATAAAACCTGGCAGACGCAGCCTGCGCTGCTGGCCGCCTCGGTGGCGATTTTCCGCGTATGGCAGCAGCAGGGCGGTAAAGCGCCGGCGCTGATGGCGGGCCACAGCCTGGGCGAATATTCTGCGCTGGTGTGCGCCGGCGTTCTGGATTTCCAGGAGGCGGTGCGTCTGGTCGAGCTGCGCGGCAAACTGATGCAGGAAGCGGTGCCGGCAGGCACCGGCGCCATGTACGCAATTATCGGCCTGGACAATGACGCCATCGCCAAAGCCTGCGCCGATGCGGCCGAAGGGCAGGTGGTGTCTCCGGTTAACTTCAACTCGCCGGGTCAGGTGGTGATTGCCGGTAATAAAGAAGCGGTCGAACGCGCAGGTGCGGCCTGTAAAGCGGCCGGCGCCAAGCGCGCGCTGCCGCTGCCGGTCAGCGTGCCTTCCCACTGTGCGCTGATGAAGCCGGCGGCCGACAAACTGGCCGTAGCGCTGGAGGCGGTGACCTTCAATACGCCGCAGATCCCGGTGGTGAACAACGTCGACGTGAAGATCGAAACCGATCCGCAGGCGATCCGCAGCGCGCTGGTGCGCCAGCTGTACAGCCCGGTGCGTTGGACGGAAAGCGTAGAATTTATCTCAGCGCAGGGCGTGAGCTCTCTGCTGGAAGTCGGCCCGGGCAAGGTGCTCACCGGCCTGACCAAGCGCATCGTTGACACGATGACGGCGGCGGCGATCAACGATCCCGCCACTCTGTCGGCGGCGCTTGCACAATAAAGAGGAAAACAATGAGCTTCGAAGGAAAAGTTGTTCTGGTCACCGGCGCCAGCCGCGGTATTGGCCGTGCTGTTGCGGAATCGTTTGTTGCGCGCGGCGCCAAGGTGATCGGCACGGCGACCAGTGACAAAGGCGCTGAAGCCATCAGCGACTATCTGGGCGCGAGCGGTAAAGGGTTCAAATTGAACGTGGTTGATACGCAATCTATCGACAGCGTTTTAGAATCTATTCGCGCAGAATTTGGCGAAATCGACATTTTAGTGAATAATGCCGGTATTACGCGTGATAATCTGCTGATGCGTATGAAGGACGATGAGTGGCAGGATATCCTGGACACCAATCTGACTTCCGTATTCCGTCTGTCAAAAGCGGTAATGCGAGCTATGATGAAAAAGCGTTTTGGCCGTATCATCACCATCGGTTCCGTGGTTGGCACCATGGGGAACGCAGGGCAGGCAAACTATGCGGCGGCTAAAGCCGGCCTGATCGGCTTTAGCAAGTCCTTGGCACGTGAAGTTGCTTCTCGTGGCATTACGGTCAACGTCGTGGCGCCCGGTTTTATTGAAACGGACATGACACGGGCGTTGACAGAAGAACAGCGTGCAGGCATTTTGGCATCTGTACCGGCTAATCGTCTGGGGGATGCTAAAGAAATCGCCAGCGCTGTTGCATTTTTAGCCTCTGATGAGGCTGGCTATATCACCGGTGAGACCTTACATGTCAATGGCGGCATGTACATGGTCTAAAAAATGCGAAAACCATTTGCGTTATTTGAGGTAAAAACCGCAAAATAGCGTAAAATCGTGGTTTGACCAGCCGGGATTTAGTTGCATCTTTTTCAACATTTTATACACTACGAAAACCATCGCGAAAGCGAGTTTTGATAGGAAATTTAAGAGTATGAGCACTATCGAAGAACGCGTTAAGAAAATCATTGTTGAGCAACTGGGTGTTAAAGAGGACGAAGTGGTAAATAGCGCTTCTTTCGTTGAAGACCTGGGCGCCGATTCTCTTGACACCGTTGAACTGGTAATGGCACTGGAAGAAGAATTCGACACCGAGATTCCAGACGAAGAAGCTGAGAAAATCACTACTGTTCAGGCAGCTATTGATTTCATCAACGCTAGCCAGCAGTAAGCGAACATATCTAGGCGGTCACTCGACCGCCTAAGTTTTTCTATCCTAGTGTCATATTATCCCTCCTTGGAGGACAAACGTGTCTAAGCGTCGAGTAGTTGTGACTGGACTGGGCATGTTGTCTCCTGTCGGCAACACGGTCGAGTCCACATGGAACGCACTTCTTGCCGGTCAGAGTGGCATCAGCCTGATTGACCATTTCGATACTACTGCCTATGCAACCAAGTTTGCCGGCCTAGTAAAGAATTTTAATTGCGAAGATTTCATCTCCCGCAAAGATGCGCGCAAGATGGATCTGTTTATCCAGTACGGTATTGCTGCCGGCATGCAGGCCATGCAGGACGCCGGGCTGGACATCACCGAGGCTAACGCCTGCCGTATTGGCGCCGCGATTGGCTCCGGCATTGGCGGCCTGGGTTTGATTGAAGAAAACCACAGTTCGCTGGTTAACGGCGGTCCGCGCAAGATCAGCCCGTTCTTCGTGCCGTCGACCATCGTTAATATGATTGCCGGCCACCTGACCATCATGTATGGCATGCGTGGGCCGAGCATTTCGATTGCCACCGCCTGTACTTCCGGCGTGCACAATATCGGCCATGCGGCGCGTATCATTGCCTACAATGATGCCGACGTGATGCTGGCCGGCGGGGCGGAAAAAGCCAGTACGCCATTAGGCGTAGGCGGCTTCGGCGCCGCACGCGCGCTCTCCACCCGCAATGATGATCCGCAGGCCGCCAGCCGCCCTTGGGATAAAGACCGTGACGGTTTTGTTCTGGGCGACGGTGCAGGCATGATGGTGCTCGAAGAGTACGAACATGCGAAAAAACGCGGTGCTAAAATTTATGCGGAAGTGGTCGGCTTTGGTATGAGCAGCGATGCCTACCACATGACGTCACCACCGGAAAACGGCGCGGGCGCTGCATTGGCGATGGCGAATGCCCTGAGCGATGCCGGCCTGAATGCCGGACAGATCGATTATATCAATGCTCACGGTACCTCTACCCCGGCAGGCGATAAGGCCGAGGCAGAGGCGGTGAAATCGATATTTGGCGCCGATGCCGCACACGTGATGGTAAGTTCGACAAAATCCATGACCGGTCACCTGTTAGGGGCGGCGGGGGCGATTGAGTCGATCTTCACCGTGCTGGCGCTGCGCGATCAGGCCGTGCCGCCAACCATCAACCTGGATAACCCGGATGAAGGTTGCGATCTGGACTTCGTGCCGAATGAAGCGCGTCAGACCAAAGATATGGAGTACACGCTGTGTAACTCCTTCGGTTTTGGCGGCACCAACGGCTCGTTGATTTTCCGTCGCGTGTAACGTGGTTGCACTCTAGATTAAAAGCCCGGTTTATACCGGGCTTTTTTACGTCTGTCGTCCGGGATCTGGCCCGCTGCGCCTGTTATCCTGTACGCCGAGATACGGGAAGCAGGGGAAAGTGCTATGTACTGGATTAATGGAACGCAGAGTGACGCGCTGGCGGCTGGCGACCGCGGTATACAGTTCGGCGACGGCTGCTTTACCACCGCACGCGTGGTTGATGGCCGGATAGATCTGCTGTCCTGGCATCTTGAACGCCTGCAGCAGGCATCACAGCGCCTGCTGCTGCCGTCGCTGGACTGGGCGGCACTAGAGCAGGAAATGCGTCAGGCGGCAGAATCAATCCCGCTTGGCGTGGTCAAAACCATCGTGACGCGGGGCGTCGGCGGGCGCGGCTATAGTCCTGCCGGCTGTGAGCAGCCAACCCGTATCGTGTCATGCGGTGCGTATCCGCAGCACTACCTGCAGTGGCGCGAGCAGGGCGTCAGCCTGGCGCTAAGCCCGGTGCCGCTGGCGCGTAACCCGCTGCTGGCGGGCATTAAACATCTGAACCGGCTGGAACAGGTGTTGATCCGTGCGCATCTTGAGCAGACTGACGCCGACGAGGCGCTGGTGCTTGACACCGCAGGGCTGCTGGTGGAATGCTGTGCGGCTAATTTATTCTGGCGTAAGGGGAAAGCGGTATATACCCCCGATTTGAGTCAGTCGGGCGTGGCGGGTTTAATGCGTCGCCGGGTGATTGAGTTACTGACGGACAGCGAATATACGCTGCATTACGTCGCCGAGCCGCCGGAAACGCTGGCGGCGGCAGAAGAGGTGTTGATCAGTAACGCGCTGATGCCGTTATTGCCGGTCAATACCGCCCATTTGTGGCGCTATGATTCGCGCCAGCTTTATGAGTTTTTACGACACCAAATTTAACCAGGCCGATTAATGAAGAAAGTAAAGTTTGTTGCACTGCTCGTCGTCGTGATTTTGGCCCTGCTGTTCTGGGGCTATCAGAAGGTTGAACGCTTTGCCGATACGCCGCTGGCGATTAAGCAGGAGACTATCTTTAAACTGCCGGCGGGTACCGGACGGGTGGCGCTGGAAGGGCTGCTGGTGCGCGACAAACTGATCCGCAGCGGCAAATGGTTCCCGTGGTTGCTGAAGATTGAGCCGAAACTGGCGGAGTTTAAAGCCGGTACCTATCGTTTCACCCCGGGGATGACGGTACGCCAGATGCTGGAGTTGCTGGCCAGCGGTAAAGAAGCACAGTTCAACGCACGTTTTATCGAAGGATCGCGCCTGAGCGACTGGATGAGTATTCTGCAGCAGGCAAAATACCTGAAGCATACGCTGGCCGGTAAAAGCGAGGCGGAAATCGCCGCTGCGCTGGGCATGCCGGAAGATGCGCATCCGGAAGGGCGTCTGTACCCGGATACCTATTCCTATACCGCCGGCATGAGCGATATCGCTCTGCTGAAGCGAGCCCATGTGCGGATGGAAAAAGCGCTGGACGACGCCTGGCAGAAACGTGACAAGGCGCTGCCGTATAAAACGCCGGAGCAGCTGCTGACCATGGCCTCCATCATCGAGAAAGAGACCGCCGTGGCGGCGGAGCGCGGCAAGGTGGCGTCGGTATTCGTCAACCGCCTGCGCATCGGCATGCGGCTGCAGACCGATCCGACGGTGATCTACGGCATGGGCGCGCGCTATACTGGCACCATTACCCGTAAGGATCTGGATACGCCGACGGCCTATAACACCTATACGATCAGCGGACTACCGCCGACGCCGATCGCCATGCCGAGCCAGGCATCGCTGACGGCGGCGGCACAGCCGGAAAAAACGCCTTATCTCTATTTTGTTGCTGACGGCAAGGGTGGGCACACCTTTACCACCAATCTGGCCAGCCATAATAAGGCGGTGCGGATTTATCGCCAGCTAGTGAAGGAAAAGAATGAAAAGTAAATTCGTGGTCATTGAGGGGCTGGAAGGCGCAGGGAAAACCACCGCACGCGATACGGTGGTCAGCGTATTGCGCGAGCACGGTATCGACGACATGGTCTTTACCCGTGAGCCGGGCGGTACGCCGCTGGCGGAAAAACTGCGCGATCTGTTTAAGCGTGGCTATGAAGGCGAACTGCCCACCATCAAGGCGGAAGTGCTGATGTTATATGCGGCACGGGTGCAGCTGGTAGAAACGGTGATTAAACCGGCTCTGGCGCGCGGCGCCTGGGTGGTTGGCGATCGTCACGACCTGTCGTCACAGGCCTATCAGGGCGGCGGTCGTGGCGTCGACCCGCAGCTGATGGCGTCGCTGCGGGATACCGTGCTGGGTGATTTCCGCCCCGACTTAACCCTGTATCTCGACCTGCCACCGCTGGTTGGGCTGCAGCGCGCGCAGGCGCGCGGCGCGCTGGACCGCATTGAACAGGAGGCGCTGCCGTTCTTTGAACGCACGCGCGAGCGCTATCTGCAACTGGCCGCGGCGGATGATTCGATCGTCACCGTGAATGCGGCGCAGACGCTGGAACAGGTCACCGCCGACATTCGTCAATGCGTCAGCGTGTGGCTGCAGCAACAGGAAACGGCCTGATGAATTGGTATCCGTGGCTGAATACGCCCTATCGGCAACTCGTCGGGCAATATGCCGGCGGGCGCGGCCACCATGCGCTGCTGCTGCATGCGGCGGCCGGCAACGGCGACGACGCGCTGGTTTACGGCATCAGTCGCTGGCTGATTTGCCAGCGGCGCAACGGGGAAAAAAGCTGCGGAGAGTGCCACAGCTGTCGCCTGATGATGGCGGGCAGCCATCCGGATTATCACGTGTTAGCGGCGGAAAAAGGGAAAAGCAGCCTGGGTATCGAACCGGTGCGTCAACTGAGTGAAACCCTGTATGCCCATGCGCAGCAGGGCGGCGCCAAAGTTGTGTGGTTGCCGCAGGCGGAACAGCTGACCGAGGCGGCGGCCAATGCGTTGCTCAAAACGCTGGAAGAGCCGCCGGCGCACACCTATTTTCTGTTGAGCTGCCGCGAGCCGTCCAACCTGTTGGCAACGCTGCGCAGCCGCTGTCTGTACTGGCACCTGTCCAGCCCTGATGAAGCGCTGAGCCTGCAATGGCTGGAGCGGCAGGGCGCGGCCGGTACTCAGACGGAGCGTCTGACGGCTTTACGCCTGCATGACGGCGCGCCGCTGGCTGCCGAACGTCTGCTGCAGCCGGAACGCTGGCAGCAGCGCAGCGCGCTGTGTACGGCGCTTGGCAATGCGCTGCAGTCGCAGGATATGCTGCAGCTGTTGCCGCAGTTGAACCACGATGAAGCCGCCGAGCGGCTGCACTGGCTATGTGCGCTGTTGATGGACGCTATGAAGTGGCAGCAGGGCGCTGCGGCGTTTGTGCTCAACCAGGATCAACAGCAGCTGGTGCAACTGTTGGCGGCGCGGTTAAGCAGCAGCTCGCTGCAGCATAGCGTGCAGCAGTGGCTGCACTGCCGGCATCAATTACTCAGCGTGGTGGGCGTTAACCGTGAACTGCTGCTGACCGAACGTCTGCTGGGCTGGGAACAGATGTTCACAGCCAGCGGCTATACTCATCCTCATTCGCTGTAAAGAGTTAAAAATTATGTTGTTAGTCGATTCTCACTGCCACCTCGACAGCCTGGACTATCAGGCGCTGCACCAAAACGTGGACGACGCGCTGGCGAAGGCCAAAGCGCGCGACGTGGGCTATGTGTTGGCGGTCGCCACCACTTTGCCGGGTTACCGCTCGATGACGGCACTGATTGGCGAGCGCCCTGACGTGGCGTTCTCCTGCGGCGTGCACCCGTTAAACCTGGAAGGGGGCTATGACTACGCCGAGCTGCGCCAGCTGGCGGCGGCGGAACAGGTGGTGGCGCTGGGAGAGACCGGGCTGGACTATTTCTACCAGAAGGATAACTGGGCGCTGCAGCAGGAGTCGTTTCGTCAGCATATCCGCATTGGCCGCGATCTGAACAAGCCGGTGATTGTGCATACCCGCGATGCACGGGAAGACACGCTGGCGATTCTGCGTGAAGAGCAGGTGCAGGAGTGTGGCGGCGTGCTGCACTGCTTTACGGAAGACCGGGCGACCGCCGAAGTGTTGCTGGATCTGGGCTTCTATATCTCCTTCTCCGGCATTGTTACCTTCCGTAATGCCGAGCAGCTGCGCGATGTGGCGCGCTATGTGCCGCTGGATCGTATGCTGGTGGAAACCGACTCGCCTTATCTGGCCCCGGTACCGCACCGTGGCAAAGAAAACCAACCGGCCTACGTACGCGACGTGGCTGAATATATGGCGGTTCTGAAAGGCGTAAGCCTGGAAGAGCTGGCCGCCGCCACTACCGCCAATTTTTCTCGCTTATTTCACATCAAATTCTGATTCATGACCTAGGCTTAGGTTGCCGCCACGATGCGCGGGAATTATTTTAACTCTCGTAATTAATCGGCTGAACGGGTAAGGTTCCTCCCCCGTTCGGCCCGTTAACGGATGCGTATTCACCTTTTTTTACAAAAAACCGCCAATTTCAGAAATAGTACAGGGGTTATTGATTGAAACGTGACTGCCATCAAACAATGTCCGAGGTATTTATTTTACTCTGCGTAAAAATTCAAGGGGTGCTCAGACACCCTGAATTGTAGAGGGTTTCCTTCCTCCTCTGCAGCGCGAAAATCGCGCAACAAGAAGTCGCTAAGCCTATTACTCAGGAGCACACTCAACTATGTTCAAAAATGCATTCGCAAACCTGCAAAAAGTAGGTAAATCGCTGATGCTGCCGGTATCCGTACTGCCTATTGCAGGTATTCTGCTGGGCGTCGGTTCAGCCAACTTTAGCTGGCTGCCCGCGGTAGTCTCGCATGTGATGGCGGAGGCGGGCGGTTCCGTGTTCGCCAATATGCCGTTGATCTTCGCCATCGGCGTTGCGCTGGGCTTCACCAATAACGACGGCGTTTCCGCGCTGGCGGCGGTAGTGGCTTACGGCATCATGGTGAAAACCATGGCGGTGGTGGCGCCGCTGGTGCTGCATCTGCCGGCCGAAGAGATTGCCGCCAAACACCTGGCGGATACCGGCGTGCTTGGGGGGATTATCTCCGGCTCCATTGCGGCCTATATGTTTAACCGTTTCTTCCGTATCCAGTTGCCGGAATACCTCGGCTTCTTTGCCGGTAAACGCTTTGTGCCGATTATCTCCGGCCTGGCGGCGATCGTGCTGGGCGTGCTGCTCTCCTTCATTTGGCCACCAATCGGCAGCGCCATTCAGACCTTCTCGCAGTGGGCGGCCTACCAGAACCCGGTAGTGGCGTTCGGCATCTACGGGGTTGTTGAGCGTTCTCTGGTGCCGTTTGGTCTGCACCATATCTGGAACGTGCCGTTCCAGATGCAAATCGGCGAGTTCACCAACGCGGCGGGCCAGGTGTTCCACGGCGATATCCCACGCTATATGGCGGGTGACCCGACCGCAGGTAAACTGTCCGGCGGCTTCCTGTTCAAAATGTACGGTCTGCCGGCGGCGGCTATCGCCATCTGGCACTCGGCGAAGCCTGAAAACCGCGCGAAAGTGGGCGGCATCATGATCTCCGCGGCGCTGACCTCGTTCCTGACCGGGATTACCGAACCGATCGAATTCTCCTTCATGTTCGTGGCGCCGGTGCTGTATGCGATTCACGCGATTCTGGCCGGCCTGGCGTTCCCGATCTGTATTCTGCTCGGCATGCGCGACGGCACCAGCTTCTCACACGGTCTGATCGACTTTATCGTACTGAGCGGCAACAGCAGCAAAATCTGGCTGTTCCCGATCGTCGGTATCGTTTACGGTCTGGTGTACTACACCATCTTCCGCGTGCTGATTGCCAAGCTGGATCTGAAAACCCCGGGTCGTGAAGACAGCTCTGCTGACCAAAGTGCGCAGGGCGGCACGGAAATGTCCGCTGCGCTGGTGCAGGCATTCGGCGGCAAAGACAACATCACTAACCTGGATGCCTGTATCACCCGTCTGCGCGTCAGCGTGGCCGACGTGTCCAAGGTTGACCAGGCCGGTCTGAAGAAACTGGGCGCCGCCGGCGTGGTGGTTGCCGGTTCCGGCGTTCAGGCCATCTTCGGCACCAAGTCCGATAACCTGAAAACCGATATGGATGAATATATCCGTAATCACTGATTCAGACAGGCATCAACGGAGGGAGGCGAAAGCCTCCCTTTTTTATTTATTATATAGTTGATTTATTAATGCTTTCCATTTCCAGTGTCCACATGGTGTCCGCGGTGAGCACGAAAGTGGTTAATGCAGGGCGATCTGGCACTAATAGCGTTTGGTGTATTTCGCATTCTTCGTACAGGGCGGGCACTGCTCGAGGCTGGCACGAAGGCCGCTATCTCTGTGAAACTCAGTAATGCAACGATGAGTTTTCTACGTGGACGCCTAAAGTTAGGGCTGTCGGCGCGAAACCTAAAGGTTACGGAAACCGTTGCTCGACGAATGAGAGACCCTGGGCGTTTTGTACCATTGCAAATCCAGGAGAAAGCTATCCGATATGGTGTTAGACGTCCCGACCCTCATGGAGTGACAGGACAATTTGTTTACCGTGCAGAAATGAACAGACTGGTTAAACGCAAGGTGGGCGACCAGATTCAATATGTACGTACACGTTATAAACTGCACGTGGTCGTCAGAGAAAAAGACTGGACGATTACGCACTTTCATTACGACAACCTCCTCTGAGAAAAGTGATTATGTTTGAGATAAAAGCAGACGATTCCCTGTTTAGATTCACGTTCGTTGAAAGATTGGAAGAAATTGAAGACAGAAATCAAGATCTGATTATCTGCTGGTTGGAGGTGCAGGGATCGGGCATGAGCCTGCAATGCGAGTGCGAGTTTAGTCTGTTTGATATTAAGACATTACGCGATCAATTAGAGCAGTTTTATCAGTCTTTATCACAAGGGCGCTTTCCTGAAGAGATCGACTATTCTCCTCGTGTTCCAACGTTTAACTGTGAAATTGTCCAGGCTAAAGATACTGACACCATAGGTTTCAACTTCAAGGTTTGCCCGAGTATGTTGACCTTATGGACCATGCAAGGAGGGATGCTCATCGATCAGAGCTATTTCCCCGGTCTCATTGCTGGCTTGAATGACATACTTAGTAATTGACTATAACGAAAAGAGCCCCGCGATAGGCGGGGCTTCTTCTTAAATGAGAGGTTGAACTGATCGCGCCCGTAGTGGGATGTGGGGAACGCGTCCTGCGGGATAAAGTCTGATGGTATTGTAAGTATCCCGCATAATCGAACCATTCACATTGAGAGATCTTCCGGCATACTCATCATTACCAATGAAGGAGATCGCCATGCGTAAAGCCTGTGTTACTAAGCATGAAATCAGCACCGTACACCGTAATTAGATTGCCTGAATCCCGGTGAACCGGCAGGTCATCATCCGGCCTTAGCCTTCAGTGATGCAGCATTTCGTCCACCACCTGCTTCCCTTCCAGTTGATACGGGTAATAGGTCGGCCAGTTATCCATCTCCTTCAGCAGCGCCTCCTGAGAGGTATTTCCCATAAAGATATGGTAGTGGGCCGATTTGCGCGGGCCGATAGTATGGTCGCTGAACTGCACGTATTTAGGCGCCTGGCTGCCGGCATCCTGGCATTCGAACAGGTAGCGCACGCCTTTCTTGCCTGACGTATAGGTCAGGATTTTATGGCCGGCATAATCGTATTTGCAGCTGCTGACTTTATCGCCGCGGTGAAATTCCATCACGCCGTTTTCAATGCCTATGGTGTCCACATCTGTGGCGTACCCTTGGCGATAATAGGCTTTCACCTTGGCGAAGGTTTTGCTCTTGTCCTTTTCCGCTTTCTTTTTAAATACCGGGTCGAGATCGCCGTTTAGCAGATAAGGGTACACCGACTGCCAGACGCCATCCCAATCGCTTAGCGTTCTGTCCTGCACCTGTTTATCGTCAAAAACGCCTGCGGCGGCCTTCAGCTCGACGTCCGTCATCGGCTTACCGTGTGAATGATGGGCATGCGCCAGTGCCTGGCTGCTGATAAGCAGCGTTCCCAGCGCGAGCGCCAACTTGCCAAAATGAATCGTCACCGTATATCTCCCAGCGATATAAAAAATGAAAAGTTACAATATAACATAACAATTATCGACGCAACGGTGACGTTGTACACTCAGAGGGCGGACGGAGGTGACTGCCGCTGCGGCTATAAATTGCCCACGCCGCCGTCCATCTGTAGTTCAGTGCCTACCATAAACGCCGACTCATCAGAGGCGAGGAAGACCGCACCTTTGGCTAACTCCCAGCTGGTGCCCATCCGGCCGATTGGCACCAGCGCGCGGATCTCGTCCTTCAGCGTTTGTTCATCCTTATCCTGCAGCCCCAGCTTGCCGAAGGCCGGCGTCTCGGTGGGGCCGGGGCTGAGGCTGTTCACGCGGATGCCGCGGGTATGCAGCTCGCCGGACAGGGTGCGCGCCAGCGACAGCAGGGCGGCTTTGCTGGCGGCGTAGACGTTGCTTTGCGGCAGACCGATATGGGCGCTGACCGAACCGCACAGAATAATCGACGCCGGGTTGGCCAGCAGCGGCAGCAGCGCCTGGATCAGGAAAAATGGCCCCTTGAGGTTGGTATTCATCAGACGGTCGTAGCCCTGCTCGTCCCACCGCTCCAGCGGCTGGTGGGTGACGTCGCCGGCGTTGATATACAGCACGTCCAGACGCGGCCAGCGCTGTGCCAACTGCTGCGCCAGCTGGCGCTGTTGGGCAATATCCCCGGCGTCATTTTGCAACGCGATCGCTTCGCCCAACTGCCGTTGCGCTTCCTCCAGGCCGCGTGACGAACGGCCGGTTATCGCCACGTTGGCGCCTTCGGCAATAAACTGACGGGCGGTTTCCAACCCGATGCCGCTGGTTGCGCCGGTAATCAGCGCGTATTTGTCTGCTAATCGTGTCATTACGGTTTCCTCCTGCTGAGCTTGCTGGCATTATTTACGGCAAAACTATCCTTTGCATAGTAGGTACCGAATGGATACCAAGGCGCCGGGAGGTATGAAATGACGGGTTCCGCGCATAGCGAGCAGGAAAAAAATTTGGCGGCGCTGCCGGCGGCGGGGCAGCCGTGCCCGATGGTGGATTTTGTCAATCTGTTGTCCGGCAAGTGGGCGATACCGATTTTGTACCGCCTGATCCTGATGGATGCGTCGGTGCGCTTTGGGGAACTGCAGCGCGCCGTGGCGCCGATTGCACAAAAGGAGCTGACGCGTCAGCTGCGCCAGTTCGAACGACGCGGTCTGGTGACGCGGCAAATATTTCCGCAGGTGCCGCCGCGGGTGGAATACCAGATTACCCCGCTGGGCAAGACGCTGCGCCCGACGCTGGATTCGCTGGCCGACTGGATGCGCAGCCATGCGCCGCAGTTAATTAGCGGTGCTGCGCCGGGATTGTCTGATTCTGCGCCACTCGATGTAGAAAGTGCGCAATCAGGTTGAAAGCGGTAGAATTTGTCACTCATACTGCGTATACCTTTTTCTTTAACGCTAACAAGGAATTCCAGATGGCCGAAGAAACGATTTTCAGTAAAATTATCCGCCGTGAAATCCCTGCCGATGTGGTGTATCAGGACGAGCTGGTGACCGCTTTCCGCGATATCGCGCCGAAAGCGCCGACGCATATCCTGATCGTGCCGAACGTACTGATCCCGACGGTGAACGACGTGACCAGCGAGCATGAGGCGGCGCTGGGGCGGATGATGACCGTGGCGGCGAAAATTGCCGAGCAGGAAGGCATCGCCGAGGATGGCTACCGCCTGATCGTCAACTGCAATCGCCACGGCGGCCAGGAGGTCTATCATATTCATATGCACCTGGTGGGCGGCCATGCCCTCGGCCCTATGCTGTCACACTGATTGAGGAAGCCGCCATGCGCTATCACAAACCGCTGCGTTGCCTAATGGCGCTGGCGCTGCCCGCCGCGATACTGATGGGTTGCAGCAGCCCGCAGGGGATCGCGGTTAATGAACGACAGACGGTGGTGATGGAGCCATCGGTGCTGACCGCCGGCATTTTGGCCGACAGGCCGGTGGTAAATGATGCCTCCGGTAGAGTGATCGCTACCGCGGTGCTCAGCAATACGCAGCCGACCTCGGTCACTCTGCGCTACCGTTTCTATTGGTATGACGACCAGGGGCTGGATATTCGTCCGTTTGAAAAACCGCGCGCCATTACCATCGCGCCGAATGCGACGGCGCAGGTTTATTCGATTAATGGCAACTTTGATGCCAAGCGTGCGCGCCTGTATCTATTTTTATAATCCTCGGGCCAGTTGGAGAAAATAATGAAAAAGTATCTGTTTGTGGCAGCGGCCGCGTTGGTATTGACCGGTTGTCCACAGCGTCCGCCTGAACAGCCGGAACCGCCGGCGACGATCACGCCGGTGACGCCGGAGGAGACGACGCCGGTACCGGAGCAGCCGGAGCCGCCAACCTCGGAACCGGTGCCGCAGCCGCCGAAGATTCAGAGTTTTAACTGGCTGGGCAGCGTACAGCCGCTGATTGCGCAGATGCTGAAAGCCGATGGCGTGACGCCGGGCAGCGTGTTGCTGCTCGATAGCGTGAAAAATAATACCAACGGTTCTTTGCAGACCGGCAAGGCGACCGCGGCGCTGCACAAGGCGCTGGGCGCCAACCAGACCTTTACCGTGGTGCCGCAGGCGCAGCTGACCAGCGCCAAGCAGACGCTGGGGCTGTCGGCGGAAGACAGCCTGGGTTCACGCAGCAAGGCGATTGGCCTGGCGCGTATTGTCAACGCGCAATACGTACTGTACAGCGACGCCAGCGGCGATGTGAAGTCACCGCAATTGGATATGCAGCTGATGCTGGTGCAGACCGGCGAAATCATCTGGTCGGGCAATGGCGCGGTTAAACGCTGAGGCCGAGCTGCAGCAACTCTTGCAACACAAACTGCCGGCGGTGAAAACCGCCGGTAGTCGTTTCAGCCCGGTAGCCGGCCTGACCGGTGAAAGCTGGCGTATCCAGACCGCCGATGGCGCAGTGCTGCTGGCGCGTCAGCAGGGGACGGAAAAAGCGGCGCTGGGGGTCAACCGCCGGCGCGAAGCGCGCGTGCTGCGGCGCAGCGCCGGGGCGTTGGGGCCACAGCCGCTAGCGCAAGATCAGCGCTGGCTGGTGGTGGAATGGCTTGCTGGTGACGTTGTCACTAGCGACGGTTTTGAGCATTATCGGCAAGGGGGCGAACTGGCGGCGCTGATTGCCACGCTGCATCGCCGGCCGCGCAGCGGTTATCGGCTGAATCTGCCGGCCCAATACCGACGCTATTGGCAGCAGCTTGACCGGCGACGCATTACTCCGGCCTGGCTGCGCTGGCAACGCCATTTTTTGCAGGCGAAGCCGCCGCGGCCGCTGAAGCTGGCGCCGCTGCATATGGATATTCACCCGGAAAACTTAATAAAACAGCAGACGCGGCTGCGGCTGATTGACTGGGAATACGCCGGCGACGGCGATGTGGCGCTCGAACTGGCGGCCCTGTTCCGTTTCAATCAGTGGTCTGCCGCCGCGCAGCGTGAGTTTTTGCAGCAGTACGCTCGCCAGGGCTATCACGACCTGACGGCGCTGGGCCGCCAGGTGCAACGCTGGCTGCCATGGGTTGATTACCTGATGCTGATGTGGTTTGAAGTCCGCTGGCAGCAGAGCGGCGATGCGCAATTTTTGCGTTGCGCCGCAGCGCTGCGCCAGCGTTTTTGTTTATGATCCCTGTTTCTGTATGAATTAATGAAGTGAGGTGGCCGTGGGCCCAGTAATGTTAGACGTCGCCGGCTATGAGCTGGATGCCGAAGAGCGCGAAATTTTACAGCATCCGCTGGTGGGCGGCCTGATTCTGTTTACCCGCAACTACCACGATGCGCAGCAGCTGCGCGAGCTGGTGCGGCAAATCCGCGCGGCGTCCCACGATCGGCTGGTGGTGGCGGTCGATCAGGAAGGCGGTCGCGTACAGCGTTTTCGCGACGGTTTTACCCCTCTGCCGGCAGCGCAGTCCTTTGCCGCCCTCAATAACGCGGCGGAAGCGGGGCGGCTGGCGCAGGAAGCCGGTTGGCTGATGGCGGCGGAGATGATCGCGCAGGATATCGATATCAGCTTTGCGCCGGTGTTGGATATCGGCCACGTCAGTGCGGCGATTGGCGAGCGCTCTTTCCATCAGGATCCGACGCAGGCGTTGGCGATGGCGGAGCGCTTTATTCAGGGGATGCACAGCGCCGGCATGCGCACTACCGGCAAGCATTTTCCGGGGCATGGCGCGGTCAGCGCCGACTCGCACAAAGAAACCCCACGCGATCCGCGCCCGCTGGCGACCATCCGCAATCACGACATGTCGATTTTCCGCGCGCTGATTGAGCGACGGCTGCTGGATGCGGTGATGCCGGCCCACGTCATCTATACTGAGGCCGATCCGCGTCCGGCCAGCGGTTCGCCGTACTGGCTGAAACAAATCCTGCGTCAGGAGCTGGGCTTTGACGGCATTATCTTCTCTGACGATCTGTCGATGGAAGGCGCGGCGATCATGGGCAGCTATGCCGAACGCGGCCAGGCGGCGCTGGATGCCGGCTGCGATATGATTCTGGTGTGCAACAACCGCGCCGGCGCGGTCAGCGTGCTGGATAACCTGTCCCCGGTCAAAGTTGATAAGCTCAAGCGGCTGTATCATCAGGGACAGTTTACCCGTCAGACGCTGCGCGACTCCGAACGCTGGAAGCAGGCGCATCAGCAGCTGAGCGCGTTGAGCGACCGCTGGGAAACTTACAAACAGCGCGGCGAGGTTAACCCGTAAGGGCGTCGTAATACGGCGCTGCCGGCGAGGGCCGACCTGGCCCTCCGTTTATTGCGAGGATCCACATGATTATCTATTTGCATGGTTTTGATTCCACCAGTCCCGGCAATCATGAGAAGGTGCTGCAGCTGCAGTTTATCGATCCGGACGTACGCTTTATCAGTTACAGCACCCTGCACCCGCGCCATGATATGCAGCATCTGCTGAAAGAGGTCGACAAGGCGGTGCAGCAGGAAGGAGACCGGCAGGCGTTGATCTGCGGCGTCGGGCTGGGCGGATTCTGGGCGGAACGCATCGGCTTTCTGTGCGGCATCCGTCAGGTGGCGTTTAACCCGAACCTGTTTCCGCAAGAGCATATGCACGGCAAAATCGACCGGCCGGAAGAGTACCTGGATATCGCCACCAAATGCGTGGCGGACTTTCGTGAAAAGAACCGCGATCGCTGTCTGGTGGTGCTATCGCGCCATGACGAGGTGCTGGATAGCCAGCGCAGCGCCGATCTGCTGCACAAATACTACGAAATCGTCTGGGACGAGCAGCAGACGCACAAGTTCAAAAATATCTCCCCGCACCTGCAACGCATCAAAGCCTTCAAGACCCTCGCGTAACAGTTCCATAACGCACTGCCCGGCCGCGATTATTATCCAGACGAAGGATAATGCGCGGCTTTTATTATTGTTCTGGCAAATATGTCAGTGGCCAACGGCGGCGCAAAAAAATGTGACCTGACGCTAACTATTTGAATCGCAATCGTCAAAAAAGCTCCGCGTCCAGCCTTTAAGCAAAAAAGTTTGATATGCATCAATTATGGTATGACCAAATAACCTCCCATGCTATTCTGGCCGCAGATTGCAGGTTTATTTTACGCGAACCCCATGTATTCTAAGGATATTATTTGTTTACCCTTGGATAACAAATGGTTCACATTTAGAGGGTTATTTTGACAATGCCAATCAAGAAAATCGTCATTGTGGGCGGCGGTGCCGGAGGCCTGGAGCTGGCGACCAGCCTGGGGCATAAGCTCGGCCGTAAAAACAAGGCCGAGGTTACTCTGATCGACCGTAATCACAGCCACCTGTGGAAACCGTTGCTGCACGAAGTGGCGACCGGTTCTCTGGATGACGGCGTCGATGCGCTGAGCTACCTGGCCCACGCCCGTAATCACCACTTCAGCTTCCAACTTGGCTCGCTGACCAATATTGACCGGGACAACAAAACCGTCCAGCTGGCGCAAATTTGTGATGAGCAGGGCGACGAGCTGGTGCCTGAACGTGAGCTGTCTTACGACATCCTGGTGATGGCCCTGGGCAGTACCTCGAATGATTTCGGCACGCCGGGCGTGAAGGATAACTGCATCTTCCTGGACAACCCGCACCAGGCGCGGCGCTTCCATAACGAAATGCTCAACCTGTTCCTGAAGTTCTCGGCGCAGCCGGGGCAGCAGGAGAGCGTCAATATCGCCATCGTCGGCGGCGGCGCCACCGGGGTTGAACTGTCGGCGGAGCTGCACAACGCGGTGAAACAGCTGCATAGCTACGGCTTTGAGGGCCTGGACAACAGCGCGCTGAATGTCACGCTGGTGGAAGCCGGCGAGCGCATTCTGCCGGCGCTGCCGCCGCGTATCTCTGCCGCCGCGCATCAGGAGCTGAACAAGCTGGGCGTGCGGGTATTGACCAACACCATGGTCACCAGCGCGGAGCACAACGGCCTCAATACCAAAGGCGGCGAATTTATTCAGGCCGATCTGATGGTATGGGCGGCGGGCATTAAAGCACCGGACTTTATGAAAGAGATCGGCGGGCTGGAAACCAACCGTATTAATCAGCTGGTGGTTGAGCCGACGCTGCAGACCACGCGCGATCCGAACATCTTTGCTATCGGCGACTGTGCTTCTTGCCCGAAAGAGGGCGGTGGCTTTGTACCGCCGCGCGCCCAGTCGGCGCACCAGATGGCGTCACGCTGCGGCAGCAATATTCTGGCGCTGATTAACGGCCAGACGCTGAAGCCCTATGTCTATAAAGACCACGGCTCGCTGGTTTCACTCTCTCGCTTCAGCACCGTCGGCAGCCTGATGGGCAACCTGATGCGCGGTTCGATGATGGTGGAAGGACGTATTGCGCGCTTTGTTTATATCTCACTGTATCGTATGCATCAGGTGGCGTTGCACGGTTATATCAAAACCGGCCTGATGATGCTGGTGGGCGGCATCAACCGCGTGATTCGTCCGCGTTTGAAAATGCACTGATTTCACCATATTGCGCTATCCAACCCACGCCGTTGCGACCGCGTGGGTTTTTTTATTTTCGCGTCAGGCCGATGTTTGCCATGCTGGTACAGAGGCAGCATAAAATCGGGCGGTTTCCCGCCACAACCTTAGGATTCTTCCTAAACAAGCCACAATCACACATTTTCCCGCATCTTTGGTTACTTCGTCTTATTGCAGCAACAATAAGGATTGTGCAGACTTTGACGTGTTTACAGACGGCGCAGCACGCACGCCGTAAACCGGGAGGCCCGTGCCGCCAATGCGCAAAATAATAAGCGCGGTGCAACGTTGGTAACACACCCGGTGCAAAATGCGTGGTAACAATTTCAGGAGGATTTCCTGTGAACAAGTCAATGTTAGCCGGTGTAGGTATCGGTATCGCAGCTGCTCTGGGTATTGCTGCCGTTGCCAGCCTGGATGTATTTTCTTCCGGCCCACAATACGCGCAGGTTCTCAACGCCAAGCCGATTAATGAAACCATCAAAACGCCGCGGCGTGAATGCCGCAACGTGACGGTCACCCACCGTGCGCCGGTGCAGGATGAGAACCGCATTGCCGGTTCCGTGCTGGGCGCCGTAGCCGGCGGGGTTATCGGCCACCAGTTCGGCGGCGGTCGCGGCCGCGACGTAGCGACGGTGGTCGGCGCGCTGGGGGGCGGCTATGCCGGCAACCAGATCCAAGGGTCGATGCAGAACAACGACACCACCACCAGCGTGCAGCAGCGCTGCAAAACGGTGTACGACAAATCGCAGAAGCTGCTGGGCTATGATGTGACCTACAAGATCGGCGATCAGCAGGGCAAAATCCGCATGGATCACGATCCGGGCACTCAGATCCCGCTGGATAAGAGCGGTCAGCTGATCCTGAACCGCACCGATACCACGCAGGCCTGATGCTTTGACGCCACTTCGGCGTCAAAAAAAACCCGCAGCCAACGTCACCGTCGGCTGCGGGTTTTTGTTTGCCCGCGCTGCGGGCTGCGGCTGTTTTACGCCAGCGTATGTTCGCGGCAGGCGTTCAGCAGATCCTCGATAAACTTCAGCCGTTTGGCCCGGTCGGTCAGATCGAGCATAAACTTCAGCTTGGTGGGGCCGTCCAGCCGGTAGATCTGCGGCTGGCTCTGCAGCAGGCCGATCAGGTAACCGGGATCGACGCGGTTCTTTTCGCCGAACTCGACAAAGCCGCCGCGTTCGTTAACCTCAATTCGCTTGATGCCCAGCGTCTGCGCATGCTGACGCAGCGCGGCGCTGTGCAGCAGGTTGCGCGTGGCATCCGGCAGTTTGCCGAAGCGGTCGATCAGTTCCACCTTCAGTTCTTCCAACTCGCCGTCATGCTTGGCGCTGGCGATGCGTTTGTACAGCGACAGACGGGTGTTGACGTCCGGAATGAAATCGTCCGGCAGCAGCGCCGGCATACGCAGTTCCACCTCGGTCTGGCTGCTGGTCAGGTCCTCCAGCGACGGCTCCCGTCCCTGTTTCAGCGCATCCACCGCGCTTTCCAGCAGCTCCATATACAGCGAGAAGCCGATGGTGGTCATCTGCCCGCTCTGGTCTTCTCCCAGCAGTTCGCCGGCGCCGCGGATTTCCAGATCGTGCGTGGCCAGGGCGAAGCCGGCGCCCAGATCTTCCAGCGTGGCGATGGCTTCCAGGCGTTTATGGGCGTCGCTGCTCATCGCTTTCGGATTCGGCGTCAGCAGGTAGGCGTAAGCCTGATGGTGCGAACGACCGACGCGGCCGCGCAGCTGGTGCAGCTGCGCCAGACCGAAGCGGTCGGCCCGTTCGATGATGATGGTGTTGGCGCTGGGAATATCGATGCCGGTCTCAATAATGGTGGTGCAGACCAGTACGTTAAAGCGCTGGTGGTGGAAATCATTCATCACCCGCTCCAGATCGCGCTCGCGCATCTGGCCGTGGCCAATGGCGATGCGCGCTTCCGGCACCAGCTCCGCCAGCCGTTCGGCTGCTTTCTCGATGTTTTCCACGTCGTTGTACAGGTAGTAGACCTGGCCGCCGCGCAGCGTCTCACGCAGAATCGCTTCGCGCACCACCAGGCTGTCGTATTCGCGCACAAAGGTTTTTACCGCCAGACGGCGCGCCGGCGGGGTGGCGATAATCGACAGATCGCGCATGCCGCTCATTGCCATATTCAGCGTACGTGGGATCGGCGTCGCGGTCAGCGTCAGAATATCTACGTCGGCACGCATCGCTTTGATGCGCTCTTTGTGGCGTACGCCGAAGCGGTGTTCTTCGTCGACGATCAGCAGCCCCAAATCTTTCCAGCGCAGATCGCTCTGCAGCAGCTTGTGGGTGCCGATAACGATATCAACCTTGCCGTCCGCCGCGTCGTCCAGCACCTGCTGTTGCTCTTTAGCACTGCGGAAGCGCGACATCATCTCAATACGGATTGGCCAGGTGGCGAAACGGTCGCGGAAGTTGTCGAAGTGCTGTTGCGCCAGCAGGGTGGTGGGCACCAGTACCGCCACCTGCTTGCCGTTCTCCACCGCCAGGAAGGCGGCGCGCATCGCCACTTCGGTTTTGCCGAAGCCCACGTCGCCGCACACCAGACGGTCCATCGCCAGTGGCTGGCACATATCGCTCAGCACCGCATTGATCGCCTGTTCCTGATCGGGCGTGGTTTCAAACGGGAACGTCTGGCAGAACAGCTGATACTGTTCGCGGTCGTGTTTAAAGGCGAAACCGGCTTTGGCCGCGCGCTGCGCGTAGATATCCAGCAGTTCGGCGGCGACGTCGCGCACTTTCTCTGCCGCTTTCTGCCGCGCCCGCGACCAGGCGTCACCGCCGAGTTTATGCAGCGGGGCATTTTCATCGGCGCCGCCGGCATAGCGGCTAATCAGATGCAGCGAGGAAACCGGCACGTATAGCTTGTCCTCACCGGCGTAGGACAAAATCAGGTATTCCGCTTTGATGCCGCCGGCTTCCAGCGTGGTCAGGCCGACATAGCGGCCGACGCCGTGCTCAAGGTGCACCACCGGCTGGCCGGGATGCAACTCCGCCAGGTTGCGGATCAGGGTATCGGTATTGATGGTGCGGCGATTATCCTGCCGACGTCGGCTGACGCGTTCGCCCAGCAGGTCGCTTTCGCAAATCAGCGCCCGCTGGCGCATCGCATCGAGGAAGCCGCGTTCGGCGGCGCCGACCATCATATAACGGCCGTTGTCGTCGGCCTGATCCAGCCGCTGAATCAGGCTGGTGCCCAGCTTGATGCGGCCGAGCAGATCCTGCAGCGTCTCACGCCGGCCCTCGCTCTCCACCGAGAAGATCACGCTGCCGTCAAAACTTTCGATAAAGCGGCGCAGGTTATCCAGCGGCGCTTTTTGCTGCGCCTGTACCGCCAGGTCGGGCAGGCTTTGGTAGTCGAGATTGGTGTTGCCCGCTTTGGCTGGCAGTGCCTCGGTTTTCAGCGCCACGCGCGGCCAGGCCTTCAGCTCGGCGAACAGGGCGTCGACGCGCAGCCACAGGGTGTCCGGCGCCAGCAGCGGGCGCATCGGGTCGACGCGGCGGCTCTCATAGCGCTGATTGACATCCAGCCAGAAGCGCTCGGCAGCGCTCTCCAGGTTGCCGGTATTAACCAGCAGGGTATTCGCCGGCAGATAGCTGAACAGCGACGGCAGCGGCTGGCTGAAGAACAGCGGCTGCCAGTATTCGATACCGGCGGGCCAGCTGCTTTTGCTGACCTGCTGGTAAATATGTTCGGCGTCGCGGCGTACTTCAAACTGTTCACGCCACTGGCTGCGGAACAGTTCGATAGCGTTTTTATCGGTCGGGAATTCGTGCGCCGGCAGCAGGTTGATCGACTCGACCTCGCTCAGCGTGCGCTGAGTGTCGACGTCGAAAATGCGCAGGCTGTCGATTTCGTCATCAAAGAAATCGATACGGTACGGTTCGTCGCTGCCCATCGGGTACAGATCGAGCAGGGCGCCGCGGGTGGCAAACTCGCCGTGCTCCATCACCTGATCGACGCTGCGGTAGCCGGCCTGCTCCAGCTGGGCGCGCAGTTTATCCCGCGACAGCCGCTGACCCTTATTCATCACCAGCGCATGGCCGTGCAGGAACTCATGCGGGCAGACGCGCTGCATCAGCGTGTTGACCGGCAGAATAATAATGCCGCGCGCCATGGTCGGCAGATGGTATAGGCTGGAGAGACGGGCGGAGATAATCTCCTGATGCGGCGAGAAGCTGTCGTAAGGCAGCGTTTCCCAGTCCGACAGCGTGGTGACCATCTGATCGGTAAACTGCTGGATCTCATCGCGCAGACGCAGGGCATTTTGCATATCCGGCGCGATCAGCATGATAGGTCCGTCGTGGCGTTCGGCGATTTCGGCGCACTCAACGGCGCAGGCCGAACCGGTCAGCTGACCCAGCTGGCGTAAATCCCCTGCGCGGTTCGGCAGGTCATAGCGGGAGGTAAGTGCTGCGGAACGACTACGGTTATCGGAAATGCTCATCAGGTATCTTTTGATCTGTAAATTGACGGTGATCCGGCGTCGACAGGCGGCGCTTTTGTTTGCTTTATACTAGCCCACTGGCCGGCAAACTGACATAGGCAAATGGGCTTAGTGACGGTTAATTAACCCGCATGCGGCCGCTCTGGCAGAATAAAAGCCGCCGAACGGTTCCCTAATCGGCGCGGAGCCTTTATTATCCATGATCACTTTGCTTAAGCTACGGCCACAAAACGGATTTCATGTATCAACCTGTCGCGTTATTCATTGGCCTGCGCTACATGCGCGGGCGGGCTTCAGACCGCTTTGGCCGGTTTGTCTCCTGGCTTTCCACGATCGGCATTACGCTGGGGGTGATGGCGCTGGTCACCGTGTTATCGGTGATGAACGGCTTTGAAAGAGACCTGGAAAACAACATTCTGGGCCTGATGCCGCAAGCGCTGGTCACCACCCCGAGCGGGTCGGTCAATCCTCAACATCTGCCGGCTTCTGCGGTGCAGGGGCTGCGCGGCGTGACTCGCGTGGCGCCGCTGACCACCGGCGACGTGGTGCTGCAAAGCCCGCGCAACGTGGCGGTCGGGGTGATGCTTGGCGTCAACCCGGACGAAGCCGATCCGTTGACGCCGTTTCTGGTTAATGTCAAACAGCAGGCGCTGCAGCCTGGCGGGTACAACGTCATTCTGGGCGAAGTGCTGGCCGGCAAATTGGGCGTCAAACGCGGCGACAGGCTGCGTCTGATGGTGCCGAGCGCCAGCCAGTTTACCCCGATGGGGCGCATTCCCAGCCAGCGCGTGTTTACCGTGGCCGGCACCTTCCATGCCAACAGCGATGTGGACGAATACCAACTGCTGGTCAATCAGCAGGACGCTTCGCGTGTGATGCGCTACCCGGCAGGCAATATCACCGGCTGGCGCCTGTTCCTGCAGCAGCCGCTGGCGGTCGACAGCCTGAGCCAGCAGGCGTTGCCGCAGGGCGCGAGCTGGAAAGACTGGCGCGATCGCAAAGGCGAGCTGTTCCAGGCGGTGCGCATGGAAAAGAACATGATGGGGCTGCTGCTGAGCCTGATCGTGGCGGTTGCCGCCTTTAATATCATTACCTCCCTCGGCCTGCTGGTGATGGAAAAGCAGGGCGAAGTGGCCATCTTGCAAACCCAGGGGCTGACGCGCCGCCAGATTATGGCGGTGTTTATGACCCAGGGCGCCAGCGCCGGGATTATCGGCTCGCTGCTCGGTACGCTGCTGGGCGTGGTGTTGGCGCTGAACCTGAATACCATTATGCCGGCGCTTGGCGCGCTGATTGACGGCGCGTCGCTGCCGGTGGCGGTTGAACCGCTGCAGGTGACGATCATCGCCGTCGCGGCGATGGCGGTGTCACTGCTGTCCACGCTGTACCCTTCATGGCGCGCCGCCGCCGTTCAACCCGCTGAGGCTTTACGTTATGAGTAACCATCCTTTGTTGCAGTGTGACAACCTGTGCAAGACCTATCAGGAAGGCAATCTGCATACCGACGTGCTGCGAAATGTCAGTTTTGCCATGCAGCCCGGCGAGATGATGGCGATTGTCGGCAGCTCTGGCTCGGGGAAAAGTACGCTGTTGCACCTGCTGGGCGGGCTGGATTCACCGACCTCCGGCAGCGTGGTGTTCAAGGGGCAGGCGATGAATTCACTGTCATCCGCCGCCAAGGCCGAACTGCGTAACCGCGAGCTGGGCTTTATCTATCAGTTTCACCACCTGCTGCCGGACTTTTCCGCGCTGGAAAACGCGGCGATGCCGCTGCTGATCGGCGGCGTTAAGCCGGCGCAGGCGCAGGAGAAAGCGATGGAAATGCTGGCGGCGGTCGGGCTGGATAAACGCAGCAAACACCGTCCGTCAGAACTGTCCGGCGGTGAACGCCAGCGGGTGGCGATCGCCCGTGCGCTGGTGAATAATCCGTCGCTGGTGCTGGCGGATGAGCCGACCGGCAACCTGGATCACCGCACCGCCGACAGCATTTTTGACCTGCTGGGGGAGCTGAACGTGCGTCAGGGCACTGCGTTTCTGGTGGTGACCCACGATCTGCAGCTGGCTAAACGCCTTAACCGCCAGTTGGAAATGCGCGACGGTCATTTGCAGGCGCAGCTGACGCTGCTGGGGGCCGAGTAATGCGCGCATTGCCTCTCTCACTGCTGACGGCGCTGCGTTTTAGCCGCGGTCGGCGGCGCGGCGGCATGGTGTCGCTGATTTCGGTGATCTCCACCATCGGTATTGCGTTGGGCGTGGCGGTGCTGATCGTCGGCCTGAGCGCGATGAATGGCTTTGAGCGCGAGCTGCAGAACCGCGTGTTGTCGGTGGTGCCGCACGGGGAAATCGAGCCGGTGAATCAGCCGTTTAACGGCTGGCCGGCGATGATGCAGCGGGTGGAAAAGGTGCCGGGCATTCTGGCCGCCGCGCCGTATATTAATTTCACCGGCCTGATGGAAAACGGCGCCCAGCTGCGCGCGGTGCAGCTGAAAGGGGTCGACCCGGCGCAGGAAGCGAAGCTCAGCGCGTTGCCGAAGTATGTGCAGGGCGATGCCTGGGCCAACTTCAAGGGCGGCGAACAGCAGGTGATTCTGGGTAAAGGCGTCGCCGACGCGCTGGGCGTCAAGCAGGGCTCCTCTGTTACGGTGATGATCCCCAACAGCGATCCGCAGATGAAATTGCTGCAGCCGAAGCGTATTCGCCTGCATGTCAGCGGTATTTTGCAGCTCAGCGGCCAGCTGGATCACAGCCTGGCGATGGTGCCGCTGGCCGATGCGCAGCGCTATCTGGACATGGGTGACAGCGTCACCGGCATCGCCATCAAGGTTAACGACGTGTTCGCCGCCAATAAGCTGGTGCGCGACGCCGGCGAGGTGACCAACGCCTACGTTTATATCAAGAGCTGGATCGGCAAGTACGGCTATATGTACCGCGATATTCAGATGATCCGCGCCATCATGTATCTGGCTATGGTACTGGTGATCGGCGTGGCCTGCTTCAACATCGTTTCCACGCTGGTGATGGCGGTGAAGGACAAGAGCGGCGATATCGCCGTGTTGCGTACGCTGGGCGCCAAAGACGGCTTTATCCGGGCGATATTCGTCTGGTATGGCCTGCTGGCGGGGCTGGTGGGCAGCCTGAGCGGCGTGGTGGTCGGCATCTTTGCCTCGCTGCAGCTGACGAATATCATCAAGCTGATTGAAAAGATGGTCGGTCATTCATTCTTGTCCGGCGATATCTATTTTATCGACTTCTTACCGTCGGAGCTGCACTGGCTGGATGTCGTCATCGTGCTGGCGACCGCTATCGTACTCAGCCTGCTGGCCAGCTGGTATCCGGCGCGACGCGCCAGCCGTATCGATCCGGCGCGGGTGCTAAGCGGTCAGTGATCGGGTTAAAAATGGGGCGCAGTGATGCAGCCCCATTTTTTTACGTGAGGTAACGGATGTTCTACGGTTTTGATATGGGCGGCAGCAAAATTGAGCTGGGGGTGTTCGACGCCGACCTGCAACGCGTCTGGCAAAAGCGCGTGGCGACCCCGCGGGACGACTATCGCCAACTGCTGGCGACGCTGCGTGATATGACGCTGGAGGCGGACGCCGTCTGCGGCGCTGCCGGGCAGGTGGGCATCGGCATTCCCGGTTTGCCTAACGATGATGACGGCACGCTGTTTACCGCCAACGTGCCGGCGGCGATGGGGCAGGCGCTGCCGCGCGATTTGGCGGCTCTGATTGGCCGGGAAGTGCGGGTGGAAAACGACGCCAACTGCTTCGCGCTGTCGGAGGCGTGGGATAAGGAGTTCCGTCGCTATCCGGTGGTGTTCGGGCTGATCCTCGGCACCGGCGTGGGCGGCGGCCTGATCGTCGACGGCAAGGTGGTGTCCGGCCGTAATCATATCGCCGGCGAATTCGGGCATTTGCGTCTGCCGGTTGATGCGCTGGAAGTGCTGGGGCGTGATATACCTCGCGTTGCCTGCGGCTGCGGTCATCATGGTTGCATTGAAAATTACATATCAGGCCGCGGATTTGAGTGGCTGTACGCGCATTTTTATCAGCAGCGCTTGTCTGCGCCGCAAATTATTGCGCATTATCAGGCCGGTGAGCCGCAGGCGCAGGCTCACGTTGAGCGTTTTCTCGATCTGCTGGCGATTTGTCTGGGCAATTTACTGACCGTCATCGATCCGCATCTGGTGGTGATTGGCGGAGGATTATCGAATTTTGCAGCGATCTACCAGGCGCTGCCGTCACGTCTGCCGCGCAGCCTGTTGCGCGTGGCGAAGATGCCGCGGATCGAACCGGCGCGCTATGGCGACGCCGGCGGCGTGCGCGGGGCGGCGTTTCTCAACCTGGCGGATCATTGAATAAGGAGTAGTTATGCGTACGCGCCATCGGCTGCATCAGTTTCGCAAGAGCAAACATGTGCTGCACCAACGTTTTCGTTCGCGGATTTTTCACCGCGATACCATGGCGGCGGCGGAGTTGAAAAAGCCGTTTGTGGTGGTGTTGACCGGGGCAGGTATTTCTGCGGAATCCGGCATTCGCACCTTCCGCGCAGCGGACGGTTTGTGGGAAGAGCACAAGGTGGAGGACGTGGCGACGCCGGAAGGTTTCCAACGCGATCCGGAGCTGGTGCAGGCGTTTTACAATGCGCGCCGCCGCCAGCTGCAGCAGGATGATATTGCGCCGAACGCCGCGCACCGTGCGCTGGCCAGTCTGGAAGAGTGGCTGGGGGATAACTTTCTGCTGGTTACGCAAAATATCGACAATCTGCACGAGCGCGCCGGCAACCACCGGGTGGTGCATATGCATGGAGAACTGCTGAAGGTGCGCTGCACGCAGTCCGGCCAGGTGGTTGACTGGCCCGGCGATCTGAGCGTCGACGACCGCTGCCACTGCTGCCAGTTCCCGGCGCCGCTGCGCCCGCACGTGGTGTGGTTCGGCGAAATGCCGATCGGTATGGACGATATCTATCAGGCTCTGGAGAGGGCGGATTTCTTCGTCGCTATCGGCACCTCCGGGCATGTGTATCCGGCGGCCGGGTTTGTGCATGAGGCGCGGCTGAGCGGTGCGCATACCATGGAACTGAATCTGGAGCCGAGCCAGGTGGAAAGCCAGTTTGCCGAGAAGCATTACGGGCCGGCCAGTGAAGTGGTGCCGCGCTTTGTGCATAAATTTCTGATGGGGAAGATTGAACGCGCCGATCGGCCGTAACCCTGTTGGCGTCGCTGCAGCGCTGGCAGCGGAGGAAACAAGACCGGGCATTGCGCCCGGCCTGAATCAGCCAGAGGCTGGCGTTAGCGGCCGGCCTTCAGCTTCTGGAACTGGGTTTCGTACAGCGTGCTGGCGTCGCCGACGTCGTTCTGCCATTCGCCGTTTTTGATCACTGCTTCGTCCGGATACAGTGACTTATCGTTGGCAATGTCCGGCGGCAGCAGTTTTTTCGCGGCCAGATTCGGCGTTGGGTAACCGATGGTTTTCGCCACCTGCACGGCAATTTCCGGCCGCAGCAGGAAGTTGATCAGCTTCAGCGCGCCGTCGACGTTTTTGGCGTTAGCCGGGATCGCCAGGCTGTCCATCCAGAAAATACCGCCTTCCTTCGGCCAGACAATCTCCAGCGGCGTGCCGGCCTGACGGGCGACAAAGGCCGAGCCGTTCCACACCATGCCCAGGTTGACTTCCCCTTCCATAAACGGGTTGCCCGGGTTGTCGGAGTTAAAGGCCAGCACGTTCGGCATCAGCTTTTTCAGCTCGTTATAGGCGGCTTCAATCTCTTGCGGATTGGTGGTGTTGCCGGAATAGCCCAGTTTCCGCAGCGCCATCTGGAACACTTCGCGCGCGTCATCGGTCAGCAGCAGGCTGCTTTTGTACTCCGGCTTCCACAGGTCGGCCCATGAGGTAATGGTTTTCGGGTCGATCTCGTCGCTGTTGACGCCGATGGCGGTGGCACCCCAGATATACGGGATGGAATAATCGTTATTCGGATCGAACGGTTTGTTCAGCAGGTTGGGATCCAGATCCTTAAAGTTGCTGAGCTTGCTCTTGTCGATCTTCTGCAGCATGCCTTCCTTACTCATCTTGGCGATGAAATAGGTGGAAGGCACCACCAGATCGTACGCGCCGTCTTTATAAGTCTTCAGCTTGGCGTACATGCTTTCATTGGATTCATAGGTGGAATAGATCACCTTAATCCCCGTTTCTTTGGTGAACTGATCGAGCAAGCCCGGCGGCACATATTCAGTCCAGTTATAGAAATAGAGGGTTTTGCCGTCATCGGCGGCGGTTGCAGAGCCGATGCTCAGTGCCATCATCCCGGCTGCGAGCAGGTGTGACCACTTTTTCATGCAGCGTATCCTTCAGCAGTTATCGCGTTTAACAGTATAGGCCGAATAGCGGCGCGGCGGTCCTATACCCCAGAGAGCGGCCATTATAGGCGGCGGGCGGCGCGGGGTAAAGGCGGTTATCCCCTTGGTAAATAGCGGCTTTTAGTCTGGAAAACGGGACGGCAGGTGAGAAACGGACACATTCACAATTGGAATGTGTCCGTTCGATTATTTGACGTTGCGATCGCGCAGGATCAGCTGGCTGGCGAGCACCAGCACCAGCGACATCAGCAGCAGAATGGTGGCGAGGGCGTTGACCTCCGGCGAGACGCCGACCTTGACCATCGAATAGATCTTCAGCGGCAGGATCTCATAGCTCGGCCCGGTGACGAACGAAGACACCACCACATCATCCATCGACAGGGTAAAGCTCAGCAGCCAGCCGGCGGCGACGGCCGGCATCGCCAGCGGCAGGATGATTTTGCGCAGGATCGTCACCTCGCCGGCACCGAGGTCGCGCGCCGCTTCCAGCATTTTGACGTCGAAGCCTTTCAGCCGCGAGTAGACGGTCACCACCACAAACGGCAGGCAGAAAGTGATGTGCGAAAACAGCAGCGACCAGAAGCCCAGCGAGATGCCCAGTAGCATAAACAGCACCAGCAGGGAGATCGCCATCACGATATCCGGCGACATCATCACCACAAACAGCATACCGCTGACGAACGGTTTGCCGCGGAAGCGGTAGCGGTACAGCGCCACCGCGGTCAGCGAGCCGATCAGCGTGGCGAAGGTGGCCGACAGCACCGCCATGGTCAGCGAGTGGCCCGCCGCCTGCAGCAGACTGTCGTTGTTGAGCAGGGTCGAGTACCAGTCGACGGTAAACCCTTGCCAGTTGATGCCAAAGCGCGATGCGTTGAACGAGTTGACGATCAGAATCACGATCGGAATATATAAATAGGCGTAAATGATGGTCATAAAACCACCGCGTAGCAGGCGTCCGATCATTCCAGTTCCACCTTCTTGTTCAGCAGCTTCGCCGCGCGGTAGTACACCAGCAGCATCAGGCCCATGACCAGCGTCAGGCAGATGCTGGTGGCGGCGCCAAACGGCCAGTCGCGAATATTCAGGAACTGGCTCTTGATCACGTTGCCGATCAGCAGGTTTTTCGCGCCGCCCATCAGGTCCGCAACGAAGAACAGCCCCATTGCCGGCAGGATCACCAGCAGGCAGCCGGCGATAATGCCGGGCATGGTCAGCGGCACGATGATGCGGATAAAGGTCTGCAGCTTGCTGGCGCCGAGATCGCGCGCCGCTTCCAGACAGGATTTATCCAGCTTCTCAATGCTGGAATAGAGCGGCATCACCATAAACGGCAGCAGAATATAAATCAGGCCCAGCACCACCGCTTCGGAGGTGTACATGATGCGAAACGGTTTGTCGATCACCCCCAGCCACAGCAGGAAATCGTTCAGATAGCCGCGGGTGCTGAGGAACAGCTTCAGGCCGTAGATACGGATCAGCGAGTTGGTCCAGAAGGGGACGATCAGCAGAAACAGCAGCAGCGGCCGCACCTTCTGCGGCAGGCGCGCCAGAATAAAGGCGAACGGATAGCCGATCACCAGGCAGCACAGGGTGGCGATCACCGCCATATTCAGCGAGTGCAGCAGCACTTCGGCGTACAGCGGATCGAACAGCCGGGTGTAGTTATCCAGCGTGAACACCATCTGAATCAGATTGGCGTCGTCGCGGGTCAGGAAGCTGGTGCCGATAATCATCAGGTTCGGCATAAACACGAACAGCACCAGCCAGGCGACTACCCCGGTAATCACCACATTCTGGAACAGTTTACGCGAGGTCTTCATCGGCCAGCACCACCTCCCAGCTTTCAACCCAGGTCACCGCCATTTTCTGATTCAGCGAGTGGTCGACGTCCGGATCGTCTTCGTTAAAGAATTCGCTGACCATGACTATCTTGCCGTTTTCCAGCTCGACGACCGAGTCCAGCGTCATTCCCTTGTAGTTACGTTCGCGCACATAGCCGATCAGGCCGTCGACCTGCTCGGCGCCGTTGATCTCCTCAACGCGCAGATCCTCCGGCCGCAGCAGCACTTTCAGGCGCTGGCCGGCGCTGACCGGCAGACTGGCGTAGATATCGCATTCGCGCCCTTCGACGTTGGCGCGCACCCGCTGCGCGTCGATGCGTTGCAGCACAGTGGCGTCAAAGATATTAATCTCGCCGATAAAGCTGGCGACAAACAGGTTGCGCGGCTCTTCGTAGATCTCGCGCGGCGTGCCGTCCTGCTCAATGCGGCCTTCGCGCATCACCACGATGCGGTCCGACATGGTCAGCGCCTCTTCCTGATCGTGGGTGACGAAGACAAAGGTGATGCCGAGCTTGCGCTGCAGCGCCTTCAGCTCGTTCTGCATCTGTTTGCGCAGCTTATAGTCCAGCGCCGACAGCGACTCATCCAGCAGCAGAACCTTGGGTTTATTCACCACCGCGCGGGCGATGGCGACGCGCTGCTGCTGGCCGCCGGACAGCTGGCTGGGACGCCGCTGTGCAAAGGCCTCCAACTGCACCATGCGCAGCGCTTCTTCCACCCGCGGGGTAATCTCCGCCGCCGGCGTTTTCTGCATCCGCAGGCCGAAGGCGACGTTGTCAAACACCGTCATGTGCGGGAACAGCGCGTAGCTCTGGAAGACGGTATTGACGTGGCGGTGTTCGGCCGGAATGTCGGTAATATCCAGACCGTCGAGCACGATCTGGCCGCTGTCGACATCTTCCAGGCCGGCGATCAGGCGCAACACGGTGGTTTTACCGCAGCCGGAGGGGCCGAGGATCGTCAAAAACTCGCCGTGATTAATGGTGAGGTCAAGATCGCTGATGATGGTTTTGCCGTCGAATCCTTTGCTTAACGCTTTCAATTCAACAAGTGGCTTCAGAGAGGATTTCTCAGTCATTTATGGTGTCACTCTATCCCGTGAACTCTTGCAGATAGAACCGCCGCTGGAAAAGACTGCGAGAGCTGGCGAAATACCCCGCCGTACAAAAGCTCAAAACCAGTGGCGCCGCTCGAAATTTTTAGAGCGCGCATGATAGACGCTGTGGCAGTGAATTGAAAGCCGAACCGCCGGCAACGCGCTGATTTTTACCATTATAGCCGCACTATACGACAATTTAACGTATTCATTACGCCAATAAATCATTACCGACGGTAATGATTCTCACTAATTCTGGTTAAAAATGACCTGACGCAATATTTCCCGCCAGGCGCTTTAGCATAATGACTTGCGATAATCTGAAGGGCGCCATCATGGATAAACTACTCGATCGTTTTTTTAACTACGTCACCTTTGATACGCAATCCAAAGCGAACGTTAAACATGTGCCAAGTACGGACGGGCAGCTGAAACTGGCGCGCGCGTTACAGCAGGAGCTGCTGGCGCTGGGTTTTGCGCAGGTGATGCTCAGCGAACACGGCTGCGTCACGGCGACGCTGCCAGCCAATGTCGCCTGGCCGGTGCCCGCCATCGGATTTATCTCCCATCTTGATACCTCGCCGGACGTCAGCGGCAAACAGGTGAATCCGCAAATTGTGGAGAATTATCGCGGTGGTGATATTGCGCTGGGCATCGGCGATGAGGTGCTGTCGCCGGTGCGCTTCCCGGTGTTGCATCAACTGCTGGGGCAGACGCTGATCACCACCGACGGCAAAACGCTGCTCGGGGCGGATGATAAGGCCGGCATTGCGGAAATCATTACCGCCATGGTGCGTCTGCGGCAGCAGCAGATTCCGCACGGGGATATCCGCATCGCCTTTACGCCCGATGAAGAAGTCGGCAAAGGGGCCCGCTATTTTGACGTCGAGAGCTTTGACGCCGCCTGGGCCTATACCATTGACGGCGGTGGCGTGGGGGAGCTGGAGTGTGAGAACTTCAACGCTGCCTCGGCGTTGGTGAAGATTGTTGGCAACAATGCGCATCCCGGCAGCGCCAAGGGCGTGATGGTCAACGCGCTGACGCTGGCGACCCGTTTCCACCAGTGTCTGCCGGCGGATGAGACGCCGGAAAACACCGCGGATTATCAGGGCTTCTATCATCTGAGCAGCATCAAGGGGCAGGTCGACCGCGCCGAGATGCACTATATCCTGCGCGACTTTGAGCGCGACGGCTTTGCCGCCCGCAAACGTCAACTGATGGCGGCGGCAGAGCTGGTGGGCAAAGGGCTGCCGCGTGAGTGCCACATCGACGTCACCATTGAGGACAGCTACTACAACATGCGCGAGCTGGTGGCTGAGCATCCGCACGTGGTGGAACTGGCGCAGCAGGCGATGCGCGACTGCGGAATTGAGCCCATCATTAAGCCGATCCGCGGCGGTACCGACGGCGCGCAGCTCTCTTTCAAAGGGCTGCCATGCCCCAATCTGTTTACCGGCGGCTACAATTTCCACAGCAAACACGAATTTATTACGCTGGAGGGGATGGAGCAGGCGGTGGCGGTGATTATGCGTATCGCGACCCTGACGGCGGAACGCGCCAAAGGTTGATGAGTTGTTAACTTGCCGCAATTAATTTTTGTGCCTAGGGTTGAGTAACATTTTGCACAAGGAGATTTGCGGCATGAGTTCTGAGTATCGTATCGGCAGCCAGGGATTAGGGCGGTTTGTTCAGGCGATCTGGCGCCATACCGGCAGTTCCGCCCGTGAGGCTGAGCTGGTGGCGGAACACCTGGTGCAGGCCAATCTGGCTGGGCATGATTCGCACGGCGTCGGCATGATCCCGCGCTATATGTCATCGCTGGCGCAGGGGCATCTGCAGCTGAATACCCATGTCAGGGTGGTGAAGGATGCCGGCGCGGTGCTGACGCTGGACGGCGGCAAAGGATTTGGTCAGGTGGTCGCCAGCGAAGCGATGGATCGCGGTATTGAACGGGCGCGCCAGCTGGGGATTGCCGCCGTGGCGCTGCACAATGCCCACCATATCGGCCGCATCGGCCACTGGGCGGAGCAGTGCGCGCGTGCCGGCTTTGTTTCTATCCATTTCGTCAATGTGATGGGCGATCCTATGGTGGCGCCGTTTGGCGGCAGCGACCGCCGCTTCGGCACCAACCCTTTCTGCATGATTTTTCCTCGTCCTGGCCAGGCGCCGCTGTTGCTGGACTTTGCCACCAGCGGCATTGCTTACGGCAAAACGCGCGTTGCGTACAACAAAGGCCTGACGGTAGCGCCCGGCTATCTGATCGATGAGCAGGGCCGGCCGACCAACGAACCAAAGGTAATGCATGAAGCGCCGTTTGGTTCTCTGCTGCCGTTCGGCGCTCATAAGGGCTATGCGTTGGCGACGCTGTGCGAAATTCTGGGCGGCGCGCTGTCCGGCGGACAAACCACCCATGATGATACGCTGCAGGTGACCAACGACGCGATCATCAACGGTATGACCACTATTATTCTCAACCCGGACGCCTTTGAAGCGCCGGCAATGCAGGCTGAGGCTGAAGCCTTTGTTGACTGGGTGAAGGCCTCGCCGGAAAGCGGCGACGAGCCGATTCAGGTGCCGGGCGAGTGGGAAGAGATGAACCGTGCGCTGCGTCTGCAGGACGGCATCCCGATTGATGCCAATACCTGGCAGCAGATTTGCGCCGCGGCGCAGACGGCCGGCATGCCGCAGGCCGAGCTGGAAGGCTATCGCGCGCTGGCACGGGCTGACTCCGTGTAATACGGCTGACGTCGACTGTTCGGAAAAATATAGGGGAACACGGAATGCAGCAGTTTAATACCCATGCGCAGGCTTATAACGCGGTGCGCAGCAAGATTAGCTATCCCGATGCGTTGTATGCGTCGCTGGCGGCCAGAGCGCCGGCGCATAACGCTGCGCTTGATATCGGCTGCGGCAACGGTGTCTCTACGGTACGTCTGCAGGGGCTGTTTCAGCAGGTGGAAGGCTGCGATATCGGTGCGGCGCTGATCGAAAAGGCGCGGCAGAATTACCCGGCGCTGGCCTTCAGCGTCTGCGCAGCGGAAGATTTTGCGCCTGCCCACCGTTTTGACCTTATCACCAGCGCCACGTCGTTTTATTGGATGGATCGCAAGGCGGTGCTGATGAAATTGCCGGCGTGGCTGAATCCCGGCGGGCTGTTCTGCGCGTACAAATATGATTTTCCGCTGGCGTACGGGCCGCTGCGTGATTTTATCGAACGGGAACTGGTGACCAACTGGGCGCGTTACCGCGATCCCCGGCTGACGCAGTACGATGACACGCTGGAAATCATGCAGGGCTGCCGCCACCTGCTGCAGGCCCGACGCGAGGTGTTCGCCAATATCATTTTCCTGACGCCGGAAGAGGTGGCGCTGTTCTTTTTATCCACCAGCTACGTGACGCGCTATATCGAAGAAGAGGGCGGGCAGGCGTATATCGAACGGTTCAGCGCTGCGGTGCGGGAGATTGCGCGCTCGGAGAGCGTGGCGATGAACTTTGATATTCATGTGTTTACCGCCGTGCTGGGCTAGGCTGCCGGCGAAAAAAAGCCCCCGGAATCGGGGGCTGATAAATGAGCCTACAGGCGGCGTCAGTCGTTAAAATACCAATAGCCGTTGTTGATCAGCGCGGTCAGCAGGGCGAGGAAGGACGGATCGTCGACCGCATCGCCCAGCAGCTCGGCATCGACGCTGAAGTGCTGGCACAGAGCATCGGCAGCCTGCAGGTGTTCGGTATCGATCGGCTCCCCGTTGACGAAACACCGATCGCCGACGCGTAATACGCGCAGGCCGCCCAGACGCTGCAACGCTTCACCCTGTTGCAGCAGCTCGTAGATTTCACCGGCCTGATATGGCGGCTCCGGCGGTGCGACGTCGAGCTCGTGGCGTGACTGAGAAATAAACTCGCCGAACCAGTGCTGGAAGTGCTCCGGCTGCTGTACCAGATCCAGCATCATCGCGCGCAGCGCGTCCACTTCCTGCGGCAGTACCTCGGCCGGGTGCTCGCGCAGCTGAATATCGGGGTCGCCATAGCGTTTGCTGCCCAGTTCGCGCGCCAGTACGTAATCGGCGAAGCCGCTGATCAGCTCCCGGCCGTTGGGCGCACGGAAACCAACCGAATAGTTAAGCGCGTTTTCCAACGCGTAGCCTTCATGCGGGAAGCCCGGCGGAATATAGAGAATATCGCCCGGCTCCATCTCCTCGTCGATAATGGCGTCGAACGGCTCCACCTGCAGCAGGTCCGGATGCGGACAGTGTTGCTTCATCGGCACTTTTTCCCCGACGCGCCAGCGGCGGCGGCCGGTGCCCTGAATGATAAATACGTCATATTGGTCAAGGTGCGGCCCTACGCCGCCGCCCGGCACCGAGAAGGAGATCATCAGATCGTCCATGCGCCAGTCCGGCAGTTGGCGGAACGGGCGCATCAGCGCGGAGGATGGCTCGTGCCAGTGGTCCACCGCCTGCACCAGCAGCGACCAGTTGTTTTCACCCAGGTGGTCATAGCTTTCGAAAGGCCCGTGCGCCACCTGCCAGCGCCCGTCCTGATGGCTGACGACTCGGCTGTCTACCTCATTTTCCATTGCCAGCCCGGCCAGTTCGTCCGGAGAGATCGGATCGATAAAGTTTTTAAAGCCGCGCTTGAGAATCACCGGACGCTTTTGCCAATAACGCTGCAGAAAATCGCGCCAGTCCAGATCTAATTGATAATCCATGTTGTATTCCAGGAGAGGAGTGTGCCTGTAGAGGATTATATACTCTTCGCCGCTGAAGCTGCAGCATTGTCGGCAGAGATCCGGCGCGTGGCGCGCCGGTGTGCGGGATTATTCGCCGTGCGTATCGTATTGGCGGGCAAAAGTAACCATCATGCGCGCGCCGCCGAGCGGGCTGTCGGCAATAGTGATCTCCCCGTCGTACTGTTCGATAATTTCCGCCGCCACCGACAGGCCCAGCCCCTGGCCGGGGCTCAGGGTGTCGACGCGCTGGCCGCGTTGAAAAATCAGCGTGCGCTTGCTCTGCGGGATGCCGGGGCCGTCATCATCCACCATAAGGGTCAGGTGTTCATCGGAGTGCAGGGTGGTGACCTCAACAAACTCCAGGCAGTATTTACAGGCGTTTTCCAGCACGTTGCCCATTACTTCCATAAAGTCGTTCTTCTCGCCGATAAAGGTGACCTCCGGCGAAATATCCAGCGTAATCACCACGCCCTTACGCTGGTACACCTTGTTCAGCGCCAGGCTCAGGCTGTCGAGCAGCGCCGGCACCGAGTGGATCTCCCGCGTCAGCACCGTCTGCCCGGAGTTGATACTGGCGCGGTGCAGGTAATAACCAATCTGCTGCGAGATGCGGCCGATCTGTTCGAGCATGATCGGCTCCGCTTCTTCAATGGTGGTCTGCTTGCCGGAACGCAGCGAGCGCAGCGTGGTCTGCAGCACCGCCAGCGGCGTCTTCAGGCTGTGGGTCAAATCGGACAGCGTGGTGCGGTACTTGGTGTAACGCTGGCGTTCGTTGCGTAACAGAATGTTCAGGTTGCGCACCAGGCCGCGCAGTTCACTGGGGGGATTTTCATCCAGTTGATCGCGTTCGCCGTTTTCCAGATCGCCGACCTGATGGATCAGCGTTTTTATCGGCCGCAAGCTCCAGTAGGCGGCCAGCCACAGCAGCGGCACCACCAACAGCAGATTGGCCAGCAGCACATAGCTGAACCACTCCCACACCACGTCCGAGCGCTGCAGTTCCTGCGGAATGGAGTCGACCACCACAATGGTCAGCGCCGGCAGGCGCGCGGTGGCGGCATAGGTATTGACCGCCACTGAGTGGGTTAGCGCATTTTGGTCGGACGCGTCATAGTCTTTCAGCTGATCCTGCGCTTTGGGGTTGTCGCCCAGTACTTCGCTGCTGATGCGGGTGTCGGTGTCGATTTCATAAAACCCGGCATCTTTCAGCCATTTTTTATCGATCAGCCTTTCCAGCTCGGGCATCTTGCGCTGGCTCCACAGCAGATGGCCGTGCTCATCATAGATAAACACCAGCGTCGGGGAGTTAAGATCGATATCGGGCGGAATGGCGATGGTGAGTTTTTGGTCCTTCCACTGGGCCAGGCTGAAAAACAGATTGCTTTCGCTGCGCAGCAGACGGAAGGCGGTTTTGTCGAAACTGACAATGTAGCCGACTACCGCCACCAGCCCGTAGGAGAGCGACAGCGCCAAAATGACGCCGGCGGTCGCCATCAGAAAGCGGGCGCGCAGCGAGAACGGCTTTTTATCCCTGTTGAACATAACACTCACTTAATGTCGAAGCGGTATCCCTGGCCACGCACCGTGGTGATCACTTCCTGCGGATGCTCGGCCTGGAGCTTTTTACGCAGACGGCCCATCAGCACGTCGATAGTGTGGCTTTCGCGCAGCTCGGCGTCGGGATAGAGCTGCAGCATCAGCAGATCTTTACTGACCACCTTGCCGGCGTTGCGGATCAGCGTTTCGATAATGGTGTATTCGAACGCCGTCAATTTGATCTGCTGCTCGTTAACGCACAGTTCGCGGCGCGACAGATCGATCTGGAAGGGCGGCAGCACGATGACCTGTGAGGCAAGGCCGCTGTTGCGGCGCATCAAGGCCTGCATGCGGGCGATCACCTCTTCCAGATGGAAAGGTTTGGTGACATAGTCGTCGGCGCCGGCTTCCAGCACCGCCACTTTGTCCTGCCAGCTTTCGCGGGCGGTCAGCACCAGAATCGGCAGTTTGACCTGATGGGCGCGCCAGCGGCGGATCAGCGCCAGTCCGTCCTCACCCGGCAGGCCGAGGTCGACAATGGCGATATCCGGCGCGTGTTCCTGCAGAAAATAATCTGCTTCTTTGCTGTCTTCCGCCGCGTCGACCTGATGTCCCATCTCGCGCATCTGTACCGAAAGGTGATGACGCAGCAGACCATTATCTTCAACCACCAGTATTCGCATCGATAATCTCCTGTTTTCGCGCGGGTGCGGCTCCAATCACCCAAATTATATAGGTATCACGCAATTAAGCACGGTTTTCCCGGATTGCGGCTTAATTATCGGCAGCGACCGGTAAACGTTGACTCAACGACGGTGGGGTGAAGCTTAACCAAACTTAAACGGATAGAACGTGGCGACGGCGGGGCGATAAAAAAGGCGGCCCGGAGGCCGCCTGGTTGCGTACGGGCGCAGGATTATTTCAGTTCGTCCACCATGGTGGTGGCGCGGCCGATATAGTTGGCCGGCGTCATTGCTTTCAGACGGGTTTTCTCGTCTTCCGGCAGCGCCAGGCCGTCGATAAACGCCTGCATACCGGCGGCGTCCACGCGTTTGCCGCGGGTCAGCTCTTTCAGCTTCTCATACGGTTTTTCAATACCGTAGCGGCGCATCACGGTCTGGATCGGCTCGGCCAGCACTTCCCAGTTGTGGTCCAGCTCATCCAGCAGGTGCGCCTGGTTCACTTCCAGCTTGCTGATGCCCTTCAGGGTGGACTGATAGGCGATTAGCGCATAGCCGATGCCCACGCCCAGGTTGCGCAGTACGGTGGAGTCGGTCAGGTCGCGCTGCCAGCGGGACACCGGCAGTTTGCTCGCCAGATGGCCCAGCACGGCGTTAGCCAGGCCCAGGTTGCCTTCGGAGTTTTCGAAGTCAATCGGGTTGACCTTGTGCGGCATGGTAGATGAGCCGATCTCGCCGGCGATGGTCTTCTGCTTGAAGTGGTTCAGCGCGATGTAGCCCCAGATATCGCGATCGAAGTCGATCAGGATAGTGTTGAAGCGGGCGATGCAGTCGAACAGTTCGGCGATGTAGTCGTGCGGTTCGATCTGGGTGGTGTACGGGTTCCAGGTAATGCCCAGCGAGGTGACGAACTCTTCGCTGAAGCGGTGCCAGTCCACTTCCGGGTAGGCGACGATGTGGGCGTTATAGTTGCCGACGGCGCCGTTGATTTTACCGAGGATCTCGACGCGCTCCAGCTGGCGGTACTGACGCTCCATGCGGTAAGCCACGTTGGCCAGCTCTTTGCCCACGGTAGACGGCGTGGCCGGCTGGCCGTGGGTGCGGGACAGCAGCGGAATATCGCGGTATTCCTGCGCCAGCTTGGCGATGGCGTCGATAGTCTGACGCCAGTAAGGCAGCACCACGTCCTGGCGGGCGGTGCTCAGCATCAGCGCGTGGGACAGGTTATTGATATCTTCGGAGGTACAGGCGAAGTGGATAAACTCGGACACCGCATGCAGGGCCGGCACCGCCGCCACTTTTTCCTTGAGAAAATATTCGACCGCCTTCACATCGTGGTTGGTGGTGCGTTCGATGGTTTTGATGCGCTGAGCGTCTTCTTCGCTGAATTCTGCAACGATCTTGTCGAGGAAAGCGTTTGCGTCGGCGTCAAAAGCAGGAACTTCCTTGATTTCTGCGCAGGCCGCCAGTTTTTGCAGCCAACGTACTTCAACCTGTACGCGGAATTTCAGCAGGCCGAATTCGCTGAAAATGGTGCGCAGTGCGCTGACTTTATCACCGTAGCGTCCGTCAACGGGGGAAACGGCGGTCAGTGAGGATAATTCCATCGGTAGCAACTCCTGGGAAAATTAACAATGAGCAACGATATTTTGCGCCTGTGTGAACAGACGATTACGGGAAAACATTAACTGCAGGCGGCTGCCGCCGACCTGTTGCCACAGCACGGCGGCGCGGATGCCGGCCAGCAGCGTGGCGCGCACTTTGGCCTGCACCTGGCTGTTTTGTAAAATGGCCGGTGAACCGGTGACCTGAATGCGCGGCCCCAGCGGGCTGACCACGTCGACATAGATGCCGGCCAGCGCGCTGATAATGGTGTCGGATTCCAGCTCGAAATGCGCCAGCTGACGCTCCAGCTGTTCAAGGCGTTCGCCGAGGGTATTCATCGCCTGTTTGTTGGCGTTGAGCTTGCGTTCCAGCACCATCAGGCTGATGGTGTAGCGGGTCAGTTCGGCGCCGGGGCCTTTATTATTGGCGTTCAGTACGCCCATCAGCGTTTCCAGACCGACTTTCAGATTACGTTCTTCACCGCCGAATACCGCCAGCGTAGAGGAGGGGTTCATCTGCAGCAGGCTGCTGAGCGAGGTGTGCAACGCGTCGCGGTCGCATTGCCCTTCATGCGCGAGCTGCTGAACCAAACGCGCTGACTGGCTGATTCCGGCCATGGCCAACGTGATGTCATAATAATTCTTCGCCACGAATACTCCTGTATACGGTACATGGCTTACGGTGACAGGCTGCGTGACGGCAAAACGATAACCTTTGCCCGCGCCGGTAACGATAATGATCGTGAATGTTGCAAATCATGCCATAAAACGCGGGCTAAACCCAGCGCGCATTACCGGCGCGCCGGGCCGGGTGCCGGCTATACCGCGGCTTAACCTTCCTCGAGCGGCAGGCGTTGTTCGATAATGCCGCCGCCCAGGCAGATTTCACCCTGGTAGAACACCGCCGACTGGCCGGGCGTCACCGCCGCGACCGGTTCGTCAAAGCGCACTTCGATGCGTTGATCGTCGATCGGCGTGATGGTGCACGGCAGATCCTGCTGGCGGTAGCGGGTTTTCACCGTACAGCGCAGCGGGGCGGTCAGCGGCTGGCGATCGACCCAGTGCAGCTGTTGGGCGATCAGACCAAGCGACATCAGGCGCGGATGGTCGTGACCCTGGGCGACGATCAGTACGTTGTTGGCGACGTCTTTGTCGACCACGTACCACGGATCTTCGCTGCTGTCTTTCATGCCGCCGATGCCGAGCCCTTTACGCTGGCCCAGCGTGTGGTACATCAGCCCCTGATGCTGGCCGATGGTATGACCGTCGACGGTCATAATCGGGCCGGGCTGCGCCGGCAGATAGCGGCCGAGGAAGTCGCGGAACTTACGTTCGCCGATAAAGCAGATGCCGGTGGAGTCTTTTTTCTTGGCAGTGACCAGCTCCAGCTGTTCGGCGATGCGGCGCACCTCCGGCTTTTCCAGCTCGCCGACCGGGAACAGGCTTTGCGCCACCTGCTCGTGGCTCAGGGTATACAGGAAATAGCTCTGGTCTTTGTTGCCGTCGACGCCGCGCAGCAGACGGCTCTTACCGTCAACGTCCTGGCGACGCACATAGTGGCCGGTAGCGATATAGTCGGCGCCCAGATCTTCGGCGGCGAACTCCAGGAAGGCTTTAAACTTGATTTCTTTATTGCACAGGATGTCCGGGTTCGGCGTGCGGCCGGCCTTGTACTCTTCCAGGAACAGCTCGAATACGTTGTCCCAGTATTCCGCCGCGAAGTTGACCGTATGCAGCTCAATGCCGAGTTTGTCGCATACCGCCTGAGCATCGGCCAGATCGGTCGCTGCGGAGCAATACTCTTCGTCGTCGTCTTCCTCCCAGTTCTTCATAAACAGCCCAGCGACCTGATAGCCCTGTTGCTGTAACAGATAGGCGGTAACGGAAGAGTCGACGCCGCCGGACATTCCGACGATTACTTTTTTCTGGCTGTTGTCTGACATGGGGATCTCACGAACTTGAACACGAACCGTGCTGATAAAAAACAGGCGCAGGATTTTAACACGATGGCGGCCTGCGCGCACGGCACTTATTGTGCTTCAGTACGGCCAGTTAAAACTGCCGATCAACGAAAGCGGGTAGCGCTCGGGCTGCCGGTAGCAGCGCAGGCTCTCCGCCACCAGCGGTGAGCGCAGGTTGGAGGCGTGCAGAATCTCGTCGGCGCTGAGCCATAGGCAGCGGTCGATATCGCTGTCCTGCGGCGCGGTAGGCACGATGGCCGGCAGTTCGACGACGAAGCAAAAGCGCAGGAACGGCGTGCCGTCCGGCGCGATCCACTGGTGCATTTTCAGAAACGACTGCGGCGCGGCGCGGATGCCGGTCTCTTCCCACAGTTCGCGTTCGGCGGCCTGCAGCAGCGTCTCGTCGGCCTCCAGGTGGCCGGCGGGCTGGTTCCACAGCGCCTTGTGGTTCACAGTCTCTTCAACGATTAAAAACTTGCCGGCGGCGTGCACCACGTTGGCGACGGTAACGTGCGGTTTGAACATGGTGTCTCCTTACAGCGGTCGGTCGATTTTGTTGTAAATCGCGTCCAGCTCGCCGATGCGCTGCCGGTAGCTGTTGCTCAGACAGCTGACGTCGCTGCCGCACTGTTTACGTTTTGCCAGCCAGCTGTTTTGCCGATCCTGCATTTCGCCGCGAAAACCCATGGCGAACAGGCCGCGCAGAAACTGATATTTGGTGGCCATTTCAACGTCTTTATCGCTCAGCGAACGGCTGGCGCAAATCGCCTGTTCATCCTTTGAGGCCGCCTTGCGGCAATCAAAACTGGCGGCCTGCGCGCCGGCGGCGCACAGCAGCGTGGTTAATAGCAGGGTACCTAACGTTTTCATGGCGCAACTCTCCGATTGGCTACGGTGAATCCGTGGTTTTCCATTCACCAGGTTGTAAATCGCCTAATGAAAGATTCCCCATACTGTAGCGAATCAGACGCAGGGTAGGGAACCCGATATGCGCCGTCATGCGACGCACCTGACGATTTCGCCCTTCATACAGCGTAATTTTCAACCAGCTGGTGGGGATGCTTTTGCGTTCGCGGATCGGCGGCGTACGCGGCCACAGCCACGCGGGCTCCGCCACCCGCTCGACGCCGGCGGGCAGGGTGGGGCCGTCCTTCAGCGTTACGCCGCTGCGCAACTGCGCCAGATCGCTCTCCTGCGGAGAGCCTTCTACCTGGACGTAATAGACTTTACCGGTGCGCTTGCCCGGTTGGGTGAGCTGCGCCTGCAGTTTGCCGTCGTTGGTCAGCACCAGCAGCCCTTCGCTGTCGCGGTCCAGGCGCCCGGCGGCGTAGACGTCATTAAAGGGAATAAATTCCTTCAGCGTGCTGCGGCCGGCCTCATCGGTGAACTGTGGCAGCACATCGAAAGGTTTGTTGAATAACACAACCCGGCGCGGCCCCGGCGGGACGGGGCGTTTGGCGCTATTCGGTCGGCTGAATCGTTTAACTTGGTGTTTTTTAACAGGGAATTTATTCATATCTATTGTACTTGCGGATGATAGGCGCATTATAACTGAATCCGTTTCGGATTGGCGCGGATTGAATATTCGAGTAGTATTGACATGCATCTTACAAAGCATTAACAAAAATTGCGCTTGAAGGAGAGGTTGATGGAAAGCAAAGTAGTTGTTCCGGCAGAAGGTAAAAAAATTACGGTCGATGCCCAGGGTAAACTGGTTGTTCCGCATAACCCGATCATTCCGTTCATTGAAGGCGACGGTATCGGCGTTGACGTGACCCCTGCCATGATTAATGTGGTTAATGCTGCAGTTGATAAGGCTTACCACGGCGAGCGTAAAATCTCCTGGATGGAAATCTACACCGGCGAAAAATCTACCCACGTTTACGGGAAAGACGTGTGGCTGCCGGACGAAACTCTGGACCTGATCCGTGATTACCGCGTTGCCATTAAAGGCCCACTGACCACCCCGGTCGGCGGCGGTATCCGTTCTCTGAACGTTGCCCTGCGTCAGCAGCTGGATCTGTATGTCTGCCTGCGCCCGGTGCGCTACTATCAGGGCACCCCTAGCCCGGTTAAACACCCAGAATTGACCGATATGGTGATCTTCCGTGAAAACGCCGAAGACATCTACGCCGGTATCGAATGGAAAGCCGGTTCTGCCGAAGCGGATAAAGTGATCAAATTCCTGCGCGACGAAATGGGCGTGCAGAAAATCCGTTTCCCAGAGCAGTGCGGCATCGGCGTGAAGCCATGTTCAGAAGAAGGCACCAAACGTCTGGTGCGTGCGGCGATCGAATACGCGATCACCAACGACCGTGACTCTGTGACTCTGGTTCACAAAGGCAACATCATGAAGTTCACCGAAGGTGCCTTCAAAGACTGGGGCTACGAACTGGCGCGCGAAGAGTTCGGCGGCGAACTGATTGACGGCGGCCCGTGGCTGAAAATCAAGAACCCGAACACCGGCAAAGAGATCGTGGTTAAAGACGTGATCGCCGACGCCTTCCTGCAGCAGATCCTGCTGCGTCCGGCGGAGTACGACGTGATCGCCTGTATGAACCTGAACGGCGACTACATCTCTGACGCACTGGCTGCGCAGGTTGGCGGCATCGGCATCGCGCCGGGCGCCAACATCGGCGACGAGTGCGCGCTGTTTGAAGCTACCCACGGCACCGCGCCAAAATATGCCGGCCAGGACAAAGTGAACCCAGGTTCCGTTATCCTGTCTGCAGAAATGATGCTGCGTCACCTGGGCTGGTTCGAAGCAGCCGACCTGATCGTTAAAGGCATGGAAGGCGCTATCGCCGCCAAGACCGTGACCTATGACTTCGAACGCCTGATGGAAGGCGCTAAACTGCTGAAATGTTCAGAGTTTGGCGACGCCATCGTCGAACACATGTAATTATGTGATTGCGTAATTAATAACGGGAGCTTAAGAGTTCCCGTTATGTTCTCCCCCTTCAAAATCCTTTCTGCAAAACGGTATGAAAAATGACCGTATTTCAAGCCCCAACAACTCTCCATTCTTTGCCTCGGTCATCGTTGTATCGATCGGTTTGACGCTGGCTTTTATGCCCAAGCAAATCCCGAGTATTGATTTTTTGTTCCCGGTATAAGCGTTCTGCTAGCGAACGAATTTCGTGAAAACTGGGTGGTGTGCCCTTGCTCCAAGATAACCCCGATAGTTCGCGAATTTTTTTAAAGCTGGTACTGATCGTATTGGGCTTAACCATGCCTCCACGCCTGGCCATCGCCGTATTGTGCGTATAGTGGACGAGGTAAGGGCTGACGATATGATCCCGGCACTGAGCGATTACCTGCTCCAAAGTCATGCCAATGGCATCACAGCGAAGGGAAAGCGGTATTGCGACCTTAGCCCCGGTTTTTATCTGTTCAACGTGAAGATGGCCGTCCCACACGTCGGAAAACTGCATCTTGCTGATGTCACCTTGTCGTTGGGCTGTAACCAGGCCCAATAACATAGCATTTTTCATGTACTCAAACGGCGGTGGCGTCACGCTAAGCATAGTATTGAATTCATCTAAAATCATACGTTCACGACCTATACGGTTATATGGGTTCTTTGTAGCCCCAGCGGGGTTGTAACCTGGGGGAACTTCACCGGCATGCTGGGCTTCTTTAAAAACATCGATCAGTGTTGTTCTGACCACTTGGGCCATTCTGGAGTGGCCCTGCCTTTTGTAATCATCCAGAATGTCTGCAATATCACGGGTATGGTCAATCACATTCAGCGGCCACGATCCGTAGTACATGAGCCACGCCAACCTGTGGGCGAGATATGGTTTTTTATTGATGGTTACTGCTATATATCCCAACCCACGTCTTGAGCCAGCGACACTACCGGCCTTTACGTTTCTTGATGAATCTACTAGCCACGTCAGTATCTCTGTGTCTGGATTATATTCCAGCACGCTTCTGGCATATTCGGCAGTGATTGTCATGCTTCCCCCTTATCCCGCCTGCGGCCTTCCGTTCTCTTTCTTCGCGCAGGATTTTATCAATGATTTTTCCTGCAATAACTTCTCTGATTAATCGTCTACTCGGCATGTGTTTGTGCTTTCCGCGCTCCCCGCGCCGCTGGCAGCGTTGAGCATACATATCCCGGCGTTTGATGATGGATTTACTGCTCACGCATCCCTCCGCTTCTTTCGTCTGATGATTACCTGATCCATATTCCCAATGAGGGGAAGCGCGGGCCGAAGGCGGCTAGAGATGCGAAACGGCTTGGGCTGAAAGCTGGAGTGCCTGACCTTTTTCTCGCATTGCCTCGAGGTGGTTATGCGGGGCTTTGGGTGGAGATGAAGTCAACTGAAGGGACTGAAACGAAAGAGCAAAAAGGTTGGCGAAATAATTTGTGCAGTGCAGGGTACAAATCATCGGTATGTTTTGGGTATGATATGGCAGTGCAGTGTATTACAGATTATTTAGTTGAGTGATACTTAGCTGTGAAATAATAACAGAAGCATTAAAATAACAACAGAAGGCTTACATGAGCGAAAGCAACAATTTAGTCAATATATGCTATGAGGGGACTTCCGGCTCTAGCGATATTAGAACTTGTTATATTGAAGGGATTTTGCACTTCTCTCTTAAGGATATTCTCATAGTTTTAAATAAAGAGAATAGAGAGTTGGGTGATAGTAATCCAACAAGACACATACCTACTTTAATAAAATCTCTGATAGTAGATCTTGATACGGATGAGTACACCCCCATGTCTGCGGATAAAGCGGCATTTGATGAAGATAGGGAGCTTTTCGTTACTCAGCCAGGTTTAAACAGAATAATGGGGAATGATAAATCCAAGGCGGGGAGAAAATTCCAACGTTGGTTATATCATGAAGTTGTTCCATCATTGACGAAGCATGGTTTCTATCCGCCGCCACAAGCTCCTCAAGGTTCTGCCTTATCGCAAACTGCGGAAATTATGGCGCAAAATGCTCGAGTATTGGCAGATACAATTCGTCGTCAAGATGAATTGGAGCAGGTTGTTTCTGGTGTAAAAATTGAAATCAAAGATGTTGCGAGTAGAGTGCAAAAACTTGAAGGTGAATCAGATTCTGAATTTATTTCAACAGTTAGGCAATGGTTTGAAAAGAACAATTTAGACTTGTCATCTGAAGATGAGCTGTCTGTTGTTGCATGGTGTGAAAAATTAAGTATTCAGGATGGAAAACCTCAACAACCATGTCCTTCAGGCGAAAGGATTCGTACTAAGTTCTATCAGGTTGTAATTGAGGAAGCGAAAGGCATATTGGAAGGAAAGAGGGCTTAAGTTATTTTCTTGTTACGAATTCATTTATTATTGTGATTTCTTAAATTAATTTAATGGATGGTTAAATGTCAACTAGACTTTTTTAAGTTGGTCGGGGGAACGCAGTAAGTTAGTGGCTGATCTTCTCGATGAGTGGGTTTGTAAGTACCCCGCATAATCGAACCATTCACATTTAGAGATCTTCCGGCATACTCACTCTGTCAACGAAGGAGATCGCTATGCGTAAAGCCCGTTTTACTGAGCATCAGGTCATCGCCGTGATTAAGTCCGTTGAAGCCGGACGAACTGTTAAGGATGTTTGCCGCGAGACAGGTATCTCTGAAGCGACTTACTACAATTGGAAGTCTAAATACGGTGGCATGGAAGCTTCTGATATTAAAAAAATAAAAGATCTTGAGGACGAGAACCAGCGTCTCAAGCAGATGTTTGCCGACATCAGCCTTGAGAACCGGGCATTGAAAGACGTTATCGAAAAAAAGCTTTGAAACCAGCCTTTAAGCGTGAGCTGGTCACACATCTGATAACGACGTTTGGACTGAGTATCCGTCAGGCCTGCCGGAGCCTAAACCTGAGCAGAACGGTTTACCATTACCGCCCGAATACTACGCGTGACGAGCCTGTTATTTCCGCCTTACTGGCTGCCGCCGAACGGTATCCACGCTATGGTTTTCCAAAGTTGTTTCAGGTCCTGCGACGGCAGGGATATCCGTGGAATCACAAAAGGGTCCACCGTATTTACTGTCTACTGAAGCTGAATTTTCGTCGCAAAGGCAAGCAGCGTCTGCCGGTACGTAATCCATCACCGCTCGCTACGCCTGAAGCGTTGAACCAGAGGTGGTCTGTTGACTTCATGCATGACGCCCTGATCTGCGGTCGTCGTTTTCGCACGTTCAATGTCGTCGATGACTTTAATCGAGAGGCACTGACGATTGAAATAGACCTGAACCTACCCGCCCAGCGAGTGGTTCGTGTTCTCGACAGGATAGCGGCAAACCGTGGCTATCCGATAATGCTTCGCATGGATAATGGCCCGGAATTTATCTCTCTGACACTGGCTGAATGGGCAGAAAAGCATGCAGTAAAGCTGGAATTTATCAAGCTAGGGAAACCAACACAGAATGCTTTTATTGAACGTTTTAACCGGACATACCGTACAGAAGTACTCGATTTTTATCTGTTCCGAACACTGAATGAAGTGCGTGAGCTCACGGAGAAATGGTTGTCAGAATATAACTGTGAACGCCCGCATGAATCGCTGAATAATATGACACCGGAGGAGTATCGCCAACAGCATTACCAGGCCGAGATCTCAAAAAGTGCATGGAACTAAAGTGGGTCTATTTACAGAGCCTCATTTCCATCCATAAAATCTATCTTTCTTTACCGATCAGTACCCTACATTTCTAAGTAATATCCGAACTTCCCTTCGCTAAAATCTTGCGCTTATACTGTATAAAAACACAGTGTAAAGGCGACATTATGACTCTCTTTTTTCCAACGCCAAACCCGGTAAAACTTGAACTTCCGCTGTTCTCTGACAAGGTGCCCGCTGGTTTTCCCAGCCCTGCAGCGGATTACGTCAGCTCGCGAATCGATCTGAACGAATACTGTATCAGCCATCCCAATGCGACATATTTTCTCTATGCGACCGGCGACTCGATGCTTGAGGCTGGGATCACCGAAGGCTCGATGCTGGTTGTCGATCGCAGCATTGCCCCGGCACATGGCGATATCGTCATCGCGTGTATTGCCGGGGAGTTCACGATAAAGCGTCTCTGTTTGCATCCGCGCGCCCAGTTGGAGCCAATGAATGCAAAGTATGACCCGATCGTTCTACATGATGATGGGGATAGCCTGGAAGTGGTGGGTGTTGTCGTGTCTTCGATTACGAGGCTCAAATAATGTATGCGCTCGCGGATGTGAACAGCTTTTACGCGAGTTGCGAAACGCTGTGGCGCCCGGACCTGCGCGGCCGTCCGGTCGTCGTTCTCTCAAATAATGACGGCTGCGTGGTGGCCAGAAGCGAAGAAGCAAAGGCTCTCGGCATTAAAATGGGCGTGCCTTACTTTAAGGTTAAGCACCCTTTTGAGCGTGCCGGAGGCATTGCCTTCAGCAGCAATTATGAGCTGTACGCGGATATGTCGATGCGCGTGATGTCTGTACTTGAAGGGGTGGCGCCGCGCGTTGAAATTTACTCGATCGATGAGAGCTTTATGGATCTGACCGGTGTGCGTCACTGCGTTGATCTGGCAACCTTCGGCCGCCAGGTGAGGGCGAAAGTGCTGCGCGATACCGGCCTGACGGTAGGTATAGGCATTGCCCAAACCAAGACGCTGGCAAAACTTGCCAACCATGCGGCAAAAAAGTGGCCGGGGACCGGAGGCGTGGTGGATCTGTCCAGCGTCGGACGCCAGCGCAAACTGATGGGGCTGGTGCCTGTCGCAGAGGTTTGGGGCATCGGCCGGCGGATAGCGAAAAAGCTGCAGGTCATGGGGATCGATACGGCGCTGCAGTTAGCCGATGCCAGCACGGTAATGATACGAAAGAATTTTAGCGTGGTGATAGAAAAAACGGTGCGTGAGCTGCGCGGCGAACCGTGCCTGGAGCTTGAAGAGTTTGCGCCAACGAAGCAGCAGATTCTCTGCTCGCGTTCGTTCGGCGAGCGTATCACTGAATATGACGATATGCGCCAGGCGATCTGCATGTACGCGACGCGCGCGGCGGAGAAACTACGTGGGGAGCATCAGTACTGCATGCACATCAGCGCCTGGCTCAAAAGCAGTCCGTTCGCCACCAATGAGCAATATTACGGTAACTCGGCAAGCATAAAACTGAGCACACCAACGCAAGATACCCGCGACATTATTGCTGCAGCCATGCGCTGCTTTGACGCTATCTGGCAGCCCGGACATCGCTATCAAAAAGCGGGCGTCATGCTGCAGGACTTCTTCAGCCACGGCGTAGCGCAGCTGGGGTTGTTTGATGAGTACCAACCGCAGCATAACAGCGAACGGTTGATGAGCGTTCTGGATCGTATCAATAACTCGGGTCGGGCAAAACTGTGGTTTGCAGGGCAGGGAATGTATCAGCAGTGGTCGATGAAACGTGAAATGCTGTCGCCGGCGTACACGACGCGTGTGAGTGATTTGCCACAGGCAAGAGTGTGCTAAAATGCGCGATTATCGGTTATCAAAAAACCATAGCAGGTGTTTTAAACTCAGTGAGTTACGGCTATTACCTGGATGCCAAAGTATTGTTTTAAGACACGGTAGGGAAAGAGCTTTAGCGTCCAATGGACAATTCAATCTGCAATTTTTGTCAAAACATTATCAATCAAAGCGTCTTCCAAAAACTCTCGTTCACACCGTTAGAGTTTCCAGTTTTTATCACGATTGCCGTGATAGCGGTTAGTCTGTTTTTGATGATTATAGCCATGCATAAATCAGGCCTTTATTTCTGGCTCGCTAGATAAAGCCTTTTGCCATGTGGGTACTGCTGATTAACGTTGGCAGCCTACCGGATCCTCAACCATCCCTAAATGAAGGCAAAGTCGGCGCATATCAATGAACTAATAGCGAGTGCCGGACTCCAATGTGGATATAGGAATGTGACTCCATGGATGCGTGAATAACAGCAAGCCTGTTTTGGTTGCAAAAGTATACAAAGTGGATTGTTACTGCATGAAAAAATTGGCTTTTTACAAATTTATAATCGGGTGGGGCACGGCAAATCTGGCATACGCATTTGCATTTTTATGGCTGTTTATTGTATGGGTAATTGCATCACATACCGTTTTCCGTCATGAAGATTATTTTCATTTTAAAAAGATACTTTTTAATATTATTACCTACGGTTTCAACACCTGGCTGGATTTTTCTGCTTTGTACTCAACGATATTTGCCTTGTTATGGGCGCTGATTTCGGTTTATAGGCGTAAGTCCGTAAGCTGATAAATATTCTGGCTGATACTGTGACAATTATTAACCTTCTTCTAAGGCAAGGATCAGCCTTGGAAGTTACCGGTCTGGTCTCTGTTGTCATTCTGATGCGGTAGTGTTTTGGTAAATTAAGCGTTATGGTCACTTTTGTGAATAATCCCTTCCGGGGAAAACTGTGCAACCCATCATAAATATACCCGTTTGACTCTTCACGATATTCCTTGTTTTTATTCTGGTACTGATTTTCTTGGCCTGTGTGGCTACGGGGAAATACTGTATGCGTCTGGCAATAGGATTTTTCATGCCATCTGCCTGCACTCTGTAAACGGTTATATCAATATTTATCTGTTAAGTAACAATGTCTTGCTGTAAGTGCTAATAGCATATTTTGTTAAGCGCCAGCGCTGGCGTACCCCTAACGTTTGCAGCGGGACTTGTTAAAAAGGATAAAACGATGCAATTACATTTTAAAAAACGCGTTGCCGTATGCTCAATGGCTGCTCTGTTGTTCTCCGCTTCCGGCGCATTTGCTGCGGAAAGTCATGGGTTTTTAACGCCTGAAACCGCACCTGACAGCCTGCAGATATTACCGCCGCCGCCGGCGGAGAATACCACGGCGTTTTTAAACGATAAGGCCGCCTATGAGACGGGCAAGACGCTAAAAGATGCGCAGCGTCAGGCGTTGGCGGCCAGCGATGCGGACTATAAAAATATCTCCGCCGCTTTTTCCGCCGCCTTTGGCGAAGAGATTTCGCAAGAGAAAACGCCGGCTCTCTATGCACTGCTTCAGGGCGTCCTGCAGGATAGTCACGACTATGCGATGAGAGCCGCCAAGGATCACTATATGCGCGTGCGGCCTTTTGTGGTGTACAAGGACAGCACCTGTACGCCGGAGAAGGATAAATCGATGGCGAAAACGGGGTCCTATCCTTCCGGACACGCCTCATTCGGCTGGGCGACGGCGCTGGTGCTAGCGGAGATCAATCCGGCTCGCGAAACCGAGATACTGAAGCGGGGTTATGACTTTGGTCAGAGCCGCGTGGTGTGCGGCGCCCATTGGCAAAGCGATGTAGATAACGGACGTTTGATGGGCGCGGCAGTGGTGGCTGCGCTGCACAGTAATCAAGGTTTTACCGATGCGTTGGCCAAAGCCAAGGCGGAGTTTGGTAAACGGTGAGGTAGGGATTATTTGCTACTGAGAATGACAGCCCGCTTAGAGCGGGCTGTTGTTAATTTGCCGCCGCGTTTTATTGAGCGCAATAAATACGGGCTTCGCGCGGGGTATAGATGCCGAAGGTCACAATGCCCAGCAGGATATTCGGGAAGGTTTGCTGCACTTCGGTGCGTACCACTTTGTCTGCGCCGCCGCATACCGCAGCTGCATCAATGGCTTTCTTCTGGCCAATGCCGGAGACAAAGAAGTGGTGAGTGGTCGTCTGCTTAGGTACAGCGACAGTCTCGTGTTTCATGGTGAACGTTTGCTGTGCACAGCCGGTAACCGTCATGGCAAGCACTACGGCGGCGAGTAATTTTTTCATTATTTTCAATTCCTTTTTAATTAATCAATCAATATAAAGCGCGGGGATAATGCCACGCTTACAGAAATTTACAAGTGTGGGTGACAATAAATAGCGGGCGGGGCGGAGAAAAATGCCGCAGAACACAGGCGATAGTTCTCGGGCTTTCAACGCGGCAGCATGGCGGTGCGCCAGAGGGCAAGATGCGGCCGCAGTGCACGGTAATGTATGGCTGGCTTAGAACCCTTTTTTTTACTCTGTTTGTAACCCATTGATATTTAATGCTCGGCTTGGCAGGTGAAAAAAAAGGGTATCGGCGGCAGAAAGGGGGAAAAGGCTTTAATTATTAAGCTGCTGAGCTTAAACTCTAACAGTTCACTGCCGTACAGGCAGCTTAGAAACTGCTATTTCAATGATGAGCTGGAACAGTGATTGTTCACTGCCGTACAGGCAGCTTAGAAATCTTTAACGCCTCTTTTGTCCGTGATGTCGATGTTCACTGCCGTACAGGCAGCTTAGAAACCTAATAGCTTCTGCGTAAATTCCTTTCCTTTTGTTCACTGCCGTACAGGCAGCTTAGAAATTTATCCCCGAAGCCAGAGGATGTGGTGTGTCGTTCACTGCCGTACAGGCAGCTTAGAAAGAACGGTTCGGAGATCCACGTTATCGGGCTGGGTTCACTGCCGTACAGGCAGCTTAGAAAAGACGGTAACTCGACTTTAAGCCACCATCCCGGTTCACTGCCGTACAGGCAGCTTAGAAATGGTCAAACCGGTATGGCGGGTTCCTGCTACGGTTCACTGCCGTACAGGCAGCTTAGAAAATGGTGAAGTATTCCGCCATGGTGGAAGAACAGTTCACTGCCGTACAGGCAGCTTAGAAAAGGACGCCTTAGGCTTCCCTTTCGGAGACATAGTTCACTGCCGTACAGGCAGCTTAGAAAATCAGCGATGTATCTGAATTGCGGCAAAATTCGTTCACTGCCGTACAGGCAGCTTAGAAATTGCCGCGCGCAGCACAGATAGGCCAGCTCCAGTTCACTGCCGTACAGGCAGCTTAGAAATCGGGGACCAGCAGGTACGGCGGCACGTCCAGGTTCACTGCCGTACAGGCAGCTTAGAAAAGAGTCGAGGTGCGCGGCCGCATGAAAAGCCCGTTCACTGCCGTACAGGCAGCTTAGAAAGCTGTTGTGCATAGCGTGGTACTTGGACGGGGGGTCACTGCCGTACAGGCAGCTTAGAAACGATCGCATCCACATCATTATCCATCAAGAAGGTTCACTGCCGTACAGGCAGCTTAGAAAGCGATGAAGTTAACTCAATCCTCAACGAATACGTTCACTGCCGTACAGGCAGTTTAGAAAGCGCAGGGCTTTAGCTGTCTCCGCTGCGAGCTGTTCACTGCCGTACAGGCAGCTTAGAAAGAACGGCGCCGAATCTCATTTTCTCGGCACGAGTTCACTGCCGTACAGGCAGCTTAGAAAACGCCCCGCGCTTAGATATTTCACTGACCATCTTTATTCACAGCAGCCTTATTGGTGGTATAAAATATTTTTATTCAAAACGCTGGTTTGCTATGGGATTGAATGAAATATGGAAGTGTTAAACAGAACATCCGCTGTGCTCAGCTTGCCGTTAACCATACTGTGTGTTTCATTCTCCTCGCTGACAATTATGGGGGAACACAACTCGCTGGTTGATGTTTTCCTGTCGGTGATTGTTTTTTTTGGTTTTCTTAATCTATTCCGGATAGCAGGAAAGTTGATCGCCTGGTTTAATGGGAACGCTAACCAGGCATAGACATGAAGCGAGCCTCTGCTATTTCTGCCGGTCAGATAAATAACGGGAACCCTAGGGTTCCCGTTATTTATTGGTCATTATCGCGTGGCGAAAGGGGATTAACGCCCATCCACGGCTGCCGGGCTGTCCGCCTCGGCCAGCGCATCCTCCAGCACCTCGAACAGGCGGTCGATCTCCTGGCGGGTGTTGTAATGCATCATGCCGATGCGCAACACGCCGCCGTGTTCCTGCAGGTTGAGCTGCCGTATCAGTCCCTGCGCGTAAAAATGCCCGCTGCCGGCGCAGATATTATGCCGGCCTAACAACATGGCAATCTGCTCCGGCGAGAAGTTCTTAAAGGTTAAGGCAAAGGTCGGCGTGCGGCGCGTGCTGTCTGGTTCGGGGTAGCCGTAAAGCCGGGCGCCCTCCAGCTGTTGTAAGCGCTGCAGAAAATAGCGGCACAGATCTTCTTCATGCCGGTGGTAAGCGGCGAAACTCTCCTGCAGACGCTGCCTTAACGGCGCGCCCGGCGTGCCCCACTGTGCCAGATAGTCAATGGCCGCGGTGACGCCGGCCAGTCCCTCAAAGCTCTGGGTGCCGGTTTCAAAGCGTCCCGGGCCGATATCGGTTGCTGGCTCCACTTTATACGGGCGCAGGCGTTGTAACCACTGCGGGGCAATATAGGCCATGCCGATATGCGGGCCGAAAAATTTATAGGCGGAACAGACCAGGAAGTCGCAGCCCAGCGCCTGTACGTCGATCAGGTTATGCGGCGCATAGTGCACGGCATCAACGTAGACCTGTGCGCCGACCCGCTGCGCGGCGGCGGTAATGGCCCGGATATCCACCACGCTGCCGGTCACGTTGGATGCGTGCGTTACCGCCACCAGCCGGGTTTTGTCGTTGATCTGCGCGCACAGGCGCTCGGTGTCCAGCGTACAGTCCTCAGGGCGCAGCGGAATATGATGAACGATAGCCTGTTTATCCTCCGCCGCCTGCTGCCAGCTGGAGACGTTGGCGTAGTGATCCAGCGCAGTGACGATAATCTCATCGCCGGGCTGCCAGTCGCGGCTGATGATGCGGCTAAGGTGGAAGGTCAGCGACGTCATATTCATGCCGAAGACGATATTATCGGGCGAGGGGGCGTTTAGTAGCGCGCGTACCGATGCGCGCGCGTTATGCATCACCTGTTCCGTCATCTGGCTGGAAAAGTAGTGTCCGCCCAGGTTGGCGTTATAGCTGCCGAGGTAGCCGGTCATTTTTTCCAGTACGCTGTGGGAAACCTGGGAACCGCCGGGGCCATCGAAAAAGATCGCCGGCTTATCCTGATAGTGCTGCGACAGCGCGCCGAACTGCGAGCGCGCTCGCTCGGGGGTAAACGTCATGCGTGCTCTCTCCGTGCGGTCAGAATCAGCAGATCCAGATGTCCTTCTTCTCCCGGCGCCACGGCGGTGATCGGCGCGAAGTAATGCCAGAGCTTATTGTCCGCCAACAGCACGGTTTCACTGTCCGCCAGTACGCGCCTAAAGAACGGCATGCTGCGATTATCGTCGTACAGCATAACTTCACCGCCGACAATATTGTGCCGGTTGATGGAGGCCATGGCGATATGCTCGAAGCCGTCCTGATGGATCCCTTCCGGCGCCACCGGGGTCTCATTGTAAATCGCCACCACGCGCATCTGATGGATCTCTATTTTTGCGCCGTCGGGCAGGCCGTTAACGTCTGCAAACAGGGCACACATCTCCGCCATGCCTTCGCTTTGCAATACGGCGCTGTCAATCGGCTCGAAGTGGCGGACTACGTTGCCCTGAAAGTGGTTGAATTCATCCGACTGTACGAAGTTACGTTGCCCGATATCCTCAACCTGATTATTACGGAAGGTTATGACAGAGTAGCGGCGTAAGCGGTATTTACCATCCGCATGCTGGGTATGGGGTAAATCAGAAAACGACGGCATTAATTGCTGCGTAGCTTGACGGCTTAGGCTAGTCATACTTACTACATTCTCGTGTCCAGGTAACATAATCACCTCTAATATGAATTAATACTGACGTTATAGGGAGGAATTCCGATTAAATTGTAGACGACCCTGCGGCGATATCAATTTTGCGCCGATGTGACGGATCCGGGCTGGGCAGCGAAGGGGGGCGGAAACTGTAAACGAGGATGAACGATGCAGATATGGCGCGGCATTAAACGCCAGCCGCAGTGACATCGACGGTCGCAGCAGCGGTGGCGTTATGGCGCAATAACGGGGGAAACGGCAGCGATGCAGGCGTGGTCAGGCGCGGAGTTTTCTGCGCCAGATTTTCCACAGGGAAATGCCGGCGACGGCGACAATCGCCACCAGGTTAAGCGCGATGGCGACCGGTAAATATGCCAGATAGTCCAGTGATTCCATTGCCCACCTCCGATAAAAAAGGCCCGCAGGCCTTGTTATTAGATGTCGTCGTTGTTATTTGCGCCCAAGCAGGTAGCCAAAAACGACGCCGACGGCAGCGGCCACCGCCACGCCGGCCAGCGGGTTTGATTCCACCCGGTGTCTGACGACATCGGCGCCGTCGCGGACCGCATAACTGGCCTGCGAGGCATATTTACGGGCCGCACCTTTTATCTCATGCTCCGGTGAACCCGTGGCTTCACCAAACGCTTCTTGCGCAGCACCGGCAACTTCTTTTGCTTTATCTTCAGCTTTACCAAACATATTCGCTCCTTGTGATTGTAGGCCCAACACTGAGGATAGCAGAGCGTGCTAAGATTGCTCGCTGGCAAATGGCCGGGGGATGATGAATGACGTCGGGTAGTGGTAACGCTGGGCGGGCGCTGCTGCGCAGAAATTGTTCGGGGAGGGGTATCAGTGCCAGAAAAGAAAAAAGCCCTTCAAATAGAAGGGCAAAAATACAACAACACCAGGGAAAAGGTAATTAGATTACCTTCAGAAAGTATAGGTTTTTTGAGACATGAGTTTCAATATTTTAATTGATGCATAAATGCATCACTATGATGAATTTATATAGGTCAGTAGGCGAATGAGGTTGGTGCAGGAATAGAGTAACGGGTGGTCTGGCAGATTGCCTGCGGATGGCCCGGCATATGCCGGGCCGGGGAAGCTAGTGGGGTGTGCGAAGAGATACCGTCGACAGCCGCGGTGTCTCCGCTGGCGGGACGGCGCACAGCGCGGCCTGTCCCCGTGTGGAATTCAATAATGAAAGCGATGCCGGCCTGCTCTGGTAGCTGTTATATAAATGAAAAATATTAAAAAAGAGAGAAAACATCAGCAGTAAACCAACGAGTAGCGCGGAGTAAAACAGTTTTTTTTTGATTTTTTTCCTGCTGCGTCTGTCGGGCGCGGGCGGATCGCCAGGCACCGGCGGGTGTAGATTAATTTCTTCTATCTGGATGACGTGAGAGATCCTCAGTCCTACTTTGGGAATGGTTTCAATAATATTTTTATCGATGCCCATATTTTTTATAATGCGACGCAATATACTCAAGCATTGATTGAGATTATTATTACTGGCCTGCAGACCGTATTCATCCCAGACTTTTTCCAGAATGGTCTCCCGCTCGACGATATGTCCTTTATTTTTGATCAGTAAGGTAAACAGTCTGGCTGCGGCGCTGGAAATGGCGACAATGCTATCAGCCTGGTTATGTCGGTAAAGTCCTGTATCTTCCGGACTAAAGATAATGCTCCCTTCAATGCGATAAATCACCTGACTCATCTCATGTGCTCTCCTGGAAAACGTATCGGTATTTCAATAAGAATAATCTTATGTGATTTCTTTGGGCTGTTTCTTGATCGTGAGCAAAAACGCAATAGCTAATTTATGTCGCGAAATAAGTTATATAATTTAGTGTGTGATAATAACACCCGGTGTTAATAATTAAATTATTATAAAACCAGCGCTAGTTTTTATCCGTGTATTTTCCCTGCGCGGATAAAACAGGAATGCCGGGTAGGGCTGGCCTACACTTAATGTATCGGCATGGCATGCTGAACGCGGAGGTCCGCAGCTGTTTGTCAGGGTAATACGGAGGGCAAGCAATCATGGCATATCAACATATTGTGGTAGCGACGGATCTGGGAGAAAACGCGACGCAGTTGCTGCAAAAAGGCGCCGAATTGGCCAGCGCGTTGCGCGCCAAGCTCTCTCTGATCTACATCGACATCCATCACACCGGCTACTACGCGGAGCTGGGGATCGGCGCTTACAATTATACCGATCAAAAATTCTCTGAGCGGGCGGCGAGCATTCTGGAGTCGTTCAGAAATCAGACGCCGCATCCCATTGCAGAAGTGATCATCGGCCGCGGCGAATTAAGCGAGGAGTTAAACAATGCGGCGCAGGCCAAGGGATTTGATCTGATTATTTTTGGCCACCACCACGATCTCTGGAGCCGTCTATTTTCCGCGACGCGCCAGGCGATCAATACGCTGCAGATAGACGTATTAGTGATCCCTATCGATAACTGATTGCCATCGCCGCCGCCAGGGAAGCGCCGGCGGTGATGCCATTTATTCCTCTAAGCAATTAAACGCCTGCTTTTAATTTCATCCAGGGATAATAATATCAAGACGATAGCGGCCAAATAAGCGGTTTTGTTTAGCGAGATCATAGAAAATCTTTATTACCTCTTTTGGGTTATAAAATCGCACATTTTGTCTTTCCCGTCGTGATGTGCGGAATTACCCTGTGAATGATTATTAATTTTTATGATTAATGCGAAGTTAATTCACACGGAGGAGGTGTTATGCGCTTTGACAATAAAGTGGTGATCATTACCGGGGCGGGGAATGGCATGGGGGAAGCGGCAGCGCGCCGTTTTGCCGCAGAAGGGGCCACGGTAGTGCTGGCGGACTGGGCCATTGATGCGGTGGATGCGGTGGCGGCCTCGCTGCCGGCCGGTAAGGCCCATGCGGTGCATATCGATGTCTCCGACGCCGAGGCGGTAGAAACCATGATGAATGAGATCGCCGCGCGCTTCGGCCATATCGACGTACTGCTGAACAATGCCGGGGTGCATGTGGCCGGCAGCGTGCTGGAAACCAGCGTCGCCGACTGGCGGCGCATCGCCGGGGTGGATATCGACGGCGTGGTGTTCTGCTCTAAATTCGCGCTGCCGTATTTGCTGAAAAGCAAAGGCTGCATTGTGAATACCGCATCGGTCTCCGGCCTGGGCGGCGACTGGGGCGCGGCTTACTACTGCGCGGCGAAGGGCGCGGTGGTTAATCTGACGCGCGCCATGGCGCTGGATCATGGCGGCGAAGGCGTGCGGGTGAATGCCGTTTGCCCAAGCCTGGTGAAAACCAATATGACCAACGGCTGGCCGCAGGAAATCCGCGATAAGTTTAATGAGCGGATTGCGCTGGGACGCGCGGCGGAGCCGGAAGAAGTGGCGGCGGTGATGGCGTTTCTCGCCAGTGAGGACGCCAGTTTTATCAACGGCGCCAATATTCCGGTCGACGGCGGGGCGACGGCTTCCGACGGTCAGCCGAAAATTGTCTGAAGTGTAATAACGGCCCGGCTTGCCGGGCCTGTTTCTGTTAAACGCCGATCCGATCGCGCAGCGTGTAGTAAGCCGCGCCGATGGCGGTAAACGGAATTTGCAGGTTGCGGCCACCGAAGAACGGCAGGTGCGGCAGCTTGGCGAAGGCGTCGAACCGTTCCGCATCGCCGCGCAGCAGCTCGGCGATCAGCTTGCCCGCCAGATGGGTACAGGTCACGCCGTGGCCGCTGTAGCCCTGCATGTAATACACATTATTCTCCAGACGGCCAAACTGCGGCATGCGCGACAGCGTCAGCAGGAAGTTGCCGGTCCAGCGATAGTCGATGCGTACGCCTTTGAGCTGCGGGAAGGTTTTCAGCAGTTTGGGGCGGATCAGGTTGTCGATATCGTCCGGGTCGCGCGCGCCGTAGACCACGCCGCCGCCGTACAGCAACCGGTGATCGGCAGTAATACGGTAATAATCCAGCAGGTAGTTACAGTCCTCCACGCAGTAATTTTGCGGGATCAGCGACTGGGCCACCTCCGGCGCCAGCGGCTCGGTGGTGACCACCTGGGTGCCGCAGGGCATGCTGCGCTTGGCCAGCCGCGGCTCCAGCTTATCGCCGAGGTAGGCGTTGCCGGCGACGATTACATAGCGGGCGCTGACCTGGCCGTGGGCGGTGCTGACCAGTGCCGGATCGCCGTGGCGGATATTGGTGACCGCCGACTGCTCAAAGATCCGCCCGCCTTGCAGGCGGATGGCTTCCGCTTCCCCCAGCGCCAGATTCAGCGGATGAATATGCCCGCCGCTGTGGTCGAGCAGCGCGCCGACGTAGCGATCGCTGGCCACCTCCTGGCGGATGCGGTCGGCGTCCAGCAGCTCCAGCTGGGTATTGCCATAACGCTCCCAGTGGCCTTTCTGCTCGATCAGCATGTGGTACTGCTTGTTGTTCAGCGCGGCGAAAATCCCGCCGGGACGGTAATCGCACTCGATGGCGTAGCGTTTGATGCGGCTGCGGATAATCTCCGCCCCTTCAAACATCATGCTGCCCAGCAGCCGGGCGCTGTCGGCGCCGTAGCGCTGTTCAATCACGTCGATATCGCGGCTGTAGGAGTTGACCAGTTGGCCGCCGTTGCGGCCGCTGGCGCCAAAGCCGATGCGCGCCGATTCCAGCACCACCACGTCGTAGCCGGCCTCCACCAGAAACAGCGCCGATGAGAGGCCGGTATAGCCGCCGCCGACGATGCAGACGTCGCACTCGATGGATTCATTCAGCTGCGGATAGGGCTGATGCGGGTTGGCGCTGGCCGCATAGTAACTTTTTACGTGTTCGGTCATCTTTTCAATCCTTATTCCAGCGAAATCCAAGTGGTTTTCAGTTCGGTAAATTTGTCCAGCGCATGTAACGATTTGTCGCGGCCATTACCGCTCTGCTTGTAGCCGCCGAAGGGCACCGTCATATCGCCGTCGTTGTAGTTATTGATAAATACCGAGCCGGCCCGCAGCTGGCGAGCCAGGCGATGAGCGCGTGACAGATCGCGCGTCCACAGCGCAGCGCCGAGGCCATAGTCGCTGTCGTTGGCCAGTTCGATGGCCTGCTGCTCGCCGTTGAACGGGGTGACGGCCAGCACCGGGCCGAAGATCTCTTCGCGCGCCACCTGCATGGCGTTATCCACCTGGGTCAGCACGGTCGGGCCGAGATAGGCGTCATGCGGGCCGCTGCCGCGCCCGTCAAGAAACAGCGTTGCCCCCTGATCGAGCCCTTGTTTAATAAAGTCGGCGACTTTGGCGCTGTGCCCGCTGTCAATCAGCGTGCCCATCTGCGTGTCGGGATCCAGCGGGTTGCCGGGCGCAAAGGCGGCGGCGTGTTTGTGCAGCGCCTGCAGGAACGGCTGTTGAATGCTCTCTTCCACCAGCAGACGCGTGCCGGCGATGCAGACTTGCCCCTGATTGTAGAAAATGCCCGCGGCGGCGGCGCGCGCCGCTTTATCAATATCCGGGCAGTCGGCGAAAATGATATTGGCGCTTTTGCCGCCGGCCTCCAGCCAGACGCGCTTCATATTCGATTCGCCGGCGTAAACCATCAGCTGTTTGGCCACCAGCGTCGAACCGGTAAAGGTCAGGGCATCGACATCAGGATGCAGCGCCAGCGCCTTGCCGGCGTCATGGCCAAAGCCGCTGATGATATTGAGGACGCCGTCCGGCAGCCCGGCCTGCTGAGCCAGCTGGCCGAGATAAATCGCGCTCAGCGGCGATTTTTCCGATGGCTTCAGCACTACGCTGTTGCCCGTCGCCAGCGCCGGGCCGAGCTTCCAGCAGGCCAGCAGCAGCGGAAAGTTCCATGGCGTAATGGCGCCGACGACGCCGACCGGTTCACGTTCAATCAGGGCCAGCGCATCGGCACCCGTCGGGGCGATCTCGCCGTACACCTTATCAATGGCTTCGGCGTACCAGCGCAGGCAGCGGGCGGCGCCCGGTATATCATCCCGCAGGCTGTGGCGGATTGGCTTGCCGGTGTCCAGCGTCTCCAGCAGCGCCAGGGTTTCCGCATGCTGCTCTATCTGCTCCGCCAGCGCCAGCAGCACGGCTTTGCGCCGGGACGGCGCGGCGCGCGACCAGTCGCCGCGCTCAAAGGCGGCGCGTGCGGCGCTGACCGCCAGCCCGACATCGGCGCTGCCGGCGCGGGCAGCCTGCGTCAGTTCGCGCTGCCCGGCAGGATCCTCCACCGTAAAGGTGCCCCCTTCAGCGGCCGGCTGATAGCGGCCATTAATAAACAGTCGGTTCTCAATAGTCAGGGCCTGTGCCCGTTGCTGCCAGTACTGCAAGTGGTGGAAATCCATACCTTGCTCCGTTAATCAGAATGTCGTCGGCGTATGCGCGCTGACGATGCGGCAAATGCGCGTTGAAGTGTTGCTGAAGCTGTGGGGAATACCGGTGTTGATGGCGTAGCTCTGGCCGGCGTTCAGCGCGTAGTTCTGCCCGTTGACCTGCAGCACCACTTCGCCTTCCAGCAGCGTACCGATCTCTTCCCCTTGGTGTTTAATGCGTTCACCGGTGGTGGTGCCCGGCTCGTAGGTCTCTATCATCATCGCCAGCGTGCGGTTGGGGTCGCCGTTATGGATCAGTTTCATCGAGACGCCCTGGCTGCCGATTTCAATCAGATTTTCTTGGTCGATCACAATTTGCGGTTCAGCCGGCTTTTCCGGTTCGGCAAAAAATGCCGACAGCGACAGCCCGTAGACCGTCAGCAGTTTCTGCAATGTGCTGATGGCCGGGCTGACCTTGTCCTGTTCGATGGTGCTGATCGCGCTGTGCGTCAGTCCGGACAGCTCCGCCACGCGGCGCTGCGACAGGCCGAGTTGCTGACGGATTTGTGCCAGCCGTTTTCCCGGCGCCAGACTGATTTCGCTCATGGGCGTGGTTCCTTGCGATACGCCCGGCAGGCGTCGATAAACCCGGCAAACAGCAGACGCGAGAGGGCGTATTCGTCGCTGTTCCACTCCGGGTGCCACTGCACTCCCAGAGCAAACGGCTGGTCACGAATGCTGATGGCCTCGACTAGCCCGTCGGCGGCGTGCGCTTCGACGCGCACGCTGGGGCCGAGGGTTTTGGCGCCCTGACCGTGCAGCGAGTTGACCCAGAAGCGGTTGCAGTCCGGAATCAGCTGCGACAGCAGCCCGCCTTCGCGCACGATGACTTCATGGGCGGGGGCGTACTGCTGCTCCAGCGGCAGTTCATGATCTTCGCGGTGCTCCTGCAGTTCCGGCAGTTCATACAGCCGGCGGTGCAGCGTACCGCCGGTCGCCACCACCATTTCCTGCATACCGCGGCAGATGGCGAAAAGGGGAATGCGCCTGTCGAGCGCCAGACGAATCAACGCCAGGCTCAATGCGTCACGGCCGGGATCGGCGTCAGGCTCATCGCCGTTTTCACCATAAAGGTGCGGCTGCACATTACTGGGGCTGCCCGGCAGCATAATGCCGTCGAGGCGCGGCAGCAGATCCGCCAGAATTTCCGGCTCCGCCAGGGCGTGCGGCAGGGCGACCGGCAAACCGCCGGCGGCCAATACCGCATTCAGGTACTTTTCTTGCAAGGTCTGCGTTGGATGCTGCTTTAACCTGTGGCGACACATCACCACGCCGATAACTGGTCTGTTAAATATATTGCCCATTGTCTTCCCCTTGGCCTGTTCGAAATTATGAACGAGATGGCGTAAAAGTAGCCTTTTTGTTCAATATTAACTAAATCTAGCAGCGGGGTGGGCAATATTCAAACCATAATTAACACTTGAAAAACATTTTTGTTGCATCTATGTTTCATTGAGTGGAAATTATATTGAGCAGTACGGTCGTAATCATCAATAGCAACCTCAACAACGGCGGGTGACTCATGCAGACCAATATCGTAACAGTGGAAAACTTTGTGCAGCACAATGAAGAACGGCGAAGTACCACCTTCCAGCGGGAGGTGAATCATTATCTGGAACGTTATCCCTTAACCCAGCATATTGATGTCCTGCTGACCGATCTGAACGGTGGTTTCCGCGGCAAACGCATTCCGGTGGCGGGCTTGAACAAATTGGAGAAGGGGTGCTATTTTCCGGCTTCGGTATTCGCCATGGATATTCTGGGTAATGTGGTGGAAGAAACCGGGCTGGGGCAGGAACTGGGGGAGCCGGACCGGGTATGCGTGCCGGTGCCGGGCACACTGACGCCCTCCGCGAGCGACCCGCAGTATATCGCCCAGGTACAGCTCACCATGTTGGATGAAGATGGCACTCCCTTTGACGTTGAACCACGCAATGTGCTGAACCGGATTTGGCAGCGTTTGCGGCAGCGCGGGCTGGCGCCCGTGGTAGCGGTAGAGTTGGAGTTCTATCTCATTGATCGCCAGCGCGATGCGGAAGGCTATCTGCAGCCGCCGTGTGCGCCGGGTACTCAGGAGCGCAACACCCAGAGCCAGGTTTATTCGGTCGATAACCTGAACCATTTTGCCGAGGTGCTGAGTGAAATCGATGAGCTGGCGCGGCTGCAGGGCATCCCGGCCGACGGCGCGGTGGCGGAAGCCTCACCCGGCCAGTTTGAGGTGAATCTTCATCATACCGGCGACGTCCTGCAGGCCTGCGACCATGCGCTGGCGCTCAAGCGCCTGATCCGCACGGTGGCGGAAAAGCATCATATGCAGGCCACCTTTATGGCGAAGCCCTATGAAGAGCATGCCGGCAGCGGGATGCATATCCATATCAGCATGCTGGACGCCGACGGCGAGAATGTGTTCGCCGATGAGCAGGGCGAAGATTCCGCGTTGCTGAAGCAGGCGCTGGCGGGGATGATCGCGCTGATGCCGTCCTCGATGGCGCTGCTGGCGCCGAACGTCAACGCCTATCGTCGCTTCCAGCCGGGGATGTACGTCCCGACCCAGGCTTCCTGGGGGCATAACAACCGCACCGTGGCGCTGCGTATTCCCTGCGGCGATCGCGACAGCCACCGGGTGGAATACCGCGTGGCCGGCGCGGATGCCAACCCGTATCTGGTGATGGCGGCGCTGCTGGCGGGCATTGTGCACGGCCTGGAAAACCCGCTGCCGCTGCCTGAACCGGTCACCGGCAACGGTCTGGAGCAGGAAGGGCTGCCGTTCCCGATCCGCCAGAGCGACGCCCTGGCCGCCTTTGCGCAGCAGCCGCTGTGGAAAACGTTGCTTGGCGAGCGCTTCAGCCATGTGTATCTGGCCTGTAAAAACGATGAGCTGCTGCAGTTTGAGCGTCTGATCACCGAAACCGAGATTGAGTGGATGTTGAAAAACGCCTGATCTGCTTAATGTCACGCACCGCGCGCGTCTGGCGCATTTCGCCGGCTCTCCTGTGGCCGGCGAGGCCGCGCGCCCGGTAACTGCTATTCCTAATCAGGCGTACAGGACGCCGACGAGGAACGACCCATGACGGCAGAGGCCATCGACTGTAACGGCGCGGCGAAACCGCAACTGCGTAAATCGCTGAAGCTATGGCAAGTGGTAATGATGGGGTTGGCATATCTGACGCCGATGACGGTGTTTGATACCTTCGGCATTGTGTCCGGCGTGACCGACGGCCACGTGCCGGCGTCGTATCTGTTTGCGTTGGCCGGCGTGCTGTTTACCGCCATCAGCTATGGCAAACTGGTGCGCCAGTTTCCTACCGCTGGCTCGGCCTACACCTACGCGCAAAAGGCGATCAACCCGCACGTCGGCTTTTTGGTCGGCTGGTCGTCGCTGCTGGATTACCTGTTTTTGCCGATGATTAATACCCTACTGGCAAAAATCTATCTGACCGCGCTGTTCCCCGAAGTTCCTCCGTGGGTGTGGGTGGTCGGCTTTGTGTTGATTATGACCGCCATCAATCTGAAGAGCGTCAACATCGTGGCGAACTTTAATACGCTGTTCGTGCTGGCGCAGGTGATGATCATCGTGGTGTTTATTGTTCTGGTGATACACGGGCTGCATAAGGGGGAAGGGGTCGGCACCGTCTGGAGCCTGCAGCCCTTTATCAGCGAAAACGCACACTTGCTGCCGATTATTACCGGCGCCACCATCCTCTGTTTTTCATTCCTGGGCTTTGATGCGGTCACTACCCTGAGCGAAGAAACGCCTGACGCTGCCCGGGTGATCCCGCGCGCCATTTTCCTCACCGCGCTGTACGGCGGCGTGATCTTTATCAGCGTGTCGTTCTTTATCCAGCTGTTCTTCCCCACCATTGAACGCTTCAAGGAGCCGGACGCGGCGCTGCCGGAGATAGCGCTGTACGTGGGCGGCAAGCTGTTCCAGTCCATTTTCCTCTGCACCACCTTTATCAACACCCTGGCCTCCGGTCTGGCGTCGCATGCCAGCGTTTCGCGTCTGCTGTACGTGATGGGGCGCGATAACGTCTTCCCGGAAAAACTGTTTGGCTATGTGCATCCGAAATGGCGTACGCCGGCGCTGAATGTGCTGCTGGTTGGCGCCGTGGCGCTGTCCGCGCTGTCGTTCGATCTGGTCACCGCCACCGCGCTGATCAATTTTGGTGCGCTGGTGGCCTTTACCTTCGTCAATCTGTCGGTGATCAGCCACTTCTTTATCCGCGAAGGGCGCAATAAAACCTGGAAAGATCGTTTCCAATTCCTGTTCCTGCCGCTGGTGGGGGCGTTGACCGTCGGCGTGCTGTGGCTGAACCTGGAGAAAAGTTCGCTGACCATGGGGCTGTGCTGGGCCGGGGCGGGCGTGATTTATCTGGCGTACCTGACCCGGCGTTTTCGCCAGCCGCCGCCGCAGTTTGAGCGCCAGCCGTTGCCGTAATTGTTCGCCTTGCGCGCCGTATTCCGGCGCGCAAGGCGCGCGGTTTTCGTGCGTAAACAGCGCCCTGGCGGGGAAATTAGACTAAGATCATATAACGTCTTCTTGCTGAAGGAACGTGAACTATGCGCAGTGATATCCAGTTTCTTCCCCAGCCGGCGATTGACGATCAGACGTTTATGTACGGCGATACCGTACGGCTGACGACGGCTAATTTACGGCATGAATATCAACTTGATGTAAACATCCTGCGCCGCGCAGGCCGGCAGATATATGGCGCAGTGGTCGCCGCCGCGCCGAAAACAGACATCCCGCCGCAGGAGTGGGAGATTGCACGCGGCGACGAGGTGGTCTTCCGTGAGGAAAATATCGCCAAGGCGGTGCCGGGCGCACGCTGAGGCCGTTGGCTCAGCGCGTGCGGCATCCTGTATCACACATCTCAGTTCGTCGGCGGCACTGGCTTGCCGACGAAACATCGCCGCCTCTCCATCACCGTTGCTTATCCTTGATGTGCTCTCCGTCCGGCTGGCCGTCGTGCGCCATGCTATTGCCTGAAAAAACACCACTGATGATAAAAATCACATTGATTATGAATTTTCGTGAAACATAATTTGACAAATGTGAACGCAATCGATTACCTATTCGCAAAACAGGTGGTTAGATCACAGATTCCTACCATCGGAGGTTTCTATAATGCGCCGGTGAGCTGAGTGGGTAACGCTTGTTTACACCCTGTAGGGTTCAGACTTATTTGTCATCTTTTTCTAACGGGCAGCGAATAGCCCTTTAAGCATGTGGTAATAAAATGAAAAAAATAGCTCTCGCAGCAGGCGTACTTCTTGCGGCGTCTTACAGTGCAGCATCAGTGGCGGATAGCAAAGACAGCGAGTTTGTCTCGGATTGGTGGCATCAAAGTGTGAACGTGGTGGGCAGTTACCATACTCGCTTCGGGCCACAGCTTAACAACGACGTCTATCTGGAATATGAAGCCTTCGCCAAGCACGAATGGTTCGATTTCTACGGCTACATCGACGTGCCGAAATTCTTCGGCGTTGGCAATACGCCGGACCGTGGCATCTGGGATAAAGGTTCGCCGATGTTTATGGAGATCGAGCCGCGTTTCTCCATCGATAAGCTGACCGGCACCAGCCTGGCGTTCGGACCGTTTAAAGAGTGGTACTTCGCCAACAACTATATTTACGATATGGGCCGTAACAAGGCGTCGCGTCAGAACACTTGGTATATGGGTCTGGGCACCGATATCGATACCGGCCTGCCGATGAGCCTGTCGATGAACATCTATGCCAAGTATCAGTGGCAGAACTACGGCGCGGCTAATGAAAACAGCTGGGACGGCTACCGTTTCAAAATTAAGTACTTCGTGCCGCTGACCCAGGTGTGGGGCGGCAACCTGAGCTATATCGGCTTCACCAACTTCGACTTCGGTTCCGATCTGGGCAAGGATGATTTTACGGTGAACGGCCGTCAGGCGCGTACCAGCAACTCCATCGCCTCCAGCCATATCCTGGCGCTGAACTACGACCACTGGCACTACTCGGTAGTGGCGCGTTACTTCCATAACGGCGGCCAGTGGCAGGATGGTGTGGATATCGGCACGCCGCAGGGGCCGATCAAGTCAACCGGCTGGGGTTACTACCTGGTGGTGGGTTACAACTTCTGATCCCGCGTAAAACAAAAAACCCCGCATTGCGGGGTTTTTTGTTTCATCACTTAGGCGTCCTGGCTGGGCAAGTGTTTGACCGGCATAAATAACCGCCCTTTAATGACATAGCATTCATTGTCGATCCACTTGATGATTTGTTCACAGCTTACGCCTTCCGCTTGTGCATAACGGCTAAGGTCGCCATTGAAATGCCGCGTGATGTATTCCATGAGTGTCATTTGCATTGCTTTTGCTCCTGAGCGCCCGCGCACGGCCTGCTGGCTCGTCACGGGAGGTAAGGTTTCTCCGGGAACAAATTTAAGATATTGACAACAAAATCTCAACACTTAGTTTTGTTAAGGGTATTGATAGCAATAGAAAAAAGGTCCCGCATACCGCGCGGGAAACGGATGATTCATAGACTGTATGGATGAAATAAAACTGCGTGAGGCGCGTCATGGTTGCCGGAAAGGCTCCTGACAATGGCGCGTAGTTCAAAACTACTGGAACACCGGCGGCGTCGCAAGTACATTTTGGTTATGATGGCGCGGAAGCTGAATAATTATGCGTTGATACGCTTTTATCGCCGGACAACGGGATAATCTGCCAGCAGACCGATGATAAGCGCCTGCGTATGGACGATTAGGACAGCAACGCCGAAATATAAGAATTTTCCTCATTCTTTATGGGGTAAATTATACTTATAGTCAGCACAATTCCCCAACCGAGGATGTATCAACATGAAAAAACGTCGTATGACCATCACGGCACTGGCGCTGATCGCTTCTCTGGGCGTCAGCAGCGCGCCGGTCTTCGCCGACAAAGGCGGTAACGGCAACGGCGGTAACGGCCATGGCAACAGCGGTAACCACGGCAATAAGGGTTACGATGGCAAACATGGCAATGGCAATGGTAAAGGCAACGGTAACGGCAAAGGCGTTAGCGACGGGCATGGCAACAAAGGCAAGCGCGGTAATAGCGCGGACGACCATGGCCTGGTGCGGGTCGACCTGTCCTATGACCGCGCCCGCTCGCTGGCGCTGAATTACGGCCTGACTGGTTACCAGTCGCTGCCTCCGGGGATTGCGAAAAATCTGGCGCGCGGCAAGCCGCTGCCCCCGGGCATTGCCAAGAAAACCGTACCGGCATCGCTGCTGGGCCAGCTGCCGCACTATCCGGGCTATGAGTGGCGCGTGGTGGGCGATGACCTGGTGCTGATCGCCCTGAGCACTGCGCTGGTTGCATCGGTGATTAACGGCGTGTTTGACTAAGCCGTTTTACCCTGATCAGGCCCCGCTTATGCGGGGCTTTTTTATGTGGGGTAAAATTATGTGACCTGCCGAAAGCGGTGAACTATATTTGCCGGATACTTAATGGGATAACTGAGGAACTATGCTGAAACTCTGTCTGATGGCGGGGCTGCTGTGCAGCTTTTCCGCGCTTGCCGATAATAGCGCGTCGATCGCCGACGTGGTGAACCAGCGTCTGGCGCTGATGAAAGACGTGGCCGGCTATAAGGCGCAGCAGCATTTGCCGATTGAGGATCTGGCGCAGGAGAGCAAAGTACTGGCCAACACGCAGGCGCAGGCAGAAAAGCTGGGGCTGGAGCCGCAGTCCGTGAAGCCGTTTATCGTTGCACAGATGGATGCGGCCAAGGCTATCCAGTACCGCTACCGGGCTGACTGGCTGGCGCAGCCGGAGACGGGCTGGCAGCCGCAGCCGCTGGATAAAGTCCGGCCGGAGATCGCCCGCCTGAGCGACAAAATCCTGCAGCGGCTAGTGCAGCGCCTGCGGCAAGGGCCGATCGCCGAGAGCGAGCGCCAGGAATTTATCCAAACCATCCAACAGGTTAATTTGACCGCTGCGGATAAGCAGCGGCTGTTTGACGCGCTGTTAATGGTCAAACTCAACGGGCAGTGAGCATTATTCCGTATGGCGTCCGGTGCCGCGTCTGAAGGTCAGCACCCGGCTGCGCTCGGCGATCAGGTCAACGCTGTAACCGCGGAAGTAGAGACAAAAACGCTTTAACCACGGCCCGTCGCGGCTTTCAACCAGCATGCGGCCGTCGCCCAGCGGGCTGAGGGTGCCGGTATGCGCCGCCGGGCCGACGCCGATATGCACCTGGTCGCCGCGGATCTCAAAAGCGGTGCGGTAGTGCGGGTGGTACCAGGTGCCCTGCACATGCGACAAACAGCGGCCGCTGGTCTGCACCGGCCAGAAGGTGCGGGCGACGTGGCCCACTTCTCCTTCAATATTTTCGCCGTTCCATTTCAGCCGCATCGGCCGCTGGGCGCTGAGCGAAACCGCATAGCCGTCCCCCGCCTGATACAGCGTCTCCGGGCAGCCAAGATAGGCGACATTACCGTTGTTGACCTCCAGCCAGTACGGTTCTGCCAGCGTCGCGTAGATGCCGTCAGGAATGGCGCGGCTGCGCGGCGGCAGTGGTTCACCCAACAGGGCGGCCATCACCTGCAGGGCGATGCTGGCGCTGTCGCAGTCTTCGCGGTTGGCCACCAGCGCCATACCGGCCTGTCGTTCCGGCGCCAGCAGGAAATAGGTTTTATAGCCGGCATGAGAGCCGCCGTGGCCCAGTAACACATGCGGACCGAGCGGGGTGCGCGCCAGTCCCAGCCCGTAGGCGCTGGGCTGGCCGTTTGTCAGATAGCGCGGCGCGCTCAGCTGCTGCAGCACGCCGCTGGCCGGGCCGCGGTCGCCAAGCAGCGCCTGCAGCCAGCGGGTCAGATCGCCGAGGCTACCGGCCAGGCTGCCCGAGGCGGAGAGGTGCAGGCCGGCGCTGCTCTGTTGCCAACCCTGCGGCGTGCGCCAGTAGCCGGGCGCCAGGCCGGGGACGATATCGAACCAGCTTTCCGGCGCCTGCCAGCGCAGTTGCAGCGGCTGCGCAATATACTGCTGAACCAACTGCTCAAAGCGGTAGCCCCGCTCCTGCAGCGCCGCCTCCACCAGACGGTAACCGGTGTTGCTGTAGCTGATTTCGCTGCCCGCCGGGAAGTTCAGGCGCTTCAGCCCCTGGATGAACGTCATTACCGGCTCCGCGTGGCTGACGCTGTAGCCGGAGATGCCGAGCAGCCCGAGCGTTTCACGCACGTCGGGCAGGCCGCCGGTCATATCCAGCGCCTGGCCGACGCTGACCGCGGCCGGCTCGCCGCGCAGCTGCGGCAGCAGTTCTCCCAGCGTCTGGTCGAGGCGCAGCGAACCCTCGGTCGCATTCAGCGCCAGCGCGGCGAAGATATGCTTGGTCAGCGACGCGTAGCGCACCACGCTGTCGGCGCTAAAGGGTTCGCCGCGCGCCAGATCGGCCAGACCGGCGCACGCCACCGCCTGTGTGTGTTGTGCATCAAACAGGGTAATAGCGCCGCCGGGGTCGCCCGGCAGGCGCCAGCCGGCCAGTAAGCGCTCGGCCGTGGCCCGGGCTTCACGCCAGCGTAGCTGGGTGTCAGACATAGTTAGCCTCCAGAGTTCAATGATACGGGGCGCAGAACGCCGCTACCGCCGGTCTGTACGCGCAGATGCAGATAAAGGACGCCATCCGGTCTGTTATATCACCGTCTAAACGGTGCTTTTGGCTCGATTGTGGCGCAGCAGAGCGGCCGGCATCCGCTGTTTTGTGCGGTGTTGGCGGCAGATCGGAGAAGTTTGTTGAAATTTGCGATACAGAGCGCAGATTACGCCGTTTAGGCGGGGGAGTTGCAGCCCGGCAAAGATTCTCCGGGCCGATCGGGCGGCTCAGCGTTGCTGCGTGCCCCAGTCGATCATGCTGTCGATCATCCGGCTCAGCAGTTGCTGCAGCGGCGCGGCGCGCGCGGCGTCGAAGGCGAACGGATACTGCTCGGACATATAATTGACCTGCGCCAGTTCCAGCTGCACCGCATGCTGGTTTTCCGCCGGTTTGCCGTAGGCGCGGGTGATATAGCCGCCTTTAAAGCGTCCGTTCAGCACATGGCTGAACTGTTGCTGCCGCTCGCAGCAGCTCACCAGCCGGTCGCTGAGCGCAACGGCGCAGCTGGCGCCATCGTTGGTGCCCAGGTTGAGATCCGGCAGCTTGCCGTCGAACAGGCGCGGAATCACCGAGGCAATGGAATGGGCGTCAAACAGCAGCGCATAGCCGTGCTGCGCCTTCAGCCTGGCCAGCTCATCCTGCAACTGCTGGTGATACGGCTGCCAAATCTGTTGCAGATAGCCGGCGCGCTCCTGGTCATCCGGCGCTTTGCCGGGCAGAAAGCTGGGTTCGCCGTTAAACAGTACGTCCGGATACAGCCCGGTGGTGGCGGTGCTGTAGAGCGGTTTATCGTCCGCCGGGCGGTTGAGGTCGATAACAAAACGCGAGTAATTACCTACCAGAATGCTGGCGCCAAGGTCGCGGGCAAAGTCATACAGCTGAGGAATATGCCAGTCGGTGTCCGGCAGCGCGCGCGCGTCTGGCGTCAGCCCGGCCTCAACGGCCGGCGTCAGCTGTGTGCCGGCGTGAGGAATACTGATTAACAGCGGCAGGCTGCCGGTTTGGAAATGGAACGGATCGCGAATGGTCATTGACGTATTTCTCCTCGGAAAATCACCGTGCAGGGCAGCTGTCCGCCCAGCCAATAAGTCAGTTCAGCCGGCCGGGACAGCGGCCAGTGGACGAAGTCCGCCACCTTGCCGCTTTCCAGCGAGCCGTGGCTCTCCTGCAGCTCCAGCGCCCGGGCGGCGTGCAGCGTGACGCCGGCCAGCGCCTCTTCCGGCGTCAGGCGGAACAGGGTGCAGGCCATGTTCATCATCAGCCGCAGCGACAGCGCCGGCGAGGTGCCGGGGTTGGCATCGCTGGCGATCGCCATCGCCACCCGGTGTTTGCGGAACAGTTCGATCGGCGGACACTGGGTTTCACGCAGCAGGTAGTAAGCCCCCGGCAGCAGCACCGCGACGGTGCCGGCGGCGCCCATCGCCTGCGCGTCCTGCTCGGTGGCGTATTCAAGATGGTCGGCGGACAGCGCATGATGACGCGCTGCCAGAGCGCTGCCGCCCAGTGCGGACAGCTGCTCGGCATGCAGCTTCACCGGCAGCCCGGCGCGTTCGGCGGCGGCAAACACTTTTTCCACCTGCTGCGGCGAAAAGGCCAGATGTTCGCAGAAGGCGTCGACCGCATCGGCCAGGCCGGCGCCGGCGGCTTGTGGAATAATGGTGTCGCATACCAGATCGATATAGTCATCGGCGCGGCCGGCATATTCCGGCGGCAGCGCGTGGGCGGCCAGACAGGTGGTCTTCACTTCTACCGGCAGCGTGTCGGCCAGCCGGCGCGCCACCCGCAGCATTTTCAGCTCGCTTTGCGGCGTCAGCCCATAGCCGGACTTGACCTCCACGCAGGTCACGCCTTCCGCCAGCAGCGGGCGCAGGCGGAACTGCGCCTGCTCCAGCAGTTGCTGTTCCGAGGTGTCGCGGGTGGCGTTGACGGTGGAAATGATTCCGCCGCCCTGCGCGGCGATCTCGGCATAGCTGACGCCGTTCAGCCGCTGTTCAAATTCCGCGCTGCGGTCGCCGCCGAACACCAGATGGGTATGGCAATCCACCAGGCCGGGGGTAATGATGCCGCCTTCGAACTTCACCGTCTCATCTGCGGTAATCGCCGGGCGTGCAGCGTATTCGCCAATCCAGACGATTTTACCGTCGCGCACCGCTATCGCGCCGTCGTGCAGAATATGGTATTTGCCCTCGCGCATGGTGACGATATCCGCCCCGTGCCACAGGCTGTCGCAGTGAATCTCGCTGGTCATCGTTGTCCCGCCTTGCTTGGTTGTATATACAATTAAACACAAGCTAGCGCATTCATCAACGGTCGACAAGAGGTAGCAGGGATAATTTGTTACGGAAATGTGATCGCTATACCCTAAATAATTCAAATGGCAGGAGGGCGGCGAATGAAGGAATCCCGATGCGCTTACACCGGTCAGTGATTCGGGTGACTGAATGCAGCCAACGCACCTGCAATTTGCAGTATGGCGGGGATAAACGGCGGGGCGGCGTGGCGCCCCGCGCGGAGGGATTAAACGTCGAAGCGTCCAAACAGCTGATAACGGCTGCCGGGATACAGCAGCCGCGCCGAGGTGACCACGGTTTTGCCTGACCAGGTGCGGCGATGGATCAGCAGGCAGGGTTCGCGCTCTTCCAACTGCAGCAGCTCGCGCTCCTGCTTGCTGGCGACCACCGCTTCGACGATATGCTCGCCGGCGGTCAGGGGCGCGGCCTGCGTCAGGTAGATATAAGGCGTCACCCGATCGAAATCCTGCTGAAGATAGTCGGGTGCGGCCAGCGGGTTGACGCAGCGGTTTTCCAACTGCACCGGCATCTCGTTTTCATAGTGGACGATCTGCGAATAGAACAGCTGCTGTCCCGGCGCTATGCCCAGCGCGGCGGCCTCTTCATCGCTGGCGGTGCGCGCCGTCATCTGCAGTATCTTGCTGCTGTGGCGGTGACCGCGGGCGGCGATTTCATCGGCGATGTTATGCACTTCCAACAGCGCGGTGTGCGCTTTGGCCTCGGCGACAAAGGTGCCGACGCCCTGCATACGCACCAGAAAGCCTTCGCTGGTCAGCTCACGCAGCGCACGGTTGATGGTCATACGGCTGACGCCCAGCTCCGCCACCATTTCGCTTTCCGAGGGCACGCGCTGGTGCGGCTGCCAGTGGCCGGCGCGGATCTGATCCACGATCGCCTGTTTCACCCGCTGGTAGATGGGGGCGGGGGTATCGCTCATGGCCGTAGCCAGTTGTAACACGCTCTGTTGATCAACCACGACGTTAACCTCGTCAAATAAAAAAATAATAACATCAGTTTACTGTTGATTAGGGCATCTGTATATGTATATACAAGTAATAGCCGATTCTCCAGATTAATGTTACCGGCTTGAAACATTTACCTGTGCGCGCGCTGCGCGCTTTCGCCGTTACACCAACGTTGGAATATTGCTATGCCTGCTTACTACGCTAAACGCGCACTGCTTCCCACCGGCTGGGCGCATGCCGTCCGGCTGGACGTCGACGCTCACGGTTTTCTTACCCAGGTTACCCCGGATGCCAGCCCGGAAGGCTGTGCGTTGCTGCATGGCGACGTGGTGCCCGGGATGCCGAACCTGCACTCGCACGCGTTTCAGCGGGTGATGGCGGGGCTGGCCGAGGTGGCGGGCGATCCGCAGGACAGTTTCTGGACCTGGCGCGATCTGATGTACCGCCTGGTGCAGCGCCTGACGCCGGAGCAGGTCGAAATCATTGCCCGCCAACTGTATATCGAAATGTTACAGGGCGGCTATACCCAGGTGGCAGAGTTTCATTATCTGCATCATGACGCCGACGGCAAGCCATACGCCGACCGTGGCGAAATGACCGGCCGCCTCAGCCGCGCCGCGCAGCAGGCGGGGATCGGCATGACGCTGCTGCCGGTGTTGTACAGCTATGCCGGCTTTGGCGCACAGCCGGCGCAGGCGGGGCAGCGGCGCTTTATCCAGGATGTGGACAGCTATCTGACGCAGCAGCAGGTTATCACCCGTCAGCTGGCGGGGCAGCCGCTGCAGAATCAGGGGCTGTGCTTCCATTCGCTGCGCGCGGTGGAACTGTCGCAGATGGAGCAGGTGCTGGCGCAGGCCGATAGCACGCTGCCGGTGCATATCCATATCGCCGAACAGCAAAAAGAGGTGAACGACTGTCTGCAGTGGAGCGGCCAGCGCCCGGTGGCGTGGTTGTATGAGCATCTGCCGGTCGACAGCCGCTGGTGTCTGGTGCACGCCACCCATCTGGATAACGCCGAGCTGGAGCAGCTGGCACACAGCCGGGCGGTGGCGGGGTTGTGTCTGACCACCGAGGCCAATCTGGGCGACGGCATCTTCCCCGGCGACGCCTATCTGCAGCGTCAGGGACGCTGGGGCATCGGTTCGGACAGCCACGTCTCGTTGAATGTGGTGGAGGAGTTGCGCTGGTTCGAATATGGCCAGCGCCTGCGCGACCGGCGCCGCAACCGTCTGACGACGGCGGAGCAGCCGTCGGTGGGCGATGTGCTGTATCAGCAGGCGCTGCAAGGGGGGGCGCAGGCCTGCGGCGCGCCGATCGGCCGGCTGCAGAGCGGCTACCGCGCCGACTGGCTGGTGCTGGACGGCGACGACCCGTACCTGGCGGCGGCGGCGGACGCGGCGATCCTCAACCGCTGGCTGTTTGCCGGCGGCAAGGCGCAGATCCGCGACGTGTTTGTTGCCGGAGCGCAGGTGATTGAGCAGGGGCGCCATGCGCTGCAGCAGCAGAGCCGCGCCGAGTTTATGCAGGTGCTCAAAACTTTCCAGCAGGAGGCGTGATGCTGATTAACCGGTTTGATTTTGCCGACCTGCCGGTCAGCCCGTGGCGCAACGGCGGCGGAGAAACGCGTGAAATTGTCTGCCAGCCGGCAGACGGCGTCGATTTCGACTGGCGGGCGAGTATCGCCACCATCGCACAGGACGGGCCGTTTTCCGCCTTCGACGGTATCGACCGTTCGATTACCCTGCTGGAGGGCGACGGCGTCCACCTGTTCGGCGACGGCATTGACCACCGGCTGGAGACGGCGGGCGAACCCTTCGCCTTCTCCGGCGATGCGGCGCTGCAGGCGCGCCTGCTGGGGGGCGTCAGCCAGGATTTTAATATCATGACCCGGCGCGGACGCTGGCGCGCCACGGTGCGGCGGATGACGGCGGCGTGTGAGCTGCCGGCCGCCCACGCCGGCGTCTGGTATGTGCTGCGCGGCGAATGGCTGTTGCCGGCAGAAACCCGGCTCGGCGCCAGGCAGGGCGGTTGGTGGCCGGAGGCGGCACATGGCGGGCAGGCCGCACCGTTGAGCGCGGATGCGCTGGCGCTGTGGGCCGATCTCAGCCGGGTGTAAACGGCGGTAGTCTCTGCGGCTGAGTTATGGGATTATGCGAGGTCTCGTTTCATTTCCCAGTCAAGGCAGAGAAGGGTACATGGCTTCGCTGAAAGACGTTGCAAAACTGGCCGGGGTTTCGTTGATGACGGTATCTCGCGCCATCAACGAGCCTGATAAACTGCGGGCGGAAACCTACCGCCGGGTGAAGCAGGCCATCGATCAACTGGACTATGTGCCGGATCTGGCCGCCCGCCGCATCCGCGGCGACGGCGGCCGGGTGCAGACCATCGGCGTACTGGCGCTGGATACCGCCACCACGCCGTTCTCGGTCGAAATGATCCTGTCGATAGAAAAAACCGCGCGCGAACATGGCTGGAACAGCTTTGTCGTCAACCTGTTTGACGATGAATCGGCGGAGCATACGGTGGATCTGCTGCTGGCGCACCGGCCGGACGGCGTGATTTTCACCACCATGGGACTGCGCCAGGTGACGCTGCCAGCCAAGCTGCTGGATAAGCGGCTGGTGCTGGCAAACTGTTTCAGCCGTACGCAGCGTATCGCCAGCTATATCCCGGATGATGAACAAGGGCAGTATGACGCGGCGCGCGCGCTGCTCGACAAAGGCTACCGCGCGCCGCTGTGTATTTATCTGCCGGAAGACGTGCCGGCGGCGACGCTGCGCCGACGCGGGCTGGAGCGCGCCTGGCGGGAGGGCGGCGGCGATATGGCGCAGCTGCGGCAGTACCACCTCAACCTGAGCGGCGGCGATGAGCATTACCGTGACTGCGTCGAACTGTTGGCGCGCCATTTCGCCCCCGGGCGGCAGGAGTGCGACGTGGTGGTGTGCGGCAACGACCGGGTGGCGTTCCTGGTGTACCAGACGCTGCTGGCGCAGGGCTGGCGCATACCCCAGCAGGTGGCGGTGCTGGGCTATGACAACATGGTGGGGATTGGCGAACTGTTTCAGCCGCCGCTCACCACCGTTCAACTGCCGCACTATGAACTGGGCCGCCAGGCGGCGCTGCACCTGATCGAGCAGCGTGAGCACCGCGACAGCGTCAAGGTACCGTGCCCGCTGTTGCTGCGCGCGTCGCTGTAGCTTTTCTGCATGGCCCGGCAGCGCGGGCCGCACAGATTATTGCCAGATGCTGTCCAACGTCCAGCCGGCGATCGCGGGGAAATGCGCCTCGCCGCTTTCGGCAAACAGGCCGGGCCGGCAATCGCCGTCCTGCGGATAGATGCGGCTGGTCAGACAGGTTTCGCCGTCATTGACAAACACTTCCAGCGAAGAGCGATCGATAAACAGCCGCAGCTGCAGACGGTCGCCGGCCGGCAGCGGCACGCTGCGGCAGCCGCACAGCGCCGGATCGTCGCTGAACCGCTCAAGCACCAGCCGGTGCGCCTGATTATCCACATACAGCCGCGCCGCGTCGCCCAGGCTTACGCCGTAGCGTTCGGCATCGCTGCCGGCCAGATCCAGCGTCAGCAGCAGTTCGTGCAGCGCATCCCCCAGCGGCAGACGCTGGTTGCGGCAGCGCACGGCGTCAAACTGCCGTGCTTCGCGGCGCAGCGCCGTCAGTTCGCGCGCCGGCTGCATGCGCACCTGCCCGGCGGCGCTGAGCGACAGTTCGCGCGGCAGCGTCAGCGCGCCGGCCCAGCCGTGCGCCTTGCTGGGCATCGGCGATTCCCACATATCCATCCAGCCGAACAGCAGGCGACGGCCGTCGGCGGCGGTGAAGGTCTGCGGCGCATAGAAGTCGTGCCCGGCATCCAGCTCGCTGAACGGCTGGGTCACTTCAAAGGCCTCGCCCGGCTGCCAGTTACCGAGCAGGTAGCCGCTCTGGAAGAGGTTGCGATAGCGGTAGCCCTGCGCCGCCAGTCCCTGCGGGGAAAAAATCATCAGCTGGCGCTCCCCCAGCGGGAAGAAATCCGGGCACTCCCACATATAGCCCTGCCGGGCATGCTCGGCGGCGGCCAGCACCCGTTCAAAGCGCCAGTCGCGCAGATCGTCGGAACGGTACAGCCATACCTGGCCCAGATCGCTGTCTTTGACGCCCACCACCATCCACCACTGCTCATCTTGCCGCCACACTTTCGGATCGCGAAAGTGCATGATGCCCGCCGGCGGCGTCAGCACCGCGCCGTGCTTGGTGAAATGGATGCCGTCCTCGCTGGTGGCCAGGCACTGCACCTCGCGCAGCTGCGAGTCGTCACCCGGCTCGCCGAGCCAGACATGGCCGGTATACAGCAGCGTCAGTACGCCGTGGTCATCGACTGCGCAGCCGGAGAAACAGCCGTCGCGGTCGTCGGCGTCGCCGGGCGCCAGTGCGATCGGCTGATGCTGCCAGTGCACCAGATCGCGGCTGGTGGCGTGTCCCCAGTGCATCGGCCCCCAATTTTCATCGAAGGGGTGATGCTGATAAAACGCATGGTATACCCCGTTGATGAAAATCAGTCCGTTGGGGTCGTTAATCCAGCCGGCCTGGGCGGCCAGGTGGAAACGCGGATACAGGTCGTCCTGACGCGCGGCGCGCAGTTTTTCTACGGCGTGATCGGCCTGGGCTAAGAGTTCTTTCATTGGCTTGGCTCGCTTAAGGGATGAATGTTGTGCTTACCGCCGGCGGTTTCGCCGCGCAGCAGCCAGCAGGAGAGCAGGGTGGTGGCGGCGACCACGCCGCCCATCAGCAGGTAGGTGTCGGCAAAGCCGATACGGTCATAGCCGTAACCGGCCAGCGGTGACAGAAAGCTGGCCATCACCTGAGTAATAAACTGGAATCCCACCAGATACAGCGTGGAGGAGAGGCGGCTGTCGAAGCGCGTGGCGATATATTTGAAAATGGCGATCAGCAGGATCGGCAGTTCAACGGCGTGCAGCAGCTTCATCAGGGAAATCAGCAGCGCGCCGCTGACCAGGCCGGAGCCGAGCATACGCAGCGTCATCACGGCGCCTGCCAGCAACAGCCCTTGCTTGGCGCCAATGCGGTTAACCAGCAACGGCGCCAGGAACATGCCGCCGGCCTCCAGAAATACCTGCAGTGAATTAAGAAAGCCGTACATCTCGTTGCCCTGCTGCGGCGTGGCGAACTGGGCGGCGAAATAGACCGAAAACTGCTGGTCGAACACGCTATACACGCTGATGCCGAGTACAAAGATTGCCAGCGCCCAGAAGCCGGGCAGGCGCAGCAGCGCCACGGCGTCCTGCAGTCGCAGATTTTCCGCTTTGCCGTACTCCAGCTCGGCCATGGCGTTGGCCTTCAGCTCGCGCACCTGGCTGAGCAGCAGCAGGAATACCACTGCGGACGCCGACGCCAGCCAGAAATTGATGTCCGGGTCGATATTAAAGATAAAGCCGGCCAGAAAGGTGGCGCTGGCCCAGCCGAGCGAGCCCCACATGCGGGCGCGGCCGAATTCAAAGCCGACGATGCGGCTGACGCGCTCGGTATAGGACTCCAGCGCGCCGATGCCGGCATAGAAGGTAGCGCCGATAAACACGCCGCCGACCAGCGCGCCCAGCAGCAGGTTGCTTGCCAGCAGCGGGGCGTAGACATAGATAAAAAACGGGCCGGTCAGCAGCAGCATTACGCCGAGGTACTGCAGCAGGTATTTGCGCAGGCCGAGTTTGTCCTGAATAAAACCGTACAGCGGCTGGGCGCACAGCGCCACCAGCGAGATGGCAGAGAAGATGAGTCCGGTTTCCGCGCCTTTCAGGCCGATTTTTTGGCTCAGCCACAGTGAAATCAGCGAAAAGCTGGATGACCAGGTAAAGAAAAAGAAGAACAGCAGGCCACTCAACAGAAAGTAATATTTTTTTGTTTTGCGGTTCACGATGATGCCCCGGTGGAGGAAGATAGCCTGATTGTTAACGTTAACTTTGTTTGGCTGGAAGTCATCTTACGCGATGATTGCGATGTTAATCACAAAAGTTAACGTTAACATTTTGGCGTTGTGATCGCTATCACGTCTGGTCGGCTGAGGGGTTAGGCCGCGTCGAGCGGGCGCAGGTGGTCGTCGCGCCGCAGCGTCATCAGCGCCAGCAGGCTGATCAGTGAGGTAGCCACCACGTAATAGGCCGGAATATCGATATTGCCGGTTTCACGAATCAGACCGGTGATAATCAGCCCGGCGGAGCCGGAGAACACCGCGTTGGACAGCGAATAAGCCAGCCCGAGTCCGGTATAGCGCACTCGGGTAGGGAACATCTCTGCCAGCATCGCCGGGCCGGGGCCGGCCAGTAGCCCGACCACCGCGCCGGCCACCAGCACCGCCGCACCTTTTTGCCACAGCGCCGCGCCGACGTCCTGCAGCAGATGCAGCAGCGGAAAGGTAAACAGGATCACCGCGCTGATGGCGCCGATCATCACCGTTTTACGCCCCAGCCGATCGCTGAGGATACCGGCCGGCAGAATGGTCAGGGCAAAACCGACGTTGGCCAGCACGGTGGCCGCCAACGCCTGTTGCAGCGTGGCGTGCAGCGAAGTTTGCAGATAGGTGGGCATCACCACCAGAAAGGTGTAGCCGGCGGCCGACCAGCCCATCATCCGGCCAATGCCGACGGTTATGGTTTTGACCACGACCAGCGGCGCGGCGGACGCCGGGCGCTCGGCGGCGGCGGGCTGTTGCTGCGCCCGGGTGAAGCTGGGCGTCTCCTCCAGTTTTAGCCGCAGCCACAGCGCCAGCACGCCGAGCGGCAGCGCCAGCAGGAACGGGATGCGCCAGCCCCAATCGTGCAGCTGCTCGTGGCTGAGCAGCGCGCTGAGCAACGCCACCAGCCCGGCGCCCGCCAGCAGCCCGAGCGCCACGGTCAGCGACTGCCAGGCGCCGAAGCGGCCACGTTTGCCGGGCGGGGCGAACTCGGTCAGCAGTGCGACCGCACCGCCGAACTCACCGCCGGCGGACAGCCCCTGCAGCATACGCAGCAGCGTCAGCAGCAGCGGGGCGGCGACGCCGATTGACGCATAAGTCGGCATCACGCCGATCAGCGCGGTGGTCAGCGTCATCAGCAGCACCACCACGATCAGCGTCGGCCGCCGGCCGATACGATCGCCGATGCGGCCAAAAATCACCGCGCCGATGGGACGGCAGAAAAACGCCAGCGCAAAGGCGGCATAGGCGAGGATCAGGCTGGTAACGGCATTTTCGCCTTGCAGGGTGAAGAAGTTGGCGGCGATCACCGTGGCCAGAAAGCCGTACACGCCAAATTCGTACCACTCAATAAAGTTGCCGACCGAACCGGCCAACAGCGCCTGACGTGAGCGGCGGCTGTCCATCACTGCGGAGTTTGCTGTCATGCTGATCCTTAACCTCAGTCATCGGGGGAGACGTGATGGCTCAATGATTGCACGTTTTGTCGATGAGTTAACAATGGGCTGTCTCGATTGTGATCGAGGGAACGATTGACCGGGGCAGCCGACAAAAAGTATAGGAAAAGTCGCAGTTAAGGATGATTACGTGTCCGGCTTAACAAACCGGCATGGCGAATAGTTTATTTTGTGTACAGCTTGGTCTATACCCTCTCTCTATGGAGAACCATTGAGCAGAGGATGCCCCCCGCATGCTGTAAGGCGTGCTTGGGCCAGTACGCCATGTAGGGGAATGCCTCATAACGTTATACGAGAAATAAGGGTATCGTCATGAATAATATGAAATTAACAACGTTGCCTTGGCTGGAAGACAATACGATACGCGAGGGTATCGGCGCATTATTGCCACAAATACCCAATATTATCCTGGGCAGCGAGGGAGATGACCTCCTGAAAGGGAGCAACGGTAAGGATTGGGTGTTTGGTTTTGCTGGCAATGACATTATCAAGCTTGGTACGCCGGAAAATGATGCCGATACGGTATTTTCCGGCAGCGGCGATGATGAAATTTACACCGGCGATAACGCAACGGTTTTTGCCGGCGCGGGCAACGATTCTCTGCGCATGACCGAGAGCAGCACGATCTTTATGGGCGACGGGGATGACCGGGTTGACGCCGGGCTGGATGTGCATGGGCACAACACGGTGTTTGGCGGCGATGGCAATGACCGCATCGATTTTAACTACGGCATATACTGGGGTATTCATTATGGCATCGACGATCCCCCAAGAGAGATTATGCCGGAAGACGATGTCATCTACGGCGGCGCCGGCGATGATTGGATAACGCCGATGGGTGAGAACAATCTGGTGCATGGCGATGAGGGCAACGATCTGATTAGCGTCGAACTGTTGCTGCAGACGCCCACGGATAATGGGCGTTTATACGGTGATGACGGGGACGATAAAATTTATATCGTGAATGAGCCGTTTCCCGGCTATAACATTGGCCAGTTAGGCACCCATTTTAACCTCGACGGCGGGGCCGGCAATGATTTGCTGCTCTCTTCCTCGTCCGGTGGTGATACGCTGACCGGCGGCAGCGGTAATGATGTCTTTTTATATGAGTGGGTTGGCGCTACCAGCGCTAAAGATCCCGACATTATCACCGATTTCACCTTCAACGAGCAGGAACAAGATAAGATTGACCTCAGTGAGCTCAATGAGAGCGGCTATGAATACTATGATAACTTGATCGGCTGGGAGGTAGACAGCGACCTGACCTTTATCGGCTATCAGCCGTTCAGCGGCAATGGCAAGGAAGTGCGGCTGGAGCATACGGCAGAAGGCACCAACGTTGAAGTGGATCCCTTCGTTGAACCGAGTGCGGAGCTGTTCCAAATTCAGCTGGTCGGCGTGACGCAAGAACTGACGCAAGAGGCCTTCATACTTTGAATGTGTAGGGCATGCAACATGGCATGGCTGGTTCTGGCCCCCTCCGGTTGAGGGGGCGCAAAAATGCCGTGCTTACGGCCGGTCGCCCTGCAGCACCGTCGGCGGCTGCGGCAGATTGGCATCCTGCCGCTGGCGCGCCACCTGTTCGGCGCTGGCGTTGGCCGCCGCAGGGTTGCCGAACTGGCGGTTGACGTAGTTGCTCAGCGTCGCCACCTCGTCATCCCTCAGCTCGCCGGCGAAGGCCGGCATCAGGATTTCCCCCTGCTGCATATGCCGCTGTACGCCACCGAGGATCACCGCCACCAGGTTTTTATTGTCCGCGGCGCCGGTGCTGCCGTGATGCAGCAGCGATGGATAGGCGTGGAAACCGCTCCCCTTGCCGGCGCCGTCGGCACCGTGACAGCTGGCGCAGTGGCGGTTGAACAGCGCCGCGCCGGAGGCCTCGCCGCCATTGCCGCCGCGCAGCGTCAGGTAGTCCTGCGTCGGCTGTCCCCAGGCGTCGCGGGCCTTGCGCTGTGCATCATCGGCGATGGGCTTTACGCTGCGCAGATAGGTCGCCATGGCGTGCAGATCGCTGTCCGGCAGGTATTGCAGACTGTGCTCGATGGCCTCCGCCATCGGCCCGGCGGCCGAGGCGCGCCCGGCGACGTTGCCGGTTTTCAGGTAGTCGACCAGCTCCTGCTGCGACCAACTGCCGATGCCGGCGCGTTTATCCGGCGTGATGTTATACGCCGTCCAGCCGCCGAGGTCGCCGCCGGCAAAGGCGTTGTCCTCGTCCATCCCCATGGTGAGAGTGCGCGGCGTATGGCAGGTGCCGCAGTGCGCCAGCGCTTCCACCAGATAGCGGCCGTGGTTCCATTCGTCGCTTTTGGCCGGGTCCGGCCGCAGTTCGCCGGCGCTGAAGTTAAACAGCTTCCATAACCGCATGCCCCAGCGCTGGTTGAACGGGAAGGCCAGATCGGTGCGCGGCGTTGCCTGATGCACCGCCGGTTGCGCCAGCAGGTAGGCTTTGATCGCCAGCACGTCGTCGCGCTTCATTTTGGTGAAGGCGTCGTACGGCATCGCCGGGTAGAGCTGCTGGCCGTTTTTACCCACGCCGTCGCGCACTGCCGCGACGAATTCGTCATCGCTCCAGTTACCGATGCCGAACTGCTTGTCGGCGGAGATATTGCTGCCGTAAATCACGCCGAACGGCGTGCTGACCGGATAGCCGCCGCCAAACGCCGGGCCGCCCGGCGCGGTATGGCAGGCGGTGCAGTCGGCGGCGCGCGCCAGATACTCGCCGCGCTTGATCAGCGCATCGTCACCGTGCGCCCACAGCGGCGCGGCGCTGAGAAACAGCGCCAGTAGCGTCTTCTTCATGCCATGCCTCCCTGCAGACTGCTCAGCACGCTGTCCGCCATGCGCAGCGCCAGTGCCACGCCGGTCAGCGTCGAGTTGACCGTGGAGGCGGAAGGCATGATGCCGGTGCCGGCGATAAACAGGTTGGGGTGGTCGTGGCTGCGGCAGTCGCCGTCAACCACCGAATCGCGCGGATCGCGCCCCATCATCATGGTGCCGGTGATGTGCTGGTTGTTGTCATAAACGCCGCGCCGGCTGTACAGCGCCTCGCTGCCGCCCATCTGTTTGACGATACGCCGGAAGTCGACCATCGACTGGTCGTAGCCGCGGTGCACATACTCCGGAAAGCGGTAGTAGACTTCCAGTTTGGGGATGCCCCAGGCGTCTTTCTCGGTTTTGCTCAGCTGCACGCGGTTTTCCGGCTCGGGCAGCATCTCCAGCAGGCATTTCAGCTGTACGTAGCGTTCGGACTGGAACGCCAGCTTTTCATTCAGCGCCTTGCCGTAATAGCCCTGACGGATCAGGCGCTCGGTGAGGTAGCGCACCGGCGAGGTGTTGGCCAGATCGACCCGCAGGGCTGAACGCTGCGCCCGGAACGCGCCGTCGCGCAGGTTGTTGATGCTGCCGGGCCGCATCGGCCCGCGGCCGAACCATACCGGTTCGTCGGCGTAAAATTCTACCGAACTGCCCGGATGATCCATCAGATTACGGCCGACCATGCCGGAACTGTTGGCGATGCCGTGGCGATAACGCTCGCTGCTGGACAGCAGCAGGATTTTCGGGCTTTCAATACCGTTGGCGGTCAGTACGAAGCGTTTGCCGCTGACCCGGTGGCTGTGTTTATTGCGATCCAGATAGTGCACCGCCACGATATTACCCTTGTCGTCGGCCTCAATACGGTACACCACCGCATTGGCGACGATGCGCACGCCGGCCTCCAGCGCCTTGCGGGCGGAGATGCCGCCGTGATACTGGGCGTCGATCGGGCAGACCGGCATACAGTTGTTATTACCGCAGCAGGCCGGGCGACCGTCGTAGGGAACGCTGTTGCGCGCCTGCGGGCCGATGCCGACCTCATAACCCAGCCCGGCGACGCGCTGTTTAATCCGTTCAAATCCGTAAGGCAGCGGGATCCCCGGCAGCGGGTAAGGGCGCGAGCGCGGCGAGTCCAGATCGCTGTCGCCGGAAACCCCCATCTGGTATTCGGCCTCGCAATAGTAAGGCTCCAGATCGGCGTAACCGATCGGCCAGTCGCGGCCTACGCCGTACAGGCTCTGCAGGCGCATATCGTTCGGCAGCAGGCGGAACGCCTGCCCGGCCCAGTGCCAGGTGGTGCCGCCGATACCGCGCAGATACTGGGCGCGGTAGGGGTCCGGCCCTTTTTGGATCAGGTAGTTGTTATCGCTCGGTACGAATTTGGGCTGCGGCGCCCAGGGCTGCGGCGGAAACGGCTCGGTAAAGTCGCCCTTGAACGGCGAGTTGCGGAACAGCTCCACCGCGTTGTCACGTTTAATCTCCGGGCCGGACTCCAGCATCAGCACCGAGGCGCCGGCCTGCGCCATCTTTAATGCCGCCAGCGAGCCGGCAATACCGGCGCCGATGACCACCACGTCGGCACTTAATGAATCAGGCATGATTATTCTCCTTATGCGGCGGTCGGATCCAGAAATTTGGCTCGCCCGGGCAGTAACTGGGGGGCGTTAATGAGTCGCGCACCAGTTGATAGCTGACGATGTTTTCGAAGGCGATGCATTCAGGCTGGGCGGCATCGCCGATAACGCCGAGATACCAGCCGCCGATCAACGCGTGATACAGGCGCGTCAGCGGTGCGGCATGCTGTTTCAGCTGTTGTTGCAGGGCTGCGCCGTCCTGGGTGCCGTGTTGCTGCAGCAGCGTTGCCAGCGCGTCGAGCAGCGGATTCAGCTGCGGGAAGCGCGGCAGCAGCGCCTGATACAGCCGCTGCGCCAGCTGCGGGTCGGGCAGCGGCATACCGGTCAGCGAACGAGAGACGGTGAGAAAAGCGTCCGGCAGCGATGCGGCGTCAGGCACCGCCAGCGCGGCACGTCCCAACAGGTTTTGCGCCAGGACGCCGGCCGCCAGCAACCCCGCCGAGCCGAGCACCAGCCGGCGGCGTGAAAGAGCGATCATAGAAAGGTTCCTTTTGGCAGGGGTTACTGCAGCGCGGAGGCGGCGGTTTGCGAAGCCTGATTATCCAGCTCTTGTTTTGGCGTGCTGACGCCGACCGCGCCGACCACGTCGCCGCCAAGCGTCAGCGGGTAGCCGCCGCCGAGCGCCACCGCATGCGGGATGGCGAGCACGGTGGTTTCGCCGTTTTGCAGCCGTTGCATAAACGTCAGTGAAGGCGTGCGGTAGAGAGCGGAGGTGCGCGCCTTGCCGAGCGCGGCGTCCACACAGCCGAGCGGCGCGCCGTCAAAGCGTTGGAACGCCAGCAGCAGGCCGGCGCGATCCACCACGGCGACGCAGCCGACGCTATGCTGCGTTTGCAGGCTGTGGCGCACGTTGTCGATCACTTGATTGGCCTGCTGATTGGTCAGCGGCGCGACGGGCGCCGCCATGGCGTGGCCGGCGCTGGCAGAGAGCAGCGCGCCGGTTAACAGGAGCATTTTTTTCATTACGGTGTTTTTCCAGTGCCAAGAGAGAAGTCATCGGAGCGTGCGGGCGGGGTCACCATGCTGCGGCTTGCCCGCGCGTCCTGTTTTTATGTACCTTTTGGTTCAAAATACTTTGTTGTTAGTTTGTTAACAATGTGAATTTAACGAAAATAAATCGTTATTTGATGCCGATCACAATTTGCCGTAGATCGCCTCAAGTGCTTGTTGCCAAACGAAAGGTTCCAGTTGCGAATAGCGGATATTTTGCGCTTTCATCGCGTCGACCAGCCCCTGCTGCGATAACACCGTCGCGCGGCTTTGGTGCGGTTCCACGCCAACGTCCTGCAGCGTTTTCACCACTTCCCCCATCTCCTCGGCGCGGCGTTGCCCGTGCTCCGCTACCCGGCTAATCAGGTAGTGGGGCAGTCGCTCGTCCCAGCCCAGCGACGGGAAACTGGCGTGCAGCGAATCGAGCACCGGCCGTTCGACGCCGTAGCGGCGGGCGGCGTGCAGGCATTCGACGGTCAGCGCCTCCAGCCCCTTGATCATCACGCTGCGGCACATTTTGATCGCCGAGGCCTCGCCGATGCGATCGCTGTGAATCCTGGCGTTAAATCCTAACGGCTGCAGCCGTGCGCCGCCCTCGGCCGCCGCCGGGCCGCCCAGCAGCAGCGGCGTTTGCAGCCGCTTGGGCGGCACCGGCGCCATTACCGCAACCTCGACATAGCGCGCGTCGCTGGCTTGCTCAATCGCCGCGGCGGCGGCGCGTTTGGTATGGGGGGCGGCGGAGTTCAGGTCGAAAAAGTACTGGCCGGCGCGCAGCAGCGGAGCACACTGCGTGGCGACCGCCAGCGTATTGGCGGCGGTGACGACGGAAAAAATCAGCTCGGCGTCGGCCAGCGCCGCCGGCAGTTGTTCGGTCAGCGTGCAGCCGCAGCGCTCGGCGGTGGCGAGCATCGCCGGCGTAATGTGCTGGTCATAGGCGGTAACGCATGCGCCCTGAGCGCTCAGTGCCTGAGCCAGAATGCTGCCGACTTCACCGAAGCCGATCAGCGTGACCCGTGGGGTAAAGGTGGTCATCAGTTTCTCCCTATGGTTAGGCCGGCCAGATCGCGCCGGGAATGCACACCTCACCGGCGAAAATCAGCCGGGCGGTACGCAGCAGGCCGGCCTGTGTCAGTTCGCCGGCGGGCGTGCGGGTCAGCAAGACGCTGAATTCGCCGCTGGGATGCTCCACGCTGACGCGCTGCTGTTCATCGTCGCCTGCCTGAGCCAGCGGCTGCGCCACGCTGCCCGCCAGCAGACAGGCGCTGGCGACGCTGACCGCGCCCAGTACGCCGATCGAGGCGTGGCAGCGGTGGGGAATAAAGGTGCGGCTGCTGACGGCGCCGCCGGCGTGCGGCGCGGCCAGCAGGGTCATTTTCGGCACGCTGCGCTGGCTGACGTCGCCCAGGTTCATCAGCGGGCCGGCCTGCAGGCGAATGTGCTCCAGCCGCTGTTTGAGCTGTTGGTCGGCATCCAGCTGGTCGCGGCTTTCGTAGCCGCTGCGGCCGAGATCCGCTGCGCGCAGCAGTACCACCGGCATGCCGTTGTCGATACAGGTGACCGCCACGCCGTCAATCTGGTCGCAGGCCCGGCCGGTCGGCAGCAGAGCGCCGCAGCTGGAGCCGGCGATATCGCGGAAGGTCAGCACAATTTCGGCGGCGCTGCCGGGCACGCCGTCGATGGACAGATCGCCGTCGTAGCGCACCTCGCCGTCCGGCGTGGGGATGCGCGCCACCGCCACCTGGCCGGTGTTCTGCATAAAGATGCGCACTTCGGTGAACGCCGCGTCGGTGGCCACCAGGCCGCGCTCGATGGCGAACGGCCCGACCGCCGCCAAAATATTGCCGCAGTTCTGGCCGTAATCCACCACCGGGCGGTCGACGTTGACCTGAGCGAACAGATAGTCGACGTCGGCGTCTGCGCGCTGCGAGCGGCTGACGATCGCCACTTTGCTGGTCAGCGGATCGCCGCCGCCGAGGCCGTCGATCTGACGGATATCCGGCGAGCCCATCGCCGCCAGCAGTACGCGGTCGCGCGCCGCCGGCTGTGACGGCAGGTCGTCCGCCAGAAAGAATGCGCCTTTTGAGGTGCCGCCGCGCATCAGCAGGCAGGGGATCCGACGTTGGCGCATGTTACTCCTCCAACTGGTCCAGTGAGTCGTAGTAGGTCAGGCCTTTTTCCGCCAGACGCGGTCGCATCTGGTAAATATCCAGCCCCAGCTCGCCGTTGGCCATCCGCAGGCGCTTGCTCTCCTCCAGCTCGGCGCGGCGGCGGCTGGCCGCCAGCGTCGCTTCGGCCTCGGCATGGCGCACCACCACCACGCCGTCATCGTCGGCGACCACCGCATCGCCCGGATAAATCAGCTGCCCGGCGCACACCAGCGGCACATTGACCGACCCCAGCGTCTCTTTCACCGTGCCCTGCGCATACACCGCCCGCGACCAGACCGGGAAGCCCATTTCACGCAGCGTGCGGGTGTCGCGCACTCCCAGATCGGCCACCAGCCCGCGCACGCCGTGCGCCTGCAGCGAGGTGGCCAACAGATCGCCGAAGTAGCCGTCGATACAGGGGGAGGTCGGCGCCACCACCAGAATATCGCCCGGCCGGCACTGCTCGACCGCCACGTGGAACATCCAGTTATCGCCCGGCGCCGCCAGCACGGTGACCGCATTGCCGGCGATCCCGCGATCCTGCTGAATCGGCCGGATGGCCGGATCGAGCAGCCCTTTGCGACCCTGCGCCTCATGCACCGTGGCGACGCCGAACGCCGCCAGCGCCGCCAGCGTGGCGTCGCTGCTGCGCGGGACAGAACGCACCACCACGCCTTTTTTACCGATGATGCTCATGCCAGATCCTCCGTCACCCGCGGGAAAATGCTCTGATAGCCTTCGCCATACACGATGTTTTTGCCGCTGGCGATGCCGACGTTGCGCTTGGCCTGTACGCCGCGCTGCTGGGCGACGCGGGTGTAGTACTCCCACAGGTGTTCCTGGCCGGCCATGCACTGAATTGCCTGATATTTTTTATCCCATACCGAGGTGATATCCAGCAGCACGTCCGGTTTCCATTCACACTGCTCCGGCTGGTGGGGTTCAAACAGGTACACCGGCGGCGCGGCGACGATCGGCTCGCCCGGCCGGTAGCCTTCCGCCTGCGCGATAATGCGCGCTTCCTGCGTCAGGTTGCAGGCCAGCGGGTGATCGTAGTTGTACGGATCTTTTTGCGAGTGGGTCAGCACAAAGTGCGGCTGCACCCGGCGGAACACGTCCGCCAGGCGGAACAGATGCTCTTTATCGGCGCGCAGCGGGTAGTCGCCCATATCGAAGAATTCGATGCTGGCGCCGAGGATTTCGGCGGCGGCGCAGGCTTCTTCCCGGCGGGCGGCCTTCACTTTTTGCTCGGTCATCTCGCCTTTGCGCCACAGCTTGGCCGATTCGCCACGCTCGCCGAACGACAGACAGACGATATGCACCTGATAACCCTGCTGACCGTGCAGCGCAATGGCGCCGCCGGCGCGCCAGACAAAGTCGGCGGAATGGGCGCTGACCACCAGGGCGGTTTTGTTTGCGGTTATCTCACTCATGTTCGGATTCCTTGGCTGATTGGAGTGAGCTCATGCTGTCAGTTTCCCGCGTCGGCGGATAATTCATTTGATTGCAGCAGGTATGCGTTTTATTTATATTGCCTGCATCGCCGTCCGGGAGGTTGAGCATGGACTATGAAGAAGACGCGCTGACAAACCTGATGCAAATCAGAGCATTCAGCCAGGTTGTCACGCAGGGCAGCGTTTCGCGCGCCGCCGATGAGTTATTCAGAACACAGTCGGCCATCACCCGGTCGATTCGCGATCTGGAGCAAAAACTGGCGGTGCCGCTGTTTGAGCGTCATGCCAGCGGCATGCTGCTGACCGATTTCGGCAAGTGCGTGCTGCCGCGCGCGCGGCGGGCGATTGCGGAACTGCATCAGGTGCCGGCGCTGCTGGCGCGTCTGCTGGGTAAAGGGGCGGCGCGTACCGACAGCGAACCGCTGTACCTGTTTAACGTACGCCGGCTGCAGATTTTCGTCTGCCTGTGTGAAACGCGGCATATGCAGACCGTGGCGACGCTGCTGGGCCTGAGCCAGCCGGCGATCAGTGCTGCGCTGAAGGTGCTGGAAAACGGCGTCGGCACGCCGCTGCTGGAGCGGACGCCGCACGGCATGGTGCCTTCGCTGGCCGGACGGGAAATTGAGGCCAACATCCGGCGTGCGCTCAATGAGCTGCACCATATTCCGGCGGATATCGCCGCCCGGCGCGGGGTGCTGACCGGCGCGGTGCGGGTCGGCGCGCTGCCGCTGGGGCGTACCCGGCTGCTGCCGCAGGCGATTGTCCAGCTGACCTCGCGCTATCCTGGCGTCAGCGTGGTGACCAACGAGAGCGCGTTTTCCGCGCTGGCGTCTGAATTACGCTCCGGCGATATCGATTTTATTTTTGGCGCGTTACGCGCCAGCGATTATGCGGCGGATGTGTACAGCGAAACGCTGTTTACCGAAGAGATGGTGCTGCTGGCGCGTCGTGGTCATCCGCTGGCGCAGGCCGGGCTGCAGCCGGCGCAGCTGAAGGGCGCGCGCTGGGTGCTGCCGCGCTCGGCCACCCCGGCGCGGCGTCTGTTGGACGACTGCTTTCTGGCGATGGCGATGCCGCCGCCGTCGCCGGTGGTGGAAACCGGCGATCTGGCGCTGGTGCGCGGGCTGTTGCTCAATTCAGATATGCTGGCGGCGGTGTCGGCGCACCAGCTGGAGCATGAACTGGCGTCGGGGGAGTTGGTGCAGCTGCCGATGGCGCTGCCCAACACCGGCCGCGCCATCGGCCTGACGTTCCGTACCGGCAGCCTGCATTCGCCGGCGGCGCAGGCGCTGATCGACAGCCTGCGCGCGCAGTGTGCCGGTATCGGTTAAAGCAGGCTGGCGGCCTGCATCAGCGCGTAGCGGTAGCCTTGAATGCCAAAGCCGCAGATCACGCCGTGCGCCACATCGGACAGGTAGGAGTGGTGGCGGAACGGTTCGCGCTTGTGCACATTGGTGATATGCACTTCAAACAGCGGCAGGGCGACAGCGGTGACGGCGTCACGAATCGCCACCGAGGTGTGGGTCCAGGCAGCCGGATTGATCACCAGCGCCTGCGCCTTGCCGCGCGTCTCCTGGATCCAGTCGATCATCTGCCCCTCGTGGTTGGTCTGCAGAAATACCAGTTCCACATTCAGCTCGGCGGCCGTCCGGCGGCATAGCGCTTCGATAGTGGCCAGCGTGTCATGGCCGTAGGTTTCCGGTTCGCGGTTGCCCAGCAGGTTGAGGTTGGGGCCGTTAAGCACGTAAATGGTTTTCATCGTCTCTCCGTTAGTCAGTAAAACCAAACAGGCGCTGCGGCGTGTGCCACAGAATCTGTTGACGCGTCTGCGCGTCGGGGAACAGGTTTTCGCACAGCATCAGCAGCGTGCCCATGTCCATCCGTTCGGTGGCGCGCAGGAACGGCCAGTCGGAGCCCCACATGCACTTCTCCGCGCCGTAGGCGGCCAGCAGCGCCTGCACATAGGGCTGCGCGTCGGCGAACGGGTAGTGCTGACGGGAAAACTTCGCCAGCCCGGACAGTTTCATATACACATGTTCACGCTCCGCCAGCTGCAGCAGCGCCTGAAAGGCCGGCTGCTCCAGCCCGGCGGCGGCGTCGGGGCGGCCGCTGTGGTCGAACAGCAGTCTGGCGCGGCTGCGCCGCAGCAGCGGCAGCAGTGCCGGCAACTGGTCATCCTGTACCTGAATCTGCGCGTACAGCCCCAGTTCCGCCAATTGCGCCATCAGCCGGTCAAGCTGCAGAAACGGCGCGACGCCGAGCATGGCGACGTTGAGGGCGATGCCGACCACGCCCTGTGTCTGCAGTTGCGCCAGTGATTCGCTGCTGCTGTCGAACGGTACCACCGCGATGCCCTTATGGCGGCCTTCACCGCCGGCCAGCGCCGCCAGCAGGCAGCGGTTGTCGGTGTTATAGCCCGAAGTGGGGCCGACAATCAGCGAATGGCGAATGCCGTAGGCCTGCATCACCGCGCGGTAGTGGGCCAACGTCGCCAGCTCATGGCCGGCCGGGTTATAGGCGCTGTCCGGCGCATAGGGGAAATGGCCCGGGTCGAACAGGTGGTGGTGGCAGTCGATCTTCGGCTGGCTAAATAGTGTTGTCATGCGTCTTTCCCCGCGACCGAATACAGCACCTGTTGGTTACGCGTTTTCTGGAACTCCTCCAACGTTTCGCCGCGCATGGCGGCGTAAATATGCAGGTTGGAGCTGCCGACCACCGCGCCCAGCTTCTCCAGCAGGAAGAAGCTGACGCCGTAGTGGATCATCGCCCGCCAGTCGAGTTCGCGCAGCATGCGCTGTTCTTCGTCGCTCAGCGCCGCCTGATCAAACAGCGCCTGCTGCTGTTGAAGGAAACGGGCGCGCCAGTCCGGCTGGATCAGCCGGTGCAGAAAGCGGTTGATGCGCAGCGCCTTCAGGCTGCGGGCATGGGTGAACGGGTAGGTGCCCGGCAGTTTTTCCACGCCGGCTAACTGCTGATTGATTTTGTCGCGCTGGCGCTGCTGCACGTCGACCGGCGCTTCGCGCGCGCGGTTTTCCAGAATCAGCGTGGAGATGCCGGTCATCGAGGGCAGGTAGTAGGCCTCATGCAGTTTTTCCACGTTGGCGGAGAGCGCGCCGCGCATAATCAGCCACATAATCACCTCCGCCCCTTCCAGGCCGCCGAGGGTGGCGTATTCCGCCAGGGTGATGTCGGTCAGGCGCTGCGGATCGTTCACCAGCATATCGACAAACTGAGCGTCCCATTCCGGGTTATTGAAGCCGCAGCGTTCGCCGTGCACCTGATGCGAGACGCCGCCGGTGGCGACCACCGCCACCTTCAGATCTTCCGGGAAACTTTCGATCGCCCGCCGTAGCGCCTGGCCCAGTTTGTAGCAGCGACGGGCTGACGGGATTGGGAACTGCAGCACGCCGACCTGCAGCGGGACTACCCGGGTCGGCCAGCCGCTATCCTGCCAGGGCAGCAGGGCGGACAGCGGTGAGAACAGGCCGTGGTCCAGCGGTTTGTCCTGGAAGAACGCCATATCGAATTCGTCAGCCATCAGGCTGGCGCCGATATGCTGGGACAGCGCCGCATGGCCGGCGACGGGCGGCAGATCGCGCGGCCCGCCGCCTTCGTCAGCGACGGCGTAGCTGTCGTCAATCCCCAGCGCAAATGCCGAATAGTGGTCGAAGAAAAATGACGTGACGTGGTCGTTGAATACGTACAGCAGCACGTCGGGTTTTTTCTCCGCCAGCCATTGCTGCATCGGGGCGAAACCGTCGAAAATCGGTGCCCAGGCGCTCTCCTGCTGTTTATTGTGATCCACCGCAAAGCCGATGGTGGGGGTGTGGGACACGGCCAGTCCGCCAATGATCGTTGCCATCCTGTTACCTCTGTCTGAAAGTGTTTACCGGTTATTCATGGTGCGCGACAGCGCTGGCAGGTCGTTAAGGCCAATGCCTTTTACCCTTTCCGCCGGACGCGCGTGCTGATGATTGATAATGGTGATCGCCGCCAGCAGAGCCGGGGTGGCGAGGATAATGAAAATGCTGGTGGCGCCGGGGAACATCCCCAGCAGCACGCCGCCGAGCGATGAACTGATAATTGCGCCGCTGCGGCCGATGCCGTGCATCCAACTGACGCCGGTGGCGCGCATCTCCGTCGGGTAGAACGCCGGGGAGAACGCCTGCAGGCCGGTTTGCGCGCCGTTGATGCATACCCCGCTGATAAACACCAGCACCGCCAGCGCCGTCGGGCCAAAGCCCCAGATGCCCTGCGCCAGCAGGCAGCACATGCCCATCAGGTAGAACAGGGCGATCACCCGTTTGGCGACGAAGCGATCCATCAGGTTACCCACCAGCAGCCCGCCGATGGTGCCGCCCAGCTGAAATAAGCCGGCGATAATCGCCGCGCGCTCCAGCGAAAAACCGGCGCCGCGCACGATGGTCGGCAGCCAGCCGTTGAGCAGATAAATCACAAACAGCCCCATAAAATAGGTGAGCCACAGTACCAGCGTGCCTCTGGCGTAGCCGTTGCTGAACAGTTGCAGCACCCGGGCCTTCTTGGCGATCGCCGGCGTTTTCAGCACGAAGGTGGTGCCGGCGCTGAATACGCCGCCGGCGCGCCGCAGGATGCGGGCGATTTTGTCTTTATGTTGGTTGCGCACCACCATATACAGGGTGGATTCCGGCAGGATCCACATCAGCAGCGGCAGCATCAGCAGCGGCAGCAGGCCGCCGAGGAACAGCACCGATTTCCACCCCAGGCTCGGCAGCATGCCGGCGGCGATAAAACCGCCGGCGCCGGAGCCGATATTAAAGCCGCTGTACATCAGGGTGATCATCAGGCTGCGGCGGCGCTCCGGCATATATTCGGACACCAGCGTCACGCAGTTGGGCATCACCGCCCCCAGCCCGAGGCCGGTAAGAAAGCGCAGCACGGCCATTTCCAGCGGGGTGCGGGCGAAGGTGCTGAGCAGGCTGAACAGCGAGAAACAGAGGATTGACAGCAGCAGCACTTTCTTGCGGCCGAAGCGGTCGGAGTAGGGGCCGGCGATCAGCGCGCCGAGAGCGACGCCGAGCATCGCCGCGCCGAGGATCGGCCCCATTTCGCCCCGTGAAATGCCCCAGTCTTCGATCAGCGCCGGGGCGATAAAGCCCATCACCGCGGCGTCGTAACCGTCGAACATAATGATGATGAAGCACAGGATTAATACCAGCCACTGATAGCCGGAGATGGGGCGCGAATCGATCCACGCTTTGACGTCAACAATGTTGTGGTTGCTCATCGGGTACGCTCTCTGTTTTTTTTATTAATATGTGATCGGATTAAAACTTTGGCCGCAGGCCGGAAACGTATTGGATGAGCGTCAGCCGATGTGTTTTAAATGTTTATAGCATTAAATTGATTTGTATCAATGAATTATCTTAATTGTTGCTGACGCCTCGCTAACCACGTTAGGGAGTGCGCCGCAGGTTGTCTGCCGGAAAATGATTAACGAGGTATGAGTTTTATTTATTTGTCTGGGCGACGGAAATAAAAAAGGGCGCAGTGATTGCGCCCTGTCGAGGTCTGCGGGTTAGCGCTGCGGGCCGGCGGCCAGCAGGCGTTCTCCCGCCGGAGTGACGGTGTATTTGGCGAAGTTATCGATAAAGCGCTGCGCCAGATCCTGCGCTTTTTCCTGCCACAATGATTCGTCGGCGTAGGTTTTGCGCGGGTCGAGAATCGCCGGGTCGACCCCCGGCAGCGCGGTTGGCACCGCCAGGCCGAAGATCGGCAGGGTGATGGTGTCCGCCTGCTCAATTTCGCCGTTGAGGATGGCGTCGATAATGCCGCGCGTGTCCTTGATTGAAATGCGTTTGCCGCTGCCGTTCCAGCCGGTATTGACCAGATAGGCCTGCGCGCCGGCGGCCTCCATGCGTTTTACCAGCACCTCGGCGTACTGCGTCGGGTGCAGCGTCAGGAAGGCGGCGCCGAAGCAGGCGGAGAAGGTCGGCGTCGGCGCGGTGATGCCGCGTTCGGTGCCCGCCAGTTTGGCGGTGAAGCCGGACAGGAAGTGATACTGCGTCTGCTCCGGCGTCAGGCGGGAGACCGGCGGCAGCACGCCGAAGGCATCGGCAGTCAGGAAGATGATTTTCTGCGCGTGGCCGGCCTTGGACACCGGTGCGACGATGTTGTCGATATGGTTAATCGGGTAGGAGACGCGGGTGTTCTCGGTTTTTGAACCGTCGTCAAAATCGATGCTGCCGTCGGCACGCACCGTGACGTTTTCCAGCAGCGCGTCGCGGCGGATCGCCTGATAAATTTCCGGTTCGGCCTGCGGCGACAGTTTGATGGTTTTGGCGTAGCAGCCGCCTTCGAAGTTAAACACGCCGTCGTCGTCCCAGCCGTGTTCGTCATCACCGATCAACTGGCGCTTCGGATCGGTGGACAGGGTGGTTTTGCCGGTGCCGGACAGGCCGAAGAATACCGCCACGTCACCCTGTTCGCCGACGTTGGCCGAGCAGTGCATGGAGGCAATGCCTTTCAGCGGCAGCAGGTAGTTCATGATGGAGAACATACCCTTTTTCATTTCGCCGCCGTACCAGGTGCCGCCGATCAGCTGCATGCGCTCCGTCAGGTTGAAGGCGACGAAGTTTTCCGAGTGCAGCCCCTGCTGCTGCCAGTCCGGATTGGTGCATTTGGCGCCGTTCAGCACCACAAAATCCGGCTCAAAGTCCGCCAGTTCGGCATCGCTTGGCCGGATAAACATGTTCTTCACAAAGTGTGCCTGCCAGGCGACCTCGGTGATAAAGCGCACTTTCAGACGCGTATCGGCGTTGGCACCACAGAAGGCGTCAACTACAAACAGGCGCTTGCCGGACAGCTGATCGCCTACGCGGGATTTCAACTGCTGCCAGACTTCCGGCGACATCGGCTGATTATCATTTTTGCCGGTGCCGCTGTCCGACCACCAGACGGTGTCGCGCGTGACGTCATCACGCACAATATATTTATCCTTTGGTGAACGACCGGTAAATTCGCCGGTATCAACGGCGACCGCGCCGAGGTTGGTCGGGGTGCCGCGCTCCAGCGCCGGCAGATCGGCGCGGGTTTCCTCGTTGAACAGCAGTTCGTAATCAGGGTTGTAAACGATATCGCTAACCTGATGGATACCGTAGCGGGCGAGGGTTTGTGGGGTTACAGCGGTTGAAGACATAGTCTACTTCCTTATCATACCTTTCGGTGTGACGCCGTCGTTGCGTAAACCGCCGGGTCAGCTACCTGAGGTACCGTTATCGTGTGTCCGACGGGCTAACGACAAGGCGTAACGGCATCGGACGTTTTATTTTGCTGACCGGATTCAGCCGTGCTATTTCCGGTTCTTATTTCTGCAAATCAGCAGTTATTTGCCGACTCCTATAACATGGGAGCAAAAATAATCCCGCTTAATTTAATTACAAAATGCTGACGATAATTAATTAACGCCAAGCTTGGCGGAGTGTCACACTATTTAATTTCGACGGATTAATTTTGTTCTGCTTTTTTATTTTTTATCATATCTTCGGCCTTGTCTACTGTTTTATCTACCTCTAATAACCCGGCGCATATCGATGTGCTGGTCAGTAACCTCATGTTTTTTATTTATTAATTATTTTCATTTGGGCGAGTTCGGCCCATGATTTATCAGACACTTGCGGGTAAGGTGAATAATGAAACAGATAAATGTTGAACTCGGTCGTGACAAAGTCACGCCGCAATCAGACTCGTCCGGAATAATATGGAAAATACGGAGGATGGATATCGGCACGGTGCCGATTGCGCTGTTTGTCACTATTTGCGCCATCGTCGGTACTTCGGCCTACGCCAACTTTTTACCGAAAAACATGATCGGCGGATTGGCGATCATCATGACGCTGGGTTTTGCCCTGGCGCAGTTGGGAAAATCTATTCCGCTATTGCGGGAAATTGGCGGCCCGGCGATTTTATGCCTGATGGTGCCGTCGGTGCTGGTCTATTTTAACGTCTTTCAACCCAATGTGCTGGCGACCGTTAATCTGCTGATGAAAGAGGCCAACCTGCTGTACTTTGTGATCGCCAGCCTGGTGGTCGGCAGTATCCTCGGCATGAACCGGACGATCCTGATTCAGGGGATGATCCGCATGTTCGTGCCGCTGCTGGCGGGGACGCTGGCTGCGGTGGCGACCGGGCTGCTGGTGGGGCAGCTGTTTGGCTACAGCGTTTATCACACCTTCTTTTTTATTATCGTGCCGATTATCGGCGGGGGCATCGGCGAGGGGATTTTGCCGCTGTCGCTGGCCTACTCGGCGATCCTCGGCGCCACGCCGGACGTGTATGTCGCGCAGTTGGCGCCGGCGGCGGTGCTGGGCAATATCTTCGCCATCGTCACCGCCGGCGTGCTGGCGCGTATCGGCATAAAACGTCGCACGCTGAGCGGCGACGGGATGCTGATTCGCTCTGCACAGGATAACGCGTTGTTCACGCAGCAGGAGAGCGGCAGCGCGGTTAATTTCCACTGGATGGGCGGCGGTTTACTGGTGATTTGCGCCTTTTTTATCGTCGGCGGACTGTTTGAACATCTAGTGCATATTCCCGGCCCGGTGCTGATGATTCTGTTTGCGGTATTGTGCAAATACTGTCGGATTATTCCCGCCAATATGGAGAGCGGCGCGCACAGTTTCTATAAATTCGTTTCCGCCGCGCTGGTGTGGCCGCTGATGATTGGCCTGGGCATGCTGTATGTGCCGCTGGAGAACGTGGTGGCGGTATTCTCCGTCGGCTATGTCATCGTTTGTGGTTCGGTGGTGCTGTCGATGGGGTTGGTGAGTTTTCTGATTGCGCCGCGGCTGAAGATGTTCCCGGTGGAGGCGGCGATTGTCACCTGTTGCCATAGCGGGCTGGGCGGCACCGGCGATGTGGCGATTCTGTCGGCATCAAACCGTATGGGGCTGATGCCGTTTGCGCAGATCGCCACGCGTATCGGCGGGGCATCGACGGTAATTGGTGCGACGCTGTTGCTGGGCTGGCTGTCACGCTGAGATAATCTCAGGAAAAAAATCAGTTTTTTCTACGTAATGCCGATAATTCTGATTAAATTTTCAGATTGTTCGTGAGATAATTTTTTCCAGACGTCTGGGCTTGCATACCTTGGATGTCTGCCGAGTCGCCAGCCATACGGTTGGCGATTCATTCTCCCCCTTTGAGCATATTAATTGCCGCGCCCAGCAGAATACGCTGCTCAATATCCTGACAGGCCGCCGACTGGCGCGCCAGCTGCCTGGCCAAGGTTTCCACCGACAGCGCTTCGCCGCGATGGCGCAGCTGCATCACGCCGTCGCCGATCAGGCGGGCGACTTCGTCCCAAACGGGTTTTATCTCCTGCTCCGAGAACTTCATCGTTAACCTCGGTCGGTGATTTTTTGCTCAATGTAGCAGTTGGCCGACACCAGCGCCAGCGCCGCACGCGGCTAACCATAAAACCGGAAGTATAAAAATCAAACCGTCAGTATTTCTTCTGCTTTTACCGTTCAATACTTAAAGCGTCGTACAGCGGGAGAGAAAATGATGAGTCTGGTAGAGCAACTGGCGGCCTATTACCGCGCATCGCGTTCGGCGGAAGTTCAGCATCCGCTTTGTCGCTGGTGGCTGCCGCAGGGAGAAGAACGCGTAGCCTATTTACGTGAATTGCTGGAGCCGACGGCCAGAAAGCCTGTCGCCCGGCACTAAACCGCTAAGCGGTCGGCCTGCCGGTCGCTTAGCCGAAGGCAATCGCCGCCCAGCGCAGTAACAGCAGGGCCAGACAGATGCCGAGCAGCACCAGCAGCATTTTGCCATGCTTGGCGCGCATACGTTTGGTGACCAACAGTGCCTCCTCGTGCTTCAGACGCTGAGAAAACCGATGCTCAGCCCGATGACAACCAGAACAACCAGCGTGACGGCTTGCAATAAGTCGCTGAAGGTATCGTCGGGGTCTTTGCCGCACTCTTTCATAATACTACTCGCCTAAGGCTATTCGCCAGCCGTGAATGAGTCCCCAGTATGCCTGCCATAACGCGGCGGGCACAGGGCATTTCCGTAAATATCAGGTAAAGATTGGTCGGCGGCGCTTGAGCGAAGCTGCGACGCCCCGTCGGGTTTGTAGTATGCTCGCGGTATCAATACGCTTTCTGACAGGCAGACAACCATGGCCAAGGTAATACCGGCACACTATGAGCAGGCGGAACGCTGGGCGTTCGGCGATAACGAAGCATTAGCGGATGAGCTGGTGCAGCTGATCCTGAACGGCAGCAAGACCGCCACCTGTTCCAATCTGGATGAGGACGGCATTCCACAGGCCGGCGATATTTTCGTGGTGGTGGACGGCCGGGGGGAACCGGCCTGCGCGATCAAACTGACCTCGGTCGATGTGCGCAGTTACGATCAGGTTGATGAAGCGCACGCCTTCGCCGAAGGGGAAGGCGACCGCACGCTGGCCTACTGGCGCCGCGAGCACCGGCGCTTCTTTGAGGCGTACGATATGTTTGCGCCGGATATGACGCTGATCCTGATGCATTTTACCGTGGTTGAGGCGTTTTAGACCGATGTGCGCGGTGCCGTATTGTTGCCAGTGGGCGACGCCGGAACTGGCGGCCGATCTGATTGCCGGCCGCGCCACGCTGGCGGATGACCCGAACTGGGCGGCCAGCGGCGCGCTGGAGCAGGCGGAATACCTGGAATGGGCCAACCATGTGTGCGGCATGGCCTGTCTGCGGATGATTCTGATTCACCGGGACGGCAGCGCGCCGCCGCTGCTGGCATTGGCGCGGCGCAGCCTGCCGTACGGCGCCTATGTGCGGCAGGACGACGAACGGATAAAGGGGCTGATTTATGCGCCTTTTGTTCGTTACGTGGGCGAACAGTTTGCGCTGCAGGCGGCGGTGCAGGTCGATATGACGGCCGCACAACTGCCGGCGCTGCTTGCCGAGTGGCGCTACATCATCGCCTCGGTGCATCCCTCCATCCGGCAGCCGCTGCAGACGCCACCGCAGCGGGGCGGGCATCTGGTGCTGATCACCGCGGCGCCGGCGGGGCGGCTGCAGTTCCATAACCCGTCTGGCGATCGTCCGGAAACGCAGGAGAACGTGACCATGTCACCTGAAGCGTTCGGCCGATTTTTCGCCGGGCGCGTTATCACGGTGAAATAAAAAACGCGCTGCGTTCGCCGCGCAGCGCGTCTGTGACTCTCCTTATCGCCGTTCAGCCGATACGCATAATCCAGGCGTCCTGCTGACGATCATAATGCTGTTTATACAGCAACAACTGCTTACCGTTCAGCGTGGCGGGAATGCTGGTGTGCTCGTCCCAGCCATCCAGTTGCATGCACAAATCCGGGTCCGATTTGCATGGAATGGTCAGCAGGCCATTGCTCTCCGCCTGTTCGGCGGCAGCGGAATGAATGGCATCATCGACCTCAAAACTGCCTATTTTCACTACGGATACGCTCATGAATACTCCTTTTCAGCCAGATGCAGGAGGTATGACCAGTTGGCCCGTCATCAATGAGCATAGACAAAGGTGCACAAAATGTCACCGAAAAATTTTATCTGCCGCGAGGGTGGCGATGGCGGCCGGTTTGCCGCCATCGTAAGCGTGAACGAAAGGAGATTACTGGTGGAAATCGAGCGCGCCGTCGCGTACCAGTTCCCGGGGCAGGTTGTTTTTAATCCGGCTGCCGATGCGTTTGGCGATGCCCAGCGGCTGTTGCTGGTAGGTGACGATACACTCATCGCCCTGCGGCGGCGCATCTGGATACAGATCGCGGCCGTGGTACCACTCCTGCGCCAGCGCGGCGTCCAGCTCGAACGCCTGCGGCCCCTGGCCGTCCGCCAGCGCGATCGCCGCCTCATGCTGCCAGCGGTAACCTTTGGGGAAGCGCTCGGCCAGCTTCAGGCCGATGCGTGAGAAGCGCACTTTGCCGATCAGCGCTTCCAGCGCCCTTGGGAACAGCCAGATCTCTTTGTCGCGCGTCCACAGGGCATGGGCGGCGTCATCCCAGGCCAGGCCGGCGGCGTTGGCAGCCTGGCGCACCAGCTCGCCGTCTTTGCGCGACATCGGCGTGAAGGGGAATTTACCCACCTTATAGGTCGGTTTCGCCAGCGCCGGCACCGAGCGGTGCTTGCGCAGGCGGGCGACAAAAAAGCCTTCGCTGTCGTAGATTTGCGGGAACACGTGCAGGAAACCTTCCTCCGTCAGCGCCTGTGGCGCGCCGGGGAACAGATCGCCCAGCGGCTCGATGCTGACCGCATCGCCATAGCTGGCCAGCAGGCTCAGGATCACCGCCTGGTTCTCCTGCGCATTCAAGGTGCAGGTGGAGTAGACCAGTACGCCGCCCGGCGCCAGCGCGTGGAACGCGCTGTCAATCAGTTCGCGCTGCGTTTCGGCGATGTCGGCGACGCTCTCCGGCGACCAGTTGCTCATGGCGTCGGGGTCTTTACGCACTACGCCTTCGCCAGAGCAGGGCGCGTCCAGCAGGATGGCGTCAAAGGCTTCCGGCAGGGCGGCGCCGAACACCCGGCCGTCAAAATGGGTCAGCGCGCAGTTGCTGACCCCGCAGCGGCTGACATTAGCATGCAGCACTTTGACCCGGCTGGCGGCGTATTCATTGGCGACGATGCCGCCCTGATTATGCATCAGCGCGGCAATCTGGGTGGTTTTTGAACCCGGAGCGGCGGCGACGTCCAGCACCCGGGTCGGCGTCTCACCGCCGGCAAACAGCGCGCTGACCGGCAGCATGGAGCTGGCTTCCTGGATGTAAAACAGGCCGCTGAGGTGTTCGGCCGCGCTGCCCAGCCGCAGACTTTCATCGTCGCGGGCGATCCAGAAGCCCTCGGCGCACCAGGGAATAGGCTCTAATTGCCAGTCGTACTCTTTTACCCGCGCCAGAAAGTCGGCGACGCTGATTTTCAGCGTATTTACGCGCAGGCTGCGGCGTAACGGGCGTTGACAGGCGGCGATAAAATCGTCCATTGACAGATCGGCGGGCATGATAGCGCGTGTGGCGTCGAGAAACGCCGGCGGAAGAAATACGGAAGCAGTTTTAACCACAGAAAACTCTTGCGAGAAAATAAGAAGGAAGGAGAAATTGTAGCACAGAGCCGCAAAAAAACGGGGCCTGTTGTTACAGGCCCCGTTAAGGTTAATCGCGTGGGATGGCGGTTCCCCATGCTTGCCACCCCTTCGGCTCTTCCGCATTAAGCATGAAGTGCTTGCCGGCGGCGGCTTTTGGCGCCAGCGGGATGGTCGGCGGCGTGGCGAAGGCGATACCGCCACGGATAAACTGCTGGAAGGTGCCGCTCTTGATGACGCCGCCGGTCAGGCCGAACTGCAGGTTATAGCCGGAAGCCAGCCAGAACACGCTGTTGTTACGCACCAGATGCTGATATTTCTTGCTGATGCGCAGGGCGACATGCACCCGGTCGGACATCGCGCCCAGATAGAAGCCGGTGACGGTGCCGACCTCAACGCCGCGGAACAGCACCGGCGTGCCGATCTGCAGCGAGCCGGTTTCGGCAGCGTCAAGCACCACGCTCAGGCCGTCCTGATAGCGCGAATCGGTAATGCTGGCTTCCTGCAGCTCAAAGCTGCGCAGCGGACGGCTGCTGCGGCCCGGCTCAACGTTAATATACGGCTGCAGCAGGGTATCAAGGTTATTGACCCCGGCGGCGGAAATCTCCGGCGAGACGATGGAGAAGCGGGTACCGAAGCGGGCGAAGTTGTTCACGTATTCCGGATACAGCACGGCTTTCGCTAGCACCTGGGTGCGGTCAGGCGACAGCTGCATCGACTCCACCTGGCCGATATCGATGCCCAGATAGCGGATCGGCATACCGGCGGCCAGTTTGCTGGCGTTATAGGTGCGCAGGGTGATTTGGCTGCCGACCGCGCGGGCGGCGGTTTCATTGCTGTACAGCACCCGCTTGTCGCCTTTGCCCAACGCCACGCCCTGCAGGTTATCGAAGCTGATCGCGCCTTTCAGCGCCCGGTTCAGCGGTGAAGCCTGCACCGTCAGGCCGCTGCCGCTCAGCTGGACTTTGGCGCCGCCTTCGGCCCAGAAGACGGTCTGCTTGCCCAGCAGTTTGCGGTATTGCGGGTCGATATACACATCGACCTCAAACGCATTAGCTTTCGGGCGGATGTCGAGAATTTCGCCCACCTGGAACTTGCGGTACAGCACCACCGAGCCGGATTGCACGTCCGGCAGGCTGGAGGCGGTGAGCGTCAGCGTCGGCGCCGGTGCATTGCCGGTGATGCCCGCCTTGGCCTTGTCGCTGTTGGCGTACAGCGGATACTGCGTTGCCGGTTCGCCACGGCTGCCGGGAATAATGCGGATGCCGCCGTCCAGCCACTCCTGGGCGCTGGCGCCGACCACTTCCATCCCGTCCAGCCCCAGCTTGACGTCCAGGCGGCTGTTGACCACAAACTTGCTGTCTTTGTGCACCAGAGCGCGGTACTGCGCGTCGACGGCGATGCGGAAGGTGACGCCGCTGTTGGTCAACGTGCGGTTCAGCACCTGGCCGACCTTGATACCGTGAATAATCAGCGGCTGGCCGACGTCAATGCCGTAACTCTGCGGCGCATTCAGCGACAGGGTGAGCACGCCCGGCTGCTGCAGCAGCGTTTCGCTGCTGTCGAGCACGTTGAAGTGGTGCTGCGGTTCGCCGTCGCCCGGGATCAGCTCCAGCGTGTTGCCGGTCAGCAACTGGCTGAGCTTGGCGTCATTCAGGCTGATTTTCGGGCTGCGCATGGCGATGCGCGTGCCGCTGCGCATCAGATCCACCACCGACGGGTCGATGGTCAGTTCGCCGGTCACTTTGTTGTCCGGCTGCAGCGTCAGTTTGGTCAGGGTGCCGACCTGCAGTCCCTGATAGATCAGCGGCGTATGGTTGGCGCTCAGGTTATTGCCGCTCGGCAGATCCAGCGTGATACTGACGCCGCGCTGGCTGCGGGCCAGGTCGGGGTACAGCTGATAGCTCTGGTCGGCCTTGGCCTGCTGGCTCTTTTCCGGCGAGTCGAAGGCGATGGCGCCGTTGACCAGCGCCGCCAGGCTCTCCATCTGCACCGAGGCGCCCGAGAGGTTGAAGTCGCCCTTAAAGCCGGAGACGTTCCAGAAGCGGCTGTCGGTTTTCACCAGATTGGCGAAGCGGCGGTCGATCAGCACGTCGATGGTGACGCCTTTATTACCGTTGGCGATGGTGTAGTCGTACACCTTGCCGACCGGAATTTTACGGTAATACACCAGTGAGCCGGTATTCAGCGAACCGAGATCTTCCGCATGCAGGTGAATCATCAGCTCGCCGGTATTGAGCCGATATTTGGGTTGAGTATCGAGCGCGGAGAAGTGGGTCTGCGCCTTGCCGCTGCCCGGCATCATACCGATATAGTTGCCGCCGACCAGCGCATCCAGCCCGGAAACGCCGGCCAGCGAGGCCTTCGGCGTCACCAGCCAGAACTGGGTGCCGTCGCGCAGTGAATCTTCCAGCTCGCTTTTGATGCTGGCCTCCACCACAATCTTGCCCAAATCTTTGCTCAGCCGGATCGACTGGACGGTGCCGACATCCACGCCCTGATAGCGTACCGGCGTACGGCCGGCGACGATGCCCGCCGCCGATTGGAAATCGATGGTGATAGTGGTGCCGCGCTCCTGAAAATTGTTGTACACCAGCCAGCCGGCGATCAGCAGGGCGATAAACGGCAGTAACCAAAAAGGTGAAATGCGGCGTTTGTTTTTAACCCGCGCTTCAGTCGGCGTATTCGGCGTTTCCTGTTGCATGTGCATCCCAAATCAGTCGGCTATCCAGCCACTCAACGGCAAGAATAGTTAAAATGACCGCAGAGCCAAAGTAAAAGGCTGCCGGTCCCATAGTAAATGACAATAATTGTTCGCGGTTAACCAGCGACATCATCAAGGCGATAACAAACAGATCGAGCATTGACCAGCGGCCGATCCATTTCACCAGCCGCAGCAGGCGAATTCGGGTTTTCAGGCTGTGGCAGGTCTTGAAGTGTATGCTGAACAGCAGCGTGATCAGTACGATAACCTTGGTAAACGGCACCAGGACGCTGGCGATAAAGACGATCGCGGCGATAGGCATATTGCCGGAGGTGGCCAGCGACACTACGCCGGAGAAGATAGTGTCTTCCATGCGCGCGCCGTTGGCGTAAATAATGGAGATCGGCAGCAGGTTGGCCGGCAGCAGCAGAATCATCGCGGCGATCAGCGCCGCCCAGGTTTTCTGCAGGCTGTGGGGCTGGCGATGGCACATCGGAATATGGCAGCGTGGGCAGCGGCCGCGCGCGTCCGGATAGCCGGTAAAGTGGCAGGAGAGGCAGACGTGCAGCGCGTTTGGCGCACCTTCCGGCTGGTGCTGCGGGTAGTAACGCTCCCACAGCTGTTCCAGATTCATATGAATCAGCGTCAGGATGCTGAGCAGCGTCAGCGCCAGGTAGGCCAGCAGCGCGTTGCCGGCTTCGATATCGGCGTACTCTTTGACTTTAATCGCCGCTACCGCCATGCCGATCAGGTAAATATCCAGCATCACCCACTCTTTTAACCGCTCCAGCATTAGCAGCACCGGGCGCAGGTTCATCCCCAGCCGATGGCCGATGCGCAGGTAAAGCAGCGACAGCGCTAATGTCAGCGGTGCGCCAATCGTGCAAAACGCTACCATGCTGGCTGTGATAGGATCGCCCTGACGGCTCATCTGCCAGATGCCTTCCAGCAGGCTGGCGTGAATCGGCGTACCAAGCAGGCGAATGTTAATCAGCGGTTCGGCAAAGGCAAACGGCATCAGCAGCAGCATGGTGACGGCCATGGCCGTCAGCCGCGCCATCGACCAGTCGCGGCCGTTGACCACTTTGGCGTTGCAGCGCGGACAATAGGCCGCCTGACCGCCGTTCAGCGCCGGCAGCCTGAACAGCAGATCGCATTCGCAACAGCGCTGGTAGCGCGCTTTGGAAAGGGGGGCGGTGATTGCCTGTATTTTCATCGTCAACAATAGCTCTGAAGCCCGCCGGTTTACTTAGCGTAGCTGGAAAATTACGCTGCCTTTGCCCAAGGGAGAAAAAAGCGCGGCAAAGCGCGGTTTATGCGAGGCAAACATACCCTGTCGGACGGGGTTTTGTGAAGTAACAGATGATTAACCTTGTGACTATACGCATTTAATGCTTATTTTATAGGGGTTAAGCCCCGGGCTTGAAGTTATCTACAGCGTTTTAATGGTTATTACATGACAAAAGAACAATTCTACGCGGAATTCAAACGCGATCTCTGTGCGTTGTTGGATGGTGAAACCAACTTTATTGCTGCGCTCTCCAACGCCAGCGCGTTGATTAACGAACGCCTGGACGCGGTGAACTGGGCCGGTTTCTACCTGATGGACGGCCAGCAACTGGTGCTGGGGCCGTTCCAGGGCAAGATCGCCTGCGTGCGAATCCCCGTGGGTAAGGGCGTGTGCGGCACTGCGGTGTCGGAAAACGCCGTGCAGCGCGTCGGTGATGTCCATGCCTTCCCGGGACACATCGCCTGTGATGCCGCCAGCAACGCCGAAATCGTGCTGCCGCTGGAAGTCGGCGGTCAGGTTATCGGCGTTCTCGATATCGACAGCACAGTTTATCAACGCTTCGACGAACAGGATGAAGAAGGCCTGAAAGCAGTGGTGGCGGGGCTTTGCGCACAGCTGGAGCAGTGCGATTGTGCGAAATACGTCACTGTAGCGGCAAGTTGATCTACGGTTAACGTGGCATTTAGCGATGGCGTCATTATAATGACGCCTGTTCATGCCTGCGGCTTGTTGGCAACACCGTTGTAATCAGGAAATTTCATGGAAAATCAACCTAAGTTGAACTCTAGTAAAGAAGTTATTGCTTTTCTTGCCGAGCGTTTTCCGCTCTGCTTTAGCGCCGAGGGCGAAGCACGTCCGCTCAAAATCGGTATTTTTCAGGATTTGGTGGAGCGCGTGCAGGGGGAGGAAAACCTGAGCAAGACGCAACTGCGTTCTGCGCTGCGCCTGTATACCTCCAGCTGGCGTTACCTGTACGGCGTTAAAGTCGGCGCGCAGCGCGTTGACCTGGACGGCAACCCGTGCGGCGAGCTGGAACAGCAGCACGTCGACCACGCGCGTCAGCAGCTTGAGGAAGCCAAAGCGCGCGTTCAGGCCCAGCGTGCCGAGCAGAACGCCAAAAAGCGTGAGGCCGCCGGCGATGCCGCAGCGCCGCGCCGTCCGCGTCCCGCAGGTAAAAAACCGGCTGCACGCCGCGAAGGCGCCGCAGTGGAAAACCGCAAGCCGCGTCCTCAGCAAGCCCGCAAGCCTCGCGCTGCCAAAGAAGAAAGTCAGCAGCGTCATGTACCCGTCACGGATATCTCCGCACTGCAGATCGGCCAGGAAATCAAGGTCAGAGCAGGCAAGAGCGCGATGGATGCTACCGTACTCGAAATCGCTAAAGATGGCGTACGTGTACAGCTCTCTTCCGGTCTGGCGATGATTGTGCGCGCAGAACACTTGCAGTTCTGATACGGAGGCCAACTAAGGCATGAACAAATTTGTCAGATTAACGGCAGTCGCTGCCTTGATGTGGGCTGGCGTCAGTTACGGTGCGGATACCGCCAACATCCGCATCGACCAACTGCCGCAGCTGCATCAGGAACCGCAGCATGCTACGGTGAGTGAGCGCGTTACGGCGCGCTTCACTCGCTCTCATTATCGTCAGTTTGCGTTGGACGCGGAGTTTTCAGGCAAGATTTTCGATCGCTACCTGAATATGCTCGACTACAACCACAACGTTCTGCTGGCCTCCGATGTCGCGCAGTTTGCCGATAAGCGCACCGCCTTCGGCGAAGAGCTGAAAACCGGTAAGTTGACCACGTCATACGCGCTGTTCAACCTGGCGCAGAAGCGCCGCTTCGAACGTTACACCTATGCGCTGTCGTTGCTGAAAAAACCGATGGATTTCACCGGCAACGATACGATCGACGTCGACCGCAGCAAAGCGCCGTGGCCGAAAGACAAAGCCGAACTTGACCGTCTGTGGGATGCCAAGGTCAAGTACGATGAGCTGAGCCTGAAACTGGCCGGCAAAAATGATAAGGAAATTCGCGAAACGCTGACCAAGCGTTATCAGTTCGCGATCAAGCGTCTGACGCAAAGCAACAGCGAAGACGTGTTCCAGCTGGCGATGAATGCCTTTGCGCATGAAATCGACCCGCATACCAACTATCTCTCTCCGCGCAATACCGAACAGTTCAACACCGAGATGAGCCTGTCGCTGGAAGGCATCGGCGCGGTATTGCAGATGGATGACGATTATACCCTGATCAACTCGATGGTGCCGGGCGGCCCGGCGGCGAAAAGCAAGTCGATTACCGTTGGTGACCGTATCGTCGGCGTCGGCCAGACCGGCAAGCCGATTGTCGATGTGATCGGCTGGCGTCTTGACGATGTGGTTTCCCTGATCAAAGGGCCGAAGGGCAGCAAGGTACGGCTGGAAATTCTGCCGGCCGGCAAGGGCAGCAAAACCCGCGTGGTAACCCTGACGCGTGAACGCATCCGCTTGGAAGACCGTGCGGTGAAAATGACCATCAAGACCGTCGGCAAAGAGAAAGTCGCGGTGCTGGATATTCCCGGCTTCTACGTCGGGCTGACCGATGACGTCAAAGTTCAGTTGCAGAAGATGGCCAAGCAGCACGTCAAGAGCGTGATTATCGATCTGCGCACCAACGGCGGCGGCGCGCTGACCGAAGCGGTGTCGCTGTCCGGTCTGTTTATCCCGAGCGGCCCGGTAGTGCAGGTGCGTGATAACAACGGTAAAATCCGCGAAGATGCGGATACCGACGGCGTAACCTATTACAAAGGGCCGCTGGTGGTGATGGTTGACCGTTTCAGCGCTTCCGCGTCGGAAATTTTCGCGGCAGCGATGCAGGATTACGGCCGTGCGCTGATCGTCGGCGAGCCGACCTTCGGTAAAGGCACCGTGCAGCAATACCGCTCGCTGAGCCGTATCTACGATCAGATGCTGCGCCCTGAGTGGCCGGCGTTGGGGTCGGTGCAGTACACCATCCAGAAATTCTATCGGGTGAACGGCGGCAGTACCCAGCGTAAGGGCGTGACGCCAGATATCCTGATGCCGACCGGCGTCGATCCGGCAGAAACCGGTGAAAGCTTCGAAGACAATGCGATGCCGTGGGACAGCATTAACGCTGCCACCTACGGTCGGGTTGGCGATCTGAAGCCGTTTGAGCCGGCACTGCTGAAGGATCACGAGCAACGCATCGCCAAGGATCCGGAGTTCCAATACATTGCGCAGGATATTGCTCACTACAAGGCGCTGAAAGACAAACGTAACATCGTCTCGCTCAATCTGGCCCAGCGTGAGAAAGAGAACCATGACGATGACGCTACGCGCCTGAAGCGGATTAACGAACGCCTGCAGCACGCCGGCAAGAAGCCGCTGAAGTCGCTCGACAACCTGCCGAAAGACTACAAAGAGCCGGATCCGTATCTGGATGAAAGCGTGCATATTGCGCTGGACCTGGCGCATCTGGAACAGGGGCAGCCGGCCCAGCAGGTTGCCGCCGGTAAATAGTTTCTGGCCGATGAACGTAAAAAGCGCACCTTAGGGTGCGTTTTTTTATGGGCGTAAGTTCAACAAATTGTGATAGGGGCTGTAGTCCAGCCAGCGATTATTGGCTATAGAGGATGACCGGCGTATGACATGGAATGTATGACTTCAACGGCGAAGGGCGGTGCGGTGAGGGTTAACGAGGGAGCGAAAGGATGAAAAGATATGGCATTATCATTTTGGCCTGTATGCCGGTTTTTTCCGGTGCCGGGGCCGTTTCCGACATTGAAGGGTTGATATCCAAGGATCCTGCGGCATGCCGGAAGATAAATGTTAATAAAAACTATCCGGCATTATTGGCGTGCGTCACGCGTTTATCTGCACGTTCTGAGCAGAGGCTTAACGCGCGGTTGGCGGAAATAAGAAAGGATCTGGCGGTACTCGGGGATGTTGAGTATCGCGCCGCTTTTGAAACTGCGCAGACATCCTGGGAGGGTTATAGAACCGATTATTGCGCTTACATCACTATGGGAATGGACAGGCGCGGCAGCGCTTTTAAATATCAATCTGACTTCTGTAGCGCGTCAGAGAACTACCGGCGCTTAGATACGCTGGAAGGAGAGCCGTCAGCTAGCTAATCATAGTCGGTGCGCAATCTTGCCGGATGGCCTGCTATGACTTTCCGACGCATAGGGCGGCACTGCGGCAGCCAAGTTTTCAATCCATCGGGCGGTCATCAGCGTGCAGAGATCAGGATTTGTCCTTGCGGCGCCAGTCCCATTCGGCATGAGCCCAGATAACGATCATCGCACAGCTGGAAATAAACATCACGTCAGGCCAGCGGGTGAAGCCAGTGGCGACAGAAACAACGGATATCACGCCCGCTAATCGTATAAAACCTTTGTTTAACATCATAAATATACTCTTCCAATCCGTTGTGACCGTGGGTCTTATCAGACTTTTTCCAGTTGTTTTCTTTGTGTTTAGCTGTAAATATCGATTTATCTGCCAGACTGAGTGAAGCAATATGCGTCTCTTTCGTTTGACCTGCGCGGCGATCGTTATCGTCGGGCATATTATGCTGCTTTTTAATCTTCCATCGTGATTATGCTTCACGGAAGAGGGTAAAGCCCCGCCATACGTTTGCCGCCGTTACCTTATCACGTTATACCGCCTTGCCATCAAGCGGCAAGTGCGGCATGGCCGCATAAAAAACCTGCAATTGCCGCGGGTTTTCTCTAAAACTTCCCCGTCAGCCGCAACAATCGTTTACAATTCGTAAATCCGGCGGGAAACGCCGTTTTTGTAAAGTTTCGTATTTTTAGTGGGTTAATGGCTTTTCTGGCTTGAAACTGTGCCGGATGCCCATACTTGCTAAAGTATCTACAGCAGCGTCTTGTTAACATTTTATGAGGAAGTAAACATTTTATGATGCGTATAGCTCTGTTCCTGCTCACCAACCTGGCGGTGATGTTGGTTTTCGGGCTGGTGCTCAGCCTGACAGGAATTCAATCCAGTAGCGTTCAGGGCCTGATGATCATGGCCGGTTTGTTTGGTTTCGGCGGTGCGTTTGTCTCCCTGCTGATGTCCAAATGGATGGCGCTGCGCTCCGTCGGCGGGGAAGTGATTGAACAACCGCGTAATGAAACCGAAAACTGGCTGTTGGAAACCGTACGTCGTCAGTCTCAGCAGGCAGGCATTGCTATGCCGCAGGTGGCGATTTACCACGCGCCGGACATCAACGCCTTCGCCACCGGCGCGCGTCGTGACGCGTCGTTGGTCGCGGTCAGCACCGGTTTGCTGCAAAGCATGAGCCGTGATGAGGCGGAAGCGGTTATCGCCCATGAAATCAGCCACGTCGCCAACGGCGATATGGTGACCATGACCCTGATCCAAGGGGTGGTGAACACCTTCGTGATCTTTATCTCGCGTCTGTTGGCGCAGGTGGCCGCTGGCTTCCTGGGTAACCGTGACGGTGAAGGGGAAGGCAACGGCAATCCGATGATCTACTTCGCGGTTTCCATGGTGCTGGAGCTGGTGTTCGGTATTCTGGCGAGCATTATCACCATGTGGTTCTCGCGTCACCGTGAATTCCATGCGGATGCCGGCTCTGCCAAACTGGTGGGCCGTGAGAAGATGATTGCTGCGCTGCAGCGTCTGAAAACCAGCTACGAGCCGCAGGAAGCGGGCAGCATGATGGCGTTCTGCATTAACGGTAAATCCAAAACCTTCAGCGAGCTGTTCATGTCGCACCCGCCGTTGGACAAGCGTATTGAAGCGCTGCGTTCCGGTCAGTATCTGAAGTAATCCAGCATCACTAAAAAACCCCGGCTTGCCGGGGTTTTTTTATGTCACAAGGTGACGATTTAGTGCGCAGCGGCGCGCGGCTGACGGATGCGTAAAGCGCTGACCAACGCGGCACAGGTGGCGCAACTGCCGGCCAGCAGCAGCGATGCATGTGTGCCGTTCTCCGGAAACAGGTTGAACATCAACGCCACCAGTGCGGCGCCGGAGGTCTGACCCAGCAGGCGTGCGGTGCCCAGCATGCCGCTGGCCCCGCCGCTGCGGTGACGCGGCGCCGAAGAGATGATGGTGTGGTTGTTTGGCGACTGAAACAGGCCAAAACCGATGCCGCACAGCGCCATCCGCCAGACGATGTCCAGATCGGCCGGGTTCTGCGGCAGCGTCGCCAGCAGGAATAATCCAAGAGCGAACAGGCCGAGTCCCAGCGCGCCCAGCAGCCCGGCGTGGACATGTTCAATCAGCCGGCCGGCAAGCGGCGCAACTGCCACGATCGCCAGCGGCCAAGGCGTCAGCAGCAGACCGGTGGCGACTTCGTCACGCCCTAACACCTGCTGAAGAAAGAACGGCAGCGACACCATTGCCAGCATTTGGGCGGCGAACGAGCAGATTGAGGTGCCCATCGACAGCGCAAAGATCGGGATACGCAGCAAATCGACCGGCAGTAACGGCGCGCTTTGCTGCAACTGACGGCGCACGAAAAACCAGCCAATCACCAGCAGGGCGGCCAGTTCCGCCACCACCAGCGTCAGACTCTGACCTTGGGCGAAGCCGCTGAGGGCGGCGATCAGCAAACCAAAGGTCAGCGCATTCATCACGGCGCTGAGCGGGTCAAAGCGCCCGCGGCTTTTCTGGCTGTTGGCCGGCAGATAGCGCATGCCCAGCAGCCACGCTGCCAGACCGATCGGCAGATTTATCGCGAACAGCCACGGCCAGGAGGCGAACGATAAAATGCCAGCGGCAACCGTTGGCCCGGCGGCGGACGAGAAGGCGACGATCAACGCGTTAATCGCCAGGCCGCGGCCGAGGTAACGCTGCGGATAGATAATGCGGATCAGCGCGGTATTGACGCTCATGATGGCTGCGGCGCCAAACCCTTGCAGCACGCGAGCAATAGTCAGGGTAGTCAGGCTGTCGGACAGGGCGCAAAACAGCGACGTCAGGCTAAAAACCAACAGCCCCCATTGGTAGATACGGCGGTAGCCGAGCAAGTCTCCCAGCGAGGCCAGCGACAGCAGCGAGACGGTAATGGCCAGCTGATAAGCATTGATAACCCAGATAGAGTTGGCCGCGCTGGCGTTAAGGTCGCGGGCGATAGTGGGCAGCGCAACATTGGCGATGGCCCCGTCGAGTACGGAAACGGTGATGCCAAGGGCAATGGCCAGGATTGCGCCGTAGCGCTGCGGCACGGGTAACCCGTCAGAGCTGGAGAGTGTCATAGTGAAATCATAGATAAACGTGCGGAATGTGACCATGCTAACAATTTTTACGCTAATTGTATCTGCCCGATGGCGGCTAATTGTAAACAGCGGTGAGCGGCTAGCGCTTATTCTGCGGGTTACATTGCACAGGATGAAGCGCTCCGCTTATACTGAAACCCTTGTTTAAATTTCTTAAAACGGAAATAGGCTGGGATTGTTGATGGCGAATACGGATCTAGATAAACAACCGGATGCGGTTTCATCGGTGCTGAAAGTGTTTGGTATTTTGCAGGCGCTGGGTGAGGAACGCGAAATCGGTATTACCGAGCTTTCTCAGCGGGTGATGATGTCCAAAAGCACCGTTTACCGTTTTCTGCAAACCATGAAATCATTGGGCTACGTGGCGCAGGAGGGGGAGTCGGAAAAATACTCCCTGACGCTGAAGCTGTTCGAACTGGGCGCCAAATCGCTGCAGAATGTGGATCTGATCCGCAGCGCGGATATCCAGATGCGCGAACTGTCGCAACAGACCCGCGAGACAATCCATCTGGGCGCGCTGGATGAAGACAGTATCGTTTACATCCATAAAATTGATTCTTTATACAATTTGCGCATGTATTCCCGTATCGGTCGCCGTAACCCGCTGCACAGTACGGCGATCGGCAAAGTTCTGCTGGCGTGGCGCGATGAGGCCGAAGTGGGCGATATTTTGTCGCAGATCGAGTTCACCCGCAGCACGGCGCATACCATCACCAGCGCGGCGCAACTGCTGCCGGTGCTGACGCAGGTGCGCCAGCAAGGATTTGGTGAAGACGTGGAGGAGCAGGAAGAAGGGCTGCGCTGTATCGCGGTGCCGGTGTTTGACCGCTTCGGCGTAGTGATTGCCGGCCTGAGCATCTCGTTCCCGACCATCCGCTTCTCCGAAGAGGCGAAGGCCGGCTATGTGCATCAGCTGCACCATGCGGCGCGTATTATTTCCGAACAGCAGGGCTATCACGACTACCCGTTCTGAGTGCGTGCCGTATAAGGCGATGATGAGCGCCTGCCGATGACCGAAAAACCTGTCTTCACGACAGGTTTTTTTATATTTCTTGCTGAGCCCAATTCAGTATCACCACCAACCCGAGAACGCTCTGATTATCTGCCGGTTTTCTGAGCGTTAGTATCTTTTACCAGGAGAACAACAAAGGGAAAGCACGGTAAATGGACACGATTGAAGAATTAGGTGGGCGCTATTTCTATGCGGAGAGATATCATCTAAGCATCGGTGAGCTGTTTTTCATGATCTTCTGTGAAGAGACAGCTAACCAATTAGGCATTCAGGATGTTGGGGCGGTTGCCGCTATCTTGGGGGGATTCAATGTTTCAAAAACCCGGGGCAAATTTAGAGGAAATATTACTGATACCTCCTATGTTTCCCGGGGGGCTCGTAAGGTATTCGGCAACAAAACTTTTCCCGGTAATATAAAATTACCGTCTGTTGTTGGAGGATATCCTCCCTCTACAATGAGAGTTATTTTAACGCGTAAGTTGGGAACATTTGTGGGGCGCGCTGTACCTGTCCTTGGGTGGATTATTTTGGCGAAAGACATTACCGAGATTTCTTTTCGGACGGTGGTTAAGTACAACACTATTGCCCGTGGGAGTGACAAGCTATGGTAACGGAGCAGGAGGTTTTAGATTTTTTCCGCGATGAGTTATCTGTTCCTCTTACCTGGACGATGAAGATGGTTCCGCTTGAACTGGATACTATGCTGCAGGACTACGCTGTAGGTGACGAATTCTTCTATGCGATTGAGGACTACGCTGAAAAATTCGATGTAGATGTATCGTCCATCGATATGCGCTACTACTACCCTTGGGAAAATTTATCTCGTTGGGAGCGTTGGACCAAATACCAAAAAGCTGATGTAGAAAAGACCAGAAAGCCTTTAACCGTGCGTATGTTCGCCGAGTCTGCCAAGGCCGGGCGTTGGCTGTATGATTAACTGACGCTGACTCCATCATGCGCCGATTCCACTTCCATGCAGACGTTTACTGTGTATCGACCTCAATACGCAGGCTGTCATGGCGCCAGTACTCAATATCAAAATCAAGAATGTGCCCGTGCCGATCGTAATTCAGACGGCGCAGCAGCAGGGCGGGCAGGCCGACCATTGCCCCCAGCGCGGCGGCGGCCTCGGGCGGCAGCGCGGTGGGGTAAAACGACAGGTGCATGCTGCTGTAGAGCAGTTGGTAATGCTGCTGATAAATCTCGGTCAGGCTGCCGTTCAGATCGTGCTGCAGCAGCCCCGGCACCCGCTGCGGTAAACAGTGGTTCTCGCAATAACAGATGGCCCGTTCGTCGGCATAGCGCACCCGGCGCAGCAGGTAGATCCGCGCGCCTGGCTCGAGCGCCAATGCCTGTCCCACCTCCGGCGATGCGCCGACGTGTTCCCCCGCCAGCAGCGCAGTGCGCGCCTGCCGTCCCTGTTCCTGACATAAACGGTGAAAATTGGTGTTCTGCGTCGGGTCCAGTCGCAGCCGTTCGGGCGTGACAAACCAGCCGCGGCGGTCGGCACGATAGATGGCGCCGCTGGCCTCCAACTGCGCCAGGCTTTCTCGAATGGTGATACGCGTAGTGGAAAAGGCCGCGCACAGCTCCCGTTCGGAGGGCAGCTTATCCCCGGCCTTCAGCGCACCGCTGCTAATCCGTGACTGTAACTGCGCTTTGATCTGCAGATAGTGGGGGAGATCGCCCTGAGGGTGTTTCATGTTATCTCGCTATGGCATGTCGGCAGGCTCCATTATACATGCCCGGATGAATTTTTTGTTTCAGGGGCGGTTGGCGTTTGACCTGTGGAATGCTTAACCGGCACAATGCGCGCATCTGGTATAGACCAATCGGAAGGGTAAAAAGATGAACGATCGCGATTACCTGCTGTTGACGCCCGGCCCGCTGACCACCTCTGATACGGTGAAGCAGGCAATGCTGTTCGACAGCTGTACCTGGGATGAGGATTACAATATCGGCGTAGTCCAGACGATTCGCGCCCGCCTGGAAACATTGGCCACCGCCTCGTCCGTCTACACCTCGGTGCTGCTGCAGGGCAGCGGCAGCTATGCGGTGGAAGCGGTGCTGGGGACGGCGCTCGGCGCGCAGGATAAGGTGCTGATCGTCAGCAACGGCGCTTATGGCGCGCGAATGGCGGAGATGGCGGCGCTGATGGGCATCGATCACCACTGTTATGACTGCGGAGAAGTGGCGGAACCGGACGTGGCGGAGATGGAAGCGCTGCTGCTGGCCGATGCGCGCATCAGCCATATCGCAATGGTGCATTGTGAAACCACCACCGGCATGCTTAATCCGTTGGCGCAGGTGGCGGCGCTGGCGGCACGCCGGGGGAAGACCTTTATCGTTGACGCGATGAGCAGTTTCGGCGGCATTCCGCTGGACGTGGAGGAGTTGGGGATCGATTTTCTGATCAGCTCGGCCAACAAATGCATTCAGGGCGTGCCGGGTTTCGCCTTTGTGATCGCCCGGCGCAGCGAACTGGAAAAATGCGCCGGCCGTTCGCGTTCTCTGTCGTTGGATCTGTATGCCCAGTGGCGCTGTATGGAAGACCACGCCGGAAAGTGGCGCTTCACCTCACCGACCCACAGCGTACTGGCTTTTGCGCAGGCGCTGCGTGAGCTGGATCTGGAAGGCGGTATCGCCGCGCGCTATGCGCGTTATGGTGAAAACCAGCGCCGGTTGGTGGCGGGGATGCGCGTACTGGGGTTTGAAACCCTGCTGGATGATGCGCTGCACTCGCCGATTATCACCGCGTTTTACTCCCCACGGGCGGAAGATTACCGCTTCGGCGAGTTTTACCAACGTTTAAAACGCCAGGGGTTTGTTATCTACCCCGGCAAAGTGTCGCACAGCGACTGTTTCCGTATCGGCAACATCGGCGAGGTCTATCCGCAGGATATCGACCGTCTGCTGGACGCCGTCGGTCGCGCCATGTACTGGCAACAATAAGGAGTTGTGATGCAACAGGTTAACGCCGTTATTCTCGACTGGGCCGGCACCACGGTGGATTTTGGCTCCTTTGCACCGACACAGATTTTCGTCGAGGCCTTCCAACAGACCTTTGGTATCGACATCACTCTGGAGGAGGCGCGTATTCCGATGGGGTTGGGCAAATGGCAGCATATCGAGGCGCTGGGCAAACTGCCCGGGATTGACGCCCGCTGGCGGGCGAAGCTGGGGCGCTCAATGACTCCTCAGGATATCGATGCGCTGTACCAGGCGTTTATGCCGCTGCAGATTGCCAAGGTGGTGGATTTCGCCGAGCCGATTGCCGGCGTGCCCGAGGTGATTGCCGAACTGCGGCGGCAGGGTATAAAAATCGGCTCCTGTTCCGGCTATCCGCGCGCGGTGATGGACGTGCTGGCGCCGGCCGCCGCTGCACGCGGCTATGCGCCGGACTATTGGGTGGCGACGGACGATCTGGCTGCCGGCGGCCGCCCGGGGCCGTGGATGGCGCTGCAGAATGTGATTGCGCTGGGCGTCGACGCCGTCAGCCACTGCGTGAAGGTGGATGATGCCGTGCCGGGCATTGCCGAAGGGCTGAATGCCGGCATGTGGAGCGTGGGGCTGGCGCTGTCCGGCAATGAGTTCGGTGTTCAGTGGCAGGAGTACCAACGGATGGATGCCGCCGAGGTAGCGCGGCGGCGTGGGCTGGCGGCGGAGAAGCTCTATGCCGCCGGCGCCCATTACGTGATTGACACGCTGGCGGAGTTGCCGGGCATATTGGACGCGATCGACCGGCGGCTGGCAAACGGCGAGCGGCCGTAGCGGCAGGCATAAAAAAACCGGCGCTCAGGGCGCCGGTTTTTTTGTTGTGACGGGGAATTACTGGTGGGCCAGTTCCACGTCGTCTTCGCTGTCCATCACCGACTTGTCGGTTTGCTTCATCAGCTGGCTGGTGACGGTACCGGCGGTCATTGAACCGCTGACGTTCAGCGCGGTACGGCCCATATCGATCAGCGGCTCAACGGAGATCAGCAGGGCGACCAGCGTGACCGGCAGGCCGAGCGCCGGCAGTACGATCAGCGCGGCGAAGGTGGCGCCGCCGCCCACGCCGGCAACGCCTGCGGAACTGACGGTGACAATACCAACCAGCGTGGCAATCCACATCGGATCCAGCGGGTTGATGCCAACGGTTGGCGCAACCATAACCGCCAGCATCGCCGGATACAGGCCGGCACAGCCGTTCTGGCCGATGGTGGCGCCGAACGATGCCGAGAAGCTGGCGATTGACTCCGGCACGCCCAGGCGACGGGTCTGCGCTTCCACATTCAGCGGAATGCTGGCGGCGCTGGAACGGCTGGTAAAGGCGAAGGTGATCACCGGCCACACTTTACGGAAGAATTTCACCGGATTAACGCCGGTAAAGCTCAGCAGCAGCGCATGTACGCCGAACATAATCGCCAGGCCGAGGTAGGAGGCGACCACAAAGCTACCCAGCTTGATGATTTCATGAATGTTGGAGCTGGCAACCACTTTGGTCATCAGCGCCATCACGCCGTATGGCGTCAGCTTCATCACCAGGCGCACCAGCTTCATCACCCAGGACTGCAGGGTATCGATAGCGGTCAGGACGCGCTGGCCTTTCGCCTGATCGTCCTTCAGCAGCTGCAGCGCGGCCACGCCGAGGAAGGCGGCGAAAATCACCACGCTGATGATCGAGGTCGGGCTGGCGCCGGTCAGATCGGCAAACGGGTTTTTCGGCACGAACGACAGCACCAGCTGCGGCACCGTCAGGTCGGCGACTTTACCGACATAGTTGCTCTGAATAGCGGCCAGACGCGCGCTTTCCTGCGTGCCCTGCACCAGACCTTCGGCGCTCAGGCCGAACAGGTTGGTGACCAACACCCCCACCAGCGCGGCGATCAGCGTGGTGAACAGCAGCGTGCCGATCGACAGGAAACTGATCTTGCCGAGTGAGGAGGCGTTATGCAGCTTGGCGACCGCACTCAGGATCGAGACGAACACCAGTGGCATGACAACCATTTGCAGCAGTTGCACATAGCCGTTGCCGACAATGTTGAACCAGCTGATGGATTCTTTCAGCAGTGGGTTTTCCGCACCGTAGATCAGCTGCAGCGCCAGGCCAAACACTACGCCGAGCACCAGACCTACCAGTACTTTTTTCGCCAGGCTCCATTGCTTATGGCGGGATTGCGCCAACAGCAAAAGGAGGGCGACAAAAACCACCACGTTAATGACGAGCGGTAAATTCATCCCCGTGTCTCCAAATCTTTTCTTATATAAAAATGGCTACGCACCAGTGTGTAGCGATGTAAATATCGTAACAGTTTGCCGGGGTGCGGGCTTATACCCAAATGGAATGTTATATAACTTTTGTTTTTAATTTGATTAAAATTACGGCAAATGGGTGATAAAACGGTCGGTTTTTTGTGATCACCATCTAATATTTTTCAACTGTTCAAAATATGACTGCACCGGAATGGTGCAGCCGCCCGGCCAGTAAATGGCAAAGGCGACCAGTGCGAGGCACAACACGCGCTCCAACTGATTACCCTGCTGCGAATTGAGCAGAGGCAGACGAAAGCGCCAGCGGCAGGGCCAGAGCAGCGGCACGCCGGACGGCGTGAGCATATCGGCGACCAGGTGACTGAAGTAGCCGATAATCATGGCGTGCAGCGCATCGGCGGGAATGGGCCAGCTGAGCGGTACGTTCAGCTGGAACAGCATCATGCCGCCGGCGATGGCCAGCAGACTGTGGGTGAAGCCACGGTGGCCAAAGGCGCGGGCGATCGGCTTGGCGATCCAACTGAGGCGCTGACCGAGCAGCGATTTGGGATGATCGATATCAGGCAGCAGTGAGGTCAGCAGGGCGGCGGGGATGATATGCCACCAGTCGCCGTCGGCGAGTACCGGCGTCACTTCCGCCTTCTTGGCGAAGATCGCGCAAGCGACAGAAAAAATAAGGTGTCCTTCCGCGGTCATGCTGGTTGCTATTCCGACTGGTAAACTGGTAATTTATCCAGTATATGGGGATTTTCCCAGTAATGGAATAGGTGACGCTGTAACTAATTGTTTGTTTTACTCTGCTTTACAAAGGGTTGAATGCTTTTGTGTGAGAAGTATCCTGCTTTCTCGTCAGCGATATGCCGGCCGGCAACCGTGTGCCAGCCGGTAAACGTCACGTTTTAGCGCGCCAGCCAGCCGCCGTCCACTGCCAGCGTGTAGCCATTGACATAGTCAGACGCCGATGACGCCAAAAAGACCACCGGCCCCATCATATCCTGCGGCACGCCCCAGCGGCCGGCGGGAATACGCTCCAGTATCTCCTGATTACGCCCCGCATCGGCCCGCAGCTGCTGCGTGTTGTTGGTGGCCATATAGCCGGGCGCCAGAGCGTTAACGTTGATGCCGTGTTTGGCCCACTCGTTGGCCAGCAGGCGGGTCAGACCCATCACCGCGCTTTTGGAGGCGGTATAAGAAGGCACGCGAATGCCGCCCTGGTACGACAGCATGGAGGCGATGTTGATAATTTTACCGCCGCCGCCTTGCTGGATAAACTGCCGGGCCACCGCCTGCGACAGGAAAAACAGCGTCTTGGTATTGATATTCATCACGTCGTCCCAGTCTTGCTCGCTGAAATCGAGTGCGTCTTCCCGGCGGATAATTCCGGCGTTATTCACCAGAATATCGATATGGCCGAATTCGGCGACGGCGCTGTCAATCAGCGCGGGGATGACGTCGGTACGGCTGAGATCGGCATGCAGCTTGAGAAAGCGCCGGCCCAGCGCGCTGATCTGTGCGCTGGTGTGTTCGGGATCGCTGCGGTTGACGCCGATAATATCGCAGCCGGCCTGTGCCAACCCGACTGCCATACCTTGGCCGAGCCCGGTGTCGCAGCCGGTTACCATGGCGACTTTGCCGGTTAAATCAAAGGAATTGATGGTCATAGACATATTCTCTCGCCGTGCGGTCTGGCCGCACGGACAGGGTTGCAGCTTGACGGCCGGCGCAGAGGCCGGCGGCGGGGGTTAGCGCAGCTCGCTGACGGCCAGGTGGTCCATATCGCCGAACACCTGATTTTCGCCCACCATGCCCCAGACAAAGGTGTAGCGCTTGGTGCCGACGCCGGCGTGGATCGACCAACTGGGGGAGATCACCGCCTGTTCGTTGTGCACCAGCAGATGGCGGGTCTCCTGTGGCTGCCCCATCATATGGAACACCGCGGTTTCATCTTCCATATCGAAGTAAAAGTAGACCTCCATGCGCCGTTCATGGGTATGGCACGGCATGGTGTTCCACAGGCTGCCGGCGGCCAGCTTGGTCAGCCCCATCGTCAGTTGGCAGGTCGGCAACACGTCGGGCACGATAAATTTGTTGATGGTGCGCCGGTTGCTGGTGGCGTCGTCGCCCAGGGTCTGCGGCGCGGCGTCGTCCAGGGTGATTTTCTTGTTGGGATAGTGGGTATGCGCCGGCGCACTGTTGTAATAGAACTTGGCCGGTCGTTCGGCGTCAACGCTGCGGAACGTCAGCTGTCGGGCACCCTGGCCGATATACAGCGCTTCTTCCGTGCCGATCTCGTAACTGTGCCCGTCGACCTCGATCAGACCGGCACCGCCGATATTGATGATGCCCATTTCCCGCCGTTCGAGAAAGTAACTGACGCCCAGCCGTTTACCGACCTCATCGCCGATGGTGACGCTTTGCCGGCGCGGCTGGATGCCGCCGATGATAATGCGGTCAATATGGCTGTAGGTCATGGTGTACTGGTCGTCCTCGAAAATCTTTTCAATCAGAAATTCGCGGCGTAATCCGGCGGTGTCGAGCTGTTTGGCGTGATCGCTGTGAATGCTTTGACGGACGTCCATCTCAGGGCCTCGCTGTGGTGAGGGGGAGAAAACGCCGGGCGGCTGGCGTGCTGCGTGGCAGTGACAGCAAAACCACCGCCCGGCGTTTTCTGTGGTGTTCACAGCATAGAGCGGTCGGTATGCGAATTCAATAAAAATGAAATAACGTTTTATTTATTTTTTGACGTGGGTCGACGTTTTTAAAACTGAACGCCCCCGCACGTGCCGGCAGAACGGCGTGCGGGGGCGGTCGCAGAAAGAGGGTAATCGTCAGGAAAGGTGAGACGGCGTCAACTGCTCCAGCGACGTCAACTGATAGTCAGCCAGTGCCCAGCGCGCATCCTGGCGATACTCTGCGGTCGGCACCACGATAGAGCGCATGCGCGCCGCCTTGGTGGCGATCATGCCGTTGAATGAGTCCTCCAACGTAATGCAGCGCAGCGGATCGCTGCCCAGCCGTTCGGCGGCAATCAGATATACTTCCGGGTGCGGCTTGCTGTACGGCAGATATTCTGCGGAAACCAGCTGGTCAAAATAGTGTTCCAGACCGAACATATTCAGTACCTGTTGCTGCATATGCAGCGGCGAGGCGGAAGCCAGACCGATATTCAGATCGAGGCTGCGGCAGAGCTCCAGCGCCTGCGTAACCCCCGGCAGCAGCGGGCGGCGTTCCTGCACCAGCTCAATGGCGCGCTCAATAATGCGGGCGGAAACCTGCTCCCGCGACGCCCCCTGCCACGGCATGGCCTGATACCACATCTCTACGACCAGATCGATGCGCAGCCCCAGGGTATCCGGCAGTTTGTCACGGTCGGAAAGATCCAAGCCGAGCGAACCGAAAATATCCAGCTCGGCCTGCAACCATAAGGGTTCTGAATCAATTAGTAAGCCGTCCATATCAAAAATTGCGCTTTCAATGCGTTGCGAATAAGCCATTAGTGCGTTAACTCCTGCCGATACGGTGGATGGGATCTCTGCGCTACTCTACCATTGCCATCGCCGCGACCAAAATCGCCGCTCCGGACGCAGCGCCAGCCTGCTGGACAAACGGCTGTTTGTGGGCGCGGCCGTGGTGCCTGTGTAAAGAAAACGGTGGGCTTGGCCGGGCAACTACGGGTAAACTCGCGGTTTATTACCGTTGCGTCGTTAACAAGGGGAACACATGACGTATCAACAGGCAGGGCGTATTGGCATTATCAAACAAATTCTGGGGTGGGTGCTGTTTATCCTGGCGTTAGTGTCGACGCTGATTTCATTGCTGAATTTTGTTTACCAATACAGTGAAAAAACTAAAGGCATCAATGCGGTGGTGATCGACTTCGTGCACGTCATCGTCGATATGGTGCGTTTCAATACGCCATTCCTTAATCTGTTCTGGTATAACTCGCCGGTGCCGGGGCTGGATAAGAGCCTGTTCAGCGGCGGCAACCTGATGTTTATTATTATCTACCTGCTGATTTTCGTCGGTTTGGCGCTGCGCGCTTCCGGCTCGCGTATGACGCGGCAGGTGAAGTTTATCCGCGAACGGCTGGAGGACCAGCTGATTCTGGAGCAGGCGAAAGGGACGGAAGGACTGACGCGCGAACAGCTGGAGTCGCGTATTTCGCTGCCGCATCACAGCATTTTCCTGCAGTATTTCCCGCTGTATGTGTTGCCGGTGACGATTGCGGTGGTGGCTTATTTCGTGATTAGCCTGCTGGGCAAACTGGCCGCCGGCGCGTAACGCCCGGCGACGGAAGAGTGATGATATAAACGGGGCCTGAAGGCCCCGTTTTACGTCAGGCGTCCTGCGGATGCAGCAGTGCGTCGATGGCCTGCTGCGCCGCCACCAGATGTTGCCCGCCGAACAGGTTGCTACAGTTGAGCAGGTAGTAGAGCTGGTACAGCGGCTGACGCTTGATAAAGTCCGTCGGCAGCGGCCAGACGCTTTGGTAGCCGTCGTAGATCTGCGGCGGCAGATTCGGGTAGAGCGGCAGCATCGCCAGATCGCACTCCCGGTCGCCCCAGTAACAGGCGGGGTCAAACAGTACCGGCCCGTCGCGGGTCATGGCGCAGTTGGCCGGCCAGAGATCGCCGTGCAGCAGTGAGGGCTGCGGCTGGTGGTGTTGCAGACGCAGATAGACGATATCCACCAGCTCATCAATATCGCCGAAGGACATGCCTTTCTCCGCCGCCAGCTGCAGCTGCCAGCCGATGCGCTGTTCGGCGAAGAATTCCGCCCAGCGACGCTGCCAGGCGTTGGGTTGGGGTGAGGTGGCCAGGTGGTTATCGAAGTCGAGGCCGAACTGCGGCTGTTCGCTCCAGCGGTGCAGGTTTGCCAACTGCTGTCCCAGGCAGTAGGCGCCGTGCGCTTCCAGCGGTTTGAGCTCCAGATGCTCCAGCAGGAGAAAGCTGTAGTCGCGATCGCTGCCCACGCCATACACTTCCGGTACGCGCACCGTTTTACTGCGGGCCAGCAGCGCCAGCTGATCGGCTTCGGCGGTAAAAACAGGCAGTAACTCACGGGCGTCGTTTTTCACGAACACCTCGCTGTCACCGTAACTCACGCGCCATGCCGGGTGGATTTCGCCACCGGGCAGTTCAGTCCTTTCGCGGATTTCTGCGCTGCCAAGATGTTCACTTAACAGACGGCTAACGGCTTGCCACATGGTATTCCCCCCTCTGTGTTGCCTGCTGTTTGAATAGCTTAGCGTCTTTAACGGCGTGAAAACTCGATGTGGCGCACAGCCGGCATTAATCTTTCTCCGGTTTTTACCGCCCGCCATCAGCTCAAAGTATATACGCTATTGATTAATTTAAATACAGTTCGCCGCTGTGGGATTTTTGTCCGCGTCGGGTATGGCGGCTGGGCTATACTGACGCGGTGTTTTTTCAGACGGTTATCGCGATGCCACGCAAAGCCAAACTTATTGAAATCCCTGCTATCGGCCCCCTTGATCGGCAGGCCGGGTCACTTAGCCGCCAGCTGTCGCAGGCGCTGAGGACGGCGGTGCGGCAGGGGAAGCTGCAGGCGGGCGATCCCCTGCCTTCTACGCGTGCGCTGGCCGTGGCGCTGCGTCTGTCGCGCGGTACGGTGTCCGTCGCCTATGAACAGCTGATCGCCGAAGGCGTACTGACGGCACTGGCCGGGTCGGGAACGCGCGTGGCGCCGATTGATTCGCCGCCGCCGGCATCGGCGGTGTTGCCTGGCGCCCAATGCGGCGAGCCGGCGCTTTCTGAGCAGGCGCAGGCGTTCGCCCGCTTTGCCGGTGGTTTGAAACCGCTGTTGCCTGCTCCGTTTACCGTGTCGCTGCCTGTCGGTGATACGGCGCCGGGGGATATCTGGCGTCGACTTGGCAACCGGGTGCGCGCGCGCGGGCCGGGCGCGCCGGATGGCTATGGCGATCCGTTGGGGGCGCTGCCGCTGCGTCGCGCAATCTGTGAGTATGTGCGTCAGTCGCGTTCGGTAATTTGTACGCCGGAACAGATTGTGGTGACCTGCGGCACCCAGCAGGGCTTGTATCTGGCGGCGCAAATTTTACTGGATGCCGGCGATCGCGCCTGGGTCGAGGATCCTGCCTATCCCGGTGTGACCGCGTTGTTCTCGACGGCGCTGCGCGACCGGCAGATGGTGCGGGTGCCGGTCGGCGCAGACGGTATCGACGTCGCCACCGGCAGGATGATGGCGCCCGATGCCAGGGCGGCGTTTGTCACGCCTTCGCACCAGTACCCGCTGGGAATGCCGATGAGTATGGCGCAGCGCAGCGCGCTGTTGGCCTGGGCCCGTGAAACTAACGCCTGGATTGTGGAGGACGATTACGACAGCGAGATGCGCTATGACGGCCATCCCTTTCCTGCGCTGCAAGGGCAGGATCCGGCGCGCGTTATCTATCTGGGCACCTTCAGTAAGGTGCTGTTTCCTTCGTTGCGACTGGGTTATGCCATCGTGCCGCCGCTGCTGGTCGGCGCATTTTGCGGCGCGCGTATTTTGATGGACAGGCATCCGCCGAATGCTGACCAGTACGTGCTGGCGCAGTTTATGGCGGAGGGGCATCTGGCGCGCCACCTGCGGCGGATGCGCAGTCTGTATGCGGAAAAACGGCGGGTGGTGATCGACGCCGTCGGCCGGCATATTAACGCCGAACTGGCGGAGCTGCAGCCCTGCGATCAGGGCATGCATATGGTGCTGTGGCTGCGGCGCGGGCTGGACGATCGGCATGTCGAACGGTTGGCGCAGGAGGCCGGCGTGTCGGTACGGGCGCTGTCGTCGATGTATGCCGCCGGCCGCGGACGTACCGGGTTGATTCTCGGCCTGGGCGGCTACAGCGACCGGCAGGTGGAGCAAGCGGTCATCACGCTGAATAGCCTGTTGCTGACGGCCAGCCGGTGCGGATGAGTGTGCGGCGCTAGCGGGCGAAGCGTTTGGCGCCCACGACGCACAGCAGCACCCCGGCCATTACGGCAATCATCGCCGGTTGTACCTGTTCATGCAGCAGCAGCGCCGCCAGCAGCAGGCCGAAAAAGGGCTGCAACAGTTGCAACTGACCGACGGCGGCGATGCCGCCCTGCGCCAGCCCGCGATACCAGAAAATAAAACCGATCCACATACTGAACAAAGACACATAGGCCAGTGACAGCCAGGCGTCTGCGCCGGCTTTTGGCCAGGAGGCCGGAGCGTAAAGCAGCGTCAGCAGGATGGTGGCCGGCAGCGCCAGCGTCAACGCCCATGAGATGGTTTGCCAGCCGCCGAGGCGGCGCGACAGCACCGCGCCTTCGGCATAGCCCAGTCCGCACAGAGCGACCGCCCCCAGCATCATCAGGTCGCCGAACCCGGAGCCTGCGTTGCTGTGGGTCAGGGCAAACGCCGCCACCAGCGCGGCGCCGGCGACGGAAAAGGCCCAAAATTTTATATTCGGGCGTTCTCTGCCGCGCCAGACGGCAAAGCAGGCGGTCATCAGCGGTAGCAGGCCGATATAAACCAGCGAGTGCGCCGACGTCATATGCTGCAGCGCCAGGGCGGTGAGCAGGGGGAACCCCGCGACCACGCCAACGGCGACCCACAGCAGCGGGATCAGGTCGGCGCGTGCGGGGCGCTGTTGCCTGGTCAGCAGCAGGGCGCACAGCGCCAGACAGCCGGCAATGCCGGCGCGGATGGCGGTGAGAAACAGGGGATCAAAGGCGGAGACCGCCAGCCGGGTGGCGGGCAGCGAACCGCTGAAAATCAGCATGCCGATAAAGCCGTTAACCCAGCCGGAAGGCGGGACGGCGGCAGATAACGGTTTGGTCTGGCTGTTCATACAATGGCGCTCCACGACGTTAACAAAACCTGAACAGCGCCATTTTGCGGTTTAACCGGCCCAGGGAAAGGGCCAGTTATCACCATTTTTATTAGACCATTATTCCGCGGCGCGCGGTGATTCCAACGTAGCGGAGGCGTGACGGCGTAACGTACGCCAGCGGCTGTACAGCAGCGCCAGCACAAACAGCACCGCCTGTACCAGCACGATGCAGGGGCCGGTAGCGCCGTCTATCTGAAAACTGATCAGCGTGCCGAGTACGCAGGAGAAGACCGACGCCACGATGGCGACCAACAGCATGCGATCAAAACTGCGGCACAGCAGGAAGGCGATAATGCCCGGCGCAATCAGCATGGCGATCACCAATATCACCCCCACCGCCTGCAGCGCGGCGACGATGGTCAGCGCCAGCAGGCACAGCAGGCCATAGTGCAGCAGTTTGACCGGCAGGCCGACGGCGCGCGCGTGGCTGGGATCGAAGCAGTACAGCATAAAGTCTTTGCGTTTCAGCAACACCACCGCCAGCGTGATGCCGGCAATCCACAGCGTTTGCCGCAGCTCGCCGTCGGTAATGCCGAGCATATTGCCGAACAGAATATGACTGAGGTGCTGGTCGGTATCCACCCGTGAAAACAGCACCAGGCCGAAGGCGAACATGCCGGAAAACACGATGCCCATTACGGTGTCTTCTTTGACCCGGCTGTGCTCTTTCAGATAGCCGGTAGCCAGCGCACAGAAAATCCCGGACAGAAAGGCGCCGATGGCCAGCGGAATACCGGTGACGAACGCCAGCACAATGCCGGGCAGCACCGCGTGTGAAATAGCGTCGCCCATCAGCGACCAGCCTTTGAGCACCAGGTAGCAGGAGAGCACCGCGCAGACGACGCCGGTGACGATGGCGGCGATAATCGCCCGTTGCATAAACGGGTAGGCGAACGGTTCGCTCAGCCACTGATAGAGTATTTCCATCACGGCTCCTCCTCCTGATGGTTGTCGACATGCGCGACCCGGCGTCTGGACGCCAGCAGGCCATGTTTGGGCGCCAGCACGAACGCCAGCAGAAACACCAGGGTTTGCAGCGTGACGATCACGCCGCCGGTAGCGCCGTCGAGGAAGAAGCTCAGGTAGGCGCCGCCGGCGCTGGTCAGCGCGCCGATGCACAGGGCGATGACGATCAGACGGCTGAAGCGGTCGGTCAGCAGATAGGCGGTGGCGCCGGGGGTGATCACCATGGCGATCACCAGTATCGCCCCGACGGTTTGCAGCGCCGCGACGGTGCAGGCGCTGAGCAGGGTGAAAAACAGAATTTTCAGCCGCAGCGGCGACAGACCGATGGACACGGCGTGGTTTTCGTCGAAGAACACCGCCAGCAAATCTTTCCACAGCAGACAGAGGATCAGCAGCGATACGCCGATGATAATTTCCACCTGCAGCACGTCTTCATCGGCGATGCCGAGAATATTGCCGAAGATAATCGACTGGACGTTGACCGAGGTTGGGTTGAGAGAAACGATCAGCAGGCCGGCGGCGAAAAAGGTGGAGAAGATAAAGCCGATAATTGCGTCTTCGCGCAGGCGGGTGATATGGCGCACCAGCGTCATTGCCAGCGCCGCCAGCATGCCGGTGAAGAAGGCGCCGGCAGCGTAGGGCAGCCCCAGCGCGTAGGCGCCGGCAACGCCGGGCACCACCGAGTGCGACAGCGCATCCCCCATCAGCGACCAGCCTTTCAGCATCAGATAGGCGGACAGGAAGGCGCAGGCGGCGCCGACGATAGCGCTGACCCAGATGGCTTTCACCATGTAGTTGTAGTTAAAAGGTTGCAGCAGGATTTCCAACATCAGGACTGTTGCTCCTCTTTCCCTTTCGGCTGGCTTTTGGCCGGCGGATCGCTTTTGCTGTGGCCGTAGAACACCGCCGGACGTTCGTCGTCGGTCAGTACCGTCAGGGTGCGCGGATCGTTGTCGTCGTGCAGGTCGGGGCCGGAGAGGTTGATATGGCGTAGTACGCCGCCAAAGGCCTGTTCCAGATTGCTCTGGGTGAAGGTGGTAGCCGTCGGCCCGGCGGCCAGTACGGTGCGGTTGATCAGGATCACCCGGTCGCAGAACTCGGGCACGCTGCCGAGGTTATGGGTGGATACCAGGATCAGGTGCCCTTCGTCACGCAGCGCCCGCAGCAGGTCGATAATGGCGTTCTCGGTTTTCACGTCGACGCCGGTAAAGGGTTCGTCCAGCAGCAGCACCGTGCCTTGTTGCGCCAGCGCGCGCGCCAGAAACACCCGTTTTTTCTGGCCGCCGGACAGTTCGCCGATCTGGCGGTGGCGCAGGGCGGTCAGCCCCACGCGCTCCAGCGCGCTGGCAACCCGTTCCCGGTCTTCCCGCGTAGGGATACGCAGGAAGTTCATTTTGCCGTAGCGCCCCATCATCACTACGTCCTCGACCAATACCGGAAAGTTCCAGTCCACGTCTTCGGTCTGCGGCACATAGGCGATCAGGTTTTTCTTCAGCGCTGCGGCGATCGGCTGGTCGCTCAGCGATACCTGGCCGCGGGTGGGGCGCACCAGCCCCATAATGGTTTTAAACAGCGTCGACTTGCCGCTGCCGTTGACGCCGACCAGCGCGCAGATGGCGCCGCCGTCAAGGGTAAAGCTGGCGTCGTAAATGGCGGTGTGGCCGTTGTTATAGGTCACGGTGACATCGTCGACGCGCAGCGCTGGTCGGATAAATGCCTCTGCGCTCATTGATTAAATCCTTTGGCGATGGTTTGCACGGTGACGTTCAGCAGGTCGATATAGGTAGGCACCGGCCCGTTGCTTGCTGAGAGTGAATCGACATACAGCACGCCGCCATACTGCGCGCCGGTCTCTTTGGCGACCTGTTTGGCCGGTTTATCGGAAATGGTGCTTTCGCTGAACACCACCGGGATCTGGTGGCTGCGCACCGCGTCGATCACCCGGCGCACCTGCTGCGGCGTGCCCTGTTCATCGGCGTTGATCGGCCACAGATAGATCTCTTTCAGCTGATAATCTTTCGCCAGATAGCTGAAGGCGCCTTCACTGGTAACCAGCCAGCGCTGGGCGGCGGGAATGCGCGCCAGGCGTTCACGCAGCGGCGCATCGAGCGCGGCGATCTTTTCACTGTAGGCTTTGGCATTGCGGTTGTAAGTCTCCGCATTGGCCGGGTCGTATTTCACCAGCGCCTTGCGGATGTTTTCGATATACACCAGCGCGTTGGTGGGGGACATCCAGGCGTGCGGGTTGGGGTTACCGTTGTATGGTCCTTCACGAATCGGCAGCGGGGTGATGCCCTCGGTGACGACGGCAGCGGGCACCTGCTTGATATTTTCAAAGAAGCGCTGGAACCAGCGCTCCAGGTTCATACCGTTCCATAGGATTAAATCGGCGTGTTGCGCCTTGACGATATCGCGCGGGGTGGGCTGATAGTCGTGGATCTCCGCGCCGGGTTTGGTGATTGACTCCACCACGGCGGCGTCGCCCGCCACGTTTTGCGCGATATCCTGAATAATGGTAAAGGTGGTCACCACGCGCAGTTTTTTCTCCGCCAGCGCGGCGGGGCTGAGCAGGACGCTGGCGCACAGCAGGGCGCTCAGAGTTAACGGCGTAGCGGCGCGGGCGAACCGGCGCAAGAAGGGGGATACGTGATATTTCAGCGACATGGTGACTCCCTGTGAGTTAAATGAAAATGATTATCAATATCAGTTGGGCGCGAGTCAAGCATCATGTGTCGCTGATGGCAGATTATTTTCATCGGATTAACGGCGGTGGTTTTATGTATCCTCATGTAACTGTCTGACATATTCATCCCAGACGAGCAACCTAACCTGCGGCGTTTTTCCCAACGCAACCTGCCCCAGCCCCTGTGCCAGTTTTTCGATATCCTGTTGATTCAACGCGGTAATAATCGCATAGCTGTTGCTGCCCAGCTCGTGAGAAACGCCGTTTTCATCCACCACCGTGGTGGTGAAACCTTCCCGGGTCAGCTGGCCGGTCAGCTTCGCCAAATCGGTTAATCCGGCTTCCTGATAGTGAAAAGTCACCACAAAACACGTGGTTGCCGATTGACTCATAAATCACCTCTTGGTATATGGATAGCTTGAGAATAGACCAAAAAAGTGATGCAGGCGTCCTTACCCGTTGTTTATGCGACGCAACTCATTGAAAGGAGTATAGGATTCCGTGAGAACCAAGATTGGTTGCCTGATGGCAATTACGCTTTTAGCGGGCTGTGCGAAAGACCCGCAGACCACCAACAGCACAACGGGCGTTGGCGGCACTTCTTCCGGGGGCTGGCTGCAGCCGCCGTCGCAGCAGCAGACTGCGAGCAACCACACCGGCACGCCGGTGGCGTACAGCGATTATATTCGCCAGGCCGCCAGCAATTACGGCGTTGATGAAAACCTGATTAAAGCCATTATTCAGGTGGAATCCGGTTTTAATCCCCTGGCGGTGAGCAAGTCGAATGCGGTAGGGCTGATGCAGCTTAAGGCGTCGACTGCCGGGCGTGACGCCTATCGGATGAAAGGGCGACGCGGGCAGCCGAGTTCGCGGGAGCTGAAAGATCCGGCGGTGAATATCGATCTGGGCGCGGCCTATATCAATATCCTGCAGGCACAGTTGGCCGGGATCAACGATCCGAAAACCCGGCAGTACGCCACCATCGTCTCTTACGCCAACGGCGCTGGCGCCATGCTGCGTACGTTTTCCTCGGACCGGCGTGTGGCGGTCAACCGCATTAATCAACTGACTCCGGACGAGTTTTACCAACATATTCAAAAGAAACATCCGGCGCCGCAGGCACCGCGTTACCTGTGGAAAGTGACCACCGCCTATCAGGCGATGGAATAGTCTGCGTCAAATGTTACAAACCGGTTGCAAAGTGACCGGTTTTTCTCCCTTTAGTAGCTAAAAAAAGCGACCAAGCTCCCATTTCTAATCATTCCTGCCGAGAATCATGAAAAAACCGCACGAAAAGTTCATGCGGTTCAATAAGGCAATTCTTTGCGCTCATTCAATAAGTTACCGGTAACATTTTTGCTAAAGTTTACTTTATGACCTTCAATAAATAGACAAAAAGGTTACAAAATATTTTTAAAACCCGCATCAACCGCACGGTTGAGGTTAAATAGTTGTGATTATATTTGGATGGAATGTGATATGTCGGACAATAAAACTAACAATTCTCGGCGCGATTTCTTATTGAAATCGGTGACCTTGATTCCTGCAGCGGTGATCGGTGGCAGCAGCGTTGGCGCGCTGACGGCTCCCGCACCGGCCGTTGCCGCTGATGACGCACCAAAAAACAATGACTACCAACCGACCTTCTTCACGCCTGAAGAGTGGGCCTTTATCAACGCCGCTGTGGCGCGTTTGATTCCGGCCGACGATCGCGGTCCGGGCGCGCTGGAAGCCGGCGTGCCGGAGTTTATCGATCGTCAGATGAATACGCCGTACGCTACTGGCTCCATCTGGTATATGCAGGGGCCATTCAACCCTGACGTGCCGAAAGAGATGGGCTACCAGCTGCCGCTGGTGCCGAAGCAGATTTATAACCTGGGCATCGCCGAGGCGGACGCCTACAGTAAAAAACAGCACGGTAAAGTGTTTGCCGAGCTGACGGATGCGCAGAAAGATGCGCTGCTGCAAGAAATGGAAGCCGGTAAAGCGGCGTTCGAGCAGCTGCCGTCCAAACTGTTTTTCTCTTACCTGCTGCAAAACACTCGTGAAGGTTTCTTCAGCGATCCGATCCATGGCGGTAATAAAGACATGGTCGGCTGGAAGCTGATTAATTTTCCGGGCGCTCGCGCCGACTTTATGGACTGGGTTGAGCGAGGGGAACGTTATCCCTTCCCGCCGGTATCAATTCGTGGGGAAAGGGGATAACAATGGCAACGCTAATGAAGAAAAAGGACGTGGTAATTGTCGGGTTTGGCTGGGTCGGCGCCATTATGGCGAAAGAGCTGACCGAAGCCGGGTTGAATGTGGTGGCGCTGGAGCGCGGCCCGATGCGCGATACCTATCCGGACGGCTCTTACCCGCAGGTGATCGACGAACTGACCTACAATATTCGCCGTAAGCTGTTCCAGGATCTGTCGAAAAGCACGGTCACCATTCGCCACAACAGCAGCCAGACCGCGGTGCCTTACCGCCAGCTGGCGGCGTTCCTGCCGGGCACCGGCGTCGGCGGCGCCGGCCTGCACTGGTCGGGCGTACATTTCCGCATCGATCCGATCGAACTGCGCATGCGCAGCCACTATGAAGAACGCTATGGCAAAAACTTTATTCCGAAGGATATGACCATCCAGGATTTCGGCGTGACCTACGACGAACTGGAGCCGTACTTCGATAAGGCGGAGAAAGTGTTCGGCACCTCCGGCACCGCCTGGTCAATCAAGGGTAAAGTGGTCGGCGAAGGCAAGGGCGGTAACCGCTTTGCGCCGGATCGCTCCGACGACTTCCCGCTGCCGGCGCAGAAAAACACCTATTCCGCGCAGCTGTTTGAAAAGGCCGCGCGCGAGGTGGGGTATCACCCGTACAACCTGCCGTCCGCCAATACCTCGGATTCCTATACCAACCCGTACGGCGCGCAGATGGGGCCATGCAACTTCTGCGGTTTCTGCAGCGGTTATGCCTGCTATATGTACTCCAAAGCCTCGCCGAACGTGAATATCCTGCCGGCGTTGCGGATGGAAAAACGCTTTGAACTGCGCACTAACGCCAACGTGCTGAAAGTGAACCTGACCGACGATAAATCGCGCGCCACCGGCGTGACCTATGTCGACGCTCAGGGGCGTGAAGTGGAACAGCCGGCCGATCTGGTGATTCTGGGCGCCTTCCAGTTCCACAACGTGCATCTGATGCTGTTGTCCGGCATCGGCAAGCCGTACGATCCGGTGACCGGCGAAGGCGTGGTGGGGCGTAACTTCGCCTATCAGAACATGACCACCATCAAGGCGTTCTTCGACAAGAATGTGCACACCAACCCGTTTATCGGCGCGGGCGGCAACGGCGTCGGGGTGGATGACTTCAACGCCGACAACTTCGACCATGCGAAAGAAGGCTTTGTCGGCGGCTCGCCGTTCTGGGTCAACCAGGCGGGCACCAAGCCGATCTCCGGCGTCCCTACGCCTGCCGGCACGCCAAACTGGGGCAGCGAGTGGAAAGCGGCGGTGGCGGACTCTTACACCCACCACGTATCGATGGATGCTCACGGTGCTCACCAGTCTTATCGCAACAACTATCTGGATCTGGATCCGAACTACAAAAACGTGTTCGGTCAGCCGTTGCTGCGCATGACCTTCGACTGGCAGGAAAATGACATCAAGATGGCGCAGTTCATGTTCAACAAGATGGAACCGATTGCCAAGGCGATGAACCCGAAACATATCATCGGCAGCCCGAAAAATGCCGACAGTCACTTTGATACCACCAGTTACCAGACCACCCATATGAACGGCGGCGCGGTGATGGGGGAAGATCCGAAGACCAGCGCGGTTAACCGTTACCTGCAAAGCTGGGATGTACACAATGTGTTCTCTATCGGCGCGTCGGCCTTCCCTCAGGGGCTGGGCTACAACCCGACCGGCACCGTTGCGGCGCTGGCGTACTGGTCTGCGCGCGCGATTCGCGAACAGTATCTGAAGAACCCGGGCCCACTGGTGCAGGCATAAGGACGGCTGATGATGAAAGCAATTATTCCCGCACTGGTCGCCAGTGCTCTGAGTTTCTCTGCGTTCGCTCAGGACGCCACGGTCAGCAGCGAGCTGATCAAGCGGGGTGAGTATCTGGCGCGCGCCGGTGACTGCGTAGCCTGCCACACCAACGGCAAGAGCGGCAAAGAGTTTGCCGGCGGACTGGCGATGGAGACGCCGATCGGCACCATTTACTCCACCAACATTACGCCGGACAAGAAAACCGGCATCGGTGATTACAGCTTCGAAGATTTCGACAACGCGGTACGCAAGGGCGTCGCTAAAAACGGCAGTACGCTGTATCCGGCGATGCCGTTCCCGTCGTTTGCGGTGATCAAAGAAGACGATATGCGCGCCATGTACGCCTACTTTATGCACGGCGTGCAGCCGGTGGAAGCGGCCAATAAAGATTCCGACATTCCGTGGCCGCTGTCGATGCGCTGGCCGCTGAGCATCTGGCGCGGCATGTTTGCGCCGTCGCCGGCCGATTTTGTCGAAGATACGAAAGCCGATCCGGTGGTGGAGCGCGGTCGTTATCTGGTTGAGGGGCTGGGCCACTGCGGCGCCTGCCACACGCCGCGCAGCATTACCATGCAGGAAAAGGCGCTGAACGAGAAAGAGGGCGACGACTACCTGTCCGGCAGCAATGCGCCGATTGACGGCTGGGTGGCTTCCAGCCTGCGCGGTGAGAACAGGGACGGCCTGGGCAGCTGGAGCGAAGCCGAGCTGACCGAGTTCCTGAAAACCGGCCGTAACGACAAGGCCATCGTGTTCGGCGGCATGAGCGATGTGGTTGAACACAGCCTGCAGTACCTCAGCGACGAAGACCTGACTGCCATCGCCCGCTACCTGAAAACGCTGCCGCCGAAAGGCGGTAAGCAGCAGGCTGCGCCGGTGGAAGACAGCGTCGCCAAAGATCTGTGGCGCGGCGACGACAGCAAGCCGGGAGCGGCGCTGTATGTGGATAACTGCGCGGCCTGCCACCGCACCGACGGCGTGGGCTATAAGCGCGCCTTCCCGGCGCTGAAAGGCAACCCGGTGGTGCAGACTGAGGACGCGACCTCGCTGATCCATATCGTGCTGACCGGCAACACCACGCCGGCGGTGAAGGGCGCGGTGTCCAACATCACCATGCCGCCGTTCGGCTGGCGTCTGAACGACCAGCAGGTGGCGGACGTGGTGAACTTTATCCGCACCAGCTGGGGCAACAAGGCCGGCGCGGTCAGCGCTGCAGATGTTGCCGCGGTGCGTAAGGACCGCTCAATGATCCGCGATGAGAAAGAGATGGGCAGCGCTGCGGTGCCGGATCATCCAGACGCGCATAAGTAACGGCGATTGCTTACCGATAAATGTTCAGGCCCCGTAAGGGGCCTTTTTTATGGCGTTGTCCGCTGAGGTTAATCCGATAATCACCCGCGCTATTGCCACGGGGAATACCCGTGTCAAATTTTGACCAATTGCCGGGTTGCATATCGATTATGAGGCTAATATATTAAAAAATTGTCATTATTTTGGTGGAAAATGTTATGGCGATAGATATGTTTTTAAAGGTTGAAGGTATTGAAGGCGAGTCGAAAAACGCCAAACATCTCAAATGGATTGATGTTGTCTCCTTCAACTGGGGCGCGAAGCAGCCGGGCAATGTCGCCGTAGGCGGCGGCGGAGGCAGCGGCAAAGTCAACTACCAAGACCTGACCATCCAGGCGCTGATCGATAAATCCACTCCCGCACTGCTGAAATACTGTTCTACCGGCAAACACCTTCCCAAACTGCAATTATCCATCTGCAAATCAGGCGGCCAGGAAATCGAATACACCAAGATCACGCTGGAAGAAGTGCTGCTTACCGCCACCGAGTTTATCGGCCAGTCTTACGGCGCCACGCTGGGCATGGCGTATTCGTTCCAGGCGGGCAAGGTTTCGCTGGAGTACAGTGAGCAAACCGCCGACGGCGGTAAAGGGCCTTCTTCCATTGCCGGCTGGGATATCAAACAGAATAAAGAAGTTTGATTAACCGGCTGTCGATTGTGACAGCTTAACGGAGTCGTTATGGCATTTCTCAAAGCGCATGAAATAGCAGGGTTAACGGTCAGTCCTACAGGTGAACTTAACGTAGATGCAAATTTCCTCACCCCGGAGGTCATGAGGGAAGCGCAGATAATCGTCGGTTCGATGACGCCGGATCAGGTTTCCAAACTGACCAAAGTGTCGGAAAGCCAGATCGCCTTCACCCTGAATGACTACCGCGATAAGATTAATAAACTGCAGAACACTGACAGGGAGCGCGGCGGCACCCGGCCGGGCGGCACGATTTCACATATCGACAACCGCATTTCGTTGCCGATGATGCCGCCAAACTGGGGGATCAAGGCCCAGTATCTGGATAACGTCAGCAAGGTAGCCGGCGGCGGCGCGACGCTGGTGGCTGCGGGCGCGATGCTGTTTAGCCTGGGGGCGGGGGGCGCCGGCAGTATTTTAGGCCGCAGTTTGCTCACGGCCGGCACCGGAGGCGCCACCGGTTGGGTGACGCACTTCGTCACCAAGAAGATCCAGTCCGTTAACCAGATTGCGGGCTATCTGAAGAGCCTGGCGGAGATGTACAACACCACGCACAACTCGCTGCTTGAGTTCAACAAGGAAATCCGGCGCAAAAAAATCGCCTATGCGCGTGACAATAGCGCCAATGCGCAGAGTTTTGAAGATAAGGTGATGCAGGATAACGATATCTATACCCCCGCCGAAAAAGCGGAGATGGATACCTTGATGCGCGCCTTTGTCGGTAATGATTACCAGAGCGTGAAGATTACCGGCGACAGCGTACGTTTTATCGAGTTCAGGTTCGTGCGTGGGGACTCGCTGACTGTGAGCAAGACTGCGTATAGCCACCTGGCAGATTTGAAATTCTCTTAATGCTTACCTGCATACGACGACGCGAGCGTATGACGCTGCGCCGTCGTGTCAAGGATATGCCCACCCGATGATGCGCCGCGCGCGTCAGTGAGTAAACCGCGGCTCTTTCTCCTGATGTTCTAATGGGTTACCGCCGGCGTAAAAATCAGCAGCCTCAGCCTTCGCCCGGTTCTCCCTGATACTTTCCCTGTTTTTCGCGTAAACCGTGCATGATTATGCTGAACCCGTACGGGAACTATGGATTAATCGTTCACGAAGCGCGCAGTTAACCGCATAAACATAGACCCATCCTGCATTTTTAATTATCCTTTGCCGTCCTTTCAACAGGCAATAATATGATTTCATTGATTAAATCATTGAATTATAAAATAAAATATCACGGAGAAGGAAGTTCCGTTGAGCGCAATCGTTGTCGTTACAGATTAAGGTAAGCTGTCTCATGAGTACTATTTCTCCGGATTCCGGCGCTCTGGCGGTCCCGCCATCGTCGCGTTGGAACAAAACGGACACCGTATGGATGTTCGGTTTATATGCCACGGCGGTCGGCGCCGGCACGCTGTTTCTGCCGATTAACGCCGGCCTGAACGGCCCGCTGGTTTTGTTGCTGATGGCGCTGTTCGCGTTTCCGCTGACCTATCTGCCGCACCGCGCCCTGAGCCGGTTTGTGTTGTCCGGCTCCAGCCGCGACGGCAATATCCATGATGTGGTGGTGGAGCACTTTGGCGTGCTGGCCGGTAAAATTATCATGGTGCTCTATCTGCTGGCGTTTTTCCCGATCGTGCTGGTGTACAGCATTTCGATCACCAATGCGCTGAACAGCTTCCTGATCCACCAGTTCCACGTCACGCCGCCGCCGCGCCTGTGGCTGAGCCTGGCGGTAGTGGTGGTGCTGAACCTGGTGCTGCTGCGCGGTAAAGACGGCATTGTCGCCGCCATGGGGATGCTGGTCTTCCCGCTGCTGGTGTTCCTGATGGGGATTTCGCTGTATCTGATCCCGAGCTGGAATACTGCGCATTTCACCCAGGGGCTAATGAGCACGCAGTTTGATAGCCCGTCGCTGTGGCATTCGCTGTGGCTGGCGGTGCCGGTAATGGTGTTCTCCTTCAGCCATGCGCCGATCATCTCTTCCTTCGCCTCGACGCAGAAAAGCCTGTACGGCGATAAGGCGGAGCGCCGCTGCGCGCGCATTATGCGCTATAGCTATGTGCTGATCTGCGTCACCGTGCTGTTCTTTGTCTTCAGCTGCGTGTTGAGCCTGTCTTACCAGGATATGGAGCAGGCCAAAGCGCAGAACATTACCGTGCTGACCACGCTGGCGAACAAGTTTTCCAACCCGCTGATCGCCTACCTGGGACCGATCATGGCGATGCTGGCGATGGCGAAATCCTACCTCGGCACCTCGCTGGGCGTTACTGAAGGGGCGACCAGCCTGATTGACGGCGTCACCCGGGCGCTGGGTAAGCCGCTGAGCTCACGTGCCACGCACCGTATTTCGGCGGTGGTGCTGTTCCTGCTCACCTGGGCGGCGACGGTGTGGAACCCGAGCGCGCTGCATATTATCGAAACCATCAGCGGCCCGCTGATCGCAGTCATCCTGTTTATCCTGCCGATGTATGCGGTGCGTGCGGTGCCGTCGATGCATAAGTACCGCGCCCTGAGCAATATCTTCGTCTTGGTGATGGGATTGATTGCCCTGTCGGCGCTGATTTACGGCCTGATGTAATACCGCCGGCGCATCGCAGGATGCGCCGGTTTCTTTTGATGGTTGTTAACACCTGTTTGCAATTCAGCCGCTGAAAAACGCCGTTGATTTTTGATAATAAAAGTAATTCTCATTATGCTTTCCTGGTTGATATTTTACTAAGGAGCAGCGTGTGTCCCGTCGAATTATTCCGCTGGTGTTAGCCTGCGCCAGCGTTTTCTCCGCCCAGGCCCTGGCGACCCAATATCCGTTAACCTTAACCGACACCTCCGGCCAGCGTGTGACGCTGAAGCAGGAGCCGAAGCGCGTCGTGGTGCAGGACGGCCGTGATATTCTGACGCTGGCGCTGCTGGACCGCGCCGATCCGTTCAGCCGGCTGGTAGCCTGGAATAACCTGCTGAAAAAGAGCGACGGGGCAACCTGGGACATCCTGAAAAGCAAATGGCCGGCGGCCAATAACATCCTCGATATGGGCTTTAGCGACCATGGCGAGGTCAATCTGGAAAGCGTGATCGCCAAACAGCCTGACCTGATGATCGCCCAGCTGCGTTCGAAACCCTCGCTGGAACAGACCGGCGTGCTCAAGCAGCTGAAAGCGCTGGGGGTGCCGGTGCTGTTTATCGATACCATGCTGAAACCGGTGGAGAATACGCCGAAAAGCGTGACCTTACTGGGCGAGGCGCTGGATCGTGAACCTGAAGCCAAGCAGTACACCGACTTCTATCAGCAGCACTATCAGAATATCGTAGCGAAAACTAAGGCCATCGAACCCAAGCCGCTGGTGTTTATCGAAGCGAAAGCCGGGCTGAACGGCCTGGAGTCCTGCTGCTTTACCCATGCGCATGTCGGCTGGGGCGGGCTGGTGGAAGCGGTCGGCGCGCGTAATATCGGCTCTGAGCTGCTGCCCGGCGCCACCGGCGACGTTTCGCTGGAGAAAGTCATCAGCATGAAGCCGCAGGTGTATATCGTGTCCGGCTCGCAGTGGGCGACAAAAACCAACGCCGCAGTGCCGTTTGGTTACGGTGTCACGCAAAAGCAGGTGGACGACGCCTTTACCCGGATGAAGCAGCGCCCGGGCTTTGCCCAGATTGACGCGGTTAAACAGGGGCGCTTCTACGGTATCTACCATAACTTCTATAACCATCCGTACAATATTGTCGGGCTGGAGTATCTGGCGAAATTTATTTACCCGGCGCAGTTCAAAACGCTGGATCCGGCGCAGACCTATAGCGACATCCTGAAGAACTTTACCGAAGTGCCTGAAGGCAAGGGCGTACTTGGCGCTCAGGCGCCGGGCGGCAAGTAACCTGACCGGAAAAACGGGAGGGCACCGCGCTTTCCCGTTGCGCCATGGCCGGCGGTCTTTGCCGGCACGAATCGATAAGCCAGAAAATGACTGAAATAATTGCCAACGTCATCATTAATATTGTCGGCACGTTGCTGACGTTCCTCTGTGATATTACCGAACTGGTATTTTCCTGCCTGAAAGGACCGCTGTGGCGGCGGTTGTTAATTTCCCTGCTGATTTTCTTGGCGATGCTGGGCGGACTGTTGTGGTGGGGGCGTTAATGACGCGATAGCCGTTGTTGTGTGGGGTCACAACATACCGGATTGGCTCGGTTTTCTGCTGTATTTCCTCTTAAATGCTCTGAGGCTTCCAGGCGCGTTGGCCGGGCAAGCGTAGTCATGACGTTTATACAGAGCAATATCGACGAGGAGAGTCAATATGGAACATGTTCAGACGGGAAACCAGGAACGGTATGCCGTTGCGGGCGAGGGAAATTATACCCCAGAAATGTTCGGCGCCGCCGGTGACGGTGTGGCCGACGACCGTACAGCGATTCAAGCGGCGATTGATGCGGCACATCAATCTTATTTGTTGCACGGGACGCCCTGTCTCGTGACGCTGGGAGCGAGAACGTATATCGTATCGAAAAACCCGGCCTCAACCACGATTGCCGGCGAGGTCTCGGCTGGTTTTGGCTGCCTGAATATGCGCTCGGGCGTGACGCTGTGCGGCAGCGGGACGATTAAATTGATGCCCGGTACGGCAGGTACCGTCCCGGGCGCGATCGTGACCAACTGGAGCGGTGCTTGCACCGATATCAGCATTGCAGGGATCACCATTGACGGTAATGCCTCCCATGTCAGCGCGTTAAGTATGGTGGCGATCAATATCGTCGATTCCCGACGAGTCCGCATTCATCAGGTCCGGGTTCATAACAATAACGTCGGTAGGGCCGGCGGTATTTATTTACGTAGAAGCGGCAGCTCAACCTCAGCATATGGTTGTCAGGAGAGCATGGTTACCGCGTGCTATGTACAGGATGTCGCCTATATCGGTATTCAGGCAGAGCGCCCTGACGGGATTATCATCTCGGGGAACTACGTGATGAATACGGGGGATAATGGCATTGATATTGAAGGTAATACGCCGGAAAGCGCTTCCGGTACCGCCCGCCAGATGAATATTACCGGCAATATATTAAGAAATAACAAGAACGGTATTTTTATCGAATCCTGCTCGGGTGCCGTTATCAACGCGAATGACATCGCTGAGGTAGCGGGGATTGGCATTGTCAGCAACCGAATCAATTCCGGCTCATTTAATAACGTGATTACCGGCAACAGAATTGCAGGTACGGCCAGTAACACGGCCTACGGTCTGAGGGTGATTAATAGTTCTGGCAACTGTTTGATTCAGAGCAACTATTTCACCAGCCTGCAGAGCGCGATCAGGCTCAACGGCATGGCAACGCGGGTATTCATTGGTGAGAACACCCATGCTGATATTGAGCGATTTATTGTCCAGCTGGATGCAACGACGGACTATCCAGTTGCGGCCCTCAGAAGCCTGGTTGCCCGGCAGTTCATTATGGGCGGACAGAAAAACGGCTTTCCGGCATTGATGTCGCCGCTGGGCAGCCCGGGGAACTTCCCTAACCGTTTCTCGATAGGTACCTGCGATCGCGGGCATTTTTCTGACTTAAACGGGGCGGGAGAAATCAACTTCGCGCGCGGCAGCCTGATGTTGCAATATCACCCAGATTGGAAAGGATACGCCTTATATAATTACCGCGGCGACGGCTATACGGAAATTTTGGCCACGGCGGCCGTGCCGGGCGAATATCTCCTGATTAACGGCGAAACCTACCTGGTGGATGCGGGTCATACTCCGAGTCAAAGAAGAGTGAAGCGCTGGGATGGCAGCCGTTATGCGGATGGCGATTGGAGAAGCTATTTAGATCGGGATTATCAGGGCGAGATTAAACGCCGTGAGTGGGGAACGCTTTAACTTCCCTTAATGATGCCCGGCGTATGAGACCGGGCATTGCTGCGTTTTCATCCGGGGGCTGGGAAGTCACGGGTAGAAGTCCGCCCGCTCAAGGTGATACACTGTCCGGCGTTATGGCGTCACACCAGCGGCACATCGCAAATTCTGTGCCGGTGCGTGTATATATTTGGCAGAGTGAAGCTAAATAGCGCCAATAACTCATCGATGTTAAACAAAAATGTTTTTCTATATGTGATCTGTCGTGTGGGTCACCACTGTAGATAAGGAATTATTAATGCCTGTTATTACGCTTCCTGACGGCAGTCAGCGTCATTACGACCACGCCGTATCCCCCCTGGACGTTGCCCGCGATATCGGCCCTGGCCTGGCGAAAGCCTGTATTGCCGGCCGTGTGAACGGCGAGCTGGTCGATGCCTGCGATCTGATCGAGTCCGATGCGCAACTGGCGATTATTACCGCCAAAGACGAAGAGGGGCTGGAGATTCTGCGCCACTCCTGCGCGCACCTGCTGGGTCATGCTATCAAACAGCTGTGGCCGGACACCAAAATGGCCATCGGCCCGGTGATCGACAACGGTTTCTACTATGACGTTGATCTGGACCATACCCTGACGCAGGAAGACCTGGATCTGCTGGAAAAGCGGATGCATGAGTTGGCCGACAAGGATTATGACGTCATCAAGAAAAAGGTCAGCTGGCAAGAAGCCCGCGACACCTTCGCCGCCCGCGGCGAAAGCTACAAAGTGGCGATTCTGGATGAGAACATCAGCCGCGATGACCATCCGGGCCTGTATCACCACGAAGAATACATCGACATGTGCCGCGGTCCGCACGTGCCGAACATGCGTTTCTGCCACCACTTCAAACTGCAGAAAACCTCCGGCGCTTACTGGCGCGGCGACAGCAAGAATAAAATGCTGCAACGCGTCTACGGTACCGCCTGGGCGGATAAAAAGCAGCTGAACGCCTACCTGAAGCGTCTGGAAGAAGCGGCCAAGCGCGACCACCGTAAAATCGGCAAGCAGCTCGACCTGTATCACATGCAGGAAGAGGCGCCGGGCATGGTGTTCTGGCATAACGACGGCTGGACGATTTTCCGCGAGCTGGAAGCCTTTGTGCGCGTGAAGCTCAAAGAGTACCAGTACCAGGAAGTGAAAGGTCCGTTTATGATGGACCGCGTGCTGTGGGAAAAAACCGGCCACTGGGATAACTATAAGGACGCAATGTTCACCACCTCTTCGGAGAACCGTGAATACTGCATCAAGCCGATGAACTGCCCGGGCCACGTGCAGATCTTCAATCAGGGCCTGAAGTCCTACCGCGACCTGCCGCTGCGTATGGGCGAGTTCGGCAGCTGCCACCGCAATGAGCCGTCCGGCTCGCTGCACGGCCTGATGCGCGTGCGCGGCTTCACCCAGGACGACGCCCACATCTTCTGTACCGAGGATCAGGTGCGCGCCGAAGTGAACGACTGCATCAAGATGGTCTACGATATGTACGGCACCTTTGGTTTCGACAAGATTGCGGTGAAATTATCCACCCGCCCTGAGAAACGCATCGGCACCGACGAAATGTGGACCCGAGCGGAAGATGACCTGGCGGCCGCGCTGACTGAAAACGGCATTCCGTTTGAATATCAGCCGGGTGAGGGCGCATTCTACGGACCAAAAATTGAATTTACTCTGCATGATTGTTTGGATCGTGCATGGCAATGTGGTACCGTGCAGCTCGATTTCTTCTTACCGGGCCGTTTAGGCGCTTCGTACGTTGGCGAAAACAACGAACGCGTGGTGCCGGTAATGATTCACCGTGCAATTCTGGGCTCCATGGAGCGCTTCATCGGTATTCTGACCGAGGAGTACGCCGGGTTCTACCCAACCTGGATCGCCCCTGTGCAGGTGGTGGTGATGAATATCACCGACGGTCAGTCTGATTACGTCCAGCAATTAACCAAAAAACTGCAAGATGCAGGCATTCGTGTTAAAGCGGACTTGAGAAATGAGAAGATTGGCTTTAAAATTCGCGAACATACTTTACGTCGGGTTCCCTATATGCTGGTGTGCGGTGATAAAGAGGTCGAAGCAGGCAAAGTTGCCGTTCGTACCCGCCGTGGCAAAGACCTGGGAAGCCTGGACGTAAGTGAAGTCGTAGACAAGCTGCTGCACGAGATTCGCAGCCGTAGTCTTCATCAACTGGAGGAATAAAGTATTAAAGGCGGAAAACGAGTTCAACCGGCGCGCCCTAATCGCATCAACGGAGAGATTCGCGCCCAAGAGGTTCGCTTGACAGGTTTGGATGGCGAGCAGATTGGTATTGTCAGTCTGAGAGAAGCTCTTGAAAAGGCTGAGGAAGCTGGCGTCGATCTAGTCGAGATCAGTCCTAATGCCGAACCGCCGGTTTGCCGAATCATGGATTACGGCAAATTCCTCTACGAGAAGAGCAAGTCGACGAAAGAGCAGAAGAAGAAGCAAAAAGTTATTCAGGTCAAGGAAATCAAATTCCGGCCTGGTACCGATGATGGCGACTATCAGGTCAAACTACGCAACCTGATTCGCTTTCTGGAAGACGGCGATAAAGCCAAAATCACCCTGCGTTTCCGCGGGCGTGAAATGGCGCACCAGCAGATCGGCATGGAAGTGCTTAACCGCGTCCGTAAAGACCTGTGTGAAGATATGGATCTGGCAGTGGTCGAATCCTTCCCTACGAAGATCGAAGGCCGTCAGATGATCATGGTGCTCGCACCCAAGAAGAAACAGTAAGGCTTCCAAGTAATCGAACCCGCGCAGCGCTTGCGTTGTGTGGGTTTTATTCGCCTCACTGATTCGTTGTTTAACAATGCGAAGTGGATTTAATTAAAATGCCAAAAATTAAAACTGTACGTGGTGCAGCCAAGCGCTTCAAAAAAACCGGCAGCGGTGGTTTTAAGCGTAAACATGCTAACCTGCGTCATATTCTGACCAAAAAAGCAACCAAGCGTAAACGTCACCTGCGTCCGAAAGGCATGGTGTCTAAAAACGATCTGGTCCTGGTTACCGCGTGCCTGCCGTACGCATAAGCCACATTTTTTGATTCAAGAATAAGACTTTAGGAGAGAGCATATGGCTCGCGTAAAACGTGGTGTAATTGCACGCGCACGTCACAAGAAAATCATGAAGCAGGCGAAAGGCTACTACGGTGCCCGTTCGCGCGTATATCGTGTTGCCTTCCAGGCAGTAATCAAAGCAGGTCAGTATGCTTACCGCGACCGTCGTCAGCGTAAGCGTCAGTTCCGTCAGCTGTGGATTGCACGTATCAACGCAGCTGCTCGTCAGAACGGTCTGTCTTACAGCAAGTTCATTAACGGCCTGAAAAAAGCCTCTATTGAAATTGACCGTAAGATCCTGGCTGACATCGCAGTATTCGACAAAGTGGCCTTCGGCGCACTGGTTGAAAAAGCGAAAGCAGCTCTGGCGTAAGTCAGTGGAAGAGGGAGCTTGCTCCCTCTTTTAATCTTTGCCCGCCGGGCAGGTGTTGACTTTTATTGAGCGCCGTTTTATCAATGTGGTTAAACCGCAACCAACAAGGTAATGCAAGCATGCACGCTGCTATTTTCCGTTTCTTTTTTTACTTTAGCGCCTGACTTCAGGAGGCTTTGCGCGTAAGAAAAGAAACGGAAAGTAGCGCCTAAGCCTCCCCTGTGGAGGCTTTTTTTGTTTGGGGCGAAGGGAAATGCATTTTTTTGCCCCAAAGGCGGACGAAAAGATAGATAACTACTTATTTATCAAGGTATTATTAAACGGTAATCCCTTAACGACTATTTAGCGGGCCACACCGGCCAGAGGAAGAGGAAAGCAATGCCACATCTCGCAGAGCTGGTTGCCAATGCCAAGGCAGCCGTAGAAGATGCCCAGGATGTTGCCGCGTTGGATTTGGTACGCGTCGAATATTTAGGCAAAAAAGGCCATTTCACCCTGCAGATGCAGTCGCTGCGCGAACTGCCGGCGGAAGAACGTCCGGCCGCAGGGGCGGTGATCAACCAGGCGAAACAGCAGGTTCAGGAAGCGCTTAACGCACGTAAAAACGCGCTGGAAACCGCGGCGCTGAACGAGCGTCTGGCGGCAGAAACCATCGACGTTTCCCTGCCGGGCCGTCGCATGGAAAACGGCGGCCTGCACCCGGTTACCCGCACCATTGACCGCATTGAAACCTTCTTCGGCGAGCTGGGCTTCTCCGTGGCGACCGGCCCGGAAATCGAAGATGATTACCACAACTTCGATGCGCTGAATATCCCGGGCCACCACCCGGCGCGCGCTGACCATGACACCTTCTGGTTCGATGCCAAGCGCCTGCTGCGCACTCAGACCTCCGGCGTGCAGATCCGCACCATGAAAAACCAGCAGCCGCCGATCCGCATCATCGCGCCGGGCCGTGTCTACCGTAACGACTACGATCAGACCCATACGCCGATGTTCCACCAGATGGAAGGCCTGATCGTCGATAAAGACATCAGCTTTACCAACCTGAAGGGCACGCTGCACGACTTCCTGAACAACTTCTTTGAAGAAGATCTGCAGGTGCGTTTCCGTCCGTCTTACTTCCCGTTCACCGAGCCTTCCGCCGAAGTCGACGTGATGGGCAAAAACGGCAAATGGCTGGAAGTACTGGGCTGCGGCATGGTGCACCCGAACGTATTGCGTAACGTGGGCATCGATCCTGAAGTGTATTCCGGCTTCGCCTTCGGCATGGGCATGGAGCGTCTGACGATGCTGCGCTACGGCGTGACCGATCTGCGCGCATTCTTCGAAAACGATCTGCGTTTCCTCAAACAGTTTAAGTAAGGCGGGAATATCACATGAAATTCAGTGAACTCTGGTTGCGCGAGTGGGTAAACCCGGCCATCAGCAGCGAAGCATTATCCGAACAAATCACCATGGCCGGCCTGGAAGTGGACGGCGTGGAATCGGTTGCCGGCGCGTTTACCGGCGTGGTGGTGGGCGAGGTGGTCGAATGCGGTCAGCACCCTAATGCCGATAAACTGCGCGTCACCAAGGTTAACGTCGGCGGCGAGCGTCTGTTGGACATCGTTTGCGGCGCACCGAACTGCCGTGCCGGCCTGAAAGTGGCGGTCGCGACCGTGGGCGCGGTGCTGCCGGGCGATTTTAAAATCAAGGCGGCGAAGCTGCGCGGCGAACCGTCCGAAGGCATGCTGTGCTCCTTCTCCGAGCTGGGCGTTTCCGACGATCACGACGGCATTATCGAACTGCCGGCGGATGCGCCGGTAGGCACTAATATCCGCGAATACCTGAAGCTGGACGATAACGCGATCGAAATCAGCGTAACGCCGAACCGTGCCGACTGCCTGGGCATTATCGGCGTGGCGCGCGACGTCGGCGTTCTGAACCAGCTGGCGCTGAACGTGCCGGATATGACGCCGGTTGCCGCCACCATCGACGATACCCTGCCGATCCGCGTTTGTGCGCCACAGGCGTGTCCGCGCTACCTGGGCCGCGTGGTGAAAGGCATCAACGTCAAAGCGCCAAGCCCGCTGTGGCTGCGTGAAAAACTGCGTCGCTGCGGCATCCGTTCCATTGACGCAGTGGTGGACATCACCAACTACGTGCTGATGGAGCTGGGTCAGCCGATGCACGCCTTCGACCTGAACCGCATCAACGGCGGCATCAACGTGCGGATGGCGAACGAAGGGGAAACCATTACGCTGCTGGATGGCAACGAAGCCAAACTGCAGGCCGATACCCTGGTGATCGCCGATGACAAACAGGCGCTGGCGATGGGCGGTATCTTCGGCGGCGAACATTCCGGCGTGAACGAAGAGACGCAGGACGTGCTGCTGGAGTGCGCATTCTTCAGCCCGCTGGCGATTACCGGTCGCGCGCGTCGTCACGGTTTGCATACCGATGCTTCCCACCGCTACGAGCGCGGCGTGGATCCGGCGATGCAGTACCAGGCGATGGAACGCGCCACCCGCCTGCTGCTGGATATCTGCGGCGGTCAGGCCGGCCCGGTGATTGATGTGACGCATGAAGGCGAACTGCCGCAGCGCGCGACCATCACGCTGCGCCGTGAGAAGCTGGACCGCCTGATCGGCCACGTGGTGCCGAGCGAACAGGTGAGCGATATTCTGCGCCGTCTGGGCTGCGAAGTGACCGAGCAGGGCGATGACTGGCAGGCGGTGGCGCCGAGCTGGCGTTTCGATATGGAAATCGAAGAAGATCTGGTGGAAGAAGTGGCCCGCGTCTACGGCTACAACAATATTCCTGACGTGCCGGTGCGCGCCGATCTGGTGATGACCCAGCATCGCGAGGCCGACCTGACGCTGAAGCGTGTGAAAACCCTGCTGGTCGATCACGGCTTCCAGGAAGCGATCACCTACAGCTTTGTCGATCCTAAAGTTCAGGCGCTGCTGCACCCGAACGAAGAGGCGCTGATCCTGCCAAGCCCGATCTCGGTCGAGATGTCGGCGATGCGTCTGTCGCTGTGGACCGGCCTGCTGTCGGCGGTGGTGTACAACCAGAACCGTCAGCAGACGCGCCTGCGCCTGTTCGAAAGCGGCCTGCGCTTTGTGCCTGATAGTTCAGCAGATCTGGGTATCCGTCAGGATGTCATGCTGGCGGGCGTAATTGCCGGCCATACCCACGATGAACACTGGGATCTGGCAAGAAAGCCGGTGGACTTCTATGATTTAAAAGGGGATCTGGAATCTGTCCTGGAGTTGACCGGTAAATTATCCGAGATTCAGTTCAAGGCAGAGGCCAATCCGGCGTTACACCCGGGGCAGAGTGCGGCTATTTATTTACACGGTGAGCGCATCGGTTTCATCGGTGTGGTGCATCCGGAACTTGAGCGTAAACTGGATCTTAACGGTCGCACCGTGGTGTTTGAACTGGAGTGGGATAAGGTCGCAAGCCGCGTCGTGCCTCAGGCGCGGGAGATTTCTCGCTTCCCGGCAAACCGTCGTGATATCGCCGTTTTGGTGGCTGAAAACGTGCCGGCAGAAGATATTTTGGCGGAGTGTAAGAAAGTTGGCGCAAATCAGATAGTTGGCGTAAACTTGTTTGATGTGTACCGTGGCAAGGGCGTAGCAGAGGGTTATAAGAGCCTGGCTATCAGCCTGGTATTGCAGGATACCGCCCGTACACTGGAAGAAGAGGAGATCGCCGCTACCGTTGCAAAATGCGTAGAGGCTCTAAAACAGCGATTCCAAGCATCCTTGAGGGATTGAACCTATGGCGCTTACTAAAGCTGAAATGTCTGAACACCTGTTTGAAAAGCTGGGGCTTAGCAAACGGGATGCGAAAGATTTGGTAGAACTGTTTTTTGAAGAAGTCCGTCGGGCTCTGGAGAACGGTGAACAGGTCAAACTGTCCGGCTTCGGCAATTTCGACCTGCGTGACAAGAATCAACGTCCGGGGCGTAACCCAAAAACCGGCGAAGACATCCCAATTACGGCGCGCCGCGTGGTGACCTTCCGTCCGGGGCAGAAGTTAAAAAGCCGGGTGGAAAACGCGAGCCCGAAAAACTAACACGGGTAGTAACACTAAAAAGGCCGCTGATGCGGCCTTTTTCATGCCTTGTATCGCGGTACTGTTAATTTAAAAAGAGGGGCGTGTCGGGCTGGTGGATCAAATATCCCCCCGTTTATCATAAGCTGACACCGCGAAACCTTGATATGAACTATTTTCTTGCTGAGGAGTATCTGGAGCCGTTCGCAAATGTTCTGTGAGGTAGTCAATCATGAGCTCTCTGAAGTCTTGGGGAAGTAGGATCTGGAAAGGGGCTTTGCTTCTCATGTTGGTAGCGCCTGCGGCGATAGCCAAAAAAATCTCATAATAGGGCTATCCAGAATTATATTTCCGGTAAATTAGCCGTGAATAATGTTTTTCTACAAGACGGAAGGGGCATTATCAGTAAAACGAGAGTAATTAATGAGAATGTAGAGGGATAGGTGATTAACTGTTAGATGTAAAAGCTAATGGTTTTGCTATTTATCTATCTTTCCACAGATAGTTTATTCTTGAAGACGTATTGTGGCGGAGTTAACACCGATTCAGAGTGTTAATTAATTGCTAGAAAAAATCCAAATATCAAAGGGGCCGCAGCCCCTGAGCTTAACGATGGCGATAGTGCTCTTGCGGGCCGCCGTGTCCGCCGCCGTGCGGGCCACCGTCGCCATGGGGGCCGAAACAGCAGGCGCTCAGCAGCGTGGTGAGCAGGGCGACGCCGGCCAGGGCGATAATACGTTTGGTCATAATCATTTTCCTGGTTACAAGGTGCAGTGATTATAAATAACAGCCGGCCGCAGCGTCCGTCAGTAAATCGTTAAGCGCTGTTAGCAGTCATATTTACGTTGACTCTGGCAGCGTAATGTCAGTATTGCGTAAGGATGCCGAAAACAATCTGCAAATAGGCATCGGTGAGATAGTCGGGAAATAGTCACCTTGCTATAACGGCGCCTGCTTCAAATAACCCGAGACTATCACATGAATAAAATGTTGTTGCTGATGTGCCTGCTGCTGCCGGTGGCGGCGCAGGCGGAGGTGTCTATCGATATCAATGTGCCCGGCGTGTCGCTGCATCTGGGCGATCGGGATCATCGCGGTTACTACTGGGATGGCTACGACTGGCGTCCGCCGCAGTGGTGGCATGCGCATCAGGGGCGCGGCATCGGCGAACGTAACGACCGTGGATATTACTGGGACGGCGGCCGCTGGCAGCCTCCGGCGCAGCATGGGGAAGGCCGCCGCGGCGATGCACACCACGCTGACGACGACCGCAGCCATCATGACGGGCATCCGCATGCTGATCACGAGCAATCGCATGAAAGCAACGATCGTCATGATGGTGGTCACGGCGCGCAGGATAGCGGTAAACCGTACCCAAAACGGGGCGATGAGCATCGCTGATCGCTTACCGCTTACGCAGTTATCCGTGCTCGCCCTTTGAACGGCAGGGCGAGCTGGCTGCCATTTTCCCCTCCGCGATGCGACAAAGGCTTTCCCTGACGTCGTTAACCCCCTAATATTTAACTACAGATGTTAACGATCCGGCCGGCTTCTTCGGCCCACAGGGAATTGCCGCGTTTATGCCAACCAGCCAGACCTTCACGCTTTTACTGAAAAACCAGCGCCGGCGCGATAAGCGCTATCTGTCACTGTTGGCATTGGGCGTGGCGGTGGCGCTGGTGTTCAGCCTGAGCGCCGGCGATCTTTGGCTGTGGCCGAACCAGTGGTTTGGCGACGCCGGCCGGCTGTTTGTCTGGCAGTTGCGTCTGCCGCGCGCGCTGGCGGTGATGCTGGTAGGCGCCAGCCTGGCGGTGGCCGGTGCGGTAATGCAGGCGCTGTTTGAAAATCCGCTGGCGGAACCGGGGCTGCTGGGCGTCGCCAACGGTGCCGGCGTGGCCCTGGTGCTGACGATTCTGCTGAGCCACGGGCTGCTGCCGGTGGCGTGGATGAGCCTCAGCGCGATTATCGGCGCGCTGGCGATGACCTTGTTACTGCTCGGGTTTGCCCGCCGGCGACGTCTGACCAATACGCGCCTGCTGCTGGTGGGGGTGGCTTTGGGCATCGTCTGCAGCGCCGTTATGACCTGGGCGGTCTATTTCAGCTCCAGCCTGGATCTGCGCCAGCTGATGTACTGGATGATGGGCGGTTTTGGCGGCGTCGACTGGCGGCAAAAATGGCTGATTGTGGCGCTGTTGCCGGTGGTGCTGTGGCTGTGCCGGCAGGGTAAGGCGCTCAACCTGATGACGCTGGGGGAAACTCAGGCGCGTCAGCTGGGCCTGCCGCTGCACCTGTGGCGCAACCTGCTGGTATTGGCCGTCGGCTGGTTAGTGGGCGTCAGCGTGGCGCTGGCGGGGGTGATCGGCTTTGTCGGTCTGGTGATCCCGCATATGCTGCGGCTGAGCGGCCTGACCGATCAGCGTTACCTGCTGCCCGGCTGCGCGCTGGCCGGCGCCGGCGTGCTGTTGGCCGCCGATGTGGTGGCGCGTATCACGCTGCTGTCGGCGGAGCTGCCGATCGGCGTGGTAACCGCCACCCTCGGCGCGCCGCTGTTTATCTGGCTACTGACCCGGGTGAAGGCGTAAGCTGGCTGTGGCAGGCATCCGGCGCAGGCGCCGGACTTTTACCGATGACGACTCTCAAACTGACAGGATAACGATGATGACACAGGCTATTTATGACATTCCGCTGACCACGATCGACAACCGCCAGACCACGCTGCAGGCGTATCAGGGCGATGTGCTGCTGGTGGTCAATGTGGCTTCAGAATGCGGGTTGACCAAACAGTATGCAGGTCTGGAAAAACTGTATGAAACGTATCGTCAGCAGGGGCTGACGGTGCTGGGCTTCCCGTGCAATCAGTTCCTGGCGCAGGAGCCGGGCAGCAATGAGCAGATTCAGGCATTTTGCCGCACCAATTTTGGCGTGCAGTTCCCGCTGTTTAGCAAGATCGAGGTGAACGGCGCCAACCGTCACCCGCTGTATCAGGCGCTGATCGCCGCGCAGCCTGCTGCGCTGGCGCCGCAGGGCAGCGAATTTATGGCGCGACGCATCAGTAAGGATCAGGGGCCGAAACAGCCCGGCGATATCCTGTGGAACTTCGAAAAGTTCCTGATTGGCCGTGACGGCCAGGTGATCCAGCGCTTTGCCCCGGATATGACGCCGGAAGATCCGCTGCTGACGGCGGCGGTGGAGCAGGCGCTGAGCCGTTAAGGGATATGGAGACGATGCTGCAGCTTAGCCAGGTCGGGGTTACGGGGCGCCTGGCCCCGTTTAGCGCGCAGATCGCGGCAGGGCTGCAGGTGCATCTGATCGGCCCGAACGGTGCCGGCAAGAGCAGCCTGCTGGCGCGCCTGGCGGGGCTGTTGCCGGGGGACGGAACGATCGCGCTGGACGGGCGGCCGCTGGACGACTATCAGGCCGGTGAGCTGGCACGGCGGCGTGCCTATCTGAGCCAGCAACAGCCGCCGGCGGCGCTGATGCCGGTATTCCAGTACCTGGCTCTGCACCAGCCGGTGGGCGCAGCGGCGCAGGCGGTGGAAAACGCCATGCTTTACCTGTGTCAGAGTCTGAAGCTGACCGATAAGCTGTCGCGCATGTTGCAGCAGCTTTCCGGCGGCGAGTGGCAGCGGGTGCGGCTGGCGGCGGCGCTGCTGCAGGTATGGCCCAGCATTAATCCGCACAGCCGGCTGTTATTGCTGGATGAACCGACCAGCGCGCTCGACGTGGCGCAAAAAGTGGCGCTGGATCGCCTGTTGCATGAGTTCTGCCACAGCGGGCGCAGCGCGCTGGTGTGCGCGCACGACCTCAACCATACGTTACAGCAGGCAGATCGCGTCTGGCTGCTGCAGGCCGGGCAGGTGGTCAGGCAGGGCGTAACCCATGAGGTGATGGAGCCGGCTCTGTTGTCACAGATTTATGAGGTGGATTTTCATATGCAGTCGACGGGCAATCAGCGCTGGATTATGACTACCACCGCCTAAGCGTTTTATACGCGCAGGATAAGTAAACGGAATATAAACAAACTTCATAAAATAGCCGGCTAAATACCGGCATCTCGTGCTGATATATTTGAGTTAAATTCGACCGCTCCCTTGAAAAACACACTTCAAGTGCTAGGCTTAATATAAGTTCACTTATTTTAAGAGATAATTGTTAATAATTATAACTTATTGCTTTTTGGTGGATTTATTCTATTCCTCACGGCGATTCCGCCGTCAAAACTTCTGCAGAAAATGAATTTCATCTTAAGGTTTAGTTAAGCTTGCCGCCGTACATTGACCATGGAACAACCGGGAACGACTTTCTCCGGCGTTTACTATCCGTTAAATAAAAGCGCCTTACATTGTAATTGAAATCACGTTCGCAATCTTTGAGGTTTACTATGGATCAATTCTTGCCTTTCTCTCGCCCGGCAATTGGCGATGAAGAAATTGCGGCGGTAGGCAAGGTGCTGACATCCGGTTGGATCACTACCGGGCCGCAAAACCAGCAGCTGGAAGCGGACTTTTGCCGCACCTTTGGCTGCCGGCACGCGGTGGCGGTCAGTTCAGCTACGGCAGGCATGCATATTACGTTAATGGCGCTGGGTATCGGCCTGGGCGACGAGGTGATTACTCCGTCGCAAACCTGGGTGTCCACCCTTAATATGATCGAGTTACTGGGCGCGACGCCGGTCATGATTGACGTTGACCGCGAGACGCTGATGGTCAGCGCTGCCGATGTGGAAGCCGCGATAACCTCCCGCACCAAAGCCATTATTCCGGTGCATTATGCCGGCGCGCCACTGCCTCTGGATGCGCTGCGCGACGTTGCCCGCCGTCACCGGCTGCCGCTGATTGAAGACGCCGCACACGCGGTAGGCGCCCGCTATCAGGATGAGTGGATCGGCGCGCGCGGCACGGCGATTTTCTCCTTCCATGCGATAAAAAACCTGACCTGCGCCGAAGGCGGACTGATCGCCACCGACGATGCGGAACTGGCCGAGCGCGTACGGCGTCTGAAGTTTCACGGCCTGGGCGTGGATGCGTTCGACCGCCAGACTCAGGGGCGCACGCCGCAGGCGGAGGTGGTGGAGCCCGGCTACAAATACAACCTGTCCGACATTCATGCGGCGATCGCCGTGGTGCAGCTGGCGCGTCTGCCGCAGCTGAACGCACGCCGCAAGGCGCTGGCCGAACGCTATCTGCAGGCGCTGCAGGGGTCGCCGTTCCAGCCGCTGGGGCTGCCGGATTATCCGCACGATCACGCCTGGCACCTGTTTATGGTACGGGTGGACGCCGAGCGCTGTGGGTGCGACCGCGATACGCTGATGGAGCGTCTGAAGGCGCAGGGCATCGGCAGCGGGCTGCATTTCCGCGCCGCCCATACGCAAAAATTCTACCGTGAGCGTTATCCGCAGCTGAGTCTGCCGCATACCGAATGGAACTCGGCGCGGCTGTGCACGCTGCCGCTGTTCCCGGATATGAGCGAGGCGGACGTCGACCGCGTGGTCGGTGCGCTGTTCAGTGTACTGGAGGCGTCACGTGTCGCAGATTGAACCGATCAACAAAGTCTCGATCGTCATTCCGGTCTATAACGAGCAGGAAAGCCTGCCGGCGCTGCTGGAACGCACCATGGCGGCCTGTCATCAGCTGACGCAGGCGTATGAAATCATTCTGGTGGATGACGGCAGCAGCGATGACTCCGCCGATATGCTGAGTGCGGCGGCCGAACGGCCAGGCAGCCATGTCATCGCCGTGCTGCTGAACCGCAACTACGGCCAGCATTCGGCGATTATGGCCGGTTTTAATCAGGTGAGCGGCGATCTGGTGATCACGCTGGACGCCGACCTGCAAAACCCGCCGGAAGAGATCCCACGGCTGGTCAGCGTCGCGGAGCAGGGGTACGACGTGGTGGGCACCGTGCGCGCCAACCGGCAGGACTCCTGGTTCCGTAAAAGCGCCTCCAAAGTGATCAATATGATGATCCAACGCGCCACCGGTAAATCGATGGGCGATTACGGCTGCATGCTGCGCGCCTATCGGCGCCATATCGTCGAGGCGATGCTGCACTGCCACGAGCGCAGCACCTTTATCCCGATTCTGGCGAACACCTTTGCCCGCCGCACCACTGAAATCGACGTCCGGCACGCCGAGCGCGAATTCGGCGACTCCAAGTACAGCCTGATGAAGCTGATCAATCTGATGTATGACCTGATCACCTGTCTGACCACCACGCCGCTGCGTCTGCTCAGCGTGGTCGGCAGCGTGGTGGCGCTGTGCGGATTTGTGCTGGCGCTGCTGCTGATCGTCCTGCGTTTGATATTGGGGCCGGAGTGGGCCGAAGGCGGGGTATTCACGTTATTTGCCGTCCTGTTCAGCTTTATTGGTGCCCAGTTCGTCGGCATGGGACTGCTCGGCGAGTATATCGGGCGCATCTACACCGATGTGCGTGCTCGCCCACGTTATTTTGTTCAGAAAGTGGTCGGCAAACAGCCTGACCAAGAGACTCAGGAAGAAGAATGATGAAAGCGATTGTATTTGCTTACCATGATATTGGCTGCGCCGGTCTGCAGGCGCTGAGCAACGCGGGTTACGACATCCAGGCGGTATTTACCCATACCGATGAACCCGGTGAAAACCAGTTTTTCTCTTCGGTAGCGCGTCTGGGGGCCGACATGGGCCTGCCGGTATACGCGCCGGAAGACGTGAACCACCCGCTGTGGGTCGAACGCATCCGCGAACTGCAGCCGGAGATTATTTTTTCGTTCTACTACCGCAACCTGCTGAGTGACGACGTGCTGTCGCTGGCGCCGCTGGGCGGTTTCAACCTGCACGGTTCGTTGCTGCCGCGCTACCGCGGCCGCGCGCCGGTGAACTGGGTGCTGGTCAACGGTGAAAGCGAAACCGGCGTTACGCTGCATAAAATGGTTAAACGGCCGGACGCCGGCGATATCGTCGGCCAACAGCGCGTGGCGATTGCCGGCGATGACACCGCGCTGACGCTGCATAAGAAAGTGCTGGCGGCGGCGTCGCAGCTGCTGGAAGAACAGCTGCCGAAGCTGAAAAACGGCAGCGCAATCTTCAGCCCGCAGGATGAATCCCAGGCCAGCTATTTTGGCCGCCGCAGCGCCGCCGACGGCGAAATTCAGTGGCACCGCAGCGCCGACGCCATCCATAACCTGGTGCGGGCGGTGACCGAACCTTATCCCGGCGCGTTCAGCTATCTGGGGCAGCGAAAACTGATTGTCTGGCGCTCGCGTCCGCTGGCGATTGCGCATGACAAACAGCCGGGCACGGTGCTCAGCGCTTCGCCGCTGGTGGTGGCCTGCGGCGAAGGCGCGCTGGAAATTATCGCCGGGCAGAATGAGACCGGTCTGTACGTGCAGGGCAGCCGGCTGGCGCAGGAGATGGGCATCGTGGCCGATGTCCGCCTGCTGGCCAAGCCGCAGTCGGCGCTGAAGCGCCGCACCCGCGTGTTGATCCTGGGCGTGAACGGGTTTATCGGCAACCATCTGACTGAACGGCTGCTGCGGGAAGATCGCTATGAAATTTACGGGCTGGATATCGGCTCCGACGCCATCAGCCGTTTTCTGGATAATCCGCGCTTCCACTTTGTCGAGGGCGATATCAGCATCCATTCCGAGTGGATTGAGTATCACATCAAGAAATGCGACGTGGTGCTGCCGCTGGTGGCGATCGCCACGCCGATCGAATACACCCGCAACCCGCTGCGGGTGTTCGAACTGGATTTTGAAGAAAACCTGAAGATCGTGCGCGACTGCGTGAAGTACAACAAACGTATTATCTTCCCGTCGACGTCGGAAGTGTACGGCATGTGCGACGACCAGGCGTTCGACGAAGATCATTCCCGCCTGATCGTCGGGCCGATCAACAAACAGCGCTGGATTTACTCGGTATCCAAACAGCTGCTGGATCGGGTGATCTGGGCCTATGGCGCCAAAGAGGGGCTGAAGTTCACGCTGTTCCGGCCGTTCAACTGGATGGGGCCACGGCTGGACAACCTGGACGCCGCGCGCATCGGCTCATCGCGCGCCATCACCCAGCTGATCCTGAACCTGGTGGAAGGCTCGCCGATCAAACTGATGGACGGCGGGGCGCAGAAGCGCTGCTTTACCGATATCAACGACGGGGTTGAGGCGCTGTACCGCATTATTGAAAACCGAGGCGGCGCGTGCGACGGCCAGATCGTCAATATCGGCAACCCTACCAATGAGGCGAGCATTCGCGAACTGGCGGAGATGCTGCTGGCCAGCTTTAACGACCACCCGCTGCGCGACCGTTTCCCGCCGTTTGCCGGCTTTAAAAACGTCGAGAGCAGCAGCTATTACGGCCAGGGGTACCAGGATGTGGAGCACCGCAAGCCGAGCATCCGCAACGCCCGTCGCCTTCTGGACTGGCAGCCGACCATCGCCATGCAGCAGACCGTTGCCGAGACGCTGGACTACTTCCTGCGCGCCACCGTGCAGGAAAGTGAGGAGGCATGAGAAAAGTCGGCCTGCGGGTGGATGTAGACACCTTCAGCGGCACCCGGGACGGCGTGCCGCGCTTACTGGCGCTGTTCGACAGGTACGCTATCCGCGCCAGCTTCTTCTTTAGCGTCGGGCCGGACAATATGGGGCGCCATCTGTGGCGCCTGCTGCGGCCGCAGTTTCTGTGGAAGATGCTGCGCTCCAACGCCGCCTCGCTCTACGGCTGGGATATTTTACTGGCGGGCACCGCCTGGCCCGGCCGCCATATTGCGCGCCGGCTGGCGCCGCTGATGAAACAGACCGCTGATGCCGGCCATGAGGTCGGGCTGCACGCCTGGGATCATCAGGGCTGGCAGGCCAACGCCGGGCGCTGGTCCGAGGCGCAGCTGGCGCGGCAGATCCAACTGGGCGTCGATGCGCTGAGCGCTGCCGCCGGCCAGCCGGTGCGTTGTTCGGCGGTCGCCGGCTGGCGCGCCGATCGGCGCGTGCTGGCGGTGAAAGAGCGTTTTGCTTTTGACTACAACAGCGACTGCCGCGGTACGCATCCGTTCCGGCCGCGGCTTGATGACGGCAGTTTGGGCACGGTGCAGATTCCGGTCACGCTGCCGACCTTTGATGAAGTGATTGGTCGTGAAGTCAGCATGACGGATTTCAATGACTATATTCTGCGGGCGATAGCGCAAGACGCCGGCGTGCCGGTTTATACCATCCACACCGAAGTGGAAGGCATGTCGCAGGCGGCGATGTTTGAGCAGCTACTGCAGCGGGCGCAGCAGCAGGGCATTGAATTCTGCCCGCTGAGCGCGCTGTTGCCGGCTGATTTGTCGTCGCTGCCGCCGGGCGATATTGAACGCGGGCCTTTTCCCGGCCGTGAAGGCTGGCTGGGCCGCCAAACCGACGTGAAGGACGTTGCATGAAGTCGTTAAAAAACGCCTGGGCCATCGTTGCATCGCTGTTTTTTGTGCTGGCGTATCTGCTGCCGCTCAACGGCCGCCTGCTGTGGCAGCCGGATGAAACCCGCTATGCGGAGATCAGCCGCGAGATGCTGCAGCGCGGCGACTGGGTCGTGCCGCATCTGCTGGGCCTGCGCTATTTTGAAAAGCCGGTAGCGGGTTACTGGATCAATAACATCAGTCAGTGGCTGTTTGGCGACAGCAACTTCGCCGTGCGTTTTGGTGCGGTATTTTGCAGCGGCGTCAGCGCGCTGCTGGTGTTTGCTCTGGCGATGCTGATGTGGCGCAACGCGCGCCGCGCCGGGCTGGCGGCGCTGATTTTCCTGTCGATGGTGCTGGTGTTCAGCATCGGCACCTACAGCGTGCTCGACCCGATGATCGCGTTATGGATGACGGCGGCGATGGTCAGTTATTACCTGGCCCTGCAGGCCGTCTCGGTCAGGGGCAGGCTGGGCGCTTACGCGCTGCTCGGTCTGGCCTGCGGCATGGGGTTTATGACCAAAGGCTTTCTGGCGTTGGCGGTGCCGGTGATCGCCGTGCTGCCGATCGCCATTACTCAGCGGCGCTGGCGCGATCTGTTGATCTACGGCCCGCTGGCGATTGTCACGGCGGCATTGCTCAGCCTGCCGTGGGCGCTGGCGATCGCTCAGCGCGAGCCGGACTTCTGGCGCTATTTCTTCTGGGTGGAGCATATCCAGCGTTTTGCGGAGAATGATGCCCAACATAAAGCGCCGTTCTGGTATTACCTGCCGGTGCTGATGGCCGGCGTGCTGCCGTGGCTGGCGCTGCTGCCGGGGGCGTTGTTCAAAGGCTGGCGCGAGCGCGCCGCGCGGCCGGAGCTGTTCTTCCTGCTCAGTTGGGTACTGATGCCGCTGCTGTTTTTCAGCATCGCCAAAGGCAAACTGCCGACCTATATTCTGCCCTGCATGGCGCCGCTGGCGCTGCTGATCGCGGACTATGCCGAAGCGCGGCTGAGCGCGCTGCGCAGCCAGGTATTCAGGATTAATGCGCTGCTTAACGGTCTGTTCGGCGCGCTGGGGCTGCTCGCGCTGTTGCTGCTTGGCAGCGGTCTGCTGCCGGGCACGCCGCTGTTCGGCCCACACGAGGGGATAAAGCTGGCGCTGGGGGCGACGGCGTTTGCCGGTTGGCTGCTGTTTGCCGTGCTGTCGCTGGGCGAGGGCGGCCGGCGTTGGACGTGGGCGGCAGCCTGTCCGCTGCTGCTGTGCCTGCTGATCGGTTATGCCATTCCGCAGCAGGTGATTGACGCCAAACAGCCGCAGAACTTTATCCGCGCCAATCAGACGCTGCTGGCGCACAGCCGCTACGTGCTGAGCGACAGCGTGGGGCTGGCCGCCGGCCTCTCCTGGCAGTTAAAGCGCGGCGACGTGCTGATGTACAACGAACAGGGTGAGGTGGGGTATGGGCTGGGCTATGCGGATGCGCACGACCGGTTTATCAGCGAGGGCGAGTTCGCGTCATGGCTGGCGCAGGCGCGCCGGCAGGGCAACGTGGCGCTGGCGCTGCAGCTGTCGCGCGGGGAGAGCCTGTCCGATCGGCTGCCGCCGCCGGATAAGATGCAGCGCATGAACCGCTACGTTTTGTACTGGTATCAGCAGCAGCCATGAGCGGCTACCTGCTGGTCTTACTGGCGTGTCTGCTGACCTGCGGCGGGCAGCTGTGTCAGAAACAGGCGGCGCGCGGCTGGCGCTTACCTGCCAGGGTGCGCCGTCGCTACCTGCTGCGCTGGCTGGGGCTGGCGCTGACGCTGCTGGCGGCGGGGATGGCGGTATGGCTGGCGGTATTGCAGCGGCTGCCGCTCAGCCAGGCTTATCCGATGCTCAGCCTCAATTTCGTGCTGGTGACGCTGGCGTCCCGCCTGCTGTTTAAGGAGTCGATCGCGCCGCGTCACTGGTGCGGCGTCGTCGCCATCGTTGTGGGGATCCTGCTGATGAGCGCGCCGTTATGAGAAAGGGCTACATCTGGGGCATCGCCAGCGTGCTGCTGGTCAGCGCCGCGCAGCTGCTGATGAAGTGGGGCATGGTGCAGTTGCCGCCGCTGTCGCTGCATAGTCTGGCGCTGCCGGCGGCGGGAAGCCTGCCGGCGCTGCTGGCGGTGGCATTCGGCATCGCCGGCTACGGGTTGTCGATGCTGTGCTGGCTGATGGCGCTGCGCACCCTGGCGCTGAGCCGCGCCTATCCGTTGCTGGGCGTCAGTTATGTGCTGGTGTATCTGGCGGCGGTGGCGTTGCCGTGGTTTAACGAATCCGCCGGTTGGTTAAAAAGTCTGGGTACGCTGCTGATACTGCTGGGGGTGTGGCTGATAGCGCGGCAGGATGCCCGGAAGCGCTAAAAACTGGCGCCATATCAGAATTATCCCGGTTGAAACTTGCCTTTTTTCCATCGGCGAGGATAAATTACCCGCATAGCGCCGTGACTTCCCGCCGCGCGGGCGATGCGGCAACGTATGCAAGCAAGGGATGATAACAATGCGTACCTGGTTCTTATTGCTCAGCCTGGTGCTGGCCGGCTGCAGCAGCCATGCGCCGCCGCCGAGCGGCCGGCTGGCGGATTCCATCGTGGTGGTGGCGCAGCTGAATGAACAGCTGCGTCAGTGGCACGGCACGCCTTACCGTTACGGCGGGCTGGACCGCGGCGGCGTTGACTGCTCCGGCTTTGTCTATCGCACTTTCCGCGACCGCTTTGACATGCAGCTGCCGCGCTCGACGGAAGACCAAACCTCGCTCGGCAGTAAAGTCTCGCGCGATGAACTGATGCCGGGCGATCTGGTGTTCTTCAAAACCGGCCACGGGGAAAACGGCCTGCACGTCGGGATTTATGACACCAACGATCAGTTTATCCATGCTTCCACCAGCCGCGGGGTGATCCGCTCCTCGCTGAATAACGTCTACTGGAAAAAGGTGTACTGGCAGGCGCGCCGCATCTAGGCGCCCGCTTTTTTCGGTAAGCGAAAATGTTGTATTCCGTTATCATACCGGCATGATGTTCTGACCGGTAACTGTGATGACAGCCCTGCGCGTATTGATTTCCGATTCTTACGATCCCTGGTTCAATCTGGCGGTGGAAGAGTGCATCTTCCGCGAGATGAGCACGCAAAAAATCCTGTTTCTGTGGCGCAATGCGGAAACGGTGGTGATAGGCCAATCGCAAAACCCGTGGAAAGAGTGCAACACCCGCCGTATGGAACAGGACGGCATCCGGCTGGCGCGCCGCAGCAGCGGCGGCGGGGCGGTATTCCACGATTTGGGCAATACCTGTTTTACCTTTATGGCCGGCAAGCCGGGCTATGATAAAAGCGTGTCAACGCAGATTATCCTGCAGGCGCTGGCGACGCTGGGCATCCGGGCGACGGCTTCCGGGCGCAACGATCTGGTGATCGACACCGCCGAGGGCACGCGCAAAATCTCCGGTTCCGCCTACCGTGAAACACCGGATCGCGGCTTTCACCACGGCACGCTGCTGCTGAATGCCGATCTGAACCGCCTGGCGGACTACCTGAACCCCGATGAGAAAAAACTGCAGGCCAAGGGCATTACCTCAGTGCGTTCACGGGTGGCCAATCTGGCGGAGTTTTTGCCGACGATCACCCACCAGCAGGTGTGCGACGCCATCGTGCAGGCGTTTTTCGCCTACTACGGCGGCAGCGCTGTGGCGGAGGTGATCTCGCCCGACGTGTATCCCGACCTGCCTAACTTTGCCGAACAGTTTGCCAAACAGAGCAGCTGGGCGTGGAATTTCGGCAAGGCGCCGGCCTTCAGCCACCTGCTGAACGAGCGTTTCAGCTGGGGCGGGGTGGATATCTTTTTTGACGTTGAGCAGGGCGCTATCAGCCGGTCGCAGATTTTTACCGACAGCCTGCAGCCGGCGGCGCTGCGGCGGCTGGCCGAGCTGCTGGTGGGCTGCGCCTACCGCAGCGATGCGGTGGCGGCGTGCTGCCGGCAACTGATTGATGAATATCCGGCCCAGCGGACGGAGCTGGCGGAACTGTGCCGCTGGCTCAGCGAAACCATCAAATAACCGTCGCGCTGAGCGGACGGCAGCGGATATTTTTCGTCGCCGTCCGGTATTCCCCGCCTGTTGCCCGTTCAATATCGGCAAATGAGGGCAGGCATTTTTTCTGCCGTTCAATGCCGGGAATAACGCCGATAATTGCTGTCTAATCATATTGAATCCGATGTAACGCAAATCGGCGTGCGTGAAAAAATAAAAGATAAGATTTTTCTTGGTGTTTATTCATGTTTCTGCGTAATTAAAATAATTAAGTCAAATTGTTAGCATACTGCGATGCATTAAGTGAAAAAGGTGTGCGGTAGCTGGCTGTAAACTATTTTGTCTCTCAGTTTTATCTCATTTTTAAGTCGTGGGCGTGACTTTCTTATAGTTTAAAGCTATCAATCTAATACTTATTTATTGGTATTTGCATCGTTATTTCCGATTAATCTATCGGTGATTGATCGATAAAAATTATTGATATACGATGAGATGCTCGCCATTTTTATTCCGGCATTAAAATGAAAATCCAATTTGAAACTGACTTTACCATTCGCCATGTATTCCAGCCTGTCTATACCCTCAGCGGACGGCTGTTAGCGTTAGAAATTCAAAGCCGTTTCAATAGTCCGGACGGCGCCCTGGCGATGCCGGCGGAGATTGGCGTTAATTTATTGCAGCCAGCGCAGAAAGACGCGTTATTTTATGAGCAACTCGGGGTGATAGAAGCCTATGCGGATTGGTTTATTGAGCATCAGGTATTATTAAGTATTAATATTGACGCCACGCTGGCGGCGCTGTTGTTGCAGGATAATCAACTGTGTCAACGCCTGCGGCGGCAGCCGTTTATCGTAGTTGAAATCAGCGAGAGTTTTCCCCAGTTGTCGGCCGGAAAAAACAATGCGACCGTCCGCCGGCTCAGCGAATTGTTCACGCTCTGGCTGGATGATTTCGGCTCCGGTCAGGCTACGCTGACGCCGTTGTATGACGGTTTATTTACCTATGTAAAAATAGACAAACGTTTTTACTGGCGGCTGTTTTCACATCCGGGATCCGATACGGTGATGGATTCGCTGCTGAGAAATATCAATTTACTGTGTCAGGGTATTATCGTTGGCGGTATTGAAAAAAAAGCCTACTTTAATCATCTCGATCGCGCCGGTGTTTTAGGACTGCAGGGTTTTTTATGGCCGGCCGTCGGGGGAGAACAGTTGGATACCTTGTGCAAAGTTCCGCCAGAATTTATCGACGCTGATGCGCCGGATAATCATTAATCCTGAACGTATTTAATACTGCAGATATACCCTTATCAATAATGGGTGTAGGCGGCGTTAATTTTACGGCGCCGATACTTTCGCGGTGCCGGTAATTTGCCCGCTGGCGCTTGCCGCTCGCCGGAATGTATTTCTCCTTGTAATTACTCCGTGTTAATCGACCGCCGCAGGCAGTAGAGTAGGCGGAGACCCGCGCACCGTTGCCTGAGGCGGCGGGGCGCGCCCAGTATTCACGGAGATCCTATGCCGCAGTTTGATAACGCTTATTACCGGCAACTGCCCGGTTTCTATACCGCCTTGACGCCCACCCCGCTGGAAGGCGCGCGCCTGCTGTACCACAGCGCGCCGCTGGCGCAGCAGCTGGGGCTGGATGACAGCTGGTTTACGGCGGAAAATACGCCGGTCTGGAGCGGAGAGCGACTGCTGCCGGGCATGCAGCCGCTGGCGCAGGTCTACAGCGGCCATCAGTTTGGCGTCTGGGCCGGGCAACTGGGCGACGGGCGCGGCATTTTGCTGGGGGAGCAGCGCCTGGCGGACGGTACGCATCTCGACTGGCACCTGAAGGGGGCCGGCCTGACGCCGTATTCCCGCATGGGCGACGGCCGTGCGGTGCTGCGCTCGGCAATCCGCGAGTTTCTGGCGTCGGAGGCGATGCATCATCTGGGTATCGCCACCACGCGCGCGCTGACGGTGGTAACCAGCGACCAGCCGGTCTACCGCGAGCAGGCCGAGCGCGGCGCGATGCTGCTGCGCGTGGCGGAAAGCCACGTGCGTTTCGGCCATTTCGAGCATTTCTACTACCGCCAGCAGCCGGAGCAGGTGCGGCAACTGGCCGATTTTGTCATTGAACGCCACTGGCCGCAGCTGGCCGAACGGCAGGATAAATACCTGCTCTGGTTCACCGATGTGGCGGAGCGCACCGCGCGGCTGATGGCGGACTGGCAGACGGTCGGTTTTGCTCACGGCGTGATGAATACCGACAATATGTCGATTCTCGGTCTGACCATCGACTACGGCCCTTACGGTTTCCTCGACGATTATCAGCCGGGTTATATCTGCAACCACTCGGATCATCAGGGGCGTTACGCCTTTGACAACCAGCCGGCGGTGGCGCTGTGGAACCTGCACCGTCTGGCGCAGGCGCTGTCGGGGTTGATGAGTCCAGAGCAGCTGCAGCAGGCGCTGGCGGCGTATGAGCCGGCGCTGATGCGCGCCTATGGCGAACGCATGCGCGCCAAGCTGGGCTTCTTCAGCCAGCAGCGGCAGGATAACGATCTGCTCACCGAGTTGCTGAGCCTGATGGCGCAGGAGGGACGCGACTATACCCGCACCTTCCGTCTGCTGAGCGAGGTGGAGCAGCAGCAGGCGCACTCGCCGCTGCGCGATGAGTTTATCGACCGTGCGGCGTTTGACGGCTGGTACCGCCGCTACCGCGAACGGCTGCAGCAGGAACAGGTGAGCGATGCGCAGCGCCGGCAGGCCATGCAGGCGGTGAACCCGAAACTGATCCTGCGTAACTACCTGGCGCAGGAGGCGATCGCGGCGGCAGAACAGGACGACGTCAGCAAGCTGGCGCATCTGCACCAGGCATTGCTGAAGCCGTATGACGACGATGCGCGCTATGACGCACTGGCGGCGCTGCCGCCGGAGTGGGGCAAGCACCTGGAAATTTCCTGTTCCAGCTGACGCCGCCTCAGCGGCGCAGATACACCTGCGGCGTCGTGAATTCCGGATGAGTCATCACGCCGAGGTCTGCCTGATACCAGCGGGTGAGGGTTTCGGCCTGCAGCACCTCGGCCGGCGTACCGTCGGCCACCAGCCGCCCCTGATGCAGCAGCAGGATGCGATCGGCATACAGCGCCGCCAGATTGAGATCGTGCAGTACGCAGCACACCGCCAGCGGCTGCCGCCGCGTCAGGTCATGCAGTAGCCGCAACGTATGTTGCTGGTGGTATAAATCAAGCGCCGAGGTGGGTTCGTCAAGAAACAGCCAACGCGGCGACGGCTGCGGTTGCCACAGCTGCGCCAGCACCCGCGCCAGCTGCACCCGTTGCTGCTCGCCGCCGGAGAGCCGGCGGTAATCCCGCGACGCCAGACTGAGGCAGTCGGTCTGCATCATCACCTCATGCACCGCCTGTGCCGCGTCGCGCATACCGTGCGGCGCACGTCCCATCGCCACCACGTCTTCGACGCTGAACGGGAAGGCCAGCTCGCTGTGCTGCCGCATCACCGCGCGCACTTTGGCCAGCCGGTCGGGCGTCCACTGTTCCAGCGGTCGCTCCAGCAGCCGGCACTCGCCGCAGTCCGGCTGCAGATAGCCGGTCAGCAGGCGCAGCAGGGTGGATTTGCCGGCCCCATTGGGGCCGATAATCGCCACCATTTCGCCGCTGGCGATGCTCAGCGACACATCATGAATCAGCCGGCGCTCGCCCAGGCGATAGCGCAACTGCTGCGCCGTCAGGCTGGCGGATTTAGCCACGGTTACGCTCCTGCTGGCGTATCACCAGCCATAAAAAATAGGGGCCGCCCAGCAGGCTGGTCATCAGGCCGACCGGCATCTCCGCCGGCGCCACCAGCGTGCGCGCCAGGGTATCGCTGACCAGCAGCAGGCAAGCGCCTCCCAGCGCCGAGGCGGGCAGCAGCCAGCGGTGATCGCCGCCGAGCCGCAGCCGCATCAGGTGCGGCACCACCAGGCCGATAAAGCCGATCACCCCGCTGACGGCGACCGCCGCGCCGGTCAGCAGGGCGCTGAGCAGCAGCAGCTGTAATTTAACCCGCGCCACGTTAACGCCCAGATAGTGCGCTTCTTCATCCCCCAACTGCAGCAGGTTGAGACGGCGCGCCTGCAGCAGCGTCAGCAGGCAGGCGGGCAGAATCAGCGAGGCCGCCACCGCCAGCGTCGGCCACTGCGACTGGTTCAGACTGCCCATCATCCATAGGGAGAACTGGCGCAGCTGCTGGTCGTTGCTGAGATAAGACAAGACGCCGATTGCCGCCATACACAGCGCGTTAATGGCGATGCCGGCCAGCAGCAGCCGCGACAGGCTACCGTGGCCGCCGCGGCTGATGGCGTAAATCAGCGCCGAGACCAGCAGGCTGCCGAGAAATGCCGCCAGCATCTGGCCGTACAGCGCCAACATCGCCGGCAGCGCGAGCGGCAGCACAATCGACAGCGCCACCAGCAGCGCGCCGCCGCTGCTGATCCCCAGCAGACTGGGGTCCGCCAGCGGGTTGCGGAACAGCCCCTGCATCACCGTGCCGGCCACCGCCAGCGCGCAGCCGATCAGCACCGCCAGCAGCACCCGCGGCAGGCGGATATTCAGCCAGATATGCCAGGCGGTATCGCCGAACGGCTGCTGCCACAGGGTGCGGAATGACAATGTCAGCGCGCCGTAGTTGGCGGCAATCAGCGACAGCATGGTCAGCAGAGCCAGCAGCGTCACCAGCGCCAGCCGTGGCGAACGGCGGCACGGCATTACGGCTGCTCCGCGGCGCGGCGCAGCTTAATCAGGGCGTCCGGCGTTTGCAGGCCGAACCCCAGCAGCGCCATATCGTCGACCACCAGCACGCGGCGTTTTTTCCCCGCCGGCGTCAGGGCGATGCCGGGCAGTTTCCACAGCTGTTCCACGCCGCCGAGGGTTTTCACGCCGTCGCGTCCCACCAGCAACAGGTCCGGCGCGCTGGCGATTACGCCTTCCTGCGACAGCGGCCGGTAGTGGCTGAATCCCTGCATCGCATTGCGCAGGCCGGCGGCGCGAATGGCGGCGTCGGCGGCGGTGTCCTGCCCGGCGGCCATTGGCGTCATGCCGCCGTGGCTCATGATAAACAGCACTTTTACCGGCAGCGGCCGGGTGTTGACCGCCGCCAACTGCTGGCGATAGTGCGCGATCAGCTGCTGTCCCTGCTGCCGACGATCCAGTGCGGCGGCCACGGCGGTGATTTTTTCGCTGACCGCTTCCGGCGCGCTGTCGGCCGGGATATGCACCACGCGCACGCCGCTGTCGGCCAGTTGGCGAAATACCAGCGCCGGCTGCGCCAGATCGCTGGTCAGCACCAGCGTCGGCTTCAGCGCCAGAATGCCCTCGGCGTTCAGCTGGCGCATGTAACCGACGTCCGGCAGCGCCTGCAGCGCGGCGGGGGAGAGGCTGGTGCTGTCGCGCGCCACCAGCCGATCGCCGGCGCCGAGTGCATAGACGATTTCACTGACGTCGCCGCCGATGGAGACGATGCGTTCCGCCGCCCCGGCCAGCGGCGTCATCAGCGCCGCGCACAGCGCCAGCGCGTGGGAGAATAAGCGCGTCATGCGGCGATGCCCCGCGGCTGCAGTGCGGCGATCTGCTCACGCCACAGGGTTTGTTCCGGCTGGCCCTCGCTGCGCTGGCCGTACAGCTGGGCGATCTGCGTGCCGTCGGCGGCGAACAGCTCCAGACTGGTGACGATGCCGTCTTTGGTCGGCTTACGGGTGATCCAGCTTTCGGCGATGGCCTCTTCGATCAGATGCAGGGTAAAGCGCCGGTTAAACACGTTCAGCCAGCCGTTTTGCGGCAGCAGGCGCTCAATCTGGCCGGTAAAGATCTGCACGCAGCCGCGGTTGCTGACGAAAATCATGATTTCGTTCTGCGCCTGTTGCGCGGCGTTCAGCAACTGCGCCAGCGCGCCGTTATCGACGCGGTAGGCCAGATCGTCGCCGACGGCGCGAAACGCCTGCTGACGACCGATCTGATGGCGACTCAGCAGCTGGAAGAACTGGTGCACGTCGGTCATGGCGCGCCATTCACTGTCGATGCGCGCGGCGTCGGCGTCGCGGTTTTCCGCCCGGGCCGGCTCCGGCTGCAGCGCCAGCGGCGGGTTGTCCGACGCGGCATGGCGTTCGACCAGCGCCAGCCAGGCGGTCAGATCGGTTTCATCGCTGCTGTATACCTTATGCAATGCATCGCCCTGACGATCGAAAAACTGGATGCTGTGGCGTACGCCGCGCTGGTTGCTTTCGCTCAGGCTGAAGGCGCTGGCCCACTGGCCGAGAAACAGCCGCAGGTCCAGTTCGCGCGGGTTGAGGATCAGCCCCGCGTGGCCGCTTAACTGCTGATTGCGGTAGCGTCCCATTTGTTCATGCACCGCATAGTCGTTGCGGGTGAGCGATTTGGTGACGCCGACCTGTTCCAGCTCGCCGAGCAGCGTACGGACGTCGGCCTGCAGACGGCGGGCGTCGTGGCCCACGCGGGCGTGGGTCAGTTCCGCTTCGCTGACGGCGAGCAGCGCCGCCAGATCGCGCGCGTATTTACCGGGGTGATCCTGTTTAGCCTGCAGATAGCGTGCATAGAGGTCGTTGTTCATGGTTATTCTCCTGTCGTTACCACTGATAGCTGACCAGCAGTTTGGCGTTACGTCCGTCCTGCGGAATGCCCTGCGGCGAGTAATATTCTTTATCGAAGGCGTTGCCCAGCACCACGGTGGTGGTCAGCCCCTGCAGTTCGGCGCTGCCTTTGTAGCTGAGGTAGAAATCGTTGACGCCGTAGCCGGCCTGCTCGGCAGTGCCGCTGGGCACGTGGGTCGAGCGTTGGGTCAAGGTGGCGACCCAGCCGGTGGAGAAACCGCTGGCGCCCAGCGGCACGTCCAGCACGCTGGTGACGGTGTCCGGGTTGATGCTGGCGATCCAGTCGCCGCTGGTTTCATCTTTGCCGCGGGTGCGGTTATAGGCCAGATCCCAGCCGAACCAGCGGGTTTTATAGTTCAGTGCGGCGTCCCAGCCCCAGATTTTGGCGCGGTCGATATTGGTGGAATAGGTGGTGCAGCTGATGCAGTAAGGCCCGCGCGGGCCGGCTCCGATATCCATGGTGACGGCGGTGGAGATATAGTCTTTGGCTTTGGTATCGAAATAGCTGGCCTTGAACTGCAGGCTGTCGTCGGCCAGCAGCAGGTCGTCGAAGCGCAGGCCGAAACCATACTCCTGGGTGGCGTTGGTCTCCGGCTTCAGATTCGGGTTCGGCACCCAGTTGTTGGTGATGGTGGTGGGGCCCATCGGAATCGAGAAGTGTTTGTCATCGTTGTACATTTCGCCCATGGTCGGCGCGCGGAACGCCTGCGAATAGGAGCCGAACAGCATCAGCCAGTCGGTGGGGGTTATGCTGACCGCCCCGCGTGATGACCATTTGTCCGCGTTGACGTCGTCGTAGCCGTCGCTGCTGCCTTTATAGTTGTCATAGCGCGTTCCGGCCAGAATCGATACCGGCAGATCGCGCAGGGTGATCTCATCCTGCAGCCAGGCGGAGGCGAAGTTGATCTTGGCCTGCGGGAAGCTCTCGGTGGCGCCGCCCGGCGTCTGCTCCTGCTTATACGCTTCGGTGCCGTAGGTGAACAGGTGCGCCGCCGCGCTGTCGCTGAACAGGCGGGTGCGGTTTTCCAGCTTGGCGCCGCGGGTGGTTTGCTTGCGCGCCTCGTCTTCACTGCCGTCGCGGTGGGCGTTGATCTGCACCTCGGAGTAGTACAGCTGCGCCTGTGCATCCAGCCAGCCTTGTCCTACCGGTTTGAGCTTATAGGTCAGCTGTCCGTCGCGCTGAATGGTGGAGCGATCGGTCTGCAGGTTGCTGGCGGAAGCGGCCGGCGTCTGCGGGTTTTTCGGCTCCTGCGCGCGGTTGTTGTAATAGCGGAAACTACCGCTCAGCGCCTGGTTTTCATCGATGGTCCAGGTGCCTTTGGCCAGCAGGTTATTGATGTTTTCATCGTTCGGCGCGTCAAAGCCGTTTCCCTGGCGCAGATTGCCGACGTCGCGGGTGCCGAACGACAGCAGACCGTCCAGGTTATCGCTTCTGCCGTAGGCGCTGGCGCCCATGCCGAGGCTGTGATCGCCGCTGGCGGCGCTGCCGTAAACCCGAAAGCCGGTATTGTGCCCCGGCAGCAGCAGGTCGGCGGCGTCGACGGTTTCATAGGAGATGACGCCGCCCAGCGCGCCGCTGCCGTACAGCAGGGCCGACGGGCCGCGCACCACTTCCACCCGCTTGATCAGCGCCGGATCGAGGAAGGTGCCGTTAAGATGGCCGGTATCGGTGCCCTGACGCACGCCGTCCACCAAGGTCAGCACGCCGCGGCGGTCATAGCCGCGCATCATAATATCCTGGCCGTTGCTGCGGCCGGTGCCGGTGACGGTGATGCCCGGCACCTGACGCAACAGGTCGCCGGCGGTGCCGGCGGTCTGCGCCTGCGGCGACGTGCCGTCGATCACCGTGACCATCATCGGCGCGCTGAAACTGCTGCGCTGGTTGCCGGTGGCGACTACCGTCAGGGTATCGTCGGTCGCTTTTTCCGAACCGGTGTCAGAAACGGGGCTGGTGTTGGCAAAAGCCACCGTAGGCAGGGCGCAGGCAATGGCCAGGCTCAGGGCGGACAGACGCCGCGGGGTGGCAAAAATAGCAGGCATAGTGCAACTCTCCGTATGTTTTACAACATATCAAATGATTTGCTGGCTGCCTGGATCGTGACGATCGGGGTGGCTGGCGTTGGGGCTGTAAGGTATTACTTGGTCAGGATCAGCTTGCCCGCTTTGGTCTGGCGCAGCTGATAGCGTTGGCCCTGATGCGTGATAATCGCGACGCCGTCACGGCCGAGCAATTGCCGGCTGTCATAGCTGGGTGGGGGGGCCGTTTCCTGCGCGGGAGCGGCAGGCGCGACGGGCGCCGCGTGCTGTTTATTATCCATAATTGCTGTCTGAAGAATAAAAGAGTTAATTGATAACGTTTATCATAGTGATAATCATTATCATGTGAACATTGGGTTACAGCAAGGAAAATTTGCTTACCGGCGGGATCGGGTTCTTAACGTGGGAAACCGGAGCGGGGAGACTGAACGGCGCGGGCGGTGGGTAAGGGATTCCGCCCGGCACGAGAGTTATTTCAGCAGCGTCTCGATACGCTCGAACAGGCGCTCCGGCTTAGTCAGCGGCGCAAAGCGCGTCACGCGCTGGCCGTCGGCGGTGAGCAGGAATTTGGTGAAGTTCCATTTAATGCGCTGACTGCCCAGCAGCCCCGGCGCACGGCGCTTCAGTTCGTTAAACAGCGGATGGGCATCCGGCCCGTTGACCATGATCTTGGCGAACAGCGGAAAACTGACGCCGTAGTTCAGGCTGCAGAAGCTGGCGATGTCCTGTGCGTTGCCCGGCTCCTGTGCGCCGAACTGATTGCAGGGAAAGCCCATCACCACCAGGCCGCGATCGCGATAATAGCGCCACAGATTCTCCAGCCCGCGATACTGCGGGGTAAAACCGCATTTGCTGGCGGTATTCACCACCAGATAGGCGCGCGCCGGGAAGTCGGCCAGCGTTTTGGCTTCGCCCTGCAGCGTAGTGCAGGGAATGGATAATAGCGATGGGAGCATGCGGCGGATCCTGTCTCGGTAAATAACACCCCTAGTGTAGAGCAATCGCTGTTATCAGGTCACGGATTTGCCGCGCAACGGCAGACGCCGGGCGCCTGCCGTTTGGGCTTATTTCTGCATTAAATAGTCAAAGTTGCTCATCAGATTGCGGTAGTCGGGAATATGTTCGCTGAACAGTTTGCCCAGACCCTCGACATCGTTGCGCCAGTCACGGTGCAGCTCGCAGGCGACGCCGAACCAGTTCATCAGCTGCGCACCGGCCTGGGTCATGCGCTGCCAGGCGGCATCGCGGGTGATGGGGTTAAAGGTGCCGGAGGCGTCGGTCACCACAAACACCTCATAGCCCGCTTCAATCGCCGACAGCGCCGGGAACGCTACGCACACCTCGGTCACCACGCCGGCGATGATCAGCTGTTTTCTGCCGGTGGCTTCCACCGCTTTCACAAAGTCTTCATTATCCCAGGCGTTGATATTGCCGGGGCGGGCGATATAGGGGGCGTCGGCAAACTGCGCCTTCAGTTCAGGCACCAGCGGGCCGTTGGGGCCGGTTTCAAAGCTGGTGGTCAGGATGGTGGGTAACTTGAAGTAGCTGGCCAGGTCAGCCAGCGCCAGCACGTTGTTCTTGAATTTATCCGGATCGATATCGCGCACCAGAGATAGCAGCCCGGTTTGATGGTCAACCAACAGTACCGCCGCCTGGTCTTTATCCAATCTGACATAGGGTTTGCCCATGACTTACTCCTTAACTAAGACGATGATCGTACAAGGCGCCGGCGGCAATGCCGTCGGCATCGGGCGTGCGCAGCCTGCCGCACGCTGTCGACAACCTTAGCGTAGGCGAGTAACGGCAGGTAGCCAGGAAAATTAAGCCAGAGCGTTCTATGGCTGGAACGATGAGGCGGTAGCAGCCAGCTTACGCCGCACCGCGCTCAGGGTGCGGCGTCTGATCCAGCCGCTGGCCGGACGGATCAGCAGCCAGTAGCAGGCAAAGCGCGCTTTCACCTGCGGCGTAGGGCAGTAGACAAAGGTTTCGGTGCGTAGCCGCGTTTGGCCGATTTGATCTGCGACGACCTTAAAGCGCAGCACCAGTTTGGCGGCGTCGGGGTCGGCAAACTGAAGAAACTGCCGGGCGTCCTCCGGCCTGGGCAGAACCAGCGTTGGCCGCCAGAAACGGCCGGCCAGACCGAGGGAGAGTTCGTGGCTGTCCTGATGCAGCGGGGTGAAGCTGTCAAAGCCGAAGGGGCGGGCGGGCGTCGTGCGGCGACGCAGCCTGTCCGGCAGTTGTCGCAGCGCCAGCAGGCGACGGATCAGCGGATCCTCCTGCATATCCAGCGCCTGCACCGCGTGAATAATGGCTTGTGGCGCGGCGTCGATCGGCGCTGACTGGTGCCTTTCGTAAAAGCTGAACGCCGGCAGAAACGGCGATGCGTCCTGCCAGTGCCTGCACGCCCGTGCGCTGATAAATCCCAACCATGCCATAAGCTGCTCTCCGTATTGTCTGTCTGCAATATAGCCGGCGTTGCGGCGTAATGACAGCGCATAAAAAAAGCCTCCGCATGCGGAGGCTTGAGTGTTGCCGTAGCCGGTCTGTTACGCCAGATCGAAGCGATCCAGGTTCATCACCTTGGTCCAGGCGGCGACGAAGTCGCGGACAAACTTCTCCTGACCGTCGCTGCTGGCGTACACTTCCGCCAGCGCGCGCAGCACCGAGTGGGAGCCGAACACCAGATCGGCGCGGGTACCGGTGTATTTCACCTCGCCGTTTTGACGGTCGCGACCTTCGTACAGCTCCGCGCTGGCGTCGGTGGCCTGCCATTCGGTGCGCATATCCAGCAGATTGACGAAGAAGTCGTTACTGAGTACGCCGACGCGATCGGTGAACACGCCGTGCTGGCTGCCGTCGAAGTTGGCGCCCAATACGCGCAGGCCGCCGACCAGTACGGTCATTTCCGGCGCGGTCAGCGTCAGCAGCTGCGCCCGGTCAATCAGCAGCTCTTCGGTGGTCGGGCCGTTCGGCGAACGGCGATAGTTGCGGAAGCCGTCGGCCAGCGGTTCAAGCAGGTTAAACGCTTCAACGTCGGTCTGATCCTGACGCGCATCGACGCGTCCTGGCGTGAACGGCACTCTGACCTGTACGCCCGCGGCGGCGGCGGCCTGCTCAATGCCCACCACGCCGGCCAGCACGATCACATCCGCCAGCGACGCTTTGCCGGAGGCCTGCTGAATCGCCTTCAGGGTCGGCAGCACGCTGACCGGAATGGCGTTGACTTCCCAGTCCCGCTGCGGCGCCAGCGCCAGCCGTGCGCCGTTGGCGCCGCCACGCTTATCGCCGCCGCGGAAGGTGGCGGCCGAGGCCCAGGCGACCGAGACCAGCTCGCTGACGCTGAGATCGGAGGCTTTGATCGCCGTCTTCAGGCTGTCGATATCGGCCGCGCTTGGCTGCTGCACCGCCTGCGGCAGCGGATCCTGCCAGATCAGATCTTCGCCCGGCACTTCCGGCCCCAGGTAGCGCGCTTTCGGCCCCATATCGCGGTGGGTCAGTTTGAACCAGGCGCGGGCGAAGGCTTCGTTAAACGCCTGCGGGTCGTTCAGGAAGCGACGCGAGATTTTCTCAAACTCAGGGTCGAGGCGCAGCGTCACGTCGGTTACCAGCATGGTCGGCTTACGCTTCACCCCCGGGTTGAACGGATCGGGAATAATTTCCGGCCCGTCTTTGGCTTCGAACTGGATGGCGCCGCCCGGGCTGCGCGTTTGTACCCACTCATATTTGAACAGGTTTTCGAAGAAATTATTGCTCCACTGGGTCGGCGTTTGCGACCAGACAACCTCCAGACCGGAGGTGATGGCGTCGGGGCCGGAGCCGCTGCCGTAGTTGCTGGCCCAGCCGAGACCCTGCCGCTCCAGCGGCGCCGCAGCCGGCTCCGGGCCGAGGTGGTCGCCGGACGCTGCGCCGTGGGTTTTACCCAGCGTATGGCCGCCGGCGATCAGCGCGACGGTTTCTTCATCGTCCATGCTCATATTGCCGAAGGTGGCGCGGATGGCGGCAGCGGCCGACAGCGGTTCGCCGCTGGCTTCCGGCCCTTCCGGGTTGACGTAGATCAGCCCCATTTCGGTGGCGCCCAGCGCCTGATGGGCCAGACTTTCCGGGTGGCGGTGCGCCAGCCAGGTTTTCTCATTGCCCCAGTCGACGTCGAGATCCGGTTCCCAGACGTCTTCGCGACCGCCGCCGAAACCGAAGGTGCGGAAGCCGGAGTTTTCCAGCGCCACGTTGCCGGCTAGAATATACAGATCCGCCCAGGAGACTTTTTGGCCATATTTTTGCTTGATCGGCCACAGCAGACGGCGCGCCTTATCGAGGCTGACGTTGTCCGGCCAGGAGTTAACCGGCGAGAAGCGCTGCTGCCCGCGCCCGGAGCCGCCGCGACCGTCAACGGCGCGGTAGGTGCCGGCGCCGTGCCAGGCCATGCGGATAAACAGGCCGATATAGCTGCCCCAGTCCGCCGGCCACCACGACTGCGAGTCGGTCAGCAGGTGACGGATATCCGCTTTTAACGCGGCGTAATCCAGCTTGTTGAATTCTTCGCGGTAGTTGAAATCCTCGCCCAACGGGTTAGAGCGGTTGGAGTGCTGATTTAGCAGATCCACACGCAGTTGGTCGGGCCACCAGTCCTGATTGGTGGTGCCTCCGCCGGCGTATTGCTCAGGTACGTCGGCATGGAAGGGGCATTTCGCGGTCGTTGAAGACGTTGATTTGTCGGTTGGATTGCTCATTTCTTACTCCCTTTGCACTCGATGAATACCGTTACGATATCCTTTGGTTTTAGTAAGAGATATTTGAATTGGCCTACGGATTTGATAGGCCTAACTTTTCAACCGTTTGATTTCATTTATTTATTTTTAACACTCAGAAATCATTCGAGATTTACTCGAATTTTTAACGTTAACCTTCTAAAGCATAACGTATTTTTTGCGACGTGCATCAAGGTATTTCCCTGACATACTCTCTGGTTTGTGATCTGGCTGTTGCTATGCAAATGCTTTCTTTTTTCCCCTCGCATCGTTGGTTCGAGAGTCCTCGAATTTCATTAAACGGGGGCGGGATTGCTTCAAATCCTGTTTCTGTCAATGTTCGCGCCATTGAACATTTCCCCGTTGGTTACGGTGTCCAGTAGCAACAACGGCATGCAATTCAGGTTCAAGGCGTTGATTCGACTGGTTAGTTTTAAATATGATCTTGATCAAAGCATTCACCATCTGTTTAGTTAACTATCGCCAAACTATCCATTAAATTGATGGGGGATTCCATGGACGTGAGTTCTTTTTTTGCGCAGACAGATCCCGGTCGGCGACGGTATGGCGTTGCTTTTTTTGTTGGCGTAGTTGCTGGCGTTATGTCGGCATTTGTGAAGTGGGGCGCAGAGGTTCCATTACCACCTAGGACGTTTTCTGGCGGGCGTGATGAATTCAACCCGCCTTACTTGTTCCTTAGAGATTACCTTGGGATTGACCCTACACAGGCGGTCTATCATTTCTCTGAACATGTAATAAATCCAGTGCATATTACCCACATTATTTTTTCACTTGTTTTTGCTATCGGATACTGTGTTGTCGCAGAAGTTTTTCCTAAGGTTAAACTCTGGCAAGGGGTCATGGCGGGTATCATTGCTACCATAGCGGTTCACTGGATTTCATTCCCACTATTGGGTTTAACGCCGCCTTTGTCGATGTTACCGATAGATGAATATATTTCGGAGTTGATAGGTCACGTTTTCTGGTTCTGGGCAATTGAAATGATTCGCCGGGATCTTCGGAATCGAATCACTCATGAGCCTGATGCTGAAGTGCCTCTGGATGCCAGATTCCGATAATTTAAAATACTGTTTAGGTTAAAACCTCGCGTTGGCGGGGTTTTTTTTAGGGATTTATTACGAAAGGCAATGACGCCTCATAAAGCTGGCCATGCCGATGCGTCAGGGATATCAGAGTCCTTAGTTAGGCCAAGAGTGCGGGGATGCGGTCTTAGCTACGATGCTCCAGCCATCACTCTCATCAGGAAGTTTAAAAGCAAAAAATAATAACCATACAAAAAATGTGCTGTTGACGTCCTGTTGAGTGTATCCGCGATATATTAGCTTTGTCCCTCAATGCGCTTTGTATAAAAATCATTAGAGTTTCAATTATTATAATTGAGCGCTATAGAATTGTCCGTGGTGTATCTATAGCGCTATTTTTTCTGGGTGATTAATTAATTCTATTTAGCATTGCTTTTTAAGGGGGTAGAACAATATATTCTGCTCCGAATAATACACGCTTTTCAGCCTGCGATGATGGGATAGCCCGGAGTGGCTGGGAAGCGTCCTCCCAAAAGCCCCCTTGTTTTGATTAACACGCTGCGTCTCCACCAGGGGGCGTGCCTCGCTGATGTGAAATGACCGTCGGAAAAGACCGGCGTTTATTCCCGGCTCTGGCACCCGTCGGGGTTTCTACGCGCCGGATGCAGGGGGTTTAACCATGACTAATGACTTATGGAGCTTCCCCATCCGTCAGGTTAAATATTGCTATCTGCCCGCTTCGCGCCCTTCTTTTTGCCGATGTCGGCGCCGAACTGGGGCTGGTGACGGCGGAGGCATTCAGAGGGCAGGGGGTTGCGGCGGCGCCGTCGGGATAAGCTAGATGCGGTGACGAAAAAAGCCGGCGGCCGCGCTCTGACGGCCGCCGGCGGGATATTTACCAGCTGTAAGCCACCGAGGCGATAACGCTGCGGCCGCTGCCGTAGAAGCAGGCCGAGGTATTGCCGCAGGAGGCGACATAGTGCTTGTCCGCCACGTTGTTGACGTTCAGTTGCAGCGTGGCGCCGCGCAGCGCCGGACTGGCCTGGCCCAGCTCATACTTCGCCATCAGGTCGTACAAGGTGTAGTGCGGAATTTTAAACCCGCCTTCGGAATCCCCCCAGCTGGTGCCGGTATAGCGTACGCCGCTGCCCAGCGTCAGCCCCTGCAGCGCGCCGTGCTGGAAGCGGTAACTGCCCCAGGCGGAGGCGGCGTGGCGCGGAATGCTGGCGGGCGTATGGCCGACCTGCTCGCCGATGGCGCTCTCCTTGGTGACCGCATCGGTATAGCTGTAGGCGGCCATGACGTTGATCGCCGGCGTCAGCTGCGCGTGCGCTTCGGCCTCGATCCCTTTGGAACGCACCTTGCCGACCTGCTCGTTATAGCCGGTTACGCTGTTATAGGCGGTGATGTTTTTCTGGGTGATATCAAAGGCCGACAGGGTCAGCAGCGTGTTGCTGCCCGGCGGCTGATATTTCAGGCCGATTTCGGTCTGCTCGCCGGTGGTGGGTTTGAATGGATCGCTGCCCGGCGCACCGCTGCTCAGGTTAGGCTCGAAGGAGGTGCTGTAGCTGATATACGGCGACAGGCCGTTATCGAACGCATACAGCAGGCCGGCGCGGCCGCTGAACTTGCTGTCGTTCTGCTGCACGTCGCTGTCCGCCACGCGGTCCTGCGTGCGGACTTCCGACCAGTCCTGACGGCCGGACAGCAGCAGGTTCCAGCGGTTCCACTCCAGCTGATCCTGCAGGTAGATCCCCATCTGGTCCAGCTTTTTACGGGTGCTGGTGGCCAGGCTGAAGGTGCTTTCATCGATATGCACCGGGGTCGGGTGCGCCCAGTCGAGAATGTATTGATCGCCGCTGTCGCGCCACAGCTTGCTGTCCACGTCGCTCCATTTGTAATCCAGCCCGCCCAGCAGCGTGTGCTTGACGTCGGCGGTGGCGAATTCGGCCTTCAGCTGGTTGTCGATGCCAAGCTCCTGCGACTCGATTTTATCGTGCTGCGGCCGGCGGTTGATGGAATGATCGTTACGGTCGTCGGCGTCAAAGGTGTACACCAGATATTTGTAGGACTCGTCCATATTGGTGTAGCGCAGGTTCTGCTGGAAGGTGAGCACGTCGTTGAGGCTGTGGTCGAAAATATAGCCCACTGAGGTTTGCTCGCGCTTTGCCTGGTTGTAGCTCGGGTCGCTGACGTTGAAGTCGTAGGGAATACGTCCCGCGCTGGTGCTGAACACCGTGCCGTTGGCGGGCAGGAAGTTGCGGAAACCGGCTTTCGGTTCGTTCTGGTAGCTGGTCAGCAGCGTAAAGCTGGTGTCGGCATTGGGCAGCCAGGTGAGCGCCGGGGCGATGGCCAGACGCTGCTGCTTGTTGTCTTTCATCGACTGATGCTGGGTGCTGGCGACGCCGTTCAGCCGGTAGAACAGCGTGTTGTCGTCGTTGAGCCGGCCGCCGAAATCAAACGCCGCCTCGCCGTAGTGGCGGTTACCGCTGCTGAGGCGGATTTTGTGGATGCTCTCGGCGGTGGGGCGCTTGCTGGTCATGCTGATAATGCCCCCGGGGTTGACCTGCCCATACAGCACGGAAGCCGGGCCGTGCACCACCTCGACGCGCTCCAGCAGCCAGGGATCGATCTGGCCCGCCGCGCCGGCCTGGCCGGACAGGCCGTAGCTCAGGCCGTCAAGAAACTTGGGCATATAGCGGAAGCCGCGGGCGATCACCTCATCGTTGCGGTTCGAGCCGCCGCGGTAGTTGGTCAGCAGGCCGCTGGTGTAGTTCAGCGCATCAGACACGGAGAGGGCGGCCTGGTCGTCCATCTGCTGGCGGGTAATCACGGAAATCGCCTGCGGCGTTTTGCGCAGCGGGGTGGCGGTTTTGGTGCCGGCGGCGCTGTCTTTGGCCACCGGGCCTTTCAGCGGCGCGGTCACGCTTTGCGCCGTGACGATCATGCTCTCTTCGTCCGCCGCATAGCCCGGCAGCGCCGGCAACAGGATGAGGGAAGGTGAAAATAACAAATAGAACAGCTGCCCCGACGTTGCCGGTTGTTTTCTAATTATCCCTTTGTTTTTCAATCTCATTGTAACCCCTGAATAAAAACGTGTGCTGTATGAAGGCGTGCGTTACTCCTCACGCGGCCTGCTGACGGCCTTGTTTATCCCACCTGTCGGCCGTTGCTGATTTGCCGAAACGCGCCGTAGCAAAAAAGCTCGCAAATGATATTGAAAATAAGAATGATTATCAATACGATTGTAAATCTTCGTAAAAGTACCTCACTTTACCGTAAGGAATTACATGCATATTTTGCCAGCCGCCCGACAGGGAGCGGCAGTAAGCGCACAGAGCACGGTAGCGGCAGGGACGGTCAGCCGGTGGTTGCAGGCTGAACAGGCCGGGCAGGCGGCGTGGTGGCAGCAGGTCGTGCAGCGGGGAACGCCGATCGTCGAAGAGCATGATCGGCAGCAGGCGCGCTTCACCTGGCTGTGGCGCGATCCGCACGGGAATGAGCCGCGTTCGCCGATCCGGCGGGTGTATGTCGATATCAACGGCGTGACCGACCACCACAGCACCGATCCAAGTACGCTGCAGCGTCTGCCGGGCACGGATATCTGGCACTGGTCAACCCTGCTGCCGCGCGACTGGCGCGGCAGTTACAGCCTGATCCCGGTGCAGGATGCGCAGCTTCCCCCCGTTTTCAGCGCCGATCGGGCGCAGTGCCGCCAGCAGCAGCGCGCCTGGTGGATCTCTCTGTTCCCGCTGGCAATTGCCGATCCGCTCAATCCCTATCCCGCCGCGTCGACCCGCATCGGCCAGCCGCTGTCGCTGGCGCAAGGGCCGGACGCCGCCGATCAGCGCGCCTGGCTGACCACGCCGCCGCCGCTTGATGCGTCGCGGTTACACCACTTCCTGTGGCGCAGCGAAACGCTGGGCAATCAGCGCCGCATCTGGGCGTACGCCAGCGGCGAGGGCGCCTCTGCGGCTGAGCGGCCGCTGGTGATCCTGCTGGACGGTCAGAACTGGGTGGACGGCCAGCCGCTGCTGCCGGTGCTGGCGCGCGAAACAGCTGCCGGTCGGCTGCCGCCGGCCTGCTATCTGCTGATTGATGTGATCGACGGCCAGCACCGCGAGCGGGAACTGCCCTGCAATGCCGACTTTTGGCTGGCGCTGCAGGCGGAATTGCTGCCGCTGGTGCGCCAACGCATGGCGTTCAGCGACAGCGGCGCGCGCACCGTGGTGGCGGGGCAGAGCTACGGCGGGCTGGCGGCGATGTACGCCGGGCTGCACTGGCCGCAGCGCTTCGGCCGGGTGCTGAGCCAGTCCGGTTCGTTCTGGTGGCCGACGGTGCAGTACGTCACCGATTTTGCCCGGCGCGCGGAGTTTGACGAAGGCTGGCTGACGCAGCAGGTGCGTCAGGGCCGGGTGGCCGCGGGCACGCTGACGGTATTTCAGGAAGCCGGCGACCGGGAAGCGGATATCGAATTTGTGAATCAACAGATGCAGCAGGCGCTGAAGGCCGCCGGGCATCGGGTCAACTACCGGGTATTTTCCGGCGGCCATGACGCGCTGTGCTGGCGCGGTGGGCTGCTGGACGGACTGCACTGGCTGCTTTCCGATATGGACGACATACATTTCGACTAACAGGTGATGGAAATGACTCAGGAACAACAAAACCCTTTTGATGATGAAAGCCTGCCGTTTTTGGTGCTGATCAACCAGCAACAGCAGTATTCGCTGTGGCCGCAGTTTGCCGCCGTGCCGGCAGGCTGGCATGAGGTGATGGGGCCGGCGACGCGCGCCGAGTGCATCGCGTTTATCGAAGCCCATTGGCAGGACATGCGCCCCGCGGCGCTGAAAAACAGCGTAACGCCGGCGCCGTGATCCGCGCGCTCAAGTTCCGACACGTTCCGTTTAAGGAAAAGGATAGAAAGCATGTCAGAAACCCTTTCACTGCCTGAAACCCGGCTCGACTACCAGGAATATCCGCTGGTTGCGGCGCAACCGGGCATCTGGATCGCCGATCAAATCGCGCTGCGGCGCAACAGCTTCGCCGTGGCGCACTATACCGAACTGCGCGGCGAGATTGACCGCCCGTGCCTGGAGCGCGCCATTCGCCAGGGGCTGGCGGAGGCCGACACCGTGCAGGCGCGTTTCTATGAGTCGGCGGACGGTGTACCGCTGCAGCGTCTGCCGCTGCGGGCCGATGCGGCGCAGGTCGCGCCCGCCGAGTGGCTGGACTTCAGCCGGCAACCGGACGGGGAGCAGGCCGCGCTGGCGCTGATGGAAGACGATCTGGCGCAGCCGCTGCCCGCCGACGGCGAACGGCCGCTGTACCGTCAGGTGGTGATGCAGGTCGGCGAAGGGCGCTGGTTCTGGTACCAGCGCTTCCACCATATCATGCTGGACGGCTTCAGTTTTGACGCCGTTACCCGCCGGATCGCCGATATTTACCGCGCATTGCGTCAGGGCGAGACGCTGTCGCCGTCGCCGTTCACCCCGTTCGGCGAGGTGGTGGCGGAGTACCGTGAGTGGGCGAGTTCGCCGGCGGCGGAGCGGGCGGCGATGTTCTGGCAGCAGCGGCTGCGCGACCTGCCGCCGACGCTGTCGCTGTCGCACGAAAATTGCGTCGTTGCCGGGGAGGCGCGGCCGCTCAAACAGTCGCTGGTGTTGCCGGCGACGCTGTTCGACGCGCTGCAGGGCGAGGAGGCGTTGCAGCAGGCACAGCCGGCCGACATCGTCACTGCGGCGTTGGTGGTGTATCTGGCGCGCATCAGCGGTGAAAGCCGTCTGTCGGTAGGGTTTCCGTTTATGCGCCGCATGGGATCGCAGGCGCTGGCGGCGATCGGGCCGGTGGTGAATGTGCTGCCGTTGCAGCTGACGGTGACGCCGCAGATGTCGCTGGCGGAAACCTGCCGGGCGGTGGTGGCGGAAATCAAACAGGTGCGCCGCCATCAGCGTTATGAGGCGGAGCAAATCCGGCGTGATTTAGGGCTGGTGGGGCAGCAGCAGGAGCTGTACGGCCCGGTGATTAACGTGAAGGTGTATCACAGCGCCTTATCCTTTGACGGCCAGCCGGCGGTGACGCATACGCTGGCGATGGGGCCGGTGGACGATCTGGAGTTTGAACTGGGCTTCCAGAACGAGGCGCTGTACGTCTCGCTGGTGGCCAACCCGCAGAAATATTCCGCCGCCACGCTGCGGCAGCATGCCGAACGCATCGGCCATCTGCTGCAGCAGCTGGCGCATCAGCCGCAGCGGCCGAACGGCGAACTGCCGCTGATCGGCGAAGCGGAACGGCAACGGCTGGCCGCCTGGGGGCGCGGACGTGAACTGACGGCGCCTGCCGGCATGACCTCGATCATCGACGCGCTGCTGCAGCGGGTGGCGCAGCAGCCGGAGGCAACGGCGGTGGCGTGCGGCGGGCAGAGCCTCAGCTACCGCCAGCTGTCGGAACGGGTGATGCAGCTGGCGCGGGTGCTGATTGATCACGGCATCGGCGCTGAAGATGTGGTGGCGATCGGCATTCCGCGCTCGGTGGACACACTGGTGGCGCTGTTTGCGGTGCTGGCCAGCGGCGCGGCCTATATGCCGCTCGATCTGGACTACCCACGCGAGCGTCTGGCGCTGATGTGCGACGACGCCAAACCGGCGCTGCTGCTGACGCAGCGCGGTACGCTGCCGCAGATGCCGGAACTGCCGCAGATATTGTGTCTGGATGATGCGCACTGCCGGGCGCTGTGCGCGGCGGCGGCGTCGCATCCGATTGAGGATGCCGAACGGCGCGAGCCGCTGCATGAGGCCCATCTGGCCTATATGATCTACACCTCCGGCTCGACCGGACGGCCGAAAGGCGTGATGTCGACCCATCGCGGCCTGCTGAACCTGTTCCTGTCCCATCAGGCGTATCTGTTCGGCCCGGCGATTGAGAAATATCAGGCCCGCCACGGGCGGCGCATGCGCGCCGGACACACCGCATCGTTCTCGTTCGACTCCTCCTGGGAGCCGCTGTTCTGCATGATCATGGGCTGCGAGCTGTATATCTTCGACGAAGAGCTGCGGCGCGATGCCTGGGCGTTGCTGGAACAGACCCGCCAGACGCCGGTGGATCTGCTGGATATCACGCCGTCCTTCTTCTCGCAGATGGTGGACTGCGGGCTGCTGCAGGGCGACTTCCCGCGGCCGTCGTTTGTGATGATCGGCGGGGAGGCGGCAACGCCGACGCTGTGGAACCTGATGCAGCAGCACCCGGAAGTGGAAATCCACAACTATTACGGGCCGTCGGAATACACCGTGGATACGCTGGGCGCGCCGGTTGACGCCGCCGAACAGCCGGTGGTGGGGCGCGCGGTGGCCAACACCGAAGTGTGGCTGCTGGATAAACAGCTGCAGCCGGTGCCGATCGGCGTCGCCGGCGAGCTGTATATCGCCGGCAAAGGTATTGCGCGCGGCTACCTGCGCCGCCCGGATCTGACCGCGGCGCGCTTTGTCGCCAACCCGTTCAGCCGCGGCGAGGTGATGTACCGCAGCGGCGACCTGATGCGCTGGAGCAGCGAGGGGCAGCTGGTATTTATCGGCCGCACCGATCACCAGATTAAAGTGCGCGGCTTCCGCGTGGAGCTGGGCGAGGTGGAAAGCGCGCTGGCGGCGCTGCCGCAGGTGGGGCGCGCGGTGGTGATCGCCGAAGCGATCGGCGCCACCCACCGGCTGATCGGCTACTGTTCGGTGCAGGATGCGGCGCTGCGGGCGTCGCCGACGCTGCAAAGCGATCTGTTGGCAGCGCTGGCGGGCCGTCTGCCGGACTATATGGTGCCGGCGCTGCTGGTGGTGATGGACGAGCTGCCGCTGAACGTCAACGGCAAAATCGATCGTCAGGCGCTGCCGCAGCCGCAGCAGGCGGTGAGCAACGTCAGCCGTGACGCGGCCAACGACGCCGAGCGGCTGATCTGTCAGGCGATGGCGCAGTTGCTGGGCATGGAGCGCGTCGGCGCCGACGATGATTTCTTTGCGCTGGGGGGCGACAGCATCTCGGCGATGGGGCTGGGCACCGCGCTGCGGCGCGCCGGCTATCTGCTGCGGCCGCGCGATATCTTCGCGCAGCATACGCCGGCGCGGATGGCGAAGGCGATGCAGCCGCTGACGGCGCAGCGACAGCCGCTGCGCGAAGTACAACACGGGCCGATCGACGGCCTACCGATCCTGCATGCGTTCGGCGAACAGGGCGATATCAACCGCCTGTTCGCCCACGGGGTGTTCCTGCACGTGCCGGCGGCGCTGGAGGCCGGGCAGCTGCGCAGCGTACTGACGCAGCTGCGCGCGGCACACCCGGTATTGGACGCACGCACCCGTGAGGGGCAACTGTGGGTCGGGGAAAGCGGCGGGGCCGACTGTCTGCGCGTGCAGACGACGGAAGGCGGGCTGGAAGCGGCCGCCGAACAGGCGTTCGACAAGGCGTTGAGCCGGCTCGATCCCGCCGCCGGCGTCATGATGCAGGCGGTATTATTGCCATGCGGCGGCGAATCACAGGGACTGGTGCTGGTGATCCACCACCTGGCGACCGACGGCGTCTCCTGGCGCATCCTGCTGGAGGAGCTGCGTCAACTGGCGGAAGCGGCGATGCGCGGCGAGACGCCGGCGCTGCCGGCGGAAGAGACCTCGCTGTATGAATGGTCGTGCTGGCTGCGGGAAGACAGCGCGGCACGCGCGGCGGAGCTGCCGTTCTGGCGGGCGATGCTGGCGGACGGCGCACCGCGGCTGGGCGCTCGGGCATTGGATCCGGCGCAGGATCGTCCGGCGGCGCTGTGTGAGCGACGCACCCTGCTGAACGGTGAACTGACCGCCGCGCTGCTGGGCGCATTGCCGCACAGATACCGCGCCAACGTTGAAGAGATCATCCTCAGCGCGCTGGCGCTGGCCTGCCGTCAGCGCTTCGGCGCCTTGCAGCTGCGCATCGGCGTTGAGTCGCACGGCCGCGCCGAGGTTGGCGCCAATGACCTGGCGCGCACCCTGGGCTGGCTGACGGCGGAATATCCGCTGCTGATTGCGCTGGAAGCAGAACCGGCGCATCAGGCGGTACGCGCGGTGAAACAGGTGGTGCGCGCGGTGCGTGACCGCGGCATCGGCTACGGCCAGCTGCGCTATCTGCACCCGCAGCATCGCGATGCGCTGAGCGCCCTGGCGGCGCGCAATGCGCCGGAGATCCTGTTCAATTATCTCGGACGTTTCGGTCAGGAACAGACGCTGTGGACGCCGCAGCGCACGCAGCAGCGCTTCCGCGACGTCTTTGCGGTGGCGCAGGATGAGCAACAGACGCTGAGCCATCCGTTGGAAGTGAATATTTTTGTCGAAGAAGGGGAGCAGCCGCGTCTGGCGGTGAACTGGAGCTGGCTGCCGGCGATCTTCAGCGAGCAGGATATTGCGGCGCTGCACGACGGTATCGAACAGGCGCTGGCCGAGCTGTCGGCGTTTGCCGCACGTCAGCCGGCGCAGGCGGCGGCGACGCTGGTGGCTGCCGAACTGGCGCCGCTGACGGTCCGCGATGAGCAACTGCAACAGTGGCAACAGCGCCATGGGCCATTGGCGGATGCGCTGCCGCTGCTGCCGCTGCAGCACGGTCTATTGTTCCATGCGCAAACCGCCGCCGTCGGCGGCAGTTATAACTCGCTGACCCGTCTGAGCCTCAGCGGCGAGCTGGATGAGCAGCGTCTGCAGCAGGCGCTGGATGCGGTGGTGCGCCGTCATCCGCAGCTGGCGGCGCGCTTTACCCGTGAAGGCGAGCCGCTGCAGCTGCTGCCGCTGTTGGCGGAGAGCGACAGCCCGTGGCCGCTGGACGTGCAGCCGTTGCCGGCGCAGTCGGCGCAGCAGGAGGCGCAGGCGCTGCGCACGCTGGAGCAGGAGGAACTGGCGCGCGATTTGTTCAATCAGGGCGGAGCGATGCTGCATGCGCTGCTGGTCAGGCACGGCGACGAAGCGCGCTATACGCTGTTCCTGAACGCTCACCACCTGATTGTCGACGGCTGGTCGACGCCGGTGGTACTCGGCGATCTGTTGACCGCGCTGTATCAGGGGCCGTCGGCGCTGCCGCCGCTGCGCTCACGCTACGGCGATATCGTGCGGCAGCTGACGGCGCGCGATGCCGAGGCGTCGCGGCAGATCTGGCGGCAGACGCTGCAGAACGCGCGGCCGACGCTGTTGTTCGGCGAGCGCTCGCATGATGAACAGGTCTATGAACGGGAGATGACGCTGCCGCCGGCGCTGGAACAGCGGCTGCTGAACCTGTGCCGCGAGCGCGGCCTGACGCTGAACAGCGTGATGCAGGGCATATGGGCGCTGCAGCTTGCCAGCCACAGCGGTCAGCAGGACGTGGTGTTCGGTTCGCCGGTGTCCGGCCGTTTCGGCCAGGTTGACGGGGTGGAAGAACATGTCGGCCTGTTCAGCAATACCTTGCCGGTGCGGGTGCGGCTGGACGGTCAGCGCTCGCTGTGTGAACAGATGGCGGAGCTGCAGCAGCAGCAGATCGCACTGCTGGAGCATGACGATCTGGGGCTGGGGGAGATCCAGCGTCTGGCGGGGGCCGGCACGCTGTTCGACACGCTGCTGGTGGTGGAAAACTACCCCGACAACGGCGCGCTGCTGGGCGGTGACCGGCCGCTGCGCTGCGACGCCATTGCCAACAAAGGCTATACCCACTATCCGCTGACGTTGCTGGTGCTGCCGGGTGAGCGCCTGCGCCTGCTGATGGAGTACCGCGCGTCGGTGCCGCAGCCGCAGCGCTTCGCCGAACGGCTGATGCTGCTGCTGACGCAGTGGATCGAACAGCCCGATCGGCCGCTGGCGCAGTGGCAGCTGCAAACGCCGCAGGAGCAGGCGCTGATCGCGGCGGTGAACCAGACCGCGCATCCGCTGACGGCGACCACGCTGCCGCAGGCGGTGGCGCAGCAGGCGGCGCGAACGCCGGACGCTGTCGCGCTGCAGGATGCGCAGCACTGTCTCAGCTACCGGGAGATGCAGCAGCAGACGCAGCAGTTGGCGCAGCGGCTGCGTCAGGCCGGCATCCGGCCGGGGGATATCGTCGCCGTCGCCTTGCCGCGTTCGGTGCGCCTGAGCCTGGCCCTGAGCGCGGTGGTGCAGCTCGGCGCCGCCTGGCTGCCGTTGGATACCGGCTACCCGGACGAACGTCTGGCCTATATGGTGGCGGACGCGCAGCCGCGGCTGATTATCAGCGACAGTGCCCTGCAGGCGCGTTTCGCCGCGCTGGCGCCGGTGCTGACGTTTGACGAGGTGACATTGTCACATGAGCCGTCGCCAACGGCGGAAGCGTGGCCGGCGATCGACCCCGATGCCCCGGCCTATGTGCTGTATACCTCCGGTTCAACCGGACGGCCGAAAGGGGTGGTGGTCAGCCACCGGGCGATTATCAACCGGCTGTACTGGATGCAGCACGCCTACCCGCTCGACGGGCAGGATGTGGTGCTGCAGAAAACGCCGTGCAGTTTCGACGTCTCGGTATGGGAATTCTTCTGGCCGCTGATGGTGGGGGCGCGTCTGGTGATGGCGCCGCCGGAGGCGCACCGCGACCCGCAGGCGCTGACGGCGCTGATTGATGAGTACCGCGTCACCACGCTGCACTTCGTGCCGTCGATGCTGGCCATCTGGGTGGAGGCGCTGGCGGAGCAGGCGTCGCCGCAGCGCGCCCGCAGCCTGAAGCAGGTGTTCTGCAGCGGCGAGGCGCTGTCGTGCGAGCTGGCGGCCCGCTATCAGACGCAGGTTGGCGCGCCGCTGCATAACCTGTACGGCCCGACCGAGGCGGCGGTGGACGTCACCTATCAGCCGGCCTCCGGCGCGGCGCTGGCGGCGGTCAGCGGCGCCGGGGTGCCGATTGGCCGTCCGGTGTGGAATACCCAGCTGCACATTCTGGATGCGCTGCTGCGTCCGGTGCCGGTCGGCTGTGCCGGCGATCTTTACCTCAGCGGCGTACAGCTGGCGGCGGGCTATCTGCGGCGCGCCGACCTGACCGCCCAGCGCTTTGTGGCGTCGCCGGCGGGGGATGGACAGCGCATGTACCGCACCGGTGATATCGCCCGCTGGCTGGAGGACGGCAGCGTCGAATATCTGGGGCGCAGTGACGATCAGCTGAAGATCCGCGGTCAGCGCATCGAACTGGGGGAAATCGAGCAGGCGCTGCTGGCGCAGCCCGGCGTGGCGCAGGCGGCGGCGCATGCCATCGTGCTGTCGCCGCAGGCCGCTGCCGCCGGCGGCGCCGATATGCGTCAGCTGGTGGCCTGGCTGGTGCCGCAGCCGGGCATGGCGCTGGATAGCGAGGTGCTGGCGCAGGCGCTGGCGCAGCGTCTGCCGGCGCATATGCTGCCGGTCAGTTACGTGCTGACCGACAGTTTCCCGCTCAGCGCCAACGGCAAGCTGGACCGCAAAGCCCTGCCGAAACCGCAGTATCAGCAGACGGCGGGGCGTGCGCCGCGCAGCGACAGCGAACTGCTGGTGGCCGGGCTGTTCAGCCGGATCCTGCAGCGCGACGGCATCTGCGCCGGGGACGATTTCTTCGCGCTGGGCGGGCATTCGCTGCTCGCCATGCGGCTGGCGGCGGAACTGCGTCAGCAGTCGGGGCGTTCGCTGTCGGTCGGGCAGATTATGTTTGCCCGCAGCGTGGAAAATATGGCGGCGCTGCTGGATGAGGCGCAGCCGGGCGGCAACGCCGAAAGCCGTGGCGCCGGCGAAATCCTGCGGCTGCGCGGCGGCGACGGACCGGCGCTGTTCTGCCTGCATCCGGCTTCCGGCTTCGCCTGGCAGTACGCCGGCCTGATGCGCTATCTGCCGGGCGACTTCCCGATCGTCGGCCTGCAGTCGCCGCGGCCGGACGGCGTTATTGCCCGCTGCGACACGCTGGATCAGATGGTCGATCGCCATCTGGCGAACCTGCGAGACCTGCAGCCGCACGGCCCGTACTACCTGCTGGGCTACTCGCTGGGCGGCACGCTGGCCCATGCGATGGCGGCGCGTCTGCAGCAGCAGGGGGAAGAGGTGGCGTTCCTCGGTATGCTCGACACCTACCCGCCGGAAGGACAGGACTGGAGCGGGCCGAGCGAGGAGCAGGCGCAGCAGGAGGTAGCGCAGGAGCAGGCGGAGTTTATGGCGGAGGACGACGGCGATCCGGCGCTGCGGGCGGAGAAGGCGGCGATGTTCAACGACATTGTCGCCAACTATAAGGACGCGGTACGTCTGCTGTCTACCGCCCGCAGCGCGCGCTTCGACGGCACGGCGACGCTGTTTGTCGCCAGCAAAACCCTGCCGGCGGCGATGGACGTCAACGCCACCTGGGCGCCGTATCTGCAGCGGCTGACCTGCTATCCGCAGGCCTGTGAGCATGCGGATATTCTGTCGCCGGCGTCGCTGGAAACGCTCGGGCCGCTGCTGCATTCGCTGTTAACGCGCCAGTACCGTCTGGCCTGACCGACAGGCCGGCGGCCAGCGCGGCTGCCGGTCTGTAATAACGATAAAGTTTATTGTGAGACATTATGGCTAAACCCTCTTTTTTGCTTGATTTCAGTTTACTGAGAACCAATGCGCACTTCCGGGCGATTTTCTGCGCCCGCATGCTGTCGGTCTTTTCACTGGGAATGTTGGCGGTCGGCGTGCCGATTCAGATCCAGGCGATGACCGGCTCGACGCTGCAGGTCGGGGTGGCGGTGGCGCTGGACGGCGTCGGCATGTTTATCGGCCTGATGCTGGGCGGCGTGCTGGCCGATCGCTTCGACCGGCGTAAGCTGATTCTGTTTGCGCGCGGCACCTGCGGCCTGGGCTTTGTGGCGCTGAGTCTGAACGCCTTCGCCCCGGCGCCGTCGCTGTGGGCGCTGTATCTGCTGGCCGCCTGGGACGGCTTTTTCGGCGCGCTGGGCATGACCGCGCTGATGGCGGTGATCCCGCTGTTGGTGGGGCGGGAGAATCTGGCCGCCGCCGGGGCGCTCAGCATGATTACCGTGCGTCTGGGGGCGATTCTGGCGCCGGCGCTGGGGGGCGTGATTATCGTCGCCGGCGGCGTGGGGGCGGCGTTCGCCGTGGCGGCGGCCGGCACCCTGGGCACGCTGATCCCGCTGACGCGCCTGCCGACGCTGCGGCCGCAGGCGCAGGAGCCGGAACATCCGCTGCGGGCGCTGGCCAGCGGCGTGCAGTTTGTCTGGCGGCACAAAGTGGTGGGCTCGGTGGTGGTGCTGGGGATGCTGATGAGCATCGTCGGCGCGGTGCGTATTCTGTTTCCGGCGCTGGCGCAGGATACCTATCGGGTGGGCACCTCGGCCATCGGCCTGATGTATTCGGCGGTGCCGCTGGGCGCGATGCTGGGCGCCTTTACCAGCGGCTGGGTGCCGCGCTTCCGGCGGCCGGGCGCGCTGATGCTGAGCGCTGCGATCTGCGCCTTTGCCGCCATCGCCTCGCTGGGAGTGTTCAGCAGCCTGCTGCCGGCGCTGATCGCGCTGGTGTGTTACGGCTATGCCAACGCCATCGCCTCGCTGCTGCAGTTTATGCTGATTCAGAGCAATACGCCGGACCACCTGCTGGGGCGGGTGAACAGCCTCGGCACCGCGCAGGACGTGACCGGCGATTCGTTGGGGGCGCTGGGGCTGGGGGTGGTCGGCCGGGTGCTGACGCCGTTGCTCAGCGTGCTCACCTTTGGCGGCGCGGCGGCGCTGATCGGCCTGCTGCTGGCGTGCAGCGTGCGTACGCTGCGCCACTGTGTGCTGCCTGCGTCGCCGCAGGAAGAAGAGCCGGCGGAGGGGGAGCCGGTGACGGCCGACTCCCGCTCTTGACGTGCGGAACGGCGGTTACGACGCCGCGTTGGCGAACTGCCGTTCCAGATAGTCCAGCAGGTTGTTGGCACTGTAATAATCCAGCCGAAACGTATCCAGCCCCATGGCGTAAACCCGCTGCTGGCGCACCGCCGGCAGCTGCGACAGGAACGGGTTGCCGGTAAACTTCTTCACCGTCCGCCCGTCGGCGGAAAACAGCAGTATGGTGGCGCCGCTGACCGCGCGCGCCATTTTTTCCCCGCTGAGCTGAATAATATCGTTGCGTTTACCCTGCGTATGGTTGCCGCTGATGTCCGGCGGCAGCGGCGCGAGGGTAAAGCCCAGCTCCTGCAGCAGCTGACCCTGCGCCGACGCCGGCGTCCAGATATTCATCCCGCGACCGTCCTCGTAATACACCAGCGCCGAGGTGGGCTGCGGCGGCAGGGCGATACGCTGCTTCAGCGCCGCCACCCGCTGCTCGAAGCGCGTGACGGCGGCCTGCGCATCCGCCTCATGGCCGGTTATTTCCCCCAGTTGCTGCGTCAGACCTTGCCAACTGATATTGCCGTAATCAATCACCACCGTCGGGGCGATGCTCGACAGCTGTTCGTACAGCTTCAGCGCGGAATCGCCGCCGGTGGCGGACATCACGATTAAATCCGGCGCCTCGGCGGCGATCGCTTCGGCATTGGGTTCGCTGATATACAGCGGCTTCAGCCGGCGCGCCTGCGCGGCCTGGCTCCACTGGGTGAAAAAGCCCTGAGCGTCGGCCACCGTCGAGTTGCGTGCGGTAGCGCCGGAGCCGACCAGCGGAGCGTTAATCGCCAGCAGCGAACCGGTCAGCGTTACGCTGGTGGAGACGATGCGCTGCGGAGGCTGCTGCAGCACCACGTCGCCCCGTGGCGTATGCAGGGTGCGCGGCCAGCCGGCGTCCGCGGCGCGGCCTGGCGGGCTGGCGAGCAGCAGTAGAAAAGTCAGTAGGGTGGAAAACAGCGGAAATAAACGCGAGGGCTGCACGGCCGGTCACTCCTTGATATCGAGGCGGAAAAATAAATCACGTCAGGGTGGCTGGTTGCTGGGCAATGGCTAGCTGACTAATGGTTTTTTGCAATATGTTTTTACATCAACAATACAAATAATTATAGTTCTCATTCGTATTACTTCGCGAGGGCGTTTGTGCTATCGCGTCAATTAATATGCCTCAGGGAAAGACATCAACACCGGAATCGCCGTTTTTGCGGATGATTCAGCACGGACACAGGGAATATCGGCGGAACGGCGCGGCGGCAATCACGCCGGCGTATTCCGCTCACTGACAATAATAAAACCCCGAAGGATAAAATAATGATTATGGCTAAACGCCGTGGCCGTCTCCTGACCTCTGGCGGCCGGATGATGCCGGCGCTGTCAGGCATTGCCGTTCTGGTCGCCGCCGCGCTGCACCTGCCGGATGCCGCCGCGCAGGAGACGGAGCAGGAGGACAACATCCTGGTGGAGGCAGCAGCAGGCGACGATGAGGCGGCGCAGCAGGATTACAGCGTGCCGATCACCCGGGCGGGCACCAAGATGAACCTGACCGCGCGCGATATCCCGCAGTCGGTCAGCGTTATCGGCCAGCCGCGCATGCAGGACCAGCAGATGCAGACGCTGGGGGACGTGCTGAAAAACACCACCGGAGTGACGGAGAAAGTGGCCGACTTTGATCGCAGCACCTTCTATTCGCGCGGCTTCCTGATCGATAACTACATGGTGGATGATATCCCCACGGTGTTTGAGGAGCGCTGGAATCTGGGGGATTCCGCGTCGGATACCGCGCTGTATGAGCGGATCGAGGTGGTGCGCGGCGCAACCGGCCTGATGACCGGCGCGGGCAACCCGTCCGCCGCGGTGAATATGGTGCGTAAGCACGCGGACAGCCGGGAGTTTACCGGCAATGTGTCTGCCAGCTACGGCAGCTGGAACAAGCAGCGCTATGTGCTCGATCTTTCCGCGCCGCTGACCGCCTCGGGCAATGTGCGCGGGCGCATGGTGGCCGGCTATCAGGATAACGACAGCTATATCGACCGCTACAGCGCCAACAAGAAGTTTATTTACGGCGTGGTGGATGCCGATCTGACCGACAGCACCACGCTGTCGGCGGGCTACGAGTATCAGGAAACCAACGCCGACAACCCGCCCTGGGGCGGCGTGCCGCGCTGGTATCGCGACGGCGGCAAAACCGACTATTCACGCTCGTTCAATACCGCGCCGGACTGGGCCTACAACGACAAGCAGTCGCGCAAACTGTTCGCCACGCTGAAACAGCGCTTCGACAACGGCTGGCAGTTCACCCTGAACGGCACCCACACCGAAACCAAGCTCGACAGCAAGATGCTGTATATCGACGGCTTTTTTGACCGCGACAGCGGTATCGGCGTCAGTTCCTATCCGAACTACCCGGTGGTCGGCGGCACCGGCTACAACACCGGCACGCGCAAGGTGCATGCCATCGACGCCTTCGCCAGCGGGCCGTATCAGCTGTTCGGCCGCCAGCACCAGCTGATGGCCGGGGTCAGCTACAGCCGGCAGACCAACCGCTACCTGAACGCTTTCGCCAACCTGTCGCCCGACGATGTCGGCAACTTTAATCACTGGAACAGCCAGTTCCCGGAAACCGACTGGGGCGAGATGAGCGTGGCGCAGCAGGACACCATCCATCAAAAATCGGCCTACGCCGCGACGCGTTTCTCGCTGGCCGACTCGCTGCACCTGATTGCCGGCGCGCGCTATACCCAGTGGAGCACCAGCACGCTGACGCAGAACATGGAGAAGAACAACGTTACCCCGTACGCCGGGCTGGTGTACGACATTAACGACAGCTGGTCCGCCTATGCCAGCTACACCTCCGTGTTCAAGCCGCAAACCTACCGCGACAGCAGCGGCAGCTATCTGTCGCCGGTCACCGGTAAAAACTACGAGGCCGGTGTGAAAAGCGACTGGCTGAGCAGCCGTCTTACCACCTCGCTGGCGATCTTCCGCATCGAGCAGGACAACGTGGCGCAGAGCACCGGCCACGTGATCCCCGGCACCGCCGAAACCGCTTACTCCCCGGCGCAGGGCACCGTCAGTAAAGGCATCGAGTTTGAAGTGAACGGGGCGGTGACCGACAACCTGCAGATGACCTTCGGCGCGACCCGCTATGTGGCGGAGGACAGCAAGGGTGAGGCGGTCAATCCGATGTTGCCGCGCACCAGCGTGAAGCTGTTTGCCGCCTATAACCCGCCGGCGCTGCGCGAGCTGACCGTCGGCGGCGGGGTGAACTGGCAGACGCACACCTGGCAGGACGTTGCCGGCCCGGAGGGCAACGGCACCCTGCACGCCGAGCAGGGCAGCTATGCGCTGGTCAACCTGTTCGGCCGCTATCAGCTGACCAAACAGCTGTCGCTGCAGGCTAACCTGAACAACCTGTTTGATAAACGCTACGACACCAGTGTGAGTCAGTACGTGGTCTACGGCGCACCGCGTAACGTGTCCGTGACCGCCAACTACCGTTTTTAATTTTTATGCTGAAAAAAGAGGTTTGCGATGAATAAGAAAAAATCTGCGCTGATGTTGTTGGTGGGGTTGGCGTTGGCCGGTTGCAGCGCCCAGCAGGGCGGCGGCGCATCCGCGACGGCGACAGGCACGCCGGCCGCGGCGGCCACGCAGAGCGCGCAGCTGCAAAAGAACGCGCTGGGGGACGGGCTGTATGAAATGGCCCTCACGCCGGACGGCCGGGCACTGTATGTCGCCAGCGCGCAGGGCTTTAAGGACGTGCAGGGCGGAGCAATCTATAAGCTGGATCCCGCCACGCTGAAGGTGCTGGGGATCACCCATACCGATCTGAAAAACTTCGGCGTGGCGATGGATCCGCAGGGCAAGACGCTGTACGTCACCAACTCGCTTGACGGCGGCGTCAGCGCGCTGGATATCGCCAGCGGCAAGATTACCGGCCGTCTGCTGTTCAGCGAGCGCAATGAGAAAGGCTTCCCCTACGGCGCGCGGGAAATTCTCTGGCATGACGGCCAGCTGTTTATCGGCGGCGTGGCGGATCCCGGTGTGATCTGGGTGGTGGATGCCAAAACGCTGAAGCTGAAAAAACGCATTAATAACGCCGGGAAATGGGTCACCGGTCTGCACTATTCCGCGCAGACCCAACGTCTGTATGCCGCCAACGGCGGCGGTGAAATTCTGGTGATCAACCCGCGCAGCTACGCGATCGAGCAACGCTGGCAGCCGCTGGGTGAGAAGCCGGCGCTGCTGCTGAACCTGGCGGAAGATAAGCAAGGCGGCCGCCTGTTCGTCACCGATAATTCCAAAGCCAAAACCACGCTGGTGCTGGATATCCGCAGCGGCAAGCTGATCAAGCAGTTGGACAACGGCGACTCGCTGGCGGTCAAGTATAACCCGCAGCGCCAGGAGCTGTACCTGACCCAGCGCGAATCGGGCAAATTGCTGATCCTGGATGCGCACAGCTATGCGACCAAGCGCAGCGTCAGCCTGCCGCCGCACCCGAACAGTCTGCTGCTGTCCGCTGACGGACAGACCCTGTACGTGACGGTGAAGCAGGCGTTCAACAAGGACGGCTCGACCCAGGGGCCGGACAGCATTGTGCGGGTGCCGCTGAATCAATAACGCTTATCAGGCCCGGTCACCCGGGCCATTTTTTTGCTTATTTTGCTGAAAATATCATGCACAACACCACATATACGCAATGGGTAACGTCAGTGTTGTTGGTTAATTTTCCCGGTGATTTCAGCTTCGGGTGTTGACCTTCAGCGCGTCTCGCGAGCTGCCGAACAAGGAACCCGAGCCAGAGGCAACCGGACAGCTACCGTGTTAAGTTCCGCGCCTGTCGCTGAAAGTTATCGTGCCCCCGAAGCGCCAGCAGTAAGCTGCCGCCGGAAATCGTGCCCTTTACGCCGTTAGTGCCGTAAAGCCCGCTCCATGAGGCTAAAGAATTTTTTGCTGGACATGGATTTGGGCTAATCAGGGCGGGGGGATGGACTGGCATATTTACGGGTCTGGAATCGGCTACGCCGGGCGTATGACGGCGAGTTCATTCTGTGCCTTCATGACGCTGACGCGTCATTCAGAGGGCTGGCTGCTTAAAGTTGTATGCTACTTGAGCTAAACAAACGTCCGCTGTGCTAAAAGCGGACGTTGCAAAGCCCGTACGGCATTAATTATTGCTTGTCAGATAGACATCTTCAATTAACTTGCAAGTCATCTCTGAATGGAAGATATCAGCGCATCCATATGTTGTTTATCTGTTTGTGTAATGGCATCAATTAAATCTCTAACGGCGTATTCAGTGTTGAAAATTAATTCATTATTCCCAGTCAACCTATCTATCGTATTGGCGTGACTAAAATAATGAAATATCTTAAGGATTCGTTTTGACCTTTCAGCGCCGAATAAGACTTCTGCTCGTTGGTCAACAGTTTGGTTTATAGCACCAGGAAGTCTGGAGTAAGTATATAATTCAATGAATCTTCTAATTGCGTTAGGGAGTAGCATCAGTATGGCGTGATCCATTTTGTCGGGCGCTTGATGGAATCGGTAAACCACATCAAATAAAAAGTGGTACTCAGATTGATATCGTGCTAGCGAAACAGGCATATCGCAGAAGGTAGAAGACTTCTCGCTAATACGTTTGATAATGTACAGGCGGGCACCATGTTTATCGCTTACTGGCTTTATTTCTCGCAGCAAATTAAAAAACTCAAAATTATGAGTTGAAATGAAAATCTGTTTGCAGGTAGTTGTCCACGGAGCGTTCTCGTTATCTTGTTTGAAGAATACGGCCCGAATTGCTGCGGTAACTTGGAATATATGATTGGCATCAAGACTTGAAATTGGATCATCAATATAGACTACCGTTCTTATAAAATCGCTTTGTCTTAATTCTTGTAGCTTTGTAATAAAGTAAGAGAATGCAATAGCAGTGCGCTCTCCATCACTTAAATTCTTTGCAATCTCTCCGCTTTTACGGACTAGCTTGAAGCGTTCTTGATTACTGATTGGATCGTTAATAACGGCAATCTGAACTGCGTCACTTCCCAGGATAGAAGAGAGTCGTTCGTTTATTTTTTCACGACCAAGCTGTGCTTTGCTTATCTGAGCTTGAAGTACTGCAACTTGATCCTTCAACACAGTAGAAAATGTCTGCAATCGGATCTCTCGGTTTCTTAGTCGTGTTTTTTTTCCCTCATACCCTAAGTTAGCTTGTGAGTCGATGAACTGCTGAACGTAGTGGTACTTTACCCTATTCTGGGATTCTTTTTTTGCGGTAGTGAAGTTATTCGCTAGAGTGTTGTTATCATCAATAACCGCGTTGATGGCTTCGACATTAGATATGATGGCTTCAGCCAGTCCCTGAGCTAAAGGTTTCGGTACCATTGGTTTTCGGGGGGCGCCTAGTTTAAGTTGTACATCTTCAGCTAGTGATGCTACTGCTTGGTTAAAAATATCTATTGCTCTGGATAACGGTTCAGCCGCGATCGAATACCTGTCCCGAAATTGCGTATTTAGCTCTGCAACATTAGGAAGAATAAACTTTATTTTAGTAGATTCTACACGCTGTAGCAGGTCTTCAAGTTTTTTCTTATGATCAGCCAAGTCTTTTGAAAAATGCGCTCTTAACTGCGCAAGTCTAATTTCAGTAATTTCGTTTCCGCAGAATTCACAAGTACCTTCCTGTGAATGAATGTGGAGGCCAGTTTCAATCCAACGCTCAATATCCAAATTTTCTTCAAGATGTTTTATAGTATTTGAAAATGTTGGAGTGGCAGCAAGAATCGTTACCGCCTCTTTGTGTATATCCACAATCGATGGGGAGGCCGATATCCGATCAACTTGGCTTGGTTTGTTGCTGTCAGGAGTTAGGGCAAGCTCCAGGTTATAAGCAAGGTCATTTTCAGAAAGAAGTTGGGAGTCCAGAGCTCCTATAGCTGTAATGTCATTATTTAGCTGAGTAGCAGTGTAGGGATCGATCTTCAGCAGTTGACGGATGTTCTTCGCTGCTTCTGTCTTAGCACTTGATACTGCTTGGGTATATGTGGTGATTTGGCTTTCAATTCGTTTTCGTGCCTCATCGGATTTTATTATTCTTTTTGATTTATGATCTATTTTTTTCTGGGCTTCTTCAGATTCCTTACCTAGTAGTAATATTGGGCTAAAGCTATTTCCCTCGAAATGCAAGTTGTCTCGTATAAAGTCAGAGTTAAAAACGCGTACCATTAGGTCGGATTGCTCAAAATTCTTTTCTGTAATTGGTTGATTATCAGTATCAAAGCTGAATTCACACCCAGCCAAATCAGAATTCGGTTTTTTAGATTCCAGTTGCGCAAATAGCCTTGAAAGGGTCGTTTTTCCAGAATAATTCCATCCATAAATTAGATTTTTAATGCCAAGTTCGGAGGTGCCGGCGGGCTTAGTGTAGTTATCGTAAACTCCCAGCCCTTTAATCCTTGTGATTCCTTTTATCATTTCTATCTCCCGTGAGACTAGCTTTATGGCAACATCATGCATGATGCCTTACAAGTCTGGAGCTCTCCAATGATTTACACGCGTTAATGTGAGGAAATCCCCAAAAAATTATTGCGAACTTCCGCACCTCGCTCACAGCGGACCTTCAGCTCCGTTAGCTTGCCCGCTTACGGCTGCCTGGTGCCGAAGCGCGAAGCACAACAGGTCGGAAGCAGGGGTATACTTGGGTCACTTTGCTCTTGTCTGTCCTGTGGATCAGTTCTGAAGGATATAGGTTAGAATTCACGTAGTGGGATCAACGATTAATTTCTTGCCGACATAAGAGTTCGGATGCCGCGGTAGGTCAATCTGAATGATAAAACGGCTCGGTTCGGTCGGTAGATGAGGGTGCTCCGGTAGTGATATGCGTTCTAACATAATTGAATATATTAGTATTTTTATACAGGTCGTTGAGCAGGGCAGTTTCACCAAAGCTGCTGATATTCTGCAGCTGCACCGCCCCGCAGTGAGTAAAGCGATACAGCAGCTCGAGGACGAACTTGGCGTAAAACTCATACATCGTACCACCCGCAAGCTGAGTATTACGGCGAAAGGGGACGAGTTTTATCAGCATGCCAAACACGTTCTGGCTGAAGTCGATGGCATGATGGCCAACTTTTCATCAACTTTACCACCGCGTGGGCGGCTCAAGCTTGATGTTCCGCTGGCGCTGGCCCATACCATCCTTATTCCCCACCTGACGCAGTTCAAGTCGTTATATCCCGATATTGACGTGGTGCTGGTTTCATCGGATAAAAAAAACGATCTGATCGCCGAAGGCGTGGACTGTGTGGTACGCCTGGGGGAACTGCAGGATTCAAGCTTTATCTCCAGACGTCTCGGGGATATCAGGATGGCCACCTGCGCCGCTCCCTCCTATTTGCAGCGGTATGGGAGGCCGGCAACACTGGCAGAACTGGAACAGCACCGGGCAGTTAACTTCTTCAGCGAACACAGTCGTGACGTGATGGAGTGGAAGTTTATCGAGAATGGGGAGGTGGTTTCACTGCGCCCTGCCAGCAGCATGCTGGTCGATAACTCCGATATTCTGTTGTCCTGCGCCCTGGCCGGTCTGGGGATTATCCAGGCCTCCAGTGATGCCCTTGCCCCGCATATTGCTTCCGGTAAGCTTGAAGAAATCCTGACGCAGTATCCCTCCGTTGCCAAACCCGTGTCGGTGATGTATCCGGACCGGCGCTATCTTTCCCCTCAGGTGCGCGTCTTTATCGACTGGTTCAGCGAGGTTTTTGCCAGCAAATCGGCAGAAACCGACAGATTGTTACTGAATGAATAACACTGAAGTTCCTCAGCGGCTATTTTTACCCGGGTGACAACCACGTAGATTGTTCGCAGATTAATCGAGAACACCTTTCACGCTATCGATAAGGTATACCGCTAACTGACGAGGTCTATATATGTCTAAAGTTGTCACGTTTAACCGCACTGGCGGTCCGGAAGTTCTTGAGGTTGTTGATGTAGAGGTGCCGGCGCCTGCTGCAGGGGAAGTCCAAATCCGCGTAAATGCAATTGGCCTCAATCGTGCTGAAATTATGTACCGAAATGGTCAGTATGTGATTACCCCCGAATTCCCGGCACGTCTGGGTTATGAAGCGGCTGGCGTGGTTGAGGTTGTCGGTGAGAATGTCGAAGGGTTCGCCAAAGGGGATGTGGTCAGCGTGATCCCTTCATTCATGTTTAACGAATATGGTATGTACGGTGAGCGTGTTAACGCGCCGCTACACGCGGTGGTGAAACATCCTGGCAATTTGTCTTTCGAAGAAGCGGCCGCAAGCTGGATGATGTTCGTCACGGCTTATGGCGCACTGGTTGAATACGGTAACCTGCAGGCCGGGCAGAATGTTATTATCCGCGCAGCATCAAGCAGCGTTGGCCTGGCAGCTATTCAGATCGCGAACATGTTGGGGGCCAAACCTGTTGCCCTGACCCGAACCAGCGAAAAACGCGACATGCTTCTGCAAGCAGGGGCGGCCGCTGTGATCGCGACTGCGGAGCAGGATATGGTCGCTGAAATCAACCGGGCGACACATGGCGAAGGTGTGCACATTGTTTTTGATCCTGTGGGCGGCCCGGACGTGGCAAAGTTGACTCAAATCATGGCACCACAAGGTATGTACTTCCAGTACGGTGCGCTCGACAGCCGTGACATGCTGGTGCCTGTATTCGATATTCTCGGTAAACATCTCACGCTACGCGGCTATGAGCTGTTCGAAATCACCACCGACGCGGAAAAAATGGAGCGAGCGAAAACCTTCGTTTCAGAAGGTTTGCGTTCTGGCAAACTGAAACCGGTCATCGATAAAACCTTCAGGCTTGAAGATATCGCAGATGCGCATCGCTATATGGAAGCAAACGGTCAGGTCGGTAAAATAATCGTGACCGTGGGATAAAACCGCTCTCCCACGCTTTTATAAGCGCAATTGCAGGGGCGCGTGAACGGCTCCTGCAATTGCCGTTCATTGAGGCGACAGAGAAGTGCCGGGCGTTTACGGCCATTCAGGTTACCCGCGACTGACAGACATCGTGTGCGGGTGATAACCGGTTTAGGCGGCCTGCGGCAGCTGCTCATGCAGCGGCGGCGTCAGCGTGACCGTGACCGGCAGCGCCGGCGAGCTGCGCAGCTCGGACGGGGTGAAGCCGAAGCGCTTTTTAAACATATAGCAAAAGTGCGACTGCGAGCCGAAGCCAAAATCGATGGCGATATCAAACAGGCTCTGCTCGGAAAAGCGCAGCTTGCGCAGCGCACCCATCAGCCGGCGTTCGCGGATGTAACGTCCCAGCGAATAGCCGGAAATCTCCTTAAAAACCTTCTGCATATACCATAACGAATAGCCGGAGTAGGCGGCGAGTTCGGGTAACTGAATGGCCCGGCCAAGGTGGTTTTCTATCCAACGGCTGAGCTCCACGACAAGTGTTATATGAAGTTGTTCGGTCATGTCGGCTGTCAAGGCTGATTGAAACAGCCTGCAGTATGCCTTAAACCTGCGTCGGGGATTTATCGTAAAAATGGGGTTGGGGTAAAAACATTGGCGAACAGACGGAGCATGATGCGTTGCGGGCAGGCCGGGGCGGCAACCCCGGCCGGGAATCTGTCAGAAGCGGGTGTCCACCGCGTCCGCCAGCATTGCCAGCAGCTGTTCGCTGTCTGACCAGCTGAGGCACGGGTCGGTGATGGACTGGCCGTAGGTCAGCGGTTGCCCGGCAACGATTTTCTGCGTGCCTTCCACCAGGAAACTTTCCGCCATGACGCCGGCGACGGCGGAGGAGCCGGCGCGGATCTGCTGGCAGACGTTCTCCGCCACGTCCAGCTGGCGGCGGTGCAGCTTCTGGCAGTTGCCGTGGCTGAAATCGATCACCAGGTGCTCCGGCAGGTCGAACTCGCGCAGGCTGTCGCAGGCGGCGACGATATCCGTAGCGTGGTAGTTCGGCGTTTTGCCGCCGCGCATAATGATATGGCCGTACGGGTTGCCGCTGGTCTGGTAAATGGTCATCTGGCCGTTTTTATCCGGCGAGAGGAACATATGACCGGCGCGCGAGGCGCGGATGGCGTCGATGGCGATACGGGTATTGCCGTCGGTGCCGTTTTTGAAGCCGACCGGGCAGGAGAGCGCCGAGGCCATCTCACGGTGGATCTGGCTTTCGGTGGTGCGCGCGCCGATGGCGCCCCAGCTGATCAGATCGGCAATATACTGGCCGATCACCATATCGAGAAATTCGGTGGCGGTCGGCAGGCCGAGCTGGTTGACGTCCAGCAGCAGCTTGCGCGCCATTTCAATGCCGCGGTTGACCTGGTAGCTGCCGTCCAGCGCCGGATCGGAGATCAGGCCTTTCCAGCCCACCACGGTGCGCGGTTTCTCGAAGTAGGTGCGCATCACGATTTCCAGCCGGTCCTGATAGCGTTCGCGCAGGGCGTTCAGACGGCCGGCGTAGTCCAGCGCGGCGTCGAGGTCGTGAATCGAGCAGGGGCCGATCACCACCAGCAGGCGTTTATCCTCGCCTGACAGGATCCGTTCAATACGTTTGCGTGACGCTGTCACGTTATCGGCAACCGCTGCAGAAATCGGCAGCTTGTCCGCCAGCGCTTGCGGCGTAACCAGGCTGTCGATGCGCGCGGTCCGCAGTTCATCTGTTTTGTGCATGACGTTCTCTGAATCTGTTTCTTCTCTACGGCAGGAGTACCGGGAAGTGATGACGATCACAATAACGCAAAAGCGGCTGATTTCAACCGTACAAAACGAGATTTATTGACCTGAGGCGGTAAAAAATGGCGTTGCATACCGTCACGCCGCCCGTGCGGCGTGACAAATGCGGGGCGATCAGAACATGCGGCGGCTCATGCCGAGAATATCGAGGATTTTGGTGGAGATTTCCTCTACCGAATAGTTGGTGCTGTTCAGATAGCGGATCTGATTTTTACGGAACAGCGCCTCCACTTCGGCAATCTCCATACGGCACTGGCGCAGCGAGGCGTAGCGGCTGTTTTCCCGCCGCTCTTCGCGAATAGCGGCCAGGCGCTCCGGGTCGATGGTCAGGCCGAACAGCTTGTGCTGGAACGGCTTCAGCGCTGCCGGCAGCTGCAGGTTATCCATATCGTCGGCGATAAACGGGTAGTTGGCGGCGCGGATGCCGAACTGCATCGCCAGGTAGAGGCTGGTGGGGGTTTTGCCACAGCGGGAGACGCCCAGCAGGATCACCTGCGCCTGATCGAGATTGCGCAGCGAGATGCCGTCGTCGTGCGCCAGGGTGTAGTCGATGGCGGCGATGCGCGCGTCATATTTGCCCAGGTTGCTGGCGGTCAGCCCGTGGGTGCGGTTCGGCACCGGCGTCGGATCGACGTTCAGCTCCTGCTGCAGCGGACCGACCAGCGCCTGTACGATATCCTGACAAAAGCCCTCGCTCTGCACGATCACCTGGCGTACTTCCGGCGAAATAATCGAATAAAACACCAGCGGGCGTTCGCCGGTCTGCTGGTAAATATCGTTGATTTGCTGGCAGACGGCGCGCGCGCGCGCCTCGGTTTCGACAAAGGGGAGCGAATAGGTGGTCGCCGTGACCGGGAACTGCGACAGCACCGCATGGCCTAATACCTCTGCGGTAATGGCGGTGCCGTCCGAAATATAGAAAACGCTTCTTTCCACCCGTGACTCCTTAATTGAGAAACAGTAATCCTGCTGCTGCGGCAATGGGTCTGCCTGAAGGTTAAGCATAATGGGCTCCAGATGATTCAGCGGTAAAGAGGCTAACAAAAAAAGTGTGACGGCAAGAGACGCTTGCTCAGGGAATGGGCAGAGACGGGGCAAAATAGGAATAATCGGCTGCCATCGTTGCCTGAAACACTTTTTCTTTTTTTATGAAATATCAATTCCGGCGCTGAGGGGGGACTGACGCGGGAAATGGCGCTTTGACGCGCCGGCGGGCGGCTTTTTTCAATTTAAAGTTTAAATATTATGTAATTTATTGAAATAAAAAGCGGTTAGCTAAAAAGGGAACGATACCATCATAAAAGTTTCATTTAGGTAATACTCTTAAAATCCATTTTCTTCATTGGGTTGAACGATTCACCTTTCCATTTCTCATGGATGATTGTGCTAGTCTGATTGCGCTCAAACCAACGAGCAGTTAACGCAATTGAAGTAGGCTGCGCTCAGGCACCAATAAGCGATGAGCAACGCGAATAACCGGCCCGGCATACGCCGGCAGGGTGCTCAGCCGATGCGCAGCCTAAAGTCCGTCTATACCCTACTGATAGCAATAAGGATTGTCTCGATGCCCAACAATGGCCCAGACTTGCGTAATGTGCTTTGGTATAACCAGCTTGGCATGAACGACGTTGACCGCGTTGGCGGCAAGAATGCCTCGCTCGGTGAAATGATCACCAATCTTTCCGATCTGGGCGTGGCCGTGCCAAACGGTTTTGCCACCACCGCACAGGCGTTTAACGATTTCCTGGAACAAAGCGGCGTTAACCAACGCATTTACCAGCTGCTGGATCACACCGACGTTGATGACGTCACGCAGCTGGCGCAGGCCGGCGCGCAGATCCGCCAATGGATTATTGATACGCCGTTCCACCCGGAATTTGAGCGCGAAATCACCCTGGCTTACCAGCAACTGGCCGACGGCGAACCGGAGGCCTCGTTTGCCGTCCGTTCGTCCGCCACCGCTGAAGATATGCCGGACGCCTCGTTTGCCGGCCAGCAGGAAACCTTCCTTAACGTGCAGGGCATCGACGCCGTGATGGTGGCGATTAAACACGTGTTCGCCTCGCTGTTTAATGACCGCGCCATCTCCTACCGCGTGCATCAGGGCTACGATCACCGCGGCGTGGCGCTGTCCGCCGGCGTACAGCGCATGGTGCGTTCGGATCTGGCCTCTTCCGGCGTGATGTTCACCATCGATACCGAATCCGGTTTTGATCAGGTGGTGTTTATTACTTCCGCTTTCGGTCTGGGCGAGATGGTGGTGCAGGGGGCGGTCAACCCGGATGAGTTCTACGTGCACAAACCGACGCTGCAGAACAACAAGCCGGCGATTGTGCGCCGCAACCTCGGTTCGAAGAAAATCCGCATGGTGTACGCGCCGTCGCAGGATCACGGCAAGCAGGTGCAGATTGAAGACGTGCCGGAGGCGCAGCGCAATCGTTTCTCGCTGAGCGACGACGAGGTGCAGGCGCTGGCGCATCAGGCGATGCTGATTGAAAAACATTACGGCCGCCCGATGGATATCGAGTGGGCCAAAGACGGCCATACCGGCAAGCTGCTGATTGTGCAGGCGCGTCCGGAAACCGTGCGCTCCAACGGCCAGGTGATGGAACGCTATCAGCTGAACGGCAGCGGCAACGTGCTGGTGGAAGGGCGCGCGATCGGCCACCGCATCGGCGCCGGCCCGGTGAAAGTGATCCACGATATCAGCGAAATGGATCGCATTCTGCCGGGCGATGTGCTGGTCACCGACATGACCGACCCGGACTGGGAGCCGATCATGAAAAAGGCGGCGGCGATCGTCACCAACCGCGGCGGCCGCACCTGCCACGCGGCGATCATCGCGCGTGAGCTGGGCATCCCGGCGGTGGTAGGCTGCGGCCACGCCACCGACCTGCTGAAAGACGGCCAGAAGGTCACCGTTTCCTGCGCCGAAGGCGACACCGGCTACGTCTATCAGGACGAGCTGGACTTCAGCGTGCAGAGCTCCGAAGTCAACGAACTGCCGTCGCTGCCGCTGAAAATCATGATGAACGTCGGCAACCCGGATCGGGCGTTCGACTTCGCCTGCCTGCCGAACGAAGGCGTCGGCCTGGCGCGTCTGGAGTTTATCATCAACCGCATGATTGGCGTGCACCCGCGCGCGCTGCTGGAATTTGACCAGCAGACGCCGGAACTGCAGGCGGAAATCCGCGGCATGATGCAGGGCTACGACGATCCGGTCGAGTTTTACGTGGGCCGGCTGGTGGAAGGCATCGCGACGCTGGGTGCCGCGTTCTGGCCGAAGCGGGTGATCGTGCGTCTGTCCGACTTCAAATCCAACGAGTACGCCAACCTGGTCGGCGGCGATAAATACGAACCGCACGAGGAGAACCCGATGCTGGGCTTCCGCGGCGCGGGCCGCTATGTTTCCGACAGCTTCCGCGACTGCTTTGCGCTGGAGTGCGAAGCGGTGAAACGCGTACGCAACGTGATGGGGCTGACCAACGTTGAAATCATGGTGCCGTTCGTGCGTACCGTGGCGCAGGCGGAAGCGGTGGTGGCCGAACTGGCGCAGCAGGGGCTGAAGCGCGGTGAAAATGGTCTGAAAGTGATCATGATGTGCGAAATCCCGTCCAACGCCCTGCTGGCGGATCAGTTCCTGGAGCACTTCGACGGTTTCTCCATCGGTTCCAACGATATGACGCAGCTGGCCCTGGGCCTGGACCGCGATTCCGGCGTGGTATCGGAACTGTTTGATGAGCGCAACGAAGCGGTGAAAGCGCTGCTGGCGATGGCGATTCAGGCGGCCAAGCGCCACGGCAAGTATGTCGGCATCTGCGGACAGGGGCCTTCCGACCATGAGGATTTTGCCGAGTGGTTAATGGAGCAGGGCATTGACAGCCTGTCGCTGAACCCGGATACCGTGGTGCAGACCTGGATTAATTTGGCGCAACAAAAATAAGCCGTTTTAATTAAATTAAGATTAATGCCATAGCCGCAACAATGTTGCGGCTATTTTATTTCTGAATGTAACTTGGTGATGAAGGAAAATAAGCGGGGAGAAAAATAGAATAAAAAAAAGCCCATCTAAGAAGACGGGCAAAGACTACACACAGCAATTCATATGTATGGCATTACATTGTTCGGAAACTTGCTTGGCTTCAGCGAGTTAAAGCAAGATATGGCAATAATACTAGGCACTTAGCGCGTTTTAGTCATTAAGAATTGTCCTAATAATTGCAATTTAAACCATTAAATGATTATTTCCCCTCGTATTTACAGAAAATAGAACATGTATCCTTACGGCATGTTTATTAACGCGCCATTTGGCATGACGAAATAGATTTTATATTAATGCGAATTGTCGTGCGGCGGGGAATGCTGTTAATTGTATTGTGTGAACGCGCCTGCCCATTACGGGCAGGCGGGATTAAATTACATCTCTTCCAAATCCTTGGCGACTTCTTCCAGATCGGCGGTCGGCTCCGGTGTTTCATTCATCCAGGCGGTGAGCAGGCGGTAGGAGACGGCCAGCACTACCGGACCGATGAACAGCCCGATCATGCCGAAGGCCAGCAGGCCGCCGATGACGCCGGACAGGATCAGCACCATCGGCAAATCGGCGCCCATGCGGATCAGCACCGGCCGCAGGAAGTTGTCCAGCGTGCCGACCACGCAGCTCCATACCAGCAGCACGGTACCCCAGGTGGTGTCGCCGCTCCAGTAAAGCCAGATAATGGCGGGCACCAGCACCGGTAACGGCCCGAGCTGCGCGACGCAGAAGATGAACATCAGCACCGCCAGCAGCACCGCCGCCGGAATGCCGGCGACCGCCAGTCCGATGCCGCCCAGCACCGACTGCACCAGCGCGGTGACCACCACGCCCAGAGCCACGGCGCGGATCGCCTGGCCGCCCAGTAGCACGGCGGCGTCGCCGCGTTCGGCGCCGAGGCGTACGGCAAAGTGGCGGATGCCCAGCGCCACCTGTTCGCCGCGGGCGTACAGCAGCGCGCTGAACAGCACCATCAGCGAACAGTGCATCAGGAAGCGGCCGATATGCGCCGCCTGCGAGGCGAACCAGGTCGCGGTACGGCCGAAGTAGGGCTGAACCTTGGCGATCAGCGCGCCGCCACCGCTTTGAATCAGCGTATGGTAGCTGTCATACAGTTTGTCGCCGATCATCGGCACCGCGTGCAGCCAGGCCAGATCGGGAATATGCACTTTACCCGGCGTGCTGGCCCAGGCGACCAGCGGCGCGCTGTTGTCCACCACGCTGTTCACCAGCAGCGCAATCGGCATCACGAACAGCAGCACCAGCAGCAGCGTCATCGCCAGCACCGCCAGCGAACGCCGTCCCCAGAGCAGCTTCTGCAGTTTTAGCAGCACCGGCCAGGTGGCGATCACCACCATGCCGGCCCAGGCAAAGCCGAGTATGAAGGGCTGCACCACCCAAAAGCAGGCGATGATCATAATGGCAATAAACAGCACGCCAAAAATTAGCCTTGGTAAATCGTAACGAGGTTGTGGGAGTGTCATGAAGGGCTCTCATCCTATGGTTTGCAGTACCCGCCCGCCAGCGATTGGCGGGGGATAAATTCCGTTGTTCCCGTTAATCATGATGCATTTTGGCTAAATTTCACAGTGTGACAGGTAATTAATACTGATGGATGGGTGCGAGCGCGCCGGCGGATACGGTTTGTCCTGCCCGCGTTATTTTTGCCAAGGAGAAGACGTTGAACCTACAGGAAGCATGGACTTGGCACGGCAGCCGTTTGCTTAAAGGTGGCCCGCTCCGCTTGTTTTTCCCCGGTATCCATTTCAATATGTCGTTTATACCCGGCATACTTCAAGTTGCAGGCGTGTTGGCTGCGCTCAGTCACCCGAATCACTTACCTGAGTAAGCTCATCGGAGTTTTTCACTTGCCGCCTTCCTACAACTTGAATTATTTAGGGTATATAGCGATAACAAAAATTTAGGGCAGGCCTGCGACGGGCCTGATTCAGCGTTTATCAGCGCATCAAAATGAGACGGACAGGGTCTACAAAAGCAATGATCCCACAAATAGCTCAGGCGCCCGGGTTGGTTCAGCGGGTGCTGGATTTTTTGGAAGCGTTAAAGCACAACGGATTCAACGGCGATATCGCCACCAGCTATGCCGATCGCCTGACGATGGCGACCGATAACAGCATTTACCAACTGCTGCCGGAGGCGGTGCTGTTTCCGCGCTCCACCGCCGATGTGGCGCTGATTGCGCGGCTGGCCGGCGAGGAACGTTTCAATACGCTGACTTTCAGCCCGCGCGGCGGCGGCACCGGCACCAACGGCCAGTCGCTCAACAGCGGTATCGTGGTGGATATGTCGCGCCATATGAACCGCATTCTGGACATCAATCTGGAGCAGGGCTGGGTGCGGGTCGAGGCCGGGGTCATCAAAGATCAGCTCAATCAGTACCTGAAGCCGTTCGGCTACTTCTTTTCACCGGAACTCTCCACCAGCAACCGCGCCACGCTGGGCGGCATGATCAATACCGACGCCTCCGGGCAGGGCTCGCTGGTGTATGGCAAAACCTCCGATCACGTACTGGGTCTGCGCGCGGTGCTGCTGGGCGGCGATATGATCGACACCCGCGCCATGCCGACGGCGCTGGCGGAAACGATTGCCCAGGAAGAAACCGCCGAAGGGCGCATTTACCACACCGTGCTGAACCGCTGCCGCGACCAGCGCGCGCTGATTCTGGAAAAATTCCCTCAGCTCAACCGCTTCCTGACCGGCTATGATTTGCGCCACGTGCTGAGCGACGATCTGCAGACCTTCGATCTGACGCGCATTCTGACCGGCGCCGAAGGCACGCTGGCGTTTATCACCGAAGCGCGGCTGGACATTACACCGCTGCCCAAGGTGCGCCGGCTGGTGAACGTCAAGTACGATTCGTTTGATTCGGCGTTGCGCAACGCGCCGTTTATGGTGGAGGCCAAGGCGCTGTCGGTGGAGACCATCGACTCCAAGGTGCTGAATCTGGCGCGGGAAGATATTGTCTGGCATTCGGTCAGCGAGCTGATCGCCGACGTGCCGGATAAAGAGATGCTGGGGCTGAATATCGTCGAGTTTGCCGGCGATGATGAAGCGTTGATTGAACAGCAGCTGGACGACTTGTGCCAGCGTCTGGACTCGCTGATGGCGGAGCGGCAGGCCGGCGTGATTGGCTACCAGGTGTGCGGCGATCTGGCCGGCATCGAGCGGATCTACGGTATGCGTAAAAAGGCGGTCGGGCTGTTGGGCAACGCCAAAGGGCAGGCCAAGCCGATCCCGTTCGCGGAAGATACCTGCGTGCCGCCGCAGCACCTGGCGGACTATATCGCCGAGTTCCGCCAGTTGCTCGACGGACACAACCTGAGCTACGGCATGTTCGGCCACGTTGACGCCGGGGTGCTGCATGTGCGTCCGGCGCTGGATATGTGCGATCCGCAGCAGGAGATGCTGATGAAGCAGATCTCCGACGACGTGGTGGCGCTCACCGCCAAATACGGCGGCCTGCTGTGGGGCGAGCACGGCAAGGGCTTCCGCGCCGAATACAGCCCGGCGTTCTTCGGTGAGACGCTGTATGACGAGCTGCGCCGCATCAAGGCGGCGTTCGACCCGGACAATCGCCTTAACCCCGGCAAAATCTGCCCGCCGCTCGGCGTCGATGCGCCGATGATGAAGGTGGACGCGGTAAAACGCGGCACGCTGGATCGCCGCATTCCGATCGCCGTACGTAGTTCCTTCCGCGGCGCCATGGAGTGCAACGGCAACGGCCTGTGCTTCAATTTTGACGCGCGCAGCCCGATGTGTCCGTCGATGAAAATCACCGGCAGCCGCATTCATTCGCCGAAAGGGCGCGCCGCGCTGGTGCGCGAATGGCTGCGCCTGCTCAGCGAGCAGGGCGTCGACCCGCTGCAGCTGGAGCAACAGCTGCCGCAGCAGCGTATGAGCTTCCGTAATCTGATCGAAAAAACGCGCAACAGCTGGTACGCCGATAAAGGCGAGTACGACTTCTCGCATGAGGTGAAAGAAGCGATGTCCGGCTGCCTGGCCTGTAAGGCCTGTTCTACCCAATGCCCGATCAAGATTGACGTGCCGGGATTCCGCTCGCGTTTCCTGCAGCTGTACCACACGCGCTATCTGCGTCCCGCCAGTGACTACGTGGTGGCCGGCGTGGAGAGCTATGCGCCGCTGATGGCCAAGGCGCCGAAGGTGTTCAACTTCTTCCTGAAGCAGCCGTGGCTGCGCGATCTGAACCGCAACGCCATCGGCATGGTCGATGTGCCGCTGCTCTCCAGCCCGACGCTGCGTCAGCAGCTGTCCGGCCATCAGGCGATCAATATGACGCTTGAACAGCTGGAGGCGCTGCCGCATGCCGCGCGCGAGCAGTATGTGCTGATCGTGCAGGATCCGTTCACCAGCTACTACGACGCCGTGGTGGTGGCGGACTTTGTCCGGCTGGTGGAAAAACTCGGCTACCGGCCGGTGCTGCTGCCGTTCTCACCAAACGGCAAGGCGCAGCATGTGAAGGGCTTCCTGACGCGCTTTGCCAAAACGGCGCGCAAGACCGCCGATTTCCTTAACCGCGTCGCCCGGCTGGGGATGCCGATGGTCGGGGTCGATCCGGCCTTGGTGCTGTGCTACCGCGATGAATACCAGGAGATCCTCGGCGAGACGCGCGGCGATTTCCGCGTACAGCTGGTGCATGAATGGCTGCAGGCGTTGCTGGCGGAGCGGGCAGAACAGCCGGCCACCGGCGAAGCCTGGTATCTGTTCGGCCACTGTACCGAAACCACCGCGCTGCCGGCCAGCAGCCAGCAGTGGGCGTCGATCTTCGCCCGCTTCGGCGCCAAACTGGAAAGCGTCAGCGTAGGCTGCTGCGGCATGGCCGGCACCTATGGTCATGAAAGCAAGAACCTGCAAAATTCGCTCGGGATTTATGAGTTATCATGGCATCAGGCGCTGCGGCGGTTGCCGCGTCAACGTTGCCTGGCCACCGGCTATTCCTGCCGCAGCCAGGTCAAACGGATTGAGGGCAACGGCGTGCGGCATCCATTACAGGCGCTGCTGGAGATGATTGCGTGAAGCTGTGGAAACGAGAGACAACGCTGGAACAGTTAAACCGTTCCGGAGAGGGCTGCATGGTGGGGCATGTGGGGATTGAATTTACCCAAATCGGCGACGATTTTCTGGAAGCCACCATGCCGGTAGACTCGCGCACCACGCAGCCTTTTGGCTTGCTGCACGGCGGCGCGTCGGTGGTGCTGGCGGAGTCGATGGGGTCGATGGCCGGCTACCTGTGCACCACCGGCGACCAGCAGGTGGTGGGGGTGGAGATCAACGCCAACCATCTGAGGCCGGCGTTTGACGGCCGGGTGCGCGGCGTCTGCCGGGCGCTGCACGCCGGACGGCGCAATCAGGTCTGGCAGATCGAGATTTTCGACAAGCGGGATAAGCTGTGCTGCATCTCCCGCCTGACCACGGCGGTGATTGAGTAACACACTGAGGCCCGGCGTCCGCGCCGGGCCTTATTCTTTGCCCTTACAGCTGAAAGGGCACGCGTTTGACGAAGTCCTTTTGATAGGCGTTAGCCTTTTCCCAGGTTCCCTCCATGGCGTATTTCTGACAGATCAGCGTCAGGGTGTGGCGCGCAAAATGGTAGCTCTGTACCCGAAACAGCTGACAGCGCTGCGGATTGTTGATCTCGACGATCAGCCGGTTATGCAGCTTGCTGAGGGCGTGCAGATAGCTGTCGTCATCGCCGTTCTCCAGGCACAGATTGGCCATATTCAGGCAGACGCCGTTGTAACGCTTCAGGTGGTCGACGTTGCACGTCGGCCGCTTGAGCGCCGCCTCCGCCATATAGAAATCCACCGTGGCGTCGCGGATACTGAATTTGTACTCATCAATCTTGCCCAGCAGCCATGCATTCATCGAAATGTTCATTCGCCTACGCCTGATAAAGTAAATGATAATCATTATCATATTTGCAGCCGCTGCGGCGATCAATCATCACGGCGAAATTTTTTTTCCTGATCCGGTATTCAAGCTGCAGCGATCCATTTGCCCGCTAACGACTAAACTTTAACCTATAAGGAAAATTCACCGCCGGTGTGACGGCGGCGAGGTTTTAGCGCGCAAGGGCATTTTTAAACCAGACAGCATGGCAGAAATAGGTATTTTCTATGAATGTTTAAGCAACGACGAATTGGCACGGCCGGCAGCAATACGGGACAGGGCGGTTCGCGGATAAAATGCAAGTAAAAGCATTAAAATTCAGTCTGGTAGGAAATGCTGGCCGTCGGTACGCGGCCATCGCCGCGCCGGGTGTCCGCGCAGCTTGCCGGTCGGAAGATGGAAAATCGGGCCGCGGGGGCGATACCCCTGCAAAATCAACGGTTGAAGTGATAATCATTATCACTAACATGGCTGGCAGATATCCCGCGCAGCGTGCGCGCGTCGCGTGTAACACGACGGGAAGAGGATGATGCGTCTCGTCAGAGACCAGTATGAGGTAGGTCATATGCAAACAGAAAATGTCGGCACTTTTTCGCTGGATGAGCAGGCCTGGCAGGGGATTTCGCTCAGCGACAGCGCCGTGCAGCAAATCATTAAACTGATGCAGCAGGACCCGCAGGTAAAAGGGCTGCAGCTGAGTGTGAAACAGTCCGGCTGCGCCGGCTTCGGCTACGTGCTGGATCTGACCCGCGAGCCGGCCGACGACGATCTGCTGTTTGAGCGCGACGGCGCCAGGCTGTATGTGCCGTTAAAAGCGATGCCGTTTATCGACGGCACCACGGTGGATTTCGTCCGCGAAGGGCTGAATCAGATATTTAAGTTCAATAACCCTAAAGCTCAGCACGCCTGCGGGTGCGGCGAGAGCTTTGGCGTTTGAGTGATGTGATCGCCATGACACGAAGCAATGTAAATGTAGAAGTTCCTGATAATGTGCAGGCCTGGGTCAGCGAGGGACGCTATAAAGAAGGCTTCTTTACCCAGCTGCAGACCGATGAGCTCGCCAAAGGCATTAACGAAGAGGTGGTGCGGGCGATCTCGGCCAAGCGCAACGAGCCTGAGTGGATGCTGGAATTCCGCCTCGAGGCTTACCGCGCGTGGCTGCAGATGGAAGAGCCGCACTGGCTGAAGGCCAATTATGACAAGCTGAACTATCAGGATTACAGCTATTACTCGGCGCCGTCCTGCGGCAGCTGCGACGACGCCTGCGGCTCTCAGCCGGGGGCCGAGCAGCAGACGGGCGCCGCGCTGAATGAGAACGGCTACCTGACCAGCGAAGTGGAGCAGGCGTTCGAACAGCTGGGCGTACCGGTACGCGAGGGCAGCGAAGTGGCGGTGGACGCCATTTTCGACTCGGTGTCCGTTGCCACTACTTACCGTGAGAAACTGGCGGAAAGCGGGGTGATTTTCTGCTCGTTCGGCGAAGCGATTCAGGAGCACCCGGAGCTGGTGCGCCAGTATCTCGGCCGGGTGGTGCCGTCCAACGATAACTTCTTTGCGGCGCTGAACGCCGCGGTGGCTTCTGACGGCACCTTCGTCTATGTGCCGAAGGGCGTTCGCTGTCCGATGGAGCTGTCCACCTATTTCCGCATCAACGCGGCGAAAACCGGCCAGTTCGAACGCACCATCCTGATTGCCGATGAGGGCAGCTACGTCAGTTATATTGAAGGCTGCTCCGCGCCGGTGCGCGACAGTTACCAGCTGCACGCGGCGGTGGTGGAAGTGATCCTGCATAAAGACGCCGAGGTGAAATACTCGACGGTGCAGAACTGGTTCGCCGGCGGGGAAAGTAAAGGCGGCATCCTGAACTTCGTCACCAAGCGCGCGCTGTGTGAAGGGGCGAACTCGAAAATGTCCTGGACCCAGTCGGAAACCGGTTCGGCGATCACCTGGAAATACCCCAGCGTGATCCTGCAGGGGGACAATTCGATCGGCGAATTCTTCTCGGTGGCGCTGACCAGCGGCCATCAGCAGGCGGATACCGGCACCAAGATGATCCATATCGGCAAAAACACCAAGTCGACCATTATTGCCAAGGGCATCTCCGCCGGCCACAGCGAGAATACCTACCGCGGACTGGTGAAGATCCTGCCGGGGGCGGAAAACGCGCGTAACTTTACCCAGTGCGATTCGATGCTGATCGGCCCGGACAGCGGGGCGCACACCTTCCCGTACGTCGAGGCGCGCAATAACAGCGCGCAGCTGGAACACGAGGCCACCACCTCAAAAATCGGCGATGACCAGCTGTTCTACTGTCTGCAGCGCGGTATCAGCGAAGATGACGCCATCTCGATGATCGTCAACGGTTTCTGTAAGGACGTTTTCTCCGAACTGCCGCTGGAATTCGCGGTGGAAGCGCAAAAGCTGCTGGCCATCAGCCTGGAGCACAGCGTCGGTTAACCCTGCCGGTTTGGCGGCAGCGACAAGATTTTTGGCGTGACAACGCCACCTGAGGATACAGCATGTTAAGTATTAAAGATTTACGCGTCAGCGCGGAAGACAATGAGATCCTGAAAGGACTGAGTCTGGAGATTAAACCGGGCGAAGTGCATGCCATCATGGGGCCGAACGGCTCCGGCAAGAGCACGTTGTCCGCGACGCTGGCCGGGCGTGAAGAATATGAAGTGAGCGGCGGCAGCGTAACGTTTAAGGGCAAGGAGCTGCTGGAGCTGGACCCGGAAGATCGCGCCGGCGAAGGGGTCTTTCTGGCCTTCCAGTATCCGGTGGAGATCCCCGGCGTCAGCAACCATTTCTTCCTGCAGACCTCGGTCAACGCGGTGCGTAAATACCGCTGTCAGGAGGCGCTGGACCGTTTCGACTTCGCCGATTTTATCGAAGAGAAGATCGCGCTGCTGGATATGCCGGCCGACCTGCTGACCCGTTCGGTCAACGTCGGCTTCTCCGGCGGTGAGAAAAAGCGTAACGATATTCTGCAGATGGCGGCGCTGGAGCCGGACTTGTGCATTCTGGATGAAACTGATTCCGGGCTGGACATCGATGCGCTGAAGATCGTCGCCAACGGCGTGAACTCGCTGCGTGACGGCAAGCGCGCCTTTATTATCGTCACCCACTATCAGCGTATTCTGGATTACATCAAACCAGATTACGTCCACGTACTTTCCCAGGGGCGCATCGTTAAATCCGGTGATTTCTCTCTGGTGAAACAGTTGGAGGAGCAGGGCTATGGCTGGCTTGCCGACCAACAGTAATTCACGCGCGCTGCAACAGCTCTACAGCCTGTTCGAGGCGCAGGGCGGCGAGCACTCCCCGCATGCGCTGGCGAACTGGCAGCAGGCGCTGCGGCTGGGCTGGCCGACGCGCAAACATGAGAACTGGAAATACACGCCGCTGGACGGCCTGCTGGAGCATCAGTTCCATGCGCCGCAGCCGGCGGCAGTCAGTGCCGAGCGCTGCGCTGAGCTGGCGTTGCCCCTCGATGCCTACCGGCTGGTATTTGTCGATGGCCGTTACCGCGCCGATCTGAGCGACGCCGATCTCGGCGATTACCAGCTGGAAATGGCAGGGTATCAGCTGCCGGAGCCGATTCAGCCGGAGATCTTCCTGCACCTGACCGAGAGCCTGGCGTTGGAAAGCAGCCTGATTCGCCTGCCTGCCGGCAAAGTCGCCGCTCGTCCGCTTTACCTGCTGCATATCAGCAGCGGGCGCAGCGGCGCCAGCGAAATTAACAGCGTGCACCACCGCCATCATCTGGAGGTGGCGGCCGGTGCGCAGGCGGAGGTGATTGAGCATTACGTCAGCCTGAACGAGCACGCGCACTTTACCGGCGCGCGCCTGACCGCGACGGTGGGCGACAACGCCCAGCTGCATCACTGCAAGCTGGCGTTTGAGAATCAGCCGAGTTATCACTTTGCTCATAACGATCTGAAGATTGGCCGCGACGCGCGGGTGAAAAGCGACAGCTTCCTGCTGGGGGCCGGTCTGACTCGCCATAACACCAGCGCACAGCTGAATGGCGAAGGCGCCAATCTGCAGCTCAACAGCCTGGTGCTGCCGGTAGGGAAAGAAATTTGCGATACCCGCAGCTATCTGGAGCACAACAAGGGGTATTGTGAAAGCCGCCAACTGCATAAAACCGTGGTCAGCGACCGCGCCAGAGCGGTGTTTAACGGCATGATCAAAGTGGCGCAGCACGCCATCAAGACCGACGGCCAGATGACCAACCACAACCTGCTGCTGGGCAAGGTGGCGGAAGTGGACACCAAGCCGCAGCTGGAAATTTACGCCGATGACGTCAAGTGCAGCCACGGCGCCACCGTTGGCCGCATTGACGAAGAGCAGTTGTTCTACCTGCAGTCGCGCGGTATCGCCAAGCATGATGCGCAGCAGATGATCATCTTCGCCTTTGCCGCGGAACTGACCGAAGGCATCGGCAATGACGTAATTCGCGAGCGGGTGCTGGCGCATATCGCACAGCGTCTGCCGCGGGAGGCCGTATGAGTTATCCGATCGAACAGGTGCGCCGGGACTTTCCGCTGCTGACGCGTGAGGTCAACGGCCAGCCACTGGCCTACCTCGACAGCGCCGCCAGCGCGCAAAAACCGCAGGCGGTGATTGAGCGCGAGATGGAATTTTACCGCCATGGCTACGCCGCGGTGCACCGCGGCATTCACAGCCTGAGCGCGGAGGCGACGCAGCAAATGGAGGCGGTGCGTGAACAGGCGGCGCGCTTTATCAACGCCGCATCGGCGGAAGAGATCGTGTTCGTCAAAGGCACCACCGAAGGCATCAATCTGGTGGCCAACAGCTACGGCAGCCTGCTGCAGCCGGGCGACAGCGTCATCATCACCGAGATGGAGCACCACGCCAATATTGTGCCGTGGCAGATGCTGGCGCAGGCGCGCGGCGTGACGCTGCGCGTCTGGCCGCTGCAGCCGGACGGCACGCTGGATGTGGCTGATTTGCCCGGCCTTATCGATGACCGCACCCGGCTGCTGGCGATTACCCAGGTCTCCAACGTGCTGGGCACCGTCAACCCGCTGCAGGAAATTATCACTCAGGCGCACGCCGCCGGGGTGAAGGTGCTGGTGGACGGCGCGCAGGCGGTGATGCATCAGCAGGTGGACGTACAGGCGCTGGACTGCGATTTTTATGTGTTCTCCGGCCATAAGCTGTATGGGCCGTCCGGCATAGGTATTCTGTATGGCAAAGCCGCGTTGCTGCAGCAGATGCCGCCGTGGGAAGGGGGCGGCTCGATGATTCAGCAGGTCAGCCTGACGCAGGGCACCACCTATGCCGAAGCGCCGTGGCGCTTTGAGGCCGGCTCGCCCAATACCGCCGGCATCATGGGGCTGGGCGCGGCGCTGAACTATGTGTCGCAGCTGGGGCTGGCGCAGATACAGCAGTATGAGCAGGCGCTGATGCAGTATGCGCAGGAGGCGCTGCAGCAGGTGCCGCAGCTGCGCATCTACGGGCCGGCGCAGCGCGCCGGGGTGATCGCCTTTAACCTGGGCGATCACCATGCCTATGACGTCGGCAGTTTCCTGGACCAGTACGGCATCGCCATCCGCACCGGTCACCACTGCGCGATGCCGCTGATGGCGTTTTATCAGGTGCCGAGCATGTGCCGCGCTTCGCTGGCGATGTACAATACCCGCGAGGAGGTGGATCGGCTGGTGGCCGGTCTGCAGAGAATTCAGCGACTGCTGGGCTAAGCGCCCGGCGGTGGAACAACGATAGGAAGCCTGATGGCCAACTTGCCGGACAAAGATAAACTGGCGCGTAATTTTTCACGCTGCCTGAATTGGGAAGAGAAATACCTATATGTGATCGAGCTGGGCGGCCGTCTGCCGCCGCTGGCGGAGGAGGCGCACAGCCCGGAGAACCTGATTTCGGGCTGCCAGAGCCAGGTGTGGATCCTGATGCGAAAAAACGCGCAGGGCCAGGTCGAGTTCAGCGGCGACAGCGACGCCGCGATTGTCAAAGGGCTGCTGACCGTGGTGTTTATTGTCTATCGTGACCTGACGCCGCAGCAGATCGCCCTGCTGGACGTCCGTCCTTTCTTTGCCGATCTGGCGCTCAGCCAGCATCTGACGCCGTCGCGTTCACAGGGGCTGGAGGCGATGATCCGCGCCATCCGGCAAAAAGCCGCGCAGCTGTAATCATTTTCCCGCCCGTAATACCGGCTCATTGATTATGTCAATGAGCCTTTACAAAACGCCGTCGAGCGATGCCGCTAACGCCAAATCAATGTTTTTTCAACCGCTTAGTTGTTGACGTTACCTTGACAATTCCTGCAGGAAGCTAGTTTATAACACTTTGATTTTTAGGCGAGTTATTGCCTTTACACCCAACGTTGCTAGTATTAAACAGGTTATTGTCTGATTTACCCGTGAACAGGCGACAGCTAGCCTTGTGGCCGAACCGTACTGAAAATAGGGAAGAGCATGAAACGTGCGTTGACTTTAATGGGCGTACTATTCGCCTCCGTGTTGGCCGGCAGTCAGGCCGCTAATGCGACCGAATATCCATTGCCGCCGGCGAACAGCCGTCTGATCGGCGAGAATACCACCTACACCGTACCGGATGCCGGCCTTTCGCTGGAGGCGATTGCCGCCAAATACCAGATTGGCCTGCTGGGCATGCTGGAGGCCAACCCCGGCACCGATCCTTACCTGCCGAAGCCGGGCAAAGTGCTGACCATTCCGACGCAGATGCTGCTGCCGGATACCAAGCGCGAGGGCATTGTGGTCAATCTGGCGGAGCTGCGTCTGTATTATTACCCGAAAGGCGAAGACAAGGTGATCGTCTACCCGATCGGCATCGGTCAGACCGGGATGCACACGCCGCTGAAAGTTACCTCGGTCAGCCAGAAGATCCCTAACCCGACCTGGACGCCGACCGCCAATATCCGCAAACGTTATGCGGCGAAAGGCGAGACGCTGCCGGCGGTGGTGCCGGCCGGTCCGAATAACCCGATGGGGCTGTTCGCCATGCGCCTGTCGATGGGGCATGGGGAGTATCTGATCCACGGCACCAACGCCAACTTCGGCATCGGCATGCGCGTCAGCTCCGGCTGTATCCGCCTGCGCCCTGACGATATCGAAGCGCTGTTCAACAGCGTGCCGAAGGGCACCCGCGTGCAGATTATCAACGAGCCGGTGAAGGTATCGGTTGAGCCGGACGGCAAACGCTATGCGGAAGTGCATCAGCCGCTGTCGAAAGTTGAAAGCGACGATCCGCAGACCATGCCGATTTCGCTCTCTAAGTCGCAGCAGAAGTTTGCCGATAGCGCAGAAACGGATAAGTCGGTGTTTGACAGCGCCATAACGCGCCGCTCCGGCATGCCGGTGCTGGTCAGCGTCGGGCAGAACCCTGCAGACGTCCCTCTGCCGTCGGTACAGCTGTTTGGCGGCAGTAAGCAGGCCGAGACACAGGCAGCGCCGATCAGCCAGGCACAGTAGCGCACAGCGCGCGTAAGCGGTATCAAGCTCAGCCAGGCGCTGGGCTTTTTTTATGGCGTCGTGGGGTAGGTTCAGAAAGGGCGGTTTGACACGGCGGACAGACATAAAAAAACGGCGCACAGGGTGCGCCGTTTTTAATTACCGAAACTCTCTTACTTTTTGTAAGAATGAGCTTGGTTGTCCAGACGCTGGTTAGCACGTGCTGCGTCGTCTTTAGCTGCTTGAACGTCGGAACGGATAGAGTTCACGTCGTTGCTCAGTTGATCAACTTTAGCGTTCAGAGTCTGAACGTCAGAAGACAGTTGATCGATTTTAGCGTTGCTAGAGCAACCAGCCAGCAGAGTAGAACCCAGGATTACAGCGCCCAGTACCAGTTTAGTACGATTCATTATAACACCCTCTAGATTGAGTTAATCTCCATGTAGCGTTACAAGTATTACACAAACTTTTTTCGAAAGAGAATAAATTTTTTGCGTTGGAGGGCTTTATTTTGATCGTTCGCTCAAACTTGCATCTTGTTTTACGCAATAGTTAAAAAAGTGAAGCAAAACAGCCGGATTCCATCAGACTGCTCCTATTCATTATTCACTTAATAATAGCGAGCCTGCTATTGCGTTTTCGGAAATATCGTTTACCCGAGCAAAAAAAACGCCGCAAAGCGGCGTTTTGTCGATCAGATTTTTGTCACTTTTTAAATTACAGCACGTGAACGGAGGCGGTATTGGTGGTGCCGCTTGGCACCAGCGCGCCGGAAACCATCACCACGATATCGCCTTTCTGCGCCAGGCCGCTGGCCAGCGCCGCTTCCTTACCAATGCGGTAGAAGTCGTCGGTAGAGGCGATTTCTTTGACCATCTGCGGGATGACGCCTTTGCTCAGCGCCAGCTGGTGGCAGGTGACTTCATTGGTGGTCAGCGCCAGGATGTTGGCGTCCGGGAAGTACTTGCGCACGGATTTGGCTGACTTGCCGCCGCTGGTGGCGACCACGATCAGCGGTGCGGCCAGTTTCTCGGCGGTTTCCACCGCGCCGCGGCACACTGCTTCGGTGATGCGCAGTTTGCGGGTGTCGTTCAGGCTGTCGATACGGCTAGGCATCACTTTATCGGTGCGCTCGCAGATGGTCGCCATGATGCTGACCGCTTCCAGCGGGTATTTGCCCTTGGCGCTCTCGCCGGACAGCATAACGGCGTCGGTGCCGTCCAGAATAGCGTTGGCGACGTCGCCGGCTTCCGCACGGGTAGGGCGCGGGTTCTTGATCATCGAGTCAAGCATCTGGGTGGCGGTGATCACCACTTTGCGTGCGCGATTACATTTTTCAATCATCATCTTCTGGGCGAAGATCACTTCTTCCACCGGGATTTCCACGCCCAGATCGCCGCGGGCGACCATGATGCCGTCAGAGGCTTCGAGGATTTCGTCGAAGTTGTTCAGGCCTTCCTGGTTTTCGATCTTGGAGATGATCTGGATCTGCTCGCCGCCGTGGGCTTTCAGGTGCTCACGGATTTCCAGCACGTCAGAACGCTTACGGATAAAGGAGGCGGCTACGAAGTCCACGCCTTGTTCGCAGCCGAAGATCAGGTCGCGCTTGTCTTTTTCCGCCAGCGCCGGCAGTTGGATGGAGACGCCCGGCAGGTTAACGCCTTTGTTTTCACCCAGGTCGCCGTTGTTCAGCACCTTGCACACGACTTCGCTTTCGCTGATATCGGTCACTTCCATGCCGATCAGGCCGTCGTCAACCAGCACGGTGTTGCCGATTTTCAGATCGTCGGCGAAGCCAGGGTAGGTTACGGCGACGCGTTCGTTGTTGCCGATAACGCTTTGATCGGTGGTGAAGGTGAAGGTCTGGCCGGCGACCAGCGCCGCGTCTTTACCGCCTTCCAGCTTCATGGTACGGATTTCCGGGCCTTTGGTGTCCAGCAGGATGCCGGCGGTGGTGCCGGTTTTGGCCATGACCGCACGCATGTTTTTGATGCGGTTGCCGTGCTCTTCATAGTCGCCGTGCGAGAAATTCAGGCGCATTACGTTCATGCCGGCGTTCAGCAGTTGGGTCAACATCTCTTCCGATTCGGTTTTTGGACCGATGGTGCAAACAATTTTGGTCTTTTTCATGACGATTTTTTCTACAAGTTGTGATGGATTATAAAACGAATAAAACCGACGGTCAGACCGCCGGTATGGAATTTGAGTCGAACCTGATAGGGCAAATCATAGTTAAGAATAGGTGACCGTGGTTGAAATGGGGCGGAAAAATTCAGCCCGCGCCGGCGTGCGGGGATACGGCGAAAACGATTGGAAAATAGGATTGTTGTTATTGCGTTTTCACAGATCAAGGGCTGAAACCATTCAACTGAAAGACGCGCGCATTATAAGGCCATCAGGGTGGGAAGCAAAACAAAAAACCGATGGCTGGCGCAGGTTTAGTCAAAAAGAGAGCAAATGTGGCGCAAATATGCGTCCGTGCGGCGAGTTTGTTGCGCAAATTACTGCAGTGTAAATAAAACGTCGCAGCCGTTAACGTCAGGCGCTGATTTCCAGCAGCGTACCGGCGCTCAGGCAGAAGCAGCCGCTGGGCACCTGCGCCGGAACAGCCACGCTTTCGCCGGCCTGCAGCAGGAGAATATCGCTGCCGACGGTAAATTCAAAGTCGCCGTCGATCACCCGGATGTGCACGGCGTCAGCACGCTTTTTCAGTTGGCCGAAGGCGCCGGCTTCAAAGCGGACTTCTGCGGCGACGCGGCCGTCGCTTAATTGTCCCTCACGGCGGGACTGGCCGTTATCGGGCGTGGTAAACGCCGATGCGGCAATAAATTTCAACATAGCACCCTCTTGGTCAATCAGGCCGCCGATGATAGCCGATCGGTACGGCGGAGCCAAAGTTTTTGCGCCGTCGGCCAAGGCGCGTTGACTCTTGACGCAATTTTCATCTGTCAGGGCTGGCGGTAGCGGATCGCCTCAACCAGTGCGGAAAACGCCGGAGAAGCATTGCGCCGGTTGGGGTAATACAGGTGGAAACCGGCGAAGTAGGGGCTCCAGTCGGCCAGCACCTCAACCAGCCGCCCGTCGTCCAGGTAAGGCTGCACCATAAAATCGGGGAGATAGGCCAGCCCGATGCCGTCCAACGCGGCGTTGAGAATATGGATATTGCTGTTGGCGGTCATCTGGCCCTTAACCCGCACGGTTAATGGCTGGCCGTCTTTTTCAAACTCCCAGGCATAGAGGCTTCCTCCCGGCGAGTGACGGATATTGATGCAGTTGTGGGCCGTCAGATCGCGCGGGTGCAGCGGCGTCGGGCTAGCGGCAAAGTAGGATGGCGCGCCGACTACCGATAGCCGCCAGTCCGGGCCGAGCCGCACGGCGATCATGTCCTGGCTGATCGCCTCGCCCAGCCGGATCCCGGCGTCAAAGCGCTGCTCGACGATATTGGTAAAGCCGTAATCAATGCAGATTTCAACGTTGATATCCGGGTATTTGGCAAGAAATGCCGGCAGCGCGGGGCGTAAGATCTGTTCCGCCGCATCGTCAGAGCAGGTGATGCGGATGGTGCCGGCGGGCTTATCCCTCAGTTCGCCGATTTTATCTATTTCCGCCGTTATCTGCTCGAACAGCGGGCCGGTGGAGGTCATCAGCCGCTCGCCGGCCTCGGTGGGGGCCACGTTACGGGTGGTGCGCGTTAATAAACGTACGCCTAACCGTTCTTCAAGGTTACGGACGGTATGGCTTAATGCCGAAGGGCTGACGCCCAGCTGTTTCGCCGCCCGGGTAAAACTTTGCGCTTTAGCCACCGCAAGAAAAGCGAGGATGTCATTCATGGCTGCCGATCCTGATTATTGAACTGGTATATCAATGGTGTCCGGCGGTTGCCGGCGGAAACCCGTTGCCGCTGCAAATTGATGAGATTTTTTCACAAGTACATACAGATTACGCCCTCTAATCATAACACTGCCGGCGTATTAGGATCTGCCTATCGTTAGAAAACAGGAATAATGCATGCCGTCAGTTCATACCGTTTCAACATCGCGTATCGCCAGCCCGCATCCCGCCTGGGGCGCCGTATTTTCTATGGCGCTGGGCGTGGTGGTGCTTATCGCCTCCGAATTTATGCCGGTCAGTCTGCTGACGCCGATTGCGCGGGATCTCGTCATCAGTCAGGGCCAGGCGGGGCAGGCCATCTCCGTATCCGGCCTGTTTGCGGTACTGACCAGCCTGCTGAATACTCCGCTGACCGGCCGCTTCGATCGGAAAAAAGTGCTGATCGGCTTCACCTTGCTGCTGACTTTTTCCGGACTGATCGTGACCTTCGCCGCCAATGGCGTGATGTTTATGACCGGCCGCGCTCTGCTGGGGGTTGCCATCGGCGGCTTCTGGTCAATGTCCACGGCGACCGTGATGCGTCTGGTACCCGTGCATGCGGTAGCCAGGGGGCTGGCGCTGATTAACGGCGGCAATGCGCTGGCGGCGACCATCGCCGCGCCGCTGGGCAGTTTTTTAGGGCAGTATATCGGCTGGCGCGGGGCGTTTTTTATCGTCGTGCCGCTGGCGATCGTTGCCTTTGTCTGGCAGTGGCGAGCGATCCCGCATTTGCCCGCTGCGTCGCGGCAGCAGGGTTCGGCCAATCCGTTTCGCCTGTTGCGTTACCCGCAGGTGGCGCTGGGAATGACCGGTATTATGCTGTTCTTTATGGGGCAGTTTGCGGTCTTTACCTATTTGCGGCCATTTTTGGAAGAGGTGACGCAGATTTCCGTCAATCAGCTTTCTCTGACGCTGCTGGCGTTGGGGGCCTTCGGCCTGCTGGGCACCTGGATGATTGGTCATCTGCTGCAGCGCCGTCTGTTCGCCTGGCTGGTGGCGATCCCGTTAGCCATGGCGCTGATTGCAGGCCTGCTGATTGAAACCGGTGCATCTTTTATGTTTGTCGGGCCGCTGTTGGCGCTCTGGGGACTGGTGGCGACGCCGGCGCCGGTGGCCTGGGGGCTGTGGCTGAGCAAAGCGTTGCCCGATGATGCCGAGACGGGCGGCGGCCTGATGGTGGCGGTGATCCAGGGGGCGATTACTCTGGGCGCAGGTGTGGGCGGCGTGTTGTTTGACGCGCTCGGCTGGTGGAGCCCTTTGGCGTTTGGTCTGTTGCTGCTGCTGGGGTCGGCGCTGTTTGCCTGGTTTGCCATGATCAACAGCGTCAGGATCAATATGGCGGCGGTGGAACATTAATGGGAGTGTGACGGTGTTTAGGAGGGATAAACCGAGAGGGCGGCGTGTGGTATATCCGAACTGGCACCATACGACCAAAAGAGAGTGGCTATTTAAAAGCTATTTATGCAGGGAAGGATATTACGGATTGCGATGAAATGGTGCGTCCGAGTGGACTCGAACCACCGACCCCCACCATGTCAAGGTGGTGCTCTAACCAACTGAGCTACGGACGCACTGAGCTGCTGCAGTAATTTGGTGCGTCCGAGTGGACTCGAACCACCGACCCCCACCATGTCAAGGTGGTGCTCTAACCAACTGAGCTACGGACGCACTGAACTGCTGTAGGAATTTGGTGCGTCCGAGTGGACTCGAACCACCGACCCCCACCATGTCAAGGTGGTGCTCTAACCAACTGAGCTACGGACGCATCATTTTCCTGTCTGTCATGGCTGACAGCGGGGACGAATATTAACGAGCAACCTGCCTGCTGGCAAGGGGAAAAACGTAATTTTATCCGCTATTTCGCGCGACTGCTGCGCTTATGCGCAGTGAGGCGGTTTTTTCCGCAAATTCAGCGTGGGAAGTCGCCGGCCCGCGGGGAGCCGGCGGAAAAATCAGCGGGTGGAACGCTGCAAAATCAGCGCGGCGGGCTGACGCTGCAGCCAGCGCATGCGCAGCACCATCATGATGGCGGCGAAGGTCAGGCCGATAATAAAGCCGATCCAGAAGCCGCTCGGCCCCATTGCCGGCACGATGTAGTCGGTCAGCGCCAGCAGATAGCCGCTCGGCAGCCCCAGCACCCAGTAAGCGATAAAGGTGATGAAGAAGATCGAACGCGTATCTTTGTAACCGCGCAGTACGCCGCTGCCGATCACCTGAATGGAGTCTGAAATCTGGTAGACAGCGGCCAGCAGCATCAGGTGCGAAGCCATGGCGACCACCGCCGGCGTGTCGTTATACAGCAGCGCGATCGGCTCGCGCAGCAGGGCGGTAAACAGCGCGGTGCCGCAGGCCATGGCAATACCGACGCCAATGGCGCTGTAGGCTGCGACGCGCGCGCCGTCGACGTTGCTTTCCCCCAGCCGGTGGCCGACGCGGATGGTGGAACCGACGCCGAGCGACAGCGGCAGCACGAACATCAGTGAGCTGAAGTTCAGGGCTATCTGGTGGCCGGCGACGGCGACGATGCCGAGCGGCGACACCAGCAGCGCCACCACGGCGAACAGCGTCACTTCAAAGAACAGCGCCAGGGCGACCGGCAGGCCGATGCCGACCAGACGTCGCTGCGTGGCCCAGTCGACCGGCGGCCAGGCGCGCTCTGGTTTGATGTCGCGCTGCGACGGCGCGCGGCGCACGTACCAGCGCATCAGCAGGAACATCACCCAATAGACGCTGCCGGTAGCAACGCCGCAACCGACGCCACCCAGTTCCGGCATGCCGAATTTGCCGTAAATGAAAATATAGTTAATGGGAATATTCACCAGCAGACCAATAAAGCCGATCACCATCCCCGGTTTGGTTTTGGATAATCCTTCACACTGGTTACGCATTACCTGGAAGAATAAATAGCCCGGCGCGCCCCACATAATGGCGTGCAGGTAGCCGACGGCTTTTTCCGCCAGTTGCGGATCGACATTGTGCATCATGTCGATCATATATTTGCTGTTATACAGCACGGCGATAATCAGCAACGAAACACCGCTCGCCAGCCAGAAGCCCTGACTGATTTGATGCGCGATGCGGTCGCGGCGGCCGGAGCCGTTAAGCTGGGCGATAACCGGCGTTAACGCCAATAGCAGGCCGTGGCCGAACAGGATAGCCGGTAGCCAGATGGATGTGCCGACTGCAACTGCAGCCATGTCCGTGGCGCTGTATGCACCCGCCATAATGGTATCCACCACGCCCATCGCCGTCTGGGCGATTTGCGCGATAATGACCGGAATAGCGAGGGCTAATAAACTACGCGCTTCAATAAGGTACTTCTGCACGCATTACACCTTTTTGAGTATTAAGCAATGAAAGAACGGCTGTCACGAATGGACAGCAATTTAATCGCGGAATGATAACCAGCGTAGTGTAACCGTTCGGACTTATTTAAGCCACTGGCGTTGTTTAATGCAGGATAGCCTTCGGCGATGGGAAAACGGGTTTATTTCGTGCGCAGACAACGAATTTTTACCGCTGCGGATTTGGTTTTCTCCGCCATCTGGGGCACACTGCCTACCAGCGCTGTATATCTATTTTCAGAAAGAGGCACCCATGTTTACCGGTATCGTACAAGGCATTGCGCCGCTGGTTGCAGTAGAAGAAAAACCCAATTTCCGTACCCACGTGATTGAAATGCCCGATGAGCTGCTGCCCGGTCTGGAACTGGGCGCTTCGGTGGCGCATAACGGCTGCTGCCTGACCGTTACGGCGGTGGAGGGCAACCGCGTCAGTTTTGATCTGATTAAAGAGACCCTGCGGCTGACCAACCTGGGCAGTCTGACGGTCGGCGACAAGGTCAATGTGGAAAGGGCGGCGAAATTTAACGATGAAATCGGCGGCCATCTGATGTCCGGCCATATTATCTGCACTGCGGAAATCGCCAAGATATTCACCTCGGAAAACAACCGTCAGGTCTGGCTGCGTATGCCGAATGCCGATCTGATGAAGTATGTGCTGCATAAGGGGTTTGTCGGTATTGACGGCATCAGCCTGACCATCGGCGAAGTGGTGAACAACCGTTTCTGCGTGCATCTGATCCCGGAAACGCTGGAGCGCACGACGCTGGGTAAAAAACGTCTGGGCGACAAGGTCAATATTGAAATCGATCCGCAAACGCAGGCGGTAGTGGATACCGTCGAGCGCGTATTGGCCAGCCGTGAAGCGGCGACGGCGCAGATTGCGGATCCGACGCCGAAACCCTGAACGGGCACGATCTGTTTGAAGGCAAAAAAGAGGAGCTAAACGTGAAGTTTTATCGGAAAACATTGATGTTGGCGGCGCTGATGACGCTGGCTGCCTGTAGCAGTACGTCAGAGAACGGCGCCTCAGCGTCGTCGGTCGATGCGGATGACACCTGCGGCGCGTCGCAGTATCAAAACTACGTGGGCAAGCCGCTCTCTTCACTGGATGGCGTGCAGATCGACGCCCGTCAGGTGCGCACCATTCCTTATAATTCTGCGGTCACCATGGACTTCAACCTGACCCGCCTGAACTTCCTCGGCGATCGGGACGATAAAATCACACGCGTTTACTGCGGCTGATCGTGGCCAGATAATAAAAACCCCGGGACTGAATGCCGGGGTTTTTTATTGCGAACGCATGAAACTCAACGCGGTACGCGTATGCCGCCTTCAACGCCTTTCGGGCTGAACAGCACCTGCCACAGCTGAATATCGCGCGAACGGAAGGCGCCGGCGCAGGCGTTGAGGTAGTAGCTGAACATCCGCTCGAAACGCTCGGAATAGCGCTCGGCCAGCTGCGGCCACGCCTGTTTAAAGCGTTCATACCAGGCCATCAGGGTGCGATCGTAGTCGGCGCCGAAATTATGCCAGTCTTCCATCACGAAATGGCCTTCGCTGGTCTGGGCAATATGCGCCACCGAGGGCAGGCAGCCGTTCGGGAAGATATATTTATTAATCCACGGATCGACATTCATATCGGTTCTGTTTGAACCGATGGTGTGCAGCAGGAATAAACCGTCGGGTTTTAAATTGCGCTCCACCACGTCGAAATAGGTGCGGTAGTTTTTCGGCCCGACGTGTTCAAACATGCCGACCGAGACGATGCGGTCAAACTGCTGATGCAGATCGCGGTAATCCTGCAGTTGAATATCGACGTCCAGCCCGGCGCAGCGCGCTTGCGCCAGCTTCTGCTGTTCTGCGGAGATGGTCACGCCCACCACCGAGACGCCGTAATTTTTTGCCGCAAACGCTGACAGTCCGCCCCAGCCGCAACCGATATCCAGCAGGCGCATGCCCGGCTGTAATTGCAGCTTGTCGCAGATCATACGCAATTTATTTTCCTGCGCCTGTTCCAGCGTCTCGGCGCTTTTCCAGTAGCCGCAGGAATATTGCATATAGGGATCCAGCATCAGGGTAAATAAGTCATTACCGAGATCGTAATGTTCTTTCCCCACGATCCACGCGCGCTTCTTCGACTGCAGATTGGTTAAACGCGCGGCGGCAATGCGCAGCGTATCTTTAAAATGGTGGGGGAGTTTTCTTTCCAGGCCGGCGGCCAGCACGCGATGAAAAAAACAGTCCAGCCGCTCGCACTCCCACCAGCCGTCCATATAACTTTCACCCAGCCCGAGAGAGCCTTCCTGCAGCACGCGTTTAAAAAATTCGGGGTTCTTTACCTGAATATCGAAAGGTCGGGTGCCGTTTATTTCTATATCGGCCATGCTGAGCATTTCATGGGCGATACGATACCATTGGTTGTCCTGGATGCTCAGATCTTCTAAACACGATGAACTCATTAGTTTCTCCATCACCTTTCTTCTGACTTATGGCCACCAAAAAAAGCTTAGCCAATTTCGGTAGGCACATACGTATACCTGCGGAGGATTGCACCGCGGCGTCCGATATCCGACATGAACAGAGGAAAATTCAAAGAGAAGCCCGTACCGGCTGGCAGGGTAAACTCATCAATAAAATAAAAAAGTGACGCCATTGGCGACCACGAAACGCCACGGATTACTACAAGATTTTACTATCTTATTTTAGCGCTTTTTTGAGTATAGGCCTGCCGGGGCGCTTCCTCAACCGCAAATCGCATCCGGCAGACATGTCATTTAAGTGAATATTATTGCTGGTAATTATGACGCAGAGTTAGCATGCTGACGGCGTTCGGCGTTCTTTTGCCGTGCGCTGTCGCCGCGCTGCAGCAGATAGCCGGCGGCGGCCAGCGCCACCGTGGCGACCATCACCGTCACCGTCGCCAGCAGCGGCTGGGCAATATAGGCGGAGACCAGCATACTGGCGACAAAACACAGGCCCAGTTGCAGGGTATTTTGCAGCGCCGCCGCTTTGCCGGTGCTTTCCGGGAACGGCGTCAGCGCATTTGCCACCACGATCGGGTAGGTAGCGCCGTTAACCAGCGCCATCAGGCAGAATGGGATCAGTAGTGTGGTCAGCGTCGGCGTGGTCAGGGTGGCGACCAGATACAGCGCCACCATGCTGACGGCATACATGAGGAGCAACCACGGCAGCAGCGTATTGCCGTTCGTACGGTTCAATGCGGCGCGGCAGCCGAACCCCCCGAGCAGAAACGCCAGCGTCTGCGGCACATAGCTCAGGCCGATATCGTTCGGGCTGTAGCCCATATTGCCCAGAATAAACGGCGAGCCGGTCAGCCAGGCGAAGAAACCGGCTGAGCAGGCGGCGTACACCAGCACGTTGCCGCTGTACAGCGGCGATTTCAGCAACTGCAGGAAACCGATGCCAGGCGCAGCGCCTTCATCGGCTCGCGGACGCGGTTTGTCGCGCAGCAGCAGCGTCGGCAACAGCAGCAACAGCGTAATGGCCAGCAGCACGGCGAAAATGGCGCGCCAGTTCAGGTGGTTCAGCAACCAGGCGCCGACCAGCGGCGCCAGCGCCGGCGAGAGGGCGACCAGCGGCATAATGGTGGCGAACACCTGGTTGGCGCGGCTGCCCGGGTAGCGGTCGATCACGATGGCCTGCCAGGTCACGGCGGCGGCACAGACGCCGACCGCCTGTATAAAGCGCAGCGTCCACAGCTGCTGCGCGTTGTCCGCCCACATCATGCCAAGGCAGCCCAATCCAAACAGCGCCAGACCGATCAGCAGCACCGGCTTGCGTCCCAGTCGATCGGACAGCGGTCCCCACAGCAGTTGCGCAAAGGCAAAGCCGGCCAGGAAGATGCTCAGGCTGGCGCTAATGGCGCCGGGTGAGATTTGCAGATCTTTTTGCATCATGCCGAAGGCCGGCAGGTACATATCCGTGGCCAGAAAGCCGAGCATACTCAGGCCGGCCAGATAAAACATAAATCCAAAGTTTCGCATAGTGGTTCTCAATCGTTATTTGTGATGCAGGTTTTCACGCCGCGCAGTGTATCCGGCTGGATCTCTGGTTGTGAAACGGTAATATTTGCATACTGGTTTGAAAATTTTTGCAGGCAAACGTATGTGGTCTGAATATTCACTGGATGTGGTCGATGCGGTAGCGCGTACCGGCAGCTTCAGCGCGGCGGCGCAGGAGCTGCACCGCGTTCCTTCCGCGGTCAGCTATACCGTGCGTCAGTTGGAGCAGTGGCTGGCGGTGCCGCTGTTTGAGCGGCGTCATCGCGACGTCACGCTGACGCCGGCGGGGGCGCTGTTTGTCCAGGAGTCGCGCGCTGTCATCAAAAAAATGCTCGACACGCGACGTCAGTGCCAGCAGGTCGCCAACGGCTGGCGCGGGCAGGTGAAGATCGCCGTCGATCTGATCGTCAAGCCGCAGCGCTGTCGGCAGCTGGTACTGGATTTTTATCGCCACTTTCCGGACGTTGAGCTGCTGCTGCAGCCGGAAGTGTTCAACGGCGTATGGGATGCGCTGGTGGATGGCCGCGCCGAAATGGCCATCGGCGCCACGCGCGCGGTGCCCGCCGGTGGCGGGTTCGCCTTTCGCGATATGGGCTTTATGAACTGGCTGTGCGTGGTCAGCGCCGATCATCCGCTGGCCGGGCTGAACGGCGCGCTCAGTGATGAACAGCTGCGTCCCTATCCGGCGCTGTTGCTGGAGGACACATCGCGCAATCTGCCCAAGCGTGTTACCTGGTCGCTGGACAACCAGCGCCGCCTGGTGGTGCCGGACTGGGTATCGGCGGTGGATTGCCTGCGTGGCGGTTTATGCGTCGGCATGGCGCCGGCGCACCGGGTGTTGCCGCTGGTGGCGCGCGGCGAGCTGGCGGTGCTGCAGCTGCACGAGCCGTTTCCGCCCAGCGCCTGCTGTCTGACCTGGCAGCAACCTAATCAGTCGCCGGCCATCGCCTGGCTGCTGGATTATCTGGGGGACAGCGAAACGTTGAATCAGGAGTGGCTGAGCGAAGCAGAGGAAGCGGGGCCGGTGCGGGAGTAAGCGCACCGGCCAGTCGCAATTAGCGGCGGTAATCGATAAAGGGACCGTCGGCCACGGAGCGCCGTTCGATCAGTTTAGGATGGACTTCGATCACCTGCGACTCCTCGCGTTTGCTGATAATACGGTCCAGCAGCATGGTGAAGGCCATTTCGCCCAGGCGCTCTTTCGGCTGGTGCACCGTGGTCAGGGCCGGGGTGAAGTAGCGCGCGTTGCGCACGTTATCATAGCCGATCACTGAAATATCCTGCGGTACGCGCAGGCCCAGCTCGTCCGCGGCGCAAATGGCGCCCATCGCCATAATATCGCCGCCGCAGAACACCGCCGTCGGGCGATGTTTTTGCGACAGGATCTGGTGCATTGCCTTATAGCCGGACTCCGGCTCGAAGTCGCCCTGGACGATCCACTCGTTGCGCAACTCGACATTGGCCTCCTGCAGAGCCTTCAGGAAACCCTGATGGCGGCCGCCGCCGGTGTTGCGTGACAGCTGGCCGGGAATGGCGCCGATCTCACGGTGGCCGCGCTCGATCAGATAGCGACCCGCCAGATAGCCGCCTTCGAAGGCGTTATCGATAATGGTGTCGGTAAAGTCGCTGCGCGCCACGCCCCAGTCCATCACCACCATCGGAATATTACGGTGGTCTTCCAGCATGCCGAGCAACTGATCGGGGTATTCGGAACACATCACCAGCAGGCCATCGACGCGCTTTTGCGCCAGCATCGCCAGATAGGCGCGCTGCTTGTCCAGATTGTTGTGCGAGTTGCACAGAATCAGGGTGTAGCCTTTGCTGTAGCAGCTGTTTTCCACTGCCTCAATCACTTCGGCAAAATAGGGGGCTTCGCTGGAAGTCGCCAGCAGGCCAATGGATTTGGTGTGGTTGACCTTCAGGCTGCGCGCAACCGCGCTGGGTGAATAGTGCAGCTCTTTAATGGCGGCCCAGACCGCCGCTTTAGTCTCTTCGGCGACGAAACGGGTCTTATTGATGACGTGCGAAACGGTGGTGGTGGAAACGCCCGCGCGTTTGGCCACATCTTTAATCGTTGCCATGTAAAGATGACTCCTGAACTCACATGTTTGCAGTATGTAAGCATGTTGTTAATCGTTTGCCTGCGCAGATCCTTCTCCAAAATCTCGAAAACGTAGTTTTTAGTTTGGAAGTCGTAAGCCGCTTGCTTGGTTTGGAGGGGCTTATTGGCCGGTACGCAGCAGTGAACTGCGAATTTTGGCGTATATTGCGCAAAAGTGGAAGAGGAAATCGGTATTATCCGCCAGGAAAGCGGGCAATATTTTTATATTGGCCTCTTTTTTGCCGCAACACGATCGGGCGTTGCGCAAAATCAATTGGGAATGGCCGTGAACTGTGGGAAAATCATTTGACCCATTAACGCTGGGGGCTTTATGCTGGCGTCGCGAAACAGATAAGGGAGTTTCTGATGGAAACCGAGTTGAAATTGTCATTGTTCACCACCGTATGTGCGTTGGTGATGATTATCGCCTTTAGCTTTACCGCCGCGCTGAACTGATTGTTCTGCGAAATATAAAAAGGCGCAGTAATTACTGCGCCTTTTCTGTTTGCGGGTGAACCGGCGCTTATGCCAGATTTTCCGCCACGAACGCCCAGTTTACCAACGCCCAGAAGTTTTCCAGGTAGTTAGGACGCGCATTGCGGTAATCAATGTAGTAAGCGTGTTCCCACACGTCCACGGTCAGCAGCGGTTTGTCTTCACCGGTCAGCGGGGTAGCTGCGTTGGAGGTGTTGACGATCGCCAGTGAGCCGTCTGCTTTTTTCACCAGCCAGGTCCAGCCTGCGCCGAAGTTGCCGACAGCGGATTTGGTGAACGCTTCTTTAAACGCGGCGAAAGACCCGAAAGCCTGATTGATGGCGTCCGCCACCGCGCCGGTTGGTTCGCCGCCGCCCTGAGGTGACAGGCAGTGCCAGTAGAAGGTGTGGTTCCACACCTGCGCCGCGTTGTTGAATACGCCGCCGGTAGAGGTTTTCACGATCTCTTCCAGGGTTTTACCTTCGAACTCGCTGCCTTTCACCAGGTTGTTCAGGTTCACCACGTAGGTGTTGTGGTGCTTGCCGTAGTGGTATTCCAGCGTTTCAGCGGAAATGTGCGGTTCGAGAGCGTCTTTTGCGTACGGTAATGCAGGTAATTCAAACGACATTGCTTTCTCCTTATTGATACAGCGCTAAAATGCCCATGGCCGTCTGTGGGATGCGATCGTTCGGGTGGTCCCCCAGACGAAGCCGCGCTATTTATACCCGTCATACAGCATATTTAGGGCATATTCGGGCATCGAGTTGTTATGTTTTTTTTAAGGTTATTAATTCTAACCACTTTCAAAGGGAAGGGAAGGTTTAAAACGTGCGGAGCGTTCAACTGCTTAAAGCGTCGGCAATGGCGGGAACGGGGGAATGGCTGAGGCAAGCTCAGCCATGCGGGGATTAGCGAACGGTTTTCGGCGTCATCACGCGGCGGGCGCCGATGTAATGGTTTTGCCAGTAGTTATTGTCCAGCTGACTGATGCGGATATCTTTGCCGGTACGCGGCGACTGAATAAACTTGCCGTCGCCGAGGTAAACGCCAACGTGGTCGGCCACGCCGCGGTTATTAATGCGGAAGAATACCAGGTCGCCTTTTTGCAATTCGCTTTTCTTAATCGGCGCGGCATCACGCAGGTGATACATCTCATTCGCCGTACGCGGCATTTTAATTTTCATCACGTCTTTATAGGCGTAATAAATTAAACCGCTGCAGTCAAAGCCGGTACGCGGCGAGGCGCCACCCCAGCGATAGGGCTTGCCCATTTGATTCATCAGCTTGGTCATTGCGGTTTGCTTCGCCCGCTGATAGCGCTTTTTATGCGCCGCGCTGAGCTTGAGCGGTTTATCGTCGCTCAGCAGTTTGCTGGTTGCCAGGCCGTGGGTGCGGTGACGACCGTAGCCTTTTTTATAACCTTTCTTCGGCGGGGTGACTTTATTTTTCGCCAGGTGCGTCACTTTACGCGTAGATTTAATGCGGGTCGTTTTTTTGGCGGTTTTAATCGTCGTGCTTTTATGCGCTTTTACCTTGGTGGTTTTTGGCGCCGTGGCGGTGCGGGCTTTTTTACTGCTCTTCAGCGTTTTCTTTTTTCGACGCTCGTCCGGGCGCGCATCGCTGACGTGGCTTTTACGCGGCTCAGCGGCAACGCGCGATTGTGGCGCAGCGTGCGCCAGATTGAAGAACAGCTGGGTAAACAGCAGCACAAAAAGCGTAACTATTAGACGCATGTCGACGTTACCAACCTTGGTCCCGAGTCAGAGATTGAATTAAACACAGTATTCCCCAAATCCGCGATATAAAACAGCGCGGAACTTAATAAAGCGTAATCCATATTGTGAGAAAACGTTAATAAGATTTCACCTGGCTGAAATTTAATCGCCGGGCGGAGAAAAAAACGCCGCTTTGACCGCGCAGGTTAATATTTCGCAGCAGGGCGCTGCTGAAAATATATTAGTGAAATGGTCAGATTAAAAATGTTATTCTGAGAGCATGTTTAGCGCGTAAGGGCGTTGCCGGCGCCGCTGGTTCGGCGGGCGGAATGTCCTTGCAAAAGATGGCGTTTTTTTGCAACGGCCGCAGCCGCTACAATAGCCCGGTGTAACGCATGTTGTAGCCATCCGATGGCTTGAGGAAGCAATGATGACGACGATTGAAAGAATTCAGCAACAAATCGCAGAAAACCCGATTCTGCTGTACATGAAAGGCTCACCGAAGCTGCCGAACTGCGGCTTCTCCGCGCAGGCCGTACAGGCGCTGTCCGCCTGTGGCGAGCGTTTTGCCTACGTGGATATTCTGCAGAACCCGGACATTCGCGCCGAGCTGCCGAAATACGCCAACTGGCCGACGTTCCCACAGCTGTGGGTTGACGGCGAACTGGTCGGCGGTTGCGATATCATCATCGAAATGTATCAGCGCGGCGAACTGCAGTCGCTGATCAAAGAGACGGCGGAAAAGTACAAGCAGGAAGACCAGCAGTCGTAACGACGGTTTTCAGCGGAAGGATAATGGGCGCAGTCGGTGTATACCGCTGCGCCCATTTTTTGTATTACTCGTCGTCGCCGGCGGCGTCGATCGCCAGCGGCCATCCGCCGAGCCGTTTCCAGCGGTTAACCAGCTCGCAGAACAGCAGGGCGGTCTGCTCGGTATCGTACAGCGCGGAGTGCGCCTGGCTGCTGTCGAAGGTCATGCCGGCGGCGATGCAGGCTTTGGCCAGCACGGTTTGCCCCAGCACCAGACCGCTGAGCGCGGCGGTGTCAAAGGTGGCGAACGGGTGGAAAGGATTACGCTTCAGGCCGGCGCGTTCTGCGGCCGCCATCAGGAAACTGTGGTCGAAGTTGGCGTTGTGCGCCACGATAATCGCCCGGTTGCAGCCTTGCTCTTTCAGGCCTTTGCGCACCGCCTTGAAAATGGCGTGCAGCGCGTCATATTCACTCACCGCGCCGCGCAGCGGATTGTGCGGGTCGATACCGTTAAATGCCAGGGCTTCCGGCTGCAGATTTGCGCCTTCAAAAGGCTCAACGTGGAAATGCAGCGTTTCATCCTGCTGCAGCCAGCCGTCCTCATCCATTTTCAGCGTAACGGCGGCAATTTCCAGCAGCGCGTCGCTCTGGGCGTTAAAGCCGGCGGTTTCTACATCTATTACTACGGGATAAAACCCACGAAAACGACCACTCAGGGCGTTAAGATCACTTTTATCGGCCATCAGTTTCTTATCTTCATCGAATGCAGCGCGCATTATGGCAAATTTTGCCGCGGCGTGCAGGCGGTTATCATGCGGATAATAAAACGGGCGCAGAACGCGCCCGACGGAAACTTAGTTGCCGAGGCCGTGGCCGGCGTGTTTATTCTCGATCAGCTCGATTTTATAGCCGTCTGGATCTTCCACAAACGCGATCACCGTGGTGCCGCCTTTGACCGGGCCGGCTTCGCGGGTGACGTTGCCGCCGGCCTGACGGATGGCGTCGCAGGTGGCGGCGACGTCGTCGACGCCCAGCGCCAGATGGCCGAAGGCGCTGCCCATCTCGTAGCTGTCAACGCCCCAGTTATAGGTCAGTTCAATGACTGCACCTTCGCTCTCTTCGGTATAGCCAACGAATGCCAGCGAGTATTTATATTCCGGGTTTTCACTGGTACGCAGCAAGCGCATGCCTAATACCTTGGTGTAGAAGTCGATAGAGCGTTGCAGGTCACCGACGCGGAGCATGGTATGGAGTAGGCGCATAATTTCCTCTAATTGCAGGTGTTTGCCGTCGTTAACGGCTGAGTTATTGAAACGTCGTTCAGTATAGCGTTGTCGCAGAAGGGAATTCAAATGGCGCGGCGGCGGATGTCTTTAGGTGACGGTGTAACAAAAACCGCGCCGGCCAATAAAACACCAAAGGCCGGCGCAGGGCCGGCCCGTAGCGTAAACGCGGGGGTTACTTCGCCAGGAACGGGTAGTCGGTATAGCCCTGAGCGCCGCCGCCGTAGAAGCTTTCCGGCTGCGGTTCGTTGAGCTCTGCGCCTTGCTGCAGACGTTCGACCAGATCCGGGTTGGCAATATAGCTGCGGCCAAAGGCCACGGCGTCGATATAGCCTTTTTCGATCAGCGCTTCGGCCTTTTCCGCCGTATAGGCGCCGGCGCCGACGATAACGCCGCTAAAGCGCGCGCGCACCGCATCGCGGAAGGCGTCAGAGTAAGGCTTGCCGCCGGCCCAGTCCGGTTCGGAAATATGCAGGAACGCGATGTTGCGCTTATTCAGCTCTTCCACCAGGTACAGCGCCGCTTCTTCCTGATCTTCACCGTTATCCAGGCCGTTGAACGGGCCGAGCGGTGAAATACGGATACCGACGTGCTCGGCGCCCCATTCCTGGATGCTGGCGTCGACCACTTCCAGCGTCAGACGCGTGCGGTTTTCGATGCTGCCGCCATACTGGTCGCTGCGCTGGTTGGAAGCCGGCGACATAAATTGGTGCAGCAGGTAGCCGTGTGCGGCGTGCAGCTCAATGTAATCAAAGCCGGCTTCGCGCGCATTGGCGGTTGCCTGGCGGAAATCATTGATGATGCCGGGAATTTCCGCCGTTTCCAACGCGCGCGGCGTAGAGGTCGGCACGCGTACCCAGGCGCCGGTTTCATCGCGCACGGTGGTGCGGGTGTCGGCGTTGATGGCGGACGGGGCGACCGGCGCCTGCTGGCCCGGCTGCAGGCTGGTATGAGAGATGCGGCCTACGTGCCATAGCTGTACGGCGATATGGCCGTTTTTCTCATGCACCGCCCGGGTGATTTCTTTCCACGCGGCAATTTGTTCCGGCGTATGCAGCCCCGGCGCGCCGGCGTAACCCTTAGCCTGGAAGGAGATTTGCGTCGCTTCGGTGATCAGCAAACCGGCGCTGGCGCGCTGGGCGTAGTACTCTGTCATCAGCGGCGTCGGGATATCGCCCGGTTCAATGCTGCGCAGGCGCGTCAGCGGCGCCATAAATACGCGGTTGGGCAATGTGGCGGCGCCAACCTTCAGCGGGGTAAATAGTTTTTCAATTTTCATAAAGCATCCTATCCTGAATAGACCGGTCGACTAGTGATACATTAAATAAAACCCCTGTGATGTCGGATCTTGGCATCCCAGGGGAGGGCTTAAGGCTGCGCAGGGCGCAGCAGCAGTTCAATACTTTCCAGCGCGCTGGTGAGCGGCGCAACCGAACGACGAATTTTGGCGCGCAGTGAAGCGCCGAGCCACAGCGCGTACAGCGTTTCGGCGGTGGCCGCCGGGCTCATGGTTATCGCCAGCGACCCTTCGCGGATACCGCGTTCAATCGCGTCCTGCAACCGGCCGATCACCTGCGCGCTGCCGGTTTCCAGCGCATGACGCATCGGTTCCGACAGATCGCTGACCTCGGCGGACAGTTTTACCGCCAGGCACGAATTGTGACATTCGCTGCGGCAGTGAAAACTGATGGCCTGCGCATAATAGCTCAGCAACTGGTGGCGGGCATCGCTGCCGCTGTCGTTGAACAACGCCAGCATGGCGATGTCATAATGCGCGAAATAGCGTTGCAGCATGGCTTCGCCGAAGGCTTCCTTCGAGCGGAAGTAGTGATAAAACGAGCCCTTGGGCACCCCGGCGGTAGCCAGCAGTTCGCTCAGGCCCATGCCGGTAAACCCCAGGCGCAGGCTGAGTGACTCGCCGGTGGCGAGCAGGTGTTCGCGTGTATCTGTGTTGCAATGCGTATGTTTCGTCGTCATGAGGCTGAGCATAATAGACCAGTTGGTCTAGATCAAGAGGGAAAGAAAAAAACCGACGCTGAGGCGCCGGCCATGATGGTGAGTATTGTGCCTCAGCGGCGCAGGGAAGTTAAGCGCTGTCGCTGCGGCAGCGCTGCAGAATATCCAATTGAGACTGATACTGCCGGGTCTGCACGTTCAGCATGCCAAGCAGGGTATGGAACAGATTATCCTGCGAGACGGCATCCCGCTGCGCGATATTTTGCAGGCACTGGCGGTTAATGCCGAAGCTGCGCTGATAGTCTGCCGACATCCACATCAGGAACGGTACGTGCGTCTGTTGGCTCGGTGCGAACAGATACGGCGTGCCGTGCAGGTACATACCATTTTCCCCTAACGATTCGCCGTGATCCGACAGGTATACCAGCGCGGTATTGAAACGGTCGCTGTACTGCTGCAGCAGTTTGATGGTGCTGTCGAGCATGGCGTCGCTGTACAGCAGCGAATTGTCATAGGTATTGATCAGTTGCTGGTGGCTACAGTCCTGGATCTGATTGCTGTCGCAGGTCGGGGTAAAACGGCGGAACTCAGGCGTGCTGCGGCGGTAGTAGGCCGGGCCGTGGCTGCCCATCTGGTGCAGCACAATCACGCCGTCGTCTTTCAGGCTATCAATATAGTCCCGCAGGTGATACAGCAGCACACTGTCCATACAGACGTCACCTTCACAATCCTGCGGTAGTTGCAGTTTGGTCATATCGACGTGAGGGATCCGGTCACAGGCGCCTTTACAGCCGTTATCGTTATCGCGCCACAGCACGTTGATTCCGGCATGGGCCAAAACGTCCATCAGTCCCTCCTGATGCTCGGCCAGGGTGGCGTTATACCTGCTGCGCGTCATATTCGAAAACATACAGGGGACCGATACCGCGGTTTCGGTACCGCAGGAGGCGGCGTTTTTAAAATAGATCACGCTGTCCTGTTGCAGGCGCGGGTTGGTGACGCGCCCGTAGCCGCCCAGCGAGAAGTTTTCCGCGCGCGCGGTTTCGCCGACCACCAGTATCACCAGCGTCTTTTTCTGCTCGGCGCGGAGCAACGGCCCCTTATGGGCGTCCTCGCCGATTTTCACCAGAGGCAGGCTGCGGGTGAGTTCGCGCTGTTCGGTGAGCTTGATGGCGCCGGCGATAAAATTCGACGGCGTCAGCATTTTCACCACGCTTTTGTTGTTGCGAATCAGCGACGCGTAGTCTTTATAGAATAATGCAGCGATCAGCAGAATCACCACCAGCGACAGCATCACGTTGGCGGCGCGCAGGCCGAGCGTGTACCACCACGGGCGGGTCTGGCGAATCCTGACGATAGACACCGCCGCTGCCGGCAGCACGCCAAGCAGCAGCAGCCACAGCCCCATTTGCGGCGTCAGCAGCGCGCCGATCTCCTGCGCATTGGTTTCAACGGCACTTTGCATCATATCGCCGTCGATCACGACGCCATAGCTATACATAAAGTAGTTGGCCGCAGCGCTGCCCAGCAGGAAAACAATCATTAACGGTTTGCGCAGATAGGGGATGGTCAGCATGCTGAAAATGATGTTCAGCGCGCAGAAGATCACCACCGGCATGGTGGCGGCGAACAGCAGGTTGTTGAAACTGCCGAAACGGATATATGACCACGCCGTATGCAAAAACAGCGCATTTTGAAATAGCGTAAAGAACAGCGCGCAGCCTAGGATAAAGCTCAGGCTGCCGCATGAAAATTTTGGTAGTAACCGCATTGCCGCATTGTCATCCTGTAGAAAGTCATGCAGGGCAATCTAGCGGGTGAAACTTAAGATAACCTTAGAGGCATGCCGGCCGCGCGGAGCGGCCGGGCTGGCGATATCAGTAGGCGGCGGTAAACTGCGCCCGGATAAACTGCGGTTTTTCGATTTCGTCGACGATCGCCACCGCCAGGTCTTCCACCGAAATATGCGCCGGCGCATCGCCGTCCATCAGCAGGCTGGTGGTGCCGAGGCGGAATTGGCCGGTGCGTTTGCCCGGCTCCAGCATGGCGGCCGGAGACAGATAGGTCCACTCCAGGCTGTGGTTCTGCAGCAGCTGGTTGCGCAAATCACGCACCGCGCGGGCGCCGGGGCGAATATTTTCCGGGAATTCCGGCGTATCGACCAGTTCTACGCCGGGTGCGACCTGCAGGCTGCCGGCGCCGCCGACCACCAGAAAACGCGTGACGCCGGCGGCGTTCACCGCGCTGAGAATTTGCTGCATGCCGGCCACGGTTTTGTCATACAGGTTATCTTCCCCCCAGCCGGGGTTAAAGGCGCTGATCACCGCATCCTGCCCGCGCAGCTGCGTGGTCAGCCAGTCGGTATCGGCCACGTCGCCGAGTGCGATATGCAGGCGGGCGTTGTCCGGTAAATCTTTTTTCTGCCGGGCGATGGCGGTGACGTCCAGTCCGCGCGACAGGGCTTCATCCACTACGCGACGGCCTACAAAACCGGTGGCTCCAATAATGGCAATTTTCATCTGCTTGCTCCTGATAAGTGATAAGGCAACCGTGGGGCCGAGGTCGTGCCCCGGCGTGATGCAGATACTCTAGATCTTAACAATAGATTTGATTAGTGCCATATTGATGCTTTCTTTATTAAGTAAAACTTTATAGTGATGGATAAACTCAATCGAATGGCGGTGTTTGCCGTGGTGGTGGCCGAAGGATCGCTGGCGGCGGCGGCACGGCGGCTGGGCATGTCGTCATCGGCGGTCAGCCAGCACCTGCGCGCGTTGGAAAGTTCGCTTGGCGTGCCGCTGCTGCACCGCTCCACGCGCAAACTGGCGCTGACCGAGGCCGGCGCGGCGTTTTATCCCGGCTGCGAAGCCATGCTGCAACAGGCGCAACAGGCGCAGCAGCGGCTGGCGGAATTGCGGGACACGCTGGTGGGGGAGCTGCGCATCGCCACCACCGTCGGTATCGGCGGCGGGCCGCTGGCCGAGGCGCTGGCGCCGCTGTTGCAGGCGCATCCGCAGCTGACGCTGCGCGTGCTGGCGGATGACCGGGTGGTGGATATGATTGAGCAGCGGGTGGATATTTCGCTGCGGGTCAGCCGGCAGCTGGCGGACACCTCGATGATCGCGCACGCTCTGAGCGAGTGGCCGATGGTATTGTGCGCTGCGCCGCGCTATCTGAGCCAGCACGGCGTGCCGGAAACGCCGCAGGCGCTGCAGCAGCACCGCTGGATCAGCGGCAACAACGCCGCTTTTCCGCTGGATTTGCACCATGCCTCGGGGGAGACCTTCAGGCTGCGGCAGGCGCAGGGCCAGATCGTCAGCGACAGTATGCATGTGATGCGCGCCTTTACCCGTATGGGGCTTGGCATCTCCGGTCAGCCGCTGTATGAGATTGGCGATGAACTGCGGCGCGGCGAGCTGATTGCGCTGTTGCCCGCCTGGCGGCCGACGCCGCTGCGGTTGCATGCGCTGACGCTGGAACGCGCAATGCCGGAGAAAACCCGCCAGGCGCTGCGCTATCTACGCGATTATTTTCGCCGTCTGGCGGAAAAGTCGCTTGCCATCAACGCCGATGACGTCTTCAATTAAGGGACGAGTCAGGAGGTGGTGTGCCGCAGCAACTTGAGTTCTTCGACATTCCCAGCCCGTGTCGCGGCATTTGTCAGGCCGACGAGCGCGGATACTGCCGTGGCTGCCTGCGCAGCCGCGAGGAGCGCTTCGGCTGGATGAACATGAGCGATGCGCAAAAGCGCGACGTGCTGCGCCTGTGCCGCCAGCGGCTGCTGCGTCTGCAGCGTGCCAATAAGGCGGCGGAAGAACAAAACCCCGATCAGCCTTCGCTATTCTGAGCACTTTTCCCATGAATTTTCCGATCCTGCGCACGGGCCGCCGCGCGCTGCGTTTCCCTACGTCGCCGGCTTGTGTATGCTGGGGAAAACACCGTTATGAGGTCTGAACATGGGTCATCGTATTCAACTGGCGCCGCAGGGGCCGGAATTTTCCCGTATGGTCTGCGGTTACTGGCGGCTGATGGAGTGGGGCATGTCGCCGCAACAGCTGCTGGGGTTTATCGAGCAGCACTTTGAGCTGGGGATCACCACCGCCGACCACGCGGATATCTATGGCGGCTATGCGTGCGAGCAGGCATTTGGTGACGCGCTGCGGCTGCAGCCGGCGCTGCGTCAGCGGCTGGAACTGGTGAGCAAATGCGGCATTGCCACCACCGCCAAGCCGGGCAACCCGATCGGTCATTACATCACCGACCGCAGTCATATCGTCAGCAGCGCCGAGCATTCGCTGCAAAAGCTGCATACCGACTATCTCGATCTGCTGCTGATTCACCGTCCCGATCCGCTGATGGACGCCGACGAGGTGGCCGAAGCCTTTGTCGATCTGCACAAAAGCGGTAAGGTGCGCCACTTTGGCGTGTCTAACTTCACCCCGGCGCAGTTTACGCTGCTGCAGTCCCGTCTGCCGTTTTCGCTGGTCACCAATCAGGTCGAGATCTCGCCGCTACATCAGCCGGCGCTGCTGGATGGCACGCTCGACCAGTGCCAGCAGTTGCGCATCAAGCCGATGGCCTGGTCCTGTCTGGGGGGCGGACGGCTGTTCAGCGGCGCGGAGAGCCAGCCGTTGCGCAACGAACTGCACAGTGTGGCGCAGGAGATCGGCGCCGACACGATTGAACAGGTGGTTTACGCCTGGGTGATGCGTCTGCCGTCCGCGCCGCTGCCGATTATTGGTTCGGGTAAAATCGAACGCGTCACATCGGCGTTGCGGGCGCTGGAGCTGACGATGAGCCGCGAGCAGTGGTTCCGCATCCGCAAGGCGGCGCTGGGGTATGACGTTCCCTGACGGCGTGCGCCGGCCACTGTCGGCCGGCGCATTAATCAGGCCACAATCAGCTGGCCGTCCTGCAGCGACTGCGGGCTGACGCCGACCAGCGTCACGCTGCTGTCGCCCAGCCCGATAGTCAGATTGTTATCCGCTTCATGGTATTCGACCTGGCTGCCGGCGCCGATAAACACCAGCTTATCGCTTGCCTGCAACCCCTCCAGCCGATCGTGGCCGAAGCTGCCGCTGAACAGAAACGTATTGCCGCCGCCGCCGGCCTGCAGTTGGTCGTTGCCGGCTCCGCCGACAAACGTATGGTTGCCGAGCTGGCCGTTCAGCGTATCGTCGCCTTCCAGCCCGAACAGCCAGCCGCCGGCCTGCGTTGCCGTCAGGCTGTCGCCGCCGTCGCCGCCGTTGAGCGAGTCGGCGTAAGCGGTCAGCCCCGACGCAGAGAGCAGGCCATCGGCGGTGACCTGATGATCGACGTTTTTATTCAGCACGACGAGCTGCAACTCTTTGCTGCGCAGCGTAGAGATATTCTCGGCAAGGGTAATCCCGCCGTCGGCGTCGCGCAGATACAGGTTTACGCCGTCGTACGCCACTTCGCGATCCTGCAGCGGCTGCTGGATATCCAGCGTATTGCGGCCGTCACCGCCGAGGATCCAGTTATAGCCGCCGCCGTCGCGGAAGGTATCGTCGCCGGCGCGCCCTTCGAGGTAATTGTTGCCCTGACCGCCTTTGATGAGATCATTGCCATCGCTGCCGATGATAAAGGTCGGTCCGCTGTGCGTCTCGGCATTGCGGTTGAGATCTTCCACCCAGGTCGAGCCGCGGGTCACGTTGGACAGATTGGTGACGATCACCGTCGAATTTTGCCCGGTAAGATCGTAAAACGCCGAGTCCAGCACGCGCGTCAGACCGTCCTGATAGGCACTGGGCAGGTGCGACAGCCAGGTGGGAATATTCAGGATGGAAAACGGCAGCGCGTTCCAGGCGGCGGAGGCGTAGTGATCGTTAAAATTGACGATATTATTGGTGGCGTTCTCTTTTACGCCGTCGTGCACCCCCAGCGAACCGGCGGTCAGCGTACTGCCGTCGAGGGCGCGGAACACCGGGTCGTTTTCGTAACCGATATTCAGCACCCGATCGTCGCCTTGGTGCTGAGTGGGTGAGGCGAATGCCACATAGTTGGCGTGTGCGTAGAAACCGTCCCAGTTAGCGTCACTCATGCTGGCCATACTGTTGACGGCCATGCCGCCCAGGCTGTGGCCGCTGACCACCACGTCTTCGCCCGTCAGGCCGTTTTGTTGCGCAAAGCGCGCCACGTCGCCCAGCAGCGTATTAAAGGCGTTAAGCGTGTAGTGGTCGGCATAACCCGCCGGGCCGAAGCCGGCCAGCAGATCGTTAATCACATCGCCGATACTGTCGCTGATGACCGATTCGCGCGGTCCGCTGGTGCCGCGGAAGGCGATGCCGATCTCGGTCAGCTTGCCGGCATCGTCATACTTCGCCAGCACTTCAGCCTGTGCGGTTTCATAGCCCCTGGTTTCGCCGAAATAGGTGCCACGGGCGTCGGTTTTACCCTGGTAGCCCAACTGCTGAGCATCGACCCGCGTCCAGCCGGCCTCGGTGACCGCCTCCAGCGCGGCCTTTTCCGCATCCGGGTTCCAGGGAATGCCGGGCAGCGCGCCCTGCGAGTCGGTACTGCCGAGGATACCGCCAACCAGCGTCAGCGGCAGCCCCAGGCCATAGCCGTTATTCTGATAGCCGACGGCAAAGCCGTTATCGATGTTATGGTATGCATAGTGGGAGATCGCCATCGCGTCGGCAAACAGCGTTTTGGACGCAGCGGCGTCCGTCTCACGATAATCAAAAATGCCCATAGCCGGTTCCTTTTGATGCCGGTTGCCGTTATGTTGGTGATTCGCTTGATGATCTTCGGCAGCCGGGATTAAGTTAAACAGGATAAACCGAACGACAACTGGTCAGATGACTGACCACAAGCGGTAAAGAAGTATTAGCACAGATGGATAATTATGCGAGCCGGGCAGGCAATATTGCGCTCCGGTCGGGTGCGGCGAGGCTCGTCTTCTATACTCAAAGTTCGATAACGGACGTGAATGGAGAGGTTGATTTATGAAACATTTTTGGTGTGCGGCAATCGGCCTGCTGGCCTGCGGCGTTGCCCAGGCGGCAACGGAAGAGGTGGATATTCATTTGGTGACCGCGCAGGGCATCGGTCAGGATCTTGGTAAGATCGCCATCAGCGAAACGCCGTACGGGCTGCAGTTTACACCGCAGCTCAAAGCGTTGCCCGCAGGCATCCACGGTTTTCACGTACATGAGAACGGCAGCTGCGAGCCGGCGATGAAAGAGGGCAAGGCGGTGGCGGCGCTGGCGGCCGGCGGCCACTTTGACCCGGAAAAAACCGGCAAACACCTGGGGCCGTATGCCGATGGCCACCTGGGAGACTTACCGGCTATCTACGTTGCCGAAGATGGCACCGCCAGCTATCCGGTGCTGGCGCCAAGGCTGAAAAAAATCAGCGACATTGAAGGCAAGGCGCTGATGGTGCACGTCGGCGGCGATAACCATGCCGATCGGCCGAAACCGCTGGGCGGCGGCGGTGACCGCTTCGCCTGCGGGGTGATCAAATAACCGTGCGTCAGGATGGGGCCGTTATGACGGCGGCCCCATCGTCCTGCGGCGGCGCGATAGCCTGCCGCAGCTGTTGCAGCGAGCAGTATAGCCGCCACACCAGCCCGGCCAATTCCCGCGCCGCCGCGTCATGATGCTGCGCCAGCGCATCGCCTATCCGTAGTAACTCCCGCAGTGTCGCATCCAGCGAACGGTGCTGAACGCCTCTTTCCGTCATAATGCCGCGCAGGCAGTGAATACAGCGATCGCGCACCGCCGAGAGCGGGTCGGAGCGCGTCTGCCAGTCACGCAGCTGCCAGACGATATGGCTGCAGTTCAGCAGCACCACGCCCCAGCGCAGCAGCCAGGTGCGCGCCTCCTGGTCCTGGCTCTGATTCAACTGGCTGATGCGGTGGTAAATCAGCGATTCGAACCGGCTTTGGCGCAGCTGCGGCTTTTGGCTCAGTTGGTCAATAAAATCGCGCCGCAGGGCGCGGATGATGCGCCGGCTTTTGCGCTTGTCCGAACTGGGGCGCAGGATCTGGAAGGCCAGCCCGGCCAACAGAACGCCGACGATCTTGCCGATATTGTCATTGAGGAATGACTGATAGTCGTAACTCGGCGGGTTGGTGATGGTAAGAAAAGAGCCCATAAAGACAATCAGCTGTCCCCACAGCGCGGCGTAGGGGGGATTCTGCAGCTTGAGCATTTGCATGGTGACCAGCACCGGGAACAGAAAGGCGCAGAACAGCCAGAAATCATCGATTTGCACCATCAGACCGAATTTCACCACAAAGCAGCCGACGGACAGCAGCACCAGCGCTTTTAACAGCGTGGTGATGCTTTTGATCGGCGACGGCGTGGCGGAGTAGAGCACGCAACTGATGGCGGTCAGCGTCAGAGCGGCGCTGCCGGCCTCCCACTGCGTGTTGATCCAGTAGGCGCAGCCGAGCACGATGCTTAAAAAAGTGCGCAGCCCGTTGTAGGCCGCTTCATAACTGTCGGTATGGCGCGCCAGCGCGCTGACCGCCGGAGGCTGAATATTGCTGACCGGCGTGGCGTTTTCCAGCTGCAGCAGCCAGCGGTTGGCCTGCAGATACAGCCAGCAGAAGTCGCGCAGCCGCAGGAAAAAAGCATGGTGGCGATAGTCCGTTTCATCCAGCGGCGCGATCTGCTGCAGGATTTTCGCCAGCCGGTATTTGTCGGTATGCGCATTGCGCAGTTCGTCAAGCAGCTGTGTCAGTACCGGCTCCAGATTGGCCGGCGGATCCGGCCAGTTGAGCAGCATACGCCGCAGGCTGGAAATTACGCTGGTCAGGCGCAGCTGCAGGTGCAGCATGTAGTTGAGCACATGGTTTTGCCGGCGCAGCCGGTAGTGGCTCCAGAACGCCTGAATACGCAGCAGATTCATGGTGAGGATCTGGCTGATGACCCCTTCGTGGGAGGTGCGGATCTGCGGCGTCACCTCCGGTTGCCACAGCATGGCGGCGTGCTCCAGCAGGCGCAGATGCATGCGGCGCAGGGAGGTCAGCAGCGTTTCGCCGTCAGAGGTGCTGGGCAGGATCATCATCATCAGCGCGCCGCACAGGATGCCGGTAATCACCTCGCAGACGCGCGCCTGGGCAAGGTTGAAAATATCCAGCGTGTCCGTCACGTTCACCGTACTGAAGGCGATAATGGCGGCGGTGTAGCCCGACAGGGCGAAGGCATAGGAGACATTGTTCTGGTAGTGGTTGGAAATATAGGTGCACAGCCCGATCCAGGCGGCGATAAACAGCGTGAACAGCCAGGGATCGTTCAGGCAGTGGCCGGCGATGGCGACCGATGCGGCGGCGCCGATCAGGCTGCCGATAATCCGGCCGATACTCTTGCTGATAACGCCGCCCACCGTGGGGAAACTGACCACCGCCGCCGAGGTGAGCGCCCAGTAGGGCTCGTCCAGATCAAGGGCGAACGCTACCCAGAGCGCCAGACACATTGCCAACGAATTACGCAGCGCATAGCGCCACTGGCCGCCGGTGGCGCGCCCCCACGGCGTGCGTTTCCATTCCAGAAACGGCAGATTCATTGATTAACCTTTCTGATGTATAGAAATGGTGCAGGTGGTGCCGGCGACCAGCGGCAGGTCGGCGGGCACATTGAGCAATTTTATCCGTACCGGCACGCGCTGCGCCAAACGTACCCAGGGCACATTGGGTTTCACATCCATTAATAAATTGCCGCCGTTTTCGACGCTTTGGTCATAAATAGCGCGACCGATGCTCTCGACCTGTCCCTGTAAAGGCACATTGCCATTATATAAAGTGATATCCGCTTTGTTTCCCTCTTTAATATGCTTGAGTTTGGTCTCTTCAAAATAACCGAGCACATAAAAAGAGTGCACATCGACCAGCGCCACCAGCGGGGTGCCGGTGCTGGCATAGTTACCCACCCGCGCCTGTAAATTAGTGATATAACCGTCCGTCGGCGCATAAATTTGCGTTTTACTTAAATTCCATTTTGCCTGTTCAAGATTTGCCTGAGCGGCTTTATAAGCCGCTTTCATTGCCTGTGCGGTTAAATTTGCAGCGTCCAGCGCTTCGCTGGAAATAACATCGCGCGGCAGTCCGCGGCGGCGGGCGGCTTCATGTTCGGCCTTCGCCAGGTCGGACTGCGCTTTGGCAAGCGCCGCCTCGGCATTCGCCAGCGCGATGCGGTAAGGCTCGGCGTCCAGGCTAAATATCAGACTGCCGGCGGAAACATATTGGTTATCGTGTACGGTTATTTTGGTCAGCCGGCCTGAGACTTCCGGGGTGATATTGACCAGTTCCGCGCGTACTTTGCCATCGCGGGTCCAGGGAGACTGCATATAATAATTCCACAGCCACCAACCGGCGCAAATGGCGATGGCGCAGACAATGACCGTGGAAAAATATTTTAATGTTTTATACTTCATCGGTTACAAACTCGCTAAGATCCACAAAGAGCCGCTCACGGCAATGACGAAAATGGATAAATCCATTAACATTGGATGCCAAATTTCGCCGGAATAGAGCCAGTCGCGCAGCAGGCGATGCACCAGCAACCAAAAAACCAGACCTAGTAAGAATGCTTTAAACATGGGGGGGAAATAAAGCGATGCGCCCAATACCAAATCGGGCAGTGCTGCGCTCGAATGTAACCATGGCGTAATCAATTTAACTATTCCTACGTGCAAATGTGTAATATATTCGAGTATTTGGTAACCAAATACTGCTAAGTTTACTGACGGCTTTGAGAATATCCATTATATACATTTGTATTTTTAATGTGATTTACCCAAAATAGAGTATGGTCTGGGAGATTAATATTAGCATGCTAATTATAAGGAGGGGTAAGTGGAATCAACTTTAGGTTCGGATTTAGCACGATTGGTTCGTGTTTGGCGCGCGCTCATCGATCATCGGCTAAAACCGTTGGAGCTCACCCAGACGCATTGGGTGACGCTGCACAATATCAGCCGGCTGCCGCCGGAGCAGTCGCAGATTCAGCTGGCGAAGGCGATTGGCATTGAACAACCCTCGCTGGTGCGTACGCTGGATCAACTGGAAGAGAAGGGGCTGATCACGCGGCATATCTGCGCCAACGACCGGCGGGCGAAACGCATTAAACTGACCGAGGCCGCCGCGCCGATTATCCGCGAGGTGGACAGCGTTATCAGTTCGACACGCGGTGAAATCCTGAACGGCATCAGGCCGGAAGAGGTACAGCTGTTGGTGACGCTGATTGGCAAGCTTGAGCAGAACATTACCGACCTACAAAACAAACAATAATCTTCAAGATTTTTGCACGATTACATTTACAGCAGCAAAACATAAAACCGGAGGCCAGGGCCTCCGGTTTTACGTTGGGAAACAGCGTGTTACAGCGGAGATACGGTAACCGTATTGCCGGAGCGCGCCATACGCACGCGCTGGCCCGGGCTGAACTTGGTGGCGCCTGCTTTCTGCACCACGACAATGTTGTCGCCTTTGGTGTCCGGACGGATTTCCAGCTCGACGCCGGAAGTACGGCCGGCAACGTCGCCGATCTGGTCGCCCGCCACGCCGCCGGCGACGGCGCCTGCTGCGGTGGCCAGGCTACGGCCGGTGCCGCCGCCGATCGTGTTGCCGAGGAAGCCGCCGATCACTGCGCCGCCGATGGTGCCGAGCATGTTAGAACCGCCTTCGCCCTGGATTTTCACCGGACGCACGGATACCAGAGTGCCGTAGCTGGCCTGCTGCACCTGCTTCGCCTGTGCCGACGTATAAACGTCGCCGGACATGGAATCATTGGCGCAACCGGCCAGCGTCAGCCCGGCTAGAGCAACAACGATAAGACGTTTGATCATATAAAACTCCTGATTTTAGTGTTCCATAACCTGGCCATCCCAGGCGAGAGTCAGTGAAAGATAGACAAAGTATGGCTCAAAGCTGCGCAAATGCCTATTAGGCCGCGCGTGCCGCACCTTACCTCTCCTTCCAGCATAATCGTGCACCGTTCAACCAATAATAAACAGCTGTTTAAATTTATCACAGTGTATCGCCGTACGGCTCAGGGTAAAACGTGCGCCTGGCGCGTGCTAAAAATAAACGTTTTCTCTCACAATCGCAAAAAAGGCATCCTAATTCATGGCGTTAATAGATTAATTCTGGTTTATTTGTCTGAGTGACAACGGTTAAGCAGACCCGCGACGGGGAAAGGACAGGTTTATGAAGTCAGGCCGCTATATCGGCGTTATGTCAGGCACCAGTCTGGACGGGGTAGACGTGGTGCTGGCCGCCATTGATGAACGTATGGTGGCGCAGCAGGCCAGCTACAGCCATCCGCTGCCGATTGCGCTTAAGCATGAAATCCTCGGCATGTGCCAGGGCCAGCCGACCACGGTCTCCGCCGTCGGGCAGTTGGACGCCAGGCTGGGCACGCTGTTCGGTGAAGCGGTGCTGGGGCTGCTGGAGCAAACCGGCGTGCCGGCCCATGAGATCACCGCCATCGGTTGCCACGGGCAAACCATCTGGCATGAGCCGGAAGGAGACACGCGTTTTTCGATGCAGCTGGGTGACAATAACCGCATCGCCGCGTTGACCAACATTACCACCGTCGGCGATTTTCGCCGCCGCGATATGGCCTACGGCGGGCAGGGCGCGCCGCTGGTGCCGGCGTTCCATCAGGCGCTGCTGTCGCATCCGGCGGAGCGGCGCATGGTGCTGAATATCGGCGGTATCGCCAACCTGTCTATGCTGCTGCCGGGGATGCCGGTGCGCGGCTTTGACACCGGGCCGGGCAATATGCTGATGGACGCCTGGGTATGGCGCCATCGCCAGCAGCCGTATGACAAAGATGCCGCCTGGGCGATGAGCGGGCGGGTTTGCCTGCCGCTGTTGCAGCAGATGCTGGCCGATCCTTATTTTGCGCTGCCGGCGCCGAAAAGCACCGGACGGGAATATTTCAATATCGGCTGGCTGGAGCAGCAGTTGGCGCGGCTGCCGGGCGTCAGCGCGGCGGATGTGATGACCACCCTGGTAGAACTGACCGCCGTCACTATCTGTGAACAGGTGATGCTGGCCGGCGGCAGTGAACGGCTGCTGGTGTGCGGCGGCGGGGCGCGCAATCCGCTACTGATGGCGCGCATGGCGGCATTGCTGCCCGGCACCGAAGTCAGTACCACCGACAGCTTCGGCATCAGCGGTGACGATATGGAAGCGCTGGCGTTTGCCTGGCTGGCGTTCCGTACCCTGTCCGGCCAGCCGGGCAACCTGCCGTCGGTGACCGGCGCCAGCCGCGAAACGCTGCTCGGTGGGATTTATCCGGTTTTCCCATCGCACCGGCGTCCGCTCTGTTAGGATAAAAACGATCGCCTGACTACAAGGAATAACCCGATGAAAAAACTTCTTCTTGCCGGCCTGACGCTGGCGCTCGGCGGGTGCAGCTATTTCCTGCCGCAGCAGAGCCAGGTGCTGCACTACCAGTGCGGCACCACGCCGCTGACCGTGGCGCTTAACGGTGAAGACAGCACGGTCAACCTGTTGCTGGATGGCCAGCAGCTGACGCTGAAGCAGCAGTTGGCCGCCTCCGGCGCCAAATACGGCGACGGCAAATATACGTTTTGGTCCAAGGGGCAGAGCGCGTTCGTCGAACGTGACGATAAAGTGATTATGAGCGACTGCACGCTGGTGAACTGAGATGGCGCCCGGCGTGCGGTAAAGATTGAGATTATGGCGCGTCGGGCGCAGAATAATCCCACCTATTTTTTGGTTGGTTGATACACCAGATGTCTGATAACTCTCAGTTTGATGTCGCGGACCTGCGCCGCGAATACACCCGTGGCGGCCTGCGTCGTCAGGACCTTACGGCAAACCCTCTGGATCTGTTTGAGCGCTGGCTGCAGCAGGCCTGCGAAGCGCGCCTGGCCGATCCCACCGCCATGTGCGTGGCGACGGTGGATGAGCAGGGGCAGCCGTATCAGCGTATTGTCCTGCTGAAGCACTATGACGACAAAGGGCTGGTGTTTTACACCAACCTTGGCAGCCGCAAGGCGCAACAGCTGGCGCACAACCCGAAAATCAGCCTGCATTTTCCCTGGCATACGCTGGACCGGCAGGTCAGTTTCCTCGGCACGGCGGAGCGCCTGTCGACGCTGGAAGTCATGAAATACTTCAGCAGCCGGCCAAAAGACAGCCAGATCGGCGCCTGGGTGTCGCAGCAGTCAACGCGCATCTCGGCGCGTGGCGTGCTGGAGAGCAAGTTCCTCGAGCTGAAGCAGAAATTCCAGTCCGGCGAGGTGCCGCTGCCTAGTTTCTGGGGCGGTTTCCGCGTCAGATTCGACTCCGTTGAGTTCTGGCAGGGCGGCGAACACCGTTTACATGACCGTTTCCTGTACCAGCGCGACGGGAATGACTGGAAAATTGACCGACTGGCGCCCTGACGCGCAGAAAATACCGTTAAGCGCTGGCAGAGTTGAGGCCGGCGCTTTATTCTATGCGCTTCATTCCGATTTTATTATTTCGCCACTGGGCGGAAGGCCGTGTACCGGCAAAGGTGCATTCGTTTATACATGGAGAACTTGATGGCTAGCATCAACCTGATTCAACAATTGCAAGAGCGGGGCCTGGTGGCCCAGGTGACGGACGAGGAAGCGTTAGCAGAGCGACTGGCGCAAGGGCCAATTGCGCTGTATTGCGGCTTCGATCCGACCGCTGACAGCTTGCATTTGGGCCATCTGGTGCCGCTGCTGTGCCTGAAGCGTTTTCAGCTCGCCGGCCACAAACCGGTGGCGCTGGTGGGCGGGGCGACCGGTCTGATCGGCGATCCGAGCTTCAAGGCGGCGGAACGCAAGCTGAACACCACGGATACCGTTAACGAGTGGGTGGAGAAGATCCGCAAACAGGTGTCGCCGTTCCTCGATTTCGACTGCGGCGACAATAGCGCCATCGCTGCCAACAACTACGACTGGTTCGGCGATATGAACGTGCTGACCTTCCTGCGTGACATCGGCAAGCACTTCTCCGTTAACCAGATGATCAACAAAGAAGCGGTGAAGCAGCGCCTGAACCGTGACGATGTCGGCATCTCCTTTACCGAGTTCTCCTACAATCTGCTGCAGGGTTACGACTTTGCCGAGCTGCACCGTCGTCATCAGGTGGTACTGCAGATCGGCGGTTCCGACCAGTGGGGCAACATCACCTCCGGCATCGACCTGACCCGCCGTATGCATCAACAGCAGGCGTTCGGTCTGACCGTGCCGCTGATCACCAAGGCGGACGGCACCAAATTCGGCAAAACCGAAGGCGGCGCGGTATGGCTGGCGCCGGAAAAAACCAGCCCGTACAAGTTCTACCAGTTCTGGATCAACACCGCGGATGCGGACGTGTACCGCTTCCTGAAGTTCTTCACCTTTATCAGCCTGGAAGATATCAACGCGCTGGAAGAGGAAGACCGCAACAGCGGCAAGGCGCCGCGCGCCCAGTACGTGCTGGCGGAAGAAGTGACCCGTATGGTGCACGGCGAAGAGGGGCTGGCGGCGGCGCAGCGTATTACCCAGAGCCTGTTCTCCGGCGCGCTGCATGAGATGACCGAAGCCGATTTCGCGCAGCTGGCGCAGGACGGTATGCCGTCGGTCAAGCTGGATAAAGACGCCGATCTGCAGCAGGCGCTGGTTAACGCCGAGCTGGTGCCGTCACGCGGCCAGGCGCGCACCATGATCGGCTCCAATGCGGTAAGCGTGAACGGCGAGAAGCAGTCCAACGCGGAATACGTTTTCAGCGACGACGACCGCCTGTTCGGCCGCTATACGCTGCTGCGTCGTGGTAAAAAACATTACTGCCTGGTTGAGTGGCAGTAATCGCAATTAACAGAAAGGGGCCCGCAGCGGCCCCTTTGTCATTACCCGGTCAGGAACGGTACGCTCCCGGCCTTTGAGATTTACGCACGCCAATGAAAAACATTCTTTCCATTCAATCACACGTGGTGTTCGGTCATGCCGGCAACAGCGCCGCGGAGTTCCCCATGCGCCGCATGGGCGTCAACGTCTGGCCGCTGAATACCGTGCAGTTTTCCAACCATACGCAGTACGGCCGCTGGACCGGCTGCGTGATGCCCGCCAGCCACCTGAGCGAGATCGCCCAGGGCATCGCGGATATCGACCAGCTGCAGCGCTGCGACGCGGTGCTGAGCGGCTATATCGGTTCTCCCGAACAGGGCAGCCATATTCTGGATATCGTGCGCCAGGTGAAACAGGCGAATCCCGACGCCTGGTATTTTTGCGATCCGGTGATGGGTCACCCGGAAAAGGGCTGCATCGTGGCGCCGGGCGTGGCGGAGTTTCTGTGTCAGCAGGCGTTGCCGTGCAGCGATATGGTGGCGCCGAACGTGCTGGAACTGGAACAGCTCAGCCAGCGTGAGATCGCCTCCGTCGATCAGGCGGTTGATGCCGCGCGCGCGTTGATTGCGCGCGGGCCGAAAGTGGTGCTAGTGAAACACCTGAGCCGCGCCGGGTATAGTCACGACGCGTTTGAGATGCTGCTGGTGACGGCGGAGGAAGCCTGGCATATCAGCCGTCCGCTGGTGGACTTCGGCAGCCGTCAGCCGGTGGGCGTGGGCGATTTGACCAGCGGCCTGCTGCTGGTGGATCTGCTGCAGGGCAAGGCGCTGGACCAGGCGCTGGAGCACGTGACGGCGGCGGTGTATGAAGTGATGCTGACCACCAAGGAGATGGGCGAGTATGAACTGCAGGTGGTTGCCGCGCAGGATTATATCGTCAACCCGCGCTGCCATTTTGCGGCGGTGAAGCTCGGGGCATAATTCTTTCCCCGCCGTTGCGGCGGGGAAGACAAACACTTACTGCAAGCCTTCGGCATTCAGCGCTGCGGCGACCGCCGGGCGTGCCGCCACGCGCTTCATATAGCCGGTCAGGTGCGGATAGGGCTGCAGATCGAACTGCAGCGCTACCGCCCAGCGCAGCACGGTAAACAGGTAGGCGTCCGCCACGCAGAAGCGGCTGCCCAGCAGGTAGTGTTGCTGCGCCAGCACGTCGTCGAGATAGTGGAAATGCTGCTCCAGCTTGGCGCGCGCCATCGCCAGATACGCTTCCGGCGTTTTAGGGTTGAACAGCGGGGTAAAGCCCTTGTGCAGCTCCGTAGCGACAAAGTTCAGCCACTCGATGGCATGGTAGCGCGACAGCGTGCCCGCCGGCGGAATCAGTTGGCGATCGGGCACCCGATCCGCCAGATACTGCACTATTGCCACGCCTTCGGTCAGCAGACTGCCGTCATCCAGCAGCAGTGCCGGAACCTGTCCTTTAGGGTTAATCGCCAGATAGTCGGCGCCGCTCTCGGTGGTTTTGCTGACCAGATCGACTTTTTCCGCGGTGAAGTCCAGCCCCGCCTCGCGCAGCACGATATGCGGAGACAGGGAACAGGCGCCGGCTTTATAGAACAGTTTCATCGTTTGACTCCTTGATAAGGATAAAAGGCGTGCGTGCCTAACCCTCTATCCTAGCGCCGCCGCGATGAAATTGCCGCGCTTCAGCTAACAAATTTCACTGACGGCTTCATCCTGCGGCTGCAGTTGCGCCAGCGTGGCGGCAATTTGCTGCTGCAGCGCCAGCGGCGCGGTTTGCATCGGCGCGCGCAGCTCGTTGCGCAGCAGTTCCTGCTGCGCCAGCGCGGCTTTCACCGGCGCCGGGTTGGCGAAGCTGAACATCTGACGGATCATCGGCAGCAGTGCGTAGAAGTTGGCGCGCGCGGCGGGCAGGTCGCCGTCGGCGACCTGTTGCACCAGCTGCACAAAGCGCTCCGGGTACAGATGTGCCGACGCGGAGATCGCCCCGGTGCCGCCGAGGCACAGCGTGGAGAGAATCAGGTTGTCCTCGCCGGTCAGCACGTCAATCTCGCCGTCGTCGATCAGCGCCATGGTGACGTCCGGATTGCCGCCGCACTCTTTGATGGCTTTCACCTGCGGGTGGCGGGCAATCTGACGCAGCGTGTCCAGCTCAAGGGTGACGCCGGTGCGATAAGGCACGTTGTACAGGATCACCGGCACGTGCGACGCGTCGGCCAGCGTGGTGAAGTACTCAACCAGCCCGGACTGCGACGGACGGATGTAATAAGGTGCGGGAACCAGCACGCCGGCAATGTCGCGCTGTGCAATCGCCTGCTGCATCTGCAGGGTGGCGGTCAGATTGTTGCCGGCCAGCCCCATGACGACCTGGTGCGCCGGCGCCACTTCCAGCACCGCGTCCAGCACCGCCAGTTGCTCCTCTTTATCGAGCGCGGCGGCTTCGCCGGTGGTGCCGCACACCACCAACCCGTCGACGCCGGTGGCCAGCAGATGCTGCGCCAGACGTTTTAGCGCGGGAAAATCGACGTTGTGTTGATTAAACGGGGTGACTAACGCTACCCAAATACCGGAAAAAGAGGCCATAAAAATTCCTTCTGAGTGACCGTGAGAGAGGCCAGATGAAAAAGCAGCGAATGGGCGTTGCGCGTCGTGCTGCCAGCTCATCTGACAGGACAGCGCCCCGGTCAGACGAGCGGCTGCTTCTGCAATGTATCGATCAGGCCGCCGGCAAACATCGGCGCACTCGGGCGGTATGTCGGGGGATAGTACAGCGGCATGATGGCGTTCTCATAACGGGATAATAGGGGATGATGATGAATACTCCCGATCGGGCTGTCAATTTATAACAGGTTGATAACATTGTTATTCATGATGGCCGAAGGCTGATGAGTTTCGCTAATAGCGCGGTGCGGACGATCGCTGTCTGGGGTCAGACATCGTCCCGGACGCCGAATTTACGGTCAAACTCGCGCCGGTAGGCGCGCGCCTTGTTGCGATCGCGGATCCACAGATAGCCGCACACCAGCGCCACCGCGCCGGAAAACACCATATTACGCATATCCTGGTCATAACAGTACACCAGCAGGGTATCCAATGCGGCGATCAGCGCAAACCATTTATAGACGTGGGACTGCCGCCGCGTTGCCGCGTTCAGGCGTTTCAACTGTCTGGCTTCGTCGAGCACTGGTTTTTTCTGCATGATTTTCCTGTCTGGGATTTTTATTAGAAATAAATTAGCAGAGATTTGATGATTACCGAACCGGTTAATCTGAGTTTTTTCTGAGTGATGGCGGCAGAGAGGGGCAGATCGGCATGCCGGGAAGATGCTTTTACTACCCGGTCGCTTGTTTATTCTGATAATGTGATTTTTTATTCACCCTGGAGGGCGGTATGATCGTTCGTACCTGGCACGGCTGCGTGCCGCAACAACATCGGCAGGGTTTTGCCGATCATCTGGCTGTCACAGGCGTGCAGCATGCTAAGGCAACGGCTGGAAACTGTGGCGCTTTTGTCCGGCAGGAACTGCAGGGCGACTACGTGCACTTTTTTCTGGCTACGTATTGGGAGTCGCTGGAGGCCATCAGGCAATTTGCCGGCGAGCATTATCAACAGGCGGTCACTTATCCGGATGATGAGGCATATGGTTTGATTTCAGACCCCTATGTTTTTCAGCATCGGGTGACGGAGATAGCCGCACTGTAACCACCGCGAGGAGAATGTGATGAACCATCGAACGTTACGACCGGAAGAGTTGGTGCAACAGCAGCTTGAGGCTCACAACGCGCGGGATATCGACGCTTTTCTCGCCTGTTGGGCCGAGGATGCGCAGTACTATCAACATCCCGACAAACTGCTGGCCAGCGGCAAGGCGGAACTTCGCGAGTACCATATCGCGCGCTTTCGCGAGCCGAGCCTGTTTGCCGAGCGCGTAAAGCGTATTGTGGTTGCCAATAAAGTGGTCGATCAACTGCGGGTGACGCGTAATTTTCCCAACGGACGCGGCAGTATGGACGTGCTGGTGATTTATGAGATTACCCAGGGGAAAATCGCCCGCGCCTGGATCACCGTTGGCCCCTGCGTGGTAGACGAAGGGGCGCTGTGACGCCGCTTACAGCGCGATAACGGCTTCGATCTCAACGTTCACATCTGCAGAAAACAGCGCGCTGACGGCCAGCAGGGAGCAGGCCGGCAGCGCGCCTGTCAGTTTATCCGCCAGCACCGGACGCACCGACGGCAGGTCGGCGATATCGGTCAGAAACACCGTCAGTTTAATCAGCGTTGCCAGGCTGCCGCCCTCATAACGGGCAATGGCGTCCAGCTGTTGCAAAACGGCCTGCGTTTGCCGAGCGGCCGTCTCTCCCTGCGCCTCGCCGCCGAATGCCGTCAGCCCGGAAACGTACAACAGATCGCCATGGCGCACCGCATGCACATACGGGCCGCCGGGCGCGGTTAAAAATGGGTAATTAATGCGTTTTAGTTCAGACATACGTAATTTCCCCTTAAGGCGAAGGCAATAAAATCGATACACTGGGCTGACAGGGCGGCATAACGTGCGCCCGCACTTTCAGCTATCAAGATGCGAGAGGGCGATGAATCAGGCTTTTACTCCCTACCTGCAGCGCTGGGCGCTGACGCCGGACGGTAAGGCATTTGAAACCCATAGTAGCCTATTGATGCCGGTGCGCCACCAGGGGGCGCCGGCGATGTTGAAAATTGCCCGTGAGCCGGAGGAAAAATTCGGTGCACGGCTGATGTGCTGGTGGCAGGGCGACGGCGCGGCGCAGGTGCTGGCCTGTCACGGCGACGCGCTGTTGCTGGAGCGCGCGCAGGGGGCGCAGTCGCTGACCCAGCTGGTGCGTACCGGTGATGACGAGCGGGCAACGGCAATCCTGTGCCAGGTGGTCGCCCGACTGCACAAACCGCGCGCGCAGCCGCTGCCGACGCTGATAGCGCTGGACCAGTGGTTTGGTTCGCTGTGGCCGGCGGCGCAGGCGCACGGCGGCATGCTGCGGCTGAGCGCCAGCGTGGCGGCGGAACTGCTGGGTAGCCCGCGCGAGCAGTGCGTGTTGCATGGCGATATCCACCATGACAACGTGCTGGATTTCGGCGAACGCGGCTGGCTGGCCATCGATCCCAAGCGCCTGTATGGCGAACGCGGTTTTGATTACGCCAATATCTTCTGCAATCCCAATTACGGCATCGCCACCGATCCGCAGCGCTTTCAGCGGCGCGTTGAGCAGGTCTGCGCGCTGGCCGGCTTTGAGAGGCGACGTCTGCTGCAGTGGATCCTGGCCTGGGCCGGGCTGTCCGCCGCCTGGTTTATGGAGGACGGCGATACGGCGGATATCGATTTCCGCGTGGCTGAACTGGCGGCGACCGCGCTGGGGCTGTCGCCACCGGACGACTCAGGGTTCATCCTGCCAGTAATCGAGCGATGCTGAAGGTCGCTGCAGATAGCGCGCCTGATAATCGCCGGTAAACGCCATGGCCTGATACTTGCCGGAATCCGGGTACTCCACCAGCTCCGGCTGTTCGCGGGTACTGATGGAAAGATAGGTCAGCGGCGCGTCGGAGCTATTGATGAGCTGGTGAGGATAGTCCGGCCCCGGCGGGATAAAAATGGTATCGCCGGCGCTGACCGGCAGCATTTTGCCGGCCACGCGCAGGGTGCCACAGCCTTCCAGAATGATAAACATCTCTTCCTGCCCGTAGTGGAAATGATAAGGGCAGGAGCGTTTGCCGGGGGCGACGGTATCGATGGAGGCACCGAGCTTGCTGGCGGCGGTGCCGGTACCCAGCCGTGCTGACAGGCTGTCGTACAGCGGCGGACGGCTGTCGTGGCGTTTGGCGATCTGATGGTAATTGCGGATCAGTTTCTGGCGTAGCTGTGCGGCATGTTCAGACATAGATTCGTTACCCCGTCACTTATTCATGGAGTGAGCGTTGTACAAGCAGAGTCGGCCAACGCGCTGGATCTCAGTTAACCAGAATATCCGCCCGGATGCGACCCGTCTTCAGCGCATTGCCCGTGCCGGCCACGCCAGCAGCAGATGGGCGAAGACGCCGCCAACCAGCCCCCAGAACGCCGCGCCGACGCCAAACAGCGTAATGCCGGAGGCGGTGATAAGAAAAGTAATCAGCGCAGCGTCGCGCTGCCGTTCATCGTGCAGAGCACGCTGCAGACTGCCGCCAATGGCGCCCAGCAGCGCCAGCCCGGCGATAGTGTGGATCAGCGCTACAGGCAGCGCGCTGAGCAGCAGACCGATAGCGCCGCCGAATAGCCCGGCCAGCAGGTAAAAGCCGCCGGCCGCCATTGCGGCCAGATAGCGTCGTTTCGGATCCGGATGCGCGTCCGGCCCCATACAGATGGCGGCGGTAATTGCGGCGATGCAGACGGAAAAGCCGCCGAACGGCGCCAGCAGCAACGCGGTAAGCGCGGTCCAGCTAATCAGCGGCGAGGTGGGAACCTGATAGCCGGCGGCGCTGAGCGTGGCAATCCCCGGCGCATTCTGCGACGCCATGGTGACGATAAAGAACGGAACGCCGATCCCTAGCAGTGTAGAGAGACTGAATTGCGGCGCGATAAACTCGGGCGGTGCGATGGCGCCGTGTAACGGTATCGGCGCGATCGTGCCCTGCAGCGCGGCGACCGCCAGCCCGGCCAGCAGCGTCAGCACAATGGCGTAACGCGGCAGCAGACGGCGCGCCAGCAGATAGGTCAGACACATGGCGCCGGCCAGCGGCAGGTTGCTCTGCAGCGCGCCGAAGGCGTCCAGCCCGAAGCGCAGCAGAATGCCCGCCAGCATCGCGGCGCAGATCGGCGGCGGAATAATATGCATCAGCCGGGCGAACAGTCCGGTGACGCCACACAACAGAATCAGCCCGGAGGCGAAGATAAACACGCCGATGGCTTCCGGCAGCGAGGTGCCGGGCAGGCTGGTCACCAGCAGCGCCGCGCCGGGGGTTGACCAGGCGGTGAGAATCGGCGTGCGGTAATACCATGACAGCCCTAGTGAACTGACGCCCATCGCCAGCCCGAGCATACTCAGCCAGCCGCCGATTTGCTGCGCGCTGGCGCCGGCGACCGCGGCCGCCTGAAAGATAATCGCCGCCGAACTGGTATAGCCTACCAGTACGGCGACAAAGCCGGCGATCAATGCCGGCAGGAATATGCCGCTTGCCCGTTTCATCCTATCCCCTGGTGTTTGTGCGTTATAGCGCACGATTGCGCCGAGCATAGCACTGTGCGTTATAGCGCACAAGGCGCTATAATCGGCCCAGCAATGCGAGGAGAAATGATGCAACCAATGAGCGGCCATCTGGCGCAAACCCTGAAAGCACTGCGTCATCAGCGCGGTTGGAGCCTGAGCCAGGCTGCCGATCAAACCGGCGTCAGCAAGGCAATGCTGGGACAAATTGAGCGTGAGGAGTCCAGCCCGACGGTGGCAACGCTGTGGAAAATCGCCACCGGTTTTAACGTGGCGTTTTCCGCTTTTCTGGCGCCGTCATCGCCGCCTACGCCGACGCTGCACCGTCAGGGAGCGCTGCCGGCCTTTATGCAGGAGAACGCCGCCATGCGTGTGACGCCGCTGTTCCCGTTTGACGCGCAACTGGGCTTTGATATGTTCGCCATCGAGCTGGCGCCCGGCGCCTTCAGCGAATCGACGCCCCACGAGCCGGGGGTGATCGAACATGTGGTGGTGCTGAGCGGCGAGCTGGAGCTGGCGATCGACGATCGCTGGCACCGTCTGGCGGCCGGCGAGGCGATGCGCTTTCAGGCCGACCGTCCCCATGCCTACCGCAATAGCAGTGCGCAGGCGGTGCATATTCACGATCTGATCCATTACCCGCGTACTTAACCCGCTCGCCGCGTTTTGACAGCATGGCGGTGAATGGGTAGTTTGTTGATAATCACTCTCATTTGATTGTTTAACCGTGCCGGTTATGCCGCACAGCAAAAGGAGCTTGATGGTGCCGTTCGCTAATCGACGTCAATTTCTTAAACTCGGTGCACAAACCGCAGGAGCCGTTATCGCCATGACTTCACTGCCTAACAGTATCCGCCTTGCCATGGCGGGCGCGCAGCCGCCCGCGGACGATCAGCTGTGGCTGGAACCCTTGCAGGGGAGCGAAGCGCTCAACTGGGTCAAACAGCAGAATCAGCGCACGCTGCAGCAGTTTGCGCAGGACAGCGCCTTTCCGCAGTTGGAAAAACAGGTGCTGGATATTCTGAATAAAGAGACGCAGATCCCCTGGGTCACCAAATTTGGCGACTATTACTACAACTTCTGGCAGGACCAGAAAAATCCGCGCGGCCTGCTGCGGCGCGCCACGCTGGACGAGTACCGCAAGCCGCAGCCAGCCTGGGAAACGGTGCTGGATATCGATGCGCTGGGCAAAGCGGAAGGGAAAGAGTGGGTGTATCACGGTTCGCAGTCGCTGGAGCCAGAACATCGCTATTGCCTGATTAATCTGTCGCCGGACGGCGGCGATGCGGTGGAAGTGCGCGAGTTCGATTTACACAACAAACGTTTTGTCGAGCAGGGGTTCCGCCTGCCGGCGGCGAAAAGCGTGGTGTCCTGGGCCAGTGCCGACGAACTGTTCGTCGCCACCGATTTCGGCAGCGGCTCACTGACCCAGTCCGGCTACCCGCGTACGGTGAAGCGCTGGCGGCGGGGGACGCCGCTGGACAGCGCGGAAACGCTGTATCAGGCGCAGCCGGAGGATATGCGCGCCTATGCGTATCACGACGATACGCCCGGTTTTGAGCGCGACTATATCGTGCGCATGATCGACTTCTATCGGCAGGAAACCTTCTTGCTACATGCCAACGGCGAACAGCAGCGTATTGAGGTGCCGTCTGATGCGGAGATCAACAGCCACCGCGACTGGCTGCTGATTAAACCGAGAAGCGACTGGCAGCTGGAGGGGCGGACTTATCCGGCCGGCGCGCTGCTGGCAGCCAAATTCGACGACTATCTGGCCGGCAGGCGGAAGCTGGAAGTCCTGTTTACCCCCAGCGCCAACCAGGCGCTGAGCGACTATAGTACGACGCGCGACCACCTGATCGTCGGCATTATGCAGGATGTGGCCAACCGCCTGGAGGTGCTGACGCCGCAGGGCGACAGCTGGCACTCCCGGCCGCTGGGCGTACCGGTCGAATTGAGCACCGTCGCCGCCGGCGGCATTGACAATAAGACCAATGATTATTTCCTGACGGTCAGCGGATTCCTGCAGCCGACGTCGCTGTATCTGGGCAGTCTGGACGATGAGGACGAACCTGAACTGCTGAAGCAGGCGCCGCAGGACTTTGCCGCCGATAAGTATCAGGTCAGCCAGCACTTTGCGACGTCGCAAGACGGCACGCGAGTGCCGTATTTCCAGGTGGCGCATAAAGGGCTGCGACTGGACGGTGATAACCCGACGCTGCTGTATGGTTACGGCGGCTTCGACGTTTCCTTGCTGCCGAGCTATCTGGGGGCGCGCGCGCCGACCTGGCTGGAGCGGGGCGGCGTGTATGTTATCGCCAATATTCGCGGCGGCGGCGAGTACGGCCCGGCCTGGCACCGGGCGGCGCTGAAGCAGAACCGCCATCGCGCCTATGAGGATTTTGCCGCCGTGGCGCAGGATTTGATGGACAGAAAAGTGACATCGTCACGCAGGCTGGCGGCGCGCGGCGGCAGTAACGGCGGCCTGCTGGTCGGCAATATGCTGACGCACTATCCGCAGCTGTTCGGTTGTATCGTCTGTGAGGTGCCGCTGCTGGATATGCGGCGCTACACCAAGCTATCGGCCGGTGCGTCGTGGATTGCCGAATACGGCGACCCGGATAAGGCGCAGGAGTGGGAATATATCCGCACCTTCTCGCCGTACCATAACCTGAAGGCGGACGTTGCCTATCCACCGGTGCTGTTCCTGACCGCCACCAGCGACGACCGGGTCAATCCGGCCCATGCGCGTAAAATGGCGGCGCGTATGCAGCAGATGGGCTATCAGCAGGCGTACTTTTATGAAAATACCGCCGGCGGCCACAGCGCCGCGGCGGATAAGCAACAGTCGGCGTTTAACGCCGCGCTGGTCAGCGAGTTCCTCTGGCACAGCCTGAACGGCGCAGGCTAGGCGGTAGGGTAAACGACAGCATAAAAAAAGCCGGTCAGTTGACCGGCTTTTTTGTGCGTCAGAAGCAATCAGTGGCTGGCGGAGGTCGCCGGCGCTTTCTGCGTGGCGTCCTCGGGGTTGTCCAGCGTCATGCGGTGCAGCTTCGGCGCGGTCAGCATCATCAGGATGGCGATCACCCCGGTCGCGATGCCGATCTGCAGGAAGACGTGGCTGTAAACCGCCAGTGAAGCGTGAGCGTCGTTAAGCTCGCCGGCCGGCGTTGCGGTCAGACCGGCCACTTTACCGGCGATCAGCGCGGCGGCGGCGGTGGTCAGGAACCAGGAGCCCATGATAAAGCCCATCAGACGCTGTGGCACCAGCTGCGCCACCATCGCCAGACCCAGGCCGGAAATCATCAGCTCGCCGATGCTCTGCAGCGCGTAGCTCAGAATCAGCCAGTTAACGGATACGATACCGGCGTCGTTAGCGAAGCTGGCGCCCCAAGGCAGCACCAGGAAAGCGCCGGAACACAGGATCATGCCGAAGGCGAATTTGTGCGGCATCGGCAGGCGGTCGCCCATTTTATTGTACAGGGCCGCCAGAATCGGGCTGGCCACCATGATCCAGAACGGGTTCAGCGCCTGATACTGTTCCGGTTCAAAAGGAATGCTCAGAATGCTGTGCTCCACGTTATGGATCGCAAAGAAGTTCAGCGAGGTCGGCATCTGGGCATACAGCACGAAGAACACCACCGCTTCCAGCATCAGCAGGAAGGCGACGATCATCTTGCGGCGCGCGGCGCCCTGCATGGTGAAGGTCTCTTTGGCGAACACCAGCACGATGCCGGCAGAGATAATCGCCAGCGCCCAGCGGGCGATCGTCTGGTTGTGCAGCAGCCAGGTGGAGATGGCGATCAGCGCCACGATGCCTACCAGCACCATCAGCAGCTTCGGCAGGTGCAGCGGCTTGAAGTCCGGCTTGGAGCCGTGCTGCTTCACCCACTTCTTGCACATCATAAAGTTGACCAGAGTGATCAGCATACCGACCACGCTCAGGGAGAAGGCGACGCTCCAGCCATATTTGGCCGCCAGCCACGGGGTAGCCAGCATCGACATAAAGGAACCGATGTTCACCGACATGTAATACATGGTGAAGGCGCCGTCCAGGCGCGGGTCATCTTTCTCATAGCAGGTGGACAGCAGCGAGGACGGATTTGCCTTGAACAGGCCGCTGCCGACGGCGATGGCCGCCATACCGAGGTAAACCCAGAAAATATCGTGGCCGGAGTAGGCCACCATGGCATAACCGGCCGCCAGCACCAGCGCTCCCAGCACGATGACGCGTTTGGTGCCGAGCACTTTATCCCCCAGCCAGCCGCCGATGGCGACAAAGCCATAGACCAGGGCGCTGAACGAGGAGAACAGGGTGATGGAGTCGGCTTCGCTCAGGCCGAGCATCTTGACCAGATACACCGCCATGATGCCCTGCAGGCCGTAGTAGCCGAAGCGTTCCCAGAGTTCGATAGAGAAGATCAGGTAGAATGCTTTCGGCTGCTTAAAAGCATTAAGGCTGATGTCTTCCGGGTGTTTGTTGTTTGCTGTTGACACAAGTACCTCGATTTTTCACAACCCGTCATAAGTGACAGGAAAATACAAAAGGTGATGCCGAAAGCATCCTTCTGCGTTGTTATAAGATGGGATGACGGCGGTTAATGTTCACTATCTTTGTCAACCTGGCAAGCTCTTTGTCATATTCGGTTACATATAACGACGAGGCAGGGAAACAACTATGTTGCAAATGTTATGCAGAATTAACGTTTGAGTTTTTTTGATTTGCCGAGCTTTTGTTTTGTTTAAAAGATATCCAAGCCGCATCTAGTGATATGTTCTGCTATTTGGATTTTTTTTAGACCATATCAATGGGTGTGGGTGATAATCTGTTGCAATGTCATGCATATCGCTTGTTTTGCGGAATTATAGAAATATCGCAAAACTTGTAGCCAAGTTGTGAATGCATTGTTTAATCTGAATCGTGATACAGGCCGCAATTTTATGCTAATTTTTCGCTTGAAATTAAGTGGAATATCAGATTCTGCGGAAATCCACGATCTTGCCGAGGTTAATGCTGCGCAATATCACATTTTTGATAAAAAAGAGGCGTCAATAGGGAGAGGCCGGACGTGGTATGCGCCCGGCGGCAGATCAGGCGTCTGGGTAGACTTTTTCTTTATATTCGCACAGGTCTTCAATCAGGCAGGAGCCGCAGCGCGGCTTACGCGCGATGCAGGTATAGCGCCCGTGCAGAATCAGCCAGTGGTGGCAGTCGACCTTGAACGCGGCCGGCACCACCTTCAGCAGCTTCTCTTCAACCTGGTCGACATTTTTGCCCGGTGCGAAGCCGGTGCGGTTGCTGACGCGGAAAATATGGGTATCGACGGCGATGGTCGGCCAGCCGAAGGCGGTATTCAGCACCACGTTGGCGGTTTTACGGCCGACGCCGGGCAGCGCTTCCAGCGCCGCGCGATCTTCCGGCACCTCGCCGTCGTGCTGTTCCAGCAGAATGCGGCAGGTCTTAATCACATTCTCCGCCTTGCTGTTAAACAGGCCGATGGTCTTGATGTACTCTTTAACGCCGTCCACGCCCAACGCCAGCATGGCCGCCGGCGTATTGGCTACCGGATACAGCTTGGCGGTGGCCTTGTTGACGCTGACGTCGGTGGCCTGCGCCGACAGCAGCACGGCGATCAGCAACTCAAACGGCGTGCTGAATGTCAGCTCGGTGGTAGGGTGCGGGTTGTTGTCACGCAGCCGGGTCAGTATTTCCAGGCGTTTTTGTTTATTCATGAGGCTTTCTCTGGCTCTCCGTGCTCCGGCGCCGCGTCGGCGATTGCCTGCGCCTTGCGCGCTTTCATTTTCTCATCAATCACATATTTCGCCGCCAGCATCAGCCCGAGGCCGATAAAGGCGCCCGGCGGCAGCATCGCCAGCAGCAGCGGGCTGTCGAAATGCACCACTTCAATACGCAGCACCTTGGCCCAGTTGCCCAGCAGCATATCGGCGCCGTCAAACAGTGTACCGTTGCCGATCAGCTCACGCATTGAACCGAGCACGAACATCGCGCCGGTGGCGCCCAGGCCGATAAACAGGCCGTCGATCAGCGCCAGGTTGACCGGTTTTCTGGCGGCGACCGCTTCGGCGCGGCCGACCACGATGCAGTTGGTGACGATCAGCGGAATAAAAATCCCCAGCGACTGGTACAGGCCGAAGGCATAGGCGTTGATCAACATCTGCACGATGCTGACCGCGGCGGCGATAATCATCACATAGATCGGGATACGCACTTCACTCGGCACCAGCCGCCGCAGGGCGGAGATGGAGCCGTTGGTGATCATCAGCACCAGCGTGGTCGCCAGCCCGAGGCCGAGGGCGTTGGTGGCGGTGGAGGTCACCGCCAGCAGTGGGCACAGCCCCAGCAGCTGCACCAGCGCGGAGTTGTTCTTCCACAACCCCTGAATCATTAACTCTTTTGCTTCACTCATTGGCTGCTCCACAGGCAGGTAAGTGGTCAAGTTTAGTCGGCAGCGTCTCCATATACAGCGCGGTACGGCGCACGGCGTTGACTACCGCGCGCGGCGTGATGGTGGCGCCGGTGAACTGGTCAAACATACCGCCGTCCTTTTTCACCGCCCAGCGCTTATCATCCGGCCCTTCGATCTTCTGGTTGCTGAAGAAGGTGATCCAGTTGCTGAGGCGCAGCTCGATTTTATCACCCAGGCCCGGCGTTTCATGGTGTTCAACCACCCGGCTGCCGAAGACGGTGCCGCTGAAATCAGCGCCGACCAGCAGTTTTATCGCGCCGGAGTAGCCGTCCGGCGCAGTGGTTTCCAGCGCGGCGCCCACCGGTTTGCCCTGTTTGCGCGCCAGATACAGCCGGTGTGCGGCCGTGTCACCCAGCGCCGGATCGCTGACCAGATAGCACTCCGTCTGCATATCATTATCGTAATGTTCAGGCGGCAGCACCTGATCGAGCAGCGTTTTTTGCTGCAGCGCTGCCTGATGGGCGATGGTTTTCTGGGTTAACGCATTGACCACCGCGGTCATACCGGTGGTGGCTGCGGCGAACAAGGCCAGCGTGGTGCCATGCTTGCGCATTGATTTTAGCATGATGGCTCCTTAGCGATGGCCGTAAACACGCGGCTGCGTGTAGTGATCGATCAGCGGCACGGTGATATTGGCCAGCAGTACCGCGAAGGCCACGCCGTCCGGATAGCCGCCGTAAACGCGGATCAGCCAGACCAGCACGCCGATCAGCGCGCCGTAGATCAGGCGGCCTTTCGGCGTGGTGGAGGCGCTGACCGGATCGGTGGCGATAAAGAACGCGCCGAGCATGGTGGCGCCGGAGAACAGATGGATCAGCGGTGACGCCTGATGCGCCGGGTCAAGCTGCCAGGCGAGGGTAGAGCACAGCGCGATGGCGGCCAGCATGCTGAACGGAATCTGCCAGTGAATCAGCTTGCGTCCCAGCATAAACAGCCCGCCGGCGAGGAAACCGAGGTTCACCCACTGCCAGCCGATGCCGGCCAGCGCGCCGCCGAATATCGGCGTCTGCAGCACCTGTTCTACCGAATGGCCGCTGCGCAGGCCGGTTTTAAAGCCGTCCAGCGGCGTGGCCTGGCTGACGCCGTCAACGCCCAGTTGCAGCTGGTGTAGGGAGAGTCCCTGGCTGGTCTGGCCGCTGAAAATACTCAGCAGCACATCGTGAAACGGTAACCCTTCGGCGCGCAGCGCTTCCGGCGGCAGCCAACTGGTCATCTGTACCGGGAAGGAGATCAATAGTACCACGTAGCCGACCATCGCCGGGTTGAACGGGTTTTGTCCCAGGCCGCCGTACAGCTGCTTGGCGATCACGATGGCGAACAGCGTGCCGATAACGGCCATCCACCACGGCGCCAGCGGCGGCAGGCTGATGCCGAGCAGCAGGGCGGTGAGCAGGGCAGAGTTGTCGGCCAGTCGGGCGCGCACCGGCTGTTTGCGCAATGCCAGCACGGTGCCTTCCGCCAGCAGGGCGGTGGCCATTGCCAGCGCCGTCTGTACGAGAGAACCATAGCCGAAGAACCAGATTTGCGCGCCCAGCCCCGGAATGCACGCCAGCATCACCCAGAGCATAATGCGGCTGGTACTCTGCTGATTGTGGGTAAAAGGGGAACTGGCGATATGTAAGCCTTTGGTGGCAGACTGTTTTACCGGCCTAAACTTCATAGAGTCACTACACCTGTTTGTCCCGCCATTATGACAGGATTACTTTATCAATAACTTGCCGTCAGTTTAATGTAAAAACAACGACTTAAATTCATATCCCGCAGGGCCGCCGAGTGTGGAGCGGTGCCTGCGCGCGGGTAAAATATGGGGGCTCTCAACGCGATGGCGTTGTCAGAAAGCCCGGTATCCGGCCGTGCGGCTTCCTGCCGAATGAACAGAACCGGCGTAGTTTACATTGAACAGCGCGCTATCACTATTATCTGTCACATTGTTTTTCATTTCTTTCGGCCGTATTCAGGGCTGAGGCCCTGTGCCGCCGAGGGCGTTGCACCGGGGAGGAGAATGCTTTACGCGATATTTCAGCGTGGATTTTAAAACCTGTTCCCAGCGCAAAAACGCCGCAGCAATGATCAGGACACGGGGCGTTTGACCGCCATTTTTCGCATTATTCATGCCATACTGTGGTTTTATTCAGCAACGTTTTGCGTTAGCTTAATCCTAGACAATACGGGGGCGCAGTATAAAATCGCGCAGAACCTAATCCCACAATCCTAACATGTTATTTTGGGTACATTTTTTCGCACAAAATATCAACCATGATATAATGTATACAGGTTACTATCCCGAGTCTTACTAAGTTAGTGAATTGATAATAATGACGAATGAAGACATATTTTTTATTGAAGAGCTGATCGAGTGGGTTGAAATACATCTGGAAACACGCCCGAACCTGGATGAAGTGGCACGCATCTCCGGTTACTCCAAATGGCATCTGCAACGTAAATTCAAGCGCATCACCGGCATTCAGCTGGCGACCTATATCCGCTCGCGTATCCTGACCCGTGCGGCGGTGGCCCTGCGCATTACCCACCGCTCAATTATCGATATCTCTGACGAACTGGGCTTCGATTCACAACAAACGTTTACCCGCATGTTTAAACAGCGCTTTGGCACCACGCCAAACCGCTACCGTTCCATGGAAAAATGGGACGTAAAAAATCTGATGCCGCGCTTTAGCTTCGAGGCGCAGTATGACAAAGGCTACTACCCGGAAGTCAAACGGCTGACGCTGCCGGAAATGCAGCTGGTCGGTTTTTCACGCCAGCTGGATTTTGAAGAACAAGAGATTGAGCACGACTCCTGCATGGCGATGAAAGATGAAATCTTCAACGACTTTTTCAAGGGGCTGGACGTCGGCTGCCGCAAGGTTTACAGCATCTACTCCGCCCGGCTGCAACATGAGGGGCTTTGTTCTGGCATCCATTCGATGGCGGTCGAGGCGCAGCACCGTAAGGATATTGTGTCCGGTCATCATACCGACAATATTACGCTGCCGCCGCGGGAATATATCTCAATAACCCATAAGGGCTCGGCCAAAGAGTGCATCCAGTTTTTTGCCTACCTGAGCACTCATGTGATGCCGGGTTTGCGTCATGACGTGAAGGGCAGCGTGGAGATGGAGATTATCGAGATTAACGAATGGCAAATGGATGCTAAACTGCGTCAGATTGACGTTGACTATACCTACCTGATTTCTATCGACTAATTTCACACGCCGGCTGGCAATCCGTTTACTCAGGGTTGCGTACGCCGCGTGGGGAACCCCGCACCTTCACGATCTTTTCTCTACCCTTTATCTTGTGTATGCGACGAAGTAAAAACGCCTCGCGCTACGCGAGGCGTTTTGGTCAGGACTGTTTTTCCGTTTCTGCCTGCTGAGCGGCTTTTTTGGCCTTCACACGGGCGATGGCGGCAGCGACGGCGGCCTTGCGCGGATCGGCATCGCTATCCGCTGCGGCAGGGGCCGGCGTTTCAGCCGGTGCGACGTCCGGTTGCTGAGCGGCTTTTTTAGCCTTCACACGGGCGATAGCGGCGGCAACGGCGGCCTTGCGCGGATCGGCATCGCTGTCCGCTGCGGCAGGGGCCGGCGTTTCAGCCGGTGCGACGTCCGGTTGCTGAGCGGCTTTTTTAGCCTTCACACGGGCGATAGCGGCGGCAACGGCGGCCTTGCGCGGATCGGCATCGCTGTCCGCTGCGGCAGGGGCCGGCGTTTCAGCCGGTGCGACGTCCGGTTGCTGAGCGGCTTTTTTAGCCTTCACACGGGCGATAGCGGCGGCAACGGCGGCCTTGCGCGGATCGGCATCGCTGTCCGCTGCGGCAGGCGCCGTGGTTTCAGCCGGTGCATCGTCGGCCTGCTGGGCGGCTTTCTTGGCTTTGGCGCGGGCGATAGCGGCAGCAACGGCGGCCTTGCGCGGATCGGCATCGCTGTCCGCTGCGGCAGGCACCGTGGTTTCAGCCGGTGCATCGTCGGCCTGCTGGGCGGCTTTCTTGGCTTTGGCGCGGGCGATAGCGGCAGCAACGGCGGCTTTGCGCGGATCGGCATCGCTGTCCGCTGCGGTAGGCGCCGGGGTTTCAGCCGGTGCATCGTCGGCCTGCTGGGCGGCTTTCTTGGCTTTGGCGCGGGCGATAGCGGCAGCAACGGCGGCCTTGCGCGGATCGGCATCGCTGTCCGCTGCGGCAGGCACCGGGGTTTCAGCCGGTGCATCGTCGGCCTGCTGGGCGGCTTTCTTGGCTTTGGCGCGGGCGATAGCGGCAGCAACGGCGGCCTTGCGCGGATCGGCATCGCTGTCCGCTGCGGCAGGCACCGGGGTTTCAGCCGGTGCATCGTCGGCCTGCTGGGCGGCTTTCTTGGCTTTTACCCGCGCCAACGCGGCGGCAACGGCAGCTTTACGCGGATCGTCAGTCTCAGCGGCGTCAACCGCAGGCACGTCAACCGTCGGCTGCTGCGCTTTGCGTTCCCGCGCCTGCGCTTTGCGCGCCTCGCGGGCGGCGATGGCGGCGCTGTTATCCGGCGTAGCGCCCGGTTGTACTTCACCGGTCGCCGCATCGTTTTTACTGCGTACGCGCGCCAGCGCCGCCTGAACGGCGCTTTGGTCGTTATCGGTCAACTTGACCGCCGCCTTCTTGTGGCGCTCTTCACGCGCCAGTTTCTCGCGTTCCATACGCGCCTGTTTGGCTTCGTAGCGCGCTTTGGCTTCGGCGGCGCGCGCCGCTTCCTGATCGATCGCCTTGATTTCCGCCTTTTCCTGGCGGTAATACTGCACCAGCGGGATATTGCTCGGGCACACATAGGCGCAGGCCCCGCACTCGATACAGTCAAACAGATTATGCTGGCGCGCCTTGTCGTGCTCCTGGCCGCGACTGAACCAGTACAGCTGCTGTGGCAGCAGCCCGGCCGGGCAGGCGTCGACGCACAGCCCGCAGCGGATGCAGGACTGTTCCGGCTCCTGCGGCGCCATTTCATCCACGGTCGGCGCCAGCAGGCAGTTGCTGATTTTCACGATCGGCACGTTGAGCGCGGGCAGGGTGAAGCCCATCAGCGGGCCGCCCATCACCACCATCTGCTGGCTTTGCGGCCGGAAACCGGCGAATTTCAGCAGATGCTCCACCGGGGTGCCGATGCGCGCCCACAGGTTACCCGGCTGGCTCAGTGCCTCGCCGGTCAGCGTCACCACGCGTTCGATTAACGGTTCGCCGTCGACGATGGCGCGTTTAATGGCGAAGGCGGTGCCGACGTTCTGCATCAGCACGCCGATGGCGGAAGAGTGTTTGCCATGCGGCACTTCTTTGCCGGTCAGAATCTTGGTCAGCTGCTTGGCGCCGCCGGAAGGGTATTTGGTCGGGATCACCCGCAGACCGATGCCCGGATGCTCGCGTAGCGCTTCTTTAAGAGCGGCGATGGCCTCCGGTTTATTGTCTTCGATGCCGATCAGCGTGGTTTTAGGCTGCAGCAGATGACGCAGGATATCGGTGCCCTGCAGAATTTCTTCCGCGCACTCGCGCATCAGGCGGTCGTCGGCGGTGATATAAGGCTCGCACTCGGCGGCGTTGAGGATCAGCGTTTCGACGCCGTGGGCGCCGCCCTGCAGTTTGCTGGCGGTCGGGAAACCGGCGCCGCCCAGGCCGGCAATACCGGCCTGATGGATGCGCTGGAGCAGCTCGTCGGCGTCCAACTGGCGATAGTCGGCCGCCGGCTGACGTTCACACCAGCGGTCTTCGCCGTCAGGACGGATAATCACGCACAGTTCGGCCAGCCCGGACGGGTGGGCGGTGATATGCGGTTTGATGGCGATCACCGTGCCGGAGGTGGGGGCATGTACCGGCAGGGTACGGCCGCGGCCCATGGTCAGCGGCTGGCCTTTCAGTACGCTGTCGCCGGCCTGCACCAGCAGTTCGCCTTCCGGTCCCAGGTGTTGCTGCAGCGGGATGATAAAGGTGTCGGGCAGCGGTGCCGTGCGCAGCGGCGCACCGCTGGACTGCGTCTTCATTTCAGGTGGATGGATCCCGCCGTCGAAATCCCAAATGCGATCTTTTTTAAAGGCGGTGAACAGATTAAACATGTTGCTCCACGTGAATGACTTGCACCGGGATGGTCTTCATATCCCATTTCCAATTGGCGGTGGTGGCGGCGACCGGGATCATTTCAATACAGTCGGTCGGGCACGGCGCGACGCACAGATCGCAGCCGGTGCACTGATCGGCAATAACGGTGTGCATGGCGCGGGTGGCGCCGACGATGGCGTCTACCGGGCAGGCCTGAATACATTTGGTGCAGCCGATGCAGTTGGCTTCATCGATAAACGCCACTTTACGCACCGGCTGGGCGACTTCCTCACCGCCGTCCAGCGGCTGAGGCTCGACGTTGAGCAGTTCGGCCAGTTTCAGCATTACCTGCTCGCCGCCCGGAGCACATTTGTTGATCATCTCGCCGTTGGCGACCGCCTCGGCGTAGGGGCGGCAGCCGGGATAACCACACTGGCCGCACTGGCTCTGCGGCAGGATCTCATCGATCTGCTCGGCAACCGGGTCTTCTTCCACCTCAAAACGGCGCGCGGCAAAACCGAGCACCACGCCAAACAGCAGCCCGAGGGCGCTTAATGCCGCAACGGCAATCCACAACGCGCTCATTAGAATTTCACCAGACCGGTAAAGCCCATAAAGGCCAGAGACATCAGCCCGGCGGTGATCAACGCGATGGACGAACCGCGGAACGGCGCAGGTACATCGGCAACCGCCAGACGTTCACGGATGGCGGCGAACAGCACCATCACCAGCGAAAAGCCCGCCGCGGCGCTAAAGCCGTAGACGGCGGACTGCAGGAAGTTGTAGCCCAGGTTGATATTGAGCAGCGCCACGCCGAGCACCGCGCAGTTGGTGGTAATCAGCGGCAGGAAGATGCCTAACAGACGGTACAGCGCCGGGCTGGTTTTACGCACCACCATTTCGGTGAACTGCACCACCACGGCGATTACCAGGATAAACGCCAGCGTCCGCAGGTAAATCAGATCGAGCGGCACCAGAATAAAGGTGTTGATCACCCAGGAGCTGATAGACGCCATGGTCATTACAAAGGTGGTCGCCATGCCCATGCCGATGGCGCTCTCCAGCTTCTTGGAGACGCCCATAAACGGGCAGAGGCCAAGAAACTTCACCAGGACAAAGTTGTTCACCAGCACGGTGCCGACAAAAAGAAGCAGGTATTCGGTCATTGCAACGCCTAAAAAAAGAAAAGCCGCTTATTATCGGAAATCAGCGGTAGAACGACAACCTATGAATCGCAGGGATCATACCTTTTCGTTCTGTTTTGGTCAAAAAACGCACGAATTACCGTTCGAATCGTGCGTTTCCTGCTGAAATTATTCGGTAAAAGTCTGTTTCACCCGCTGCGAGCGACGCAGATAAGGGACAAAAATCGCCGCCATCAGCAGCGGCCAGCCCAGGCTGCGCACCGCCACTTCGTCGGGAATCGGCGCGAAGGCGAAGGATTTGATCGCCAGCAGCACGGTGATCAGCAGCCACACCAGAAACAGTTTGGGAAAGCGGTGCGAACGGTGGCAGAACAGCCACAGCAGCCACAGGGTAAAGACCCACATTGCCAGCGTTGTCAGCACGGAAAAGTACCACTGCAGCGTGAAGGCCTGCGCGTTGGTCAGCAGATATTCGCGCGACTCCGGGGTGATAATCGCCATCGCGTACAGCGCCAGCATCAGGGTGGCGCTGAGCAGGGTGACGATCAGATAGGCCATGGGGGCCAACAGCCAACCGCCAATGCGATTGTATTCAGCGTGGGACATAAACGGCTTCCTGGATAACGGGTTAAGGCAAACTGCGGCATAGAGTAGCGGGTAATGCCCACGCCGTCATCCCCATGCGTGCGGTGTTGAGGGGGGAAAGCATTGCCGTGCGTCGACGGCAATGCTTATTCCGTTACGGAAACCGTCTTTGCTGCAGGCTTCAGGCCTGGCGGCTCTCCTCCCGCAGCGTTACCGGGCTTTCCTGCACCGTCGGCGTATTGGAGCGCAGTGCGCGGCGGATCACGAAGAAGGCCGAAATCAGCATGGTGACGGCAACCAGCATAAAGAACCCGCAGAGCGCGGCGTTAATCTGGTTGCTGAACACGATGGTCTGCATATCCTGCAGCGTTTTGGCCGGCGCGATAATCTCGCCGTGCTCGATGCCGGCAGAGAACTTGTTTGCCTGCGCCAGGAAGCCGATGCTTGGCTTTTCATGGAAAATCTTCTGCCAGCCGGCGGTCATCGAAGTGACGAACAGCCAGACGGTGGGCACGATGGTGACCCAGGCGTAGCGCTGCTTCTTCATTTTGAACAGCACCACGGTGCCGAGGATCAGCGCCATCGAGGCCAGCATCTGGTTGCCGATGCCGAACAGCGGCCACAGGGTGTTGATGCCGCCGAGCGGGTCGATCACCCCCTGATAGACGAAGAACCCCCAGCCGGCCACCGCTACGGTGGTGCCGGCCAGGTTGCCGAACCAGGAGCGGTTATTCGCCAGACGCGGAACCGCCACGCCCACCAGATCCTGCACCATAAAGCGGCAGGCGCGGGTGCCGGCGTCGACGGCGGTCAGAATAAACAGCGCCTCGAACAGAATGGCGAAGTGGTACCAGAAGGCCATCATCGCGCGGCTGTTGAACACCTCGCTGATAATATGCGCCATGCCGACGGCAAAGGTCGGCGCGCCGCCGGCGCGCGACAGCACCGAGTTTTCGCCCACTTCCCGGGCGATCAGCGACAGCGTTTCCGGCGTTACCACAAAGCCCCAGCCGTTGATCACCTGCGACGCGTTTTCCACCGTGGTGCCGATCAGCGCCGCCGGCGAGTTCATGGCGAAGTAGACGCCGGGGTCCAGCACCGAGGCGCAGATCAGCGCCATAATGGCGACGAAGGACTCCATCAGCATCGCGCCGTAGCCGATAAAGCGCATGTGGCTTTCGCGCTCCACCAGTTTCGGCGTGGTGCCGCTGGATACCAGCGCATGGAAGCCGGAAATGGCGCCGCAGGCGATGGTGATAAACAGGAACGGGAACAGCGCGCCGGAGAACACCGGGCCGCTGCCGTCAATAAAGCGCGATACCGCCGGCATTTTCAGCTCCGGCATGGCGAACACGATGCCCACCGCCAAACCGATAATGACGCCGATCTTCATAAAGGTCGACAGATAGTCGCGCGGCGCCAGCAGCAGCCAGACCGGCAGCACCGACGCGACAAAGCCGTAAATCACCAGCACCCAGGTCAGCGTGGTGCCGTGCAGGGTAAAGAACGGCCCCCAGTAAGGGTGCTGCGCCACGTTGCCGCCGTAGATAATCGCCAGCAGCATCAGCACAAAGCCGATCAGCGAGATTTCGGCGATTTTACCGGGGCGAATAAAGCGCATGTAAATGCCCATAAACAGCGCGATAGGAATGGTTGCGGCGATGGTGAACAGCCCCCACGGGCTGTCCGCCAGCGCTTTGACCACCACCAGCGCCAGCGCCGACAGGATAATAATCATCACCCCCAGCGCCCCGAGCATGGTTATCACCCCGGCGAAGGCCCCCAGTTCCTGTTTGGCCATTTCCCCCAGCGAACGGCCGTCGCGGCGGGTCGAGATAAACAGCACCAGAAAATCCTGCACCGCGCCGGCCAGCATCACGCCGATCAGGATCCAGATGGTGCCGGGCAGGAAGCCCATCTGTGCGGCCAGTATCGGCCCCACCAGCGGGCCGGCGCCGGCGATGGCGGCAAAGTGGTGGCCAAACAGCACCCACTTGTTGGTGGGCACGTAATCCAGGCCGTCATTGTGCCGTTCGGCGGGCGTCAGCCGGCGGTCATCCAGTTCAAACACCTTTTTGGCGATAAACAGGCTGTAGAAGCGATAGGCGATGCTGTAACAGGCGACGGACGCCACCACCAGCCAGACTGCATTGACGTGTTCGCCGCGGCTGAGCGCCAGCATGGCAAACGCGCCGGCTCCGACCAACGCCACCACCAGCCAGATAATTCCGGACTTGACGTTCTTCATGGTAAACAACTCCTTGGTGTGCAGAGAGATGAACAGAGATGTTGTTATGAATAATGTGTAACAGCTTAAAAATAGGAGTTTTAGGCGGGAAGAGAAGCCGGGCGGCGAAGAAATGTGAGGCTAGTATTGTTTTATTGTAAAAACAATGTGATGAAATGACGTGAAAGCACAGCGATATCGGCGGCGGCCAATAAAAAGGCCGGGCAGTCAGCCCGGCCTCGGTATTGTCGGCCTCCCAACGCGGGGAGCGCGGAGGGTTACGCCGCCGGTTTGGCAATCACGTTGCGGGTTTCCATGCGCACTTCCGCAATATTGACCTGCAGCGTATCGCTCTGGCGGTAAACCACTTCGCCTTTCACCTGCACGGTGCCGGTGTCCTGGCTGCACACCAGCTCATCGCGCACCGCATGGATAAACGGCGCCGGGATAAAGGCGACGGCGCCGTTATCCAGCAGGCGTACGCGCAGGCCACCACGCGTCACATCGATGATCTCCGCATTGAAACGGGTATCGGTGCCGGCTTTGTCCTGCAGGAAGCGGGCGTACAGCCAGTCGCCGACGTCGCGTTCTGCCATGCGGTTGGCGCGACGGCGCTCCGCCAGCTGCAGCGTCATGGCGTCCTGCGGTTTCTCCGCCGGTTGTTCGCTGATGATCGCTTTCAGCAGGCGGTGGTTGACCATATCGCCGTATTTACGGATCGGTGAGGTCCAGGTGGCGTAGGCTTCCAGCCCCAGGCCAAAGTGCGGGCCGGGTTCGGTGCTGATTTCCGCAAAGGTCTGGAAACGGCGGATGCGGCTGTCGAGGAACTGGGTCGGCTGAGCGTCCAGATGGCGTCGCAGTTCGCAGAACCCGTCCAGCGTCAGCAGCTTCTCGGCGTCGGCTTCAACGCCGTTGGCCTGCAGCACGGTGACGGCCTGTTCAACCAGCGCCGGGTCGAAGCCGTTATGCACGTTGTAGATGCCGAAGCCCAGACGGTCGCGCAGTACGATGGCGGCGCAGACGTTGGCGGCGATCATGCACTCTTCAACGATGCGGTTGGCGATGCGGCGATGCTCGGTGATGATATCCAGCACCTCGCCTTGCTCGCCCAGCACGAAGCGGTAATCCGGTCGATCCTTGAATACCAGCGCATGCTGGTGACGCCAAGAGCTGCGTGCGGCGCAGACGCGCTGAAGCAGGGTGATCTGCTGGGCGATGGCGTCGCTTGGCGGCTGCCAGTCGCCGACGCCTTCCAGCCAGTCGGAAACTTCGTCGTACACCAGCTTGGCTTTTGATTCGATCTCGGCGGCGAAGAAGTGAATATCGTCGCCGAGGGCGCCGTCGGCGGCGATGGTGACGCGGCAGGCCAGCACCGGACGGCGCTCATTGGCGCGCAGCGAGCACAGGTTGTCGGACAGGTCGCGCGGCAGCATCGGGATATTGAAGCCCGGCAGGTAGTTGGTAAAGGCGCGCACGCGGGCGATGTCGTCCAGCGCGCTGCCTTCATCGACGAAGGCGGTCGGATCGGCGATGGCGATGGTCAGCTGCAGCGTACCGTCAGCGTTCTCCTGCACCAGCAGGGCGTCGTCCATATCTTCGGTGCTGGCGCTGTCGATGGTGACAAAATCCAGCGCGGTCAGATCTGCACGCTGCAGAGCGTCGCTCGGCGCGTGGGTTTCCGCCATCTCCGGCGCTTCTTTCTCCAGATTGTGGCGCGCCAGCGTCACCCACCACGGCACGAAGTGGTCATCGGCGTGGGTGATGTACTGCGTCAGTTCGGCGTAAAACGTGCGGTCGCCCTTGAGCGGGTGACGACGCATCTCGGCCACCGCCCAGTCACCGGCCTGGAAGTCGTGGCTCAGGCCGCGCGCGGGGCGGCACTGGATGGCGTCTTTCAGCAACGGATGGTCCGGCACGATAGACAGGCGATCGTCTTTTTTCTGCACCCGGCCGACAAAGCGCGTCAGGAACGGCTCGACCAGCGAGTCCGGCTCCGCGATTTCGCGCTCTTTTTCCGTATGCAGCGTGGCGACGATGCGATCCCCGTGCATGACTTTTTTCATGTGCGGCGGTGGGATGAAATAGCTTTTTTGACCGTCTACCTCAAGAAAGCCAAAGCCTTTCTCAGTCCCTTTTACTACGCCTTCAACGCGCGGGGTCTGAGAGTGAAGTTGCTGTTTAAGCTGCGCCAGCAGCGGGTTATCTTGAAACATATCGTCCAGTGAATGGGTTGTGAGTGGCAAGATTTGCGGCTGACAGTTTTACGCGAATCACCCGCTGCGGGCAAGCCTGACGTCGCGCTTTTCCCGGCGAGGCGGACTATTTTTGGTCATTCTGCGGGCAGGGGGCGGAAAAGCGTCCCGACGAGCGGCCGGGACGGCGGGGCGATTACGCCTGCAGCGGCGTCGGTTGCAGGATCTCAATCCAGTAATCGTCCGGATCCTTGATGAACGCCACGTAGTTCATACGCCCTTCGTGCAGGCGCTTCTGGAAGGTGACGCCCATCTGTTCAAAGCGTTCACAGGCGGCGCGTACGTCCGGCACGGTGACGCACAGGTGGCCGAAGCCGCGCGGTTCGCTGTTGCCGTTATGGTACTGGAAATCCGGCTGGTTTTCCGTGCCGTGGTTGTGCGTCAGCTCCAGGATGCCCGGCTGGCTCAGCGCCCACTGCTTGCGCTGCTCGTCATCCTGCGGGATCTGGTCGCGCGGGACGCGGGCCAGATACACGATGGTAAACGCCGCCTCGGCGAAGTCTTCTTTATATACCGGCGTAAAGCCCAGCACGCGGGTATAGAAGTCCAGCGCCTTGCTCAGATCTTTTACGCGGATCATGGTGTGGTTAAACACATAACCATCGGTAACGCTTTCCGGCTGGTCGGCGACACCCGGCAGGTTTAATAACTCGTTCAGAGGCATAATTTTTCTCCTTGATGCTTTATCTGTAACGCTGTGCTGAGTATACCCTGTCTTGCAGGAAGCGTGTGGCGGGCGGCAACATCCGGCAACGTCTGATAACAACCGGAATGGATTTTAAAGCCGGCGCGCCGTTTTTTTCGCCAAAACGTGACGGCGCGGCTTGCGGGCGGCAAGGTTTATTACCGGATCGGCATAACACATACAAATGGTTGCACTCTGTTATCTGCTGTAAAAGACTGGTGATTCCGCTGCCGCGCCGTTTGGTGCAGTCTAGCCCGCCTAAAACAGAGAAATATGAAGAGGATATCGTCGTGAAGCCTAGTGTATTGGCCGTTGTATGTGGAATGTTACTGCCGCTGGCAGCCCAGGCGGCAGCAACGCCGGCGCAGGTTCCTGCGCTGACCCCGCCGCCAATCGATGCGGCTTCGTACGTATTGATGGATTATACCACCGGCCAGATTTTGGCGCAGGATCATGCTGACGAGCGGCGCAATCCCGCCAGCCTGACTAAACTGATGACCGGCCTGGTGGTCGACCACGCCCTCGATCAGCACAAAATTGGGCTGGATGACGTGGTGACGGTGGGCCAGGACGCCTGGGGCGCCGGCAACCCGGTATTTAAAGGCTCCTCGCTGATGTTCTTAAAGCCAGGTGACAGGGTCACGGTGCGCGATCTCAGCCGTGGCATTATCATTGACTCCGGCAATGACGCCTGCGTGGCGATGGCCGATTACGTGGCCGGCAGTCAGGCGGCTTTCGTACAGTTGATGAACCAGAAAGCGGCGCAGCTCGGGCTGAAAAACACCCACTTTGAAACGGTGCACGGCCTGGATGCGCCGGGTCAGTTCACTACCGCCGGGGATTTGGCGCAGATATCGCGGGCGATCATCATGAGCGAACCGGCGGAATATCATATGTACAGCGAAAAATCGCTGACCTGGAACGGCATCACGCAGCAGAACCGCAACGGCCTGCTGTGGGATAAAACGCTGCACGTTGACGGCCTGAAAACCGGCCATACGGCGTCGGCGGGCTTTAACATTATTGCCTCCGCCACCGAAGGCAACCGCCGTATGATTGCCGTGGTGATGGGCGGTAAAAGCTCGAAAGGGCGTGAAGAGCAGGCGCGTAAACTGCTGACCTGGGGGCTGCGCGACTTTGACACCGTGCAGGTGTTCAAGGCCGGCGCCGCACTGGGCAATGAGACGGTCTGGTACGGCGATAAGTCGCAGGTGCAGGTCGGCGTCCAGCAGGATCACGCGCTCAGTCTGCCGAAGGGCGAAGTGCAGAAGCTTAAGGCGCAGTACGTGCTGAACGGCAAACGGCTGGAAGCGCCGCTGAAGGCGGGCCAGACCGTCGGCGAAGTACGCATCAGCGACGACGGTAAACTGCTGGAAACGCTGCCGCTGGTGGCGCTGCAGCCGGTTAATCAGGGCGGGATCTTCTCGCGTCTGGTGGACTACATAAAACTCAAAGTATAACTATTCCCTCCGGGCCCGGCCGACGCCGCACGGGCCCGCTTTTTGCTGCTTAATGATATACTTGGTTTAGATGTCATCATCCGAGCGAATTAATGGATATTAAGCAACTGATTTATCTGTGTAATCTTGAGCGCGAACGCCATTTCGGCCGGGCGGCGGAAGCCAGTTTCGTCAGCCAGCCGACGCTATCTATGCGGTTGAAAAACCTGGAGAAAGAATTGGGCGTGGCGTTGATCAACCGCGGCAATAATTTTGAAGGCTTTACCGCAGAGGGCGAACGCGTGCTGGCCTGGGCGCGGGAAATCGTCTCGGTGTATCAGGGGCTGAAGCTGGAGGTGGAATCGCTCAAGCACGGGCTGAACGGAACGCTGGTGATTGGTGCGGTGCCGCAGTGCAGCATCATGCTGGCGCAGTTGCTGAAGTCGGTCAGCGCCAAATTTCCCCGGCTGGATTTCCGCGTTTCGGTACTCAGCGCCGATCAGCTGCTGGAGGCCCTGACCGCCCATACGGTAGACATCGGCATCGGTTTTTTCGAGCTGCAGACGCTGCACGAGCTGCATTTCCAGTCGCAGCCGCTGGAGGACAGCGGCGTCGATCTGCTGTTTCATCCGCAGCACTTTCCGCAGCTGGTCGGCGATACGCCGCTGACGCTGCGTGAGGTCGCCGACTTGCCGCTGTGCCTGGCGGAACCGTCGCGCTATTTCCGCCGCTATATCGATCAGAACTTCCGCGACGCCGGGTTAACGCTGCATACGCGGCTGGAAACCAGCTCGCTGCTGCAACTGCTGCAGGGGATTTTCGTCGGTTTAGGCTGTGGCATCTTCCCGCGCGGCAATTTACTGCCGGAAATGACGCCGCAGCTGCAGCGCCGTTCGATCGCGATAGCGCCGATGACGCGCCACGCGGCGGTGGTGGTGGCCGAGCCGGGCCGGGCGACGCCGCTGGCCCAGCATTTCTTTGACGCGGCCCAAAGTTGGCTGCTGCAGTAAATTACTCTTCGTCTTCCGTGCCGATGCTGAGCGTATCGCCCAGGCTATAGCGCAGACGGTTCTCCCAGGCATACAGCGCGCTGGTCAGTATCAGATCCAGCGCCTGCGCCTGCGTTGCGCCCTGCTGAAACAGCGGTTGTACGCTGTGCGGCGTAAACTTTTCCGGGCTGCGGGTTAGCGCGCTGCCGATCTGAATCACCGCCTTTTGCCGGGGATCCGCCGCAAGCTGATAGCCGGCGTCGATGCTGTCGCACAGGGCGTGCACCAGCGGCGGGTTGTGCAGATCGGCGGCGACGCTGGCGGCGCAATAGCGGCTGCCGTTGATGCGTGAGGTGCAGAGCGCCGCCAGCGCCATCAGTCGACGGCTCGTTTCATCATTACTGCCATGAATACCGTTAAATACGCCGTTGCGTTCACGCAGGGCGGCGGCATCATGGGCCAGCAGCAGGTAGTAATCCTCACTCCGCGCGTCCGGATGGCTCTGATCCAGCACGTCCAGCTGTTCGGCCGCCGCCTCTTCGGGCTGCAGCAGCGTCAGGCGTGACCGCCAGAGCGGCGGGCGTTCATCAAGGCGCAGCGCCTCGGCGTCCTGCTGGGTGGTGAAGCCTGGTGCCACCGCAGCGGGCCGGCCCGCCAGCGCGGCGATGCCGGCGACTACCCGCGCCTGATAGCTGACAAAACCGATAATCTGCACGAAGGAGACGATATCCGCTACGCTCAGGCCGACATCACTCAACTGCTGCAGCGCCTTACGACAGATCAGCGTGGGCTGGGTGGCAAGCTGGCGGGCGTATTGGGTGATTTGCGCTAAGCGGATATTACTTTCACGGGAGGCGTCGGGGCTGTCGAGCGGGGCGAGGCGGGCGGCGTAGTGGCTACACAGCGACTGCACGCCGGTAACCTGCGCCACCGTCAGCGCGGTACAGAGGCGATCGTATGGTGACAACGTCACGTGGCGCGACAGCGCGACCTGCTCGGGAAACAGTACGCTGCAGCACGCCAGCGAGGCGCTGAAGAGCGGCGCCCGGGCGATCAGCGCCTGATTCAATGCCGGGTCGGCAAACTCGCCCAGTCCCAGCAAAAAGCGGTCGCGGATCAGGGCGGCCTGCGGCTCTAACGGCATATCGCCGCGTACGCTGCACTGGGTTTCATGATACCACTGGCTATGATATTGGCGCTGTTGTTCCCTGAGGCGTGGACTCGTCATCAGTGAGATATCCTGTTGTTTAATCAACTCAACGTAGGGATATCTTCACTGATTCGAATAGCGAGATAAAATAATGTTACGTGCTAATCAATAACTGAAGGGAATAAAATATAATGATATATCACAAAAATGTAATTTGTATTTGCGCCTGACGGGTAACGGCCCGCCGCGCAGGCACGGCCTCCGGGCGGCGCCGACACCGCCCGGAAGTTGATGTCAGAAGCGGCCTCCGCCGTCGCGCCGCCAGGCGTCGGCGGTCAGGGCTTCGCCAAAGTGGCTGGCGATCAGCCGCTTGGTCAGTTCATGCAGCGGCGCCGCCAGCACCTCGGCGGTGCTGCCGCGCTCGACGATTTCCCCTTCATGCATCACCAGCACCTGATCGCTGATGTGTTTCATCATTCCCAAATGCTGGGTGACATAGATATAGGAGATGCCGTGCTTCTCCTGTAGTTCCAGCATCAGGTTGATGATTTGCGAGCGCATCGACATATCCAGCGAGGCTAGGGCCTCATCGGCGACGATCACCTTTGGCTGCAGAATCAGCGCCCTTGCCAGCGCTACGCGCTGTTTCTGGCCGGAGGCCAGCATATGCGGGTAGTAATAGGCGTGGTCCGGCAGCATGCCGACCTGGCGCAGCGTCTGGTTAATGCGCCGCTCGCGCTCCTCAGGCTCCAGATCGGTGTTCAGGCGCAGCGGGGCGTCCAGAATCTGCCCGATGCGCTGACGCGGATTGAGCGAGGTGCTGGGGTCCTGAAAAATCATGCGGATACGCTGGCTGCGGTAGCGGTAGTCGCCGTAGTTCAGCGGATGGTCGTCGATCAGCAGTTCACCGGCGCTGGGTTCGACCATGCCGGAAAGCATCTTCGCCAGCGTTGACTTGCCTGAACCGTTCTCGCCGATAATCGCCAGCGTCTGGCGTTCGCGCAGGGTAAAACTCACCGACTTGACCGCTTCGACGTGCTGACGACGGAACAGACCGCTGCGGTAGCGGTAGGTTTTGCTCAGGTTGCGCACTTCCAATAGCGTTTCCATCTCACTGTTCCTCCATATTGAGCGGGAAGTGGCAGGCGAACAGGTGATTCTTCACCGCACGCAGGCGCGGGGTTTCGATGCATTTTTTCTGCGCATAAGGGCAGCGCGGCCCCAGCCGGCAGCCGATGGGCAAATGTTCCAGTGACGGGATCGCCCCCGGCAGGGTATTGAGCCGGCTTTTGTGCGGCAGCGAACGGCCGAAGTCCGGCATGGCGCGGATCAGCGCCTGGGTGTACGGATGATGCGGTGCCGCCAGCAACTCCTCGCAGCGGGCGCTTTCCACCGTCTGGCCGCAGTAAAGTACGTTCACCCGGTCAGCCCATTTGCTCATCATCTGCAAGTCATGGCTGATCAGCAAAATGGTGGTGTTGTTGTTTTGATTCAGCCGCGCCAGCAGGCGGAAAATCTGCGCCTGGGTGGTGGGCTCCATCGCATTGGTCGGCTCATCGGCGATCAGCAGACGCGGCTGGTTGGCCAGCGCGATGGCGATCATCACTTTTTGACATTCCCCTTCGGTGAGCTCATAGGGGAAACTGCCCATAATATCGTTGTGATCTTTAATACCGACGCGGTGCAGCAGCTCAATCGCCCGGCGACGCCGCCAGTTGAAGCGCTGCCACCAGTGGCCTTTATAGGTCCAGCCGGGGATAGCCTGCGCCAGCTGCCGGCCGATGCTTTCGGACGGATCAAGACAGGATTGCGGCTCCTGGAAAATCATGGAGACGTTGTGGCCCACCAGCTTGCGGCGCTCGCGCGGCGTCAGCTGCAGCAGGTCGATGTCGTCAAAGCGCAGACGGTCGGCGGTGACGCGCCAGTTATCTTTGGTGACGCCGCAGATCGCCTTGGCGATCAGGCTTTTGCCGGAGCCGGATTCACCCACCAGCCCGCGTACTTCGCCTTCGCTCAGCGTCATGCTGACGCGGTCTACCGCCTTGACCGGTCCGTCGGCGGTCATAAATTCAATCGTCAGATTGCGGATATCGAGCAACGGCATTATTCCACTCCCGCATTAATGGCGCGGCGCATGCCGTCACCCAACAGGTTGATCAGCAACACGCTGATCAGAATGGCGGCGCCGGGCAGCATCACCGCCCAGGGCGCGACATATACCAGCTCCAGCGAATCGCCGAGCATGGCGCCCCATTCCGGCGACGGCAGCTGCGCGCCGAGGTCGAGAAAGCCGAGCGCGGCGATATCGAGGATCGCCATCGACAGCGCGCGGGTGAACTCGGTCACCAGCACCGCGGCGATATTGGGCAGCACCGCATACCACAGGATCTGCAGGGTTGAAGCGCCGTCCAGCCGCGCCGCCACCACATACTCTTTTTCCAGCTCGTCATGCACCGCGCTGTAAATGGTGCGCACTATGCGCGGCAACAGCGCCAGCCACACCGCCAGCATGGCGTGCTCCAGTTTCGGGCCGATAAACGCCACCACCACGATCGCCAGCAGCAGCGACGGGATAGACAGCAGGGTATCGAGAATATGGTTCAGCACCGCCGAGCGCAGGCCGTGGGTCACGCCGGCCAGCACGCCGAGGATCACGCCGAAGAAGGCGGCGCCCAGCGTCACCACCAGCGCCGAGCCGAAGGTGGCGGCGGTGCCGGTCAGCAGCCGGCTCAGCAGATCGCGCCCCAGATCGTCGGTGCCGAGGAAGAACGACACGTTGCCGTAGCGCGACCAGGAAGGCGGCAGCAGCTGGTAGCCGAGGAACTGCTGGTCGAGCGCATAGGGCGCCAGCAGACTGCCGAACAGCGACAGCAGCACCAGCGCAATCACGCCGTAAAAACCGATCATCGCCAGCGCGTCGCCGTAAAATATCCGCCAGGTATAGCGCAGCGGGCTCGGCATTTTCTTTTCGCGGTATACGTTATCGAAGGGCATACCATTCCTTATGTTTCAATGGGTTGGTTGCCGCACCCAGGATATCGGCCAGCACGTTGATGGTGATGACCAGCGAACCGACCAGCATCACGCCGGCGGAAATGGCGGCGTAGTCCTGCTGGCGAATGGCGTTAATCAGCCAGCGTCCCAGACCCGGCCAGCTGAAGACCACTTCGGTGATCATCGCCAGCGTCAGCATGGTGGAGAACTGCAGCCCCAGCTTCGGGATGATCGGCGGCAGCGCGTTGTGCAGCACGTGACGGCGGATAATGGTAAAGCGCGACAGGCCGCGGGTGGCCGCCGCCTTGATATAGTTCTGGCTGAACACCTCGTCGGTGCTGATGCGCATCAGCCGCACCACTTCGGTGGTCGGCGCCACCGCCAGCGCGGCGATCGGCAAAATCATATGGCGCAGCGCGCTGGCGATCATTTCGCTGCGGTACGGCGAATCGGACAGCCAGGCGTCGACCAGCGCAAAGCCGGTGACCGGCTGCACCTGATACAGCAGATCGAAACGGCCGGAAACCGGCAGCCAGCCCAGATGCAGCGAGAAGAACAGCATCAGCAGCAGCGCCAGCCAGAATACCGGAATGGAGAAGCCCAGCAGCGCAAAGGTGCTGATGGCGGTGTCCTGCCATTTGCCGCGCATCACGCCGGCGATAATGCCAAGCGGGATACCGATAAACAGCGCCAGGGCAAAGGCCAGAATGCACAGCTCCATGGTGGCCGGGAACACCTCACGCAGCTGTTCGTCAATCGCCTGGCCGTTAATGCTGGACACGCCGAAATCCCAGTGCAGCAGACTGGTGAAATAAAATTGGTAGGCATCCCACAGCCCGGCGCCGCTGAGCGGCGCGTGCGGCGTGAAGTAGCTCAGGCTGAAGCCTACCAGCGTCAGGAAAAACAGGGTGATAATCAGCAGCAGGCAGCGGCGCAGAGTAAAGATAATCACGGTTTTTCTCCCTCCGCCGTTTCACGATACACGCCGGCGAATGATGCGTTGCCGAAGGGGCTGAGCACCAGTCCCTTGATGTCATAACGGTAGGCCTGCAGACGCAGCGATGACGCCAGCGGCAGCACCGGCAGCTGCTGCTCCAGAATTTTTTGCGCCTGACGGTAGCTGTCAATGCGCTGCGCCAGCTGCTGCGACAGCAGGGCGTTTTGCAGCGTTTCATCAAAACCGGGGTCGCACCAGTGAGCATAGTTGGTTTGCGAGCGAATTGCCGCGCAGCTCAGCAGCGGCCGGAAGAAGCTGTCCGGGTCGTTACTGTCGGTGGCCCAGCCGGTCAGGGTGAGGTCGTGATTCATCTCCATCAGCCGCGCCTCCTGGAAGCGGCCCTCCACCGGCACGATGGTGACGTGCACGCCGATCTGGCCCAGATCGGCCTGGATCAGTTCGGCGGTTTTCAGCGGGCTGGGGTTATAGGACTGCGAGGCGGTCGGCACCCACAGCTTCAGCTGCAGATTGTCGATGCCGGCCTCTTTCAGCATGCGGCGCGCCTGCTGCGGGTCGTAGGCGGTGACGTGCGCGTCATTGTCATACGCCCAGGAGGCGCGCGGCAGAATCGACGCGGCGGTCTCGGCGGTGCCGTAGTAAATCGACTGCATCAGACGCTGGTTGTTGATCGCCAGCGAGATGGCCTGACGCACCTTCAGGTTATTGAACGGCGGTTTGCGGGTGTTGAAGGCCAGATAGGCGATGTTCATCCCCGGCCGCAGCGTCAGACGCAGGCGCGGATCGTCGCGCAGAATGGAAAGCTGGCTGGCGGCCGGATAGGCCAGTACGTCGCATTCGCCGGTCAGCAGTTTCGACAGGCGACCGGTGCCGCCGGCGCCCAGGTCAATCACCACCTGCGCCATACGCGGTTCGCCTTTCCAGTAGGCCTGGTTGCGCGCCAGGCGGATATATTGCCCGGAGCGGTATTCATTGAGCAGGAAAGGCCCGGTGCCTACCGGCTCGCGGTCTATCATCTGCTGGTCGCCGGCCTTGCTCAGGTTGTCGGCATACTCTGCCGACAGCACCGGTGCATAGTGGGTAGCCAGATGCCACAGGAACGAGGCGTCCGGCGCCTGCAGGCGGATCTCGACGGTGTAGTTGTCGAGCTTTTTCACGCTTTGCACCGAATCGGAAAACTGCAGGCTGTCGAAGTAAGGATACTCGCCACCGTTGACGTCGTGATACGGATGCTTGTGGTTAAACACCCGCTCAAAGCTGAATACCACATCGTCGGCGTTCATTTTACGCGTTGGCGTAAACCAGGCGGTGTGCTGGAACGGCACGTCTTTACGCAGGTGGAAACGATAGGTAGCGCCGTTGTCCAGCACCTCCCAGCGTTGCGCCAGCTCCGGAATCAGCCGGTAGGTATAGGGGTCAACATCCAGCAGGCGATCGTACAGCTGCGCCGCCAGCGTATCGACCGTCAGGCCGCTGCTGGCCATCTGCGGATTAAAGGTGTTCAGGATGCCGTTGACGCAATAGACAAAACCGCTCTGATGTACGTCCGGCAGGGGCGCCGGAGCATCAGCCGCGGGCGCAGCCGCAGCGGCGGCCATCAGCGAATTGCCCAGGCATAACGACAGGATCCAAATGGGTAAACCACGCATAGAGGCTTCATGGGTTAATAAGCGATAGCGTTAGTGTACCGTACTCTGGCGAACTGCCCAATTCTTCAGATAAAAACGTCGATTTTTCTGCGGCTTGATTGACCAACCGGGCGTCACGGCGCCGTGCAGGCGGAAAAAAAGACAAAATGTTATGTTATAACATATCTATTTCGTGTTACCGTTTTTGCCTGGTCACTAACAACTGCAGGGGAAACATGGGAAATACGGCTATGGCTCACCGTCAGCCGCTGCCGGATGTGCAGAGCGGACACGGGGAGATGAGCGATATCGCCCTTGACTGGGTGGGAATGCAGGGCATCGCGCTGCCGCTGGAGGTGGCGGGGCGTCCGCTAAATGCCGAAGTAAGCGTCGGCGTTAACGTCTGCGCCAACCGTGACGGCGCGCGCGGCATTCATATGTCGCGCCTGTATCTGACGCTGGATGCGCTGACGCAGGGGGAACTGACGCCGCGACGCATTATCAACACGCTGGCCGAATGTCTGCAGTCGCAGAGTACGGACAGCGATCGGGTGCAGTTGGAGATCGGCGGGGAACTGCTGCTGTCGCGTCCGGCGCTGATCAGCCCGCAGCGCGGCTGGAAAAGTTACCCGCTGCGCATTACCGCAGCGCTGGAGCTGCTGCCAACGCTGACGCTGCAGGTCGGCGTGCCTTATTCATCCACCTGCCCGGCGTCGGCGGCTCTCAGCCGTCAGGCGGCGCAGCAGCAGTTTCTGGTCGATATCGAGGCGGATGATGAAACGGTCGGGACGCAGCAGGTGGCTGACTGGCTGGGGACGCACGGCATGCCGGCGACGCCGCACAGCCAGCGCAGCTGGGCGTGGGTGACGGTCACCTTGTCCGGCGATGAAAAAGTACTGCCGGTGATTTCGCTGATCGACCGCATCGAGCATGCGCTGGGGACGCCGGTGCAGACGCTGGTCAAGCGTCAGGACGAGCAGGCGTTTGCATTGGCTAACGGCCGCAACCTGATGTTTTGTGAAGATGCCGCGCGCCGGTTGTATGACGCCCTGCGCCGCTCCTGCTGCTACCGCGCCTTCAGCGTGCGGGTGGAGCATCAGGAAAGCCTGCATGCGCATAACGCGGTAGCCCGACTGAGCTGGCGGGAGGACGCTGATGCTGCGTAAAAATCCCAGCGGCCATCTGCCGCAGGTCTCCGCCCAAGCCTATATCGATCCCACTGCGATTATCTGCGGGCGGGTGATTATCGGCGATTACGTGTACGTCGGGCCTTACGCGGTGATTCGCGCCGATGAAGTTAACGCCGACGGCGATATGGCGCCGATTGTGATCGGCGCCCACTCCAATATTCAGGACGGCGTGGTGATCCATTCCAAAAGCGGCGCGGCGGTAACCATCGGCAGCTACAGCTCCATCGCCCACCGTGCCATTGTGCACGGGCCGTGCCGCATCGATGACCGGGTGTTCGTCGGTTTTAACAGCGTGCTGTTCAACTGCCATCTGCGCAGCGGCTGCGTGGTGCGTTATAACGCGGTGGTGGACGGCGTGACGCTGCCGGAGCAGTGCTATATCCCGTCCACCGAACGGGTCGGTGCAGACAGCGATCTGTCGCGCTATGGCCAGGTGGAACCCGACGCGCTGCAATTTTCAGAGGAGGTGGCCGCCACCAATGTCGATCTGGTGCGCGGCTATCAGGCATTACGCAACGAATTTTAGTGAGGCTGCCATGCAACCACTTCCGGTTACGGTGCTTTCCGGCTTTCTTGGCGCCGGCAAGACCACGGTGCTTAACCATATACTGAACAACCGTCAGGGCATGCGCGTGGCGGTGATCGTCAATGATATGAGCGAGGTGAATATCGACGCCGCGCTGCTGGCCAACGAAGTCACCCTCGATCGCCAGCAGGAAAAGCTGGTGGAAATGAGCAACGGCTGTATCTGCTGTACTCTGCGGGAAGATCTGCTGGTGTCGGTACGTGAGCTGGCGCAGGCCGACCGCTTTGACTACCTGCTGATTGAATCCAGCGGTATTTCGGAGCCGCTGCCGGTGGCGGAGACTTTTACCTTTGAGGATCAGGCGGGAGAGAGCCTGTCGCAGTTTGCCCGGCTGGACACGCTGGTCACGGTGGTGGACGGCGTTAATTTCCTTGAGCAGTACCAGCAGGCGGCTAGTCTGCAGGAAGTCGGGCAAAGCTTGGGGGAGGATGACCTGCGCAGCGTGGCGGATTTGTTGATTGAACAGATCGAGTTTTGCGACGTGATACTGATCGGTAAAACCGACCTGCTGACGCCGCAGCAGCTGGCGGAGGTCACGGCGCTGCTGGCCAGTCTCAATACCGAGGCGAAGATTATCCCGATCGCGCCGGGCACGCTGCCGCTGGACGAAGTGCTTAACACTCATCGCTTTAGCTTTGAAAAGGCGCAGCGTGCGCCGGGCTGGCTGAAGGAGTTGCGCGGCGAGCATCTGCCGGAAACGGAAAATTACGGCATCAGCAGCTTTGTCTACCGCGCCCGTCGGCCGTTTGCGCCGGACAAATTCTATCGCCTGATTAACGGCGACTGGGCCGGCGGCAACTTGCTGCGTTCGAAAGGTTTTTTCTGGCTGGCGACGCGGCCGCAGCACGCCGGGCAGTGGAGCCAGGCCGGCGGCATTGCCCGCTACGGCGTCGCGGGGTTGTTCTGGCGCGCCATTCCGCAGGATAACTGGCCGCAGGATGAGGAAACGCGGGCGCAGATTCTGGAACGTTGGGTTGAACCGTTTGGCGATATGCGCCAGGAGCTGGTGTTTATCGGTCAGCATCTGCCGCAGGCGGAGATGGTGCGCCGGCTGGATGCGTGTCTGCTGAGCGATGCGGAGATGGCGGCCGGTCTGGCGTATTGGTTGGAGATGGCTGACCCGTTTCCTGCCTGGTAATTGCACAATGTTGTTGTGGAGATGAGAAAAATTCTCAACAAAAAGCTTTACAGCTGATATTGAGAACCATTATCATCACCTCGCAGTTCACGGAAGGCCGCTCCCGCGGCGCTGACGTGAAAGGCACGACATTGCTCACATTGCTTCCAGTATTATTTTCAAGCCAGCTCGGGTGCTGGCTTTTTTTTTTTGCCTGTCGATCCCCATTTATTCGCGATGTACGCCTAATCCGCCTTGTCCCGGGGCGAGATCCGCGCGCAGCGTCAGCGTCGGGATGTCAAGTCGCCGCCGTTCTGCCGCCGGAACGGCTGGCGCGCGGCAATGCCGCTCTGCAGGTGCGGGAGCCGCCGGTGGCCGTGCCGGGGTTCGAGATGGTGATGCTGTGGCTCGAGCGCAGCCACCGCGATCCGGCACACCGGTGGCTGCGGGCGCATATTATGGCGTTGCTGACCTGGGCCTCAGGCGGACGGCTCTTCACCGGGCTGCAGCGCATGTTTCTTCAGCATGCCGCGCAGCTGATGGTAGGTCAGCCCCAGCAGTTCCGCCGCTTTGCGTTGGTTAAAACGCGCCTGGCGCAACGCCTGCTCCAACAGCCGTTTCTCCTGCTCGCTCTGCCAGCCTTTCAGATCCAGCGGCAGCGCGGGGATGCCGGCGGCCTGCGCTTCCGCGGCCGGTGTATCCGCCGGCGTGCTGCGGGCAAACGGGTTGATCACGATTTGGTCCAGCGCCTGTTCGCTGCTGCCGTGGCGGTATACCGAACGCTCGACCACGTTTTTCAGTTCGCGCACGTTACCGGGCCAGCCGTAGCCGAGCAGCGTCTCACGGGCGCGGGCGGTAAAGCCGGGAAACAGCGGCAGCGCCAGTTCGCGGCACATCTGGATGGCGAAGTGCTCCGCCAGCAGCATGATGTCCTGCTGCCGCTGGCGCAGCGGCGGCAGCTGCACCACGTCAAACGCCAGTCGGTCGAGCAGATCGGCGCGGAATTTGCCGGCCGCCGCCAGCGCCGGCAGATCGTCGTTGGTGGCGCACACCAGGCGCACGTCCACCTGCAGCGGCTGGCTGCCGCCCACGCGCTCAAGGTGGCCGTATTCAATCACCCGCAGCAGCTTCTCCTGCACCAGCATCGGCGCTGTCGCCAGCTCGTCAAGAAACAGCGTACCGCCGTCGGCGCGTTCAAAACGCCCCAGATGGCGCTTCTGCGCACCGGTAAACGCGCCGGCCTCATGGCCGAACAGTTCGGAATCCAGCAGATTTTCATTCAGCGCCGCGCAGTTGAGGGAGATAAACGGCCCCTGCCAGCGGTTGGACAGGTAGTGCAGCCGGTGGGCGATCAGCTCTTTGCCGGTACCGCGTTCGCCAATCACCAGCACCGGTTTGTTCAGGGTTGCCAGCTGCGAGACTTGTTCTAATACTTCTACAAAGGCGTTTGCTTCGCCCATCAGGGGGTCGATCTGCTCGCTCATGATGAAATTCGCCAATAGTTGGTGAAAATAATCACTTTACAGCATGGCACGGCAGAGTCAAAAATAAATAGTCCTTTAATATCAGTGAAATAAAAGTTGGCACGCATCTTGATTATATCTTGGCGTCCGCAGTATGACTTAAGACGGCGCTGAAGACGCCACTGACACCAAGAGGAAGTGAATTATGGGTATTTTTTCTCGTTTTGCCGACATAGTGAACGCCAACATCAATACGCTGCTGGATAAGGCGGAAGATCCGCAGAAGCTGGTGCGTCTGATGATTCAGGAGATGGAAGACACGTTGGTTGAAGTGCGTTCCACCTCGGCGCGCGCGCTGGCGGAGAAAAAGCAGCTGCTGCGTCGTATCGAGCAGGGTGAGAAGCAGCTCGATGACTGGCAGGAAAAAGCGGAGCTGGCGCTGCGCAAAGATAAAGAAGATCTGGCGCGGGCGGCGCTGATTGAGAAACAGAAAGTGTCCGATCTGATCGCCACGCTGACCCATGAAGTGGAGACGGTGGAAGAAACCCTGAGCCGGATGAAGAGCGAAATCGGCGAACTGGAAAGCAAGCTGACCGAAACCCGCGCGCGTCAGCAGGCGCTGATGCTGCGTCATCAGGCGGCGTCGTCTTCCCGCGATGTGCGCCGTCAGTTGGACAGCGGCAAGCTGGATGAAGCGATGGCGCGTTTCGAGCAGTTTGAGCGCCGTATCGACCATATGGAAGCGGAAGCTGAAAGCATCAGCCTGGGTAAAAAGAAAACCCTGGATCAGGAATTCGCCGAACTGAAGGCGGATGATGCCATCAGCGAGCAGCTGGCGGCGCTGAAAGCCAAGATGAACCGCTCAGAGTAACCGTTTTTTGCGGCCGTCCGGCGGCCGCCGTCCGATAACAGAAACCCGGCTTGCCGACGCCGCAGCGCGGCGTCCGGCAGGCGGGAATAACAAGGAGTTGAAATGAGTGCGTTATTGTTAGCCATTCCATTGACGATTTTTGTGCTGTTCGTCGCCCCGATTTGGCTTTGGCTGCATTACAGCAATCGGCAACAGAACGGGATCCAGCTGACGCATCAGGAAATGCAGCGGCTGGCGCAGCTGACGGAAGACGCCAAACGCATGCGCGAACGTATTCAGGCGCTGGAAGAGATTCTGGATGCCGAACATCCGAACTGGAGGCAGTCTTGATGGGCAATTTGCTGGGCAGTAAAAAACTGTATCGCGTACCTGAAGAGGGTATGGTGAAGGGCGTTTGCGCCGGCCTGGCGCACTACTTTGACGTACCGGTGCGCCTGATCCGCGTGATGGTGGTGCTGTCGATGATCTTCGGCCTGTTTTTCTTTACCGTCGTCGCCTATTTCGCCATGGGCTACCTGCTGGAAGCGGCGCCGGCGAGCCGTTTCGACGGCGAACATCAGCGTACGCCGCGCCAGCTGTTGGATCAGCTGGAGTATGAACTGGGCAGCGGCGAGCGCCAGCTGCGCCAGGTTGAACGCTACGTGACCTCGGATACCTTCGGCGTACAGAGCCGTTTCCGTCAGCTGTAATTGACGGTTGCCGTGCCGGACGCCGCCGTCACCTTTGCCGGAGGGCAGTTATGACCAGAGTAAACCACGCCGCCAACGGCGGCCAATCCGCCACTTTCCAACGAGGAGCTGGTGCAATGTTGAAGAGATTGTCTAAAGTCATCATCATAGCGTTACTCAGTTACGGCCCGGCGGGGGCCACCTCATGGCTGCTGAGAACCGTCAGCCGTAAACCGCTGCGCCTGTTGCTGGCGATGGTGCTGGAGCCGATGTTCCGCAAGGGGCTGAATAAGGCATTCGGGCGTTATACCCGCTAAGTCGCTGCTGCCTTGAGCGGTGGCCGACGCAGCCCCGCCGCAGCGCTGAGTGATTTTGGGTATTTATGCCAAGGAGAAGAATGAAACGATTAAAAAATGAGTTAACCTCGCTGGTCAACCGCGGTATGGACCGCCATCTGCGTCTGGCGGTGACCGGCCTGAGCCGCAGCGGAAAAACCGCCTTTATCACCGCACTAGTCAATCAACTGTTGCATGTCCACAGCGGCGCGCGGCTGCCGCTGTTTTCGCCGGTGCGTGAAGAGCGCCTGCTGGGGGTAAAACGCATCCCGCAGCGCGATCTCGGCATTCAGCGTTTTACCTATGATGAGGGGCTGGCGCAGCTGTACGGCACGCCGCCGACCTGGCCGACCCCCACCCGCGGCGTCAGCGAAATTCGCCTGGCGCTGCGCTACCGCTCCAATGATTCCCTGCTGCGCCACTTTAAAGAAACCTCGACGCTGTATCTGGAGATCGTCGATTATCCGGGCGAATGGCTGCTCGACCTGCCGATGCTGGAACAGGACTACCTGACCTGGTCGCGTCAGATGACCGGGCTGCTGCAGGGCGATCGTGCCGAATGGGCCAAACCGTGGCTGGCGCTGTGCAACGCGCTGGATCCGCTGGCGGCGGCCGATGAAAATAAACTGGCGGCGATCGCGCAGGCCTACACCGATTATCTGCTGCGCTGTAAGGCCGAAGGGCTGCACTTTATCCAGCCGGGACGCTTTGTGCTGCCGGGCGATATGGCCGGCGCGCCGGCGCTGCAGTTCTTCCCCTGGCCGAACGTCGACGCCGGCAGCGAATCAAAACTGGCGCAGGCCGACAAGCACACCAATATCGGCATGCTGCGCGCCCGCTTCGGTTATTACTGCCAGTCGATCGTAAAAAACTTCTACAAAGAACACTTTGTGCGTTTCGACCGCCAGATTGTGCTGGTGGATTGCCTGCAGCCGCTTAACAGCGGGCCGCAGGCGTTTAACGACATGCGCCTGGCGCTGACCCAACTGATGCAGAGCTTCCACTACGGCAAGCGTACGCTGTACCGCCGCCTGTTTTCGCCCACCATCGACAAACTGATGTTTGCCGCCACCAAAGCCGACCATATTACCGCCGATCAGCACGCCAATCTGGTGTCGCTGCTGCAGCAACTGGTGCAGGAAGCCTGGCAGAATGCGGCATTTGAGGGCATCAGCATGGACTGCGTCGGGCTGGCTTCGGTGCAGGCGACCGAGAGCGGCATGGTGGACCATCAGGGGCAGCGTATTCCGGCGCTGAAAGGCAACCGTCTGTCGGACGGCGCACCGCTGACGGTATTCCCCGGCGAAGTGCCGGCACGCCTGCCGGGGCCGGCGTTCTGGCAGCAGCAGGGGTTCCACTTTGATGAATTTCGTCCGCGCGCCATGAGCGTGGACAGTCCGTTGCCGCATATTCGTCTGGACGCGGTGATGGAGTTTTTGCTGGGAGATAAAGTGCGATGAGCGAGCCGATAAAACCGCGTATCGATTTTGAAGAGCCGCTGCAGCCGCCGCAGGAGCCGACGCTGCGCGCCGGTATGGCCTTTGACGAACAGCAGGCGGATAACTTCTTTCCCGCCGCGCCGGAGCTGGAAAAGGAGGAGGAAGAAGGGCGCGTTGAAGGCATCGTCAATGCGGCGCTGAAGCCGAAGCGCAGCCTGTGGCGTAAAATGGTCACCGCCGGGCTGACGCTGTTCGGCGTCAGCGTGGTGGCGCAGGGCGTGCAGTGGGTGCATCAGGCCTGGCTGCAGCAGGATTGGATCGCGCTCGGCGGCGGCGTTGCCGGCGGCCTGATCGTCGGTGCCGGCGTCGGCTCGGTGGTGGCGGAATGGCGCCGCCTGTACCGCCTGCGCCAGCGCGCCGAAGAGCGTGACGAAGCGCGGGAACTGCTGCACAGCCACGGGCTGGGCAAAGGGCGCGAGTTCTGCGAAAAACTGGCGCGTCAGGCCGGGCTGGATCAGGGGCATCCGGCGCTGCAGCGTTGGCAGGCGTCGCTGCATGAGACCCAGAACGACCGTGAAGTGGTGGCGCTGTACGCGCGCCTGGTGCAGCCGGTGCTGGATAATCAGGCGCGGCGCGAGATCAGCCGTTCTGCGGCCGAGTCGACGCTGATGATCGCCGTCAGCCCGCTGGCGCTGGTGGATATGGCGTTTATCGCCTGGCGCAATATTCGGCTGATCAACCGCATCGCCGCGCTGTACGGCATCGAACTGGGCTATTTCAGCCGTATTCGCCTGTTCCGGCTGGTGCTGCTGAACATCGCCTTTGCCGGCGCCTCTGAACTGGTGCGCGAGGTCGGGATGGACTGGGTGTCGCAGGATCTGGCGGCGCGTTTGTCCGCCCGCGCCGCGCAGGGTATCGGCGCCGGCTTGTTGACCGCGCGTCTGGGCATTAAGGCGATGGAGCTGTGTCGGCCGCTGCCGTGGCTGGAGGATGATAAGCCCAAGCTGAGCGATTTCCGCGGCCAGTTAGTCGGCCAACTGAAGGACGTGATGAAAAAAGGCGACAAGAAAGCCTGATAATCCCGCCGCCGCACCGTCCGGTGCGGCGCTTTTCCGTGTGGCGTAAGCTAGCGTTGACGAAAGAACATCCTGCTGTAATTTCGTGATAATTATCCAAAAATAATCTCCGAGTCATGATAAATATCTGGCAATAAGCTAAAATGACGCGGATGGTGTTATTCATTTGCGATTAGAATCAATAACCACAATGATAAATCAGCGTTCTGTCAACTTTTGCTGACGGAACGTTTCTTCTGTCCGGGGTGAGAGAGTATGATGAGCGCCACTCATCCCGTGTACGCAAAACCTGCAGATAAGGCCAATACTGATGCGTTTGGAAGTATTTTGCGAAGACCGGATCGGTCTTACCCGAGAATTGCTGGATCTCTTGGTATTACGCAGCATTGATTTACGCGGTATCGAAATCGATCCTATCGGCCGGATTTACCTTAATTTTTCCCAGCTTGATTTTGATACCTTCCGCGCCCTGATGGCGGAAATCCGCCGCATCGCCGGCGTCACCGACGTGCGCACCGTCAGTTTCATGCCTTCCGAGCGCGAACACCGGGCGCTGCGCGCGCTGCTGGAATCCATGCCGGAGCCGGTATTCTCCATTGATATGAAAGGTAAGGTCGAGCTGGCCAACCCGGCGGCGCTGGCGCTGTTTGGCCTGAACGAAGATAAAATCCGCAACCAGACGGCGGGGCAGCTGATTGGCGGCTACAGCTTCAGCCGCTGGCTGGAGAATGAACACGCCGCACCGCACGCTGAGCGGGTGGTGATCCGCAGTCAGGATTTCCTGATGGATATCACGCCGATCCACCTGGAAGATGAAAACCAGCAGCCGGACGTGGTCGGCGCCGTGGTAATGCTGAAATCCACCGCGCGTATGGGGCGGCAGCTGCAGAATCTGTCGGTGAACGATGACACCGAGTTCGATCATATCGTGGCGGTCAGCCCGAAAATGCGCCAGGTGCTGGAACAGGCGCGCAAGCTGGCGATGCTGGATGCACCGCTGCTGATTGTCGGCGATACCGGCACCGGCAAAGATATCCTGGCCCGCGCCTGCCATCTGCGCAGCCCGCGCGGCAAACAGCCTTTCCTGGCGCTCAACTGTGCGGCGCTGCCGGATGACGTGGCGGAAAGCGAGCTGTTCGGCCATGCGGCGGGCGCCTATCCGGGCGCCGGTGCGGCGAAAAAGGGCTTCTTCGAACAGGCCAGCGGCGGTTCGGTGCTGCTGGACGAGATTGGCGAAATGTCGCCGCGGATGCAGACCAAACTGCTGCGTTTCCTGAACGACGGCACCTTCCGCCGCGTTGGCGAGGATCATGAAGTGCACGTGGACGTGCGGGTGATCTGCGCCACGCAGAAAAACCTGATTGAGCTGGTGCAGCGCGGCGAGTTCCGTGAGGATCTTTACTACCGCCTGAACGTGCTGACCATCACGGTGCCGCCGCTGCGCGAGCGCCCGCAGGACATCATGCCGCTGACCGAACTGTTTGTCGCGCGCTTTGCCGATGAGCAGGGCGTCGCCCGGCCGAAGCTGTCGAGCGATCTGAACAGTTTCCTGAGCAAGTACGGCTGGCCGGGGAACGTACGTCAGCTGAAAAATGCGATTTATCGCGCACTGACCCAGACCGAAGGCTTTGAACTGCGCCCGCAGGATATCGTGCTGCCGGAGTTTGAGGTCGAGATGTCGCTGGGGGATGAGGCGATTGACGGGACGCTGGATGAGATCAGCAAGCGTTTTGAGCGCTCGGTGCTGACCCGGCTGTACCGTACCTATCCCAGCACGCGCAAACTGGCGAAGCGCCTGGGGGTCTCACATACCGCAATTGCCAATAAACTGCGTGACTACGGCCTCAGCAGCCGCAAACCGGCGGAAGACGCTGAGGAATAATGACGAGAAAAAGCCCGGACTGACCGGGCTTTTTTATGCGCGAATTACTTCAGCGCCGCCAGGGCTGCGTCGTAGTTCGGTTCAGAAGTGATTTCGTCCACCAGTTCGCTGTACAGCACGTTGTCTTGCTCATCCAGCACCACCACGGCACGGGCGGTCAGGCCCGCCAGCGGACCGTCGGCAATTTCTACGCCGTAAGTCTGTTTGAACTCGGCGCCGCGCAGGGTGGACAGGGTTACTACATTGCTCAGGCCTTCCGCACCGCAGAAACGGGACTGGGCGAACGGCAGGTCGGCGGAGATACACAGCACCACGGTGTTATCCAGGCTGCTGGCCAACTGGTTGAATTTACGCACCGAAGTGGCGCAGACGCCGGTGTCGATGCTTGGGAAAATATTCAGCACCTTACGTTTGCCGGCAAAGCTGCCCAGCGCAACGTCTGACAGATCTTTCGCCACCAGGGAGAACGGTTTGCCCTGTTCGCCGGCTTTCGGCAGTTGGCCGGCAACGGCAACGGGGTTACTCTGGAACTTTACGGTCTGAGTCATGACTTGATTCCTTTGACAGGTGTTTATACAAAAGATGTGCACCTAATCGGCGAGCGGCTCACGCCCATTTTAACATTAGGTTCACACCTTGCCGTCAGTCTATGTCAATGCATGCCGCTTGGGTATACAAAATTGGCTAAACAGTTGTATATATTGGCATACCCTTGCGTACAGCGCTGATATTACGCGTACTATTCAACCAGGAGCGGTGATGAGAAGCATGCGTTTTTACCCACAGGCCTGGCCGCTGCGCGCCGCGTTTGTGATTTCACGCGGCAGCCGCAGCACGGCCAACGTGGTAGTGGTGGAAATCGAACAGCAGGGCGTCTGTGGCGTGGGGGAATGCACGCCGTACCCGCGCTATGGCGAAAGCGAAGACTCGGTGCTGGCTCAGTTGGAGGCGGTCAGGCCGGCCATTGAACGCGGCCTGTCGCGCGACGCGCTGCAGCAGCTGATGCCGGCCGGCGCGGCGCGCAATGCGCTGGACTGCGCCTTATGGGATCTGGCGTGTCGCCAACAGGCGCAAACGCTGTGGCAGCGCGCGGGGGTGAACCCGCCGCCGCAGGTCACGACGGCGCAAACCGTCGGCATCGATACGCCGGAGGCGATGGCCCGGGCCGCGTTGGAGCTTAACCGCCGTGGGGCGACGCTGCTGAAAATCAAGCTGGACGACCGGCTCATCAGCGAGCGGCTGGTGGCGGTCCGCGGCGCGGTGCCGGAGGCGACGCTGATCGTCGACGCCAACGAATCCTGGCAGGCTGAAGGTTTGGCGGCGCGCTGCCAGCTGCTGGCGGATTTACAGGTGGCGATGCTGGAGCAGCCGCTGCCGGCCGATAACGATGAGGCATTGGCGAACTTTATCCATCCGCTGCCGATCTGCGCCGATGAAAGCTGCCATACCCGCGCCGATTTGGCCCGGCTTGCCGGCCGTTATCAGATGGTCAATATTAAACTGGATAAAACCGGCGGCCTGACCGAAGCGCTGGCGCTGGCCGAGCAGGCCGTCAGCCAAGGCTTTACGCTGATGCTCGGCTGCATGCTGTGCACCTCACGGGCGGTGACGGCGGCGCTGCCGCTGGCGCCGGCGGCCCGTTTTATCGATCTGGACGGGCCGACCTGGCTGGCGCAGGATGTTGAGCCGGGGCTGGATTTTGCCTGCGGCGTCATCCGGCTGGGCGACGTATAAGCGCGGGATTACTGCGGGTAGGTCAGCAGCTCAATCATCGCATCCAGATACTGTTCGCTGGCGGCATCGGCGGAGATGGCCGGCAGTTCGGCGGTGATGCACGGCAGCGACAGATCGGCGCACCAGCTGCCGAACGAACCCGGCGTTTCATAGCCGACGCTGCTGACCAGCGGCAGGGCGAATTTGTGCGACAGCCAGACGCCAAGGTGCGAGCTGGCCGGATCTTCAATACACGCCAGCGGTTCATGAAAAGAGACCACCCAGGCCGGCTTCAGCCGGTGGATCAGATGGCAGAGCGCCTGCGTTTCCGGTTCGGAACCCGGCCGGCCGCCGGTTGACAGCTTGACCTCCCGCGTTGGCGCGGCGCTGTTCCAGCGGTAGACCGTATCGCCGGAACGCCAGTTGGCCGAGGGGAAGTTGCGGTTCAAATCCACACCGTTGGCGTTGGCGCGCAATCCTAACTGGCAGCCGTCCGGGTTGACCGCCAGCACCACATGGTGGCGCCGCGCGGCGGGAGACAGGCTGCGCAATGCGCAGGACAGGGTGACGACGGCGGCATTTTCATCACCGTGCGTGCCGGCGATGATCAGCCCGGCGTCCGGGCCACGTGCTACGGCGGGGAAATAAAGCAGCGGTGCGCCTAATAACGATTTTCCGTAACTTTCTCCAGCCACGGCCAGCTGGCCGCGTTCGCTACGCGGTCGTTGTTGAGTCATGGTGTCGCCCTGTATCGCCAGTGGGTGAAAATGCATTGTTATTTTATTCAGTGTATTACGCTTTTGTGTGACTTTCCCACAACATTGTTGCTCTGCGTCTTATCTGAGCGATCAGCGGCGGCGTGGCGTAATGTTCGCTGCCGATACGGCTGCCGCTTGTTATACTAAGCAGACAGCCAAGCCGATAATCAGCAAGGAGATTTAACATGCCAGTCGCCAGAATAGTCGCCAGTTATACGGAACACGAGCAGGACACGCTCACGCTGTTGTGCGGCGTGGATGATGAGAATCAAATCCGCCAGGGGGAGTGGTTCGGCGTGGTGAAAAATGATGATGGGCGCGGAGATGAATCCAACTACCCGTTTACCCTGCATGTGGACTACCAGAAAAACAGTTTCTACCTCGATTACGGTTATGACGACGTTAACGACCGCCAGCTGCAAACCACCGATATTCAGCTAAAACCGCTGGAAGAGAACGCTCAGTTCACCATCTTTGATGAAGAAGAGGGTGAAGAGTTTACCTACCGCATCCGCACCGTTCATCTCTACGATTAAGCCTTCAGGCCGCGCCGCCGGCCAGCGTCCGGCGGTGCAAAGCGCGGCCGTTATCGCATTTTCACACCGCCGGCGTTGTTTTTCCCGCAGGGCCGCCGCCGCCATGATGCGCCGCGGCGCTTTTGGGTATATGATAAAAAATTCAGATGGTTAACGCGGGATAATAACGATGGCGAGAAAAAAAATTCAACGGGGTTTCCGTTTGGCAGGCTGCGCAGCGGCCGTCTGCCTGAGCTTTGGCGTCAGTGCGGCGCAGGTGCCGGCCGGTACGGCCCTGGCCGATAAGCAGGAAATCGTGCGCCATATTAAAGATGAGCCCGCGTCGCTCGATCCGATTAAAGCGGTTGGCCTGCCGGAGGCGCAGGTGGCGCGCGATCTGTTTGAAGGGTTGGTGAATCAGGATGCGCAGGGCAATATTATCCCCGGCGTCGCCAGCCGTTGGCAGACGTCGGATAACCAGACCTTCCTCTTTACCCTGCGCAAAGACGCACGCTGGTCAAACGGTGACCCTGTCACGGCGAACGATTTCGTCTACAGCTGGCAGCGGCTGGTGGACCCGAAAAGCCTGTCGCCTTTTGCCTGGTTTGCCCAGCTGGCGGGGATCCAGAACGCCGAGGCGATCATCGCCGGTAAGCTGCCTGCCGAAAAGCTGGGGGTGACGGCGGTGGACGCCCATACCCTGAAGGTACAGCTGAATAAGCCGGTGCCGTACTTTGTCAGCCTGACCGCCAACTTCAGCCTGTTCCCGGCGCCGAAAGCGGTGGTGGAGAAATACGGCAGCGACTGGACCAAGGTAGGCAACCTGGTCGGCAACGGCGCCTTTAAACTGCAGCAGCGGGTGGTGAATGAGAAGCTGGTGCTGGTGCCGAATGAACACTATTGGGATCATAAACACACCGTGCTGACCAAGGTGACGTTTGTGCCGATCAATCAGGAATCCAACGCCACCAAACGCTATCTGGCGGGGGATATCGATATCACCGAATCCTTCCCGAAAAATATGTATCGCAAACTGCTGAAGGATATTCCGGATCAGGTCTATACCCCCGATCAGTTGGGCACCTATTACTATGCGTTTAACACCCAGCGTGCGCCAACCAACGATGTGCGGGTGCGTAAGGCGCTGTCTTACGCCATCGATCGCAAGATTATCGCTGAAAAAGTGCTGGGCACCGGTGAAAAGCCGGCATACCACTTTACGCCGGACGTGACCGCCGGCTTCAAAGCCAAAGATAGCCTGCTGCAGCAGCAGTCGCAGGCGGAGCTGGATGCGCAGGCCAAGGCGCTGATCCAGTCTGCCGGCTATGGCCCGGATAACCCGCTGAAATTGACGCTGCTGTATAACACCTCGGAAAGCCATCAGAAGATCGCCATTGCCGTGGCCTCGATGTGGAAGAAAAAGCTGGGGGTGAATGTTAAGCTGCAGAATCAGGAGTGGAAAACCTATATCGACAGCCGTAATACCGGCAACTTCGACGTGATCCGCGCCTCCTGGGTGGGGGATTACAATGAGGCGTCCACCTTCCTGTCGCTGCTGGGTTCTTCGCATGCCGGCAATATCGCCAAGTTCCGCAACGCAGACTATGACCGCGTGCTGGCGGAAGCCAGCCGGCGCACCAGCCCGGCGGCGCTGAACGCCGACTACAACAAGGCGGAGCAGATCCTGGCCGATCAGGCGCCGATCGCGCCGATTTATCAGTACACCAATGGCCGCCTGATCAAACCCTGGGTAAAAGGTTATCCGATTACCAACCCGGAAGACGTGGCCTATAGCCAGACGATGTATATCGTCAAGCATTGACGGGTGTTGTTTCCTCAACAAAGCGGCCGGTGCGTGGTTACGCGCCGGCCGTTTCTTGTCGGAGGCTAAATAGATGCCGTAAGCCAGGAGGCAATATCCTGGGTCTGAATCGCATTTTGCGCATTGTAGGTGTCGCGCATTGGCCACCACATGCCGTCACCCCGGGCAAACGCGGCGCGATAGCGCAGCATCTGGTCATCCGGGCGTAAACGCAGGGCCTCCAGCAGCGCCGGCAGGGTGAGCACGTTTTTGGTAAAGCGCCGTTGCGTAACGTGTTCAATCGTTGAGGCCAGTTGCCGGTATGATGTTGTTTCCCCCGCGACAAAGATGACGTCGTTGACGATCCGCGGCTGATGTAAATAGATGGCGCTGGTCAGTCGGCCGATATCGGCCGGCGAGGTGACGGTGACCTGAGTGTCCCATCCTCCCAGCGCGTTGATGGTGTTGGCCGATAAATTGACGACGTCGAATGCCGGTTCGAAGAGGAAGCTGGTGAATATGCCGGTTGAAATAATCACCCACTCCGTGGTGCTCTGCGCCCGTAATAGCGTCCGGACATCATACTGTTCATCCCAGACGGGCTGGCCGCTTCCTTTACCGACCACATCGTAATTAACGCCGAATTGCCAGGGGAAGTATCGCCGCACCCCGGCATGTAACACCGCGCGCGTGATCTTGAGCTGCGTACCGGCCCCGGCAACGAACCCCATACAGTTAATAACGGTATCAAACGGCTTAAATATCCTGCTTAACTGTTCAGCCGAACAGGCGGCCAAGTCTACGCCGATAAAGGTTGCGCCGGCATCAGCATGTTTTTGATGCGTTGCCGACTGCAGTTTACCGTGTTTATCGCGGGAAGCGGGCGAAACAATGACGGAAACAGCCCCGTTGCGCGGTGTGACCGCCGGCAGCAGCGCATCCAGTACCGCATCTCCCAGTTGTCCCGCTCCCAGCACCAATACTCGTTTATCTGCGTTCATGTCATGTTGTTGCATTTTGCACCTCACTGCTGGTGTTGATGGAATGTGGGGCAAGTTTACGGTGGAGAGCTACATTCGATAAGTCAGCGGGTGTAGGTTAGACTGTTCGTTAATATGGGATAATCAGGGTGCGCATTCAGGGGGAGAAGGTGGATAGACTGGAATCAATGCGGGTATATGCGCATGTCGTTGAGACACAGAGTTTTGCCAAGGCGGCGGAAGTGCTGGGGATGCCGCGCTCAACGGTATCCCGGGTGATTAAGGAACTGGAAGCTTACCTTGGGCTGCAGTTGTTACAGCGAACCACACGCAAGCTCAGCGTGACGTCCGACGGAGAGGGATACTACACGGAATGTAAAAGGCTGCTTGCTGATATTGCCGCCATGGAGTCCTCATTCCCCGGTAAATCTGGCCAACCCAAAGGGCGCTTTAAAGTCGGTATGCCGCAATCCCTGGCCCGGCACTGCATCATCCCCAAAATTCAGACGTTCTTGCAGCATTATCCCGAGCTGGAGCTAATGCTTTGCTCAAGCGATCATGTGGAGGACCTCATACGGGAGGGCTACGACTGTGCGATCCGGGCGGGCAGAATTGAGGACTCCACCACGCTGGTGGCCCGTCCGCTGGCGAATTTTAAATGGGTGGTGCTGGCAGCACCACAATACCTTGATACCTATGGCGAACCGAAGTGTCTGGACGATCTGAACGGCCATCGCGCGGTGGGATACCTTAACCACCGGACCGGGCGCACGACAGAGTGGTTTTTTGCGCATGATACCGCCGTGCGGGCGATCCGTATGCCGGAAACGCTGGTGGTAGACGATACGGATGCCTACATACAGGCCGGCGTACAGGGGCTGGGGTTAATTCGCGTGGCCAGCTATCTGGCTACTCCCTATTTGCGTAGCGGAGCGCTTATTGCGTGCCTGCACGACGACGCTTTTGATTTACCCTTATCCTTGGTGTATCCGCAGAACAGATACCTTCCTCCCGCAGTGCGCGCTTTTTACGCATGGAGTCAGGGAGTGCTGAGTTCAGCGAACGATTGTTGCATGGCGGAAACAGAAAACCCGCTGAAATAGCGGGTTTTTTTGTTCTCACACGGTCCTCAGCTGACGGCGTTAAAGAACTTCTCTCAGGGTATCAACGACAACGCGGCCAGCCATGTCGGTCTGAGTCACACGGTAGGAGGTTGGGTAGGAACGGCGGGTACTCAGGTGGTCATACACGGAAACCTTGCCGATGGGGTTTCCGCCGGCGTCCTTAACGATAAATTCGCTAATCTCTTCCTGACCTTGGTGACGCAGCTGGATGTGATTAACCTTCTCCAGCGTATGGCTTTTATCTATTTTCAAATGGTCTCTTAACATAACTACACTACCTCCTCGTAGGTAGACGCAAGTATATGCCGATGAAAATTGAGGTAAACCTACTTTTGTTTATTTTTTATTGTTGTTTGGAATTAAAAAAGATGTGGAAATGTTAATGAATCATAAAGGGCAATAATTACCCGCTGAGGTGCGGCTTTTTTGCCCGCTTTTGACACCGCTGCTTACCGGCTTCTTCTTTGATTTAAAAAGCATAAAGACTAAACTTTGCGCTAATGAATAAAAATAAGAGGGTGGCAAATGGACGTCATTGACGGCAGCCAGCTACAAATTGCCGATGCGGTGTATGCGTTTCGGCTGGATGGCAAGGGCGGCGTAACGCCGATTGGCCCGCAGGATAGCATCACCAGTCAGCAGCCTTGCTGGCTGCATCTGGATTATGCTCATCCGGCAAGTTTGCAATGGCTGAGCGAAACGCCGCTGCTGCCGGATTCTGTACGCGATGCGCTGGCCGGCGACAGCTCCCGGCCGCGGGTGACGCGGCAGGGGGACGGCACGATGATTACGCTGCGCGGCATCAACTTTAATGTTAATTCCCGTCCTGACCAGCTGGTGACTTTTCGCGTGTTTATCACCGATAAGATGATTGTCTCCACGCGTCACCGTAAAGTGTATTCCATTGATGAGGTGGTCAACGAACTGCAAAACGGCGTGGGGCCGACCGACTGTGGCAACTGGCTGGTGGAAATCAGCGATGCGCTGACCGACCATGCCAGCGAGTTTATCGAGGAGTTGCACGATAAAATTATCGATCTGGAAGATGCGCTGCTGGATCAGCAGGTCCCCGAACGCGGCCAGTTGGCGCTGATTCGCAAGCAGCTGATTGTGTTGCGCCGCTATATGGCGCCGCAGCGGGATGTCTTTTCTCGCCTGGCCAGCGACCGCCTGAGCTGGATGAGCGATGACGACCGCCGGCGTATGCAGGATATTGCCGACCGACTGGGGCGCGGTCTGGACGATCTGGACGGCAGCATTGCGCGTACGGCGATACTCGCCGATGAAATCACCACCGTGATGGCGGATGCCATGAACCGGCGTACCTACACGATGTCGCTGCTGGCGATGGTGTTTCTGCCAGCCACCTTCCTGACGGGGCTGTTCGGCGTCAACCTGGGCGGTATTCCCGGCGGTGACAAACCCTTCGGCTTTGCGCTGTTTTGCCTGCTTTTGGTGGCGTTGGGAGCGGGCGTAGCCTGGTGGCTGAAACGTCGCCGCTGGCTGTAGTCATCGGAGAAGAAAATACGGCAAAACCTGATTAAAGTTGCGCGAAATCAACATTTGCCGTCGGAGAATGCGGCATTATTCTTCCCGCAGGTGAATGCAACGTCAAGCGATGGGCGTTGCGCTCCATAATTGTCTTACTTTCTTATTTTTAGAATTACTGCATAGCAAATTTGATTCACACGATGCCGGTGTTATCACCGGCATTTTTTTCGTCTTTTTTCCGCGCGGTCAGGCTGCTGTTGACCACGATACCGAACTAGGCCGCCGCTTCATCCCAGAAGCTGGCTTCAATTTTATGCCCGTCCAGATCGCGGACAAAACAGCCGTAATATTGCTCGCCGTAGTGCGGCCTGGAGCCGGGGGCGCCCTCATCCGTTGCGCCGGCCTGCAGCGCCTGACGATAGAATTCATCAACCTGCTGTTTGCTGGTGGCGAAAAAACCGATATGGACGCCGTTGCCGATGCTGGCGAGTTTGCCGTCGAGCGGGGTTTGCAGCCAGAATTCGGGGTAGTCGCGGCCATAACCGATGGCGCCATGGTGCTCCAGCACGCGGCGACAGCCCAAGGCGGACAGTACCCGATCGTAAAAATCCGCCGCCTGGTCGAAATGGTTGGTTCCGATGGAGACGTGGGACAGACAAGGGGTGATATTCATCGGTAAGTAAACTCCATATTACTGTATGAAAAAACAGTATAGAGCAAAGCCGATGACGACAGGCGGTTTTTTAGCGTCAAATGTGAGCGGGATCGTAAAGCTCGGCGGGGGAAAACGCCATCCGCCGCAGGGTGGATGGCGTGTAGACTTACTTGATTTCCAATACGTTCAGCCGTTCAGGTGCGGCGACGATCTCGTCAGCCTCTGCGGCTTGCCAGCCGGCCGGCTGCAGCGGCAGCTCTTCGCGATCGAACGCCAGATCGCCGCCGTTTACCACTTCGTCGCCGTGCTGAATGCCTTTGAAGTCAAACAGTTCGGTATCACACAGGTGCGAAGGCACCACGTTTTGCATTGCGCTGAACATGGTTTCAATACGGCCGGGGTAGCGTTTATCCCAGTCGCGCAGCATATCGCCGATCACCTGGCGCTGCAGGTTCGGCTGTGAACCGCACAGGTTGCAGGGAATGATCGGGAAGGCTTTCGCCTGGGCAAAGCGCTCGATATCTTTCTCACGGCAGTAGGCCAGCGGACGGATCACCACGTGTTTGCCGTCGTCGCTCATCAGCTTGGGCGGCATGCCTTTCATCTTGCCGCCGTAGAACATATTGAGGAACAGCGTCTGCAGAATATCGTCGCGGTGGTGGCCCAGCGCGATTTTGGTGGCACCCAGTTCGCTGGCGGTGCGGTAGAGAATGCCGCGGCGCAGGCGCGAGCACAGTGAGCAGGTGGTTTTGCCTTCTGGAATTTTCTCTTTAACGATGCCGTAGGTATTTTCTTCTACGATCTGATAGTCCACCCCCAGTCCGTCCAGATAGGCCGGCAGGATGTGTTCCGGGAAGCCCGGCTGCTTTTGGTCCAGGTTGACCGCTATCAGCGAGAAGTTAACCGGCGCGCTCTGCTGCAGGTTGCGCAGAATTTCCAACATGGTGTAGCTGTCTTTGCCGCCGGACAGACACACCATGATGCGGTCGCCTTCCTCAATCATATTGAAATCGGCGATGGCCTCGCCTACGTTGCGGCGCAGGCGCTTTTGCAGCTTATTGAGGTTGTACTGTTCTTTCTGGCTCACTGTTTGTTTTTCTGACATTTAAATCGTGCTCGTTCTCATTGGGGTGCACTATGGACATGGCGCCGTTAGCGGCCAGTTTACCATTCAACGGGCGGATAGGAAAAATCCATCCGCGCCCACGGTGCTACATGCAGTGGCATCCTGACCGCAGCGCGATCAACACGGCTCACGGCATAGGTGCAGTTTGGCGAGTATGGTACGGATTACGGCGACGAATGCCAGCACGTTTTACTGCGGCATCCCATCGCGCCCCGATCGAGAATAGCGCATAGTGAGGTGCCTGCTTTCCTTTTGCCATTCGTGGCATGAATACAAACCGCAGACGCTGTTTTTCGCTACGTCCATATTCGCGATGGTGAAAAATAATCACCACTTTACGGTGCAGGCCGGTGCCTCTATTGCTGGCGCGAGTAGGGTAACGATCCGCTGGCGTCCTCTGCCTGGAAGGTGTACTGATAAAAAAAGGCCGGAACTACCGGCCTTTATCCATCCGATTAAATGCTATTATAATTATCTTGTATGCAATAATGGATAGCATTAAATTTATCGGGAAGCATATTAACGTGTAAGTGTAATAAAGCGGTTCCGGGTATCCGCAAAAAAAATCAGATATTCGAGCGGCCGTGCCTTCCGTCATATTTATAATTAGCCATTCATAAATGTATTCGTAAGGTAGCACCAAGCCCAAAGTTATCAGTAGCGCGATGAATAACGCTGTCTTTGCTAATATCTTAAACCACGTCACCATGACTAACCCCACATTCGCCATTGCTTATCACGTCTATAACCCCGTATGATTTAATGTTTTCTTTTAATTTTGTTCCTCTCGTTCTTCGTAGCGCATTGCGTATTACGGCAAAATCGGAATGGTGTTTTAGTGTAATACAGCCGAGGGAAACTGCACCGGGGTGCAATCTGAAATTCCCGCGCCTTACTCCATTTATCCATGTATAGTCGTCTATCGCTCCATCGTCTCGATATAGCCCAAACCAGTCCCAGCTGGGCGTTGGTATATTCCGTGCAAATCTGTTCCATGCATCATAGGGAAATGTTTTAACGTGCCACATGCTGCCACCTGACGGCCTATCAACTATCCAGTATTTGCCAGCGGGGATCGGGCCTGCATTGGGAACCATGCCGCATCCTGGAGTATTCCTGTACGCGCCTTTTCCAGAGAATGCCATAAATGTACCGATGCCATAAATCGTTAACGGAGAATAGTCCGCATCGTTAATTATAAATTTTCCATATAGTGCCATATTTTCTATCCTTGATTCATATCAATAAACGCTATTTTTACACCGAAACAAACATAAACGAATGGATTTTTTTAAAACATCCCCGCATGTTTTTATGAAAAACAGGACTTTTTCTTATTTTTTTATTGGATGTGTAAAGGGAATAAAGGAACGTGTCGAACTAAAAGGGGAAAAAGGCAGTAAAATAGCCTGGGACGTCTATGTTGTTTTATGCAAGCGTTGAGAATTGATGTCACTACCCCAAATGACGGGCGCGCATTCAGCGCGCCCGGTAGGATTTACTCGTTGGCCGATTTTTCCGCCTTGCCGGCCAGCAGACTGAGGAAGTCGTATTTCTGCTGCAACTCCTGCGCGGCCTCCTGATACAACGCGCTGGCGACCTCAGGCTGCAGGCTGTTCAGGCGGCGGAAACGCTGCTCCTTCAGCAAGGTGGCGGCAAGATCGCTGTTCGGCGGCCGTGAATCCAGCGCCAGCGCCGCTTTGCCTTCCTGCGTGCGGCGCGGATCGAAGCGGTACAGCGGCCAGAAACCGCTGGCGGTCAGCTGTTTCATCTGGTCGTGACTCAGCGCCAGATCGTAGCCGTGCTCTTCACACGGGCTGTAGGCGATAATTAGCGACGGGCCGGGGTAGGCTTCCGCCTCCTGAATCGCTTTTACCGTCTGATTCAGCTGCGCACCTAACGAAATCTGCGCCACATACACGTGGCCGTACATCATCATGCTGACGCCGAGGTCCTTACGCGCCTTGCGTTTACCGTGTTCGCCGAATTTGGTCACCGCGCCAAGCGGCGTGGCCTTCGACTGCTGGCCGCCGGTGTTGGAGTAACACTGGGTATCCAGCACCAGCACGTTGACGTTCTCCGTCAGGCTCAGCACGTGGTCCAGCCCGCCAAAACCGATATCATAGGCCCAGCCGTCGCCGCCGATCAGCCAGATGGATTTATCCAGCAGATGATCGGCATCGTCGGCCAGCTGGCGGGCGTTACCGTCATCGAACTGCGCCAGCTGGGTGCGCAGCTCGGCGATTTGCTTCAGCCGCAGGGCGGGTGCGATGTCATCCATCCGCAGCCCGTTGACCAGCTCCGCCGGCAGACGATCGGCCTGCGACGCCAGCAGACGCAAGGCGCGCTGCCGATGCTGATCGACCGTCAGGCGGAAGCCCTGTCCAAATTCGGCGTTGTCCTCGAACAGTGAATTGGCCCAGGCAGGGCCGCGGCCGGCGGCATTGGTGGTGTACGGCGTGGTGGGCAGGTTGCCGCCGTAGATGGACGAACAGCCGGTGGCGTTGGCGATCAGCAAGCGATCGCCGTATAGCTGGGTCAGCAGCTTGATATAAGGCGTTTCGCCGCAGCCGGAACAGGCGCCGGAGTATTCGAACAGCGGCGTAATCAGCTGTGAGGTGCGGATATCGATGCGTTCAAGCTGCGCCGGATCGATTTCCGGCAGCTGCAGGAAGAAGTCGTAATGGGCTTTCTCTTCCGCCAGATGTTCCAGGCGCGAGGCCATATTGATCGCCTTGATCTCCGGCTGCTGGCGATCTTTGGCCGGGCAGACTTCCACGCACAGGTTACAGCCGGTGCAGTCTTCCGGCGCCACCTGCAGCACGTATTTCTGCCCGCGCATATCGCGCGCTTTGACATCCAGCGACTGCAGGCTGGCCGGCGCGTGCTCCATGGCCGCCGGCGGCACGACTTTGGCGCGAATGGCCGAGTGCGGGCAGGCGGCGACGCAGTGGTTGCACTGGGTACAGAGATCCGGCCGCCAGATCGGCACCTCTTCGGCGATATTGCGTTTTTCCCACTGCGTGGTGCCCACCGGCCAGGTGCCGTCCGGCGGGAAGGCGGATACCGGCAGTGCATCTCCCAGCCCGGCCAGCATCGCCGCCGTGACGGTTTTGACGAAGTCCGGCGCGGCGTCGGCCACCACCGGCGGGCGTTGCGGGCTGGCGGGGTTGACGGAGCGCAGCGGAATGGCGGTCAGCGCCTGGCGCGTTGCCCCCAGCGCCTGCCAGTTGCGCTCGACGATCTCCTGGCCTTTGCTGCTGTAGCTGCGGGCAATGGCGTCCTGCAGCTGTTGCAGAGCGACGTCATCCGGCAGAACCTGCGTCAGATGGAAAAATGCCATCTGCATCACGGTGTTGATGCGCGCGCCAAGCTGGCATTCGCGCGCCAGTTTGGCCGCGTTGATAATATAGAAGCGCGCCTGGCGTTGCTGAAGCAGCGCCTGTACTTCCTGCGGCAGCCGGTCCCACACTTCGTCAGCGCCGTAAGGGGTATTGAGCAGAAAAATCCCGCCGTCTTTCAGACGTTCGACCATCTGGTATTTATCGATAAACTGCGCCTGGTGGCAGCCGATAAAATCGGCGCGGCTGACCAGATAGGCGGAATTGATCGGCCGTTCGCTGACGCGCAGGTGCGACACCGTCAGGCCGCCGGCCTTTTTCGAATCGTAGACAAAGTAGCCCTGGGCAAACAGCGGCGTTCCGTTGCCGATGATTTTGATATTGTTCTTGGTCGCTGAGACGGAGCCGTCACTGCCGAGGCCGTAAAACAGCGCCTCCAGCGTGGCGTGAGAGGGGAGCGGATTATCATGCAGCGGCAGCGACAGCCCGCTGACGTCATCAAAGATGCCGACGGTGAAACGCGGGCGTGGCCGTTCCTGTTCCAGTTCGGCAAACACCGCCAGCGCACAGTCGGGGCCGAACTCTTTGGATGACAGGCCGTAGCGGCCGCCGATCGTCAGCGGCAGGGTATCGCGCTCACCGCGGCTGAAGGCTTCGGCCAGCGCGCTCATCACATCCAGATACAGCGGTTCGGCCGGCGCACCCGGTTCTTTGGTGCGGTCCAGCACGGCGATTTTCCGCACGCTGGCCGGCAGCGTCTCCAGCAGGTGGGCCGCCGAGAACGGGCGGAACAGACGCACCTTCACCATACCGACCTTTTCACCGCGCGCCAGCAGCGCATCAATCACTTCTTCACAGGTGCCGATTGCCGACCCCATCAGTATCACCACCCGCTGCGCATCGGGGTGGCCGTAGTATTCAAACGGCTGATACTGCCGACCGGTCAGCGCGGCGAACTGCGTCATCGCCTCGCTGACGTGGCGATAGGTTTGCGCGTACCACGGGTTGGCGGCCTCGCGGGACTGGAAGTAAGTATCCGGATTGGCGGAGGTGCCGCGTACCACCGGGCGTTCCGGCGACAGCGCCCGGGCGCGGTGGGCGGCGATCGCCGCCTGCGGCATCATCTGCCGCAGGGTATCGTCGCTGAGCGGCACGATTTTGTTGATCTCGTGCGAGGTGCGGAAGCCGTCGAAGAAATGAATAAACGGAATACGGCTGTTGAGGGTTGCCGTCTGCGAGATTAAGGCAAAATCCTGCGCCTCCTGCACATTGCTGGCGCACAGCATGGCGCAGCCGGTCTGGCGTACCGCCATCACGTCCGAATGGTCGCCGAAGATCGACAGGGCATGGGTGGCCACCGTACGCGCGGCGACGTGCAGCACAAACGGCGTCAGTTCGCCGGCCAGTTTATACAGCGTCGGGATCATCAATAATAATCCCTGCGAGGAGGTAAACGATGTCGACAGCGCGCCGGTCTGCAGGGCGCCGTGCACGGTGGCGATCGCGCCGCCTTCCGACTGCATTTCTACCACCCGTGGTGTATCCCCCCAAATATTCTGGCGGCCGTCACCGGACCAGGCGTCCGCGTGCTCGGCCATGGTGGAGCTGGGCGTAATAGGATAAATTGCGATGACTTCGCTGGTGCGGTAAGCCACCGACGCAACGGCATGGTTGCCATCTGTCGTAATCATGGAAAGTACCTTATTTCAGCCATGGCGTTGCGCCATGCGGAAAAAAATGCCCTGGAGCCGGGTGAAAAAAACAGCGTTAAATAAAGTCTAGCAGAGGGAAAATCGCGTTCTTTATCACGTTTGTGTGCAGAGCGCGGTTTCAGCGTCGGAACGTTGTAACCTGATATGTCGCAAGGAAATCGCATTATCCGCTGGCGGTGGCGGTGCGGTTTAACCATAATTTAGCGCTTTATTGCCATCATGGCGGCGTTGGCTATTAACAGAGAGCGGGACAAATGACGGGATTAATGTATTTAACCATGGCGATTATCGCCGAGGTGGTTGCCACCACCATGCTGAAGGCGTCGGAAGGGTTCACCCGCCTGTGGCCCTCGCTGGTGGTGGTGCTGGGCTATGGCGTGGCCTTTTGGGGCCTGTCGATGGTGGTGAAAAGCATGCCGCTGGGCATTGTGTATGCGATCTGGTCCGGCATGGGCGTCGTTTTGGTGTCTATCGCTGCGGTATTTATTTATAACCAGAAACTCGACTGGCCGGCAATTATCGGCATGGGATTAATCGTCGCCGGAGTATTGGTGATTAACCTATTGTCAAAAACCAGCGCTCACTAATATTACGATGAATAAAAAAGCCCGCATGACGTTAATCATGCGGGGTGAAGAGCTCAGTTAATTAACTGAAAAATAGTGGAATGCTAATCTCTTAGCGCCTATAGCATACGCGCTGAGCCGCACTTTCAACGTGGCAGAAAATGCGGCGTGCCGTGCTGCTGCCCAGCACGCGCCGACGGCCGTTTGCGCCGTAATTCTGCCTGCGACCGATGGTGATAAGGAGTGTCTGACAGTGATAAAGTTTCGGCTGGCGCAAAAAAGCGCAAAATAATGGCGGCGATGTATTCTCATTATTAAACGAACAGGCTAAATTAAATACACCCGTCATACTCCAAGTTACAGGTGTGTTGGCCGCATTCAGTCACCCGAATCACTTACCGAGTAAGTTTATCAGGGTTACTTCTCTTGCTGCCTTCCTGCAACTTGAATTATTTCGGGTACAGGTTTGTATTAATTGCACGATCATATGCCCATCAAGAGGCGTTGTTATTTTTTATATAATCAGGTTCAGGAGAAAAACAATGGCAATGCAAATACACAAATGGTCGCTGGCCGGCGCCGTTTTGCTGCTGGCCGCGTGCAGCAGCAATAATGATGAACCGCAGCAGCAGGGCACCAGCGCCAGAATTGACCACTTACCGACCAGCGCACACTGCGCCAACGTCGGCGGCACCACCACCATTGCCCATACGCTGAATGGCGAGGCGGTCAGAATGTGTCAGATGCCGGACGGCAAGCAGTGCGAGGAGTGGGCATTAGGTCAGGGGGCCTGCGCCAGCGCCGGCTAAACGCCGCCCCCGGAGGATAATGCGGGCTTATTGCACCCAGTCTTTCAGGGTATAGACCAGCGTGTGTTTACCGTCGCTCAGTGTCAGCTGCTGGGCATCCAGCGTGACGCGCGCGCCGTTATTCAGCACGCTGCCGATGACCTGATCCCACTGGTTACGCAGCGGGTCGGCACACATCATTCGCGTCGAGGCCAGGTTTTTAACCGTCAGCACGCCGTTGTCCAACTGGCCGTTGCCGAAGAAGCGGTTGCACATTGAACCGGAGATATGCATCTTCTCGCCGAATTCAATGCTTGGCCCGCGCCCCTGTTGTGCATTGGCGGCGACGCCGTCCACGCTCTGCAGCACAAAGTTGTGATGCAGCAGATCGCTTTCCTGTACCGGCTTGCCGGCAGGCGTACCGCCGGCGCAGCCGGCCAGCAGCGTACTGGCCAGCGCCAGCGGGATCCATGATTTCATTGTTGCTCTCCTGAGGTTGTTGTTCCCTGTGTTTCAGCCATGCAGCTGGTTGGCGCAGGGTTCGCCGCGCGTCAGCTGATCGATATTCTGCAGTGTGGTTTCAGAAATGCTGGTCAACGCCTCTTCCGTCAGGAAGGCCTGGTGGCCGGTAAACAGCACGTTATGGCAGGCCGACAGCCGGCGGAAGATATCATCCTGAATCACGTCGTTGGATTTGTCCTCAAAGAACAGATCGCGTTCGTTTTCATACACGTCCATGCCGAGCGCACCGATTTTCTGCTGTTTGAGCGCGTCGATGGCGGCGGCGGAATCAACCAGGCCACCGCGGCTGGTATTGATGATCATCACGCCGTCTTTCATCATGGCAAAGGCCTGCGCGTCCAGCAGGTGATGATTTTCCGGCGTCAGCGGGCAGTGCAAAGTGATAACGTCCGATTGGGCGTACAGCGTCGGCAGATCGACGTATTCCGCGCCCAGTTCCAGCGCCTGTGCGCTGGGGTAAGGGTCGTAGGCCAGCAGCTTCATGCCGAAGCCTTTCAGAATACGCATGGTAGCCACGCCGATTTTACCGGTGCCGATCACCCCGGCGGTACGGTTATGCATATTAAAGCCGATCAGTCCTTCCAGGGAGAAGTTGGCGTCGCGGGTGCGCTGGTAGGCGCGATGGATGCGACGGTTCAGGCTCATCATCAGACCGACGGCGTGTTCCGCCACCGCTTCCGGCGAATAGGCCGGTACGCGCACCACCTTGATGCCGAGCTGCTGTGCGGCGGCCAGGTCGACATTGTTAAAACCGGCGCAGCGCAGCGCCAGAATCTCTACGCCTAACGCCGCCAGCTCTTCCAGCACTTCGCGGCTGCCGTCATCGTTGACGAAAATACACACCGCCTTGCAGCCGATTGCGGTTTTGGCCGTTTTCTTACTGAGCAGAAAATCAAAAAACTCAAGTTCGTAACCAAACTGCTGATTTACCAACTCAAGGTATTTGCGGTCATACTGTTTTGTGCTGTATATCGCCAGTTTCATTGTGGTTTCTCCACCGAGAATATTATGGCTAGTTTAGTGTTTTTTGCCAATTTTGACAATTAGTTAGCCATTATGGACCGGGTGGGGATAGGGGACGGCGCGGGCAAAAAAATCCCCACATTCATGGTGGGGAAATGGCTTCTTCATATATACCATCACGCTAGGATACGGTGGGTATACAACTTACTTATTAGAATCATTGCCAGACTATTAATCATCAGCAGCAACGACAATAACAAAAGTCTGAAATGCGCCGTGCGCCAGGCGGCTAATATGTAAGCAAAATCGACAAATGACGGATAAAGATCGGTGAAAATGGCAGAAAGGGGCTTCCCGTGTCCTATCTAACTTCACCCTGGTCTAAAATCATGCCATCATAATTCCCCTTTCCGGCATAGACTTAATGCAACTGCGGGCATGCTTATCTAGGAATGAAGCAATCATTTAATGGCTAAACGATTGAGAATATTCATAGGGATTGTGGTGGCTATCCTGATCCTGCTGTTGGTGCTGTGGCAAACGGTGCCGCGCTGGCTGCCGCGCGTGGCGGCGTACTGGCTACCGGCAGGCAGCCAACTGACGCTGCAGGGGCCGCTGCGCTGGCAAAACGGTGGCCTATCGTTGCCGGGGGCGCAATATAAAGTGCAGCAGTGCCTGCTGGCCGATTTGGGCGCGACGCGTCTGCATTATCGCGGCGGTCGCTGGCTGCTGGACAGCGACAAACTTAGCGTTGACAGCGCCTGCCTGAGCCAGTTGCCCGCCGGCGAAGACGACGGCGCGCCGCTGACCCTGGATGCGCTGCAGCGCCAGTTGCCGGCGCTCGATCTGAGCATCAACCAACTCTCTATCCTGCCCTGGCAGCACTATGCCGGCAAACTGCAGCTGCATAATACCGCTGCGGGCCAACGGCTGTTTTATCAGGGTAAAAATCTCAAGGCGGAAGCGCTGCTGAATAACCAGCAGCAGCTGGCAATCTCTTCGCTGAATGTACTGCCGCCCAATAGCCCACATCCGCTGCGGTTCAGCGGCGATATCACCATAGCGCGCGATTTCGCCGCACTGCCGCCGCAGGGCAAACTGCGGGGCGAGGTGCAAACCGCCTATCTGCAGCAGCCGCTGCTGATGGACATTAACTGGCATCAGGGGCAAGGGGTGGTGACGCTGACGGAAAAAGGCGATAAGCAACCGCTGGCAACCTTGCCCTGGTCGGTCACGCCGCAGCAAATCCGCATCGACAAAGGCGAATGGCGCTGGCCGTATATTGACCAGCCGCTAAGCGGCGGCGTCAACATTGCGCTGCATGACTGGAGCAAAGGACTGGATGAAACGCAAATCAGCGCTCGGCTGAATGTGATCACCGCCGGGCACAACGGCAAGGGCAATGCGGTGTTGACGCTGGGGCCGGGCAGCGTTGGCCTGACGCGCAGCAATCTCGACTTCCAACTGACCGGGCAGGCCAATCTGGCCGATTTTTCCCTGACGGCGTCGATTCCCGGCGTGGTCAGCGGTTCTATTCTCAACCCGACGCTGGAGCTGCGGCCCGGTTCGCTGCTGCGCGCCTGGGGCAACGCCTCGCCGGAAATGAAGCTGGAAGAGGCGCGTCTGCCGCTGGCCGGGGTAAAAGTCACCGCCAATGGCATTACCGGCCGTCTGCAGTCGATTATTCGCGCCAGCGACAGCTATTGGGGACGTTTCAGACTGCATCTGGACGGTCTGGCGCAAGATTTCTGGCCGGACAAAGGGCGCTGGCAGTGGCGCTATTGGGGCAACGGCCAGCTGCCGCCGCTACAGGCGAAGTGGGACGTGGCGGGCAGCGGCGACTGGCAGGACAGCCTCCTGACGCTCGATCGCCTCTCCACCGGCTTTGATCGGCTGAAATATGGCATGGTCACGGTGGCCGCGCCGCGCCTGACGCTGAACAAGCCGCTGCGCTGGCAGCGCGATGACGCACTCCCGTCGCTGAACGGTGAACTGCAGCTGGTGGCGGATAAGGTCAGTTTCAACGGCGGCGGTCATCTGCCGGCGTCGACGCTGGCGCTGCGGCTGCAGGGGCGCGATCCGCAGAACTTCCAGTGGCAGGGTAAGTTGCAGGCGCAGGATATCGGGCCGATTGCGCTGCGCGGCCGCTGGGACGGTGAGCGCCTGCGCGGGGAAGGCTGGTGGCCGAAGCAGCGCCTGGCGGTGTTCCAGCCGTTGTTGGCGCCGGATCTGAATATTACGCTGCGCGACGGCGAGTTTTACGCCCAGGCGGCATTCTCCGCCGCGCGTGAACAGGGCTTCGCCGCCGGCGGCCACTGGGTGGTGAAAAACGGCGGCATGTGGATGAAGGACGGCGAAATGAGCGGTCTGGATTTCGTCATGTCTTACCGGCTGCAGAACCACCAGTGGCTGCTGGGTGCCAAGCAGCCGGTGACGCTGCGCATTAAATCGCTGAGTAACCTGTTTGAGATGCAGAACATCACCGCGAATCTGCAGGGTTACTACCCCTACAGTGAACGCCAGCCGCTGACGCTGAGCAATGTCGGCGTGGATATGCTGAACGGCCACATCGGCCTGTCGGCGCTGCGCCTGCCGCAGCATGACGCTGCGGTGCTGAAGCTGGATCGCGTCGACCTCAGCGCGCTGTTTACCGCGCTGAAGCCGAAACAGTTCGCCATGTCCGGCCGAGTGAACGGCGAGCTGCCGCTGTACCTGAATAACTCGCAATGGCTGGTGCGCAACGGCTGGATCGCCAACGCCGGCCTGCTGACGCTGCGGCTGGATAAGGATATGGCCGACGCCATCGCCAGCAACAATATGGCGACCGGCGCGGCCATCGACTGGTTGCGCTATATGGAAATTCATCGCTCACAGGCCAGGGTCGATCTCGACAACCTGGGCGTACTGACGTTAACGGCCAGAATCGACGGGGTTAACCCGCAGAAAAACGCCAAACGAGAGGTTATTTTGAACTATAGCCATCAGGAAAACGTGTTTCAGCTGTGGCGCAGCCTGCGCTTTGGCGACAACCTGCAGGAGTGGCTGGAACAGGCCCTCGCACAACCAGGGGAACAACCATGAAGATCATCACCGGGCCGGCTCTGGCGGCCGTTGTCGGCAGCGTGCTGCTCAGCGGTTGCGTGCCGCGTATTGAGGTGGCGACGCCGAAAGAGCCGATCACCATCAATATGAACGTCAAGATCGAACATGAAATCCATATCAAAGTGGATAAAGACGTTGAAAATATGCTGAAAAACCGCAGCGATCTGTTCTAGGAGTGGGGTAAATGAAAAAGCGATATTTATGGCTGATTGGCGCCGGCTGGCTGCTGAGCGGCAGCGTGATGGCGTTGACGCTGGACGAGGCGAAACAGCAGGGGCGCGTCGGCGAAACGCTGAGCGGCTATGTCGCACCGCTGAAACAGGATAACGATACGCTGGCGCTGGTGAAACGCATCAACGATGGTCGAACGGAACAGTATCAGAAGATTGCCGAGGGCAACCATATTGCGCTGGACGATGTGGCGCGCATGACCGGGCAGAAGCTGGTGGCGCGTGCGGCGTCGGGGGAATACGTGCGCGGCATTAACGGCCAGTGGCTGAAGAAATAACAGAAATAACAGGCAGGGAAATCGTTGAGGGCGCACGCGGCGCCCTCGACGGTTTATCAGGCGGTGAGCACCTGAGTCAGCACAGCTTTGGCGTCATCCTGTGCTTTGCCGGCAACGTCCGGGCCATAGGCCACGCCTTCGACAAACACGAATTCCACGTCGGTGATGCCGATGAAGCCCAGGAACAGGCGCAGGTAAGGTTCAACCAGGTCGGTTGGCGTACCTTTGTGAACGCCGCCGCGGCTGGTCAGGATAATCGCACGTTTGCCTTTCACCAGGCCTTCCGGACCGTTTTCGGTGTAGCGGAAGGTCACGCCGGCGCGGGCAATCAGGTCGAAGTAGTTTTTCAACTGGGTTGAAATATTGAAGTTGTACATCGGCGCGGCGATGACGATGGTGTCGTTGGCCTGCAGCTCGGCGATCAGCTCATCGGACAGCGCCAGCGCTTCTTGCTGACGCGGGGTCAGCGGCGCGTCGGAAGGGCGCATGGCGCCGACCAGTTCGCCATCCAGCACCGGCACCGGGTTAGCCGCCAGGTCACGTACGGTGATGGTGTCGCCGCCGTGGTTTTTGCTCCACTGCTCAACGAAGAAGTCGCTCAGTTGGTTAGACTGTGAGTAGTTTGCCAGGATGCTCGATTTCAGAACCAGTAATTTGCTCATCGTAAATTCCTTACGTAATCGTAATACCCGCCGTGTTAAGGCCGTTGGGTGAGGATGGGGAACTGCAGGACTTAGCGCCCCTCGCATGGATTACACTCTATTTGGCTTTTGCCTACAGGGATAGCGGAATATTTCGAGACCTTTGTTCGATTTTATTGAAAGACAATTGCCTGCGGAAACAGAGGGGTTATGGAGAAAAAACGCCTTGTGTTACTCTGTCGGGCTAACAGCGTTGTGATGCTGAACTTATTTAAATGGCGTTGCCGACCAGCCGTTGCGCAGCGCGGAAACAAGGAATACCAAACGTGAAATCTCCGCTCGCGGCATTATCTTCCCAACTGGGCGAGCTGATGCTCCGTGATCAACAGCGCCTGCAGCGCCGGCTGCATGGTGCGCGCAAAATCAAAAATTCCGATGCACAGCAGGCGGTCGCCGATGAAATCGCCGGCGACATGGCGGTGGCGTTGCAGAAAGTGCAGTCGCGCGCCGCGTCTTGTCCGGCCATCAGCTATCCGCAGGGGCTGCCGGTCAGTCAGAAGAAGCAGGCGATTCTGGAGGCGATTCGCGACCATCAGGTGGTGATCGTCGCCGGTGAAACCGGCTCGGGGAAAACCACTCAGCTGCCGAAAATCTGCCTGGAGCTGGGGCGCGGGGTGAAAGGGCTGATCGGCCATACCCAGCCGCGCCGTCTGGCGGCACGCACCGTCGCCAACCGCATTGCCGATGAGCTGGACACGCCGCTCGGCGGCAGCGTCGGGTATAAGGTGCGCTTTAACGATCAGGTCGGCGAACAGTCGCTGGTCAAACTGATGACCGACGGTATTCTGCTGGCGGAAATCCAGCAGGACCGCCTGCTGATGCAGTACGACACGCTGATTATCGATGAGGCGCACGAACGCAGCCTGAACATCGACTTTATTCTTGGCTATCTGCGCGAGCTGTTGCCGAAGCGTCCGGATCTGAAAGTGATCATCACCTCCGCCACTATCGACCCGCAGCGCTTCTCGCGCCACTTCAATAATGCGCCGATCATTGAGGTTTCCGGCCGCACCTATCCGGTGGAAGTGCGCTACCGTCCGGTGGTGGATGACGCCGACGACGGTGAACGCGATCAGCTGCAGGCCATCTTTGACGCAGTGGACGAACTGGGACGCGAAGGGCCGGGGGATATCCTGATCTTTATGAGCGGCGAACGTGAAATCCGTGATACCGCCGACGCGCTGAACAAGCTGAACCTGCCGCATACCGAGGTGCTGCCGCTGTATGCACGGCTGTCAAACAGTGAACAGAACCGGGTATTCCAGTCGCACCATGGGCGACGCATCGTGCTGGCGACCAACGTGGCGGAAACCTCGCTGACGGTGCCGGGAATTAAATACGTTATCGATCCCGGCACCGCGCGCATCAGCCGCTACAGCTTCCGCACCAAAGTGCAGCGCCTGCCGATTGAGCCGGTGTCCCAGGCGTCGGCCAACCAGCGTAAAGGGCGCTGCGGCCGCGTATCGGAAGGCATCTGCATCCGTCTGTATTCGGAGCAGGATTTCCTGTCGCGGCCGGAGTTTACCGACCCGGAAATTCTGCGCACCAACCTGGCGTCGGTCATTCTGCAGATGACCTCGCTGGGGCTGGGCGATATTGCCGCCTTCCCGTTTGTGGAAGCACCGGATAAGCGCAACGTGCAGGACGGCGTGCGCCTGCTGGAAGAGCTGGGGGCGATTAACAGTGCGCCGAACGGTCACTATCAGCTGACCGCGCGCGGCCGGCAGCTGGCGCAATTGCCGATCGATCCCCGTCTGGCGCGCATGGTGCTGGAAGCCAGCAACAGTGGCAGCGTGCGCGAAGTGATGATCATCACTGCGGCGCTGTCGATCCAGGATCCGCGCGAGCGGCCGCTGGATAAACAGCAGGCCTCCGATGAGAAGCACCGCCGCTTCGCCGACAAAGATTCCGACTTCCTGACCTTCGTCAACCTGTGGGATTACCTGAAAGAGCAGCAGAAGGCGCTCTCTTCCAGCCAGTTCCGCCGCCTGTGCCGCACCGATTTCCTCAACTATCTGCGGGTGCGCGAATGGCAGGATATCTACACCCAGCTGCGCCAGGTAGTGAAGGAGCTGGGGCTGCCGATCAACAGCGAGCCGTCAGATTTACGCAGCGTACATACGGCGCTGCTGACGGGGCTGCTGTCGCATATCGGCCAGAAAGACACGGATAAGCAGGAGTTTACCGGCGCGCGCAACGCGCGTTTCTCCATCTTCCCCGGATCCGGCCTGTTTAAAAAGCCGCCGAAGTGGGTGATGGTGGCGGAACTGGTGGAAACCAGCAAGCTGTGGGGGCGCATTGCGGCGCGTATCGAGCCGGAGTGGATTGAGCCGCTGGCGCAGCATCTGGTGAAGCAGCACTACAGCGAGCCGCACTGGTCGAAATCGCAGGGTGCGGTGATGGCCAGCGAGAAGGTAACGCTGTTCGGCCTGCCGATTGTGGCGGCGCGCCAGGTCAATTACAGCAATATCGATCCGCTGCTGTGCCGGGAACTGTTTATCCGCCATGCGCTGGTGGAGGGCGACTGGCAGACGCGCCATGCGTTCTTCAGCGCCAACCTGAAGCTGCGGGCAGAGGTTGAAGAGCTGGAACACAAATCGCGCCGGCGCGACATCCTGGTGGATGATGAAACGCTGTTCAGCTTCTACGATCGCCGCATTCCGGCCGACATCGTCTCGGCGCGCCACTTTGATAACTGGTGGAAACAGGCGGCGAAGCAGCAGCCGGATCTGCTCAACTTTGAGAAAGCGATGCTGATCAAAGAGGGGGCGAATAAAATCAGCGCGCTGGATTACCCGAATTACTGGCATCAGGACAACCTGAAACTGCGGCTGAGCTATCAGTTTGAGCCGGGCACCGACGCCGACGGCGTGACGGTGCATATTCCGCTGCCGTTGCTTAATCAGGTTGAAGAAGCCGGTTTCGAGTGGCAGATCCCGGGAATCCGCCGTGAACTGGTGATTGCCCTGATCAAATCGCTGCCGAAACCGGTACGGCGCAATTTTGTACCGGCGCCGAACTATGCTGAAGCCTTCCTGGGGCGGGTGACGCCGCTGGAGATGCCGCTGCTGGATGCGCTGGAGCGCGAGCTGCGCCGCATGACTGGCGTGACGGTGTCACGTGATGACTGGCAGTGGGAACAGGTGCCCGATCATCTAAAAATGACCTTCCGTGTGGTGGGCGACAAGCACAAGACCCTGCGCGAAGGGAAAGACCTGACGGCGCTTAAGCTGCAGCTGAAAGAGAAAGTGCAGGAAACGCTGTCGGCGGTGGCCGATGACGGACTGGAGCAGAGCGATCTGCATATCTGGAGCTTCGGTGAACTGCCGGCGTTCTACGAGCAAAAACGCGGCGGTTACTCGGTGAAGGCTTACCCGGCACTGGTCGATGAAAAAGACAGCGTGGCGATCCGCCTGTTCGACAGCGAGCAGGAGCAGCAGCAGGCGATGTGGCAAGGCACGCGCCGCCTGCTGCTGCTGAATATTCCGTCGCCGATCAAGTATCTGCATGAAAAACTGCCGAACAAGGCCAAGCTGGGACTGTACTTCAACCCGTACGGCAAGGTGCTGGATCTGATCGACGACTGCATCTCCTGCGGTATCGACAAGCTGATTGCCGAGTATGGCGGTCCGGTGTGGCAGGAGCAGGCGTTCGCCAAGCTGCAGGAGCGTATCCGCGCCGAGCTGAACGACACCGTGGTGGAGGTGGCGCAGCAGGTCGAACAGATCCTGACCGCGGTGTTTAATATCAACAAACGCCTGAAAGGACGGGTGGATATGTCGCTGGCGCTTGCGCTGTCGGATATCAAGGCGCAGCTGGCCGGGCTGGTGTACCGCGGTTTTGTCACCAACAACGGCTGGAAGCGTCTGCCGGATACGCTGCGTTATCTGCAGGCGATTGAACGTCGTCTGGAGAAGCTGGCGATCGACCCGCACCGTGACCGCGCCCAGATGCTGCGGGTGGAGCAGATTCAGCAGGCGTGGCAGCAGTGGCTGAACAAGCTGCCGCCAAAGCGCCGGGAAGAGCCGGAGGTGAAGGAGGTGCGCTGGATGATCGAGGAGTTGCGCGTCAGCCTGTTCGCCCAGCAGTTGGGTACGCCGTATCCGGTGTCTGATAAACGTATTCTGCAGACTATTGAGCAGCTGTCGGCTTAACGCCTGGCGCGGGTCTGTCTTCCACGCCGGCTCGCGCTATTCTTGCTGTTCAAGTGCCTGCAACTGGGCATAAATAGCGGTGACCGCCAGCGCCCGGTTGTCGGCACGGTAGCGGTCTTTGGCCGCCGGCGCGGAGCTTTGAATGGCGATCAGGCGCCAGCCGTCTGCCGTTTTCAGCAGCAGCGGTGAACCGCTGTCGCCGGGCAGGGTATCGCACTGATGCGACAGCACGCCTTGCTGCGCCCAGCCGGTCACCGTGCAGTTCTGATGACTGTACAGACTGTCCAGATGGTCCTCGGGGTAGCCGGCCTGGGTAATCAGCCTTCTGGCCTGTTTCATCGCCTGCGTCAGGGTCGGCGTATCGCCTTGCCACAGCGGCAGCGGCCGTAGCGGCAGCGGCGTCGCATCCTTGAGCCGTACCAGCGCAAAGTCATAGGCCGCCGCGCCCGGCGGCACGATCCAGCCGTCGCCGTCCGGTTTCAGTTTCTTCCCCAGCTTCCGATCAACCAGCGTTTCAATATTATCCGTTTGGTAAGCCCAGCCTTTGGACTGGGCGATAAAACGCAGCGCTACCGCTTTATCCAGCACGCCGGGCGGTGCCAGCACGCAGTGGCCGGCGGTCAGCGCCAGATGTGGTGAAATCAGGGTGGCGGTGCATAAATTGCCGCTGACGGTCTCGATCTGGCCGATAGCCTGCCAGGGCCAGCCGCGGGTTTCACTCACTTTTATCCGGTCGTCTTTACCAAAAAACAGGCGGGTTTTCTCCGCATGGGAGGGACCGTCGGCCCGGGCCGGGCCGGCGCTAATCAGTGGAAATGAGCACAACAACAGCAAAGCGGATATGCGCATAGATCTCTTGCCTGATACGGGGTAATCCATAAACTCACTGAATGTCTACTATAGACGGAAATTGACGTGTTGAAACGTTCGTTGATTGATTTTTCAATAAATTCTGCGTGCATGGACGCCAATGCTCAGAGATAAAACGCCGCGGCGATCAGGCCGCAGAGGATCAGTACGGCCAGTACGATTTCGAACAGATAACGGCGCAGCATAGATGACAGCCTCCGATAAAAAACACCCGGCAGGCCGGGTGTTTGGATGAACGTCATACGTGGTCAGGGCGGAGTGCCCCGGCAGATCAGTGCGCCGCTTTTTTCTGTTGTTTGGCGTGCTTGTGCGTTTTTTTCGCCGCCTGGGCTTTCTGCACCACGGTTTTTTTGGCCTTGGCGTGATGGTGGCTGACGTGGGTGCTGTTAGCCGGGGCTGCGGTGGCGGCATCGGCGGCAAATGCGACGCTGGACAGGCCCATTGCAGCGGCAACAACCAGAGCTAATGTTTTTTTCATTGTCGGTTCCTCAAGTGATTTTTCGTGTCTTAACCCCACTGCGGGGCCGTGGATAACAGCATAGGGAAAGCGCCGCCGGCTTTCCGTGCATGATTGGTTTCGGCGTGTAACGGCATGTACATGCTACACTGGCCTCAGCGAGGCGGAGATTAAGAGGTTGTTTATGCAGCAGATTGCGGTGCGGAGCGGGGTTGCGCCAAACGGCGACATACCGATTGCGTATGAAGACTGGGGTGACGAAAGCGCGCCGCCCTTATTGCTGATAATGGGCATTGGCGCACAGATGCTGCTGTGGCCGGATGAGTTTTGCCGGGCGCTGGTTGAACAGGGTTACCGGGTGATTCGCTTTGACAACCGCGATGCCGGCCTGTCCGGCAAAACCCACGGGCATCGCCGGCAGCCGCTGTGGCTGCTGATACTGCGCGCCCAGCTTGGCTGGCAAAGTGCGGTACCTTATACGCTGGCGGATATGGCGGCCGATGCCGTTCAGCTTCTGGATCATCTGCACATTCGGCAGGCGCATGTGTTGGGCGGCTCAATGGGCGGCATGATTGCCCAGGTGTTGGCGGCGGAGTATCCGCAGCGAGTGCGCAGCCTGATCGTGCTGTTTTCCAGCACCAATCAACCGCTGTTGCCGCCGCCGGCGCCGTCGCTGTTATTCCAGCTGCTGCGGCCGTTTCCCGTTAAGGCGTCGCGCGCACAGCAGCACCATTACTGTAAAACTCGTTTGCGTCTGCTGGCCAGTAAACGTTACCCGATGCAGGAAGCGGAGCTGGATGCGCTGGTCAGCCGGCTATTGCAGCGCGGCGGCGACAGCGAAGGGCTGCAGCGTCAGTTTTCCGCCTTACTGGGCAGCGGCGATCTGCGGCGTTACAGCCGGAACATTCAGGCGCCGACGCTGGTGATCCACGGCAGTGCCGACCGTATGGTGCGCAAGGCCGGAGGAGCTGCCGTGGCGCGGGCGGTTCCCCATGCCAGGCTGCATATTGTGCCGGATATGGGGCATGACCTGCCGCAACCTTTGCGTTTACCACTGGCGACGCTGATTGCGCAGCATATGGCGCCGCACTGACCGATGGGGAAATGCACTGGCCTTATCACATTTGCCGGTGCGCCGCTCCCATTTTAGTTACAACATACATATAGAGTGCAACAGGGCGGCACTCTGCGGCCGCCGCGTAATCGGTAAGAACGTGCGCTATGGATTAGGTCTCCCAGCGGAGAGTCAAAAAACCGGGGCGACCGTCAGCAGCAGATTGGCGAAGCGCCGCTGCTCGCCGGAGGCGATAATCAACGCCGTACGTTCGGATTTGACCTCGGCGTAAAACTGCTCCCGCTCCAGATAGCTGATGGGGCAGTCGGTAGGCAGCAAGCGTCGGTAGTCGTCGGCCGCAGTATGGGGAAAATCCGCCGGCGCCGTCATCAGGGCGGCATGTTCCACATTGATACAGGTCAGGATTTTCTCCAGCACCAGCGCGGCGGGGATCATCCCCGGCGACAGATTGAGATACACCACGGTCGCGTCTTTACGGGCGTTGCTGGTTACCGCGTAATTGGCATCGGCGATTAACAGCTGACTTTTGTGGCCGCATGCCGCCAGCGCGCCGAGCAGAGGCGGGTGGATAAGTTCTGATTTAATCATGTTGGTTCTCTGTCTGAAATGCCGGCAGCCGTTTCGGACTGCCGGCCGGTAGGTTACATGCGGTAAATGCCGCCGTTGATATCAATGGTGGCACCGGAGACGAATCCGTCATATTCCGCCGCCAGGAAGGCGATCACGCGCGCCACATCCTGCGGCGTGCCGGCTCTGCCCAGCGGGATTGCGCGGACGGTTTCTTCCGCCGAGGCTTGGGTGGTGTGGCGATCGTGAAAACGCGTACCGAGGATCAACCCGGGAGCCACCGCGTTCACCCGGACGCCGTGTTCACCCAGTTCCGCCGCCAGCGAACGTGTCCAGGTCAGCACCGCGCCCTTGCAGGACGAGTAGACCAGCGAGCCGGAATGTCCGCCGGCGCGGCCGGCCAGCGAGGCCAGATTGACGACGCTGGCGCCGTCTGCTGCCGCCTTCAAGAATGGCAGCGCGCTTTGCGTCACGTTCAGCATGGTGGTCATATTCACATCCAGCACCGTTTGCCAGAACTGGCGATCGATTTCTCCCAGCCACTTACGACCGACGATGCCGCCGACGTTATTGATCAAAATATCGATGCCGCCGAGAAACTCCGCCCCGGCGCGCACGCAGCGTTCGGCGTCTGCGGTCTCGATTAAATCCGCGTAGCCATAGGCCGCGCGCTGCCCCAGCGAATGCGCCAACTCTACCAGCGCTTTGGGGCCTTCTTCGCCGCTGTGGTAATGCAAATAAATATCGCAGCCGGCCTGGATCAGCTGTTCTGCCGTGGCCCGGCCGATGCCTTGCTCCGCGCCGGTGATAAAGACTTTCTTGCCGCTAAGATTGCCCATGGTGAATACCTCGTGTTAAGGGGGAAAAGTGAGTTACGCCCTGATGACGCCTTCGCGCTGTTTGGCGCAGTAGAAAATGCAAATCAGGCCGGTGACCAGCAGACACAGCGCCAGGAAAACCAGCCCCGGAATGCTGCTGTGGGTAAATTCGTTAAGCACGCCCACCACATAGGGGGCGACAAAGCCACCGATGTTGCCAATGCAGCTCACCACCGCCAGGCCGGCGGCGGCCGACGCGCCCGACGAAATATTGGCGGGCATGGATAAAAACGGCGGAACGGCGGTGTAGATACCGACGGCGGCGAGACATAAGAAAGAGAGCGAGACGAACAGGTTGTATTGGAAGAAGACTACCGCGCCGGCCAGACCGATGGCGGCCATCACCATGCTGATGCCGGCAAAAATGCCGATTTGCCGGGTTTTACTGGCCCACAGGCTCCACGGATAAACCAGCAGCGCCCCCAGGCCATAGGGGATCAGCGCCAGCAGGCTGACGTGGAAAATATCGTTGCCGGAAATGGCGGTAAGGATGGAGGGCAGCCACATGCCAAAACCGTAAATGCCGCAGACCATGCCGAAATTCAGCAGGGCGTAGATCAGATATTTTTTGTTTTTAATACCGTTAAAGAAATCACCCAGCGTTATTTGTGATCCGGATTTGGTACGCTGGTTATTATTCATTAACCAGGCTTTCTCCTCCACGTCAAGGTAACCGACGTCTTTTGGTGAGTTCTTTATGATAAACGGAATAATCAGGCCGATAATAATCGGCGGCACGCCTTCAATAATAAACAGCAGTTGCCAGGGTTCAAGGCCAAACCAGCCGTTGTCAATATTAAGGATAAAACCGGAAATCGGTGAGCCGATGGCGTTGGATAAAGGCTGGACGATAATAAACATGCCCAGAATTTTGGTGCGGTATTTTTCCGGGAAAAATACGGTAAAATAGTAGACCACGGAGGGGAAGAAGCCGGCCTCACAGACACCCAGCATAAAACGGCAGATATACAGCTCCATCGGCGTACGTGCAAAGCCCATCAGGGTGGCGAAGATGCCCCATGAGATAAGGATGCGGGCGAACCAGATACGCGGGCCGAACTTGATCGTGCCGGCATTGCTGGGGATTTCAAACATAAAATAGCCGATAAAGAAAATACCGGAGGCAAAACCGAATGCAGAGGCCGTGAGCCCCAGGCTGTCTTCCAACGCTATGGCGGCATAAGCCATATTGTTACGATCAAGAAAGGCCAGAAAATATAACAGAATCATTAAGGGGACGATATGCAGCGTCAGCTTTCTTATTGCGCTGCGTTCAATATCCTGCGGCGTTCTTTTGTTCATGGTTATTTATCCAAGTTTTGTTTATTGGCGTGTTCCGTCCCCGGCTTTAATGCTCGCCGGTGTTAATTAATAAACGATTGCCTGATGTGATGACGTTGCGTGTTAGCGCATTATTAGTGGGTTATTGGTATTCATTATTTATTCCTATTGATTTACGTATACCGCTGCCGATAACGCAGGGGAGCCCCCAGCGTCGAAATATATCTGTCGCCGTGCCGAATTGGCGCTAATCTTTTACTGACTGACGGCCGATCAAGGTCGGCGGAAAAAGAAATTCACCGGGCGGCAGCAGAGGATCGTTGATGCGTTTAATTAAGCGTTCGACCATCAGCTGCGCCATAGCGGCCAGCGGCGGCATTACCGAGGTCAGTCCCGGTTCGGAAAATCCGGCCAGCGAAATATTGTCGATGCCAACGATGGATATCTGCTGCGGTATGCGCACCCCGGCGGCGCGCAGCCCCGTCATCAGGCCAATGCCCAGCGCATCGTTGATTGCCACAATACCGTCCGGACGGGGCGTCATGGCGAGTATACGGCTTACCAGCGCCCGGCCGAGTTCAAACATCTCCGTATCGCCATATTCACTGCTGGCGTTGCCTTCTATCACCCGTTCATACGCCGGTAGCTGATGGCTGCGCAACGCCGCCAGAAAACCGTCGATTTTATTGCTGCGGCTCAGGGTGAGGGCCGCCTCGGTGGCAAAAACAATCTGCCGGCAGCCACGCTCAATCAGGTGGTTCGCCGCCAGCCGGCCGGCTTCAACGTTGTCCATAGAGACGCTGTCGACCAGCCGGGTATCGGCGGCCATACTGCCGCTAAAACGGTTGTCGTAGCTGACAATTCTCATCCCCTGTTCGGCACAGCGGACAAAGTGCGTTTGGCGGATATCGCTCGCCGCGACGATAATGCCGCGCACGCCGTGGGCGAACATATCGGTGATAAAGGCGCGTTCCTCTTCTTCCTGACGGTATGAATTACCGAGCAGCACGCGGTAGCGGTATGCCCGGGCAGACAGGTCGACCTGATGCGCCAGCGCCGAAAAGCTGGGATTGACAATCGACGGCACCAGTAAACCGATAATCGTCGGCTGCCCGCTAGTGCGCGGCGGCATTCTCTGCGGCCGGTAATGCAGCTCGTCCATCGCTCGCTCAATGCGCAACCGCGTCTCTTCACTCATCTGATGGGCGCGATGATTAAGCAGGTTTGACACGCTGCTGATGGAAACGCCGGCTCGCCGGGCAACGTCGCGAATATTGGCCATCTTGTCGCTATCCTTATGGTTGCCGGCCGCTGCGGGCGGCTTTGCTCCGCCGATAGGCAGCAATCTATAAGGGAAAGGTGGCGCAGGCAAGCGGCAACCGGACAGGGTAAGGCAGCGAATATCGCTTTTGTGAAAACAGTCATGCGCAGCCGCCGGTGTTTACTAAACAGCGGCGGTGCTTTTTACTCTCATTGGCAAATCATGATATCCATGATGGTTACGCGGTTAAATCAGGGGGGGTATATTAGAGTTAGGTGTGTGGATAGTCGATTCACCTATTATCGATACTTTGTAGCTATGCCATACATAGAATATTCTGTTCGGAACGCGATAAGTAGTACGTCCTGGTATAAATGGCGGGGAGCCGTTCCATGACTAATTTATCAATCATTTCAGTGCGGATGCCGGTAAGATATAACCCCGTAATTCCTCCGGGGGAAACCGCGTAACTCCCTGTACACAGAGTATTTTTTGAATGTGGGAGAGCCGTCTGCCAGACTCTCCCGCTTTTGTCGTACAGGCTTACAAATCCTGGGCTGTTGGTCGGAAAATAATCTCGTTAACACCCACATCTTCGGGTTCGCTAATGGCAAAAGCAACCATGCGGGCATAGGTTTCCGGCGGAACGCCAACTTTTCCTACGTACTCCTGATTGACAGCCTGAACGTCTTTATCGCTGATATGCTCGAGCAACTCTGTAGATACCGCCCCTGGAGAGATAATGGTTGCACGGACGTTATAAGCGCAGGCTTCTTTTCTCAGCCCCTCGGTGAGTGCGCGTACCGCATATTTTGTGGCAGAGTAAACGGCGGATGCCGGGAAGACCAGGTGGCCGGCAACGGATGCCGTATTGATGATGTGTCCCGACTTTTGGGCTTTCATATATGGCAGGGCGGCGGCGATGCCATGCAGAACACCACGGAGGTTCACATCGATCATCTGATTCCACTCATTCACTTTAACCTGATCGAGCGGCGATAGCGGCATAACACCGGCATTATTAATCAGTACATCAATGCGACCCAGTTGGTTAACGGCAGTATCAACGAGCTTTTTAACGTCATCTTCACGGGTTACATCGGTTGCTACAGCAATTGCAGTTCCGCCTTGATCATTGATTTCCTTGGCCAACACATCTATACGATCGGAGCGGCGGGCTGCAAGTACCAATTTGGCACCTTTTTTGGCAAGGTGACGAGCTGCAGCTTCACCCATACCGCTTGAAGCACCGGTTATTACAATTACTTTATCTTTAATATTGTCTGTCATCTCAGTTTCCTTAGTACGGGGTTAATTGCTGCTTTATTGTCACTCACTATTTTGTCCGGTTTTGCAGCCAGTACGCGTACGGAACCGGCAAAACGGGGGAGGTTAAACTCCCGCGCCACTCGGCGCCGGCATGGTGCATAGCGACGGAAGCAAGGCCGTCGGGATGCGTGAGGCGACAATCCTGTTGCGCAGGGTAATATCTTTAAGCGTGTAGGAATCAAACAAATCAGGCATCGACCTCTCATCCATCCAAGTGAAGTATGAGCGTAATCATAGTCCTTTCTTATCCGATGCCCTTGTCATATTCGCCGAAAAAATTGCCTAAAATGATTAATCATTATTGAAAGGTGCAAAGTCGGCTTTGATAATGGTAAATTTAGGAAATCATTAAAATTATCGTTCTGTTGTGCATATATGGCCACTGAAAATCCGAATTCCGACCAAAAAAATATTGCGGATATGATTGTAGAGATTGCCCAAAACGATGGTGATTATTCTACGGCCATTTCTTCACTCACCATTCATCGCCGTAGTGTGCCCACGGCGCCCGTGCACTGTATTTATCAGATGGGACTGGGCGTTGTGGTGCAGGGAGCGAAAGAGGTCATGCTGGCGGGGAAACTAACCCGGTACAGCGCAGGTGAGTCTATGCTGACCACGATAGATCTACCAGTGGTCTCCCATGTTACTCAGGCAAGCCAGGATGAGCCCTTTCTGGGGTTGGTGCTGACATTTGATCCCCGGACTGTGGTACAGACTGCTGCGCTTATGCCTTCGGCGAAGCCTGTAAGGGAAACATTGCTTAATCCGCTGTCTGTTGAGCCTCTGGATGAAGGGGTAACGGGCGCTTTGCAACGTCTGATAAAGCTCTTGGCCGAGCCGGACTTAATCGGCCCGATCGCGCCGCTCATCGTACAGGAAATTATTATCCGCTTATTGGCCAGTAATCATGGCCCCCAGCTCCGGCATCTGGCAACGGCAGGCTCTCCGGGGCAGAATATTGCCAGGGTGGTTGGCTGGCTTAAACAGAATTTCACGCGTTCTGTCTGCATAGATGAATTAGCCGCGAGTGCCTATATGAGCCCATCCACGTTTCGGCAACATTTTCGGGCGGTGACGGGGGTGAGCCCGCTACAGTACCAGAAGAAGCTCCGGCTACAGGAGGCCAGACAACAGATGCTGAGCAAGCATCTGGACGCCGGCAGCGCTGCTTTAATCGTTGGTTATGAAAGTGCTTCGCAGTTTAGTCGCGAATACCGCCGGGAATTTGGTGAATCTCCGCAGCGTGACATTAAACGTATGCGTTTACATGGCGAGTGATGCGGATACAAAAACGTAGTCGTTCGTTCACTCTCGCTTGATATATCCGCAACCAGTCTGAACGGGATTGCCCTTATCCCCTTAACGCGCTGTCGGCTCGGCATTTAACAAGGCAGGGGATTTTACCGGCCAGCTGAAGCGGAAACTGGCGCCGCCGAGCGGGCTGGCGTCGACGAAAACCTGCCCCTGATAGGCAACGGCAATGGAGTGCACGATGGCCAGCCCCAGGCCGCAGCCGCCGGTGGCGCGGTCGCGGCTGGGGTCCAGGCGTACAAACGGTTCGAAAATACGCTGGCGCTCATCCGGCGGAATGCCCGGCCCGTCATCTTCCACCTGCAGGCAGGCGATGTTGCCGTCAAACCACAGGCCGATGCGCAGGCGCCGTTGCGCATAGCGCAGCGCGTTGTTTACCAGGTTATCCAGCACCCGCTCCATCAGGCGCAGATCCACGCCGCCGAAGTCGCCGCGATGGGGGATATCCAGTGCAATATCGCGCTCGGGATGCATCAGCCGCAGATCTTCCGTTTTGTCCTGCAGCCAGCCGGGCAGGTCGATCGGTTCAATATTCAGCGCCACCTGCGGGCGGTCAAGGCGCGCATAGGTCAGCAGCTCGTCGATCAGCGATTCCAACTGGCCGATATCGCGGTTCAGTGCCTGCTGTTCGCCGTCGGACAGGTTATCGCTCATCGCCAGCCGGTACCGCAACCGCACCAGCGGAGTGCGTAATTCGTGAGCGATGCCGTCAATCAGCTGCTTCTTACTGGCGATCAGAGTGTTGATATTGTCCGCCATCTGATTGAACGCCACGCCGAGCCGGTTCAGGCTGGAAGTGGGATCAAAATGGGTGCGCTCGTCCAGATGTCCGGCGCCGAGGCGCTGCGCGGCGTTTTCCAGCTTCAGCAGATCCTGCCAGTGCGGGCGCATCCACAGAAACACCGGCAGCGCCAGCGACAGGCCAATCAGCAGCAGCACCACCAGATCCAACAGCCGCACCTGATGCAGATAGAACAGATAGGGAATGGGGCCAACCACCAGCACGTAGTGGCTGCGCGGAATGCGCTGCATAAAGGTGTACTGATCGTCCAGCGCGATGATTTCCCCCAGCCGCAGCCGCTTTTTCATCTCATCGCTCAGTTTCTGCTTGCCCAGTGGCTCAATGTGCAGCTGGAAGGAGAGGTTGAGATCCAGCGTATCAATGGTTTTGTTCCAGTCCTTGAGCGGAATTTCCCGCAGTTCGCTGCGCATCAGGTACAGCGAGCTTTTCATCAGGTCGTCCATCGACTGGCGGCCGGCGCGTTCGGCGGTCACCTTGTACACCAGCCCGACCAGCATCGCCATCACCAGAAAGCAGACGAACAGCAGCAGGAAGAACTGTACGAAGAGTTTTCTCATGGCTGCGCCTGTTCCCAGGCGTTGGGGGCGAACAGGTAGCCTTTGTTGCGTACGGTTTTGATGCGGAAGGGGTCCAGCGCATTGTCGTACAGCTTGCGGCGCAGGCGGGAAATCGCGACGTCGATGCTGCGATCCAGTCCGTCATAGCTGACGCCGCGCAGGTTTTGCAGCAGCGCCTCCCGGTCCATAATCTGCCCGGCGTGGGTCGCCAGTTCCCACAGCAGGTCAAAGTCCGAGGTGGAAAGGGTGATGGTCTCGTCCGCCAGCGTCACCTGGCGGTTGACCGGGTCAATGCACAGCAGGCCGAAATGCAGCGCGTTGTGCGGCGTCAGGGCGGCGGGATCTTCATGCCCTGCGGCGCCCTGACGCAGATGCAGGCGCAGGCGCGCCAGCAGCACCGCCGGCGGCGTGGTTTTCAAAATATAGTCGTTGGCACCCATTTCCAGCGACAGAATATGGTTCATATCGCTGTCAAGCGACGTCAGCAGCACAATCGGGCCGTGAAACTGCGGCCGCAAATCGCGGCACAGCGTCATGCCGTCTTTGCCGGGCAGCATAATATCCAGCAGCACCAGATCCGGCTGCTCCTGCGCAATGCGCTCCAGGGCGGTGTCGCCACGCGGTTCGACCAAGACGTCAATATCATGCTTGCCCAGATAGGCGGCGATTAATTTACCGACGTCGGCGTCGTCTTCTACAAAAACAATTTTGTGCATTTTTTCCGGGGAGTTATCAGCAAGACGGCATTCAGCATAGCGCGCCGCTGTACGTTGCGCCATGCTCCGCTCGGCAACGATCAGCGCAGCGGACGGCCGCCGTCGACGCCGTGGGTGCGGCCGGTTACATAGCGGCTGCCGAGCAGGTAATGCACCAGTTCGACCACTTCGCTTTCGCCGGGGGCGACTTTCATCAACGATTTTTGCAGCGCCTGCTGGCGATAGGCTTCATCGTCGCCGGGGTTAAAGATAATCAGCGCCGGCGCAATGGCGTTGACCTTCACCTCCGGCGCCAGCTTGCGGGCGAACGAGCGGGTCATATTATCCAGCGCCGCCTTGCTGGCGGCGTAGGCGATATGCTTATCGCTGCCTTTCTCCACCACGTAATCCGTCAGGTGGATAATATCGGCGCCGGCCTGTCCCTGACCGCGCAGGCAGGGCTCTAGCAGCTGATTCAGCAGGTAAGGGGTGTAAACGTGGATTTGCAGCATCGACGCCATCACCTGCTCCGGCGGCGTCTGTGGCGATTCGGCCTGCCAGGCGCTGGCGTTATGCACCAGCGCCCGCAGTTTAGGCGTGGTTTCCCGCACCTGCGCGGCAAACTGGTAGATGCCGTCATGGGTGGAGAAGTCGGCTTGAATGCAGGTGGCGCCCAGCGATTTGAGTTCGGCGAGCGCCGGATAGTCACTGCGGTAGGCGACGATTACCGGCACCTGGCGCTGCAGCAGCGATTTGGCCAGCGCCAGGCCGATGCGGCGGGCGCCGCCGGTGATCACTACCGGCGCAGAGTCATAGGGTTCCATCGATTAAAGCTCCTGAACAGGCTGGCAAACAATAGGGGAATTATGCCATTATACGGCGTAAAATCGTTATAGCTTCGCATCGATTATCCATTTCAGGATGTAATATACCCTAAATATCCAGGGCGACAGGTATACGCTGGCCAAAAGAGGAACTGAGGGGATGAGTAACGGTCACCTTGCATCCGTCGCGCGCAGTGAAACAATCTGCTTTGACTACATGGAATTTCTGTCTGCATCGTGCAAGAAGCACTGGCGCTTTATTGATGCAATTTACGGCGTTATGCCTATTTTTGGCATGGTGCTGAAATCACGCGTGGTATCCACGCAAACGCGTACAGAACAGTTAAAAGAGTTGGCTTTGCAGGTGGTGTCCACCCAGGTCAGCGATGAAACCAATATTGTGCGTCTGATCGATCTTGGGCAACAGCAGGGGTTGGCGGTATTTGATATTCTGCTGCCTTATGCGCTGGATAAAACTCAACTGGCGGCGATTCAGCAGGAGTGTGCGACAAACGTGGTATTAACGCAGGTGGGTGAGCGCATCACCATCAGCACGCAGGAAAAATGACCGGGTGTTTTCACCCGGCCGTCCTCACTCATTACTGCAGCATAAACCAGCCGGCCGGCACGGTGGCCAACAGCAGCAGCAGAATGCTGCTTCTTTCCAGCTTGTTCAGCAATTTCACGTCATCATGGCCGCGACGGGCATAGATAAACACCAGCAACCCCGGCGCGTACAGCAGCACCGACATCAGCAGATGCATCAGCCCTGAGGCATACAGCAGCCAGATGCCATACAGGCAGGCGCCGCTTGCCGCCACGATCAGGCGTTTGTCATTGCGCTGCCGCGCCACTTTGAACAGGAAGGCGCCGACCAGGAAATAGGGCACCAGAATCATTTCCGAGGCGATGGTCAGCAGCGAGTTATAGTTGCTGCTGGTAAACCAGATCAGCACCAGCGCAATCTGCACCGCGCCGTTGGTCAGCCACAGCGAGGCGGACGGGGCGTGGTTTTTATTCTGCCGGCGGAACACTTTCGGAAAGGCGCCGTGCTGCGCGGCCAGCAGCGGTACTTCGGCCGCCATAATGGTCCAACTCAAGTAGGCGCCGCATACCGAGATAATCAGGCCGACGGCGATAATCACATCGCCCCACGGGCCGAGCAGATCGACCATCATCACCGCCATGGACGGGTTGCGCATCTGCGCCAGTTCGCTGCGCGGCACCACGCCGAGCGCCAGCAGCGTCACCAGCAGGTATACCGCCAGCGCGGACACCACTGCCAGCATGGTGGCCAGCCCGACATCCTTCTTGTTGCGCGCCCGTGCCGACACTACCACCGCGCCTTCCACGCCGATAAATACCCAAAGAGTGATCAGCATGGTGTTTTTTACCTGCTCCCACACCGGCTTGCCGAGCGCGACGCCGGTAAAGTCGAGGGTGAATACGTCCATCTTAAAGGCGATCACCGCCAGCACGGCAAACAACCCGAGCGGCAGCAGCTTGGCCAGCGTGGCGGCCAGGTTGATGCTGGCGGCGGTCTGCACGCCGCGCAGCACCAGCGCATGCACCACCCACAGCAGAATGGATTCCCCCACCAGCGCCTGCCAGGTGTTGCCGTCGCCGAAGATCACCGCGCCGCCGCGGTCGGTGAAAATGCTCAGCGCGGCGAAGACGATCACCAGATAAGAGACATTGGCAATCACCGCGCACAGCCAATAGCCCCAGGCGGAGCAGAAGCCGACCAGCTCGCCGAAGCCTTCTTTGGCATACGTAAAGATACCGCCATCCAGATCGGGACGCAGCCGGGTCAGCAGCAGCATGGCGAAGGCCAGGAACAGAATGCCGACGCCGGTAATGCCCCAGCCGATCAGCAGGGCCGCCGGGCTGGCGACTTCCGCCATATTTTGCGGCAGGCTGAACACGCCGGCGCCGAGCATGGAACTGAGCACCAGAGCGGTTAATGCGAGTAGACCTAATTTTTTTTCCAATGAAGGATCCCGAATACAGAATAAACAGCTGGAGAGCGCCGATTGAGCAGTAAAAACAGGGTGACGATCACCGTGCGTTTAGACAATTAGCCCTGAAAAACGGCGCAGATTCTACGGACGGACGCAGCGGGATGCAATGATTGAATATGCGGAACGGTTAAAAAATTATTCAGTCGTGACGGAAAGAAAAACGGGCAGCGCCAGGGCTGCCCGTCGGAAGGGGTAAAACGCGGTTTATTTGAACAGATCGGCGCTGACGGTCAGGTTGCCGCCGCTCTTGTTCTGCCACTGGCGGGTGACGTGATAGTACTTGGCGCCTTTGGCGGCCGCACGCTTCGCCACTTCGGTGGAGACGTCGGTCATGCTGTTGAAGTGGCCGGTAAAGGTCACGGAGTCAAACGGCTGCATTTGCGCGGCGGTCACATTGTTTACTTCCTGGATTTTGGTGCCGTCGGCCAGGGTGACAGTGTAACGCTTGCCGGTTGACGACTGCGTTTCGAAGAAGCGGCCGACTTCACGGCTTGGTGAGCCGGAAGAGGCGACGCCCGGGATCTCTACCTTCGCCGCGGCGGCACCGCCGGCGGCCAGCGCGGCTTTACCGGCTTCGGAGTCGGCCGGGATCGCGTTCGGGCTCTGCACGATGCGTTTTGGCGCATCGGCTTTATAGACGTAAGCGGTGACGTATTGGTTGCCGCCCTTGTTAGCGTCAACCTGACGGACGATAAAGAAGGAATCGGCGCCTTTTTTCTTCGCCTGCTTGGAGATGGCGTCGTTGACGTCCGGCTGGCTGCGGAAGAAACCGCTGACGCTGACGGTATCATACGGCTCTAACTGGTAGGCCTTGTCTTTCGGCAGCTCTTTCACGCCGTTGAATACGCGATAGTTGCTCTTCTCTACTTCCGGCGCGTCGCTGTGGTAGATGTCCGCCGTTACGCGCCAGTTGCCGCCATTGTTACTATTATTAATATCTTGAATATAGAAAGCGTCTGCGCCCAGTTTATCGGCGCGGCGAGAGACGGCGGTGGCGGCTTCGTTGATGGCGTTGAAACGGCCGGTGATGGTGATGCGATCAAATGGCTTGATAGCCGCCGCTTTCTCAGGCGTTAACTCTTGCGCAGCATGAGCGGACAGCGCGGTAAGTGATAACAAGGCTGATGCGATGATCGTGTTCTTCAGCTTCATAAAAAATCCTTTCGCCTAGCGCATTAACGTTTATAACGTGCTGAACTGTTGAGGTGTTATTCAGCCATTGATTATTACATGTAATCTTGGCAGGTGTCTCAGCATTTTATGTCATCGCCTGAGACAAATCTGTTAATGGCGTGGCGTTCTTTTTCATCGTCTTCGGATATAAGCATCCATAATAAAGATTTTGTTTGAATAAGCATTGTTTATTCACATTTTTATAACTTTTATGCCGCATTGCCGCAGAGTACTGTGCCTGCGCTGATGGCTCACGGTAAGAAAACTGCCTGTTTTCATTAGGACTTTGGTTATTTTTTTCAGAGAAAATTGCGCTCTGTCATGTCGCTTTATGCATTTTTATGTAAAAACTCATCCTATGGGTTAAGCAAACGTAGATCATCGATCCTATTTTCAGTAGGTTATAGGTAACGCCGCCATTTATCCGCCGGCACGCTTCGGCAACGGGTCAATGGACGGCGTTATCACTATGGGGTTGGAAGATAATAAGATCATAATCCGGAAGGGAATATTATGCGTATTGGTGTACCTAAAGAACGGTTGGCCAATGAAGCGCGCGTCGCAGCTACGCCGAAAACGGTGGAGCAACTGCTGAAACTGGGTTTCAGCGTCGCTATCGAGCACGATGCGGGCAAACTGGCAAGCTTTGAAGATGTCGCTTATCAACAGGCAGGCGCGACGGTGGCCGACGCCGCAGAGGTGTGGCAGTCGGATCTGATCCTGAAGGTCAACGCGCCGCAGGAAGAGGAAATTGCCCTGATGCGCGAGGGGAGCACGCTGGTCAGCTTTATCTGGCCGGCGCAGAACCCTGAGCTGATGGAAAAACTGGCGGCGCGGCGTATTACCACGCTGGCGATGGATTCTGTGCCGCGTATTTCGCGCGCGCAGTCGATGGATGCGCTGAGCTCGATGGCCAATATCGCCGGCTACCGCGCCATCGTAGAGGCCGCGCACGAATTTGGCCGCTTCTTCACCGGGCAGATCACCGCCGCCGGTAAAGTGCCGCCGGCGAAAGTGATGATTATCGGCGCCGGCGTCGCCGGTCTGGCGGCTATCGGCGCTGCCGGCAGTCTGGGAGCGATCGTCCGCGCCTTTGACACCCGCCCGGAAGTGAAGGAGCAGGTGCAGAGCATGGGCGCGGAGTTCCTGGAGCTGGACTTCGAGGAAGAGGCGGGCAGCGGTGACGGCTATGCCAAGGTGATGTCCGAAGCCTTTATCAAGGCGGAGATGGCGCTGTTTGCCGCGCAGGCGGAAGAGGTGGATATTATCGTCACCACCGCGCTGATTCCGGGCAAGCCGGCTCCGAAGCTGATTACCAAAGAGATGGTCGCCAGCATGAAGCCGGGCAGCGTGGTTGTCGATCTGGCGGCGCAAACCGGCGGCAACTGCGAACTGACCGTCGCCGATCGCATCATCACCAGCGACAACGGGGTGAAAATCATCGGCTATACCGATCTGCCGAGCCGCCTGCCGACCCAGTCCTCTCAGCTGTACGGCACCAACCTGGTCAACCTGCTGAATCTGCTGGCGAAGGAGAAAAACGGCGAGCTGGATATCGACTTTGAAGACAGCGTGATCCGCGGCGTGACGGTGGTGCGCGACGGCGATATCACCTGGCCGGCACCGCCGATTCAGGTTTCCGCCCAGCCGAAACCGCAGGCGCAGGCCGTGGAACCGCCGGCCAAAGAGGAGAAAAAACCGATTTCGCCGTGGCTGAAGTACGGCCTGATGGCGCTGGCCGTGGTGCTGTTCGGCTGGCTGGCGGACGCCGCGCCGAAAGAGTTCCTGTCGCACTTCACCGTGTTTGCGCTGGCCTGCGTGGTTGGTTACTACGTGGTGTGGAACGTCAGCCACGCGCTGCATACGCCGTTGATGTCGGTCACCAATGCGATTTCAGGCATTATTGTGGTTGGCGCCCTGTTGCAGATTGGCCACGGCGGCTGGGTGAGTTTCCTCTCCTTTATCGCCGTGCTGATTGCCAGCATCAATATTTTTGGCGGATTCACCGTCACTCAGCGCATGCTGAAGATGTTCCGTAAATAAGGGGTAACCAATGTCTGGTGGATTAGTTACAGCAGCATACATTGTTGCCGCTATTTTATTTATCTTGAGTCTTGCGGGGCTGTCGCGTCATGAAACCTCCAAGCTGGGCAACCGCTTCGGCATCGCCGGGATGGCGATTGCGCTGATTGCCACCATCCTCGGGCCGGACGCCGGCAACGTGGGTTGGATCATTATCGCGATGATTATCGGCGGATCGATCGGCGTTTATCTGGCGAAGAAGGTGGAAATGACCGAAATGCCGGAGCTGGTGGCGATGCTGCACAGCTTCGTCGGCCTGGCGGCGGTGCTGGTCGGTTTTAACAGCTATCTGGACCATGGCGCGCCGATGGAGCCGGTGATGGAGAATATCCATCTGAGCGAAGTGTTCCTCGGCATCTTTATCGGCGCGGTGACCTTTACCGGTTCCATCGTGGCATTCGGCAAGCTGCGCGGCAAAATTTCCTCCAAGCCGCTGATGCTGCCGAACCGCCATAAACTGAACCTGGCGGCGCTGGTGGTCTCTTTCCTGCTGATGGTGATGTTCGTTTCCAGCGACAGCGTAGGGCTGCAGGTGTTTGCACTGCTGGTGATGACGGCGATCGCGCTGGCGTTCGGCTGGCATCTGGTGGCCTCGATCGGCGGGGCGGATATGCCGGTGGTGGTGTCAATGCTCAACTCCTATTCCGGTTGGGCGGCGGCGGCGGCAGGCTTTATGCTGAGCAACGATCTGCTGATCGTGACCGGCGCGCTGGTCGGCTCCTCCGGCGCCATCCTGTCTTACATTATGTGTAAGGCGATGAACCGTTCGTTTATCAGCGTGATTGCCGGCGGTTTCGGCACCGACGGTTCGTCTACCGGCGAGGCGGAAGAGATGGGCGAATACCGGGAAACTACGGCGGAAGAGGTGGCTGAACTGCTGCGTAATTCCAGTTCGGTGATCATCACGCCGGGCTATGGGATGGCGGTGGCGCAGGCGCAGTATCCGGTGGCGGAAATCACCGAGAAACTGCGCGCCCGCGGCATTAACGTGCGCTTCGGCATTCACCCGGTCGCCGGCCGTCTGCCGGGCCATATGAACGTGCTGCTGGCGGAAGCCAAGGTACCGTACGACGTGGTGCTGGAAATGGACGAGATCAACGACGACTTCGCCGATACCGACACCGTGTTGGTGATCGGCGCCAACGACACCGTTAACCCGGCGGCGCTGGAAGATCCGCGCAGCCCAATTGCCGGCATGCCGGTATTGGAAGTGTGGAAGGCGCAGAACGTTATCGTGTTTAAACGCTCGATGAATACCGGCTACGCCGGCGTGCAGAATCCGCTGTTCTTTAAAGAAAACAGCCAGATGCTGTTCGGCGACGCCAAAGCCAGCGTGGATGCGATTAAAAACGCGTTGTAATCGTCAGGCGTCGGCATGATGAAAACTGCAATGCCGGTCACGTTACGTGGCCGGCATTTTTTTGCGGTCAACCGCCTGGCCGCCTATGCTGAGTAGTTCAGCAACAGTGCATGAAGGGGAGCGCGTATTACGCGCGCCGTTGAGTGACAATGTCACCGATAAGCTGCCTGAGGTGAATGATGAAAGCGAGAATTTCCGTGCTGACGCTGGCCGTTGCCGATCTGGAAAAATCCCTGGCTTTTTATCGTGACGGTCTGGGCCTGCCGACCGACGGTATTATCGGCCGTGAGTTTGAACACGGCGCGGTGGCGTTCTTCGAACTATCCGGCGGGGTCAAACTTGCCATCTGGGCGCAGGACGACCTGGCGCACGACACCGGACTGGCGAAAACGCCCATTAGTTCGACCGCCTTTTCCATCGGGCACAACGTCGCCAGCCGGGCGGAGGTTGATGCCATCATGACGGCGGCGCAGCGCGCCGGGGCCGGGATCGTCAAATCTGCGCAGGGGACGTTTTATGGCGGCTATGCCGGCTACTTTCGCGACCCGGACGGGCATCTATGGGAAGTGGTGTGGAACCCGCACTGGGCCTTGCCGGACGACTGAAGCCCGCCAGGCGGCATGTCGCCGGCGTTCATCAGGGCAATCCCGGCGTGCGGACGGGTAAAAAATGCGGAATTTGACGCCAGATGGGCCATAATTTGTGCAATCCAACACATCAGATCACAATTAAGGGGCGTAATGCGGTATCTTATGTCCCGATTTCATCCATTTAACGGATCCTAGACCCAATATGATTATCAAACCTAAGGTTCGCGGCTTTATCTGCACCACCACTCATCCGGTGGGTTGTGAAGCCAATGTTCGTCGTCAGATTGCCTATACCAAACAGCAGGGCGCTATCGCTGATGGCCCGAAACGCGTATTGGTTATCGGCGCCTCCACCGGTTATGGTCTGGCCTCCCGTATCGCTGCGGCTTTCGGTAGCGGCGCGGCCACTATCGGCGTGTTCTTCGAAAAAGCCGGCACCGAAACCAAGCCCGCAACTGCCGGCTGGTATAACTCCGCCGCGTTCGACAAGGCTGCCAAAGAAGAAGGCCTGTACGCGAAAAGCATCAATGGCGATGCGTTTTCCAACGAATGCCGCGAAAAAGTGATCGAACTGATCAAACAGGACCTCGGCCAGATCGATCTGGTGGTTTACTCGCTGGCTTCTCCGGTGCGTAAAATGCCGGAAACCGGCGAAGTGGTGCGTTCTGCGCTGAAGCCAATCGGCGAGGTGTACACCACCACGGCGATTGACACCAACAAGGATCAGATCGTCTCCGCCACCGTTGAACCGGCGACGGAAGAAGAAATTGAAAACACCATCACCGTGATGGGCGGTCAGGACTGGGAACTGTGGATGTCCGCGCTGGAAGGCGCCGGCGTTCTGGCGGAAGGCGCGAAATCCGTGGCTTACTCCTATATCGGCACCGACTTGACCTGGCCAATCTACTGGCACGGTACGCTCGGCCGGGCAAAAGAAGATCTGGACCGCGCAGCGACTGCTATCCGCGGCGATCTGTCCGCTAAAGGCGGCACTGCGCACGTAGCGGTGCTGAAGTCCGTGGTGACCCAGGCTTCCTCCGCCATTCCGGTGATGCCGCTGTATATCTCCATGGCTTTCAAAATCATGAAAGAGAAAGGCATCCACGAAGGCTGCATGGAGCAGGTCTACCGCCTGATGCGCACCCGTCTGTACGGCGACGACAAGGCGCTGGACGACCATCAGCGCATCCGTATGGACGACTGGGAACTGCGTGACGACGTGCAGCAGGCGTGTCGCGACCTGTGGCCGTCCATCACTTCGGAAAACCTGAGCGAGCTGACCGACTACACCGGTTACAAGCAGGAGTTCCTGCGCCTGTTCGGCTTCGGTCTGGAAGGCGTGGACTACGATGCGGACGTCAACCCGGACGTGCGCTTCGACGTTATCGAGCTGTAATTCTCAGCCAGACGTCAACAGGGCCCCGCGGGGCCCTGTTTTGTTTATGACTGGCGTGTTGCTCTAGTCCTCATCGTCATGCTCATCATCTTCATCAGCCTCAATTGGGCAGTTGAAGTCTTCCGGCTTGATCACCAACAGGTCGCATTTCAGATGGTCGATCACATGTTCAGCGGTGTTGCCGATAAAGGCGGCGGAGATACCGGTGCGCCCCAGGGTGCCCAGCACCACCACGCCGGCCTGCAGGTGCTCGGCCAGATCCGGAATCACTTCTTCCGGCAGACCTTTCTCGACGTGGGTAAACTCTTCATTGATGCCAAATTTCTGGCGTAGCGCCTTCATCGCGATCAGATGCTGGCCGCGAATGGCGTCGTTGTAAACGCTGGGGTCAAAATCGGGAAGCTCGATGGCGATATTGATCGGCGTAACCGGGTAGGCGCCGACCAGATGGACTTCCGTTTGGTTAACGTTTTCCGCCAGTTCGACGGTTTCCTGCACCAGACGAATATTGAGCGGGTCGTGGTACGGCTCTTCGCTGGACAGGTTGACCGCCACCAGCGCCTTGCCGCCTTCCGGCCAGGGTTGGTCTTTCACCATCCACACCGGACACGGACACTTACGCAGCAGATGCCAGTCGGTCGGGGTAAAGATTACCGATTCCAGCCGGTCATGCTGATGCGCCATTTTCAGTAGTAAATCATGCTGTCCGTTCAGCACCTCTTGAATAATGGCCTCAAACGGACGGTTGTGCCAGACCACTTTGATTTCGATGGGCACGCCATCTTCCAGATAAAAGCGACACTGTTCCTTGATCCATGCGGCGCGCTGACTGATAACGCCCTGGCGCATTGCCGTACGTTCATCCGGCGACAGCAGGGTGGTCATTTCGTAAGAGAAGTCATAGATAGGAAGGAAGGCCTTGATGCGCCCGCCATTCCGCTTGACCAGGTATACCGCCCGGCGCAGCGCCGGCTGGTCATCCTGGTTGGGGTCAATAGCCACCAGAAGATTCTGATACATCGCCATTAGGGCCTCCTTACAGCTGAAATCAACAGTCTGTTAATTTACAGAGTAACCCAACATTGAAAAACAGAACAGCGGAGAGAGGATGAGCCGGATCAATAATTAGAAATTATTGATCCGGCGATGGTATCAGACGGCAGCGACGCTGATGCGCGGGGTGCCGGCCAGTTGCGACAGGGCATCCGCATTCTCGATGGTAATGTATTTGCCTTTGACGCTGAGAATTTCGTTTTTCTGGAAGCGGCCCAGCAGGCGGCTGATGGTTTCTACCGTCAGACCGAGGTAGTTGCCGATATCGCCGCGCGTCATGGTCAGGCGGAACTCGCGCTGCGAGAAACCGCGTTCGGCAAAGCGGCGCGACAGATTATAGACAAACGCCGCCAGACGCTCTTCCGCGTTCTTTTTCGACAGCAACAGGATCATGTCCTGATCGCCTTTGATCTCGCCGCTCATCAGGCGCATGATCTGCTGGCGCAGATTCGGCATTTTACCGGCCAGATCGTCCAGCGTTTCGAACGGGATTTCGCAGACCATCGAAGTTTCCAGCGCCTGGGCAAAGCTCGGATGCTTCAGCGAGCCGATGGCGTCAAAGCCGACCAGATCGCCGGCCAGATGGAAGCCGGTAATCTGCTCGTCGCCTTGTTCGGTAATGGTGTAGCTCTTGATGGTTCCTGAACGGATGGCATACAGGGACTTCAGTTCATCACCAGCCTTGAACAGCGTTTGACCCTTTTGGATCGGCTTTTTTCTTTCAATGATGTTGTCGAGCTGGTCAAGCTCATGGGCATTGAGGGTGAAAGGGATGCACAGCTGGCTGATGCTGCAGTCCTGACAGTGGATCGCACAACCACCGGACTGGATACGACGGATCACGCGTTTTTCAGGGATCATAGATTACGCTCACGCAATAATTGATATGCGTCAATTTTAACATCTTTTGCGGCAGGTTATAAGGGTATCAATAGGAAGAATAGGGGCATAGTGTGCGATATTTAATCATTTCGCTGTGCTTTTATGCTGTTCGCGAGCAAACTATATGATTTGAAATGAAAAACCGCACACGGGCCGGTGCGCGGCTTTAAAAACGCTACAGCAAATCTTTTGGTAAAAAGCCTTCGTGTTTCAGCAGCCACTGTTTGCGCGCCACGCCGCCGGCATAGCCGGTCAGCGCGCCCTGGGAGCCAATCACCCGATGGCAGGGCACCACGATGCTGACGGGATTGGAGCCGTTCGCCATGCCGACGGCGCGTGAGGCGGTCGGTCGTCCGATACGTTTTGCCAGCTCGCCGTAGGTGATGGTTTCCCCGCAGGGGATGCGGCGCAGCTGCCGCCAGACGGTGCGCTGGAATTCACTGCCGGCGGTCATGACCGGGATATTGTTGATGACCTCCAGCTCGCCGGCAAAGTAGCGCTGCATCAGGCTGCTCAGACCGCCGGGGTCACGCTGCTCCTGTAGTTGGAAACCGCCGCGGCGGTAATGGGTATTCAGCAGCTTGATCAGCTTGTCGTAATAGTCGCTCCAGTCGACGGCGCGCAGCTGACCTTGCTCATCGGCAATCAGCACCAGTTCACCTATCGGCGTAGGCATCCGGTCAATTAAAAATGTCTGCATACGTTCACTCCTCTTCACTGATGGGCCGATTATTACATGAAACCACGCGCGGCGATGGCGGCTTTCGGACATTAACCTGCACATTACCCACAAGGGATTAGCAGGGTTGCGCGCGTATTTTTGAATCAGGCTCAAAGCCGGACTATGCTCAATAAAGCCTGATGCCTTTTTCACCGCCCGGGACGTGCGGCGGGGCGGGAGGTTTAATTTTTTCGTCATCTTTCTGACATGTCGCAGTCATACCGCTGGCTTAACTTTGCTGCGACTAGGCCAAGGAGATAACACGATGTTTAGCTTGGACACTTTGCTGCAAGACGCTTTTCCGCATCGCAATCCCCCCGCCTGGCAGCGTAGCCTGCTGAGAAATCTGCTCTTCGAAAAAGAATTCAAACAGTTTGCCGCCGACTATCCGCATCTGCGCGGGCTTGACCTGGTTGAGCAGGTGGTGGACTACTTCAACCTCAGCTGTGAACTGGTGGACGGCGATCTGGAGAATATCCCGAGCCAGGGGCCGGTGGTGCTGGTGGCTAATCATCCGATAGGCTCGCTGGACGGCCTGGCGCTGCTGCGCGCCGTGGCGGCGGTGCGTCAGGATGTGAAAGTGGTCGCCAGCCAGGTGCTGAGCTATATCGAGCCGCTGAGCAGCCTGTTTGTCCCGGTCGACAATGTGGCGTACAAGACCAGCCGTCAGCAGATCCAGGCCATGCAGCAGCAGTTGGAACGGCAGGGCGTGCTGATTATGTTCCCGGCCGGAGAGGTATCGCGCATCAGCCCGCAGGGGATCCGCGACGGCCACTGGCATACCGGCTTTCTGCGGCTGGCGGCCAAAGCACGGGCGCCAATCGTGCCGATTCATATCAGCGCCCGCAACAGCAGTCTGTTTTATCTCGCCTCGCTGGCGTATCGCCCTTTGTCGACGCTGCTGCTGGTGCGCGAAATGTTCCAGCAGCGCGGCGGTCGCATCAAAATGCGTATCGGCGGGCGGATTCCGTTTAACAGCTGGCACGACGGCCACACCAGCGCCCGCGATCTGGCCGAACGTTTTCGCCGCCATGTGTACCGCCTGGGTCAGGGGAAAAGCGGCCTGTTTGCCAGCGAGTCGCCCATTGCCTTGCCGGAAGACCGCCAGGAACTGAAAAAAGCGCTGAAAGCCTGTGAACAACTGGGAAAAACTCCCGATGGCAAAGCGATTTTCCTCTATCGGCGGCAGGATGACGCGCGCTCGCCAATCCTGCGGGAATTGGGGCGCCTGCGGGAGATTGCATTCCGCGCGGTGGGGGAAGGCTCCGGCCGCCGCCGCGATCTGGACAGCTACGACGACGACTATTATCACCTGGTGCTGTGGGATGAAGAGGCGCTGGATATCGTCGGCGCCTACCGCTTTATTCCCACCGGCGAACAGCTGGAACGCAAAGGGCTGGCGGGCATCTACAGCAACAGCCTGTTTGATTATGACCGCGATATGATGCCGATACTGGCGCAGGGCATTGAGCTGGGCCGCAGCTTTATTCAGCCGACCTATTGGGGCAAACGCGGGCTGGACTATCTGTGGCTGGGCATTGGTGCTTATCTGGCCAAATACCCGCAATATCGCTATCTGTTCGGGCCGGTGTCGATCTCCGGTGGCATGCCTGTTGCGGCGCGGGATCTGCTGATTGCCTTTTACCGGCTCTATTTTGCCTCTGACAATCCGCTGGCCCAGTCGCGTCAGCCTTATCCTGCTTCGCTGCCGCAGGTGCTGGCGCAGTTTGCCGGCGATGACTATCAGGGCGATCTGGTTCGGCTGAAAAGCCTGCTGAATAACCTGGGTTGTTCGATTCCGACGCTTTACAAACAGTACAGCGAGCTGTGCGAGCCGGGCGGCGTACAGTTTATCGATTTTGGCACCGATCCGGCCTTTAATAACTGTATCGACGGGCTGGTGCTGGTCGATCTGTCCAGACTCAAACCGGCCCGCTATCAGCGCTATATCGCCATCCATCAGCCGACGCAGGGTGCAGACGAGCACCGCCAGCGCATCACGCCTTAACCCGTTATCCTGCCGTTTACGCTGCTCCTGACAAAAGAATAGTCAGGGGCACGCGTTGCTTCGCCTGCCGCTGCCTCACCCGGAAATACGTAACTAGCAGATATTTCTTTGTTTAGATGTAAAAATATGTAAATTTGACTTTAAGATTATTCGCAGTAATGATAAGCGTAAGGAATTTGTAAGTATGAGTGAAAAAGTCAGGAGAGACGAGTGGAGCAGCTCAATAACGGACTGTTTATCAAGCAAGAGCGTTTTGAAGTTCTGGCCATTTTGCGAGATATCTACAAGCAGCGCACGCCGATGCGCATCGCTAATCAACAGCAACAATTCTTTTACAGCCAGCTATTAAGCGTGGGCGCCGGCAATATCGTCTTTGACTGCAGCGATTGTCAGCAGTGCACCGGCGGTCAGCTGCAGGTGGTGATTGAAGGCTATGACGCCAAAATCGAGTTTTTGGTCGATAGCGCCGAGCGGATACGTCATCAGGAAAACGAGGCATTTTCTGCCCAACTGCCGAAAGAACTGAAGTACATTCAACGTCGCCGTCAGCCGCGGATTACTACGCCTTACTGGCGCGATTTCTATTGTCACGGCGATTGCCCCGACGGTTCGCCTCTGCAATTGCGCATCCATGATATTTCCGTGGGCGGCGTCGGCCTGCGCCTGGACGGCGAGGTTCCGTCGTTTCTGCACCCCGGCTTTATGTTCCACAAAGTCCAGCTGAACCTGGACAGTTACGGCACCTTCAAAGTGAATATGGAACTGCTGGCGATCTCCGACGATCACGACGTCAGCCCGGAAGATGAAGAGGATAACCGGCATTTTTCCCGCCTTTCCTGCCGTTTTACCGATGTCAGTCCTGCCACAATGCGCAAATTACAAAGCGCGGTGTATGCATTCGATCTGGACTTCAACAAAAAGAAAAAACGTTGAGCGGCGCGGCGTGCCGCGCCGGCCTGCTTTATTCTGACGCCGACAGACGGCCAATTTCTCCCCAACCGTAACGAGCCGCCTCCGTCAGAGCGGCACATACCTCTTCAATCGCGTGATAAACGGCGTTCTCCGCCGGTTCGCCGGCCAGCAGCCGGCTGACCAGCAGCGCGGTAAACATATCGCCGGTGCCTTTGACGTTGGCGTCAATTTTGCGATGGCTGATGGATCTGGCTTCCTCGGCGGTAACCCACAGCAGACCGATCTCCTGTGGATCGGCCCGCTGGTCGGGGACGCTGGTTACCAGCACCCAGCGGGTGACATCATTCAGCAGCGCCCGCGCGGCGCGTATGGTCTGTTCCGGGCTGGTCAGCGTTTCACCGCAGATCTGCTCCAGCTCAAAGCCGTTGGGCGTTAGCCCGTCGGCCAGTTGCAGGAATGGTGACCGGTAGCTGTCGACCAGCCGCTGGTTGACGTAAACCCCTTCGCCGTAATCGCCCATCACCGGGTCAATCACGATCAACACCTGCGGATTGAGTTCTCTGACGCGCCGCAGCCAGTTCGCCAGCAGTTGACATTGGCTGTCATTACCCAAATAGCCGACAATGACCGCACGCGCCCGCTGGGCCACACCGCGCGCCAGCAGATCGTCGAGAAAGCCGCCGAACCAGTCGTCGGGGATCACGCCGCCGTGCGGCAGGCCATAATAGGGCGGACAGCCGAATAACACCGTCGGCACCTGCAGCGCCTGTAACCCCTTGGCCAGCAGAGTGCGGTAGGCAATGCCGTTGCCGACGCTGCCGTAAATGACCTGTGACTGAATGCTGATCACATCGATCGGCGCAGGCGACAAAGAGGAAAACTGTGGCATGGGCGCTTCCTTAACCGAAAAAGAGTTTACGGTTGATTATCGCGCCGTGCGCGGCAATAAGCGATAGCAAGATAGCGGGGAGTGGGGCGACAGCAGAAAACATCGGCAACGGCCGCGCGTGACGCGGCCGTTCGGGGTCAGGATTCCAGCCAGTTCTTCAGGCGGATGGCGTCACTGTAGTGGCCATAGCGCTGCTGTGAACCCAGCAAAATCATCACGATCGGCTGGCCCTTAATGACCGTGCGCACCACCAGACAGTGGCCGGCCTCGTTGGTGTAGCCGGTTTTTTGCAGCCGGATATCCCAGGCATGATTGTTAATCAGACCGTTGGAACTGCGGTACACCAGTTGGCCGTGGCCGGGGTGCACAATCTGCTGCTTATCGGTGCTGAAGGCGCGAATGGTCTGATAGCGGTAGGCGTGCTTCACCATTTTCAGCAGATCGCGCGCGGTGGAGACATTGCGCGGCGTCAGCCCGGTCGGATCGCGGAAACGGGTGTTTTTCATACCGATCTGGCGCGCCTTGCGGTTCATCCGGGCGACGAATGCCGGACGCCCGCCGGGATAGTAACGGCTCAGCGCCGCCGCCGCGCGGTTTTCCGACGACATCAGCGCAATATGCAGCATATCGCGTCGGCTGAGGACGGATCCGACGGTCAGACGCGAGTGGGTTTTCTTCAGTAAATCACGGTCGGCGCGGGTCACCTTTATTTTATTGCCCAGCGGGCGTTTATTATCCAGCACCACCATGGCGGTCATCAGTTTACTCAGTGAGGCAATCGGCATACGTCGGTTGGCCTGTTTCTGATACAGCGTCTTGCCGGTCTTGGCATTGACCACCAGAGCGGCGCGGGAGTGCAGAGCGAGCGGGGCGGAAGCCTGTGCAATAGAGACTGTGGACAGCATGACGCAGGCGGCTGCGACGGCTATCAGCCGGCGGGAAAGAGAATTAAACAATGACATGACACCGTGACTTTTGACTAAAACGATTAACAGATACCGTCATGAGTCTGCCGAGCAAATGTGGAGAAAATAGGGGGAACGGGGCGAGGTTTTGAGCAAACGCCCCACGATTAATAATAAGCAGGCTACTTTTCTGCGGCCACCGCTTCGCTGACCAGTTCGCGAAAACGGCTGACGATGGGCGAGTGTCGGTTGCCGCGCAGCGCCAGATACAGCGGCGCGGCCAGATCATCGGCATCGCGGATGGCGCGATAAACGATGCCGTCGCCGCCAAGGCGGCGCATCGACGCCGGCACGATTGACAGCCCCAGGCCGGCACCGACCAGGCTGAGCGTCGCCGGCAGGCGCGGGGCCTCCTGCACGATGCGCGGGCTGAAGCCGGCGCGGTAACAGGCGGCGAGGATGGCGTCGTACAGCCCTTGTCCCGCCGGGCGGCGGTAAAGAATAAATGCTTCATGGGCCAGCGCCGTCAGCGGCAGCGGCGTCTGGGCATTGTCAGCCAGCCGGTGGCCGACCGGCAGGGCGATCAGCATACTTTCGCGCAGCACCGGTTCAATACTTAAACCGGGAATTTCACTGACCGGCGAACGCACAAAGGCCGCGTCAAGCCGCTCGTCAACCAACGCATCCATCAACTCCCCGCTGCCGGCCTCTTCCAACTGTGTGGCGACGTCCGGCAGGATTTCGCGGTAGCGGCGCAGCAGGTTGGGCACGAACGGGTGCAGCGCCGCCGAGCTGGTAAAGCCGATGGCGATATGCCCCTGTTCACCGCGGGCGGCGCGGCGTACCGCATCCCCCAGCGTTGCGGCGCGTGCCAGCAGCGCCCGCGCCTCACGGAGCAACACATCGCCGGCGTCGGTGGCGCGCACGCCGCGCGGCAGGCGCTGCAGCAGTTGCACGCCCAGTTCCTCCTCCAATCCCTGCAGCAGGCGGCTGAGCGGCGGTTGCTGAATGCACAGCCGTTCGGCGGCGCGGGTAATATTGCCTTCCTCAACCACGGTGACAAAGGCTTTCAGCCGGCGCAGTTCAATCATATCAATACCCTCAAGGTATGGTTTGTATCCAGGAAATGCATTAGACATCATGGCATGCGTGCGCGCATCATACCAGCCATCAAACGGCAAGTGAGAGGCGTCATGGCTGAGACGAACATGGTGAAGGTATCAACAGAAACGGTGGTTCCCGGCAACTGGGCGCTGTTTCAGGGGTTTTTAATGCTGGGGTTGATCGGCTTCGGCGGCGTGCTGCCGCTGGCGCGGCGGATGCTGGTTGAAGAGCGGCGCTGGTTGAGCGGCGAGCAGTTTACCGATCTGCTCGGCCTGTGCCAGTTTTTGCCCGGCGGCAATGTGATTAACCTGTCGGTGGCGGTTGGTATGGAGTTTCGCGGCCTGCGCGGCGCCTGCAGCGCGCTGCTGGGGCTGATTTGCGCGCCGACGGCAATTGTGGTTGTCCTGGGCGCGGTCTATGCGCGTTTTCAGAACGACGCTCATATTCAGCATCTGTTCGCCGGGCTGGCCGCCGCCGCCGCCGGGCTGCTGTTGGCGACCGCGTTAAAAATGTTGCAGCCGCTGCGTGGCCGCTGGCTGGCGCTGGCGGTCGCCGCGCTGTGTCTGCTGGCGATCGCCTGGCTGCGTCTGCCGCTGTTGCCGACCATGTTGACGCTGGCGCCGCTCAGCATTTTGCTGGCCTGGAGAAAATGGTTATGATTCCAGTGCTTATCGCGTTAGCGGTCATCTTTAGCGAGCTTTCTCTGATGGCGTTCGGCGGCGGCATCACCATTCTGCCGGAGATGCAGCGACAGGTGGTTGAGGTGCATCAGTGGATGAGCGCGCAGGAGTTCAGTGCGTTGTTCGCTATGGCACAGGCGGCGCCGGGGCCGAATATGATGGTGGTGCCGCTGATCGGCTGGCACGTCGCCGGCTGGGCAGGGTTGCTGGTGTCCTCGCTGGCCAAGTTTGTGCCGTCGTCGCTGGTCACCTTACTGGTGATGCAGGTGTGGAAGCGTTTCAAGGATCGGCCGTGGCGGCGCTACGTGCAGGCCGGGCTGGTGCCGGTAACGGTGGGGCTGGTCGCCGCCAGCGGCGCGTTGATCGCCGAGGCATCGGCCAGCAACTGGCGTCTGGCGTTGCTGATTGGCGTCGCCACGCTGCTGAGTATGCACAAACGGCTGCATCCGCTGTGGGTACTGGCCGGCGGCGCGCTGCTGGGGCTGTTGATTGCCTGAGATGAGGTGCCCTGCGCCCTTTAAGCGCAGGCATGCCGACTCATTGCTGCAGAAACTAAAGCTTCTGCCATAACCAATTTTACCAGGGGTGTTCCGGCTCGCGGGCATGTTCCAGTGCGAAGGTGCCCAGCTCGATTTCCCCGCCGCGCTGATAGTGCGCAATTACCACGCCGCTGGGGGTACTGAGCGCTTTTTCCAGCGTAAAGGCCATCGCCGTCAGCCCCTCGGCGAACAACCGTTTACCGTCTCCCAGCAGTACCGGATAAATCAGCAGCCGCAGTTCATCCACCAAATCGTAGGACAACAGCTGCTGTACCAGTTCGCCGCTGCCCTGCACGATTAAATCCGGCCCGTCTTCGGCCTTCAGCGCATTCAGCGCCGCCGGCACATTCTGGCCCAGAGAGTGGCTGTTCTGCCAGCAGAGCGTGTCGCTGTGATGGGTAGCAACGTATTTGGTCGCCTGATTGAACAAGCGCGCCGCATCGTAACTGATTTGATCGAAACTGCCGGCCGCAGGGTCGCTTTCCACATAGGGCCAGTGCGCGGCGAAAATGTCATAGGTTCTGCGCCCCAGCAGCAGGTCGAACGGGCGGGAGAACAGATCGCCCATGGCGGCGGCGATCTGGTCGTCCCAGTAGGGCACCGTCCAGCCGCCGTAGCGAAACCCGCCGGCGCGATCTTCTTCCGGCGCGCCCGGCGCCTGCATCACCCCGTCCAGGCTGAGAAAGGCGCCAACGATAATCCGTCGCATAATGCTACCCTCGGTTGATTATTACCTTTTAAGGGTAGAGCGCTGACGCCGACTCTGCCAATTCACCCCCGTGAGCGCAGCGCCTTCAGCAGCGCCTGGTGGAATTTCTCCGGCTGTTCCATTTGCGGCGCATGGCCCAGACCCGGGAACTCGACCAGCGTCGCCTGTGGGATCAGCTTCGCCACCTGCTTGCCCAATTGGTGATAGTCGCCAATCTGCGCCTTGACCGCCGGCGGGGCAATGTCGCTGCCGATCGCCGTGGTATCGTCGGTGCCGATCAGCAGGGTGGTCGGCATCTGCAGGTTTTTAAATTCGTAATAGACCGGCTGGGTATAGATCATGTCGTAGATCAGCGCCGAGTTCCAAGCCACCAGCCGTTTGCCGGGGCCGTTGTTCAGCCCGGCCAGCATATCGACCCAGCGGTCATACTGCGGCTGCCAGCGGCCGCCGTAGTAGGTTTTCTGTTCATACTGTTTAATGCCGGCGGCGCTGGTTTTCAGCTCGCGCTCAAACCATTGATCGACGCTGCGCCAGGGCACGCCTTTCGCCTTCCAGTCCTCAAGGCCGATCGGGTTGACCATCACCAGTTGCCGCGTTTGCTGCGGATACATCAGCGCATAGCGCGTGGCCAGCATACCGCCGGTCGAGTGGCCGACCAGCGTCGCTGAGGAGATCTTGAGTTTTTTCAGCAGATCGTGGGTGTTTTGCGCCAGCTGCTGGAAGCTGTATTGGTAATGCGGCGGCTTGCTGGAGCTGCAGAAACCGATTTGATCCGGGGCGATCACCCGGTAACCGGCCTTGCTCAGCGCCTTGATGGTATCTTCCCAGGTGGCGCCGCAGAAGTTTTTACCGTGCATCAGCACCACGGTCTGCCCGTTGGCGTCGCCGTCGGGCACGACGTCCATATAACCCATGTTTAAGGTCTGACCCTGCGAGCGGAAGCTGAATTTTTGCAGCGGATAAGGGTAGTGAAAACCTTGCAGTTCGACGCCATATTGCGGGTTTTCAGCGGCGCCGACGGCGCAGGGCAACAGCACGCCCGCCAGCAGGGCGCAACGGGAAAGTTTTAACATCCTGAAGTCCTTATAAAAAGCGAAAGAGTCCTGAGTATAGTGGCTAATGCGTGCGCGTAGGGTAAAGAACGGTCAACGCTGCGGCATATAGCCCCGCTCTGGCGGCGGGGCGACGGACGGCTACAGCTGCTTTTGGCTGCGGAACTGCTTCAGGGTGTGGGCGACAAAGGTCATTTCCTGCGGCGTTCCCAGCGAGATGCGGCACCAGTCATCGGCCGGCGGGAAAGCACGTCCCACCAGAATGCCTGCCTGTTTCATTTGCTGCTGGAAGGCGGCGAGCGGCGTGGTGAGCTTAAAGAACACGAAATTGGCTTCCGACGGTAGATAGTCGAGGCCTAATTCGTCCAGCGTCTTCAGCAATATCTGCCGCGAAGTATCATTGCTTTTCTTGCTGTAGGTGACGAAGGCCTCATCGTGCAGCGAAGCCAGAGCGGCGTCCACGCCGCAAAAATTGATCTTTTCGCCGGCCACGTGATTGGCCAGGCGGGCGATCAGCGCCGGTTGCGCCACGGCGTATCCCACGCGCATGCCGGCCATGGCGTAGATTTTGGAGAAGGTTTTCAGCAGGATCACGTTGTCGGCGCCCTGTTTCAGCAGCGGGCCGACCGAGCGGAAGCGCGGGTCGTTGACGAATTCGGCATAGGCTTCATCAACAATAAACACCGTATTGGCCGGTTTGCTGGCGATCCAGGGTTCGATCAGGTCGGCCGGCGTGATGGTGGAGGTGGGATTGTTCGGGTTGACCAGATACACCAGCGACGGGCCGGCGTGGTTGGCAACCGCCTGTTTCAGCCCGTTGATATCGAACTGCCAGCCGTCCAGCATTGGCACTTTGGTGATTTTCATCCCGGCGATGGCGGCGAAGTGCTCGCCGTCGCCGTAGGTCAGCGCCGGGATCACCAGCTGTGTATCCAATGTGGCGTAAGCCTCGATAGCGGCGCGAATGCCCTCCGAAGAGCCGGCGGTCAGCAGAATGGACTCGTCTGGCAGTTGATAACGGCCGGCCAGCTGGCTGCGCAGCGCGATAATTTCCTCTTTGGCGTAGCGGTTGGCCTTGACCACGGCGTCGCGCGCCGCCGCCTGCGCCCGCGGCGACATGCCGAGCGCATTTTCATTGAAATTGATGCGGATAGGATGTTCGGCCGTCGGTGTGGTAAAGCCGGCCGAGGACGACGGCTGCGCATCGGCCAGGGCGCTGCGGCTCAGTCCCGCCAGCGCGACGCCGCCGGCCAGAGCACCCGAAAGTTTTAATAACTGTCTGCGTTTTACATTCAATGTATGGCTGTCTTGCATCTGCACTTCTCCTTGCTGAAAAATCGTGGCAAGGAGCAGGGGCAGGAATCGTGCCAACTTGTAACTCATTGATTTATTGTGGTTCCCGGCCAGCGTTGCACTGTAACGCATCACGGCGGCCGGGCAACTGCACCATGAGGCATGCAGGTTATGCGATGCGGCGTTGCACTAACCGTCTGAACCAGCGGGGATTGTTGAACATAACCAGGTTGCCGAGCAGGATCAGGCACAGGCCGATCACCGCGTTGCCATGCCAGATATACCCCTCATACAGCGTCGAAATGGTCAGCGCCACCAGAGGAAACAGCAGGGTGCTGTAAGCGGCGGCGCTGGCGCCGATGCGTCCCAGCAGGCTGAAATAGGCGGCAAACGCGATCACCGAACCGAAAATTGCCAGATATAACAGCGACCCCAGATAGCGGCTGTTCCACTCAATCTGAAACGACGCCCCCTGCGCCCAGGCCAGCAGCCCCATCAACAACGCGCCGTAGCTCATGGCGTAAGTATTGGTCGACAGAATATCCAGCCCGTGGCGCTGGTGGCGGCTGCCGATCATATTGCCGAGCGAAAAACCCAGCGTGCCGAGCAGGCACAGCCCCACGCCGTGCAGCAGCTCCGGTGCCGGCTGTGCGGCCCGCAGCTCGTGCCAGAACAGCGCGACAATGCCGCTGACGCCGAGCAACGCGGCGGGCAGCAGGTTCGGGCCGGGGCGCTGACCGAAGAATATCAGGCCATTAAGCGCGTTAAACAGCACCGCCATGGAGAAAATAACCGACTCCAGGCCGCTGCTGACGGCCGCCGCGGCCAGATAGAAACAGTAAAAGTTGAAGCCGAACACACAGCAGCCCTGCAGGAGGCAGAACAGATGGTCGCGCAGGCTGATGCGGCGCAGCCTGCGGGTCAGCAGCAGCGCCAGCCACATCACCAGCGCGGCGATAGCGAAACGGTAGCTGATGGAGACCGGAATGGCGACCGGTCCCTGTTGCTGCAGATTAATCGCAATCCAGGTGGTGCCCCAGATCAGCACCACCGCCAGGTATAACAACGCATTCATCAGGTAATCACTCCAGCGGGAAAGAGGGGCGATTATGCGTTGCCGGACCGTGGAGCGCTTGCAGACGCCTGCGGCGAGTTGCATATTCTTGCGCTTTTTTTACCGGCGCAGTGGTGCCGCGGCTCGCGACTCCTTACACTGGAAGCCTGTTTATCATCCTCGGAGCCAGGCATGTCAGCGTACAAGGCGTTTACCACACTGCAGGAGCATAAGGCCCGGCTGCATCATCACCTGCATCTCGCGTCCGGCGTGGAGCTGGCGGCCTGGTCCAACTGTGACGATCGCATTACTCAGGAAAGCGCCGACCACCATACCCTCAGCCTGTACGTCGCCGACGGCTACGAGTGCTACCAAAAGGTGCCGGACGGCTGGCGCAACGGCGGCGGGCCGGACCATTTTTGCATTATGCCGCGTCAGTATGAGTCAACCTGGGACGTGCGCAGCAATCTGTCGTTCGCTCATCTGTATTGCACCGATCGTCATCTGCGGCAGCTGGTCGAGCAGACCTGGGACCGCAGCCCGGCGTCTATCAACGTTGAGGCGCGCTCTTTCGGCGAAGATACGCAGATTACGCGGCTCTACCGTCAGTTTTTGCTGAACGTCGACTGGCAGGACAGCGCCAATCAACTGACCATCAGCAGCGCGGCCGGCATGCTGATGGCGCATTTGCTGCAGCATTATACGCAGCTGCAGTGGCGGCTGCCGTCGGTACGCGGCGGGCTGGCGCCGGCGGTGCTGCGCCGGGTGTGCGATTTTATCAATGAACATCTGGAGCAGCCGCTGCTGCTGGGTGAACTGGCGGCGCAGGCCGGACTCAGCGAATTTCACTTTGCCCGCATGTTTAAACACGATACCGGTCTGGCGCCGCACCAATACGTGATGCGGGCGCGGCTGCAGCGGGCGGCGCACCTGCTGCGTCACGGCGTATTGCCGGTGACCCAGATTGCGCTGGCCTGCGGTTTCAGCTCCGCCAGCCACTTCAGCAACCGCTTCAAGGCGTATTACGGCATGACGCCGCAGCAAATGCGCCAGGGTACAACATCGGCCTGAGCGGCCTACTGATTATCTTCTTCCACCGCCTGATAAAGCTGCTGCAGAATATCGGGGAAGGCCGACTGCACGCGATTCCAACTGGGTACAAACGGTTTGCTCTCCGCCGGCGCGTCCATAAACTGCTGGCCGGCCTGCGTAATTACCTGGGCGAACAGCTCCACCGCTGACTCCTCGCTGTGGCGGTCAAACGTCAGGCCGTTGATTCTGGCATCGTGGTCGAAGGCGTCAATCATATCCAGCGCGGTGCGGTAGTAGGTGGCGCGCAGCACGCGAAAAGAGTCGCTGGTGATGCTGACGCCCTGGATCGCCAGTTTGCGATACAGCGCCTTGGTAATATCAATGGCCATGCGCTGCAGGCCGCCGGCGGGGTCATGTTCCGACATCGGCTGATGTTTATGATCGTAATTATCGGCAATATCCACCTGACAGATGCGGTTGGTGGCGGTGGTGCGCTGCACCTCCGACAGTACGCCGATCTCAAGCCCCCAATCGCTGGGAATGCGCAGATTGTTGAGAATATGGGTGCGCATGGCGAATTCACCGGACAGCGGATAGCGGTAGCTGCGCAGATACTCCAGAAAGTCTGAGTTGCCATACACTTTTTGCAGCGATTTCAGCAGCGGGAATACCAGCAGCCGGCCGACCCGGCCATTTAGTTTTCCGTCCGCCACGCGGGCGTAATAGCCTTTGCAAAAATCATAATGAAAGTGCGGATTGGCCAGCGGATAGAGCAGGCGGGCCAGAAGCTGACGATCGTAAGTGACAATGTCACAGTCGTGCAGTGCTACGCAGCTGCTGCGGCGTGACGCCAGCGTATAGCCGCTGCAAAACCAGACGTTGCGGCCTTTGCCGGGTTCACTCGGCGCCAGCCCTTTGTCACTGAGCCGGCTGGCGATGGCGCTGAGGCGCGGGCCGTCGTTCCACAAGATACGATGCCGCTGCGGCAGGCGGGAGAAGAAGCGTTTGGCATGCTCAAACTGCTGCCGGTCGGCGCGATCCAGGCCAATGACGATCTCCTGCAGATAGGGCACCTGCGCCAGCGTTTCGACGATATGGTCCAGCGCCGGCCCTTCAAGCTCCGTATAGAGCGAAGGTAAAATCAGCCCCAGCGGCGTGCGGCCGGCGAACACCTGTAGCTCATACTCCAGCTCGGCAATTGGCCGACGGGTCAGATTATGGAAGTTGGTGATGATGCCATCCTGATAAAACTCACTCATGGGCAATCCTCCGCGCTTTACCGGGTAACAGAAAGTGGTCCAGTCCCTCGCTCCAGCCGGCCGGGCCGGTTTGTCGGCTGCGGTACAGCCGGCCGCGCCGTGTCGCTGGCAATGGAAGGGGTTCAGAGCGCAGGGCGCGGATCAGCACGGCATAGTCCGCGCTCTGCAGCAGCGGCAGGTCGTTCGGCCCGTCGCCCAGCGCCAGCGTGGTGAAAGGGCGTTGATGGCGTCGCTGATAGTACCGGATCAACCAGCGGGCGGCGCGCCCCTTGCTGACGCCGCGTCCCATCACATGGTAAAAGCGGCCGCCACGGGTCAGCGTCAGCCGCTGTTGCGCCAGCGCATGGCGAAAGTGCGCCAGCTGCTGCTGATCGTCCAGCCAGCACAGTGGTTCGGAGCCTGCGCGCTGTCGCGCCAGCCGGGCCTCCTGCGGGGTAAATCCGCACCACTGCGCCACCGTCGCATCGTCGGCGTCGGCAAAGCCGCGAAAAGCGAAACTGGCGTGCAGGCGGTGCAATGCGTTGACAATGGCGGCATAGTCCGCGCCAAAGATACGCGCAGGCTGACGCCAGCCGGGCGGGAAAACGATCTGCGCGCCGTTTTCGGCGATAAAAGGAAAGGCGCTCAGGCCAAGGCGCTGTTGCAGTATGGCAATTTCCGCCGCCGTTTTACTGCTGGCGATAATCAGAGGTATCCGCGCGGCGCTGAGGCGGCCCAGCCAGGGCTGCGCCGCCTGCCAGCTGTAACTGTCATGATCCAGCAAAGAGCCGTCCAGATCGGTAAAAATCAGCAAATTGTCTTTCAGCGTCAGCATCTTATCCCCATCGGTCATTACGTGGCGCCGCAGATGCGGAGCGCGCGCCTCAGCGTGGATTTTGTGACGTACGTCACAATTAACCCTAATGGGTTATCTCGGTTCGTGCAAGTTTCACCGCCACAGGATGGATTTGATGAGAGGAAGCCAGAGAAATCATCAGCGGCATGGTGGTGGCCGGAACGGAGCAACAACAGCCGCCCCGGGCTGTGTGTTAAATAGATATTTTGAGCGCGTGCAATGACCGTTTTTTGTGAATATTTCGTTTACAGGTGAAGTCGTGAATTCATTTTTATGATGAGTCATTCGTCTTTATTTTTCATAGCAAATGAGATTCCGATGTTATTGTTTTATAAGGTGTAAATTTGCGTTCCGGGGCGTTGATTTTATCTGGCTCAGGCATAGAATCAGCGCAGCCGATATCAACCGTCGTGGTTGAGACGGTTTAATTTCATCGATAACAAACAGGGAGTTTGCTAATGAGTCATACCAGGAAATTATTGGAAGCTCAGACCAATGGCGTGCAGAAGTTTGGCAAAAGTTTTAGCCGGCTGGGCTGGGTTTGCTTAATTATCTCCGCAATCATTCTTTTGGTTCCGTTGCTCTTCGGGCTGGGCTTCCTGGGGATATATGTGGCCGGCCCGTTCCTGCTGATGGCCGGCATGTTTATTTATATCGGCAAGAAAACGAACAAGCATATGGATTTGTATAAGGGGGCAGCGGCCGAAACGGCGGATATTATGGAGAAACAGCTGAAGGATTGAGCACCGTGCGCCGGCTCCGTACTGCGGCGTCGGCCAACGGGTAAGTCCTATTTCATACTCACTGCATTTCCCGATTTTTGAGGTAACTATGCGATTTCATGGAGATTTCAGCGAATTAAACCATTTGATTAACCTCTACTTTGGCCAGGACTACGACCTGTTTACCGATGCTGAAACGGTAGAGGGGGTGATTGATGGCTTTCTAGAACAAAACGGCTATCAGGTGATCGGTGATATCCTTGAGGAGGTGAGAGAGTTCCAAGCCACCTATGCCGGGCGTCTGAGCGAGGAGATGGCTATACAATTTTCTGCCGATTTTGTCCCGGAGAGTTGGGGAACCACGGTGCAGGAATTCTTCACGCTGGTACAGCAAAAAGCTGAGAAAAAGTTAGCGGCCCTTAAGTGCTCAGAGCGATCGCAATGAGTTCGCCTTTACTTGGCGAATGAAAAGCAGGTAATAAAACGCACTGCGATAGATGTTGTACTCATGGATGTACCCGAAAGAAACCCCCATCATAAAAAACAACTCACCGTTTGATTAAGAGGATTACACTGACAGCACACTAGGCAGATTCGTAACGAAAGAACAAAACTGGCCGGGAGGCATTATGAAAGTAGCTCTGTTGGGCGCCGCGTTGCTGATGGCGACATCGCAAACGGTCTGGGCGGCACAGGCGTGCGGCGATAAAAACAGCCAGACCGAAATGAACATCTGCGCCGCAGACGAGTACAAACAGGCGGATGCGCAGCTTAATACGCTGTATAAACAGCTACAGAACCGGTTAAAAGGCGATGCGGCGGCCGCTAAGCGGCTGGTTGCCGCGCAGCGCGCCTGGATTGGCTTTCGTGATGCGGACTGCCAGTTCAGCGCCGGCGCCAGCGAAGGCGGTTCGCTGCACGGATTTGTCCTGAGTAACTGCCTGACGGATAAAACGCAGGCGCGCGCCGCAGAGTTCAAACAGTTGCTGGCGTGTCCGGAAGGTGATACCAGCTGCCCGCTGCCGCCGGCGTCATAAGCGTGACGCGCCGGTCTTCAGGCCGGCGCGTATGCTGCTCAGGGGATCGGCCAGTCGGTCGGCATATTGCTCATCACATCAATAAACACATCTTTGCTCACCGCCCAGAAGTGCGACACGCCTTCCTGGGTCAGGGTGATGCCCATTAACCCCATGACGAACCAGATGGTGGTAAACAGCCCGAGGCTGCTGAAGATAAACGCCATGCCGTTACGGCTGGCTTTGCGGCAAACAACGTTTAACTGACTGGCGATAAACATCATGACGGCGCTCAGCAATTCCCAGCGCATCATGATAAAGCCCGTGGCTATGGTACTCATCGAAACTGATCCTTGACTACAAAATTGGCGTTCGTCCGTCTCAATTCGGCGTGCCGATAACGCAGAGCGGTGGAAGCGACGTGAAGAAAAAGCAGGATCAGTAGTGTGATCCTGATCACATTGTAGCACCACCCTGATTTACGGCTCAATGCCTTCGCCGGAGGAAATTACCGTTTCGCGACACATTCAAACATGCTGAAACATTTCTGCCACATCATTAGCAACCTTTTCATGGGGCAGCGTGATGAATAACGCTATGCTTGGCCGTTTTTCAACCCGTTGTTTTTACAGCGGGAATAAGCTGTCAAACAGGTAACCCGCCCCGCATGGCCCTATTAAAAGAGAAAATTCGCGACCATTCCGCCGAGGAAATGCTGTTTGTCCGCCGCGCCGGCGTGGCGTTATTGGTCGTTGTGGCCTGCTTCGGCGCGCTGATTTACAACCTGTACCGCCTGCAGGTGAAACAACACGATTTCTATCAGACGCGTTCCAACCAGAACGATATCAAAATGGTGCCGATTGCCCCCAGCCGCGGGCTGATCTATGACCGTAACGGCGTGCCGCTGGTACGCAATCTCACCCTGTACCAACTGCAGGTCATTCCCAGCAAAATCGCCAATATGTCGGCGCTGCTGCAGGCGTTGACGCCGATCGTCGATTTAACGCCGGACGATATCAGCAGTTTCCGCGATCAGATGGCGCACACCAGCCGCTATAAGCCGGTAACGTTAAAAAGCGAACTGAGCGAAACGGAGGTGGCGCGCTTTGCCGTCAACCAATACCGCTTCAACGGCGTCACTGTCGACAGCTATCAGCAGCGGCAGTATCCCTACGGCGCGCAGCTGGCGCACGTGGTGGGCTATGTGTCGAAAATCAACGATCGCGACATCAAACGGCTGACCGAAAACGGGGAGATGGAGAACTATGCGGCCGACCATAATATCGGCAAGCAGGGCATCGAAGGCTATTACGAAAAGGCGCTGCACGGCGTCACCGGCTATCGGGAAGTTGAAGTGGATAACCATGGCCGCATCGTGCGGCTGCTGAAAGAACAGCCGCCGCAGGCCGGTAAAAACATCTACCTGACGCTGGATGTGCGCCTGCAACAGTACATCGAATCGGTGCTGAAAAACCAGCGTGCGGCGGTGGTGGTGGAAGACCCGCGCGACGGCGGCATTCTGGCGATGGTCTCCAGCCCGAGCTACGATCCCAACCCGTTTGTGAAGGGCATCAGCTACAAATCATATAAATCGCTGCTGTCCAACCCCGATCTGCCGTTGATTAACCGCGCCACCCAGGGGTTGTATCCGCCGGCGTCAACGGTGAAGCCCTATATGGCGCTGTCCGCCTTATTCTCCGGCGTGATCACGCCGAGCACCACCTATTTCGGCGCGCCGACCTGGACGCTGCCCGGCACCAAACGCCGCTACCGCGACTGGTTGAAAAGCGGCCACGGCATGCTGAACGTCACCAAGGCGATTGAGGAATCCGCTGATACCTTCTTCTATCAGGTAGCCTTCGATCTGGGGATCGACCGCATTCACAGCTGGCTGAGCCAGTTCGGCTACGGCAAACCGACCGGCATCGACCTGAACGAAGAGTACAACGGCGTGCTGCCGAGCCGCGAATGGAAACAGCGGGTGCATAAAAAGACCTGGTATCAGGGCGACACCATTTCGGTGGGCATCGGCCAGGGCTACTGGATCGCCACGCCGATTCAGATGGTCAAAGCGCTGACCATTTTGCTCAATAACGGCAAGGTGAAAAATCCGCATCTGCTGTATTCGATGAAGCGCGGCGCGCAGATAAACCGTTATCAGCAGCCGGCGCCCAGCGCGCAGGTCGGCGATCCCAACTCGCCGTACTGGGGCATCGTGCGTAACGGCATGTACGGCATGGCCAACTTGCCCAACGGCACCGGCTATAAACTGTTCCACAGCGCGCCTTACCACATCGCCGCCAAATCAGGCACCTCGCAGGTGTTCGGGCTGAAGGAGAACCAGACCTATAACGCCAAAATGATCCCGGTGCGGCTGCGCGACCATATTTTCTACACCCTGTTTGCGCCGTACCAACATCCGAAAGTGGCGATGGCGCTGATTCTGGAAAACGGCGGGGGAGACGGCGTGGTGGCCGGGCCGACCGCGAGGGCGATCCTCGACCATATTTTCGACCCGGCCAACGCGCCGCCGGCCGGCGAGCCGGAAAAAGTGAAAGCGCCGATGAGCGACAGTGCTGATGTGCAACAGTAACTGAAGCTTATTGTTACTTTCTTACAAACTGCAATCTTCCTACTGGATTTTTCTGAGTAGACTGCAGGGATAAATAATCCGAATAAAAACGCAGGGTTAACAGTGGCACCATCTTCAAAAAAAAACGTTAAAAATTACTCTTCGCTGCGCTTTGGCTGGATCTGCGCTGGGATACTGCTCTGCTTTATCCTGCTGATGCTGCGCGTCGGCTATCTGCAGTTGCTGGAGCACCGGCAACTGACCAGTCAGGCGGATCAGCGCTCGGTGCGTACCCAGGTGGTGCCGACCAACCGCGGCATGATCAGCGATCGCCACAACGAAGCGCTGGCGGTCAGCGTATCTTCGCGCGATATCGTGCTCGACCCGAAACATATTATCGACAGCCAGACCAACACCGGCGACGAACGCTGGCAAAGTATGGCGAATATCCTGAAAATGCCGCTGAGCGATATTCAGGCGCTGATCCAGCGTAACGCCCGCAAACGCTTCGTCTACCTGGCGCGTAAAGTGGAGGATGACAATGCGGAATATATCAAGAAGCTGCACCTGACCGGGGTCAGCAGCGAGCAGGACTTCAGCCGCTTTTATCCGATGGGGCAAGACGCCGCCGGGCTGATTGGCATCGTCGGTCAGAATAACCAGGGGCTGGAGGGCATCGAACGCGGCTTTAACCACCTGCTGCAGGGCAAAAACGGCCTGCGGGTGTACCAGAAAGACGGCAACGGTGCGGTGATTAACGTGCTGAAAAACGTCGACCCGGTGCCGCCGCCGAACATCACGCTGAGCATTGATAAATTTATTCAGTATGTGCTGTTTGCCCAGATCCGCGACGGGGTGATCGCCAACCAGGCGGATTCCGGCTGCGCGGTGCTGGTGAAGGTCAACACCGGCGAAGTGCTCGGCATGGCGAGCTACCCGACCTTTAACCCGAATAACTACGCCAACGCGCCGTCGCAGAATATCCGCAACGTGTGCAGCAGCGACAGCTTTGAACCTGGTTCGACCGTGAAACCGCTGGTGGTGATGGTCGGCCTGAACCGCCACCTGATCCAGCCCGATACCGTGCTGGACACCACGCCGTACCGGGTCAACGGCCATCTGATCCGCGATGTGGGCCATTGGTCGAAGCTGAGCATCACCGGCGTGCTGCAAAAATCCAGCGATATTGCGGTGTCGCATATTGCGCTGGCGATGCCTGCCACCATTCTGCCGGCGGTGTATCAGAACTTCGGTCTGGGGAAACCGACCGAACTGGGCATCGGCAATGAGAGCAGCGGCTACCTGCCGCTGCACCGCACGCGCTGGGCGGATATCGAACGCGCCACCTTCTCATTTGGCTACGGCCTGCGGGTCACGCCGTTGCAGATGGCGCGTGAGTACGCGGCGATCGGTGCGTTCGGCGTTTATCGGCCGCTGTCGATCACCAAGGTGACGCCGCCGGTGGTGGGCCAGCGCGTTATGCCGGCCTCGGTGGTGAAGTCGGTGGTGCATATGATGGAAAGTGACGCCTTGCCGGGCGGCAGCGGCGTCAGCGCTGCGGTGCCGGGCTACCGTCTGGCGATAAAAACCGGTACTGCGGAGAAAATGGGTACCAACGGCAAATACGACGGCGGCTATATCAACTACACCGCCGGCGTTGCGCCGGCCAGCGATCCGCAGGTGGCGCTGGTGGTGATGGTTAATAACCCGAAAGCCGGCAAGCACTTCGGTGGTTCGGTGGCCGGCCCGGTGTTCGGCAAAATCATGGGCCAGGTGCTGGAACATATGAATATCCTGCCGGACGCCCAGCCGCTGAACGTGGTGTCACACATTAAAGGCTAAACCCCACGGCCTGCCGGATGTCGTTCCGGCAGGCTGCTTGCTCCCGTTACTACTTCACGCCCGTCCGCATCATCCCGTGCTCCAGCTGTTTCCACAGGTAGCTGACCGCCGGCGTCATACGTCGTCCGACGCGGCAGATCAACTGGCTGGGAAAGGCGCGGGCGATCGGATGATCGATCGGGATCGCCGTGACGCGCCGCTCGTCGACCGGATGGCGGGTGGCGTCGCTGGACATAAAGGCCACGCCCAGCCCGGCTGCGGCAATCGCCTGTGCGGCGGTAAACATATTGCAGCGGTAGGACGGGGCGAAGTGGATCTGCTCGGCCTGCGCCAGCGCGTGTAAATAGCGCTGCACGCCAAAGTGATCGGGCATAAAAATCAGCCGCTGGCTCTGCAGTTCACGCACCGTTACGCTGCGCTGTTTGGCCAAAGGATGGCTGACGCTGACCACGGCGGAAAAGGGCGCACCGCGGAATGAACGCACTTTCAGCAGCGGGTCAAAGTCATCGACACCGGTGCACAGCCCCATATCCACCTGGCCTTCGCGCACCATGGCGATAATCTCGGCGGTAGAGCCGCAGCGCACATCGACCACGATATCCGGGTAGTGCTCGCTGAAATCGCGCAGCGCGCGGCCGAGCAGCCGGTCGATAAACCCTTCGCCGACGCCGATCGCGATATGGCCGCGTTTTAACTGGCGAAACTCCTGCAGCTGCATGGTCAGTTCCTGCTGGCGCTGCAGCCGCTCGCGGTAGAAATCCACCAGATGCAGGCCGATTTCCGTCAGCGTGACGCCGCGCCCCTGGCGCTCCAGCAACACCATATCGAGTTTGTGTTCCAGTTGGGCCAACTGGCGGCTGACGGCGGAGGCGTTAACGCCCAGTTTATCGGCGGCGGCCCGCACGCCGCCGTAGTTGGCCACTTCATACAGATAACGCAGCTGGCGTTCATCCACCTCGCTGACAAAGCTGTCCCCACGCATTGTTGCTGCCTCAACTGTTGACTTAAAAGCAACACAATAGCACGCGGTATGTTATGTGAGCAGTAAAAAACCGATGCTAGACTCGATGGTTCCCTTTGCTGAATTATTGGTGTAACCAAATGAAAAGTAACGGTAATTATACGGGGCTGGCGGATGTCGCGCCGCTGGAGGAGGAGCTGACCGCGCTGCGGCGTCATCTGCACCAGCATCCTGAACTGTCCAATTTTGAGCAGCACACCGCCGCGCTGGTGGCAGACAAACTGCGGCAGTGGGGCTATCAGGTCGCCACCGGCATCGGCGGCTATGGCGTGGTGGGTACGCTGCAGATCGGCGACGGCGGCAAGCGCCTGGCGCTGCGCGCCGATATGGACGCGCTGCCGATCGAAGAAAGTGGTGACCACGACTACCGCAGCCGGCAGGCGGGCGTGATGCATGCCTGCGGCCATGACGGCCATACCGCCATGCTGCTGGGGGCCGCGCGCTACCTGGCGCAGAGCCGCAGCTTCTCCGGCACCCTGCACCTGGTGTTTCAGCCGGCGGAAGAGATCGGCAGCAACAGCGGGGCGCAGCGCATGATCGCCGACGGCCTGTTCGAGCGTTTCCCGTGCGACGCCATTTTTGGCATGCATAACCATCCCGGCTATCCCGCCGGCACCATGATGTTCCGCAGCGGTCCCTTTATGGCGGCCTGCGACACCATCACCATCACGCTGCACGGCAAGGGCGGCCATGCGGCGCGGCCGCATCTGGCGGTCGATCCGCTGGTCGCCGCCAGCAGCCTGGTGATGGCGCTGCAGACGGTGGTGGCGCGCAATATTGACCCGACCGAGGCGGCGGTGGTCACCATCGGCTCGCTGCATGCCGGCCACGCCGCCAACGTTATCCCGCAAAGCGCCACGATGGAACTGAGCGTACGCTCGTTTAATCCACAGGTGCGCGAACAGTTAAAACAGCGCATCAGCCAGCTGGCGCAGCAGCATGCCGCCGGTTACGGCGCGCGCGCCGAGGTCGATATCCTGCCGGGCTACCCGGTGCTGATCAATCACGAACAGGAAACTGAGTTCGCCCGTCAGGTAGCCACAGAGCTGCTGGGCGAACAACAGGTGGTCGCGCCGTTTCCCGCGATCGCCGGCAGTGAGGATTTCGCCTACTACCTGCAGCAGCGCCCGGGCTGCTTTATGCGTCTCGGCAATGGCGACAGCGCCATGCTGCACAACGCCGCCTACGACTTTAACGATGCTAACCTGACGGTCGGCGCCGCTTATTGGGCGCGGCTGACGGAACGTTTCCTCACGGCATAACCATAACAACAACACGCCGCCTGGCGCGGCTTTAATGACAGACAGGGTTAACAGACAGGAGCAGTGTCTATGCACACGGTTGAAACCTCGCAGCGAAAGATTATTGTCGCTGCCGTGTTCGGTAATCTTCTCGAATTTTATGATTTTACCGTCTACAGCTATTTCGCCTTGGCGATCAGTAAGCAGTTTTTCCCCAGTCACGATCCGGTGATCTCCACCATGCTGGCGTTTTCCGCCTTTGCCATCGGCTTCGTTGCCCGGCCGCTCGGCGGCGTGGTGCTGGGCTATTATGCCGATAAGAAAGGACGCCGTGCGGCGCTGACGCTGACCATTATGCTGATGGCGCTGGGGGCGGCGATGATTGGCCTGGCGCCCAACTACGCCGCTATCGGCGTGGCCGCGCCGGCGCTGATCGTACTGGCGCGGCTGATTCAGGGCTTTGCCCAGGGTGGTGAGTTCGGCGCCGCCACCGCCACGCTGCTGGAAACCGGTTCCGACGAGCGCCGCGGTTTTCGCGCCAGCTGGCAGCTCGCCAGCCAGGGGGCCGCAGCGCTGCTGGGAGCGGCCGTCGCGGCGATCCTCACCTTCACGCTGTCGGCGGAGGCGTTGGCGGAGTGGGGCTGGCGTATTCCGTTCCTGCTCGGCACGCTGATTGTGCCGGTGGGCATTTACCTGCGCCGGCATATCGTTGACGAGCCGCCGGCGGCCAAACCGGCAGAGCGGCGGGTGTTCGAGGCGCGCCACGTGCGCAACTGGCTGCTGACGGTGTTTTCGATCATGGGCATGTCGGTTTCCAGCTACATCATGATTTACTATCTGCCGACCTACAGCATCCAGCAACTGGGGCTGCCGGAGCGGCTGTCGATTATGGTGGCGCTGGCGACCAGCGTGATTTCATTTGTCATGTGCCCGATCTACGGCGCCTGGTCGGATAAACTGCGCAAACGCAAGCCGCTGGCGATGTTCGGCCGCCTGATGCTGCTATTGTTGCTGTACCCGGCATTCTGGGCCATGACGCACTTTCCCACCTTGCCGGCGGTGATGTCGGTGATGATCGTGCTGATGCTGTTCTACACCATGGGTTCCGCGCCGGCCTATGCGCTGATGCCGGAAAGCTTCCCGCGTCATATCCGCGCCAGCTATATGGCCAGCGCCTACGCGGTGGCGGTGTCGCTGTTCGGCGGTACGGCGCAGTTGGTGGCCGCCTGGCTGCTGGACGTTACCGGCAATAAAATGGCGCCGGCCTGGTATATGATGATTTGCGTATTAATCTCGCTGCTGGCGGTGGCCCGTTTTGAGGAAACCGGTGATAAAGCGCTGGAATAAGTGGCTGCGCTATAAAAATAACCAGAAAATAGACGGTGGCGGTGCAGCGACATTTTTCATTGCCCGCGGAAGAAAGGAAATGGACTAATTAATAAGGAAGAAAATTAATTATCCGACGTGCCGCCAGGGAGCGGCGGCAACGTCGGATTACAGGGGCGATTAACGGCTGGTCTGGTGGCCGATGATGCCGCCCAACGCAGCGCCGCCCAGGGTTCCCAGGGTGCTGCCGTCGGTCAGTACGGCACCGCCCAGCGCGCCGACGCCGGCGCCGACAGCGGTATTACGATCGCGATTGGACATGTGGCCACACGCAGTGACAGACAGCGTTGACAGAATCAAAACAGCTACGCCAGCGGCACGTTTAATGTTCATATTGTTTCCTGGTAAAAGTGAGGAATTAATAAACGACAACGTAAAGATTAATGCCTCGGTAAAAGTTGCAGTGAATGTATTCCGCCGTTCAAAAATAAAATAGGGAAATATTCTTAATTTTTTGTAGAGGGAATCTTATTTGCCTGTGCGGGAAATCGCCGTTTGGGGCGAAATAGCCAACCATGCCGCACGGTGGGGCACGCCCGGCGTGAAGAGCCGCTACGCGCAATTGTGTTATCAATGACACAAAAAGCTAACGGCGTACGCCGCGTTCATTGACTTTTGGCGGCCTGCTATTCAGTATGGGACTCTCGTGTCACTAATATGACATTCTTATCCGGTCATAAGAAATTCAGCAGGTGCCAGCGTGTCTACCTCAACCCGTTTTGCCGTTGCTATTCACATACTTACCAATATTACGCTGTTTCGCGGCCAGGCGGTGCGTTCAGAGGATATTGCCCGCAGTGTGAATACCAATCCTACGGTGGTGCGCCGCATTCTCGGCGCGCTGGCGGAGGCCGGGCTGACGCACTCGCAGATGGGGCAAGGAGGCGGCGCCTTGTTGGCCAGGCCTGCCGACGACATTACGCTGCGCGATATTTACCATGCGGTGGAAGAGCAGCCCTATTTCCCGCTGCACCGCTCCAAGCCCAATGATGCCTGCTACATCGGACACGCCATTGTGCCCGTACTGGAAGGGGAGTTTGAACGTATCAGCCGCCAGATGGACCATGCGTTGGAGAAAACCACGCTGGCTGATATCGTCGGCCGGGTAGAAGCCTGTGCCGGCTATCCTTTCACCCCCTGTGAACCCGCATCGACAACAAACCTGCCTAATTAATCAATTCCGTGAATCATTGGCTCTTTAAAGAGCATTTTTTTGCATTGATTTAATGTAACTGTGTACGTTACATTGATCCACGTCAAAAGTGTGACCACTTTTGTCACATATAAGACACGCTTATTCGATGAGGAAAATCCCTGAGAAATCACTCTCTTCGGGAGGGGATGTTTCGCTCATTTTTCGACTGACGGCCAAATGCGTCGTCAGAGATTATTTTGACCAGGAGACGACGATGATTGAGATGTTAGAAAGCCTGGCTACGGTGGTTATTCTGGTGCCGGTCATGGTTGCGGTTCTGCTGGGGGTGATTTATGGCCTGGGCGAACTGTTTAACCTGATTTCCAACGCCGGCAAGAAGCAAGAAAAACCCGCGCCAGCCGCCGCTGCACAGGCGAAACCGGCTACGGAAGCGCGCGTCAAACCCGCGGCCGCCAACGCCGAAGCGTAATCACGTTACGCCAATAAACAGGGCTGAATCGCTATCCGGTTCGGCCCTTTTTTATTGCACTTTTCCCTCAGCCGCCGTTTTTGGCTGCACCTCTGCACCTCTGCACACTGTGTGCCGATATTCGCCGTTGTTAACCACTTTTTCACTCTGCGTCGTTAACCTTTACCCAATCCTGACGGTTGCCAGACGGCGATCTCCTTATCATTGAGAATAAACGTTCATTCTCTATGTGTCGGTGATTTTCTATGCAAGTAAGAAGTGTTGTGCTGCTCAGCCTGTCGCTGCTGTTAAGCGCCTGCGATCGGCCGTCGGACACGCCGGCGGCGGGGCCGCTGGATGTGGGCGTGCGGACGCTGCAGGCCCGGCCGGTGACGCTGAGCAGCGAGCTTTCCGGGCGGGTGACCGCCGCGATGAGTTCTGAGGTGCGTCCGCAGGTTGACGGTATTATCAAACAGCGGCTGTTTACCGAAGGGGCGGAGGTGAAAGCCGGTCAGTTGCTGTATCAGATCGATCCGGCCAGCTATCAGGCCAGCTACGATCAGGCGCTGGCGCAGCTGCAAAATGCCCGGGCGACGGTGAAATCCAGCCGCCTCAAGGCCCGGCGCTATGCGGCGCTGGTAAAAGAAAACGGCGTATCTCAGCAGGACGCCGATGATGCGCAAGCGACCTATCAACAGGCGCTTGCGTCGGTTGCGCAGTACCGCGCGGCGGTCGCCAGCGCCAAAATCAACCTGGACTATACCCAAGTGCGGGCGCCTATTGCCGGCCGCATCGGCATTTCCGCCGTAACGCCCGGCGCGCTGGTCACCGCCGGTCAGAGCGACGCGCTGGCCACCATCCGTGCGCTTAACCCGATTTATATCGACCTGACGCAGTCCAGCAGCCAGCTGCTGACGCTGCGCAAACGTCTGACGGCCGCCCAAACGGCGCAGACGGTGCCGGTAAAGGTTCAGCTGGAAGACGGCAGCGCCTATGCCCAGCCGGGAAAACTGGCGTTAACCGAAGTGGCGGTGGACGAGTCAACCGGCTCGGTTACCCTGCGTGCGGTGGTGCCCAATCCGCAGCACCAGCTGCTGCCGGGCATGTATGTACGGGCGACGGTGGAAAACGGCGTCGATCCGCAGGCCATTCTGGCGCCGCAGCAGGGGATCGGCCGCGATGCCGACGGCAACGCCACGGCCTGGGTGGTGAACCCGAAGAATCAGGTTGAACAGCGCAGCGTGGTTACCGACCGGGTGGTCGGCAGCAACTGGCTGGTGACCTCCGGCCTGCGGGCGGGCGACCGGCTGATTATCGAAGGTACCGATAAGGTGAAGGCGGGGAGCCGGGTCAACGCTGTCGAAGTGACGGCCGCCAAGGATAAGGTGCAGTAATATGTTTGCGAAATTCTTTATCCGCCGCCCGGTCTTTGCCTGGGTGATCGCCATTATCATTATGCTGTGCGGCCTGATGTCGATCCGCTCGCTGCCGATTTCACAATACCCGGACGTAGCGCCGCCGTCGGTGGCCATTTCCGCCACCTATCCGGGCGCCTCGGCGGAAACGCTGGAAAACAGCGTGACGCAGGTGATTGAGCAGCAGCTGACCGGCCTCGACGGTCTGCTCTATTTTTCTTCTTCCAGCAGTTCCGACGGCTCGGTCTCCATCAATGTCACTTTCGATCAGGGCACCGACCCGGATATCGCCCAGGTGCAGGTGCAAAACAAGGTGCAGCAGGCGGAAAGCCGCCTGCCGAGCGAAGTGACGGCGCAGGGCATTACGGTGACCAAAAAGCAGAGCGACTTTCTGCTGATAATGTCGCTGTACGATGACACCGACCGCCGCAGCGCCAACGATATCTCCGACTATCTGGTCAGTAATATGCAGGACACGCTGGCGCGGGTGCAGGGCGTGGGCGACGTGCGGGTGTTCGGCGCGCAGCATGCCATGCGCATCTGGCTCAATCCGACCAAACTGGCGTCCTACTCGCTGATGCCGTCAGACGTGACCAGCGCTATCGAAGCGCAGAATACCCAGGTGTCGTCGGGCAAACTCGGCGCGCTGCCGTCGGGCGGCGATCAGCAACTGACCGCCACGGTAATGTCGCGTTCGCGGCTGCAGACTGCGGAGCAGTTCCGCCAGATTATCGTCAAAAGTGCCGGCAGCGGCGCGCTGGTGCGCCTGGGCGATGTGGCGCGGGTGGAGATGGGCGCGGAAGATTATAGCGCTCATTCACAGGTCAACGGCCACCCGGGGGCGGGGATCGCGGTGATGCTGGCGCCGGGCGCCAATGCGCTGTCAACGGCGCAGGCGGTGAAAGCCGCCATCGCCGACTTCCAGCGCGGCATGCCGCAGGGCTATAAGGTGGCCTATCCGCTGGACAGCACCGACTTTATTCATATCTCGATCGAAGAGGTGGTGAAAACCCTGCTGGAAGCGATGGTGCTGGTCGTGGCGGTGATGTTTGTGTTCCTGCAGAACCTGCGCACCACGCTGATCCCGGCGATCGCCGTGCCGGTGGTGCTGCTTGGCACCTTCGGCGTGCTGGCGGCATGCGGCTACTCGATCAATACGCTGACGCTGTTCGGCATGGTGCTGTCTATCGGCCTGTTGGTGGACGACGCCATCGTGGTGGTGGAAAACGTGGAGCGCGTGATGCGCGAACAGCGGCTGCCGCCGCGCCAGGCGACGGAAAAGTCGATGGGGGAGATTACCGGCGCGTTGCTCGGCATTGTGCTGGTGCTGTCGGCGGTATTCCTGCCGATGGCGTTCTTCGGCGGTTCGACCGGAGTGATCTACCGCCAGTTCTCGATCACCATCGTCTCTTCCATGGTGCTGTCGGTGGTGGTGGCGCTGACGCTGACCCCGGCGCTGTGCGCCACGTTGCTGAAGCCATTAGATGAACAACACGGCACCCGCGGGCTGTTTGGCCGCTTCAACCGCGGTTACCAGCGGCTGCAGACGCGTTATCAGCGGCGTATCGGCCGGGTGATTCACGGTCCGGCGCGCTATTTGCTGTTGTATACGCTGGTGCTGGCGGGCTGCGCGCTGATGTTTTTCCGCCTGCCGACCGGTTTTTTACCGACGGAAGATCAGGGGTATGTGATGGTGCAGTTCACCCTGCCGGCCGGCGCGACGGACGCGCGAACGGCGGTCATCAGCAATAAAATCAAGGACTACTTCCTGACCAAAGAGAAAGACAACGTCAACGTAGTGTTCACCGTATCCGGCTTCAGCCTGAGCGGCAGCGGGCAGAATGCCGGCATGGGCTTTGTCTCGCTGAAGAACTGGAGCGAGCGGCCGGGCAGCGAGAACAGCGCCGATGCGATTGCCAAACGGGCGATGGCTTATTTCTCCCGCGAGCGCGACGCGCAGATCTTCTCGCTGACGCCGCCGTCGGTGCCTGGTTTGGGCCAGTCGAACGGCTTTACCTTTGAGCTGCAGGCGCGCGCCGGCACCACGCGGGCGCAACTGCTGGCGATGCGTAACCAACTGTTGCAGCAGGCCGGTGAGAATACGGCGCTGTCGGCGGTGCGCGCCAACACGCTGCCGGATATGCCGCAGCTGCAGGTGGACGTCGACGATGCCAAAGCCGGCGCGCTGGGGCTGAGCACCAGCGATATCAACAGCACGCTCAGCAGCGCGCTGGGCGGCAGTTACGTCAATGATTTTATCGACGGCGGCCGGGTGAAAAAGGTCTATCTGCAGGGCGATGCGCCATTCCGCAGCAAGCCGGAGGATATTGATAAATGGTTTGTGCGCGGCAGCGACGACAGCATGACGCCGTTTTCAGCCTTTGCCCGCAGCCGCTGGATCAACGGGCCGGAGAACCTGTCGCGTTACAACGGCCTGGCGGCGTATGAGATTCAGGGTCAGGGCGCATCCGGCGTCAGTTCCGGCACGGCGATGGCGGAAATGGTCAAACTGGCGCAGCAACTGCCTGCCGGCACCACCTATGCCTGGAGCGGCCTGTCCTATCAGGAGCAACTGACCAGCGGGCAGGCCTCGGCGCTGTATGCCATTTCGATTCTGGTGGTGTTCCTGTGTCTGGCTGCGCTGTATGAAAGCTGGTCGGTACCGTTTTCGGTGATGATGGTGCTGCCGCTGGGCGTTATTGGCTCGCTGCTGGCGATCGGCCTGCGCGGTCTGGAGAACGATGTTTACTTCCAGGTAGCGTTGTTGACGGTGATCGGTCTGTCGGCGAAGAACGCCATTCTGATCGTCGAGTTCGCCGAAGACGCTTACCGGCGCGGGGCCACGCTGACGGCGGCGGCGGTGGAGGCTGCGGCGCTGCGGCTGCGGCCGATCCTGATGACCTCACTGGCCTTTGGCGCCGGCATCCTGCCGCTGGCGTTGTCCAGCGGCGCCGGCGCCAACAGCCGGATCGCCATCGGCACCGGTATCCTCGGCGGTACGCTGACCGCGACCGTACTGGCCATTTTCTTTGTTCCTCTGTTCTTCGTTCTGGTGCGCCGCGTGTTTTCCGGCAAACCGCAGGGACTGACCGATAAGGGCGCTTCACATGATGCAGAATAAACGGTGGCAACGCCTGGCCGTGTTTTCCCTGCCTTGGCTACTGGCCGGCTGCCTTTCCCTTGATCCTGACTATCAGCGGCCGGCGCTGCCGGTCACGCTCGGCGACAGCGCCGCGGCTGACCACACGGACGGCTATTCACAGCTGGCGTGGCGCGACTATATCACCGACGCCCGGCTGCGGCAGGTGGTGGCGCTGAGCCTGGATGCCAACCGCGATCTGCGCGAAGCGATCGCCAATATCGCCGCCGCCCGCGCGCTGTATGCCGAAAGCCGCGCCTCGCTGCTGCCGACCCTCGACGCCGGCCTTGACGGCAGCCGCTCGCGGGCGCTGACCGGCAGCGGCAATGCCACCACCATCAGTCAGAGCTATCAGGCGGAGGCCGGCACCAGCGCCTTTGAACTGGATCTGTTCGGCAAGAACCGCAGCCAGACGCGCGCCCAGTATGAGAGTTACCTGAGCAGCGCCGAAGCGGCGCGCAGCACGCGCTTAACGGTGATTGCCACTGTGGTGGAGGCCTGGATCGCGCTGGCGGCCGACCGCAGTAATCTGGCGGCGGCGCAGGATACTGCGGCCAGCGCACAGCGCTCGTTGACGGTAACGCGCAACAACCAGCGGCATGGCATTGTCTCTCTGGTGGACGTCGCCTCGGCGGAAACGGTTTATCAGGCGGCGCGCGCCGACGTGGCCGAATACGCCACCTTGGTGGAACAGGACAACAATGCGCTGGTGCTGGCGGTCGGCCAGCCGGTGGCGGCCAACCTGTTGCCGGACGGCATCGACGCGCTGGCCGGCAGCATGAAGGAATTGTCGGCGGGCGTCTCTTCGCAGGTATTGCTGAACCGGCCGGACGTGCTGGCGGCGGAACATACGCTGAAGGCGGCCAATGCGGATATCGGCGCGGCGCGGGCGGCGTTTTTCCCCACCATTTCGCTGACCGCCAGCGGCGGCGTCGGCAGCGCGTCGCTGTCATCGCTGTTCAGCCGGGGGGCCGGCATCTGGTCGTTCGCGCCGAGCATCAGCCTGCCGATTTTCAGCGGCGGCTACAACTCGGCGGCGCTGGACTACGCCAACGCCCAGCAGCGGGCCGATGTCGCCAGCTATGAAAAAACGGTGCAGACCGCCTTTCAGGAGGTGTCGGACGCGCTGGCGCGCCGCGCGACGCTCCATCAGCAACTGAGCGCGCAGCGCGGCAACGTCGCGGCGGCACAGCAGTATGCGCATCTGGCGGAGCTGCGTTACCGCCACGGCGTTGACAGCTATCTGAACCTGCTGACGGCGCAGCGTACGCTGTACAGCGCGCGTCAGTCGCTGATCGCCGTGCAGCAGACCCATTACCAAAATCTGATCACGCTGTATAAGGTGATGGGCGGCGGTAGCGCACGGCCGGCGACGGATAAAACTGATTAACCTGCGTGACTATCTTGTTCAGCGACTAAAATGGTAGGGGGCGCCGGCTTTTCGTCGGCGCCATCGACAACCTGACTGTCTGATAAGACAGAGGAGCCTGAGCATGACATATGTAGACGGTTTTGTGGTGGCGGTGCCCGCCGCCAATCAGGAGGCGTATCGTGCGCTCGCGGCGAAAGCCGCGCCGCTGTTTAAGGAGTTTGGCGCCACGCGCGTGGTGGAGTGCTGGGGGGACGACGTGCCCGACGGCAAACTCACCGATTTTCGCGGCGCGGTAAAGGCCACGGCTGATGAGGTGGTGGTGTTCAGCTGGATTGAGTACCCGTCCAAACAGGTGCGCGACGAGGCAAACGGCAGGATGCGCAGCGATCCGCGGATGCAGGAGTTTGGTAATGAGATGCCTTTTGACGGCGCGCGGATGATTTTTGGCGGTTTCTCCACGCTGCTCGACGAGTAAAGGGGGGCGCTATGGCCATCATCAGGCAGCAACTGTGGTTTGCGCAAGAGATGGAAGAAGCGCTGACCTGTTATATCGCGCTGTTTCCCGGTTCGAGGCTGGAATGGCATACAACGCTACCCGCAGAGTCGCCGTCCGGCCCGGCGGGCAGCGTCAAAATGGCCGGTTTTATCCTTGGCGATCAGCGTTATCTGGCCTTTGAGGCGCAGCCGATCGATCCCTTTACCCACCGCTTTGCGATTGCCGCCGAATGTGACGATCAGGCGGAAATTGATCGGCTGTGGACGGCGCTCAGCGAAGGCGGCAAGACCGAACCCTGCGGCTGGCTGCAGGACCGCTGGGGCATCAGCTGGCAGGTGGTGCCGAAACGGCTGGGCGAGCTGATCCGGGGTGACGATCGCGCCAGGGCGCAGCGCGTGGCCGAAGCGATGCTGAAAATGGGTAAAATTGATATCGCCGCGCTGGAGGCGGCGGCCAATAAAGCGTAAGCGACGTTTTCCCTCTCCGCAACGGGGAGGGAAAATGCAGGAAAAAGATACCGTTATCACAGATATTGCGTCATGCTGCTGTTATTCCCCCCGCAAGGAGCCGCCGTTATGCATCAACAACAACTGAATGCCCTGATAAACGATTATCCGCTGGTCGCCAGACTGCAGGCCTTTGAGCCGCTCACCTGGTTTAATCCGCGCGCCACCACGCTGGAAAAGGGGCTGCCGTTCGTCGGTCTGGGGCGGGAGGAGGTGGCGCAGGCGGAGCAGCGACTGACGCGTTTCGCGCCTTATCTGAGCGCCGCCTTTCCGGAAACCCGCGCGGCGGGCGGCATCATCGAATCGGAACTGGTGGCGATCGACGCGATGCGCCAGGCGCTGAACGGCCGCTATGAGCGTGCGCTGACGGGACGGCTATGGCTGAAAAAAGACAGTCATTTACCCATCTCCGGCTCGATCAAAGCGCGCGGCGGCATTTATGAAGTGCTGACCCATGCGGAGAAACTGGCGACGGACGCCGGGCTGCTGCAGCTGGAGGATGATTATACGCGCCTGTTCTCCGACGATTTTCGCGCGTTCTTCAGCCGGTACCGCATCGCCGTGGGGTCGACCGGTAATCTGGGACTGTCGATCGGTATTATCAGCGCCAAACTGGGTTTTAACGTCAGCGTGCATATGTCCGCCGACGCCCGCGACTGGAAAAAGCAGAAACTGCGGGAAAACGGGGTGAACGTCATCGAATATGCGGAAGATTATGGCGTAGCGGTGGCGCAGGGGCGTCAGCAGGCGGCGGCGGATCCGCACTGTTTCTTTATTGACGATGAAAACTCAAAAACGCTGTTTCTCGGCTACGCGGTGGCCGGTGGCCGGCTGAAACAACAGTGTGAACGGCAGGGAATTGTCGTGGATGAACAGCACCCGCTGTTTGTCTACCTGCCGTGCGGCGTGGGCGGTGGCCCCGGCGGCGTTGCGTTCGGCCTGAAGCTGGCCTTTGGCGACCACGTCCACTGCCTGTTTGCCGAGCCGACCCATTCCCCCTGCATGTTATTGGGCGTGCATACCGGCCTGCACGACGCGATTGCGGTGCAGGATATCGGCATCGATAACCTGACGGCGGCGGACGGCCTGGCGGTGGGGCGGCCATCCGGCTTTGTCGGCCGGGCGATGGAGCGCCTGCTGGACGGCTTTTATACCCTGAGCGATGAAGAGATGTATCAGCTGCTGGCGCTGCTGGATCGCCATGAACACATCCGGCTGGAGCCTTCGGCGCTGGCCGGCATGCCGGGGCCGTGGAGAGTGGTTGCTAACCCGCAGTGGCTGATGCAGCAAGGCCTGAGCGAACGGCAGATGGCAAATGCCAGCCACGTGGTGTGGGCCACCGGCGGCGGCATGGTACCGGAGGACGAAATGGCCGCCTACCTGCGGCAGGGAATATGACAAAACGTGCGCGTCTGCGTGCGCAGGCTGGACATCCGGCGAAATATTCTGAGAATAATGGCGACGCTAAATGTTAATTCTATGAGGTAACGGATGAATACGCTTGACGCGATTACACAACGACGGGCTACCAAACAGTTCGACAGCCAGCATGTCATGACGCTGGATGAGAAAAAAGCGCTGCTGGATATCGCGCTGCAGAATGCGCCGAGCGCATTTAACCTGCAACACTGGCGTCCGCTGCTGATAGAAGATGCCGCCCAGCGTGCGGCGATCCGCGAAGCGGCCTGGGATCAGGCGCAGGTGACCGATGCTTCCATGCTGGTGCTGCTGTGCGGCGACCTGTCCAGCTGGGAATCACAGGTGAAAAACATCTGGCACGAGGCGGCAGAACCGGTGCAGCAGTTTATCTATCCGGCGATTGACCAGTATTACCGCGATAAACCGCAGGTGCAGCGCGATGAAATCATGCGCAGCAGCGGTATTTTCGCCCAGACGCTGATGCTGGCCGCCAAAGCGCAGGGCTATGACTCCTGTCCGATGGATGGCTTCGACTTTGACGCGGTCGGCAAGATCGTCAACAAACCGGACCATTACCAGATCGCCCTGATAGTGGCGATCGGCAAAGGCGTCAGCCAGCCTTATCCGCGCATCGGCAAACTGCCTCTCGAGCAGATTGTCAGCGTCGATCGTTACTGATCGTCTCCGGTATGGGGCTACGGCCCCATACCAATGCAAAGACCAATGATTGGTCTTTTTACTTTTAAAATATAAGGGACTAGGAGTAAATGGATTACTCTGATATAGCAGAACGGATAGCTAAGGTGGTAGTGTCACCGGAAACCATTACCGGGTTAACGCGTGGCGCTATGTCGGTGCCCATCGATCTAGGGTATTTGGCGCTGAGTGTTTTCGATACCGGTAATCGTTGGCGTATGCAGACAGAACGAATCCGTCTCATCACAGCCATACGTTCAGGCATGCTTAACCATCACCAAATAATGCGAGCAATCGGTATCATTATTGATGTTTTTGTGAGTTATATTCCTAAAGATATGCAAGATCGCGTTTACCGAGGGATGGCTTCACCGGTTGCAGGAAGAGTGCTTACAACGGGTATCATTGCCGCTACTATCGCCAATCGAGTGATCGCAGCAGGTAGTGCTGCGTTTTTATCTAAAACCGTAGCGGGTTCAGTGGGCTTCATATTGACGACCGGCGGGCTTATTGAGCACTGCATATATAAATCTTTCGAGTTAGAACGCAAGAATGTGCAGGTGTACTACAAATTAAGGCAGGCTGGTAACCGGGACTTCTTTTACTTCTTACTGAAACCGTATCTGGAACCTTTCATTAATGCACTGAGTGTTCGTAGCCGATACGGCGAAGGGGAGTTTATGAAGATACTTCAGATTCTGGAACATAAAGCGCAATGAAAAACGCTGGAATTTTCAAACGAGGCATTGGTTTTTTCCGGGATGTGCTGTTTCAACTGATGCTTTTCTTCATGTTGGCGCTATGCGTCTATTTTTTCTTTCACTTTGAAACGGTGACTGCGCGTCTGACATCCATCACCGCGACGGTGGTGGCGTTTTACCTTATCCATAAGGGGATAGATTTTATCTCCAGAAAGATGAAAGGATGTTGACCTGATAACGGTGACTCCGGGCCGCTATTCACGCGGTACAGCCAAGACCCGTACGTCACAGTCTGTAAATTATTCCCCCGCCAATTTGCCATCATCCAGCGCCGCCACGATCTGCGCCAAACGCCGCTGCTGCCGTGCCGGCAGGCTGGCCGCTGCGCGATGGCCGACGTTGTCTGCCGCCAGCGTATTTAATCCCACCAGCCAGTCATAAATATAGAAGGCGGCGTTATTGACCGGTGCGGCCGCCAGCCGGGTCAGACGCGGCGGCGTCAGATCGCCGGACGGCGCGTGCGGAGAGGTAAAGATCGGCTGCCCCTGCTGGATGCGGCTGGTTGGCCGTCGTTGCGGCAAGCAGTGCTGGAAGCCCAGCCAGGCGACAAAATCGCCGAGTACGCCGAGCGCCAGTGAGGTTTGACGTTGGGCATTGCCGCTGTCGGTCATCAGCGCGTCGCGCAGCTGACGGTCAATGCCCAGCCGCCAGGCGGCGTTAATCAGCGTATCGGCCAGCAGGCTAAGACAGCGGCTGTCGATATCCAGTTGCTGCTTCAGCGCGCGGTTATCCGCCAGACGGCGCAGATGTTCCAGCCACAGGCGGAATGCAGCGTCGGCAAAACGCGATGTCGGCGGGGAAATATCGCTGCCGTCCGCAACCGGCGCCAGCAGATCCAGCTCGATACCGATACCCAACGGCTCACCGCCGGTAAGCGGCGCCGGCTGTTGATAGAGATGCAGCAGCGCTTCCTGCGGCGGTAGCAGCTGTTGCAGCAACTCGCCGTGCACCCCGGTGCGGGCCTGCAGCGTCTGCAGCAGGCGCCGGGCGACCTGCTGCTGTTGCGGCCGTTCATCACCATCCGCCGCCGGCAGCCAGTCGCCCAGCACCGCTTTCGTCAGAACGGTGTGCAGCGTCAGCAGCCGTTTGGTCAGCCGCCGCTGACGGATGCGGTTATCGACCGCCGTCGTCAGATAGGCCAGCAGGCGCCGGTGATCGTGTTCATCCTGCGCCAGCAACGTCCCCCAGTGTACGCCCGGTTCGCCGATATGGCGCTGCACGGCGGCTTCATAATCCTGCGCCGCAGCGCTGCGCGGGGTCAGCAACCAGATCAGGTCCGGTTTGCCTGCCTCATCCGGGGCCGGCAGTCCGCCTTGTTGCCAATGGCTGAGCGCTTTGGCGGCCGGCAATACTGTCTGTCGATCGGTCGCCGCGCCGCTGACCAGCAGCAGCGTGGGTTGGCTGCGCTCGCTGCAGTGGTGCAACAGCCAGCGGCGTTTGGCAGACAGCAGAGAGGATGTTAGCGCCTGCTCACATCCTGTCGAAACGCCGGGGATATCCAGCAGAACGACGGGATGACCAAAGATGCCGTCGCCTGACGGCGTGGTGAGCGTCAGTTCGGCCGTCAGCAGCGCCAGTTCCGCCTGTGAACAGCGCTGCGGCGTCTGCGCCTCAGTCAGCGGCAGCAGCACGGTATGGCGGTCGCCTTCGCCGTTGAGCCAGGCCGCTGCTGAACCGTCGATCACCGCGCTCAGCGTGTCGATATCTTCCGTCAGCGTGAACTGGCGGCTGCCGAGCTCCCGCAGCCGGTGCGCCAGCTGACGATACAGGGCGGTGAACGCTGGCCGCTCTCCCCACAGCGGAGCAAACAGCGTTGCGCGCTGATCGATATTCAGGCCGGGCGCCAGCGCTAGCGCCGCCGGCCAGAACGGATCGTCGGCGAGCTGCGGATGGTAGTGGCTCAGCGTCTCCCACAGCGTCAGCAGCCGATCTTCGTCAACGCCCTCTGCCGGTATCGCGTGGGGCTGACGGCGCAGGGCGGATAAACCTGTCGCCAGCTGCCGGCGATCCGGCGGCTGCGCGCCGGCGGCGAAAAACAGCAGCCCAACGAGGTCGTTTTCCTCCAGCAGCGTCAGGCGTGGTGTGGCCGGCTGAGGCGTCTGGTGATAGCGCACCGTCAGCGCCGGCTGCCCGACGGGGTGCGGGGTAACGCCCAACTGGCGTAGCAGTGCGGCCTTTGCCTGCCGCGCATTGCCGTAAATACCCAGGCTGAAACTCTCGTCAGCGGCAATGGTCAGCCGCCGTGCGTCGCGCCGACAGCGGCGCAGGCGCAGCGCCAGACTCTCCGCTTCCGCCGCCAGCCGCGCTGAATCATGGCGAGCGTCCTGCAGCCAGTCGAGCGCCCGTTGCGCAACGTCGTGCAGGCGTTGCGCCGGTAAAGAAATATCACTCATGATGGAAACACGCTCCCGCTGTCGATCCAGTAATGGCTTGCCGCGCCGTCGCCGGCCGCCAGGGTATTTAATTTCAGCTGCAGGTGCGTCAGCGGCACCGCTTCGCCATCGTCCAGCGTGGCGTCGGCCAGTTCGAAGCGTTCACCGTCGGCAACCCGCAGCCGTATCTGCAGCACCGCGCTGCCGGCCAGCCGGCGCGCCAGTTGCGTATCGACAATATGCAGGCTGTACAGCGGCGAGGCGGGCCAGCGCGCATTGTCCAACTGACGGAAACCCAGGCGCAGCGGGCCGCGCAGGGTAAAGGCGCGGTTATCCAGCATGAAGTCGCGGCGATCCAGATCGATATCGCGATAGTAGACGTTATCGTCGCTCAGGCTCTGCCGGGCATCCAGCATGCCGAGATAGCGGATGGTGGAGTAAGGCCGGAAATCGCCGGCCTTGAAATAAAAACTGCCAAGGCGCAGGTCCAGCGCCAGTAAGCACAGCATAGCGCCGACCGCCGCGGTGGATTTCGGCGTGTCGATACGTCCGTGGCGGGCGAACGGATACCACTGACTGGCGTGATATCCGTCCAGCGACAGCATGCGGCCCGCCGGCAGGGGCTGCAAATGGCGCAGCAGCGCCTGCACGCCCGGCAGGCGGCAGGGGCGGCCGGTCAGCAGCAGCACATCGCAGGCGTAATGGGCCACCACTTCGCTGAGTGCCAGCAGGCACGCTTTGATGCGGATCTGTCCGGATAGAAACGCCGCGTGCAGATCGCGCAGAGGCAGCAGCAGCGGGGTGTGCAGAATGTCGAAGGCCGGCGCATCGGCGCCAAGCTGGCGCTGCACCTCTGCGTTGATAAAGTGCAGTACGCCGTCGGTCGGCCGCTGCGGCAGCAATTCGCCGAAGGTGGCCGCCAGTTCGGCGCCGGCGTCCAGCGGATCGTACGTTTCGTAGGCCTGTAAAATCGCCTGGCCGAGCGGAATAAATAGCTGCAGCGCCGTTTGCTGCCGCCGCGTTGACAGGCCGTCGAGCCGTCCCTGATTGCCGAACAGCGTGTCCATCAGCGCGGCGGGGTGCGCCACGCCGGCCCGCTCCAGCGTCTGCCGCAGCGCAGGCAGCAGATAGCGTTGGATCACATCGAGCAGGATATCGTCTCCCGCCAGTTTAAAACCTTCGCGGAACAGCAGCTGCGGGATGATTTTTACGTTATGCCCCAGACCGTCGTCCAGCGAGAACTGGGTGACCGACAGATCGCTGGTGCCGCCGCCGATATCGATCGAGGCGATGCGCAGCGCCGTACCGCGCTGTGCGGCAGGGCGATCCGGGCGCGCCATGGCGGCAAAAAACGCCTTACTGTCGCCGGCAAAATTGACCTGCGTTTCGTTATACAGGTACACCATCTGGCCGCAGGTGGCTTCATCCCACTCCATCTGGATCTCAGGCTGCGGCGGCGCGTCGTGCGTCTGCCAGCCGAGCGCCGTCCAGACCAGACCGATGGCTTCGGCCATGCGGCGGCGAAACAGCTCGCGCTCCGGCTTTGGCATCGCGGCGGGCAGGGTAAGGATAATCTGCCGCAGCCGTCGCGGCGTGTTGCCGTGCGGCTGGGTCAGACGCTGGGCCACGCTGTTGATCTGCATCAGCGTCTGCGCCAGCAGCTCGCTCAGCATCAGCGTCATCAGCGCGCTGCGGCTGTACTGGGCGCTGAATACCGGCAGCTGCTGTGACGGTGCGAGGCCAGATAACGGCTGGCCTTCGTCGTTCAGTAATAACGACAGCGGTGCGGCGGCGGCCATTGGCTCCTGCGCCTGATTAAAGCGCCAGCCGTGGTCATAGGGGGCGTCGTCCCACAAATAGCGGCGCGGGCTGGAGAGGCCGGTGGCGCCCTCGGCGCCCTGACGCTGCGCCGCCAGCCGGCTGGCCTCATCGCCGACCCGCACCAGCGACGGCCAGCAGAATGCCCGCTCGCGACCGCTCTGAAAAGAGTAGTTCTCCGGCCCAAACTGTGTCTGAACAAACTCCACCCGGCTGGAGAACGGCGCCTGATGCAGTTGGTGCGGCTGGCTGAAATCCCGCAGCTGCAGCGCATAGGTCTGCTTCAGGCCGTCACGCTCTTGCGCATGCTGCTCGACTAAAATGCCGCAGGTATGGGAATTGCCGACGTCGAGGATCAAATCGACCGGAATCGGCGCCGTTTGTCCGCCGGCGGCGATCAGACGGATCGCCGGCAGCTGCAGCCGCTCTGCCAGCAGCGTCAGCAGGTTCAGATAATGCGCCTGATATTCGAACGCTTTCAGCGCGCCACGCAGCGCGTTTTCGCTGCGCTGCTCGCGCTCGGCGGCCTGCTGACGGAACACGTCCCGCAGCCAGCCGTCGACCCAGGTCTGATCGAGAAACTCGTCGAGATCGCGGCTGTGATGCGCCAGCGCAAACGCCAGACCGGCGTTGACGTCATTCGCATCCGGCGCCAGCGACGGGGTATCCGCCTCCCGCAACTGGGTATCAAACGTCAGGGTAATGCGCCACAGGCAGCCATCCTCGTCGGGCTGCGTCAACGGCGTAAAGCGCATCCGCGCCCAGTTTGCCGGGCCGTTGAGAAAACCGCCCGCCGGGCTGAAACGGAAGAAAGGCAACGGCAGCCACTGTTCTGCCAGCAGTGCCAGCGAACGTTCAAACGGCAGACGCAGCTCCGGTCGGACCGTTTCCGGCGGTGTGCTGTCGTCGTGGTTCAGCAAGTGCTTGCCTGACGTCGTATCGAAGCGCAGCCGCAGCAGCGGGCCGTTGGCGGTTTTACGCACATAGGCGCCGGGCAGCGTTGGTGCAGCATTCTCCGGCGGCAGACCAAAGTCCAGAAACTGTACGCCGCTGTTTTGCACCAGCGTGATCTGTGCGGGGTAATGGGGAAGGGTCGCCAGCATCATTTTTTCTCGCGCGTGATGGTCATGGGGTAAAGCGTGTCGGCGCCGTAGCGGCCGCTGCACGCGGCGGGGCGGTCCTCCTGCGGCTGGCAGACGATTTCCGGTATCTGATAGCGGGAGCCGTCGCTGCAGCGCGCCTTAGTGCGGCTGTTAATCACCAGGTTGCCGGACGGCATCAGTCCGGTTTCGACGTCAACCCGGCAGCGCACGTTATCCGCCTGGCGGATGCTGAGGCTGCCTTTACCGTTATGCAACCGGTACCGCAGGCTGGGCAGCCGACCGGTCAGCGGCGTTTTGACATCCGGCACGGCGCGCCATTCGCCGTTAAGAAAACGGGTGGAACCGGCTTTCACCGCTGCGGCGGGCATGATCAGGGCGTGGTTATCGCTCGGCGGCGCGGCAGGCTCCGGCGTAGGGGGCGCCGGCTGCAACGTCGCCTTTGCCAGTGGCAACGGCGGCATGGGCGTGATCGCAGGCGGTGCGGCCGGCGGCATCGGAAGCACCGGCGCGGGTGCGGCGGCCTGCGGCGCAGCGTCGTGAGACTGCCGCCATTGCCAGCCCAGCGCGGCCAGCGTCATGACCATGACGATAGCCGCCAGCAGCCAGCCTGGACGGCCGGCGCGCGGCGGCCGGACGTCATATTGCGGCGCGGAGGGCGCGCCGATCGCCGTTTCGGCAGCGGTAACCGGCGCGGCTTCCTCCGACCGCAGGCAGGCAAACGGGTCACTGCCGCCGCCTTGTTCGGCATGGTCAAACCCCCAGAACGTCAGCACCGGTTTGCCGTCGACCAGATAAACCTGCTGCGCATCAGGGAAGCGCAGCAGATAACGCAACAGAGTACCGAAGCGCTGCTGCGCCGCCTGCGGCGCGGCAACGGCCTGGCGGCTGAGCACCTCAACTTCGGTAAGGCAGGCGTCCAGCTGCGCCAGCGCCGCACGTCGTTCATTATCGTCGGCCTCCGTCCACGGGCGGATCTCACCGCTGAACGGCGCATACCAATCGATGCGATCTTGCCGGAGGTTTAATTGCGGGATAGCCAGACAGTCTGCGATTGCCGGTTGATTCTTGAGGCGCAGCGCCTCGCGGATTGACTGCGCCTGGGCGTAAATGGGTTGGCCATTTTCCCCCAGAGCGACCAGCTTATCCAGACTGCCGCTGCGTAAAAAAGGTTTCGTCACGCTCAGAAAGACCTTGTGTAAGACTTGCTACAACACCAACGGTCACTCTAATCCGCACGCAAAGAAAGCAAAGGGAGAAAAACAGGGCAAAATCGCCGTCTGTTTACGCCATCAGACGGCGCATTCTGCCTCTGCCAGCAGTGAGATCACCGCTTGACGCAGCCACTGCAGCGCCGGCTCGCGATCGCGACGGCGGTGCCACAGCATCGCTACCTCAAACGGGGCGATATCCAGCGGCGGCGGGCTGACGCACAGCCCGTAATGCTGCCGCCAGCCCGCCGCCAGCCCTGCAGGCACGGTGGCGAAGGCCGCGCTGCGCTGCAGCAGCAGAGGCAGCGAGGCAAAATGGGGCGTGGTGTAAACCACCCGGCGACGCTTTCCCAGCTCGGCCAACTGGCGATCGATCAGGCTGCTGTCAGCACCGCGGTAGGAAACCAGCAGGTGGTCGGCGCGGGTATAGGCATCCAGCGTCAGCGGCGTCGGCGGCTGCTGTTGCTGCGGGTGCCAGAAAGTTTGGTAGTCCATGGTGGTCAGCACCTGGCGCACCACCGCGTGCGGGGCGTCATTGGCGACGGAAATCGCCAGATCGATCTCGTCCCGCACCAGCAGCGCGGCGTCCTGAAACGGGTCGGTTGCCGTCACCTGCAGGCGGACGCCGGGGGCGTTGTGGCGCAAAAACTGATACAGCGGCGGGATCAGCCAGCTTTCCACCCAGTCGGTCACGCCCAGACGAAAGGTTTGCCGGGCGCGGGCAGGGGAAAACTCCGGCTGTTGAAACAGCACCTGCTGCATATTTTCCATCAGCGGCGTCAGTTCCGTCACCAGCGATACGGCGCGGGGCGTCGGCTCCATGCCTTTGGCCGAACGGATAAACAGCGGATCGTTAAACATCTCGCGCAGGCGAGCCAGCGCGCCGCTGACCGCCGGCTGGCCAAGAAACAGTTTCTGCGCCGCGCGCGTCACGCTGCGTTCACGGTACAGCACCAGCAATACCGTCAGTAAATTCAGATCGATACGATTAAAATCATTTTCTCTGATGTTCACAATCAACCTAATCAATTTGAATGATGTTATTGGACAATACAATAATCTCTGCCAGCGTTAAAGACGACGTTAAATCTCATATGGGGAGTTTATGAAACGACATTTAGTGCTGGCCGCCGGCCTGCTAATGACCACCGCCGCGGTTCAGGCCGCCGATACGCAGCGGCAGGCACCGGGATATTACCGGATGACGCTGGGCAAACTGACCGTCACCGCGGTGTCTGATGGCACGGTGACCATCCCGCTCGATCAGCTGTTGGTGCCGATTGACAAGGAAACGCTGCAGCGCCGGATGGCGGAGGACGCGATGACGCCGCAGGCGGAAACCTCGCTCAATACCTTTGTGATTGACGACGGCAAACAGCGGGTACTAGTGGATACCGGCGCCGGCCAGCTGTTCGGCAACAATGGCGGCCATCTGCTGGAAAACCTGCGTGCGGCGGGCTACCCGGCCGACAGCATCAACGCGGTACTGCTGACGCACGTGCATGGCGACCACTCCGGCGGTGTGTCGCAGCAGGGCAAACCGACGTTCCCCAATGCGGATGTCTATGTTGATAAACGCGATCCGGATTTCTGGCTGAACGATGCCAACCAAAGCAAGGTGGAAGAGGGACAGCGCCACACCTTTAAAGAATCCGCCGATGCGCTCAATCCGCTGATCGCCGCGGGCAAACTGAAAACCTTCAGCGCGCCGGCGCGGCTGCCGCTGGGCATTCAGGCGCAGGCGGCCTACGGGCATACGCCGGGCAGCGTTACCTACCGCATAGAAAGCGAGGGGCAGACGCTGGTGCTGTGGGGCGATATTATCCACGCCAAAGCGGTGCAGATGCCGGAACCACAGGTGGCGATTCACTTTGACGTCGACCGGCGGCAGGCGATCGCCACGCGCGAACGCATCCTGGCGCAGGCGGCGAAAGAGGGCTTCTGGGTGGCCGCTGCGCATATCTCCTTCCCGGGCTTGGGTCATGTGCAGCGTCAGGGCAACGGTTATCGCTGGGTGCCGGCCAACTATTCCACTCAACTGGCGAAATAATCGGTATCGCCGTCTAAAACAAGCAGGCCGCTCCATCCGGACATTAAGGCATGGAGCGAGCTTTACTGCATTTATCCGTTAAAATTAAACACAAGTCAGCTTTATTATTTGATATATTTTTATATCAATAATCAATCTTCAAGTGATTTCTTGGTTATTTTCAAAAAATACTCCTGCCTGGTTGGGATGATTTTAACGCGCAAGGATTATTCTTGCAGCGCAAGATATCGATTCACTATGTTACCGTGGTTTTTAAATTGGATTATTTTTATTTTTTCACGTATTGATTTTGTTTTTTCTTTGTTTTTTAGGCTAAAACTCCAATTTGATATGCGCGGCTGTTTTTATTTGGCGCTTTGTTGATTGTTTGAAATAACATGCGCTAACATTCTTCATCAGACGCGGATGGGATTCCGCCGTACTTAATCAATAAAATTCGCACTCAGCCTCCGGGAATGGATGTCTCCATTCCAACCGTTAAATATTGCCCGCGTTCGCCGTGCAATATTTTTTTGGATTGCATGACTAAGGATAAAGTCAGAGTGAATCTTGGTGTCGATATTATAGAAATAGATCGCGTCGCAATGGCAATAAAACGCAGCGGAGATAAATTATTGCTCCGCCTTTTAACCGATGATGAGCGGCGAGAACTGGGCGACATTACGCATAACTGCGAGCGCGTCGCCGGCTTTTGGGCGGCCAAGGAGGCTGCAGTGAAAGCGTTGGGAACCGGCTTTCGCCTCGGTATCGCCTTTCACGACATTGAAGTGCGCCACGATAAATTAGGCCGGCCTTTTTATTTTTTCTCGGGTGAATTTGCACGCCTGATGAAAGAACGTGGTCTGGCGCAATCTACGCTGAGTATTTCACATTGCCGGACGCATGCTATTGCGGCGGCGGCATTCAGTTGACGTGTTAATATAAAGGATTATTTATGTCGATATATCCTGATTTAAATGGGAAAAATGTGCTGATTACCGGCGCAAGCGGAGATATTGGTCTGGCTATATGCAAGAAATATCTTGACCAAGGCGCGACGGTTTATGCTGTTTATCACAATGATGCCAGCGGGCTGGAAAAATTAAAAAATAAACATCCGCAGGGGCAGGCGCTAAATATTCATCAGTGCAATGTTTCGGACGTTCAGTCCGTCGATGAACTGGTGAATACGCTCGATGCTGAGGCCGGCTCTATTCATGTACTAATTAACAATGCTGGGATTTATAAAGATAATTTATTCAGCGCGCTGAGCTTTGAGGAGTTCGACCAGGTGATCAAGGTCAACCTGTACGGCACCTTCAATATGACCAAGCAGTTTATGCGCTTATTGCGCCTCGCGCGTCAGGCGGCGATCGTCAATATTTCGTCGGTATCCGGCGTTACGTCCAGCTTCGGTCAGACCAACTACAGCGCGGCCAAGGCCGGCATCGTCGGCTTTACCCGCACGCTGGCCGCCGAGATGGCCGCCAAAGGGGTGCGCGTGAATGCGGTGGCGCCGGGGATGATCGAATCACGCATGGTAAAAAAAGTCCCGCGCCAGATTGTGCGCAACGTGATGTCCGCCATTCCACTCAAGCGTCTTGGTCATGTCGACGAGATCGCCAACGTGGTGGCGTTTTTGAGTTCGGACGCATCCAGCTACATCGTCGGTCAGACCCTGATCGTCGATGGCGGCCTGATTATGCGTTAACAGACAGGAAAGTCGCATGCCTAACTATAACAAAAGTCTGGTTACCCCTTCGGTGCTGCTACGGATGGGCGCCTGGCGAGCACCTATTTTTATGGTCGACCGCATCGTGGATTTTACCCCCGGCGAGAAAGGCTCGATCACCGTGATCAAGCACGTCACCTTCAATGAACCGTATATTCCGGGGCATTTCCCGGATAACCCGGTGATGCCGGGCGTGCTGATCGCCGAGATTTTCGGCCAGGCCAGCGAGTATTTCAGCCTGCTGTGCGATTACTGCCAGCGCCATGAGCGGGAAACCGCAACGCCGCTGAAAAAGTTCGATGACGTGGCGCGTTCGCTGGCGAATGCCGAAGGGGTCGAGCGGGTGATGGCCGAGCGCCACCGCATTATCGGTTTTCTGGCGTCGCAGGACGTCAAGTACCGCCACGTGGTGAATCCGGGCGACACCATTGAGGTGCACAGCAAGCTGGCGTTCGCCGATCCCAACGGCTTCCACCATTACGAAGTGGAGGCCCGCGTCGGGCGTCATATCGCCTGCGCCGGCCGTATCGTCAATTTCCGCATCGACCGCAGCATTGCGGAAGCCAAGGGCATACAGATTAACTAACCGCGGGGAACCAACACCATGAGTAACACCGGGCTAAACGCCGTGATTGAACAACGACAACAGGTACTGGAAAAAATCAAGGCGGGTCTGATCGAGCGCCTCAACCTGTACCAGAACGTACAGCAGATTGATGACGATACGCCACTGTTCGGCAGCGGGCTGAAGCTGGATTCGGTAGACGCCACCGAGGTGATCGTACTGCTCGATGAAACCTTCAATATCCGGGTGAAGGAGGGCGATGATCCTTCCTATATGCGCAGTGTGAACACCCTGGCGTCGTTTGTGATCGGCAAGCAGGGAGAAATGGCGGCAGCCAAGGCAGCAGAAGAGGCGGAAAAGGCATGAAACTGAGCGATATTCATCAGCAAAATGGCGCCATCATGGGCGAACGCAACGGCGTCGCCGTCCCACTGCGCTACTTCGACGCCGCCGCCGAGCACCAGGCGCTGCGTAAGAACATTCTACTGGTCGACTACTCGCATTTCGGCATTGCCAGCGTCAGCGGCGACAGCGCCTGGGCGCTGCTGAACCAGGTGGTGTCCGGCGATGTCTCCTCCATCCGTGACGAACAGGCGATGTACAGCCTGATCCTCGATCGCGACGGCATGATCGTCAGCGATCTGTATATCGCCTGCGATGATGAACGCTTCCTGCTGATTTCCGAATGGATGACCGGCGAGGCTCTGTGCCAGCTGCTGCGCGATCGGCTGGCGGGCAATGAGGAAGAGTTTGACGAGATTGAAACCATCGAGTCGCTGACGCCGGACTGGGGCACGCTGCACCTTGAAGGGCCGTACGCCTGGGAACTGCTGGCGGAGCTGTACGGTATGGACGTGATCGGCCTGCCGTTCCAGGAGCATATGCACGTTGACGAACTGATCCTGCTGCGCAGCGGCAAGCACGGCGAATTCTCCTACAAGCTGATGGGGCCGCGTGACGAACTGGCCGACGTATGGCGGCAACTGCAGGAAGCCGGCGAGAAGTTCGATCTGCGCACCGGCGGTCTGGATTATCAGCGTCTGGCCCGCCTGGAGAACCCTTGCTGGGAGCCGGGGCTGTTCAATGACTACAGCCGCTGCCCGATCGAACTGCAGATGCAGTGGACGGTGCGTTATGACAAAGACCAGTTCACCGGTCAGGAGGCCATCGGCGAGCGCGTAGAGCAGGGCGTCGCCCAGCGCGCCGTCGGCATGACCATCGCCGGCCGCAGTGAACCGATGCCGCAGCGCGGCGATAAAGTGCTGCTGAACGGCGAGTGCATCGGCGAAGTGATCGTCTGCGACTACTCCACGGATCTGGAGGCCAGCCTTGGCCGTCTGATGCTGCGCAACGCCTGGGCCTGGGCGGATATCGACTGCTATCAGGTGCAGTGCGGCGACGCGCTGGTGACGGTGAACACCGCTGCGGTGCCGTTCGCCCGCAACTACAGCTTCCTGATTAACCCGTCGGAGCACAGCTACGTCGACAGCACGCGTCCGCGCGATCTGCTGCAGCAGTTTGAATGGCAGCGCATCAAGGAAGAACAGGAAGTGGCGGAAAAAGCCGCGCAGGAGCAGGCAGAGCAGGCATCGGCCGACAAGCCGCCGCAGGCCTGACGCTCACGACGCGCCCGGTTCGGGGCGCGTCACCCTTAATTCGGGTGTGCCGACACGCAAGACATGACACGGAAGACATTATGACTGTTACTCGCAAACGCGTGGTGATAACCGGGATGGGGCACCTCTCCTCCATCGCCACCAATGTGCCTGAGTTTAAGCAGGCGCTGCTCAATAAAACCTGCGGTATTAAACCGAGTGAAAAGTACCTGGAATGGTTTGAAGACGCCAACGCTTCGGAAGTGCTGCAGCCGCTGAGCTGGCCGGGACTGTCCGACGAGATGGTTGCTTCGCTGGATAACGCCGCGCTGTGGGCCTATAAGGTGGGCCATGAAGCGCTGGAGCAGGGGGAACTGCCGCCGGGCGCGCTGCGTGACAGAACGGCGTTAATTATCGGCGTCTCCTCGGCCGGCACCGAAGCCTTTATTCCGCTGATCGAGCAGCGTATGGAGGCGTTTTCACTGCAGAAAGCCATCATTTCCGGCAGTTTCGCCTCGTGCAGCGCCATTGTCTCTTCGCTGCTGGGGCTGAAGGGCGGCTTTGAACTGGTCGCCACCGCCTGTACCGCCAGCACCAACGCCATGGGTATCGGCTATGACCTGATCCAGAACGGCAAGAACAGCACCGCGTTGGTGGTGGGCACCGAACCTATCTATCTGCCGACCTTCGCCGGCTTCTATGCGCTGCATGCCATGAAACGCACGCCGTCCAGCCCGTTCTCCGGCTCGCCGGGCATGTCGATCGGCGAAGGCGCCGGCGCGCTGCTGCTGGAAGAGTATGAGCACGCGCTGGCGCGCGGCGCGACCATCTACGGTGAAATGGTGTCGTACGCCACCTCCTGCGACGCCTACCATGAAACCGCGCCGGATCCGCGCGGCGAGGGCGCGGTACAGGTGATGCGCCACGCGCTGCAGAATGCGGCGCTGACGCCGGAAGATATCGGCTATATCAACGCGCACGGCACCGGCACCGAGGCCAACGACCGCTGTGAAACGCTGGCGATGAAGAAAGTGTTTCCCAACATCATGGACATTCCGGTCAGCTCCACCAAGGCCTATGTCGGCCACAATATCGGCTCCGCCGGTATCATTGAGCTGATCGCCTGCTTCCTGACGCTGCCGGAAAACAAAATCCTGCCGACGCTTAATTTCACCACCCCCCGTCCCAACTGCGATCTCAACTACGTGCCTAACGAGTTCCAGGACGGCGACGTCAGGTTGTTTATGAAAAACAACTACGCCTTCGGCGGCAATAACTGCTGCGTCATCGCCAGCGTAAAGCCGGAGCAGAGTCCTCCCAGCGTCTACGCGCCGAAGCGCGTGGCAATCACCGGGATGGGCGCGGTCAGCGCCGCCGGCCACACGCTGCAGGCGATGCTGCAGCGTATGTGGCAGCAGCAGACGCCGGACAGTCTGCAACCGCTGCTGCTGGATGAGGAGACGCGTGAAGAGTTCCGGCAGATGCTGGGTGCGGTCAACCAGAACAGTGAATCCCGCGCCTTCCTGAACCAGCGCTTCGCCGGTATGGACATCGACGCCGAACTGGACAAGGCGACCGGCTTGCACCAAATCACCGGTCTGGATCCGCGCAAGACGCTGCGCCGCTTCGATCCGCGCAAGGCCAACCTGATCAGCACCTTTGCGCTGCTGGCGCTGACGCAGGCGATGAACGATGCCGGGCGCAAAATCAAACGCGACGGCCAGACGCTGGGCATGATACTCGGCATGTCCAAAGGCCCGCAGGCGACGGTGGATCGCTATCTGCAGAGCCTGTTCCCGGATCCGACCAAAGTGCGGACGTCGGAATTCCCCGGCTCGCTGATGAACGCCATCTCCACCTTCTGTTCCATCTCCGAAGGCATCAAGGGGTATAACACCTCGCTGGCGACCGGCATCAACGCCGGATTAGGGGCGCTGACCTATGGTTACGAGCTGGTGCGTCAGGCGCTGCAGCCGCAGGTAATCGTCGGCGGCGCAGATGAAAACATGAGCACCTTCGCGGTGTATCTGCAGGCGCTCAGCGGCGATCTGCAGCTGACCTGCGATGCGGCGGCTTTTCAGGTGTACAGCAATCATGCACAAGGCTACATCCCCGGTGAAGGCGCGGCGATGCTGCTCCTGGAAGATCTGCAGCATGCTCAGGCGCGTGGGGCGCATATTCACGCCGAAATCATCGGCTACGGCAAAGACAACGACGGCAGCTTCTTTGATCCCCATGATGTTGTGGCCCGGTCGGCCTCGCTGTCGCGCGCCATCGGACAGGCGCTGCAGGAAGCGGCGCTCGAACCGCATGAGTTAGATCTGGTGTGCGGCACCAGCGACGGCACGCCGCTGCGCAATGCGGTGGAAGTCGACGCGCTGCGCCGTAGTCTGGGTGAGGCGCGTCGCAAGGTGCCGCTGGTCAACTATAACGGCTGGTTCGGTCTGGTCGAATCGAGCATTGGCCTGCTCAATATCGCCGTGGTCAGTGAAATCATGCGGCGCGGTGAAATCCTGCCGATTCCGTATACGCAGGAATTCTGCGCCGAAGATTTCCACTTCGTTAACGCGCCACTGCAGCAGACGGTGAATACGGCGCTGGTGATCGGCGCCACAGAAGGCGGTAACCACTACGCCGTGGTGCTGAGGAAGGCAGCGTGAAACCGCGGGTGATAGCCAGCGGCTGGGGGCAGTGCAGCCCGCTGGCGGCGGATTTTCCGGCGCTGATTGAGGCGATTTCCGCCGGACGCTGTGCGACGGGCACCCCCTGGTTCGACAACGACGATGACTGGCAGAACCTGCGGCTGGGCAGTAATCCGCATACGGTGCACGCACCGCGCGCTGACGCCGAGCCGTGGCAGCAGCTGCAGCCGGTGATTGACGAGGCGCTGGCGATGGCCGGCCTGCAGGCGTCCGCTTTGCAGGGGCCGCGCGTGCGGGCATTCCTGGCCGGCAACGGCGTGCGGCCGAATATCGCCGACTTTGCCGGCTATCAGGATCGTAATGATGTGGAAGATCTGCTGTTTTTCCCGGCGATCAAACGGCTGCATGCCGACAGTTACGCGCAGGACGCGCTGGCGCGCCGCTTTGTCGACACTTATCGCCTCGACTGGCCACCAACTTCGGTGTACAGCGCCAGCAACTCCTCGCTGACGGCGCTGCATCTGGCACAGGCCGGCATTGCCGCCGGCCGGCTCGATGTGGCGCTGGTGGCCGGCTGGCTGAAGATCGTGCTGCAGGATGTGGTGTTTATGGGCGGGCAAGGCATGCTCGGCAATGGACAATCGCAGCCGTTCAGCAATCAGGACAACAGCGTATTGCTGGCCGACGGCGCGGTGGCGTTGGTGATTGAAAGTGAAGATCACGCCAGACGGCGCGGCGTCACGCCGGCGGTCGCCATCCGCAGTTCGGTGTGCCGCCAGAGCAGCGGCGGGCGCGGCGGCGCCTTTACCGCCGATTTTCGCACCATTGCGCAAACCATCGACAGCGCGCTGCTGGCGGCCGGGCTGACGCCGCAGGATATCGCCTGCGCACTGCCGCACGCCAACGGCACCGTCGCCGGCGACAAGGCCGAAGCGATGGCGCTGCAGAAAGTGTGGGGCAAAGGCGGCATTCCGGTCGTCAGTTACAAAGGGCAGGCGGGCTATGTCGCCACCTGCAGCGGCGTGCTGGACTTTATGCTGGCGGCGGATGCCCTGCTGCAGCGGCGCCTGCTGGCCGCCGCCGGCCGTCATCCGGTCGACGCCGCTTTACCGATCCATGTGCATATGGACGCGCCGCCGCTGCCTCTGCATACCCCGCACCTGCTCAAGTCCGGCATCGGGCTGGATGGCTCGGTGATCGCCATGGTGCTCTCAGACTGCCGGGAGAGCCCCCATGAGTAAACCGTCTGAACGTCAGATACCGGCGGACGCCGTCCGCCTGGCCGGTTTTTCCCTGCTGGAGCCGAACACGCTGCTGCAGCGTTTTCAGCCGACCTGGTTCAACGTCTGGGAGGCGTCGCTGTATAAAAAAGCCAACGCCAGATCCGGCAGCCGCCAGTGGCTGCTGCGCCGCTTCGGAATTGATGATGCGATGCTGCCCGCCGAGGCACTGCGCAAAACCAATTACCGCGACTGGCTGAACGGCCTGGGCGACGCCTGCCATCAGGCGGTGGCGCAGTTGGGCGCCAAAGGTGAATTTCAGCTGCGCCATGAGCGTAATGCGTTGCTGTACGTCGACGCCTGGGGAGAAACCACTACCTTTGAAGAGGTCAACAGCTGGCGCGATGCGCTGAGCGTCGACATCCTGCCGAAAAATATCGTGCGCGACTATGGCATCAACGGCTTCAGCGGCAAGCTGCGCGGCGAGCGCAACGGGTTAATGAGCGCGCTGCTGATCGCGCAGGACATGCTGAACAGCGATCTCAGCGACAACGTGATTATCTGCGGCCACTTCCGCAGCATCCCGGTGCTGACCTTCTCGGAAATGCAGCGTTATGCCCGCGCGCGCGGCGGTACGCAGAGCAACAGCCAGGCCAGCGTAGAACGGATCGGCTGCCTGATCCTGAAAAAAACCGCCCCCGGCGGCCCCTGGCTGCACCTTAGCCGCTATCTGCGGCTGCCGGACTCGTCGCGCCAGGCCGCGCAGTATCTGGCGGACAGCTGGCTGCAGCATTGCGGCGCCAATACCCGTCAGGTACTGGGCGTTACGCCGCCGGCCGGCGCGCTGCGTCAGCTGCAGCAGCAGGCGTTCGATCGCCTGCCCGTTACGCTGGCACATCGGGCGCTGAACGAACTGTACGGCGACAGCGGCTGCATGAACCCCGCGCTGTTTTGGCGCTATCTGCAGCAGTTCCCGATGCCGCCGGGCCATGCGCTGCTGAACGTGCTGGATGGCCAGGACGGCGCCTGGTTGCTGGAGAGCTGGCTGACGGAGGCGATGCCGTGAAGAAATACGGCTTGTTGATGCTGATCGCCGCCGCGCCGCTTTCGGCCGCGCCACGGCCCGATTACCAGGCGGTGTACCACATCCTGCCGCTGCGCGGCGACGTGCCGATCGGGGAATACCGCGTCAGTCAGCGCTGGCAGCCGGACAGCAATAGCTACCTGCAGCAGGCCAGCATTCAGTTTCGTTGGCGGGTGCTGCTGCGCTCGCACCAGTACCGCTACCGCGATGAAGTGCGCTACGGCGCCGACGGCGGGTTCAGCTACCGGATTGAAGAAGATAACGACGGCAAGACGCGTCAGGTCAGCGGCCGCTGGCGTCCTAATGAAAGAGCGTTGACGCTGGCGACACGGTACGAGCGGCGTCAGGAGGCGAAGACGGTAGCGAAAGAGACGTTTGATTTCCCGCTGTTCGCCCTGCGCTTTCCCAACCCCTGCTCGCCGCAGCAGGCGGGGACGCAGCGCAGCCACCGGATGCTGATGCCGATTGACGGTGAAGTGGTGCAGGTCGAGAGCCGTTATGTCGACGTCGGCGATTTTACGCTGCCCGGCGACAGCGCCGTGACCAAAGGGCTGTGCCAGATCGTCAGCAGCGGCCCGCGACGGGACGCGAATCACCGCTCCTGGGTCAACCGGGACGGCTATCTGGTGTACGAAATCTCTGCCGATTACCGCCTGCGGCTGGTGCCGGAGGCATCCCATTTACCGCCCAACGTTCAGGAAAAAGGATTATGACGATACACGCTGCACAACCCTTGCCCGTGGTGTCCCTGCAACAGGCCAGCAAACGCTTCGGCAAAGGCCCCGGCGCAATCACCGCGCTGGCGGCGATCAGTACCGAGATCCATGATGGCGAGTTTATCGCGCTGTGCGGGCCGTCCGGCAGCGGCAAAAGTACGCTGCTGAACCTGATGGCCGGCATCGACTATCCAACCGGCGGCCACGTCTATCTGCTGGGCAACGATCTGGCGACGCTGAACGATAAACAGACCGCGCGTCTGCGTGCCGACGCCATCGGCTTTGTCTTCCAGTTCTTCAATCTGCTGCCGGTACTGAGCGTGTTCGATAACGTCTATTACCCACTGATGCTCAACGGCTTCAGCCGCCGCGTAGCGCAGGATCAGGTGATGGACATGATCGAGAAAGTGGGGCTGGTCGACCACTACCGCCGCCAGCCCGGCGAGCTGTCCGGCGGCCAGCAGCAGCGGGTGGCCATTGCCCGCGCGCTGGTCAAGCGCCCGCGGCTGATCGTCGCCGACGAACCGACCGGTAACCTGGATACCCGCACCGGGCAGGAGATTGTCGATTTGCTGCTGACGATGAATCAGGAGCTGAAAACCACCTTTGTGATTTCGACCCACTCGCTGAAATTGCGCGATCAGGCCAGACGCGTGCTGGAAATCAAGGACGGAGAGCTGAAAAATGACTTTCACAATGCTTAAGCGTTACGGTGTCACAATATTATTGGCCATCGGCGTCAATGCTTCTGCCGCCGACCAACGCGCCGCGCCGGAGAGCGGGCGGCTACAGACCATTCTGACGATTAACGCGCAGGCGCCGATCGCCGATCTGAACCGCGCCACCGCCAGCCTGAAGGCGCAGTTTGAGCAACATGCGGATTACAGCGTCGGCAAGATGTTCTATGGCTACGGGCAGCTGTTTATCGCCACGGATTTTTTAAAGAAAAAGAACTACCTGCGCGCCGCCGAATCCTCCAAGCTGGGATTTTTCTACATTGATGAGGCGGCGGAAACCGATGACGGCGACTGGCGCTTGCGCTTTTTACGGGCGCGGATGGACGCTTTCGTACCGGCCAGCAACGGCCGCTGCGTGGTGGCGGTAAAAGATACCGACTATCTGCAGCAGAGCGCATCGCTGCCTGCGCCGCTGCGGCCGATGGTCACGCTGATGTCGGCGCGCGCGCTGGAGACCTGCAAGCAGCAGGAAAAGGCCGCCGCCGCCTGGACGGCGCTGGGCAGGCAGGGGGAAGAGGGGCAACGGCTGTTGGCGCTGCGCAATCAGCCAGCACCGGCGTGGGCGCCTGCGGAGCTGAGCCTGGTGATCCGGCCGCTGACGGAGGGCGCGTTATGATGAATATCCTGTTCTGGATCTCCAATATCATCATCGTGTATGCGCTGTTGGTGGTGGTCGTCACCGCGCTGCGCAAGCCGACCGATATCCGTTACACCTTCCTTAACCTGTTCCGCCAGCGCCGTCGCTCCGGCGTAACGCTGCTGGCCATCACCCTGGGCGGCGTGGCGGTGTTTATTTTCGGCGGTTTTGTCGACTATTCGTTCTGGGCGCTGCGGGAGCAAACCATCCGCACCAACCTCGGGCATATTCAGCTGTATGAGAAGGGCTACCTCACCGGCGGCGCCAATAATTCGCTGCAGTACACCATCAAAAACTATGACGAGGTGAAACGGCTGCTGCTGGCGGATGCGCAGATCGCGCCGCAGATCGCCACCGTCACCGGGCAGCTGGCGTTTTCCGGCATTATTTCCCAGTACGATACCGGTACCTCAACCTTCTTTACCGGCGTGGGCATTGAGCCGGAGACGTCGCTGGTGCTGGGTTCGCTGGATCGCATTGTTTCCGGCAGCGATCTGTCGCGCGTGGAGCAGCAGGACATCACCGTCGGCTCCGGCATCGCCAATGCGCTGTCGGCCGGCTACAGCGACTGGGTGGATATGCTGGTGGTGAACCCGCAGGGAGGGCAGAACGCCATGTCGTCTCAGGTGCGCGGCGTGTTCCAGTCCGGCATTAAAGAGTATGACGACACGGCGATCAAACTGCCGCTGAAAACCGCGCAGCGACTGCTGCAAACCAGTGATGTCAGCAAGATCATCATCATGCTGCAGGATACCGAGCGGACGCCGGCGGTGCTGGCGCAGATCAACCGGCTGATTGAACAGCACCAGTTGCCGCTGGAGGCGCGCTCCTGGGACGATCTGGCGGTGTTCTACCACCAGGTGGTGAACCTGTTCGAAGGCATCTTCCTGTTTATCAAATCCATCGTCAGCGTGATTGTGGTGTTTATGATCGGCAACACCCTGATGATGAACGTGGTGGAGCGCACGCGCGAAATCGCCACGCTGCGGGCGCTGGGGTTAAGCCAATCTTATATCGGCCGCTTATTCGTACTGGAAGGCATCATTATCGGCATTATCGGTTCGGTGCTGAGCGTCAGCTTCGGCATTCTGATCGCCTCCATCATCAATATCAACGGCATTCCGATGCCGCCGTCGCCGGGCTATACCCAGGGCTATCTGGCCTTTGTCATGTGGGATCAGGACATCAACCTGTTCTGGTTCTCCTGCGCCTTGCCGCTGGTGACCGCATTGATTGCCTCCATTATTCCGGCGCGTCGCGCCTCAAAACTGGTGATCGCAGAAGCGTTCCGTTTCGTTTAACACTCAGGGAGAACATGAATGACTAAAGGACAAACCGTACTGATTACCGGCGCAGGGCGCGGCATCGGCATGGCCGTGGCGGAAACGCTGGCGGCGGAAGGCTATGACCTGATCCTCAACTATCGCAAGGATCAGGGCAAAAGCGCCGCCAACCTGCAGCGCTTTCAGGCGGCGGAAACCCGCGTCAAGGTACGGTTGGCAAAGGCCGACATCGGTGAAACGCGTGATATTCAGGAGATGATGAAAAAGCTGCGGGCAGACGGCGTGGAACGCATCAATCACCTGGTGCTGAACGCCGCCGCCGCACCGTTCAAAGGTTTTATGGAGATGACGCGCAGCGACTGGAAGCTGCTGTTCAACACCAACCTGATCGGCAACACCGCCTGCGTGCAGGAAGTGGCGCCGCTGATGAAAGACGGCGGCACGATTTGCGCCATTTCCAGCATGGGCAGCCAGCGGGTGTTGCCGAAATATCCGCTCGGCATCGCCAAATCGGCGCTGGAGAATCTGGTGCGCTACCTCGAAGTGGAACTGCATCCGCGCAATATCCGCGTTAACGGCGTGTGCGCCGGCATGGTCAACACCGATATGTCGCAGTTTCTGAAAGATCTGTGGCCCTCGCTGCACGACCGATACGAGCACTTGCCGCGCCGCTGGCTGCTGGAGCCGCAGGAAGTGGCGGATATCGTCTCGTTCCTGATTTCCGATCGCTCAAGCGCAATACGCGGCACCACGCTGATCGCTGATTTGGGCATGTCGCTGGAAGCTTAACCCCTATTTACGGAAGAACAGGCCATGAGAATTTCGATTATCGCCGGCTGGCTGCTATGCGGCATGTCGCTCAGCGTATGGGCCGATGAGTCATTGCCGAAATCACTGGATCGCACCGAACTGGAGAAACTGACGCAGGAAGACCAGCGTGCGCGCGACATTATCCGCAACGCGGACCGGGTCAGGGCGCCGGAGCAACCGTTCCGCTATACCCTGACGCTGACCGAGCATCGCGGCGGGCGCGATCTTACCGAGAACCAGCAGGTGCTGGATGTTTCGATGCGTTTTTATAAACCGTCGGAACGCTATGAGAAAGGCGACGCGCGTGCGCTGGTGCGCTTTGTGTCGCCGGCGCGCGATCGCGGCAAAGCGCTGCTCTCCGATCTGGACAAGATGTGGTATTACGCCCCCGACCTGCGGCGGCCGATTCCGATATCGCGTCAGCAGCGGCTGATGGGGCAAGTCTCTAACGGCGACGTGGTGGCGGCGGACTTTGATTATTCCTACATCTCTACGCTGGTCGGTGAAGAGGCCTGCGGCGACAAAACCTGCTACAAGCTGACGCTGAAGCGCCGCTGGCCTTATGTGACTTACCCGGCGATCGACTACTGGGTGGAAAAGGACACCGGCAACCCCAGCCGGGCGGACTTTCTGTCGGCGGACGGCGTGCTGATCAAGCGCTCTTATTACCGCGATTACCAGCAGGCGCTGGGCCGCCTGCGGCCGGGCACCATCGTGGTGGAAGACGCGCTGCGCAAGGACAATTACACCACCATGCAATACAGCAATCTGGAGCTGGAGTCGCTGCCGGAGAGTAATTTCCAGAAAGAGTACCTGATGAGACTGAACGGATGAACCGCGTCAACCGGCTGCCGCTGGCGGGGCTGATGCTGCTGGCCTGTGGCGGTAACGCCTGGGCGGCGGCGGAGTGCCGGCTGCAGCGCGGTTTCGCCGGCGTGGAGGGCGTGGCGGCGCTGACGTCCGGTTCGTTATGGAAGTTCGACGACCCGGCGTTTCGCAACAACGCCATCGCCAACCTGTATCTGACGTCGGTGGCGCGCTGCACCCTCGGCGAAACGCTGAGCATCAAGGGGCAGGCCAGCGGCGCCTATACGCAGCAGGCGCGCCGGCCCGGTGAGCTGGAGGATAAACGGCAGCAGGGCGTGGCAATCCTCAACGAACTGGTGGCCAGCCTGGCGGTGCGCGATAACTTCTATCTCGATCTCGGCAAACTGCGTCATACCAGCGGCTATCTGTTCTCACGCGCGCCGCTCGATCTGCTGCGCAACGTCAGCGGCGGATTGCGCACCGCGCGGGTGTACGCCACCGGCGACAGTTGGCGCGGATTATACGATGAAGGCAGCTACGGCGCCGGCGGCACGCTGTACCGCAAAGAGGGCACCTATACGCTGGCGGTGCTGCCGCGGCTGAAGCGTTTTCCGCCGCGGCGCGAGGCAGCGTCGGAATGGGATGCGCTGCTGCGCACCAACGGCAGCGAACGCTATTACGCCAGTTACACCTCTACCGGGCTGAACACATTCAACCCGACGGTATCGCTGCTGGCGGGCCAGCAAAAAACGCTGGCGCTGGGAGCCAGCGGCAATCTGACCGATAACCTGATCCTGAGCATTGAGGGCGCCGTGTCCCACGGGGAAACCTGGCGACATCTGGACAGCCGCTACGCGCGTGACATGCGTGAGGATCTGGCGTATCGCGAAGAAGCCTACCGGATAAACGGCAAGGGCATTGAAGGGGAGATCGGCGTCGGCTTGCGTTATACCACGGCCGAACAAACGGAATTCGGCGTGGAATACTATGGCCAAAGCCAGGGGTACAGCCGCAGCGAATGGCGTAATAACACTGATACCATCAGGTTTATCAACGGAGGCTATGCCGACCGGCTGGATCCGTTCTGGCTGCCGGTGGTGCGCGACAGTTTTCAGCAATATTCACGCCTGATGGCGGCGGAAACCACCAACGTCAGCCGCGGCGGCAACCTGTTCGGCAAACACTATCTGACATTTTATACCCGTACCAACAAGGAACGGGTCGGGGAGATCGATTGGTCCGTGTCGAGCATGGCCAATCTGGTCGATTACAGCACGGTACTGAATGTGCATCTCCGCGCGCCGATGAAAAACAATATTGAATTGTACGCTGGCGCCGTCGCCAGTATTGGCCGCAGGGACAGCGAATTTGGCATCTTTGGCGAAAAAGGGAATCTGTATGCAGGTATGCGAATCAGTTGGTAATCGTTTTATGGCGTCCACGCTGGCCGAGGGCTGGATGGTGATTTTTCCGGGGCAGGGATCGCCGACGATCGGCATGGGCGGCGATGTATGCGATGTTTCACCGGGCACCCGTGCGGTGTGGGATTGCGCCAGCGATATCTCCGGTATCGACATGCGGAAACTTTGTCAGAAAGGGCCGATGACGCGGCTGACCAAAACGCTGTATCAGCAGTTGGCGGTCACCACGGTTAATACGGCGATGCTGACGCTGCTGCGCGAACGCCATACGCTGCCGGAAAGCGGCTATGCCGGCCACAGCGCCGGCGAATACAGCGCGCTGTACGCTGCCGGAGTCATGAATCTGGAAACCCTGTTCCACGCCGTCAGCCGGCGGGCCGCCATCATGCAGCAACTGGCGGAACAGCGCAAAGGGGCGATGTATGTGGTGAAACCGTACGAGTATGCGGCACTGCGGCGGCTGATCGACGAGATGCAGTTGGGCGATCGGCTGAATGTCTGCTGCGACAACGGCCGCCAGCAGCAGGTGGTCGGCGGCGAGGTGGCGGTGCTGAAAACGTTGATCAATCAGCTGGCGCGGCAGGGTGTGACCACCATCAAGCTGGCGGTTAACGGCGCCTGGCATACGCCATTGATGGCGGAAGGCGTGGCGCAGATGCGTGAAGCGCTGGCAGTGCTGCCGTTCTCCTCGCCGAGCTGCCCGGTGATTATGAACCGCAGCGGCCGGGCGGAATACGCCATCGCCCAGATTAAGGAGAACCTGGCGCATCACCTGACCGATACCGTCCGCTGGCGCGACAGTATGGATCTGTGGTCAAGCATGGGCTACCGCCGTTTTCTGGAGATCGGCAATAAAAAAATACTGGGCCATCTGTTGCATGAGCACTATGCCGCAGAAAGCGGGCATGACATTCAGCATTACTATCAGCTACAGCGCGACACGCAGCGGCAGGCAGGGTAACGCGGATGATCCCGAATTTTGATACCTTCAGCACGCGCTACCTGCGGGCGGCGCGCATTCCTGTCGTACTGGTTTCTGCGTTGCTGACCTCATCGCTGCTGCGCAATGTGATCGATATCAGCCTGTGGGAGATGCTGGCCGGGCTGGGGACGATTTGTCTGTCGATCGTCTGGAGCATGATGCGTGACGGGCGCGGCTACTGGGTTTACACGGTCTATACGATGCGGGTGTACGAAACGCCGGAGGAGATCGCACGGCGTATTGAACACCTGCCGCTGGGCGGCGCGTCTAGGCTGTTTTATCAGCCGCTTGGCGCTTCGCTGGTGACGCTGGGCGTGGTAGTGGCGCTGAGCCTGGCGGCATGGCTGTGCGGACCGCAGTACCGTTATCCGCTGATTGGTCTGTTGGGCGTGGTGCTGCTGCCGGCAGTGATGTTATGGCAGTTGTATCGTTCCATTCCCTTTTTAATCCGTCAGGCGATGATGATTCATAAAGATAAAGCAAGCCATACGCCGCGGCCGCGGCGTTTACCGGGCTGTCTGGCGGAGGATCTGCTGCTCGGGCTGCTGATCAACTTTGCCCTGGTGCTGCCCATCGGCCGTAAGGCCGAGTTCAGTCTGGCGGCCGGTTACGGCAATCCGGCGTTTATCGTCGCGTTTATGATTCTGTTGACGATAGTGATGCTGTTTATGTTCTTCTTCGCCATCCGCCCACGCCGTTATGTGCTCCTGGGCGATATGCTGATCGGCAATATTGCTGCGGACTTCGCCCCCTGCGCGCCCTGGTCGCTGACTGCCAGGCTGACGCGCCCGTGGCGGCTGGTTATCTGGCTGGTGGTGGTAGCGCTGTGGAGCGTGGCGATCTGCCTGCTTTTCCAGGCGATGGAGCTGCCGCAAAGTTTTGTGCCGTTTTATCTCTGCAGTCTGCTGCCTATCGTGCTGATTTACTGTGCCGAGCGTTATCAGGCGCTGTATGACAACTACCTTGAGGCGCAGGAGATGCGGCAGCGCTATGAAACCGTCGCGGCGGCCGTCAACGGCAAGCTGAATAAAGCGTAATGGCCACAGCCCGGCAGTTGCCGGGCTGTGCGTTTACTTGGCGACCACCAGACCGGTGCCGCGACCGCGCGGATCCGAAGCGGTTTCCGGCGTGTCGTTATTGACCCGAATCACCTGAATATCGCCCATATTCCAGCCCTGATCTTCCAGCGTATAGCCCATCGTCTTCAGCTGTGCCGCCACCTCGCCGGTTAACGGCGCGAAGCTGTCGAAGTAAATGGTGTCTTTCGGCAACAGCTGATGATGCACCCGCTGTGCCGCCACCGCCTGCTGCAGCGGCAGGTGGTAGTCATAAATATTGTTCAGCACCTGGAAAATCGAGGTGAAGATCCGCGAGCCGCCCGGCGTGCCGATCACCAGCGTCACGTTACCGTCGCGGGTGACAATGGTCGGGCTCATCGAGGAGAGCATGCGTTTGCCCGGTTCGATGGCGTTGGCATCGCTGCCGACCACGCCAAACGCATTGGCGACGCCGGGCTTGGCGCTGAAATCGTCCATTTCGTCATTCAGCAGGAAGCCGGCGCCTTTGACCACCACGCCGCTGCCAAAGTCCCAGTTCAGGGTATAGGTGTTGCTGACCGCGTTGCCGTCGGCATCCACGATGGAGAAGTGGGTGGTTTGGTGGCTCTCCAGCCCCGGCCGCACCTTCTCGGTGGCGGAGATCGCCTGCGGATTGACCTCTGCCGCACGCTGCTGCAGATAGTCAGCGGCGATCAGTTTTGCTACCGGCACGTCGCTGAAATCCGGGTCGCCCAGATAGTCGGCGCGATCGGCAAACACCCGCTTCTCAATTTCTGCCAGCAGGTGGATATAGCGCGCCGAGTTCAGCTTAACACCGATAAAGTCTGCCGCGCGGTCTTCTTTAATGCCCAGCAGCTGCGCCAGCGCGATACCGCCGGAGCTGGGCAGCGGGGCGGTATACAGGGTGTTGCCGCGCCAGCTGATTTGCATCGGTTCGCGCCACTTCACCCGGTAGTCTTTCAGATCCTGTGCGCTGATCAGCCCGCCGTCCTGTTGCATCTGCCTGAGCAGCAGGGCGGCGGTTTCCCCCTGATAGAAATCCGCCGCGCCTTTATCGGCAATTCTGGTCAACGTTTTCGCCAGCTCCGGCTGTTTAAACACTACGCCCGGCTGCATCTTGCCAAAGTAGTCGCCAAAGTTGGTTTTGCCGGCAAACAGCTTATTGGCGTCTTCACGGTATTGATACTGCTGGCCGGCGACCTTAAAGCCCTGTTGCGCATAGCCGATGGCCGGCGTCAGCAGCTCCGCCCACGGCAGCTTGCCGAATTTCTTGTGCGCCTCCCACAGCCCGAGCACCGTGCCCGGCACGCCGGCGGCCTTACTGCCGATCAGGCTGAGGTTCTCAATCACTTCGCCTTTTTCATTCAGGTACATGCCTTTGCTGGCGGCCTTTGGCGCGATTTCACGGTAATCCAGGAAGTAGGGTTTGCCGTCGACGTACAGCGTCATAAAACCGCCGCCGCCAATATTGCCGGCCTCCGGATAGGTCACCGCCAGCGTAAATGCTGTCGCTACTGCGGCATCCACCGCGTTGCCGCCGGCCTTCAGGATCTGTGCCGCCGCTTTGGCGCCGTATTCATCCGGTGCGGCGACGGCGCCGGCGGTGAGATCCGCCGCCAGCAGCGGGGTGCTGGTCGCCATGATGGCGGCGCTGAGCGTCAGGATTTTGAACAGACGAGTCTGCATAATGATTCCTTGTAGGGTAGATTCTTATTAGGTTTTTCCTTACCGGACAGCAGCCTGCAGAGCGGCGCCGCGATCGGCCTAAAGAAAGTAGCAGCAGAAACGGCAGGACGCCGGATGAAGGTCGGGTTTCGTGATATGGCGCAAATGGAAGAATGGCACGGCACGCCGCAGCATCCGCATGAGCTGATTCATCACCGCTGCATCGGCTGGCGTAAAGAGCCTGGTGCCTCTCCCTACCGCTGGGAGTTTGCCGAGCAGGGGCGTGATTTTGATGTGGCCGTCAATCCTCAGCTCACCACGAACGATATGGGCGTGATGGTGTGCACCGCCTGCGCAGGCGGCGGTATCAGCTTTGGCATGGAGGAGACCTTTCTGCCATACCTCGCACGCGGTGAGCTGGTGACGCTGCTGGATGAATGGCTACCGACTTTCCCCGGCTTCTATCTTTATTTCCCCAGCAGAAAATATTTGGCGCCGAAGCTCCGGGCGTTTATTGATCATGTGAAGATGTAATAGATTTAATTAATAGACATAGTGATATTTTTCATTAATGGAAAATAAGCACAATCTGGCTGCACTAAAATAACTCCCGCTGCACGTCCGCAGTGAGTTTATGCCGCAAATAAATAGCGCACACCTGTTGTTACCCACTGTTTAATAATGGCTTATTAATAGTGGCATGCCTGATGCATACCTCTGTGAGCACGCTTATTCAATATAACGCATCGTTGCCTGCGCCAAATAGGGCGCCTGGCCTTTTGCCGGAGGAAATATGACTACGCTTAACCTTCCCGTCGTTGTCAGCGCACGCACCAAATGGATTCAGTTATTTCTTGGGCTGGTCTGTATGGCGTCAATATCCAGCCCGCAATATGTCTGGACATTATTAACCCGTCCGCTGGCGGAGAAAATGGGCGTGGGCCTGGCGGAGCTGCAGGTGACTTTCTCGCTGCTGATTATCCTGCAAACCTTTTTCTCCCCGTTTCAGGGCAAACTGATCGACCGCTTCGGCCCGCGCCGGCTGATCGCTATCGGTACGCTGCTGTCGGGGCTGAGCTGGGTGCTGGCCTCGCAGGTCACCAACCTGACCGGGCTGTATCTGGCCTATGGCTGCCTTGGCGGGCTGGGCACCGGTATCGTGTATGTCGGCGTGGTCGGGCTGATGGTGCGTTGGTTCCCGCAGCAGCGCGGGTTCGCCGCCGGTGCGGTTGCCGCCGGCTACGGCATGGGCGCCATTCTGACCACCTTTCCGGTAGCGAACAGTCTGGCTGCGTACGGTCTTGAACACACGCTGTGGCTGTTCGGCGCTATTTTTTCGCTGGTCGGGCTGCTGGCCAGCCAGGGGCTGAAAGCGCCGCTGGACGAGGTGACAGAGCCGGCCAGCCGTTTTGTGGCGCAGTCGTCGCGCCAGTACCGCTCCGGCGAGATGCTGCGCCAGCCGCTGTTTTGGCTGATGTTTGCGATGATGGCCATGATGTCGACCTCCGGCCTGATGGTGACCTCGCAAATGGCGATATTTGCCCGTGACTTCGGCATCGCTGACGTGGTGGTGTTCGGCATGGCGGCGCTGCCGCTGGCGTTAACGCTCGACCGCTTTACCAACGGCCTGACGCGGCCGCTGTTCGGCTTTATCTCCGACCGCTACGGCCGGGAAAAAACCATGTTTATCGCGTTTGCCCTGGAAGGATGCGCGATGACTCTGTGGCTGATGTCGCGCGATAACGCCGTACTGTTTGTGCTGCTGTCCGGCGTGGTGTTTTTTGGCTGGGGCGAGATCTTTTCGCTGTTCCCGTCAACGCTGACGGATACCTTCGGCAGTCGGCATGCCACCGCCAATTACGGCTGGTTATACATGTCGCAGGGCATTGGCTCCATCCTCGGCGGGCCGCTGGCGGCGCTGATGTATCAATATACCGGCGGCTGGCATCTGGTATTCGGCTGCGCCATTGCGCTGGATTTTATCACCGCCGGCCTGGCGCTGTGGGTGCTGCAGCCGTGGCGCCGTCGTTTTATGCAGCGGCAGGCGTGACGGAAAACGGGGATAAAAAAAACCGGTTAGCGTTCGCTAACCGGTTGTGTATCGCACGGGCGAGGGTAAATTAACGGCCAGCGACGGTGACGAAGCGGGTTTCCAGATAGGCTTCGATCGCTTCGCTGCCGCCTTCGGTGCCGTGGCCGGAGTCTTTCACGCCGCCGAACGGCGTTTCCGGCAGGCCGAAGCCGATATGGTTAATGGTCAGCATACCGCTTTCGACATCGCGACCCAGCGCGTTGACGGTGGCGATGTTGCGGCTGTAGGCATACGCCGCCAGGCCGTAAGGCAGGCGGTTGGCTTCAGCGATGGCTTCGTCATAGTCGTTGAACGGACGCAGCAGCGCCACCGGGCCAAACGGCTCTTCCGACATGGCGCGCGCGTTCAGCGGCACGTCGCGCAGTACGGTCGGCGCAAAGAAATTACCGTTGCCGGCCAGACGCTTCCCGCCGGTGGTGAGCTTGGCGCCCGTGGCAATCGCGTCCTCAACAAAGGTCTCAATCGCGTCGACGCTGCGGCCCAGCACCATTGGTCCCATGGTGACGCCGTCCTCCTGGCCGTTGCCCACCACCAGTTTATTCACTTCGGCGGTAAACTTCTCAACGAAGGCTTCGTAAACGCCCTGTTGGATCAGGAAACGGGTCGGGGCGATGCACACCTGCCCGGCGTTGCGGAACTTGGAGGCCGCCAGCTCTTTGGCCGCGGCATCCAGATCGGCATCGTCGAAAATCAGCACCGGCGCGTGACCGCCCAGCTCCATGGTGGCTTTTTTCATATGCTGGCCGGCCAGCGCCGCCAGATGTTTACCGACACGGGTGGAACCGGTGAAGGAAATTTTACGGATGGTCGGATGCGGGATCAGGTATTCGGAGATCTCCGCCGGCGTGCCGTACACCAGGCCGATAACGCCGGCCGGAATGCCGGCGTCGACGAAGGCCTGAATCAGCGCGGCCGGCGAGGCAGGGGTCTCTTCCGGGCCTTTGACAATGATCGAGCAGCCGGCCGCCAGCGCGGCGGACAGCTTGCGCACGATCTGGTTAATCGGGAAGTTCCACGGCGTGAAGGCGGCCACCGGGCCGACCGGCAGCTTCAGCGTCTGCTGCTGAACGTCCTGCTGGCGCGACGGAATGATCTGGCCGTAAGTGCGGCTGGCTTCGCCGGCGAACCAGTCGATCACGTCGGCGGCGCCGAGGATCTCGGCTTTTGCCTGCGCTACCGGCTTGCCTTGCTCTGCGGTCATCACTTTGGCGATATCACCGGCGCGTTCACGCAGCAGCACCGCCGCCTGACGCATAATGGCGGCGCGGCGGTGGGCGGAGGTTTCACGCCACAGCTTAAAACCGCGCTCGGTGGCGGCCAGTGCCAGCTCCAGATCGGCTTCGCCGGCGTGCGCCACCTGGCCGATAACGGCATCGGTGGCCGGGTTGGTGACGGTCAGGGTTTTACCGGCGACGGCGTCGCGCCATTCACCATCGATAAATAATTGCGTATTTGGGTACATATGGCCTCTTTTTAATGTCTTACTTCTGATTCAACAGCGCCAGCAGCGCTTTGGCGGTGGCCGCCGAGGAAGCGGGGTTCTGGCCGGTCACCAGCAGGTCGTCGGTGATCACGTACGATGCCCAGTCCTCGCCTTTGCTATAGCGGCCGCCATTTTGTTTCAACACCTCTTCAACCAGGAACGGAACGACGTCAGTCAGACCGACCGCATCCTCTTCGCTGTTGCTGAAGCCGGTGACGGACTTGCCTTTCACCCACGGCTGACCGCGGGAATCCTTGACATGGCGCAGCACGCCCGGCGCATGGCACACGGTGGCCACCGGCTTGCCGTGCGCCAGCGTCTCCTGGATCAGCGCGATGGAGTGGTGGTCTTCGGCCAAATCCCACAATGGCCCGTGACCTCCCGGATAGAATACCGCATCAAATTCCTGCGGCACGATCTGCGCCAGTTTCCGGGTGGAAGAGAGCGCCGCTACCGCCGGCGCGTCGTTGACAAAACGGCGGGTATCGGCGGTTTGCGATTCCTCTTCATTACTCTTCGGGTCCAGCGGCGGCTGTCCGCCGGCCGGCGAAGCCAGCACCAGCTGCACGCCGGCATCCTTGAAGATATAATAGGGCGCGGCAAACTCTTCCAGCCAGAAGCCGGTTTTTTTGCCGGTATCGCCCAGTTGGTCATGCGATGTGAGCACCATTAGAATTTTCATCATGGGTTCCTTCAGTGGGATTAGACCAGTCGTCTAGAGTGGCATGTTCGCCAGGCTAATTCTAGCCCAGTGTGGTTTTTCGCTCCGGCAACGCACAGGATGTGAACGTACTACTCAAAAACCAGGCAATTCTTTACTATGATCGCTACAGGATTTTTTTGCCAACAGGATGCTCTGATATGCAAGGCGTACCCGACAGATTCCCCGATAAAAAAGATCATGCCCATTTTCGCCATCTGTCGCAGCATGCCGGGGTAGAGCTTTATCATGCCTATATCGATCGCTACGCCTTCGCGCCCCATACGCATGATGCCTTCGGCATTGGCACCGTGGTGCAGGGCGCGGAGCGTTTTCGCTATCAGGGTGCGCAGCATCTGGCGGCGCCCGGCTCGCTGGTGCTGATGAATCCCGATGAACTGCATACCGGCGAATCCGCCAGCGACGGCGGCTGGCATTACCGCATGATCTATCTGGAACCGGCCACGCTGGCGCAAATCAGCGGCGAGGCGGACATGTGGTTCAGCGATGCGGTACGTCACGATCCGCAGGCTTCTCAGCGCATTGCCGTGACGCTGAGCGCGCTGTGGCGGACAGACGATCCGCTGGCGCAGGACGGCCTGCTGCTGGATATCGTCGATACGTTCCGCCCCCACGCGCGGCTTGCGCGGCCGACGCGTTCTGAAACCGCCCACCGTTTCGCGGTGGTGAGGGAATATCTGTGGGACAACTACGCCCAACCGGTGACGCTGGCGCAGCTGGCCGCGCTGGTGATGCTCAGCCCGTTCCACTTTCAACGTAAATTCAAGGCGGAATTCCACGTAACGCCGCACCAGATGCTGATGGCGATCCGCCTGTATCGTGCCAAACAGCTGCTGACGCAGGGGTTGCCGGCTGCACAGGTCGCAGCGGCGGTGGGGCTGAGCGATCAGGCGCACCTGACACGTGCCTTCGCCGGCCGTTACGGCGTCACTCCCGCCGGTTATCAAAAACAGGTATTCTCTGCCTGATAACTTTTAAAACAGCAATTTGCTACAAGCCAGCCATGCCTAATTGCGTTAGATTGGCACCCATTACCGGTTATTCGCACACTGCCAGAGCGTTATCGTATGCGCTCTGGCTCTTTTTATGGAGTCACCATGTTTTTAGGGATTATGTTTGCGCTGTCTGCCGGGCTGATGTGGGGGCTGATTTTCGTCGGGCCGCTGATCGTGCCGGATTACCCTGCAGCGCTGCAGTCCACCGGTCGCTATCTGGCGTTTGGCCTGATCGCGCTGCCGCTGGCCTGGCTCGATCGCCAGCGGCTGAAAAAGCTGCGGCGTCAGGACTGGCTGGAAGCGCTGAAGTTTACCGCCATCGGTAACCTGTTGTATTACGTGTGTCTGGCCAGTGCCATCCAACGCACCGGCGCGCCGATTTCCACCATGATTATCGGCACCTTGCCGGTGGTGATGTCGGTCACCGCCAACCTGTGTTACGGCCGTCATGAAGGGCGGCTCTCCTGGCGACGGTTGACGCCGGCGTTGCTGCTTATCGCCTTGGGGCTGGTGCTGGTCAATGTCGCGGAACTGCGCAGCAGCACGGTGCCTGTGGATCTCTGGCGCTACGTCAGCGGTCTGGCGCTGGCGCTGCTGGCGGTAGCCTGCTGGACCTGGTATCCGCTGCGCAATGCGCGCTGGCTGCGCGAACATCCGCAGCTGCGGCCGACCACTTGGGCGACGGCAATGGGGGTAGCGACGTTGCCACTGTCGCTGGTCGGTTATCTGCTGGTCTGTGGTCAGCTGGCGCTGACACAGCCTGAGTTTGCCTTGCCGTTCGGCCCCAGACCGTGGGTGTTTGTCGCTTTGATGGTCGTGCTCGGGATTTTTTGCTCGTGGATCGGCACGCTGTGCTGGAACGAAGCCAGCCAGCGTTTACCGACGGTGCTGGTCGGGCCGCTGATCGTGTTCGAGATTCTGGCGGGGTTGGCCTACACGTTTATTCTGCGCCAGAGCTGGCCACCGCTGCTGACCAGTGCCGGCATCGCCTGTCTGATGATCGGGGTGATTTACGCCATGCGCATCCGGCCGGAGCCGGTAGTGGTCTCGCTGGACAGCAAGGCGTAATGTCTGCCGCCGACGGCGGCAGACAGGGGGTTAACGCGCGCGTTGGCTGATGATCTCATCGGCCACATTGCGCGGCGCTTCCGCGTAGTGGCTGAACTCCATGGTAAAGGTGGCGCGCCCCTGCGTCATTGAACGCAGGGTGGTGGAGTAGCCGAACATCTCGGACAGCGGCACTTTGGCATGGATCTCCTTACCGCCGCCGCCGGCGATATCCTCCATGCCCTGCAACTGACCGCGGCGGGATGACAGATCGCCCATCACGCCGCCGGCATACTCTTCCGGCGTCTCTATTTCCACCTTCATAATCGGCTCCAGGATCACCGGGTTCGCCTGACGGCAGGCCTCTTTAAAGCCGAAAATCGCCGCCATGCGAAACGCCTGCTCCGAAGAGTCGACGTCGTGGTAAGAGCCGAAGGTCAGGTGCACCTTGACGTCCACCACCGGGAAACCGGCCAGAATGCCGTTGTTCAGCGCCTCCTGAACGCCTTTTTTCACCGCCGGGATATATTCCCCCGGCACCACGCCGCCTTTGATCTCATCGAAAAACTCGAAGCCTTTGCCGGCTTCGTTCGGTTCGACCGTTAACACCACGTGACCGTATTGGCCTTTACCGCCGGACTGGCGCACGAATTTGCCTTCCACATCGCTCACTTTGCTGCGGATGGTTTCGCGGTACGACACCTGCGGCTTGCCGGTGTTGGTGTCCACGCCGAATTCGCGCCGCATGCGGTCGACGATGATTTCCAGATGCAGTTCGCCCATACCGTAAATAATGGTCTGACCGGACTCCTCATCGGTACGTACCCGAAACGACGGATCTTCGGAAGAGAGGCGCTGCAGCGCAATGCCCATCTTCTCCTGGTCGGCTTTGGTTTTCGGTTCGATCGCCTGGGCGATCACCGGCTCCGGAAACACCATACGCTCCAGCGTGATAATCGCGTTGGGATCGCACAGCGTATCGCCGGTGGTGACGTCCTTCAGCCCGACGCAGGCGGCGATATCGCCGGCGTGCAGCTCATCGACGTCTTTGCGGTCGTTGGCGTGCATCTGCACGATGCGGCCGATGCGCTCTTTCTTGCCTTTCACCGGGTTGTAGACGCTGCTGCCTTTCGCCAGCACGCCGGAGTAGACGCGCACAAACGTCAGTTGGCCGACGAACGGATCGGTCATCAGTTTGAACGCCAGCGCCGAGAATTTTTCCTCATCGTCGGCATGGCGCACCACGATCCGATCATCCTCATCGTGGCCTTCCATCGGCGGTACGTCGAGCGGCGAGGGCATCAATTCTATTACCGCGTCCAGCATGCGCTGCACGCCTTTATTGCGGAACGCCGAACCGCACAGCATGGGTTGAATTTCGCCGGCGATGGTGCGCGCGCGCAGGCCGGCGGTAATCTCCGCCTCGCTCAGCGCTTCGCCGGCCAGGTATTTCTCCATCAGCGCTTCTGAGCCTTCGGCGGCGGCTTCCACCATTTTCTCCCGCCATTCGTCGGCCTCGGCCTGCAGCTCGACGGGAATGGCCTCAAAGCGGAAGGTCATGCCCTGGCTGGCGTCGTCCCACAAAATGGCCTGCATACGGATGAGATCCACCACGCCGCTGAAGTTATCTTCAGCGCCGATCGGAATGACAATCGGCACCGGGTTGGCCTTCAGGCGGTCGATCATCATCTGCCGCACGCGGAAAAAGTTGGCGCCGACGCGATCCATCTTGTTGACGAATGCCAGCCGCGGCACATGATATTTATTGGCCTGCCGCCAGACGGTTTCCGACTGCGGCTGAACGCCGCCCACCGAGTCATAGACCATCACCGCGCCGTCGAGCACGCGCATCGAGCGCTCGACCTCAATGGTAAAATCGACGTGTCCCGGGGTGTCGATAATATTGATGCGGTGCTGCGGATAATTATGTTCCATGCCGTTCCAAAAGCAGGTGGTCGCCGCCGAGGTGATGGTGATCCCGCGCTCCTGTTCCTGTGCCATCCAGTCCATCGTTGCTGCGCCGTCGTGCACTTCGCCCAACTTGTGACTGACCCCGGTGTAAAACAGAATCCGCTCGGTGGTGGTAGTTTTGCCGGCATCGATATGTGCCGAGATGCCGATATTGCGGTAACGTTCGATAGGGGTAGTGCGTGCCATAATTAACCTTGCTTAGCCGTGTGGCGTTTGACTCGGCGCCGCTGCGGGCGCCATATACCCGTTAATGAAAGGGCGCCCCGGCGTGGGGCGCTCATACCGTATCCGGCGCTGTTGCTGCCGGATGCTCCTTAATCGTAGTTTACCCCGGTGATTTTATTAACCTATGGCTGCGATAGGCGTAGCTTTTCAATATGTTGATTTTATTGTTATTGCTTTTACCCCGGAAGTGACAGGATGAGGCAGGTAACACCCGCAGGCCTGAGAGTGGCGATCGGCGCGTGGTGGCCGGTATAATCTAGCGTGAATATGAACACGCCCGGGCGTAGTTTCCCCGGGCGCTCGGATGGAAAACGGCCGGTGTTAACCGGCCATGATTTAATTTGACGGGGTAATTGTTTTTTTCAATCGCCGGGCTAACATGAAGATCAACTTGCAACACACTATTGATATAAGAACATTTAAAGCAAATGCAATTAATAGCGCTGCAAGATCATATGGCTCTGGATATCCACCGATAATATCCGTTATATATATTGCAGTATCCAATGACATGATATGACTCATGTTTACTCTAATGAAATAGTAATATGGTAACCACGCACCCATAATTATCATTAGTACGATGAAAACAGCTATCTTTGCCAGTATTAAAAATGACTTTTTCATCCGTTTACCTTGCATTCTCCGTGGCTAATCACATCAATCATACCATAAGCACGAAATCTCGTATTTCTGACGGGGACTGTCTTAGTTCTAAGCAACGCGGTACGAATTGCAGCAAAATCCGAGTGGTGTTTTAACGTAATGCAGCCAAGGGACAGAGTGCCCGGATGTAGTCTAAAGTTTCCTCGCCTAACCCCGTTTATCCATGTGTAATCGTCTATCGAACCATCGTCCCTGAATAGTCCGAACCAGTCATTTTTACTCGTTGGCACGTTATATAAGTGACGGTTTACCACGTCACTAAACCACGTCTTTATTGGCTCCCTGACGCCCCCAGAGGGGCGATCCACAATCCAGTATTTCCCCGCCGGGATTGGGCCGTTGTCGGGGATTGCTTCGCACCCCGGCGCGTTCCGGTAATTCCCGTTGCCGGAGAAGGCGAGAAACGTACCGATACCATAAAGAGTCAGCGGTGAATAATCCGCATCATTAACTATAAATTTTCCGTATAGTGCCATATTTTCTATCCATGATTGATATAAAAAACGCTGTTCCTGCGAACGGACAACATAAACCGTGGCATAAATTTTTTAATTAGCGGTTTGCATCTTTTATAGCAAAATAGGAGATTACCTGATTTTTTGTAGCCAAACACCGAAAGAGGAGCGGTGAGTCAGGCGTTAGCGGCGGTTATTAAACATCGCCTAAACAAAAGGCATATTTATCGGCAACATAAATCAATCCTGCTTATAATCCCCGCGACGTTTATAGCGATATCTCGTTTGGCGAGGCTCCTATACAAACACAGGTTACTGATCTGACGACATCGAGAGATGCCCAAGGTTAAGACAGGCTTGATCGGATTAAGGTTTAGCCCAAGGTAACTTCTGATATTTCATTCAGATACGTTGTATAGTGCTAAAACCTGGACGCGGAGATAGGCTTCCTGCACTCCCTCTTTGGTTACTCTCCTGACGACCCGCCGCATAAACAGCGTAGCGGGGCGGTTTTTTTGCCATCAAACCACCAGCACCGCACATCTGAAACGGCAACTTATGCCATCAAGGATAGGGAGGTTGAAACTCTTAATGCGACGACGCGAGGTCACTATCGAAAACACTTAACTTGAGGATATGAAAATGGGAAACATGACGGTATTTCTCGGCTTTCTGGGCCTGATCAGCACCTTGGGACTGCTGGCAGCCTATATGAGCATCAAATGGGACGACTAAATGAATCTTAACGATCCACCCAGTCAGCTCCTCCCCGCAATCACACTGCGTATTACGGGGAGGAGATCGTAACGACCTAACCTGGATGCGGTTGCACAGTGTGTTGCTATCATGATTATTTCAATTTTTGTTTTGCTATATGCCATCCTGATGATCTCCGTCGGCATCAATGAGATCTACTTTTCCTCCACCGGTGAATCCGAATTCTTTATCAGCCTGCTGCTGACTTTCTCCGGCACTCTGGTGCTGCTGGGCGTAATATGGCGCTTTGTCGGCCGGCGCGGTGAACGAAAACGCCATAAATCGCAGCGCTGACGGCCTGCGTTACCGCTCTGCGCACAGCGCGCAGGATTCCGATGTTCTGCCTATCATTAAGCAGCTATCATAATCTCGGTTTATTGTTATAGACGGGATAGCCCGGCTGTCTCATCTGTTTTATCTATCTATCAACTATGTTGGGCATCGAGATTTATGATAAGGCCGTTACAGATCGTTCTGTTGCTACTGGTGCTGTTCGGGCTGCCGCTGTCGCCGCACAGCGGCTATGCCGCCGAAGAGGCGCAGCCTGCCGAGCGGGCCGAACTGAGCCAGCAGGATATTGCCGCAGCGCTGAAAAACTATCAAAAAGAGCTGGACGATATTAAGCAACAGGTTTCCAAAGCCACCACCGATAACCAACTGAGCAAACTGCAGGAGCGTACGCAGCAGCTGGCGGGCAATACCGAACAGTTTCTGACCGACCTGCAGCCGATGCAGGAGAAGCTGAAAGGGCAGCTGGATGTGCTCGGCCCGCCGCCGGCGCCGGGTGCGCAGGCGGAAACCGCCGCGGTGGCGCAACAGCGTAACAGTCTGAACAATAGTAAAAAGCTGCTGGATGATTCGGTAAAACGTTCGCAGGCCATTCGCGGCAGCGCCCATGAGCTGACGCAGCAGATCGGCGATTTACGCCGCGTGGCGTTCAAGTCCCAACTGGCGCTGAATTCCGGCAGCGTGCTCAGCCTGTCGTTCTGGACACCGGTGATTGCGCCGCAGCCGCAGGACAAACAGCGCCTGACGGAGTTCGCCGCTGAACTGCGCGCCGTCTGGGACGCCAGCTGGCAGGCGCCGTGGCGTTACGGCACCGCTGGCCTGCTGCTGTTGGCCGGGGTGATCTGGTCGCTGGGACGCTATTTCTCCGAACAGGCGCTCGCCTGGTTCAGCATCCGCTATCTGCCGGACGGCCGCCTGCGCCGCAGCTTTACCGCACTCGGCACCGCGCTGATTACGCTGTGCACCACCGCGCTGGCGCTTAATCTGTTGTATCAGGCGTTCACCCGCGCGACCGAACTGTCATCGATGCTGCAGGACTTTGCCGACGGTTTCACCCGTCTGGGCATCTTCTGCGCGCTGATCGCCGGTCTGGGAAGGGCATTTTTGTCCAACCGTCGTCCCTCCTGGCGTCTGCCTGCCATTGACGACACCATCGCCGCCGGCCTGCGTAACTTCTCGCCGCTGCTGGCGGCGCTGGTGCTGGCGTTTGGCACGGTCGAACTGATTAACAACGTGATTGGTGCCAGCCTTGGCTCCACCATTTTCAGCAACGGCCTGCTGGCTGCGCTGATGGCGCTGGTGCTGTTGGCAATAACGCTGCGCGCCCATCGTCTGCGCCAGCGCAGCGAACGGCAGGGCGAACAGCTGGAAAAACGCTCGATGATCGGCGGACTGGCGCAGCTCGCCACGCTGCTGGTGTCGTTAGTGGTGCTGCTGGCGCTGCTCATCGGTTATATCTCGTTTGCCCGTTTCCTGATTTATCAGGCGATCTGGACGACGCTGGTGCTGATGGCGTTCTATTTCCTGATTCAGTTCTCCACCGACGTCTGGAGCGCCATTTTCTCGTCGCATACCGCCAGCGGCCGTTCGCTGATGCGCTCGCTCGGCCTTGGCGAGCGCCATCTGGAACAGCTGACCATCGTCTTTACCGCCGCCTTTAAGTGCGGGCTGTTGCTGCTGATGATCGTGGCGCTGCTCAACGGCACCTTCGGCACCACCACGCCGAACTCGCTGCTGGAAAAAATCGTCGCCATTCTCAGCGGCGAAGGGCTGAAAAAGCTGCATATCGTGCCCGGCAATCTGATTAACGCGCTGATTTGCCTGCTGATAGGCGGCTATATTCTGCGCGCCAGCAGCCGCTGGCTGAATAACGAACTGCTGCCGAAAACCATCAACGACGTCGGCATCCGCGCCTCGCTGGTGACGTTGTTCACCAACGTCGGCTATGTGCTGCTGATTCTGATCACGCTGGCCGCGCTGGGCATCCAGTGGAATAACCTGGCCTGGATCGTCAGTGCGCTGTCGGTGGGTATCGGTTTCGGCCTACAGGAGATTGTGAAGAACTTCATTTCCGGCCTGATACTGCTGACCGAACGGCCGGTGAAAGTGGGGGATATGATCGGCATCGGCGGCGTGGAAGGGGACGTGCGGCGTATCAACGTGCGCGCTACCGAGATCCAGCTCAGCGACCGTTCCACCATGATCGTGCCGAACTCGCAGCTGATTTCGCAAAACGTGCGTAACGCCACCATGGGCAACGCGCAGGGGGTGGTGACCATCGCGCTGACCTTCCCGACCGAGATCGACCCCGAGCAGGTGCGCAACCTGCTGCTGACCGCCTACCAGGAATATGAGGCGATTCAGGAGTCGCCGGCGCCTTATGTGCGCTTCAGCCAGCTCGGCCCGGAGGGCATTATCCTCAGCGTTACCGGCTATGTCGCCAGCCCGCGCATGGTCGGCGCCACCAAAAGCGAGCTGCTGTTCAATATCCTCAAGCTGCTGCGTCAGGAGCAGGTGCATCTCTCCAGTCCGCAGGAGGTGGTGGTCATGAGGCAGCGCCAGCAGCAGCTGACGGAGGATGAGGAGGAACAACGCTCCTGATCTCTGCGCCGGCCCCGCCACTGGGCCGGCGTTTTGTCACGCCTCACTACGCATAATCGTCCTCAGCCGGATCAGGTCGTTCACCTCATCGGCAAACTGAATCAGCGTACATCCCACCAAAAATTTATCCTTTCCCTGCCGTTTTTTCGGCTGCTCTTTAAAGATACCCACCGCGCGCAGCGTAAAATCCCCGGTGATCTGATGTTCCATAATCTGGGCTATCACGCTGCCACTCATGCCGGCCAGCGAAGAGAGCGAGGTACGGCTACTCGCCTGTTCATAGGTAAAGCCGCTTTTTTTTGCCTTCGGGTCGAAGGCAAAATAGATGTCCTCGCTGTCCGTGTCGTAACTGAAATGGTGGAAGGTGATGTTTTGCAGGTATAGCCCGTCATTGTTGCGATCCACGTGCAGCCGGTTTCGGTTGGATGGGTAGCCCATAATGACGAATGAGGAGGTTTTCCTCAGAAGCGCCCGCTCCTCGCCGCGAAACAGCGTATAGCTGCGCTCGGCGGCCAGCATCTCTTGACTGAAGGGAATCACCGCATAGTCCTGCTGCTCGTTATGGTAGTACTCCAGGTTGCGGAAGCGGAATTTCTCACCGTTGATCGAAAAGAAAGGGGTATCGCCCTGGAGCAGTTCGTTGACCACGTGCGACGCGGTGAAGATGCAGGGTTGAACACCGCCGAGCATATATAAAAAACCGCTGCCGATAAGCTGCGCCTCCTTGACGCTGTGCGCTTTTCTGACAAAAAAAGAAACCAGCGCTTTTTGCCACTTTTCCGACAGCCGGGTGGTGGCGTTTTGCTGAATCCATGACGGCGCCAGCGTAGTAACCGGCAGGTGTGGATAAAAATCCACGGATGAATAGCGCATGCTGACTTGCTCCTCTGCTTGCTGCACGCCGGACATAGAAAGAATCTATATCCCCGTGGGTTAAATCAATTTCCCTTCCTCTTACGCCCGCTCTATGCTGAAAGTATATCGCCATGCTTTCGGAGGGAGACTTATGACGCTTTGCAATTTGGCCGACGTACTGCTGGCGGCCTTCGGCGGTGCGCAGAATGTGGATCGCCTGCGCTACTGCGCCAGCCGTATCCGCGTTTCGCTCAAAGAAGATGGCAGGCTGAACCGGGACGGCATCGCCGGGCTGGAGGGCATCAAGGCCCTGCTGGAAGTGCCGGACACACATGGCGGCGTTGAGTACCAACTGGTAGTCGGCCCCGGCAACGCCAGGCCGTTGTATCAGGCGCTGAGCGAATCCGCCGGCCGCGACTACTGAAGCTGCGGCCCCAGCCGTTCGATATGCTGGCGCATCAGCGCCAGCATCTGCTGAACCTGCGGCGCGTCCGCCTTTTCCCGTATCAGATACATACCCACGGTGCACACATTGTGGGATTCCATATTCAGCGGTGCAATGCCGTAGCGGGCAAAGTAGCCGGCCATACAGCGGGGATAGGTCAGCATCACCGCGTCAGAATCATTTACCATATCAATCGCTGACATCATCGAGTTGGTGGACCAGATTACCCGCTCCGCCAGATGCTGGCGGTTGCGCGTCAGCTTCTTCTGCTGCATATCCGCCACCATATGCTGATAGCGGGTTTCATCCGGCGTCAGCTCTACGCAGGGGTAATCCAGCAGGTCGTCCGGTCGCACGGCGCGCCCCTGTAGCGGATGATCCTGACGGGCGAACAGCGTGTCGGCGGTGGCGAACAGCGGCAGAAAGGTAATGCCGGCCTTCGGGTTCAGCCCCTGAATTTCATGGCCGATAAACAGGTCGATATCACCGCCTAACAGCAGATCCATCAGCCGCAGGTGGTTGCCCAGGTCAATATGGATATTGACCGTCGCGTGCTGCTCGCGGTAATTGTTAAAGCAGTCGCGCACAAACATATACCACCAGGCGTGGCCGCTGCCCATACGCAGGCTCTGCGCCTGACGCGCTTTGATCGCCGCCATCTTCAGCAGCGTATTATCATAGATACGCTGCATCATCTGCGCCTGCTCCAGCAGCAGCTCGCCATACTGGGTGGTGGTCACGCCGCTGGAGGTGCGCTCCAGCAGCTGCACGCCCAGATTTTCTTCCAGTTTCTTCATGTTATGCGTCAGCGTCGGCTGGCTGAGGCAGAGTTTGTTTGCTGCATGACTCACATTTTTAAACATGGCGACTTCGATAAACTGGCGCAGAATTTTGTCCACGATCATGTTTTCCGCTGTTGATATAGAAGATTTCTATATCGTAGGTGCGAAAAACAATTTCCGCCAATGACGCCCAGCCGATAGCGTGCACCTATGCCGATTGATTCCGCACAGGGGACGCCATGAGAAAACTGTTGTTAAACCTGACCGCCTGCTCATTGGCGTTGCTGCCGGCGCTGGCGCAGGCCGATACGCTGAGGATGGAGTGCTCGCCCAGCAAAGAAGGACGTGAGTTTTGCCATTACGTCAAACAGCGGTTTGAAGCCCAGACCGGGCACATCCTGACCTTTATCGATTTACCCCGCGCCTCTGACGAGAAGCTGTCGCTGTTTCAGCAGTTGTTTGCCGCCAGAGACGCTAATGCCATCGATCTGTTCCAGGCCGACACGGTGTGGATCGGCGTGCTCAATAAACATCTGCTCGATCTGACGCCATACGTCAGCGATATGCAGCAGGACTTTTTTCCCGCCGCCTGGCGCAACGACATGGTGAACGGCCGCGTTAAGGCGATTCCCGCCTATATGGACACCGGCGCGCTCTACTACCGCAAAGACCTGCTGGAGAAGTACGGCGAACAGCCGCCGAAAACCTGGGCCGAGCTGACGCGTATCGCCGCGCGCATTCAGCAGGCGGAGCGTGAGAACGGGCATAAAGGCCTCTGGGGTCTGGTGTTTCAGGGCAAATCTTATGAAGGGCTGACCTGCAACGCGCTGGAGTGGGTGGCGTCGCAGGGCGGCGGCACCTTTATCGACGCCGACGGCAACATCACCATCAACAATCCGCGCGCGGCGCGGGCGCTGGAGATGGCCGCCGGCTGGGTCGGCACCATCGCGCCGCCCGGCGTGCTGGGCTATATGGAGGAAGAGGGGCGCGCGCTGTTTCAGAACGGTGATGCGGTGTTTATGCGCAACTGGCTGTACGCCTATGTGCTGACGCAGGATAAAAGCAGCGCGATACGCGGCAAAGTGGGCGTGATGCCGGTGCCGGGCGGCGTCGACGGCCAGTCGGTCAGCACCCTGGGCGGCTGGCAGTGGGCGATCAGCAGCTACACCAAAAATCCGCAGGCGGCGGTGGCGCTGCTGAAAATCGTCAGCGATGCCGAATCGCAGAAAAAAGCGCAGGCGCTGCTGGGCTGGGCGCCGTCACGCCAGGCGCTGTATCAGGATCCGCAGGTGCTGGCGCAGGCGCCGTATCTGGCAACCTTCAGCGGCATTCTGGCCAAGGCCACGCCGCGGCCGGCAACCCAGACTCAACGCAAATACGCCCAGGTCTCCAAGGCGATTTACAACACCTCATTCAACGTATTGCGTCGCGACAGCGATGGCGCCGATGCCGTGCAGACGCTGCAGGCGCGTCTGGAACGCATTCGCGCCCGGGGATGGCGCTAAGCGCCGCCGATTAACCATCAGGAGCCTTATGCCATGAAACGCGATACGCAACCTTTGTCTCTGACGGTGGCCCATCCTCCGCTGGAAAAGCGCGCGCAAACGAGCCGTAAACTGAATTATCAGCAAAAACGCAGCCGCATCGCCTGGCTGCTGGTCACGCCCGCCTTACTGTTACTGCTGGCGATCGCCGGCTGGCCGCTGCTGCGCACGCTGTTTTACAGCTTTACCGACGCCATGCTGGATATGCCGGGCGAATGGCGCTTTGTCGGTTTCGCCAACTATCTCGATCTGGCTGACGAACGCAGCTACGGCGTGCTGGCGGACCCGCTGTGGTGGCAGGCGGTGGGCAATACGCTGCGCTTCAGCCTGTTGTCGGTGTCGCTGGAGCTGCTGTTCGGCATGCTGCTGGCGCTGCTGATGAATCAGAAATTCCGTGGGCAGGGATTGGTGCGCACCGCCATTCTGGTGCCGTGGGCCATTCCGACCATCGTTTCCGCCAAAATGTGGGGCTGGATGTTCCACGACCAGTACGGCGTGGTGAACGACCTGCTGCTGAAAATCGGTCTGATCGATACGCCGCTGGCCTGGGTGGCCGAGCCGGGGCTGTCGATGTGGGCGGTGGTGATCGCCGACGTGTGGAAAACCACGCCGTTTATGGCGCTGATGCTGCTGGCGGCGCTGCAGCTGATTCCCGGCGATCTGTATGAGGCGGCGCGGGTGGACGGCGCCAACGCCTGGCAGCGCTTCCGCCGCATTACGCTGCCGCTGATTATGCCGGCGATGATCGTGGCGCTGATCTTCCGGGTAATGGATGCGCTGCGGGTATTTGACCTGATCTACGTGCTGACCTCCAACAGCGAGGCCACGGTATCGGTCTCCGGCTATGCCCGCGACCAGATGGTCAGCTACCAGGAGATGGGCGCCGGTTCGGCCGCTTCGGTACTGGTCTTTATGATGGTGGCCGGCATCGCCGCCTGCTTCCTGACGCTGTCCCGTCTGAACGATAAGGAGAAACGCGCATGAAACTGACGCGGCAACAACAGCAGTTCGGCCATCGCGCGATGATCTACGCCGGTGCGGCGCTGGCCAGCGTGATCTGCCTGTTTCCTTTCTACTATGCGCTGATTACCTCGCTGCGCGGCGGGCAGGATCTGTTCCGCGTCGCCTATCTGCCGGACGCCTGGCACTGGGGCAACTATGTCACCGCGCTGATGGAGAACGGCATCGCCCGCAGCCTGTTGAATTCGATACTGGTGGCCGGCGTCACGGTGGGGCTGTGCCTGCTGGTGTCGATCACCGCGGCGTTCGCGCTGGCGCGTATCTCGTTCCGCGGGCGCAAGTATCTGCTGTTCACCATTTTATGCGTGTCGATGTTCCCGCAGGTGGCGGTGCTGTCAGGCATGTTTGAGCTGGTGCGTTTTCTCGGACTGTATGACTCGCTGGGGGCGCTGGTACTGTCCTACGCCACCTTTTCGCTGCCGTTCACCGTCTGGGTGCTGACCACCTTTATGAAATCCATCCCGCTGGAGCTGGAGGAGGCGGCGATCGTCGACGGCGCCGGCACCTGGACCATTATCAGCCGCATTTTCGCGCCGATTATGGGGCCGTCGCTGGTGACCACCGGGCTGCTGGCGTTTATCGGCGCCTGGAATGAATTTATGTTCGCGCTGACGTTTGTCATCTCCAGCGGCAAACGCACCGTGCCGGTGGCTATCGGCATGCTGCAGGGCGCCTCGCAGTTTGAACTGCCGTGGGGGGCGATTATGGCCGCCTCGGTGATTGTCACGCTGCCGATCGTGGTGCTGGTGCTGATCTTCCAGCGTCGCATCGTCAGCGGCTTAACGAACGGTGCCGTAAAAGGCTGATATATCGACTAACCCTGAGGTAAGAGGAAAAAGCAATGGCGACAAAAATCGTATTGGTAGGTGCCGGCAGCGCACAGTTCGGCTTCGGTACGCTGGGGGATATCTTCCAGAGCAAGACGCTGTACGGCAGTGAGATTGTGCTGCACGACATCAACCCCGCCTCGCTGGCGGTAACTGAAAAGACCGCGCGCGACTTCCTGGCGGCGCAGGATCTGCCGTTCAGCGTCAGCGCCACCACCGACCGCAAAAGCGCGCTGCAGGGCGCCGAGTTCGTGATTATCTCCATCGAAGTCGGCGACCGCTTCGCCCTGTGGGATCAGGACTGGCAGATCCCGCAGCAGTACGGCATCCAGCAGGTTTACGGTGAAAACGGCGGGCCGGGCGGGCTGTTCCATTCGCTGCGCATTATCCCGCCGATCCTCGATATCTGTGCCGACGTTGCCGACATCTGCCCGAATGCCTGGGTGTTTAACTACTCCAACCCCATGAGCCGCATCTGCACCACGGTGCAGCGTAAGTTCCCCGAGCTGAATTTTGTCGGCATGTGTCACGAAATCGCCTCGCTGGAGCGCTATCTGCCGGAAATGCTCGGCACGCCGTTCAGCAACCTGCAGCTGCGCGCCGCCGGCCTGAACCACTTCAGCGTACTGCTGGAGGCCAGCTACAAAGACAGCGGCCGCGACGCCTATCCGGACGTGCGCGCCAAGGCGCCGGGCTATTTTGAGCGCCTGCCGGGCTACAGCGATATTCTGGCCTACACCCGCCAGCACGGCAAACTGGTGGAGACGGAAGGCAGCACCGAACGCGACGCGCTCGGCGGCAAAGACAGTCTCTATCCGTGGGCGGACCGCACGCTGTTCAAAGAGGTGCTGGAGAAGTTCCACCACCTGCCGATCACCGGCGACAGTCACTTCGGCGAGTATATCCGCTGGGCCTACGAGGTGAGCGATCACCGTGGCATTCTCGATTTCTACACCTTCTACCGCAACTATCTCGGCCACGTCGAACCGCGCATTGAACTGAAGCTAAAAGAGCGCGTGGTGCCGATTATGGAAGGCATGCTGACCGACGCCGGTTATGAAGAGGCGGCGGTAAATATTCCCAACCGCGGCTTTATCAAACAGCTGCCGGCGTTTATCGCGGTGGAGGTGCCGGCGATCGTCGACAAGAAGGGCATTCACGGCATTAAGGTGGAGATGCCGGCCGGTATCGGCGGGCTGCTCAGCAACCAGATTGCGGTGCACGACCTGACCGCCGAGGCGGTGATCAACGGTTCGCGCGATCTGGTGATCCAGGCGCTGCTGGTGGATTCGGTGAACGATAAGTGCCGCGCCATTCCGGAGCTGGTGGATCTGATGATCGCCCGCCAGAGCCCGTGGCTGGACTATCTGAAGTAAGCCGCAGCGGCGGGGCGCATGGATGCTCCGCCGCTCTTGATGTCGCAAACAGGAGGCCCTATGGCGCAACTCACGCTGGAAAAACTACAAAAACGCTACGGTAACCACGCCGAGGTGATTAAATCGCTGGATCTGCAGATCAACAGCGGCGAATTCGTGGTGATCGTCGGCCCGTCCGGCTGCGGCAAATCGACCCTGCTGCGGATGATCGCCGGGCTGGAGGCGATCAGCGGCGGCGGTATGTATATCGACGGCAACTACGTCAACGACGACTCGCCGGCCGAACGCGGCATCGGCATGGTTTTCCAGTCTTACGCGCTCTATCCGCATATGACGGTGTACCAGAATATGGCCTTTGCGCTGGAGCTGGCGAAGGTCGGCAAAAGCGAAATCGACCGCCGGGTGCGCGACAGCGCGCGCGTGCTGCAGCTGGAGCAGTTGCTCGACCGCAAGCCGAAAGACCTGTCCGGCGGCCAGCGCCAGCGGGTGGCGATCGGCCGCGCCATCGTGCGCGAACCCAAACTGTTTCTGTTTGACGAGCCGCTGTCCAACCTGGACGCCTCGCTGCGCGTACAGATGCGGATGGAGGTGGCCGCGCTGCATAAGCGCCTCGGCGCCACCATTATTTACGTCACCCACGATCAGGTGGAGGCGATGACGCTGGCCGACCGCATCGTGGTGCTGAACAAAGGGCATATCGAACAGGTCGGCACGCCGCTGGAGCTGTATGATCATCCCGCCAATGAGTTTGTCGCCCAGTTTATCGGCTCGCCGAAAATGAACCTGATCCCGGCGGTGCTCAAGCGCGCCGGCGAACGGCAGAGCGTGGTGGAGCTGGATAACGGCAAGCAGCTGGTGCTGCCGGTGGCGACGCCGCAGGCGGCGGAAGGGCAAAGCGTCAACCTCGGCATCCGCCCGGAGCATATTCAGGGCGGCCGGCTGGAGGAGTGCGAATATCAGGGGGAGGTGATGTTTGTCGAACATATGGGCAACGAGACCTACCTCTACCTGGACAACGGCAACGCCGGCGAACCCTGGGTGCTGCGTAATCCGCAGCGTTCGCCGATTACGGCGGGCGAGACCGTCGGCGTGCGGCTGCCGGTGGAGTGCTGCTATCTGTTTGATCATTACGGCCGGGCGTTCCCGCGCCAGCTTCCCTCCGAGCAGGCGCACTAACCGAAGGAGCAGGCATGAAACAACGGTGGTGGAAAGAGGCGGTGGTGTACCAGATTTATCCGCGTAGCCTTATGAACAAGCTTGGGGAATTATCCTGATGTTACGGTGTCACATACTTTGCGCCCTTACGAGGCGCGGGTTTGCCTGTTGGCGTGATAGCGCTGCCGGCCTTTTTGCCCTTAAGCCGTGAAGGCCAGGGCTGGCGCGCTAAATGAGCCCCTTCTGGGCAAACGTGAACCGGGTCGCTTCATTCAAATCCATGCTTTTCAGCGCTTCGGCCGGCACCCAGATAACGTCCTGAAACTCCTCGTTAAACGTAATCTTCCTGTTGGTGCTCACACAGTCAAATATCAGATAAATCATGTAAATTTCTTCGGTGGTTCCATCCGGATAGGTTTTGGTCCGGATATCATCACGAAACGCCCATGGTTTAACATCAGTGATGCAGAGTTTTTCGCCTAATTCTTCCATGATTTCGCGCCTTAGCGCGGTTTCCATGGTTTCGCCGGGTTCCATTCCGCCGCCGGGCAAAGCCCATTGTCCCGGGAAAACCCCGCGATCGGCGGCCATTTTAGCCAGCAGATACTCGCCGTTGTTTTTTATCACCGGGCACACGATGACTCTCTGGCGCATTTTCATTCCCTTAATCTTGTTGTTTTCACCAGTGTATCTCTTCCCGACGCCAAGGGGCAGTGCTGATCACATTGCTACGTTTGGATTTGGCCTGCTGGCTGGCGATGACCGTTCAGTCGCTCTTTCTGGGTATATATGCGCTGCTGGCAAACTCCATTTTTATATACGGCCAGGCGAAAAATAAAACCATACCCATAACCGTTATGCCGATCGACACCCTGAAAAAGCGCTTGCCGCCATTGTTCAAAATGAATGAGGGGAAACCCATCAGGCTTACTCGGTATGCGGACTGCGGTAGATTTGAACCACAACGCTATTTGGCGAAGTATATTTAATTAAGGTCACAACATCTTTGGACTGCGGAGTGCGCCAGCACTCTGCTTCAACGTCGCATCGAGACTGTGGTTGATAGCCCGCAGACGCTAGGTAACTGCGAATTTTGCTTGTATCCGTTGCGTTGTCGAATCTAACGGTAAAGACCTGCGCCTCCGGCCCGCTGACGTTACCAAACTCAAAGCTATAGTGCTCCGCGATACGCGGCATGTTTTTCAGCAGTTCAGGCGTGTAGAACGCATATTCCCGACTATCTTGCTGGGTATAGTATGCGCTACCGGCAAATTCCATTTTTATATAGGGCCAGGCGAAGGCGAACATAGCGCCGATGGCAACGAGCACGATTGTCAGTATTCTAAACGTCTTCATAGTTTCATCCTGCCGTTACCTGTACCTATAACGAAAAACGTTTTATCACGGCGTGGTAAAATCACATTCCCCGATAAAAAATCCTTATAGGGTACGATCGTTTGCATAAACGGCGGTAGCATGCCTTTACGTGGTCTGGCATAAGGAAATTTTTTCGGGTCGGGAAACAATAGCGGTTTAAATTCTTCGTTTTTCCATGCGCCAATTTTTCCGTAATGATCCCAGCGTCTTAGCGCTTCCACCTTGCTGACCGGGCGCAGCATAGGAAAAGGGTTCTGAATCGACACGGCGCGATAAAAACCGAGCAAATCAGAAACCAGATCTTCACCGCTGTATCCGCTGTCAGTCACAAAGTTGATAGGGAATGTGCCCTGGAAAGCCTCAAACTTTCGCGCCAGTGTCATCATCATCGCCAACGCGATGCTTTTTTGCTCCCAAAAAGGGCGGCCACGTCTGATACGCCACGTTATCATTTTACCCGAGCGGATTAAGTTAAATGGGTCTCTCATGCCTTGAGAATAAGTCACATCATAGTATTTATGTCCGGATAATTCTCCACGGGCTAGCTTATTCAGCAAAGCATGAATATCAGTTCCTTGCGCATGGCCTAGATCAATCCAACCGAGTACTTCTGTATAAACCAGACCATATTTTTCAGTCGCAGCGTATTTTCCGTCGAGTATATCTGAACGTTTGCTCATCCCTAAGAATCCTTCCTGTCCTTGTTCACTATGCCGCTGTGCATAATTCGCACAGCGGATACTACCTAATCTCCGTGCCGTTTCAATACTGGTTCGCCTATGTCGACCGAAAAAACAGCGCCTTATTATCAGGCGCTGCGGGCGGAGGGCTTAACGCGCTGCCGACGTGTTATCCGCCGCCGGCTGATAGGCCTGAATCGCCTCGGTCATCGGGCGGCAAAATCCCATTTCGCCGGGCGGAATCGGCGCGCCATCCAGTGACATCACCATTTTGGCGTCGTCAGGGCCGTTATTGAGGCGGCAGGTCACCCCACAGCCGGCCGCCGGTATAAAGCCAAAACGCGGGTAATACTGCGGATGCCCAAGAACGGTGATGATTTTCTCGCCGGCGGCGCGCGCCGCCTCAATGCAGGCCAGCATGAGTGCGCTGCCGACGCCGGAACCCTGATGTGCCGGATGCACCGACAGCGGCGCCAACGTTACCGCCGGATGTGCGCCGACGCTGGCGCGGGTGCAGACAACGTGGCCGATAACCGTACCATGGCGGTCTTTGGCAACCAGCGACAGCGCTGGAAGCCAGCCCGGGTCCTGGCGCAGCTGATTCACCAATGCCGCTTCTTCGTGGGAGCCGAAAGCATCAGCAATCACCTGCTGCACCTGGGGGATATCCTGCGGAGTTTCTAAACTAATGGTTATGTTCATATCGTTACCTGATAGATATTGCTGTCACGTCAATAAGCCTACCGGCGGAGCCGATCACGCCGGTAGGCAATGGGGTTTTAACGGTTGTCGAGCTGTGCGCGGACGTGCGCCAAGCCGGTGGTATTGATGCGGTACGGCTGGCCATTGACTGACTTAATCAGTCTCTTCGTCCGCAGTTTTTTGAATACCGTAAGCGTGCAGTCGCTCAGCAGCAGTCCTTCACGACTGTAACATTCCACTGCGATTACGCGGCCGGAGGCGGCCCGGGTGTGGACGATGCGTCCGCCTTTGGCGAGGACGTGGAGCGTCCGCTGTTCCTGACGGGAGATATTCATGCTGTTAATTACCTGTAATCATCATATGCAAAAACGAACCGACACCGGGTGTCAGCGTAAAAAGTTTTAGCGTGGTGATAATCAGTCCCGTTTTCAGAGAAATGGGAAACCAATTATCAGATGATTACATGCTCCAGCATCAATGCCTCAGGGTGAGATGGGAAAAGGAAACGTGGCGAATAATAGCACAGGCCAGGCGCTATTAACCAGTTTACCCGGCGGCAAAAAGGGGGCTACAATACGCAACTCATGTATGGATAAACAGGTATTTGCTATGACGCTGACCCTGGATGGCGAAAAGATTGACCGCAACCGCTTTATCGGTGCAAAAGTTGAAAATGCGACCTTTCACAACTGTGATTTTTCGGGGGCGGACCTGACCGGCAGCGAGTTTATCGGCTGCACGTTCTACGACCGCGACAGCCGGTTAGGGTGCCGCTTCAGCCGGGCGCAGCTGAAGGACGCCAGCTTCAAAAGCTGTGATTTATCCATGACGGATTTCAGAAACGTCAGTGCATTGGGCATTGAAATCCGTGAATGCCGAGCGCAGGGCGCGGACTTTCGCGGCGCCAGCTTTATGAACATGATCACCTCGCGCAGCTGGTTTTGCAGCGCCTACATCACCAAGAGCAACCTGAGTTACGCCAACTTTTCAAAAGTGGTGCTGGAGAAGTGCGAACTGTGGGAAAACCGCTGGAACGGCGCTCAGATTCTGGGGGCAAATTTCAGCGGCTCCGACCTTTCCGGCGGCGAGTTTGCTTCGTTCGACTGGCGCGCCGCCGATTTTACCCACTGCGACCTGACCAATTCGGAACTGGGCGAGCTGGACGTGCGCAACGTTGATCTGCAAGGGGTCAAACTGGACAGCTATCAGGCGTCGCAGCTGATGGAGCGCTTAGGTATCCTGGTTATCGGCTAGCGTTGCTGCCCGGCAATGCACACGGCGTCAGGATTCATCCATCAGAATACAGGCGTCGCCGTCGCCGCTTTGCTGGTAACGGGCGTACAGCGCGGCCACGTCAATATGGGCGAACTCTTCCGTCAGCGCATCCAGCAGGCTACGGATGGCGGGCATCAGACCGCGCCGCGACGGAAACAGGGCGTTTACCTCCGCCGGCTTCGGCTGCCAGGCCGGCAGCACCGTGCTCAGTTTGCCGCGTTTGAGATCCTTGTACACCACAAAGGTCGGCAGTTGCACCACGCCGCGGCCTTCCAGCGCCGCCCGGCGCAGGGTGATCATATCGTCGGTCACCAGATTAGGGCTGTGGCGGATACGACGTTCCGCGCCGTCGGGGCCGTGCAGTTGCCATTCGTGCGACTGATAGGCGGTGGAGACCGACAGGCTGGGATAGCGGTCGAGCGCCGCCGGATCGCCGATCGTACCGTATGTTTCCAGCAGCTGCGGGCTGGCGACCAGCTGATAGGTGCAGGGCGACAGCCGTTTGCTCGCCAACCCGCTGTCAGGCAGCGGCGGCACGTCGATACGCAGCGCCAGGTCAAAACCCTCCCGCAGAATATCCACCTGGCGATTGGTGCTCTCCAGATAAATCTCGACGTTCGGATAGCGTTTCATATAGCGCGCCAGCATGCCGGTCACCAGGAAGTTCAGCAACGCCGTCGGGCAGGCGATGCGGATGCCGCCTTTCGGTTCGGTCTGGCTCTGGTGCACGATGGCCTGCGCAGCCTCCGCCGCCGCAGTCAACTCCATACAGTGGCGGTAGTAGGCGTGCCCCAGTTCGGTGACGGAAAACTGCCGGGTGGAGCGGTTAATCAGTTTGATCTCCAGCCGCTCTTCCAGCGCATTGATACGTCTGCTTAACCGTGATTTGGGAATGCCCAACGCGCGCCCGGCGGCGCTGAAGCCACCGTGTTCGACCACGCGGGCAAAGTAATACATATCATCCAGGTTCTGCATCTTTACGTTCCAATATTGCAACAATGAATTCTAAAACTGGCATTTGTGGCTTGCGTGTACCAAGTTTAAGCTAAATGGTAACAGAGTTAACGTAAAACGGGATACACAGATGTCAGTTGAAGCGAACGGCACGACGCTGCCGACCAGTATGAAGCAAATCATTATCCGCGAACCCGGCGGCCCCGAGGTGTTACAGGTAGTCAGCGCCGAGCTGCCGCGCCCCGGCGCCGGTGAAGTGTTGATCCGCGTCCGGGCGGCGGGGATTAATCGCCCTGATATTATGCAGCGGCAGGGAATATACCCGATGCCTGCCGGCGTCACGCCGGTTCCCGGGCTGGAGATTGCCGGCGAGATCGTGGCATGCGGGGAAGGGGCGACGCGTTTCGCCCTTGGCGAACGCGTCTGCGCGCTGACCGACGGCGGCGGCTATGCCGAATACTGCGTGGTGCCGGAAACCCAACTGCTACCGATACCGCAGGGGTTCAGCATGGAGCAGGCGGCGGCGCTGCCGGAAACCTTCTTTACCGTCTGGGCCAACCTGCTGGCCGACCAGCGGGTGAAGCCGGGCGACAGCGTACTGATTCACGGCGGCACTAGCGGCATCGGCACCTCCGCGCTGATGCTGTGCCGGGCGCTGGGCATTACCGCCTACGCCACCGCCGGCAGCGATGAGAAATGCGCCGCCATCGCCGAACTGGGCGGCATCGGCATCAACTACCGTCGCGATGACTTTGTTGCGGCGATTGAGAAGCACACCGATGGCGCAGGCGTTGATGCGGTGCTGGATATTATGGGCGGCAGTTACTTTAACCAGAATATTGAGGTACTGAAAAAGGACGGCCAGCTGATTATTATCGGCTTCCTCGGCGGCAACGAGGCGGAAAAGGCCAACCTGATGAAGCTGGTGCTGAAGCGTGCGCGGGTGACAGGCTCCACCATGCGCGCACGCAGCAAAGAAGAAAAAGCGCAGATTGCCCGCGAGCTGCAGCAGCACGTCTGGCCGCTGCTGGAAAGCGGCCAGTGCCGCCCGCCGCTGATCTACCAGACCTGGCCATTAGACGATGTGGCGCGCGCCCATCAGGAAATGGACAGCGGTAAACATATCGGCAAAATTGTGCTGACCGTCGGTTAATGTGCTCAGACCTTCGATGCCCGAAAGCGTAAACCAGTTTATCCAGCGCACAACGGATGAAAGGGCGCAGCGGAGAGTGTGGGCAACATCGCTGACACGTGCAGCAGCATCAGCATCGCGGTTAGCCCGCAGGCATGGTTCTTGTCATCCGTTTTCTGCATCAGACGTCATTCGTCAAGAGGAATTGGTGCTATGATCGGCATCGCTCAGTCCGGTTTGTGATGATCAGAACGCACAATCCGGGCTGAGCTCCCTCAAAGTGAGCTACTATTCGGTGCGGCTATTTAGCTCATCCCACATGATGCAGTTGTAAAATCCGCTTGGCATTATCGGTCAAGTGGCCTTTGCGCCAGATAAAGTAGAGATCGCTTTGAGCCGACGGGCCCAGTGTATGCACCTTTACCGAGTCACGTCCTGGCAACCCGTCGAGTACAGTCTGAGGTATCCAGGCGGCCCCGACTCCTGCGCTGACACACGAGAACATCGTATGATAAGACTCCATTTCAACCACCTTCAAATGTGCCTGAGGAGTTTTCAGCAACCAACTATCAAGCCGCAGCCGATATGAACAGTTTTGTCTGAATCCATAGACTTCCTGGCAACATAACTCACTTGCATTGGTGACGATGGGATGGTTTTTCTCCGTAATCAGTACTAATTGATCGGAAAACGCGTAGTCACTTTCAAGTGAAGGCGACTGTACCGGGCCGTCGGTCAAGGCAATGTCTAGTGTACCGTCGAGCACTTGTTCAACCAGTCTCTCCGATGGTTCGCAGCGTATATCCATATTGACCCCGCGATAGCGCTCCCGGAAACGGCCAATAAGGGTCGGCATGAACGCAATCAACCCCAGATCAATCGCGCCAATCGTCAAGCATCCCTGCGCCTGCTCATTACGCATAAGAGAACGCAGTTTATCAGCCTGTTCAATGAGTTGAGGTGCATACTCCAGCAACTGTCTCCCGGCGGGAGACAGCGTGAGGCGTTTTTTTTCTCGCACGAATAACTGGCATTGCAGATCATCTTCAAGTTGCTGGATTCGGATCGTCACGCCGGACGGCACACGATTGAGTACCTTGGCCGCAGCTGTGATAGAGCCTGTAGAAACGACCGCGCAGAACGCACGTAATTGGGATAGTTGCATGAGTTATTCTCAAATTAGAAATGTTGGCTTCATGATTTTTCAATTTATAGAACATATAAGCCTGTTTAGTCTAGGCACATAGCAGCAAGCCCCTGCGCTGCTCTTTTTAACTACAGGAGCCAGACGATGCATGACACTCAATTTCAATCACTATTGCCTGATGTCCCAGCACATTTTATCGGCGGTCAATGGCATGCCTTCGAATCCGTTCGTGACTCACTCAACCCGGCAACGGAAGAGGTAATCGGGCAAGTGGCAGAGGGTGATAGCAGTACTGCTACCATAGCCGTGGAAAATGCCCACCAAGCGCAGAAAGATTGGGCTGCTCTGAGTATTTCCGCACGCGCCAACTATCTTCAGGATGTTATGGTGCAAGTAAAGGATAATGCTGAAGCCCTAGCTCGCCTGCTGGTCACCGAACAGGGAAAGCCGATCAAGGAAGCCCGTGATGAGGTCAGTATGGCCTTAACCATGCTGCGCTACTACGCTGGCTTTGGTTTTCGCCAGACCGGTAGCTTGATGGCTGCTAACTATCAGCAACGCAGCACGATAATTCGTGACGAACCTGTTGGTGTTGTGGTTGCAATAATTCCTTGGAACTTTCCTTTGGCGATGTTTGTTCGTAAGTTAGCGCCGGCGTTGGTAGCTGGCAATACCATTGTTATCAAACCAAGTGAAAACACCTCCTTAATTGCTTTAGCAATGGCTACGCTATGCCAGCGGGCAAACCTGCCAGCCGGTGTGGTCAACGTTGTGACCGGCCAGGGCAGGACGGTCGGTGATGCGTTGGTTCGTCACCCACAGACAAACTTGGTAACTATGACTGGCTCGACTCGTGCCGGCCGTGAAATCCTGGCTGCTGCCGTGGGAAACATTTTGCCTGTGTCGTTAGAGCTGGGAGGAAAGGCGCCATTTATCGTGATGGCAGATGCTGATGTTGAGCGCGCAGCCCAGGCTGCGCTGGCTTCTCGTATGTACAACTGTGGCCAGGCGTGTATTTCTAATGAGCGTACATATGTGCATACCAGCATCTATCCAAAATTTATGGAAGCGCTGCTCAAGGCTGCAAGTCAACTGACAATCGGTGACCCTCACGACGAGTCAACAGATATAGGCCCGAAAGTCAGTGCGGCAGAGCGCGATAATGTGTTAAAGCATATCGCCAAGGCACAGGAGCAAGGTGCGAAGGTGGCATACTCTGGCACGCCCTCTGACTTGACAGGCAAAGGTTTCTGGGTCCCACCAACAATCCTTACAGATTTGCCCGCGGACGCTGAAATATTCCAAAGCGAGGTATTTGGCCCTGTTTTGCCAGTGATTGAGTTCACGACGTTGGAGCAGGTTGTAGAATGGGCCAACCGAAGTGAATATGGATTGAGCGCCTATGTTTACACTCGAGACCTGAGTACCGCCATGCAGCTAACTGACGCACTGGAAAGTGGCGAGGTGTACATCAACCGTACGGGGCCAGAAGAAATTAATGGTTACCACGCAGGTTGGAAAAGTTCAGGTCTAGGTGGAGACGACGGTGAGCATGGGTATCGAACCTATGTGAGAACCAAAATAATTTATCTTGACTACAGCTGATGACTACGAAAATGTAATTAAGGTCGGGGGCATCTCGCCTCCGGCCTTTAATAAAAAAAGTAATAATTACAATATTCATTATAATTATTTCCCCTTCCTAAAATAGTCATATGGACATATCCCCAATACTAGAAGAAAGTGCCAACGTTAAAAACTTAACGTTGAGCCAGTGTTCACAGGCGCCATAAAAAAGCCCGCTTGGCGACCAAGCGGGCTGGTTCTTATTGTACGGAATTATTTATCCAGCGCGTAGGCAATCACGTAGTCGCCGCGGTCCGGTGACTGACGTGCGCCGCCGGCGGAGATCAGGATGTACTGCTTGCCGGTTTCCGGTGAAATATAGCTCATCGGGGTGCCGCCGCTGCCGACCGGCAGACGCGCTTTCCACACCTCTTTGCCGGTTGACGAGTCAAAGGCGCGCAGGTAGTAGTCCTGCGTACCGGCGATAAACACCAGGCCGCCCTGGGTCGCCAGCGTACCGCCCAGCGTCGGCATGCCGACCGGCATCTGCGCACGCATCTTGATGCCGAACGGGCCGGTGTCCTGCACGGTGCCGGCCGGTACCTGCCAGACCACTTTCTGGGTCTTCAGATCGATGGCGGACAGGGTGCCGAACGGCGGCTTCTGGCACGGAATGCCCAGCGGCGACATAAAGCGGTTTTTGTTCACCGCATATGGCGTGCCTTTCAGCGGCACCGCGCCCATCCCGGCATTCACCGATTCACCGCCGGTGCTGGCAGGCGCATTGGCGTCTTCCTGTTTCTGCGGAATCATCTGCACCCACAGGCCCAGACGCATATCGTTGGCGAAGATATAGTGGTTGTTCGGGTCAACCGACAGGCCGCCCCAGTTCATGCCGCCGAGCGAGCCAGGGAAGCTGAGGGATACGTCGGTATCCGGTGCAGTGAACAGGCCGTCATAACGCATCGATTTAAAGCTGATGCGGCACATCAGCTGGTCGAACGGCGTGGCGCCCCACATATCCGATTCGCTGAGCTTCTGTGCGCCAATCTGCGGCATACCGACCGAGAACGGCTGGGTGGCGGAATACTGCTCGTTCGGAATGTTGCGGGTTTTCACCGGCAGTTCTTTCACTTCGGTCAGCGGCTTGCCGGTATGGCGATCCAGCACGAAGATCTGACCGGTTTTCGCGCCAAACACCAGCGCCGGTTTGGTGCTGCCGTCCTTCATCGGGAAGTCGATCAGGCTTGGCTGCATCGGGATATCGAAGTCCCACAGATCGTTATGCACGGTCTGGTAGACCCATTTCTCTTTACCGGTGGTGGCGTCCAGCGCCAGGATGGACGCGCCGTATTTGTGGTCCAGCTTGGTGCGGTTGGCGCCCCACAGGTCCACCGACGAGCTGCCCATCGGCAGGAACACGGTGTTCATCGCCGGGTCATAGGACATCGGCGCCCAGGAGTTCGGGGTGCTGCGCACATAGTTCTGGCCCGGTTTCAACGCCGCGTTCGGATCGTCGTTGCCCGGGTCGAACGCCCAGCGCATCTCGCCGGTGATCACGTTAAAGCCGCGCAGCACGCCGCCCGGCATATCGGTCTGAACGTTATCCGCCACGCGGCCGCCCACCACCACGGTGGTGCCGGCCAGCGTCGGCGCGGAGGTCAGCTGATATTTCGGATCGGCGGCGTCGCCGAGGCCGGCTTTCAGATCGACGATGCCGTTCTGGCCGAAGTTGTGGCAGAACTCGCCGTTGTCGGCGTTAATCGCCACCAGACGCGCATCGATGGTGTTCATCAGAATACGACGCTGGCAGGTGTCGCCGGCCGCCAGCGCAACCGGCGCGGCTGGGGTGGAGCCGGGAACGCTTGGCTGCGGGATCGGCTTGTTAACGTCGAAATAGGCCAGACCGCGGCAGCGGTTCCAGACCTGAGATTTGGCGTTGATTTCACGCTTCCAAATCTCTTTACCGCTGTCTGCGTCAACCGCAATCACGTTGTTGTGCGGGGTACAGAGGAAAATGCGGTTGCCAACCTGCAGCGGCGTCTGCTGATCTTCCGCACCGTTGCCGTCCGGGCTCATCGGGGTATCGCCGGTGTGGAAGGTCCAGGCCACTTTCAGATCTTTAACGTTATCGCGGGTGATCTGGTCCAGCGCCACAAAACGGTCGCCGCCCGGCGTGTTGCCGTAGTTGTCCCAGTCTTTTTGCTGTTTGGCTTTATCCACCGGCACCAATGGCAGCGGCTCGCCGCTGAAGGCAACGGTCGGGTGCGGCTGGAACATCTGCACAAAGGTCACGACCATGCCGACGGCCAGCAGCGCCGACAGCAGGTAGGAGAGTTTGCCCAGCGGCGCTTTACCTTCCGCCTTGCGCAATGCCGGCCAGGTGAGAAACGCCAGCAGCATCAGGCCGGTCGGCACCATCAGGCGCGACACCAGCGGCCAGAAGTCGAAGCCGGCGTCAATCACCGACCAGATCAGGGTGCCGATAAACACCAGCAGGAACAGCACCACCGCCGACGAGCGGCGGCGGAACAGCTGGATGGCCGCCAGCAGCGTCACCACGCCGGCGATCAGAAAGTACCAACTGCCGCCCAGCGAGACCAGTTTGCCGCCGGCAATGGCGAAAAACAGCCCGGTGGCGGCGAGGACGATCCCCAATAGCGCGCACCATATTTTCATGCCCGGTCGGGCATTTGTATCAGACATATCAGTGACTCTCCCGAATCATGTTACTTATCGTTGTGTGTTAACAAAGTGTAATCGTTAGCCGGTATTGCGCCACGAACGCGGCGCATGGCGGGGCAATTAAACCGTTAAGAAGGCTTTATTGTACCATTTGATTCGTTTTTGTCGTTACAGATATGTGTTGTATAAAAAGGATTAATGTGAAGATTTAGATCGAAGGGAACAACCGGCGCTGCCCGTCAAGCAGCACCGGCAAATCCAGCGCCGCCAGCGCGGCGGCGTCTGGCCGCTGTTCCAACAGGCTTTCACGCGTGCGCTGCAAATAGTCGCCGGCGGAGGGTTGCAGGCTTTGCGCCAGCGTCTGTTTCGCCTGCTGTAGCGCCGTATCGTTCAGCACGGCTAATTCCTGCCGCATCTGCTGTAAAAACTCGTGGGTATAGCGCTGCAACTGCGCAAGGCTGCAGTGCGGCGACTGCAGGGCAAACAGCATGCCGTCGCGATCGGCGCAGCGGTGATAGGCACAGTGCGCCACATAGCCGATATTCAGCTCGACCCGCAGCCGCTGGAAGAAGCGGGGCGCATACAGCTGCGCCAGCAGCCGCAGCGCCAGTCGCGACGTCGGCGTGACGTCTGCCAGCGGATAGAACAGCAGCAGGGTCCGATCGTCATCTTCGTCGCTGAGTATCACCGGCCGTGCGTCGGTGATCATTGCGGCATCCTGCACGGCGACGATCTGCGCCGGAAAGGCGGAGAGCAACTGACTGAGCTGCTGATGCAGCGCCGCATCGCCGGCAAACAGCGTCGCCTGCCAGCACACCGCGTCGCCCGGCGACGTCAGAACCTCCGGTAATTGCGCCGCCAGACGGCGCACGGCGATATCGCCCTGAGCGCGCAGCTGCGTACGCTGCCAGCTGCGCGCCGCCTCCTGTTTAAGAGCATCGTCAAGGGAAGTCAGACGCTGATTGATCTGGCTGAGCGCCCGGCCCAGCAGCGGGGCGTCGCCGGACAGCTGCAGCGTCCAGACGCCGTGGCTCTGCGTCACGCCGAGATAGCCGCCCTGATGCGCCGTTTCTGCCGCCAGCGTGCGTAGCGCCGAGGTCAGTAAACTGGCCTGCGCCGACGCCAGCGGCGTTGCCGGCGCGGGGCGCAGCAGCAATACCGGCGGATGATCGCCGTCAGAATGCCATGTCAGCGGTGCCCGTTCAGCGGGCAGCATCAACGGCGGCGGCGGGGCGTCGCTGTGCGGATAAAAGCGATAGCGCGGCGCAATGCGCGCGCTGTGGGTGGCGACAAAGGGGGCCAGCGCCAGCGGTAACCCTTGCAGTATGCGCGGCGTTGCCGTTCCCTCCGGGGTCACCAGCAGACGACGCAGATTGCCCGCCGTCAGTGCGGCCAGGCAGGCCGTCCACAGTGCATCTTCAGTCGCCGGCGGCAGGCCGAACGCCCGCGCCCGCAGCTGATCCAGCGGCGGCAAGCGCATAAAGTCCTGATTGCCACGCCGCATGTAGTGCTCGCGCTGTGCTGCGCTGAGCGACGGCAGCTGCCGCAGCCAGTTCAGCAGGGCGCTTTCAATCCTTGCGGCTTCCGCCGCGCTGCCCCGGTTGACGCTAAAGATAAACGTCAGCAGCGCGCGTCCTTCGGCGCAGGGCGTATGCTGCAGCCGGACGCCGTCGCAGCAGGCTTCACGGCGCAGCAGCGCCATCAGGCTGCCGGGCGCTTCGTCCTGCAGCAGCGCATCCAGCAGGCGCAGTCCGTCACGGGCGGCGGCGTCCGGCTGGTTAAGCGCAAAGGTTAAGCGTAGCTGCGGCAGTCCCGGCAGACACAGCCGGCGATCGGCTTGCGGGATCAGCCGCGGCGGTTCCGCCTGTAGGACCACATCGCCGCCAGGGAGCGTCGCCGTCAGCCGCTCGGCCAGCTGTCGCAAAGTGTCGAGCGGCAGCGGCGCCTGCAGCCATAGCGTCATGTTGGCAGCGTGGTAATGGCGACGATGGAAATCGCACAGGGCGGCGCGTAACGCCGGCATATCCTCGCCAAACGCCTGACGGTTGCCGATGGTGAAGCGTCGCATGGCGGCGATGCCGTCAAACGCCTGCTGCTGCGCGGCCTCGCACAGCGTATCCGCGTCTTTGCACAACAGACGGTATTCGGCCTCGATCACCTCAACCTCCTGCGCCAGCGCCGGCAGGGCCAGCAGCGGGGCGGCCAGCATGTCGATCAGCCGCGCCAAACCGTCGGCGAAGCGTTCGCCGTCGATTTCAAAAAAGAAGTGGGTTTGCGTTTCGCGGGTGGTGGCGTTGAGGCGGCCGCCGTGGGCGGGCACCCAGTTCATCAGGCGTTGATCGTCGTCAAAGGTGCGACTGCCGCGAAACAGCATATGTTCCAACAGATGCGCCAGCCCCGGCCAGGCCGACGGTTCGTGGTGGCTGCCGGCGTCAATCTGCATCAACGCCGCCGCGCGCGGGGCAGCCGCATCGGCCAGCAGTTTCAGCTGCAGGCCGCTCGCGAGCCGCAGCGTAACCGGGGGCTGGGGCATGGTTAGGCCTGACCTTTGAAGATCAGCTGGGAGTTGGCGCGGTTGCGGAAGCGCAGCTGATCGATGCCGATCTGCGTCTGGTTCGCCGCCTCGCGTGCCGCCAGGATGGTGCCGTGGTGCGCTGATTTCGAACACACCGGGTCAGCATTGCTGGCATCGCCGGTCAGCATAAACGCCTGGCAGCGGCAGCCGCCGTAATCCTGCTCTTTTTCCGGGCAGGAGCGGCATGGCTCCGGCATCCAGTCATAGCCGCGATAGCGGTTAAAGCCGAATGATTCGTACCAGATGTGCTCCAGGCTGTGCTCCAGCACCGACGGGAATTTCACCGGCAGCTGACGGGCGCTGTGACAGGGTAACGCCATGCCTTCCGGCGTCACGCTGAGGAAAATCGCGCCCCAGCCGCCCATGCAGCCTTTCGGCCGTTCTTCGTAGTAGTCCGGCGTGACGAACAGCAGGTTGGCCAGGTTACCGCTGTCGGCCATTTTTTCACGATAGCGCTGCACCACCTGTTCTGCATCGGCAATCTGCTCGCGGGTCGGCAGCAGGCCTTCGCGGTTCAATTGCGCCCAGCCGTAAAACTGACAGGTCGCCAGCTCCACGTCGTCGGCCTCCAGCTGAATCGCCAGCTCGATAATACGGTCGATCTGGTCGATGTTATGCCGGTGCAGCACAAAGTTCAGCACCATCGGGTAGCCCAGCGCCTTGACCGCTTTTGCCATCGCCAGCTTTTGCTGGAAGGCTTTCGGGTTACCGGCCAGCGCCGCGTTCAGCGTTTCATCGCTGGCCTGGAAGCTGATCTGGATATGGTCCAGACCGGCGTCGGCGAAAGTCTGCAGCTTTTTCTCCGTCAGCCCGATGCCGGAGGTGATCAGGTTGGTATAGAATCCCAGATCGCGCGCGGCGGCAATCAGCTCCGGCAAATCTTTGCGCACCAGCGGCTCGCCGCCGGAAAAGCCCAGTTGCACGCTGCCCATCGCCCGTGCCTGCCGGAACACCTCAATCCACTGTTCGGTGGTCAGCTCCTGCTCCTGCGCGGCGAAGTCGAGCGGGTTGGAGCAGTAGGGACATTGCAGCGGGCAGCGGTAGGTCAGCTCCGCCAGCAGCCACAGCGGCGGGTTAACCGACGGTTTTACAGCATTCTCAGTCACGGAAAATTACCCATTTTTGCTCGTAGGCGCTCTGGAAAAACTCCAGCACGTCCTGCGCCAGCCCGTCGGCGCCGGGAAAGCGCGCGTTCAGCTGGTCTATGATGCCTTGCAGCGTCGATTTGCCGTCCACCAGTTGCAAAATGGCGGCGGCGCTGTCGTTCAGTTTGGCCATGCCCTCAGGGTACAGAATCACATGGCTCTGCTGCACCTCTTCCCACTGCAGGCGGTAGCCACGGCGGAACATCGGGGTTTGTTCTGGATTCAGGGTCATTACACCAGCCTCTGGGTATGCCACGCCCGCGCATCGGTCACGGTGTGGTACGGCGCTCGGTTCAGGGTATAGGCCATGGTCATGGCGTCCAGCATGCTCCACAGAATATCCAGTTTAAACTGCAGGATCTCCAGCATTCGCTGCTGCTTCTCTACGCTGTCGCAGTACTCCAGCGCCAGCGCCAGGCCGTGCTCTACGTCGCGGTTGGCCTGGCCGAGGCGACTGCGGAAGTAGTCATAGCCTTCGGCCTCAATCCACTGATAGTGCTGCGGCCAGGTGTCAAGGCGCGCCTGATGGATCTGCGGTGCGAACAGTTCGGTCAGCGAGCTGCAGGCCGCTTCCTGCCAGCAGGCGCGGCGGGCGAAATTGACATAGGCGTCGACGGCGAAGCGCACGCCCGGCAGCACCAGCTCTTCAGACAGCAGAGTCTCGCGCTGCAGGCCCACCGCTTCGCCCAGCCGCAGCCAGGCTTCGATACCGCCTTCGCCGCCGCCGTAGCCGTCGTGGTCGAGAATACGCTGCACCCACTTGCGGCGCACGTCCGGCTGCGGGCAGTTGGCCATAATCGCCGCGTCCTTGATCGGGATGCTGGTCTGGTAATAGAAACGGTTGGCGACCCAGCCCTGGATCTGCTCGCGCGTCGCCTCGCCGTTGTGCATAGCGATATGGTACGGATGATGAATATGGTAATACGCGCCTTTCGCCCGCAGCGCCGCTTCAAATTCGGCCGGGGAAAGGGGATGTTGCTGTGTCATGGCGTTAACCTACAGGTCGATGTTCATACCGTCCCAGCTCACTTCGATGCCGGCCTGCGTCAGGCTGTGACGCTCGGCGGAATCTTCGTCCAGGATCGGATTGGTATTATTAATATGGATCAGGATTTTGCGTTTTGCCGGCAGCGAAGCCAGCAGCGCCGCCAGGCCCTGTTCCTCGGCCAGCGCCAGGTGGCCCATGTCTTTGCCGGTGTTGCGGCCGACGCCGGTGTCCGCCAGCTCATTGTCGCGCCACAGCGTGCCGTCAATCAGCAGGCAGTCGGCGCGCTGCAGCCACGGCAGCAGGGCATCGTCCGGCTCGCCCAGCCCCGGCGCGTACAGCAGGTTGCTGCCGCGTGCGGTATCTTCGATAAACAGGGCGACGTTATGCCCCGGCAGCGGACGGTGGCGATACTGCGAATAGGGCGGTGCATTGCTCAGCAGCGGGATGGCGGTAAAGCGGATGGTCGGGCAGACCGCCGTCTGGAAGCTCTCCAGCGGTTCAACCGGGTGGTGGATCAGCCCGCCGTTCCAGTGCGACAGCATGGTGAACAGCGGGAAGCCGTTGCTGAGATCGTCGTGCACTTCACGGGTGCACCAGACGTGATGTGGGCAGCCTTCACGTAAATTGAGTAAACCCGCGCTGTGATCGATTTGGCTGTCGGTCAGGATAATCGAACCGATGCCGGTACCGCGCAACACGTCGGGGTTATTCAATTCAGGCGAAGCCAGCAGTTGATGGCAGATATCGGGGGAGACGTTGCACAGCACCCAGTTTTTACCGTCGTCGCTGATGGCGATGGAGGACTGGGTACGGCGCGACGCCTTGATGGTGTTGTTACGCACGCCCTGACAATTCTTGCAGTTGCAGTTCCACTGAGGGAAACCGCCGCCTGCCGCAGAGCCGAGAACTTTAATCTGCATGTGTGGACCAGATAAGGGAAAACCAAAGAGATGCCCGCACAGGGCGGGCATGACGGGCAATTAACGGTTGGAAATGTACAGCGTCACTTCCAGGCCCAGGCGCAGGTCGACGAATTCAGGTTTAGTCCAGGTGGTCATATGTCGTACTCCTATTTTATAGTCGCGGGCAAAAAGCGCCCATTTAGAAAACCGTTTACATTCGGCCGCTGCGATGTTGAATAAATGTGATGAACTTCGCAACCTTTAAAGGGTAAAAGTTTTTGGCTACGCGCGCCAGTTGACATCAAGCGTTTTTATCCAGTTGCCCCAACAGAGCTTGTCCAGCAGCGGTTGGTCAAAACCCGCCAGCGACAGCGTCTGAATCAGCGTCGGCAGCCCGCTGACGTCTCCCAGCGGCTGCGGCACATTCACACCGTCAAAATCCGAACCGAATCCAACGTGGTCTTCACCAAGTTTAGCGATTAGAAACTCAATATGTTTAACAATTTCGGTCAAATCGGTATTGGCGCTGTCTCGTTTGCCGTCGGCGCGCAAAAATGCGGTGCCGAAGTTGACGCCGACCATACCGCCGCTGTGCGCGATGGCCTCCAGCTGCGCGTCGGTGAGGTTACGCGGCTGCGGGCAGAGCGCATGGGCGTTGGAGTGGGTCGCCACCAACGGCGCGTTGCTGAGCGCGGCGGTGTCCCAGAAAGCCTTTTCGTTCATATGCGAGACGTCGATCATGATGCGGCGTCGGTTGCAGGCGGCAATCAGCGCTTTGCCGGCGGCGGTCAGGCCGGGGCCGCTGTCCGGAGAGCCGGGAAACGCGCCACGTATCCCTTCACCAAACGCGTTGGGCACATTCCAGAACGGGCCGATGCTGCGTACGCCCAGTTGATAGAAATGATCCAGCTGCGACAGATCGGCGTCCAGCGCGCCGGCGCCCTCAATATGCAGCACCGCGGCGATCCGTCCGTCGGCCCGGCACTGGCGGATATCGTCGACCGTACGGCAGATGCGCAGCCGTTCCGGCGCCGCCTGCTCCAGCTGATGCATAATAGCGATCTGCTGCTCGACGATGGTCAGCGGATCGAAATAGTCCTGCACCTGCGCTTCAGACTGCCCGCGCTGCTGGGCGACATACGCCACCGGCGGGATAAATACCGCAAACAGCCCGCCGGCGAAACCGCCGCGCCGCATACGCGGAAAATCGAGATGGCCGCCCGCCACCTGATGGTAAAAGGCGCCGGCCGGATCGTCGGGGTGGTCAAGCCACAGTTTGAGCAGCAGGTCGTTATGGCCGTCAAATACGGCGTGGGGCGCTGGGGTCGTCATGGTGGTTTCGCTCTGTCGGCAGGTAGGCGTCTATGTTCCCCGATCTGCCGGGACAGGGCAACCGCCGACCTTGCCGAACGGTGGTTTGTGCGGCAAGTCGCTAAAAAATGGCCGCCCCGAAGGACGCAATTTCTTGATTTTTTTTGTGACGAGTTAAAGCAGTGCCTGTGTGACACCTGTTTTCCCATCTTTTACCCTCGGTTGTTGTACACCCACAAACAGGATCGGTCTGATTGCCTTGAACAACCTTTAATCATTAACATTAAAAGGGGCTTATTCACTGTCTCAAGGAGTGAGATATCATGAAGTTAAAATGTACCTTTCATTTGAATAATCAATACATGTCTTGTCTCTGTGTTGATGGGTTTGGCTCCTTTGCTGCTTGGTCTGGCATTGGTGAAGGGCGCAACAACCCTAACATGACGCATGTCCCCAGCATTGGCGCACTCCTCAACGGTCGCTACTACATCGTAGAAAGGCCAACCGGCGGGCGGATGGGGCCACTACGTGATGCTATGCTCAAACACATTTACAGAACTGATAGAAGTCTATGGTTTGGCCTGTTCCGGGACGATGGAAAGATAGATGATGTGACGTTCACACAGGGCGTTATGCGTGGTGGATTCCGGTTGCATCCAGCGGGGCCGCGTAAGATTTCTGAGGGCTGCATCACTCTGTTCAATCAGCGTGAATTCAATGTGCTCCGGTGGCGTATCCTCAACTCTCCAAAGTTCAAAATCCCCGGCTCAAACCTTTACGCCTACGGTGAGGTCAGAGTGATATGAAACGCATTCTCTTGAGCCTGATAGCCTTTGTGGTGCTGGCTATCGTCCTGATGTTTATTCTGGGGGCTATTATGCCGGATAGTCTGATCCGCTCACTGGCGAGCCTGCTTGATATCCACGATGCGGAGGGAATAACAAACCTGCTTGCAGATGTGACTCTCATAGCGTCTGCGGCGCTCTCTCTGCCGATCGTCTGGATGGGTAACCGCAGGTTCAGATAGGGCGCAGAGAGCGTCCTATAATTATAACATTCATTCCCGGTTCCAACCTTCGGGCTTATGGTGAGGTCAGAGTCATATGAAACGAACACTCTTGAGCCTTGTAGTCTTTGTGGTGCTGGATATCATCTTGATGTTTATCCTAACAGCCGTACTACCGAAGAAAATGGTTTATGCGCTGGCTGAAAGACTCGATATCTACGGCGCGGAAGGGATTATTGACCTGTACGCCTACATCACTATCCCGCTCTCCCTACTGCTCGCTGGACTTATCGTCTGGATAGGTAACCGCAGGTTCAGATAGAGCGCAGAGCGCGCCCTATAACGATAACGTTCATGGCGGGTTGAAATGACTGATCGTCTCCCCACTTTCCCTGCCTAAGCTATCACAAAAAAATGGCCGCCCCGAAGGGCGGCCATCTGCTGTACTCACACGCGTTAGCGCGTCAGATTACTTGCTTTCGGTGCCGTCTGGCAGGGCATAGGCCACAATGTAGTCGCCCATTTTGGTGCCGAACGAGCCGTGGCCGCCTGCGGCGATCACCACGTACTGCTTACCGTTGACCTGATAGGTCATTGGCGTTGCCTGGCCGCCGGCCGGCAGACGCGCTTCCCACAGTTTATCGCCGTTGCTGACGTTAAACGCACGCAGGTAGTTATCTGCGGTAGCGCCGATAAAGAAGATATTACCCGCGGTGGTCACAGGACCGCCCAGCATTGGCATACCCATTTTAAACGGCAGTGGAACCGGCGAGCTGTCGCGCACGGTGCCGATACGTTTTTTCCACACGATCTTGTTGGTTTTCAGATCGACCGCAGAAATGTAACCCCAGGCCGGCTGTTTGCACGGGAAGCCCAGTGGCGACAGGAACGGGTTCAGAGTTACGCCGTACGGTACGCCGTACTGCGGCTGAATGCCGGACTCGGAGCCGGTGCCGCCTTTGTCATTTTCATCCGGTTCGATCGGGTTGCCCGGACCGCGCGGAATCAACTTGGAGACAAACGGCAGCGCCATCGGGTTGGCGATCGCCACCTGACGGTCGGTATCCACCGACAGGCCGCCCCATTCAAACATCCCCAGGTTGCCCGGGAACACCAGCGTGCCTTGCTCGGACGGCGGGGTGAAGGTGCCTTCATAGCGCAGGCTGTGGAACATCACGCGGCAGACCAGCTGATCGTAGATGGTCGCACCCCAGGTGTCCGCACCGGTCAGTTTCTCTTCCGGACGGAAGGTCAGCTCGGAGAACGGCTGCGTTGGTGACAGACGGTCGCCTTTCGCCGGGCCCTGCGGTACCGGGCGCTCCGGTGCAGGCACCACCAGTTTGCCGGTGGCGCGGTTCAGCACGAAGATGTTGCCGGTTTTGGTCGGTACGTAAATGACCGGTACTTTCTTGCCGTCTTTATCAGTGATATCCGCCAGCGTCGGCTGGGCAGGGATATCCATGTCCCACAGGTCGTGGTGCACGGTCTGATAAGACCAGGCCAGTTTACCGGTGCTGGCATGCAGAGCCACCAGGCTGCTGGAGTAACGCTCCATTTCCGGCGTACGGTCGCCGCCCCAGATATCCGGGGTAGGAACGCCCATCGGCAGGTAAACCAGATCCAGTTTGGCGTCATAGGCTGCCGGCGCCCAGGAGTTCGGCGAGTTCGGCACGAAGTGGTGTTCGTCGGCAGGGATCTTGTTCGGATCGGCGCTGCCCGGATCGAAGGCCCACAGCAGTTTGCCGCTGTTGACGTCAAAGCCGCGGATTACCCCGGAAGGCTCGCGGTTGGAGTAGTTATCGGTGACCGCACCGGCGATGATGATCACTTTATCGGTGACCACCGGCGGCGAAGTCGGCTCATAACGGCCCGGCGACGCATACGGCATATTGCTCTGCAGGTTCAGCTCGCCGTTGTTGGCAAAGTCCGGGCAGCGTTTGCCGGTTTCCGCATCCAACGCAAACAGACGACCGTCGTTCACCGGCATGATAATACGGCGGGCGCACTGGGCAGCCGGCGTATGATTGGCATCGGCCTGCGCCGCAGCCGGTGTTTCATGATAAGAAACGCCGCGGCAGGTGATGTGCTGGAAGGTCGAGTTGTATTTGAGCTGCGGATCGAACTGCCACTTCTGTTTACCGGTAGCGGCGTCCAGCGCGAACAGTTTCTGGTGCGCGGTGCACAGATACAGCGTGTCGCGGATTTTAATCGGCGTCACTTCGTTGGTGATCTCACCCGGGTCGTTCTCGGTTTTCAGATCGCCGGTGCGGAAGGTCCAGGCTTCTTTCAGCTGAGAGACGTTTTTGTCGTTGATCTGCTTCAGCGGCGAGTAGCGGGTACCTTCCTGAGTACGGCCGTAGGCCGGCCAGTCAGCGCCGTCAGCCTGCGCGGCCTGATCGACCACCGCCTGCGTCTGCGCCGGGTCCAGCGTGCCGTGGATCTCCTGCGGGTCGTTGAACACCGCATAGACCAGCACCACCACGGTCAGCACCAGCACCGCGCTCAGCGCGCCGTAGGCCAGTTTGCCGCCGGCAACCAGTTTGCGGTAAATGAACGGCAGCACCATCCACAGACCGAAGAAGAAGGTGACGTCGAGACGCGGCGTCAGCGCCCAGAAATCAGGGCCGACTTCCCACAGCGCCCAGATCACCGTGCCCAACAGGAACAGGGCGTACAACAGTAAAGCAGTAGCACGACGACGATACAGCAGCCATGCGGTTATTAACATTACCAGACCGGCGACGATGTAATAGAACGAGCCGCCAAGTTTGGTCAACCATATCCCGCCGACTAACAGATATACGCCGCTTAACGCAGCGAACAGTGCTGTTAATAGGATCAGGATGGATGAGGGGTGTTTTTTTTCCATAGAATTAACCACCGTGAATTAAAAAAGCTTCATTTTGAGAATAAGCCAAATCTCAAAAAGCATTCTGTTTTTTTGTTTCACCGGGCCGAAAATAGCGTTCGGCCGGTCGCTTTATTGACCCTGGAATCAATAAAGATGCGCAAGTATGAGACTTATTTCACAGATATGGTAGAGCTTTAATGGTAAGACGCACGTTTTTTCACCGCCGCAACACCGGCTGGAGAGCGCCTCAGGCCAGTAATCATGCGGCCTGAGGCGGGAAGCGCGGCCGATGAACAATTAATGCGTCACCCGTCACAGAGCGATAGCGCATGGTTTATTAATCATCAAATATCGTACGTTATTTATGGCTATTCACGCGCCGGTGAAATATACCCTTAATTTTATTGCCACAATATATCGGGGGCAGGATGATTCTAAATTTGATTACCCCTGATTTTTTCGTTGTTTTTTTTCGCGTTTTTTTCGTCCTGCGCGCCCGCACGTTCCATCATCTTTACTAATCTATTACAGGCGCGGTCGCATGTTGGCGGCTGCGCATACCTTTGGATGCGTTTAGGAGACGGAAATGACTATCCACCATAATACCTCGGGAAAATCGACGCTTGCCGTGGCGCTGTATGAACTGCTGAACCCGATTCCGCTCGGATTCTTTGTTGCCGCCTGGGTCTTTGACATTATTTACCTGAAAACTTTTGTACTGATGTGGACCCACGCCGCCAGCTGGCTGATCGCCATCGGGCTGGTGATCGCCATTATTCCACGGCTGATTAATCTGGTGCAGGTCTGGTTCAGCGGCAGCGCGCGTGAGAGCGGGGCGAAACTGCACTTCTGGCTGAACCTGCTGGCCATCCTGCTGGCAATCGTCAACGCCTTTATTCACAGCCGCGACGCCTACGCGGTGGTGCCGTTGGGCGTCACGCTTTCGACCCTGGTGGTGATCCTGCTGCTGCTGGGCAATGTGCAATTTGCGTTACGTCAACGTGCCGCTTAAGGAGAAGCCGACCATGAAAAAACTCAATACCGTCCTGACCGCCGCCGTCCTCAGCGCCCTGCTGGCGGGGTGCGACAACGGCTCACAGCTGGATCCGCAAAAGCAGATAGGCCCAGACCCGGAGCTGCCGCAGGCGAAAAACTTCCTGATGCCGCCGATGCAGGTGCCGGAAGGCACCGCCTGGAAACAGGGCGAGATGCCCAAGGTGGCCGAAGGGCTGAAAATTGAAAAAATCGCCGAGGGTCTGATGCACCCGCGCCAGGTTTACGTGCTGCCGAATAACGATATTCTGGTGGCCGAATCCAACGGGCCGGCCAAGCCCACCACGCGGCCGAAGCAGCTGATTATGGGCATCGTGCAGAAATCTTCCGGCAAGGGCGGCGCGGGCGGCAACCGCATTACGCTGCTGCGTAACGTTGACGGCCAGTGGCAGAAACATACCTTTATCGAAAATCTGCGCTCGCCGTTCGGCATTCAGCTGATCGGCAACACGCTGTGGGTGGCCAATGCCGACAGCCTGGTGAAATTCCCTTACCAGGAGGGGCAAACCGAGATCCGCGAGCCGGGGGTTGAAGTGACCGAACTGCCGGGCGGCCCGCTCAATCACCACTGGACCAAAGCGCTGCTCGCCAGCCCGGACGGCAGCAAGCTGTATGTCGGGGTCGGCTCCAACAGCAATATCACGGAAAACGGCATCGGCGCGGAGTATCGCCGCGCGGCGGTGCTGGAAGTGGATGCCGACAGCGGCGCCAGCCGTATTTATGCCGGCGGTCTGCGCAACCCGACCGGGCTGCAGTGGGAGCCGCAAAGCGGCAAGCTGTGGGCGATCGTCAACGAACGTGATGAAATCGGTTCCGATCTGGTGCCGGACTATATGACCTCGGTGCAGGAGAACGGCTTCTACGGCTGGCCGTACAGCTATTTCGGCCAGCATGTGGACAGCCGCGTACAGCCGCCGCGGCCGGATCTGGTGGAAAAGGCGATCAAGCCCGATTATGCGCTCAGCTCACACGTCGCGCCGCTGGGGCTGCTGTTCTACACCGGCGACAATATGCCGCAGTACCGCGGCGGGGCGTTTATCAGCGAGCACGGCAGTTGGAACCGCACGCCGCTCAACGGCTACCGGGTGGTGTGGGTGAAGTTTGAAAACGGCAAGCCGGTCGGCAAGCCGCAGCCGGTGGTGACCGGATTCCTGACCGACGACCAGAAGCAGGTGCGCGGCCTGCCGGTCGGCCTGGCGATGGATAAGCAGGGCGGCGTGGTGATTGCCGATGACGCCGGCGACAGCGTCTGGCGCATCAGCGCCGCGCAATAACGCGTTAACCCGGGTCTGGCGCGACGGCCAGACCCGTTATCTTGCCTGCGCCGTCCGGCAACATCAGCCGGACGGCGTTTTTCATCCTCAGCCGTCGCTGGACAGGGCGCTGAGGCGCAGACGCTTGCGGCGCTGGTGCCGATACAGGTGATCCATAATCTCGGCCCGCGACTCAATCGCCGGCGGCGAGCCTTCCAGCGGCTGACAGGCGCTCTCTTTACTCATCCGCACCGCAATCAGCCCCACCAACGCGCCGAACATCAGATAGCCGGCGGGCGCCAACGGGTTGTCGGTGACGTTGACCAGCCAGGCGCTGAGCAGCGGCGCGGTGCCGCCGAACAGCGACGTGGAGAGGTTATAGGCGATCGCCAGCCCGCCATAGCGCACCGCGGTGGGGAACAGCGCCGGCAGCGTTGAGGCCACGGTGCTGAGAAAGCAGGTCAGCAGCAGCCCCATCACCAGCATGCCGATAAAGGTCAGCGCCAGGTTTTTGCTGCCCAGCGCGTAAAAGCAGGGCAGCGTCAGTAGCAGAAAACCGACGCAGCCGAGGGTCCACAGCGGCTTGCGGCCGATCTTGTCGGACAGCGCGCCCATAAACGGCAGCACCACCATCATACACAGCATGGCCGCCACCACGATGGTCAGCCCCTCCAGCTCACTCAGCCCCAGCACCACGTTCAGATAGCCGGGCATCCAGGTCAGCAGCATATAGTCGGCAAGATTGAGGATAAACACCATGCCGATGCACAGCAGGAAGGCGCGCAGGTGATGGGTGACAATCTCTCGCCACTGCTGGCGCAGCCCCGGCGGCGGCGCGCTGTTTTCCATATGTTTGGCGAAGGCCGGGGTCTCTTCCAACCGCAGACGCAGCCAGACGCCGATCAGCCCCAGCGGGCCGCCGATCAGAAACGGCACCCGCCAGCCCCATTCACGCATCGCTTCATTGCCCAGCAGCAGGGTCATGGCGGTGACCAGCGCGGCGGAGAAGATCAGCCCCAGCAGGGTGCCTACCTCCAGCCAGCTGCCCAGCCGGCCGCGCTTTCTGTCCGGCGCATATTCGGCAATAAAGGTGGCGGCGCCGCCGTATTCGCCGCCGGTGGAAAACCCCTGTACGCCGCGCGCCACGATCAGCAGCGCCGGCGCCCACAGGCCGATGCTGGCGTAGCTCGGGATCAGGCCGATGGCGAAGGTGCCGAGCGCCATCATGATCATGGTCAGCGCCAGTACCCGTTTGCGGCCGATACGGTCGCCGAGCGGGCCGAAAAACATGCCGCCGAGCGGGCGGATCAGAAAGGCGACGGCAAAGGCGGCATAGGTGGAGAGCAGTTGGGCCCCGGGGCTGATCTCCGGAAAGAAGACCATCCCCAGGGTCACGGCCAGATAGCCGTAGATGCCGAAGTCGAACCACTCCATGGCATTGCCCAGTGAGGCCGCCGCCACGGCGCGTTTCACCAGGGATTTGTCGATGATGGTGACATCGGGGACGGCGTCAGCATGATGTTGTGATGCAGGTGATGTGTTGCTATTCATTATTTTTCTCCATGATTAATCTGGAGAGCGGGGCGGCGGGAACGAAGCGCCGCCCACGGCATTACCCATATTCCCTGCGTTTATACCTCTATGTCGCCTTCACGGCGCAGGCTTTGCAGCGCCGCGACGGACTTTACGTTTTTGGTGACGATATAGGTAAAATAGCGTTCGATGCCCAGGTCGGAATCCAGCCAGCTGTCAATCAGACGCTGATACTCGTCAATAGACAGCGTTTCGAATTTGGCCCAGTAATCCACGCCGCCGCCCACTGCCACACATTCGGTCAGTTCTGGCGTATTGAGCACGCGTTTTTCAAAACGGGCAAAGCTCTCTGCGTTATGTTGTTTAAGCTCGATCGATACCCAAATCGGCAGGCGCTTCATCAGCACCCGGGCGTTGAGCCTGGCGTAATATCCTTCGATCAGTCCGGCCTGCTCCAGGCGTTTTACCCGCTCCCAGCAGGGGCTGACGGACAGGTTTATCGACTCCGCCAGCCGCGACTTGGTAATGCGGCCGTCTTTACTCAGAATGTCGAGGATCTTCAGGTCATAGCGATCGAGTTTCATACGGTAATTACATCCTTAATGGCGACCGACGCGCCGGGGCCGTTAATCGCTATGGCGATACGATCTCCCGGGCAATAACGGCCAGCGTGTCCCCCATCGCAACCTGTGCCGGAAAGCGCCGCGCCAGCACAATGCCGTCGCGCAACGCCCGGTACTCCACCGGCGGCTGGCCGCTGCGGGAAGGGTCATAAACGCGGGCCAACAGTTCACCCGCGTTTACGCGCTGGCCCAGTGGGCAGAGAAATTCCAGAATGCCGCAGTGCTCGCTTTGTACATAGCAGGATGCATCCGGCATATCAAGCAGCTGCGTTTCTCCCTCCCAGGGCTGCGGCGTCTCCGCCAGCACGCCGTGATGGGCCAGAAAGTTGCGCACGCCGCGTTCCGCCAACTGCTGGCGCTGCGGCGTGGTGGTGCCGCCGCCGCCCAGCTCGGTGGTGACAAATCCCTTACCCTGGCTCTCCACCACCGTGTCGTACAGCTGGCTGGCGTCCAGCTCATACATCATCACGGTCAGCGGCGCGCCGAAGGCCTGCGCGGCGGCCAGGTTATCGGCCTGCTGACGCTCGTCATCCAGCGCGTGCAGCGCGGCGAAGGGCATTATTTCCAGCGTGCGGCCGCCGGAGTGCAGATCCAGCGCCACGTCGCACATCGGCACCAGCACCCGGGTAAAATAGTCGGCAATCTGCGCGGTGACGCCGCCGTCCGGCGCGCCGGGAAAGCTGCGGTTGAGATTGCCGCCGTCGATGGGAGACGTGCGTTTACCGGCCTGTACCGCCGGCGCGTTCATCATCGGAATGATGATTACCCGCCCTTGAACCTCGTCGGCCTGCAGCGTGTTGGCCAGTTTCAGCAGGGCGATAATGCCCTCGTACTCATCGCCGTGGTTGCCGGCGGTCAGCAGCGCCGTCGGCCCCGGCGCGCCGTTGATCACCGTCACCGGGATCATCACCGCGCCCCAGGCGGAGTTGTCGTGGGACCAGGGCAGCTTCAGGAAGCCGTGCTGCACGCCGGGCTGGCCGAAATCCACCCCGGCATACACGGGGCTGGGCTTTTCATGACTCATGCTGTTGGCTCCTTATTTGACGAACAGACGTCGTGGGTAGTCGCACAGGACGTCGGCGCCCTGTGCGGTGATAACGATGCTTTCGGTGATCTCCAGCCCCCAGTCATCCATCCACAGACCGGGCATAAAGTGGAAAGTCATGCCCGGCTGCAGCGGCGTTTCGTCGCTGGCGCGCAGGCTCATGGTGCGTTCGCCCCAGTCCGGCGGGTAGCTGATGCCGATGGGGTAGCCGCAGCGTGCGCCGCCGCGATCGATGCCGGCACGACGCATGGCGCCTTCCAGCGCCCGGGCGACATCGCCGCAGGTGTTGCCCGGACGGGCGGCGGCCAGCCCCAGCTCAATGCCGGACAGCAGCGCCTCTTCACCGCGCCGGAAGTGATCCGGCACGTCGCCGAGGAAAATGGTGCGCGACAGCGGCGCGTGGTAGTGACGGTAGCAGCCGGCGATCTCAAAGAAGGTGCCTTCCCCGCGGCGGAACGGTCGGTCATCCCAGGTGAGATGCGGCGCGGCCGCGTCGGCACCGCCCGGCAACAGCGGTACGATCGCGGCGTAATCGCCGCCGAAACGCACGCCGTCGTCGTCCACCCAGCCTTCGATGGCGCAGCGCTGGATCTCCGCCACCAACATGTTTTTCGGCAGACCCGGCTCCACCATCTGGTAAATGCGCTCATGCATCCTGCCGACGATGCGCGCGGCGATACGCATATACGCCAGCTCGCGCGGCGACTTGACCGCCCGGCACCAGTTCACCAAGGCGGTGGCGTCGATAAATTCCTGCTGCGGGCAGTTCAGCTGCAGGTTCAGAAAGGCCAGGGCGGAGAAGTAGTAGTTATCCATTTCCACGCCGATGCGCGCCTGACTCCAGCCGAACAGCGGCAGCACTTCCTGAGCCAGGGTGCGCATCGGATGTTCGTCCGGATTCTGCACCAGCCGCTCCGGGTAACCGATAATCCGCTCGTCGGCCATCCAGCAGGTGCGCAGCGCGCCGTTGCTGTCCTGCTGGCGGCCGAACCACACCGGTTCATCCTCCAACCCCAGCAGCACGCACTGATGCACGTAAAAAGACCAACCGTCGTAACCGGTCAGCCAGGCCATATTGGAAGGGTCGCTGACCACCAACAGATCGATGCCTTGCTGCGCCATGGCGGCGCGGGTTTTGGCGATCCGCTGGTCGTACTCTTCGCGTGTGAAGGGCAAAGTTTTCGTCAACATGCTGTTTTATCACTCATCGCAAGCGTGGAAGCCCTGACCGGCGGGGAAACGCCGGCCTGTTTACCCTGTACCCAGGGCGCGGGGTTACTGCGACTGCTCCAACTGCTCCAACTGCGCCAGCGCAAAGGCGGCGATGGCGCTGTCCTGCACCCCGGTGCCGCTCAGGCAGCACAGGGTGATGTCTTGCGGCGTAAGGCGCAGCGGGGTGCCGCCGGCAACTAATGCGCCCAGTTCGTACACCGTGAAGGGCGGCGTCTGCCCGTTAAACGCTTTCAGCTCGCCGTTGTGCTCGCTCTGGCTGCGCAGATCGCAGACGACGTGGTCGGCATGCAGCAGGGCGCTGATATCAATCTCCCGCTTGTCCGGGCTGTCGGATCCCATGGCGGTGACGTGTACGCCGGGAGGCAGGTGCTCGGCAAACAGCAGCGGCTCGCGGGACGGCGTGGTGGTGACGATAATGTCCGCCCCGGCGCAGGCGGCGCCGCTCTCCGGGTATCCCGTCGCCTGTAGCCCGGCATCCGACAGTTCCCGGGCCAACCGCTGCGCCGCCTCCGTGCGCCGCGCCCAGATTGATACCTGTTCGACCGGAAACAGCAGACGCAGGGCGGCCAGCTGCAGCCGCGCCTGTTCGCCGGCGCCAATCAGCGTGATGCGCCGGCTCTCCGGCCGGGCAAGATATTTGGCTGCCAGCAGCCCGGCCAGCGCGGTACGCACGGCGGTGAGGTAGCCCTCATCCAGCAGCAGCGCCCGTGGGACGCCGGTTTCGGCGCTCAGCACCACCATCAGCCCGTTAAGGCTGGGCAACCCGCGCCGGGGATTATCAAAAAATCCGGGGCTGATTTTGATGGCGAAACTGTCGCTGCCGCGGATCCAGGCGGTTTTGACGTCCACTTCGCCGTTGACCTCCGGCAGCGCCATCGAAAGGATCGGCGGCTGCACCACATTGCCCGTGCCGAGGGCGCGGAATCCTGCCTCAACCGCCGCCAGCGCGGCGGCATCCAGCCGCACCACGGCGCTAATCTGCTGTCGGTTATAGATCTGCATCCTGTGCCTGCTCCTGTCTGGCCCGATCGAAGGTTTCCAGCGCGACGTTGTTGCCGCTCAGCACCAACGCCACCTCCTTGCCTGCGATCGGGATCCGGTGGTGTTCTATCGCCGCCAGCCCGACGGCCGCGGCCCCTTCCAGCAACATCTTCTCCTGCTCCAGCAGGGTGACCATCGCCCGGGCGATGGCCGTCTCCGGCACCTGATAGTGGCTGTCCATCGTCGCGCGTACCAGCGCCAGGGTGTGGCGGTTATCAAGCCCGATACCGCCGCCCAGCGAGTCGGCCAGGCTTGGCGTCTCCGGCACGCTGACCGGTTTCCCCGCCTGCAGGCTGTGCCACATGGCGGCCCCGTCGCTGAGGCTGACGCCGACCACCTCGGTGCGCGGACTCAGCTGCTTCATCACCAGACCGATGCCGCCCAGCAGCCCGCCGCCGGACAGGCCCGCGAACACCATATCGAGCTGCGGCCGCGCCTCGAGGATCTCCAACGCCAACGTGCCCTGACCGGCGATAATCAGCGGGTGGTCGAAGGGCGGAATCGCCACCTGGCCGCGGCTCGTCACCCGTTCATCCACCGTCTCAAACGCCTCATCCTGGCTGTCGCCGCAGCGGCAGACCTCGGCGCCCAATGCCTCAATGGCCGCTACCTTATTGGCCGGCACCAGCGAGGAGAGGCAGACGGTGGCCGGAATGCCCAGTTCCCGGGCGGCCCAGGCCACCGCCCGGCCGTGGTTGCCGGTGGAGGCGGTAATCACGCCGGCCTGCAGCCGCTGCGGCCCGTATTGCTCCAGCAGGGCGGCGATCATGTTGCTGGCGCCGCGCAGTTTAAACGCGCCGGTAGGCTGCAGATTTTCCAGCTTGAGCCAGACCTTGGCGTCATAGCGCTGCGACAGGTACGGCGAATAGCGCAGCGGCGTGTTATCCGCCTGAGCGCGGATGCGCCGGCGCGCCTGCCAGACATCAGCCAGCGTAACGCCGCCGGGAAGTTCAGGATTCATCGTTGCTCCTTCTGTCAGCGTAGCTGGCCGGCGGAGCCAAGCTCATCGGCCACGCGGTTCACCGCCCGCAGGGCGCGGTCGACCAGTTCATCCACCTCGGCGCGGTTGATCACCAGCGGCGGCGCAAAGCCGAGGATATCCCCCTGCGGCATGGCGCGGGCGATCAGTCCGTTGTCCAGCGCCGCCGCCGACACGCGCGGCCCCACTTTCAGCGCCGGATCGAACGGTCGGCAGCGGGTTTTGTCGCCGGAGAATTCAATTGCCGCCATCAGCCCGACGCCGCGCACCTCACCGACCAGCGGATGATCGGCAAAACTGTCGTGCAGGCGCTGCTGGAAGTACGCGCCGGTGTCGGCGGCGTTCTGCACCAGGTTTTCCCGCTCGATAATCTGCAGATTCGCCAGCGCCGCCGCCGCCCCCAGCGGGTGGCCGGAATAGGTCCAGCCGTGACCGATCGGACCGTATTCGCCGGTGCCTTGCTCCAGCACGCGCCACACCTTGTCGCCGACGATCACGCCGGACAGCGGTTGATAGGCGCTGGTCAGCCCTTTGGCGATGGTGATCAGATCCGGGCGCATACCGTAGGTATGAGAGCCGAACTCACTGCCGGTACGGCCGAAGCCGCAGACCACTTCATCGGCAATCAGCAGGACGTCGTACTTATCCAGCACCGCCTGTATCGCCGGCCAGTAGCCCTCCGGCGGCGGCACGATACCGCCGGTGCCCAGTACCGGTTCGCCGATGAACGCCGCCACGCTGTCCGGCCCCGCCGCCAGGATCATTGCCTCCAGCCGCTCGGCGCAGTGCTGCGAGAACGCCAGTTCGCTGACGCCCGCCAGCTCCGGCGCCCGCTGGTAGTAGTAGGGGGCGTCGGTGTGCAATATGCCGTCAATCGGCAGGTCGAAATGGTCGTGGAACGACGCCAGCCCGGTCAGGGATCCGGCGGCGATGCTGGAACCGTGGTAGCCGCGCAGGCGTGAGATGATTTTCTTCTTCTGCGGCCGACCGAGAATGTTGTTGTAGTAACGCACCAGTTTGATCTGGGTTTCGTTGGCGTCGGAGCCGGACATACCGTAATAGACTTTGGACATGTTCATCCCGGCTTTGGCGATGATCTTTTCCGACAGCGCCACCAGAGGCTCGTTGGTATGGCCGACATAGGTGTGGTAGTAGGCCAGCTCTTTGGCCTGACGATAGATGGCTTCGGCCATCTCTTCACGGCCGTAGCCGATATTGACGCAGTACAGGCCGGCAAACCCGTCGATAAACTGATTATCGTCGGCATCGTGCACCATAATACCGCTGCCGCCGGTCATCACCCGGCCCGGCAGTTCGCCGTGCGCATAGTCGCGCAGATGGGTGGAGGCGTGAAACGTCACCTGACGGTCGCGGGAAATCAAGTCGTTGCGCTGTTCCATGATCATTCTCCTGTTACTGAGGGCAGAGTGGGTTCGCCTGACAAACCACCAAGGCAGAAGTAGCGGGTGGTGAGATATTCATCGATGCCGGTGCGGCCGCCTTCGCGCCCCAGGCCGGACTGTTTGACGCCGCCGAAGGGCACGGTAGGGCCGGTCATTTTGACGCTGTTCACCGCCACCATGCCGTACTCCAGCTCGCGGATGTAGCGCCAGACCCGGCGCTGATCGCGGGTCCAGAGGTAGGCCGCCAGCCCGTATTCGGTGGCGTTGGCCTTAGCGATCGCCTCATCATCCTGCTGCCAGGCGGCGACGGTGGCGATAGGGGCAAAGCTCTCCTCCTGCCAGACCCGCATCGCCGGCGTCACGCCGGCCAACAGGGTGGGCATAAAGTAGTTGGCGCCCGGCGCCTGACGCTGATCGCCGTGGATCAGGCGCGCACCGCGGGACAAGGCGTCATCCACCAGTGCCTGCGCCTTCTCGACCGCCTCACGGTGGATCAGCGGGCCGATATCGCTGTCCGGGCTGTCGCCGGGGCCGACTTTCAGTTCGCGCAGCCGTGCGGTAAACGCCTCAATAAACGCGTCGTGGATCTGCTGATGCACCATAATGCGGTTGGCGGCCAGGCAGTCCTGACCGCTGGTCTGGAAGCGGGCGGCGATGGCCGCCGTCGCCGCTTCATCGATATCCACGTCCGGCGCCACCACGAACGGCGCGTTGCCGCCCAGTTCCAGCGACACGCGCTTCACGCTGCCGGCGCACTGGGCCAGCAACAGCTTGCCCACCCGGGTGGAGCCGGTAAACGACAGGGCGCGCACGCGCGGTTCTTCACACAGCTGGGCGCAGACCGCCGGCGGATCGCCGGTAATAACGTTAAACACGCCGTTCGGCAGCCCGGCGCGTTCCGCCAGCTCGGCCAGCGCCAGCGCGGAAAAGGGCGTTTCATTGGCGGGTTTTACCAGCACGCTGCAGCCGGCGGCCAACGCCGCGGCCGCTTTGCGGGTGATCATCGCCAGCGGAAAGTTCCAGGGAGTAATCAATGCGCAGACGCCCACCGGCTGTTTCAGCGTGCCGGGCAGGGTGCCGTCGATTTGTACGGCGAGCGTTTCACCGTTGATCCGCACCGCCTCTTCGGCAAACCAGCGGATAAAACTGGCGGCGTAGTCCACTTCGCCTTCGGCCTCGCGGCGCGGTTTGCCCTGTTCATTCACCAGCAGGGTGGCCAGATCGTCGCGGTGCGCCAGCAACTGTTGATACCAGGCCATCAGCAATGCCGCGCGCCGGTCGGTACGCACCTGACGCCAGCGGCTGAAGGCCTGTTCGGCGGCATCCACTGCCCGTTCGATCTGCGCCGGCTCCAGCAGCGGGATATGCCCCAGCAGGCTGTTATCGGCCGGGTTATACACCGGCCATTCAGCGCCGGACTCACTGTGGCACCACTCGCCGTTAATCCAGGCGAAATGACGAAACAGACGGGGATCCTCTAACTTCATCTGCGTTCTCCTTAGCGCCGAATAGACGCGGCGCTTAGTCTGCTCCCCCGTCAAGATTACCGGGGGAAAGGCACATGGGATGCTTTGAAGATAAGAGAAAGTGTGAATAAATAATTTCTGTTTCAGCGTCGTAATTATTGGTTTTTTTCTGTTGTTATTGCAATAGACGCTAAATCAACGCCGCGCAACAGGCACTAAGGAAATAAATATGACCACATTGTTTTTATTTATTACGCCGCCGGTGAAACGGTATGCCGCTAGCCAAACAGAATGCTGGACACGCCCGCAGATGGCGGAATGATTGTCTGAAGAAATGGCATAATCCGCTGGTAAATACGTGATCCACAGGAACACCGTTAACGTCGGGGATTATCATAGGTGTTTGATTATAATGGGGTGCCGAGTAGGTTTCGGGCAAAATTCCCCGCACATCCGGGACACCGTCGGCCAGTGCCGCCGCATAGGGCAATAAGCCAAAGTTATTTTTCGTGATATGGCTCATAAATTTAAACTGACACGAGCAGGTTATTAATGATGACGGAGTTCACAGAAATGATGCTTACCGTAAGCGGCTGCAAGATTAATAACAGAAAGACGCAGCAATAATAACGGCAGAATAGTTTTTATGATGCGGCGCTTGAATGATAAGGAATCGCTATGGCGCATATTTCATCCGCCGGAAAAGTATTAAAGCCCCCCGGGAAAGGAGGGCTGAAAAGTATCGCTTATTGATCCCAGCGGGCGCGTTGCATATCGATAACAAAACGATATTTCACGTCGCCCTGCAGCATGCGGCTAAACGCGGTTTCTACCTCGCCGGCATCAATCAGCTCTACGTCGGCGGTGATATTGTGCTGGCCGCAGAAGTCGAGCATCGCCTGCGTTTCCGCAATGCTGCCGATCGAGGTGCCGGTAATGCTCAGGCGACGGAACACCATCGGCGTCACGTCCGTCGGCGGGTGCGGGCTGTCCGGAATGCCGACCAGCACCAGATGGCCGTTGGTCTTCAGGCAGGCCAGGTAAGGATCAAGCTGATGCGGCGCGGCGACGCAGTCGAGAATAATGTCCAGACTGTGTTGCTGGGCGGCCATCTGCTGTGCATCCTTGGATACCACCACCTGGCTGGCGCCCAGACGGCGCGCATCGGCGCCTTTTTCCGGCGAGGTGGTGAACAGCGTCACCTCCGCCCCCAGTGCGCTGGCCAGCTTCACCGCCATATGGCCCAGCCCGCCCAGGCCGATCACGCCGACCTTATCGCCCGGCTGCAGTTTCAGGTGCTGCAGCGGCGACCAGACGGTCACGCCGGCGCACAGCAGCGGCGCTACCGCGTGCAGCGGCAGGTTCTGCGGCACCGATACCACAAAATGCTGGTCTACCACGATCTGCTCGGCATAGCCGCCGGTCGTCAGCCGGCCGGTATATCTGTCGGTGCCGTTATAGGTTGGCACAAAGCCCGTCTCGCAGTACTGCTCCTCCTGCTGGCGGCAGAAATGGCAGTCGCCGCAGGAATCCACCATCACGCCGACGCCTACCAGATCGCCCGGCTGAAAGCGCGTTACCGCCGCGCCGGTGGCCCGCACCCGGCCGACAATCTCATGGCCCGGCACCAGCGGATAGTTGCTGACGCCCCATTCGTTGCGCGCCATATGCAGATCGGAATGGCATACCCCGCAATACAGGATTTCAATGCTGACGTCTTCCGGCTGTACATCACGCAGCGTAATCTGGGCGGGGGCCAAAGGGCGGTCGGCATGGCTGGCCGCGATAGCGTTAATTTTCATTGTTTCACCTTTCGTTATCGGCATCTGTCCGCAGCGGTACGGACAAACTTGCGTTGAGGGCGGCAGACTATAGACAAAAGGTTCCTTTATTGATAGTAGTCACCATTTGGTAACCATGATATTCAGGAGTCTCCGATGCCGGATTGGATCGATGGGAAAGTCTATTTTTATGCCGACTCGGCGCCGCGCCGGCTGATGTCGCTGTTTGCCGTCAAGTGGAGCACCATGGTGCTCCATGCGCTGTGGCACTGGCCGCAGCCGGGCGCGCGCACCGGTGAACTGCAGCGCAGCCTGCAGGGCATTTCCAAGAAGATGCTGTTTCAGACATTGCGTGAACTGGAGCTGCGCGGGTTGATTGAGCGTAAGGTGTATCAGGTAGTGCCGCCGAAGGTGGAATATTCGCTGACCCCGCTGGGGTGCACGCTGGCGCAGCCGATTGAGCAGATGTATCAGTGGGGGCTGGATAATCAGGCGGCGCTGGATGAGATGGAGCAAAATCTGGCGCGCAACGGCCAGAACGCCGGCGCAGAGCCGTAAGGCGATAAAAAAAGCCGATAACCTGGGTTATCGGCTTGTTGTCTGTCGGCAGGGCGCTTAGGCGTTTGCCAGCCCCTGTGCGGCGCTGTCTACCAGATCCAGCAGGCGCTTGACGTCGTCCAGCGTTACCGTCGGGTTCAGCAGCGTCAGCTTCAGGCAGGTGACGCCGTTAAATTCGGTCACACCAACGTTGGCCTGACCGGATTCCAGCAGGTTATCGCCGATACGCTGATTCAGCAGCGCCACCGCGGCGTCGTCCGCCAGCAGTGCCGGACGTGAACGGAACAGTACGCTGGCCAGCTGCGGCTGCATCACCAGTTCCAGCGTCGGCTGCGCGTTGACGTATTCCGCCACCTGCTGCGACAGGGTAATACCGTGATCGATAATCTCGGCGTACTGTTGCTGCCCCAGCGCTTCCAGCCCCATCCACAGTTTCAATGCGTCAAAACGGCGGGTGGTCTGCAGCGATTTGGACACCAGGTTCGGCACGCCCTGCGCTTCGTCAAACTCGGAGTTCAGGTAAGCCGCCTGATAGCGCATCAGCTCATAGTGGCGCGCCTCTTTCAGCAGGAACGCGCCGCAGCTGATGGTCTGGAAGAACTGCTTGTGGAAGTCCAGGGTGATGGAGTCCACCAGTTCAATACCGTCCAGATAGTGGCGGTACTGCTCGGACAGCAGCAGCGCGCCGCCCCAGGCGGCATCAACGTGCAGCCAGATCTGGTGCTGCGCCGCAATCTGTGCGATATCACGCAGCGGGTCGATCGCGCCGGCGTCGGTGGTGCCGGCGGTGGCGACAATCGCCATAATCTGTTCGCCGTTGGCATGCGCCTGCGCCACTTTTTCCGCCAGATCGTTCAGATCCATCCGCGCGCGCTCGTCGGTTTTCACCTGCGTCACGCACTGATAGCCGAAGCCCAGCAGCGCCATGTTCTTCTGCACCGAGAAGTGGGCATTGGCAGAGCAGAACACTTTGATTTTACGCAGATCGCCGATCAGGCCGTCCTGCTGCACCGAGTGTCCCTGACGGGCGAAGAAGGCGTCGCGCGCCAGCATCAGCCCCATCAGGTTGCTCTGGGTGCCGCCGCTGGTGAACACGCCGGCGTCGCCAGGCTGGTAACCCACGCGTTCACGCAGCCATTCGACCAGCTTCATCTCGATGATGGTGGCGGAAGGGCTCTGATCCCAGGAGTCCATGCTCTGGTTGGTGGCGTTAATCAGTACCTCGGCGGCCTGGCTGACCACCAGGCTCGGGCAGTGCAGGTGCGCCACGCACTGCGGATGGTGTACCGCCAGGCTGTCCTGCAGGAAGTATTCAACCGCACGTTCAATCGCCGCCTGGTTGCCCAGGCCCTGCGGATTGAAGTCCAGCTGAATGCGCTCGCGCAGTTCGGCCACGGTTTTACCCTGATACATCTCAGGCTGCTGCAGCCACTGTGCCACCGCCTCGCTGCTCTGGGCGATCGCCTGCTGGTAGGCTTCAATGCTTTGCGCTGAACCGGCCAGGATCGGGTTTGACTTGGACATTGCGTTCAACTCCACTCAGACAGGCTTAACGCCCGCGCTCAACAGAGCGTTTTCAAATTTATCCAGGAATACGCCCAGCTCTTCATTGCTGATCAGCAGGGAAGGCAACAGACGCAGCACGCTGCCGTGACGGCCGCCGCGTTCCAGAATCAGGCCGCCTTCAAAGCATTTTTTCTGCAGCAGCGCGGACAGCTCGCCATCGGCAGGGTAGCTGCCCATATGATCCGGCGCTTCGTGCGGTTTGACGATCTCGATGCCGAGCATCAGACCCAGGCCGCGTACGTGGCCAATCACCGGGTAACGCTGCTGCAGTTCAGCCAGCTTGCCTTTCAGCCATTCGCCCTGAGCGGCCACTTTGTCGGCAATGTTGTGTTCTTGCAGGTACTTCAGCGTGGTCAGGCCGGTCGCCATCGCCAGCTGGTTGCCGCGGAAGGTGCCGGTGTGGTGGCCAGGCTCCCAGGCGTCGAACTGCTTCTTGATGCCCAGCACCGCCAACGGCAGGCCGCCGCCGACCGCTTTCGACATTACGATGATGTCCGGCTCTATGCCGGCGTGCTCGAAGGCGAAGAATTTACCGGTACGGGCAAAGCCGGCCTGCACTTCGTCGATAATCAGCAGAATACCGTGCTCCTGCGTCACCTTACGGATACGCTGCAGCCACTCGACCGGCGCCGGGTTCACGCCGCCTTCGCCCTGAACTGCTTCCAGGATCACTGCCGCTGGCTTACGCACGCCGCTTTCAACGTCGTTAATCAGGTTTTCGAAGTAGTAGCTCAGCGCCTTGACGCCGGCTTCGCCGCCGATACCCAGCGGGCAACGGTATTCATGCGGGTAAGGCATGAACTGCACTTCCGGCATCATGCCGTTGATGGCTTCTTTCGGCGACAGGTTGCCGGTGACCGACAGCGCGCCGTGGGTCATGCCGTGGTAGCCGCCGGAGAAGCTGATCACGCCGCTGCGGCCGGTGTGCTTCTTCGCCAGTTTCAGCGCGGCTTCCACCGCGTCGGCGCCAGAAGGGCCGCAGAACTGCAGGCAGTACTCTTTCCCCTGACCCGGCAGCAGAGAGAGCAGGTGGGCAGAGAAGCCGTCTTTTAACGGCGTAGTCAGATCGAGCGTATGTAACGGCAAGCCGCTGGTAATGACATTTTGGATGCTCTGCAGGACATCAGGATGATTATGGCCCAGCGCCAGCGTACCCGCGCCGGCCAGGCAATCAAGATATTGTTTGTTTTCAACATCGGTCAGCCAGACACCCTGAGCCTTCGCAATCGCTAATGGCAATTTACGAGGATAACTCCTAACGTTTGATTCAAATTCAGCCTGTCTGGCCAAATAGGTTTCGTTGTTTCCATTAAATGAATCGGCACCTAAAGTATCAATACGGACTTTATCCGTCATCATATCACTCCTACAACCAGGGTTATTGACAACGCCTGATTGAATAATTGAATTAACAAATGATTTGCTCTGCATAAAAGCGCGCCCAATATATTTGTTTTTAACCTGTGGCTCAATCATTTATTTTGTTTAATTTTGTTTAGATTTTCCCTATATGAATCAATACGTTGTTGATTTTGTGGCCGAAAATATGCGCCATAACAGAATCGCGCCGGGTTTAACAAGAGGGCGAACTGTTACTTTTTTGCAACATATTGTCTTGTAACGAGTTTTTTATCGTTTAGTGATAAAAGGCGCCCCGTTGGGCGGCCGCAACAAAGGCTAAGCGATTATTTATAAACCACATTTATTTCTTCGATAACCTTTTCTGGGATAAATAATAAGGCTTTATTCGACGATATAAAGTGCGCAGGCATAGAGCAAAAAGTTATTGATTGAGCCACGGATAAACAAGGAAAGGGCATATGCATAACGCCAGGAGAGCGACAGACAGAAAGCTCTGAATTTTCACTGACGTCAACCGACAACCGTTACTCAGCGAATAATTGGTGCGCAGAAGCAAGTTTGCGCGTTCCTGACTCCTGGCCTACAGTAAGCTGGCGTCACGAAACTGTCATATTCCTTGTCCGACTTTGCTTGTTATTCATGACTTCAACACCATGCGGATTTTTGTAGGTGGCAGGGCAGTTATTACCCCTGCCGTATCAAGCTCCGCCTTCATTCCCTGAAGGCGGGAACGTTCGCATAAGGAAAGTACCCGATGAGTAACCGCACCAAGACCTTGTCATTATGTGCACTGCTGGCGTTTACCTGCTCGTTGTCCGCTCAGGCAGAGGAGGCCAGTAAGAGAAGTGAAGTCCAACAAAGTATTGGCCCCAAGCATGGCGCCACGCAGATCCCCAAGGCGCGTCAGGTGATTTGCGAGAACGACGGCGGCTATAACTACCCCGATGACGGTTCCAACATACCCAACGCCGCCTGCCGCGCCGCTTTTCTGTTTAAACAGGACAGCATCCCGGTCTGGGAACGCCGGCAGATGTTTGTCGAATGGCCGGCCTATTCGCAAAACCTGGAGGGCACCAGCTCGCCGGCGGATAAAGTGCCCGATGGCCATTTGTGCTCCGCCGGGGTGGCCAAGTTTGAAGGTATCGACCAGCCGCATAAGGATTGGCAGGTTTCCAGCGTAACGGTCAAAGACGGCAAAGCAACGCTGTACTATGACGCCACCAAGATCCACGAACCCAGTAAGTGGAATATCTATATCGCCAAAAAAGAGTTCGATCCAACCACGCAAACGCTGAGCTGGGGCGTACTGGAACCGCTGACGGTGACCGAGGTGATTGTTCCGCCGGGTGACAATGCCGGGGTCTATCAGATCGAGGTGGACATTCCGCAGGATCGGGTGAACGGTCAACACACTTTGCTCTATGTGCAGTGGGAACGTATCGATCCGGCGCGGGAAACTTTCTTCAGCTGTAGTGACGTCAGTTTTACCGCCACGCCCACCAAGGCAAAACTGAGCAAGTAACGCCATAGCGTAAATTGACATGCCGGAAGCGCTGTCCGGCATGTTTCCGCACTCCCTCGCATGTAACCCGCGTTTCTGATAAAGAATGCCCCATCATTGCGGTTCCGCAACGTCTTACCTAAGCTAAAACAGGAAAATACGCGGAGAATAATGGAGAATTATCTCCGTGTGACCTTCCGGCTCTTGGCGTTAAGGGAAGGGGAACGTGATAACCTTGGCTAGCGGCAGAACGTAGATATGGGAAAAGAGAATAAACGGCGACAACCCGGGGTATTGGCGCATCGGGATGATATGGTCAACCAGGCGATATGCAGCAGTCTTCCCTGGCTGGCGTCCATCAATATCGCCTTCGCCATGCTGGTGGTATTGCGTAATCTGCTGTTCCCCGGTTTCGACGCCACGCTGCATATCGGCGCCGTTATCCCCTTTATTATGGATGGCATGATGGCGACAGTAGTGACGCTGTCACTTGTTCTGTGGGGTGTTTCCCGCATCGGAAAAGGTGGCGACGGTCGCCGTGTCCGCCTGTGGGCCTTACTGCTGCTGCCGTTGCTGGGCGTGCTCTGGGCTATCAGCTGTTTTGGCTTCGTGGCTTATTGGCAGTTGCCGTTCGCCTGGCCGTTGGTATGCATACTGATGCTGACCGGCATGACCTCACTCTATTTTTATCCTCCGGGGTTCGCGCTGTTTCTTACTCCGCTGTGGCTTATCACGCCGCTGGCCAGCATTCAGCTTAATCATGGCGTCAACGGCCATTTTGCGGTGATATGGCTGATCTTCACCGTTATTGTGATTTACGGTCGTCAGACCTTGCTGCGCTGGTTTGATGAAGCCTGGTCACGCTATCAGGAAAACCAACTGCTGATCTCTCGCCTGGAGACGCTGGCGTTGCAGGACCCGCTGACGGGGCTGGCCAACAGAAGGGCGTTGGAATCCCATCTCGCCAGCCTGTGCGCCGTACAGGTACCGTTCGCCCTGATCATGGTCGACGTCGACTACTTCAAGCACTACAACGATCGCTATGGTCATCAGGCGGGGGATGCGTGCCTGGCGGACGTCGCCGCGCTGCTGGCAGCGGCGGTCAGAACGCCGGAAGATCTGGTTGCCCGCTACGGCGGGGAAGAATTCACCCTGGTATTGGCGCACGCTAATGCGGAGCAGGCTGCGCAGGTTGCCGAACGGATTCGGGCCCGGATAGAGCAGGCGGCATTACCCCATGCCGCATCGGCAGTCAGCCGGTTGGTTACCGTCAGCCTGGGAATTGCCGCCTCGGCCGGGCGGCTGACGCCGCCGCAGATGATTGCCGAGGCCGATGAGGCGTTGTACCGCGCCAAGCAGGCCGGGCGCGATCGCTGGTCATACTGATTATCACTGCTGAGTGAAGTCCGGGCAGTGAATGCGTTTCAGCTGTTGCTGATACCGTTCCTGCTGGTGGTTCTTCAACGCGCTGGCGGTGGCGCTGAGCGCGTCGTGGTTTTCCTTGCTGTTGATAAATACCGATTTGATCTTCTCGTCCGACACCTCTTTGGCGATCTGGCAGTGCGCGCGCAGATCGTTAATCAGCGTTTGCTGATTCAGCGCAAAGGCCAGGCTGTCGTAGGCTCCGGCGGTTGCACCAAAGGCGGGCAGCAGCAGAGCGGCGGATAACACCCATGTTTTTATCATGATCTCTTTCCTCAAACGGTGAAAACATGCGTAGCCAGCGCCCCGCAGGGCGCTGGCTATTCCTTACGGAGTAACAATATTAAACCAGAACTCGAACTTATCCATATAACTCAAGAGTTCATTGACCTTATCAGCGCTGCCTTTGATTTTCAGCCCGCCGTTTTTCTCAGCCTGTTGCAGGGTTTCCTCTTTCAGGATGATTTTATTCAGCGTGTCGCGCGACAGGGTGAGGGTGGCATCGGCGTCTTGCGCCTGGACATTGGCGGTATGGTTTAATACGCCGTTTTCCAGCTCCAGCTTATACTTGCCGCCATCGTCGCCGAGATCGACATTCAGCACCGCTTTGGCGCCGGCCGCTTTCTCTCCGTTAATGTGCACCGCCAGATAATCAAAGAACATTTCCGGCGTCATCGCCCGCACCGTATCCGGGCTGGCGGTGTTTGGCGTCGGCAGCTTCATCACGCCGTTGCGCAGCTCCTGGGCGCCGGTGAGGTAGAAGTTACGCCACGGCCCGGATTCTGCCTGATAGCCCAGTTGCTCTAACGCATCCGCCTCCAGCTCGCGTGCCGCTTTGTTTTGCGGATCGGCAAACACCACTTTGCTGACCACCTGCGCCACCCAGCGGTAGTTGCCTTTGTCAAAGTCCGCTTTTGCTTTCTGCAGGATGCTGTCGGCGCCGCCCATATATTCGACGAATTTCTTCGCCGCTTCTTCCGGCGGCAGTTCATCCAGCGTCGCCGGGTTACCGTCAAACCAGCCGAGATAGAGCACGTAGGTTGCCTTCACGTCATGGCTGACGGAGCCATAATAGCCCCGGTTTGCCCAAGTGTTTTCCAGGCTGGGCGGCAGTTTAAAGTTGGCGGCGATCTCATCGCGCGTCAGCCCCTGGTTCGCCATACGTAACGTCTGGTCGTTGATATAACGATACAGGTCTCGCTGGCTGCGCAGCAGCTTCTGCACGTTCTCATTGCCCCAGGTTGGCCAGTGGTGCTGTGCCAGGATAATCTCCGCCTTATCGCCCCACAGGGTCAGCGCCTCGTTGATATATTTAGACCAAGGCAGCGGCTGACGGATCTTGGCGCCGCGCAGTGAATAGGTGTTATGCAGGGTGTGGGTGACATCCTCTGCGGTTTCAATCAGTTTCTTCTCTTCGATATACCACAGCATTTCTGCCGGTGCTTCAGAGCCGGGCGCCATCATAAAGTCGTAGGTCAACCCGTCGATGGTGCGTTTTTCACCTGTTTTGGTGATGTAATCCGTTGGTGCAATCAGCGTCACGGTGCCTGCGGAGGTGGTGGTGCCGAGACCTGCGCCAACCTGGCCTTTAGGATCGGCTTTCAGCAGGTTGCCGTACATATAGCTCGCCCGGCGGCTCATTACGTTGCCGGCCATGATGTTTTCCGAGACTGCCTCTTCCATAAAGCCGGCCGGCGCATAGATCTTCACCTTGCCGTCTTTGACGTCCGCCTCATCGACCACGCCGCGTACGCCACCGTAGTGGTCAACGTGGCTGTGGGTATAAATCACCGCCACCACCGGTTTTTTACCGCGGTTCTTATAATAGAGATCCATACCCACTTTCGCCGTTTCTGCAGAGACCAGCGGGTCGACCACCGTGATGCCTTCTTTACCTTCGATAATGGTCATATTTGACAGATCGAGGTTGCGGATTTGGTAGACACCATCGGTCACTTCAAACAGCCCGCTGATATTAATCAGCTGCGACTGACGCCATAAGCTGGGGTTGACGGTAGCCGGCGATTTTTCATCTTCTTTGATAAAGGCGTACTGCTGCGGATCCCAGATCACGTTGCCGGCTTCGCCCTTAATCACCTCAGCAGGCAAGGGAGCAATAAACCCTTTATGCGCATCGCTGAAATCGGTTTTATCGGAGAAGGGCAGTTGGTCGTAGAGTTCGGCATTGGTTTTTTGTGTCGCCGAGGTGGCATCCTTCCTGGCGTCATCGGCTGCATACACGCCGGGAGATAGCGAAAACGAACCGGCCAATATCATACACAGGATAAGAGGTTTCAGTTTCATAGCATCCTCAGAGGTTATCTTCAACTGTTTGATAGATAATGAAATTTTGTGCCGCCTTACCTGGCGGCGCGCAGCGTTGGCTCTCCGGCAGGCGGCGAATTAAGTCATTTTTTGACGCTACGTCTTAAACGTAGATGAAAACTGGCGAACCAACGGATAAATCACACAAAAATTTGATCTGATTGGGGTAAAGGCAGGATGACGCCATGGTGACAATGTCACTTTTTTGATGCAAAAATCAGGAGTTATGTTAAATGCAAGGGGCAAGGGCCAGTCATGATTACGCCAGGGTGAAGCGCCGGCCATTGGTTTGATAAATCTACTGAATGATACCAATCTGCACGCTCCAGGGGTAAAGTATGAAATCGTGGTTTTAATCAATAAATCAGTTGGATGACTTACTTAATGAAGACATATATCAGCAAAGAGTTTGTTTCAGATCGGGCCTGGGACGCGCTCAATATCGCCAACTTTGATGGCACCACGGTACGTCTGCACTGGACCGATCGACCCTATAAATGGCACATCAATGACGGGCAAGAGGTTTTTGCCGTGATGGACGGCAGCGTAGAGATGCATTACAAACAGCAAGGCGAGATCAAAAAAGTGCTGCTTAATGCCGGCGATATTTTTTATGCCAATGTCGGGTGCGAGCACGTAGCGCATCCACAGGGAGAGGCCCGGATCTTGGTAATCGAAAAAGAAGGGTCCGTTTAAACCAGGCGGGATGCAAGGCATCCCGATGTTGTATTACGGAGATCGGCCATCATTTCCGTTTGGTCAACTGGCGGTGATGGATCTTGAGCTGCCGGCGCCATACGCGGTTATGTAAATAGAATGCCATGGTTTTAACCAACATGGCGCTATTGAGGCATTTGACACTTGCAAGGATAAAGACGAATCCGATGATCGCGCCGATCAGAAATCCCATATGGCTTTCAATGCCGGACAGCAACATGATGATGGTGCAGAGCAAATACAACACGGCCAGCACCGCAGTGAACAACAACAGCACAAGATAAAATTTCAGTGCCGGCAAACAGCCTCTGGAAACAAGCGTTAGCGATGGGAAAACCAATAGACAGTAGACCAACCCGGTTATAATTATTCCTATAAAGACAGCATGTTGAGGCCATTCCATCCAGCCGAAAATCGTATCCCAAATGGATAGCTGCGGTATGGCAAAGCTGAGAAGCGCGAAGAGTGCGCTGAAGATTAACGGCACGCCGGCAGTATGCAAACCCACCGGCGCGCCCATTTTTTCCTTTAAGTCATCTTTAACAGACTCAAGATGCTGGGGATCGTCCGTTGTTATCTGCTTCTCGACGGCAGCGCCCAGTTCAAGGCTCTTTTTAATGTGGTTTATCATTATCGGGTATAGCCTAATTTATGAATGGTGAATATCTATCTACATGATTTATCATGGTTAATTCCGTTAAGTTAACATAAAAAACTCCCGGTCACCATAATTGCTATCAAGCCGTGTATATCATGGTGTAGACCATCAATTATCGGCCTGGATGAGATGAGCAACTGGCAGAGTTGAGCATAAATTGCACTAAAAAAATGACGCGTTCTGGTGAAATCTGTAGAGGTAAGGTAGCCAATGATTACCAGAATTCACGTAGCGCAATCGGGAGAAAGTATGCGATCACGGCCTGCAGCCAGGCTTTTAGTTATCAATCCGTCAGGGTGCATTTTACTGTTCAAGTTTACGCACGGTAACGATGCGCTGGCAGGAAGAACATATTGGGCAACGCCGGGTGGCGGCGTTGAATGCGGCGAGTCATTTGAGCAAGCGGCCATCAGAGAACTGTGGGAAGAAACCGGCATTGTAAGCGACAAGATAGGTGCAAGCGTCGCACAGCGAAATTTCGTTATGACGTTACCGAGCGGTGAAACAGTAAAAGCTGAAGAAAGGTTTTTCGTCGTGCGGGTGGCTAACCATCAGATCAATGGTGACAACTGGAGCCATGATGAAAAGCAGGTTATCAGCGAGCATCACTGGTGGAGTGAGGAAGAACTCAAAACAACCTGCGAAGTTGTTTATCCGCAGAATATGGTTGAGCTGTTGATGTCGATCCGGGGAAAAAGTGAATCTGCCGGATAGAATGTAGAAAGGTGGGATTACGTAGAAAACCCATGATAAAGCCCAAAGACACAGATTCCGTGTACCGGCACCTAGGTGCGCATAATGTATATTATGTTAAATTGGATTGATGGATGCGCACCCGGCTATCTCTTGGTGCTCTATCTCACCTCACCTTCAACCTTTGCTCGATGTCTTCGACAGTATTTGCTAAGGTTTATCCCTTGGCCATCATTCTGGTTTAAAGATTTTCTCCAGGCTTAATCATCGATCGGCGTGCCCTGATGAAAACGCATCTGCCAACGAGCTTCTTTTTCTGATGATGATAGCAGCCAGATTGACGAACGTTCCGTGTGACGCACAACTTTGCCACTGGTATCACGCTGAAAACTTTTTACCTCAGCAATGCGACGCCTTCGCTAATCATCGTCAGCTGGAACCCTTCGGCGAAAATTTGCAGCTGCTCAGTTTCCGTTGCCAGCGCCGCAACGGTTTGCCGTTTGTCATAGCGCCGTCCTGAACGACCGACTTCTTCAAACTCATCATGCAGCAACTCGCCAACGATCTCTGTGTTGTTACGCATCGCCGGCAGATGCAGCTGAATCTCCAATGACTGGAGTACCGACAAAAGCCCGCAATAATCGGTCAAAACGCCCTCCTATTTTGATCGCGCTACGTGAAATCTGAGAATGAATGGCTATCTTACCTCTGCAGATTTCACCAAAACGCACGGCTTATTTATGCCCGGCAGCGCTATGTCTGCCGAGCGGCATTACAGGTTTATACAGAGTATCCTTAAATTTGCGCCAGACCACCGTCAACGAAGACCTCGCTGCCAGTCATAAAGCTGCTCTCGTCAGAGGCCAGGAATAAGGCAACGGCGGCGATCTCATCCGAATCACCAATGCGTCCAAGCGGCGCTTCCTGCGCGAAATTGGCCAACAAACTCTCTTTTTTCCCTGAGCTTTCCAGTACATTAAACAGCCCTGGCGTCGCTGTGGAGCCAGGTGAAAGGACATTTACACGGATCCCTGTTCCCTGCAGATCCAGCGCCCAGCTTCTGGCAAAGTTACGGACTGCTGCTTTCGAAGCGCTGTAAACGCTAAATGCTGGCGTGCCCATTGAGCCAGTTGTCGAGCCGGTAAGAATAATCGAACCGCCTTGCGACATAAGCGGCAGTGCCTTTTGCACGGTAAACAGCGTCCCTTTGACGTTAACGTTAAACGTATACTCATACGATTCCTCGGTAATCGCGCCAAGCGGCTGAAGCTCACCCAAGCCCGCATTAGCGAAAAGGACATCAACTTTTCCTTTCACTTGCTGGATATGAGAAAAAATACGCTCCAGATCGGCCAGTTTTGATACGTCACCCTGAATCGCAAGCGCCTCATGACCAATCAGCGCAATGGCTTCATCAAGCTCTTTCTGACGTCGCCCTGTGATGATCACCTGAGCGCCTTCCCGGGCAAAGCGCCTAGCCGTAGCCAGACCGATACCGCTATTTCCGCCAGTAATCACCGCGATTTTTCCCGCTAATCTGCTCATAACGCTCTCCTCAACAGTGGAAAGCCCTAGCATAAACAGAGTTAAATATTTAGTATAGTATGCACCTTTTGGTAAGTACCCGGCGAATGAGAGCTTATGCTAAATAAAAAATTCAACTGCGGTCTGGAAGCGTCGTTGGCGGTACTAAGCGGAAAGTGGAAACCGCTGATACTGTTTTACCTCGCCCATAAAGTACATCGTTACGGGGAGCTGAAGCGCGCTATTGGAAAAGTAAGCGATAAGGTATTGATTCAACAGCTGAAAGAACTTCAGCAAGATGGCGTGGTTGAGCGCACCGACTACGGCGAAATCCCGCCCAGGGTTGAGTACGCCTTAACCGGTTTCGGCGACTCTCTGGCCCGCGCGTTAGCACCGCTCTGTCAGTGGGGAGAGCGGCATACGGAGCAGATTGAAAATATCGTGCGTAATCGAAAAGCGTGACGGATTGCCTTATCAACGGCATCACACTGAGAAATTACGCGTTGCCGGCAGATGCAGCTGAACCGCTACGTATAAGCAATTAGCTCGTTCAGCGTTTTTAATCTCACCAAATACACCTAAATCTTCAGCACCCCTTCAATCAGCGTACAGCTCTGACCGCCAATCCACGGCTCATCGCGAATAAAACTTACGCTGACCCGGCCCTCGCGATGCAGTTGAGTGCCTTGCCGGACCTGATATCCTTGTGCTGTTACACCACCGTCGGGGAAATTATTGGTCTGCAGCAAACGGGCCAGACACGCATTAGCGCTGCCGGTCACCGGATCCTCGACCAGCTTGTCCCACTCAACCAGAAACGCCCGTATCTCGTAATCTGCGGGATCGCCGGATGGATAAGCGCCATAAATCACCACGCCGTCAACCTGATAATCAATTTGCATCTTCTTAATCATGGCCTGGTTTGGCGTCATCGCCAGACAGGATTGCGCGTCTGGCATACGCACCATCAGCCAACGGATGCCCATGTCGGCCACCACCGGCAGAATCTCTGTAGCCATTACCGCCGGTTGAAAATCGGCCGCCAACTGCTGCCGTTCCTCAAGTGTCAGCGTGCGCAGCGTGACCTCCGGCGCGGCAAACGCCAGCGTGCCTTCCGGCAGGATATTGACCGCCACCAGACCGACTCCGCATTCCTGCATCATCACCCCCGGTTGTTTGGTCACCAAACCAGCTTCCAGTAAGGCATGGGCCGTGCCCAATGTCGGATGCCCGGCAAAGGGCAACTCTTTTTCAGGGGTAAAGATGCGCACCCGGTAATCTGCGGCCGGATGCGTCGGCTTGAAAACGAAGGTGGTTTCCGAAAGGTTGGTCCAGCGCGCTAACGCAAGCATCTGCGCTTCATCCAACCCTTCCGCTTCCAGGATCACCGCCAGGGGGTTTCCCTGTAGTGGCGAGGTGGTAAATACATCCACCTGTTTGTAAGCGCGTGGCGTTACGTTATCACTTTTGTGCATTTACCCTAACCCGCTAGGTTTGACTGAGAGGGTTCTCAATCTACCGAAATATGCAGATTATTCAATAGCTCAGTCGGATAGATACACCTTAACGTGTGGATCCCGGACGGTGCCGGGATCTTATACACCTCGACGAGACGTCTAACCCTCTCCCCCTGCTTTCAATGCCTTGAAGCCTGCCTGCGCCGACCGTTTATCTTGTTCTCCATGCAACGAAATGCGCGAGGTTTCCGGCAGCGCCAGGCCACCAGCCAGCGCCAGTAATGACACCAGCGCCAGATAAAATGCCGGTGACACGCTGCTGCCGGTGTAGCCGATCAGCCAGGTCGCGACTAAAGGCGCCGTTCCGCCAAAAATTGTGTAGGCCAGATTATAAGTAATCGCGGAGGCGGTATAGCGCGCTCGGGTGGGGAAAACTTCCGAGAGCAGCGCCGCCGTCACCACGCCGGACAATACCGCCCCGGTCGCCAACAGCAGATCGCCGAGAATCGCTGCCCAAAGATGGCCTGAGCTGGCCAACTGCCAGGCAGGATAGACGCTCAGTATCACCCAGACTCCGGTCAGGGCGACGGTTTTTCTGCGCCCTATCCGATCGCACAGCGCACCGACCGGCGGACACATTCCAGCGGCAAACAGCAGCGCAACGGTGGAAACCAACAGCGCGGCAGCACGGCTAAAATGCCCTTCCAGTTGCAGGAAGGTGGAAAAATAAGTGGTGAACATATAAAACGACAGCGCCGTCAAAGAGATAAACGCCCCCAGCCGCAAGATATTCCCCGCCTGCTGGCGTAACGTCTCGCTTAACGGTGCGTGGGCAGTGGCGGATTCAGCAAGCGCCGCGCGAAACGCCGGCGTCTCTTCCATACGCAGCCGCAGATAAACGCCAACCAGGCCGAGCGGTGCCGCCACCAGAAAAGGAATACGCCAACCCCAACGGCTCATCTGCTCCGCGCTCAGGCTGGCATCCAGCAGATAGGTAATCGTCGCCGCTGCGGCAAAGGCGGAAAAGGTAGAAACCGTGATAAAACTGCCGTACCAGGCGCGTTTGTGGTTAGGGGCATGCTCCATCACATAGGCGCAGGCCCCGGCATATTCACCACCAGCAGAAAACCCTTGAACACAGCGGGTTAGCGTCAGAAACAGCGGCGCCAGCATGCCAATGCTGGCATAGGTGGGCAGCAGACCAATGATCGTGGTCGATCCCGCCATCAGTAACACGGTTAAAGACAAAATACGCTTGCGGCCCAGTTTGTCGCCCAGCATACCGAATATCACCCCGCCCAGCGGGCGCAGTGCAAAAGCCACGGCGAATACGGCGAATGTCTGTAACAATGCCGCCTGCGGCAGATCTGCCGAAAAAAATTGTTGCGCAATGATCGTCGCCAGAAAGCCATAGACGGCGAAATCAAACCACTCGACAAAATTACCAATCGCTGCGGCGGTTGTCACCTTACGCAGCGTGGCTGCCGAGACGGACGTCATATTATCCATAGCCATCTTCCCCCTGTTTGGGTGTTCTAACCAGATGTAGGTCGAAATTACAGGGGAATGCGCTTCCCCTGCGCGGTTATAGCGTGGAATATTCGCTGTCTTTTTGATTCTGTCATTAAGTCATTAGTCCGTTATTGATAACAGATTAACTTCTAATTCGAAAATTAATGACAGACAAGTTCAACCGCAGAGTCGCATAAAGTTTTTGGGTGTTCAACAAAACCGTCGTCACACACCAAATAACAACAACATTCACGAATGAATCTATCAATAAAACACAATAAATATCAATAAGTTATGTAAAATCATTGGCTACCATATGATTTTCATTTAGAGAAAAATACTGGAGGGATAACATTAATCGCTGCCGGTTTTGTCACCTGCTTAGGATAACCTATTGATTTTATTTTTTATTACGGCGTGATTTTTTAGGGAGGCGCGCCAGATATTAAATACTATTTATTCACCTGTCGCTTTTAGATATCAAAGCGTCGTTTTTCATGTTTTTATATTTCATTTAAATCCTATTATAGGCTATTAACATCTGCTCATCCGATTGAAATTAAAATACCCCCTAAATGTATTTTTAAGTTTTCACTATTTTTAACGCCACTTTCACTTTGTCCCGAGTAGCGCTGTTTTTGCTGCCGAAAGGAAACGTTCGGAAATTTCATCCCCTTCCGTTGCCCTTGCCAACATCAACGCCCCCGCCATCAGCGCTAGCTGTGTCAGATGCTTGTCGGCAGGCGCCGTATCCGGTTTATCTTCCTCAATCGCGGCCAGGCGCTCTGCCATTTTTTTGACGCCAGCTTTGTAAGTCTCGCGAACCGGCTTTTCACGATCTTTACGCAACACATCGCTGGCCAGCGCCGAGACCGTACATCCGCTACGGGTGTTATCACGGTGTTCCGTTGAAAGATAGTATTCAACCAGTTGTGCAAAGCTGCCCATCTCGCCTTGATCCAGGAAAGCATCCGTATCATCAAATGCCTGACGGCAGGCCAACGCCTCTAACTCATCCTTGGAACTAAAGTGGCCATAAAAGCCGCCATGGGTCAGGCCGACGGCCGACATAATGTCGTTTACGCTGACACCGTCAAGCCCCCGCTCACGAAACAGTTCTGAGGACGCTTTAATGATATTTTTTCGGTTATGTTCCATCTGTTCTTTAGATACGCGTCCCATTTTTCCTCCTGTAGCCCGTAATATCAGCGCGGATCAATCGCTCCAACCGCCGCATCCCCAGCCTGTCTGGCGTGCGGCGGGATGATGTTAACATACTCCGCCCCGCGGCAGAGAGCAGCAATCTGGTGGATATAAGCCCATTGCTTCTCATTTCAGCCACCCTGTGTGGCTAGTGTGGATTCATCGTACATACCACCAGCCATTGAATCCCTACCCAGCCCCCCACTCACAAACGCCTGAACGTTTGGTATCGATCGCCTTTCATTTTAAATGATGGTTGACATTTATTATACATGTCGAGCATCATTTAAAAAAGCATGCGTTTTTGCCACAACCACAACCTAAGAGAGATTGCGATGAAAGACACCACCTCGGTATTAATCACCGGCGCTTCAACGGGAATCGGCGCTGTTTATGCGGATCGTTTTGCCCGCCGTGGACACAACCTTATCCTGGTTGCCCGCGATACCACGCGTATGGCGGCGCTGGCTGAACGGCTGCGTGAGCAATATAACGTGAGCATCGACATCCTGCCGGCTGACCTCAGCCAGCCTTCAGAGGTCGAAAACGTGGCGCAGCGGCTGCGGGACGATAAGGACATCACCGTGCTGGTGAATAACGCCGGGATGGGTCTGTCAGGCAGCTTTACGTCGCAGAGCGCTGCCGATATCGATCGGATGATAGCCGTAAATCTGTCTGCGGTTGTCCGCCTGGCGCACGCCGTGGCGCCGCGTCTGGCTGCGGCCGGCAACGGCGCCATCATCAATATCGGTTCCGTCGTTGGGCTGGCTCCTGAACTCGGCCTGACGGCTTACGGCGCCACCAAAGCGTTTGTGCAGTTCCTCTCCCAGGGATTGAGCCTCGAACTTGCGCCGCAGGGGGTATATGTTCAGGCCGTGCTGCCCGCCGTGACGCGTACCGAAATATGGCAGCGTTCGGGGGCGGACATTACGACGATGAGCGGCGTGATGGAAGCCGGCGATCTGGTGGATGCGGCCCTTGCCGGTTTTGACCGCCGCGAACCGGTGACCATTCCCCCACTGCACGAAGAACGGCTATGGACGGAGTTTGACCAGGCGCGTCAGGCGATGCTGCCAAACTTCCAGCAGGCGCAGCCGGCGCCACGTTATACCCGTGATACCGAGTAACCCGGCAATCTATCTCCCTTAAAGAGCGACGGACATACATGATGAAAGCACTACAGCTGAAAAGTTATGGTAAATCAGCCCAGTTACAGTTTGAAAATATCCCCCGACCGGCGATCAACGATGATGAGTTGCTGGTCATGGTTTATGCCGCAGGGCTGAATGCGATCGACTGTATGATCCCGACAGGGAGTTTTAAACCCATTCTCAAGCTGACGCTGCCCGCGGTTATGGGCAGCGATCTGGCCGGAGTGGTTGAGGAAGTCGGTAAAAACGTCACCCGCTTCAAGCCGGGCGACGCGGTATTCGCCAGCCTGTTTGATATGGACCAAGGGGCGCTGGCGGAATATGCCGCGGTGCCTGAGCGTGCCGCCGCCCTGAAGCCGGCCAGCCTTGATTTTATCGAGGCGGCGTCCCTCCCGATGGTTGCCCTGACTTGCTGGCAGGCCTTTTCGCGAGCGAAGTTAAGCGCCGGCCAGCGCGTCTTTATCCCTGCCGGTTCCGGCGGGGTTGGGACATTCGCCATTCAGCTGGCAAAACATCTTGGCGCCAGCGTCGGCACCACGACCAGTGCGGCCAACATGGAATTGGTCAGCGCTCTGGGGGCCGATGAGGCGATCGATTACAAGAAAGCCGACTTTGATAAAATCCTGAGCAATTACGATCTGGCGCTGGCAACCGTTCGGGGTGACGGTCTTGAAAAGACGCTTGAGATCCTGAAACCCCATGGCGAGGTTGTTTCTCTCGTCGGTCCGCCGGATCTTCCGTTCGCCCGTCAGCGGGGAATGAATAGCGTGATGAAAGCGCTGTTCTGGCTGTTAAGCCGGAAAATCATCAGCCGCGCCGCCCGCCGCCAGATCCGCTACTCTTTCCTGTTTGTTTCGCCAAACGGTGACCAGCTATCAGAGATTGCCGCACTGATTGATGCCGGAAAACTGAAGCCGGTAATCGATAAGACTTTTTCATTTGCTGACAGCATCAACGCGTTGTCTTATCTCGCCGCTGGCCATGCAAAAGGGAAAGTTGTCGTGCAACTGACAGACTCGCCGTCCGCATCCTGACAATAAACGCCCCGCATGTCGCGATCAGGCAGGTTATAAGAATTCCCTATGTCGTTATCAGATCAGTGGCAGGAACGCCATTCACCTAGACTGGGCGTGCAGAACCAGTGCGCTATCGCGGTACTTAGTGCTCACTCTGCTTCAGAGATAGACATCTTACAGCATGATATGGAGCAACTATGGGACACTCATCAAACAGAGGCGTTGTATACCAGGGGCTGGGAAACGTTGAGGTGATGGATATTGATGAACCAAAGTTCGTCAGCCCGTCAGGCAAGAAAATCGACCACGCGGTAATTCTCAAAGTTCTGTCGACCAACATTTGCGGTTCGGACCAGCATATGGTCCGCGGCCGCACCACGGCGCCGGCCGGCATGGTTCTGGGGCATGAAATCACCGGGGAAATCATTGAGAAAGGTTCCGATGTTGAAATGCTTAACGTCGGCGATATTGTCTCCGTCCCCTTCAATGTGGCGTGCGGCCGCTGCCGCTGCTGCCGCGAGCTTGATACCGGCGTGTGCCTGACCGTTAACCCGGCGCGCGCGGGCGGCGCCTTTGGCTATGTGGATATGGGCGGCTGGGTCGGCGGACAGGCCAAATACGTTATGGTGCCGTATGCCGATTTCAACCTGCTGAAATTCCCCGACCGCGATCAGGCGCTGGCAAAAATTCTGGATCTGACCATGCTGTCAGATATCCTGCCGACCGGCTTTCACGGGGCGATCACCGCCGGCGTGGGCGTCGGTTCTGTCACCTATGTCGCCGGCGCCGGCCCGGTGGGTCTGGCTGCTGCGGCCTCCGCGCAGATCCTGGGTTCAGCGGTGGTGATGGTCGGCGATTTTAATAAAGAACGCCTCGCGCACGCCGAAAGAATGGGCTTTGTGCCGATCGATTTAGGCAAACACGATCGGCTTGGCGAGATGATCGCCGAAGTGGTCGGCGTGCCGGAGGTCGATTCGGCCATTGATGCGGTAGGCTTTGAAGCCAAGGGCCACTCCGGTAAAGAACAGCCGGCGGTAGTGTTGAACAGTATGATGGACATTACCCGCGTGGCTGGCAATATCGGTATTCCGGGGCTGTATGTAACGGATGACCCGGGCGCCCATGAGCAGGCGGCGCGCGAAGGATCGTTAAGCCTGAAGTTTGGTCTCGGCTGGTCCAAGGCGCAAACCTTCCATACCGGGCAGACGCCGGTTCTACGCTACAACCGGCAGCTGATGAATGCGATTTTGCATGACCGCCTGCCGATCGCCAAGATTGTGAATGCCAAGGTGATCCCGCTGGAAAGCGCCGCCGAGGGCTATGCCAGCTTTGATGCCGGCGTGGCGGCGAAATACGTTCTGGATCCCCACGGCATCCTCGCTTAATCATGATACGTTCACGTTTGTTCTGACAGTTAGCGGCGGGTCTGCTGCTATCTGTCAGGTTATCCCGCCTTCACCCCGTGAACGGGCGGGCATACCCCGCCACGTTCACATCCTGCTAATCCGTTATCGGGGTTCCTGCCTGTTTTGCGCCCTCCGGGCGGATTTTGAACCAGATGGCATACATCGCCGGCAGGAACACCAGCGTGATGATGGTGCCGCCGAACGTGCCGCCGATGAGGGTATAAGCCAGCGTCCCCCAGAACACCGAGTGCGTCAGCGGGATAAACGCCAGAATTGCCGCCAGGGCGGTCAGCAACACCGGTCTGGCTCTCTGGATGGTCGCCTCCACCACCGCATGGAACGGCGCAAGCCCTTCCTGTTCGTTATGGTGGATCTGGCCAATCAAAATCAACGTGTTGCGCATCAAAATGCCCGACAGCGCAATCAGGCCAACCAGCGCATTAATGCCGAAAGGCTGGTTAAACAGCAGCAGCGTCGGCACCACCCCAATCAGCCCAAGCGGCGCGGTAAGAAATACCATCACCATCGCCGACATTGAGCGTACCTGCAGGATAATAATCAACAGCGTGATGGCAATCATGATTGGAAACAGCGGCGCCATCGCTTTGGTGGCTTTGCCGGACTCTTCAATCGACCCTGCCTGCTCAATGCGGTATCCGGCCGGCAGTTTATCCACGATCGGCTGCAACTCTTTGGTTATCGCCGCAGACACATCCGGCGGCTGCAGGTTTTCAGCAATATCCCCGCGCACGGTAATCGTCGGGGTACGGTCCCGGCGCCGCAGTACGGGATCTTCCATTCGCACGTCAACCTCGCCAATCTGCGACAGCGGCACCCGCTGGCCAGCAGACCCCACCAGGGTAAAACCGGCTATTTTGGCCGGATCGAGCCTGATATCCCCCGCCGCGCGCCCCATGACCTGCACGGAACGAATGTCTTCGCGCACTTCGGTGATCGGCACGCCGGAAAGCAGAAACTGAAGCTGCTGGGCAACGGCATTTGATGTCAGCCCGACCGCCTGCAGTCGGTCCTGAACGAGCGTAAAATGCAGCGTCGGCACCCGCGGCCCCCAGTCGGTATTGACGGTCCTCATCATCGGGCTGGCCTGCATGACGGTTTTCACCTGCTTTGCGATCTCGCGCAGCCTGGCGGGATCCGTCCCCATAACGCGGTAGGCCACCGGATACGGGGAATACGGGCCAAACACCAGCTGCGTCACACGCACGCGGGCTTCAGGCGCCAGCCCGTTGGCCGCCGCTTCACGCAGCCGGAACTTGAGCGCTTCACGCGCTTCCTGGCTGTCCGTCAGCACCACAATTTTGGCAAATGATGGATCGGGCAATTCTGGCGCCATGGCCAGATAGAAACGCGGCGAACCCTGCCCAATGTAAGCGGTGACAATTTTTGCTTCTTTTTGCTGATGTAACCAGTCTTCAATTTTCGCCGTTGCGGCATGGGTCTGTGCTATTGAGGTGCCATAAGGCATTTGTACTTCTACCAACACTTCCGGGCGATCGGAGGTGGGGAAAAATTGTTTTTTAACCAGCCCCATGCCGAGAATGGCCGCGGTAAATATGCCAAGCACGGCGCCTGCCACCAGCCATTTGCGCGCGATGACGCGGGTCAGCAGCCGGCGAAAACGGTTGTAATGACGCGTGTCGTAAATCGCCGCGTGGCCCCCTGCCACCGTTTTGATTTTCGGCAGCATTTTCACGCCCAGATAAGGCGTAAATACGACCGCCACCACCCAGGATGCAATCAGGGCGATGCCCACAATCCAGAACATGTTGCTGGTATACTCGCCGGCAGTGGACTGCGCAAAGCCGTTGGGCATAAAGCCAACGGCCGTTACCAGCGTACCCGCCAGCATCGGAGCCGCCGTATGGCTCCAGGCATAGGCGGAGGCTTTGATGCGGTCATAGCCCTCTTCCATTTTCACCACCATCATTTCGATGGCGATGATGGCGTCATCGACCAGCAGGCCCAGCGCCAGAATCAGTGAGCCCAGCGTGATACGGTCGAAGTTTTTGCCGGATGCCTCCATCACCACAAAGACGATCGCCAGCGTCAGCGGCACCGCCGCGGCGACGACAACCCCCACGCGCCACCCCATACTGATAAAGCAGACCACCATCACCACCAGCAGTGCGACAAAGAATTTGATCATGAACTCGTCGACGGCTGAGCTAATGTTGACGGACTGATCGGTGACCTTGGTCAACGCCATGCCCAGCGGCATATCCGCATTGATGTTGGCCGTTTCCGCATCCAGAGCCTTCCCCAGCTCCAGTCCGTTCCAGCCTTCGCGCATCACGATGCCGAGCAGCAGCGCCGGTTCCCCCTGATTGCGCACCAGGAAAGTCGCCGGATCTTCATAACCACGTTCCACGGTTGCGACGTCTGAAAGCTGCAGGGTTCTGCCCTGTACGACGATGGGCGTCGCGCGGATCGCATCCAGCTTGTTGAAGGCGCCGTCCAGACGGATAAAGACCTGCGGCCCGCGCGCATCAATCGACCCTGCCGGCGTCAGGACGTTCTGACTGTTCAGCGCCGAGAAAATATCCTGGGGAGAAATACCCAGCGTCGCCAGCCGGTCATGGGAGAAGGAAACAAAGATGCGCTCCGACTGCTCGCCGATAATATTGACCTTCTTAACCCCCGGAACGTGCAACAGCCGCTGGCGCAGTGATTCAGCATCACGCACCAGCAAACGCTGCGGCACCCCCTTCGCCTTCAGCGCGAAGAGCGCAAAGGTGACATCGGCAAATTCATCGTTGACCATCGGCCCGATGACGCCGGCCGGCAGGTTTTTTGCCTCATCATTAATTTTCTTGCGCGCCTGATAAAACTCTTCCTGCACCTGCGAAGGCGGCGTGCTGTCCTGCAGCGACAGCATGGTGAAGGCCATACCGGGGCGGGTGTAGGTTTCGCTGCGATCATACCACTTCAGCTCCTGCAGACGCTTTTCCAGCGGTTCGGCAACCTGGTCCTGCATTTCCTGCGCCGTCGCTCCCGGCCAGGCGGAGATAATCGTCATCTGTTTGACTGTAAACGGCGGATCCTCCGCACGCCCCAGCCCAAAGAACGCGAGGATCCCGGCCACGGTAATCAGAATAATCAGGAATAAGGTGATGGAACGCTCGCGAACGGCAAGCGCCGAAAGATTAAAACGCCCGTCGCTCATGGTTTGCTCCCGGCTACGCGGGCATCGCCCTGTTCAGCCATTCTGACGGTCTCGCCGTCATGCAGCAGATGCGCGCCCAGTGCAACCACCCGATCGCCGGGTTTGAGGTTACCGCTCACGCTTGCCGCATCGTCCCCCAGACTCAGCACCTGAACCGCCCGCCACGTCACCCTGGCAGGCTTGCCTGAAATACTCCAGACCCCCGGACCTTTACCCGGGTCGTAGAGGGCGGCCAAAGGCACCTGCATAACATCGCGGGCTATTTTATCTTTCGCTATTTGCAGCGTAACGGTTGAACCCAGCGGCGCACCCGCCAGCGCACCTTCCAGCACATACCTCGCCTCGAAGGTGCGGGTCACCGGGTCGGCCGCATTGGACAGCAGGCGCAGTTTCGCCGCCACTGCCTGAGTATGGTTTCCGTATAGTGAGGCCCGCGCCTCGCTGCCGATAGCCGGCCGCAGCGTCTCGGGCAACTGCACGCTGGCCTCACGTTGCCCTGCTCTGGCGAGCCTGACCACCGGCTGCCCGGCACTGACAACCTGCCCCGGTTCAGCCAGCGTATCCATGACCACGCCGTCGGCATCGGCCAGCAATACGGTATATGCCGACGCATTTTTCGCTACGTCAGCCTGCGCCTGGGCGGCACTGAGCTCTGCCCGGGCCGTGTCAGCGGCGGCTTTTATTTGGGCGTAGGCGGAGGCGGATACGGCGCCGGTAGCAACCAAACCGCGATAGCGCGCCTCATCACCCGCCGTCTGTCTGGCGCGCGCCCGTGCGGCAGCAACCGCCTGTTGCTGAGCCTTGGCCTGTAGGTTCAGATCGGCGGGATCGAGACGCATCAACGGTTGCCCGCGCTCAACGGTCTGGCCGGTATCAACAAGACGCTCAAGGATTTTTCCTGACACCCGGAAGCCAAGATCGCTTTGCGTCCGGGCAACGACAACGCCGGTGAACGCGCGGGAAGCATCGACGGCAGCGGCCACCGCCGCCGTTCTTACCAGAGGGGGCTGATTGCGCGGATCATCGCTCCCCGACGTGTCGCCGCATGCCGCCAGGGCAAAGGACAACGAGCAAATGGCAATAGAGACAGGTTTGAGCCTGAGCATGGGTTCCCTTATTGAGGTAACAGGACAGTAACCGCATTCTCAGACTAGTGACCAATATTGTCAATAGTCACCATTCAAGGCGACAGGCTTCTCAGTATCAATGACGACAACAATACGGCAGCCGATGAGGCCGTTTCCAGGTTGTACTGCAGCTGAACCGGGTTGATGTAAGGCCGCATGACCAGGTATATCGCATGCGCCGCCTCATCCAACGGCGTTTTTCGCTCGAACTCGCCGTTCTGCCGGCCCTCAAGGATGATTTGCTCGATCAGTTGCCGCAGACGCTCCTCATGCGCCGCGGCTGAAGGCCAGCTGTCACGGGCAGCGACCGCAGCGATGTCATAAAGCTTGCGATCGTGAAAAAACAGGTCGCTGCCGGCTTCCGTCAGGGCTTTGAATAGGCGTCTCAGCTTCTCGGCGGCCGTCGGCGCATCGGCGATGGCCGCATGGACAATCTCCATGATCATCGCCAGCCGGTTACTGCAGATCACCTCGCCGATCGCCTGCTTGGAATCGAAAAACTTATAGATATACGCCTTGGAGAAACCGATCGCTTTGGCGAGATCGGACACGGTGGTTTTTTCGTAGCCAAAGTGCCCGAAATGCTCGGTGGCGGCGTCCACGACCTGATCGCGGACGCTGTGGTCCGCGGGGCCCCGTGCGGGGGTTGTATTGATATGTTTAGTCATTTATCCAGCTTAGCGTAATGCGCCCTGAGCGACAACAAGTGACCAATTTGCGATAAGGTTACACGAGTGGTTCGACCCAGGGCTTCCCTATTATTCCTGTGGCGTGCTGTTACGTCGTGACCGGCAGGGGGAATTGTCCGTCGCCAAACGCCCCTCTACCGTGGAGCGGTTACCGCCCGGTTGCGGGCCACGATGCGATCGTGGGTCAGCGTTTCGCCCGCAGACATAAACTCATCCAGCAGCACATCCCTGTTTTTCGCTGCGCGGGCTTTATCCGCATGCTGCAGAGCCGCCTTTAGCTCGGCAGGAGACAATTCCGTACAATAGGCAGGCGTGCCGGGTTGCTGACGCCAGGATTCTGCCAGTTGGCCCGCATTGACAGGCTCGAATCCCGTGTCACTGACCAATGCCATGGCAATGGATTTGGCGTTTTCATCATCTCCGGCCACGGGAATCGCGATGCGTTCAGCGGCGCCGTCCGGCAAGCCTTTATCCGCCAGCGTGGCGGCAAGCACCGCATTCCACGCTTTGATCAGAGGCCGTCCGAGCTGCTCGCTGGCCCAAACGCCCTCCGGCTTGCCCTGCTCAATCTCGGCGATAGCGCCATCGCGGAACGGATAATAATTTGAGGTATCAATAATCGTCACGCCGGCTGGCGCGTTGCTCAGCCAGGTCGCGACGTCGGTGTGGTTAGCAAACGGGATGGCCAGGATAATCACCTCGGCGTCACTGACGGCCTCTTCCCGGCTCACCGCCACGGCGTTGGCCTGGCGGGCGATATCAACGATCGTCGCCGGCCCCCTGGAGTTTGCCAGCTTCACGTGATGGCCGCAGGCAGAAAGTTTACTCGCCAGTGTCGCGCCGATGCTGCCTGCGCCAATAATGCTGATATTCATTGTAGGTCTCCTCAGTATCCTGAATCGTTTATGACTTATTCCGCTGCCGGATGCGCAAAGTCGTTGAGCGTATCGCGCAGCTGAACCAATCCTTCCTCCGTCAGCTGGCACGCCGAGCGGATTTTGTCGGTGACGGACCAGAGTTCCTCACGCAGCGCTTCGCCACCGGCGGTCAGCGTGATCAGCACCCGGCGTTCATCGCTCGGATCGCGCCGGCGCAATACCCTGCCCGAAGCCTCCAGCCGCTTTAGTAAAGGCGTTATCGTCCCGGTATCCATCCCCAGACTGTTACCCAGTTCCCCGACAGAACGCGGCGTCCCGCTGAACAGTTCCAGCATCACCAGGTACTGCGGGAAAGTCAGCCCCAGCGGGTCGAGAAAAGGTTTGTGCATCCGGTGCATCCGGTTTGCCGCACCGTACAACGCGAAGGAAAGCTCTGTGCCAATCCCCCGCGGCTCTCTTTTATTCATCGTCATCGCCAAAATCTGTTGGTTGATATTCTAGTGCACTAGATAAAGTAAGCGAATTCTCCCGCCATCAGCAAACAATATCAATGGATGATCGTGCGCTGCCGCGAGAAAGCGGACTTCAAATATCTGACCGAAGCCGGCTCTGCTGACGGAGCCGATCCGGCGTCACAGGCTAAATGTCCCTTCCATCGTGATGACGCTGTTGCCTCCTACCCGGATACACGGCCTTGTCGACGTGGCGTCATAGCTTGCACAAAGTAAACTTGCACGCCCCATATCTACCCCCTGGCTGACGCGCAGAGACAGCAGCGTTTTACCATGGCGCTGTGCCAACAGAGCCGTCACCGCCGCGGTCGCACTGCCTGTCGCCGGATCTTCCGTCATACGGGGAGTAAACATGCGCGCCTGCAGGTCGCACCGCTCTTCGGGAGTGGTGTCTGACGTATACGCATAGATTGACACCGCACCATCAAGCGGCAGAACGGCACGAAATCCCTGCAGATTTGGCACGCAGCGGCGAAGCGCATCACGGGACACCAGCTCCACCACAAGGAAAGGCAAGCCAACCGAAACAACCTGCGGCCTATGCACTTGTGTGCGGATATCTTCCGTTGCCAGTGAAAGGCAGGCGGCCACGTTTTCCAGACTGACTTCGGAACGGCATGACAATGCCTCTGGCGCCAGAAGCTCTGCGCCGGTGACTGCCCCGTTGTCTTTTATCAGCCTGACCGGCACCAGACCGGCGCCTTCCTCAAAAAGCACAGTATCAGGAAGCGCCTCTCCCTTGACTGCGGCATAGCTTGCCAGCACAAAAGCGGTGCCGACATTAGGATGCCCGGCGAACGGAATTTCACGCGATGGCGTGAAAATTCGGACGCGTGCCGTATTGGACGTCTCTTCCGGAGGAAGCACAAACGTTGTTTCACTATAACCAAATTCAACGGCAATCCGCTGCATCTGCTCCGTGCTCATCCCCTCGGCGTCTAAAACGACCGCGACAGGATTACCGAGAAACGGCCGATCCGTAAAAACATCCGCAATAACATAGCGTCTTTTCATCGTCTGCCCTGAGTTGACTGTTATAGGTATTAAACGCATTTTGGTGCTTAGGTGCCACCATCCTGTTTGGCGGCATTATGCATCAACGCGTTATCTCCGCGTCAGTGAGCGGTATATTTCTAACTTGCCCGCCCGATAACTCAATCCCGGCCACCACGCTTCTTGATGATGTGCTCTCCGTCGGCGAGGCCAGTATATATTGCACGATAAATTGCCCTGTTAGCGGAAACTGATAAAACTCGGGGGGGATACACAGCATGCCGTTTTTTACCGTTAAATCGGGTGAATCGGTCACCGATAATCGCTGCGGCGGAGTATTCCTGGGATTTATAGAGATAAGAGATGGCTGATAGTCTTTGCTGTCAGGAACCTGGAAACAAACGTCTTCCCCGACCTTACTCGCCGTGGCTGTCTCGTCAGACGTTAGCCTGTCGCCAGTTCCGGGACATCCTGACAGCAGAAGAACCGATGCGAACAGCAAAGTGGCACGATTTAAGATTTTAGTTTTCATCATCATCCCCATGGGAAATAACGCATTGCTTCCTGATACTGTCGTCGGATAACAGACTCGGAGAAGTCGCCATCTAACGTGACGTCGCCCCTTCGTTTGAGTGTCAACCAAACCGGATAGCCGTAATTATGGAGGATAAAGTAATCAGCGATAATCTGGGCCTGTTGTTCCATAGGGTAACGTCTCAAGGGTCTGCCATCTAACCAATTCACTCATACGTTCCCTCCTTTTATCTAAAAATAACATATAAATAGGTCAAAACACTCCCTGATTTTTACTCATACAAAGTGAGATATGTATTTCAATATCCTAACGGCCATATCCTGCATATCACCTTGCCCCCTGTTTCGCTACACCGCCAAACCCGCCCCACTTTGCACGTGCAAAAAACCAACAGACGTGCCAACATAGCCAAATCAGTGGCTTAAAGCTTACAAGGGTACGATATGGGGCTGGGAATCAAGGCGTTAATCGGTGCGCTGGTGGTCATTCTGATCGGCGTATTATCCAAATCACGCAACTACTATATTGCCGGTCTGGTTCCCCTTTTTCCTACCTTCGCCCTGATCGCCCACTATATTGTCGGCACCGAACGCTCTCTGGAAGATTTACGCACCACCATCCTGTTTGGCATGTGGGCGGTGTTCCCCTACATGGCCTACCTGGTTTCGCTCTATGTGCTGCTGGGCTATGTCAAACTGCCGACGGCGCTGACTGCTGCGGTGGTGTGCTGGCTGGTCGCCGCCTGGCTGCTGATTCTGGCCTGGAACCGCTGGCACGGCCAGGGATAATACGGCCACGCAGCATTCCCCCGTTCAATGCGAAGAGACAAACGCTGAAGGCGTCATCGACGCGGGTATGGCGAAGGTGCGTTTCATTCGCTCAACCTCTTGCAGCGGCGTCAGCCCGAACAGGCGCTTGAACTCACGGCTGAACTGCGAAACGCTCTCATAACCCACCCGGACGCCAGCGGCCGACACCGTGAAGTTATTGCGCAGCATCAGCAGGCGAGCCTGATGCAGCCGCGTCGATTTCAGGTATTGTATCGGCGAAGTATTGGTCACAGTTTTGAAATGGCTGTGGAAGGTCGGCACGCTCATGCCGGCTTCCTGCGCCAGCGCCGCCACATCCAGATGTGAAGCGTACTCGGCGTGCAGCTTGCGCAAGGCTTTCGCCACCTTGCCAAACTGGCCCTGCATCGTGAGCGCGCTTCTCATCACCGGCCCCTGTTCGCCGCTCAGCACCCGGTAGTAAAGCTCCCGCAGCATCGACGGCCCTAGCACCTCCGCATCCAGCGGCGACGCCATAATCTGCAGAAAACGCAGTACGGAACGGCTGAGCGGCGCATCCATGCGGCTCGACATCATACTGCGCGGGGCGTCGGTATCGGCAACACCGCGGCCATCCAGCGCCAGCATCAGGTCGGCGGCCAAGTTAAAATCCAGCCGGATGTAAATCGCCAGCATCGGTTCCGCCGCGCTGGCGTCCGTTTCCATGGTGAACGGCACCGGCACCGAGACCATCAGATAATGCTGCGCATCATACAAATAGACATCATTTCCCAGAAAACCGCGCTTGCTTCCCTGCACCACAATCACGATCCCCGGCTCATACAGCACCGGCGTGCGCAGCAGCGGCCGGTTGGAACGTAAAAAACGGACATCGGGCAACGCGGTGAGGTTATAGCCTTCATGCGGCGTCAGACGATCCAGCAGCGTAACCATCTGGCGGCGGATCTGTCGGGATGTGTGTGTCATAGCGCCTGTGCTAGCCGTGGGAGGGATTTCCAGTGTGCCACTGCGGTTCTGACGCGTCCAGCCCGCTCATAGGAATAGGCAAAACACCGAGAGGATCCGGGCTACGCGCAACGCTTCCCCCGCCGTATGCTGGCGGCTCTACATAACGGAGGGAATACCTGATGACATCAGCAAAGTTATTGTTTATCACCGGCGTCAGCAGCGGGTTTGGCCGCGCGCTGGCGGAACAGGCGCTGCAGGCCGGGCACCGGATCGTCGGCACGTTAAGAAATGAACAGGCTAAAGAAGCGTTCGAGGCGCTGTCGCCCGGCCGGTGTTTCGGCAGGATCCTGGACGTTACGGACTTCAGCGCCATTCCGCCGCTGGTTGACGCCGTAGAGCAGGACATTGGCGCCGTCGATGTGCTGGTCAATAACGCCGGTTACGGCCATGAAGGCGTGATGGAAGAGTCACCCATGGATGACATGATCCAGCAGTTTAACGTCAACGTCTTTGGCGCCGTCGCGCTGATTAAAGCGTTTCTGCCCTATTTCCGCGCACGACGCGCTGGCCATATTCTTAACATCACCTCAATGGGCGGATTTATCACCATGCCCGGCATCAGTTACTACTGCGGCAGCAAGTTCGCTCTGCAGGGTATTTCAGAAACGTTAACGCAGGAGCTGAAGCCATTTAATATTGCCGTGACGGCCGTTCAACCGGGATCTTTCCGCACCGATTGGGCCGGGCGTTCCATGGTGCGTGCGGCACGCAGCATCAGCGATTACGACCGCAGCTTCGCTCCCATCCGTGAGACGCGCATGAAGCGCAGCGGCCATCAGCCCGGCGATCCGGTTAAAGCGGCCAGTGCCATTCTGCAGTTACTTGACAGCCCCGCGCCCCCGACGTCGCTGCTGTTGGGGAGTGATGCCGTAACGCTGGTCAGGGACAAGCTGCAGCGGATGATCACCGAGATCGATGCCTGGGAAGCGGCCAGTCGCTCAACTGACGGCTGACGCAGCGCTCTGATTCCCCGCGCAGCGCTCGTCCGTATGCGCAATCGCGACCAGGGTTGGCGCAACGGTAAAGCCTTACCTATGATTAAACGCAAACGTCTCAAGGACAGGTTGTCTTTTAAACGCGGGGAATCACATGCGAACGGTATTGTTTACGGCGGCAGTAGTACTTTTATCCGGATGCGGGCTCAGTGACGAACTTGATGCGATCACGCTGGAAAATCACCAAAAAGTCTGTGACGGCTATGGTTTTACCCGGGGAACCGAGGCGTATGCCAATTGCCTGATGCGGCAGGATGAACTCGAAGATGCCGATGAACAGCGCGCCTTGGACCGGGAGGCGAGAAAGAAAAAATAGCCCTTCAGGCGCTGCCAGCCAACCCTGTGGGCAGCGCGTTTTCAGCAGGTGGCGGAGGTGTTTTTCGCTATGCCTGACTCCACTTTTTATACTCCAGGCCACCAAACAACGCGAGACCCGCAAATGAGAACAACAGCACTGGCGTTTACCCTCCCGCTCTTCTTATTTACCGACCTGGCCAGCGCCGCTGACGGTTGCGCACCGCTGAAAACCACGATTAATGCAGACAACAGGCATGTTTATCAGGAATTGGTCCAAAGCGCGTTAACCGAGAAAGTAAAGTTGGCAACCATCGACATCACCGAGGTGCTGGCCGAAGATAAATGGCTGGCCGTTTTTGCATCCACGGAGATCTCCGATCCCGGCGTGTTTTTCTTTAACGACAATAAATTTATTGATGTCTGGGGCGGGATGGTGGAAGCAAAAGAAAAACGCACGGTAACCCAATGGGCACATGGCCTGCACGTACCGGGGACATTAACGCAATGTTTCTTTAAGGGCATTGTGATTAAGTAGGCAGTATCCGTTACTCAGCGCCAGAACGGTAATTTCCCTATCGCCGCTCTGGCCGTTTCGCGCAGCGCCACCTCGCCGGCTGCGTTTGTCCGACTAACTAAACGCCACCCAGCTGGCGCCGTTGTCTGCCGAGCGGACGCAGTTTTCCACCCAGCGCACCCCCATTACGCCGGCGTTCACATCGGGATACCAGAAGTCTTTCAGCAGCGCTTCATCGTGACGATCGCTGGCGTCCATGGCGACGGCAAAGCGGCGATACAGATTCGACCAGGCTTCGAACAGCCCTTCCGCATGGCCGCCGCCGATGCGATCGTCCTGCAGCGCCAGCGCGTCCAGATAGCCCATGCCGCGCTCCAGAATGCGCACCGGCTCGCCCTGCACTTCAAACCGCAGCTGGTTGGGCTGTTCATCCCACCACTCCAGGCTGGCCTTTTCGCCGACGATGCGGATTTTCTGCCCGTGCATCGAACCGCTGTTGACCGCCGAACACCACAGTGAACCGATGGCGTCGTTATCAAATTCCATCAGGACATGGGCATTATCTTCCAGCGGCGCTCGGCTTTTGACAAAACTCTGGCGCGAACACATCAGGCGCTGAATTTTCAGCATCGGCGCCATGGTCTCCGCGAGGAATAAAGTATGGGTTGCCAGATCGCCCAACACATAGCTGGGGCCGACAAAGCGCGGGTCAACGCGCCAGCGGGTGCTGGGGTTGTCCTGCTCAACCGGCTGGGCGTGGAAACCATGACAGAATTGCATATTAACGATGCGGATCTCGCCGAGCTGTCCGTCGGCAATCATCTGCCGCGCCTGCAAAATCAGCTGATGGCCGGCATAGCCGTAGGTCACGCCGATAATTTTATTCTGCCGGCGGCTCAGCGCGGCCAGTTCCTCGGCTTCCTGACTGTTGAAGCACAGCGGCTTCTCACAGACCACATGCAGACCGGCCTCCAGCGCCGCACGGCAAATGGCATAGTGCGTGTTATTGGGGGTCGCGATGGAAACCGCCTCAATGCCGTCTTCCCGCGCCGCCTCTGCCTGAAACATCGTCTGATAATCCGCATAGCAGCGCTCCACCGGCACCCCCAGGCTTACGCCAAATGCGCGTCCGCGCTGCGCATCAATATCGAAAGCGCCGGCCAGCAGCGTAAACGTGCCGTCGCGCAGCGCGGCGGAACGGTGAATATAGCCAATCTGACTGGTGCCGCCGCCGCCCACCATGCCCCAGCGCAGCGATCTCTCCAGTGGTTTAACGCCATTAATCATACTGCTGTCTCCTGTTTAAAACCGACGGACTGTAAGTAACGCAAACTTTCGCTAACCAGCGGTTCAATCGCGCCGGAAATCACCGAGGAATCATAGTCAAACAGCAAATGGCCATCACGTAGCGGATATGATGTTTTGTGCCTGAAGCCTTCATGCGTTCACGCTGTCGAGGAAATGCCCTCAGTATTGAATGAAAATTTCATTGTAAGCAACGATGAAATTTTCATTTTTTGACGAGGGTCATATTTATTTTGATAGTCTATATGATGGTTTTTTATCAAAAATAGCGACAAACCGACGCGGCTCCACGCATGAGGCATGGAGCGATGACAAGGTGAAGGTTTTTTACGGAATCAGAGGTTTTCTTTGGTGATGATATCAAACGGCTGGAGAGCGCTGATAAAGCCGCCCGGTGTCTGCAGCGCGGCATTGACGAAGGTGCGGATCACCGCCGCCGCCAACGCATCCAGCCGCTGCGACAGCATCACATCCACGCTGCCGTCGATCAGCGCCAGTTCGCCGCCCTGAACCGGGCCATGGCAGACCAGCATCACCTCCTGCTGCCTGCCGTATTGGCGCAGCGCGTCGATGATGCCTTCCACGCCGCCGCACGGCGCATAGAGAGCCGTCAGCGCGGGGTACTGCTGCAGCAGGCGTTCCGTGACGGCAAACGCCTGCTGCTGTTGCTCATGGCCCAGCACCGGCTCCAGTACCCTTCGCCCTTTACCCTGCTCCCGCAGATAGGAGCGAAAGCTGATCTCACAGGTCTCCTGACACATAAACCGGTTATCACCAATGATAATCCCGATGTCGCCGTCGGGCCGGCTCATACGGTCAATGGCCCAGGCGGCGGTACGCCCCATTTTTTGGTTGTCCATGCCGATATAGCCCGTCCGCCCTGGTGCGGACAGATCCGAAAACAGCGTGAAAACCTGTACCCCTCTGGCGACCGCCTGCTCCACGGCATGGCGAATCAGCGGGTTATCCAGCGCGACCAGGCCGATGACATCCACCTGTTCGCTGAGCTGCTCAATGGCCGCCACGGTATGTTCAATGGCGTTAATATCGTGATGGATAAATATCGGCGCCTGTTGTGAGTGATGGTAAGGTGCCGCATGCTGCTGCAGCGCCTCGCTCAGCAGGTGATAAAAAGAGTGCGATTCGCGCAGCAGAATAAAACCCATTTTCAGGCTGACCGCTGACTTGCCGGCCACCAGTCGGTAATGGGATTGCTCCAGATTAAAGCCCAGCCGCCGGGCGGTCTCCAGCACCTTACGTTCCGTACCCGGCCTCACCGGCGCCCGGTTGTTCAACACCCGGTCAACCGTGGCGATCCCCACCTGCGCTTGCCTGGCGATCTCCGCCAGCGTCACTTTTTTTGCCGCCATCGCTCTTCCAACATGAGATAAAATGATAAAAAATTATCAGAAGACGTTACGCGAAAAACAGCCATGGCGCCATGACTTTACCCGGGGATTGCGAGATCGGCCACGGAGGACGAGCGGTTTATTGCCTCGTTGAGGTAGGAACTGGCGGCAGGGAGATTTCAGTAAGTAAAAGGCATTGCTTCGCGATTCTGCAGGGTAATATAAAAAGCCGGGGTTTCCCCCGGCTCAGGCAAGCGGATTAACCGTTCTGGACAAATGCCAGCAGATCGGCGTTGATCGTCTCTGCCTCGGTGGTCGGCATGCCATGCGGGAAACCGTGATAGGTTTTCAGCGTGCCGTTGGGCAACAGCTTGGCCGACAGCGGACCGGAATTGTCATAAGGCACAATCTGATCGTCGTCGCCGTGCATCACCAACACCGGAATGGTGATGCTACGCAGATCGTCGCTGAAGTCGGTCTGTGAAAAGGCGACAATGCCGTCATAGTGCGCCTTGGCGCTGCCCATCATACCCTGACGCCACCAGTTTCTGATGATGCCTTCGGAAGGCTGCGCGCCGGGACGGTTGTAGCCGTAGAACGGCCCCGCCGGCACGTCATGATAAAATTGCGCCCGGTTGGCGGCCAGCTGCGCCTGCATATCATCGAACACCGATTTGGGCAGGCCGCCGGGGTTGGCGTCGGTTTTCACCATCAGCGGCGGCACCGCGCTGATCAGCACCGCCTTGGCGACGCGGCTGTCACCGTGGCGGGCAATATAGTGCGCCACCTCGCCGCCGCCGGTTGAGTGGCCGACGTGCACCGCTTTTTGAATACCGAGGTGATCAACCACCGCCGCCACGTCATCGGCATAGTGGTCCATATCGTGTCCGTCCCAAACCTGGCTGGAACGCCCATGCCCACGGCGATCGTGGGCAACGACGCGGTAGCCGTGCGCCAGGAAAAACAGCATCTGCGCATCCCAGTCATCTGAACTCAACGGCCAGCCGTGGTGGAAAAAGATAACCTGTGCATCCTTCGGGCCCCAGTCTTTGTAGAAAATATCGACGCCGTCTTTCGTTGTGACAAATCCCATTGCATTTCTCCCTCAGGTTTATGGTGTGAACTCACTTCGCCGACTGCACGGTTATGCCGGCAGCGGCTCTGTTTAAGGATAGTGGTGGTACGGGCATTCATCACGACGCTATTTTCTATCGTTTTGATTGATCAATGCGCCATTTTAATCAATACCGTGTGACGGGCAGAAGCTCTGCCCAGCATCACAAGCGGGGATGACCCTGCCGGTTACATCAGGACTGGCACGCCCCCCGCGCAGGCCTTAAACTTGTCTCTATTCATATCAATAAGACTTTATCCGCCATGCATGATTTTCTGATTATCGTCCCCGACGGGGGCATGCTGTTTGAGGCGGCGGGCGTCGCCGATATTCTGACGCAGGCCAACCGCCTGCTGCCGCAGGATGCCCCCGGCGCCCCCTATCGGGTAATGGTGGCCACCACCCAGTCGCACCGGGTGGTGCACGGCGTCTCAGGCCTGAATCTGCTGGCCGATCGGCGGCTGTGCGATCTTGACCCTACGCATCCTTACGACACCGTGATGGTCGCCAATAAGGGCCAGTCCGACGCCGAGAACCTGAGCGTGGTGCACTGGCTGCAGCAGGCGGTGCACCACGCCCGCCGGATCGCCTCAATCTGCGGCGGTGCGCTGCTGCTGGCGCAGGCCGGCTTGCTGAACGGCCGTCACGCCACGACCCACTGGCGGCTGCTGGAACGTCTGCAGGCGGAGTTTCCGCAGGTAACGGTCGACAGAGGGCCGATCTATGTGCAGGACGGCAATATCTGGACCTCGGCCGGCGTCAGTTCCGGCTTCGACCTGACCCTGGCGCTGGTTGAAGAAGATCACGGTTTCAGCCTGGCGCGGGATGTGGCGCAGGATTTGGTGATGTTCCTGCGGCGTCCCGGCGGACAGGCGCAGTTCAGCCGTTACCTGCTGCATCAGGCCGGTGACGGCCCTATCTGTCAGCTGCAGACCTGGCTGGCGGAGAACCTCACGCAATCGCTCTCCGTCACCCAGCTTGCGGAACGCGTCGCCATGAGCCCGCGCAATTTCACCCGGGTGTTTACCCGCACCACCGGCGTCACGCCGGCCAGATACGTGGAAGAAGTACGCCTGAACGCCGCCAGACAGCGGCTGGAGCAAACGACGCAGGGCATTGAGCAGATCGCCGTGGACACCGGTTTCGGCAGCGGCCTCAATCTGCGCCGGGTGTTCGAGAGAAACCTGCAGCTGACGCCGACGGAGTACCGGCAGCGCTTTTGCGCACGACACCTGTCCTGAATTGATTGTTTATTGTCATTTACGCCAAAACTGCGCCGCACTACATTGATGACAGACACCAATAACGAAGGAGTTCATCATGGTCAACGTAGGCATCAACGGCTTCGGCAGGATTGGACGTAACGTGTTGCGCGCCGCGCTTGGACGGACAGATTTTCAGGTCGTGGCGGTTAACGATCTCACCGACAGCCGCACCCTGGCCCATCTGCTGAAATATGATTCACTGGCCGGCACATTCGCGGCGGAGGTCGAGGCCGGTGAAGGTCAGCTGAAGGTTGATGGCCGGACGATCCGCGTGTTTTCAGAACGGGATCCGGCGGCGATCCCCTGGCGCAGCGCCGGGGTGGACGTGGTTATCGAAGCCACCGGCTTATTCACCGAGAAAGCCAAAGCGATGGCGCATATCACCCACGGCGGCGCCAAACGCGTGATTATTTCCGCCCCGGGCAAGGATGACGACATCACCATCGTGATGGGCGTCAATGACGCGCAGTACGATCCGGCGCGGCATCAGGTGGTCAGCAACGGCAGTTGCACCACCAATGGTCTGGCGCCTGCCGCCCAGGTGCTGCATCAGGCATTCGGCATTGAACATGGCCTGATGAACACCACCCACGCCTATACCAACAGCCAGGCGCTGCACGACCAGCCGGAAAAAGATCTGCGCGGCGCACGGGCCGCCGCCGTTTCCATCGTGCCGTACTCCAGCGGCGCCGCCAAGGCGATCGGCAAAGTGATCCCCGAACTGGACGGCCGGATGACCGGCTATTCGCTGCGTGTTCCAGTACCGGTAGTGTCCATCGTCGATTTAACGGTCAACCTGCAGCGCGAGGCGACGGCTGAAGAAATTAATGACGCGTTCCGCAGCGCCGCCGCATCCGGCCCGCTGCAGGGCATTCTGGGCTACAGCGATGAGCCGCTGGTATCGAGCGACTACCGCGGCGATCCGCGTTCTTCAATTATTGACGGGCTGTCGACGCTGGTGATTGGCGGCAAGATGGTGAAAATCCTCGCCTGGTATGATAACGAATGGGGCTTCTCCAACCGCCTGATCGATCTGGCGCTGCTGATGGAAAAACGCGGCTTATAAGTCCCTTTGCGCAAGGTTCAAGGCTATACTGACGACACCGCCGACGGCGGTGTTTTTTTGTCTCTTTCGATAACGGAGTCATTATGCCAGCGCCATTTCCCCTCACCCCCGCCGAACGCGTCGCCGTGATGACCTTCGCCGACGGCGATCCTGATGAAAACCCCTGGGTTGCCGGCAAACCACGGGTGGAGGAGATCGACGTCGTCGACTATGACCCGTCTTGGCCGCAGCGCTTCGCACAGGAAAAGGTGCGGCTTGAGCGCACGTTGGGGTCATACGCGCTGCATATTGAGCATGTGGGATCCACCGCGGTGCCGGCGCTGGCGGCCAAGCCGATTATCGATATCGATCTGCTGGTGGCCGACCCGGCGGATGAAGCGGGCTACATACCGCCGCTGACCGCATTAGGCTATACCCATACCGTGCGCGAGCCGTCATGGTATCAGCACCGGATGCTGCGGCTGGACGCGCCGCAGATCAATCTGCACGTTTTTGCCGCCGGCAGCCCCGAGCATTTGCGTCACCGGCTGTTCCGCGACTGGCTGATCGCGCATCCTGAAGATCGGCAGCTGTACGCCGCCAGTAAACGGCGCGCAAAGCAAGGCGTAAACACCATGACCGATTACAACCGCAACAAGCAGGAGACCGTGCGGCAGATTTACGCAAAAATTTTCGCCGCACTGGCTAACGGCGCGAATTAAGCGTTATTCCCCGGCAGCGCGCTGGCCAGCGTCGCCATCAGCCGTGCCCGCCGCTGCTCCAGTTCGTCAATCTGCCGTTCGATATCCGCCAGGCGTTGATACTGCACCGCCTGCGTTTCCGGACAAAACGCGGCGCCTTCTACCAACAGCATGCAGTCCGGAAACGCACGGATCTCCGCAATGCTGAACCCGATGCCAATCAGCCGCCGAATCTGGCGTACCTGAGTGACCGCCCGTTCGGAAAAATAACGGTAACCATTCTCGGCGCGCGTTGAAGTTACCAGCCCCTGCGCGTCGTAATGACGGATCGCCCGTACGCTGACGCCGGTTTTTTGCGCCAGCTCCCCGATTGATAACTGCATTGCTCCCCCTGAATCAGCGCTTGACCCTGACATTAATGTCAGGGTTTAGCATAGCCGGGAATCGTTATTGAGACAGGAGCTTTTTATGCCGTTATCCCTTCGTCACCTTATTCTGGCGCTGATGCTGGCGCTGGTTTCCGCCACCCTGCCCGCCGCAGAGAAACACTACATCGTCAGCGCGCCCGACGGCGTGCAGATCGCCGTGCAGGAATCGGGCAACCCCGCCGGCCCGCCGATTATCTTTATCCACGGCCTGCTGGGGAGCCATCTGAACTGGACGCAGCAGCAACAGGCCCCGCAGCTGCAGCGCTACCGGCTCATCACCTTTGATCTGCGCGGCCACGGTCTGTCCGGCAAGCCGCAGCAGGAAGCGGCGTACCGCGACGGCAAACGCTGGGCGGACGATCTGGCTGCCGTCATCAACAACGCGCAGGCCCGGCGACCGCTGCTGGTCGGCTGGTCGCTGGGCGGCGCGGTGATCACCAACTACCTGGCGGCCTACGGCGACAGCAACATCAGCGGCGCCGTCTATGTCGACGGCGTGGTGGAATTAACCCCTGACCTGATCCCCGCCCATCCGCAGGTTTATAGCGCGATGACCGCCGAGCGGCTCGGCACCCACCTGGACGGCGAGCGCGCCTTTCTGCGCCTGTGCTTTTATCAGCAGCCGGATCGGGTAACGTTCGAACGGCTGCTGGCCAATGCGGCGCTTGCCGCCTGGCCGATGCAGCGTGCGGTACCGACGATGACGATCCCGCTTGAGCAGGGGCTGAAAAACGTCCGTGCGCCGCTGCTGTTTATCTATGGCCGACATGATGCGCTGGTCAATCCGCAGGCATCACTGGCCAGAGCGCGAAGCGTCAACCCGCGCATTGAGAGCCAGATCTATGACGACTCCGGCCACGCGCCGTTTATTGAGGAGGCGCCGCGCTTCAACCGTCAACTGGCGGCGTTTGCCGCCCGGCATACCGCGCGCTAAACAATGAAAAGTACGACTGACAACACCGTCGCCGGCGGTGTTGTTGCCTGACAATTTCAACCAAATAGCAAACTCTCCGTGCTTTCTTACATTCAACTCGCGGAATTTGTCACAGACAGCGTGAGGATAAAACCTGATCAGGGTAAAAAATTACGGCATATATCACGCTTTTCTGATGAATTCATATCATCGCCGATTCTTTTCCTTTATAAAGGATAATAATTATCATTATCATTATCAAAAGGATGTGTGGCGCATTTACCCAAAAATGTCCTTTCAGTTCAGAATGATAGGAGCCCGGTAATTAGCAGATGTTTTTATAAAACATCATTTATATGGATTATGAATCATGAAAATAATCATCTCTTGGATAGTGTTTTTTTTAATTTTTTATTTTTCGATCTATTTCTTTGCCGTTCTGTTCGGAGAACACTTCAGAGCGGATAGCGCAATAATATTATCGTTTATATTTTCAGGAGTTATGTCTTTGTTATTTACAAAAATAAGAAAGCAAGGTGGACAATAAATAAAAGCGGAAAATAAGGAAATGGTTATGAAGACGCTGAATAATATCGAATTAATCGCAGTGGCCGGCGGTGGTGGTTTTAGCTATGCCGAGTTAGCCGGAACCGTCGCCGCCGGAGCCGTAACGGGAGGTCTTGCTGGTGCAGCCGTCGGAGGTATCGGCGCTATTCCCGGTGCCATCGCTGGAGCGGCGCTGGCAGGATCCGGTTATGCCGCCAACCAATTGGTGCAAGGCGTATTCAATAATGGCGCATCCTGGCCTGGCGGGCGTATTGAAAAAATGTCGTCAAACGGCCCCGGGATGACGTTCTGTCAGTTAAAAGGACTGCCTGAAGGCTGCTAAGCGCCGAAGAAAGAGGCACAGGGGTGACTGTCATTTCCTGTGCCCAACGCCTCCCCCGCAATATTTCACACCGTTATCCTCCGCCTGCCCCACGAGCCAGCAGTGACCAATGAGGTATTTTCAGCAAACAACTATACACCGGATAATGAATATCATAGTATCGGTTAACTAATTGATACCGGAGAGTATTGTTGATGAAAAAACTGCTGTTTTCGGCGTTAATCGCCACGTCCGCCGTGTTGTTATCCGCCTGTTCACCGGATAACGATCATAACGTTAAAGTGGCGATCAATACCGGCCCGGATGAAGCCATCTGGAAAGTCGTCCAGCAGGTGGCAAAAGACAAATATAATCTGGATGTCGACGTTATCTCCTTTAACGATTACGTGCTGCCTAACGAAGCGTTAAACAATAAAGATGTCGACGCCAACGCCTTCCAGACGCTGCCTTACCTGGAGGATCAGTCGAAGGAGCGCGGCTATAAGTTTGCCATCGTCGGCAAAACCTTTGTGTTCCCGATCGCCGCCTACTCGCACAAGATAAAAAATATCAGCGAGTTAAAAGACGGCGCCACCATCACCATCTCCAACGAGGTCACCACGCTGGGCCGCAGCCTGCTGCTGCTGCAGGCGCAGGGGCTGATTACGCTGAAAGACGGCGTGGGTTACCTGCCGAGCAAAATGGATATCACCGCCAACCCGAAAAACCTGAAGATTGTTGAGGTGGATACGCCGCAGCTGGCGCGCACGCTGGACGATCCGAACGTGGCGATCTCGATTATCAACACCAACTTCTCCGCCCAGGCCGGGCTGTCTGCGGTGCGCGACGGCTTGTTCATGGAAGAGAAAGACTCGCCGTACGTCAACGCGATTGTGGCGCGCGAAGATAATAAGGACAGCAAGAAGATTCAGGAACTGAAAGACGCCTTCCAGTCCCAGGCCGTCGCCGACAAGGCGATGGAAGTGTATAAAGGCGACGCGATTAAAGGCTGGTAATTAACATCCTCGGCCAGCTAAAAGACGGCGGCCATACCGCCGTCTTTGCCCTCTGCCCGGATCTTCACCGGGAAAAACCACGGCGTATTGAAAATCAGGCACCGTGCAGCGCCAACCCCTTGATCGCCTTATCCACCGCCTTCTTCGGCCCGAGCAGCGCCAGACCGACCAGATTCAGATTATCAGCATCCTCCGCCAAAAACGCCTGACGGTTGGCTTCATCGTGCCCGGTGGTAAACATGGCGTGCACGTAGGGGATCAGGGTGAGTTCACGCTCCAGCCCTTTTCGGTGGCTGGTCTGCAGCCCGGCAATATCCGCCTCAAAAATCAGCATCGGCTGGCCGGAAATCGCGCCGTAATGGCGGCCGTGCGCGTCCACGTAGCGCTCGCCCAGTATCTCCGGTGCGGCTGCGGCAATCCCCGTCGCCAGAAAAGCCACCACATTCAGCCGCTGCCAGGCGGCCAGATCGTCACGCACGATAAAGGCGATTTTGCTATCAAACATCACTGCCGGTACTCCGTTGGTTGCTAAAAAACGCATCATCGGAGATCGGCCGTCCGTCAGTATAGAACGTTTGTGCACTGGCGCTGATAGGCCTGCGGCGACAGCCGGTAGGCGCGCTGGAACCAGCGGCCCAGGTGGCTCTGGTCGGCAAACCCCACCTGCATCGCCACCTGCGCCGGCGGCTCGCCCCGCGCCAGCCGCATACGCGCGGCGCGCAGACGCAGCCGCACCAGATAGGCGTGGGGCGACAGGCCAAAAGCTTTTTTAAACTGGCGAGTCAGGCGAAAGCGATCGATGCCGCTCTGCCGGGCCAGTTCGTCCAGCCCGATATTGTCGGCCATATGTGCGTGCAGGTATTCCCTGAGGCGATGGATCAACACCTGCGACTCATCGCTCAGCGACGAGGGCCTCACCTGGATATGGCGGGCCAGCAGATCGATCAGCCGGTCCAGACTCTGGTCGCACGCCAGCCGGCCTTCGTTGTGGTGCACGGCGCAGAACGCCTGCTGGATCGCCGCACTCAACCGGGCATCGTCGGTCAGCGTGTGGCGGAACGCCCCTTCCAACGTCGACACATCGCCCAGCCCGCGCCGCCGCATCACGCCGGATACCCAGCTCTGCGGCAGATACAGCATGCCGTAGGTAAAGCCCTCATCCTGCGGCGCGTGGCCATCGTGCACCGCACCCGGTTCTATCAGGATCGCGCGCCCGGGGCGGCTGGTATGCAGCGAACGGTGACAGTTGAAGCGCTGTAATCCCTGCTGGGTAACGCCGACCAGCATCTCGTCATGATCGTGGGGATCGTAAGCGTGCCCGCGAAAATGAGCGTGAACGCTTTCGATACCGGTGTCGTCATCACGCCGCAGGGTAAGCCAGTCTTCGCTGCGCGGCGCATTATGCGTTGACGCCATGGGATTCTGTTCTCCGAAGCGGTATGGATGGATGTCAGAATTATCATACGTTCATCCCCGGGCGTTACAAAAAAATTGAAACTCATGCCGCTTTGCCGCCACTCAATGGCTATGTATTCAGTCAGGAGTCATCAAGGTGAAAATGCCACAGATCAAAAACGTCTTTAGCAGCAACCGGGTCAATCCGCCGCCGCAACAAGAAACCGCCCGTCCCGTCACCGTGGCGGATTTACTGCAACGCGGCGCCAACCAGAACGACAGAAGCGTGGAGCCAACCGGCTTTAACTCGATTCATGAGCTGCGGGATTTTGCCCGCAACAACCCGCTGCCTAACACGCTGTATCGCGCCCATTTTGGCGATCGCGACGAGATTGACGCCTACGGCCTGGAACGTTCCGACGCATCGGATAAAAAGAGCGGCGACGACTATCTGGCGGATATTATCAAGCACACCTCGCGCACCGGCGGCAGCAGCGGCGGCGTGCTGTCGCTGTCCGGCTCGCTGCAGACCGCGCGCCGTTTTGCCACCGGCCGCACCGTGGTGCAAATCGACGCCAGCGCCTTTTCCGGTCGCTTTAAAACCACCGCGCAGATCCTGCTGGACGATGCGGACCGCCTGATGGCGGCGAAGAAAGTCTCGCCGAGCACGGTCAGAAATGCGCTGGAGCATTTACAAAGTGATGGGGAGTCCGAGGCGTTCTACCTGGACGGCGATATCCCCCGCAGCGCGGTGACCCAGATCTACTAACGCCCCGCCCGGATCCTGTCGCGCAGGCGATCAGGCGAAACCGCCGTTGACCCTGATCACCTGCGCGTTAATCCAGCGCCCCTGTCCGCCGGCCAGAAACGCCACCACCTCGCTGATGTCCTGCGGCACGCCCAGTCTTTCCAGCGGCGCGGCCTGCGCCAGCGCGTCAATTTGCTGCTGACTCTTACCGTGCATAAACAGTTCGGTGGCGGTCGGCCCGGGCGCGACCGCATTGACGGTAATATCCCGCCCGCGCAGCTCATTCGCCATCACTCTGACCAGCCCTTCCACGGCAAGCTTCGAGGCGATATAAGGGCCATAGCCGGGCATCGATTTGGCAATCACGCTGGTAGACAGCGCGATAATGCTGCCGCCCGCCGACAACTGCTCGCCGGCCGCCGCCATCATCAGAAAAGCGCTGCGGGCGTTGACGTTCATCATGGCGTCAAAGTCCGCAAGACTGGCGCTGGCAATCGGCGCCATGCGCATAATGCCGGCATTGATAACCACCGTATCAAGCCGGCCAAAGGTGGCCTGCGCGGCGCTGAACAGACTGGCTACCACGTCCGGTTCGGCGACGTCTCCCGCCACCAGGACGGCTTTTCTGCCCAGCGCGGCGATCTCATCCGCCACCGCCTGCGCCGCTGCGCGATCCCTGCCAAAACCCAGCACGATATCAAAACCGTCCCGGGCCAGCGTGAGCGCGATATCGCGCCCTATGCCTTTACTGGCGCCGGTCACAATGGCGCTTTTGTTCTCCACCGACATACGTGTTCTCCTGTCCGGCACGGTCGCCGGGTTGGTTGGTCATTAACGGCGCAGCGCACGGCCGCGCCGCCGGCACGAGTAGTAATTATAGCGGCGGCACGTGGCCGAGCTGCTGATACAGCGCCAGCCAGTCTTCCATGTGCCAGGTGGCGGTTACACGCTCGCCGTTCAGGGTATGAAACTCGTGCAGCCTGACGCTGATGCTGCGCCCGCTCGGCGCCATGCCCATAAATTCGCCCAGATGGGTGCCGGTAATTTCGGCGCGAACGGCGGCTTTGCCCGGCTCCTGCAGCATCTCGTGAATGGTGATGCGGATATCGGGAAACGCGGCGATAAATCCGGCCAGCAGCGGCTTGAAGCCGTCAGGCCCCGGCCCCTGTCCCGGCGCCAGCGGAATATCCTGCCAGTCGCGGGTAACCGCCAGGTGCACCAGCTCCGGGTCTTTATCATTAAACGCGCGGTACAGCGTCTCGACGGCGGCGCGCTCGGTTTGTAAACGTTGGGTCAGATCGTCAGTATCGGTCATGCCTGGAAGCCTTTTGCTATCGGCGGTGCAGCTCACCGCCTTGCGCAGTATTCACCGCCGTGCCATCATCAATCCAACAAATTTCATGTATAGAGTAATATATAAAATATGAATTTTGAGGGGTTCGATCTTAATCTCCTTGCGGCGTTTGACGCGCTGATGGCGGAACGCAATGTCACCAAAGCGGCGGCGATGGCGGGCGTCAGCCAGCCGGCGATGAGCGCGGCGTTGGCGCGTCTGCGGCGCGCGTTCGACGATCCGCTGTTTATCCGCAGTGCGGAAGGCCTGCAACCGACCGCCAAGGCGCAGGCCATCGCCCCGCCGGTTGCCGAAGCGCTGGCGCGCATCCGCGGCATTATGCATCCCGCCGAGGCATTCGATCCGGCGGCGCAAACGCTCAGCTTTACCCTGGGGCTGACGGAGTATCCGCTGCATATCGCGCTGCCGGCGCTGAGTAAGAAATTTGCGGCGCTGGCGCCGAACGGCACGCTGCACATCCGCAGTTTTACCGACCGCGATGAAACGGTGGCGCTGCTGGACAGCGGTAAAATTGACGCGGCCCTGAGCGTAACGCCCACCAAGACGCAGCGCCGGATCGTATCCGTTCCGTTGCTGAGCGATGAGTTTGTCACGCTGACGGCAAAAGACGACGAGACGGCGCGCGACGAAATGACGCTGCAACGCTTTCTGGCGATGAAGCACATCCTGGCGTCGCCGGAAGGCAACCGCTACGGACTGATGGATGAGATGCTCAGAGAACGCGGGCTGACCCGCCAGGTGGCGCTGACGCTGCCCAGCATGTTCGCCATCCCGGCGCTGCTGCCCGGTTCGCACTATGTCAGCACGGTGCTGCGCCGGGTGGCGGCAACCTCGGCCTGCCGCGAGGCGCTTACCATCACCGAGCCGCCGCTGCCGATGCCGCAGATTCAGTTTCACCTGTTATGGCATCAACGCACGCAGGAGCATGCGGCGCACCGCTGGCTCAGAGAGATGATTGGCGCGGTGTGCCGGGAGATTGACTGACCGTCCCCCGGCGCCATGCCCTTACAGTACTTTCGACAAAAACTGACGCGTGCGCGGATGGCGCGGGTGGTTTAACAGTTCATCGCCGCTGCCCTGCTCGACAACTTTACCGTCCACCATAAATACCACCTGATCGGCCACCTCACGGGCAAAGCCAATCTCATGGGTCACCACCACCAGCGTGGTGCCCGATCGCGCCAGCTTTTTAATCACGTCCAGCACTTCACCCACCAGTTCCGGATCCAGCGCCGAGGTTGGCTCGTCAAACAATATGACCCGTGGACGCAGCGCCAGCGCGCGGGCAATGGCAATGCGCTGCTGCTGTCCGCCGGAAAGGTGCCGCGACCAGGCGTCGGCCTTATCGCGCAGTCCGACCACATCCAGCAGCGCATACGCCTGCTCCACGGCGGCCCTGCGGCTCAGCCGTTTGTGCGCCACCGGCGCTTCAATCAGATTTTCCAGCACGGTCAGGTGCGGGAACAGATTGAAATTCTGGAATACATAGCCGACGTTAATCCGCTGTTTGAGTATCGCTTTCTCCTTCAGTTCATACAGTCTGTCGCCCTGCCGCCGATAGCCAATATAGTCGCCGTCAATCTGGATAAATCCTTCATCCACCCGCTCCAGGTGGTTGATGGCGCGCAGCAGCGTCGATTTGCCGGAGCCGGACGGCCCGAGGATCACCGTGACGGATCCGGGCGGGATCTCCAGCGACACGTCATCCAGCGCCTTATGCCGGCCGAAGTATTTACTGACGCCGGTAATGGAAATATGACCTTCAGCTGACATGGGCAGGCTCCTGTGCGGTGACCGCGCGTGCGCGGCCTGCGGTGCGTGTGGTATTGACCGCCGAACGGCGCTCGCTGCGGGCCAGCGCGCGTTCAACGGCATACTGAATAAGCGACAGCACGGTAGTGATCACCAGATACCAGACCGCGCCGACCATCAGCAGCGGGATCACCTCCTGCGTACGGTTGTAGATCATCTGGATGGTGTAGAACAACTCCGGCATCGCCAGCACGTATACCATCGCCGTGCCCTTGGCGAGGCTGATAATCTCGTTGAAACCGGCCGGCAGGATGGTGCGCAGCGCCTGCGGCAGAATAATGCGTACGGTGCGCCGCCACGCCGGCAGCCCCAGCGCGGCGGCGGCTTCGTACTGGCCGTGATCGACGCCTAAAAAGCCGCCGCGGATAATCTCGGCGCTGTAGGCGCTTTGTACCAGCGTCAGGCCAACCACCGCGGTGGAAAACTGCCCCAGCACGTCAATAGTGGCAAAACTGCCCCAACGGATGCCGGTAAAGGGCACGCCGAGCGATAAGGTGTCGTACAGGTAGGAAAAGTTATACAGCACGATCAGCACCACGATTAGCGGCAGCGAGCGGAACAGCCAGATATAGCCGAACGCCAGCGTGCTGAGCAGCCAGGAAGAAGAGAGCCGCGCCAGCGCCAGAATACCGCCGAAAATCACGCTTAACAGCGTGCCAAGCAGGGTCAGCAGCAGGGTCTGCCCCAGTCCCTGCAGAATCACCGGGTCGAAGAACCAGCGGGCGAACACCCGCCATTCCCAGCGCGGGTTAAAGGCTACCGACTGCACCACCGCCGCCAGCAGCAGGAGCGCGACGGCGGCGCCGACGGCGCGCAGCGGATAACGCGCCGGCACCACTTTAATGGTTTCACCGTTTTTCATTATCATTCCTCATGCAGTTTGGCGTAATGCGGCGTGCAGCAGCGTTTTGGTAAAGCGCAGCCGGCCGTCAAACGGCGGCCGGGCGTACTCTTCCGGATCGCGGCCGGGGTCAAACTGCGGGGTATAGCCCTGGCTCAGGTAGAGTTTCACCGCCTCCGGCTGACGAAAGCCGGTGGTCAGATAGATGTGCCGGTAGCCCGCCAGACGCGCCCGGCGCTCCAGCTCCTGCACCACGCGGGCGGCCAGCCCCTGCTGACGCAGCGTCTTATCGGTCCAGATGCGTTTAATCTCGGCGGTTTGCGCGTCGTACGGCTTGTAGGCGCCGGTGGCGATAATCGCGCCGTCGCGCTCCAGGGCGATAAACAGCCCCTGCGGCGGCAGATACCATTCGGTCAACTCGACCTCCGCATGGCGGGAAAAGTAGTCGTCATAACGCGCGGCGTATTCGTCAAACAGCCCGGCGAGAATCGGCTGCAGTTCGGCGTCCTCCGGCGATACGTCGCGAAATTGCTCGCTCATCACGGCCTCCTTAATCACCCAGCCCGGCGGGATTGACTTCCGAGGCGGTAATACGCTCCACGCCTTCCCCCCAGCGATTGAGCACCCGGGCGTAGTCGCCGTTGTTGATCGCGCCGTTCAGCGCGGTCTGGACCGGCAGCGCCAGGCCGCTGCCCTTTTTCAACGTCACGGCGATATGCGCCGCTTTCGGCCAGCCGCCGTCCACGCTGCCCGCCAGGCGGGTTTTACCGCTCAGCGCCGCCTTCCACGCGCCGGTGACGTTGGGGCCAAACCAGGCGTCGGCGCGGCCGGACTGCAGCGCCAGCGTCTGCGCCGCATCGTCTTTGGTATAGATCGGCGTAAACGGCTTCAGCCCGGCCTGCAGGTTTTGCGCGTTCCACGCCAGCAGGATCGCTTCCTGATTGGTGCCGGAGCCGACAATAATGCGTCGCCCGGCGATATCCGCCGCCTTTTGCAGCGATGCAATCGGGCTGGAGGTTTTCACATAAAAACCCAGCGAATCCTTGCGGTAAGTGGCGAAATCAAACTTCGCCTTGCGCGCTTTGGTGACGGTGATATTGCTGATCGCCGCGTCATATTTGCCGGAGGTGACGCCGAGCGGCCAATCCTCCCACGAGGTGGGCACAATATTGAGTTCCAGCCCCAGGCTGTCGGCGACCAGCCGCGCGATATCCGCCTCGCTGCCGAGCAGCGTTTTATTGTCATCGGCGAACAGCGTCAGCGGCGGCGAATTCAGTCCGGCAATGGCGACGGTAAATTTTCCCGGCACGGCAAAGCGATAGCCCGGCGGCAGTTGCGCGACGGCGGCGGCGTTTTTCGCCGTGTGGATCGGCGTTTTGTTGGCATCAAGGCTCACGCCCGCGCCGTTGATGGTGACGTTCTCAGCCCGGACGGCCGGCGTAACGGCCAGCGCCAACGCCAACGCCAGAATAAACAAGGGTTTCTGCATAGCGTTTCTCTGTATTTTTTATCGTGAGGTGAACTGATTGCGCGGCTCCGCCAGCCCCAGGCTGGCGCGCAGCGTATTGCCGGGATATTCTCGGCGGAACAGGCCGCGTTCCTGCAGGATCGGCACTACCTGATCCACAAAGCGCGGGAAGGTATCCGGCGTGCCGCCCTGAATAATAAAGCCGTCGGCGCCGTATTCTTCAAACCAGTGCTGCAGCCCGTCGGCCACCTGCTCCGGCGTGCCGGCAAAACGTGGTCGCGGCGAGGCAGCCTCCAGCGCCACCTGACGCAGCGTCAGACCGCGTTCACGGGCACGATGTTTGATTGCGTCGGTGGTGCTGCGAAAGCTGTTCTGCCCCAGTTCGCCCAGTTCCGGGAAAGGCTCATCCAGCGGATACCGGCTGAAATCATGATGCTCAAAGTAGCGGCCCAGATAATTCAGCGCATCCGGCAGTGAAACCAGCGCCGCCGTGGTCTGGTACTGCTGCTCCACATCCTGCGCGTCGTGGCCGACAATCACGCTGACGCCCTGGAAGATATGCAGTTCCTCGGCGCGGCGGCCATGCTGTTCCAACTGCTGTTTCACGTCGCGGTAAAACGCCTGCGCGTCGGCCAACGTGTCATGGTGGGTAAAAATGGCGTCGGCATGGCGCGCCGCCAGTTTTTTACCGTCGTCGGAGGCGCCCGCCTGGAAAATAATCGGCCGGCCCTGCGGCGTGCGGCCGATATTTAACGGCCCCGCCACCTGAAAGAAATCACCGTGATGGTTCAGCGTATGCAGTTTTTGCGGATCAAAGAAGCGGCCGCTCTGTTTGTCACGCACAAAGGCGTCCGCCTCCCAGGAGTCCCACAGTCCTTTCACCACCTCAAGATACTCGTCGGCAATGCGATAGCGCAGCGCATGCTCCGGATGCTGACTACGGGAAAAGTTTTTCGCCGATCCCTCCAGCGGCGAGGTCACCACGTTCCAACCGGCGCGGCCGTGGCTGAGGTGATCCAGACTGGCGAACTGACGCGCGGCGGTAAACGGCTCGCTGTAGGAGGTGGAAAGCGTACCGACCAGCCCCAGGTGCCGGGTGACGCCGGCCAGCGCCGACAGCACGGTCAATGGCTCGAAACGGTTAAGAAAATGCGGGACCGATTTTTCATTGATATACAGCCCGTCAGCGACGAACAGAAAATCGAATTTTCCCTCTTCCGCCTTCAGCGCCGTGGCTTTGGCAAAATCAATATTGATGCTGGCGTCGGCGGCCACTGCCGGATGGCGCCAGGCGGACATATTGCCGGATGCGCCATGCAGCATCGTGCCCAGGCGCAGCTGTCGTAATACGGACATCGTTTTCCCCTTGGTTAAAGTGAGTGCAGCGCTTGTCGCTGACCGGTTAACGTCATGCCGCCACCTGTCGGGCCTGTGCCAGCAGCCGTAGCGAGCGCAGGCGCGCCGCGCCGTCGGCGATAGGCGTGTCAATAATGAACTCATCAATGCCCCAGCGCTGATGCAGCGCCTCAAGCTGCGCCAGCACCGTATCCGCCTGACCGGCCAGCAGCGACTGGGCGCGTCTGGCGATGCGCAACGGTTCACTGCCCGCCTGACGGGCAAAGGCATAGGCCTGCTCTTCACTGGCCACGCTGACGCGCTGGCCGTTCGCCAGCTCGACGCCCCATACCTCGACGTGACGCGCCAGCCGTTGCGCCTCGGCCTGTGTCGGCGCGACAATCGCCTGAACGGCAACCAGAGTTTCACGGGTGCTGTGCGCCCGCCAGGCGTCGAGCACCGTGCGCATCAATTCGGTATCGCCGTTCAGGTGCGCGGCGAAGACAAAGCGCCAGTCCAGCCGCGCCGCCAGTAATGCGCTTTCCACGCTGGCCCCCAGCAAAAAGCCCTGCGCAGGCTGCGGCGGCAGCGGCGTGGCGCGCACCGGTTCGTCGGCCCCGGGCGACAACCAGCGGTTCAGCTGCGTCAGTTGGTCGGCAAAACTGCCTTTATCCTGTGGGTTCAGCCCGTGCTGTAACGCCCGCGTGGAAAGCGGCAAACCGCCGGGCGCTTTACCCACGCCAAGGTCCACGCGGCCCGGGGCAAGGGACGCCAGCAGGTTGAAATTTTCCGCCACTTTATACGGGCTGTAATGCTGCAGCATCACGCCGCCGGACCCCACGCGGATGCGCTGTGTCTGACCGAGGATCCAGGCGATAAGCAGTTCCGGCGACGGACTCGCCAGTTGGGGGGAGTTATGATGTTCGGCCAGCCAGAAGCGGTGAAAACCGGCGGCCTCCGCCTGCTGCGCCAGGTGTAAAGTACGCGCCAGCGCCTCGGCGGCGGTTTCGTTTTCCGCGACGGGGCTTTTATCCAGAATGCTGATTCGCCAGGACATGTTGTTATCTCATGTGATTTAACATGTCGTTATTATTAAAGGGCGATTTACCTACTGAAAAACAATTAATTTACCTTTGGATTGCCGAAATCCGGCAATGTATTCCCTGCTAACCGTGAGGGGTTAAAGAGCGCCGGCGTGAAGGCCGCGCCGGCGCCGAATACCAACACCGGTTATGCAAATGCCGCGCGGAACGCCTGCAGCGCCGGCTCCGGATCGCCGGACGCCCATCCTTCCAGCGCCACCACGCCCTGATAGTTAATCTCCCGCAGCGTGCGGGCGATCGCCGGATAGTTGATCTCCCCGCTGCCGGGTTCACAACGGCCCGGCACGTCGGCCACCTGTATTTCACCAATATGCGCGGCGCTGCGGCGAATCAGCTCGCACAGGTTCCCTTCGCCAATCTGCGCGTGGTAGAGATCGAGATTCATCTTCACAAAGGGGCTGTCCACCGCGCTGACCAGCGCCAGCGTCTCCTCCGCCCTGGCGAACGGCGTGCCGGGATGATCGACCGCCGTATTCAGGTTCTCCAACGTAAACACGCGGCCCGCCCGCTCTCCCAGCACGGCCAACGACTGCAGCGTTTGATAGGCTTGCAGCCACATCGCGCCGCTGGCCGTCGCCACCGGCCTGACCGGCAGTCCGCGGTGATCCAGCCCGGTGCCGTGCAGGTTCAGCACCGGGCAATTCAGACGCTGCGCCACCTGCAGCGATTCCTGCGCGCTGTCCAGCAGTTGGCCAATGGCATCCTCGTCATGCAGATTGCCGCTGATATAGCCGGTCATCGAGGTAAAGCGTGCGCCGGTCTGCACCAGCGCCTCGATGTCTTTCTGCGTCCAGTCCCAGATTTCAACGCCGAATCCCAGCTGATGAATGCGCCGCACCCGCTCAATAAACGGCAAATCGAGAAACACCATTTCGGCGCAGACGGAAAGCGTAAAGTCTGACATGCGCGTTCTCCCTTACAGTACGATCGGTTTGGACTGTTGCACGGAAGCAATGCAGGCCAGCGCGATTTCCAGCGCGTTGCGCGCATCCTGCCCCGTCGCCTGCGGCGTATCCCCCGTCGCCACGCAGCGCACAAAATCGCCTAGCTCCGCGATATAGGCATCGCGCAGCAGATCCGTATCCCGGCGGGCGGTATCGATGGATATTCCCTGCGCGTTGTAGCGCACGCAGTTGTTGATATTGATATTGCCCGCCTGCAGCATGCCCTGGCTGCCGAACACCTCGCCGCGCACATCGTAGCCGTACACCGCCTGGAAGTTGGCCTCGGCGGTAGCGATGGCGCCGTTGTCGAAACGAATGTTGACCACCGCGGTATCCAGCAGGCCGCGCGCTTTAAAGTCCGGTCGCACCAGCGCATCGGCCATCGCGTACACTTCAACCGGTTTCGCACCGGGGTTGAGGTGCAGCAGAATGTCGAAGTCGTGGATCAGGGTTTCCAGGAAAATCGTCCAGTGCGGGATCGGCGTCGGATCGCCCAGCCCCGGATCGCGCGTAACGGAGCGCATCAGCTGCGGCACGCCGAGATGGCCCGCCTTAATCTCCTGATAGGCGGCGGCAAAACCGCTGGCAAAGCGGCGGTTAAAGCCGACCTGCAGCACCACGCCCGCCTGCTGCGCCGCCGCGATCGCCGCATCCGCCTCCTCCAGCGTCACCGCCATCGGCTTCTCGCAGAAGATGCTTTTCCCGGCCCGGGCCGCCGCCGTCACCAGTTCGGCGTGGGTACGGGCCGGCGAAGCAATGACCACCGCGTCGATATCGCCATCGTCAAACAGCGCCTGCGGATCGGTATAGGCGCGTGCCGCCCCCAACGTCGCCGCCAGCTTCTCCGCCGCCCCCGGCACCGGATCGGCCACCGCCGCCAGCGTCGCCCCCGGAATACGCTGCGCCAGCGTCTGGCCGTGGAAACTCCCCATCCGTCCTGCGCCAATCAAACCAACGCGCACCATCTTTGCAACTGCCATAACGTTCTCCTTTTTTATCGGTAAGGTACTGACTATTTAGTGTGGGAAACCGGCTGTGTAGCGGAGATCTCCGCCTGTTCACCGCCAAAGCGCCGGGATTTCGACAGCATCAGCGGTTCGATATGCTCCAGGGAGACGCCCTTGGTTTCAGGCAGGAATCGCCCGACAAACCAAAACGCGATCAGGCTGAACCCGCCGCACAACAGCAGCGGAAATGCACCGTGGAAATGCGCCATCAGCGCAGGACTGCGGTTCATCATCGGAAAGCTTTGCGTCACGATAAAATTGGCCGCCCACATGGAGCAAAATGCGAAGCCCATCGCCACGGCGCGCATGCGGTTGGGGAAAATTTCAGAGATCAGCAGCCAGGCGCCCAGACTCCAGGAGAGGCCGAACACCAGCACAAAGCCGACCAGCCCGACGATCGGCAGATAGCCTTTCATCTCCTGCATAAACGTCCAGGCGGTGAAGAACAGAAACAGCGCGCAGCCTAACGAGCCCCAGCGCAGCAACGGAAGACGGCCGAGGCGGTCAACGGCGAACAGCGCAATAACAACGCCCGCCAGCAGCGCGGCGCCGAGGAAAATACTCTGAAACAGCGAGTCCTGGGTGTTGCCGGTCACGTTCTGCAACAGCGACGGCGCGAAATAGAGCAAAATATTGATGCCGGAAACCTGCTGCAGCACGGCAATCGCGCAGCCGATCCAGAGAATGTAGCTGGCTTTTTTATCCTGCAGGATGCCCGGCTTTTTTCTTGCCTGCGCCTGCTCGGACGCCAGCGAACGCATAATCTCTCCGTGCAGCCGCTGGCCGTGTTCCGGATTCGACAGCGAACCCAGCACCTTCAACGATTTGTCCTGCTTGCCGCGCATGGCATACCAGCGCGGCGACTCCGGCATAAAGAACGCCAGCAGCAGGAACAGCGCGCAAGGCACCAGACCGGACGCCAGCATCCAGCGCCAGCCGGTGGCGACCAGCCATTCATGAGGCATCCCCTTGGCGATCAGGAAATTCACCACATAGACGGTCAGCTGGCCGCCGACCATCAGCATCTGCTGCATGCCCAGCATTCGCCCGCGCAGATCCTTGGGCGAGACCTCGGCGATATAGAGCGGCGTCACGGCGGAGGCCATGCCAACCGCCAGCCCGCCGATCATGCGGTAGATAACAAAGTCGGTCAGGTCGTGCGCCAGCGCCGAGCCGACGGCGGAGATAATAAACAGCACGGCGGTGACGATCAGGGTGCTTTTGCGCCCGCAGCGGTCAGACAGGTAGCCGACGCCCCAGGCGCCGATGACGCAGCCCAGAATCACATTGGACACCGCCCAGCCGCTCTCCGCCGGCGACAGCGACAGATGCTCGGTCAGCGGGTCGATCACCCCCGAAATCACCGAGGCGTCATAGCCCAGGATCACGCCGCTGAGTGAGGCGATCGCGCAGATAAACAGGATGTAAGATACGTTGTGTTTGCGTTGCGACATGGCGCTTTCTCTCCACGTTTTTATTGTTAGATTTATCGGTCTTATCGGTAAGAGCGATATTGCTTAGCAACCGCCATGCCAAAAATTAACGCACTGTTTTATAAGGAAAAATAAAAAACGATCGTGATCACATTATGTTCACAAACAAGACATGTTCACGCCACATGTCTCTATACTGAACACTTTATGATCTGCGGACACTACCCATGGATTACACACCGGAACGGTACTGGGATGAGGAGTGGGAGTTGATTGCCAGGCTTAATAATGAGCAGGCTTTCAGCCGTTATATCAAGGCATTGCACCAAGCCTGGCGGGTGTTCTGGCGCGGTGAGACGCCGTCCGGCGTGCGCGCCGCCGTGCACGCCTCCTGGGCGCGCAGCCGCAGCAACGGCATCGATCCCGATCATTTTCAATACCGGTTTTGCGAAGAGAAACGGCTGCAGACGATACTGGCGCACAACGCCCCGCTGATCGCCATCGCGCGCGGCGTGATGCGCAACCTGCTGGCTTATAATCCCAACGGACATATTAATCTCACCGACGCCAGCGGCATTACGCTCTACTTTTGCGGCCAGGATCTGACGCCGGTGGGCAGTATGCTCAGCGAGGACGTTTCCGGCACCAACTGCACCGGTCGCTGCCTGAGCGAAAACCGCCTGGTGTATCTGCTGAACGGCGAGAATTACAAGCGCGCCCTGCGTCAACGTGATAAACACTGCGCCGCCGCGCCGGTCAGGGACGAAAACGGCGTGACGATCGGCGTGCTGACGCTGACCGCCAACTCCGGCAACTTCCACTACCATACGCTGGGCACCGTGCAGGCGGCGGCAGAGGCGATTTCCCAGCAGCTGATGCTGCGTCAGCTGCTCGAGGAGCAGCAATCGGTGCTGGAATCCATCAACGAAGGGGTGATCGTCCTGGGGCAACGGGGCAATATCCGCCAGCTCAACAGCTACGCCCGCCAGGTGCTGGGCATCTCTCCGCGCGCGGACAATCAGGATATCGATAACGTTCTGCAGCCGGAAGCCTGCTCGCTGAAGACGCTGAACGCCTGTAAAGACCGCAGCATTACTTTCTGCCCGGACGGCGGCAGCCGCATCACCTGCCTGATTTCCGTCGTCTGTACGCCGGACGGCGGTAAAGTCATTTCACTGCGGGAAAACCGCCGCATCCGCGATATCACCCACAAGGTAATCGGCAGCAGCGCCAGCTACCACTTCGACATGATCCTCGGCCAGTCGGCCGCCATGCAGGCAGTACGCAACCGGGCGCGCACCGCCAGCCGCAGCGACAGCACCGTGCTGCTGGGCGGCGAAAGCGGCACGGGGAAAGAGCTGTTTGCCCAGTCAATCCACAACAGCAGCGCGCGGCGTAACGGCCCTTTTCTGGCGGTCAACTGCGGCGCAATCCCGCGCGATCTGGTGCAGAGCGAGCTGTTCGGCTATGAAGACGGCGCGTTCACCGGCTCACGCCGTGGCGGCGCGGCGGGCAAATTTGAACTGGCCGACGGCGGCACGCTGTTTCTGGATGAGATCGGCGATATGCCGCTGGATGCACAGGCCAGCCTGCTGCGCGTGCTGCAAGAGAACGAGGTGACGCGCATCGGCGGTAACCGCCCGCTGAAGGTCAACGTACGCATCATTGCCGCCAGCCACCGCGATCTGGAAAAAGAGGTCGCCGGCGGCGCTTTCCGCCGTGACCTTTGGTTCCGCCTGAATGTCATCGACCTGCAGATCCCGCCGCTGCGTCAGCGTAAAGAAGACATCAGCGAACTTGCGGACGGATTCTGCGAGCAGATCTGCCGGACGCTGGGGCGAGAGAAGGCGCGCTTTACCGCCGCCGCCCTGCGCCGGCTGGAGGCCTACGGCTGGCCGGGCAACGTGCGTGAACTGGAGAACATCGTCGAGCGCACCCTCAACCTGACGGACAGCCGGGTGATTGACGAGCAGGATCTGCCGGATGTTCTGCAAACCGCCGGCGCGGCGTGCGGCCACGCGATAAGCGGCAGCCACAGCCTGCAGGAAAGTGAAAGAAATCTGATTATCCTGTGTCTGACGGAAAAGGCCGGCAACCTGCGCCAGGTGGCGCTGGCGCTGAACCTGTCGCGCGGCGCGTTGTATAACAAGCTCAAGCGCTATGGTATTGATGCCGACGATTACCGGCGCGGCAAAGCGGCGCGTTAACCCCGTCGTTGCCGCGCCGGGCCGGCAGATAGCCTGACGATATTCACGTGCCCGACCAAACCGGCGGCCTTTTTTCCAGAAAAGCGTCCACCCCCTCAAGCAGGTCCTGGCTGTGCAAGCGCCGCTGTTCTGCGGCATACTGCGCCTGAAAAGCCTCCGGCAGGCTTTTATCGGCGCTGTCGTAGGCAATATTTTTAATCGCGCGCGTCGCCGCCGGCGAGCAGCGCAGAATATCATTCACCAGTTGTTCAACCGTATCCGCCAGTTTCGCCCCGTCGACCACCTGATTGACAATGCCGAACGCCTGCGCCTGACGCGCCGAGATCTGTTTGCCCGTCAGCAGCATCTCCATGGCCAGTTTCATCGGCATCTGCCGGGTCAAGCGGAAAATTCCCCCCGCCCCCTGAATCAAACCAAGCTTGGCTTCAGGCAGAGCGAAAACTGACGCTTCACTGGCGACAATCAAATCGCAGGCCAGCGCCAGTTCAAAACCGCCGCCAAAGGCGTACCCCTCCACCACCGCAATAATCGGCTTGTAAATATCAGTGCGTTCGGTCAGTCGCGGCCAGCCTGGACGTCCGGCGCTGCCCAGGCTGGAAAAAGGTTCGCCGTCGGCGTAGCGCGTTTTCAGTTCCTTCAAATCCTGACCGACGGAGAAGGACTTGCCGCCCGCGCCGGCCAGCACCGCCACCCACAGTTCGTCGTCATGGTTAAAATCTTCCCATACCGTCAGCAACTGCCGGTGCATGTCAAGATTCATCGCGTTAAGCACTGCCGGGCGGTTCAGGGTGATATAGGCGACATGCCCCCTTTTCTCGTATAACACCGCCGGCGGTAGATTGTCTCGTTCTGCCATATTGCCTCATCCTGTTTCATCAGGCGCGCCGGTCAGCGCGCCTGTCATTACACCACCGGCACCTCAGGGATTTTTTTGGCGAATTTACCGGTCTTTTCTTTTACATCGACGGCATACATTCTGATGACCTGTTCGCGACAGAATGCCTGCATATAGTCGCGGAACGCCGCCAATGGCTCTTTGGCAAGCACCAGCATGCGTTTATTCACCGGTACGGCCGGCGCCGCCATCAGCGTAATCGCTTCCTGCAGGGTTCGTTCCAGCGCCTCTGCAGCCACGACCCGATCGAAGATAAATCCGGCATCAGCATCGTCAGCCCTGACTTTACGCCCATGCAAAATCACCTGCTTGGCAAAGCGCTCGCTGGTCGCGCTGGTGAGCCGCAGATTGGAAACGCCGGGAATAATGCCCTCTTTGGCTGCCGGCAACGAGACATAGCACCCCTGCTCGCCGATCACATAATCGCAGGCCAGCACCATCTGCATACCGCCGCCGATGGCGAAGGTCTCCACCAGGGCGATCCAGGGTTTCGTGATGCTGACCGCCGCCCCCTCTGACGGGCAAACGACGCCGTGGATCAGCTTGTTAATGCACCCCATCTCTCTGCCAATCAAAAATTCCGGATAAGAGATGCCGGCATCGTGCAGTTTTTTCAGATTGATGCCCGAGCAGAACACCCGGCGGCCGGCATATTTCGGATGGCTGACCACGCCGCCGCGCAGTACACCGGCTTTAACCTTGTCCGATAAATGGACAATATCCGCCGCCGTTTCCAAATCGCGGACAAAGTCGCCGTCTTCGGCATGCAGCGTATCACCATCAAGGAAAGTGACCACCGCCGCCTCGCCTTCCTGACGGATCTCCAGCGCCGTCAGTCTGACGTAACCGCTGCGGTTAAAGGCCTCGACCAACGGCAGCGACGCGTCTTTCGGTTGCAGCATGGCGTTTAGCAGATGCGTACCGGCGTCCTCGTCCTGCAGCACCTGCGCCAGGAAAAGCGAAAAACAGTAGTCGGCAGCCGCCTGCTGCGGCGTGCCTTGCGCGATCTCGCCAAACAGCAGTTCCGCAGCAGACTGATAAAGCGCCTCAATACGCTGAGAGCGGCAATAGTGCCCCGTCCATAACCGGTACAACGCCAGCCCGTAGCGCGAGAAAAACTGCGTAACGTCCGGGTCGGCAGCGCATTCGGCAATGATCATATCGTCTCTGAGGGCGCTATTGCCGTAATGCGCCTGCAGCGCGGTCTTTAACGCCGCGGCCTGCTGCCGCAGCGCATGGGAGAACTCATCGGTATGTTCACTCATCATCCGGCGCTTACCCCTGACGCAACGTACGGTCGCTGGCGGACAGCGACAGGCCGATCGTGTCCTCGTACGAGGTATGACAGGCCTCCAGCATCAGCTTGCGGCGTACGCGGATATCGGTAAAGGCGTGCGGGTTCATGCCCATCGCCAGATCCTCCGCCAGCGCAGCGGGCTGCGTGCTGGTGCGGTCCAGCAGGCCGCTCGCCAACGCCTCCTCGGCGCACAGCGTATTCCCCAGCACCAGCAGCAAACGCACCCAGTTGGCCGCCAGCTGATTGGTTAAGCGATGAATCAGCATCCCCGGCAGCGTGATATCTTTCCCGCGCAGGGCAAAGGTGCTGTCAGGCGTGCCCAGACGCAGATCGGCAATGGCGATAATGGATAAGGCCACCAGCCCGCATTCGCCGTCGGTGGTGGCGATCAGCAGCGCATTCAGGTTTTCCACCCGGCGCAGCGCCTTTTCCCACTTGTGCAACAGACCGACATCCATACTCTCTGTTCCCTGCGCCGGCGCAGCGCCGCCCGCAAAAGCGAACAGCACCTGATCGATCGCCGGAGTATTTTCAACCTGAGCGCAAAGTTGATTAAGTTGTTCAATCATGTCGCTGGTAATTGCCGCTGAGCCGGTAAAATTGATTGTTAGACGTTCCATAAATGACCTCAATTACGTTAAATTATTTTTCCCATTGCACCAGGGCAGTTTCAATCGCCGCGCCGGGGCCCATCGTCATAAAGACCCCGATATCTCCGGCTGACGTTATTTTTTCATTTTGCAGACGTTCTAAAGAAAACAGGAATGAACCGCTGGAAAGATTGCCGAAATCATTTAATACGCTGCGCGTGTGGCGCAGATCGCTTTTCGTTAATCCCAAATTGATACAAATTGAATCGAGCACTTTTTTGCCGCCGGAATGCACGACCCAGTGATCAATATCGCTGACGTTGAGCTGATGTTCGCCCAGCAGTTTATGCACCACTTTTTCAACTTTCGATCCCACCACATACGGCACGTCTTTTGAGAGGTAAAAGCGGTTTTTATGCTGCTCATCATTCCAATCAAACTTCATCATGCCGATGGCCGAAGGTTCGGTCAGGCTGAGCTTCGCCCGCAGTTTGATCGCGCCGGCGGGTGGCGCATCGTCTTCCGACGAGCTGACGACCGCCGCAGCGCTGGCGCCGTCGCCAAACAGGCTGTTAACCACCGCGGTAGGGAGCGTGCCGTCCTCAATGTAGGCCGCAGAACAGATTTCCGTGCAGACCACCACCGCCAGCTTGCCCGGATTGGCAAGCGACCAGTTTTTTACCGCGTCCAGGCCGTTCAGCCCGGCGGAACAGCCCATGCCGACAATATCAATCCGGTTGCAAAAGTCCGACACCCCCAGCGATTCACAAAAACGGGCGCTTAATGCCGGCACTAAAAAACCCGTCGACGTCACGCAGCAAATACAGTCAATATCTTCAATCCGCATGCCGATTTTATCCAGACACTTGCGGATTGCATTCCCCCCCAGTTTGAGCGCATTTTTTTCATGACGCGCCAGCATTTGCGCATGCGTTTCACCCTCGGCGGCGCTTCCCGCCATATTGTCTATCGACAAATATCTTTTGCTGATTCCGCTGTTAATAAATATGGAGCGAATGCGGCTATCCGTAATATTAAGGTTGTCACAGACCTCGCTCTGTGAATAGGCGGTTTCCGGTACATCATGCGCACAGGCCAGAATATAGGCGTTCATTCCGTTATTCGTTCTCTCTTTCATCTGCAAATACCCACCGTCATCTATAAATACCCGATCGAATTCCATTCGATTAGCGGGAAAATGAAATATCACTCTGTGAATGAAGCTGTTTAACGTTCAGATCTGTTGCGGCAAGAGTTTTTCATTGAGAAACTGACAAAACTTGCGGGTTCCCGCCGCAATCGCGGCCGGCGGGTAATAACTGAAGGCGAGCCGGATACCGTGAGCGCGCCGCCGGCCGTCCCGCACCGCATAACTGACCGGCAGAAATGTCACCTGATACCCCTCCGCACAGTCGAGCAGGTGCGCGGTGTTGATCTCCTGCGGCAAGCGGATATACACGAAAAAGCCGCCGGCAGGCGCGTGCCACTGCAGCAGACCGGCGTCCAATTCCTGCTCGAGCACCTGCAGCATCGCGTCACGCCGGGCACGGTATTCATCGCGGATCGGACGGATCCAGTTTTCCAGTGAGTATTGATGCTCGATTAAAAAACCGGCGACAATTTGCTGATTCAGCGCACTGCTGCTCAGGCTGGTGTGATCTTTAATATGCAGCAAATGGTTAAAGGTTGCGTCGCCGTGCCGGCTTATTACCAGATAGCCCAGACGCAGCGACGGACATAACGTTTTGGAAAACGAGCCGATATAATAGACCTGGCCTGCGTTATCCCGGGTTTTTATTGCGCGGGGCTGTATGCCATCGTAATAGAACGCCGAATAGGTGCCATCCTCAATAATCTTCACCCCCTGCTGAGTGCAGACCGCGAGCAGCATGCTTTTCTCCGCCTCGCTCAGTTGGTAGGTCATCGGATTATTAAAATCAGGATTGATATAGATAAGTTTTATCTGCTTACCCTGCCGGCGATACTGCTCGATAACCGCCGGCAGCAGCGTAAAATCAACGCCGCCGGCAGGATCGGCAAGATCGTCGATAGCGATTTTAACGGATGACTTCCCCAGGACCGCGACGCAATCGGTAAATCCGAAGTAGCTGGGCTCAATAATCAGCACGCAATCCTCGGGCTGGCGTAATTCGTGCAGTAGCACCAGGTTGTAGGCTTCCTGGCAACCATTGGTCACCAGAATCTCCTTCTCGCCAGCGTGGATCCCCTCATCATTCGCCAACCATTTGGCGAGATGAGCAGTAATCATCCCCTGGCTAGGTCCGTAAGTGTAAAGATTCTCTCTGATTTTCGCGTTGTCATAGTGCTTTTCTGTCCGTAAGAACGCCTGATAGATCCGCGCATAACGTTCAAGATCCAGTCTGGCGTAAATATCAGGGTTGGGACGCCCTAATGACAGTGAACAGGCATGAGGATAGCGCTGGTTAAGCGCGCCCACGATGGATAAAACACTCTCCTGAGTTGGCATACAAACATCCGTTGATTCATGTAGATAGTGATGACGGGCCGCAATAAGGCCGGCCAGACGCGTTGCCTGTCACACGCTCGTCGCCGGCGTGCCGCATGTTATTTATTCATCGACGATGCGATAAATATCATCCCGCTGCTGCCATGCCAGGATTTGATTAAAATCACGCGTTAACTGGGATTGATCCTGATGCAGTAAATAAGCGAATCCGGGCAATCCCTTGGTGTCCGCCGTGCGGGTGACGCGCTGTCCCGGACGCGGCAACGCAAAGAAATTGGAAAAGGAAGGAAGCCGCTCTATCGCGCGTTTCCCCGGCATCGCCTCCAGCACGCCGTCGCGCTTGAACAAAAAGGATATTTCAGACACATAGGCATGCATGCGGTAATGCGTGCCCACGTAGCGGTCGATGAAATCCTGCGGCGCCAGATACATGGCCGCACACAGGCTGACCTGGGTGTAACCGAGGCAGGCGCTGAATGTCACGTCATTGATGGAGGCGCCCATCAGGCGGGCATTGGTTTCAATCAGCACCGGCCCTTCCGCCGTCAGGATCACCTCATTGTGCGCCGCGCCATAATCGACGCCCAAGGCGGATAATACCTCAAGGGTATAGGTCGCCAGCGCTCTGGCGTACGTTTCCTGCGCATCGATCAGGTGCATCCCTTCAAAATTGTAAGCGCCGCCGCTCACCCGACTGCGCACCTGCTCCCAGATGTCCGTCACATAATGCTGTCCGTGCCAGCTCAGCGTGTTGACGAAATACTGGGTGCCGTCAATCAGTTCCTGGATCAACAATTCATCATTCACATAACCCAGCAGATTCTCTTTGCCCAGCAGTTGTTCTGCCGCACGCTGCACGTCCTCCCCGCTCTCACACAGCGTTACGCCGTCGCTGGCGCCGCTGTTCAGCGGTTTTACAATCACGGGATAACCGTTCAGCTCGGCCCAGGACACCAGTTCCGCGGCTGAAGAGGCCTTGCACTGCCTGATTGAGCGAATACCTTTTTCCGCCAGCTTTTGCTGCGAAATATACTTATTCCGTCGCCAGTCGGTAGTTTCTGGGTCATTCGCCGCCGGTATCCCCATGGCTGACGCCAGCATATCCGCCAATGCAATGCCGCTGTCCGCACCGGCAATCACATAGCGAATATCATACGGTCTCAGCTGCTGGATAAGGTCATCCAGCGATCCGGCATAATTAATGGTTTCGACAAATCCCTGAGTACGCGTTTGGCGCGAAAAATCTTGCCAGATATGCACCACGTCGCAGCCGCGCGACATAAATGCCGCCGCCAGTTCATTTCCCGTTGATAGCGCATCAATAATAACAATCGTATTTTTCACCAACCACTCCTGTCTTACGTAAGAATAAAACCGGGAAAATAAACACCCAAAATAAACGACACGAATATTCTCGCGCCATTATCTGGCGGGCTATCGCCAGCGGTGCATTAATTATTTATCAGAAAGTAAAAACAGGCATCCCCTGCCAAAATAACGGCCGTTATATTATTCCTGATATTTTACTATTTTGTTCTTGCGAATATCGTCTAAGCGTCTTTAACCTTTAACAACAACAATAATGCCAGCAGCGACAGTGACAGCGCCGCATAATAAACTGCCTGATGATTCCAATGCTGACTGATGGCGCCCTGAAGCAAACCGGCAAAAATCGCCCCGGTGGCAATACTGTTGCTGTACAGCGTACTGGCCGTTCCCGGGCTCTCCGGCATCAATTCTTGCAGATAGAGCATACCCAGTGCGCCGACAATACCGATAAAAACAGCATTCAGCACCTGAATCGCCGCCAGCGCCCACGGAGAAACCGCCTGCGTCATGCCCAGGTAAAACAGCGCGGAACAACCGGCGGCCAGCAGCATCATAGGACGCGTGCCAACGCGCTTGATCACCGGCGAGCAGAACAGCATGATCAGAATTTCCAGCCCTGCCGCGCCTCCCAACAGCCAGCCGGCGAAACTACTGCCCATACCCGGCAGGCTGCTGATATATATCGGCATATCGATCAGGTACATCGTATCGCCGCCCCACAGCAGCGCCAAAGCGGCAAACAGCAGCCAGGCTTCTTGCAACCGACCCGTGGCCGTCGGGGTAGCGGACGTCGCCGGCGTCGCTGAACGTGGCGGCACGTCCCCCGCAGGCAGCGAGGACAGGACGAAAAGTCCGCCCAATACAAACAGCAGAGCCACCAGCAGATACAAGGCGGTAAAACCGAAATGCGCGATGATAAAGAAAGCAACGGGCGGCGCGATCACCCAGGAGATCGAAATCTGGGCACGCATCCGGGTGGTGAATTTGATAACGTCAAAATCGGCGCCGACCGAATACTGACGCGCCAGAGCAAACAGTTGCGGCATCGCCGTTGTCGCCAGCGCCGACAGTATTACGCCTGCCGACACCAGAATGCGATAATCCCGGCTAAACGCGAACAGCAAGGCATTGGCTATGGCAACCGAACAACACAGCAGGATCAGACGGCGGCGATTACCGCCCGCATCCGACTTTCGCGCCATCAGTTGGCTGACGCCTACGCCGGCCAACGCGTTAACGGTATAAAACATCCCCACCATAAACGGACTGGCGCCGATTTCCCGCGTCAGAAACAGGCTGACAACCGGCATTTGTAACGCGCCCGCCATTCCCAATATTAAGGCTACTGCCATAAAAACAATATTGACGCCCTGTCCCTGGCTTACCGTATCACGCTCCAACTCCATAAACCCATTCCGTTATTTAAATAGAGAAATAAAAAACACAGGGGAAAAACACCCTATATTTATATCGCAGCGGCACGACCGAAAGGATCATCTTACGGTTATTTTTCATGCTGCTGTTCACATGTTTTATTGATCGTTTTTAGCGCGACAATATCTGATGGGGAATAATAATGTCTTTTTAAGTGACCGTTTCGTTAAAAAGCTGGTGAATATATTTAACAGACTTTTGGTCTTTTACAATGCGCCATTTTTCATCGTAGGCGTTATATCCTTATGCCAAAAAAGTGACTTGCATTTTTTTTGACATAAATCACTGAAACGGAAACGAAAGGCTGGGGATTCCACTGGCGTTGCCGGTTAACTCGGACTTATCTGCCAGATGGCGCCGGTCTCGGCAGCAACATGCACATTTGCATCAACATGACGCATATTAGCAGTGGTCTGCGCCTCATACCCACGGCCACAGTAGGTCATAGAGGAATTCCAGGACGTTTCTGCGCCGCCGGTTTGGCGGCAGTAACGTCTCTGGCTGCGGTGCTTTGGGTCGCTTGCAGGCAACGCCCTGCTCATCCAGCGCCTGCCAGGCGGCCTGCCGCACGCTCAGAACAAAATCTTGCCGCAGCATGCGCAGCAAAATCGCCTGGCCGCCGTCGATCGGCCGCTGGCGCAGCTGTTCGATCAGCGCCAGGCGTTTGCGGTAATCCGTTTTATCGCGCGACAGCCGATCCGCGTGTTCAAGATTGATAGGCGATCTCCAATGTCTGTGTCTGACAACCAGGCGCGATGATAGCGCGTCCGGGCCGTCAGTACATCCTGTCGCTGTCCAGCGCCTGCTGCATCCAGTGCAAAAAGCGCTTCACCCGCGCCAACTGGCCGAAACCGCGCGGATAAACCAGATGATGGGCGCTGACCGGCAGGCTCAGCGCCGCCGGAAACAGCCGCACCAGCGAGCCGTCGCGCAGGTAGTCCCGCGCCAGCAGTTCGCTCTCCAGCACCACGCCGTGTCCCAGTCGCGCGGCCTGCAGGCTCATGTAGGAACGGTCAAAGCTGAACACCCAGGGGCGTTCCGGCTGGGGCAGATGGTGGGCGGCGAACCACTGCGGCCACTGGATCAGCGGCGTTTCCGACAGAATCAGCTGGTGCTCCGCCAGCGCTGCCGGCGAAGGCGCCGGATGACGCTGCAGATAGTCCGGCGATGCCATGGCGGTAATGCATTCATCACGTATCGTTTTGATATCAAACGGCGACCAGTCCGGGAAGCCGTGGCGGATCGCCACGTCGATGTTATCGCGGCTGAACGACAGGTTTTCATAAGAACATGACAGTGTCACGTTAAGCTCCGGACAGGCCTCATGCAGCTGCTTCAGCCGCGGCAGCAACCACAGCAGGCCGAAGCTGGGGGCGCAATGGATGCGCAAGGCATTGTTCTCTTTCTGGTCGCGGATCTGCGCCGTGGCCTGGGCCAGGTTCAGCAGCAGCTGACTGATTTCACGCAGGTAGGTTTCCCCCGCCAGCGTCAGGCTCACCCCTTTGGCCGAGCGGTTAAACAGCGAGTTGCCCACCAGTTTCTCCAGCTTGGCCAACTGGTGGCTGGCCGCCGAGGGCGTGATATTCAGCTCTTCCGCCGCGCGCGCCACATTGCCGAAATGCGCCACCTGCTCAAACACCTGCAGCGCCTTGATTGAGGGGATCGCCGCCTTTTGTATCTCCAACCGCCGTACCTCCACTTGCCGTGATTTCGTCACAGCCTGTCACGTCGCCGGAGCTGAAAATGTTAAGCCGATCAAAACATAAGTTTAATTCATCATCGACTGAATTTTTTTGCATTGCCGAAAAGTGCATCTCCTTCAATGCTGAACACACCCTACCGGCCGCGATGGCCGTAAAAACATAAAAATACTCAGGAGTCGCAGATGTTACTGAACAATAAAATCGCCGTTATCACCGGCGCCGCCTCCGAGCGCGGCATCGGCCGCGCCACCGCCGCCTGCTTTGCCGCCCACGGCGCACGCGTGGCAATCCTGGATCTGGATCGCCACGCGGCGGCCCATGCCGCGCAGCAGCTTGGCGACGGCCATCTGGGACTGGCGGTTGACGTCGCTGACCCGCAGGCGGTCAATCAGGCCGTGGCGCAAATCCTCGAGCACTACGGCCGCATCGACGTACTGGTCAACAACGCCGGCATTACCCAGCCGGTAAAAACGCTGGAGATCGGCATGCAGGACTACGACCGCGTGCTGGACGTCAGCCTGCGCGGTACGCTGCTGATGTCGCAGGCGGTGATCCCGGCGATGCGCGCCAACGGCGGCGGCAGCATCGTCTGCCTGTCGTCGGTATCCGCCCAGCGCGGCGGCGGCATCTTCGGCGGCCCGCACTACAGCGCCGCCAAGGCCGGCGTGCTCGGGCTGGCGAAGGCGATGGCGCGCGAGTTCGCCCCGGAGCAGATCCGCATCAACAGCATCACCCCCGGCCTGATCCAGACCGATATCACCGGCGGCCTGATGCAGGACGAGCGCCGGCACGCCATTATCGACGGCATTCCGCTCGGCCGGCTGGGCAACGCGCAGGACGTCGCCAACGCCGCGCTGTTCCTGGCCAGCGACCTCTCCAGCTACCTGACCGGCATCACGCTGGACGTGAACGGCGGCATGCTGATTCACTGACCCGGCCTCGCCCGCCTTACGGCCCCCGCACCGCGGGGGATCCCCGTCTGTTTCAGGAGTGGACATCATGACAACGCTTAACCTGACCGCCGCCGCCGGCGTGCGCGACACGGCTTACCGCAAGATCGCCTGGCGGCTGATGCCGATTTTGATGCTGTGCTACCTGTGCGCCTACCTTGATCGGGTAAACGTCGGCTTCGCCAAGCTGCAGATGATGGACGATCTGGCTCTCAGCGAAACCGTCTACGGTCTCGGCGCCGGCATTTTCTTTATCGGGTATTTTTTCTTCGAAGTACCGAGCAATCTGATCCTGCACCGGGTGGGCGCCAGACGTTGGATCGCCCGCATCATGATCACCTGGGGACTGATTTCCGGCCTGTTCGCCCTGGTGGAAACCGCCTGGCAGTTTTACCTGCTGCGCTTTCTGCTTGGCGTGGCGGAAGCCGGCCTGGCGCCCGGCCTGCTGCTGTATCTCACCTACTGGTTCCCGGCGGCGCGGCGCGCGCGCATGACGGTGCTGTGGTTTATCGCCATTCCGCTGTCCGGCATGATCGGCGGCCCGATCTCCGGCTGGATTATGGAGCGCTTTGCCGGTGTGCACGGCTGGGCCGGCTGGCAGTGGATGTTTGCGCTGGAGGCGGTGCCTACGCTGCTGATGGGGCTGGTGGTACTGATGGCGCTGAAGGATCGGGTCGAGGACGCGCCCTGGCTGGATGAACACCAAAAACGCCTGGTGCGCGCCGATCTCGACGCCGACGATCAGCATAAACACCAGCACGGCACCATCGCCGCGTTTATCGGCGACAGGCGGCTGTGGCTGCTGGCGCTGATCTATTTCTGCGTGGTGATGGGCCAGTATGCGCTCACCTTCTGGCTGCCGACGCTGGTCAGAAACGCCGGCATCCGCGAACCGCTGCAGATCGGTCTGCTCAGCAGTCTGCCGTATCTGTGCGCCATCGTGGCGATGATTCTGGCCGGGCGCAGCGGCGACCGTCATCGTGAACGGCGCTGGCATCTGGCTATCCCGATGCTGGCGGGCGCTGCGGCGCTGCTGCTGGCCACCCAGTTCGGCCATTATGTCGCGCTGTCGGTCGCCTTTCTCTGCCTGGCGGCGGCGGGCATCCTCTCCGCCTCCTCATTGTTCTGGATGCTGCCTACCAATCTGCTGGGCGGCGTTTCCGCCGCCGCCGGCATCGCCGCGGTGAACTGCTTCGCCAACCTGGCGGGCTTCTTCTCCCCTTACCTGATCGGCGGCATCAGCAGCATCACCGGCTCGCCCGCCTGGGGCATGTATCTGATCACACTGGTATTGCTGGCCGGTTCGCTGTTGGTGTTCCGCATTCCGGCCGCGCAGGTTAACCGATAATCACGGAGTTAAAACATGACCACAATCGATGTACCGCAGACCGCCGCGCTCTCACTGCAGCAGCGGGCGTACAACATTCGCCGGCACGCGCTGATTATGGGCCAGGTGCAGGGGCAAGGCTATATCGGCCAGGCGCTCGGCGCTGCAGACCTGCTGGCGGTCAGCTATTTTCACGCCCTGCGCTACCGCGCGGACGATCCCGAATGGGAACAGCGCGACCGTTTCTATCTGTCGATCGGCCACTATGCTATCGCGCTCTACGCCGCGCTGCTGGAGGCCGGCATTCTGCCGCTCGATGAGCGCGAAACCTACGGCGCCGACGACAGCCGTCTGCCGATGTCCGGCATGGCCGCCTACACCCCCGGTATGGAGATCACCGGCGGTTCCTTGGGGCACGGACTGGGCATCGCGGTGGGCGCCTGCCTGGGGCTGAAGCGCAAAAACAACCCGGCGTTTATTTACAACCTGCTGTCCGACGGCGAACTCAATGAAGGCTCCACCTGGGAGGCGGTGATGTCCGCCGCGCACTGGCGGCTGGATAACCTGATTGCCCTGGTGGACGTCAACAATCAGCAGGCGGACGGCCACTCGTCGGAGATCCTCTCCTTCGAACCGCTGGCCGACCGCTGGCAGGCGTTCGGCTGGCATGTGCAGCGGGTAGACGGCAACGACCTCGACGCCCTGGTGACCGCCTTCGACGTCGCGCGCCGCCACGATAAACCCCAGCCTCGGGTGATCCTGTGCGACACCCGCATGGGCAAAGGCGTCCCTTTTCTGGAGGCGCGGGAGAAAACGCACTTCATCCGCGTGGATGAACATGAATGGGATCAGGCGCTGACCGCCCTGGAAATCGGAGAACAACCATGAGCCAGACCACCACCACGCCCGCCGGCGGCAAAAAGCGTTTAACCACCTCGGCGATGATCGCCTCCATCGCCGCCGAAGGCCAGCCGACACAGTCCGCGCCGTTTGGTGAAGCGCTGGTTGCGCTGGCCCGGCAGCGCGACGACATCGTCGGCATGACCGCCGATCTCAGCAAATACACCGATCTGCACCTGTTCGCCAAGGCGTTTCCCGAGCGTTTCTATCAGATGGGCATGGCGGAGCAGCTGTTGATGAGCGCCGCCGCCGGCATGGCGCGCGAAGGCTTTACGCCGTTCGTCACCACCTATGCGGTGTTCGCCGCCCGGCGCGCCTATGACTTTATCTGTATGGCGATCGCCGAGGAGAACCTGAACGTTAAAATCGCCTGCGCCCTGCCGGGGCTGACCACCGGTTACGGCCCGAGCCATCAGGCCACCGAAGATCTGGCGATCTTCCGCGGCATGCCGAACCTGACGGTGATCGATCCCTGCGATGCGCTGGAGCTGAGCCAGATGGTGCCGGCGGTGGCGGCGCATCAGGGGCCGGTGTATATGCGCCTGCTGCGCGGCAAAGTACCGCTGGTGCTCGACCGTTACGATTATCAGTACCGTCACGGTAAGGCCCAGCGGCTGCGTGACGGTAAAGATGTGGTGATTATCGCCAGCGGCCTGATGACCATGCGTGCGCTGGAGGCGGCGGAACAGCTGGAGCAGAGCGGCGTCAGCGTGGCGGTGGTGCATTCGCCGGTGATCAAACCGCTGGATGAGGAGACCATTCTGCGCGAGGCCGGCGTCTCCGGCCGGCTGGTGATCGTTGCGGAGAACCATTCACAGATTGGCGGTCTGGGGGAAGCCGTGGCGTCAACCCTGCTGCGCAACGGCGTGACGCCGGCGTTCCGGCAGATCGCTCTGCCGGACGCCTTCCTGCTGGCCGGCGCGCTGCCGACCCTGCATGACCGTTACGGCATCTCCACCACCGAAATCATCCGGCAGATCAAGGGCTGGCTGTAGCTGTAGGCCGCACCGCGACAGGGAAGTCGCATTACGCCAGCCGCAGCTCGCTCTCTTTGATATCGGCGATAGGCCCGAGCAGCGCGCGGTCGAATTCCTGCAGCGCCAACCCCTGACGCACCCGTCGCGGCCAGTCAGGGTTAGCCAGCGCGCCGCGCCCCAACGCAATCACATCGGCCCCCTGCTCCGTCAGCTGCAGCGCCCGCTGCGGTTGATGCAGCCCGCCGTTGGCAATCAGCGTCAGCGACGGCGCATGGCGATGCGCCAGTGCCGCCAGCGACGCCCCGTCGGCGTCGAATGCCGGCTGCCACGCCTCATGTTCGGTAACGTGCAGAAAATCGATGCCCGAGGCCGCCAGCCGTTGGAACACCGCTTTGGCCCCGGCCTCACCTTCGGACCATTTATGGTCAAAATCATTCACCTTGCCCTGCGACAGGCGAATCCCCAGCGGCGCCGCACGACCAATCCGCTGACGCACCGCGTCGATCACCGCCAGGCTGAGCGACAGCCGGCCGATAATATCGCCGCCCCAGCGGTCATCGCGCTGATTGCTGTAGTCGGTGAAAAATTGGTCCAGCAGGTAGCCATTGGCGCCGTGAATCTCGATACCGTCAAAACCGGCGTGCAGCGCACGTTCCGCCGCGGTAGCGAAATCCGCGATAATCTGTTGAATCTCCTCGTCGTCCAGCGCTCGCGGCAGCGGATATTGCCCTTCACCGCGGTAAAAGGCCATCTGCTCGCCTTTCGGCCGCAGCGCTGAAGGGGCGACGGTATGCATACGATGGCGGTTTGCCTGCGACAACGCGCCGGCATGCTGGAGCTGGGCGAAGATTTTGCCGCCGTGCTGATGCACCGCCTGCGTCACCTGCTGCCAGCCGCGCTGCTGCGCCTGGTTCACCAGCCCGGACTGAAAGTCATAGCTCTGCGAGCTGGCGCTGTCGATATAGATGCCTTCACTGACGATCAGGCCAAACTCGCCCTGCGCGAAGCGCTGATAATACTGGCGCATTCTCTCGCCCGCCACGCCGTCAGCGGAGGCGGAAACCCGCGTCATCGGCGCCACCGCCAGCCGGTTGGGCAACAACAGTTGGTTGATTTGCTGCGTCTGGAACAGCGCGGAATGATTCATGACAGGCCTCTCCGGTTAGCTTATTATAAACAAAACCAATTGTAATCCCGGGTTTGGTCAGGAAAAACACCGGGGCCAGATAAACCCGTATAACGGAATTCGTTATAATGAACCTGAAAGAGATTGAAATTTTCCTGCAGGTGGCCCAGACCGGCAGCCTGACGCAGGCGGCGCACCGTCTGGACATGTCGCCGATGTCGGTCTCGCGGCGGCTGGCGGCGCTGGAAGCCTCGCTCGGCGTGCGCCTGTTGCACCGCACCACCCGCGCGGTGTCGCTCACCCCAGAAGGCGTGGAGTTTATGCCTTACGCCCGCACCATGCTGGAAGCGGAACAAAGCGCACGCGTCCTGTTTTCCAGCGGGCGGCAAGGCGCTGGCGGTCAGCTGCGCGTCACCGCCCCCTCCGGGCTCGGGCAGCGTATTCTGGTGCCGCTCATTCCGACGCTGCTGGCGGAAAATCCTGATATGAAAGTGGATCTGCAACTGAGCGACGAGGTCGTTGATATCGTCGCCCAGGGCTTTGACGTGGCGATCCGTGTCGCCCCGCTGCGTGATTCCAACCTGATCGCCCGCAAGATTGCCGATAATCCGCGCGTACTGTGCGCGGCGCCGGCCTATCTGCAACGGCACGGCCGGCCGCAGCGGCTGGCGGATCTTGCCAGCTTTGCCTGCTTGCGGCTGAGTAACGTGCTGCAGTGGACATTTTCCGACGACGCTCAGACCTCCGGAATAAGTATCGACGGGCGCTTTAGCTGCAGCAGCGTTGAGGGCGTGCGTTCACTGTGCAAGGCGGGGCTGGGGCTGGCGCAGCTCACCCACTGGGATATTCGGGAGGAACTGCGCCGCGGTGAGCTGGTCGCCATTGAACTGCAGGATGTTCAGCCGCAGGCATTGGCCGTCTGGGCGCTGTTTCCCAGTCATCGTTACCTGCCGCTGCGGGTCGGCGTGTTTCTTGACGCGCTGGCGAAAGCGATGGGCTAGCGTCGCCGTCCCCTCAGACGCCGCTCAGGTGCGGCGTCAGGTAGTCGACCACGTCGCGCACCCGGCTGAATTTAGCCGCATCCGCCAGCGGGATCGTCATGCCGAATTCCTGTTCCAGCAGCGTCAGCGCCTCCACCCGATCCAGCGAGTCCATTTCCAGATCGAAAAAGAAATCTGCATCAATCGACATGTTGGATTTATTAATCCCCTGTAGTTTGGCCAGTGTGCCGAGCACGCGTTGCCCAATGGTTTCCATACGTTTTCTCCGAAAAATCTTCCAAGATGGGCGATCATTGCCGACGCCAGTGGCTGAAAATATAGGATTATGTTGAAAAAATGCCGCATTTTTGCCAAAAAAATCCCCATTCGTCACGTTTTATTCCTCGGATGCCGTTTTGCCACCTGTATCACGTCGCCGGAAAAAACCAGACAAAAAGAGATTGAATATCCGACGCATCGTTCTATATTCAACCATATGGTTAAATTACCGCACTCTCAGCTGGACGCCGTTTTTCATGCGCTGGCCGATCCGACAAGACGCGCGATCCTGACGCGGCTGTCGCAGGGCGAGCGCAGTATCGGCGAGCTGGCCGCGCCGCTTAACATGAGTTTCGCCGGCGCCTCCAAGCACATCAAAGCCCTGGAACAGGCAGGACTGGTGCAGCGCACCGTGCAGGGAAGAAACCATATTTGCCGACTCGAACCAGAGCCGATGGCGCAGGCCATGCAATGGCTGCAATCCTATGAACATTTCTGGACGGAACGACTCGACGCGCTGGAACAGGCGCTGCGGCAGTCGGAGCCGTCCACTCCCAAGGAGTGAACGATGAATGATTACGGTATGGTAATTGAAACCGGCACGTTGAGGATCCAGCGTCTGCTGCCCGGCCCGATTGAGCGCGTATGGGCCTATCTGACCGAGTCAGACAAACGCGCCACCTGGCTGGCGGCGGGCGAAATGAAGCTGGAACGCGGCGCGCCGTTCGAGCTGGTGTTCAATAACGGCGAACTGGCGGGCAAAGACGAACCCACGCCGGCGGAGTACAAGGCTTACAGCGGCCCGGTCACCAATCCCGGGCATATTATCTGCCTGTTTCCGCCGCAGGTTCTGAGCTTCACCTGGGAAGAAAAAGGCGAAGAACGCCCGTCGGAAGTCACCTTTGAGCTGACCGAGCAAGGTGACAACGTGCTGCTGACCGTCACCCACCGCCGCCTGGCCGACCGTAGCCAGATGCTGAGCGTCGCCGGCGGCTGGCACACCCATCTGGATATTTTGGTCGATCGCCTGAACAATCAGCCGCCACGGCCGTTCTGGGCCACGCTGACGCAGGCCGAAGAGGCATACCGCGCCAAGCTGTAGTCAATGAAAGTCGCATTGGTGATTACGCGCCAGGCTAAAGCCTGGCCGTTTTTATTAACGCGTATAGGGACTGCTGTAAATCTGGATAAATACCCTTTCCGGTTCTGATAGCTGCGCAACCATCACCACATCTTTTGAACCCGTTGTGCGCCAGCACTCGGCCACAACCATACAGGTAGGCTGCGGTTGGTAACCCATGGCGGTCAGATAGTCGTTCACATGACGAGTATCGTCAGTCCCATAAAATGTCACCGCATAGATCAAGGCTTCTGGGCCGGCAACATTTGCATAATTGAAATCATAGTGGTCAGTAATGCGCGGCATGTTCTTGAATAATTCAGGAGTGTAGAACTCATACTGTCGAGAATCTTGCTCGGTATATTGTGCACTGCCGGCAAAATTCATTTTTATGAACGGCCAGCAATAAGTCCATGCTGCGACAATACCGATAATCAGGACAAGGGTAACTTTTACTGACGTCTTCATACTATGGGTTCTCCTTTCCCACCCTGCATAAAAGAGCCATTCCGAGTAGCGACAGCAACATTCCCAGAGTTAAAATCACCGTAGGGTCTGATGGTTTTCATAAAGGGCGGCAGATCTCCTCTGCGCGGTTTAGCATGGGGATACCTGACCGGATCGGGAAATAGTATCGGTAAAAAACTCTCGTTCTTGAACGAACCGATCGGGCCATAATGGTCCCAACGCCTTAAGGCTTCAACTTTACTAACGGGACGCAGGAAAGGAAACGGATTTTCAATAGACATCACGCGGTAAAACCCGAGTAAATCGGAAACCAGATCTTCACCGCTAAAACCGCTGTCGGTAACCAGGTTGATAGGAAATGATGATTGGAATGCCTCAAACTTGCGTGCTAGCGTCATCATCATCGCCAGCGCGATGCTTTGCCGCTCATAATACGATCGCCCCCGTCTGATACGCCATTTAATAAACCTCCCCATACGAGTAAGTTTAAATCTGTCAGTCATAGACTGTGAGTAAGTCACATCATACCGTTCATCGCCTGATAGTTCTCCAGTATTGAGTTTATCCATAAGCAATTTGATATCGGTTCCCTGAGCATGACCCAGATCCACCCAGCCAAGCACTTCCGTATAAACCAGCCCATAAGACGCGGTGTGCGCCTGACTGCTGTCAATAATATCGCTGCGCTTACTCATCCCTGATTATCTCCCTGATTAACGACAGATAGATTCCGCTCTATCTTTATTCCCTGTTAAATCGCGTGCGCACAACATAACCAACCGCCGCGGTCAGTTCAATAACGTCCGGGAGAGAAAACGCAGATAACCGATTGAAAAAGTTAAGTTCAGGAACAATCTTGGATACGTGTGCGGCCGTTACGTTGTATTTCACGTAACGCTTTGCTTTTAACGGACGAAGCGCGCTTCGCCCGTTATGCCGGGGAGAGCGCCCCGCTAATCGGCAGCAAGCGAAAGCCGGGCCACGCACCAGTCCCATACCGCATCCTGCGGGGCAAGCGGCAAGGATGAGCGCTTGCGGACAAGGAAATAGCTGGGCTCTATCATCATGGTCTCATTCGTGACCTGCATGAGACGCCCGGCCTTGAGATCCCTCGCCACAAACGCGCGGCATGCCAAGGCGATGCCCTGGCCGGCCAGGGCCGCATCCAGCGCCAGCGTCGTCTGGTTAAATACCGCACCGGGCAGTTTGCCGTCGGCACGCAGAAACAGCGGCCAATGGTCGAGCGCATCATGCAGGAGCGGAAGTTCCCTAAGCCGTTCTCTAGATAGCGGGAGCGGTAAATCTTTGACCAGATGAGGGCTGGCGACCGCCACCAGTTCCTGATGGAACAGCAGCCTGGCCTCCAGCTCGGATGGGAACGGGGGACGGGTTAGCCGCATTGCGATGTCCACCTGGTCACGCTCAAAATCGCAGAGCGCCTCGGTGGCGACCGTGCGCAATTCCACGCCGGGTAACGCGGCGTTCAACTCGGCCAGACGAGGGATCAGCAGCTTTGCGGCGAAGGTCGGCGTAACGCTGATCGTGACCGTGTCTGGCCGCTCAAGTAGCCGCCCAGTGGCGTCCCCGAGCGTATCGAAGGCGCGGGTCACTTCCGTCAGGTAGGCCGCGCCCTGTGGCGTCAGAGCAAGACCGCGCGGCAGACGCTGGAACAGGCTCTGGCCCAGGTGCTCTTCCAGCGCGCGCACCTGCTGTGCGACGGCGCCCTGGGTGACGCCCAATTCCTCGGCGGCGGCCCGAAAGCTCAGCCGGCGGCCTGAAACCTCGAAGGCCCGCAGAGCATTAAGCGGGGGGAGTTTACGGCGGGATGGCGTCATAGCGGTACCCTATAGTTTTTCTACAGTCTTACGCGTTTATTTATCACACGAAACTTCAGCTGTCACCTGACACAATACCTGTATAACCTAACCAAAGGAGACTGTTATGGCTGAAGAAAAAGTTGCACTCATCATGGGCGGCGGATCCGGTATGGGGGCCGCTGCCGCACGCAGACTGGCTCAGAGTGGCTATCGTATCGCTATTCTCTCCTCGTCGGGCAAGGGCGAGGCGCTGGCCCAGGAACTGGGCGGCGTCGGCGTTACCGGCTCGAACCAGTCCATCGACGACGTGAAGCAAATCGTAGATCTGACAATGGCAACATGGGGACGGATCGACGCACTGGTCAATTCCGCAGGCCATGGTCCGCGCGCACCGCTACTCGACATCACTGACGAGGAGTGGCACCAGGGCATGGATGTCTATTTTCTGAGCGCCGTGCGCCCGATTCGTCTGGTCGCGCCGATCATGGCCGCGCAAGGTGGTGGCGCCATCGTCAACATTTCGACGACCTGGGCTTTCGAGCCGTCCAGCCTATTCCCGACGTCGGTGGTATTCCGGGCGGGTCTTGCCAGCTTCACCAAGCTCTTTGCGGACGCCTATGCGGCGCAGAATGTCCGCATGAACAACGTGCTGCCCGGCTGGATCGACAGCCTTCCCGAAGTCGCTGAACGCCGCGACAGCGTGCCGATGGGCCGCTATGGAACCGTTGAGGAAATCGCAGACACCGTGGCCTTTTTGCTGTCGGAAGGCGCGGGCTACGTCACCGGCCAGAATATCCGCGTCGATGGCGGCGTAAGCCGCTCCATCTGATTGCCTTTGAACGATCCGCCTTCTCTGATGGAAGGCGGATCGCTGCCCGGATCCCCTATTTCACCGTGAGATATCCCTCGCGATCAATCACTGCTCTTTCAACCCACGGTTGATCAGCATCGGTTCAATGCTCGGCGCTTTACCGCGCCAGGTTTCATACAGCTTTTCCAGATCTTCGCTGTTGCCGCGCGACAGCACCATATCACGGAAGCGCTGGCCGTTTTCCGCCGTCAGGCCGCCGTGCTCGCTGAACCACTGGAAAGCGTCGTCCGCCAGCATTTCGGTCCACAGATAGGCGTAGTAGCCGGCGGCATAACCGTTGCCCCAGATATGCTGGAAGTAGCTGGAACGGTAGCGCGGCGGCACATAGCTGAGATCGATGTTATCTTTCTGCAGCGACTGCGCCTCGAACTTGTCGACGTCCTGCTGCGGCCGATCGGCGCTCAGCATATGCCAGTGCATATCCAGCAGCGCCGCCGACAGCAGTTCGGTCATGTCGTAGCCTTTGTTGAACTTGTCGGCCTTGTTGATCTTGTCGACCAGTTCCTGCGGCATCGCCTCGCCGCTCTGATAATGCTTGGCGAAGTGGGCAAAAACTTTCGGATCGCGCGCCCAGTGCTCGTTAAACTGCGACGGGAACTCGACGAAGTCGCGCGCGGTATTGGTGCCGGACAGGCTCGGGTACTCCTGATCGGCAAAGATGCCGTGCAGCGCATGACCAAACTCATGGAACATGGTGATCACATCGTCATACGACAGCAGCGCCGGCTGGCCGGGCGCCGGTTTGGTGAAGTTGGCGACGTTGTAAATCACCGGTTTGGTGCCGTTAAGCTTCGACTGCTCGACGAAGTTGCTCATCCAGGCGCCGCCGCCCTTGTTATCGCGCTTAAAGTAGTCGGTATAGAACAGCGCCAGCGATTTGCCGTCCTTATCAAACACCTCATACACCCGCACGTCCGGCTGGTAAACCGGGATATCCTTACGCTGTTTAAAGGTGATGCCGTACAGCAGGTTAGCCGCGTAGAACACGCCGTTATTCAGCACGTTATTCAGCTCAAAGTAAGGTTTTATCTGTGATTCATCCAGGTCGTACTTCGCCTTGCGCACCTGCTCGGCGTAGTATTGCCAGTCCCAGGCCGCCAGTTTAAAGCCGCCTTTTTGCTGGTCGATCACCGCCTGAATATCCTTCGCCTCGCGCTGCGCACGCGCGGTCGCCGCCGGCACGATATCGCGCATAAAGCTCAGCGCCGCCTTCGGCGTTTTCGCCATCTGATTTTGCAGTTTCCACGAGGCGTAATCCGGGAAGCCTAACAGTTTGGCCTGCTCGGCGCGGATCTTCGCCAGCCGGGCGATGGTCTGGCGGGTGTCGTTGCCGTCGCCCTTCTCGGCGCGCGTCCATGAGGCGTCAAACAGCGCCTTGCGCGTGTCGCGATCCTTCAGGGTCTGCAGATCCGGCTGCTGGGTGGTGTTCTGAAGCACCAGCAGCCACTGTTTATCCAGCTTGCGTTCGCTGGCCGCCTGGGCCGCTGCCGCCAGTTCGCCGGCGGACAGGCCGTCCAGTTTGCTCTTGTCGCTGATGGCCAGCGCGCCGTTCTTCGCCGCCGCCAGCAGCTTATTGGTGAACTGGGTGCTGAGCGTCGCCGCTTCCTGGTTCAGCGCCTTCAGCTTGGTTTTGTCGGCGTCCGACAGGTTGGCGCCGGCCAGCTCAAAGCTTTGGTAAGCCACTTCCAGCAGACGGCGGGATTCCGCATCCAGCTTCAGCGAGTCACGCTGCGCATACACCGCTTTAATCCGCGCAAACAGCTTGCTGTTGAGCATAATGGCGTCGTCCATCGCCGCCAGCTTCGGTGACACCTCTTCATCCAGTTTCTGCAGGGCGTCGCTGGTATTGGCGGAGGTCATGGCGCCGAATACGCTCATCACCCGGGTCAGCAGCGCGCCGGTTTTTTCCAGCGCCACCAGGGTATTGTCAAAATCCGCCTTGGCCGGGTTATTGGCGATTTTGTCCACTTCCGCCAGTTTCTGTTTGATGCCCTCATCAATCGCCGGCGCGTAGTCGCTCTCTTTAATCTGATCGAACGGCGGCGCCTGATACGGCAGACGGCTTTGGTAGAAGAACGGGTTGTCGCTTTTTTGGTTCTCGTGCTGATTGGCTTCGCCGGTCACCGTCGCCTCCTTCGCCTGGCCGCTGGGCAGCGCCGCATGTTCGGAGGGGGTTTTGCTCTCCTCAGCCTGCGCCTGCGTGCCCAATGCCATGCTCATCGCTAACACTAAAGTGGATAAACGCATCAATTCAAACTCCTCCATGTAGGGTGCGGGGAATCACGCTTCCCCAATGCCATCCCAAGCTTAGGCGCAGTTGTCAGATTCAGCAAAAACAACTGATTAGCGCCGCGCTTCTTGCCCGCCGGCGTAATGGGCGATCACTTCACCGGCAACGGCGACGGCGATTTCCGCCGGCAGTTTGCCCTTCACGTCCGCCAGCCCCAGCGGGCAGCGCATCCGCGCCAACGCCGTCGGTGCTACACCGCGCAAACCGAGCTGATACTCGAAACGCTTCCGCTTGGTCAATGAACCGATCAGCCCGAAATAGGCGGCGTCGTTACGTTTAAGAATACGCTCCGCCAGCGCCAGATCGAGACCATGATCGTGGGTCATCACAATATAGAGGCAACCCGGCGGCAAGTCATCGACCGCTTCCGGCAGATCCTCACACAGCTGCGGCAAAATATTGGCGGCCACCTGCGGCGGAAACTGTTCTACCCGGCTGTCGAACCAGCGCACCTGCAGCGGCAGCGTCGCCAGGATCTGCGCCAGCGCGCGTCCCACATGGCCGGCGCCGAACAGCGCTACCTGCGGCCGCGCCGCGTTCTGCGGCTCAAACAGCACGCGGACGTGGCCGCCGCAGCACTGCCCCAGCCGCGCCGCCAGCGGAAAGCTCTCCAGCCGCAGCGCCGTCTCGCCCTGCTGCAGCATGGCGCGGGCAATTTCCAGCGCCTGAAACTCCAGGTGCCCGCCGCCGATGGTGTCCAGCGCCTGCCCGGCGGTCACCAGCATCTTCGCGCCGCGGTTGCGCGGCGTGGAGCCGTGCTCATCAATCACGGTGACCAGCACGCAGGGTTCGCCGCGCTGCCGCAGGGCGGCCAAGGCATCAATCCAGTGCGCCATCTTCACCCTCCCGCAGATTTTTGGTGACACCGTCACCTGAAAGCATCTGCTGTACGCCCCACAGCACCCGCTCCGGCGTAGCCGGCGCGTCAATATCCGGCTGACGCCGGTAATCGCTCAGGCTGGCGACCGCGTCCTTAATCGCGCACCAGACCGAAATCGCCAGCATAAACGGCGGCTCGCCCACCGCTTTGGAGCGGAATACCGTCTGCTGCGGGTTGCGGCGGTTTTCCAGCAGCGATACCCGCAGATCGGCCGGCACATCACCTATTGCCGGGATCTTGTAGCTGGCCGGCCCGTTGGTCAGCAGCCGGCCCTGTTCATCCCATACCAGCTCCTCGCAGGTCAGCCAGCCCATGCCCTGCACAAATCCCCCTTCGATTTGCCCGATATCAATGGCCGGATTGAGCGAGTCGCCGACGTCATGCAGGATATCAGCGCGCAGCAGCTGATACTCGCCGGTCAGGGTGTCGATCAATACTTCAGAACAGGCCGCGCCGTAGGCGAAGTAATAGAAGGGATTCCCGGCGCCGGCCTCGCGATCGTAGAAAATCTTCGGCGTGCGGTAATAGCCGGTGCTGGACAGCGAAATCTGGTTCAGATAGGCCTGCTGGACGACCTGTTCAAAACTGAAGTAGCGCTCGCCGACCCGCACCTGGCCGTTGCTGAACACCACCTGCCGCGCCGGCACCTGGTGCTGTTTGACCAGCATGTCGATCAGCCGCTGTTTAATGGTCAGCGCGGCGTTTTCCGCCGCTTTGCCGTTCAGATCGGTGCCGGACGACGCCGCCGTCGGCGAGGTGTTCGGCACTTTGCCGGTATCGGTGGCGGTGATCTGAATCCGCGCAATATCCACCTGGAACACTTCGGCCACAACCTGCGCCACCTTGGTGTTCAGACCCTGACCCATCTCCGTGCCGCCGTGATTAAGCTGCATGCTGCCGTCGGTATAGATCAGCAGCAGCGCCCCGGCCTGATTGAGGAAGCTGGCGGTAAATGAAATGCCGAATTTCACCGGCGTCAGCGCCAGCCCCTTTTTCAGCAGCGGGCTGCGCGCATTGAACGCCCGCACCGCCGCGCGGCGCGCCCGGTAGTCGGCGCTGTGCTCCAGCCGCCGGGTAATCTCCGCCAGCAGGTTCTGGCCGACCGGCTGCTGATAATGGGTCACATTGCGCGTTTTCTGCCGGTAGTAGTTGGTTTTCCGCACCGCCAGCGGATCCAGCGCCAGGTGGCGGGCAATAACGTCCATAATGTTCTCGATCGCCATCATGCCCTGCGGGCCGCCGAAGCCGCGATAGGCGGTATTCGACGCGGTATGGGTCTGGCAGCGGTGGCCGGTTATCACCACATCCTGCAGGAAATAGGCGTTATCGGCGTGGAACATCGCCCGATCGACGATCGAACCGGACAGGTCGAGCGAATAGCCGCAGTTGCCCGCCAGGTCGATGTTGATACCGCTCAACAGGCCACTGTCGTCAAACCCCACGTCGTAGTGAATGTAGAACGGGTGACGTTTGCCGGTGATCATCATGTCGTCACGGCGGTTAAGGCGCATCTTCGCCGGCCGGCCGGTCAGGTGCGCCGCCAGTGCGCACAGGCACGCCGGCCCGGCGGCCTGCGTCTCTTTACCGCCGAAGCCGCCGCCCATCCGCCGGGTGTCGACCGTTACTTTATGCAGCGGCAGCGCCAGCACCGAGGCCACCAGTTTCTGCACCTCACTCGGGTTCTGGGTAGAGGAAGAGACCCGCATACTGCCGTCCTCGCCGGGCACCACCGCAGAAATCTGGGTTTCCAGATAGAAATGCTCCTGGCCGCCGATGCGCAGCTCGCCCTGCAGCCGGTGTGGCGCACGCGCCAACGCCGCCTCCGCGTCGCCGCGACGGTGGCGATGGCTCTCCTCGACCAGCCAGCCGTTGCGGTATGACTGTTCAACGTCCAGGCGCGCCGGCAGATCCTGATAGTCGATGACGATCGCCTGCGCCGCGCGCCAGGCGGTTTCCTCATCTTCCGCCGCCACCACCGCCACCACTTGACCGACATACTCGACCCGATCTTTGGCCATCAGCGGATCGCCTGCGGTCAGCGCGGCGATATCCAGCTCTCCCGGTACGTCCTGCCAGGTCATCACCCGCACCACGCCGGGAAACTGCGCGCAGGCGGCGCAGTCCAGCGCCTCAATCTTCGCATGTGCACGCTCGCTCAGCCGTGCAGCCAGATGCAGCTGCCGCGGATACTCCAGCTGGTCATCAATGTATTGCGCCTCGCCGCTGACGTGCTTATCGGCGCTCTCGTGCTGCTGGCTACGTCCGACGCCGCCGCGCAGCGGCTGGCCGAACTGTGCGGCCAGCTCGGCCTGGCTGCGTTCTGGTTGGGGTCGCTTACTCATGGCTGGTTACCTCAATAACGGTGGCCGGCGCGCTCAGCGCGATGAAATAGCGGCGCAGCAAATTTTGCGCCACCAACATGCGGTAGGCGCCGCTGGCGCGAAAGTCGCTGAGCGGGGTGAAATCCTGCGTCAGCGCCTGTGCCGCCCGCTCCACGCTGGCGTGCTCCCAACGCGCGCCAAGCAGCGCCTGCTCGCAGGCAACCGCCCGTTTCGGCGTGGCGGCCATGCCGCCGAAGGCGATGCGCGCAGAGCGCACCCTGCCGTCTTCAATCTGCAGGTTAAACGCGCCGCACACTGCGGAAATATCATCCTTCAACCGTTTGGAGACTTTCCAGATGCGGAAATCCGCCGGGATCGACGCCGGCAGCTGGATGCTTTCGATAAATTCCCCCGGCTGCAGCGCCGTCTGCCGGTAGGCGAGAAAGAAGGCGTCCAGCGGCAGTTCACGCCGCTGGGCGCCGCAGCGCAGCGTCAGTACCGCATCCAGCGCCAGCAACAGCGGCGCGCCGTCGCCGATCGGGGAGGCATTGGCGATATTGCCCCCCAGCGTTCCCTGATTGCGGATTTGCTGCGATGCAAAACGCTGCAGCAGCGCCCCCAGCGCCGGATGCTCATGCCCCAGCGCGCGGTAAAGTTCGCTCAGCGTCACGCCGGCACCAATGCGTAACTGCGCGCCCCGCTCAATCTGCCGCAGTTCGGCAAGCTGGCCGATGGCGATGGTCAGCGGCAGATCCTGGTGGCGTTGCGTCACTTCCAGCGCCAGATCGGTGCCGCCGGCCAGTAATTTCGCCTGCGGATGCTGCACATACCATTGCGCCAGCTGATCCAGCGTTTGCGGCATCAGGCAGCGTTTGCCGTCGCCGCCCGACTCGTCTGCGGCGGGGATCTGGCGCAGACGAGTCAGCGTCTCCGCCTGTCGGGCATCGAACTGATCCGGCGTTTTTGCCGTACACGCCTGCTGCGCCGCCGCGACGATCGGCCGATAGCCGGTACAGCGGCACAGGTTGCCCGCCAGCGCCTGCAAAGCCTGCTCGCGCTGATAGCCGTCGCTGTTCTTTTGCAGGCAAAATAGCGACATCACAAACCCCGGCGTGCAAAAGCCGCACTGAGAGCCGTGGCAGTCCACCATCGCCTGCTGCACCGCATGCAGCCGCCCCTGATGGCGCAGATCCTCAACGGTCAGCAACTGTTTGCCATGCAGCGCGCTGACAAACGTCAGGCAGGCATTGACGCTGCGGTAACGCAGCCGCTCGCCGTCGGCCTCTGCCAGCACCACGGTGCAGGCGCCGCAGTCGCCGGAGGCGCAGCCCTCTTTGCTGCCGCAGCGGCGCAGATGGCGACGCAGATACTGCAATACCGTGGTATTGGGATCGAGCCGTTCACTTTTCAGCGTATCGTTCAGCAGAAACTGGATCATGCCGCCTCCTGCCGCTGCGGCGCCTGAAACACTACTTTGCCGTCCACATAGGTGCGATACACGTTGCGGTCATCGCCGAGCGTCATCAGCATAAACAGCACTTCATCCAGCGTGCGGCTGTTGGCGTAGCGCAGCTGTTGCAGCGGCGAGACCGCCGGATCGAGCACCACAAAATCCGCCTCTTTACCGACGTCAAAGTTGCCGATATGGCTGTCCAGCGCCAACGCGCGCGCGCCGCCCAGCGTGGCGTGATAGAAGGCTTCGCCGGCCGCCAGTTTGTAATCCTGTAACTGCGCCACTTTGTAGGCTTCCCCCAACGTCTGCAGCATATTAAAGGTGGTGCCGGCCCCGACGTCGCTGCCGATGCCCAGCCGGACCTTCCGCCGCCAGGCCTGCTGCAGCTTAAACAGCCCGCTGCCGAGAAACAGGTTGGAGGTCGGGCAAAAGGCGATCGATGAGCGGGTATCACACAAGCACTGCCATTCGGCGTCTTCCAGATGCAGACAGTGGGCGAAGACGCTTTTCTCACCGGTCAGCCCGTATTGATGGTAAACGTCCAGATAGTTGCGCTGCTGCGGAAACAGTTCTTTCACCCAGGCCACTTCATCGCGATTTTCGCTCAGGTGGGTATGCAGCCAGACGTCGGGAAACTCTTGCCGCAGGCGCTGCACCTGCGCCAGCAGCTGCGGGGAGCTGGTGGGCGCAAAGCGCGGCGTCAGGGCATAGCCCAGCCGCTGTTTGCCGTGCCAGCGGCGGATCAGCGCCCGCGTTTGCTGATAACTTTGCGCCGGCGTCTCCAGCAGCGCCTCCGGCGCGTGGCGGTCCATCATCACTTTGCCGGCAATCAGCCGCATATTGAGCGCAGCTGCCTGTGTGAACAGCGCGTCGACCGACTGCGGATGCACGGTGGCGAACACCAGCGCGGTGGTGGTGCCGTTGCTCAACAGCTGCTGCAGGAAAAATGCAGAGATATTCTCAGCATGCTCCGCGTCGCCAAAGCGCCCTTCGACCGGAAAGGTGTAGCGCTGCAGCCAGCCCAGCAGCTGGTCGCCGTAGGCGCCGATCATTTCAGTTTGCGGATAGTGAATGTGGCAGTCGACAAAGCCCGGCACCACCAGTTTATCGCGGTAGTCCGTCACCGCCGTGCCGGCCGGCAGCAGCGCTGCGCCCTGTTGCCACTCGCCGAACCAGACGATGCGCCCCTGATTCAGCAGCAGCAGACCGTCCGGCAGATGCCGCAGTTGGGCGCCGAGTTGTTCCGGTTGTTCCACGCAGGCGGCAATATCGAAAAAATTGCCACGAATGGCGTGGGTAAATGACATGCTCATAATGCTGTTCCTATTTTTCTGGCGCGCATAGCGCAACCGGCGGCGATAAATATTTCACCGGTTAACGCATGGCGAATTTATCATCAATTGCAGGCGATAAATTAAAGATAGCAATCGCCATGCCAGCATGCAGAAAACAGAATAAACACTGAAAAATCAGTCAATTAAAAAACACTCCATTATGCGTAAAATCACAGGATAAATATCCTCCGCATAAGCAAACGGTTGCGGTTAAATAGCAACCGTTTGCCTTTATTCATGCAATATTGCGCTGCACCATTGTTGCGCAACGATTATTTTTCGCCGTCCGGCCAATGGCTATGCGTATTAGCCTTGAGCCAACGCGTTAGCATTTCTGTTCAGTTACGCCACATATCCCCGACGCTGCACCATCAGCATGCAGACGGCTGCAGCCCCGCTCGCGCCAGCGGCAGCAGGCCGGCTTGCCGCTCGCTCCTTTGCCATCCGGTATTCACATTTACGGTAATTCTCAAAAGATGCCTTCACTTTATTAACCACTTTTTAACAATGGCGCATTGCGCTATGCTCACCCTCTTGTCTGTACCAATATCTACGCCACTGGGTTGCCGTTATGCCGGAAAATCGCCGCTGTTTTACTCTGGACGCTCTGTTATGAGCGTTTTTTCACGCGTCGGCGCGCTGCCGCTGCTGGTGGCAGGCGCATTTTTTATGGAGAACCTCGACGGTACGGTGATTGTCACCGCGCTGCCGCAGATGGCGGCCGCGTTCGGCGTGCAGCCGGTGGATATGAATATCGGCGTTGTTGCCTACATCCTGACGCTGACGGTATTTATCCCCGCCAGCGGCTGGATCGCCAACCGCTTTGGCGCACGCCGCGTGTTCTCGGCGGCGATTGTCATCTTCACGCTGGCCTCGGTGCTGTGCGCGCTGAGCGCGGATCTGGTCACCTTTACCGCCGCCCGTATTCTGCAGGGCTTCGGCGGTGCGCTGATGGTGCCGGTGGGTCGGCTGGCGGTGCTGCGCAACACCGATAAAAGCGGTTTGATTAAAGCCATCGCCACCATTACCTGGCCCGGGCTGGTGGCGCCGATCCTCGGGCCGCCGGTCGGCGGCTTCATCACCACCTATGCCTCATGGCACTGGATTTTTATTCTCAACCTGCCGCTGGGGCTGCTGGCGCTGCCGCTGGCCTGGCGGCTGATCCCGGATGAGGCGCAGCAGGAGCGCGCACCGTTTGACGGCATCGGCTTTGTGCTGACCGGCGTTGCCTGCTTCGGCCTGATGTTCGGTCTGGATCTGATCAACCATCCGCAGCTCTCCTGGCTGGTGCCGCTGTTGTGCATCGCCGCCAGCCTGGCGGTCGGCGCGCTGGCGGTGCGCCACGCCAAACGGCATGCCGCTCCGCTGATCAACCTGTGGGCGATGCGGGTCAAAAGTTACGCGGTCACTATCTGGGGCGGCACGCTGTTCCGGCTGGCCATCGGCGCGGTGCCCTTTCTGCTGCCGCTGCTGTTCCAGATCGGTTTCGGCCTGAGCGCCTTTGAAGCCGGGCTGCTGGTGCTGGCGGTGTTTGCCGGCAACCTGGCGATGAAGCCCTTTACCTCCGCCATTCTGTACCGCTTTAATTTCCGCACCACGCTGATGGTCAACGGCCTGCTCAACGCCGCCGCTATCTTCGGCTGCGCGCTGCTGACGCCGGAGACGCCAATCTGGCTGATTATCGCCCTGCTGTTCGTCAGCGGCCTGACGCGCTCCATGCAGTTCACCGCGCTCAATACGTTGGCATTTTCCGAAGTGCCGCAAAGTAAAATGAACGACGCCAATACGCTGTTCAACGTGGCGCAGCAGATGGGCGGCGGGCTGGGTATCGCGGTGGGCGCGCTGGTTCTGCGGCTGGCGGAGATCTGGTTCCCGCCGGCGGGCGATGCAATCCCGCTGGCCAACTTCCAGCTGGCGTTTGTAGTGATCGGCGGTATTGCGCTGCTGTCGGTGGTTGACAGCTTCGGCCTGCCTGCCGAAGCCGGCAATGAAATCCGCCGGCAAACGCCGCCTATCTCAGCGCCGGAGAGCGGAAAACGCGGTTAACCGCACGCTTTGTGCCCTTTTATCCGCCGGTGGGTAAAAATGGCTCGCATCGGCTGACAATCCACGTAATATCGACGATCCGCCCGGCGTCAGCCCGGCGGATTTTTTGCCATTCGGGCCTGAAAAGCGAGGTAAGAATAATGATTCACAGTGACCTTTCTCAGTGCCGCGTAAACAGCGAACGGCTGTTGCTGACCCCTTTTAGCGCAGCCGACGCCGATGAGGTTTACCAGGCGATTACACCGACCCTGACCCGCTTTATGAGTTTTGAGCCGGAACCCTCCGCCGAGGCGTTTGCCGAGGTATGGCAGGGCTGGCTGCCGCTGATGCGTGAAGGGGAAGAGATCTTTTTTGTCGTCCGCCGACGCGAAGACAAACAGTTTGTCGGTATGGGCGGCGTGCACAATCTGCGCTCGCCGACGCCGGAGCTGGGGCTGTGGGTAAAAGAGGACCAGCAGCATCAGGGCTACGGCCGCGAACTGCTGCAGGCGATTGCCCGCTGGGCCGGCGAACGCTATCGGCCGCACTACTTTATCTATCCGGTTGCGGAGCAGAACCTTCCCAGCCGCCGGCTGGCCGAGTCGCTGGACGGTGAATTCAACGGCCGTCGGGATAACATCAAATTCGACTGCCTGGTCTACCATATCCCGCCGTTCAGCGAATAATCTGCGCTGATTTCGCCACCCGGCAGCACGCTACGGCAAATCTGCGCCGCACCGCCATCTTCCTTTGCCGCCGTGGCGCGGAATATGCTAATCATAGATGCAGACATGGGTAAAAACAGTTGAGGAACAGAGGGATGATTATTTTTGTTACCGGCGCCACCGCCGGTTTTGGCGAGGCTATTGCACGTAAGTTTGTTCAGCAGGGCCATCAGGTGATTGCCACCGGTCGTCGCATCGACCGTCTGGATAGCCTGAAGGATGAGCTGGGCGACGCCCTGCATACCGTGCAACTCGATGTGCGCAACCGCGCCGCCATTCATCAGGCCATCGCCGCCCTGCCGGCGCAGTGGCGTCAGGTGGACGTGCTGGTGAATAACGCCGGGCTGGCGCTGGGACTGGAGCCGGCGCACAAGGCCAACGCCGATGACTGGGAAACCATGATCGACACCAACGCCAAAGGGCTGGTCAATATGACCCGTGAACTGCTGCCGGCCATGGTGGAACGCAACGTCGGCCATGTGATCAATATCGGCTCTGTCGCCGCCAACTGGCCGTATGCCGGCGGCAACGTTTACGGCGCCACCAAGGCGTTCGTCAAGCAGTTCAGCCTCGGCCTGCGCGCCGACCTGCAGGGCACCCGCCTGCGCGTGACCGATATTGAGCCAGGCCTGGTGGGCGGCACCGAGTTTTCCAACGTGCGCTTTAAAGGCGACGACGACAAGGTGGACCGCACCTATCAGGGCGCCAACGCCCTGACGCCGCAGGATATCGCCGAATCGGTGTATTGGGTGGCGACGTTGCCGTCGCACGTGAATATCAATACGCTGGAAATCATGCCGGTCAGCCAGTCCTTCGCCGGACTGAGCGTCCACCGCGACGCCTGACCCTCACGCGGCAGACGCTGTCTGCCGCCGTTTCTCAGGCTGCACGCCAGCCGGCCACGATAATCAGCATCCCCGCCAGCGCCACCCCGGCACCCAGCCAGTCGAACGCCGTCAGTTTTATCCCATCCACCACCCGCAGCCACAGCAGCGCGGTCGCCACGTATACGCCGCCGTAGGCCGCATAGACCCGGCCGCTGGCCGCCGGATGCAGCGTCAGCAGCCAGACAAACGCCATCAGACTCAGCGTCGCCGGCAGCAACAGCCAGGCGCTCGCCCCCTTTTTCAGCCACAAATACGGCAGGAAGCAGCCGACGATCTCCGCCAGGGCGGTGGCGAAAAAGAGCAAGGTGGTTTTTAGCATGATGTGCCTGAGCTCTCTAAAAGGTAAACGAAAAGCGCGCCTGGCTGGTCTCCGGCAAGTGCGCAGTGTTATTATTAACCAAACGCTCATCGAGCGCGTGTCAGGTGCCGGATCGCCGCAGCCGCGGCGCGTCCGGCGTCGCAACACTAACTCATAAGGATAACAAGATGAAATCACTTTTCTCCCAACGACTGCTGCGCAGGATGCTGCCGGTCGCGGCATTGGCGCTGTCTGGCGCCTGGCAACTGCCGGCGCTGGCCGCCAGCTGCACCCAGGGCAGTACCTGCGTTACCGTTGACGGCAACGGCGGCACCGCCATGTCCAATGAAAACGCGCGCCAGAGCAAAGAGCAGTGGAACGACACCCGTAACCTGCGCCACAAGGTCAATACCCGCGTGGAGAAAGACTTCGATAAGCTGGACAGAGCGGCGGATGATGAAGATCGCTGTAACGACAGCCTGAACGTCAACGCCTATTGGGAGCCGTCAACGCTGAAATGTCTTGACCGCACCACCGGCCGTCGGATTAATCCTTAAACCGCCTGCAGCCGCTGCGTAGGCGTTAATTTTCACATCGGCAACTGCTATCCTGATAAAGGAAATTCATTCTCAACCAAGGACAGAATGATGAAAAAAGCGCTGATACTGAGTGCACTGTTATTGGCCACGGCGCCGCTGGCGGCCTTTGCCTCATGCGAAAGCGTGAAGGCGGAAATTTCGCAAAAAATTATCGCCAACGGCGTACCGGAATCCGGCTTCAAACTGGATATCGTGCCGAACGATCAGGCCGAACAGGCCGGCGGCCAGGTTGTCGGCCATTGCGAAAACGACACACAGAAAATTGTCTACACCCGTCTCGCCAACGGCGATGACGGCAGCGATGCAGCGGCCACCGGCACCAGCCAGGATGCCAACGCACCGCAATAACCGTTCACGGGCGCAGCACGCTGCGCCCGCTTTCTTTCAGACCCGCTCCGCCTCGCCCTCTTCGCTCTGCGGCCGCTGATGCGCCGGCACCAGCAGCGCGGCGCCCAACGCGCACAGCGACACCAGCGCCGAAACCAGAAATACCCAGTGCAATGACAGCGCAACCTGATGACTCAACGCCCCCAGCGTTTCCGCATCCAGCGCCGCACGCCGCGCCGGATCCATCAGCTGCTGTACCGGATCAGCGGTCTGCGGCAAACGCAGCTGCAGGTTGATATTCAGCGTCGCGCCGAGAATCGCGGTGCCGATCGCCGAGCCCATCATGCGGGTAAACACCGTACAGGCGGTGGCGATGCCGCGGATGCTGTGATGCGCGGCGTTTTGCACCGACACCAGAAAAGTGGTGTTGCACAACCCCATGCCGGCGCCGACCATAAAGGCCGCCACCCGCCCCCACAGCAGACCGCCGTCCGGCTGTAACAGCAGTAAAATCGCCCCGCCGGCGACCAGCAGCCCGGCCCCCAGCAGCGCCGTGGTGCGGTAAGAGGTCAGCAGCATCAACCGGCCGCTGAAGGTGCTGGCCAGCGGCCAGCCTATCGACATCAGGGCCAGCGTGGTGCCGGCCTGCAGCGGCGTACCGCCCATCGCGCCCTGAATAAAGGTGGGCAGAAATGCGCTGATGCCCATCATCGCCGCGCCGATCGCCAGGCCGCCGACGTTGCCGGCGACGATCACCCGGCTGCGCCACAGCGCCAGCGGGAACAGCGGCTCCGGCGCGCGGCGCTCCTGACGAATCAGCAGCCACAGCGACAGCGCCGCCAGCAGCAGCATCGGCACGATCCCTATCCCCAGCGTATCCGCCTGCAGCAGCGCCAGCAGCAGACTGGCGACGAACAGCGTCATCCAGGCGGTGCCCGCCCAGTCCAGCGCGTGGTTGCGCACCCGCTCGCCGGACGGCAGGTAGCGCCCCAGCAGCGCCATCGCCAGCAGGCCGATCGGCAGATTGACCCAGAACACCAGCGCCCACGGCAGATGTTCGACGATAAACGCCCCCAGCAGCGGGCCGATAATGGCGGAAAACCCCCACACGCTGGACAGATAGCCCATCACTTTCGGCCGTTCGTCCGGTCCGTAGACGTCACCGATAATGGTGGTGGCGATCGGCATCACCGCCCCGGCGCCCAGCCCTTGCAGCAGACGGAAACCAATCAGCCAGTACATATTCGGCGAGAAGCCGCACAGGATAGACCCCAGCAAAAACAGCGCAGCGCCGAAGAAAAAGACCCGCTTGCGACCATAGAGATCCGCCAGCCGGCCATAAATCGGAATGGTAATCGCCTGGGTGAGCAAATAGACCGCAAACACCCAGCCAAGCAGCGAAAAGCCGCCCAAATCGGCGATGATGGTCGGCATGGCGGTCGCCACAATGGTGGCTTCAATGGCCGACATAAACATCGCCAGCATACAGGCGATCAGAATCAGCGGCCGGTGCGCCACCCTGGTGGCAAAAAGGTCATTAGTCATTATTTAACCAGTAAATCCGCAAGTGTGAGGCAATAAGAATCAAGTATATCAGCGCAGCTCGACAAGCCGCCGGCTCGCTGTCCGCTCTGCGATCTCGGTAGTTTAAAAAGGCATCAATTGAACATTTTGTGACAGCGTAACGAAAAGTCGGGTAATTTTTTTCATTACCGCCTACGGCTAGCTACCATGCGGGCTAAGGTAAAAAAATTGTTAAATTCAATCGCCTGATTTCGCTGGCAAAACTTGTCAAGCAAAACAACAGGATGTTATACCTTGATTCAGCCGGACGCAGCACGATCCGGCAGCTTTCGTAATCGTTAAAATCATTATTAACAATTGATTTTAAAGCCTTATTGGGACAGCACTCTGCGTAATGCATGGACGAGGCCGCCTTCTGCCCAATAACACCATTTTTAATGCGATACGCCCGTTTGGCCCCCACCGGCAACTGTGGGTCGCCATCGCGCGTCACTGCGCCCTATAACCGGCGTTACGCACTACGGAGGACGCACCACATGACTACCTCAGCGCACCAACGGCGCTTTGTTCTCGGCGGCCTGCTGCTGCTGGCCGTGATCGCTCTGCTGATCTACGGCATCGGCTGGGAGACGATAAAAGCGCGGCAGGTCGACCTGATTTATCTCGGCGAGCAGCATATGTTCCTGGTGTTCTGCTCCATGCTGCTGGCGCTGCTGGTCGGCATTCCCAGCGGTATCCTGCTCAGCCGCCCCTTCGCCCGTCGCTGGGCCGAATACGTCATGCAAATCTTCAACGTCGGCAACACTCTGCCGCCGCTGGCGGTGCTGGCACTGGCGATGGTGATCGTCGGTATCGGTGACAAGCCGGCGGTGGTGGCGCTGTTTCTGGCGTCGCTGCTGCCCATCGTACGCAACACCTATTCCGGGCTGATTTCCGTACCGGCGCCGCTGCTGGAAGCGGCCAACGGCATCGGCATGACCGCCGCCCAGCGCCTGCGCCAGGTCGAACTGCCCAACGCGCTGCCGGTGATTATGGCCGGCGTGCGCATTGCGATGGCGATTAACGTCGGCACCGCGCCGCTGGCCTTCCTGATCGGCGCCAGCAGCTACGGCGAACTGATCTTCCCGGGCATCTATCTCAACGATTTCCCGACCCTGATTCTGGGCGCCGCCGCCACCGCGCTGATTGCGCTGCTGCTCGATCTGGCACTGGCCGGGCTGGGCCGCTGGCTCAGCCCGCACACCGCATCCTGAGGAGAACACCATGACCCCTTGGCTGAAACAAGGTAAAGCGGCGCTGCTCAGCGCGCTGCTGCTGTTTACCAGCGTCAGTTGGGCCGCTCCGCTGACGCTGGCCAGCAAGAACTTTACCGAACAGCGTATTTTGTCGGAAATCACGGTGCAGTATCTGCGCACGCAGGGATTCCAGGTGGAGCCGAAAACCAACCTGGCCACGGTGATCACCCGCAATGCGATGATCAATAAGCAGATCGATATGACCTGGGAATACACCGGCACCTCGCTGATTATCTTTAACCATATTAAGCAGCGCATGACGCCGCAGCAAACCTACGACACGGTGAAAAAACTCGACGCCAAACTCGGCCTGGTGTGGCTGCAGCCGGCGGATATGAACAACACCTACGCCTTCGCCATGCAGCGCAAACGCGCCGAAAAGGAAAATATCCGCACCATGTCGCAACTGGTGGCCAAAATCGAGCAGGTGCGCCGGGACGACCCCGATAATAACTGGCTGCTCGGACTGGACCTGGAGTTTGCCGGGCGTTCCGACGGCCTGAAGCCGCTGCAGAAGCTGTACAACATGCCGCTCGATCGCCCGCAGATTCGTCAGATGGATCCGGGTCTGGTGTATAACGCCATCCGCGACGGCTTTGTCGACGCCGGCCTGATCTACACCACCGACGGCCGGGTGCAGGGCTTCGACCTGCAGGTGCTGGACGATGATAAAGGCTACTTCCCCAGCTATGCGGTCACGCCGGTGGTGCGCGCCGACGTGCTGAAAAACACGCCGGGGCTGGAAAAGGCGCTCAATACCCTGTCGAAGCAGCTGACCAACCCGGTGATCACCCGCCTGAACGCCAAAGTCGATATCGATTATCAGACGCCGCAGCAGGTCGCCCGCGACTTCCTGAAGCAACAGGGCCTGATTTAAGGAGAGATGATGCAAACCTTAATCTATGCATGGCAGAACTGGGGCTACATCGCCGGTCTGACGCTGGAACATATGATGCTGGTCGGGCTGGCCGTCGGCCTGGCCATTTTGATCGGCGTCCCGCTCGGCGTGCTGATCGTGCGCCATAAATGGCTGGCGACGCCCATTCTCAGCCTGGCCACCATCGTGCTGACCATTCCGTCCATTGCGCTGTTCGGCCTGATGATTCCGCTGTTTTCGCTGATCGGTCACGGCATCGGCTACCTGCCGGCGGTCACCGCGGTGTTCCTCTACTCGCTGCTGCCGATCGTGCGCAATACCCACACCGCGCTGGACAATCTGCCCGGCGGCCTGCGTGAAGCCGGCCAGGGTATCGGCATGACCTTCTGGCAGCGGCTGCGCTGGGTCGAAATTCCGGTGGCGCTGCCGGTAATTTTCGGCGGCATCCGCACCGCCGTGGTGATGAATATCGGCGTGATGGCGATTGCCGCCGTCATCGGCGCCGGCGGCCTCGGCCTGCTGCTGCTTAACGGCATCAGCGGCAGCGACATCCGCCAACTGATTACCGGCGCCGTCATGATCAGCCTGCTGGCGATCGTGCTTGACTGGCTGCTGCACCGCTTACAAATTGCCCTCACGCCCAAGGGGATCCGCTAATGATTAAATTAGAAAACCTGACCAAACAGTTCGTACAGAAGAACGGCAAAGCGTTCAACGCCGTCGATAATGTTAATCTGGAAGTGCCCGCCGGCGAAATCTGCGTATTGCTCGGCCCGTCCGGCTGCGGCAAAACCACCACGCTGAAAATGATTAACCACCTGATTATGCCGACCAGCGGCAAAATCCTGATTAACGGTGAGGATACCGCCGGCCTGGACACCGTCACCCTGCGGCGCAATATCGGCTACGTGATCCAGCAAATCGGCCTGTTCCCCAATATGACCATTGAGGAGAACATCACCGTGGTGCCGCGCATGCTGGGCTGGGACAAACAGCGCTGCCGCGAGCGCGCCGAAGAGCTGATGAGCATGGTGGCGCTGGATCCGAAGCGTTTTCTCAGCCGCTATCCGAAAGAGATGTCCGGCGGCCAACAGCAGCGTATCGGCGTGATCCGCGCGCTGGCCGCCGATCCGCCGGTGCTGCTGATGGATGAACCGTTCGGCGCCGTCGACCCGATTAACCGCGAGACTATCCAGAATGAGTTTCTCGATATGCAGCGCCAGCTGAAGAAAACCGTGATGCTGGTCAGCCACGATATTGATGAGGCGCTTAAACTGGGCGACCGCATCGCCGTGTTCCGTCAGGGCAAAATCGTGCAGAACGCCAGCGCGGACGAGCTGCTGGCGCGCCCGGCCAATGAGTTCGTCGCCTCATTTGTCGGCCAGGACCGTACGCTGAAGCGCCTGCTGCTGGTGCAGGCCGGCGACGTCACCGACCAGCAGCCCACCGTCACGGTGCGTAAATCCACCTCGCTGGCCGACGCCTTCGCCCTGATGGATGACAACGATGCGCGTTCGGTGACGGTGGTGGACGATGACGGTAAGCCGCTGGGCTACGTCAAACGCCGTGAGGCGCGCGGCGCACAGGGCGTCTGCGCCGACGCCATTCACCACTTCCGCGTGCACGGCAAAGCCGAGGAAAACCTGCGCGTGGTGCTGTCGAAGCTGTATGAGCACAACACCTCATGGATGCCGATCGTCGATGAAGACGGCCGCTACAGCGGGGAGATTTCGCAAGATTATATCGCTGATTATCTTAGCTCCGGGCGTACCCGCAGGGCCTTGAATCCTCAGTAAATTCTGAAATTTGGCGGCCCCGGCCGCCGTTTCTCTGAACCATAGCCAAAACCTATTCCAGCGATAGCCCATAACTCTATAATTGCTTGATATCAATCAAGTATCATCCGCGCCCGTCCTCCGACAATCCATACTGCCGTTTTTTTCGCCATCCCGTTGGATGGCGCGGCAATCACTGTAAGCAAACTCAATGGAGCGAGAGCAAGATGAAAAAAATTATTTTGGGGTGTGCGATCCTGGCGATCGCGGGGTATCTGGGCATCGTCGGTTATATCTATCATTACGATCAGCAGCGCCAGCCCGCGACTGCCGATAATGACATCAACGCTATTTTCACCAAGCATGGCTGTGATTACTGCCATACCCAATCCGCCGAACTGCCCTTCTACGCCAGCCTGCCGGTGGCCAAGCAGCTGATGCAGTACGATATCAAAACCGGTTCGCAACATTTCGACCTGAACCCGACCCTGAAGGCACTGAGCCAGGACGGCGCGGTGCCGGAAGTGGATCTGGCGAAAATGGAAGCGGTGCTGCAAAGCGGTGAAATGCCACCGATGCGCTATAAAGCGGTGCACTGGTCCGGCGAACTGGGTGACGCCGACCGGCAGACCCTGCTGAACTGGATCCGCACCCAGCGTGAACGCTTCTATACCCGTCCGGGTACGCCGGAAGCGCTGCGCGGTCAGGCGCTGCAGCCGCTGCCTGACTCGCTGCCGACCGACGCACAAAAAGTGGCGCTGGGCTTCCGCCTGTTCCACGATCCGCGTCTGTCTGCCGATAACAGCATCTCCTGCGCCCATTGCCACCAACTGGGCGCCGGCGGCGTGGACGGTCGCGTCACTTCACTGGGGGTCAACGACCAGCACGGGCCGATCAACGCGCCGACGGTGTTTAACGCCGCGCTGAACTTTTCACAGTTCTGGGACGGCCGCGCCGCGGATCTGCAGCAGCAGGCCGGCGGACCGCCGCTCAACCCGGTTGAAATGGCCTCCACCTCCTGGGATCAGATTATCGGCAAGCTGGACCAGGACGCGCGACTGAAGGCGGATTTCCAGCGCGTTTACGCCGACGGTTTCTCCGGCGATAACATTACCGACGCCATCGCCGAGTTTGAAAAAACCCTGCTGACGCCGGACAGCCCGTTCGATCGCTATCTGAAAGGCGACGAAAGCGCGCTGACCGCCCAGCAAAAGCGCGGCTATCAGCTGTTCCGCGACAACAAATGCGGCACCTGCCATACCGGCGAAAACCTCGGCGGCCAGTCGTATGAAGTGATGGGGCTGAAAGCCGACTACTTCGCCGACCGCGGCAATCTGACCGAGGCCGACAACGGGCGTTACAATGTCACCAAAAATGAAGCCGACCGTCACCGCTTCAAGACGCCGACCCTGCGCAACGTCGCACTGACCGCCCCGTATTTCCACGACGGCAGCGTCACCAGCCTGCACCAGGCGGTGAAGGATATGCTGAAGTATCAGGTCGGCGTCACGCTGCCTGACAGCGACGTCGACGACCTGGTCGCGCTGCTGGATGGCATGACCGGCAAATACCAACCCTCCTCCCCGCCGGCGAACTAAGCCAGAATGTCGTCTCACCAGCGGATCTGCAAAGATTCGCTGGTTTTCCCACCGCCAGACAAGCACAATGCCTTCCTGCCTCATTCATTTTATTCACTATTTTATTTTGACGGACGCATGAAAAGACGGATTCATCTGCGCCACTATCGCGCCCTGCTGCGCCGCCTGTTCATTGCGGTCTTCCTCGGTATTGCCGCCGCGCTGGTGGTCTGGCTGTTTCACCGCGCCATGCTGGGGCTGGAGTGGCTGCTGCTCGACCATGAAGACGGCAGCCTGGTGGCCGCCGCTGCCTCGCTGCCCGCCTGGCGACGCGTGCTGACGCCGGCGCTGGGCGGACTGGCGGCCGGCTTTCTGCTGTGGATCTATCAGCGCTATCAGCATCAGCAGCCCAACGCGCCGACCGACTATATGGAAGCGATTGAAACCGGCGACGGCCGGCTGGACGTCAAGGCCAGTCTGGTGAAGTGTCTGGCGTCGTTGCTGGTGGTCTCCAGCGGCAGCGCCATTGGCCGCGAAGGCGCGATGATCCTGCTGGCGGCGCTGATTGCCTCGGTGTTTGCCCAGCGTTTTACCCGTGAAAGCGAATGGAAACTGTGGGTGGCCTGCGGCGCCGCCGCCGGGATGGCCAGCGCCTACCACGCCCCGCTGGCGGGCAGCCTGTTTATTGCGGAAATTCTGTTTGGCACGCTGATGCTGGCGTCGCTGGGGCCGGTGGTGATCGCCGCCGTCAGCGCCCTGCTGGTGACCAATCTGCTGAGCGGCGGCCAGGCGCCGCTGTATAACGTCGAACCGCTGCCGGCTCCGTTGCCGCTGCAATATCTGCTGATGGCGCTGCTCGGCGTGCTGGCCGGCATCTGCGGGCCGCTGTTTCTGTCGGCGATGTCCGCCACCGGACACGCTTTCCGCTCATTACGCCTGCCGCCGCCATTGCAGCTGGCGCTGGGCGGGCTGATCGTCGGGCTGCTGTCGCTGCTGTTTCCTGAAGTGTGGGGGAACGGTTATAGCGTGGTGCAGGCGCTGCTTAGCGCACCGCCGGGCGTGCTGTTGGTCGGCGCGATTCTGATCTGCAAACTACTGGCGGTGCTGGCCAGCAGCGGCTCCGGCGCACCCGGCGGCGTATTTACGCCAACGCTGTTCGTCGGTGCGGCGCTCGGTTCGCTGGTCGGCCAGCTGTGCGCCCTGTGGCCGGAATTGGGCAGCGCGATCCCGCTGCTGATGGCGCTGACCGGCATGGCAACCCTGCTGGCGGCCACCACCCATGCGCCGATTATGGCGGCGCTGATGGTGTTCGAGATGACCGGCGAATACACCCTGCTGCCCGGCATCCTGCTCTCCTGCGTGATCGCCACCACTATCTCCCGCGGGTTACGTCCGGTATCGGTCTACCACAACGCTTAGCCATTCAGCAGCGCGCTGATGTCCAGATAATGGGCCAGTTCGCGCTGCTCCGCGCGTGGCAGGTAAGGAATTTCCCCCAGCAGCGGCGCCGCAATCCGCTGCTGTAGGGCATCGATGGTTTCCGCATAGTGCGCCAGCCCCGGGTTGATACGGTTGGCAACCCAGCCCAGCAGCGGCAGGCCGGCATGGGCGATCGCCTGCGCGGTCAACAGCGCATGGCTGACGCAGCCTTCTTTAATCCCCACCACCAACACCACCGGCAGCTGTTCCTGCGCCACCCAATCGGCATACGGGCGCAGATCGCTCATCAGCACCTGCCAACCGCCGCTGCCCTCAACCACCACCACCTCGGCCTTTTCCGCTATCTGTTTCAGGCCGCAGCTCATCAGCTCGTAGTTGACGCCATCGCTGGCGTGGGCATGAAAAACTTCATCCAGACAGGTGATCGGATTGATCTCCTCATAGCTCAGCGGCACGCAGGAAGAGGCCTGCAGCACCAAAGCGTCTTTATTGCGAATACCTTCGCTGGTTTCCTGACAGCCCGCCGCAATAGGCTTATAGCCTACGGCGCTACGCCCCTGTGCGGCGAAAGCCTGCAGTAAAGCGCGGGAAATCACCGTTTTACCCACAGAGGTGTCCGTACCTGTAACAAATAAACGCTTTAACATGAATAAAATGCCCCGGGATGCTCCGTTAACCAAAAAAAATGCCATCACTTCGGCGGAAGGTAGAACGGAGAAATTCTAGGGGATACAAAATGCGGGCGGATTGAGGTAGCTCAATATTTTGTCGTTAAATAATAACAATCTCTGATACGAGCTGGCGTGCAGCGACAAAAGCGCTAGCCCTGCAACAGTTTCACCAACAGCGAACCGTTGTACAGCGCCTCTTTCACCAACGCTGCGCCGGGCATGGTGCCCTGATTGAAAAATTGCGTGGACTCAACCTGCAGCGCCTGGCTATAAATTGGTAAGGACTGCTGGAGAATACAGGACATGATCGCGGGATGCAGAATCTCCGCCGCACGGTTAAGCGGCGAGCCGATCAGGATCTTTTCCGGATTAAACAGATTGACCATTATCGCCAAAATGCGTCCGACGCTGTGCCCGACGCTTAAAATAATATCTTTAGCCAGTCGATCGCCGGTCAGCGCCGCATCGCACAAGGATTCCACCGTCAGCGGCTGATCGCGCAGCGTAGAACCAGCGGATACCTGCAACCGCTGCTGGGCTATCTCCAGCATATTCTCAATGCTGGCCACCGTTTCCAGGCAGCCGTGGTTGCCGCAATAACAGCGCTTGCCGTACGAATCGACCTGGGTATGGCCAATCTCCACCACCCGCTGGCTGCCGGTGTGCAGCACCCGCCCGCCGGTAATCACTCCCGCGCCGACGTTATGGTCAATCACTACCTGAATCACGTTCTGACAGCCGCGTGAGGCGCCGTACAGCGCCTCGGCCATGGTCCAGGCGCCGATGTCATGCTGCAGGAACACCGGCAAACCGGTTCGGGCCGACAGCGCCGGCCCCAGCGGCATATCTTCCACCGTATAAAACGGCATACGGTGCACAATACCATTGGCGGCATCGATCATCCCCGGCAGGGTGATGGCGATCGCCGTCAGGCGCTCCAGGAGACGCTGATGGCGACTGAAGAATTGATCGACTTCCGTCAGAATACGCGTCAGCAGCGGCTCGTCATGCTCCGCCGCCAGCGGCAGTTGCTCTTCCACCACCATTTTGCTACTGAGATCGCGCAGCGCCAGCGTAATGCTGCCGCGGCTGATGCGGGCGGACAGGTAGTGCCAGGCCTCGGTATCCAGCACCAGCCCGACGGCCGGGCGGCCGCGGCTGCCCACTTCCTGATATTCGGTCTCTCTGACCAGATGGGCTTCCAGCAGTTCGCGCACGATTTTGGTGATGCTGGCCGGCGCCAGCTGGGCGCGCTTTGACAGTTCAATTCGCGAAATCGGCCCGTGCTGATCGATCAGTCGGTACACCGCCCCTGCATTTGTTTGTTTGATCTGATCAATATGCCCAGGCTGAGCGTCCGCAATCACAAACCGGCTCCTACTATTTTTCGCGCTGCTAAATAAAGACTAAAGGGTATGGTGGAGCTTTTATAATAAAGCGTCAACTATTTGATTCGTTATGTGATTAGCAGCACAAATTCCGCTTTGTTTCAGTGAAGTTCATCGTATTTACGCCGGTTAAACCGGCGCTTCGGCGCGCGTCAGCATCATTTGCATCAGCGCACGGGCGGCAGCGGTTAACGGCCGCTGGCGATGGTGCACCAGCCAGACTTCGGTTTGCGCCTGCGGTTCGGCCAGCGGCAGGTATTTTACGCCGTCAAGCTTCACCCGGCCGAACGAAGCCGGCAGGATGGAAATCCCCAACCCGGCGGACACCAGGCCGATAATGGTCATCGCCTCGCCCACTTCCTGCGTGATATACGGCGTGATGCCGGCGTTCTCCAACAGCAGCAGCGTTTCATCGTACAGCGCGGTGCCGACCTCACGCGAGAAAAACACAAACGGCTCCTGCGCCAGATGGCTAAAACGCAGAGCATCCGGCGCCAGCTGCGCCAGCGGGTGCCCTTCCGGCACCACGGCCAGCATCGGTTCGCGCAGCAGCAGCGTGTGCCGCAAGGCATCCGGCAGCTTGGTATTGCGCATCACGCCCAGATCCAGCTCGCCGTTCAATAACGGTTCCAACTGTTGCTTGGTATTGATTTCACGCATTTTAATATGCACGTCGGGATGCTGCTGCCGGAATGCGCGCAGATTACGCGACACCGCGCCGATAAACGGCGCCGACGAGGTGAAACCGATGGTCAGTTCTCCCGATTCGCCGCGCTCCAGACGTGCCGCCTTTTCCGCCGCACGATTCACCTGGTCGATCACCTGCCAGGCCTCTTTCAGGAACATTTCGCCGGCCTGCGTCAGGCTGACGTTGCGGTTGTTGCGCGCCAGCAAACGCGCGCCGACCATCTCTTCCAACGCCTGTATCTGCTGGCTGAGCGGCGGCTGCGAAATCCGCAGGCGCTGGGCGGCGCGGCCAAAGTGCAGCTCTTCCGCAACGGCGATAAAGTAACGCAGGTGGCGCAGTTCGATATTCATATTTAAAACGTCTCAATTTTAATTATTAATATATTAGACAAAAAATTCGCCGCTCCCTATGATTTTATACAGCAACCATCGCTGTGTATTTCCGAAGTCCGGTAAGGAACCTGTGTGAATTCCCCAATGCGTTCTGCGGCCAAGACGCCGTCGACGCGGGCCGCCAATGATGAAACGGCGGCCGCTGCGCCAAAAACCCAACGCTCTTCGTTGAACAAACTCCCCTATATTGAACGCGGTACGCCGCAGTTTATGCGCGTGACGCTGGCGCTGTTTTCCGCCGGTCTGGCCACCTTCGCACTGCTGTACTGCGTACAGCCGATCCTGCCGGTGCTGTCGCAGGACTTCGGCATCTCTCCGGCCGAAAGCAGCCTGTCGCTCTCCTTCTCCACCGGGCTGCTGGCAATCGGCCTGATGTTTACCGGCCCGCTGTCCGACGCCATCGGCCGTAAATCGGTGATGGTGGTGGCGCTGCTGCTGGCGGCGGTGTGTACGCTGATCTGCGCGGTGATGACCAGCTGGCACGGCATTTTGCTGATGCGCGCGCTGATCGGGCTGTCCTTGAGCGGGCTGGCGGCGGTGGGCATGACCTACCTGAGCGAAGAGATTCACCCCAGCTTTGTGGCGTTCTCCATGGGGCTGTATATCAGCGGTAACTCCATCGGCGGCATGAGCGGCCGTCTGGTGACCGGCGTACTGACCGATTTCTTCTCCTGGCGCGTATCGCTGGCGGTAATCGGCCTGTTCGCGCTGATCGCAGCTTTTGTGTTCTGGCGCATTCTGCCGGCCTCTAAACATTTTCGCGCCAGTTCGCTGCGCCCGCGCACGCTGATGATCAACTTCAAGCTGCACTGGCACGATAAAGGGCTGCCGCTGCTGTTTGCCGAAGGTTTTCTGCTGATGGGCAGCTTTGTCACCCTGTTCAACTACATCGGCTATCGGCTGCTGGCAAACCCTTACCACCTGAGCCAGGCGATTGTCGGCCTGCTGTCGGTGGTGTATCTCACCGGTTCTTACAGTTCGCCGAAAGCCGGCGCGATGACGGCGCGTTTTGGCCGCGGCCCGGTGCTGCTGGGATCGATCCTGATTATGCTGAGCGGCATTCTTCTCACCGCGCTGGCGCCGGTGGCGGTGATCTTTGTCGGCATGATGCTGTTTACCGCCGGCTTCTTCGCCGCCCACTCGGTGGCCAGCAGTTGGATTGGCCGCCGCGCTCGCCGCGCCAAAGGCCAGGCCTCCTCGCTATATCTGTTCAGCTATTACGCCGGATCCAGCGTCGCCGGCACGCTCGGCGGCGTGTTCTGGCACAGCTTCGGCTGGAGCGGCGTGGTGGCCTTTATCGGCGTGATGCTGCTGCTGTCGCTGTTCGTGGTGCACTACCTGCGCAAACTGCCTGAAGCCGCACGCGTTTAACTCTGCCGCTGTGGGCGCGGCCCTCGCCGCGCCTATATTCTCCGCCCGTCTCACCTTGTCTGTCCTGTTTGGCCTTGACTACACCGTTATTCCCCTTATTTACCGTTGCTGAGGTTGCCCCCTTGGTTGGCCTGTCCTACAATGTATGTTGTAACTAAAATACGAGGTAGCGATGAGCAACTACGACCTGATTGCCCGGATGAACCAGTGCTTTAATCAATTGGAGGCGGCGCTGGCGGAACTCCACCAGCAGATCGTGCCGCTGCGGCTGCTGGCCGCGCGGGTGTTCAGCCTGCCGGAGATTGAGAAAGGTAAAGAACACCAGGCCATCGAACAGATCGCCGTTGAGCAGCACCTCGGCCAGGCGGCGCGCGACCTGGCGCTTGAGCACTACCAGCGGCTGTTTATCCATCACAATAAGCAGCACGTCAGCAGCAAGGCGGCGGTTCGCCTGCCGGGCGTGCTCTGTCTGGCGGTGGAGCCGCTGCAGTACGCCGCCCTGCAGCAACAGATCTCACGGATCAACCGTCTGAAGGCAGAACTGGAACATATCATCACCGTCGAATCCGGGCTGGCGCCGGAACAGCGCTTCGACTTTGTCCATACCCATCTTCACGGGCTGATCACCCTCAGCGCCTACCGCACCATTACCCTCCTCACCAACCCGGACTCGGTGCGTTTCGGCTGGGCCAATAAGCATATTATCAAGAAGGTAAAGCGCGACGACGTGCTGCAGCAGTTGGAAAAAAGCCTGAAGGCCGGACGCGCGGTGCCGCCGTATAACCGCCAACAGTGGGCGGAGCTGGTCAGCCGGGAAATTGACGACGTCAGCCGCCTGCCGCAGCAGGCAACGCTGAAGATCAAGCGCCCGGTCAAGGTGCAGCCTATCGCCCGGGTGTGGTATCAGCAGCAACAAAAGCAGGTGCAGCACCCCTGCCCGCTGCCGCTGCTGGCGCTGTGTCAGTTGGAGCGCGGCGCGGCGGTGCCAAAGATTGGCGAGCTGCTCAACTACGACGCCAACGCGGTAAAACATAAGCATAAGCCGCAGGCCAAACCGCTGCGGTTGGTGGTAAAGCGTCTGCACCTGTATACCGATGCGCCTACGCGCTGAGGGACTCCCCTTGAACAAGGGTTAATCCGCTTTACTATCAGGATTAAAGATACCGAACAGATATCGAAGCCGTGGGTATCGATGTAAACTGGATAATATTTGCCGAAGCCAAAGAATACAGAAAATTATTAGCCTTATCTGAAAGCATCAACGCCATAAATACCCCTAACGATGAACCTGTCGTTGCTTGATTAAGGAACAATCGCAATGAAACTCAACGCTAGCGTGCCACCAAATCGGATGAATCATGAGGAGTAAAATGGACACTGAAACGATTTATTTTATTTCCAGCCCCTCACCGACGCTCGGCCGCTCCCCACTCCACGGCATGGGCGGAGGGCTTTTTGGTCACTATAAAGAAGAGGAATACCTTGCCTGTTTACGACAAGGATTAAAAGAAAAGCACACTACATGGACCGTAGCCAGTGATAATACCGAATCCGATATAGAGAAGATTATCGCACAGCGGGTCAAACTCCTGGTTTGCGCCCCCGGGCTGCGCTTTCAGTTCTATAGCCAAGGATTTGAGCCAAAAAACATCATCCATCTCAGCACGATGGATTACGTTAATAATAATATTCAGCCGGTAATTAACCGTATAACGGCACTATGCCATGAGGAAAGTTTGAACCGATAATAACCACGTTCAAACAGGACCTGCCTCCCGGCAGGCCCATTTTACACCGCCCGGCAACCGCTACGGCTTCATACTGCCGACCATATTTTCCGGCCGCACCCACTGGCCGAACTGCTGCTCCGTCACATACCCCAGCTTCAGCGCCGCAGCCTGCAGCGTCAGCCCTTCCTTATGAGCCGTTTTGGCGATTTCTGCCGCCTTGTCATAGCCAATGTGGGTATTCAGCGCCGTCACCAGCATCAGCGATTCATTCAGCAACTGGCCGATGCGTTCGCGGTTCGGCTCGATGCCGGAGGCGCAGTAGGTGTTGAAACCGTTCATCCCGTCGGCCAGCAGGCGGATCGACTGCAGATAGTTATGGATCACCATCGGGCGGAAGACGTTCAGCTCAAAGTTACCCGATGCGCCGCCGATATTCAGCGCGACGTCATTGCCCAGCACCTGCGCGCACAGCATGGTCATCGCCTCACACTGGGTGGGGTTGACCTTCCCCGGCATAATCGAGCTGCCCGGTTCGTTCTCCGGGATGGCGATTTCGCCGATGCCGCAGCGCGGACCGGAAGCCAGCCAGCGGACGTCATTGGCGATTTTCATCAGCGAGGCCGCCAGCCCCTTCAGCGCGCCGTGCCCCTGCACCAGGGCGTCGCAGGTGGCCAGCGCCTCAAACTTGTTCGGCGCGGTGACGAACGGTTCGCCGGTCAGCTCCGCCAGCGCCTTGGCAACCCGCACCGCATATTCCGGATGGGTGTTAAGCCCGGTGCCGACGGCGGTGCCGCCCAACGCCAGTTCGGCGATATGCGGCACGCTGGCGTCGATATGCCGCAGGCTGTGCGCCAGCATCGCCGCCCAGCCGGAAATTTCCTGCCCCAGCGTCAGCGGCGTGGCGTCCTGCAGGTGGGTGCGGCCGATTTTAACGATGTCGTGAAACGCCTCGGCCTTAGCGCTCAGCGTACGCTGCAGCGTCTGCAGCGCCGGGATCAGCTGCTGACGCAGCGCAATCACGGCGGCGACGTGCATCGCGGTAGGAAATACATCGTTAGAGCTCTGGCTTTTATTGACGTCGTCATTGGGATGTACCCGGCGCCCCTCTCCCCGTTCGCCGCCCAGCAGCTCGCTGGCGCGATTAGCCAGCACCTCATTCATATTCATATTGGTCTGGGTACCGGAGCCGGTTTGCCAGATAGAGAGCGGGAACTCATCCGGATGCTGCCCCGCCAGCACTTCGTCCGCCGCCTGGATAATCGCCCCGGCGCGCTCGTCCGGCAACAGGCCAAGCTGCCGGTTAACTTCGGCGGCGGCGCGCTTGGTCAGCGCCAGCGCGTGAATCAGCGCGGTCGGCATCTTTTCCGTAGATATATGAAAGTGTTCCAGAGAGCGCTGCGTCTGAGCGCCCCACAGACGATCGGCCGGAACGTCAATCGCCCCCATCGAATCTTTTTCGCTACGCATGACTGCCATTACCTTCTCCTTAGTACATCGCCTAAAAACTCACCACTCCAGTATAGCGATATAATAATTATTCGCATTTAGCGAATGATGATGGCCCGCTTTTCGACTTATCCGCTTGCAAGCCCCCGAGCGGCGTTGTTTACTGGCGGCAATTCATTGTTCACTCAGGGAGTCATCATGCAAAAAATGACCAATACGGTGCAAAACTACGCCTGGGGCAGCCACGACGCGCTCACCAAACTGTACGGCATTGCCAACCCGCAGGGAAAACCGATGGCGGAACTGTGGATGGGCGCACACCCCAAAAGCAGTTCTCAGGTGACGGACGCCACGGGCGCGCAGCGCGCATTACGTGATGTTATTAATGAAAACCAACCGCAGCAGTTGGGGCGCCAGGTCGCCGAGCGCTTTGGCGAGCTTCCGTTCCTGTTTAAAGTGCTGTGTGCCGATCAGCCGCTGTCGATCCAGGTGCACCCCAGCAAATCCGCCGCAGAAATCGGTTTTGCCAAAGAGAACGCCGCCGGTATTCCTCTGGACGCCGCCGAGCGCAACTACAAGGATCCGAACCATAAGCCGGAGCTGGTATTCGCCCTGACGCCGTTTTTGGCGATGAACGGTTTCCGCCAGTTGGACGATATTGCCGCCCTACTGCAGCCCATCGCCAGCGCCCATCATGATATCGCCGCTTTCCTGCAGCAGCCGGACACGGAACGCCTGGCGAAGCTGTTCGCCGGCCTGCTCAGTATGCAGGGCGAACAAAAAGCCCGGGCGCTGGGCGTGCTGAAAGCGGCGCTCAACAATCAGCAGGGCGAACCCTGGAACACCATCCGCTTTATCGCCGGTTTTTACCCGGATGATAACGGCCTGTTCTCGCCGCTGCTGCTGAACGTCGTGCAGCTGGCGCCGGGCGAAGCGATGTTTCTGTACGCAGAAACGCCGCACGCCTATCTGCAAGGCGTGGCGCTGGAGGTGATGGCCAACTCGGACAATGTGCTGCGCGCCGGCCTGACGCCTAAATTTATTGATATCCCGGAGCTGCTGGTCAACCTGCAGTTCCGCCCGCAGTCCGCCGACGCGCTGCTGACCCGGCCGGAGCCGCGCGGCGACGAGCTGTTCTTCCCGATTCCGGTGGACGATTTCGCCTTTTCGCTGCATACGCTGTCCGCCGCGCCCCAGCCGTTGGCGCAACAGAGCGCGGCCATCGTATTCTGCGTGGACGGCGAAGCCATATTGGAACGACAGGATCAGCAGCTGCGGCTGCAGCCGGGCGAATCCTGCTTTATCCCCGCCTGCGAGTCGCCGGTGAGCGTCAGCGGCAGCGGCCGCATCGCGCGGGTTTATACTCTTTTGTCGTAACCATTTGGTAAATTTCAGCAAATGGGTTGCTAAAAGCAGGCGCATGCCTTCACAATTAAACGCCTGCGGGCGTTTTTTTGTTGGCCCTGTTCGCCTTGCGACGATGCAGCCACCGCTTACGCGCAGTGTTAAGCGCCACAGGAATGCCAAACCCTTTACAACAGGATGAGAGAACGATGAAAAATTCAGTCGTCGCCGTCGGCGTTATTGCGATTCTTGGCGCAGCATGGACCGGGGCTTCATGGTACACCGGTAAACTCATTGAGCAGCGGATGGGCGAAGTGGTGAGCAGCACCAACAGCCAGCTGGAAAGCTACCTGCCGCAGGCCGGCATCAAACTGAGCTATGAAGATTACCAGCGCGGCCTGTTCAGCAGCCACCTGCGCTTTGTCATCCGTCCGGACGGCACCGCCAGCGGCGAGCAGGCGGCGCTGCAGCCGGGTGAGGAAGTGGTGCTGCAGGAGGTGATCGACCACGGCCCCTTCCCGTTCGCCCAGCTCAAGCGCTTTAACCTGATCCCCAGCATGGCATCGGTACGCACCGAGCTGGCCAATACCCCGGCGGTGAAAACGCTGTTCGATATCGCCAAAGGCAAAGCGCCGTTTACCGCCGATTCACGCATTGCCTATAACGGCGATACCTCCACGGCGCTCAAGGTACTGCCGCTGGATTACCAGAAGGACGGCAACGCGCTGACATTCGCCGGCGCGGATCTGACCATTGACGTCGCCCGCGATCTGAAAGCGGTGCAGGTGGACGGCAGCAGCGACAGCGCCACGCTGTCCGGCCGTACCGAATTTGGCCAGACCGAGCAGATCACCCTACAGGGCATTACGCTGAAAACCGACACCCGCACCGGCCAGTTCGATCTGAGCCTCGGCGATCAGGCGCTGAACATCAAGCAGCTGAAAGTCGCGGTCGATAACAAAGAGGCGCTGACGCTGGACGGTTTCAATCTGGCGAGCAAATTTGGCGAGCAGGACGGCAACCTGAACGGCCAGATCGATTACACCATGGATGCGCTGAAGCTGCAGGGCGCCGACTTCGGCTCCGGCAAGCTGACGCTGAAAATCGACAAGCTGGACGGCAAATCGCTGAAAGAGTTCGCCGACCGCTACAATCAGCAGATGACCGCCCTGCTGCAGCAAAGCCAGTCGCTGCCGCCTGAAGCCTATCAGGAGCAGGCCAGCGCCATCGTGATGCAGAACCTGCCGCTGCTGCTGAAAGGCAACCCGACCATTAACGTTGCGCCGCTGAGCTGGAAGAACGGTAAAGGCGAAGGCACCTTCACGCTGAACCTGGATCTGGTCGATCCGACCCAGGGCGTCTCCCCGCAGGCGCCGGACGATCTGCTGCTGGCGCGCGCGGTGAAGAAACTCGACGCCAGCCTGAATCTTCCTGTGCCGATGGCGACGGAAGCCACCGCGCAAACCGCCAAACTGCAGGGCTACAACGCCGAAGAGGCGCAGAAGCTGGCGCAACAGCAGGTGCAGGGTCTGGCGGCCATGGGGCAGATGTTTAAGCTGACCACGCTGAAGGACGATGTGATCGGCTCCCGTTTCCACTATGCCGATAATCAGGTGGAGCTGAACGGCAACAAGATGTCGCTGCAGGAATTCCTCGGCATGTTCGGCATGCTGGCCGGCCCGGAACAGGGCGTACCGCCGGCGCCAATGCCAGTCCCGGCTCCGGCTCCGGCTCCGGCTCCGGCACAATAATCGCATTATGGGGGCTGTTACAGCCCCCTTTTTACGCTGTCTGTTCCCCCCCTCCATAAAATTTCGCCGCTGATCCTACTAAGCAAAGCTCATATTCCCGACTGAGAAAATAACGCCAATTATTTATATCTCTTGACTTACCATATGTCAGGAATATAGTTTTCATATTAAAAAAGAAACGCAGTTTCATATTTAAAACGAAGTTAACATATGGAACATAAATAAACAGCCTGTCTCGTGGGTAAAACAATTAGTTTCACCAATAAAACTAACGCCGTCATTATTTGTTGGCGGTACGCGCTCGCGCCAATAAAACATTGACTCTTTACCGGGGAAGATATGCGCAAGGTCATCGCTTTAATTTTACTTGCATCACCAATGTGTTACGCTGCGGAGAATGTCTCGAGCAAAAGCAACGCCGCGGCCACCGCGCCTGCAGTAAAAAGCAAATCGGCTTTTCCGCATCTGCATTGGCAAAGTGCTGACAATAAAAACAATCTGGATATTGGCGGCGCGCTGCGCGCTAATTATCGCTACGAAGATTGGGGTAGCAGCAATTATCGCAATCCGCCACATTTACGTTTTGATGCCTTTCGTATCGACGCCAGCGGAAATTATCAGGATGCTTTTTTCGATGCCGGGTTCTGGTTGCAGGATCGGCGAAAATACGCCATTGACCGCGCCTATATCGGCTATCACCTCAACCAACATGCCGATATTCAACTGGGTGCACCGTTCAAGCCTTTTGGTCTGATGCCCTATCCGCAATTTGGCTGGTCCTACGGTATCCCTTTCTATCTGGGATTTGGCGTTAATGCCGGGCTGGGAGCTAAATACCAGTATCACAGCAGCGATTGGACCTTTGATGCAGCCTACTATCCCCGTATGATGCCGGCCGGAGTGCGCTATGCGCCCGACGTGGGCAGCTACAATGATTTAAAGAATACCAACGCCGGCGCGCAGCGGTTGCAGCAGAACGAAAAGCGCGATCAGGTCAATCTGCGCCTGGCGCGCGAATTTCAGCAAGGCAACTGGCGCAATGAGCTGGGCGCCTCACTGGCGGCCTCTCGCCTGTACAATCAGGCAACCGGCGATAACGGCAGTTTCTGGGCCGCAGGTCTGCACACGCTGGTGAATCACGATCCCTGGCATTTATCCGGCCAGATTATCCGCTACTCCTATTCCGCCAAAGGGCCAAGCGGTGCGGACAACTCAACGATCCTGATGGGCGGCAATGGCCTGACGCCCTCTTATCTGATCCCGGCACAGGCCACAACGGCATCACTTAACCTGGCTCGCGATGTGGCGCTGGACTGGGGGCCGGTACAAAAGCTACGGTTTTACAATGACTACAGCGTGCTGTGGAAAGATGCAAACGGCGGTTCAGACTCGAAAATGAACACCCTTGGAGTACAAGTTTTCGCCCTGCCGGTGATGCTGTGGGTCGATCTGACCTGGGCGCAAAACGTCAACCCGTGGGGCGGTGCAGAAAATGCCACCGGCTGGACCAGCACACAATCTGCCGGCAGCAACAAATGGTATTTTCGCACCAACGTCAATATCGGTTATTACTTCTGAAACAAAGGAAACCCGGCCGCTATGCCGACGCCCGCTCAATCAGTTTCGGCGCCAGAATCACATCCTGCGGCGGCAGTTCGGGGGACTCAATCCGCTGCAGCAAACGGGCGGCGGCGCTGCGCCCGACGTCGCGCGCCGACGTGGAAACCAGCGTCAGCGGCGGTTCACTCAACGCCGCATCCGGCGCGTCGCCAAAGCCGATCAGCGCCACCTGCTGGCTGAGGAAACTGTCGATGCCGTCCGAGCCGATGCCGCGCCCGCTGCGGATAATGCCAAAATAGGCGCCCAGCGCCACCGAGGCTTTATCGCACACCATGGCGCTGATGTTGGGGTGCTGACGCAGCAGCTGTTCGGCGGCCAGCGCCGCCGCCTGTTGCTGGCTCTCACACTCGATAATCCACTCGCTGCGAAAAGGTAAACCGTACTGCACCAGCGTGGCGCAAAAGCCTCCCAGCCGCTCGGCGCGGGTCAGCGAGTCGCTGCGCCCGCCCAGATAGGCAATCTGCCGGTGGCCGCGTTTAATCAGGAATTCGGTGGCAATCTGCGCCGCCTGCATATTGTCCGGCCGCACCACGTCCACTTCCGCCACGCCGCCGGAGCGCGCGGCGCACACCAGCGGTACGCCCTGTTCAGCCGCCTGCGCCTGCAGGCCGTCGACAGCGCGTGCGCCCCCCGCCAGCACCAGTCCGTCGACGCCGTGCGTCAACAAGGTGTCAAAGCAGCGCATCAGCCCGGCGCCGTCGCGTCCGCTCTGCATCAAGAACAGCACCTTGCCCTGCGCTTCCAGCGCTTCGCTCAGGCCGGCGGTCATCTCCGCATAAAAAGGATCGCCGATATCACGCAGGATCAGACCAATCACGCCGGACGCCGCGCCGCGCAGCGTCGCCGCCTGTCGGTTGCGCACATAGCCCAGCTGTTCGATAGCCTGATGCACCCGCGCCACGGTAGCCGAAGAAATGCGCCCTTTGCCGCTCAGCACCAGCGAAACCGTACTGACGGACACCCCGGCGTGCTGTGCAACATCGGTAATGGTGATCTTTTTGATGGTGTAACCTCAACAAACGATGGCCATGGCGCTAAATGTATACCCATCAGTCCGATACAGTAAAACGATTTACCGGCTTTCTGTATAGCGGTGAAAAGTTCACCGTTTAATTGTGATAATCGGCGCATTTTTAATAGGTAAATCGTTTTATCTTATTTTTACCTTCGGCAGGCGCGCTTGCCTGCTCATTTTCATTCGCCAGGAGTCTCCGGTAATGCCAGCAAGTCAAAAACCCAAAGTTACCCTCTGGGAGTTTTTCCAGAGCCTGGGCAAAACCTTTATGCTACCCGTTGCGCTGCTCTCGTTCTGCGGCATTATGCTCGGTATCGGCAGTTCGCTCAGCAGCAGCGATGTCATCAGCCTGCTGCCGTTCCTCGGCCACCCTGCCTGCCAGCTGCTGTTTACCTGGATGAGCAAGGTGGGGTCTTTCGCCTTCAGCTTCCTGCCGGTGATGTTCGCCATCGCCATCCCGCTCGGCATGGCGCGGGACAATAAAGGCGTCGCCGCCTTTTCCGGCTTCGTCGGCTTCGCGGTGCTCAATCTGGCGACCAATTTCTATCTGACCGCCAGCGGCGTACTGCCCAGCAGCGATCCGCTGGTGCTCAAGGCGCATAATATCCAGAACGTGCTCGGCATTCAGTCGATCGATACCGGCATCCTCGGCGCGGTGCTGGTCGGCATTATCGTCTATCTGTTGCATGAGCGTTTTAATACCATCCGCCTGCCGGATGCGCTGGCGTTCTTCGGCGGCACGCGTTTTGTCCCGATTATCACCACCCTGACGCTTGGCGTGTGCGGGCTGGTAGTGCCGCTGATCTGGCCGTGGTTTGCCGCCGGCATTAACGGCCTGGGCTGGGTGATTAACGGCGCCGGCGCTTTTGGTCCGATGATCTTCGGCAGCGGTGAACGCCTGCTGCTGCCCTTCGGCCTGCACCATATTCTGGTGGCTCTGATCCGCTTTACCGACGCCGGCGGCACGCTGGACGTCTGCGGCCACAGCGTCAGCGGCGCGCTGACCATTTTCCAGGCCCAACTCTCCTGCCCGACCACCCACGGCTTTGCGGAGAGCGCCACCCGCTTCCTGTCGCAGGGTAAAATGCCGGCCTTCCTCGGCGGGCTGCCGGGCGCTGCGCTGGCGATGTATCACTGCGCCAAGCCAGAGAACAGGCATAAGATCAAAGGGCTGCTGATTTCCGGCGTGGTCGCCTGCGTGGTGGGCGGCACCACCGAACCGATCGAGTTCCTGTTCCTGTTCGTCGCGCCGTTCCTGTATCTGATCCACGCGATCCTCACCGGCCTCGGTTTTACCGTGATGGCGCTGCTTGGCGTCACCATCGGTAATACCGATGGCAACATCATCGATTTTGTGGTGTTCGGCATTCTGCACGGCACCGCCACCAAATGGTATCTGGTGCCGCTGGTGGCGGCCATCTGGTTCGCCGCCTACTACGCCATTTTCCGTTTCGCCATTTTGCGCTTTAACATTAAGACGCCGGGCCGCGACAGTGACAACGCCGGCAGCGCGGCGCACGCCCCGTCAGGTACGGTGGGCCAGTCGGGCTATAATGTTCCGGCGATCCTCACCGCGCTGGGCGGCGCCGGCAATATCGTTTCGCTGGATAACTGCATTACCCGCCTGCGGCTGTCGGTGGCGGATATCAGCAAGGTCGACGATGCGGCGCTGAAGGAGAACCGCGCCATCGGCGTGGTGCGCCTGAACGCGCACAGCCTGCAGGTGGTGATCGGCCCGCAGGTACAGTCGGTCAAAGATGAATTAGACTCATTGATAGCGGCAAGCCGGCCTGCAGCAGAACTGTCTGGAGCAACCCATGTTTGATTTTTCCACCCCGATCGACCGTCACGGCACCTGGTGCACCCAGTGGGACTATATCGCCGACCGCTTCGGCAGCGCCGATCTGCTGCCGTTCACCATTTCGGATATGGACTTCGCTACTGCGCCCTGCATTCTGGATGCGTTGCAGCAGCGGCTGCAGCACGGCGTGCTGGGCTACAGCCGCTGGCAGCATGAAGATTTCCTCGGCGCACTGCGCCACTGGTATCAGTTGCGCTTCCAGACCGCGATCGATACCGCCGACGCAGTGTATGGGCCATCGGTGATTTATATGGTTTCCCAACTGATCCGCCAGTGGTCAGCGCCGGGGGAATACGTGGTCACCCATACCCCCGCCTACGACGCGTTTTACAAGGCGATTCTCGGCAACCAGCGTCAGCTGTTGGCCTGCCCGCTACAGAAGGCCGGTAACCAATGGCATTGCGATATGGCCCACCTGGAGGCGCTGCTGGCCCGGCCGCAAAGCAAAATTCTGCTGCTGTGCAGCCCGCATAACCCGACCGGTAAAGTGTGGAGCGCCGAAGAGCTGCAGCAGATGGCAACGCTGTGCGAGCGCCATCAGGTTCGGGTCATCAGCGACGAGATCCATATGGATATGACCTGGGGCGAACATCGGCATCTGCCGTGGAGCCAGGTCGGTGCCTCGCCGTGGGCGCTGCTGACCTCCGGCTCAAAAAGCTTCAATATCCCGGCGCTGACCGGCGCCTACGGCTTTATCAGCGATGAGGCATCGCGCGACGCCTATCTGCACCAGCTTAAAGGCCGCGACGGCCTCTCCTCCCCGGCGGTGCTGGCAATTGTGGCGCATATTGCCGCCTACCGCCACGGCGCCCCCTGGTTGGACGCGCTGCGCGACTATCTGCAGGGCAACCTGCGCTACGTCGCCGAACGGTTTAATCAGGCCTTTCCGCAGCTGGCGTGGCAGCCGCCGCAGGCTACCTACCTGGCGTGGATCGACCTGCGTCCGTTGAATATTGACGACCATGCGCTGCAACAGGCGTTGATCGAGCGGGAAAAGGTGGCGATCATGCCCGGTTTTACCTACGGCGAAGAGGGGCGCGGCTTTGTTCGTCTCAACGTCGGCTGCCCGCGCAGCAAGCTGGAGGATGGCATGGACCGGCTGATCGCCGGCCTGCGGTTTGTGGCAACGCCAGTCTGACGCATCACGGCGGGCCAACGCCCGCCGTTGTCGATTACTGCACAGCAGGGATATCCGCCAGTTGACGATAGACCGTCAGTCCCAGCGCCTCAGCCACTTCCACGTCCTTATCCGCCCCTTGCGAAGCGCCCTCAATACGGTAAATCCCCTGGCACTGGGCAATCAGCCGATGCGCAACCGGATACAGGTAGGCCTCGCTGATCTCATCCCCCACCTGCTGTGAGCCGGCGGCGCCGGCCAGCGGCAGCGCCAGCCATTCGCCAATCACCGGCACATGCCCGCGCTGATAGACCGCCAGCGCCGCCTGCTCCAGACGATGCAGATTGGCGGCAATACGCGCCGTATTGCCGTTGGTGCCGCTGCGATAAGGGCCAGCAATCAGAATTTGTTGCGCTTTCATAAGGCGTTCTCCCAGTCAGGATTCAGAGCGATAAATTGTAATAACATGATGGTTTTGGCATCGACGATCGTTCCCTGTCTGATGGCCTGCAGCGCCTCTTTCAGCGTCATCTCCAGCACCTCGACATCTTCACCCTCATCCTCAAGGCCGCCGCCCTGATGCATACGCGCCGAGGCGTCATATTCACCGATAAAGAAATGCAGTTTTTCGGTCACCGAACCGGGGCTCATATAAGCCTCAAAGACTTTCCGCACGTTCTGCACGAAATAGCCGGTTTCTTCTTCGGCTTCTGCACGAATACGCTGTTCCGGCGACGCGTTATCCAGCAGGCCGGCCGCCGCTTCAATCAGCATGCCGTCGTGACCGTTGACGAACACCGGAAAACGAAACTGCCGCGTCAGGATCACCGTTTGCGCCTGGCGGTTGATCAGTAAAATCACGGCGCCGTCGCCTCTGTCATAGGTTTCACGGCTTTGCCGCTGCCAGCTGCCGTCGCGACGCAGAAAATCAAAGGTGTTCTTTTTCAGCACATACCAGTCATCGGATAACACCTGCGTTGACACTATGCGTACGCGATCTTTTGTTGGGATCATCTTGTCTGCTCCAAAGGGGTTGAGGGTCGCATTGATACTATCGTGCAGTTTCGTGTATGATCAAGATCATTCGTGCAAACAAAAAATTGACGGGGACGTATGCTGACCAGCCAGCGCAAGAAGCTAATCCTGGAGAAACTTGCCAGCGAGGGCCAGGTATTGGCCAAACAGTTAAGTGAGATGTTCGGGCTGTCGGAAGACACCATCCGGCGTGATTTACGCGAGCTGGACAGCGAAGGCTTACTCCAGCGCGTGCACGGCGGCGCGCTGCCGGTATCCCCCGCCATCGCTCCATTTGCCGAACGCAACAAGCAGGAGTCCGGTGCCAAACGCGCCATTGCCCGCGCCGCCGCCGCCATGATTTTGCCGGGCCAGGTGGCGATCGTGGACGGCGGCACCACTTCTGCCGAGCTGGTGAAACAGCTGCCGCTGTCTTTACAGGCGACCATTGTCACCCACAGCCCCAGCGTGGCGGTCGGGCTGGTGGACCACCCGCAGATCGAGGTGATCCTGATTGGCGGCCGGCTGTTTAAACATTCGATCGTCACCGTCGGCGCGGCCGCGGTAGAGGCGATGTCGCATATTCGCGCCGATCTCTACTTTATGGGCGTGACCGGCGTTCACCCTACCGCCGGTCTCAGCACCGGCGATTTGGAGGAGGCCTATATCAAACGCGCGCTGGCAGCGCGCGCGGCAGAAACCGTGGTGCTGGCTTCCGCCGCCAAACTTAACGCGGCCTCACAGTATGCCATCGGCGATATTACGCTGGCGCAGTCCATTATTGTGGAGCGCGCCACCGACGAGGCCTTGATATCCCCGCTGCAACAGGCGGGCGTCAGCGTCATTAAAGCCTGACGGGCGACATCTGCGCGCGCCGTTTAACGGTGCGCCAGACGCCGCTTACCGGCGAAAAATGCCAAATCCGCAATAAAATGCGATGAATCTCACATTTGTATTAAGTTTTTCCGAATTAGCGGAGCGCCCTTCCCATCAGCCCATGATTTCAGCGGCTAAATCAATCAACTCCTTGAATAAAAATAAAAAAACCTCAGCGTCCCCAGTATGGCCTGATTCTAGAAATGTGATTTAATTCGCAAAAAATGTCCATAAAACTAATGAGTCAATCGCTATAACGACGATTTTTGTCATTATTTTGTGATGTCGCTTGCAAATTTACCCCTATTTAAAATTCAACAATGACGTTAAAGCAACGAAGGGGGCCTACGATGAAAATCGGTATAGTGATTAGCGGCGGCGATGTCAGCGGTATTAATAATTTTATTTTTCAAATAGCCAATCTGACGCAGGCCGAAATAGTTTTATTTGACGGCGGCATTCCGGGGTTATTGGCAAACCGGCACCGCCCTATGACACAACGCGATCTGATCGATTATGCCATTTCCGCTATTCCGCTTCTTAGCTCCGGCAGAACCAGCCGGAAACTCTACGCATCGGAATATGAAGGCATCAGTAAACAACTCAAGGCACTGCGGATTGACGTCATTATTATGGCCGGCGGCGACGGCTCCCTGCAGTTTTTAAATACCCTGAGCGAATTTGGCGTCAACTGTTTTGGCATCGGCATGACCATTGATAATGACGTATTCGGCAGCAGCTATACCGTCGGTTTTTCTACCGCCTGCGAACAAATACTCAAAGAGGTCGCCAAATTACGTAATACCGGCAGGGCACTGCCCGGCCGCGTATTTATGTTGGAATTGCTTGGCGGATATTGCGGCGAACTGACTCTGCAGTCCGCCATTAAATCCAATGCCGATTTCGCGCTCATTCCGGAGTGTCAATATAACCTGCCGGAGCTGGCCGAGAGAATAAAACACAAGCTGACATCGCAAAACAGCGTAATTATTTTGTGTTCCGAGGGCTACACCAAAGAGTATTCACCGGGCTTCCAGGGGGCGATCGACACCATGATCAAGCAGCTGGAGCCGCATATCGGCGTCCGTATTCGCAAGACCATCGTTGGGTATGGCCTGCGCAACGGCGACCCCACCGGCGAAGAGATTTATCAAGGCACGCTGATGGCCAATGAGGTCGCGCGCTGCATTCAATCCGGCATGAAAAATAAAGCCATCGTGATTAATGCCGGCAATCAGGCAATTCCCATTGATTTAATCAGTATGAAAAAGCGTCTGGTAGATACCGAAGGGCACCATTACAAACTGGCCAAACAGTTAAATATTATTTGAGGAGCAACGTCATGTTAAAAATACTCTGCGTATGCGGCTGTGGTTTAGGTTCAAGCTTTGCTATTGAAATGAGCGCCAAGGCAGTACTCAAAAAACTAGAGATCGACGCGGATATCGACCACACCACTATTTCAGAAGCCGGAGCCTTTAAGTCCGATATTATTCTCACTCAAAAAACGTTTGCGGATATTCTCAATGCCGATGCCAGCGAGGAAGAAAAGAAACGGGTCATCATTCTTAATAAGCTGACGGATAAAGCGGAGATTGAGCAGAAGATCGTCGCGTTTCTTAAAGAACGGAATATGCAAGGGCTGCCATCATGAACAGCATGATAAATTTCATCGTAAAGGACCTGCTGGGTCAGGCATCGGTGCTTATTGCGTTGATTGCCATGTTAGGACTGCTGCTACAGAAAAAGTCCGCGGGTAAAGTGGCCGAAGGCACCTTTAAAACGCTGTTGGGTTTTTTAATCATGATGGCCGGCATTAATATTATCGTCGGCGCCCTGACCTATCTAAACGATATATTCACTCACGGTTTCGGCATGCACGGCTATATTACCGACGTCGCCGCAATAGCCGGGGTGGCTAATCGCGAACTGGGTTCTGAAGTGGCGCTGACGCTGTTGGTCATCTTTGTGGTCAATATCATCATCGCCCGGCTGACACCGTTCAAATATATCTTTCTGACCGGTCAGGCGCTGTTGTGGATGGCCACCATCGGCGCAGTGGTCGGCTATAAGGCCGGGCTGAGCGGGCTGCCGCTGATTCTGACCGGCGGGATCTTTGGCGGCGTGATGGCGGTGCTGATGCCCGCGCTGGCGCAGCCGGTGGTGCGCCGTATTACCGACGCCGACGATGTGGCGCTGGGACACTTCTGCACGCTGGGCTATCTGGTGCAGGCGGCGGTGGCCAAAGTGGTAGGCAGAGGCTCCCGCTCCACAGAAGATCTGCAGTTGCCGGACAACTTTAAATTCCTGCAGGACACCTATGTATCGATGGCGGTGGTGATGGTCCCGATGTACCTGATCCCGGCGCTGGCCGCCGGCCCGCAGTATATCGCCCAATACGCCGACGGCATGAACTACCTGATGTACTCCTTTATGCAGTCCATTCAGTTTGTCGCCGGGGTGTTCATCCTCTACAGCGGCGTACGCCTGTTGCTCAACGAACTGGTGCCGGCTTTCCGCGGCATAGCGCTGCGCATCGTGCCCGACGCGAAACCGGCGCTCGATTGCCCGGTGCTGTTTCCCTACGCCCCCAACGCGGTGATCGTCGGTTTTCTCGCCACCACGCTCGGCTCGGTCATCGGCATGATCGTCTTCCCGATGTTTGGCCTGGCGATGATTCTGCCCGGCCTGCTGACCAACTTCTTCGCCGGCGGCACCGCCGGGATCTTCGGCAATGCGCTGGGCGGACGGCGCGGCGCCATGATCGGCGGCGTCGTGCACGGCCTGTTTATCACCCTGCTGCCGGCGCTGTTAGTGCCCATGCTCGAAAGCTATGGCTTCGTCGGGCTGACCTTCAGCGACTCCGACGTCATCAGCAGCGGGCTGGTGCTGGGCAATGCTCTGCAGCACAACTGGCTGTTCGCCGGCCTGTTTATTGCTTTTGTCGCGCTTCTCGCGTGGTTCGTTAACGGTAAATCAACCAAGCACCATGAGGAAAAAGTCCATGAAACTTTATAACTTTCCCGCGTTGTTACAGCTGGCCAAAGCCCGCAACTACAAAGCGCTCGGCTCTTTCAACCTTCACTGTCTGGAAATGCTGCCCGCCTATTTCCGCGCGGCGCAGCGCGCCGACAGCCCGCTGATGATTCAGATATCCACCGGCACCGCCGAATATCTGGGTTATCAGTTGCTGGTCGACGCCGTCTCTTCTCTCGCCGCCAGCGAGCAGATACCAACCTGCCTGCATCTGGACCATTGCTCCGACCCGCGCGCGATCCGTACGGCCATCGACGCCGGGTTCAGCTCGGTCATGTATGACGGTTCCCACCTGAACATCGATGAGAATATCGCCAATACGCGCCTGGTGATTGAGATGGCCCGGCCGCGCGGCGTTTCGGTGGAGGCGGAACTGGGGGCCATCGGCGGCGCCGAGGATGGGAAGATGGTCGCCGCCGAAGACATCAGTTTCACCACGGTGGCCGATGCCAAGCGTTTTGTCGATGAAACCGGCGTCGATATGCTCGCCGTATCGGTCGGCACGGTGCACGGGTTGTATACCGGCAAGGCGCAAATCCAGCATCAGCGCCTGATGGAAATTACCGCCGCCACCGCTACGCCGCTGGTGCTGCACGGCGGTACCGGCGTCAGCGATGATGATATGCGCCGGGCGGTAAGCGGCGGCATTGATAAGGTTAACGTCGGCACGGAAATGAATGTGCAATGGGTCGGACGCTGCAAAGAAACGTTTGAGAAAGGCAAAGTCAGCGACAGCGTACGTAAATTTCTGATCCCGGCGAATGAAGCGGTGACTAATGTATTAACTGAAAAAATGAATTTATTTCGCTGAATAATTTTATTCCCTTTTAAACGTTGAAAGAAAATCATGCCTGGCGCCCCGGCGCGCTCCGGGGCTGGAGACAACCATGTTTAAATTTATGAAGCGGCATAAAACGGTGATTGCCGATGACGATCAATATCACCGGGAGGCGGCGCAAATCGCGGAAAGTATCGCCCGCCAGGAACGCCAGTTAGACAGCCATCCGCAGGACGGCGAAATACAGAAACAATTAATGTTGGAATATAACCGGGCGCTAAAAATATACGCTAAAAGTAAAGCGTATCGCGATCGGGTTGATGAACTCTTTGTGAAGATTGATGAGTTACGCAATGTCATAAGAAAAAGTATCTGAGGACCAGCTATGTCGATAAAACAATTGTTGATCGAAGCCGACGCCATCCAGCTCGGCGTTAAGGAGCAGGACTGGCAACGGGTGATTACCCTGGCGGCGCAGCCGCTGGTGACACAAGGTTATATTGAAGCATCCTACTGCCAGGCGGTTATCAACAATACGCTGGCGCATGGCGCATATTACGTTTTTGATGAAGGCATCGCCATTCCTCACGCACGGCCCGAGTGCGGCGTGATTAAGAACTGCTTTAGTCTGGTGGTGCTTGACCAGCCCATCGCTTTCCAGGGCAGCGAAAAAGCCGATATCGTGATCCTGTTCGGCGCCACCAGCAGTGATGACCACATTGAAGCCGGCCTGCGTGCGATTGTTGAATGGCTGGACGACCCGCAGACGATGGCAAAACTGCGGGCCGCAACCCAACGGCAGCAAGTTGTGGAGATCTTATGAGTGCAGCATTCTCTACCAACGGCAATAAATGCGTCATTTTGGTCAACGGCGTTCCCGCCTCGGGGAAAAGCACCGTGGCTCGCCACATTGCCGAACGCTTTGGTTTCCCCTATCTGACCATTGACGGCATCAAAGAGCCTTTTATGGAGCTGTTCGCCCCGGTCGATCGCCAGCTGAACCGTAACATCGGCCGGGCGGCGTATCAGACGATCTGGTCGATTGTCGCGCATGCGCCGGCGAACTGCGTCTATGTGATTGACGCCTGGTTCGGTTTCCAGCCCAGAAGTGAATTGCAGCGCTATCTGCAGCAGGCCGGGATCGCGCACGTCGTGGAAATCTGGAACCAGATATCAGGCGATCTGGCGGCTGAACGCTATGCCAGCCGCTTGCACCAGCGTGCCGACGGCCACCCCGGCGCGGAGTATGTACCGGAATTGCGCCAGTTGGCCGAGCGCGCGACGCCGATGGCGCTGGGGCCGGTGCTGACGCTCGATCAGTCCCAGCCACTCTGCCTGCCGCATATTGAACGCTGGCTGCAGACGCACCGCCTGCAGCCCGTCCACGCGCACTCAGAACGGCGGTCCGTTGCGGCGCTTGGGGTGCGCGACTGATCCGACGCAACGGCAGGCTTGCCTCTGCCGTTGCATAAAAACACGCCACAGCGCGGCTTTATTGTGATTGTGGTCACTTTTTTATGTAACGGCATGGCTATTTTCATCAAATTGTTTTTATACTGTTCTGCACTTTACCTTCCCTCATCAGCGAGTGCACAACATGATTGACCCACGCCTCCCGCTTACCGATATCCACCGCCATCTTGATGGCAACATTCGTGCGCAAACCATTCTCGATCTGGGCCGCCAGTTCAACCTCGACCTGCCGGCGAACGATTTGGAAAGCCTGCGTCCGCACGTGCAGATCACCCATACCGAACCGGATTTGGTCAGTTTTCTGCAAAAACTGGACTGGGGCGTGGCGGTGCTGGGCGATCTGGACGCCTGCCGCCGCGTCGCCTATGAAAACGTCGAGGATGCGGTCAACGCCGGCCTGCACTATGCCGAGCTGCGCTTTTCCCCCTACTACATGGCGCTGCAGCATCAGTTGCCGGTAGCCGGCGTGGTCGAGGCGGTCGTCGACGGTATTCGTTCCGGTTGCCGCGACCATGATATCGATATTCGCCTGATCGGCATTCTGAGCCGCACCTTCGGCGAGGCAGCCTGTCTGCAAGAGCTGGAAGGCCTGCTGGCGCACCGCGACGCGATCACCGCGCTCGATTTGGCCGGTGACGAGCTGGGCTTCCCCGGCAGCCTGTTCCTGTCCCACTTTAACCGGGCGCGCGACGCCGGGCTGCGTATTACCGTCCATGCCGGCGAAGCCGCCGGGCCGGAAAGCATCTGGCAGGCGATTCGCGAGCTGGGCGCCGAACGTATCGGCCACGGGGTGAAAGCGGTGGAAGACCCGGCGCTGATGGATTACCTCGCCGAGCACGACATCGGCATTGAGTCCTGCCTGACCTCCAATATTCAGACCAGCACCGTAGCGGCGCTGGCGCAGCACCCGCTGGCGACCTTCCTGCGCCACGGCGTGACGGCGTCCATCAATACCGACGATCCTGCCGTACAGGGCATCGAGATTGAGCATGAATACCGCGTGGCCGCGCCGCAGGCGGGGTTGACGCCGGAAGAGATGCGCCGCGCGCAGGAAAACGGCCTGACCATGGCGTTTCTCAGCGAGCAGGAAAAACAGGCGCTGCGCGCCAAAGTGGCCGGTTAACGCCGGCTCATCACGACAGCGGCGTCATGCCGCTGTCGCCTTCACCACGGCACCGTCCGGCCGAGATAGTCCAGATATTCCAGCCCCGGCCGCTCCCGTTTGGCCAGCAACACCCTGACCAGCTGCGGAATCGTCTGCTCAATCGTCAAAGGCGCGTCTGCACCGCCCAATTCCGTATTGATCCATCCCGGCGCCATGGCGACCAGCGCGCGGGCGCCGCCGTGCTGGCGGGCGGCAAAGCTGCGCATAAACATATTCAGCGCCGCCTTGCTGCCGCGATACAGTTCGCGCTGCCCCGTATGGTTGTTGGCCACGCTGCCCTGGCCGGAGGACATCACGCCAATCAGGCCGTCGTCCGCCACCCGTTCTGCCAAACGCTCGATGACGCGCATCGGCGCCAGCGCATTAGTCAGCATCACCTGCATAAATTCCTGCGCGCTCACCTCGCCAATCGTCTGAGTAGGATCGCGGTTGGTGATGCCCGCATTAACAAACAGCATATCGAAGCGGCGGCTCGCCAGGCGCTGCTGTAAGGCGTCAAGCTGCGCCTCTTCGCAAATATCCAACTGTTCCAGCTGCAGACGGCTGCCATAATTCTGCGCCAGCTGATGCAGCGGCGTATTGTCGCCGCGCACCGTGCCGGTAACCTGCCAGCCATGCCGGAGAAACTCCTGCGCAATGGCGTGGCCCAGGCCGCGTGATGCGCCGACGATTAAAATACTGCCGCTCTGCGTGTTCTTCATCATGATGGCTCACTCCTGCATTTACCGCATGTAAAGTCTGTTCAGGCAATATAGGCTTCCATGATATAAGGCGGAAGACGCAGCATTTGCATTTATAAAGTGCAGCAGACGCCATGCCAAAACAGGAGTCGAACATGAGTAACCCCGACTTTAATTTACTGGCCGCCCTCGATGCGCTGCTGGCAGAAGGCAGCGTGGCCGGTGCGGCCCGCCGCCTGGGGCTCAGCGCCTCGGCGATGAGCAGAACCCTCAGCCGCCTGCGCCAGGTGACCGGCGACCCGTTGCTGGTCAGGGCCGGACGCGGCATGGTGTTGACCCCGCATGCCGAACAGATCCGCGACCGTACCCGGCAGACGCTGACCGAGGCGCGCTCCCTGCTGCTGCCTGCGGCCTCGGGGCTGGATCTGCGGACGCTGCGGCAAACGTTCCGTCTGCGGACTAACGAAGGCTTTGTCGAGACGTTTGGCGCCGCGCTGGTGACGGCGGCGGCGCAGGCGGCGCCGGAGGTATGTCTGCGCTTTGTGCCGAAGCCGGAGAAAACCCCGCGCTCGCTGCGAGAGGACGACATTGATATAGAGGTCGGGGTATTACACGGCATGGGGCCGGAAATCCACCTCCAGACGCTGTTCAGGGATCGGTTTATCGCGGCCGTCAGGCTGGGGCATTCGCTGGTCACGCCAATGCCCGTCACGCCCGAGCGTTACGCCGCCTGCCGGCACGTCATCACCTCACGGCAGGGCAAACTCGCGGGGCCGGTGGATAAGGCGCTGGCCGCACACGGGCTGACGCGCCGCATCGCCGCCGTCACGCCGGATTTTTCCGCCGCGCTGGCCATCGCCGCGCAGTCGGATCTGGTGGCGCTGGTGCCGGCATCGTTTTTTATGCAGAAAACGCTGGGCGGCGGCACCCGGCAGACGCTGCAGGCTTTCAGTCTGCCCGTCGCCACGCCGGAAATCACCGTTTCCCAGATGTGGCATCCGCGCAGAAAAGCCGATCCCGCCCATCAGTGGCTCCGGCAGCTGCTGCTGACGGTTTGCCGCCGACAGGCGGACGAGTTACACCGCTGCGCTCAGCGCGAATGGCCGACCTGGTTCCGTTAACCCCTGCCGGCCACCGGACTTATTCCGCCGCCGCAGCCTGCTGCTCACGCGCCGTTTTACGCGCATAGCGCTGCGCCAGCACCGCGCAGATCATCAGTTGGATCTGGTGGAAAATCATCAGCGGCAGCACCATCGCCCCCACCGCTGCGGCCGGGAACAGCACGTTCGCCATCGGAATACCGTTCGCCAGGCTCTTTTTCGAACCGCAGAACACAATGGTGATCTCATCGGCGGTATTAAAGCCCAGCAGGCGTGCGGCGTAGGTATTGATGATCAGCACCACAGTCAGCAGCACCAGCGACATAACCAGAATCACCAGCAGCGACATGCCGTCGATTTTATGCCAGATGCCCTCAACCACCGCGGCGCTGAAGGCGGTGTACACCACCAGCAGAATCGAGGAGCGGTCGGTCAGGTTAATCAGCTTGCGGTGCCGGTCGACCCATTTGCCAATCAGCGGGCGCGCCAGGTGGCCAATCACAAACGGCACCATCAGCTGCAGGATAATCGCGCCGATGGCGTGCAGCACGTCGGTATTGCCGCCCTGCGTATGCATCAGCGCGCCGACCAGCAGCGGCGACAGAAATACGCCGAGGATGCTGGAGGCCGAAGCGCTGCAGATCGCCGCCGCTACGTTGCCGCCGGCGGCGGAGGTAAAGGCGATTGCCGACTGCACCGTCGCCGGCAGCGCGCACAGATACAGGAAGCCGAGATACACCGTCGGCGTCATAAAGCTCGGCACCAGCAGGTTCATCGCCAGTCCCAGCAGCGGGAACAGCGCAAAAGTGCTGAGAAAGACCACCAGATGCAGTTTCCAGTGGCTCATGCCGGCGATAATCGCCTGTCGCGACAGCTTGGCGCCGTGCATAAAGAACAGCAGCGCGATCGCCGCGGTGGTCAGCCGCTCAAAAAACACCTGCCATACCCCTTCACACGGGAACAGCGAAGCCACCACGACGACCAGAATCAAAACCAGTAAAAATTTATCGATACGCAGACGTTGTAACCAAGACATCAATCAGAATTCCTTGCCAAAAAAACGGGCTCAGCGGCTGAGCCCGTCATAAAAAAGACGTACGGGTTAGCTGACCGGCAAAGCGGCCTGCTGTTTGTCCGACTCAATCCCCAGTTCGATCATTTCCATCACGGCGATCGCTTCGGCGGCAGGCACCGGATTGGCGCCGTCGCCGTTAATCGCGTCGCGGATGGCGGCGTAGTAGGCCGGATAGTTGCCGGGCAGCGTCAGCAGCGGCTGTTCCGCCAGCACATCATCACGTGACAGCGTCACCACACCGTCGCGCATATCATAGCCCCAGTCGGCCTGCGGCAGCCGTTCGCCGGCCTTCAGCCGGTCTTCCTGCGGGTCCAGGCCATATTTGATATAGCTGCCCTGGGTGCCGTGCACGATATAACGCGGGCCTTCCGCCGCCGCCAGCATGGAAGCATGCAGCACCACGCGCCGTTTGCCGTACTGCAGCAGCGCGTGGAAATAGTCCACCGACTGCGAGCCGGGCCGCAGCTGGCCCAGATCGACAAACAGCGTCTGCGGTTTGCCGAATAGCTGCAGCGCCTGATCGATCAGGTGCGGCCCCAGATCGTACCAGATGCCGCTGCCCGCGCCGCCCTGTTCGCGCCAGCGCTGGCGCACCTGCGGCCGGAAGCGGTCAAAGTGCGATTCAAAGTAGACCACGTCCCCCAGCGAACCTTCCTGCAGCAGCGTTTTCAAGGTCAGAAAATCGCTGTCCCAGCGGCGGTTATGGAATACCGACAGCAGCAGGCCACGCTGCTGCGCCTGCTGCTGCAGCGCACGTGCCTGTGACAACGTCACGGTAAACGGTTTATCCACCACCACGTGCTTGCCCGCCGCCAGCGCCTGCTGCGCCAGCGGATAGTGGGTATCGTTCGGGGTGGGAATGACGATCAGATCCAGTGAGGGGTCGTTGAACAGCGCCTGAGGTTCGCTGACTACCGGCAGCGCCGGCCAGTCGGCGTGCACCTTGCCGGCGTCGCTGCTGACCACCGCCGCCAGTTCCAGGCCCGGCGTGCCGGCAATCAGCGGCGCATGAAAGGTCTTGCTGGCGTAGCCGTAGCCCACCAGCCCAACGCGAAGAGTTTCAGCCATGGTGTTTCCTCTGCAAGGCCAGTTATCACCCTGTGATTTGACACCATGATGCCGGACGGAACAAGAAGTAAATTAAATGTTAATCTGCAGCCGCAACGCCCGGGTTGTTCCAGGCCCGTTCGCGGCCTCGTTGCGCCGGATAATTAATCTCCACGCTGCGGCGACGAAAGTCGCTGGGGCTGACCCCGACGCGCTTGCGAAACACCCGCGAGAAGTAAAGCTGGTCGTCATAGCCCACCACACGGCCAATGGCGGCGATCGACTCCTGAGTGGTCTGCAGCAGCAGTTTGGCGCGGATCACCCGCTGGTCTTCGCGCCAGCGCAGAATATTGATGCCCACCTGCTCGCGGAACAGGTGCGCCAGCCGCGACGGCGACAGGCAGACGTGGCGCGCCACCTCCTCAATACGCAGCTCCCCCGCCAGATTGCCGGTAATAAACTGACAGGCTTCAATCACCCGCGGGTCCATAATTTTCTGCGGGCTGAGCGGGTCTTCTTCCATCGCGCGCAGCAGCAGACGCTCCAGCAGGTTCATGCTCATCTCTTCCGCCAGCCGCCTGCCGGAACGCTGCGTCTGCTCGATATTGGCGAACAGGCGGTCGAACTCCTGCAGCAGCTGGCCGTTGGGCAGCGTCAGCCGTCCGACCTGATGATTCTTGCTGTGCCATTCCAGCCAGTCGGCCCAGTAGGCCCGCGGGCGGAAATAGACCCAGCGGTGGTGCCAGCAGTCGCTCTCCGGCGAGCGGCCGTAATAGTGCGCCGCCTTCGGCGGAAACAGCAGCAGATCGCCGGGGTTGCAGTACAGCGTCTCCTCGCCGTCAAACACCTTGCCCTGACCCTTGATGGTCAGATTGAGGATGTAGCCCTTCATGCCGCCCGGCCGGTCGATAAAGAAATCCAACGGCCCTTCCGCCATAATCGGCGTCAGGCCGGCCACCAGGTAGGCGTTAAAACTGTAGCCCGGCATCAGCGGGTCTGACTGGGATTCCTGCGCCATACGATGGTACATCTGGCCTCCATAATACTCGGTTATCCTGCCGCGCTGCCGGCCCTGCGCCGACAACGCGATAGCGTGCCTTAAACGGTACGTTTGCTCTGCTGTTTGTAGCGGTCGAAAATCACCGCCGCCAGCAGGATCGCTCCGCGTACCACGTACTGCGAGAACGGTGAGATATTCAGCAGGTTCATGGCGTTTTCCACCGTGCCGAGAATCAGTATCCCGGCAATCACGTACGAAATCTTGCCGATGCCGCCCTTCAGCGAAACGCCGCCCAGCACGCAGGCGGAGATCACAATCAGCTCATAGCCGATCGAGGTCATCGGCTGGCCGCTGGTCATGCGCGACGCCAGAATAATGCCCGCCGCGGCGGACACCAGCCCGGACAGCACGAAGATGATGATTTTGGTGCGCACCACCGGCACCCCGGCCAGGCGCGCCGCCTCTTCATTGCCGCCGATCGCCAGCGTGTTGCGGCCGAAAGTGGTTTTATTCAGCAGGAAACCGAACAGGATCAGGCAGCCGATGGTGATCCAGATTGGCGCCGGCACCCCCAGCCAGTTGGCGTAGCCGAGGGCGAAGAAGCGTTCATCCTCAATCCCCACCGCCTTGCCGTCGGAAATGATATACGCCAGGCCGCGGAAGATTTGCATGGTCGCCAGCGTGGTGATCAGCGCGTTGATTTTCAGCCGCGCAATCACAAAGCCGTTAATCAGGCCGGAGGCTACGCCCAGCAGCAGCCCGGCGCCGACGCCGATCCACAGGCTTTCGCTCATATTGATCACCACCGCCGTGGTCACCCCGGCGCAGGCGATCACCGACGCCACCGACAGGTCAAAATCGCCGGAGGCCAGGCAGAACAGCATGCCGCAGGCCACCATGCCGGACATGGAGATCGCCAGCCCCAGCCCTTTCATATTGATAAATGAGCCGAAGTTAGGCACCAGCAGTACGCAGGCCAGGAACAGCACCGCGAAGACCACCAGCATGCCGTAGCTGTCCCAGATGCGCGACAGCCCCAGGCTGCCACGGTTTTTTACCGAATTGGTCGTTAGGGTCGACATCTTTTTCTCCTCCACGGTCAGGCCACCGCCGCCGCGGCATCAGGGGTAATATCGGGGGTGCGCAGCATCGCCAGGCTGAGCGCCTGTTCCTCGCTGGCCTCATCGTGCGCCAGTTCGCCGGAAATCGCGCCTTCGCGCATCACCACGATGCGGTCCGCCAGCCCCAGCACTTCGGGCAGATCGCTGGAGGCAAACAGCACCGCGATGCCCTGCTGCGCCAGCTGGTAAATCACGTTATAGATTTCATGCTTGGCGCCAACGTCAATGCCGCGCGTCGGCTCGTCGAGCATCATCACTTTCATCTCCTCCGACAGCCAGCGGCCAAGGATCGCCTTCTGCTGGTTGCCGCCGGAGAGGTTCATAATCAGCTGTTCGGCGCTGGGGGTTTTGATATTGAGCGAACGGATATGCTGCTCCGCGTTGCGGTTTTCCCAGGCGTTGTCGATCAGGCAGCCCGCCCGCAGGCTTTTGCGCCGCGCGCTGATATTGATATTGTCGCGCACCGAGTGCACCGGGATGATGCCGTCGGCTTTGCGGTCTTCCGGGCACAGCATGATGCCGGCGCGGATGGCGTCGATCGGCGAGCGGATGGTCAGCGGCGCGCCGTCCAGCGTCAACCGGCCGCCGCCGACGCGCGTGGCGCCGAAAATGCCTTTCATCAGTTCGCTGCGCCCGGCGCCCACCAGCCCGAACAGGCCGACGATCTCGCCGGCGCGCACGCTGAGGCTGATCGGCGTTTTCACTCCGGCCGCCTGCAGATTATCCAGCTGCAGCCGCACCGGGCCGTGTTCACGCGGCTGATAGCCGTAAATATCCCCCAGATCGCGGCCGACCATCGCCTGCACCAGCCGCTCGTGATCTACCTGACTCATATCGTCAAAGGTACGCACGTAGCGCCCGTCTTTGAATACCGTGATGGCGTCGCTGAGGGCGAAGATCTCCTCCATACGGTGGGACACGTACAGAATGACCCGCCCTTCGGCGCGCAGTTCGCGGATCACCCGGAACAGGTGTTCAATCTCGCGCGCCGACAGTGAGCTGGTCGGCTCATCAAAGGCGATAATCTTGGCGTTGCGCGCCAGCGCCTTGGCGATCTCCACCATCTGCCACTGGCCGATGGAGAGGTATTTCAGCGGCGTATCCGGGTCAATATCCAGCCCGAGATGCTCCAGCTGCAGCCGCGCCTCATAGCGCAGCAGTTTACGATCCACCAGGCCGCGCCTGCTGGGCAACTGCCCCAGGTAGATATTCTCGGCCACCGTCATTTCCGGCACCAGATGCAGCTCCTGATAGATAATCGCCACGCCGGCGTCCAGCGCCTCGGTGGTGGCGTTAAAACGCACCGGCTGTCCCTGCAGTAAGATCTCCCCCTGGCTGGGGGCGTAGTTGCCGCTGAGGATCTTCAGCAGCGTAGATTTGCCGGCGCCGTTCTCACCCATCAGCGCGTGAATTTGCCCGGCCTGACAGCTAAAACTGATATCGTCCAGCGCCTTGACGCCGGGGAAGGTTTTGCCGATGCCGCGGAAGGCCAGATAAGGCGTACTGGCGGTCATAATGCTTTCCTCATGGCTTGCGAAAACACGCCGCCCGGCGTAAACCGGGCGGCTCAGGCATTACATCAGGCCTTTTTTCTGCAGTTCGGTTTTAAAGTTGTCGCGGGTGATCAGCACCACGTCGGTCACTTCGGTAAACTTCTGCGGTTCAACGTCTTTCGCTACCCAGTCATGCAGCATCTGGATACTCTTATAGCCGTGGATATCCGGGCTTGGCAGCAGCGAGCCGTAGAAGCCGGTGGCCTGCCCCTTGGAGAGTTCGCTGACGGCGTCAACGCCGTTGATGCCGATGCCGATCACGTCCGCCGCCTTGAAGCCCTGGCCCTCGGTGGCGCGCACGCCGCCCAGCACGGTGTTGTCGTTCATGCCGATAATCAGCCAGTGTTTCACCTTCGGATGCTGTACCAGCATGGAGTTGGCTGCGTCAAAGGCGCCGGGGATATCGTTGGATTTGGTCGGCACCTGATAGATCTGTTTTTCCGGGAAGCCGGCGGCCTTCAGAGCGTCCATTGAGCCGGTGGTGCGGCGGCGCGCGGTATCCAGCTCGTTGGCGGTAATCGCCATCACGCCGGTTTCTGCCGCGTTCCAGCCGCGCTTGTTCATCTCCTTCCACAGCTCCTGCCCCTGCCGCTCGCCGATTTTGCTGGCCGCCATCATCACCAGCGGTACGCTGTCCATCGGTTTGCCTTTGGCAGTGACGAACTGATCGTCAACGGCAATGACTTTCAGGTCATAGCTGCGCGCTTTGGCGACGATCGCCGAACCCAGTTTCGGATCCGGCGTACAGATTACAAACCCTTTGGCGCCGCTGGCCGCCAGACTGTCAATGGCGTTCAGGGTTTTTTCGCCGTCCGGCACCGCGATTTTTATCACTTCAAAGCCGAGGTCCTTACCGGCTTTATCGGCAAATTTCCATTCGGTCTGGAACCACGGCTCCTCCGGCTGTTTCACCAGAAAGCCCAGTTTCATGGTTTCGGCAATAGCTGATTGTGACATAACCGCCGCCAGTCCTATCGCCGCCAGCGCCTTAGTGAATTTATGCATAGTGCTCTCCGCTGTGTGGTTCTCCCCGGCGCTGAAAATCTCGCGCAGTGAAAACGTTCTCATTAGGGTATTTTCGGTTGCCTCATCGGTAAGGCGCTTATTGGCGCGCCCTGCCCGGCGTCGGCATGCAGACCGGATAAGTTTTAGCGGTTATTTGTTAATGAAATGTAGAGCGCTATCACATCCAGAGATAACAGCAGACAAGTCCATATATTTAGCCGATTCAGTCTGTCGCCAACTTTTGATAGCCATCACAAAATCGCTGCGGGAAGCAGAAATGTGCATACATCCAGCCAACGTATCCTCACCGGCCCACCCGGCGCGCTTTTATGGTGATAGCCGTCCTTTTTAATCAGGAGTCACTATCATGACGGCAGACGCAATCGCCCTGGGACTGGACTTCGGCAGCGACTCGGTGCGCGTATTGGCGGTAGATTGCCGCAGCGGCGAGGAGCTGGATACCGAAGTGGCCTATTACCCGCGCTGGCAGCGCGGCGACTACTGCGACGCGGCGCAGAATCAGTTCCGCCATCACCCGCGCGACTATATCGACGCCATGGAACAGGCGATTGTCGCGCTGGTGCAGCGTATGACGCCGCCGCAGCGTCAGAGCGTGATCGGCATCGGCGTTGATTCCACCGGCTCTACGCCGGCGCCAATCGACGAACATGGCCAGGTGCTGGCGCTGCGGCCGGAGTTCGCCGATAACCCGAACGCCATGTTTGTCCTGTGGAAAGATCATACGGCGATCGATGAGGCGGAGGCGATCAACCGCCTGTGCCGCAGCGGCGAGTTTGCGGATTACACCCGCTATATCGGCGGCGTTTACTCATCGGAATGGTTCTGGGCCAAGATCCTGCACGTCTCACGCCAAGATGCGGCGGTGCGCCGGGCGGCGGCCTCCTGGGTAGAGCTGTGCGACTGGGTGCCGGCGCTGTTGTCCGGCACTACGGCGCCGCAGCACCTTATCCGCGGACGCTGCAGCGTCGGCCACAAAACGCTGTGGCACCCGGACTGGGGCGGCCTGCCGCCGCGGGCGTTCTTCGCCGCGCTGGATCCGCTGCTGGTTGACTGTCTGCCCTATCCGCTGTTTGAAGAAACCCGGACCGCCGAACAGCCGGTCGGCACGCTGAGCGCCGAGTGGGCGCAGCGGCTCGGCCTGTCGCCGCAGGTGGTGTTGTCCGGCGGCGCGTTCGACTGCCATATGGGCGCGGTGGGCGCCGGCGCCCGTCCCCATACGCTGGTCAAAGTGATTGGCACCTCGACCTGCGATATTTTGCTGGCCGAGCCTCAACGCGTCGGCGACCGGGCGATCGCCGGCATCTGCGGCCAGGTCGACGGCAGCGTGGTGCCTGGGCTGATCGGCATGGAGGCGGGCCAATCGGCATTCGGCGACATGTACGCCTGGTTCGGCCGCCTGCTGAGCTGGCCGCTGCGCGAAGCCGCCCGCAGCCGGCCGGAGCTGCAGCCGCAGCTAGCGCAGATTGAACAGCAGCTGCTGACGACGCTGACCGACGCCTGGGCCGCCAATCCTTCTTTGGAACATCTGCCGGTGGTGCTGGACTGGTTCAACGGCCGCCGCACGCCGTATGCCAACCAGCGCCTGCAGGGAGTGATCGGCGATCTTAATCTCGGTACCGACGCGCCGACGCTGTTCGGCGGCCTGATCGCCGCCACCGCCTTTGGCGCACGCGCCATTATGGAGTGCTTTGAGCAGCAGGATATTCCGGTGGAAAACGTGCTGGCGCTGGGCGGTATCGCCCGTAAATCGCCGACCATCATGCAAGCCTGCGCCGATGTGATGAACCGCCCGCTGCAGATTGTCGCCTCCGATCAGTGCTGCGCGCTGGGGGCGGCGATTTTCGCCGCCGTCGCCGCCGGACGGCATGCCGATATCCCGACGGCACAGCGCCATATGGCCTGCGGCCTGGAGCGCACCCTGCAGCCCGACCCGCAGCGCGTAGCGCGCTACCAACAGCTTTATCAACGCTATCAACAGTGGTGTCAGGCCGCCGAACTGCGCTATGCCGCGCCGGCATCATGCCCTGACCATGCCCAATAACCGCCAACCGACCTGGAGTTTCTGATGGACGTATTTACACAACGCGAAGTCTGGTTTGTCATCGGCAGCCAGCACCTGTATGGCCCGCAAACCCTGCAGCAGGTGAAACAACACGCCGAACAGGTGGTTAACAGCCTTAATCAGGACGCCGGCCTGCCGGTGAAACTGGTGTTAAAACCCCTGCTCACCACGCCGGATGAAATCAGCGCCGTCTGCCGCGACGCCAACTATCAGCAGGCCTGCATCGGTATTATCACCTGGCTGCACACCTTCTCACCGGCCAAGATGTGGATCGCCGGTCTGTCAATCCTCAGCAAGCCGCTGCTGCAGTTCCATACCCAGTTCAACGCCGAGGTGCCGTGGGACAGTATGGATATGGACTTTATGAACCTGAACCAGACCGCGCACGGCGGCCGCGAGTTCGGCTTTATCGGCGCACGCATGCGCCAGCAGCACAGTGTGATCACCGGCCACTGGCAGGATAAGCAGTCTCATCAGCGCATTGCGCAGTGGATGCGCGTCGCCGCCGCGCGTCAGGAGAGCCAGCAGCTGAAGGTAGCGCGCTTTGGCGACAATATGCGTCAGGTGGCCGTGACCGAAGGGGATAAGGTCGGCGCGCAGATTCAGTTCGGCTATGAGGTCAACGCGCACGGCATCGGCGACCTGGTCAGCGTGATTAACGAGGTCGGCAACGGCGAGGTGGACGCGCTGATCGACGACTATGAAGCCAGCTACACGCTGAGCGAGGCGGTCACCCTGCACGGCGCCAAGCGGCAGAACCTGCTGGACGCCGCACGTATCGAACTGGGGATGCAGCGTTTCCTGCAACAGGGCGGTTACCACGCCTTCACCACCAACTTTGAAGATCTGCACGGCATGCGGCAGTTGCCGGGGCTGGCGGTGCAGCGCCTGATGCAGCAGGGCTACGGCTTCGGCGGCGAAGGCGACTGGAAAACCGCCGCGCTGCTGCGCATTCTGAAAGTGATGGCCGACGGACTGCAAGGCGGCACCTCCTTTATGGAGGACTATACCTATCACTTCCAGCCAGGCAATGATTTGGTGATCGGTTCTCATATGCTGGAGGTCTGCCCGTCGATTGCCGAGCAGAAACCGCTGCTGGACGTGCAGCCGCTCGGCATCGGTGGTAAAGACGATCCGGCGCGGCTGATCTTCTCCACCCCGGCCGGGCCGGCGGTCAACGCCAGCCTGATCGACATGGGCGACCGCTTCCGTCTGCTGGTGAATCAGGTCGATACCATAGAGCAGCCGCACCCGCTGCCGAAGCTGCCGGTGGCGCGCGCCATCTGGCGGGCGCAGCCGTCGCTCGCCACCGCCGCCGAAGCCTGGATCCTCGGCGGCGGCGCTCACCATACGGTGTTCTCACAGGCGCTGAACGCCGACTACCTGCGTTTATATGCAGAGATGCACAACATTGAGTTTCTGCTGATTGATAATGAGACGACGCTGCCGGCATTCAAGAATGAACTGCGCTGGAATGAAGTGTATTACCAACTGAACCGCCGGTGATTTTTTCACCACACGGTCCGGATGCCGGTCAGGTTCACTGACCGGCATTTCCTGCCCATTATTCTGAGCACTCATTTCACCATCGCGATTTGTTCACGCATCGCCGCTTTCGCCTTTACCCGCCGCGACCAGACAGCGGTCACGATCGGCACCAGAATCGACGTCACAATCACCGAGGTGGCCACCAGCGCGGTCGCCGCTGGCGCCACCGGCTTAAACTGCGGCACCATTTCGGCAATCAGCACCGGCGTCGCCACGGCAGCGCCGGCCGAACTGGAAGCCGCCACGCCGGCGGTGCCGTCGCCGCCGCCAATCAGTTTATCGGCGACGATCAGCGGAATGCCGGTGACGATAATCACCGCGACGCCCAGCAGGATCCCCAGCAGGCCGGTCTGGGCGATAACGCTCAGATCGATGGTGTTGCCGAGCGCGAAGGCAAAAAACGGAATCAGCGTCTGCACCGCTTTGCCAAACAACTCGCGCAGTTCCGGGTCAAGATTGCCCAGCACAAATCCCACCAGGAACGGCAGCACCGCGCCGATAAACACATGGGGTTCAAACGAGGCGATACCGGCGGTACCGAGAATAATCATCGTCATCAGCGGCCCGGATTCCAACGACATCAGCACAAACGCCCCGGCCTCTTCTTTCGTGCCGTACTGCTGCATAATCGACGCGTACAGGCCGCCGTTGGTCATATCCATCGCCGCCACCAGCGCCAGCGTCGACAGCCCGGCAAAGAAGCCGACTTCCACCCCATGTTCCGGCAGCAGGCGCGAGGCCACCGCCGCCACCACCCAGGCGACGGCGATCTTGGTCACCACCAGCGTACCGGATTTGCGCAATACGGTGCCGGTGGCGCTCAGTTTGATCGCCGCCCCCATACAGAAGAACCATACCGCCAGGATCGGCACCGTGCCGGACATCAACCCGTTGGTAAACGAACCGAAATATTTGCCTGCCCCCGGCGCAAAGGTGTGGCAAGCCGCACCGATGAACAACGGCACCAACATCATGCCGCCCGGGATCTTGTCTATCGCACGTTTTATCTGCATCACTCACTCCGTCTGGATGAACTGGTTATAGCAACGCATCGTCGACTGCCGCCTTCCCGGGCCGCTGCGAAACGATTGGGTTATCCACACTAACGGTTCACGACAGGAATAAAAGTGATCGCATGCATAAAATTAAAACGATGTTTTATTTTTATAGGGCCGCCATTCCAAAATAAAACACAGCGCACAAAAAAGGCGGCAGCTGCCGCCTAGTGACATGGAGGTCTGCTCAGCTCAATACCGTACTGCCAAACGCCGCCTGCCAGTCCTGCTCAAACGTCGCCAGCGCGGCGTCCACCGCCGGCGTGGCGATCAGCTGCTCGGCCACCTCGATCGGCAGCGTTACCGCGCGGCAGCCCGCCAGCATGCACGCCAGCACCTGACGCGGCGTTTTAAAGCTGGCGGCCAATACTTTGGCGTGCGGCGCATGCAGCGTCAGCAACTGCTGCAGCTCACGCACCGTCCCAATTCCATCGCCACCCTGCGCATCGACGCGGTTTACGTACGGCGCGACATACTCGGCGCCGGACAGCGCCGCCAGCAGCCCCTGCGTGGCGCCGTACACCGCCGTGCCCAGCGTCGGAATCGACATCGACTGCAGCTTTTTCATCGCCGCCAACCCTTCGCCCGTCGCCGGGATCTTCACAATCAGCCCCGGTACGCGCTGATTCAGCAGCACCGCGTCCGCCACCATCCGCTCCGCATCGTTCGCCATCACCTGTGCAAACAGTTTGCCGGTGCCGCCCAATGCATCACGCAGCGCCGGCAACACCTCCCAAAGCGGCTTGCCTTCTTTAGCGACAATGCTCGGGTTGGTGGTCACCCCCTGTAACGGCAACACCCGCGCCAGACGCTTTACCGCCGTGACATCCGCGCTATCGAGGTAAATCTCCATTTCGGACTCCTGCATAGTTATCTGCTGATTCAAACGCCGTTTGCCCTATGCTAAACCAAAAGCGCGCCGCTGACGATGCGAGGGGCTTTAGCGCATTACCCTGCCGACGCAGCATGCTATTATCCCCCCATCTATCTCTTTGAAAACAGGCGCACTCCGCCCATCAGGAGCCTATGAACGCAAGACAACAGAACATTTTGCAATGGGTCAACGAGCGGCGGCGCATCAGCGTCGGCGAACTGGCGCGCGCGTCTGGCGTTTCGGAAGTGACCATCCGGCAGGATCTGAATCTGCTGGAAAAGCGCAGCTATCTAAAGCGCATCCACGGCGCCGCCGTGGCGCTGGAAAGCGATGACGTCGATGCCCGCATGATGTCCAACTTCGTGCTTAAACAGCAGCTGGCGCGCTATGCCGCGTCGCTGGTCAACGACGGCGAAACCATCTTCATCGAGAGCGGCAGCGCCAACGCCCTGCTGGCCCGCTACCTGGCGGAACGCCGGCATATCACGCTGATCACCGTCAGCCATTACATCGCCCATCTGCTGAAAGAGAGCGACTGTGAGGTGATTGTCCTCGGCGGGATGTATCAGAAGCAGAGCGAAACCGTGGTCGGCCCGCTGACGCGCCTGTGCATTCAGCAGGTGCATTTCAGCAAAGCGTTTATCGGTATCGACGGTTATCACGCCGATACCGGCTTTACCGGCCGCGATATGATGCGCGCCGACGTGGTCAACGCCGTACTGGCGAAAGGCGTGGAGAATATCGTGCTGACCGACGCCTCCAAATTCGGCCAGATACAGCCCAACCCGCTGGCGACGCCGCAGCAAATCAGCCGGGTGATCACCGACACGCGGCTGGCGCCGGCCTATCAGCAATTACTGCAGCATCAGGGCGTGCAGCTCGATATGGTGGGCGAATAACGCCCTGCGCTTACTGGCCGTAGTAGGCATGCTTGCCGTGTTTACGCAGGTAGTGCTTATCCAGCAGGGTCGGCTGCATCTGTGGCAGATCGGGCGACAGCTGGCGTGAAAAGATCCCCATATAGGCGATCTCCTCCAGCACCACGGCGTTATGCAGCGCATTAGCGGCGTCCGCGCCCCAGACAAAAGGACCGTGTGAATGCACCAACACCGCCGGCACCGCAGCGGCGTCCAGCTGACGCTGGCGGAAGGTTTCCACAATCACCTGACCGGTTTCCCACTCATAGCGGCCTTCGATCTCAGCATCGTGCATTTTGCGGGTGCAGGGAATGTCGCCGTAAAAATAATCGGCATGCGTGGTGCCCCAGGCGGGAAGATCCAGACCGGCCTGCGCCCAGATGGTGGCATGGCGGGAATGGGTGTGCACCACGCCGCCGACGTCGTCAAAATTCAGGTACAGCGCGCGGTGCGTTTCGGTATCGGATGACGGCTTTTTGTTGCCTTCCACCACCTTGCCGCTCTCCAGCTCCACTACCACCATATCTTCCAGCGACAGCGCCTCATATTCGACGCCGGACGGTTTGATCACCATCAGCCCCGCCTGGCGATCCACGCCGCTGACGTTGCCCCAGGTAAAGGTGACCAGTCGGTGGCGCGGCAGCGCCAAATTCGCCGCCAGAACCTGTTGTTTTAGCGCGTTAAGCATCGTCTTTCCTCAATTCACCGGCTTTGCCGCTATTGTCAAAGGCGCCGGCGGCAACGGGTATGGGCAAATTGGCTAAAGACAGGCAGCTTTCTGCTGCCGCGGGCAAAGCGTGCGATCGGGCATACTTCGGATTCTGGCGATAGAACACGCCAAAAGTTTCAGAATATTTACCTGCAAATGGAAATGTAACTATTTATACTGAATTACTGCGGCACAACCTGCCGCGTTTTTATCTGCCGGCATGGCGCCGGCGGTTTATTTGCTACTGTATGGGTGTGAATAGCAGGCTTGATGTATGGTTTACGCCTGTGCCCGGCCCCTTTCTGCAGCATACGCTGGCGGCGGCACTCAACGCCGGCGTCAACAAAAAAGCAGCAGGAAAGTGACAGGGTATATACTTACTTAAGGCACTTCCATATAGCCCATGCTAAGGAGAAGTCATTATGATGATCATTAACAAACGTTTTGCTACCGCCGCTCTGGCGATTACGCTGGCATTTTCGCTGAGCGCCTGCTCCAACATGTCCAAGCGCGATCGTAATACCGCTATCGGCGCCGGCGCCGGCGCAGTCGGCGGCGCAGTACTGACCGACGGCAGCGCGTTAGGTACGCTTGGCGGCGCGGCAGTCGGTGGGATCATCGGTCATCAGGTTGGTAAATAACCCGGCGGATGGCGCAGACCGCTGTCGGTAAACCGGCAAAAGCGGCAAGTTTGTAGATAACGAAAAAAATAATTTCAGGTCGCTCTGTTTTGTCTGTGGCTTTTTCCTGCAGTCACCGGGTTCACCACCCAAACACACGATAAGCCATGCCGCAATGCACCACCGCGGCATGGCAATAAATCCGCTTAACCGCCCGCCAGCTTGACCTTCATGCCTTTTGCTTCCAGCAGCTGTTTGAGCAGATCGCGCTTGTCGCCCTGAATTTCGATGACGCCGTCTTTCACCGAACCGCCGCAGCCGCACTTCTTCTTCAGCTCCGCCGCCAGTTTGTCCAGTGCGCCGTCATCCAGATCGAGACCGCTTATCAGGCAAACGCCCTTGCCTTTACGGCCGCTGGTTTGCCGCTGAATGCGTACGATACCGTCGCCGCGCGGACGCTGCGGTTTGGCCTCTTCTTCTTTCACCCGCCCGCCGTCGGTGGAGTAAACCAGCCGGCTATTGCTGTCTTTCATCCTGACCTCCGAATTATCGCAATGATGCGCGGATAGCGGCCAGCGTAGCGGCCGGATCGGCGGATTGGGTAATCGGACGACCGATCACCATATAGTCGACGCCGGCAGCCTGCGCCTCGACCGGCGTCATTACGCGGCGCTGATCGCCGGTCGCGCTGCCCTGCGGGCGGATCCCCGGCGTCACCAGTTGGAACTGGCTGCCGCAGGCGGCTTTCAACCGCTGCGCTTCCTGTGCGGAACACACCACGCCGTCCAGGCCACAGTCGCGCGTCAGGCGCGCCAGACGTTCCGCCTGCTCCGCCGGGCTGATGTCGATGCCGATCGCACGCAGGTCTTCCGCCTCCATGCTGGTCAGCACCGTGACGGCAATCAGCAATGGCGCATCGGCGCCATATGGTTGCAGCGCCTCTTTTGCCGCGCTCATCATGCGCGCGCCGCCGCTGGCGTGGACGTTAACCATCCACACGCCCAGCTCGGCCGCCGCCGCCACCGCATGCGCCGTGGTGTTGGGAATATCGTGGAATTTTAAATCGAGGAATACGTCAAAGCCGCGCTGGTGCAGATCGCGCACCAGCTGCGGGCCGAACAGGGTAAACATCTCTTTGCCCACTTTTAAGCGGCAATCCTGCGGGTCGATGCGATCGACAAAGGCTAACGCGGCGTTCTTATCGGCATAATCCAGCGCAACAACGATCGGAGATGATTTTAAGCCATTGTTATTAACGTTACTTTCAGAACTCATTGCTTTTACCCTTTGTAAAATGGACATCGGCCTTCCCCGGAGTACTCCGCAGGGCGAACCCGCAAAAACGGCACGCCGCATTCTACATGCCGGCCGCCGGAAATCCCAGCCGCAAGACGTTAACTGCACGATGTCTGGGCATTCTGCCCCGCACTTCTTTTACCTGCGGAGCCAGCCTCCGCTGACAGGCCCAATATTAAATTTTTGTGACTCACTAGACGGTGTAGCCTGGCTGGATTAGCGTGAAGTCTCCCTATCTCATACAAGGCTGTGACATGAGCGAGATATCTACCCTAACGATAAAAATCCCTCTTGAGCTGAAAGAGAAAGTCAGAGCCGCAGCGCTGGCCGGCGAATGCTCGCTGAGCGCGGAAGTTTGCCAGCGCCTGGCGGACAGTTTCACCACGCCGGCCGCCGGTCAGAAAAAGGCGCAGCGACAGGCGGAGATTGACAGCCAGGAAACCACAGAAGTGGTTGAAGCCCCATTGAGCCAGAAGGAGTTGAGAAAACTGCGGCAGTTGCTGAAGATAAACGTCAAAAGCGGCAAGAAGAAATAGGTCACGCTTAAAAAAACGGGGCGAAAGATTCGCCCCGTTTTTTATTGGCCATCCAGACCGCGGATCGGCTTCACCGAAGCCCAGGAGCGGCATGACGGACAGTGCCAATAGAGCGAATGGGCGGTAAAGCCACACTTATGGCAGCGATAGCGCGGCTTGGTGCGGATCTGTTCTCCGACCATATCGCGCAACAGCAGCAGGCTCTCCTTCGCACGGCCGTCCTCCGCGTCAGCCAGGTGGTAGTCCATCAGGCGGTAGAACACCAGCATGGTCGGGTGACGCTGCAGCTGACGGTTGATATACACCTGCACCACGTCGCGCCCTTCATGCTGCTCGATCACTTCGGCCAGCATCAGCTCTGCCGTCGCGCCACAGTTCTCCTCCACGCAGCGCTTGAGGAACTCGGCCCAGGCGGCTTCCTGCTGCGGCAGGTGCTGATAGCACTCCTGCAGCATCGGCAAGGTTTCACTCACCAGATCCTTATCCTGATCCAGCACGCGCTTGAGCGACTCCACCGCCTTGGCATACTCGCCCTGCGCCATACAGATGCGGCCGACCATGATCGATACACGGGCGCACTGCTTGTCCGCGGCGGCGGCACGTTTCAGCAGCGACATCGCCTTATCGAGATCGTCGCTGCCCATCGCCTGCAACGCCAGCTCACAGTAGAAATGCGCGATTTCGCCGCGCTGTTTGTCTTTACCCAGCTTGACCAAACGCTCGGCTACTTCAATGGCCTTCTGCCAGTCGCTGGTCGCCTGGTGAATCACCAGCAGTTGCTGCAGCGCGGCCAGCCGGAAGTCCTGTTCACCGGTCAACTGGCTGAACATATCCTCAGCGCGGTCATACAGCCCGGCGGCCATGTAGTCGCGCCCCAGCTGCTGAACTGCCAGCAGGCGTTGCTCAAAGGTGAGCGACGAGCTTTCCATCAGCGCCTGGTGAATACGGATGGCGCGATCGACTTCACCGCGGGAACGAAACAGGTTACCCAACGTCAGGTGGGCCTCCACGGTGTTGCTGTCCTCTTTCAGCATATCGAGGAACAGATCGACCGCTTTGTCCTGCTGGTTGGAAAGCAGAAAGTTAACCCCGGCCACATATTCACGCGACAGACGGTTGGCTTCCTGCTGTTTATCCTGCTGAGCACTTCTGCGCCCCATGTACCAGCCATAGGCGGCAGCCACGGGCAGCAACAGAAACAGCAGCTCTAACATAGAAGGTTATTCCTTGCTGACAACGGGCTGAGTCACCGGTTCAGCTGGCGTTTCCAGCTGCGACTCCAGCCTTTTTACTTTCCGCTCGGCGCGGCTCAGGGCAAGGCGCGTACGCAGATAAAACAGGCCGCAGATAATCCAGCCAAGTACGAACCCCATGCCGAACAGCGTCGCCAGAAGTGTGGATACCCGGTAATCGCCCTGCGCCACCAGATAATTAAACGTCACAACCTGATCGTTCTGCGCGCCAAGCGTTACGGAAATAACGAAGATCACCAGAACCAGCAAAAAAATAAGTAAATATTTCACATTCTTTCCCGCGATGCCGAGTTTATCGGATGAATTATGCCCAAGGGTGGCGTCCGTAATACATTAAGTTAGCATTTCCCGCAGCAGCAGGGAAACCCTGGCGTGCGATAAATGCATAAAGACGCTGGTATATTCGGCAATAACGACGTCACCGGACACCCAGATGAGAACGCATCTCAAAATAGTGAATTAATAATGAAATGGGGGCGAAAGCGATCAATTACAAGGCGGGGGGATTAATACGTTGGCGACGGGCATTCGTCGCCAACGTGACATCGTCACAACAACGGCCTAACGCCTGTGGCCGCGATGCGCGATCTCCTGCTGTTCTTCCGGCGGCGGCGTCAACGGCCCGAACCAGCGCTGCGCCAGCCAGCAGACGATCGCCACCAGTAATGCGCTGATTAAGGTCGCCACCGCCAGATCGCGCGGCCAGTGCATCCCCAGCAGCAGACGGCTGATCATCACGCCGGCGGCCCAGACCATCAGCACCGCCACGGTTTTATAGTGCCGGCGCGGCCACAGCAGACCAACGCCCAGCAGTGCCCAGGTGGCGGCAAACGTGGTATGGCCGGAAGGGAAAGCAAAGCCGGTTTCAAACTGCCAGTGCTTGCGCAGCCACTCCGGCACCAGCGGCTGCCCCTGCAGCTGATCTTTCACCAGCGCCGCGCGCTGCTTACGCTTCAGCGAATAAAAGTGTTCCTCACTGATATTGTGCTGCTGCTCCAGCCACATCACGAACGGTCGCGGCGCCTGCACCTGCTCTTTTATCAGCGATTTTATCCCCTGGCCCACCAGGATCGAGGCCAGCAGCAGCACCATCAGCCCGATCGCCGGTTTAAGACGAAAGCGCAGGCACCACAAAAACCAGGCCGACAACAGCACGCTGGTCAGTATGCCCCACGGCGCGGTGACCGTTTCCGTCATCCAGAACATCACTTTCAGCAGCGCATTATCGCCGCCGGGCTGCCATTGCCAGCCGGTCAGCCAAACGGCCAGCGGTATTAACAACAGCAACAGGGTTCCGCCGGCGGTGCGTTTTGCGATATCAAACATTTTATCATCCCGGTTATGGTTCAGAGCGCAGTGTAACAACCTTGTAATCTCAAGAACATAGCAGACGGCACGGACGCAGGCCGCCAGGCGGAGGAAAGCCCGGCCCCCTATTGCATCAATAGGTGGCGCACGGCGCCGGATGCTGGTTTGCTGAGCACCACTGGGCAAGAAGTTATGGCAGAATAGTCGATAATAAGCCATTAGAATACGCGGCGGCGCGTTTAATGCTGGTCAGGCGTTCATGTCGGACGTACCATGCGTTGCAGCGATTGAATCGAAAGTGTTGGAGAGTAACATGCAGCTTAAACGGGTGGCAGAGGCTAAACTGCCGACACCTTGGGGCGATTTCCTGATGGTGGGTTTTGAAGAACTCGCCACCGGGCACGATCATCTGGCGTTGGTTTTCGGCGATATCAGCGGCGATACGCCGGTGCTGGCGCGCGTACATTCGGAATGTCTGACCGGAGACGCCCTGTTCAGCCTGCGCTGCGACTGCGGTTTCCAACTGGAAGCCGCGCTGGAGCACATTGCCGAAGAAGGCCGCGGCATCCTGCTGTATCACCGCCAGGAAGGCCGCAACATCGGCCTGCTGAACAAAATCCGCGCCTATGCGCTGCAGGACAAAGGCGCCGATACGGTGGAGGCCAATCATCAACTGGGCTTCGCGGCGGATGAGCGTGACTTCACCCTGTGTGCGGACATGTTTAAACTGCTGGGCGTGGATGCGGTGCGTCTGCTGACCAATAACCCGAAAAAGGTGGAAATCCTGAGTGAAGCCGGGATTAACATCGTCGAACGGGTGCCGTTGATCGTCGGCCGCAACCCGAAAAATGAGCGTTATCTGGCGACCAAAGCGGCCAAAATGGGCCATCTGTTGGACCAGAAGTAACCCACGCTAAAATAATCAGGGCGCCCGCAGGCGCCCTTTTTTATTACAACATTTTCCTGATGACGTAATGCAGGATGCCATCGTTCTGGTAGTAGGTCAGCTCGGTTTGCGTGTCGATGCGGCAGCGGGTATCCACCACCTCTTCACGGCCGTCGGCATAGGTGATATGCAGCGGCACCGTCTGCCCCGGCTGCAGACTCTGCAGGCCGCCGACGCTGATGCTCTCATCCCCGCTCAGCGCCAGCGTTTTGCGCGTCACGCCCTGCGGAAATTCCAGCGGTAGAATCCCCATGCCGATCAGGTTTGAGCGGTGAATACGTTCGAAAGACTCGGCGATCACCACGCGCACCCCGAGCAGGCGCGGCCCTTTGGCAGCCCAGTCGCGGCTGGAGCCGGAGCCGTACTCTTTACCGGCGACCACCGCCAGCGGCACCTGCTCTTGCTGATAACGCATCGCGGCGTCATAAATCGCCATCTCTTCCTGTGACGGGATATGGCGCGTATAGCCGCCTTCCACCCCCGGCACCATCTCGTTGCGGATGCGGATATTGGCGAAGGTGCCGCGCATCATCACCTCATGGTTGCCGCGACGTGAGCCGTAGGAGTTGAAGTCGCCGTCCGCCACCCCGTGCTCGCTGAGGTAACGTCCCGCCGGGCTGTCGTGCTTGATATTGCCCGCCGGGGAGATGTGGTCGGTGGTGACAGAATCCGCCAGGATCGCCAGCAGACGCGCGTTGTTGATATCCTGCACCGGCTCGGGTTTTTCCTGCATGGTGCTGAAGAACGGCGGATGGCGGATATAGGTGGAGTCCTCCTGCCAGTTATAGGTTGCCGACGCAGCCACCTCGATTGCCCGCCACTCCTCGTCGCCGTTAAACACTTCGCTGTATTCCTTACGGAACATCTCGGTGCGGACTTCCTCTACCGCCTTGGCGATATCGGTATTGCTTGGCCAAATGTCTTTCAGGTACACCGGTTTACCGTCGTGCCCTTCTCCCAATGCATCCTTGGCCAGATCCAGCTGCATATTACCGGCCAGCGCATAGGCGACCACCAGCGGCGGCGACGCCAGCCAGTTGGTTTTTACCAGCGGATGGATACGACCTTCAAAGTTACGGTTGCCGGACAGCACCGCACCGACGGTCAGATCGCCGGTTTTAATCGCCTGCTCGATCGGCTCCGGCAGCGGGCCGGAGTTACCAATACAGGTGGTGCAGCCGTAACCCACCAGATTAAAGCCCAGCGCCTCCAGATAAGGCATCAGCCCGGCGCTGGCGAAGTAGTCGGTCACGACTTTGGAACCCGGCGCCAGCGAGGTTTTCACCCATGGCTTCACCTGCAGGCCTTTATCCACCGCATTTTTCGCCAACAGGCCGGCGGCCATCATCACGCTGGGGTTAGAGGTGTTGGTGCACGACGTGATGGCGGCAATCACCACCGCGCCGTTGCTGAGCGGATGTGTTGCGCCGTCCAGCGTGAAAGGAACGGAGTCCGCCCGGTTTTTCTGGCCGCCGATGTCCAGCTCGGTCGCGGCCTGGAAGGCCTGCGGCACTGCCGACAGCGCCACCCGATCCTGCGGCCGCTTCGGCCCGGCCAGACTGGTTTCCACCGTCGACATATCCAGCGCCAGCGAACTGGTGAAGACCGGCTCATCGCCGGGATGACGCCACATGCCCTGCGCTTTGGCGTAACTTTCCACCAGCGCGATCTGCTCGTCGCTGCGTCCGCTCAGTTTCAGGTAGCCGAGCGTGACCTCATCCACCGGGAAGAAGCCACAGGTAGCGCCATATTCCGGCGCCATATTGGCGATGGTGGCGCGGTCCGCCAGCGGTAATTGCGCAAGGCCGTCGCCGTAAAATTCCACGAACTTGCCGACCACGCCGTGCTTACGCAGCATCTGCGTGACGGTTAACACCAAATCGGTGGCGGTGATGCCTTCACTGAGTTTACCCGTCAGTTTAAAGCCCACCACGTCCGGGATCAGCATCGATACCGGCTGCCCCAGCATCGCCGCTTCCGCTTCGATACCGCCGACGCCCCAGCCGAGGATGCCCAGGCCGTTAATCATGGTGGTGTGGGAATCGGTACCCACCAGCGTATCCGGGTAGGCGATGCGTTTGCCGTCCTGCTCCTCATGCCAGATGGTCTGGCCCAGATACTCAAGGTTGACCTGGTGGCAGATCCCGGTGCCCGGCGGCACCACACGGAAGCGGTTAAAGGCTTGCTGCCCCCAGCGCAGGAAGGTGTAACGTTCGTGGTTGCGCTGCATTTCGATGCGCACGTTATCGGTAAATGCCTGCTGGTCGCCGAACTCATCGACGGTTACCGAGTGGTCAATCACCAGATCTACCGGCGACAGCGGGTTGACCTGGTCGACATTGCCGCCCAGCCGCTGCACCGCTTCGCGCATCGCCGCCAGATCGACCACCGCCGGCACGCCGGTAAAATCCTGCATCAGCACACGCGCCGGGCGGTAGGCAATTTCACGGTCGGCATGTCCGCTGCGCTGCCAGTCGACGATCGCTTGTAAATCCTCAACCTGCACCGTATCGCCGTCGATATGACGTAGCAGGTTCTCCAACAGCACTTTCATGGACTTCGGCAGCCGGTCGATATCTCCGAGCTGTTTGGCCGCCTGTGGCAGGCTGTAATAGTGATATTCGCTATTCAGTGCAACCAGCTTATCCATACTCGTTTCACTAAGATTGGACGACATAGCTCCTCCATTTTTATTATGTCAAAAACAGGGTAATTACTGAGGTCTTGTTTAAAGATAACACAAACGTGATGTAACGTTTTGATAACAACACGATTTGATCACAGCGATAGGCAAAAGCGATGGCGCGCCGACAAGTGTTAGCTAAGTCAAAGGGTTAGGATGAAACCCACCAAAAAAGGAGTAATAAATAACCACATCATTGGCAAGGATTGTGGACGCCGCGTGCGACAAAAGACAGGAAAACACCGAGGCATCGGCAGGCAAAAAGTAACGCCGGGATCCGGCAGGAATTAATCGTTCTGCACTTTGGTCAATACCGCTTCACCAGTGCCGCGATTAAAAGAGAGATAAAAAACCGCGCCGCCATGTCGTTCCTGCTGCGACCAAACCTCATTAGCGCCAAGTCGCCGCTTATCCAGAGCGTAACCCAAGCCCCGCAGATAAATCCTGAGCGGCTCGATGTCAGAGGCACGTTGAAAAATAATAGCGTTTGATGGTGCATGCCCGTCGCCGGGCTGCGAGACAAAAACGTAATCCGCTGAAATACGCGGCGCTTGCGCGATCTCTTTATCCGTCAGGATGCGATAGGTAAAAAAGTCGTTTTCCGTGTATTCAGTCACCTCATTAACGCCTGATGCAACGACATAGATAAACACACCACTAAGAAGAAGCACGCCCATCAGCGTCAAACTGCCCCACTTCAACAACGTTCTCACGGTTACCTCACTCCTTTGAATTCAAATGATGTTCCATTGCCCGTAAGAACGTTGACAGTCCCGGACGTAAAGTCATCCCACGGACGCATCCACGTCATAAAATGTGGAAGATTTACCTTGTACGGTTGGCGCCTGACACAAGGGTCGCTTGGATCAGGAAAAAGTATCGGTAGAAAACCGCTATTTTTATGGGAGCCGATAGAGCCGTAATAATCCCATCGACGCACAGCCGCAGTATAACTCACGGGCCTGACTCGATAATCATATCGGCCAGGAATCATATAACGATAAAATCCAAACAGGTTAGAAACGAGATCTTCACCACTATAGCCGCTGTCTGTATACCACGAAAAAACACGCTGGCTTTGTAAGTTTTCAAAGAAAAACGATGTATTCAACATCATCGCCAACATAATACGGTTAACATCACTACCGCTGCGCCCTCACTTGATCTGCCACCGTGAAAATTTCCCGATACCCAACCGGCTCCCAAATCTGGCAATACGCATATCTTGGCGATACATCACGGTATAAAAATCTTTCCCGCTATTCTCACCCGCCAAGAACTGGCGTTTCAGGGCAATGATATCATCACCGCGAGCGTGCCCCATATCAAGCCACCCTAAGACCTCGGTATAAACAAGCCCGCTTGTCAGCCATTCAAATTTCGCTCCATCCTGTATATCCCGTCGAGTACTCATAACCTACATCCTTTCAGGTTAACATATTGATTTTTATTAATATTTATCACATGCACGCTGGAAAATCTGCAGATTATTTTAAGGGTATAAACAGAAAAAGATGTGACCTAGGTCTAGAGTAAATTTACAGTGAATAGCCCCGATGACACTTTTGAATGCGTGACCCACTCCATGTTAGTAAAAAGCTATCAGACCATAACTCAGCTCTATAGATGATAGCGTCGAGGGCACGTTAGAAGGGATGTGTGGTGAGTATGTAACGTGAATCAATATCGCCTTGGCGCTGCGCTCTAAGGAGATATGAAAACGGGAGGGATAAATGTTCCCTCCCGGTAAGTCTGGCTTTACAGCCTGTTTCAATCAACAGATTGAAACAGGTGAGCGAACACCCGAGTGTTGATCCTGCGGTAAGTCGTTAATTTTACGCCCTACTTCACCGGCAGTTTGATGTCCTTGAACATCGCCTCGATCTCTTCATTCGAGCGCAGCGCCACCGCGGTGTCCACTACGTCGCGCGTCAGATGCGGCGCAAAGCGCTGGATAAAGTCGTACATATAGCTGCGCAGGAAGGTGCTGCGGCGGAAACCGATTTTGGTGGTGCTGTAGGTGAACACATCGCGGGCGTCGACGGTCACCAGATCCGGATCCTGCACCGGGTCGACCGCCATGCTGGCAATCACTCCCACCCCTAGCCCCAGGCGGACGTAGGTTTTGATCACGTCGGCATCGGTAGCCGTGAACACGATACGCGGCGTCAGCCCGGCGCGGTTAAAGGCGGTATCCAGCTCTGAACGACCGGTAAAGCCGAAGGTGTAGGTCACTATCGGATATTCAGCCAGCTCTTCAATGGTGATATGGCTTTTGCCGGCTAACGGATGATCGGGTTTCACCACCACCGCGCGGTTCCAGTGGTAGCACGGCAGCATAATCAGATCGTCGTACAGATGCAGCGCCTCGGTGGCGATAGCGAAGTCGGCGGTGCCTTTGGACACCGCTTCGGCGATCTGCGTCGGCGACCCCTGATGCATATGCAATGAGACGCGCGGATAACGTTCGATAAAGCCTTTGATCACGTTAGGCAGCGCATAGCGCGCCTGCGTATGGGTGGTGGCGACGTACAGGGAGCCTTTATCCGGATAAGTATGTTCGCCGGCAACCGCTTTGATTGCCTCGACCTTGGACAGCACCTCGCGCGCGATGCGGATAATCTCCTGGCCTGCCGGCGTCACCTGCGTCAGGTGTTTGCCGCTGCGGGCGAAGATCTGAATACCCAGTTCATCCTCCAGCATACGCACCTGTTTGCTGATGCCAGGCTGAGAGGTATAAAGCCCTTCCGCTGTCGATGACACATTCAGGTTGTGATTAACCACTTCCACAATGTAACGAAGCTGCTGCAATTTCATATCTTATACCATCCTAGGTTAAACACTGCGGCCAGGCCGCATTCAGGTATATCGGTGTTTCCCGGTATGCTGAAAAGTTGGTGAGCCATAACACAGTGTTAACCCAGATGCTGCAGAAAACGCCGTTGTTAATAAGCTTTAATCATAAATACATATTTTTATATAACCACTATATCACGCCATAGCTTCAAGTATAGATCCACGTCACACTATGATAACGATTATTTCGCATTACTATCAATGCGCAACGCCGGTCCACGGTGATTAAAACGCACCAGAATGGCCGATTTCCCCGGGCACGGGCATAAAAAAACCAGCCGCCCGGGCTGGTTTTTTAAGATTGCTGCCGTCAGCAACGATTACTTTTTGGTTTCAACCCATTTGCCATCCACGAAGAATGCGGTCCAGCCGGTGGCCTTGCCCTCTTTCTCCGAAGAGACGTACTGCTGCTTGGTCTTACGGCTGAAGCGCACCAGCGTTTTGTTGCCTTCCGGATCGGCCACCGGCGCATCGGCCAGGTAACGCAGTTTTTCCGGCAGACGGTCCTTAAAGCGCTGCAGTTCTTCCACCAACGGCGCACGGGTTTCGCGCGATTTAGGGAACGTATTGGCCGCCAGGAACACGCCGGCCGCGCCGTCACGCAACACAAAATAGGCGTCCGACTTGGCGCATGGCAATTCCGGCAACGGCACCGGATCTTCCTTCGGTGGCGCGACTTCACCGCTGCGCAGGATTTTACGCGTGTTCTTACAGTTTTCGTTGGTGCAGCCCATGTATTTACCGAAGCGCCCCATTTTCAGGTGCATTTCGGAACCACACTTCTCACACTCAACCACTGGGCCGTCATAGCCTTTCAGGCGGAACTCGCCCTCTTCAATCTCGTAACCGTCACAGGCCGGGTTGTTGCCGCACACGTGCAGTTTGCGCTGGTTATCGATCAGGTAGCTGTCCATCGCGGTGCCGCACTTCTGGCAGCGACGGCGCGCGCGCAAGGCGTTGGTTTCCGCATCGTCCCCTTCCAGTATGTTAAGCACTTCGGCTTCCGGCACCAGGTTGATGGTGGTTTTGCAACGCTCTTTCGGCGGCAGCGCATAGCCGGAACAGCCGAGGAACACCCCGGTGCTGGCGGTGCGAATGCCCATCTGGCGGCCGCAGGTCGGACAGTCGATGCTGGTCAGCACCATCTGGTTCGGGCGCATCCCGCCTTCTTCCGGGGCTTTTTCCGCCGTTTCCAGCTGTTCGCTGAACTCGGCAAAGAACTCGTCCAGCACCGCTTTCCACTCCGCGTGGTTGTTCGCCACCTGGTCGAGGCCATCTTCCATGCGGGCGGTGAAATCGTAGTTCATCAGCTCACGGAAGTTCTCTTCCAGCCGGTCGGTGACGATTTCGCCCATTTTTTCCGCATAGAAACGGCGGTTTTCCACCCGCACGTAGCCGCGATCCTGAATGGTGGAGATGATCGAGGCATAGGTGGAAGGACGGCCGATGCCGCGTTTTTCCAGCTCTTTCACCAGCGATGCTTCGCTGTAGCGCGCAGGCGGCTTGGTAAAGTGCTGGCTCGGGATCAACTGCTGCAGATCCAGCTCGCTGCCGATGTCGACAAACGGCAGAGTGCGATCTTCGTCGCCCTTGCGCAACGCCGGCATCACCTTGGTCCAACCGTCGAAACGCAGCGTGCGGCCTTTGGCGCGCAGCTGGTAATCACCGGCTTTTACCGTCAGCGTGGTGGAATCGTACTGCGCCGGCGTCATCTGACAGGCGACAAACTGACGCCAGATCAGCTGATACAGTTTTTGCGCATCCGCTTCCATATCTTTCAGCTGTTCGGCCACCACGTTCACGTCCGAAGGACGAATCGCTTCGTGCGCTTCCTGAGAATTCTCTTTGCTGCTGTACTGATTCGGCGCTTTCGGCAGGTATTTCTCACCGAAGCTGTCGCCGATATAACCCCGCACCATATTGAGCGCATCCTGGCTCAGGTTGGTGGAGTCGGTACGCATATAGGTAATGTGGCCCGCTTCATACAGACGCTGCGCCATCATCATGGTTTTCTTCACGCCGAAGCTCAGACGCGTACTGGCCGCCTGTTGCAGCGTGGAGGTAATAAACGGCGCGCCCGGCTTGCTGCTGGTCGGTTTGTCTTCACGATCCTGCACCGTGTAGCGCGCTTTCTCCAGCAACGCCACCGCCGCGTAGGTCTGGTCGCGGTTTACCGGTTTGAACGGTTTGCCGTGCGCATGGGTCACTTCCATCTGCAGCGCGGTTTCACCCTGCGCCAGCAGGTCGGCGCGCAGTTCCCAGTACTCTTCCGGCACGAAGGCTTTGATATCACGCTCGCGCTCCACCACCAGGCGGACGGCCACCGACTGTACGCGGCCGGCGGACAGGCCGCGGGCAATTTTCTTCCACAGCAGCGGCGAGACCATATAGCCCACAACGCGGTCCATAAAGCGACGCGCCTGCTGGGCGTTAACCCGGTCAATATTCAGTTCGCCCGGCTCGCTGAACGCCTGCTGAATGGCGTTTTTGGTGATTTCGTTAAACACCACGCGGCTGAAGCGCTGATCATCGCCGCCGATCACTTCCCGCAGGTGCCAGGCAATGGCTTCCCCTTCGCGGTCCAAGTCGGTTGCGAGATAAATGTGGTCGGCGTTTTCCGCTAACGATTTTAACTCTGCGACAACTTTTTCTTTACCAGGCAGGATTTCATAATGCGCTTTCCAGCCGTGATAAGGATCGACGCCCATTCGGTTTACCAGCGCCGTCGTTGCGTCTTTTTTAACTTTTTTCTTGGCCTTGGTTTTGTCTTCGCTTGAGTCAGCGCTCTTTTTGCTGGCTGAGCCACTGGTCGGCAAATCACGGATATGACCGACGCTGGACTTCACCACGTAGTCATTACCCAAATATTTATTAATAGTTTTGGCTTTTGCCGGGGACTCAACTATTACAAGAGCTTTACCCATATTTACCTTTACCTAATTTATTTCTTCTGAAAAGAAGTCTTTTATCTCGCCGTGCCGCGGCAATTCACATCTCTTTTTTATATTGCGGCAGTCTGGCCGGAGATCAACATGTTTTTTTCCGTTGGCTGCTTAACTGCTCAACCTGAACGCAAGTTGCTGATCGCCCCCGCCTTTCAGCCATGCTCCAGAGGTATGGCCGTCTATGGCTCGCCGTTGGCGTAAACAAAAATTTCCACCTGAGGCCGCAAAATCCCACACTGTACCTGATAAAAAGCGCCACGCAACCTAATTAGCACGGAAAACGCTTTTTCGCCAACTTCTATAGCCTGCCAGCCGTCCGGACGGCGGCTAAACCTTAGTTTATTTGCGGATAAACGGAAAGCGGCGCTAGTATATGCGCAGTAAAGATATCCGGAGTGCAATAAATGAACAATAATACTTCACCGATTAACCGTGAGACGTTACTCAAAGAAGCAAATAACATCATCCGTCAGCATGAGGATTATCTCCACGGCATGGTCGCCACCGATGTCGAACAAAAAAACGGCGTGCTGGTATTTCGCGGCGAATTCTTTTTAGACCCGGACGGTTTGCCTACGGCAAAAACCACGGCGGTATTTAATATGTTTAAACATCTCGCCCACCGACTTTCGGAAAAATACCACTTGGTCGATTGAGCGACGGATAAAAAACGGGAGCCAAAGCCCCCGTGCCAGAGTTCGGCTTACAGCAGCGGCTTTTCTCCACGCTGCCACCAGCGCAGCAGCAGACGATCGGCGCTTTCCGCCGCGCTGCCGGTAAAGCGGTCGATCAGCCGTTTGTGGCGGGTATAGCGCACCCCGATCACCTCATGGGTTTCCATTTCGGCAATCAGCAGGTCATCGCTGGTGCCCACCGCGTCGACCAGCCCTTTTTCCCGGGCCTGCGTGCCGAGCCAGTGCTCACCGGTCGCCACGCTGTCGATATCCAGCGAAGGACGTTGCTGATGGACGAACTGCTTGAACAGCAGATGGGTTTCATTCAGCTCCTCGCGGAACTTCTCACGCCCTTCGTCGGTGTTTTCACCAAACAGCGTCAGCGTACGTTTGAACTGGCCGGCGGTGTGCAACTCGACGTCCACATTGTTCTTTTTCAGCAGGCGGTGGAAGTTGGGGATCTGCGCCACCACGCCGATGGAGCCAATGATGGCAAACGGCGCCGCCACAATGCGATCCGCCACGCAGGCCATCATATAACCGCCGCTGGCGGCGACCTTGTCCACCGCCACCGTCAGGCGGATGCCGCCGTTGCGCAGGCGTTCCAACTGCGAAGCGGCCAGGCCGTAACCGTGTACCACGCCGCCAGGGCTTTCCAGACGCAGCAGCACTTCGTCCTGCGCCGTCGCCACCGCCAGCACGGCAGAGACCTCTTCGCGCAGTGAAGAGACTTCATGCGCGTCCATGCTGCCCTTGAAATCCAGCACGTAGAGACAAGGCTTACCCGCCTCCACCGCGCCCGCCTTCGCCCGCTGCTTTTTGAGCTTATCGTCGGCCTTGGTCTGCTTCTTAAACTGCTTGTTCCAGATTTTTTGCTCTGCCGCATCCATCCGCGCCAGACGCATATCGCGCTGCATATCGCGGTATTGTTCGCCGAGATCGGTCAGCCGCAGCTCCCCTTTTTGCTGGCTCTTGCGATGTCCCAGACTTACCGCCAGCAGCGCCAGCGCGGCGATAGCGATCGCCACCGTGGCGACCTTGGCCAAAAACAGGCCGTAAACAGATATAAACTCCACAGATTCCGCCTTGATAACAGGTTGTTAGTTGTCTTCGTTCATTCTAGCCAACTGTTCCCCCGGCTGTCGCGGCAAATTCCCCTTCCTGGAATACGCTACGCATCGGATGAGCGTTTTCACCCGGGCGGCACGCTGGGATTGTTCCGTTTTTGTTACAAAAGAATGCCGTTTCGCCCGCCTTATCATTGAAAATGCGATCCGTTTCAGGCATATAACACGCATTATTTATCAATGTGATCATCGCATTCGCTGCGGGGCCAGCGCGACCGTCGAACCGACACGCCCGCCGCCGGCCTCCCACACCCACTGCATTTCCCCGAAAACGGTGGAAATTGCCCGTCACAGCGCGAGGAATTATTGTGCATTACAACCCTAAACACGATCTGCTGGAGCAACGCATCATTCTGGTTACCGGCGCAGGCGACGGCATCGGCCGCGAAGCCGCATTAACCTATGCGCGTTTCGGCGCACAGCTGGTGCTACTGGGCCGCACCGAAAGCAAACTGTTGGCTGTTCGCGACGAAATTGCCGCCCAAGGCGGCGCGCCGGCGCTGACCGTCACGCTGGATCTGCTGCATGCCACGCAGGAGCAATGCCGCCAGGTCGCCGCCGACCTGACGGATCAGCTGCCGCGTCTGGACGGCGTACTGCATAACGCCGGCCTGTTGGGTGATATCGTGCCAATGGCCGAGATCGATATGGCAATGTGGCACGATGTGATGCAGGTCAACGTCAACGCCACCTTTATGCTGACCCAGGCGCTGCTGCCGCTGCTGTTAAAATCCCCTGCCGGCTCGCTGATCTTTACCACCTCCAGCGTTGGCCGCATGGGACGCGCCGGCTGGGGCGCTTATGCCGTCTCCAAATTCGCCACCGAAGGCATGATGCAGGTGCTGGCGGAAGAGTATAAAAGCCGCCATCTGCGGGTAAACTGCATCAATCCGGGCGGAACGCGCACCAGTATGCGCGCCGCCGCCTTCCCGCATGAAGACAAAAACAAGCTGAAAACCCCGGCGGATATCATGCCGCTGTACCTGTATCTGATGGGTGATGACAGCCGCCGTAAAACCGGCATGAGCTTTGACGCCCAGCCCAACCGCAAACCCGGCGCCGCCGAATAGGGAGAATGCCTTATGGCTGAAGATCGCCACCAGCAGCGTCAGCAGCGGTTAAAAGAGCAGGTCGACGCGCGTATTGCCGCCGCGCAGGAAAGCCGGGGGTTACTGTTGGTATTCACCGGCAACGGGAAAGGGAAAACCACCGCGGCGTTCGGCACGGTCACCCGCGCGGTAGGCCACGGCATGCAGGCCGGCGTCATTCAGTTTATCAAGGGCGAATGGCCCAACGGTGAAAAGAATCTGCTGCAGCAGCATGGCGTGGAGTTTCAGGTGATGGCTACCGGCTTTACCTGGGAGACGCAAAGTAAAGAGAGCGATACGGCGGCCTGTCAGGCGGTCTGGCAGCACGGTAAACGCATGCTGGCCGATGCGTCGCTGGATGTGGTGCTGTTGGATGAGCTGACCTATATGGTCGCATACGGCTATCTGGAACTGGAAGCGGTAATGACGGCGCTGGCGCAGCGCCCGGCCCATCAGACGGTGATAATTACCGGCCGCGGCTGCCATCGTGATTTACTGGAACTGGCGGATACGGTGACGGAGATGCGACCGGTGAAACATGCGTTTGACGCCGGCATCAAAGCCCAACAGGGCATCGACTGGTAATCATCCTCCGCGTAGCCGTCGATTGGCGGTTACGCAGGGCTGCGGATTAGCTGCGTTTACGCGTCGGCTTAGCGGCAGATTTAGCGCCCGCCGGCTTGCCGCCGCCGTTGCCACGGCGTCCTGGAGAGACCTGGCTGTGACGCTTCACCGCACGGCGAATCTGGTTGGCCTTCACGCGGCGACGCTCACGCTCGACCGGCAGCTTACTGACCGTTTCCGGCTTCAGCTCCACCAGTTCGCGCAGGTAGTTGATCGATGACAGATCCAGTTCAGCCCAGCCGCCGCGCGGCAGGCCTTTCGGCAGATCGATATCACCATAACGCACGCGGATCAAACGGCTGACCTGTACGCCGACCGCCTCCCATAAGCGACGCACTTCGCGGTTGCGTCCTTCGGTCAGCGTTACGTTGTACCACTGGTTCAAGCCTTCCCCGCCCTGGAACTTGATGGTGCGGAACGCCGCCGGGCCATCTTCCAGCTGTACGCCACGGCTCAGCTGTTTCACCTTGTCGTCGTCAATCTGACCGAATACGCGCACGGCATACTCACGTTCAACTTCACGGCTCGGGTGCATCAGACGGTTGGCCAGTTCACCGTCGGTAGTGAACAGCAGCAGCCCCGAAGTATTCACATCCAGACGGCCCACGGCCACCCAGCGCGAACCACGCAGTTTCGGCAGACGATCGAACACCGTCGGGCGCCCTTCCGGATCGCTGCGGGTGCAGAGCTCGCCTTCCGGTTTGTAATAAGCCAGTACGCGGCACACCGCCTCTTCCGACTCTTTTACCGACACCACATGGCCGTCAATACGGATTTTCATCGCCGGATTCACTTCCACGCGATCGCCCAGCGTCGCCACTTTACCGTCGACGCTGACGCGTCCGGCTTCAATCATGCCTTCAATTTCACGACGCGAACCGTGACCGGCACGCGCTAAAACTTTCTGTAATTTTTCGCTCATGGAGCAACCTCTTGCGTCGCCTTCACAGGCGTCTGCGTATACTATACGTTCAATCAGTTACGGCAATCGGCGCCATAACCCTATAATCTTGCACACTTTTTGGCACGCTGCATGGCACACGCGGCACCACACCAGCTACCACGCATCATTCAACGTGGCCGCACATTCTACACAAATTTTAGAATTAATGATTCTAAAAAGAATGTTCGTTTTTCACCCAGCGCTGACAGCCTGAAATAAGCCTAATAACGCATAAGCACGTTTCTACGCACACCATGCGCATGACGCCAGCGCAAAGCATGTGGAATGACGGTGTACCGCCAGGAATTATCAGTAACCGCCTCGGCCACAACACAGGCGTTACTTTATGCTAGCCAGATATCACCAGGGATCAGGTGCCAAGGGTAAACGCTGAGAATCTTACAAAGTGGGGAATACGGCATCAGCCGCAAGACAGGGCCGGCGAGCGCCAGCCCTCTGACAACATTAGTGACGCTCGCAAGGATAAGCGGCTGCCAGCGCCAGCATAATCACCGACGGCGCCGAATAGTGCAGTTGTTCAGGATGGTCGTTGAGGTATTGCATCACCGCGTCGGACGCCGTGCCGACGCTCATTCCGGCATCCGGGCAGATGTTGCGGTTGCCCTGCATCGAATAAGTATCGAATACCCCGGCGACATAGCCCATGAACATACCGCCGTTCAACGCCTCGGCGACGGTCGCCACGCCGTTTTTATTCTTCACATAGCCGTCACTTTCCGCTAACAGCGCGCTGCCAGAATAAAAACCGGCGTTCGCCGCCGAAGAAACCAGTAAGGAAGCGACCAGTAAAGTCTGTTTTATCATTGTTACGCGCCCTGCCATTACTTATTATTTTGTTATCGTAGAATAGCGGTTTTCGCCACGTTTGCGGTCGCGAAAGCCGATTTTCAGAATTTCTATAGAGTTATCAGCGGAACGGCGACGGGTCGCCGGCCCCCTCGCGCATCACTTCCGGCGCGGCCTCAGTCAGGTCTACCACCGTGGTCGGCTGCTGCCCCAGGAAGCCGCCGTGGATCACCAGATCGACCTGTTTACCCAGGTGATCGCTAATCTCTTCCGGGTCGGATTCGGCAAAATCATTGCCCGGCAGCATCAGCGTGGTCGACATCATCGGTTCATTGAGCGCTTCCAGCAGCGCCAGCGCAATCGGGTTGGAGGGTACGCGCAGGCCGATAGTTTTACGCTTGTCGTTCATCAGGCGACGCGGCACTTCTTTGGTCGCCTTGAGGATAAAGGTGTAATGCCCCGGCGTATTATTCTTGATCAGGCGGAATGCCGTGTTATCCACGTAGGCATAGGTCGACAGCTCCGACAAGTCGCGGCACATCAGCGTAAAGTTATGGTGGCCGTCCAGTTGACGGATACGGCAGATACGCTCCATGGCCGATTTCTCTTCCAGCCGGCACCCCAGCGCATAACCGGAGTCGGTCGGATACACGATCACCCCGCCTTTACGCAGCACATCAACCGCCTGATTGATTAAACGCGGTTGCGGGTTGTCCGGGTGAATATAAAAAAGCTGGCTCATCTGTTACTCCTAAAAGTGCTGCACGCGGACGCCGCCGCCCGCACTCATGCCTGATGCGTCAGGCTAACCAATCATTGCCGCGCCAGCGGCCAGTCACGCCACACCGGCTCTACGCCGCCGGGCAGCCACAGTTTGCGTCCCAGTTCAATCCAGGCGCAGGGTTGGTGAAAATCTGAGCCCTGCGACGCCAGCAGCTGAAAATCCTGGGCATATTGCGCCAGCTGCGTACGTTCATTCGGCGCCTGCTGACACTGGGCAACTTCCATCGCATCGCCGCCGTGTTCGGCAAAATACGCCAGCAGGCGTTTTAGCCATTTTGCCGTCAGATCATAACGACCGGGATGCGCGACAACCGCCTGTCCGCCGGATTGATGAATCACATCAATGGCTTGTTCTATTGTACACCACCGTGGCGGAACGTAGCCGGTTTTCCCCTTGGCCAGATATTTTTTAAACACCTGGGCGATATTGTCGGCGACGCCGACCTGCACCAGGTAACGGGCAAAATGTCCGCGCGTTACCGCCCCGCCGTCGGCCAGCCGCTGTGCGCCTTCAAAGGCGCCTTCGATACGCGCTTTGGCCAAACGGACGCCAATTTCCTGCGCGCGCTGCTGCCGCCGTTCAATCTGATCCGCCAACAGCTGCACCATCGCCGGATGTGCCGGATCGATGCCCAGACCGACGATATGGATCTCGTGATTTTCCCACAGGGTGGAGATCTCCACGCCGTTGACCAGCCGCAGCGGCAGCGCCTGCTGCTCGATGGCCGCCGCCGCCGCCGCCAGGCCATCGGTGGTGTCGTGGTCGGTAATCGCCAGTACGCCGACGCGCATCTCCGCCGCACGCTGTACCAGTTGTGCTGGCGTGCAAGACCCGTCTGAAGCGGTAGTGTGGCTGTGGAGATCGTACAGGGTAAAGGCGGAGGATGGAGCAGTGGTGTCAGTCAAAAGAAATATCCTGCAATGGCTTAGCTTTTTATCATAACCGCTAATGCCGTCCGGACGGAAATCTATTCTCCGGCCCCGACGATGCGTTGGATGAAAATAATTCACGACGCTGATAAAAACATTGCTGATTAAAAGTATTGACATCGCAGCCATGAACCAGTTAACTAGTACACAAGTTCACGGCAATCCCCGTGTTGGATGATAATTAGCGAGAGCGCGATAATGAGCAAACAAACTTCTCTTCTTCGTTGGTGGCGTACCTCCCTTTCGCGGGCGGTGTAATCACGCATACCTGTCATCCGACAATGCAGATTCTCCAGGCCCGCAGTAATGCGGGCTTTTTTATGGGCAAAATTTAACGGGAAGTACAGTCAATGAGCAAACCACAACTGACATTACTCAAGGCGCAAGCCGACTACCGGGGCGACCCCACCACCCTGTTCCACCAACTGTGCGGCGCCCAGCCGGCCACACTGCTGCTGGAGTCGGCGGAAATTGAAAGCAAACAGAACCTGCAAAGCCTGCTGGTGATCGATAGCGCACTGCGCATTACCGCGCTGGGGCGTCAGGTCAGCCTGCAGGCGCTGAGCGCCAACGGCGCCGCGCTGCTGCCGCTGCTGGATGAGGCGCTGCCGGCCGAGGTGCAGATTGCCGTACGCCCCAATGGCCGTGAGCTGACCTTCCCGCAGATTGATGCAGTGCAGGATGAAGATGCGCGTCTGCGTTCGCTGTCGGTATTCGATGCGCTGCGCACGCTGCTGAAGCTGGTCGACTCCCCGGCCGACGAGCGCGAGGCAATGATGCTGGGCGGGCTGTTCGCTTACGACCTGGTGGCCGGTTTTGAAGAGCTGCCGCAGCTGCGTCAGGACCAGCGCTGCCCGGATTTCTGCTTCTATCTGGCGGAAACACTGCTGGTGCTGGACCACCAGCGCGGCGTCGCCCGCCTGCAGGCCAGCGTGTTTACCGGCGACGATGCGGAGCAGCAGCGTTTGCAACAGCGTCTGCAACAGATACAGCAGCAGCTGAAGCAAACGCCGCAGCCGATTCCCCACCAGACGCTGGAAAACATGCAGCTAAGCTGCAACCAGAGCGATGAGCAATATGGCGCGGCGGTCAGCGAACTGCAGCAGGCGATCCGCCACGGAGAAATCTTCCAGGTGGTGCCGTCACGCCGCTTCTCCCTGCCTTGCCCGACGCCGCTGGCGGCCTACCAGACGCTGAAGGACAACAACCCCAGCCCGTATATGTTCTTTATGCAGGACAACGATTTCACGCTGTTCGGCGCATCGCCGGAAAGCGCACTGAAATATGACGCCGGCAACCGGCAGATTGAAATCTATCCAATTGCCGGCACCCGCCCGCGCGGCCGCCGAGCCGACGGCTCCCTGGATCGGGACCTCGACAGCCGCATTGAACTGGAGATGCGCACCGACCATAAAGAGCTGGCGGAGCACCTGATGCTGGTCGATCTGGCGCGTAACGACCTGGCGCGCATCTGTCAGGCCGGCAGCCGCTACGTGGCCGATCTGACCAAAGTGGACCGCTACTCCTTCGTGATGCATCTGGTGTCACGCGTGGTTGGTACGCTGCGTCAGGATCTGGACGTGCTGCATGCCTATCAGGCCTGCATGAATATGGGCACGCTGAGCGGCGCGCCGAAGGTGCGCGCCATGCAGCTGATCGCCGCCAGCGAAGGCAGCCGCCGCGGCAGCTACGGCGGTGCCGTGGGCTATTTCACCGCCACCGGCGATCTGGATACCTGCATCGTGATTCGTTCCGCCTATGTGGAGGACGGCATCGCCACCGTGCAGGCCGGTGCCGGCGTAGTGCTCGACTCTGTCCCGCAGGCGGAAGCCGACGAAACCCGCAATAAAGCACGCGCCGTGCTGCGCGCCATCGCCACCGCGCATCATGCCAAGGAGGTGTTCTGATGGCCGATATCTTACTGCTCGACAACATCGACTCTTTTACCTACAACCTGGTGGATCAGCTGCGCGCCAGCGGTCATCAGGTGGTGATCTACCGCAACCAGATTGCCGCCGAAGTGATTATTGAACGGCTGAGCCAGCTGGAACAGCCGGTGCTGATGCTGTCGCCGGGGCCTGGCGCACCGGCCGACGCCGGCTGTATGCCGGAGCTGCTGCAGCGTCTGCGCGGCCGGCTGCCGATTATCGGCATCTGTCTGGGGCATCAGGCGATTGTGGAAGCCTACGGCGGCCACGTCGGCCAGGCCGGCGAAATCCTGCACGGTAAGGCCTCGGCCATTCGCCACGACGATGACGCAATGTTCGCCGGCATGGCGAACCCGCTGCCGGTCGCGCGCTACCATTCTCTGGTGGGCAGCAACATCCCCGCCGCCCTGACGGTGAACGCCCGCTTTGGCGACATGGTGATGGCGGTGCGGCACGATGACGATCGCGTCTGCGGCTTCCAATTTCATCCGGAATCGATTTTAACCACGCACGGCGCGCGCCTGCTGGAACAAACGCTGGCCTGGGCATTGGCTCAGCCGCCAAAGGGGGCAGAATAATGCAGCCTATTCTTGAAAAACTGTACCGCGCCGAGTCGCTGAGCCAGCAGGAAAGCCAGCAGCTGTTCAGCGCCATCGTGCGCGGCGAACTGGAAGCCAGTCAGCTGGCCGCCGCGTTAATCAGCATGAAAGTACGCGGCGAGCGGCCGGCGGAAATTGCCGGCGCGGCCAAGGCGCTGCTGGCGGATGCTCAACCGTTCCCTCGCCCGGACTACCTGTTCGCCGATATCGTCGGCACCGGCGGTGACGGCACCAACAGCATCAATATTTCCACCGCCAGCGCCTTTGTCGCAGCGGCCTGCGGCGCCCGGGTGGCCAAACACGGCAACCGCAGCGTCTCCAGCCGTTCTGGATCTTCCGACCTGCTGGCGGCCTTCGGCATCCGTCTGGATCTGCCGGCCGAACAGGCGCGTCAGGCGCTGGACGATTTGGGCGTCTGTTTTCTGTTCGCCCCGCAGTACCACACAGGGTTCCGCCATGCGATGCCGGTACGTCAGCAGTTGAAAACCCGCACGGTGTTCAACGTGCTGGGGCCGCTGATTAACCCGGCGAGACCGCCGCTGGCATTGATTGGCGTTTACAGCCCCGAACTGGTGCTGCCGATCGCCGAAACGTTGCGGGTGCTGGGCTATCAGCGCGCCGCCGTGGTACACGGCGGCGGCATGGACGAGGTGGCGATCCACACCAGCACGCAGGTGGCGGAGCTGAACAACGGCGATATCACCACCTATACCCTGACGCCGGAGTCATTCGGCCTGCCGAGCTACCCGCTGGAAGCGCTGCTGGGTGGGACGCCGGAAGAAAACCGTGACATTCTTGCGCGGTTGTTACAAGGTAAAGGCGAGCCTGCTCACGCCGCAGCAGTGGCGGCTAACGTCGCGTTACTGCTGAAATTATTCGGACAGGAAGACCTGCGCCAAAACGCGCAGCAGGCATTAGCGATGATTGACAGCGGCCAAGCCTATGAGCGAGTAACCGCGTTGGCAGCAAGAGGATAAATGATGCAGGAAACCGTGCTCAACAAGATTGTTCGTGATAAAGCGCTCTGGGTCGCAGCACGACAGCAACAACAGCCGCTGGCCAGCTTTCAGAACGAACTGGTCCCCAGCGAACGCAGTTTTTACCATGCCCTGCAGGGCGCCAGAACGGCGTTTATTCTCGAATGTAAGAAAGCCTCGCCTTCCAAGGGGCTGATTCGGGAAGATTTCAATCCGGCGGAGATTGCCGGCGTCTATAAAGAGTACGCCTCAGCGATTTCCGTGCTGACCGATGAAAAGTATTTCCAGGGCAGTTTTGACTTCCTGCCGCTGGTCAGTAACGCCGTCAGCCAGCCGGTGCTGTGTAAAGACTTTATCATCGACCCTTACCAGATTTACCTGGCGCGCCACTATCAGGCCGACGCCGTTCTGCTGATGCTGTCGGTGCTCAGCGACGAGCAGTACCGACAGCTGGCGGCGGTCGCGCACAGCCTGAAGATGGGCGTACTGACCGAAGTCATCAGCGAAGAAGAGCTGCAGCGGGCGGTTACGCTCGGCGCCAAAGTCGTCGGTATCAATAATCGCGACCTGCGCGATTTGAGCATCGACCTGAACCGCACCCGCACGCTGGCGCCGCAGGTGCCGCACGGCGTCACGGTGATCAGCGAATCCGGCATCAATAACTACGCGCAGATCCGCGAGCTCAGCCGCTTTGCCAACGGTTTCCTGATCGGCAGCGCGCTGATGTCGGAGCCGGATCTGCGTGCGGCGGTGCGTCGCGTGATCCTCGGCGACAATAAAGTCTGCGGCCTGACCCGGCCGCAGGACGCGGCGGCGGCGTATCAGGCCGGCGCCAACTATGGCGGGCTGATTTTTGTCGGCCGTTCACCGCGCTATGTGGATATCAGCCGCGCACGCGAAGTGATCGCCGGCGCGCCGCTGAAGTACGTCGGCGTGTTCTGCGACGCGCAGGTCGACACCGTGGCGCAAACCGTTGAGCGTCTGGGCCTGCGCGCCGTACAGCTGCACGGCGCCGAAGACCAGGATTATATCAGCGCCCTGCGCGCCCGCCTGCCCGCCGACTGCCAGATCTGGAAGGCCCTGAGCGTTAAAACGCAGGTGCCGGCGCGCGATCTGCAGCACGTCGACCGCTATCTGTTGGATAACGGCGCCGGCGGCACCGGACAGCGCTTCGACTGGAGCGTACTGCACGCCGAGCCGCTGGATAACGTGCTGCTGGCCGGCGGCCTGAGCGCCGATAACTGTATTGAGGCCGCACAGCTCGGCTGCGCCGGTCTGGATTTCAATTCCGGGGTGGAAAGCGAGCCCGGCATTAAAGACGCGCAGCGTCTGAGCGCCGTCTTCCAGACGCTGCGCGCTTACTGAACGGCAGACATTTTTAACGAATTAACGCATAGGACGGGAACCTCGATGACGCTGCTTAACCCTTATTTTGGTGAATTTGGCGGAATGTACGTGCCGCAAATTCTGATGCCGGCTTTGATCCAACTGGAAGAAGCCTTTGTCAGCGCCCAGCGCGATCCAGAGTTTCAGGCCGAGTTTATCGACCTGCTGAAAAACTACGCCGGGCGCCCTACCGCGCTGACGCTGTGTAAAAACCTGACCGCCGGCACCAACACCAAACTGTATCTGAAACGTGAAGACCTGCTGCACGGCGGCGCCCACAAAACCAACCAGGTTCTGGGACAGGCGCTGCTGGCGAAACGCATGGGCAAAACTGAAATTATCGCCGAGACCGGCGCCGGCCAGCACGGCGTGGCGTCGGCGCTGGCCAGCGCGCTGCTGGGGCTGAAGTGCCGCGTCTATATGGGTGCCAAAGACGTTGAGCGCCAGTCGCCGAACGTATTCCGCATGCGGCTGATGGGCGCCGAGGTGATCCCGGTGCACAGCGGCTCCGCCACGCTGAAAGATGCCTGTAACGAAGCGCTACGCGACTGGTCCGCCAGCTATGACAAGGCGCACTATATGTTAGGCACCGCCGCCGGTCCGCATCCCTATCCGACCATCGTCCGCGAATTCCAGCGCATGATCGGCGAAGAGACCAAGGCCCAGATGCAAGAACGCGAAGGCCGCCTGCCGGATGCGGTATTGGCCTGTGTGGGGGGCGGCTCCAACGCCATCGGCATGTTCGCCGATTTTATCGATGAGACCAGCGTAAAACTTATCGGCGTCGAGCCTGCCGGGCTGGGCATCGAAACCGGCCAGCACGGCGCGCCGCTGAAACACGGCCACGTCGGCATCTACTTTGGCATGAAATCGCCAATGATGCAGACTGCGGAAGGCCAGATCGAAGAATCCTACTCGATCTCCGCCGGCCTGGATTTCCCGTCCGTCGGGCCGCAGCACGCCCATCTGAACAGCATCGGCCGGGCGGATTATGTCTCCGTCACCGATGACGAAGCGTTGGAGGCCTTCAAGGCGCTCTCGCGTCACGAAGGCATTATTCCGGCGCTGGAGTCCTCCCATGCGCTGGCGCACGCCCTGAAAATGATCCGTGAAACGCCGCAGAAAGAGCAGATTCTGGTGGTGAACCTGTCCGGCCGCGGAGATAAAGACATATTTACCGTTCACGATATTCTGAAAGCACGGGGAGAAATGTGATGGAACGTTATCAGCAACTGTTCAAGCGCCTGGCGAGCCGGCAGGAAGGCGCCTTCGTGCCGTTCGTCACGCTGGGCGACCCTAACCCGACGCTGTCGCTGCAGATTATCGATACGCTGATTGAGAACGGTGCGGACGCACTGGAGCTGGGCATCCCCTTCTCCGATCCGCTGGCGGACGGCCCTACCATTCAAAACGCCACGCTGCGCGCCTTCGCCGCCGGCGTAACGCCGAGCCAGTGCTTTGAAATGCTGGCGGCCATCCGTCAGAAGCATCCCGATATTCCTATCGGCCTGCTGATGTATGCCAACCTGGTGTTCCATAAAGGCATCGATAATTTTTATCAGCGCTGTGCCGACGTCGGTGTGGATTCGGTGCTGGTCGCCGACGTGCCCTTTGAAGAATCCGCGCCGTTCCGCGCCGCCGCGCTGCGTCACGATATCGCGCCGATCTTCATTTGTCCGCCGAATGCCAATGACGATCTGCTGCGCGAGATTTCGTCTCACGGGCGCGGTTATACTTACCTGCTGTCCCGCGCCGGGGTCACCGGCACCGAAAGCCGCGCGCAGCAGCCGCTGAACCACTTGATCAATACGCTGCGTGAATATCATGCCGCGCCTGCGCTACAGGGGTTTGGTATTTCAGAGCCGTCTCAGGTGCGTGAGGCCTTGCAGGCCGGCGCTGCCGGCGCGATTTCCGGCTCCGCCATCGTGAAAATCATTGAGCAGTACCAGCAACAGCCGGCAGAGATGCTCGCCAAGCTGGGCAAATTCGTCAGTGAGATGAAGGACGCCACCCTCGGCTGAACCTTGCTTTACCGGGTGCGCCCCACGCACCCGGCTTTAAGAATAACCTCATCATATTTCCCAATATCCGATTGACTAATCTGTCCTTTGTTTCACACTAATGATGGCTGCGGCAATCCGTACGCCAACGTAGTCTGTCGTTAAAAAAATAACATGGCATGGAGAGTAACTATGAAGCTATTTAAAACCCTTGCGGCACTGTGTATGGCCGGTGTGATGGCGCTGGCGGTAACGGCCTGCGCGCCGACGGCGAAATCAGAGGGAACTGGCGGCTATATTGACGACACGGTAATCACCACCAAGGTGAAATCGGCGCTGCTGGCGGATAAAAACATCAAATCGCGGGAGATCAGCGTCGAAACCTTTAAAGGGCGCGTGCAGCTAAGCGGTTTTGTCAGCACCAGCGCAGACGCCAACCGTGCGGTGCAGGTTACCCGCGGCGTCGCCGGCGTGAAGTCGGTAGAAAACGTGATGCAATTGAAGTAAAACCCAAGGAGGCGCCGCAAGGCGCCTCCCCGTGAAACACGCGCTGCTTAGAAACGGTAGCCGGCACCAAACATGAATACCCACGGATCCAGGCGCGTATCAATGCTGTGATGGCCGCCGGACGCATCGTCAAAGCGGGCTTTGGTTTCGATGTTCATCCACCACACTGACATGTTCAGCATCCAGTGCTCATCCAGGTTATAGTCCAGGCCAGCCTGCGCCGCAACGCCCCAGGAGTCTTTCAGGCTCAGGTTGCTCAGACCGGTGTCCTTGCCTTTCTGATTGAATTTTTCATCAAAGAAGGTGGTGTAGTTGACGCCCACGCCCAGATAAGGACGCAGCTTATCCTGACGGTCGCCAAAGTAATATTGCGCCATCAGCGTCGGCGGCAGGTGGTGCACGGTAGCGATATCGCCGCTGACCGCCTGGCCGCTGAGCGACACTTTATGGCGGAACGGGGTTGCCGCCAGCAATTCAACGCCGATATTGTCCGTTACCATATAGCCGAAAGTCAGCCCAAGCTGGGTATTGTTACTGGCGTCGAATGATCCCTGACCCAGCACGTCATCCGAACCGGTGGTCGGACGCACCGTCGCCGCGCCAGCGCGCAGCAGGAAATCCCCGGCCTGATGCGCATTTGCCGCCATTGGCACCATTGGCGCGACCATCGCCGCCAATACCGCTAAAGTAGTCTTCTTCATCATCATCCATTCCATATGTGTGGTTTCTAGCCCTGCCGAATATACCTATTACAAGGTATTTTTGATCGCATAGAGATCACATCTTATGTGTAAAACTATTAATTCGCACAAAAATCAGGGTTACCTAAGCGATTAATAAATCAAGAATTGATCTAAATCAAAAAAGGTCATTTGTTGTGAAAAATGTAAACAAGTGAAATATCAGTTGCAGAAATGCGCGGCGCTGAGTAATTTTTTCGCTCCGTGTTGGTTTTGGTTGGTGACCGTTAGGAGATGGTGGCAATCAAGATGAGCGAAATTCTCAATCCCTGTGTTAGCTGTGGCGCGTGCTGCGCCTATTTTCGAGTGTCATTCTATTGGGCTGAAGGCGATGACGGCGGCGGCGTGGTGCCAAGCGCGCTCACCGAGCCGTTAACCCCGTTCCTGCGCTGTATGCAGGGAACCAACAGCAGGTCTCCGCGCTGCACCGCGCTCGACGGTGAAATCGGCCAGGCCGTATCCTGTTCTATTTACCTTAACCGGCCGACGCCGTGCCGCGAATTTGACGCCTCGGGCGAAAACGGGCTGCGCAATGAAGCCTGCGATCGCGCACGCGAACGCTACGGCCTGCCGCCGCTGCCCGTTCCTCAGCCGCTGGCGCTGCCGGAAACGATAATCGCTGAAGAAATCAGCGCCATAGCGCTTGCGGGGTGCCACAGCGAGCCGGAACAAGGTACAATCCACCACTGATTATCTCTGTTCCCGACGCCAAGGAGTCTGCATGTCCATCACGGCTAACACTGTGTACCGTGACAGTTTTAACTTTTTCCGCAACCAGCTGGCTACGATTCTGCTGCTGGCGCTGCTGACCGCGTTTATTTCGATACTGCTCGATCAGGCATTCCAACCCGACGCCGAACAGCTCAAGATACTGGACGCCGCGTTTAATGAGCTATCTACATCCACCGGAATGGGGCTGCAGGAGTTTGTGGCGCAGATGACCCCGGAACAGCAAATGGTGATGCTGAAAAAATCAGCCGCGGCCACCTTTGCCGCGCTGGTGGGGAATTTACTGTTGGTCGGCGGTATGCTGACGCTGATCCGTCTGGTTTCTCAGGGGCAGCCGGTCAGCGCGCTGCGTGCGATCGGCGCTTCCGCGCCGGAGTTGCCGCGCCTGCTGCTGCTGCTGTTTATCTGCACCTTGCTGATTCAGCTCGGCCTGACGCTGTTTGTCGTGCCCGGGGTGATTATCGCCGTCGCATTTTCGCTGGCGCCGGTGATTTGCTCTGCAGATAAGCAAGGCGTGTTCGCGTCGCTGCGGCAGAGCGCCAAGCTGGCCTTTGCCAACGCCCGGCTGATTGTACCGGCCATGATGCTGTGGCTGGCGGCCAAGCTGCTGGTGCTGCTGCTGGTCAGCCACCTGTCGGCGCTGGCGCCAAGCGTTGCCGGCGTGGTGCTGACCGCGCTGAGCAATCTGGTGACCGCGCTGCTGCTGGTATATCTGTTCCGTCTGTATATGCTGCTGCGCAACTGATTACGGCCGTGGAACGCTTTAAGGGCACGCTTCGGCGTGCCCTTTTATTTTCACCGTCGCGCACGACGCCCCATAAAGTGACAATGTCACTATAATCCTCCCCTCCACAACCCTGCCTCCTCCGACGTTCTGATGCCAACCACTTTCCATGGTAAATTATCAACGGACGCTATTGCGCCAGGTAGACAGCCGCGGGCGGGATGCCCTTTGGTAATTTTATGCAAATTCTTGCCCGGAAAGCGGAAATCCGCGGACAAAACGCCGATAATCAGCGCCCTCCGGCGGTACACAGATCCGGCCGAATCCGGTATAGTCGGCCGACGAACAGATGATGGATTGATTTATGAAGCAGTTTCTTGATTTTCTCCCGTTAATTGTCTTTTTTGCGTTTTATAAGCTTTACGATATTTACGTCGCTTCCGGCGCGCTTATCGTGGCGACCGCACTGGCGTTGGTGTTCACCTGGGTGAAATACCGCAAGGTAGAAAAAATGACGCTGATCACTTTCCTGATGGTGGCGGTATTTGGCACGCTGACGCTGGTGTTCCACAGCGATCTGTTTATCAAATGGAAAGTCACGGTGATTTATACGCTGTTCGCCATCGCGCTGCTGGTCAGCCAACTGGTGCTGAAAAAACCGCTGATCCAGCGGATGCTGGGCAAAGAGCTGACGCTGCCGGACCGTATCTGGAGCAACCTCAATCTGGCCTGGGCGCTGTTCTTCCTCGCCTGCGGGCTGGCCAATATCTATGTGGCCTTCTGGCTGCCGCAGAGCGTGTGGGTCAACTTTAAAGTATTCGGCCTAACCGCGCTGACGTTGGTGTTTACCCTGCTGAGCGGCGTCTATATTTATAAGCATATGCCGGAAGAACAGAAAAAATAGTTACAAAATTGTTAATGCCCGCGGCGGCAACTGCGGGCAATATAATGTGATCCACTTCTCAAAAAAATAAACGACTATGACACAACAACGACCTTTACCCAGCGGGGAGCTGGTGCTCCGCACGCTGGCCATGCCGGCGGATACTAACGCCAACGGCGATATTTTTGGCGGCTGGCTGATGTCGCAAATGGATATCGGCGGTGCGATTCAGGCCAAAGAGATCGCCGAAGGCCGCGTTGTTACGGTGCGCGTCGACGGCATGACGTTCCTTAAACCGGTCGCCGTCGGCGATGTGGTGTGCTGCTATGCCCACTGTATCCGCACCGGCCGCAGCTCGATTACCATCAATGTTGAAGTGTGGGTGAAGAAGGTGTCCACCTCGCCGATTGGCCAACGCTATCGCGCGACCGAAGCGCTGTTTACCTATGTGGCGGTGGACGACGAAGGCAACCCGCGTGCGCTGCCGGACGGCAAGATGAACTTCCGCGTCGGCTTTGAAGAGTAAGCCGCAACAAACGCAAAAATAACAAGGGTCGCTAACTAGCGACCCTTTTTCTTTAGCTGTTTGCCGGCATTAATTCAGCGAGGCGGTGCCGTCCAGTTTGAACTGAATATTGACGATGCGGTCTTTCGCTGCTTTCGGTTCATAACGCCATTTACGCATCGCCTGTTTCACCTCACGCTCGAACATATTGCGCGGCTGGGCCGACAAAATGCGTACGTTGCTGATGCGGCCATCGCTGTCGACGTCGAACTGTACCCGCACTCTGCCCTCAATCTGCAGCGCCTGTGCACGCGGCGGGTATGATGGCGCCACGCGGCTCAGCGGCTTCGGCCCGGTATCGGTTGAACGCCCCTGCACCGGCGCTGCCGGCGCCTGCTTCACCGGCGCTTTATCGACCGGTTTGGCCGGCGCATCATTTTCAAACGGCGAAGGCTGACGCGGCTCGGCTTTCTTCGGCTCGCGTTTTACCGTTTTTTCCACCTTCGGCTTCGGTTTTGGCTTAGGCTTTGGTTTCGGCTTCACCGGTTCCGGCTTGGGAATCGCTTTCGGCACCGGCGGCGGCTCCGGGATCGGTTCAGGTTCCGGCTCTGGTTCTACCTGCGGCTCAGGCTCCGGCTCGGCAGGCGCCGGCGGCGGCGGTTCCGCCAGCGCGGCGGTATTGACCATCATGACGCTGATCGGCGCATCCTCTGGCTTGGGCGGCATCATCACCTCCTTGACGGAGGCATAGAGTAAAGCGGCCACCAGGGCGCTGTGTAAGCCAACGGAGAGGACAATCGGCACTGACAAACGGCGAATTGGGAACATCTTTTTTAGCAGCATAATGGTTCAGTTTCCTCTGGTTCGCCAAGTTTAAATGCAAATAGCAATCATATTCAATAACGAACGGCAAACTATCGCTGTAATCGGCATGATTCGTCACTTCCGCCGCCAAAAACGTAAAATGGTTAACTGACCGTTAGCCTTTATACGCCGCTGCTACACGTTTTTTTAACCTGTGTTTCTCCCGCCGGGCACAAAAAAACCGTATCAAGCCTGCGTATAAATGACGCAGGATGTAAAACCAATAAATTAACAGCTGCAGGAAATGTGACGTTGTGGAGGGAACTGCAGATACCGTTGGTGTACGTCATTCGTGATGCGCGCCAAGTCGCAACGCATCACGAATCCGCGAACAGATAGGCCAGGTCAGCCGACCGTTTCATCTGGCGGCGAGAACCTGGCCGCCGCGCTCAACACCGCCAGTACCGAAGCAGTGACGATGTTCGCGTGTTGACCCACGCCAAAACGTGAGCCGGGCACGCCGGGCATGGCAGCCTCCACAATGGCCAGCGCCGCCGCACCGGAACCCGCGCCCAGGCTGCGCTCCTCATAGCTATCGATGCGTAACGATTGGCCTAACGCCGCTACCGTCGCGGCAATCGGGCCGTTGCCTGTCCCCTCGACCGTCTTGATATTGCCCTCCGCATCCGCCATTTCCAACGCGATACCTTGCCCGTCCGCGTGCTCGAACAGGCGATGCCCGCGATAAATGAAACGGGTCTGTTCCCATGTCGGGGCAAGATAAGTGCGTTCGAACACCGCCCATATTTGCTCGCTGGTCAGTTCCGTTTCGCTGCCGTCGGCCAGAGCCTGAACGATGGCGCTGAACTCCACCTGCATGCGGCGCGGCATGGTGATGCCGTGATCGCGTTGCAGCAAAAATGCGATACCGCCCTTTCCCGACTGGCTATTGACGCGCACGATGCTGTCGTAGGTTCGGCCCAGGTCTTTGGGGTCAATGGGCAAATAAGGCACACGCCAAATCGCATCGCCCTTTTGCGCGTTCAGACCCTTGGCGATGGCATCCTGGTGCGAGCCGGAGAACGCCGTGAATACCAGGTCGCCCACATACGGATGTCGCGGGTGAATGGGCAGCGCGGTACACTCCTCGGCCACGCGGGCAATCGCCGCAATGTCGGAAAAATCTAACCCAGGCGCGATGCCTTGCGTATACAGGTTCAGCGCCAGCGTCACCACATCGAGGTTGCCACTGCGTTCGCCATTGCCAAACAGGCAGCCTTCGACCCGTTGCGCACCGGCCAGCATGGCTTGTTCGGCGCAGGCCACGCCTGTCCCCCGGTCATTATGCGGATGCACGGACAGCACAATGTGCTCGCGCCGTTCCAACCGCCGATCCATCCATTCAATCTGGTCGGCGAAGACGTTGGGCGTAGAGACTTCTACCGTGGTTGGCAGGTTGATGATCATCGCCCGCTGTGGCCCGGCATCCCAGGCACGAATAGCGGCGTTGCAGACGGCCAGTGAAACATCCAGCTCGGCCATGCAGAAAGTTTCAGGCGAGTATTGCAAGACCCATTCGGTTTCCGGATGGGCATCCGTCAGTTGCCTGAACAGCGTAATGTGGCGTTCTACCATTTCGATAATCTGCGGTACGCCCATGCCGAACACCATCTCGCGCCATGCGGGTGCGATGGCATTGTAGAAATGCACGATCACGCGCCGCGCGCCTGCCACACTGCGCACCGTCTCGGCGATCAGATCATCCCGCAGTTGCGTCATGACCATCGGGGTGACGTCATCAGGGATCTGCCCTGCGTCAATAAGGTGGCGAACAATGTCAAAATCAGTGCGCGATGCGGCGGGAAAACCGACTTCAATTTCTTTGAAACCGATGCGCACCAATTTGTGGAACAAGCGCAGCTTGCGTTCGCGATTCATCGGCTCAAACAACGCCTGATTGCCGTCGCGCAAATCGGTGGACAGCCAGATCGGGGCCTGCGTCAGGGTACGTGATGGCCATTGACGCTCGGCAAGAACGACCGGTGAGATGGGACGGTATTTTTGGGAAGGATCGGTCAGCATAAAAACACTCCAGGGGAATCGTTGACACCCGATTCCCCTGGCTCGGAACAAGCTGACGATGGTCGGGGTCAGGGGGAATCAGGATGGGTCATGGCGCGAACGGGCGCGCGCAGACCCCGACCGGGAGCCAGTGTTAGTAGCCGTTGCAAAAGCCCAAGTGCGTGCATGAGTAAATAGTCCCGGTTGATTGCCTGCCTTCGATATTAGGCTTGCGCACCTCGGCCATCTACATAAAAATAGACATATTCTTTATTTATTTGGACAAACTGCAGCGGTATGGGCTTTTCCTCTCCTGAAAACGGCGGTCACGCGCTCGACCTGAGCACCAAAGATACCTGCGGCCTGCCGGTATTCGGCGTAGCCGTGCGCTACCCTGCGGGCCATATCGTACCCTTGCATAAACATGCGTATGGTCATCTGATATATGCCAATCACGGTCTGTTACGTGTGGAAGCTGAAAGCGGACAATGGCTGGTGCCGCCTACGGCGGCGGTCTGGCTGCGCTCTGGCGTGGCGCACCGTCTGGTTGCCCCCGTGGCGCTGCAAGCATGCGGCCTGTTCGTGCGCGAAGATGTCTGCCCCCGCCTGCCGGAGCGCGATTGCGTCGTCCATGTCTCCGGCCTGCTGCGCGAGTTGATCATGGCGCTGGCCCAGGCCGACCACCAGATCATACCGTCTAAACGTATACATTTGCTCGGTGAGCTTTTGGTTGAAGAACTACATACCCAGCCGGCGCTGCCGCTTCATCTGCCGTGGCCAACGGGCGATGCCGGCAACCCGGTGCAGCACGTATGCCAGGCGCTACTGGATAACCCAGGCGATAGCGCCACCGCCGTCGAGTGGGCAAACAGGCTGGCAATGGGCGACAAAACGTTCCACCGGCGCTTTCTTCAATCGACCGGCATGACCTTCGGCAAATGGCGTCAGCAACTGCGGTTGATGTCGTCGTTAACGCTATTGATGCAGGGAATACCGATCACGCAGGTGGCGCTGGCGAGTGGTTACGATAGCCACAGCGCCTACAGCACGGCATTCAGTAAGCAATTCGGCCGGCCGCCTTCGGTATTTGCTGCGAATCTATAATTCGCCATTCCCCGCCTCGTTCAGCCTGACAGAGCAGGATTATTCCTCGTCATCACCATAATACAGTACGCCCAACTTGATTAACGGGCGTCCCTGCGCTTTGCGGTGCAGGTTGGTATCGCGCAGCGAATAGACGCAGCCGCAATATTCCTGCTGATAAAAACGTTCGCGTTTGCTGATGTCGATCATGCGCGACGCGCCGCCCTTCTTGCGCCAGTTATAATCCCAATACGTCAGTTCAGGATATTTCTGCGCCGCGCGAATGCCGCAGTCGGTGATTTGCTGCATATTTTTCCAGCGCGAAATACCCAGTGAACTGGAGATCACGTCATAACCATGCTCATAGGCGTACAGCGCCGTACGTTCGAAGCGCATATCGAAACACATGGTGCAGCGGATACCGCGTTCCGGCTCGTGCTCCATCCCTTTGGCGCGCGCGAACCAATTATCGGTATCGTAGTCAGCATCAATGATCGGCACCCCATGTTTCTCCGCAAAACGAATATTTTCCTCTTTGCGCAGCAGGTACTCTTTTTGCGGATGAATATTGGGGTTATAGAAGAAGATGGCATAATCGATACCGGACGCCTGAATCGCCTCCATCACCTCGCCTGAACAGGGTGCGCAACACGAGTGCAGCAGCAGTTTGTTTTTCCCCGCCGGCAGATTGAGTTTTTCCCGCACAAATTCCGTCATACTTTCACCTTAATTCTTCTCTCGTCCCGATGCGGGCCGCACTATACGAATAAAAACTAGCGCCTTCAAGGCATTAACGCCAGCCTCCGCAAAAATCATTTCTTTGCCGATGCTTTTAGGCTACTTTGGTTTACCCCTGATATAACGATGATTTTAAAGGTGAAACATGCTGTATCTGATCTATGCGCAAGACCTGCCCGGCACGCTGGAAAACCGTCTGGCGGTGCGCCCGGCGCACCTCGCCCGCCTGCAGGCGCTGCGCGATGAGGGCCGTCTGGTGGTGGCCGGGCCGAACCCCGCCATCGACAGTAACGATCCCGGCAGCGCCGGCTTTACCGGTTCGACGGTGATCGCCGAGTTTGAGTCGCTGAGCGCTGCGCAGCAGTGGGCGCAGCAGGATCCCTACGTTGCCGCCGGCGTGTACGGCGACGTGGTGGTCAAACCCTTCAAACAGGTATTTTAGGCAAAAAAAAGCCAGCGCGGAGTCGCTGGCCAAGTGGGTTCTTCGAGGGAATATGTTGTGGTGTAAACATACTCCGCCGCGCCGGGCATCGCCATCTATCGGTGCGATAGGCGATGCCGCCGCGTTATGACGCCGACTGCGTATCCAGAATATAGCGCTGCATATCGGCAAACATGGATTCCCACTCCTGTTCCGAGATATCCATCAAACCAAAGTAACGCAGCATAAAGGCGCCTTCAGTGGCCAGGAACGCCAGCCGGGCGCGTTTATCCTCTTCGCAGGCCAGATCGAGGCCATCAATCCGCTCGCGGTACCACTCCCGGCTGCTCTGCAGATGTTCCGGCGTTTGTATCAGGGTCGCCATCAGGCCTGCCGCCTTGGCGCTGGAGGTGTGATCGGAGTTGCAGGTCGCCAGCATATGCGCCCGCACCCTGGTCAACGGTGCAGGGTCGTCGCCGGCAATCTGGTCGAAAACGTTATCATACGCCTTGCCCCAGCGGTCAAACATGGCGTCAATCAGCGCATCCTTACTGCCGAAACAGTACTGTACGCCGCCCTTCGAAATCCCCATTGCCTTCGCCACGGAATCAATCGTCAGGCCGGATGCCCCTTGCGTTGCAATGATTTCTTCCGCCGCATCCAACACTCGATCGCGATCGATACTTCGCTGTCGCCCCATTGCATTCCCCTTTTCAATACGAACGTATGGATTTATAGTATGCGCGTTAACCCCACAAAAACTTGGGGATAGGTTACGGCAGCGTTTCGCCGCCCCGTTTCTATTTAGGATGTCATTATGCACGCAAATAACCGCTGGTTGATCCTGGCAATGATCTCCAGCGCGCTTTTTTTAATTATCATTGATATGACCGTGCTGTACACCGCGCTGCCGCGGCTGACGACGGCGTTGGAAGCCAGCGCATCGGAAAAATTATGGATCGTTAACGCCTATCCGCTGGTGGTCGCCGGTCTGCTCCCGGGCGCCGGCATGCTCAGCGACCGTATCGGCCACAAAAAAATGTTTATCGCCGGTCTGCCGATGTTTGCCGTCGCCTCGCTGTGCGCCGCCTTTGCCCCCAGCGCCGCAATGCTGATTGCCGCCCGCGCCTTTTTGGCCGTCGGTGCCGCCATGATGATGCCGGCGACGCTTTCTATCGTACGCCACGTATTTACCGAGCCAAGCGAACGGGCGCTGGCGATCGGCATCTGGTCGGCGGTCGCCTCCGGCGGCGCGGCGGTCGGGCCGGTAGTCGGCGGCATCTTGCTGGAATACTTCTGGTGGGGATCGGTATTTCTGATCAACGTTCCGGTGGTATTGGTCGTGCTGCCGCTGGCCTGGCGGCTGATTCCCCAGTGCGGCGGCAACAGCCAGCGTCCCTTTGACGTGGTGGGTTCGCTGCAGATTATGGTAGGGCTGGTCAGCAGCATTTATGCGTTAAAAGAACTGAGCAAGACCCAGCCGTCACTGCCGATTCTGGCGCTTTCCGCTACGTTGGGGGTGCTGTTTTTAATCCTGTTCGCGCGTCGGCAGCGTCGGGCGGCATCGCCGATGATTGATTTCTCGCTGTTCAGCAACCGGCTGTTCGCCAGCGGCGTCACCGTGGCGGTGATCTCGATGATCGCGCTGGTGGGCATTGAGCTGGTATTGAGCCAGCGCCTGCAACTGGTCAGCGGCCTGACGCCGCTGCAGGCCGGGCTGTTTATCCTGCCGATTCCGCTGGCTTCCGCCCTTTCCGGCCCGCTGGCGGGGCTGCTGCTGCCGCGCTGGGGAGAGCGGCCTCTGATACTGGGCGGTCTGCTGCTGACCACGCTGGCCATCGCCGGACTGATTGGGTGTTATCACGGTGCGCCGCTATGGCAACTGGCGCTGCTATTTGCCGCCGGCTTTGGTCTGGGCGCCGCCATCACCGCCGCATCCACCGCCATTATGCTCAATGCGCCGGAGGAAAAGTCCGGTATGGCGGCGTCAATTGAGGACGTGGCCTATGAGCTGGGCAGCGTTTTGGGCATCACGCTGCTGGGTGGCCTGATGACCGTGGTTTACAGTTACAGCCTGCTCCTGCCTGCCGATCTGCCGGTGACGCAGTTGGCCTATGACAGCCTGGATGAGGCATTACGCCAGGCCGGTGAACTGAGTGCGGATCAGGGAGCAACGCTGATTAAACTGGCGCGCTCCTCCTTTGACCAGGCCTTTATCGCCGTGCTGGCCGCCGCCGCCGCCCTGATGGCCATCGGCGCCGCTGTGCTTTCCCGCGCGATGAAAAAGTAACGCCCCAACGAAAAACAGTCCCGTCAGGGACTGTTTTTATCGCTCTCGCCGTCGCTTCACCATTCACAAGACACAGTAAACAGCAAGGCTCGCCGGTGCTGATTATCCAGGAGCCGCCGCACCTGCATAATATGCCGATACCCTCTCGACTGGCGTTCCAGCCAACGGTGCCTGCGCCGCTGATTCTGTCGCATCATCCGCCAACGGGCCACTTCATTTCTACTGCGTCTCATAATTTTACCACTTATACGTCATTGCCAAACGCGGGGCATTATATACCTTTCGCCCCCCCGGCTGCACCCCGTCTGGCCGGCAGTGATGCAATGAAACAGTAATAAACGGCGCGTTATGCCAAATAAAAAGTTATTTCCACGCTGTACATCCCGTTTCTCTTCGACGCATTTATGTCACTTAAGATCCGGGAAAAGGTTTCCCCTTTGATGATCTGTGCGTACACTCATCGTTGGTGGTTTGCGAACGGGATTTTTCGCCTTTATGACAACATTTTATACCGTAATCAGTTGGCTGCTGGTGTTCGGCTACTGGCTACTTATCGCCGGTGTTACCCTGCGTATTTTGATGAAACGTCGCGCCGTGCCTTCGGCTATGGCCTGGCTGTTGATTATCTACATTCTGCCGCTGGTCGGCATCGTCGCCTATTTATCCTTTGGCGAGCTGCATTTGGGGAAACGTCGCGCCGAACGCGCCAAGGCCATGTGGCCTTCCACCGCGCGCTGGCTGAATGAGCTGAAGGAAAGCCGTCGTATTTTCGCCACGCAATACAGTGAAGTGGCGCGGCCGCTGTTTCAGCTCTGCCACCGGCGTCAGGGCATCGACGGCGTCAAAGGCAACCAGCTGCAGCTGCTGACCACCACCGACGCCACGCTGAAGGCGATGATTCGCGATATTGAGCTGGCGCGCCACAATATCGAGATGGTGTTCTATATCTGGCAGCCCGGCGGGCTGGCCGATCAGGTTGCCGAGTCGCTGATGGCCGCCGCGCGCCGCGGCGTCCACTGCCGGGTGATGCTCGACTCCGCCGGCAGCCTGCAGTTCTTCCGCAGCCCTTATCCGAACATGATGCGCAACGCTGGCATCGAAGTGGTCGAAGCGCTGAAGGTGAATCTGTTCCGCGTATTCCTGCGTCGCATGGACCTGCGCCAGCACCGTAAGGTGGTGCTGATCGACAATTACATCGCCTATACCGGCAGCATGAATATGGTAGACCCGCGCTATTTCAAGCAGGACGCCGGCGTCGGTCAGTGGATCGATCTGATGGCGCGAATGGAAGGCCCGGTTGCCACAACAATGGGGATTGTGTACGCCTGCGACTGGGAGATTGAAACCGGCAAGCGGATATTACCGCCACCGCCGGATATGAATATTATGCCGTTCGAGCAGGAAAGCGGCCATACCATTCAGGTGATAGCCTCCGGCCCCGGCTTCCCGGAGGAGATGATCCACCAGGCGCTGCTGACGGCGGTCTATTCTGCGCGCGAGCAGCTGATTATGACCACCCCCTACTTCGTGCCGAGCGACGACCTGCTGCACGCCATCTGCACCGCCGCACTGCGCGGCGTTGAGGTCAGCATTATCGTACCGCGCGATAACGACTCGATGATGGTGCGCTGGGCCAGCCGGGCCTTCTTCTCCGAGCTGCTGGAGGCCGGGGTGAAAATTTACCAGTTCGAAGGCGGCCTGCTGCATACCAAGAGCGTGCTGGTCGACGGCCAGCTGAGCCTGGTGGGCACCGTGAATCTGGATATGCGCAGCCTGTGGCTGAATTTTGAAATCACGCTGGTGATCGATGATGACGGTTTCGGCAGCGATCTGGCCTGCGTTCAGGACGATTATATCGCCCGCTCCAGACTGCTGGAGTCCAAAGAGTGGCTGAAACGGCCATTCTGGCACCGTATCCTTGAGCGCGTATTTTACTTTTTCAGCCCGCTGCTGTAATTAGCGCCGGGCATGGTTTACTATTTGCCACATCATTTATGACTGGAATTTTTTATGGATTTGAATAACCGCCTTACCGAAGATGAAACGCTGGAACAGGCATACGATATCTTCCTCGAACTGGCCGGCGACAATCTGGATCCGGCGGATATTCTGCTGTTCAACCTGCAGTTTGAGGAGCGCGGCGGCGCCGAGCTGTACGATCCGTCGGAAGACTGGCATGAGCATGTCGATTACGACTTAAACCCGGACTTCTTTGCCGAAGTGGTGATTGGCCTGGCGGAAAGCGACGGCGAACCGATCAACGACGTGTTTGCCCGCGTGCTGATCTGCCGCGAGAAAGACCACAAGCTGTGCCATATTTTGTGGAAAGAGTAACCACAAGGTACTGATAAAAAAACCTGCCAAACGGCAGGTTTTTTTGTTTTTTCCGCCGTTGGTTACAGCGGGTCCACCTTCAGGCAGGAGACCGCATGGCGGAAACTGCCCTCCAGCAGCGGACGCGTTTTGGCGCACTCCGGCCCGGCAATCGGGCAGCGCGTACGGAATACGCAGCCGGAAGGCGGGTTAATCGGCGAAGGCAGCTCCCCTTCCAACAGCTGGATTTGCTTGTCCTGCTCTTTATCCGGATCGGGCACCGGCACCGCCGACATCAGCGCCTTGGTATAAGGATGCTGCGGGTTGTGATACACCTCGTCATAGGTGCCCAACTCCACCGCATGGCCGAGATACATCACCAGCACGCGGTCGGAGATATGCTTCACCACCGCCAGGTCGTGGGCGATAAAGATCAGCGACAGCCCCATCTCACGCTGCAGTTGCTGCAGCAGATTGACCACCTGCGCCTGAATGGAGACGTCCAGCGCCGATACCGGCTCATCGCAAATCACCAGCTTCGGCTCCAGAATCAGCGCGCGGGCGATACCGATACGCTGACACTGGCCGCCGGAGAACTCGTGCGGATAACGGTTGACCAGGTTCGGCAGCAGGCCGACCTTCATCATCATCGCCTGGACCTTGTCGCGCACTTCCTGGCGCGGCATCTTCGGATAGTAGGTGCGCAGCGGTTCGGCGATGATGTCGCCGATGGTCATGCGCGGGTTCAGCGACGCCAGCGGGTCCTGGAAGATCATCTGGATATCGCTGCGCGCCTTGCGCCAGTCGGTGTCGCTCATGCCGAGCAGATCTTTGCCCAGCCAGGCCACCCTGCCGCTGGTGGCCTTGACCAGGCCGATAATCGCCCGGGCAAAGGTCGACTTGCCACAGCCCGATTCCCCCACCACGCCCAGCGTCTCCCCTTCAAACAGGCGCAGCGTCACGCCGTCTACCGCTTTCAGCGTTTTCGATGGCTGCCAGAACCACTTTTTGTCATCATTAATATCAAAGTGCACCTTTAAATCGGCCACTTCGAGCAGAACGTTCTTTTCGGTTGCTGTCGTCATACCAAGGCCTCCACCGGCTTGAAACAGGCGCGCAGGCGCCCTTCACCAAACGGCTCCAACGCGGGAGCGCTCGCACACTGATCCATGGCATACGGACAGCGCGGCTGGAACGGGCAGCCTTTCGGCAGCCGCAACAGGTTCGGCGGATTGCCGGGGATGGTCAGCAGCGATTCCCCTTCGGCGTCAAGACGCGGCACCGCATTGAGCAGGCCAATCGAGTACGGATGGCTCGGCCGGTAGAACACGTCGCGGGCGCTGCCGTACTCCATGGTGCGCCCGGCATACATCACCAGCACCTTGTTGCAGATGCCGGCAACCACGCCCAGATCGTGGGTAATCATCACGATGGCGGTATTGAATTCGCGCTTCAGCTCGTTCAGCAAGGTCATAATCTGCGCCTGTACCGTCACATCCAGCGCGGTGGTCGGTTCATCGGCAATCAGCAGTTTCGGCCGGCACAGCAGCGCCATGGCGATCATCACCCGCTGACGCATCCCGCCGGAAAACTCATGCGGATACATGCGCATGCGCTTGCGCGCCTCCGGCATTTTAACCGCATCCAGCATCCGCACCGACTCTTCAAACGCCTGGCTTTTGCTCATGTTCTTATGCAGCATCAGCACTTCCATCAGTTGTTCGCCCACGCGCATATAAGGATTGAGCGACGTCATCGGATCCTGGAAGATCATCGAAATCTCTTCGGCGCGCAGTTTGTTGAGCTGCTTCTCCGGCAGGTTGAGAATTTCCCGGCCGTTAAAGCGTGCCGAGCCGCCGATACGGCCATTGGCCGCCAGCAGTCCCATCAGGGCGAACGCGGTTTGCGACTTGCCGGAACCGGATTCGCCGACAATGCCCAGCGTTTCACCGGCGCGCAGGTCGAAGTTGAGATCGTTAACCGCCGTCACGTCGCCGTCCGGCGTCGAAAACGTCACGCGCAGATCGCGCACGTCCAGCAGCGGCGCGCCGTCGGCCGCCTGTGCGGCCGCAGCTTGCGGATATTCAAGGGTAGTCATGATGGCGCTCCTTAACGATCTTTCGGGTCGAGGGCGTCACGCAGGCCATCGCCGATAAAGTTGAAACAAAACAGGGTGACCACCAGGAAACCGGCCGGGAACAGCAGCAGCCACGGTGAAACCTCCATCGAGTTGGCGCCGTCGCTGAGCAAGGCGCCCCAGCTGCTTAACGGCTCCTGCGTCCCTAACCCCAGGAAGCTGAGGAAAGACTCAAACAGGATCATGCTGGGCACCAGCAGCGAGGCATACACCACCACCACCCCCAGTACGTTCGGCACAATATGGCGCAGTACAATGTTGCGGGTGGAGACGCCGCACACCAGCGCCGCTTCGATAAACTCTTTACGCTTCAGACTCAGCGTCTGCCCGCGTACGATACGCGCCATATCCAGCCACGACACCATGCCGATCGCCACGAAGATCAGAAAAATATTCTGCCCAAAGAAGGTCACCAGCAGGATCACGAAGAACATGAACGGGAAGGAGTTGAGGATCTCCAGCAGGCGCATCATCACCGAGTCGACTTTGCCGCCCAGATAGCCGGACAGCGAGCCGTACAGCGTACCGACCACGACGGCCACCAGCGCCGCCGCCACGCCGACCATCAGGGAAATACGCCCGCCGATGGCCACGCGCACCAGCAGGTCGCGACCGGAGGAGTCGGTGCCGAAATAGTGGGCGGACTCCAGATCCGGCGGCGCCGACATCATCCCCCAGTCGGTGTCGTCATACGCAAACTGCGACAGCCACGGCGCGATAATCACAAACAGGGTAATCAGCGCCAGCACGATCAGGCTGCCCAGCGCCGCGCGGTTATGCATAAAGCGCCGACGGGCGTCCTGCCACAGGCTGCGCCCCTCGACCTCCAGCTTTTCGCTGAAGTTTTCCAGAGCTTCGCTGTTCTTTTTGGTCAACATCATTGGCGTGCTCCAGATTAATAGCGAATTTTCGGATCGATAACGGCATACAGCACGTCAACAATCGCATTGAACAGAATCGTCAGGCCGCCGACCAGGATCGTCAGGCTCAGTACCAGCGAGTAGTCGCGGTTCAGCGCGCCGTTGACGAACAACTGCCCGATGCCCGGCAGGCCGTAGATGGTTTCAATCACCATCGAGCCGGTAATGATGCCAACAAACGCCGGGCCCATATATGACAGCACCGGCAACAGCGCCGGTTTAAGCGCATGGCGGAAAATAATGCGCCGCATCGGCAGGCCTTTGGCGCGCGCGGTACGGATAAAGTTGGAGTGCAGCACTTCAATCATCGAGCCGCGGGTAATACGCGCGATGCTGGCGATATAGGCCAGCGACAGCGCCACCATCGGCAGGACCATAAATTTGAAGGCGCCGCCGTTCCAGCCGCCGCCCGGCAGCCACTTCAGCGTGATGGCGAAGATCAGCACCAGCAGCGGCGCCACCACGAAACTGGGTATCACCACCCCGGTCATGGCGAACCCCATCACCGTATAGTCCCATTTGGTATTTTGCTTCAGCGCCGCGATCACCCCGGCGCTGACGCCCAGGATCACCGCCAGCAGAAACGCCGCCGCCCCCAGCTTGGCCGATACCGGGAATGAACCGGCCACCAGATCATTCACCGAATAGTCTTTGTATTTAAACGACGGGCCGAAATCCCCTTTTGACAGCTGCAGCAGATAATTGCCGTACTGTTTCCAGATGGGATCGTTGAGATGATATTTGGCCTCGATATTCGCCAGCACTTCCGGCGGTAACGCGCGCTCGCCGGTAAACGGGCTGCCGGGCGCCAGGCGCATCATAAAGAATGAAATGGTAATAAGGATAAATAGTGTCGGGATCGCCTCTAACAGGCGTCGAAGTATAAATTTCAGCATTGCCCTAACCCTGTGCTACAGCCTGATAACGGCTTATTATTTTGACCGGGCCGGTGACAACGTCATCGGCCCTTACCGTATCAATGTTTAATGATGTACAGATTTTTATCGTACACGTTATCAAGCGGGTCTTTACCGGTATAACCGCCCACGTAAGGTTTCACCAGACGGGCGTTCACATAGTAATAGACCGGCACGATGGCTGAGTCTTTATCCAGCTGCACTTCCGCCTTCTGGTAGAGAGCGGCGCGCTCATCTTTGCTTTTCGCCGTCAACACATTGGCCATCAGCTTATCGAAGGCTTCACTCTTATAGTGCGGCGTATTACTGCTGCTGTCGGACAGCATCATATTCAGGAAGGTGCTCGGTTCGTTATAGTCAGCGCACCAGCCGGCGCGCGCCACGTCATAGTTGCCCTGATGACGGGTATCGAGGAAGGTTTTCCACTCCTGGTTAACCAGCTTGACGTTGACGCCCAGATTTTTCTTCCAGATGGAGGCGGCGGCGATGGCCAGTTTTTTATGCAGATCCGAGGTGTTATACAGCAGGCTGAAGGTCAGCGGCTTATCCGGGCCGTAGCCGGCTTCCGCCAGCAGTTTTTTCGCTTCTTCGTTGCGTTTGTCCTGCGTCCAGCCGAACCACGCCGGCGGCGTCAGTTTCGCCCCGTCGGTATACGGCGGCGTAAAGCTGTAGGCCGGCAGATCGCCCTGGTTCTTCACTTTATGCACGATAATGTCGCGGTCGAGGCCCAGTTTCAGCGCCTCACGCACGCGCGCATCGGTAAACGGCGCTTTCTGGTTGTTGATTTCGTAGTAGTAAGTGCACAGATAAGGATCGACGTGCACCTCTTTCGGCCGCTCTTTTTTCAGTTTCTGGAACAGTTCGATCGGCATATTGTTGTAGGTCATGTCGATCTCGCCGGTGCGGTAACGGTTAACGTCGGTCACCTCGGAAGAAATCGGCAGGAACGTCACTTTATTGATGATGGTTTTGGCGTCGTTCCAATACTCCGGGTTGCGCTCCAGCACGATGCGTTCGTTAACCACCCAGTTCTTCAGCTTATACGCGCCGTTGCTGACATAGTTTTGCGGTAGCGTCCACTTCTCGCCAAACTTCTCCACCGCCTCTTTATACACCGGCTTCATGGCGTAGTGCGGCGTCATTTCCACCAGATAAGGCACCGGTTCGGTCAGCGTCACCTGGAAGGTATGGTCGTCCAGCGCCTTCACGCCCAGGGTCGATTTATCTTTTTTACCGGCGATAATGTCATCAACGTTTTCAACGTGCGCGTACTGCAGGTAGCTGGCATATGGCGAGGCGGTGTTCGGGTCCACCAGACGCTGCCAACTATAGACGAAGTCCTGCGCCGTTACCGGTTTGCCATTCGACCATTTGGCGTTTTTGCGCAGGTGGAAAGTCCATACCTTATAATCCTTGTTGTCCCAGCTTTCCGCCACGCCCGGCTCAATGCCGCCGTCCGGCGTATTGTTGGCCAGGCCTTCCATCAAATCGCGGGTGACGTTATTTTCCGGCACCCCTTCAATTTTATGCGGATCCAGCGACTGCACTTCAGAGCCGTTATTTTTAACGATCTCCTGTTTGTCAGCCAGTTGAACCCCCGCCGGCACCTCGGCGGCGAACGCGCCGGCGCTGATGCCTAGCGCGGCCATAATCCCCGCGGCCAGCAGGCTTTTCTTTGTGATGTTGGTCATATTATCCACTCCAGTTTTTTATTATCACCGGCTCGATGTCGAGACGGCGTGGCCCGTTATGCGGGCCGTGTATCCAGCCGTCGCGGAACGACTGCGGCGGCTGGCTTCTCCCCCGTATTACCCGCCGTTGCCGGCATGGTGTAATACCCATTACTGCTTGATCATGTACAGATTTTTCACATCGATATAATCGAGCGGATCTTTACCGGTGAACCCACCCACCGTCGGCTTGATCAGGCGCGCACTGACGCGGTAATAAACCGGCACCAGCGCCGAATCTTTATCCAGCTGCGTCTCCGCCTGCTGATACACCGCGGTGCGCGCGGCGGCGTCCGGCGCCTGCAGGCTGGCGGCCATCAGCGTGTCAAAGTGTGCATTTTTATAGAACAGGGTATTGTTGCTGCTGTTGGAGAGCGCCAAATTCAGGAAGGCGCTCGGTTCGTTGTAATCGCCGCACCAGGTGGCACGTGCAACGTCAAACTCCCCCTGATGGCGACTTTCCAGTGACGTTTTCCACTCCTGGTTTCTCAGGGTAACGTCTGCGCCGAGGTTCTTTTTCCACATCGACGCAGCGGCTATCGCCTGCTGTTTGTTTTGATCGGAAGTGTTGTACAGCAGCGAGAATTTCAGCGGGTTATCCGCACCGTAGCCGGCTTCGCTCAGCAGTTGCCTGGCGCGTTGATTGCGCTGGGCCTGTGTCCATGTCGCCCACTCAGGCACGGTGAAGTTGCCACCCTCGGTAAAGGTTGGCGTAAACCCGTAAGCCGGGATCTGTCCCTGCCCCATAATTTTGTTGGCGATGATGTCGCGGTCCAGCGTCAGCTTCACCGCTTCACGCACCCGCGGATCGGTAAACGGCGCCTTCTTATTATTGATTTCGTAATAGAACGTACACAGGTAAGGATTGACGTGCAGTTGCTCAGGGATTTCACGTTTCATCTTGCCAAACAGCGTTGGCGGAATGGCGCTGTTACTGATATCGATCTCACCGCTGCGGTAGCGATTAACGTCGCTGACTTCTGAGGCGATCGGCAGGAAGGTGGCTTGCTCAATCACCGACGCCGCATTGTTCCAATAGGTGTTGCTGCGTTCCAGCACGATGCGCTCGTTAACCACCCACTGCTTCAGCCGGTAGGCGCCATTGCCGACGTAATGCTGCGGCAGCGTCCATTTATCGCCAAACTTCTCTACCACCGACTGCTTGACCGGTTTCATCGAGGTATGCGTCAGCATACTGAGCAAATAAGGCACCGGCTCGCTCAGCGTCACCTGCAGGGTGTGTGCGTCAAGGGCTTTCACGCCCAGGTCCTGCGGCGGCTTTTTACCGCTCAGAATCGCGTCGGCATTGGCAATCTTGGCGTACTGCAGGTAGCTGGCATAAGGCGACGCGACGTTAGGATCCGCCAGACGACGCCAGCTATAGACGAAATCTTCCGCAGTCACCGGGGAGCCGTCGCTCCAGCGTGCCGTATTACGCAGATGAAAAGTCCAGACTTTAAACTGCTCATTCTCCCAACGCTCCGCAACCGCCGGCACCACATGGCCGTTGGCGTCGGAACTCACCAGCCCTTCCAGTAAATTGAGAATTATGTTGCTTTCCGGGTTGCCCTCTACTTTATGCGGATCGAGTGACGCCACTTCCGAACCATTATTCACCACAATAGTTTGCTGCGGTGCCAGTTGAATACCGGCAGGCACCTGAGCCGCCTGGCTGACATTCAGCGCAGAAAAAAACAATCCGGTAATAAAAACGGCTAAAGGCGTACGCGTTACGACTTGCTGCATAGTCGGGGGCTCCTCGCTATCAATAAGCATGACTTATGGAATTTTGTGAAATGCTTATAATTATTTTAAATAATCGGATACCAGCAAAAATCATTCCTGTTTGTCAGCGACGCGTGCAAACAGCGCGGAAAAGTTGCTCGGAAATTAGCAGATGCCAAAATCCACCGCCAATAAATTTTATAAAAATGTTAAGCAATTCTCTTTTGTTAGCGGCATCCTCAGCGCTTCCCATCAGGTCCCCATAGAGAAAAGTCACATTATCACAATGATTTTACTGATAAAACCAACAAAGATAGCCATCCGGCACACCGCCAACACGTCGCGCGCCACCTAAAACAAACATTAAATTAACAAATAGAACATTCAAAGAATAAACATCTGGCAATGCGAGCCTAGTCACTAATATCACCTGGATGAGGCCGAGACAAGCCCCACAGAATGATGTGATTAAATTAACAACAAAAGTTCACCAGATAATCAAAAACAGCGGGGAAGGCGCAAATAAAGGTTAAAAAAATAACGTGATGGGTACTTTATCGCCAAATAAAGTGAGAGCTATGCCACAAAATAGTGCATTGGTATAAAAAACGGACGCATCGTGCACCCTATTAATGCATTAATTAAATAAGTTTAAAGTTTAAAAATAATTTGAGCCGAAAATGACGCTTCCGGCTCAAATTACACCCTCAGAGTAAACCGGGGAAAATAGCCTTCACGCCGGTAACAATAAATTCAATGCCCAACGCCATCAGCAACAGGCCCATAATGCGCGTGATTACGTTGATGCCGGTCTGCCCCAATAGACGGACTAATAAAGGCGCGGCGCGAAAAAGCAGCCAACAGCAGAAGGCAAACAGCGCGATCGCCAGCGTAAACCCCAGCAGGTTCTGCCAACTGTGGTAGCGGGAACTCCAGACAATGGTCGAACTGATGGCGCCCGGCCCGGCCATCAGCGGCAGCGCCAACGGCACCACGCCAATGCTTTCGCGAATCGCGCTTTCCGACTTCTCCTGCTTGTTCTGTTTATCTTCCCCCAGCTTGCCGCTGATCATTGACATGGCGATGGTCACCACCAGAATCCCGCCGGCAATACGAAACGAATCGATAGAGATGCCGAACAGGCGCAAAATCCCCTCGCCGATAAACAACGACGTCCACAGGATAATCGCTACGGAAAGGTTGGCGGTGAGATTGGTTTTATTACGTCCGGCTTCCGCCTGGTAGCTGGTCATACTGATAAAAACCGGCAAAATCCCCACTGGATTCACCAGCGCAAACAGGCCGACAAAGAATTTGATATAGCCGGAAAAATCCAACAATGATTGCCCCACAAGAACTCCGCATTAATCGCTGTATTAGGGCGCACTGCCCCATGCGCGCTAATGTAATGGAAATAGTGCGGCTAATCCATCCGCCGAAGACAGCATTTTTCTTTCAGACAAGGTTTGTAATAACCACCTTGCCAATATGTTATCGCAATGTGTTTTTTAGTGGTTTTTATGTTTCAAGAAGACAGCAATGCGCTTCAAATAAGAATTTTCTCGATAACGCCAAGCTGAAAGGTGTCAGCTTGCACTTTTTGTGATTTAAATCATAAAAACACTACCCAAGAGTAGTTAAGCTTTTAGTCGTAGTCAGACAGCGTGCAACTTCCGCCGTTGCCTGAGCGACATCAAGTTCCTGAGCAAAGCTCTTTAAGCAAATCAGCATCATAGGTAGCTGACCAGTAAAGAAAACCGACGTTTTCCATGGTGTTCCGATACCTGACTATACTTGCTGCTTACACGGCTTATTTACTGAAAGAGTTTAACATTATCAGGAGAGCATTATGGCTGTAACAAATATCGCTGAATTGAACGAGCTTGTTGCACGTGTCAAAAAAGCCCAGCGCGAATACGCCAACTTCACCCAGGAACAGGTTGACGCTATCTTCCGTGCTGCTGCCCTCGCCGCTGCCGATGCGCGTATTCCGCTGGCCAAAATGGCCGTTGAAGAATCCGGTATGGGTATCGTTGAAGACAAGGTGATTAAAAACCACTTTGCCTCCGAGTATATCTACAACGCGTATAAAGATGAAAAAACCTGCGGCGTGCTGTCCGAAGACGATACTTTCGGCACCATCACCATTGCCGAGCCTATCGGTCTTATCTGCGGCATCGTGCCCACCACCAACCCGACCTCTACGGCCATTTTCAAAGCGCTGATCAGCCTGAAAACCCGTAACGGCATTATTTTCTCGCCGCACCCAAGAGCCAAGAACGCCACCAACAAAGCTGCAGATATCGTGCTGCAGGCGGCAATCGCCGCCGGTGCGCCTAAAGACATCATCGGCTGGATCGATCAGCCTTCCGTCGAGCTGTCCAACCAACTGATGCACCACCCGGATATCAACCTGATTCTCGCCACCGGCGGCCCGGGGATGGTCAAAGCGGCCTACAGCTCCGGTAAACCGGCCATCGGCGTCGGCGCCGGCAATACGCCGGTGGTGGTCGATGAGAGCGCCGATATCAAGCGCGTCGTCGCCTCTATTCTGATGTCGAAGACCTTTGACAGTGGCGTGATCTGCGCCTCTGAGCAGTCCGTGATCGTTGTCGATGAGGTGTATGACGCGGTGCGCGAACGCTTCGCCTCGCACGGCGGCTACCTGCTGCAGGGCAAAGAGCTGAAGGCGGTACAGGATATTATTTTGAAAAACGGCGGCCTGAACGCGGCCATCGTCGGCCAATCGGCGCCGAAAATTGCCGAAATGGCGGGAATCAGCGTACCGGCCAGCACCAAAGTACTGATCGGTGAAGTCAAACTGGTGGACGAATCCGAGCCTTTCGCCCATGAAAAACTCTCACCGACGCTGGCGATGTACCGCGCCAAAGATTTTGCCGACGCCGTCGACAAGGCCGAAAAACTGGTAGCGATGGGCGGCATCGGCCATACCTCCTGCCTGTACACCGACCAGGACAACCAGGCGGAACGTATCGCCTTCTTCGGCGACAAGATGAAAACCGCCCGTATCCTGATCAACACTCCGGCCTCGCAAGGGGGCATCGGCGACCTGTACAACTTTAAACTGGCGCCTTCGCTGACGCTGGGCTGCGGCTCATGGGGGGGCAACTCCATCTCGGAAAACGTCGGTCCAAAACACTTGATCAACAAAAAAACCGTAGCGAAGCGAGCAGAAAACATGTTGTGGCATAAACTTCCGAAATCTATCTACTTCCGCCGTGGCTCTCTGCCTATCGCGCTGGAAGAAGTGGCGGCCGATGGCGCAAAACGCGCGTTTATTGTCACCGACGGCTACCTGTTCAATAACGGCTATGCCGACCAAATCACCAGCGTGCTGAAGTCCCACGGCATTGAGACAGAAGTATTCTTTGAAGTGGAAGCCGACCCGACGCTGAGTATCGTGCGTAAAGGCGCTGCACAGATGAACGCTTTCAAGCCGGACGTGATTATCGCGCTGGGCGGCGGTTCGCCGATGGATGCGGCCAAAATCATGTGGGTGCTGTACGAACATCCGGAAACCCACTTCGAAGATCTGGCGCTGCGCTTTATGGACATCCGTAAACGTATCTACAAGTTCCCGAAAATGGGCGTGAAGGCGAAGATGATCGCCGTTACCACCACCTCCGGCACCGGTTCTGAAGTTACGCCATTCGCCGTGGTGACCGATGATGAAACCGGCCAGAAATACCCGCTGGCGGACTATGCCCTGACCCCGGATATGGCGATTGTCGATGCCAACCTGGTGATGAACATGCCGAAATCGCTGTGTGCCTTCGGCGGCCTGGATGCGGTAACCCACGCGCTGGAAGCCTATGTGTCGGTACTGGCAAACGAATATTCCGACGGCCAGGCGCTGCAGGCGCTGAAACTGCTGAAAGAGTATCTGCCGGTCAGCTATAAAGAAGGCGCGAAGAACCCGGTGGCGCGTGAGCGCGTGCATAACGCGGCGACCATCGCCGGCATCGCCTTCGCCAACGCCTTCCTCGGGGTCTGTCACTCCATGGCCCATAAACTGGGCTCTGAGTTCCATATTCCGCACGGTCTGGCTAACGCCATGCTGATCAGCAACGTCATTCGCTATAACGCCAACGACAACCCGACCAAGCAGACGGCCTTCAGTCAGTATGACCGTCCGCAGGCTCGTCGCCGTTATGCAGAAATCGCCGACCACCTGGGCCTGAGCGCTGCGGGCGACCGTACCGCACAGAAAATTGAGAAGCTGCTGGCATGGCTGGACGAGCTGAAGACCGAGTTGGGTATCCCCGCCTCTATCCGCGAAGCGGGCGTACAAGAGGCCGATTTCCTGGCGAAAGTCGATAAGCTGTCCGAAGACGCATTTGACGACCAGTGCACCGGCGCCAACCCGCGCTATCCGCTGATTGCCGAGCTGAAACAAATCATGCTGGATACCTTCTACGGCCGTGAGTTCAGCGAAGCTGAAGAAGCCGTAAAAGCGCCGGCCGCCGCCAAGGCGGAGAAAAAAGCCAAGAAGTAATCTTCCGCAGCTAAACACAAAAACCCGCCGTCAGGCGGGTTTTTTTATGCGATATCACGCTGCAGATTAATCCTCCGCGTGCATCGCCTCTTTGTAATGTTTGCGGCACACCGACACATAGCTCTCATTGCCGCCAATCACCACCTGAGCGCCCGCCTGCATCGCTTTGCCGTGTTCATCAAGCCGCAACACCATATTCGCCTTACGGCCGCAGTGGCAGATGGTTTTCAACTCCACCAGCTTATCCGCCCATGCCAGCAGGTACTGGCTGCCGATAAACAGTTCACCGAGAAAATCGGTACGCAGACCGTAACACAATACCGGAATATCCAGCTGATCAACCACGTCGCACAGTTGCTCGACCTGCGCTTTACTCAGGAACTGACTTTCGTCCACCAGCACACAGTGTACCGTCTGTTGCTGGTGCTCCTGATTAATCATGGCAAACAGCGACGTGTCATTATTATACAGCTGCGCCTGTGATGAGAGACCAATCCGCGAACTTACCTTCCCGACGCCAAAGCGGTGGTCAATCTCTGCAGTGAACACCAGCGTACGCATACCACGTTCTTGATAATTATATGAAGATTGCAACAGCGCGGTGGATTTCCCCGCGTTCATTGCCGAGTAATAAAAATAAAGTTGAGCCATGAGCCAGCAATTCCAGGTGGTATAAGAAATATTCAGATATCGATTCTGAGAATCAAGTGTATCACAAGCTGACGATGCGCCAGTATCGATAACCGCGTAGCGTAAAACGCCCTGCTGTCCCTCCCCCCCTTTAGGCTATTTACCGCCGGAGGATGGCCCACACACTATTAATTAATGCTAATGGTTTGCCCTGAGATAAAAGATACGGGCTACCCATTACGTTTAGATGTAACGCCGTATAGCCCAGACACCATCCTTGTTAGCTAAATAAATTACCCACAGGGCGCGAACTGCTATTTATAGTTCGTCATCCTCAAACATCACATCCTGACAAAATCTTTACGCATATACCCCTATTGTTTACATACCATCATGTCGGATTGACTCGTCAATGCAGAGGCTAATATCGATATAAAATGCAATTATTTCCCGGCAATGAAAGCCTGCAGCTCACAAACATGCACAATTGCTGTTGAAAAATTGGCTTAAAAAGCCCACCATTAAAACCGAACATAAAGCGGTGTAATAACCCGGACTGTTCCGAGTAATGGTTTTTAAATGGCATATTTGGGGACTCTTCGCAATTTGGCTATTGCAGAAAAGAAAAGAGCACTCTATTATTATCCAGACGCCCCCACCAATATAAATTGAGACTAGGACAATGAGCGAAGCCTTAAAAATTTTGAACAACATCCGTACTCTGCGCGCGCAAGCCAGAGAATGCAGCCTGGACACTCTGGAAGAGATGCTTGAGAAACTGGAAGTTGTTGTGAACGAACGTCGCGAAGAAGACAGCCAGGCTCAAGCAGAAATCGAAGAGCGTACCCGTAAACTGCAGCAATACCGTGAAATGCTGATTGCAGACGGTATTGATCCTAACGAACTGCTGCAGACCATGGCCGCTAAATCCGCTGGTAAAGCAAAGCGTGCTGCACGTCCGGCTAAATACCAATATAAAGATGAAAACGGCGAAACCAAAACCTGGACTGGCCAGGGCCGTACTCCAGCCGTGATCAAGAAAGCTATCGAAGAGCAAGGTAAATCTCTGGAAGATTTCCTGCTGTAATAGCGCTGCTTAATCGCATTAAAAAGGCTCCTGCGGGGGCCTTTTTGCTGTCTGTCGCCCTCTCGCAATATCACGTTTCGTTACGTGAAATGAGCCAGGCATGTCAAATGATGCCATAAGCGGAAATAGAAAAAGGGGCCGTAGCCCCTTTAATTTTCGCAGTAAGCAGCTTGTTTACTGCACGTGATAAAACGCTTTATACCAATCGACAAAACGCTTCACCCCTTCCTCGACGCTGGTCGCCGGCTTAAAGCCAATCGTGCTATACAGCTCCTTGGTATCTGCACTGGTATCCAAAACGTCGCCAGGTTGCATCGGCAGCATATTTTTATGCGCCGTCACGCCTAACGCATTTTCCAGCGCGCTGATATATTCCATCAGCTTAACCGGTGAACTGTTGCCGATATTATATACATGGTATGGCGCGGAACTGGTGGCCGGAGACCCCTGCTCAACGCTCCACTCGGCGTTCGGTTGCGGAATGATATCCTGCAAACGCACTATGGCTTCGGCAATATCATCGATGTAGGTAAAATCACGATGCATCTCGCCGTGATTATATACATCGATACTTTCACCGGCCAATATTGCCTTGGTAAACTTGAACAGCGCCATATCAGGGCGCCCCCACGGGCCATAGACGGTAAAGAAACGCAGGCCTGTGGTAGGTAAGCCATATAAATGCGAGTAGCTGTGTGACATCAGCTCATTGGCTTTTTTCGTCGCTGCGTACAGAGAAACCGGATGATCGACAGAATCCTCCGTAGAGAACGGCAGCTTGCGATTAAGGCCATAAACCGAACTGGAAGACGCGTAAAGCAAATGCTCAACGTTATTATGCCGACACCCTTCCAATACGTTTAAATGACCGATCAAGTTGGAATCGGCATAGGCCATTGGATTATCCAGCGAATAACGTACCCCGGCCTGAGCGCCAAGGTGAATCACCCGCTGAAACTGGTGTTCGGCAAACAATGTTGCGATCCCTTCACGGTCCGCCAGGTCCAGCTTGATAAACTGAAAGGCCGGATACCCGGCCAAAAGGTCAAGACGCGCGACTTTCAGGCTGACGTCATAGTAGTCATTCAGGTTGTCGATACCGACAACCTGATGCCCTGCGGTCAACAAACGCTCGGCAACGTGATAGCCAATAAACCCAGCGGCGCCTGTAACCAAAAATTTCATACTCACCTCTTAAATGACCGGCTGCACCGATGCACCACGGCCAATCGCATAGTATGTGAAGCCACGGTTTTGCAGACGCTCAGGATCGTACAGGTTACGGCCATCGAAGATCACCGGCTCCTTCAATGCGCCTTTAATCGCGTCAAAGTCCGGCGCGCGGAAGTTCTGCCATTCGGTGCAAATGACCAGTGCATCGGCGCCTTTCAGCGCTGCTTCTTTGGTCCCCATCAGTTTCAGATCGTCGCGGTCGCCATAGATGCGCTGCGTTTCGTTCATCGCTTCAGGATCATAAGCCTGCACGCTGGCGCCTGCTTCCCACAATGCTTCCATCAGTACACGGCTGGAAGCTTCACGCATGTCGTCGGTGTTCGGCTTGAACGCCAATCCCCACAGTGCGAAGGTTTTACCACGCAGATCTTCACCGAAGTAGTGTTTGATAAACTGCACCAGTTTGCTCTTCTGCTGGTAGTTCACCTGCTCCACCGCCTGCAGCAGTTTCGGCTGGTAGCCAATATTTTCAGAGGTGCGGATCAGCGCCTGCACATCTTTCGGGAAACAGGAACCGCCGTAGCCGCAGCCCGGGTAGATAAAGTGGTAGCCAATGCGCGAGTCGGAACCGATGCCCTGACGCACTTTTTCAATATCGGCACCCAGCAGTTCCGCCAGGTTAGAGATTTCATTCATGAAGCTGATTTTGGTCGCCAACATGCAGTTAGCCGCATATTTGGTCAGCTCGGCGCTGCGGATATCCATCAGAATCATACGATCGTGATTGCGGTTAAACGGCTCATACAGCTCACGAATCGGCTCGATAACATCTTTGTTATCCGTACCGATAACGATACGCTCCGGACGCATACAGTCGGCAACCGCCGCCCCTTCTTTCAGGAACTCAGGGTTGGAAACCACGTCGAAGGTCAACGTGCTGCCACGTTTTTCCAGCGTCTCGGCCATTACCTGGCGCACTTTATCTGCAGTGCCGACCGGCACGGTAGATTTGTCAATCACCACTTTATGATCGGCCATATGTTCTGCAATGGTACGGGCTACTGCCGTCACATATTTCAGATCGGCGGAGCCGTCTTCATCCGGCGGCGTACCTACGGCGATAAACTGGATGATGCCGTGTTCAATACCGGCTTTGGCATCGGTAGTGAAGTGCAACCGGCCAGCTTCATAGTTCTGCTGCACCAACGGGGTCAGGCCCGGTTCAAAAATAGGGATGTTCCCTTTCTTCAAGTTTTCGACTTTGCGCTCATCAACGTCAATACACATTACGTCATGACCAACCTCAGCCAGCACCGCAGCCTGTACCAAGCCTACGTAGCCAATACCAAAAACGGTTACTTTCATGGGAAATCCTAGTTTTTCAAATTAAGACGGAAAATGGATCAGATCTTTTCAGCGGCGGCAAACTGCTGCAACCACTGGGAAAATTCTTTGCCCAGGCTGGCATGGCGCAGCCCGTACTCGACAAACGCCTGCATATAGCCCAGTTTATTGCCGCAATCGTGGCTTTTACCCTTCAGGTGATAAGCCTCAACCGATTCTTTACGCATCAGCATATCGATAGCGTCAGTCAGCTGGATTTCATCACCGGCTCCCGGCGGGGTGTGAGCCAACAGCGCCCAGATATCGGCAGACAACACATAGCGCCCGACGATCGCCAGGTTGGACGGCGCCTGCGCCGGCGATGGTTTTTCTACCACGCTGACCATTGGCGCGCTTTCGCCCGGCTGCAGATCGTAACCTTTACAATCGGCCACGCCGTAGCTGCCGACGTTTTCCTGCGGTACCGGTTCAACCATAATCTGGCTGGTGCCGCTCTGTTCGAAACGCGTCAGCATGTCATGCAGATTGTCTTTGGTCAGATCCGCGCTGTATTCATCCAGAATGACATCCGGCAGCACCACCGCTACCGGCTCATCACCGACCAACGGATAGGCGCACATGATCGCGTGGCCCAAGCCTTTCGCAACCCCCTGACGTACCTGCATAACCGTTACGCCTGGCGGACAAATAGACTGAACCTCGTCAAGCAACTGGCGCTTCACGCGCTTTTCCAGCATGGCTTCCAGTTCAAAGCTGGTATCAAAATGGTTTTCGATAGAGTTTTTAGAGGAGTGCGTTACCAGAACGATTTCGTTGATCCCAGCGGCAATACATTCATTGACGACGTATTGGATCAGAGGCTTATCCACCAGCGGCAGCATCTCCTTCGGTATCGCCTTTGTTGCCGGTAACATCCGTGTGCCTAATCCAGCCACCGGGATCACTGCTTTTCTGACTTTCCGATTTAAAGCAGACATTATTCCTCTCTTAAACTACGCTCAATTTATGAGCTTTTATCCGTTATACAAAACTCTCGGAGTATACCAGCTAAATAGCAGCGAGCATTACCCCTTATTGAAATCGGGAGAAATTAGGACAATTACCCAAGTGCCGGGTTTACGATGATTATTAACCCTTAATTGCGTGGTAAATTATGTCGAATATATGGACACAATTGCGTATTCATTCCGCACTGAGCATCAAGCGTAATCGGCCACCCGTCCCCCACACCTGACACTGCCAAGCCGCGCAGCGCTGGCTGATTTGGTTCATGTAGGCCGCGCCCAGGGTGCCCAGCGGCACGCCGTTGCTCAGTTGTATTTGATTATCACCGGTATTGACGTTGGCGTGCAGGCCGGCAGAAACCAGAATCAGGTTTTTATATTCGGCATGGTAGTAACCAAGCAGCAGGGGAAATTGCCCATCCAATTTCCCCTGACGCAATAATTGATTAACTTGTTTTAACAATGTTGACATTTGCGGCAGACGGTGACGCTGATTAGCTAAATGATCTTGTAACAAGCCATTAAATAAAGCGCGCAATAATAACGCGGCCAGCACGCCATTATCGCCGGCGCGAGTGACATCCAGACAATAAAACGCCAAATCGTTCTCTGACAGCGCCGCGATATCCAATACCAGGCCGGGATTCTCACCGGTGGTCAACTGACGGTAATTTATACGACAATGGGCAATCGTCTGTTGAACCGGCGGCTGCAGCTGCTTCAGCAAACGCGCCGCCTCGGAAGGGTTCTTACTCAGCGCATCCCAGTCCTGCAGCAGGTCGGCTTCCTCTAACGCCGGTGAGGTGAACATATTGGGGTATAGGCAGGCCAGCACCGCTTCGCGCAGGCGATTAAGATCGGTTAACGGCTTCAGTAGTACATCCTGGACGCCCAGACGCAGCACTTTAGCGATATCCGCCATTTTATCGGTGGCCGAAATCACCAGAATCGGGATCTTGTCCCCTTGCAGACGCAGATGCTCAACAAACTCGATCCCGCCCATTTCCGGCATCGCCAGATCGCACAGAATCAGATCGGGCTGCACATCCTCAACGGCACTCAGCGCCTGTAAACCATTACTGGCCTCATGCGATTGCGCGCCCAACGATTTCAGATAGCCGACAAGCACCGAACGAAAGACCTGTTCGTCTTCAACAATCAAAATGCGCTTGCCTGTCAGTGGTAGTGCCATTAGCCGAGCCTCTTCCCTTTTCATGTTGTAATAGTGGCTCAAAATGGCCACTTGCGCCTGCCGGAAATCAGCCTGACGTTGCGCTTTGCCGTGAATCGCGGTAACTATTTTTGTTTTATCAACGGCAACAGCTGCTCAAGCTGTTTTTCCACCGCCAGGCTTCCCGCGGCGATAGCTTCCTCTGCCCGATGAAAATCCAGCGTGGATATTTGCGGACAGTAAGGTTGGATCAGGACATCCGGCGGATCGCCCGCCATACGGTTTCGTTTCAGACGATTCTCTAACACCTGAATCGATGTGCTCATGATTTCCATCGCGGTCGGCGTAAAGTTGGTTTTTTTGATGCGCATTTTACCGATACGCTCACGCAACCGTCCGCGCCAGTTATCCGCCATCGCCACCGGCTCCTCCGCTTCGCTGCGTACCGAAAACAGATCCTGCTGCATTAGATGCGCATCATGCTGCAAATCAACCGCGATGACGATATCCGCCCCCAGCGCACGGGTCAACGAGATAGGCACCGGGTTCACCACCGCGCCGTCCACCAGCCAGTAACCGTCGAACCAAACCGGCGACAGCAATCCCGGCATACTGCACGACGCCCGCACGGCCTGATGAATATCCCCCCGGGTTAACCATAATTCGCGGCCGGTGCTAAGGTTAGTGGCCACCGCGCCAAATTTCAGCGAACACTGTTCAATGTCGTTAATATTCAGCAGTTGCCCCACCGCATTAAAGACCCGTTCACCGCGCAGCAGGCCGCCGCGCCGCCAGGACAGATCCATCAGACGAATCACGTCCCAGTAGCTGAATGAGCGCACCCATTTCTCCATCGCTGGCAGCCGGTGACAGGCATAAGCCGCACCCACCAGCGAACCGACGGAACAACCAGCAACAATATCAGGCTCGATCCCCATTTTCTTCAGGGCATTGATGACGCCGATATGCGCCCATCCTTTGGCCGATCCCGCCCCTAACGCCAGTCCAATTTTGATTTGTCGCATGATCGTCCGCCTTCTGCCGGTGAAATTGTTTTGCACATTGCCTTAAAGGGTACATTGTCACCAATAAATATTGTTAGGTAACATATGCGCTCAATGTGTCTGAATATCGGCCAGTATCGACAATGGCCGCAGGTTTTAGGAGTTATTTTGTCTGAATTATGCCCCTGCGGCAGCGGCGCCGGGTACAACGCCTGCTGTGAGCCTTATATCAGCGGCGTTGCAACCGCACCAACGCCAGGCAAGCTGATGCGCTCGCGCTATACGGCCTATGTCAAGCAGCAGGTCGATTACCTGATCGCCAGCTGGCATCCGGATTGCAACGCCGCACAGTGGCGCGACGCCATCGTCGAAAGTTTTCAAACCACCCGCTGGCTGGGCCTAACGATTGTGGCGGAACAAAACGGCCGAGACGACGATGAAGGCTTCGTCGAGTTTATAGCCCGCTTTACCGACGGCGACCATGCCAGCCCTCAGGCCATGCATGAACGCTCCCGCTTCCTTCGCCAGGAGCAACGCTGGTACTATATCGACGGCACCCGGCCGCAACCGGGACGAAACGACCCTTGCCCCTGCGGCTCGGGGAAAAAATATAAAAAATGCTGCGGGCGTTAAGTTCGCGGTGAAAAGTACGCTGACGCCGGCAATGACCGGCGCTTCAGTATCAGACAGGATCCTCATCCATGCCACACCAAAATATACAACGTAAAGTATTACGCACTATCTGCCCTGACTCGAAAGGGCTGATCGCCAAGATCACCAATATTTGCTACAAGCATCAGCTCAATATTGTGCAAAACAATGAGTTCGTCGACCATCGCACCGGGCGTTTCTTTATGCGCACCGAACTGGAAGGCATCTTCAACGACAGCACGCTGCTGGCCGACCTGGACGACGCACTGCCGGAAGGCTCAGCGCGCGAATTGCACAGCGCAGGACGCCGCCGCATCGTGGTGCTGGTCACCAAAGAAGCCCACTGTCTGGGCGATTTGCTGATGAAAAGCGCCTACGGCGGCCTGGATGTTGAAATCGCTGCGGTGATCGGCAATCACGATACCCTGCAAACGCTGGTGGAGCGCTTCGACATTCCTTTCCATCTGGTAAGTCATGAGGGGTTGACGCGCGAGCAGCATGACCAGCAGATGATCGCCCAGATCGATCAATATCAGCCCGACTACGTGGTGCTGGCCAAATATATGCGCGTGCTGACGCCGGCATTCGTCCAGCATTACCCTAATCAGGTCATAAATATCCACCATTCGTTCCTGCCGGCGTTTATCGGCGCGCGCCCTTATCACCAGGCCTACGAGCGCGGGGTTAAAATCATCGGCGCCACGGCACACTATGTGAACGATAATCTGGATGAAGGCCCAATCATCATGCAGGACGTGATCCACGTCGACCACACCTATTCTGCCGAAGACATGATGCGTGCCGGGCGCGACGTAGAGAAAAACGTTCTCAGCCGCGCGCTGTATCACGTGCTGGCGCAGCGGGTGTTCGTCTACGGCAACCGAACCGTTATTCTGTAATCGTTACCCCGCCATCTCCTGCCGCTTGGTCGGCGGCGGGAGATTGCATAAAAACATCGCACTCTGTTCACAGATGCAGCGCCAAGAATAAAAAAACGGCAAACAATTCATTTTCTGCATTTCAATGCTTTACACCGGCGCTTCATTTGATATGATGCGCCCCGCTTACCGAGACAGCGCTTACGCAGCCAAGGTAGCAAGGGAAGCCGGTCAGCTTCCTGGTAGTTTAAAATTCGTAAAATCCACGAATTTCGTGGTGGGGTTCCCGAGCGGCCAAAGGGAGCAGACTGTAAATCTGCCGTCACAGACTTCGAAGGTTCGAATCCTTCCCCCACCACCATCTTCCTCTTTTCAAGAGGATGCTTAGCAAGCATTATGATGCAGTGCACTCATGTGCGTTACACCTTCTATGTTTGCGTCTACAATTTGTAAATCCATGAATATCATGGTGGGGTTCCCGAGCGGCCAAAGGGAGCAGACTGTAAATCTGCCGTCACAGACTTCGAAGGTTCGAATCCTTCCCCCACCACCATCTCTTCAAAGCTCTCAACGCATACCAGCGTCTCAAAAGCCACATAATTCTCCACACAGGGGGAGGATGAGAAGCTTCGATAAGGTTCGAGTTGAGCGTAGCGAAACAACGCGCTTCAGCGCGGCCCGAAGGGTGAGGAGCGTAGCGACGAATAATCCTTCCCCCACCACCATCTCTTCAAAGCTCTCAACGCATACCAGCGTCTCAAAAGCCACATAATTCTCCGCACTGGGGAAGGATGAGAAGCTTCGACAAGGTTCGCGACGCGCGCTGTTTTGCGTGCCAAACATCGCGAAACGGCAATATCCTGACCACTTTCCTACGCCCAAACTTGAACTCCCTGGCGCAATTAGCTATACCACATGCTTCTTTTACGCAGTAAGGAAAGGAAAAGTGCATGCGTCATAATATTTGCGTTTTTTGCGGCGCCAGTGAAGGCGTTAACCCCGATTATGCCGAGCACGCCCGCAAGCTCGGACACGCTTTAGCCACTCAGGGACGACGTTTAATCTATGGAGGCGGCAAGAAAGGCTTGATGGGCATTGTCGCGGATGCGGTACTGGAGGCGGGAGGAGAAGCCATTGGCATTATCCCTGAGCGTTTGGTCGAAGCGGAAACCGCGCATCGCGGCCTGACCAGCCTGGAAGTGGTGCCCGATATGCATACCCGTAAGGCGCGCATGGCCGCACAGGCGGACGCGTTTATCGCCCTGCCGGGCGGCATCGGCACGTTGGAAGAACTGTTCGAAATCTGGACCTGGGGCCAAATCGGCTATCACAATAAACCCGTCGGGCTGCTGGATATCAATGGCTTCTACCGCCCTTTAAATCACTTCCTGCAGCACGTTGCCGATCAGGGCTTTATGCGCCATGACTATCTCGGCACCCTGCATACCAGCGACTCAGCGTCTACATTGCTGCAGCAGTTCGATGACTACCAACCGAAAAATTACGATCGCTGGGCAAAATAATGGCCGACGGCCAGCGGCGGCGGTCGCTGGCTTACGTTACATTTAGCGCCAAACTCTGCTACTATCACAACACATTTTTCTCGTGAAAACGGCACCGCTCATGAAGTTTGTCTCTTTTAATATCAATGGACTGCGCGCGCGTCCCCATCAGTTGGCCGCAATTATCGAACAGCACCAGCCCGACGTAATCGGCCTGCAGGAAACCAAAGTTCACGATGACATGTTTCCGCTGGAAGAAGTCAGCAAGCACGGCTACCACGTGTTCTACCACGGTCAGAAAGGCCACTACGGCGTCGCCCTGCTGACCAAAGAGGCGCCTATCGCCGTACGTCGCGGTTTCCCGACCGATGAAGAGGATGCGCAGCGCCGCATTATCATGGCCGATCTAGCCACGCCGCAGGGCACGCTGACGGTGATTAACGGCTACTTCCCGCAGGGCGAAAGCCGCGACCATCCGGTAAAATTCCCGGCAAAAACCCGCTTCTATCAAGATCTGCAAGACTATCTTGAACAGCAGCTGTCGGTAGAAAACCCGGTACTGATTATGGGCGATATGAATATCAGCCCAAGCGATTACGACATCGGTATCGGCGAAGAGAACCGTAAACGTTGGCTGCGCACCGGCAAATGCTCCTTCCTGCCGGAAGAACGCGAGTGGATGGCGCGTCTGTTGAACTGGGGCCTGGTTGATACCTACCGCCATGCCAATCCGGAGCGCAACGATGAGTTTTCCTGGTTCGACTATCGCTCCAAAGGTTTCGATGACAACCGCGGCCTGCGCATCGATCTGCTGTTAGCCAGCACGCCGCTGGCGGCACAGTGCGTGGCTACCGGCATCGATTATCAGATCCGCGGTATGGAAAAGCCATCCGACCACGCGCCCGTATGGGCCGAGTTCTCGCTGTAATCATCCCACCCCGGTAACGTTGCCGGGGTCTTATTCAAAAAAAGTATGAAAACCATAGACGTGGTTGCGGCCATTATTGAACGCGACGGCAAAATTCTGTTGGCACAACGCGATGCGCAAAGCGATCAGGCCGGCTTATGGGAGTTTCCCGGCGGAAAGGTCGAGGCCGGCGAGAGCCAGCCGCAGGCGTTAGCCAGAGAGCTGGCGGAAGAACTGGGCATTGAGGCGGTTATCGGCGACTATGTCGCCAGCAATAACTGGCAGACGGGTGAACGCCTTATTCGTCTGCATGCCTGGCGGGTTGGTGCGTTCAGCGGCGAATTGCAGCACCGCTGTCATTCAGCGCTGGTTTGGGTAGAGCCGCAACGGGCCGGCGCCTACCCGCTGGCGCCGGCGGACATTCCGCTGCTGGCTGACTATCTGCGCGGCGAAACGCCACATCATTCGTGACACCGTCACCTGCTCAGGCGCACCCAAATCAACGAATGGGTGCCTACCTGTGTTTTATCACGCTGACACTGCAATAACTCACCCTCAACCTTCAGCAGCGCCCCTTCCGAATAGTTCTGATCTTGATATATACAGCAGCGCAGGCATGGCGCAGGTGCCGCCGTACTCTTCGCTGCGCCCCAGATCTCCGGCGCGACCGGCAGCACCACGTCTACGTCGCCGCGGTGTGCCCCGGCCATTGAGGAAAACAGCATGCCAGCGACGGCGATCGCCAACGGCATCGGGTAATTCATTCGCTTTTCCCCCGCGCCTTGGCGGCGCTTTTTTTGCGTTTTTTACCACCGGCGCTGGCCGGCGGCGGCAACCCGCGAAACGCCAGGCTGGCTCTGCTCTGTTTAGCCTGATAAATCAGCTCCTGCAAGGTTCCCTCCAGCGGCTGCATAAAATCCTGGTAGCGACAGGATTTCTCACTAATCTGCGTCAGGGTTGCCTCCCAGTGCGCGGTCATATCCGGCCTCGCCGCCAGCTCCGGTAAAGAGTGAATCAACGCCCGCCCGGTTTCCGTCGAATGGATATAACGCCCCTTTTTATACAGAAACGAGCGCTTGAACAGCAGTTCGATAATACCCGCACGCGTGGCTTCAGTACCTAAACCATCGGTCGCCCGCAGGATTTTCTTTAACGCTTTATCCTGTACAAAACGCGCGATGCCGGTCATCGCCGATAACAGGCTGGCGTCGGTAAATGGCCGCGGCGGCTGGGTCTGCCGCTCCACCACTTCGCCGCGTTCACACAGCAGTTCATCACCTTTGGCAACCACCGGCAGCGGCGCGCCCTCGTTCTCCTCATCCCGCTCTTTACTGCCTAACAGGGTACGCCAGCCGGCCTCGGCCAGAAAACGCGCCTTAGCAACAAACTTGCCGCCGGCAATGTCCAGTTCTATCACGCATTTACGGAATACCGCATCCGGACAGAACTGCAGCAGATACTGTCGTGCCACCAGCCCGTACACTTTCAGCTCGTCAGTGCTGAGGTTGGCCTTACTGGCGCGCGCGGTAGGAATAATCGCGTGGTGCGCATCGACTTTTTTATCATCCCAGCAGCGGTTGCGGCGTTCGCTGTCGATCACCTCCTGAGGGTAGAGATCCGGCTGGTGAACGCTGATGGCGTTCAGCACCGCATGGCGGCCGGCAAAATGCTCCTCCGGCAGGTAGCGGCAGTCGGAGCGGGGATAAGTGATCAGTTTGTGGGTTTCATACAAGCGTTGGCAAACGTCCAGTACCTGCTGGGCGCTGAGGCCAAAACGCTTCGCTGCTTCAATCTGCAGGGTAGAAAGCGAAAACGGCAGCGGTGCGATATCGGACTCACGCTTATCGTTATAAGCGGTAACCAGCGCCGGCTGTCCTTCAATGCGCTTCACCACGTGATCGGCCAGCGGACGGTGCAGTAAGCGCCCCTCTTCATCCTGGTATGGCTCACAGGATTCGCTCGGCTGCCACAGGGCGACAAAACGCGCTTCCTGCGGCGTGACAATATGTGCTTTTACGTCGAAGAAGTCTTTCGGTACAAAGTTTTCAATATCTTCGTCACGGCGTACCACCAGCCCCAGTACCGGTGTCTGCACCCTGCCTACCGACAGCACGCCGTCGTAGCCGGCATTACGCCCCAGCAGCGTATAGGCGCGGGTCATATTGATGCCATACAGCCAGTCGGCGCGTGAACGCGCCAGCGCCGACACGCACAGCGGGATGAAGTCCCGGTTATCGCGCAGACGCTCAACCGCCCGCTCAACCGCCTGCGGGTTAAGATCGTTAATCAGGCAGCGGCGCACCGCCTGACGCTTTTCCGGCGTCAGCGCCAGATAATCCAGCACCTCGTCCACCAGCAATTGCCCTTCACGATCCGGGTCGCCGGCGTGTACTACTTCATCCGCCTCCAGCAGCAGCTTTTTAATCGCATTCAACTGTTTGCTGACCGACGGGCGCGGCTGCAGCTGCCATTTTTCGGGAATGATCGGCAAATCTGCCAGCGACCAGCGCGCAAAGCGGCTGTCGTAGGCATCAGGCTGGGCCTGTTCCAACAGGTGGCCGACGCACCAGGTGACCACATCATTCTTGCCACAGGCGATAAAACCATCGCCGCGGCGGTGGGGTTTGGGTAACACATCAGCAATGGCGCGCGCCAAACTCGGTTTCTCGGCTATAAACAGTCGCATTATTCACCGTTTTTCTGGCTATACGTCATCAGGAATTCTCTTACTTCAGCATAGTTGCCGCGGAACACAATCCGCCGGGCTTTCTTTTCCAACTGGAAACGGTACATCGGGTCGTAATAGTACTGCAGCAACGGCACCAGCCACTCTTGGTGGGCGTTACTGCTGCCGCTGGCTAGCTGGAACTGCAGCGCCCATTCCAGCCGCTGCGTCAGCAACTGGTAGCGTTCCATGCCTAAACGACGCCGAATGGCGAACAGCCCGTGGTGGAGATATTCGCCGTAGCGCTGCCAGCCGTCCTGTTCGCCGTAGGCCTGGGTAAATGCCTGGCGCATATCGTCAATATACTCCGCCTGCAGACGCGCCAGACGCACGTCGAACGGGTCGTCAATCACCACGACCGGCGCCTGCTGCATACGATTGAACATCGGCAGCGGTACGCTGTTGGCGCCAATCAGGCGGCTCTCATCTTCCAGCACCCACTGACGGCAGCCACCATGCTGTTTTTTCAGCAATAACACAGCCAGACGATTCTCAAAATCGATCTGTGCACTTTGCCCGGCCAGCGTGCGACCAAACGATGACCCGCGATGGCGCGCCAACCCTTCCAGATCGATACCGGTCGACAGCTCGTTCACCATCAGGGTCTTGCCGCTGCCGGTATTGCCGCCGACGATCACCATCGGCAGCTCGGCGCTGTATTCGAGGATATTCAGCAGATAATGGCGTAACGCCTTATAGCCGCCGACAATGCGCGGGTAGTCAACGCCCGCTTCGTGCAGCCATTGCTGCACCAACTGTGAGCGCAACCCGCCGCGGAAGCAGTAAATATAACCCGCCGGCCGTTCGGCGCAGGCGGCCAGCCAGGCTTCGGTTCGCGCCTGGCGGAGTGTGCCGTTCACCAGGCTATGGCCCAAGGCAATCGCCTGCTGCTGGCCATGCTGCTTATAACAGGTGCCCACAGCCTGCCGTTCCCGGTCATTCATCAAAGGCAAATTCACCGCCTGCGGGAACGCGCCGGCGCTGAATTCAACCGGTGCGCGCACGTCAATCAGCGGCACATCCTGCAGGAAAATCTGGCGGTAGTCGTTGCAATCCGCCCTGCTTTGTACCGTCACCGCTACTGAACCTCGATCATCGGTTTACCGGCCACCGCGTCGTGCAGTTCGCCAACCGCTTCCAACCGCAGATCGTGGCGCGCGGCAATCGCCTGCACCTGCGCTTCGCCCTCCGGCATCACCGCCAGCAGCAGTCCGCCTGAGGTCTGCGGATCGCACAGCAGCTGACGCTGTACGTCACTCATCGGGCCTATCAGGTGGCCGTAACTGTCAAAGTTGCGGCCGGTGCCGCCCGGCACGCAGCCTTCGGCGATATAGCATTCAACGTCCGGCAGCTTCGGCACCCGGTCAAACCAGAGCGTCGCCTGTAGCCCGGAGCCCTGACACATTTCGCTCAGGTGGCCCAACAGGCCAAAGCCTGTCACATCAGTCATCGCACTCACGCCGTCGACCTCGGCAAATTCAGCGCCCGGCAGGTTCAGCCGGCACATCACCTCGGTCGCCAGCCCGGCGTGTTCTGGCCGCAGCTGGCTTTTCTTCTCGGCGGTGGTGAGCACGCCGATCCCCAGCGGTTTGGTCAGGAATAATCTGGCGCCGGCCTGCGCAGCGCTGTTCTTTTTCACCCGTTCGGTGCTGACGATGCCGGTGACCGCCAGGCCAAAGATCGGCTCCGGCGCATCGATGGAGTGGCCGCCGGCCAGCGCAATCCCCGCCTGCCGGCAGGCATAACGTCCGCCGTCGATCACCTGCTGCGCCACTTCTGGCGGCAGTTTGTCCACCGGCCAGCCAAGAATGGCAATCGCCATGATCGGTTTGCCGCCCATGGCATACACGTCGCTGATGGCGTTGGCCGCGGCGATACGGCCGAAATCAAATGGATCGTCGACGATCGGCATAAAGAAATCAGTCGTGCTGATCACGCCGGTGCCGTTGCCGATATCGTAAACCGCCGCATCATCGCGGGTTTCATTACCCACCAGCAAACGCGGATCGACGAATTTGGCCTGTTCGCTGTGCAGAATAGTTTCGAGTACTTGCGGAGAAATCTTGCAGCCGCAGCCAGCACCGTGGCTGTACTGGGTCAGGCGGATGGTTGGCGATGTCATAGTCCACTTCCTTCGGTTAACAGCCTTCAAGATAACATATATGCCGCGATGCCAGCCCGATGCATCACCCGGCTGAAGGCGCATTGATATGCCACCTGGGTACAACTTCAATCAATTGGAATATAGGGTAGCGCTTGCCGGAGGGATTGATAAGAGCAAGCCGACGATAATGCGTCGACCTGCTCATAAACAGTACAAAAACACAGGGTATTGCGCGTTTTTTGCGTCTCGCCCGGAAAAATTTAGAAGTAGCTGACGAACGGCGCGCTATCCGGCGCGACAACTTTGCTGGCCGCCTTCAGCTGCGGCGTGCCCAGATACAGGAAACCGACGATTTCGTCCTGCTCACGGCAGCCGAACGCTTCACGCACCTGCGCATGCGCGGTCCAGGCGCCGGTGCGCCAGATACCGTTAAATCCTTGCGCCAGCGCGGCCATCTGCATCGCCTGCACTGCGCAGCCGGCGGACACCACCTGCTCCCATTGCGGTACCTTGGGGTTGTCGCTGCAATGGGCGATCACGGTAATAATCAGCGGCGCACGGAACGGCGCCTGTCTGGCCTTGTCAATCGCCGCATCGTCCAACCCATCCTGTCTGGCGGCCGTCTGCAACAGCTGGCTGAAACGCTCGAGCCCCTGCTCTTCAATCAGCACGAAACGCCAAGGCTGCAGCGCGCCGTGGTCGGGCGCGCGTAAACCGGCATTGATAATATTTTGCCGTACTTCACCACTCGGCGCAGGGGCCGCCAGGCGAGCGGCCGAACGGCGGTTCAACAACAGATCCAGCGCATCCATCACAAACTCCTGATAACAATTTTCATTTTCATCACGGTAGCACAGCTAAACAGCAAGTTACAGCATTGACAATAACGGCTGTCGACAGTGATTTAAAGCTGACATTTGGCTGGCCGCTCATTAGGATAACGGGACATCCTCAGCCCATGTTTGGAGAAAACATGCATACTTTGTGGCGTATCATTGCCGGAACGTTCAGGTGGACATGGCGTCTGCTGAATTTTGTCAGAGAGTTTATTCTCAACCTGTTTTTAATCGTGCTGATTTTGATCGGCGTCGGCATCTATTTTGCCTTCCAGAGCACCCCGCCGGCTGAAAGCACCCGTGGCGCACTGTTGGTCAACCTGAGCGGCGTGGTGGTCGATCAGCCCAGCATGAAAAACCGTCTCCTGCAACGCAGCCGCGAATTCCTCGGCGCCTCCGCCAGCGAGCTGCAGGAGAACTCTCTGTTCGATCTGGTCGACAGCATCCGCAAGGCCAAGGACGATAAAAACATTACCGGGTTGGTACTGCAGCTGAATGATTTTGCCGGTGCCGATCAGCCATCGCTGCAATATATCGGCAAAGCGCTACGGGAGTTCCGCGACAGCGGCAAACCGATCTACGCCATTGGCGATAGCTATAACCAGACGCAATACTATCTGGCCAGCTACGCCAACAAGATTTACCTGTCGCCGCAGGGCAACGTCGACCTGCACGGTTTCGCCACCAACAACCTGTATTACAAGACCCTGCTCGACAAACTGAAGGTCAGCACCAATATCTTCCGCGTCGGCACCTATAAATCGGCGGTTGAGCCGCTGCTGCGCGACGACATGTCGCCGGCCGCGCGCGAAGCGGACAGCCGCTGGATAGGCAACCTGTGGCAGAACTACCTGGACACCGTGGCAGCCAACCGCCAAATTACGCCGCAGCAGCTGTTCCCCGGCGCTGCCGGCGTTCTCAGCGGTTTGCAGGCCGCCCAGGGCGACACCGCCAAGTATGCGCTCGACAACAAACTGGTGGATGAGCTGGCTTCACGCACAGTAATGGAAAATAAGCTGGTCAAGGCCTTTGGCTGGAATAAACAGACCAACGATTTTAACGCCATCAGCATTTACGACTACCAGCCTGCGCCAACGCCGGAGCAAGGCGGCCAGATCGCCGTCGTGTTCGCCAATGGCGCCATTATGGACGGCCAGCAGACGCCGGGCACGGTCGGCGGCGACACCACCGCTGCGGAACTGCGCCAGGCGCGTCTGGACCCGAAAGTAAAAGCCATCGTACTGCGGGTTAACAGCCCGGGCGGCAGCGTCAGCGCTTCCGAGGTGATCCGTTCCGAACTGGCGGCCGCCCGCGCCGCCGGCAAACCGGTGGTGGTCTCAATGGGCGGCATGGCGGCCTCCGGCGGTTACTGGATCTCTACGCCGGCGAATTACATTATCGCCAGCCCAAGCACCCTGACCGGCTCGATCGGCATCTTCGGCGTGATCAATACCTATCAGGACACGCTGGGCAGCATCGGCGTGCACACCGATGGCGTGGCGACCTCACCGCTGGCCGATCTGGCGGTAACCAAAGCGCTGCCGCCGGAGTTTGCGCAGATGATGCAGCTCAACATTGAGAACGGCTACAAGCGCTTTATCGGCCTGGTGGCGGACTCGCGCAAAATGACGCCGGAACAGGTGGATAAAATTGCGCAGGGCCACGTCTGGACCGGCAGCGACGCCAAAACCAACGGTCTGGTCGATCAATTGGGTGATTTCGATGACGCGGTGAAGAAAGCCGCCGAGCTGGCCAAACTGAAGCAGTGGCAGCTGAACTGGTTTGTTGACTCACCGAGCATGGCGGATATGGTGCTCAGCCAGTTTGGCGTCTCCATCCACGCCATGCTGCCTGCCGCCATCCAATCCATGTTGCCGGCACCGTTGGCTTCGGTGGCGATGGCGATGAAAGAGCAGCCGGGATTGTTCAATAACATGAACGATCCGCAGAACCGCTACGCCATTTGTCTGACCTGCGGCGAGGTGCGCTAAGTCATTAATCTTCGGCCCGGCGTAACGCCGGGCTTTTTTTCTGGATTTATCGTCCTATAATTCAGCCCATCTTATTCTCTACCGATTCCCTGCCATGCAAAAAAAATCCATTTACGTCGCCTATACCGGCGGCACCATCGGTATGCAGCGTTCCGAACAAGGCTATATCCCCGCCTCTGGCCACTTACAGCGCCAGCTGGCGCTGATGCCAGAGTTCCATCGCCCGGAAATGCCTGACTTCACCATTCATGAATATGCGCCCCTGATCGACTCCTCCGATATGACCCCGGAAGACTGGCAGCATATCGCCGACGATATTAAAGATAACTATCACCGTTACGACGGCTTTGTGATCCTGCATGGCACCGACACCATGGCGTTCACCGCTTCCGCGCTCTCCTTTATGCTGGAGAATCTGGATAAGCCGGTAATAGTGACAGGGTCACAAATTCCACTGGCGGAACTGCGCTCCGACGGGCAAACCAACCTGCTGAACGCGCTGTATCTGGCCGCTAACCACCCGGTGAACGAAGTCAGCCTGTTCTTCAACAATAAGCTGTTCCGCGGCAACCGCACCACCAAGGCGCATGCCGACGGCTTTGACGCCTTCGCCTCGCCCAACCTGCCGCCGCTGCTGGAAGCCGGTATCCACATCCGCCGTCAAAGCGGCATCGCGTCGCCGGCTTGTCATGGTGAGCTGAAGGTGCACAATATTACGCCGCAGCCGATCGGCGTGGTGACCATTTACCCTGGCATCTCCGGCGCGGTGGTGCGTAATTTCCTGCTGCAGCCGGTCAAGGCGCTGATTTTACGCTCCTACGGCGTTGGCAACGCGCCGCAAAAAGCTGAACTGGTCGATGAACTGCGCGCCGCGTCCGAACGTGGCATCGTGGTGGTCAACCTCACCCAGTGCATGTCCGGCCGGGTAAATATGGGCGGCTACGCCACCGGCAACGCACTGGCGCATGCCGGCGTCATCAGCGGTTTTGATATGACCGTCGAAGCCGCGCTGACGAAACTGCACTATCTGCTGAGCCTGCCGCTGACGCCCGCCGAGATCCGCCAGCAGATGCAGCAAGACTTGCGCGGCGAACTGAGCGCCGCGGGCTAAAATACCGGGAGAGACGATGAACAGCGCCCTGTTATTGATTGATTTGCAAAACGACTTCTGCCCCGGCGGCGCATTGGCGGTCACAGATGGCGATGCCGTCATCGCAGTGGCCAACCAGGCGATCGCCGCCAGCCACGACCGCGGCGACTGGGTGGTTGCCAGTCAGGACTGGCATCCGATGCAGCATCGCAGTTTTGCCGTTAATTCATCAGGGCTGGTCGGCGAATTGGGTGAGCTGGAAGGATTGCCGCAGGTCTGGTGGCCGGTTCACTGCGTCCAGGAAAGCGCCGGCGCCGAGTTTCATCCGCGCCTGCAGCAGCGGCAAATCGATGCGGTATTTCGCAAGGGACAGGATCCGGCCATCGACAGCTACAGCGCGTTTTTTGATAACGGCCACCGAGCAAAAACCGCGCTGGATGATTGGCTGCAACAACGCAACGTCAGCACGCTGACGATCATGGGGCTGGCAACCGACTACTGCGTAAAGTTCAGCGTGCTGGACGCCCTGCAGCTGGGTTACGCCGTTCAGGTCATTAGCGACGGCTGCCGCGGCGTCAACCTGCAGCCCGATGACAGCGATCGGGCGCTGCAGGCAATGCAGCAGACCGGCGCGCAATTAGTGACCTTGTCACAATTTCTGCAGCGCTAAACGACAAACGGGCGATCTGACATCGCCCGTTTGCACACTGCGCCCTGCCCGCCGCTTACTGCGGTTTCAGCTTAATCAGCGGCTCTGCGGCGAACTGCTGCTTCAACTCTTGCTTGCTCTTCATCACGATCTGGCCGTCGGTGCCGATGCTCATATGTTGCGGATCGTGGTTATGCATTGCCTGCCACAGCATCACCGCCTGCAGGCTGTTTTCTTTCTGTTCCGGCGTCAGCGCCACGCCGTCCGGCCATTTACCCAGCTCAACCGCCTGCGCCAGGCGCTGGTAAATCTCCGGCGTCATCGCCGCAACCAAATCCTTCACGTCCATCAGGGCCGTCCTTCACTTATTCCTACTGCCGTTGAATAATAGCTGAATCGATTTTTCTAAAAAATTCGCTCAGCCTGCCGTCTTCTCGCCGTTGGCGGCGTCGGTAAAACTCAGCGAGGCGGAGTTAACGCAATAACGCTCGCCGGTCGGCTGCGGGCCGTCGGGGAACACGTGGCCCAGGTGCGCATCACAGTTACCGCAGCGAATCTCAACTCGCTGCATATTATGTGAATTATCATCAAGATAGCGGATGGCATCGTCGGACACCGGCTCATAGAAACTTGGCCAGCCGCAGCCGGAGTCATACTTGCTTTCGGAATAAAACAGCGGCGCATTACAGCAGAGGCAATGGTAGAGACCATCGCGTTTGTTCTGCAGCAATTTGCCGGAATACGGCGCTTCCGTACCGTGTTCCTGGGTCACATAACGTTGTATTTCATTCAGTTCCGTGACCGGGGTGTGGGGGGCGTGATCTTTGCTCATAGATGCGATTCCCGAAATATGGATAATGTCAACGAAAACAATGATTAATGATAACAAAAAATTAACAGCGCTGCAGGCCTTTTTAGCCTAAACTGTAGCGCATAAAGTCCACGCCGGGGCGTTATGTGATGGCGATCACATATCTGACCCAAGCGCTCTTTAAACTCGGCGGTTTGCCCCCATTTTCCCAATGAGGCCGAACGCAAACGGAATGTACAATAAGCGTGCAAACTCAGCTCTCAGCTTTGACTTGCCGCAAGAATTGACACGATTCCGCTTGACGCTGGGTAAGGTTTTTGTAATTTTACAACCAACCTTTTATTCACTAACAAATAGCTGGTGGAATATATGACTATCAAAGTAGGTATCAACGGTTTTGGCCGTATCGGCCGCATTGTTTTCCGTGCTGCTCAGGAACGTTCCGACATCGAAATCGTTGCAATCAACGATCTGTTGGACGCGGAGTACATGGCTTACATGCTGAAGTATGACTCTACCCACGGCCGTTTCAACGGTACGGTAGAAGTTAAAGACGGCCACCTGGTTGTTAACGGCAAAACTATCCGTGTTACCGCAGAGAAAGACCCGGCTAACCTGAAGTGGAACGAAGTGGGTGTTGACGTTGTTGCTGAAGCCACCGGTATCTTCCTGACCGACGAAACCGCACGTAAACACATCACCGCAGGCGCGAAGAAAGTTGTGCTGACCGGCCCTTCCAAAGATGCGACCCCAATGTTCGTACGCGGCGCCAACTTTGAAAAATACGCTGGCCAGGATATCGTTTCCAACGCATCTTGCACCACTAACTGCCTGGCTCCGCTGGCTAAAGTCATCAACGACAAGTTCGGCATCGTTGAAGGCCTGATGACCACCGTTCACGCTACCACCGCAACGCAGAAAACCGTTGATGGCCCGTCTCACAAAGACTGGCGCGGCGGCCGCGGCGCATCCCAGAACATCATCCCTTCTTCTACCGGCGCAGCAAAAGCGGTAGGCGTTGTTCTGCCTGAACTTAAAGGCAAACTGACCGGTATGGCGTTCCGCGTTCCGACTCCAAACGTATCTGTGGTTGACCTGACCGTGCGTCTGGAAAAATCTGCCACTTACGAAGACATCAAGAAAGCCATCAAAGAAGCCGCAGAAGGCGAGCTGAAAGGCGTTCTGGGCTACACCGAAGACGACGTGGTTTCTACCGACTTCAACGGTGAAGTGCTGACTTCCGTATTCGATGCCAAAGCAGGTATCGCGCTGAACGACAACTTTGTGAAACTGGTTTCCTGGTACGACAACGAAACTGGCTACTCCAACAAAGTACTGGATCTGATCGCTCACATCTCCAAATAATGGCGTGATGTACAGCTGATTGACGAGGGCGACATTAATGTCGCCCTTTTTTATTGGTTTTTCTCCCCTGCTCAGCAAGAGTATATGGCGATAGATAAGGTGACTCGATGAACGAAAAAGTTTTCACCCTGCCCATTAGCAAACAGATTTCTCCGTATATCAGCCAACGACAGCTGGACGAGTTAAGCGTCGTGGTGGTGTCTCACCCCAAAGTTCGCGCGGCGGTAACGCTGCAAGGCGCGCATCTGATCGGCTGGCAGCCGAGCGGCGAACGGCCCGTCATCTGGTTGAGCGAAAACACGCCGTTTAAAGCCGGCAACGCCATCCGCGGCGGCGTACCGATCTGCTGGCCATGGTTCGGCCCGGCCGGCAAGCCTTCGCACGGCTTTGCACGTAATCAACCCTGGCGCCTGACCGCGCATGACGAAGATCAGGATGGCGTCATCCTCACTTTTACGCTGCAGGATAACGAACAGACCCGCAAGCTGTGGCCGCACGCCTTTACGCTAATCGCCCGCTTCAAGCTGGGGGAGAGCTGTGAAATCGAGCTGGAATCACACGGCGACTATCAGGCCACTGCAGCGCTGCACAGCTATTTCCAAATCGGCGATATCGCCAGGGTCAGCGTTGCCGGGCTTGGAGAAACGTATCTGGATAAAGTGGCAAACGGCGCTGAAACCCGCCAGAGCGGCGATGTGACCTTCAGCGGCCAGACCGACCGTATTTACACCCAGCCGACGACATGCAGCCTGATCAAGGATCAGGCGCTGCAACGCACGATTGAAGTGCAACACCACTATATGAGCGATGTGATCGCCTGGAATCCGGGCGCTGAACTCTCCTGCAGCATGGCGGATATGGCCAACGACGGCTACAAAACCATGGTGTGTGTTGAAACCGGACGACTCAGCAAGCCGCTGCTGGCGCAGGGCGAACAGCCGGCCCGTCTGGCGGTGACCTTCCGCTGCCGCAAAGACGCCTAAGTCCGTACCGGACGACAGATAAGCAAAAGGGGCGATAGCGCCCCTTTTCTCTTGGCGTACAGCCGCCGTCAGAAGGTGTACGTGACACCGCTCCACAGCATGCCGTCGTAAGACGAGTCCACCATCGGGCTGTCTTTAACTTCATCAGACAGGCGCACGTAACGTCCCATAAAGAAGGCGTTCCAGCTCTTGTTGATCTGATAGTTCGCCGTCAGCTCCAGGTATGGCGCCCAGCTGTCGCTTGGCTTGTAGCTGTTCAGGCCGCTGCGGCGCGACTCGTTGTCGCTCACGCCGTAGTAGTATTTATTCTGGTTTTTGCTGCTCCAGGTCACGCCGACGCCCGGGGCCAGGCTCCAGTCGCCCAGCTGGAACTTGTACAGATAGGCCAGATCGCCGACCAATCCATTGCTGTTATCCAGCGTATCGCCGCTGAAGGCTACACGCAGCGTGCCCCACTCGGCATTATGCGAATAGGCCATCCCGGCCATCAGCGTGCCGCGACGTTTGTCCAGCCGCTTCATGCTATCGTCATCGCTGTCGCCGGGCTTAAAGTGCAGCGGTGAATAGTACGCCATCACGCTGAGTTTGTTGACCTCATCGTTCCACAGGTAATAACCGGCGGTCAGCGTATGGAAGTAAAAATCCTCGCTGTCATAGTTGATCACCGGCACCGGATACAGGCGGGTGTTGTTGCCCTTGTAAGGGTCCGGCGTCAACAGCGCCGATGCCCCCAGCGACCAGGTTCCCGCCTGAGCACCCTGCGCGCAAAGCAGCGCACCGGCGATTGCCAACGTTTTGAATTTGAAAATTTTCACCCGTTCGATTCCCCTCGTTGTTCTTGTATAAACACGTTGCGTCGCCAGCCCGGCAACGCGCTCCCCGATACAGACGTCCCTAGGCCATCCGTGATACTGCGTTGTCATGCCATGCTCGGATCGGAGCCGTTAAAATAGCGTCATATTCTAGGTGAAATTTTAGTGACGCGCTTTATCTTTACATGTTAAATCACGCCGGATCGGCAACATTAATGTTGAAATATGTATAAGGCATGTCAGAAACATGACGTTTCCCCCCTCAGGCCGCAGCCAATAAGGCCCTCCGTTGACCCTGAAATAACTGAGTCATTGATATGACTTAAAAAAAGCTTTTTCGCTGACAGGAAATTTTCCGCTATGCCAACTAAGCTTAAATCAGAAGCTGAAATTACCCTGAGCCCAGTGGCAATACAGCGCAACTCGCGATAATAAGCGCAACAGGTTGGCATACGGGTTGCTGTACTCAGGTTTTAACTTCTTCTTTCGGGGGCCGGAATGGGTACTCAATGTTATTGAGTTGCGGCGCTACGGCCACAGTCTCAATCCCAACGGGTCTATCACCTGCTCCCTTTAACCTGTGCTAATAACGAAAGGACGGGCATCGCCATGAACATATTTGACCACTATCGCCAGCGCTATGAAGCTGCCAAGGACGAAGAGTTCACACTGCAGGAATTTCTTACCATTTGCCGGGAAGATCGCAGTGCCTACGCCAATGCCGCGGAACGTCTGCTGATGGCTATCGGTGAACCGGTCATGGTCGACACCGCGCTTGAGTCCCGCATGTCGCGCCTGTTCTCCAACCGCGTGATCGCGCGCTATCCGGCCTTTGAAGAGTTCTACGGTATGGAGGAGGCTATCGAGCAGATCGTCTCTTACCTGAAACACGCCGCACAGGGCCTGGAAGAGAAAAAACAGATCCTGTATCTGCTGGGGCCGGTCGGCGGCGGTAAATCCTCGCTGGCCGAACGGCTGAAAGCACTGATGCAGCTGGTGCCTATCTATACGCTAAGCGCCAACGGCGAACGCAGCCCGGTCAATGATCATCCGCTGTGCCTGTTCAACCCGCAGGAAGACGCCGGCATCCTGGAAAAAGAGTACAACATTCCGCGCCGCTACCTGGGCACCATTATGTCGCCATGGGCGGCGAAACGCCTCAATGAATTTGGCGGCGACATCACCAAGTTCAAAGTGGTGAAAGTGCGTCCGTCGATTCTCGAACAGATCGCCATCGCCAAAACTGAACCCGGCGATGAAAACAACCAGGACATTTCCGCTCTGGTCGGTAAAGTGGACATCCGTAAACTGGAAAACCACGCGCAGAACGATCCCGACGCCTACGGTTATTCCGGCGCCCTGTGCCGGGCCAACCAAGGGCTGATGGAGTTCGTCGAGATGTTCAAGGCGCCGATCAAGGTGCTGCACCCGCTGCTGACCGCCACGCAGGAAGGTAACTATAACGGTACCGAGGGCATCTCCGCCCTGCCGTTTAACGGCATTATTCTGGCCCACTCCAACGAATCGGAATGGGTGACGTTCCGCAACAACAAAAACAACGAAGCCTTCCTTGACCGTGTCTATATCGTCAAGGTGCCGTACTGCCTGCGGGTGTCGGAAGAGATAAAAATCTACGACAAACTGCTCGATCACAGTGAACTGACCCACGCGCCGTGCGCGCCGGGCACGCTGGAAACGCTGGCGCGCTTTACCGTGCTGTCACGGCTGAAAGAGCCGGAAAACTCCAGCCTCTACTCAAAAATGCGCGTTTACGACGGTGAAAGCCTGAAAGATACCGATCCGAAGGCCAAGTCGTATCAGGAATACCGCGACTATGCCGGCGTGGACGAAGGGATGAACGGCCTGTCGACCCGCTTCGCCTTCAAAATTTTGTCACGCGTGTTCAACTTCGATCATACCGAAGTGGCGGCCAACCCGGTGCACCTGTTCTACGTGCTGGAACAGCAGATAGAACGCGAACAGTTCCCGCAGGATCTGGCGGAAAAATACCTGGAGCATCTGAAAGGTTATCTGATCCCGAAATACGCCGAGTTTATCGGCAAAGAGATCCAGACCGCCTATCTGGAGTCCTACTCCGAGTATGGTCAGAATATTTTCGACCGCTACGTGACCTATGCGGACTTCTGGATTCAGGATCAGGAATACCGCGATCCGGATACCGGCCAGCTGTTTGACCGTGAATCCCTTAACGCCGAACTGGAGAAAATTGAAAAACCTGCCGGCATCAGCAATCCGAAGGATTTCCGCAACGAAATCGTCAACTTCGTGCTGCGCGCCCGGGCAAACAACAATGGCCGCAATCCTAACTGGACCAGTTATGAGAAGCTGCGCACGGTTATCGAGAAGAAAATGTTCTCGAATACCGAAGAACTGCTGCCGGTCATCTCCTTTAACGCGAAAACCTCCACGGACGAGCAGAAGAAACACGACGACTTTGTCGATCGCATGATGGAAAAAGGCTATACCCGTAAGCAGGTGCGTTTACTGTGCGAATGGTATCTGCGGGTCAGAAAATCCTCCTGATAACGCGCTGCGAGTGACGTCGTAGAGGGATGCCTTAATAAGCCCGCGGGCTGCGGTTCGCGGGCGCCAGGGCATAGAAAGTTGGCAATGGTTGGGGGAACTATGGCTTATTTCATTGATCGACGGCTGAACGGCAAAAACAAAAGCATGGTGAATCGCCAGCGCTTTTTGCGCCGCTACAAGTCGCAAATTAAACAGTCGATCGCCGAGGCCATCAACAAGCGTTCGGTCACCGACATAGACAGTGGCGAATCCGTATCGATTCCCAACGCCGATATCAACGAACCGATGTTTCATCAGGGGCGCGGCGGCACGCGCCATCGCGTCCACCCCGGTAACGATCATTTCGTACAGAACGATCGCGTCGAACGGCCACAGGGCGGCGGTGGCGGCGGCAGCAGTCAGGGCAACGCCAGCCAGGACGGTGAAGGTCAGGATGATTTCGTTTTCCAGATCTCCAAAGACGAATATCTCGACCTGCTGTTTGAAGATTTGGCGCTGCCGAACCTGAAAAAAAATGAGTACAAACAGCTCACCGAATTCAAAACCCATCGCGCCGGCTTCACCGCCAACGGCGTGCCCGCCAACATCAGTATCGTACGCTCCCTGCAAAACTCGCTGGCGCGGCGTACGGCAATGACCGCCGGCAAACGCCGCGAACTGCGTCAGTTGGAAGAGCAACTGACCACCATGGAAAATACCGAACCGGTGCAACTGCTGGAAGAGGAGCGGCTACGTAAAGAGATTGCCGAACTGCGGCAGAAAATCGAACGCGTTCCCTTTATCGATACTTTCGATTTACGCTACAAGAATTATGAACGCCGTCCGGAGCCATCCAGCCAGGCGGTGATGTTCTGCCTGATGGACGTTTCTGGTTCAATGGATCAGGCGACGAAAGATATGGCCAAGCGTTTTTATATCCTGCTCTATCTGTTCCTTAGCCGTACCTACAAAAACGTCGAGGTGGTGTATATCCGCCACCATACGCAGGCCAAAGAAGTCGACGAGCAAGAGTTCTTCTACTCGCAGGAAACCGGCGGCACCATCGTTTCCAGCGCGCTGAAGCTGATGAGCGAAGTGGTGGAGGAGCGTTACAACCCGGCGCAGTGGAACATCTACGCGGCGCAGGCGTCGGACGGCGACAACTGGGCCGATGACTCCCCGCTGTGCCATGAGTTGCTGGCGAAAAAACTGCTGCCGATCGTGCGCTACTACAGCTATATCGAAATTACCCGCCGGGCGCATCAAACTCTGTGGCGTGAATATGAAAACTTACAGGCCAGGTTCGACAACTTTGCCATGCAGCATATTCGTGAACCGGACGATATCTATCCGGTATTCCGCGAGCTGTTCCACACCCAAACCGCCTGAAGGCCGTCTCTCAGGGCCGGGTATTCCCCGGCCCTCCTCTTCCATCAGGAATCTTTGGTCTGCACCCAAAACGCATGAATCAGGCCCGGGAAATATCCCAGCAACGTCAGAATAATATTCAAAATAAATGCGCCGCCTAATCCTTTGCCCAGCAGCACGCCCAGTGGCGGTATAAGGATGGTAAATACGATACGCCAAAAGCCCATAATGCCTCCTCAATGTGCTTGTTCCCTGCCAACATATTATATCTGCTTAATATTTTCAAAAAGTTATCAGCACTGTATCTCTTTTTCGGCGTAGTCTTACGCCTGGTGATAGCTTGTTGTTTATAGGGATATATGACCCTAGGGAATAACGCGCGCCATGATTAGTCGGCGCTGGTCGTTGATTATACGTGGCGATACTCCTAAAATGCGCGCTGAGAAATATTACTGGAATGGGTTTCATGTCGTCGCTGTGGGTTGCAACACAATATTTTTATTTGTTTGGCTTTTTATTCTCTGTGGTTTTTACTTATCTGGTCAGCCGGGATACGATTAAAATTCGCTGTCTCAGCGCCCTCACCATCGGCCTCACCTGGCCGCTCAGTTTACCGGTCGTGCTCATGTTTTCCCTGTTCTGAGCACCCGCCGAGATCGCCGCGCCGTTCATCCATGCCGGCGCGGCGATGCCCAATCAGAAGTCGTAACCGACCGTCGCGACCACGCTACGTTCCTGCCCCCAATAGCAATAGCTGGTGCCGTAACAGGCCGCGACATACTTTCTGTCCGCCAGATTATTGACGTTCAGCTGTACGTACGCCCCTTTCAGGCTCGGCGCCACCTGCGCCAGGTTCATACGTACTGATGCGTCCAGCAAGGTCACGGACGGAATGCGTTGGGTATTTTCATTATCCGCCCACTGCTTGCCGATATAACGCACGCCCGCGCCAAGATTCAGCCCGTAGCCCGCATCATATTGTCCCCACAGCGTCGCCATTTGGTTCGGCGCCAAATATGGCGTATTGCCGTTATTGCCGTCGATGGCGTCTTTAAATTTCACCTTGTTATAGGTGTAACCCGCAATCACATTAAGGCGATCGGTCACCTGGGAACGCGCTTCCAGCTCAATCCCCTGCGAATGCACCTTACCGGCAGGTTCATAATAACTTTGCTGCACCACCCGGTTCGCCACGTCCTTTTGCGTGAGGTCATACAGCGACACGCTGTACAACGATGTGCTGCCCGGCGGCTGATACTTCAGGCCGACCTCATACTGCTTGCTGGTGCTGGGTTTCAGCATATGGCCGTCATTATCCGCCAGCGCCTCTGGGGTGATCGCCGAGCTGTAGCTGGCGTACGGCGAGAAGCCGCTGTCGAAGTGATACAGCAGCGAGGCGCGACCGCTGAAGTGGTGATCGTTACGCGAATCGGTGCTGTCGGTGGTCAGATTGGTATTTTTACTCTCCAGGCGATCGTAACGGCCGGCCAGGTTGAGATACCAGTTGTTCAAGGCGATCTCATCCTGCAGGTAGACGCCGGTCTGCTGATAGTGACGGCGCGAGTCGGTGCGCACCACGTCGGTCAGCAACGGCTCCCCCGCTACGCCGGTATAGGGATTCAACGGTGACGCTCCGCCGCTTTCATCCCACAGATTATTGCGGAAGCGCTGGTAGTCCAGCCCCAGCAACACTTTATGGTCCAACGGACCGGTGGCGAACTCGGCTTCCAGCTGGTTATCCACGGCATAGGCGTCCAGTGAGGTGCTGGATCCGCTGTAATAGCGATTCAGCAAGGTATGCTCTTCATTCCAGCCCGCCTGATACACCTGCTCCAACTCGACGTTCGAATGGGTGTAGCTGGCGTTTTGGCGGAACGTCCAGACGTCATTAAACCGGTGCGAGAAGGCATAGCTGTAGATCTGCTCCCAACGCTTGAATACGTTATGGCGGCTGTCGCCGTCAAAGAACCCGCGCCCCAGCTTGTCGCCCTGGCTGGCATACAGGCTGCCGTCCGCCGGCACCGCGCTGTGATAGCCGCCGGACGGATCTTTTTGCAGGTAGGCCTTCAGCAACAGCGAGGTATCTTCACTCGGTTGCCATAACAGCGACGGCGCAATCGCGTAGCGTTCTTCACGTTGGTGGTCATACATGGTATCGCTGCTGCGCGTCATGCCCGTCAGGCGGTATGCCCATTGATCCGACAGCGCACCGGTCACGTCAAACGCGCCGCCCTGGGTATGGTGATTGCCGCCCGTCAGGGTGAGGTGCCCTTCGGTGGCAAACTGCGGCCGCTTACTGGTCAAGGCCACCAGACCGCCAGGAATGCTTTGGCCGTACATTACCGAAGACGGCCCTTTAATCACGTCAACCCGCTCCAGGAACCAGGGATCAACCTGCAATGCGTTGTAACTGCCGCTGTCGCTCAGCAGCCTCAGCCCGTCCAGAAAAGTGTTATTCACATCGCCGCCGTGAAAGCCCCGCAGCGCAATGGTGTCATAACGCGTCGCCCCGCCGGCAAAGTTGGTGAACACACCCGGCGTATACTTCAACGCATCATTGACCGTTAAGGCATTTTGGTCGGTCATCTGCTGACGCGTCACCACCGATACCGCCTGCCCGGTTAAAATCAGCGGTCGGTCGGTTTTTGTCGCCCCCTGGCTGGTGCCGGCGGTATAACCATGAGTTGCCGAATCCGCCGTGTCCGCCGGCTTGGCGGTCACCAGTAGCGTATCCTCCGCCCAGGAGGACAGCGGTAAAAACAGGGCAATAGCGCATAACAGACGGGAGCGTTTGACAGGAAAAATCCCAGACATAGCCGTAATTCCTATTGGAAGCCGTAAAATGTACACCGCAACAAGACAAGACAATTTCGATGACAGTCTGGTCAGAACGTGATGCGGTGCGCTGGTGTTAAGAAAATGAAAATATTGGTAAAGATAATAACAATGATAATTATTATCTTTTACAGGTAGGGAGTTCAAGTACGCCTGGCGTTTGCTATCAGAAAATTACGAGGACTATCGCAGTAAAATCAAGGTGAGGAACAAAAGGCAGGCGATTACTTCGCCGGATGTGGCGGCGTTTTGGAGATATGTGGTTCAGAGATATCCACCATGCGGCAGATTTTGCTGTAGTTGCTGTAACCTTCGCAGACTTTGTCTGCCACAAAGGTGCCCAGATACCCCAGCACCAGCGCATACCCCAACATGCAACAAATAAAGATCAGCGTTCTCACTCCGGCAGCCACCTTCAACAAAACCTATGCGTATCATACCGTGATTCGCCCTTTTTCGCCTGCCTGGAATTGACGCTGCGCGGCAATGCCGGCTTTGTAGTATCCTGTCACTCTCTTTTGGCGAGCAGAGAAACCTGATGCACCATGTGATGTTGGATATAGAAACGCTGGATGTGAAGCCAAGCGCGGTCATTCTGGTGGTTGCCGCCGTATTTTTCGATCCCAAAACCGGTCAGTTGGGCGAGGAATTTGAAGCGGCCGTCAGCCCGCAGAAGGAGCAAGACGGCAGGACAATAAGCCTGGACACCGTCGCCTGGTGGGCCAGGCAATCCGATGAGGCGCGTAAATTGGCCTTTGGCGGCAGCGACAGCTTAAAACGCGTGCTGACCAACCTGAGCCGCTTTATTCATATGCACAGCAGCGACACGGTAAAAGTCTGGGGCAACGGCAAAGAGTTTGACTGCGCCATCCTGGAGCACGCCTTCCAGCAACTGACGATGCCCTGCCCGTGGAAGTTTTGGCACACGCAGGATGTCCGCACCCTGGTGACGCTGGCAGAGCTGCACGGCTTTACCCCCAAAAAGGCACGGCCGTTTGAAGGTACGCCACACAGGGCGCTGGACGATGCCAAGCATCAGGCCAGATATGTCGCCGACGTGGTGGCCAACTGCTATTTCCGCCACGATGCCGCACTGCTGCCCTGATCCGGACAGGCGCTGTTCCGCTGCCGGTATCGCGCCTGCCGCTCTCTCTGTATAACAACCTGGCGCACCGCCCTTTCCATTTCACTGCGAAGGCACTACCCTAAGCCACTTTGTCACTTGGATGTGCTATTTTTCATTATGCAAAAATTTCTCCTTCTCCTGCTGAGTCTGGTCTTGCTGGGCCCGTTAGGCATCGACCTCTATCTGCCGGCGATACCGGCCATCGCGCTGGGCCTGAACAGCAGCGAAGCGGTGATCCAATCCACCATTTCGCTGTTTATTCTGGTGCTAGGACTGGGGCAGATCGTCGCCGGGCCGCTGGTCGACAACTACGGACGCAAGCCGGTCGCGCTGGCCGGCATTATCCTGTATATGATCGGCGCCGCCATGGCCGCGCTGGCCAACAGCCCGACGCTGTTTATCGCCTCACGCCTGCTGCAGGGCATCGCGGTATGCTGCACCGCCGTAGTGGCGTTTAGCGGCGTGCGCGACCGTATGAACGGCGACGATGCCGCGCGCGCCTTTGGTTTCCTCAACGGTACGCTGAATATTATCCCGGCGCTGGCGCCGCTGTTGGGCGGATTACTGGCGGAAGCGTTTGGCTGGCGCGCCCCTTTCTGGTTCCTGGTCGGCTACGCGCTGCTGGTCTTCGTGCTGATCGCTCTGCGTCTGCCGGAAACCCGACCGGCAGATACGCGGCCGGTCAAAGGGCTCCCCGTACGCCAGTACGCACAGATCCTGCGTCAGTCACGCTTTCTCTCTTTCGCCGTGGTCAATGCCGGGGCCATGGGCATGGCGCTCACCTACGTGTCGCTGGCGCCTAATGTGCTGATGGGTACCGCTGGCCTGACGCCGCTGCAATTTTCCCTGGCGTTCGGCGCCAACGGTTTCTGGATTATGCTGGTGAGCTTCTTCGCCAACCGGGTGATTCGCAAGGTCGGCCGGCCTTTTTGTCTGGCAACCGGCGGCGTGCTGATGGGGCTGGGATGCCTTGCCCTGCTGTTTGATATCACCTTCCTGACGGCCGATGCGCAAACCCACTGGCTGGCCTATATGCTGCCGGTTGCCATCGGCTGCGCCGGGCTGGCGTTTGTGATGGGCCCGGCCACCAGCTATGCGCTGGAGCCGTATTCCAACGAGGCCGGAGTAGCCTCGGCGCTGGTCGGTTTCGTACAGATGGCCGGCGGCGCTGCGCTGGGACTGCTGGCGATGGCGCTGCCTCTGCAGCCGAAAATGGCGCTGGCGCTGGTGATGGCGGCGGGCTGTTTACTGGCGCTGCACGCCCGGCAGCGCAGTAAACAATTAAAGGGACAGTTAAACCGGATCGGCTGAGCTTATGCGCCGGCTTCCACCGGCACCCGCGGCGTCAATGCCGTCAGCAGCTCGTACCCCAGGGTACCGGCTGCGGCGGCCACGTCATCCACCGGCAAATGCCGCCCCCACAATTCCACCTCAGCACCGATAGCCGCCTGCGGGCACGGCGTCAGATCCACCGCCAGCATATCCATCGATACCGTACCTACGGTGCGCGTCAATACGCCGTCAACCCAGATAGGCGTGCCGCTCTGCGCATGGCGCGGATAACCGTCGGCATAGCCGCAGGCGACAATACCGATCCGCTGTACGGCGCTGGCGGTATAGCGCCAGCCATAGCCGACGCTGTCGCCGGATTTTAGCGTCTGCACCGCGATAATCTCACTGCGCAATGACATCGTCGCCTGTAGCCCCGTCGCGGCAATATCCGCCGAGTTGCCGCTCGGCGATGCGCCGTACAAGATAATGCCCGGCCGCACCCAACTGCCGTGCGTATCCGGATGCCACAGCGTCGCCGCCGAATTGGCCAGACAGCGCGGCAGCGGCAGTTCCGCCGCCGCGCGATCAATGGTCGTCATTTGCTGCGCTACGCCACGCGCATCATCGGCAGTCGCGAAGTGGCTCATCAGCGTCATAGCGCCGATATTGGCGATGCCCTGCGCCCGTTGCCAGACGCTGCGTATCCGCTCGGGCGCAAAGCCCAGCCGGTTCATGCCGCTATTCAGCTTCAGATAAATATTCAGCGGCGCCGCGAGCCGTGCCTCGGCGATCGCCGCCAGCTGCCAGTCGCTGTGTACGGCGGTGGTCAACTGATAACGGTCAATCAGCGCCAGGTCCTGCGGCTGAAAGAACCCCTCCAGCAGCAGGATCGGCCCTTGCCAACCGGATTCACGCAGCAGCACCGCCTCCGCCAGATCCAGTAACGCAAAGCCATCGGTATTCGCCAGGCTGCGCCAGACGTGTTTAATACCGTGGCCATAGGCATTAGCCTTCACCACCGACCAAACTTTCGCAGCGGGCGCATGGCGGCGGATAACCTGTAAATTGTTGTCGAACGCCGCCAGGTGCAGCGTTGCGGTAATTGGGCGGGGCATGGGCTCTCCTTCAGCCGGTTTGACGCCGGCCGCAGTCTGCCGCTGCGGCCGGCGATGAGGATTAACGCGCCGGATGCACGTCGTTCAACGGTGCACGCCGCGAATGGGTCACACCACCGCTGTAACGCGCCACGGAGAGATCGTCAAATGGGATCGCCGGCGTGATGCCGGAGATCAGGTCGGCAAGCAACTGGCCGGAACCGCAGGCCATCGTCCACCCCAGCGTGCCGTGGCCGGTATTGAGGTACAGGTTCTTCAATGAGGTGCGGCCGACAATCGGCGTACCGTCCGGCGTCATCGGCCGCAGTCCGGTCCAGAACGTAGCCTGTTCAACCCGGCCGCCGTTGGGGTACAGATCGCGCACCACCATCTCCAGCGTCTCGCGTCGCTTCTGCTCCAGTTCGGTATTAAAGCCGACGATTTCCGCCATACCGCCAACGCGAATGCGCTGGTCAAAGCGGGTAATAGCGACTTTATAGGTTTCATCCAGCACCGTTGAGTACGGCGCCGCCGTCTCATCGGTAATCGGGATGGTCAGCGAGTAGCCTTTCAGCGGATAAACGGGGATCGCCACCAGCCCGCGCAGCAGCGCGGTCGAATAGGAACCGAAGGCCACCACATAACTGTCCGCCGTCAAAGTCTGCCCGCCGCACTGCACGCCGGTAATTTTATCGCCATCCACCAGCAGGCGATCGACGTGCTGGTCATACAGGAAGGTCACGCCCGCCTGCTCCGCCATTTTGGCCAGGCGCTGGGTAAACAGCTGGCAATCACCGGTTTCATCATTCGGCAGTTGCAGACCGCCGGTCAGCTTGTGCGCCACCTGCGCCAAAGCCGGCTCCGCCGTGGCCAACTGGCTGGACTCCAGCAGTTTGTAAGGCACGCCGGCGTCTTCCAATACCGCAATATCTTTCGCCGCATTCTCAAACTGCTGCTGCGAACGGAACAGTTGCAACGTGCCACGCTGACGCCCTTCGTATTCGATACCGGTGTCCTGACGCAACGCCTTGATGCAGTCGCGGCTGTACTCCGCCAGACGCACCATCCGCCCTTTGTTGGTGGCATAATGGGACGTATTGCAGTTTTTCAGCATCTGCCACATCCAGTTGATCTGAAAGCCGGTGCCGTCCAGGCGGATAGCCAGCGGCGCATGGCGTTGGAACATCCATTTGATGGCCTTCAGAGGCACGCCGGGCGCGGCCCATGGCGCAGCATAACCCGGCGAGATCTGACCGGCGTTGGCGGCGCTGGTTTCCAGCGCCGGCCCTGGCTGACGATCAACCACCGTCACTTCATGCCCGGCTTTCGCCAGATACCAGGCGCTGGCTACGCCAACCACTCCACTACCTAAAATCAAAACTCGCATCACTGACTCCAGCCCGAGGTTTAACAAAGCATAATCTTCTGTTGACGGCAAATTAACTCAGTAGAAAAAACCATCCAACAAATTAGTTTTTAATCGTGACAGATTTCACAATTAATTTATCGTTCAAGCCGCTTCCTTTTGCAATAGGCGGATTTAAATAGCGATAACCTGCGGTGAAAGCCGGTTTCTGGAGAGAATAGCGCCCCCTCATGCAATCAATGACTGCATTGAAGTCACTAAAAATCGCCCTCATGTGCAACAGGTTGTTAACAGAATATAAAATCAACCCTGCCATACAAAACAAAATATTAATCTACAAAACACGCAAAACATCAACATATCCTGCGAGGCCACATCGGCGGCAAAACAGCAGAAAAAACTCACCCGCTATCCGCTCCTCCCGTTAAGTTCAGACAGGACGTTGAATTTTTAGGCTTTATAACCCCCTCGCCCCGTTCTTTTTTGAGCTACGATTGATTAAGGGCCGCCGTAATGAGCCTGGCCCGTACAAAACGAGGGTGCGCTGATGACAACTTCAACACATGATCAAATTATGGATGAAAAACGTCTGAGCGATGGACCAGACTGGACGTTTGAGTTGCTGCAGGTCTATCTGGAGCAGATTGACCGCGTCGCCAAACATTACAAACTGGATACCTATCCGCACCAAATTGAGGTCATCACCTCTGAGCAGATGATGGATGCGTATTCCAGCGTCGGGATGCCGATTAACTATACGCACTGGTCATTCGGTAAAAAATTTATCGAAACCGAACAGCTCTACAAACATGGGCAGCAGGGGCTGGCCTATGAGATCGTCATCAACTCCAATCCTTGTATTGCTTACCTGATGGAAGAGAACACCATCACCATGCAGGCGCTGGTGATGGCGCACGCCTGCTACGGGCACAACTCATTCTTCAAGAACAACTACCTGTTTCGCAGCTGGACCGACGCCAGTTCGATCGTCGATTACCTACTGTTCGCCCGCCATTACATCAGCGAATGTGAAGAGCGCTACGGCGTAGAAGAGGTAGAGAAACTGTTGGATTCCTGCCACGCGCTGATGAACTACGGCGTGGACCGCTATAAACGTCCGCAAAAAATTTCACTGCAGGAAGAGAAAGCGCGTCAGAAGAGCCGGGAGGAGTATCTGCAAAGCCAGGTGAACTCGCTGTGGAAAACGCTGCCACGCGTCGAACGCGAAGACGCGCCGGAGCAAGAACGTCGTTACCCCAGCGAGCCGCAGGAAAATATTCTCTACTTTATGGAAAAAAACGCCCCGCTGCTGGAGCCGTGGCAACGGGAAATCCTGCGCATTGTGCGCAAGGTCAGCCAGTATTTCTACCCGCAAAAGCAGACGCAGGTGATGAACGAAGGCTGGGCCACCTTCTGGCATTACACCATACTCAACCATCTGTATGACGAGGGCCGCGTCAGCGAGCGCTTTATGCTGGAGTTCCTGCACAGCCACACCAACGTGGTGTATCAGCCGCCTTACAACAGCCCCTATTACAACGGCATTAACCCGTATGCGCTGGGCTTCGCCATGTTCCAGGATATCAAGCGCATCTGTCAGTCGCCAACGGAAGAAGATCGCTACTGGTTCCCGGATTTTGCCGGCAAAGACTGGCTGGAAACGCTGCATTTCGCCATGCGCGACTTTAAGGACGAAAGCTTTATCAGCCAGTTCCTGTCGCCGAAACTGATGCGCGACTTCCGCCTGTTCACCGTGCTGGATGACGACCGCAACAACTATCTGGAGATTTCGGCCATCCACAATGAGGCGGGATATCGGGCGATTCGCCAAGAGCTGTCGGCACAGTACAACCTGAGCAATCACGAACCCAACATCCAGGTCTGGAACGTTGATCTGCGCGGCGATCGTTCATTGACGCTACGCTATGTGCCGCAGGAACGCGCGCCGCTGGATAAAAGCCGCCGCGAGGTGATGAAACATGTGTACCGGCTGTGGGGGTTCGACGTGATTCTGGAACAGCAAAACGAAGACGGCAGCGTCGAACTGCTGGAACGCTGCCCTCCGCGCCCCAGCGCGCTGTAACACGCAGCAAAAAGGGCGCATGATGCGCCCTTGTTTTTTACCAACGCGACGCCGCCGTTAACGGCGCGCTTCGGTCAGATCGCTCGGCATGGTACCTTGCATGCTTTGCCAGATCGCGCCGCTCTCCTTGCCATAATTACGCACGGTATCCATCACCTGGTCGTACATTTTCTCATGGCACAGCATCGACAGCTTACTGTAGAACGAACGCGCCAGCTTGCGCGCTTCCGGGTTGGAGAAGTAGTAACGGCCAACGCGGGTATACAGCCCTTTCAGACCGTTGAAAATCAGCCCGTAAATCGGGTTGCCGGACACGAAGGCCAAACCGCGGAAAATTTCATAATCCAGCGTATTGAACGCCTCGGCCTGATCTTCAACCTCCGACGCCTTCGCCAGGACGGCCTGCGCTTCCTCAGGGTGGTTACGCACCGCAGAGCGGATAAAGATAGAGGCAATATTGGTGCGCACCGACAATAAATTATCGATCAACTGCGGGACGCTGTTATGATCGAGGCGCGCCAGCGTTTCCAGAATGTTGAGGCCGGATGTTTCCCAAAAGTTATTCACTTTGGTCGGCTTGCCGTGCTGAATCGTCAGCCAGCCATCTCGCGCCAAACGCTGTAAAACCTCGCGTAACGTGGTGCGCGTGACACCTATCAGTTCAGATAGCTCACGCTCCGCGGGCAAAATAGAGCCAGGAGGGAAGCGATTATTCCAAATACTTTCAATAATGTACTCTTCCGCAAAACCGGCTGGACTCTGTGCCTTAATGACCATGTGTTTGACGTTCCGTTGCAACGATATCAGTAATAGTAGTCCGCTGATCATACCAGATCATGCTGGTATGACATAGTGCGAGCGGGAAACTATAAACGAAAGTGTGCATAACCTGGCAAAAAACAGCCGAAAACGGCGAAACCCATGAATTTTAGGTTGAAATTTCTGCCGCAGTTGCATCGCAACCGCCGGCGTTGGTAGGGTAGCAACAATTTTTCTTCAAGGTAGTAAGACATATATGGAAATGACAACACGCAGCGCCGTTGTGAAAAATTTTCTCGGCCAATCCCCTGACTGGTATAAATTAACCATCCTGATATTTTTGGTTATCAATCCGCTGGTCTTTTTCCTGATAAGCCCCTTCGCTGCCGGCTGGCTGCTGGTCGCGGAATTCATCTTCACCCTGGCGATGGCGCTCAAGTGCTACCCGCTACAGCCCGGCGGCCTGCTGGCGCTGGAGGCGGTAGCTATCGGCATGACCAGCCCGGCGCACGTCGGTGAAGAGATCGCCAACAATATTGAAGTGCTGCTGCTGCTGATCTTTATGGTGGCCGGCATCTACTTTATGAAACAGCTGCTGCTGTTCGTATTTACCAAGCTGCTGCTGAACATCCGCTCCAAAATGCTGCTGTCGCTGGCGTTCTGTCTGGCTGCGGCGGTGCTCTCGGCGTTTCTTGACGCCCTGACGGTCGTCGCCGTGGTAATCAGCGTCGCCAGCGGTTTTTATTCTATCTACCACAATGTCGCCTCCAACCAGCCGGAAGATGCGCATAACGTGAACGACGACAGCGGCATCGACGGCGATGACCGCAAACAGACGCTGGAACAGTTCCGCGCCTTTCTGCGCAGCCTGCTGATGCACGCTGGCGTCGGCACCGCGCTCGGTGGCGTGATGACCATGGTCGGCGAACCGCAGAACCTGATTATCGCCAAAAGCGCCGGCTGGGGCTTTATTGATTTCTTCCTGCGTATGGCGCCGGTTACCCTGCCGGTCTTTGTATGCGGCCTGGTGGTGTGTCTGCTGGTGGAGCGCTTTGGCGTTTTCGGCTATGGTGCGCAACTGCCTGAGCGCGTGCGCGAAGTATTGACCGAGTTTGACCGCCAGGCCAGCGCCAAGCGCAACCGCCAGGAAAAAGTCAAACTGGTGGTGCAGGCGCTGATCGGCATCTGGCTGGTGGCGGCGTTGGCTCTACATCTGGCGGAGGTCGGTCTGATTGGCCTGTCGGTCATTATTCTCGCCACCTCACTGTGCGGCGTAACCGACGAACATGCCATCGGCAAGGCCTTCCAGGAAGCCCTGCCGTTCACCGCCCTGCTGACGGTATTTTTCACCGTGGTGGCCGTAATCATCGAACAGCATCTGTTTAGCCCGGTTATCGCGTTTGTGCTGCAGGCCGAGCCGTCGGCGCAGCTGATGCTGTTCTACGTGTTTAACGGCTTGCTGTCGGCGGTTTCCGATAACGTCTTTGTCGGCACGGTCTATATCAACGAAGCCAAAGCCGCCCTCACCAGCGGCGCCATCTCGCTGAAGCAGTTTGAAATGCTGGCGGTGGCGATCAACACCGGCACCAACCTGCCTTCGGTCGCTACGCCAAACGGACAGGCGGCGTTTCTGTTTCTGCTGACCTCGGCGATCGCCCCGCTGGTGCGCCTTTCCTATGGACGTATGGTCTGGATGGCACTGCCATATACCATCGTTCTGGCGCTGGTCGGGCTGCTGTGCGTTGAGTTTACCCTGGCGCCCGTGACCGACCTGCTGACGCAGTGGCACTGGCTCACGCTGCCGCATCTGGAGGCTGCGGGGCACTGATTCAGCCCCCGTGACGTTGCCAGCCATACTTTGTTACCTCGAAAAGGGTCTTTGATGGCTGGCAACACGGTTGAATTGTGGTTTACACTGCCGGTTCAATTGCTTACTGCATGGAAGACTCAAAATATGTTGCGATTCTTTAAGCGCTGCTCACAAGGACGCCGCGCCTGGCTGTTGATGGCTATCACCGCGCTGGCGCTGGAACTGACTGCGCTCTATTTCCAGCACGTTATGCTGCTGCAACCTTGTGTGATGTGTATTTATGAGCGCTGCGCGCTGTTTGGCATTCTGGGCGCCTCTCTGTTAGGGGCAATGGCACCGAAAACGCCACTGCGCTACGCCGCCATCCTGCTGTGGATCTACAGCGCCTGGGAAGGGCTGCAGCTGGCGTGGAAGCACACCATGATTATGCTACACCCTTCACCGTTCAATACCTGCGACTTTTTCGTCAGTTTCCCTTCCTGGCTGCCGCTGGACAAGTGGATGCCGGCCGTATTTCATGCCTCCGGCGACTGTTCGGTGCGCCAATGGCAGTTCCTGACGCTGGAAATGCCGCAGTGGCTGGTCGGCATCTTCGCCGCCTACCTGCTGGTCGCCGCGATCGTGCTGCTCAGCCAGGTAGTGCGTTCACGTCAGTAAAGCTGACGCAGAGTAAAACGTATCGGTATCAATCTGAAAGGCGCCTGACGGCGCCTTTTTTCGTATCAATACAGCACGTTTTAGCGTAATTTTTCTGATTATGCGCCATTCATTACCCATCAGTCGGAAAACTCTAAATTGCAGCAAAAAGCGTGAAACAATTATTGTTGAATGCCAGAATACCATGATGATCAACCTGAGCTCCGACGATGCTCACACCGTCAATAGGTTAACCAAGTGAATAAAAACAACTTTCCCTGTCATGTTACGCTCAGTCATAATGCTATGGTTGCTTCCGAAAATGTGCCGTCAGTCACGTCAGCTCGCATGACGTTCGGCTATAGCGAGATGCCACGTCACCATGTAGGCTCTCACTGTGAATAGCGATAATCTTAAAAATTCATGGCAAAAACAGTATATGTTAATCAAAATTCAGGTTGGCAAGGAAATATGAAGATAAGCAAGTCAATTTATATCAAGATGTCAATCTATCTGATGGCATTGAGAAGCCCGTTGATCATTGTCAGCATGGCATTATATATGCTCACACGCAAGGAGATGCTGCAGCGCTCAATTTTAAAGCTGGTCCCATTTATTCTCTTTCTGTTGGCTGCAGATATCTACTCCATTATCATGGGTAATGAATTTGGCAACATAATCGGCCAGACCAGGGATATTTTCCTGGCGATTGTGGTTGCCGTATTTCTTCTCGCCAGCAGTGACATCAGCGAGAACAACAGAACACTGATATACCGCACTTTAAAATACTGTTTTGTTTATGTCGCCATTGCCAAGATATTTATTATCGTTCTTTCCGTTGTTGCAGGCATCAGCGTTAACGATATTATCTCTTGGTTACGTGACACATGGAATATACAGATGATGTCGCTGGGCGTTGAGGATACGGTCCTTGCCCGTCTGCAAATCCCGTTGGATTCCGCAGTGCCATTCTTTTTATACTTTGTCACCCGTGAGCTGATTCATAACGAAGACAATAAGTTAAAGACATCGATCACCTTTGTGCTCTTAATGATATCCATGATCCTGACACTGTCGCGTGCCTTTTGGGCTGAGACATTGTTCATGGTATTTGCTGCCATTTTCATTGAAGCCAAGGCCTCTAAAATATTTAAAATCAGCATAATTACAGCAATTATCCTGTCATTTATTATTATATTCACGCCAGTCGGGGATATGCTGTTCAAAGTTATCGAAACGCGCTTCGGTAATAACACCAACAACTCGGTATCAGACTCCTACCGTGAATGGCAAAATAGATCTCTCTATAACTCATTTATGGAAATGCCTATTTTCGGCCATGGTATCGGTTACTACATTCCGAACGCCCTGCGTTCAGAAACCACGAAGTACCTTTATGAAAGCCAGACGCTATCAATGTTGATGTCCCTCGGCATCATTGGCTGCGCCGGCCTGCTACTGCTGATCGCCTTCACCTGCCTGAAGGCCGTATCCAAAGAAAGCAGCGGCACCTTCACATTTATTATGCCACTCATCTTCTTGGCAATGTGGCTGTTTTCCGGTTCGGTTAACCCACTGCTATTCGGCGCATCGGGGGGATCTATTTTGTTTATGACGGCTAAATTCCATACGCTATATAAACGCGGCGATTCATAACTCATTGAAACATGGGCGCACTGCGCCCATGTTTTATTTAGGAAAAATCCTAACAGAAAAATAACATCAAGCAATCTAACAAGAAATACCACCCCCTCGTCCAGTCTTCTGTCTCTTTGCGTATTTGCTGCCTGGATTTCCTCACCCCATCTGCTATACCTAAAATTTTTAGCAATGGCGGGAAAATGTTATGAGGTTACCTCTAGTACTTAATTCATTCTACCGACTGATGGCACAAAACATGCCTGAACCGGTTAAACCTACGCTACGAGGATGGTATAACGCATTTAATAAAGTACTGACTTACGGCTATAAAAATAGAGACATCTTTACTGCTCTCGATTTTGAAATAAATTCGCAGTGTAACCTCAAATGCAGCTACTGCCCTACCTCATTTAATGGTGGGCGCGGGGTTAATTATATGCCAGAGGATGTTTTCAAAAAGGCAATTGATGATCTGTCGTCAATAAATTATAAAGGGCGAATTTCACCCCACTTCTTTGGCGAACCGTTGCTGGATCAACGACTACCTGAGCTGATGGCCTATGCACGGAAAAAACTGCCGAATGCCGAAATTATTATCCACACCAACGGATTATTGTTAGATAAAGAACTATACGACAAGTGCATGCAGGCCGGCGTCAGCGGTTTTTTGGTGACTAAACACACGAAGAACCTGCCGAAGAAGTTAACCAACATGGTGGATAGCAACTATGTCAAACACGGGGAAATCAAGATTCGATCGCTCGACGGGTTGACGTTGTTTAACCGAGGTGGCACGGTTAAACCCAAAAAAGAGCGGAAAATGAAGCATTGCCATTATGTCTCGGATGAAATTTCCATTACCTATACCGGCGAAGTGGTTTGCACCAACGATTACCACATTACGCACAGCTTCGGTAACGTAAAAGAGCAGAGCCTGCTGGATATCTGGCACAGCGATGATTTTCGCCGGCTGCGCAAAGAAGTGCGACAAGGAAAATTCACGCTGCCAATGTGTAGAAAATGCGCGCTTAATGAGACCTAGTCTTATGCTCTCACCGTATTGCAGGCTCCCCTGTAATGCGGTGAATACGGTCGTCTGCTGCGCAAACAATGAGGTATAACTTTATTTATTATATGTTTCCCTGGTAAAAACGTTTGCATTTATCTCATCGGATAGGGCCACGAATGTTCCAGACCCGAGAGCGACAGACCAAGCGTTAGCGCAAAATAGGCAACCAATGCCGCAAACATCACGATAGCTATTTTTTCCAGCAGATTAAGACGTTTATCATCAGCCATACTTCACTTCTCCTTGTAACTACCCACAATAAACACGCCTTTAAAACTTAGGCAACTATGTCCTCCACTTCAATAGCCACACATAAAATGAAACATTATTAATAAGACTGGTTAATGGTTTGTACATTTTTTACACCAACAATCATATTCCCCGCGTTGTTGTAAAGTATTTACTCTTGTCAACTAGCCGGGTATGTTGCGCCATCGTTTCCGCCGGCACGGCAAAATGTCCCTTACCTTACAGAGGGAATCGGCATTTGCCCGCCATCGAGTCCTGAACGCTTGGTTATCCAGCAACAGATACTATGAACAGAATTGAAATTGCCTTGGTGGTGGTCTGTATCATTCTCACCACCCTGCTGTTTTCCAAATCGGGTGATGTCATGCGACGCAGCAGAAGCCGTTATGAGGTGATCGCTGAAGAGCCGGTACACAGTTCTCGTATCAAACTACACTGACAAAAAACCCCGCCGTAGCGGGGTTGATGTTATGACTCTGCTTAGCGCGCCCAATCCGGTTTATTGAGGATATGGTCCTGCCAATCCACCACCTCACTCTCGCGCACGGCAATATGGCGTACGGTAATACGCTCACCGTGCATCGCTGCCTTTGAACCGCTGATCAGCGGGTGCCAAGGGTATAGAGGCTTGCCTTCGCCGATCAGACGATAGGCGCAGGTTGGCGGCAGCCAGTCGAAAGTCACCAGATTTTCCCGCGTCAGTTTGATGCAGTCTTCTTCCAGTTCGAAGCGTCGTTCATAGTTGCGACACTGGCAGGATTTAATATTCAGCTGGTTGCAGGCAACGTTGGTAAAGTAGATTTCGTCGGTATCTTCGTCGATCAGCTTATTCAGACAGCACTGCCCACAACCGTCGCACAGCGATTCCCACTCTTCTTCTGACATTTCCGCCAGCGTTTTGCTCCGCCAAAAAGGACGTTGTGACATGTTGAAATCCGGTATAACCCCTTAATACCTCAGCCAGCCCGGCATGCTTGCCCGAGCCGCACGATCGGCGATTAAGGATGAGTAAATGAATGTTAGCCTGCATACAGACTGCGAGGGGCACTATATAGACATTTTAGCCTGCAGATGCAAGCCTTGCCGCCGTTTTTACACGACGGCCGTAGGATCAGATCACGCGCGTGGTCAGCGTCTTGTCGTTCAGGGAGATTGTCAGCATATCGCCCGAGGCCATCGGCCCGACGCCCTGCGGCGTGCCGGTGAGAATGATATCGCCGGCGCGCAGCGTGAAGAAACGGCTCATGTAGGCGATCAGCGGCAGGATCGGTGTGATCATATCGCGCGTATTGCCCTGCTGGCGGATCTCGCCGTTAACATTCAGCGTCAGTTCAGCATTTTGCGCGTCGCCAAACTCGGCGACCGGAATAAAACCGGAGAGAGGGCAAGAGCCATCGAAGCCTTTGGCCTTTTCCCACGGCTGGCCGGCTTTCTTGAACCCCGCCTGCAAATCACGCAGCGTCAGATCCAGCGCCACGCCGTAGCCGGCGATCGCCCGCGCCACGCGATCCTCATTGGCCTGTTTCAGCGGCGTACCGATCAGCACCGCCAGTTCAACCTCGTGGTGCACCGCGCCAAGATCTTTCGGGATCGCCACCGGCTGGCGGATATCACACAATGCGGTTTCAGGTTTGATAAACAGCACCGGCTCGGCGGATTTGGCGCTGCCCATCTCCTTGATGTGATCGGCATAATTGCTGCCGACACACACCACTTTGCTTACCGGAAAATCCAGCAATGCCCCCTGCCAGTCTCGATGTTGATACATTCCGTTTCTCCCTACAAATCATGTAGGGGCTCAGCCCGCAGGCCAGGCCCGTTGTCGTTACAGTAGCGCCGTATCGCTGACGGCCCGCCGGTGCGGCTTATTGGCCAACGGCATCCGCCATCATACCCACGCTGATGGCAAAATAATATGAACGGTTCCAGTGCATGATGGTACGGAAATTATCATACACCAGGAACGCTCGCCCCTGCGCATCGTCCGGCGTAATGACCCAGCTGCGCAGCGTAGCATCCGGCAGCGCGGCGCCGTCAGGCTGCGTGACGCCCATTGCCGCCCACTGATTAACCGTGCGTCCGCGGGTTTTCAGCCCCAGATCGGCAGCGCTGAAGCCTGCCGGCAGTTTGACTTCACGCCCCCAGCTGCTGCCTGCCTGCCAACCTTCTGTCGACAGGTAATTGGCCGTCGAGGCAAAAACATCATCGACATTGTTCCAGATATCAATGCGTCCATCGCCATCGCCGTCAGCGCCATAGGTCAAGAATGAGCTGGGCATAAACTGGCTTTGCCCCATCGCACCCGCCCAGGAGCCTGTCAACTGTCCGGCCGTCACGTGTCCCTGCTCAATAATCTGCAACGCCGCCATCAGCTGCTTGCGGAAAAACGCCTCTCTGCGCCCTTCAAACGCCAGCGTCGCCAGCGCGGAAACCACGTCTTCCTTACCCTGAATCTTGCCGAAATGACTTTCCATCGCCCACAGCGCCACGATATAGCGTTCCGGCACGCCGTAACGCGCCGTCGCCCGTGCCAGCTGCGGCTGGTATTTACGCATCATCTCGCGCCCCTGCCGCGTTTTACTGGCCGACAGCACGCGCTGCAGATAAACGTCCAGGGTGATCTTCTTTTCCAGCTGATTGCGATCGGATTTAATCACCCTATCGACAAAATGGATATTGGCAAAAGCGCTGTCGACCGTTTTCCGGCTCAGTCCCTGCGCTAATGCCTGACTTTTAAGTTGTTCAACATAGGCGGGAAACTGCGCCGGATCGCGACCGGTAGCGGCCAGCGTATTCGCAGCCGGCGCTCCGGGACTGCCGGCCGCAGGCTTCAGCATCCCTCCCGACGCAGGCGGCATGGCGGTTGGCGCCGCTAGCGCCTGGTTCTTATGGCCGGCACAGCCGGCCAGTATCAAAGCCGTCAGTGTCAAAGCCGTGGTCGACAATCTCATCGCGGTGTCCTTTTCTGCAACTCAATTCCGCCCCGCTCAACATGCGGGGCAGACGACAATTATTTCCCGCCGCCCAAATGCTGGCTCAATAAATTCTCAACCGGCGGCGGCACCTGCAGATAAAACCCTTCTTCCTTCAGGGCCTCTCTCACCTTGTCAATATTCGCATTGGCTAATCTTTTCCGTTCATCAAGATTAAGCAACATAGCGAACTGCGGCGCGCCAAAACTTTTCAGCAAATCCTCCGGCACGCGCGAGAAGTCGTCTTTTTTTTCGACATAAAGATAAGTTTGATCGCGTTTTGAACTTCTATAGATCACACAAAGCATATTTTTAACTCTATTTAATTGGGGCAGTGTCTTGCCTGGATATAACTCTGACTATAACATGCTTCTAGTACATCGGAATATCGCACCCCGAGTGGAATTCCGGGGATTTAAAGTTGCTGAAACTGAGTCAGGATAGATGTCACAATCGCCAATTGAGCTAAAAGGCAGCAGTTTTACCCTATCGGTTGTTCATTTGCATAATTCGGAACCCGAGGTAATTCGCGAGGCGTTGCAAGAAAAAGTGGAACAAGCTCCCGCTTTTTTGAAAAACGCCCCTGTTGTTATCAACATTGCAGCGCTTAACGGCGACGCAAACTGGAAAGAACTCCAACAGGCGGTCGCAGCGGCAGGTCTGCGGGTGGTTGGCATCAGCGGTTGCAAAGATGAGCGGCAAAAACGGGCGGTTGCCCGTGCCGGTCTGCCGTTGCTGAGTGAAGGAAAAGGCCACAAAGTGGCCGCTGCCGAGGTGCCGGCTCCGGCTCCCGAGCCGGCAGCCGACAACGCTCCCGCCAAAACACGCGTCATCAGCACGCCTGTCCGTTCCGGCCAACAGATTTATGCCCGTAACTGCGATTTAATCGTAACCAGCAGCGTCAGCGCCGGTGCAGAAGTGATTGCCGACGGCAATATTCACATCTACGGCATGATGCGCGGTCGTGCGCTGGCTGGCGCATCCGGCGATGCCTCATGTCAGATTTTTTGCACGCATCTGGCCGCTGAGCTAGTCTCTATCGCAGGGCAGTACTGGTTGAGCGACCAGATCCCGTCCGACTCGTTCGGGCAGGCAGTACGACTCAGCCTGTTGGATAACGCTTTAACCATACAACCTTTAAATTGAGCCCTTTTGACAAGGAACCACTTCATGGCACGCATTATTGTTGTTACATCGGGTAAAGGGGGGGTTGGTAAAACCACCTCGAGCGCAGCCATCGCGACCGGTCTGGCCAAACAAGGCAAGAAAACCGTCGTTATCGACTTCGATATCGGTCTGCGTAACCTTGACTTGATTATGGGCTGTGAGCGTCGCGTGGTTTATGACTTCGTTAACGTAATTCAGGGTGATGCCACGCTGAACCAGGCGTTAATCAAAGACAAACGCACCGAAAACCTCTACATTCTGCCCGCATCTCAAACGCGCGATAAAGACGCGCTGACCCGCGAGGGCGTTGAGAAAGTGCTCAACGAACTTGGCAAGATGGACTTTGACTTCGTGGTGTGCGACTCACCAGCCGGTATTGAAACCGGTGCGCTGATGGCGCTGTACTTCGCGGATGAAGCCATCATCACCACCAACCCGGAAGTGTCTTCGGTACGCGACTCCGACCGTATTCTCGGCATTCTGTCCTCCAAATCGCGCCGCGCCGAACAAGGCAAGGACCCGATCAAGGAGCACCTGCTGCTGACCCGTTACAATCCGGGCCGCGTCAGCCGCGGCGACATGCTGAGCATGGAAGACGTGCTGGAAATTTTGCGCATTCCTCTGGTCGGGGTTATCCCGGAAGACCAGTCCGTACTGCGCGCATCCAACCAGGGTGAACCTGTGATTCTGGATCTCGAGTCCGATGCCGGCAAGGCATATGACGATACCGTTAACCGCTTGTTAGGAGAAGAACGCCCCTTCCGCTTCATTGAAGAAGAGAAGAAGGGCTTCCTGAAACGCCTTTTTGGGGGATAAACCATGGCTTTGTTAGACTTCTTTCTGTCCCGCAAAAAAAGTACAGCCACTGTAGCCAAGGAGCGGCTGCAAATTATCGTCGCAGAGCGTCGTCGGGGAGACAGTGAACCCCCGTACCTGCCCGATATGAAGCGTGACATCCTGGCGGTCATCTGCAAGTACATTCAGATTGACCCTGACATGCTGCACCTTCAGTTTGAGCAGAAAGGAGACGATATTTCGGTACTGGAACTCAACGTCACGTTACCGGAGTCAGAAGAAGCCGCTAAATGATCGCGACGCAATAAATATCCCCCTGTATTTTTTGCAGGGGGATACTGTATATGCGTCCAGACATTGAACGGGAAAACAGCAAAATATCTATTTTTACCGTTTGAGATTAATCCCAATTAATCTGGTGGTAATGTTATTTAAACTTAATACTGGCGCCAGTATTATCTGAAATTAAATCCATCCCACAATAAACGGAGCAGTTTCCTTTTCCCCTGCCCCGCATCCGCTTCTGTTCTATTAATAACCCTGTAGGATTGCCAATAACGGCTCGGCTAATAACTCCGCACGCCACCCGTTGATTAATTCCGGCTGGCAGTCGCTGTTTTTCAGTTTCCAATGCCAATTCAGCAGCTGATTAATTTGCCGGCGCGATGCCAGCAGTTCACTGCTTAAACCGCTTTGCTCACTGACGGTAACGATCGCCGCCTTGATATCCTTGAAGACCTTTTTGTAACCCGGGTGCTCTACCAGATTGGCCACCGGTGCCGGCAGCTCGGCTTCATCCAGCGCGTTAGCCTCAGCAACCAGCGCCAGCAGCGTTTTACCGTGGAACCGGATCTCCGGGCCACTCAGACCCAGTGCGTCCAACTCGCCCATTGAAGACGGCATATGGCGCGCCACCGCCCACAGGTTTTCTTCCCGCACCACAAAATTAACCGCCAGATCGCGTTGCCGCGCCTGCTGCAGTCGCCAGGCGGCCAGTTTTTGCAAACAGCCCAGCTGGCGCGGGCGCAGCTGCCAGGCATTATTGATTTCGCGGTAGGCCAGCTCCGGCGCCAGCGTTTCGCTACGGCGTTGGCACAGCAGCAGGCACTCATTGCTCGCCGCATCGGTCCAGCCGGCCAGCTCGACTTCCTGCACCAGTTGGCCGGCCATCGGCAACAGATAGAACACATCGGCCGCCGCATACTGACACTGACGCTCGGTCAGCGGCCGGGCCAGCCAGTCGGTACGCGATTCGCTTTTGTCCAATTCGACCTGCATATAGGCAGCAACCAGCGTGGCGAACCCGCACGACAGCGGCCGACCGGTGAATGCCGCCAGGATCTGGGTATCCACCAGCGGCGTCGGCAAGGTTTGGAAAGCGTTCAGGAATACTTCAAGATCTTCGCTGCCGGCATGCAGATATTTCACCACGGCCTTGTCGCTCAGCAGGTCAATAAACGGCTGCCACTGTGTAATCGGCAAAGGGTCAATCAGGGAGAGTTGTTCACCATCGTATAACTGGATAAGGCCAAGCTGCGGGTAATAGGTGCGCGTTCTGACAAATTCGGTATCAAGCGCGATTTGAGCATGTGTTCTGGCCTGTTCGCAGACCTGCTGCAATCCGGCATCGGTAGTGATCAACGTATAATTCAAAACTTCATTCTCTTATTTCATGAGCCAAACACAACAACGCCGGCATTCACCGGCGCTGTTGATAAGTAAGTGTGACCGGACAACATCAGGCGGCATCGGCCGCCTTGGCATTTGTCTGTTCGTCACGCAGTTCGCGTCGCAGAATTTTGCCGACGTTCGATTTCGGCAACTCGTCGCGGAACTCAACAATTTTAGGCACTTTATACCCGGTCAGGTGCCGACGGCAATGGGTCAGCAACTCGTCCTTGGTCAGCGAAGGATCCTTCTTCACTACGCAAATTTTCACGCTCTCGCCGGAGGCTTCGCTCGGCACGCCAATTGCCGCGCACTCCAGCACTTTAGCATGCTGACTGACGACATCCTCAATTTCATTCGGATAAACGTTAAAACCCGATACCAAAATCATATCTTTTTTACGATCGACGATGCGAATAAAGCCTTGTTCATCCACCGTGACGATATCGCCGGTCGCCAGCCAGCCGTCTTTCAGCACTTCATCCGTGGCGTCGGGACGTTGCCAATAGCCTAACATAACTTGCGGCCCTTTGACCCACAGTTCACCCGGTTCGCCCATGGCGACGTCTTCACCCTGCTCATCCACCAGGCGCACATCGGTCGACGGTACCGGTAACCCGATACTGCCGCTGTAATGCTGCAAATCATACGGGTTGCCGGCCACCAGCGGCGCGCACTCGGTCAGGCCATAGCCTTCCAGCAGGTGCTTCCCGGTGGTCTGCTCCCACTTATCCGCCACCGCCTTTTGCACCGCCATACCGCCCCCCACCGAAAAACGCAGCGTCGAGAAGTCCAGTTTGAGGAACTCCTCGTTATTCAGCAACGCATTGAACAGGGTATTGACGCCGCTCAGCGCGGTAAACGGGTATTTGGCCAGCTCTTTAACCAGGCCGGGGATATCGCGCGGGTTAGTGATCAACAGGTTACGGCCGCCAAGATCGATAAACAGCAGGCAGTTCACCGTCAGCGCAAAAATGTGATACAACGGCAGCGCGGTCACCACCAGCTCTTGTCCGGCACGGAACAGCGGCGCATAAGCCGCCTTGGCCTGTTCGAGATTGGCCTGCATATTGCGGTGGGTCAGCATCGCGCCTTTCGCCACCCCGGTGGTGCCGCCGGTGTACTGCAAAAAAGCCAAATCGCTGTTAATGATGTCCGGTTTTACATATTGCAGACGTCGGCCGCGCTGCAGCGCCGTACGGAAAGAGATGGCGTCCGGCAGATCGTACTTCGGCACCAGGCGTTTGACATACTTCACCACAAAGTTGACCAGCGTGCCTTTGGCCGCCGAGAGCTGATCCCCCATCCGCGTCAGGATCACATGCTTAACCTGGGTTTTGAAGACCACCTTTTCCAGCGTATGGGCAAAGTTGGAGACGATGACAATAGCGCTGGCGCCGCTGTCGTTGAGCTGATGCTCCAGTTCGCGCGGCGTATACAGCGGGTTCACGTTAACCACCACCATGCCGGCCCGCAGAATGCCGAACAGCGCAATCGGGTACTGCAGCAGGTTTGGCATCATCAAAGCGACACGGTCGCCTTTATTCAGCCCCAGCTCATTTTGCAAGTAGGCGGCGAATGCCCGGCTGCGCTCTTCCAACTTGCGGTAGGTCATCACCTCGCCCATATTGATAAATGCTGGTTGATCCGCATAACGCTGTACGGCATTTTCAAACATTTCAACCAAAGACGGATAGCGATCGGCGTCAATCTCTGCTGGCACATCTGCCGGATAACGTTTTAACCAGACCTTTTCCAAGGTATTACTCCCGAAATCATTTCTCATTATCATCGCAGCCCCTAAATGCGCAGCCAGGTTATAACAATATTTTAACTCAGCAGACCAGTTTAGGTTTTAAACAATTTGCAGGTTGCGATGCGTGTCACTAATTACCGGCGCTTCCCTACGCCAAAAGAAAAGGCGGCTCATAAGCCGCCTTCACAATCTATTGAATTTTCGCGTAACTTACTCGGTAACGATCGTTTGCACCTGTGCCGGGCCAGGGCTGTACCAGCCGTAACCCGGGCCCCAGTCAGGTCCCCACGGGCCGCCACGCCAACCCCAAGGGCCCATTGGCGCTGGAGGCATCATTACCTGCTGCGTCACCCGCCAGCGTTTAAAGCCGCTGACGTTCATCGTAACGAATTTATACGGCGTCGCACCGATTTTGCCAGGCTGCACGCCGGTTATCGAACCGACTACGGTGACCAGATGCCCCTTGAAGTCCGTCGGCTCAAGGAAACCGTTTACCGTCGCCAGCACTCGCCCGCGCGATGGTTCACCGAGAATCGGCCGCGCGCCATCGTCCAGCGGCACTGCGGCGATTTCCAGTACCGTCTTGCCCTGCTCGTTCGCCACATTCACCACTTTACCACCAAAGCGGGCCTCCGCACCGTTAAACAGGCTTGGCGCGTTTTGCACCGACGCCAGCTCGGTGACCGGCGTTGGGGATGAGCCTTTAATCGCATCAGGGACGGTGACGCAGCCGGACAGCATCAGAACGCCGCCGGCCAATGCCGGCAGCGTGAATCGTTGAATTACGGTACGGATTAACATGGTCGCAATCTCCTGAAATATCTGTCACTTCGACTGTTATTTTCGCCGCAAGTTGCAGAACGTTTCATCCCTGTCACGTATAAAGCGCACATAACGTGCAAAGGGCTATTCGCGCCCCGGTAACTTCTTCCAGGTGACTTCATTACGCAGATACGTCGGTTCAGCCTGTTCAACCGGGCAAGCCTGCCCCTGCTGCCAGGTATGCAGCGCCAGCGGCAGCATATCTTCCGCTCGCGGCAGCAATATCTGACCATCATGCAGAGTAATCGGCGCACCGGCAACCAGCTGCGGGTAGGTTTGCCAGCCGGTGCCTACCTGCGCCCAGTCGCCTTGCAGGCCCTGCGCGCGCGCCAGCGCCTGCTCGGGCGACAATACCGCCTCACCTTCGCTTTCCAGCCATTGCCCATCGGACTGACGCTCAAACTGGCCCCAGTAAACCTCGCCCATACGGGCGTCGATCGCCGCCAGCACGCGCTGCGCACCGGTCATACGCCAGGCGCCCTGCGCCATGGTCTGTAGGGTAGAAACGCCCAGCATCGGCAAATCGGCGCCTAACGCCAGTCCCTGTGCGATACCAATGCCGATACGCACGCCGGTGAAACTGCCGGGGCCACGCCCAAAGGCCAGCGCATCAAGCTCGGCGAGCGTCACGCCGGATTCGGCCAGGACCTGCTGCACCATCGGCAGGATACGCTGCGTGTGTTCACGCGGGCACAGTTCAAACAGGGCGTGGGTTTCGCCTTGATTCCAGAGGGCAACGGAACAGGCTTCCGTTGCGGTATCGATCGCTAAAATTCGCGTGGACATGCCAACCTCAGGCGGGAAATATCAGTATTTTTTACAGGGCGCGCATTGTAGCACAGCCCCGATTACCGGCATAGCCGCAGCCACACGGGCGCGGCTCCCCGGTTATTCCTGCTGCAAAAAGGCGATCGCCTTGCTCAGATCGCGCGTGCGCGGCGTAGGCGGCAGGCTATTGAGAAAGACTTCGCCATAGGGACGCATCACCAGCCGGTTGTCGCAAATGACCAGCACGCCGCGGTCATCCGTATCGCGGATCAGGCGGCCGACACCCTGCTTGAGGGTAATCACCGCATCCGGCAGCTGTACCTCATTAAACGGATCGCCGCCGCGCAGGCGGCAATCTTCAATGCGCGCCTTGAGCAACGGATCGTCCGGCGAGGTAAACGGCAGTTTATCGATAATCACGCACGACAGCGCATCGCCGCGCACGTCCACCCCTTCCCAGAAACTGCTGGTCGCCACCAGCAGCGCGTTGCCCGCTTCGACAAACTGCGCCAACAGCTGCCCCTTACTGGTTTCCCCCTGCACCAGTACCGGCAACGTCATCGACGCGCGAAACTCTTCGGCCAACTCACGCATCATCTGGTGCGAGGTGCACAGGAAGAAACAGCGCCCCTGGTTGGCCTCAATCATCGGACGCAGCATCCGCGCCAACTGGCGCGCTCCACCCGGCTGATTCGGCGACGGCAGAAAACGTGGCACACACAACAGCGCCTGGTTGGCATAGTCAAACGGGCTGGGTAACAGCAGCGTCTTCGCCTTGTTCAGCCCCAGCCGTTCGGTAAAGTGCCCCATCTGTTCATTCACCGACAACGTCGCCGAGGTGAAAATCCAGCTGCCCGGTTTATCATCCAGCAGCTCACGGAAACGTTCCGCCACCGTCAGCGGCGTCAGCGCCAGCACGAAATTGCGCGCATTACACTCATACCAGTAGCTAAAGCCGGGTTCATTGACCGATTTCAGGCGTTTAAGGCGGGTGCGATACTGGCTTGCGCGCTCAAACGCGGCATCCAGCAGCGCCGAGCGCCCGAGCGACAGTTTCATCACGTCGTAACACAACTCCAGCGCATCATCGAGCAACAGCAAAGCACGCTGTACATTGGGCTGGTTCACCACGTCGCGCAGGTTGCCGCGAAAGCCCGGCTCCCCCAGCGCCAGCCGAAAATCCTGCGTACTCATGCTTAAGCGATCGGCGCTCTTTTGCAACTGAGCCGCGTCGCGCACCTCGGTGCGGTAAGCGATGGTGATATCTTTCGCCAGATCCATCAGCTGACGGCTGGTCAACTGTTTGCCAAAATACTGGCTGGCGATATCCGGGATCTGATGCGCTTCATCGAAAATCATCACATCCGCCTCGGGGATCAGCTCGGCAAAACCGCTTTCCTTCACCACCATATCCGCCAAAAACAGGTGATGGTTAACTACCACCACGTCAGCGTCCATCGCCTTACGGCGGGCTTTGACCACGAAGCAGTCCTGATATTGCGGACAATCGCTGCCCAGGCAGTTGTCATTGGTGCTGGTAACCAGCGGCCAGACGAAGCTGTCTTCAGCCACGTCGCTGCAACTGCTGATGTCGCCTTCCACGGTCTGCGACGACCAGCCGCGCAGCTGCACCAGATCGATCAGCGTCTGCCCCGCCAGTTCGCCGCCGGCCAGCGACTGCTGCTCCAAACGCTCCAGGCACAGGTAATTGGAGCGCCCTTTCAGCAACGCCAGTTTACCCTTGAATTGCAACGCTTTGGCGATAGTCGGCAGATCGCGCGCGTACAGCTGATCCTGCAACGCCTTGGAACCGGTAGAGATAATCACTTTTTTATTCGAACGCAGCGCCGGCGCCAGATAGGCAAACGTTTTACCGGTTCCGGTTCCCGCTTCCACCACCAGTTCCTGTTTAAAATTGATGGCCTCGGCGACCGCTTCGGCCATCAGCCGCTGCGCTTCGCGCGGTTTAAACCCTGTAATTGCCTGCGCCAATGCGCCGTCTGTTGCGAAATCGTCTGCCACGCTGCCTCACCGCCGAAAAAATTCAGCTGTGATTATATACACATTCCGCAGCGCCGTGCAGATGGCAGCAACGGACGCTATGCTGTGCTACCCTAAGCGAGCCAACAATATGGAGATAACTGAATGAATATCGAACGCATTGATCCTGAACAGCGCTGGTCGGAAGCCGTGGTGCATAACGAAACCATCTATTACACCAGCGTGCCGGAAAATCTGGATGAGGACGCGACGGCGCAGACCGCAAACGCCCTGGCAGCGATTGACGTCCTGTTGGCGCGCGTAGGCTCAGACAAAAGCCGCGTCATGGACGCCACCGTGTTTCTCGCCGACGCGGCGGATTTTGCCGCCATGAACGCCGCCTGGGACGCCTGGGTGGTGCCCGGTAGCGCACCGGTGCGCTGCACCGTGCAGGCGAAGCTGATGAATCCGAAATACAAGGTTGAAATCAAAATCATCGCCGCCCAATAATTGTCATGCCGCGGACCTTACAGACCGCGGCATAATGGCCATGGCGCTGCCGCGGCGCCGTTATGCCAGCTTAATCAGCACCATTCCCGTCAACAACAGCGTAACGCCCAACCAGCCTTTGCCATTGAGACGCTGACCGAACAGGATCCAGCCGGCGGCCACGGTGGCGACAATACCAAAACCGCCCCACAGCGCATACGCAACCGACAGGTCTATCCCCTTAACCGCCTGCGCCAGCGCACTAAAGGCGGCCAGTACCGACAGCAGCGACAGCAACCCCAGCCACACCCTGCGGAAACCGTCTGACATTTTCAGAAAAATGTTGGCGACAATCTCCAGCGCCGTAGCCAGCACCAGAAAACCGATATGAACCCACTCAAGCTGTTGCATGCTGCGCACCTCGCTCATCGTCAGACTTCGGCGTCTTACGGGTGCCGGACTTCACCAACATAATGCCCGCAATCAACGTCGCCAGACCCAATACCTTCAGCAGGGAAATCGGTTCATCGAACCACAGCACGCTGAACAGAGTAATAAACAAAATGCCGATGCCTTCCCACAGCGCATAGGCCACACCCAGGGCGACACGCTTGACCGCAACGGACAGCAAAATATATGACGTGGTAATCATCACATACATCACCATATGCCCCAGCATGCCCCCACTGACGCTGGCATATTTCATCGACAAGGTGCCGATAATTTCAGTAACGATAGCCAAACCTAAAAACAGCCAATAAATCATGATTTCTCTCCCAAACGGCGAATAACGCACGCAAAGGTATATTTATCCCGATTTATCTCGTCCGAGCGGCATTTCACCGCATCGGGACGTAGAGATCCCTGGGGATAAACTGACCCAAATGTTGTAAAAACAGAGTGTCCGGTTATGCGGAGATAAAGCTTGAAAAACGCAGCCTTATCGCAACCGGTTAAGGGAGAAAGGTGCTATAGCTCACTGCACCAGTGGTGTTCACTGGCAAGGATGGCAGACAGGAAAAGCTGACAGGTTGAGGTTCTAAGGGGGTTTTTATTTGTAGTCATCATAGTTATCTCGCTATCTTCAGCCGTACATATCACAAAACCCGTACGATTTGCTCAATATCCTCATTATGGAAAAGTTTAACGGAGATAGTTGTACCATAGGCTTTAAAATAAAGCAAACCGCCATTTTGATAAACAAGTGACAAAAAATAAGTTAAAAATAAGAAAGTTATATAAATAGAAAACTAAAAAAGGCTCAATCAATGATTGAGCCTCTGAGTAGCATGCCTTGTACAAGGATGCGGCAAACTCAGGCGCGACAAGGCTTAGCCACGCGCACCATCCACCGCTTCACGCGCCAGTTTGGTAATACGCGCATAGTCGCCCTGCTCCAACGCATCGCCAGGAACCAGCCAGGAACCGCCGATGCACAGCACGCTTTTCAGCGCCAGATAATCACGATAGTTACCCGGCGAGATCCCGCCGGTAGGGCAGAAGCGCACCTGCGGGAACGGACCGGCGATCGCCTGCAGCGCTTTCACACCGCCGTTGGCTTCCGCCGGGAAGAACTTGAACTCACGCAGGCCGTAATCCATCCCCAGCATCAGTTCAGACACGGTGCTGATACCCGGAATCAACGGAATGCTGCCGGCTGTCGCCGCCTGCAGCAGATCGGCCGTCAGCCCCGGGCTGATAGCAAACTGTGCGCCTGCCTCGGTCACCGCCTGCAGCTGCTGCGGGTTGATCACCGTACCGGCGCCGATAATCGCCTCAGGCACTTCATTGGCAATAGCTCGGATAGCATCCAGCCCGCACTCGGTACGCAGCGTCACTTCCAACACGCGCACGCCGCCGGCGACCAATGCCTTCGCCAACGGCACCGCATGTTCCAGCTTGTTAATCACAATAACCGGCACAACCGGGCCCGCGGTCAGAATCTGCTGCGCGCTGGTTTTCCAGTGATTCATCGTCATTTTCTCCACATTGAGGTTGGTGTATGGCACGCCCCTGCCACAGGGCCTTCAGATCATGGTCTGAAAAGTCCGGCCGTACCCTCAGCCTGATCGACAGGCAAAAAAAAGCCGGCAGACTCGCTGCCGGCGTAACAACTTATTCGAACTCGTTCCAGGAACGGCCGTCGCGGGTGATCATCGCCACCGATGCCACCGGTCCCCAGGTACCCGCCTGATAAGGCTTAGGCGCGTCATTGTCGGCTTTCCATGCGTCCATGATGGAATCGACCCACTTCCAGGCCTCTTCCACCTCATCTCGGCGGACAAACAGCGCCTGAATACCGCGCATGCTTTCCAGCAGCAGACGCTCGTAGGCGTCGGCTACGTGCTCCTGGTTGAAGGTTTCCGAGAAACTCAGATCCAGCTTAGTGGTTTGCAGATGGTGCTTATGGTCAAGGCCCGGCACTTTATTCAGTACCTGGATCTCAATCCCTTCATCCGGCTGCAGGCGGATGGTCAGCTTGTTCTGCGGCAGCTGCTGATATGAGTCGCTGAACAGGTTAAGCGGCGGGTTCTTGAAGTACACCACCACTTCGGAGCATTTAGCCGGCAGACGTTTGCCGGTACGCAGATAGAACGGCACGCCGGCCCACTGCCAGTTATCGATATCCACGCGGATGGAGACAAAAGTCTCCGTATTGCTGCTCTTGTTGGCGCCCTCTTCCTCCAGATAACCCGGAACCTTACGCCCCTGCACGAAGCCGGAGGTGTACTGGCCGCGCACCGTCGTTTCACGCACGTTGCGCTGATCGATACGGCGCAGAGAACGCAGCACTTTCACCTTCTCGTCGCGAATACGGTCGGTGGTCAGATCCGCCGGCGGCGACATGGCGATCATGGTCAGTACCTGCAGCAAGTGGTTCTGAATCATATCGCGCATCTGACCGGCCTGATCGAAGTAACCCCAGCGCCCTTCAATGCCCACTTCTTCCGCAACGGTGATCTGCACCGAGTCAATGGTGCGGTTATCCCAGTTGGAGGCGAACAGCGAGTTGGCGAAACGCAGCGCCAGCAGGTTCAACACCGTTTCCTTGCCCAGATAGTGGTCAATACGGTACACCTGACTTTCATTGAAGAACTCGGCAACCTGATCGTTGATCAGGCGTGAAGAGGCCAGATCGGTGCCCAGCGGTTTCTCCATCACTACGCGCGCCGGCTCTTTGTTCAATTTGGCCTGGCCTAGCCCTTTGCAGATCGCGCCGAAGGTGCTTGGCGGCATCGCAAAGTAGTTGATGGTGGTACGGTTTTCCTGATCCAACATTTTGCCCAGTTTGGCAAAATTTTTGCTGTCGTTGACATCAAGATTACAGAAATCTAATCGCGCGCTGAGCGTAGCCCACAGTTCGTCATCCAGCTTTTCCTTCATAAAGGTTTCAAGCGCTTCTTTGACGATCTTGGTATAAGCGTCTTTATCCCACTCTGCACGGCCCACCCCGATAATGCGGGTGTCCGGGTGGATATGACCGGCTTTTTCTAATTGGTACAGGGAAGGCAGCAGCTTACGGCGCGCCAAATCCCCCTTCGCGCCGAAAATAACCAGGTCGCACGCCTGGGCTGTAGAGGTTACCGCCATGTTCATCTCCTCGTTGCAGGATATTTGTAATTTTCTTACATTACTAATGTACTCTCTTTACCTACGGCCAGTAAACCCGGATTAAAAGCAGAAAAACGCCAGAAACTTTGCGGCTATACGTTGAAAGTCTGCCGATACCGCCAACGTTAGCCAAAATTGTAATTTTCTGTCTTTTTTGTCGCTCTTTTACCATTATGAAAGTTAGACACAGCTCATATTCTGGTGAAAAATCCCAGCAAACGCTCTGTCGAGACTGCCAACGGTTACCAGCACGTAGTATATTTTCACTAAACCGGCATTGATTTCTCCTTTGATTGAAATCGATATACCCAATTGATTTCTCGTTGCATCCTGGCGCAGGCCGGCCACTCGCGCCGCCCCGTACATATCAGGCGCGTTTTTTACGCACCGGCAACCGGAAATATGCAGGGTAAAAAACCATGAGTGACACCCGTTATATGAATACGCTGGAAAAAATTCAGAGCCATTTAGAACAGCTGAGCAAATCCGAAAGAAAAGTCGCCGAAGTGATCCTCGCATCGCCGCAGACGGCGATCCATTCCAGCATCGCCACGCTGGCGCGTATGGCCGACGTCAGCGAGCCAACGGTAAACCGCTTTTGCCGCCGTCTTGATACCAAAGGTTTTCCCGATTTTAAACTGCATCTGGCGCAGAGCCTGGCTAACGGTACGCCTTACGTCAATCGCAACGTCGAGGAAGACGACAGCGTCGAGGCTTACACCAGTAAAATTTTTGAATCGGTGATGGCCAGCCTGGATACAGTAAAGGCAAATTTAGATATTGCCGCAATAAATCGTGCGGTAGACCTGCTGACCCAGGCGAAAAAAATCTCCTTCTTCGGCCTCGGCGCCTCTGCGGCGGTAGCCCATGACGCCATGAACAAGTTCTTCCGCTTCAATATCCCGGTCGCCTACTTCGACGACATTGTGATGCAGCGTATGAGCTGCATGAACTCCGGCGAAGGCGACGTGGTAGTGCTGATTTCACACACCGGCCGCACCAAGAATCTGGTGGAAATGGCGCGTCTGGCGCGCGACAACGATGCCGCGGTGATCGCCGTCACCTCGCATGATTCGCCACTGGCGCGTGAAGCGACGCTGGCGCTGCTGCTCGACGTGCCGGAAGATACCGACGTCTACATGCCGATGGTATCGCGCATCGCGCAGCTTACGCTGATTGACGTATTGGCGACCGGTTTTACCCTGCGCCGCGGGGATAAATTCAGAGATAACTTGAAGCGGGTCAAGGAAGCGTTGAAAGAATCGCGCTTTGATAAAGACGTAGAGATCCCCAACAGTTTCGAGTCATAATCGAAATGGCCCTCTTTCGCCGCCGGACAGCCTCTGCGAGGCGATTTGATCGGCGGCACTATAGGTTGTACCGTGTAACACGTTCCTGCGGATAACCCGGGTGTGACGCCAGCGTAATGAAACGTGGCTATGGTAACGTTTCACGCTGGTTCGCGTTATCCGATGCTTATCGCAACACTTTTTTTATTTGCTTCACCAGTCAACGGAGTAATACATGTCCAGACGGCTCAGAAGAACCAAAATCGTTACTACACTGGGTCCGGCTACCGACCGCGACAATAATCTGGAAAAGATCATTGCTGCCGGCGCCAACGTAGTCCGGCTTAATTTTTCCCATGGCAATGCGGAAGACCACCAGGCTCGAGCGGATAAAGTGCGTGAAATCGCCGCGAAGCTGGGTCGGCACGTTGCTATCCTCGGCGATCTTCAGGGGCCAAAAATTCGTGTATCCACCTTCAAGGAAGGCAAGGTCTTCCTGAACGTTGGTGATAAATTCCTGCTCGATGCCGAAATGGCGAAAGGCGAAGGCGATAAAGAAAAAGTCGGCATCGACTATAAAGGCCTGCCTGCCGATGTGGTGCCGGGCGATGTGCTGCTGCTCGACGACGGACGCGTACAGCTGAAAGTGCTGGAAGTCAAAGGCATGAAGGTGTTTACCGAAGTGACCGTCGGCGGCCCGCTGTCCAACAACAAAGGCATTAACAAACTGGGCGGCGGTTTGTCTGCCGCGGCGTTGACCGAAAAAGACAAGGCCGACATCATCACCGCCGCCAAAATTGACGTTGATTACCTGGCGGTCTCCTTCCCGCGTACCGGTGAAGACCTGCACTACGCACGCCGTCTGGCGCGTGATGCGGGCTGTAATGCCAAAATCGTTGCCAAGGTTGAACGTGCGGAAGCCGTCTGCGATGAAGAAGCGATGGACGATATCATCCTGGCGTCCGACGTGGTGATGGTGGCACGCGGTGACTTGGGAGTGGAAATCGGCGATCCGGAACTGGTAGGCATTCAGAAAACGCTGATCCGCCGCGCCCGTACGCTGAACCGTGCGGTCATCACCGCTACCCAGATGATGGAGTCGATGATTACCAACCCGATGCCAACCCGTGCGGAAGTGATGGACGTGGCAAACGCCGTGCTGGACGGCACCGATGCCGTAATGCTGTCGGCGGAAACCGCTGCCGGCCAATACCCGGCGGAAACCGTTGCCGCCATGGCGCGCGTGTGTCTCGGTGCGGAGAAGATCCCTAGCATCAATGTTTCCAAACACCGTCTGGACGTGCAGTTTGACAACATCGAAGAAGCAATCGCCATGTCTTCGATGTACGCCGCCAACCACCTGAAAGGGGTCACGGCAATTATCGCCATGACCGAATCCGGCCGCACCGCGCTGATGATGTCCCGCATCAGCTCTGGCCTGCCGATTTTCGCCATGTCACGCCATGAGCACACATTAAACCTGGCTGCTTTGTACCGTGGCGTCACGCCGGTCTATTTCGACAGCCACACCGACGGCGTTGCCGCCGCCAATGACGCCATCAACCGTCTGCGCGACAAAGGCTACCTGCTGTCCGGCGATTTAGTGCTGGTCACGCAGGGCGACGTGATGGGCACCGTCGGCACCACTAATACCAGCCGTATCCTGCGAATCGAGTAATCTTATACTCAATTGACCGGCCTGCCCTGAGCAGGCCGGTGTTCTTTTACCAATGATGGAACCCTTCAACGTTGTCCTAACCATAAGGAAAGTACGGCGTGCTGCATCAACATACCCCGCATCTTGATACAAATCGCTCCGTAAATTTAGAACTGGACGGTCAACAGCTCGACCAGCTTGATGCCGCCATGCTGGCAGGATCGGGGCTGCGTAAAATAAGCCTCTATAACAACCAACTGAAAGTATTTCCGCCGGAGATCGTCAACCACAGCCAACTGCAAGTGCTGAACATATCCGTGAATCAGTTAACTGCTGTGCCGGATGAAATTGTTCAACTGCGGCAATTGGAAATGCTCGATCTGGGACACAACCAACTTAGCGTGATCCCTGACGAAATCGGTCAGCTCGACAAGCTGAAATACCTTTACCTCAGCGACAATCAACTCAGCGATTTGCCGGTATCCTTGTCCGGGCTAACAGCGCTACGCTATCTGAACGTTACTGACAACCGCCTGACCACCCTGCAGGATTCCCTTTGTCAGCTCACGTCGTTGCAAGAGCTCAGGCTTTACCATAATCAGCTCGTTCATCTGCCTGAATCCATCCATCGGCTGTCACTGCTGCGGGAATTACATCTGATGCACAATCAGTTAACGTCATTGCCGGCCAGCTTTGGTGAGTTAGGCACGCTCAACATATTGGATGTCTCCAACAACGTCATTACCCACCTGCCGGATACGTTCTGTCAGCTTTCCCAACTGTGTGAGCTTAATTTGCGCTTTAATCAGCTCACTCACCTGCCTGAAAACATAGGACAGCTGAGCAAGTTGCAAACTCTGGATCTGCGCGCTAATCGGCTCACGACGTTACCGGCCAGTCTGGCCGAGATGAAAAGTTTGCGCCGGCTTGATTTACGCTGGAATGATTTCACCCGCTATCCTGCGGTTCTCGATCTGCTGATCGAACGAGGGTGTATGGTGCACGCGTAAATAACAAAAGGCGCCATTTGGGCGCCTTTTTACATTATTTCACCTACGCATCAGCGGTATAAATCATCGCGCGAATAGGGTTCAATCTCCCCTTCCTTACGCGTCTTCAACAGTTTGAGGATCCAGGTGTACTGCTCAGGGTTCGGCCCCACCAGGTTCTCCACCTCTTCATTCATCCGCCGGGCAATGCGGTTGTCGTCAGCCTGAGCCAGATCGTCCATCGGTTCGCGGATATAGATATCCAACATGCTGGTTTTACCGTCATACACCGGGAATAATGGCACGATCGCCGCGCGGCACACTTTCATCAGGCGTCCGACCGCCGGCAGCGTTGCCTTATAGGTAGCGAAGAAGTCGACAAACTCGCTGTGCTCTGCACCATGGTCCTGATCCGGCAGATAATAGCCCCAGTACCCTTGGCGAACTGAACTGATAAAGGGTTTAATGCCGTCGTTACGTGCATGCATGCGGCCGCCAAATTTGCGTCTTACCGCATTCCACAGATAGTCCACCAGTTGGTTACGCTGGTTATGGAACATCGCCGCCATCGGCTGACCACGCGCCGCCATCAGCATCGCCGGCACGTCCACCGCCCAGCCATGCGGTACCAGGAAAATAACGTTGCGCCCTTCTGCGCGGACCTTATCCAGCACCTCTTCACCGTGCCAGCGCACGCGCTTCAGTACCCGCTGCGGGTTAGTACAAGCCAGCTCCGCCATCAGCACCATCGACTGCGGCGCGGTGGCGAACATTTCATCAATGATATGCTCGCGATCGCTTTCCGGCACGTCCGGCAGGCAATACAACAGATTAATACGGGCGCGACGACGGGCGCCTTTTGCCACCCGACCGGCCAACCGGCCCAAGCCGCCCAGCAGCGGATCACGCATCCGCGCAGGTATCAGCGAGACGCCGGCCATCAGCCCCGTCCCCAGCCAGACGCCCCAGTAGCGCGGATGGAAGAAGGCTTTTTGAAACTGCGGGATAAATTCTACGTTCGACTTTTTTTCGTTTTGCATGCACCAACTCTTAACTTAGCGATTCGGCTATTATCCCAGACATTACGCGCTGCACGGCGATTTTCCCACTCGCACGCGATTCAAAGGCTATTGGGTATAATAATTGCAGATGATGAATTTGCAATTCGCCACGGCGAAACGCCAAATAAGGAAAAGGCCCGATCGCGGATCGGGCCAATGAATAAATTTTAACGGCGGACTCAGTCCAGCTGCAACTGCGGCACCACTTCCTTCACCTGCGCCAGGTATTCACGGCGATCTTTACCGCTCAGGCCTTCAGAACGCGGCAGTTTGGCCGTCAGCGGATTCACCGCCTGCTTGCCAACCCAGAACTCATAGTGCAGGTGCGGCCCGGTAGAGCGCCCGGTATTGCCGGAAAGCGCAATGCGATCGCCGCGTTTTACTTTCTGACCTGGCTTCACCAGCAGTTTCTTCAGGTGCATATAGCGCGTGGTGTATTGGCGGCCGTGACGAATAGCCACATAGTTGCCCGCCGCGCCGCTGCGCTTGGCGATAACCACTTCTCCATCACCCACAGCCAATACCGGCGTCCCGACCGGCATCGCAAAGTCGACGCCTTTATGGGGCGCAATACGACCGGTGACCGGGTTAACACGGCGCGGGTTGAAGTTGGAGGAGATACGGAACTGCTTCATGGTCGGGAAACGCATAAAGCCGCGCGCCAGGCCGGAACCCTGACGATCGTAGAATTTGCCGTCCTCGGCGCGAATTGCATAGTAGTTTTTACCGCCGGTACGCATACGCACGCCCAGCAGTTGGCTTTGCTCACGCTTGCCTTCAAAGTGCTCACGCGACATCAGCACCGCAAACTGGTCGCCTTTGCGCAGCTTACGGAAGTCCAGCTGCCACTGCAGCGCCTTGGTCACCGCGCTGATTTCAGCACGGCTCAACCCGGCGGAGGAAGCGCTGGCGACAAAGCTGCCGTTCAACCGGCCGCTGATAACCTTGTTGCTCCACACGCCCTCTTGGGTTTCTTCGCTGGATTTGAAATTGTTGCCTACGCGCTCATAGGTGCGGGTCTCGCGGCGGGATACTTCCCAGGTCAGCGTTTGCAGATCGCCGGCCTCGTTCACCGTCCAGGAGAGCTGCTGGCCGATTTTTAAATTACGCAGGTCGCGGTTTTGCGACGCCAGCAGCGCGACATCCGACATGTCGATGCCGTACTGTGTCAAAATGCTGCTCAGGGTATCGCCGGTAGATACAACATATTCATGCACCCCTTCCTCGCCGGCGACCTTTTGGTCCAGCTCATCCTGCGGGATTTCATCATCTGGGGTAGGTTGATCGATATCGATAGGTTCGCTGGCCTCAGGCAACAGCGAATGTAGCTGGCTGGATTCTAGTTCGACGTTCTTAACGATGGGGTTATGGTCTGGGTGATAAACAAAAGGCCGCCAAACAGCAACGGCCAATGTGACGACTGTCAGCGACCCCAGCATGACGCGATGGGGCCGAGGCAGGTTGTTATACGCCAGAGCGATAGTTCGGACTATCTGCTGCACTCTTGGATATCCTCATAAGCTTTACTTCAGGCAGCTCACGTATTGGTTCGACAGCGCTGTCAGGAAGTTCCCGTAGCTGTCCTTCCCCAATGCGATGCCGCTACCCAACGGGTCCAGCGTTCCAGAACGCACCTTGGTACCCTTGGCAACGGCAGTGATTACGGCCGGCCTGAATTGTGGCTCAGCAAAAACGCATACTGCTTTCTGCTCAACCAACTGTGTTCGAATTTGGTGTAAGCGCTGTGCTCCAGGCTGAATCTCAGGGTTAACGGTAAAATGGCCCAGTGGACTCAAGCCGTAGTGTTTTTCAAAATAACCGTAAGCGTCATGAAAAACAAAATATCCCTTGCCTTGCACAGGCGTAAGCATCTTACCAACATTTTTGTCAGTTTGCGTCAGCAGATTCTCGAACTGACGCAGGTTCGCGTCTAGTTTGTCTTTATTTTGCGGCATAAGTTCCAACAATCTGTCATGAATCGCGATCGCAGTCACTTTTGCCATCTCCGGAGACAGCCAGAGGTGCATATTGTATTCGCCGTGATGGTGACCGTGTTCGTGCTCATCGTCATGCCCTTCATGATGATGTTCGCCCCCTTCGGCATCCTTCAGCAGCAGCGGTTTTATCGCCGGCAGCGCGGCCACGGACAGCTGCTTTTGCGCATCAATCGGCTGCAGCGGCTTGCTGAGGAACGCCTCTAGCTCCGGGCCGACCCACACCACCAAGTCAGCCGAGCGCAGACGGCGCAGATCGGAGGGACGCAGCGCGAAGTCATGGGGCGATGCGCCGTTCGGCAGCAGAACTTCGGTTTCCGTCACGCCATCGGCGATGGCGGAGGCAATAAACCCTAGCGGACGAACCGATGTCACCACCGCCGCCGTCGCACTACCGGCCATCATCAGCGCGCTTGCCAACAGCGCACGCTGCAGCCATTTTTTTTTCTGTATCATCGTGTGTTATCCCGTCGTGTTTGTCAGCGAAGCGTGATATTATAACATTCGGTAAGTTCTGCAAGATGTAATCAGAAATGTCTACACTGACAACGTTAAAAAATATCTCCGTTTCGTTCGGCAGCCGCAATGTGCTGTCGAATATTTCTCTCAGCCTGCAACCTGGCCGCATACTAACGCTGCTGGGGCCGAACGGTGCGGGTAAGTCGACGCTGGTGCGCGTGGTGCTCGGCCTTATTGCGCCGACCAAAGGCGACATTGAGCGCCAGCCGGGCCTGCGTATCGGCTATGTGCCGCAAAAGCTGCATCTGGATGCCACCCTGCCCCTGACGGTCAGCCGGTTTATGCGGCTCAAGCCCGGGGTCAAAAAGGCAGATATTCTGCCGGCGCTCAAACGGGTACAGGCGGCGCATCTGTTGGAACAGCCGATGCAAAAGCTGTCCGGCGGCGAAACACAGCGCGTGCTGCTGGCCCGGGCGCTGCTAAACCGCCCGCAGTTGCTGGTGCTTGATGAACCGACGCAGGGCGTCGACGTCAACGGCCAGTTGGCGCTGTACGATCTGATCGACCAACTGCGCCATGAGCTGGACTGCGCCGTGCTGATGGTTTCCCACGATCTGCATCTGGTGATGGCAAAAACCGACGAAGTACTGTGTCTGAATCAGCATATCTGCTGTTCCGGTACACCGGAGGCGGTGTCGACACATCCCGAATTTATTGCCATGTTCGGTAACCGCGGCGCAGAGCAACTGGCTATTTACCGCCATCACCATAATCACCGTCACGATTTAAAGGGACGTATCGTATTAAAGAAAACCGGGAGTCGTGACGCATGATCGAACTGTTATTCCCCGGCTGGCTGGCCGGCATTCTGCTGGCCACCGCCGCCGGCCCGCTGGGCTCGTTTGTCGTCTGGCGCCGGATGTCCTATTTCGGCGATACGCTGGCGCACGCGTCGCTGCTGGGCGTCGCCTTCGGCCTGCTGTTGGACATCAATCCGTTTTACGCGGTAATCGCCGTTACCCTGTTGCTGGCTCTGCTGCTGGTATGGCTGGAACGGCGTCCGCAGCTCTCTCTGGATACCCTGCTGGGCATTATGGCGCACAGTGCGCTGTCGCTCGGCCTGGTGGTGGTGGCGCTGATGTCCGATGTGCGTGTCGATCTGATGGCCTACCTGTTTGGTGATTTACTGTCAGTGACCACGGATGACATTGCGATGATTGCCGTCGGCGTGGCGATCGTCCTGTTGGTGCTCTACTGGCAGTGGCGCAATCTGCTATCGATGACCATCAGCCCGGAAATGGCACACGTTGACGGCGTCAATCTGGCGCGCACGCGCATCGTGCTGATGATGGTGACCGCGCTGACCATCGGCCTGGCAATGAAGTTTGTCGGCGCGCTGATTATTACCTCGCTGCTGATTATCCCGGCAGCCACCGCGCGCCGGTTTGCCCGCACGCCGGAGCAAATGGCCGGCATCGCCGTACTGGTCGGCATGCTGGCGGTAACCGGCGGCCTGACCTTCTCGGCGTTTTACGATACGCCGGCCGGCCCGTCGGTGGTGCTGTGCGCAGCCATTTTGTTTGTCTTCAGCCTGTCGAAAAAACAGCAAGCGTAATCGCCGTTAGCCAGCAAAAAGGGTCGCTTACGCGACCCTTTTTTCGTCAATTCTTCCTGTCACTCTTCGCGCTCAATACCGAAATGCTTATAGGCATGGTTGGTCGCCATGCGTCCGCGCGGCGTGCGCTGAATAAAGCCTTGCTGAATCAGGAACGGCTCAATCACGTCTTCAATCGTTTCACGCTCTTCGCCAATCGCCGCCGCCAGGTTATCCAACCCTACCGGCCCGCCGGTAAACTTATCGATAATCGCCAGCAGCAGCTTACGGTCCATATAGTCGAACCCTTCCGCATCCACATTCAGCATATTCAGCGCCTGCGCCGCGACTTCGCCTGTCATCTGGCCGTCGGCCCGCACCTCGGCGAAATCCCGCACCCGGCGCAATAAGCGGTTGGCGATACGCGGCGTACCGCGCGCCCGGCGCGCCACCTCGTGTGCGCCGTCCGGCGACAGCGTCAGCCCCAGGCAGCTGGCGCTGCGCGAGACGATGTGCTCCAGATCGGCCACCTGATAGAACTCCAGCCGCTGGACAATGCCGAAGCGATCGCGCAGCGGCGAGGTCAGCGAGCCGGCGCGGGTGGTGGCGCCGACCAGGGTGAAAGGCGGCAGATCGATTTTGATCGAACGCGCCGCCGGCCCTTCGCCGATCATAATATCCAGCTGATAGTCTTCCATCGCCGGGTACAGCACCTCTTCCACCGCCGGCGACAGCCGGTGAATCTCATCGATAAACAGCACGTCGTGCGGTTCAAGGTTGGTGAGCATCGCCGCCAGATCGCCGGCCTTTTCCAGCACCGGACCGGAGGTAGTGCGCAGGTTGACACCCATTTCATTGGCGACGATATTGGCCAATGTGGTTTTCCCCAGCCCCGGCGGCCCGAAAATCAGCAGGTGATCGAGCGCGTCGCCCCGCAGTCTGGCCGCCTGAATAAAGATTTCCATCTGCTCGCGAACGTGCGGTTGGCCCACGTACTCCGCCAGCATTTTGGGGCGGATGGCGCGATCGATCACCTCTTCTTCCGTGATCGGCTCGGCTGAGATCAGGCGGTCGGCTTCAATCATTTCTTATCCTTATCCCGGCGGTTACAGGGCCGCGCGCAGCGCGTCGCGGATCAGGGTTTCACAATCAGCGCCCGGCTTGGCCACTTTACCGACCATACGGCTGGCTTCCTGCGGTTTGTATCCCAGCGCCACCAGCGCCGCAGCGGCCTCGGCTTCAATATCCGCTTCCGATGCCTTGCCGGCGTTGGCCGGCAGGTTGATCTCACTGCTGTTGGCAAACAGGTCGCCGTTAAGCCCTTTAAAGCGGTCTTTCATTTCCACCACCAGACGCTCGGCGGTCTTTTTGCCCACGCCCGGCAGCTTCACCAGCGCGGTGATTTCCTCACGCTCTACCGTGGTGACAAACTGTTGCGCCGACATGCCGGACAGGATCGCCAACGCCAGCTTCGGCCCTACGCCGTTAACCTTAATCAGCTCGCGAAACAGCGCGCGTTCCTGTTTATCGTTAAAACCATACAGCAGCTGCGCATCTTCACGCACCACGAAATGGGTAAATACGATCGCTTCCTGCCCCAGCTCCGGCAGTTCGTAGAAGCAGGTCATCGGCATATGCACTTCATAACCGACGCCGTTCGCTTCCAACAACACCAGCGGCGGCTGTTTTTCCAGGATATTACCTCTGAGACGACCTATCATTTACCCTCCAGCTTCAATTCTTGTTCACGGCCCGCGGCCATGCCATGCTGCTAAGCTTATAACATAAAAAAGGCTGGATGAATATCCAGCCTGAAGTTGATGGCAAAGCCATCTGATGGCCCGATATACCCAGGCCTAGCGTAACGAGGAGCATTATGGGACGCATCCCTGCGGGCCAACCTGTCGGTTGTTCAAATTTGCTCCCGGCAAATTTGTCCGGCGGCTAACGCCGCTACGACCCCATCGCCACGCTCTTCTTATAACGCGCTTTGTCAGCAGTCTGAGGCAGTATGAATATCCGGCCTGCCCGTTATCCGCCCGTAATCTCTTCGCAGCCTGATAACGCTTATTTTAAACGCCCGCGCGCCATGCTTAACCGCCCTTCGCTCATCCGCAGCACATTCTGGCTGAGGTGGCAGTGGGTGATGGCGATAGCCAGCGCATCGGCGGCGTCCGCCTGCGGACTGGCGGACAGTTTAAGCAACGAACGCACCATATGCTGCACCTGCGCCTTCTCGGCCGCGCCGGTGCCGACCACCGTCTGTTTGACCTGACGGGCGGCGTACTCAAACACCTCAAGATTCTGGTTGACCGCAGCAACGATCGCCACGCCGCGCGCCTGCCCCAATTTGAGCGCCGAGTCCGGGTTCTTGGCCATAAACACCTGTTCGATGGCGAAGAAATCCGGCTGGAACTGCGTAATAATCTCGCTGACGCCGGCATAAATCAGCTTCAGCCGCGTCGGCATATCGTCCACGACGGTGCGGATGCAGCCGCTGGCGATATACGACAGCTGGCGCCCCTGCTGACGAATCAGGCCATAGCCGGTGATGCGCGAACCCGGGTCAATACCGAGGATAATCGCCATTATGTCGTCCGCTCCGTCTTGCCCGCCAACGGCGTCAGGCGCTGCAACAGCGCAGCGCCATATTCACCACGCATTACAGCGTAGCCGCCACCTCGTCGGAGATCTCACCGTTGTGGTAAACCTCCTGCACGTCGTCGCAGTCTTCCAGCATATCGATCAGACGCAGCAGCTTCGGCGCGGTTTCCGCATCCATATCGGCTTTGGTCGACGGGATCATCGACACTTCCGCCGCTTCGGCGGTAAAGCCGGCGGTCGCCAGCGCGTCTTTCACTTCGCCCAGGTTTTCCCACGCGGTGTAAACGTCGATCGCGCCGTCATCATAAGTCACGATATCTTCCGCGCCGGCTTCCAGCGCCGCTTCCATCACGCTGTCTTCATCCAGGCCCGGCGCAAAGGTGATCACGCCTTTTTTGGTGAACAGGTACGCCACGGAGCCGTCGGTGCCGAGGTTGCCGCCGCACTTGGTGAAGGCGTGACGCACTTCCGCCACGGTGCGGTTGCGGTTGTCACTCAGGCATTCGATCATGATGGCGGTGCCGCCCGGACCGTAACCTTCATAGATGATGGTTTCCATGTTGCTGTCGTCTTCACCGCCGACGCCGCGGGCAATGGCGCGGTTCATGGTGTCGCGCGTCATGTTGTTGGACAGCGCCTTATCCATCGCCGCGCGCAGACGCGGGTTGGCGTCGGGATCGCCGCCGCCCAGTTTGGCCGCGGTGACCAGTTCACGAATAATTTTGGTGAAAATCTTACCGCGTTTGGCGTCTTGCGCCGCTTTACGGTGTTTTGTGTTGGCCCACTTACTATGACCTGCCATAAAAAATCTCCAAAAAAAACTACTGGACTGAATTAATCACAAACTCTTCAATCGCCTGCTGGTTGCTCCATGACTTGGTCAGTTTGACGGCTTCCGCCGCCTCAAGCCACCGATAGGCGTGATGCTCGGTAATCACCGGATCGCGCTCTGCGGGCAATGCCAGACAGAACCAGTGCTCTTTATTGCGCGTGGTTCCCGGCGCATAGCGATGTCGCAAGTGGACAAAGAGTTCAAACTCCACGCAGCGCTGGCAATCGAACAGCGGCAGATTCTCCGCCACCACATCGATGCCGACTTCTTCTTTGATTTCACGCTGCGCAGCATGCAGCGGCGATTCATCCGCCTCCAGGCTGCCGGTCACCGACTGCCAGAATTCGGTATCGTCCCGCCGCTGTAACATGAGCACCCGGCCGCTGGAACGCGCATAAATCACCACCAGAACCGACTCGGGGCGTTTATAGTTCATCACGCGTTCTCTGAGTTAGCGTCGTCCGCCGCGCCCTTTTTCACCACGCTGATGGACAGCTCCTGCAGCGCCGCCGGGTTGGCGAAGCTCGGTGCGTCGGTCATCAGACAGGCGGCAGCGGTGGTTTTCGGGAAGGCGATCACGTCACGGATATTTTCCGTGCCGGTCAGCAGCATCACCAGGCGATCCAGGCCGAAGGCCAGGCCGGCGTGCGGCGGCGTGCCGTACTTCAGCGCGTCCAGCAGGAAGCCGAACTTCTCACGCTGTTCGTGTTCGTCGATGCCCAGAATGCTGAACACCGTCTGCTGCATTTCGCTGCGGTGAATACGCACCGAGCCACCGCCCACTTCGTAGCCATTCAACACCATGTCGTAGGCGTTGGCGATGGCTTCGGTCGGCGCCTGCGCCAGCGCTTCCGGCGAGGAGTCACGCGGAGCGGTAAACGGATGGTGCATCGCCGCCAGACCGCCTTCGTCGTCTTCTTCGAACATCGGGAAATCAACCACCCACAGCGGCGCCCAGGCGTCCAGCTTGGTCAGCTGCAGATCGCGGCCCAGCTTCAGACGCAGCGCGCCCATCGCATCGGTGACGATTTTGCTGCTGTCCGCGCCGAAGAACAGAATATCGCCGCTTTGTGCGTCGGTGCGCGCCAGCATCGCTTCCAGCACGTCCGCGCTGAGGAATTTGGCGATCGGGCTTTGTACCCCTTCCATCCCGGCGGCACGGTCATTCACTTTCAGCCACGCCAGCCCTTTGGCGCCGTAGATGTTAACGAATGCGCCGTACTCGTCGATCTGCTTACGGGTCAGCTGCGCGCCGCCCGGTACGCGGATCGCCGCCACGCGGCCTTTGGCATCATTGGCCGGGCCGGAGAACACTTTAAATTCGACGTCTTTCACCAGTTCGGCCACGTCCACCAGCTCCAGCGGGTTACGCAGATCCGGTTTGTCGGAACCGTAGCGGCGCATCGCTTCGGCAAAGGTCATGATCGGGAAGTCGCCCAGATCCACGCCCTTCACATCCTGCCACAGTTCACGCACCAGCTGTTCCATTACGGTGCGCACTTGCTCGGCGCTCATAAAGGACGTTTCGACATCGATCTGGGTGAATTCAGGCTGGCGATCGGCACGCAGGTCTTCGTCGCGGAAACATTTGACGATCTGATAGTAGCGGTCAAAACCGGACATCATCAGCAGCTGTTTGAACAGCTGCGGCGACTGTGGCAGCGCGTAGAACTTGCCTTTATGTACGCGGCTCGGCACCAGATAGTCGCGCGCGCCTTCCGGCGTCGCCTTGGTCAGCATCGGCGTTTCAATATCCAGGAAGCCATGGTCGTCCATAAAACGACGGACAAAACTGGTGATCTTGGCGCGGGTCTTCAGACGGTCGGCCATTTCCGGGCGACGCAGGTCCAGGTAGCGGTATTTCAGACGCGCTTCTTCGCTGTTGGTCTGGTTGGCGTCCAGCGGCAGCGGCTCGGAACGGTTGATAATCTCGAGCGCATGGGCGAACACTTCCACTTCGCCGGTGGCCATATCTTTATTGATTTGGCTGTCCGGACGCGCGCGTACGGTGCCGACGATCTGGATGCAGAATTCGTTGCGCAGTTCGAACGCTTTGTCGAACGCCGCTTTTTTATCCGGGTCGAAGAACACCTGCACGATGCCTTCGCGATCGCGCATATCAATAAAGATCAGGCCGCCCAAATCACGGCGACGGTTTACCCAGCCGCACAAAGTCACTTCCTGGCCCACGTGGGACAGATTCAACTGCCCGCAATATTCAGTACGCATACGCTATCCTTTTACTCAGCCGATGCCGCGCCGGACGTGTTGCCCTGGGCGCCGCTGTTATCTGATGAACTCTTGTTGCCCGGTTTAAAATCAGTCGCGTACCAGCCGGTGCCTTTCAGCTGGAATCCGGCTGCGGAGATCAATTTTGTCAACGCAGGCTGCCCACACGCCGGACAATCCGTCAGCGGCGCATCGGAAAATTTCTGCAATTTCTCTAATCGATGAGTGCAAGCACCACATGCATATTCATAAATCGGCATAGGTCGTTGGATTAAAGAGAGTTGAAAAAAGGCGGTCATTATAAAGGAAATTCATCCGCCCGATAAGTGCGAAGCGCGTATTGTTCTGCGACTAAATGCTGCCTTTTTGTCCGAACCACACATTGATTAACAAATTTCCCGTTAACAGCGGCGCAAATGTTCACGTAGCCTAGATTTACGCTTGATTGTTACAAACCCGGCGGCAAACCGCCCAACCCCCTTTTCGCAATGAGACAACGCCATGCTGAAACTTGATACCTCAACCACCGCTCTGGTACTGATTGACCTGCAACAGGGTATTTTACCCTTTGCCGGCGGCCCGCACAGCGCTGAACAGGTCGTCACTCACGCCGCCCATCTGGCGGGACGCTTCCGCGCACTTGGCGCACCGGTGATTTTGGTGCGCGTCGGCTGGTCCGCAAGCTTTGCCGAAGCGCTGCAACAGCCGGTTGATCAGCCTTCTCCACCGCCGGTCGGCGGCCTGCCCGATAACTGGTGGACCTTCCCGGAAACGCTGGCGGTCAGTGATGACGATATTCTGGTCACCAAACGCCAGTGGGGCGCCTTCTACGGCACCGACCTGGAGCTGCAGCTGCGCCGCCGCGGCATTAAAAGCATCGTGCTCGGCGGCATCGCCACCAATATCGGCGTAGAATCCACCGCGCGCGACGCGTGGGAACGCGGCTTCGAACTGGTGATCGCCGAAGATATGTGCAGCGCGCAGAACGCGGACATGCACCAGTTCGCCTTCCAGAATATCTTCCCGCGCCTGGCGCGCGTACGCAGCACCAGCGAAATTCTTGCCGCGCTGTAAGCGACGGGTTAACGTAAGCACTTTCTATTTTGCGCTGCCCGCCCGCCGGGCAGCCGATAACTTGCGAAGGAACGGATGTATATCGGATTACCGCAATGGCACCATCCCGCCTGGAACCGCATCGGACTGCGGGATCTGGCGGACTACAGCCGCTATTTTAACTGCGTCGAGGGCAACACCACCTTTTATGCCCTGCCGAAAGCTGAGATCGTGCAGCGCTGGCGAGCGATGACCCACGACGATTTTCGCTTCTGTTTCAAATTCCCCGCTGAAATCAGCCATAAGGCGGCGCTGCGCCATTGCGACGCCGACGTGCAGGCGTTTTACCAGTGCCTGGCGCCGCTGGAGCAGCGTATCGGCCAGCTGTGGCTGCAACTGCCGGCGGCCTTCGGTCCGGCGGAACTGCCGGCGCTGTGGGCGTTTTTCGACACCCTGCCCGGCGCATTCACCTACGGCGTCGAAGTGCGCCACCCCGCCTTCTTCGCCAAAGGCGAAGAAGAGCGTCTGCTGAACCAGGGGCTGCACCAACGCGGCATTAACCGGGTGATCTTAGACAGCCGACCGGTGCACCACGCCGCGCCGAACAGTGCGGCGGTACGCGATGCCCAGCAAAAGAAGCCGAAGCTGCCGGTACACGCTCTGGTTACCGCTGACAATCCGCTGGTGCGTTTTATCGGCGGCAACGTACTGGGCGACAACCTGCGCTGGTTCGATGCCTGGCAACATAAGCTGGCGAATTGGCAACAGCATACGCCTTATCTGTTTATCCATACGCCGGATAACGGTGATTCGCCGCAGCAGGCGCAAAAGATCTGGCAGTTGCTGCGGGAAAAGATACCGTCGCTGCCTGCTGCACCCGACTGGCCCGAACAGGATTCACTGTTTTAACCAATTAATCTGGCGTATTACATCAGATTTTTCTCCGCGACAGCCAAACAAATGGCGGCTATTATGCAGGGGCCAGTTTTTGGTTAGGGAATGGAGTTAAAAATGGTAAGCGCGCTCTATGTGGTGCTCGGCGCATTGTTGTTAATCAAACTCTCTTATGACGTAGTCAAACTCAGGATGCAGTACCGCGTCGCTTACGGCGACGGGGGCTTTTACGAGTTGCAGACCGCCATCCGCGTACACGGCAACGCCGTAGAATATATTCCGATCGCCGCCGTACTGCTGGTGCTGATGGAGATGAACGGCGCAGAAATATGGCTGATTCACCTCAGCGGCCTGATGCTGATCGCCGGACGTCTGGTGCATTTCTATGGCCTGCGCAACCGCGAAGTCCGCTGGCGCCGTTCAGGTATGGCCGCCACCTATATCTCCCTGGTGCTGATGGTGCTGGCGAATACCTACTATCTGCCATGGGAACTGATCTTTTCGCTGCACTGAACCCTCACTTTCCAGGCGGCGATGCCGCCTGTTTCCGCATCGATAATGTGATCTCTCACGCCGATATCTGTTAGAATACGCCCCTTCGAATTCTGACCTGATTTTTTGCCGCTATGCCAAACCGCGATACTCTGTTTTCCGCCCCTATCGACAAGCTGGGCGACTGGACCTTTGACGAACGCGTTGCTGAAGTGTTCCCCGATATGATCCAGCGCTCCGTGCCCGGCTACTCCAATATTATTTCCATGATCGGCATGCTGGCGGAACGCTTCGTGCAGCCGCACAGCCAGGTCTATGATCTGGGGTGTTCACTGGGTGCGGCCACGCTGTCGATGCGGCGGAATATCAGCGTGGCGGACTGTAAAATCATTGCGGTGGACAACTCGCCGGCCATGGTCGAGCGCTGCCGTCGCCATATCGACGCCTTTCGCGCCGAGACGCCGGTCGAGGTGATTGAAGCCGATATTCTCGACATCAAGATCGAGAACGCCTCGATGGTGGTGCTGAACTTCACCCTGCAATTTCTCGAACCTGCCGACCGCCTGCGCCTGTTGCAACAGGTTTACCGTGGGCTGCGCCCGGGCGGCGCGCTGGTGCTGTCGGAGAAATTCAGCTTCGAGGACGCGCCGGTCGGCGAGTTGCTGTTCAATATGCACCACGACTTCAAGCGCGCCAACGGCTACAGCGAGCTGGAAATCAGCCAGAAACGCAGCATGTTGGAAAACGTCATGCTGACCGACTCGGTCGAAGCCCATAAAGCGCGCCTGCAGCAGGCCGGCTTTGAACACGCGGAAGTGTGGTTCCAGTGCTTTAACTTCGGTTCGCTGATCGCCCTGAAAGCGGGAGAAAGCGCATGATCGAGTTCGGCGATTTTTACCAGCAAATAGCCAAAAGCCCGCTCAGCCACTGGCTGGACACCCTGCCCGCACAGCTCAGCGCCTGGCAGCGCGAATCGCTGCACGGCAAATTCAAACAATGGTTCAACGCGGTGGAACACCTGCCGCTGCTGACGCCGGAGCGGCTTGACCTATTGAACGGCGTGCACGCCGATATGAACCAGCCATTGTCCGCCGGCCGGCTTGAGGGCATTGAAACCATGCTGCGCACGCTGATGCCGTGGCGTAAAGGGCCGTTCTCCCTGTACGGCATCGATATCGAAACCGAATGGCACTCCGACTGGAAGTGGGATCGCGTGCTGCCGCATATCTCGCCGCTGGCGGGACGCACCGTGCTCGACGTCGGCTGCGGCAGCGGCTATCACATGTGGCGGATGCTCGGCGCCGGCGCGCAGTTTGTCGTGGGTATCGACCCGATGCAGCTGTTCCTGTGCCAGTTTGAGGCGGTGCGCAAGCTGCTGGGCGGCGACCAGCGCGCGCATCTGCTGCCGCTCGGGATCGAACAGCTGCCGGAGCTGGCTGCGTTCGACACCGTCTTCTCCATGGGGGTGCTGTATCACCGTCGCTCGCCGCTGGATCACCTGTATCAGCTGAAAAATCAGCTGGTGCGTGAAGGCGAACTGGTGCTGGAGACGTTGGTGGTGGAAGGCGATCGCCATCAGGTGCTGGTGCCGGGCGACCGCTACGCGCAGATGCGCAACGTTTACTTTATCCCGTCCACCGAAGCGCTGAAGGGCTGGCTGGAAAAATGCGGTTTTGTCGATGTGAAGGTGGCCGACGTCTGCGTCACCAGCCTTGAAGAGCAGCGCCGCACCGGCTGGATGACCAGCGAATCGCTGGCCGACTTCCTCGACCCCGACGACCCGACGAAAACCCGGGAAGGCTACCCGGCGCCGCGCCGCGCCGTGCTGGTGGCGAGAAAGCCCTGATACTTTCTCCGCGGCGTATCCAACGATGCGCCGCATCAATCAGCGTTAAGACGCCGTCCGCTGCTGCGCCAGCTGTTCCGCGCGCTGCAGCACCGCCTGCAGATCGTCTTCATCAATATCCAGAAATTCGCCGTCCATCAGCGCCTGATGCAGATCGGCGCGGGTAATCGGCACATCAAGCGGCACCGGTTCCGGCTTCGCTTCGGCGGGCGATAGCGCATGCGGGTAGCGTCTGCCCATCAAGTTATTAAACACTATTGCCAGCAGCGCCATCAGCACGGAGTTGAGTAACACCGGCGACCAGACAAACGCATAGCCCAGCTGTTTAACGACATCGCCGCCGAGGATCGCCGTCAGCGCCACCGCCCCGCTCGGGGGATGCAGGCAGCGCAGCTTAAACATTATCCCAATCGCCAGGCACGCGGCCACGCCGCAGGCAATGCCCGGATCTCCGATCAGTTTGCCGCAGCTGACGCCAATCAGCGCCGCCACCAGATTACCGCCGACAATCGACCAGGGCTGTGCCAGCGGGCTGGCCGGTACGGCAAACAGCAGCACCGCCGAGGCGCCCATCGGCGCGACAAACCATAAATTGACGCTGCCCAACATCCAGTGGCTGACCCAGCCGGCGACCATCAGCCCCAGACCCGCGCCAAGGCTGGCGAGCGCAATCTCTTTATTCCCTGCGGCTAACGGATGCGGCCACAAACGCGCGCCCCCTACTTTCAACTTCGTTACTATCGGGTTAATCATGTTGCCTAATAATGTAAAAATTAACGTTGCGGCGGGAATATATCACAGGAAAAATCTTAGTTAAGCTTTTATAGAAGGTAAAAAACCCGGCGAATGCCGGGCGAGAGAGGATTTGTGTAGATTCAGTCTCGGTAACTAGGCGCTCTGCGCCAGCGGGTCGACCAGCTCCAGCGCGCCTTTCATCGCTTCCACCATTTCACCGTCAACGCAATAATGGCTGAACTCGTCGAATTCATTATCAGCGCACATGGTAACACCGGCCTTGCGGTAGCGCATGGTGGACGGCACGGTATGGCCGGAAGAGCTGTGCAGCTCCCGAATGCCGATATCGACAAACTTGTGCAGATTACTTAAGCGCACGCCGGCGCCGGCCATAATCACCGGCCCCTGGCTGGCCTGCAGTAAATCACGCAGCAGCGGCAACCCCAGCTCGGCATTCTGCTGCTGGCCGGAGGTCAAAATGCGCGCCACGCCCAAGTCGGTCAGCTGTTGCAGCGCCTGCATCGGGTTCTGGCACATATCAAACGCCCGATGGAAGGTCACCGCCATATCACCGCACAGCGCCATGACTTCCCGCATGCGCGGCAGGTCGATGTGGCCCTCTTCGTCCAGCATGCCAATTACCACGCCGGGGAAGCCCAGCTCGCGCACCTGCGCCACGTCGTTTTTCATCACGCTGAAATCAACGGCGCTATAGCAAAAATCGCCGGCGCGCGGCCGGACGATGGGATGCACCGGAATCGCCAGCCTCTCCCGTGCCAGCGCCAATGATCCATAGCTGGGCGTCAGGCCCCCTTCGCTTTGGCTGGAGCATAATTCAATTCGATCCGCTCCTGCGCGTTCAGCCGTCAGCGCGCAATCGACGCTATAGCAACAAACTTCCAGTTTAATCATTATCACCTCCAGATGACGGCCAGCTCACTACCCGTCTTGTTTATCCGCATACTTGTCGCGTAGGCTGCAAGTATCAGCGAAAAACAGTTCAGGGAGTAACTATGGCATTCAATTTTGATCAATGGATAGACCGCAGTCACAGTGACAGCGTGAAATGGGATAAATATCACGATCGCGATATTATTCCGCTGTGGGTGGCCGATACCGACTTCCAGTCGCCGCCGGCGGTGATCGAGGCGCTGCACCAGCGAGTCGCACACGGTGTGTTCGGCTATGGTCACCCTTCTCCCGCGCTGATCGCGCTTTTCGTTCAGCGTATGGCGGAACGTTACCAGTGGCATATCCGGCCCGAATGGCTGGTGTTCCTGCCCGGACTGGTCTGCGGCCTGAACCTGTGCGTGCGCGCGTTTACCGCTGAAGACGAAGGCACCATTGCGCCTTCCCCCATTTATCCGCCATTTCGCAAAGCCGCGCAGTTTGCCGAACGACGCCAGCTGTCGATGCCGATGCGCATGCAGAACCGGCGTTGGCTGCCAGACCTGCCGTCGCTCGCCGCGCAGCTTGACGGCCGGGAAAAACTGATGCTGTTGTGCAACCCGCACAATCCGGGCGGCACGGTGTATCGCCGCGATGAACTGCTGGCGCTGCAGCAGTTTGCCCGGCAACATGATTTGATCGTCTGTTCCGACGAGATCCACTGCGACTTACTGCTGGAGCCAGGTCTGCAACATATTCCGTTTGCCGCGCTGAATGAGGACGCCGCCCAGCGCAGCGTGACGCTGATGTCTCCGTCGAAAACCTTTAATATCGCCGGACTTGGCGCATCAATGGCGATCGTTCCCAACGATCGTCTGCGCCGCTCGCTGTGTCGCACGCGTCGCGGTCTGGTGCCGGAGGTCGACGTGCTGGCGCTGGTCGCCGCGCAGGCCGCCTATCAGCACGGACAGCCGTGGCTTGACCAGCAGCTGGATTACCTGCGTGCCAACCGCGATCTGGTAATGACGCGCATCAATGCCCTGCCGGGTCTGCATCTGTCGCCGGTTGAAGCCACCTATCTGGCATGGATTGACTGCAGCGGGTTGCCGGTCGATAACCCGCATGTCTTCTTTGAGCAGGCCGGCGTTGGTCTGAGCCCCGGGTTGGACTTTGGCGACCGCCGTTTCGTACGCTTAAACTTCGGTTGCCAGCGCGCACTGCTGATACGCGCGCTGGAGCGTATCGAGCATGCAGTGCATGCTTTGACCGGCTAATCGCGCTCGCTGGCGACGATCTCGCGAATGGCGTAAGGATGGAATTTGATGGTGACGCTGCCGTCGGTAATCGCCAGCGTCGGGTTCGGCAAGCGCTCACCTTCCCCCTGCGGCGCACTCTGCTTCAGCTTAATGCCCGGCGCAAGCAGGGCTTCGTCCGGTAACAGCGCCAGCGCGCGCGCATACAGGGTTTGCGGATCGCCGGCGATCACCAGCTCCACATGCTCCCACCCCTCATGCGGGTAACGCTTGTTACCGGGAAACGGCAGTTCAATACAATCAATTTGCCACGGCCCCACCTGCAACGGCTGATGCAGGTCGAACAGATAAATCGGCCGACCGTTGATGATGGCGTCGGACATCACGTCAGCGCATTGCCGGAAGCCACTCAGCCAGCGTTCCGCCGTAGCGTTTTGGTGGCAGCGTACCGAAATATGGTCGGCATCAAACTGCGCCAGATCAAGCTGTAGCTTCTGGGCGAACTGTGCCAGCGTTTGTTCGAAACGGGGTAAGTCCAGCGCCAGATCCTGCAATTCGGCGATGGTTGAGAAAGGATTCATAGTATTGTTGTCCGCTAAAGCTGTTTTTAGGGGCGTAATTTACCGCGCCTGAGCGACGAGGGCTACATCTGCCGGCGCGGAAATCATCACATGACCGCCGATGGGCAATATGGCGGGCGTAGGAAAGAGAAAGTACGGCCCGTAGAATTATTTTTCTCCCCGTTAACTATTCGTGCCACTTATATTTTTTAGGATTTATCCCATAAGAAAAATAGTATAATATCTGAGAAATAGAATATTCACAGTTTGCATGCAAATTAAAATAATAAAAATATCTTTATTGCTGTTTAAACTAGGTTCTACAATAGTATTTCACTGAGGCAACCCCTGCACCACGAGCGCTTATTATTTGTACCAAAACCCATCTATCCGACTGTTTAAACAGTCATTTAGCGAGCACACATCCTGAGACTTATCTTAAATCAATCATCGTTAATTGATTCAGCATAGTAATTAAGTTAGCTTGAGACCATGTTATAGCTGAGAAAATGATTATGTTTCTTTTAACGATATCTGTAGTACTCATCGTTATTGCCGTTTATGCAATTTTACGCCATTTCAAAACGCGCCGTGGCAGTGCGTTCGATGGTCGTCGTCGCAAGAAGTAACGGAATCTCTCCCGTACTCTTTTTATCATCCAGATAACAACACCTGTGAATCCGTCCACCCACTTGCGGAAGCTGTGGGTGACGTCCTTCGTTTTCCGTCCCCTTTTCTCTTGCAGACTTTATATCTCGCCACCGCCGCAACTGCTGACGTGACGTCATCAATCGGTTACAATTATGGGCTGTTTTGTGGTTGGCTGCGGACGTGAGTCCTCCTATAGAGCCACCGTTGAATCCGCAGGGGCGCAACAGGCGTCTTTGCATTTGTCATTTAAGGTATCCCGGTGAATATTCAGGCACTTCTCTCAGATAAAGTCAGCCAGGCGCTGATTGCCGCAGGCGCGCCTGCCGATTGCGAAGCACAGGTCCGTCAGTCTGCTAAAGCGCAATTTGGTGATTATCAGGCCAACGGCGTCATGTCCGTTGCCAAAAAGCTTGGCATGCCGCCACGACAACTGGCAGAAAAAGTCGTCGCACTGCTTCAGTTGGACGGCATCGCCAGCAAGGTCGAAATCGCCGGTCCGGGTTTCATCAATATCTTCCTTGACGCCGCGTGGGTCGCCCAGCAGGCCGACGCCGTGCTGCGCGCGCCAAAACTGGGCATTGCGCCGGTCGCGCCGCAGACTATCGTGATCGATTACTCGGCGCCTAACGTAGCGAAAGAGATGCACGTCGGTCACGTGCGTTCCACCATTATCGGCGACGCCGCCGCCCGTACTCAGAGCTTCCTCGGCCATAAAGTGATTCGCGCCAACCACGTCGGTGACTGGGGCACGCAGTTCGGCATGCTGATTGCCTATCTGGAAAAAATGCAGAATGAAAGCGCCAATGAGATGGGGCTGTCAGATCTGGAACAGTTCTACCGCGAAGCCAAGCGTCACTACGACGAAGACGCCGAGTTTGCGGAGCGCGCGCGCGCTTACGTGGTTAAACTCCAGGGTGGCGACGACTACTGCCTGAAAATGTGGCGCAAGCTGGTGGACATCACCATGGCGCAGAACCAAATCACCTATAACCGTCTTAATGTCACGCTGACCGAAGATGATGTCATGGGTGAAAGTCTGTACAACGCCATGTTGCCGGGTATTGTGGCCGATCTGAAAGCCAAAGGGCTGGCGGTGGAAAGTGAAGGCGCTACCGTGGTGTTCCTGGACGAATACAAAAACAAAGACGGCGACCCGATGGGCGTCATCATCCAGAAAAAGGATGGCGGCTACCTGTACACCACTACCGATATCGCCTGCGCCAAATACCGTTATGAAACCCTGGGTGCCGACCGCGTGCTGTACTACATCGACTCCCGCCAGCACCAGCACCTGATGCAGGCCTGGACCATCGTGCGCAAAGCCGGTTACGTGCCGGATTCGGTATCTCTCGAACACCATATGTTCGGCATGATGCTGGGTAAAGACGGCAAGCCGTTCAAAACCCGCTCCGGCGGCACCATCAAGCTGTCCGACCTGCTGGATGAAGCCATTGAGCGCGCCGGCAAGCTGATCGCCGAGAAAAACCCGGATATGCCGGCCGATGAACTGCAAAAAGTGGTCAACGCCGTCGGCATCGGCGCGATCAAATACGCCGACCTGTCAAAAAGCCGCACCACCGACTATATCTTTGACTGGGACAACATGTTGTCCTTCGAAGGCAACACCGCGCCTTATATGCAATACGCCTATACCCGCGTGGCCTCGGTGTTCAAACGCGCCGGCGTCGACGAAAGCGATCTGACGCTGCCGCTGGCGATGACCGAAGAGCGTGAGATTGCGCTGGCAACTCGCCTGCTGCAGTTTGAAGAGACTATCACCGTGGTGGCGCGCGAAGGCACCCCGCACGTGATGTGCAGCTATCTGTACGATCTGGCCGGCCTGTTCTCCGGCTTCTATGAGCACTGCCAGATCCTTAACGCCGACAGCGAAGAAGCGCGCCAGAGCCGCCTGAAACTGGCGCTGCTGACCGCCAAGACGCTGAAAACCGGTCTGGATACGCTGGGGATCGAAACCGTCGAGCGGATGTAATTGCCGAACACCGCATAGCAAAAGGGTCGCCAAAGGCGACCCTTTTTTATTGTCCCGCCAGCGCGGGCTAAGGCGCGGCGTGCCGCGCCCATGATGCCGCATCAGGCGACGCGGCGGGCAAAGTCGCGCGGCCGGAAGCCCAGCACGCCCAGCACGCCGAAGTAGGCCACCACGCCGGCCACCACCACCGCCGCCAGGCGCAGCAGGCGCTCCAGCATATTGCCGTTATCCCAGGCCGGCATCAGCCACAGCATACCGACCAGCACCGCCGACATCACCAGCACCGCCATCACCAGCTTGGTGAGGAACAGCGCCCAGCCCGGCTGCGGACGGAAAATATCCTGCTTACGCAGCTGCCAGTACAGCAGTGAGGCGTTCAGACAAGCCGCCAAACCGATCGACAGCGACAGCCCGGCATGTTTCAGCGGACCAATAAAGGCCAGGTTCATTACCTGCGTCATAATCAGCGTGACAATGGCGATTTTCACCGGCGTTTTGATGTCCTGACGCGAATAAAAGCCGGGAGCCAACACCTTCACCACGATCAGCCCCATCAGGCCGACAGAGTAAGCCACCAGCGCACGCTGCGTCATCGCCGCATCAAAGGCGCTGAATTTGCCGTACTGGAACAGCGATACGGTCAGCGGTTTAGCCAGAATACCCAGAGCAATCGCGCTCGGCAGCGCCAGCAGGAAGCACAGGCGCAGCCCCCAGTCCATCAGGCGAGAATACTCATCATGGTTGCCGCTGGCGAAGCTTTTTGCCAACGACGGCAACAAAATGGTGCCCAGCGCCACGCCCAGCACCCCGGAAGGAAACTCCATCAGGCGATCGGCGTAATACATCCAGGAAACCGAACCAGACACCAGGAACGAGGCGAAAATGGTGTTGATAATCAGTGAAATCTGGCTGACCGACACCCCGAGGATCGCCGGCCCCATCTGACGCATCACCCGCCATACGCCGGCGTCGCGCCACTTGATGCGCGGCAGCACCAGCATACCGATCTTGCGCAGGTGCGGCAATTGGTAACCCAGTTGCAGTACGCCGCCGACCACCACCGCCCAGGCCAAAGCCAGCACCGGTGGATTGAAATAAGGCGCGGCGAACAGGGCGAAACCGATCATGCTGACGTTAAGCAGCGTCGGCGCAAACGCCGGTATCGAAAAGCGGTTCCAGGTATTGAGAATCGCCCCCACCAGCGACGCCAGCGAAATCAGCAAAATATAGGGGAACGTAATGCGCAGCAGCGACGAGGTTAAGGCGAATTTGTCCGGCGTATCCGTAAAGCCCGGCGCAGTGATATAGATCACCCAGGGCGCCGCCAGCATCCCGGCCACCGTCACCAGCGCCAGCACCAGCGTCAGCAGGCCGGAGACATAGGCAATAAAAGTACGCGTCGCCTCTTCCCCCTGCTGGCTTTTATATTCGGCGAGGATCGGTACAAACGCCTGAGAGAACGCGCCTTCGGCAAAGATACGGCGCAGCAGGTTCGGCAGTTTGAACGCCACGAAGAAGGCATCCGTCGCCATCCCGGCGCCAAAAACGCGTGCGACAATGGCGTCACGCGCAAAGCCCAGCACCCGGGAGAACATCGTCATCGAGCTGACGGCCGCCAGTGATTTTAGTAGGTTCATGTGGTTTTTCTGGTGAGTACTACGTGTAAATATCAACGCCTGCAACAGCAGGCGTCAGTCAAGAAACGGCTTCAGTTTACGCATCCGCGGCAGAATAGCCAACGCCATATGTTACATGGGGTTACCCGGCAAATCCGCGTCGCGCAGTATCTGTTCAATCATCCGCTGGGCGTAAAGTGCCTGTTCACCTCCGGTCTGCGGCGGCGTCTGATTTGCCACCGACTGAATAAAGTGACGCACCGCCCCCTCAAAACCTCGCTGGGCCAGCGTGGTCTGCCAGCCGGGCGCCGGTTGCTCCAGAACGCCGTCGCGGTCTTCACGCCGCCACTGGCGCATATCGTCCAGTTGATACACCGCGCCGCGGGTCACCGCCTGCACGCTTTCCCGCTGGCTGCCCGCCTGGCGGTGCATGCTGGTGGTCACCATTGTCTCACCGCAGCGGAAATGATGCTCGGCATACAGCATTTCACCGGCGTCATTAGCGCTCAGCCGGCCGCCCAGCAGTTTGCCTTCGCCACCGGCCAGCCACAGCGCGGTGTCCACCACGTGCAGATAGTCATCCAGCAGGGTGAAGCGCAGCAAATTCGGCCCTACGCTGTCGGCACGGTGCTTATCCATACGGATCGACGCCGGCTGGCGCATCTGCTGCTGCAAATGCCCGTACAGCGGCGCAAAACGGCGGTTGAAGCCGACCATCAGCGCCTTACCGCGCGCCTGCGCCAGTTCCAGCAGTTGTTCGCCCTGCTCCAGCGTCTCCGCCAGCGGTTTATCAACGTAGACATGCACGCCCTGCTCCAACAGGCTTTTCACTACGCTGAAATGGCTGGCGGTGCTGCTGTGTACGAAAACCGCATCGCACTGCTGCGCCAGTTCATCCAGGCGGGAGAAACAGGCCATCCGGTAGCTGTCGCACAGCGGCTGCGCCTTCTGGCGGTTCGGCGAAAAGCCGCCCACCAGTTGCCAGTCGGCCGCGTGGCTGAGGATCGGCAGATACGCTTTTTGCGCGATGCCGCCCAGGCCGACCACACCAATACGTAGCTTAGTCATCCCGCCCCTCCGCCGTCAGTTGCTGCAGTTGCTGCGTCAGCGCCGCGACCTGCTGTTCCAACACGGCGACGCGCTGGCTTAATGACATATTTTCCTGCTCATCTTCGACGGCGGCGGTCGCTACCGCCTGTTCGGCGCCGAACAAATGCGCAAAGCGGCTTTCACGCTTGCCCGGTTCACGCGCCAGGCGCTGTACAAACGGGCCGTCTTCCCGCCCGGCCAGTTGCTGCAGCAGTTGTTCTACCTCGGCGACATCGTTGAAATCATATAGCCGCGCGGCGCGCGTACGCAGCTCGCCCGGCGTCTGAGCACCGCGCAGCAGCAAGGTGGCGACCAACGCCAGTTCCGCGTCGCTGAGCTTCAACTGACCGAATTCGGAATTGCAGAAACGCTGCTCATATTTCACCACCCGGTTGCCAAAACCGCTTTGCGTGCGCAGAAAGTGTTTTTTCACCAGTTCGTCCAGCACCTCCTGAACCTCGCCTTCACTCAACGCCATCACCGGCTCACGGTTGGTTTTCTGATTACAGGCTAATGTGATGGCGTTCAATGACAGCGGATACTGCTCCGGCGTCGTCACCTGCTTTTCCAGCAGACAGCCGATCACCCGCGCCTCTTGCGTGCTTAATTGATATTTCATTATCGTTATCTCAACGTGGCGGAAGCCATTCTTTATTGGTTAACGCGGTCAGCACGTGATCCTGCCACGTGCCGTCGATCAGCAGGTAGTCCTTGGCGTATCCTTCACGCTCAAAGCCCAGACGCGCCAACAGCGCGCCGCTGCGCTGATTATGCGGCATATAGTTCGCCATAATGCGGTGCATTCGCTGCTGACGCATCATATAGCGGTTCGCCGCCTGTAGCGCTTCATACATCAATCCCTGTCCCTGCCATTTCTCACCGAGTGAATAGCCAAGGAAACAGGCATGAAAAGAGCCCCGCAGCACATTGCTGAAGTTCGCAACGCCGCGCACCTCATTTTCATCCGGATCAAGCAGAATGAAGTAGTAGGCGTTGCCCTGCTTTTGCATTTCCGTGATCATGCCGAGCCGCGCCTGCCAGCCGGAAGGATAGCAATAGCTTTCATCACGCACCGGCTCCCAGGGTTTGAGGAAGGCGCGATTCTCCGCGTAATAATCCGCCAGGCGGTAGGCATCGCGCTCATGCACTAAACGGACGGCCAGGCGATCGGTGGTAAGACGTACTTTTGGTGATGCAGAGCGATAGCCGAACATCATTTCCCCCGCTATTCGGAACGGTTCGATAAAAAGAGAGTGATGGAACTGCGCCCTATGCATCAAGCGGCATAAACCGTATTTCCCGTCATTGAATATAACCGTAGCCTGCCTCACAGGTAAAACCCCAAGCGCTCAGTAAATAAGCGGTCAGTTTTTTTTCCCGCGCTTTTGTCGGCATGCTCCCGTTATTTCGGCGACCTCATCCGGAAACAGGTGGTCAACGCTTCGGCAAACAGACGTAAAATACGCGCTAAGTCACCAGAAAATCAGCAATATTTATATCAACTGCTATTCTGGTAGTACATTCACATCAGGAGTCGTCAGCATGTCCGAAGAAAACAATCACCTGCCCCAGCTGTTGGAACATATGGTTTTGAACCTGCGTATGATCTATGCCCGCTCCACGCTGATGGAGAAAGCTCTGGCGCGTATTTTGGCGGATGACAACGCGCTGAAAAGCGATGTGATTGAACAGCTTCAGCAGGTTAACGCCGCCACCGAGCGCGATAAAGTCGATTTAGAGCAGGCCCGCCAGCATTTGATTGACGTGTTCAATTCCATTCCCGCCAAAGAATAACCTCTCCCCCAGGCGCAACCTGCCGTGGTACGGTGGGTTACGCCTATTAGGCATCTTCCGGCAAGAATAGCGGGCGACAGCATCCGTAAGCTGTGCTAACTATTGCGGCAATCACCTGACAACGGGAGCGAGTATGAAACTGTTTATCTACGATCACTGCCCATTCTGCGTTAAGGCGCGCATGATTTTCGGTCTGCAAGGTCAGCCGGTGCGGCTGGTCACCCTGCTTAACGACGACGAAATCACGCCGACCACCATGATTGGTAAAAAGATGGCGCCTATTCTGCAAAAAGATGACGGCAGCTATCTGCCGGAAAGCATGGACATCGTGCACTATATCGATCGGCTGGCCGATAAGCCGCTGCTGACCGGCCCCAGCAACCCGGCTATCGGCGAATGGCTGGCGCAGACTGCGGAATATACGCCGCAGCTGCTGTTGCCGCGCTTCGCCCAGGCCGACTTTGAAGAGTTCGCCACCGACAGCGCCCGTCAGTACTTTATTAATAAAAAACAGGCGGCGATCGGCGACTTTTCCCAACACCTGGCGAACAGCGCCGACCTTATCGCCCGTCTGGAGCAGGATCTGCCGGCGCTGGCGGCGCTGATCGTCTCGCCGGAGGCGGTCAACGGCACGCTGTCGGAAGACGATATACACCTGTTCCCGCTGCTGCGTTCGCTGTCCATCGTCGCCGGCGTTGCGCTACCGGAGCCGGTTGAGGCCTACCGTAACCGCATGGCTGAACGCAGCGATATCCCGCTGCTGCTGAATATGGAACAGTAATCACCGCCGCTGCGGTCAAAGGAGGAGCGCACAGATGCTGAAAATGGTGTTCGTCACCGCGCGCGATCGGGCGCGGCTGGCTGAAATTTCTGCGGTGCTGATCCGCTACGGTCTACAGGATGTGGTGCGTCTGCTGGGTTTAAGCCCGCTGCTAACCGCCGGCAAAGGCACCCCGCAGACGGATGACAGCCCGCTTTCACTGCCCGAACGTCTGCGCGCGGCGCTGGAAGCGCTGGGGCCGACTTTTGTCAAATTCGGCCAGATACTGGCGACCCGCTCCGATCTGCTCGACGCCGGCTGGACCAGCGAGCTGGACAAGCTGCACAGTCAGGCGTCCACACTGCCCTGGCAAACGCTGGCCGGCCAGGTGCATGCCGATCTGGGCGGCGACCCGCAGCAGATCTTTGCGCAGTTCGATACCCAACCGCTGGCGGCGGCATCCATGGCGCAAATTTATCGCGCCAGGCTGCACAGCGGCGAAGCGGTGATCGTCAAAGTATTGCGTCCGGGCCTGGCAAAAACCATTCAGGCCGATGTCCGTCTGCTGCGCTATCTGGCCGAAACTGTGGAACAGCAAAGCCCGGCGCTAGCGCGCTATCGCCCGGTGCAGATGGTGCAGACGCTGGCCACCGCGCTGAATAACGAACTGGATCTGACCCACGAAGGGAATAACTGCGAACAGGTCGCGCAGCGCTTTAGCGATCGGCCAGAGGTGAAGATCCCGAAAATTTACTGGCAATGGTCAGGTAAACGGCTGCTGGTGCAGGAGTTTCTGCCCGGCATCGCGCCGGAAAACCCGCAGCAGCTGGCGGAGGCCGGCTTTAACGGCCCACTGCTGGCACAGCGCGGCGCGCAGGCGTTTATGCGTATGGTGCTGGAACACCGCCTGTATCACGCCGATCCGCACCCCGGCAACGTGATGGCTCTTGACGGCGACCGCGTGGGTTTTATTGACTTCGGGATGGTCGGGCAACTGTCAGCAACGCGGCGCAATCAGCTGTTGCGCGTGCTGCAGGCAATTGCCGAGCGGCAGAGCGAAGGCATCGTCAACACGCTGCTCGCCTGGTCAGACAGCAATAACCCCGACGTGCAGGATCTGGAACTGGCGGCGCAGAACTATCTGGACAAACAGGGGTTCGGCACCTTAACGCTCGGCAAAGCGCTGACCGACCTGCTGGCGATGTCCCGCGAACACCAGCTGGCGCTGCCGCCCGATCTGGCGCTGCTGTTTAAAGCGCTGATCACCGCCGACGGCGTGCTGCACCGGCTGGATCCAGACTTTGACATTATCAGCACCTTGAAACCGATGCTGCAACAGCTCACGCTGCAGCGTTACGCGCCGGAAGCGCTGCGTCAGCGCATGTTTGCGCTGGGTGCCGACGCGCTGGATGCCAGTGATGAACTGCCGCAAAACCTGCGCCTGCTGCTGCGGCGTCTGACGCGCGGCCAGCTCAATGCCGACATCAACGTCAGCAATCTTTCACAGCTGAGTAAAGCATTGGAACGTGCGGCGGTGACGCTGGCTATCGCCATTGTCACCGCCGCCTTTGCGCTGGGCCTGGCGCCCTATCTGATGCACGTCTCCCCACGCTTATGGGGCGTGCCGCTGTTTCCGCTGCTCGGCGGTTTGGCCTGCATCGGCGGCATCGTCCTTCTGGTTCTGCGGCTGCGGCGATGAGGAGCAGGAGATTCGGCGTTATCCGATAGGCGCACCACCGATTCCCGCGCACTATCAACGCGCGCGGGGTTTATCGCTTGGGTTGCGAATGCGCGCATGTTTATAATGATAATCAATTCATTATTGGCATTTTTATTAGCAGTAGTTATGAGGCACGTATGAAAAAGATGGTTATGGGCGCAGCCGCCCTGATGTTTGTCGGCGCGCTAGCCGGCTGCAACAAGCTGACCCAGTACACGCTCAGCGAACAGGAAGTTAATGACTACCTGCAGAAACATAATGATTACCAGAAGCAGATCGGCGTGCCAGGGCTGGTGGATGCGCATATCGTGCTGACGCAGCTGCAGAGCCAGATCGGCCGCAGCGAACCGGGCAAGGTTACCCTTTCCGGCAATGCCAAAGTGGACATCACCTCGATTCTGGGGCCACAGCAGGCGGACATGCAGCTGACGCTGAAGGCGCAGCCGACCTATGACCGTGAGAAAGGAGCCATTTTCCTGAAAGATATGGAGCTGACCGACTATAAAGTGCAGCCGGAAAAAATGGATACCGTGATGAAGGCGATTTCGCCTTATCTGAATCAGTCACTGAAAAGTTACTTCAACCAGAAACCGGCCTATGTGCTGGACCCGAACAAGAGCAAAACCGAAGCCATGGCGCGCAAACTGGCCAAAGGGCTGGAAGTGAAGCCGGGCGAACTGGTGATTCCGTTTACTGATTAAATTCAGCGCATGAAGGCGCAGCAACCGCTGCGCCTGACAGGTTTTACGCCTGCTCGTCGTCTTCAGAGCCTTCCTGCTCTTCATACTCCGCCAATTCATCGCGCATCGCCTGCAATGCATCACGGGTAATCATCGCCAATGTGCGATAAAAACCGCTGGTTGCATGGGCTTCAACCTTGCCGAGGAAACGTCCGCACCACGGCAGCAAATATTCATCAAACAGCGTAATTTGCGCCTGCGCCTCATCTTCCTGCGACTGATCTTCCAGCCAGGATGCCGCCAGCAGCAGCGAGCCGAAGTGATCCGCCGGCGCCTCGCCGAGCGGCATACCGCGCTGCTGTAGGAAACTGCGCACTTCGCTTTCCGTCGCCCCCTCAACATAGGTTGAGCGCAGCGGCGATACGCTGCATTCAGCGCCAACGAACAACGCGTTAAAGTCGGCAGCCAGCAGGTGCGGCTCGCAGCCTTGCTGCAAACGCTGGAGCAATTCATCCTGCTCCAGCGGCCAGTGCTGCTGCAGTTTACCCTCTTGAATCAGGCTGAACAGCGGCACCAGCAGCGGGTCCTGCGGCTGACGGTAAAACAGCGTCCCCAGCACGCGGCAGACGATGGAAAACTCATTCATGATGAAATCCTATGCAAAGGCGGAAATTTTTTGCCGTGACGATGTCACAGATCGGCCAATTCCGCAATCGCTGGTTTGCCGCGTTGCTCAAGAAAGTTCAGTAAACGACGCGGACTGACGTTGAGGATGCGATCCTGCGGGAATTCAACCTCGGCAAGGATGCGTTCACAGTGCTCAAAACCTCCCAGCGAAAAGGCAATATGCGAGTCTGAGCCCAGCGCCAGCCAGCCTCCGGCATCACGCACCGCAGCGGCGATCGCCCGGCAGTTGGCTTCACTGCCCTTACGTGAATGCGTAAACGATGAGTTGTTCAGCTCAAGCGCCACATTATAACGCGCAGCGGCGGCGGCAACCTCCGTGATATCAATCGGATAACGCGGATTGCCCGGATGACTGATGATGTGGACATCGCCCTGCGCCATCGCGGCAATCATCGCCTGCGTATGGGCGGCCCGATCCTGCGGTGCAAACACCGGCTCATGGAAACCGGCGATAATCACATCAATGGCATCCAGCATCGGGCCGGTGCAGTCAATATCGCCGTCCAGATTCTTAATGTTGGCTTCAATACCGCGCAAAATGGCGACGCCGTCCACTAACCGCGGCCAGACGCGCATATTCATAAAGTGCCAGTAGTGCGGCGCATCGGCCATATCCGGGCCGTGGTCGGTAATGGCAAACAGCTGGATGCCCTTCTGCTTGGCTTCGGCGACATAATCATGCAGCGTGCTGTAGGCATGGGTGCTGGCAACGGTATGCATGTGTAAATCAACGGGGTACATTGCTTCTCCTTATTCGTGGGTCAGCCGCCATGCGCAAACGGCGGGCGCAGTTGCGCCTTAGCATAGCAGTTAACCGGCTCATTAATAACCTCTGCGAATATCCACAATTCCCGTCGGCGTCTCTCCGGCTTCGATCGCTAAAATATTCTGGGCAACCCGATCCATCGCCTGCTCAGGCAAGGTAATCGCGGCAATATGCGGCGTGATGGTAACGGCGGGATGACGCCAGAAGGCGTGCGCCGGCGGCAGCGGCTCTTGCACAAAGACATCCAGCGTCGCCGCTTTAATCTGCCCCAGCTCCAGCGCCGCCAGCAGATCCTCCTCAACCAGATGCGCGCCGCGCGCCAGGTTGAGCAGATAAGCCTGCGGCGCTAAATGGGCAAACATCTCACCGTTGAGGATCCCCTGGGTTTCCGGCGTATTGGGCAGCAGGTTAATCAACAGCTTGACGCCGTCCAGGAATGCCGGCCGCTGCGCCTCGCCGGCGAAACTGCTCACGCCGTCAATCTGCTTGGCGCTGCGGCTCCAGCAGCGGACGTTAAAGCCGAAGTCCACCAGTTTTTGCGCCACCGCCCTGCCCAGCACGCCGGCGCCGAGAATACCGATAGTGAAATCCTGTAGCTGATGCGGCTCCAGCGGCTGCCACTCTCCCTGTTGCTGCTGCCGCTGGTACTCATCGAAACAGCGGAAATAGCGCAGTACGTAACTCAACGCATACTCCTGCATCTGCTGCGCCATACCGGTATCTTCCAGCCGTAACAGCGGTACCCCCGCCGGCAGCGTACCGGGATGTTGCCTCTCCTGCTGCAAAATGGCGTCAACGCCGGCTCCCAGGGCGAACACACCTTTCAGCTGATGACGCCCGGCCAGCATTTCATACGGCGGCAGCCAGACCAGCGCATAGTCTGCCGGACGATCGTCCCCCGGCTGCCAGATGCGCAGCGTGGAACCGGGCAAACGCTGCTGCATGCCCGCCTGCCACTGCTGCGCATTAAACGTAGGATGGTAAAACATAATGTTCATGGTAAGAGAGGCTCCTGCTTGTTCGCTGTTATTGTCCCCTCAGGTTTCCGCGAATCGTCAGAAGATGCAAGAGTAAAACCGACAAATAAAAACAGCCCCGACCAGTGGGGCTGTTTCGCTCAGGCTAGTGCCGCTGCGCCGTCAGACGCGCTGGATCAGGCGGCGCAGCAGTGGTATCAGGATCAACAGCACCACGCCCACGCCGGCCGCTCCCCACCCCAGCATGCTGAAGACATGGCTGTAGCCGGGGTTGGTTAACAACGGCGTACTGCCGCTGTTTTCCGGCATCAGGCCGGATACATAGCCCGCCAGCACTGAGCCGACGCCGGTCACCATCATCCAGCAGCCCATCATGACGCCCTGGTAACGCGCCGGCGCCAACTTGCCGATCATGGCGTAACCGATGGGCGAAATCAGCAATTCGCCAATGCTCTGCAACACGTAACTGATAACGATCCATTTAAACGCCACCAGTCCGTCGCCGCCCGCCAGGCTGATGCCCAGCGGCAGCACCAGCATCCCCAGCCCCATACAGAACAAGGAGCCGGAAAACTGCAGGGGAATATCAATCTTGCAGCCGCGGGCGCGCAGGCGGTTAAACCACCAGGCCAGCAGTGGGCCGCCGATGACGATCACCAGCGTGTTGATGTTCTGGATCCACTGCGGGGCAACATGGATGCCATACGGGTTCAGATTGATATTGTGCTCCGAAAACAGCATCAGCCCCATCGGCGCCAGCTGATACAGCATCCAGAAGACCAGCGATCCCAAGGCCAGAATCAGGTAGGCGCTCATCCGCCGACGCTCATCGCGCGGATGATGGCGTAGCGTAACGAGACATAGCAGCAAGAAAATGGCGCATCCCAGGCCAATCACAAAGTAACCGCTGAATTCAGCATGGGTCAGCATCAGACGAATCACCGGCACCAGAATCACTAATACCGCCAGACCGGCCAACAACCGACGGCGATACTGCGACGGCGTCGTATCAAGCAATGGGGTATTGATATCGGCCAGCATGCGCCAGCGCAGCGCCGCAACGATAATCGCCCCGGCGTTGCCCAGCGTGGCGAACAGAAACAGCGTGCGGTAACTTTCCGTCAGTTGGAAATAGCCGGCGGCACTGTAGCCAACAAAAAAACCCAGGTTCATCGCGGCATAGTTCCACAAAAACGCCATCTCGCGCCGGTCATCCTCGGGCTTGAACCGCTGCGTCAGCATCATATTAATGCAGGTGACGTTCAGCCCGCTGCCGGTGAGGAACATCGCCAGCCCCCAATACAGCCCCCAGACGCCGGCCAGAGCAATCGTCGCGCACCCCGCCACCTGCAGCACCATCCCCAGGACAAACAGGTTGCGGTTGCTGAGATAGCGTCCGCCCAGGTAGCCGCCGAACAGGTGCAGGCCATAGTTGAACGCGCCGAATACGCCCATCATGGCGTTGGCGCTGCTTTCGCTGAACCCCAAACGCTTGGTGGCATACAGCACCAGCGTGGAATACAGCACGGCAAAGCCTAGCGTAGCGAAGATTTGGATAAAGAACAGCGCTCCCGCGCCGGAAGGGGCAACATGGCGTGACGACGCCGCCAGTGTGGAATCTGAGTCAGTCAAAGCAAACCTCTACTGCATTATTATTTGATGGTTTTATCCCTGTCTGCGCTATCTGCCCTACGCCTTCGCTACACGCGGCGGAGAGCCGGTGCAACCGATAAGGAAATGGCATCAATAGCGCGGTAAGCGGCGCGGACGTTGATGTTTCCTTGCAAAAATCCCCGCACGCTCGTCACTCCATTTAGCGGCATATTTGACTAATAATCCAGTATTAATGAATACATTGGCAATACGACATAACGAAACGGTGGAATATTAATCTACAAATGGATAATTTGCTCAAATAACAAACCAGACGACAGTTCCAAGTTTCTTATCGGCCATTCTCGGCGGCAGGTGAAGAATAAATAGCTGATTATTGTGCGTGAAATCAGCAAATTGCTGCAAGTTTAGCTAAACAAACTGAAAGCGTAAAAAGAGTGTTGACGCTGGGATCAGTTTCTCCTACATTAGCGCCCGTCGACAACGCAAGGCGCTGACGATGACAATATGGTGAGGTGTCCGAGTGGCTGAAGGAGCACGCCTGGAAAGTGTGTATACGCGAAAGTGTATCGAGGGTTCGAATCCCTCCCTCACCGCCATATTCCAAGAGAAAGCCTGAACTCACGTTCAGGCTTTTTGCTTTATATTCCCCGTCCGGGAGGGTGAGAACCCTCGACAGGGTTCGACAAAACGCAACGCGTTTTGCACAGCCGTCAGGCTGCCCGCAGGGTGAGCGCAGCGAATACATCCCTCCCTCACCGCCATATTTCAAGAAAAAGCCTGAACTCACGTTCAGGCTTTTTTGCTTTATATTCCCCGTCCGGGAGGGTGAGCCCCCTCAACTTACGCTCCCGTTGCTAGCGCAGGCAAGGTAATTCCCTTTTGGACAGCAGGGCGCTCCGCTATCCGCTGGAACCAGGCGTCCAGGTGACGATAGCGACTGAAGTCAAACCGGATGATGCGGGCGATGTGCATCCAACCAAAATGAGCAATATCGGCAATGGAATAGGCATCACCAGCCAGATAGCTGTTTGCGGCCAATCTGCGATCAAGTACCGCGAAAGCATCCTCCGTCAGGCTACGATAACGCTCAATCGCGGCCGGAATACGTTCAGCGGCAAATAACTCGAAGTGTACACGCTGCCCGACGATCGGCCCCACGCTTGAAGCGTGAAATTGCAACCACTTGATCGCCTCCCAACGCCCCTTGATATCATCCGGCATCAGCCGGCCGGTTTTATCGGCAAGGTACAGCAAAATAGCCGCCGACTCGAACAGTACCACACCAGTCTCATCGTCAGTCAGGACGGGGATGCGGGCATACGGGTTCAAGGCCAAAAAATCCGGCTGACGATGCTCACCAGCCTCGATACGCACATGGTGTAGACGATAAGGCAGCGCCAGTTCTTCAAGAGCGATCGTTGCCTTAAAGCCGTTAGGTGAACTGTCAGTATAGAGATTCAACATATGACACCTTTATTTAGTTTTACTAAACTCGATGATGGTAACCATCACCCGCCCATACTCCTTCTTTAATCAGCATGGATAAAGCGATACTTCTTAACATCAGTATTTAGGAAATCTAAATGAAAGCACCTCCTCTTCAGGCATTGCGCACCTTTGTTGAAATCGGACATCGCGGCAGCGTCCAGGCAGCAGCGCAGGCGCTACATGTTACGCCCGGTGCTATCAGCCAACAGCTACGCTCGCTGGAAGAACGGCTTGGCGTCGTACTACTTGAGCGCAACCGCCTGGGAATGCGTTTGACGGAGGCCGGTGCCAGCATCCACCCGAGGCTCAGTGACGCATTTGCGCAAATTGATCGGTCGCTAGAAGAGTTGAAAACACGTGAAAGCCCTCAGTGCCTGACCATCAGCACGGTGGCCGCGTTTGCCGCCTCTTGGCTGGTTCCACGCCTGGGAAATTTTCAGCAGCGTCACCCCGGTATTGAAGTCCGAGTAGAAGCCACGGCAAACCTGGTGGATTTACGCCGCGATCGCGTCGATATTGCCCTACGCCACGGGTTGGGTGATTATCCAGGTTTGGCCGTCACTCCGTTGATGTCGCCCGTGCTGGTGCCGGTGGCCTCCCTCCATCTGCTCACCGCTGACCAGATGCTGAGCGAACCTGCAGATTGCCTGAATTATCCTCTGTTGCATAACAGTGATCGCACCGACTGGTCGCTCTGGTTAAGTGCGCACGGTGTGGCTACAGATCCTCGAGCCGACCGTGGCAATGTGTTTGAAGATGACTTTCTGCTCATCCGTGCGGCAGAGGCAGGACAAGGCCTGGCACTGGTGCCGGCAGCCTATGCGCAGACAGAGATCGCCGCCGGTCGCCTGGTACAAATACTGGATAAACCCTGGCCCGCGAGATTTGCCTACTACATCGTATACCAGCCCGATGCCGCCCTTCGTCCCGAGGTACGCGCCTTTATCGCGTGGCTGTTAACCGAGGCGGTCGCTGTCCCCTGACAGGGAAATGCGCCGAGCGGCCTTCCTGTTGCCAAAGAGCTGACAGCTGACCCCATGATCATCGCCAACTCAGCCTGACTTTCAGCCAAAAAGAACACAACTTAACCACCCGTTACGAAACCAAAAAAATATGCTTGACCCACCCGCTCTCACTCCCTATAGTAGCGCCCCGTTGCCCTGACGCATTCAGCGCAACGACAATATGGTGAGGTGTCCGAGTGGCTGAAGGAGCACGCCTGGAAAGTGTGTATACGCGAAAGTGTATCGAGGGTTCGAATCCCTCCCTCACCGCCATATTCTAAGAGAAAGCCTGAACTCACGTTCAGGCTTTTTTGCTTTATATTCCCCGTCCGGGAGGGTGAGAACCCTCGACAGGGTTCGACAAAACGCAACGCGTTTTGCACAGCCGTCAGGCTGCCCGCAGGGTGAGCGCAGCGAATACATCCCTCCCTCACCGCCATATTCCAAGAGAAAGCCTGAACTCTCGTTCAGGCTATATTCCCAGCTCCCGCGACAGGATTGGCAGGTATCACTCATCATGCCCGTTTGGCGGCAACCTGAAGCCGGCTCAACACCGCAATAAAAAAGCCCGACGTCATGTCGGGCTTTTTTCCATTCAACAGCTGGGAATCAGTTGCTGGTATCGAGTTCCGGGAAACTTTTCACCAGATCGTCGATCGCCTTCATCTGTACCAGGAACGGCTCCAGCTTATCCAGCGGCAGCGCTGACGGGCCGTCGCACTTGGCGTTGTTCGGATCCGGGTGCGCCTCAATAAACAGGCCGGCCAGGCCCACCGCCATACCGGCGCGCGCCAGTTCAGTTACCTGAGCGCGACGACCGCCGGAAGCGGCGCCAAACGGATCACGGGTTTGCAGCGCATGGGTCACGTCGAAAATCACCGGATGGCCGCCGGTGGCGTTCTTCATCACGTTGATGCCCAACATATCAACCACCAGGTTGTCATAGCCAAAGTTGCTGCCGCGGTCGCACAGAATAACCTGGTCGTTGCCGCCTTCTTTGAATTTCTCCACGATGTTGCCCATCTGGCCCGGGCTGACGAACTGTGGTTTTTTAACGTTGATCACCGCGCCGGTTTTCGCCATCGCTTCCACCAGGTCGGTCTGACGCGCCAAAAACGCAGGCAGCTGAATAACATCAACCACTTCCGCCACTGGCTGAGCCTGAGCAGCCTCATGCACGTCGGTGATGGTTTTTACGCCGAAGGTTTGCTTCAACTCTTCAAAAATACGCATCCCCTCTTCCAGGCCCGGCCCGCGATAAGAGTGAATGGAAGAGCGGTTGGCTTTATCAAATGAAGCCTTGAAGACGTAAGGAATACCCAGTTTTTGCGTCACCGTGACGTAGTGTTCGCAGATGCGCATCGCCAAATCGCGCGATTCAAGCACGTTCATACCACCGAACAGCACAAACGGCAGGTCGTTCGCTACGTTGATGTCGCCAATGCTAATCACTTTCTGTTTCATGCTTTCGCCTTTATTGAGGGTAAGTCGCCAAAATTAGTGCAGCGTCACCTGTTTGGGTTCGATCGCGTGGATCTGTACTTTGATCACTTCGCTGACCGGATCTTCAGGACACTGCTCGATAAAATAGTTGAGGTCAGAAATCGCCACATGGTTGCACTCCAGCTGCGCATAGATTAAACCACGGTCACGAATTTCATACGGATCGTCCGGGTCAAAGCACAGCACCGTTTCACTGGCGCGCAGCGCCATTTCCATCTGCTTTTCTTCCATCAGGGCGGCTTTCAGCGTATCGAGCATCTTACGCACCACCATATTATTCTCCGCTTCATCCAGATCGTCATCTTCCAGTTCGGCGGATAAACCCAGATTGCCCCTGATCCAGGCCTCAAGCGTATGCTCATTCAGCGTTTCGCCGTTAAGCGGATTGATTAGCCACATCTCATCATCCATCCAGTCGGCCCGCAGGATTAACTGGGTCGGAAAAATTACCGGCATCAGCGGTAAACCGAGCTGATGGGCGATGTGCAAAAAGATAGTGCCCAGCGATACCGGCGTACCCTGGCGCCCTTCCAACACCTTATCCAGCCAGATGGCATCAGAAAGACGGTAGACGCCGCTCGCCCCGCCAAACCCCCAGGTACGGTAAAACAGCTCAATGAGTGCCTCTAATCGCTGTTCCTGACTGAGATCGTCCGGCACTGCCGCCCGCGCTTCTTCAGACAATCGCTGCAGTTGGCGCGCCACGTCGGCAGCAGGAAAATCTCGCCGCACGCGCTGAGACACCAGAATGACCCCTGCGCTCAGCGGTGAAGAATTAAATTCAAAATCAGCAATGCTACTCATAGGTATCCCATCAGAAACGGTATTTTCGTCGTGGCAAGTTTAATAATCAGGTAGAGACAGCCCAGAGCCAGAATAAACGCCGACGTGCGTAACCCCGCGCTGCGGACTTTCTTGCTCAGTGCAACGTAGCCCAGCAGGATATAGATAATAACGCCAAACAGCTTTTCGGTCAGCCAGGAGTCCATGCCCAGCAGCGGGTAAAGCTGGAACATCACCACCAGTGCAATGCCGCTCAGAAACAGCACGGTGTCATTAATATGCGGCGCTATCTTCACCCAGCGCCGGTTCATCATCGCCGAATCACGCCATTTCCAGAAAAAACGCAATACAAACAAAACAATACTGATGGTTACCGTCAACAGATGCAAATTTTTTAACGCGGCGTAGGCTGTCATGGTCATTCCCTTTGCTTTCCAGTAATTATTATTGGGCCGGCAGATACTGCCCCAGCGTTACCCGCTCGTTGCCGCCATAGTCACGGCGGCTCTCCACGGCGCCAAAGCCCGCCTCGGCCAGCAGTTCACGCACGCTGGCCGCCTGTTGCCAGCCGTGCTCCAGCAGCAGCCAGCCTTGCGGCAAAAGATACTCCGGCGCCTGGCGCACGATGGCGCGTAAGTCCGCCAGGCCGTTCTCCTCCGCCACCAGCGCGCTGTCCGGCTCAAAGCGGACATCCCCTTGCGACAGATGCGGATCGGCGGCGTCGATATAAGGCGGGTTACTGGCAATCAGCTGGAAACGCTGCCCGGCCAGCGGCGAAAACCAACTGCCCTGAACAAACTGCGCATTGGTAATCGCCAGTTTTTGCGCGTTATGGCGCGCCAGCGCCACCGCTTCAGGCTGGAAATCAACGCCGGTTACCGTACAGTCGGGACGTTCGCTGGCCAACGCCAGCGCAATGGCGCCGGTGCCGGTACCCAGATCGAGAATGGTGCAGGCGCCGGCAGGCAGACGTGCCAGCGCCTGCTCGACCAGACATTCGGTGTCCGGCCGTGGAATCAGGGTTGCGGGGGAAACAGACAGCGGCAGCGACCAGAATTCACGCTCGCCCACCAGATAGGCAATCGGCTCGCCGCGCGCCCGGCGCGTCAGCAATATTTCCAGCCGGGCGATCTCCTGAGGGGTCAGGCAACGCTCGCCAAACGCCAGCAGATAGGTTCTGGCGCGCCCGGTGACAAACCCCAACAGGATTTCCGCGTCCCGCCGGGCGCTGTCGCTCTCCGTCAGCCGGGCCGTTGCCGCCTTCAGCCAGCTTTGATAATCCATCACTCTTGCTCGGCGGACAACGCAGCCAGCTGATCCGCCTGGTATTCCTGCACGATAGGTTGGATCAGCATATCCAGCTTCCCTTCCATCACTTCGTCCAGCCGGTAGAGCGTCAGGTTAATGCGGTGATCGGTCACGCGGCCCTGCGGGAAATTATAGGTACGGTTACGATCGGAACGGTCACCGCTGCCCAGCAGGTTACGCCGCGTTGATGCCTCTTCCTGCTGGCGTTTGGCCACCTCGGCGGCACGGATGCGCGCGCCCAGAACCGACATCGCTTTCGCTTTGTTTTTATGCTGTGAGCGCTCGTCCTGACACTCCACCACAATGCCGGTCGGCAGGTGGGTAATACGGATCGCCGAATCGGTGGTGTTAACGTGCTGACCGCCGGCGCCGGAAGAACGGAAGGTGTCGATTTTCAGGTCACCGGGGTTGATATCCGGCAGTTCAGCCTCCGGCACCTCCGGCATCACCGCAACGGTGCAGGCCGAGGTGTGAATGCGCCCCTGAGATTCGGTTTCCGGCACGCGCTGCACGCGATGGCCGCCAGATTCAAACTTCAGCTGGCCGTATACGCCCTCGCCCGAGACTTTGGCGATCACTTCTTTAAAACCGCCGTGCTCGCCTTCGTTGGCGCTCATCACTTCTACCCGCCAGCGGCGCGTTTCGGCATAGCGGCTGTACATCCGGAACAGGTCGCCGGCGAACAGCGCCGCCTCGTCGCCGCCGGTGCCGGCGCGAACTTCGAGGAAGCAGCTGCGCTCATCGTCGGGGTCTTTCGGCAACAGTAACAGCTGCAGCTGTTGCTCCAGCTCTTCGATCACCGTTCTGGCCTGTTTAATCTCTTCCTGCGCCATCTCGCGCATTTCCGGGTCTTCCAGCATCATCTCGGCGGTCGCAAGATCGTCTTGCACCTGGCGCCACTGCAGGAAACAGTTGCTGACATCGGTCAGCTGCGCATATTCGCGCGACAATGCCCGGAACCGGTCCTGATCGGCAATAACGCCGGCATCGCCGAGCAGCGCCTGAACTTCTTCATGGCGCTCTTGTAACGCTTCCAGTTTGGCAACAATAGAAGGCTTCATGCGTGGTTTTAAACCCTGTAAATAGAGAGAAACTAGTGCTGATCCAGCCCGAGGCTGTCGCGTAATATTTGTAACCGCTCCACATCGCCGTCGCCGGCAGCCTGCTGGAGGGATTTGGTAGGGGCATGAATAAGACGATTGGTCAGATTATGGGCCAATTTATGGATCACCTGCTCCACATTGGCACCCTGCGCGATGGCCGCTAACGCTTTGGCTTCCATTTCGCTGCGGATCTGATCGGCCTGCGAGCGGTAGTCGCGAATGGTTTCCACCGCACCCTGCGAGCGCAGCCAGGCCATAAAATTGGTGCTTTCCTGTTGAACGATGGATTCCGCCTGCACTGCCGCCGCCTTACGCTGCGCCAGGTTGTTCTGAATAATCGCATGCAGGTCGTCAACGCTGTACAGATAGGCGTTCGCCAGCTTGCCGACCTCCGGCTCGATATCGCGCGGAACGGCGATGTCCACCAGCAGCATCGGCTGATTGCGGCGCGCCTTCAGCGCCCGCTCAACCATGCCTTTGCCGATGATCGGCAGAGGACTGGCCGTCGAACTGATAATGATGTCAGCATCGGCCAGGCGCGCGTCAATTTCCGGCAGCGTAATCACCTCGGCGCCGACTTCATCCGCCAGCAGTTGCGCCCGCTCGCGGGTACGGTTGGCGATGATCATATGCTTGACCTGATGTTCCCGCAGATGACGCGCAACCAGCTCAATGGTTTCGCCCGCGCCCACCAGCAACACGTTCAGATCCGCCAACGACTCGAAAATCTGGCGCGCCAGCGTACAGGCGGCAAACGCCACGGACACGGCGCTGGCGCCAATCTCGGTTTCGGTACGCACGCGCTTGGCGACGGAGAAGGACTTTTGGAACAGGCGCTCCAGCTCACCGGACAGCGACTGCTCACGTTGGGACTCGGCAAAGGCTTTTTTCACCTGGCCAAGAATCTGCGGTTCGCCCAGCACCAGTGAGTCCAGACCGCTGGCAACGCGCATCAGGTGGCTGACCGCATCATTACCGTGATGCCAGTACAGGCTCTTTTTCACCTCTTCCGGGCTCAGCTGATGGTATTCACACAGCCAGGCCACCAGTTGCTCGTGAATGTGCTCCTGCTGCTCCACGCTGAGGTACAGCTCGGTGCGGTTACAGGTGGACAACACGACGCCGCCCTGCACCAGCGGCTGCTGGAGCAGACTATTGAGCGCCTGGTCAATGCTCTCTGGAGAAAAGGTGACTTTTTCCCGCAAAGCAACCGGTGCGGTTTTGTGGTTAATGCCTAAGGCAAGCAGGGTCATTGCTTCAAGTAATACTTCTGTTGGTACGGGTTTCGTTGACGGCATTCTACTTGATGCGCGGCATCAATAAAAGCAACAAGCGCATCTTACGCCCAATCGCTGCCATCGTCGGCACACATCAAACAACCGCTTAAAAACAAACCATTAATTTATAATGACGATCAAAACTAAAGAACCGACGCCGCTGGCCGATTAAATCAGGTAACGATCGCGTGTTATGTGTAGTTTAGCGCTTTTTGCCGGCCAGATAAAACTCGCCGCGCCATGGCGCTCCTGCGCTGAACCTGTACGGATATTAATCAATAGTTGGTTATGATTATAACCACTGGCAACCTTCCCAATTGTTATTATTGAATTTCTGTCCGCCTGTTCGCATAATTCCGCGCCGTATAAATTCGTACATAGCGAATAATATCGGTTTATCCGTTCAGCCCCGATAACATCGGCGCCCGAAGTGATAATGCATTATATAAAGGACGCCGCGGGTGGTTTGAGCATCGGTGCGAACCATTCGTCGGAATTAAAAAATTGTATAAATATAAAAAGCAGGTATGGATATGGCACATAAAATTAGTCGTTTAGCCCGCGGCGTGGCCGTTGGTCTGATAGCTGGCTGCACCGCCTTTGCCGCGCAGGCAGAAATCACCTTACTGAAACAGGATCCGCAGGCCGGCGATCCGCTGAGCCGTCTCAACTTCACCGTCGGCGGCAGCATCCGTCCACAGTTCAATATGATGACCGGCGACGGCGATAAAGGCTCTTACAAACGCAACGGCTTTGACGGCGGCACCCGCTTCCGCTTTGCCGCTGACTACTACCTGTTCGATGACATCAGCTGGATCAGCTACTACGAACTGGGCGTCAACATCCCGGCGCTGTTTGACTGGGACAACCACTACGCCGACGGCGCCAACAACACCAGCCGCCGCATGCTGTACACCGGCCTGAAGAGCAATACCTGGGGCCAGTTGACTTTCGGCCAGCAAAACAGCGTTTACTATGATGTGGTCGGCGCCAAAACCGATATCTGGGATTACGACATGCTCGCCCAGGCGCCGGGCAACGGCATCAACGGCGACTACGACGGCTCTTACCGTTCCCGCAAAATGCTGAAGTACAAGAAGACCTTCGGTGATGCCGACGTCTACGCCTCTTACCTGTTCAGCGACAGCGACTACCTGCCGGGCAACGGCCTGCGTTATAAGCGCAAAGGCGGCGGCTCACTGGGCGTCGATTACCATCTGACCCGCGACCTGACCTGGGGCACCGCGTGGAACTACACCCGTGCGGAAATGCGCGATCCGACCGGCGGAGACAGCAAAACCTACGACCAGAACATCCTGGGCACGGCGCTGAGCTGGAAACCTGACAACTGGACCTTCAGCTTCGGCGGCGGCTGGTACAATAACTTCCTGACCACCAAGCAGACCGACGTGCACAATTACTTCGCCGGCGACGCCTGGGGTATTGAATACTACGCCGGCTACACCGCACCGGTCGGCCAGTATGCGCTGAAATCCGTCACCCCTTATGTGATGGGCGACCGCCTGGAATACGTCAGCGGCCGCAACTATCAGCGTATCGATAACGGTCTGGGCGTCACCTTCCAGTTCGACTACGGCTTCCGTACCGATGTGGAACACGTGTTCACCTCCAGCACCGACAACCTTGGCGATATGACCGTCGTACGTCTGCGTTACGACTTCTGATCGTACGGGCGCCCGCCTTGCCGGCGCGGCGCCCCGTTTTCTGAGAAAAAACCGCATTTTTCATCTTCTTGCTACATCCTTCCCCCTATCTCCGCGTACACTATGAACATTCGTCCGCCCTGACGCCGACGCGCTGAATCATAATATTGACGCTGCGCGCCTGTGCCGTTAGCGTGGTGGCAAAAATGGGTGGCGTCACGTCAGCCCGCCAGGACAAAAGGACAAAAAATCGTTATGCCTATCCGCAAAGTCAGTTTGCTACGCCTTATCCCGCTGGCCAGCCTGGTGCTGGCGGCCTGTACCACCACCAGACCGACCGGCCCGGCCACCAGCCCGACGTCTCCTGAGTGGCGAGCCCATGAGCAAGCGGTGCAGCAGTTAAACCAGTATCAGACCCGCGGCGCTTTCGCCTATCTTTCCGACAGCAAAAAAGTCTACGCCCGCTTCTTCTGGCAGCAATATTCGCCGGATCGCTACCGTCTGCTGCTGACCAACCCGCTCGGCAGCACCGAGCTGGAGCTGAACGTGCAGAAAAACGTGGTGCAGCTGACCGATAATCAGGGCAAACGCTACGTCAGCGACAATGCCGAGGAGATGATCCGTAAGATGACCGGCATGGCGATTCCGATGAATAATCTGCGTCAGTGGATGCTCGGCCTGCCCGGAGAAGCGACCGACTTTACCCTGGATGACCGCTACCGCCTGAGCAAACTGAATTACCAGCAGGAAGGCCTGAGCTGGAAAGTCAGCTATCAGGACTATAACAGCGATATTCAGCCCCAGTTGCCGAGCCGTCTGGAGCTGCAGCAGGGCGACCAACGCATCAAGCTGAAAATGGATAACTGGACGCTCAAATGATTCAGCAGTGGCCCTCGCCGGCAAAGTTAAACCTGTTTTTATATATCACCGGCCGTCGCGCAGACGGCTACCATCAGCTGCAGACACTGTTTCAATTCCTTGATTACGGCGACACGCTGACCATCACTCCGCGTCAGGATGATAAAATCTGCCTGCTGACGCCGGTTGACGGCGTTGAGGATGAGCACAACCTGATCGTACGCGCCGCCCGCCTGCTGCAGCGTTACTGTGATGAACAGCAGATCGCCACCCCGCCGCGCGGCGCCGACATCCGGGTTGAGAAAGTTCTGCCGATGGGCGGCGGCCTGGGCGGCGGCTCATCAAACGCGGCGACGGTGCTGGTGGCGCTGAACAGCCTGTGGCAGTGCGGCCTTAGCGACGAACGGCTGGCCGAACTGGGTCTGAGCCTCGGCGCCGACGTGCCGGTGTTCGTGCGCGGCCACGCCGCGTTCGCCGAGGGCATCGGCGAACGGCTGCAGCCTGCCGATCCGCAGGAAAAATGGTACCTGGTCGCCCACCCCGGCGTCAGTATTCCTACACCGCTGATTTTCGGCGATGCCGAACTGAAAAGGGATACGCCGGTGCGCACGCTAAATGAACTGTTTCAATTACCGTACGCCAATGATTGCGAACCGATCGCAAGAAAACGTTTTCGCGAGGTTGAACAGCTTCTTTCTTGGCTGTTACAATACGCGCCGTCACGCCTGACCGGCACAGGTGCTTGTGTGTTTGCAGAGTTCAACACCGAGTCCGAAGCCCGCCAGGTGTTAAATCAAGCCCCGGCGTGGTTGCGTGGTTTTGTAGCGCGTGGCGTTAACATTTCACCACTACATCGTACCCGTTCCGGGCAAATTTGAGTCGTAGCTCGACGTTTCGTTGCGCAGGGCCCGTTTTATTCGGCCCTGTATCCCTGCGCTACTACGCCTCATAGTTTTACATACCCGTATGTCTATTGCGTCAGCCATGCTCAACAGCCCCCTGTGCTGGCCGACTGTCAATAGCATCTTCTCTGGACGCAAGCCTGAGGTTCTTCTCGTGCCTGATATGAAGCTTTTTGCTGGTAACGCCACCCCGGAACTAGCACAACGTATTGCCAACCGTTTGTACACCAGCCTTGGTGACGCCGCTGTAGGTCGTTTTAGCGACGGCGAAGTGAGCGTGCAAATCAACGAAAATGTACGCGGTGGTGATATTTTCATCATCCAGTCCACCTGCGCTCCCACCAATGACAACCTGATGGAACTGGTTGTCATGGTCGATGCCCTGCGGCGCGCTTCTGCAGGCCGCATCACCGCCGTTATCCCCTACTTCGGCTATGCCCGTCAGGACCGTCGCGTTCGCTCCGCGCGTGTGCCAATCACCGCTAAAGTGGTTGCCGACTTCCTGTCCAGCGTCGGGGTTGACCGCGTGCTGACCGTGGATTTGCATGCTGAACAGATCCAAGGCTTCTTCGATGTACCGGTTGATAACGTCTTCGGCAGCCCGATTCTGCTTGAAGATATGCTGCAGCAGAACCTGGAAAACCCGATCGTTGTTTCTCCGGATATCGGCGGCGTCGTGCGCGCACGTGCAATTGCCAAGCTGCTCAACGATACCGATATGGCCATTATTGATAAACGTCGCCCACGCGCCAACGTTTCTCAGGTGATGCACATCATCGGTGACGTTGCCGGCCGCGATTGCATTCTGGTCGATGACATGATCGATACCGGCGGCACCTTGTGTAAAGCGGCTGAAGCGTTGAAAGAACGCGGTGCCAAGCGCGTATTCGCCTACGCGACGCACCCGATCTTCTCCGGCAACGCCGTAGACAACATCAAGAATTCCGTGATTGATGAAGTGATCGTCTGCGACACCATCCCGCTGTCACCAGAAATCAAGGCACTGAAAAACGTACGTACGCTGACCCTGTCCGGCATGATGGCTGAAGCTATCCGCCGTATCAGCAATGAAGAGTCAATCTCTGCGATGTTCGAACATTAATTCTCCGTCGGCGCGGGCATTCCGCGCCGCCGTTGAACATGGTCAGACGCAGTAAAAGAAAAACCCGTTGGCGCCTCGGCAACAACGGGTTTTCTATTTTAAAGCGCTCATAGCGTTAAACCTGGTTACGCGTCACAGTACCTGTGCCCCTCTGTCTCCCTGACGTAATGACTAATGCGATGAACGATGATGGCTATTGCGGCAACGCTTATCAAAATGTTTTACCCACCAATAACGATCCGCAACCTGTTCACGTCCGCCGATACGCGCGCCGGCCAGCCACAGCAAGGCGCCGATAAAGATACTGAATATCGCTCCGTGGGAGAAAAACTGCGGTAAATTGAACTGAGAGACCTCGGCGACAATGGAATAGCCAACGCCGCCAATCATCACCAACAGCCCAAGCCCCATCAGAGCGTTACCCATCACATCCGCGTTTTTACGTTTCATATGTCACCTCCATAGCGCTAAATGCCAGCGGGATGAATAAGTCATTGTTAACTCCCTGCGATGAATTAATTATAGACACTCCCGGGGCAAGGGTATTGCGTTGGCGATCACAGATGTGTAATTAACACTGACAAATCTTTACTTTAGAAGCAGCAACTAGCTATAAAGTTGAACTATAACCCGTGTGCATTATTCACTTTTCAAAGTAAAGGGCTGTCGTTTATTACCGAACACGACGTGTTTTGTCATTCGGCGCAACGGAAGGTAGACTAATGCCCTTTCCATTATTTTGAGCATAGTGAATCTCTCCGTGAGCAGTATCAAATTGATTGTCGGCCTGGCCAACCCCGGCGCCGAATATGCGCAAACGCGCCACAATGCAGGCGCCTGGTACGTAGATCAACTGGCGCAACGCCATAACCAGGCGTTGAAAGAAGAAGGCAAATTCTTCGGCTATACCGCACGCCTGAACCTGGCCGGAAACGACGTCCGGCTGTTGGTGCCAACCACGTTTATGAATTTGAGCGGTAAGGCCGTGGCGGCCATGGCGTCGTTCTATCGCATCCAGCCAGATGAAATCCTGGTCGCTCATGATGAGCTTGATTTGCCGCCGGGCGTCGCCAAGTTAAAACTGGGCGGCAGCAACGGCGGTCATAACGGCTTAAAAGATATTCAGAGCAAGATGGCGAACAACCCGAACTTTTATCGTCTGCGTATTGGCATCGGTCATCCGGGCGACCGCAACAAAGTCGTGGGATTCGTACTGGGCAAACCGCCGGCCAGCGAACAGAACCTGATCGATGAAGCAATCGACGAGTCGCTGCGCTGCACCGAAGTGCTGTTAAAAGACGGTATGACCAAGGCCATGAACCGTCTGCATGCATTTAAAGCCGGTAACTGAAGCCCCTCCTTTCAGGCTGCATGATTGCCATGTAGCCTGGTTTTTCCTCCTCCCGCTCCGCCGCCATTTGCCGCCTGAGGCAACTGGCAATATGGCGTCAGACAGGTGAGGCCTAAACGCCTGCGGACGGAACGACGCTTTTTCTTTAACCAATGACGCTGCACAGGCTTTTTTCTCAGCATATTACGACTGTGCAGTGAAAAAGAAAGCAATGACAATATTGATAAACTTGGCGCTATATAAATTAAAATCCCATTCATTTAAACTATCCTCCTTGATATCCTCCCACACGCCAAAACAATTTAAATATGAGGTAAGCGGCTCAGTAAATACAACAATAAAGCACAAGCAAAACTTTACAAAAAAGTTTAGATACGTAGAACTAATAAATGGAATATGATTATTTTTTAATTAGATAATACTTAGAGAAACCCCAATAATCTTTATTATTGGGGTTTGATATTTTAGTCTGCGGCAACGCGATAGGTGGGATCGTCCAATTCATGAAGACAGAACGGACCGGCCTGCTTCAGCAGACTGACGCAGTCAGCGCTTAGATGACGCAGACGCACCGTCTTGCCGGCGGCCAGGTAGCGCGCCGTGAGCTTATCAATCGCCTCTACGCCGCTGGAATCCATCACCCGGGTCTGTGCAAAGTCTAAAATAACCAACGCCGGATCGTGTGCAGGGTCAAAGAGCTCGGCAAAGTCCGTCGTGGATCCGAAAAAGAGCGGCCCCGCTAAAGAATAAACAACGGTGTTGTTTTCTTCTTTTTTATCGCGGATAGATATTTTTGCCTGTTTCCAGGCAAAGACCAACGCCGAAATAATGACACCGCTGATAACCGCCACGGCCAAATCTGCAAATACCGTAATAACGGTGACGGTCAGCAGAATAAAGGCGTCTTCTTTCGGCATTCTTTTTAAGCGGCGCAGCGAACTCCACTCGAAGGTGTTATAGCACACCACCAGCATAATGCCGGCCAGCGCGGCAACGGGAATATAACCGATGTAGGATGACAGGCTGACCACAAACAGAATCAGCAAAATAGCGCCAACCGCTGCAGAGATGCGGCCACGGCCGCCGGAGGTGAAGTTGATGATCGACTGGCCGATCATCGCACAACCGGCAAAGCAGCCAAACAGCCCGCAAATAGTATTCCCTGCCCCCTGGGCGATGCTTTCACGGTTGCCGTTGCCTTTACTGTTGCCCATTTCATCCAGCACCGTCATGGTCAACAGCGATTCAATCAAACCGACCAGCGCGATAATCACGGCGTATGGCAGCACCACCTTCAACATATCGAGCGTAAACGGCGCCATCGGCAGGCTAAAGTGCGGCAGACTGCCGGAGATATCCGCCAAATCCCCCACCCGCAGCGTATTCAGTCCAAACCCGATCGCCAGCGCCGACACCACGATCAGCGCCGCCAAAGATGCCGGGATCGCCTTGGTCAGACGCGGGAAGAATACCACCACCAGAATCGCCAGCAGCACCAGGCCGTACATCAGCGGCCCCTGCCCGGCGACCATATGCAGCTGCGCCAGCATAATAACGATCGCCAGGCCGTTGACGAAGCCATGAATCGCCGGCAGCGGTACCAGACGAATAAATTTCCCCAGGCGGAAAATGCCGATCAGGATTTGAATCACGCCGGCAAAAATGGTCGCCCACAGCACGTAATCCATCCCGTGCTGGGCCGCCAGGCTCATTAACACCACCACGATGGAGCCGGCCGCGCCGGACACCATGCCGGGTTTACCGCCGAACAGCGCCGTGGTCAGGCCGATAATAAATGCGGTATGCAGGCCGACGATGGGCGACAGCCCGGCGACCAGGGAGAAGCCGACGGCTTCCGGGATCATGGATACCGCGACAACAAAGCCGGCCAGGACTTCATTCTTGACGTCCGCCAGCCTGAAGTTGCTCAGGTTAAGCATAAATTTTCCAGATAGTCTGAGATTGCAAAAAACAGTGCATGCCTGATGCAGGCAGCAAAAAACATCAGCGCCGGCGCAAGGCCAATGCTGTTACAGAGAGAGTAAGCGGGCGGGAAAACTCAGGGTGGAGTAAGCAAGAAGTACATCCGCGCGTTTCCTGTTGGTTAAAGATAGTAAACAGTATGTTGAAACGTGAGCAAGATCTCAACACAAACTTCGTAAGCAAAGCTCTCCGCCCTCACGCCGGGATCGTGATAGATGCGCATTACGTGTATAATGACGCAATTATTCTGCCCTTTATGCGGCCAGTTAATGCTAACTGGTTGTTAGTTAAGATATTTAAGGTGATAACAACATGGGATTCAAATGCGGTATCGTCGGCCTGCCAAACGTAGGCAAATCCACCCTGTTCAACGCGTTGACCAAAGCGGGTATCGAAGCAGCCAACTTCCCGTTCTGCACCATTGAACCGAACACCGGTGTGGTTCCGATGCCCGATCCGCGTCTGGACCAGTTGGCCGAGATCGTCAAACCCCAGCGCATCCTGCCGACCACCATGGAATTCGTCGATATCGCGGGCCTGGTGAAAGGCGCCTCCAAAGGCGAAGGCCTGGGTAACCAGTTCCTGACCAACATCCGCGAAACCGAAGCAATCGGCCACGTGGTGCGCTGCTTTGAAAACGACAACATCATTCACGTTTCCGGCCAGGTCGATCCGGCATCGGATATTGATGTGATCAACACCGAGCTGGCGCTGTCCGACCTGGATACCTGTGAACGCGCCATGCACCGCATCCAGAAGAAAGCCAAAGGCGGCGATAAAGACGCCAAGGCAGAGCTGGCCGCATTGGAAAAATGCCTGCCACACCTGGAAAACGCCGGCATGCTGCGCGCGCTGGATCTGAGCGCGGAAGAGAAAGCAGCCATCCGCTACCTGAGCTTCCTGACGCTGAAGCCGACCATGTACATCGCCAACGTGAACGAAGACGGCTTTGAAAACAACCCATACCTCGACAAAGTGCGTGAAATCGCCGCCGGCGAAGGCTCCGTGGTGGTCGCCGTCTGTGCCGCCGTTGAATCCGACATTGCCGAACTGGATGATGAAGAGCGCGACGAGTTTATGGCCGAACTGGGTCTGGAAGAGCCGGGCCTGAACCGCGTGATCCGTGCCGGTTACCAGTTGCTGAACCTGCAGACCTACTTCACCGCCGGCGTCAAAGAAGTGCGCGCCTGGACCATCCCGGTCGGCGCTACCGCACCGCAGGCAGCCGGCAAGATCCACACCGACTTCGAGAAGGGCTTTATCCGCGCGCAGACCATCGCCTTTGACGACTTCATTACCTACAAGGGCGAGCAAGGCGCGAAAGAAGCCGGCAAGATGCGCTCTGAAGGTAAAGAGTACATCGTCAAAGACGGCGACGTAATGAACTTCCTGTTTAACGTCTGATAGATAACCTCTCCCCATAAAAAAACCACGCTAACGCGTGGTTTTTTTATTCATCATCACCGCTCGTCCTTAACGCATCTGCAGGATAATAACGTTGCTGCTGGCGGGATCGGTTTTCTCGCGCAGCTCCCCTACCGCCTTGGCATCCGTCTCCGCGCCCTGATTCCCCCATGAGGTACGAATAAAGTTAAGTACGTCGGCGGTCTGCTGGTCGGTAAGCTGTTTACGGTACGGCGGCATACGGTAGGCATCCGGCACGCCGTCGGCCACAATACGCGCGGAGCCGTTCAGCACCACGTTGATGGAAGACGACGCATCAACCTGCATTGACGTCGCGCCGGCCAGCGGCGGGATCCACGGCGCCTGACCGCGACCATCCGCACCGTGGCAGCTGCTGCAGCGCGCCATATAGGTCTGCCTGCCGGGATGACTCCCGCTGCCGCCCGGCGCAGCAGCTGAGGCTTCTCTTTGCGGATATCGCCAGGCGTTGCCGCTGTTATTACTGCCGGCCGGCAACGCCTTCAGATAGTGGGCGATCGCGCGCAGATCGTCATCGCTCATAAACTGGGTTGAGTTGTTGAACGCATCGGTCATTGAGCCGAACACCACGGCATGCTGGTTGCGCCCCTGCTTAAGGAATGTCACAACGTCCTCTTCGCTCCAGCGGCTGATGCCGGTATTGGCATCGTTACGCAGACTTGGCGCATACCAGCCGTCCAGCAGCGCGCCGGCCAGATACTCCTGGCTGCCGGCGTCCAGCGCCTTCTCATTAAAGGCCAGCCCGCGCGGCGTATGGCAACTGCCGCAATGCCCCGGCCCCTCCACCAGATACGCGCCACGGTTCCACTGTTCGTCCTGGCTCTCCTGCGCCTGATAAGGCCCGCCGCGGGAAAACGCCGCGCTCCACAGCGCCAGCGGCCAGCGCATATTCAGCGGCCACGGAATTTCTGTCGGGCTATTCTGGCGGGATACCGGTTTAACGCCCTGCATCATAAAGGCATACAGCGCCGCCACGTCCTCATCGCTCAGCTTCTGGTAAGAAGGAAACGGCATGGCTGGGTACAGGCGATGGCCGTCACGTGCGACGCCGTGGCGCACCGCGCGATCGAAATCGGCCAGCGTGTAGCGCCCGATGCCGGTCTCGTCATCAGGCGTAATGTTGGTGGTGTAGATTTTCCCTACCGGCGTCGCCATCGCCAGGCCACCGCTGAAAGGCGCGCCGTCCGGCGTGCTGTGGCATGCCACACAGTCGCCGAGCCGGGCGACATACTCCCCCTGGCGAATCAGATCGGCTGAGATTGCCGACGTGTCCGTCGGCTCATGATCAAACGTTGAAGCAGGCGTACGCAGCAGCCACACGGTCGCCACCGCGGCGACGCCCACCAAACCGGCCACTATCAGGCCGAGCCTTTTCAGTTTCATGATTCTTTCCCTTAAGCGCCTGCGGCTCAGCTGAAGTTAAAACGTGACAGCGGCATGGAGCGGATCCGCTCGCCGGTCAAGCGGGAGACGGCGTTCGCCACGGCCGGCGGTATGGCGGGCAGTGGCGGCTCACCAATGCCGCCCATTTTGGCGCCGCTCTCCACAATGCGTACCTGCACCGGCGCCATGCGCGAGGGCGGCAGAATCGGGTACATATCGTAATTGCGCGCGACCGGCTGGCCTTTTTCATACACGCTCTCTTCTAGCAGCACCTGAGATAGCCCAAGGGCAACCGCACTATTGACCTGCGCCTCAATGATTGCCGGATTAACAATGCTGCCGGGATCGATCGCCTCCCAGACCTGATGCACCCTAACCTGACCATTCTCGATGGAAACCTCGGCAATGGCCGCCGCCTCAGAGCCAAACGGCGAGGCCATCGCCACCCCACGCGCCCGGCGGCTGCTGTCAGACGCGGTATAAGGGCCGGCCTGCCAGCCGCCGGACATCTCCGCCACCGTGTTGAGCAACGTCGTCAGCCGTTGATTCCCCTTCAACAAATGCAGTCGCAAGGCGAAAGGATCCAGCTTGCTCTTATCGGCGATCTCATCGAGGAAACACTCATAGAGAAAATCATTCATTGAGTTGCCCACCGAGCGCCAGTAGCCCAGCTTGACCGGCCCCTTTTTATAGATCTGCGCGATACGCACGTTGGGAATGGCATACGCTTTACCCGTCAAGCCTTCCAATGCCGTGGGATCCAGCTGCTCGCCGTGTTTGCCTGCCTGCCCTTCTGTCGGCCCTTCACAGATGCTGACCGCCTCCAGCGCCACGGGGTAGCCCTGCGCATCCAGCCCGGCACGGAAACGCACCGCGGCCATTGGCCGGTGGGTGTCGCGCAGAAACTCCTCCTCCCGGCTCCAGATCAGCTTGATAGGCCGGCCAACCGCTTTGGCCAGCGCAATGGCCTGCGGATACACCATCGCGGTGTCATAGACAAAGTGGCGGCCAAAGAAACCGCCGAGCAGCGGTGAATGGATAATGATTTTTTCAGGGGCGAGTCCGGTGCGTTTAGCCACGTCGGCCTGAAACATTTCCGGCGCCTGATTCGGTATCCACAGCTCCAGGGTGCCGTCGTTATTAAAGCGCGCCAGCGCGGAAGGCGGCTCAAGCTGGGCATGATTGAGATACTGGCTGTGATAGGTCGCGTTCAGCGTGGTTTCCGCCGCTGACATCCCCTGCGCAATATCACCCTTCACTTCCGCGTTTTCGCCCTTGCCCGGCTCCTGCGCCAGCACGGCGGCAAACGCTTCAGAGGAGAAATCGGCAGGCATATAATTACCGTCCGGCGCATCTGGCTCCAGCCACTCAACCTGCAGCGCTTCGGCGGCGCGTTTCGCCTGCCACCAGCGCTCCGCCACCACGGCCACCGCCCCCGGCAGTACATGTACCGAGTGCACGCCTTTCATCGCCTTGACCTTATCTTCATTACGCAACTTGCCGGCATGCAAGCCAAGCCGTGGCGCATGCTGGACGGCGGCATGCAACATGTCGTCAACGCGGCAGTCGATGGTATAGACGGCCTTGCCCGTCGACTTTTCATGCATATCGAGGCGCTGAACCGGTTTGCCGATCCAACGGAAGCGGGCAGGATCTTTAAGCGTCACTGAATCCGGCGACGGTACGGATAAATCGCGGGCGCGGGCGGCGAGTTCGCCATAGCTCAGCGAACGACCGGAAGCCGCATGAATAACCCGTCCCGGCTCGGTCTGCAGCTGGTCAATCGGCACGGAAAGCTCCGCCGCCGCTGCCTGCAGCAGCATCTGCCGCGCCAGCGCGCCGAGACGACGCATGGTGGTGTAGCTGGCCCGCACCGACTGGCTGCCGCCGGTGATGCGCATCCCTCCCTCCATCACCTGATATTGTGAACCGGCAGGCGCATTCTCGACGATAAAGGTCGCCGGATCGGCATCCAGCTCCTCACCGACTATCTGCGCCATCGCGGTAAATATCCCCTGTCCGCCTTCGATAAACGGCGAAAGGAATTTCACCGAGCTGTCGGGGCGGATTTCTAGGAATGCCGGCACCCGCGTCCCCGGCGCTAAAACGGCTTCAGCCGCCTGAGCGCGGCTCTGCCCAATCGGCAAACCGACGCCCAGCACCAAAGCGCCGGCAAGGCTGCCGCCGGCCAGCAGAAAACGACGCCGTGAAAGGTTAACCGGTTGCTCATCCAGAGCTGTCAGATCGTGATCGCGTCGTTTCATGCGTTGTCTCCCTCCCCCGCAACCTCATGAATGGCGGCGCTGATAGCGTTGTAGGTACCGCAGCGGCATAAATTCACCATCGCCGCAGCAATCTCCTCGTCCGAAGGATGAGCGTTATGCTTTAACAAGGCGGTTGCCGCCATCACCTGGCCAGACTGGCAATAACCGCATTGCGGCACCTGATGCCGAACCCACGCCGCCACCACGCGCTTGCCGACGTCATCACTTTCGATCGCCTCAATAGTGGTAATTTTTTTCCCGGCGACGGTCTCCAGCGGCGTCACGCAGGAACGCACGGCCTGGCCGTCCACCATAACCGCGCAGGCGCCGCACTGCGCCAGGCCGCAGCCATATTTCGTGCCGGTCATGGCCAGATCGTCGCGGATAACCCATAACAGCGGCGTATCCGCGTCCGCATCGGTCTGATAAATCTTGTTGTTGATATCGAGTTCCATCGCTAACCGCTCCAGATAAAATAGTGCTCACAATGACGGCTGTTCAGCTTGCAGGCTCAGGCAATGGCTACCCCGCAATGCTGATAAGGGTGGGTACGTCAGAAAAATGACGGAGATGAAGAAGACTTTTTATATTTACAAATATTAGACAAATAATTAACAGTTTCCTGCTCAATGTGGTTATGAAAAAAATTCACAAATCGCTACGTCGGATGCGTCAGCGCGCCAGGCCGTTTCCCGTGGCCGAAGCGCAGCCCGCGCTGTTTAAGGCGCGGACATCATGAAATGGAGGTCGGGGATAAGGGACGGGAGAATTGGCCTGTACCGCTGAACACGCGTTACCGGCCACTTTGCATTGGAAACCCACGTGGCGCACATCGCCAAACGCATCCGCGAGGTGATTGGCGGCGAACGGGTCTGAGCCGATAGTAAAAATCCACGCCGCAGCGTGGATTTTTACTAGTCGGAATTAAGCTGCGCCTATTTGACCGGCGTCGCCTCAAACACCAGCGTTTCCAGCGGCTGCAGGGTAACCACCAGCGCCTGCTGATACGCCTGCGGGAAGGTGGCATTGTTGCCGTAAACCGGCTTCAGGCTAAAGCGGGTGGTGGCGCCCTGCGGGATTTCGAAGTCTTTACTCAGGTTCAGGTAATAGGCCTGCGGCTTATCCAGCGGATTACGCAGGCCGAAAATCGCCTTCTCCGGTTGCCACGACGCCCAACCGTATACCTCCAGCCGCGTCGGGTCACCGCCGATCCAGTGGGTATCGACCAGCACATCGGCATTATCCCGCGACCACGTCGCCGCCTGCGCCAACGTATCCCACTTATGGTCGTTCAGCATCGACGGGGTGATATACAGCTCCTGCAGCTGCGTACCGGTGGCGAAGAAGCTCCACACCTGGTCGTCAAAGTCGTCGTCGCTCTGCACTTTCTCCAGGCCGTAGTAGGCATTTTCCGCGCTGATAATGCCGTGATACATCAGTGAATTCAGCGGGAACAGCGGCCCTTTTCTGACGATCGAGCGATAGGTTTCCGCATCGCGGTAGGTCATCCACCGCTGCACCGGCGAACCTTTACCGTACAGATTGATATCATCCCCCTGCCGCCAGATGGAATCGGCATAAAACAGCCAGGACGGGCTGGCGTTGGTGCCGGTGGTCAGGTTGATAAACTGATTCGGATTGGCGGCGCGCATAGAGTCCAGCAGCGCGATCGAAGCATCAAAATCCGAGGCGAACGGGCTGCCGGCAAGATGCGCGTTGGCGTTGCCCATGCCGTCCAGCTTGAACGAGGTGATATGCTCGTTCTTGATCAGCTTGACGATCTGCTGATTAAAATTCTTAAAGTAGTTCGGGCCGGACAGCGCCAACTTGCCGTCAACGGTTTCAAAGCCGTACTCTTTGGCGTGGGAGACGCGTATATCGCGCGGTGTGTTATAGCCGCCCCACGGCGACAGCCACAGGCCGACCGAACTGTGCAGACTTTCCGCTTTCTTTTTCACCGTGCCAAAGCCGTGGCGGAAGGCCGGGCCGAACAGCCAGCGTCCGGTGCGGTCATCCCAGCCGTCGTCCAGCAAGAACGCGTCCAGCTTCACGCCGCGCCCGCTGATAAAGGCTTTGTCCCACTCGTCCATCCGTTTCAGCACATCCTGTTCGGTATAGGTGGTGAAAAAGCCGATATCCATCCAGCTGTTGTAGTGCAGATAAGGCTGATACGGCCGCGCGCGCACCGTATTAATGAACTGGTTGACGCTGCGGCGCAGCTGGCCGACCTGCGGGAAGGTGCCGAAATAGATACGATAGCTGACCGGCGTTTCCGGCTGTATCGGCGTCGCCAGTTCCACATTCAGGTTGGTGGTGGCCTCGTAGGCGTAGGTATTGACGATCGGTTTTTCCGGCATGATAAAGAATGAGTCGGCGATAATCGGCGAACTGTTAATCGCACCGTCAACATACGGGGCCTGGGACTGCTTCTTCGTCGGGAAGAACGTGATCTTCGCCACGCTGCGCGCCTGCTTCAGCGCCGTAATCTTATAATCGATGCGGGCATACTTGCCGTGCAGCGTGTTAAGCGTCACGCTGACGTTGAAGTCCGGGCGCGTATACGCCAGCACGATCGCATCGCCCTGCTGGCTGACGCTATTCAGCGTGAAATCCGCAGCATGAATTACCGTTTCATCCGGCAACGTCAGAAAAAACAGCTCCTGCGGCGCCAGCCGGCTTCCGCCGGCCTTATCTTTAATCGCCAGCGCCGATTTGCCCTCGTCAAAGGTTACGGCAATCTTCTCATTGTCGAGCGCATATTGCGCGGCGGTCGCGCCGTTGGCAACCAGCAGCGCCAACAGCGCCACGCAGGTGACTTTCTTCATTCCAGAGGTCCTTATTGTTGTTATCGAAGGTAACGGTAATAACGGCGCATTACGCCGTCAGCGCCGTCTCCGCGCCGATGCGGCCCGCCGAGCCGCACAGGCTGATTTTATTGCTGACCACCTCTTTCATTGCATCCATGCCCACGCGCAGGTAATAACGGGGATCGTTGCCCTGCGGGTTATCGGCAAACCACTGCTTCACCGCCCCGGCGAAGGCGATCTTCAGCTCGGTGGCAATGTTGACTTTGCAGACACCGAGTTCAATCGCCCGGCGCACGAAGTCGTCCGGCACATCGCTGGCGCCGTGCAGCACCAGCGGCACGCTGACCACATCGCGAATGGCCGCCAGCCGCTGAAAATCAATCTTCGGCCGCTTGGTGTATAAGCCGTGTGCGGTGCCGATGGCGACGGCCAGGCTGTCGACGCCGGTTTGTTCCACAAAGCGCCGCGCCTCCTGCGGATCGGTCATAAACGCCTGCTCTGCGTCGGTGGCCATATCATCCTCCACGCCGCCCAGGCGGCCCAGCTCGGCCTCCACGCTGCAGTCATGACGGTGACAATACGCCACCACCGACGCCACCAGCCGGACGTTATCGTCAAACGGCAAATGGCTGCCGTCGATCATCGCGCTGCGTACCCCGGCCTGCACCTTGCGGCGGATATCGTCCAGCGATTCATGGTGGTCGAGATGCAGCGCCAGCGGCATCCGGTAGCTGTCGGAATAGGCGCGGCACAGTGCATAGATCTCGTCAAAGGCGATATGCCTGAAGGTGCCGGGCGTCCCCGCCAGAATCACCGGCGAGCGCAGTTCGGCGCACACTTCCAAAATTGCCTGAATAGTCTCGGCATTATGAATATTGAACGCCGGCACGGCGTAGCCGTTGGCCTGCGCGTCCAGTAACAGATACTTGGTGGAAATAATGCTCATGGTGCCTCCTACGCTTGCCATGCATGAATAACCACGCCCTGCACCACCCGGTTTACCGCGCCGCTGGCGGAAGGCGTATCCGGCGTGATGCCCGCTTTCAGCGATTCGCTCAGTGCGAACATCTGCGCATACATCAGGAAACAGAACGCCAGCTCCACATCGTTGAACCCGCGTGAAGGCGGCAGCAGGATATGCGGGCCTTGCTCAACCATCGCGTCCGGCTCCGCCGCGATCGCCAGCACGCGCATCGCCTGGTTATCACGCCGCAGCTCGGCCAGCAGATCCAGGTCGTAACGCCGCGTATAGGGATGACTGGAAATAAACACCACCACCAGCGTCTCGTCATCCACCAGCGATTTCGGGCCGTGGCGGAAGCCGGCCGGCGAATCGTAAAACGCCGCCAGCCGGCCGGCGGTCAGCTCCAGCACTTTCAGCGCGGCTTCGCGCGCCGCCCCCTGCAGGCCGCCGCTGCCGAGGTAGGCGACGCGCTTCCACGGCAGGCTGCCGAACACGCCCTCACGGACATCGTCCAGCGACGCCAGAATGCTGCGGCAGCGCTCGGCTACGTCGCGGAACGCCCCGACGTTAAATACCGCCGGCGCAAACGCCGCCAGACAGCTGAGCATCATGGTGGTGATGCTGCTGGTCATGGCAAAACCGCGATCGTGCGTTTCTGCCGGCATCAGCAGTGCGAAGGCATTGCCGTCGTCACGCGCGTTTTGATACAGGCTGCCGCCCTCATTACAGGTAATCACCAGGTGATGGCATTCCGGCACAAGCTGATTCGCCAGCTCAATGGCCGCCAGGCTTTCCGGACTGTTACCGGAGCGGCCAAAGGAGACCAGCAGCAGCGGGTGGGCGGCGTTCAGGTAGTCCATCGGGTTGGTGACCAGATCGGTGGTGGGCAACGCGCTGAAATTCTTGCCCGTAAAGCGCGTCAGCCAGGGGGCGATAATCTCGCCGATAAACGCCGAGGTGCCGGCGCCGGTCAGCACAATGCGTAAATCCTCATTCAATAGCAGCGGCGCAAGAAACTGCTCAAGCGACTGGCGCAGGTTATCGATAGCATTTAACGCCCGTAGCCAACTGGCCGGCTGCTGGCGGATCTCGGCTTCTGTCCAGGTGCCCGTAGCAACGGTCGGGCAAGTCTCGGTTTGTGGCATAACTTCATCCTTAGTCGTGTGACATCAATATCGGGCGTGGCGGCATTTCGCCTGATGACGTTTTGGGCTATTCGCATGCAGTGGGTTATATGCCCTCTTCCAGCGGCTTTTCCTCTCGGCAGCGCCCCAGCTCATCCGCCAGGCTGGTCAACCCGCGGCGTCCGCACGCCAGCGCCTGCCGGCGAAATGCTTCGCTGCTCAGCCCCTCACGCTCCAGCACCATCTCCAACAAAAGTTGCAGATTGGTGCCGGTAATCACTTCCCGCCCCGGCTGCTGCATCGCCAGCGTCGACGCGACGCGGAACGGCGTGCCCCCTAGCAGGTCGGTCAGAAACACCAGATCCTCGTGCGCATCGAGTGCCGCAACCGCCTGCTCCAACTGTGCGGTCAGCAGCGATGTGCTCGAACTTTCGGTAAAATCGATCGCCATAAACTGCGGCTGCTCGCCCAGTATCTGCGTCATCGCCCGCGCCAGCCCGCTGGCGAAGCCGCCGTGGCCGCAAAGAATAATGCCTATCATCGTGAACGCCTCCGGCTTACAGAAAGTGAGCGAACTTACCGACTATCGCCAACACCACGGTGATCGCGATTAGCCGCAGCGGACTCCAGCCGCGCCGCACCAGGTAGTACATCAGCAAGGTATACATCAGCGGCAGGAAGGCCGGCATCAGCTTGTCGATCACGTCGCTCTGCAGCTTGACCACCGCGTCACCGGCGGTGATCTCCAGCGTCGTCGACAAACGTACGTAGGTCGCCACCAGCGCGCCAATCACCGTCATGCCGACGATCGACGCCGCATGGCCGACCCGCCGGGTATTGGCTTTCAACAGCGGGATCGCCGCCACGCCCATGCGATAGGCATAGTGAGCCAGCCCAAAGCGCAGCCCCAGGTGCACCACGTTAAACAACAGCAGGAAGATCACCGCGCCGAGGATCGAACCCTGCAGTGCCAGGCTGGCGCCGATACCGCCGCAAATCGGCAGCAGCGTCAGCCAGAACATGGCGTCGCCGATGCCGCCGAGCGGCGCGCCGACGGCGATTTTGGTGCTTTGGATGCTGTTCACGTCCTGCTTGGAGCGCTCCATCGCCAGAATAATGCCGATGACAAAGGTCACCAGAAACGGGTGGGTGTTAAAGAACCCCATATGTCCTTTCATCGCCCGCGCCAGATCGCGCGGGTTGGTATGGATTTTTTTCAGCGCCGGCAGCAGACCGTACAGCCAGCCGGCGGCCTGCATGCGTTCGTAGTTGAACGAGGCCTGCAGCAGCATGGAGCGCCAGGCGACGCGGTTGATGTCCTTGCGGCTCAGCTCCGCGCCGACGCGCTGGTCTTCATACCGGTTCTCATTAGCGCCGGTCAACAGCGTCTCCTCTCCGTCTGAAACGTTGTTCGGCAGCGTGCTCGGGTTAGATGCCATCTTCGAATTCCTCCTGCTGTGGGGCCGGCGCATTGGGCTCAGGGCCTTTGCGGTACAAATCAATCAGCGCCATCGCCAGCGCCGCCGCGGCAATCGCCAGCACCGGCAGCTTCAGCCAGGCCGCCGCCACAAAGCCGATGATAAAATAGGGGATATAGACATTTTTCATCATGATCTTCAGCAGCACGGCGAAGCCGATGGCCGGCATAATGCCGCCCGCCACGCCAAGGCCGTCAATCAGCCGCGCCGGCAGCACATCGATCGCGGTTTTGGCGTGTTCCGCGCCAAAGTAAATCGGCAGGAACGCGCACAGAAAGTAGAAGCATCCCAACGCCAGCATCGCCAGGTAGTTCACCCGCTCAATGCCTTTGGTATCGGCGTTGGCCGCCATCCTGTCGCAGCGTGACATCACGCCGGACATCACCGAGAACAGGAAGGTGATTCCCATCTGCACCGCCACGGCGAACGGCACCGCGACGCCGACGGCGACGTCCGGTTTTACCCCGGTGGTGATGGCAAAGGTGGTGCCGACGATGGTGCCGATAATCACATTGGGCGGCTGCGCGCCCGCCAGCGGCGCCAGCCCCATCCACACCAGCTCCAGCGTGCCGCCGGTCAGAATGCCGGTATGCAGGTCGCCGAGGATCAGCCCCACCAGCGGACCAAGCACCACCGGGCGGTGCATATGGGTTAAACCGTCAAACATATCCAGGCCGGCGATAAAGGCGAGAATGCCCAGCGCGCAGGCCTGCAGCAGAGTGATTTCCATTGCCTGTCCCTCACAGTTGTTTGAACAGATCCAACGCGGGTTCCGTCGGTACGCCCTGCACAAAGCACTCAACCCCGGCGGTTTGCAGGCCGTGAAACGCGGCGATATCGCCGGCGTCGACGGAGACCGTTTTGGCGATTTGCCGTTTACCTTCGACGTAATGCATATTGCCCACGTTGATGCGCGTCACGGGCACCCCGCCCTGCACCAGCGTGAGAAAATCCGCCGGCGTCTTGCAGACCAGCAGGATTTTTTGCCGGTCGGCGGCGCGGTGAATGTTGTCGATCACCTTCTGCAGCGACCAGAAGCGCACCGCAATGCCCTCCGCTAACACCATCTCCATCAGGTTTTGCTGCACCGGATCCGCAGCCACCTCGTCGTTGGCCACCAGCACCAGATTCGCACCGGCGAACCCGACCCACTGAACGCCCACCTGACCATGAATCAAACGTTCGTCGATACGGCTTAATACAATGTTCGGCATAGCGTTTTCCTCGTTGTTGTTATGCGGAACGCAGGGCCTCGCCCTGACAGGCGGCGTGGTACTGGCCCAAAACGTTCTGGATATGGTCGATAATCAGCGCACGCGGCGCGGCAGCCAGCGTTCCCGCCCGCACCTTGGGGTACTGCAGCGGTAAATACTGGCTGAGCAGCGGCTGCGGGATTGGCGTGTCCGTCAGGTTGCGCAGCAGCTGTGTAAATGCCTGCTCAATCTGTTCATCCGGCCAGTAATAGCGTATGCGGTCGGAGTAGCTGTAGCCGCGCGCCAGCCGGCGGGCGGACTCATCGCCGTGATAGTGGCTGCGCCAGTATTCCGGCCGTTTGAGCATCACCTGTTCCAGCACCTGACGCAGGCCGGAGCAGGCGTTCGCCGGCAGCAGTTCCTGCTCGATCGCCGCCAGCGCAAACAGCGCCTCGCGCAGGGCGAAGGTCAGCGCCGGCCCGACTTTCAGTATCGCGAAATGGTCTTTCACCAGTTGACGCAGCGCCTGCGGCGTCTGGTAATCGGTGGAATGCGCTTCAAACACCAGCGTATCGCAGGACTCCACCATGGCGCTGAGCGCCACGGCCTGTTGCGGCTGGTAATCAATTACCTGCGTATGGTCGAACTCGACGCCGGGCTGCACCACCAACGCGATAATCCTCGGCCAGACGTCGCCCAGCCCCTGCCGTTCAAACGCCTGACGATGTGCGGCCAGCGTCGCCCGCGCGGCGTCCGGGGCGGTAACCGCCAGCGTCGTCAGGGTTTCATGCGCGCCGCCGGGAACCGGCACCTCGGTGCCGATCACATACGCCAGATCGGAAACGCCAAACTGCGTGCGGCAGGTACGCTCGGCCACCTGCGCCAGCCGCGCGGCGCGTTCGGCGACGATCGCATCGCTCAGCGGCTGCGGATCATCCGCGCAGGGCATGCTGCAATCCAGGTGAATCTTTTTAAAGCCGGCGGCGACGTAGCTTTCGATCAGCGTTTCCGCCTGCGTCATCGCCTGCTCGGCAGGCTGGCTCTGCCAGCGGTTGGGGCCGAGGTGGTCGCCGCCGAAAATAATCTGCGATGCGGGGAAATCCAGCTTCTGCGCCAGCTGGCAGACAAAGCCGCGAAAGTCCGCCGGCGTCATGCCGGTATAACCGCCAAACTGGTCGACCTGATTGGACGTCGCCTCAATCAGTAAAGGCGTCTGCCGCTGCCGGGCGTAGCGCAATGCCGCCTCCAGCACCAGCGGATGCGCAGAGCACACGGCATAAATGCCGTTCGTCTGCCCTTGTTTGTGCCTGTTTACCATCTCGGTTAGCTGCTTCACTTTCCTCCCCCTCTCCGGCTGACGCGCGGCGATGCATTTCGTTTCGTTTCTTTTATCCTGCTGCAGGGTGTTTAAAAAACAAAACGAAAGATATTAATTTTCCGATCTGTTTCACAAAAGAAAGCAAATGAAAGAGTTCAGACGTGAGGAAGCGCACTGAAGGCGGCATTTTTACGCTTGCATTCTGTCAAAGGAAAGGGGTTAATAGGCGAATCGAAATGAAACGAAAGATTTAATGAAAGGAGCTCATATGAGCAGCAGCAGCGACTTTTCCGCCGACAAGCGCGCCACCGGCACCAGCGAACGGCGTGAACAGATTATCCAGCGGTTGCGGCAGCAAGGAAGCGTGCAGGTTAACGATCTTTCCGCCTGGTTTGGCGTCTCAACGGTGACCATTCGCAACGATCTGGCATTCCTGGAAAAACAGGGCATTGCCGTGCGCGCCTACGGCGGCGCGCTAATCTGCGACGGTACGCTCCCCGCAGCCGAACCCAGTGTCGCAGCGAAAAGTTCGCTGAATACGGCGTTAAAACACGGCATCGCCCAGGTCGCGGCCGATATGATCCTGCCCGGCAGTCGGGTGATACTCGACTCCGGCACCACCACCTGCGAAATAGCCCGGCTGATGCGTCACCACCATGAGGTGATCGCGATGACCAACGGCATGAACGTCGGCAACGCGTTGCTGGAGGCGGAAGGCGTAGAGCTGTTAATGACCGGCGGCCACCTGCGCCGCCAGTCGCTCTCGTTTTACGGCGACCAGGCGGAGCAGGCGCTGCTGAATTACCACTTCGATATGCTGTTTCTCGGCGTCGACGCTATCGATCCGGAGCGCGGTATCAGCACCCACAATGAAGACGAAGCGCGCCTGAACCGCCGGATGTGCGAAGTGGCGGAACGTATCATCGTGGTGACCGACTCCAGCAAGTTCAACCGTTCCAGCCTGCACAAAATCATCGATACCCAGCGTATCGATACCATTATCACCGATGAGGGCATTCCCGCAGACAGCCTCGGCGAGCTGCAAAAAAGCGGGATCGAGGTAGTGCGGGTGAAGGTCTGACGCCAACGTCAGCATTTAGCGCTGACGCTGGGCCTCAAAGTACTGGTTGCACATTGAGAAGATCAGCGTGTCCGGGTTCTTGATCAGCACCGTCGCGCCGGGGAATTCGTCGTCATCCGGCGTATTGGAGGCTGAGTCTTTCGCGGTATGCATGATGGCGATCCGCTCCACCGCTGGCGCAATGATGCCAAGCATGGCGAAATCGACGGCCGGCGTCTCGGAATCGGCATCCGAGTTATCCTCAACAAACTCCTGCTCCTCAACCGTACTGCTTACCACGCCCAGACTGCGCCGCTGCTGGTTGTTCCAGCTAAAACCGTCCGGCTGATAGCTGATCTGCGTATTCAGCACGCTGTCGATCTGCTGCCGATCCCAGCAGACGGCGGCCTGTGTCGGCAGCGTCTTCGTCACGCGCCACCGGCCAAGCAGCAGGCTGGGGATTGGCGCTTTGCTTTGCGACGCAGACGCGGCATGGCTCTTCGGCAGCGGCTCCTGCTGCGCTATCGCCAGTAACGGCGCCGACAGCGGTATAAGCATCATCAGTGGTAATAACCGACGTGTAACTTGCATAACGGATTCCCTTATTTCCTGGCGATAATCGAGCGCCCCGTAAAATCGGGCAGGATTAGCATACTGTCGCCGGGTCCGCGCGCGCAACTGCCAACGCGCCCCCGGTTGCTGCCTGGTTCAATATTCCATGCTCCGCCAGCGGCGCGCGCAGCCCTTGCAAAAATTAAAACATCGTTTTAATTTATCCTCAGCGGACTCATCCGTTATCAGGAGCGCATGATGTTTGTATTTAAACAAGATACCCGGCTGGAAACGCTGGGCGATGGCGTATCGCGCCGTATTCTGGCTCACGGCGGCGGCATGATGGCCGTGGAGGTGCACTTTCTCGCCGGCGCGGTGGGGCCGTTGCACAGCCACCCCCATGAGCAGCTGACCTACGTGTTGTCCGGCCGTTTTGAATTCACCATCGGCGAGGAGACGCATCAGGTCAGCGCCGGCGATACGCTGTATAAGCGGCCTCACGTGGTGCACGGCTGCGTCTGTCTGGAAGCCGGCGTCCTGCTGGATACTTTTACCCCGCAGCGGGAGGATTTCCTGACCTGAGCCGCGTCCTCCCTGTTCTCCCCGGTTAAAAATTGCGAGCCGCAGCGCAATTTAAGCGATTGTTCGCTCAGCGCGGCGCATCCTCGCCAATACTGTGTAGACGGTAAACCGGGCGGAGACAGGGTATGCAAATCGGTAATCAAGCAAGGATGAACCGGCTGTTTAATCAGGGTAAATGTCTGGATGTGGCGATCGACCACGGTATCGCCAACGAGCCGGATTTTTTGTCCGGCCTGGAGAATATCGAACGGGTGATGAGCAGCCTGATCGACGCCCGCCCGGACGCCATTCAGGTCAATTACGGCCAGGCCGACCTGCTGCAGGCTGCCCCGCAGCGCAACAAGCCGGCGCTGGTAATGCGCACCGACGTCGGCAATGCCTATAACGCCGCCCGCCATCGTGAAATGTGGGCGGTGCTGCATAATCCGGAGCAGCCGATCCTCGCCGCCCTGCAAATGGATGCCGCCGCGGTGGTGGTCAACCTGTATATGATCCCGGATGAGCCCGGCATTTTCCGCCAGTGCGTGGAGAACATCGGCCGTTTGCGTCACGCCTGCGAGCGTTACGCCATGCCGCTGATGATCGAGCCGCTGGTGATGGCGCCGGCCGGCCAGGGTGCTGCCTACGGCTCGATCGGTGATGTGGAGAAAATGGTGCCGCTGGTGCGGCTGGCGCGCGAACTGGGCGCCGATATCATCAAGGCCGACCCGACCGAACGGGTGGAAGATTTTCACCGCATCGTCGAAGCGGCCCGCTGCCCGACGCTGGTGCGCGGCGGCGGCAAAGGCGAGCTGCGCGCGGTGCTGGACAAGTCCGCCGCGCTGATGGCGCAAGGCGCCAGCGGAATGGTGTATGGCCGCAACGTTTATCAGCACGATAACCCGGCGCAGGTGGTGCGCGCATTGATGGCGATTATCCACCAGGGCGCCGGCGGCGAGCAGGCGCTGGAGATTTACCATCAGGCATAGCGCATCGTTATGTAACTAAAATAACTCCCGTTCTCCGCTGCCGGCCGTGGTAATCTGCAGCCGGTAACTGCACCCGTCCCCTTTCCCCGTTAGAATAGCGCGTCACAACCTGCTCCGGAGAATTCTTATGTCACAGCCAAGGCTTCCGCTGAAGCTCAGCACCTCGGTTACGCTGATGGTGTCCGCCATTATCGCCTCGGTGCTGATGGTGGTTTACGCGCTGTTTTTTGTCCAGATGGACCATGAAGGACAAAGCCAGCTGCAGCGTAAAGCCATGGCTATCGCCGAAACGCTGGCGCTGTCCGACACCATCGTCGACGGGCTGCAGAACCGGCGGCAGGACGGCGCTATTCAGCGCTTCGCCGAGCAGGTGCGTCAGCATAATGAACTGCTGTTCGTGGTGGTGCTGGATATGGACGGCATCCGCTATTCGCACCCCAAACCGGCGCTGATCGGCCATCATTTTATCGGCAACGACCTGGCGCCGGCGCTGCGCGGCCAGTTAAACAGCGCCATTAACCGCGGCGCGCTGGCTCCGGCGCTGCGCGTGTTTGTGCCGGTTTATAACGCCCGCCACCAGCAGATCGGCGTGGTAGCGCTGGGCATTGCGCTGGATACCGTCGAGCGGGTTATCGACGAGAGCCGCTGGATCATCTACTGGACGCTGGCCTTCGCCGCACTGGTCGGCTCGCTGGGCACGTTCTGTCTGGTAAAAGCGCTGAAACGCATTATGCTCGGTTTTGAGCCTTACGAAATTTCCAACCTGTTCGAACAGCGCAATGCGATGCTGCAATCGATTAAAGAAGGCGTGATTGCCGTCGATAATCAATCACGCATCAGTATCGTCAATGATGAGGCTAAGCGGCTGCTGCGGCAGAGCGGGCCGGTTGAAAACCTGCTGCTCAGCGCCGCCAGCAAACACTGGCCGGCGCAATTGCATCTGGCAGAGGTACTGGCCAGCGGTAAACCGCGGCGCGACCGGCAGATCGCCTTTAACGGCAGTGAACTGCTGGTCAATACCGTGCCGGTGATCGTTCAGGGACAGGTGGTCGGCGCGATTGCGACCTTTCGTGACAAAACCGAGGTCAGCCAACTGCTGCAGCGCCTCAGCGGCATGACGCAATATGCCGATGCGCTGCGGGTGCAGTCGCATGAGTTTATGAACAAGCTGCACGTGATCCTCGGCATGCTGCATATGAAGGCGTATCAGCAGTTGGAAAACTATGTGATCAATACCGCCAGCACCTATCAGGAAGAGATCGGCACCCTGCTGCGCCGGATAAAATCGCCTGAAGTCGCAGGCTTTTTTATCGCCAAAATCAACCGTGCGCAGGAGGCCGGCATCGATCTGGTGATTGATGAGGACAGCCTGCTGCCGGAAGCGGCAGAGGCGGAAACCACCCATGTGCTGATCAGCGTGCTGGGTAATTTAATCGAAAACGCCATTGAGGCCATCGACGGTGAGGAAGGACATGAAATTACCCTGAGCTTCCATCACAATGGCAATCATTTACACTGTACCGTCAGTGACGACGGTCCGGGCATCGATCCGATCGTCGGCTCGCGCATTTTTGAACAGGGATTTTCAACCAAAGGGTCAGGACGCGGCATCGGCCTGGCATTAATTCTCAGCCACCTGCAAAAGCTGGGCGGCAGTATTGATTTTGACTCTGAACCGGGTGAACTGACCCAGTTTTATGTGCATATTCCCTATCAGGCCAAGAGCTGAAAACATGATTAACGTACTGATTGTCGATGACGATCCCATGGTGGCGGAACTCAATAAATATTACCTGAGCCAGGTCAAGGGCTTTCACTGCCAGGCCACGGTGGCAACGCTGGCGCAGGCACATGCCCTGCTCACCGACGCCAGCGCCCGTATCGACCTGGTGCTGCTGGATATTTATATGAAGCAGGAGAATGGGTTAGACCTGCTGCCGGCGCTGCGCGAACTGGGGGAGAAAACTGACGTCATCGTCATCTCTTCCGCCAGCGACGTCGACACGGTGCAAAAAGCGCTGCATTACGGCGTGGTGGATTATCTGATCAAGCCCTTTCAGTTCACCCGTTTCAAACAGGCGCTGAGCCACTATCAGCAGCAGTCACAGCTGTTGGCGCAGCGTACATTTTGCGCGCAGTCTGACGTGGATAATCTGCTGCGCCGCCAGCCGAACGGCAGCGAAAACAAGAAACTGCCGAAAGGGTTAACCAGCATTACGCTGCGCACGGTATGTGAGTGGATTGAACAGCAGCGTGATGAGGAGTTTTCCACCGACAACCTGGCCAACGCCATCGGCATATCACGGGTCTCATGCCGTAAATATTTAATTTATCTGGCTGACAGCGAGATCCTCAGCACCCGCATTATGTACGGCACCACCGGCCGGCCGGTGTATCTCTATCAGCTCAACGCTGATGCGCTGGGCCTGTTGCAATCGTATTGCCGCTGACCCTCTTCGCCGCCCCGCGCGCCGGCATAACACATGCGCGCTTCCCCCCTTCTTCTGCCCGTCGCCGGCATCGGGCGTTTATTGCACTGCCAGCGGATAAAGCCGGCAAAGTTCAGCGCTAAACGTAAATTTTATTAACAAATTCAGAACATATCGCTACGGTAATGTTTGCGTCACAATTAATTAATAAAACAACAGTAATAAAACTGTGTGAATAGAATTATTCCTAAAAATTTCACTTATCCGATGAGCGAACCAGAATTTCAATCCATTGATATTTAATTATTTTATAAAAAATCACACGATTTATAACTTTTTAACATGGGTTTAATACTTAATTAAACTTTGATCATCAGCGTGATCTGGTTCTAACTTTATAGGCGAATGGATGAATAACTCTCGCTTGGATGCTTACCCTGTTAATGCAAAACCCTGCAAGGTTTTTAGGAGGATTTATGGCTGATAATATCGTGAAAGACGTCGCTGACACCGCAAGCGACCTGGTTGGTTCCGTTACCGGTACTGCGGGCGATCTGGTTGGCGGCGTGTCTGGCACCGTAGGCGATCTGGTCGACTCTACCGTTGACAACGCTACCGGCGCTATCGGCGGTGTCGTTGACGCTGTAACTTCAGGCAGCGGCGGCCTGTGGGGTGTGATTAGCGGCGTAGCCGGCAGCGTTGGCGGCCTGCTTTCCGGCGTAGCAGGCTCTCTGCTGGGTCTGGTGGGTGATGTGGCTGGCACCGTAGGCGACCTGGCCGGCAATGTGACTGATTTTGTTGGCGGCGTACTGGATAAAATCAGCGACCTGGGCGGCGATGTCGGCAAAGTTGTTGACCACGTCACCGACGGCGTATCTGGTGTGGTTGACCACGTCACCGACGGCGTATCCGGTGCGACTGACGCAACCGACGCGCTGATCTCTGCACTGGAGCAGACCGGTGGCGACGTTGCCGCTGCTGCTACTCCTGCTGCTGTAGAAGTTAACGGCGTGACTGACGCCGCAGACGCTGCCGTACACCACGCAGCGTAAGCCATACCCGGATTCATAATATCGCTCTGCGGTCGTTCTGGCCGCAGAAACAAAATAACCGGAACGCAATAATTTTCACATATTTGCCAGGGTTTGCTGCGCCATTCTGAGGGGCCGGCATCATTTTATTGTTATTCATGGGGGTGGGAAATGAAACCAGAAACAGAAATTGTTCGCGTCGGTGACTGGCAGGTCTATGTAGAGCGATATATGTACCCCGGCGTCACGGATTCCGTCATCTGCGTTAATGGATCTTTTTCAACCACGCTGGCTTTTCGCAGCTGCGTACGAAACTTCAAGAACCGGGTTAACGTCATTCTCTTCGATTTACCGTTCCTTGGTCAGTCCCGTCAGCACAATGATTTAACCAAACCGCTGGCGAAAAGCGATGAGGTTTTCATTCTGCAGAGTTTGATTAACCATTATGAACCGTCTTATCTGCTCTCTATCTCCTGGGGCGGACTGGCAGCACTGATGGCGCTCTCCTCCCGCCCGCGCTCCATCCGCAAAGCCGTCGTTGCTTCGTTCTCCACCAAGGTTAACGACGCGATGAATTACTACGTCAGCCAGGGTAAAAAACTACTGGATGAAGGCAAAGGCGATGAAGCGGCTATGCTGCTGAACACCGAGGTCGGCAAATATCTGCCGAATCTGTTAAAGCAGGTGAACTACGAACATTTGCGGCAGTTTGATGAGTCAGCGCAAAAGCAGGTTCGTTACCACGTTGCGCAGATTACCGAGTTTAATCAGGCGGATTATATCGATACCTTCCGACAAATCGATACGCCGATACTGTTCATTAACGGCGAGCAGGACGAATACACTACAGCGCAAGATATTAAGGAACTCAGTAATTATATCAATAACTGCGAATTTATTACCGTACCGCAGGCTGGCCACTTTATTTATATGGAAAGCCGCTTTGCGGCAGATTATTTCAACGACGTGATGAACGGTTTTCTGTTGGTTGAAGAGGCGATGGCATCCTGAAAACGTGTCGCCGCACGCTGAAAGGCCGGACGTCAACAGCGACCGGCCTTTTGTTTTTTTTGCGAATGTTCAGTCCCAGCTGATGCGCCCGCACAGGCTCGGGTCGCGTCCTTCATCATCCCATTTCAGGCTGCCGCGGTCCCCCGGCGGCATACAGTTCACCAGATAGTCTCTGGCCGCCGGTCGCGTGCTGTTCGGGTGCCGTCGAATCCGCTCCCGCTGCTCCCCCAGAATATGCGCGCGTTGCCGCTGGCGCTGGTAATCCGCCAGTGCCTGAGCCTGCTCTTCACTCTCCGCCCGCTGATTGTCCTGCGCCAGTTTTTCCGCATTCCATATTTGGTGGCGCGGCACAGGCTTGAGGGGCTGCTGCGCATTACCCGCTTTCCGATCGGCCGCTTCCGGCGGGTGATATTGTAAATCAAAGGTCGCGCCTGCGGCCGCAGACGCCGCGCCCATCAGCACCGCCGTCAGTAGCGGTAAGCTCCGTTTCATCAACATTCTCCTGAAATCCCTGTTTATGCGAATGCCATTCCGAGGGGGACGCCTGCCGTAAAGATCTCCCCCTGGCCCCACCGCTGCGGCGCTGAGCGCCGAAAGCTTGGGACAGAGTTAATTAGCATTCTTATTAATGGCTATAAAAACGGCAGGCCGCAGGATTATAAATGACGGCCAAATGAGAATGAAAGTGATTACGCTAATTACAATAGTTAATTAATCTGGCGGATAACCGGCGCCATCGACTCAATTCTGCTCCGAAACCAGCACCGCCAGCGTATCAGGCTCCAGCGCCTTGAAGATATGCGCCCTATCGCCGGGATAACAGATATAGTCGCCGGCATACAGCTCGACCGGCGTATCAATCAGCCCGACCAGCGCCCGGCCTTGAGTGATGATGATATGTTCCACCGAACCGGGCGAGTGCGGCTGCGAAATGCGGTCGGCGCCGGGCTGGGCCGTCAGCAAATAGATATCACGCCGCGCCCCCGGCGGACAGGTCGCCAACAGCGCAGCGGTGTAGTCGGCCATTTCCGCCACCACCGTCGGCCCTTCGCCGCGGCGGATCACCTGCGTGCTGTTTTGCTGTGGTTCCATCAGTCTGGCAAACGGAATATCCAGGGCGACGCACAACGACCACAGCGTTTCCAGACTGGGGTTGCCGTTAGCCGCCTCCAACTGCGACAACGTCGATTTAGCGATGCCCGCACGCCGGGCGACCTCAGCCAGAGAGAGGCCCGCACGCTGGCGTTCACGCACCAGCGCATCGGCAATAATGGTTATCGGTTGCGTCATAAATTACGGCACCTTAATCCTATAACGAACGATCGTTCGACTTGTAAAACACTTCAGCGTTGTTCATTATAACAAAACTTTCGTTCGTTATAAGGTCATGGAGATGAAGTTCAACCGCTTGAGCGTGCTAAACAGTGAGGTGGTCAAAGGCATCGTGCTGGTCTGCCTCGCCGATGGGATCGTGGGCGTCTCTTACGGCTCGCTGGCTACCGGTTACGGCTTCCCGCTGTGGGTGCCGCTGGCGCTGTCAGTATTGGTGCTGGCCGGCGCATCCGAATTTCTGTTTATTGGCATCGTCGCCGGCGGCGGCAGCCCATTTGCCGCAGCGACCGCCGGGCTGTTGGTCAACGCGCGCCATATGCCTTTCGGCATGGCGGTGAAGGATTTGATCGGCCACGGCCCGGCGCGCTTTCTCGGCTGCCATATTATGAACGATGAAAGCGTGGTGTTCGGCGTATCGCAACCGACGCTGCCAGCGCGCAAGGCGGCTTACTGGCTGTGCGGTCTCGGTATCGCGCTGTGCTGGCCGCTGGGGGTGATTGTCGGCGGTTCGATCGGCAATTTAATCCCGGACGTGCACAGCATTGGTCTGGATGCCGTCTTCCCGACGATTTTGCTGGCGCTGATCGTCTCAGCGTTGAAAAACCGCCGCACCCTGCTCTCCGCCGTTTCCGGCACGACGTTCGCGCTGGCGGCCGTACCCTGGGCGCCCATTGGCATGCCGGTGCTGTTTGCCCTGTTAGGGCTGCTGATCAGAAAGAGGACGCGTTGATGTCACTGCACTCCATTGTTACCGGCATGATTATCCTGGCCGCCGGCACCTACCTGCTGCGCCTGAGCGGCGCCCTGCTCGGCCAAAAAATGGCCTTTTCCACCACCACCCGCGACCTGCTTGCGGATGCCGCCACCACGCTGTTGCTGGCGGTCGCCGTTATCGCCACGCTGTTCGAAGATCAGCATTTCGCCGGCGCGGCGCGGGTGGTCGGCGTCTTGACCGGCTTACTGCTCACCTGGCGTAAAGTACCGTTAATTATCGTGCTGGTCGCCGCGGCCGCAGTGACCGCACTGCTGCGCTGGCTTGGCCTGCCCTGAGCGGAATGATTCGCATAACCAAAATAATGATAATAACCAAGCGTAACTGTTCTATGATGTAATTTCAGCGCAACGGGATAAATTGCGCATTAACCATCGGTGCCGGACTGACAGTTCGGCACTTCCAAGACATGTGATGCATCGCTTCGGTTAACTTTATTATGCTGAAAAAAACGCTTCCCCTGCTTCCCCTGTGCCTGGCTTTACTGCCGGCGTTCGGTCACGCCGTCGATAAGGCAGAGATCGATAAAGTCGTACAACCATTAATGGAAAAATACGCGGTGCCGGGTATGACCATCGCCGTTTCCGTTGACGGCAAACCGCAATTCTACAATTACGGCGTGGCATCCAAACAGAGCAAGCTGCCGGTTACGCAGAACACGCTGTTTGAGATCGGCTCGCTGAGCAAAACCTTTACCGCCACGCTGGCCGCCTATGCGCAACACGCCGGCAAGCTTGACTGGGCGCAACCGGCCAGCCATTACCTGCCGCAACTGCAAGGCAGCGCCTTTGACCGCGTCAGCCTGCTGAACCTGGCGACCCATACCTCCGGTCTGCCGCTGTTTGTGCCGGATGAGATCACCAATGAACAACAGCTGATGGACTATTACCACCAGTGGCAGCCCTCGCACCCAATAGGCAGCTACCGGGTATATTCCAATCTGGGAATTGGTCTGCTGGGCATGATCACCGCCAAAAGCCTGGCGCAGCCGTTTACCATCGCGATGGAGCAACGTTTGCTGCCAGCTCTGGGCATGACGCACAGCTATGTCAATGTGCCGCCGGCCGCTCAGAAAGATTATGCTCAGGGCTACAATAAAGAAGATAAACCGGTGCGCGTTACCCCCGGCCCGCTGGATGCTGAATCTTACGGCCTGAAATCCAGCAGCAGCGATCTGATCCGTTACCTGAACGCCAATATGGGGCTAGTCAAGGTAGCGCCTGACTGGCGGCAGGCGCTGGATGGCGTTCATCGCGGCTACTACCACGCCAGCGAGTTCACGCAGGACCTGATGTGGGAAAGCTACCCTTACCCGGTCACGCTGGATACGCTGCTGGCGGGCAATGATGCGAAAGTGATCATGAATGGCGTGCCGGCACAGGCAATAACCCCGCCGCAGGCTCCTCAGCAGCAGGCCTGGTACAACAAAACCGGCTCGACCAACGGTTTTGCCACCTACGCGGTATTTATCCCCGCGCAGAAAACCGCCGTTGTGATGCTGGCAAATAAAAACTTCCCTAATGATGAGCGTGTAAAAGCGGTATACCAGATTGTACAGAGCCTGACGCGCTGAGCATCATCGCCTTTCGGGGGGCATGCGTCCCCCGGTTTTCCTCTGGTAATGCTGAGTCATAATGCGACAGTTTTTTTGCGTAAAAGTCTGAAACAAGCGTCTAAAAAAACAGGCGGAATTAATCATTATCCGTTGAATAATTGGTACATTAATCATTTCCTGGCAAATCTATCGCACACGCCAAACTTAAGCGCTACTTGTTAATCACCTCATTGTTTCTACCTTTACTTATTACAAGGAAATCATCTCAGCTACCGTGGCCGAAGATAACCACTCAGGGAATGTGGTGAGTAGTATCCGCCGATTTACTTGGATAGTGAGGAGATGAAAATGGTCGACGAGGCCCCACCGCTCAGCCTGCCCGCCAGGGTAAAATACATCCGCCAACAGATTATCGCGGCAGGTAATGACGTTAAACTGCGCTTCCCCGTGTTGAAATATCAGAACGCCATCGGCTTAGGCATCTTGCTCTTCTCGATATTTTCACTGGTTGCCGTCTCGACGCTCTATATTCATCAGCAGATTTCCTGGTGGTTATGCCTGCTGCTGAATGCACTGTGTCTCTCTTTAGCCCATGAAATAGAACACGATTTAATTCATAACCTCTATTTTAAAAAAAATCGCTTTATGTATCACCTGATGATGACCTTAGTGTGGATCGTCAGGCCAAGCAGCGCTAACCCGTGGGCGCGTAAAACGCTGCACCTTAAACACCACCAGTATTCCGGCTCAGAGCAGGATCTTGAAGAACGTGCGCTCAGCAACGGCACTCGATGGGGAGTGCTCCGGCTGCTGATGACGGCGGATCTGATGGTGGCACTGGCCGTCGTCGCCTGGCAGGACAAAGGCAAAGGCGACCTACGAGGGGTATTACTGACCGGCCTCAAAGCGTTCTTCCCCGTCGCTTTTCTTACCTGGGGGCTGTGGTATCTGTTCCTGATCGTACACGGCATCGATTTTGCTGCTACGCTGAGCGGCATGCCGATTACCTGGTCCGGCGCAGCACAAGCGCCGATCGGCTATCTCGACATGTTGGTGGTGGTACTGATTGGCCCCAATATTCTCTGGAGCTTTTGCCTGCACTTCGTCAGTTCAAATATGCATTATCATGGCGATATAGAGCACAACAATATCCTGCAGCAGACGCAGGTGATGAACCCTTGGTGGCTATGGCCGCTGCAGCTGTTTTGTTTTAATTTCGGCAGCACGCACAGCATTCACCACTTCGTGGTTAATGAGCCGTTCTATATCCGCCAGTTGACTGCGGCAAAGGCGCACCGCGTAATGAGAGAGATGGGCGTCAGGTTTAACGACTATGGCTCATGCGGCCGGGCCAACCGTTGGGGAGCCGCGGAGTAAACGGTAAAAACGCGAGAACTGCGCGCCCCTGCACCACCTGAGTCAGGGCCGGGCCGGGCGATTCTCGCGCCTGCTTACATCACTGAATGCATATCCGCATGAGACGTTGCAATGCCGTTAACGTCGATAGCGCTGTGCGCCGGTGCCGCATGATCGTGTCCATCAAGGTACAAATTAAATTCCGCAGCGCTGGTTTTTTCCTGCTTATCCCCCAGCAGGCCATCGAACCAATGTTTGATCCCCTCGAAAATATGGCTGGGTTTATCCGTCAGCTGATCATACTTTTCCTTAATCTCATGGAAAGAATTCCCCACTTTATCAGCAAGGTTCTTAGCGCCTTCCAAGGTATCCTTGAAAAACGTGAGCGGTTTGCTAAATAAATCTGAAAGATGACTGGCACGAATGTGAATAAACTCCCCTACCTCATGGGATAATGATTTCATTTGTTTCAGCGTGGATTGGAAAAGCTCAGAGGATTCAGGCGATAAACTATCGATTGTTTCTTTAATAGCGGTATGAAATTTAACAATGGGATCGCGCAAATATTTCGGTAACGAACTCAGGAAATCATCTTCATTTTCGAACTTGTCGAACATAGTACCCCCAGATAAACCATCAATTGTGATACTCAGGTCTTATTTTTATAGTTGTAAAGCCTCACCCCGTCAAAAACACGCTGGATGAATAAGAAAAGTCACAGCATGGCGGCACGCACACCGCCGGTGTGGCTATACTGGAGTGGCACGCACTGCCCACTTTTAAGGGGAGCTTATGTTTGACCACGTTAAATTCGGCGTTAGCGACTATGCCGCCAGCAAGACCTTCTTTCTCAACGCATTGGCGCCATTGGGTGTAAGCGTGGTTGCTGAAGGAACGCCGGACTACGGCGTAGAGTTAAGTTCTCCCAGCAACGCATCACTGTGTCTGTACCAAACCGCAGAACGGCCGGCGCACCTGCACCTGGCGTTTGTCGCCGACAGCCGTCGGCAGGTGGATGATTTCTACCGCGCGGCGCTGGCGGCCGGCGGTACAGATAACGGCGCACCGGGCCTGCGCCCCAATTATCACACCAATTACTACGCCGCCTTTGTGATTGCGCCGGACGGCCATAATATTGAAATGGTCTGCCATCGGCCTGATGAATGAAAATAGCGATAAGGAAATGGAAGCTGCCTGTACGGCAGTGAACCGGGACTGGAAACCCGTAGTTGGTGGCTATTTTTTCTAAGCTGCCTGTACGGCAGTGAACGTGCTGACCCAGCGCAATTTCTAAGCTGCCTGTACGGCAGTGAACGTAGGGAATGACGGGTGGTTTAGCGACACGATTTTCTAAGCTGCCTGTACGGCAGTGAACGAGAAATTGGCATTGATACCCAGCGACTGCTCTTTCTAAGCTGCCTGTACGGCAGTGAACTGTTGCAGATTAGCACTAGCCTATTGTTTTTAAAAGCGCTACCGGCAATTGCGCCCAAAATGGATCTTTTTTAACTCCCCGATTAGCCATCTATATATCAATAAGTTAGCAGCAGCGTAAAAAAAAGGGTCTGCGTAGCCCTGGCGCGTAAAGTAACGGCCAACGACTTGGTAAAGCAGATATCGACATGCTGGTTATAAATACCGCCCCGCTTTACACCCGTAGTCTCATCGTTGCGTCTCCTTACTCACAACCTTCGTCAGTTCCGGCTATACTGGGTTGCCAATGATTCATAAGGTAAATAAATTCGTTTTACTAGCGCCCCCGTCTGCGCGCGAATAATGAAACAGATAACTAAACGACTGGAAGGAAACATTATGAGATTAGCGGTAATAGTGATCGTCGGCGTACTGGTTTGCCTTGGTATGATGAGCTTCTTGCAATATGTCAGCGAGCAGCCTTGGGGGCAGTAAGCAGCCTGGGACCATGCAACATTCACACGCCAGCACCAACGATGATACGTTAAGCAGCATCTGCAATGGCGTGTAACATTACATTTCCATGCAACAGGGATTTTTCCTATAAATCACCGCATCACCCGATCCGGGATCTTTCACCCATGCCTCCTTTACATTAAAAATTTGTTACTTACATATCTTGACACTGGTAGTCACGCACCCCTTACAAATCATTAACACACTGTAATTTATGATTTTTTATTTATTTTAATAAAACCCTCCCCCCTTCCACTCTACAAGAATAATAAATAATTGGCCTTTTTCCTAAAGATTAAAAAACTTAACCCACTCGTCAATCCGTCAAAAATAAGAATTAACCGCGTTGCTGCTCTCTCTGACAAGATGATATTTTCTAGGATCTTCCTTGTTTTTATGGGTGTTAGTAAAAAATGAACTTTAGACTTGATATTAATGGATTAAGGTTTCTTGCCGTTACGATGGTGGTCTTATTCCATTTTAAATTCGAATTTGCATATGGTGGTTTTGCTGGGGTTGATATATTTTTCGTCATTTCAGGTTTTTTGATGAACGAAATATGTCAAAAGCAGATAGGCAACAAATCATGGGTGCTTGATTTTTATAGAAAAAGGTTTAAGAGGATTTACCCTGCATTATTGATGATGGTTATCTTCACCTTTTTACTCGCACTGTACTCTGAAACACCTAACGGCGCCAAAGAAGAGTTTAAGCAAACGCTTAGTGCCCTAACCTTCACATCCAATATTTACTACCTGCTGCACAGCGGCGGATATTTTTCCGCAACCTCTGACTTTAACTGGTTATTACACACCTGGTCGCTATCCGTTGAATGGCAGTTTTATTTAATCTTCCCGTTAATTCTGATTATTGGTAATTTATTTAAAAGCTACAAGAGCCACTTTTATTTTATGATTATCCTGTGTTCGGTGATGATATGTATTTTATTCGGCAAATCGCATCTTAGCGCAAATTTTTATTTACTGCCCACCCGCATGTGGGAATTGATGATCGGTGCCTATGTCTCTGCTTCAAGACTTAAAAACCCCTACGCTAAACAAACCGAAATCGTCGCCGTACTGACTCTGGTCGCCTTCTTCCTGTTTGTAAAAGAAAGCGCCCCCTGGCCGGGCGGGATGACGCTAATCCCTGTATTAGCGACTGGCGCAATCATTCACGCCAATCTCAGTAATAGCGAAACACTGTTTAAAAACAGTGTTATACAGAGCATTGGTTCAGCGTCATATTCCATCTATCTTTTCCACTGGCCGGTGGTCTCATTTATGGCCAACAACTCCATTGAGTTTACAACGCTCAATGCAACCATCGGTATCATTCTGTCTTTCGTGCTGGGCTATATCTCTTACAAATACTTTGAGCGCCTGTTCAGCAAAAGCTACGCCTACCTGGTTTCAGCCGCTGCCGTATTCGCTGCGGTATCCTTCGGCGCGACGGCAACGGAAGTCAACAAACATTGGGTTTCGACTAACAGTATCGCACTGGAAAAATTCAAAACTTATGCGGCAAGTCCTGAAGGGATAAGACAGTTTGGTAACCAGAACCGTACCTGCTTCCTGTCAACCAAGACCAATGATATTTCATTTTTTGATAAAGAGGTTTGTTTAAAAAGCGCTGAAAATAAGAAGAATATCCTGGTGCTCGGCGACAGCCATGCCGCTGAACTCTATCAGTCCGTCAATGACATATTCCCTGACTACAATGTGATGGAGGCTGCAGCATCCGGTTGTATGCCTGTAAACAGCAAGAATGGCGAAAAACGCTGTACCGATTTATTCAACTATATCTATAACGATTTCCTGGTAAACAACAAGGTTGATTATATTCTGCTATCCGCCAACTGGATGGTTAACAAGGATCAGGATCTGGGAAAAAAACTTACCGAGGTGATTAATAAAATTGGTAAGGATAAGGTGTTTATTATCGGGCAGACCAAAACTTTCAGTATCGACTTTTACAAAATTGCGCAAAAAACGCCGGAAAGTAAAATAGAAAAACTGGTAACCAAAGAGTCAAGGTTGAGTAATAGCTGGATGTCAGAACAGTTGGCACAGAGCGGTATTAACTACATTGATGTCTTTGATCTGAACTGCAACCAAGGCCGCTGTAATTATATTGATCAAGACAACGTGCCGATGATGTTCGATAAAAATCACCTGACCAAGACATGGGCTGATTCCTATGTCAAACATATCAGAACCCGTGTGGGTATATAAAACCCACTTGCTGAAAGGGTTGGCAACAACCCTTTTTCTTTACCATTATTTACGCTGTATCCTCTGCCCCTCTCTTCGCCCAATGCGCGTTCTCTTTACGTCATCATCACGCCGTAATCGCGATTAGCGGATTTCTACGTCATACAGGGGCATCTTTCACCGCACGTTTAATCTCCCGGAAATCCGGAGCGATTCAGCTAATTCGGAAGCGGCATTTGCACTTTTTAGACCAGAGTCTAATCTGGTTAGAATCCGACCTAAATTAGACTACAGTCTAAAATACCCATAAACTCCCATGGGAGAGTGTCATGAGCAAACCGATCAAGAATATCGTCATCGTGGGCGGCGGCACTGCGGGCTGGATGTCCGCTTCGTACCTCGTCCGGGCGCTCCAGCAGCAGGCGAACATTACGCTCATCGAGTCTGCAGCGATCCCTCGGATCGGCGTAGGCGAAGCGACCATCCCGAGTTTGCAGAAGGTGTTCTTCGACTTTCTCGGGATACCGGAGCGGGAGTGGATGCCCCAGGTGAACGGCGCGTTCAAGGCTGGCATCAAGTTCGTGAACTGGAGAGAGTCTCCTGATCGCTCGCACAACGATTATTTCTACCATTTGTTCGGCAATGTGCCGAACTGCGACGGCGTGCCGCTTACCCACTACTGGCTGCGCAAACGCGAGCAGGGTTTTCAACAGTCGATGGCGTACGCCTGCTATCCGCAGCCCGGAGCGCTCGATGGCAATCTGGCACCGTGCCTGCATGACGGCAGCCGCCAGATGTCCCACGCGTGGCACTTCGACGCGCATTTGGTGGCCGACTTCCTGAAACGCTGGGCCGTCGACCGCGGGGTGAACCGCGTGGTCGACGAGGTCGTGGAGGTTAACCTGAACGACCACGGCTTCATCTCCAGTCTATCCACCAAGGAGGGCCGGAAGCTGGAGGCGGATCTGTTTATCGACTGCTCCGGCATGCGCGGGCTCTTGATCAACCAGGCCCTGAAAGAGCCCTTTATTGACATGTCCGACTACCTGCTGTGCGACAGCGCGGTCGCCACCGCCGTCCCCAATGACGACGCTCAAGCGGGGGTCGAACCCTACACCTCCTCGATCGCCATGAACGCGGGCTGGACCTGGAAGATTCCGATGCTGGGCCGGTTTGGCAGCGGCTACGTCTTCTCCAGCAAGTTCACCTCTCGCGATCGGGCCACCGCCGACTTCCTCAAGCTCTGGGGCCTTTCGGACAATCAGCCGCTCAACCAGATCTCGTTCCGGGTCGGGCGCAACAAGCGATCGTGGGTCAACAACTGCGTCGCTATCGGGCTGGCGTCGTGCTTTTTGGAGCCTCTGGAATCGACGGGTATCTACTTCATCTATGCGGCGCTGTACCAACTCGTGAAGCATTTCCCCGACACCGCGTTCGACCCGCGGTTGGCCGACGCGTTCAACGCCGAGATCGTCTACATGTTCGACGACTGCCGAGACTTTGTCCAAGCGCACTACTTCACAACGTCGCGAGAAGACACATCGTTCTGGCTCGCGAACCGGCACGACCTGCGGCTCTCTGACGCCATCCAGGAGAAGATTGAACGCTACAAGGCGGGGCTGCCGTTGACCACCACGTCGTTCGACGATGCCACGTACTATGATACCTTCGACTACGAATTCAAGAACTTCTGGCTGAATGGCAACTACTACTGCATCTTTGCCGGCCTGGACATGCTGCCCGACCGATCGCTGCCGCTCTTGCAACTGCGGCCGGAGTCTGTCGAAAAAGCCGAGGCAATGTTCGCCCGCATTCAGCGCGAGGCCGAGCGCCTGCGGGCAAGCCTGCCGACAAACTATGACTACCTGCGGTCGCTGCACCAAGGCAACAGGCCCGCATCGACGGAGAGCCTGTAGTGGAGCGCACTCTGGAGCGGGCACGTGCATTCGCGGCCACGCACACGGCCGTGGCGGCCTGCGATCCTCTACAGGCCAGCTCGCTTGTTCTGCAACTGCCAGGGTTGAACCGTAATCAGGACGTGCCCGGCATCGTCGGCCTGCTGCGCGATCTCCTGCCGGTGCGCGGCGTGCCCTCCGGCTGGGGCTTCACCGAAGCTGCCGCCGCGATGCGGGACATCGGATTCTTTCTGGGGTCGCTCAAGCGGCACGGACACGAACCTGCGGACGTGGTGCCCGGGCTTGAGCCGCTGCTGCTCGACCTGGCGCGCATAACCGACCTGCCGCCGCGGGAGACGCTCCTGCATGTGACGGTCTGGAACCCTGCAGAAGCCGACGCGCAGCGGAGCTATACCGGGCTCAGCGACGAAATGCACCTGCTTGAGAGCGTGCGTATCTCGATGGCGGCTCTCGAGGCCGCCATCGCGGTGACCGTCGAGCTGTCCGACGTGCCTCTACGCTCGCCCGCGTTCGCACAAGAATGCGACGAGTTGGCAGCCTATCTGCAAAAAATGGTTGAATCGATCGTCTACGCGTACCGCTTTATCTCGCCGCAGGTCTTCTACGATGAGCTCCGCCCCTTCTACGAACCGATTCAAGTCGGGGGCCAGAGCTACCTTGGCCCCGGCGCCGTAGAAATGCCCCTCTTCGTGCTGGAGCATGTCCTGTGGGGATCGCAATCGGATCATCCCGCCTATCTGGAATTCAAAGAGACCTATCTGCCCTATGTACTTCCCGCGTACCGGGCTGTCTACGCCCGTTTTGCCGGGAAGCCGGCGCTCGTCGACCGCGCGATCGGCGAAGCGCAAGCGGCCGCTACGCAGGACAAGCACGTCCGGGCCGGGCTGGCGGCTCTCAACCGGGTCTTCGTGATTCTGCTGCGCTTCCGGGCGCCGCATCATCAATTGGCGGAGCGGGTGTACGAAGCCGGGCGCAGCGGCCCCGCTGTCGGCAGTGGCGGATACGCGCCCAGCATGCTCGGCGATCTGCTCACGCTCACGCTTGCCGCACGCACCCGCATCCGCGCCGCCCTCAACCCGTCCTGACGCGCGCGGCCATCTGTTTCCTCTCATTAGGAGATTTGCCCTCATGACTCAGAAGAGCCCCGCAAACGGGCGCGATAACAACCACTTTGACGTGATCATCATCGGTTCGGGCATGTCCGGCACCCAAATGGGAGCGATTCTGGCCAAACAGCAGTTTCGCGTGCTGATTATCGAGGCGTCGTCGCACCCGCGCTTCACGATCGGCGAATCGTCGATTCCCGAGACGTCGCTGATGAACCGCATCATTGCCGATCGCTACGGCATTCCGGAACTCGATCACATCACGTCGTTCTACTCAACGCAGCGTTATGTGGCGTCGAGCACCGGCATCAAACGCAACTTCGGCTTCGTGTTCCACAGGCCGGGTCAAGAACACAACCCGAAGGAGTTCACGCAGTGCGTCATTCCCGAGCTGCCCTGGGGGCCGGAGAGCCACTATTACCGGCAGGACGTCGACGCCTATTTGTTGCAAGTCGCCATTAAATACGGCTGCACGGTCCTCCAGAATACGAAAGTGACCGAATTCCACGCCGATAAAGACGGCGTCGCGGTAACCACCGCGCAGAGCGAACGCTTCACCGGCCGCTACATGATCGACTGCGGAGGGCCCCGCGCGCCGCTCGCGGTCAAGTTCAATCTCCGCGAAGAGCCGTGTCGCTTCAAGACGCACTCACGCAGCCTCTACACGCACATGCTCGGGGTCAAACCGTTCGACGACATCTTTAAAGTCAAAGGACAGCGCTGGCGCTGGCACGAGGGGACCTTACACCACATGTTCAAGGGCGGCTGGCTCTGGGTGATTCCGTTCAACAACCACCCGCGCTCGACCAACAACCTGGTGAGCGTCGGCCTGCAGCTAGACCCGCGTGTCTACCCGAAAACGGACATCTCCGCGCAGCAAGAATTCGACGAGTTCCTCGCACGCTTCCCGAGCATCGGGGCGCAGTTCCGCGACGCCGTGCCGGTGCGCGACTGGATCAGGACCGACCGCCTGCAGTTCTCATCAAGCAGCTGCGTCGGCGACCGCTACTGCCTGATGCTGCACGCGAACGGCTTCATCGACCCGCTCTTCTCCCGTGGGCTAGAGAACACCGCGGTGACTATCCATGCGCTCGCGGCTCGCCTCATCAAGGCACTGAACGACGACGACTTCTCCCCGGAACGCTTCGAATACATCGAACGCCTACAGCAAAAACTTTTGGACCACAACGACGACTTCGTCAGCTGCTGCTACACGGCGTTTTCGGACTTCCGCCTGTGGGACGCGTTCCACCGGCTATGGGCCGTCGGCACGATCCTCGGGCAGTTCCGGCTCGTGCAGGCGCACGCAAGGTTCCGCGCGTCGCGCAACGAAGGCGATCTCGACCACCTTGACAACGATCCCCCGTACCTCGGGTACCTGTGCGCGGACATGGAGGGCTACTATCAGCTGTTCAACGACGCCAAAGCCGAGATCGAGGCCGTAAGCGCCGGGCATAAGCCGCCCGAGGAGGCCGCAGCGCGGATCCACGCCCTCATCGACGAACGGGACTTCGCCAAGCATATGTTCGGCTTCGGCTATTGTATCACCGGGGAAAAACCGCAGCTCAACAACTCGAAGCACAGCCTGCTGCCGGCGATGAAGCTGATGTACTGGACACAGACCAGCGCGCCGGCAGAGGTGAAAAAGTACTTCGACTACAACCCGATGTTTGCGCTACTCAAGGCGTACATCACCACCCGCATCGGCTTGATGCAGAAGAAGTAGCCGGCCGTCGAGGAGCCAAAAACGATGAACGATATTCAATTGAATCAGGCAAGCGTCAAGGCGCATCCCCCGAAGGCATACGACGCAACAACATCCGTGGCCGCAAGCTGGTACGTTGCGATACGCTCAAGCGACCTCAAGGACAAACCGAAGGCGCTGACGCTCTTCGGCCGTCCGTGCGTGGCGTGGCGCGGCGCGACAGGACAGGCCGTGGTGATGGATCGCCATTGCTCGCACCTCGGCGCGAACCTGGCCGACGGGCAGGTCAAGGACGGCTGCATCCAGTGCCCGTTTCATCATTGGCAGTACGACGAGCAAGGCCAGTGCGTTCACATTCCCGGCCACAGTCAGACGGTGCGCAGCCTGGAACCTGTGCCACGCTCGGTGCGTCAGCCGACGCTGGTCACCGCCGAACGATACGGCTACGTGTGGGTCTGGTACGGCTCCCCCGAGCCGCAGCATCCACTGCCCGACATCGCCGCCGCCGACGTCGACAACGATAATTTTATGCACCTGCATTTCGCGTTCGAAACCACGACGGCGGTCTTGCGCATCGTCGAGAACTTCTACGACGCGCAGCACGCGGCCCCGGTGCACGAGCTCCCGATCTCGGCCTTCGAACTCCGGCTGTTCGACGATTGGCGCCAATGGCCGGAGGTCGGGCCGCTGGCCCAGTCAGGCGCGTGGTTCGGCGCCGGGATCGACTTCACCGTGGACCGCTACTTCGGGCCCTTCGGCATGCTGGCGCGTGCGCTCGGTCTGAACATGTCGCAGATGAACCTGCACTTCGATGGCTACCCCGGCGGATGTGTCATGACCGTCTCTCTGGACGGAGACTTCAAATACAAGCTGCTCCAGTGTGTGACGCCGGTGAGCGACGACAAGAACATCATGCACATGCTTATTTCGATCAAAAAGGTGGGCGGCGCCCTGCGCCGCGCGACCGACTACATGCTGTTCGGACTGCAGACCAGACAGGCAGCGCAGTACGACGTCAAAATCTGGAACGGGATGAAGCCGGACGGCGGCGGCGCATACAGCAAGTACGACAAGCTGGTGCTCAAGTACCGGGCGTTCTACCGGGGATGGGCCGACCGCGCGGTCAGCGAGCGGTGATGCGTGAGTTGGGGGTCTTGCCCGGATGAGGTTCGGAGACGTCGTTTCGCCGGCTGCTGGCAAACCTGACGAGCGGCGTCACAGCGTAAGGCCGGTGGGCCAGATCGGACTCGCGGCCAGCCGCAGTGCGTGGTATGTATACTGCCACGGTCATACCAATCTACAAAGAGCGTCTATGGATACGGTGAATGATATCCATCAGCTACTTAAAAAACACTTCTGGGAAATGACGAATGATGCTTCGCTGAGCACTGGTAACAAGATCGTGCTGCCTGAAGATGCCCACAATTTTCTGGCAGAGTATGCCGATCTACTGCATGTTGATATGGGCAATTTTGAGTTTCGCCAATATTTTCCAAACGCGGGGATTTGGTTCCTGCCTAATATAATTCTCCCCAAGTACATGCAGACAGATAACCACGAACCCGAAGCGTTAACCGTCGATATGCTGATTGAATCCGCCAAGGCTGGCCGCTGGCTATATTAGGCCGGATTCAGTCCCGCCAACGCCTGTCGCGCCATAGAGGCACCCTTTCGCATGATGATTTTCAGAAAACCAAAAATAAACCATTAAAATCAACAACTTAAAAAAAGACCGAATACGATTCCTATATTCGGTCTAGGGAAATGGCTCTTGGGAGAGAGCCGTGCGCTAAAAGTTGGCATTTATTGCAGGGCTTGTTCAGCCATGCACTTTAAGCGTAGCCTACACGGCGGCTTTTGCCAGCCAGACGCACGGCGGGTGATAGTTTGCAAGCGGCATCAAATGCGTACAGAATTCACCCAGTCGTTAACTTATTGATAAGCCTACGCGGCGCTTTGCCTCACTTGGCGCACAGCGTTTGTGCACGCTCGCGGAACGGCTCGACGCTCATTTTTTCCCCGGGGTTATTGGCGTCATCCAGCAGGATGGTTGCCAGCGGCTGTGCGCGCTGCTGGCCGGATGTCACCTGTGCCTGCGCAATATCGTTCAGCGGATACTGCATCAGCGTGCTGTTGTTCAGCACAAACAGCGCGCCGTCTTTACGGCACTGCAGGGTGACTTCCTCTTTGGTAAACGCCCACTGCTTGCCGAATTCCAGCTTGGTGACATTTTCCAGACCTTCCGCGGCCAGTGCGCCGCCTGCGCCCGCCAGCAGTGCGAGGGCTAATAATGCACGTTTCATGTGATGACCTTAAGTAGCTATTTGATTCAATTTTCCCGTAATTCAGGGGAGTACCGCAAGTCGCAATATCAATTTGGCGCATAGGTGGCAAACAGACTGACCAGCAGCAACACCGCCCCGCCCAGCGCCAGCTCGCTCCAGCAGGCCCAAACCACGCCGCGCTGGGCAAGGTTGGGCACGCTGCGCATCGCCGGGACGATCGCATACCTGTTGGTCAGCGCCACGCCCACCATCAGCAGCACCAGCGCGCTTTTTATCAGCAGCAAACGCTGATACGGCGATGACACGTCCAGCGGCCACCCGCCGACGATCATCAGGCTGTTGAGGACGCCGGTTATCAGCACCACCGCCACCGCCAGATGTCCCCAGCGGGAAAAACGGATCAGTGTGCTCACCGCTTCTGCACGCCACGCTGCCGGGTGCAGATAACGCAGGCAGACCAGCAGCGGCAGCAGGCTGCCAAACCAGTAGCCGGCGGCAAGCAGATGCAGCGCATGGCTAACACGATGCAGCGTGCCGAACAGACCGGTGTGCATCGCCGCATGGCCGATAAAAGCCATACTGATCAGCAGCAGCCCGCCCAACAGGGCGCTCGCCCCGGCGCGCAGGCGCAGCGGCAACCACAGCGCCGCCAGCGATAATGCCGACAACGCCAGATGCCAGCGCCACACTTCACCAAAGGTGGTGCCCAGCACCGCCAGCCAGACATCCCACTGATAGGTATCCTGCCAGCCGTCGCCCATCTGACCGGCCTGCACGGCCAGCAGCGCCACGGCAGAAACGGCAGCCGCCAGCGCCGACATCGTCAGCCAGGGACGCAAATCGCGGGAAAGTAACGCAGAGAGCCGCTGCGGCGACAGTAAGGCGGTGAACAAACCAATGCCAAACATCAGCATCACCGCCGTAAAGTGCACGAAGCGACACAGGACAAACAGAGTCGCCAGGGTCATCGGTTATTTTACGGTAAAGCTGTATTGGCCTTTGGTTTTATGTCCGTCAACGGAAACCACGTGCCAGTCGACCTGATATTTCCCCGCCGGCAGCGCTTCCGGAAGCGGAATGGTGGCTTTGGCATTATCCTTGGCGTCCAGTTGCAGTTTGCCGATTTTGACCGCTTTATTATCCGGGCCGATCAGTTTGACTTTGCTGAAGCCCGGTTCAATACCTTCCGAGAAGCTGAGCGTCAACGCCTGCGGCGCCGGGCTGACGGTGGCATCCGCCGCGGGCGTTTGCAATTTAAGGTGGGCATGCGCTAAAACCTGCTGCGAAGACAAACCGACAAACAGCGCGAACAGCGTGGCGAGCAGACGAGATGAGGAGCGAATTTTACCGATCACAGTGGTATCCCTTAATACAAAGATGAGGACGGAATACCCGTCAGCCTTCGGGGTGCAGGCAGCCTGGCGCTCCTGCCAGCCGAATAATACGGGTACTCGCGGGTCACGACCACGCCTGAGCCATATATCCCCTACGACCCGCGTTGCGCGCGGCAACCCAATTCATTGAGGGGGAGTCAGCAGCCCCGACCCGGCATGATGGCAACGCCGTGGGAACAGGAACAAACCGTGCGTGACGCACGCAGAAAACCTCTTCCGAACAGCGTATTCTGTTAGATCATAACGATGAGTTATCATCAAGTCGAGCACATCACTGCCATTTTTCAAAATGGCAGCACGTTTCGCTGTATAACCGCAATAACGGCAGGCATAAAAAAACCGCGCCGGCATTATCTGCCAGGCGCGGCTGTTTCCGGGCTGAAAATTACAGCTGGCCGTTGCTGTCTTCGCCGCCGGCCGCGCCCATTTTCTTCAGATCCTTGTCGATAAAGAACAGCGCTTTGCCGCTGGTACCGACCAGCGCCAGCTTATCCAGTACGGATTTGAACAGTTTCTCTTCTTCATGCTGCTCGGCAACGTACCACTGCAGGAAGTTGAAGGTCGAGTAATCATGGGTGGTCATCGCCACATGCGCCAGTTCGTTGATCTGACGGGTAATCAGTTGCTCATGTTCGTAGGTCTGCTGGAACACATCGGCCAGCGACTCAAACTCTACCGGCGGCGCGGCAATACTGCCCAGCACTGGCAGCGCACCGGTATCGCTCAGGTAATCAAACAGACGCTGCATATGCTGCATTTCTTCCTGTGAGTGCTCTTTCAGGAAGGCTGCAGCGCCTTCAAAGCCTTTATCCGCACACCATGCGCTCATCTGCAAATACAGGTTCGCTGAATAAAACTCAAGGTTGAGTTGTTCATTCAACTGCTTTGTCATTTCTTGCGTCAGCATAGTTATTCCTTTCAATTTTGCAGGCCAATATTTTATATGTGCCGTATTATGCACTGCCAAAAACAAAATAAAAACAGTTGATTTACATCAAATTATGATTAATTTAAATATTCTTATTTATCATTTGGTTAAAATTAAAACCCGCCAGTGTTAATATTTATGATAATTATTTTCATCTTGCCTGAGATCTAAAGGCGAATCATTCTTATTTGAAATAACAACAATAGATATCACAAATAAAAATAATGACGACATTAGCTGCCCAGCTATATAAAAATAATTATCATTACCCCGTAAGGCGCTCGCAGCGTCACGCCGGGCTTGCCAAGCGCTGCGCGGTGCATTACCTTCTGCGCAGATAAATGCGGTATCAGTAAGGAGCATAGCGTGGGATACAATCTGGCAGAACTCTCGAAAGAAGAGATGGACAAGGTTAACGTGGATTTAGCCGCTTCCGGCGTGGCGTTCAAAGAGCGCTATAATATGCCGGTGATTCCTGAAGTGGTGGAGCGTGAACAGCCGGAATACCTGCGCGACTACTTCCGCGAACGCGTCATCCACTACCGGATGGCGTCGCACAAGTTCTCTCGCCTGCCTTACGAACCGAAAAGCAAATAACAACAGCGGCGGATGCGGCTCTCCGCATCCGCCGCGCGCTTACACCGTTTTACCGGCAAAACGATCGGTAGCCAGCATCAGCTGGTGCAGAATCCCCGGTTCATCAAACGAATGCCCTGCCCCTTCTACGATATGCAGTTCAGCTTCCGGCCATGCCTGCGCCAAATCCCAGGCGTTTTGCACCTGGCAGGCCATATCATAGCGGCCATGTACAATCACCGCAGGGATATGGCGAATCAGCGGCACGTTGCGCAGTAGCTGATCGTCGCTCTGCAAGAAGCCCTGATGGGTGAAATAGTGATTTTCAATGCGGGCAAACGCCAACGCAAAGTCATCTTCACCAAACGCCGCCGACTCGGTACTTGGCAACAGCGTGACGGTTTCCCCTTCCCAGATGCTCCACAGTTTCGCCGCTTCCAGCTGCACCTCCAGGTCTTCGCTGGTCAGTCGCCGGCGATAGGCGGCGATCACATCCTTACGCTCCTCGGCGGAAAGAATCGACAGCACGCGCTGCCATTTTTCCGGAAAGAAGCGTGAGGCGCCATCCTGGTAATACCAGGACAGTTCCTGTTTACGCAGCGTAAAGATGCCGCGCAGCACCAGCTCGCTGACGCACTGCGGGTGCGTTTGCGCATAGGCCAGCGCCAGCGTCGAGCCCCAGGAACCGCCGAAAACCAGCCACTGCTCCACGCCGGCCATTTCACGCAGCCGTTCGATGTCGTCGACCAAATGCCAGGTGGTATTGTTGTCCAAACTGGCGTGCGGCCGGGAGCGCCCACAGCCGCGCTGGTCGAACAGCAAGACTTTATAACGCTCCGGGTCAAACAGCTGCCGATGATAAGGGGCAATACCGCCCCCCGGCCCGCCGTGGATAAACACCGCCGGTTTCCCCTCCGGGTTACCGCTTAATTCCCAGTAGATCCGATGACCGTCCCCGGTATCCAACCAGCCACTGTCATACGCTGCTAACGGCGGATATAACCCGCGTAATTGTTCCATTGCGCTTTCCGTCTCTCTGTGAATGATGCTTTCATCAAAGCCCATGCATGCCATCAGGTCAACGGCAAAACCTGAAAACTCCGACAGATAACGGGCAGTTCACGTTCGTTTGCTTAAAATGAATACGACCGGCTATTGCATTGCTTATCATTACGTCACCTTTCGGCGTTTTTCTCACCAGCGGCCAGCGCCTCTACGGCAACGAACGTTTGGCGACAAACTCAACAACCGTTATGCTGGGAGGAAAAAGAGGAAAGCATGACATGACGTTACGCATTATTGACACTGAAACCTGCGGCCTGGACGGCGGCATTGTTGAAGTCGCCTCCATCGATCTGATCGACGGTCAACTGGCCAATCCGATGAGTGATTTGGTATGCCCGGACCGCCCCATCAGCATTGATGCGATGGCCATCCATCATATTACGGAGGCGATGGTCGAGGATAAACCCCGTATCGCCGTCGCCATTAGCCGCTATCTCGGCAGTGATTACTACGTGGCGCATAATGCCGCCTTCGATCGCGGCGTGCTGCCGGAGATGCGGGGCCGCTGGATCTGCACCCTCAAACTGGCGCGCATGCTGTATCCGGATATCAAGTACGGCAACCAGTATCTGCGCTATGCGCTGAATCTCGACGTGCAGCTGCCGCAGGACAATACGCTGTATCCGCACCGGGCACTGTATGACTGCTACGTCACCGCCGCCCTGCTGCAGCGTATTATCAAGGACTCATCCTGGAGCGCCGAAGAGATGGCCGATATCACCGAGCGGCCGTCGCTGATAAAAACGTTTAAGTTCGGCAAATATCGCGGCCGGCTGATTGAGCAGATCGCCCAGGAAGATCCGGGCTATTTACAGTGGATGCTGAAAAATCTCACCGATCTCAACCCGGATATGAAACACACGCTGAAGTACTATCTGATTGGCTGACAGAACGGGCGGCAGCGCGGCCGCCCGTTCTGCTTTACTCGGCCAGCGACAGAATAAAGGCGTATTCCAGCGCTATATCCTCATAGGCTTTGAAACGGCCGGATTTACCGCCGTGGCCGGAATCCATATCGGTATACAGCAGCAGCTGACGGTCATCGGTTTTCAACTCACGCAGCTTCGCCACCCACTTGGCCGGTTCCCAATACTGCACCTGCGAATCATGCAGGCCGGTAGTCACCAGCAGGTGCGGATACGCCTGCGCCTGTACCCGATCGTAAGGGCTGTACTGTTTGATGTAATCGTAATACGGCTTCTCATTCGGGTTGCCCCACTCATCGTATTCGCCGGTGGTCAGCGGAATGGACTCGTCCAGCATGGTGGTCACCACGTCAACGAACGGCACCTGTGCCACCACGCCGTGGAACAGCGCCGGCTGCTGGTTGATCACCGCCCCCATCAGTAAACCGCCGGCGCTGCCGCCCATGGCGTACACCTGCCCGGCGGCGCCGTAGCCCTGCTCAACCAGCGCTTCGGTGACATCAATAAAGTCGTTAAAGGTATTTTGCTTGTTGAACAGTTTGCCATCTTCATACCACAGCTGCCCCAGTTCGCCGCCGCCGCGAATATGCGCCAGCGCGAATACAAAGCCGCGGTCCAGCAGGCTCAGGCGGCTGCCGCTAAAGGCCGGATCCATACTGCTGCCGTATGAGCCATAACCGTACACCAACAGCGGATTGCCGCCCTGGTTAAAACGGTCCGCCCGGTACACCAGCGAAACCGGCACTTCAACGCCGTCGCGCGCCTTCACCCACACCCGCTCGCTGCGGTAATTTTCCGGCGTAAAGTTATTCACCTCTTGCTGTTTGAGCAGTTTGCGCTCACCGCTGTCGAGGTTCAGTTCATACAGGCTGGCCGGGGTGGTCATGGAGGAGTAGCCATAGCGCAGCAGCGCGGTTTCCGGCTCCGGGTTGTAGTCCAGCCAGGTGACATAGGTCGGATCGTCGAAGGCGATACGCTGTTCTTCACCGCTGCACCAGTGGATTTGCCGCAGTTGCGTCAGGCCGGCGCTGCGCTCTTCCACCACCAGCCAGTCGCGGAACAACTCAAAGCCTTCCAGCATCACGTCATCGCGCGCGGCAATCAGCGTCTGCCACTGCGCTTCGTCCGCAACGTCGCTCTGGTACAGGCCGAAATTTTTACCGTCTTTGTTCGAGCGGATATAGAACGTCTGCCGATAGTGATCGATGGCATATTCATGATCTTTGCGGCGCGGCACGAAAATCTGCGGCGTCGCATCGGGCCGATCGGCGTCCAGCAGCAGGATTTCCGAGGTGGTGGTGCTGCTGAGGTGGATCAGGATATAGCGCTCTGAGGTGGTTTTTTCCAGCCCGACGTAAAAGGTATCGTCGGTTTCTTCATATACCAACCGATCGTTTGCTGGATCCGTCCCCACGATGTGATGGTAGACCTGATACGGCAGCAGCGTCTGCGGATGTTTGCGCACGTAATACACGCTGGCGGAATCATTGGTCCATTCGAAGTTGCCGGAGGTGTTTTCCAGCACTTCTTCCGCCCAGGCGTCATTCTGAAGATGCTTAAAGCGGATGTCATATTGGCGGCGCGACAGGAAGTCTTCCGCCACTGCCATCATGCGGTTGTCCGGGCTGATGTCCAGACCGCCCAGGGTATAAAACTCTCGCCCCTGCGCCCGCTGGTTACCGTCCAGCAGCGTCTGCCAGGCATCGCTTTCCGCCGCCGGCTGGCGTACATAGAGCGCATATTCATTGCCGGGTTCATAGCGCGTCTGGTAGCGGTAGCCGTTGCGTACATAAGGCGCCGAGTGCTCCTGCTGCGGAATTCGCGCCACCATCTCTTGATACAACGCTTCACGCAGCGGCTGCTGCGGCTGCAGCATCGCGTCGGTGTAGGCATTTTCCGCCTGCAGATATGCCAGCACCTGCGGATCGCTGCGCTCGTCATCGCGCAGCCAGTAGTAGTCATCAACGCGGGTATCGCCGTGCAGCGTCATCGGATACGGGCGTTTTTCCGCCTTCGGAGGGGTCATCATTACCAAATCATCCACTTACGTCTATTGATGGGCGTAAGGGTGGCATGATTGCCCCTGCCTTAACAAGTAGGCGCCGCAGCTTTTATCCTGCGGCGCCGCATTGCATTACGCCAACTCACGCTTTTTCTGATTCACATCGCCCTCGATGCCCTGTTTCACATCGTCGGGAATTTTCAGCGAGCGCGCCAGCGCGTCAAGATAGCCGCGCTCCATAAAGTGATCGACATCGATCACCATACAGCTGAGGTAATACACTTCCAACGCTTCCTCTTCGTTCTTTACGCCGAGCGCCAGCGCATCGGGATTGAGCGGCTGTTCTATCGCCTGCTGCACCCAGGCCTGCGCTTCGTCGCCAATCTGCAGTTGCGTCAGGCTGTCGTCAATGGCACGACGCTCGTCATCATCAATATGACCGTCACTTTTCGCCGCAAACACCAGCGCCTGCACCAGCCGCTTGGCGCGTAGATCGACCGGCGTCGACTGCATGCCGAACTGCGGCTCATCCTGATGGGTATCTTTCACCCGTGATTTGTATTTGTTCCACAGCACCGCGCCTGCCGCGGCGCTGCCGCCGATAATCAGTGCGTTTTTACCGAATTTACCGACCAGCTTGCGCGAGGATTTATTCGCCAGTAATACGCCAACCAATCCGCCCAGCGCGCCGGGCGCCAACAATTTGCCGATGCCTTCTGTACTGCTGTTCGCGCCTTTTTTTTGCCCCAACAGCGATTGAATCTGCTGCATCCAACTGTTTTTCATTGCATCCCCTCGCATGGATAGTAAAGCGAACGGGCACCTGTGCCGGAACGCTGCTAAAACTCCAGATTAGGGGATTTTTTGTCAATTAACGTATGGCGGGGAAAATTTGTGTGAGGCATTAGGCAAGTTGACAGGAAAGATTCGCCAATCAGGGCGCCTGCGTCGCGCCCTGGCGCAGGAGTTACTGCGGTTCGCTGTAAGTGATATCGCCGGTCTTGCAGTTAAGCGTGACGCGATAGGTTTTATCCGCCTTGCTGCCGCGCACCGTTAGCGGCACCTGCCAAAGGTCGTCCTCACCGCTGACCGCATCCGGGCTGACCCAGGCGACCGGCGTTGCGGTACCGAGCAGTTTTTTATCCGATGCCCAACGCGTGATGCGGTTTTGCAGGAAATCGCGCTTTACCTGTGCGGCGACGTCCGCCGCCTGCAGCCCGGCGCACAGACCAACCTTCGCCGTCCGCTGCTCATGCTGCTGCGCCTGAGCACTGCCGGTAAAACCCAAAATAACCGCCAGCACGGTGGCCAGCCCCAATCCTGTTGCTCTCATATACCCTCCAGTTGTCATTACACTACCCGGAGAGCGCTGACTGGCATCAGGCCTGGCAGGCGATCAACGTTTACGAAACACGATCGCAAACAGTTCATCCACCCCCGGATAGATCTCCTTGATAACCTGCCTCAGCGCATCGAGCGACATGTTTTCCTGCCTGGCGTGCTGTTCGGTCAACGCGTCCAGACGAACCGGCGTCACTGACAACACCTCGATAAAACAGAAAAACGCTCCGTCTTCGTGGCGACTGACGCGTAATACGTCGCCGGGCTGGAAATGCGATTCGCTGGCATCACGCAGGGTGATGGTTTTACGTTCGGCTAAAATATCCTGCTCGAAACGGCTGAAGAACGTGATTTCACCGCCCATCTTAGATCCTTTTTCATCACAATGCTGCAACATAGTGATTAAGCAGCCTGTTTTTCCGACGCGCTTCCCGCTTTTGTCGCCGCCTTCTTGTCACTCTTCGGTTTTGCCGCCTTAGCGTCCGCCTGCTGTGGTGCACCGCCGCGCAGAATGTGTGTCAGCATCTCTTTATGTTCCGCCAGGAAGAAGCTCAGCGTGTCACGCTGCTCTTCATCCAGCACCAGCGGCGCCTGCTGCAGCCATTCACCGAGATTATCGGCCAGATCGAGCATTTTGTCGTAAGCGTCGGCTTCCTTTTTGCTGGCGAACGTCATTTTTTCCTCACCGTTTCTGACCACTACGTATTTAACTTCAACCGCCATGCGTATTCCCCAAAAGATTTAAATACTGTATATAAACACAGTATAAGTAATACCACGCGGAGGCACAAGCGGCCTCCGCGGTTAATTATTTCAGCAGGCGCGCCTTGCAGTTTTTCCCTTTGATTTTGCCTTCACGCAGGCGCTGCAGCGCTTTACGGGCGCTGTTCTTGCGGATGGCCACATAAGCATGCATCGGGAACATATCAATTTTTCCGACCTCCGCCGCAGTCAGCCCCGCTTCACCGGTCAGCGCTCCCAGAATATCGCCGGGACGAATTTTCGCCTTGCGGCCGCCGTCGATGCACAGCGTGGCCATCTCTGCTTCCAGCGGCGCGTTGCTCGCCCCGCTCAGTTCGCTTACCCGCGCCCACTTCAGATCTAGTTGCAGATACTCTTCCAACGCATGTGCCCGCGCCATTTCCTGCGGCGTACACAGCGTAATCGCCAGGCCGCTCATGCCGGCGCGGCCGGTACGGCCAACGCGGTGCACGTGCACTTCCGGGTCGAAAGCCATTTCGTAGTTCACCACCAGCTCAAGATCTTTGATATCCAGCCCGCGCGCGGCGACATCGGTCGCCACCAATACGCGGCAGCTGCGGTTGGCAAAACGCACCAGAACCTGATCGCGGTCGCGCTGTTCCAGGTCGCCATGCAGCGCCAAGGCGCTGATATCACGTGCTTCCAGCGCATCGCACACGCTCTGACAGTCGCGCTTGGTGTTGCAGAACACCACGCAGGAAGCCGGCTGATAATGCCGGATGGCGGCCAGCAGCAGCGCCGGACGCTGGTCGCGCGTCGTCTCATAGAAGCGCTGTTCGATGGTAAGCGGCGCATCATCGTCGTCCACTTCCACGCTGAGCGGCGTACGCTGTACGCGGGCGCTGATACGCTCAATACCGTCAGGATAGGTGGCGGAAAACAGCAGCGTCTGGCGCTGCGGCGGCGTATAGGCAATCACATCGTCGATATCGTCGGCGAACCCCATATCCAGCATGCGGTCGGCCTCGTCCAGCACCAGCACGTTCAGCGCGTCCAACTGCAGCGTTTTTTTACGCAGGTGCTCCTGCACCCGCCCTGGCGTTCCCACCACGATATGCGGCGCATGCACCAGCGAATCCAGCTGCGGCCCCATCGGCTGGCCACCGCACAGCGTCAGGATTTTAATATTCTGGGTAAAGCGCGCCAGACGGCGCAGCTCTTTGCTGACCTGATCGGCCAGTTCGCGCGTCGGGCACAGCACCAGCGCCTGCGTCGCCACCTGCCCGACATTGATTTTATCCAGCAGGCCAATGCCGAACGCCGCCGTTTTACCGCTGCCGGTTTTTGCTCTGGCGCGTACGTCCTGCCCTTGCAAAATTGCGGGCAGCGCCGCGGCCTGCACTGGCGTCATGGCGGCATACCCCAGTTCGTTGAGGTTGGCCAACTGTGCGGCTGGCAGCGACAGGGAAGAAAAGGAAACTGTGCTCACGGCGATAAACTCTTTATAGGCGGATGAAAAGGCGGCGCTGCCGGTCGGCAGCTTATCAGGGGCAGATGATAACAGAGAAGGCCCGGCGCCGTCATAATACCTGGCGGCCGTTCCCGGCGACTGCGCATAAAAAAACCCGCCTTAAGCGGGTTTTTTTGGCAGCGATGTCGCTAATTAGATAGCAACAACATCGGCTGCAGCCGGGCCACGTTGGCTGTCCTGGATGGAGAACTCAACCTGCTGGCCTTCAGCCAGAGTCTTGAAGCCATCGCTAACGATTGCGGAAAAATGAACGAAAACGTCCTTAGAACCGTCGGCTGGAGTGATAAAGCCGAAGCCTTTGCTTTCGTTAAACCATTTTACGTGACCAGTGATCTTAGCCATTTGACTTTCCTTTACTTGATAAACCTGCCTTTACGGCACTTACGGCGCGAAGGCCCTGCGTTATGTAGGTCTTCTTTCACCGCTGATTATTAACGCATAATCATGCCTACAGGGCAAATTTTTTCGTTTCTGCCGCCTATACGGTCTGTCGGCCGGCGGGCGCACCGGCTGGCAACGCAATCGTTTTCGTATATACTGCGCGCTGATTTACATTGGCTTCATTTTCACATCAGGTACGAAATTATGCTAACTATTGGAACCGCCCTGCGCCCTTCCGCCACCCGTGTGATGCTGCTCGGATCCGGCGAATTGGGGAAAGAAGTGGCTATCGAATGCCAGCGTCTGGGGCTGGAGACGATCGCCGTTGACCGCTACGCCGACGCACCGGCAATGCATGTGGCGCACCGCAGCCATGTGATCAATATGCTGGATAGCGAAGCGCTGAAGAGCGTTATCGAACAGGAGCGCCCTGACTATATCGTGCCGGAGGTTGAAGCCATCGCCACCGCAATGCTGGTGCAGCTGGAACAACAAGGCCACCGGGTCGTCCCCTGCGCCGAAGCCACCCGCCTTACCATGAACCGCGAAGGCATTCGCCGTCTGGCTGCGGAAACGCTCGGGCTGCCCACCTCCACCTACCGCTTTGCCGATGATGAAGAGAGCTGCCGACAGGCAATCGCACATATCGGCTACCCTTGCATTATCAAACCGGTGATGAGTTCCTCCGGCAAGGGCCAGAGCCTGCTGCGCGATCCTTCCCAACTGAGCGCCGCCTGGGACTATGCCCAGCGGGGCGGCCGCGCCGGCGGCGGCCGGGTGATAATCGAAGGGCTGGTCAAATTCGATTTTGAAATTACCCTGCTGACTATCCGCGCCGTCGACGGCGTGCATTTCTGCGCGCCTATCGGCCATCGTCAGGAAGATGGCGACTACCGTGAATCCTGGCAGCCACAGCAGATGTCTGCCCTGGCGCTGGAGCGTGCGCAACAGATTGCCGCCCAGGTCGTTACAGCGCTCGGCGGTTACGGCCTGTTCGGCGTAGAGCTGTTCGTCTGCGGTGACAACGTCATTTTCAGCGAGGTTTCGCCACGTCCGCACGACACCGGCATGGTCACGCTGATTTCGCAGGACGTATCACAGTTTGCGCTGCACGTGCGCGCCTTTCTCGGTCTGCCAATCGGCGCCATCCGCCAGTTCGGCCCGGCGGCATCCGCCGTGATTTTACCGACGCTCGACAGCGGCGATCTGCGCTTTAGCGGACTGGATAAGGCGTTGGACGGCACCAATCAGCTGCGGCTGTTCGGTAAACCGGAGATTGCCGGACGGCGTCGTTTAGGCGTCGCGCTGGCCTGCGGCGACAGCACCGAGCAGGCAGTGGAGCGCGCCAAACAGGCGGCTGCATCGGTTGTGGTGCAAGGTTAAACTGATGCGGGCGTAGCAGGACGCTGCGCCCGGAAATGATATCAATAATCGTCGTCGTCTTCGTGTTGCGGGTCGGCATCCTGACGGGGCGTATCCTGCCCATCGGGCGCGCTATCATCGGCCTCGTCTTCCTCATCAAACAGCACGGCAACCCGTTCTCCCTGATGCTTTTCACGAATTTCCTGTGCAACGCGGGCGATAGCTTCGCCGCTGCTCATGCCCTGCTCCATCAGCTGATGGATGCGCTCTGCGGCTTCCTGCTGTTCCTGGTGGTTCAGCGACGGCATTCCAAGCATGTTCTTATCTCCGGCAAATTTGGAGAGGGATTATACCGCGCGCCGCCGCCGCCGCAAGCTTAGGGTCGCGCGGCCTGTGAATAGCCGACATCCTCGCTTCGCCACCGCTTCAGACGATGGCGCCACAGCAGCACATGCCAGCCCTGTTTAATTCCGCGCGCATTGGCCGCCATCACTACGTCCATACCACGCTGATAGAACTCACGTACGATTTGCTGCTGCGCTACCGGTTCCGGCTCGCGGCGAACGCTATGGCAAATTCCCAGCGCCTCGCGGGTAATCTGCCAGTGAAACGCCGGGCGGATGGCAATACGATCGGCGTAGCGTTGATTCAACGCCACCAGCATATCGATGATCTTCATATAATGACGCTGATAGTCGACGTTCGCCACGCCGGTGCGGCGGCGGTTACTGATCGACTGGCCATGTACGCGCTGGCGATACAGCGGCGTGCTGAGATATTTCACCCGCCTGGCGTTAAACATCACCTCGGTAGTCCACGGAATATCCTGATGGTGTAAACCCGGTTCAAAATAGAGCCGGTGTTGTTTAATAAAATCAAGCCGATAAATCGCCAGCCATACCACGTGAATAAACTTACGCGAATTTAATGCGCGTTCAAACCACCGAACCCCGCTAATAACATCGGTGGATGCCAAACGCTGCGGTGGAATAATCGGCAGCAGCTCACCATTGTGCTCGAAATAACGCTCACCGTTGCACTGCATCACATCCAGCTGATGTTTTTCCGCCTGCTCGATTAATGTTGCGTACATCTCCGGCGACAATACATCATCGGCATCAGGGAACGCGACATATTTACCACGCGCCACCGCCAGGCCGCGATTGCGCGCCACTGAAACGCCGGCATTATTCTGATCGATGACCTGAATATGTTCATAACGTGCGGCATAGTCGTGTGCTATTTCCGCGGAACCATCGGTAGCGCCGTCATTGACGATAATAATTTCCAGACGTTGTTCCTGCTGCGCCAATAAAGACTCAAGGAATGGCACCAGTAATTCGCCCACATTATGCATCGGGACGATAACGCTCAGCATTAACGACATAAATTTGCTCTATTACTTATTATCAGGCGGAAAGTTAACCTGTTTAATGTCACATCGCCCAACACCGCATGATTACCGCTGGCTGGAAAAGTCTGGTATCGCCCAGAGCAATGTAAACACCGTGTAAATATTCGTGAATCTTTGCATATTTAAATTTCGTTTAAGGAGCAAAAAATGCTTCGCCGGCTATCCTTTGCCCTGCGCGTCAAACATGCGCACAATGCGCTAATGTGGCAAACTAACGCCCCAACACCGACGTTCCCGTTAGCCAGGTTTATAACAATTCATGACTGCTACCGCTCCGCACCTTAAATCCTTGCCTTATACCCGCGACATGCTGCTGCAGCTGTTTTCCCCATTGTCCGCACAGCCGTGGGCCATGCTGCTGCATTCCGGCTTTGCCGAGCACTCCCATAACCGGTTTGATATTTTGGTGGCCGATCCCTGCGTTACGCTGACCACCCGCGGCGCGGCAACGGACATCCGCCATGGCGACGACTGTCTGAGTTCGACGGACGACCCTTTTACTCTGCTGCAACAGCAGCTGTCAGCGCTGCCTTTCACCCCGTCAGCCGATGACAATCTGCCGTTTCAAGGGGGGGCGCTGGGGCTGTTCGGTTACGATCTGGGACGACGGGTGGAAACGCTGCCGACGCTGGCCCGGGCGGAACTGACGCTGCCGGATATGGCCGTCGGCATTTATGACTGGGCGCTGATCGCCGACCACCAGCAACAGCGGCTCACCCTGCTGAGCTACGGCGATATTGAACAACGCTGGCAGTGGCTAAACAGCCAACGGCCGGTGCCGGCGGCGACGTTCCAGCTCACCGGCAGTTGGCAGGCGAATATGACGCGGGCGCAGTACGGCGAGAAATTTCAGCGCATTCAACATTACCTGCGCAGCGGCGACTGCTATCAAATCAATCTGGCACAGCGCTTCTCCGCGCCTTATCAGGGCGACGAATGGCAGGCTTTTCTGCGGCTGAACGACAGCAACCGCGCGCCGTTTTCCGCCTTTTTACGTCTGCCGCACAATGCGGTGATCAGTATTTCGCCGGAGCGCTTTTTATGGCTGGAGCGCCAGCAGGTACAAACCCGGCCGATTAAAGGCACGCTGCCGCGACTGGCCGACCCGCAACAGGACGCGGCTCAGGCGCAGCGGCTGGCCGAGTCGCCGAAGGACCGCGCCGAAAACCTGATGATCGTCGATCTGCTGCGCAATGATATCGGCCGCGTCGCGCAGCCCGGCAGCGTGCGCGTTCCCGAACTGTTCGTCGTCGAACCCTTCCCAGCCGTGCACCACCTGGTCAGCACCATTACCGCCCGCCTGCCGGCCGCCACGCCGGCGAGCGAACTGCTGCGCGCCTGCTTTCCCGGCGGCTCCATTACCGGCGCGCCCAAGGTTCGGGCAATGGAAATTATTGAAGAGCTGGAACCACAGCGGCGCAACGCCTACTGCGGCAGCATCGGCTATATCAGCGCCTGCGGCACCATGGACACCAATATCGCCATCCGCACGCTGATGACTGAAAACGGTCACATTCACTGCGCCGCTGGCGGCGGCATCGTGGCCGACAGCCAGGAACAGGCGGAATATCAGGAAACTTTTGATAAAGTAGGCAGAATCTTACCGCTTCTGGGGGAGTTTAACCCTTCGTGAACCCACCGACCTATCCCGATTCGCTGGCCGCCTTTATCAGCCGTTTTCAACTACAGCTGCCGCAGGCGGTACAAACGCCGCACGGCGTACGCGCCGCCGCCGTGCTGGTGCCGATAGTATGCCGTGAGGAGCCTACGCTGCTGCTGACCCGACGCGCCGATACGCTGCGCAAACATGCCGGACAGGTGGCGTTCCCCGGCGGCAAGGCCGATCTGCAAGACGCCTCACTGATTGCCACCGCGCTGCGTGAAGCCGAGGAAGAAGTCGCTATTCCGCCCGCCGCGGTGCAAGTACTTGGTCAGATGGCGCCGCTCGACAGCAGCACCGGCTTTCGCGTGACGCCGATCGTCGGTCTGGTGCCGGCCGATATCCGCTTTCACGCCAATGAGGGCGAAGTGGCGGACGTGTTCGAAATGCCGCTGCACGAAGCCCTGACGCTGTCACGCTATTACCCGCTGGATATTCACCGCAACGGCTACCGCCACCGGGTGTATCTGTCCTGGTATCAGCGCCGCTTCGTCTGGGGGCTGACCGCCGCCATCATCCGTCGTCTGGCGCAGCAGGTCAGCCTGTAATCCCGCCTTTAAGTGATCTCCGTCACATCCCGCTCACGGACTATTCCGGGTTTCGGCACGAAAGCGATCGCCATCACTTCATCGGCCTGCCAATTCAACTATCTTGCAGGCCATTGAGGTTTTAAAAAAACTGTAAACCCTCTCTTAAACATTACGATATGCCTGTAAAATACGCTCAATCGGTATAAACCTCTAAGCAAATAGGGTTATGCCGACCGCGTGCGGTTAAGGAACGCCGGCGCGATGGCCCGAGAGACGCTCGGTACGACGCTGCTTACGGCAGGCGCCATGCCCGTAGCCATCACCCATTTTGTGACGCCACGGATTATTTAATTTCATGCGAAAAAGAGCGCCAAACCCGTAAGGCCTCTTTACAATATCGCTGTTCCCTGCGCGGTTTTTAACCGCTGCAGCCATAACAATATGCCTCTTTAAGGAGTTCTAGCGTGATTAGCGTTTTCGACATGTTTAAGATCGGCATCGGCCCGTCCAGCTCTCACACGGTTGGACCGATGAAAGCCGGCAAACAGTTTGTCGACGATCTGGTAAATAAAGGCCTGATGCCTTCTATCACGCGTGTTGCCGTTGATGTTTACGGCTCACTCTCATTGACCGGTAAAGGTCACCACACCGATATCGCCATTATTCTCGGCCTGGCCGGCAACCTGCCGGACAGCGTGGATATTGACGGTATTCCGGGTTTTATTCGCGATGTCGAACAGCGTCAGCGCCTGATGCTGGCAGGCGGCCTGCACGAAGTTGACTTCCCGCGCGACGGCGGCATGGTGTTCCGCAGCGACAACCTGCCGCTGCATGAAAACGGCATGTGCATCCACGCCTTCGCCGGCGATAAAGAAGTCTACAGCAACACCTACTATTCCATCGGCGGCGGTTTTATCGTCGACGAAGCGCATTTTGGCAAAGCCGACGTCAGCGAAGTCACAGTGCCCTATCCTTTCCATTCGGCGCGTGAAATGCTCGAGCACTGCCATAATACCGGCCTGTCGCTGTCCGGCATGGTGATGCAAAACGAGCTGGCGCTGCATAGCAAGCAGGATATCGAAGCCTACTTCGGCAACGTCTGGCAAACCATGCGCGCCTGTATCGACCGTGGTCTGAATACCGAAGGCGTGCTGCCCGGCCCGCTGCGCGTACCGCGCCGCGCCTCGGCGCTGCGCCGCATGCTGGTCGCCTCCGACAAACTGTCCAACGATCCGATGAACGTCATCGACTGGGTCAACATGTTCGCCCTGGCGGTCAATGAGGAAAACGCCGCCGGTGGCCGCGTGGTTACCGCACCGACCAACGGCGCCTGCGGCATCGTGCCGGCGGTGCTGGCCTATTACGACCACTTTATTGAGTCGGTCAGCCCGGATATCTATATCCGCTACTTTATGGCCGCCGGCGCTATCGGCGCGCTGTATAAGATGAACGCCTCCATTTCCGGTGCGGAAGTCGGCTGTCAGGGCGAAGTCGGCGTCGCCTGCTCCATGGCCGCCGCCGGCCTGGCCGAACTGCTGGGCGGCAGCCCGGAACAGGTGTGCGTCGCGGCGGAAATCGGCATGGAACACAACCTGGGGCTGACCTGCGATCCGGTGGCCGGGCAGGTACAGGTGCCATGCATTGAACGCAACGCCATCGCCTCGGTTAAAGCGATCAACTCGGCGCGAATGGCGCTGCGCCGCACCAGCGAGCCGCGCGTATCGCTGGATAAGGTGATCGAGACGATGTACGAAACCGGTAAAGATATGAACGCCAAATATCGCGAGACCTCGCGCGGCGGCCTGGCAATCAAAGTCCAGTGTGACTAAACCATAATAAGACCCCGCCAATCGGCGGGGTTTTTGTTTGTTTTTCAGCCAATTAAAAACAATAAGTGACAACGTCACCCCCGTCATCCCTGACATGCTGTGCCTCTATCTCCGGTTTAACCCGCGTTTTATCCCTTTGTTCACGCCAACTGAAATAAATTATTACGCTATCATTTCCTCCTCTACCATCACGGCTAAAATTAGCCGAGAATCAGAAGGTAGGAGCAAGTCCGATGCTGTACATTGGATGACTTAGCGCAACAAGGATTCAACGTCGATGTTAATGACCCAATTTGCTGTCAACAAGTACCGCCATTATCGCTGGTTGCTCGCCGGCGCGGTTGGGTTGGCTATCCTGTTAATCTCATTATACATTCGCTACTATCAGGAAGTTAAAACCATCGAACGCAGCCAACAGCGGCTGGCGGCGCACACCATTACCAAAATAGAACGCCTTTTGCAGCCGGCCAGCGAGCAGGCCCGGCACACGATGGCGCTGGTCGGCCGCCCCTGCAGCACACTGACCGCGACGCTGCGTTATCGCGCGGCGCAGAACCAGGCGCTGCGCTCCGTGCTGTTGGTCAAAGATAACGACATTTATTGTTCCAGCCTGTTCGGCCAACGTCAGTATCAGCTCGACGCCCTCTTGCCACAACTGCGCCCGACCGCCGAGACGCAGTTGGTGCTGCGTCCGTCGCTGTCGGTGACCAAAGGCCTGCCGACGCTTGTCATGTGGACGCCGCAGGCTCAGGACGTCCACAGCGGCATTCTGCACGTGTTCAATATCGACCTGCTGTCGGATTTTTTGCTGGAGCCGCAACAGCCCTACGGCCAGCGTATCGTGCTTAACGTCGGCGCACAGAGCCTGGAGTATGCCAAACGAGAAATCATCGACAGCAACACCCTACGCGGTAACCTGCGCTATACCTCAGCCTCCGGACTGTATCCCTTCACCATCTCGCTGTTCGGTCCCTCAACCCAGCGAATGGCGCTCGACGCGCTGCCCGCCCATATACCGCTGGCATTGCTGATCAGCCTGCTGGCTGCCTATGTAGTCTATCTGATTACCGCCAATCGCATGAGCCTGTCTTACCATATCAGTCATGCCATCAACCGCCGCGAGTTCCAGGTTTACTGCCAGCCAATCATTAACGGCGCCAGCGGTCACTGTCTCGGCATAGAAATTCTGTTGCGTTGGAACAGCAAACGACAAGGCTGGATCTCGCCGGACGTGTTTATCCCGCTGGCCGAGCAGCACGGGTTAATCACCCCCCTGACCCGCTTTCTGATGACCACGGTGGTGGAAAATCTGGCGCTGTTCCCGCCACGCCCTTCGTTTTATATCAGCATCAACGTCGCCGCCGAGCACTTCAACACGCAGACGATCCTCGCCGATATCCGCCGCATCTGGCTGCCGGCCAACCCCATGCCGTCGCTGATGCTGGAGCTGACCGAACGCACCGCGCTGTCGGAGATTCAATACGAACATATTCGCGCGCTGAAAGAACTGGGCGTCATGCTGGCGATTGATGATTTCGGCACCGGCCACAGTTCGCTCAGCTATCTGAAAAAGCTGAGTCCGGACGTATTGAAAATCGACCGCGCCTTTACCGCCGCGATCGGCACCGATGCCATCAACGCCACCGTCACCGATACCATCATCACGCTTGCCCACCGGCTGAAGTTAAAACTGGTGGCCGAAGGGGTGGAAACGGCCGAACAGGCCGACTACCTGTGCCTGCGTCAGGTCTATGCGCTGCAGGGCTATTACTTTGCCAAGCCGATGCCGATTCAGGAGTTCCCGCAGTGGCTGCAGCACTATGAAACGCACCAGCGTGCAGCGTCGGAAGTCCCCCACGCGGGGGGAGAAATGAAACCGGAGGCCTGAGCCTCCGGTGGGTGATTACTCGATTACTCGGGGTCTGCCTGTTCCGGCATTCCCTGACTGATCCTCACCAGTTCAATGCGGTATTCGGACGCCGCCAGGATTTCAAAGCGTAAACCGTTCTGTTCCAGCACTTCGCCCACCGCCGGCATCTGGCCGTAATGCGACAGCAGGAAACCGGCCAGCGACGCATAATCCTCCGTCGGACTCACCAGATCCTGACAGTTCAGCGCCTGCTCCAGAGAATGCAGATCCGCACCGCCCTGCACCAGCCAGCTGTCGCCGTCGGCAACGATATCCGGCGTTTCATCCTCATCCGGGAATTCGCCGGCGATCGCCTCCAGCACATCCAGCGGCGTTACCAGCCCCTGCACCACGCCAAACTCGTTGGTGACCACCACCAGACGGCCCTTGGCACGGCGCAGTACCGCCAGCAGGTTAATCACGTCCATGGTTTCCGGCACCACGATCGGCGGCGTACGTGCGGCAAACTCGGCGATATCCTCGCCCTGTTCCAACGCCACCAGCAGATCTTTGGCGCGCACCACGCCGATAACTTCATCCAGCTCATCACGGCACACCGGGAACAGGCTGTGCGGCGTATCCAGCAATTGCGCCCGCACTTCGTCGCGTGAGCGATCGCAATCGACCCACGAGATCTCAGTACGCGGCGTCATCACGCTGCGCAGCGAGCGCGAGGCCAGCGTCAGTACGCCGCTGATCATGTAGCGCTCTTCTTCCGCGAAGGCTTCATCCGCCGGCAGCAGTACGTCTTCCGTCGCCTGCTGCTGAGCACGCTGCTGCCCCATCAAACGCATAATGGCCTCTGCCGTACGCTCACGCATCGGCCGACGTTCCTGATGCTTGATAAAGTTGCGACGCGCAATCTGATTAAACAGCTCGATCAGAATCGAGAAGCCGATCGCCGCATACAGGTAGCCTTTCGGAATATGCAGGCCGAAACCTTCTGCGATCAGGCTCAGGCCGATCATCAGCAGGAAGCTCAGGCACAGCACCACAATGGTCGGGTGCGCATTGACGAAATTGGTCAGCGGCTTGGACGCCAGCAGCATCACCGCCATGGCGATCACCACCGCGGTCATCATCACCGGCAAATCGTTCACCATGCCGACGGCGGTAATCACCGCATCAAGCGAAAACACCGCATCAAGGATCACAATCTGCACCACCACCGCCCAGAACTTGGCATAACCGCGGTTGCCCTCATCCTGGTGCGAGTGCCCTTCCAGCCGCTCATGCAATTCCATGGTGGCCTTAAACAGCAAGAACACACCGCCGAACAGCAGAATCAAATCGCGGCCAGAGAAGCTGAACTCCGCCACGCTGAACAGCGGCGTGGTCAGCGTGACCATCCACGAAATCACCGACAACAGCCCCAGGCGCATAATCAGCGCCAGCGACAGGCCCAGAATTCGCGCCTTATCCCGCAGCTTCGGCGGCAGTTTGTCTGCCAAAATGGCGATAAACACCAGGTTGTCGATACCCAGTACGATCTCCAATACCACTAAGGTCAGTAACCCTGCCCAAATTGAGGGGTCCATTAAAAATTCCATGTCAGACTCCGGAAAAAGACAGATTAGCTAAGCGACGCGCAGGGGCGATGAATCGCATGTCGGACGCAGTGCGGCGGAAATAGCAAAAGTTCGGGGTGGTAGTACCGGGATATGGCCGGGCGGCCGTGATTGCTTGTGTGATGCCAGCAGGTGGCGGGTATAACCTTGGAAAACAGCGACTTCGGTGACAGTCCATAGGGTGGGCTGAGGCCCTTCACTCCTAATAATGAAAGAAGCGGATACTCTATCAGGAAAAATTTTACTGTCCAAGCCAATTTTAAATCGCCGCATTGATCTGCCAACAAGCTGAAAAAACATGCGATTTCTCTTAGTTAATAGCGGAGCAGCGTCACACTATTTATTTTTTCGCCCACTAAAATAAATGACGAAAGCAGCGGTCTATCCGGCCGGCCGGCTAACGCTGTACGACCAGGGCCGACTCTGCCTTGCCGAATTTCACCCATAATGGATCTGAACCGTGAAACTGACCGTCAGGAAGACGGCAAAAACAACGATCTGTACCTGAGGTTTAACGAGGAGGTAGCGAGTGGCAATAGCTATTATCATCGGCACACACGGGAGCGCCGCAGAGCAGTTGCTGAAAACGGCGGAAATGCTATTGGGCGAACAAGACAACGTCGCCTTTATCGATTTCGTTCCCGGAGAGAATGCCGAAACTTTAATTGAAAAATACCAGGAAAAAATCAGCGGCCTTGATACCAGCGGCGGCGTGCTGTTTCTGGTGGATACCTGGGGCGGCAGTCCGTTCAACGCTGCCAGCAGGGTCGCCGTCGACCAGCAGAATTATGAAGTGGTCACCGGCGTTAACATTCCCATGCTGGTAGAAACCTTTATGGCACGCGATGACGACCCGGGCTTTGATGAGCTGGTGGCCATCGCGGTGGAAACCGGCCGCGAAGGCGTGAAAGCGCTGAAAAAACCGCCGGAGGAAAGCCCCGCGCCTGCCGCCCCTTCGCCCGCACCGGCCAAGGCCGCGCCTGCCGTCGCCCTCGGCCCCAACGACCATATGAAAATCGGCCTGGCGCGCATTGACGATCGCCTGATCCACGGCCAGGTCGCCACCCGCTGGACCAAGGAAACCAATGTGTCGCGCATTATCGTGGTCAGCGATGAAGTCGCCGCCGACAACGTGCGCAAAACCCTGCTCACCCAGGTTGCGCCGCCGGGCGTCACCGCCCACGTGGTCGATGTGGCAAAAATGATCCGCGTGTGGAACAACCCGAAATACGCCAATGACCGCGTGATGCTGCTGTTTACCAACCCGACCGACGTCTGGCGTCTGGTGGAAGACGGCGTTGACATAAAGTCGGTCAATATCGGCGGTATGGCGTTCCGTCAGGGAAAAACCCAGGTGAACAACGCCGTGTCGGTGGATGAGAAAGATATTGAGGCGTTTAAAAAACTCAATGAACGCGGCATTGAACTGGAAGTCCGTAAGGTCTCGTCCGATACGCGTTTAAAAATGATGGACCTGATCAACAAACTTAATTAATGGCGACAGCCGTCATTATTCTACTCAGCGCTCTTGGTCAATAGGAGAAGTGCAATGGAGATAACCACGCTTCAGGTTGTACTGATATTTATCGTTGCCTGTATTGCCGGCATGGGTTCCGTGCTGGATGAATTCCAGTTTCACCGCCCCCTGGTCGCCTGTACGCTGATCGGCGTTATCCTCGGCGATATGAAAACCGGCATCATTATCGGCGGTACGCTGGAAATGATCGCCCTCGGCTGGATGAACATCGGCGCCGCGGTTGCGCCCGATGCCGCACTGGCCTCCATTATTTCCACCATTCTGGTTATCGCCGGCGGACAAAGCGTCGGCGCCGGTATCGCGCTGGCCATTCCGCTGGCCGCGGCGGGCCAGGTCTTAACCATCATCGTGCGTACGCTGACCGTCGCCTTCCAGCACGCGGCGGACAGCGCGGCCGAGCGCGGCAGCCTGCGCGCCATCAGTTGGCTGCACGTCTCCGCCCTGCTGCTGCAGGCGATGCGTATCGCCATTCCGGCCGTGATCGTTGCGGTATCCGTCGGCACCGCCGGGGTGCACGCGCTGCTGAACTCCATCCCGGAAGTGGTGACCACCGGCCTGAATATCGCCGGCGGCATGATCGTCGTGGTCGGTTACGCCATGGTGATCAATATGATGCGTGCCGGCTATCTGATGCCGTTCTTCTACGCCGGTTTTGTCACCGCCGCCTTTACCGATTTCAACCTGGTGGCGCTGGGGGTCATCGGCGTGGTGATGGCCGTGCTGTATATCCAGCTCAGCCCTAAATATAACAAGCCGCAGGTGGTTCAGGGCGGTCCCGCCCAATCGAACGACCTTGATAATGAACTGGACTAGGAATAGGTGAGAGAAATGGTTGATACCACTGCAGCTCAAAAGAAACTGACGCCGGCCGACGTTCGCGGCGTATTTATCCGCTCTAACCTGTTTCAGGGATCGTGGAACTTCGAACGTATGCAGGCGCTGGGCTTCTGTTTCTCCATGGTGCCGGCAATCCGCCGCCTGTACCCGGAAAACAACGACCAGCGCAAGCAGGCGATCAAACGCCACCTGGAATTTTTCAACACCCACCCTTACGTCGCTGCGCCAATCCTCGGGGTAACGCTGGCGATGGAAGAACAGCGTGCCAACGGTGCCCCCATCGATGACGCCGCCATCAACGGCATCAAGGTCGGGCTGATGGGGCCGCTGGCCGGCGTCGGCGACCCGATTTTCTGGGGCACCATGCGGCCGGTGTTCGCCGCGCTGGGCGCCGGTATCGCCCTGACCGGCAGCCTGCTGGGGCCGATACTGTTCTTCGTGCTGTTTAACCTGGTGCGTATACTGGTGCGTTACTACGGCGTGGCCTACGGCTACCGTAAAGGCGCCGATATCGTTAACGATATGGGCGGCGGCTTCCTGCAGAAACTGACGGAGGGAGCGTCGATTCTCGGCCTGTTTGTCATGGGAGCGCTGGTCAATAAGTGGACTACCGTTAACATTCCGCTGGTGGTGTCGAAAATCACCGATCAGACCGGACATACCACCGTTACCACGGTACAGACAATTCTTGACCAGCTGATGCCGGGCCTGATCCCGCTGCTGCTGACCTTCGGCTGTATGTGGCTGTTGCGTAAAAAGGTCAATGCGTTGTGGATTATCCTGGGGTTCTTCGTCATCGGCATCTTCGGCTACTGGATTGGCCTGCTGGGCTAGTTAACCACCGTCACGCCGGGGGCTTGCCCCCGGCTTTTTCAGTTAGGGAGTGTAAGATGTCGCTGACGGATATCGCCATCGTGCTGTTTATTGTCTTGCTGTTGCTGTACGCCATTTATGACCAAATCATCCAGGAGCGGCTCAAAGGCCCTACGCTGCTTAAAGTAAAACTCAAACGTCGCCACCGCATCGACAGCCTGATTTTTGTCGCGCTGCTGGCAATTTTACTGTACCGCAATCTGGTCAATCAGGGAGCGCCGCTGACCAACTGGTTATTAATCTCTTTGGCGCTGGTCGCCATATATCTTGCTTATATTCGCTGGCCGACATTATTATTTAAAACGCAGGGTTTCTTTTATGCCAATGCCTTTATTGCCTATTCCCGCATCAAGGCAATGAATTTAACCGAAGATGGCATTCTGGTGATTGCGCTGGAACAGCGGCGCTTATTGATTCAGGTCACCCAGTTAGACGACCTGCAAAAGATTTATGATTTTTTCATTGAAAATCAAAACATTAAAACGTAGCCGTTCACTTCCTATCGAATCCGGCGTCAAAAACGGTTAATTTATCCACGACGACGCCGATCCCTCTGCTTATTATTTCCACAATAACATCATCACTATCTGCTTTATTTTTCTCCTGCAATCATTTAATGAAAACAATTATCAATTTCATTAAATACCCCCAAGAATTAAACGTTGTCTTTGGCAAAAATAATATGATAAGGTTGCGTCCGTCATTGGGGAGTAGCCGGTTTCTGATTATGCACAATCAGAAACGCCCGTATCAACATACTCGTTTTGTCGTTTGAAACGTGGTGCGGGCAGCCAGAGTCAGGTTGGCGAGACCATAGGCACGTAACTCCGTCGTTTGGTTGGGGGTGGGTTGCGTGTATATGGAGCCGCCCGGCCGAGACTATTTCACATGAATCTATCTGCTACCCTGATCCTCGCTTTCGGCATGTCTATGGATGCGTTTGCTGCGTCTATCGGCAAAGGCGCCAGTCTGCATCAACCCCGTTTTCGCGAAGCACTCCGTACCGGCCTTATCTTCGGCGTCATTGAAGCAATTACCCCGCTGATCGGCTGGTCGCTGGGCCTGCTTGCCAGCCAATACATTATGGAGTGGGATCACTGGGTCGCCTTCGGCCTGCTGCTTATTCTCGGCGTGCGCATGATCGTCGGGGGGATACGCAACCGCCCGGACGAGGTTGAAAAGGTCAAACGCCACGGATTCTGGCTGCTGGTCGCCACCGCAATCGCCACCAGCCTCGACGCCATGGCAATCGGCGTCGGTCTGGCCTTCTTACAGGTGAATATCGTGCATACCGCCATGGCCATCGGCTGCGCCACCATGATAATGGCCACGCTGGGTATGATGATCGGCCGCTTTATCGGCCCGCTGCTGGGCAAACGCGCCGAAATCCTCGGCGGGCTGGTGCTGATCGGCATCGGGGTGAATATTCTGCTGGACCATCTGGGCTACCTGTCCTGACGGTCACATCAGGCATCGTTAAGGGCTGAACGCTGTTCAGCCCTTTTTTTCGCCCGGCCTATGCTACGCCTCGCGGCGGTACAGGCTGATAGCAAAGTCCGTCTCACAATCAAAGACGTCGCTGGCCGCCAGCCGCTGCTGCACCTCCGGCGAGGCGCGCCAGGCAAATGGCGTCATCTGCAGCAAATTCGCCGCCTGCTCGCCCGGCAGCGCCATCGTATACGCCAGCCGTTCGCTGTGTTCACGTTGAAAACCGCTCAGCGTCTCATCATGCTCGTCATGTAGCTGAACCTGTTGATAAACCTGCTCTTTCAGCTGATATAAATGGCGCGGCGCCGGTGACACCGTCACAACCACCCCGCCCGGACGCACCACGCGCGCCAGCTCGGCCGCCTTACAAGGCGCATAGATGCGCAATACCGCGTCCAATGATGCATCGGCAAACGGCAGGCGATGGCTGGAGGCGACGCAGAACGCCACCTCAGGGTAACGCTTGGCGGCATAGCGAATGGCCACCTTGGCCACATCCAGCCCATAAACGGCCATCTGGCGCTGCTCTCGCAGCCGTTCAGCCACCGCGGCGGTGTAATAGCCCTCGCCGCAGCCGATATCCAGCAGCGTCTGCGCATCGGCGCCCAGCGCATTATCCAGCAGCTCAGCCACTCGCTGACGTAGCGGCTGGTAAAATGCGCCCTCCAGAAAGGCGCGCCGCGCCTGCATCATCTCCGCACTGTCGCCAGGCTGCTTCGAGCGCTTGTGCTGTACCGGCAACAGATTGACGTAGCCTTCCTTTGCACAATCGAACTGATGGTTATTTTCACAACGCCACTGTTGCTGGGTGAGCAGCAGCGGCAACTGGCACAACGGGCAAAGATAGGACATGGGTTTGGCTTCCAGAGAGATACGGCGCGGCTAGTCTAAATAAGCCCGGGTATTGATGCAAGGCGCGCCAGCGCGCGGTATACAGCCGACGCTAGCCAAAGCGGGAAAAAGCTCGCTACACTGGGTGCCTGTCTTTCAAATACGGATTGTTATCAGACCATGACCGATTATTCCGCACTGCTCAGCGCCATCCCGGCCATTCAGCACGGCTTTGGCAACAAAAGCGCGCTGCTGCCCGAATCGCTGCTGCCCTACCGCGATACGCTGCCCGAGAAAAAGCAGGTGCACGGCACACGCATCGTCGATGTGCTGCAGCCAGGGCAGCTCTGCGGCGAGGCAGACGGATTTTACACCACGCAGCCGGGCATTTTGCTCAGCGTGCTGACCGCAGACTGCCTGCCGGTGATATTCAGCCGCCGCGACGGTGCGGCGATCGGCGCTGTACACGCCGGCTGGCGCGGCCTGCTGGACGGTATTCTGGAACAGATGGCGCAGCGCATCGCGCACGATGACGATCCCGCCAACTGGGTGGCCGCCATCGGACCGGCTGCCGGCCCCTGCTGCTATGAAGTCAATGAAGAGCTGGTAGCGCAGTTTCAGCAGCGTCTGCCGCAGCCGCCCGCGCTGATCAGCCCGCGCTTTCGTCACCTGGATCTGGCCGCCATCGCCCACGATAAGCTGACGGCGCTGGGTTTTTCCGCCGTCGATCACACCGGCAGTTGCACCATCTGTACACTCAACCATGAGCCACAACAGCCGCAGCGCTTTAAATACACCAGTTTTCGCCGCAACAGCCAACGTCGGGCGCAGGATCCGCAACATCCCGATATCAAAGGGCGTAATCAGTACGCCGCCATCATTATCAATCCCTGAATGACAGATACGAAAAAGCCCGCACGCTGGCGGGCTTTTTTTACAGCTGACGCTGATTAGATAGCAGTAACGTTTACTGCTGATGGACCTTTCTGGCCATCCTGGATTTCGAACTCAACGTTCTGGCCTTCAGCCAGGGTTTTGAAGCCGTTACCCTGGATTGCAGAGAAGTGTACGAACACGTCTTTGCTGCCGTCAGCCGGGGTGATGAAACCGAAACCTTTAGACTCGTTGAACCACTTAACTTGACCTTTGATCTTTGCCATCTTGAGTATTTCCTTTGGATTGTTTAAACCGCCCGTAGGCGTTACATAGACAAACTAGAGTCGTTACTGCTTGAGGCACTAAGATAAGGATCGGCAGAGAAGCGGTATTCAACGTTAACGTCTTTACTCAGAACTTCTTTACTGATAGAAATGCCACACATATACAGAACTGTACCTCGTTTTACCCAATTGCGTTATCACATACTCTGTATGCAATGGCAAGCCATTTTTAATCACTGATGGACGCGTCGCACATAATTGAAACGGTCAGCCGCGGCAACGGGCTGAACACGCTAAAATATGTTGAAGCTTTTCCTCTTTTCTGCTCTGCATCACGCATGCTCTGTACTCCCCGCCCCATCGGGAATTTAACAAAACTTTCGCTGCATATGCGTCGCTGAGCAAACGCTACAGGGCACGTTTTCTGACTTTAAGATTAAAGTTTTTTGAATATTTATGAATAATCTTCGCCGAACAATATTCTCCGCATTTGCTCCTGAGCGTTCCCGGTAACAGCATGCAGGTTAACGCCGCCTGCGGCGATGAGGAACAGCGGTGTTAGTGTTAAGGCGTGCATGCGGATGCCCACCCGGCTCATTCGATATGGCCACAGCATCAACAGCGAATCGGCCTCTGCCGCCGTAAGCGATAAATGTGTCACGTTACAGGTTGCTTTGAATATCCATCTTGCTGCCTTATGACGTCATCACAAACCGTTAGGAATTCGCCCGTGTTTTCTCTCTTTTTTCTAATTTGTTTCCGTAGAAACCCGTCCGTTATTTCCCTCCCCCGAAAAAACTGATTATTACAACGAGTATTTGAGCGCCGTATCACACTCAATGCGGACAATTCCCCTTTCTCTTTGCAGAACGATTATTCAAAATCGGTGGTGCGTTTATTTTCTATACATCGACCAGGTCATTTTCTACGGATGGAGATTGAGTTATGTCAGAGCCAACGGTGGCGAGAGGAAAGTTTACTTATGATAACGAGGGTAATGATTCAGGAAAATGGAATTCACGACATTTACATTGGCCAGAAAAATACTCTGGCGTCACTATCGGCCGCGGCTACGACTTAAAACACCGCCAAAGGGAACAGGTCATTCGCGATCTTACCTGCGCAGGCATCAGCCAGGAGAAAGCCGAACTGATTGCCGGTGGCGTCAAACTGACGCGCGACGCAGCGCGAAATTTTGTACGTACTCATCGCGATCAAATCGGAGAGATCACCACAAGTCAGCAGATTCTGTTATTTAACCGAGTTTATGCTGAATATGAACGAGTGGCAAAACGTGTATATAAACGTCACGCAGCATCAGAAAATGGTTATATCCTTTGGGAGGACTTATCATCTGAAACCAGAGAGATTATTACAGATATGGTGTATCACGGCGTCGCCAACATAAAAACATATAGATCAGCAGCGAGAGATAACAAAGAGGAACTGATTAACCACATTCGGGATAATATTAATGGAGACCTGGCAAGACACAACGCCAGAATCAATTACCTGAGGAACAGTAAACAGTAAATGAACAATAAAAAAATATATCAATATTCGGCGCAAGCCATCCTGCTGCTACTCTCTGGTGTATGTTCTTCTTTTGCCGATGAAAGGAAACTCGCGGTTGTGCCAAATGTTGCCCAGCAGATAATTATTATACAACAAGAGAAATTATGCATCACTGAAGACTCCCGTGGCTCTAGCTCGCGTGCGATGGCCGAATGCGCCGATCTTTTGCTGTCAGACTCTCAACAGCAGCTGGATAACCGAATGGCCGAAGTCAAAGACTACCTGGCTTATTACGACCGCAGCACCAAGGGCTATGAAGACAACGGAAAAGAGTACCTGGCAGCGTTCAATAAATATTTGGCAACGTGGCGTGAGTATGTCAGCGCTAAATGCGGTTTTCTGTATTTTGAATTCAAGGATCCTGGTAAATATATAGAAACGCATACCTGCCAGGCAGCAGAAAACTACCAGCTGGAAACCTCACTGCGTCGCTTTGGCTCAAGTTAAGCCATCGGCATATCGCGCCTGCGTCAGGTGTCCTGCGCAGGCGCATGCTGACGTTTTAACAGCTCTGATTCTCTTTGATGTTCCAGCCAGCAGAGACTTCCGCGCCTTTTCCGCCTTTATCTGTTTGCTCCCAGTATTTATGCAAAACCTTAGCCGCCTGGAATTTATAGATAACAGGAATGATCGATTGCCTCAGATCGCCTTCATAGCGGGCCTCCGTGACTAAAACATCTTCCAGCGTCAAACGTAAATACTCAATGTTCTCGCCGCCGGCTTTATGGATAGCGAGTTCAACTTTGCTGATATGTTTACCGCTGGCGGCATACTGAAACAGCGTCGGCGTCGCCCTGTCGACATTGGTATAAATAACCAGATCGTCATAATGAACCTTACCCGCCCCGCCGCCGTTGCCGACGTGCATATTACCGGGTTGCGTGGCGCCCAGGTCAAAGCCGGAAGCATCAATCCATCCCTTATGCCCTGAATCTTGAGACTCACCGGAAACGCCATCCACCTTTAAAAACGCATTTGATGCCATTGCTCTCACCCATCCTTTTGGTTTGATTGAGGGCCAATCATAGATGAGGCATCCCCCTATCAAAAGAGAGGTTTCTGAATGGAATTCCGGCCTATGTTAAATATATTCTCGCCTCGCTTACGCGTCCGAATAACGGGTTATTCACAGCATGCCGCCGGCAATAACGGCTTCCCAGCGAGAGCACAAACAACGCATTAATCATTCCGGCGACAGTTCGCCTGCGGTGAAGGTAACAAGCACAATGACAGTCGCCATACCGTCAGGGCAATGCGATCTGCGCGCCGATTTTAATCGGCCGGAAGCCGTCCGGTTCAACGCCGGCAGCCTGCAGCGCTTGCCTAAGCTGCTCAGGCGGTTCATCCAGTGACTCATCCGCCAGTTCAAAAACGCCCCAATGCATCGGAATGGCGCGCGGCGCGCCCAATTGTTGATACAACGTCACCGATTGCTGGGGATCCATATGCTGCTCTTGCATAAACCAGCGCGGTGCATAGGCGCCAATCGGCAGCGCCGCCAGATTAAACGGCCCCAGTCGCTGGCCTATCTCCGCCAGGCGTTCGGAATAACCGCTGTCGCCGGAAAAATAAAAGCGCAGCGCCGGGTGGTGAATCACCCAGCCGCACCACAATGACCGGTTGCGGTCCCAGAGAGAGCGCATGCTCCAGTGCCGAGCCGGCACGGCATGCAGCGCCGTCTCCCCCAGCGTCAGGCTGTCCCACCAGTCAAGCTCCTCAACCCGGGCAAAGCGATAACGGCGGAACCAGCGCTTCAGCCCCAGCGGTACCACCACGGTCGCCTGCGGGAAGCGCCGCGCCAGTTGCCGGATAGTGCGCCGGTCAAGGTGGTCATAATGGTTGTGAGAGATGAGCAGCACGTCCAGCGCCGGCAGTTGCGCCACCGACAGCGGCGCCGGCGTTTTGCGCTTCGGGCCGTAGAAACTCAGCGGCGACGCCCGCTCCGACAACGCCGGATCGATCAGGATATAACGCCCTGACAGCCGCAGCAGCAACGCCGCATGCCCCAGCCACCAGACGCCGTCATGTGCGCCGCCGAGATCCGCCGGTTGCCACCACTGCTCAACAAAACGCCGGTAGCCGGCCTGCGGCGGCGACGGCAAACCGAGCCGCTTACGCTCGTCCTGCCAGCGGCGTAAATCCCCTTCGCGCCGCAGCGACGGTTCCGGGTTGCGAAACCCTTGCGGCGTATGATGCGCCTTACCGGCGTCATAGTAGCGGTTAACCGCCCCTTTCTTGTTTGCTGCTCGCTTCACGGCTGACTCCTGCTGTTAATCTCCGCCACGTTAAGACGCCCCGGCAAAATAGCATACGGTGAGGCTGACCTTTTCGCCAATCGCGTTGTCTGAGTCACTGTAAGTTTTGCAGGGCCGACAAGAGCCTGTTAAGTATCTCTTAAGAACTTTATGTTTTACTGTTCGGGACAATCAGAAAAGGAGAAGTTATGGGTCGTTCATCATCACGCCAATCACGCAGCCGTCTGGGGCGCCTTCGCAGCGCGATGCGGGCGCAGGCGCAGTATTGGAAAATGTATGCCGCCATGAAACTGCGCCGCCTGCGCGTTCCGACGCCGCTGGTGCTGCTGGCCGGCGCCGTCATGAGCTTTTTTGTTCTGGGGCTGATGATGGCCAGCGTCGTGGCGATCGATATCATCACCACGCTGTTCCTGCTGTGTAGAAAAGTGTTCGGTGCGGGCCGTCATCCGCAGGGCAAACGCACTATGCCCGCCGGCAGCCGCTAAATCGTTCGGGAGGCGCCTGCTGCGCCTCCCTTAAAGCTTATGGCATGCGGCGCGTGCCGTTTTTCTTGACGGTCGCGGCGCGGCGGCGAGTGAGCGTAAAGCCTAACCACAACACCCCTACCCAGACCGGCATCAATAGAACGGAAATACGAATGCTGTCAGTGCAGTACATGATCAGCAAAATCATCGCCAGAAACGCCAGACACAGATAGTTACCGAACGGATACCACAAAGCCTTGAAGTGCGGGATCACTCCCTGACGATTTTTTGCCGCACGGAATTTCAGGTGCGCCAGACAGATCATCACCCAGTTAATCACCAGCGTGGACACCACCAGCGCCATCAGTAATTCAAAGGCCTTGCCCGGCATAACGTAGTTAATCAGCACGCCGATCGAGGTCACCAGCGCCGACAGGCCAATCGACAGAATCGGCACGCCGCGCTTATTAACGCGCGTCAGCGCCTTTGGCGCATTCCCCTGCGTCGCCAGCCCGAACAGCATGCGGCTATTGGCGTATACTCCGCTGTTATACACCGACAGCGCCGCCGTCAGCACCACGACATTCAGCAACGTCGCCACCAGGTTGCTATCCAGCGCGTGGAAAATCATCACGAACGGGCTACCGCCCTCCACCACTTTCGCCCACGGATACAGCGACAGCAGCACGGTCAGCGAACCGATATAAAAAATCAAAATACGGTACACCACCTGATTGGTGGCCTTGGGAATACTGCGACGCGGATCGGCGGCTTCGGCCGCGGTAATCCCCACCATCTCCAGGCCGCCGAAGGAGAACATGATCACCGCCATCGCCATCACCAGCCCTTCCACCCCGTGCGGGAAGAAGCCGCCCTGCTGCCACAGGTTGTCGATGCCGGCTTCCGGGCCGCCGGTGCCGCTGGCCAGCAGGTAGGCGCCAAAGAAAATCATCCCCATGATGGCGGAAACCTTAATAATGGCGAACCAAAACTCCGTTTCACCATAAATGCGCACGTTCACCAGGTTAATAAGATTGATCAGCACAAAGAACACCGCGGCAGATACCCAGGTAGGGATCTCCGGCCACCAGTATTGAATATAGATGCCGACGGCGGTCAGTTCCGCCATACCCACCAGGATAAACATCGCCCAGTAGTTCCAACCGGAAAGGAAGCCGGCAAACTCGCCCCAGTATTTATAGGCAAAATGACTGAACGAGCCGGCAACCGGCTCCTCCACCACCATTTCACCCAGTTGGCGCATAATCAGAAAAGCGATAAAACCACCGATGGCGTACCCAAGCAGCACCGACGGGCCGGCCATTTTAATGGTCTGCGCAATGCCGAGAAATAAGCCGGTTCCGATGGCGCCCCCAAGGGCAATAAGTTGTATGTGTCTGTTTTTTAAACCGCGTTTTAACGGAGTATCCTGATGCTGACCGCCCATCTTATCCTCATATGGCTAGAAACCCTGCCGCAACTGCACAACGTTTCGCCAATCAATTATTGTATCTGCGGGCGGCTTTTTAACACTTAACCCCGAGTGCATCAAGGATTAGCGCCGGAAGCGTGCTGTCTCCGGCGCTGTTTTTCACCCGGGGAAGGATGGCAAACAACCTGTTCAGCCCACCAGGCTGCACAGTTTCGTCAGCGTGCGCGCGCCGATCATCAGCGTTGCGACATAGGATTGACGACGCGTGACCACTTCAACCGCCACGCGATCGTTCTGATATTTGATAAGGTAGGTAGAGGGCCAGCCCTGACGACGCTGGCCGAAACTTTCGGCATGACGGTCAATCGCCGCGTGGGCAACCACCAGATGGGCCAGGTTAGTATCACCTTTAATAATGCGTTTCATAAACAGCCTCCGCCACAGACAGTTCCGTTGTCAGATTATGGAAAACATTAACATTGTGTTTTAGTAAGACGCGTCGTCCGGCTGCTGGCTCAGCAGAAAGCAGATCATCGCGGCGCGCAGCGGGCTGCTGCTGTCCGCCTGCCATTCTCCGTGAGCGGTGGAGATACGCGCCTGCCACTGCGATTGGTCGCAGTGTTCGGCGGGATTCAGACTGATTTTGTTGGCGCAGATAATCGGCCAGGCATCGGAGGGGTTCTTGCAGTAGTCTTTACCTTTGACGCCGCCGTAAGGGTACCATTTGTCCGGATTTTCTCCGGTAATCAATGCAATACTGCGGTTTACCTCGGCGTCACTTTCTTCGTACCATTTAATCATCAGCTTTATCCATCTTTCGTAGGGTTGGCGCTACATTACGATGGCAATGCGACAGTTTTATGACATACAGGATTTACATTATCTGTATTAATGGATTTCGCCCGATACTGGCCGTCAACGGCGATTTACGCCGTATTTATTACTGAATCTCTGGAGAAAATGGCATGATCGCCGGACTGAACCACCTGACGCTCGCGGTACGCGATATTGAACGCAGTTTTCACTTTTATGTACGCACGTTGGGGTTAAAACCCCTGGCACGCTGGCGACAGGGGGCATATCTGGCCGCCGGCGACCTTTGGCTATGCCTGTCGCTGGACGACGCAGCTTCACCCTCGCCCGATTACACACATTATGCTTTCAGCGTCCCGCAGGCGGATTTTGCTACCAGCGTCGCGCGTTTGCGTCAGGCCGGCATTCGCGAATGGAAAAGTAACCGTAGCGAAGGCGAATCGCTCTATTTTCTCGATCCTGACGGCCACCGGCTGGAACTGCACGCAGGCGACCTCGCCAGCCGTCTGGCGGCCTGCCGGCGGCAACCCTATCAGGAGATGACTTTTTTTGAGGATGGTGAGAAGGCTGATGGTTAAAACTGAAACTGAGATAACCGACCGTGTCCTGCCGCCTTCTCACCAGAGATGAAGCGCCTTAGCGCTCGGGGATGACATCTTTGAATTCCATCGCCGGCCCGAAATCGTCATCGACAGCAGACACCGATTCACCGCGCGACTGGCGCGCTATCTGCTTCAGCAGCGCCGTTTGCTGCTGTTGCTGCTCGGCGATTTCCTGCAATAGACGAACCTGTTCGTTGGCCCGCACGCTGGCGCGGTTTACCAAAAACCACACCCACAATCCCAGCAACAGCGCGACCAGCGCAATCCCCAAAGAGAGCAGCGACGGAGAAAACCCTGCATCAGACATATACAACCCTACCTACAGCTAAATATCAGTCGCTATCTTACCACTCCCTCGCTGAACAAAAACATCCTTGTACGCACTGTTATAGCGGGATTTACCAAGGAATAATCCGAGTTATCGAACAGATCCCTAACGCAAAGTTTCCACCTTGATCACAATAGCTATCGAGGGCAAGCAGATTAAAGAACAGGCATGCCAGCACGGTCGCAACGATCAGCAGAATTTTGTTTCGCAACAAACTTAGCAGCCTCATTGTTACTCAGTTGACTTCCTGCAGTCTATCACAGGAAAGTTAAACGAAGTTTAACTCGCCGTTTAGATTTCCCCTTGCCGGTATGAATTTAAGAATGTTACGGTTGCGTCCCGCCCTCCGGCGTGGCTATATCACAGCAGCCTATTTAACAAGGAGTAGGAATGAGTAAGTTAATCAAACTGGTGGTCGTGGTGGCCGTGCTGTACGGTGCGCTGCTGTTTTCCGGCTATGGGGTACTGATCGGCAGTCAACAAAACGTCGCCGGGCTGGGATTACAGTGCAAATATCTCACCGCGCGTAATGTGGTAACCGCACAATATTTACACGGCGACAACGGGGTTATCGGCATTTCCGACTGCCCGCTGTTCAAGAAAATAGAAACGGTGGTGGACTAAGCGCACCACCGACCGGCCGCCTGTCCTGGGCGGCCTGGCTTAATCCTGCTTGAACTTCAGCTCAATCAAGGCAACGGCTTTTTCAATCGCCCGCTTGGTCACCGGATCGGCGCCCGCCGGATGCGTTGAAAAATCAATGCTCTTCAGCTGGCCGGCCATTTTGTCACGCACCTCAGTCGGCGCAATCACATCAATGACATCCAGAATCTGCTTAATCACCAGCTGGCAGGCGACCAGATCGGAGGCGATTTCCTGATCGTGAGTTAACGCATTGGACATAATCATTTCCTCTTTAAACAAACGCCGCACAGAATATCATGCTGATTGCGGCTTTGCCGCACCAAAGCCGCTTCAGCCTGAATTTTCAGTAAAACGGCGCATTCGGCATCAAAATCTGCGGCGTATTTGACCTATACTGGTAAGCATCATCAGCCAACATCACACAGGAGATGAGTTATGGCGAACCACAACGTGAAATCTTGGGCTACGTTGCGTGAAACTTCGGTTGAGATTGCCGAAGCGATTTTCGAACTGGCAGGGAATGATGAGGCGCTGGCGCAAAAGATCTGGGAGGAAGGCAGCGATAAAGCACTGGAAATGGCCTTCGCCAAAACCGACGCCGACCAGCTGTACTGGGGTGAAGAAACGGTCGAACGTAAAAACGTCTGACGGCCAAAGAACAAAAAGCCCGGGTGTCGCATACCCAGGCTTTTTCATGGAGTCTCAGCGCCCTTTCCCGAGCGCGGCCAAAAAGAGCGTCACCGTTTCTCACCTCCCACGCCTTCCGCTTTCTTCACTCTCGCCGCCGGCGCCGCTAGAAATACGGCTACGCCAACAATGACAACCAGAGTAATAATCATGGTCGCTAACATAGAATCACCCCATCAACGCTGCGTTGTACGGTGGACTTTCTGCTGTTTGGTGCATATGCGGCCGGGCTACCTGATATCAGCGCAGCGGGGCTGGGGTTCAGATTAGCGGTATTCGTTATCGACTGACAAGCATTAGCGGTCGGATTATGTGACGCAGGTTGGCCACTGCGCGGCGTTTTTTGTCGGCGGCGGCAAGTTGTGTATACTCGCAGTATGTCGATCCCACACAGATGCACTGATGATACAAGAACATCACCTCTCGTTGGTCTGCGCCCTGAGTCAATGGGTTGAAACCCACCTTGGCCGTGTGATTCACCTTGAAGAGCTGGCGGAATACTCGGGCTACTCTCTGTGGCATATGCAAAAACTGTTTAAGGAAGCGACCGGCATCTCACTCGGCAAATATATCCGCGAACGGCGCTTGGCGGGAGCGGTTTATCAGCTACGCAGCAGCAACGCCTCGATTTTCGATATCGCGCTGGATTTTGGCTTCGGCTCGCAGTCCCACTTTACCTACATGTTCCGTAAGCGTTTCAATATTACACCCTATGATTTTCGCCAGGATCTCAGTGTCGATCTGCATATTGACCCACCGTTGCACGTTATCCATCAAAAAATGGCCTGAGCCTCGCCGGAAACAAAACGGCTGCCGGGTGGATTAATCAGATCGACATCCGACCAGTTGGTTATATAAAAATCTTTATCAATAATTTATAAATATAAAAAAACCCGCCGCAGCGGGTTTTTTTATATTGTCTGCTGGTTTAATAAAACGCAGCTACTACCATAGCTGCAAGTGAGATCCAAAACACCGCCGTTGCAACAACAACATGGGATAATCTTGCACGATAGAGTATTTGGCTCATACTACCTCTCTTACTTCTTTCTGAAGGGCTGATAACCCGGGTCTTTCTAGGAAAGATCCTAGTCGTTTATGCCAGAGAATAACTTGCTTCAGATCACTATTTAGCTTAACAAGACTATTTATTAACAAACATGATTCATTGATCACAATAAATCAATAAAAAAGGCGAAAAAAGAATAAGAGATGTAAATGATATTCATTGCTGTAATCACAATGGCTGAATGGAGCCAGTCGGCAACGATTTTAATCGGCGTTCATATATATTAGGTTATATAAAAATAACTGATATCAATAAGCCAGCGGGGGCGGCAGGATGTGGCCATAAGCGCCGCAAGCGGATAACGCGGGAGCTTCACGCCGGACATGCCACCCATGCTCAATGAACGTCCCGTCACATTAAAGCGCCCGTAGCAAGACCGCCAATTACCGCATTTATAATAAGGTTAAAGCCATTTCGATAATAATGGGTGCCACCGGAGCGGTTACCCAGCCAATAACCCTGCTCCAAGCGCGTCAATAATACGCTGCTCGTTCAGCCAGGCGGTAATGGGATGTTACGTTCAGCAGGCCGGCAGATTATAGCTATGGGTTTTTGATATAACAGCCTTTCACATCCAATTTATCATCGGTGTGTTTTAGATCGGAAAAGTAGGTCATGCCAAACAGAACGGATACCACCAGCAAAGCGGAAACCAGCAGCCCGATAATGGCAATCAGTTTGGTTTCGTTATGGAGTTCATGCTCCATTTTCTCTCCCGTTGTTAAAAAGAATCACATCAGCCATAACGTGGCCGCCAAAGTGAAAAAAATCAGCGTGCCCGATGCAACAAGCAACACCAAAACGGCAAATTGTGCGTCACCCAAGGTGTCGCGGTATGTTTTATCCTGCGGGGTGTTACGCCGTTGTCTCACGAGTTCTGTCTTCAGCATTTTATTGTTTTTTTGAAGCGATACCCGCCGCACACTGGCGCAGGCCGTCGTTTGCACATCCGCTTCAAACCCCGAATCCCGCAGACGCTACCAACTTTCCCCCCGACGGTCAACAATCCCCGCCAGACCGGCCTGATACCGGCACGCAATATTCACATGTTTTATAAAAACAAAACTTTAATAAGAAAAACTAATTAAAAATGACATAAAAAAGCCCGACCGACGATCGGGCTTATCAATGCGTGATTACTGCGGAATACGCAGCACCTGTCCCGGATAAATTTTGTCCGGGCTGGACAGCATCGGCTTATTGGCTTCAAAAATCTTGTTGTACTGGTTGGCATCGCCGTAGACCGCTTTCGAGATCGCACTCAGCGTATCGCCTTTTTTCACGGTATAGAACGTGCTTTCACCCGCTGATTGAGCAACGGTGATGTGATCTTCCACGCCGCTGATGCCGGCCACGTTACCCACGGCAACCAGAATCTTCTCTTTCAGTTCCTGCGAAATACCGTCACCGCTGACCACCGCCTTACCATCAACCACCTGTACATCTACCTTGTCGGTATCCGGCAGGCCGCTCTTGTTAAGGTGCTCTTTCAGTTTAGCGCTCTGATCGGCCGCGTCTGCATTACCGGTCACTGTGTCCCACAGTTTTTCGCCTGCTTCTTTAACGAAGTTAAACAATCCCATATTCACTCCTGAGTTGAGGAAGAGATACCCCACCGTTGCCGCAGCAAGGCGGTAAGCACCACGTTCATTGCAATAAGACCCGTTAAGCTTAGCATCGCCGGGTGAATTTTCAATAAAACCCAATGGATTAGGCGGTTAGAGTAATCTGAAATTGGCCCTATCGATGATTAAATCATCACTAGGGTTAATGATTAAGCAGAAAAACCGTGCCACAATAGTGACAGCCTCGCGAATAATGGCAGAGGAGGAATCTGAACGATGTACGCCCTGGTGATGTTTGTCTGCTATCTGGACGGCGGTTGCACCGATATCATGGTGGATATTCTGCGTGACGAACAGCAGTGTCTGGTGGCAATGAAAGAACAGAACCTGCGCCACGCCGGCTGCTATCCGGTGGAGGACTTTATTGACGGCTTCTGGCTGCCCGCCAATGAGTATGCCACGTTTTGACAGCATGCCGGGACTGCGCCAATACGCAGTCCCGCTGTTTATCTTTGCCTGACCAGCCAGAAACGCGGCGTCAGAAGTGATAAGTCAGGCTGACCGCCACGATATCATCGTTGCTGAGCTTCAGCTTGTTATCATCGCTCAGCTGGTTAATCTGATAATCCACATAGGCGTACATGTTTTTGTTGAAGTAGTAGGTCGCGCCAACATCAAAATATTTCACCAGATCGGCATCCCCTATTCCTTCTATATCCTTGCCTTTCGACTGCACATAGGCCAGTGACGGACGCAGGCCGTTCTCAAACTGGTACTGCGCCACCAGCTCAATGTTCTGTGTCTTGTTGGCAAAGCCCTGCTCACCGTTGACGCTGATTGGCGTCATATTACGAGTTTCAGCATACATCGCCGCCAGATACACCTGGTTGGCGTCATATTTTACCGCCGTCGTCCAGGCGCTGGCCTTGTCGCCCTCACCGATTTTCGCGCGTTTCTGATCGCCGGTACGGTTGGAATCCGAGTAGGCCGCCGCAAAGCCGATGCCGCTGCCGCCGATATCCTGATAGTCCAGCGACAGGCCGTAGCCGTCGCCGTTTTGCCGCCGCAGCTCGCGGCTTTCATTTTTGCCCTGATACTGCAGCGCAATGTTCAGTCCCTCGACCAGGCCAAAGAAATCGCGGTTGCGGTAAGTCGCCAGGCCGGTGGAGCGGGCGGTCATAAAGTTGTCGGTATAGCTGTAGGAATCACCGCCGAACTCCGGCAGCATATCGGTGTAGGATTCCGCGTCGTAAACCACGCCGTAGTTGCGGCCATAGTCAAAAGAGCCGTATTGGCCGAAGCGCAAACCGGCAAAACCCAAGCGGGTTTTAGTACCGTTGCTGGCGTCGCTGCCCTCCGAGTTGTTTGCCTGGACATTGTATTCCCACTGGCCATACCCCGTCAGCCGATCGTTAATTTGCGTTTCACCTTTGAAACCGAAACGCACATAGGTCTTATCGCCGCCGCTTTCATCGTTATGAATAAAGTAGTGCTTGGCGTTGACCCGGCCGTAGAGATCCAGCTTATTCCCGTCTTTATTATAGATTTCTGCCGCATTGGCTAATGAGGACATTGCGCCCAGCGCAAGCGCCGCGCTTAATACACTGCGTTTCATCATTATTTTCCTGTTTATTTAGCTAAACCCTGCCCCTCACGCCCAATTTATACTTTGGGCTGTGATTGCTATCATTTAATATCTTATAAACGCCCCTAATAAGGGGCCATGTGACATTAGCATCATGAATCCTCACTGCAAATAAAAATTTGCGCAAAACAACGTGGATAAAGCATGATTTAATGTAACGTTATGTTAATGAAAGATTTTATTTAACGATATGATTTATAAATACTTTTGCACAATAAGTTATAACCAAAATGGTGCGACGCACCTTTTTGGTGCATAAAAATGAGAGGTGGCGCAATTTATCGGCAGACGCTATCGCAATGAAATTATTAGTGCGTTAATAAAAAGCGTTATTTAATTCACATTTCTTGCTTTGCTAATTCAGCGCGGTTCTTTAGCCAAAACTCGCATAATAGGAACCCTGCCGGCAACAGACGGAACAAAACAAATCCTGATGGACTATTTTAAGATTAATAAACTCCGGGATGATGGCATACATCACCATCACCAAGTAATATCGGCCTGTTGTTATAAATTTTGTCTATGACAAAAAATCATAAGGCCCGGAGCCGGGCCTTATTAATAAGAGAAACTATGCATCCGCACCGGCGGCTAAAATAGCGTACTGCGTTCAACCTCCGTCAGCAGCATACCGGCCCGTAACCCCAGCGCAACCTGCGGATTGGGGAACAAAATCCATTCCTTGGCATGTTGCACCCGATAGGCCTCACCGCTCTGCTCGCTGATCAGCCGGCCCTGCTCCAGCTCGGTAAAGTTGGCTGTATCATCGTTCAGGTGCAGCACAAAGTCCTGCTGGCGCTTAATCAGCGACTGCTCTACGTGGAAAACGCGGATCGCCGGCCCCTGACGCGGCGACGGCGCTTCGCCGCTGACCAGCCCCTGCAACGCACGGTTGATGGCGGCAAACTGCGCCAGATCGTTCTGTCCGAACGGACGCGCCTTGCCTAACTCCAGCGTACAGCTGGCCGCCGCCAGGTGCTCGCTGGTAAAGTGGCTGAAGGTGCCGCCCGGCGCCCGGTGAACCACCAGCGCGTCCAGCTCTGCCGCATCCAGCCGGGCCAGCAGCTGCGGATGATAACTACGCGTCTGGAACGGTAAAATGCCAAAGCGCGGCAGGCGTGATTCGCGGATGGCGGTATGCAGATCGTAATGGAAGCGCTCTGCCGTTTCATGCTGAAAAAAGTTCGTCGCCAGTTGCTCCAGCTGCTGCGCGCGCGCCGTTTCGCCGCTGGCCGGAAAATCACGGTAGCGGCCGCCAAACATGCGGTTCATATCGGCATGCAGATAGCGCCGGTCGGCGCGCATTGCCGCCGGGTTGCCCAGCACCACCAACAAACGCACCGTCAATGCCCGCACGCCGCGTAAAACATCGCCGACCAGTTGGTTAAGCAGCTCAATCGGCGCGGTTTCATTGCCATGAATACCGGCGGAAAGCAGCACCGCCTGTTGGTAGCCCTGTTGCGGACAGATCTCCAGCAGCCCTTCCCCTAACCAGCGCCAGCGCAGCGTCGCCGTCTCCCCCTGCTGCGCCGCAGGCACTTCACCCGCCAAGGTCATGGCCAATAGATCAAACATGCATCCTCCGTCGGTTTAAATATATTTATCTGGCTCACTGCTGGAAGGGATAAATCGACCCTAATCCCATGATGGAAGTCAGCGCATCCAACGCCTCCCGCCCTTCGCGCAGCAGCTGCGGATCGGCCAGGTCGGCGGCCGTCAGGCGGTCGCGGTAATAGCGATCGACCCAGTCATTCAGCGTGGCGAACAGTTGATCGCTCATCATCACCCGCGGATTGACGGCGCTAAGCTCTTCCTCGTTCAGCGCCACCCGCAGCCGCAGACAGGCCGGGCCGCCGCCGTTGCGCATGCTCTCGCGCAGCGCAAACACCTGGATCTGGTCGATCGGCCCTGCGCCGGCCACCATATCATTCAGATAGCTCCACACGCCGGCGTGCTCACGTGACTCTTCCGGCACCACAATCATCATTTTGCCGTCGGGCTTGGTCAGCAGCTGGCTGTTGAACAGGTAGGTTTCCACCGCGTCTGCGACGGAAACCCGCGCCGTCGGCACCTCAATCGCCATCAGTTCGCTGTCGACAGCGGCCATTTTGCGGCGCAGCTCGTCCAGCGCCTGTCGCTGATGCAAAAACGCCTGCTGGTGATGGAACAACACCTGCTGATTACTGACCGCAATCACATCGTTATGGAACACGCCCTGATCGATGACCGCCGGGTTCTGTTGAATAAAGACCGTATGCTGCTCATCCAACTGGTGCAGACGGGCAATCGCCTCGCTGGCCTCACGCGTCTGACGCGCCGGGTAGCGTGTCGGCTCACATTCGCCGCCAAACTCCTGCCGGCCATAGACAAACACCTGCACCCCGCGCCGGTGGTAGTCGCTCCCCAGGCGGTTATGGTTAGCCGCGCCCTCATCGCCGAACAGCGCCACCTGCGGCAGCGGATCGTGATGGACAAAATGGCGCGCGTCGCTGAATATCGCCTGCAGCGCGGCGGACGTGGTGTCCGCCTCAATCGCGCGGTGAAACTTATTATTCAGGTTGGCAGGGGTGAAATGTACTTTGCCATCGGCGCTGTCGGCCGACGGTGATACGGTGGCCGCATTGGCGGTCCACATCGACGAGGCTGAACCTACCGCCGACAGCAGGCGCGGTGAAGTGCGCTGCGCCTGCGCCAGCACCGCTTCATCGCTGCCGCTGAACCCCAAACGCCGCAGCGTCGGTAAATGCGGACGCTCCTGCGGCGGCAGCACGCCCTGCTGAAAACCGAGATCGGCCAGCGCCTTCATTTTCAGCAGCCCCTGTTTGGCCGCCAGTTTGGGATTGGAAACGCTGTTCTGATGCTGCGTAGATGCCTCATTACCAAACGACAGTCCGGCATAATGGTGACTCAGCCCCACCAATCCGTCGAAATTGACCTCATATCCCGCCATACGGCTCTCCCAGGGCCGGCAATCAGCCGGCCCCTTTCGCGATTAATTAAAGGACACGCCAGGGGACAAACTGGCCGGCATCTGCAAGGTTTCGCTTTCCAACGACGCCATCGGCCAGGCGCAATAGTCCGCCGCGTAGTAAGCGCTGGGGCGATGGTTGCCCGACGCGCCAACCCCGCCGAACGGCGCGGCGCTGGATGCGCCGGTCAACGGTTTATTCCAGTTGACGATACCGGCGCGCGCTTCCAGCAGCAGTTGCTCAAACTGGGCGCGCTGCGGCGAGATCAGTCCCACCGACAGGCCGTAACGCGTCTGATTGGCGATGCGTAGCGCCTGGTCGAAGTCGTCATAGCGAATAATGGTGGTCAGCGGCCCGAAGTACTCCTCGTCCGGCAGAGCCGGCACCTCGCTGACATCGATGATTCCCGGGCTGAGCAGCGCGCTGCCGCTTTCCAGCCGCTGCATGGTCAGCAGCGCCTTGCCGCCGAGCGACAGCAGGTGGTGCTGCGCCGCCAGCATTTTCTCTGCCGCCGGCGAAGAGATCACCCCGCCCATAAACGGCTGCGGTTCGGCGTCCCAGCGGCCGACGCGCAGCGCGGCCGCTACCTGCACCAGACGCTCGATAAAGGCATCGCCCTGCGCGCCGCGTTTCACCAGAATACGCCGTGCGCAGGTGCAACGCTGTCCGGCGGAGATGAACGCCGACTGGATAGCCAGATTAACCGCGGCATCGCAATCGTCGATCTCTTCCACGATCAGCGCGTTATTGCCGCCCATTTCCAGCGCCAGAATCTTCTCCGGTTGCCCCGCCAGCTGGCGATGCAGCTGGTAACCGGTGCCTGCGCTGCCGGTAAATAACAGGCCGTCAATCTGCGGGTTGGCCGCCAGCGCTTCACCGGTTTCCCGCCCGCCCTGCACCAGGTTGATCACCCCGTCCGGCAGCCCGGCCTGCAGCCACAGCTTCAGCGTCACTTCCGCCGTTAACGGCGTCAGCTCGCTGGGCTTGAACACCACGCTGTTACCCGCCAGCAGCGCCGGAACAATATGGCCGTTAGGCAGGTGCCCCGGGAAGTTGTAAGGGCCGAACACCGCCAACACTCCGTGCGGACGGTGACGCAGCGTCGCCGCGCCGTCAGCCATTTCGCTGCGGCTTTCGCCGGTGCGGGCCTGGTAAGCCTGCAAGGAAATGCCCACCTTGCCGATCATCGCCTGTACTTCGGTCAGCGTTTCCCAGCGTGGTTTTCCGGTTTCACGGCTGATGGTTTCCGCCAGCTGCGCCTTATGTTCTTCCAGCAGCGCAGCGAAGCGCTTCACCAGCCGCTCGCGTTCGGCAAACGGCGTGCGCGCCCAGGCAGGAAACGCGCTGCGCGCCGCTTCGCAGGCGGCATCCACGTCGCCGGCATCGGCGCCGTTGGCCTGCCACAACGGTTGATTATCAACCGGGTCGGTTTTACTGAACGCCGCGCCGTGTCCCGGGCGCCAGACGCCATTAATTAACTGTGCCGCATGTGACATTAAACTTTCTCCTGTGTAAAAAGGGCCACCACGCGCACCGGGCTGCCCTGCTCCACGCCGAGCGCCGCAGCGGTGGCGGCGTTCATGTGCAGACGGTCGTCATACAGATCGGCCGCGACCAGCAGCGCGCGATAGTGTTGATAGTTTTCGTTGGCCACCAGCAGCAGCGGCGCATCGGCGCGCATCGGCTTCTCATCTAGCACCACTTTTACCAGCCGGCTGTGTTTCACCGCGCGGATATCGTCGATTTCCGCTTCCAGCGTCGGGCCGCCGTCGAAGATATCGACATAACCCTGATAGCGCAGGCCTTCGGCCTCCAGTAAACGGCGCGCCGGCACGGTGTGCGGATGCACTTCGCCAATCACCTGCTGCGCATCCTGCGACAAAAAATCAACGTATAGCGGGTGCTTCGGCATCAGCTCGGCGATAAACGCTTTCTGGCCGGTGCCGCTCAGATAGTCCGCCTCGGCGAACTCAATCGAAAAGAAGTGGCTGCCGACGTTTTCCCAAAACGGCGAACGGCCGTCTTCATCGGAAAAACCGCGCATTTCGGCAATCAGTTTGCGCGCGAAGCGCTCGCGGAAAGCGGCGATAAACAAGAAACGCACTTTAGACAATAATTTGCCGTTTTCACCGTGACGGTAGTCCGGATCGAGGAACAGCGTGCAGAGTTCGGAATGGCCGGTGTGGTCATTGCTGAGAAACAGCGTCGGCACCGTTTTGTAGACGCCCAGCGGCTTGGAGGCATGCACCTGTGAGCCAACCCGGAAGCTGTACCACGGCTCCGTCAGTCCCACTGCGACCTCAATGGCGCTGACGCCCACTACCTGCTGGCGCTCGCTGTCTTCCAGCACAAACAGATAGCACTGTTCACCGGGGGGAAGTTCGCCTTGCCAGGTTTTCAGCGCCCGCTCAATGCGTGCCGACAAGGTATCTTCATTTTGCGGCAAAGAGGTGAGGCCAATACCGGATTTACCGGCCAGCGTCAGCAGATCTGACAAATCACGACGCTCAATGGGGCGAATAATCATCATAATGCGAACCTCTACGTCATTCGGCGGCGCCGCTGACGACGCCGCCGAGAAATTAGCTGCAAATACGTGCTACCGCTCGCGCAAAGCGCGCCAGACCTTCGCGTACGTCCGCTTCCGGGATCACCAATGACGGCGTGAAGCGCACCACATTCGGCCCGGCGATCAGCGCGATCACCCCTTCTTCATTGGCATACTGGGTAATTTGTTTGGCTTTGCCGGCATAGTCCGGCTTCAGCACGCAGCCAATCAGCAGGCCGCCGCCGCGGATTTCAGAGAAAATCGGGTACTGCTGATTAATTTTATTCAGCTCCTCGATAAACCACAGATGGCGCTGCTTCACCCCGTTCAGCACTTCCGGCGTATTGATCAGCGAGAACACCGCACCGGCCACCGCCGTCGCCAGCGGGTTACCGCCGTAGGTGGTGCCGTGCGTGCCGACGCCGAGGGTTGTCGCCAGCGCATCGGTGGTCAGCATCGCGCCGATCGGGAAGCCGCCGCCCAGCGCTTTGGCGGTGGTCAGCACATCCGGTACCACGCCGTACTGCGTATAGGCGTACAGATCGCCGGTGCGGCCCATACCGGTTTGCACCTCATCGAAAATCAGCAGCGCGTTGTGGCGATCGCACAGCTCGCGCAGCCCCTGCAGGAATTCACCGTCGGCCGGCAGCACGCCGCCTTCCCCCTGAATCGGCTCGACGATCACCGCGCAGGTGCGGTCGTTAATCATTTCCGCCGCCGCGGCCAGATCGTTATACGGCGTATGGGTGATGCCGCCCGGCAGCGGCGCAAAGTCCTGCGAATACTTCGGCTGCCCGCCGGCGGAAACGGTAAACAGCGTGCGGCCGTGGAAGGCATTGTTGAAGGCCACAATCTGGTTTTTCTCGGCACCGAACTTATCCAGCGCATATTTGCGCGCCAGCTTCAGCGCCGCTTCGTTAGCTTCAGCGCCGGAGTTACAGAAAAAGACTTTGTCGGCGAAAGTGGCGTCAATCAGCATCTTCGCCAAGCGCAGCACCGGCTCGTTGGTATAACCGTTGCCCAGGTGCCACAGTTTGCCGGCCTGCTCCACCAGCGCCGCCTTCACCACCGGATGCGCATGCCCCAGCGCGTTCACCGCAATACCGCCGGCAAAGTCGATATACTCTTTACCCTGCTGATCCCAGACGCGGGAACCCTCGCCGCGCACCAGAATAAAATCGGCGGGAGCATAAACCGGGATCATCCAGTCGTCGAAAGACTGGCGGGTAACTGCGATTGGCTGTTCCATAGTGACCTCATGACGTAAGCGAAAAACAGATTTTTGAGCCGAAGGGCCGTTTCTGCACGGTAAAGCGATACAACAATACAAAAAACCGCTCGGAATCTGATGGCGCCTGGCGATGATAATGCTCTCTTTCACCGGCGTTTGAGATACAAATCTGTTACATAAAGGCGATTTTTTACTATATCTGTCGTGTAGCTCAGCCAGCAACGGGCCATTAATGTTAACGGACAGTTAAAATACATGCCGTCTGATAAAGAGTGTAGAGCAGTTATCGTGCCAATAGCGGATTTGGGAGGTATTTCTCATTTTTTTTCGTTAAAACAACGGCTTATATTGCATATGTATGCAAGTTTTATGCATTTGTACTGCATAAATGTAAAAACGCAGCCTGAAAACGCCATAGGCAACGAAATACTATTCATTAGCAAAAAGTTTTGTTTTTTCTGATCGCGCTCGCAAAAAATAAGCGGCCTAACGAATGTCGGCCGCCCGGCCATGCGCCATTACGGTGCAAATGCTCTATTTTGCCCCAGCAATATGGGGGGGAAATTCCCTAGGATTCTGCCGACAGCTGGCGGATCAGCTCGCCGAGGGTGCGGATCGCCGCCTCCAGCCGGTCACTCCACTCAAACGAGGCGTTCAGGCGGAAACAGTGGTTGAAATGGTCGCCGGTCGTAAACATACGGCCGGGCGCAATACTGATGCCCTGCGCCAGCGCGCGCTGGTACAGCGCCATCGCCGACAAGCCCGGCGCCAGCTCCAGCCATAAAAAATAGCCGCCGTCCGGCTGGCTGACGTTGACCGTCGGGGGAAAATAATGCGCAATCGCCTGACGCATCGCGCTTTGCCGCTGCGCCAGCAGGCGACGTAAACGCCGCAAATGCGTGTCATAACCGCCGTGCAGCAAGTAATCGGCGATCGCCATCTGCATCGGTACGCTGGCGGATACGGTGCTCATCAGTTGCAGACGCTGGATCTGTGCGGCATGCCGGCCGGCGGCGACCCAGCCGACGCGAAACCCCGGCGCCAGACACTTGGAAAAGGACGAGCAGTGCAGCACCAGTCCGTCCGTGTCCAGCGCCTTGGCCGGCAGCGGCCGTTCAGCGCCAAAATAGAGCTCGCCGTAGACATCATCCTCAATCAGCGCGATCTGCCGCTGCCGCAGTAGCGCCACCAGCCGCTGTTTATTGACCTCCGGCATCGTGGCGCCCTGCGGGTTCTGGAAATGGGTCATCAGCCAGCAGGCCTTGATCGGATACTGCGTCAGCGCCTGTTCCAACGGCTCCAGTTCAATACCGTGCTGCGGATGGGTCGGTATCGCCACCGCTTTCAGCCGCAGCCGCTCCAGCGCCTGTAGCGCGCCGTAAAAAGCCGGCGACTCAATGGCCACATAGTCGCCGGGTTGTGTGACAGCCTGCAGGCTAAGGCTGAGCGACTCCATCGCGCCGGCGGTAATGACAATTTCATCCGGCGCCACCTGCATGCCGCTTAACGCATAGCGCTGCGCAATATTGCGCCGCAGCGCATCATTGCCCGGCGGCAGGTTAACCAGCGAACTGTGCGGCGTGAACTTGCGCGCCACGCTGCTGAGCGCCCGCGCCAGTTTCGGCTGGGTAAACAGCGTCGCATCCGGAAACGCCGAACCGAATGGCACAATCTGCGGATCCTTGCAGGCCTGCAACACGTCGAAAATAAAGGCGTTGATATCCACCTGCTCGCTCAGCAGCAGCTTTTCGCCGTGCGTCGCCTGCGGCAACGGCTGCGGCCGGGCGGCCACGTAATAGCCGGACTGCGGGCGCGCCACGATCCAGCCCTGGCTTTCCAGCAGTTGGTAGGATTGCACCACCGTCATCAGGCTGAGTCCCGCACGCCTGCCGCTTTCCCGCAGAGAAGGCAATTTATCGCCGGCGCGCCACACCCGGTTTTGGATCTGTTCGCGGATTTGCTGCGCCAATTGTTCATATCGTGTCATAAATGCGCCAAAAGAAACTGTTATAGGTAAAAGTAAAATAACTGTCACTATTATAGTCAATGTACTCCGTGTTTAACTGACCACCAAGTTTTCTTTGCTTTCCGGCGATGATTTACGGGTGATTTTTCCGCCGCCAGACGGCCATCCGAACGCGGTTTCTCGCCGGGAGGTCATTGAAAAAAACACGTCTATACTGAAGAGGTCATGTTATGTACAACCCTAGGGGGCGCTATGCTGGGTCTTGATGCACTCGAGCTTGCCAGAATACAGTTCGCCTTCACCGTATCCTTCCATATTTTGTTCCCCGCAATCACCATTGGGCTAGCCAGCTATCTGGCAGTGTTGGAAGGTTTATGGCTGAAGACACAGGACGACACTTATCGGCAGCTCTATCATTTCTGGTCGAAAATTTTTGCCGTCAACTTTGGCATGGGGGTGGTCTCCGGTTTGGTGATGGCCTACCAGTTCGGCACCAACTGGAGCTTTTTCTCCGAATTTGCCGGCAATATCACCGGACCGTTGCTCACCTATGAAGTGCTCACCGCATTCTTCCTTGAGGCCGGTTTCCTGGGGGTCATGCTGTTCGGCTGGAATCGCGTCGGCCCTGGCTTGCACTTCTTCGCCACCTGTATGGTGGCGCTCGGCACGCTGATTTCCACCTTCTGGATCCTGGCGTCGAACAGCTGGATGCAAACGCCGCAGGGCCATGAAATCATCAACGGCCAGGTGGTGCCGGTGGAGTGGCTGAAGGTGATTTTCAACCCGTCATTCCCCTACCGGCTGCTGCATATGTCCACCGCGGCGTTCCTGGCTTCCGCCTTCTTTGTTGGCGCCTCCGCCGCCTGGCACCTGCTGCGCGGACGCGATACGCCGGCAATGCGCACCATGCTGTCGATGGCGATGTGGATGGCGCTGATCGTCGCCCCTATTCAGGCGTTTATCGGCGATGCGCACGGTCTGAATACCCTTAAACACCAGCCGGCCAAAATCGCCGCCATCGAGGGACACTGGGAGAACGTCGCCGGTGAAGCCACGCCGCTGATCCTGTTCGGCTGGCCGGATATGGAGCGGGAAGAGACGCGCTTTAAGCTGGAAATTCCCTACCTCGGCAGCCTGATCCTGACCCATAGCCTGACGGAGCAAATCCCGGCGCTGAAGTCCTTCCCGCCGGAAGATCGCCCCAATTCCACCATCGTATTCTGGAGTTTCCGCGTCATGGTGGCCATGGGCCTGCTGATGATTCTGGCCGGCGTCTGGAGCCTGTGGCTGCGCTGGCGCGGCGGCCTGTACCACTCGAAGCCCTTCCTCTACTTCGTACTGTGGATGGGGCCTTCGGGGCTGATCGCCCTGCTGGCGGGCTGGTTCACCACCGAAATAGGCCGTCAGCCGTGGGTGGTCTATGGCCTGCTGCGCACCAAGGACGCGGTTTCCGCCCACGGGGAACTGCATATGAGCATCAGCCTGCTGGCGTTTATCGTGGTGTACTGCTCGGTGTTCGGCGTCGGCTACGCCTATATGATGCGGCTAATCCGCAAAGGGCCGCAGCCGCATGAAGGCGAGCAGCCGGACGACACCGAAGGCCGGCCGGCGCGTCCGCTTTCCGCGGTCAAAGAGCATCTGGACGACAGGAGTTGAACATGGGTATCGATCTTCCGCTTATCTGGTTTTTGATTATCGTGTTCAGCACCATGATGTACGTGGTGATGGACGGTTTCGATCTGGGCATCGGCATCCTGTTTCCATGGGTCAAAGACAGCAGAGACCGCGACGTGATGATGAACACCGTCGCACCGGTCTGGGACGGCAACGAAACCTGGCTGGTGCTGGGGGGCGCCGCGCTGTACGGCGCCTTCCCGCTGGCCTATTCGGTGATCCTTGACGCGCTGGCCATTCCGCTGACGCTGATGCTGATCGGCCTGATTTTCCGCGGTGTGGCGTTTGAATTCCGCTTCAAGGCCACCGCCGACAAGCGTCATATCTGGGATAAGGCCTTTATTGGCGGCTCGCTGCTCGCCACCTTCTGTCAGGGTATCGTGGTCGGCGCCATTCTGAACGGCTTCCCGGTTGAGAACCGCGCCTATGCCGGCGGCCCGCTCGACTGGCTGACGCCGTTCGCGCTGTTCTGCGGCCTGGGACTGGTGGCGGCTTACGCCCTGCTCGGCTGTACCTGGCTGGTGATGAGAACCGCCGGCGAACTGCAGGCGCGTATGTACCGCCTGGCGACGCCGCTGCTGCTGGCTCTGCTGGTGATTCTGGCGCTGGTAAGCATCTGGACACCGCTGGCGCATCCGGAAATCGCCGACCGCTGGTTCAGCCTGCCGAACCTGTTCTGGCTGCTGCCGGTGCCGATTCTGGTGCTGCTGAGCGCCTGGGGCATCTGGCGCGGGGTGAATCACGACGCGCACTACTCGCCGTTTCTGCTGACGCTGTTGCTGGTGTTCCTTGGCCTGAGCGGGCTGGGCATCAGCATCTGGCCGCTGCTGATCCCGCCGTCCATCAGCCTGTGGGAAGCGGCATCGCCGATGCAGAGCCAGGGCTTTATGCTGGTAGGCGCGCTGTTCATCATCCCGATTATTCTGGTCTACACCTTCTGGAGCTACTACGTATTCCGCGGCAAGGTGAGCCATGAGCAGGGTTACCACTGATGAAGGAGGCGACGATGAAAGAGAAAGACGCCGCCCCCTGGTGGAAACGCGTCGGCTGGCTGGTGATCATCTGGAGCGCCAGCGTGCTGGGGCTGTTTGTGGTGGCGACGATTTTCCGCATGCTGATGACCGCCGCGGGGATGAAGTCGCACTGACCCCCGCCATCATCTCCCGCGCCGCCGGCACTATTTGCCGGCGGCGCCGTTCGGAAAGTAAAACGACACCACCAGCGTCACCAACGGCAATGCGCCGATTTTCAGCAGTTCGAACATCTGCCGCAGCGGCTGGTTGTCATCCCAGTAGGCATGGGCGGCAAATACGCCGGCGCTAATCACAAACAGACCGCTCAATACCTGCCTGGCCAGGCGCAACCGCTCCATTTCGTCAAATGTCGCCGTGGCGTCAAGGTACAGCGCGCCGACGTCCACCAGCTTCTCCCGCCGTTGCGCGCACATTAAAACAGCCCCTGCACCTTGCCGATCACTTCCAGTTCACCGCCGTCGGTGTCGCGCACCACGGCAAGCGTGGTGCCGTCCTGCCTTAACCAATGATGGTCGGCAAGCGCCAGTAACGAAAAGGCTTTCACAATCACCTCGGTTTTGGCTAATCCATGACGTGCGGCCATGGCGTTTAAACTGTCATCAATCTCATTGGAAACCAGTAACGGCAAACGACGCATATTCCACCTCCTGTGGCCTTGGCTAAGGTGGGAAGACTGTAACGCCATTGACGTCGCTGTTCAATTAGTGAACTGCGTAACGCTTCGCAGAAGCGACAGGTTTTTCTCGGAAAATCATCGGGAAACAGCAAAGGGAAAAAAATCCGCGCTGGCAGACAGCGCGGATGGCAGGATTAACGACGGTTGCGCACCAACTGATAACGGCGGGTCAGATACTCGACCGGCGCGCTCCAGATATGCACCAGACGGCAGAACGGGAACAGCACGAACAGCGTCATCCCCAGCACCATATGCAGGCGGAAGATCAGCGCCACGCCGTCAAGGTGCTGCGACGCGCCGCCCTGGAAGGTCACCACCGCCTGCGCCCAGCCCACCAGCTTCATCATCTCGCTGCCGTCCATATGCTGGGCGGAGAACGGAATGGTCAGCAGCCCCAGACAGACCTGCACCACCAGCAGCGTCAGGATCAGAATATCGGCGACGCTGCTGGTTGCCCGCACCCGCGGGTTGGTCAGACGCCGCTTCAGCAGCAGTGCGCCGCCCGCCAACGTCATCAGGCCGCAGATGCCGCCGGCGATCATCGCCAGCTTCTGCTTCACGTCGATCGGCAAAAATGCCTGATACATCCAGTGCGGCGTCAACATGCCGAACAGGTGGCCGAAGAAAATTCCCAGGATGCCGATGTGAAACAGGTTGGAGGCCAGCCGCATCCCCTTTTTATCCAGCATCTGGCTGGAGCCGGCGCGCCAGCTGTACTGGCCGTAATCGTAGCGCAGCCAACTGCCGACCAGAAAAATCGTCCCCGCCAGATACGGATAAATATCGAAGAAAAACTGATTGAGAAATTGCATGATTAGCGTCCTTTGGTTCCGGTTAACGCATCCGACAGATCGAGATACTGCGGCGCCACCGCACCGGCGAAGCGCCGCTGGTGTGCGGTTTGCTGCGCGGAAGCACAGCCCTGCGGTTCGCCGAGAAACTTAATCTGTTCCTCTTCCCATACCGCATCCAACGCCTGCGGCGTATCATCGCGCGCCTCTGCGGCCACCTGCTGCTGCAGCGCCTGCGCCTGAATATCGCTGCCGGACAGCGCCAGCAGAATGTCGAACAGCACGCCGTATGCGCTGCCGCGCTGATGCAGGCGTGCGCCCAGCAGCGCCAGAATCGGCGCGATGTCCTGCAACCCCTCGCGCGCCGCCTCATGGCTGCGGCTGGCGAGATACTCCAGATACAGCGGCAGAAAATCCGGCAGTTCGCGGCTGTCGATCTGCAACCCGTCGGCGCGATACTGCGCCATCAGGTCGACCATCGCCTGCCCGCGGTCGCGCGATTCGCCGTGCACATGCTCAAACAGCAGCAGCGAGGTGGCGCGGCCGCGGTCAAACAGCTCGCAATAGTCGGCCTGCGTGTCCAGCAGCGGGCGGGCGCACAACTCGCGGATAAACTGCATCAACTGCGCGCTGTAGTGCAGATCCAGCTCGCAGGCCGGCTCCAGCGCCGCCAGCAGCTCATCCTGATGATCCCACAACGCCTGATCGGGATAGTCCAGCAGGCGGGCGATAATCCGTAATGTCATCATGAGGCATCCTCCGGACGCGCAGTTTTCTGCGACACGTCAATCGCATCGATACGGCGGCTGTTGAACAGGTTGAACTTACCGTCGCTGCCGTGGCAGCCGTCGCCGAAGCTGAAGCCGCAGCCTTTGCTTTCCGGGAAGGCCTCGCGCGCCAGCTCACGATGGCTGGACGGCACCACAAAGCGGTCTTCGTAGTTGGCGATCGCCAGATAGCGGTACATTTCCTGCGCCTGCGCTTCGCTCAGGCCCACCTGTTCCAGCGCGCTGGTGTCCACCACGCCGTCCACGCTTTCGGCGCGCTTGTAGTGGCGCATCGCCAGCATACGCTTCAGCGCCAGCAGCACCGGCGCGGTATCGCCGGCGGTCAGCAGGTTCGCCAGGTACTGCACCGGGATACGCAGGCTGTCGACGTCCGGCAGTACGCCGTTGTGCGCCAGCTCGCCGGCATCCGCCGCCGACTGAATCGGCGATAACGGCGGCACGTACCACACCATCGGTAAGGTGCGATATTCCGGGTGCAGCGGCAGCGCCAGCTTCCAGTCCATCGCCATTTTGTATACCGGCGACTGCTGCGCGGCGTCGATCACGCTCTGCGGCACGCCGTCCGCCAGCGCCTGGGCAATCACCGCCGGATCGTGCGGGTCGAGGAAGATATCCAGCTGGCTCTGATACAGATCCTGCTCATTTTCCGTCGCCGCCGCCTGTTCGATACGGTCGGCGTCATACAGCAGCACGCCCAGGTAGCGGATACGCCCGACGCAGGTTTCCGAACAGACGGTCGGCTGGCCGGCCTCGATGCGTGGGTAGCAGAAAATACATTTCTCCGACTTGCCGCTTTTCCAGTTAAAGTAGATTTTCTTGTACGGGCAGCCGGTCAGACACATGCGCCAGCCGCGGCACTTGTCCTGGTCAATCAGCACAATGCCGTCTTCGCCGCGCTTATAGATAGCGCCGCTCGGGCAGGTCGCCACGCACGCCGGATTCAGACAGTGCTCGCACAGGCGCGGCAGATACATCATGAAGGTGTTTTCAAACTGGCCGTACATCGCCTTTTGCATATTGGCGAAGTTTTTATCCTGCGAGCGCTTTTCAAACTCGCCGCCGAGGATCTCTTCCCAGTTCGGGCCGTTCTCGATCTTCTTCATGCGCTGGCCGGTGATCAACGAGCGCGGCCGGGCGATCGGCTGCTGCTTGCCCTGCGGCGCGGTATGCAGATGCTGGTAGTCGTAATCAAACGGTTCGTAGTAATCATCCAGCGCCGGCACGTGCGGGTTGGCGAAAATCTTCGACAGCACGCCGACGCGGCTGCCCATGCGCGGCTCCAGTTTGCCGTTGATTTTGCGGATCCAGCCGCCTTTCCATTTGTCCTGATCTTCCCAGGCGTGCGGATAGCCGACGCCCGGCTTACTTTCCACGTTGTTGAACCACGCGTATTCCATACCTTCGCGGCTGGTCCAGACGTTCTTACAGGTGACCGAACAGGTATGACAACCGATGCATTTGTCCAGATTCAGCACCATGCCGACTTGCGAACGAATTTTCATTTGGCTTTCTCCTGCTGGCTGCCCTGGGTGTCGTCGTTACCTTCGCCATCCAACCAATCGATACGGTTCATCTTGCGCACTACCACAAACTCATCGCGGTTGGAGCCGACGGTGCCGTAGTAGTTAAAGCCATAGCTCAGCTGCGCATAGCCGCCGATCATATGCGTCGGTTTCGGGCAGACGCGGGTGACCGAGTTGTGGATACCGCCGCGCTGGCTGGTGATCTCTGACCCCGGAATATTAACGATGCGCTCCTGCGCGTGGTACATCATGGTCATACCGGCCGGAATGCGCTGGCTGACCACCGCACGGGCGGTCAGCGCGCCGTTGGCGTTGAACGCCTCAATCCAGTCGTTATCGGCAATGCCCAGATCGGCGGCGTCCTCCTCGCTCATCCAGACGATCGGCCCGCCGCGCGACAGCGTCAGCATCAGCAGGTTGTCGCTGTAGGTGGAGTGGATACCCCATTTCTGGTGCGGCGTCAGGAAATTCAGCGCCTTCTCTTTATTGCCGTTCGGCTGCCGGTTAAGCAGCGGCTGCGCGGCGCGGGTGTCGATCGGCGGACGGTAGACCAACAGGCTCTCGCCAAAGGCGCGCATCCACTCATGATCCTGATAAAGCTGCTGACGGCCGCTGAGGGTGCGCCACGGGATCAGCTCGTGCACGTTGGTGTAGCAGGCGTTGTAGGAGACGTGCTCGTCTTCCAGACCGGACCAGGTCGGGCTGGAAATAATCTTGCGCGGCTGGGCCTGAATATCACGGAAGCGAATCTTTTCATCTTCCTTGTTCAGCGCCAAATGCGTGTGATCCCGACCGGTGATGTTGCTGAGCGCCTGCCAGGCTTTTACCGCCACCTGGCCGTTGGTCTCCGGCGCCAGCGACAAAATCACTTCCGCCGCGTCAATCGCACTATCGATCTTCGGCCGGCCGGCCGCCGGGCCGTCGGTCTTCACGTAGTTCAGCTGTTTCAGGAAATCGATCTCCGTCTGGGTGTTCCAGCTGATGCCCTTACCGCCGTTGCCGAGCTTGTCCAGCAGCGGGCCTAGCGAGGTAAAGCGCTCATAGGTAGCCGGATAGTCACGCTCAACCACCATGATGTGCGGCGCGGTTTTGCCCGGAATAAGGTCGCATTCGCCTTTTTTCCAGTCCTGTACGCCCAGCGGCTGCGCCAGCTCGGCGGCGGAGTCATGCTGGATCGGCAACGTCACCACGTCGGTTTCCTGCCCCAGGTGGCCGACGCACACCTCAGAGAAGGCCTTGGCGATGCCCTTGTAAATTTCCCAGTCGCTCTTCGACTCCCAGGCCGGATCGACCGCCGCCGACAGCGGATGAATAAACGGATGCATATCCGAGGTATTCATGTCGTCTTTTTCATACCAGGTGGCGGTCGGCAGCACGATATCGGAATAGAGGCAGGTGCTGGACATGCGGAAATCGAGCGTCACCACCAGATCCAGCTTGCCTTCGCCGCCCTGATCCTGCCACTCCACGTCCTGCGGTTTAACGCCGCCCTGCTGTCCCAAATCCTTGCCCTGAATACCGTTTTCCGTCCCCAGCAGGTACTTCAGCAGGTATTCATGGCCTTTACCGGAGGATCCCAGCAGATTGGAGCGCCAGACGAACAGGTTGCGCGGGAAGTTCTGCGGGTTGTCCGGTTGCTCGGCGGCAAAACGCAGCGCCCCCTGCTTCAGGCTGTCGACGGTGTAATCCAACGGCGATTGTCCGGCCGCGGCCGCCTGCGCCGCAATCCGCAACGGGTTGGTGTTCAGCTGTGGCGCGGACGGCAACCAGCCCATACGTTCGGCGCGCACGTTGAGATCGATCAGGCTGCCGCTGAAGCGGGATTTATCCGCCAGCGGCGACAGCAGTTCCTCGGTAGCGACGGTTTCATAACGCCACTGGCTGGAGTGGTTGTAGAAGAATGAGGTGCCGTTCATCTGGCGCGGCGGTCGCTGCCAGTCGAGGCCGAAGGCCAGCGGCAGCCAGCCGGTCTGCGGCCGCAGCTTCTCCTGGCCGACGTAGTGCGCCCAGCCGCCGCCGCTCTGGCCGACGCAGCCGCAGAAGATCAGCATATTGATCAGACCGCGGTAGTTCATATCCATGTGATACCAGTGGTTCATACCGGCACCGACGATGATCATGGAACGACCGTGGGTTTTCTCGGCGTTCTCGGCAAATTCACGCGCGATGCGGATGATGTGATGACGGGAAACGCCGGTAATCTGCTCCGCCCACGCAGGGGAATAGGCCTTGATGTCGTCATAGCCGGCGGCGCAGTTGGCGTCGTCCAGCCCGCGATCGAGGCCGTAGTTCGCCAGCGTCAGATCGTAGACGCTGGCCACCAACGCCTCGCTGCCGTCCGCCAGCTGCAGACGTTTCACCGGCAGCTTATGGCGCAGCACCTGCTCCAGCGCCACGCTGTTGAAGTGTTCGCTTTCCGCGCCGCCAAAATACGGGAAACCGACCTCGGCCACCTCATCGTGCGACCCCAGCAGGCTCAGCTGCAGCTCAACCTCCTGCTGCGCCTGGCCGGCGCGCTGCTCCAGGTTCCATTTACCCTGCTCTCCCCAGCGGAAGCCGATCGCCCCCTGCGGCGCCACCAGTTGGCCGCTCTTTTCATCCAGCGCGACGGTTTTCCACTGCGGATTGTTGTCCTGCCCCAGCGCGTCCACCAGATCGCTGGCGCGCAGCATGCGGCCGGCGGCGTAATAACCCTCGTCGCGCGGCTCCAGCAGCACCAGCATCGGCATATCGGTATAGCGGCGCACGTAATCGCGGAAATAGCCGACCTGACGATCCAGATGAAACTCTTTCAGCATCACATGGCCCATCGCCAGCGCCATGGCGCTGTCGGTGCCCTGCTTCGGATTCAGCCACTGGTCGCAGAGTTTCGCCACTTCGGCGTAGTCCGGCGTCACCGCCACGGTTTTGGTGCCCTTGTAGCGCACCTCGGTAAAGAAGTGGGCGTCCGGCGTGCGAGTCTGCGGCACGTTGGAACCCCAGGCGATAATGTAGGAGGAGTTATACCAGTCGGCGGATTCCGGCACGTCGGTCTGCTCACCCCAGGTCATCGGCGACGCGGGAGGTAAATCGCAGTACCAGTCGTAGAAGCTCAGACAGGTGCCGCCGATCAGCGACAGGTAACGCGCGCCGGACGCGTAGGACACCATCGACATCGCCGGGATCGGCGAAAAACCGATAATACGGTCTGGGCCGAAGGTTTTTGCGGTATAGACGTTGGAGGCGGCAATCAGTTCGTTCACCTCCTGCCAGCTGGAACGCACAAAGCCGCCGCGGCCGCGGGCGATTTTATAGCTCTTGGCCTTGTCCGGATCGCTGACGATAGCGCCCCAGGCCTCGACCGGATCGCTGTGCTGCGCCTTGGCTTCACGCCACAGTTTCAGCAGGCGTTTGCGCATCAGCGGATATTTCAGGCGGTTGGCGCTGTACAGATACCAGGAGTAGCTGGCGCCGCGCGGGCAGCCGCGCGGTTCGTGGTTCGGCAAGTCGGGGCGGGTGCGCGGATAGTCGGTCTGCTGGGTTTCCCAGGTGACCAGGCCATTTTTCACGTAGATCTTCCAGCTGCACGAACCGGTGCAGTTGACGCCGTGGGTCGAACGCACGATTTTGTCGTGCTGCCAGCGGCTGCGGTAGCCGTCTTCCCAATCTCGGTTGCTGTCAAGCGTCTGGCCATGTTCGCCAGAGAACGGTTCCGCCAGCTGTTTAAAGTAGCGGAACCGGTCTAAAAATTTGCTCATCCGGAGTTCTCCTGAAGGCTCTTATCGTTATTTTCCCTCACTGCCCGGCGCCTGCGCCGGGGTTCGGGTCTGGGGTCATCATGATGGACGTCATTGCTCAATCTGCGGCCAAGGCTACTGATGCAAAGGCGGCGGCAAATTGATTGCGATCAACACAACATGATGGGAAAAACGCGGGCAGGCGCGGCAATACCCCTTTTGGATAACGCCAGAAAACTCAATTTGATATTGATTTATAACAAGAAATTAAAAACGTCGCCGCCGGTGCATATCTTGCGCATTGCTGCCGGCTATTTGGGGGTACTCCTGCGCCGCAGCGGCGGCAAACCGGATTCAGCGATGCAGCCACCGATGGGTGCTGCCCAGCGGCGGCAGTGGTATCTCCAGCTCGCGGCGTGTCTGATGACGCCAGCCATCCGGCAACTGCAGACGCAGCGTCACCGGGCGCGCCTCCGGATTGGCGACCAGCAGCAGCGCACGGTCGCCACGCACGAAGATTCGCGCCGCCGCTGCGGATCCCGGCAATTTCAGCGTTACACCGTCACCCGTAAGCAAGTAAGGGCTGAAACCGTTAACCTGACGAGCCACACGGGCGATACCGCGCCACTGCGTCTCAAACGCCGCGCGGTCAAAATGGCCACGCCGCTGCTGATAAAACAGGTCGTTATAGGAATAAAACAGCAGCCCGCGCGCGCCGCCGATCAGCGCCAGCCAGGCCTGGGTGCGGACTTCATCTTCCGTCGGCGCCCGCGCAGAACGCCGGTCATCATAGGCGGCATGATCCATAATCTGAATCACCATCCAGGCGCCCTTCACCCCGCGCGCCGCGCGCACGGTTTGCTGCGTATCATGCAGGGTGCGGCGCAGGTGAGGCTCCGAACCGACCGGATAGGGATCGGTCGCCAAAATATCCGCACTGTTGAAATAGTCATCCAGCGTGGCGGTTTTATTCAGCACCTGAAACGTCGGGTGGTGGCGGTCAAGCCGCTGCACCTGCTGGTGCCTGGCCGCAATCTGCGGCAGAAACTCCAGCCCCAGCTCATCATTGATATACCAGGCCAGTAAATTAGGCTGGTTTTTCAGCCGGTTAATCTGGGCGGCGGCCAACGCCGCATAGCTGCCGCGCGTCGCCGGCGCAAAACGGCTGCCGGCATAGAGATCTTTGATGGCGTAGATAACCTGCAGCCCGTGACGCCGGCTGCGGCGAAAAAAAGCGTCGGCGTCCTTGCCAACGCCATAACGGTAATTGAGCACGCTGTTGAAACCGGCGGCGGCGATACGCGCCAGATCATCATCGCCGCTGCGGGTGGTGTAAATCCCCAGCGGAAATATCCGTTCGCCGCGGCGACGGGTAAACCCCTGTCCGTCAATCGCCACCGTCGGCGTCGGCTGACCGATATCCAGCGCGATCTCACTGCTGCGGCTGCGCCCCGTCGGCGCTTCGGTCACCTGCTGACGCAGGCGATATTCCCCCGGCGGCAACGGCGGCGGCGTATAACCCAGCCAATAGCGCCCGGCGATATAGCGCCGCTGGTTCGTCTGGTCGACAACTTTGCGCTGCCGATCGAGCAGCACGCTGCTGACCGTCACCCACTGTGGATGCGGCGTTTCAATCAGCGTGCGACCGCCCGCCGGATAGAGCGCCGCCTGCGGCGACAGCACGCAGGCATACGCATCGTCGAACCACGCCGTCCCGGTGGTGCCACGGCGCAGATACAGCCCCAGCGTCACCCGCGCCGCCCGCCGGGGCACGCGATACAAGGCCGAGATATGCCGCCAACCGCTGTTGCCGACGATTCCCGTCGGATAGCGCCCCTCCAGAAAACGCCCCTGTGCATCAAAACTCTGGATATACACGCTGGCGCCGCGATCCTGCGGCGCCCCCTGCAGCCCGTGCCCTTTCAGCCAGGCGCCAAACGCGATAGCCTGTCCGGGCTGCGCCGCGACCGTCTGGCTAAAGGTGTGGTAACGGGCGGCATCCTGATTGTGATAGCGCAGGCTGGCCCTGCCGCCGTGCGCCGCGCTATCCTCTCCGGCACCTTCGCCGCGCCAGCCCTGCAGCCCCTGTTCGAAACCGGGGTTTTGCAGTAGATTCGGCGCACACTCCTGCGGCGGCATCCCCTGCAGCAGCGCGGCGGCGGCAATCGCCGGCATCAAACCGCTCATTGCCGCTTCATCGCCGCATTCAACAGGTAAGCAAAAAACAGGTAACAAGATTTCTGGTACGACAGCCCCAGATACTGACGGTAGATTTTCCACTGCCAGTCCGCCGCCTGCAGCTTATTGCCGGACAGCGAATGGTCGGAAACCCGGTAAAATGCCAGCGGTTCCGGCACGCAGTACGCCAGGCCGTTGTATGCCCGTTCCAGCACCGCCAGCCACATCAGGTAATCTTCATGCCCCACCGGCTGCTGATAGACCTTACCGGTGCGCCGCTGATTGTAGATACCGGTCAGGTTGCCGATGCGGTTGCTCCTGAGCATCGCCGGGTAGTCGATAACCTCCGCCGCGCCGCGGTAGTTCTTCACCTGATGCAGATCCTGCTCAAAGGTGTAATAGTGCGAGCACACCACGTCGTAGCGGCCGGACTGCAAAATCTCCACCTGCCGCGCCAGCTTGTTGCCCAGCCACACGTCATCGCTGTCGCAAAACGCCAGGTAGTCGCCGCGGGCCATATCGATACCGATATTGCGCGTGGCCGCCACCCCCAGGTTGCGCGGGTTGCGAATATAGGTCACACGCTCATTCCTCAGCGACGCCACAATGTCCGCCGTCTCATCGGTGGAGGCGTCGTCAATCACATACAGCTGAAAGTCGGTAAAGCTCTGGTTGAGCACGCCCAGAATCGATGCCCTGACGGATGCCGCTGCGTTATAGGCCGGCATAATAACTGATACTTTTTCCATATGTTCCTCACGTGATAATCCGTTGCCACAAGGGGTAAATACGTTCCGGCGTAAAGCGCTGCGCCTGCCGCCACGAAGCGTGCGCAAAGCGTAGCCGCAGTGCGTTATCCGCCATCAGCGCCAGCACCCGTTCGCAGAACTGCGGGCTGTCGCCGTCCGGCACCAGATAGCCGTTCACCCCGGACTCAATCAGTTCCGCCGGCCCGGTTTGACAGTCATAAGCCACCAGCGGCAGGCCAAAACTCAGCGCTTCAATCAGCACCATCGGCAACCCCTCGTAACGGGAGGTCATCAGATACAGACTGGCCTGACGGTAATAGCGCGCCACGTCCGGCGTCGCCGGCAGCAAAGAGACCTGACGCTCCAACCCCGCCTGCGCAATCTGCCGTTGCAGCGCCGGCCGCGCCGGGCCATCACCGACGATCAACAGCTGCCATGACGGCGCCTGACGGGCGATCTGCCGCCAGGCGTCAATCAACCGGTCAAAGCCTTTCTGTTCGGTGAGCCGGCCGATGGCCAAGGCGACGTTGCGCCGTTGACCGCAGTCGGGCGGCTGCGGCGTAAACGGCGAAACGTTCTCGATCACCAGGCATTTATCCTGCCGGATCCAGCGGCCGATCCGCGCCCGATCTCGGTGCGTCAGCAAAATCACCCGGTCGCCCAAGGCATAAATCAGCAGTTTCAGCCAGCGCATCGGCCACGGATACTGCTGAAAACTGACGTGTTCACTGAGCAGCAGCCGGCTATCGGGACACAGCAGGCGCAAATACGGCGTCATCACCACCGACAAACGCCCCATCGAGACGACAATGATGGCGTCGTAACGCCCGCGCCGCAGCGCCCACGCCAGCCGCCATGGCCAACACGGTGCCCGGCTGCCGATCGGGCGCAGCGTCACCGACTGCGACAGCGGAAAAAACGCCCGCTCGCCGCCGAAAGAGAACAGCGTGACCCGCATGTCGTCGCTGTCAGCCAGCGCATTGGCCAGGCCGCTGGCGACGCGTTCGGTTCCGCCTTTCCCGGCGATATTCTCAATAACAATGGCAATATTGCGTGACGTCATTTCACCTCCGAAAACCGTTGCGGGCATGGCGCAGCAGACGACCGCCCAGCGGAAAAAGACCTAACCGCGTCAGGCAGTCGCCGTACAGCTTGATCAGTTTGAATTTGCCGCTCAGCGAGTGCTGAAGAGTGCGCGAAGAGTAATAACTGAACGCCTGCTGATTCTCGCTGTAGAGGGAAGCCAGCAGATGTTTGCAGGCGAAGCCGCTGATATGCTGCGCGCTTGAGGACAGGAACGCGTCGATAAACAGATCGCTGGCTTCCAGGTTCAGTCGCGTGCTCATCCGACTGGCGCGGCCAACGTCCAGATACACTCCTCCGCCGGCATCGTGGGCAATCTGCGCCCCCAGATTGGTGGCGTTGACCAGAAAACCCCAGTCCTGGTGCTTATACAGAAATTCGGGAAACAAAAAGCGTCGATCGCTTTTTTTACGCATGCTGATGGTGGAAGAACGGATGTCGCCCATCTCCAGGAACAGGAAATCTTCCCCGGCGCTGCCGCTCTGATACTGGAAGGTATAGTCGCGCACCGATACGCCGCTCACCTCGGCGTAATTACCAAAAATAATGTCAATACTGACGTCTTCGTGGTATTTCAGACGGCGGATAATATAGTTGGTGGTGAAGTAGTCGTCGGCGTCGAGAAAAAACACCACCTCCGCCTCCGCCAGCCGCACGCCCAGATTGCGCGATACCGCCGCATTGCTCTTTTGCTTCTTCTCATGCAGCATTACCTGACTGTGGGCGCAGGCAATTTGCCGCACCTGAGCGATATCAATCGCATCCGAGCCGTCATCCACCAGAATCACCTGGTAGTCGAATCCCCGACAGGCGGCAAAAATGCGGGAGAGCGTCTTCGGTAAAAATCCTGCGCTGTTATAAATTGGCATAACAATTGAGAAATCCATTTCTTACCTCAAGGATAATGGTGGGTAATCGCGTTTATCTGCGGTAACGGAGGGCATGGAGCAATGTCGGCGGCATGCCCTCCGTTACTCGGTAAAGTAGCCGCCCCATTCCTGCTCGATGCGCTCCGGCATCAGGCGGGATAAACCTGCGCCGGGCGTAAACGTCAGCTCGCCGAAGTAGACCCGCTCCCCCACCTGATAAAAATCGACCCGCAGATAGGAAAACTGCTGCGCCGTCAGGCGCGCCAGGCGCAGCATGTCCGCCAATTGCGACGGTGCGGCCAGAGGCTGCTCGGCGTTAGGCAGGACAAGGCGAATTTCCGTACGGTTCCAGTTTTCATCGAAAACATCCCGCCGGTGTTCGCCAAAACGCTGGTAATCCACCTGAATAAAAATGCGAATCACGCCATCGCGGTTGAAGCAGTGAAACTTGAGATCGTGCGGCACCTCGCCGTTTTCCAGCAGCAACCGTTCGACCATGATGCATGGCTCAATATCGCGGTAGTGCCGCTCACGGCTTTGCTGATAAAAATTGGCGCGCATCCAGCACCGGGTTTGATCGTAGAGTTCGGCGTAGCTGACCTGTTCCTTATCAAACACCAGCCGGTTATAACCGCTGCCGTGGTTGGCCTTGAGCACGAACTGGCGTGGCAGACGGCGAAATACGTCATAACTCAGTTCCGCGCCGTGCGCGTACAGTTCAATCAGATAGGCGTCACCCCAAAGCCCGGCGATAAACTCGCGCACTTTGTATTTATCCGACAGCATGGTGTAAACGCTGCGCGGATAAATCTTGCGCCGCATCAACTTCTCGCTATAGCCGCGCGGGTGCGCCAGACGCGGCCACCGCTTAAAGTACATCGCATATTTCACCTGATGGTGCAGCGCATCGGGCAAACACCGAACGATCCCTTTCAATAAACGATTAAGCATGCCGCCTCCTTAGCGTGCGAATAAAACGTGGCAGAGCGTAATAACAGGTCAGTTGCAAACGGACGATCCGTCCGCCGCGGAAAAAAGCGTTTAACACAAACAGTGAGAAAAATTCAGCCAGCAGCGTCGACAGCGCCGCGCCGGGCAACCCGTAACGCGGGATCAGCATGGCGTTCATCACCACGTTGGCCAACGCCACCAGCGGCATCTTCAGCGCAATAAAACGGTAACCGGCCAACAGCACCATGCTGCGATACGCCACCGTCCCCAGCACCGAAAACAGCGCGGTCAGGGTACTCATCGCCAAAACATCGGCGGCCGGGCGGAATGCCTCGCCATACAGCCACGTCACCAGCGGCGTGGCGTAGCCGCCCAGTATCAGCAGCGCCGGCAGAGAAATCAGCAGCGCCAGCAGGCACAGCAGACGGATACGGTATTCCCGTTCCGGACCGGCGGCGCAGCGGGCAATCCCCGGCATCAGCGACGTCACCAGCGCCAGAGGAATAAAGATCCAGCCCTGGCCCAGCGTTACGGCGGCGCTGTACCAGCCTACCGCCTGCGGCCCGAGCAGATTGCCGAGCATGATTTGATCGATGCGGGTATAGATGACGATCGACAGCCCGGCAGCGGCCAGCGGCAGACCGACACGCAGCAGGTAGCGGCCATAGCGCCGCGTCGCGCGCGCGTTAAACGGCGCCGGCGGTGAGCCGCGACGAAACAGCCACAGACGCGTCAGGTAAGGCAGCGCGCTGGCGATAAGATACGGCACGGCAAACCACACCAGCGGCAGCGCCGCGCCGATCAACGCCAGCCGCAGGACGATCGCCAGCGCTAACGCCAGGTTGTTAATCAGCGTATTGCGCTTCGCCTGCAGCCGGGCATCGTAGTAAATCTTGTAAACGTCCTGGACGGAAAAATAGGCGCTTGCCAGCAGCAGCGTGCTCATCCAGGTTTGCGGCGCCGGATGGTGATAAAAACTCCATAACCACAGCGGCAGCGCCAGCAGTAAAAACAGCCGCCGCCGCAGCTGCATAGAGGCCATCATCAGCCGGACGCCGCTGTCAGGGCGGCGGGCAACGCGGTTGAAGATCACGCTGTCGGCGCCCAGCTGCACCAGCGGCACCACAATAGCGATCGTCGCCAGCAGATAGTTCAGCGCGCCGAACTGCGCCGGCCCCAGATAACGCGCCACATAGACGGAAACGAACACGCCCGACAGGCTGAGCGATACCCGCTCCAGCATCAGCCAGAACGCATTGTGCAAAATCGCCTTCATAGGGCTAGGTCCTGTGCACCGTGTCGCCCTCTTCCCGGTGGCTGGGGTAGGCAAAGTTGTAATAACCGACATCGGTAACGGCCTTTTTCACCACGCCGTTGAGAATCACGCCTTTGACGGATACGCCGTTCTGTTCAAAGCGGCGCAGGCTGGCTTCAACCTGTTTTATGCTGTTAACCGCGAAACGCACCACCATCAAAGAGGTTCCCGCATGATGGCCGATAATCGCCGCATCGGTGACCGCCAGAATCGGCGGCGTATCAATCAGCACGATATCGTAACGCTGCCCTGCCCAGCGCAAAAAGTCCGTAAAACGCGGGTGCATCAGCAGTTCGGAAGGGTTTGGCGGCACCTGACCGCGCGGGACAAAATCCAGATTGGCCTGCGCCGTGGTGCGCACCGCCAGGCTCGGCTCAGTGCGGCCGACCAGCACGTCGGACAACCCGTGCCGTGCGTCGTTGCTCAGCCAGCGATGCAAAAACCCCTTGCGCATATCGCCGTCAATCAGCAGTACCTGCTGGCCGGCCTGAGCCAGCACCGCCGCCAGATTAATGCTGGCGAAACTTTTCCCGTTGGCCGGACTGGCGCCGGACACCATCAGGATATTGTTGCTCGCCTCCATCATCACGAAGTGCAGACTGGTGCGCAGACTGCGGAGCGCTTCAACGGCCAGATCCTCCGGCTGTTCCAGCGCCAGGATCGGCAGCCGCTCACCGCCGGAGCGCGTCAGCAACAGCTGCTGACTGCGGTTGCGCTTCGTCTGCCATAATGACAGCGGCACCGTGGCATACACATTGATACCGCGCTTTTCCAACACGGCGCTATCGTCAATGCCCCGGTGAAAAGCACCGCGCAACAGAACCACCGCGGCGGCAATCGTCCCGCCGCTCAATAGCGACAGTATGACGATCAGCATTTTTTGCGGTTTTACCGGCTTAATCGTCGTTTCCGCCGCATCGATAATGCGGATGTTCCCCACCGTACCCGCCTTGCTGATGCTCAACTCCTGCTGTTTGTTCATCAGCTGCATATACACCTGCTGATCAACCTGTACATCACGCGTCAGGCGCAGCACCTCCTGTTGGGTTTTCGGCAGCTTCTGCACCTGTTTGCCCAGACGCTTTTTTTCCTGCTCCAGCGTGGCGCGTTTTTCCAGCAGGGCGCGATATGCCGGGTGCGCGCGGGTATACAGCTTGGAAATCTCCGATTCTTTGAAGGTCAGTTCATTAAGCTGCGCCTCCAGCTGCACCAGCGTATCCAGCACCGACTTGGCTTCCAGCGACAGGTCCACCGAATCATTTTGCCGGCGGAACTGGTTCAGCCGGTTTTCCGCCTGATTCAGCGAAGATTGAGTCTGCGGCAGCTGACGCGCCAAAAACGCCAGCATGCGCTGCGCCTCTTCGGTTTTGCGGTCGACATTCTGTTGCAGATAGTTTTCGGTGATGCTCTGCAGAATCCGTCTGGCGTACTGCGGATCTTCATTCTCCAGTTTGAAGGTCATGATGCCGCTCTCTTTACCCGCCAGGGTGATGCTCAGATTGCGGCGCAGATCGTCGATGGCCTGCTGACGCGCCAGCTTTACCACGCTAAACGTCGCGCCCGGCTCGGCGGACAGCGTCGTCACGCGCAGACGCCATGCGCCGTCCTGCAGCGTCTCCCCCGCCCGGCCGCGCAGCACCGTCCGCCCGTCCTGGCTCAACGTAAAGCGCTGGTTCTCCCGCACGCTCAGGGTCAGGACTTTACCCAACATGTCCGTCGGCACCGCCAATTCGGCAATCGCCAACTGTGGGACCGGCCGGCCAAGCAAACGCGCTACGCCTTTGCCCACCAGCGGGAAAGCATCCGCGCTGACCCGCACCGTCAGTCCCAGGCTGTCCACGGTTTTCCCCAGCACGTAGCGGGAGTTAACCAGCGCAATCTCATCCTGCGTAGCGGAAAACTGCTCGCCGGCATTGTCCAGCGATTGGCGCAGCAGCGACGCGCCGGTGGTCGGCTGCTCCACCTGCGCCATCGCCGTCGCCTCATAGATCGGCGTCGCCAGCAGCGCGTACAGCAGTCCCAGCAACGCCGCCAAGATGGTCGCCAGCGCCAGACGCCAACGGTTATCCCACAGCAGGCCGATCAGGCGCTCCCACTCCAGTTTCTCTTCCACATCGGCCACCGCACCGGGTTGTGCACTATTTTTTATCATCGCTGCTCCTTGCATCGACCATTACCTTTTACCAATTACGCAGCCGCAGCGCGGCCTCGCTCAGATCGTTCAAACCGGAAATGGTCGGCACCAATTGGCTAATCAGCCGGTTCCAGCGCGTCACCGCCGCAGCGGTGACATACACCACGTCGTACGGTTGTAAGTGAAACTCTGTCCCCATCGCCAACGCGGTCGCATCCGAAAGATCAAACTGATACAACGCCGCCAATGGCTCCCCGTCTTTGTCACGCCCGGGACGGATAACGAATACCCCGGTGGCGTCCGCCAGCGACTGGCTGACGCCGTCTGCGTTGCCCAGCGCTTCGGTCAATGTCATGCCGCTGCGATCCAGTTTCAGAGTGGCCTGTCTGCCAACCTCGCCCATCACAAAGACTTTCTGGTCATCATTACGCGGCACGTAGAGAATATCCCCCGCCGTCAACGGCAGGTTCTGACTCAGATCGCCGTACTGCATCAGCGCCTGCAAGGAGATAACCTGCTCTTTTCCCTGATGCGTCACGGTAACATTGCGCCAATCCGCAGATTCGGTCAGGCCACCTGCGGCGTTGATCGCATCCAGCACCGTCAGCGGTATATTGGTGACTGGCTGGTGGCCGGAGACGTTGACTTCGCCGGTGACATATACTTTTTGTGAACGAAATGCGGCGATATTGACGTCCACCTGCGGATTCTCGACAAATGCCGCCAGCCTGGCGGCGATCAGACCGCGCACCTCGCCGGGGGTTTTTCCCACTACCTGCAGCCGGCCAATATACGGATAAAAAATGCTGCCATCGGTGTGTACCCAGTTACCGGTATCGCTGGCGCTGCGGTATTGCCCGGCCGGTGTGGTCAGTTCAGGATGATCCCACACCGTAACGTTCAGCACGTCGCCGACGCCGATGCGGTATTGATAATTCTGCCGGAACAGTTCCAACTGCGGATTAGGCCGCGCCGACGGCTGCACCCGCCGCATCTTGGCCAGCAGCATCGGCGTCATGCGGTATACCGCGACCGGCTGCGCCGGGGCGTCACGATCGTCCGATGTCGTCACCTTAAACTTGCCGGCCGTCGGCAAATGGGAACCGGGGAACAGGCTACAACTGCCAAGCAATGTGACGGATAGCGCCAGTGCCAGACGGGTAAAATCAAAATTCATGCAAGCATCCTGCTACAAAATTAACGGTCGGCTGCCGGCGAGCCGGCGGCCATTGTTGTCCGCCGAGGTTCACGTACCAGCAGGAAATAGCCGCCGGAACACAGCATAAATGCCGCCAGCATCAGGCTTTCCTGCCACGCCATCAGCTCGCCGGACAGGCCTACAACGGCCAGAGCCAAAGCCAGCAGACCGCTTACCGCCAATGCCTGGCGGGCGCTAAGACCACGGCGCATCAAAATATGGTGCAGATGATCGCGACCGGCTCGAAACGGGCTCTGACGCCGGGCGATACGACGCAGCATGACGCTCACCATATCCATCAACGGCATGGCAATCAGCCACAGCGCGCCGACCGGACGCATCACCGCACCGTCGCCCTGCGTCGCGCTCAACAACAGCCACAACACGGTAAATCCCATCACCATGCTGCCGGCATCGCCCATAAAGATTCGGTTGCGGCGCCCAAAAAAACCTAGGTTAAACAACAAGTAGGCCGCCAGGGTGACAATCAGACTCAGGCACCAGAACGCCGTGTCCAGACGGCCGCCCAGAGCGAACAGCACTGCCAGTCCGGCCAGCGTCACGCAGGACTGTATGCCCAACTGACCGTCAATACCGTCGACCATGTTGTAAGCGTTAATCGCGCCCCACACCGCCAGCGGCGTCACCAGCAAGGCGCCGTAGCCAAGCTGCAACGCTTCGCCGCCCCATAGGCTGCCCAGCGAAGAGAGCCGCATGCCGGCCGCCAGCATCATCACCAGCGCCAGCCCGCCCTGTACCGCCATACGCGGCGCGACCGACAGCTCAAAGCGGTCATCCAGCACGCCCAGCAGCAGCAGCGCCGTCACGCAGCACAGGTAGACCGCCATATGAGGCACGCCGTCCGGCTGCCAGAGCGAGAACAGAGCCACCGACAGATAAATCGCGATGCCTCCGCACAGCGGAATATGGCCCTGATGCTGTTTGCGGGCGCTGGGCTTATCGACCAGCGCCAGTTTCAGCGCCACTCCCCTGGCGATCGCCATCAGCAGCAACGCCAGAAAAAATATCACTCCCAGTTGATAAACCATTTCTCCCTCCTTGCTCCCTGAAATGACGCCGCCTGCCGTCCTCCGATTTCCTGGTGCGTCAGCGCACCATGGCATCAGCGCGCGCGAAACTCATGCCTGATGGTTTTGGCAATCGCATCCTCCAAAGGCACCGGTGCAACAAAATCAGTGCGCACATCGCTTTTGAACTGCGTTCTGGCGCAAAACTTCTGCACGCGGATGCGGCTGACGGGAAACTGACGCCGGGTGACTTTACTCACCAAATCCAGAGCGCCGGCGCCGCACAATCCCAGCCAATAAGGGATGCGTAACGTTTTGCTATTTTTGCCCAGCGAAGCCGACACCGTGGTCACCAGCTGATTCATGGTCAAATCGGGTTTATCGACATAATTGCAGATCTGATAGGCGGGCTGTTGATCGAGCGCGTGTTCCAGCCGGGCGGCGATATTCTCGACATACGCCATCGACTTGAAATTATTCCCGCTGCCAATCATGACAAACCGCCCGCCGGCAATTTGGCGCAGCAGGTTATACACATTGCCGCGGTTGCCTTCGCCAAAGACCACCGTCGGCCGGATTATCGTCAATTTGTTTTGCTTATCCGCCTTGCGCCAGGCTTCATAAACATATTCCGCTTCCAGTTTGGATTTGCCGTAGTGGTTAAAAGGATCAAAGGCGCCGTCTTCGCCGGTTTCCTGCTGGACAAAGCCATATACCGCCACCGAAGAGGTAAAAATGATCTGACGAATACCCAGCGCCGCAGCCTGTTGGCAAAGGTGGCGTGCGCCCTCCACATTCACTTGATAATAAAGCGAACTGGGCTGCACGTTATCCTTGTGCTCCGCCGCCAGATTGATCGCCACGTCACAACCGTCCAGCGCGGAGCGCAGGGTTTGCGGTTGCGTGATATCGCCGTATTGATAAAGTTCGGGGTAATCCTCACTCGGATTTTTATCAATAATGCGCAGCGTGAGATCGCTGCGCGAACGCAGACGTTTGACTAACCGTGTGCCAATAAAGCCGGAGCCACCGATAATAGCTACTTTACGCTCATCCATAATATTCACTCAGCCTGTTATCGTTATTTCCGCCAGTGATTCTGGCAGAAAGCCAATAGCGATTAACTATCGGACACAGACTGAACAAATTAACTTCCCCTTTCAAATAACAAAAAATAAAATAGCAGTCGTCACGCCATGTAAAACAGGATTAAAAGTGAAATTTCTCTTTGTCTAATTCTCTCTTTCGCGAGAAACAAATGAGTTCATCAGATTGTCCGGCAGGGTAAGCTGAATTTCGCTGCTCTCCTTTATTTCATCATAACGATATTGCTGCCGGAACCGCCCCTTCTTGGGATCAATGCATTCAATCGTCACCTGCAAGGACTTATTTCCCTGATACATGCACAGCAGCGAGCGCGACGAAGGTGCATCAGGATTATCGGCATTGCTGAACTTTAACGTCAGCATCACCCGCGTCGGGCTGTATATGCGGCTTCCTTCCGCGAGCGGACGCGCCTGACTTCCCAGGTAAAAGAAAACATTTGCGATAACCGCGAATAACGCCAGCACGGACACCAGTTTGACGCCGCGGGTAATCAACAGGGAAAAAGTCCCCGTTTGTCTCTTTTGCGGTTTAAACGGCTGCGTATGCCAAAGCGGATGCTGAGCCGCTATTTTTTCTTGATTCATCTCAGAATCGCGCTCGGCGCTTATTGCCATATCCTCAGAAAAACTCCCCCGACCAACACTTTCAGATGATTCCTGTTGAATATCCTCTTCCACCAAAGATTCGTGCTCTAAAATAGCTTCATCATCATGGCTGTCATCGCTCAAGAAATTAAATATTGCACGGTTTTCAACCCTGTAACCTAAGCGAGGGATGGTTCTGATAATGGTATGATCGCTATCGCCGATCTTCTGGCGAATGGATTTAATGGTCTGATTTATCGTTGAATCAGAGCAGTAAGTACCTTTCCATATGCTTTCTATAATCTCTGCCCGAGTCACCAGTTCGGGGGAGTTGGCAACCAACAGTGAGAGTATTTGATACTCCTTCCAACGTAGGCGGGTGCTTTTCCTGGAAGGGATCAATACATTGAGATTCCTAATCGTTATTCTTTTATCGAGATCCACGTTAATTTCCTTAATGAGCCCACTCCTGCACGCGTGATATAGAAATAAGAAAAAACGACAAAGAAATCAAATCTAAACTTAGCAAGTTGGCGAATTTATATTTTTACCCATATGAAAAGTCAATTTCACTCATGCTATTTATACATATCCATATAATTTAAATGCCTTTTTAACCCCTGGTGGAAAACTGTTTCCCTGCGCAATCACCCGGCACAACACCGCACCCAACCAGATGAATTAAAAAAGAAAAGCAGACCAACACAAACAAAAAACAGACAATGAAATCATAAAATTTCATCATAAAATCAATCAAGTGAAAACAATAAGCATTCGGCATTTCGACCTAATCCTATTGTAAAGCAATCGTGAAAAGTGGCATGAAAGAAGAATGAGACTAATCTCATTGAATGAGTGCCGGACAATTAATTTAAAATGGGAAATTCTGGGGAGTTTTTACTATTTATATTACAGGGAAGGAAGCATGGAAATCATTAGAATAAATAATCTGACACCCAATCCATTATTAAATAACATAATTAACCATTGGGTGTTGGCGCATGTTTTCTTAGGAAGAATACCCATCCTGTTATTTAATATTATTGATATTACAGGGCTTAATCATATTGTTGCAGGTATCTCTCCTAGCGCGGAGATACCTGCAGGGAAAGGCGTATTATCCGCGCGGCTTACGCCCGTATACCAGCCAGGTAATCACCACGCAGAGAATATAAAACACCAGGAATACCTTCATCGCCCCGGCTGGCGAGCCGGTCATTGCCAATGAGGTGCCAAAGGCTTTGGGGATAAAGAATCCGCCCACCGCGCCAATAGCGGAAATAAAACCCAGCGCGGCGGCAGAGTCGGTCACCGCTTCGCGCTGTGCCTCTTCATCGCTGCCGCCGGCGGCCTTGACGCGGTCGACGGTAATTTTACGGAAGATCACTGCGATCATCTGGAAGGTGGAGCCGCTCCCCAGCCCTGCCGTCAGGAACAGCAGCATAAAGACGCCGTAAAAGGCGATAAAGGAACCGGATGAACCGGCGTCCGGCAGCGTCAGGAACAGCAGCCCGGCAAATACCGCCATCAGTACAAAGTTGATCAGCGTCACGCGGATGCCGCCAAAGCGATCCGACAACGCACCGCCGACCGGACGCGCCAGCGCGCCAAGGAACGGGCCAAAGAAGGCATAGTGCAGGATCACCACATCCGGAAACTGGGTTTTCGACAGCATGGCGAACCCGGCGGAAAAACCGATAAAAGAACCGAAGGTGGACAGATACAACAGGCTGAGCAACCACAGGTGCCCGCGCTTCAGGACCGGCAACTGCTGGCGCAACGACGCCTTGGATGCCGCCAGGTCGTTCATGCCGAACCAGGCCGCCAAGGTGGCGACCAGCAGAAACGGCACCCATATCCAGGCGGCGTTTTCCAGCCATAGCTGGCTGCCGTCCGGCTGCTGATGGCCGCTGCCGCCAAACAGCGTAAACATCCCCAGCGTAATCGCCAGCGGAGCCGCCAGTTGCATCACGCTGACGCCGAGATTGCCCAGGCCGCCGTTCAGCCCCAGCGCACCGCCCTGCTTCGCTTTAGGGAAGAAGAAGCTGATATTCGCCATGCTGGAGGCGAAGTTGGCGCCGCCGAAGCCGCACAGCAGCGCGATAATCACAAAGATGTGGAAAGGCGTAGCGGGATCCTGCACCACCATCCCCAGCCACAGGCAGGGGACGATCAGCAGACAGGTGCTGATCGCCGTCCAGCGCCGGCCGCCGAAAATCGGTATCACGAAGGAGTAAGGCACGCGCATAATCGCGCCGGATACCGAAGGTAACGCCGTCAGCATAAACAGCTGGTCGGTGGTGAAGTTAAAACCGACCTTGTTCAGATTGACGGCAACGGCGCTGAACAGCATCCAGACGCAGAACCCCAGAAGCAGACAGGGAATCGAGATCCACAGGTTGCGGTTGGCGATACGCTGCCCACGCTGCTGCCAAAACTCGCTGTCCTCGGGCCGCCAGTCCTGAATAACCGCGCCCGTTTTTTTGTTTGATGACGTTGCTATGTGCGACATAAATAACCTCGAAAGCACGCTGATAATTGCGCTCACCCTAGAGCTCCCCCCTTAGTGCAAAGTTGACATAAATCAACCCGGATGCAGGTAGCCGCCGCCGCAAAATGCCCCCAACTCTATTAGGGAGTAAACGCCAAATCGTTTAAATGGTTTTTATATTCAACCAGATAGCCATCGCTCAATACGCAGGAAAGCCGGTGTGCCGGAGGCGGGGAAACTAATGGTTACTTCGTTATAGGTATGGGGTTATCTGCAGGGATAATGAAAAATAGCGCCAAATTGTTATCGGAACGGCTCGCCCGTCTTCCGATTGTTCCTCACTTCGCCGTCGTTGTTTTCAGGAATCTGCGCCGTATGAAATCATTACTGGCTCCGCTCTCCATCGTTAATCAGGTCGCCGTGCTGATGCTGCTGCTGGCGCTGCTTGGCATCGGCGGCATGAGCATCTCCGCCTGGATGGCGCAAAGCATTCAGGGCAATGCGCATGCCATCAACAAGGCGGGATCGCTGCGTATGCAGAGCTATCGTCTGCTGGCATCGTTACCGCTGGATGCGCGCAGCGAGAAGCTGATTGCTGAACTGAACCGCGATGCCGACAGCGAGGATTTACAACGTTCGGTGGCGCAGGAAGGCCTTACGCCGCAATTTTATGCGCTGCGCGACTACTGGCAGCACACGCTGCAGCCCCGCCTGCGCCAGGCGCAGCACCCCGCCGACGCCGACGCGCAGGTGGCGCACTTCGTCGGCCTGCTGGACGCGCTGGTATCGGATATCGACCGTCAGACCGAACGCCGGCTGCTGGCGGCAACGCTGGTGCAGTGGGTGTTTATCGCCCTGACGCTGCTGCTGCTGGCCGGCACCATCTGCTACCTGCGCCGCCGCCTGCTGCACCCCTGGCGTCAGCTGGTCACCATGGCGATGGCGGTCGGACGCGGCGATTTCAGCCGGCGCTTCCCCCAGCGCGGGCGGCAGGATGAAATGGCCTCGCTCGGCGGCGCCTTGAACGGCATGTCGGATGAACTGTCCACCATGTACGCACGGCTGGAACAGCGCGTGGCGGAAAAAACCGCCGATCTGCAGCAGAAAAACCAGGTTTTGCGCTTTCTTTATCACGCCAGCCGCCAGTTGCATACCAGCGATCCGATGTGCAGCCGGCTGATGCCGGTGCTCAGCCAGCTGCAAACCCTGACGCCGCTGCGCGCCATGCAGGTCAGACTGTACGAAAACAACAGCCAGGAGCAGTTCCAGCAGCTCAGCAGCCATGAGCCGCTGCGCCCGGAGCACTGCCACAATCCGTCCTGCCGCGCCTGCCTGAGTGACGACGTCATAGTGGATGAAGGCCCGACGCTCAGCTGGAGCCTGAGCGATAAACTGGGTAACTACGGCCTCCTGCTGGCGCAAAGCCGGCAGCCATTAAGCGATGAACACCAACAACTGGTCAGTACGCTGGTCGAACAGCTTACCAGCGTATTGGCGATTGAGCGGCAGGTCGACCATCAGCAGCAATTGATTCTGATGGAAGAGCGCGCCGCTATCGCCCGCGAGCTGCACGATTCGATCGCCCAATCCCTGTCGTGTCTGAAGATGCAGACCAGCTGTCTGCAGATGCAGGGAGCGGGCCTGCCGGCCGACAGTCTGACGCTGGTGCAGCAGATGCGCGAGGAGCTGAATACCGCCTACCGCCAACTGCGCGAACTGCTGACCACGTTCCGTCTGCAGCTGAGCGAGCCAGGCCTGCTGGCGGCGCTGCAGAGCACGGTGCGGGAGTTCAACACACGCCTCGGCATCGACATTGCGCTGGATTATCAGCTCGGGCCACGCACCGTCCCGGCTTACCAGGCAATCCACCTGCTGCAAATCGCCCGCGAAGCCCTCAGCAATATTCACAAACACGCCAAGGCGACGGAAGTCCGCATTCAGGTGACCAACCGTCAGGGGGAAGTGACGCTGACCGTCAGCGATAACGGCTGTGGACTGCCGCCCAACAGCGAACGCCCCGACCATTACGGGCTGATAATTATGCGCGATCGCGCCAAAAACCTGCACGGCCGCTGTGAGATCGTCTCCGGAGACGCAGGCGGAACAACGGTCAGCGTGGTATTCCGCCCGGAGATCCCCTGATATATCAGGGAATAGCGCCGGTCGCCGGCCATTGAACATTTACAGGAGAAGTTATGACCACCGAAACTGAAGGTGCCGCCACCATACTGCTGATTGACGATCACCCCATGCTGCGCAACGGCGTCAAACAGTTAATCAGCATGGATTCCCGCTTGCAGGTCATCGCCGAAGCCAGTAACGGCGCGCAGGGCGTTGAGCTGGCGGAACAGTTTGACCCGGATCTGATCCTGCTGGATTTGAATATGCCCGGCATGAACGGGCTGGAAACCCTCGACCAGCTGCGGCTGACCGCCCTGTCCGGCCGGGTGGTGGTGTTCAGCGTCTCCAATCACGAAGACGACGTCGTCAGCGCGCTCAAACGCGGCGCCGACGGCTATTTGCTGAAAGATATGGAGCCGGAAGTCCTGCTGAAGGCGCTGCATCAGGCCGCCGCCGGTCAGATGGTGCTGAGCGAAACCCTAACGCCGATCCTGGCCGCCAGCCTGCGCGACAACCGTCCGGCCGCCGAACGCGATATCCAGCAGTTGACCCCGCGCGAGCGCGATATTCTGAAGCTGATCGCCCAGGGGTTACCGAACAAACTGATCGCCCGCAAACTGATGATCACCGAAAGCACGGTGAAAGTGCACGTCAAACACCTGTTGAAAAAAATGAAGCTAAAATCCCGCGTCGAGGCCGCCGTATGGGTGCTGCAGGGAAAAACCGTCAGTTAAGCGCCGGCACCTGCGGCGTCTGCAGCATTTTCGGCTCGGACAGTTCGTCTTCCCGGCCGCCGCCGGCGCTCAGCGGCGGCGTCAGCTGCAGCGTGATCCAGTTGGAAGTCACGCGCTGCTGTTTTTCATCTTCCAGCGTCACCGACAGCCGGTAACGGTTTTCCGCTCCCGGCGTATCGTCCCAGGCCGGCATAATCACGCTCCAGCCGTGCGGATCGGTATTGTTGCGCGGCGGCGTCAGACTCAGGGTTTGGGTATCACCCTGCCAGCTGACGCGGGTAATCTTGTTGCTGGCGCGAATATCCACCACCAGCTGCAGCGTTTCACCCGGCTGCAGGTTCCACGGCGGCGTCGCCAAAAACACCTGCAGCGTCTTGCGTTGTTTAAACTCCAGCACCGGCACACTGTTGCGTTCGATCGGATCGTACCGGCTGCCGCGCAGCGACTTGGCCTGCGCCACGTATTCCGGCGAGATCTGCTTCGACAACGGCACGCCGAAACGGTAATTGACCGACAGCTCCACCCTGTCTTGCGTTTCACCGCCGTCGCCCAGCTTGTGCTGCGCCTTCAGCGTCATCAGCGGCACCGGCGTATAGTTCAGCCCCAGCTGCATGGCGCGCGGATCGCGCTGTTTATTGCCGCTGCCGAACAGGTCGACATTGTCGCCGAGATACTGCTCATAGCTCAGCGTAGCGCCAAGCTGCCGGTAAAACGGCAGATAACCCTGGGTGGTAATATCATAGCCGCGCGCCGGACGGCTGAGGAAAACGCCGTCGCTTTGCTGCTCGCGCATCGCCGAAAGCGGCTGATAGTAATTGGCGGAAAAACGCAGGTAATCCCCCCAGGCTTCGGCGCCGACGCTGGCGCGGTTGCGCTGGTTCTCCAGATCGCTGTCAAACACCGTGTTGTAGCCCAGCAGCCAGTCGCCGCTGACCCAGCGCTGACCCAGCCCCAGATTGGCCAATGAACTGTCGGTGCGCTGCTGGAAACCGAGCTGGCTGTAGGTCAGCAGACCGTTAACATCGTACAGCGGGCTGAACAGTTGCCCTTTACTGCCGGAAAAGTCGCCGTCCGAAGTCAGCGCCAGCGAGACATTCGCCGTTCCCAGCGGCGACAGCAGTTCCTGCGCCTGCTGCTGCAGCAGACCGGTCGCCTGGCCGATGGCGTAGTTCTCCGCCTGGGTGCGCAGTTGCTCCCTCGACACCTTATTCAGGTTACTCTCACCAAAGGATTTGGCCTTGGTCGCCCACTCTTTTTCCCGCGCGCTTTCCAGCAGCGTGCTGCCGCCCAGCTCCGGCAGGTCGGCGGCGGCGTTTTTATTCCGGTTCACCACGGAGTCGGGCGCCGGCGGCGACTCTGCCGCAACAGGCAAGATGGGAAGCAGAGGAACTAACAGACACAGCAGCGAAACCCGGCGGGCCGCACTGCCGTCAGCGATAGGTCTAACTTTGCGGAAATGTTGAATCAAAACTGCCATTAAACTCGCACCACGTCCCCGTCCACGGGAGAGGGTAAACTCAATTTTTGCTACGGTTACTCCGAACCGCAGACAGCCAAAGATGTATTCACTATAGCACAGGCCCGCGCCCGTTATCCGTGAGTCGCCGGGGTAAACGACGATACCGCAGCATAGTCCGTAGCCCCCAGAAAACAATCAGATAAAACTCAATCGGCAATGGCATGAAACCTGCTATGCTTCGAACCACTTTGACGTGCAGAGCAGGAGGCTGAGTGAGCCAGAAACAACCAAGTAAAGAGCGCTTTATCGGCCTGGAGTGGCTGAGATTTCTGCTGGGGTGCTATGTGATGGTGTACCACACCGCCCACCAGTACCCGCAAATCCGCAGTATTCCCATGCTGCCGGAATTCACCAGCATGGGCTTTTTCGCCACCAGTACCTTCTTTATCCTGTCGGGTTTTCTGCTGAGCCACGTCTATTTCAACGGCAATCAAATGCGCGAACCGGCACGCACTTTCTGGGCCAAGCGCTTCTTTAACCTGTATCCGATTCATATTGCGGCCTTGCTGATTGCCATCCTGACGGTCACGCTGATGCAGTGGTGGGCGATCCCGCCGGAAGGCCCCGCCGCCAGCCTGCGCTTTGTGATTTACGACACCAATGAAGAGCTGGGGCGGACCAACCCGGAAATGTTCCGTCACTATATGACCAACCCGCAGCTGGCGTTTAACACGCTGCTGCAACTGCTGATGCTGCAGGCCTGGAACCCCTACTTCCTGACCTTTAACGCCCCGCTGTGGTCACTGTCTACCCTGTTCTTCTTTTACCTGCTGTTCCCGCTGCTGGCGCCGCGTCTGCTGGCCGTACGCAATAAAAAGCTGTGGTTTGTGCTGCTGTGGGGGCTGTATCTGCTGCCGGCTATATGGGTGATCTGGCAGCAGCAATATGGCATGCCGTATACCGGCCTGCTGCAGCGCGGCCCGCTGTTCCGCCTGCCGGAGTTTCTGGCCGGCATCGTCTGTTACGCCATCTTCCGTCAGCGGCGCGCCGATGCGGTGCCGCACGGCGCCGTCTGGCGCTGGGGCTGCGTCACCTTTATCGCCGCCTGCTTTGTGATTGCCACCTTCCTGTTCACCCACGGCGGTGCCAAATACTGGTACTTCCTGCTGCATAACGGCCTGCTGCTGCCGGCGCAGTGCGCGCTGGTCTATCTGAGCGCGCTGGCCCGCACCCCGGCCAGCCGCTGGGTACAGCACTGGTCGCCACGGCTGGGGGCCGCCTCGCTGTCGATCTTCGCGCTGCACGTGCCGCTGTTTAACCTGTTCCGCACCGTTGAACAGTGGCTGCGCGGCGATCCGCTGGGCTGTTTCAGCAGTTGGAGCGCCTGTATCGCCGCCGCCGGCGAGGTGAAACTGTCGATTACCGGCTATCTGCTGTATCTGTTGCTGAGCGTGATGCTGTGCCTGCTGTTCCAGGAGCGTTTCGTCGTGCCGCTGCGCAACGCGCTGACCCGTCGCTTCCTGCCGGCCAAGCGCCAGCCGGCCGGCAACGGCGGCGCATAAGCGCGGCGCGCTCGCCTTTTGCCGATTTATTCGCCCCATTTCACTGAATTTCATCTCTCCCGTTTTCCTTCTTCACCCCGCTGCCAACCGGCAGCGGGGTGAAACCTGCGTCATTTCACCAAAACTCACATGCGCGCGGGAAGCGACGAATGTTAGCCTGCACTACGCATTCAGGGACATTCGGGCAACGGAGAACCGCTTATGCCAAACTCATCCGCCGCGACCGCAGGCATGCCGGAAACGCGCTTTCCCGCGCTGGGGTGGCTGTTGCCGCCGCTGGCTTTGTGCGTCTGGTTCGCGCCTTATATCTCGCTGGTAGCGGGCTGCGGGCTGATCGCCGCCGTGATGCTGCTGCGCCAGCGGCCCAGCCGCAGCCTGAGCCTGGCCGCCTTTCTGATCCTGACGCTGATATCAGCGGTGCCGCTGGCGACCAAAACGCTGGAGCCGCGGATGAACGACAAGGTGAATTACTACCTTGAGATGCTGCAGGCCAGCGGCTACGGCCTGACGGAGTGGCTGACGCAGTTTTCCGGCGCGGACTTTCTCTCACACCTGCTGTTCAAACTGAGCGCCATGTTGTTCGGCAGCGGCAACGCCGCCTTCGCCGCTTTCTTTATTGTCAGTTTCTCGCTGCTGGCCCTGGGCGTCTATCGTCTGACGCGGGTCTACTTTGCCGTCATCCTGTTTCTGTTCTGCTGTCAGTACAATTTTCAGGGGCTGTACGGCAATCTGCTGCGTCAGGGGCTGGCGCTGTCCTTTCTGGTGCTGGCGGCGGCAGAGCAGCGACGCGCGCCAATGCTGTTGTGGATTATCCTGGCCTCCCTGAGTCACTTCTCGTCCTACCTGTTCCTGCCTTTCCTGCTGCTGCCGGCGCGCTGGCGCACTATCGGCACCCTGCCGGCGCTGGCGGCGTTCGCCGCCTGCTACCTGGGCGGCGCGCTGCTGATGCCCAAACTGCTGGCGCTGGTCGGCAACGACTTTCTGGCGACGCGCGCCGAGGCCTACGTCAGCGGCAGCTTCGGCAATAATCCGCTGCGGAAAATTCAGATAACGCTGCTGTATATCGCCGTGGTGGAGGCGCTGTATCAGTTTTCCCGCTTTTACTTCCGCCACCGCGACCACCCGGCGCTGCAGAGCGCCTACGCGGTGCGGCTGATGTTTCTCTATACCTGCGCCATCTTCTTCGCCACCAGCAGTTTTGAAGAGGTCGCTAACCGCTACTCGTTCAATATGATGATTTTCGTGCTGATCTTCATCGTCATTATCTGCGGCCAGTTGAAAGACGCCGTCAGCCGGGTGCTGCTGACGCTGCTGTGTTTCAGCCTCGGCGTCGCTTCCTATCTGTACATCAATCTGATTGGCGTACAGCAGTTTTGGTACGGCGATCTGCAGGCGCTGCTGACCGACAGCCTGCCGGCGGTGTTCGCCAAGCTACAGATCAGCGGTGCGCTGTAGTCAAAACGCCCGGCCTTCAGGCCACCTGCCGGCCGGCGTGCTGCGCCAGCAGCTTCTTCAATTCCGGCAGGCAGGAGCCGCAGTTGGTGCCGCACCGCAGCGCTTCGCCCAACGCTTCAGTGCTGCCGCAGCCCTGAGCGATCGCCGCCATAATCTGCGGCTCCCCGACGCCAAAACAGCTGCACACCGTCCGCCCCTGCGCCGCCTGCCCCGGCGCGGCGCGGCCGGCCAGCAGCGCCAGCCGTGGCGGCCCCGACGGCGGCGCCTGCGCAAAGGCCGCCAGGATTGCCGCCCGATCGAGCGCCAGCGCCTGCCGGCGCACGTAAAACGCCAGTTGCACCTCTCCCCGCCGCCAGCCGATCAGGTGATAGCCGTACTGCGACAGCGACGCGCTCTGTAGCGTCAACCCCTCCAGGCCAAAGTGCTGTTGCAGCCAAGCTTCCCAATCCGCCACCGGCTGCTGGCCGGCCATAATAAAATGCGTCGCCTGTGCCTGCGTGACCCGACTCCAGTAGATGCCTGCCGGCGGCGTCGCCGTGCCGCGCAAAAAGATCTCCGCCTGCCAGCAGGCAGGCCAGCGGCTGACGCGTACCGGCGCATGCTTGCTCTCCGGCTGGCCGGACAGCGCGTCGACCACCGGCGGGATCAGGCTGTCCACCCGCCCCTGCGCGGTGAAACGGTCATTCCAGTGCATCGGTACGAAGACGCTGCCGCGGCGCTGGTCCGTCGTCAGCTGCGCACGCGCGATCATCCAACCGTGGCGCGTGGCAAGGCGCGTCAGCTCGCCGTCGGCAATGTCCAGCGCCGCCGCATCCTGCGGGTGCAGCGCGCAGAATGGCTCGCTGATATGGCGCATCAGTCGCGCCGTTTTGCCGGTACGCGTCATGGTGTGCCACTGGTCACGAATGCGTCCGGTATTCAATACCAGCGGGTAGCGCAACGTCGGCGCATGCTGCGGCAGACGCGGAGCGATCGGCAGCAGACGCGCTTTGCCGTCGGGGTGGAAGAAACGCCCGTCGGCAAACAGCCGCTGACACCCCGCCGGGTATTGCGCGTTCACCGGCCACTGCAGCGGCGTCATCTGCCGCCAGGCCTGGCGGTCAAGCCCGGCCAGCCCGCTGATATCAAACGCCCGCGTCCCCTGATTCTCAAAACCGGACAGTGCCGCATGTTCGCTGAAAATCTCGGCCGGATGGCGGTAGCCGAACGCCGCGCCGTAGCCCATGCGCTGCGCTACCCGGCTGAGGATCCACCAGTCGGCGCGCGCTTCGCCCGGCGGCGGCAGAAAAGCGCGCTGGCGGGAAATGCAGCGCTCCGAATTGGTCACGCTGCCCTCTTTCTCCCCCCATGCCAGCGCCGGCAGGCGGATATGCGCCAGCGCGGCGGTATCGGTGTCGGCCATCACCTCGGACACCACCACCAGCGGGCACTCTTTCAGCGCCTGACGCACCCGATCGGCGTCCGGCAACGACACCACCGGGTTGGTGCCCATAATCCATACCGCCTTCACCGTACCGTCGGCCACCGCGCGGAACAGATCCACCGCGTTCAGCCCCGGCCGGCGCGCAATGTTCGGCGCCTGCCAGAAACGCCGCACGCGGTCGACCTCCTCCTCGCCAAAGCCCATGTGTGCCGCCAGCTGGTTAGCCAGCCCGCCCACTTCGCGCCCGCCCATGGCATTCGGCTGACCGGTCAGCGAAAACGGCCCGCAGCCCGCCCTGCCGATGCGGCCGCCGGCCAGGTGCAGGTTGATAATGGCGTTGCATTTATCCGCTCCGCTCGACGACTGGTTCACCCCCATGGAATACAGCGTCAGCCAGTTTTTCGCCTCCGCCAGCAGGTGGAAGAAGGCCGTCACCTGCGCCAGCGGCAGCTGACAGTATTGCGCCACCCGCTGTGGCGTCCACGCTTGCGCCGCCTGCAGCGCCGCCGATGCGCCTTCGGTGTGGCGTTGTAAAAATGTCTCATCCAGCAAGCCCTGCTGCGCCAGCCAGTGCAGCGCGCCGTTAAACAGCGCGGCGTCACTGCCGGGACGCAGCGCCAGATGCAGATCTGCGTCGTCACAGCTGGCGGTGGCGCGCGGGTCGATCACCACCACCTTCATAGCCGGCCGCTGCTGACGGGCGCGCATCAGGCGCTGGTAGAGGATCGGATGCGCCCAGGCGGCGTTGGATCCGCACAGGATCGCCACATCCGTCAATTCAACGTCCTGATAGCTGCAGGGCACCGCATCGCCGCCGAAGGCGCGTTTGTAGCCCACCACCGCCGACGCCATGCACAGACGCGAATTGGTGTCGATATTGGCCGCACCGATAAAACCTTTCATCAGCTTATTGGCGACATAGTAATCCTCCGTCAGCAGCTGGCCGGACGCGTAAAACGCCACCGCCTGCGGCCCGTGCTGCGCAATGATCTGCGCAAAGCGCCGGGCGACCGTCTCCAGCGCCTGCGGCCAATCGACCTGATGACCGTCAACCTGCGGCTGCAGCAGCCGCCCCTGCAGATCCAGCGTTTCCGCCAGCGCGCTGCCCTTGACACACAGCCGGCCGCCGTTGGCCGGATGCGTCGCATCGCCGCTGATGCTGATACCGTCGCCCTGCGTCGTCACCGCCACGCCGCAGCCGACGCCGCAATACGGGCAGGTGGTGCAGTGCGGCGCGTTCATAACGCCGCCCCCGCCATCTCCTGCGCCTGTGGCTGCAGCGGGCCAGGCTCGCCGTACACCCACACCCGCTCCTGATCCACCCGCACCGGCCAGACCTCGAGGCGCACATTGCTGTCCTCCAGGCTGACGCCGTCACGCAGGCGGAAGCGCTGCTTGTACAGCGGCGAGATCACCACCGGCTCGCCCGCCGCGTCACCCAGCAGACCGCGCGCCAGTACGTTGGCCGAACTGCCCGGCTCGCGGTTGGCCAGCGCGTACACGCCGGCGCCCGGCAGGTGAAACAGCGCCACCTGCCGTCCGGCCACCCGGGCGGCGATGCCGCTGTGCGGCGGAATATCGCCCAGCGCACACACATCTTCCCACTGCGCCCCAGGTTCCCGCGCCGGCTGCACCTCAATCACCTGAGCGCGCGCCTCGGCCGGGCGGCGCTGTCCGCGCTCCGGCTGCCACACTACCGTCTCGTCCGGCTGGTCACTGTTGACGAACGCGCGGAACTGACGCAGTTTCTCCGGGCTGGCCAGCGTGGTTTGCCATTCGCACTGGTAGCTGGCGATCACCGCCTGCATCTCGTTTTCCAGTTCAGCGGCGATGCCGAGGCTGTCCTCCAGCACCACCTGGCGCAGATAGTCCAGCCCGCCCTCCAGATTATCCATCCAGGTGCTGGTGCGCTGCAGCCGGTCAGCGGTGCGGATATAGAACATCAGGAAACGGTCGATGGTGCGGATCAGCGTAGCGCTGTCCAGATCGCTGGCAAACAGATCGGCATGGCGCGGTTTCATGCCGCCGTTGCCGCACAGGTAGAGGTTCCAGCCCTTGTCGGTGGCGATCACCCCCACGTCTTTGCTCTGCGCTTCGGCGCATTCACGCGTGCAGCCCGATACCGCCATCTTGATTTTGTGCGGCGAACGCAGCCCCTTGTAGCGGTTCTCCAGCTCAATCGCCAGCCCGGTGGAATCCTGCACGCCATAGCGGCACCAGCTGGAACCGACGCAGGATTTCACCGTGCGCAGCGATTTGCCGTAGGCGTGGCCGGTTTCAAAACCGGCCTCCACCAGCTGTTGCCAGATCTCCGGCAGTTGCTCCAGGCGCGCGCCGAACATATCCACCCGCTGGCCGCCGGTTATTTTGGTATACAGCTGATAGCGCTGGGCGATCTGCCCGATGGCGATCAGCCCCTGCGGCGTGATTTCGCCGGCCGGTACCCGCGGCACGACCGAATAAGTGCCGTCCTTTTGAATATTGGCGAAGAAGCGATCGTTGGTGTCCTGCAGCGGCAGGTGCTGCGGCTCCAGCAGGTATTCATTCCAGCAGGAGGCCAGAATCGACGCTGCCAGCGGCTTGCAGATTTCGCAGCCTTGGCCGCGGCCATGTTTTGCCATCAGTTCGTCGAAGCTGCGGATATTACCGACCCGCACCAGGTGGTACAGCTCCTGGCGGGAATAGGCGAAATGTTCGCAGACGTCTTTTTTCACCTCGACGCCGCGCTGCGCCAGTTCATGCTCCAGCACCTGTTTCACCAGCGCCGCGCAGCCGCCGCAGCCGGTGCCCGCCTTGGTGCAGCTTTTCACCGCCGCCAGATCGCCGCAGCCCTGTTCCACCGCCGCGCCGATATCGCCCTTGCTGACGTTATGGCAGGAGCAGATCTGCGCGCCGGCCGGCAATGCGGCCACCCCCAGCCCTTTTGGCGCCCCGCCGGCGGCGGCCGGCAGGATCAGGCTTTCCGGCGCCGCCGGCAGCGGCAGATCGTTCAGCATCATCTGCAACAGCGTGCTGTATTCGGCGCTGTCGCCCACCAGCACCGCCCCCAGCAGTTTTTTGCCGTCGGCGGAAACCACCAGCTTTTTGTAGACCTCCGCCGGTCCGTCAACCCAGCTGTAGCTCTGGCTGCCGGCGCTGCGGCCGTGGGCGTCGCCGATTGACGCCACCTCCACCCCCAACAGTTTCAGCTTGGTGCTCATATCCGCACCGCAAAACTGCGCGACGCCGCCGGCCAGCGTATCCGCCAGCGTGCGCGCCATCTGATAGCCCGGTGCCACCAGACCAAAAATCTGCCCGTTCCACAGCGCGCACTCGCCGATGGCGAAAATCGCCGCATCGCTGGTGCGGCACTGGTCATCAATCACGATACCGCCGCGTTCGCCCAGCGCCAGATCGGCATCCCGCGCCAGCTGGTCGCGCGGGCGGATGCCGGCGGAAAACAGGATCAGGTCGGCCTCCAGCCGCCCGCCGTCGGCAAAGTGCATGCTGTGACGGTGTAACAAGCCGTCCTCTATCGCCCGGGTTTCCTTGCCGGTATGCACGTTGACCCCCAGCGCCTCAATTTTTTTACGCAGCATGGCGGCGCCGCCGTCATCCAACTGTACGCCCATCAGGCGCGGCGCGAATTCCACCACGTGGGTTTCCAGCCCCAGCTGACGCAACGCGTTGGCCGCCTCCAGCCCCAGCAGGCCGCCGCCCACCACCACGCCGACCCGGGCGCTCTCCGCGCTGGCCGCAATGGCCGCCAGATCGTCCAGCGTGCGGTACACCAGACAGTCCGGCCGCTGGTTACCGGGGATCGGCGGCACAAACGGATAAGAACCGGTAGCCAGCACCAGTTGGTCATAGGCGGTTTCCCGCCCTTCGCTATCCGTGACGCACTTGCGCTGACGGTCGATGGCGCATACCCGCAAGCCCAGCCGCAGTTCAATGCCGTAGCGGTCAAAAAAGCCATCTTCCACCACCGACAGCGACTGCGCGCTGCGGCCGGCAAAGAATTCGGACAGGTGCACGCGGTCATACGCCGCCACCGGTTCTTCGCCAAACACCACAATGTGGTAGCGCTGATGCAGCTCGCGCGCCACCAGCTGTTCCAGGAAGTGATGTCCCACCATGCCGTGACCGGCGACCAACAATACGGGTTTGTGCATATCGCTTTTCCTCTCGTTCGCCGTCACTGCGGCTTCACACTCTGTCCTGCCGAACAGCAGCGCCGCCGGATCCGTCACCGGGCGGCCCAGCCGTTGCAGATAAAATTGCGCGTCGCCGGCGTCGCCATACAGCAGCACGCCGTGCAGTACGCCGTCGCGCAGCAGCAGGCGGCGGTAGTGCTGCGCCTGCGGATCTTCGGCGTAATGAACCTCATCGCCCTCTGCCGGCTGTACCTCGCCGGCGCACAGCATGTCGATGCCGCTGACCTTTAAGCGAGTGTTCAGCGGCGCGGGCCGGAAGGGTTCACTCGCCTGCCCGGCCAGCCGCTGCGCCAGCAGCGTCGCCTGCTGCCAGCACGGCGCCACCAGACCGAAGGTGGTTTCCCCCAGCTGGCTGCACTCGCCCACGGCGTAGATCGCCGGATCGTCGGTCTGCTGGTGCTCGTCCACCATGATGCCGCGCTGACAGGCCAGCCCGGCCTGCTGCGCCAGCGCGATGGCCGGCCGCACGCCGGCGGCAATGACCGCCAGATCGCAGGCCAGTTCGCGCCCGTCGCTCAGTCTGGCGCCCTGCAGTTCGCCGTCGCCGTAAAAGGCGCTGACCTGCGTCGCCAGATGGCTGTCGATGCCGCGTGCCGCCAGGTTGTTCTGCAGCATGCCCGCCGCGCGCGCATCCAACTGACGCTCCATCAGCCACTCGCCCCGGTGCACCACCGCGCTGCGCACGCCGCGGGCGGCCAGCGCCGCCGCCGCCTCAATCCCCAGCACGCCGCCGCCCACCACCAGCGCCCGCGCCCCCGGACGGCAGCGGCCGAGCATCGCCTCGACGTCATCCAGCGTGCGGAAGCCGTACACGCCGGGCAGTTCAATCCCCGGCGTCGGCGGCATCCACGGCCGCGAACCGGTGGCGAACACCAGCAGGTCATAGGCGACGCTGCCCGCGCGGGTGATAACCCGCCGCGTCTGCCGATCCAGCGCCAGCGCCGTTTCGCCATGCCGCAACGCGACACCCTGCTGGCGATACCACGCCAGCGGATGCAGCAGCGCGTCGTCGAAGGATTTCTCGCCCGCCAGCAGCGGCGACAGCAGAATACGGTTGTAGTTGCCGCGCGGCTCCTCGCCGATCACCGTGATGGCATAGCGCTGCGGCGCCAGCCGGCACAGCGTCTCCACCAGCCGCATGCCCGCCATGCCGTTGCCGATCACCACCAGGCGTTGCTGCGTTGCCATACTCATCTCCTACGCCGCCTTGGCGTGCTTTTCGTACAAAAACGTCAGCACCTGCTGGCGGTAACGGTGATAGGCCGGGTCATCCGCCAGCGCGACGCGCGAGCGCGGGCGCTCCAGCGCTACCTGCAGAACTTCACCGACCGTGGCGGCCGGGCCGTTGGTCATCATCATCACCCGGTCAGACAGCAGCACCGCTTCGTCGACATCGTGGGTGATCAGCACGATGGTGGTATGCAGCCGCCGCTGAATATCCATCACCGCATCCTGCAGATGAGCGCGGGTCAGCGCGTCCAGCGCGCCGAACGGCTCATCCATCAGCAGGACTTTGGGCTTCATCGCCAGCGCGCGGGCAATGCCGACGCGCTGCTTCATACCGCCGGAAATTTCATGCGGCCGTTTATGCAGCGCATGGCTCATATGCACCAGCGCCAGGTTATGTTCGATCCAGTCGCGCATTTCAGCGCGGGTCATCTGGCCGCGGAACACCTGATGCACCGCCAGCGCCACGTTCTCGTAGGTGGTGAGCCACGGCAGCAGCGAGTGGTTCTGAAACACCACCCCACGCTCCGGGCCGGGGCCGTCGATCTGGCGGTTATCGCACAGCAGCACGCCGTCGCTCGGCAGCGTCAGCCCGGCAATCAGGTTCAGCAGCGTGGATTTGCCGCAGCCGGAGTGGCCGATCAGGCTGACGGTTTCACCCGGCTGAATATCGATGCTGACCTGATGCAGGGCGACAAACTCGCCCTGCGGCGTATCAAAGCGCTGGCTGACGTTCTGGATCTGGATAATCGGTTTCATCGCGGACTCCTTAAGGGTTCTGATAGCTAAAACGTTTTGCCAGCCACATCAGCCCCTGCTCGAGCAGCAGGCCGACGACGCCAATCACCAGAATGGCGACGATGATGTTTTCGACGTTGAGGTTGTTCCACTCATTCCAGATCCAAAAGCCGATGCCGACGCCGCCGGTCAGCATCTCCGCCGCGACGATCACCAGCCAGGCGATGCCGATCGACAGCCGCACACCGGTCAGCACATACGGCAGCACCGCCGGAAACAGGATCTTGCGCATCACCGTCCACTCCGACAGTTTCAACACCCGCGCCACATTGAGGTAATCCGCCGGGATACGCGTGACGCCCTCGGCAGTATTGAGGATCATCGGCCAGATAGAGCAGATGAAAATGGTCCAGGTCGACGCCGGTTCGGAACGCTGGAACAGCAGCAGGCCGATCGGCAGCCAGGCCAGCGGGCTGACCGGACGCAGCAGGGAGATAATCGGCCCCAGCATATGCGCCATAAAGGCGAAGCGGCCGACCAGAAAGCCGACGGGAATGCCCACCAGCGCCGCCAGCGCAAAGCCGCCCGCCACGCGCTGCAGCGACGCCAGCACGTTCCAGCCCAGCCCCTGATCGTTCGGCCCGGCGTAATAAAACGGGTCGGCAAACAGCGTCAGCGCCGCCTGCCAGGTAGCCAGCGGCGTCGGGATGCCCTCGCTGTTTTGCGCGACAATCTGCCAGACGGCGATCGCCAGCAGCAGGCCCAGCAGCGCCGGCAGCGCACGCCGCAGCAGCGGCTGCCAGCGCAGGCGGCGGCGCGGCGGTGTCTTGGTTTCCGGAACCGGGGCAGCCGCAGTCTGCACCTCTTTCAACGGGACAATCTGCGCGCTCACCGGCTCGGCGGCGGCGTCGATACGTTCAGCCAGATTTTTCATTGCCTACCTCTCACGTCACGTTTAACAGCAAAACTGTTGGCGTACGCCGCCGGGTTGCTGCCGTCCCAGCGTTTGCCATCGATCAGGGTGCTGGCGCGCATCGCGCTGCCCGGCAGGCTGACGCCGCCGACCGCCGTCGCCGCCTGCCGGTAGATATCGATACGGTTAATGCGCGTGGCGACCGCCAGATAATCCGGTTCGGCCTTCAGCAGCCCCCAGCGCTGCTGCTGGGTCAGGAACCACATGCCGTCGGACAGATACGGGAAACTCACCTCGCCGTCGTGGAAAAAGCGCATGGCATGCGCGTCCTGCCAGCGTTTGCCCAGGCCGTTCTGGTAGTCGCCCAGCATGCGCCCGGTAAGAAACGCCGCGCTGGTGTTGATGTAGGCGCGCCCCGCCAGCCGGTTGGCGCTTGCCACACGGTTGGCGTCGGAGGCGTCGATCCAGCGCGCGGCATCCAGCACCGCCGCCGTCAGGGCGCGCGCGCTGTTCGGGTGGGCGCGCACCCAGTCGTCGGTGGTGCCCAGTACCTTTTCCGGATGATCCGGCCAGATTTCCTGCGTGGTGACGGCGGTAAAGCCGATGTTTTCGGCAATCGCACGCTGGTTCCACGGCTCGCCGACGCAAAAACCGCTCATATTGCCGATCTTCATGTTCACCACCATCTGCGGCGGCGGCACCACCAGATTGCGCACGTCGTTGTAGGGGTGAATGCCGGCGTGGGCCAGCCAGTAATTCAGCCACATGGCGTGAGTGCCGGTGGGGAAGGTCTGCGCGAAGCTGTAGGCGCCCTTTTCCTCGCGGTCGATCAGCGTTTTCAACGCGGCGGCGTCACGCACGCCGGCCTGTTTCAGCTGGTTGGCCAGGGTGATGGCCTGGCCGTTATTGTTCAGCGTCATCAACACCGCCATATCGCGCTGCGGGCCGGCGGCGCCCAGCTGCAGGCCGTAAATCATGCCGTACAGCGCATGGGCGGCGTCCAGCTCGCCGGACAGCAGCTTGTCGCGCACCGCTGCCCAGCTGGCCTCTTTGCTGGGAATGATTTCGATGCCGTATTTCTCATCAAACTTTTTCACCGCCGCCATCACCACCGAGGCGCAGTCGGTGAGCGGAATAAAGCCGACGCGCAGCCGTTTTTTCTCCGGCGCGTCCGACCCTGCCGCCCAGGCGGCATTGAACAGACCCGGCGCCATCATGCTGCCGCCCAACGCCGCGCTGCCGAGCAGAAAGCGGCGGCGCGACAGCGCCATTCCCGCCGATTTGGTGTGCGTCATCAACAGCTCCTCATCTGGGTGCGAAAAACAAAAAAGGCGTCCCGTCGGCGCGCTTCACCCACGGTGAAACGCACAGAAAGGACGCCTTTATCCAAATTAGTCAGGTCATCAACCGCCGTTGGCTGATAACGCATAAAACAATGCAGTTTACGTGCCAATGTTTGTCAGTGCCGGCTGGCGCGGGCCAACGCGCACGGCGACCACGCGGTATGGCGGCGATTGCACAACGGCGAGGCATCGCCTGCACTGAGGCCGTGCAAATCCCTCGGCTATTTCCCCGGCAGGATATCCGCCACCGCCAGCATGGCGCGGGCAATATCAATCAGACGCTTATTCTGGTCCATCGCCATTTTGCGCAGCAGCTGGTAGGCGCTCTCTTCCGTCAAACCGCGATACTGAATCAGCAGGCTTTTGGCGCGATCGATTTCCCGCCGCTCCTGCAGGGTGGCGCGCGTCGCCGCCAGTTCCTCCGACAGCGTTTGCAGGCGCTGCGACTGCTGCCGGATCATCGCCATCAGCGAACGCCCCAACTGCGGATTAACGCCGTCGTCGAGCAGTGCGTCGCCGTCGGCCGCTGCGCTGACAAACACCGTATAGCCCTGCTCCGGCGCGGGCCACGTCGACTCCTGCTGCGTCAGCGCCCGCTGCGCCGCGGCCAGGCTGGCGCGGCAGCCGTCCATCAGCGCAACCTCCAGGCGATCCTCAATCTGTTTCATCGCATCAATGCGCGCCGAGGTGATATCAAACCAGCGCAGGCTGAGATCGCCGCCGGGCTGCCGCTGGGTGCAGGCAACGCGCCGCAGGCGTTCAAACTCGCGATCGTCCTGCTGCTGCAGCCGCCGCCACTGCGCCAGCGACGCGGGGTCGGCAAACTCGGCGAAGGTGTGAAAACAGCGATCCTGTCCGTCCATCAGCTGCGGCAGCCGCTGCTGCGCCGCGTCGTCAAACTGCCCGGCGGCAAAGCCCGCCGCCCCCAGCGCCCGCTCCTGCCCGGCCAGCTCTTTACCCTGCATAAAGCTGAACATGGCGATCAGCCGGCGCGCCATGGCCGGTTCCAGGCAGGCATCCGTCGCTTCATACACCAGCGCCAGCAGGCTGTGAATGATCGCGTTAAAATGCTGCATCGCCTCGGCGGGCGTCAGGCTGCGCGCATCCGCCTGCTGACGCAGCGCCGGCAAAGCGGTGAGATGCTGCAGCGCGCCGGCGATACGGCCAAACAGCCGGCCGGCGGCCGCCAGCGGCGCGGTGGTGGCATCCATCTGCGCCAGCAGACGTTGCACCGCCCGCTCGGCCTGCGCCACATCGTCGCGCCGCGCCGCCAGCCGATCGCCGAACAGCGCACCCTGCGAGCAGAGATAAATATTTACCGTGCCCCGCTCGCGCTGCAGCATATGGATCAGTTGGCTCACCTGTCCCACCAGCTGCCCCATGTGCAGCAGCTGTTGCAGTACGGCGATCTCACAGCGTTTCGACGCCAGCAGGAAATCGGCGGCGCTGGGCGGAAAGGCAGAATTGCGGCTCATGGTGCAGGCTCCGTTCAGCTAGAATAGGCGGAAACCTGCAAAAACCGTGCCGGGGCGTCATCGCCGGATACGGCATAAAAAAGGCCTCCACAGTGGGAGGCCGTTGGTCATCCATGCTGTCGTCAGCAGGCGTTACACGGTTTTAAATTCCGCTTCCGCCTGGTCGAAACGTTTGGTCATGGTGGCTGAAGGCTTGCGGCCCATCAGGCTGACCAGCACGATCGCAATGCTGGCGAACAGGAAGCCAGGGATGATTTCATACAGATCCAGCCAGCCGTACTGTTTCCACACCAGTACCGTGATCGCACCCACCAACATGCCGACCAGCGCGCCGTTGCGCGTCATGCGCGACCAGGTGACGGAGAGCAGCACCACCGGCCCGAAGGCGGCGCCGAAGCCGGCCCAGGCGTAGCTCACCAGCCCCAGCACCCGGTTTTCCGGGTTGGCGGCCAAGGCAATGGCGATCAATGCCACCACCAGCACCATAACGCGGCCGACCCACACCAGCTCACGCTGGCTGGCGCCTTTGCGCAGGAAGGCTTTGTAGAAATCTTCGGTAATAGCGCTGGAGCACACCAGCAGCTGGCAGCTCAGGGTGCTCATTACCGCCGCCAGAATTGCCGACATCAGGATACCGGCCACCCACGGGTTGAACAGGATCATCGCCAGTTCGATAAACACCCGCTCGCCGTTTTCCGATACGTTGCCCGCCTGCGCCGGGTTATTGGCGAAGTAGGCGATGCCGAAGAAGCCGACCGCGATGGTGCCCGCCAGGCACAGGATCATCCAGGCCATGCTGATGCGGCGCGCGCTGCGGATGGTGCGGTGAGAGTCCGCCGCCATAAAACGCGCCAGAATGTGCGGCTGACCGAAGTAGCCCAGCCCCCAGCCGAGCAGCGACAGGATCGCCACCAGATTCAGCCCTTTGAGCATATCCAGGTTGGCCGGGTTCTTCGCCTCAATCACCATCATGGAGGTATCAATGCCGCCGACGGCCAGGATCACGAACACCGGCGTCAGGATCAGCGCAAAGATCATCAGGCCGGCCTGCACGGTGTCGGTCCAGCTCACCGCCAGGAACCCGCCGATAAAGGTGTACAGAATGGTCGCCGCCGCGCCGGCCCACAGCGCGGTTTCATAACTCATGCCGAAGGTGCTTTCAAACAGGCGTGCGCCGGCAACGATGCCGGAAGCGCAGTAGATGGTGAAGAATACCAGGATCACCACCGCCGAAATTATCCGCAGCAGTTTGCTGTTGTCTTCAAAGCGGCTGGTGAAGTAGTCCGGCAGCGTCAGCGCGTTGTTGTTGGCTTCGGTATGCACCCGCAGCCGGCCCGCCACCAGTTTCCAGTTCAGATAAGCGCCGATCGCCAGGCCGATGGCGATCCAGCTTTCGGAAATGCCCGACATGAAAATCGCGCCCGGCAACCCCATCAGCAGCCAGCCGCTCATATCGGATGCGCCGGCGGAGAGCGCGGTCACCACGCTGCCCAGGCTACGGCCACCAAGGATGTAATCATCGAAGTTGTTGGTCGCCCGGTAGGCGAGTAAGCCGATCAGCACCATCCCGAAGATATACACCAGGAAGGTCACCAGCATAGGTGTGCTTATTGTCATTCAACTCTCCACTTTCATTTTCCCCTTCATCCTTCGCCGGCAACGCCGTGAATTCTTTCGGGTGTTTTAATTCGCGCTGTAGTGCGGTGTCTGTCGCCTGCCGACGCGTCGGAACGAAACGCCGTCGGCGCAGTGCGTAGTCAATCTCGTTTTTGCCCGGTATTGTCAGACCGCTGGCTATCCTAGATGACCTTTTTGCCATTCAACAACACTTTTAACAACAAAGTTACACAAAGTTCACCCTGCGTCACATTTAACCAGGTTATCGGTTGCACTCCCCCTACGCACCCGTAGTTGCACCCCGGCAGAATAAACCATAAAAATTCAGGGGTGACCGGTTATACTGCATATTCCCCGGCAGCCACTGAATAACGAGCAAAAACCATGCCGCTTCCTGCGGCCAAAAAATCGAGTTAACTCACACTTCGTTAATCAGCCTGATTTAACAAGGTTGCACAAAGTTGCAACATGCAGGATATTGTCTGCCTTCAGACATACACAACATATTTCACGAGCCTATCCCCGCAGGCTAAAAGCGGCCCGGAATTTGTATAGCCTGCCGGGATAGGTTCTAAACACACAGGAGCTGGATGGTATGGGCACGACCACAATGGGCGTCAAGCTTGACGAGGCAACGCGCGATCGCATTAAAAACGCTGCACAACGCATCGATCGCACGCCGCACTGGTTAATCAAGCAAGCCATTTTTAATTATCTCGAACGTCTTGAGAGCGGTTCCGATATCCCTGAAATTCCTGCAGTTAATGCCGCCAGCAGTGGCGACGCGGACGACATTATGCCGCAACCGCAGGAAGAGTCCCACCAGCCGTTCCTGGAATTTGCCGAACACATCCTGCCGCAGTCGGTCACGCGCGCCGCCATTACCGCCGCTTACCGCCGCCCGGAGCAGGAAGCGGTGCCGATGTTGCTCGAACAGGCGCGATTACCGGCCGATCTTGCACAGGCCACCCACAAGATGGCCTACGGCATCGCCGAGAAGCTGCGGAACCAAAAGAGTGCACACGGACGCGCCGGCATGGTGCAAGGCCTGCTGCAAGAGTTCTCGCTTTCGTCACAGGAAGGCGTGGCGCTGATGTGTCTGGCGGAAGCGCTGCTGCGCATTCCGGACAAACCGACCCGCGACGCGCTGATCCGCGACAAAATCAGCACCGGCAACTGGCACTCCCACCTGGGACGCAGCCCGTCGCTGTTCGTCAACGCCGCCACCTGGGGGCTGCTGTTCACCGGCAAACTGGTGTCCACCCATAACGAAGCCAACCTGTCGCGCTCGCTGAACCGCATTATCGGCAAGAGCGGCGAGCCGCTGATCCGCAAAGGCGTCGATATGGCGATGCGCCTGATGGGTGAGCAGTTCGTCACCGGTGAAACTATCGCCGAAGCGCTGGCCAACGCGCGCAAGCTGGAAGACAAAGGCTTCCGTTATTCTTACGACATGCTGGGCGAAGCCGCGCTGACCGAGGCTGACGCACAGGCCTATATGGTATCCTACCAGCAGGCGATCCACGCCATCGGCAAAGCCTCCAACGGCCGCGGCATTTATGAAGGCCCGGGGATCTCGATCAAGCTGTCCGCCCTGCACCCGCGCTACAGCCGCGCGCAGTACGAGCGGGTAATGGAGGAGCTGTATCCGCAGCTGCTGTCGCTGACCCTGCTGGCGCGTCAGTACGATATCGGCATCAATATCGACGCCGAAGAGGCCGACCGTCTGGAGATCTCGCTCGATCTGCTGGAAAAACTCTGCTTCGAACCGCAATTGGCCGGCTGGAACGGCATCGGCTTCGTTATTCAGGCCTATCAGAAGCGCTGCCCGTTTGCCATTGACGCGGTGATCGACATCGCGCAGCGCAGCCGTCGCCGCCTGATGATCCGTCTGGTGAAAGGCGCCTACTGGGACAGCGAAATCAAACGCGCCCAGATGGACGGCCTGGAAGGTTACCCGGTCTACACCCGCAAGATCTACACCGACGTCTCCTACCTGGCCTGCGCTCGCAAGCTGCTGTCGGTGCCGAACCTGATTTATCCGCAGTTCGCCACCCATAACGCCCACACGCTGAGCGCGATTTATCATATGGCGGGCAACAACTACTATCCGGGGCAGTACGAGTTCCAGTGCCTGCACGGGATGGGCGAGCCGCTCTACGAGCAGGTGGTGGGCAAAATCGCCGACGGTAAACTGAACCGTCCGTGCCGCATCTACGCACCGGTCGGCACCCATGAAACGCTGCTGGCCTATCTGGTGCGTCGTCTGCTGGAAAACGGTGCCAACACCTCGTTCGTCAACCGTATTGCCGACACCACGCTGTCCCTCGACGAGTTGGTGGCCGACCCGGTGCTGGCGGTGGAAGCGCTGGCCGCCAGCGAAGGTCAGATTGGCCTGCCGCATCCTAAAATTCCGTTGCCGCGCGATCTGTACGGCGAAAAACGCGTTAACTCCAGCGGTCTGGATCTGTCGAACGAACAGCGTCTGGCTTCCCTGTCCAGCGCCCTGCTCACCAGCGCCGCGCAAGAGTGGCGCGCCGATCCGATTATCGACGCCGACGCCGATCAGGGCGTGGAACAACCGGTGATTAACCCGGCCGAACCGAGCGATATCGTCGGTTACGTGCGTGAAGCCACCGAAGGCGAAGTCAGCCGCGCGCTGGACGCCGCCGCCGCCGCCGGCCCTATCTGGTTCGCCACCCCGCCGGAAGAGCGCGCCGCGGTGCTGGAACGCGCCGCCGAGCTGATGGACAGCCAACTGCAGAATCTAATTGGCATTCTGGTACGCGAAGCGGGCAAAACCTTTAACAACGCCATCGCCGAAGTGCGTGAAGCGGTCGACTTCCTGCATTACTACGCCGGCCAGGTGCGCGACGATTTTGCCAACGACAGCCACCGTCCGCTGGGGCCGGTGGTCTGTATCAGCCCGTGGAACTTCCCGCTGGCGATCTTCACCGGGCAAATCGCCGCGGCGCTGGCCGCCGGCAATAGCGTGCTGGCCAAACCGGCGGAACAGACGCCGCTGGTGGCGGCGCAGGCGGTGCGCATTCTGCTGGAGGCCGGCATTCCGCACGGCGTGCTGCAATTGCTGCCGGGCCTGGGGGAAACCGTCGGCGCGCAGCTGGTTAATGACGAGCGCGTGCGCGGCGTGATGTTCACCGGCTCCACCGCGGTGGCCGGCATTCTGCAGCGCAGCATCGCCGGACGTCTGGATCCGCAGGGGCGGCCGACGCCGCTGATCGCCGAAACCGGCGGCCTGAACGCGATGATCGTCGACTCCTCGGCCCTGACCGAGCAGGTGGTCACCGACGTGGTGGCTTCCGCGTTCGACAGCGCCGGCCAGCGCTGCTCCGCGCTGCGCGTGCTGTGCATTCAGGAAGACGTGGCGGAACACACGCTGCAGATGCTGCGCGGCGCGATGGCGGAGTGCCGCATGGGCAACCCGGAACGTCTGTCCACCGATATCGGCCCGGTGATCGACGCCGAAGCCAAAACCGGCATCGACCGCCACATTCAGACCATGCGCTCCAAAGGCCGCAACGTGTATCAGGCGGCGCAGAACAACGCGCAGGATGAGAAAGAGTGGCCGCGCGGCACCTTCGTCAAGCCGACGCTGATCGAGCTGGAGAGCTTCGACGAGCTGCAAAAAGAGATCTTCGGCCCGGTGCTGCACGTGGTGCGCTACCGTCGCGCCAACCTGGAAGCGCTGGTCGATCAGATCAACGCCGCCGGTTACGGCCTGACGCTGGGCATTCACACCCGTATTGATGAAACCATCTCACGGGTGACCGAGCGCGCCAAGGTGGGCAACCTGTACGTTAACCGCAATATGGTCGGCGCGGTGGTCGGCGTTCAGCCGTTCGGCGGCGAAGGCCTGTCCGGCACCGGTCCGAAAGCCGGCGGCCCGCTGTATCTCTATCGCCTGCTGGCTAACCGTCCGGAAGACGCGGTGCAGCGCACGCTGGACCGTCAGGATGCCGAGCGCCCGATGGAAGCCAGCGCGCGTCCGGCCCTGCTGGCGCCGCATCAGGCGCTGGAGAAATGGGCAGTGGCGGAGAACCTGCGCGATCTGGCGCAGCTCGCGCAGCGCTATGCCGAGCTAGGCCAGGGCGGTACCGTACGTCCGCTGCCTGGCCCGACCGGCGAACGCAACACCTATGCCCTGCTGCCGCGCGAGCGCGTGCTGTGTCTGGCGGATAACGACGCCGACGCGCTGACGCAGCTGGCTGCCGTATTGGCGGTCGGCAGCCAGGCGCTGTGGCCGGAAGCGGAGCTGCAGCGCACGCTGTACCGCCGCCTGCCAAACGAGGTGCAGGCGCGCATCGCCTTCACTAAAGACTGGCAGAGCGATAAGGTGGAGTTCGACGCCGCCATGCATCACGGCGACGCCGATCAGCTGCGTATCCTGTGCGAGCAGATCGCCCAGCGCAGCGGCGCCATCGTCTCCGTGCAGGGCTTCGCCTACGGCGAAACCAATATCCTGCTGGAGCGCCTGCTGATTGAACGCTCGCTGAGCGTCAACACCGCCGCCGCCGGCGGTAACGCCAGCCTGATGACTATCGGCTGATTAGTTACTACTCGGTAAGACAAACCCCGCCTTTGGCGGGGTTTGTCTTTTGTGGGCAGCATCGATGATTACCCTGTTGAAAATCCGACTATCCATACCGGATAATCAAGCACTGCGCTCACCAAACAGGTTATCAGAGCGGTTTCATCACCCAACGCACCGCTCTTCGTTCAGGCTCAGGCATTAGGATCGACGCCCGCGAGTTTGGCAATCGCCAACATGACGCCGCCAACCGCAATCGTGTTCATCCAGATAAAATGCATCCAGTAGTATATCGTGATCCATCCCGTCAGCTCGCGAGGTAGGGACTGCATAAAGGTATAGGCATCAGCGGGCGCAAAGGTATCTTTTCCTGTTTTTATCTTTTTATTTTTCAACAAATTATAAAAAAACACGGTCGGGAAGTAGCTACCGAAATAGCCAAAATACACCGCAAGTTGATTAAAATCGTTCATATATAAACCCTCCCTTTCGTATACAGCAACGAGGCGTTCATACTTTTTGCGGTTTATCCCGAAAAAAATCATGGTAAGGAAACCAATAAAACAGGCCAAAAAAGAGAGTATTGCCCCGGTATATCCCAACATCAAAAGCATTAGCCACCTACTATTTTATAGATAAGATCACCGCCAAACTCACCGAGCGTACTCCCTGCGGTACTACCAGCCAGACTTCCGGCAGAAGCACCAATTATCGCACAGGCAACGCCCGCGCTGCCGGCCATGGGCGCACTGATCACTCCCAACGCAACGCAAACACCGCCCCCGGCCAACGCCCCCCAACTACCACCTAAAGCTCCAAATCCAGCACCAAGAATAAATGAACCATATCCTTTTAACGCGGCACGACCACATTCGTTTTCACGGCCGACCGTACAGGAATTATAGATATCATTGGTGGTACTGGTCGCAGCAACGCCCAACCCCACCCAGCCGGCGTTGCGCATAAACCTGATGGCTCTGCTGGTGCCGTCCAGGTAGGTCGAATAGCCATGAATCGCGCCAACGCCCACCGTCGCCCATTCATGCACGATGGAGCGGCTTGATAAATTTAAGGCCCTTTTCATGCTTTCATACGGATGCAAATTCAGGATTTTGCGCGGCAGACGATTAAAAATAGGCTTATCCAACATCGTCTTCAGTTCGTTGAACAAGTGGTTACGCTCGACAAAAAACTGCTGGCTAATCAATGTTCCTTGCGTACGAAACTGGTTCTGGTAGGTGCTCTCAATCTTCTTGAGAATCTCCTCAATACGACTGAAATAACGCTTTCCAGCATCGCTGGCCGTTCCCAACCCCATGCTGCTGCCATTGAGGACGGTTGCGATAGTCTCATAATGACGATGAAGAAAGTTTGCCTGTTCCGCATCCACCTGCGACATCGCCTGATTAACCTGATTTTTCGCCTGGCGTAACTGCTGTAGGGCTGGCCCTTGTCGGGCGTTGTTCGGGTCGGCAACGATCAGGATATGTCCGGGTTTCACCCAGGGCGTATCGGCATTAAGCTGCATAAAATAACGTGCGGCTTCGCTGCGTGGGTTTCTGAACAGAATATTGCCTTGTGAAGAGAGCGTACCCGGCGTTTCAACGACGCAATAACCGGGCTCAATACGTTGACGGGGAGGAAAGGCCATTAATAAGACTCCTTGTCATAATGACGCCATAGGGGGTATGTGAGTGACGTACCTTAAACGATCTCTGTCCAAGGTTTCAACGATTACAATGGGCATATATCACAGAATACAAAGCACAGAAAACACCAAGGAAAACAGCTGCGTGTTACGGTTTCAGCTACTGACAGCTCCCGTAATCAAGGAGAGTATGGCGGTAGAACGAATACCTGTGCGGGAGCGAGTTTTAACCATCAGGCGACTTTATTTTCAGCCTCGCCCTTATTGGTATGGAACATGGTCAGTATTCACAGTGAGATGGTCAGATAGCGGAAGATCAGCATACTGCCCGACGCCAGCAGGATCACATTAATCAGCTTCAGGAACTGTTCGCGCGACATGTTCAGCGTGAAATAGCGGCCAAGCGTGATCCCTAACAGCATACCCGGCACCAGCGCCAACGCCAGCAGCAGCAGATCGGCATCAAAATAGACCCCGGCCAGTGCAAAGATCGCCACGCGGGTCAGCGTACTCAGGCCAATCAGGGTGGTCTGCGTGATCCGCAATGCCTCTTTGCGCTCAATGCGTCCGCTGAGGTAAATCGCATAAATAAAGCCGCCGCTGCCGAACAGCGCGCTGAACACCCCGCCGACCAGGCCAAACGGAACGGAAGCTCTGGCAGAGAAACGGCGATCCGGCTTCAGCCCGCTTAATGCGTAGGCGGCATACAGCACCACGAAGATCCCCAACGCCAGCAGCAGAATGTCAGGCCGGGTTCTCAGCAGAATGAGCGCGCCGATCAGGCTGCCGGCGATCATCAGCGGCACCAGCCGTTTTAATTCCGGCCATTGTGCGTTGCGCCCGTCGCGGCTCACATTGACCATCGCCGCGCACATATCCAGCAGCGCCAGCAACGGCACGATTTTCGCTACCGGGATATACAGCGCCATCACCGGACTGGCGATCAGCGCAGTGCCGAAGCCGGCAATGCCGAAGATGATGTAAGCCACCAGTAGTGCACCGGCCAATACCAGATAGTGGGAAAGCTGCAGTGCGTCTTGCATGTCAGTATCCGTCTAATTGTATGATCGTGGCCTGCGCTATACCGCGGGCAGGTAGTGTTTCAGCTGGCTCAGGCGGCTGCGGGTGCGCTGGATATCATCCAGTTCGACGCCGTCGGTCATCACCGCCAGCGGATAGTCGCTGATCACATACAGCCGGCAATTCTGGTCGTAGAGCACGTCAATCACGTTGATAAAACGCTGCTGCGCCGCCGGAGACTGGGTCGCCAGCGCCGGAACATCCTCAATAATCCAGCAGCGGCAGCGCTCGCATAACGCCAGATAGTCCATCACCGCCGTAGGCGCCGCGCACAGCGCGGCAAAGGAAAAGTGCAGAACATCCCCGGCGGGAGAAAGCACCGTCAGGGTACGGTAACCGACCTCAAGGGCATGCGGCAGGCCGTCAGGCTCCGGCAGCCCGCACTCCCGGCGCTGCGCGGCATTGCCGGGACACAGATAGACGCCCCGGCAAAACGGCGTGCTGTCATTCGCGCCCAGCGAACGGTAGTCCTGGCCGCCGGCCAATGCGAAGATCTCCATATGCTGTTTTATCAGGGCGATCGAAGGCAAAAACCGTTGGTGATAAAGGGGATTGGCTAACAATTCATCCGGTGGATAGTTGGAAGTCACCACCAGCAGGATTTTCTGGTGAAAAATAAAGTCCAGCAGGGGTTTGATTAACATTGCATCGCCAATATCGTGCAAATGAAATTCATCGAAACACAATAACCGGCAGTCGCCCAACTGAGCGCTTAATACCTCGGCTATCGGCTGCCCTTGGGTATCCTGCGCGGCAAGTCGTTGATGCAACTCGCGGAAAAAATGATGAAAGTGTATGCGGCGTTTATCTTTTATCGGCGCCGCGTCATAAAAAGCGTCAAGAATAAACGTTTTTCCCCGCCCTACTTTTCCCCAAATATAAACGCCGTCGCGGTGAGCGTGACCGTTCTGCGGATTCAGGTTGGCAGCAATCAGCGCGTTTAAGCTGGAAATAACCTGTCGTTGATAGGAATCAAGCGTAAATTTATTCGCCCTGGCTTTGGTTTCCATGATTGCCGGGAAATCAAAAGGCGTCCCAATGCTCGCCATAGCATTGCTCCATGCATAACGGGCGGAATTGTCATCGCAATACCGGCCCTGTCGGTAATGTTATTTTTAGTTAAGTGAAGGATAGAGCCTGCGTCCGCGCTTTGTTCCGCAGAATATATATTGTGTGATTGAATTCACAGCACGAAGCCGGGCGTATCAGCGCCCGGCGCTCTATTTACTGGTTAATAAACTTATCGAGGAACTGACGGGTGCGCTGGTGCTGAGGGTCGGCAAACAGCGTCTTCGCCGGCCCCTGTTCGACGATGCGGCCGTTGTCCATAAAGATGGCGCGGTCGGCGACGTCACGGGCAAAGCTCATCTCGTGGGTGACGATCACCATGGTGCGCTTCTCTTCCGCCAGCGCGCGGATGGTGTTGAGCACCTCGCCCACCAGCTCCGGGTCCAGCGCCGAGGTGGGTTCGTCAAACAGGATCACTTCGGGCTGCATCGCCAACGCGCGGGCGATCGCCACCCGCTGCTGCTGGCCGCCGGACAGTCGCTTCGGATAGGCCTGCTCTTTACCGCTCAGCCCGACCTTCGCCAGCAGTTCGCGGGCGCGCTGCTCAGCCTTGGCGCGCTCCTCACCCTTCACAATCACCGGCCCTTCGATGATGTTCTCCAGCACCGAACGGTGCGGGAACAGATTGAAGTTCTGAAACACAAACCCCACCTGCTGACGCAGCTCGCGCACCTGGCTCTTTTGCTTGCCGAGCGAACGCGCGCTGTCGATCTCGATATCACCCACGCGGATGGTGCCGGAATCCGGCACTTCCAGCAGGTTGATGCAGCGCAGCAGCGTGGTCTTCCCCGAGCCGCTCGGCCCGATGATCGCCACCACTTCGCCGGAATTCACCTCGAGATCGATACCGTGCAGCACCGTATGGCCATTGAACTTTTTCACTACGTCCTTTACTTCGATGGCGCTCATGGGCTTATTCCTTATCCTGACGGTTAACGTGCGATTCCAGACGGTTCTGCAGCGCAGACAGCAGCGTCGCCATCAGCCAGTAGATCAGCGATGCCGCCAGATACATGGTGAACACCTCCAGCGTGCGCGAGGTGATCAGCTGCGCCTGGCGGAACAGCTCCGGCACCTGAATGGTCGCCGCCAGCGAGGTGTCTTTCACCAGCCCGATAAAGCTGTTGCCCAGCGGCGGCAGCGCGGTACGCGCCGCCTGCGGCAGAATCACCCGGCGCAGGGTCTGCCACGGCGACATGCCGATACTGGCGGCGGCTTCCCACTGCCCTTTATCGATCGAGGAGATCGCAGCGCGCAGGGTTTCCGACGTGTAGGCCGCCGTGTTGAGCGACAGGCCGATCAGTGCCGCCGGGAACGGGTCAAACTCAATGCCGAACTGCGGCAGGCCGTAATAAATCATAAACAGCTGGGCAATCAGCGGCGTGCCGCGGAACAGTGATACGTAAATACGCGACAACCACGACAGCGGCCAGAAATGCGAAAGGCGCATCAGCGCCAGCAGAAAACCGAGAATCAGCCCCAGCGCCATGCCGCCGAGGCTCAGTTGCAGCGTAAGTATGGCGCCCTTCAATAAAAACGGCGCTGAATCCAGCGCCAGTTGGATACTCTCTTGCATTATTTCGTTACGTCCGCGCCAAACCATTTGTCAGAGATCTTCGCCAGCGTGCCGTCTTTCTGCATCTCGGCAATCGCCTGGTTAATGGCGTTCAGCAACTCCGGGTTATTTTTGCGCACCGCCACGCCGGACTCCTGACGGGAGAACGCCGGGCCGGCGACCGCCAGCGTGTTACCGGTTTTCTTCACCAGATCCAGCGCCGCCAGACGATCCACCAGAATCGCGTTGATGCGGCCTACGCGCAGATCCTGATATTTGGTCGGATCGTCGTCATAGGTGCGCACGTCAACGCCCTGCACGTTTTCGCGCAGCCATTGCTCGTAGTTGGTGCCGAGGCCAACGCCGACCTTTTTACCCTTCAGGTCTTGCGGCTTGCTGATTTGCCCTTCGTTGCCCTTCTTCACCAGCGCCTGAATACCGGACACGGTGTACGGCGTAGAGAAATCATATTTTTTCTTACGCTCGTCGGAAATAGTGACCTGATTGATCACCACGTCGATACGTTTGGAATCCAGCGACGCCAGCATACCGTCCCATTTCGTAGGGCTCAGTTTGGCTTTAACGCCCAGATGCTGCGCCAGCGCGTTGGCGAAGTCCACTTCGAAGCCGGTCAGCTTGCCGTCTTCCCCCTGGAAACTGAACGGTGGATAGGTGCCTTCCAGGCCCACTTTCAGCGTACCGTTGTGTTTTACCTGATCCAGCAGATTGTCTGCCGCGAAGGTGTTTGCACTCAGGCCGGTGGTCAGCGCCACCGCCATCATCCCCAGAACCAGCTGGCGTCGAACGTTAGAAAAGAGCATAGCTACCCCGTATAGAATGTTATCTTTTTTGATTTCAGGACTTTAACAGCCTGCATGGCGGTATAAAGGAATATTACCTAATAAATATAGTTCAGAATGGAATATCACTACACCCCCGGCCTACACCTGCGGGTGATAAGCGAACAGCGCCGGCGCACCGCCGGTATGCACAAACAGGATCGGGCCGTCATCGCGGAAGCGCCCTTGGGCAATACCGTCGATCAATCCGGCCATCGCCTTGCCGGTATACACCGGGTCGAGCAATAGGCCTTCCTGCTGCGCCAGCAGTTGCACCGCCGCCATCCCTTCGTCATTCGGCATACCGTACTGCGGCGCGAAATAGTCATCCCACAGCGTAATCGGCGCCAGCGCCTGTTCCAGCCCCAGCGAACGGGCCAGCGCCTGCTGAATCTGTTCGACTTTCGGCAGCTGTTCTCCGGCGCGGCGTGAAACGGTGACGCCAATCAGTTCACTCTCCGGCAGCAGTTGCTGCAGCCCGACTGCCAGACCGGCGTGGGTGCCGGCGCTGCCGGAGGCCACCACCACGGAGCTGAAGGCAACGTCCTTGCCCTGGCTGGCGATTTCCAGCGCGCACTGCACATAGCCCAGCGCGCCAAGCGCGTTGGAGCCACCCACCGGCACCACGTAAGGCCGGAACCCCTGCGCTTCCAGGCGCGTCGCCAGCGCCTCCAACTGCTGCTGCGGCGCGTGCAGTTCATCGCACATCACCACTTCCACGTTGAACAGATCCAGCAGCAGGCGGTTGCCGTTGGTCAGGTAGTTTTCAGCTTGAGTATTGATGGGATTTTCCAGCAGCGCCACGCAGTGCAGGCCAAGTTTGGCGGCGACGGCGGCGGTCTGGCGAACGTGGTTGGACTGGATTGCGCCGGCGGTCACCAGCGTGTCGGCTCCCTGCTCGAGTGCATCGGCGGCCAAAAACTCCAGTTTTCTCAGTTTGTTGCCGCCCAACGCCATCGGCGTGACGTCGTCACGTTTAACGTATATTTCACGGCCAAGGTAGTCAGAAAGGCGGGACAGTTTCTCCAGCGGCGTGGCGGAGCCAACCAAATCGAGGCGCGGGAATTGCGCCAGTTGCTGTTGCAGATTCACAGCTTACTCCCAGTAAAGCGGTATTAACGTCTGACAGCTAGGTGTAACAGAAGTGACGTCAATAATCACTTATTATCGATCGCGGGAGCGCCGACGGCCGCCCTAGGGCGACCGTCACAGGCTTAGTAACTCTTCTGCCAGGCGAGGTACTGGTCGTATTTGCGCAGGGCAATGCGATAGTTGTTATGTCCGGCGCTGGGCAGGTCGTCAATCAGGTGATGGCAGCAGCCGTTGCTGAGTTTCTCCGCCGGATAATTGCGCGCGCTCAGCATTTCGTCCAGCCGCCGCAGGCGCACCACATATTCACGCACGGTGCTGTGGCTCATTTCGGTCTGTTCGAACAGATATTGTTTGAACGCCATAATGTCGAAGTAGCTCGGGTGGCTGTTGCAGGAGATTTCGCTGCAGAAACGGCATAGTGCGGTCAGCTCCTGCTGCACGCTCTGCCACACCTGTTCATCGATCGGCTGGTCCATGCGGGCGATGGCTTCTTTGTTGATGATTTTACCGCGAAACACCAGCGCCATGCGGTCCAGCTGTTTACCGCACTGACCGCAGTGGGTCTGAGTGTGTTTGTAATCTTTTACATAACGGCTCAGCGGCCGCTTTTTCAATACTGTTCCAGACATTAATGAGGGCTCCTGTTATCGCCGATCAATCATTAGCCAAACGGGCGCGCAAGCGTTTGATCGCCTGGCTGTGTAATTGACTGACGCGTGATTCGCCAACGTCCAGCACCGCGCCAATCTCCTTCAGGTTCAACTCCTCCTGGTAATACAGCGTCAGCACCATTTTCTCGCGCTCCGGCAGAGCCTCGATGGCGCCAATCACCCGCTGACGCAGGCTCCCCTCCAGCAACTGCTGCAGCGGATTGACCTCCTCATGCCCGTCCAGCATCAGTTCGGCGCTTTCGCCCTGCTCCTCTCGCCACTCGTCGTAAGAGAACAGCTGGCTGTTATTGGTATCCAGCAGGATCTGACGATAATCGCTGAGCGAGATATCCAACGCCTGCGCCACTTCCTGTTCGGCGGGCGGGCGCCCCAGTTGCTGCTCCAGCCGCTGCATCGCCTGCGCCACCTCGCGCGCGTGGCGCCGCACGCTGCGCGGCACCCAGTCGCGGCTGCGCAGTTCATCGAGCATCGCGCCGCGAATGCGCTGCACCGCATAGGTGGTGAAAGCCGTTCCCTGCAGGGCGTCGTAACGTTCGACGGCGTTCAACAGCCCGATACCGCCGGCCTGCAGCAGATCGTCAAGCTCCACGCTGGCCGGCAGCCTGACCTGCAGACGCAGCGCCTCATGGCGCACCAGCGGAACGTAGCGCAGCCAGAGAGAGTTTTTGTCCATCACGCCTTCGGCGGTATACAGATCGCTCACTATGTCTAAAACCTGCGGGTAAAGGAGTCAGCGCTATTATCCGCAGCGGCGGTAATGACAATCGACGGAACAGCCGCAGAAAACGGGCCTTATTTGCCCCATGCGGCAACGCACCGGTACGCAAGGATAAAAAAACCCCGCCGAGGCAGGCGGGGTGGTAAGCGACGGTTAATCGGAGAGAGGTGATTAACGCAGCAGAGACAGCACGTTCTGAGTTGACTGGTTAGCCTGCGCCAGTACGGACGTCCCCGCCTGCTGCAGGATGTTGGCGCGGCTCATGTTGGACACTTCGGTCGCGTAATCGGCATCCTGAATACGGGACTGGGAAGCAGACAGGTTGTTGACGGTGCTGTTCAGGTTGTTGATGACAGAATCGAAACGGTTCTGTACCGCACCCAGGGAAGAACGCAGCTTATCAACCTGAGACAGGGCTTTATCCAGGGTATCCAGCGGCGTTTTCATGGTGACGGCGGTACCGCCTTCGGTGACTTTACCGTCTTTATCCACGGTCGCTGACGCGTAAGTTTTCTCGCCGGTGGTCGCATCGGTGGTTTCAACGAACATGCTGTCTTTACCGTCCGCATCTTTACCGGTGATCAGCGTTTTACCTGCCGCCAGGCCGCTCTTCGCCGTATCCGGGTCATAGCTGACATCTTCACCGGTAGACGCCTTGATGGTCGTGCCCTTGGCGACTTCGCTGCCTGCGGTCGGGCCTTTGACGGTCACGTCGAAGCCTTCCAGACCCAGCTGCTTGGCGTCGATTTTTTGCAGATCGATATTGATGGTTTCGCCGTCGTTCGCACCAACCTGAATGGTCAGAGACTGATCTTTACTCAGCACTTTCACACCGTTGAAGTCAGTTTGTTCAGAGATGCGGTTAACTTCTGACAGACGCTGGGTGATTTCGTCCTGGATGGATTTCAGATCGCTGTCAGAGTTAGAGCCGTTCTGCGCCTGTACGGTCAGACGACGGATGTTCTGCAGGTTGTCGTTCACTTCGTTCAGCGCGCCTTCGGTGGTCTGCGCCAGGGAGATACCGTCGTTGGCGTTGCGGGACGCCTGAGTCAGGCCTTTGATGTTGGCGCTGAAGCGGTTGGAGATCGCCTGGCCGGCCGCATCGTCCTTCGCGCTGTTGATGCGCAGACCGGAAGACAGACGCTCGATCGCGGTACCCAGAGAAGACTGAGATTTGTTCAGGTTGTTTTGCGCCATCAGCGACAGGCTGTTGGTGTTAATTACTTGTGCCATAGTGTGAGTTTCCTTACGAATCAGTATGAATGCACGGGGTCATTCATATTCACAATTAAAGGTTCGGGCTGTTGCCCACGGCGTCAATCACCGTCCACTCAGGTATCGGCGCTGCCCTTGCAACCTTTAGATTTTTTTTATTTTTTTTTCATGCCTGGCCAATGACGCAAATAACACGCTTTTTCCCTCTTCATTGCCCTATCGGTTTTTGCTTTTTTGCATAAACTTTTCCACCGCTGGGCCGATAACGCAGTAAGCGAATACATCAACCAAGGAGCACGACCCATGGCATCGATCAGTTCATTAGGCATCAGTACCGGCATGGATCTGAATGGATTACTGGACAAATTAAGCCAGGCGGAGCAGCAGCGTCTGACGCCCTACACCACACAGCAAAGCAGCTACAACGCCAAACTGACCGCTTACGGCACGCTGAAGGGCGCGCTGGAGAAGTTCGACAACCTGAGTAAAGAGCTGGCTAAACCCGAGTTTTTCACCAATACCACCGCCAGCAAGCACGATCAGTTTAATGTCACCACCAACGCCAAAGCGGTGCCGGGCAACTACACCATCACCGTCGACCAGCTGGCGCAGCCGCAAACGCTGACTACCGACGCCAAGATTGCCAGTCAGACGGAGAAGCTGGGCACAACCGGCGCCGGCGACCGCTCCCTCACCCTGACCACCGGCAACCCGCCGAAAGCGGTGAACATCCCGCTCAGTGACGACCAGACCTCGCTGGTGGAGATGCGTGACGCCATCAACGGCGCCAAGGCGGGCGTCAACGCCAGCATCATGCGCGTCGGTGATAATGAGTACAAACTGGCCATCAGCGCCAGCACCCCGGGCGCAGAGAGCAAAATCTCCGTGCAGGTGAATAACGACGACAAACTGGGCGCGGTACTGAACTACGACGGCGTCAGCGGCAAAGGCGCGCTGCAGGAAACGGTGAAAGGCCAGGATGCCAAAGTCACCATCAACGGCACGCAGATTCAGCGCAGCACCAACGCTATCTCCGATGCGCTGCAGGGCGTGACGCTGGATCTGAAAACCCTCACCAAGCCCGGCGAATCGCAGAATCTGGTGATTGAAGCCGATAAAGGCGGCTCCGCCGATAAGATCAAAGAGTGGGCCGACAGTTACAACTCCCTGCTGGATACCTTTAACTCGCTGACCAAGTACACGCCGGTAAAAAGCGGCGAGGCGCAGTCAAACAGCAACGGCGCGCTGCTGGGCGACAACACCCTGCGCGGCATTCAGTCATCGATCAAAAACGCGCTGAGCGCCGCGCAGGACAACCCGGAGCTGAAGGGGCTCGGCAACCTGGGCATCAAGACCGATATCAAAACCGGCAAGCTGGAAGTCGACAGTGAAAAACTGAAAAAAGCGATTGAGGAAAAGCCGGATCAGGTGGCGAACTTTTTTGCCGGCAACGGTAAAGACAGCGGCATGGCGACGGAGATTCATAACGAAATCCAGAACTATATCAAGGCCGGCGGCATTATTGAGAACTCTACCAAGAGCATCAACAGCAGCCTTGACCGGCTGAATACGCAAATCACCCGCGTGACGGAAAGTATTCAGAACACCATCGACCGCTATAAACAACAGTTCGTACAGCTGGACACCATGATGTCGAAACTGAACGGCACCAGTAACTACTTAACTCAGCAGTTCTCTTAACACAGATTAACCACAGGTAAATAAAACAGCATGTATAACCGTAGCGGAACACAGGCCTACGCACAGGTCGGTTTAGAAAGCGGCGTCATGAGCGCCAGTCCGCATCAGTTAATCGTAATGCTATTCGACGGGGCGCAAAATGCCCTGTCGCGCGCGCGCATACTGATGGAACAAGGCAATATCACCGGTAAAGGCCAGGCGTTGTCCAAGGCGATAAACATTATCGACAACGGCCTGAAAAGCGGGCTCGACCACCAGCAGGGCGGCGAGATCGCCGCGCAGCTCGACGCGCTGTACGACTATATGAAACGCCGTCTGCTGCAGGCTAATCTGCATAACGACCCGCAGGCGCTCGACGAAGTGGCGAAGCTGCTGGAAAATATCGCCGACGCCTGGCGACAGATTGGCCCCAATTATCAACCCGCGCAGGACGCCATTTAATGGAACGCCAACAGCAACTGTTATCCGTCTATCAGCACATTGCCGGCCTCAGCGCACAAATGCTCGCGCTGGCGCAAAACGGCGACTGGGATCGCCTGGTGGAACTTGAGCTGACCTACGTCACCGCGGTGGAAAAAACCGCAGACTTTTCTGACGTGATGGCTTCATCCATGGCGCTGCAGGAACTGCTGCGCCATAAGCTGCAGCAGATTCTGGATAATGAAACCCAACTGCGCGCCTTATTGCAGCAGCGCCTGACAGAGCTAAAGTCTTTAATCGATCGGTCAACGCGGCAAAGCGCCGTTAACGCCGCCTACGGGCAATTCCACGACCGCGCCCTGCTGTTAGGGGAGCCGCAGAACCCATAATCGCCCTACCCGATTCCCGCCGCAGGCCGCAGCGTTGATAACGCTTTAACGTCCGGCACGGTTTTCGTTTATCCTGTTTACTTTATTCACGGTGGCAACGGTTTCTTTGGCAGACGCCGTTTAGCCGGCGGGAAAAACAATGGATAAATATCATCCCGACATGGACGTTTTCTGTTCAGCAGGAAATTAATTTTTGGCAGGAAATAAGCAGAACTGCGCGTCACCGCGTATGGAAAAAAGTTGCTCCAATGGGCGGCAACGCGTAAAGATATTCTCAGAGACTGGCTGCGAAGCGAATATCGATGGAACGCACAATTAATCTTTGTCCCGGGATCGGTAGCTCGGCGCATATTATTCAACATACTGAATTATTACTCCCTTCAGTGTATTTCGAACAACCTCACCTGTACCTGATTCAGGAGGGGTGCAAACGCATCCGTTGGCAACAGCAGGAAGTGGTGGCGAACGCCGGCGATCTGCTGCTGATTGATGGCGGACAGACCGTTGACATTATTAACAGTATTTCCGATAAGGGCCGCTTCAGCTGCCATTTGATCACCTGCGATCCGTTGCTGTTCAGCGCCTCGCCTGCGCCGGTTGATTTATCTGCAGCCAGCGCGTTTTCCGGCGTCCGGACGCTGCCGGATATCCCCTGTGGATTTATTCACAGCTTTGAAACCACGCACCTGGCACTCACGTTACACCACAGTTTTCCTCAGGCGATCACCCGCCATAAACTGCTGGAAATTTTGCTCTGGCTGGCGCAATACGGCATCAAATTTGTCCACGGCGAAGTCAAAGATCTGACGCAGCGCGTACGCCGCTGCCTGGCGACCGATCCGCACAGCATCTGGAGCGCGGCAAAGGTGGCCGCCAGTTTATCGATGAGCGAAGTGGTGCTGCGGCGTAAGCTGTCAGCAGAAAATACCGCTCTGCGCAACCTGATGATCGACGTGCGCATGAGCAGCGCGCTGGCGTTGCTGCAATCCACCGACTGGCCGATCTCCGCCATTGCCCAACACGTCGGCTATGAGAGCGCCTCCCGCTTTGCCGAGCGTTTCCGCAAACGCTTCGGTTTCGCCCCCACCGCCATCCGCGGGCATCAGCGCGTTATGGAGGCGGCGACCGGCTGAGAACATCACGCCATTTGCCCCAGGACAGGGCAAGTGGCGTGATGGCTTAACTCAGGCTCGGGATAATAATGGCGGCAAAGACGGCGGCAATAACCAGCCATTTCAGCAGATAATAGCCGCGACGGTGGCGTTTTTTCAGCCGTTGCCCCGCATCGCGGATTGCATTGACGTATTTGAAAATACGGTTAATAAAACCGGTGCGATCCTGTTCGTCATTAGGCGAACTGGCCGCCGACATCAGCGTCTTGCCGACCCAGTGGTTCACCGCCTGCGCCCAGCCCCATTTCATCGGCCGCTCGATATCGCAAAACAGGATGATGCGCGTCTGATCCGTGCCGTTTTGCGCCCAGTGCACGTAGGTTTCGTCAAAAATCACCGCCTGACCGTCACGCCAGCTGTGGCGCTGGCGATCCACTTCAATAAAACAGCGGTCGTCATTCGGCGTCACCAGCCCCAGGTGATAGCGCACCGATCCGGCATAAGGATCCCGGTGCTTGCCCAGATGGCTGCCGGCGGGCAACTCGGCAAACATCGCCGCCTTAACCGACGGGATCTGGTTTAGCAACGCCACGGTGTTGGGACACAGTTCCAACGCCGAAGGATGGGTATCGCTATACCATTTAAGGTAAAAACGCTTCCAGCCGCGCTTGAAAAAGGTATTGAACCCGGCGTCGTTGTGGCTTTGCGCCGCCTTGATATGGTCCTGCAAACGCAGGGCTTCCTCGCGAATCACCTGCCAGCTGTCAGTCAGGTGCTGCAGCTCGGGAAAAGTCTGCGGCGCAAAGTAAGGCTGTTTGGCCGGCAGGCGGGAGAAACCGGTCATAAACATGTTGATCGGCCCCATAAAGGTGGAGTGATCGAAAAGTTGTCTGCTAACTTTTTGTTTTTCCTGCCCGCGGGAGTGGGCGTAAATAAAGCTGATAATAAAAATGCCGATGATAATTACTGCAACCATAGAATCCGTCCTATAGAGTCGTTCTGTCAAAATCGCAGGAATTATAATTTCACGCCCAAAAAAATTTAATTATTTTGTGCCTTTTAGTTAAATGAATGTTAAACAAATAGTTTTTAGCCGCTAATCTCACGTCGACGGCGGGCCAGTTAACGGCGGAGAAGGCAAGCGGCCATGTCGCCATGGCCGCGTAAACGGTTACTGTGTAATCATGAGATAAATTAATACAATCAGAATAGCTATTATCACAAAACTTATTCTACGCCATCCGGCTTCACTTTTTAAACTCATACTGTTCCCTGTGTTAACTGCATCAAATAATAACGCCGATATTTTAATTCATTACATTTTAAATAACCATCGCCTGTCGTTTTTTTTCTTCGCGAATATTTAATAAGTCGATGAAAATCACCTTGCAGCCAAAAATATCGTGTTTTAATTCCATGCATAACAATTTTCAATTAGAATGCCATTTCAAATAACACATTAATCCTGCTGCTTACTATGAAAATAATATCCGTACGGGAACACCCGGAGTTAGCCGAAACCGCCATCGCCTATTTTCAACGCCAGTGGGCCACGCCAGAAACGATGATGATGTACCGCGATGCCATTATCCATGCCATCAACGCTGAAAATCCGCTGCCGCAGTGGTATCTGCTGATGCAGAACCAGGAAGTTATCGGCTGCGCAGGGTTAATCACCAATGATTTTATCAGCCGTGGCGAGCTTTATCCCTGGCTATGCGCGCTGTTTATTGAAGAACAGCATCGCGGCCAGGGCCACGCCACCCGGCTGATTCAGCATATCGCGGCGCAGACCAGGGCGCTGGGGTTTACTCAATTGCACCTGTGCAGCGACCTGACAGGCTTTTACGAAAAACTGCAGTTCGTTTCCAACGGCATCGGCTACCATCCGTGGGGAGAAAGCTCGCGTATTTATACGCTGAAATTATAGTTCAACTTGATTAATCAACATATTATGACGCCGGCTCACTCTATGCCGCCGGCCGGCGCCAGAAAATCACCTACCCCTGCCAGGGAATCGGCATCCTGCCGTACTTACCCAGTTTGAATGTCGCGCTGCCTGTTGCAATCAGATCGCCCTCGGCATTATGCAAAAAACCCTCGGTAAACACGATGGAACCTGTCTTGCGCACTATTTTGCCAATGCCTTTGATCTTTCCCGGCTGCGCCGGACTGATAAAACTGGTTTTTGATTCAATCGTTACCGCCAGCAGCGGCGTCGGCAGCGTAATATAGACCGCCGGCCCCATCGCATCATCCAGCATTGCCGACAGGATCCCTCCCTGAATACAACCCAGCGGATTGGTCAACACCTGTTCTGCGTCGTACTCCACCTGAACTTTCATCGCATCATCATCATAGTGAACGAATTTCCATCCCAACATCTTTGAGACCTGCGACAGAATAACGTCACCTTTAACTACGCGTAAAAAGTAGGGATCGTTCTGCATGGCAACCACCTCCAGTTATGAAAGAGTACTCTGGAAAATACATAAAAATTATTTCACTTTCATACTTAGGATAGTTGAGCAAAAAACAATCACCAGTTTCTTTTTAACACGTTCGAATCATCCAGAATGGCCATAAAAAACAGTAAGGGGGCACAGGCAACTTCGGTGCGTTCAAGAAAAACGGCTTATGCCATAAATGCGTGAGTTAACCCAAAGAAAAGATGTGCGCAGTGGGGCCAAGCGACTATTTCCGCCACCGAGTGGCGGCGCCGACCAGCGGACGGTTTATTATCTGGGACTCTCACCTTTCCTGCCATGGCATCACCCATCTGTCAGCCGTCTTATCCCGCTACACCTGCATATTCATAATATCCTGATACGCCGCCACCAGCTTGTTGCGCACCTGAATACCCAACTGCATCGACACCGATGATTTCTGCAGATCCACCATCACATCATTCAGGCTGATGCCCGGCACGCCCCGCTCAAAATCCTGCGCCTGTTTGCGCGCCGCCTGCTGGTTATCGCTGATTTTACCCAGCGCGGCCTTCAGCTCACCGGCGAAGCTGACGCCCTTCGCCGGCTGCGCCGCGCCTGAGCCGCCGGCCTGCAGCGCCGTTGCCTGCAACTGCTGCAGCACGCCTTCAATCCCCTGAATCGCCATTCCGTTCCCCTGTTAGTGGTTATCGTCACCGGGTTGCTGTACGCCCGACACAATTTTGATGATGCACACCCTAGCACAGGCTTTTGCCGCTAAAGCGGTTAATTAACTGCAAAAAACGCGGCTTATCGGGCCATCAAAATCATCGTCCGGGGCAAATAATGGCATGCCCAAAATGGGGACAGTTTTAACCCGTCAAGTTATGTGCATCATGGAGTCTGTTTTGTCACCACACAACGCTAAGCATTTTGTTCAGCCAGGTAAGGGGCCAGCATGAGTGCCTCAATCACCAGCGGTGAAAACCGTGAAAATGGCCTTCAGGCCCAGTGGAACCGCCTGCGCGCCAATCCTAAAATCCCGTTGCTGATTGCAGCCTCCGCTGCGATAGCCATCGTGGTGGCGCTGTTGTTATGGGTGAAAAGTCCGGATTACCGCGTGTTGTACAGCAACCTAAACGACCGGGACGGCGGCGCGATCGTCACTCAGCTCACGCAGATGAACATCCCCTACCGCTTTGCCGATAACGGCGCGGCGCTGATGGTTCCCGCCGATAAGGTGCACGAAACCCGTCTGCGTCTGGCGCAGCAGGGGCTGCCGAAAGGCGGCGCCGTCGGCTTTGAACTGCTCGATCAGGAAAAATTCGGCATCAGCCAGTTCAGCGAACAGATTAATTACCAGCGGGCGCTGGAGGGCGAACTGTCGCGCACCATCGAATCGCTGGGGCCGGTGCAGAATGCGAGGGTGCACCTGGCGATGCCCAAGCCGTCGCTGTTTGTGCGTGAGCAAAAATCCCCTTCCGCCTCGGTCACTCTGACGCTGCAGCCGGGCCGGGCGCTGGATGACGGCCAAATCAACGCCATCGTCTATATGGTCGCCAGCAGCGTGGCCGGCCTGCCGCCGGGCAACGTGACGGTGGTCGATCAGGCCGGCCGGCTGCTGACGCAGTCCGACGGCAGCGGGCGCGATCTTAACGCCGCGCAGCTGAAATACGCCGGCGAAGTGGAAAGCCGCTACCAGCGCCGCATTGAAGCGATTCTGGCGCCGATCGTCGGCAGCGCCAACGTACGGGCGCAGGTAACCGCACAGATTGATTTCGCTACCCGTGAACAGACCGATGAACAGTACCAGCCCAACCCAACGCCGGAGAAGGCCGCCATCCGCTCGCGTCAGCTGAGCCAGAGCGACCAGATCGGCGGCCCGCAGGTGGGCGGCGTGCCGGGCGCACTCTCCAATCAGCCAAGCGCAGCGCCTGCTGCGCCGATTGAAACGCCGCCGGCCAATAACGCCGATGCCCAGACCAAGGCGCAAACCAATGCCGGCAACAACGCCGTCAGCGGGCCACAAAACAGCCGCCGCGATGAAACCACCAACTACGAAGTCGACCGCACCATCCGCCATACCCAGCACCAGGCCGGTACGGTACAGCGCCTGTCCGTGGCCGTGGTGGTCAACACCCTCGGCACGGATAAAGACGGTAAGCCAGTCATGATGGACAAAGCGCAGCTGGCGCAGGTGGAATCGCTGGTGCGCGAGGCGATGGGCTACTCCAGCGCGCGCGGCGACTCATTGAACGTGGTCAACTCGCCGTTCAGTGATGTAGAGGTCGGCGGCGGCGAACTGCCGTTCTGGCAGTCGCAGCACTTTATCGATCAACTGCTGAACGCCGGCCGCTATCTGCTGATCGCGCTGATTTCCTGGCTGCTGTGGCGCAAACTGGTGCGTCCGCAGTGGCAAAACCGTCAGGCGCAACAGCAGGCCACCGCCGCAACCACAGCCGCACCGGCCCACGCCGCCGAAGGCGGCAGCAAACCCAGCAATGAGGAACTGGTGCAGCGCAGGCGTTCACAGCAGCGCGTCAGCTCCGAAGTTCAGAGCCAGCGCATCCGCGATTTGGCGGATAAAGATCCGCGCATCATCGCCCTGGTAATCCGCCAATGGATGAGTAACGAATTATGAGTCTGACAGGTACAGAAAAAAGCGCCATCCTGCTGATGACGCTGGGAGAAGACCGCGCCGCCGAGGTATTCAAACACCTCTCGTCGCGCGAAGTGCAACAGCTGAGCGGCACCATGGCCAGCATGCGGCAGGTATCGCACAAACAGCTGGGCGATATTCTGACGGAGTTTGAGGACGATGCCGAGCAGTATGCCGCGCTCAGCGTCAATGCCAGCGACTATCTGCGTTCGGTATTGGTAAAGGCGTTGGGCGAAGAGCGCGCCTCCAGCCTGCTGGAAGATATTCTCGAATCGCGGGAAACCACCTCCGGGATGGAAACGCTCAACTTTATGGAGCCGCAGAGCGCTGCCGACCTGATCCGCGACGAACACCCGCAGATTATCGCCACCATTCTGGTGCATCTGAAACGCGGCCAGGCGGCGGATATTCTGGCGCAGTTCGAGGAACGCCTGCGCAACGACGTGATGCTGCGAATCGCCACCTTCGGCGGCGTGCAGCCGGCGGCGCTGGCGGAGCTGACCGAAGTACTCAACAACCTGCTCGACGGCCAGAACCTCAAGCGCAGCAAAATGGGCGGGGTGCGCACCGCCGCCGAAATCATCAACCTGATGAAGACCCATCAGGAAGAGGCGGTGATCGACGCGATGCGCGACTACGACGGCGAGCTGGCGCAGAAGATCATCGACGAGATGTTCCTGTTCGAAAACCTGGTGGAAGTCGACGATCGCAGCATCCAGCGCCTGCTGCAGGACGTGGAAAGCGAGTCGCTGCTGATCGCCCTGAAAGGCGCGGAGCAGCCGCTACGCGAGAAGTTTCTCAAGAATATGTCGCAGCGCGCCGCCGACATTCTGCGCGACGATCTGGCCAACCGTGGTCCGGTACGGATGTCGCAGGTGGAAAACGAACAGAAGGCAATTTTGCTGATCGTCCGTCGTCTGGCGGAAAGCGGCGAAATGATTATCGGCGGCGGCGAGGATACCTATGTCTGACAGCAGCTCCCCACTCGCCTGGCAGCCGTGGCAGCTTAACGATTTAGCGACGCCGATGCCGCCGGAGGAGGACGCGACGGAAGCCGCGCCGATGCCGGCGGACACGACGCCTGATGAGGCGGAAAGCGAGCGGCAGCATCTGGCAGCGCTGCGCCTGCAGGCGCAGCAGCAGGGCCATCAGCTGGGCCATGACGAAGGCCGGCAACAGGGCTATCAGGAAGGCTATCAGCAAGGCCTTGCTGAAGGGCGCCAGCAGGGCATCGAACAGGGCGAACAGCAGCAGCAGCCGCTGACCGAACAGTGGCGGCAGATGGTCGGCGAATTCCAGCATACGCTGGATGCGCTGGACAGCGTGATCGCCGCACGCCTGATGCAGCTGGCGCTTACTGCCGCCAAACAGGTGCTCGGCCAGCCGCCGGTCTGCGACGGCACCGCCCTGCTGGCGCAGATCCAGCAACTGATTCAGCAAGAACCGATGTTCAGCGGCAAGCCGCAGCTGCGTGTGCATCCCGATGATTATCCGCGCGTGGAGCAGCAGCTCGGCGTAACCCTGAGCCTGCACGGCTGGCGGCTGCTGGCCGACGGCGATCTGCACCCCGGCGGCTGCAAAGTCAGCGCTGAGGAAGGCGATCTCGACGCCAGCCTGGCCACCCGCTGGCACGAAATCTGCCGCCTGGCGGCGCCGGGGGACGTATGACGACGCCCCGCCTCAGCCGCTGGCTCAGCGCGCTGGATACGCTGGAGCAGCGCATTCAACATGCGCCGCCGGTGCGCCGTTACGGCCGCCTGACCCGCGCCACCGGGCTGGTTCTGGAAGCCACCGGCCTGCAGATGCCGCTCGGCGCCACCTGCCTGATAGAGCGGCACTGCGCCGGCGAGATCCAGGAAGTGGAAAGCGAAGTGGTCGGTTTTAACGGCCAGCACCTGTTTCTGATGCCGCTGGAAGATGTGGAAGGCATCGTGCCCGGCGCGCGGGTGTACGCCCGTCTGGCGCCGGAGGGGCAAAGCGCCGGCAAACAGCTGCCGCTCGGCCCCGCCCTGCTCGGCCGGGTATTAGACGGCGGCGCCAAACCGCTCGACGGTCTGCCGGCGCCGGAGACCGGCTATCGCGCGCCGCTGGCCACCGCGCCGTTCAACCCGCTGCAGCGCACGCCGATCGAACAGGTGCTGGACGTCGGCGTGCGCACCATCAACGGCCTGCTGACCGTCGGCCGCGGCCAGCGCATGGGACTGTTTGCCGGCTCCGGGGTGGGTAAAAGCGTGCTGCTCGGCATGATGGCGCGCTATACCCAGGCCGATGTGATCGTGGTCGGGTTGATCGGCGAGCGCGGCCGGGAGGTGAAAGACTTTATCGAAAATATTCTCGGCGCCGAAGGCCGCGCCCGTTCGGTGGTTATCGCCGCGCCGGCCGACGTGTCGCCGCTGCTGCGGATGCAGGGTGCCGCCTACGCCACGCGCATTGCCGAAGATTTCCGCGATCGCGGTCAGCACGTGCTGCTGATTATGGACTCCCTGACCCGCTACGCCATGGCACAGCGGGAAATCGCGCTGGCGATCGGCGAACCGCCGGCTACCAAAGGCTACCCGCCGTCGGTGTTCGCCAAACTGCCGGCGCTGGTGGAACGCGCGGGCAACGGCATCAGCGGCGGCGGTTCCATCACCGCCTTTTATACCGTCCTGACCGAAGGCGACGACCAGCAGGATCCGATTGCCGATTCGGCGCGCGCCATTCTCGACGGCCATGTGGTGCTGTCGCGCCGGCTGGCGGAATCCGGCCACTATCCGGCCATCGACATCGAAGCGTCCATCAGCCGTGCGATGACCACGCTGATCGACCAGGAGCACTACCGTCGGGTGCGCGATTTCAAACAGATGCTGGCCAGCTACCAGCGTAACCGCGACCTGATCAGCGTCGGCGCCTATTCGGCCGGCAGCGATCCGCTGCTGGACAAGGCGATGGCGCTGTATCCGCAGATGGAGGCCTATCTGCAGCAGGGCATTTTCGAACGCAGCGGCTATGACGAAGCCTGTCAGCAACTGCAACAGCTGATCGTTTAACCACACGGGAGCCAGGCACGATGAAATCAGACTCGCCACTGCTGACGCTGCGCGACCTGGCGCAAGAGGCGGTGGAACAGGCCACTCAGCAGCTGGGCCAGGCGCGTCAGGCGCAGCAGGCGGCGGAGCAGCAGCTTTCCATGCTGCTTAATTACCAGGATGAGTACCGGCAAAAACTCAACGCCACGCTGAGCCACGGCATGGGTTCCGCCAGCTGGCAAAACTATCAGCAGTTTATCGCCACGCTGGAACAGGCCATCAGCCAGCATCGCCAGCAGTTACAACAGTGGAGCCAGAAAGTGGAACAGGCGATGAAACAGTGGCAGGACAAACGGCAGCGGCTGAACGCCTTCGACACCCTGCATACGCGCGCGCTGCACGCCGAACAGCAGCGGGAAAATAAACGTGACCAAAAACTGATGGATGAGTTTGCTCAACGTCGCTCACACAGGAACAGTAACCTATGAACCTCACCCTTCTGCCCGGCCTCACGCCGGCAGGCGACGCCGCAACCGACGGCCTGGTGCCGGCTGCCGATAACGATGCGCTGTCATCGGCGTTCGCGCAGCTGCTCGGCGAGCGTTTTCGCCCCGCCGGACAGCGCTCGGGCGTGCCGCAGCCTTTGGCCGCCGATGCGGAGCCGACGCCGGGCGATGGTGCGCTCAGCCAACTGCTGAACGTCCCGGAACAGTTCGAAACGCTGGCGAACCTCACCGCACGAGCGCCGGCCGACGCGGCGGTGGCGCAGGATGATACGTCGGAACCCCCGACCGTATCCGCACTGAAAACCCATGACGCGCCGGATGCCGCTACCTTACAGGCGCTGTTGGCTATGCTGCCGGCGATTGCGGCGCCGCAGCCGGATGAACAACGCGCCGTCCCAGCGCCCGCGGATAACCGCCCCCCCGGCAGGCCGTCCGCCCCGGCGGTCTCATTGATCGGCGCATTGCATGACGATGCCACGCCGTCTGCCGAGCGCGTCGCTACGCCGGTAACGCCTCGTCAGACGCCGGCAGCGCAAAATAGCGAGGCCGACGCCGCACCGCAGGCGATCAAAACGGACCTCTTCACCGCCGATCGCGTACCGCTGAGTACCGATAGCGCATCGTCGCCGGCGCCACAGCACGCCATGACGCCAGCCCCGCAGTTCACCGCATCACAGCCCGCAGCGGCGGTAGCGGCTCCGGCCGCGCCGCTGCTGAACGCGCCGCTCGGCAGCTCGGAATGGCAGCAGGCATTAAGCCAGCAGGTGCTGATGTTCCACCGCGGCGGCCAGCAAAGCGCCGAACTGCGCCTGCATCCTCAGGAACTGGGATCGCTGCAGATTACGCTGAAGCTGGACGATCAGCAGGCGCAGCTGCACATCGCCTCGGCGCACGGTCAGGTGCGCGCCGCGGCGGAAGCCGCCATACCGCATCTGCGCCATGCGCTGGCGGAAAGCGGCATCAATCTGGGCCAGAGCAGCGTTGGCGGCGACGCGACGCCGCAACAGTCGCAGCAGCAGGCCTCACAGGAGCACGGCCGGTCGCCTTCCTACCGTGAGCAGCACGGCGGTGCGGATCTGCCGGCGGAAACGACGGCCGCTCCGCCAACCCTGCAGGCGCTGGCGCGGGCGGTTGACGGCGTCGATATCTTCGCCTGACGCAGCGCGGCAAACGCCGAAGCTGACACGTTTTTCCCCGTCTATTCAGGCTATTGCATGCCGGGATAGACGGGATAATAACGCCATCTTTATCTCCCCTATTTGTCAGGGGGACGCACGGGCGAGCTCTGCGCGTGCCAATAACAGGAATTTGATTAAGTAATGTCACAAAATACCCTGCCAACGGCGCCGAAAAAGCGCCCGCTATTGGTCATCCTGTTGCTGCTGATCACCGTCGCCGCCTGCGGTGCGGCGGGTTACAGCTGGTGGCTGCTGCAACAAAAAGGCCACGGCGACGGCACCGCCGCAGCCAAACCGCAGCCGCCGGCGGCGCCGGTATTTATGCCGCTCGACACCTTTACCGTCAATCTGCTGACGCCGGACAACAACCCCGACCGCGTGCTTTACATCGGCCTGACGCTGCGGCTGCCGGATGAGGCGACGCGCCGCCGGATGAACGATTTTCTGCCGGAGGTGCGCAGCCGTCTGCTGATGCTGCTGTCCCGTCAGGAAGCCGCGCAACTGGCCAACGAACAGGGAAAACAGCAGCTGGTGGCGCAGATCAAAGAAGTGCTCAGCCCGCCGCTGGTTAACGGCCAACCCAATCAGGTGGTCAGCGATGTGCTGTTCACCGCCTTCATCCTGCGGTAATCCACTATGGGCGACAGTATCCTTTCTCAGGCGGAGATCGACGCATTACTCAACGGCGACAGCTCAGGCGATGAACCTGCGGCGATGGTCGGCAACGAGAGCGAGGTCAAGCCTTACGATCCCAATACCCAACGCCGGGTGGTGCGTGAACGTCTGCAGGCGCTGGAAATCATTAACGAACGTTTTGCCCGTCAGTTCCGCATGGGGCTGTTTAACCTGCTGCGCCGCAGCCCGGACATTACCGTCGGCCCGATCAAGATCCAGCCGTATCACGAATTCGCCCGCAACCTGCCGGTGCCGACCAACCTGAATCTGGTGCATCTGAATCCGCTGCGCGGCACCGCGCTGTTCGTGTTCGCCCCCAGCCTGGTGTTTATCGCCGTCGATAACCTGTTCGGCGGCGACGGTCGCTTCCCGACCAAAGTGGAAGGCCGCGAGTTTACCCCGACCGAACAGCGGGTGATCCGGCGCATGCTGCGGCTGGCGCTGGACGCCTACGGCGACGCCTGGAGCGCGATTTATAAGGTGGACGTGGAATACGTCCGCGCCGAGATGCAGGTGAAATTCACCAATATCACCACCTCGCCGAACGATATCGTAGTCACCACGCCGTTCCAGGTGGAGATCGGCGCGCTGACCGGCGAATTCAACATCTGCATCCCCTTCTCGATGATTGAGCCGCTGCGCGAACTGCTGACTAATCCGCCGCTGGAGAATTCACGTCAGGAGGACAACCGCTGGCGCGAAACGCTGGCGAAGCAGGTGCAACACTCTGAACTGGAGCTGATCGCCAACTTTGTCGACATCCCGATGCGGCTGTCGAAGGTGCTGAAGCTGCAGCCCGGCGACGTACTGCCGATCGACAAACCGGAACGCCTGATCGCTCATGTCGACGGCGTGCCGGTGCTGACCAGCCAATACGGCACCCTGAACGGGCAATATGCCCTGCGCGTTGAACATTTGATTAACCCTATTTTGCATGCTCTGAGTGAGGAACGGCCCAATGAGTGACCCGAAACAACCGTCTGGCGAAGAAAAGGAATCCGCCGACTCCCTGTGGGCTGACGCGTTTAACGAACAACAGGCGGCGGAAAAGCCGGGCGTCACCACCGAAGGCGTGTTCAAAACGCTGGAGGCGCAGGATGCCATCGGCAGTCTGCAGGACATCGACCTGATTCTGGATATTCCGGTCAAACTGACGGTGGAGCTAGGCCGCACCAAAATGACCATCAAAGAGCTGCTGCGCCTGTCGCAGGGTTCCGTGGTGGCGCTGGACGGGCTGGCCGGCGAGCCGCTGGATATTCTGATCAACGGTTATCTGATCGCCCAGGGCGAAGTGGTGGTGGTGGCCGATAAGTTCGGCGTCCGCATCACCGATATCATCACCCCGTCCGAACGCATGCGGCGCCTGAGCCGATGAGCGCGACCGTGCAGACCCACACCAGCCAGCCTGCCGAACCGGTCTTGCCGGCCGGTTCGGTGCTGACTCAGGTCAGCAGCGCGCTCGGCGGCGTGCTGCTGCTGATCGTGCTGGCGGGCTGGCTGTTTCGCCGCCTGGGTTTTACGCCGCAAAAACGCCGCGGCGCGCTGCTGAATCTGCGCGCCAGCTGCCAGGTCGGCCAGCGCGAACGCGTGGTGGTGGTGGAAGTGGACAACACCTGGCTGGTGCTGGGCGTCACCGCGCAGCACATCACCCCGCTGCATACCCTGAGCGCGCCGCCGGCCGCGCCTGATGCCGCCAGCGCCACGCCGCCGGCGGATTTTCGCCAGTTGATACGCAATGTCCTGCAACGCCCGGAAAAATCGGCATGAATGCACCCCAACGCCCTTCCTGCGCGTCGCCGACGCGCCTCACCCGTCTGAGCCGCTGCTGTGCGCCGGCGCTCACCGCCCTGCTGCTGATCAGCCCGCCGGCGCTGGCGCAACTGCCGGGCCTTATCAGCCAGCCGCTCGCCGGTGGCGGCCAGAGCTGGTCGCTGTCGGTGCAGACGCTGGTGCTACTGACTTCGCTGACTTTCCTGCCGGCGATGCTGCTGATGATGACCAGCTTTACCCGCATCATTATCGTGCTCGGCCTGCTGCGCAACGCGCTGGGCACCCCCACCGCGCCGCCGAATCAGGTGATGCTGGGACTGACGCTGTTTCTGACCTTCTTTATTATGTCGCCGGTATTCGACAAGGTGTATCAGGACGCCTACCTGCCGTTCAGCCAGGACAAGATCGCGCTCGACGCCGCCATGGAAAAAGGCGCGCAGCCGCTGCGCGAATTTATGCTGCGCCAGACGCGGGAGAGCGATCTGGCGCTGTATGCCCGGCTGGCCAATCAGCCGCCGTTGGCCGGCCCGGAAGCGGTGCCGATGCGCATCCTGCTGCCGGCGTACGTCACCAGCGAGTTAAAAACCGCCTTCCAGATTGGCTTTACGGTGTTTATTCCCTTTCTGATTATCGATCTGGTGGTGGCCAGCGTGTTGATGGCGCTGGGGATGATGATGGTGCCGCCGGCCACCATCTCGCTGCCGTTCAAACTGATGCTGTTTGTGCTGGTCGACGGCTGGCAGCTGCTGCTGGGTTCGCTGGCGCAGAGCTTTTATTCCTGACCCCGTCCCCTCCGGCGCTCAGCGCCGCACTATGCGGAGAGAAACGCAATGACTCCTGAATCGGTAATGGCGCTGGGCGTCGAAGCGATGAAAGTCGCGCTGGCGCTGGCCGCCCCGCTGCTGCTGGCGGCGCTGGTCAGCGGCCTGGTGGTCAGCCTCATGCAGGCGGCGACCCAGATCAACGAAATGACGCTGTCTTTTATCCCGAAAATCCTGGCGGTGGTCGCCACCATCATTATCGCCGGCCCGTGGATGCTCAACCTGCTGCTGGACTATATGCGCACGCTGTTTGGCAATCTGCCCAACATTATCGGTTAACCATGCTCAACCTCGACAGCTCGCAGTTCACCCTCTGGCTCAGCCACTATTTCTGGCCGCTGCTGCGTATTCTGGCGCTGATCGCCACCGCCCCGCTGCTGAGCGAAAAGCAAATCAGTAAAAAAGTGAAGCTGGGGCTGGGCGGGCTGATCGTCATGCTGATTGCGCCGACGCTGCCGGCCAGCGAGATACCGATTTTCTCCGCCGCCGGCCTGTGGCTGGCGCTGCAGCAAATCCTGATCGGCGTGGCGCTCGGCCTGACCATGCAGTTCGCCTTTGCCGCGGTGCGCACCGCCGGCGAAGTGATCGGCATGCAGATGGGCCTGTCGTTCGCCACCTTCTTCGATCCCTCCGGCGGGCCGAATATGCCGGTGCTGGCGCGCTTGCTCAATCTGCTGGCGATGCTGCTGTTTTTATCCTTCGACGGTCATCTGTGGCTGATCTCGCTGCTGGCGGACAGTTTCCACACCTTGCCGATCGGCACTCGGCCCCTTAACGGCAACGGCTTCCTGGCGCTGACTCAGGCCGGTTCGCTGATCTTTATCAACGGCGTGATGCTGGCGCTGCCGCTGATCTGCCTGCTGCTGACGCTGAACCTGTCGCTGGGGCTGCTCAACCGCGTCACGCCGCAGCTGTCGGTATTCGTGATCGGCTTCCCCGTCACCATGACCATCGGCATCCTGACGCTCGGCATGATGATGCCGATGCTGGCGCCGTTTTGTGAACATCTGTTCGGCGAGGTGTTTAACCGGCTGGCGGATGTGCTCAGCGGCATGCGCAGTTAGCCCGCCGATTCCGCGCATAAAAAAAGCCCGTTGCTCCAAACCTTAGTGGGAAAAAGAGCAACGGGCCAAACGACTGCGCCCGGTTTGTAAGGGAATGGTCGCCCCGCGTCAGCACGGGACGTTCCCTTTCGCGCAGCCAAATCGGCATGCGCCGCCAACCGGCGGCGCACAATGGTCAGCGTTAGCGATTCATCTGAAACAACGACATGCCCTGCATATCGCCGAAGGTCTTATACGAAGCCTGCAGCGCGGCCTGCTGCTGGAAATAAGACGAGATAGCCTCGACAACGTCCACGTCGACCAGCGCGCTCATCTGGACCTGATTGTTCGTATCACGGACTTTGCCGATATTATCCAGCGTCTCAATTTCCTGCATCTGCGTACCCAGCTTGGAATTGACCGTCAGCACGTTGTTGTAAGCGTTATCCAGACCGCGCTGCGCCTTGTCCAAATCCGCCTGTACCTGTTGACGCGTCGCGTCGTCGGCGTCCTGCAGCGGGGTATTGAGCGCCTTGAGCGCCAGATCGATACTGTCAAACACGTTGCTCACCGGCGCGCTGCCGTCCGGCTCCGGCTTCGGGTTGCTGGTCAGCGACATAAAGATCGCATCACCGGTATAGCCGACGGTCATGGTGCGGTTGGCGTCAACCTTCTGCTCAATCGCCCGGCTGCTGCCCTGATACACCACCTTGCCGTCGTCCTGCTGGACAAACGGCGGCTGGTCATCCTTAAAACCGCCGAACATATAGCGGCCGTTGCCGTCCGAGTTGTTCGCCTGACCCAGCAGCTGGTCTTTCAACCCCTGCAGCTGGGTCGCCAGCGAGGCGCGGTCGTTATCGCTCAGCACGCCGTCGCCGGCGTTAACCAGCAGGCCTTTCATATCCTTGATGCTGCCGGCGGCGCTGGCGGTCACTTTCTCCGCCATGGTGATACTTTGCAGGGCGAACTGACGCGCCAGCGCATACTGGCTGTTTTCCGACTGGGACTGCGTCAGCATCACCGCCTGCGAGGCCGCCAGCGGATCGTCGGACGGCGTCAACACCCGGGTGCCGCTGGACAGATGCTGGGCGGACTTCATCCACAAAGACTGCCGGTCGGTCAGGCTCTGCATGTTTTGCTGATACATCATGCTGGTGCTCATACGCATAGTCTGGGTTCCTCAATCAACGGATGGACAGGAGAGCATCGAACATCGAGCTGGCGGTCTGAATCACCTGCGCGTTCGCCATGTAATACTGCTGGAAACGCAGCAGTTCGCCGTACTCCTCGTCCAGGTTGACGCCGGATACCGACTGCTGTTGTTCCGTCAGCTGCTTGACGATATTGCCCTGCGCAACGCTGTTGGTTTTTGCCGTGGCGGTCTGGTTGCCGACGTTGCTGACCAGGCTGGCATAGGCGCCGCTCAGCGTGGCCTTGCCGTCCACCAGCTTTTGCGTCTGCAGGTCGCTCAGCTTTTTCACGTTGTCGTTATCGCCGCTACCGCCGTCCTCGCTGCCGGCGGCGGCCAGCTTGCCGGCGTCGCTAATCACCACCTTCAGGTTGCCGGCCACATCGCTGACGGGCTTGACGGTGAAGCTGTCGTTCTTATTGGCCGTGCCGTCGATGCCGACCCGCAGTCCTTCAAATTCCAGCGTCGGTTTACCGTCAGCGTCGGTGCCGGGGGTGGCGTTCACTTTGACGTTGTCCGACAGGCGCGTCACCTGCCAGTTGCTGCCGTCAAACTCGACGCGGTAATCGCTGGCCTGCACTTTGCCGGTATCGGTATAGCTCACGCTCAGTTCGGCGTCGCCGCTGTTGCGACTGTTTTCCACCACCCGGCCGCCGCTGAAGCTGAAGAAATCGCCGCCCGGTTCGCCATGAATATCAAAACCGGCGCGGTGCTGCTGGTTAAAGCTGTCGGCCAGCGCCAGCACCATCTGCCCCAGCTGGTTGCGTGCCCCGTCCAGCGCCTCACTGCGGAACTTCAGCACGCCGCTGACGCTGCCGCCGGTAATCTGCCCGGTCGGGATCTCGCTGGCGCCGTTACCGCGGTTATAGCCCAGCGTCAGCCGCGCCGGATCCTCGCTGGAGGGAACAGCCTCCACCTGATAGGTATTACTGCCCTGCACCAGCGTCAGGCCGTTGGCGAAAGAGACGGTGTACGTGTCGCCGTCCTGCTGCGTCACCTGCACATTGACGATTTGGTTCAGCTCGGTCACCAGTTGGTCGCGCTGATCGAGCAGAGCGTTGGGTTCGCTGCCGCTGCTGCCGCGCAGGCGGGTGATTTCATCATTCAGTCGGGCAATCTGCTGGCTGTAGTTATTAATTTGTACCGCGCTTTCGCTCAGTTGCTGATTGACGCCGGCATCCAGATCGCGCAGATATTTATCGGCATTACCGATCTGGTTCACCAGGCCGTTGGCCTTGCCCAGCACGGTGTTGCGCGACGCGTCATCACCGGCGTTATTGACCACGTTCTGCAGGCTGGTGAAAAAATCCTGCATATTGGTCGACACGTTGTTGGTTTTGTCCGCCAGCAGGTTATCTATCTGCGAAATTTTTTCATAATAGGCGCTGTGGGCGCCGGCCTGGCTCTGCGCGCCACGCAGCTGATTGGTGATGAACTGGTTATATTCACGGTTCACGCTGGTGACCGTGACGCCGTTGCCGATAAAGCCGGCCATGGTGCCCATACCGCCGTTCTGCGCCAGAATGGCGGTCTGACGGTTGTAGCCGGCCACGTTGTAGTTGGAAATATTATTACTGACGGTGCTCAGCGCCACCTGCGCCGCATTCAGGCCGCTCATCGCGGTATTGATTAAGCTATTGGACATAGAGATTCCTTGTGCTGCGGCGCCGGAGGCCCACAGGGTTTCATCAGGTTGCTGAACGACGCCGCCCAGCCTGTCTGGGTTATCGGCCGGGCGGCGAAAAACTTGAGGGAAAACTCACGGCGGCGCGGCATGCGGGAAAATACGTGACAGGGTTGATGAAACGCTATTGAAAGCCTATTCCCAGGATACTTTGCCGGCAGACGTGACATTTAATCTGACACATCGCCGGGCATGGTAATCAGAACAGATCCTGCAAATCGTGGCTGTAAGCCTTCGCCACCTGCTCACCGGCGCTTTTCATCTGCGCAATCACGCTGACCAGTTTGCGGGCATAGTGCGGATCGGTGGCATAACCCGCCTGCTGCAGCGCATGCGCCGCCTGTTCCGGCGTGCGGGCGGCGGCGACGCCGGCGTAACGCGGGTTGCCGGTCAGCAGTTTGACGTAGTCGGCGATCGCCTCCACGTAGGAGCCGTACACGCGGAAACGCGCCTTGATCTTCTTCGCCGCCCCCTGTTCAAACTCGGTAGTGGTAATTTCCGTCACCGGCCCGCGCCAGCCGCTGCCCGCCTTGATGCCAAACAGGTTATGGCTCGGCGAACCGTCGGCGGCCGGGATTTCACGCCGTCCCCAGCCGGACTCTAGCGCCGCCTGCGCCACGATCAGCTGATGGGGAATACCGCTCTGCTGGCTGGCAAGGCGCGCCGGCGTTGACAGCCGGGCGACAAAGTTGCCGTTGTTCAGCGGCGCAGGATTCCCCGGCACCGACGGCATTGGCGGCAGCGCGCGCCGCACCAGTTGCTCCAACGCCTGACGCGGCAGAGCCTGCAGCCTGTCGCCGTCCAACGCCATCGGCACCGTGCCGGCCGTTTCGCTCGGTGGCCTGCCGGCGCTGCCGAGCTGGCGCACCATCATATCCGCCAGCCCCAGCCCCTTCTGCGACAGCTGCTGGGCGATCTGCTGATCGTACAGCGAGGTATACAGCCGGGTCTGGTCGCTACTCAGCATACCGTCTTTCGGCAGCGCCGCGCGCATGCTTTTCAGCATCATCTGCACGAACATGCCCTCCACCTGGCGGGCCACCTGCTTCAGGTTGCCCTGCGGGTCAGCGGCGGCGGCGCTTTTCAGCCCGTTCAGCGCCTGGGCGTCGTAGGCCGCGCCGGCCATACTGGTGACGTCTCTGCTCATCAGATAATTTCCAGTTTGGCGCGCAGGCAGCCGGCGCTCTGCATCGCCTGCAGGATGGACATCAGGTCGATCGGCGTCGCACCCAGCGCATTCAGCGCGCGAACTACGTTATTCAGATTGGCGCTGGCGTTGACCTTCTGCAGCGAACCGCCCTGCTGCTGCAGCGAGATCTGGGTATTCGGCGTCACCACCGTCTGACCGCCGCCGAACGGCGTATCCGGCTGGCTGACGCTGTTTTGCCGATCCACCACCACCGACAGGTTGCCTTGCGCCACCGCGCAGGAATCCAGCACCACATCACGGTTCATCACCACCGAGCCGGTGCGCGAATTGATGATCACCTTGGCGTCGATCGCGCCGACACGCACATTGATATTCTGAATATCCGCCAGAAAACGCACCTGAGAGCTGTTGCCCTGCGGCACCAGTACCTTGATGGTGCGCGCGTCCAGCGGCGTCGCGGTGCCGTAGCCGCGCTGGCGGTTAATCGCGTCGCTGATCTGCTGCGCCAGCGTAAAGTCTTCATTGTTCAGCTGCAGATTGATTTCGCCGCCCTGACCGAAGGTGGTCGGCAGCTCGCGTTCGATGGTGGCGCCGTTGCTGATGCGCCCGCCCGCCAGCTGGTTGACCTGTACGCTGCTGCCGCCGGCCGCCGCGCCGGCGCCGCCGACCAGCACGTTGCCCTGCGCCAGCGCGTATACCTGGTTATCCACCCCTTTCAGCGGCGTCATCAGCAGCGTGCCGCCACGCAGGCTTTTGGCGTTGCCCATCGAGGAGACCACCACGTCGATATTTTGCCCGACGCGCGAGAACGGCGGCAGCTTGGCCGTCACCATCACCGCCGCCACGTTTTTCAGCTGCATATTGGTGCCCGGCGGCACGGTGATGCCCAGCTGCGACAGCATATTGCTCAGGCTTTGGGTGGTGAACGGCGTCTGCATGGTCTGGTCGCCGGAACCGTCCAGCCCCACCACCAGTCCGTAGCCGATCAGCGCATTGTCGCGCACGCCCTGCACCGTCACCAGATCGCGGATCCGCTCCGCCGCGGCCGGCAGGCTGAGGCTCGCCAGCAGCGCGGCAATCAGTAATTTCTTCAGCATCGCGATTCCTTAGTACGGGGAGAGATTGAGGAAGAAGCGCTGCAGCCAGCCCATGGTCTGCGCTTCGTTGATATAACCGTTACCGACGTACTCAATGCGGGCGTCCGCCACCTGGGTCGAGGTCACGGAGTTATTGCCGCTGATGGTGCGCGGGTTCACCACGCCGGAGAAACGAATAAATTCGGTGCCCTGATTGATGGCGATCTGCTTTTCCCCCACCACGTGCAGGTTGCCGTTGGTCAGCAGCTGGTTGACGGTTACGGTAATGGTGCCGTTAAAGGTGTTGTTGGCGTTCGCCCCCCCTTTGCCGCCGAAGCTGCTGTCGCCGGACATTTCCATATCGGCGCGCGCGTTGCCGAACAGCCCGCTGAGGTAGCGCGGTGCGGTGGCGACGCCGAATTTGCTGGCGCCGTTGCGGCTGGCGTTGGCTGACGAGCTCTTGCTGGCGCTGACGTTTTCCTGCAGCACGATGGTCAGGGTATCGCCGATATTGCGCGGTCGCCGGTCTTCAAACAGCGGCTGATAGCCGTAGTTCATCGGCTGTACCGTCTGAAAAATCGAGCCGTTCGGCACCGGCGCGGTGGCCGGCGCCGGCTGCGCGCTGGTGGCCCCGTCGACCAGCGGTTTGTGCGGTATGTAGGCGCAGCCGCTGAGCGCCAACAGCGCCGTGGCGGCCAGCGCGCGTTTGCCCTGCGATGGCCGGCGCGCCGTCAAAAGAGTGGTTAGCACAACAAATATCGCCTTTGTTTACGAGAGAGTTAAGCGGGCGCAGCAAGCTGCGCCCTGATGCGTCCGCATCGGTTACAGCTGCGTCAGTTTCTGCAGCATCTGATCGGAGGTGGACACCGCCTTACTGTTGATTTCATACGCGCGCTGTACCTGAATCATGTTTACCAACTCTTCCGCCACATTGACGTTGGAGGTTTCCACATAGCCCTGATACAGCAGCCCGGCGCCGTTCAGCCCCGGCGTGCTCTCATTCGGCGCGCCGGAGCTTTCAGTTTCCTGGTACAGGTTTTCACCGACGCTCTCCAGACCGCTGTCGTTGATAAAGGTGGTCAGCGTCAGCTGGCCGACCTGCTGCGCCGCCGTCTGCCCCTGCTGGGTCACGCTGACGATGCCGTCGCGCCCCACGGTAATGCTCAGCGCGTTGGCAGGAATGGTGATCGCCGGCTGTACCTGGAAACCGCTGGCGGTCACCAACTGGCCGTTCTGGTCGATCTGGAACGAGCCGTCGCGGGTGTAGGCCTGACTGCCGTCCGGCAGCATTACCTGAAAATAGCCCTGTCCCTTGATCGCCACGTCTTTACTGTTGTTGGTCTGTGACAGATTGCCCTGACTGTGCAGGCGCTCGGTGGTCACCGGCCGCACGCCGGTGCCGATCTGCAGGCCCGACGGCAGCGTGGTCTGCTCGGAGGACTGTGCCCCCGGCTGGCGCATGGTCTGGTACAGCAGGTCTTCAAACACCGCGCGCTGGCGCTTGAAGCCGTTGGTGCTGACGTTCGCCAGGTTGTTGGCGATCACGTCCATATTGGTCTGCTGCGCGTCCAGACCGGTTTTGGCAATCCATAATGATGGGATCATGTTGTTTTCCTTAGCTCACTGACAGCAGCGAGTTGGCGCGTTGTGCATTCTCATCCACGCTGTGGATGACCTTCATCTGCATTTCGAAGCGGCGGGCGTTGGCGATCATATCGACCATGGTTTCCGTCGGGTTGACGTTGCTGCCTTCCAGCACGCCGGGCATCACCCGCACCTGCGGGTCGTTCGCCAGCTGGTTGCCGCGCTGCTGCCGGCTTGCCGGCGTCAGATGGAACAGCCCGTCATCGCCGCGCGCCACCTCAGCAGCCTCCGCCTTGACCAGCTTCAGCCGGCCGATCTGCGCGATGGTGTTCGGCGGGTCGCCCGGATTGAGCGCCGAGATGGTGCCGTCGGCGGCGATGGTGATCTCAGACTGCGGCGGCACCTCGATTGGCCCGCCGTCGCCCAGCAGCGGCCGCCCCTGCACCGTCAGCTGCCCTTCGGCGGAAATCTGGATATTGCCGTTGCGGGTGTAGGCTTCGCCGCCATCGGCCAGCCGCAGCGCCAGAAAACCATCCTGCTGCAGCGCGACGTCCAGCGGGCGCGCGGTGTAGTTCAGCGCCCCTTGGCGCATATCGGCGCCCGGCGTCGAGGCGGCGACCAGCGTACGCGTCGGCAGGCTCGGCCCGTCGACCGGCACCGCGCGCAGCGCCGCCAGCTGGGCGCGAAATCCCGGCGTCGAAACGTTGGCCAGATTGTTGGCGGTGATCGCCTGCTGGTCCAGCGTCTGACGCGCCGCCCCCATCGCGGTATAAATCGCGTGATCCATAGCTTGGTTCCTTTAACCCCGCCGTCAGCGCAGGCTGACCAACGTCTGCAGGATGGAGTCCTGCGTCTTGATGGTCTGCGCGTTCGACTGATAGTTGCGCTGTGCGACGATCATATTGACCAGTTCCTGGCTCAGATCGACATTGGAGGACTCCAGTGCGCCGCTGGTCAGCTTGCCGAAGCCGCCGCCGCCCGCCACGCCGACGCGCGCCTGACCGGAGGCGCCGGTTTCCTGCCACACGTTATCGCCCTGTGACGCCAGCCCTTCCGGATTGGAGAAGTTAGCCAGCACGATCTGCCCCAGCACCTGTTTTTGCTGGTTGGAGTACAGGCCGACCACGGTGCCGTCCTGCTCAATCTGGAAGTTGGTGTATTCGCCGGCGCTGTAGCCGTCCTGCGACACTTTACTCACCGAGTCGCTGCCGACGTTCTGCTGCATGCTGCCGGCAAAGCTGAGGGTGAAGTCCTGCGCCGGCGCGCCGTCTTTGGCCGACATCGGGATCGTCAGGCTGAACGCCGTGGCGCTCGGGTTGCCGTCGGCGTCCAGGGTTTCAGTCAGGGTGCCGCTGGTGTTGAAGTTCAGGCTGCCGGCCTTGTCGGCCGGAGCGCCGTCAACGCTGCCGTCCTGGGTGTAGACATCCCATTTGTTGTCGGCGGTTTTGACGAAATAGGCGTTAATGTTGTGCGCATTGCCCAGCGAGTCGTAGGTGGTAATAACGTTGACGTAGTTATAGGAGTCCGTTTTGCTTGGATCGAAGGTCGTATTTTCCGGCACCTTGTGGGTGGACTTCAGGTTGGCCACCATCGCGCCGGAAGTGGATGCTCTGGCGTTCATCATCCCTTCAGGAATGCTCAGCGGCTGCGGATCCGCCCCCTGCTGAATGGTTGGCGGCGTACCAGCTGCCGGGTAGCCGGTCAGCTGCAGGCCTTGCATATTCACCAGGTTACGGTTTTCATCCAGTTTGAACTGGCCGTTGCGGCTGTAAAAGATGCCGCCGTCGCTGTCCTGCAGGCGGAAGAAACCACTTTCGGTAATGGCGATATCCAGCGCGCGGTTGGTGCTGGTCGGCGTGCCGCCGTTAAAATTTTGCGTAATGCCCGCCACTTTTACCCCCAGCCCGACCTGCGAGCCGGCGAACATATCGGCAAAGGATACGCTGCCGGATTTAAACCCGGCGGTGGCGGAGTTGGCGATATTGTTGCCGATAACGTCAAGGTTGGTCGCCGCCGCATTAAGGCCGCTGACTGCCTGAGAAAAAGCCATGTGTAGTCTCCAAAAAAACAAATAGGTAAGTTAAAACCGCCGTCGCTGAATCTGGCGCTGCGTGTTATAGGATCTGGCGCACATCTTCCAGCGTGGCGCTGCCCGCCAGGCCGAGATCCAGTTTGGCGCCGTCTGCGCCGCGGGTGACGCCGTTCACCATGGCGAAGCGCAGCGGGTTTGCCACCAATTGCTCGCCGTTGCCCTTGGCGTTAATGGCGACGGTATAGGCGCCGTCCGGCGCGTTGCTGCCGTCTTCCAGCTTGCCGTCCCAGGTAAAGGCGTGCACGCCGGCGCCCAGGCCGCCGATCTCGATGGTGCGCACCGCCTTACCGGTGGCGTCACTGATGGTGGCGGTAACGCTGCTGGCGGCGCGTTCCAGCTCGACGCCGAACGGCGTGGTGCTGACCTGACCCTCTTTACTGCCCACCAGGATGTCTTTGCCCGGCACCATTACGCCGTGGCCGATCAGCGCGCTGGCCTGCAGTGACTGGTTGCTGTTGATCTGGCCGGAAATCGATCCCAGCGTGGTGTTGAGTTTTTCGATGCCGCTGACGGTGTTGATCTGCGCCAACTGGGTCGTCAATTCGTTGTTCTGCATCGGGTTGGTCGGGTCCTGGTTTTTCAACTGCGCCACCAGCAGGGTCAGGAAACTGTTTTGCAGATCCTGGCTGCTGTTGCCGGCCGCGCCGCTTCTGGCGTTGGCGCCGGCGACGGTGTTGTCCAGCGGTTCATTGGTGGTTGCGGCAATGCCCATAAAAAGCTCCGGTTATTGGCCCAGCGTGAGGGTTTTCATCATCATCGACTTGGTGGTATTCAACACCTCGACGTTGGCCTGATAGCTGCGCGAGGCCGAGATGGTGTTGACCATTTCACCGACCACATCGACGTTGGGCATCTTGACGTAGCCGCGGGCGTCCGCCAGCGGGTTGCCCGGCTGATACACCCTGCGCGCCGGCGCCGGGTCCTCCACCACCTGCGCGACGCGTACGCCGCCGGTAGGCTGGCCGGACGCTGAGGCCACCTCGAACACCACCTGTTTGGCGCGGTACGGCTGGCCGTCCGGCCCGGTGACGCTGTCGGCGTTGGCCATGTTGCTGGCACTGACGTTCAGCCGCTGCGACTGCGCGCTCAGCGCCGAACCGGAAATATCAAAAATGTTCAGTAGTGACATACGCCTTATCCTTGAATCACCGACAGCATGCCTTTGATCTGACCGGTAAGCAGCGTCAGATCGGCTTGGTATTTCAGGCTGTTATCGGCAAAGTTGGTGCGTTCGCGATCCATATCCACCGTGTTGCCGTCGCTCGCCGGCTGGTCCGGCACCCGGTATAACAGCTCCAGCTGCGGCGGCTGCAGGTTCTGCGCCGGAATATGACGCGCCGAGGTCAGGCTGAGCGCCACGCCGCTGCCGCCGGGGCGGCCCTGCGCCATCACCTTGTTCAGTTGGCTGGCAAAATCAATATCCCGGGCCTGATAACCCGGCGTGTCGGCGTTGGCGATATTGCCCGCCAGGATCTCCTGGCGCTGCGCGCGCAGGTTCAGCGCCTCCTGCCCGAAACGCAGGCTGGCATCCAGTTTGTCGAGCATGCTCCCTCACGAGGTTAGAATTTGGAGCCGACAGCATAAACGCCGCCATTGCCAACCTATCGCCAGAATAAACGTCAAATGCGTCGCTATTTGCCCGCTTAACCGGCGCGGACTCCGGGTACACTGGACGCCATCAGACAGGTCGCCGCGGCGGCGCGTGCGACGCTAACCTCCGGGAGGCCGGGATTGCGATTATTACTCATACTGCTGGCGCTGCTGCCGGGCCTGCCGGCCTATGCCGACGATCTCGCCGGGCAAATCGACCGTTTTATCCAGGCGCAGTTTGCCAACAGCCCGGTGACGGTCAACGTCGAGGTGCGCACGCCGAAGGCGCAATGGCCCGCCTGCGCCACACCGCAGCTGGCGCTGACGCAAAGCGTCCGCCTCTGGGGCGCCGTCACCCTGTCCGCCCGCTGCGGCAATGAACGTCGCTTTATCCAGACGCAGGTTGCAGCGACCGGCCGCTATCTGGTGGCCGCACGCGCGATCCGCGCCGGCCATGCGCTGACGGCGGCAGACGTAAAAGTCATGCGCGGGCGGCTGGATACGCTGCCGCCGCGTGCACTCAGCGACGCTCGCCGCGCCCTCGGCGCCGTCAGCCTGCGCAATATCGGCCGTGCGCAGCCGCTAACCGCCCCGATGCTGCGCCGCCCCTGGCTGGTGAAAGCCGGCCAGCCGGTGCAGGTACGGGTACAGGGCGAAAGTTTTACTATCAGCGGCAACGGTAAGGCGATGAACAACGCCGCCGCCGATGACAACGTGCGGGTGAGAATGACCTCCGGGCGGATCGTCAGCGGCCATGTCGGCGAAGATGGCGAAGTGCGTATCACGTTATAAAGAACGCGATTAAAGGTTTGCGCCGGCCTGCCGATAGTTACACTATCAACGGCAGCGGCCGAGCGCGCCGCCCAGAGTAATAACGACTTCCGTCGCCGCAGACGCGCGATGTAGATGGAGATGGGACATGAGTATCGATCGCACCCAACGGCTGCAGGCCATTACCGCCGTGCAGCCCCGAGAAACCTCGGCGGAAACGCCGCTGAAACCGCGTAAAAACGCCCAGGCGGAAAACGGCCAGAGCGGTACGCAGGTCAGGCTCAGCGACGCGCAGGCGCAGCTGATGCAGCCCGGCAGCCAGGATATCGACATGAACCGGGTTGAGGCGATCAAGCAGGCGATTCGCAGCGGCGATCTCACTATGGACGCCGGCAAGATTGCCGACGCGCTGCTGCAGGAAATGCAAAACGACAGCCAGTGGACATCCGGACCGCGCTGAACGTACAGAGAGAAAAGGTAAACAATCACCATGGAAAGTCTGGCACTGCACCTGGACAAGCTACTGGAAACGCTCAGCGAGTTGGAGAGCGTGCTGGCGGAAGAACACGCCCTGCTGTGCGCCGGCACGCTGCCGGGGCCTGCGCTGCAGCGCGTTACCGATGACAAAAGCCAGCTGCTGGCGACGGTCAATCATCTGGAACAGCAGCGACAGCTGTTGGAAAACAGCGGCGGCCCGAAAGCGCCCTATGCCGGCCACGACGGGCTGACCGCGCGCTGGCGGCAGGTTCAGCAGCAAAGCCAGCAATTACGTGAGAAAAATCAGCATAACGGCCTGCTGCTCAGCCGCCATATCGACCACAACGCTCAGGCACTGACGGTGCTGAACAAACAGAATAAAAACCTGTACGGGCCGGACGGACAGTCGCGCGGCGGCAGCCTGCTGGGGCGCAAAATCGGCGTTTAAATCCAAATCCCTCTTCGCGTCGTCCGGCTGCCCCATAACGCCGGACGACGTTTACCATTTTGCGCAGCCGTGCGCATTCCTTTGATAAATGCCGCTATATCGTCATTTTTAAATTCATCACGCCCCGCATAATCCCTCTATTCCTCTGTGCCTCCCCCGTTTGACGCGGCATGATGAGCGCGTTGTTAAACCGCTTGAAATATACCCACCAAGGGTATAGATTTCACAGGGAGCGTGAATGACGGATATCTACCTGACCAAAACGTTTCAGGCTTTTGCCGCGCGTGAACGCATCAGCGACGCCACCGTGATCAAAGCCGCCAGAGAAATACGGCATGAAAACTACGAGGCCAACCTCGGCGGCTGCGTGTACAAAAAACGGGTCGCGAGACACGGCGGGGGAAAACGCGGCGGCTACCGCCTGTTAATCGCCTTCCGTGAGGAGAACCGGCTGTTTTTTATGCGCGGGTTCGCCAAAAGCGAGAGGGAGAACCTGAGCCGCGACGAACTGGCTGCATTAAAGTGCCTGGCGGCTCTGTATCTGGATTTCTCGCCTTATAGACTTTATCAGTTGGTTAACAACAAGGAATTAAAGAGGCTGTGTGATGAGCAAAATTCTGTCTGAGATCCACCAGGAAGTGCAGGGACTGCACCAAACGGGCTTCGTCGACGATGTGACAATGCGCACCTTCGATATGCTCTGTTTACACCCGGTTAAACACTACTCGCCCGCCGACATCCGTGCCCTGCGTGAACGTGAAAACGTCAGTCAGCCGGTGTTCGCCCTGCACCTCAACGTCAGTAAAAAAGCGGTGCAAAAGTGGGAGCGCGGCGAGGCAAAACCCAACTCCGCGGCGATGAAGCTGCTGTCGCTGGTTGAACGCAGCGGACTGGCGATCCTCGCCTGAGACATTACTGATAATTGACAATCACCTGGTTGCTGAGCACCCGCAGCGGAGGAAACAGCGCGCCGCGCGTCTGCACAACATAGCTGAAGCGCAGCTCGCTGGCCGCCGGCGCGTCCTGCAACGCCAGCGTAGTGCCGCTGGCGCCTGCGAGCGGTACGCAACGTCCCGGCATGCACAGCTGCACCTGTAAACCAGCCGGCGGCGGTGATGTCAGCAGATAACGCCAGCTGACGCTGACGATGCGCGCCTCATCGCTCGGCAAGACATTCGGCGGCCGCAGCGCGGACGACTGCGCGCTGATACCGCCGTGGCTCAGCGTCGCCCCCAGCCCGTCCGCCGCCCAGGAGCCGGAGACCGCCTGCGCCGCCGGCACGCCGAACAGCCACAGCAGCAGCCACAGACGCCTCATCAGACGCCGCCGATGGTGGCGGTCATGCGAATTTGGCGATCATCATTGATTTCCAGATTCGACAGCACCACCAGTTGCGGCAGACTGCGGCGCAGAAAGCGCGACAGCAGCGGCCGCAGCGCGTGATTGACCAGCAACACCGGCGGCGCGCTGTGCATTTCCTGACGCTGCAGCGCCTGCTGCGCCTGTTCCAACAGCCTTTCGGCCAGCCCCGGCTCCAGCCCGCCGCCGTTCTGCAGCGCCTGCAGCAACAGACGTTCCAGTTGGGTATCCAGGCCAATCACCTGAATTTCACCGTTGCCCGGGAACCACTGCTGGGTTATCGCCCTTCCCAGCGCGACGCGCACCACGGCGGTCAGTTCATACGGATCGCTCTGCGTCGGCGCATGCTCTACCAACGTTTCAATAATGGTGCGCATATCGCGAATCGAAATACGTTCCGCCAGCAGATTTTGCAGCACCTTGTGCAGCGTGGTCAGCGAGACCACGCCGGGCACAAAGTCCTCGGTGAGCTTCGGCATATCCTGCGTCACGCGGTCCAGCAGTTGCTGCGCCTCCTGACGGCCAAACAGTTCGCTGGCGAACTGGCCGATCAGATGATTCAGGTGGGTAGCCACCACGGTGCTGGCCTCCACCACCGTGAAACCCTGAATTTGCGCCTGCTCGCGCAGCGCGCTGTCGATCCACACCGCTTCCAGACCAAAGGCCGGATCGACGGTTTTCTCGCCGGGCAGTTCCCCCGCCGCATTACCGGGGTTAATCGCCAGCCAGCGCCCCGGATGCGCTTCACCGCTGCCGATTTCCACGCCCTTCATTAGAATACGGTAGCGGGCCGGCGGCAGCTCAAGATTGTCGCGGATATGCACCACCGGCGGCAGGTAGCCCATCTCCTGGGCGAATTTTTTGCGGATGCTGCGGATACGCCCCAGCAGCTCGCCATCCTGCTGGAAGTCCACCATCGGGATCAGCCGATAGCCCACTTCCATGCCCAGCGGATCTTCCAGCTGAACGTCCGACCAGCTGGCCTCCAGCGCCTGCGGGTTATCCTGCGGCGCGGCCGGTGCTTCCGCCTGACGCGGCGCCTGCTGCTCACGGCCGCGCAGCCACCAGGCCAGCCCCAGCAGCCCGGCGGTAAACAGCAGGAACACCAGATTCGGCATGCCCGGCACCAGCCCCAACAGCCCCAACACCCCGGCGCTGAGCAGCATCACGCGCGGGTTGTTGAACAGCTGGCCGACCATCTGCTCGCCAACGTCCTGATCGGTCGCCACGCGGGTGACGATCACGCCTGCGGCGGTAGAGATCACCAGCGCCGGGATCTGCGCCACCAGCCCGTCGCCGATGGTCAGCAGCGTATAGCTCTCCGCCGCCGCCCCCAACGGCATACCGTGCTGCACCACGCCGACCAACAGGCCGCCGACCACGTTCAGCACCATAATCATTAGGCCGGCAATCGCATCGCCGCGCACAAATTTACTGGCGCCGTCCATCGAGCCGTAGAAATCCGCCTCCTGCGTCACCTCGGCGCGGCGTTTTTTCGCCTCTTCTTCGCCAATCAGTCCGGCGTTCAGGTCGGCGTCGATCGCCATCTGCTTGCCCGGCATGCCGTCGAGCACAAAACGCGCGCCCACTTCGGCAATCCGCCCGGCCCCCTTGGTGATCACCATAAAGTTAATCAGCACCAGAATAATAAACACCACGATGCCGATGGCGAAGTTACCGCCGACCAGGAAGTGGCCGAAGGCTTCCACCACCCGTCCCGCCGCCGCAGAGCCGGTATGCCCTTCCATCAGAATGATGCGGGTCGAGGCCACGTTCAGCGACAGGCGCAGCAGAGTCGAGAACAGCAAAATGGTGGGAAACGCGGCGAACTCCAGCGTGCGCTGGGTAAACATCGCCACCAGCAGCACCATAATCGACAGTGTGATATTGAAGGTGAACAGCAGATCGAGGATAAACGACGGCAGCGGCAGCACCATCATCGACAGAATCAGCAGAATCAGCACCGGGCCGGCAAGCACCTGCCACTGCGTATCTTTAAAATTCCCCGGCAAACGAAGCAGGGAGGCCAAATTAGCCATCAGCGTTACTTTCTCCAGCAAAATCCAGTGCGTCCGGCACCGGTAAATGTTCAGGTTTTTTCGGGATCAGCCCCCCTTCCCGCTGCCAGCGGCGTAGCTGGTACACCCAGGCCAACACTTCGGCGACCGCGGCATACAGGGTAGTGGGAATATGTTGGCCAATCTCGCTGTGACGGTACAGCGCGCGCGCCAGCGGCGGCGCCTCCAGCAGCGGGATACGGTGTTCTCCCGCCAGTTCGCGGATGCGCAGCGCAATCTCGCCGGCGCCTTTCGCCAGCACCTTCGGCGCGCTCATCTTTTTATCGTTGTACTGCAGCGCCACCGCGTAGTGCGTCGGGTTGGTGACGATCACGTCCGCCTTCGGCACGTCCGCCATCATGCGGCGGCGGGCGGCGGCGCGCTGCTGCTGGCGAATCCGCCCCTTCACGTGCGGATCGCCCTCCTGCTCCTTAAACTCGTCGCGAATATCCTGCTTGGTCATCTTCAGCTTTTTGAAGTGGCTCCACAGCTGATAAAACACGTCGAACGCCACCATCGGCACCAGGCCAAGCACCACCAGCAGGCCGCAGAACACCACCATCTGCAGCGCGTTGGCCATCGCATCCAGCGGCTGCTGCGTCACCAGATGCAGCATCGCCGCCCAGTTGTGCCACAGATACAGACCGGTCACCCAGCCCACCAGCAGCGCTTTAAGCACGCCTTTCAGCAGCTCCGCCAGCACCTGGCTGGAAAAGATGCGTTTCAGGCCGGACAGCGGGTTCAGCCGTTTGAGATCGAACTTGAGTGATTTGGCGCTGAACAGCAGCCCTCCCAACAGCATCGGCGCGGTCAGCGCCACCAGCACCAGCCCCGCCAGCACCGGCAACAGCGCCCACACCGCCTGACGCAGCAACGTGGCCAGCTGGCGCAGCATCTGCTTATCGTTATTCACCATGGCGTGATCGAAATGCAGGCCGCCGGCCAGCATCTGCGACAGCTCCCGGGCCATATTGCTGCCCCCCAGCCACAGACACGCCAACCCCACGATCAGCATCAGCATGGACGTCAGTTCGCGCGAACGCGGGATCTGCCCCTCTTTCCGCGCTTTTTCCAACCGATGGGGCGTGGGGGCCTCGCTTTTTTCCAGATCGCTGTCTTCAGCCACTGCCTGTTCACCGTGCCGGAAAGGAATAAAATTGCGGTCAGCATGACAAAAAAATGCGGAGTTTATTGATGGAACAGCGCGGGAAAAGGTGAGTTATTTCGGGGATGGGGAACGACCGGACGCGGAGATTACGGTCAGTTTTGCCGCCGCAGAGCATCGATTACACAAAAAATATCACCGGACGCGGCGACCCGCGCCCGGTATCCCTCAGAAACCGAGGCTGTCGAGCAGGTCGTCCACCTGCTCCTGATTGGCGATCACGCCGACGCCGTTCTGATCGAGCTGCGGACCGTTGAGTAAACTGTCATTCGGCCGCTTATCTTTAACCGGCTGCTCCGGAATATTCTCCATCAGCACCATCAGCAGCTGTTTTTCGATCTCCTGCACCACGCTCATCATGCGTTTGATGACCTGACCGGTCAGATCCTGGAAGTCCTGCGCCATCATGATTTCCAGCAGCTGCGCGTTGGTAAAGGCGGTGTGCTCCGGCACCTGCGCCAGGTACTGACGGGTATCGCTGACCAGCACGCGCGCCTCCGCCAGCTCGATCGGATTGGCGAACCACTCATCCCAACGCCCCTGCAGTGCCTTCGCGCCGGTTTCCAGCTCCGCCTGGCGCGGTTGCGCCGCTTCAACGCAGTTCAGGGCGCGTTCCGCCGCCTGCGCCGTCATGGTCACGACATAGTCCAGCCGGTCGCGCGCATCCGGTATCGCCTCCGCCGCCTGGGCGATCGCCTGGTCAAGTCCCAGCTCGCGCATGCTGTCGCGCAGCATCCGCGTCAACTGGCCGATACGGGCGATAATCTCCCCCGCGCTCGCCGCATCGCTGGCAGGCATCGGAATATTTGTCATGGCGCTTTCTCCTTACATGCCCAGTTTTTCGAAGATCTTATTGAGCTTCTCTTCCAGCGTCGCCGCCGTGAACGGCTTCACCACATAGCCGCTGGCGCCGGCCTGCGCCGCCGCAATAATGTTCTCTTTCTTAGCTTCGGCGGTCACCATCAGCACCGGCAGTTTCGCCAACTGTCCGTCGGCGCGAATCGCCTGCAGCAGCTCCAGGCCGTCCATGTTCGGCATGTTCCAGTCGGAGACCACAAAGTCAAAACCGCCAGCCTGCAGTTTGCCCAGCGCGTCGGCGCCGTCCTCCGCCTCTTCCACATTATTGAAGCCCAGCTCTTTCAGTAAGTTCCTGACGATGCGACGCATGGTTGAGAAGTCGTCCACCACGAGAAATCTGAGATTTTTATCTGCCATAGTTAGTCCTAAGGTTTAATGCTCATTATTGAGCCAATTGCAGCAACAGCCGCGCCGCCGCTACTCCGGCGACGCCGGCTAAATCCGTTCGCCCCCGACGCAGGCGGCGTCAGATACGCAGCGCCTGCCCTCCGGCGATTTGCGCCAGCATGCGCTGGCTTATCCGTTCCAGTTCCACCACTTCGCTGACGCCGCCGCCGGCGATAGCCTCGCGCGGCATACCGAACACCACGCAGCTGTTTTCATCCTGCGCCAGGGTATAGGCGCCGGCGCGGTGCATTTCCAGCATGCCGGCGGCGCCGTCGTTCCCCATGCCGGTCAGGATCACCCCGACCGCATTGCGCCCGGCGAACTGCGCCACCGAACGGAACAGCACGTCCACCGCCGGCCGGTGCCGGTTGACCGGCGGTCCGTCATGCAGCTTCACCTGATAGTTGGCGCCGCTGCGCGCCAGCTCCAGGTGACGATCACCCGGCGCGATGTAAGCGTGCCCCGGCAGCACGCGCTCGCCGTCTTCCGCCTCTTTCACCGTAATCTGGCACAGTTTGTTCAGACGCTCGGCAAAGGAGCGGGTGAACCCCGGCGGCATATGCTGCGTGATCAGCAGCGCCGGACTGGTGGCCGGTAACGGCTGCAGCACCTGACGAATCGCCTCGGTGCCGCCGGTGGAGGCGCCGATGGCGATCAGCTTTTCGCTGCTGAGCAGCGGCGTATGACTGAGGATCGGCGGCGCGGCGGCGCGCGTACGCGACGGCAGGCGCGCACGGGCGGCGGTGCGAATCTTTTCGGCGATCAGCTCGCTGTACGCCAGCATGCCTTCGCGGATGCCCAACTGCGGCTTGGTGACGAAATCAATCGCCCCCAGTTCCAGCGCCCGCAGGGTAATTTCCGAGCCTTTGCCGGTTAGCGATGACACCATCACCACCGGCATCGGCCGCAGACGCATCAGCTTTTCAAGGAATTCCAATCCGTCCATGCGCGGCATTTCGACGTCCAGCGTCAGCACCTGCGGATTAAATTTTTTGATGAGATCGCGCGCCACCAACGGATCCGGCGCGGTCGCCACCATTTCCATATCCGCGTGGCTGTTGACAATTTCACACATCAGCTGCCGCATCAGGGCGGAGTCATCTACGCTTAACACTCTGATTTTACTCATTACCTCTCCTTGGTCAGGCCATACACGGTCTGCCCGCGCAAGTAGACATCCCGGCTGATCTGGCTGAAGTTTTCGGAATGACCGGCAAACAGCAGCCCGCCAGGCTTCAATAGGGGAACAAACCGACGCAGAATCTTTTCCTGCGTCGCCTTATCGAAATAGATCATCACGTTGCGGCAAAAAATAGCGTCGAACTGCCCCGGCAGATCCCACTGCGGCGCCAGCAGGTTCAGCGGCTGAAAGTGCACCTGCGCCGCCAGTTCCGGCCGGATACGCACCAGCCCCTGATGCGGCCCGGTGCCGCGTAAAAAGTAGCGCTGCATCTGCCCCGCCGTCAGCGTGCGCAGGTCCTCCTGCCGGTAGATGCCCGCCTGCGCCTTCTCCAGCACCTGCGTATCAATATCGCTGGCCCATACCTGAAAGCCGCCGCCCCGTTGCCCCAACGTTTCGCTCAGGGTGATGGCGATGGAATACGGCTCTTCGCCGGTCGAGGCGGCGGTACTCCAGACGCAGTAGCCGTTCGGGCGCGTGCGGGCATGTTCGGCCAGAATAGGAAAGTGGTGAGCCTCACGAAAAAACGCCGTCAGGTTGGTGGTCAGCGCATTGATAAACGCCTGCCATTCGGCGCTGTTGACGTCGCTCTCCAACTGCGCCAGATAGCTGCCGAAATCATTGATGCCCAGCAGGCGCAGGCGGCGCACCAGGCGGTTGTACACCATTTCCCGTTTATGCTCCGCCAGCACGATGCCGGCGCGCTGATAAATCAGCTGGCTGATACGGCGAAAATGCACGTCGGACAGCGGCAGACGCTGCGCCATCTGCGCCAGCGGCGTCGCCGCGCCATGAGGTAAAGGCTTCATCGAGTCTTACCCGGAAAAGAACTCGGTTTTATGCTGTTTGACAATCTGGCGTCTCCTTTTGCCTCTGTAACCACTCTGCGGCCGGCACGCTGACGTGCGCGTCCGCCAGACGAAATACCGACACCGCATCCGCCAGGGCGATCGCCTGCTCTTCCAGACCGCTGGCGGCAGAGGCCGCCTCGACCACCAGCGCCGCATTCTGCTGTGTCACCTGATCCATTTGCGTCACCGCCTGCGTCACCTGTTCAATGCCGCGGCTTTGCTCATCGGACGCGGACGTAATTTCCCCCATGATGTCGGTAACCCGCGTTACCGAACGCACGATGTCCTGCATGGTGGCGCCGGAGTGTTCCACCAGCGTCGACCCCTGCTGCACCCGCGCCACCGACTCATCGATCAAATCTTTAATCTCTTTCGCCGCCTGCGCGCTGCGCTGCGCCAGACTGCGCACCTCACCGGCCACCACGGCGAAACCGCGCCCCTGTTCGCCGGCGCGCGCCGCCTCCACCGCCGCGTTAAGCGCCAGGATATTGGTCTGGAAGGCAATAGCGTCGATGACGCCGGTAATGGCGCCGATTTTCTGCGAACTGCCGGAGATAGCGCACATGGTATCGACCACCTCGCCCGCCAGTTCGCCGCCTTTGGCGGCGATGGTCGACGCATCGCGCGCCAGTTGCGTGGCCTGGCGCGCATTGTCGGCGTTCTGTTTCACCGTTGAGGTCAATTGCTCCATGCTGGCGGCGGTTTCTTCCAGCGAGGCGGCCTGCTGCTCGGTGCGGGAAGAGAGGTCGTTATTGCCTGCCGCAATCTCCTGCAGCCCGATCAGCATGGCTTGTGTCCCGTCCTGCACTGCGCCGACGGTATTGGCCAGCGACTGCTGCATCTGCCGCAGCCCGGCGAATAGCGCGCTGATTTCATTGTTGCCTTTCACCTCCACCGGCATCGCCAGATCGCCGGCGGCGATGCGTTCAAAATGGCGGCGCATGGTTTTCAGCGGCCCCAGCAGCACGGTCTGCTGCCACCAAATGGCGCTGCCGGCGACGACGAACAGCATCAGCACCGCGCCCGCCAGCATCCAGCCGCCCAAGGCGTAGGCCCGCTGATTGGCCTGCTGCGCCTGCGCCATCTCGCCCCTCAAGTGCTGCAGGTAATGCGTGAACTCCGTGTCAAACTGCGCCTGTATTTGCTGCGTGGGCTGCGCCATAAAAGCCTGCAGGTTGCCGCTCTCCAACAAACCGATCAGCTCCAGCAGCGCTGCGCGCAACCGCTGATAGCGGGCCGTCAGGCGGCGTTCACTCTCGCCGGCGGGCGCAAGCGTCTGAAACTGACCAAAACCCTGCTCGGCGCTCTGCAGCGAACGGCGGGCGTCATCCATCAGGGGGTTCACCTGCTCCTGCGGCAGCTGCAGCGCAGCACGGGTGCCGGCGCGGTTCAGGCTATTGCGCGCCTGCAGCAATGCAATCCGGCTCATCGTCAACACGTCACGCTGTTGACTTCCCTGCGTTATCACCTCAAAGCTGCGGCTGTCGGCGCGGAAGGCGCTGAACGACAGACCGGTGCTGATCAGCTGCATCAGACAAAAACAGAACATCAGCAGATACAGGCTGATGGAAATACGGACTCGGTTAAACATGATGAATCTCCTTTCATCCGGACGCGGCCAGCCGACGACGGAACAGAGGCGCTTTCTCCGCAACCGCCGCGCTACAGCATGCGGCGGTTACGGCACCTCAGAGTCAGAACGTTTCCCAGTTATCCTGCGTCTCGCCGACGCTGGCTTTACGCGGCGTAATGCTCGGGACAGCCGCCTTGCTGATGACCGGCGCGTTGACGGTTTCCTGACTGTTGTTATGCAGGCGGAACACCGCGACGGAGCGCGTCAGCAGGCTGACCTGCTCCTCCAGCGCCGCGGCCGCAGAGGCCGACTCTTCCACCAGTGAGGCGTTCTGTTGCGTGACGCGGTCCATTTCCGCCACCGCCTGGCCGACCTGGTCGATCCCACGGCTCTGCTCGTCGGACGCGGAGGCGATTTCTCCCATAATGTCGGTGACCCGCGTCACCGCATTGACGATATCGCCCATGGTTTCGCCGGCGCTTTCCACCAGTACCGATCCCATATCGACACGGCTGACCGAGTCATCAATCAGTCCTTTAATTTCTTTTGCCGCCTGCGCGCTGCGCTGCGCCAGATTGCGCACTTCGCCGGCCACCACGGCAAAACCGCGCCCCTGTTCACCAGCGCGCGCCGCTTCCACCGCCGCGTTAAGCGCCAGAATATTGGTCTGGAAGGCAATGCCGTCGATCACGCTGGTAATATCAGCGATTTTCTGCGAACTGCCGGCGATATCGTGCATAGTCTGCACGACGTCAGCGACCACCTTGCCGCCCTTCTGCGCGGTTTCAGAGGCGCTCAGCGCCAGTTGGCTGGCCTGGCGCGCATTTTCCGCATTCTGTTTCACCGTGGCGGTCAGTTGCTCCATGCTGGCGGCAGTTTCTTCCAGCGAAGCCGCCTGCTGTTCAGTGCGGGAGGAGAGATCGTTATTACCGGCGGCGATTTCCGACGCGCCGCTGTAGATAGCGTCGGCCCCCTGACGCACGCCGCTGACGGTGTTAGTCAGTTCGGCCTGCATATGCTGCAGGCTGGCGGCCAGCACGCCCATCTCGTTGCGGCTGCCGACGTCGATCGACCGGGTCAGATCGCCGGCGGCAATGTGTTTGATATGTTCGATAATGCGGTTAAGCGGACGCACCAGAATATGATGAATACCGCTCCATACCAGCACGATCGCCGCCAGCACCACCAGCAGCACGGTCACCAATGTCCAGAGCGCCGAACTATAAGAGCGTTCGTTGGCCTCTACCGCATCGTGATACAGCTCGCCGTTTTTCATCAGATACGCGACATAGACCTGTTCGAAGGCGTCCTGGTAGCTTTGAGTCGGTTGGTCGAAGAAGGCGTTGATTTTGCCGGCGTCCAGCAGTTGGATCAGCTCCGACAGCGCGCCGTATAAAATGTGATACTGCTGCTTAAGCTTTTCAGCAGCCTGCCGGTCCTGTCGCTCGCCAAGCGGGACTTTTTCGTAAGCGGCGTAACGCTGCTGCGCCTCGCCGAGCGCGCTGCGGGCCGATGCCAGTAAATCCTGCACGCTGGCGCCGCTGCCGATTTTATTGGCATCCATCATGTAGCGGATGCCCGCGCGGTTCAGCGTATTGCGGGCCTGCAACAGGCTTACCCAGCTGCCGTTCAGTTCGGACTGCTGCTGTCGGATAGTCTGCAATACGGTGAAGTTTTCCTTATCGCTCTTGAGCGAGGAGAAGAACAGTCCGCCGGAAATCAGCTGCAACGCACCAAACAACACCAGCACCAACAGCAGGCTGGTCACGACTTTCATACGATTAAACATGTGTCCCCTTCTTGGAATGCCACTCGGATAAATCCCAAAACGTTATCTGTCTGGGTTATCGGCGGCGCCGAAGAGAACTTTATGGTTGCGGGTAACTATTTTGTGTGAGTCGGTTACCGCCGTTGCACCGCCCGGAGACGGCGGCACAACGGCGACGGCCATCTGTGAATCAGGCGCTTTTCACCACGCTGTCGACCAGCGACATCTCTTCGCTGCTCAGCAGTTTTTCAATATCCACCAGGATCAGCATCCGTTCACCCAGCGCCCCCAGCCCGGTGAGGTATTCAGTCGCCAGCGTGACGGCAAATTCCGGCGCCGGCCGGATCTGCTCGGCGGTCAGCGACAGTACGTCGGACACGCCGTCCACCACAATACCTACCACCCGCTGGCTGAGGTTGAGCACAATCACCACGGTGTTTTCATCGTAAGAGACGTCCTGCTGGGCAAACTTCACCCGCAGATCGATAATCGGCACGATCACGCCGCGCAGGTTGGTCACCCCTTTAATAAACGCCGGCGTATTGGCGATGCGCGTCACCTGGTCATAACCACGGATCTCTTGCACCTTCAGAATATCAATGCCGTACTCTTCATTACCCAGCGTAAAAATCAGGAACTCCTGCCCTACGGTTTCACCAGCCATTTTGCTGACGCTTGCCAATCCAGCCATATTCATGCCCTATCCAAGTCGGTTAACGAGTTACGCCGCCGCCTCCGGCAGCAGCTTTTCACGGTTCAACGTCTGCAGCGCCGACACATCGACGATCAGCGCCACGCTGCCGTCACCCAAAATGGTCGCTGCGGAAATGCCCGGCACCTTGCGGTAGTTGCTTTCCAGGTTTTTCACCACCACCTGATGCTGGCCGATCAACTGATCCACCAGCAGCGCGTAGCGCCGGCCGGCGCTTTGCAGTATCACCACGATGCCCTGCGTCGCTTCGGTTTTCGCGCCGGCAACGTCGAAGATACGGTACAGCTCAACCAGCGGCAGGTATTCGCCACGCACCTGCAGCACCCGCTCGCCGCCGGCCAGCGGATGCAGATCTTCCGCCTGCGGCTGCAGCGACTCCATCACCGCGTTCAGCGGCAGGATAAACACCTCGTCATTCACCTTGACCGACATCCCGTCCAGGATCGCCAGCGTCAGCGGCAGCAAAATACGGATAGAGGTTCCCTTGGCCGCCTGCGAATGAATTTCTACATGGCCGCCCATCTCCTGAATGTTTCTCTTCACTACGTCCATGCCGACGCCGCGGCCGGAGACGTCGGTCACCTGTTCCGCGGTGGAAAAGCCCGGCGCGAAGATCAGCATACCAACCTCTTCGTCGCTCATGCTGTCGCTGACCGCCAGCCCCTGCGCGGCCGCCTTGGCCAGGATTTTTTCCCGGTTCAGCCCGGCGCCGTCGTCAGTCACCTCAATGCAGATATTGCCGCCCTGATGCTCCGCCGACAGAATCAGGTTGCCGACCTCCGGCTTGCCCGCAGCCAGACGCACCTGCGGGTCTTCAATCCCGTGGTCCAGGCTGTTGCGCACCAGGTGGGTCAACGGATCGATAATGCGCTCTATCAGGCTCTTATCCAGTTCGGTGGAGCTGCCCTGTAACGTCAGCTCTACCTGCTTGTTCAGCTTGCCGGCCAGGTCCCGCACCAGCCGCGGGAAGCGGCTGAACACGTACTCCATCGGCATCATGCGGATCGACATCACCGACTCCTGCAAGTCACGTGCGTTGCGCTCCAGCTGGCTCATGCTGTTGAGCAGGTCGCCGTGCGCGACCGGATCCAGCGTGCCGGAACGCTGCGCCAGCATCGACTGGGTGATCACCAACTCGCCGACCAGGTTGATCAACTGGTCCACCTTCTCGACCGCCACGCGGATACTGCTGGACTCCGTCGCCGCTTTGCTGCGCGGCTTCGGCGCGTCTGCCGCCGGCGCCGCCGTTTGCACCGCCGGTGGAACAGGCCCGGCCACTTTTGCCGCCTCAGCCGGCGAGACTGTGGTCGCAGCGAAGGCAATCTGCTCAGGCTCCAGCACAAAGCAGAGCACCGCGCTGATATCCTCTTCGCTGACGGACGTCAGCAGCGTCACCGACAGGCTGTTTTCACCCTGCTGCGGATCGCGCACTTCGCCGAGGTTACCCAGTTCTTCCAGCAACAGCGGGATTTCGTTCGGTTTCAGATCGGTCAGTGAAATATGCAGCCCGCCGGCTCCGGCTGACGCGGACGGCGGCATCGCCGGGGCGGCCACCTCAGGCTCCGCTGCCGGCGGTGCGGGAGCGTCCTGTTGCGCTTCCAGCGCCAACTGCCGCAGCGCCTGACAGATATAGGCAAAGCTGTCGGCATCGGGTTGTTGTGACGTTTTATAGGCGTCCAGTTGCTCCTGCATAATGTCTTTGGTTTCCAGAAACAGGTTGATAATCTCGGTGCTCAGGCTCATTTCCTGGCGCCGCGCGCTGTCCAGCAGGTTTTCCAACAGATGGGTGGTTTCCTGCAGAATGCTAAAACCGAAGGTGGCCGCACCGCCTTTAATCGAATGGGCCGCGCGGAAAATGGCGTTCAGCGGTTCGATATCCGGCGCCAGCGGATCCAGCTCCAGCAGGTGCTGTTCCATATCGGCCAGCAGCTCGTCTGCTTCATCGAAAAAGGTCTGATAAAAAGCGCTAATATCCATACTCACGGGATCACCTCTACTGTGAGACGCTGTGGGTTAGTCGATGGGCCTGCCGCCGGCGCTGGTGAGATGGCCGTCGTCGGCGCCTCCGGCTGTGGAGCCTCCGGCGCTGACGGCTGAACCGCCGCTTCTCCAGCCGGCGTCTTTTGTGTCGACGCGGCAACAGGCTGCGGCGCCAGTTGCTTCAGCGCCTGCGGCCGGCTGATTTCCGCCGCCTCGCTTTTGGCGTTTTCATGCTCGATGCCCTGCTGCGTTTGTTTATTCAGCACCAGGATCGTGATGCGCCGGTTCATCGAATCATCCGCCCCGTGCTGCTTCAGACTCATGGTGGCGGCCATGCCCACCACGCGCAGCACTTTGCCTTCCGCCAGCCCGCCGGCAATCAGCTCTCGCCGTGAGGCGTTGGCGCGATCGGCGGACAGTTCCCAGTTGCTGTAATAGCGCTCGCCGGTGGCGTACGGCAGATCGTCAGTATGGCCAGACAGGCTGATTTTATTGGGTAAGTCATTCAGGATCGGCGCAATTGCCCGCAGAATATCGCGCATATAATTCTCCACCTGCGCGCTGCCGGTTTTGAACATCGGCCGGTTCTTGCCGTCGATAATCTGGATGCGCAACCCTTCATCCATCAGGTTAATCAGCAGGTGCGGCCGCAGCGCCCTGAGGCGCGGGTCGGACTCAATCAGCTGATCCAGCCGCTCGCGCAACTTATTGAACCTCCGCGCTTCCGCCTGCTGTTCGGCGTTCGGCTGTTTTTTTACCAGCCCGTCCTGCCGGGTGGGATCCTCGCCGCCGCCGGGAATCGGGCTGCTTTCGGCACTGCTTTTGTTGCCGCCGGTCAGCGCCACTTTCAGCGGCGTACGGAAATATTCGGCGATTTGCGTTAACTCCTGCGGACTGGCGATGGCCAACAGCCACATCACCAAAAAGAACGCCATCATCGCCGTCATAAAGTCGGCATAGGCGATTTTCCAGGAACCACCGTGATGCGCGTTATGGTGCGCCTTACGCTTGCGAACCAGGACGACCGGGTGATTCTGCTTCATGCCTGCTCTTCTTCCGCTGCCTGCTGCGCCGGCGCCCTCACCTGACGAACATGTTCTTCCAGTTCCACAAAGGACGGCCGCTCCGTGGTGTACAGGGTTTTACGGCCGAATTCGACGGCAATTTGCGGCGCGTAGCCGTTCAGGCTGGAGAGCAGCGTCACCTTGATGCACTGCATCATTTTGACGTTCTCCGCGCTCTTTTGCCGCAGCAGGGTGGCAAGCGGAGAAATAAAACCGTAAGCCAGCAGGATCCCAAGGAAAGTCCCCACCATCGCATTGGCGATCAGCGCCCCCAGCTCCGCCGCCGGCCGGTCAGCCGAGGCCAGCGCGTGCACCACGCCCATCACGGCGGCGACGATGCCGAACGCCGGCAGTGAATCGCCGACCATTGCCAGACTGCCGGCCGGCACCTCGCTTTCCTGCTCGAAGGTTTCAATCTCTTCATCCATCAGCGCCTCAATTTCAAACGCGTTCATATTGCCGCTCACCATCAACCGTAAATAGTCGGTAATAAATTCCACCAAATGGTTATCGGCAAGAATGCGCGGATAATTAGAGAAAATTTCACTCTCCTGCGGGTTATCAATATCGAACTCCAGCGACAGCATCCCCTGCTGGCGTGATTTGGACAGCAGGCGAAACAGCAACGCCATCAAATCCATATACAGCGCTTTGTTGTATTTTGAGCGGCGCATCAGCGTAGGTATGGCGCGCAGCGTGGCCTTGATCGCTTTACCGTTGTTGCCGACGATAAACGCGCCAACGCCGGCGCCGCCGATAATCAGGAACTCCGCCGGCTGATACAGCGCGCCGAGGTGGCCACCCACGATCATATAGCCGCCAAATACCGTGGCCAGAACCACTACGTAACCCAAAATAACTAACACACGCATTCCTTAATTAAACGAGGTGGATGGAGGACGGGAGCAATGCCAAACGCCATCGTAGCGGCGCAACAGCCTGCGCCGACGGGAGCCGCCGGCTCCCCTACGTATGGGTGATAAATTGATGCCGTAAGCCGGAGGAACCCCGGCTTACATTGCGCGTTTAACCGGCTCGTCCAACAGTTGTGGAATAATATCGGCCAGTTGCGGCGAAAGTTTACGTCTTTTTACGGCGCGGGATGGGGGTTGGCATAAACTGCAGACGAAATTGCTCAGCGGCTGATGCGCATGAGTGATAAACGTACCGCCGCAGCTGCTGCAGGCGGAAAGCTGCAGCATATCGCTGTCGACAAAGCGCACCAGCGTCCAGGCGCGGGTCAGCGCCAGCAACGGCGGCTCGCCCGGCTGCTGGGGACACTGTTCCAGATATAAACGGTAGGCTTTGATCACCGCCTCAACGCCCGTGCATTGCCCGCTTTTGAGCAAGAAACAATAGGCGTTATAGAACATCGACGAGTGAATGTTATGTTCCCAGGTCATAAACCAGTCGGTAGAGAACGGCAGCATGCCTTTCGGCGGCGGACTGCCGCGCAGTTCCTTGTACAGCTTGATTAATCTGCCGCGGCTGAGCTGCGTCTCGCTTTCCAGCATCTGCAGCCGTGCTCCCAGAGCGATCAACTCCATGGCAAGCTGGATATCCTTGGCTTCCTTGACAATACTCTTATCCGCCATCTTCAAGCCCTTTTCTTCATCGCGCAGTCCTGCTTACCGGAGAGCTCTTGCAATAAATGGCTTGAGAGCAAAATCCCGGTGTGGATCTGCTGCAGGTCATCAACACGCGACTCTTTTGTCAGCTGTGTGATGGTTTGATGATCGTTAAAACGGAAATGGCACACCAGCTGGTTGGTCTCCGCCAGCTTGACCATTTGCGGTAACGTTAATTGCGACAGGGCGTCGGCCATATCCTCATCAATCCCCAGACGGAACATTGCCGATGCTTTTTCATCATTAATCAAACGCTGTGCTAAAAGTAAGTACGACAAATTGATGTCGTATATATGCTTAAGTAATTCAGACGTACCCATATTTCCCATCCCGACAGACTATGTTTAAAAACATACGCTGGGTGATAATTTTATCGCCCGTGACTTGGGTTTTCTCGAAGTTGGCAAATGAATCCTGATTATCATCCGTGAAAAGAGAGTGCCGATTTCACGCTCCCGGAACGTCATTCAGTAAATAATTCGCTCTCAAATCCATGTGAATAGGTATGCAACACCCTGCTCCGCTGGTTGCGAAATCACGGTGAAGCTTTTTTACAAGTTAATAAGATTATTCCTAAACAACAGCAACTCTACCCCCGATCCGTTAGCACACACAACGCAAGCATACGGCAATTTTAAATACAATGTGACGTAGATCACAAAAATGCAGCCTTTTTAACTCAAATATCAGGTTGGCAGCATTTTTTTGCACAGATTAGTGCGTAAAAAAGCGCCACAAGTAAAAAAACGTCTGAAAAGAGATATTTATCAGCCAAAAAAATAGCTTTTTTAGATCAATTCGAACAAAAGCGTCACCAAACCAAAATCACAGAACAAAAATCTGCACATCTCGGATAAATACAGAGTAAATAGCTAGTTAACAGCAATCTAACCATCAGCACGCTAACAATTAGCCGCATCAACTATAAGGTTGTTTGTAGGTAAGATATCGCAAAAAGTGCAGATTTCAGTGAATCACTATTCGACAATAGCGAATAGTCTTGGCAAAGCGCCGGGCTAGTGCGGGACAAAAGCCAAGAGATGTAACAAAGCATATCCACCGACGCGGGCCATCTGCATAAAATAAATGTATAGAGCGCGTTAATCTAACTATCGGCAGGATGGTTTAATCCTTTAATTGTTTTTTTATATTTCCGCAAAAAAACAATCTGAAAAACTGCGCCAGATTAATACATTCGCGGAGTTTTGTATTTTCCCGTCTTTTATGCCAGGTGTATATTTCCTTTATCCCTGCCATTCATCGCTCAAAACCAACGGCTCAGACACTCGCCTGTTTATCGTTTTCCCGCCGATGTGCCAGGCCAGTGTTCGACACCAAATGTCCCCCGAATAGCCGGACGTTTTCTCACTCGGGGTTATCGCGGCCCCCAAGCAACGCAAAACAGGTTGCCGGCGCATCCCGCCCATCGGCACAGATACGCCACACTTCCCCGCCGCCTTCCGGAAATATTCAACACGCCATGACTGACATAAATCTGAAAATGCAGCCTGAACGCTGCCGGCCAGCTTAAGACTAGGCTGAATTCATAAAAAATCGGGCGTTGCCGCATTGCTGACAACGCACGGGCATATTACTATTCTGGCGCTTATGCGCACTTGGCGCGTTATTTTTCACCGGTGCTCGTTTTTCACCATAGTTTCTACTTTTTAGTCTGTCGTCCATACACGGCAACGGTGCAATCACTCTACATATGTGATTTTTCCTAATCACAACTATTAACAGGCTATATTTAAATCATGACAACTACCCTAGAATACCTGATGACATTTCGTAAATGCTCCAGCCTGGACAGCCTGGAAAAGGTTTACGACAAGCTACACTACTCGATTGATAATGATACAGAAATGAGCAACATGTACCGTGCGGCAGACCACCGGCGCGCCGAGTTGGTTTCAGGTAAACTGTTTGACCTGGGAAAAATTCCTAAAACATTATGGGCCCGCGTGCTTTAATTTTTTCCTGCGAATCATAACGTGCGCAACCACCGTTATCTTTAATTGCTCAATAAAGGCTTTTTGGAAAATTTATTGTCGCGCGTGATGCAAAACACGGTTATTTCCCTCATCAGCTTCTACGATTATTTATCGGGACAATAGATGGAGAGGAAATATGGGATATCAAAAGGTGCTGGTTGCCGTCGCCGTGGCCGCCGACAGTCAATTATTAGTGCAAAAAGCGGTCTCCATCGTCCGTCCCTACAACGGACAGCTCACGTTGTTAAGCATGGTGGCGAACCCTGAGCTTTATAATAGTTTCGCCGGCCCGATGCTCGGCGATCTGCGCAACCTGATGGAAGAAGAGACCCGATTGTTCCTGGAACAACTCCGCCAGCAGGCCGGCTATCCGATCGCCGACTTACTGGTGGTGCAGGGAGAACTGGGGGACGGCCTCAGCTACGCCTGCCAGCAGCGCAGTTTTGATCTGGTTATCTGCGGCAATCACAGCGGCCATCTGATGAACAAGCTGAGCTGTTCAGCCGCGCGGTTTATCGATACCAGCCGGACAGATGTGCTGATCGTCCCGCTCTGACCCGGCGCGGCGCGGAGCACTTTCCGTTGGTTGTTCCCCACCGCTTCTGACTAGACTAGGGGCTGGTACCCGCAGCTCAGGAGCGTTTTATGTCTCAACAACCACAAAACAATCGCCGGATCGTGCTTGCTTCACGGCCGCACGGCGAACCCACCCCGGAAAATTTACGTCTGGAAACGACCGACGTACCGCAGCCCGCCGCAGGCCAGGCGTTACTGCGCACTGTTTATCTGTCGCTCGACCCTTATATGCGCGGCCGGATGAGCGATGCCCCTTCTTATGCTCCCCCGGTAGAAGTTGACGACGTCATGGTCGCCGGCGCCGTGTCGCGCGTCGTCACCTCACAACATCCGGATTTTAAACCCGGCGACTGGGTGCTGGGCGCCACGGGTTGGCAGGACTACTCACTTACCGACGGCAGCAACGTGCGCAATCTTGGCGCACACCTGGAACACCCCTCACGCCTGCTCGGGGTATTAGGCATGCCCGGTTTTACCGCCTATATGGGATTACTGGACATCGGCCAGCCGCAGCCCGGCGAAACCGTGGTGGTTGCCGCCGCCAGTGGGGCGGTCGGTTCGGTGGTCGGCCAAGTGGCGAAACTGAAAGGCTGCCGCGTGGTCGGCATCGCCGGCGGCGCAGAAAAATGCCGCTATGTGAAGGATGAGCTGCAGTTCGATGATTGCATCGATCATCGCGCCGACGATTTTGCCGAACGGCTCGCCCAGGCTTGCCCAAATGGCATTGACGTTTATTTTGAAAATGTCGGCGGCGCGGTGTTCGACGCGGTAATGCCTTTACTGAACACCAGGGCGCGCATTCCCGTCTGCGGCATTATCGCCCAATATAATGCCACTGGCCTGCCCAACGGACCGGATCGCCTGCCAATGCTGCAGGCGCTGATCCTGCGTAAACGCATTCGCATGCAAGGTTTTATCATTTTTGACGACTATGCGCCGCGCTTCACTGAGTTCCTGCAGCAAATGGAAACCTGGGTCAATCAGGGCCACATAAAATTCCGCGAAGATATCATCGACGGCCTGGAGAACGCCCCGCAGGCCTTTATCGGCCTGCTCAGAGGGAAAAACTTCGGCAAACTGGTTATTCGCGTCGCAGAAGAGTAATCAATATCATGCCGCTGGGGGCGCTCGCCCCCAGCATGGGTAAACCTAAGATTTAGCTCAACCCATTAACTTTTTTACCAGAAAAAACCTAGACTCATGCGTTCAGCCCACCATGGCATGAGTGCTTTACAATCAAAAATCGCCATCCCCACCCCCGCCACCAATGAGATTTATCTGAAATAATATTCGATTAATTTATGTATTTCTCTATATTTATCATGTGAATGGTAAGGATAGAAAATCAGCGAAAAGTTAATTTTCGTTAAAAAATAGTTTTAATTAAGAGGGTTAAGAGACACCTGACTCATAAGCTTTTGGTATTACCAATTCACCAAACCATACACATGGAAAATGGGATGCATTTTAACTCGCTGTTTATATTGCATAAAAATAAAAAATTGCGTAAGTTAGCTTCACCAAAATGGGTTAATCGCGGTCATTTTGCAAATGCCTGTGGCTATTGTAAACTGCAGCCAGACCCGTGGATGTGTAAAGATTGTTAAATATTCGGATAATAAAACGCTCTATTTGTGACAGATACGCCCTCGGGATCGCGCGTTAATCCCGTGCGGTAGCCATGCCTGAACGGCAAAAATAGTATGTGTCTGCTTATCATTAAACATGGCGCGAATTGAGGCACACGGCGCTGCCAGACGCCAGTCTGAGCGGCACCTGCAACGTTCAATCGCTCGCTAATCATTAAGCAAAAATCATCACATTATCCGCTGTTTTCCAGCTTAATAACGCGTAACCGTCGCATGCAACAAGGCTCGCTATTCCCCGGTCCCTGCGCCCGAACGGATGTGCGCCTGATGCCATGCATACGCATAATCATTTGTTTTAGGGAACGTTACCTTTTATTTCCCTGTCGTTTACATAATTTCTTGTGACGTAGCCTGATATCTATAAAACCTAAAACGGGACTGTTTTGAGCGGTGCTGCGTGGCAGTGCGCTGATATCCACAGGAAGCCTTACACACACAATGAAAGCTACCACTACCATGTTGTTACGCTACGGCGTCTCTCCTTGTCTGGGCCACCAGCAGGAACATTATCTTCTGGGAAGCCGCCGTTTTTACCTGGGTAAAAACGGCGGCTTCTCCGTGCCTGCTGCCCACACCACCGCAGGGAAAACGCGACGACCAGGCGCTGCCGTTTCACGGCGGGATGCCGGCAGCCGTTTTTCCCGCCGGCCTCGTCCTGCCCTGCCGCGTTACTCCCCACCCCTGACAGAAATGCATCCGCACTGGCGCCATCGCGCAGGCCTAAGCCCTTTGCCGCACCGGCACTCGGCGGCGCCAGTCCAGAACCATTTCCCTATGGCAACGCGCGTCGTACCCCGTCATCCACATCGCCAATGCGCAGCCGCAGTGACGATGAACGTTGATTAATCACCGCGCTTCTAGCCGACAGACAACAAAAGATATAAAGAGGATATTGTGAAAATACGGATTACGATGACACTGCTTTCCGCCCTGATCCTTGCCGGTTGTTCGACGCCGCCGCCGCCGCCGGTCATCAGTTCAGATACCCTGGTCACCAGCGAAATCAACGGCGTGAAGCTGCAGCACCGTATGGCGATCGCCGCACCGAAACAGTTCAAACCGATTAATGAAGAGTACCGCAGCCTGTACGCCGCCAGCGTCATGACCCAGCCGGGTTACGGTGGCGCCACCGTTACGCGCCTCGACAACGCCGCTTCCTTCTACGCGCTCGGCGAAGTGGAAAACGACTGGCTGGCCATCTCCGCCGTACGCGGCGGCGACCTGATGGGTTATATCCAGAACAACGCCGGCGTGCCCGAAAACAAATACAAATCAACCTTGCGAAAAGACCGACCGCGCCGTGCACGCGCCGCCGCCAAACCGCAAAACTGCGTTCAGGTCGGCAGCGACGGCAAAGCCTGTAAAGACGCCAAATCGGCCACCTGGATCCTTGAGTAGTCCCCTTTCGCTGGGAGTCATTGATAATGAAATCATCATTCGCCCCGCGTGCGTGGGGTTTTAGCCTGCTGATGCTGGGCGCGCTGCTGCTCAGCGGCTGTATGTCTTCGGCAAAAAGCGTGCCGTCGCGCTACAGCCTGACGTTTGACGCCGTCCCGCAGGTCAATGCCGCCGCCGGCCAGCGCCCCGCGCCGATCAAGGTGCGCGTGCTGCTGCTGCGTTCTGACGCGGAATTTATGGATGCCGACTTCTTCAGCCTGCAAAACGACGCCAAAAGCGTACTGGGCAACAGCCTGCTGGACAGCGACCAGTTTTTCCTGACGCCTGGCCAAAATGGTAAAAAACTGAACGGCCAAAGCACTCTGGAAACGCGCTATATCGGCGTAATCGCCGAATACCAGAATCTGGACGGCAAAGCCTGGCGCATTTCACTGCCGCTACCCGCCCCGACCGAAACCAATTTCTATAAGGTCTGGCAATTCTCGCCGGATGAGCTGCAAGCGCACGTTGTGGCCGATGTTAACGGTCTGCGCATCGTCAAAGACGAAGACTGATTATTTGGGGCGGGCGCGCCCGCCCTCTACATAGGTGTGATGATGAAAGATGCTCATAAAGTGGTCTGGAGTGAAGGGATGTTTCTGCGTCCCCACCATTTCCAGCAGGCGGAAAACTACCTCGAAAGTTACGTGCGTAACTGGGGACAGGCGCATAACGGGTGTTTCTGGGGCTTTTTGACCCTTGAGCTGGATCAGACCCTGCTGCGTCAGGGGAAAATTGCCCTGACCGCCGCCAGCGGCATTATGCCGGACGGCACGCCATTCCGTTTCAACGGCGCACAGCAGGCACCGGCCCCGTTGGCCATTGCCGAGAACAAAACCGGCGAAAATGTTGTACTGGCATTGCCGACGTACCGCGCCGGCCGTGAAGACGTTATCTTCCAGGAGTCGCCGGACGCGCTGGCGCGCTATCTGGCTTACGAAAATGAGGTGGACGATCTCAATGCGGTCTCCGTCGGCAGCGCTGCGCTGCAGTTCGGCAACCTGCGCCTGCGCCTGATGCTGGAAAGCGATCTGAACGCCGAATGGACCGCCATGACCGTCACCCGCGTGCTGGAAAAACGCGGCGACAACAGCCTGCGCCTGGAGCCAGACCTGATTCCGCCGACGCTCAACTGCCAGAGCAGCCCGGCGCTGAAAACTTTTATCAACGATCTGCAGGGCCTGCTGCAGCAACGCAGCCAGCAGATGAGCCAGCGTCTGCTGCAGCCGGGCCGCGGCGGCAGCTCCGAAATGGTCGATTTTATGCTGCTGCAGCTGGTGAACCGCTATCTCGGCCAGGTCAGCCATGCCTGGCACCTGGAACATCTGCACCCGGAACGCCTGTTTGCCGAATGGCTGCAGTTCGCCACCGAGCTGTCCAGCTTTTCACCGCAGCGCACGCCGGAAGGCCGCCTGCCGGTGTACGATCACGACAACCCGGCGCTGTGCTTCGGTAAACTGATGCTGCTGTTGCGCCAGGGGCTGTCGGTGGTGCTGGAAGACAATGCTATTCAGCTGACGCTGGTCGAACGCTCGCACGGGCTGAACGTGGCGACGGTGCAGGACACCAAAATGATGCGCGACTTCGGCTTTGTACTGGCGGTACGCGCCGACGTCGCCGCCGACGTGCTGCTGACCCACTTCCCGGCGCAGATGAAAATTGCCCCGGTGACGCGCATCCGCGATCTGGTGCAGCTACAGCTGCCGGGCATCGGCCTGCGCACCATGCCAGCCGCGCCGCGTCAGATTCCGTACCACGCCGGCTATACCTACTTCGAGCTGGAGAAAGGCGGCGATCTGTGGAAACAGATGGAAAAGTCCAGCGCCTTCGCCCTGCATCTGGCAGGGGAATTCCCGGGTCTGGATATGGAATTCTGGGCTATTCGCAGCCATACGGACCGATAAGCTATGACACAGGAAAACATCCAGGCCGCGCAGTGGGATAACCCGTTGGTGGCCGCCGCCAATCCGCTGCTGAATGCGATCTCGCAAATCCGGCAGTCGGCGACGCACGCCAATCCGGCGCAGCTGCGTCAGCAATTGATCGATGAAGTTCGCCGTTTTGAAGTCCGCGGCCAACGCGCCAATCTGCCGTATGAAGTGATTATCGGCGCGCGCTACTGCCTGTGCACCGCGCTGGATGAAGCCGCCGCCCTCACCCCTTGGGGCAGCAACAGCGTCTGGTCGGGCAGCGGCCTGCTGGTCACCTTCCATAACGAGACCTGGGGCGGCGAAAAGTTTTTCCAACTGCTGGCCAAGCTGTCGCAGAGCCCACGCGAGCACATTAACCTGCTGGAGCTGGTCAACTACTGCCTGCTGCTGGGCTTTGAAGGCCGCTACCGGGTGATGGAAAACGGCCGTTCGCAGCTGGAAACCATGAAACAGCGCCTGCTGCAGCTGATTCGCTCGGTGCGCGGTGGCTATGCTCCGCCGCTGTCGCCGAACGCGGTCGATCTGCCGGTGCAGCAAAAACTGTGGCGACCGCTGGTGCCGCTGTGGGCCTGCGCGGCGCTGACCGGTTTCCTCGCCTCGCTGCTGTTTATCGTACTGAACTGGCGTCTGGGCGATGCCACCAGCCCGGTGCTGGCCTCCATCTACCAGACCAACCTGCCGCAGGTGACGATCGGCAACCCGGCGCCGGCCGCGCCGCCGGTGCTGAGCCTGAAAAGCTTCCTGCGTAAGGAGATCGCCGAAGGCCTGGTCGTAGTGCGTGATGAAGCGCAGCAAAGCGTGGTGATCCTCAAAGGCGATGGACTGTTCAACTCTGCCGCCACCAGCGTACGCCCGGCGTATATCCCGGTCATCGACCGCATCGCCAAGGCGATGAACGGCGTCAGCGGCAAAATCCTGGTGACCGGCTATAGCGACAGCCAGCCGATCCGCAGCGCCCGTTTCGCCTCGAACTGGGAACTTTCGCTGGCGCGCGCAGAAGCCGTCAGCGAACGGCTGCAAAAACATCTTGATAACCCTCAGCGGGTGAAAGCGGAAGGCCGCGGCGAAAGCAACCCGGTCGCGCCGAACAACAGTAAAGAGAACCGCGCATTGAACCGCCGGGTTGAAATTACGCTGTTGGTTGCGCCAGAGAATACTCAGGCGGAAATCAACGGACTGCAGCAAGGAAACGGAAAGTAATGCTTAGTACGTTATTCTCCATCATCACCAGCCGCCTGTTATGGGGTTTTGCCGGCATCAGCGCCATGGCGTTCATCATCTGGATGATCGGCCCGCTGGTGGCCATCGGCGATTACCGTCCGCTGGAGCCGGAACTGAACCGCATCATTACGATCGCGGTGATCTATCTGATTTGGGTGCTGTGCCGTATTGTACCGCGCATCTACAGCGCCTGGTTCAACCGTAAGCTGCTCAGCAACCTGCGCGCCAGTGAGCAGGCGCCGGCCGACGACGCCGACGCCAAGGCGGAGCCGCAGCAGGATCAACTGCTGGCGCAGCGCTTTGACGAAGCCGCCCAACTGCTGAAAAAAGCGCGTTTTGCCCCCGGCCAGGGGGATAAACACCGCTGGATGACCCGTTTCAGCCGCCAGTATCTGTATCAGTTGCCCTGGTATGTGATTATCGGCGCGCCGGGCGCAGGGAAAACCACCGCGCTGGTGAACTCCGGCCTGCACTTCCCGCTGGCGGATCGCTTCGGCAAATCGGCGCTGCGCGGCGTCGGCGGCACCCGCAACTGCGACTGGTGGTTCACCAACGATGCCGTGCTGCTGGACACCGCCGGCCGTTACACCACTCAGGAAAGCCAGCGGGAAGAAGACGCCGGCGAATGGAAAAGCTTCGTCAACCTGCTGAAGAAATACCGCACCCGCCAGCCGATCAACGGCGTGATGGTGACCATCAGCGTCGCCGACCTGATGACGGAAAGCGCCGAAGCACGCAATGCGCAGGCCAGCGCCCTGCGCAAACGGCTGATTGAACTGCACGAACAGCTGGGCATCCACTTCCCGGTGTATGTGATGGTGACCAAAACCGACCTGCTCAACGGTTTTATGGCCTACTTCAGCGGCTTTGACAAAGCGCAGCGCGACCAGATCTGGGGATTCACCTTCCCGTATGAGCGCTCGCGCCAGCCCGACTTCAACCTCAGCGGCGAATTTGAGCAGCAGTATACGCTGCTGCAACAGCGTCTCGACGCGGCACTGCCGGATACGCTGCTGGTGGAACACGATGCCCGCCAGCGCTCGGAAAGTTACCTGTTCCCGCAGGAATTCGCCGCACTGCGACCGTTGCTGGCGCAGTACCTGGACGTGGTGTTCGCCACCTCCAGCTTTGAAACGCGCTTCACGCCGCGCGGTATTTACTTTACCAGCGGCACCCAGGAAGGCCTGCCGTTCGACCGGGTGATGGGCGAACTGAACCGCTATCTGCAACTGCCGTCAGCCGGCAACGGCCAGCGCAACGGCGCGCAGACCTCCTGGGACAGCGTCAACGACGATGCACCAATCCCGGCGGCCAAAGGGCAAAGCTTCTTCCTGAAAGAGACGCTGGAAACGGTGATCTTCCAGGAGTCCGGGCTGGCCGGCAGCAACCGCTGGTGGGAGTACCGCAACCGTGCGCTGCACTGGGCCGGTTACATCGCTCTGGCGGTGGTGCTGGCGATTCTGGGGATTTTCTGGTTCACCAGCTACGGCAATAACAAGGCCTATCTGGCCGAAGTCTCCGCCAAGGCGCCGTCGGTGGAGCGTCAGGGCCAGGGGCTGACCCAGCTGAACTCCGGCGATATGTTCGCCCTGCTGCCGTTCCTGAACAGCGTGCTGCATCTGCCGGACAGCCAGAACTTTTCGCTGGACGATCCGCCGTTCACCTACCGCATGGGGCTGTATCGCGGCGATCAGGTCAGCGACGCCAGCAACGCGCTGTATCAGAAAACGCTGCAAGAGCTGCTGCTGCCGCAGGTGGCGCAACAGATCGCCACTACCCTGCGCAACGATAACCACAGCGACGCCGATTTCAGCTACGAAGCGCTGAAGGCTTACCAGATGCTGTATCTGCCGAAGCAGTACGACGGCAAATTCCTGCGCGCCTGGGTAATGCTCAACCTGCAGCGCAATCTGCCGCAGGGCAGCACCCAAAAACAGCTGCAGCAGTTGGAATGGCACCTGAGCCAGCTGCTCGACGGCCAGATTCAGGCTTCGCCTTACGCCAAGGATGAGGCGCTGGTTAGTCAGGCGCAGGCCGCCATCAACCGCGCTCCGCTGTCGCAGCGCGTGTATGGTCGTCTGAAGCGTCTGTTGCTGAATCAGACCGAGATTAAACCGGTTCGTCTGGTGGATCTCGCCGGCCCGCAAACCGAGCTGGCGTTCTCGCGCAAAAGCGGCAAGCCAATCACCGACGGCATCCCCGGCCTGTTTACGCCACAGGGATATTGGAAAGCGTTCGACAGCAATATCGACAAAGTGACCGATACGCTGCGCCAAGAAGATGTCTGGGTGCTGAACACCCAGACGCCGGAGCAGAAAAGCGCCGATCTGACGAAAACCGTACGTCAGCTCTATATGCAGGATTTTATCGCCGTCTGGGATGAACTGCTGGGCGATATTCAGCTGGCCCACATCGGCAACCTGACGCAACGCATCAGCAGCGCACGCCTGCTGTCCGGCAACCCGTCGCCGATGCGCAACCTGCTGGTCAACGTCGGTAAAAACGTCACGCTGCGGGAAGAGAAAGAGGGTGAGGAAGCACGCTCGCTGGCGAATAAAGCCGGCGAATCCATCAACCAGAGCGCCAACCGTACGCTGGAAGCCCTGTTCACCAACCGCCCGAGCAACGCCGACGGCGACGTCTCCGCCCAGCCGGAACAGGTGGTGATGGCGCACTTCGCACCGCTGCTGGAACTGGCCCAGGGCCAGGGCGAAGGCAGCAAAGCGATTGTGTTTGACGGCGTTCTGAAACAGGTCGACGAGCTGTACAGCTATCTGACGGCAGTTCAGGGCGCAGCCAACAGCGGCATGTCGGCGCCGCCGAGCGACGTGATCCCACGCCTGCAGGCGGAATCCGGCCGTTTGCCGACGCCGTTTAAACAGATGCTGTTATCGCTGGCGATCGGCGCCAGCAGCGATACCCAACGCAAGGAGATGGAGAACGTAAAAAAGCGCATCAGCTTTGAGGTCGGCAGCTTCTGCCGACAGGCGATAGCTGGCCGCTATCCCCTCTCCTCGCGTTCAAAACGTGACGTCACGCCGGATGACCTGGCGCGCATGTTCGCGCCCAACAGCGGGCTGATGGACAGCTTCTTCCGTGAAAACCTGCAGGGCAAAGTGGACACGACCCGCGCCAACTGGCGTTTCACTCCGGGCGTCGATGGCAAAACGCTGCCGGGCGGCGAAGGTATCTTGCGTTCGTTCCAGCAGGCGCAGCGTATTCGCGACGCCTTCTTTGCCAACGGCACCGCTACGCCGTCGTACCGCGTGACGGTGCGTCCGGTGCGGATGGATAACGATATTCTCAATATGACGCTGGATATTGACGGGCAGCTGTTCAAATACAGCCATGGTCCGCTGGTGCCGCTGGTGGTCAGTTGGCCGGGCACCCGTAATACCAATCAGGTGCACCTGCAGCTGGCGCTGGCGAACGGCACCACCGCCAGCCTGCTGACCAGCGGCCCCTGGGCGCTGAATCGCATGGTCGATATGGCGAGCCTGTCGGCCGGCGGCAGCAGCCTGAGCCGTCAGGCGACGTTTAACCTCGACGGCCACCGCGTCACGCTGGAATTCACCGCCAACAGTATCCGCAATCCGTTCCAGCTGCCGGCATTCTCTTGCCCGTAGCCCCGAAAGGACATTCATCACCATGAGCAACGACCAAAGCCCGACAGCGAGCATCGGCTGGTATGGAAAGATTCCCACCGCCGGTGATTTTTTACAGCGCCGCCTGCCCGACTTAGTGGTCAGCAACTGGGCCCAGTGGTTTCACAACGGTTTAGTCAACCAGAAACAAAACTTGCCCGATAACGCCAGCAACCCGTTCAGCAATGCGCCGGTGTGGAATTTTGTGATTCCCGCAACGCTCGGCAGCCAATATATCCAGATGGGCTGCCTGCTGCCGGCGCGCGACCGCGTGGGGCGCCACTACCCGATCTGCGCCATCCGTCTGTTTACGCCGGAAGAGTGGCATATCCAGCAGTTGAATATGGCGGCGGAATGGTATCGGCAACTGGGCCACACCCTGCTCAACGGCGTGCGCAACAGTTTTTCCGCCGAGCAGATCGACCAGAGCCTGCTGAACATACCGGCGCTGCCGACACCGCCGGAAGAGAGCGAGTCCGAAATCCTGTCGATTATCGGCTTTCGCCATCCGGATCTGCCGGGGCTTGGCTGGCAACAGGCCGCCGACTGTTTCGACCCGGCGCAGTACACCAGCTTTTGGTGGACCAATCAGGCCGATGGTCATCCGCTTTATACCCATGTACACAGCGGTAACCTGACGGTGCAGCTGTTCTCGCTGCTGTTTGAGCCTAACGGCTGGGCGCGTCCCGGCCGCGGCGGGCAATATCCGCAAATGTTTGATTAACAGCGTTTTCATTTATCTAGAGACTGTGTATGGCTATCGAAACCCTGCTGACCCCGATTAACGCGGATTCTCCCTGCGGCGACAATCTGGAATATGACGCTGACTTTTTAGCGATGGAGCAGGCCTGTGCCGGCAAGGCTGAGCAGCAGTTCGGCGACACCATTATTCCGGCTGAAGCGCCGGATTGGGTGCAGGTGGAGCGCCTGGCGACCGCACTGCTGGAACGCACCAAGGATCTGCGGGTAATGCTGCCGCTGACGCGCGCCTGGACACAGCTGCGCGGCCTGCAAGGCTATGCCGACGGCCTGACGCTGATTCATCAGGCGCTGGATCGCTACTGGGAACCGTTGCTGCCGCAGCTGGAATTTGACGGCGAAGCCGACCCGCTGTTCCGCATTAACGTGCTGGCGGATCTCGGCGACAAGTCCGCCCTGGCCGGCTGTGTACGATCCGCCTGGCTGCTGAAAAGCGCCGCCGGCGAGATTATGCTGCGCGATGCCTGCTCGCTGCTGGACGGCAGCAAGCAGGAGTGCCCTACCTTCCCCGGCGGCCGCGCCCGCCTGCAGGATGAGCTGGGCCAGCCGGAACAGCCGGCGGTGGCACTGGTGCGCACTATCCTTCTGCAACTGGCCGCCATTCGCGACATCGTGACGCGCCACTTGGGCGAAAGCGCTCTGCCGGAAATGCACACCCTGCTGAAAATGTTCAACGTGATTGCGCAGGCCGGCGGCACCACGGCGCCGGACGTCGCAACGCCGGAAGCACACGACGAGCAGCACGCCGAGCAAGCCGTCAGCGCTGTACCAGCCGCAGCGGCGGTGCTCAACTGGCGCAGCGCGCAGATTCAGTCGCGAGACGATGCCCAACTAATGCTGGAAAAAGTAAAAAGCTATTTTCAGCTGAATGAACCGAGCCATCCGGCGCCGCTGATGATTGACCGCGTGCAGCGCCTGATCGCTCTGGACTTTATGCAAATCGTCCGCGACCTGGCGCCCGATGGTCTTAACCAACTGGAAACCATTCTTGGGCGCACTGATAACGACGACAACCACTGAAACTGAACCCCGGCTTGTCGTTTTTCGTTTCGACCACTATCGTTGCCTGTAGTAACAGAAACAGGCCAGAATTTGAACGACGCCGTTACCGATGGCAATCGTTCCTAATCGTCATTAGATGGAGTAACTCATGGCAAACTCGAAATCCCGCAGCGGACAGAAGTTCATCGCCCGCAACCGCGCGCCGCGCGTCCAGATTGAATATGATGTCGAAATCTACGGCGCAGAACGCAAAATTCAGCTGCCGTTTGTAATGGGTGTGATGGCGGATTTGGTCGGTAAACCGGTAGACCCGCAGCCGAGCGTCGACGAACGCAAGTTCCTCGATATCGATATCGACAACTTCGACGAACGCATGAAGTCGTTGAAGCCGCGCGTGGCCTATCAGGTAGACAATACCCTGACCGGTGAAGGGAAGCTGAACATCGATCTGTCCTTTGAAAGCATGGACGACTTCTCCCCTGCCGCCATCGCCCGCAAGGTTGATTCGCTGGGCGGCCTGCTGGAAGCACGCACCCAACTTTCCAACCTGCTTTCCTACATGGACGGTAAAAACGGCGCCGAAGAGCTGATCTCCCAGATCCTGCAAAACCCGGAGCTGTTGAAATCTCTGACTAACGCGCCGAAACCGGCGGAGAAAAAAGACGACAATAACGAGCGTGAGGATTAATTGATGAGCAACTCGCCTCAGCAACAACAAGCGTTACAGACTAACGAAACCTTATCCAACGACGAGTTCAGCGCACTGTTGAACAAAGAGTTTCGTCCGAAGACCGATCAGGCGAAAGAAGCCGTCGCCAACGCGGTGAAAACGCTGGCGCAGCAGGCGCTGGAAAACACCGTGACCGTTTCCTCCGACGCCTATCGCACCATTCAGGCGTTGATCGCGGAGATTGATGAAAAGCTGTCGCAGCAAATCAACAAAATCATTCACCATGAAGATTTCCAGAAGCTGGAAGGCGCTTGGCATGGCCTGCATTATCTGGTTAACAACTCGGAAACCGATGAGCTGCTGAAAATTCGCTTTATGAGCATCTCGAAGAAAGAGCTGGGCCGCACGCTGAAGCGCCACAAGGGCGTGGGCTGGGACCAAAGCCCTATCTTCAAGAAAATCTATGAAGAAGAGTATGGCCAGTTCGGCGGCGAGCCGTTCGGCTGCCTGGTGGGCGACTACTACTTCGACCATAGCCCGCAGGACGTTGAACTGCTGGGTGAAATGGCCAAGATCAGCGCCGCGTCCCACTGCCCGTTCATCGCCGGCACCGCGCCAAGCGTGATGCAGATGGAATCCTGGCAGGAGCTGTCCAACCCGCGCGACCTGACCAAAATCTTCCAGAATACCGAATATGCCGCCTGGCGCAGCCTGCGCGAGTCGGAAGATGCGCGCTACCTGGGCCTGGTGATGCCGCGCTTCCTGGCGCGCCTGCCTTACGGCATCCGCACCAATCCGGTTGATGAGTTCGACTTCGAAGAAGATACCGACGGCGCAACGCACGGCAACTATACCTGGACCAACGCCGCCTACGCGATGGCGACCAACATCAACCGCTCCTTTAAAGAGTACGGCTGGTGCACCGCGATCCGCGGGGTGGAATCCGGCGGCGCCGTAGAGAACCTGCCGTGCCACACCTTCCCGAGCGACGACGGCGGCGTGGATATGAAGTGCCCGACCGAGATCGCCATCAGCGACCGTCGCGAGGCGGAACTGGCGAAAAACGGCTTTATGCCGCTGGTGCACCGCAAAAACTCCGACTTTGCCGCCTTTATCGGCGCACAGTCACTGCAGAAGCCGGCGGAATATTACGACGCCGACGCCTCAGCCAACGCCCAGCTGTCTGCACGCCTGCCGTACCTGTTCGCCTGCTGCCGTTTCGCGCACTACCTGAAGTGCATCGTGCGCGACAAAATCGGTTCCTTCCGCGAACGCGACGATATGGAACGCTGGCTGAACGACTGGATCATGAACTACGTGGACGGCGATCCGGCCAACTCCTCGCAGGAAACCAAGTCCCGCAAACCGCTGGCTGCGGCGGAAGTTCAGGTGGAAGAGATCGAAGATAACCCGGGCTACTACAGCGCCAAGTTCTTCCTGCGTCCGCATTACCAGCTGGAAGGCCTGACCGTTTCCCTGCGTCTGGTGTCGAAACTGCCTTCGCTGAAGAAGAATGACGCGTCCTGATGCAACACTATCGGGCCGATAACGCGGCCCGATAATCTGCAGGAATATCTTTGGCACAAGCCAATGTGGTCTTATTAAGTGCTCATAACCATCGCCAGGTGATGATCGTACTGACACTATGTTTCAAGTTTTGATTCAGGCAAACACTTTTCCTGTGATACAGGCCAATAAGGGAATCGATACCGTTTGATATCAAATCTGGAGGTGATACAGTCAATATGTTTATTGGCCGGCTCAGCTTCAAAGACCAGAATTCCGCAGTAAAGCTAATACCAACGGCAAAGGTGTAACTTTGAACCGTTTGCGGTTATATTAGCGCTCCTGAGTGGGTAATTTGTTGCACATGACAGCCTTTGTCGCTTCAAATTATTATTGGAGCAAAGATAACCCGCATAAATAATTATTGAGTTATTACTATTTAGAATAGTATCTCGATAAACAATACCGATAGTTTTCGGTATTTCATAAGGTGCATGGCACAAGGAGCGTTAAATGGTAGTGCATTGCCAACTTTCCAATTCCTGCTGCTATTACCTGATTTTTCAACGCAACGTTAATATTATTAACCCTTAAAAAGAGTGAATAAACTATGGCTATTGATATGTTCCTGAAAGTTGAAGGCGCCAGCGGTGAATCTAAAGATTCCAACCACAAAGGCTGGACCGACATTACTTCTTTCTCCTGGGGCGCGTCCCAACCGGGCAACATGAGCGTGGGCGGCGGCGGCGGCGCCGGTAAAGTGTGCTTTAACGACCTGCACGTTAACGCGCTGGTTGATAAATCCACCCCGGCTCTGCTGAAGCACTGCTCCAGCGGTAAGCACCTGACCAAAATCGAACTGTCCGTCTGTAAAGCCGGCGGTACTCAGGTTGAGTATGTAAAAATCACCCTGGACGACGTACTGGTTACCGCTGTGCAGTACACCGGTTCAGGCGGTGAAGACACCGTCGGCGTAACCTACTCCTTCCAGGCTGCTAAAGTTAAACAGCAGTACTGGGAGCAGAGCGATAAAGGTGGTAAAGGCGCAGAAAGCAGCGCAGGTTGGAACATCAAAGAAAACCGCGAAGCTTAATCGCTTTCAACAGATGTCCCTCTTTGAGGGACATCTGTCCATCAAGGATGAATAAGATGAAACGCCCTTCATTTCAGCAAGCCTGGCAACGATTTTCAGAGATTAACGTAGATATATCTGAAGTCGGAAAGAAAATTGGCGGCAATGTTAACCTGAACATACAATTAGGTATTGATGACCCCCTGCAAGGATTCACTAATGCTTGTGCAATACGCATGAGCTACACATTGAATTACTCAGGTTTTAAAGTGGAACGAGGCAGTTGGAAAACCGTCTCAGGAAAAGATAAGAACTGGTATATTTATCGCGTTCAGGACATCATTAAATTCCTTACTTATAAATTTGGCCGCCCAGATAAAACCGTTAGAAATCCTACACCTTCTGATTTTGCCAATGATAAAGGGGTTCTTGTCTTCACTGTACCGGGGTGGAATGACGCAAGTGGGCATGTAACACTGTGGGATGGCAAAGCCTGCTCCGACCATTGTTATTTCCCCAAGGCAAGTGAGGCATCAATATGGCAATTAAAGTAACAACATTCTGCCTAGCCATTCTCCTATTAATCGGCGGCAATACAGTGCATGCGAAAGAAAAATACAATCCGGAGCAATATCTAAAAAACTATGCACTCAGCGTTTGTGTAGCAAAGGGTTATTCTGCACTGGAAGTCAAAAACGATGCGGCCGCAGCCGCACGAGGCTACAACGAATTCGGTGATTATCCAATTGAAGCATATACTGCCGTGCGTAATTTGGCTAAAACCTTCCTTACAAGGCACTATGACAGTATGTCAGGGGAACCAATGACGCTGGCTAAATGTATAGACTTTTATCATAGCCGGGAACTCGATAACATCATAGCCGAATATAAAGATAAAAATTAATAGACCGATATTAGTAACATAGTCACTTTGACAAACCGGTGCCCGCTATACGACTAACCATGCAATATTTTGGATGCTGAAATGAAAAAAACAATGGCATTTGCATTATTTGTATTTGCAGGTTACGCCACGGCTCAAAACAGCATGGCTGATTGGCCCCCTCAGGCAGCGTACCGTAGTTATTTACAGAACTATAAAGATATTGCCCTGACGTACTGTATCTCTGTTGCCTATAAAAAATCACCTGAAGCCAGTAAAGATGCCATTACCTCATCCAACGGTATTGATGCATGGTCAGACTACATCATCCGTGATGAAGCATCTCCTGTTATTGCATTAACAAAAGAGTACCTGGCAAAGACATATCACGCTAAAGATGGCAAGAGTCCGCTAAACCTCATGAAATGCATGGATATGTACCACAGCGAAAAGTTGGATGCACTGGCCAAAGAGTATGTGGAAAGACCTTCCGCCAACTGGGTACAAGACAACCCTGAGAGAGTAAGCCATAAATAGGGTAATGCTGTGATCTCGCCAAGAACACGAAAAATAAAAAGAGCATTGTCACTTAGCCTAGTTTGCTGCCTGATACCCTATGCTACCAATGCAGCAGATAAAAATGCTCGCGAAGCCATAGTCAACTCGATTGAAGGTCAATGGCAAGTTAACCAGGCAAATATCAATAACGATGCCACACGCACACTTAGCTATCAGTTTAACGATCCGCAACTGGTCGGTAGAGTCATTACTATTAGCAATAGTAAAATCCAAACAAACTTGCCGGAAGGCAGCAACTGCTTCACCCCAAAGCTTGCTGAAAAGACAATCAGTCTTGACCAATATATTACCGACACGATGGGCGGCGAACACACCATCACGACTAAAAGCTATGAATTAAACGAGGATGGTAACAAGCATGTTTTGGCCCAAGAAATAACTTGTGCCTCAGGCTCATTCGGCCCTGCCGACAACACCATGAATGCCCGCATTGCCGTACTCAACGCAAATAAATTACTGGTCAATTGGTATGATGGTTCGTTATTGCAGCTTAACAGGTTGCCTGCAAACCCTAAACCCGTTGCCTCATTCGAGTGCTCTAATGCTAAAAGCAACGTTGAGAAAGCGATATGTTCGGATTTTAATTTAGCCGCTTATGATAAAAGTGTCGCTCGTGCCTGGTTGCTGGCTAAAAAACAATCCAACAATGTCGGTGATAAAAATTTATCCACATCATTGATGAAATCACAAAAATCATGGTTACAGCAAAGAGATAAATGCATGAATGACAAAAAGTGTCTGACTGACGCAATGTCGACTCGTATTGACTCACTTTCATCATATTGGTAAGGCTAACTGGTAATTATCAAGGAGGATTTTCAATATGCAATATAAAACAAAAAAAGATGTTGAAGATGTTATCAAAGAGCTAAGAAAAAGAGCGTTTATTTTTTCCTTGCAGTATTTATATACCAATGAGTCAAAAGCTGATTTCTCTCTTGAAATTGAACGACTCATTCAGCATGCGGAGCAAGAAAGCCGTTTACATTGCGTATCATACTATGGTGCCTATAGTATGATAAATGATGAGTTGAGAAATTTAGAACAACAAGCTATTGATCTTAATTTAGCTAAAGCTAAATTCTTTTTGGCTATAGAAAAAGAGAGACGAAAACAAGACTCGGTCTTAGCATTAAAGCAAGTTGGATTTGTCAGTGGAGGTTCTCAATTTTTTGCAGGTGTTGGTGCTTGCGCTGGGACTCTAGGGTTAGGGTGCGGAACCTTAGGAGCCTCGCTAATGCTACAAGGTGCGAATAATATTTACGAGAATGGCTACTACCTACTATTTCGTGAGGAGAAAGTAGGTTTAGTCAAAGATGCTTATCGCTATGCCGCAAGCAAGTTAGGTTATAATTCGCAAGTCGCCGATACTGTATATGGCAGTGTTGACCTAGCTCTATCCGGTTATGGAATGGTTCGTCAAATAGTCAGACCAGATGCCCGTCGTCTATTTAGGTATATACAAAGCGATTATATTCGTGGTTGGAGGCAATTAGGTGCGATCCCATTGGGAGCAGAGATCGTCGGTGATGCTATTACAGGCTATACAATTTATGATATTAATAAGGGCGGCAAGCAACAATGAGTAACGACGTCACTCTGTCCACCTATTCATATGGATTCACGGTCACCTATTTCGTTTTATCATTCCTAATATTACTTGGCCTTTTCTTCCTCAGAAAAATCGTAAAGAAGAAACACAGCTATCCACTGTACATTATGGCAATTCTCATAAATGTATGTTTTAGCACTATACAAGGGCTTATTTTTAGACATGGTGATTCTTTTATTAATCACTTTTATTCCATAAACTTCATTGAATACGATGTTGTTTGGAAAAGCAGCCTTGCCTTTATGCTTGCATACTTAGTATTAATTCCAGGCAATAACTACTATAAAAAACGGCATTAAATACTAAGTTATCACCCAGTAAAAACTCAAACACTGCCTTTGCCTACTCATCTTGTCCCTCCACTTTAACAACCTCGGACAACATGGTCAGTTTGCATCAAACCTAATCAGCAGGAATGCCTTATGCGATTTTCTATTGTAAAAAACAAAAATGGCCAAAACCCGCCGCAAAGCAGTTGCGACTTCCTGCCGCCGGGCGGCACCATCGGCCGCAGCGTGGACAACAACCTGGTTCTGCCGGATGAAGAGCGCGCGATTTCCCGCCTGCAGGCCATTGTGCATATTTCCGCTGACGGCGAGTGCCGCATCACCAACCGTGGCAACGTCACCCGCGTCCTGCTGAACGACATTCCGCTGGAGCGCGGCCGTCAGGTGGAGCTGCAGGATGGCGATATCCTCGGTATCGATGATTATCAGATCCAGGTCAACGATCTGAATCAGCCGGCAGCCGCTGCGCAACCGGTGCCTCAGGCGCCGGTGGCCGATGCCGCGCCGGCCGCCAAGGCAAACGGCGCCGCGCCGATCCCCAACGAAATCTGGGACAGCCTGGTGGAAGAGTTCACACCGGCAAGCGCCGCCGCGGCCGTACCGCCGAAAGCGGAGCCAGCAGCGCAGCCCGACCATAACCCGCTGCTCGATCGGCCACAGCGCGAACTGAACCCCAGCGACCCGCTGGGCCAACTGGACGGCGATGTCGATCTGCACCAGCTGCAGCAAAAACAGACTGACCCGGCCGAACTGTTCAAAACCGACAGCACCTTCGAGCGCGACAATATCCTGACCGATACCACGCCGAGCACGCTGCTGGCGGAAAACCAGCCGAAACCGGCCAAACCGGAAACGTCAAAACGCCCGCAAGCGGCGGTGACGGAGAGCGGCAATAAAGATGAAGAGCTGGATCCGCTGGCGCTGTTCGGCGGTTCTTCCGCGCCCAGCACGCCTGGCGCATCAAACAGCAACGATCCGCTGGGGCTGCTGATGGGCGGCGCCGTACCGCTGACACAGCCGGAAGCAGCACCAAGCGTGGCCGCACCTCAAACGCCGGCAGCCCCGGTTGAACCGGCAAAGCCTCAGCCTGCACCGCAGCCGCAGGCAGCGCCAAAGGCCAAGCCGCAACCGCAACCGCAACCGCAACCGCAACAACAGGCTCAGCCAACACCAGCGCCGAAGCCACAGCCGCAGGCCGCCGCACCGCAGGAGCCGCCACGCGCGCAGCCGGAACCGCTCGTGCCGCCTGAAGCCGCGCCGCATGTGGAACCCCAGCAGCGTTCTCGCCCGGGCAACCGGCTGGGTATCGATCCTATCGCCTATCAGAACGCCCGCGCCCAAGGCTCGGCGGCGTCTAACGGCGACGTGCTGGAAGGCCCGCTGCTCAAAGCGTTGCTGCAGGGCATCGGCCTGGACGACCTGCAGCCGCAGCCACATTTTGACGAGCAGCAGGTACGTCAGGTCGGTCGCCTGCTGAGCCTGTTCTCTCAAGGCACCGTCGCCCTGCTCTCTTCGCGCTCTATCCTCAAGCGCGGCGTGAAGGCAGAGATGACCATGATTCTCGACGAGGCCAATAACCCGTTCAAACTGCTGCCGTCCGGTAAAACCGTGCTGATGCAGATGTTCGGCAGCCAGATGCCGGGCTTTATGCCACCGGAGCAGGCGGTGCGCGATGCGCTGATCGATCTGCAGGCGCACCAGTTGGGGATGATCGCCGGCATTCGCGCCATCATCGCCGCCATGCTGCAGTCCTTTAACCCGGACCGTCTGGAAGAAGAAGCGCGTAAAGAAGGCTCCGCGCCGCGGCTGGCGCTGCCTTCCAACCGTAAAGCGGCACTGTGGGACTATTTTGTAAAAAATTACCAGCAGACCTCGGGCGAGATCGAAGATGACTTCCATACGCTGTTTGGTGAAGCCTTCCTGCATGCCTATGATGTTGAAGTGAATCAGTACAAAGACTCCCAAACCAAACCGGACGTGTAATGAATATCACCATAGCCTCTACCTCTAATCAGGGCGGCCGCGCCTCAAATCAGGATCAGACCGGCGAAGTGGTTGGCAACCGTGCAGCCTGTTTCGTGGTGTGCGACGGCATCGCCGGTTTTCCCGGCGGCGAAGTCGCCGCCAAACTGGCGCGCGACACCATCCTGGACAATTTTAACGGCGAAAAACATCTGGATGCGCAGAGCATCCGACAGCATATCTCGCAGGCGAATGCGGCCATCCACCAGCAGCAGAATCAGTCCGAAGAGTACAGCAAGATGGGCACCACGCTGGTCAGCCTGTTTATCGACCGGGATTACCAGCTGGCCTACTGGGCTCACGCCGGCGACAGTCGCCTGTACCTGTTCCGTCGCGGCTACCTGCACGCGGTTACCACCGACCACAGCCTGATCCAGCAGATGCAGGACGCCGGTTACCAGACCAGCGGCATCAACAGCAACCTGCTGTACTTTGCGCTGGGGCTGAGTGAAGAGCGCGACGCTACCTACAGCGACGTACTGCAGTTAGAGGACGGCGACGTTTTCCTGCTGTGCACCGACGGCTTCTGGCACAGCTTTACCCAGGCCGAACTGGAGCAATCGCTGCATATGGTCAACTCCCCCAGCGAGTGGATCGCCCTGATGCAGCAAGCATGGAAGAAAGACAACAACAGCGATAACTACAGCGCTATCGCCGTATGGATTGGTTCACCGCAAGAGACCACGCTGCTGCATTCGCTGGCGGATGCAGAACGTTTCCTCACGCGCGACTGAACCGCATAACACAGCTAAGGTTAACGATGAAATATTGGATGCCCGGTGTGATCGCCCTGATGGCGGTACCCGCCGTTCACGCGGCAAATTACCGGCTGGTGTATTCTCCCAGCCAGAAACTCGAAGTCTTTATCGACAACGTCAAAAACAACAAACCGGAAAGCTGGTGTGCGCCAAGCATCCCGCTGCGTATTGTTTCCGCTAACGCAAAGGACGCCGCCATCCTGGACGGCTTCCTGCCGCGGGTAGGCAGCCTGCTGGCGAAACAGTGCCCCAAAGTCAGCCAGTTGCCGTGGACGCTGACCGATAAGGCCGGCAACACGCTGGCAGCCGGCGATGCGCTGAAAAACCAGCGCTGGAAGCCGCAGGTTAAAACGGCGCCGCAGGCGCAGCCGGAAACAACGCCGGAAGCACAGCAGGCAACCGCCATGCCGCCGGCCGCGGTCGCCGTCAGTTCACCGCAGGCCGATGCCGCGCCGGCGCAGGTGTTCGAGCTGCCGAAAGGCTGCAAGTTCCGCACTTACTGGCAAGGCAACGACGCCGGCAGCGCGATGTTCGTACCTGCCGGCGGTAACCTCACCTGCCAAAGCGACGGCTGGCTGAGCGGCAGCGATAAAGTCCAGCTGCAGAGCAATGGCAAAAGCAGCTCGCCGACCATCAGCTTCCTGCAGGGCTACCCGCTGATGAATATTGACGTGGCCGGCCAGACGCTGACCGTGGTCAGCGCCAACCGCCAGCGCATGGTGCTGGCCAATCCGCAGGTGGCCGGCAGCTATCTGGTGCTGCCGTTTGACGCCGCTCAGCACGCCTGGTTCTTCAGCGGCACGCTGATTGCCGAGTTCCCCCGCCAGCAGGCCGCCGATGCCGATCGGGTGAAACAGCGCGTCGCCAAAGTGCGTGAAACCTGGCTGCCGCTGCTGAGCGCCTATCGCGAGCCGCTCAGCGTACGGCTGGTGGATCAGCTGGCCGCCGACCGGGTTGACCCGGCCAGCGGCAGTTATCTGACCGTCCAGAACGCCGCCCACTGATTAAGAGGTATTTTGTTGTGAAATCATTAACCGACGTATTGCAAGGCGGCTCCGTCAGCGCAGCCACCCAGGCGGTGGAAGCCGATATCAAAGCGCGCCCGGCCGACGCCGATCTGCGCGCCGCGCTGGTGCAGCTGCTGTGCCTGAGCGGCAACTGGCAGCGCGCCAAAGCGCAGCTGAAATCCTGGCAGGCGCTGAAACCGATGGCGCAGCCGACCACCCTGCTGCTGTTGCAGTCGGTCGAGGCCGAGCTGCAACGCCAGGCGGTGTTTGCCGGCCAGGCCGCACCGGCGCTGCTGAAACAGGATCAGCCTTGGATCGGACAGATGGTCAAGGCCCTGCAGCTCGACGTCGCCGGCGACGCCGCACAGGCGCAGGCGCTGCGCGACCAGGCGCTGGAAGACGCGCCGGCCAGCGGCGGCAGCCTGCTGCTGGCGGACGGCGATGATGAAAAAACCGTCGCCTTCGACTGGCTGACCGACGGCGACGGCCGCCTCGGCCCGGTGTGTGAACTGGCGCTCAACGGCGTGTACTACTGGCTGCCGTTCTCCGCCATCGCCGAAATCCAGTTCCAGGCGCCGCAAAGCGCCATCGATCTGGTCTGGAGCCACGCGTTGGTGCGCCTGACCGACGGCCGCGAGCAGGTATGTCAGCTGCCGGCGCGCTATCCGCTGGCGGCAGACAGCGACGACGCTCTGCTGCTCGGCAAGCGCACCGAATGGCAGCCGCTCGGCGACAGCCCGCACTATCTCGGTTACGGCCTGAAAACCTGGCTGAGCGACAGCGACGAGTTTCCGCTGCACAGCCTGCGCCAGTTGAGCTTCGATCAGGACGCCTGAGATGAACGACAAGCACCTATGGGGCGCTCATAACGGCGACGATCTGCGCCGGCAGGGCTATCGCCAGCGGCAGGACAGCGAGCGCCTGACGTCACGCGACAAGATGCAGCCGGTGCTGCTCGACCTGCTGACCGATGATGAACCGCATAAAAAACAGGAAGCGCAGATCCGCAATCTGGTGTCGCACAGCGAACTGCGGCGGCGCGTGCTGCGCGATTTGCAGTGGCTGTTTAACTGCGTCAACAGCGAATCCAATCTCGACCTCGGCGATTTTCCTCAGGTGCGCCGCTCCACGGTGAATTACGGCGTCGCCTCGCTGGCGGGCAAACGAATGTCGGACATTGAATGGCAGGATATCCAGCGCGCGCTGACCGAATCGATCCTGAATTTCGAGCCGCGCATTCTGCCTGAAGGCCTGCAGGTGCGCTGCATCTCCGACACCGGCTCACTGGAGCTGCACAACGTGTTATCGATTGAAATCAAGGGCCGCCTGTGGTGCGTGCCCTATCCGCTGGAGTTTCTGTTCAGAACCGACGTCGACCTGGAAAACGGTCACTTCGATCTGAAAGACATAGGGTAAGGCGATGGACAGTAAACTGTTAGAGTATTACAACCGCGAACTGGCCTATCTGCGCGAGATGGGCGCGGAGTTCGCCGAACAGTACCCGAAGGTCGCCGGGCGTCTCGGCATGCGCGGCATCGACGTGGCGGATCCTTATATCGAGCGTCTGATGGAGGGCTTCGCCTTCCTGACCTCGCGCGTACAGCTGAAAATGGACGCGGAATTCCCGCGTTTCTCGCAGCGGCTTCTGGAAATTATCTATCCGAACTATCTGTCGCCGACGCCGTCGATGGCGATTGCCGAACTGCAGCCGGACAGCAGCAAAGGCGACATCAGCAACGGTTTTACCGTACCGCGCGGCACCATGATGGACAGCCAGACGCTGAAAAAGAACGGCATCACCTGTAGCTATACCACCGCCCACGACGTCACGCTGCAGCCGGTGCGGCTGGCCAGCGTGGAACTGGGCGGCATTCCGGCCGATATTCCGTTTTCCTCCCTCGGGTTGCAAAACCGCGGCTGCGTCAGCGCACTGCGCATCCGGCTGGAGTGCTATGACACCGTCACGCTGAACAGTCTGGATCTCGACAACCTGATGTTCTACCTCTCCGGGCCGGATATGCAGGCGCAGCAACTGCTGGAGCTGCTGATGCAGCACAGCGTCGGCATGCTGTGCCAGACGGTGGAAGCGCAGCCGCAGCGGCGCGTGCTGGCGGATGACGCGCTGCGTCAGGAAGGCTTCGCCCCGGAACAGGCGCTGCTGCCGAACGACCTGCGCAACTTCGACGGCTACCGTCTGCTGCAGGAATACTTCGCCTTCCCGGCGCGCTTCCAGTTCTTCAGCATCAGCGGGCTGCAGCCGCTGCTGCGCAGCGTGCGCGAAGGCAAGAAAACGCTGCGCCAGTTTGAGATCGTGGTACTGCTGGACCGCCACGACGCCGCGCTGGAGCGGGTGATTGACGTCAGCCATCTGGCGCTGCACTGCACGCCGGTGATTAACCTGTTCCCGAAGGTGGCCGAACGCATCACCCTCAACGAAAAAAATCACGAATACCATCTGGTGGTCGATAATATCCGTCCGCTGGATTATGAAGTGTTCTCGGTGCAAAGGCTGGGCGGCAGCGCCAGCGAGAAACGCTATGAGCAGGAGTTCCGGCCGTTTTACAGCACGCTGAGCGAAGACGACGGCAACTACGGCGCCTACTTCTCGCTGCGGCGCGAACAGCGCACCCTTTCCTCTCACGCCCGGCGCTACGGCACCCGCACCGGCTATGTCGGTTCCGAAGTGTTCGTCTCGCTGGTGGATGAGCGCCAGTCGCCCTGGCACAGCGATCTCAAATACCTGACGGCCGACGTGCTGTGCACCAGCCGCGATCTGCCGTTGATGCTGATGCAGCAGGACCAGGGCAACTTCGTGATGCCGGACTCTATCCCAATCAAGCGGGTGTTCCTGCGCAAAGGGCCGACGCCGCCGCGGCCGGCGCTGGCGGAAGGCATGATCACCTGGCGGCTGATCAGTCAGCTGCAGCTTAACTACCTGAGCCTGATGGACGGTGATCCAGAACAGGGCGCCGCCAGCCTGCGTCAGCTGCTCGGCCTGTACGGCAACCTGAGCGAGCCGGCAATCGCCAAACAGATTCAGGGCGTGCGCAGCTGCAACCTGCGGCCGGTGTACCGCCGGGTGCCGGAGCCGGGGCCGATCGTGTTCGCCCGCGGCATCGCCATCGACCTGACCGTTGACGATCAGGCGTTCTCCGGCAACAGCCCTTATCTGCTCGGCAGCGTGCTGGAACGGCTGTTCTCACGGCTGGTGGCGATGAACACCTTTACCGAAATGACGCTGTCCAGTCAGCAGCGCGGTGAAATCGCCCACTGGCAGGCGCGCATGGGCAAAAGGACGCTGATATGAGTGAAAGCGTAACCGAACTGCCGGCCGGCGACGCGCCGCAGATCAACGCGCTGCACCGCCTGCCGGACGACTTCTGGCCGCGGCTGCGCGCCGCGCCTTACCGTTACGATCTGTTCCAGCTGCTGCGCCGGCTGGACGCTCAGGGCGGCCAGGCTTATCTGCTGGGGCGCGCCCCGCTGCCGCGCCATGAAATGCTGCGTCTGGGGCAGGAGCCGTCGCTCTCTTTCGCACCGTCGACGCTGGCCAAGGTCACGCCGCGCAGCGGCAGCCCGCTGCATGACGTGTCGATCCTCAGTTTCGGCCTGTTCGGCCCCAACGGCCCGCTGCCGCTGCACCTGACCGAATACGCGCGCGAACGGATTTACCACCATCAGGACACCACCCTGACGGCCTTCGCCGACCTGTTTCATCACCGCCTGACGCTGCTGTTTTACCGCGCCTGGGCCGATGCGCAGCCGACGGTGTCGCTCGACCGGCCCGACAACGGCAGCTTTAATGACTACCTGTCGAGCCTGATCGGCAACGGCCAGCCGGCGCAGCGCCAGCGCGACAGCATCAATGCGCACGCCAAGCATTTTATGGCCGGTCATCTGATTCGCCACAGCCGCGACCCGGAAGGCCTGAGCAAAATTTTACGCGGCTATTTCCAGGTGCCGGTGCGCATCGTGGAGAACGTGCCGCACTGGCTGCGCGTCGACCCGCGAGAACAGGCGCGGCTTAAGGCCGGGCGCGGCGCACCGCGGCTGGGCGAGTCGGCGTTTCTCGGCGTGGCGGTGCGCGACGTGCAGCACAAGTTCCGCATCGAGCTAGGCCCGATGTCGCAGCAGGAATACGACCGTTTCCTGCCCGGCGCCGAACTATGCGAACAGCTGCGCGACTGGGTGCGCCAGTATCTGGGCATCGAATTTGTCTGGGAAGTCCGGCTGATTCTGGCAAAAGAACAGCTGATCGGCACCCAGCTCGGCGGCACTCAGCGGCTGGGGCTCAGCAGCTGGATGGCCGCCGAACGGCGTCAGCACGACGCCGGCGATCTGACTTTCAGCCCGGAACCGCTGGAAGATATTTAGCAGGGCGCGCACTGCCGCGTCCGTCAATTACATCGATATGTTTAAAACGCAGGCAGGACTTGCCCTGCCCCTACGAGGAAAACCATGTCAGAAATCAGCCGCTCGGTACTCTTTGGCAAACTGGATAGCCTGCTTTTCACCTCCCTGGAAAGCGCCACGGCTTTTTGTAAGCTGCGTGGCAACCCTTATGTTGAACTGGCGCACTGGCTGCATCAGCTGATGCAGGCGCAGGATGGCGATCTGCAGCAGATTATCCGCCACTTCGCCCTCGACGAAGACCAACTGACGCGCGATATCGTCGACGCTCTGGATCGCCTGCCGCGCGGCGCCAGCGCCATCTCCGATCTGTCCGAACATATCGACAGCGCGGTCGAGCGCGCCTGGGTCTACGGCTCGCTGAAGTTCGGCGCGCACGCCATCCGTGGCGGCCATTTACTGCTGGGGATCCTGAAAACCTACAGCCTGCGCCATCTGCTGAAAGCCATTTCCGGCCAGTTCGAACGCATCAACGCCGATCTGCTGATGGACCAGTTTGCCGCCATTGTCGGCAATTCGTCGGAAAACGCTCAGGCACAAAGCGCCGCCGGCGAACCGGCCGCCGTGTCCGTACCGGGCCAGTCCGGCGGCAGCGTGCTGGCGCAATATGCGCAGGATATGACGGCGCGCGCGCGCAACGGCGAAATCGATCCGGTCAGCGGCCGTGACGAAGAGATCCGCCAGATCGTCGATATCCTGATGCGCCGCCGGCAGAACAACCCGCTGCTGACCGGCGAGGCCGGCGTCGGTAAAACCGCCGTGGTGGAAGGCCTGGCGCTGCGCATCGTCGCCGGCGACGTACCGCCGCAGCTGCGCGACGTGCAGCTGTACCTGCTGGATATCGGCATGCTGCAGGCCGGCGCCGGCATGAAGGGCGAGTTCGAAAAACGCCTGCAGACGGTGATTGACGAAGTCCAGTCCAGCCCGACGCCGATTATTCTGTTTATCGATGAAATTCATACGCTGGTCGGCGCCGGCGGCGCGCAGGGCACCGGCGACGCCGCCAACCTGCTGAAGCCGGCGCTGGCGCGCGGTCAGCTGCGCACCATCGGCGCGACCACCTGGGCGGAATACAAAAAATACATCGAGAAGGACCCGGCGCTGACCCGCCGCTTCCAGGTGGTGCAGGTGCACGAGCCGGACGAAGAGAAAGCGCTGCTGATGCTGCGCAGCACCGTCAGCCCGCTGGAACAGCACCACCGCGTGCTGCTGCTCGACGAAGCGGTCGACGCCGCGGTGCGTCTCTCCCACCGCTATATCCCGGCGCGTCAGTTGCCGGATAAGGCCGTGGCGCTGCTGGATACCGCCTGCGCCCGCGTCGCGGTCAGCCAGCACGCCGAGCCGGCTCAGGTGGAAGACTGCCGCCACCGCATCGACGCGCTGCAGATTGAACTGGATATCGCCCGCCGCGAAACCAAGGTCGGCATCGGCGATCCGCAGCGCCCGGCGGCGATCGAAGCGCAGCTGAGCGAGCTGCAGCAGCAGCTGACGCAACTGACCGAGCGCTGGCAGGAAGAACTGGGGCTGATTGCGCAAATCATCGATCTGCGCGCCCGACTGCATCAGCAGGAAGCGGAACCGGACGACGACGCCACAACCGACAGCGACGCGGAAACGCCGGCGGAAACCGCCGAGGCGGCTGAAGCCGCAGAACCGGCGCCGTCGGCAGATGAACTGCGCGCCCAACTGGCCGTGCTGCAACAGCAGCTGGCTACGCTGCAGGGCGAAGCGCCGCTGATCTTCGCCGCGGTGGACGCCAATATCGTCGCCGCCGTGGTCGCCGACTGGACCGGCATCCCGCTGGGCCGCATGGTGAAAAACGAAATCGAAGCGGTGCTGCAGCTGTCCGACACCCTGAACGAGCGGGTCATCGGTCAGCGCCACGCGCTGGACCTGATCGCCCGCCGCGTACGCACCTCGCGCGCCCGGCTGGACGACCCGAACAAACCGGTGGGCGTCTTCCTGCTGGCCGGCCCGTCCGGCGTCGGCAAGACCGAAACCGCGCTGGCGCTGGCGGAAACGCTGTACGGCGGCGAGCAGAACGTTATCACCATCAATATGAGCGAGTTCCAGGAATCGCACACCGTATCGACGCTGAAAGGCGCGCCTCCGGGCTACGTCGGCTACGGCGAAGGCGGCGTGCTGACCGAAGCGGTGCGCCGCCGTCCTTACAGCGTGGTGCTGCTGGACGAAATTGAAAAAGCGCACCCGGACGTGCACGAAATCTTCTTCCAGGTGTTCGATAAAGGCTGGATGGAGGACGGCGAGGGCCGCCATATCGATTTCCGCAACACCATTATTATTCTGACCTCCAACGTCGGCACCGACTTAATCGCCGGCCTGTGCAGCGACCCTGACCTGATGCCGGAGCCGGAAGCGCTGAGCGGCGCGCTGCGTCAGCCGCTGCTGGAGGTGTTCCCGGCGGCGCTGCTCGGCCGTCTGCTGGTGGTGCCTTACTACCCGCTGACCGACGCCACGCTGGGCAACATCGTGCGTCTGCAACTGGGCCGCGTCCAACGCCGGATGGCAGAAAACCACGACATTACCACCACCTTCGACGACGCGGTGATCGAACAGATCGTCAGCCGCTGCACCGAGGTGGAATCCGGCGGGCGTATGGTCGACGCCATCCTGACCAACACCCTGCTGCCGCAGATCAGCCATACCCTGCTGTCGGCCAGCGCCAACGACCAGCGCTACCGCCAGCTGCATATCGCACTGCAAAACAACGAGTTTATTTGTCAATTTCAGGCTTAACGCCCCGGCCGCCGCGGCGGCCAGTTGATCACAGAGAGTAGTCACTATGTCCGGAAACGGGATCAAAAAACCGAACTCAAACAGCCTGCCGATCGGCTATCGGTTCAACGAGTTTGAGATCAAGGAAGTGATCGGCGAAGGCGGCTTCGGCATCGTCTATCGCGCCTACGACCACCAGCTTGAACGCACCATCGCCATTAAAGAGTACATGCCGACCCAGTTGGCCCAACGCAATGACGATCTGACCCTCAGCCTGCGTGGCGAACGTTTCAGCAAAACCTTTCAGGCCGGCCTGAACAGCTTTATTCAGGAGGCGCGCCTGCTGGCCCGTTTCTCCCACCCGGGGCTGCTGCACGTGCTGCGCTTCTGGGAAGAGAACGGCACCGCCTATATGGGCACCCAGTTCTACAGCGGCACCACGCTGAAAAACTTCCGCCTGCAACAGCCGGCGATGATTGACGAGGCGTGGATCCGCCGGCTGCTGCCGCCGCTGTTCAGCGCGATCGACACCATCCATCAGGAAGGCTACCTGCACCGAGATATCTCGCTGGATAATATCCAAATCCAGGAGAATCAGCTGCCGGTGCTGCTGGACTTCGGCTCGGCCCGTAAAGAGATCGGCAACCTGTCCGACGAAACGGAAATCATGCTGAAGCCGGGCTACGCGCCCATCGAGCAATACACCGAAAACAGCGACGGCGAGCAGGGTCCGTGGACGGATATCTATGCGCTCGGCGCGGTGCTGCATACCCTGATCGTCGGCAACCCGCCGCCGGTCAGCGTGGTGCGCAGCATTGAAGACAGCTACCAGCCGCTGAGCGAGCGCCGCCCCGAAGGCTACTCGCCGGAGCTGCTGCGCGTAATCGACCAGACGCTGGCGCTGAAACCGGAAGAACGGCCGCAAACCATCGATGAAATGGCCGAGCTGCTGCACCTGCCGGTGGCCGACGAAGCGGAAATCATCAGCACGCCGGCCGCCGCGCCGGAACCCCCACTGCCGGCCAGCACTCCGGCGACCGGCACTGCCGCCGCCGGCAGCATAACCGTCGGCGGTATGACGTTCTCCCGGCCGATGATGATCGGGGCGGGCGTTGCCGCGCTGCTGGTGATTGGCATCATCTCCTGGCTCAGCAGCTCTCCGGACGACGCCGCGCCGACCGCGGCGGCGGAAAACGGCGCGCCGGCCGACAAGACGCTGTCACCGCAGCAAAGTGCGCCGCAGCTGGACAGCGCTGCGCAGGAAGCCGCACCGCCGCCTGCGCCGGTGGCGATGGTCTATTTCAAACTGCGCCCGGGTGAAAAAGTGACGCTGGACGGCAAAGTCCAGTCGCTGCAGCCAAGCACTAACGGCTTCGCCAGCCTGGATCTGGCGCCGGGCACCTATCAGCTGGAAATCCACCGTAACGACGATAGATTGCGCCGCCAACAGCTGACGATCGAGCATGCCGGCACCTGGCTGGTCGCGCCGACCGACGCCGGTTAATTGTCCCCTATTCCGGCGCCGTCAGACGGCGCCGTTTTACCTCCACGCGATTGACATCACTACCCCGGTCCAAGGCCACGCCGCCGTAACGAGGAGTGTCATTCACCAAGGATGTTTCTATGTTAGACCGCATCACAGCTTATACGCCGCTTGGCCCTGAACAACTGCTGTTTCGTTCGCTGGAAGGCACCGAAGCCCTGTCCACGCCGTTTGATTTCCGCATCGAACTGCTGAGCACCGACGCACGTCTGGACCGCAAGGCGCTGCTCGGCCAGCCGCTGACGCTGGAAATCCCGATCCCCGGCCTGCTGCGCCCGCCCCGCTATCTCAACGGCAAGATCACCGCCATCGCCGTCAGCAGCGAAGAAATCAGCGGCACCCGCTATTCCGTGTACACCCTGCGCGTACAGCCCGACCTGTGGCCGATGCTCAAGGATCGCAACTTCCGCATCTTCCAGGAGCAGACCGTTCCGGACATCGTCAAAGCGCTGCTGGCCGAACAGAACATTCAGCTGGAAGACCAGCTGACCGGCGAGTATCGCCAATGGGGCTACTGCGTGCAGTACAGTGAATCCACCTTTAACTTCATCAGCCGCCTGATGGAGCTGGAAGGCATTTACTACTACTTCAAGCACGAGCAGGACAAACACACCATGGTGCTGGCCGATAACCCGCACCATCACCAGCCGTTCCCCGGCTATGAGACCATTCCGTACCACGTCACGCCGTCCGGCGGCGTCACCAGTGAAGAAGGCATCAGCCAGTGGACGCTGGCCGATCAGGTGACCCCCGGCATCTACAGCGTGGACGATTACGACTTCCGCAAGCCCAACGCCTGGCTGTTCCAGGCGCGGCAGAACCCGGCCTCGCCGGCCCCCGGCCAGATTGACGTCTACGACTGGCCCGGCCGCTATACCGAGCATCAGCAGGGCGAGTTCTACGCGCGCGTGCGTCAGGAATCCTGGCAGGCCGAGCATCAGCAGGTGACCGGCACCGCTACCGCGCTGGGCATCGCCCCCGGCAACACCTTTACGCTGATCAAAGCGCCTTATATGTCCGATAACGGCGAATACCTGACGCTCTCCGCCCGCTATCACCTGCGCGAAAACAGCTACGCCAGCGGCGATACGCAGGGCAGCCTGCACCGCATCGACTTCACCGTCATCCCGGCCGATGTGCAGTTCCGCCCGGCGCAGAGCGCGTCGTGGCCGAAAACCCACGGCCCGCAGACCGCCCGCGTGGTCGGCCCGCAGGGCGAGTCGATCTGGACCGACAAATACGGCCGCATCAAGGTGAAGTTCCACTGGGATCGGTTGGCCAAAGGCGACGACACCAGCTCCTGCTGGGTGCGCGTCTCCAGCGCCTGGGCCGGCCAGGGCTTCGGCGGCGTGCAGATCCCGCGCGTCAACGACGAGGTGGTGATCGACTTTATCAACGGTGACCCGGACCGGCCAATCGTCATCGGCCGCGTGTACAACGAAGCCAGCATGCCGCCGTGGGCGCTGCCGGCCGCCGCCACCCAGATGGGCTTTATGAGCCGCTCCAAAGACGGCACGCCGGACAACGCCAACGCCCTGCGCTTTGAGGACAAGGCCGGCTCCGAGCAGGTGTGGATCCAGGCCGAGCGCAATATGGATACCAACGTCAAAAATGACGAGAGCCACTCCGTCGGCGGCCACCACAACTTTATCGTCACTAAAAACCATGAAAGCCAGGTTAACGGCGAATACCGCCAGTCGACCCAGTACAACCGTAGTGAACTGGTGGGCGGCGACTATGCGATGAAGACGCAGCAGCAGATCATGCTGAGCTCCGGCGAAGGCATCACGCTGGTAAGCGGCGACAGCAAGCTGACGCTCAATCCGAACGGCACCGTCTCGATTCAGTGCACCCAGTTTGAAATCAACGCCAGCGCGCAGGGCGAAATCAACACCGGCGGCACGCTGGATCTCAACATCAAAAAACCGGCCAAAGGTAAAACGCCGACGCCAACCCCGGCGGAGATCACGCAGGAAGTCGCCAAGGTGTTCAACAGCTCTTCGGAGGGCAACGCATGACGCAGCAGACCCGTTACGCCCTGTCCGAAGGCACCCTGACGCTGCCGGAAGCGGCGCAGGATACCAGCGTCACCATCCTCAAACTGCCGCAGGCGCGCGCCACGCTGGTGGTCACCCGCGCCTATGACGTCAAACCGGGCCAGGAAGAAGCCTACCTGCAACAGCAGTTGGCCAAGGTGAAGCGTGATATGAAGAAATTCAGCGCCCGCGCCGTGGAGGACAGCAGCTTCGGTCCGCTGCCGGCACGGGCGGTCAGCGTGCGTTTTGAAAACCAGGGCATCGCCATCGAGCAGCAACTGCTGGTCGTACGCCTGGAAAGCCACCTGATGGTGCTGACCTTCAGCACCAGCGCCGCCTTCGCCGCCGAGGCGCAGGCCACCTGGGAACAGATCCGCCAGGGATTTATTCCGGCCGGCAACGCAGCGGAGGCGTAAGCGATGTCTGATTTAACCGCCGCGAGTCTCGGCGACCCGCTGGTGCACAGCTCGCTGCTGGCCGACTTTGTCAGCGGCCTGGTTGAGGGCGCCATCTATGCCGGCATCTACGCCGGCGCCACCTTTCTGATCTCCTCCGGGCTCGGCGCGCCGATTGGCCTGGGCCTGGTCGTCGGTGCCATGGTGTCCGGCATTCCGGAGAAAATCGGCACCGCCGCCGGCGCGCTGGTGGATACGCTGATCGGCACCGGCCCGCCCGACGCCTTTATCACCAGCGGCTCCGACAACGTCCATATGAACGGCAAACCGGCGGCCCGCGCCGCCGGCACCGTCGACCACGATTTTCTCAACAGTCCCGACGTTGGCGCTGAAGAAGGCCCGGGCCTGATCGACAGCGCCCTGGCGGTGGCCGGCGGCATCATCTCCAGCGTGATGCATCCCGGCCCGCTGATCGACAAGATCGCCAGCATCGACGGCGAATCGGTGAAAAACTGGCTCGGCGACGTCTGGGACGACATCACCCAGCCCACCGTCGAGAGCGCCAGCCCGTACGCCACCCCGGCCAACAAAGACACCGTCGCCTGCACCAAGGGCCATATGGCGGAGAACGTCAACTTCCTGGCCGAAGGTTCGAAGAAGGTGCTGATCAACGGCCACCCAGCCGCACGCAACGGCGACCGCAGCACCTGCGAAGCCAAGATCGAGGTGGCGGACAACCCGCGCGTACGCATTGGCGGCGACGGCATCGTGGTGCGCGATATCCGCAGCGGTAAAAACGCGCTGGCCTACTTTGCCGGCGGCCTGATTGGCGGCCTGGGCAAGCAGGGCCTGGCGCTCGGTCAGTCGCTGTTCCGCCGCGTAATGCCCCGTCTGGCGCTGAAGGATGCCGGCTGCGCTCTGGCCGCCGTGGCCGCCGCCGATCTGGCGGGCAACGCCGCCGGCGCTGCCGTGGGTACAACGCTGGTGGCCGCCACCCAGACCGGCCACCCGGTGCATATCCCCACCGGCGCCAAAATCCTCGCCGGCGAGGAGGAGCTTGACTTCACCCTCCCCGACCGCATCCCGCTTTACTGGCAGCGCCTGTACAACAGCCGCAACCGCGCCGCCGGCATGCTCGGCGTCGGCTGGATGCTGCCGTTCGAAACCCGCCTGCTGCGCATGCTGGACGACAGCGGCCAGCCGCAGTTTATCCTGCGCGACGCCTCCGGCCGCGAGACCGGCCTCGGCAACGTCACCCCCGGCGACGTCATTCGCTTTACCGAGGACGGCTTTACCCTCTACTGCTCGCTGCAGGGCGTGATGCTGCTGCAGACCGCCGAGGGCGAACACCAGCTGTACGAGCCGGATCCTGCCCGCGTCGGCGAATGGCGCATCGCGCGCATTTATGACCGCCACGAGAACTGCCACCACTTCGCCTGGAACAGCGCCGGCCAGCTGGTCACCATCTCCAGCGACAACCAGGCGCTGGACGTCGAGCTCAGCTACGACGCGCGCAACGGTCGTCTGCTTGCGGTGCATCAGCACGTCGGACAGGAAAAACACCTGCTGGTGCAGTATGACTACAACCCGCAGGGGCAGCTGATTGCGGTGCGCGACGCCGACGCCATCGTCACCCGCCGTTACGGCTGGGACGACGCCAGCGGCCTGCTGGCCTGGCACAGCTACGCCACCGATCTGCGCGTCAGCTACCGCTGGCAGCGCGCGGCGGACGGCGACCACTGGCGCGTCAGCGAGTATCTGGTGCTGGACGCGCAGCTGCAGTGTCTGGAGCACTGGCTGCTGGAGGCGGACGAAGCCGCACGCCGCGCCAGCGTCACCTGCCTGTCCGGCGGCACCACCGAACACCGCTGGGACAGCCTGCTGCGCATTACCGACTATACCGACAGCTACGGCGCCCGCTGGCGCTTCCGCTGGGCCGCCCTGCGCGAGAACCTCAGCGCCGTCATCACCCCCGACGACCAGCGCTGGGAGCTGGGCTATGACGAGCGCGGCAACCTGATACTGGTGCGCGACCCGCTCGGCAACACCACCCAGACCACCTGGCACACCGCCTGGGCGCTGCCGTTAAAAGAGGTGCTGCCCGACGGCGCCTGCTGGCAATACCGCTACAACCCGTTCGGCGACGTGGTGGAGATGACCGACCCGCTCGGCAACGTCAGCCGCTTTACCTGGAACGACCAGGGCGACCTGCTGACCCGCACCGACCCGCTCGGCAATACCCAGCAGTTCTGGTGGAACGCCCTCGGCCAGCTGACCCGCGACGAAGACTGCTCCGGCCACCAGAGCCGCCGCGAGTATGACGACGCCGGCAATCTGCTCCGCACCTGCGATGCCGAAGGCAACGCCACCCGCTATCGCTGGAGCGCCGCCGGACGTCTGCAGGCGCTGGTGCGTCCCGACGGCCGGGAAACCCGCTACGACTACGACCACGCCGGTCTGCCCTGCCGCGAGAACATCGACGCCTTCTCCGAACGCCGCGTCGAGCGCAACGTGCGCGGCCAGATAACCTGCGCCGTCGACCCGGCTGGCATCGAGACCCGCTATCAGTACGACCGCTTCGGCCGTCTCACCGCGCTGGTCAACCCCAACAACGAGCGCTGGCAGTTTGACTACGACGCCGGCCACCGCCTGCTGGCCCAGAGTGACTTTGCCGGCCGTCGCAGGCAGTACCGTTACAACCCGCTGGGACAGGTCAGCGCCATAACCGAGTACCCGCTGGCGCAGGACGGCGACGCGGCGCAGCCGCTCCACACCCGTCTGAGCTATGACGCGCTGGGCCGCCTGACCGCCAAAGAGACCGCCGACAGCCGCACCGAATACCGCTACCAGGCGCGAACGCTGGAGGTACGGCGCACCCCGCTGGCGCTGTGGCAGCAGGCGCAGGCGCGCGGCGAGCAGCCCGACTGGCAGGAGACGCTGCGCTTCAGCCGCGACGCCGCCGGCAACCTGTGCGCCGAAGAGAACCACAGCGGACTCTGGCAGCACAGCCATGACCCGCTCGGCAATCTGAGCGCCACCCACATGCCCGACGGCAGCACCCTCTCCCAGCTGCGCTACGGCAGTGGCCACCTGCTGCAGACCGCACTGCAGACCGCCGGCCAGCGGCTCAATATCGCCGGCTGGCAGCGCGACAAGCTGCACCGGGAAGTGACCTGCACCCTCGGCGAAGTCACCCAGGAGACCCGTTACGACAGCGTCGGACGCATCACCCTGCGCCGCGCCAGCAGCGAACGCAGCCACCCGCTGGTGTTCGAACGCCGCTACCAGTGGGACCGTCAGGACCTGGTGGTGCAGCAGAAGCTGATTGAGAACGACAACCTCACCGACGGGCCGCGGTTCCAGCAGCGCCGCTTCGGCTATGACGCCCGTGGGCAGCTGACCCACAGTATCCTGCCGCAGCGCGAGGAACGTTTTTACTACGACCCCGCCGGCAACCGCAGCGACGGCCCGGCCGTCACCGTCTGGCGCAACCTGCTCCAGCGCCTGAACGGCCACCGCTGGGGCTATGACGGCTTCGGCCGGCTCAGCTGGCGCCGCGACGGCAACACCGGCGTCGAGCAGCGTTTTCAGTACGACGCCGAGCACCGCCTGACCGCCGTCACTTTCGACGGCGACAGCCGCTACCAGCGTGCCGAATACCGTTACGACGCGCTGGGGCGCCGTACCCGGAAAACCCTCTACCCGCACCACGGCGAGCCGCAGACTACCCTGTTCCACTGGAACGGCCTGCAGATGGTCGGCGAGCACAGTCCCGACCAGCCGCAGCGCAGCACCCAGTATCTGTACAAGGAAGACAGCTACGAGCCGCTGGCCCGCGTCGACCGCCACGGCGACAGCAGTGAAATTTACTGGTACCACAGCGAACTCAACGGCCTGCCGGAGCGTATGACCGACGCGCAGGGCAAGGTCGTCTGGCACGGCCGTTTCTCCGCCTGGGGCGCCACCGACGCCGAGAGCGGCACCCTCGCCACACAGCAGAACCTGCGCTATCAGGGCCAGTATCTGGACAGGGAAACCGGGCTTCACTACAATCTGTTCCGCTACTACGATCCGAACTGCGGTAGATTTACCCAGTCAGATCCGATTGGGCTGGCGGGCGGGGTGAATACCTACGCGTATACTCCGGATCCGATTAGCTGGGTGGATCCGTTGGGGTTGATGTGCCGCCCAACTACAGGTGCTAGAAAGCCTTGGAGAATAACTAAAGAAGGTACTGATAAAGTAGTTCAGCATGGTAAATTTGGAAAGATTTACAGAAGCAAATCCGATGGTCTATGGTGGTCCAAAGATACAGCCGGACATGGTGGTTCTCAATGGAAAGTATTTAAAGAAGGTAAAAAAGGTTTAGATTGGTACAGAGACGCCGATGAATTTGGTGATTTCATTGTAGGAAAACATAAAGGTGACACAGGTAAGTTTATTCCTTGGAAAGAAATGAAAGGAGCAGATTTTTAATATGATAAATTCAGCAAAAGAATTCATTACTCTTAGGGAGAGTGACAACCCTGATGATTACCACAGAGCCATACATGAAGATATACATGCAGATGTATGGGATGATGTGATTGATAATCACCCCGATATGAAAGTCTGGATTATTGCTAATAAGAATGTTCCACTTAGAATATTAAAGAAATTAGTTAACGACCAGAACAAAGATGTTCGATTTAGTATCGCAATGAAAAGGAAGTTAGATTTCGATTTATTTGATAAATTAGCTAGTGATGAGGATTATTCCGTAAGACTTTGTATCGCAAGAAATAAAAAGGTTCCAACTGAGATTTTAAAAAAACTATCAAACGATCATGAAGAAACAATAAGGGAAGTGGCAAACCAAAAGCTTGGAAATTAAAAGATCACCTGAAATCATCTTCATTAAAAAAGATATGGGTAGTTCACTATGAACTTCCCATTACTTTATTAATCCAAATGATATTTTATAACGTATAAGATTCATAGGTTTGTTAACTTATTCAATCATGGGGCGAGTTTTTATTTTTTTGAAAATCAAACACTTATCCCCCTGTAATAAATACGAGCCCCCTTAAATTTCTCTAGGTGCATCATTTCATTTACTCTCTCTTCGCACCGCCTGACCGCCGTCACCTTCGACGGCGACAGCCGCCATCAGCGCGCCGAATACCGTTACGACGCGCTCGGGCGCCGTACCCGGAAAACCCTCTACCCGCACCACGGCGAGCCGCAGACCACCCTGTTCCACTGGAACGGCCTGTAGATGGTGGGCGAGCACAGTCCCGACCAGCCGCAGCGCAGCACCCAGTATCTGTACAAGGAAGACAGCTACGAGCCGCTGGCCCGCGTCGACCGCCACGGCGACAGCAGTGAAATTTACTGGTACCACAGCGAACTCAACGGCCTGCCGGAGCGTATGACCGACGCGCAGGGCAAGGTCGTCTGGCACGGCCGTTTCTCCGCCTGGGGCGCCACCGACGCCGAGAGCGGCACCCTCGCCACGGCGCAGAATCTGCGCTATCAGGGCCAGTATCTGGACAGAGACAAATCAGCCAACGGCTGATTTGAACAGCGCTTCAGCGCTGGCCCCGAAGGGGCGAGCCTCATGTATGAGGCGAGTATTCCGGGCTTCACTACAATCTGTTCCGCTACTACGATCCGAACTGCGGTAGATTTACCCAGTCAGATCCGATTGGGTTGGCGGGTGGGGAGAATACCTACGCGTATACCCCGGATCCGATTAGCTGGGTGGATCCGTTGGGGTTGGCTAGGTGTGACCCTACCGGATACCATAAACGCAAAGCTCTTCGAACAGATGTCTATAATGCTCAACGCCCTACTGCTGGTCGCCATGCAACAAAACATATTAATGCAAAAGATGCAGATGAAGCTAAAAACCTGAGCGTAGGCAAAGGAAGTTTAGATAAAAGATCTGAAGCATCTTACTTCCCGGAATATGCAGGTAAAGTGTCTGGTTTTGAGAAACAAGCCGCATATGGAGCTATTCGGAATGGTCATGCTTTCGATCATGGCGGAACTCGATTCATGTTTTACAAAAACCCTAAAGGACACGTGGGATACAATGAAGGGAAATTAACTGATTGGGTAAGGATTGAAATGACAAATGCTCCAGTCCCTACAATTCATAGTTTCCCCGCATCGTTAGAACAAGTAGGAAAATACATTCCAGGAGTTCGTTAATGAAAGAAGAAATATGGAAAAACATTCAACCTTTAAGAGTACCAAGCAGATGGGTAATTGATGTAAATAACTTCTACAACTATGAACCTACTAAAGAAAACATGGATTGGTTCTATGGATCAATTTTGATTAGCGGTCATAATTCTCTTGATGGTCTTTGCTTCGATTCACGATATGAACCAGAAGGAGAACCTAATGGTTTCTTTGTATTGGATTTTTTCATCATAAAAATAAATAAAAAGACAGGAAAGACAGAAGAGGAAAAATTCCTAGGTAGTAAGCAGACAAAAGATAAATCTATGTTCATTAACATGCTTGAAGAGTTTATGTTCACAGGGAAATATTAATAATTGAATAAAAAGCCGGAGAGCTTCTAATGCTCTTCCGGCTTTATGTTTTTTATTCACAGCCTCCGTTTACAACCCCGGAAAACCCTCTACCCGCACCACGGCGAGCCGCAGACCACCCTGTTCCACTGGAACGGCCTGCAGATGGTCGGCGAGCACAGTCCCGACCAGCCGCAGCGCAGCACCCAGTATCTGTACAAGGAAGACAGCTACGAGCCGCTGGCCCGCGTCGACCGCCACGGCGACAGCAGCGAGGTGTACTGGTACCACAGCGAACTCAACGGCCTGCCGGAGCGTATGACCGACGCGCAGGGCAAGGTCGTCTGGCACGGCCGTTTCTCCGCCTGGGGCGCCACCGACGCCGAGAGCGGCACCCTCGCCACGGCGCAGAATCTGCGCTATCAGGGCCAGTATCTGGACAGAGACAAATCAGCCAACGGCTGATTTGAACAGCGCTTCAGCGCTGGCCCCGAAGGGGCGAGCCTCATGTATGAGGCGAGTATTCCGGGCTTCACTACAATCTGTTCCGCTACTACGATCCGAACTGCGGCAGGTTTACCCAGTCAGATCCGATCGGGCTGGCCGGCGGGGAGAATACCTACGCGTATACCCCGGATCCGATTAGCTGGGTGGATCCGTTGGGGTTGAGAGGTTGCTCACCCAAAAATATAAAATTAACAAAAGATGGTGTTAAACACGTAAAAGAACGCCATGTAGGAAATAAATTAGGATGGGAGCACAAAAGCAAATGGACAATGAGTAATGGCGAATGGAAGAGTACTGTTCGAAGTGTTTTCAGAAATCCTGATAGAATCATAAAAGATGGAGAGCGATTTATATATGAAAAAACAATAAAAAATAAAAAAATAGGAATCACACCAGAGGGTGTAGAATTAAATAAAGTCAGGGTGGTTGTTGAGTCAAATGGAGACCTTGTCACAGAATTCCCTCAAGAAATTTTTCGGGAAATAAAACCTAACGATTCTGTGGTATTTTTAAATTGAGGCATGATTATGGGATTGGACTTATTAATTATTTCTGACAACAACGAAATAGGCCGGTTAGAGATGACTGAAAACCTTCACTCAGAGATATTTAGTGAAAAAACCAGATGGAGTTCTCACAAAGAGTTAAGAAAAATAAAAGACTACTACAAAACAAATATAACATTTACAAAAAAAAACCTAAATGATTTCATTTCAGATTTAAGTGAAATAAAGATAAGCATTGAAAAAAATAAAGATGAACTTCAAACCATAATAGAGAAGTTAAAAGATAAAGAAATAAAGTCACTACGAGTAACGGGAGACTAACCCCCTACCCTTAACAAATATGATGAGCTGGGTAGCCTGACCGCCCCGGATGTCCGACGGCAGCACACTCCAGCAGTGCTACGATAGCGGCCAGCTGCTGCAAACTGCACTGCTGGCTGCCGGTTGGCAGCGCAACAAGCAGCAGGAGGACTCTTCCTCACTGACGCCATAACCAACTAAATATTATGATATGTATAATATTGATGAAATTTCAAACAAAGTAAATAGTGCCGATTTTTTTTCAAATATGGGCATACCTGATATCCTGGATGATAAAATCATTCTGATCAAAAATGTTGAGAATGCATTCATAAACCCATCTGATTTAGAATTTAAAGGATTATACAATAGTGTCGAATGGCTTCCGACATCAGCTACTCAAGATGACCCTTTCTATAAAAAACAAGATATTCCAAAAGAGTTATCAGAAATTAGGGTGGAAATAAGCAAAGTCATAACGGAATCAGTAAAAAACACATCTAAGGATAAATTTATATGCCTACCTCATGACTTTAGCCAAGCGGCAAGAAATGGAATATGCTTTGCTTTCCGACAATATGTATCCGAACGATATTTCGAACTAGGAAACAAATGGGAGGATATTGTTAACGTATACTATGCAGGGCACTGGCCTATCGGATTTTCTAAAGATCATATAGTGGCCATCTAATAAAAATTATACCACTAATATCATTTTTATCATCCTCAGCTCAGCTTTAAATATGACCGGAAGTACTCTTGATGGATCTTCCGGTTTTTTAATAGTGTCTGGTGAGAGAAGTCTGAACTCATTACAATCTGTTCCGCTACTACGATCCGAACTGCGGCAGGTTTACCCAGTCAGATCCGATCGGGCTGGCGGGCGGGGTGAATACCTATGCGTATACCCCAGATCCGATTAGCTGGGTGGATCCGTTGGGGTTGGCAGGATGTGCTCCCAAAATTAATGCTAAACATGTTTTTCATGGTGAAATAAACCGAAGAGGAAATGCCGTAGGTTTCCACCATGAAGCAAGTATAGGCCATCAGGGTAAAGCAAGGATCACGCAAATCACTAACACTCCCAATGCTCAGGGTGTTTATCAAGGAAAAGTAGAAATATTTAATGCAGCCACAGGTCAATGGATACTAAAAGGGACACAGTCGTCATTTTTCCCAAAATCATGGAATAGAAATCAGGTAATGAAAGAAATTAGAGGTACTTATAACAACGGAATAGTATTACCCAATAGAAAATGGTCAGGCATATCTCCAAGTGGTGTGAAAATTGAGGGATGACTGACTCCTTCCGGGAATATAAACACAGCTTATCCAATATATTAATCGTGGAGGCATCATGAAATTTCTCATTGATAAACAAGGGTATCCATCTTTAGATATAGATTATGATTATCATGTATTGGCTGATTTCTTATCTGGGGATATACAACGCAGTTTATTTGGCGTAAATGAATATATTGAAGCTTGTAAGAGTGTTGTTTCAGGGAAAATGGAAACATGGTCAGGAACAGGAAATGCTCACACCGTTACTATAAAAAAAGATGGTGTGAATGTTTTCAATGAATACTCTGAAGAAGAGCTAACCATAAAATCCATAGAAAAATTCGAAGAATATCTTGGAGGCTGGAAAAAATTACTTATAAGAAATGGAGCAAAAGAATAATTTTAGGCAGAAAAGTTCCTATTGGAACTTTTCTGTTTTTTTATCTTTTTTTACGCTAATCCAAGTCAATATCGAGACACATTATCAGTACGGCCGTTTTATCCATCTCACAACTCAGCCTCCCCCAACAATAAACGCTGGCAGTTTGACTACGACGCCGGCCACCGTCTGCTGGCCCAGAGCGACTTTGCCGGCCGCCGCAGGCAGTACCGTTACAACCCGCTGGGACAGGTCAGCGCCATAACCGAGTACCCGCTGGCGCAAGTTGATATATTTGATTACGAAGACAATGATATTGTCTCCGATCCAGAAGAACAAGTTACATACTGGAAAAACTGGCTCTCTTCTTTATAGTCAAGAATATTCATCCATAATGAAATCAAACCACTAAAACCACAGACTCTGTTCTTTATTATTGATTGGATTTTATCGAAAAATAGACAGGGAAAGATAGGTAATATTCAAAGATCTGGTTGTAAATAATCATTTAATCCATGGGAAACAGTTCCAGCAATCGCAATCTAGCGCAATTTATCAACCGTTACCTACTATTGACCACGAGAGACTATGATTGACCTGCACCAATGCAAGAAACAACTTGAAGCCTATGCCGAGCGCTACCAACACTTACGTCCTTTTGTCTCGCGAGAATTGCAACAGAGGATGGAGTATGACTACAACACACCTGTAGGCCCTTCACCTCGGGCTATGATAGGTAACCGTCCAGCATGGTCAGCCAGTTATCAGCAGGCAGTCTCAGACAGCCAGGCGCTTGATAAGGCCAAAGGCGCACTTATAGGTCTGGCTGTGGGGGATGCCGTTGGTACCACCCTGGAGTTTTTACCTCGGGATAAAAAAAATATTGATGATATGGTTGGAGGTGGCCCCTTCAATCTCGCCCCTGGCGAATGGACCGATGACACCTCCATGGCGCTATGCCTTGCTGAAAGTTATATCGAGTCAGGAAAATTAGACATCGGTTTATTCAGAGAAAAATTGGTGCGCTGGTATCGTTATGGTGAAAACAGCTCCAACGGTCGCTGTTTCGACATTGGTAACACCACTCGGTATGCTCTTGAGCAATATATACAACACGGCAATTCGTGGTTTGGTAATACATCGCCAGATACAGCAGGCAATGCCGCAATCATACGCCACGCGCCTGTCGCCATTTTATGCAGAAAATCCTTACACAATACGTATCTGGAGTCAAAACGACAGAGCATGGCAACTCACGGTGCCGTCGAGTCAATTCACAGCTGCCAATATCTGGGTTTCATCCTGCACTACCTGCTCAATGGCGCCAGCAAAGAGGAAGCATTCGCTCCTCACGTTATGCCTTTATCAGTGCGTTTATTATTAATCAATGCCGGTGAGTATAAAGATAAAACACGAGATCAGATCCGTTCAAGCGGCTATGTCATTGATACTCTCGAAGCCGCCATGTGGGCCGTATGGAATACTGATAATTTCCGTGATGCTATTTTACTGGCTGCAAATCTCGGTGATGATGCAGACAGCGTGGCAGCAACCGCTGGGCAACTGGCCGGGGCGCTTTATGGCTATTCGGGTATTCCTGATGAATGGCTTGCCAAACTGGCTCAACGAGAAAGAATCTCGCAATTAGCCGAAAGCCTATTTGAGTTATCGCCGAATTGAAACCAGCATAATCACGCTAAAAGGGTAATAATACATGGAGGTAAAAAGTGAGTTTTAAAACGTTACACTCTCAACCTTGGGACTTCACGGTATACCTAACCGAAACCGGGGAATATATTATTAAAGTTATGTTTTCAGAAGGTGATTGCAAAGTAGACATTGAGCGATATTATGATTTAACTACTGAGATTGGCCCATTAAAAACAAACGATTTTATATTCAATGAATTATCCCACGCGATAAGAAATAATCCATCATATTATAAAGATAAGGAAATTAACCCAGGAGAAATAAAAAAACGTCTTCACAGAAAATTCGGTTGATATCTTCGCTTACGAAGAACACGACATTGTCGCCGATCCGGCAGAACCGTGCTTATACTGAAAAAAGTGGTTAAACTTCTTATAAACAATAAACATCTCATTAAAAACACGGATCTCTCCCTATGACCTCCATCCCCCCACTGGGTAAAGAAGACATCGACGCCGTGCTGGACAGCGCTGCGGGCGTTACGCCGCCGCCGGGCGCCCAATGGCGATTTGACGATGTACCTCATGAGCCTCTGCTGCGCCATATTCAGGCCCTGAGCCACAGCCGGTTTATCTTTGTCTACGACTGGACGAATGAGTTTTCCCGCGGGGGCGATCCGCGTTTCACTTGCCGGCGCACGCTGGCGCAGGCCGACCTGACGCTGCTGCGCAAACTAATGACCGCCCATCTCCGCATGGATCGCTTCTGCGAAAATCACCTTGCCAGCCTTATCATCTGCGGATACTGGCAGGCCTGTCTGGATCGCCTGCAAGAATTGCGCCGGGCAATGTAACCCGCCGGCGCCCTGCCCCATCAGTTGCCGATCTCGGTGCGCACATCCAGCAGCTCCGGGAAGAAGGTCAGCTCCAGCGCCCTTTTGAGGAAACTGACGCCGCTGGAACCGCCGGTGCCGCTCTTAAAGCCGATAATCCGCTCCACCGTTTTCATATGGCGGAAGCGCCACAGGTGGAAACTCTCCTCAATATCCACCAGCTTCTCCGCCATTTCATAGGCTTCCCAGTAAGTCTGCGGATTGTCATAAATGATTTTAAACACCGGCAATAAATCGGGGTTGCGCTGGTAAGGCTGCGTCCAGTCCCGCTCGACGCAGGCCTGCGGTACCGGCAGCCCTTTGCGCGCCAGGTACAGCAGAAACTCATCGTACAGGCTCGGCGCGTCCAAAATCGCTTTCAACGCGGCGTATTTCCCCTCGTCGTTGCGGAACACCTCCAGCATCGCCGCATTCTTATTCCCCAGCAAAAACTCAATCGAACGGTACTGATGCGACTGAAAACCGGACGAATTGCCCAGCACGTTGCGAAACTCGACGTACTCCGACGGGGTTAAGGTTTCCAGCACCGCCCACTGTTCGAACAGCAGACGCTGGATCTGCTTCACCCGCGCCAGGATCTTGAAGCAGTGGCTGAGTTTATCCTGTTGTACCAGCTGGCGCGCGCCCTGCAGCTCATGCAGCATCAGCTTCATCCACAGTTCGGAGGTCTGATGCTGCACCACAAACAGCATTTCATCATGATGCTGCGGGTTGGACAGCGGGTGCTGGCAGTCCAGCAGCTGGTCCAGGCACAGATAGTCGCCGTAGCTCATACGCTTGGAAAAATCGGTAACAACCGTGCTCTCTATTTCCCGTTGATTCATCTGTTCTCTCCGCGCAGTTTCAAATATGAAACAGGGTTCCGATTACTAAACTGAGAGAAAACAATAGCCCATGCGTGCAACAACTGCTCAACAATAAACGAGAGTTACCTCGCAGAATGTACGCCTGCTACCGGCGTCCGGTGTTCACTTTTCTTGACGCTTTCGGCTACGCCGCCCGCTCCATACCCGCCGTGGCTCAAACCACCGGCGTTACGCGGGCAGCGCGCTTACAGGGGAAGCATGGTTTCATGCAGATGACGCCATACCACCTGATTATCCGCCCCCAATTCAAACACCACGGTCGAAAAGCGCAGCGTCGCCTCCTGGCCCGGCAGTTGCTGCCGCTCCTGATAGGTCACGGTCGCCCCGGCGGCGCTCTCTGCAATCAGCTGCATGTTGTCAATTTCAATCTCCAGCCCCGGCCGCGCGCCGCACTGGGCGCGGAAAAATGTAGTCAGCGAGGGGAAATCAAGCAGTGCGCCGCCCGGCGTCACCATGGAATAGTCCGGGCTGAAACGCGCCAATAAATCGTCACACACGGCCACCGGGCTGTCGCCATCGCCAAGCCAGCGGCGAATCAGCGTATGGGCATCTAAAACTTCCTGAAAATAACGGTTCATCATTTCTCCTGATTAAGCATAAGAATAACGCTGCGATTGGCGATCCGCAGGCAGAGCAGAACGGGGATGACGGTGCTGACCGCCGCCAGGACAAAACACAGGTGGTAAGCCCGCGCTGCCGGCATACCGGTCATATTGAGTAATACGTTAAGCAATAAGCTGATTAGCGTGACGCCGAAACAGAAGCTGAGCTGGCGGTTAATGTTCCACAGCGCGCTGGCATCCGCCAGTTCAGTATCGTCTACCTGTATAAACGCCGAACTCTGCGCGGTGCTGCTGCACAGGCTGCCGCCAAACCCCATCAACGCGTAGGCGGAGGCCGCCAGCACCACGTCATCGCCGCTGCCAATCAGCGACAGTAAGCCGATACCGCTCCCCTGCACCAGACAGCCGATGATAAACAGCGGACGCGGCCCAAGCTGATTAAACGTTTTGCCCGTAAGGGAGATAGCGGCAAACGCGGCGATCGCCCACGGGAGCATCATCACCCCCACCAGCGTGGCGTGCATACCCAGCTGATTTTGCAGATACAGCATCGCAACCAGGCTGACGCCGGTAAAAATGCCGGGAATCAGCTGATAAATCAGCATCGCGGTTCGCAGCATCGGCTCCTGCATCAGGCGCAGGTTAAGCAGCGGCTGCGTTTTGCGTAATGAAGCGCGCACATAACCGCCCATCAGCGCCAGACCGGCAAGCAGTAGCATCGCCCCCACGCCCAGACGGCCAGACTCCCCCATGTTGGTCAGCCCTAACAGGATCAGGCTCAGCGCCAGGCAACCCGAGATAAGGCCGCTGAAGTCCAGCCGTTCGGCGGCGCCGGCCTCGGCGTCGGGCTTCAGCCAGCAGGCGGCGAGAATTAATGCGGCGAACGCCAGGGGCAGGCTGGCCAAAAATACCCAGCGCCAGCTAACGTTGTCGACCAGCGCCCCGCCGATAGCCGGAGAGAGCGCCGGCGCCATCAGCGCCACCAGCATCACGACGGCAGAGAGCCTGGCCCGCTCATGGCTGCGGTACAGGGCGTAGGTCATGGTCTGGCCGACCGGGATCAGCAGCCCCCCGCCCAGCCCCTGCAGCACGCGCCAGGCTATCAGCTGTCCAATATTGCCGGCGGCGGCTACGCCGCAGGTGCCGATAATGAAAACCCCCAGCGAGAGCATCAACAGGCGCTTTGATCCCATCCGTTTTGCCAGCCAGCTGCTCAGGGGAATAACCAGCGTCAGTCCCAGAATATAGCCGTTGCTCACCCACGCCAGCTGACTGACCGGCGCATCAAGCTGCCGACCGATATCCGGATAGGCAACGTTGGCGATAAACATGTTGACCAGATCGATAAAAAATCCCAGCAGATAGACGCTGGCGACACGCAGCCGGTAATTCATAGGTTTTCCATAAAAAACAGCACAGTGCGCGTAGTATAAAATCATAAAAAAAAAGATAAATCGGCGCCTGGCGGTTACACTGTCAAAATTATTTTGACAATTATTCACCCACGCGAGGAAAACCCATGTTGAATATGCAGCGCCTGGAGATATTTGTGGCGGTGGTGGAAGCCGGCAGCTTTACCGGCGCGGCGCAGACGCTGGGGCTGACCAAGGCGGTGGTGAGTTTTAATATCAAGCAGCTGGAGGAAAAGCTGGGCGTCTCCCTGCTCACCCGCAGCACCCGGAAAGTTGCCGTCACGGATGCCGGCGAGCGTTTTTATCTGCGCTGTCTGCAGCTGCTGCAGGATGCAGAAAAAATTCTGGACGATGTGCGCAGCGACCATCGCGGCCTGCACGGCATACTGCGCATCACCACCACGCCGGAATATGGCGCCAACGTCGTGGTGCCCGCGCTCTCGGCGTTTGCCGCTCTGCATCCGCAGCTGCGCATTCAACACGTCTCCTCGTCAAAAAACGACGATCTGATCGCCGGGCGTTTTGACGTGGCGATACGCCTTGGCCAGCTGGCGGACTCGACGCACCATGCAAAACTGTTGGAGTGGTTTGATATTTTCCCTGTAGCCTCAACGGATTACTTGACGACGCATCATGACGGGACAATCGCGGACCTGCAGCAATTGCAAAACGCACGCTGGATCGCCCATAGCCGTCTGGCCACGCCGCTGAGCTGGCAGGTGGTGACGCCGGCCGGCGACAGCGTGCTGTTCCGGGCCAGCACCCCTGCCACAATCATGGCAGACAGCGCGGCGGCACTTCTGGCGTTTGCCCGCAGCGGCGCGGGTGTAGCGTTACTGCCCGCCTGGCTGGTGCGGGAGGACATCGCCAGCGGCGCCTTAACCCGGCTGCTGCCCGACCACCGTTTTCCCAGACAGGGCATCTACGCTCTCTATCCCAATACCCGCCATGTCTCCGAGAAGGTGCGGGCGTTTATCGATTTTCTGCAACGCCGTATTGACGCTCCCGATGCCCCCCTTTAGCGCTGCGTTTGCAACGGTCGCCGGGCCGCAGGTAATTTCTGTACTAAACTAATTACATACCCCGCCAACAGCGGATGGATGCGTGGGACCGCTCTCTGCATTGGGTCAGAACCCCAAGGAGGCGCCATGAGCTACCAACATATCGTGATTGCCGTCGACCTTAACGGCGACAACCGGCAACTGTTAGCAAGAGGTGCGGCGCTGGCCGACGCCTGTGATGCCAAGCTGTCATTAATTCACGTCGATATTCACCACGCGCCCTACTACTCGGCGTTGGGCCTGCAGACCTACCACTACAGCGGCGAGGTGCCCGCCGAAGTCACCGCCAGCAAGCAGCTAGCCGCCATTGCCCAGCAATCGTCTTATCCGATACCGGATTCGATCGTCGTGTCGGGCGAACTGCTGCCGGAACTGAGAAAAGAAATCGACGCGCGCGGTATCGATCTGATTATTTTCGGCCACCATCACGACGTGTGGAGCAACCTGTTCTCCACTACGCGGCAGGCGATTAATCATCTCGACGTCGATGTCCTCGTTGTACCGTTAGTGACCAATCAGGAGGCCTTATGAGCAGCTACCAGCATATCGCCGTCGCCACCTCACTGCTGGATGAGGAACGCCTGCTTATCGACAAAGGCATCGCCCTCGCCTCGGCGCTCGGGACGAAGCTGTCGCTGATTTATGTCGATGAGCATCACGCCTCTTACTATTCGGAACTGGGCCGCCCGGTGGCGAACTTCTCCGAAACCCAGTTTGAGGAGAAGATCAGAACGGAGATGCAGCCGCTGCTGCAGGCCGCCTCCTATCCGATCGCGGAAGTTATTATCAGACGCGGCGAGCTGGCTTATGAGCTGAAATACGCCGCCGCAGAAAAAGGCATCGATCTGTTTATCTTCGGCCACCATCAGGATCTCTGGGGCAACCTGTTCTCTTCCGCCAGAAACGCCATTAATACCCTGCATACGGATATTCTGGTGGTTCCCATCAGGAAATAACCGCGCGCCGCGCCGGTGCATCGCCGGCGCGCCTTTCTCCGCACTTGCTATACTTCTCACACCTCACACCGTCACCCCTGGCCGCTCTCTGCAGAAAGGATCGATCGTCCATGCAACAGGCGCACCGTAACATTCTGTCCGTCATTTTTTCCGTGTCGGTCTTCAGCCTGACCTATGGGCTCAGCGCACCGCTTATCGCGCTGCAGCTGGCGGATAACGCCTATGGCGAGACCACTATCGGGCTTAACGCCGCCATGCACGCCCTTGGGGTATTCGCCGTCGCCCCGTTCCTGCCGCGGCTGTTCCGCCGCTTCAGCCCGCTGGCGCTGATGTGCGCCTCGCTCAGCGCCATCGCGCTGCTGTTTCTGCTGTTTCCCTGGCTGCCGCTGCCGGCATGGTTTGTGTTGCGCTTCGGGCTGGGCATATTTACCGAAATCATTATGGTGCTGACCGAAACCTGGCTGAATGACGCCACCGTCGAGCAGGCCAGAGGGAAAACCATGGCGCTGTATACCGCCGGGATGTCGCTGGGGTTCGCTTCCGGTCCGCTGATCCTGACGATGATGGGCAGCGACAGCGCCGGGCCGTTTGTGGTTGGCGCGCTGATCGCCCTGGCCGCCGTGCCATTGATCGCCAGAGCCGGTATGGTGCGGCAGCCAGGCGAGGAGCTGACGCCGATCGGGCTGCGGCAGAGCCTGCAGCTGGCCCTGCTGGCGATCGTCGCCACCGCGCTCAACGCCGCGATTGAAGTGGCGGGAATGAATTTTCTGTCACTGTACGCCATCAGCCTGGGGTGGAGTGAATCACGGGCGACGCTGCTGATCTCGGTGCTGATGTTTGGCGCCATCGTACTGCAGCTGCCGCTGGGCTGGCTGGCGGACAAAGTGGATCGCCGCCGCCTGATGACGCTGCTGGCGGCAATTTCAGCCCTCGGCGCGCTGGTGTGGCCACTGCTGCTGACCACGCCGCTGCTGGCCTACTGCCTGCTGTTTGTCTGGGGCGGGGTCTTTGTCGGCATCTATACCGTCGCCATCACCTGGGTAGGTTCACGGTTTCGCGGCGCGCAGCTGGCGGGCATCTATGCCGCCATGTCGGTCGCCTGGGGCGCCGGCGCCCTGCTCGGCCCGCTGCTGGGAGGCGCAGCGATGGAAGCCGCTACCCATGGTTTGCCGTATATGACCGCGCTGCTGTGCGCGCTGTTTACCGTGCTGTCGCTCAGCCGCCGGACGGCATCACGTTGAGCGCCCGCGGCGGATCGCCCGGGAAAACTCGCCGTCAATCAGCGCGCCGGGCGGACGCTGCAACCGGCTGCGACGCCTTAGATCGGCAAACGGCAGCCGGCTGTCCAGCAGCCCCATGCGGTAACAGTAACGGTCGGCAAAGCCGCTGAGCAGCAGCCGCCAGTCATACTTGACCGCCGGCGATACCGCCCGGCCGTGACGCAGAATATTGGTGGTGCAGTTATTGCACAGTGTGTGATACCACTCCGGCTGTGCATTCACCTGCTCAATACGCAGCAGGTAATCACGCAGCAGCAGCCGACGTTGCTCGGCCGTCAGCGTTAATCCATACAGCCAGACCCGTTCGTGGCGCACATCGCTGCGCACGCCGATCAGATCGCGCTCGTCGGCCACGACATAGATCACCGGGTAGTTGCGCCAAAATCCCCCCATGGCCGACCACGGCTGATCCTCCCTGCGACGGGTCTCAATCGAGATCGCCAGCCACTCCCCGTTACTAAAGCCAAAACTGAGAAATACGTGGGCAATGGCGTTGCCGCCCCAGTAAGAAAGCACCAGATCGGTGGCGTTCAGTTCACTCAGGCGAAAGCTGCGATCGTCCCACGCCGGCAGCGGTTCAGCAACGCTGCGGTAGCGAAAATTGCGTACGTTGCGAATCTGAAAGCGGTCATTATCCAGCCAGACCACGCCGGCCAGCCGGGCGTATTCCGCCAGCCAGGGCGCACCGTTTTCTACCGGGCGAAGCATCAGGAAGCGTCATCCTGACGCCGCCGGCGTCGCCATGACAGGCGCGCCGGATGCACAATGGCATGCAGCGCCCGGGCATAGTCCAGCGCCAGGCCGGGCGTCCAGGCCATGGTGGTGGCGCGCTTGCGCAACTGGGCGGCAATCCACAGTTCGGGAATAAAAAACAGGCGTAAAAACGTCAGCCAGCCGCCGCGGGCAAAAACGCCGTCCAACGCCGCCTCCAGCCCGTAGGCCACGCTGCTGGAACAGTTGCGCCAGGTCAGGTTGTACACCTCCGCCTGGCGATAGCTGGCCCAGTAGCGCCGCAGCCCTTCGGGATTAAAGTCGTGGAAGACAATCTTGCGGTCGGACTCACACCACGCCGCCGACTCGCTGGCGTAGCTCTGCTGGTACTGCCCGGCGACGTTGTTCTCCTGAATTGCCTTCAGGGTGTTGAAAAATTCCGACGGCGAGCGGTCGATATCCACCGCCGGATAGAGGCTGATATACAGTTCCGGCGGCATTTCCAGCGCTGCATGGCCGGTAGAAATCACGCCGTTGGCGTCAACCGCAGCGATATAGCGGTTAAACACCGGCCGGCGGATCGGTTTACTGGCTGCCGAGCCTTCCGGCGTCCAGATATGCACCACCAGCGAGCCGTCATAGGGCAACGGATCTGGTTCCTGCGGCGGCGCTGCCGTTTCCGGCAGCAGCCCGCCCGGCGCCAGCAAATTAAACACCGCCGCGCCGTCGCGCAGGCGGAATGCACGCCAGGCCAGCCGCAGGCACTGCAGGCCGCCGGCCATCATAATCGCGCCAAGAAACTGCGAAACGGTGCCATGATGGTGCGTCGGGTACGGGAAGAAAAGAAACAGCGCGAACAGCAGTTGCGCAACGCCGGCGGCAAACGCCCGCCGCCAGCCGTGATAGCGCACCACCCAGGCCGAGGCCATCACAAACAGCCCGGTAATAAAGAAGGCAAAACCAAAAATGACCGCCAGTAACAGATTACTGCTGTTACGCCCGGATAAAATCAGCAGCGCAACAAAACAAAAAATGCCGCCTTTAAAATAGAGCACCGCCTTTTGCGCACCGACGCCGCCAGGGGCCAGCATCAGCGTCGCCAGGCTCTCAATCAGCAGCAGAATGCCAAAGATATGCAGAGGGAAATAGCGAATGCCCTGCAAACCGTCAATAAATATGGAGACGCCCAACCCGCCCCACAACAGCCCGATTACCGCCAGCAGCGGGGCATTCCTTCTTACGAAATCAGCACCGGATAGCAACAAGGCAAGCTGTAACATATTTACGCCCCCTGCGGTGAGTGAATAGAGACTTTGCTGTGCGGCTCTTCGCTCCAGTAGCCGACAATCACCACGCCAGCAGGCCCGCGCAGGCCGAGCAAACGGTTTTCGCTGACCGCAATCCGGTTTGACGGCGGCAGCGCCAGATGGAAGCGGAAGGTTTCACTGTTGCCCCCCTGCTGCAACACCTGCTGCCAACGCTGCTGCATGGCGCTGCTGTCCTCTGCCGACAGCAGCGCAAACAATTGTTCGACATTGCTTATCGCGGCCAGTTGTTGGCTCAGCGGGGTATGGATGTTTTCATCCCACGTCAGCCGCCCGCTCTGCGGCTCCAGATGGTAGGCCGCCTTCCCCTGTCCGGGGCCGGCCATGCGTTCTTCCGCCTCTGACGCGCTTACCGCCGCACGCTTTTGCACATAGACAAAACTCAGCAGCAACGCCGTGGCGGACAGGTAACACTGCGCCAGCAGCAACGATTCACCGTCGCGCAGCCCGGGGATAAAAAATGGGCCATAGCGCTGCCAGGAGTAATAAATCACGATGATGCTAAAACACAGGAAGGAAAATGCACCGAACCGGTTGCCGCTCATCACCGGAATCGCAATCATCAGCATCACCGGCAGGCAGGCCAGGGCAAACTGTAGCGCCGTTCCGTGCGCTCCGCCGATCGGCTGATGAAAAACGTACCAGGCACTCAGGCATAGCAGCAACCACAGCACACCGCCGGACAGCAGTTGGCGAACGCTTAATGGCCCGGAACGCCAGCGCAGCCCCATCAGGATGGTGGTCAGCAAAATGGTGCCGACCACGTTGGACGCCCACCACGTCCAAGCGGCCTGCACAAAATCAACCTCGTGCCTTAACGCCAGCCAGCCACCGCCCAGCAGACCGGAGAGCACGCTGGTGCCCAACGTCGCCAACAGCCAGACGCCCACGCTGCGCAGTTGATCTTGTGGTGAGGAAAAATGCCTGACGCACCACGCCACCGCCAGGCTGTTACTCAGGGAGATCGCGGATAGAATCAGGGAGGTTTCCAGCGTATGCCGCAACGTGGCATCCAGCAGCACCCGGGTAAGGAACAGCACCAGAAACAGCATCGGCCAATAACCCCGGCCGAAGATCAGAAATGCGCTGACCGCTACCCCGGCAGGGAACCAGACGGCGGCGACCCGGCTGACGGGCGCATCCATATACAAAGAGATATAGCCGGTAAGAAAATAGAGCGCGCACCAGAACAGTAAAGCCAGCAACGAGCGCCCGGACAGGTAAGACACGTCGTGCCTCCAAGAGCAAAATCAGCGTGACTTAAGAATAGTGCAGCATGGGGCAAATGGTAGGGACATGCCTGCTGGTGTCGGACGTTCCATCAGTAAAGCAGGCCCCCTTCACCATCGGTTCTCAGTAAACGGCGCCTGCCTGCAATGCCTTCGAAAACGTCATCGCAATGCGGCGATGATGTTTATTATTTTTACGGCATTAAAGCCGCAGCAGCCGTGCAACATTCAGCCCAGCGACCTGCGCTTTCTGTTCCTGCGTCAACGGCAGATTATGCAAAAACGATATGGCCGGCGCCAGCGGGTTAAATGGATAATCGACGGAAAAAATCAACCGCTCCAGCCCGAAGGTTTGCAGTGCCAGTTGAAAAGGCGCCTGCGTGCTGTATCCGCTGGTTGTAATATGGATATTGCTGCGAAAATACTCTCTGACCGGTTTGCGCAGATTTTCCACCCGCGGCTCCAGCCAGTATTCAATCCGTTCCCAGTAAAAAGGAATCAGCTCGCCGAGATGGCCGATAATAATCTGCAACCGGGGAAATTTATCGAAAATACCGGAAACGATCATTCTCAGTACGTGCAAACCGGTTTCCCAGTGCCAGCCTGCGGCCGTAGAGCCCAGCGTGAATGACACCAAATCGCTGAAGTTACCGTCGTAATAAGGTTTGCTGACCGCCGCTACCGGATAGGCCGGGTGCAAATAAATCGGGACGCCAAGCTCTTCAGCCTTTGCCAACAGCGGCCAGAAGTCTGGGTGGTCAAGGAACTTGCCCTCCACCGTGCCGTTGATCATCGTACCTTTAAAGCCAAACTGGGTCACGGTTCTTGCCAGCTCCTCCACGGCCGCGCCGATATTCGCCAGCGGTAAGGCGGCAAACGCAGCAAACCGGTCAGGATACCGCTCAACCGCGGCGGCGGCCTGATCGTTGGTTTTCATTACCTGTTCCACGCTCACTGTCGTGACGGGAAACATGCCGTGTCCCAACACCTGCATATCAATGCCGTGCTGGTCCATAACGGCGATTCTCCGTTCGCCGATATCGGTCAGTACAGCGATATCAGCGTCGTAGCCTACGCTCCCGGCTTTGGGGTAATAACGTTGAAATTCCTCAGATATCCAGTGTTCTTCTATCGCGATAATTTTCATGCCGCTCTCTCTTCTTGTTTGATCGGATGTTTTTCAGGTTAGGAGATTGGCGACACGCTGAGAATTGCTTTATCTGTTAGTATTGATACCCAGATAGCATCAATGAGAGTAGTAAACATGGAAATCCATCAGCTCAGAAGCTTTGTTTACGTCGCTACCGAACTCAGCTTTCGCCGCGCGGCTGAAAAACTCAATATGACGCAGCCGCCGCTCACCCGTCAGATACAACAGCTGGAACACAGTCTCGGCACCGCACTGTTTAAACGCAGCACCCGCAAAGTAGAACTGACGGCTGCCGGCAAAGTGTTGCTGAACGAAGCAGGTAAAATCATTGCCTTAACGCAGGGTGTCACCAGCCGCGTACAGCTCAGCGCCCGCGGCTGCAGCGGCGAACTGGTCATCGGCATATTCAGTTGGGGGGTCATCCACCAGTTGCCAAATTACCTGAAAACGCTGCGCGAACTGAAACCAGACGTCAATGTCCGGCTACTCAATATTTCCAAAGAAAAACAGGTGGAAGCACTCAGAAACAAGGAAATCGATATTGGTTTTTGCCGCTTTGCCGCCAGCCAGGGCGGGCTGAGCATAGGCTGCATCGGGAAGGAAAAATACCTGGTGGCCATCAACGCCAACGACCCGCTCAGCCAACAAACGCACATCGATCTGGCCGATCTGGCCGATAAACCCATGATCCTCTATCCCTCCTCGTCGCTGTCAGGCATGGCGCAGCGTGTGTACGACGCGTTTATCGCTGAAAACGTCAGCCTTAATATTGCCAATTACTGCGAGGATATCATGACCAGCCTTCTGCTGGTGTCCGGCGGGTACGGTTCCTGCATCACGACCCAATGGGCAGAGAATATCAATATGCCGGAGGTCATCTACCGGCCGCTGACGGCAAAAAATCTCAGCCGCTCGACATTAAATTATATATTCAGAAGCGATGATGACAGCGTACTGCTTGATGATTTTATTCAGATTATAAAAAATAAAACTGCTGATGCCGGATAATAACAATCCGCCAATATTTTCGGGAATCTCCACCGTCATCCGTGTATAATAAAACCTCGACCGTTTAGCCGCGTCGTTATCTGAATCACAGCCGGCAAGAAGATATGATGAATAAACATTTAATAACAAATGCGCCTGAAAATAACACCGATACGTGCATGGTTAAACGCCCGGTCTGGCAGCGCGATAATCTGCAACAGGCGGAAGAAGACTGGCTGGCGGAAGAGGTGCCGGTCGCGCTGGTGTATAACGGCATTTCCCACGTGGTGATGATGGCAACGCCAAAGGATCTGCCGGCCTTTGCCATCGGTTTTTCCCTGTCGGAAGGCATTATCACCTCAGCCGACGAGATCTATGATATTCAGCAGTACCCTGCCTGCAACGGTATAGAAGTGCATATCGAACTCTCCAGCCGGCGCTTTATGCAGCTGAAAGAGCGCCGCCGCAGCATGACCGGGCGCACAGGCTGCGGCGTTTGCGGCGTGGAGCAGTTGCAGGAAGTCACCCGCCCCATCGCCCCGCTGCCGTTCAGCCAACGTTTTGATTTAACACAGCTTGATGCCGGGCTGGCGCAGCTGAAAAGCTATCAGACCGTCGGGCAGCTGACCGGCTGCACCCACGCCGCCGCCTGGCTGCAGCCGGACGGTAACCTGAGCGGCGGCTATGAAGACGTCGGCCGTCACGTGGCGCTGGATAAGCTGCTGGGATACCGCAGCCAGCAGGGCTGGCAGGCCGGCGCGGTGCTGGTTTCCAGCCGCGCCAGCTATGAAATGGTGCAAAAAACCGCGATGTGCGGCATTGAAATTCTGTTCGCCGTCTCCGCCGCCACCAGCCTGGCGGTTGAGGTGGCCGAGCGCTGCAATCTAACCCTGGTCGGCTTCAGCAAGCCGGGGCGCGCCACCGTCTATACGCATCCGCAGCGTCTGTGGCGCTCCGGCAGCGCATAGGCTCGCTGTTTCCGGCCCCCGGCAGGGCCGGTTTTATTTTGTTTCGGAGAAAAACATGACCTCCGGCGTAATAAATTAATCAGGAAGCTTTCCGTCATCCGGATGGATAATAAAAATCCGTTGTTGATTAAATAGCTTATTCTCAATGACGCCACCATCCGTTAAAATACAACCTATTATTAATCCCATAAAATATTTCAGTAAAAATCAGGAAATATTGACCTTATGATCATTCGTCCAAACCAGCACTGGTTTTTGCGCCTGTTTGACTGGCGCGGCTCGGTGCTGTCAAAAATAACTTTTCGTCTGGCCTTAAATGTCCTGATGTCGATTATCGCCATTGTCTTTTATCAATGGTATGAGCAATTCGGCATTCATTTAACCGTTGCCCCTTTCAGTTTGCTTGGGATCGCCATCGCCATTTTTCTCGGCTTCCGCAACAACGCCGGCTACAGCCGCTTCGTCGAGGCGCGCATGCTGTGGGGCACGCTGCTGATCGCCGAACGCACCCTGCTGCGCCAGTTGCAAAACCTGCTGCCGGAAGAGAAAGCGCTGCATCGCCATATCGCCCGGTATCTGATCGCCTTCGCCTGGAGCCTGAAGCACCAGCTGCGCCACACCGATGCGACCGCCGATTTGTACCGCATTTTGCCGAAGCCGGCGTTTGCAGAAGTGAACGTCAGCCCGATGCCGACCAACCGTATCCTGCTGCTGCTCGGCCATGAAATCGGCCGGCTGCGTCAGGCCGGCCGGCTCAGCGACATCACCTACAGGATGCTGGATAATAAACTCGACGAACTCGCCCACGTACTCGGCGGCTGCGAACGCATCGCCAATACGCCGGTGCCGTTTGCCTATACCCTGATCCTGCAGCGTACCGTGTACCTGTTTTGCTCCCTGCTGCCCTTCGCGCTGGTGGCCGACCTGCACTACATGACGCCGTTCGTCTCGGTATTTATTTCCTACACCTTCCTGTCCTGGGACTCGCTGGCCGAAGAGCTGGAGGACCCGTTCGGCACCACCGCCAACGATCTGCCGCTCAGCGCCATCTGTAACGGTATTGAACGCAGCCTGATGGAAATGAACGATCAGCAGCCGCTGCCGGCGCTGCATAAGCCGGATCGCCACTTCAACCTGACCTGAGCCGCCAACGATAAAAAAGCCTGTCGAAACAGGCTTTTTTATCATCCGCCGACGGCGCGGAAAACAGGTTATGCAATCCGCTGAGTTGATCTGCTCATGGTGCGGGTAATTTTTACCGGAACGGATTTTGAGGTAGGCGTACCGGTACCGTCGCCGATGCTGTTCATCGGCACCAGCGGGTTGGTTTCCGGGTAATAGGCGGCCAGGTTGCCACGGGGAATGGCGTAGCTCACCAGTTTGAAGCCGCTGACCGCTCGCTGCACGCCGTCGTTCCAGATGGTTTCAATATCCACCAGATCGCCGGCCTGATAGCCGGCCGCGGCGATATCCTCCGGGTTCATAAACAGCACCTCACGCTGGCCGTAAACGCCGCGGTAACGGTCATCCAGGCCATAAATGGTGGTGTTGTACTGGTCATGGGAGCGTAACGTCTGCAGTACGAACGGCACGTCCTGCTGCGTCGCCAACTGCGGGAACAGCGTGGCCGGCAGCGGCGCATGGCTGAACTGCGCCTTGCCAGACGCCGTCGGGAAGCGCAGCTCGGCGGCCGCATTGCCCAGGTAAAAGCCCCCCGGCTGCTCACACTTGTGGTTAAAGTCGCTAAAGCCTGGAATGGTGGCGGCAATATGGTCGCGGATCTTGTTGTAATCTCCGGCCAGTTCCAGCCAGTTGATGGTCGGCGTATTGCCGAACGCCGCGTTGGCGATGCCGGCGACGATCGCCGTTTCAGAGCGCTGGCTGTCAGACAGCGGTTTACCAATACCTTCGGAGGCGTGCACCATGCTGAAGGAGTCTTCCACCGTGATGAACTGTTTGCCACCGGCCTGAACATCCTGCTCGGTGCGCCCCAGCGCCGGCAGAATCAGCGCGTCTTTTTTGCCGGTCACCAGGTGGCTGCGGTTAAGTTTAGTGCTGATATGCACGGTCAAATCGCAGTTGCGCAGCGCCTCTTCCGTACGGCGGCTATCGGGAGCCGCCGCGGCCAGGTTGCCGCCCAGCGCGATCAATACCTTAACCTCGCCGCGCAGCATGGCGCTCAGCGCATCCACCGTATTGTGGCCGTGGGCGCGTGGCGGCTCGAAGCCAAAGTGCGCGCCCAGGCTGTCCAGAAAGGCGGCCGGCGGCTGCTCATCGATACCCATGGTGCGGTTGCCCTGCACGTTGCTGTGGCCGCGCACCGGGCACAGACCGGCGCCCGGTTTGCCCAGTTGGCCGAACAGCAGCTGCATGTTGACGATCTCACGCACCGTCGCCAGCGAATGTTTATGTTGGGTAATGCCCATCGCCCAGGTGCAAATCACCCGTTCTGCGTGCTGATAAATCTCTGCCGCCTCGCGGATTTGCGCCTCGCTCAGGCCGGACTGCCGCTCAATAAACGCCCAACTGCTGGCCGCCACTTCCTGCAGATAGCGCTCCACGCCCCCGGTATGGTTGGCGATAAACTGCGTGTCGAACAGACCGGATTCCCCGGCGGCGATGCGCGCGTGGTGGGTTTCCGCCAGCGCTTTCACCATGCCGCGCACCACCGCCATATCGCCACCCAGGTTCGGCTGGTAATAGCGATGGCTGATTTCGCCGGCCATCGGCGTCACCACTTCCAACGGTTTTTGCGGGTCGGCAAAGCGTTCCAGCCCACGCTCGCGCAGCGTATTGAAGGTGACGATGCGCGCGCCGTGTTCTGCGGCATGGCGCAGGCTGTGCAGCATGCGCGGGTGGTTGGTACCGGGGTTTTGGCCGAAGACAAAGATGCCGTCCGCCTGGTCGAAATCCTCCAGGCGGATGGTGCCCTTGCCAACGCCCAGGCTTTGCCGCATGCCGAAGCCGCTGGCTTCGTGGCACATGTTGGAACAGTCGGGGAAATTATTGGTGCCCAGCACCCGGCCAAACAGTTGATACAGCCACGAGGCTTCATTGCTGGCGCGTCCGGAAGTGTACAGCTCCAGCTGGTTCGGATTCTCCATCCCCTTGATGTGTTTGCCGATCAGGGCAAAAGCGTCATCCCAGCTGATGGGTTCATAATGATCGGTGGCGACGTTATAGCGCATCGGCTCGGTCACCCGGCCCTGATACTCCAGAAAATAATCGCTTTCCAGATAAAGGCGGCTGACGCGGTGCGCGGCGAAAAATTCGCGATCGACGTGACGCCGTGTCGCTTCCCAGGTCACCGCTTTGGCGCCGTTCTCACAGAAGCTGAAGGTGCTTTTATTATCGTCACCCCAGGCGCAGCCCGGGCAGTCAAACCCTTTGGATTTATTCATCCGCATCAGGTTGACCATGTTCTTCAGTGCTTGTTTACTGTCAAAAACAAACCGCGTGGTGGCCTCCAATGAGCCCCAACCGCCCGCGGCCGCTTTATACGGCTTTATTTTTGATTTGAATTTCATAATTGTCTCGATGTCTTTTTAATAAATAACCGGCCGCTGGCTAATCAATTTTTTATTTGTGTCCGGCTATTTTCTGCGATGTAAAATCATTTTACCTCTGTATAACATACCGTCAAATTGGTTAACTTTATGGCGCAATAGATACGGTCTATCACACACAATATCGACCTATCTCACTGTATTTAAAGGAAACAATCTGAAGCTCATGATGTGGGGAAATATCCAATCGATATCGTGACGATTTTGGCGCTCGCTACTTTTTACTTCTAAAATATCAGTGGCATTCTCACTTTTACGGCAAAGGACTCATGAACAACCATAATTATGATTCACAAGCAGTTTTTAGCCCGATAACGCGCAGCGCCATTTTTATTGTCGCCACCCTTAACCCCGCCCCTGAACACTACGATACGGTACGCGACTGGTGCGCCGACGTCGCTGCGCTGGTGCGTTCGGTCGGGAAAAGAGCGCCGGCCGGAAAATTATCCTGCGTCTGCGGCTTCGGCTCCGGCGCCTGGAATACGCTGTTCGGCCAGCCGCGCCCCGCGCAACTGCACCCGTTCCGCGAAATAGGCGCCGGCGGACGCGTCGCCGTCGCCACGCCGGGGGATATTCTGCTGCATATTCGCGCCGATGATATGGATCTCTGTTTTGAACTGGCGACCCAGCTGCTGGACAAACTGGGCGACGCCGTCAGCGTGGTTGATGAAGTGCACGGCTTCCGCTATTTCGATCAACGCGCGATGATCGGCTTCGTCGACGGTACGGAAAACCCGGAAGGCCGAGAAGCCGTTGATTTTACGGTGATTGGCGAAGAAGACGCCGAGTTTAGCGGCGGCAGTTACGCGCTGGTGCAAAAGTATCTGCACGATATGACGGGCTGGAACGCCCTGAGCGTGGAGCAGCAGGAAGGTATTATCGGCCGCCATAAACAGTCCAATATTGAACTGGACGACGATGTGAAACCCTCCTCCTCCCACAGTTCCCTCACCACCCTTGAAGATGAACACGGCAACGAGGTGAAAATCCTGCGTGACAACATGCCGTTCGGCCGCCCGGGCATGCGTGAATTCGGCACCTATTTTATCGGCTATGCGCGCTCGCCGGAACCGATTGAACAGATGCTGGAAAACATGTTTATCGGCCGGCCGGAGGGCAATTACGACCGGCTGCTCGACTTCAGCCACGCGGTGACCGGCAGCCTGTTCTTTATTCCGTCGGCGACGCTGTTGGAGCAGTTATCAACGCGCACGCTCCCCGTCAACCTGCACTGATTCCGGTAACGGCGTATGCCATAAAAAGTTAACCTCTACAGCAGCAGCGCCAGCTCCATCGCCGTGCGCTGCAGCAGCGGCAACACGCGCTCACGCAGCTCCTGCGCCGACACCTGCGAGGCATTGACGCCGACGTTCATCGCCGCCACCACGCCGCCTTTGCGCGAATGCATCGGCACCGCGATGGAACGCAGGCCAATCTCCAACTGCTGGTCGTTAATCGCATAGCCCTGGCGCCGCACCCGGGCCAGCTGTTCGCGCAGCTGCGCCTCGCTGACGACGGTATGCGCCGTCAGCGGCTCCAGCGTCACCCGCGACAAATACGCCTCCAGCTGCGCTTCATCCAGCGCGCTGAGCAGCACCAGCCCCATCGACGTGGCATAGGCCGGCAGGCGGCTGCCGCGCCCGAGATCGATAGTCATAATGCGCTTTACCGAGGCGCGGGCGATATACAGGATATTGTCGCCGTCCAGCGTCGCCACCGAACAGGACTGATTAAGCTGCTTGCTCAGGTAATCCAGTGAATTCTGCGCCGCCTTCGCCAGTTCCGAAGAGGACAGATAGGCGTGCCCCAGGGTCAACACCCGCGGCAGCAGCCGGTAGTGGCGGCCGTCGGGGCAGTGCACAAACCCCAGCGCCTTCAGCGTGTACAGGCAGCGCCGCACCGCCGCGCGCGGAATGCCGGTAATCTGGCTGATTTCCGACACCGACATCTGCGAATACTGCGGCTTGAAAGCCTGCAGCACTTCCAGCCCGCGCGCCAGCGACGCCATAAAGTTGGGGTCGCCCTTATATTTATCATTGCTCAGCTCGCCGATCTCCTGCAGCCGCTGCAGTTCGCCGTCGCCTAATTCCGGCATATCGCTCATTCCGCCTCTCCTTTTCGTTAATAATCATGCAAATAGCGTCTTACGTCAGCGTATGCAACCACCTGCTACAGCAAATGGGTGAATTAGTTAGCTGCATCACAAAATTAACATCAAAATAACAAACCGTCCGATAATCGCACAAAGATCTGATATTCGCACTTGCTGGTGATTTTTTCCTCCCCTAAGTTGAATTCAAGCCAGGCCATATGGCGTTAAAGAATCAGCCTACCAAGGAGAAGAAATGATTAATAAAAGCGTGCAGTCCACCGACGCCGCCGTTGCCGATATTCCCGACGGCGCCAGCGTGATGGTGGGCGGCTTCGGTCCGGCAGGCCAGCCTTATGCCCTGCTGGACGCCCTGATCCGCCGACGCCCGCGTAACCTGACGGTAATCAGCAACAACGCCGGCAACGGCGATTTCGGGCTGGCGGCGCTGCTGAAAGCCGGCTGCGTACGCAAAATCATCTGCTCATTCCCGCGCCAGTCCGACTCCTGGGTGTTTGACGACCTCTACCGGCGTGGGGAGCTGGAACTGGAGCTGATCCCGCAGGGCAACCTGGCGGCGCGCATTCAGGCAGGCGGCGCCGGCCTCGGCGGTATTTATACCCCGACCGGCTACGGCACCCAGCTGGCGACAGATAAAGAGGTGCGCGAAATCGACGGCCGGCACTATGTGTTCGAACTGCCGCTGAAGGCCGATTTTGCCCTGATCCGGGCCGAGCGCGCCGACCGCTGGGGCAATCTGGTCTATAACCAGACCGGCCGCAACTTCGGCCCGATCATGGCGATGGCCGCCGGCTGCACCATTGCCGAGGTCAATCATCTGGTGCCCCTGGGTGAGCTGGATGCCGAAGCGGTGATCACGCCGGGGATTTTCGTGCAGCGCGTGGTCAGCGCACCGTCCACCCCACAACGGCTTTCGGCCTGAGGAACCATCATGTCAAAACTGACGCATCAACAGCTGGCCGAACGTATCGCGCGTGATATTCCGGAAGGGGCCTACGTCAATCTGGGCATCGGCATGCCGACCCAGATCGCCAACTATCTGCCCGCCGATAAAGAGATCTTTTTACACAGTGAAAACGGCATCCTCGGCATGGGGCCGGCGCCGGCGGCCGGAGAAGAAGACCCCGAACTGATTAACGCCGGCAAGCAGCCGGTGACGCTGCTGCCGGGCGGCTGTTTTTTCCACCACGGCGACTCCTTCGCCATGATGCGCGGCGGCCATCTGGATATCTGCGTGCTGGGGGCCTATCAGGTGTCGGAACGGGGCGATCTGGCCAACTGGAGCACCGGCGCGCCGGGGGCAATCCCGGCGGTCGGCGGCGCGATGGATTTGGCGATCGGCGCGCGTCAGGTGTATGTGATGACCGAACACCTGACCAAAAAAGGCGAGTGCAAAATCGTCAGAGAGTGCAGCTATCCGCTGACCGGCGTCGGCTGCATTACCCGCATCTACAGCGACCTGGCGGTGATCGACGTCACCGACCACGGGCTGGTGGTGCGCGAGATTTTTGCCGGCCTGACGCCACGCCAGCTCCAGGAGGTCACCCCGGTTGAGCTGACTTTTGCCCTGCAACACGGAGAACAACACGATGACTCACGCTTATCTGTGTGACGCGGTGCGCACCCCGTTCGGCAAGCTGAACGGCAGCCTGGCCGGGATCCGCGCCGACGATCTGGCGGCGCTGCCGCTGCAGGCGCTGCAGCAACGCCACCCGCAGCTGGACTGGAGCGCGCTGGACGATGTGCTGCTCGGCTGCGCCAATCAGGCCGGCGAGGACAACCGCAACGTGGCGCGCATGGCGCTGCTGCTGGCCGGGCTGCCGGTTTCCGTACCCGGCTGCACCGTCAACCGTCTGTGCGGCTCCAGCCTGGATGCGACGGCAATGGCGGCGCGCGTGATTAAAAGCGGTGAAGGCGACCTGCTGATCGCCGGCGGCGTCGAGAGCATGTCGCGCGCGCCGTTCGTCATGGGCAAAGCGGAAAGCGCCTTCAGCCGCGCCATGCGGCTGGAAGACACCACCATGGGCTGGCGCTTTATCAACCCGCAGATGAAAGCGCTGTACGGCGTCGACTCCATGCCGCAAACCGCCGAAAACGTGGCGGAGCAGTTCCGCATCAGCCGGCAGGATCAGGACGCCTTCGCCCTGCGCAGCCAGCAGCGCGCCGCCGCCGCGCAGGAAAGCGGCTTCTTCGCCAGCCAGTTGATCGCGGTAACCATTCCGCAGAAAAAAGGCGAGGCGCTGAGCTTCAGCCGCGATGAACACCCGCGCGCCACCAGCCGTGCGGCGCTGGAAAAACTCAAGCCGGTGGTGCATCCGCAAGGCAGCGTCACCGCTGGTAACGCCTCCGGGCTGAACGACGGCGCCTGCGCCCTGCTGCTGGCCAGCGAACGCGGTATGCGCCGGCACGGCCTGCAGCCGCTGGCGCGCATCGTCGCCAGCGCGGTCACCGGCATCGAGCCGTCGATTATGGGTTTCGGCCCGGCGCAGGCGGTGCGTAAAGTGCTGGCAAGCGCCGGCCTGCGCCTCGAACAGATGGACGTGATTGAGCTGAATGAGGCCTTCGCCGCGCAGGCGCTGGCGGTGACCCGCGCCCTGTCGCTGCCGGACGATGCGCCGCAGGTTAACCCGCACGGCGGCGCCATCGCTCTCGGCCACCCGCTGGGCGCCTCCGGCGGCCGGCTGGTGATGAATGCCGCCTATCAGCTGCAGCAAAGCGGCGGACGCTACGGATTGTGCACCATGTGCATCGGCGTCGGTCAGGGCATCGCCATGATTATCGAGAGGGTGTGATGGAGATTGAATACCGCCTTGACGGCCCGGCCGGCGCGCCGCTGCTGGTGCTGTCCAATTCGCTGGGTACTACATTGGATCTGTGGCAGCCGCAGATGGCGCTCTTTACCGCCCATTTCCGCGTGCTGCGCTATAACCAGCGCGGCCACGGCGGAACGCCGCTGCCCGCCGCCCCGCTGACGCTGGAGATCCTTGGCCGCGATGTCGTCGCCCTGCTCGACAGCCTGGACGTTGAACGCGCCCATTTCTGCGGCATTTCGATGGGCGGGCTGACCGGCCTGTGGCTCAACCGCTATCAGCCGCAGCGCCTGCAGCGGCTGGTGGTGGCCAACAGCGCCGCGCGCATCGGCAAAGCCGAAGGCTGGCATCAGCGCGCGCAAACGGTGCGCCGTGACGGCCTGGCGGAGATTGCCGCCGCGTCGCCGGCGCGCTGGTTCAGCGAGGAATTCCAACGCCGCGAACCGCAGCAGGTGGCGGCACTGGCCGCGCAGCTGGCGCAGGGCAACGCCGCCGGTTATGCCGCCTGCTGCGACGCGCTGGCGCAGGCGGATCTGCGGGCCGAAGTCCGCCACATGCCGCAGCCGATGCTGGCGATCGCCGGCGAGCTGGATCCGGTCACCACGCCGGACGACGCACGCTTCCTGCTGGCGAACGCGCCGCAGGCCGAACTGGCGACCCTGCCCGCCTCGCACATCAGCAATATTGCGTGTCCGGCGCTGTTCGCCCACCGCGTACTCGACTTTCTGACAGAGGTATAACCCATGACGCTGTGTATTGAACGCATTGAAAGCTGGCTGCTGGATATTCCCACCATCCGGCCGCACAAACTGTCGATGGCGACCATGGGCTGCCAGACGCTGACCATCGTTCGCCTCACCTGTGCGGGCGGCCTGGTCGGCTGGGGCGAAGCCACCACCATCGGCGGCCTGAGCTACGGCCCGGAAAGCCCGGAAGGGATCAAGTCCGCCATCGATACCTATCTGGCGCCGCTGCTGACCGGCCAGCAGTTTGACGGCCTGACGCCGCTGGTCAATCTGATGAACGCCAGCGTCAAAGGCAATACCTTTGCCAAATCGGCGCTGGAGACCGCGTTTCTCGACGCGCAGGGCAAAGCGCTGCGTCAGCCGCTCAGCACCCTGCTCGGCGGCGCGCAGAGCCGGCAGCTGCCGGTGTTGTGGACGCTGGCCAGCGGCGACACCGAGCGCGATATCGCCGAGGGGCAGCGCCTGCTGGCGGAAGGCCGCCATAACGCCTTTAAACTCAAGATCGGCGCCAGACCGCTGGCCGACGACCTGCGCCACACCGCGGCGATCGTCCGGGCGCTGGGGGCCGACGCCAGTATCCGGGTTGACGTCAATCAGGCCTGGGACGCCGCCAGCGCGGTGCGCGGCATGACTGCGCTGCAGGAAATCGGCATCGATCTGGTGGAGCAGCCGGTGGCGCTGTGGGACCGCGCCGCGCTGACGCAGCTGAGTCAACGGTTCACCCTGCCGATTCTGGCCGATGAAGCGGTAGCCGACGCCCATGACGGCTACGCGCTGGCCGCCGGCGGTTTCCGCGGCGCCTATGCGCTGAAAATCGCCAAGGCCGGCGGCCCGGCGCAGGCGCTGAAACTGGCGCACGTCGCCGATGCGGCCGGCATCGCGCTGTACGGCGGCACCATGCTGGAAGGCAGCATCGGCAGCGTGGCGTCGCTGCACGCTTGGTCAACGCTGAAGCTGGCCTGGGGAACGGAAATGTTCGGTCCGCTGCTGCTAAAAGACGACATCATCGCCGAACCGCTGAATTTCGCCGACGGACAGGTCACGCTGCCGGACGGCCCGGGCCTCGGCATTGAGGTCGATGAAGACAAACTGCGTTTTTATCAGCGCACCTAGAGGAGCCTGCCTGATGTTGTTCAAAGTTGAAATGTCCGTGCAACTGCCGTCCGATATGCCGGCCGCCGTCGCCGATGAGATCAAACTGCGTGAAAAGCGCTATGCGCAAGAGCTGCAGACGCAGGGAAAATGGCGCCACCTTTGGCGCGTGGCGGGAAAATACGCCAACGTCAGTATCTTTGACGTGGAAAGTAATAGCGAACTGCACGATATCTTATCGGCGCTGCCGCTGTTCCCGTATATGGAAATGCATATTGAGGCCTTGTGCCGGCATCCGTCATCCATTTACGACGACGATAAATAAAGCAGAAATAATTCATCTCCACGGGTTAGCCGGTTATTTTCGGCGCCGTAAACCCGAGCTCAGCCCGAATAATTGCGATGCGCCGCTGCCGGCCATCGCCGTTATTTACGGCTCTATTATAATGAGGAGTCTGCAATGTCCGTATCCTTCAATCAGTCTGAAGACGTCAGCAAGCTGCTGGATATCAGCAGCGGTTTAACCGGAAACGACGGCGATCCGCGTTTTAAAGCCATCACCCGCCAGCTGCTGGGTAATATCTGTCAGTTGATCGACGACTTTGATATTAGCGCCGAAGAGTTTTGGCGGGCGATTAACTATCTGCATCAGCTCGGCGGCCGTCAGGAAGCGGCGCTGCTGGCGGCCGGCCTGGGGCTGGAGCACTATCTGGATATGCGTGAGGACGCGCGAGAACGCCAGCAGGGCCTGAACGGCGGCACGCCGCGTACCATCGAAGGGCCGCTGTATGTCGCCAATGCGCCGCTGAGCGACGGCTACGCACGGATGGACGACGGTACGGACAGCGGCGAAGTCATGTGGCTGCACGGCCAGGTCAGCGACCAGCACGGCCGCCCGCTGGCCGGCGCCATCGTCGATATCTGGCACGCCAATACGCTGGGCAACTATTCGTTCTTCGATAAGTCGCAGAGCAATTACAACCTGCGTCGCCGGGTGCAAACCGACGCCGACGGCCGCTACGCGGTGCGCAGTATTTTGCCCTCCGGTTACGGCTGCCCGCCGGACGGCCCGACGCAGGCCTGGCTCGATCGCCTTGGCCGCCACGGCAACCGGCCGGCGCATATCCACTTTTTTGTTTCCGCTCCCGGCCACAAGCACCTCACCACTCAGATCAACCTGAACGGCGACCGCTACCTGTGGGACGATTTTGCCTTCGCTACCCGCGATGAACTGATCGCCGATCCGATCAAAATCAGTGATCCGGCGCTGGCCGCACAGCGCGATCTGCCCGGCGAACATACCGAAATCCGCTTTGATTTCATGATTTACGCCGCCGGCGACAGCGCAGAGGAACAGCGAATTAAACGCCCGCGCGCGCTGGAAAGTTAAACCGGAAAAAGAACAACAATAATACCTGCGCCATGGGGAATAAATTTCCCCAGGGCACCCTACGCAACGTGATTAACGAGGTCATTAGTATGAACTCATCAACAACTGCTATTTATTCCACGCTGGAACAGAAAATAAAAAATGCATTGCGGGTAGATAAAGAGCAAGGCGTCTACCAGTGTCACCGCGGCATATTTACCGACCCGGCGATATTTGAACTGGAAATGAAGGCTATTTTTGAAGGCAACTGGGTATATATGGCGCACGAAAGCCAGGTCGCCGAGCCGGGCGACTATTATACCCTGACGATGGGCCGCCAGCCGGTGATCATTACCCGCGACAAGCAGGGAGAACTGCATGCGATGATCAACAGCTGCTCGCACCGTGGTGCGATGCTGGCCAGCCGCAAAAAGGGCAACAAAGCCACCTTTACCTGTCCGTTTCACGGCTGGACGTTTAACAACGCCGGCAATCTGCTCAAGGCCAAAGACGAAAAGAGCGGCGGCTATCCCCCGTGCTTCAAACAGGCCGGCTCGCACGATCTCAAGCACCTGCCGCGCTTTGCCTCTTACCGAGGGTTTCTGTTCGGCAGCCTGAGCGACAAGGTGCTGCCGCTGGAGGAATACCTGGGCGATACCCGGCAGGTGTTGGACCTGATTGTCGATCAGGCGGAAGACGGCATCGAACTGCTGACCGGCGCCTCCTCGTATACCTATGACGGCAACTGGAAGCTGCAGATGGAAAACGGCGTCGACGGCTATCACGTCAGCGTGGTGCACTGGAACTATGTCTCGACCATGTCGCGCCGCAGCCACGACGCCAGCAGTACCCAGACGCTGGACGCCACCTGCTGGTCGAAAAGCACCGGCGGCGTCTACGGCTTCGAACATGGTCATATGCTGCTGTGGACCCGGGCGCTGAACCCGGAGGTGCGGCCGGTATTCAAACACTTCCGCCGCCTGAGCGACCGCTTCGGCGAGACGCGCGCCGATTTTATGGTCAACCATACCCGCAACCTGTGCATTTACCCCAACCTCTACCTGATGGATCAGTTCTCCACCCAGCTTCGCGTGATGCGCCCCATCGCGGTGGATAAAACCGAGGTCACCACTTTCTGCTTCGCGCCGAAGGGAGAAAGCGCCGAGGATCGCGCCCTGCGCATCCGCCAGTATGAGGACTTCTTTAACGTCAGCGGCATGGGCACGCCGGACGATCTGGAAGAGTTCCGCGCCTGCCAGCAGGGCTATCTCGCCGGCAACATGCCCTGGAGCGATATCAGCCGCGGGGCCACGCGCTGGCTGGAAGGCCCCGACGACAACGCGCAGGCGATGGCGATCCGGCCGCTGATGAGCGGCGTGCGCGCCGAGGATGAAGCGCTGTATGTCCCCCACCACCATCACTGGCAGCAGACCCTGCTGCGCAGCCTGAACGACACCGAGGTGCAGTCATGAGCCAGCAACAACGTATTGAGCAGTTTTTATACCGCGAGGCGCGGCTGCTGGATGACCGCCAGTGGGATGAGTGGCTGGCGTGCTACAGCCCGCAGGTCGAGTACTGGATGCCCTCCTGGGGCGAGGATGACCGGCTCACCCGCGATCCGCAGCGCGAAGTATCGCTGATTTACTACCCGAACCGCGAAGGGCTGGAAGACCGCGTCTACCGCATCAAGACCGAGCGTTCAGCGGCCAGCACGCCGGAACCGCGCACCACCCACCATATCAGCAACGTGGAGCTGATCGGCGAAACGGCGGATGCAGTGGACGTACGCTACAACTGGAGCACCTACAGCCACCGCTATCAGAAAACCGATCTGTTTTTCGGCAGTTGCCGCTGCCGCATCGCGCTTGGCGGCGAACAGCCGCAGATCCTGAGCAAAACGATCCGTCTCAATAACGACTACATCAGTCATGTGATTGATATTTACCATGTTTAATGGGAGGCGATGATGAGCTATACCGTTGCGCTTAACTTTGAGGACGGCGTCAGCCGTTTTATCCAGTGCAATCCCGATGAGACCGTGCTCGACGCCGCCTATCGCCAGCAGGTCAATCTGCCGATGGACTGCGCCGACGGCGTCTGCGGCAGCTGTAAATGCCATTGCGAACAGGGCGACTACCAGTTGGGCGATGACTACCTGGATGACGCCCTCTCCGCAGAGGAAGCCGGACAACGCCAGGTGCTGACCTGCCAGATGGTGCCGCAGTCCGACTGCGTGATCGACGTGCCGATGGCCTCCACGCAGTGTAAAACCGGCTGCGAAACCTTTTCCGCCAGCGTGGTAAGCGCCACCGCGCTGTCGGACAGCGCGATTGAGTTCAGCCTGCAGTTGGATGACGCCCACGGCGGCGTCGCCTTTTTGCCCGGCCAGTACGTCAACATTGAAGTGCCGGGCAGCGACGCCCGCCGCGCCTATTCGTTCAGCTCCCTGCCCAACGCGCCCCGGCTGTCGTTCCTGCTGCGCAATGTGCCGGGCGGCATGATGAGCAGCTACCTGAGCGGCCGGGCGCGCCCCGGCGATAAAGTGCGTCTGCACGGCCCGCAGGGCAGCTTTTATCTGCGCAGCGTGACGCGGCCGCTGCTGTTCCTCGCCGGCGGCACCGGGTTGGCGCCCTTTCTGTCGATGCTGGAGCAACTGGCGCAGGACGACGTCCGGCAGCCGGTGCGGCTGATCTACGGCGTCACCCACGACTGCGATCTGGTGAAGCTGGAACAGCTGGACAGTTATCGCGCACGGCTGAGCGATTTCAGTTACCTGACCTGCGTCGCCAGCGACGCCTCGCAGGCGGCGCGCAAAGGCTATGTCACCCAGCATCTTGATGACAGCCAGCTGCACGACGGCGATGTGGACGTCTACCTGTGCGGCCCGCCGCCGATGGTCGAGGCGGTGCTGCACGACTTCCGTCAGCGCGCCTTCACGCCGGCCAGTTTCCACTATGAAAAATTCGCCCCCAGTCAGACGGCGTAAGGAGTCGCTGATGCTACAGCAACGTTTTAGCAACAAGGTAATGGTCATCACCGGCGCGGCGCAGGGGATCGGCAAAGCGGTCGCTGAACAGGCCGCGCGGGAAGGCGCGAAGTTGGCGCTGATCGACCGCGCGCCCTATCTGCAGGAGGCGGCCGCAGCGCTGCGGGAGCTGGGCTGCGACGCGCTGGCGATTCATGCCGATCTGGAACGCTGGGAGGAGACGCAGGCGGCCATCGATGAGGCGCAGCAACGCTTCGGCCGGCTGGATATACTGGTGAACAACGTCGGCGGCACCATCTGGGCGCGGCCGTTCGCCGAGTATGCGCCGGCGCAGATTGAGGCGGAGATTCAGCGTTCGCTGTTCCCGACGCTGTGGGGCTGCCGCGCCGTGCTGCCGCACATGCTGGCGCAGGGCGGCGGCGCGATCGTCAATGTCTCTTCGGTCGCCACCCGCGGCGTCAACCGGGTGCCCTATTCGGCCGCCAAAGGCGGGGTGAATGCGCTCACCCGGTCGCTGGCGTTTGAGTACGCCGACGCCGGCATCCGCATCAACGCCACCGCGCCGGGCGGCACCGAAGCGCCGCCGCGCCTGACGCCGCGCAACCGGGAAACGCCGACACCGCAGGAGGAGGCGTGGTATCAGCAGGTGGTCGATCAGACCCTAAACAGCAGCCTGATGCACCGCTACGGCACGGTAAACGAACAGGCCGCCGCCATTTTATTCCTTGCCAGCGACGCGGCCAGCTATATTAACGGCACCGTGCTGCCGGTGGCCGGCGGCGATTTAGGCTGACAGACCCGGCAGAGCGGGCCTCCGCTCTGCCGTCCCGCTCTAACGCCGCCGCCGCCCGTGCTCATCAACCACCCTTTCTCCGTCTTCCTTGATAAACTCGCCTTGCTGCGCGTCCGGTAAGATATCCAGCACCACCTCCGACGGCCGGCACAGCCGGGTGCCGAGCGGCGTCACCACGATCGGCCGGTTAATCAGTATCGGCTGCTGCTGCATAACATCGATCAGCTGTTCATCACGCCAGTGCGTCTGCGCCAGTTGCAGCCGTTCATACGGCTCGACGTTCTTGCGCAGCAATGCCCGCACCGGGATGCCCATATCGGCAATCAGCCGGCACAGTTCGTCACGGCTCGGCGGTGTTTCCAGATACAGTACGATCGTCGGTTCGACGCCGCTGTTGCGGATCAGCGCCAGCGTATTGCGCGACGTGCCGCAGGCCGGATTATGGTAGATGGTGATCGTTTTCATGGTTGCCCCTTTTTACGATGAGACCGACAAACGCAGCGCCAGGGCGGCTAACGTCACGAACAACACCGGCAGCGTCATGACAATACCTACGCGGAAATAGTAACCCCAGGTGATATTGATATTCTTGCGCGCCAGCACATGCAGCCAAAGCAGCGTCGCCAGGCTGCCAATCGGCGTAATCTTCGGCCCCAGATCGCTGCCGATCACGTTGGCGTAGATCATCGCCTCTTTAATCACGCCGCCAGCGCTGCTGCCGTCAATCGACAGCGCGCCGATCAGCACCGTCGGCATATTGTTCATCACCGAAGACAGGAAAGCGGTGATAAAACCGGTGCCCAACGTCGCCGCCCACAGCCCCTGTTCCGCCAGGCGGTTCAGCACTGCCGACAGCAGATCGGTCAGCCCGGCGTTGCGCAAGCCGTATACCACCAGATACATCCCCAGCGAGAAAATCACAATCTGCCACGGCGCGCCACGCAGCACCTTGCCGATAGCGATCGTCCGGCCGCTTTTCGCCACCAGCAACAGCACCAGCGCGCTCACCGCCGCCACCAGACTGACCGGCACGCCCAGCGGCTCCAGCACAAAAAAACCGACCAGCAACAGCAGCAATACGCCCCAGCCGGCGCGGAAAGTCGACACATCGCGAATGGCCTCATGCGGCGCCTTCAGCAGCGCCACATCGTAACGGGCCGGAATATCCTTGCGGAAAAACAGGTGCAGCATCGCCAGCGTGGCGATAATGGCGGCGATATTCACCGGCACCATCACCGCCGCATAGTCATTAAAACCAAGCTGGAAGAAGTCTGCCGAGACGATGTTCACCAGATTGGAAACCACCAGCGGCAGGCTGGCCGTGTCGGCAATAAAGCCGGCGGCCATGACAAACGCCAGCGTCGCCGCCGGACCAAACCCCAGCGCCAGCAGCATGGCAATCACTATCGGCGTCAGGATCAGCGCCGCGCCGTCATTGGCGAACAGCGCCGCCACCGTAGCCCCCAGCAGCACGATATAGCTGAACAGCCGCCGCCCTTGTCCTTTACCCCAACGCGCAACGTGCAGCGCCGCCCACTCAAAAAAGCCGGACTCATCCAGCAGCAGGCTGATGATAATCACCGCGATAAAGGTGGCGGTAGCATTCCAGACGATGTGCCACACCACCGGAATATCGCCAAGCTGCACCACCCCGCTCAGCAGCGCCAGAACGGCGCCCAACGAGGCGCTCCAGCCGATGCCCAGCCCCCGCGGCTGCCAGATAACCAATACGATGGTCAGGATAAAAATCGCGCCCGCCAGCCACATACGTACTCCTTGTCTCTTGGATTTCATATTCGAAATTTCAAATATGAAAAGTTAAAATTTTTACGTTAGCGGCACACCGTCCGCCCGTCCGCGGCGGCGCGTTTTGCCAGATTGCTCACCTGCTCCTGCTGACTAAGGTAAGCCTGCTCGATAATGCCCGCCGCCCAGGCCGGCATATGCGGCGAAAGCCGGTAATAGACCCACTTGCCCTCACGGCGGTCCAGCAGCAGGCCGCTTGCGCGCAGCATCGCCAGATGACGGGAGATTTTAGGCTGCGGCAGCGTTAAAACCGCCGCCAGTTCACACACGCACAGCTCTTCAGCCTGCCGCAACAGCAGCACCATCGTCAGTCGGGTTTCGTCCGACAGGTTTTTAAACAGTTGTAATGGCGTCAGCATCATTCCGCAGGCTCCTTATCCCATTGCCCGGCCAATCTTAACCCTGCACGACACGCTGTCAACAACATATATGGAAATTCATATGTTATTGAGCGGCCGCGCCGCACATCGTGAAAGTTTCAGCTATCGAATCGATACGGTAAAGCCGCTGTTCATGTTCTAAGCAGCACTCTACAATCGCCGCACTGACAACCAGACATCGCCAAGGGGGGCGCCATGTACAATTTTTCACGTTATCAGGCCAAAGAATTGGCATTAGCCTATATGAGCGGCAAACAGCACGATCTCTCGCCGCAGGCATTCCTGCAGCAGCTTAAGCAGACGGAAAAGTCATTCGAACATCTGCTCAAGTATGGCGCAGAACAGCCGCGTGAAGTGATGATGAAAAGCTTCTGAAGCTTGGTACGCCTGGATTTACTCATATTTTCCATACATAAAATTCGTCTCTGGATACGAATATCATAAAAATTCGCATCTGAGTACGAATAATTGACAAATTCGCCTTCAGATGCGAATTTAAATGTCCGTTCTTTTTCTGGACAGCCTACTATGAAAGCGCAAATCAGCGTTATCACCGGCGATCTCGTCAACTCACGACGTGTTGACACCCCACGTTACATCGCGCAGTTACGCACCGAACTCACGGCGCTTCAACAGGCCGGCCTGCTGACGCAGTTTGAAATTTTTCGCGGCGACGCCTTTCAGGCCGTGGGCCAGCCCGAGTCCGGCCTGTGGCTGGCCGTCTACCTGCGTACCGCCTTAAAAGCGCAACATGATGCCGCGCTCTGGGACGCGCGCATCGCCGTCGGCCTGGGCAAACGCCGGGGCCGGGGCGACGGTTACGGCAGCGCCTTCCTCAATTCCGGCAACGCGCTGGACCTGATGACAAAAAATTGCAGGCTGGCTCTGAAAATTGACAATGAACGCGCCAATGCCATTGTCAGCGATCTGCTACCGATGCTAGATCATACCCTCAGCCGTTTGTCACAGGCAGAAGCGCAGGTCGTCCAGGCACGCATGCTGACAACGACCAACGCGCAAGCGGCCGCCGCGGTGCGCAAGGCAGCGTCAACCGTCTCCGCAACGCTCAAACGCGCGGCCTATGATGAAATTATCCGGTTCATTGATGCAATTAACAGGATCATTTAAGTATGGCTTTAACCTATGCGCCACTGTTGATCTGGCTGCTGGTGCTCCATCTGCTGGCGGACTTCCCTTTGCAACCGCGCGCCTGGGTGCAGGATAAGGCTCAATACCGCCACCGGTCGCGTTTTTTACTGCTGCACGCCCTGCTGCACGGCGTCGTGGCGGCCTGGGCCGTTGCCGGCTTCGGTCTGCTGCACGGCGGCGTCTCGTCGGCGGATGTGCTGCTGGCGCTGCTGGTGGTCGGCATCAGTCACTACGTGATTGATCTGGCCAAGGTGACGCTGATGGCGCCGATGAAGCCGGCGGCAAGCTTCCTGTTGGATCAGGGCCTGCATCTGCTGGTGATTATTCTGCTGTGGCTGGCAATCGTGCCGCATGTCGCTACGCTGTTCGAGGCGTTATGGCAGCGTTTCGACGGCTGGCGCGTCGGCCTGGCGGCGCTGGGATACGGGCTGATTTATATGCCGATGGGGCTGCTGATCGGGCAGTTGCTGGCAAGCTGGACGCCGCAGATGCAGCCGAACGCCAAGACGGACAACGATTCTTTGCTGCGCGCCGGCAAACAGATCGGCTATCTGGAAAGAACGCTGATCCTGACCTTTGTGCTGCTGGGGCATATTCCGGCCATTGGCTTTCTGCTGGCGGCCAAATCTATTTTCCGCTTTGGCGATCTGCGACAGAGCGACGATAAAATGCGTACCGAGTATGTGATGCTCGGTACGCTGTTTTCTTTCACCCTGACGATTATGCTGGGGCTGCTGATTACCCTGTTATGGTAACCGACCGCCGCTTACAGCCAGACGCCAAACCGGCGGATATAGAAGCGCTTCATCAGCTGCGCGACCACGCAGTAGCTGACCAGCGTCGCCGCCAGCCACGGGAAATACTCCCACGGTAACGGCTGCAAACCCACCCAGGCGCCGAGCGGCGAGAACGGAATATAGATGCCAATCGCCATGATCAGCCCGGTCATCAGCAGCACCGGCAGTGCCGCCGTACTCTGGATAAACGGAATCTTCTGGGTACGCAGCATATGCACCACCAGCGTTTGCGACAGCAGCCCTTCAATAAACCAGCCCGACTGGAACAGCGCCTGATGCTCAACGCTGTTGGCGGCAAACACAAACCACATCAGCGCATAGGTGGTCATATCAAAAATCGACGACGTCGGGCCAATCCAGATCATAAAGCGTCCGATATTTTTGGCATCCCATTTGCGCGGCTTACGCAGAAACTCCTTATCCATTTTGTCCCACGGTAGCGACAGCTGTGAGATGTCATACATCAGGTTCTGAATCAACAGATGAATCGCCAACATCGGCAGGAACGGAATAAACGCGCTGGCGACCAGTACCGAGAACACATTGCCGAAGTTGGAGCTGGCAGTCATATTCAGATATTTGATGATATTGCCAAAAGTCTCGCGCCCCTTGATGACCCCTTCCTCCAACACCATCAGGTCTTTTTCCAACAGGATGATATCCGCCGACTCCTTGGCAATATCGGTGCCGCTGTCTACCGAAATACCCACGTCGGCATCGCGCAGCGCCGGGGCGTCATTGATGCCGTCGCCGAGAAAACCGACGGTGTGGCCATTCGCCTGCAGCATTTTCAGTACGCGGGACTTTTGCAGCGGCGTCAGCTTGGTGAACACGGTGCGCAGCTCCACCTCCTGCGCCAGCTGACGATCGTCCATCAGCTCGATTTGCGGCCCGGAAAGCGGCACCCCCGGCTCCAGCCCGACATCGCGACAGATTTTGCAGGTAATCACCGGGTTATCGCCGGTCAGCACCTTCACCGCCACACCATGTTCCTGCAGCGCGCCGATCGCCGCCTGCGCGCTTTCTTTCGGCGGATCCAGGAATGTCAGCAGCCCCCGGATCACCAGATCGCGCTCATCCTCCACGCTGAGCGGCAGCGTGCAGCCCTGTACGCCCAGTTCGCGCGTCGCCAGCAGCAGTACGCGGAAGCCGTCCTCATTATATTGATTGGCCAGCGCCAGCAGCGCCGCACGACGCGTCTCATCCAACGTAACCCGGCAGTCGCCCTCCTGCACATGGCTGGCGATAGCAAGCATCTCCTCCACCGCCCCTTTGCAGATCAGCAACTGTTGCTGCCGTTCGTCCTGCACCACGATCGACAGGCGGCGGCGGATAAAATCAAACGGCAGTTCGTCCACCTTGCTGTAACGCCCCAGGGCCTCTATGCCCGTCTTACCGCGGCCAAAACGCACGATTGCCTGATCCATCAGGTTCTTCATGCCGCTCTGGTGAAAGCTGTTCAGCCAGGCCAGATGCAGCACCTGGCTATCCGAAGCGCCGCTGGCGTCCAGGTGATGCTCGAGAATGATGCGATCCTGCGTCAAGGTGCCGGTTTTATCGGTACACAGCACGTCCATCGCGCCAAAGTTCTGGATGGCGTTAAGCCGTTTAACCACGACCTTACGCCGTGACATGGCAATAGCGCCTTTTGCCAGGTTAGAGCTGACAATCATCGGCAACATTTCCGGCGTCAGGCCGACGGCGACCGCCAGCGCAAACAGCGCCGCCTCCCCCCAGTCGCCCTTGGTAAAACCGTTAATCAGCAGCACTACCGGCACCATCACCAGCATAAAGCGGATCAGCAGCCAGCTGACGCTGTTGACCCCACGGTCAAACGCCGTCTGCGCCCGGCTGCCGACGATCGATTTTGCCAGCGAACCAAAATAGGTTTGTCCGCCGGTGGCCACCACCACCGCGCTGGCGGTGCCGCTGGCGACGTTGGTGCCCATCAGGCAAACATTGGCCATCTCGAGCAGCTCGCTTTCGCTGGCGGCCTCGGCATCGCAGGACTTCTGGCTGACGCTTCCCAACGTGTCATATTTTTCAATCGGAATCGCTTCCCCCGTCAGAATAGCCTGGCTGATAAACAGATCGCGCGAGCTGAGCAGCCGCACGTCCGCCGGCACCATATCGCCGGCCGACAGCTGGATAATATCCCCCGGCACCAGCTCACGCAGCGGAATTTCCACCACCAGCGACTGGGCGCTGAAACTGCTGCGCCGCAGCACCGTCGCGGTGGTGCGCACCATACTTTTCAGCGCCTCCGCCGCTTTATTGGTGCGGTACTCTTGCCAGAAGCGCAGCAAACCGCTCAGCGCCACCATAATCAAGATGATGCTGACACCGGTCAGATCGGTTTCGTCACCCTGCTGGGCCGGTAGCCAGTAGTCGGTAAAGAAACTGATCGCCGCCAATACCATCAGCACAAAAATAAACGGGTTATTGAAAGCGCTGACCAACTGCCACAGCGCATGCGGCGCTTTTTCATGAGCGACCTGATTTGCCCCGTAATAGGCGAGCCGCTCCTGCGCATCGTCCTGCGTCAAACCAAGACGATTACAGTTAAGCTGCGCCAACGTCTGGTCAATGCTGTTTGTCGCCTCTTGCGCGATGGCATACGACTCATGCCCCTGCGGACGGCGATGAGTTTTGTTGCTGAAATAAGTCATAATGCTATGCTCTTATTTTTATTCTGCGCACAAGGGTTCCTCCGCCGAAAATAAATTAACGACGTTACGCAGAAAGAATTTTATTTAATAAGACTTACCCGACGTGAATGTTATTCCGCCGGTAATGCAGACAATAAAAATCCGGGATGATCGTCCATGACGCCTCCTTATCACCCAGCGGGTGAAGCACATTGATCAGAATGAACCGGCCGGACTGCGCAGAGCATGGCCGGACGCACGCCGAGCGATGCTCAGCGCAGGTGCGAAAGGAGGCCTGGAGGGAACAGGCTGAAGCGGAAAAGTGCCATATCGATATCCGAATTCAATCATCCACGACGCGCAGGCGGTGGATACGGCGTTATTATTCGGGAATGCACAACACAGGAATACTGGGAAGGTGCTGCCCGCCAAAGTCGGCAAGCAACATATCAGAAGAAGATAGTTCAGCTTGCCTTGTTTATTTTATCGCAACTAAAACTGTCCAATTAATTTCTCCTGATAGATTTTGCACGAAGTATAATAATGCGGAATTATTAAGTAAAGCAGGTTTTATTAAACGAAGCGTCAACCTGACGGCGAAATAATTACCGGCGCCGATAATCTGCCGGAAACGGCCGTCACAGCTGTTGCTGCAGCCACGCCAGCAGCCGTTGCACGGCAGGGTTATCATTGGCCTGCGGCCAGACCAGGTAGTAATCGACGCCTTCCGGCCGCCAGGCATCAGCCAACGCAACCAGCCTGCCGGCGGCAAGCATATCCCTGGCCAGCAGGGTCTTCACCAATGCAATACCAAACCCCTGCTCTGCGGCGCGCAGCAGCAGCCCCGCATCATTGAACAGCGCCAGCGTTTGCCCGCACGCCTCCCTTCCCCTTGCCTGAAACCATGTACGCCACGGCGTCACATCATGCTCCAGTAACGGCAGTTCTTCGCCACCTTGCAACAGCGCCGCTTGCCAGCGCTGCGCCAGGTCAGGAGCCGCAACCGGAATAACGTCACCATCAGCAATCCGCTGCGCCTGCACGCCGCGCCATTCGCCAGCGCCGATGCGAACCGCCGCGTCAAATCCTTGGTGGGCCAAATCCTGCACCGTCAGGGAGGCGTCAATATCCAACACGATATCCGGATGCGCCGCCTGAAACGCGGGCAGACGCGGCAGCAGCCAATAATGGGCAAATGACGGCAATACGCTGATGCGCAACCCCTGACCGGCAGCAACGGCGCGCGCCCGCAAGACCCCTTGCTCTAGCGCTTGCATCGCCGGCTCTGCGGCCGCCAACAGCTCGCGACCGGCACCGTTTAGGCGTACGCCGCGACCGCGACGTTCAAATAACCGGTATCCCAGCGCCTGTTCCAGCTGCCGAATCTGCTGACTGACGGCCCCATGCGTCAGATGAACCTGTAGCGCCGCAGCGCGCAAATTTTCCAACCGCGCGGCGATAATAAAGGTCGGCAAACACTGCAGAGGCAAGCGGTCAAATTTCACTGGTTAGCCCTTCTATCCAAAAGCGTCATTCTTTCTCGATTTTCACCGGCTGACAACCTGTTTACTCTACGCTTAACACTCTCCACTCTGACCCGGAGCCGATAATGCACCCAACGCTGCAACAAGATTTAACCCGCTTTCCACTGATCCTTGATCACACCCGCCGGCTGGCCGAAACCTTTCTGGCCGGCCTGAATGAACGCCCCGTCTGCCCGCCGGCGGCAGCGCAGCAACTCAAGCTCGGCGACGATCGCTTATCTGCAGAGGGCGTAGGCGCCCAGGCTGCGCTGGAGCACTTTTGGCAACATTATGCCGACGGCCTTTCCGCCAGCGCCGGACCACGTTACTTTGGTTTTGTCACCGGCGGCGCCACGCCCGCCGCGCTGGCCGGCGACTGGCTGGTTAGCGTTTTCGACCAAAACAGCCTGCTCAGCCATGACACGGTAGCCGCCGCCATCGAGCTGGCAGCGATTGAACAGCTAAAAAGTTTACTCGGCCTGCCGAAGACATTCAGCGGCAGCCTGGTCAGCGGCGCAACGATGGCCAATTTTTGCGGACTGGCGATTGGCCGCCAATGGCTGGGCGCCCAGCGCGGCATCAACGTGGCGCAGCAGGGCGTGGCGGCGCTGGGCGCGGTGCAGGTGTTGGCCGCCAACCCCCACTCCAGCAGTGAGAAAGCGCTCGGCATGCTGGGCATCGGCCGTGATGCTCTGGTGCCTATAGCCCCCCTGCCGGATTCGGAAGCCATCGACCCCGATGCGCTGGCGCGCCATCTGGCCGCACACCCGGCCACGCCGACCATCGTACTGGCCAGCGCCGGTACGGTGAATACCACGGCGTTCGACAATATTTCCCGTCTGCTGGCGCTGCGCGAACGCTACGGGTTCTGGTTGCATGTCGATGCGGCATTCGGCGGCGTCGCCGCCTGCTCCCCCGCCTACGCCCCATTACTGGAAGGCTGGCAACAGGCGGATTCCATCACCGTCGATGCCCATAAATGGCTGAACGTGCCCTATGACAGCGCCATCCAGTTTACCCGTCATTTGGCGTTGCAGATGCAGGTGTTCCAGAACGTGTCGGCTTATATGGAAGCGCCGGCCCTGCGCCCGGATCATTACCTGCACCTGACGCCCGAAAACTCAAGGCGCTTTCGCGCGCTGCCGCTGTGGATGGCGCTGAAAGCCTATGGCCGCGATGGTATACGCGATATGGTTGAACGCAATATCTTGCTGGCTAAACAGTTGGGCGATGGCCTGACGGCCAGTGAGGGATTCTGTCTGCTGGCGCCGGTCAACCTTAACGTGGTGTGTTTCGCACTGACGGGAATCAGCGGCGACGCAGAAGCGGAGCGCGATAACTTTTTGGCGCGGCTCGATCGGCACGGCATTATACGCTGTACCGCCACCCACTATCAGGGCCAGCCGGCGATCCGCGCCGCGCTGGTTAACTGGATGACCGAAGAAAGCGATATCGCACTGGCGCTGGATTCGTTGCGGGCATGCCGGTTTACAGCGAACTGACTACAGCAGAATGGTCTGCATGCCACGTGGCAAACGCCTGCAGCCGCTGCCTTTGCCGGCCATCATCGTCAATGTTGCCGGCAGAGAGCCAGGCGTTAAAGGCAGCACGACGCTGCGGCCACTCATGGTCCAGCATTGACAGCCAGTCGGTATCCCGGTTGCGCCCCTTAACCACCACGGCCTGGCGGAAGGTGCCTTCCAAGCTAAAGCCAAAGCGTAGTGCCGCCGCACGCGACGGCGCATTAAGCTGGTCGCATTTCCACTCGCAGCGGCGATAGCCCAGATCGTCAAAGACGTGACGCAGCATCAGAAAAATCGCTTCGCTGCCGCTCGCCTGGCGCTGCATCCGCGGCGACCAGTTGATCATGCCCAGTTCAACCACGCCATTGGCCCGGTCAATACGCATAAAAGCGCAGGTGCCAAGCGCTCTGCCGCTGCGCTGATCGATCACCGTCATGGTTTTTCGATCGCCGGCCTGAGCCTGGCTTTGCAGATAACGGGTAAATTCATCCGGCGTTTGCGGACGTTCATAGGGAAGGTAAGTCCAGTCGCGCCCATCTTCAGCCAGTTGATAGGCTTGAAACAGCGCTGCGGCATCGCGCTGGATATCCAGCGGCTCCAGCCGGCAAAAACGCCCGGACAGCGTCTGTGCTCCCGGTTCTCCGGCTGGCTGCCACGCGGGTAACGCATCGCCGACACATTGACCAAACAGGTTATTCCCCATCGTCGTTGACCTCTCCCAGTAAATTGGTTAGCTCAAGCAAACTAAGCGGAACGCCCATAGGACGCAAGCGCTACGCAGAAAATTTCGCCGGCAATAGTTCAGAAAAACCAATAGGTAGGTATTCCCTCGTCACTTTTCCATTAACGAATCATCAACAAAGCGCTAATTCTTTGTTCCATATCGCATTGCGGAACGAAAAATACACCGAAAATATTAAAAAAATGTGACAAGCAAAGAAGCACAATGATACAAAATGAAAAGATTACCATTCTCAACAATACGATGAGCCATGCTAACATAGTGAATTATAGGAATTTTCCCCTACAAACAACGATCGGGAAGGCAAAATGCGCATAAAAAATGGACGGTTATCAGTCAAAAAAACAACACATGAATTTTTTTTAAGAATTTTCCTAGCAATCTGAAATTTAAAATCGTGACATGATAAACAGACTCAATGAACAGGCGAGCGGTGCTTAAGATGCCTTAGGCTGTAGAGCATGTGTGGTGCTCTGGAGGCATTGGTGAAGCCTTGTGCTGACTTAAGCCAAACTTATGAATTCATCTGTTTGATAAGGTTAGTCAGAAAATATCATTGAGCCGTTTCGCTTTTGTTGGTAGAACATTCTTAATTAGTGATATTTTGATTTTTTTGCCTTTTTGGCTTTCAGGCTTTTTCTCATTATTACCGCGGTAAAACGGATTTAAGTGGGGGTGCAACTATGCCAACGATCATCATGGACTCATGCAGCTATACGCGATTGGGTCTAACGGATTACCTGACATCGAACGGTGTGAAAAAACGGCAAATAAACGCCGCGACCGACATTGATAATCTGCACGAAAAGTGCACACGTTTGAAACCCAGTCTGGTATTTATTAACGAAGACTGTTTCATCCATGAGAGCAACGCAACGGAACGCATTAAACGGGTGATCTCACTACATCCGGATACGCTGTTCTTCATCTTTATGGCCATCACCAATGTGCATTTTGACGATTACTTATATGTTCGTAAAAATGTCATCATCTCGTCAAAATCCATCAAACCGGAGACGATGAACCAGCTGTTGAGCCACTACCTGGAACGCAAGCCGGCAACCCGCTCTGAAAAAACCGCTCTCGATCAAACGCCGGTCACGCTAAGCCAAACCGAATCGAATATGTTGCGTATGTGGATGTCTGGGCAAGGTACAATCCAGATCTCCGACCAGATGCAAATTAAAGCAAAAACGGTCTCTTCTCATAAAGGGAATATCAAGCGCAAGATTAAAACGCATAATAAACAGATCATCTATCACGTGGTGCGTTTAACCGATACGCTGACCAGCGGAATATTTGTTAATAGCCGCTAATGGCGAGAATATCACCGCAACAATCGGCGATAAGCAGGTTTAAATAACCATCAGATTACGTATAGCAACGTATTTCGCCACTAAATATGAAACGCCTGACTGCGACATTTTTTGCCGCAGCGGGTTATTCATTTTTATCGCCGCCTGTGCTGACATACAGATACGCAAGTTATCATTACGCAGAGTGAAAATAACCGACAAAACTACTTTCCGGCCAGCACAACTGGTCAGCGCAGCTAATATTTTTCCGGATTGCGCGGCTCAACGAAGGTGCCGTCACGGCTGTCGATTTCATTGAAGAACCACACGCCAGCCGGGTAATCCTCCAGCGCCACCAGATACATCGTCCCCTCATTAAAAACTTCCACCGCCAGAATGGTTCCCTCGCGCCGTGGGCCGCCGTCGGTCTTCACCGTTACCACATCGTTGACTTTCATCGCTAACTCTCCTCATTCGTTGCTCTCAGTGTATAACACCGTGCGCCACTGCCTGGCATCCGGCCACTATTTTATCTGTCGCCATGACTTTTCGCATTCTTAACACTCTGCCAGCAGAATCTTACACCGCCGACGGGTAGTCTGTATCACGGTATCTCCCCCCAGAGAGGTGCCTGCAAATGAAGAAGTAACAAGGAACTTTTGCCCGCCGGCACCGGCGGGCTTTTTTTCATCGGCAAATCTCATTTTCAAACCCGGCAATGCCCACATTAATCATAATAAAAACAAATAGTTATACAACACCTTAAATGATTATCGTAGCGCAACGGATGCATACTGGTGCAGATTATTTCCTAACGCTAAACCGTATAAAAGCGTTCTTCCCTCGTTTATGCGCACGGTCGTTCCTTATAGCGACTTTCAGTCTGGGAATGTGATGCTTCCCCAGCATGATAAAACCTTTATAGTTTTAGGTGCCGACAACAACAGGAGTGGTCTGTGAGAAAAAGTGTAGCTGTAGCGATGGGCGTAATATTAGCCGCCGGTATGGTACTGACAGCGGTCTTGCCATACGTGAAGATGGAATTTGCCAGCAGCGCCCACTATACCGAACAAGATACGCGGCAGTATGAATATTACACACCGGACCTGCTAAAAAAATACCAAAATTTCAAAAAATTATGAGTTTAATTATAGCAATATCAGTGGTCCGCAGGCGTTTGTATTTGGTATACAGTTCAACGGCACAACCGATACCAGCAAGATTCGCGACTACCTGACTTCTGAAGGTTATGAGCCACAGAAGCAATGCCAGACAGAAGCTGAATGCTGGCGCTCTCCACACAGCAAAGATGTCGTATCTTTTTATCAATCAACGGAATTAAATTTAGTGAGTGTCGAAATTTATCGCAGTGAGTATACCGAGTAACCACGGTGAAGCAGGGGTTGGATTCGACTTCCCAAGTTTACAGGCTTGGCCTGCAGGCGATCGATTGGTTATGCGAAGCGCCACTAGAGAGTGTGCTCATCATCCAACAAAAAGTCTTTTCCACCAGACACAAAAAAACCCGCCTTGGCGGGTTTTTAGTTAATCAGCGTGGATGCCGATTAGATAGCGGTAACGTTAGCCGCAGATGGACCTTTAGCGCCGTTCTCGATAGAGAACTGAACGTCCTGGCCTTCAGCCAGAGTTTTGAAGCCGTTACCCTGGATTGCAGAGAAGTGTACGAACACGTCTTTGCTGCCGTCTGCAGGAGTGATGAAACCAAAACCTTTAGACTCGTTGAACCACTTCACTTGACCTTTGATCATGTTGGACATGTCGATTTCCTTTAATAAAATATGTTAGCCGCCATTGGCAGCGTTTAATAGCCGGTTATCAGTTACTTATGGAGGCACCGGAAAGGAAATTCGTCAAAGAAGGCTATCAGGGATAACGCTCTAAAATTGAACTACTTTACTCAAAATGTCGTGCATAAATAGGTCTGTACCACAGGCCAACTGCATTAACGCACGATGGGCATTTAATAGCAACTCTTTTCGTCATTGACGACGCCAAAGAACATCATTTGTTCATATTTCACGCCTTATGCGCGTTTTTAGCGCACTGTTCGTTATTTTTACAGATATATTGCCGACGACTGCTTTCAGAGTTATCCCTATATCGTCTCACCGAACAAGACCATAAAATAACAATAAGTTCACCACTCCTCCTGGTGATGGACACTACAAGCTGTGTTGTAAATTTTATGCGCCTCCCTATAGGCGCTTTTTTTATCCCCGTATCCCGGCCCCGCGCTTCAGGAATCTTCTCATTGCTGTTCAGAGTGACTTCCGTCACAAATATGCCCCTTCCAGGGCACTTTACCGAGGTCACGTTATGGCGACTGAATACTTACTACTCTTGGCCGGTTTGGCTGGCGTCGCAGGCTTTGCGATGTATAAACACTTCAAAAACGTTAAAAAAAGCAGTTTGGTGCGTCCAAACGACCGTTAATCGATGAATAACCGGGGAAACGCCCCGGTTTGCCTCCCTCGCCGACGGTAACATTACCGTCACACCGTCGTCACAATAAAGCCATATTATAGTGAGCGCCCTATCCTTATCGGTTTATTCCAGGGATCGTCTATGGCTACAATAAAAGCAGTTAACCATCAGCAGGCGGAAACGTTAATCCGCTCCGGCACGGCGAAAAAAATTGAGCTGGCGTACGATATCGGCAGCGATGATTTCTTTCAGCTCGCCAGTTTATGGTGCGATCGCGGCGCCAAAATCACCAAGGGAAAAGAACACTTCGTTGTTTCATTGAAAGGATTCCGCATTCCTCCCAATGATTAATCCTACGCCGCCTTCCGGCGGCGCTTTCCTCGCCTCTGGCGTCCATCGCCCTTTCTTCTACATCCACCGCGCCGGCTTGCGGTAACATTCTTATCATGATGTAACGTAACGCTTATCTACACTGAGAGAGTAGCGTCACCCCATTCAATAAGGAGAACCGCATGACCGTCACACACCTGCCCGAGCAGATGCGCGTTATTGAGATTACCGCCGCCGGCGGCCCGGAAATGCTGCAGCCCGCCCAGCGCCCGCTGCCTGTGCTGGCGCAGGGCGAAATACTGGTGAAGGTTGCCGCCGCAGGGGTTAACCGCCCGGATGTGCTGCAGCGGCGTGGACACTATGCGCCGCCGCCGGGCGCATCCGATATCCCGGGATTGGAAATCGCCGGGGAAGTGGTCGCCGTCGGCGAGGGCGTCCAGCACTATGCGCTCGGCGACAGCGTCTGCGCCCTGATCGCCGGCGGCGGCTATGCCGAATACTGCAAGGTGCATGAAAGCAATGCGCTGCCGGTTCCCAAAGGCTTCAGCATGGCTGAAGCCGCTGCCATTCCGGAGACCTTCTTCACCGTCTGGGTGAACGTCTTTCAGCGCGGCCACCTGCAGGCCGGTGAAACTGTTCTGATCCACGGCGGCACTTCCGGGATCGGCACGGTCGCCACCCTGCTGGCCAAAGCGTTTTGCGCCCATGTGATCACCACCGTCGGTTCAGAAGAAAAACGGGCGGCCAGCCTGGCGCTCGGCGCCGATGTGGCGATCAACTACCGCACGGAAGACTTCGTCGAACAGACGATGAAAGCGACCAACGGTAAGGGCGCCAACGTGATTGTCGATCTGATCGCCGGAGAGTACCTGGCGAAAAACTATCAGGCGGCGGCGATGGAGGGGCGCATTGTGCAAATCGGCACCCAAAACGGCGTGGTGAAAGAGCTCAACCTGATGCCGCTGCTGCTGAAGCGCCTGACGCATACCGGCTCCACCTTACGCGCGCGCAGCGTGCAGGATAAAGCGCAAATCGCCGCCGACCTGCAGCAAAAAGTCTGGCCGCTGCTGGAGCGCGGCGCCATCAAACCGCAAATCTTTCAGACCTTCCCGCTGGCGCTGGCGGACGAAGCGCACCGGCTGATGGAATCCAGCGCGCACATCGGCAAGATTATGCTCACCCTATAATCCTTGCCCCACCCTGCGGTGGGGCAAGGCATCAGGCGCCGGGGGCGTGGACGTCCGCCGGCGTGGCGTCGGTGCTGGCCAGTTTCTCCTGAGCCAGCGCCTCATCCTCGCTCTCCCGCTGCAGGCTCTCTTGCTGTGCGCCCTTCTTCGGCGAGTACACCAGTTCGGCCATGATCGGGAAGTGGTCAGAGCCAATAGAGGGCAGGCGGCGCAGGCTGCCCAGCACAAAATCATCGCTGTGAAAAACGTGGTCCAGCGGCCAGCGTAAAAACGGATAGCCGGCATGGAAGGTGCTGTACATGCCGCGACCGCGGCGCGGATCAAGCAGCCCGCTGATTTTCAGGAATAACCGCGTGGTGGTGGACCAGGCGACATCGTTCAGATCGCCGGTGACGATCACCGGCGTTTTGGCATCCACTACGCTTTTTCCCACCAGCACCAGTTCTGCATCGCGGTCTTCCGATTCATCATTCTCCGTCGGGCTGGGCGGCATCGGGTGTACGCAGTGCAAGCGCACCTGCGGCCCGTTATCCAGTTGTACCAGCATATGCATCGACGGAATCTCCTTATCCACCAGATACTGAATCTCTGCGTCGACAAGCGGCAGGCGCGAATAGACGTGCATGCCGTACAGGTTGTCCTGCGGGCATTTCAGCGTATAGGGATAATCCTGTTCCAGCGGCGCCAGCTGTTGCTCCCACCAGCCGTCGGTTTCCACCGCCACCAGCACGTCCGGCCGCTCTGACGCCGCCAGCGCCAGCAGCTTTTCCGCATGGCGGTTCGGCGTCAGCACATTGGCGACCAGTATGCGCACGCGCGGCTTTTTCTCATAACCGGTAAAATCCAGCACCTGCGGCTTGCTCAGCGGCGTATAAGGATAAATCCAGCGCGCCTGATAAATCACACAGGCCAGATTGACTACCGCCAGGCCCCAAACCCACGGCGATGACCAGGGCAGCAGCGTCACATTCAGCAACAGCGTCAATAACGCCAGCGCCAGTATCTGCAAACGGGGGAAATCCCATACGCGGACCCACCAGGCCGGATGCGTTGAAATCGGCGCAATAGTCACCAACGCCAGTAAACACGTCAGTATTGAGATAATCCCTGTCACGCAACGTTCCTCTTTTTTAGTTAATCGTCGGCGGATTTACGCACCGACCTACCGCACACATCTATGCGGCAGCCAAAAGGTTGCCACAAACGACCTTGTTTCCGCCAGCGGCGGTGCAAGGAATATTTTGCGTATAAAGCGAGGAAATTCTGTAAACCGTCTGCGGCGCAGACGCGGATGGCAGGAGAGAAACATGCCCCGGCAAACCGGGGCATCAAGGCTTAGCTGAACAGTTTACCGACGTAGTTGGCCAGTTCGTCCTGTTTCACTTCACCGTTTGGCGAGGCTTTATCCGCCAGCGTCGGCAGCAGCTGCGCCACGGTTTCAGACGCCTGGTTGCTGTCAACGCCCAATTTGGCGGCCAGCTGCGCAATCGCATCGCTGCCCAGTGCCTGCTGAACGTGGTCGCCGCTGATGGCCTGGTTTTCACCGTTGCCCAGCCAGGAGCCGACGATATCGCCCAGCTGTCCCTGCTGCAGTTTGTTCAGGATTGCCTGCAAACCACCCTGCTGCTCAACCCACTGCAGAATGGCCGCGATATCGATCCCGCCTTTACCGCCATTACCCAATGCATTACCCAGCACGTTGCCTAAAACATTGCCTAATGCGCCATCTAACAAACCCATAGTATTCCCCTTCTCAGATCGCCGGCCATACGCCGGGCGATCGTCACCTGTAATTAAACGAAAAAGGGCCGCCGTGGGCGACCCTCATTGATCAGCACCGGATTAGCTTCTGATCTTTCTGTAGACAAAAAGCACCACCAGGGCACCGATCACGGCAACCACAAAGCTGCCCAGGTTAAAGCCATCGACGCGGCCCATACCGAAGAAGGTACTGATCCAACCGCCGACAACTGCACCGATAATACCCAGGATGATGGTCATGATAAAACCGCCGCCATCTTTGCCCGGCATAATCCACTTAGCCAGAATACCGGCGATTAAACCAAAAATAATCCAAGAAATGATGCCCATTTATACTCTCCCTATTTACTTTTTGCCTAAAAGGAAACCGACGACCAGTCCAACAACGGCGCCGGCGCCAACCCCAGCCCACGGGTTGTCTTTTACATAACGACAAGAACAATCGACAGCGTCCTTCACACAGGCGCGCACTTCACATGCGCACCCTCTGGCGCTGCCGCATGCCGATTCTACACGATCTTTACTGTCATTTTTAACAAACATTTCAATTCCTTAGCATAACATAATCTGGAAGCCCCGCATCACACCGCGTGTGAGCGCGTCTTTCCGCCTTATGTTTCACCTGCTCCGCCGCCCGCATACGCCGCCGGCAGCGACAGGGTGCCCAACGAAACGACGCGTTTGCACTTTATTACTATAGTCAAAAATCAGCGCGTTACCTATTTCACATCATCTGAATCGTCGGGCGGATTCACGCGCCCCTGACGTCAGGCGTGCAATGGCATTAAAGGGAAAAAGTCGATCGGTTGATTCAAATTATATTATTATCATTCACCAAATCCATCTTTGAGAAAAAACACGTAACAGCAGGAAGTTGAAAGCAAATGTTATTAAGCCCAACTTTTGAGCGCTCTTTCTTGCGCCCTCGATACTGGCTGCTTTGGATCGGTCTCGGCATACTCTATTTGTTAGTTCTTCTCCCCTACCCGCTTATTTATCGCCTCGGCCATCTGCTCGGCAGAATCGCCAAACGCTTTATGCCACGTCGGGTAAAAATAGCCCGACGGAATCTGGAACTGTGCTTCCCCGACATGCCCGCAGCGGAACGCGAAGCCCTGGTGACCCGCAACTTTGAGTCGGTCGGCATGGGTCTGTTTGAGGTCGGCATGGCCTGGTTCTGGCCCGACTGGCGGATTTCCCGCTGGTTTGCCGTCAGCGGCCTGGAAAATATGCAAAAAGCGCGCGAAAACGGCAGGGGCGTCCTGCTGATCGGCATGCATTTCCTGACGCTGGAACTGGGCGCACGCATCTTCGGCATGCAGAACCCGGGCATCGGCGTGCATCGCCCGCATAACAACAAGCTGATGGAGTATGTACAGACCTGGGGCCGCCTGCGCTCCAACAAATACATGATCGACCGTAAGGACGTAAAAGGCATGATTCGCTGTCTGAAACAGGGCGAAATCATCTGGTACGCGCCGGACCATGACTATGGCCGGCAGAGCAGCGTGTTTGTGCCGTTTTTTGCCGTGCCGAACGCCGCCACCACCACCGGCACCTATCTGCTGGCGCGCATGGGCCGGCCCGCCATCGTACCTTTCGTGCCGCGCCGTCTGCCGCACGCCAAAGGTTATGAGCTGATTATTCAGCCGCCGCTGGACAATTTTCCGCTGGATGACGACACCAAAGCGGCCGCCTACATGAATAAAGTGGTAGAGGAGCAGGTTTTACTCGCCCCTGACCAGTACATGTGGCTGCACCGCCGTTTCAAGACGCGCCCCGCAGGCGAAGCGTCCCTTTACTAGTTTGCTGATTGCGCCGTTTCACAAAAAGGCGCAATCAGCCGGCTAAACCAGTCCGCAAAGGCGCTGAAACGCGCCGTGCGCTGGCGACGGTGCGGATACAGCAGCGCAAGATTCATCGCAGGCGCGCGCGCCTGCGGTAAGACTTCCACCAACTGTCCGGCATCCAGATAGTGCTGCACGTCAAAACGCGGGATTTGAATCAGCCCCATCCCTGCCAGACAGCAGCCGATGTAGTTTTCCGCATTATTCACCGTCACCCGGCTGGGCAGCGCTTTCTCCTGCGCCGCGCCATCCTGTCGCCACTGCCAGACGTTCGCGGTCATCAAATTCGGCTGAGCATAGCCCACCACCCAATGCGCAGTCAGCTGTTCGGTTCGCAGCGGAACGCCCTGCCGCTGCAGATACGCCGGGCTGGCGCAGTTGATCATGCCCAGTTGCCCCAGGCTCTGGCCGATCAGGCTACTGTCGTGCAGCTCGCCGACCCGCACAACGCAGTCCACGCCTTCCTGCACCAGATCGATATGGCGATCGCTGGAACTGAGAAACAGTTGAATATCGGGGTAACGGGTAAAGAAGTCCGGCAGCGCCGGCACGATGATGCGCCGCGCAATGCGGCTGGGCACATCCACCGTCAGACGGCCGCCGATCGACGCATCCGGCGGCAGAAAAAGCCGATCCAGCGCCGCTATCTCATCCAGCAACATGCGCGCGCGTTCCAGCAGGCGCTCGCCGTCGCTGGTCAGCTGCACCCGTCGCGTGGTGCGGTGGAACAGCCGGGCGCCCATCTCGCTTTCCAACTGTTGGATCGCCGAGGACACCGTAGTTTTCGGCATCAGCATGATTTCCGATGCGCGCACAAAACTGCCCACTTCGGCGACCTGGATAAATACCCGCAGTCTCCCTATTTTATCCACCGGCGCCTCACGCTGCGGCTGCGGCGTCACGCCGCAGCCAGGTTGAACGATATCGTCAATTAACGGGTAGTATAGCCGCCGTTGGCGAACAGCGTTTGCCCGGTGATCCACCAACCGTCGGTCACCAGGAATTTCACGATCGGCGCAATATCTTCAATATCGGTCAGGCCGGTTTTGGAGAACTTGCTCAATGCCGCCGCGCTGCGGTGATAGGCTACCGCTTCCTCGCTTTCCTGCCCGTAGAAGAACGGCGTATCCATAGGGCCAGGACCGATGGCATTGACGCTGATCCCCCGCTCGCCGAACTCTTTCGAGGCGGCGCGGGTGAAGTGTTCTACCGGCGCCTTACTGCCGGGATACACCGCATAAAACGGCGTATAGGCCGCCAGCAGCGAACTGACAATGGTGACAATCCGGCCGTTATCCGCCAGATGTTTCCCCGCCTGCTGAATAAAGAAGAACGCCGCCTTGGCATTCACGTCAAAGCTGGTGTCGTAATCCGCCTCGGTCACTTCGGCGATCGGCTTTTTAATCACCAACCCGGCGGTATTGATCGCGATATCCACCTTGCCGAACGCGCTCACCGCCTCTTCAAACAGCCGGGCGACGTTGTCCGGCCGGGAAAGGTCGCCCTGTACGGCGATCGCCTGCGCGCCTGCGGCCTTGACCGCCGCCAGCGTCTCTTCCGCCGCCGGGCGGCTGCTGTCGCTGTTATAGTGCACCACGACCGCCGCCGCGCCGTTTTGCGCCAGATCGCGCGCCACCAGGCCGCCCAGGTTCTTTGCCCCGCCGGCAATCAGGACCACTTTGCCATTAAGAGATTGACTTCCCATAACCATAAACTCCTTTAGTGAAGGTGCCGTTGAGTATAGGAAGTCTTATCGCGCAGATAATCAGCGAAAATCGGGATGCACTGTCCCGCTTTTTCGTTTAATCATGGCAAATGCACAGAGCGTGATCCCCCGCCCGATCTTCTCCCTGCCAGCCGCTACACTAACCAATCACGCTCTGCAACAGTTGCCGGGCGTAACCATTTTATCAGCGCCCTCAGGCGGTGGGGGCTGAAGATAATCCGAGGGCAATACCATGCAGATTCAACCCTATCTGTTCTTTAACGGTAACTGCGAACAGGCGATTAATTTTTATGTCGAGCAACTGGGCGCCAGGCTGGAAATGCTGATGCGCTATAAAGATCTGCCCGCCGAGGCGAAACAGGACGACATGCCGGAGGTAGACCCGCAGGCGGTAATGCACGCGCACCTGCTGATTGGCGACGGCGCGCTGATGGCTTCCGACGGCTGCCCGCAGGAAGACGGCGACAACGGCGCGCACCGGGGCTACTCGCTGTCGCTGAACCCCAGCAGCGTGGAGCAAGGTAAAGAAATTTTTAACAAACTGGCGCAGGGCGGCACGGTCACCATGCCTTTTCAGCCTACGTTCTGGGCCAAAGGTTTCGGCATGCTGACCGACCAGTTCGGCGTCAACTGGATGATTAACGTGGAATAAGCCCATAGGCCTGCAGCGGGCGTCAGCGCGAGTGATGCCAGCTGTAGGCCGCCATGGCGAACAGCACAAACAGCAGCGTAAACAGCAGCAGCGCCAGCCGCCAGTAAGGCGATTGCCGCCGGCGCACGGCGATAGCCATCATCACGGCCAACGCTCCCAGCGTCAGCGGATAATAGACCGACAACGTCAACAGCGTAATGATAATGTAGTCCGACACCTTGTCCCCCTTCCTGTATTAATCAGTTAACTTGTACTAAATTTATTCCTTCCACGTCCGCCCGTTCATTCGGCCGGCGGGCAGGTTTCAACGCGCATCGCCCAACGTTTTGTTCGCATTAATCACTACCCGAAAATCAGGATGATATGACGCCACCGTCCTCAGAGTCAGCAAAGTCCAGAACTTCGCCGTTGCTGTTTCAAGCCGCCGTGTTCGTGGTGATCGTCGTCGTTACGCTGATCGTGTTTAACGTCTGGCAGAGCTGGCATGCCCGCAAACTCGATCTGCAAAGTGCGGATAACGGCACCTCTAATCTGGCGCGCTCGCTGGCGCAGCATGCCTACGACACCTTCAAGCAGGTGGATAACGGCCTGCTGGATTTGAAAGAACGCGCCGAACACGACGGATTTGGCGCTCCGCAACAGCGTCGCCTGCAAAAAGTGATGCATGACCAGGTCACCAATTCGCCGCAGCTGCACGGCAGCTTTATCTTTGACGCGCAGGGGCGCTGGGTGGTGACCTCGTTCGGCCTGACCGGCGCCCACGCCAATAACGGCGACCGCGCCTATTTCCAATATCATAAGAACCACAACAATAATAACTTCTATATTGGCAAAGTAATCCGCAGCCGCTCCACCGACGATCTGGTGATCCCCATCTCACGCCGGCTTAACCACCCGGACGGCAGCTTTGCCGGCGTGGTGCTGTCGACGCTGTATGTCGATTATTTCCGCAACTTTTACGATGACTTCGCCCTTGAGGACAACGATGCGCTCAGCCTGCTGCTGGCGGACGGCACCATTTTGTACCGCCGCCCTTACGCGCCGAATAACATCGGCAAGAACGTCGCCCTCGGGGTGCTGTTCCGGCAGATTCTGCCGTATTCGGCGTTCGGCAACGCCACGCTGGTGTCGCAGTTTGACGGCGTGGAGCGTATTTACGGCTACTCCCGCGTACCGCATTACCCGCTGGTGATCGCCGCCGGGCTGTCGAAACACGATGTACTGAGCAGTTGGCGCAAGGACACCGGCCTGTTCGCCCTCGGCGGCGGCATACTGCTGGCGATATTGCTGGCGCTGGGCATGGCGCTGATCCGGCAAATCAACCACAGCCTGCAGACGGAGGCGGAACTGGTGCGCACCCGCGATCAGCTTACGCAGATGAACCAGACGCTGGAGGAGCTGGCGCTGCTGGACGGCCTGACCGGGCTAGCCAACCGCCGCCGCTTCGATATGGCGCTGGCCAACCATATCAATCACGCCGTACGCTATCAGCGCGATCTGGCGCTGCTGATCCTGGATATCGACTATTTCAAACAGTACAACGACATCTACGGCCACGTCGCCGGCGACCGCTGCCTGCAGCAGATCGGCCGGCTGCTGAAAGAGATGCCTAACCGCGTCGGCGATCTGATCGCGCGCTACGGCGGTGAAGAGCTGACGATCATCCTGCCGGATACCGATCTGGCAGAGGCGATGAGCTGCGCCAAACGGGTGCTGGCGCATGTGCGCCGGCTGCAAATCCCTCACGAAGGCAGCCCGCTGGGCCTGATTACCGTCAGCATCGGCGTCGCCATTCAGGCTCCCGGCGACGCCGACAGCACGCCGGTCGCGCTGATCAAACAGGCGGATGCGGCGCTCTATCAGGCCAAGAAAAACGGTAAGAACCAGGTGTGTCACGCCTGAGGCGGCGCCAATAACAACGGGGCCACAACGGCCCCGCGTAAGGAGAGAAGCGGCGCTTACTGCGCCTCTTGCTGCGGGAAGTCGCCCTGCTGCCGCGCCACCAGCGTTAAAATGCTGTACAGCGCCACCGCCTGCTGATGCTGATTCAGCACCTGCACATCCCACACCACCACGCCGTGCGGCCTATCCTCCGCACTTTTCTGCGGCTTGCGGATCTTTTTCTTGCAGGTCAGCCGCACCTGAATGGTGTCGCCGATCTTCACCGGCTCGATAAAGCGCAGATTTTCCATGCCGTAGTTGGCGATCACCGGCCCGACGCCCGGGTCGACAAACAGCCCCGCCGCCGCGGAAACCACAAAGTAGCCATGGGCCACGCGCTCGCCGAACAGCGACTCCGCCGCGCCGAGTTTATCCATATGGGCATAGAAATGGTCACCGCTCAGACAGGCGAAATTGACGATATCCGCCTCGGTGACCGTACGCCGCGCGGTCAGCAGGCTTTCGCCGATCGGCAGCTGTTCAAAATACTTGCGGAACGGATGAACCGGCGATTCCAGCGCCTCGGCGCCGCGCACCCACTCTTGGCCGATCGCCGCCAGCATGCTCGGGCTGCCCTGCAGCGCGGTACGCTGCATATAGTGCTTCACCGCCCGCAGGCCGCCCAGCTCCTCGCCGCCGCCGGCGCGTCCCGGCCCGCCGTGCATCAGCATCGGCAGCGGCGAGCCGTGGCCGGTGGACTCTTCCGCCGCCGCACGGTCCAGCACCAGCATCCGTCCATGGGCGCAGGCGGCGGCGCGGATAAAGCGCGTCGCCACGGCGGCATCGGCGGTGACCAGCGAGCCGGCCAGGCTGCCTTGCCCCAGCAGCGCCAGCTCAATCGCCTGCTCGCCGCTGTCGTACGGCATCAGCGTAGCGACCGGGCCAAAGGCCTCAATATCGTGCACCGCGCTGTTACGCAGCGGCTCGGCGCAGTACAACAGAGTTGGCGGGTAGAATGCGCCCTGGCGATCGTCATCGCCCTGCGCGCTGAATGACTGCAGGCTGGCGCCGCATAGCGGTTCACAACCGTTGTGCAGCAGCAGTTCAACTTTCTGCTGCACATCATCCCGCTGCTCCAGGCTGACCAGCGCCCCCATCCTGATCTGCTCCAGCCGCGGGTCGCCAACCTTCACCGCGGCCAGGCGCTGCAACAGCGCCTGTTTCACCGCCTCAACCTGCGTCGCCGGCACCATCACCCGGCGGATGGCGGTACATTTCTGCCCCGCCTTGCTGGTCATCTCACGGCAGACTTCTTTAATAAACAGCGCAAACTCCGGCATCTCCGGCGTCACGTCCTCTCCCAGCACGCAGCAGTTCAGCGAGTCGGCCTCCATGGTGAACGAAATCGATTTTTCCAGCAGCCGCGGGTGGGCGCGCAGCTGCCGGCCGGTCTGCGCCGAGCCGGTAAAGGTCACCGCATCCTGATAGTCCAGATGGTCAAACAGATCGCCGACGCCGCCGCAAATCAGCTGCAGCGCCCCGTCCGGCACCAGACCGCTGTCGATAATCAGCTGCACCATCGCCTGCGTCAGCTGCGCGCTGGCGGTGGCGGGTTTCACAATCGCCGGCATACCGGCCAGCCAGGTCGGCGCCAGTTTTTCCAGCATGCCCCAGCAGGGGAAGTTGAAGGCGTTAATATGCAGCGCCACGCCGGGGCGCGAGGTCAACACGTGACGCGCCATAAACTGGCCCTGTTTCGATAACGGAATCGGCTCGTCTTCCGGCCACAGCGTGTCGTCCGGCAGCTCGCGCCCGGCCAGGCCGGCGTAGGCAAACAGCGTAGCGATGCCGCCTTCAATATCCACCCAGCCGTCGCTGCGCGTCGCGCCGGTCTGGTAGGAGATCTCATACAGCGTCTCTTTATGCGCCAGCAGATACTTCGCCACCGCCTTCATCATCTGCGCGCGCTGCTGGAAGGTCATCGCCGCCAGCGCTCGGCCGCCCTGCTCCCGCGCATAGTTCAGGCTGTCGGCCAGCGGCAGCCCCTCAGAGCAAACCTGATACAACGGCTCGCCGGTGAGCGCGTGACGGATCTCGCGAGCCGGCCCCTGGCCGTGTAGCCAACGCCCCGAGAGGTAACTGTTCAACTGCTGCATGCGGCTTCTCCTGAATTCATAAAGTGACGTCATAAAGCGTAATTACGTATCACATATTTTCCAGTCATCGCCAAGTTAAAATTTAACAAAAAACAAACAACGGGAGTGTAAAGCTGGCCGTACGTCAGCATCCGTGCGAACTTACGGCACAAAAAGTAAATACAAATCAATAAAATAAGAAAATTAGTTGTGAAGGCCGTCGCAAAACCCTAAGAACCTTGTTTGATCTTTAGGTTATCAACTTGTAGCTTTATGGTTATTAAAGTGATTCACATTTTTATTGTTCACTTTAAAAATACGAATCATCAATGAGGTAACCATGACCACCGACGCACAACATCAGCAGCATTTCGACGCCAAGCTGGCCGCCGATATCTCCATCGAGGCCAAAGACTGGATGCCGGACGCCTACCGGCAAAACCTGATCCGTCAGATCGGCCAGCACGCGCATTCGGAAGTGATTGGCATGCTGCCGGAAGCCAACTGGCTGACCCGCGCCCCGACCCTGCGGCGCAAAGCGGTGCTGCTGGCCAAGGTGCAAGACGAAGCCGGCCACGGCCTCTACCTGTACAGCGCCGCCGAAACGCTGGGCTGTTCGCGTCAGGACATCTACCAAAAGATGCTCGACGGCAAGATGAAATACTCCTCCATTTTTAACTACCCGACGCTGAACTGGGCCGACGTCGGCGTGATCGGCTGGCTGGTCGACGGCGCGGCCATCGTCAATCAGGTGGCGCTGTGCCGCGCCTCTTACGGCCCGTATGCCCGTTCAATGGTGAAAATCTGTAAAGAGGAGAGCTTCCACCAGCGTCAGGGCTATGAGGCGGTGATGGCGCTGGCGCACGGCAGCGAACAGCAAAAGGCCATGCTGCAGGACGCCATTAACCGTTTCTGGTGGCCGGTGCTGATGATGTTCGGCCCCAGCGACAACGACTCTCCGCACAGCGCGCAGAGCATGGCGTGGAAAATCAAACGCCACAGCAACGACGAGCTGCGGCAGAAGTTTGTCGACAACACCGTTCCACAGCTGGAAGCGCTGGGCATGACCGCCCCCGATGCGGATCTGGCCTGGGATGAGGCCAGCGGCCACTACCGCTTCGGCAACATCGACTGGAGCGAGCTGTTCCAGGTGATCAAGGGCCAGGGCCAGTGCAACCACGAACGCCTGCAGGCCAAGCGTCAGGCTTGGGAAAACGGCGCCTGGGTGCGCGAAGGCGCCATGGCGCATGCCGAAAAAAACCGCACGCGAGCGGCTTAACAAGAGGATTCTTCCATGACTCACGCCGAATGGCCGCTGTATGAAGTATTTATCCGCAGCAAACAAGGACTGGCGCATCGTCACGTCGGCAGCCTGCATGCCGCCGACGACCGGATGGCGCTGGAAAATGCCCGCGACGCCTACACCCGGCGTAACGAAGGCTGTTCCATCTGGGTGGTGCAGTCCTGCCACCTGATCGCCTCGCAGGCCGAAGACCGCGACGCCTTTTTCGATCCGTCGGAGGACAAGATCTACCGCCACCCGACGTTTTACACCATTCCCGACGGCATCAAGAACATGTGAGGCGGCCATGACGCAACGCGATCCCCGTATTACCTATCTTTTGCGTCAGGGCGATACGCCGCTGATTCTGGCGCAGCGCCTGTGCGCCTGGTGCGGCCACGCGCCGGAGCTGGAGATCGATCTGGCGCTGGCGAATATCGGCCTCGATCTGCTCGGCCAGGCGCGCAATATCCTCAGCTACGCCGCGACGCTGATCGGCCCCGAATGCAGTGAAGACCAGTTGGCCTTCGGTCGCGACGAGCGCGAATTCCATAACCTGCTGCTGGCCGAACAGCCAAACGGCGGCTTCAACGATACGCTGGTGCGCCAGTTCCTGCTGGATGCCTACCACCTGCTGCTGCAGCGCGAACTCAGCCGCAGCCGCGATCCGCAGCTGGCGGCCATCGCCGCCAAATCGCTGAAAGAAGCGGAATACCATCTGCGCTTCAGCCAGGGCTGGATGATCCGCCTCGGCGACGGCAGCGAAACCAGCCATCAAAAAATTCAGCAGTCGCTGGATGCGCTGTGGCGCTTTACCGCCGAACTGTTCCACGCCGATGACACCGAGCTGATGCTGGCCGAACAGGGCATCGCCGCCGATCCGCGTCAGCTGCAGGCGCCGTGGCAGGAACTGGTGAACGATACGCTGCGCCAGGCGACGCTGACGCTGCCGGAGCAGCCGGCGTTCCGCCTCGGCGGCAAACAGGGCCAGCACAGCGAGCACCTCGGTTTTATCCTCGCCGAGATGCAATTCCTGCAGCGCGCCTACCCCAACTGCAACTGGTAGCGAGGTGACTGATGATCCTCCCCCACTTGGAGCCCGCCGAAATCCCGCAGATCTGGCACTGCCTACAGCAGATCAGCGACCCGGAACTGCCGGCGCTGTCGATTACCGATCTGGGCATGGTGCGCAAGGTGGAGCGCGACGGCGACGGCTGGCGCATTATCTTTACGCCAACCTATTCCGGCTGCCCCGCCAGCGAATTTTTGCAGGACGCGATCAAACAGCGGCTGGCCGCCGCCGGTTTCAGCCCGGTGACGGTCGCCATCCGGCTCGATCCCGCCTGGACCACCGACTGGATGAACGCCGACGCGCGCGCCAGGCTGCGCGCCTACGGCGTCGCGCCGCCGCAGGGCCATACCTGCGATAGACCGGACAGCCACGGCCCGGTGCAGTGCCCGCGCTGCGGCAGTGACAATACCGAGAAAATCAGCGAGTTCGGCTCCACCGCCTGCAAAGCGCTCTACCGCTGCTGCGCCTGCCGCGAGCCGTTCGATTATTTCAAATGCATCTAGGAGCGCAGAACATCATGACGGTTTTTCATCGCCTGAATGTCGCCGCTATTGAACGCGAAACGCCGGACGCCGTCGCCATTACCCTGCGCGTGCCCGACGAACTGAAAAGCGCCTACCGCTATACCCCCGGCCAGCACCTGACGCTGAAAGCCAGCCTCGACGGCGAAGAGCTGCGCCGCTGCTACTCCATCTGCAGCGCGCCGCAGGACGGGCTGCTGCAAATCGGCGTCAAGGCCATTCATCAGGGGCGTTTTTCCTCATTTGTCAATCAACGGCTCAAGGTCGGCGACGCGCTGGAGGTGATGGTGCCGCAGGGGCGCTTCGGCTACCAGCCGCAGGCGGAGCGCCACGGCAACTATCTGGCCATCGCCGCCGGCTCCGGCATCACGCCGATGCTGTCGATTATCAAAGCCACGCTGCTGCTGGAACCGGACAGCCAGTTCACGCTGATCTACGGCAACCGCAGCAGTCGCTCGGTGATGTTCAAAGAAGCGCTGTCCGATCTGAAAAACCGCTACCCGCAACGCTTCCAGCCGCTGTACCTGTTCAGCCAGGAGAGTCTGGACAGCCCGCTGCTCAGCGGCCGCATTGACCGCGAACGCCTGCAGGCTATCGGCGCCACGCTGCTCGACTACCGCGACTATCAACATGCGTTTATCTGCGGCCCGGAAGCGATGATGGACGACGCCCACAGCGTACTGGAGCAGGCCGGCATTCCGGCCGGGCGCATCCACAGCGAACGCTTCAACACCAGCGGCGTCAGCGCCAGACCGGCCGATGCCGCCAGCCGCAACGCCACCCGGGTGGCGATTCAGCTCGACGGTCGCCGGCAGGAGATCGACGTCACGGCGCAGGACGACAGCATTCTCGACGCCGCGCTGCGTCAGGGGGCGGACCTGCCCTACGCCTGTAAAGGCGGGGTCTGCGCCACCTGCAAATGCAAGCTTACCGCCGGCGAAGTCGAGATGGGCGTCAACTACAGCCTCGAGCCGGACCAGCTGGCCGCCGGTTACATCCTCAGCTGTCAGTCGTGGCCGAAAGGCGACGGCGTGACGTTGGATTTCGACGTTTAGGAGCCGCCGATGACTACCCCCTGGATATTGCACGAGCGGCAGGGTCGCGTTCTTACCCTGACGCTGCACCGCCCGGAGGCGCGTAACGCGCTCAGCACCCCCTGCCTGCAACAGCTGATCGAACGGCTGGAACAGGCCGAGGCCGACGACGACACCGGCGCGGTGGTGATCGCCGGCGGCGCGCGTTTTTTTGCCGCCGGCGCCGACCTGCGTGAACTGCAGCAGCAAGATCTGCCCGCCACCCTGCGTGACCCGCGCCCGCTGCTGTGGCAGCAATTGGCCCAGTTCAGCAAGCCGCTGCTGGCGGCGGTCAACGGCTATGCGCTCGGCGCCGGCTGCGAGCTGGCGCTGGCCTGCGACATCGTCATCTGCGGCGAAAGCGCCCGCTTCGGCCTGCCGGAAATCACCCTCGGCCTGATGCCGGGCGCCGGCGGCACTCAGCGGCTGATTCGCTGCGTCGGTAAATCCCGCGCCAGCCAGATGGTGCTGAGCGGCGAGGCCATTGATGCCCGCCTGGCGCTGCAGAGCGGACTGGCGAGCGAGGTATGCGTCGACGCGCTGACGCTGGAGCGCACGCAGCAGGTGGCTGCACGTATAGCGCAACAGGCGCCGCTGGCGTTGCGCGCCGCCAAACAGGCGCTGCGCCAGGCGGAGGAAACCGGGCTGACGCAGGGGCTGGCCATGGAGCGCCAGCAGTTTGCCGCGCTGGCCGCCACCGAAGACCGCCGTGAAGGCATTGCCGCCTTCTTCGAAAAACGTACCCCACACTATAAAGGGCGCTGATCCATGGACAACAACCTGATTCTCACTCACCTCGACGCCGGCGTACTGACCATCACGCTGAACCGCCCCGACCGGTTGAACAGCTTTAACGATGAGATGCACCACCAATTGGCGGAAGCGCTGACTCTCGCCGAACGCGACGAGGCGGTGCGCTGCGTCCTGCTGACCGGCGCCGGACGCGGCTTCTGCGCCGGGCAGGATCTGAACGATCGCACCGTCAACGCCGACCAACAGGCGCCGGACCTCGGCCTGTCGGTCGAGCGTTTCTATAACCCGCTGATCCGCCGTCTGACCGCGCTGCCCAAACCGATCGTCTGCGCGGTGAACGGCGTAGCCGCCGGCGCCGGCGCGGCGCTGGCGATGGCCTGCGATATCGTTATCGCCGCCGACAACGCCAATTTTATCCAATCTTTCTGCAAACTCGGGCTGGTGCCGGACTCCGGCGGCAGCTGGTTCCTGCCGCGTCTGGCAGGCCACGCGCGCGCAATGGGCATGGCGATGCTCGGCGATAAAATCAGCGCCCGTCAGGCGCAGGAGTGGGGCATGATCTGGCAGGTGGTGGACGGCAGCGAACTGGAGGCCCATACCCGGGCGCTGGCGCGCCATCTGGCGACCCAGCCGACCTACGGCCTGGGGCTGATCAAAAAAGCCATCTACAGCGCCGCCACCAACACGCTGGACCAACAGTTGGATCTGGAGCGCGACCTGCAGCGCCTTGGCGGCCGCAGCGACGACTATCGCGAAGGCGTCAGCGCATTCTTCGCCAAACGCCCACCGGTCTTCAGCGGAAAATAATCATGAACGCAATTCCCCTTACCTCACCCGTTGCGGTGATTGGCGCGGGCACCATGGGCATCGGCATCGCGCAGGTGGCCGCCGCCGCCGGGCATCCGGTCACCGTGTTCGATATTGACCGCGCCGCCGCCGAGCGCGCCTACGAGACACTGAGCCAGCGCCTGATGCGCCGGGTCGAGGCCGGCAAGGCGGATCGCCGCGCCAGCGAACAGCTGCTGGCCCGCATCCGCATCGCCGAGGCGCTGGAAGAACTGGCCGACAGCGCGCTGGTGATCGAGGCCGTAGCGGAAAAGCTGGCGGTCAAACAGAGCCTGTTCCGCGAGTTGGAAGCGATTTGTCCGGCCGACACGGTGTTCGCCAGCAACACCTCATCGCTGTCGATTACCGCTATCGCCGCCGCGCTGCGCCACCCGCAACGCATGGCCGGCATGCACTTTTTCAATCCGGCGCCGCTGATGCAGCTGGTAGAGATCGTCACCGGGCTGGAAACCAGCGCCGCGACGTGCGATCGCCTGAGCCAGCTGGCGCAGCAATGGGGCAAACGACCGGTTGTGTGCCGTTCGACGCCGGGCTTTATCGTCAACCGCGTCGCCCGGCCGTTCTATGCCGAAACGCTGCGGGCGCTGGAGGAGCAGCTCGCCGATGCGGCGACGCTGGATGCCGTGCTGCGCGACGCCGGCGGCTTCGCCATGGGGCCGCTGCAGCTGACCGATCTGATCGGCCAGGACGTTAACTTCGCCGTTACCCAATCGGTGTTCGACGCTTTCTTCAACGACACGCGCTTCACCCCGTCGCTGTTGCAGCAGGAGCGGGTGGCCGCCGGCCATCTGGGGCGCAAAAGCGGCCGTGGTTTTTACCGCTATGGCGACGATGTCGATGCACCGCAGGCCAGCTACGCCGCTGCCGCTAACGCCGGCCCGGCTGCTCGGGTCACGCTGCACGGCGACTGGTCGCCGCTGGCGGATTTCGCCGCGCTGCTGACGGAAAATGCGGCGTCGGTCAAACAACCCGGCCAGACCAGCCCGCTGGCGATGATCGATGATGTTACTTTTATGTTAACAAATGGTAAGTCAGCCAGTCAGGTCGCCGAAGACATCGGCACGCCGGTGGTGCTGTTCGATCTGTCAGCCGACTACCGGCAGGCAAATACCCTGGCGATCGGCTGCGCGGCGCAAAACAACCCTCAGGACAACGCCAAAGTGATTCAATGCTTGCAGTCGCTGGGCAAACGGGTCATCACACTGCCGGATTATCCCGGTCTGCTGGTGATGCGCACCGTCGCCATGCTGGTCAACGAGGCACTGGACGTGGTCAACAAAGGCATCGCCAGCGCGGCCGATACCGATAACGCCATGCGTTTCGGGGTTAACTATCCGCGCGGGCCGCTGGCCTGGGGACAGGCGCTGGGCTGGAAACAGATCCTCGCCACGCTGGAAAACCTGCAGCGCTTCTACCTTGAAGAACGCTACCGCCCGATGCCGCTGCTGCGCCGCTGCGCCGCCGGTCACGCCCTTCCCCCTTCAGGAGCCGAACAATGAACGCCAATACGCCGCGCGCGCTGGCGCAACGCTGCGCCGAACATATGTTTCAACAAGACAGCTGCGCCCAGGCGATGGGCATGCGTCTGGATGCGGTCGACTGCGGTTTTGCGCAGGTCAGTATGGAGGTCGGCCAGCAGATGCTGAACGGTCACCGCACCTGCCACGGCGGCCAGCTGTTCAGCCTGGCCGATACCGCCTTCGCCTACGCCTGCAACAGTCAGGGGCTGGCGGCGGTCGCCGCCGGCTGCAGCATCGACTTTATCCGCCCGGCGCTGGCCGGCGACCGGCTGATCGCCAGCGCCGAAGTGCGCCATCAGGGAAAAACCACCGGGCTGTACGACGTGGAAATTATCAACCAACAGGGGAAAACCGTGGCCTGGTTCCGCGGCCGCGCCCATCGCCTTGGCCATCAGGTCCTGGAGGAACAGCCATGAACCACGCCTTCATCTGCGACGGCGTACGCACGCCGATTGGCCGCTACGGCGGTGCGCTGGCGACGGTGCGCGCCGACGATCTGGCCGCCCTGCCGCTGCGGGCGCTGATGGCGCGCCACCCGCAGGCCGACTGGACGCAGGTTGACGATGTGATCCTCGGCTGCGCCAACCAGGCCGGGGAAGATAACCGCAACCTGGCGCGCATGGCGCTGCTGCTGGCCGGGCTGCCGCAGAGCGTTTCCGGCACCACCATCAATCGTCTGTGCGGCTCCGGCCTGGACGCGCTGGCAATGGCCGCCCGCAGCATCAAGGCCGGCGAAGCCCATTGGGTGCTGGCCGGCGGTGCAGAGTCGATGACCCGTGCGCCGCTGGTGATGGGCAAGGCCGACAGCGCCTTTAGCCGTCAGGCGCAGCTGTTCGACACCACCATCGGCTGGCGTTTCGTCAACCCGCTGATGCAGCAGCAGTTCGGCACCGACTCGATGCCGGAAACCGCCGAAAACGTCGCCGCACAGTTCAACATCAGCCGCGCCGATCAGGACGCCTTCGCCCTGCGCAGCCAGCAGCGCGCCGCCAGGGCGCAGGCCGCCGGCATTTTGGCGCAGGAAATCGTGCCGGTCAGCATTGCGGGGAAAAAAGGTGCGCTTATCCAGGTCAGTGACGATGAGCACCCGCGCCCTGAAACCTCGCTGGCGCAACTGCAGGCGTTGAAAACCCCGTTCCGCCAGCCCGGCACCGTGACCGCCGGCAACGCGTCCGGGGTTAACGACGGCGCGGCGGCGCTGATCGTCGCCTCGGAGGCAATGGCGCAACAGCAGGGGCTGACGCCGCGCGCGCGCATTGTCGCCACCGCCGCCTGCGGCGTGGAGCCGCGTCTGATGGGCATCGGCCCGCTGCCGGCCGCCCGCCGGGTGCTGGAAATCGCCGGGCTGAGCCTGGCGCAAATGGACGTGATTGAGCTTAACGAGGCGTTCGCCGCCCAGGCGCTGGCGGTGCTGCGCCAGCTCGGCCTGCCGGACGACGCCGAGCAGGTCAACCCCAACGGCGGCGCCATCGCACTCGGACACCCGCTGGGCATGAGCGGCGCCAGACTGGCGCTGGCCGCCATGCACGAACTGGAACGGCGGGACGGCCGCTATGCGCTGTGCACCATGTGCATCGGCGTCGGTCAGGGCATCGCCATGATTATTGAACGCGTCCAACACTGAGGCCAAAATAATGACAACCAATCCCCAGCCCCTCGACACCATTGAATTCGCCTCGCGCGATGAGATTGAAGCACTGCAGCTACGGCGCCTGAAGTGGACCCTGAACCACGCCTACCAAAACGTGCCGATGTATAAACGCAAATTCGATCAGGCCGGCGTCCACCCTGACGATTTACGCCAGCTGAGCGATCTGGCGCTGTTCCCCTACACCACCAAACAGGATCTGCGCGATAACTACCCGTTCGACACTTTCGCCGTGCCGATGGAACAGGTGGTGCGCATCCACGCCTCCTCCGGCACCACCGGACGGCCGACGGTGGTGGGCTATACCCAGCGCGATATCGACAACTGGGCCGACATCGTCGCCCGCAGCCTGCGCGCCGCCGGCGCCACGCCGCGGGATAAGGTGCACGTCGCCTACGGTTACGGCCTGTTTACCGGCGGGCTGGGCGCCCACTACGGCGCAGAGCGGCTGGGGGCGACGGTGATCCCGATGTCCGGCGGCCAGACGGAAAAGCAGGCGCAGCTGATTCTCGACTTTAAGCCCGACGTGATTATGGTCACCCCGTCCTACTGCCTGACGCTGATTGACGAGCTGGAGCGCAAGTTGGGCGGCGACGCGCGCGGCTGCTCGCTGCGTATCGGCGTGTTCGGCGCCGAGCCGTGGACCGAAGCGCTGCGCCATGAAATAGAAAGCCGCATGGGCATCAAGGCGCTGGATATTTACGGCCTGTCAGAAGTGATGGGGCCAGGCGTGGCGATGGAGTGCGCCGAAAGCGGCGGCGGCCCCACCATCTGGGAAGACCACTTTCTGCCGGAAATTATCGACCCGGACAGCGGCGCGCCGCTGGCGGACGGCGAGCACGGCGAACTGGTGTTCACCACGCTGACCAAAGAGGCGCTGCCGGTGATCCGCTACCGCACCCGCGATCTGACCCGCCTGCTGCCGGGCGACGCGCGCCAGATGCGGCGCATGGGCAAAATCACCGGTCGTTCCGACGATATGCTGATCATCCGCGGCGTCAACGTCTTCCCGTCGCAGCTTGAAGAGCAGATTATGCAGTTCGAGCAGCTGTCGCCCCATTATCAGCTGCAGGTCAGCCGCGCCGGCCACCTGGATACGCTCGCGGTGCGGGTGGAACTCAAAGAGTCGGCGCTCAGTCTCAGCCACCAGCAGCGCTGCGATATCTGCCATCAGCTGCGCCACCATATCAAATCGATCGTCGGCGTCAGCACCGACGTCAGCATCGCCAACTGCGGCGATATTCCGCGCTCGGAAGGCAAGGCGCAGCGGGTGGTCGACCTGCGTCCCCGCTGACGACGCCGACGCCAGGGATGGCGCCGCCGCTGGCAGCCGCCGGGGGATATGGTAATGTGGTGAGTCACCGTAGCCTAACTCGTGGAAAAATATGGAACAAAAACTGGATGACTTTATCCACCATGCTTTAGAGGCTCAGCCGATTAGCGGCACGTCGCTGATTATTTCCCTGTATGGCGATGCGCTGAGCCATCGCGGCGGCGAAGTGTGGCTGGGCAGCCTGAGCGCCCTGCTGGAATCGATGGGGTTTGGCGATCGCTTTGTGCGCACCTCGGTATTCCGGCTGCAAAAAGAGGGCTGGCTCGACGTGGAGAAAATCGGCCGCCGCAGCTATTACCGTGTAACCGAACAGGGCATGCGCCAGTTTCGCCACGCCGAATCCAAAATTTACCTGAGTGAACAGCCGGAATGGGACGGCAAGTGGGAGCTGTTGCTGCTGGAAACGGCGGAAAAAAGCGAGCGCGCGCGGCTGAAGAAGGAGCTGGGCTGGCTGGGGTTCGGCCAGTTGGCCAGTAACCTGATGGCGGCGCCGACGCACGCGCAGACCGACGTCACTGCCCTGCTCGGCGAGCTGAACGCCAGCGAACAGGTGATCTACTTCCGCGCCGACTACCCCTACGCCCGCTCCGAAACCACCCTGCGCCAGCGGGTGGCCGACTGCTGGGCGCTGGAGCAGGTCGCCGGTTATTACCATGAGTTTATCGTCTCTTTTCGCCCGCTGATGGCGCTGCTGCGCGAGGCGGACGACGCGGTGCTGACGCCCCGGCGCTGCTTCCAGATCAAGCTATTATTAATTCACTTCTTCCGCCGCGTGGTGCTGAAAGACCCGCTGCTGCCGGATGCGCTGCTGCCCGCCCAGTGGGAGGGACAAATCGCCCGCAACCTGTGCATCAATATTTATCAGCGCGTCGACCGCGCCGCGACGGAGTATGTCAGCGCGCTGGCGGAAACCACCATCGGCGCCCTGCCGGCGCCCGCCGCCGGCTATTACCGGCGCTTTGGCGGCCTGCCGCGCGATAACGTCACCTATTGAGGAGTAGCCACATGCCTGTGTATCAAATTGACGGCCTGACGCCGGTGGTCGACCCCAGCAGCTATGTTCACCCGACGGCGGTGCTGATCGGCGATGTGATTATCGGCAAAGGGGTGTATATCGGCCCCAACGCCAGCCTGCGCGGCGACTTTGGCCGGCTGGTGATTGAGGACGGCGCCAATATTCAGGACAACTGCGTGATGCACGGTTTCCCGCAGCAGGACACGGTGGTGGAACAGGATGGTCATATCGGCCACGGCGCCATCCTGCACGGCTGCCGCATCGGCCGCAACGCGATGGTCGGCATGAATGCGGTGGTGATGGACGGCGCGGTCGTCGGTGAAAACACCATCGTCGGCGCCTGTTCGTTTATCAAGGCCGCGGCGGTGTTCGACGCCAATAAGCTGGTGCTCGGCAGCCCGGCGCGGGTGCTGCGCGAGCTGAGCGAACAGGAGCTGGCCTGGAAACGCGTCGGCACCCAGGAGTATCAGGATCTGGTGACGCGCTGCAAAACCACCCTGCGGGAAGTCGCGCCGCTGAGCGAAGCCGAGCCAGACCGCCAGCGCCTGACCTTCGGCGATCGTCTGGTGCCGAAAAGCCAGCTGTAATCCGCCGGCGGGGTTAACGCTGACCCTGCCGCCACGGACGCCCCGTCACCCTGCCCTGGCCACCTTGAGCACGCCCTGCTCGCGGTACAGTCTGAACGACGCCGAGTAGCTGTTCCCACCGGGCCGCCGGGCATCGGTAAAGAAAGTTTCCACCTGGATACCATATTGGCCGCCCGCGTTAAACGGATAACCGAAATCAGGAATACAGCGGCCGGAAAGTACAGGAATAGGCGCCACGCTGGCGTCTGCAGCCAAGTATTTGCGGAAAATGCGGCCCTCAGCATCAACGATTTGTAATCCGTTCAGGTATTCATTTTTCCCTGCCGGGATAGACACGCACAGACGGTTATCTTTAATAGTCACGTCGGCAGGCTGGATATCCAGCAGCCTGGACTCGCAGGCGACCAGCAGCACAGCGCTACAGACCACAATGGTTAATTTGATATTTAGCACAATGGTGAGTCCTTACCCGAATTTATAAATTTTCCACATTATTTTCAGATAATGTATTTAATTTTTTTATTTATCTGAGAAATAATGAGAGCGAGTCGATATTCAGGTTCAACGAAAGAGAAAATATATTGCCATACGTTAGCCTAGCCGTATATTAAAACCTATCTATCAAACAGGAAGATAGGATTAAGGATGAGTAAAAAAAAGGACATCATTGATGGACGGGATTACGGTAGATCCAACGGATTGATTTACACCGAAGTTCTTGGATGGATTGATTTAGGTCATGCGCGGGGCAATGACATCAGGGGATTGATGCGAAAAATTAACGCTGGTGAATCTTCCGGACAGGATGAATACAATGTTACGTATTCACAATCGATGACCGATCCCACCTACACCATTAAAATGGGTAAATTCATTACCTGGCGCATTAAGAGGGGGCGTTCATATAATGAACGACAAAGTATTGCTCTCGCGATGATGACAACACTAGCGCGAAAGTTTGAAGCATTCCAATCATCATTCCCCATCAACCTAGTGACGGACAGCGGTTTTAGTGGTGAAGATCTGGTTTCCGACTTACTGGGTTTCTATCGCGTGATGTCTATTCACAACCCATTTCCACTGCTGCGCCCTGTCAGTAAAGCAGAAGCTCTAAAACGTTGGGATCACTATGGTCCGATTGGATCGTTCAAAAACACCTGTTTCTTGCCAATATTATTCCCTGACCCGGTCAGATACCCCCATGCCAAACCACGTCTGGGAGAATTGCCCCCTTTTATGAAGACAATCCGGCCTTATAGCGATTTCAAATCTGGCAACGTTGTAGTAGCGTCTCGCAATGGCTCATTTATCGACAGAGCACGAGGGGGAATCTTGCCATTATGAAAAAGTCGTCGAAAATCGTTGGCATCGTGGCAGTGCTGATTGTCGCGGGGTTGCTCTATTCCTGGCCGTTAATCCAGATGGAGTTTGCCGGCAGTGCACACTATACCGAGCAGGATCAGCGAGAGTATGCATTTTATACCCCAGATATCCTGAAAAAAATGCCACGAATCTCCCCGCGTTATGACTTTGACTTCGCCAACATTACAGGTCCTTCAACGCATGTGTACGCCGTAAACTTTTACGCGACTGAGGATACCAGCAAAATTGATAATTACCTGACATCCATTGGCTACCAGCGTCAGGATAACTGTAATATTGACAATGAATGCTGGAAAGGCAAAGACCCCGTGGAAACGGTCATGGTCATGAAACTGAAAAGTGAAAAAGGTGTCGTTGTGCAAGTAGTCTATGATTTCACATCATAATTTTCCGGTATCTTAACGGACACTTCGCGCCTCCTGCAGGAGGCGCTTCCGCCCCGCTACTCCATGCCCGGCGTCGGCCTCACCGCGTGGGCCGCCGGCCGGCGGCGCAGGCGATACAGATAGATGCCCGCCAGCAGCAGGGTAAACGGGATGCCGAACCACAGCGTCATATGGAAAAAGTCGGTAAAGGCGGTGGAGATCATCAGCGCCAGCATCAGCCCCGCCCCGAGCAACGTGGTATAGGGGAAGCCCCACATGCGGAACTTCAGATGCGTCCCGCCGTGATGGCGACGGAAAAACAGGTGAGTGATAAAAATCATCAGCCAGGTGAAACAGGCGCCGAACACCGATATCGACATCATCGCGGCGAAGGACTGTTCCGGCGCCACCAGGCTCAGCACAATCGACACCACAATGCCGATGCATGACATCGCCAGCGCGTTGAGCGGGATTCCGCGCTTGCTGACCCGCCCCAGCGCCGCCGGCGCCTGCCCGGCGCGCGCCAGCGAAAACATCATGCGGGTAGTGATATACAGCTGGCTGTTCATCGCCGACAGGGCGGCAATCAGCACGACAAAGTTGAAGATACCGCCGGCCGCCGGCAGGTGGATGACGTTCATCGCCACCAGAAACGGGCTTTCCCCGGTACCGGACTGGCGCCAGGGCACAATCGCCAGCATCAGCGCAATCGACAGCATATAGAAGATAAACAGCCGTAAGATAGTGCCCTTAAAGGCGCTGCGTACCGCCACCACCGGATTTTTCGCCTCGCCGGCGGCTACCGCAATCATCTCAATGCTCAGGTAGCTGAAGATCGACACGATCACCGCAAACCACATGCCGCTCAGGCCAAACGGGAAAAAGCCGCCGCCGGCGGTAAAGTTGTGCAGGCCAAAATGCGGGTTGGCGGAAAAGATCAGGATGCCGACGCCGATGGCGATAAACGCACCAATCGCCAGCACCTTGATGGCCGACAGCGCATACTCCACCTGGCCGAAAGACTTCACGCCGACCAGATTAATGACGACCACCGCGGCGGAGAACAGCAGCACCCACGGCCAGGCCGGCGTATCCGGGAACCAGAACTGCATATACATGCCGATGGCGGTCACCTCGGTGCCCACCGCCAGCACCACGCACGACCAGTAGGAGTAACGCACTAAAAAACCGCACAGCGGGCTGAGGTAAAACTCCGCGTAATCGCCGAACGAACCGGAGGTCGGGTGCTGCGAGGTCATCTCCGCCAGGCAGCCCATCAGCAGCAGCGCCACCACGCCGCCAATCAGGTAGCTCAGCAGTACGCTCGGCCCGGCCATCTGTATCGCGTAAGCGCTGCCGAGAAACAGGCCGGTGCCTATCGCGCCGCCGATGGCCAGCATCGACATCTGCCCGGCCGTCAGCTGCTTTTTCAGCCCGCCCTGCCGCCGGGCGATTTCATCAAAACGCGCCTGATCTTTCATCGTTAATCCACCTTGTTCACACGCTGCGGGAAACGGCCAGAATGGCGTCGGCGACATAGTCGATATTGTTCAGGTTCAGGCCCGGCAGGCACATGCGGCCGGGCGCCACCAGGTAGATGGCGTAGCGCCGCCGCAGCGTCTCCAACTGCTGCGGATTGAGGCCGGTGTAGCTGAACATGCCGCGCTGGTCGCGAATTCGCCGGTAGTCCAGCGCCGAACCGCCCTGCTCAAGCCCGCTGGCCAGCCGCAGGCGCATCTGACGGATGCGATCGCGCATGGCGTCAAGTTCGCTGCGCCACAGGTGACGCAGTGCATCATCCGTCAGAATGGTTTCCATAATTCGGCCGCCGTGGGTCGGCGGGCAGGAGTAGCTGCGGCGGATCAGGGTTTTCAGCGCGCCTTGCGCATTCGACGCCGTCTGCGCATCGCCGCAGCACAGCGTCAACGCCCCCAGCCGCAGGCCGTACAGCGCCGCGTTTTTGGAAAATGAGTTGGCGATCAGGCAGTCCAGCCCGGCCCGATGCGCCGCGCGCAGCGCATAGGCGTCCTGCTCCAGACCGTCGCCGAATCCCTGATAGGCGATGTCAAACAGCGGCAGCAGGCGACGCTGCTGCATCACCTCAATCACCGTGCGCCACTGCGCCGGCGTCAGATCGGTGCCGGTCGGGTTATGGCAGCAGGGATGCAATAACACCACCGCCCCGGCCGGCAGGCCGTTGAAGCACTCCAGCATCGCCTCAAAGCGCAGCTCGCCGGCGATATCGTCAAAATAGGGATAGCTGTGCGTTTGCAGGCCGGCGCCGGCGAAAATCGCCCCGTGGTTGGCCCAGGTCGGGTCTGACAGCCAGATCTCCTCGCGGGAAAGATAATCACGCAGAAAATCCGCCGCCAGCTTTAGCGCCCCGGAACCACCGACCGTCTGCACCGTCGCCAGTCCGCATGCGGAGACCTCCTCGCCCAGCAGCAGACGCTGTACCTGCGCGGCAAAGGCCGCGCTGCCTTCAATCGGCGGATAACCGTGCGGATGACCCTGCGTCAGTAAGCGTTGCTCCGCCTGCCGCACCGCCTGCATCAGCGGGATATTGCCCTGTCCGTCGTAATACAGGCCGATACCTAAATTAACCTTTTGCGGATTATCATCCCGTAAATAGGCCTCCATTAACGACATAATAGGATCGGCGGCGGAAGGTTGCAGATGTGCGAACATAGTTATCCTTAGCCCATCATTAATGGGCCGGCAGGTAAATGGAATAAATAACGCCGCCAAATAAAAATGGCACGGCGTTAATAAGCAGATTATTTAAATAACTTAATCGCAGGCGCTGACGGTAATTTCTATTTTCATTCCCGGCACCACCAGTTTATCGACAATGACCGTCGAACGGTTGGGATAAGGCGGATTAAAATAGCGTTTATATATTTCATCGAGCAGTTTGACGTCATTCACGTCGGTCAGATAAATAATCACCTGCAGCACGTTATCGCTGTGGCTGTTGGCGGCGCGCAGCGTTTGCGCCAGATTATCGAACGTCAGCGCTATCTGCCGCTCCGCCGCGCCGGTTTCAATCGTGCCGTCCGCACGCACCGGGCCGTGGGCGGTAAACAGCATACCGCCGCCGCGTGTCGCCCATGAAAAGGGCTGCCCGATATCCGGCAGCCCGGTGTCGACGATGGTTCTCATCGGCCATCTTCCCCCTGTTGCAGTAGATGAATCAACGCCCCGTCGGCGGCAAACAGCGCGTCCAGCACGTTGTAATGATTGGCGCCGGCCACCGCCTGCAGCCCGACCGACAAGCCCTGCTGACGCAGCGCCTGGCAGTAGTGTTCGCTTTGGCCGATCAGCTCCGGCAGCTCCTGCGCGCCGTAGAACAGCGTCATCGGCGTAAGCCGTGCGGGAATATGCCGCGCCGGGCTGAGCGCGGCAATTTCGGCCGCCGTCAGCTGCAGGCGGTGGTTGACGTAGGTAGACAGCAGCGGCTCCAGCTCAAAGATACCGCTGATCGGGAATACCGCATCCGCCAGCGGATGCTGCTGCCAGCGGGCAACCAGCTGCCCGCCGGCCGAATGCCCGGCCAGATAGACCGGCCCGCACGGCGGTCGCTGCGCCAGCCGGCGTTGGATCTCGCTCAGCGCCGCGCCGATTTCCCCGTCGATATCCGTCAGCGTCGCCTGCGGCGCATGGCTATACTCCACCAACACCACGTCCAGCCCCAGAGTCAGCGGCACCGCAGCGATAAAGGCAAAATCTTCTTTATTACAAAATTGCCAGTAACCGCCGTGAATAAATATCAGCGTGCCGACAACCGAATGGGGAGAATATAGCCAATCAATGGTTTGACGCAGCAATTCTCCATAGGGAATATCACCGTCAAAATTGAATCTTTGATAAATCTCGCGGCTGCGGTGCTGAAATGAAGCCAGAATTTCCGCCTCATTATCCACCGTAGTGCCATTATCATAACTCCCCGGCATTAGTTTCATATATTGAACTTTGTTTATTATTTAATATATGGATTAACTATTAGCAACCGGTCAAAATGTTGTCAAGAAGTGAACAAACGCAATGCGCGTCCGGTAGAATAAAATAAATGATTGCGCGATAAAGTTTTACCGGTGAAACTTTTTTCCGCAAATCAGCCAATAAATACCTGCGACATCGCGTCGTCATCATATTGCTTAACTGTGATTGCGGTCGCTGACTAAAACAGCGCTAAGTGTTTGAATGGTCACTATACGCATTTTTGCCCTGGCGGCGATGCCTCTCGCTTAAAACACTTGCTATCACGGCTGATTTTGCGGCATTTTTACTCAAGCAAGCCTGACGCTACCGAACCTATAAGCATTGATGAGTGCCCTGATGATTAGATGGCCATGGAAAACCACGCCCTCCCCGGCGCTGACGCCCGCCCAATGGCAGGAAGCGCTGGCAATTCCGTTGCTGATGCCGCTTGATGACGATGAATGCCGCCGACTGGCGGCGCTTGCCGAGAAACTGCTGCAGCAAAAGCGCATCGTGCCGCTGCAGGAGCTGCCGCTGACGCCGCTGATGCAGATGCGCATTGCCCTGCTGTTCGCCCTGCCGGTGCTGGAGCTGGGCGTCGACGTTCTGGACGGCTTCAATGAAATCCTGCTGTATCCTTCCCCGTTTGTGGTGGAAGAAGAGTGGCAGGACGATCTGGGGCTGGTGCATTCCGGGCCGGTGGTGCAGTCCGGGCAGAGCTGGGAGCAAGGCCCCATCGTGCTGAACTGGCAGGACGTGCAGGACTCGTTCGATCTGTCCGGCTTTAACCTGGTGATCCACGAAGCGACGCATAAGCTGGATATGCGCAACGGCGGCGTCGCCAACGGCGTACCACCGATGCCGCTGCGCGAGGTGGCGGCCTGGGAGCACGAACTGCACGGCGCGATGGACGCCATTCAGGACGAGATCGATCTGGTCGGCGAGGAAGCCGCCAGCATCGACGCCTATGCCGCCAGCGATCCCGCCGAGTGCTTTGCGGTGCTGTCGGAATATTTCTTCAGCGCGCCGGATCTGCTGGCCCAGCGTTTCCCCACGCTATACCCGCAGTTTTGCCGCTTCTACCGCCAGGATCCGCTGGCGCGGCTGCAGCGCTGGCAGAGCGAACACGGCGGCGGCGAGGCCTAACTACGCCCGCCCTGCTCAGTTGCTGAGCAGTTGAATCAAAAGCGCTAAATTAGCGTTGACACACCCGGAGCGGCTGGATATGATGCGCCCCGTTCACACGATTCCTCTGTAGTTCAGTCGGTAGAACGGCGGACTGTTAATCCGTATGTCACTGGTTCGAGTCCAGTCAGAGGAGCCATATTTAGAGAAGCCCGCTTAAGGAAACTTAAGCGGGCTTTTTGCTTTTCCATTTCTCTGTGCCGGCAGATGCCCCGGCAATCGACGTTATCTTCAGCCGTTCGGTATCAAACAACAGTTCCCGCCTCCCCTGCCGCCAGCGGTAAGTCTTCGCCCTCGGCGCGCTTTTTAGCCGCCAAGGCGACACGTTAACTTAGTCACAATTTTTTAACTTCTCTGCGACATCCCCTTGACTGTTTAACGGTCTGTCGTAAAACTCACAAAAAAGTAAAACGTTTTACTTTTATTCAGGCATCGCGGTATCTATGCATTTTCCGTGATATTTCCGGGGGTTAAAACACTACTGGGATTCATCATGAAACACGTAGAAGAGTATGACAGTTCACTGGCCGGCGCTGACGTTACGCCGGGCCAGCCTCAGACAGAAATCTCGCCACTGGCGAGTGGCGCGATCAAAAAAGCTCGGATGCGTTTAATGCCGCTGATCCTGATGATGTATCTGCTGGCGTTTATTGATCGCTCCAATATCGGCATGGCGGCATTAACCATGAACCACGCTCTCGGGTTAACGCCGGAGCAGTTTGGTTTTGCCGTCGGCATTTTCTCTTTTGGCTATATCCTGTTTGAGATCCCCAGCAATGTGCTGCTGGAACGCTACGGCGCGCGCTTTTGGCTGGCCAGGATAATGATCACCTGGGGCGTGATTTCCATGGCGATGGCCTTTGCCCAAGGGGTGGTCAGCCTCAGTATTTTGCGCTTTTTACTCGGCGTGGCCGAAGCGGGTCTGGCGCCGGGCATTATTTTCTATCTCACCACCTGGTTTCCTAAACAGGAGCTGGCCAAGGTATTTTCCATTTACTACCTGGGGGTGCCGCTGGCGGCGATTATCGCCAACCCCCTCTCCGGCTATATTCTGGACAATTTTCATCAGGTCGGCGGCCTGGAAAGCTGGCAGTGGCTGTTTTTACTTGAAGGCTGCCCGCCGGTCATTTTATCGCTGATTGTCTTTCTTTACCTCACCGACGAACCGGCCAAGGCTTCCTGGCTCAGTTCTGAAGAGCGCCGGGCCTACCAGACGCTGATGGAAAAAGAGCGGCAGGCGACATTAGCGGTCGGCCACGCCGGCTTAAAGGCGATGTTCAAGGATCGCCGCGTCTGGGTTTTAGGCATGGCTTACTTCTTTACGGTGATTGGCCTGACCGGCCTCGGCTTTTGGATGCCGCAATTTATTAAGCGCTTTGATTACTCTGATACCGTGGTCGGACTGCTGGGCACCATTCCCTATATTGTTGGCGCCGTCGTGATGTGCTGGTGGTCAAACCATTCTGATAAAACCAATGAGCGCACCTGGCATTTCATCCTGCCTTCGCTGCTGTTTTCTGTCGGATTTGTGGTTGCCGCCATCAGTGATTCGCCGGTGATTTCCATGCTGGGGCTGACGCTGTCGACCGTCGGCATGCTGTCGTGCGTCCCGACGTTCTATACCCTGCCCGCCTCTTTCCTGACCCGCCAAGGTTCGGCCGGCGGTCTGGCGTTGATTAATTCCATCGGCAATATCGGCGGTTTTTTCGGCCCCTTCCTGGTGGGGCTCACCATCTCCCTTAGCGGTAAATCGCAAAATGGTCTCTACCTGTTATCGATTCTGGTGCTGTTTTCGCCGTTACTGATTTATCTCCTGAGTAAAAGCCGCCGCCAGGTCGCTGGCTGGCGTTAAATCCGACACATCACACCTTGTAAAGGAGTAGCACATGAACTTAGCAGCATTGTTAGCCGAGCGCGCCGGTGCCGTAAAATCAGGTTCCGCGCAGCCCGTCCGGGTTGGCATTATCGGCGCAGGTAAATTTGGCTCGATGGTCCTTGCCCAGTTACGCCATCTTGCCGGCTTGCAGGTGGTGGCCGTCGCCGATCTTGATGTGAAAAAAGCACGGACGGCGCTGGCGCGTGTCGGCTGGCCGGATTCCCAGTATCAGGCCGCAAATATTGAGGCGGCACTGCGCGAAGGATCAACCTGCGTGGTTGAGGACGCGGAAGAGCTGTTCCGCTGTGAGCAGATTGACTGTATTGTCGAAGCGACGGGACACCCGCTGGCAGGCACGCGTCACGCGCTCCATGCCGTCGAACATGGCAAGCACGTGGTGATGGTGAATGTCGAAGCCGATGTCTTGTGCGGGCCGTTGATCGCCGAACGTGCGCGTAAAAACGGCGTCATTTACAGCATGGCTTACGGGGATCAGCCGGCCATTATTTGTGAGCTGGTGGACTGGGCCAGGGCCTGCGGATTTGACATCGTGGCCGCAGGTAAAGGCATGAATTTTGAACCGCGCTATCGCTACTCCACGCCCGATACCGTGTGGGGGTTTTTCGGCTGGAGCGAAGAGGAAGTGGCGGCCGGCGACTTCAACCCCAAGATGTACAACTCTTTCACCGACGGCACCAAAGCGGCGATTGAAATGGCGGCGGTGGCCAACGCCACCGGGCTGGACTGCCCCGATAACGGGCTGGCTTTCCCCCCTGCCGGCGTGCATGACCTGGCGCGCGTGTTCTCACCGGAATCTGACGGCGGGCGGCTGAGCCGCAGCGGTCTGGTCGACATTGCCGCCAGCCAGGAGCCGGACGGGCGGGAAGTGCTCAACAACATCCGCTACGGCGTATTTGTCACCTTTAAAGCCAAAGATGAGTACAGCCGCGCCTGTTTCAAACAGTATGGCTTGCTGACAGACCCCAGCGGATGGTATGCCTCCATGTGGCGCCCCTTCCACCTGATTGGCCTTGAGACCAGCATCAGCATTCTTTCTGCGGTGTTGCGCGGAGAGGCCACCGGTTCGGCATTAAGCTTCCGGGGCGATGCGGTGGCGACCGCCAAGCGCGATCTGAAAGCCGGAGAAATGCTGGATGGCGAAGGTGGCTTCACCGTCTGGGCCAATGCGCTGCCGGCCAGCATCAGCGTGGCGCAGGATCTCTTGCCGATGGGGCTGGCGCACCACGTCCGTCTGGTTCGCGATGTTGCCAAAAACCAGGCGGTGCGCTTCTCCGATGTTCAGTTTGACAACAATCTGGATATCGTCGAGCTGCGTAAGCAGATGGTCAGTCTGGCAGGCTTATAAATAACGGCATGACCCGCTGCGCTATACGGCGCGGCGGTTATCTCAGGAGGAAACATGGCAGCCGAAACACGCATTGGATTGTTAGGGACCGGACTCATGGGGCAACCGGTGGCGAGACGCCTCGCCGCCGCCGGTTATACCGTCACGGTGTGGAATCGCTCCAGGGAAAAAGCGCGCGCCCTGAAGGAATATGGTATTGCAGTCGCGGACTCCTCCGCCCAGTTGCTGGCCGGCAGTCAGGTCATCATCTGTTTATTAAGCGATGCGCAGGCCTGCAATGAGGTGATTTTCGACGCTAACGCGCTGCGGCATATCGCCAACGGCACGGTGATTGTCATGATGAGCACCCTGTCGCCCGCGATAGTGATGGAGCAGCAACGTCAGGCAATGAGCGCGCAGGCTGAGTATATCGATATGCCGGTGTCCGGCGGCACGGCGGGAGCAGAAAACGGTACGTTATCATTAATGGCCGGCGGTAATGCTGAGGACATCGATCGCCTGCGCCCCCTGCTCGCTCATCTGGGAACCGTCACGCGTATCGGTGACGTCGGAGCCGGGCAGTTGGCTAAACTCGCCAATCAGATCATTGTCGCAGGCACCCTGAGTTTATTGTCGGAAGCCTTTACGCTCGCCCAGCGAGGCGGCGCCGACCCGGCAAAAGTACGCGAAGCACTGCTGGGCGGATTTGCCGATTCGACCCTGCTGCAGCAACACGGCGCGCGGATGGTGAACGAGGACTTTAAGGCGCGCGGTGCGGCAAAGTGGCAGCTCAAAGACACGCGCAGCGCTGTGGCGCTGGCTCAGCAACTGGGTCTGACACTACCGCTGACGGAAAAAATAAATACGCTCTTCAGCCAGATGATTGCCGCCGGCGACGGGGAACTGGATCACTGCGCCATTATCAGGCAAATCCGGCGGTTGAACGGTTCGCCTATTTAATCCGGAGCACGCTCTCGCGCTTGATTAACCGGCTGTTGAGTTCACAGGGTTCCTGCTTCTCGCCAGACAGGCTGGATAACGCCTTATCGGCCAGCGCTTCCAGCGGATGTTTGATAACGCTGATGGACGGACTCAGTAACCGGCTCCAGTGGCTGTCGTGATAAACAATCAGCGACAGATCTTCCGGGACGGCAAGTTTCAGCGCCCGGATGCGCGACATAATCATCGGCGCAATTGAAGTATTGCCGATAATAATGGCCGTCGGCGGGTTCTGCAGCGCCAGCAGCTCGTCAAGCGCCTGGCTGGCAAGCGGATCGCGAAAGTTCTTCACCACCGCATACTGCGGCTCCCAGCCAATGCCGCTGGCTTGCAATCCTTGCTGGTACCCCTCCAGCCTCTGCAAAGAGGTTGACGTGTTCAGCGGCCCGCTGATCCAGCCAATGCGCCGATGTCCCTGCCGGGCAAGATAGCAGGTGGCCTCACGGGCAGAAGCTTCATTATTAAAACCAATGACGCTGGCGTGCGCCACGTCCTTGAGATAGCGATCGATGAAGATCACCGCGATCCCCATTTCGCTGATGGATTGCCACATATCGCTGTTGTCGCTGGTCGGCGTGGCGATGATGGCCTTTACCCGTTTTTGCATCAGCATTTCCAGGCTTTCCCGCTCCAGCTGCGGATCCTCCTGGGTGGTGACCAAAATGACATTCATCGCCATTTCTCTGGCGCGACGGACAATAAGATCGGCAATTTCAGCGAAAAAATCGTTGGCGATATCTGCCACCACCAGGCCAATGGTGTTATTCAAACTGGTTTTTAGCTCACGGGCGGCGCTCTGCGGGGTATAGTTCAGCGTTTGCATGGCTTTGAGAATACGCTGGCGGGTGCGTTCAGACACGGAGCCAGAGCCAGGGTTCAACACCCGGGAAACCACGCCGATCGACACCTCCGCCAAGGCTGCGACCTCTTTGATGGTACTTTTCTTTTTACCTGTCAATGTAATACTCAGCCTCGCATCATTCGCCCGGATAAGCTCATGGTAGATTAATCACCTGACAAGATAAATGTTCTTGCATCATCATCATGGTTTACAAGGCGCCGGGTTGAATGATGCCGTTTGCAGGACAGGCGGGCAATTAGCCAGTGACCCGCCAAAGCACTCCCGTTCAGATCGCCATAATTGGAAAAGCCCGCTCAAGAGAACGTGAGCGGGCCTGATTACGCTTGACCCGGCGCGTTAACCGGGTGCCTGTAGTTAGAAGGAGACCGTCAGCTGTGCATTGACCGAGTTGGCCTGCAGCTGCGAGCCGTACTGTCCCTGATAGGACACCCCGACACGCGTCGAACGCGTCAGCGGCACGTCCAGACCGACGCCCACCACCGCCACGTCCTTATCCACCGGCGCGCCCTTGCTGGTGAAGCTGTCGCCGGTGGCGAACGCCATCCGCGCCGAAGTGTCCGTGTCGCCGTAGGCGTGCTGCCAGCCCAGATTGCCGTGCAGCGTGACGTCAACGCCCGAGACCGGGATATCCGTCGCACCACGCAGGCCCAGCGTCGAGTAGAAAGTGTTCATCGTCTCATCCTGCACGCTCAACGCCGCCGCGCCGCCCTGCTCCTGCACCGCATCCGTATGCAGACGCACGTAGCTCAGGTTGACGAACGGCTCCACGCTCGATGACTCATAGCGCAGCCGGTAGCCCAGCTCCGTAAACGCCTGCAGCGTATTACCGTCGTAATCCCCCTTCAGCCGGTCGCGATAGCCGCCGAAGCCGACGTTGCGCTCGCTCTCAATCCGGTGCCAGCTGTAGCCCAGGCCGCCGCGCAGCGCCAGCGCATCCCGCTGCCCCGCGCCATACAGACCCAGGTGGTAGTTGTTGCTGTGGCCCGACGACGCACGGCTGTCAACGTCGAAATGGGTACGGCTGTAGCCCGCGTAGGCGCCGGCGCGCACCCCCTCGCTCAGTTCACGGTCTGCCCCCACCAGAAAACCGCCGGTGTTGCTGTCCAGCTTGCCGGTGTTGCCGTCGCCCTTGCTGCGCGTCCAGCTGCCGAACATCTGTCCCCAGGCCCCGTTGCGCTCGCGCTCCGGACCCTGCACCAGACTCATCGCCAGCGGCGGCACCGTCAGGCTGTCGCCGTCGAACATCGTCTGCATATGCTGGTTCACCACGCTGCCTACCAGCGTGCCGCTCTGCTGCAGGCTCGACTGCACCGACGCATACTGTTCACCGGACAGCTGGTTAAACGCCTCGCGCGCCTGTCCTGCGTTCAACATCAGCAGCGAGTTATACAGGCCGAGCGACGGCCCCTGCTGCGCCAGCGAGCTCAGCGCACCGGCGGTGTTCCACTGGTTGTCGCTGGTTGCCACCGTCTGGAAGATGCCCGGTGCGTTCGGGTTACCACCGATATCGCCGTCGTCACCGCCGCCGGTATTGCCTCCATCACCGCCACCGGTATGGCCGTCATCACCGCCGCCGGTATGGCCGTCGTCACCACCGCCGGTATCGCCGTCGTCACCACCGCCGGTATCGCCGTCGTCACCACCGCCGGTATCGCCGTCATCACCGCCGCCGGTATGGCCGTCGTCACCACCGCCGGTGTCTTTCTGCCGGATGGTCAGATCGACGTTTTGCCGGTCGCGCGTCAGCGCCGTCTCTAAAAAGGCCGAGTCCAGTACCGCTTCGCTGAACATGCCTTTAATACCGTCGCCAGAAGTTAAAATGCGATAGGTTTGTCCATCCTGATAGCTGCTATGCGGATCGAGTGCGTTAACCAGCACTTTAACGTTCTTGCCAATAGTCGTTTCACCCTGCATCCCCACCGTATCGCTGCGGCCGTCCGCGGCAATATCTACGTCGTAGAACGCGCCGTCCTTGAAGGTCAGGTAGCTCCTGACGGTCAGTTTACCGATGTCGCCGTCGCCGGGGGAAAGATGGCCGCCACGTTCCACCACCGTACGGCCAATGGTCGCATTGCCGCCCAGAACGCCGCCGGATTCAACAAACAGCGAACTGGAAAAACCCGGATTGCCCAGCGATTGCTCGATAAATGCACCCACGGTGCCGTTGAGAATCAGCGTACCGCCATCTTCCACACGCAGCTCCTGGTACCTCGGGTAAAAACTAATATTGGTCGCCATGTCGCCGTTAACCGTCAACTTGCCGCCCTTCACGAAAATATACCCATTGTATCCGGTAAGATCGCCGCTCAGCGTCGTCTGACCGGCCACATTAACCATCGTGCCGTCGCCGTTGACGGTATTGGCAAATTGGTAATCGCTTGCAGTGTGATTAAAGATGATGGAGCGCTGCATACCCATATTGTAGGTTAAGGTATCCACCACAATGTTCGGGTCCAGGATGCCTGGCGCCTGCGCCTCACCCAACGCCGGCAGCGTCCAGATCTCATGACCATTGACATCCGTAGGTGAATAACCGTCAAAATAGCCGCGGCTGCCGATAATCAGCGCCGTATTCAGCGCTAGTTTACTGCCGTCGTTGCTGAAACGGCCATTGTTGGCTAATGACAGCACGCCCACTCCGCTGAATCCCCGAGAGTGCAGGTGCGCCCCGTCACCGCTGATATAAATCTCTGACGTTTTTTTACTGTCCCAAGGATGGTCGGCCACCACCAATTCGCCGGCGGTCACCTGCGCGCCATCCAGCACGTCCAGCTCCCCGGCCAGCGCCAATTGGTTGCCTACCTGCCATGCACTGTCTTTACCGGCAATGGCCACTTTCGGGCTGTATCGGTAGTCGGTATTGTTCGGGCCGTAGCTCACCGTGGCATCGCCGGTGACCAGCCGGGCGCCATTTTCCACCCGCACCGTCGCCTGCGGCTGGCTCTCGGAGCCGACCACCAGTTTTTTGGCGCTGAAGGTGCCGCCGTCAATCAGTAAATGACTGACCTTATCCTGCCCGACGCTGGCCGTACCGCCATAGGAAACCGAATGGGAAATATGCCGGCTACCGTCAAGCAGCGCATCGCCGATGGGCCCGAGCTGCTTCACGATCAGATCGACAAACTGCTTGCCGTGCTCAAGCGTTGCGTCTAAAAACGCCGAGTCCAGCACTGCGGCGCTGAACGTGCCGGCGATATCCTTTTCAGAAGTGAGTATGCGGTAGGTTTGCCCGTCCTGATAGCTGACGTTCGGGTCAAGGGCATTGACCTGTACCTTGACGTTTTTGCCGATAGTGGTCTGGCCTAACACCGCCGTGCTGTCGCTGCGGCCGTCCGCGGCAATATCCACGTCGTAGAAGGCGCCATCGTTAAAGGTCAGATAACTGTTGATATCAAACTTGCCGATACCGCCGTCGCCGGGGGAGAGATGGCCGCCGTTTTCCACCACCGTGCGGCCAATGGTCGCATCGCCGCCCAGTACGCCGCCGGGCTCAACAAACAGTGAGGTCGAAAAGCCGACATTGCGGGCAAACATTCCCATGGTGCCATTAAGGATCAGCGTTCCGCCGTCCTCAACGCGCAGTTTATGCTCTTTTAACAACTGATAATCAGGATTAGTGCCCAGATCGGTATTGATGGTCAGCTTACCCTCTTTGACGAACACATCGCCAAAGTAATTGCCGAGATCGCCCGTCAATATCGTCTGACCGGCGACATTAGCCATTACACCGCTGCCGGTGAGGGTATTGCCGAATGCATAATCATCCGCGGTATGGTTAAAAATAATGGTCGGCGCGGTCAGGGCAATGCCCGGATCAAGGATGCCGGGCGCTTGCGCCCCACCCAGCATAGGCGGCGTCCAACTGTTATCATCATCTGCAGGCACATGACCGTCAAAATAACCACGGCTACCGATAATCAGCGCCGTTTTCAGCGCCAGCCTGCCGCCGTCGTTGCTGAAACGGCCATTGTCAGCTAATGACAGGACATCAATATCGCTGCGCCCCCGGGAATGCAGGCGTGAGCCTTCACCGCTGACGTAAATATCCGAACTTTTTGTGCCGTTCCAGGGCCGGTCGGCCACCGCCAGCTCGCCAGCCGTCACCTGCGCGCCGTCCAGCACGTCCAGCTTGCCGGCCAGCGCCAGCCGGTTGGCAATCTGCCATTCGCTGCCGTTACCGGCGACGGCCACTTTCGGGCCGTATCGGTAGTCGGTATCGTCCGGGCCGTAGTTCACCGTGGCATCATCGGTGACCAGGTGGGCGCCGTTCTCCACCCGCACCGTCGCCTGCGGCTGGCTCTCGGAGCCGACCACCAGTTTTTTGGCGCTGAAGGTGCCGCCGTCAATCAGTAAATCGCTGACCTGATTCTGCCCGACGCTGACCGTACCGCCGTAGGAGACCGACTGGGAGATATGCCGGCTGCCATCAAGAATCGCATCGCCGACGGGCTGGAGCTGCTTAATAATCAGATCGATAAACTGCTTGCCGTGCTCAAGCGTTGCGTCTAAAAACGCCGAGTCCAGCACCGCGGCGCTGAACGTGCCGGCGATATCCTTTTCAGAGGTGAGGATGCGGTAAGTTTGTCCATCCTGATAGCTGGCATGCGGGTCAAGGGCATTGACCTGAACCTTGACGTCCTTGCCGATGGTGGTCTGGCCCAATACCGCCGTACTGTCGCTGCGGCCGTCCGCGGCGATATCCACATCATAGAGCGCGCCGTCGTTAAAGGTCAGATAGCTGTTGATATCAAACTTGCCGATGCCGCCGTCGCCGGGGGAAAAATGTCCGTCACGCTCCACCACCGTGCGGCCGATGGTCGCATTGCCGCCCAGTACGCCGCCGGATTCAACAAACAGCGAGGTTGAAAAACCGATATTGCGCGCAAATCTCCCTATCGTGCCGTTAAGGATCAACGTCCCGCCATCTTCGGCATAGAGATGCTGCGTTCTGATCAGCAGGTCATCTTCCGTGCCGATATCGGTATTAACCGTCAGCTTGCCGTCTTTGGCGAAAATGTGCCCGTTATAACGACTAAGATCGCCGGTTAACTCCGTATTTCCGGCAACATTCGCTATTGCCCCGTCGCCGATGATGGCATTCACAAAGCGGTAACCATCTGCGGTATGGTTAAAGGTAATAGAATTCGACATTCCCATATTATACGTGCCGGTATCCACCACGATGTCGGCATCCAGCACACCGAGCGCCTGCGCCGGCCCCGACGTCGACAGCCGCCATACCTCACCGTTTTCATCCTGGGACGGAGTACCATCCAGGCTGCCGATAATAAATGCGCCGTTCACATATACCGGGTTAACATCGCTGCTAAAGCGCCCGCGTTCGGATAAAGCCAGCACATCAGCCGGAGGCTCCCCAGTAACATGCAAACTCGAACCAACGCCGCTGACATAAGCTTCCGTCGACTCGCCGCCCTGTCCATCATGACCAAAACCCAGCGGCTCAAGGTTCATCACCTTGCCGTTCAAAACGTCAAAGCCCCCCTGAAAGTTAGCGAGACGCCGTTCATTGCCATACATGCCGTCAACATCGCCCGCGCGTCCCGCTCTATCCTCTGCCTTAATATTTTCCGCATAGGACGCGCTGATATTACCCGCCAGCGTCAACGCCGCCGCCAGTGCAATATACAACCGCGACAGCCGGGTTTTGACCGGTAACGATGGATGCCCCCAGAGCTTCTCCATATACCATCCCTCTCTTTGATTATTATTGCGCCGCCAACCGCGGCACAATAAGGCTGGCATAGGAACGGGGAATGCGCCACGCGGGCGCCGGAATTCAGAATAGGATTGTTTGAAATAAAAAGGGCTGCCGGAGAATCCGGCAGCCCGCACCTGTAAATACGGCGGGTTAGAACGAGACCGTCAGCTGTGCATTGACCGAGTTGGCCTGCAGCTGCGAGCCGTACTGTCCCTGATAGGACACCCCGACACGCGTCGAACGCGTCAGCGGCACGTCCAGACCGACGCCGACCACCGCCACGTCCTTATCCACCGGCGCGCCCTTGGTGGCAAAGCTGTCGCCGGTGGTGAACGCCATCCGCGCCGAGGTGTCCGTGTCGCCGTAGGCGTGCTGCCAGCCCAGATTGCCGTGCAGCGTGACGTCAACGCCCGAGACCGGGATATCCGTCGCACCGCGCAGGCCCAGCGTCGAGTAGAAGGTGTTCATCGTCTCATCCTGCACGCTCAACGCCGCCGCGCCGCCCTGCTCCTGCACCGCATCCGTATGCAGACGCACGTAGCTCAGGTTGACGAACGGCTCCACGCTCGATGACTCATAGCGCAGCCGGTAGCCCAGCTCCGTAAACGCCTGCAGCGTATTACCGTCGTAATCCCCCTTCAGCCGGTCGCTATAGCCGCCGAAGCCGACGTTGCGCTCGCTCTCAATCCGGTGCCAGCTGTAGCCCAGGCCGCCGCGCAGCGCCAGCGCATCGCGCTGCCCCGCGCCATACAGACCCAGGTGGTAGTTGTTGCTGTGGCCCGACGACGCACGGCTGTCAACGTCGAAATGGGTACGACTGTAGCCCGCGTAGGCGCCGGCGCGCACCCCGTCGCTCAGCTCACGGTCCGCCCCCACCAGGAAGCCGCCGGTGTTGCTGTCCAGCTTGCCGGTGTTGCCGTCGCCCTTGCTGCGCGTCCAGCTGCCGAACATCTGTCCCCAGGCGCCGTTGCGCTCGCGCTCCGGACCCTGCACCAGACTCATCGCCAGCGGCGGCACCGTCAGGCTGTCGCCGTCGAACATCGTCTGCATATGCTGGTTCACCACGCTGCCCACCAGCGTACCGCTCTGCAGCAGGCTCGCCTGCACCGACGCATACTGCTCGCCGGACAGCTGGTTAAACGCCTCGCGCGCCTGCCCCGCATTCAGCATCAGCAGCGAGTTGTACAGGCCGAGCGACGGCCCCTGCTGCGCCAGCGAGCTCAGCGCACCGGCGGTGTTCCACTGGTTGTCGCTGGTCGCCACCGTCTGGAAGATGCCTGGCACGTCCGGTTTACCGCCGCCGATATCGCCGTCGTCACCGCCGCCGGTATGGCCGTCATCACCGCCGCCGGTATGGCCGTCATCACCACCGCCGGTATGGCCGTCATCACCGCCGCCGGTATGGCCGTCATCACCACCGCCGGTATGGCCGTCATCACCACCGCCGGTATGGCCGTCGTCACCACCGCCGGTATGGCCGTCATCACCGCCACCGGTATGGCCGTCGTCACCGCCGCCGGTCTCTTTCTGCCGGATGGTCAGATCGACGTTTTGATGATCGCGCGTCAACTCCGTGTCCAAAAAGGCCGAATCCAGCACCGCTTCACTGAACATACCGTTAACGCCGCCGCCGGCGGTCAGAATGCGGTAGGTTTGCCCATCCTGATAGCTGGTGTGCGGATCAAGGGTATTGACCAGCACCTTGACGTTCTTGTCGATATAAGCGCCGCCCTGCGACCTCACATAGTCGCTGCGGCCATCCGCGGCGATATCAACGTCATAAAACGCGCCCTCATTGAAGCCCAAATTACTCTTAATGATAAATTGACCGATAGCGTTATTGTCAGGATCCCCGGGGGAAAGATGGCTTCCGCGCCCGATACTCACCCGGCCTGTCGTCGCATTACCGCGCAGTACACTGCCGCCGCCTACGAACAATGCCGTTGAAAAATCCGTAAACCCTGGAGAAATCTCGATGATATGCCCCACATTACCGTTAAGCAGCAGCGTTCCGCCGTTCTCTACCGCCAACCCTTGTAGTTTTTCGGACTCCTCCACGTTCGTGCCTACATCACCGTCAATCGTTAACTTGCCGCCCTTCACGAAAATGCGCCCGCCGTATTGCGAGAGATCGCCGGTCAGCGTGGTCTGCCCGGCCACGTTGGCCATCGATCCACTGCCGATGATGGTATTGGCGAACTGATAGTCGTCCGACGTATGGTTAAAAATAATCGACCCCCGCATACCCCGATGGTCGGTTGGCGTGGTGATCACAATATCGCGGTCAATCACGCCGGGCGCCTGCGCCTCGCCCAGCGTAGGCAGCGGCCAGATCTCGCGGCCGTAAGGGCCATCCGCCGAATAGCCGTCAAAAGAGGCGCGGCTGCCGATCACCAGCGCGCTGCGCGGCGTTAACTGTTTATTATCGTTACTGAAGCGCCCGCCGTTCGCCAGCGCCAGCACATCGGCGTCGGTAGTTCCACGGGTGTGCAGATGCGAGCCTTCACCGCTGACGTAAATATCCGCAGACTTTTTCGCCTCGGCGGGACGTTCAGAGGCCAGCAGATCGCCGACGCTCACCTGCGCGCCGTCCAGCACGTCCAACTTGCCGGCAAGCGACAGCCAGTCATTGACCCGCCATTCGCTGCCTTTACCGCTGATAGTCGCCATCGGCCGGTGTTGATAGTCGGCATCATCCAGACCGTAGTCGATCCTTGCCCGTTCGGTCACCAATTTAGCGCCGTTTTCCACCCGCACCGCCGCCTGCGACTGGCGTTCAGAGCCGATAATCAGCTTTTTAGCGCTGAACGTACCGCCGTCTATCAACCACTCGCTGGCTTTATCCTGACCCATACTGACCGCGCCGGCATAGGAGACCGACTGAGAAACGTGGCGATCGCCGTCCAGCGTCACATCGCCGCCGGGGGTAATTTGTTTAATCAGCAGATCGATAAACTGCTGGCCGCGTTTAAAGGTCGCTTCCAGAAAGGCCGAATCCAGCACCGCTTCGCTGAACATGCCGGCAATATCTTTTTCGGAGGTGAGTATGCGGTAGGTCTGTTCATCCTGATAGCTGGTGTAGGGATCCAGCATATTCACCAGCACCTTCACGTTGTTGCCGATCGTCGTCTGGCCGACCACCGCCATGGTATCGCTGCGGCCGTCGGCGGCGATATCCACGTCATAAAACGCGCCGTCTTTAAAGGTCAGATAGCTGTTAATGTCGAACTTGCCCGTGCTGCCGTCGCCGGGAGCAATATGGCCGCCGCCCTCGATAATCGTACGGCCGATGGTCGCATCGCCGCCCAGCCTCGCGCCGGGATCAACAAACAGCGAAGTGGTAAAACCGATGCCGCGGCCAAATCCCCCGATGGTGCCGTTGAGGATCAGCGTACCGCCTCGCTCAACGTATAGACCTTGATAAGGAGGATCAATCTTGTAGCGCCCCACATCAGAGTTAATCGTCAGCTTGCCGCCTTTGACGAAGATATCGCCATGGAAATTGCTGAGATCGCCGGACATGGTGGTATTGCCGGCAAAATTGGCTATCGACGCATGTCCCTCGTCGTCCCTGACGCTGTTGACAAACTGATAGTCATCCGCAGTATGGTTGAAGATGAGGGAGTTCCAGCGCCCGCCCAAATACGTATCCCGATCAAAGAAGACGACAATATTAGGATCCAATACGCCGGGCGCCTGCGCTTCCCCCAGGGTAAAAATATCCCACCCTTTCTCCACCACATCCTCATCATCCTGCGCATGGCCATCCAGGGTGCCACGACTGCCTATTATCAGGCCGCCATGGATTTCTAACGCATTACTCGCGCTGCTAAAACGGCCATGATCGGACAGCGAGAGGATTTCCATCCTTGGATAATTTTCTATTTGTAGATGCGAACCGCTGCCGCTGACGACAATTTCCGTCGAACTGTTAGTGCCAACAAACGAGCCTGATGCTTCCAGCCGGCCGACGCTCATCACGCCGCCATCCAGCACATACAGCCCGTCGCTGATCGCCAACGCATCACTAACCCGCCACTCGCTGCCCTTACCGCTGACCTTACCTAACGATGCAAAGTCCACCTCTCTGATCCGCTTTTCGCCGTTTTCGACGCTGATGTTTTCCGCATAGGCCGCGCCGACCGTGCCGGCCAGCGTCAGCGCCGCCGTCAGCGCGACATACAGCCGCGACAGCCGGGTTTTGACCGGTAACGATGGATGCCCCCAGAGCTTCTCCATATACCCTCCCTCTTTTTGATTATTATTGCGCCGCCAACCGCGGCACAATAAGGCTGGCATAGGGACGGGGAATGCGCCACACGGGCGCAATAATTCAGAAAAGACGTGCGAAAATCTCTCATACGGCGAGAGATTGAGGAGAAAAGTCAGCCTCGCGTTACTGCACCAGCGTCAGCGCGCGTTTCGGCTGGCCCGGTGCGGCAATCATCGCCAAGAGTTGCGCTTTCACCGCCTGCGCCGCTTCAGACAGCGGCTGCTGAACAGACACGCACAGCGCCAGCGGCAATGCCAGCGACGGATTGCTGATACGCGCCATCCAGGCTCTGGCCGGGCCGGTCAGCGCCCGCGCGGCGGACTCCGGCAAAATGGTCGCCCCCAGCCCGCCGGCGATGGCGGCGCTGAGCATGGTCGGCGATTCGATCTCGCCGACGACATTCAACGCCAGTTTGCGCACCGCCATCGCGTCTTCAATCTGATCGCGCACGCTGTCTCCCCGGTGCGGTAAAAACAGATTCAGCCGCGCCAGCGCCCGCAGATCGATATAGTCGCCGGGATTAGGCACCGAACGTGACGCCACCAGATACAGATCCTCTTTCGCCAGTACCGTGGTATTAAACCCCTGCGGCGCCTTGGTGCCATAAATAACCGCCATATCCAGCGCGCAGTTGGCCACCTGATCGGTCAGCGCCGGGCCGGTATCCTCATGCAGGCGCAGCAGAATGCCGGGGTGCGCATCGCGCATCGCCTGCAGCAGCGGCATCGCCAGCTGCGCGGCGGCGCAGCCGGAGGCGACGCCAAGGGCAACCTGCCCGCTGACCGCCAGCCCGATGTTGCTGACGGCGGCCTGAGTCTGCTCACACATGCGCAAAATCGTCTGCGCATGGGCATAGAGAATGTTGCCCGCTTCGGTCGGCATGACGCCGCGCTTACTGCGAATCAGCAGTTGCTGCTGAAGTTCGCCTTCCAGCGTCGCCAGCTGCTGGCTTAACGCCGGTTGCGCAATATGCAGCACTTCCGCTGCCTGCGTCAGGCTGCCGATATCGACGATTTTGACAAAGTATTTAAGACGTCTGAAATTCATGGAGCCCCCGTTATGCGCAAAAAACAACGCTAACCCCACAGCAAGATCCGGGCCATAATCGGGGGAAAAAGCCAATGACGCCGCCAACAGGCTAAAAAGGCAGGGAAAACCGGCGCACTCCGGCCGCCGCCGCCCGCCGCCGAAGGCCGGCTACGCCGGCGCGCTGCACCAAAAAGAAGCAGCGCCGCCCGCAGAAACACGCCCAATCACTCAATAATGCAGCAGGTTGGGTATTCTTACAGCAAACGCGTCAAAATGCGTTTTTTCATGCTTTACAAGCCCCTGCCGCCTCGCTATTATGCGCCCCGTTCAAACGATTCCTCTGTAGTTCAGTCGGTAGAACGGCGGACTGTTAATCCGTATGTCACTGGTTCGAGTCCAGTCAGAGGAGCCATATTTAGAAAAGCCCGCTTAAGGCAACTTAAGCGGGCTTTTTGCTTTTCTATATATAGACTATCCCCTTCAGTCAGCCTACGCGCTTTATCATTCACCCGGTCAATTGCTCAATCGTAAACGGTGATTGATTCATTGTTACCGGTATTTCCAGGGTCAATTAATTGCCATATTGATAGTTCATTTATTTTCAGTGCGTGAAAAAATTACAAATTAAAATTGGAGTTGTTTTTATTTTATTTTTGTTTTAGTCTAACGAAAATAGATAAGAAGGGAATCTTAATGAGTACTTACAAAGAGATAGCAAAACGCATCGCGAAGATTATTGTTTCTCCCGAAACGGCAATTGGTTTTGTGCACGGTGTATTATCCGTACCTCAAGACTTAGGTTATCTGGCCTATGGTTATCTGAATACAGAATCCAGATATAACAGAGACACGGAACGCATCAGGTTAATTAAGGCGGTTCGCTTTGGCATTCTTCAAAATGAAAGCTTTATAAACACAATAGAAACCATATTAAAAAAATTCAATCAATACGTACCGAAAAACAAAAGAGATAACATTTACGCTAAAATCGGATCGTCTATAGTGGGTCGTACAGTCACCAACTCCATAATATCAAAAAAAATAGCAACATCTATAGCTCAACGTAGTACTCTTATGATCGCTCTGCGAGGTGGCATTGTCGGCAATACGCTCTTAGCAGGAGGCATGGCAGAACGTAGCATTTATACGTCTCAAAGGCTTCAACGCACTGAACCAAAAATATATAACGCGTTGCGCCCAAAAAATTATGACTTCCTTTATTTTATTGTTGAGCCGGCTTTACATCCTTTTGTTGAAGCATTAAGAGTGAGAAGAACGCAGGGAGAAGCAGCATTCAATCAGATTCTAGAGCTTGTAGAGAAAGAGGTTAATTATGGGAAATGATAAAAAAGGAAAGTTACCAATCGGAAAACGCATATTCCATAGTTTTCTGGAGTACTCTGTTTCTTTACTTGGCGGAGTATTAGTTTTTTTATGTATCTATTGGTTCTTCCACTTTGAAACATGGCATGAAAGATTTATATATATTGCTGTTAGTATAGCTGTTGTATATCTTATTGTTAAGCTTCTCCCCGAAAGACCAGAAGAGTAAAGTTTTAATCGTTTAGTTTTATGAGCGCTCAACGTGGGCTGAGTTATATTTTAGAACTCAGCCCACGTTGAGCGGCTGTTTCACGGTTGAGTATTCTGCAAGCAGCGCATGCGGCATACTTACAATTCAATCAGCGAGCGTGAAAACACCTCCCGGTGCATTGTGATGTCCTCCGCCGTATCGGAAAAATGGGCGGCCAAACCCGGAAACAGGCATCGCCACCACTGAGTCCCATCCGCTGTTCATTTAATCAAGCTAAACTCCTTATCGATCAGGTCATTAACCGTCACGCGATTTGGCAGAATCTTTAACTGATAAAACAAATCGGCCACGGGCTGCAGCACCTGAATGTCCTGTTGATTGACGCTATGCGCGCCCTTTGACGTCCGACCCGCAATGTGCCGGGCGGTTTTCAGCGGTAAACGCGTCAATTGAGCGTAAACCTTGGCGTATTCCTCCGGATGGTCGATCGCCCACTGCCGTGCTCTGGCGACGCGTTCGGCAAAATCTTTGATGGCCGCTCGCTTGTCCGCATCGGCCAATGAGCGCGTCGTGGCGGTCAGGAAACCGAGCGACGGCGTTAATCCCTGACCATCACGCAGCAGGCGCGCGCCGCTTTGCTCCGCAACGCCCAAATAGGGATCAAAAACCGCCCAGGCCGCCACCCTGCCGGTGCTAAACGCCGCGCTGGCATCGGTGGGCATCACAAACTGAACCTTCACATCTTCCCGCTTCAGCCCGGCCTCCTGTAATGCCGCATACAGCAAGTTTTGCGAGATGCTGCCACGCGCGGAGGAAACCACCACCGTTTGCCCTTTCAACTGCTGAACGCTGTGCAACGGCGAATCCTTCGGCACAATAATCCCGTTAGACTGGCCATAGCCGACGTTGGTTTGAATCAGCTTAAAATCCACCCCGCCCGCCGCCGCCATTAATACCGGCAGATCCCCGGCATAGGACGTATCTACGGCGGCCGCGCGCTGCGCTTCAAACAGCGGCGCCGCCCCCTGGAAATTGGCCCATTGATACTGATAAGGCGCATCTTTCATCACGCCGGCGGCCTCCACCAGGCTGCGCAGCCCGCGGGCCTGATCGCCCAGCACCAGTTTGGCGTCGCCGATCGCCCCCTGTGCCAGCGGCGCCGTCAATAACATGGCGCCCAGCCCCACAACCCTAAGTAAAACAGAAAACTGCGCCATACTTTTCCTCTTTATCAGTGACGGTGATGCGTATTGTCCGATGGGTCAGAGCACGTTAAAGCCATGGGTTGCATCACGCGCCAGCTGTTCCACCAATCCGAACTCCCAGTCCAGATACGCTTGCATCGCGTCACGCGGATTGTCGGTGCCTTCATACGGGCGGCGATAGCGATCGATGCGCGGCGCGGCCAACCGCCCTTCGCCCTTTTCCAACGGCCGGTTTTCAGCTATCCACGCCTGGGTGCCGCCGGCAAGCAGCTGCACCGGCTTGCCGGTCAGCGCGGCCACTTCCGGCACGGCATAGCGCGCCAGCAGGCTGCTGCCGCAGGTCACAACATAGCGTTCCGCCGGCGGCAGTTTTTCCAGCGCCAGCGGCAACTGTGAACGGATGACCCAATACGCACCGGGAATATGGCGCGCCACATAGTTGGCGCTGGTGGTGAAATCCAGCAGCACCGTGCCTTCCTTCGCCAGCAGTGCGGCCAACTGCGCCGGGGTGATGTCATCCGTCGGCGGCGACGGCGGTAGCTGCGCCGCCGGGCCGCCCTGCTCGGTAAAGTCGGCGGCGGACAGCCCGTCCACCACCGCCGCCTCCCAGCCCATCTGCGCCAGCCAGGAGGCGCTCATGTTGGCGCGCACGCCGTCATCATCCACCAGCACCACGCGGGCGCCGCGCACGCTGGCATAGTGATCTGTTTCCTGCACCAATTGCCCGCCCGGCGCGCTATCACTGCCCGGCACATGCCCGGCGTGATACTCCTCGGGGCTGCGCACATCAAACAGATAGGTGGTGCGCGTCGTATCCTGCCGCCACAACCCAAACGTCTCGCGATCGATACGCACGACACCGGCCGCGTCCGCCACCCGCCGGGCCTGTTGCTGAGCCTGCGCCCGATTCTCCACGCCGTCCGGGTAGCGGCGCTGCTGTTGGCTTTCCAGCGCAAACCCCGCCAGCTCCCAGCCGATCGTACCATTGCGCAGCGCCGCTACCGGGTTGCTGATGCCGGCATTGATTAACGACTGGGTACCGATAATGCTGCGGGTACGCCCGGCGCAGTTAACAATCACCTGCGTATTGGGATCCGGCGCCAACGCGTTGATCCGCAACACCAGCTCCGCCCCCGGCACGCTGGTGCCGGTGGGGATACTCATGGTTTGGTATTCATCAAAACGGCGCGCATCGACGATCACCACATCGGCATGCTGATCGATCAGCGCCTTAACCTGCTGCGCGGTCAGCGATGGCGTATGCCTGCGGCTTTCCACCAGCTCGCCAAAGGCCTTGCTTGGCGTATTGACGTCCTGGAAAAGCTCGCCGCCACCGGCTTGCCAGCCCGCCAGACCGCCGGCCAGCAGAGCGACGTCGCCATAGCCGAACTGCCGTAACCGCGCTGCCGCCTGTTCGGCCCGTCCGTCACCGTTGTCGTAAACGGTAATGGGGGTGCCACGGCGCGGAATGCGCCGGTAGGCCTCCAGCTCCAGCTTGCTCAGCGGAATATTGACGGCAAACAGCGGGTGGCTTTGCGCAAATTCAGCCTCTTCGCGCACATCGATCAACGCCAACTCCTGCCGTGCCAACAACGCGGCGCGCAGGGTGGAAAAATCACGGTAAACAAAGGCAGACATACTTATACTTCCTTAGAAAGATCCCAGATATTAGGCAGTTGGGTGTTCGAGTAGCCGGAGATAAAAGGCTTCACCGCGCCACTTTCGCCATACACCGCCCGCTTGACGGCACCGATATTGCCGCCGTACACATGAATGCTGATTGATACGCGATCGTTAAACGCATTACTGACCTGGTGAATATCGCCCTCCTGCTCGGACAGTTTCACCACCTGCCCGGCGGTTAACCGCTCGGCGCCGCCTTCGGGCCGGGGCACGCCCTGGCCGTCGAGCACGTAACGCTGGTTGATTTCGGCGCCGCGCAGCATGCCAATCAGTCCCCACACGCGGTGATCATGGATCGGCGTAACCTGCCCCGGCCCCCAAACAAAGCTGACGATGGAAAAGCGCTGGGCGGAATCAACGTGCAGCAGGTACTGCTGGTAATGCTGAGGGTGTGGGCGGGCGTATTCTTCGGCCAGCCAGTCATCCTGGCTGACCAGTTCGGACAGCCATTGCGCCGCCTGTTCCAGCCGCGCCGTATCGCCCAGCGGCTGTTGATGCAGTCGGGCCAATTGTTCGATGAACCCGCGTAAACGGTCTAAGCGTAATGGCACTGTCATAGGGTTTTCCTGTCTGAAACCGTGCCTATCACGCTAACAAAGAAGTTTTTATTATCTAAATGCATTTTTGTAATAAACTAAAATGCATTATTCACATAAAGAGAGTTTTCATGCGTACAGACGACATTGACGCACTGCTGGCGGTGGTGCAATTCGCTTCTCTTAGCCAGGCCGCGGAATACCTTGGCATTAGCCAATCCGCCATGACCCGCCGTCTGCAAAGCTTTGAACAGAGCCTGGGCACCACGCTGCTGGATCGCCAAACCAAACCGCTTAAACTGACGGCCATCGGCCATCGCGTCTATGAGCAGTGCCTGACGATCAAACGCGAAACCAAGCGGTTGGAAAGTTTGCTTAATCAGGATGCGGAACCGCGCGGCCCGCTGCGCCTGGGAATTCCGCAGAGCCTGAGTGAAATTGCCTTACGCCCGGCGCTGCTGGCCCTCGGCGAACATTACCCGCAACTGCGCCCGCAGGTGGTCTGCGGTTGGGGCGGGCAGCTGATAAAGCGCCTGGAAAACGTTGAGTTGGACAGCCTGCTCGCCATGGGGCCGGCTCAGCAAACCTTTGATGACAGTCTGACGGCCAAGGCGCTGTGCCCGCTGGAGGTTGTGGTGATCGCCGGCAAAAACCTTAATCTCAACGCCAGCCGTCTCGGCCGTTGCGCACACCACGGCTGGGTATTGAACCCCGACGGTTGCGGCCTGCGCGCCGGCTTAAACCGCGACCTGCAGTCGCAGGGGCTCGGGCTGAAAATCAACGTGGAAACCGCCGGCGCGCAGTTGCAAATCAGCCTGGTGGCCCAGGGGTTGGGGCTCGGGCTGGTGCCCCGGGCCGCATTAACCCATAGCCCGCATCAGGACGAGATCGCCATTGTTGAGCTGACCGACTTCCAGCCGAAGGTCCAGCTGTGGCAGGTCAGCAGCCCGGGACTGGGCAACCTGCAGCGGCCCACTACCTTTTTTGCCGAGAAGATCGTGCAGTCGCTTCGCGATTAATGAGATTAAAAATAACAAGTTAGAGTTATAATTAACTTTTCGCATATTAAGATATGATAAAAATGCATTTAGATCATTAGAGCATCGCGTATAGGGTATAAAAACAACGCTGCTTATCGCCAAACCTTTGGCCGGCAGCCCAACCCTATCACGCATCCTGGCAAGGAGTTCTAATGAGCGTCCAATTTTTAGGCATGATCGGCCACCGCCTGTCTTCGGAAATCATCCCCCCGGCAGGCCCGATATTTGACCGCGACTACATTGTGCGCTTTGCGCAGACCCACGAGGCCGCCGGTTTTGACCGCCTGCTGGTCGGGCATTGGTCCGATCAGCCCGACGGTTTTTTAGTCACGGCGCTGGCCGGGCTATCCACGCAAAAAATCAACTTCTTACTGGCACACCGTCCGGGCTTTGTCTCGCCGACCCTGGCGGCGCGCAAATTCGCCACGCTGGAACATCTGCTGAACGGTCGCCTGGCGGTGCATATCATTAGCGGCGGCAACGACGCCGAGCAGCGCCGCGACGGCGACTACCTCGATCACGATCGGCGCTATGCCCGCACCGATGCGTTTTTAGACGTTGTGCGTCAGGTCTGGACTCAGGAACGACCGTTTGACGCCGCTAACGATTTTTACCAGGTCGAGCAGGCCTTTTCGGCAATAAAACCGCTGCAACAACCCCATATCCCGATCTTTTTCGGCGGCTCATCAGACGCAGCGATCGCCGTGGCCGGCAAGCACGCCGACGTGTTTGCCCTGTGGGGCGAATCGCTGGCGCAAACCCAGGAAACCATCCAGCGTGTACGGGCCGAAGCGGCCAAACACCAGCGCCACATCGACTTCAGCGTGTCATTCCGGCCGATTATCGCCGACACCGAAACGCAGGCCTGGGAAAAGGCCGAAGAGATCCTGCATGTCGCCACCGAACATGCCGCGCAAACCGGCGTGAGCCATAAGAACAAGCCCAACAGCGTGGGCGCGCAACGCCTGCAGCAAACCGTGGCGCAGGGCGACGTGGTGGATAAACGTCTGTGGACCGGCATCGCCAGACTGGTCGGCGGCGGGCACAATTCCACTGCGCTGGTGGGCACGCCGGAGCAGGTGGCCGATGCGCTGCTTGATTACTACGATCTGGGCGTGCGCAACTTCCTGATCCGCGGCTTCGATCCCCTGAATGACGCGCAGGAATACGGTAAAGCACTGTTGCCGATCGCCCGTGCCAAAATCGCCCAACGCAACGCCAAACAAAGCGCCTGATGGCCTACGGAAGAGGCACCTCGTATGAGCTCCGTTCAGTCTATCCCTCTCCTTGCGCGGCGACAGCGCATACCGGCGCCGCTCGCGCAGATCGCCGAGCAACTGGCGCAGCAGGCCGCAGCGCTGGATCGCAGCGGCGAGTTCCCGCACGCCAATCTGGCCCTGCTGCATGAATATGGGCTGCTGGGCCTGGCCTGTGAGCAGCGTTATGGCGGCGCCGACGCCAACCTGCCCACTCTGCAGCAGGTTGTCAGCGCCATCGCACAGGGCGAACCGTCAACGGCGCTGATCGTCTGCATGCAGTACCTGCACCACCTGCGCCTGGCCGCCAATCCCAAGTGGTCAGAAGCGCTGCGCTGCGCAATCAGCCAAAGCGCGGTTCAACACGGGGCGCTCATCAACAGCCTGCGGGTCGAGCCGGAACTGGGTTCCCCGGCGCGCGGCGGCCTGCCCCGCACCGTGGCGACCCGCACCTCGGCCGGCTGGCGGCTCAACGGCCACAAGCTCTATACCACCGGCATTGACGGGCTGAGCTGGCTGGCCATCTGGGCGCGCAGCGATGATGCCAACCCGCAGGTGGGCACCTGGCTGGTGCCGCGCAACAGCCCGGGCATCACCATTAAACGCAGTTGGGATCATCTGGGCATGCGCGCCAGCGGCAGCCATGAGGTGATCCTGCACGATGTGACGGTGCCGTTGAGCCATGCGGCGGATATTTACCCGGCCGATCGGCCGCCGCCGCCGGATACGGCGCAGATCCGGGCCGCCGCCAATGCGCACGCCGCCCTGCTGCCGGCCATCTATGACGGCATTGCACAGGCGGCGCGCCGCTGGCTGATCGCCTGGCTGCAACAACGGACGCCGACCAGTCTGGGCGCACCGTTAGCCAGCCTGGCCCGCGTACAGGAAACCGTTGGGCAAATCGACGGCCTGCTGCTGGTCAATCAGAGCCTGCTGCGTCAGGCTGCGGCGCAGGCATTCAGCACGGAACAAGCCAATCTGGCGAAAGTGACCATCACCGAAAATGCGATAGCGGCGGTGGAAAAAGCGCTGACGCAGAGCGGCAACCACGGCCTGACGCGCCATAACCCGCTGGAACGCCACTACCGTAACGTACTCTGCGGACGGGTACATACCCCACAAAACGACAGCGCATGGATCAAAGCCGGCCAGGCTGCGTTAAGACCACAGGACGATAATCAACATGTTGCGTATTAAATCCCCCCTGGGCGCCCTATTGCTGCTAGGCCTGGCAGGCCTGCCGCTGCTCGCCGACGCACGTATCACCTTGCATATCGCCGATCAAAAAGGCGGGATGCGTTCACAGCTGGAAGCGGCCAACGAACTCGCCAACCTGCCTTACGATATCAAATGGGCCGAGTTCCCCGCTGCCGCCCCGCTTGCCGAAGCGCTGAACGCCGGCGCGGTCGACGCCGGCATTATCGGCGATGCGCCATTGCTGTTTGCCCTTGCGCAGGGCGCACCGGTGAAAGCGGTCGCCGTGGATAAAAGCAATCCGGCGGGCACCGCGGTGCTGGTGGGCGAGAACTCGCCGCTGAAAAGCGGCCAGGACCTGAAAGGAAAGCGCATCGCCACCGGTAAAGGTTCGATCGGCCACTTCGTGGCGCTGAAGGCGCTGCAACAGGCCGGCCTGACAACCGCGGACGTACAGCTGGTCTTTTTAGGCCCCGTGGATGCCAAGATCGCGCTGCTCAGCGGCTCGGTCGACGCCTGGGCCACCTGGGAGCCTTACACCACCCAACTGGTTAAAACCGGGCAAGGGCATGTGCTGGTCAGCGGTAGCGGTCTGCTGCCGGGGAATACCTTCCTGGCGGCCACCGATGTCACGCTGCGCGATAGCGCCAAACGCCAGGCGCTGCAGGATTATCTCCGCCGCTTGGCCAATGCGGAGCGCTGGGCCTACGCCAACCTCGACAGCTACGGCAAAACGCTGGGAAAAATTATCCGTTTCCCGCCCGATATCGCCCGCGAGCAGTTCGCCAACCGCCAACTACGCTGGCAACCGATTGACGCACAGACCGTGCGCCAACAGCAGGCCACGGCCGATTTCTATCAGGCTAACGGGCTGATCCGGCAACCGCTTGACGTTACTCATACCTTTGATAAGGGCTTTAGCGTGCCGCCGCAAACGCCACAGGAAGGTCAGCCATGAAACACCTTGCCCAGTATTCACGCCGCAGATTTCTCAGTTTGGGAGGCAGCCTGCTGGCAGCCCCCGCGTTGGCCGCCCTATCGCCGACGCTGTTCGCCCATGATATGACCGCCATGCATCAGGAGGGCGGCAACGCACTGCGCCTGCCCGCGCCTTATAAGTTGAAACTCGCCATCAACCAGAGCGCGATATGTATTGCTCCCGTCACCGTGGCGGAGCAGCAGCACTTCTTCAGCAAGTACAATTTGGACGTTGAATTTGTCAACTTCGGCAACTCGACCGATCTGCTGTTGGAAGCGATCGCCACCGGCAAAGCCGACGCCGGCATCGGCATGGCGCTGCGCTGGCTGAAGGCGCTGGAGCAAGGTTTTGACGTCAAGCTCACCGCCGGCACCCACGGCGGCTGCCTGAATCTGCTGACCGCCAAAAATGCGCCCTTTACCAGCCTGGACAAGCTGAAAGGACAAACCATCGGCGTGACCGATATGGCCGGCCCGGACAAAAACTTTTTTGCCATCCTGCTCAAACGCCACGGCGTAGACCCGATCGCCGACGTGCAGTGGAAGGTTTATCCCGCCGATTTATTGAGCGTCGCGTTGGATAAGCAGGAAATTGCCGCCATCAGCGGCAGCGAACCCTTTAGCTACCGCTTATTGGCGAGCGGCAAATACCAACTGCTGGCAAGCAATATGACCGGGGAATACGCCAATCTCAGCTGCTGCGTGGTTGGCGTCAGCGGATCGCTGGCGCGTAAACACAAGGCCGCAGCGGCGGCGTTAACCCAGGCGCTGCTGGATGCCCACAGCTACGCGGCAGAGCACCCGGAAAGCGTTGCCGACGCCTTTATGGCCCACGCGTTAAACACCAATGTCAAAGAAGTGGCCGGCATTATCCATGGCCAGGCCCACGGGCATCACGCAGTGGGGGAAGCCTTCGTCAAAGAGCTGACCCAATACGTCAGCGATTTACAGCGGGTACAGGTAATTAAACCCGGTACCGATGCCCACCAATTTGCGGAGAGCATCTATGCCAACGTATTTGCTTGATAGCACTCTGAAAAGAGAGAAAACCGCCGGCGAACGGATCTGGCTTACCGGCCTGCTGGCCGCCGCCGCGTGGCTGGCGTCCGGGCTTATCACCACCTATTGGCCTGACGCCAGCCGCCAATGGCCATACAGCCGGGCCTGGTCCTGTCTGCAGCTGACGCTCGGGGTGGCGTTGCTGGCCCTGGCGCTTGGCTATCGGCGCTGGCGCGGCCGCGGGCAGCGCTTACAGCGCGCCGGGCAGTGGCTGATCGCGCTGCCGCTGTTTTTCAGCCTGTGGGAGCTGCTCACGGCGAAAACCGGGCTGCTGCCGGTGCCGTTTTTCGCCCCGCCGCAGGCGCTGATTGAGGTTTACCTCACCGACTGGCCGCGCCTGCTGAACAGCCTGTATCACTCGCTATCGTTACTGTTGCTGGGGGTCGCGATCGGCACCCTGAGCGGCTTTGTCAGCGGCGTGGCGATCGGCTGGTCGCAGCGCATCGGCTATTGGCTGCACCCGATACTGCGCATTCTCGGGCCAGTGCCCTCAACCGCCTTGCTGCCGCTGTGCCTGTTTATTTTCCCCAGCAGCTTTGCCGCCAGCGTGTTCCTGATCGCGCTGGCGACCTGGTTCCCGGTTACCGTGCTCACCTGGTCGGGCGTCGCCAACATCGATAAAGCCTACTACGAGGTGGCGCGCACCCTCGGCGCCAGCCAGCGCTTTTTAATTTTCCACGTGGCGATCCCCGCCGCCCTGCCCAGCGTGTTTGTCGGCTTGTTTATGGGGCTGGGGGCGTCGTTTTCAGTGCTGATCGTTGCTGAGATGGTCGGAGTGAAAGCAGGCATCGGCTTTTATCTGCAGTGGGCGCAGGGCTGGGCGGCCTATCCCAATATGTACGCAGCGCTGCTTGTGATGGCCTTTCTGTGTTCAGGGCTGATCGGCCTGCTGTTTTTCGTCCGCGATCGGCTGCTCGGTTGGCAAAAAGGAGTGATGAAATGGTAGCGCAAGCCGCACAGGCCCGGATAAACGCCAGAGGGACGGCGGTTGACGTGCGCAACGTCAGCCACCGCTTCACCCTGGGGCAACGGGAAATAGCCGTGCTGGATAACATCAGCCTGAACGTTGCCCCCGGTGAAAGCGTCGCCCTGCTCGGCCCTTCCGGCTGCGGGAAATCCACGTTGCTGCGCCTGCTGGCCGGGCTGGAACCGCTGCAGACCGGCCAACTGCTTGCTGACGGCCGCCCGCTCGGCGCCCCCAGCCCCGAGCGCATTCTGGTTTTCCAGGATCCCACGCTCTACCCCTGGCGGACGGTGCGGCAGAACGTGCTGCTCGGGCCGCAGGCGCAGGGGCTGAGCGGCCAGGAGCAACGGGCCGACAGCCTGATTAGCCGTATCGGCCTTAACGAGTTCGCCAACGCCTACCCGAAGCAACTCTCCGGCGGCATGGCCCAGCGCGCCGCGCTGGCGCGCGCGCTGCTCAACGAGCCGCGCCTACTGTTGCTCGACGAGCCGCTGGGAAAACTGGACTCGCTGACCCGCATCAGTATGCAGCGCGAATTGATTAACCTGTGGCAAAGCCAGGGCTACACCAGCCTGCTGGTCACGCACGATATTGAAGAAGCGCTGCTGTTGTGCGATCGGGTGATCGTGCTGTCGCCGCGTCCGAGCCGGATTCTGGCGCAGTTTACGGTGCCGCTCGCCTACCCGCGCCACCGGGACGCCCCGCTGCTGATTAAACACCGGCAGGACATTCTGAAAATTCTCGGCCAGGAGATCGATTGGTAACTTTACTGCCAATCGCGGCCAACACCGATCAAACCACCGCTAACGGGAGTTGTTATGTCTTTACTGTCTGTCCCTACCCCCTCTATCGACCCGGTAAAAAACGGCGTCAGCCAGGAAGAGTGGCAGGTGCGCGTCAAATTGGCAGCCGCCTATCAGTTGGCTGCCCTGTATAACTGGACCGATCATATTTATACCCATTTCTCGGCGCGCGTACCGGGGGTGGAAGAGCACTTCCTGATTAACGCCTACGGCCTGTTATTCAGTGAAATCACCGCCTCCAATCTGGTGAAAATCGACCTGGACGGCAATATCCTTGCCGACCCTACCGGGCTTGGCATTAATCAGGCCGGCTTTGTGATCCACAGCGCCATACACCGCGCCCGGCCCGATCTGCAAGCCGTGCTGCACACCCACACCAAAGACGGCGCGGCGGTCTCGGCGCAAAAAGAGGGTCTGTTGCCGCTGTCGCAACATGCGCTGGCTTACTATTCGCGTATGACCTATCACGAATACGAAGGCGTGGCGCTCGATCTGGATGAGCAGGAACGGCTGGTGAACGATCTGGGCCACAGCAACGTGATGATTTTACGCAACCACGGCCTGCTGGCCGGCGGCGTGAGCATCGAACACGCGTTCCGCGAGCTGCACGGTCTGGAGCGCGCCTGCAACATTCAGGTGGCGGCGCTCGCCGGCGGGCGGGACAATTTACACTACGCGCCGCCGGCCGCGATCGAAAAGGTTAAGGCGCAGTCTGCGCGTTTTAGCAGCGGCACGGATGAGATCACGCAAAAACACTGGGCGGCGGCCATCCGCCAGTTGGAAGCCAGCGGTTTATCCCGCTTTAACCAGTAACTTTTGGCGCTCTTTCTCCGTCAGCCATGAGACATCGCCGTCAACGGCCCGCGTTCCCGCTCTTGTCGGCGCAAGGCACAACAGAGCCGCGCACCAGCAGTCTGGCGGTAAACTCAACCCGATCGGTCAGCGGTTCCTGCCGTATCTGGGCGATCACATGCCGGGCGGCTTCTCGCCCCATTTCATACACCGGCTGCGCCACCACGCTCAAGGGTGGCGTGACGATCTCGGTCCACGGGAAATTATCGTACATGATAAACGACAGATCGTCGGGTATGCGCAATCCCCGCTGCGTCAACTCACGCAGCAGCGACATGGCGATAAGGCTATCGGAGGCCACCAGCGCCGTCGGCGGAGAAGCGCTCTCCCACAGTTCCGCCACAATGCGCGCAATCGAAGCGTCATCCACCGCATTCGCCTTGATCAGCGACGTGTCAAACGGCACGCCGGCTTCAAGAAACGCTTTCTCCATCCCCGCCAGACGCTGCGCTACCGGCGTCGGGCCTAAATCTTCAGGATAGCGCCAGGGTTCCTCACAGCGCATGCTCGTCACATAGGCAATACGCCGGTGGCCGCCATCCAGCATCAGCCGGGTCGCTTCCTGCGCGGTATCGGTAAAATCCACCGAGATGGTGGCAACGCCAAGGCCATGAACCGCCCGGTCAAACAGCACCAGCGCTTTACCGTCGGCGATAATCTGCGCCAGGTGCTGATTATCATTGGCGGCGGAACTGCACGGCACGACGATGATGCCGTCCACGCGTTTTTCCATCATCACGCGCACGGCCTCCTGCTCTTCCTCAAGCTGCTCATCGCTGTTGCTTAACAGCAGATGATAGCCGGACTGTCGGGCGACATCGGCAATGCCGCGCAGCGCCAGGCCAAAGTGCGGGTTTTCGATATCGCCGACGATGACGCCTATCGTATTGGAACGCCCCGTATTCATACTGCGCGCCAGCTCGTTCGGCCGGTAGCCGAGCTTTAACGCCGCCTGATGCACCAGCTTATGTACCTCTTCACTCACTGCGCCATAGCCGCCCAGGGCACGGGCGGCCTGCGCCTTGGAGACGTTGGCTTCCCGGGCGACATCAGCCACGGTCGGCGATTTGGTTTTAGGCATCCTGTTTGTCATAAGTATTCCGAATCACAAGTTAATAACGTGAAGATTGACGCTGCGTAAACGGTGTGCATATTATCATAATAACTGATTGAGACCGGTCTCACAACGATGAGACGGCTTAACAGACACCTGCGCCGATGCTGACAATACAACACCATAATCCCGTCACTTCGGCAGTCTCTGATGTTTAAACAATAATGACGGATGAGCTATGAAATCGCACAAATACCTGCACAACATGACGGCCATACTCCTTGGCTCAGCAGTTCTCCTTAGCGCGCCATACGGCGCTCTGGCCGCCGATAATGATAATCCCTACGGGCTGATCCAGCCCGGCCACCTGCGGATAGCCAGCCTCGGCGATGCCAAACCCTATACGTTCACCGATAAAAACGGCCAGTTCACCGGCTTTGACGTGGAGTTTTTCACCAACGTGGCGCACCGGATTGGGATCAATCAGGTCGATTTTATCGGCCAGGATTTTTCCGCCATTCTGCCCGCCGTAGCCAACGGCCAGTACGATGCCGGCGTCGCCGCTATTGGCATTACCCCGGCCCGGGCAAAGACCGTCGATTTCTCTACCGGTTATCTGGCGGGCTACCTCACCGTACTGACCCGTAAAGATTCGGGGGTGAAGGATGTCGCCTCGCTGGCGAAAAAACGCCTTGGCGTCGTCCAGGGGACACTGCAGGAAAGCTATGCCGTCAAGCACTTTACCCAGACCGACGTCGTGCGTTTTCCCGATAACAATGCCGCCGTCTCGGCGGTGAACAACGGCACCCTGGATGCCATGTTCCTCGATTACGAAGCCGCAAAAAGCTACAGCGATCGTTTTCATCTGGTTAACGCCGCCAATGTTCCCTCGTTTGATGCCCCCGCCGGCATCGCGATCGCCAAGAACAAGCCCGCCTTCAAGGCCGCGCTGGATCAGGCGATCAACGACGCCATGAAAGATGGCACCTGGAAGACCCTGTATCAGAAGTGGTTCCCGGGTTCACCGATGCCGAAGCAGTATCTGCCCGACGGGCAGTAACTCCGCGAACGTTCACGTTCTGAATGCCACCGGGGGTGAGCCGCGCTCACCCTGAAGAAAATGAGGCACGGTTATGGACCTGTTAACCATTCTCTCGCGCACCTTCTTTGATATCCCGTCGATGCTGGAGGTACTGCCGCAGCTGATCGGCACCGGGCTGATAAATACCATCATCATCTCACTGTCGGCGACGGTGCTGGGCACGCTGTTTGGCTTACTGCTGGCCCTGATGGGGATCTCGCCGTCGCGCTGGCTTCGTCTGCCGGCCCGCATTTATACCGACCTGTTCCGCGGGCTGCCGGCGATTCTGACCATCCTGGTGATTGGCCAGGGCCTGGCCCGCTTTAGCTACCAGCTTTTCGGCCCGACGCCCTATCCGCTCGGTATTTTTGCCCTCAGCCTGATCGCCAGCGCTTATATGGGAGAAATATTCCGCTCCGGTATTCAGAGCGTAGAAAAAGGACAAATGGAAGCCTGCCGGGCGCTGGGCATGAGCTACGGCCGCGCCATGAGGCTGGTGATTATTCCTCAGGGGATACGCCGGGTGCTGCCGGCCATTGTGAATCAGTTTATCGCGATTATTAAAGACTCATCCCTGGTCTATCTGCTTGGGCTGATGACCGACCAGCGCGAGCTGTTTCGCGTCAGCCAGGACGCGGCCGTTCTGACCGGCAACCTTTCGCCGCTGATGCTGGCCGGCCTGTTTTATCTCGCCATCACCGTTCCGCTGACCCATATGGTGAATTATGTGGATGTGCGCTTCCGCACCGGCCGCCGCCGTTTAACAGCGCCGAAAAGCGGTCTGAAAGAGGTCGATGAAGTTCAACACCACGCCGACACCACGCTGAAAAACGGTTCGGCTAACGCGCTTATCACCGAGAGAGGTCAGTAACCATGAGCCAGTCAGTGATTCATGAAACCCACCCGACGCCGCAGCCCACCTACCACGGGGCCGGGCTGGAACTGCGGGAGCTTACGCTGGCCTATGGGCCGCTGGAGGTGTTGCGCAAGGTCTCGCTACGCGTCGAACCCGGCACCACCACCTGCATTATCGGCCCGTCCGGCTCCGGCAAGTCGACGCTGCTGCGGGGGATTAACCGCCTGCATGAACCAAAGTCAGGGGACGTGCTGCTGTCGGGCAAATCGGTGCTGCAGGACAAGCCGGATGCGCTGCGGTTGCGTATCGGCATGGTGTTTCAGCATTTCAACCTGTTCCCGGACCATAGCGCGCTGGAGAACGTGGCGCTGGCGCCGTGGAAAGTCAAAGGGCTGCCGAAATCCCAGGCGATGTCGATTGCACAACGGCGGCTGGATGAGGTCGGTCTGGGCCAGCGCACCGATCACCGGCCGCGGGATCTCTCCGGGGGCCAGCAGCAGCGCGTGGCCATTGCCCGGGCGTTGGCGATGGATCCTGAAGTGATGTTATTTGATGAAGCCACCTCAGCGCTTGACCCGGAGCTGGTCAAGGGCGTTCTGACGCTGATGGCGGATCTGTGCCGCTGCGGCATGACGATGGTGGTGGTTACGCATGAGATGGGTTTTGCCCGCAGGGTTGCCGATCAGGTGGTGTTTATGGATGAAGGCGAAATCGTTGAGTACGGCTCGCCGGAAAATATCTTTGAACGCCCGCGGTCGGCCCGCCTGCAGCGTTTTTTATCGGAGGTACTGTAAATGGCATACAAAAGCATCGCCACCGGCCTGATTCGGACAGCGCTGGTCGGTTTTGGCATTTCCGGGCAGGTCTTTCACGCGCCCTTGCTGGCCGCCAATACGCGGTTCCGGCTGGACGCTATCGTCACCGCTAATGAGGAGCGCATCGGCAAGGCGCGGCAGCGTTATCCGCAGGCGCGCCTGCTCGCCAACTGGCAGGCGTTATTACGGCATATCGATAGCGGTGAGCTGGAGATTGACCTGATCGTGCTGGGGACGCCGCCCGCGCTGCACGCCGAACAGGCGCGCGACGCCACGGCGCGCGGCATTCACCTGGTGGTCGATAAACCGTTTGCCGCCAATGCCGCGCAGGCCGAGCAGATGCTCGCCGACGCCCGGCGTGCGAATACGCTGCTGACCGTGTTTCATAACCGCCGCTGGGACGGCGATTTCCTGACGCTGCAAAAGCTGCTGAGTGAGGACGCGGTTGGCGCCGTCCGCACCTTTGAGTCCCGCTTTGAGTGGTGGCGTCCGCAGGGGTTCGGCAACTGGCGCGACCGGACTCCGCTGGCCGAAGGCGGCGGCCTGCTGCTTGACCTCGGCAGCCACCTTATCGATCAGGCGATTCAGCTGTTTGGCCCGGTACGGCAGGCCTCCGCCGAATTGGTTCGCTACGGCCGCCAATCGGACAGCGATGACGATGCGTTTGTCTCACTGCTGCATGAGAACGGCGTACGTTCCCGCCTGTGGATGAACGGCCAGGCGGCGCAGAACGGACCGCGCTTTCACCTGCTGGGCAGCCGGGGCGGCTATACCTGCTGGGGCCTGGATAACCAGGAGCCGTCGCTCGCCGCCGGTCTGTTACCAAGCGACTCGCAATATGGCGTCACGCCGGAGCCGGACTGGGGGACGCTGAGCAATGGCGAAACGCGCCATGCCGTACCGCATCAGCGCGGGAATTACCCCGCGTTTTATCAGCAGCTGGCCGGCGCCCTGCTGGACGGCGGCCCTTCCCCGGTTGATGCCGGAGAAGCGCTGACGGTACTCCGGCTGATCGACGATCTCCATCAACGCTTTGCCGTCCGCTGCGCCTGAACGGCGTGAATTTTATCTTTGCAGAAAAGGAAACAGACATGCCTGTGAAATCTGAACGTAAAACGGTTGTGGTGCTTGGCGGCGGCGTGCTGGGCGTCTCCACCGCCCTGCAGCTGGTGAAAAAAGGCGCGCAGGTGACGCTGGTCACCGAAGCCGCGCTGTGCTCCGGCGCTTCCGGCCGCTCGCTATCATGGTTAAATTCGGCCGGGGAACGATCGGCGGAATATCACGCGCTGCGGATGATGGGCATCGATCGTTACCGGACGCTGTTCGCGGAGGATCCTGCCCGCGACTGGCTGCGCTTTGACGGCGGGCTGTTCTGGGCGGCCAACGACACGGCGGGTACGCTGGCCCGGCACGCCTATGAAAAGGCGCACGGTTACGATTCGCATGTGGTTGACGCGCACGGTATCGCGGAAATTGACAGCGCGGTGAATCCGGCTGCGCCGGCTGAGTGCGCCATCGTCAATCCGGGAGAAGGCTGGGTTAGCCTGCCCGACTTAATCCGCCATCTTCATCAGCAATTTCAGGCGCTTGGCGGGGAGGTGATCGAGCATGCCGGCAAAGCGGAGGTTATGACCGATAAGGGGCGGGCCTGCGGTATCCATTGCCAGAAAGGCACCTTTCGTGCCGATGCGGTCCTGGTGGCCTGCGGGCCGTGGACGCCGGATGTCGTCGCGCCGCTGGGCGTCGCTATTCCCAATGGTTCGCCGGTTTCGATGCTGGCGATCAGCCAGCCCGTCGCGCAGAGCATCAAGCTGGTGATGAATACGCCGCGCGCGGCGGTGCGCCCGAACCCGGGGAGCACCATTGCCGTGGATCACGATTGGTATGAAGAGCAGATCGTTCCACAGCCTGATGGCGGCTACACCATTGCCGAAAGCGTGGTCGATCAACTGATGGAGGAAGCCGGCGCACTCATCGGTCGCGGCGCCCCGCTGCACGCTCAGAGTTGGAAGCTGGGGCTTAAACCTATCCCGGGCGATGGCGAGCCGGTACTCGGCGAACTGCAGAAAGTGCCCGGATGTTTCGTCGCCTTTACCCACTCCGGCGCCACGCTGGCGCTGATCGTCGGCGAACTGCTGGCCGACGAGATTGTTGACGGTAAGCAACACCCGATGCTGGCGACATTCCGCGCCGAACGTTTCCACTGACGATCAACCCGCCTTCACCGGCGGGGAATCAGAAATGCGTCCAGCGTCAGATTATGCGTATGACACCAAACCACTAGGCGGTAAACAGCCGGGGGGTTTGGTGTTTGCCTTTTCTCGCCAACGGCCAACGTTACGCCACAGGCTGGTGCTTCAGGCCGCCGTTCTGCAGCCAGTGATAAAGGTCCGACGTGCTCTTCAGGTGCATCTTGCGCATCATCGAGCGCTTGTACAGGCTGACGGTTTTTACGCTGATTTGTAAGCGCTCTGCAATGTCGTACGGCGTTTCCCCACGGCCAAGGCGGCGCACGATATCATGCTCGCGCAACGTTAACGCATGCTTGTCACACCAATAACAGCGGTGCGCAAAATCGTACCGCATCTCACAGGCTTCCAGTGCGGCGTCAACCTGGCGCATAATTTTTTCCAGCGGGTCGCGGCGGTACAGGCGGCCGGTTTCCCGCTGGCAGGCCGGCAGCATCAGCATCGGCACCTCCGGCCGATCGCGCAGGGTCAGGTACGCCGTAGACAGTCGATAGTCCGGACGCGGCAGCCGGCAGAACTGGCCGGCCACACCTTCGCCGGCGGCAATAATCACCAGATCGGCCGGTGAAGCCGTACTGTATAAATGGCAGACTCCGACGCTGCGGGCGCTAAAATGCTGCTCCAGCGCCAACCTTAAGCCTGTGGCAAAAAAAAGATTGGAGTCGTCGATATAAATGGAGAGTGTCCGGGTCATTGTGTTCCCTCATCAGATGCCACGGGTTGAAAACGCGCGTCCATAGGAAACAGCAGCGCTGCCTCGCGGCGTTGCTGTTCTGCCGGCACATCTTGTTGCTGATACTGCAAAATCTGGATGAATGTGGCGTACACGTTGGCATCGACGCGATGCTTCAAATAACGCTCCGCCCAAGATGCATACTGCTGTAAACGCCGTTCATCCCCCGTCTGGTTAAACGTCAGCAGGGAAGACATTTGCCGGTCAAACTGACGGCGATCGCGATACGCCCAGTAGGTAAACGGCGACATGGCGTCCACATCCTCCATCTGCCTGAAACCGCCCCTTTCCGCCTGCGTCAGCGTATAGCCGCCGCTTAACGCGCCCGCCATCATCACCAGGGTCACCACCGCCAGCAGCTGCGTTCCCCAGGCGATCGGCGCGCGTAAGCGCGGTGACAAACGCCGTCGGCGCATAACCGGCATGGCCCGTCGCTCCAGCATCGCCAGCAGGATTAAAAACGCCATCCAGTGCGGAAACGACAGATAAAAGGGATATTCCGTCTGAGTGTGCAGCAGCAGCGGCAACAGCACGAGAAACAGCGCGATGCCTTCCGCACGTCTTTCCCCCTGCGCCAAACGCAGCGTGTGCCGCAGCAGGACGATGCCGCCGGCGATGAGCAGCGAGGCGCCGGCCAGGGCGATTACACCGCCCTCCACCCACCACAGCAGCAGCTCGTTATGCGGATGACGGGCAATTTCCGTCACCACGGTCGGCACCGCCTGATGCACGCGGAAGTGTTGAAAGCTGTACTCAAAACCGCCGTATCCCCAGCCTGACCACGGTTTCTCTGCAATCATCGCCAGCGTGTCGCGCAGCATGGTGTAACGCGCATGGTTGGAGGCGGTATGACTGACATAGCGCAATCCCTGTTCCGTCAACAGCCCCTGCCACAGGGCCAACAGCGCCAACCCCGCACCCAGCGTGATTAACAGTGCCGCGATCCGGCTACGCCGCGGCGCAATGCGCCACTGTGTCAGTAGCATCAACGCCGCCGCCACGCCTCCCGCCAGCCAGCCGGTGCGCGACTGAACCCAGACCAGCACCGCCGGCAACAGTAACAGCAGCGCGGCCAGCAGCCCGCTGCGCCAGCGTTCAGTAACCAAACCGGGCAGGCCAAACTGCGGCTGTAGCCACAGCATCAGCGTCAACGCCACGCCCATGGCAATAAAGCTGCCCAGCACGTTCGGCTGTTGGAAAATACCGTAGGGGCGACCGCCGGGCACATAATCCATCCACGCCTGCGCCACATCCGGCCAGAACAGCTGAAACAGCGTCAGCGCCGCCTGCAGCGCCACTGCGCACAGCATCATATGCAGCAGCAAACAACGAAAACGCAGCGGCATGCGGTATTGCGACAAGATCAAGTAAAACAGCAGGCCTCCCGCCAGCCCCGCCAGGCGCCAGCCGGCATGCGCCAGCCATTCCGGCTGCGTATAAGTCAGCGGAATAAACAGCAGCGCCGCGCCGCCAATAAACAACCTGCTGACCGATGTTAACGTCAGGTATTTATGCTTAGGCAGGCATTGCCAAATAACCAGCGTTACCGCAGCCATCGCCATCCAGGCAAGACTATTTAGCGGTAAATTCAAACCAATTCCGCCACCGTTTGGCAGGTAAATTTGCATGACAATGATGAACCACAGGCAAAAAATCATTGCTGGCAGCCGCTGATAGGCCAAAAAAGAGGTAGAACAATGTTCTAAATACAAGCGCGCCATCCTCAAATAACTTCCGAAAAAATAATCAATAGCTCACCTAAAAAAACAAACCCCACTGAACAGTGAGCATTAATAATAAAAGGTGGCAACAACACTACCTGCCACGGCAACGTTTACTGACCTCCGCCAGCAGGAATTATCCGGACAAATAATATTTTACAAGCCAATATTGATAGGGTACGTATTATGTAACTCCCCTCGCATCCCCTGCCGACAAACACGGACTGCAGTGTGTCAAGTCACAATATGACATAGCTATTTTGTGTGCTTTCATTCACATTTCATTAAAGAGACTGAATAACCAGCGTGGCCGAAGCATTAAATACACCGCCTTTTAATTCAGCCTGAGGGTTTCTTACCGGCATCAAGGTGATGCTTGCACGCCCCAAACCGTCTTCCAACCGAATGGGAAATGCCCCCATTGGTTTGACCAACCTCTCATTGTTTTTTAGCGCAAAGCCTAAATCAGCATTGTCAGAACGGATTAACTCCGATGAAAATATTGACGTATCCGCCACCAATTTAACTTTAACATTCTGTGTCAGGCTGCTGTTGCAGTTAAAGGACAACGTAATATCTTTACTATACCCTTCGCCTTTTTTGCCAGAACTGGAAGCAGGGATCAGCGCGGTTTGCAACATGCCGAAGTTAACGTTAATGACATTTCCTTGATTAATAGAGCACTCTGACGGCACCGGGATTACCTGCCCCCCGGGCCGCGTCCGCGCCTGTACCAGCGGCTTACTGGGTCGGGATGGCCGGGGTACAGAAATATCATTGGTATACATGACCCGATAAACAGAGAACAGTTCAGTATTTGAGGGGACGACAACGGCACCACCAATAATATTCCGCCTCAACATTAAATAAATATATCCCTGACTGGTCGTAGAGAACATCATCCCACGGGTTCCCTGCCCGACAGGGGGAACCGTAAAAGCTTTCAACCTAGGAGGGGCTAAGGGAAAATACTCATAGGCCGCACTCCCCGTCGCGGCACTGGAAATGCGAATGTCTACGTCCTCATTTAATTTAAAGTAACCAGGGTTAAGATCAGACGGCGCCAAGCCGCTTCCCATATCGACATAGTGCGACATCATAAGACCGGAGCCTTCCATATTCCGGTTACAAACAGCAGGAAACCTGTCGGGAACCGTTGAGTAGCGCATCCGTGCCGAAGCGCCTTTCTTATTACTGGAAAACGACGCAGAGGACATCGTCACCACCGCAATATTAACCGGATCCCCCCAGCAGGTATTATCCGGCTCCGCATGGGAGCATGGCGAAAATACCGCTAGAAAAATGAATAAAAAACGCCTCATTTAAGTCTAACCTCAGAAAAGTAAGGCACTCATCATCAACTCAATATCAAACATGTCGACGAAATCACATTCAGCACGTTCAAATAGACAAAATAACTAACGTAGCCGAAGCGTTAAACCTACCGCCTTTTAGCTCACGATAAGCATCTTTTACCGGCGATAAAGTAATATTCTCATTATCCACTCCGTTTTCCAATCGGGCAGAAAATGACTCCATGGGTCTGACCAAAACTCCGTTATGTTTTAGCGCGAACCCCAGTTGATAATTATCAGAGCGGATAAGATCTGAGGAGAAGTCCGCGCTGTCTGCCACCAGCTGTACCTGAATATCCTGCGTCAGGTTGGTAGTACAGCTTAAATGCAACGCAATATTTTTACTGTAACCTCCATCGAGGCTGCTGGACGCGGGGATTTTTTTTGTTTGCAATGTATTGAAATTCACTTCTATAACATTCCCCTGGTTTATCGAACACTTCGGCGTCACCGGTATCACCTGCCCACCAGAACGCGTACGTGCCTGGACTACCGGGCGACTGGCCCGTGGAGCAAAAGGCCGAGAATTCATAATCCGGTAGGCGGAAAACAACTCGGTATTAGACGGCACCACAATCGCCCCGCCAATAATATCCCGCCTTAATTTTAAATCTATTATTCCACTGCCAGCGACATAGAAATCATCCACTCTGACGCCTTGTCCGACAGACGGCCTACCGGTTGCTAATAATGAGTTGGGAGGAGTCAAAGGGAAATACTGATATCCTGGATGATCCATTCCCTCGCTACCAATTTTTATATCAATGTCATCACTCAACTTAAAATAACCGGGATTGATACCAGACGGTATCAAACTCGGCCCCATATCAACGTAATGCGTCATCGTATAACCGGCAGCACTTCTGTTGCAAATAGCGTTGAACCGCTGCGGATTGGTTGCATATTTCATCTGTGCCTCTGCACCAGCCTGATTACTGGAAAAAGATGCCAACGCAATATCTACCGAAGCAACATTAACCGGATCAGACCAGCAGGTATTATCCGGCTCTGCATGGGAGCATGACGAAAACACCGCTAGCAAAATGAATAAAAAATGCCTCATTTAAGTCTACCCTCAGAAAAGTAAGACTCTCATCATCAACTCAATATCAAGCATGTCGACGAAATCACATTCAGCACGTTCAAATAGACAAAATAACTAACGTAGCCGAAGCGTTAAACCTACCGCCTTTTAGCTCACGATAAACATCCTTTACCGGCGATAAAGTAATATTCTCATTATCCACTCCGTTTTCCAATCGGGCAGAAAATGACTCCATGGGTCTGATCAAAACTCCGTTATGTTTTAGCGCAAACCCCAGTTGATGATTATCAGAGCGGATAAGATCTGAGGAGAAGTCCGCGCTGCCTGCCACCAGCTGTACCTGAATATCCTGCGTTAGGCTGGTAGTACAGCTAAAATGCAACGCAATATCTTTGCGGTACCCCTCATCATCGCTGCGACTTGGAACCAAATTCGTTTGTAACGTATGAAAATTAGCTTCAATGGTGTTCCCTTGATTAATCGAACACTCCGGCATCACCGGTATTACCTGCCCGCTGCCTTTGGTGCGCGCCTGAACCAACGGTCTGCTGGGGCGTGGCGGATAAGGTTTCCAATCCATTACCCGGTAAGCTGAAAAAAGTTCAGTATCTGGCGGCACCACGATAGCTCCGCCAATGATATCCCGCCTTAATTTGAATTTCGCCACTCCAGAACCGGCCACTGCGAATCCTGTGGTAGGTATATTTTTCCCAAAACTGCCTGGGCCAGCACTACCAATTAATGAATCAGATGGTTCCAAAGGAAAGTATTTCATTATCGTATCATCACCGTAGGAACCTAAAAGAATGTCAATGTCATCACTGAGTTTAAAATACCCCGGGTTAATATCTGAAGGTATAAGTGCCGGTCCCACATCAATATAATGAGTCATTGAGCTAAATGGTACACTGCGATTACAAACCCCACTAAACCAGTTAGGATTCGTTTGATATTTCATTGTTGCCTCCGCACCTTTTTTATTACTCGTAAAAGGTGCGGAGGAAATATCCAGCACAGCAACATTCACTGGGTCGCCCCAACAGGTATTATCCGGCTCTGCATGAACGGATAACGCCGTCAGTCCCCCCAATAATAAAGCCAATACTCGCATTCCCTTACTCCCCGTTTTTCTTCATCTATTCCGTGATCATCCGCCATGACCGCGTGAAACGGTATTTCTTCGTATCCCACTCAGGGATAGTCAATCATCAGCGTCAGCGTAGCGCTAAAGCTACCGAGCGTAATCGTATGGTTCTTCAGCGCGTCAGGTTCAGCCTGCACGTAACCCATCAGGCTAAAAATATTGCTGCCGTCGTGCAGTTCATGACGGTAGGCCCGATTGATCGGCAGCGACTTTCCTTCAACGGACTCCAGCCCGATAGCAATGCCTTTTGCCAGGCTGCCGCCCGCCAGCTGCAGCAGGCCGGGCAACGGGCCGCTTTCAGCCCCTTTCAGGGTGATTTCCACCAAATTACCCAGCTTGGTATCGCACTGCGTCAAACGGATGGCAAACGCCTTACCGGTCGTGCGCTGGTTAAGGTACAGGTATTTATCCACCACGTTGCCGAAGTCGAGCTCGATCTCCGCATCATCAGGCTCCAGCATGCAAGGCTCCGCCACCAGTGAGCCGTGGAAATACAAATTCTCTTTGGCCTGCAGCGCAGCACATGGAATGAGCAGGCTTAATAACAGCGCAACGCACTGGGTACGCATGGCAGCTCCTTTTCGCCAATTCTTCGTAAACATTATTGGTACTCGACCAGCAGCGTGGCAGAGGCGTCAAACGCCCCTTCCGGCAGCTCGGCACCCGCTTTTTTTACCGGCACAGCCTGCAACTTCAGCGTCGGGACAGGCGTAATCCGCACCGGCTTATTCAGCTCCAGCGGTTTACCATCCAGCAGCATGTGAATGCCCAGATCGGTCACGGAGCTCTGGATCGCGGCTTTATCAAACGCCGTTGCCTGGCCGTGCACCTCCAGCCAGAGATCCCATTTCAGCTGGCTTTCATCGCACTTCAGCGGCGCTTCAACCTGCTTTAAGTAATTCTTACCGTCTACCCGGTTGATCCCGATCTCGCCAAACGGCACGTCGATCACCTTGTTGTTATTAATCTGGCACGGCGGCGGCTCAACCAGCGTGCCATAAATTTTGATTTCCGTACCGCCGCTGCCGCCCGGCGCAGCCAGAGCGGGGGAAAAAATCGGCGCCAGCAGGCATCCCCCCATCGCCAGCCAAAACCCCCTGCTGCGGCTTAAATAACTGTGCATATACCCTCTCCATAGGCTTGAGAAAATAGCCCGCGTCCTTTTGCCATCGGCTTTTAATCACTGGCTATGCGCTGACGGCGTTTGTACCGCTCAGTCATAATTCAAACTGAAATTAACCTGGCTGCGATACGCGCCGGCCTGCAGCGGCGCAGCGGTGCGCTCCGGCATCACCCGGTAAGTCAGAACGTCCTGACCCGGCGTCAGAAACTGCGGCTTACCGCGGAAACCCAGGCGAATATCCCGCCCTTTCGCATCAAGCATGCGCAGGCCTAAACCGGAAACGCCCTGCACTTTAATCAGCTGTGCATTGTCAGCATCCGCCGACGCGATAAAACGCACGCTGACCACCGGCTGGTTGGCGTCCCAGCTCAACATGCCGCCGCGCTCGTCCCGGCTGCTGCCGGTGGTGCGAATGCAGTCGCGCAGCCGCAGTTGGAAAGCGACCGGTTCGCCACGGTCGCCGGCCTTTTGCAGGCGTCCGGTGCCGGTATTGCCCAGCGATACCGCCTGCTCGGCAGAATTCATCTCCAGCCGACAGGCGCTTTCCGTCAACACGCCGTGCACGTGCAGCACGCCGTTGGCGCCTTCCACCTGCCAGTTATCCGCCGCCGCGGCGATGCCCGGAGCCAGTCCCGCCGCGCAAAGCAACAGTGCGGCGAGCGGTAGAACCTGACGTGTCGGGCATAAACGGGCTTTACCCGACAGACTGCGTTTGATGGTCATTCCCTTGTCCCCCTTACCGGTTTAGCTGCGGTGATTTTCCGCCACGGCCTGGCAGTCATTGCCGGCGCAGCGGAAAGTCAGCTGCGGACGACCGCCGTAATCGTTGATATAGGTCAGCACCGGCGCGCTGCCCAGCGCCGCCGCGCTGACCGACATCTCGGCCGCACCCAGCGGCGGCACCATAAAGGGTTCAAAACCCGCCGCGCTCTTGCCGTTCTTCTGGCTGCTGGCGTCCACCAGCGTGACGTAATATGGCGTCGGGTTATTCACCGTGTAGCGATCGCCGTGCCTGGTCAGCGTCAGCTTCTCCTGCCAGGGCTTGGTCAGCGCCTCCACGTCCTGCATAATCGCGTGCGGGCGGTAAAACAGTTTGACCCGCGTCTGCAGGGCGATCTGCAGCGTATTGGGCTTATCACTCTTGGGCGGAATTTCACGCAGGTTGAAATAGAACAGCGTTTCCCGGTCCTGCGGCAGTTGTTTAACGCCCGGCAGCGCCTGGATTTTCACCTGGCTCGGCTTGCCGGCCTCGATGCGCTGCACCGGCGGCAACACCACCAGCGGATCGCTGATCTTGTTGCCCTGCTCGTCCTCAATCCACCCCTGCGCCAGATAGGGCAGTTGCTGGTTCTGATTGCTGACGTTCAGGCTGACGGATTTCGCGCCGCCGTCGAATACCACCCGGGTGCGATCCAGGGCGATGGCGGCATTGGCCTGCTGCATCGCCGCCGCGCCGCTAAACAGGCAGGCGGACATCATCAGCAAAGTACTTGGTTTCATTCCTTTATTACTCCATTCAATCATCATAAAAACCGTCATAGACCGAAAGTCCGCGCTACTTCGCCGCGTTGACCGCCTGTTCCAGCGGCTGGCACGGTAGCAACAGGTTGTTGAAACCGTCTTTCGGCAGCGGATCCGGCAACGAAATGGCGCACTGCGCGTCACCGTTCCAGAACACCCGCATTTTTTCGCCCGCCTTGATGCCGCTAAGGTAAACCTTGCCGCCGTCGTTAACGATGCCGGTCTCCTGCTTGCGCAGATTAAACACCGTAGCGCCGAACGGCGGCGCATCGCCATTCGCCAGGCGAATGACCGCCATGGCCTTTTCACCGGCAATCACATTAAAACGCCGGAAACCGATCGCCCCTTCCGTCAGGGTCGCCTGCACTACCGAATTGCTGGCATCCGCATTGTCCGCCAGCTTGTTCAGATCGATACTGGCCTTGTTGCGGTAGTAGCTGTTAATGTCGGTCACCACCGCTTTACCGAACATATTGCTGCGGCTGGTGCTGCCGTAGCCACGCACCGGCACATCCGCCACGCCGCCGGTATCCAGCATCAGCCGCGTACCGCCCATCGTGCCGACGCGGTGCAGCGCGCCGCCTTCCATCGTCAGCGTGACCCCGCCCTGAGCGGACAGACCGAGCGCGGTATATTGCCCTTCCTGGTAACTGATATTGCCGCTCAGCTGCGCGGCATCGGCTTCATGGTTCATATAACCGCTGACCGAGGCGCCGCTGCGCGTCTTGCCGACGCTGACCTGATAGTTATTGTGTTCATCAATGCGGTCGTAATAACTCAGGCTGTTGCTGTTATCCCCTTTCGCCAAGGCGGCGTTGTAGCTCAGGCTGCCGCTGTTGCCCCAGGGAATCGACAGCGACAGGTGGGCGCCGTCATCTTTGACGCCGTCATAGGTATTGCGGTAAGCCGACAGCGACAGGCTCAAATTACGCATCGACCACAGATCGAAATAGTGCGATACCGTCAGGTTGTAGCGGTCGTTCGCCGCCCGATCCCAGTAGGTCTGGTGGTTGTAGCTGATAAAGGTGCTGACCCCCAGATCGCGGAACTGCTTGTTAAAGCTGAGGGTATACATCTCTTTACTGCTGCCGATCTGATAGCCGTAGTAACGCGCATCCAGATATTCGCTCATGGTCATAAAGTTCTTTTCCGAGAAACGATAGCCGGCGAAGGTGATATTGCTGTCGTACTCATCAAAGTTTTTTGAGTAGTTCACGCGATATGAACCGCCGCTGAACGTCCCCTCCTGCGGGATATGCGCACGCGACTGAATCACGTCGAACGAAATCGCCCCCAACACCCACAGATCGCGGCCGACCCCCAGCGACAGCGCGTTATAATCGCCGCCGAGAATGCTGCCGCCAAACAGCGACCAGCCGTTGCTGATGCCCCAGGAAAACTCGCCGCTGGCAAACATCGGTCCGCGCGTGCGATGCCGCCAGTCAGAGGGTTTGCCCGCCGCCAGTTTGTAACGCACGCTGCCCGGTCGGGTCAGGTACGGAATGCTGGCGGTGTCCATCTGGAACTTTTGCACGCTGCCGTCCTGCTCTTCCACCCGTACGTCCAGCTTGCCCGACACCGCGTCATTAATGTCCTGAATGCGGAACGGCCCCGCCGCCACCTGCGTTTCATACAGCACGCGCCCCTGCTGGCTGACGGTGACCTTAGCGTTGGTTTTCGCCACGCCGACCACCTCCGGCGCATAGCCGCGCAGGTTGGGCGGCAACATATTGTCGTCGGATCGCAGGTTGGCGCCGGTATAGCGGAAGCTGTCGAACACGTTCGAATCCAGGTAATCTTCCCCCACCGTCAAGCGTGATCGCCAGGACGGCAGGGCGCGGAACGCGTAGTAACGGCTCCAGTCCAGTTTCTTTTCCGTCCCCTGAGCGCTCCCGCTCTGGTGGCTGATATTGCCCTGCCAGTCGGCACGCAAACGCCAGGCGCCGATGTTCAGGCCGGCGGTGCCGTTGCCGCTGAAGTCGTAATCGCGCGCGCCGTCCCGCTGCTGGCGGGTGCCCTGCGCATTGACGTTGTAGTCAAACAACAGCCCGGCAATACCGTCATCCCACAGTGAAGGCGGGTCCCAATCCTCGGAGGTATATTCCAGGTAAGCCTGCGGCATATTTAGATAGAGCGACGCCGCCGACAGATCGCCGGTGGCCTCCATTCCCTTCAGGCTATGCATATCCAGGCATTCGCCGTTGTGCCACCACGTCAGTTTCTTGCTGATGTCCTCTTTCAGCCCCAGCTGCGCCACCTGCGTCGGGGTAAGACAGGCCTGACTCCCCTTGTCGTCATCGTCAGGCGCATAGAACATAACCTGCTGTTCCGGTAATTCATGTTTATTCAGCCGAATCGTCATGTTATATGCACCCGGCATAATATATCCGCGACGCGAAAATTGGCTGAGGTCAATATTATTTCGGTCATTCAAATCCAACACATCGGTGTTAAATTCAATTGCGTCGCCTGCCAGTACATAACCAGGCAACCCGTTAATGGCTAACGCAATTAATATCCCTATCGTTTTCGGGCGAAAGAGTGCCCCAGCAGAAAACCAATCCATATCTGCAGACCTTTCGTAATATAAACTTATGACGACGAATCAGTAATAATCGAGCTTGAATCTGATGGTTGAAAAATAATCGCCGGTACGCAGCGTTTTTTTATCCCCAATCAGCCTGATGAAATAATTCAGCTGCATATTTCCCGAGTGAATGTCGCTCTTTGGCATCGCTACGCCAGGCGCGGCAACATTGCCTTGTTCGTCGCTGATTTGGATGGCCAGACCCCGTGCCTCGCCCTGCAGGCCGAACCCGTTGCCTTCCGTCGGCCCGTCAAACGTGATTTGAAAATATTGCCAGTCAGGCAGCCTTGAGGTGTATCTTTCCAGCGAACAGTTAACGAGGCGCACGCTAAAAGGAATGGCGCTACCCTGCCCCTGACTGACAATCTGACTGACGGGAACCGTCCCCATATCGACCGTTTGATCGCGTTCTCCGGCCGCAATCGCACAGGCGCTGTCAATAATCGCCCCGCCCATATGCACCGTTCCCCGGCCGGATAAACCGGCAAACGCGACAGGGCCCATGGCCAGCATGCCCAACAACAATAAAAGAACCACAGTTATCCAGGGTTTCAACCAACGCATCACGTTTCCACCACACAATCCTTTATGGGATAACATGCGGGTATCGCTACCCGCATGTGTTCATTTACGTACTGGCTATTACTGGTAAGACATGGTGAAGTCAGCAACGCTGGTGAAATCACCCGGGACCACGGCTGCAGACGCGCCGTCACCCTGCAGGTAAGCGCCGAAACGCAGAATGTTTTTACCTTCGGTCAGCTTGTGTGCGGCAGTCGCAGTACCCAGTTTGATTGGTTTACCTTCGGTATCCACCAGCGCGATGCTGGCGCCTTTCGCGGTGCCGTTGATTTCCAGGCGGCCGTCGCTGTTTTCAACGCCGGTAAAGGTCAGAGAAACGGTGCTCTTATCTTTTTCCAGCTCGCAGTTTTCCAGCAGTACCTGGAACTCTTTCTTGACAGATTTACCGCCGTCTTTCAGTACCACTTTAGAGATCTGCCCCAGGTCGACAGTTTGATCGACGGTTTCTGGCGAGATGGAACATGGCGCATCAATAATCGCTCCTTTGAAATTAACCACCCCTTGCCCCTGATTGCCTGCGTGCGCCATGGTTGAAGCACCGAATACCAATACGCTGGCCATCATGATTTTGTTTAATTTCATTTGTTAAATTCCTTATTAAATTCCAATGTAATGTCATGGTTGTGCATTATTAATGCGCATTGTCATGCCTCCCTGCCTTCTCTGCATATCGCCTCATTTTTACGCAATGAAAGTGATATGCATTTAGAATCAACCTATAAACAGAAGAATTTTCTCATTCCATTATTAGAGAATTTTTACCTCTGAATGTCAGGAAACAGACTCCCATCAAACAGGTATACAGGTCTGCCGTGACAGCGATGACAATGATAGACACACCGACAACAACCAGCAAAACATGCCTTAAACAAGTAAATATATAGTTTTTTACACCACAAAAACATAAACACATAGATTTTAATAATGGATACTAAGTTTTTATTTATGCCATAGAGTTTTTTTAACCAGGCTAAAGTTTAGCTGGATTATATTAAGTGAAAATATTTACCATAGTGACTTGACGGTCATTTGCCGAGTGTATAACCCTATAAACATTATTATAACTAGGAATCATCCTATCCTTATGAAATACATAATAAATCTGATTATCGTTTATACACCATCGGAAAAAACGCTCGCTTTACATAACGACCCGTCGCAAAAAGTGAATCTGTCGAATCCGGCTAATCGCTTACTGCTGGAGTTAATCAGGTACAATGGAAAAACGCTGGAGCGAGAAACGTTATTGCATAACGTATGGGAGGAGTATGGTTTTACCGGTTCCAACAGCAACTTAAACACCTATATCAGCGAACTGCGGAAATCATTTTCCAGCCTCAGTGAAAACATAAAAATCATCACCACCGTCCCTAAGGTCGGCTTTCGTCTGGAAGCAGAAATAGAACCGGCATTACACCCTGATGCACATGCGGAAACGCGTGCCGACGCCGAGGTGGTCGCTCAACGCACCACCTCACCGCCACAGGAAGAGCTGGAAATGAGTGAGGATAAAAGAAACAACGCTGATCGACAGTACAGCGGCGTTAATAATAAAGCGGCTCCCGTAGAGGCATCAACACACACGCCGCCGGCAGTGCCAAACAGCTCCCGCCAGCGCAGCTATAAACTCGGTGTGGTCATGGCCATGGCATTCGCGTTAATCGCCTGGCTGGGGTATGCGTATTTTCACACGCCGCGACTGTTGAAGATTGTATCGGAGCCCTATTCCTATCTTTTCACCCTTGGCGGTTGCGAGGTGTACTCGCTGGACTATAAAAACGCCTACAGCAAAAAAACGCTGATCGCCATGGCCAGACAGGATATAGCCCGGGAGAAACTGGACTGCCAACACATCAAAAACGTGATCTTTTATAAAAAAATGTGGGCCGAGGATAAATTCAACGAAGTCACCTTTATGGGCATCTGTTCGGTCACCACCACGGAAAAATACGAACGTTGTTTCACCATCAAAAATTTTGCAGGGAACTAGCATGAAGAAACTGGTCTGTTTTATGGTTAGCCTGATAGCGCTGTTATCGGTTCCCTCTATTCCTGCCAATGCCGCCACGGCGCTGCTGCATTGTGAAGCCGAAATGCTGATCCGTAAAAACGTGACGGAAAACGATCCCATTTCACTGCATGCAAATGCACACTACTTCTTCGACCCGGCAGGGAAAGGCTATGTGGATATTATCGGCACCGTACAAAATAAACGGCAAGCCGCCCATCTGGACAGGATCATTTACTTCACTTACGCCCGCGCCGCGCGCGATGGTTTTTACACCGTGAAATTTACCCACAGCCGGCCCAAACCGCTCGACAATACGCCGCAGGCAATGCTGGATTATTTTTATGAGATCGGCAAGGAAACGCCCGGTTACCCGGTGGATATCTCAAAACTGAACGATAACCTGATCCTGTTCAGCCATTTGTCCTTCCCCACCATGCTGTGCCAGAAGATCTGAACCACCTTCGCGGCCGGGCTGACCGGCCGCTGCCTGCAACGGGGAGAAGCGGTTCAGTGATTGTCTAACCCCGATTGGCGTATCCATGCATGGAGTCTGGCGCAATCTTGCTGCGACACCATCTGTTTTTCAGCCAGTTGCTGAATGATGGCGACATATCTGCGCACGTCCGCAGCAAAAACGGCCGTATTCATCCGATCGAGCGCCTGTAATCCTTTGAGCAAACGGAGTTGTACCTCAATCAGCGCTGCGCCGTCGCGAGCTATGGGATTCACAATGTCATCGAAGAGATCTGCCGTCACGATCGGTTTGACCCACACGTTGTGATAGATCACCGCGTCAGATTCCGGCTTGTTTCTGCCCCATACCGCCAACAGTCTCACCGCGCGGCCGATAACATCAATCGCCGTGCCAGGATCGTTAACGGCCGGTGACAACGCGCGAGAGGCGATCTCCGCCAACACAGCAAGGCCAAAGCGAGGATCCTGATCAAACGAGCGCTCCGCTCCGATGGTGATGGCAGCCAATAGTGCTGCCGTCTCGAGGTCAGTATCTGGTGCAACGATCCAGCCCACAGGATGCCCCGGATGCACAAAGGCGCCGGTCTGGCAGGCCAAATAAAGCTCCCCTTCAATTTCTTGCAGCCGGTCATCCAGCATCTGCATATCAATATGCTGAATATACCCAATTTCTGTCGGATAGAGCGCGATGGCATCCGCAGGAGAGTGCTGAGGGGATAACCACGCTTTGCCCCCCATGTAAGGGATGTTAACGCGATTTTCCAGCGCATTGCGCGCCGCCTCTTCCACCCGCGACGTCGTTTCCCCTACGCGCCCCAATAATGAAAGATGCTGGATCCAGCGCAAGAGCGTGATAACGATTAATGCAATGACCAGCAGCGTAACAACGAATAATACAACCCGCCCCCGCTCCCCATAGGCGCCCATACTCAGCGCCACAATCCCGACCAGGCTGAACAGGAAGGAGCCGATAAAGGTCGCCAGGACGTTTTGCGTGGTGCTGTCTTCCATCACCAGCCGCGTCGCGCGCGGCGTCACGCTGGTGGTTGCCGAGCTGTAGGCGGACACCATGATATTTAATGAAAATGTCGTTACCGCCAGCATGCTGGACGCCAGAATATTGAGGATATTATCTACCGCATCGGCGCCGACCATGCCGCCGATGCTGGCAGGAATAAATGGTTTAATGACGATGGAAACTAACGCTGAAATGACGGCCAGAAGCGCGAATAAGCATGCGCGAAACCAGAGTTTGCGCGTTAACTGGCTAAACAGCCAATGCCATTTTGACATGGTAAACAATCCGTTGTGAGCACATGCTAATCACTATAGCCCAGACTGTTTCATCTGCACCACGTTTCGCGCCGGCCAGAATCCCGTCGTTTTATGCCGTTATCACCACCGGGAGATAAAAAAACCTGCCGCCGGGGCAGGTTTTTCAGTATGACGTCCGCTACCAATAGCGAGGTGGCTCCACGATTAAAGGGTTTCACCGTTAGAGGCAATCACCCCCTGATACCAGTAGAACGACTTCTTGCGCGAACGTGACTGATCGCCGGTGCCGTCATCATGTTTGTTCACATAGATAAAGCCATAGCGTTTGCTGTACTGGCCGGTGGTAAAGGAAACGCAGTCGATGCAGCCCCACGGCGTATAGCCCAGCAGCTCCACCCCGTCATAGCTGACGGCCTTGCCCATTTCGGCGATATGCGACTTCAGGTAGTCGATGCGGTAATCATCATTGATGCTGCCGTCGTCTTCCACCTTGTCGTAGGCGCCGAAGCCGTTTTCGACGATAAACAGCGGCTTCTGATAACGCTCATACAGCTCGCACAGCGCATAGCGCAGGCCGACCGGGTCAATCTGCCAGCCCCAGTCGGAGGCTTTGACGTGCGGATTCGGTACGCTGCCCTCAAAGCCGGAAATGGCGTCACCCTCGCCGCCGGCGGCCTGCACCGCGTTGGTCATGTAGTAGCTGAAGCCCAGATAGTCGCAGCAGCCTTCGCGCAGAATCTGCTCGTCGCCCGCTTCCATCCTGATGTTGAAGCCGCGTCGCTGCCACTCGTTCAGTACGTAGGACGGATAATAGCCGCGCAGCTGCACATCGGTGAAGACATAGCGTTCGCGCATGGATTCCTGCGCATACATCACATCTTCCGGCTTACAGGAGAACGGATACAGCGGCACCATCGCCAGCATGCAGCCGATCTTCATCGCCGGGTTGATGCGGTGGCCGATTTTCACCGCCAGCGCGCTGGCGACAAACTGGTGGTGCAGCACCTGATACATGGTCTCTTCAGGATTATCATGTTCGGTGTACACCACGCCGGAGCAGCAATAGCCGAACAGCGGCGCGCGCCAGTTGCGCTGGTTATTGATCTCGTTGAAGGTCATCCAGTACTTCACCTTGTGTTTGTAACGTTCAAACACCACCTCGGCGAAGCGGACAAAGAAATCGACTACCTGACGGTTGGTCCAGCCGCCATACTGCTGCACCAGATGCAGCGGCATTTCGAAATGCGACAGGGTGATGACCGGCTCAATATTGTGCTTGAGCATCTCGTCGAACATGTCGTCGTAGAAACGCAGCCCCTCTTCATTCGGCTCAGCCTCATCGCCCTTGGGGAAAATGCGCGTCCAGGCAATCGAGGTGCGGAAGCATTTGAACCCCATCTCGGCGAACAGTTTGATGTCATCTTTGTAGTGATGATAGAAATCCACCGCCTCATGGTTCGGGTAATATTTGCCCGGCACCACTTCCTGGGTGATCTCGCGTGGCACGCCGTGCGCGCCGCCGGTCAGCACATCACAAATGCTCGGGCCTTTGCCGCCCTGATCCCAACCACCTTCAACCTGGTGTGCGGCAACCGCGCCGCCCCAAAGAAAATCCTGCGGAAATACGCTTTTCATCATCGCTCCTGTTTGTTACCCAATCTGCATAACCGGCTGCCCGCAGGCAACCTCTCTGTTTACGTCCAGCAGGCGCACCGCGAACTCATCGCTGTTCAGCACCACAAACGGCGTGGTCACGTCATACCCCGCCGCTTCTATCGCCTGCTGCTCAAAGCGGATCAGCGGGTCGCCCGCTTTCACCTGCTGGCCCATCGCCACCAGCGTGTCAAAATGCTGCCCCTGCAGCTTGACCGTATCCAGCCCGACGTGGATCAGCAATTCGGCGCCGTTGGCGCAGGTCAGCCCGACCGCATGCCGGCTGTCGATCACCGAGGAGACCACCGCGTCGCAGGGCGCCAGGATCTGACCGTCCACCGGGCGGATCGCCACGCCTTCGCCCAGCAATTTCTGCGCAAAGCTGGGATCGTTCACCTGCTCCAACGGCACATAATGCCCCGCCGCCGGGGACAGCAGCGTCACCGCCTGCGGCTGCGCCGCCGGCTCATCAGCCGCAGGCATTTCTGGCGTCTTTGGTGCCGCAGGCGCCGCGCCGCCCGCCGCCAGCGGCGGATCGTCAAAGCCCACCGCGTACACCATCGCCATGGTGCTGATTATCGCCGTAGCAACGCCCGCCAGTTCGCCGATAAACGACATCGGGTTCTCCGGGCTGATAGCGTTTACCACGGTCAGCAGGCTGGGTAATCCAGCATAAGCATAGTAGTAACTGCCGAAGAAGCTGGTGACCAAAGCGCCCAGCGCGCCGCCGATACAGCCGCAGATAAACGGCTTTTTCAGGCGCAGGGTCACACCGTACAGCGCTGGTTCAGTAATGCCGAACACGCCGGTGACGCCGGCGGAAAGCGCGGTAGTTTTAAACTGCGGGTTGCGTGATTTAAAACCGACGGCCAATGCCGCCGCCATCTGCGCCACCACCGCAATGGTCTGGAAAGCCTGAAAAGAGTCGCGGCCGTGCGCATCAAAGTTGGCCATCACCACCGGCGTAATCCCCCAGTGCACGCCGAAGATCACCACCATTTGCCATACGCCGCCGATCAGCGCGGCGGCCAGCGCCGGCGCGGTGTCAAACAGCCAGTTGTAGCCGCCGGCAATGGCGAACGCCGCCGAACTGGTGATCGGGCCGATCAGCAACAGCGTAAACGGCACCATAATCAGCATGCAGACCAGCGGGGTAAATAATTCGTTGACGACGTCGGGGATCGCGCGGCGGGCATATTTTTCCACGTATGACAGGCACCAGATCATAAAGATCGGCGGCAGCACCGACGAGGTGTACACCGTTTCCGCCAGCGGCAGGCCGAGGAAGTGGATCGCTTCGCCCTGCGCGATACGCGCGGCGATGGCGCCCCACTCAGGATTAATCAGCGCGCAGCTGCACAGCACCGCGATAAAGGTGTTACAGCGGAAAAAGCGCGACGCGGTAATGGCAATCAGCACCGGCAGAAAGGCAAACGGCGTCCAAGACATAAAGTTGAGCACCTCGAAGGTGCCGCCGTTCGCCAGCTGCGGCGCAAAATGTCTGGCGACGATCAGGCCGCCCTGCAGGATGCCCGCCGCCGCCAGCACAAACACGATCGGCGCGAAAATCGCCGACATGGAGCCGATGACCGCGTCCAGCAGCCGGACTTTCGCGCCTTCGGTTTTTAGCTGGCTCTGATCGACCAGGCCGGAAAAAGCGTCAAACACCTCCGCCACATGTACGCCGATCACCACCTGAAACTGTCCGCCGCTCTGCACCACCATGATGACGCCCGGCAGCTGTTTAATCCGCTCCGCCGCCTGCGGCGGCGTCTCCTTCAGCACCAGCCGCAGACGGGTGGCGCAACGGGTAAAACTGACCAGATTATCCTGCCCGCCGACCTCCGCCAGAATATCGCCGGCCAACTGGGCATAGTTTCTTATTTTCGTCATTATTTTAATACCTTATCGTAAAGGTTATGACTTCCGCCTACGTGTTTCTCAAAAATGAAACCGGTTGCAGAATAAGTGGGAGGCTTCTTTTCTGCAACCGGTTTCAGTGAGAAGTGTGTCAGGGATAACAGTTTGCGGCGCGCGGCCATGAGCGACGGCGGCAGAGCGGCGTCGCTGCGGGAGACACAAAAAATAGCGGGGAGAAACGGCCGCCCGCCAGAACGACGGGGGCTGCGGCGCGTCAGCGCGCCGTCAGGCTGCCGCGCAGTAAACCAGGCTCTTCTGCGCCGCTCAGCAGCGCCAGCGCACGCTGCGCCAGCGCATCCAGCGAATACTCAATCGACGGCACCGTCGGCGCGCCGGGCCACTGCAGCGAACCGTCCAGACTGAACACCATCACCTGCGCCGGCACCTGACGCTGATACTGCGCCAGCACCGTCAGCGCCTCCTGCGCCTGACAGTCGTCGGTCACCAGCAGCGCATTAAACGGCATCGTGCTGTTGAGCAGGCGCTGCAGCGCAATGCGCGTCACCGCTTCGTCTTCCACCACCAGCTGGCGGTTATAGGGGATAAGGTGCGTTTCCAGCGCGTGGCAATAGCCCTGCAGCACCTGTTCGGCAGCATCGCCGGCGGCAAAGTTAATCAGGGCGATCTGCCGCCGCTGCTGGCTAGCGAGGTAATGCACCGCGGTTTCTGCCGCAAACTGGTGGTCAAAACCCACGCTTTTCGCCGTGGACGCGGTGACGCAGTCCAGACACACCGTGCTGTCCGGCAGCGGCGGCAGCGCGAAACGCGCGCCGACCACGATCAGCGCATCGCACCAGCCACTGCTCAGCTCCGCCGCCGCGGCCGCCAGCGCGGCGGCGTCGTTGGCGAAACGCAGCAGCAGATGCTTCTGCTGACGGCTCAGCTGCTTCTCCAGCGCCTGGAGATAACCGGTCGCCTGCTGAATATGTTCCGTGGCGCAAATCACGCCGATACAGCCGGTGCTCTGGCTGGTGAGCGACTGGGCGACGGCGTTCGGACGATAGTTCAACGTTTCCACCGCCCGCAGCACCGCCTGCCGGCTCTCTTCCTTTACCCCGCGACTGCCGCTCAGCACCCGGGACACCGTGGCTTTCGATACCTGCGCCAGGCGGGAAACATCATTGATATTGGCCATAACTGCGGGTCTTCCTGCTGATAGAGAAAAACGGGCCGGCGGCCCGCTACAGACGACTGATAAAGCCAACTATTAGGGAGAGCGTGACGATGGGGTCGTAGCGGCGTAAGCCGCCGAAGCGCCCCTCGTTACGCTAGGCCCGGGTATCACGAATCATCAGACGACGTTGTCATCAACCTCAAACGGGCCGGCGGCCCGCTAGTGATTATCCCTGAGCCGATGGCCGTTGTCGTTGATAAAGTTCGACCATTTCGGCAATCAGTTCCCGCGCCAGTATCGCATTCATCAGATGATCCTGCGCATGCACCATAATCAGCGTCATCGGCGTTTTGCCCTCACCGCCGTCCTGCTCAATCAGCCGGGTCTGCACCCGGTGTGCGGCGCGGGAAAACTCATCGGCCTGCTGCAGCTGCGTCTGCGCCAGTGCAAAATCGCCGTCACGCGCCGCCTGCAGCGCGCTGAAACACAGGCTGCGCGTCTGGCCGGCATTGACGATAATCTCCATCACCGTACTTTCCAAATCGTCCATCAGCGTTGCTCCTCAAAACCGTTGGCGGCGGCGGTTGCGGCGAACCATTCGCCGCTTTTCTTGATAGTGCGCTGCTGGCTCGCCAGATCCAGCTGCACAAAGCCATAGCGGTTCTTGTAGGCGTTGCTCCATGACCAGTTATCGATAAAGGTCCACATATGGTAGCCCAGGCAGCGGCTGCCCTCGCTGATGCCCCGGTGCACCCACTGCAGATGCTCGCGGATAAAATCGATGCGGTAGTCGTCCTGAATCTGCCCGTTCTGCTCAAAACGCCGTTCATCCTCCACGCCCATGCCGTTCTCGGAAATAAAGCAGCGTGGGTTGCCGTAGTTTTCCCGCAGGTTGGTCAGAATATCGTAGATGCCCTTTTCGTAAATCTCCCAGCCGCGGTACGGATTCATCTTGCGGCCCGGCATCGCATAGTGGCTGAAAAACCACTCCGGCATAAACGGACTGTCCGGATTGACCAGGCTGTCGCGGCACTGAATGCGGCGCGGCTGGTAATAGTTGATGCCCAGCAGATCCACCACGCCCTGCGCCAGCAGCGCGGCGTCCTCCGCCTGGCATGGCGGCAGCTGGTCATGCTGACGCAGCAGCGCCACCAGCTCCTGCGGGTAGCTGCCGCGCAGCGCCGGGTCGAGGAAACTGCGGTTAAACATCAGATCGGCAACATGCGCCGCCTGCACATCGGCCGGGTTGGCGGAGCGCGGATAGGAAGGCGTCAGATTGAGGATGATGCCGATCTCCCCGTCCTGCCCGCGGGCGCGGTAGTTCCGCACCGCCAGCGCGTGCGCCAGCATGGTGTGGTAGGCCACCGTCGCGGCGCGCCTGAAGTCCACCACGTTCGGGTAGTGGAAGTCATACAGATAGCCGCCCTCCACCGGCACAATCGGCTCGTTAAAGGTAAACCAGTGCTTGACCCGGTCGCCGAACAGGCGGAAACAGACATCGGCAAACTCGGCGTAGGCCTGCACCACTTCACGGCTTTCCCAGCCGCCCTGCTGCTGCATCGCCAGCGGCATATCAAAGTGAAACAGGTTGATAAACGGCGTAATGCCCTGCGCCAACATCTCGTCAATCACCTGGTTATAAAACGCCACCGCCTGCGGATTAACCTCGCCGCGCCCCTGCGGGATCAGCCGCGCCCAGGAAATGGAGGTGCGGAAACTGTTGTGGTTCAGCCGTTTCAGCAACGCGATGTCGTCGCGCCAGCAGCGGTAGAAATCCGAGGTTTGCTGCGGGCCGACCTGCTGGTGAAAACGCTCCGGCTGCAGCCGGAACCACTCGTCCCAGATGGTGGCGCTTTTGCCGAAACTGAGGCTCTCGCCTTCACTCTGCGGCGCCGAACTGGCGCTGCCCCACCAGAAATCTTGCGGGAATGCATATTTCATCACGACCCCTTACGTCAGGAATTAACGGCGGCTTCTCCGCCCTGTGGTTGTTGTTTTTCCTGCTCCTGCTTGAGCAGCGTGCGCTCATAAGCCTTCAGGAACGGGTAATACATCAGCGCCGACAGCACCATGCAGAACAGGCACATCAGCAGCGGGCTTACCGCCCAGTTCGCCGCCCATGAGGCGCCAATCGGCGCCGGCGTGGTCCACGGCGTCAGCGACACCACCTGCGCTACCCAGCCCAGTTTGGTGGCGATATAGGCGAAGGTGGCGTTAATCATCGGCACCAGAATAAACGGCAGGAAAAACACCGGATTCATGATGATCGGCGCACCGAACAGAATCGGCTCGTTGATATTGAACACGCTGGGCACCACGCCCATCTTGCCGATACTGCGCAGATGCGCCGCCCGGCTGCGCAGCAGTAAAAACGCCAGCGGCAACGTAGAGCCGACGCCGCCGATCAGCAGGTAATGGTCCCAGAAGCCCTGCAGGTAGATATGCGGCAGCGGCGCGCCCGCCGCCAGAGCGGTCTGGTTCAGCGCCAGGTTGGTCATCCAGAACGGGTTCATGATGCCGGTGACGATCAGCGCGCCGTGAATACCGGCGAACCACAGCAGTTGGCAGATAAACACGGAAATCAGGATCGCCGGCAGCGAGTCCGAGGCGGACACCAGCGGCTGCAGCAGATGCATAATCGCCTGGGGAATGATCATGCCGGTGTAGCTCTGCACCAGCAGATTAAGCGGATGCAGGGTGGCGACGATCGCCACCACCGGGATCAGGATCTCAAACGATCGCGCGACGCCAGTCGGCACCTCCTGCGGCAACCGGATGGTGATATTGTGCCGCTTCAGCCAGGCGTACAGTTCACCGGCATACAGCGCGGTAACGATAGCGGTGAAAATCCCCTCGCCGGAGAAATACTGCGTATCGATCACGCCGTCGCGGTACGGCGCCGCCACCAGTAAAAACGCCATCAGCGCCAGCAGGCCGGTCATGATCGGGTCCAGTTTATGGTGCCGCCCCAGGCTGGCGCCGATCCCCACCGAGATAAAGAAAGTCATCACCCCCATGCTGAGGTGAAACGGCAGCATCAGCTGTTCACGGTATTGCAGTGAAAAATTCAGCCAGCCGCGGGCGAACGCCCAGCTGCTGTCGGCGGAGAACGGCGGAAAGATAAACACCAGCATAAATGAGCCGATGATCATAAACGGCAGCGCGGAGACAAAGCCGTCGCGGATGGCAATCACATGGCGTTGCTGGCCGACGCTGCCGGCCAGCGGCGTCACCTTCTGCTCGATAAGGTTGACCATCGCCTGATAGAGAGAGGTCATGCCGGCTCTCCCTGCTGCGCGATCAGCGCCAGGGCGAAATCCAGCACCTTATCGCCGCGCTGCATGCCGTAATCCATCATATCGATCGCCGCGACCGGAATGCCCTGCTCCGCCGCGCGCGCAGACAGCGCCGGCAGCATATATTTCACCTGCGGCCCCAGCAGCACCACCTGATAGCGGCTGAACTGCTCATCAAATTCCCCCGCGCTATAGGCGGCAATCTCCACCGGCAGATCGCGGCTGGCGGCCTCCGCCGTCATTTTCTTTACCAGCAGACTGGTCGACATCCCCGCAGAACAGCAAAGCATAATTTTCTTCATTGTTATTACCCCAGTGATGGTTGGATGTATTTCTCACCGCCATTGGAAACGATATGGAAACCGGTTTCCAACACCAATAAAAAGGAATGAGAGCGTTCTCAAGCATCAGGAATAAAATAAGGGAAACGGCGTGAGGCGGCTCACAAGTTACGCAAGCGGCAGGCATGGCGGCATAAAAAACCCGCAGCACGTGCTACGGGGCAGAAAAATTACCGGCGAAATGTCGCGCCGTTATCTGAGATCGTAATAAACCACCAGTTGGCCTTTTTTCATTTTCAGCGCGCTGATGGTCACCTCACCCAGCTCAGCCAGCGAGCGCACGTGGGTGCCGCCGCAGCCGTAGGCCGGCAGATCGCCGAAGCCGACCTGGCGAACGCCGTTTTCCTGCCGCTGACGGCGCGGTAAATCGGCGGCGATCAGGCGCGTCAGCGCCTCCTGCAGCCATGCCTGCTCCAGCGCTTTCACACCGTCGCCGGGCATAAAGGTAATGCGCCCTTCCCCCGGCCAGTGATGCGCCTTCACCGGGCGCCAGCCCTGCGTTTCCCCCAGATAGCCGATCAGATGGCCGGCGGAGTGCCAGCGCGCATGCAGTACCCGCAGCCGGCCGTCGACCTCGATATCGATGGCGCCCGGCGGCTGCGGGCGCGCCACCACGTGCAGAATATCCTCACCGCGCGGCACCAGCCGCAGCAGCGGTTCGCCGTTCAGAGTGCCGCCATCGGCCGGCTGTCCGCCGCCCTGCGGATGAAACAGCGTAGCATCCAGCTCCAGCGCATAGTTGCCGTCCTCCAGCGGCTGGCAGGCCAGCACCTGCGCCTGCAACTGCAGTGCATCGCTGTGATAGTAATGTCGTTCTGTCATCGTTTATTCCCCGGTTAATTGACCCTGCACCCAGTATATTCATGTCATAATCAGAGGATAATCCGTTATCAGAAGAATGGACTTTTGCGCTGTGATCACAAATCAAGCCACCGCATTACTGGCCGAGATGGCCGTATTCGTCCAGGTGGCGGAAAGCGGCAGTTTCTCCGCCGCCGCCCGTCAGTTGGGTGCTTCCCCCTCGGCCGTCAGCCGCAGCGTCAGCAAGCTGGAACGGGCGCTGGCGCTGCGCCTGCTGCACCGCACCACCCGTAAGCTGCGCCTGAGCGAGCAGGGAGAAACCGCCCTGCAATACTGCCGGCAGATGCTGGCGGCGGCCGACGCGGTGCTCAGCCTCAGCGGACAAAACGACGCCGAACCGGAAGGGCTGGTCAGCATCAGCGTGCCGAAAGCGGTCGGCCGCTTTGTGCTGCACCCGCATATGCCGGCATTTTTGCAACGCTACCCCAAGGTGGACGTGCGCCTGCGGCTGGAAGACCGCTATATGGATTTGATTGACGACGGCGTGGATCTGGCGCTGCGCATCACCGACAGCCCGTCGCCGGGGCTGATCGGCCGTAAACTGATGGATATTGAGCACCTGCTGTGCGCCACGCCGCACTATCTGGCGCAGCACGGTACGCCGCAGCAGCCGCAGGCGCTGACGCAGCACAGCTGCATCTATCTGGGAGAGACGCCGAACGACGCGCGCTGGCGCTTCCGCCGGGCAGGCAAGACGCAGACGGTCAACGTGCGCGGGCGCTATGCCGCCAACCACACCGGCGTACGGCTGGATGCGGTCAGACAGCATATCGGCATCGGCAGCCTGCCGTACTTTACCGCCCGACAGGCGCTGGAGGACGGTGAACTGGTGCAGGTGCTGCCGGACTGGGAGTTTCTCAGTAACTATCGCGGCGGGCTGTGGCTGCTGTATGCGCCGACGCCGCACCTGCCCGCCAGGCTGCGGGTGTTTATCGACCATCTGGTCGCCTGCCTGGCGCAGCAGCCGCGTCTTACAGCGCCTTGCGCAAAGTGATGTTGATGCGGTGCGATCCCACCAGCGAGTGGTAGCCCTCCTTCACCGGTAAAATACCGTGGAAGCACAGGCGCGACGGACCGCCCCACACCACCACGTCGCCGTGCGCCAGCGGAATACGCCGCGCCCGGTCGCTGCGCTGCAGGCCGCCGAACTGAAACACCGCCGGCAGCCCGAGCGACACCGATACGATCGGCGCGCCGAAATCGCGCTCGTCTTTATCCTGATGCAGCGACAGCTTGCTGCCGGGGTCGTAACGGTTAATCAGGCAGGAGTCCGGCGTAAAGTGGCCAAAGCCGGCCTGCAGCGCAGCCTCGTCCGCCAGCGCCAGCAGAATGGGCGGGATCGCCGGCCAGCGGCGGCCGCTGCCCGCGTCGCGTTCGGCGTAGCGGTAGCCGCGGCTGTCACTGGTCCAGCCGTTGCCGCACCAGCTCATCGCCACCGACATGGTATAGCCGCCGGGCGTGGTCAGATGCCGCCACGGCACCTGCACCACCACGCCGCGCACCGCCGCCAGCAGCTCGGGGCCGTGGTCGCGGACAAAGCCGTGCAGCACCACCGCGCCGGGCGCTATCTCCTCACGCCACGGCGCCGGCAGCGCGTCTTCAAAAAGGTCGATCGTCATCGCCAACACCTGTTTATTTAAACAGTATTTATTGTAGCGGCGAAAATACGCTTGTCCAGCGCCGCCGCAACCGGCGGCGGAATGCATTTAGTTGGTTGATTTAAAAGAAAATAAATGTGGTTACGTTGTCACCACCAAGCGTAAAGCGTCCGCCAAAACGCCGCCCGGCCGGGCACTGCGGCGTTAAATCCTGCAGCAGCGCCAGCGTAAAGGTCTGCGCCTGCGGATCCAATGCGACGATCTGCGCATCGAGAAAATCAAAGTAGCGCTGCACCTGCGGATAAAGCGCCTTGAACAAGCTCTCTTTGGCGGAGAACGTCAGCGTCAGCGACAGGTTGAACGGCAGCGGCTGTTGCCGCAGCCACGCCTGCTCTGCCGGGTTGACGATCCCGCTCCACAGTTGCTCGGCGCGCTGCATCGGCATCTGCGTTTCCACATCCAGCCCGACGCCGCCGCTATCGGCCGCCGGCGCGACGGCACACAGCGCGGTATCCGCGTTGTGGCTCAGCGCGCCGACGATACCGTCAGGCCAGACCGGCGCGCGATCGGCGCCGCGCGCCACCACCCGTTGCAGATACCCCAACGCCTCCAGCGCCTGGCGCGCCAGCAGACGCCCGGCCAGATACTCCGCGCGGCGCTTCGCCACCGCCGCGGACAGATGGTCGGGGAACGGCAGCGCCGCCTGTTGCCACAGTGCGTCATGGTAGGCCGTCAGGCTGAAACGGCCGCGGATAACCCGGCCGGGAAAGTCGCTGACCGGCAGCCAGCAGATATCGGTAAGAAACGTAGTGAGCACGGCGGTTCCGCAGTTTAGGATCGACGGGGAGCAGTGTAATGCGAGTGACGGGCGGGCGTACAGCCCCTCTCTCACCGGAGAAAGGGGCGATGGCCGTTACAACATTGTTTTCATCGCTTTTTCAAAGTCGCTCCAGCTGCAGAAGCCGTCTTTATCGGTCGGGCAGCCTTCCAGCGCCATCGTCACCCGCTGCGGCGGATGCTGCAGCGTCAGCTTATCGGCGTTGCGCAGCTGCTCGGTGGACTGATAGACATACTCAATCTTCAGCAGGTCGCGATCGCCCTGCTTATCGTGCCAGCGCTGGAACACCAGCTTGCCGCCGATCGGCGTTTTTTCATACTGCTGCGGCAGCTGATAAGGTTTGAACTGCATCGCCGACAGCAGAGAGGCGATATTGGAATCATGCCCCACCAGCACCGTCAGCTTGGGCGCATCGCCCTTCTCCTTACCGATCAGCGCCGAGCTGATGTAGGTCAGCAGCGGCTTGGCGACGTTCTGCGCCACCACCGTCGAAGTGAACAGCGAATCCTGATAGCCGTCTTTCAGCTGCGCCAGCTGCCGCCACTGCTCCGACGTGGTCACCTTGCCCCACGCCACCTGATCGGCCGGGAAGCCCTCGTAATACTGCAGCATAAAGGCGTCCACCAGCGAGTTGCCCACCCGCAGCGGGCCGGCGACGCCCGGCTCTTTACCCGGCACCGCGCTCATGGTGCTGGTTTCTGCGGTCAGGTCGCACTGCTTGTCGGTTTTACAGGCGCTGGAGTCGGCGTAGTCGGTGATTTTCGCCAGCTGCCGGTAGGCGGCATCCAGCTGCAGCGAGTGCAGTTTGTCGTTCATCGCCTTCAGCGCCTGCTGGTTAAACTGCTTGCTGTTATCGGTAATAATCGGGTTAAAGGTCGGGTCCATAGTCCCCATTTTATCCTGATGATGCACCGCCACGTCACAGCCCGGGAACGCGCCGTTGGTAAAGAACTGCGCGGTGGCCACCGTGCGCTGCAGGCTGTTGGCGTACACGTAGACGCTGCCCGGTGTCGGACAGCCCTGCTGCGGCAGCAGGCCGGCCTGCTTCAGCCAGGCGTTGAAATAGTGCCCCATATACACTTCCAGCACCCCGCCCTTGGTGGTCAGCTCACCGCCCGGCGTATCCCACTGCGGCCAGGCCTGCGGCGTTGAGTTAGCCAGCACGCTGCCGTTGTTGGCCAGCGGCGCGCGCAGGTTGTGGCGGCTCATCACCAGCACCTGCTCCAGCTGATAGTCGGCGGTTTCCGCCAACGCCGAGGCGGAAAACAGCAGCGGCAGGCAGAGCAGCATCTTGTTTTTTTTCATCGCGAAGGGTCCCTGTTGTGTGTGTTTTTAATCAGTTAGCCTGACCGGACATCATGGCGGGGTTCGGCAAGAAAAGGTGTGAGGAGGGTCACGCGCGGCGCAATACAGCGGCGGCCCGCTAACGGGCCGCCGGCATCACGCTTAATACCACAGGCTGAGGATCGGCCAGCCGATCAGCAGCAAGGCGGCGATATACAGCACGCCGAGGATCGCCCCCAGCCGCCAGTAGTCTTTCGACTTCACATAGCCGCAGCCGTAGATGATCACCCCCGGCCCGGTGGCGTACGGCGTCAGCACGCCCATCAGGCCGATCGACAGCACCAGCAGAATCGACAGCTGCTCCATCGGCACGCCCGGCAGCCCTTTGCCCACCGCCAGAATCACCGGCAGCATGGTGGCGGTATGGGCCGACAGGCTGGCAAACAGATAGTGGGCGAAGTAGAACACCAGCACCAGCGCCACCACGGTCATCGTCGGCGAGAAGTCGCTCAGGTGGGTGCTCATGGTGGTGGCGAACCAGTCAATAAAGCCGGAGCGCGTCAGGCCATTGGCCATCACCACCAGCGTCGCCAGATTCACCAACGTATTCCAGGCGCTGGAGTATTGGGTGATCGCCTTCCACGACACCACGTGCAGCGCCAGCATCAGCGACACCGCCAGCAGGCACACCGCCGTGGCGTTCACCACTTTACCGCCGAACACCCACAGGCACAGGCTCAACAGCACCAGGCCGATCAGCGTGTACTCCTGACGGCTCAGTTTGCCCATCTCCGCCAGCGCGCCGTCGGCCCAGCCGGCCACCTCGCTGCTGTGGGTGACGCCCGGTTTATACAGGTAATAGGAGAGCAGCGGCGCGACAATCAGCAGCACCAGCCCCACCGGCAGAAACGCCATAAACCACTGCATCCAGCTGATATGTACGCCGGCGATTTTGCTGACAAACTCAATCCCCAGTACGTTCGGCGCCGCGCCGGTGACGAACATCGACGAGCTGAGGCTGGTGCCGACCACCATCATCCACATCAGGTAGCCGCCGATGCGCCGCGACGACGGATCGTTCGGGAACGAGTCAAACAGCGGCGGCAGGTTTTTCACCACCGGGAACACCGTGCCGCCGGTGCGCGCAGTGTTGGACGGAGTAAACGGCGCCAGCAGGATATCGATAATCACCACCGCATAGCCGAGCGTCAGCGTCCGCTTGCCCATAAACTTCACCAGAAACAGCGCGATGCGCCGCCCCAGCCCCGTGACCTCGTAACCGAGCGCAAAGATGAATGCGCCGAACACCAGCCACACCGTGGTGCTGGAAAAGCCGGCCAGCCCCCACTTCAGCGCCTCTTTGCCGGCCTTAAAGCCCGGCCCGGCCAGTTCCTGCGGGCTGAACAGCACCCAGGGCGCAGCCAGCACGCCCACCGTTACCGCAATAAAGCTGATGGCGGTCGCCGGGATCGGCTCCAGGATCATGCCGATAATCATGGCGACAAAAATGGCGAAATAGCGCCACGCCTGCGGCGGCATACCGGCAGGCGCCGGTATCAGCAGCAGGATCGCCAGCACCACCAGCGGCGCCAGCGCCTTGGCGAATTTTTGTTTCAACGGACTCATAGAGGTTCTCCTGAACGCAGCATTATTATTCCTGTAAGGCCGGTGGCGATATCTGCGCCAGCAGCCAGGTGACTATCAGCAGGTCGGCGCAGCCGCCGGGGCTGAGATGACGGGCCGTGCACTCGGCGTCAAACTGGCGCAGCCGCGCGATACCGTCTCTGCCGCCGGCGCCGCCCTGTGCCAGCAACTGCGCCGCGCGCTGCTGCAGCCAGCGCAGCCCTTCCATGCCGCCGCGCGCGGCGACATTGGTATCGCCGTTGTGCGCCATCAGCCACAACAGGCAGTCCTGCAGCGCGCTCTGCGCGTTATCGCCCTGCCGCAGCCGCCGCAGATAGCGTGGTAATGCGCCGTGCAGCACCAGCGGGAAGCCGGCTTCGGCCTCGCCGCGCGCGCCGCTCAGGCCGAACCGGCGGTACAGCCGCTGGCCGGCGCTCTGCCCGGCGTTGTTGCGCTGCAGCTCGCGCACCGTCAGCCCCTGGCAGATAGCCGCCACCTCCGCGCACAGCGCAGCGGGCGTCGGCGACGACAAACGGCCGAATGCGTAGCACAGCAGCCCGAGCGCAAACACGCTGCCCTTGTGGGTGTTGACCCCGCCGGTGGCGTGGAACATATGGTTTTCGCAGGCCAGACCAAGCGGCCGCAGCCGCGCCAGCACGCGATCGGCCGGCAGCGCCGCGTCCTGCCGCCCCTGACGGATAAAGCGAGGCAGCCAGACGCCGATGGCGCGCGCGCTGCGATAGAAATGGCCGATATGCATATCCTGATGCGCCCCGTTGTTGTCGCGGTCGACCAGTCCGGGCTTCGGCGTCAGGTTGACCTCGGTCAGCAAGGCGCGATAGGCATACAGGGCAAAGCGCCGTTCAGCCGCAGACAGCGGCGACGGACTGGCGGAACTAGCGGGCAGCGAGTGCAGCATTAAGCGTCTCCTCCATGGCGGCCAGCAGCCGTTCAACGTCGTGGCGGCGCTGCCGCGCACAGACGCGCGCCGGCCGATCGCACAGCAGACAGCGCCGGGCGGGCAGACCGCCATCGTCGCGCGACAGAATGCGCCCCTGCGCGTCCAGCACGTCGATATCCCACAGCCGCCCGGCGGGATGCATATCCTCCAGCCGGATGCAGCACTGTTTCACCTGCCGTGCCGCCGCCTGCAGCGACAAAAAACCTTCGCCGCCGCTGGGCAGCCCCTGCGCCTCGGCGCGCAGGCAGCGCCACCCCTGCCGCCGTTGCTCGGCGCGCAGCGCCTGCCAGCCGAGGTTGAAGATGCGCCGCGTCAGCGGGCTGTCTTTCAGCGCGCCCGGCGCCAGCGGCGTCAGCACCACCAGCGTCGCCGGATGGCGCGTCAGCCAGGCCTGCTGACGGTCGCGCCGCCGCTCGCGGGCGGCGAGCAGTTCCGTCAGGCCGACGGCGCGGTTGGCAGCCTGTTCGGGGGGGAGGATCGTCATACGCTACTCCGCCACCTGACGCACCACGTCAATCACCGAACCGTCGCGGTAGCGCACTACCGCCACCACCTTGTCGCTGAAGGCGATCGGCTGCGGTTCACCGGTCAGCGTCAGAGCGCGCTGGCGCAGCCAGCCGATATCAACCACCGCCAGCCCGGCGTCGCGCAGCCGCTGCGCCAGTTCCGGGCGCGCCGGGTTGACGGCAATGCCGTGATCGGTAACCAGAATGTCGATGCTGGATCCCGGCGTGACGCAGGTGGTCACCTCATCCACCAGCGTCGGGATGCGCCCGCGCACCAGCGGCGCAACGATAATCGCCAACCGCGCGGCGGCGGCGGTGTCGCAGTGGCCGCCGGAAGCGCCGCGCAGCACGCCGTCGGAACCGGTCAGCACGTTGACGTTGAACCCGGCGTCAATTTCCAGCGCGCTCAGCACCACCACGTCGAGCCGATCCACCGCCGCCCCTTTCGAGGTCAGGTTGGCGTACTGATTGGCGCTGATTTCGATATGCTGCGGGTTGCGCGCCAGCGAGCCGGCCGCGGCGCGGTCAAAGCTCTGCACGTCCAGCAGTTTGCCGATCAGCCCCTTCTCGTGCAGATCCACCATGGTGGAGGTGATGCCGCCGAGCGCAAAACCGGCGCGCACGCCGCGGGCGCGCATCTTGTCTTCCAGAAAGCGCGTTACCGCCAGCGACGCGCCGCCGGTGCCGGTCTGCAGCGAGAAACCTTCACTGAAATAGCCGGAAGCGGCGATCACCTCGGCGGCGCGGCGGGCGATCAGCAGTTCGCGCGGGTTGGAGGTCATGCGGGTGGCGTCGGCGCCGATCTTGTCGGCATCCCCGACCCGCTCCAGCTGTACGATCAGATCGACCCGATCCTGCGCCAGACTGGCGGGATGATGCGGGTACGGCACCAGCGCCTCGGTCAGCAGCACCACGGTATCGGCGTGCTGCGCATCCACTTTGGCGTAGCCGAGCGAACCGCAGCAGGCGTCGCCGCTGTAGCCGTTGGCGTTGCCGAACTCATCGCAGGCCGGCACGCCGAGAAAGGCGACGTCGATATGCAGCTCGCCGGACTCAATCAGGTTGACCCGCCCGCCGTGGGAATGAATCTGCACCGGCTGTGCCAGCAGGCCGCGAGAAATCTCTTCCGCCAGCGGGCCGCGCAGGCCGGAGGTGTAAACACGGCTGACCACGCCGTGGCGGATATGCTCCACCAGCGGCGCATGGCACTCGCTGAGCGAACTGGAAGCCAGCGTCAGGTTGCGAAAGCCCATCGCCGCCAGCGTGTCCATCACCTGATTCAGCGTCAGATCGCCGCCGCGAAACGCGTGGTGGAACGAAATGGTCATACCGTCCTGCAGGCCGCTGCGGCGCACCGCCTCCTGCAGCGAGTCGCAGCGCTTTCTGTCGCGCGGTTTGGCCGCCTGCTGATTGGCTTTTGAACTCTCCTGATAGACGGCCAGGCCGGCCAGTTGCTGCAGATCGATCGGTCCTTGTTGACGTTTCATTGCGCCTCCCCGCTGTGCGTTGCTTCTTCACGAATGCCGGACAACGCCGCGCGTTGCAGCACCAGACGCGCCCGCTCAATCACCGGGCTGTCGACCATCTTGCCGTTCAGCGACACCACGCCGCGCCCTTCACGCTCCGCCGCTTCGGCGGCATTCACCACCCGCTCGGCGTGCGCCACCTCTTTGGCGCTCGGCGCGTACAGGTTGTGCAGCAGCTCAATCTGCCGCGGATTGATCAGCGACTTGCCGTCAAAGCCCAGCTGCTTGATCAGCGCCGCCTCCTGCAGGAAACCGGCCTCGTTGTTGGCATCGGAATAGACGGTATCGAACGCCTGAATGCCGGCCGCTCTCGCCGCCTGCAGAATCGAGCAGCGGGCGAACAGCAGCTCAATCCCCTCCGGCGAACGTTCGGTGCGCAGGTTGCGTACGTAATCTTCCGCGCCGAGCGCGATGCCGATCAGGCGTGGCGATGCCTGAGCGATGGCGACGGCGTGGGTGATGCCCGCCGCCGACTCAATCGCCGCCAGTAGCCCGGTGCTGCCCTGCGGACGACCGCACGCGCGCTCGATGGCGCTGATTTCACGCTCCATATCCAGCACGTCCTGCGCGCCGTCGGTTTTCGGCAGCCGCACCACGTCGGCGCCGCCGCGCACCACCGCCTGCAGATCCGCCAGGCCGTAGGCGGAATCCAGCGCGTTGACCCGCACGATGGTTTCCACCTCCTGATACAGCGGGTGCTGCAGCGCGTGGTACACCAGACGGCGCGCCGCGTCTTTTTCCCGCAGGATCACCGAATCTTCCAGATCGAACATCAGCGCGTCGGCCTGATAGATAAAGGCGTTGCTGACCATTGCCGCGTTGGCCCCCGGCACAAACAGCATGCTGCGGCGCGGACGGGATTTACTCAGCGTTTTCATCGCTCACCTCCCAGGGCAGTTGGCCGTCGTCGCTGGCGCGCATCAGCGCGGTTTCCAGCCGGGCGCGCAGCACGCAGTCCAGCGCGCCTTTGTCGTCGACCATCACCTGTACCGGCTCGACGCCGTACTGGTTCAGCACCTGCAGCAGCGTGTTGCGGATCGCCGCGCCGAACTGTTTTTCCACGCTGCTGGCAATCAGCAGGTCATGCTGCGGGCCGTCGCAGGGCGCGATGCGCACCATCACATCGCTGGATTCCAGCGTGCCGGCCATTGCTTCTCGGATTATCTTCATCATTCACCTGATTGTGCGGACTCAAATTCCGGCGACGCCGCGTTAGACTGGCGTCGCGCCTGCAGATCCTGCAGGTAGTAAAGGGTGTCTTCCGGCACCAGCGGCGCGGCGGCGTGGAAATCGCCGGCGGCCAGCAGTTTGCGAACCCAGGAGGCGGAGATGGCGGTGCCCTGATACTGCAGCCGTTCAATCTCCACCAGCTGGATCGGCGGGCTGGACAGCGCCGGTGTTTCCAGCCAGTGGCGCATATCGCGGTTATATTTCGCCGTGACGGCGCAGAAAGGCTCATTGCCGACGAAGCGGTGGGTAATGCCCAGCGCCGGCGCCAGATACTGGCGGAAGATTTTTAAATCGATTTCGGTGTAGCAGTCGTCGGCCACCCCCTGCTCCTTGATGAAGTAACAGGGGAAGGTGGCGCGCGAGATCACATACTGCGAACCTTCGTGTACCGTCAGGTTGGCGATGTCGCGGCTGCCCTGCATCACCAGCCGGCGCCGGTCTTCATAGGGAAAACGCGAGGTGTCTTCACGCACCAGAAACAGGTGCAGCCAGTCGCACTGTGCGGCGGCGCGGCGGATCAGATACTGGTGACCGCGGGTGAACGGGTTGGCATTCATCACGATACTGCCGATCACCTCGCCCGGCCGGCGCTGCGTTGCCAGCCGCGCCGCATAGCGCTGCAGGCGGCACGGACTGTTCTCCATCAGCACCACAATGCCCGGCACATCGGCGATCGGGTAAAAGCCGCACTGGCGGAACAGGCCTTCGTTTTGCGTTTTGGTATAGATAAACAGCTGACTGTGATGGCGTTCGTACGCCAGGTTGACCAGCTCGGTCGCCAGCGACAGCGCCAGCCCTTCGCCGCGTAGCTGCGGGCTGATGGCAACACATTTAATAATATTGCCGGCGATGCCGCCGCAGGCCATCAATTTATCGTTCTGCGTAACGGTAATAAACACTTCCACCGTCGTATCAATATTCAGGTCATTGGCGCGCAGAAATGCGCGAATATCGGCAATGGCCTGATGTTCCGTTCTGTAGACTCGATTAAATATGGCGCCCGCCAACATAACTCGCTCGCTAATATAACAATTCAAATACAAATACCGGGTAAAGTTAACAACCAGGTAAAATAACACCTTAAAAACCACCACCTTACGCCGGAGATAACAATAAAGAGGTAAGCTAAAAATTATGGTAAAGGGAATTATTACGGCAATAATTGACCTAATTCACAAAGCGTTGGCGATTAATAAGTTATTTAATGGTTTTTATTTACTTAATTATTTTTATCGTTTTTATTGATCTGGCACGGCGCTCCAATGCCAGAAGATCCATTACCTTCAGCTTAAGCGTTATTTCATCAGGGGGAGCATATGGAATGGCTGAATATCTTAATCGTTGAGGACGAAACGCCGCTGGCGGAGATGCACGCCGAGTTTATCAGGCAGCACGGCAACTGCCGGCAGATGTGGCTGGCGGGCAATCTGGCGCAGGCGCGCGCAATGTGCGAACGCTTTAAACCCGATCTGATCCTGCTGGATAACTTTCTGCCCGACGGCCGCGGCATTGAGCTGCTGCGCGAGCTGACGCTGCAGGGCTACGGCGGCGGTATTGTATTTATCACCGCCGCCAGCGATATGGATACGGTAGCCGAAGCGCTGCGCTACGGCGTGTTCGACTATCTGATTAAACCGCTGGCCTACGACCGGCTGGCGCAGACCCTGCAACGCTTCAGCCAGCGGCGGCAGGCGCTGAAGGGCAAAACCCGCGTCAGCCAGCAGCGCATTGACGAGATGTTCAATACCTATGCCCGCAGCGAGCGGCAGGCGACGCTGCCGGCGGGCATCGACGCGCTGACGCTGACTAAGGTGCGCGAGCTGTTCGCCGACCCGGCCATCCGCCACACCGCCGAAAGCGTGGCGCAGCAGCTGGGGCTGAGCCGCACCACCGCCCGCCGCTACCTGGAGTTTTGCAGTGCGCACCAGCAGCTGACGGCGGAGATGGTATACGGCAAGGTCGGCCGGCCACAGCGGATTTATCGCGGCGTCGCCGCATCCTGACGGCTGTGCCCCGATACAGGGCCGGCATTTTGGCGGTGAAATGCGCTAAATCTGCAAAAAACTCAAGCGATTGCGCATTCTGTAAGCAAACGGTCACAGAATGCGTATTCCCCCTTTGACATGCCCGCAGCGGCTCGCTATGATTCGCCCCGTTCACACGATTCCTCTGTAGTTCAGTCGGTAGAACGGCGGACTGTTAATCCGTATGTCACTGGTTCGAGTCCAGTCAGAGGAGCCATATTTAGAGAAGCCCGCTTAAGGAAACTTAAGCGGGCTTTTTGCTTTTCTTACCGTTGATTATTGCTTTTCTCTGCTTACTCCCTTTCACTCGCCCCGTGAAGCCCTATCCTTTGGCGGTAAATGAAAAATAAATCGGGGCATACTCACAGAACCAACAAGCCTCATATCAAGGCAGATGCCAGTTAAAATGATTCATCTGCAGGTGACAATTGCCAATGGACTGAAATAGAGCACCGAGTATGTCATCCTGGGCATGCCCGCATACAGTTGCTCTATCACATGTTGCATCAAGATTAGACAGAATATTTGTGGGGAGCCTGATATAGACTCCCCACATGGCTTTCGTCGCCGGGATGCGATAGTTCAACATCCACTGAAGCGACACGTCACATTTCTTTACGAACAAGCAAAGTCGTTATGAGCAACGCGATGGCAAAAAGGACACATGCAACGCCAAACGCTAAATGCATACCGTATTCAAAATTAGCACTCAGTCCTATAAGGCCGCCAAGAACAGCAATTCCCATTACGCTGCCACTTTGACGTGCTGCGTTAATTACTCCGGAGATAATTCCACCTTTGCCAGCAGGGGCCGTTGACATACCGGCAGCAACGGTCGCTGGCGCAGTGAATGACATACCGAATCCCACGGCCAGCATCGGTATCAGAACGGCTACATAGGGGCTATGTCCGTTGACAAACATAAGCCCCAGAAAACCCGCGGCCCCGGCCAATAAACCGACCTTTATTGGGAAACTTGGGCCGGTCCGGGCGGTCACTCTCCCGCAATAAAAAGCGGTAAGTGAACAGACTATCGCCTGCGGGAGCAAAGCCAATCCCGTCTCCATCGTCGAATATTTACAGATCTGCTGAAAATAGAGGCTCAATAAAAAAAGCTGTCCGTAGAACCCAAAGTTAATAATCATCCCGACGGTCGTGGCAGCCGAGAAAGTCCGCGTTCTGAAAATACCTCGTGGCAACATAGGATTAGCGGAAGACCGCTCTATTAACAGGAACAGACAGGTCGTAATGGCGAATGCGCTTATTGCAATTTTGACGTCATAGCTCGACCATCCATTTTCACCGGCGGCGATGAACAAAAACGCCAATGACCCCAGCGCCAAAGCCGAAAGCAGTTGCGCAGCAAAGTTAATTCGCCGAGCCTCCCCGGACACATTCGGCAAATAACGCGCTGAAAGAATCACGCCCAAAATGCCAAATGGCACATTGACCAGAAATATAGAGGGCCAACCGAACGTCGAAATAAGAAACCCGCCCAGCACGGGACCTGTCGCCACAGCAACGCCGCCAACGCCGCCCCAGACGCCGAACGCACGTGCCCTGTCTGCTGGCTCAGTAAATATTTTCTGTAAAAGTGAGAGTGACGTTGCGACAAGAAGCGCCGCCCCCACTCCCTGAAGAACACGGGATGCAAGCAGCGCATCCAGATTCATCGCTATGCCGCACAAAGCAGATGCCAACGAGAAAACGATCAGACCCAGATTAAAGATGCGTTTGGGGCCAAAAATATCCCCCAACGCTCCAGCACTCAGCAGCAGAGCCGCAAACGCAAGCGTGTACGCATCAACCGTCCACTGTAATCCGCTTAGACCAATATTTAAGCTGGAGCCTAGGCTGCTCAGAGCAACATTAACTACGGTTGCGTCCAAACTGACCATAAAGAAACCGATACAAACCGTGAGCAGTGCACGTGATTTAACGGTCTCTTGTTCCGGGGTTACAACCTTCTTGATCCTGGATTTGATGATATTGTTGTCAGACAAGGGTGCCACCTCCATCGACGACCAACATTGTGCCAGTGATATGGTTGTTATTCGTCAAGAGGAAGACAGCATCTGCCGTGAGCTCAGGATGAAAAATTGTCCTGGCAGGCTGGCGGGCTTCGATAGACGGCCGTTCCTCGTCACTCAAATATGCAGGCGCCGACGCATTACCCGCTATCCCGGGAGATGCAACATTCACTCGGGTTGATACTTTCTCAAGCGCAAGCCCTTCTGTCAGGCTTTCAAGCACCCTCTGTTTTTTGTTTTTCTTGTCCACCTCATACATCTACATTTCTCCTTTTCAATATTGGTAGCGACTTCTGATTCATTTGCAGCAACTGACATGCTTAAGAAAGCAGTCCCCCCTTTCCGCTATTGCGTCAGCATCTTTCGTAAACTATCCCCGCACGCCCGCTCTCCCTGAACCGAATGGCCTCACCAGCGAGTATGTACAACAAGAATGCCGATAGCATGGACAGAGCTTTCTGGCCCTTCTTGGTTAAAGCGTTGAATGGTGCTCGCGTTACTGCAACACCGCGGTATTAAATACATCGCCGCCTAATGAATTTTCGAAATCTGTCACCGCGCCAGTTGCCAGCAAACTCCGAAATAAGCGTGAACGACCTGAGCGGACATTTTTAGATAAAATCCGCGCGTCAATTAACGTATTTACTTTAAATATAGAATCTGAAACATAGGGTGATGACACACAGAACGTGTTCTCTTTAATAGAGCGCGAGAGTTTCGCCTGCGAACCAGCAAACATCAGAGTATTCGCCCACATGAGCGTTAATACTGTTTCAAACGAACAATTGGCGGACCAGCCTAAATCATGGAATAGACCAAAACAAAAGAACCGGAGAAATTATTTAGTATTTAAAATACCCCCCGAAAAAGTTTATGCCCCCTTTATCTCTATCAATGTCCATACAACCGAAGATATCAAATTATTCTGCTTACCTCAGAATAATTTCCTTTGGCAAGAAAGTGTCCGTTGCTTTCAAGATATTTTTCATTGCCTAATCGACAAAGCAGTCAACAAGTAGCACTCTACGTTTCTCTCTGAGAATACATTCACGACTACAACGTTAAAGAAATCATCTCTGCTTCCTTGGACAACTTTATTCATTGCGCTGCGCTTCCTACACCAAGTTTTAGAAAATTTTGATTACTGCTTATTTCATTTATCAAGGATTACATTCGCAAGCCTAAACATGCTGCAGGTCTGCTTAACAAAAATATCACATTTTTTTGATGTGGCTCATGATTTCGAGTAAGGATATGTAAATTTAATTTACCAAATAAAATCACCATAAAAACAAAACATAACAGCATCCACATTAACGCATTGATATATAAACAAAAAATATTTAAAACCAAAAAACAATCAATCAAGTCCAGCATGGAATTAAAAAACACTTATGTATTACCACTATGAACACATTAAATTACCCTAATCCAGCACGCGTCCGGAAAATATCTACTGACTTAAACAGTATGTACAAAAATCGCGCTTCACACCATTCGGCGAAGGTGCCAATACCACGCCCCGCCATAAATTACGGTATGACCTGCAAAAGGTATGTTTTCCGACCGTATGCTGTATACGCCTATTGCTGGCTACCCGCCGAGAGAGAGGTTCGGATGAGAGCAAGCGAGTGATGCGCCACGCCGCGTCAACCAGGTATTTATAATATCGTATACTTCTACAGGCTTCTCATACACAAACAGGTGTCCCCCCTCAACAGACTGTAATTCAATCTGTTTATTGCCGTGGGATTTCAGAGTGGACTCTGGCTTAATCACCAAATCTTGGCGGGCATACAAGGAGAGACAATCAACATCCGTACTAAATTGAGATTGATGTTCAATCAACTGCGCCATAGCGCGCAGTTGGTTCATACAACAGGCTTTATCAGGGGGCGCACGCAAAAAATCGTCCCTTAACGCCGCCATCAATCCCATATCGTTTCTTGCCGGCACACTCAGCAAGTTCCACGTAGTAATTCTGTAAATATCATCTGGGGATAACGTAAACAGATAATCGCCAAACTCACTTGAGCTTTTATAGCAAAAGTCCTGATGATCGCGTGGATGACAGCTGCCCAACAAGATGAGCGTATCGATATACTCAGGGTACTTACTGGCAAAATACTGTGCAGCAAATCCCCCCATCGAATAGCCGATAAGTGTAACTTTATCAATATCTCTGTCGTTCAGAAAGCCTGATAAACTCTCATTAAATTCGTCAAAAGTCTCATCATGGTTTTCACCATCCGCAATGCTATCTATACAATAAACCCGTTGATCAGTAAAACAACGGGCCAGCGGCATCAAGCTCCAGGCGCCAAACATATAGCCGGATAACATAATGACAACCTTGTCCCCCTCCGGCCTGACCTCATAGTATTTCATTGGCGAATATGTCCATTCTCAGGAATAACAGTATCTAACAGTTCTGCCAATGTTGCGGCGGAGTAGAAATGCTCCCGGTTGATATCCTGCTCACCATATGTTCCCCGCGCCATAAATTCAGAGAGAATGCGCGTTTTTAACAATGAATCAAGTCCCAGATCTATTTCCAAATGTGAATCCAGATCCTGAGCACTTATGGTTTCCAGGCTATATTTATTTATGATATCAATGAGTAATGTATTATTACGGTTATCCGACTTTGGAGCCCTCGTGGTTTCATCAACGAGTCCGACAGAAGGAGCTACGGCGTCCAGCAGCAGCCGTTCATAACACTCCGCCAAACCGGCAATGGTCTGTTCCTGAAAGAAGAGTGCATCATAGTTAAACGATATTTCCAGACATTCGCCATACTGTATCGCCATAACATCCAATGCTCCGGCTAAATTGGTCGTTGCCAGATAGTAGCGGTCAATATCAAAACTCGTATGCTGAATCGGTAGCGATGATGCGCCATAAAACGAGAAATAAATATTGGTCGGCATACTTTTACGCAAAGAGAGTGCGTATGCATCATCCGTTAACTTACTTTGCACTGCGGATTTCTTGATAGATGCCGCATTCCTTCGCGCTGTCAACTGATCTATTTCACTTCCCATACAGTCCAGAACATAACGTTGCAAGCGGCTGAATCGCTGTTCAGCCGGCAGTGCTTCATGCTCATCCCGTCGCGCATGTAATAAAAAAGCCTGTGCGAAGCATCCCACAACGTGCTTATCCAAACTATTCTGATTATACTTCCTGCCGTGAGTCGGTATCTGCAATAACAACTCGCTCTGTAACGGCTGTGATGCAAAAAAACTCTCGACAAAAGTCCCGGTTAAATAAGAAAAAAGCGAGATTTTATGCGCAGTAAGATAATGGTTGATATTTTTTAGTGCAGAGAATGATATTCTCTTCTGCAGTGTTGCATAATTCCCCTTTCGATGAGCTAACGCCCGCCCTTCAGGATCCCAGAAAAACCGCTTAGCCAAAACATCTTTCGCATAGCTACGTACAAATTCACCATCGTACTCTTGATAATCAGCATATTTATCCAGGTGGATTTTGTCTTCAAAATACCTTTCCTTGGCGGAAATGGGTGAATCATCCGGCGAGTCAATAAGAGCCAAATAACGATTAAGTAATACGTCCACGCCAAGACCATCAGCAAACATATGTTCTACGGCCAGTAATATGGCAAATTCTCCATTTTCAAATCGGATAACCAATAGATTATGGCTGTGTTTCTCTCCAATGTTCATCTGTGTATTTAGCAGAGTGCGCATTTCGTCAGCCACCACGTCACTCATCGATGTATTACTATTTTCAATATACCGAAAGCAGCTTTCGTCGGTATCCCGCTCATCTAATGTTAACGTTAATGGCTCATCTCGCCCACTATGATAGCCTACATTAATATTTAATTCATAGCTGGTACGAAACCAGCTCCGCCATGCGGATAAAAATGTTTCCTCTGAAAAACCCTGCCTAGCAGCCAATGTTACACCACTGCAAACAACCGTATTTCCACACAAACCATTCCAGATAGAAAATAAATACTGTGACGGTGTCGGGGTAATATCAACCCCGTTGGTTAATGAGTTACCTGACATATTAAATCTCTTTTATTGTTCGTTGTTTAATGCATACATATGCGAGAAGCCGTCATTATGTCTCAGGATGAGAAAAGCTCTGATATAGCCTTCCTGTCATACTTCCCATTTGCCGTTCTTGGGAATGAATCTGTAATGAAAACAAACTTGGAAGGAATCATATAGTTAGGAAGAACCGTCGCCAAAGCACTACGTAATGCTCTAAACTCAATATTTTGATTTGTTTTCAATGCCATACCTATAAATGAGCCTAAATTCTCGCCAGAGGTCCGATAGATAGCGACCGCCTCTTCAACAAAGGCTAAACGTAGCACATTACTCTCTATTTCACCCAACTCGATACGATATCCGAGGTGTTTTATTTGGCTATCCTTACGTCCCGAATAGTAGAACAGGCCATCCTCACCAATAAGGGCCAAATCACCGGTCTTATATAAAATATCGCTGTATTTATTATGCTTGGGATTTTGAATAAAGCTTTCATTAGTTTTTTCTTGATTTCCCAAGTAACCATAAGCTACGGAATACCCTCTCACCAATAGCTCACCACGGCTACCTCGCTGTTGGGTTAGCTCCCCTTCATCGGTGAGAATATACATTTCCATATTTCCTCTAGGCTGACCGATAGGCACATGTTTTTTTTCCGGCCCGGGGATTTTATCGATAATGTGATAAGAGCAGTCCACGGTGATCTCCGTAGGCCCGTACATATTAGTAAATTGTATATGCGGAAAAAGATTCATCCAGGTTCTTAGTACATTTATCGGCAGGACCTCTCCAGCACACAAAATTTGTTTTAACTCAGGGAACATATCTGCATGCAGGCGCCCTGTCTGTTGTAACATCGATAAAACAGAAGGTACGCAGAAAAAGATACTGATAGATTCATCCCGAATCCAATCCGCCAATCTTGGGATCATCATATTAACGCTTTCAGGCACTAAATTCAGCGTTGCTCCCGTTTTTAGTGCGGTATAAATATCAAACGTCGAATTATCAAAATAAAGCGGCGCATGATTGGCAATTTGGTCTTCGGCGGTCAACCCATAGGTCTCTACACACCAGTCAATGTAATCGACAATCGCACCATGTGGAATCATCACACCTTTAGGCGTTCCCGTCGAACCCGACGTAAATAATACGTAGGCCAGATCGACAGAGATTGTATTGTCATTCAATGCCGGCAAAACACTCGTGTCCGCTGAGAAATCATCAATATTGATGATTTTTATTCGATGGTCCAATTTGCCAAAAACTTCGACTGCACGATCGACACTATATTGATTGACAATGACGATCTTAGCATCGCTTTCCTTCAAAATAGATGCTAAGCGGTTCTCTGGCGTCCGGTAGTCCAGTGGAATATACGCAGCTGAAGACTTGACAATCGAGAGCAATGCCTTAACAGCAGAAACAGACTTAGGCATATAAAAGGCGACCATGTCTCCTTTTTCTACTCCAAGTCGTTGAAGATATGCGCCAAAAGCATTAGTGAAATTATCAAGCTCCTGATAAGTAATGAATTCATTAACTTCATCAGTCCGACATCTCACAGCAACTTTATTAGGGAAAAGTTTTGCAGATTCATTAAGATAGTGTTGTACCGAATTAGTCATAATGCTTCCCTTATTTACTCGGAGAAATATGTTTGCGGTGAGAGATTATTTTCCCGTTCGGTTCTCACCATGTGCTGTTTATTGAGCCAGGATCTGACAATTAACATGTCAAATGTCTCGCCTTCCGCCTGGAATCCCACCGCCCTATCATCTTCAGGCCACGTGCAATGCACTATTTCTCCTGTGGATTTGCACTCAAACATATCAACCGGTAATACTTCGCCAGACGTCAGCGCTCGACCGATAGTAGATAAAATAGGATTGATCAGCGGTTTACCACTATGAAACCACTCGCTAATCTCTCGATCTTTCAGCATGTTGGCGCTCAATAACCGCTTAATTACGCCAAGACAGGCCGGTATCGTCTTGGGCACAAGCGACCATTTATCGTAGAGATCGCTATACGCCATCGCATAAACCCACCGTTCCGCCACATCATTCAAGTCACCGGGAAGATATTTCCTCCACTTGGCGACCAATAATTTAAACGTAAACTGGTGGTGTTCCAGCTGACCGGCCCGTTCGAGCCATTCACGATCTAATCCCGCTAGCAGCGACCTTAGACAACTCAATTCTTGAAGAAAAGTTGTAGGTAATTTGGCTGACAGACCACTTGACGTCACATAAAAGCTGCCATTAGGCAGTGCAGACAGCAGTTCGGAAACGTCCGTCACACGACATGCCGCATCGGCCAGGATGACAAGCGGACTACATAGCAAGTTGAAACGCTGAATATCACGAAGCGCATTGCTTGCCGCCAATCTCGGCGTATCAGACAACGGCGCCAACAACTCTAACCGTTCCTGATGAACCTGGAATGCCGTACGATATACCCGATCTTCCTGCGCAGAACGCTGCCAGGTCTTATCGGCTGCCCATTGCATAATCTGATGGGCTGGCGGGCAATAATCTTGGCACAGATAAAAACCATCTTTTAATGGCGGCGCTGTCTCACCCGTTTCCGGACACCACTCGCTCAGAATAATATGTCCATTTGCCCCACCGGAGCCAAAAGAGCTAATGCCAACAATACGCTTTGGCTTCGCGTTCCACTCAAGACCTTGTTGTGTAACTTGGATATGGTCAAGTCGTTCAGCGACCAAAGGGCTTAGTGCTGTAATCCAGTGATTACCCGGTATGGTCTGAAAACGAAACATCAGCATAGTTTTAATCATTGCAGCCAGACCGGCTGCAGCTTCCGTATGACCAATCACACCTTTGATGCTGCCGACATGGCAAGGATGTTGGCCATAGACATGCGCCAGCGCTTCGATTTCTATCGGATCACCTAATGACGTACCGGTTCCATGGGCTTCAATATAAGAAACATCTTGTGCTAGCGCTTGCGCATCCTCCAGCGCCGCTTCCAGCAATTCTATTTGCGCCGTAACGCTGGGAGCGGTGGGGGATAACGAACGGTTACCATTGTGATTCCCCGCCATTCCATCAATCACGGCATGTATTTTATGTCGCTCCTTTACCGCCCTTTCAAGCGTTGTCACACAAAGTGCAGCAACGCAGTCTCCCGGCACATAGCCATCTGCCGTAATATCAAAAGGCCTGCAGCGGCCAGTACGCGAGAGCATACCTGCCTTTGAGAAGGCATAATATTTCAACGGGTGTAAATTAAGATTGGCGGCGGCAACAATAGCATAGTCGGCTCGACTCGCCGTCAATTGGGAACGCGCGTCTGAAAGCGCCATAAACGATGCGCTGCATGCGGTATTGATTGCCTTGCTTTCGCCCGTAAAACCAAAATGTTGGCTGATACGGTTAGCCAACAGTGCCTGATAGTTACCGAAGACTGTGCCTGGGCCAACAGGTAGATCGCTCATACATTGGCTGTGCAAATTGTCAACGTCCATGCACCCAACAGAAACGGAAACGCGTCTCCCTACCAAAGCCTCGGCAGATAACCCCGCGTGTGCCAGCGCGCGCTCGGTTTCACGCAATAACAAAAGCTGCTGAGGATCAACCGTAGCATGTTCCGCCACCGGAAAATTAGCCCAAAAGCTTTGTTTAAGAGCCGGTAGATCTATCGCAGCCATCCATTTTGAACTGCTCTTGTTACGGGCAAAGCGATCTTCACTATAGAAGTCCACCACTGGCCAACGATCCGCAGGGATCTCTGTGAAAGCATCCTGCCCCGCACAGAGAAGATCCCACAATGCTTCTGGCGAGTCAGCCTGTGGAAAAACTCCAGCATAGCCAATTACGGCCAGTTTACCTGCTTTGTACGTTGTCACAACCCACCTCAAACCATGTTTTCGCCACGGAAATATAACTTTGCGGACTGATCATCATATGCTGTCTACCGGTTTGGATATCCCGAAGCACCCTCTCTAACGGGTTGCGTCGCGCAATCGCTGATGTCCCCATCTGGCGATAGGCCATTTCAGCAATTTCCGCGCAAATCTCATTGGCAAAGGTGGCCGATAAACGGATCTCTTTTTGCGTTTGCGGCAAAATACTGGATGATTGCGCCACCTCATGCTGAGCTTGTTCAGTCGCAGCCGTCAAAAAAGCGCGAGCCGATTTCACTCTTGCAGCGGCACGCGCCAAATCCAGCAAGAACGTTTCCTTTTTAGCCAGCGGCAAACTTTCGTTTGCTCTCAGGGTTTTCCGCGCCATCGACGTCATTTCATCGACAACCCGCTGCGCCATACCTAAAGCCCAACTGCCGTGAGAAACAGCAGATATTTCCGTAATCCCAATGCGGTGCAGCGCACCGCCGCGCACGGCTTCCGGAGCTTCAAAGCGGTAACAAAATGCATGAGGAATAAAGAGTTCTTCACAGCTGTAATTGATGCTGCCCGTACCACGCAGCCCTGTCGTATCCCAACAGCCGGAGAGCGTAATTGCTTCCCGAGGTATGACAGCAATCATAATTTCTGGTTTGCCATCATCACCTTTAACAACACTATCGCCATCAAGCGGAATAAAACCGGCTACGGCCCAATCTGCATGATGAATACCGCTGCCAAATGCCCATTTACCCGAAAGCAGATAGCCGCCTTCAACCATAGTGCCCCGTCCGTTAGGCTGATACTGTCCAGCGATAATCGGCTGGCTGCCGCTGGCGAAAACCTGCTGATAAGCAGATGGCTGCAGGTAAATCGCGCAATGGCTTGCCGCTAATACGTAAGCAATAGCCAACCAACCAAATGAGCCGTCAATTGCCGCGCACGCCTGCCAGATGTCAATCAAGTCGGCGGCTTCACGACAGTTACCCCCAGCCTCCTGCGGATAGAGGTACTGCCAAATGCCGCATTCTTTCATGATGCTTTTTAGTTCTGTCGGCATCTGCCCCGCAGACTCTGCCTCATCCGCCAACTTTAGAAAAACATCCCGATACTGTTCTAAATTTCTTTTTATCTGTTGCCCTGTCAAATTCACTGTCTTCTCCCTGGCATCGAGAATTAATTAGGTAATACCGACGCAATAACTGAATTTATATTTTTAACAGATTCAAAACTCACTGCATTTAATGCGGTATGCGGGAACCTAATATTAAAATTTTCTTCTAACGCGATCATAAGCGTTACTGCTTGCAGAGACGTCATCCCAAGATCATAGAGATTATCTTCATCTCCCAATGGAGTTGAACCGATTAATTCAGATAAGTTCTCAGTAGCAATGGCTTTAATTTTTTCAATATGCATGATTCTCATCCCGATAAATATCAACGTAGTGATGTCAACAACTTCTCTAAGACTTGCAGACAACGATTTTCATTATTAATGATGTTTTCCAACAGCGGCAGATTCCGCTGTAAGATAGTAGGATTATTATGGGTAACAGAATAAATATGGAACACCTCAAAAGATCGCCATAATCCCCCCAACTCCTGATATAACTCAATGAGTTCGCAACAGCGATGATGCTCTTCGCTGACCATCGGATGTTTCTCATTCAGCAGTTTTTGCAAAAAGCGAGCATTACCATAGCGTTCACCAAAACAACGCTCAGCCCAGGGAATGATAAAAGGTTTTTCAAACGCTAAAAGCTCTGCATAACGCTTGGGAAATCTCTTCAATGCCTGCAGGCCTGTATCATTATCTTTAGAATAGAAATGCTTTATAATCCTTTCCAGGTCTGATCTAATATCAATATTATCAGGTGAGACCACACGCTTTACCTTAGCCAAGTGAAAGATATGGCAAGACCCTCTCGAGCGAATAAAATGCTTCGTGCTCTCCCGCATTGCATCCAGAGATACAAACGATTGCCCATTTTTACGCTCAATCAAGCCAAACACGCCCTGCTCAGGATCATAACCATTAACAATACATACACTTAAACTATGTTTGACACCAAAATTAATACTTCTTGGAAGATAAAATGGGTCAAAAATACAAACAGCATGATCATTCATGGCGTGAAGTCGCTGTATTAACCCTTCACAATCAAAAACCATCTCTAAAGAAATCGCCACACCGCACCGCGCCCTGATCCTCTCAACCACTCGGTCGTTCATCATCTCAAGGCTATCCACGCAGGCCCAGGCTGTATCTATTCCAAACTTTGAATGCACCGAAATAAAATCATTACTTTCACTATTTTTAAGATAAAACTCATGCTCAAAATGCGCGAGCGATAAATCATCCGTCAATTGATTACGCTGAGCAAAACATTCAAGAGTTGCCATAAAGCAGTTAATACTGTCTTGCGATGGCATGGTTTGATAGCGAATAAAACAATCATCCTGAACTTGCTGACTCATGGCTTTTGATCTCTGGCTATGCATCCTGATTTTTGCGAAAAAAACTATCAGAGTCATAAAAGCATGTCTACAAGATAAAGAAAATAATTTAATGTGTACAACGCCAAACCATTATGATAGAAAAAAACCATCCATATCACCTCATTGATAGCGATAGGCATAACATTAAAAATACATGAAAAAACAATACATTGTGACAAGTGACGTTATTTTTCAATGAAAATTAATAACCATCATTACAATTAACCTGAAAAAAATGGTAACAGTATCTAATGATTATCATGGTTAATATGAAAACATTTCTTATCAATGCAAGTTTAGGGAGTATGCATAAAAGTGGGATTGAATAGAGGAAAATGGCATAAGCTGGTGCGTCAGATGTATTGCTGCAGATATTCCATCAGCCAATATGAAACTCCAAAAAAAATAGATATGGCAGATATAAATTCGGATTCGTTTTCTTGCAACACTCTGCAAACAACTAAGGATGCAGTCCGGATGTGATCAAGCAGGCCATAGTAAAAGTAAGAGAATGTTACATCGAGTTGCAAATAAGTGATGATGTCTCCTAATGGTAAATTTAAGGATTGAACGTGAGTGATAGGCTGATACCTGTATTAAGCATGATGGCACATGCTGAAAAACAACCGAATAACATCGCACTGTCCGATGATAATAGTGAATTAACCTGGTCTGAGCTGAAAAATTCAGTGATTAATACCGCAAAATCCATCTCATCACAGATCAATGGGGCAAGCAAAAAACGCGTAGCCGTTTTCTTTGATGGTTCAGCGGAAATGGTCATTGCCATTTTAGCGGTGCAGCTCGCCGGTGGCGCCTATATCCCTTTGGAACCTAAGATTCCTGATGCTCGAATCGACGCAATATTTGCCGCAGCCTCACCGTCTTTGATTTTGACCGACGGTAAGAATCTGCAAAGCTGTACCGCCATTGCCTCCCGGCTTAACGTTCCCCTGGCGGTAATTGATGCCGGTTCACCCCAACCTCTGACGCATCATCTAGGATTCACCATCACTCCAGGGGAACTGCCACAGTTAACGCCGGAAATGCCGGCCGTGGTTTTCTTCACCTCCGGCTCTACCGGTAAACCGAAAGGCGTTGAGCTTTGCCACATCGGTTATCAACGCTGGTTTGAAGGCGTGCAAGAATTGATGTCGGTAAAACCCAACGATCGTGTCGCCCTAACCACCAACCATAGTTTCGACCTTTCATTGGGAGAAATTGTGCTTGCCCTTGTATCCGGTGCGGCATTGTATGTTCCCTCTCAATCTACCGTAAGGGACCCATTCTCTCTGCTCCCTTGGTTAGACAAACACCGCATCACGATTTGGCAATCGGTTCCTTCATTAATGAGACAAATTCTTCATTTTTATCCGCAGAGCGATGCACTTAATTCGCTGCGCATAATGATGTTTTGTGGAGAACCGCTGGAGGTGTCGCTCGTTGCCAAATTCAAAGCATCATTTACCCACACCTCAGCTCAGCCTCTAAACCTTTACGGCCCTGTAGAAGCGTCAGTTCAGGTTTCCTGGTGCTGGGCCTATGAGTACCTCAATAGCGATCTAACCGTCGTTCCACTAGGTAAACCCCTTAAGCACGCACATATTACGCTGAAAGACTTCGGTGATGGGACACAGGAGATACAAGTCAGCGGTGAACACCTGGCTTTGCGCTACCTTGATGAAGAAAAAACGCGGCAGGCTTTCATTGAGAATGATGCCCCACGTCCTCGTTATTACCGTACCGGCGATATTGGACGTTTAAATGACAACGGTGACATTGAGTACCAGGGTCGTGTCGACGATCAGGTAAAAATCAATGGTTATCGCATTGAACTAAGTGAAATAGAGAGAAACATCGTCGAGCATTTTGGCGCCCGGGATGCCTGCGTGCTCCCCGTGTTGAAAAATGAACGTTATGAACTGGCGGCTTTTGTGGTTACCGAGCAACAAGATCCTAAGGCATTGCGACGGAAATTAGCAGAATACCTGCCCGTTTATATGTTACCGCGGAACATTTTCTTTCTCGACGCATTGCCTTTAACCAGCAATGGTAAGCGCGACAAAGTGAAGTTAAAAATGGATTATCTGGTATGAAAGACATCACTATAAACATCGGCGCCATCGGCTATGAGCTTGGCGAACATCCCGTCGCTCTTGAGGATAACGTTCGTTTGACCAATGAGCGTAAAAGCCAGCTGTTTTTGCGTACAATGGGGTTCGCTGAGTATCAGCGTACCGATCGAACCCTCGGCGAATTGTCAGAATGCGCCATTAAGAAAACGCTCAGCAAGGCCAATATTCCTGCTGAAAAAGTCGATATTGTGGTCTATGCCTCCAGTACATTTGGCGACCGTCATGGCGACGTTATTGATAAAGATGTCGCACAGTGTCTGATTAACTGTGGGCTGCAGGATGTTTATCCAATCGGCGTCTACCTTTCTCAATGTAATAATTTCTTCGCCGCATTGGATATCGCCGTACAATATCTGAAGAATGAGGTTGGGAAAACAGCGCTACTGGTGTTTGCCGATCGCGTATTAGATGAGGCTACGCGTTTTAAAAACCTAGCGATTAACAGCGATGCTGCCGTTGCCTGCATAGTTTCCAGCGATACTGAGATTGAACTTGAGTTTGAAGTTTCTGGTATCAGTAAAAAAACCAAGTTGACAACTGATGACCTCATTGATCCACACAGTAATTCAATGAATCTTGAGGTACATGAAAATTATCTGGCAGGGATTCGTCATGTTTTCGACACGGCATTAAGCCAAAGCCGACTGTATGCACAGAATTTAAAGCAGATCATCTGCCACAACTTCAGTTATAGCGCATTAAGACAGATTGCCAATGCCATTAGCGTTAACGAAAATATATTCTATAAAAATAATATCCCTAAGTTTGGTCACGCCTATACCTGCGACAGCTTGATCAATCTTGACAGTTATCATCAAGAGAGAACAGATCCCATAGCATCTCCGGAACATATTGCCGTTATAGGTACAGGCTTATATTTTTGGGGAATGGTTGTATTAACAGTAAGACAAAAGGAAGCACCATGATAAGTAAAGAGAAATTGTTAGAAATCTGGAAGGATGCCCTACAGGAAAATGAGGTCGATCTGGATAAGACACTGTTTGACCAAGGTATGGACTCCATTAAAGTCATTGATATTTCAGAGGCCATATTCAAACTTACCGGCATTCGCCTCGAATGGGAGAATTTCAATATCACCTCTTCATTCAATGAAACCTATGAACTGCTGAGCAGTAAATTCGCTTCAGCGTGAATAAATTATAAGGGCGATATCTTCGCCCTTATAGCTGAAAAAATACGGAACTATGAATATTCCCATTATATCCTTAACAATCAATCATCCCCTGGCGGGAGTGGTCAGCATCGAAAAGCAGGACAGCGCTTTGTTATTAAGCTATCAAGGTTCCGAACAGCTCATCGAGTGGAATATCCCCGAGCCGTTGATTGCTGTAGGCAGTGTTGAGGGAGAGCTATGCTTTACCTTCTTCATGGCTGATAACGCGATATTGAAAAAGAAACTTTACTTTAACGGTGATCGTTTCTGGTTCTGTATTCCTGATGGCATAAGCTATTATTTAAACTGTGAGATAACGTCATTTCCCTTCCCTTTCTTTCAGGCCAGGGAGGGGGCATCCATCATGTTTCAGGCCCTCAGTGCTACGGTTAACCTGCAGGTCGATATAGAAATGACATCAAAAAATAGCTCGGGGAATAATAATTACTTTACCGAATATACGCTCAGAAGCGGAAATTTAAAAAAGTCATGCCGTCTTTATGCTGGCGATCACGTGGTGATAGGAGAATATTGGTTCTATCAAAGTCCACGTGCTACATCATGGCCAGTATTCTTAATTAGCAATTGCGCATTGGAGCCACAATACGTTGGTCTTTGCTGCCCATAAAATCATAACATATTGATTTTTAAATAAAATAATGGGGTTTTGATGGTATGAGAAAGTTTTTGAGCAGTACGGCAGGTAGTTTATTTATCATCAACGGGCTAACAGCCTTATCATACGCATTTATATTACCAATAATGAGCACATTTTTGGTTGAAGGATTAAAATCACAACCAACATTTATAACCTTTTATAGCATTGGTTTTGCCCTCTCAGGCATACTCTTTAGCCAGTGGATGGGGGGACTAGTAGATAAAGGTTACAGCAATAAAAAGTTGTTCATCTTTTCTCTGTTAGCTATTTTGATGTCAGGCATAGCCTTTCTACTTTGCTCTAATGCCTGGCAAGCATTACTGATAGGGATTTTCCTTATGGGGCCAGGAAATGCCTCGATCCCTTTACTTTTATCAATGATACGCCGATATTCTGTCACCGCAGGGAAGAATGCTACACGCTTGAATAGCCAAATGCGTTCAGGCGTTTCCCTTGTATGGATCATCGGCCCTGCCCTGGCCTTTATCGTGACGGATATGTACGGGTTTAAATTCAACTTTATCGCCTCAGCGGTGTTAGCATGCTGTGTTATTATTTACTCAACAATCATGCTATCTCCTGCAGATGTACAACCTGCTGCACATAATGATAGTACCCAGAAAAAAAATTCAATACCTATGACCGTTTGGCTATTGGGTGGTGTAATGGTGTTATCCAATCTGGCGAATAACCTCTATATAACCTCAATGCCATTATATATCACACACGAAGAGAAACTTCCTATGTTCTTCCCAGGGTTATTACTTGGTCTTACCGCATTGCTAGAAATCCCAGTAATGCTGGCTGCATCCAGTATTTCTGAAAAGACTGGTAAGTTTAGGATGATGCTGTTCGGATTCTTTTTTGCCATGATCTATTATACCGCTCTTCAGTTCACCCATTCGATGTTCGGCTTCCTATTGCTGCAAATATTCAATGCGCTATTTTATGGAATATTTATTGGACTAGGTATCACCATTATTCAAGAGGCAATACCGGAAAGAAGTGGCTTCTCGTCTGCTTTTTATTCTAACGCCATGCGTATCGGTATGATGAGCGGCACATCATTGGCTGGGATTTTAGCACAGCTATATAGCTTTAAAGTTGCATTGATTGCGCCAATTATATCGATCCTTCTGTCAATCACATTGTTAACATGGGTATCAGCCATGTTGAAACCAACACAAAAAAATGTCAGCTTATCCAATGAGTTATAAATTAAAAACATATTAAAACTCATGTTGAAATGTGAATTTAAATATGAGCAAATGAAGTAAAAAACTGAAAATTAAAAAACAGAAGAGAATAAATGATGAAAGAAAAAAACATAGTTCTTATCGCCTGCGGGAAGGAGCTTTATAGAAAATACCTTCTTGAGCAGCTCGCTTCCGAATACCATGTGTGGCTTATCAGCACTGAAAATCCGACATGGCAATCACCATTAATAACAGATGCGGTAAAGATCAGTAACTATACCTTTGAAGCTATCAGCAACGCTGTTGAAGACATACAAAAAGACTTTCCTGTTCACGGTCTGATTTGCTGGGATGAACGCTTTATTATGGTAACCGCCGATGTCGCTGAACACTATAATCTGCCTACGGCTGGAAAAGCAGGAATACGCGGCTGCCGTGATAAAGCACTTTGCCGTAAGTTATTATCCGATGCAGGTTTATTGCAGCCGCAAAGTCGATTTTGCCACACACTCAATGAAGCCCAGGAGTTTGCTGAACGAATAAACTATCCATTGGTTATTAAGCCTCGGGGGATGGGCGGAAGTATTGGCGTTGCTCTGGCTAAAAATCACGAGGAGTTGATTCTGCGCTTTACTGAAGCGGATGCTATTAGCCATCAGGGGGCGGAAGATTTCCATAGTGGTGCATTGCTGGAAGAATATATTGAAGGTCAGGAAATCAGCGTCGATGGTATGATCGTCAACGGGCATTATCAGCCACTGTTTGTCGCCAGAAAACGTATTGGTCTAGAACCTCACTTTGAAGAACTGGGCCATGTGTTACACCATGATGATCCTTTACTTGGCGAGCAAACACTGATCGATGTTTTAGTTAAAGCGCATCAGACCATCAATTTCCAAAATGGCGTGACGCATACTGAGTTAAAAATAACCCCAAAAGGTTTCTTGATTATCGAAATCAATGGGCGCCTAGGTGGTGACTTGATACCGTGGTTAGCAACAAATGCAATGGGCATCTCCCCGGGACTCATTGCTGGTAAAATAGCCTGTGGCGATGTGGTGGAAGCAGTAATACATAAGAATGCAAAAAATGCAGCAATAAGCTTCAAATATCCTGATTTTGATATGACGGTATGCGATATCAGGCTGCCTGAACCTATTACTACCGAAACAGCACAGGCCTATTGCGTTCAGCTTGCCGAGCAAGGAGATAAACTGGCACTGCCGCCATCAGGGTATGTATCTCGCGCTGCATACGCACTATGTCTTTACCAGGATGGTATTGACGGCGAACAATTATGCCAGGCATTACTCGACGACGTAAAAGTGTCAGGCCAGCCCATGGAGAAATAGCCCTATTAACGTCCAGGCATAATCAGCTTTCATGCCTGGACTCTATAAAATGCACAGCTCATTCCAGTAGCTGTAGCGCATCGCGCGGCGGTAGCGATTATTTTCCATAATGACGCAGCAGCGAAGGATGGAACTCAAAACCGTACAGCTGGCTGGTGGCCAGCATGGTTTCCAACAGTGCGGCGCTGTCGCCGGGCTGCTTCGTCTGCTGCGGTTCGGCCTGTACCCCACGGCTGAACCGCAAAAAAGCCAGTAAACGCTTCATGCTCCCCTCCTCAGTCAATGATTGACGCCTGAGAGAAGTAAAACGCTTACCGGCCCGGAAAGGAAATATGCATTTTTGCGTTGCTTAGCTGAAAACCGGGTTAACCGCTGCGCCGGTGTCAGCTTTCACGGTCGCGTTCGACAATGCGCACCAGCAGTGCGCCAAACAGAACCATATCCACCAGCAGCGCAAAAGCGAAGTTAAACCCGCCCGCCGCCTGCCACTGCAGCCACTGCGTCGCCGCCAGCGCCGCGCCGCAGATCAGCGCCAGCGCGGCGCGCCCCCAAACAGGATGTCGCCCCGGCGGCGCGCTAGCGCGATGGCGCTGGTAGACCGCGCCCAGACCGGCGCCGGTCAGCCAGGCGCCCGGCAGCAGCATCGTCCATTCCAGCCGTCCGTGCAGCGCCAGCAGGATCCATAGCAACCCTGCGGCAGCGATCAATAAGCCATAGCGCGCCACCACCAGCGGCGACGGCTGCGCCAGCGGACGGTAACGCCCCAGCGCCACGCCGCAGGCAAAGGCCAGCGCCAGGCTGAGCGGCAGCGCAACACCGGGCAGCGGCTGCGCCCAGCCATACTGCCGGAACAATAGCAGCGCCGCAGATAGCAGTACGCTCAGCACGATCGCCCGGAGCACCGCACCCGGCGGCGCGATCGCGCCTGCGTCCGGCTGTTTGGCTAACGGTATCATCATCGTCCTCCTGCATCATACGCAATAATCATGAGATAAACTCACCCTCAGTGAGCAACTGCAATAAGCTTATCTCGCGTATAATCAGGTAATCAAAGTCATAGATTTCATTCATAGATGAGAATAACTCAGCCATGAGAAAACCACGCTTACCGCCGCTGGGCGCCGTACGCGCCTTCCATGCCGTTGCGGGCTGCCTGAGCTTTAAGCTGGCCGCCGAACAGTTGGGCGTCAGCGCCACCGCCGTCAGCCATCAGATCAAACTGCTGGAGTCGATGTTGGAATGCCGGGTCTGTGAACGCAGCGCCCAGGGCGTCAGCCTAACCCATGCCGGGGAATTGTTATACGGCGCAACGCAAAGCGCCTTCAGCGCGCTGGAGACCGCCACCGCGCAGATTATGCAGGCCGCTCAGCCGCCGGCGCTGACGGTCACCACCACCTCCAATTTTCTCACCCACTGGCTGGTGCCGCGCCTGGCCGATTTTAAAGCGCAGCTGCCGGCCATTGATTTACGTCTGCACACCAGCGTTGAGCGGGTGGATTTAACCCAGCGCACCGTCGATGCCGCCATCCGCTACCGCGAAACGCCGGAAACTCACCTGCACAGTACCCTGCTGTATGAAGACCGCTTTATCCTGGTGGCCAGCCCGTCGCTCGGCATCAAAACGAGGGAAGATCTACACACCGCCACACTGTTTCACGTGGAGCAGCGGCACGTTCCCGCCGACTCGCCCACCTGGCAAAACTGGCAGCGGCGCTACGGGCCTGACGGGCTGGACTGCAACGGCGGGTTGATTTTCAGCGATGAAACGCACGCGCTGCAGGCGGCGGTGGCTGGACAAGGCGTGGTGATCGCCAGCCGGCTGCTGGCGAACGATCTGCTACAGCGCGGCGTGCTGACCGCACCGTTTGACGAGTCGCTGCCCGGCGCGCGCTATTATCTGGTGACAACGGAGGAAGCGGCGCTGCGGGCGGATATTATCGCCCTGCGGCACTGGTTATTGCAGCAAATGGCGGGGCAACCTGCAGATAAATGATAAACGCTTGCCCTTCCCCTTCATGATCTATAAGTTATTAACTTATTGATATATAAAATATATCCATCATGGAGGATGCTATCATTTACCTGTTAAATGTGATCTATCAGGGATATCGACAGTCGTTCAGCATCAAAGGCCGGGACAGCCGCGCATTCTATATCACGCTGGTGGTATTTCAGCACCTGTGGTTTGTGCTTTACCTGGCTGTCAAGGTGGTGATGAATTACCCGCTTTCATGGATCGTGGTCATTATCTTTGTGCTGCCGCTGCTGGCCAGCAATATCCGCCGCCTGCATGACGGCGGCTACAGCGGCACCTGGTGTTTCTGCTGGTTTGTGATGCCGCACCTGGCGCTGATTGGCACCATGTTTCTGTCGTCGCTCAATAACAACAATCCCTACACCCGCTACCCGCAAAATTAATCCCGGGACGCATTTTCCTTATTACGTGGGTACTTCCACAGCCAGCGGCCGCTGACCATACGCCAGTAGAACAGCGCGCCGCGTACCGCCCAGTCCATAAACATCCCCAGCCAGACGCCGGTCACCCCCATGCCCAGCACGATCCCCAGCGTATAGCCGGCCACCACCCGGCAGCCCCACATGCCCAGCATCGACACCCACATGGCAAAACGCGCGTCGCGCGCGCCCTTCAGCCCGGCGGGCAGCACCCAGGAGGCGGCCCAAATCGGCATAAAGGCGGCGTTCAGCCAGATCAGCACCTTCACCACCTCTTTCACATCATCCTGCTGGGTATAGAACGCGGCAAACAGCCCGGCGAACGGCGCGCTGCCCCAGGCCAGCAGCGTCAGGCCAAGGGTCGACAGCCAGAAAATATGCCGCAGCTGCCTCTCCGCCTGGCCAATTTGCCCCTTGCCCAGCCGCCGTCCCACGATAATGGTCGACGCCGAGCCCAGCGCATTGCCCGGCAGGTTAATCAGCGAGGCGATCGAGAAAGCGATAAAGTTACCGGCGATCACGCTGGTGCCCATGCCGGCCACAAACATCTGCGTCAGCAATTTGCCGCCGTTAAACAGCACTGACTCAATGCTGGCGGGAATGCCGATGCCCAGCACCTCTTTCAGGATCGACAGCTGCAACCGGCTGAAATAGCTCTTCAGGGTAATGTGCAGCGACGGATTAAAGCCGATCGCCAGCACATAAATAATCGCCACGGCGCCAATATAACGTGACAGGGTCAGCCCCAGTCCGGCCCCGATGAAGCCCAGACCGTCCCAGCCCGGAATGCCATATATCAGCGCGCTGCTGATAATGATATTGAGGATGTTCATGCCGCCATTGATCAGCAGCGGAATTTTGGTGTTGCCCGCGCCGCGCAGTGCACCGCTGCCGATCAGCGCAATCGCCGCCGCCGGGTAGCTCCACACGGTGGTCTGCAGATAGGAGAGCGCCAGCGCCTTTACCTCCGGCGTGGCGGCGCCGGCAATCACATCAATAATTTGCTCGCCGGCCAGGTGGATCGCCGCCGCCAGCAGCAGCGCCACCACCGTCATCAGCACCAGCGACTGACGCGCCGCCGCGCGCGCCCGCTGGTGATCCAGTTTGCCCAGGCTGAACGCCACCACCACCGTGGTGCCAAGATCCACCGCGGCGAAAAAGGCGATGATCACCATGTTGAAGCTGTCCGCCAGCCCGACCCCGGCCATTGCCTCCTTGCCCAGCCAGCTCACCAGAAACGTACTCAATACGCCCATCAGCAGGACGCAGGTGTTTTCCAGCAAGATCGGCACCGCCAGCGGCACGATCTCGCGCCGAAACAGCACGCGGTAACTTTTCCGTTTGGGGTACCACGGCGTGGCGATCACCCGTTGACGAAGCTGCGCAAATAAGTTCAACATTGCTCCATGGCATAAAACGAAACTCTGTTTTAAATCATGTTTGATCCCTGCCGATCCTGCAAAGTTTTTTGTGCTGATTGAGCATGCCGGGCGCTGGCGGGCTGGCACCCTGCGCCACGGCGCTGATATGGATTTGTAACATATTGAGAATATGCTACTTTCTAACAATACCCGCAGTCGGACATCAACACGTTCAGAGGTACTATGGCTCATAGCAAAACAGGCAGTCACCACGCGGTCGCAGACGCGCTGGATCAGTTGGAAGCCCTCTACCAGGGTGCGGTCGAAGCGCTGCGTACGGCGATCGGCGATTTTATTGATAACGGCACGCTGCCGGACGCGCAGGCGCGGGCCGCCGGGCTGTTTGTCTACCCGGAGCTGCGCGTCAGCTGGCACGGCACCGCCCCCAGCGAAAAGAAAACCCGCGCCTATGGCCGCTTCACCCATCCCGGCTGCTACACCACCAGCGTGACGCGGCCGGCGCTGTTCCGCCACTACCTGGAAGACCAACTGACGCTGCTGGTGGAAGAATACGGCGCCGCCATCGAGGTGGCGCCCTCGCAGCGTGAAATCCCCTATCCGTATGTGATAGACGGCTCTACTCTGGAGCTGGAGCGTTCGATGAGCGCCGGGCTGGCGCAACATTTTCCGGTGCCGGAGCTGGCGCAGATCGGCGATGACACCGCCGACGGTCTGTCTCAGGCCAGCGACACCTTCCCGCTGTCGCACTTCGACGCGCTACGCGCCGACTTCTCGCTGGCGCGCCTGCGCCACTACACCGGCACGCCGGTGGAACACTTCCAGCAGTTTGTGCTGTTCACCAACTACACCCGCTATGTGGACGAATTTGTCCGCTGGGCCTGCAGCGAGATCGCCGATCCGGACAGCCCGTATCAGGCGCTCTCCTGCGCCGGCGGTATCTACATCACCGCCGATACTCTGTCGCCGGAGCAGGCCGTGTCCGATCTGGCATGGAAAAACAACCAGATGCCGGCCTACCACCTGATTGGCGCCAACGGTCAGGGCATTACGCTGATTAATATCGGCGTCGGCCCTTCCAACGCCAAAACCATCTGCGACCATCTGGCGGTGCTGCGGCCGAACGCCTGGCTGATGATCGGCCACTGCGGCGGCCTGCGTGAAAGCCAGTCGATTGGCGATTACGTACTGGCGCACGCCTACCTGCGCGACGACCACGTGCTGGATGCGGTACTGCCGCCGGATATCCCGATCCCCAGCATCGCCGAAGTACAGCGGGCGCTGTACGACGCCACCAAGCAGGTCAGCGGCATGCCGGGGGAAGAGGTCAAACAGCGGCTGCGCACCGGCACGGTGGTCACCACCGATGACCGCAACTGGGAGCTGCGCTACGCCGCCTCGGCGCTGCGCTTTAACCTCAGCCGCGCGGTGGCGGTCGATATGGAAAGCGCCACCATCGCCGCACAGGGCTACCGCTTCCGCGTGCCTTACGGCACGCTGCTGTGCGTCTCCGATAAGCCGCTGCACGGCGAGATCAAGCTGCCGGGGCAGGCCAACCGCTTTTATGAGGGGGCGATCTCCGAGCACCTGCAGATCGGCATCCGCGCCATCGACCTGCTGCGCGCCGAAGGCGAACGGCTGCACTCCCGCAAGCTGCGCACCTTTAACGAGCCACCGTTCCGCTGACGGTAAACGGCCCGGAAAATCCAGGCCGTTTGTTTTTATCTGCGTTTAAATCACTTCCAGGTCGCGGCCGCGAGTCTTCGGCCCGAAAATGCCAATCACTCCCATCACCATCAGCATGCTGAAGACGATAAAGCCGATGACGCCGGCCGACCCGCCGTACTGCAGGATCACGCCGATAATAATGCTGCTGAACGCCGTCGATAAGCGGCTGAAGGAGTAGCAAAAACCCACCGCGCGGGCGCGGATAAAGGTGGGGAACACTTCCGACTGATAAGAGTGGTAACTGTAGGTCAGCCAGGCGTTCGACCAGGTGATGAAAATACCGCACAGCACCAGCCACAGCGGGTTGCTCTGCCAGGCGAACAGCGAGCCGAAAATAACCGTCACCAGGCAGGAAAGAACGATTTGCCACTTGTTTTCCATCCGGTCGGCAAAGCGGCTGCAGATTAACGAGCCCAGCGGATAGGCCAGCGTGATAAAAAACGCATACAGCAGGCTGTGGGTCACCGAGGCGCCTTTGCCGGACAGCAGCGCCGGCAGCCAGTTGCCGAAGCCGAAAAAGCCGATCGCCTGGAAGAAGTTCATCACTACCAGCATCAGCGTACGGCCGCGGTAGCGCGGCGACCAGATATCGCGAAAACGCCCCTGTCGCCCCTCTTCCGCCGCCGGCGCGTCGCGCTGCGGAAACGGCGGCGCATTCGTCACGCCGCAGCGCTGCTCCATGCCCGCCATAACCTGACGAGCCTCGCCATAGCGTTGCTGCTGCACCAGCCAGCGCGCCGACTCCGGCAGGCCTTTACGCACCAGCCAAATCACCAGCGAGGCCAGCGCGCCGATAATCACCACGTAGCGCCAGCCGGTCAGCCCGAAAATGGTCTGCGGCACCAGCCACCATGACATCAGCGCCACCGCCGGCACCGATAAAAACTGGATAAAGAAAGCAAAGGCGAACGCGCGGGTGCGTAAATGCGCCGGGATCCATTCGGTGAGATAGGTGTCGATGGTTACCAGCTCGATGCCCAGGCCGACGCCGACCAGAAAGCGCATCAGCAATATCCATTCCGCCTGATTTTGCAGCGCCAGCAGCAGCGAAAATGCGCCGTACCAGGCCAGCGCAAACATAAAGGTCGCCCGCCGCCCGAAGCGGTCGGCATACGGGCTCAGCAGGCTGGCGCCGACAAACAGGCCAAGAAAAGTCACCGAGGCAAACGCCGCCTGATCGGAGACGCCGAACACGCCGTCGGCGCCGAGATGGAAAATGCCTTCGGCGATCATTGCGCCACTGATATAGCCGGTCTGAAACAGATCGTACAGCTCAAAAAAACCGCCTAACGACAACAGGGTAATAAAGCGCCATAGCCCGGCCGAGGCGGGTAGCGCATCGATTCTGGCCGACAGGTCCTGCTCATGAATCGGCGATTGCGCATCGGCCCGCCGGTTATCCATCACAAAAGTATCACTCACCAGCAACCTCTCGATAACATTGACATAGGCTGTCTATGCTAATGATTCGCGGACGGAGTTAAATTTTTAATTAGCAGGCTAAAGAAGTTAATTAAGCATAAAAAACTGCGGGGATGCGGTTTGGCTGGGGGAAAATTTAACCGGCTGACGAAGGGGGTTCGCCAGCCGGTCTATGCGGCTCAGGCGCGATGATGCTGCAGGCGCTCGCTGCGGTAGAAGTTCAGCACGCACCACCCCAGCGCAATCAGCGCCAGCGGCGCGCCCACCAGACCGATGCTCGGCATGCCAAGGTGCAGGCTGACCTGGTTGCCCAGCAGCGCCCCGCCGCCGATGCCCAGGTTGTACAAACCGGAGTAAATCGACATCGCAACGTCGGTGGCGTCCGGCGCCAGGCTCAGCACCTTCGCCTGCATCGACAGGCCGATAGCCATAATCGCCATCCCCCAGAACGCGCACAGCAGCGTCAGGTGCAGCTCACTGTCGGCGGCCGGCAGCAGCAGCAGCAGGCAGACGGCCAGCAGACCGATCGCGCTGATAAACAGCCCGGACGGGAAGCGTTCGCTGTAGCGGCTGAACAGCAGGCTGCCGATAATGCCGGTCGCGCCGAACAGCAGCAGCATCAGCGTGGTGAAGTTATCGCTCAGGCCGGCCACCCGCTGGATAAACGGCTCGATATAACTGTAAGCGGTAAAGTGCGCCGTCACCACAATGATGGTCAGCATATACAGGCTGACCAGCGCCGGGCGCTTGAACAGTACCGGTACGCTGGCCAGCGAGCCGGAGTGCTCGCTCTTCAGCACCGGCAGCAGCCGCCACAGCATCAGCAGCGCCAGCGTCGCCGCCACCGCGATGCCGATAAAGGTCATCCGCCAGCCCAGCAGCTGCCCGACGACGCGCCCCAGCGGCAGGCCGAGCACCATCGCCAGCGCGGTGCCGCCCGCCAGCATGCTCAGCGCCTGCGCTTTTTTGCCCGCCGGCGCCACGCGGATCGCCAGCGAAGCGGTAATCGACCAGAACACCGAGTGCGCCAGCGCCACGCCGGCGCGGGAAATCACCAGCGTGGTGAAGTTCCAGGCAACCGCCGTCAGCACATGGCTGCCGATAAACAGGATAAATACGCCAATCAGCAATTTACGCCGTTCGATTTTGCTGGTCAGCAGCATGCACACCAGCGAGGCAGCGGCAACAATCCAGGCGTAAATCGTAATGATCAGCCCCACCTGCTCGGTCTGCATGGCAAAACTTTGTGCTATATCGCTCAGTAAACCAACCGGAATAAACTCGGTGGTATTAAAGATAAAGGCGGAAACGGCAAGCACGACAACGCGCAGCCAGGCTGTGCGGCGGGAAGCGGCGACTTCGTTCATGAGTAAACAGATCCAGAACAGGTGGGTAGCAATGGGGATATTTTATCCAATTGCCGGAAAAAACGCGACACCCATCACACTTTTATGCCAATTTTTTTACTTACGCCGTCTATTCGCGCAGGAGAGAAGGATGACGTCCGGCAGCGAACGTCATCCAACCGCGCCGTCCGTCAGATGTTTTCCACCCGCTCAACTAGCGCCTGAGTTAACGCCGTACGAATGTCATTGCAGGCTTTGCCGATGCGGTATTGATAGCCGGAGTCCAGAATGCCGTTGATCTCACGGCTCAGATTGGCGCGCACCTGCGTATAGAGTTTGGCCTGCGTCAGAATCTGATTTAATTCGGCGTTTTTGCTCTGATAGGCCGCCGGCGAAACCTGCTGCAACGCATTCAGTTCTTTCATGCAGGTATACAGGGCGGCGTCGTTGCCCACATTCACTGCCGGCCGGGTTGATAACATGGAGGATGTTTCCGTGGCTTGCGCCTGCTCCGCCTTGGCGACGGAACGGTTGCCAGCCTGCTGACAACCCGCCAGTAACGCGCAAAACGTTACTACTGCGATGGTTCTTTTCATAACTTTCAAAATCCCAGAAATGCGGCAACGGCGGACTATATACGCCGTCAGACGTGCTGTTATAGGTATCAAACCGCCAGGCAAGCGCGTAGCGGCTTGTTTATCAGGGATATTCCCAAACAAGCCGCCATGCTAACACAGAAAAATCCCAACAAACAGTAAGGTGAAATGGAAAGTATTAATATAAACAGGGCTATCGTTTTTTTGTTAACTCTCTGGAAAGTAGCTAAAAGTCAGCAGGTCACCGGTCAGGCCGTCGCCTGCCGCTCCGCCATCGCCTGATAACCGCGCCTTCGTTAACGGCAACACGCCAGGCGATGGCAATAACAAGGTTTCTGCACGCAAAAACCGCACGGTTCAACATTAAGATGCTGAAAAATGGCGCAAATTGTTTATTAAGCCAGCGAACGCACCGTTTAACCCTCCTGACGCTTTGACAAAGCCCTTCCGGCTCGTTACTATGCGCCCCGTTCACACGATTCCTCTGTAGTTCAGTCGGTAGAACGGCGGACTGTTAATCCGTATGTCACTGGTTCGAGTCCAGTCAGAGGAGCCATATTTAGAAAAGCCCGCTTAAGGCAACTTAAGCGGGCTTTTTGCTATCCGGCGTTTAGCGATCGGACGATGCCTGCCAGAGATTAAGCTGGCCGTCGGCCACGTGCTCATCAATCTGCTGCAGCTCCGCCGCGCTGAATGTGAGGTTGTTCAGCGCCTGGCAGTTTTCCTCCAGCTGCTCCGGCCGGCTGGCGCCAATCAGCACCGAGGTAACTCGATTGTCCTTTAACAGCCAGCTCAGCGCCATCTGCGCCAGCGTTTGCCCGCGCTGCTGCGCCAGCTGGTTCAGCAGCTGAATGCTTTGCAGGTTCTGCGCGGACAGCATGCTCTCTTTCAGCGAACCGCCCTGCTCGCGCTTCATGCGCGAATCCTCCGGAATGCCGTGCAGATACTTATTGGTCAGCAGCCCCTGTGCCAGCGGCGTAAAGGCGATGCAGCCCGTCCCCTGCTGTTCCAGCGCATCCAGCAGGCCGCTGCTTTCGACCCAGCGGTTCAGAATGCTGTACGAGGGCTGATGGATCAGCAGCGGTATTTTCCATTCCCGCAGCAGCGCCGCCATTTTGACGGTACGGTCGGTGGAATAGGAAGAAATCCCCACGTACAGCGCCTTGCCGCTCTGCACCGCCTGCGCCAGCGCCGCGGCGGTTTCTTCCATCGGCGTATGTTCATCCACCCGGTGCGAATAAAAGATATCGACGTAATCCAGCCCCATGCGCTTCAGGCTCTGGTCGAGGCTGGCCAGCAGGTATTTGCGTGAGCTGCCGCTGCCGTAAGGGCCGGGCCACATATCGTAACCCGCCTTGGTGGAAATAATCAGCTGATCGCGATACGGCAGAAAGTCCTGCTGCAACAGCCGGCCGAAATGGCTTTCCGCCGAACCCGGCGGCGGACCGTAGTTGTTTGCCAGATCGAAGTGGGTAATTCCCAGATCAAACGCTTTACGCAGCAGCGCCCGCTGGGAAGAGAGACTGTGACCATCGCTAAAGTTGTGCCACAGTCCCAACGACAGCGCAGGCAGCTGTAGCCCGCTGTTGCCGCAGTAACGGTATTGCATCTGGTCATATCGGGAAGCATTTGCACAATAAGTCATGAGTGATCCCTACGCATTGTTTAATATTAAAACATTGTTTCAATATCAGACTAAAGCGTGGTTCACCGGCTGGCAACGGGTAAAACACATAACTTTGAGGCAGGTAAAATAAAGCAGGCCAGATCGTAGATCTGGCCTGTGGGGAACGTTGGGTTACTTCACTTCGCCCATGGCTTTCAGCTTTTTAGACAGCTCGCGACGCTCTTTCGACAGATCGGCATTTTTGATGATGTAGTCATCAACGCGATCTTCATAGTCGCTGCGCATATTGGCGATGATGGCCTGAATGTCTTCGATGCTCATGCCCGGCTTGATGTACTCGCTCAGGTTGTCCAGCAGCAGTACACGCTTCTGGTTATCACGGATTTTCTTTTCGTTATCGACGATTTCGCGCTGCAGCTTGTTTTTACGGCGGAACATACGCACAAACTCCAAAACATCCTGGAAACTCGGCTTAGTTGCATTATCCATCTTTATACCCTTGCTTTAGTAATACACAGATTCATTTGCTTACGGCCACAATGTTCTCAAGATACAGGTTTGTGGCGGTGCGGCACAACTCCCAATACCGCTATCTTACCCACTTTAGCGTCGCGGCCAAAACCCGAAGCGCACGCTTAATGATCTCACCCACTATTCCGCGCTGTCGGCGGTACAGACTTTAAGCAGATCGCCCAGTTCTTCCAACTGCTGCGCCAGCTGCATACTGAGCCACACATAGCCGTAAATCGGCGCTTCAACGTGCTGCCCGCCGGCTTCCTGCATCAGGGTTTTCAGCTCGGCGGAGATCTCCCCCAGCTCGCCAATGGTTTGCTGTGGCAGACCGGGGCCGCCGTGCTCCATCATCGCCGCCAGCGCCTCTAGCGAATGCAGCGTCAGCAGCTGAGCGCTGCGCAGCTTTTTGGCGTTCAGCATAATAAAGTGCGTTTCACGCGATGCCCAATAGGCATCGGCCAGCAGTTCCAGCGTGCACACCAGATTGCGGCTCAGGGTCTGCACCGCTTCAAAGACTTCGATGGAGATATGGCTTTCCTTACTGCTGGGGGCAATCAGGCTGCGCAGCTTCACCACCTGATTCAGCAGGCGCTTCAGGCGCAGCTCCAGCCGCGGCCTCTCCACCACGTTCGGCGACAAATAGGCGCCGTAAACCTGCCCGGCGGTGCGAAAACAGTCCGCCATCTGCATCCGCCACAGAATATAGGCGCGCTGCGGATAAATGCTGGTGAACAGCAGCGCCAGTATCGAACCGAAGATGACATCGCCGCTGCGCCACAGTGCGGTTTGCATATCGCCGCTGCCTTCGCCGCACACCACCGCCAGCGTAATGCCGATCAGCAACGCCATATAGGGCCGCTTGCCGAGAGTAAAGTAGCCGCAGACAAACATCACTACCCCGCACCACAGCAGCATCAGCGGCAATGAATAGATTGCCAGATACAACGCCACCAGCCCGGAGGCGGCGCCGAACACCGTGCCGGCAATGCGCTGCAGCGCCCGCTGCGACACATTGCCCCAAAACGATATCGGCCCCATCACCACCACCAGCGTAATCAGCGGCCAGGTGCCTTCCGGAACCTCCAGCAGGCGGATCAGTAAAAAGGTGAGAATAAACGCCAGCCCGATGCGCACACCGTGCACAATGCGGTAATGACGGTATATCAGGTGTTCAAATGAGGAAATGCCACGATCCAGACGCACGGTTAGTCCACTTACTGATAACGGAAAACCCTCAGTGTAGCGGAGCCAGCACAAAAATGGATAACCGGGAATGTAGAAGAATATGTACCGCAGCGGGAAACCGGGCGCAGCCGCTACGCCCGGCTTAGCTATTATGCAACGTATTTATCCACCAGCGCCTGCAGGATCGCCGCGGTTTCCGCATCCATTACGCCGTCATATTTCTGCGGACGGAAATGCAACTGAAATGCCCGCACCAGCTGGCGGTAGCCTTCGTCATCGCCGGCGGCGCTGACGTCATAGCCATATTTGGCAAACAGCGCCAGCAGTTGCTGCCGGTCAGGCAGCCCCTGGTTGCAATAGTAGTGCTGATAGCGCTGACGCGTTTCTTCCTCATACCAGGCGCCGACGCCGGCCTGATACAGCTGATGCCACGGGAACTGCGGACCGGGGTCGCTCTTGCGGCCGGGCGCAATGTCCGAATGCGCCACCACGTTGACCGGAGAAATGTCCGGGTAGCGCTGCAGAATATTGCGCGTCAGCTGGATCACCGCCTCAATCTGCTGCGGCTCAAACGGTGGGAACGTGATATCTTCGCCGTCGCCGCTGGCCAGATTAACGATCTCAATGCCGATCGAGGTGTCGTTCAGGCTGTTGCGCGCGCCCCACTGGCTGACGCCGGCGTGCCAGGCGCGCTCCTGCTCATCCACCAGGTTAAAGATGCGCAGCCCGTCGAACCCGGCCGCCTGATAGCTGGGATCCTGCGGATCCGGCACCAAATAGTGCGCGCTGACGGCGTTGCCGGTCAGCGAGGTGACCGAGTCGGCAAAATTTTGCGCGGTATAATGCAGCACCAGAAAGCGCACGCGGCGGTTAAAGCTGGCCACCGAACGGTAGCTGTTGTAATCGATAGTGAACATCGCAGATTCCCTCTTTGCGTTAGCTGTCCAAAGGTATTCGCATAGCATCATGATACGCGAAGGCTGGGTGGTATGAACATCACCACGCTTTATTTTTAGCTAAACGCTAAATTTTTAGCAAGCGTTTTTAGCGGATAAAATATTTACCTTTTTGCTAAAGAGTGCGATTATCCGCCCATGGAAACCAAAGAAATAAGACGCAATAATTTGCGCGACCTGATGGCCCGCTACGCACGCAACGGCACCAACCAGAACGAGTTCGCCGCCCTGGTGGAGTCTTCCGCGCCCACGCTGAGCCAAATTATCGGGGACAAATCTTCACGCAATCTTGGCGACAACCTCGCCAGGCGAATTGAAGCCAGGCTGAATTTACCCAAGGGCTGGTTCGATGTTTTCCATGAAAAGCAGCTGGCCAAACCCTTTGATAACGTCGATACGGCGTCAGACTTTCAGCCTGCCCGCCTGAAGCCGGTGGTGTGGGAAGACACCAACCAGGACAAGGAAGAGTTTGTGGAGATCCCCCTGCTGGATATCGATTTCTCTGCGGGCGACGGCTGCTATGAAATCGTCGACCGCGAAGAATTTTCGCTGATTTTCCGCCGCTACTATCTGCACAAGATGGGCGTACCGGTGAATGCCGCGCGGATTATCCGCATCTCCGGCTCCAGCATGGAGCCGCGCCTGCAGGACGGTGACGTGGTCGGTATCAATACCGACGATTTACGCATCCGTGAAGGCAAAACCTACGCCATCCGCCACGGCAATCTCCTGCGTGTCAAAGTGCTGCTGGAGCAGCCGGACGGCGGCGTGATTATCCGCTCGCTGAACCGTGAGGAGTACCAGGATGAGTACCTCAGCTATCAGCAGCGTAAAGATCAGCTGGTGGTGCTCGGCCGGGTGTTCTGGTCATCCTCATCCTGGTAAGCGCGCTTATTTGAAGTCCACCGCCATCTGCTGCGGAATCGACTGGCCGCGGGTGCTGGCCACGCAGTGTGCGAGATAATCGGTAAAACGCGGCGGCTGCGGCATCCCCAGCTTCAGCAGTTTATCATTGCTAAAACGCACGTTGAGCATGGCGAACGAGCCGTACAGGCGCATCGCTTTCAGCATCAGCCGTTCGTTGCACGGGCCGAAGATATCCTTAAGTTGACGGCGCATCTTCACCAGCGCCTCATAGCTGACCTGCGCATAGTGTTCGCCAACCGGCGCCTGCTCCAAAGCGCTGGCCATGGCGCGGTCGATATCGGCAAAGCTGACGCTGCGCTCCGCCCCGGCGGAGATATGGTACACATCGTTCTCCAGCCGTTCGCCGTTCAGCAACATCACCAACGCATCGGCGCAGTAATCCGCCGGGATCACGTCAATTTTGTCCTGTAGCGAACACATAAATTTGCGCAGCATCAGCGCCATGCTGAATACCCAAAAAATGCTGCTGGATGGCTGGCAACCAAGGCGCGTGTGGCCGACGACGATCGACGGCCGGGCAATCACCAACGGCAGCTGCGGCAGTTGCTGACGCATCAGCTGTTCAATGGCAGATTTGGAACGGGTGTATTCCACCAGATGCTCGGCGTCTTCGGCGAACTCGCCGCTTTCTGCCACCAGCGTGCCCGGTTCCGGCGTACAGGACATGGCGGTGCCGACGTGTAAAAAACGCTGCAGCCCTTCCACCTGCGCCATTCTGCTGGCCAGTGCCAGCGTACCCTCAACGTTAACTTTCCAGATCAGCGGGTTATTGCCAAATGACGCCACCGCCGCACAGTTAATCACGTGCGTCACATTATTCAAGCGCACATCGCTCAGGAAACTTTCCGCGTCGGCCAAATCCCCCAACAAAATACTTTCCGGTGTAATTCTATCTAATACTTCAGGCGTCAGGTTAAACTTGGCCATATTATTTTTAATCCGTGCCAATCCCTGCTCTTTATTTTCCGCACGCACCAGAAGCAGATAGTTTACCTGCTGATTTTCAATTAATAATTTTTCCAGAACCGCACCACCCAGAAAGCCGGTAGCACCTGTCAGCAACAAAGTTTTCATTTCGTTTTACTCGTAGAAGGATAGAATAAAACGGATTTTAAATGGCAATAATTAAACGCATCATCAATCAACTATGCGGAGAGAAAATAAATATCGCCGTTAAGGCTTCATTAAGGTTTGAACTGAAATCCATACAATATCTTTAGTTACACTCTTATATTCACACTCAAGATATTTAATCGGTTCGTTGAAGGATTATTTATATTATCTCTGTCTTAATACGCGTGATTTTTCCCTTTTATTTCGGAACCACTATGAGTTACAACCAAAAAGTCTGGTCAGCGGTACTCTTGATGTGCGCCCTGTTCTGGACAGCAATCATCGGCACGTTCTGCACGTTGAATGACCATCATCACCAGCCAGGAAGCTACGCCGAGCAAAAAAACAGCGTTGCCAAGCATCCGACATGTTAAGAATAATGCATTGAAATTAAACCTATTTCATCATCCGCTCTTTTCCTGGCTCTCTTTTATCTACGCATAGAGGCATGTGCGCTCTGCTCTGCTTGACGGAAAGACACCTTACGGATAAGAATACTGTACACAATCACAGTAACCTAAAGATGATGATATGTTTGTAGAGCTGATTTTTGACCAACGTAATGTGCAGGGATTGCCGGGCGCGGCCGGGATTATCAAGGACGAACTGACAAGGCGGGTGCACAAGATTTTTCCCGATGCCGAAGTGAGGGTAAAACCCATGCAGGCCAACGGCCTGAATACGGATGTCAGCAAGAGCGACAAAGAAAAACTGAACCGCCTGCTGGAAGAGATGTTTGAAGAAGCCGATCAGTGGCTGGTTAGCGACCTGTAGCCGTTGAAATATTAGGTAAGGTTAGTTTAAGGTACATAGGCTAAAAGTCCCTATCGACTATGACAAGGAGTCACCCCATGGCCTTACCTCCCCGTCAACGGATTGAACCTGGTTACTGCGTTGTTGAAACCCCTGGTTCGCTCACTTCGCAGGCAAACATGCTGTTCAGAAACCCAAACAGCGAAGCCGCCCGCTATTACCTGCAGCTTAATGCCGATACTCCATGGGTGAAGCCGGGACATATTCTGATCGTTGCCGATCCGCACAACCCCCACCAAGGCCCAGCCCTACACCATTTACGCCGGGCCAAAAACCAGGTGAATAAAGCGATGGCGCAGGTGGATGCCGAACAAGCGACATTTCTGCAGCGCAATTACGACACTCTCGCCACCATACTTAATGGCAGCAGCACCGGATTAGGCATCGCCAGTGATTCAGGGAAACGCTACTTTGAACGAATTGATGAAATATTGCGAAAAGTAGAAGCTACGTATCAGAACCAGTTCCGCACCCAAGGTACGCTGATTGGACAGCAGTTTTTTGTCGAACGGAATCGCCTGTTTGGGGAACTCAAAGTGATGCTGGATAAACCTGTATTCAGCCGACTAACGCGTAAAATCCTGAATCTGCGTCCGTATGACAGCATCAAAAGCGCCCTGAATTTGTCAAGCCGCTCAATTGTCCATGAGTGGTCTACGGTTGGGGTGGGCGCGATTAGAGGTTATTCGACTTATCTGGATGGAACCAGCAGAGCCATTAAATTTATGAAGAATGCTGGATGGGTGGGTTTGGCAATATCAGCGACCAGCACGACCAATGACGTGTATCATGCCTGTACAACCGGCCGCGAGAATGAATGCGGTCATGTTGCCTTCAAAGAATACGGCGCCTTTGTTGGCGGAGTAGGATTAGGTTCAGCTGGAGGTACCTGGGGAGCTCTGGCTGGGGGTGGAGTTTGTGTTGCCTTAGGAATTATCAGTGCCCCTATGGCCGGTAGTGCCGGCGTAGCATGTGCCATCATAGGCAGTGGTATTGGAGCATACGCTGGGACCACCGCAGGTGAAGCTATTGGTAGAGGTGTAGGACGCGGTATGGCCGATATCTTGTTTAAGTAACATAGGTAAATTATGAGTGATGCAGTTAGAAATTTTGGTACAATAATAGCCTTCCTAGGGATGTTGCTCTTTATTTTTAGCATTGCCTATTTTTCTTACATAAAAAAAGATTATAACAACACGATTTCAAAATATTTATCACATGGTTTGTTTATGAGGCGATTTGATATGCTTGCCGCTTCTGCGGGATATTTTGGCAGCATGATCGTTACCATATTTTTTTGGCAGCTTCTGACCCGAAAGCGCATTCAACTGTCCAAAAATGAGTACCTTGGGAATGAATCTTACGATTTTGTCAATGCTTTACCAGAGAGTGAAACACGTTGGATTAAACGCTACTTTCACCTCTTTTTAATCTGGTCATTTTCAATGCTCTTGGGAGGGGTGCTGATGTATCTACCCGACTGGCTACCTATCTCGTGACGGAGACTAAAACCATTATTGCTATCTGGTAGGAGGGCTGTTAACGGCTATATGGGCAGAAAGTATAGTGATTACGCTGCCGATATTGTTTAAAAATAATGATGAGATATCGCCAATGAGTTTCTATTTAATGTTTCTCGGGACAGTGCTTGGTTTCTCTGGTACTACTTTTTTCATATTTATTATGGTGTACTTCGGTTTCACAAAGAAAAGATATGAGGAGGTTTTATCCCGGTATTTATCCAGTGATCTTATCATGCCGGATGTTTACGTTGTTTATTCCAAGGGTGGTTTTTTTACAAGCCTATTTGTCGTTGGATTTTTCAGGAAGCTTCTCAAAAATAAAACCATTAAGTTGGGGAGGGGTACCAAAATGCCAAAAATCTCCTATGAATATGTGCAATCATTACCCGAACCTTTGAAGGCATGGATAAATAGGTATTATAGTATGCATATGGTAGCGGCCACTTTAATTTCCGTTGGTTTTACCCTTATGTTTATTGATAGTCTTGCCTCATAGCCTTCAAAAATCCCATGAGTCGTTTTCAATACTTGGAGGAGGTCTACTCATGCACATACCCGAATGGTTTCATATTCCATAGCGCGATGAACCTCTCAGACACTTCAAAGGCCCTCCTACCAATGTTCGAGCGCTGAACCATGCAGCCTATCGATAATTTCTTTTAGACTGAACCTGCGCAGCAAAACCGGCCGCATTCCCCTTCTGGACTGCCCGAAGATGGTTTACCATGTAGCAAACGCAGCGGATCAACAGGGTGAAACACCTTTAAATCTGTCAATCAGATGACAAACGCGGACAAGCTCAGACAGTGAAAAACAACAGCAGACAGAATACGTTTTACATCCACGACTATGAGACCTTTGGCAAAAGTCCGTCGCTGGATCGTCCGGCCCAGTTTGCCGGCGTGCGCACCGATATGGACTTCAATATCATCGAAGAGCCGCTGGTGATCTACTGCACCCCGGCGGATGACTACCTGCCGGATCCGGAAGCGGTGATGATTACCGGCATTACGCCGCAGGAAGCGCTGGCCAAAGGCGTTTGCGAAGCCGAGTTTGCCCGTCAGATCAACGAAGCCTTCAGCGTTCCCGGCACCTGTATCCTCGGCTACAACAATATTCGTTTCGATGATGAGGTCAGCCGCAATATTTTTTACCGCAACTTCCACGATCCTTACGCCTACAGCTGGCAAAACGGTAATTCACGCTGGGATCTGCTGGATGTGATGCGCGCCTGTTACGCCCTGCGGCCAGAGGGAATTGTCTGGCCGGAAAATGACGAGGGCTTCCCCAGCTTCCGTCTGGAGCACCTGACCCGCGCCAACGGCGTCGAACATGAACAAGCGCACGACGCAATGTCGGACGTGTATGCCACCATTGCCATGGCCAAGCTGCTGAAGCAGGCGCAGCCGCGCCTGTTCGACTACCTGCTGCAGCACCGCAACAAGCACAAGCTGAATGCATTGATCGACATTGCCGAGATGACGCCGCTGGTGCACGTTTCCGGCATGTTCGGCGCGGCACGCAGCAACACCAGCTGGATCGCGCCGCTGGCCTGGCACCCGGAGAATAAAAATGCGGTGATCGTCTGCGATCTGGCCGGCGACATCTCCCCGCTGCTGGATCTGAATGCCGATCAGTTGCGCGAACGTTTATATACCCGCCGCGACCAGCTGGCGGCCGATCAGCCGCCGGCGCCGATCAAACTGGTGCATATCAATAAATGCCCGGTGCTGGCGCCGGCCAAAACCCTGCTGCCGGAAAATGCCGAACGGCTGGGCATCGATCGCCAGGCCTGCCTGGATAACCTGCAGATTCTGCGTCAGCACCCGGAAGTCCGCGAGAAAGTGGTAGCGCTGTATGCCGAAGCGGAGCCCTTCACCCCGGCCGATGACGTCGACGCCAAACTGTACGATGGTTTCTTCAGCGATGCCGATAAAGCGGCGATGAAAATCATTTTGCAAACCAAGCCGCAAAACCTGCCGGCGCTGGATCTGGCCTTTGGCGACGGCCGCATGAAGGAGTTGCTGTTCCGCTACCGCGCACGCAACTATCCGAACACGCTGGACGATGCCGAACAACAACGCTGGCTGCAGCACCGTCGGGAAGTGCTCAACGCCGAGCGGGTGCAGGCCTATATTCTGCAGTTGGAAGCGCTGTATAACCTGCATGAAGGCGACAACGCCAAAATGGCGCAGCTAAAAGCGCTGTTTGATTATGGTAAGCAGCTGGTCGGGTAAGGCAGGAGTGCGGTGGGCCTGGCCCACCGCAGGTTATTCGTCAATGCGCACGTCGATCAGCACCGGGCAAGGCGCATGTTCAATCACCGCCACGCTGCACGAACCTTTCAACAGGCGGTTAAAGGATGACATCTGGCGACGCCCCATCACGATCATCGCCGCCTTCTGCGCCTTCGCTTCCGCGACAATCGCTTCCGCCGGCTCGCCGACCAGCACCTTGCCGCTGGCACTGACACCGGCCTCGCTCAGCACCGCCAGCGCCTGCCGTACCACCGTTTCGGCCGCCTGCTGCTCGTCATTGGCATAGGCAAAGTCAGCCGGATCTTCGCCGCCTTCTTCATCGCCGTTCACAACCAGCGCGTAACCCGCATCGATGCAGCATACCGCCAGCGCCTGCGCCTGCAGCGCCCGCGCCTGTTCGGCGGCCAGGGCCAGCACATATTGCGTCGCGTCCGAATTATCCACCGCCACCAACAACGTTTTCATCTCAGGCTCCTATTCATCACGCAGCGCCGCCTTGCCGATTTCATCGATCAGCGCCTCTTTGCACTTCAGAATTTCAGTCCGGTAATGCGCCTCATTTTTCTGCAGGCGCGGGCCGGGGATCAACAGACTGATGGAGAAACGCCCCAGGATGGTGTCGATCGCCACCGCCATAGTGGAAATGCCTTCCAGCGTCTCACCGCGATCGTAAGCCAGCCCAGTTCGGCGAATCTCCGCCAGACGCGTCATCAGCGCGGGAAAATCACGCACCGTTAAATCAGTAATCGCCGGGTAGGCCTCACCCAGCAGCGTGCGGGCCGCATCGTCGTTATCCAGCGCCAGCAGCGCCCGGCCGCCGGAGGTGCTGTACAGCGGCAGGTTCATACCCAACCGCGGCACCACGCGCAGCTCGCGCTCGGCAACAATATAGTGCACCACCGCCAGCTGCAGGCCGTTGGCCCGCGCCAGCGACACGGTTTCCCCGGTCGCATCGCTCAGCGCCTGCAGCCAGGGCTGGGCGATCGCCACCACGTCGGTATGCACGTTGGTAATCAGACGCAGCAGCGCCGGCCCCAGACGTACCCCGCCGACGCTGCCGTGGCTGCGTACCAGTTGAGCATCGTCCAGCGCGCCGACAATACGCTGCACCGTAGAACGCGGCAGATCGACCCGCTGGGCGATCTCGCCCAGACTCATACCGTTTGGCTTTTCGCCCAACGCGTTGAGGATCTTCGCTGCGCGAGCGATGACCTGAATACCCCTCGTCCTTTCGTCGTCGCGGGCTATTGGCGATTCAGACATAACACTTTCCCTTTTCGTGCGGTTCACGTCCATTGTAACACTCATACTTTGACGCGCGCACTGTACCACATTGCAATACAATGCATCACAATATAATATAAATCGCGACTTGTATCACAATACAGTACACCGCATCGATTAATTCCCCTCTCTGGAGTACTCATATGACAACCCAGCCTGCGGCCGCGCCGCCGCCGCACCCTTTTACCCTGCGTTTAGCGCTGGGGTTAGTCGGCGTGCTGATTGCCGCGTTGACGTCCGGATTGAACGATCGTATCTCCAGTCTGGCGCTGGCGGATATCCGCGCGGCGATCGGTATTGATTATGACACGGGCAGTTGGATCACCTCCGCCTATCAGGCCGCCGAAGTGGCGGCGATGATGGTAGCGCCCTGGCTGGCCGTCACCTTTTCCCTGCGGCGCTTCGCCCTGATCGTCATCACCGGCTTCGCTGCGGTGGGCATACTGCAGCCCTTCGCCACCGGCGCCGCGCCGTTTATTACCCTGCGGGTGATTCAGGGACTGTTCGGCGGCGCACTGCCACCGCTGCTGATGACGGTGGCGCTGCGCTTTCTGCCGCCCAAAATTAAACTCTACGGTCTGGCCGCCTATGCGCTGACCGCCACCTTCGGGCCTAACGTCGCCGCATCGCTGACAGCGCTGTGGACCGACAGCGTCGGCTGGCAGTTCGCCTTTTGGCAGGCCGTGCCGCTATGTCTGATCGCCGCGCCGCTGATAGGCTGGGGACTGCCGCAGGACCCGCTGCGACTGGAGCGGCTGAAGCAGGCCGATCTGTTCGGCATGCTGACCGGCTGCAGCGGGATTGCACTGCTGATCCTGGCGCTCACCCAGGGGGAACGGCTGGACTGGCTGAATTCGCCGTTGATCGGCGCCATGCTGCTGGCCTCCGCCGCGCTGCTGGTCGTTTTCCTGATTAACGAGTGGTTCCATCCGCTACCGCTGTTCAAGCTGCAGATGCTGGAACGCAGAAACCTGGCTTTCGGCCTGCTGGCGCTCGCCGCGGTGCTGACGCTGTCGCTGTCCGGCTCGTCACTGCCGTCCGCCTATTTCGCACAGGTGGAAGGGTTCCGCACCACCCAGTTTGCGCCGCTGGCGCTGGCCGTCGGCCTGCCGCAGCTGATTATCGCGCCGTTTATCGCCATGCTGCTGAACTGGCGCTGGGTCGATAGCCGCTGGATGCTGGCCTTGGGCGCCGGCGCGATGATGCTCTCCTGCCTGCTGGGCATGCAGCTGACCGCCGAATGGGCGCGGCAGAACTTCTGGCTGATCCAGACGCTGCAGGCGTTCGGCCAGCCGATGATGATCTTGCCGATCCTGATGGGCTCAACCAGCGTGGTGGCGCCGCCGGAAGGGCCGTTCGCCTCCGCCATGTTCAATACCGTGCGCGGTTTTTCCAGCGTGGCGGCCGGCGTATTCGTTACCCACTTCCTCAACCGGCGCGAGCAGTTCCATTCACACATTCTGGTCGACCAACTGGGCAACCGCCCATGGCTGATGACCGCCGCCACCGGTGACAGCGCCGGCTACAGTACGCCGCTGCTGCCCGACGGCACCGTCAGTTCGGCGGAAAACCTCGGCCATTTTTCAACGCTGGTGAAACATCAGGCGCTGATCCTCGGCATCAGCGATGCCTATTTACTGATCATCGGCTGCGCGCTGTTGCTGGTACTGCTGACCCTCTGGCTGCCAAAACGCGTCTATCCGCCACAAACGCTGTTACCTTTAGCTCCTAAAACATCGAGACCATAACTATGAGTTTTACACCTGCCAAACGGACATTCATCCTGGCGCTGCTACTGCTGCTGTTGCTGGCCTGCGCCTTTGCCATCTGGTCATTCAGCAACCGTCACGACTACAGCACCACCGATGCAGTGGTCACCGCCGACTATACGCTGGTGGCCCCCAAGGTGTCCGGCTATATCCGCAGCGTCAACGTCGAGGACAACCAACAGGTTAAAGCCGGCGATGTACTGGCGACGATCGATGACCGCGATTACCGCGTCGCGCTGGAAACCGCCGAAGCCAGCCTGCAGCTCAGTCAGGCCAAGCTGGCCAGCATTCAGGCCCAGCTGGAACAGCAGCAGGCCAATATCGCCCAGGCCGAAGCGGCCGTCAGCGCCAGCCAGGCAACGCTGAACTACGCCGGTCAAAATGCCGAGCGCTACCGCCGCCTGCTGAAAAGCCATGCCATTTCGGCCGATGAACAGCTGAAGTCCGCCTCCTCGATGCAGAGCGCCGCCGCACAGGTTAAGCAGAATCAGGCCGCCGTCGTATCCGCACGCAAGCAAGTCGGCGTGCTGCAAGCCAGCCGGCAGCAGGCAACCGCCGATATCGCCGCCGCGCAGGCCAGCGTCGATCAGGCACGTCTGAACCTCTCCTATACCCGCATCGTGGCGCCTATCGACGGCATGATCGGCCAGCGGGCGGTGCGTCAGGGTGCCTGGGTCAGCGCCGGTACGCGGCTGCTGGCGGTCGTGCCGCTTGAGCAGAGCTATGTGCTGGCCAATTTCCTGGAAACCCAACTGTCTAACGTCAGCCGCGGCCAGCCGGTCACCATCAGCGTCGATGCCCTGCCCGGCGTCACCCTGCGCGGCCACGTCGACAGCATCGCACCGGCCACCGGCGCCACCTTTGCCGCCATCAGCGCCGACAACGCCACCGGCAACTACACCAAAGTGGTGCAGCGCCTGCCGGTGAAAATCCAGCTGGAACCGAACCAGCGCGACGTCGCGCGCCTGCGCGTCGGCATGTCGGTAATCCCGCGGCTGGAAATGCGCTGATTTCATCCGCCAATCTGCGGGCACAAAAAAGGGCTGAACACTGTTCAGCCCTTTTTTATTCAGCGGTAACGCTTACCGTTTACGCCACGTCTTCACTCGCCTGCGGCACCGGCAGACGGAAGCTGCGGGTGACGAACGCCAGATAGATCAGGCCGATAGCGCCCCAAACCAGGCCCAACGTCATCGAGCTGCTTTCCAGGTTCAGCCACAGCGCACCGACGGTCAACGCGCCCAGCACCGGCAGAATCAGATAGTTCACGGTATTTTTAACTCCGTGGTTCATCTTATCGCGGATGTAGAACTGCGAGATCACCGACAGGTTAACGAAGGTGAAGGCCACCAGCGCGCCGAAGTTGATCAGCGCCGTCGCGGTCACCAGGTCAAACGACACCGCAGACAGGGCGATCGCCCCCACCAGCAGCACGTTCATCGCCGGGGTACGCCATTTCGGATGCACATAGCCAAAGAAACGCTCCGGGAACACGCCATCGCGGCCCATCACATACATCAGGCGGGATACGCCGGCGTGCGCCGCCATACCGGATGCCAGAACGGTCACGCAGGAGAACACCAGAATCACCGACTGGAAGAACTTGCCGGCCACGTACAGCATGATTTCAGGCTGGGACGCGTCCGGATCCTTGAAGCGGGAGATGTCCGGGAAGTACAGCTGCACAAAGTAAGACACCACGATAAAGATCACGCCGCCAATCAGCGCCGTCAGGAAGATGGCCTTCGGGATCACCTTCTCTGCGTCTTTGGTTTCTTCAGACAGCGAGCTGATGCCGTCAAAGCCGAGGAATGAGAAGCACAGAATGGTCGCGCCGGTAATCATCGGCACCACGTGCGCATTGTCGGACCAGAACGGACGGCTGCTCACCAGCGTACCGGCGCCTTCGCCGTGATACACGCCGTTGATCACCAGCCCCAGGAACACCACCATGATCGCCACCTGCACCACCACGATAATGGAGTTCAGGTTCGCCACCAGCTTGATGCCGCGCAGGTTGAACAGCGTCATCAGCGCCACCAGCGCCACAACAAAGATCCACGACGGCACGCCCGGGAAGATCGCTTCCAGGTAAATTTTGGCCAACAGGATGTTGATCATCGGCATGAACAGGTAATCAAGCAGCGATGACCAGCCCACCATAAAGCCGACGTGCGGCCCGATCGCCTTCTGCGCATAGGTATAAGCAGAACCGGCCGATGGGAACTTCTTCACCAGTTTGCCGTAGCTGAGCGCAGTGAACAAAATCGCCAGCAGCGCGAAGGCGTAGGCGGTGGCGACGTGACCGTCGGTCAGGCCGGAAACAATGCCAAAGGTATCAAAGATGGTCATCGGCTGCAGATAAGCCAAGCCCATCATGACCACAGGTACCAGAGTAAGGGTTTTACGCAGTTGAGTGCGCTGTGCCGGAGCGGCGCTGACGATATTATCGGACATTGTTCAGCCCCCCCTTACCTTCAGACTTGCGGAGAGTAGACACGCTAAGACTCAAGGTTGCGGGGAAACTTCGCAACAGGCGACTTAATTCTAAAAGAGGGGTAAGGGGAGCTGGGATATGCATCAAGGAAACCTTGGCTGCTGGTCCGTAATCGCCGCGGGTGCAGCGGAAACCGGCGGGCACCGGTGCTGTATTGAAAAATTGCCCCATCTTTCTTTTCCTCATGAGTCACGACCAATGAAGTTTTTGGTTGATCGTGCACAAAACTGTTTATCTATCCGGCTCGGAGTCCGGCCTCGCTTGTGTATGAAACGCTCGGTTTACAAAACTAGATGCAAAAAAATAACCGACGCTTTAAAACGTCGGCTATCTCTGCATTACGGGTATTTTGCATCAGAAAACCTCTGGATGACAAGATCCAGAAGCCCTCCAACTGCAAATTCTTTTTGGCGATCGCACTAAAATCCTTCGTTTAGATGGATATTTCAGCGGCTGACATCACCTTAAGTTGTTTCTTAGGTTTTACCTTACACCCTTTCAATCATTTTTCAACACCCAATCGCCGACGACGGTGCGTAGCTGCGCGGCAAATTGCCCGTCCCGCGCTCCGCGCTCAAAATAACGGCCGCAAAGAGAAACATACTATTAACATAGTAAGGGAGCGAATGTTACAATGGCGCATGATTTTTCATCAGCTGCACCAATAAAACCGTTAACGTCGTTTTCATCTATATTCTTGCCGTCTTATCGGAGACAAGCATGGGCAATATATTTTCCATCCTTTCCTCCGTATGATGGATACATCTGATATCCGGGATATCACAATCGTGCGGCGCATTCCCGCCGTATAACGGTTTTATCTCTGCCTGTCGCAGCCACCAGAAGGAAGTACCACTATGAGCGAAATCCCCCTGGCGCCAGGAAAGCGCCTGTCGCAAATCCGTCAGCAGTTAGGCCTGTCGCAGCGGCGGGTCGCCGAGCTGTCCGGCCTGACCCACAGCGCCATCAGCACCATTGAGCAGGACAAGGTCAGCCCGGCGATCAGCACGCTGCAAAAACTGCTGAAGGTCTATGACCTGTCGCTGTCCGAGTTCTTTGCCGAGCCGGAGCGGCCGGATGAGCCGAAAGTGGTGATCGAGGCGGAAGAGCTGATCGAAATCGGCAGCCAGGGCGTTTCGATGAAACTGGTGCATAACGGCAGCCCGACGCGTAACCTGGCGATGATGCTGGAAACCTATCAGCCCGGCTCCACCACCGGGGAAAAAATCAAGCATCAGGGCGAAGAGATTGGCACCGTACTGGAGGGCGAAATTATTCTGACGATTAATGGCCAGAGCTACCCGCTCAGCGCCGGCCAGAGTTACGCCATCAACACCGGCATCCCGCACAGCTTCAGCAATACTTCGGCCCGCGAGTGCCGCATCATCAGCGCCCATACCCCTACCACCTTCTAAATCTCTGCCCTGCCTGCGCCCTCTTCTGCTGAAGAGGGCCGCCGTATTGCTGCCTACGTCTCTGCGCCACGCACTGCACCGTATCAAAAACCCTGATCAAATATACAAATGATACGGATTATCATTTGCATTTACATTCTCTATTATTTCCTTACAATAGCCTCACGTTTTCACGCGGGCCATTGAATTCCCCGGAATTTAATGGGTTTTCATTTGTACTTACTCTTTTGGCAGACAACGTTGTTCTGCCGCTCTGGGCCAGGAATTGCTATTTCATGGAAAAGCCAAGCTATAACAAACTCACCGCATTCATTATCGCCGCGCTCACCAGCCAGGCCGCCCTCGCCGCCGATCCGGAAAGCGCGCAAGACACCATGGTGGTCACCGCTTCTGGTTTCCAACAGAAGATCCAGGATTCCGCCGCCTCCATCTCGGTGATCCCACGTCAGCAGATCGAAAATAAAGCCTATCGCGACGTGACCGACGCACTGAAAGACGTGCCGGGCGTGGTGGTCACCGGCGGCGGCAGCAGCAGCGATATCAGCATCCGCGGCATGTCGTCCAAATACACCCTGATTCTGATCGATGGCAAACGCGTGGATACCCGCGGCACCCGCCCTAACAGCGACAACGCCGGGATTGAGCAGGGCTGGCTGCCGCCGCTGGAAGCCATCGAACGCATCGAAGTGGTGCGCGGGCCGATGTCCTCGCTGTACGGCTCCGACGCGATGGGCGGCGTGATTAACATCATCACCCGTAAAACCTCCACCACGCAGGGCTGGCGCGGCTCGGTGCACGCCGACGCCACCTTCCAGGAAAACCGCGACTCCGGCGACCTGTACCAGACCAACGCCTACGCCTCCGGCCCGCTGATTGAAGGCCTGCTCGGCCTGCGCGTCAACGGCCTGCTGTCCCACCGCGCCGAAGACAAAATCGTCAACGGCTATAATGAACAGCGCATGCGCAGCGGTACCGCTGTCTTCAGCCTGACGCCGGATGAGCAGAATGAGTTTGAGTTTGAAGTCGGCCGCTCGCTGCAGGACCGCAACAGCACGCCGGGCAAATCCACGGCGACGGAAAGCTGCCGCAAAGGCAGCTGTAAACCCAACCAGCCAAGCGACAGCCTGTATACCCGCACCAACTACTCGCTGACGCACAACGGCTATTACGATATCGGCAATACCACCAGCTATATCCAGCGTGAAGAGACCAACAACCCGGGCCGCAACATGAAGATGTACAACACCATCTTCAATACCCAGAATCAGTTCGCGCTGGGTGACCATATGCTGAATATCGGCGGCCAGTACCGCTATGAAAAACTGAGCGACAGCGGCAACCAGCTGGAATCTGCGCAGGGCGTCAACCAGCTGACCCGTTGGAGCTGGGCGCTGTTCGCCGAAGATGAATGGGCAATGACCAATGATTTCAGCCTGACCAGCGGCATCCGTATGGACCGCGACCAAAACTACGGCAGCCACTGGACGCCGCGCCTGTACGGCGTCTGGCATCTGGCCGAGCAGTGGACGCTGAAGGGCGGCGTTTCCGCCGGCTACCGCTCGCCGGATCTGCGCCAGTCGTCAGCCAGCTGGGGCCAGGCCACCGGCGGCGGGTCGAGCAAAGGCATGATTGTCGGCAACCCGGACCTGAAGCCGGAAAAGAGCCTGAGCGAAGAGATCGCCCTGCTGTGGGATAACCAGCAAAATCTGAACGCCGGGATTACCCTGTTCAACACCGACTTCAAAGACAAGATCACCGAAGTCAGACGCTGCGAGGATGAGCCGGGCTGCTCTCTCGGCGGCACCGATTACGACTTTATCAGCGACCGCGTCAACGTCGACAAGGCCAATATGCGCGGTGTAGAAGCCACCGCCGGCTGGAAGATCGCCAAAGACTGGCAGCTGACCGCCAACTATACCTATACCGAATCGGAACAGAAAAGCGGCCAGTTCCAGGGCCAGCCGCTGAACCAGATGCCGAAACATATGTTCAACACCGTGCTGGACTGGCAGGCGGCGCACGATCTCGATGTGTGGACCCGCGTCAACTTCCGCAGTAAAACCTCGGAGTACCTGAGCCGCACCTCGATGGCCAAAAGCACGCCGTCCTATACCTTTGTCGACGTCGGCGTCAGCTATCAGGCGGCGAAAAACCTGCAGCTGACCGGCGGGGTATATAACATCCTCGATAAAACCGTGGATTACGAGCACTACAACACCACGCTGGACGGCCGTCGCTATACCGTAGGGATGAGCTATAACTTCTGATGGTAATATCAGGCTCGGCAACGGGCCTTTTTATCGCGTATTGATCTCCCTTGTCCCATCAGAGAGGAACAAAAATATCAGTCGGGGGAAAAACTAACCAAGGCGGCGCAAATCGCCGCCAGTACGAAAAACAGCATGCTTGACAACCAGAGGTAATACAACTTATGCACCCAACCAGTTAGAGCCGTAGGTTGAGACTTGATAAAACGATAAGCGGCCAAAGGTATGTTTCCACCATCATCCATACGAACACTATTTCCCGCCAATAAACGTTTAAAGTATAAAGCCATAGGAAAACAACCAAAAAAACCAGCCAGTGAAAAGAAAGCGTAAAGGCCAGGGAAAGAAAAACCATTAGCCTTGTATAGCTCAATCAGCTCCGTATATTTTTTCTTTTTGATACCAAAATAAAAAAATGAACAGATAAACAGCGCGATAGCCAACCACGCAAAAATAGCACCTACTGATTTAGCGTCAAGCTCCATATTGCCACCTTAATTATTTAGAAAAGCAAATCACCCATTGCTTCCCCAGCTTTACCACCAGCATAACCTGCAACTAAAGAGCCAATAGCAGCACATGCAAAGCCTCCGACACCTGCGGCGGGAGCGCTGATCGCACCTAAAGCAATACACACCCCCGTTCCAGCAAAAGCCCCGGCGGTTCCTCCGCCAATAGAACCAATGGTACTGAGTCCGAATTTCGAATATTCCCGAACAGCTACCTTCGGACATTCTTCTTTACGTCCAACGGTACAGGAGTGAGTTACTTCATTAGTTGTATTCGCAAAAGAAAGCCCAATCCCGACATATCCCCCGGCTTTTAAAAATTTAGCCGCTCGAGCTGCGCTATCGAGGTACGTTGAATAACCCTTTATCGCACCGACACCTACCGTTGACCACTCATGCACTATTGATTTACTTGATAAATTAAGTGCTCTCTTCATGCTTTCATAAGGCATTATCTTTACTGCCCTTCGGGTCAGCTGTTGCAGAACTGGTTTATTAATTAATCCTTTCAATTCATTAAATAAAGCCGCCCGTTCGACATAGAATTGTTGACTAACAAGGGTTCCCTGAGAACGGTATTGGTTCTGATAGCTTATTTCAATTTTCCTCAGAGCGTTTTCAATATGAGAAAAATATTTATTCCCAGCATCACTGACTGTTCCAAAAAGTTTATCTCCAACGCTTGTCAATGCAGCAATAACTCCATAGTTTTTTTGTAAAAACCCAGACTCATCACAACTTAATTCATTGATATTTCTATTTACATGCTGTTTTGCCAATCGTAAAAGCCGTAGTGTATTCTGTGGGATATCTCTGGCGGGGTCAGCAACAATTAAAACTTGCCCTGGTTTCAGCCATGGAGAATCTGCATTTAGCTGCATGAATAGCTTCGATGCTGAAGACATACGATGGCGAAATAGCATATTTGTCTGGAAGGATAATGTCCCTGCCTGCTCGACAATACAGTATCCCGGGGCTAAAAAACGCGACATATCATACCTCCTTGTAATGGATAATTACTAAAAGTATACATGGCTAGTAACACACCAGCCACCGATCACAGCAACCATTTAATCCCTGTATTACCCATGGTTAATCTATAAAGAATAATACTATTTAATATCATAATCCCGGAGCCAGTATAACCTTTAATGGTCACTTTCAAGATAATCAAATCACCGGCGCCTTCACCAACCCATCAATCAATACCTGCGGCGTTCCCTGCGAGCAGCGCTCGATACGCCCGCGCACGCCGTACACCTGCGCCAGGCTTTGCGGGGTGATCACCGCCTCCGGCACGCCATCGGCAATCAGGTCGCCGTCCTTCAGCATCAGCACATGGTCGCCGTGACGCAGCGCGATATTGATATCGTGTACCACCACCACCGTGACGATATTACGCTTGCGGGTTTCACGCCGCACCAGATCCATCACGTGGAACTGGTAGTTCAGATCGAGCGCGCTCAGCGGTTCATCCAGCAGCAGCAGCGAAGGCTGACGGATCAGCGACTGCGCCAGCCCCACCAGCTGTTTCTGCCCGCCGGAGAGTTGGTCCAGATAACTCAGGGCCAGATGGGCGATCCCCAACTGTTCCAGCAGCGCCATCACCTCGGCTTCGCTGCCGGCATTGCTGCGGCCGCCGGACGCGCGCTGGGCGACGATAATCGACTCCAGCACGTGCAGATGCACCCCGGCCGGCAGCGACTGCGGCAGATACACCACCTGTTCGGCGCGACGGGCGAACGGCATCGCCATCAGATCGTTATCATCCAGCCACAGCTTGCCCTGCGCCGGGTTCAGGCCGGCCAGCGAACGCAGCAGGGTCGATTTGCCGCTGCCGTTCGGCCCCAGCAGCACGGTAATATCGCCGCGCGCCAGACGCGGCACCGACAGGTCGTTAATCACCCGGCGTTTGGGATAGCCGGCGGAAAAATGCTCAATGCGCAGCCCCTGGCTCATCAGACGTTCCCCCGGTGACGCAGAATAATGCTGAGGAAGAACGGCACCCCCACCAGCGAGGTCACGATGCCGACCGGAATAATGATGCCCGGCACCAGGTTTTTCGACGCCACCGAGGCCATCGACAGCACCAGCGCGCCGATCAGCGCGCTGGCCGGTAAATAGAAGCGGTGATCTTCACCAAAAATCAGGCGCGCGATATGCGGCGCCACCAGGCCGATAAAGCCGATCGGCCCAACAAACGCCACCGCCAGCGCGGAGAGAATGCTGATGCGCAGCAACGTGGTCAGTCGCAGACGGCGTACGTCAATGCCGAAGCTGACGGCGCGGTCTTCACCCAGACGCAGTGCGGTCAGTTTCCAGGAGCTCATCATCGACAGCGGCAGCAGTACGGCGAACACCGCCAGCAGGATGCCCAGCTTTTCCCATGAGGCGCGCGCCAGGCTGCCCATGGTCCAGAACACCAGCCCCTGCAGCGTATCCTCGCTGGCGATAAACTGCATCATCGACACCAGCGCGTTAAAGGTAAACACCAGCGCAATGCCGAACAGCACCACGCCGGAGGTCGCCACCCGCGTCCAGCGGGTGATGCCGTCCAGCATCAGCGCCGCCAGCAGCGCAAAGATAAAAGCGTTGGCCGAAATAAACCACTGGTCCGGGATCCCCGGCAGGCCGATGCCGAGCACGATCGCCAGCGCCGCGCCGAAGGCCGCCGCCGATGACACGCCAAGGGTAAAGGGACTCGCCAGCGGGTTGTTCAAAATGGTCTGCATCTCCGCCCCCGCCAGCCCCAGCGCCAGGCCGACCACCACCGCCATCAGCGCATAAGGCATGCGGATGTCCCAGACGATCACCCGCGTGCCGGCGTCGGCGCTGGCCGGATGAATCAGCGTCTGCCACAGGCTGGATAAGGACAGGCCGGACGGCCCCATGGTGAAATCCAGTACCAGCGAAGCCACTATCGCGATTCCCAGCACGCCCATAATCAATAAACGGTGGCGGAGGATATGCTGATAACGCCCCATAACCTGGACGCCGGATTTGCCGCTCGCGTCGGGTAAAGGATCGGTGGTTACGCTCATGATTTCGGGTACCTGTTACGACGACATCACCGCCCGCGGCGGCGATAAAAGAATCTGGAAAGCATCATTTCGGGGATGCTGCGGACGTCAACAATAGAGCAAACGATAATACTTATCAATCACGTCGATGACTATGCCGCGTGAGGAGGAATTTGTAACGATGTATGCATCAGAAAAGGAAAAATGTCAGGCGGGACAAAGAGTAAAAGAACGCGGCGCATAACGCCGCGTTCCGCAACAACCCTTATTTAAACGTCGGGAATTCCATATCGCGGTACTTCACGAAACGGCTGCCGCGCACCAGCTTATAGCCGAACCAGATGATCAGGAACAGCGGAATGCCGATATAGGTGGCGGTAACGCCGTACCAGTCGATCTTGTCTTCCAGGAAGGCCTGATAGTTCTGCCCCAGCGTGATGATCAGGCACAGAATAAAGGCAAAGACCGGGCCCAGCGGGAAGAAACCGGAACGATACGGCAGCGCATTCAGATCATGCCCCTGCAGCATATAGCCGCGGCGGAAACGATAGTGGCTGATGGCGATCCCCAGCCAGGCGATAAAGCCGGTCATACCGGAGGTATTAAGCAGCCACAGGTATACCGACTGGTTGCCGAACATTGAGCTCAGGAAGCACAGCGCGGCCACCACCGTGGTGGCATACAGCGCGTTGCGCGGCACGCCGCCTTTCGACAGTTTACCGAAAATGCGCGGCGCCTTGCCCTCACGCGCCAGGGTAAACAGCATACGCGTCGAGGCGTACATGCCGGAGTTGCCCGCCGACAGCACCGCCGTCAGGATTACCGCATTCATCACCGCCGCCGCCGACAGCAGGCCGGCATGCTGGAACACCAGCGTGAATGGGCTGACGCTGATGTCTTTGACATCGTTACGCAACAGGCTCGGATCGGTATAAGGAATAATCAGGCTGATGATCAGGATCGCAAAGATATAGAACAGCAAAATACGCCAGAACACCTGACGCACCGCCCGCGGGATGTTTTTCCCCGGATCTTCCGACTCACCGGCGGCGATGCCGATAAGCTCAGTCCCCTGGAATGAGAAACCGACAATCATCGCCACGCCGATCATCGCCGAGAAACCGCCGGCAAACGGCGCGTCGCCGATGCTCCAGTTCTGCCAGCCGGCATGCTCGCCGCCTTTCAGAATGCCGACAATCATCAGAATGCCGATGATAATAAAGATAATTACGGTGGTGACCTTGATCAGTGAGAACCAGTATTCCGCTTCGCCGAACCCTTTTACTGAAATGTAGTTCAGCAGGAACATGACGCCGAGGAACAGCGCGCTCCAGATCCAACCCGGCGTATCGGGGAACCAGTAGCTCATCACCAGCTGCGCGGCCACCAGGTCGACCGCGATGGTCACCGCCCAGTTGTACCAGTAGTTCCAGCCCAGCGCGAAGCCGAAGCCCTCTTCCACATATTTGGCGCCATAGGTGGAAAACGAACCGGCCACCGGCATAAACGCCGCCAGTTCGCCCAGGCTGGTCATCAGGAAGTAGACCATCAGGCCGATCAGCGCATAGGACAGCAACGCCCCGCCGGGGCCGGCCTGTGAAACGGTAGCGCCGGAGGCGACAAACAGACCGGTACCGATAGAGCCGCCGATGGCAATCATGGTTAAGTGCCGCGCTTTTAACTCGCGGCGGAGTCCGGGTTCTTGCTGCCCCGATGTTTTTATATCCTGCTGAGCCATTCTTACCCTATCTGCTCGTCCAAAAATTGAGGGCGGATTGTAGCAAATACCCGCCGGCGCACTAGTAACATTCCAGTGATATAAGATAGCTTCATAATTCAGAGGCAATTATTAGCAACACCCCTAATACCCTGACTTCCTGTCAGTTATGTGACGCAACACAGATTTTTATGCTTCGGCAGGCGGCAAACAGTAGCTGAGAAAACGCTGCAGCGCGTTGGAGATATGCTTCTGGCGATGATGGATCAGATACAGGGTACGGATCATCGGCGGCAGCGGCACCGGCAGTTCCACCAACGCGCCGCTCGCCAGCTGTTCGGCGATCACCCGGCGTGACAGACAGCTGATACCGATGCCATGACGCACCGCATGTTTGATGGCCTCAGAGTTGCCCAGCTCCATCACCAGTTGGAAATGCGGCAGATGCGCCAGCAGCAGATGGTCCAGCACTTCACGCGTTCCCGAACCGCGTTCGCGCAGGATCCACGGCGCTTCGGCCAGTGCCGTCAGGGTCAGCGGCTGCCGGGTCAGCGGGTTGTCGGGCGCGGCAAACACCACCAGCTCATCCTCCAGCCAGGGCTGAGTCACCAGTTCCGGCATATGGCACGGCCCTTCGATCAGCCCCAGGTCAACGCGAAAATCCGCCACCGCGCTAATCACGTCCTGACTGTTGCCGACGTTCAGCTCCAGCGGCGTGGCCGGAAAATCCTGCCGGTAGCGCGCCATCATCGCCGGCAGCATATAGTTGCCGATGGTGCTGCTGGCGGCAATGCGCAGCGCCCCGCCGTCGTGGCGAAACAGTTGCTCAATCTCACCCGCCTGTTCCAGCAGCGCCAGCGCCTTGGGATACAGTAGACGGCCGTGCTCATTCAATACCAGCCGCTTGCCTACCCGGTCGAACAGCTGCACGCCGAGTTGCCCTTCCAGATCGGCCAGCGCGGCGCTCACCGCCGACTGGGACAGCGCCAAGACCTGCGATGCCTGGGTCGTGGAGCCGCTTTTCAACACCTCGGTGAAGACGGCCAACTGACGTAAAGTGATATGCATAACGGTCTCAGTACAATAAATGGAAGGAGCAAACGGCCAAAATAGACGAATAACCTTACCGCAGCGTCGCGGATTCGCAAGCCCTGTCTTGACGCACCGGCGCCGGGCAGGCTGAGCTTAATCCTATTTTATACATTATCACTCCCAATCGACTGTAACGCTCTTCAAATAATGTTAACGATTTGCTTATACTTTCGCATCATTTTGCTTACTTTAGGTGGGATTGTGAAATATAGAGCAGATATCGACGGGTTACGGGCGCTCGCCGTTCTGCCGGTCATCGCATACCATATGGGATTTCCTGGCATTCCCGGCGGATTTACCGGTGTTGATATATTTTTTGTAATATCCGGTTATTTAATTTCCGGTATTATCTTCCAAGAATATATTAAGGGTGATTTTTCTTACGTAGACTTTTATAAACGCCGCAGCTTAAGGATTCTCCCCCCTTTATTTGTCGTTTTACTCGTCACGCTGGTTATCGGCTACCATATTCTGCTACCTGTGCAGGTCGCCGAATTGGGAAAAAGCGCGCTGGCCACAACGTTATTTTCCTCAAACTTTTTCTTCTTTAGTCAAACCGGTTACTTCGACGGCCCAGCAGAATTAAAACCCCTGCTGCACACCTGGTCGCTGGCGGTTGAAGAACAGTTCTATATTCTGTTCCCGATTATTTTATTTACCGCATTAAAATTCTTCCGCAACCGCACTACGATGATGATTGTACTTATTATCATCGGCTCCTTTATGCTCAGCCTGCTGGGGTTGAAGTTCCAGCCAAGCATGACTTTTTATATGCTGCCGACCCGCGCCTGGGAATTGGCGCTCGGCGCCCTGCTGGCGGTTGGCGGATTGGAACAGGCCGCTTTTCTGAAAAAATCTGCAACCCGCCACGCTTTAAGCCTGCTGGGGTTGGCGCTAATCGTATTTGGTTTCCTGTGGTTGGATACCACCAAAAAGTTCCCGTCATATAATGCCCTCTACCCGTGTGTAGGCGCATTTCTGATTATTATTTCCGGCCGCGATGCCATCATCAACAAGATCCTGGCAATCAAGCCGATTGTGTATATCGGTATGATCTCTTACTGCCTGTACCTCTGGCACTGGCCGATTATCGTGTATACCAATATTCTGTTTGACGGCGCGCTGTGGCAAAAAAGCCTGCTGGTGCTTTCCAGCACCTTTATTCTGGCAATTGCTTCCCGTTATCTGATCGAAATTCCGTTCCGCTATAAACTGAAGAACGTGCCGTCAAAACGTATTGTTACCGCTTCAGCCGCCAGCGTGGTGCTAGCCGCCTCGCTGACGTCGATTATCGGCTACTGGCAGTATGACAACGGCAGTTTCTCCGATAATTCGTTAAAAATTGCCGATTACATTAATTACCGCACCACCGACGAATACAACTATCAATACCGCTTCGGCGAATGCTTTATCAATGGTGAAGTGGGCGCGACGGGCAATTACAACAAAGAGCACTGCCTGAAACTGTCCGACACCAAAAAGAACGTCGTACTGATCGGCGACAGCCACGGCGCTCACCTGTGGCGCGCCATCAGCCTGGCGGCGGGTGAAAACGTCAACCTGATGCAGGCCACCGCCTCCGGCTGTAAACCGGTTACCGAACAAAAGTTCAGCAACCGCTGCACCGCCATTATGGACTATGTCTATAAAGATTTGATTATCAATAATAAGATCGACGGCGTCATCGTCTCTGCGCGTTGGAATGAACACGATAAGCCGGCGCTGATCAACACCATCAACTACCTGAAGCAACACACTAAGAACTTCTACATCCTGGGGCCGACCGTAGAGTATAAAGGGCCGTTGCCGGAACTGTTGGCCTATCAGGAAAATGGCGATCCGGCGCTGGCCAGTCGTTCCGTCGTGAAAAGCCGTAAACTGATGGACAGTGAACTCAAAGCCCTGTCTACCTCGATGAAAACCAACTACATCTCGGTTTACGATTTGATCTGTCCGGGAGATCGCTGCCTGGAAATGACAACCAGCGGGCAACCTGCCGCCTTCGATTATGGCCACTTTACCCTGAGCGGAGCGAACTACGTTGCGAAGGGCATCGTCGCGCAGCTCAACAGTAACCACTTCTTTTTCCAATAACGTCGACGTTAAAACCGGGGCCGCACATCGTGCGGCCCTTTTTATTTACCACTTATTCAGATTGATTATAACCATATAATCAATTTCTCTTTTATAGCGCCACGCCCTACTCTTGTCCGCAGAGAATCAGAGAAAGGACCTGAGCAATGGCGACTGAAACAACAACAACCTATCCTGAACGGCGCTTCCCGTTATTGGGCCTGCCGCGTCTGGTGCCCGGACTGGCACTGACCGCCGCGTTAACCGCGCTCGCCGTCTGGGCGGGCGACGTACCCTGGATAGCCGGGCTGGGCCTCGGCGCGCTGACGCTGGCCATTTTGTTCGGCATCGTGATAGGCAATACGCTGTATCCCTGGCTGCAGCCCAGCTGCCACGCCGGCGTACAGCTGGCGAAACAGCGCCTGCTGCGTCTGGGCATTATCCTGTACGGCTTCCGTTTAACCTTTCAGCAAATCGCCGACGTCGGCGCCACCGGCATTCTGATCGATGCGCTGACGCTGAGCAGCACCTTTCTGCTGGCCTGCTGGCTGGGTAAAAAGGTGTTCGGCATCGACAGCCAGACCGCCATGCTGATCGGCGCCGGCAGCAGCATCTGCGGCGCGGCGGCGGTCATGGCCACCGAACCGGTGCTGAAAGCCGAGTCCAGCAAGGTAGCCGTTGCGGTATCCACCGTGGTGGTGTTCGGCACGCTGGCGATCTTCGCCTATCCGTGGCTGTACCATTTAAACCTGCAGTATCAGTGGCTGCCGTTCAGCCAGGAAACCTTCGGCATTTATACCGGCTCGACCATTCATGAGGTGGCGCAGGTGGTGGCCGCCGGTCATGCCATCGGCCCTGACGCCGAAAACGCCGCGGTGATCGCCAAGATGATCCGCGTGATGATGCTGGCCCCGTTCCTGCTGCTGCTGTCAGGCTATATCAGCCGTGGCAGCGGCGCCGGCAAAGCGGAAAAATCCGCCATCACCATCCCGTGGTTCGCCGTGCTGTTTATCGCCGTTGCCGGGTTCAACTCCTTCAACCTGCTGCCGGCCGCGCTGGTGCAGCAGTTGATTACCGCCGACACCTGGATGCTGGCAATGGCGATGGCGGCGCTGGGCCTCACCACCCATATCAGCGCCGTACGTCAGGCGGGGGTCAAACCGATTCTGCTGGCAACCCTGCTGTTTATCTGGCTGATTGTCGGCGGCGGCGTGATTAACCAGGCCGTGCAGCATCTGTTCTAATCGCCTCCCGGCAGGTCCGTAATTCGGGCCTGCCCCCTTCCTGCCATTCAAACCGCCGTCCATCAATGCCATAATGGCAGTGCGACACCCTCGCCGGTTCGACCGCTTCGCTCAGGAGACGGCAGGAACTGGCGCGGGGTTAACACAGGAGATTGCAAATGAAGTTTGTCGGTGCACATGTCAGCGCGTCAGGCGGCGTGGATCAGGCGGTTATCCGCGCACACGAATTAGAGGCGACCGCGTTCGCCCTGTTCACCAAAAATCAGCGTCAATGGAAAGCAGCACCGTTGTCTGCCGAAGTTATTGATAAATTTAAGAGCGCCTGCGCGCGTTATGGCTATGGCCCGGGGCAAATTCTGCCGCACGACAGCTATCTGATTAATCTGGGGCACCCGCTGACCGAAGCGCTGGAGAAGTCCCGCGCGGCCTTTCTCGACGAAATGCAGCGCTGCGAACAGCTGGGGCTGACGCTGCTGAACTTCCACCCCGGCAGCCATCTGATGCAGATTGATGAAGACAAGTGTCTGGCGCGCATCGCCGAATCCATCAATATCGTGCTGGATCAGACTGAAGGCGTGACCGCTGTGATTGAAAACACCGCCGGCCAGGGCAGTAACCTGGGGTTTAAATTCGAGCATCTGGCGGCGATCATCGACGGCGTGGAAGACAAAAGCCGCGTCGGCGTCTGTATTGACACCTGCCACGCCTTTGCCGCCGGCTATGACCTGCGCAGCGAAGAAGCGTGTGAACACACCTTTAAGCAGTTGGGAGAGGTGGTCGGCTTCAACTATCTGCGCGGTATGCACCTGAACGATGCGAAAAGCGAGTTCAACAGCCGCGTTGACCGCCACCACAGTCTGGGAGAAGGCAATATCGGAAAAACGGTGTTCAGCTATATCATGCGCGATGCGCGCTTCGATAATATTCCGCTGATCCTTGAAACCGTCAATCCCGATATCTGGGCGGAAGAGATTGCCTGGCTGAAAGCCCAGCAGTAACCGGCCGCAGCGATAAAAAAACCGGAAGCCAAAGGCTTCCGGTTTTTTATGGCCGCAGATCTGACTCAGGCTTCCGCTTTCACCGCCACGTCGGCGCGTTTGACCAGCGCGTAGGAAATACCCGCCAGCAGCGTGCCGGCAACGATCGCCAGCAGATACATCAGCACCGGTGAAATCGCGCCCGGGATCAGCAGGACAAACAGGCCGCCGTGCGGCGCCATCAGCTTGGCGCCGAACATCATGGACAGCGCGCCGGTCAGCGCACCGCCGGCGATGCAGCACGGCAGGACGCGCATCGGGTCACGCGCCGCAAACGGAATCGCCCCTTCACTGATAAAGCACAGCCCCAGCACCAGCGCCGCCTTGCCGCCTTCCTGCTGCGACTTGTCGAATTTACGCCGCGCCAGCAAGGTCGCCAGCCCCATTGCCAGCGGCGGTACCATGCCCGCCGCCATAATGGCCGCCATCGGCGCATAGACTGAGGAACTGAGCAGCGCCACGCCAAACGCGTAGGCCGCCTTGTTGACCGGGCCGCCCATATCGGTGCACATCATGGCGCCCAGAATCGCCCCCAGCAGCACCGCGTTCGCCGTACCCAGCGACTGCAACCAGTGGGTCAGGCCTTCCATGATTCTCGCGACCGGCGTACCGACCACATAGATCATCACCAGACCGGTGATCAGGCTGGCGAACAGCGGAATGATCAGGATCGGTTTCAGCGCTTCCATACTCGGCGGCAGACGCAGCTTGCCGCTGATGGCTTTGGCGACATAGCCCGCCAGGAAACCGGCGATAATCCCGCCGAGGAAGCCGGCGTTGGTGCTCACCGCCAGCATGCCGCCGATCAGGCCCGGCGTCAGGCCCGGACGGTCAGCAATGGAGAAGGCAATATAGCCGGCCAGTACCGGCACCATCAGCGCCAGCGCCGAACCGCCGCCAATCTGCATCAGCGCCGCCGCCAGCGTGCCTGGCTCTTCAAACGCCTTGATGCCGAACATAAAGGACAGCGCAATACACAGGCCGCCCGCCACCACCATCGGCAGCATATAGGAGACCCCGGTCAACAGGTGGCGATACGGCCCATTGCCCTCTTTCTTCTGCGCACCGGTAGACTGGGCGGCGCCGCCTTTCTGCGGCTGAAACACTTCCGCTTCCGCCAGCGCCTTGTCCAGCTCCTGCGCGGTTTTCTTCAGCGCCAGCCCGGTAGAGGTGCGGTACATCGGCTTGCCGGCGAACTTGTCCAAATCCACTTCGATATCAGCGGCTACCAGCACCAGATCCGCCTCGGCCACCTCTTCCGGCGTAATGGCATTGCCGGCGCCGACGGAGCCGCGGGTTTCCACTTTCACCCACCAGCCACGTTTCTTCGCTTCGCTTTCAATCGCCTCGGCGGCCATAAAGGTGTGCGCCACGCCGGTCGGACAGGCGGTCACCGCCACGATACGTTTTTGTCCGCTGGCCTGCGCCGCAACCGGCGCGGCGGCCGGCGCCTGATACGGCGCCGCGTCGCGTTTGGCCTGCGCCAGGAAGGCGTCGGCATCACGCACCGCGTGTTCAACATCGCCCAGATACACGGCCTTGCCGCTCAGCGCTTCGTCCGCCGGCACGGCCGCCCCGGCGACCACCACCAGTTCGGCCTCCGCCGGCGCATCAACCAACTGCAGGCCGGCTTTGGCCGCCGCAGCGCTGAGCATGCGTTGCGCCAGGTGCCCGCGCGCCTGCCCCTGTGAACTGTCAATTATCAGCAGCGTTTTCATTCTGCCTCCTGCTATTGATTAAAAGGTTTCAGGTCGACGCGCGCCATCATCGCGGCCAACTGCGGACGATCGGTGATGCCTACGTTGCTCTGGCTCACGGCCAGGGCGGCGACCGCGGTCGCCAGGCGCAGGGTGTGCTCGCTGGATTCGCGCATCAGCAGGCCGTAGATCAGCCCGCCAACCATCGAATCGCCGGCACCGACGGTGCTGACCACTTCGCAGGACGGCGGCTTGGCGATCCATTCGCCGGAAGCGTTCACCCACAGCGCGCCTTCGGCGCCGAGAGAAATCACCACGTGAGCAATGCCCTGATCGCGCAGCGCATGCGCCGCCTCCACCACATCCTTCAGCGTCGGCAGCGGGCGGCCGGCCCAGATTTCCAGCTCGCGGCGGTTAGGCTTCACCAGCCACGGCGACGCTTTCAGCCCGGCGACCAGCGCCTCGCGGCTGCTGTCGAAAATAATGCACGGACACTGGGTGCGCAGGCGGGTCATCCAATCGGTAAAGGCTTCCGGCGCCACGCCGGCCGGCAGGCTGCCGCTGACCGCCACCATATCGAACTGGCCGAGCCAGCTCAGGGAATCCGTCACAAAACGTTCCCAGTCCTGCGGCGTCACCTCAAAGCCGGAAAAGTTAAAGTCGGTCACTTCGCCGTCTTTTTCCGTCAGCTTGACGTTAATGCGGGTGCGGCCCGGCACCACCTGAAAACGGTTGGCGATGCCCAAATCGCTGAACAGCAGTTGGAAGCCGTCCTGATTATCTTTGCCGAGGAACCCGCCGACGGTCACGTCGATGCCCAGATCCTTCAGCACCTTGGCTACGTTAATGCCTTTGCCGGCGGCGTGCAGACCGGCGGTTTTCACCCGGTTGACTTCGCCGCGCTCAATCTCGGGGCAAAAGCCCACCAGATCGTAAGCCGGGTTTAACGTAATGGTTGCGACTCTTCTGCTCATGCCACACCCTCGCCCAGTCCGCTGCCGATGGCTTCACCAATCGCCGTCAGCGCCGCTTCAGCATCTTCTCCGCTGGCGGTAAAGCGCAGGTGGTGACCTTTCTTCACCCCCAGCGCCACCACTTTCATCAGGCTGCGTCCATTGGCCGGTTTACCGCTGCCGTCCAGATTGGTGACGGTAATATCGCAGTTAAACTGTTTGATCACGTTCACCAAGGCGGTGCCCGGACGGGCATGCAGACCGTGTTCATTACGAATCACATATTCGGCGGTCAGCACTTCGCTCTGTTCCGCCACCTCACTGGTCAACAACGCCAGCACGCCGGCGGCATCCGCCTTCAGCAGACGTTCAGCTTTTTGCGCCAGCAGCAGATCGCTGAGGTAGTTCAGCACCGTCAGCGGCTGCTCATCGGCGACCGCCACGGTCAGCAGCAGCGCTACCGGCTCGCCGTCTTCGGTAAACGCCTGTGCCGGGCGGCTGACCGTCGCCGCGCTGCTCAGGTTGCCTTCGTTGCTGTCGCTCAGCCAGATGCCCTGCCCCAGATTCAGCGGCTTGCGGGTAATCACATCGCTGACGAAGTTTGCGTCCACCGCGCCAATCTTTTGCAGACGGCCGGCGTTCAGCGCCTGCAGCGTCATCAGGCTGTCGGCGCTGACGTCCAGCGCAATCAGCGAAGCGTCAAACTGGAATTCAGCCGCCTGTTTCTCGCCCATCAGCAGGCTGCGCAGCTCTTCCGCGCTGGTGGTCTGCGCCAGCTGCTGCGCAACGTTGTCATCGCTCAGCACATGGGTCAACTGACGCAGCAGCGCCAGGTGCTCATCGGAACGGGCGGCGATGCCGATCACCACATAGGCGGTCTGGCCTTCACCCCACTCAATGCCCTGCGGATACTGAAAGACCTGCACACCGGTGTTCAGCACCAGATCGCGCGTGTCGGTGGTGCCGTGCGGAATGGCAATGCCGTTACCCAGGAAGGTGGAGGTTTGCAGCTCGCGCTGCAGCATGCCGTCGACATAGGCGGCGCTGACGCAGCCGGCCTCGGTCAGTGCGGCCGCCACCTGCCGGATGGCATCCTGTTTGCCGCCGGCGGCGGCGCCCAAGTGGATGTCTTGCTGTGACAACTGGAACATGGTTCTCCTCTCCTGCTGAATTGAATCGTTTCAGCTTTATTGAGAAAAAGGAGCGTTATCTATCGAAAAGCAATCGGCCTGATAACGCTGAAACGTTTCAATCAATATGTGAGGCGCACTGGCTGAAAGCAAGCTTTGCCGCGTTTGATATGATAGATTTTTGAGCTTACGCACATTTTTCCCTCGCTCCGCACGCGCGAACGGGCGGAAAAGGCAGATTGCTGAAGTTTAGCTGAAGGAGAAAAGCATGGCGGTGTTAACGGGCATCGGGGTGATTATCGTCAACCCACAGGGGGAAGTCTTGGTGGGCAAACGCTGCGGCAGACACGCGCCCTACTGGTCGATTCCCGGCGGCCATCTGGAGGCCGGCGAAAGCTTCGAACGCTGCGCCCAACGCGAAGTCGCGGAAGAAACCGGGCTGCATATCGCTACACCGCAGTTTGTCGGCGTATGTAATAACCTGCAAACCTGGCGCGAAGAAGGCAAACACACCGTATCCATCTGCCTGGTCACCGCACACCCCGGCGGCGAAGCGGTGCTGAAAGAGCCGGAAAAGTGTGCCGAATGGCGCTGGTGCCGGCCGGAGGCGCTGCCCGAGCCCCACTTTGAAGCCAGCCGCATGGCGATCTACCTCTGGCAGCACCAGCTGGCCTACCACGCCCCACGCTGATCGCCGAACATCACGCTTTGGCAACAAATCCGTGATACCCGCGCCATCTGTTTCGTCACCGTTGTTCACAACAGCGTGATATATCAGCGATATATCGCGCTGCTTTTTCCTGAAAGTGTCACTTTTACCGCTAATAACCCTAATGTGTTAGGTGACTTTAATGATAACCTTTATAATCTCGCGGTTATAACGGCCGAAAGAGCCGGTTTTCAACGCGTTTTTATCGGGCATTTCATCATTATAAGCGGGTTTACTATGAGCAAAAAACTGACGAACAATGAAAAGCGACGCCGGTGGGGATGGTTATGGCTGTTACTGCTTGGCATTGTGCTGGGCGCGGCGCTGCTGGCCGCCACCGCCACCGTGTTCCATAAAACCAGCGACAGCGAATTTTGCGTCTCCTGCCACAGCATGCAGCAGCCCCTGGCGGAATATCAGGGTAGCGTACACTTCCAGAACCCTAAAGGCATCCGCGCCGAATGCGCCGACTGCCACGTGCCACATCAGCCCATCGACTATTTATGGACCAAGATCCGCGCGGTCAAAGATATTTATGGTGAAATGACCGGGGTGATCGATACGCCGGAGAAATACGAGGCGCATAAACTGGCGATGGCGCAGTCGGTCTGGAAGACGTTGAAGGACAATGATTCCGCCACCTGCCGCTCCTGCCACAGCTTTGACGCCATGGACATCACGGCGCAACGCCCGGAAGCGCGTCTGCAGCATCCGGTCGCCATCAAACAGGGCGAAACCTGTATCGACTGCCATAAAGGCGTCGCCCACATTCTGCCCGATATGAGCGGCACCACCCAGGCTGGCGCAGCCGAACTGGCGCAGGCTGCAGCGGCAAGTTCGCCAAGCGCCACCACGCTGTACACCATCGCCACCGAGCCGTTCTTCCTGCAGCCGCAGGATAGCCACAACGCCGGCAACCTGATGCCGTCCACCGAGGTGCACGTGATCAAACAGGACGGCGACAAGGTGCTGGCCCAGGTCGACGGCTGGCAGCAGGACGGCGTCAGCGAGGTATTTTATGCCGCGCAAGGCAAACGCATCCTCAGCGTATTGCTGGGTGAAGAGGCGCGTAAACAGCTGAAAACTAGCGATACCCTGACCGATGCGGAAACCGGCCTGGTTTGGCATCAGGTTTCCCTGCAGGTCTGGCTGCCGCGCAAGCAGCTGATTGATGACCAGCAAAAAATCTGGCGCTACAGCGCGGAGATGATGTCGGCCAACTGCACCGGCTGCCACGGTCTGACCGCCCTTGACCGCTTCAACGCCAACCAGTGGATCGGCGTAATCAAAGGCATGGCGCCGCGTACCTCATTGACGCAGGAACAATTGCGCGTGCTGACCCAGTACGTACAGAAACACGCCAGCGATATGCCACCGGCGGCCAAGTCTTAAGGGAGATACGAAGATGAGCAAATATTTACAACAGCCGTTAACCCTCAGCCGCCGCCGCTTTCTGACCGGTGTCACCGCGCTGGCCGCCGCCCCGCTGCTGGCGGGCCTGTGGCCAAAATCCGCGCTGGCGCAGGCCATCAGTCAGGCTCTGCCGCAGTTTACGGCGCTGCGTCAGGCGCAGAAAGGCATTCTGACCGGCGCCCACTGGGGCGCCTTTGAGGCCATCGTGCAGGATGGCAAAATGGTCGGCGTCCAGCCGGTAAAAGACGACCCTTACCCGAACGAGCTGATCGCCATGGCACCCTATCAGGTGCATGCGGAAAACCGCGTGAAATACCCGATGGTGCGCAAAAGCTGGCTGGAAGGCGGCCCCGGCAGCCGCACCGATCTGCGCGGCCATGACGAGTGGGTGCGCGTCAGCTGGGAGAAGGCGATTGAGCTGGTGTGCGGCGAAATCACCCGCCTGCAAAAAGATCACGGCCCGCAGTCGATCTACGCCGGCTCCTACGGCTGGAAGAGCGTCGGCATGCTGCACAACAGCCGTACGCTGCTGCAGCGGCTGATGAACCTGACCGGCGGCTTCCTCGGCTATGCCGGCGACTATTCTACCGGTGCAGCGCAGGTGATCATGTCGCACGTGGTCGGCTCGATGGAAGTTTACGAGCAGCAGACCGCCTGGCCGAACGTGGTGGAGCACAGCCAGCTGGTGATTCTGTGGGGCTGCAACCCGATGGTGACGCTGAAAAACAGCTGGAACGTGCCGGACCATTACGGCCAGACCGGTTTTGCCGCGCTGAAGCAGAAAGGCACCCGCGTCATCAGTATCGACCCGGTGCACAGCGACAGCGCCAAATTCGTCAATGCGCAGTGGCTCGCCCCGCGTCCCTATACCGACGGCGCGATGTTGCTCGGCATCGCCCACACCCTGCTGACGGAAAAGCTGCATAACGCCGACTTCCTGAACACCTATACCGTTGGCTTTGACAAATTCAGCGCCTACCTGCTGGGCGATGACGACGGCGTCGCTAAAACTGCCGACTGGGCCGCCGATATCTGCGGCGTGGAAGCCGAGGCGCTGCGCCAACTGGCGCGCGATATGGCCGGCCACCGCACCATGATCATGGGCGGCTGGGGCATTCAGCGCCAGCACCACGGCGAACAGCAGCACTGGCTGCTGGTGACCGTGGCGGCAATGCTCGGCCAGATCGGCCTGCCGGGCGGCGGCTTCGGCTTCAGCTATCACTACTCCTCCGGCGGCAGCCCAACGGCCAAAGGCGGCATCGTCGCCGGGATTTCCGCCGGCAACGCCCCGCGCAACTCGCCGACGCCGATTCCGGTGGCGCGCATCGCCGACTGCCTGGCCAATCCGGGCAAAACCATTCAGTTCAACGGCGCAGACGTCACCTATCCGGAAGTGAAGATGGTGTATGTGGCGGGCGGCAACACCTTCCACCAGCATCAGGACACCAACAATCTGATCAAGGCCTGGCAGCGGCCGGACACCATCGTGGTCAACGAACCGTACTGGACCGCCACCGCCAAATATGCCGATATCGTACTGCCGGCCACCACCAGCTATGAGCGCAACGACCTGGAAATGGGCGGCGACTATTCGCAGCTGTATGTGTTCCCGATGCACCAGTGCGTACCGCCGCAGCACGAGGCGCGCAGTGATTTTGATATCTTCGCCGCCATGGCGGCCAAGCTGGGTGTGCAGGAAGCCTTTACCGAAGGCAAAGACGAAACCCAGTGGCTGAAAGGCATGTATGACGATATGAAACAGCAGGCGCGCAACGCCCGCGTCGCCCTGCCGCCGTTCGATATGTTCTGGCAGTCCAACAACTATGTGCGCTTCCCGGTGCCGGAGGCCAACACCCAGTGGGTGCGCTTTGCCGACTACCGGGAAAACCCGCTGCTGAACCCGCTCGGCACGCCGTCCGGCAAGATAGAGATCTACTCCGACGCCATCGCCAAAATGCACTATCAGGACTGCCGCGGCATGCCGAGCTGGATGCCGCCGCACGAATGGTATCGCGGGCCGGAAGCGGAAAAATACCCGCTGTCGCTGAATACCGCGCACCCGGCCAACCGCCTGCATTCGCAGCTCGATAATACGCCGCTGCGCCTGAAACTTGCCGTGGCCGACCGCGAAGCGATCATGATCAACCCGCAGGACGCCAAGGCGCGCGGCATCAGCGAGGGCGATCTGGTGCGCGCCTTTAACGACCGCGGCCAGATCCTGGTCGGCGCGCGGGTCAGCGAAGACGTGCGTCCGGGTGCGGTGCGCATCAGCGAAGGAGCCTGGTTCGATCCGGCCGATCCGTCGCAGCCTGGCTCCCTCTGCAAGAACGGCAACGTCAACTGTCTGACGTTCGATATCGGCACCTCCAGCCTGGCGCAGGGCAACTGCGGCCAGATGGCGCAGCTGGAGATCGAGAAGTATCAGGGAGAACCGCCGAAAAACACCGCGCATGCGGTGCCGGCCGGCGCCTGATGCGGCATTAGAGGGCAGAGAATCACGGGGCGCTGGTGACGGCGCCCCGTTTTTTATCTGCCGCACACTGAACATGTTAAGGGGCGGTGTCCGCCTCCAGGCGGATAAGATAGATCAGCGCCTCATCCCGGCTGTCGGCGCACATCTCGCGGCTGGGCTGCAGACCGGCGCAGACTTTCGGGCGCAATGGCGAGTGGAACAACCCGCAGCGCAGGCGCTCATCCAAATGGATACAAGGAGTATTGGCCGGCTTGCCATCCGGCATGCCCGGTATCGGGCTGGATATGGAAGGCGCGGTACAACAGGCCCCACAATCAATACGGCATTCCATACGCAACTCCCGGTAACGGTAAAGGCGCGACGATACCAGAAGCGCCCCGGCAGCGATACAGCCCCCTGAGTTTTATTGCGCGGATGGCGGCGGCGCGCTGCGTCGGCATCCGGTAACCACTGCGGGCACAATGCGATGTCAGCGCCGCTGACTCGGTTCGGTATGCAAGATAGCGCCAGGTTGCCCGCCAATCATGCACTCTTTATGCGTAATAAGCCCTTTACATGCACCTCACCACCGCGTACCATCACGCTAGTACAAAAGAACCAGCGCGCTAAACGGCCACACCAGGAGCCAGTATGTCTGCGGACAGTATCCAGAAAATTTCCCGCCCCTCAGTACTTGGCGGCGCCATGATCATTGCCGGCACCGCCGTCGGCGCCGGTATGTTCTCCATCCCTATTGTAACTTCCGGCGTATGGTTCAGCGGTTCGGTCGCGCTGCTGATTTATACCTGGGCCTGTATGCTGATTTCCGGCCTGATGATCCTGGAAGCCACGCTGCACTACCCGGCCGGCGCCAGCTTCCATACCGTGGTCAAAGATCTGCTCGGCAACGTCTGGAGCGGTATCAACGGCCTGTCGATCGCCTTCGTGCTGTATATTCTGACCTACGCCTATATTTCCGCCGGCGGCTCGATTATCGCCCATACGCTGGGGAACAGCGTCGGCGCGGGCCAGACCGGCGCCGGCCTGGTGTTTGCCGTGCTGGTGGCGTTTATCGTCTGGCTGTCGACTCGCGCCGTCGACCGGCTCAGCACCATTCTTATCGGCGGCATGGTGATTACCTTCGCGCTGTCGGTCGGCAATATGTTCACTCAGGTGCAGCCGGCGGTGCTGTTCGATCTGCATAACAGCGACGCCAGCTACATGCCGTATGCGCTGGCCGCGCTGCCCTATCTGCTGACATCGTTCGGCTATCACGGCAACGTGCCGGGGCTGGTGAAGTATTACCATAAAGACAGCCGCGCGGTGGTGCGCAGCCTGGTGTACGGCACGCTGCTGGCGCTGGCGATTTACATCCTGTGGCAATATGTGATTCAGGGCAATATCGCGCGCGACGCCTTTAAACAGGTGATCGCCGAAGGCGGCAATATCGGCAGCCTGCTGAAGCAGATGGGCAACAGCAGCAGCCAGACCGTCAGCCAGCTGCTGAACGTGTTCTCCTATATGGCGCTGGCCAGTTCATTCCTCGGCGTATCGCTCGGCCTGTTTGACTATATTGCCGACTTTTTCAAATTCAGCGACGACGGCTGCGGACGGGCCAAAAGCGCGCTGGTGACCTTCGCGCCGCCAACGCTGGCGGCCCTGCTGTTCCCGAACGGTTTCCTGTACGCCATCGGCTTTGCCGGCCTGGCGGCGACGGTGTGGGCGGTGATCGTGCCGGCGCTGATGGCGCGCGCCAGCCGCCGCCGCTTCGCGCAGTCAGACTATCGTGCGCCCGGCGGCCGCGGCATGATTGCCTTTATTATTCTGTTCGGCCTGATTAACGCCGTCGCACACTGTCTGGCGCTGCTGGGCATGCTGCCTGAATTTAAATAACCCTGCCGGCGGGACGGCGCGCCGCCCCGCCTTTTCGCCGTTTTATTTTAGCGCGCGATACTTGCCTGCAAGCCGCGGCGCGAGTAACTTGTCGCAACTTCCCAAGACTCCTCACAAACAGGTTTATTTTTATGGCAAGAGCTAACGAAATTAAACGCGGCATGGCGATCAACCACAACGGTAAATTGCTGCTGGTGAAAGATATCGACGTACAAAGCCCGAGCGCACGCGGTGCCAGCACGCTGTACAAAATGCGCTTCTCCGACGTGCGCACCGGGCTGAAAGTAGAAGAACGCTTCAAAGGCGACGATATCCTCGACACCATCTCGCTGTCGCGCCGTAAGGTGACCTTCTCTTACATCGACGGTGAAGAGTATGTGTTTATGGACGAAGAAGATTACACGCCGTATATCTTCAAAAAAGAGCAGATAGAAGACGAACTGCTGTTTATTCCGGAAGGCGGCCTGCCGGGGATGCAGGTACTGACGCTGGACGGCCAGGTGCTGGCGTTGGAACTGCCGCAGACCGTGGATATGGAAATCGTCGACACCGCGCCGGGCATCAAGGGCGCTTCCGCCAGCGCGCGCAACAAACCGGCGACCATGGCCACCGGCCTGGTGATCCACGTGCCGGAGTATCTGAGCAACGGCGACAAGATCAGAATTCATATCGCCGAGCGGCGCTATATGAGCCGTGCCGACTAAAAACCCTGCGTCTTTCAAGCCGCAGCGTCGTTGGCTACGTCCGCTCACCCCAGTCACTTACTGATGTAAGCTCCCGGGGATTCACGGACTTGCCGCCTGGCTGCGACTTGAAATCCATTGGGTTTTCCCCCGACCTTTTACGGCAAGAGGTCCGGGAAAAAGCGTCGTTTGAGCGCCAACTCCACGCCGCGAATTTCCGCCAGCCCTTTCAGGCGACCAATGGCCGAATAGCCGGGGTTGGTTTTCTTACGCAAATCATCCAACATCTGATGACCATGATCCGGACGCATCGGAATCGGCCGGCGGTCGCCGGCGCGCAGCCGCCGCTGCTCTTCGCTCAGGATCGCCTCAATCACCGCCACCATATCGACATCCCCCTGCAGGTGCGCGCCCTCGTGGAAGGTTTTCGGGTTCTCTTCGCGGCAGGTGGCGCGCAGGTGGGTGAAGTGAATGCGATCGCCGAAGGTTTCAATCATCTTGACCAGATCGTTATCGGCGCGCACGCCGTAAGAGCCGGTACACATGGTGAAGCCGTTATGGAGGCTGTCGACGCACGCTTTCAGCCACTGCATATCCTCAATGGTAGAGACGATGCGCGGCAGGCCGAGGATCGGACGCGGCGGATCGTCCGGGTGCACCGCCAGACGAATGCCCACCTCTTCCGCCACCGGCACGATCGCCTGCAGGAAGACGGCCATATTCTGCCGCAGCTGCGCCTTATCAATACCGTCATACTCGGCCAGACGCGCGCGGAACTGCTCAAGCGTGTAGCCCTCCTCCGCCCCCGGTAAACCGGCGATAATATTACCGGTCAGTTTGGCGATGTCCGCCTCGCTCATCGCGGCGAAATACGCCTGCGCCTGCGTCTGTTCCTCGGCGCTGTAATCCTGTTCCGCGCCGGCGCGCTGCAGAATATGCAGATCGAAGGCGGCGAAAGCGATCTGATCGAAACGCAGCGCCTTGGAGCCGTCCGGCAATTGATACGCCAGATCGGTGCGCGTCCAGTCAAGGATCGGCATAAAGTTGTAGCACACGGTATCGATACCGCAGGCCGCCAGATTACGCAGCGACTGCTGATAGTTGGCAATGTAGCGTGCAGCATCGCCGCGCTGGGTTTTAATATCCTCATGCACCGGGATACTTTCCACCACCGACCAGACCAGCCCCTTCTCCGCCAGCAGTGCCTGACGCGCCTTGATCTCGTCGACCGGCCACACCTCCCCGTTGGCAATATGGTGCAACGCCGTCACCACGCCGCTGGCGCCTGCCTGACGCACATCATCCAGAGAAACCGGGTCATTCGGCCCGTACCAACGCCACGTTTGTTCCATACCGTATCCTTATTGCGCTTGCCGATCGCCGGTGGTGAGGCAGATCGCATATTTTAGAGAATGTTGTTATACCAACTTGCGATAGATGTCATTCATCTTTAACTTACTCTTTCGTAGCCGGCTGTCAAAATGCAAACTTCGTTTGATTGATCCATCTCACGCTTCCCAGTTTATTTGCCATGACAGCGGCGTAATGACTAACTTTGCAGCGGCGGCTATGGCACTCTGGATGCAATGCCGTCCGCACGCAGCCTCACCGATAACGCACGGCCAACTGGTCTGATAGCTTTAGCGCTGCCGGCCAGCCTTTTACTTTGCTACGGAGCTTTGCATGAACACGATCGCCAACCAGCCGCTTCCCGCCGATGTCCAACAGCCGACCTACGACCGCAGCGCCCTGCGCAGCCGCATCGTGCATATCGGCTTCGGCGCATTTCACCGCGCTCATCAGGCATTACTGACCGACCGGGTGCTTAACCGTCAGGGCGGCGACTGGGGGCTGTGTGAAATCAGCCAGTTCAGCGGCGACAAGCTGTTTGAAACGCTGCGCCGGCAGGATCATCGTTATACGGTGCTGGAAAAAGGCGCCGCCGGTAATCAGGCGATCGTCATCGGCGCGGTGCATGAAAGCGTCCACCGTAAACTGGAAGGCGTGGAGGCGGTGCTGGAAAAACTCGCCGAACCGCAGGTGGCGATCGTGTCCATGACCATCACCGAAAAAGGCTACTGCATCGAACCCGGCAGCGGACGACTGGATCTGCAGCATCAGGCGATTCGCGACGATCTGGCCAACCCCGGCCAGCCGAGCAGCGTGCCGGGACTGCTGGTTGAAGCCCTGCGCCTGCGCCGTCAGCGCGGCCTGCCGCCGTTTACCGTATTGTCCTGCGATAATATTCCGGAAAACGGCCGCGTCGTGCGCCATGCGGTGATCGATCTGGCGCAGGCGCGCGATGCCGACCTGGCGGAATGGATCGCGGAGCAGGTCACCTTCCCCAGCACCATGGTCGACCGCATCGTGCCGGCGGCCACGCCGGAAACGCTGGATGAAATTGCAACCGCGCTGGGCGGCGTCCAGGATGAGTGCGCCATCGCCTGCGAGCCATTTATTCAGTGGGTGGTGGAAGACAATTTCGTCGCCGGCCGCCCCGAGTGGGAGGTCGCCGGCGCACAACTGGTGGACGATGTGCTGCCGTTCGAACAGATGAAGCTGCGTATGCTGAACGGCAGCCACTCCTTCCTCGCCTACCTCGGCTATCTTGGCGGGTATCAACATATCAATGACTGTATGACCGACGCCAGCTACCGTCAGGCCGCCCGCCGGCTGATGCTGGCGGAACAGGCGCCGACGCTCAGCGTCAGCGGTATCGATCTCGCCGCCTATGCCGACCAGCTGATCGAACGTTACAGCAACCCGGCGCTGCAGCACCGCACCTGGCAGATCGCCATGGACGGCTCGCAAAAACTGCCACAGCGTATGCTGGATTCCGTGCGCTGGCATCTGGCGCACGGCGGCGATTATACCGGCCTGGCGCTGGGCGTTGCAGGCTGGATGCGCTATGTCGGCGGCATTGACGACGCCGGGCAACCGATAGACATTCGCGACCCGATGCTGAGCACCCTGCAGCAGGTGGTCGGCAGCACGCCGGACGACGAACGCCGGGTACAGGCGCTGCTGGCGTTAAACGCCATTTTCGGCGAGGCCTTGCCGGAGAGCCAGGCATTTGTCGAAGCGGTGACGCAGGCCTATCTGTCGCTGCGCGATCGCGGCGCGCGCCAGACGGTGCAAGCGTGGGTCAGTAAAGGGGAATAAGAACAATCGGCCATGCCGGGCGACTGCTCCCGGCATGGCCGGACGTTAACGATAGTCCACCGTCATCATGGCGAGTTGCTGCTGCTGGTCCACCCAGCGAATTTCTGTAGTGCCTAAATTCCGCGGCAGTTCTTTGCGTGTAGTATCGAAGTTTGGCAGGGTGTGCTGCAGGCTTTGATAGTCGCGCCCGTTACGATAACATTCCGTCCGCGCCGCCGTTGCCGTAATATTCAGCTCGCAAGGGCTTTCCACCACTGCACCAATAAAATGGACGGTGCCGCCGAGCGCACCGACATCGCCGGCCGCCATCCATAAACACAATGCGCCTACGGCAGTGACAAACCTATGGGTATTCATGGCCACCTCATATTTTTATTAAGCCAATTTAAACATAGGAGATATCCTTGGGAATAATCTCAAGAACAGACGTGAACTTTGTCGACTGCTTGCTCAATTAACAGAAGAAAAACAAGCTAATAACAACAAAAAACACACTGACTGTAATGATTTTCCTTAGGAAATTTCTTGTATCGCAAGATGGATTTTGAAACCAGAAAGGCGCATTTTTATCTGCAATATTTGTGATTCAGCACACGTGCCCGGGATGGCCGCCGATAATCCCATCAATAATGTTCAATAATTGTACTGTTAAATAAATTAACATCAGGAATCTATTTATGACGAAAACCAACCTGATCACCGGCTTCCTCGGCAGCGGCAAAACCACCACCATTCGTCATCTGTTGGCGAATAAGCCGGAAAATGAACGCTGGGCGGTATTGGTCAATGAGTTTGGAGAAATCGGAATTGATGGTGCGCTGCTGGCCGATTCCGGCGCCGTGCTGAAAGAGATCCCCGGTGGCTGTATGTGCTGTGTCAACGGGCTGCCGATGCAGGTCGGGCTGAACATGTTGCTGCAGCAGGCTAAACCCGATCGGCTGCTGATTGAACCCACCGGGCTCGGCCACCCGAAGCAGATCCTGTCGTTGCTGACGCAGGAAACCTACGGCGGCTGGATCGATCTGCGCGCCACGGTTTGTCTGCTGGACGCACGCCAGCTACGGGAAACGCGCTACCGCGATAATGAAAACTTCCGCGATCAGCTGGCAGCCGCCGACCTGATTATGGCGAACAAACGCGACGTCTGGCAGGACGCCGATCGCGACGCGCTGCAAAGCTGGCAGGAAAATGCCGCCGCCGGCCGGCCGGTATACCAGATTGAGCGCGGGCAGATGGACGTCGCGCTGCTCGACCTGCCGCGCACCAACCACGCGGAATTACCCGATGGACAACATCACCATGCGCACGCCGCGACGCAGGGGCTGGCCGCATTGCGTCTGCCGTCCAACGCGCGCTGGCGCCGGGCGCTGAACCAGGGGCAAGGCTACACCGCCTGCGGCTGGATTTTTGACGGCGATACCGAGTTTGACACCATTGGCATGATGGAGTGGATCCGACTGGCACCGGTTGACCGCGCCAAAGGCGTAGTGCGCATCGCTGAAGGCACGCTGGTGATCAACCGTCAGGGGCAGGATCTGAGTATTGAAACCCGCCCCGCGCCGCCGCTGGATAGCCGCATTGAGTTGATTCACAGCGAGGATGCCGACTGGAATGCGCTGCAATCGGCTTTGTTTAAGATTCGTTTAGGCTGACGGCTTTACCGTTATTATCGTTTTCTGACTATCGACACAGGTTATTTCATGACGCGCCGTAATCTTCCCCGTATTCTGCTCCTTAATATCCTGGGCATCGCCTTATTTTTGTCCTGGTATTTACCTGCCAACCACGGGCTGTGGTTTAAAATGGATTCGGCCATTTTCTTCTTCTTTAACCAGCACCTGGCCAGCGACCCAACGTTTTTGCACCTGGTCGCCATTACCAATAACCGCGCCTTTGACGGCATTTCACTGATCGCCATGGGGCTGCTGTATCTCCATTTTTATCTGAAACAGGACGCCAGCGGCCGCCGTCGTTTACTGGTGACCGGCGTGGTGATGCTGCTGACTGCGGTAGTGCTGAACCAGTTAGGGCACCTGCTGCCGGTAAAACACCCCAGTCCGACTCTGACCTTTGACAATATCAATCGCGTCAGCGAGCTGACCGGCATCCCGACCAAAGATGCCTCCAGCGACAGTTTTCCCGGCGACCACGGCATGATGCTGATTATTTTCGCCTGCTTTATGCTGCGTTACTTTAGCGTCTGGGCCTTTATGGTCGCCCTGGCGATCGTTGTGGTATTTTCGCTGCCGCGGGTGATGATCGGCGCGCACTGGTTCACCGATATTGCGGTCGGTTCGCTGTCCGTGGTGCTGGTCGGCGCCAGTTGGTGGCTGATGACGCCGGCCAGCGACGCCCTGATTGACGGGTTAAATCGCCTGTTGCCCGGCAAACACCGCCCGGGCCGGTCATAAGTCAACGTTATCTTCCCCCGCAACGCATCCGCTGTGGGGGAAATCCCCCTCAAATCGTCCGCATCTTTGCCCCCGCCTCCGGCCTTATTTCGCCCCGTCGTTACTCGTTAAAATCGCCTGAGCAGGTTTGGTTTTTTTTATCTGAAGTTTTACATTATGTTACATCGCGAACTCACACAAAAAAGTCAGAGAAAAAGGCTCGCAATCCCCTATATCTTCCGGTAATCTCTTTAACGTTTGCGCCCGTTTTATCACTTTTCGGTATTAAAACCGTGAAAAGTGTGCGTTACAGCACATTTTTTTGCCGTTTTCCGATGGCTGATAAACCGGGATGCGGCTCAGCCTCGTTCAGTTTGGCATTTTTCAGGTAGCGACATTCGTCGTTAAGGACTTCAAGGGAATTCGAGAACAATGGTCAAATCTCAACCTTTTCTGAGATACATGTTGCGGTTGGTACCCGCAATGGCGGCAGCGGTCCTGCTCTCCGCATGTAGTTCGACTCACACGGCCAATCCGGATAGCGCGCAAACTGAGATGCGTGCAGTTAATGACAAAGACGGTCTTTTACTGCAAGCCTCTCAGGATGAATTCGAGGCCATGGTGCGTAATGTTGACATCAAGTCAAAAATTCTGGACCAGTATGCCGACTGGAAAGGCGTTCGCTACCGTCTGGGCGGCGAAAGCAAACGCGGCATCGACTGCTCTGCCTTTGTGCAACGCACCTTCCGCGAGCAGTTCGGCATGGATCTGCCGCGCTCGACCTATCAGCAGGAAGATATGGGCAAGAGAGTGCAGCGTAGCAAGCTGCGTCCGGGCGACCTGGTACTGTTCCGTTCCGGTTCCACCGGTCGCCATGTCGGCATCTATCTGGGTAACGATCAGTTCGTTCATGCGTCGACCAGCAATGGCGTGATGATTTCCAAACTGTCCAACGTTTACTGGAACAAGCGCTACCACGAAGCGCGGCGGGTGTTGACCAACAACAGCTGACCTGAAAGAAGTCCTGAATACCAAACTGAACGCTGTAACGCCGCCCTCCGGGCGGCGTTTTTATTCCGGCCGCCGCGGTGAAATTTGCACTTTTGTCCGCCGGATTTTACAGTGGCGGCTGACCTCCCGCGCACGACGCCAGCAATAGCCCGCCGCGACGGCATACTTTACGGAGCCTATTTTGAGTACACCTCGCGAAACATCCGCAAAAAACACCCGCAAAAATGACCCCGAAGGGCTGAAGCAACGTATTTTCGCCAGTGCGCTGGCGGAGTTCTCCGAGGCAGGCCTGAAGGGCGCGCGCCTGGAGCGCATTGCCGAGCAGGCTGACACCACCAAACGCATGGTGGTTTATCACTTCAAGAATAAAGAGTCGCTGTATATCGCCGTGCTGGAATACGCCTATGCGCATATCCGCCAGGATGAGATGGCGCTCAATCTGGCGACGCTGCCGCCGCAGGCCGCCATGCAGCGCCTGATTGAGGCCAACTTCGACTATCACATCGCCCATCCGGCATTTATCCGTCTGGTCAGCCTGGAAAACATGCAGCGCGGTCAGTACGCCCGCCAGTCGGAAAAGTTGAAATTACTCAATATCAGCGCGCTGCAGACGCTGGAGGATATTTTACAGCGGGGTAAACGGTCGGGATTATTCTCCGAAAAAATGAACGCGCGCGATGTGCACCGTATTATCAGCGCCCTGTGTTTTCACCACGCCGCTAACCAATATACGTTCGATACCTTATTTGAAGGCAACCGCACGGCGGAAGAAAAATTGGCCCACTACCGACAAATGACGGTGGAAGTGGTGATGCGTTATTTACAGTGCGAATAAATAAACCGCACGGCGCCCCACTCCTTTGTGCTCAAAGCGGCGCGAATAAGATATAGTAAAAGCAGAACAAATTATTACGCCGTGCTCAGGGGGCTGGCTCATGGGTTTAAAAAAGGCATTTACCCGCCATCTATCACATCGTCGGCGTAGTCTGGTTAAAAGTTGTATGGTGGCTCTGGTCTTTTTTATCCTTTTCAGCTCGGTAACGCTGTCCCTGATCTATCACCAGCGCGCGCAATTTCATCACGAACTGGCACAGCGCACGCAACGGTTCACCATTAATTATTTAAATACCCTGACCGGCGTGATGCGCAATATACTGCCGCTGACCCAGGAAAGTTGTCGGTCGGCGCAGCCGAATATCGGCTATCGCGCCGCTTTTACCCCCGATGTTCGCACTTTTCTGCTGATCAAAAACGGCGTCGCTTATTGTTCATCCGCCACCGGCGATATGAGGCTCGGCCTGAAAGCCATTTCACCGGAAATTAACTGGCATCAGCCGCTGGATATGAAATTGCAGTCAGGCACGCCAATGATCCCGTACCGGCCGGCGGTGATGATCTGGCTGCGTAAACCCGGCAGCAGCGCCGACGGCGTCCTCGCCACGCTGGATATCGATATGCTGCCCTACTTACTCAGTGCCCCCGGCTCCAAAAGATCCGGCGTGGCCGTGATTATGGGCACCCGCGCCTTAACCACCTTCTCTACCGATCTGATCCCGCTGAACCGTTTGCCAGATTATCAGTCCGACCGATTATCCATCCCCGGCTATCCGCTGGCGCTGCTGTTCTATAATCAGAAGCTCACCAGCAACGATATCCGCCTGACGTTGCTTGCCGGGTTGATCCTGTCCCTGTTGATCGGCGTGCTGTGCTATTACGCCATGCTGCTGCGGCAAAGCCCGGAACGCGCGCTGATACGCGGCATAAAGCGCAATGAATTCTTCATTGAATATCAGCCGGTATTCCATACCGCCAGCAATGCCGTTTCCGGTCTGGAGGCGCTACTGCGCTGGCAACACCCGACAGAGGGACGCATCCCGCCGGATCTGTTTATTCCCTATGCCGAAAGCGAAAACCTGATCGTGCCGCTGACGCGCCACCTGTTCAAACTGATTGCCGACGATGCCGCCAGGCTGGCCCAGGCGCTGCCACCGGGCGCCAAACTGGGGATGAATATCGCGCCTTCGCATCTGCGCGCTCCGAGCTTCCATCAGGATGTGCTGGAGCTATTAACCCAGTTGCCGCAGCACGACCTTACGCTGGTATTCGAAATCACCGAGCGCGATATGGTGGAGGAAGACTGCGCACAGCAAGAGTTTGACTGGCTACACCGCCAGGGGATCGAAATCGCGATTGATGATTTCGGCACCGGCCACAGCGCGCTGATCTATCTGCAACGCTTTAGCATGGACTACCTGAAAATCGACCGCGGATTCGTCAATACCATCGGCCGGGAGACCGTCACCGCACCGGTGTTGGATGCGGTGTTGGCGCTGGCGGATAAACTGAAGATGCGTACGGTGGCCGAAGGGGTGGAAACCACCGAACAGGTTCGTTTCCTGCAGCAGCGCGGAGTGAGTTTCATGCAGGGATACTACTTTAGCAAGCCGTTGAAAATAGATGATTTTGTTGATTTTTGTCAAACAAACTCGGTCTATAATAGCCTGACCGGCGAAACCACCGGTCCCTGAGTTTTTTACGCCCAGCGCCTCAGCCGCCGGTAAGACGCGGATACGCCGGGTACCCAATGGATACAGCAGGAGCCTACCGTAAAAATGTCCATGCGCGTTTTTGCTGCTCTGGTGCTTTCAGCCCTGAGTTTAGGTGTACACGCCGAACAGCTTAATGAGAGCTACGCTTTCGCGCTGCTCGGCGATCCCAAATACTCAAACGATTTCAGCCACTACGACTACGTCAATCCGGCGGCGCCCAAGGGCGGCGATATCCGGTTGGCGGCCATCGGCGGCTATGACAGCTTCAACCGCTACGCCAGCCGCGGCGTACCGGGTCAACGCACCGGCGAGCTGTACGATCCGCTGTTCGCCACCTCGGATGACGAACCGGGGAGCTACTACCCGCTGATTGCCGAATCGGCGCGTTATCCGCAGGATATGCGCTGGATGGAGCTGAATATCAACGCCCTTGCCCGTTTTCAGGACGGCAGCCCGATTACCGCCGCCGACGTGGCGTTCAGCTTCAATAAGTTTATGACTGAAGGCGTGCCGCAGTTCCGGGCTTATTACCGGGGCATTACCGTCAAAGCGATCTCCCGCCTGACGGTGCGCATTGAACAGTCCAGACCGGATCGCGTGCAGATGCTCAGCCTGCTCGGCCTGAAAGTGCTGCCGCAGAGCTTCTGGCAAAACCATAAGCTCAGCGAACCGCTCAGCACGCCGCCGCTCGGCAGCGGGCCGTATAAAATCAGCGACTATCGGCTCGGCCAATCCATCACCTATCAGCGCGTGCGTAATTACTGGGCCGCAGGTCTGCCGGTCAACCGTGGCCGTTTCAATTTCGATACTATCCGCTACGAGTACTACCCGGACGAGCAGGCGGCGCTGGAGGCCTTTAAGGCCGGTGCCTATGATTTCCGCAGTGAAAGTTCGCCCAAAAGCTGGGCCAGCCAGTATCAGGGCGACAATTTCACCCGCGGCTATATCGTCAAACGCGACGACGTCAGTCAGGCGGCGCAAAACGCACGCTGGCTGGCGTTCAATATTCAGCGGCCGCCCTTTAACGACCGTCGGGTGCGTGAAGCCATTACGCTGGCCTTCGACTTCGAGTGGATGAATAAAACCCTCTACAACAATGCCTACCAACGCGCCGACAGCTATTTTCAGAACACGCCTTATGCGGCCAAAGGCTACCCGAACGCCGAAGAACTGGCGCTGCTGGCGCCGCTGAAGGGCAAAGTGCCGCCGGAAGTGTTTACCGGTATTTATCAGCCTCCGCGCTCGGACGGCAGCGGCAACGAGCGGCAAAACCTGCTTAAAGCGGCCCAGCTGTTGAAAGAGGCCGGCTGGGAACCCGGCGACCAGCGGCTGGTTAATGCCCAAGGTCAACCGCTGACCTTTGAACTGCTGCTGCCAGACAACAGCACATTCCAGTATGTACAGCCGTTCCAGCGCAACCTGCAGCGGCTGGGCATCAGTATGAAGCTGCGCAACGTCAGTGCAACCCAGTACGCCCAGCGCCTGCGCAAGCGCGATTACGATATGGTTGCGATAGTCTATCCGGCCATGCCGTATCCCAACGCCGATTTACCGTTTTATTGGAGCAGCGGCAGGCTTGATGCCGGCCATAACGCCTCCGGCGTCAGCGATCCGGCGGTCGATACACTGATCGCGCAGATCGTTAAAAACCAAAATAACGCGAAAGCGCTGCTGCCGCTCGGTCGCGCGCTGGATCGGGTGCTGACCTGGAACCATTATATGCTGCCGATGTGGTACTCCAGCCACGTTCGCTACGCCTTCTGGGATAAGTTTTCCTCCCCGGCGATCCGCCCTGCCAACGCTATCGGTCTTGATGACTGGTGGTTCGACGTAAATAAAGCCGCGCGTTTACCGGCGCAGCGGTAAGGCCCGGGCCAACGCTGACTTGGGGCGTCCTGACGGGCGTTCCTGCACATGGCAGGCGCGTTAAACGCATGCCGGTGCAAAACAGGTGCGGTGCAGGGGAACGGAATCAGTCTGCCGCAGCCAGTATGCGGCAACGGCTGTGGAGAAAGTCAGCGGGGTCAGAAAGGATATTGCGCGCTCATCGGTTCGGCGATCGCCGCACCGACATTTTTCAGGCGACAGATGGTGGCGCTCTCGTCCCGGCTGTGAACGAACAGACAAGGCTCCCCTTCCCATTCCACCACGGCGCAGTCGACCTGAATTTCCTGCAGGGAAAGTTTAAGCTGTTGCATCACGCGCCAGGCTTCATTGCCATCGTGACTGAGCAGTTTCAGGCCAATCAGGTTGTTATCTTCGTCGATACCGTTCAACGGCAGCGGCTCAACCTTAACGCCGGTGAACCCCGATAGCCAACGGTAACTTTGCGGCAAGCGATGCACTACCGAAAGTTGGATACTGTCCACATGAAATCCCTAGTTTGAAAAGTTGAAACATTTTTTTTACATCACCGGGTAACTAAGTTATAGCCGCTCAATACTGACTCTGCTGCGAATTGCCCGCTTTCATCAGTATATTATGTCACAAACTATTAACAGAAACCGGCACTTGCTGATTTGTCGCTGTTTTTACCCTTGACGGGCGTGCCTCTTGGCTTATTTTGCGACTCAGCTCGCATTTTTGCGTTATATGTAACCCTTTCCGCTCACAATCTCAACTCTTTTTTATTGCATTGCGATTACCTTTATATCGCCATAATTTTACATGCATTAAACATTTTTTCATCTCCGCGCTACGCCGACTCCTAGCTAACCTTTTGATTAACAAACCAACAAAAAACAAACTGCCTCTTCGCCACCGCCGTATTCCCAGCGATTTATCACGTCAGAATCGTGGCCGGATAGACAGCCAGTTTTAACAACAGGTCGCGCCGCGCCACCCGCCCAACAAGTTAGCAAGCTTATATTTAGCAACAAATTAAACGTTGCTTGCTGAGGGAGATCATGATGATGCGTAAAAATGGCGCCGGCAGGACGATAAGCCGAAGCGGCATATTGGTGGGGTGCGTGGTGCGGCGGCAATAGCGGGAACCGGGATGGCGGTTCCCGCTTATTTTATCCGCGAGAGGAGGATGCCGCGCCAGCGCGAGGCCGGCTGGCATAGAGATACAGCAACATGGCGATGATGCTGCACAGCGCCATTGACGACACCATCGGCCAGGCGCTTTTACCCGGCAGCAGTGATAACAGCGCGCCGACCAGCGCACCGATGCTAAAGCGCAGCGTACCGGCCAGCGAAGAAGCGGTGCCTGCCATGTGCGGAAAATCGTCAAGAATCACCGCCATCGCATTGGAAGAGATCATCGCGATACAGCCCAGATAGACCGCCACACCAATCACCAGCGCCCAGAACCCCAGGCCGGCCGCGCTGACTATCAGCAGCCACAGCCCCATGGTCAGTTGTACGCTCAGCCCCAGCCGGAACATCTTCACCGCGCCGACGCGCCGCACATTACGGCTGTTCACCAAGGTGGTCAGGAACAGAAACACGATATTCAGCGCAAAGTAGTAGCCAAAATGCTGCGGTGATACGTGGTTCAGCTCGATATACACAAACGGGCCGGCGCTGAGGAACGAAAACATGCCGGCAAAGGAGAACGCGCTGGCCAGCATATAGCTCAGCACCCGCCGATGGCGGAACAGCGACGCGAAATTCCCCAGCGTGGTGCGCAGGTGAAACTTTTGCCGCCGCTCTCTGGGCAAGGTTTCTTTGATAAACAGCGCCACCAGCAGCGAGCCAATCAGCGCCGCGGCGCCCATGGTCCAGAAAATCGCGTGCCAGTTGAACCACAGCAGCAGCGCCCCGCCGATCATCGGCGCCAGCAGCGGCGCGATGGTCATCACCAGGATCACGAAGGACATCATGCGCGAGAATTCATCCTTGGTGAACATATCGCGCATCAGGGCGTTGATCACCACGCTGGCCGCCGCCGCCGACAGCCCGTGCAAAAAGCGCAGGTTAATCAGCTGCTCCACCGACTGCGCCATCGCGCAGGCGCAGCCGGCCAGGGCAAAAATCAGCGTTCCCCACAGAATCACCGGCTTACGCCCGATGCTGTCCGACATCGGCCCGTAGAACAGCTGGCCGACGGCAAAGCCGAGCATATAGGCGCTGAGCGTCATCTGCACGCTGCCGGATGCAACGCCGAACTCCTGGGCGATCACCGGCATGCTGGGCAAATACATATCGATGGCCAGCGGCATCAACATGGAAAGCAGACCCAGAATAAAAATCAAACCGAGATGAGATGTCCGGTTATGTTGCACCTTCAACGACTCCTTAGTCAGCCGCGCTTATCATTAGTTTTGCTGCAAGTGTGGCGCGCCCACGCTGGCAATCTCTTCTTCCGTCAGCGGGCGGTATTCGCCCGGTTCCAGATCCTCATCCAGCGTAATCGCGCCGATCCGCTCGCGATGCAGCTCCACCACCCGGTTGCCCACGGCGGCAAACATGCGTTTGACCTGATGATAGCGCCCTTCGCTGATGGTCAGCCGCACCAGACATTCTTCCAGCTGTTCCAGCTGCGCCGGGCGGGTCAGATCTTTTTCATTATGCAGTTGCACCCCTTCTGCGAAGCGCTGTGCGGTGTCCGCCGCCAGCGGCTGCTCCAGCGTCACCAGATAGGTTTTCTCGCAATGGTGACGCGGCGAGGTGATGCGGTGCGACCACTGGCCGTCATCGGTCATCAGCACCAGCCCGGTGGTATCAATATCCAATCGTCCTGCGGCATGCAGTTTGTAGGCGACCGGCTCGTCGAGGAAATACAGCACCGTCGGATGGTCCGGATCGTCGGTGGAACACACGTAGCCCTGCGGTTTGTTAAGCATGAAATAGCGCGGGCCGTTCATTTGCTCCAGCACGTTGCCGTCAAACGTCACCGTCATCTCCGGGGTCAGCTTCAGCGCCCCGCTTTTTACTACTTCGCCGTCAACCGTGACGCGTTTCGCACGGAGTTCACGCGCCACCAGCGCACGGCTGATACCTAACTGCTGAGATAAAAACTTGTCCAGTCGCATTGAGTCTGCTTTGCCTGTCGTTGTCAGATCGCTTCGATCGTATTGCTAAAAAATATGACGTCCCGCCCTTGCACCAGGTGCAATAGCCGGTTCGAAGAGGGTGAATCAGTAACATCGCGTGGGGAAACAGCGATTGCTGTCCGCTGATTATAGCCACGGAAAGGTTGCCGTAACAGGGCAATTTTGTTGCAGGTCGCAACCCATGCCGGCAAACGGTACTATAAGCGCAATCTTTTTTGCGGCCAGAGACGTTATAACATGGCATTTACCCTACGCCCCTATCAGCTGGAAGCGGTCAACGCCACCATCAGCCACTTCCGCCAACGCCCGGAGCCGGCGCTGATTGTCCTGCCTACCGGCGCCGGCAAAAGCCTGGTGATCGCCGAGCTGGCGAAGCGGGCGCGCGGCCGGGTGCTGGTACTGGCGCACGTCAAAGAGCTGGTGGCGCAGAACCACGCCAAATACTGCGCTTACGGGCTGGAGGCGGATATCTTCGCCGCCGGGCTGCAGCAAAAGCAGAGCGACGGCAAGGTGGTGTTCGGCAGCGTACAGTCCGTCGCACGCAACCTGCCGCTGTTTGACGGTGCGTTTTCCCTGCTGATTATCGACGAGTGTCACCGCATCAGCGACAACGACGACAGCCAGTATCAACAGATCATCACGCATCTGCAGCAGCGTAACCCGCAGCTGCGCCTGTTGGGGCTGACCGCAACGCCCTACCGGCTGGGCAAAGGCTGGATTTATCAATACCACTACCACGGCTTTACCCGCGGCGATGGCAGCAGCCTGTTCCGTGACTGTATTTACGAGCTGCCGCTGCGCTACATGATCAAGAACGGCTATCTGGTGCCGCCGGAGCGGCTCGATATGCCGATTGTGCAGTATGACTTCAGCCGGCTGCAGGCCAACAGCAGCGGTTTGTTCAGCGAGGCGGACCTGAACCGCGAGCTGAAGCGTCAGGATCGTATTACGCCGCACATTATCAGCCAGATCGTGGAATATGCCGAAACGCGCAAAGGGGTGATGATTTTTGCCTCCACCGTTGAACACGCGCGTGAAATCCACGGCCTGCTGCCGCCGGGCGAAGCAGCGCTGGTCAGTGCGGAAACGCCGCCGGCGGAGCGCGACGCGCTGATCGAGGCGTTCAAACAGCAGCAGCTGCGCTATCTGGTTAACGTCGCGGTGCTGACCACCGGCTTTGACGCGCCGCACGTGGATTTGATCGCCATTTTGCGCCCGACCGAATCCGTCAGCCTGTACCAGCAGATCGTCGGCCGCGGCCTGCGGCTGGCACCGGGCAAGGAAGATTGTCTGATCCTCGATTACGCCGGCAACCCGCACGATCTGTTCACCCCGGAGGTGGGCGTACGCAAGCCGCACGGCGACAGCCAGCCGGTGCAAGTCTTTTGCCCCGGCTGCGGCTTCGCCAACCTGTTCTGGGGCAAATGCACCGAAAGCGGCGAGATTATCGAACACTACGGCCGCCGCTGTCAGGGCTGGCTGGAGGATGATGACGGCAACCGCGAGCAGTGCGACTACCGCTTCCGCTTTAAAAGCTGCCCGCACTGCGGCGCGGAAAATGATATCGCCGCCCGCCGCTGCCATCAGTGCCAGGAGGTACTGGTGGATCCTGACGATATGCTCAAGGCCGCGCTCAAGCTGAAAGACGCGCTGGTGCTGCGCTGCGGCGGCATGGAGCTAAGCAGCGGCCGCGATGATAAGGGCGAATGGCTGAAAGCCATCTACTACGATGAGGACGGCGCCAGCGCCAGCGAACGCTTCAGGCTGCAGACGCCGGCGCAGCGCAAAGCCTTTGAGATGCTGTTTCTGCGGCCGCACCAGCGGGCGCCCGGCGTGCCGTTCAACTGGCAGCAGGCGGCCGACGTGCTTAATCAGCAGGCGCTGCTGCGCCACCCCGACTTTGTGGTGGCGCGCAAACGCGGCCAGTTCTGGCAAATCCGGGAAAAAGTGTTTGATTATCAAGGCCGCTTCCGCCGCGCCGACGCCCTGTACTGATGCGCGCCCTGCCCGCCGCCGCGGGCAGGTTTTCGTTGCCCTGGCGGCGGCTTTCCGTTAAAATGCCGCCCGCTTTACCTGGGTCCGCCCGGGTGGGTCGAATTATCGAACCTGTTACTGGGTCGCCTGTAGCAGGGTACATTTTCTTTTAAGAGAAAAAATAATGTTCACTATCAATGCAGAAGTACGTAAAGAGCAGGGTAAGGGTGCGAGCCGCCGCCTGCGCGCAGCCAGCAAATTCCCAGCTATCATTTACGGTGGCGAAGAGGCTGCAATCGCTATCGAACTGGACCATGATTCTGTAAAGAACATGGAAGCTAAGCCAGAATTCTACGATGAAGCTATCGTGCTGGTTATCGACGGCAAAGAAACTAAAGTGAAAGTTCAGGCAGTGCAACGTCACCCGTTCAAGCCTAAACTGGCTCACATCGACTTCGTTCGCGCTTAATCGCACAACGTTATCGAGCTTTAGTATTTCGGGACGCCGAAGTAAAAAACGCCGCAATCGCGGCGTTTTTTATTGTCTGTTATCCGGCCTTATTTCCCGCCGTTCAGACGACGCTGCAGCTGGTCACGCAGGTTCGGCGGCGTGCCGCGAATGGTCAGCGTATCGGTCGCCGCATCCCAGAAGATGCGCTCGCCCATCAGCATGGCGTCAAAGTTGATACTGATGCCGCCGCCGCTGCCGGCAAATTTGGTCAGCTGGCGCAGCGTACCGCGATCGGCCGGGAAGCTCTCTTCCAGCTCATAACCCTGCTCGCTGGAAAACTGCAGGAAATCTTTTTCTCCCACCGGCGCGATTTCCGCCGACAGCGCCTGCAGCTCAATCTCCTCGCCCGCCTGCAGCTGTTCGTTACAGTAGCTGTACACCTGCTGACGCACGTTCTGACGCTCATTTTTATCCAGTTGTCCCTCGGCGCAGTAATCGTCCACCGCCTGCAGCAGACCGCGGTTTTGCGCTTTGGTATCCAGCCCTTCGGACGCCGCCAGGAAATCCATAAAGAAATCGGAGACCTTACGCCCCACCCGCCCTTTCAGGAAGGTCAGGTAACGTGTGGATTCCGGGTTGGTTTCCCATTCGGTCAGATCGACGCGCGCCACGATATCGGCATGGTTAATGTCCAGATAATGCGTGGTGCTGATATCCAGCTCTTCATTAACGCGCATGCTGTTGCAGCTGTTCAACACCGCAATCAGCAGATATTCCACCGCCAGATAACGGTACTGACCAAACAGCACCACGCTGCTTTCCGCAAACGGATATTTGGCCAGCTCATCGCGCAGCCGACCGGTCGCCGCACGGCTGAAGGCGAGGAAATCTTCGTCGCCCTTGCGGCAGGTGCGCAGCGCCTGCGCCAGTTCGCTCTCTTCATTGAACAGGCCATAAGCTTTGCTCTTGGCGCTGTATACGCGGTGCAGCTCCGCCATCATCTCTTCAACCGCCGCGTTGGCCGGCAGCAGGGAATCGCGCAGCACCACATCCAGCGTTTGTTCGTCGCGCTTTACCAACTGGTGCAGAGCGATCTGGTCAATATCCAGACTCATGATAAATCCTCCCGTTCTTTGAGCGCGTATTCAAACACTGAAGGCCCGGTGCTGCAACTCGAAAGATGGCGTTCGGCAACGCATTGCCGCAGCGTCAGGCAGAAAGATAAACTGAATTGATAAAAGAGCGGAAAATCACGGCTCTATACGGTAAGATATGGGACTTTGTCAGGTTTTGAGCTCAATTTTTATGCCACAATCATCGCGTTATAGTGACGAACACGTTGAACAACTGCTCGCTGAGCTGGTCAATGTTCTGGAAAAACACCATACTCCCACCGATCTGTCTTTGATGGTGTTGGGTAACATGGTAACCAACTTGATTAACACCAGCGTCTCTCCCGCACAGCGGCAAACGCTGGCAAAATCGTTTGCTGAGGCCCTGCAGGCTTCAATTCATGAAGATAAAGCGCATTAATACTTAATTTATGGTGACAAACCGTCAGCGTTATCGTGAAAAAGTCTCCCAGATGATCAGCTGGGGGCACTGGTTCGCCTTGTTCAATATTCTGCTCAGCATTGGGTTGGGCAGCCGCTACCTGTTTGTCACCGACTGGCCGGCCTCGCTGCTCGGCCGCGTCTATGCCATGGTCAGCGTGTTGGGACACTTCAGCTTTATCGTGTTCGCCAGCTATCTGCTGATCATCTTCCCGCTCACCTTCGTGGTGATGTCGCAGCGACTATTGCGCTTTATCTCCGCCACGCTGGCGACCGCCGGGCTGACGCTGCTGCTGGTCGACAGCGAGGTCTTCACCCGCTTCCACCTGCACCTCAACCCCGTGGTGTGGGAACTGGTGGTCAACCCGGACCAGAGCGAACTGGCGCGCGACTGGCAGCTGATGTTTATCTGCGTGCCGGTCATTTTCCTGATCGAGATGCTGTTCGGCACCTGGAGCTGGCAGAAGCTGCGCAGCCTGAACCGACGCAGCTTCGGCAAACCGTTGGCGGCACTGTTTATCGTCTCCTTTTTTGCCTCGCACCTGATTTATATCTGGGCGGACGCCAATTTCTATCGCCCTATTACCATGCAGCGCGCCAACCTGCCGCTGTCATACCCGATGACCGCGCGCAAGTTCCTGGAGAAGCATGGTCTGCTCGACCCGCAAGAGTTTGAGCGACGGCTGGTGCAGCAGGGCGATCCGGAAGCGGCAACGGTCGAGTATCCGCTTAACGATCTGAGCTACCGTGATAACGGCAGCGGCTACAACCTGCTGATGATTGTGGTGAACGGTATCCGCAATCAGGATGTGGCGCAGGATATGCCGGCCCTCACCCGCTTCGCGCAGGAAAATGTACGCTTCACCGATCATTACAGTTCAGGCAACCGCGCTGACACCGGCCTGATGGGGCTGTTCTACGGCATTTCTCCGACCTATCTGGACGGCATTCTGGCCTCGCGCAAGCCTTCGGCGTTGATTAACGCGCTCGGCGCGCAGGGCTATCAGTTCGGCCTGTTCTCCTCAGACGGCTTTAATGCGCCGCTGTATCGTCAGGCGTTGCTGACCGACTTCTCGCTGCCTGCCCCGCAGGCGCAAAGCGATGCCGCCACCACGCAGCAGTGGCAGCATTGGCTGACAGCTCAGGGCGGCGCTATGCCATGGTTCTCGTACCTCAACTTCCGCGGCGGCGACGCGCAGGACGCGACTCCGACAGCGCCTGACGACTTTATGCAACGCTACCGCAGCGGCGCGCAGGATGTCGATGCGCAAATCGCCCAGGTGCTGAACACGCTGAAAGCCCGCGGCATGCTGGAGAAAACCGTGGTGGTCATCACCGCCGAGCATGGCGTAGAGTTCAACGACAGCGGTAAGGATCAATGGGGCGCGGGCAGCAGCTTCAGCCCGCTGCAACTGCAGGTGCCATTGGTGATCCACTGGCCGGGTACGCCAGCGCAGACCATCAATAAGATGACCAGCCACAACGACGTGATGCGCACCTTGATGCAACGCCTGCTGCACGTAAAAACCGCTGCCAACGACTATTCCCAGGGCGAGGATCTGTTTACCGCCCAACGCCGCCATAATTGGGTGACGACCGGCGACAGCAAGCAGTTGGTGATTACCACGCCGGAACAGACCATCGTGCTGGATAATAACGGCAGCTACCGTTCATACGATAAGAACGACCGTGAGATAAAAGATGAAAAACCGCAGCTGGCCCTGCTGCTGCAGGTTCTGACCGATGTAAAACGCTTTATCGCCAACTAAGTTGCTTAAAACTATAGCAATCGGGCGTCAGCGATCTTGCATTGCCATCGGGAAGAGGTAGACTGATTGCATCGCGTCGGCATGTAGCGCAGCCTGGTAGCGCACCGTCATGGGGTGTCGGGGGTCGGAGGTTCGAATCCTCTCATGCCGACCAAACATTCCTTTAAAAACCAACCTTTTATGGTTGGTTTTTTTATGCATGAATTTTCAGCGGTGTAAAACTGGTGTAGAAACAGACCCCCAGCATACTTATCGGGCCACTAATCATGAGTAACATACCTAACCTGTGATCATTGAATGCCTATGCTTTATTGGCTATGTTATGCACAGGACAATTTACAAGGAAAAGTGATGGATGCAAAAATGATAGCGCTGGGTATCATCGATGGAATCGAATCTGTTCCTGAAGGTATTGCTCTCAGTGTGCGTAGGACATGGGAAGGATCTGGCCTTGCTGGCTCAGATTTAAAACGGCGTAATCAGTTAGAGACTGAAAGGTTTTTCAGGGTTATAAAAATGGGGTATGGCATAGAAGCTCCCCTGCGCGAACTAATCAGTATCATTATCAATGACTGCTACAAGCATATGGATCAGCAAACCCAGAATACCCTTAACCAAAAAGTAACCCACGCTAAAGGGTTCGCCGGCGGCCGAATTGGCACCCAAGGAGCCCTAACGTTTTACATAGCCCACAATATTTTCAAGAAAGTTGCTGCTGGCTTCATGTTCCGCAAAGTAGTTCAAGCCGGATTATTCTTCAGCATAAACACGATAATGCTCCAAGGATTTATCGAGCAGGCAGCGGTCGCATCAAGACATTTACGCAACAAATACCCAGCTACATACCACAAACTAACGCCCCGTAATTTGGATATGCTTTATTTCTTAGCCCAAGAGTACCTGGAGCCATTCGTTGCATATGCAAACATCCACTCGAAAATGTTCTGCGCAGGTGTAAATCATGAGCTCACTCAGATCCTTGGGAAGTAAGTTAGGGAAAGCGGTGGGAATATCGGCGTTGTATGCAATTGAGATAACCGTAGCCACAGTGTGTTCTATTGCCGCGTTCGGTTCCTTATTCTGGTTCGGCGAGTGGTGGAAGGGCCTACTGGCGGCCGGTGGGTTCTTTGCAATTACCGTAATTGTGTTCGCCATATGCGGTTACGCCAGAGGCGAACGATAAGAAATCCCCCCTCTTCCCAATCATTTCTGCCCGGCATAGCCGGGCTTTTCATATCTATACCAAGACAGAAACGATCATTCAAACCGATCGTTTTTTGATAATTAATCCGCCAGATCGATTACTCTCCCATTCCTCAAGGAAATACAGATGACTAATCAAAGAATTATTCTGACCGGTGGCCCGGGATCGGGCAAAAGCACACTGATTGACGCCCTGACCCGGCGCGGCTATGCATGCACCACGGAATCAGGCAGAGCCATTATTCAGGAACAAGTCGCCAGTGGCGGTAATGCGCTGCCCTGGGAAGAGCGCCAGGCGTTTGCCGAACTGATGCTGAGCCGGGAGATACGTGCATGGCACAGCGCCGGCAATACCGACGCTCCATACTTTTTCGACCGCGGCATCCCTGACGTGGCGGGCTATCTAACGCTTTGCCAACTTTCCGTACCTGCTCATCTGGAGCAGGCGATAGCGCACTTTCGCTATGCCGAGCGTGTGTTTATCGCCCCGCCGTGGCGTGAAATTTATGCTCAGGATGCAGAGCGCAAGCAGTCGTTCACCGAGGCGGAGATGACATACCGGGTAATGCGCGAAACCTATCAGCAATACGGTTACCAGCTGCTGGAACTGCCGCGCGCGTCGGTCGCTGAAAGAGTAAGTTTCGTGCTCGCCGCCCTGCGACATTCAGACTGAGATTAACGCTATACCGGCCCCTTCTGCATGATCTCATCCCCACACAACCGCATCCCTTTCCTGCTGTTAACCTTCCAGATTTCCCTTTTCCCGCCATCCTTCTACGGGTTTCTCTGCTATACCTTTTAAAGTGAACCCTAACGCTCTATGCAAGGAGGTCTGATGCTACGTTCAATCCCGCTATTATTAGCGCTGCTGATGCTGGCGGCCTGCTCTTCCGGGGAAGGACCGCCACCAGAAGATAACGGCGGCCCACCGGTATCTCACTGTAGCGACGCACAATGCGCACCTTCCGTCGGCCCGCAAACTTATTGATGGCATGGCAACACGGCATTCACCACCGCGTTGCCAGTTACTTATTAATAATCAGATTACTACCAATAAGTAACATTTGAGCAAGATGCTATAGTCATTCGATTATTCGTTTTGCAGTGACAATGTGCATCAATTGAGGGTTACCGCCAATGCAGCCTGCTAAGAAGTGGTCACAAGAACTGGAAGGGCTACGGGGGTTGGCTTCCCTGTGGGTAGTTCTGGGACATATTTGCATCCTGGTCGATTTTCACTTCCCCATCCTGTCAGACCCTGCCATGGGCGTTGATCTGTTTATCCTGCTGTCAGGCTATCTGATGGCAAAGAATTACATGGAGCGTAAAGAGAAAGAACCCTGGACCGCCGCCAGCACCTTTAAGAAATTCTGGCTGCGCCGCTTCTTCCGTATCGCCCCGCTCTATTATGTGCTGCTGGTGTTCGCCATTGGCTTTGGCAGTTATTTCGGTGAAGCGCGCGACGCCATCGCCAACTTCTATCCGGGCACGCAGACCAATACCAGCCGCTACAGCGACGGCTCGCTGATGAACCTCTTTACCCACGTCAGTTTCCTGTTTGGTTTCCTGCCCTACTATTCATTTAATACCGTATTGCCGGACTGGAGCATCGGGCTGGAAATGCAGTTCTACTTCCTGTTCCCGTTCATTATGCTGGGTGTGATGCGCTTTGGTTTTGCGCCAGCCTGCATTGCGGTGATTTTACTGTGCGTCGGCGCCAGAACGCTGTGGCCTGATTACTTCGCCGCGTTCCCCATGCCATCGATGATATTGATAAAGCTGAATCTGTTCATCGCCGGTATGCTGATCGCCAACGGCGTACGTAACAAAAACGTCGGCTATATCCTGTTGGCTCTGCTGGCCACGGTCGCCAGCTTGTATCAACATGACAGCATGAATAAGCTCCGCTATGCCGCACAGCTTGGTATGATTGTCATGATGGCAACCATCTTGTGGAGCCGTGCCGAAAACAGCGCCGTTGCCAAACTCCTGCGCTTCCCGCGCTGGGTGCTTACCAATAAATTCAGCGTATTCCTGGGCGATGTCTCATACTCGGTCTATCTGCTGCATTTGCTGATCGTGCTGCCGGTTATCGCTCACCTGCTCACAGGCAGTGCATTTGCCGATCTGGCTGGCCCGGTGAGGTTTGCCGCCGCCGCCGCGATTATCCTGCCCGTGACCTACGGCATCAGCCTGTTGCTGTATCGCTTTGTGGAAAAACCAGGCATTAAGCTGGGTAAAACCATTATTGAACGCGGCCAGAAAGCCAAAGCCGTGGCGCTGCCGTAAAACGATGCCGCCGGCAACATGCCGGCGGATTCGACGATGATATAACGCAAAAAAGCCACCTCATTGAGGTGGCTTTTTAATTGGTGCCGGCTACCGGAGTCGAACTGGTGACCTACTGATTACAAGTCAGTTGCTCTACCTACTGAGCTAAGCCGGCGAATTCTGTCGGAAAACGTTCCGTTTCCGTGCTGCGCAATATAATACAGCGCCCGGCCGACAAGCAAGCCTAATCAACGGGCTATGGCACCGGTTGTTTAAAAAACACGCGGCCGACGGCATTGCCGGGGAAAAGGCGTTTTTTTACCCGGTTTCCATTACGTTATCCATCTATAGCGCATAGCGCCGGCGTACAGTGCTATCCTCCTGGTTCAGCGTGTCGCTGACAAATTCAACAAACAGCTGCAGCGCGGCGCTGCGCTGCCGGCCCGGCGGCAGCTGTAACTGCAGCGTACGCTGGCTGAGCTGATCAACGCCAAAAGATTTGATGGTGATGGGCTGTTGCAACAGCGGCAATACGGTGAATTGGCTGCAAATAGACACCGCGCGCGGTGAAACCTGCAAAAAATTGAACAACGCGGCAAAGTTATCGCAGGTCAAAACCGGCTCAATAAAGGTGCCGCTCATCTGGCAGCAGATATCAAACAGCTGGCGTATGGTGGTGCTCGGCTCCGGCAAACACACCGGATACTGACACAGGTCGGTCAGCGCCACCTGCTGATTCGCCAACGGATGATCGCTGTGCATCAGCAGCAATACCGGCGCCGCCCACGAGGCGAGCACGTCCACCCCCTGCTCGGGGTGCAGGCTGAACTGCAGCGCCAGATCGCATTCGCCGTTGCGCACCAGACGCGCCAGGGTTTTGCTGTCCGCCACCGTCAGCACAAAAGTCACCGCCGGATTCTGCTGACGAAAACGGGCCATCAATTGCGGCAGCAGCGAAAAGGCCAGGCCGTTGGAACACGCCACGCGCAGCGCCGTGCGCCGCACCGCTTTCAGCCCCTTAATTTCCGCCATCGCCTGTTCAATATTCAGCAAGCTCTTGCGCAGGTGATTCTCAAAAATCTGCCCTGCTTCGGTCAGCACCATACCGCGCGCATGGCGCTCAAACAGCGGCGCCCCCACCTGCGCTTCCAGGCGCTGAATCTTGCGGCTGATGGCCGATACCGCCACAAATAACTGTTCGCTGGCGGCACTCAGCGAACCGCTGCTGGCCACCGCCAGAAAAAAACGCACTTCACTACTGATCATTCCGGGGCCTCCTGGCGGCGCATGCTTCACAACAGGGCAAACAAGCCTTGTTATAACAGCAAAGCTTGTTTGTTAAATAGACAATTGTGGCAAACCTCAATTTTAGCTTAGATACCCGCATAACAATGAAAACCAACACAACATCAACAACAAACACAACGGGAAGCAACCATGACGGGTGAACAGGTGGTACAACAGGCAAACGCCTATTTTGACAGCGGGGCTTTTCGGCAGGAGCTGGCGCGCCGTATTGCCCTGCAAACGGAAAGCCAGCGGCAGGATCGCGATGCGCTGCTGATGCAATACCTGCAGCAGGAGATCATGCCGCCGCTGCGCGCGCTCGGCTTTGAACTTCATCTGTGCGATAACCCGGAAGCGGCCAACCGACCGTTTCTGATCGCCGTACGCATCGAGGATCCTGCGCTGCCGACCCTGCTGAGCTACGGCCACGGCGACGTCGTCTTCGGCGATGATGACAACTGGCGCAGCGATCTCTCCCCGTGGCAGTTGCATGAGGAAGGCGATCGCTGGTACGGGCGCGGCAGCGCCGATAACAAAGGGCAGCACAGCATCAACCTCGCCGCTCTGGAGCAGGTGTTTCAGGCGCGCGGCGGCAGGCTGGGTTTTAACTGCAAACTGATCTTCGAAATGGGGGAAGAGATCAGCTCCCCGGGACTGGCGGAGATCTGCCGCCGTCAGCGAGATCTGCTGCAGGCCGATCTGTTTATCGCCTCCGACGGCCCGCGGCTGAACGCCATGCAGCCGACGCTGTTCCTCGGCTCACGCGGCTGCGTCAATTTCCGCCTGAGCATTCGCGCGCGGGATAACGCCTACCATTCCGGCAACTGGGGCGGCCTGCTCAGCAACCCCGGCATCCAGCTTGCCAACGCCCTCGCCTCGCTGGTCAATCAGCACGGTCAGCTGCAGGTCGCCGCATTACAGCCGCCGGCGCTGGATGACGCCATGCGCGCTATTTTGCGCGAGCTGGATGTCGGCGGCCAACCCCACGACCCGCAGATTGATGAAAACTGGGGTGAAACAGGATTAACGCCCAGCGAGCGGCTCTACGGCTGGAATACGCTGGAAGTACTGGCCTACCAGACCGGCAATCCGCAACGGCCGATGAATGCCATCCCTGCCAGCGCCACGGCGGTCTGCCAGCTGCGCTTTGTGGTCGGCACCGACTGGCAGCGGCTGGTCGAGCACCTGCAGGCCCACCTGCAAGCGCACGGCTTTGGCAATGTCGAGGTGGAGTGGCTGCGCGGCTCCCCCGCCACCCGCCTCGATCCTCAGGATCCGCTGGTGCACTGGGCGCTTGATATCATGCAGCGCACCAGCGGTAAAAAACCGGCGTTGCTGCCTAACCTCGGCGGTTCGCTGCCTAACGACGTGTTCGCCGATATTCTGGGGCTGCCCACGCTGTGGGTGCCGCATTCCTATCCGGCCTGCGGCCAGCACGGCGTAAATGAACATATGCTGCAATCTATCGCCCGTGAGGGGTTGCAGATTATGACGCGCCTGTTCTGGGATCTCGGCGAGAACGGTGGTGACGTGCTGGCGCAGCGCCGGCGGGAGGCGACACGATGAGTACGTCCGCCCACACACCGGTTGCCGGCAATAAGCCGCATCTCTACAAAACGCTGTTCGCCACCTGCATCGGCAACGCCCTGGAATGGTTCGATATCGCCGTTTACGGCTTTTTCGCCAACTATATCGCCCATGCCTTCTTTCCCACCGAAGATCCCGCCGTCTCAATGCTGCTGACCTTCGGCAGCTTCGGCGTCTCCTTTCTGATCCGCCCGCTGGGCGCCGTAGTGCTGGGCGCCTACGCCGACCGCGTCGGACGTAAAAAAGCCCTGCTGGCGTCAATCAGCCTGATGATGCTCGGCGGCGTTATCATCACCTTTATGCCGTCTTACGCCACCATCGGGCTGGCGGCACCGCTGATGATCCTGCTCGCCCGTCTGATCCAGGGTTTCTCCGCCGGCGGCGAGTTCGGCAGCTCAACCGCGTTTCTGGTAGAACACTTCCCCGAACGCAAGGCGTTTATCGCCAGCTGGCAGTTTGCTACCCAGGGGGCCAGTACCCTGCTGGCCTCGGCGTTTGGTCTGGGCATGACCTACTGGTTGAGCGAAGCGCAGATTCAGGAATGGGGCTGGCGCATTCCCTTCGCCTTCGGCCTGTTGATTGGCCCGGTAGGGCTGTATATTCGCCGTCACGTCCATGAGCCGGCCAGCTTCAAACAGCATGTGAAAGCCAGAGCGCCGCTCAAGACGCTGCTGGGCAGTCAAAAACGACTGCTGCTGTTGGCTATCGGGCTGATGGTGATCTCCACCGCCATCAACTACATGCTCAACTATGTGCCGACCTACGCCACCAAGAACCTGCATCTGCCGGGGTCGGTGGCCTTCAGCGCAACGCTGCTGGCCGGCGTAATCCTGACGGTGGTGACGCCGCTGGTGGGACTATGGGCGGAAAAAGTCGGCCGGCTGCCGTTGATGTGGGGTTCGCTGCTGTTGCTGGTGGTCAGCATCTACCCGGCATTCCGTCTGGTGGTCAACCACACCACGCCGCTGACCCTGATGCTGCTGGTCGGCTGGATGGCGCTGCTGAAATCGGTGTATTTCTCCACGGTGCCGTCGGTGATGGCGGATCTGTTCCCGATGGAGACCCGCGCCAGCGGTATGGCGATCGGCTATAACGTGGCGGTGACGGTGTTCGGCGGCTTTGCGCCGCTGATTTGCACCTTGCTGATCAGCATGACCGGCACCAGCCTAGCGCCAAGCTACTACCTGATGATGGTGGCGCTGCTGAGCGGCTGGGCGTTGCTGAGCAGCCAACACCAGCTGCGCGGCGTCGCGCGCGCATCATAAATCACACCCCGGGCTGACCGCCCGGGGTTTTCCCGTCAGTCAAGAGAAACTGCGCCCTCCGTGGCCGCATCTGCCTTAATACTCCACCACCACATCCCCCGTCGGCACGCTGCAGCAGGAGAGAATATAGCCCTCTTCGACATCCTCATCGGTAATGCCGCCGTTATGCGCCATCTCGACCGCGCCCTCCAGCCTCTTCACCTTGCAGGTGCCGCAGATTCCCATGCCGCAGGCTTTGGGGATGTGCAGCCCCAGTTTGGCGGCGGCGGCGTGTACGGTTTCCCCCGGCGCGATCTGCACGCTCTTGCCGGTGCTGGCGAAGAACACCTGAATCAGGTCGGAACGCGGTATCGCTTCGGCCTCTTCGGCCGCCTGTTCGGCATCCTGCTGCGCCTGCTCTTTGACCGGCTCCGGCGTCGCGCCGAACGATTCCTCGTGATAGCGACGCATATCAAACCCGGCTTCCTGCAGCATGTTGCGCACCGCCTTCATATAAGGCGCCGGACCGCAGCAGTAGACTTCGCGTTCCATAAAATCGGGAGCCATCATTTCCAGCATCGCGTGATTAAAGAAGCCGCGATAGCCGCCCCAGTTCTGGCCTGACTCATAGCGTTCGCAAATCAGGTTCAGCTTAAAGTTGGCGATGCGCGCGGCCATATTCTCCAGATCGCGCTGGAAAATAATGTCTCGCGGCGTACGCGCGCTGTGAACAAACACCATATCGACGTCGGCGTTGGTATCAAAATACCAGCGCGCCATCGACATCACCGGCGTAATGCCGACGCCCCCCGACAGAAACAGCACCCGGTCGCTCGGGTTATCGATACAGTTAAACTGGCCAACCGGACCATGCACCGCCAGCTCCATCCCCTCGCTCATGTTGTCATGCAGCCAGTTGGACACCTTACCCCCCGGCACCCGTTTGACCGTGATCGAGAAACTGTAGGGCACCGACGGCGAGCTGGAAATGGTGTAGGAACGGAACACCTGCTCGCTGTCGATCTCCAGCTCCAGGGTGACGAACTGGCCGGGCTTAAAGAAGAACATGATCGGCTGCTCGGCCATAAAGCAGTAGGTTTTTACATCCCAGGTTTCCTGAATCACTTTGACGCAACGCACAGCATGACGACCGTTGATCCAAGTCTGGGTGGTTACGGGCTCAAAAGCGCCGCTATTTACTACCGAAATAGTCTGGTTGGTCATAGGGAATGCTTCCTGTGGGCCAGGTGTCGATGAATAGCTCGCGATGGTTCGGCGCGGCCGCAATACGGACTGAATTTTCAGTTCAACCCCCCTTTGCCATTTACTTATTCACGACATCGAGATATCTGAAAAAACCACCGGACAACAATACTTTCCCTCGACGTCTCTAACGGAGGGGATCGATGTCGCAGCCAGAACATTCCTTATTCTCGACCGGGTGCAGCATCTGATCCAACAGTGACCCATTTCTCCAATGGGGTGACCGGGAACGGGGCGTTGTTGCAACCAGGATGCGTCCGCGCGCGGGCGCGAAACACTTTGATCTGAATGAGAAGAGCAACATCATGAGTCATAACGATCTGCTGAATATCACCTGCGCCAGCATTACCGATGCGCGCGAACAGATGGCCGACTTGCTCAAAAGGCGCCAGCCGAACTATTCGCTGCCGCAGCCGCTGTATAACGATCCGGCCCTATTCCGCATTGATATGGAGGAAGTGTTTCAGAAAGAGTGGCTGTTCGTTGGCATGACCAGCGAAATCCCGAAAAAGGGCGACTATTTCACCCTTGAAATCGGCCAGAACCCGGTGCTGGTGGTGCGCGACGCCGACGGCGCGGTCAACGCTTTCCACAATACCTGCCGCCACCGCGGCTCGCGCATCTGTCAGCAGCCGCGCGGCAAGGTAGCGAACCTGGTCTGCCCGTACCACCAGTGGACCTACGATCTGAAGGGCAACCTGCTGTTTGCCGGCACCCATATGGGGGACGGCTTCGAGCCGCGTCAGCACGGCCTGAAGCCGGCGTTTTGCCGCACCGCCGGTGGTTTTATCTTTGTCTGCATCGCGGAGCAGCAGCCGGAATCCGACTTCGATGACTTCCTGGCGACGCTCGAAGAATATATGGCGCCGTACGACGTGGAGAACACCAAGCTGGCGACCGAATCCGAGATGTATGAAAAGGCCAACTGGAAGCTGGTGCTGGAAAATAACCGCGAATGCTACCACTGCGCAGGCAGCCACCCGGAACTGCTCAACACCCTGCTGGAGTGGGACGACACCAACGATCCGCGCGCCACGCCGGAGTTTATCGACTACTACAACCAGCAGGCCGAACGGTGGGATCAGGAAGGGATCCCGCATCGCCACCAAAGCTTTGGCCAGCGCAACCGCATCGTGCGTATGCCGCTGAAACCGGGGGCCAACGTGATGACCATCGACGGCAGCGAAGGCTGCACCAAACTGCTCGGCCGCATTCAGAGCCGCCAGTTGGGATCGATGCGCATCCTGCACCTGCCCAACTCCTGGAACCACATGCAGAGCGATCACTTTATCGTGTTCCGGGTGCTGCCGATCTCGGCCCAGGAGTCACTGGTGACCACCAAATGGTTTGTGCATAAGGATGCGGTGCCGGGCGTCGATTACGATCCGGAGCGCCTGCGCCAGGTCTGGGATGCCACCAACGATCAGGATCGCGTTCTGGGTGAAGAGAACCAGCGCGGCATTAACTCCATCGGCTATCAGCCCGGTCCTTACTCCGAAACCTACGAGTTCGGCGTGATCAACTTCCTGGAGTGGTACAGCGATACCGTGCTGAAAAATCTGGGCGAGACGGATAACAGCGAGCACTACCCGATCGGCGTGCCCGACGTCGAACGACAATATGGCTGATTCCCCTTTGCCCCGGCCCTCTCGCCTGAGAGGGCCGGGCAACGGTACGATCTTTTCTTGGTATAAAAAACAACCTGAACAACACGCCTCACCGGCCGCCGCGCACCACGCCTTCCTCCAACAGCAGATCGAATATCGCCTGTGCCATCTCAGGCGCCGGCTTATCGCGCAGGATACGGCCGCCGTCGCCCTGCGACTTCGCGGTCGCCGCCTTGAAACGGTCGGCGGCGGTTTTCGCCTTCACCACCTGCAGGCGCTTCGGCCGCTTGCGGGCCGGCGCTTCGCTCCACTGCGCCCTGACCTCATCGGGACAGGCAATGCCTGCCGGCGTGCTTTCCAGCCGCGCCCGGCTGGCGGGGCCAAACGCGCTCTGGCGCGGCGCCGGCGCCGCCATATCAACGCTGGCGATAAACGGCAGCGGCACCCTGAGCGCCCGGCGCTGGCCGCGCGGCAACGCCTGCAGCAGCTGCGCCTCGCCGCCATCGACAGCGACAATATCGGCAATGCCGGTCACCACCGGCATGCCCAGCGCCTCCCCCAGCAGGTAAGGCAGCATACCGGACGATTCGCCGCTCTCGGCCCGTACGCCGGTCAGGATAATATCCGGTTTGTCCTGGCTCAGATAACGGCACAGCGCCGGCACCACATCCGCATTCTCCTCCTGATCCAGAACCCGCAGGACGTCCAGCCCCATCCCTGCATAGCTGCGCAGCGCCTCGGCTTGAGGATCGCCCGCATGAAGCACCTCCAGCCCGTCAGACGCCAGCGTCATGCCCAGCTCGACGGCCCGGGCGTCCTGCCCAGCGCGGCGCTCGCGCGCAGAGCCGGGGTGCTTGCCAATCGATACCAGCGCTGTCACGCGCAGGTCTGCATGATGCTTTTCAGGCTGCATGTTCAAACTCCCCCTGATGGTGCTCCCTGACCAGCCGGATCAGCTGGGCCATAATCTCGCTGCTGTCGCCAATCACGCTGAGCGCCGCGCGCTTCACCATATCGCAGCCGGCATCGGTGTTAATGGCGATCACCTTGTCGCACTGCCCGATGCCCTGCAAATGCTGAATGGCGCCGGAAATGCCCACCGCCACATAAACCCGGGCGGTGACCCAGGTGCCGGTAGCGCCAACCTGACGCTGGCGCGGCATATGGCCATCGTCCACCGCCACCCGGCTGGCGCCTTCCGTCGCGCCGAGCGCTTCGGCGCACTGGTGAAACAGCGTCCAGTCCTGCACACCGTTGCCCGCCGAAAGGATAAACTCCGCCTCTGCCAGCGCCACCGCGTTGGGATCCACCGCCACCTGCCCGTCATCACGAATGCGCGCCGCCACGCTTACCGTCTGCTGCAACTGCACCGGCAATGCCTCGTGGCGGGTTTCATCAACCGGTTCGGCGCACTCCGATGCCAGCAGTAGCATACGCGGCGTGGCGCGGGTAATATCGGTGCTGCCGCCGGCGCCGCGGCAGACGCTCTGTGCGGCATCAACCCGCCAGGCCTGCGTCGCCGGTCGTTCGCCAAGACGCGCCGCCAGCCGGCATCCCAGCTCAAAGCCGCCGGCTACGCTGTCCGGCAGCAGCCAGTGACGTGGTGCAAACTGGCTGTCGACCTCGTTCAGGGCGGCGACCCGCAGCTCCGGCGCATACGCCTGATAGCCGTCGCCGTTCAGTTCCAACAGCCGGTCGACGCCAGCGGTATCAAACGCCTGTTCGCGGTGATCGCCGAACACCACGGCCAGCACCGCTCCGGCGCCGCCGATTTCGCGAATCAGCGCATGGGCCTGACCCAACACATCCCGGTCGTGATCGCTCAGCCGGCCACCCTCCATATCGGGCACTACCGCAATGTAGTATTCCACCTGCTCCACCCGGTGCAGCGGCAGCGCCGTCGTCTGCAGCGCGCTGACCGTCCGCGGCCCGGCGCGGCCGACCGGCGCGCCGACATTCATCCGGTCAATGCGGCGGAGGCCGTTCGGGCCGATAAAACCTACGGCGTGCGGGTTGCGGCGAATCAGCCCGGACGGGCCACGTGATTCGCCCGCCGGCATCATCATTGCCGCATGCTGCGGGTGCAGGCGGTTGCGCGCAATCCATTCGGCGCGCGGGTCTCTGCGCAGAATCTCGCTCATCAGGCTACCTCCATCGCAGGTTGTTCACTCTTGCGCCTGGCCGCCGGCGGTGCGCTCGGCTCCACCAGCGCCTCGGCCACCAGTTCGGCAATATCCTTCACCACCGGACGCGGCTCCACCACGCCTTCAAGCATCGCGGTGCACTGCTGACAGCCGACGGCGACCAGTTCGGCGCCGGTGGCGCGGGCATCCTCCATGCGCATATCGGCAATCCGCCTCTCGCCGGGGATATCGGTAATCGGCGCGCCGCCGCCACCGCCGCAGCAGCGGGAACGAAAGCCGGAACGTTCCATCTCGGCCGGCTGAATACCCAGTTCCGCCAGCAGCTCGCGGGGGGCTTCATATTCGCCGTTATAGCGCCCCAGATAGCAGGGGTCGTGCCAGGTCACGCTGCCGCCCTTGTAGTCATTCAGGGTCAGCAGCTGCGCCTTCACCAGCTCATTGATAAAGGTGGTATGGTGCAGCACTTCGTAATCCGGCTTCTCGCCTTCGGGGCTGAATTCCGGGTACTCATTGCGCAGGCAGTGAAAAGCGTGCGGATCGGTGGTGACGATGCGGTTGAAGCGGTATTTGCCCAGGGTGGCGAGATTACGCTTCGCCAGCCGTTGGAAGGTGGCGTCATCCCCCAGACGGCGCGCCACGTCGCCGCAGTCCAGTTCTTCGTCCCCCAGCACGGCAAAGTCCACTCCCGCCGCCTTCAGGATCTTCACAAAGGCGCGCAGAATGCGCTGGCTGCGCATATCGAATGCGCCGTCGGAGACCCAGAACAGCACGTCCGCCTGCTTCACCTCTTTCATCACCCGCAGGTTCTGATCCGCCGCCCAGTTGGTGCGGCTGCGCGGGTTAAAACCGTTCGGGTTGTCGGTCACGATCAGGTTATCCAGCACTTCGGCCCCCTTGTTCGGGGTGCTGCCTTTCTCCAGCGTCAGGAAGCGGCGCATATCAACGATGGCGTCCACGTGCTCGATCATCATCGGGCACTCCTCAACGCAGGCGCGGCAGGTGGTGCAGGACCACAGCGTCTCCGGACTGATCAGCCCGGAGACGATAGGCTGATGCGGAGCGCCGCACGCCTTGCCGACCTCGATGCCCGGGTAGGGGCTGCCGGCAAAACGGGCGTCCGAGCCGCCGGCCAGGCCAACCACCATGTCCTGAATCAGTTTCTTGGGGTTCAGCGGCTGCCCGGCGGCAAACGCCGGACACACCGCCTCGCAGCGGCCGCACTGCACACAGGCGTCGAAACCGAGCAGCTGGTTCCAGGTAAAATCGGCGGGCTTCTCCACCCCCAGCTTCGGCGCAGCCAAATCCACCGCTTTCAGCGCGGTGGAACGTCCGCCGCCAAAGCGCTCCGGCCGCCGGTGAAATGCCAGGTGCAGCGCGCCGGCAAAAGCGTGCTTCATCGGCCCGCCCCAGGCCATGCCGAACAGCAGTTCCACCAGCCCCCAGACGATCCCGCCGGCCAGCAGCGCCGCCAAGAGCCAGCCGCCGCTGCCTTCAGGCAGGATGCCCGCCGCGGGCAGCGTGGCGATAAAAAAGCTGGCCGCGAAGACCAGCAGGCTTTTCGGCAGCCGCATCCACGGCCCCTTCGACAGCCGCGCCGGCGGATGGCGACGGCGGCGATAGACAAACAGCGCCCCGGTCAGCATCAGCGCCAACGCACCTAACAGCGCGCCAGCCAGCCAACGGCTATGGATGCCGAACAGGTGAACCGCCAGGATCAAAAGCATCGACAGCACAAAGCCGCCCGCGGTCGCCACGTGGGTGTTCGACATCACCTTATCCCGCGCCACCACATGGTGCAGATCCACCAGATAGCGGCGCGGCATCGCCATCAGCCCGGCCAGCAGGGCCACTTTTTCCGGCCGGCCGGCGCGCCAGAGGCGGATCCGCCGGATCATACCGACCGCCGCCAGCAGCAATGCCATCACCAGCAACACGGGGAGTAATCTGTCGAGTATCATGGTGTCCTCTCTCGCAATAAGCCGGGTGGGCGTTGGGTTACAGATCCTTGCACAGGCGCAGTGCGTCGTAGATCGCCGCATGGACGTTGCGCTGCGACACACAGTCCCCCAGCCGCCAGAGGATCATGCCCTCGCCCGTCTCTGCCAGTACCGGCTGCGCCTGAGCGGCAAACAGCGCCTCGTTATCGATCTGCCCCTGATTGCGCGATTCCGCCTTCAGCTGGTAGTACAGCTCTTCGTTTGGCCGGGTGCCGTTTTCGACCACCACCTGGTCCACCACCCGCTCCTCTTTCTGGCCGGTGTACTCGTTTTCCAGCACCGCCACCAGCTTGTCGCCTTCGCGGTATACCGCCTCCAGCGCCAGATCCGAGGTCATGATCACCGCCTTTTCATACAGGCTGCGATAATAGGTCGGGAAGGTGGTGCCGCCGATGCCGACGCCGGGCTTGATATCATCGGTCACCAGTTCCACCAGCGCCCCTTTGGCGGTCAGGTAGTCGGCGGTCGACATGCCGGTGAATTCACAGATGGTGTCGTAAATCAGCACGTTTTTACCCGGCTCGACGGCGCCGGTCAGGATATCCCAGCTGGACACCACCCGCCCGTCGTCCGCGCCCCATTCCGGGTTTTGCTCCAGGAACGGACGACCGCCGGTCGCCAGAATGCAGACATCCGGCCGCAGATCGCGCACCGTGGCGGCATCCGCTTCGGTATTCAACTGAATCGCCACTCCCAGCCGCTGCAGCTCCATCGCCAGCCAGCGGGTAATACCCGCCATCTGATCGCGCTGCGGCGCTCTGGCGGCGATCGATACTTGCCCGCCCAGCTCCGCGCCGCGTTCCAGCAGCGTGACCTGATGACCGCGCTCGGCCGCCACCCGCGCCGCCTCCATCCCGCCGGGACCGCCGCCGACCACCACCACCTTGCGCTGCGGGCCGTCGCTCTTGGTAATACTATGCGGCAGCCCCATATACTCGCGCGAGGTCGCCGCGTTCTGGATGCACAGCACGTCCAGCCCCATATACTGGCGGTCGATGCAGTAATTGGCGCCCACGCACTGGCGAATCTGGTCAACCTGATTCAGTTTGATCTTGGCGATCAGGTGCGGATCGGCGATATGGGCCCGGGTCATGCCGACAAAATCAACATAGCCCTGCTCCAGAATGCGCTGCGCCTGGTTCGGATCCTTGATGTTCTGAGCGTGGATCACCGGCACCGACACCACGTCTTTGATCCCGGCCGCCAGGTGCAGGAACGGCTCCGGCGGGTAGCTCATATTCGGAATAACGTTGGCCAGCGTGTTATGGGTATCGCAGCCCGAGCCGACCACGCCAAAGTAGTCCACCATGCCGGTTCCGTCGTAGTAGGCAGCGATCTGCTTCATATCCTCATGGCTCAGGCCGTCAGGGTGGAACTCATCACCGGTGATGCGCATGCCCACCACAAAATCCGGGCCTACCGCTTCGCGCACCGCCTTCAGCACTTCCATACCGAAACGCATGCGGTTTTCAAAGCTGCCGCCCCACTCGTCGGTACGCTTGTTGACCCGCGGCGACCAGAACTGATCGATCATGTGCTGATGCACGGCGGAAAGCTCCACGCCGTCGAGGCCCCCCTCTTTGGCGCGCACCGCCGCCCGGGCGAAATCGCCGATCACCCGCCGGATCTCTTCCACCTCGATGGTTTTGCAGGTCGCGCGGTGCACCGGCTCGCGAATGCCCGACGGCGACATCAGGTTGGGCCAGTTTTCACCGTCCCAGCGTGAGCGACGCCCCATATGGGAAATCTGGATCATGATCCTGCCGCCGTGTTTGTGCACCGCATCGGCCAGGTTCTGGAAATGAGGGATGATGCGGTCGGTCGACAGGTTCACCGAGCTCCACCAGCTCTGCGGGCTGTCGATCGACACCACGCTGGAGCCGCCGCAGATACAGAGGCCGCAGCCTCCTTTCGCTTTCTCTTCGTAATATTTGACGTAGCGATCGGTGGTCATGCCGCCGTCGGTGGCATACACCTCGGCGTGGGCGGTACTGACGATGCGGTTACGGATGGTCAGCTTATTGATATTCAACGGCTGGAACAGGAGATCAAACTGGGACATGGCAACACCCTGATTCAATGCTTAAACCCAGGCCGCCCGCAGGCGGCCATCGCGTATTACAGCGGCGTTACCTCAAACACGCCGTAGTCACTTCCCTCTTCGGCAGCGCTCCGGGTCTGGACCGCCCGGGTTCTGACCGCATAGCCCAGGCTCTGGGCTACCTGATCCATGGCGCCGGCGAACCAGCCGGTAAACATGTAATCGACTTTGCGGTTGACCTTGCCGTACTGATAAACAAACGCGGAGTGTTCCAGACGGATACGGGCCGTGCCCTGCTCCAGATCGAGCGCCTCGATGATAAACAGCCCCCAGCCGCGCTGGGAGAGCCGTTTCATATAGTGCTCAAACACCGCAGCGCCGCTGATGCCGTGGGCTTCCGCCTCCTTTTCACACCAGTAGTAGGCGGATTTGTAACCCGCCTTATACAGGATCGCCGCATAGCGTTCTGCGCCAATCTCTTCTTCAATCGCCATATGGTTGTTGACGAAAAAGTGACGCGGTACGTACAGCATCGGCAGCGCATCGCTGGTCCAGACGCCGGTTTCGTCGTCCACCGCAATCGGCAGTTCAGGTGCATGTGAGCTCATGGTTTCTCCCGGACAATCTTCATCTTGGCGGTTATTCGCCCCATACCTCAGCCAGAACGCGGACCCAGTTCTCGCCCATAATCTTGCGCACCTGATGTTCGCTGAATCCGTGACGCAGCAGGGCCTCGGTCAGATTGGGGAATTCACCAAGGGTGCGGATCCCTTCAGGGTTGATGATCTTGCCGAAGCTGGTCAGATGGCGGGCGTAACCTTTGTCATGGGTAAGCCACTCGAAAAAGGCCTGATCCTGGCCCTGGGTGAAGTCGGTGCCGATACCGATCTGATCCTCTCCCACCAGGTTGAAGATGTATTCGATGGCCTCGACATAGTCGTCGATGGTGGAGTGAATGCCGTTTTTCAGGAACGGCGTAAACATGGTGACGCCGACAAAGCCGCCGTGATCGGCAATAAACTTCAGCTCCGCATCGGACTTATTGCGCGGATGATCCTTCAGGCCGGAAGGCAGACAATGCGAATAGCAGACCGGCTTTTCCGACGCCAGAATCACCTCTTCAGAGGTTTTGGCGCCGACGTGGGAGAGATCGCACATGACGCCGGCACGGTTCATTTCCGCCACCACTTCCCGGCCGTAGCCGGACAGACCGCCGTCGCGCTCATAGCAGCCGGTGCCCACCAGGTTCTGGGTGTTGTAGGCCATCTGCACCACCCCAACGCCAAGATCCTTGAATATCTGCACGTAGCCGAGCTGATCCTCAAAGGCATTAGCATTCTGGAACCCCATCAGCACGCCGGTCTTGCCCGCCGCTTTGGCGCGGCGAATATCGTCGGTGGTGCGCACCTTTATCACCAGATCCGAATTCTGCTCGAGCAGCGCGTTCATCGCGACGATATTGTCCACGGTGCTCTGAAACCCTTCCCAGACCGACACCGTACAGTTCGCCGCGGTCAGGCCGCCGCGCCGCATATCCTCAAACAGCTCGCGATCCCACTTCGCAATCACCAGACCATCGATAATAATGGCGTCGTTGTGCAACTGTTCTGCGTCCATCTTTTCACCCCCTGTCTGTAACGGCCAGAGCGGCCCTGATGTTTGACAGCATAGGGTTAACCCCACAAAGAAAGTGTTCTGAAAACGTCACCTGACTGACCCAGAGCGCAGCCGGCGCCGAGCTATCTGGATTCTGCAGGCGTCAATGAACCGGAGATCGCCCGCGAAGGCGACGCCATCATCCTGCGGCCGGTAAAGCCGAGCTGGGGTTCGTTCCTGTAGGAAGAGAAAGCCGATGCGGACGTTATGACGGAACGTGGAGGACGCGTCGAGCCATAGGCCACGCCCACATGCTGGAAGACTGGGCTACATAGCCGCCGCCCGCCCGTTGCGGGCAGGCGGCAGCAGAATAAGCATGATGTTCAGCACTTCAGGGCGGCGAGCTCCAGCCCAGCGTCACCGAACCGTAGGTCGGCTCAAAGCGCGCCTCGCTCAGGGCGCGCACCGCCACCGCCGACGCCACGCGCTCCTTCTTGCCGTTCAGGCCGGGCAGCGCAGTGGTCACCAACTGCGGCAGGGTTTCGCTCAGCACCTGGCTGCGTATACCGCGTCGCTCCTCGCGCGGCGGAATGCCAATATGCTCGCGGTAGCATTTGCTAAAGTGCGGCGTCGAGACAAAACCGCAGGCCAGCGCGATTTCGATAATCGACATCGAAGTCTGCTTCAGCAGTTGCCGCGCCCGGAACAGGCGGAGTTTCATATAGTAACGGGAGGGCGAGCATTGCAGATACTTCTGAAACAGACGTTCAAGCTGGCGCCGGGACAGCCCCACATAGGTGGCCAGCTCGTCCAGATCGATCGGCTCTTCGATATTGGCCTCCATCAGCGACACCGCCTCCACCAGGTTCGGCTGCGCGGTCCCCAGCACGTGGCGTAGCGGGATGCGCTGGTAGTCCGACTCGTTGCGCACCCGATCGCAGATAAACATCTCCGAGATCGCCGCCGTCAGCTGATAGCCAAAATCGCGCTTGATCATGCTGAGCATCATATCCATCGGCACCGTGCCGCCGCTGCAGGTCATGCGGTCGCGCTCGATAACGAACAATTGATTGGTACATCGCACTTTGGGATAGGCTTCCTGCATCGAGGCGATACACTCCCAATGCGCGCTGCAGTGGTAACCGTCCAGCAGCCCGGCTTCCGCCAGCAGATAAGGGCCGGTACAGACGCCGCCAATCAGAATTTGCTTGCGCGCCATCGCCTGCAGCCAGCTCACCTGTCGTCGGCTGTAGCTGCGGGTAATATTGACGCCGCCGACCACGATCAGCACATCCAGCGCGCTGGAATCGGCCATGGAGCAATCCGGCGTAATGTGAATGCCGTCGCTGGCCATCACCACGCCGCCATCCTCGCTGATGGTATGCCAGTCATACAGCTCGCGGCCGCTTAACTGGTTCGCCATGCGCAGCGGCTCAACCGCCGTCGCCAGCGCCATCATGGTGAAATTGTTCACCAGTAAAAAACCAACGGTATGCGTCTTATTGTTATTGATAGAATCCCGGGATGATGCATTTGTTTCAGACATATGCTCTTGCCTCTGTGGTCTCTCGTCAGGAGAGGGAACAAACGGGTCTGATACTTCTTCACTTCCACAGAAAACAATAAGGCAACAAATGTGCCACTTCCTTTTTACATTTAAAATGTATGCGCAATATCTCGATAATCATTCATCGATAGTGATTTAGCGCCGCTGTTGCGATTAAAAAAACAGAGGTGGCACGGTTTATGCTGATCGGATAAGGCCGGGGTAATTCCCTGCCACCCCATGCTTTTTTGGTGCATCTGCCCAATAAACGGGCAGACATCAGGCAACCTTCAGCACTCTATCGCGTTCACCGCCAGACCGCCGCGCGACGTCTCCTTATACTTGTCCTGCATATCCCGTCCGGTATCGCGCATGGTGCGGATCACTTTATCGAGCGAAACAAAGTGCTGTCCGTCTCCCCGCAGCGCCATCTGCGCGGCGTTGATCGCTTTCATCGCGGCGATGGCATTGCGCTCAATGCAGGGCACCTGCACCAACCCGGCCACCGGATCGCAGGTCAGCCCCAGGTTATGCTCCAGCGCAATCTCCGCCGCATTTTCCACCTGCTCCGGCGTACCGCCCAGCACCTCGGTCAGCCCGGCGGCGGCCATGGCACAGGCTGAGCCGACCTCGCCCTGGCAGCCCACCTCTGCGCCGGAAATCGAGGCATTTTTCTTACACAGCGCCCCTACCGCCGCCGCTGCCAGCAGAAAGTCCACCACGTCCTGCTCCTGCGTCTGCTCGCTGAAGCGCATGTAATACATCAACACCGCCGGCACGATACCGGCCGCACCGTTAGTGGGCGCTGTCACCATACGCCCCCCTGCAGCGTTCTCCTCATTGACCGCCAGCGCATAGAGATTGACCCAGTCCATCGCCGACAGCGTGGTGCCAATCACATTCGCCCCTGTCGCCCGCTGCAGGGAACGATACAGCCCGGGAGCACGGCGCTTGACGTTCAGCCCGCCCGGCAGGACGCCCTCATTCTCCAGCCCCTGGGCAATACAATCCTGCATCGCCTGCCAGAGGGCGGCGATACCGGCGCGGATTTCGGCTTCATCGCGCCATACCTTTTCATTTTCCAGCATCAGCTCACTGATTCTTAACCCCTGCCGCCGGCAGTGCGCCAGCAGTTCCGCGCAGGTGTTAAAGTCGTAAGGCAGTTCCACCTGCGGCACCAGATGCGCGCTCGCGGTGGCCTCGCTCTCATCCAGCACAAAACCGCCCCCTACCGAATAGTAGGTGTTCTCATACGCCACGCCCCGCGAGTTGAAGGCGGTCAAACGCATGGCGTTGGGATGATATGCCAGCACTTCATCAACGAAATGCAGATCGCGGTTCCAGTCAAACTCCACGCCAGCCCCGCCGGCCAGGGTCAGAAAGCCGGTTTCGCACACCGCTCGGATCGCGGGGTCGATAGTGCGGGGATCGACCGTTTCCGGCGACTCGCCCATCAGCCCCATCAGCGTCGCCTTATCGGTACCGTGCCCCACGCCGGTGGCGCTCAGGGAGCCAAACAACGCCACCCTGACGCGCGTCACCGCATCCCGCACGCCCTGCTCGCTTAACTGCCGGACAAAGCGCTGCGCGGCACGCATCGGCCCTACGGTATGTGAACTGGAGGGGCCGACCCCAATCTTGAACAGATCAAAGACGCTGATACTCATTACCTTCTCCCGAGAGCCTGAAATGTCAGCGTCCATTATCGCTGCGGACGCAGGTCAGGAAATGCCGATTCACGACGTTTTCAAGCGTCACACCGACCGAAAATCACCGCCGCTCCTCGCCTGAGCCGCATGTCGCAAATCGACCCCGTCAAGACGTTGACAGGCATTTCACACCGCCATCCCGTCGCTATCATCCGTCTTGGACGGGCTGACTAACCAGAGGCCGTGTCCAGCCCCACGCAGAGTTCAGGCAATCACCAACCATTCCCTAGGAGGAATCACTATGCCGGATTCAAAAGATCCGATGGTACCCGATGGTGAGGTTAACCCGTACGATACCGACTATCAGGTGGGCCAGGACAATATCGTGGTCAGCGTCGGCCCTTTCGGGCTGGATATTCATAACCGCGTCTTCGTCATCTCCGGAGTGGCGATCGTTATCTTTGTCGTCTTGACGCTGGCGTTTCACAGCCAGATGGAACCCATCTTCAGCAGCGTGCTTAAATGGCTGACCACCAACCTGAGCTGGTTCTTTCTGAGCGTCGGCAATATCTTCGTGATTCTCTGTCTGGTGCTGGTGTTTTCCCCGCTCGGCAAGGTGCGGCTGGGTGGCACCCTGGCCAGACCGGACTACAACTATCTGGCCTGGTTCTCCATGCTGTTCGCCGCCGGTATGGGGATTGGCCTGATGTTCTACGGCGTTTCGGAACCGCTGTCGCACTTCTCCAGCGCGCTTGGCGGCGTCAGTATCGAAAACGGCGTACGCAGCGACACCGCGCCGCTGGCCGCCGCCGCGGGCGACCCGGATGCCGCCCGCCAACTGGCGATGGCCACCACCATCTTCCACTGGGCGCTGCACCCCTGGGCCATCTATGCGATGCTGGCGCTGGGGCTGGCGCTGTTCTCCTTTAACAAAGGGCTGCCTCTGACCATGCGCTCGGTGTTCTATCCGCTGCTGGGGGATGCGGTCTGGGGCTGGCCCGGGCATATCATCGATATTCTGGCGGTGCTGGCCACGCTGTTTGGCCTGGCGACCTCGCTGGGACTGGGCGCTTCCCAGGCCGCTTCCGGGCTGAACTACCTGTTCGGCATCCCGATGGGCGAAACCACGCAGATCCTGTTGGTGATCGGCATTACCGCCATTACCCTGCTGTCGGTGGTGGCGGGGCTGGAGAAAGGCGTACGCCGCCTGTCGGAAATCAATATGATGCTGGCGGCGCTGCTGCTGCTGTTCGTTATCATCGTCGGCCCGACCCTGGCGCTGCTGACCGGCTTCTTCTCTAATCTGGCCTCCTACCTGCAGTACCTGCCGGCGCTCTCCAACCCCTTCGGCCGTGAAGACGGCAACTTCGTCGCCAGCTGGACCGCCTTCTACTGGGCCTGGTGGATCTCCTGGTCGCCGTTTGTCGGCATGTTTATCGCCCGCGTTTCCCGTGGCCGGACCGTGCGCGAATTTATTATCTCGGTGCTGATTGTCCCGTCGCTGGCCTGTGTGATGTGGATGACCATCCTCGGCAATACCGCCATCCATCAGTTTTTTGACCTGGGACACAAGGCCGTTGCCGAAGCGGAACTGCCGCTGCAGCTGTTTACCATGCTCGACACGCTGCCGCTGGCGCAGATTACTTCACTGATCGGCATTCTGCTGGTGGTGGTGTTTTTCGTCACCTCGTCGGACTCCGGCTCGCTGGTGATCGATATCATCTCGGCGGGCGGAAAAGTCAACGCGCCCACGCCGCAGCGAGTGTTCTGGTGCAGCTTCCAGGGCGTCGTCGCGATAGCGCTGCTGCTGGGCGGCGGACTGGTGGCGCTGCAGACCATGGTGCTGACCACCGGGCTGCCGTTCGCCATCGTGCTGCTGATTGCGGCGGTCTCGGTGCTGAAAGGTCTGGCAACGGAACCTCGGCTGCGTACTAACGCCAGCGCGGAACGCAGCTGAGCCGTTCCGGTATTCCGGCTGCCACGGAGGTCACCATGCAGGCCGAACATCAGGACATGATCGACTTTCTGCGGCGCTATCCGCCCTTCGACGCGCTGCCCGTTGAAGCGCTGGCTCTGGCGGCCGCCAATATCGAAGTCAGCTACTTCAAGGCAGGCAGCCACATATTGTCCTTCGGCCAGCAGGTGGACGCCTGGTATGTGCTCCGCAGCGGCGCCGTCGAGGTCTACCGACGCAACGGCGATCTCTACAATCGCCTCAGCGCGGGAGGATATTTCGGCCAGTTCGGCCTGCTTCGCGAAAGCAGCGTGCGCTTTCCGGTGACCGCACTGGAAGACACGCTGGCCTGGCTGATCCCTGCCCCGGTATTCCACCAGCTGTTTGCGCAGTATGAGGCATTCGCCGACATCGTGGAGGTGGAAGACCGCACCCGGCTGCGCCACACCGTGGCTCGCACCGAGGACGCCAACGAACTGCTCACCTCAAGCATCGATACGCTGATTGGCCGTCAGCCGGTCACCATCGAAACCTCCGGCACCGTGCGCGAGGCCGCCATCACAATGAGCACGGAAGGGGTCTCTTCGTTACTGGTGATGCACCCCGGCGTGCCGGAGGGCGCAATGGGCAACGCCGCCCGTATGGCCGGCATGCTCACCGACCGCGACCTGCGCACCCGGGTCGTCGCCAAAGGGCTGAGCGTTGATACGCCGGTCAGCGAGATCATGACGCCAGAGCTGATTTACGGCGAACATCATCAGATGGTGTTCGAAGCCATGCTGACCATGATGCGTCACAATGTGCATCATCTGCCGGTGCTCAGACAGGGTCAGCCCATCGGCGTGATATCGCAGTCGGATATCCTGCGCTATGAATCTCAGAACAGCCTGTTCGTAGTCAGCCGCATCTTCCACGCCAACAGCGTCGCCGAACTGAGCGCCCTGAGCAGCGAAGTCCGCGCCTGCTTCAGGCGCATCGTGCGTGAAGACGCCAACTCGAAGATGATCGGCAGCGCCATGGCGGTCATCGGCCGCAGTTTTACCCAGCGCCTGCTGGAGCTGGCGGAACAGCAGCTGGGGCCGCCGCCGGTGCCCTACTGTTTTCTGGCGCTGGGATCGATGGCGCGTCAGGAGCAGCTGATCGTCACCGACCAGGACAATGCGCTGGTGCTCGACAACAGTTTCGATCCGCTACGCCACGACGGCTGGTTCCTTGAGCTGGCGACCTTCGTCAGCGACGGCCTGGCGGCCTGCGGCTATCGCTACTGCAACGGCGGAATTATGGCCACCAACGCCAAATGGCGCCAGCCGCTCGCCGTGTGGGAGCGCTACTTTGCCGACTGGATCGGCAAACCCACACCGCAAACCCTGCTCGACAGCGCTATCTTTTTCGACCTCGACGGTGTCTGGGGCAACACCGAGTGGGCGGAACATCTGAATCAGAGCATTACACAGCAGACGCGCCATAACGCCCGTTTTCTGGCCTGCATGGCGCGCAACGCGCTGCTGCGCACGCCGCCGCTCGGCTTTTTTAAGGGGTTTGTGATGGAGCCTTCCGGCCAGCACAGCCGCTCCATCAATATGAAACGGCGCGGCACCGCCCCGCTGGCGGATCTGATCCGCGTGCATGCGCTGGCGATCGGCTCCCGCGCCCGTAACTCCTTTGAACGCCTGCAGGAGATTATCGAGGCGGATATTCTGCCGCACGGGCGCGGCCAGGATCTGCGTGACGCGCTGGAGTTTATCTCGATGGTGCGCATCCGCCATCAGGCGCTGGATCTGGATGCCGAACGCCAGCCGGATAACAATATCGAGCCGGAAAACCTGTCGGATTTCGAACGCAAAAACCTCAAGGATGCCTTCCAGATCCTGAGCAATGCCCAGAAATTCCTGAAATACCGCTATCAGGCCGGACGAATACGCTGAGGTCGCCATGTTCTATATCGGCAAGCACCCGTTCAACACGACGTCGCGGCAACCCATCGCCGAATGCGCCCCCCCGGTATGGCCGGAGCGGATGGCTGAGCTGGCGCACCAGGCGCGTCATCCGGCGCTGCGGGCATTTTACCAGGCTGGCGCCATAGCACCCGACACGGCGATCGCCCAGGCGCCGCTGCTGGCGATGGATTTTGAAACCACCGGCACCGACGCCCGCCGCGACGATATCGTCAGCATCGGGCTGGTACCCATGACGCTGCAGCGCATTCACCTGCGGCACGGCCGCCATTGGCTGCTGAAACCACGGGCGGTGCTGCGCGACGAGTCGGTGGTGATCCACGGTATTACCCATTCCGAAGTGGAAAAGGCGCCGGACCTGAACGCGCTGTTTATCACGCTGCTCGAACTGATGGCCGGTAAAGTGCTGGTGGTACACCACCGCGGCATCGAGCGGCAGTTTCTCGATGCCGCCCTGCAGCGGCGCATCGGGGAAGGGATTACCTTTCCCTGTATCGATACCCTGGCGCTGGAAGCGCGCCAGCACCGTCATCGCCCCGTCAGCCTGGCGGCGCGGCTGTTCAGTCGCCGGCCGCGGGTTTCGCTGCGCCTGCCCGAAAGCCGCACCCGCTATAATCTGCCCCGCTACCCGGCGCACAATGCCCTCACCGACGCCCTGGCCTGCGCCGAATTGCTTCAGGCTCAGGTCGCCCACCATTTTTCTGCGGATACGCCGGTCGAGGCACTGTGGTGCTGAGCCGATACCAGGACGGCGGCACAATGCGGTCACCGTCCCCGCCGTTACCTTGCTAAGCTGTGGCAGTCAGCCTGCTACCCCCACGAGGAATCTCTGATGACCGATGCGTCGCCCTTGCTAACGGTAGGTTTCGTTCTGCTGCAGCGCTTTACGCTGCTGCCGTTTGCCGCTTTCGTCGATTGTCTGCGGCTGGCCGCCGATGAGGGAGATCGCAGCCGCCAGCTGCGCTGCCATTGGACCTTTATGACCGGCGACGGCCAACCGGCGCTCTCCAGCTGCGGCGCCGCCGTTGCGCCCTGCCAGCCTTTTGCGGATCCGACGCGCTTTGACTATTTGGTGGTAATCGGCGGCGTGCAGGATGAGCAAGACCACACCGACCGCGTAGCGCTGGACTACATTCGCCGCGCCGCCGCAGCCAACGTGCCGCTGGTGGGCGTCTGTACCGGCGTGTTTGCGCTGATTCAGGCCGGCGTGATGCCCGGGCGGCGCTGCTGCGTCAGCTGGTATCACCATGGCGATCTGACCCGGCGCTTTCCGCAGGTGACGCCGGTGGCCGACCGGCTGTTCGTCGACGACGGCGATCTGATCACCTGCGCCGGCGGCAGCGCGGCGGCGGATCTGGCCGCTTATCTGGTGGAACGCCATCTGGGCCGCGCCTGGGCGATGAAAAGCCTGCATATTATGCTGATTGACGAAGGGCGGCGCGGCGAGCATCCCCAGCCGCAGCCCGTGGTGTTTGAACGGGTGGCGGATCGGGCGCTGCGCCGGGCAATCGATATTATTTCCCAGCACCTGGGCGAATCGCTGTCGATTGACGATCTGGCACGACGGGTAGGCACTTCACGGCGCAATATCGAGCGCAAGTTTCGCGATGAACTCGGCGTCACCCCGCAGCGCTTTATGCGTAACCTGCGGCTGCGCTACGGCCTGTGGTTGCTGCACTATACCCCGCGCACCGTCACCGATATCGGCGAGCAGTGCGGCTTTTCCGATACCGCTCACTTTTCGCGTCAGTTCCGTGAAACCTTCGGCTACTCTCCGTCGCGGGCGCGCAAAACCGGCCACGAACAGGCGGTCGATCCCTTCTTTCTGCATATCGGCCAGCCCGAAAGCGCTCAGCGTCGCCACGAGCCAGCGGCCGTTTTGCGATTGAACGCAAAAATACAAAACGACACCATCAAAAAATAAGCATAAATAACAGCAAGTTAAATACATATGTCGCGATTGTGACATAAAGTTGTCGCATCTGTTCAATCTTCAGGGGTACGCCCCGATCTATCTTGGCTGACGGTAGGCGGATGGTGCCGCCGCAGCGCTAACCCTGAGGATAAGCAGATGAATGCCGATGATTTGAACAAGACCGACCCGCAGCTCTTCGCCGCCGTCGTTGGCGAAATGGTGCGTCAGGAAAACCATATCGAACTGATCGCTTCCGAAAACTACGCCAGCTCTCAGGTGATGGCGGTTCAGGGAAGCCAGTTAACCAACAAATATGCTGAAGGTTATCCGGGCAAGCGCTACTACGGCGGCTGTGAACACGTCGACGTGGTGGAGCGGCTGGCTATCGAGCGCGCCTGTCTGCTGTTCGGCGCCGACTACGCCAACGTGCAGCCGCACTCCGGCGCTCAGGCGAACGCTGCGGCGTTTATGGCGCTGGTGAAGCCGGGGGACACCATCCTGGGGATGAGCCTGGCCCACGGCGGCCACCTGACCCACGGCGCGGCGCCTAACGTTTCCGGCAAACACTACAACGCGGTGCAGTATGGCCTCGACCCGGAAAGCGGCGAGATCAATTACGATGAGGTGCGGAGACTGGCGCTTGAACACCAGCCGAAGCTGATTATCGCCGGTTTCTCCGCCTACGCCCGGGTGGTGAACTGGCGCCGTTTCCGCGAGATCGCCGATGAAGTCGGTGCCTGGCTGCTGGTGGACATGGCCCACGTCGCCGGGCTGGTGGCGGCCCGCTGCTACCCCAACCCGCTGCCCCACGCCCACGTGGTCACTACCACCACCCATAAAACGCTGCGCGGCCCGCGCGGCGGCATGATCCTCTCCGCCTGCGGCGATGAGGAGCTGTACAAAAAACTGAATGCCGCAGTCTTCCCTGGGCAGCAGGGCGGCCCGCTGATGCACGTGATCGCCGCCAAGGCGGTGGCGCTGCGCGAAGCGATGAGCGAAGAGTTTGTCCGCTATCAGGCACGGGTTATCGACAATGCCCGGGCGATGGCGGGGGTGTTCATCCGGCGCGGGTACGATCTGGTCTCCGGCGGCACCGACAACCATCTGTTCCTGGTCTCACTGATTCGCCAGGGCATTACCGGCAAAGAGGCGGATGCCGCGCTGGGGCGCGCCCATATCACCGTCAATAAAAACGCCGTGCCCAACGATCCCCACAGCCCCTTCGTCACATCGGGACTGCGTATCGGCACCCCGGCGATCACCACCCGCGGCTTTGATCTGCGCGAGTGCGAAATGCTGGCGCATTGGATCTGCGACATTCTGGATACCCTGGCTCGCGGTAAAGAAGGCACTCACGAAGAGAGCAGCAATATCGAGGCCTGGGTACGCTCCAACGTGGCGGAGCTGTGCGCCCGCTACCCGGTTTACGGCGACCCTCAGGGCATGACGCTGCCCCGCCCCGCTTTCGCCTAACAGACAGGAAGAGACGCTATGCAACATTATTCAGGTTTGAGTCTGCTGCGCCATGGCCTCAACCACCATGAAGACTGGCCGCGGATGTGGCGCAGCCCCGTGCCGAAGAAATCTTATGACGTAATTATCATCGGCGGCGGCGGCCACGGGTTGGGCACCGCTTACTACCTAGCGAAAGAGTTCGGCATCACCAATGTGGCGGTGGTGGAAAAAGGCTGGCTGGGGGGCGGCAATACCGCCCGTAACACCACCATCGTGCGCTCCAACTATCTGTGGGACGAGGCCGCAGCGCTGTTTGAACACTCAATGAAACTGTGGGAAGGCCTGTCGCAGGATCTCAACTACAACGTGATGTTCTCCCAACGCGGCGTGCTCAATCTGGGGCATACCCTCCAGGATATGCGCGACATCCGCCGCCGGGTAAACGCCAACCGCCTGAACGGCATCGACGGCGAGGTGCTGGACGCCCGCCAGGTGCAGGATTTGGTGCCGATGCTCGACTGTTCGAAAAACGCCCGCTATCCGGTGCTGGGCGCCTCCTGGCAGCCTCGCGGCGGCGTGGCGCGCCATGATGCGGTCGCCTGGGGCTTTGCGCGCGCGGCGGACGCCCTGGGGGTGGATATCCTGCAGCAGACCGAGGTCACCGGCTTTATGATGCGTGACGGCCAGGTCTACGGCGTGCACACCACCCGCGGCGATATCGAAGCCCGCACCGTCGGCTGCGTGGCGGCGGGCAACTCCGGGGTGCTGGCCGGCATGGCCGGGCTGAAGCTGCCGCTGGAATCCCACCCGCTGCAGGCGCTGGTGTCCGAACCGCTGAAACCGGTGCTGGATACCGTGGTGATGTCAAACCACGTGCACGGCTACATCAGCCAGTCGGATAAAGGCGATCTGGTGATCGGCGCCGGTATCGACGGCTACAACGGCTACGGCCAGCGCGGCAGTTACTCCACCATCGAGCATACGCTGCAGGCGATCGTCGAGATGTTCCCGGCGTTCTCGCGGGTGCGCATGAACCGGCAATGGGGCGGCATCGTCGATACCACGCCGGACGCCAGCCCGATTCTGTCGGCCACCAAAGTCAAAGGGCTGTGGTTTAACTGCGGCTGGGGAACCGGCGGCTTTAAAGCCACGCCGGGTTCGGCCCACGTCTTCGCCGCCAGCCTGGCGGCAGGCAAGCCGCACCCGCTGGCGGCCCCGTTCTCGATCGATCGATTCAATACCGGCGCATTGGTGGACGAACACGGCGCCGCCGGCGTTGCCCACTGAGAGGAGGAAGCAAGATGCTGCATATCTGGTGCCCCTGGTGTGGCGAACACCGGGAAGAAGAAGAATTCCACCCCAAAGGCCAGGCGCATATCGTGCGCCCGGCGGATCCCGACGCCTGTAGCGACGAAGAGTGGGGAGAGTATCTGTTTTTCCGCGATAACCCACGCGGCATTCACCGGGAACTTTGGGTGCATGCCGCCGGCTGCCGCAAATTCTTTAACATGGTGCGCAATACGGTGAGCTACGAAATTCTGGAAACCTACCGGATTGGCGAACAGCCGAAAACCGGCGCCGGGGCCGATGTGGTGCCCCTGCCGCGCCGCGACGACAGCAAAACTGAAACCGTGACCCCTGATGAGCGGATCCAGGCCGGAGGTGGCGTATGAAACAGGTGAATCGTCTGGCCGACGGCGGCCGTATTGACCGCAACCGACCGCTGAGTTTTCGTTTTAACGGCCAGACCCTGCAGGGGTTTGCCGGCGATACCCTGGCCTCGGCGCTGCTGGCCAACGGCGTGGATATCGTCAACCGCAGCTTTAAGTACGGGCGCCCGCGCGGCATTGTCGCCGCCGGCGCCGAAGAACCCAATGCCGTGGTGCAATTGGGCAGCACCGAAGCCAGCCAGGTGCCGAACGTGCGCGCCACCCAGCAGGCGCTGTATGACGGACTGACGGCGGGCAGTACCAACGGCTGGCCCAGCACCGAACGCGACCTGATGGGCGCCGTGGGTAAAATGCTCGGGCGTTTTATGCCGCCCGGCTTTTACTATAAGACCTTTATGAAGCCGGCCTCGATGTGGATGACCTGGGAGAAGTATATCCGCAAGGGCGCCGGACTGGGGCGCAGCCCCGTGGCGCGCGATCCGGATCGCTACGATCATCTTAACCAGCACTGCGATGTGCTGATCATCGGCGCCGGCCCGGCCGGTCTGGCTGCGGCGCTGGCCGCCGGCCGCAGCGGCGTACGGGTAATGCTGGCGGATGAGCAGGAAGAGATGGGCGGTTCGCTGCTCGACAGCCGTGAGCCGTTAAACGGCCGCGACGCCGCACACTGGGTGGCGGAAACCCTGAACGCGCTGGCGGCGCTGGATAATGTACAGCTGCTGCCGCGCACCACCGCCACCGGCCGTCATGACCACAACTTCGTCACCCTGCTGGAGCGACGCACCGACCATCTGGACGAAACCGCGCCGGACCATCAGGCGCGTCTGCGCCTGCACCGGGTACGGGCCAAACGCATTGTGCTGGCCAGCGGCGCCCACGAGCGGCCGCTGGTCTACGCGGGCAACGATATTCCGGGCAACTTCATCGCCAGCGCCCTCTCCACCTATATTCACCGCTACGGCGTGGCGCCGGGCCAGCGTCTGGTGCTGTCGACCAGCAACGACCACGCCTACTGCGCCGCGCTGGACTGGCTGGACAGCGGCCGGGAAGTGGCGGCGATTGTCGATGCCAGAGATAACCCGCAGGGCGAACTGGTGGCCCAGGCGCGCGCCAGAGGCATTCGTATCATCAGCGGCAGCGCCGTGATTGAGGCCCAGGGCGGCTCCAGAGTTAACCGCGTGCGGGTCGCCCGCATCGACCACGCCGGCTTCCGGGTGGTGGATCGGGTGGACACCCTGGAGTGCGATACCGTGGCAAGTTCTGGCGGCTATAGCCCGGTGATTCACCTGGCCGTGCACACCGGCGCGCGACCGGTCTGGCGCGATGAGGTGCCGGGATTTGTCGCGCCGCAGGTGGACGGTATGATCGCCGCCGGCGCAGTGACCGGCGCGTTCGCTACCGGAAAAGTCCTGCAAGACGGCGCGGCGGCGGGTGCTCAGGCTGCCGCAGAAACCGGCGGCGAGCCAGTGGAAATTGCGCTGCCTGAAGTGGCAAACCGCAACGACGGCGCAGCGCTGGCGCTCTATCAGGTGCCGCACGATCGGCCCACCTCGCGGGCGCCGAAGCAGTTTGTCGACCTGCAAAATGACGTCACCGCCGCCGCCATTGAGCTGGCGATACGCGAAGGCTTTGAGTCCATCGAACATATCAAGCGCTACACCGTGATGGGTTTCGGCACCGATCAGGGCAAACTGGGCAATATCAACGGCATGGCCATCGCCGCCCGCTGTCTGGGACGCACCATCCCGGAAGTCGGCACCACCGTGTTCCGTCCCAACTATACGCCCGTCGCCTTTGGCGCCGTAGCGGGACGCCACTGCGCCGAACTGTTCGAGCCGGAGCGCCATACCGCGCTGCATCAGTGGCATCTTGATCGGGGGGCGGAATTTGAAGAGGTCGGCCAGTGGAAGCGCCCGTGGTATTTCCCGCAGCGCGTCAACGGACGCAGCGAAACGCTGGAAGAAGCCGTGGCCAGGGAGTGCCGCGCCGTACGCAGCGGCGTGGGGATCCTCGATGCCTCTACCCTCGGCAAGATCGATATTCAGGGGCCGGACGCCCGTACTTTCCTGGAGCGTATCTACACCAACAAGTGGGCGAAGCTGGGCTTTGGCCGGGTGCGCTACGGCCTGATGTGCAAGGACGACGGCATGGTGATGGATGACGGCACCACCAGTTGCCTGGGGGCTAACCACTTCCTGATGACCACCAGCACCGGCGGCGCGGCGGCAGTGCTGGAGTGGCTGGAGCTGTGGCACCAGACCGAATGGCCGGAGCTGCAGGTGTTTTTCACCTCGGTGACCGACCACTGGGCCACTCTCTCCCTGTCCGGGCCGGAATCCCGCCGCCTGCTGGAAGAAGTGTGCGATATCGATCTGTCGCGCGAAGCCTTTAAGTTTATGGACTGGCGCGCCGGCACGGTGGCCGGCGTTCCGGCGCGGGTGTTCCGCATCTCGTTTACCGGCGAACTCGCCTATGAAGTTAACGTGCAGGCCAACTACGCGCGCCACGTCTGGGAAGCGCTGTTCGAGCACGGAGAAAAGTATGGCCTGACGCCTTACGGCACCGAAACGATGCACGTTCTGCGCGCCGAGAAAGGCTTTATTATCGCCGGCCAGGACACCGACGGCTCCATGACGCCGGAAGATCTCGGCATGCAGTGGTGCGTAGGCTATGACAAAAGCTTTTCCTGGGTGGGCAAGCGGGCGCTGACGCGCGTCGATACCCGGCGCACCGACCGTAAGCAGTTGGTCGGCCTGCGGCCTAAAGATCCGAAAGTGGTGCTGGAAGAAGGCGCACAGATTGTACTGGATCCCAACCATCCGATCCCGATGCCGATGGTGGGCCACGTCACCTCCAGCTACTACAGCCCAACCCTGGACAGCGGTTTCGCGCTGGCGGTGGTGAAAGACGGCCACCAGAAAATGGGCCATACCGTCTGGCTGCCGATGGTCGACGGCCAGGTCCATGAGGCCGAAATTGTCAGCCCGATCTTCGTCGATCCCAAAGGAGAGCGCCAAAATGTCTGATGCCGTAAAGATAAGCACCTTTAACAGCCACCCCGAGGCGCAGGTGACGCGCGAATCGCCGCTGGCGCTGTCTTACCGCAACACGGGCCGCCCGGAGGCCGATGAGCGCAGCGGCGTGACGCTGCGGGAACGGCCGTTCTGCGGGCATCTGATTCTGCGCGGCGGCGCCATCGTCCTCGATCAGGCGCTGCGCGACGTGCTGGGGATCGGGCTTCCGGGCCAGCCGCTGGGGCTGGTCAGTGAAAACGGCGGCGAGATCAGTACCCAGTGGCTGTCGCCGGACGAATGGCTGCTGATCGTGCCGGAAGGCAGCGAGTTTGAGGTGGAAAACCGGCTGCGGGCGGCGCTGGGCGATGCCCACTACGCCATCACCAACGTCAGCGGCGGCCAGACGCTGTTGGAACTGCGGGGGGAAAAAGTTCGCGAGCTGCTGATGAAGTCGGTGGTCTACGACGTGCACCCGGACAATTTCCCTGCGGGCAAGGCGGTGACCACCGTCTTCGCCAAAACCACCGCGGTACTGCGCCGGCCCGACGATGTTCGCTGGGAACTGGTGGTCAGACGCAGCTTCGCGGATTACCTCTGGCGCTGGCTGCTGGACGCCGGAGAAGAGTACGGCATCGGCGCGATCCCCTGACGGAGAACAGAAATGAGTCGTAATAATGACTGCTGGATTATGACCGCCCAGTGTCCGGGGCGGCTCGGCACGGTAGATGCCGTGACCGGTTTCCTACGGGAAAACGGCTGCTACATTACCGAGCAGAACTCGTTTGACGATCGCGAATCCGGGCGCTTCTTTATCCGCACCGAGTTTCGGCCGCCGTCCGGTTTTGACTGCCAGGCCTTCGAGGCGCGCTTCGAAGAGCGGGCGGCGGGGTTCGAGATGACCTTCGGACTGACCGCTCCCGGGCATCGGGTGCCGGTGGTGATTATGGTCTCGCGTACCGATCACTGCCTGAACGACCTGCTGTACCGCTACCGTACCGGCCAGCTGCCGGTGGAGGTGTGCGCCGTGATCTCCAACCACCGCGATCTGGAACCGCTGGTGACATGGCACGGCCTGCCCTACCACTACCTGCCGGTCACCGCCGACACCCGACCGCAGCAGGAAGCGCAGGTGTGGAAAATCATTGAGGAGACCGGCGCCGAGCTGGTGATTCTGGCGCGCTATATGCAGGTGCTGTCGGACACGATGTGCCGCCGGCTGGCGGGCAAGGCGATCAATATCCACCATTCGCTGCTGCCGGGCTTTAAGGGCGCCAAGCCCTACCATCAGGCCTGGGCCAAAGGGGTCAAACTGGTGGGCGCCACGGCGCATTACATCAATGAGGAACTGGACGAAGGGCCGATCATCGCCCAGAGCGTAGAGCCGGTAACCCATACCGACTACCCGGAAGATCTGATTGAAAAAGGACGCGATATCGAACGCGTGACCCTGGCGCGCGCCGTCAGCTGGCACGTGGAACGGCGGGTATTTCTCTATGAGAACCGCACGGTGGTGTTCCCGCGCTGAACATGAAACAAGAGGCCCCACAGGGCCTCTTCTCTTTTCTGCCCACGGCACAACGAAAAAACCCCAGGCTGATTAAAGCCTGGGGTTTCGAATTTGGCGGAAGGACAGAGATTCGAACTCTGGGAGCTGTTACACTCGACGGTTTTCAAGACCGCTGCCTTAAACCACTCAGCCATCCTTCCAATGGGCGCAGATATTAACGGTACCGTTATGAAATGTCTAGCGTTGCCATACAAAAAAATAGGCATTTCGGCGCGTTTGCTCAAACTTCAGACCAAGAGTGGTTAAAAAGTGCAAACCACGCCGAAAACAGCACAATATCTCATCAGCCTGACCTGTTTTTTTCTACCGCACGGCGGTGGATTTTCCGCTGGCCCCAACAACAAAAAGGCCGGACAGTCGTCCGGCCTTTGGCATCTGGCGCCGATTACTTCGGCTGCGAGTCATAGTCTGAACAGCTTTGATAGCCTTTGTTCATTACATGACCGGTATCGTTGTAGCTGACAAAATAGGTTTGCGCCTTGCCATCACGCGGCGCGACGGCATAAGTATCACAGGTGCCCTGCGCATGAACCAGCGTCGCAGAGGTTGACGGCGGCCCGGCAATCGCACGCACCTGCTCCTTGGTCATCCCGACTTTCACATCACTGACCACCGGCTCTTTCACATAGCTCGCCGCCCGGTCATAAGCGGTACAGCCGGCAAGAATGGAAAGTGCTGCTGTAGTACAAACGGCTAAAACCAACTTCTTCGTCATAGCTTGTCCTCTTAGAGTGCGTTTATTGTATTCTAAGTCTAGATGGCGAAAGGCTTTTCCACAAATTCCGCTTTAACTCTTGGTGCTATTTCAATCCGGCGATTCATCAGCAGCGTTAATCGGCTTGCCGCCAGCGCAGCCAACCGTAACGCAGCGCATCAGCCAGCAAGAACAACACGATGCTGGCCCCAAGAACCGGCAGGCTGTAACCCAGCAGCAGCGTCGCCAGTAAAATCAACGCCAGCGGCCCTTTTGGCGTGCGACGCAGCAGCATCAGCGGCGAACGCGGCGCGCGTTCCGCCGCCCGCGTCGGCCGGTTGCGCCACCACATCAGATACCCCATGATCACCATCGCCACCAGCCCGGCGGCAAAGACCACCAGCACCAGCTCATTCACCAGACCGAACAGAATGCCCATGTGCAGATCGATGCCCCAGCGCGTCAACTTGGCCGCCAGCGGGAAACTGGCGAAATGCACGCTGTCGACAACCATCATGGTATGCGGGTCTACCGCCACCGCATCGACCTGCGTCGGCCAGCTGCGGTCGATTTCGCTGACCGACCAGGCCTGGCCCGCCCCCTGCGGCTGACGAATCTCTACTTTATTGGCGTCAATGCCCGCGATGCGCGCCCGCTGCAATACCCGGTCATACATAGCGGCATCCGCCACAGGCGCCATCTCGCCTGACGCCATGGCGTGACCGCGGTGCTCCGCATGTTCATCCATCGCCTCATGGGATGCGCCGTGCAAGGCGGTAGACAGCGACGGCGTCGCCCAGCCAAACTGATGACGTAATACACTGATATTATCGCCGGCCCAGTTCGACCAGGTCAGGCCGGTAATCGAGAAAAACAGCAGCCCCAGCGACAACAGCACGCCCAGTTGGCGGTGCAGAGCGCGCACGCCGCGCTGACGCCGCGCCGCGCGTTTGCGCGCTCCCCATAGGATCAGGCCGCCCAGCGCCGCCACCCACAGCCAGGATGCCGCCAGCTCGCTGTAGTTGCGGCCAAGCTCCCCCAGCAACAGGCTGCGGTGCAACTGGTCCAGCCAGGTGCGCAGCGGCAGCACGCCGCTGGTGCCGTACACCGCCAGCGCGCCGTGGGTCTGCAGCGTGACGGGATCGACAAACACCGCCAGACGTTCGCCAGACGTCAAGCCGCTGACGTTAAACAGCACCCGCGTGTTCTCCCCGGCTGCCGGCGACGGACGTACGGCGGAGAGCTGCGCCTCCGTCGGCGCCACCGCCTGTGCGGCCGCAATCTGCCGCTGTAGCGTCTGCGGCTGTCCGCTGCTGTGGTGATACAACTGTTCGGCGTACCAATAAGATTCCAGCTGCGGCGTCAGGGCATAAAAAATTCCGCTTAATGCGGCAATAAGTAAAAAGGGACCGACAAATACGCCAATATAGAAATGCAGACGCATCATCAACGGAATAAACCAGCTGCGAGTCGTTACCCGCTGCCGCATATTTCGGGCAGCCGAAGGTAACGCGTTTACGCGTTCAGTCATTATTATTTTCCACAGGTGAATTTAATACCTGCGGAATTTATCCGATCTATATTTAATTAACAAATGATTTTCTTGCGGTGTTGGTAATTTGTGAATGATGTTACACTGGCGCCGGCACAGCATGCCGCCTTTTCCATTCCTCAAGGGCCGATTACTGGTGAAACTGTCAAAGCACTCAATACGCACGCTGGCCTGGCTGGGCCTGTTTGCCATGCTGATGGTATTTGCCGGGCCGTTAATCTCCGCGCAGCTGGTAAAAAACTCACAATATAACAGTGAGATGGGCATGAACATGCCGATGGGTGAGCATATGATGATGATGCATCATCAGACAGGCGACGCCCCCGCCGCACGGCAGCACGCCTCCGGTATGACGGATGACGGCAGCGGCGACCTTTGCGGTTACTGCAGCCTGTTCCATCATAATCCACCGTTGCACTTTACGCTGCCGCCCTTCCTGCACGCGCCGTTTTCCGCCGGTAAGGCTATTGCCGTTATTATTCCAGAACCGGTTATCAGTGAATTATTCCTGCCTTACCAAACGCGCGCGCCGCCAAAAAATATTAACGCCAATAATATTGTTTCCACATTTATACTTTAATTTATTAAGGTAGGAGGTAGCGTATTTATTAATTAGACTTCCCCTACCCCATTCAGTGATTTTTATTAATCGTTTTCACCATCGTATTTAATAATTTTCCCACAGTCCGGGCGTCACTAATTCCAACAGATGGCCGTCCGGGTCACGGAAATAAATACTTTCCCCGCCGCGCGGCCAGCTCATGCGCCCTTCGATTTCCACCCCGTGCTGGTTTAAGCGTTGCTCCCACTGCGGCAGCTGCGCCTTACTGACCGCGAACCCCAGATGATAGGGGCCGCTGCCGTCGTGAGGCGGTATGTAGCCCGCCTCTTCACGGAAGCCTTCCTGTGCGTCACCTTTGACAAACAGCAGCAGCACGTTCTGACCGCCAACGTTGTAAGCACGAAAGCGTGCTTTCGCCACCATCGCCGGCAGCTGTAATACGGTTTCATAAAAATGGCTGGCGCACGGCATATCGCTGACATACAGCGCCGTTTCGATAATGCGTTCAATCGTGAGCGGCATAGGGCCTCCTGAGCAATGACTACTCAGCAAGCCTAGCCAGCGTGGATAAGACAGGCTAGCAATCCGTGCCCAACCGGCAGGCAAAAAAAACGCGGCCCGGAGGCCGCGTTATGCAAAACAACTTGAGGCTTAGAACTGGTAAACCAGACCCAGCGCTACTACGTCGTCGGTGTTGATTTTCGCCGCACGAGTGAAGTCGTTGTCGTCCATCAGGTTGATTTTGTAATCAACATAGGTGGACATGTTTTTGTTGAAGTAGTAGGTCGCGCCCACGTCAACATACTTCATCAGGTCCTGATCGCCGTAGCCGCGATCGATGTCCTTGCCTTTAGACTGCAGGTAAGCCACGGAAGGACGCAGACCGAAATCGAACTGGTACTGAGCAACCAGTTCAATGTTCTGCGCTTTGTTGGCGTAGCCGTAAGCAGTGCTGCTGCCGCTGTTACCAAAGCGGGTTGCGTTGTAAGACTGGGTGTACATCGCCGCCAGGTAGACGTTGTTGGCGTCATACTTCAGGCCGCCGCTGTACGCTTCAGCCTTGTCGCCATGACCAAACGCAAGACGGTTCTGCTCATTGGTACGGTCAGAAGAGAAGTAAGCCGCCGCCGCGCTGATGCCGTAGCCCAGATCGTAGGTGGCAGACATGCCGTAACCGTCGCCGTTTTGCGCCAGCACGTCGCGACCGTTGTTGGACTCGGTAGCGCTGTCGTTTTTACCCTGGTACTGCAGGGCGAAGTTCAGGCCGTCAACCAGACCGAAGAAGTCATTGTTACGGTAGGTCAGCACGCCGCTAGAACGTTGGAACAGGAAGTTGTCCGCGCCGTAGGTGTCGCCGCCGAATTCCGGCAGCACGTCGGTCCAGGCGCCGATGTCGTACAGAACGCCGTAGTTACGGCCGTAGTCCAGTGAGCCGTAGTCGCCGAAACGCAGACCGGCGAAGCCGACACGGGTGTAGGAATCGTTTTCGTTTTCAGTCTTGTTCAGCTGAACCTGATATTCCCACTCACCGTAACCGGTCAGCTGGTCGCTGATCTGAGTTTCGCCACGCAGGCCGAAACGCAGGTAAGACTGGTCGCCATCAGTGCCATTGTCGTCAGAGAAATAGTGAAGACCATCGATTTTACCGAACAAATCCAGTTTATTACCGTCTTTGTTGTAGATTTCCGCTGCGCCTGCGGTGCCGGCAACCAGCATCGCAGGGACAATCAGGGAGAGTACTCGAAGTTTCATCGTTATTATCCTCGTTAATTATGTCGAGCTACGGCCACTGCCCTTTTGAGCATTATTAGCACGACTGTGCATTACCATTCTGGTAACACGGGTTATATTAATCCAGAAAGAAAATGATACCAAGTGTCCAAGAGTGTTTCTATCGAGCAAGTAAAGGTTGCAAAATGTAAATACCGGCGAACTTTCACAAAAACTTACCGACAAACAAAATAGCGCATCTAAAGACAAAAAATGAATTTAATTTAATAAATTCACTAAGTTATACAAAACCTTAAACTAATGTAGAATTCCATACAAAAATAGCGATCAATAAGCACATACTGTCAAAATATTCCCCGCAAACAGCCACTATAATTCACTCGCTATCATCATTATTTTCATTATTACCTTCATTATCGTAATGATAACCCCTGTACTTTACAGCCGGCCCCCGGGCCGGTTTTTTATTGTCTTTTTACCGCCGACCATACGCCAGCGGCAAACTATCCGACCAGAAATAATCACTTACAGAAATAATCCCTGATTTAAACTTCCGCACTTATCGCTAAACGTTTTATTTATTTTGGTCTACACATTGATAGCTGGAAAATAAATAAACACTTTCGGCGTAATTATTGACCAGCGAGATAATAAATATCGCCGCCGGCCAGCGTTCGTCGCCCGTCATAAAATCTGTTATTCTTGCCGGGTGATTATTGCTTACGGCAACCCCATATGCACTCTCAACTCGAAACCCGATGGCAGCGGCTACAGACCTCGCCATTCCGCGCCAAATTCCGCCTGAACGATAAAGATCGGCTCTACCTGGAAAAGAAAGGCCTCGCCGTGATCCTCAGCCACGCACGCGATTTCATCGACCAGCGTCTGGCCGACGCCCAGCCCAAAAACGACGGTAAACAGACGCCGATGCGCGGCCACCCGGCGTTTGTCGCCCAACACGCCACCGCTACCTGCTGTCGCGGCTGCCTGGCGAAATGGCATGCCATTCCCGCCGGCCAGGCGCTGAACGAACAACAGCGGCGCTACATCGTGCAGTTAATTGCCCTGTGGCTGGTGCGCAAAGCCGGCGCGCAGGCCGACGAGTGCGCAAATGTTTTCGACCCCGATCGCGCTTTGTGATAAAAACACACCACAACTTAAGCCACCATTTCCTAACAGATCCTTGATGCCCACATGACATCCACTTTGTGCACCGAACAGCAACAGCCCGGCGTTCCCGAACAGATAGCCACCCGCATCGCCTTTTTTGTCTCCGGCCTCGGCATGGCGGCCTGGGCGCCGCTGGTGCCTTTCGCCAAACTTCGTCTGAACCTGGATGATGGTTCGCTGGGACTGTTGCTGCTGTGCATCGGCGCCGGGTCGCTGCTGGCCATGCCGCTGACCGGGTTGCTGACCGGCAAGCTCGGCTGCCGGCGCGTTATCCTGCTGGCCGGGCTGGCATTGTGCGTCGATCTGCCGCTGCTGGTGCTGATGGATTCGACGCCGGGCATGGGACTGGCGCTGCTGCTGTTCGGCGCCGCCATCGGCATGATTGACGTCGCAATGAACATCCAGGCGGTGATTGTCGAACGCGCCAGCGGCCGGGCGATGATGTCCGGTTTTCACGGCTTCTTCAGCATCGGCGGGATCGCCGGCGCCGGCGGCGTCAGCCTGTTAATGTGGCTGGGGCTTAGCCCGCTCTCTGCCGTGCTGACCACGGTGCTGGCCATCGCGCTGCTGCTCGCTCTGGCTCAGAAGAACCTGCTGCGCGACAGCGACGCACAAGACGACGGCCCGCTGTTTGTGCTGCCGCGCGGCTGGGTGATGTTTCTCGGCACGCTGTGCTTTATTATGTTTCTGGCGGAAGGCTCCATGCTGGACTGGAGCGCCCTGTTTCTGACGACGCTGCGCGGGGTCGAACACAGCCAGGCCGGACTGGGCTATGCGCTGTTTTCCATCGCCATGACCATCGGCAGGCTGAACGGCGACCGGGTGGTCAACGCCCTGGGACGCTATAAGATATTGCTGCTCGGCAGCCTGTGCGCCGCATTGGGGCTGACGCTGGCGGTGGCCTGCGACAACGCCGTTATTGCCCTGCTGGGCTTTATGCTGGTAGGGCTGGGCGCTTCCAACGTGGTGCCGATTTTATTCAGCGCGGCGGGTAACCAGCGTGATATGCCGGCCAATCTGGCGATCGCGTCGGTAACGACCCTCGGCTATGCCGGTATTCTGGCCGGGCCGGCGCTGATCGGATTTATCGCTCAGGTCTCCAGCCTGACCGTGGCCTTCGGCTGCGTCACCGCGCTGCTGCTGGCGGTAGCCGCCAGCGCCAAAGCCGTTACCCGTTAACTCAGGACGCTGCGTCAACTATGCAAAATCAACAACTGACCATCAGTTCCGGCAATATCATCCGCTGTTTTCTGGTGTTTATTGTGCTGCTGTTTGTCAGCCTCGGCCTGTATGGCTACAACTATACCAACGCCTATCTGAGCGATAAAAAATCGGCGCTGAACACCATCGTCAAAAGCCTGCAAAAGCGCGTGGATACCTACCGCTACGTCACCGAACAGGTTTATGAACGCTTCGGCAATACGCCGATGCTGCAAGCCGCGCCGTCGGTGATGGAAACGCGTCTGCGCCCGGACGTCTACTACGTCGATAAGCCGTATAAAAAAACCGACGCGGTGATTTTCGGCAATCACGACGCCAACACGCTGGCGATGATGGCCCATATCTCCGACTATCTGGATAACCGCTGGGGCGCAAACACCGAAAACTACGCGATGTACTACCTGAACGGGCAGGATAACAGCCTGAGCCTGGTGACCACCCAATCGCTGAAAGATCTGACGTCACGCTTCCGGGATAGCTACCTGACCAACTCGGCCGAGGATCGCCGCACCGAAATGCTGCAGCAGGCCAATATGCTGGACGAACGCGAGAGTTTCTCCACCCTGCGCAAACAGCGTTTCCAGAACGCCTATTCGTTCTCTATCCGCACCACCTTTAACCAACCGGGCCATCTGGCGACGGTGATCGCCTTCGATCTGCCGATCAACGACATTATTCCGTTCAATATGGCTCGCGCCAACTTCGAGCTACAGCCGGTCGACGACGGTATCGATCCGGCGGGCAGCGAAGACGACACTACGACCAGCATGCCCAACACCCCGCAGGTGACGCTGTCAGGCAGTTGGGTCGAGTTCAGCGCCAGCCTGCCCAACGCGCCGCTGAACATGGTGTACCGCGTATCGGTGCTCAGCCTGGCCATCGACCTGCTGCGCAACAACATGTGGCTGCTGGTGACCAATCTGGTGCTGTTCATGCTGTCGCTGATCGCCATCTATTTTATCCGTCACCAGTATGTCCAACCGAGCGAAACGCTGGCCGACGAGCTGGACGCCGAGCGGGCGCTGAATCAGGAGATTATCGCCAGCCTGCCTTCGGGACTGCTGGTGTATGACTTCGCCAGCAATACGGTGATCGCCAGCAACAAGATTGCCGAGCACCTGCTGCCGCATCTCAGCCTGCAGAAAATCGCCCATATGGCGCAGCAGCATCACGGCGTAATCCAGGCCACGGTCAACAACGAAGTGTATGAGATACGCATCTTCCGCAGCCAGCTGACGCCGGAAACCTATCTGTTCCTGCTGAACGATCAGGACAAAGAGGTGATGGTCAACAAACGCCTGCAGCAGGCACGCCGCGAATACGATAAAAACGTGCAGGCGCGCAAGCTGATGCTGCATAACCTCGGCATTGAGCTGAACCAGCCGATGCAGCAGATTCACGACATGGCCGACCGGCTGCGCACCCAGGCGGACCCGCAGCAGCAACAGCAGCTGGTGAACCAACTGTTTGATGAGTCGGCGTCGGTGTTGGCGCTGATCGACAATATCACCCTGCTTACCCGCCTGGAAACGCAGGACTGGCAGCCGGCCAGCCAGCCGTTCAGCCCGGCCGCGCTGGTGGATGAACTGCTTAGAGAGGTGCTGCCGGCGCTCAACCGTAAAGGTCTGGCGCTGTTCAACCACTATCAGCTCGACGTCAACCAAACGTATATCGGCGATGCCAACGCCCTGCGCAAGGCGCTGTCGCTGCTGATCCGCTACGCCATTATCACCACTGCCTACGGCAAGATTTCCGTCGTCGTTAACCACGAGCCGGAACGTCCGGAGCAGCTGGTGTTCCATATCAACGACACCGGCGCAGGCATCTCCAACGAAGAGATCAGCAACCTGAACTATCCGTTCCTCAGCCAGACGCTGGTCGACCGCTTCGACCACGGTTCCGGCCTGACGTTTTTCCTCTGCAACCAGCTGTGTAAAAAACTTAACGGCCAGTTGGATATCCGCAGCAAGGTGGATATCGGCACGCGTTACACCATTCGCGTACCGATGGCGCTGGAGCGCCAGGACGAGGAAGAGCAGGAGAAATTGCTGGACGGCGTCACCGCCCTGCTGGAAGTGACCTCCGACGAGATCCGCGGCATCGTCACCCGTCTGCTGCATGCCTACGGCGCTGACTGCATCATTGCCGACGACCGGAAAATCAAGCGCGACTACGACGTGCTGCTGACCGATAATCCGCAGCGGGCCGATGACTATACCCTGTTGCTCAGCAGCGACGAGAACGGCTGGCAGCAGCTGAACAAACGCTATATTCGCGTCAACTACAACCTCGGCAGCGCGATGATCGATGCCATTCTGCTGCTGATTGAACAGCAGATGGCGGCGCTGGATCAGCCGGAAAACCCGCCTGAAATCGGCGCAGATGATATCCAACTGTATGAAAAACAGCTGAAATCAAGTGATTACTATGGCTTGTTTATCGACACAGTACCCGATGACATCAAAAAACTGTATACTGAGGCGGGCAGCGGTGATTTCGAGGCGCTGTCTCAAACTGCTCACCGCCTGAAGGGGGTGTTTGCCATGTTAAACTTGCTTCCCGGCAAGCAACTGTGTGAATCGCTAGAACAGCACATCGCTGACGGTGATGCGCTTAAGATCGAGAACAACATCAGTCAGATTGATTTTTTCGTCAGTAGACTGCTGCAGCAAGGTAACCAACTACATGAATAACCTGAACGTAATTATTGCTGATGACCATCCTATCGTACTGTTTGGCATCCGGAAGTCACTCGAGCAAATTGAATGGGTGAATGTCGTTGGGGAATTTGAAGACTCAACAGCGCTGATCAACAGTCTGTCCAAACTGGACGCCAATGTACTGATCACCGACCTGTCCATGCCCGGCGACAAATACGGCGATGGCATTACGCTGATTAAATACATCAAACGCCATTATCCGCAACTGTCGATCATCGTCCTGACCATGAACAACAACCCGGCCATTCTCAGCGCGGTGCTGGATTTGGACATCGAAGGCATCGTACTGAAACAGGGCGCGCCGACCGATCTGCCGAAAGCACTGGCGGCGCTGCAGAAAGGCAAGAAGTTTACGCCGGAAAGCGTGTCGAAACTGCTGGAGAAAATCAGCGCCAGCGGCTACGGCGACAAACGTCTGTCGCCGAAAGAGAGCGAAGTGTTGCGCCTGTTCGCCGAAGGCTTCCTGGTGACCGAAATCGCCAAGAAACTGAACCGCAGCATCAAAACCATCAGCAGCCAGAAAAAATCGGCAATGATGAAGCTGGGCGTCGACAACGACATCGCCCTGCTCAACTACCTCTCTTCCGTCAGTATGACACAGTTGGATAAAGACTAATCCATCCTGAAACGGGGCCTGAAGGCCCCGTTTTTTTATCCCCGCAAACCTGCCCTACTCCGCATCTTCGCGCGCCGTATCCTGATTCTGCTTGCGCACGATGGCGGAATAGACCGCCAGCGTCTCTGCCAGCGTATCCAGCGTTACCGGTTTGGACAGGCAGTTATCCATGCCGGCCTCAATACAGCGCTGTTTTTCTTCCGCCAGCGCGTTAGCCGTTACGCCAATCACCGGCGAGGTGAAATTCAGCTCACGCAGCCGCTGAGTCAGGCGATAGCCGTCCATATTCGGCATGTTCACGTCGGTCAGCACGATATCCACGCTCTCATGGTTCAATACCCCCAGCGCGTCGACGCCGTCATTGGCGGTCACTACCCGATATCCCAGCGATGTCAGCTGGTCGGAGAGCAGGCGGCGATTGATCGGATGGTCATCAACCACCAGCAGGCGGATATCTCCGTTGTCGACGCCGCAGTTTTTACTTGGCGACGGCAGCGGCATCAGCGCCTTGGCATGACCGTCCTCAAGACCAAACAGCCGGTTGAGCAGGCCAATGGTCTCACGCGGCGTGGAAGTACTGTGCCGCCAGTAGCCCGGATGCAGCTCCTGCGACGGGCCGATATGTTCGGTCGAGAAATAGATATGCGCCAGCAGCGGCGTATTCACCTGCAGATCGTAATCGCTGAGCAGTACGTCGCCGGCGGCAGTGGCCTGACCTTCGTAGCGCAATACCGCCGCGCCGCGCGCATCCAGCAACGCCATCAGATACTGCTCCAGCCGCTGGTTGCGTACGTCCAGCCATAGCGTTTTGCCCTGCCAGGCGTCGCTCGGCTGCGGCGCCGGGTATTGCGCGTTAAACAGCGGCAGGCGAACAGAGAACATGCTGCCCAGCCCCGGTTCGGACTCCACGGCGATATCGCCGTCCATCATGTTGATCAGTTTCTCACAGATCGCCAGCCCCAGACCGGTGCCCTGGAAATGGCGCTGCACGCCGGTGCCCACCTGGAAGAACGGATCAAACAGCCGGCTCACCTCTTTCTCCGGGATCCCCACACCGGTATCGCGCACGCTGAAGATCAGGTAATTATCCTGCGCGCAGACCTGCAAAATAATACAGCCGGTATCGGTAAACTTGATGGCGTTATTCAACAGGTTCGACAGCACCTGCTGCAGACGCACCGGATCGCCCGAAATGCGCTCCGGCACGCTCTGTTCAATAAAGCAGTACAGCCCCAGGCGCTTTTTCACCACCAGCGGCAGATAGTTGCCGGCAATGTGGGTAATCACCTCCAGGCAAGAAAACTCGCGCGGCTCAATCTTCAGCTGTTCGGACTCGATTTTCGAGAAATCCAGAATATCACTGATGATTTTCAGCAGCAGGCTGGATGAGTTATTCATCGCGTTGACCAGCCGGTCGACCCCCTCCGGCAGCGCCTTGGTCTGCAGCAGGTCAAGGTTGCCGATAATGCCGTACAGCGGGGTGCGCAGCTCATGACTGACCGTCGCCAAAAACATGGATTTCGACTGGCTGGCCTGTTCCGCCGCCGCCGCCATCTCCTGCAGCGACTCTTCCATCTTCACGCGCGCGCTGACGTCCACCAGCACGCAAATCGCTACATCTTCGTTGCGATAGCGGGAATGGACGAAGCTGATCTGCAGATTGTTGTTGTCGCTGGTCATCACATCGACAAAATTCACCTGCTGCTCGCAGATAATGCGCGTGATGCGGTCACGATCCTCATGCGTCAACATATTGATATAGTTGTGCGCCAGTTCGTTACTGAGGATATTGGTGCCGTCGCTGATACGCAAAATACAGATGCCCACCGGCGCTGACGCGACAATCTTGCGGTTAAACTGCTCATGCTCCTCCAGCCGGAAGGCATTCTCCTCCGCCGGCAGGAACATTTTGCGCTCAAACAGCCAGGCCAGGGTAAACAGTATGATGGCCGACAGCAGATTCAGCAGCACCGCGTTGAGAATCAGCATTTTGAAGCGTTCAAGCACGCTCTTGACCGGCAGCGAATAGACGATGCTGAGCGACGAAGGCGGCAGCGCCTTTTTCATGATTAAATCATGATAGCTGTCCACATAGCCGAAATAGGCATGCTCTTCGGGATAGCTGTTCAGCGCTGACGCGTAGCGTTCACCGTCAGTCAGCCGCAGTATCGGCTGATCGTTTTCATCCAGCAACGTTACGCCGACCGGCAGCGTGCCCGGCGTGACGAAATCTTCCAGCCGGATGGTCTGTTCAATGCCCAGCAAGGCTTCCAGCTTATTGCCGATATAAATCGGCGCCAGCACATACAGATACCCCACATCCGGACGCTGCTGGCTGGGGCTTATCCAATAAAGGTTGCTGTCTTTATCCTGGTTTTTGGCGTTGCGGTAGGTCAGGATGCGTTCATGCAGCGACTTCAGGGTGTTTTCGCGGTCTGCGACGTCATTGCCCTTGCCAAATTCCGCCATGCACAGGCTGTCGCCGCCGATAAAGAAGACCCGGTTCAGATCGTAAGCCGCGACGAAGTTTTCTTTCCAATACTGAATCAGGCTGCTGAGTGAATCGAGGGAAGTGCGATAGTTGGTGTTCAGCGAACAGTTTGACTCCGGATACAGCGGGAAAAATTCCGGCGGCGCGCTTTTACCCGGGAAAATCCCGCCCAGAATATCCAGGCTGCTGACGGAACCGTTCAACCGGTTTTCCGCCATATATTTGATATCACGAATGATATCCGCCGAGTGGCGGATGTAGCCCTGCGCCTGATCGAAGTTCAGGTTATATTCCTGCCGCAATTCCGACTCTTTATCGTGCAGGATATTCAGAATATAAAACGTGCTCAGCAGCGCGCCCAGCGACCACAGCAAAACGGCCAGCACCCGGAACATGTAGCGGGAAATTTTTAGCGTGGTACGGAAAGAGGCCAAGTATTTCAATCGGATACCATACAAAAGTGAAGGGGTAACGCACGCGTGAAGCGCGGGTCAGCGCCTGGAAATCTGACGCAATTAAACCATATATCTGAAAAAGGGCCTAGCATCGCTGCTAAGCCCTGTTTTCATCACTCTCACCGACGGGGAAATCCCCTACGGATCAGGCTTCTTCGCCGTCCGTATCGTCAGCGGCAGCGTCGCCGTCATCGTCCAGCGGCGCGGCGTCTTCTTCCGGTACTTCACCCGGTTCAAGACTGTCCAGCTCTTCATCTTCAACCGGTTCGGCCACGCGCTGCAGGCCGACGACATTTTCGTCTTCCGCAGTACGAATCAGCGTCACGCCCTGGGTATTACGGCCCACCACGCTGACCTCCGAGACGCGGGTACGCACCAGCGTGCCGGCATCGGTGATCATCATGATCTGGTCGGTGGTTTCCACCTGCACCGCACCGACAACCTGGCCGTTACGTTCGCTGACCTTGATGGAGATAACCCCCAGGGTCGCGCGCGACTTGGTCGGATACTCGGTGACCGCGGTGCGTTTACCGTAACCATTTTGCGTAACGGTCAGGATATCGCCTTCGCCGCGCGGCACAATCAGGGAAACCACGCTGTCGCCTTCGCCCAGGTTGATGCCGCGTACGCCGGTGGCGGTACGGCCCATGGAGCGCACCTGAGATTCCGGGAAACGCACCACTTTACCGTTGGCGGAGAACAACATCACTTCGTTGCTGCCGTCAGTCAGGTCGACGCCGATCAGCTCATCGCCCTCATTGAGGTTAACCGCAATGATGCCGGCGCTGCGCGGACGGCTGAACTCGGTCAACGCCGTTTTCTTCACCGTGCCGCTGGCGGTCGCCATAAACACGTGACGCCCTTCTTCATACTCGCGCACCGGCAGAATCGCGGTGATACGCTCGTTGGCTTCCAGCGGCAACAGGTTGACGATTGGACGCCCGCGCGCGCCGCGGCTTGCTTCCGGCAGTTGGTAAACCTTCATCCAGTACAGACGGCCACGGCTAGAGAAGCACAGAATGGTGTCATGGGTGTTGGCCACCAGCAGACGGTCGATAAAGTCTTCTTCTTTGATCCGCGCGGCGGACTTGCCTTTGCCGCCGCGACGCTGGGCTTCATAGTCGCTCAACGGCTGGTACTTGACGTATCCCTGATGCGACAGGGTGACCACAACGTCTTCCTGGTTGATCAGATCTTCAATGTTGATATCGGAAGAGTTGGCGGTGATTTCCGTGCGGCGCTCGTCGCCGAACTGATCGCGGATCGCCACCAGCTCTTCGCGGATCACTTCCATCAGACGTTCCGGACTTTCCAGAATAAAGATCAGCTCGGCGATCGTGTTGAGCAGCTCTTTATATTCGTCCAGCAGTTTTTCGTGTTCCAGACCGGTCAGCTTTTGCAGACGCAGATCCAAAATCGCCTGAGCCTGCTGTTCGGTCAGGTAGTATTTACCGTCGCGAATGCCGAATTCCGGCTCCAGCCACTCAGGACGCGCGGCGTCGTCGCCGGCACGCTCCAGCATCGAGGCCACGTTGCCCAGTTCCCACGGCTTGGCCACCAGCCCGGCCTTCGCTTCCGCCGGCGTCGGCGCCTGACGAATCAGCTCGATAATCGGGTCGATGTTAGCCAGCGCAACGGCCAGCGCTTCCAGGATATGGGCGCGGTCACGCGCTTTGCGCAGTTCGAAGATGGTACGACGGGTCACCACTTCACGGCGGTGGCGCACAAAGGCTTCCAGGATGTCTTTCAGGTTCAGCAGCTTCGGCTGCCCCTGATGCAGCGCCACCATGTTGATGCCGAAGGTCACCTGCATTTGCGTCTGCGCGTAGAGGTGGTTCAGCACCACTTCCCCTACCGCGTCGCGGCGCACTTCGATCACGATGCGCATGCCTTCTTTATCAGACTCGTCGCGCAGCGCGCTGATGCCTTCCACGCGCTTGTCTTTCACCAGCTCGGCGATCTTTTCGATCAGCCGCGCCTTGTTCACCTGATACGGGATCTCATGAACGATGATGGTTTCGCGGCCGGTTTTGGCGTCCGCTTCCACTTCGGCGCGGGCGCGGATATACATCTTGCCGCGGCCGGTGCGGTAAGCTTCTTCAATGCCGCGACGGCCGTTGATAATCGCCGCGGTCGGGAAGTCCGGCCCCGGGATATGTTCCATCAGCCCTTCGATGCTGATGTTTTCATCATCAATATAGGCCAGACAGCCGTTGATCACTTCAGACAGGTTGTGCGGCGGAATATTGGTCGCCATACCTACGGCGATACCGGAGGAACCGTTGATCAGCAGGTTGGGGATCTTGGTCGGCATCACCGCCGGCATCTGCTCGCTGCCGTCATAGTTCGGCACGAAATCGACGGTTTCTTTTTCCAGATCCGCCAGCAGTTCGTGAGCAATTTTCGACATGCGCACTTCGGTATAACGCATCGCCGCGGCGGAGTCGCCGTCGACAGAACCGAAGTTGCCCTGACCGTCCACCAGCATATAGCGCAGTGAGAACGGCTGAGCCATACGCACTATTGTGTCGTAGACCGCGCTGTCACCGTGCGGGTGGTATTTACCGATCACGTCACCGACGACACGGGCGGATTTTTTATAGGGTTTATTCCAGTCGTTACCCAGTACATTCATCGCGTACAGAACGCGGCGGTGCACCGGTTTCAATCCATCGCGAACATCCGGCAGCGCACGTCCGACAATAACGGACATTGCATAATCCAGATACGAGCTTTTCAGCTCTTCTTCGATGTTTACCGGTGTGATTTCTCTGGCAAGGTCGCTCATGGAGCTGCTATCCCTCATACTGAATGATTCATCTGCCCTGGCATAGTGCCAAAGGTGTAAAACTATATCACAAAGCGCGCTTTACGGGAAAAATATACCCGCCTTTGTCGGCAAAAATGCGCCGACGGCGACAGGGAGACGACAGAACATGTATAATCCGCCGCAAAGAGAACAAGGAGCCCAACACGCCCATGAATGCTGAATCATCCGGCCGCGCTGCCAACGTCGACCAACAGGAAATCGCCAAATTCGAAGCCGTCGCCTCACGCTGGTGGGATCTGGAAGGTGAATTCAAACCGCTGCACCGCATTAATCCGCTGCGCCTGAACTACATTATGCAGCACGCCGACGGCATCTTTGACAAACAAGTGCTCGACGTCGGCTGCGGCGGCGGCATTCTGGCCGAAAGCATGGCGCGCGAAGGCGCACAGGTCACCGGACTGGATATGGGGGCGGAACCGCTGCAGGTGGCGCGGCTGCACGCCCTGGAAAGCGGCGTTGACGTCAGCTACGTACAGGAAACGGTCGAGAGCCATGCCGAAGCCAATCCGCAACGGTATGACGTCGTCACCTGCATGGAGATGCTCGAGCACGTGCCGGATCCGGCCTCGGTGGTGCGCGCCTGTGCGCAACTGGTCAAGCCGGGCGGCCATGTGTTCTTCTCCACCATCAACCGCAACACCAAAGCCTGGCTGATGGCGGTGGTCGGTGCCGAGTATATTTTGAAGATGGTGCCGCAGGGCACTCACGACCATAAGAAGTTTATCCGCCCTTCCGAGCTTATCCGCTGGGTCGACGGCACCGCGCTGCGGGAAAAGCACATGATCGGCCTGCATTACAACCCGATCACCGACCATTTCAAGCTGGGACGCAACGTTGACGTGAACTATATGGTTCATACCCAACACGTTGGCTAAGTGCCCTCACCCCGCGCCGGACGTGCTCTGATAACGTCCGGCGTGTCAAGCATTACACACAGAATGTCGCGCTTTTTCCGCTTTGATACTGAAAACGCTATATAAACTGTTTTTAATCATATTAAGTTCGATCAATATGCCGTTTTTATCTAACGTTTAAGAAATCGGCAATCGATCAAATTTTTGTAAACCAGAGGAAAATCTTATCGCGCTTATTGACAACCTTCGGGGCCAGACACGGCGCGCACTGGCAACGCACCCCCACATTTCACCCCCAAGTTATCCACAAAATCGGGCCATTTTGTTCACTTGCAAACCCCCGGCTTTCTCACTATCTTGTTACCACATCAATACACACCCCCTATATATAGTGTTTACATACTGAGCAGAGCGACTACACTTCTGCTTAGGGGAATCACACGGACAGGTAAAAATGAACCAAAGTCTACTTGTAACTAAACGCGATGGGCGTAAAGAGCGCATCAACCTCGACAAAATCCACCGGGTCATCGACTGGGCCGCGGAAGGTTTACACAACGTCTCGGTATCTCAAGTAGAGTTGCGTTCACACATCCAGTTTTATGACGGCATCAAAACCGCCGATATCCATGAAACCATCATCAAGGCGGCTGCCGATCTGATCTCGCGCGACGCGCCGGATTACCAATACCTGGCCGCGCGTCTGGCGATCTTCCACCTGCGTAAAAAAGCTTACGGCCAGTTTGAGCCGCCGAAGCTGCACGAGCACGTGGTGCGCATGGTTGAGATGGGTAAATACGATAAGCATCTGCTGGAAGACTACAGCGTCGAAGAGTTCGAGCAGATGAATGACTTTATCGACCACTGGCGCGACATGAACTTCTCTTACGCAGCGGTTAAACAGCTGGAAGGGAAATACCTGGTGCAGAACCGCGTCAGCGGCGAAATCTACGAGAGCGCGCAGTTCTTGTATATTTTGGTGGCCGCGTGCCTGTTCTCCAACTATCCGCGTGAAACCCGTCTGGACTACGTCAAACGTTTCTACGACGCGATTTCCACCTTCAAGATTTCTCTGCCTACGCCGATTATGTCCGGCGTGCGCACCCCGACCCGCCAGTTCAGCTCTTGCGTGCTGATCGAGTGCGGCGACAGCCTGGATTCCATCAACGCCACCTCCAGCGCCATTGTGAAATACGTTTCCCAACGCGCCGGTATCGGCATCAACGCCGGCCGCATCCGCGCGCTGGGCAGCCCGATCCGCGGCGGTGAAGCGTTCCACACCGGCTGTATCCCGTTCTACAAACACTTCCAGACCGCGGTGAAATCCTGCTCTCAGGGCGGCGTACGCGGCGGCGCGGCGACGCTGTTCTACCCGATGTGGCATCTGGAAGTTGAAAGCCTGCTGGTGCTGAAGAACAACCGCGGCGTTGAAGGCAACCGCGTACGTCACATGGACTACGGCGTGCAGCTGAACCGCCTGATGTATCAGCGTCTGATCAAGGGCGGCGACATCACCCTGTTCAGCCCGTCCGACGTGCCGGGCCTGTACGATGCGTTCTTCGCCGATCAGGACGAATTCGAGCGCCTGTACACCCAATACGAGCAGGACAGCAGCATCCGCCAGAAACGTGTGAAAGCGGTTGAGCTGTTCTCGCTGATGATGCAGGAGCGCGCCTCTACCGGCCGTATCTACATCCAGAACGTTGACCACTGCAACACCCACAGCCCGTTTAATCCGCAGATCGCGCCGGTGCGCCAGTCCAACCTGTGCCTGGAAATCGCCCTGCCGACCAAACCGCTGGAAGACGTCAACGACGAAAACGGCGAAATTGCGCTGTGTACGCTGTCGGCCTTCAACCTGGGCGCCATTGAGCACCTGGATGAACTGGAAGAGCTGGCGACCCTGGCGGTACGTGCGCTGGATGCGCTGCTGGACTACCAGGATTACCCGATCACCGCAGCCCACCGCGGCGCCATGGGCCGTCGTACTCTGGGCATCGGCGTTATCAACTACGCCTACTACCTGGCGAAACACGGCGTGCGTTACTCCGACGGCAGCGCCAACAACCTGACGCACAAGACCTTTGAAGCCATTCAGTACTACCTGCTGAAAGCCTCCAACCGTCTGGCGCAGGAGCAAGGCGCCTGCCCGTGGTTCAACGAAACCACCTATGCGCAAGGCATTCTGCCGATCGACACCTACAAGAAAGATCTGGATGTCATCTGCCAGGAGCCGCTGCACTACGACTGGGAAACGCTGCGTAAAGAGATTCAGGAAACCGGCCTGCGTAACTCCACGCTGTCCGCGCTGATGCCGTCGGAAACCTCCTCGCAGATTTCCAACGCCACCAACGGCATTGAGCCGCCGCGCGGCCACATCAGCATCAAAGCGTCGAAAGACGGCATTCTGCGCCAGGTAGTGCCGGAATACGAACGTCTGAAAGAAGCCTACGAGCTGCTGTGGGACATGCCGAGCAACGACGGCTATCTGCAGCTGGTCGGCCTGATGCAGAAGTTTATCGACCAGTCGATTTCGGCCAACACCAACTATGACCCGACCCGCTTTACCGGCGGCAAGGTGCCGATGAAGCAGTTGCTCAAAGACCTGCTCACCACTTACAAGTTCGGTGTGAAGACGCTGTATTATCAAAACACCCGTGACGGCGCCGAAGACGTTCAGGAAGATATTCTGCCGGCCAAAGGCGGCGATGACGACTGCGAAAGCGGCGCCTGCAAGATTTAATTAACGCTGAGGGCCGGGCGTTCGGCCCCTACAAAGTTCGCACGTAGGGGCCGGTATAATCCGGCCCCTATCTGTGTGGTATCAAAGGATTCAGGCTCATGGCTTACACCACTTTTTCTCAGAATAAAAACGATCAACTGCTCGAACCGATGTTCTTTGGCCAATCGGTCAACGTCGCGCGTTTCGACCAGCAAAAATATGAAATTTTTGAAAAGCTGATCGAAAAACAGCTGTCCTTCTTCTGGCGTCCGGAAGAAGTGGACGTTTCCCGCGACCGCATCGACTATCAGGCTCTGCCGGAACACGAGAAACATATCTTCATCAGCAACCTGAAGTATCAGACGCTGCTGGACTCCATTCAGGGACGCAGCCCGAACGTCGCCCTGCTGCCGCTGATTTCGATCCCTGAGCTGGAAACCTGGGTGGAAACCTGGTCCTTCTCCGAGACCATTCACTCCCGCTCCTACACCCATATCATCCGCAATATCGTCAACGATCCGGCGCTGGTGTTTGACGACATCGTCACCAACGAAGAGATCAAAAAACGTGCGAAAGACATTTCGTCCTACTACGACGATCTGATTGCGATGACCGGCTATTACCATCTGCTGGGGGAAGGCGAGCATCAGGTGAACGGTAAAACCATTACCGTCAATCTGCGCGCGCTGAAAAAACAGCTGTATCTGTGCCTGATGAGCGTCAACGCGCTGGAAGCGATCCGCTTCTACGTCAGCTTCGCCTGTTCATTCGCCTTTGCCGAGCGCGAGCTGATGGAAGGCAACGCCAAAATCATCAAGCTGATCGCCCGTGACGAAGCGCTGCACCTGACCGGCACCCAGCATATGCTGAACCTGATGCGCTCCGGCGCCGACGACCCGGAAATGGCCGAGATCGCCGTCGAATGTCAGCAGCAGTGCTATGACCTGTTCGTTCTGGCCGCACAGCAGGAAAAAGAGTGGGCCGAATACCTGTTCAGTGGCGGCTCGATGATCGGCCTGAACAAAGACATCCTGTGCCAGTACGTGGAATACATCACCAACATCCGCATGCAGGCCGTCGGGCTGGGCGCGCCGTTCGAAACGCGCTCCAACCCTATCCCGTGGATCAACGCCTGGCTGGTGTCCGACAACGTCCAGGTGGCGCCGCAGGAAGTGGAAGTCAGTTCCTACCTGGTCGGCCAGATCGACTCTGAAGTCAACGCCGACGACCTGAGCGACTTCGAGCTCTAAGATGGCAACGCCAACCGTCACGCTGCGGGCTTCCGGCACGCAGCTAAACTGTCCGGCGCATGAAAACAGCCTGCTCGACGTGCTGGAGTTGCACGACGTGCAGGTGGAATATCAGTGCCGTTCCGGCTATTGCGGCGCTTGTCGGCTCAAGCTGGTGAAAGGCCAGGTGATCTATCGCCAGCAGCCGCTGGCGTTTATCAATGACGGCGAGATCCTGCCCTGCTGCTGTATGCCGCAGGCGGATATCGAGCTGGAATTGTAAAAGGGTGCCTGAGCCAACGCCTGGATACCAGAAATAGACGGGGTAACCCGGTTGCAGCTCCGCCTCAACCCTGGCAAAACGCTGCGACAGCCTTGTCCGCCTTTCGCCATCTGAGGTTACCCCGCGCTATGATTACCGCTTCACATCACATGCCAGCGTCATGTGGATAGTAATATTCCCCTGGTCAATCTTCAGCTCGCAGAGCGAACCTTTTATCATCCCAAAGAATATTAAAACCGTAATACATACAACGACTAACAGGTGTAGCGCATATTTTTTATGCACTGCTTGCCTCCTTGCGGTGAAGGGGCTACCATACCGGTGTCTAGGCGGTATGAGCAGCCCCATTCTGATTTAGAGTCAGTCTGGGGCTTTCATTTATCCGCCCTGCCACACCATGCTCAAGACGAACAGACTCAAGCACCCGCAAGCAGAATAACAGCATTGTCCCGCGACGAATATCCCCTATAATATTATGATTAATAAGGGATATATCATTAACATCAACGGTTCCTTACTCGATAATCTCCACCATCTCCAACCAGCCGTTTTTACCGCATACCTGCCCACCGGCCAGCCAGCGACGCAGCATATCCAGCGCCAGCATCGCCACCGACTCCTGCCGCAGACGCAGACCATGACGTGAGGCGCGATAGCGCACCGTCTGCCCGACGCTGCCGCGCGGCGTATGCAGCGCAATGCTGACCTGCTCATCCTGCATCGCGCTGACCGCCAGCGCCAGCTGTGCGCCCGCCAGTTGCGCCAGCGATTGTGCGCGCGCGATGACCGTTTCCAGCGTTTCCAGACAGTGCGAAGGCAACAGTTCGCCCCCGGCCAGCGGCGCATCTGCGCTTTGCAACTGCAGGTTGATAAGGCCGGCGCTGAACTGTTCGCTGAGCGCCAGCTTCAGCCCCTGCTGACGCAGTTGCTGCGCCAGCGTTGCCGGCAGCCCCACCGTGCCCTCAAAAATTGTATTGTCGCCGGCGACCTGGCGCACTCGCTGCCAGGCAGCTTCCATCGCCGCGCGTTGTGTTTCCGGGCCGGTCAGCTTCAGCTCGATAATCGGGCTGGAAGAGCGGTAACCCAGCACCACGCCCTCCGGCAACGGCATACCGTCCAGCTCGGCGGCCAGATCGCTTTCCGAGCAGCCGAAGGTAGTCAACCGCAGGCACAGCGGCGGCGCGGACAGCGTAAAGTGCTGACGCAGACGCGGCACAATCTGTTCCGTGACCATGGTTTTAAATTCAGACGGTACGCCGGGCGTAAAGAACATCAGGCACTTATTCAGCCGTAGCATAAACCCACAGGCGGTGCCGACGCGGTTATCGATAAGTTCGGCGTTAGCCGGAATCTGCGCCTGCTTGCGGTTCGAATCGGCCATCGGCCGGCCGCGCTCGGCGAAATACGCCTCCATGCGGGCGATCCATGCCGCCTGCTCCACCAGCTCAACGCCGGAGGCCGTCGCCGCCGCCAGCGCGCTGAGATCGTCGCTGGTCGGCCCCAGACCGCCGTTGACGATCAAGATGTCAGCGATTTGACTGCGTTCCTGCAGCGTTTCAATCAGGGAAGCGAGGCTGTCCCCCACCGTTTCACGCCCGCTCATCGGGATTCCCTGCTGGAACAGATAATCAGCCAGCCAGGCCGCATTGGTATCAATAATTTGCCCATGCAACACTTCGTCGCCGGTGCTGAGCATCTCAACCCTTAACATTGATCTCTCCCACATTTTCTGGTCATTCCACTATAGAAGTCTGTAAATAACTTTTCACTATCTATAAATCGTTTCTTATCACACTAAGCATTTTTCTGAATAACCGCACCGCCCACGATGATGTAAGCATAACTTTACATACCATGTAACGCATGTTTGACATGATTTGCACCTTCAACTATCCTGCCGCTCACGCAAATCGTTACCTATAATTTTTCCAAACTCATCAACCGCAGAGAAAAACGTGAAGAATCGCACTCTTGGCAGTGTTTTTATCGTAGCCGGCACCTCTATCGGCGCCGGAATGCTGGCCATGCCGCTGGCGGCAGCCGGCGTCGGGTTCGGCGTAACCTTGAGTTTACTGATTGGGCTGTGGTTGTTGATGTGTTACACCGCCCTGCTGCTGGTAGAGGTCTATCAGCATGAGCAGGCCGATACCGGCCTCGGCACCCTGGCAAAACGCTATCTGGGCGGCGGCGGGCAGTGGCTCACCAGTTTCAGCATGATGTTTTTGATGTACGCTCTGACCGCCGCCTATATCAGCGGCGCCGGCGAACTGCTGGCCGCCAGCATCAGCCAGTGGACTGACAGCCACATGCCCAATGCGCTGGGCGTGCTGCTGTTTACCCTGATTGCCGGCGGCGTGGTGTGTATCGGCACGCATTCGGTCGATATGTTCAATCGCCTGCTGTTCAGCGCCAAGGTGGTGTTCCTGATCGTGATGCTCGGCCTGATGCTGCCGAATATTCACCAAACCAATCTGATGACGCTGCCGCTGGAGCAAGGGCTGGCGCTGTCGGCCATTCCGGTGATTTTCACCTCTTTTGGCTTCCACGGCAGCGTGCCGAGCATCGTCAACTATATGGGCGGCAATATCCGCAGGCTGCGCTGGATTTTTATCATCGGCAGCGCGATTCCGTTGGTGGCCTACATCTTCTGGCAGCTGGCGACGCTCGGCACCATCAGCTCAGACACCTTTATCGGCATTCTGGCGCAGCAGGCGGGCTTAAACGGGCTGCTTCAGGCGATGCGCGACGTGGTGGCGTCTCCGCACGTTGAACTGACGGTGCACCTGTTCGCTGACCTGGCGCTGGCAACCTCCTTCCTCGGCGTGTCGCTCGGTCTGTTCGATTTCCTGGCCGATTTATGCAAACGCAAAGATAACATCGGGGGGCGTTTGCAGACCGGTCTGATCACTTTCCTGCCGCCGCTGGCCTTCGCGCTGTTCTACCCGCGTGGCTTCGTGCTGGCGTTGGGCTTTGCCGCCATTGCGCTGGCGGTGCTGGCGCTGCTGCTGCCTTCGCTGCTGGTCTGGAAAACCCGCCGTCAGCATCAGACTTCATACCGCGTGTGGGGAGGAACGCCCGCGCTGGCGCTGGTATTCATCTGCGGTATCGCGGTGATCGCCATTCAGTTAAGCATTGCCGGCGGCCTGTTGCCGGCGGTGGGCTAAGCGAAAATAACAACGGGGGCCGAGGCCCCCGTTATGATTGAGTCAGGTCAGAAACTCAAACCGACGCCAATATATGGCCCGTCGGCCAGCGTGTTATCACGGTGCCCGTCTTTACCTTTCATCTTCATATAGCGATAGCCGACATCCACGCTCAGCGGACGCAGGACATTCCAGCGCAGGCCGCCGTTGGCTTCGCTGTACGACTTCACGCCGCTGGTAAAGGCCTCCGGCGCGAAGTAGCCTTCGCCGTACAGGCTGAAGTAACGGTTAATCGTCCACTCCAGGCCGCCGCCCAGCGCCAGCGCCCCGCCGTCTTTGCCCTCTTTCGGGCTCAGATACAGCGCCTTGCCGCCGACGGTCGCACTCAGCGGGCCGGCAGGCAGGCTGAAGGTCAGCCCCAGGCTGCCGACGTTGCCGTCATGGTCGCTGCGCGCCCAGTTGCCGTTCAGGCCAAACCCGGCGCTGTTGCTGCCCAGGCCGACGCCCAGATTGGTGTAATGGCGCCCGGCTTGTGCAGAAACACCGATGGCGCTTGCCGTTCCGCTGACCAGCAGCAGACCTGCTGCGCATGCCACTAAACTTTTCTTCATGTGCTTTCCCTTTTTGCGTTGATCTGTTCGCCTGATATGCGATGGCTGAACGCGCCATCGTAACGCGAAATACCTATACCGAAGCGCAACAGCCTATCAGCGCAGCCTGCGTGAGAAAAACCTTTTCCAATCAAATGAATGTAAATTTTTGCCGATCGACAGGAAAATTCTCACTGTTACCGGCAACAATAACTCAGACCTATTTGCCGCTGCGGATTAATAGGTCTACAAATAATAGTGCTTTACCGACGCGGGACGACAATCCGCTCCGCAGGTAAACACCGTGAACGCTGAGTCACCCGAGTATGCGCTATCACATTTAACTGCTATATCAAGGAGCATAGGATGAGCAAGAAAGGATTGACGACCACGGCCGGCGCGCCGGTTGTGGATAATAATAATGTCATCACCGCAGGCAAACGCGGCCCAATGCTGCTGCAGGACGTCTGGTTTCTGGAGAAACTCGCCCACTTTGACCGGGAAGTCATCCCGGAACGCCGTATGCACGCCAAAGGTTCCGGCGCTTACGGCACCTTTACCGTCACCCATGACATCAGCCAGTACACGCGCGCCAAGATCTTCTCTGAGATCGGCAAACAGACCGAGATGTTCGTGCGCTTCTCCACCGTGGCCGGCGAACGCGGCGCGGCCGATGCCGAGCGCGATATCCGCGGCTTTGCCATGAAGTTCTATACCGAGGAAGGCAACTGGGATCTGGTGGGCAACGACACGCCGGTATTTTACCTGCGCGATCCGCTGAAATTCCCCGATCTCAACCACGTGGTCAAACGCGATCCGCGCACTAACCTGCGCAACCCGGTTTACAAGTGGGACTTCTTCTCCCACCTGCCGGAGTCGCTGCACCAATTGACCATCGACTTCAGCGACCGCGGGTTGCCGAAGTCCTATCGCCATATGCACGGTTTCGGCAGCCATACGTTCAGCCTGATCAATGCCGACAACCAGCGTTTCTGGGTGAAATTCCACTTCCGCTGCGAACAGGGCATTGAGAATTTGATGGACGATCAGGCCGAAGCGATCATCGCCAAAGATCGTGAAAGCTCACAGCGCGATCTGTTCGAGGCGATCGAGCGAGGCGACTTCCCGCGTTGGAAGCTGCAGGTGCAGATCATGCCGGAACATGAGGCGTCGCAAACGCCGTATAACCCCTTCGATCTGACCAAGGTGTGGCCGCACGCCGACTACCCGCTGCTCGACGTCGGTTTCTTCGAGCTGAACCGCAACCCGGACAACTATTTCTCCGAGGTTGAGCAGGTAGCGATGAACCCGGCCAACGTGGTGCCCGGCATCGGTTTCTCGCCGGATAAAATGCTGCAGGGCCGCCTGTTCTCTTATGGCGATGCGCACCGCTACCGCCTGGGCGTTAATCATCACCAGATCCCGGTCAATGCCGCCAAATGCCCGTTCCATAACTACCACCGCGACGGCGCCATGCGCGTGGACGGCAACAGCGGCAACGGCGCCACCTATGAGCCGAACAGCTTCGGCCTGTATCAGGAGCAGCCGGATTTCAGCGAACCGCCATTGAGCATTGAGGGTGCGGCCGACCACTGGAACCACCGCGAAGACGATGATTACTACAGCCAGCCGCGCGCGCTGTTTGAGTTGTTAAGCGCCGAAGAGCATCAGCGGATGTTCACCCGCATCGCCGGTGAGCTGTCGCAGGTGCCCGAGGCTATCCAGCGTCGTCAGGTCGACCTGTTCACCCGCGTCCATCCGGACTATGGCGCCGGCGTCGCCAAGGCGCTGGGTCTGAAATAAAAGGTAATGCAGCGTCAGGGGCCGTTTCTATCCGGCCCCTTATTGACTCGTCGCCCGCCACTGTCGGCTGGCCCACTCCTGCACCTGCCGTCGCGCAATCTTGATGCCACCGCTTTTTAACTGCTCCGGCAAATGCCACAGCGCCACGGGCCGCTGGAAATTCGCCAGCCGATCCTGCGCCCACAGCAGCAGCGCTTCCAGCGACAGCGCGCCGTCCCCTTCAATCACCACTGCCGGACGCTGACCGAACTCGGCGTCATCCACCGGCACCACGAACACCTGCGAGATTTGCGGATGCGCCGCCAGCACCCGCTCCACATCCTCCGGCTGCACGCCCTCGCCGCCGCTGAAAAACAGATTATCCAGGCGCCCGATAACACGCAGCTCGCCCTGCGCCATCACGCCGCGATCGCGGCTGTGGAACCAGCCCTGCGCATCGCCAATCGGCTGCAGCCGGCCGTCGCGCCAGTATCCCAGCGCCATGCTCGCCGCGCGGATCCACACTTCTTCATCCACCAGCCTGATTTCCCGCCCTGCCAACGGCAAACCGACGCCCGGCAGCGCATCGGCACGCTTGGCGCACACCGTCGAGGCAAATTCGGTCAGGCCGTAGCCGCACCAGCAGCGGATGCCTTTGGCCTCCGCCTGCTCCGTCAGGGAGACCGGGATCATTGCGCCGCCAAGCAGCACCGCTTTCAGCGCCAGTGACGCCTGCGGCTGACTGAGCAAACGCCACAGCTGAGTCGGCACCAGCGACGCGTGGCTGCAGCCGGCCAGCGCCTGCGCCAACGGCATTCCGGCTCGCACCACCAGCTGCGCCCCCGCCGCCAGCCAGCGCCAGATGATGCCCTGCCCGGAAACATGATACAGCGGCAGCGACAGCAGCCAGCTGTCGCCGGGCTGAAACGCCATCAGCTGCAGCACTCCTTCCGCGCTGGCCAGATGCCCGGCGCAGCTGTGCGCCGCGGCCTTGGGCAGACCGCTGGAGCCGGAGGTCAACGTCAGCGTCGCCAGGCGTTGGGGTTGCCAGCCGATGTCGCGCGGTTCGCCGCCGCCGGCCGCATCGGCGTCCAGCACCGACAGCCCGCCGATCTCCGCCGGCGTCCCGTCCGGCGCTACGGCGAACCGGATATCCAGCGCCGGCAGCAGCGCTTCCCGCGTCCGCAACGGCAGCGCCGGATTGAGCGGCAGCAGCCGGGCGCCGCACTGCAGCAGCGCCAGATAGGCCAGCAGCAGCGGATAATCATTTTTACCGCACAGCGCCACGCCGCAGCCCGGCGTCACGCCCTGACGCTGAAAGCCCGCCGCCAGCGCATCGATCCGCTGGCGCAGCTGCCGCCAGCTTATCGCCTCCTGGCCTACCGTCAGCGCGGTGTCCGCCGGCCGCTGCCGCGCCCAGTAACGCCACGGCCAGTCGTTCAACTGCGCCATACGCACTCCAGCGCCTCAATATCCAGCAGCGGCAGCGGGCTGCCCGGCCAGCGCCGCAGCAGTTGCGCCTGCATCAGCCCCAGCGTATCCAGCCCCGGTACGGTATCCGGCGTCAGCCAGTGCGCCATCCGCGCCAATTGAGTCAACCCCAGGCTGGACTCAATGCTGGAGCTGATCACCGCCGTCAGCCCGGCCCGATGCGCCTGCTGAATCAACGCGCGGCAGCGGTTCAGGCTGCCGGTCAGCGTCGGTTTTATCACGATGGCCGCCACGCCCGGCTCGGCCTGCACCACAAAGTCCGCCTCGCGCACGCTTTCATCCCAGGCGATGGCGATGCCGCTCTCCTGCGCAAAGGCACGCGACTCTGCGCGGGTTTTGCAGGGCTCTTCAATAAACGCGATGCGCTTGCGCCACGCCGGGTTGACGTATTTGGCGAAGCCGGCGGCCCGCGACAGCGTCCAGCTGCGGTTGGCGTCCAGTCGCAGACGCAAATCCGGCAGCGCCTCCAGCAGCATATTGACCACCATGCCGTCACGTACCGCTTCATACAGCCCGACCTTCACCTTGGCGATCTTGTCGCCCGGCAGCGCCGCCAGTTCGGCAAACAGCGCATCGGGGTCGCCGGTGCACAGCGGCGCCTTGCGGTAATCGGCGTCGGCCGGCAGCTGCTGCCCGCACTCCGCCAGCGCGCAGCTGACGCCGAACGCCACCGACGGCAACCCGCTCTCGGCCGGTAAATCGCCGTCCAGCCAGCCTGGCAACCAGGCCAGCAGCGCCTGCTGCGCCTGCTCCAGCGTCTCGCGGCTGAATTCCGGCAGCGGCGCGATCTCGCCCCAGCCGCTGCGTTCGCCCTGCTGCAGATGCACCAACAGCCCGTCGCGCGTTTTCAGCCGCTGGTGACGCAGCACCACGCCCGCCTCCATCGGCAGGCAATAGCGGTAAACGCCGGCACTACGCTCAGGGGCCGTCATTACGGATTACGCTTGAATTTGCTGAAGTCAGGCTGGCGCTTTTCGTTGAACGCATTACGTCCTTCCTGCCCTTCGTCGGTCATATAGAACAGCATGGTGGCATTGCCCGCCAGCTCCTGCAGACCGGCCTGGCCGTCGCAGTCGGCATTCAGCGCCGCCTTCAGACAGCGCAATGCCATCGGGCTGTTCTGCAGCATCTCGCGGCACCAGCGCACCGTCTCTCTTTCCAGCTCGGCCAGCGGCACCACGGTATTGACCAGCCCCATATCCAGCGCCGCCTGCGCGTCATACTGACGGCACAGGAACCAGATTTCCCGCGCCTTTTTCTGGCCGACAATGCGCGCCATATAGGAAGCGCCCCAGCCACCGTCAAAGGAGCCGACTTTCGGGCCGGTCTGGCCGAATATCGCGTTGTCCGCCGCAATGGTCAGATCGCACATCATATGCAACACGTGACCGCCGCCGATCGAATAGCCCGCCACCATCGCCACCACCGGTTTCGGGCAGGTGCGGATCTGGCGCTGAAAATCGAGCACGTTCAGGTGGTGCACGCCGCTGTCGTCCTGATAGCCGCCGTAGTCGCCGCGCACCTTCTGATCGCCGCCGGAGCAGAACGCCTTGTCCCCCGCGCCGGTCAGGATAATCACGCCGATGCCGTCGTCGTAACGCGCATTGCTGAGCGCCTCAATCATCTCTTTTACCGTCTGCGGACGGAAAGCGTTGCGCACCTGCGGGCGGTTGATGGTGATTTTCGCGATGCCGTCGTGTGACTTGTGATACAGGATATCGCTGAAATCGCCGCTGCAGTCTTGCCAGTCGATGGCGGCGTACAGGTGTTCTTCATTCGGATAAAGCATGTTCGATTCCTTTAAGCAGGATTAACAAGAAAATCATTCAGCTGCGCGGCAAACGCGCGCGGATTGGCCAGATGTGCATTGTGCCCGGCCTGCGCGACGGTGCGCAGCGGCAGACCGGCCGTGCGCGTCAGCGCTTGAAATTTGTCGTCGTCGGCACCGCACAACACCAGTTTCGGCAGTTGCAGCCGCCGTAACTGCGGCGCCAGCCAGGGCTGACGCCCCAGCGAGGTGGCCTCCAGCATCGCCGCCACCGCCGGACCGTCATTGAGCGAGCGCGCTTCAATCAGCGCCTCGCGATGAGGCGCGCTCAGTTCGTGAAACACCGGTTGCCGATACCAGTCAGCTAGCACCTGCGGCAGCGGTTCGCTGCGGAAACGCGCCGCCCAGCGGGCGTCGTGCTCACAACGCTGACGGCGCAGTTCATCGCTGGTCAGCCCCGGATTGCCGCCTTCAATCACCAGCCCCTGCAAACCGGTCGTTTCGCCGCAGCAGGCGTGATACATGGCAATGCGTCCGCCCAGCGAATACCCCACCAGCCAGTAGCGCTCAATCTTATGCTGCCGCAGCGTAGCGCCAATCTGGCGGCTGACCTCGGCAAAGCTATGGCAGCGCTGACCGACCGATTCGCCATGCCCCGGCAGATCGATGGCCAGCGACGGCCATTGCGCGCAGCGGGCGGCGATCACCCGCCACTCATTATTGTTGCCCAGCAGGCCATGCAGCCAAACCAGCCACGGACGCTGGCGCTCGCCCTGCTGCAGTATGCGTGCGGCCAGCATCAGCGCGCCGCCATCTGCGCCAGCAGGCGCTGCAAGGTTTCCGCCCCAGCGGCAGGCGTGACCTGCAGCTCAATCAGCGTTGCGCCGTGGTGACGCCAGCCGCGCTCAACCGCCTGCTGCAGCGCTTCCCAGTCGCTAACCTGCGCATATTCCAGTTGGAACATGGCGGCGGCATGGCTAAAGTCCACCGCCTGCGGCATGCAGTAAAAACGTTCTCTTTCCTCTTCCGGCGTCGGCAGCAGCGAAAAAATTTGTCCGCCGTTGTTATTCACCACCACAAGCAGCGTCGGCGCCGAGCATTGACGCAGCAACGCCAGTGAGTTCAGGTCATACAGCGCGGATAAATCGCCCACCAGCGCCAGCGTGGGTTTGGCGCCGGCGCGCTGTACGCCGGCGGCGGTGGAAATCAGGCCGTCGATGCCGCTGGCGCCGCGGTTGCTGAACACCGGATAGCCGGCAGGCAACTGCGCCAGCGCGTCAACCAGCCGCACCACCAGACTGTTGCCCAAAAACAGCTGCCCGTTCTGCGGCAATAGCTCCGGCAGGCGATGCGCCAGTTGCGCTTCGCCGAAGCGGTGATAAACGTCGCCCGCCACCGTCTCGAACGCGTCGTGCGCCAATGCAGACAACTCAACGGCCCAGGGCGTACGCGGCTGCGCCGGATGCTGCGCCAGCCAGTCACTGACCGCAGCACAAATACGTCGGCCGCGATGATGCGCCGGATCGAGCCGTCCCGGCAGAGCGTCAATCAGCCAGTACTCCTCCGGCTGACAGCTCGCCTGCCACTGCAGCAGGCGTTTTCCCGTCAGACTGCCGCCGAACTGAATCACCAGCTGCGCATTGTCCAGCACTTGGCGAGCCCGCGGCTGCGCCAGCCACAGGTCGGCGCAGGGCAGCGGCTGGCCGGTCTGCGACAGTACGTCGCCAATCAGCGGCCAGCCCAGCGTCGCCGCCCACTGCGCCAGCTGAGCGCCCTCTTCGGCGCTGATACGCCCGGCCACCACCACGCCGCGCTTTTGCCGCCAGAAGAACCAGTCCGGCTGTAGCGGCACCTGGTGCGTATCCATCTCGCGCAGCCACGGCTGATTGCCTGTCCACCAGTCTCCAAGCTCTGCAGACCAGCCGGCATAGTGCTGCTCGTCGCCGCCATACAGCGGCTCGGCAAACGGACAGTTAATATGTAGCGCGCCGTGCGACAGCCGCGCCATCGCATCGTCGACGGTAGAAACCAGCCAACTGGCGGGGATATCCGGCGTTGGCCGTGGTAAGTCAATACTGAGGGTCGGATGGGAGGCATACAGGCCGCGCTGGCGAATCGCCTGATTGGCGCCGCAGTCGATCAGCTCCGGCGGCCGGTCGGCGGTGAGAAACACCAGCCGCTCCCCCGTCAGCCCGGCTTCAATCAGCGCCGGATACAGGTTAGCGGCTGCAGTGCCGGAGGTAACGATCACCGCCACCGGCTCGCGAGCGGCCTTCGCCAGCCCAAGCGCCAGATGGCCCAGCCCGCGTTCATCAAAATGGGTATGGCAAATAAAAGCAGGATTGGCTGCCGCCGCCAGCGTCAGCGGCGTAGAGCGTGAGCCCGGGGCAATACACACATGTCGTACGCCGTGGCGGGACACCGCCTCCAACAACAACGCCGCCCAACGGCGGTTAAAGACACTTGTCGACATAGTTGGCTCACAAGTCAAAGCAATCGGCCGGGGATATAGCCATCGCTGTCTGATTCACTAAAAGTCATTAACAAGAATTATATGAGTAGTTATCCTGGCAACTCTTGCGCCAGCGCAAAAACACGCGATATCCCGGCAGCAGGAAATGCGGCCAATCCCCCCGCCGATCAATTTTAGAGATTTATAGCCGTCACACTTCAAGTTACAGCCGCGTTGACTGTACTCAGTCCCTGAGTCACTTACCTGTATCAGCCCCCATCAGGCTCCCTTTCCTTGCCGCTATCCTGTCACTCGAATTATTTAGGAGAGATACGCGCAGTTAATCAGCAGCATCTGCAGCCGTTGACTCCGGCTGCAGCAGACTGCGCAGCGCCGCCGCCTTGTTGTCCAGCTCCCGCCACTCCTGCTGTGGGTCCGAACCGCTGACGATGCCGGCGCCGGCATACAGCTGCAGGCTATCGTCGTCAATCTGGCAGGAACGCAGCGCAACGCAAAACTCAGCGCGCCCGGCGGACAGATACCCGGCGCAGCCGGCGTACCAGCCGCGCGTCACCGGCTCATGGGCGGCGATAAATACCCGGGCTGCCCGGCGCGGCAGGCCTGCAACCGCCGCCGTCGGCTGCAGACGCTGCAGGCAATCCGCATCATCCGCCGCCTGCAACTGCCCGGAGATGCGTCGGCGCAGATGCTGCACCTTACGCAAACGCAGCACTTCCGGCGGCTGCACGTCCAGCGCGCTGACGCCGCCCTGCAGGCGCTGGCAAATATCATCCACTACCAGCAGGTTTTCATGCTGATTCTTCCGATCGTCCAGCAACCACTGCGCCAACCGCTGCGCCCGAACATCATCGCCGTCATTAGCAACCGTGCCGGCCAGCGCCTCGGTCAGCAAATGTCGTCCGTCACGCAGATAGAGCCGTTCCGGGCTGGAGCCGAGGAAGGCCGAACGTGCGCTAAAGCGCAGCATAAAGTGGTAGCAGCGGTGATTAACCCGCCGGCTGGCCGCCATCAGCGCGGGGGCGGACAGCGGCTGCGTCAGCGTCAACCGGCTGTTGCGCGCCAGCACCACCTTCTCCAGCCGCCCTGCGGCGATCGCCGTCAGCGCCTGCTGCAGCATCTGCGCCCAACCGGCGGCATCGGGACGATGCTCTACCGCCTCAACCGTCGTCCGCAGCGGAGCAATCGGCGTCGCCGGCGCCAATGTCGCCAGCCAATCAGCCGTTGCTGATGCGTTTTCCGTAAACAGGTTAAGCGTCAAACTCGTGCAATTATCACGTCTCAGCCACGCCAGCCGTGGTAAAAACAGACAGGATGAGCCGTCAAATGCCGTTAACCCCCAGACGCGCGCCGCAGGGTTCGCCGCAATAAACGCCTGCGCGGCGGCCACATCACTGAACTGCCGCAGCGCGCCGCACACCGCCGCCTCTTCCTGCTCATCCCGATGGCGCCAGTAAAACTGCGGGAAAGTGGATTGCGCCGCCAGCCATGCCAGCAAATCGTCGCTGAGCGCGTCGCTCACGGGGAGGGACATCTGCCGGAAGCCAGCGGCGTCCGAGGAAGGCTGCGCCAGCCGCTGGCGCAACTGCTGCAACAATGCTGAGATATGTTCCACCGCCACCTCATTAACCAAACGAAATGTGGGGGATTATACGGTAAAACCGCCAGAGAGTCGGAAAAATAAAGCCCCGCGGCCAAAGGTGAGACAGAAGCGGCGGCGGGAAAAGTGAAATGGCAGGCGACCGCATTGCGGCCGCCTATCAGCACAATGGTTTACTTCCGGGCCAGCAATAGCCCGAAGACGAGACCAATCGTCGCGCCGATGCCCACGCTATGCCAGGGATTATCACGCACATAATCGTCGGTGCGATGCACCGCCTCTTTGGCGCGCGCATAATATCCCTCGGAAGCGCCGCTCAAGCGAGACTTTACTTCTTTCAGCGCCTGCTCCGCATGGCTCTTAATATCCACATAAGCCTGATCGGCGCGGTCGCCCGAATAGTCCAATACTTCCTGCAGGGTATCGCTGAGCATGCGCAGATCGTCATCAAGGGTGGTACGACTTTCGTCCGTATATCTTGTCATTTCACCGTTCTCCATTGTTGTCGCCGTCGGATTTCAGCGCCGTGCCGAAATCCGTACGGCATAGCGGTTCGCCGTCTCTACACTATAGACAACAATTCCCGGCGCTTGCCAGATGTTAACGGCTGACGCGTGCTCTTCTTCAGGCGTCTCCCGTCGCCGAGGTCGAGCGTAACGCCGCCCGCCGCCCACGCGCCGCCAACCACAGGCCGCTGTTTTTCATCGCAAAGCCGAACAATAGCCCCACCAGCAGCGACAGCGTCACCAGACGCCACTCGCCGCCACCGGCGAAGGTGGCGCAGGCGCCGATAAAGGTCCCCGGCACAAAATTGAGCCACTGCTGCCAGGCCTGGATACACATCAGAAACGCCACCACGCCGGTCAACACATAGCCGAGCAGGCTCCAGGCCGGCTCAAGCGCGCTGCCGTGAATAATCAGCATCGCCCAGAAAACGCCGCTGCAGCAGGTCAGCGTGCTGACTAACAATCCCTTTACGCCGCCCTGCGGACAGGCGAAATAGGCCGTGCAGCCCAAAAAGCCCGCCCAGCTAATCAACCCGAGACTGACCGCAACCCAGCCCCAGATGCCAGAAAGAATGCCGGTGGTAACGGCAATGGCAACAAGTACATTCATAATACCGACCCTGGTAAAAAAGGAGCGTGCAGTTTACCGAAAAGCACCCGGCTGTATATGATCGCGATCAGCAAACGCATGTAATAAGCGGCGGATGGCAAGGCACGCAGCGGCAGGAAAAAGGCAAAAAAAAACCAGCGTGCAAGCACGCTGGAAATGACACACAACAACACCAGGGAAATCATCGGTCGTACAGTATGCGGTTAACGCACGTTTAGCGCGGGAACCCCGCTCGCGTCACCAGCAGTCCCAAAACGAGACATACCACTGCACTGACCATAAACAGTAAGTTGACCGCCAGCTGCAGGCTGGCATGGTCGATAACTACCCCCAACAGGATAGGCACCCAGTTGGCGATATAAGCAATCACATAAAACAGCGAAATCAGTCGCGCATGGCTGGATTTTGGTGAAATCAGATTCACCAGCGTCGCGCTGCCGACAAAAATCGCACCATAAGCATAGCCGGCAATTACCATTCCGGCAGCGGCCAGACCCAGCGAGTGGATCTGAATCGCTTCGGCAAACACCACCACCGACAGCGCCTGCGCCAGACAGCCAAACATCAGCGAGTGGCGCGCGTTAATCCGGCGGCTCAGAATCTGGCTGATGCCGGCAATCACCAGATAGACCGCAATCACATAGCCATACATACCGCGGCTGTGCATATTCAGCAGTTTTTCCGCTACGTTCGGACCAATCGCCAGAATACTGGCGGCCACCGCCCAGCAGGTAAACAGCGCGCCGGCGCAGAGATAAAACTTGATGCCGGTGGCCCGCAGGCCGTCAGCCAGCGAACTCTTTGCCGGCGTCGCCGCGCTGGCCGATGCATCACCCGCCGGCGCAACCGCCGCCTCACCCGGCCACTTCAGCATCACGCCCAGAGCCGCCACCGCCGCGACCGCCATAATAATGATAAACGGCAGTGACGTGGTGTAAAACCCTGTCTGCAACGCCAGACCGCTAAAAATCGGCCCCAGCGCCAGGCCGGTGGTAAAGGACAGCGTAGCAATCAGCGCCGCCACCTTACCGCCGTCTTTAGGCCCGAAGCGCACCAGCGCAATGTTCGCTGCACCGGTTAAAGCCCCGGTGCCGATGCCGGCCAGCAGGCGCGCCATAAACATCATCACAAACGAATCCGCCATGGCGAACAGCAGCGCGCCGGCTAATACCACCAGCAGGGCCGGCACAATCATACTGCGCAGATCGCGCACTTTGCCGGCCATGTTGCCCACGCCGAACAGCGAAATCAGCACGCCGCCGGCATAAGCACCATAAATAATCGTCAGACTGACTGACGTTAAGCCCAACTCATGTTGATAAAGCGGATACAGCGGCGTCGGCGCACTGCTATTCAATAAAGCCGACATTAACGCCAGCGCCAAAAATAGCAAAATAGCAAAGTGCGACGCACCCGAATTCACTTTAGCGGCTTCTTCTACGGCCACTCCGTCAGACATCTCATTCTCCTGAAACTCTCGGCGCAAGGCCGTAATAAACACACCCTCCTGAAAACCAAAACGTATCAGGAAACGCGTTTATCATACCGTTCAGGAATAACCGTCAAAATAGCCAAGAATGCATCAGAGTGATTCAATTATGCATACCGCCCTTTTAAGGGCATATACCATCAAACGCTATCGGGCGGATACTTTATAAGTATCTATTATTACTGTTACTCACTCAGAAACCTAGCCCGCCGATGGATAAATTATGCATAAGGATATAAGAGAAAGGACTAAGCGATAAATAAAATTTCCCGTTATTTATCAGCAATAAATCTAAAAATAAGTGAAAAAAGAAAAAGTGAAATTATAAAAAATAAAATGGCGCGCGAATAACCTGCAGCGCCATATTAGAGATCGGAGAAATTATCAGCGATCTACCCCCTGCCCGCCGCGGCCGGCTGGCGTGCCTTCGCCGGCGTGCGCCGCAGAATCGCCAGACCGCCGGAAAGAATAATCAGCGCCATGCCTACGGCGGCAATATACGACTGTTTCTCATCAAAGATTAGATAGCCGAGCAGCGTAGAGAAGATAATCGTGCTGTAAGAAAGAATGCTGACAATCACCGGGTTGCCGCTGCCGTAGGCGCGCGTCATGGTAATTTGCCCCAGGCTGCCGAAAACGCCAATTGCGCAGACATTGAGTAAGGTAATGGCATCCAACGCGGCAAAACCGATGGCGCCGGCCATCACCAGCCCCACCAGCGTGCCGACCAGAGAAAAATAGAACACCACCCGCAGTTCCGGCTCGCCGGTGCGCACCAGTTTGCCCACGTTAAAATAGGCCAGCGCGGTCAGCAGGCCGGACAACAGGCCGATCAGCGTCGCCGCATACTCGCCGTGCGGCATATCCGGCCGCAACAGCACCAAAATACCGACAAAGCCCAGCAGGACCGAAAACAGCAGTTTGCCGGTCAGTTGGCCTTTGGCGGTGACAAAAGTAATCACCGATTGAAAAATCGGGTTGGTGTAACCCAGCGTCGTGGCGGTGGCGATCGGTAAATGAATCAGGGAATAGAAACCGCAGTACATCGCCGCATTGCCAATCGCCGCACGCTTCATATGCAGCCCCAGATGCCGGGTGCGGAAGCCGAGATTCTTGATCTTTATCAGCGCCGCGACAATCAGCACATTGATGAACGAGCGATAAAAGATAATGTCAAAAAAACCGACCTTCGCCGACGCCAGTTTTATGCTGGCGCCCATCAGCGCAAAAAACACGCTGGCCACCAACATCCATAACGCAACCATAACTTCCTCATTAATAGCGGTTCGGACAGATCGCCGGCTTATACGCCGGGATGGATTATTTAGCTTCGGCGACGGTCAGCGGGCGGTTATCCGAACAGGCAAAAAACACCAGCATCTCCGCCCCCTGCGCGCCGGCCTGGCCCTGATGCACAATATCTACCGTATCGGTAAACGAATCCCCCTGGCGGAAAGTTCTCTTCTCGCCGGTTTTCGCCACCGTCAGCGAAATGCTGCCCGCGGTCATATGCACCGCGCTGATGCAGGGATGCGTATGCCAGGCCAGCACCCGATTCGGCTCAACGGTCACCTTCAGGATAGTGATCTGCGGCGCGCCGGCGGGATAGTGGCCGTAAGGCGTCCCTTCCCATGATTTTTCGGTTTTCAGCAACGTTTCTTTATTAATGCCTTCACCATGGGTCTCTTCCGCCAACGCATTCGTACAGGCCACCATCATGGCGGCAATTACGCCAGATCGATACATCATTGTCATCACCCCGCAATCTTATAAAAAAACAGCGTGAACACTCCCGGTTATTGTTCCCGGATACGCTGCTCATATTCAGCAACGCTCTCGGCATAATAACGATTGGGTGCCCGATGGTTTCCTACCATCATTTCAATCAGATATGGTCCGTCATGTGCGGCGGCGGCGGCCAGCGCATCATCCAGCTCGGCCAGCGTGGCGGCCTTGGCGGCGGCCACGCCCAGACTGCCGGCAAACGCCCGCCAGTCGTGCGACGGCAGCGCGGTGTATGCTTCTCCCACGCCGCTCTGCTGTAACGTGTCGATATGCATCGCGCCGTGTGCGCAGTTATTCATCACCACAAAGGTCATTTTCAGGCGGTAGCGGGCGGCGGTCTGAATTTCCATCCCGTGCATCAGCATACAGCCGTCGCCGGTCACCACCAGGCAGTCGCGCTGCGGCGCCGCCAGCTTGATGCCGATTCCGGCGCAAATCGCCCAGCCCATCGGTGCCAAGGCGCTGGAAGTGTGATAATCGCCCACGCCGCTGCTCTGCCAATGGTGCGCCATAAAAACACGGTGCGCGCCGGAGTCCACCACCACATTAGCGTCCGCAGCGGTGCTGCGGCGTAAATGCTCAATCACTTCGCCGGGGTACAGGTGTTTTTCCTCCGCCATCATGCGCGCAGTCCGGTCCGGCTGACGCTGTTCAAGCGGCAGTTGGCCGACGTATTCCATCCACTGATTACGCAGCTTATTGACGCAGGCAAGATGCGGGTCATCAGCGTCAACCGCCGTCAGCAGGTACTGGAGAGAAGCGCTCAGGCTGGAGAAAATCTGCACGTCCGGCTGATAGTGCGAGCTGACTTGATCGAAATCTTCATCAATCACCACCAACGTCTTGGTGCCGTGCAATTTCGGGTGCCAGTTCAGGCTGTCACGCTGATTGAGATCGCACCCCAGCACCAGCAGCACATCGACTTCGTCGCCGTTGATGGTCTCCACCGCCCGGGTATGGCCGGCAAAGCCGTACAGGCCCAGCGCCAGCGGATGTCCTTCCGGAAATGCGCCCTTCCCTGCGAGCGTGGTGGCGACCGGCAGATGGTATTTTTCCGCCACCTGCCGCAGGAGTTCGGCGTCCTGCGGGTTATTCACCCGATTGCCGGCCAGACAGGCGATATTCAGGCCGCGCAGCAGATAATTATCCAGCACCGCCTCCAGCGCCGGCAGGTCAATCGCCGTTTCACGGCGCTGCGACGTGCGCGATGCCGGCGGCTCAACCGCCGGACGCTTTTGCATATCGACCGGCACGCTCAGATAGGTACGCCCTTTCCGCTGGCCGTTCAGGCATGACAGGCTGCGGCGCAGCTCATGCTGCAGCGTATGCGGCTGTTTCACCTCGATGGCGTTGCTCAGCAGCGGTTTGACAATGGTCAGCTCATCGATGCCGCTGTTGCTGCCGTCCTGGAACGCGCCCTGCGCTTCATGATAGGTGGCGATGCCGCCGGCCAGATACATCACCGGGATCTTATCCGCCTGCGCCGCCGCCATTGCCGGCAGGAAATTCATGGTGCCCGGCCCGGAGATGCCAAGGCAGACGCCGAAGTTGCCGCTGGCGCGCGCATAGCCGTCGGCCATAAAACCGCAGGCGGTTTCATGAGCAGCGACAATCCCGGCGATCGCGGATTCGTCAATGGACTTAATCAATGGATAAATCAGTTTGCCCGGCACCAAAAAGATATGCTGAATGCCGCGCTCGGCGAGCGCCTGGATAATAACATCGGCGTTATTACTTTGTACCGCTGATTTAGCGGCGGCCGGGAAGCCTCCTGCGATTGCGTCCGCGTTAGCCAATGCTGCGGGAGCGCACGTATTTCCTGCGTGAGACGCCATGTTTAATGTCCAGTCACAATAGAGAATCGAGCGAATCCCATCAGGCATCGCCGCCTATCGAGACTGGCTCCAATGAGTCGCTAACGATGAAATGTGCGGCAGATCACGCCAGCTCATCCGTTAGCATAAAGTTCGGCAGGTAAAAATAAAGATGCAAAATTGCTTCACAATGATGCATTTTTTTATACCATAAAACATAATAGATAATTATGATACGGCTGCCTCATTTTTAGCGCAACCCCCATTGCACCACGGATAAGCCAATACAACCCCAGTGGTATCCCGCCGCTCTCAGAGAAGGAAGTCGTTGATGAATTGGGATGATGCCCGCTTTTTCCTCGCCGTAGCCCGCTGCGGCACTTTACGTAAGGCCGCAAATGAGCTACACGTCGACCAGGCCACCGTCGGGCGACGCATTTCCGCCTTTGAGGAATCCCTGGGTTCCAAATTATTTATCCGCACGCCCAAAGCATTCTCCCTCAGCCCGCTGGGCGAGGAGATGCTGGCGGATGTGATGAATATGGAGAACGCGGTACAGGCCATCGCCCGCAAGGCGACCAGCGGCGATGAAAGCCTGTGCGGCAATGTGCGCATCGCCACCACCGACACCCTGGCCGAAGCCTTCGTTATCCCGGCGCTGCAAAGGCTGCGCGAGCAACACCCGCAGATCACCGTGACGCTGCTGACCGCGGTAAATATCTCTGATATTTCCTATCGCGGCGCCGATCTGGCGATCCGCGGCGCGCGCCCGGAGTCCGATGAACTGATTATCAAACGGCTGGCGACCATTGAGATGGGGTTGTACGCAACGCAGCACTATCTGGACGTTCACGGTATGCCGGTCAAGGGCGAACATCTGCGCGGCCATAATCTGCTGATGTTTCCGCGTGAACTGGTGCCGCGTCACTGGAGCAGCTTCTGCGGTGAAACGCTGATCGACCCCAACGTGGTGCTGCAGTGCAACTCGCAGCTGCTGTTGCGCTCAGCCACCCGCAACGGCCTCGGCATCGGCCTGCTCTCCTCATTCCTGGCGGATAACGATCCTGAACTGGTGCGGATACTGCCGGAAAATCAGGACTGGGTGGATATCTGGCTGGTGCTGCATCCCGATCTGCAGCGCGCCGCGCGGGTACGCGCGGTGGTACAGGCGCTGGAAACTTCCTTTCAAAACTATCCGCAATAATTGCCTGCGGGCATAAAAAAAGGTCGCCGTGGCGACCTTTTTACGTTTACAACGCGCTATCAGAACAGCGGCTGCGCCATCTGCACCAGCGTAATCAGCGGCTGCGGATAGATACCCAGCACCAGTACCAGCGCTGCGGAGATCAGCACCACCACCCCGCCGGCGGTCAGCGCCCAGTTACGCGGCGTATCGCGCGACAGCGTTTCCGGCGCGTTGAGATACAGGCTGACGGTCACGCGCAGATAGTAGTACAGGCCAATGGCGCTGCCCACCACTACCGCGCCGGTCAGCCACCACAGGTGTGCGCTGACGCCCATCGCGATAACGAAGAACTTACCGATAAAGCCCAGCGTCATCGGGATACCGGCCAGCGAAAGCATCATCACCGTCATTACCGCCGACAGAATCGGTTTATGCCAGAACAGGCCGCGGTAGGAGAACAGTGAATCGGCATCCGGCCCGCTGTACGGGCTGGACATCAGGCTGACCACGCCGAAGGCGCCCAGGCTGCTGAACAGATAACCGGCCATATAAACGCCGACGGTCTCCAGCGACAGCTGATGGGTCTGCACCGCAATCAGCGCCACCAGCAGATAGCCCAGGTGAGCGATGGAGGAGTAGCCCAGCAGACGCTTGATATTGGTCTGGCTGATCGCCATCAGGTTACCGAACAGGATGGAGCAGAAGGCGATAATCGCCAGCACCGTGCGCAGCGCCTCGCTGTCGGCCGCCGGCGCGTACAGGAACAGACGCATCACCACCGCAAAGATGGCGATTTTGCTGGCGGTGGCCAGGAAGGTGGAAACCGGCGCGGGCGCCCCCTGATACACATCCGGCGTCCACAGCTGGAACGGCACCAGCGACAGCTTGAAGCCCAGACCGACGATCATCATGCCCATCCCCGCCAGAACCAGCGGCTGGTGCATCATGTTTTCACCGAGGCTCTTACCGAGACCGGACAGCGCCAGCGTGCCGGATTCCGCGTACAGCAGCGCCATGCCGAACAGCAGGAAGCTGGAGGCGGCGGCGGACAGCAGCATGTACTTGATGGCGGCTTCCAGCGGACGCTTCTGGCGATAGGCGTAGCCCACCAGGCCAAACAGCGGCAGCGAGATCAGCTCAATCCCCAGGAACAGCGAGGCCAGGTGATTGGCGCTCGCCAGCAGAATGCCGCCCAGCGCGGCAATCAGCACCAGCAGATAGAACTCTTCGCGGTTGTCCGGGTAGCCGACCAGCCATGGATAGGCAAAAGTGCAGGTGGCCAGACTCGCCAGCAGCACCAGCCCGGTGTAGAACATGGAGTAACCGTCAACCCGCAGCAGCGGGGTAACGTCCATCGGGCCAGCCTGGCCGACAAAGTACAGCGAAAGCAGCGCCAGGTTAAGACCGATCACGGTCAGGGTCGCGTTGATAAAGTGGTCGCGTCGCCACGCAATGCCTAGCATCACAACCACCACCGTCAATCCGACGATCAACAGCGGCAACAGTGCGATCAGTTGTTGAGGAGTTATTGTCATGGCGAATTACGGCCTTGTTGTTGAAATTGCAGAAACTGACGAACCAAACCAGTGTTGCACGTTGCTCATTGCGGCAGCAGAGGTATCCAGAATCGGCTGCGGGTAAACCCCCAGCAGCACCAGCAGAACCACCAGCAGCAGAATGATGAACAGTTCGCGTGCGGTCATGCCCGGCAGCGGCTGGTCAGACTTTGGCGTGCCGTAGTAGGCGCGCTGCATCATGATCAGCGAGTAAACCGAAGCAAACACCAGACCGAAGGTAGAAATCACGGTGATCACCGGTACGACCTGGAAGCTGCCGAACAGGATCATAAATTCACCGACGAAGTTACCGGTGCCCGGCATCCCCAGCGTAGCAACCGCGAAGAACAGCGACAGCGCGGGAATATATTTGATACGTCCCCACAGGCCGCCCATCTGGCGCATATCACGGGTATGCAGACGCTCGTACAGCTGACCGCAGATGATGAACATACCGGCCGCAGACAGGCCGTGCGCAATCATCTGAATCACCGCGCCCTGGTAAGCCAGCTGGCTGCCGGTGTAGATGGCAATCAGTACGAAGCCCATGTGAGACACCGAGGTGTACGCGATCAGGCGCTTGATATCGGTCTGCGCGAACGCCATCCAGGCGCCGTAGAAGATGCCGATAACGCCCAGCCACATGGCGATTGGCGCAAACTCGGCGGACGTTTCCGGGAACAGAGGCAGACTGAAACGCAGCAGGCCGTAGGCCGCGGTTTTCAGCAGGATGCCCGCCAGGTCAACGGAACCGGCGGTCGGCGCCTGGCTGTGCGCATCCGGCAGCCAGCCGTGCAGCGGCACCACCGGCATTTTCACCGCGAAAGCGATGAAGAAGCCCAGCATCAGCAGGTATTCCACGTTGTGCGACATCGGCGTTTTCAGCAGATCTTCATAGTTGAAGGTCCAGACGCCGGTAGCGTTGTAGTGCACGAAGACCAGGCCCAGAATCGCAATCAGCATCACCAGACCGCTGGCCTGGGTATAGATGAAGAACTTGGTGGCCGCGGTGATACGGGTTTTCCCGTCAGACGCCTTGTGGCCCCACAGCGCGATCAGGAAGTACATCGGCACCAACATCATTTCCCAGAAGAAGAAGAACAGGAACATGTCGATAGCGAGGAACACGCCGATAACGCCGCCCAGGATCCACAGCAGGTTCAGGTGGAAGAACCCCTGATACTTCTGAATCTCACGCCAGGAGCAGAGAATCGCCAGCACGCCCAGCAGGCCGGTCAGCACCACCATCAGCAGCGACAGACCGTCCAGCGCCAGGTGGAAACTGATGCCGAAACGCGGGATCCACGAGCGCAGGTACACTTCCTGCCACTGCGGAATGCCCTGCGGCGTGGTCAAGGTATAGCCGCCCTGCAGCCACAGTTGCAGCGAGAGCGCCAGTGTCAGCCCCATTGTAATCAACGCGATCCAGCGCGGCACCTTGGTGCCGAAACGCTCGAACTGCCAGCTCAGCAGGCCGCCGATAAAGGGGATAAGAATTAGCCAAGGTAATAGCATGGCGTTTTGTGTCCCTAATATGAATAATCTAAAACATGTATCTGGCCCTTGCTTATCAAGGGCCGAACCCAAAATTGCGTCTGCTTAAATTATTCAGTTAAACCAAAATCAACAGCGCCAATACGACCACTGCACCCACACCCATAGACGCGATATACCAGCGCACCTGTCCGTTTTCACTGACCGTCAGACCGCGGTTGCCCCAGCGGGAGAACACCGCCGGAATGTTCATCAGGCTGTTCAGCGGATCGCTTTGCAGCAGACGCGCGATGCCCAGATAAGGTTTGACGAACACTTTGTCATACAGCCAGTCGAAGCCCCAGGCGTGGAACCACCAGGTCGAGAAGAAGCGGCCCGGCGCGCTGGCGGCCACGCTGCTGACCAGGCGACGTTTGCCCAGCCACAGCGCCGCAGCCAGCAGAATGCCGATAACCGCGACCACCCCGGAGGTGATTTCAAGCTGCAGCACGCTGCCGTGCGCCAGTTCGGTGGTTGCCGGCAGTACGCCCTGCAGCGGCGGAACAATCATCGCGCCGACGAAGGTGGACAGCACCAGCAGAACCAGCAGCGGCAGATGGTGAGTGATGCCCTTGCCCGCATGCGCTTTAATCTGCTCTTTACCGTGGAACACGATGAAGATCATGCGGAAGGTATACAGTGAGGTCATAAACGCGCCGACCAGACCGGCAATCATCAGGTTGATATGGCCGTTGGCCATCGCCCCCGCCAGGATCTCATCCTTACTGAAGAAGCCGGCGGTCAGCAGCGGCAGCGCCGACAGCGCCGCGCCGCCCACCAGGAAGCAGACGTACACCAGCGGAATGCTCTTACGCAGGCCGCCCATCTTGAAGATGTTCTGCTCATGGTGGCAGGCCAGGATCACCGAACCGGACGACAGGAACAGCAGCGCCTTGAAGAACGCGTGGGTCATCAGGTGGAAGATCGCCGCGTCCCAGGCCTGTACGCCCAGCGCCAGGAACATATAGCCGATCTGGCTCATGGTGGAGTAGGCCAGCACGCGTTTGATGTCGGTCTGCACCAGCGCGGCGAAACCGGCCAGCAGCAGGGTCACCGCCCCGACGATGCCCACCAGGTTCAGCACTTCAGGCGCCATCAGGAACAGGCCGTGAGTACGGGCGATCAGATACACGCCCGCGGTCACCATGGTGGCGGCGTGGATCAGCGCCGATACCGGCGTCGGGCCGGCCATCGCGTCCGCCAGCCAGGTCTGCAGCGGCAGCTGCGCTGACTTACCGACCGCACCGCCCAGCAGCATCAGGGTCGCCCAGGTAATCGCGGTGTCGCCCATCGCCAGTTTCTGCGGCGCCAGCACCATCAGCTCGCGGAAGTTCAGCGTACCCAGCTCGTGGTACAGAATAAACAGCGCAAAGGCCAGGAACACGTCGCCCACGCGGGTGACGATAAAGGCTTTCATCGCCGCCGCGCCGTTGGCCGGATCTTTATAGTAGAAACCGATCAACAGGTAGCTGCACAGGCCCACGCCTTCCCAACCCAAGTACATCAGCAGCAGGTTATCCGCCAGTACCAGAACCACCATGCTGGCGATAAACAGGTTGGTGTAGGCGAAGAAGCGCGAGTAGCCCTCTTCGCCACGCATGTACCAGGACGCGAACATGTGGATGAAGAAACCAACGCCGGTCACCACCGACAGCATGGTCAGCGACAGGCCGTCCAACACCAGCGTTACGCCGATATTGAAGTTGCCGACCGTCATCCAGTTCCACAGGTTTTGCTCAAACAGCTCTACGCCGGCGGCTTTCTGGCTGAAGAAATCCATCGCCGCGTAAAGGGTGACCACCGCCGCCAGGCCGATTGAGCCGACGCCGACGGTCGCCGCCGTATTTTCAGACCAGCGGCCGCGTGAAAACGCCAGCAGCAGGAACCCGATCAGCGGCAGCAGAATAGTTAAATATAATAGGTTCATCCGCGCATCTCACTGACAGTATCAATATTCAGGGTATGACGACGACGGTAGAGCTGGAGCAACAGCGCCAGGCCGATACTGGCCTCCGCTGCCGCCAGACTGATGGCCAGGATATACATCACCTGTCCGTCCGCCTGACCCCAGTAGCTTCCCGCCACGATAAACGCCAACGCCGCGGCGTTGATCATCACTTCCAGACTGATCAGCATAAACAGCAGGTTACGGCGGATCAGCAACCCGGTCAGCCCGAGTACGAACAGAATCGCCGCCAGAATCAGCCCATGTTGAAGAGGGATCATGCTTGCTCCTCCGATTTTCTTTTCGCCATTTCGCTGCTTGCCGGGGCGTTGCTCAGCACTTCGCCCGGTTTGTGCTCACGGCCAATATGGAAGGCAACCACCAGGCCGGCCAACAGCAGCATTGAGGCCAGCTCAACCGCCAGTACGTAAGGGCCGAACAGGCTGATGCCGACCGCCTTGGCGTCGACCATCTCGCCGCTGATGCCCTGGTCGGAGACGCTGCGAATGGCGATAACCAGCACCACCAGCAACACCAGCGACATCAGGCCGGGGCCAATCCACACCGACGGCTTCAGCCATTCGCGTTCCTGCTGCTGCACCGCATTGCCGAGGTTCAGCATCATCACCACGAAGACGAACAGCACCATGATGGCGCCGGCGTAGACGATGATTTCCAGCGCGGCGGCAAAATAGGCGCCCAGTGAGAAAAAGACTGCCGAGATCGCCAACAGTGAGACGATTAAATACAGCAGCGCATGCACAGGATTGGTATGCGAAATCACGCGAAGCGTCGCGAGAATCGCAATCAAACCTGCCAGATAAAATGCAATTTCCATGCTTGCTGGCTCCTTACGGCAACAGGCTTTTCACGTCGATCGGCTTGGCTTCGTTTTCGGCTTCGCCTTTCGCTTTGCCGTCGATCGCCATACCGGCCATCCGGTAGAAGTTATATTCCGGATATTTACCCGGGCCCGAGATCAACAGATCTTCTTTCTCATACACCAGATCCTGGCGCTTGAATTCGCCCAGTTCGAAATCCGGCGTCAGCTGGATTGCGGTGGTCGGGCAGGCCTCTTCACACAGGCCGCAGAAAATGCAGCGCGAGAAGTTGATGCGGAAGAACTCCGGATACCAGCGGCCATCTTTCTGTTCTGCCTTTTGCAGCGAAATACAGCCGACCGGGCAGGCAACCGCACACAGGTTACAGGCGACGCAGCGCTCTTCGCCGTCCGGATCGCGCGTCAGCACGATGCGGCCACGGTAGCGCGGCGGCAGGTAAACCTCTTCTTCCGGATACATCCGGGTTTCGCGTTTGGCGAAGGCGTGCATGCCAATCATCCAAATACTGCGTACCTGGGTGCCGAAACCAACCACTAACTCTTTCAATGTCATGGTTTATTCACCCCTTATTGAGCGTTGTACAAAATAACTGCGGCGGTCGCCAGCAGGTTCAGCAGCGTCAGCGGCAGGCACACTTTCCAGCCGAATGACATCACCTGGTCATAACGCGGACGCGGCAGCGCGGCGCGGATCAGGATGAACATCATCATGAAGAATGCCGTTTTCAGCGCGAACCAGATGAACGGCGGCAGGAATGGCCCCTGCCAGCCGCCGAAGAACAACGTCACAATCAGGGCGGAAACGGTCACGATGCCGATATATTCCCCCACGAAGAACAGACCGAATTTCATACCGGAATATTCAATGTGGTAACCGTCGGCCAGTTCCTGCTCCGCTTCCGGCTGGTCAAACGGATGGCGGTGACACACCGCCACGCCGGCAATCGCAAAGGTTACAAAACCAAAGAATTGCGGGATGACATTCCAGACGTGAGCCTGTGATTCAACGATGTCCTGCATGTTGAATGAACCTGCCTGCGCCACAACCCCCATCAGCGACAGGCCGATGAACACTTCGTAGCTCAGGGTTTGTGCCGAGGCACGCATCGCCCCCAACAGCGAGTATTTGTTGTTGCTCGACCAGCCGGCGAACAGCACGGCGTAGACCGCCAGACCGGCCAGCATCAGGAAGAACAGAATACCGATGTTGAGATCGGCCACCGCCCAGGTCGGGCTGACCGGAACGATGGCAAATGCCAGCAGCAAGGAAGTAAAGGCGATCATCGGCGCCAGGGTGAAGATCACCCGGTCGGAGAAGGTCGGAACCCAGTCTTCCTTAAAGAACATTTTGATCATGTCGGCGACCAGCTGCAGCGAGCCGCCCCAACCGACGCGGTTTGGCCCGTAGCGGTTCTGGAACAGGCCGAGCAGGCGGCGTTCGCCGAAACTCATGAACGCCCCGCAGGCGACCACGACCAGCAGGATCACGACCGCTTTCAATACGGCGATCAATATGTCGATCACCTCAGGGGTAAACCAGCTCATCGTACCGCCTCCCGCAGATTTTCAACCTTCGCACCCGCCAGTACCGGCGGGATCCCTGGCAAGCCGAGCGGCAAACCAACCTGGCCCTGGGTCAGGGTTTCACTCAGGCGCACCGGCAGACGCAGCGTCTGACCCGCACAGCTGAACTCCACCAGCGCCCCTTCGTTAACGCCCAGGCGCGCGGCGTCGGCCGGGTTGACCATCGCATACGCCGCCGGCATACGCTGCTGGATCACCTCGGAACGCTGCGACATCTCGTCGCTGCCGAACAGGTGGTAATACGGCGCTACCTGCCAGCCTTGCGCATTAAATGCGGCAGGCACGTTGGTGAAGTAGCCAAGGCTGCCCTCCCCCGCTTCGATCAGGCGCACGCCCGGATCGCCGTGGCGCAGCTTGCCCCCGACCTCGGCCTGGAATTTGTTCCACGCCTGCGGTGAGTTCCAGCCTGGCGACCAGGCGAACGGGATCTGCTGACGATCGGCCAGCGGGCTGTTGTTCCCTTCCATGGAGAAGGCGAACATGGTGTCTTTATCCTGCGGCTGACGCGGTTCATGCACGCTGATATTGGCGCGCATCGCGGTGCGGCCGCTGTAACGGTGCGGTGAACGTGCCAGTTTCTGCCCGCGGATGCGGAAGCTGGCGTCCGGCGCGGCATCCTTGATGCCCTGCAGCTGCGGCAGCGCCTCGACGCAAGCTTCAATCACATCGTCAAGCTGGGTCCAGTCCACGTGACGGCTGGTATAGGTGGAGTGCAGCGAGTGCATCCAGCGCCAGCTCTCCAGAATTTCCGTCCGCACGTTGTTTTTGGCGTCATCGTAGTAAGCCGGATCGTAAACCTGGAAGAAGCGCTGCGCGCGACCTTCCTGGTTGACCAGCGTACCGTCGCTTTCGGCAAAGCTGGCGGCTGACAGCACCAGGCTGGCTTTGTCCATAATCGCGGTGCGCTGGTGATCGGCGACGATCAGGTTGCTGACCTTGGCGAGCGCGGCGTCGATCTTGTCCGCCGACGCATGCCGGTACAGATCGTTCTCCATCACGATGGCGGTGTCGGCCTGGCCGTCCGCCAGCTGCGCCAGCGCCTGATCGAGCGAACCGCCGCCGATCATCGCCAGCCCCATGCTGTTGGCAGCGCCGGCCACCAGGGTGATGCCCACCTCGGAGCCGCGTCCCTTCAGCGCGGTGGCAATGTTGGCCGCCGCTGCGATCACCGCGTCGCTGCCGGCGCTGCTGCCGGTCACGATCAGCGGTTTACGCGCGCCGGTCAGCGCCTGCACGATAATGTCGACTTTCTTGTTCAGATCGTCCGTCAGGCCATCGACCGCCGGCGCCGCCGCGTCCAGCGCGTGCGCAATAGCGAAGCCGAGACGCGCCTGCTCATCGACCGGCGCACGGTAGTTCCAGGCGGCGATATCATCCAGACGGGTGCTGTCGACGTTGGTGACGAACAGCGGGTATTTGGCATGCTGACCGATGTTCTGCACCGCCGCGATCTGCCAGTCGGCCACGCGCTGCGCCGCCGCCATCGCCCGGGCTTTGCCTTTCACCGCCTGACGTACCGACAGTGCGATACGCGCGCCGGTTTGCGTCAGGTCTTCACCCAGCACCAGCACCGCGTCGTACTCTTCGATCTCACGCAGCGCCGGCGTATGCACGCCGCTGTTTTGCAGCACGTTGAGCATCAGTTCCAGACGCTGCTGTTCCGCCTGCGCAATGCCGGTATAGAAGTTCTCGGCGCCGACCAGTTCACGCAGCGCGAAGTTGCTTTCCAGGCTGGCGCGCGGCGAGCCAATGCCGATGGTTTTCTTGGCCTGACGCAGAATATCCGCCGCCCCTTCCATCGCCTGCTCGGCGTTCAGCGCAATCCAGTCATTGCCGCGCAGCTGCTGCGGCTGACGAGGACGGTCCTTCAGGTTGACGTAGCCATAGCCGAAGCGGCCGCGGTCACACAGGAAGTAGTGGTTCACGCTGCCGTTGTAACGGTTCTCAATGCGGCGCAGCTCGCCATAGCGCTCGCCCGGGCTGGTGTTACAGCCGATGCTGCACTGCTGGCAGATGCTTGGCGCAAACTGCATGTCCCATTTACGGTTGTAGCGCTCGGAGTGGGTTTTGTCGGTAAAGACGCCGGTCGGGCACACTTCCACCAGGTTGCCGGAGAACTCGCTTTCCAGCGTGCCGCTTTCCGGGCGGCCAAAGTAGACGTTGTCGTGCGCGCCGTAGACGCCGAAATCGGTGCCGTCGGCATAGTCTTTGTAGTAACGCACGCAGCGGTAGCAGGCGATGCAGCGGTTCATCTCATGAGAGATAAACGGCCCCAGCTCCTGGTTCTGGTGGGTGCGTTTGGTGAAGCGGTAGCGGCGGAAGCTGTGGCCGGTCATTACCGTCATATCCTGCAAATGACAGTTGCCGCCTTCTTCACACACCGGACAGTCGTGCGGGTGGTTGGTCATCAGCCACTCAACCACGCTTTCGCGGAACTGTTTGGCTTCGTCGTCATCGATGGAAATGAAGGTGCCATCGGACGCCGGCGTCATACAGGACATCACCAAGCGGCCGCGCGTGTCTTCCGCATTTTGGTATTGCTTTACCGCACATTGGCGGCAAGCGCCGACGCTTCCCAGCGCCGGGTGCCAGCAAAAGTAAGGAATATCGAGGCCGAGGGAGAGACAGGCCTGTAACAGGTTGTCTGCTCCGTCAACGTCGTATTCTTTGCCGTCTACATGAATCGTAGCCATAGTCAGCATGCTTCCAAATGGCCTGCTTTGCGGCAGGCGTTAATCAAAAATTCTGTTATCCCTGCGTACTGCCCCGGCGGCACCGTTGGCCGCCCGCGGACGTACGGCGGGCTAAAAGCGGGCTTACCAGCGTTGCTTCAGCAAGTTGTTGGCCTGAATACCGCTGATGGCATGAGCATTGCTAAAATGCTGTACGGCGATACCGGCTTCAAACTCGTCACGGAAATATTTAATTGCGCTTTGCAGCGGCTCTACGGCGCCCGGCGCGTGTGCGCAGAAGGTTTTACCCGGGCCAAGGAAGCGGCACAGCTGCTCCAGGGTTTCAATATCTCCCGGCTGCCCTTCGCCTTTTTCCAGCGCACGCAGGATTTTCACGCTCCACGGCAGGCCGTCGCGGCACGGGGTACACCAGCCGCAGGACTCGCGCGCAAAGAACTCTTCCAGATTGCGCACCAGGGAAACCATGCCGATTTCGTGATCGACCGCCATCGCCAGCGCGGTGCCCAAACGGCTGCCGGCCTTGCCGATCGTGCCGTATTCCATCGGCAGATCGAGGTGGTCGGCGGTCAGGAAGTCGGTCCCCGCCCCGCCCGGCTGCCAGGCTTTGAATTTCAGGCCGTCGCGCATGCCGCCGGCATAATCTTCCAGAATTTCACGCGCGGTGGTGCCGAACGGTAGCTCCCAGACGCCCGGGTTCTTCACCCGGCCGGAGAAGCCCATCAGCTTGGTGCCTTTGTCTTCGCTGCCGGAAATACCGGTATACCACTCCACGCCGTTGGCCAGGATCGCCGGCACGTTGCACAGCGTCTCCACGTTGTTGACACAGGTCGGCTTGCCCCAGACGCCGGCGGAGGCCGGGAATGGCGGCTTGGAGCGCGGGTTGGCGCGGCGGCCTTCCAGCGAGTTGATCAGCGCCGTCTCTTCGCCGCAGATATAGCGGCCGGCGCCGGTGTGGACAAACAGTTCGAAATCGAAGCCGCTGCCCATAATGTTTTTGCCCAGATAGCCCGCTTCGGTGGCTTCGGCGATGGCGCGACGCAGGCGTTCCGCCGCCTCGACATATTCACCGCGCAGGAAGATGTAGCCGCGGTACGCCTTGAGCGCAAAGGCGGAGATCAGCATGCCTTCCACCAGCAGGTGCGGCAGCTGTTCCATCAGCAGGCGGTCTTTGTAGGTGCCCGGCTCCATCTCATCGGCGTTACACAGCAGGTAACGGATGTTCATGGTTTCGTCTTTCGGCATCAGGCTCCACTTCAGACCGGTGGAGAAGCCCGCGCCGCCGCGCCCTTTCAGGCCGGAGTCTTTGACCAGGCTGACGATTTCATCCGGCGCCATGCCTTTGATGGCCTTTTCCGCTCCCGCGTAGCCGTTTTTGCTGCGGTATTCATCCAGCCACACCGGCTGTTTGTCGTCGCGCAAACGCCAGGTCAACGGATGCATCTCGGGAGTGCGTACAATGTCTTTGATCATTGGTACTGCTCCAGTAGATTATCGATATCTTCAGGCTTCAGCTGACTGTGAGTATCCTCATCAATCATCATGGTCGGCCCTTTATCGCAGTTGCCCAGACAGCAGGTCGGCAGCAGCGTGAAACGGCCATCGCCGGTGGTTTGACCCGGCTTGATGTTCAGTTTCTTCTCGATCGCGGCCTGAATGCCCTGGTAACCGGTGATGTGACACACCACGCTGTCACAGTAGCGAATCACGTGACGTCCTACCGGCTGACGGAAAATCTGGCTGTAGAACGTGGCAACGCCTTCTACGTCGCTGGCAGGAATGCCCAGCACTTCTGCGATGGCATAAATCGCCCCATCCGGTACCCAGCCGCGCTGCTTCTGCACAATTTTCAGCGCTTCAATCGAAGCGGCGCGCGGATCTTCGTAATGGTGCTTTTCATGCTCAATCGCATCACGCTCTGCCGCACTCAGCTCAAACGCATCAACGCCGCTCGCTGGAGCGGCCGCGTCGATAGGCTCAGGCACATGGTGACTCACGTGATTATCTTTTTGATCATGCATAGTTAGCGGTCCACATCTGACATTACAAAATCGATACTACCCAGATAGACGATCAGGTCGGAAACCAGGCTGCCACGGATAACCGCCGGGATTTGCTGCAGGTGCGCAAAGCTTGGCGTACGTACCCGAGTGCGATAGCTCATGGTGCTGCCGTCGCTGGTCAGGTAGTAGCTGTTAATCCCTTTGGTGGCTTCAATCATCTGGAATGATTCGTTCGCTGGCATCACCGGGCCCCAGGAAACCTGCAGGAAGTGGGTGATCAGCGTTTCAATGTGCTGCAACGTGCGCTCTTTCGGCGGCGGCGTCGTCAGCGGGTGATCGGCCTTGAACGGGCCTTCCGGCATATTGTTCAGGCACTGTTCGAGGATGCGCAGGCTCTGGCGCAGCTCTTCCACTTTCAGCATCACGCGGCTGTAGCAGTCGCTGACGCCGTCGCCGACCGGCACCTCAAAGTCGAAGTTTTCATAGCCGGAGTACGGACGCCATTTACGCACGTCGAACTCGATGCCGGTAGCGCGCAGGCCGGCGCCGGTAACGCCCCAGTCCAGCGCGTCTTTGGCGTTATACGCCGCCACGCCGACGGAACGGCCTTTCAGGATGGTGTTTTTCAGCGCCGCCTTGACGTAGGAGTCCAGACGCTTCGGCATCCACTCCAGGAATTCGCGCAGCAGGAGATCCCAGCCGCGCGGCAGGTCATGCGCCACGCCGCCGATGCGGAACCATGCCGGGTGCATACGGAAACCGGTGATGGCTTCCACCAGGTCGTAGATTTTCTGACGGTCGGTGAAGGCGAAGAATACCGGCGTCATGGCGCCGACGTCCTGAATAAAGGTGCTGATATACAGCAGGTGGCTGTTGATGCGGAACAGCTCGGACAGCATCACGCGGATGGTGTCGACGCGCTCGGGCACCTTGATGCCGGCCAGTTTTTCCACCGCCAGCACGTACGGCATTTCGTTAACGCAGCCGCCCAGGTATTCGATACGGTCGGTGTACGGAATGTAGCTGTGCCAGGACTGACGTTCGCCCATCTTCTCCGCGCCGCGGTGGTGGTAACCGATATCCGGCACGCAGTCGACGATCTCCTCGCCGTCCAGCTGCAGGATAATACGGAACGCACCGTGCGCCGACGGGTGGTTCGGCCCGAGGTTGAGGAACATGTAGTCCTCGTTCTCATTGCCGCGCTTCATGCCCCACTCTTCCGGCTTGAAGGTCAGCGACTCCATCTCCAGATCTTCTTTCTGCTTGGTCAGCACGAACGGATCGAATTCGGTGGCGCGCGCCGGGTAATCCTTACGCAGCGGGTGGCCTTCCCAGGTCTGCGGCATCATGATGCGCGTCAGGTGCGGGTGGCCGTCGAAGGTGATGCCGAACATTTCCCAGGTCTCACGCTCGTACCAGTTGGCGTTCGGGAACACCTTGGTCGCGGTAGGCACGTGCAGGTCTTTTTCAGCCAGCGCCACCTTCAGCATGATATCGCGGTTGCGTTCGATGGAAATCAGATGATAGAAAACAGAGAAATCCGCAGCAGGCAGACCCTGGCGGTGAGTGCGCAGACGCTCGTCAACGCCATGCAGGTCGAAAAGCATGACATACGGCTTCGGCTGTTTTCTTAAAAACGTCATTACTTCCAGGAGCTGCTCACGCTTGACCCATACCACGGGCATACCGGTACGGGTTGCTTGAACAGTAAAGGCTTCCGGCCCAAAACGGTTGCGCAGTTCGCCGATCACCGGATCGTCAAGATGATCGCGGGTGTGCCAGTCAGGCAGAGCGTCGTGCGTCGTTGAATCTGTCATAATATTTTTTCACCACACTGAAGGGTCAAATCGCTGCAAGCTTAACTTTCGCTGTGTTTACCAATAGCGCATTAAGATGGACGTTAAATGAACGTCTTAAACCTCGTCAGGCGTGCGCAGATTGGTGACTGCAATACGCTCGCCGTGCTTGCGTTCTCTTTCCGACTGCATGTTGGCGCGATACACACCCTGATCGCCAACCACCCACGACAGCGGACGACGCTCTTTACCGATGGATTCCTGCAGCAGCAGCAGCGCCTGCATATACGCTTCCGGACGCGGCGGGCAGCCTGGGATATACACGTCGACCGGCAGGAACTTGTCCACGCCCTGCACCACGGAATAGATATCGTACATGCCGCCGGAGTTGGCGCAGGCGCCCATGGAGATCACCCATTTCGGCTCGAGCATCTGCTCGTACAGCCGCTGGATGACCGGGGCCATTTTGGTGAAGCAGGTACCCGCCACCACCATAAAGTCGGCCTGGCGCGGGGAAGCACGCAGCACTTCCGCACCAAAACGCGCAACGTCATGAACGGCGGTAAACGAGGTCACCATCTCTACATAACAGCACGAAAGGCCGAAGTTATACGGCCAAAGAGAGTTTTTGCGCCCCCAGTTCACCATGTCATGCAATGCATGTTCGAGTTTACCCATGTAAACCGTGCGGTGAACCTGTTGTTCCAGAGGATCGGCGACGATCTCCTGTTTTTGCAGGGGGTAACGGTCGTTCTCACCGTTCGGGTCTATGCGGGTGAGCGTATAGTCCATCTTAATGCCTCGTTTTTAACCACAAATAACTACTGCGGATGACGGTTGGTGTTAGTGATCGTGCTTGGTTTGACCTGACGCTTTGAGCGTGCAGGCGTCCAGTCCAATGCGCCGATGCGCACCAGATAAACCAGACCGGCCAGTAGCACCAAAATGAAAATGGCGGCTTCGATAAAGCCCACCCAGCCGCTCTCGCGAATCGAGACCGACCAGGCATAGAGATACAAGGCTTCTACATCGAAAATAACGAAGAACATGGCAACCAGATAGAACTTGGCGGACAGGCGCATACGCGCCGAACCGACCGAGTCGATACCGGATTCAAACGGGGTGTTTTTGGCACGCGCACGGGCTCTCCCGCCCAGGAAATACGCGCCCAGCAGCATGAGGCCGCACAGCCCGATGGCCACGACAAGAAATACGGCGAATGCCCAGTGATGAGCGATAACTTCAGTGGTTGTTGACATACTCTTTGCTTACTCATCAAAAGTGGCGTCGATCATTCTGCTCTTATCACGGCAGTTAGTGCACCACATCGATTTAAGGGAAGGATAAATAACCACAAAAAACCAACTGCTATCACAATGCGTTAAGCAGCGTTTTTACTGTGGGCTTTTTACTCCTTTCTATAACCTTTTGTCAACTTTGACAAAAGTATCTACACATTAGTTTACATACGTATCATTTAATTAACATTTCATGCGCCAGCTTTCAGGCTAAATCGTGTCAGTCATTTGCTGTGTAGAAACAGATAGATATCAACCAATATGCACATTTCAGTTTTACTATACCATTCTCTCAGGTATTCCCTGTTGTTCCACTCACTACCTAGGGGTATTTTTTTGATCCAGGACACGTTTTCAGCAGAAATCCTCAAAAAAAGTGTGGCTCTTTAACATTTTTTATAAATTTAAGCGCAAATTTTAACCACACAGTCAGACCATAAGATATCCACAGAAAAAACCTGCCTTCTCGATTTTCGCACAATAGACAAAAAAGCGAAGATAAATATTTTCATACGAATAAACGTGGCTTAACGGCAATAAAGAGTTATACAAATAGACGTTACGGAAAGGATTTATACTGAAGTGATAATAAATTGGATTTTTACTAAAAAAGGCCAAAAAAAACCTCCGCCGTAGCAGAGGTTTTGTGGTTACGCAACGCGCTGTTCGGCGTTATTCGTCTTCATCCACCACATCTTCTGTGGGGGTGGCATTCTGGAAGTTGTAGCTGGTATTGCCGTGCTGTACCGCGCCGAAAATCGCCATTGCCAGCTCATTTTCGCACTGGATATCTTTGCACAGCGTGTATTGCGTCTCCGGCAGCGTCGGCAGGCCTTCCGCCGCGCCCAGCACGCGCAGATCCGGGCTCATCATCTCCACCGGCCGGACGGTTACGCCCAGCCCCGCCTTACATGCGGTGCGAACCGCCGACAGCGTGGAAGCCACATAGGCGATACGCCATGGGATCCCGGCCTCATCCAGATGCTCAATTGCCATCGCGCGGAAAGGACAAGGCTCATCCAGCACCACCAGCGGAATCGGCTCATCCGCCTGGAAGTGGTAATCCGCCGCGCAGTACCACAACGTTGGCGAGGTGCGCAGCACCACATGCGGGTGGCCCACGGTATCAACGGTGGTAATAGCCAGATCCACTTCGCCGCTATTGAGCATATCCAGCATAAATGGACTACGCTTTACCCGTACGTCGACCGCCAGCTTCGGATAGACGGCGGTTACGCGGTTTAACAGGAACGGTAAAATGGTGTCGGCCGTATCATCGGAAGCGCCGATGGTGAGCACGCCCTTGATATTGTTAAACATCAACGAGGCGCAGGCTTCATCGTTAAAGCGCAATATTTTTCTGGCATAACCCAGCAGCTGTATGCCATGCTCGGTAAGCAGTTTATTACGGCCGTGACGGGCGAATAACTCTTTGCCTACCAATTGCTCTAATCGCTGCATTTGCTGGCTGACCGCGGACTGAGTACGGCAGACGGCGACGGCCGCTGCGGCAAACGTATTCAGATCGGCAACAGCCACAAAAGTTCTTAGCAGATCGAGGTCGAGATTAAGTATCGGACGATTTGCATTGGTCATAGTGTTTTTCTTCACTTTTTAAATTCTATATTTGAAACTACCCTGGTGTATTTCTAAGGCACTGTTTAAAAGAACGGCGCCAGGTACGACACTACCCCACTCATAAGTAGAGGGCAAAAAATTCCTTATATTTCGTTACCTCTATCGCCTTTTAGAATGCAACCGATCGCAGCCGCTTAACGGGCACGGATCTGCGCTTTGCTAAAGTGATTGATTTGAGTGGGAACAAGAATTTTACTCATTCCCCCCGCTGAATTACCACACTAAACGTGCTTCTTTTTTCTCATATACGCCCGCAACCTTAGCGTAAAAGCTCATGAAAACTTGGCATTTTTCGCCGATAATACGCGTCAGGCATAAAAATAAATCAATAAATTCAACCAGTAAAAAACCATCCAATCTGAAAGCCAAAATAATAACTTAAATGTTAGTTAAGTCACAAAGTGAAAGTTTTCTAATATAAATATTATTTATGTAGCAGTGTGGTGATGAATTCCCCGTCAAGCCATAAGACTAGTCCGGGAATATCACGCAGATTCGGCATCAAAAGGGAAACATAACGGCTTGCTGCCGAAAGCCAAAGCGCCCTTGCTCACGCTGTGCAGTCAGGTTTACGCCCCTGATCGCCCAACACAATAAAACACCAACAATAAAATAAAAAACAGAATTTAACGCCAACAAAATTTTTTAACCAGACTTATCATCGTTAAAATCGCCATTTTAGCCGATCATTTGCACCAAAGGTGTGCGCAGCCCTTCAAAAGCGCAGGTACCAGGAGTACATTGGTCAGGTTGCGGCGTTCCACGGTAGGAATGCCCTATCCCAGCAGAAGGCACAGTTTTTTTATGTCCCCCATTGAGAAATCCAGCAAACTGGACAACGTCTGTTACGACATTCGCGGCCCGGTGCTCAAAGAAGCCAAACGCCTAGAAGAAGAAGGCAACAAAGTCCTCAAACTCAACATCGGCAACCCCGCCCCTTTCGGCTTTGAAGCGCCGGATGAAATTCTGGTCGATGTGATCCGCAACCTGCCGACCGCTCAGGGCTACTGTGATTCCAAAGGGCTCTACTCGGCGCGTAAGGCGATTATGCAGCACTATCAGGCGCGCGACATGCGCGACGTCACCGTCGAGGATATCTATATTGGCAACGGCGTGTCCGAGCTGATCGTCCAGTCGATGCAGGCGCTGCTGAACAGCGGCGACGAAATGCTGGTGCCGGCGCCTGATTACCCGCTGTGGACCGCGGCGGTTTCCCTGTCCAGCGGCAAAGCCGTCCACTATCTGTGTGACGAAGAAGCCGGTTGGTTTCCGGACCTCGACGATATTCGCAGTAAAATCACCCCGCGCACCCGCGGCATCGTGATCATTAACCCGAACAACCCGACCGGTGCAGTGTACAGCAAAGCGTTGCTGGAACAGATCGTCGAGATAGCGCGCGAACATAACCTGATCATCTTCGCCGACGAAATCTACGACAAAATTCTGTATGACGCCGCCGAACATATCTCTATCGCCTCGCTGGCACCGGACCTGCTGACCGTCACCTTTAACGGTCTGTCCAAGACCTACCGCGTCGCCGGCTTCCGCCAGGGCTGGATGGTGCTGAACGGCCCGAAAAAGCACGCCAAAGGCTATATCGAAGGGCTGGAAATGCTGGCATCGATGCGCCTGTGTGCCAACGTGCCGATGCAGCACGCTATCCAGACCGCGCTGGGCGGCTACCAAAGCATCAGCGAATTTATCCAGCCGGGCGGCCGCCTGTACGAACAGCGCAACCGCACCTGGGAACTGCTCAATGAGATCCCCGGCGTCTCCTGCGTGAAGCCTCAGGGCGCGCTGTATATGTTCCCGCGCATTGACGCCAAACGCTTTAATATTCACGACGATCAGAAGCTGGTGCTGGATTTGCTGCTGCAGGAAAAAGTGCTGCTGGTGCAGGGCAGCGCGTTTAACTGGCCTTACCCCGATCACGTGCGCATCGTTACCCTGCCGCGCGTCGACGAGCTGGAAATGGCGGTCGGCAAACTGGGGCGTTTCCTGGAAAACTACCGCCAGTAAATGTCATTCACGGCGCGTTTGCATAAACGCGCCGTAGTGATCAGAATAAAGCTCCTTGCCGCCGTAGAGAACACCCCATGAGCCAGAGCCATTTTTTTGCCCACCTGTCCCGTCTGAAACTTATCAACCGCTGGCCGCTGATGCGCAACGTGCGCACCGAAAACGTCTCCGAGCACAGCCTGCAGGTGGCGTTTGTCGCCCACGCGCTGGCGGTGATCAAAAACCGCAAGTTCAACGGCAACCTGAACGCCGAACGCGTAGCGCTGCTGGCGATGTATCACGACGCCAGCGAAGTGATCACCGGCGATATGCCGACGCCGATCAAATATTACAATCCGCAGATTGCCCACGAATATAAGAAGATCGAAAAAGTGGCGCAGCAAAAACTGCTGGCGATGATCCCGGAAGAACTGCGCAATGACTTTCGCAGCATCCTGGACGAGCACTGCTACAGCGAAGATGAAAAGCTGGTGGTCAAGCAGGCCGACGCCCTGTGCGCCTACCTGAAGTGCCTGGAAGAGCTGTCGGCGGGCAATCAGGAGTTCACGCTGGCCAAAGCCCGGTTGGAAAAGACGTTGCAACTGCGCAACAGCCCGGAAATGGAGTATTTCATGACGGTGTTTATCCCCAGTTTCAGCCTGTCGCTGGATGAGATCAGTCTGGACGCCGAACTGTAACCGTCAGGGCGCAGCAACCACGTACGCGCCCTGCAATTTACCATTCTCAGAACGGAAACAGCCACGGCACCAGCGCGACGCTGACCAGCATCACCAACACGGTGAACGGCACGCCAAGGCGCACAAAATCACCGAACTTATAATTACCCGGCCCCAGAACCAGCGTATTCACCGGCGAAGAGACCGGCGTCATAAAGGCTGCGGAAGCGGCAATGGCGATAATCATGGCGAACGGATACGGTGATACCGCCATTTCCCGCGCCGCTGCGATGGCAATCGGCGCCATCAGAACCGCCGTGGCGGTATTGGAGATAAACAGGCCGATCGTGGCGCACAGCACAAACAGACAGAGCAGCATCACGCGCGGCCCCATATTGCCGGCCACGTCCATCAGCCCTTGCACGATCAGATCCACCCCGCCGGTCTTCTGCAGCGCCTGCGCAAACGGCATCATGCCGACGATCAGAATAATGCTCGGCCAGTGGATCGATTTATAGGCGCTTTCCATATCGATACAGCGGAATTTCCCCATCAGCAGGCAGGCGATCAGCGCCGCGATAGGGTTCGGCACCTCATCGGTCAGCATCATCGCCACCATCAGCGCCAGACAGAACAGCGCGTGCGGCGCCTGCGTCATCGCCGGCGCCACTTCGTCCACCTCCGCCGGCAGGTTGAGTACGATAAAGTCGTGAGTTTTGCTCTGCAGCTGGCGAATGGCCTTCCAGTCGCCAATCACCAGCAGCATATCCCCCAGCGCCAACGGCTCATCCACCAGCTTGCCCGCCAGCGTCTCACCATTGCGGCGAATGCCGACCACGTTGAGATCGTAGCGGCTGCGAAAACCGTTTTCCCGCAGGCTTTTACCCAGCAGCGCCGAATCGGGGATCAGCGATACCTCCGCCATGCCGACGTTGCGCGACTGTTCAGAGAAATAGTCGCCGCGCAACACCATCGGTTCCAGCTGCTGCTCGCTGCAGAATTCACGCAGATCAACGTCGCTGGCCGACATATCGATCAGCAGCACATCACGTTCGCGCAGCTCGGTACTGCCGGAGGCGCTGACCATCACCCGCCGGAAACGCTTCCAGCGCTCAATGCCCACCACGTTGGCGCCGTAGCGCGCCCGCAGATGCAGCTCATCCAGCGAACGCCCCACCAGCGGGGAGCCGCGGCGCAGCGCCAGGCGTCGCGCCCGCCCGGTCAGTTTGTAATCGCGGATCAAATCGCGGAAAGTGCGTCGCTGCCAGCTCTCTTTACGGTTGTCCGGCGATTCGCCGCCCAGCCAGCGCCGCGCCAGCAGCATATAGCCCACGCCGAGCACCAGCACCACGATGCCGATCGGCGTGACGCCGAAGAAACCGAAGCCGCGAATGCCCTCGCGCACCAGCTCACTGTTCACCACCATATTCGGCGGCGTCGCCACCAGCGTCATCATCCCGCTGATCAGGCCGGCAAAGCTCAGCGGCATCATCAGCCGCCCCGGCGCGGTTTTCATCCGCGCCGCCACGCTGAGCACCACCGGGATAAAAATCGCCACCACGCCGGTGGAGCTCATAAACGCGCCCAGCCCGGCCACCGTCACCATCAGCAGCACCAGCATTTTGGTTTCGCTGCTGCCGGCCACCTTCACCAGCCAGTCCCCGACCTGATAGGCCACGCCGGTGCGCACCAGCCCTTCGCCGATAACGAACAGCGCGGCGATCAGAATTACGTTCGGGTCGCTAAAGCCGACCGTCGCCTCCTGCAAGGTTAGCGTTCCGCTTAACACAAAGGCGATGATCACCAATAAGGCGACCACATCCATGCGCAGTTTGTTGGTGGTAAACAGCACAATCGCCACCAGCAACAAACACAACACCCACAGTAATTCGCTGTTCAAATCGGCCTCGTCCGTCCGCCAGGTTCCAAGGTCTTAAAAATTAGCACAAAAAAACCCCGCGCATGCGGGGTCTAATCAATTTGCCGGCGAATAGCGGCGATCAGTCGCGCAGCGTGATGCGCGCGCCGTGCGCCCCGCCGTCAACCTGCAATTGCTCCAGGGAGGAAAGGCGCAGATCGACCTGTTCCAGCTGCGGCGCATCGGCAGGCGCATTGACCGCAATCACCTGACAGCCGGCGGCCAGGCCCGAAGCGATGCCCGCCGCCGCGTCTTCCACCACCACGCACGCCTGCGGCGCCAGCCCCAGGCGCTCCGCACCCAGCAGATAAGCGTCCGGCTGCGGTTTACCGCGCTCGACCTGCTCGGCGGTGACAAATACCGCCGGCAGCGGCAGCCCCGCCGCCTCGCGGCGCGCGCTGGCAACCGGCACCGAACCGGAGGTGACGATCGCCCAAGGAATACCCAGCGTGTTCAGCCGTTCCAGCAGCGCCGCCGCACCCGGCAGGGCGCGTACGCCGTCGGTATCCTGCGCTTCCACCTGCTCCAGCAGGTCGTGCTCATGCTGAATATCGGCCTCGCTGGCGCCCGGCATAAAGTGGCGCAAAGAGGTAATGGCCTGTTTACCGTGAATAAAATCCAGCACCTCCTGCGGATCGACGCCGTGCCGGTTGGCCCACTGGGTCCAGGCGCGCTCCACGACGGGCAATGAATCTACCAACGTACCATCCAGGTCGAACAGAAAACCTTTACACTCCACAGGAAACCTCTTTTTAATCAAGCGTTAATAATTTGCGCTATTTCGACGGCGCTCAAATGATACTGACGCGGACAGGACAGCCACAGCGCCAGCATGCGCTGATATTTATCCCACATTTTGGTCTGGGCGTTAAAGCCGTGGCTGCCGGCGTCGAAGTGAGTATAGCGTCCCTCGGTGTTGACCAGGAAACGCACATAGCTCAGGTAGCGCGCCTCGGTCGCCGCATCAAAGCCGAGGAACGCCAGACGACGCGCCTCCAGCCCCTGGCGATCCTTGAGATTCTCCCAGGACACCTGCAGCGCATGGTGCATTTCCATAATATTGATGATGGTGCGGCAAACCTCTTCGCTCATCTCGTCAAAATCACGATCCAGTTCACGCAGCTGCAGGCCGAAACCGCGCTCCACCACGGTTTGCAGGCGGCGGTAGCGCTCGGCGTTGCCCGGGTCGAGCATCGTCATCATCTTATACTGGTTAGACAGGATCAGGCGTTGGGCGTGGGTCATTTCCATGTTTAGGGTCCTCAGTTCTGCAAATTGGCGTGAGCATCGCATACTGATTTGAGGCATGGAATCACAACCCGCCGCTTCTTTGATTTGCGCCAAGTTTGACGCCGCCGGGGCGTTACGCCCGGCGGCGGCGGACCTCAGAGATCGTCCAGGAAGGTCTTATCCAGCTGCTTGAACGCGCGCTTGAGCAGATCCGCCAGCGACTGATAGGTCGGCGTGCCTTCCACCGGCGCCAGCGCCTGACCGGCCTGCGCCAGCTTGTCGCGCACCTCATGGAACCAGCCGAGCAACGCTGGCGGCAGCGGCGTCAGCGAACGGCGCCCCAGCCACCACAGTCCCTGCATCGGCAGGCTGCAGGCAAACAGCGCGGTGGCGATCGCCGGGCCGAGCTGGCCGCCCAGCGCAATCTGCCAGGTCAGGGTGAACACCGCCAGCGGCGGCATAAAACGAATGGCGAAACGAGTGGCGCGCGCAACGCGATTCTCCGGAAAGACCGGGGCCAGACGTTTGTCCGACGGCCAGGTTTTCATATAGTGCTGTCCGCGTTGGAATACCTGAAACCAACTTACGGAACCGGACGGTTTGCTCGTCATCGCGTACCTCAACGTCGCAGAAAAATGGGGTGGCGCCAACCACAATACTAAAAAATTTGAAGCTTTAAATTTATTTTGTGTTTACCGCGGGCTATCGGTATCCTAAACCGGCCTTTTGGCCAGCTAGAAGATGACGACAAGTTTGTCAAATTTTGTCAATTTTTAGCCCTATAACAAGCAAGATTACTTAAACCGTGGAGAAACACCCGGTTTTTTCACCATCATGTGTTTTCTGTGCTTCACATGATGTTAATCATAAATGTCAACGGCATTATGCGCTACGCTTGTTGTCTGATTGACGATTAATTCACTACGTGTTTTTTGATTTTCTTTTAACAACACGAACTATAAGTAGGTACTTCCATGTCGAGTAAGCTAGTACTGGTTCTTAACTGCGGCAGTTCTTCCCTGAAATTCGCGATCATTGATGCTATCAACGGTGAAGAACATCTTTCCGGTTTGGCTGAATGCTTCCACCTCCCCGAGGCGCGCATTAAGTGGAAAATGGACGGCGGCAAGCAAGAAGCGGCACTCGGTGCCGGTGCGGCCCACAGCGAAGCGCTGAATTTTATTGTTAACACCATCCTTGCACAAAAACCTGAACTTTCCGCCCAGCTGACCGCCATTGGTCACCGTATCGTACACGGCGGCGAGAAGTTTACCGCCTCCGCCTTGATCAACGATGAAGTGCTGCAGGGTATCAAAGATTCCGTGCCGTTTGCACCTTTGCACAACCCGGCGCACCTGATCGGTATCAATGAGGCGCTGAAGTCTTTCCCTGCGCTGGCTGACAAGAACGTCGCCGTGTTCGACACCGCGTTCCATCAGACTATGCCTGAAGAATCCTATCTGTATGCCCTGCCGTACAGCCTGTACCGCGACCACGGCGTACGCCGCTACGGCGCACACGGCACCAGCCACTTCTTCGTGACCCAGGAAGCGGCCAAAATGCTGAACAAGCCGGTGGATGAGGTCAACGTCATCACCTGCCACCTGGGCAACGGCGGCTCCGTGACCGCAGTGCGCAACGGCAAATGCGTCGACACCTCCATGGGTCTGACCCCGCTGGAAGGTCTGGTGATGGGCACCCGCAGCGGCGACATCGACCCGGCGATCATCTTCCACCTGCATGACGCGCTGGGCATGAGCGTCGATCAGATCAACAAACTGCTGACCAAAGAGTCCGGCCTGCTGGGTCTGACCGAAGTCACCAGCGACTGCCGCTATGTGGAAGACAACTACGCCACCAAAGAAGATGCCAAGCGCGCGATGGACGTCTTCTGCCACCGCCTGGCGAAATACATCGGCGCCTACAGCGCGCTGATGGACGGCCGTCTGGACGCGGTGATCTTCACCGGCGGCATCGGCGAAAACGCCGGCATGGTGCGTGAAATGACCCTGAACAAGCTGGGCCTGCTCGGCTTCGAAGTCGACCATGAACGCAACCTGGCCGCCCGTTTCGGCAAAGCCGGGGCCATCACCAAAGACGGCAGCCGTCTGGCGCTGGTGATCCCGACCAACGAAGAGTTGGTTATCGCGCAGGACGCAGCCCGCCTGACTGCGTAACGTACCAAACACCGTCAGCTCCGGCTGGCGGTGTTGTTTCAGCCTTATCGCCGCCGCAGACGGCCCCGTTGGCCGCACTGCTTTGCCGCCCGGCCGCAGCGCACGATCAGGCGACTACCGCATATCCATCGTGAAGAGGACTATTCTGTGTCACGTACAATTATGTTGATCCCCACTGGCACCAGCGTCGGTTTGACCAGCGTCAGCCTGGGCGTCATCCGCTCCATGGAGCAGCAAGGCGTTCGCCTCAGCGTATTCAAACCTATCGCCCAGCCGCGCACCGGCGACGATACCCTCGACCAGACCACCACCATCATCCGCAGCAACTCCACCATTCCGGCCGCCGAGCCGCTGCGCATGAGCTATGTGGAAAGCCTGCTCAGCTCCAATCAGCAGGACGTGCTGATGGAAGAGATCGTGGCGCGCTACCACGAAAATACCAAAGACGCGGAAGTGGTGCTGATCGAAGGCCTGGTGCCGACCCGCAAGCACCAGTTCGCCAGCGCGCTGAACTATGAGATCGCCAAAACCCTGAACGCCGAGATCGTCTTCGTGCTGGCGCTGGGCAACGACTCGCCGGCGCAGCTGAAAGAACGCATCGAACTGGCGCGCACCAGCTTCGGCGGCAGCAAGAACAAAAACATCACCGGCGTTATCATCAACAAACTGAACGCGCCGGTCGACGAGCAGGGTCGCACCCGCCCTGACCTGTCGGAAATCTTCGACGACTCCACCAAGGCCAGCGTCGCCAATGTCGATCCGAAGCAGCTGTTCGCCAACAGTCCGCTGCCGGTGCTCGGCTGCGTGCCGTGGAGCTTCGATCTGATTGCCACCCGCGCCATTGATATGGCACGCCACCTGAAGGCGCGCGTGATTAACGAAGGCGATATCATGACCCGCCGCGTGAAGTCCGTGACCTTCTGCGCGCGCAGCATCCCGCATATGCTGGAACACTTCCGCCCTGGCTCGCTGCTGGTGACCTCCGCCGACCGCCCGGACGTGCTGGTTTCCGCCTGTCTGGCGGCGATGAACGGCGTGGAAATCGGCGCGCTGCTGCTGACCGGCGGCTATGAAATCGACGAGCCGATCAAAAAGCTGTGCGAACGCGCATTCGCCACCGGCCTGCCGGTGTTTATGGTGGACACCAACACCTGGCAGACCTCACTGAGCCTGCAGAGCTTCAACCTCGAAGTCCCGACCGACGACCATCAGCGCATCGAAAAAGTGCAGAACTACGTGGCCAGCCATATCAGCGCCGAGTGGATCGAATCGCTGACCGCCGCCTCCGAGCGCTCGCGTCGCCTGTCGCCGCCGGCGTTCCGTTACGAGCTGACCGAACTGGCGCGTAAAGCCGGTAAACGCATCGTTCTGCCGGAAGGCGACGAGCCGCGCACCGTGAAAGCGGCGGCAATCTGCGCCGAACGCGGCATTGCCGAATGCGTACTGCTCGGCAACCCGGATGAGATCCAGCGCGTTGCCGCAGCGCAGGGCGTGGAACTGGGCAAAGGCATCGAGATCGTCGATCCGGAGCAGGTACGTGAAAACTACGTGCCGCGTCTGGTTGAACTGCGCAAAAACAAAGGCATGACCGAAGTGGTGGCACGTGAGCAGTTGGAAGACAACGTGGTGCTCGGCACGCTGATGCTGGAAAAAGGCGAAGTCGACGGCCTGGTTTCCGGCGCCGTGCATACTACCGCCAATACCATCCGTCCGCCGCTGCAGCTGATCAAAACCGCGCCGGGCAGCTCGCTGGTCTCTTCCGTGTTCTTTATGCTGCTGCCGGATCAGGTGCTGGTCTACGGTGACTGCGCGATCAACCCGGATCCGACCGCCGAACAGCTGTCCGAGATCGCCATCCAGTCGGCGGACTCCGCCAGCGCATTCGGCATCGAGCCGCGCGTGGCGATGATCTCCTACTCAACCGGTAACTCCGGCGCCGGCAGCGACGTGGAAAAAGTCCGCGAAGCGACCCGCCTGGCGCAGGAAAAACGTCCGGACCTGATCATCGACGGCCCGCTGCAGTACGACGCCGCCATCATGGCCGACGTGGCGAAATCCAAAGCGCCGAACTCGCCGGTTGCCGGTAAAGCCACCGTGTTCATCTTCCCGGATCTGAACACCGGCAACACCACTTATAAAGCGGTGCAGCGTTCCGCCGATCTGGTGTCCATCGGGCCGATGCTGCAAGGCATGCGCAAACCGGTGAACGACCTGTCGCGCGGCGCGCTGGTAGACGATATCGTCTATACCGTAGCGCTGACGGCCATTCAGTCTTCCCAGGCTGATGCCCAGGCGTAATTCAAACGCCTGACAAAAAAATACAGGGGCCGGCAATGCTGGCCCCTGCCATTTCCGCTATCCGCACTCCGTCCGATTCAAGGTTCCTGACCGGTGATAACCTGTAAGATACGGCCGTCGTCGATTTTCAGCGAAAAACTGCGTTGCCAGAAGCGTTTGCTATCGGCGTCCTGCGACGCTACGGTACTGATTGCCACGGTATAAAGTACATCGTTCTCAAAAGCGCTAAAGGAATAAGGGATGCATTGCCCGGCACTCACCGACTCCGCCGGCTGCGGCGGCATAACACTCCTGCGCCAGACTTCACGCGTTTGCTTATCCTGCCGTTGATCGATAGCAATGCTGACAAGGTTAACCTTGGCATCTGCGCTCAGATGCTCTGCCGGCAGAGAGAAACAGAGATTGCTCCCCTGTAAAACGACCTCTGCCGCATAAAAACGCTGCTTCTCAAGCATACAGCCGCTGAGTAACACGGTGATTATCAGCGTATAGATTCTTTTCATTTTAGACTTTCCTGTCTGTAAGAGTGTACCGCAATCCTTTCGGTGGCCAATTATAACGCTTTCGAACCCAAGGCCGGCACTGCCGGCCCCGTTTTTACAACAGCTGCTGCGCCGCCGCCAGAATATGCTCCGCCGTCAAACCATACTCCTGCTGCAAAAATGCCTGTGTGCCGACCTGGCCGTAGCGCTCCTTCACGCCTACCCGGCGCATCGGCGTCGGGCAGTGTTCCGCCAGCACCTCCGCCACCGCCGAACCCAGCCCGTTATGGATACTGTGGTTTTCACAGGTGACGATGCGCCCGGTTTTGGTCGCATAGCGGGTAATGATATCGCGGTCGATCGGCTTGAGGGTGAACATATCGATCACCGCCGCGCTAACCCCTTGCCGCGCCAGCATCTGCGCCGCCTGCAGCGCTTCGGCCACCATAATGCCGTTGGCGATCAGCGTGATGTCCTCGCCGTCGCGCAGCAGGTTGCCCTTACCGATGGTGAACTGCGCGCCATCCTGATAAATACGCGTCGCCTGCTTGCGCGTGGTGCGCACCCAGTAAAAGCCTTCCTGCGTCATCAGCTGGCGCAGGATATCGGCAAACATGGTAGCGTCGGTTACTTCCAGCACCACCGAGTGCGCCAGCCCGCGCACGATGCCCATATCCTCAAACGACATATGGGTGCCGCCGTTATGGCAGGCGGTCACCCCCGCATCGGAGGCGATCACCTTGACGTTATTGCGCTGATAATCCAGTGACATAAACAGCTGATCGAAACAGCGGCGGCTGGCGAAGGCGGTAAAGGTGTGCACGAACGGCACCCGCCCGGTCAGTGACAGGCCGGCCGCCACGCCGATCACATTCGCCTCCATAATGCCGCAGTTAATCACGTGGTGCGGATGATCGCGCTGTACGCCATCCATCGCCATCGAGCTCATCAGATCCGCCTCCAGCGCGATAATCGGCGCCCCCTGCTCTATCTGGCCGCGCACCATGCCGGCATACACCTGTCGCATTTCAACGCGGTCTTGTTCCATCTGCGTTCTGTCGTTAAACATGGGCGGCCTCCAGTTCGGCTATGGCGTGTTCGATATGCTGACGCACCTCCGGCGTCAGCCGCAGGTGGTGCGAGTTGCTCAGTTGCTCCAGATAGGGCACCCCCTGGCCTTTAACGCTGTCGAGAATCACCACCAGCGGCCGCTGCTCGCCGCTGCGGCGCGGCGCTACCGCCGCACGGATCGCCGCAATATCGTCCCCTTTGACGCTCTCGGCCGCGAAGCCGAAGGCGCGGAACTTGCCCGCCAGATCGAAGGGTTTGATCACCTCATCCAGCAGGCCGTCCAGCTGCTGTTTGTTGTAATCGATAAACAGCGTCAGGTTGTGCAGATTATGGTGCGCAATAAACTGGAACGCCTCCCAGCACTGACCTTCGTTCAATTCGCCGTCCCCAAGCAGGCAAAACACCCGGTTATCGCGCTGCGCCAGCCGGTGCGACAGCGCCATGCCGGCGGCGATGGAGACGCCCTGTCCCAACGAGCCGGTGGTGGCATCCACCCCTCGGGTGCGCAGCCGGTCCGGATGGCTGGGCAGGCGGGTGCCGTTCTGGTTCAGCGTGCCCAGCTCTTCCAGCGGGAAATAGCCTTTCAGCGCCAGCGTGCTGTACAGCGCCGGGCCGGCATGCCCCTTCGACAACACAAAATTGTCGCGCTGTGGCCAGTCCGGATCGCCGGGATCGATGCGCATTACCTCGCCGTACAGCACCGCCAGCGTCTCCACCACCGACATGCAGCCGCCGTAGTGGCCGAAGCCCAGCCCGGTCAGCGCCTTCAGCGTCTCCAGACGAATTGCCTTCGCCAGCAGCCGCAGTTCCCTGATATCTGTCGTTGTCATTATATGGCCCTCACTATTTTTTAACGCCGTCGCCGGAAGGCGCGCCTTTGCGTTTCCCCAGCAGGTTATGCGCCACCAGCAGTGCGAAAATGATCACCACCGTCGCCATAATCGCTTCGGTATTCATAAAGCGCGCCATATTGCCCAGCACGATGCCCAGCACGCCAAAATCGGCGTCGGAGAAAGTGGTGTTGGCAAAACCCAGCGCGCCCAGCACCGGCAGCAGCAGCATCGGCAGGAAGGTAATCAGTACGCCGTTGGCAAACGCACCCAGCATGGCGCCGCGGCGACCGCCGGTGGCGTTACCAAAGACGCCCGCCGTCGCGCCGGTGAAGAAATGCGGCACCACGCCCGGCAGGATCAATACCAGCTTGAACTGTCCCAGCAAGAACAGGCCGACCAGCCCGCCCAGGAAGCTGAACAGGAAGCCGATCAGCACCGCGTTAGGCGCGTAGGGATACACCACCGGGCAGTCCAGCGCCGGGCGCGCATTCGGCACCAGCTTTTCGGAAAAGCCGGTAAACGCCGGCACGATTTCCGCCAGAATCAGACGCACGCCCTGCAGGATAATAAACACCCCGGCGGCGAAGGTGATGGCCTGAATAATGGAGTACACCAGATAGTTCTGCCCGGCGCTCAGCGCGCTTTCCACATAGCTCTGCCCAGCGCTGATCGCCATGATCAGGTAGATAATGATCATGGTCAGTGAAATGGAGATCGAGCTATCGCGCAGGAAGCTGAGATTTTTCGGCAGGTTCATCTCTTCGGTGGAACGCGAGTTTTTGCCGACGCGGCCGCCAATCCAGCCGGACAGCACATATCCCAGGGTGCCGAAATGACCGAAGGCGATATCATCATTGCCGGTAATCCGCCGCATATAGCGCTGGGCAATGGCGGGGAAAAACGCCATCACCAAACCCAGCGTCAGGGCGCCGGTAAACACCAGCGGGATCCCCTCAAAGCCGGCCACCGACAGAATGATGCTGATCATGCAGGCCATATAGAAGGTGTGATGACCGGTAAGAAAAATGTATTTCAGCCGGGTAAAGCGGGCGACGATAATATTCGCCACCATGCCAAACGCCATAATCAATGCGGTAGAGGCCCCGTACTTCTCCAGCGCAATAGAAACGATCGCCTCATTATTCGGAATGATGCCCTGGATATTAAATGCGTGTTCAAACATCCCCCCCAGCGGATTCAGCGAGCTGACTAATACGCTCGCGCCGCCGCCCAATACAATAAAACCGAGAATAGTTTTTACCGTGCCCTTTACCACATCGGAAAACGATTTTTTCTGCGCTAATAAACCAATCAGCGCAATAACCCCCACCAGCACCGCAGGGACTTTTAATATATCAACCACAAATCTGAGCGTTTCCTGGATAAACATATCCACCTCGCCAATTGCGTTGCTTAGATAATGGAGTGCGCAATAAAGTAAGCGCGCAGTTTGTTTTCCAGCTCGTTAATATCAATGATATTGCTGATGACCACGAGCTGATCTGCCGGCACGCTGGCGCTGTCGGCGATATCTTTTGCCATCACAAAAATATCGGCGGCGCCCGGCGTGGCGGAGGAAAGATCCGAGTGCTCCACCTCTGCCTCAACCGCCATTTTTTTCAGCACCTTTTTAATATTCATTTCCACCATAAAGCTACTGCCGAGGCCGGAACCGCAAATTGCCATAATCTTCATTATTTTCACCTGTCAAATTTTAAGCGTAGGGTAAGGCCGCAGAAATTATTCTGCGCTGGGTCTTTTCCGGTAAGAATAAATAAACCTGGGAATTAATAGCGGGCGATAATCTCCTCAATCTGTTTTATATCGGTGGCGCCGAATAACGCACTCATCGCCCGTTCATCGGCAAATAATTCCGCCAACTGCGCAATCAGTTCGATATGGCTGTCACCATCCGGCGCCGACAGCATCACCACCACAAACACCGGGTCGTTGTCCTGTGAATGGAAACGCACGCCCTGATGCAGCTTCAGCAGCGACAGGCCGAGCGCCTTTGCCCCCTCTTCCGGTCTGGCGTGGGGCATGGCGATGCCGGGCGCCAGCACAAAATAGGGTCCCAGCGTCTGATACTGACGAAAGATCGCCGTCAGATAGTCGGCGCTGATGATCCCGCCCCGCAGCAAAGGCTGCGCGCTCAGCGTTATCGCCTGCCGCCAGTCTTCCACCTGCTCGCACAGCTGGATATGCTCTGCCTTCAGCCAGTCTTTCAGCACATCTCCTCCTTCAGCCCGATACAGCGTCGCCGTCGACGCCCGTTTGCCCGGGCAACGAAGAAACTTTAATCAACGTTTTTACGCCTCACTGTGATAAAGATCTCAAAGATAGCGCTACCAAAACGTTATCGCCCGGTTCTGTGATAGCGCTATCAAAAAAATGCAGCGCCGCTGCCGTTGTCGCACAGTTTTTTATCGCTGATGGAAGGAACGCGTTAAAATGGATCCCATACCGGGATAGTAAGGGTCAGTGACAGCGCTTCTTACAGCCACATTCACTTGGCGCCTATCCCATTAGGCCATTTTACCGTTTAGCCCTGGGCAGGGCTCAGAACCCCCGCGTACCCTGTGTACGCTCCGGTTCTTCCGCGCTGTCCGTGGCCAGACTGTCGGTAACATTTAACGCCTACTGGGGTTGGCGCTTATGCGCACGATGCGCATTTTCAGTCGGGATTACGCATGTCGATCGGTAAAAAACGCCGCAGTACCGGCAGGGTTACGCTGGCCGAGGTCGCCCAGCTGGCAGGCGTCGGCACCATGACGGTGTCGCGCGCGTTACGCACGCCGGAACAGGTTTCAGACAAACTGAGAGAGAAAATTGAAGCGGCGGTCAATGAGCTGGGCTACCTGCCCAATCTGGCCGCCAGTTCGCTGGCGTCGGCGTCGTCTTATACCATCGCCATGGTGGTGCCGAGTTTTTCGGAGTCCGGCTGCGCCGAGATGTTCGCCGGCCTGCAGCAGGTGCTGCAGCCGGCGGGTTATCAGATCATGCTGGCGGAGTCGCAGCACTATCCGGAACGTGAAGAGAAACTGCTGACCACCCTGCTGTCCTACAATCTGGCGGCGGCGGTGCTGCTCAGCGTCGAACACTCGCCGACCACCCGTCAGGCGCTGCAGGCCGCCAATATCCCGGTGGTGGAAATCGGCGCCCTGCGCGATGACCCGATCGATATCACCATCGGCATCGATTATGTCGCCGCCATGTACCAGTTAACCCACACGCTGATCGCCGGCGGCTATCAGAATATCGGCCTGCTGTGCGCCAACCAGGAGCAGTGGATTTTCCAGCAGCATCTGCAGGGTTGGCATCAGGCGCTGCTGCGCAGCCATATGTCGCCGCACCGGGTGATCAACGCCGCACAGCCCGCCAGTTTCGCCACCGGCGCTCACCAGCTGCCGGAGTTTTTGCTGGCCTGGCCGGAGCTGGACGCCCTGGTATGCGCCTCGGACGAGCTGGCCTGCGGCGCGCTGTATGAATGCCAGCGCCGGCACGTCAAGGTGCCGGAACAGCTGGCGGTGGTCGGCTTCGGCAACAGCGAGGTCAGCCGGGTCTGCCAGCCGCCGTTGACCACCATGACGGTGCCGCACCGGGAGATCGGCATTCAGGCCGGCAAGGCGCTGCTGGCGCGGCTGAATGATCAGGAATGGCATGCTGAAGGTTCGCTGCCCTCAACGCTGTGCCGCCGCGACAGCTGCTGAAAACGACAACGCCGGTCAGAAGACCGGCGTTATACTTTAATATATCCGTGCAAAATCAGGCGTTTTCCGCGCCGTCCTCCGGCTTTTCCGCCCGCGCCAGCGGCTTGCCGTAATCCTGTTCGTTGTTGCGTGTCAGCCACAGCGACAGCGCTTTCAGCGAATCCGGTGTAAAGTCGTCGCAGCGCGCGGTGATCTCTTCCGGCGTCAGCCAGGTCACCTCCACCACCTCTTCTTCCTGCAGCGCAAACGGCCCGTGTGATACGCAGCTGAACAGCGCGCCCCAGACGCGGCACTGCTCCTCTTCAAAATAGAACTGGCCGTGCTCGGCGAACGGCACGCCGGCAATCCCCAGCTCTTCCTCCGCTTCACGGCGTGCGGAGTCCAGCACGTTCTCGCCGCTTTGCACCACGCCGCCGGCAGTCGCATCCAGCCGTCCCGGATAGATATCCTTGGAATCGGTACGGCGCTGAACCAGTATTTTCCCCATCCCATCATGCACCACAATATAGGTCGCACGATGGCGTAGCCGTTCCGCACGCATCTGTTGACGACTGGATTGAGCAATCACCTCATTTTGCTCGTTGACGATATCAACCCACTCGCTCGCTGCAGCCTGATCCTGTTCCGCCATCCTATAAAACCTTCTATTTTGGCGCGAGGGTCATCGCGCGCTGGTTGACCAATTAGCCGTATTCAATGATTCTTATTGTGTGTATAAATTAGTGCGTTAATGCCGCCTCTGCAACAACCTCGCCGCCGTACAGCGTGACCACGCGCAAAGTCTGGTCCTCCAGCATGCCGTAGCTGGCCGGGAAGCCGCCTTTGGGCAAACTGACCGACCCCGGATTAAAGCAATAAATCTCCCCGCAGCGCTGTGCCTGCGGCAGGTGCGTATGGCCGTAAGCCAGCACGTCCCCGGCCGATAACGGCGGCAGTGCGGAGGGATGATAAAGGTGACCGTGGGTTAAAAACAATCGTCTTTTTTGCCATAGCACCTGTTGCCAAGGCGCATCCATCGGGAAAGACAGCAGCATCTGATCGACCTCGCTGTCGCAATTGCCCCGAACGGCGATGATCTTGTGCGCATAGCGATTCAATTGTTCGGCAACCTGCGCCGGCTGGTAACCGTCCGGCAGCGCGTTGCGCGGGCCGTGATTCAGCAAATCGCCCAGCAAAATCAGCCAGTCGGCGCCCTGTTGTGCAAACAGCTCCAGCACCCTGGCCGTCGCCGGCAGCGAACCGTGCAGGTCCGAGGCAAACATCAGTTTCATCCCCTTTCCTCCTTTCTGCGAAACAGGCGCTATTTTAGCGTAGAACAGACGGTTAAAAAAACACGCGCCAACAGGGGCGGCCAATTTCCGAAAATGGCGATGATCGTCTAAGCTGGACTGCGGGTCGTCTGCGATCGACGCTGACGCGCCGCCGGGTTTAATGGACAAACCGGCGCAACAGTATAAGAATGATCTCATGGTTCACACGCTGCCGACTGGTTCATGCTTCATCTTATCATGATGTTTTACAAGGAGTATTAGAGTATGATTGACCTGTATTACGCCCCTACTCCCAACGGTCACAAGATCACGCTGTTTCTGGAAGAAGTGGGCTTACCCTACCGCCTGCATCCCATCAATATCAGCGCCGGCGAACAGTTCAACCCCGAATTTTTGGCGATTTCCCCGAACAATAAAATTCCCGCCATTGTCGATCAGCAGCCGGTAGACGGCGGCGACCCCATTTCCCTGTTTGAATCCGGCGAAATTCTGCTGTACCTGGCGGAGAAGACCGGCAAACTGCTGAGCAAGGGCCTGCGTGAACGCGCCGCCACTCTGCAGTGGCTGTTCTGGCAGGTTGCCGGTTTCGGGCCGATGCTCGGGCAAAATCACCACTTCAACCATTACGCGCCGCAGCCGGTGCCTTACGCCATCGAGCGTTATCATCTGGAAACCAAACGCCTGTACGGCGTGCTGGAAGCCGAACTGCAGAAACACCCGTATCTCGGCGGCGACAACTACAGCATTGCCGATATCGCCACCTATCCGTGGGTCGTCTCTCATCCGCGCCAGCGCATCGATCTGGCCGACTTCCCGGCGGTACGCAACTGGTTCGAACGCATCAGCAACCGTCCGGCCACCGAACGCGCCTACAAGCTGGCCGATCCGGCGTAATCTTCCCCTGCCGGCGCGGTTTCCTGCCGCAGCCGGCAGAGTTTCCCCCCGCGGCGTTATCATTTCCCTACTTTCCGTGTATTCTGGACGCAAATAATCAGATTATATGGAGAACCGCTGATGTCATTTAGCCAACCCGACGCCGTCATTCGCATAAAAAACCTGCGGCTGCGCACGTTTATCGGGATCAAGGAAGAAGAGATTAACAACCGGCAAGATGTACTGATCAACGTCGAGATCCACTACCCGGCCGACCAGGCACGCAACAGCGAAGATATCGCCGACGCGCTCAACTACCGCACCATCACCAAGGCCATCATCCGTCACGTGGAAGATAACCGCTTCGCGCTGCTGGAAAAATTAACCCAGGATGTGCTCGATATCGTGAAACAACATCCGTGGGTGACCTATGCTGAGGTAGAGATCGATAAACTACTGGCCCTGCGCTACGCCGATTCGGTGTCGATGACCATGAGCTATCGTCGGGAAAGGTAAACGCGCCAGGCAGGGCCGCCAGGGGGAGTATCCACCATGCATATCCTGATTACCGGCGCGACCGGGCTTATCGGCCGCCGCCTGACGCAGCGTCTGCTGGCCCTTTCCCACTCGGTGAGCGTGCTGACCCGCGACGTGGCGCGCGCACGCGGCCTGTTCGGCGAGCATGTCGACTACTGGCCCTCACTGCAGGATAAGCCGTCCCTCGACGGCATTGACGCGGTCATTAATCTGGCCGGCGAACCGATCGCCGATAAACGCTGGAGCAAAGCGCAGAAGGCGCGCCTGTGCCACAGCCGCTGGGATCTGACCGAACGGCTGGCGGCGCTGATCCACGTCAGCGAACGGCCGCCGGCGGTGCTGATTTCCGGTTCTGCGGTGGGCTATTACGGCGATCAGGATCAGGCGGTGGTGACCGAAGAGGAAGCGCCGCACGACGAATTCACTCACCGGCTCTGTCAGCGTTGGGAAGCGCTGGCGCTGCGGGCGCAAAGTAACGGCACGCGGGTGTGCCTGCTGCGCACCGGTGTGGTGCTGGCCCCGCACGGCGGCGCGCTGGCGAAGATGCTGCCGCCTTTCCGCCTGGGACTTGGCGGCCCGATCGGCAACGGCCGGCAGTATCTGCCGTGGATTCATCTTGACGATATGGTCAGCGGCATTCTATTTCTGCTCGACACCCCCACTCTGAGCGGCCCGTTCAATATGGTCGCCCCCTATCCGGCGCATAATGAACAGTTTGCCGCCCTGCTGGCCAAAACGCTGGGGCGTCCGGCCTGGCTGCGCATGCCGGCCTGGGCGATCAGGCTGATGATGGGCGAAGCGGCGGTGCTGGTGCTGGGCGGCCAGCACGCGGTGCCCAAGCGGCTGGAAGATGCCGGCTTCCGCTTCCGGTATGTCGACCTGGAGCAGGCGCTGGCATCGGTGATTCAGCCGCCGGCCTAGCCGCCGCGCCGCCGTGGGATTACTTCAGCGCTCCTGACAGAAACTGCCGCAGGCGCGGGCTTTGCGGGTTATCGAACAGCTGCGCCGGCGGCCCCTGTTCTTCAATCAGCCCCTGGTGCAGGAAAATCACCTGATTGGAGACGTGGCGGGCAAACTCCATTTCATGCGTCACCACCACCATGGTTTTCCCCTCTTCCGCCAGCTGCTGCATGATGCGCAGCACCTCGCCCACCAGCTCCGGATCCAGCGCCGACGTTGGTTCGTCAAACAGCAGCACCTCCGGCTCCATCGCCAGCGCACGGGCGATGGAAACGCGCTGCTGCTGGCCGCCGGAGAGATGCACCGGATACTTGGCGCGCGCCCGCTGATCGATGCCGACCTTGTCCAGATAGCGCTCCGCGCGCTGCCGCGCCTCCTGTTTACTCAGCCCCAGCACCTGCACCGGCGCCTCCATTACGTTTTCCAGCACCGTCATATGGCTCCACAGGTTAAAGTGCTGAAACACCATCGTCAGCCGGGTGCGCAGCAGCTGCAGCTGTTTTTTATCGGCCACCTGCAGCTGGCCGTCTTTATCGCGCACCATGCGGATATCTTCATTATTCAGGCTGATACTGCCGGCGCAGGGCTGCTCCAGAAAGTTGATACAACGCAGAAAGGTGCTCTTGCCAGAGCCGGAAGAGCCGATGATGCTGATCACGTCACCGGCGTTGGCCGCCAGCGATACGCCCTTCAGCACCTCATGGTCGCCATAGCGTTTGTGCAGATCGCTGACGGCTAATTTAATCTCAGACATGATGTTCTTCCGTTTTTTATCGGTGAGTCACGTGCGCCATCCAGCGTTTTTCCGCCTTGCGGAACAGGCTGATCAACGTGTAGGAAATCGCCAGATACAGCACCGCGGCGATGCCGAACGCGTAAAACGGCTGATAGGTCGCCGCGTTGATATCGCGGGCCACTTTCAGCAGGTCCGGCACGGTGGCGGTAAACGCCAGCGCGGTGGAGTGCAGCATCAGAATCACTTCATTACTGTAGGCCGGCAGCGCGGTGCGCAGCGCCGAAGGCAGAATAATGCAGCGGTACAGTTTGAAGCGCGAAAAGCCGTAGGCGTTGGCTGCTTCAATTTCTCCGTGCGGCACCGCGCGGATCGCGCCGGCGAAAATCTCGGTGGTGTAGGCGCAGGTATTCAGCGTCAGCGCCAGAATGGTGCAGTTCAGCCCGCTGCGGAAAAAGGCATTGAGCAATTCACTGCCGCGCACCATCTCCAGGCTGTACATGCCGGAGTAAAACACCAGCAGCTGCACATACAGCGGCGTGCCGCGAAAGACATAGGTATACAGCCACACCGGGAAGCGTAGCCAGCGCCGGGAAGAGACGCGCGCCACCGCCATCGGAATCGACAGCAGCCCGCCCATCACCACCGAACTTATCAGCAGCCACAGCGTCACCGCCACGCCGGTAAAACGGTAGCCGTCGCTCCACAGCAGCGACTGCCAATACTGTTGCAGGATCTCCATCATAGCTCGGCCCTCTTGACGCCTAATGAGTAACGCCGCTCGAGCCACAGCAGGACGCCGTTGGAGACGGTGGTAAACAGCAGGTACACCGCGCCGGCCACCAACGCGTAAAAGAAGGGTTGATAGGTGCCCTTGCCCGCCAGCTGGGTCGCCTTCACCACGTCATTCAGACCGAGGATCGACACCAGCGCCGTCGCCTTCAGCACCACCTGCCAGTTATTGCCGATACCCGGCAGAGCAAAACGCATCATCGCCGGAAACAGAATGCGGCGAAACGTCTGCCCGCCGCTGAAGCCATAGGCGGTCGCCGCCTCAATCTGCCCGCGCGGCACCGCCAGATAGGCGCCGCGGAAAGTTTCGGTAAAGTAGGCGCCGTAAATAAAGCCCAGCGTAATAATGCCCGCCGTCAGCGGATCGATATCGATCTGCGCCATACCCAGCGCCTCGGTCAGGCTGTTTAACACGATCTGCAGGCCGTAGAAGATCAGCAGCATCAGCACCAGATCGGGCACGCCGCGGATCAGCGTGGTATAGGCGCCGAACAGCGAAGCCAGCAGACGGTTTTTGGAGAGTTTGCCGCCGGCGCCGATCAGGCCAATCGCCACCGCCAGCAGAACGGAACTGAGCGCCAGCTCCAGCGTCACCAGCGCGCCCTCAAATATCAGTTGGGAATAACCTTGCAGCATGTACCTCATCCTGTCGTCAGTAGGCGTAAGCAATCCCCGCCGGACAGCCACGGGCGGGCGCAGCACGCTGCGCCGCCACGGCTACCGGCAGGCGAACGGGCGGTCAGCCGCCGTAGACGTCAAAATCGAAGTATTTTTTCGCAAACTTATCGTAGGTGCCATCTTTGCGCATTTCAGCAAAGGCCTTATCCAGCGCCGCCTTCAGCTCGGTATCCGCCTTGCGCAGCCCCATGCCGGTGCCGACGCCGAAGAATTTGTCATCCTTCACCGATTCACCGGCAAACGCGTAATCTTTGCCCGGCGGCTGCTTCAGGAAGCCGTCGCTGCCGGCCACTTCGTCCTGGAAGGCGGCGTCAATACGGCCGGAGGCCAGATCGGCGTACACCAGATCCTGGTTCTGATACGGCACCACGGTCACCCCTTTCGGCTGCCAGTAGGCGTTGGCATAGGCTTCCTGCGTGGTGCCCTGCAGCACCCCGACGCTCTTGCCGCGCAGGGATTCCACCGTCGGCAGCAGCTTCGAGCCTTTCGGCGCGATCAGGCGGGCGTTGGCGGCAAACAGCTTGTCGGTAAAGGCGATTTCCTGCTGGCGTTTTTCGGTAATCGACAGCGATGAAATGATGGCATCAATTTTTTTGGCTTTCAGCGATGGGATCAGCGCGTCGAAATCGCTTTCGACGAAAGTACATTTGGTGTTGATGCGTTTGCATAACTCTTTGGCCAGATCGATATCAAAACCGACCAGCTCGCCGTTGGCATCTTTGGATTCAAATGGTGCATAGGTCGGATCGGTGCCGATCTTCAGCGTCGACGGGATGGCGGCCAATGCGCCGTTCGCCGCAGCCAAGGCCATAACCAGCGGAAGAACCTTAACCAGCTTTTTCATACATTACCCTCAAATTGATTTTATTTTTTTGATGCCTTGCGGGAAGCGTGCCCCACCGAATCAATATCAATTTGCAGTAATCGTGCCACATTGCATGCGTCAGGCCACGGAGGGAACGGCTCCGCCCTGCGCAAAACTGTTTCCTGGACGAGAACCGCAAAATGAAACCGGCCGTTCGGGCCGCGCCACGGGCAACGACAGGATGCCCATACCATGAAACAGCGAGCGTGGTGAAACGGCCCCATTATGGTGCGGGCCGCGCATCAATACAGTGCGTTGTTGCACAAATGTGCAAATTTGAGGGTGTGTTTGTTAATTTGCGCCTTGCCAGCGGGTGAATAAATCCTGGGGCAGTTCAATGTCAAACTGGTCAATCACGCGGTTAACCGTCTGATCGATAATGTCTTCCACGCTGGTCGGCCGGTGATAGAAGGCCGGCACCGGCGGCATCAGCAGCGCGCCCATCTCCGCCGCCTGGGTCATCAGACGCAGATGCCCCAGGTGCAGCGGCGTTTCACGCACGCACAGCACCAGACGCCGCTGCTCTTTCAGCACCACGTCGGCGGCGCGCGTCAGCAGACCGTCGCTGTAGCTGTTGACGATACCGGACAGTGTCTTGATCGAACAGGGCAAAATCACCATGCCCAGCGTTTTGAAGGAGCCGGAAGAGATGCTGGCGGCGATATCGCGCGAGTCGTGCACCACATCGGCCAGCGCCTGCACCTCACGCAGGCTGAACGCGGTTTCCAGCGCCAGCGTCTGCCGGGCGGCGTTGCTCATCACCAAATGGGTTTCCACCTCCGCCACGTCGCGCAGCACCTGCAGCAGGCGTACGCCGTAGATAGCGCCGCTGGCGCCGGAAATGCCGATGATGAGTCGTTTCATGAAGGGTCTCTGCCAAAAATTCCAAGGGTCGCAGCAACTTTGCCGTAATCACGGCGGATAAGCAAGGTTCAGGCGGGAACGATGCGCCGCGGCGGTGCACGGCGCATCGGTATGGCGAGGCAGGCTTAGCCTTCGTTATGGATTTCCAGATTCTCCGCTTCGGCCTGGCCGCGTAGCGCTTTGGCGTCATCGTTACGCAGCGACTCCAGGTACTCCAGATACCCCTGATCGACGTCTTTGGTGACGTAAATACCGTCGAATACCGAGCATTCGAACTGGGTAATATCCGGGTTTTCCTCACGCACCGCGTCGATAAGGTCGCTCAGGTCCTGGAAAATCAGCCCGTCGGCGCCGATGATCTGTCGGATTTCATCCACTTCGCGGCCGTGGGCGATCAGCTCATTGGCGCTTGGCATATCGATGCCGTAGACGTTCGGGAAGCGGACTTCCGGCGCGGCGGAGGCCAGATAGACGCGCTTGGCGCCGGCGTCGCGCGCCATCTCGACGATCTGCTCGGAGGTGGTGCCACGCACGATGGAGTCATCCACCAGCAGCACGTTTTTGTCGCGGAACTCCGCACGGTTGGCGTTCAGCTTGCGGCGTACCGACTGGCGGCGCGCCTGCTGGCCCGGCATGATAAAGGTGCGGCCGACGTAGCGGTTTTTCACAAAACCCTGACGATACGGTTTATCCAGAATACGCGCGATCTCCAGAGCGATATCGCAGGAGGTTTCCGGGATCGGGATCACCACGTCAATGTCCAGATCTTCCCACTCGCGTGCGATCTTCTCGCCCAGCTTCTGGCCCATGCGCACGCGCGCACTGTATACCGAGATCTTGTCCATAAAGGAGTCAGGACGGGCAAAGTAGACATATTCAAACAGGCACGGGTTGGTTTTCGGGTTCTCGGCGCACTGGCGGGTAAACAGCTGGCCTTTTTCCGTCACGTACACCGCTTCGCCCGGCGCCACGTCGCGCAGGAACTCAAAGCCCAGCGTATCCAGCGCCACGCTTTCGGAGGCCACCATATACTCGTTGCGGCCATCCTCCAGCGCGCGTTTGCCGATCACCAGCGGACGGATGCCGTTAGGGTCGCGGAACGCCACCAGACCGTGGCCGATAATCATCGCCACGCAGGCGTAAGCGCCGCGCAGTTGCTGATGCACCGCCGCCACGGCGGTAAAGATATTGTCGGATTCCAACGGATAGTGCGGGAAACGATCCAGCTCGGCGGCCAGCACGTTAAGCAGAATTTCGGAATCGGAGGTGGTGTTGATATGACGGCGACCGCTTTCAAACAGCTGCTGCCGCAGTTCATGCGCGTTGGTCAGGTTACCGTTGTGAGCCAGCGTAATGCCGAACGGTGAGTTCACGTAAAAAGGCTGGGCCTCTGAGGCGCTGGAGCTGCCGGCCGTAGGGTAACGCACATGGCCGATCCCCATATTACCCTGCAGGCGCTGCATATGCCGTGCTTCAAAAACATCCTTCACCAGACCGTTCGCCTTACGCAAACGGAAGCCGTTATGGGCATCGATGGTGACGATGCCGGCGGCATCCTGGCCACGGTGCTGCAGCACCGTCAACGCATCATAAATCGACTGGTTTACCGGCATAAAACCGGCGATACCGACAATACCGCACATGTTGTCTTTTCCTCTAAGCCTAAGCCGCTACCGCCCCGGTAAGTGAGACGGTAAGAAACTCGACGTGCTTTGCAGGTAGTCAAAGAACCACCTGATGATGTAGCTGAACTGGGGAATCAGCTGCGACTGCTTCCAGTCTTCACTTTGCGAGAAGCCGGTAAAACTGTCGAGGAAGAACAGTATCGCGGCGACAATCAACACGCCGCGCAATGCGCCGAAGCAGATGCCCAGCACCCGATCGGTTCCTGACAGCCCGGTCTTTTCGACCAGCGAACTGATCACGTAGTTCACTATCGCCCCCACGATCAGGGTCGCGATAAACAAAATCGCAATCGCGATGCCGTTTCGCACCAGTTCATCGTCAAAACGGGTGAAGTAGACGGCGAGGTAAGAATAAAAATGGCTGGCGACAAAAAACGCACATCCCCATGTCACAAGTGACAATGCTTCGCGAACAAACCCTCGGATCAGGCTCACCAGAGCCGAAAATCCAATTACCGCAATAATGACGTAATCAATCCAGACCATGACCATTCCAATAATGAAATGCCCCGCACGTCCCCTCATCCTTCCGGCTGTCGCACAGCGGCCACAGCCCGAATGCACTGGGGTATTTCCCATGCGCGGCGAATTCTAACAGAAAAAGAAAACGTTTGCGTAGGGGATTTCCCTCGCAATTTACAAATAAAAAGCGGCGATAAAAAAATTCTCAATCGCCGCGCCTACATAGCTGATTCTTCTGCCCCGCCTTGCAAACGCGGCAGAAGAATGGGGTTAACGCGCGCTGTACGGCTTCACCTGCCCGTTCAACCCGCTGAGCGAATTGAGCGCCGACAGCGAAGACTGCAGCTTCTGCTTCGAGGCGTCCGGACCGACGTAAATACGGGTGATCTGCCCCTGCACCGGCGTAGACGGCACGGTAAAGGCGCGATAGCCGGACAGACGCAGCGACGCGACGATCTCGTTAACCTTGGCGGCGTTTTTCAGCGCCCCTAACTGCACCACATAGGCCTGACCGGACGGCGCTTTCTCAGCCGGTTTCGGCTGCGGTTTCACCTCCGGCTTCGGCTTCACTTCCGGTTTCGGCTTCGGCGGCGGCGCAGGTTTGGTTTCAACCGGTTTTGGCTGCGGCGCTGGCGAAGGCGTCGTCACCGCCGGCGGCGGCGCGGTGTTCTGCTGCGGCTGAGTCACCGCCTGCTGCGTCGCCGCCTCGTTGGCCGCCTGCTGCTCCATCAACGCCCCGGTGCCCGCCGGCGGCTGCGACGGCAGCGGCTGGCTCACCGGCGGAATGGCGTCGTTTTCCCGCGCATCGCCCGGCTTCGGCACCAGCGGGATCGCGGCGAATTCGTCCTCATAATGTTTTTTCTTACCGTCCAGCAGACCTGGCAGGATAATCACCCCCAGGGCCACTAACACTACGGTACCGACCAGTCGGTTCTGAAATTTACTTGCCACTCACTCTCCCCGCATCTCGTCTAACGCCGCCATGACCTGCGCGACGGTGTGGAACGATCCACAGACGATCACAATATCCTGATTATCCGCATCCTGCATCGCCTGTCGCCAGGCGCTTTCAACATCGGTGAAAGAGCGCGGCTGCGGCAGATGCTGCGCCAGCTGCTCTACGCTGGCGCCGCGCGGCCCGTCCAGCGGCGCGCAGTACCATTCATCCACCTGCGGCAGCAGGCAGGCCAGCGTACCGGCAATATCTTTGTCCGCCAGCATGCCGACCACCGCGCGCACCTTGCCGCCATCGTGCGGCAGCTGCGCCAGCCGCCCGGCCAGATAGCCGGCGGCGTGCGGATTGTGCGCCACGTCAAGGATCAGCCGCGGCGACTGCTGCACGGTCTGGAAACGCCCCGGCAGCGTCGCCTGCTGCAACCCGGCGAAAATGGCACGCTCGTCAATTTCCAACGCGGAATAGTGCAGCGCCGCCAGCGCCGTACCGGCGTTGGCCAGCGGCACGTTGGGCCTCGGCAGGTCGTTCAGTTCGGTGCCTTCGCTACGCCACTGCCAGCGCTCGTCCTGCTCGCTGAACGTCCAGGCGTCGCCGCGCCGATACAGCTGCGCCCCCAGCGTTTCCGCTACCTGACGGATCGAGTCCGGCATATCTGGCTCGCCGACTACCGCCGGCTTGCCGCCGCGGAAAATACCGGCTTTTTCCCGGCCGATGCTGTCGCGATCGTCGCCCAGCCAGTCGGTGTGGTCGAGCGCGATGCTGGTGACCACCGCAACGTCCGGGTTGACGATATTAGTGGCGTCCAGCCGCCCGCCGAGGCCGACTTCCAGGATCACCACGTCCAGCCTGGCCTGACGGAACAGCTGCAGGGCCGACAGCGTGCCGAACTCAAAATAGGTCAGGGAAGTGTCGCCGCGTCCGGCTTCAATGGCGGCAAACGAGCGGCAGTGCTCCGCTTCGCTCAGCTCTTCCCCCTGAATACGCACCCGTTCGGTATAGCGCACCAGATGCGGCGAGCTGTAAACGCCGACGCGCAGGCCGGCCGCCAGCAAAATGGCCTCCAGCGTGCGACAGGTGGTGCCTTTGCCGTTGGTACCGGCAACGGTGAACACCGTCGGGGCCGGAGTAAGAAGATCAAGATGCGCTGCAACGCTTTGCACGCGTTCCAGGCCGAGTTCGATCGCCTGACTGTGCAGACGTTCCAGATAGTAAAGCCACGAGCTCAATGGCGACGTGGCTTGAGGAATTTGGTGGTTTTGCATGAGTCCCATCACTGAACTTGGGTTCATTAATCCATCAGGGCACCACCCTCACCGCGGGAAAGGCGATGCTCTGCGTTTCAACCGCCGCATGGCCACTCAGCGGCGGTTGAGCGCCGCGACGGCGTAAACAGGCCGTCGCGGCGTATGCATGCCTTATTCGTCCGCCTGATTCTCCGGCGTCACTACCACCGGCTCAGGCTCGTCAAACGCCGGCTGCGGTTGGTTGGTCAGCTTGGACAGAATGCTGGCGAGCGTCTGGCGCATTTCCGGACGACGCACGATCATGTCGATCGCCCCTTTCTCAATCAGGAACTCGCTGCGCTGGAAGCCCGGCGGCAGCTTTTCGCGCACCGTCTGCTCGATAACGCGCGGGCCGGCAAAGCCGATCAGCGCTTTCGGCTCGGCGATGTTGATATCACCCAGCATCGCCAGACTGGCGGAAACGCCGCCCATGGTCGGGTCAGTCAGTACGGAAATGTACGGCAGACCGCGCTCTTGCATTTTGGCCAGCGCGGCGCTGGTTTTCGCCATCTGCATCAGCGACATCAGCGCTTCCTGCATACGGGCGCCGCCGCTGGCGGAGAAGCACACCAGCGGGCAGTTGTCTTCCAGCGCCTGCTCAACGGCACGGACAAAGCGCGCGCCGACGACAGAAGACATTGAACCGCCGATAAAGGCGAATTCGAAGGAGGCGGCGACAACCGGCATGCCGTACAGCGTGCCTTTCATCACCACCAGCGCATCTTTTTCACCGGTCGCTTTCTGCGCGGCCTGCAGGCGGTCTTTGTATTTTTTGGAATCCCGGAATTTCAGAACGTCTTTCGGTTCCAGCTCGCTGCCGATTTCCACTTCGCTGCCTTCGTCCAGCAGCGTGTGCAGACGCATGCGCGCAGACATGCGCATATGGTGGTCACACTTCGGGCAGACTTCCAGGTTACGTTCCAGCTCGGCGCGGTAGAGAACCTGACCGCAGCTGTCACATTTGGTCCAAACGCCCTCAGGAATGCTCGCCTTACGGGTTTGGGTGATATTGCTCTTGTTAAGAATTCGTTCAATCCAGCTCATCGAAGACCTTTCTGTTTGAACCTGGCAGACGCCAGTTCGCAGTTCATGCTTTAACAATCCCTTCGCAGCAACAGCCAATGAAAAAGCGCCCGGGACTCAGCGCGACAGGCGCGCAACCAAGGCACTGAATTCAGGGTTGTCCGCAGGAACAGACCATAAATGTCGCTCATTAAACCATATCGGCCCGACGCTGTAGATAAAAAACTGGTCGAACCGATAGGTTAAGCGATGTTTTTTACTGTTTTTGCTGGCGGGCAGCCGCGCGCTTATGGCGCCAGATTTCAATGACGCCCGGCAAAATTGACACAACGATAATAGCAACAATTAGCAACTTCAGGTTTTCCTGTACCACCGGCACGTTGCCGAACAGGTAACCGGCATAGGTAAACAGCAGCACCCAGACCAGCGCGCCAATCACGTTGTAGGCGGCGAAGTGGCGATAGGACATATGCCCCATACCGGCGACGAACGGCGCAAATGTACGCACGATCGGCACAAAGCGCGCCAAAACAATCGTTTTCCCGCCGTGCTTTTCATAAAACTGATGAGTTTTATCCAGGTAGCTGCGGCGGAAAATTTTTGAGTTCGGGTTGCTGAACAGCTTTTCGCCGAACAGCCTGCCAATGGTGTAGTTGACCGCATCGCCCACCACCGCGGCGACCACCATCAGCGCCACCATGGTGTGCACGTTCAGATCGTTGGTCGGCAGCGAGGCCAGCGCCCCGGCCACGAACAGCAGAGAATCTCCCGGCAGGAACGGCGTTACCACCAAACCGGTTTCGCAAAACAGAATCAGGAACAAAATCCCGTACACCCACATGCCGTACTGCGCCACCAACTCAGCCAAATGCACGTCGATATGCAAAATGAAATCAATAACAAACTTGATGATGTCCATAGCTTCTCTCTTGTGCCGGAGGTCTCCCCCGCCGGCGGATTAATCAGGACGCACCGCGCAGGATCCCCTTGGCGGAGCCTGGCGCAACTGCGCGTCTTCTTTAGTCATCGGCTAAAAACAGCGGCCCCATCGGCGGTTGCGGCAGCGCGAAACGCTCAGGATAATCCACGGAAACCAGGTACAGACCTTCCGCTCTGGCGGTGGCCGCCGCCAGATTACGGTCTTTTAACGCCAGCAGCTCCGCCATCCAGTTTTCATCCTGGTTGCCGCAGCCAATCTCCATCAGGCTACCGACGATGTTGCGCACCATATGATGCACAAAGGCATTCGCCTTTATATCTACCACGATATACTGCCCGTGACGCGTGACCTTAACGTGTTTTACATTCCGCCACGGCGTGCGCGACTGACACTGCACGGCGCGGAATGAGGTAAAGTCGTTCTCTCCCAGCAGCGCCTGCGCTGCGCGCTGCATGCGCTCGGCGTCCAGCGGGTGATAGAAATGCGTCACCCCCTGCTGCAGCACCGCCGGACGATAGCGGTGGTTGAAGATCACATAGCGATAACGGCGGGCGGTGGCGCTGAAACGCGCATGGAAATCCTCCGCCACCGGGCTGACCCAGCGCACGGCGATATCCGGCGGCAGATGGGTATTGACCCCCATCGTCCAGGCGGCATCCTTACGGCGCGCCGTGGTTTCAAAATGCACCACCTGGCCGGTGGCGTGCACCCCGGCGTCGGTGCGGCCGGCGCAGAGCACCGTGATCGGCGCGTCCGCCACTTTACTCAGCGCCTGTTCCAGGCAGGCCTGCACGCTCGGCACCTCTTGCTGACGCTGCCAGCCGTAATAGCCGCTGCCGTCATATTCAATGCCCAGCGCGATTTTCTGGGTCGCTACAGCCGGTTCGGACATCAGTACAGCTGCTCCTGCAGCAGACGCTCTGCGGTTTCAATCGCCATCAGCGCGCCGCCAAAGCGCACGTTGTCGGCCACCGACCAAAATTGCAGCACCTGCGGGATACCGTAGTCATTGCGCAGGCAGCCGATGCTCAGCGCATCGCTGCCGGAGGCTTCCGTGACCTGGGTCGGATAGTCGTCTTCGTCGCTCAGCTGGATATCTTCCGCGTCCTGCAGTTCGGCACGCGCCTCATCGGCGTCGATCGGACGCAGCCCTTCCACCTGCACCGCCTGCGCATGGCCGTAGAACACCGGCGACTGTACGCAGGTCACCGACATCGGCAGCCCTTCGTCCTGCAGCACCTTACGCACCTGATCGACGATCAGACGCTCTTCGCGCACGCTGCCCTGCTCGTCCGCCAGCAGCGGCAACAGGTTGAACGCCAGCTGTTTGGCGAACAGCCCCTCTTCCACCGGCATACCGTTCAGCAGGCGCGCGCTCTGGCCCGCCAGATCGTCCACCGCCGCTTTACCACGGGCGGACACCGACATCAGGGTGGTGACGTGCAGGCGCGACAGGCCGGCCTGTTCGGTCAGCGGCTTGATGGCGGTCAGCAACTGGCTGACCATGCCGTCGGCCACGGCAACGATATTCCGGTTGCGGTAGTCGGCCAGCACCTGCGGGTTGACGCCCGGCACCACCAGCGGCACGTCCGGCTCCAGCGCAAACAGGCCGCTGCTGTCGATCACCAGACAGCCCATATTGCCGGCGTCGACGGCATAGCGCGCCGAGGCTTCCGCACCGGCGACGAAAAAGGCCAGCTGTGCCTGCGACCAGTCGAACTCGTCGGCATTTTCCACCTGCAGGGTTTTGCCGTTAAAGCGCACCGTTTCGCCGGCGCTGCGTTCGCTGGCCAACGGATAGAGTTCGCCCACCGGGAACTGACGTTCCTGTAACAATTCCAGCAATGCTTCACCTACCGCGCCCGTGGCGCCAAGCAGAGCGATATTCCAGCCGTCAGACATTGGGGTATCTCCCGAGTATTTCATTAACATGCAAAACAAACGGGCGGTGCATCACCGCCCTGATATTTAAAACCGCGCGCCGTTTAGCGTACGCTAAAGCCCAACCGGGCCAGCAGCTCGGCGCTGGCGTCGTCATCGCACGCCACGCGCAGCGACGACCATTCGCGTCGCTCCTGATACTGCTTGCGCAGGCGGTCGAATTCGCCCGCCTGGCCGGCAACTTTGCGCAGCGGCGCATCATCGCGGCGCACATCATACACTAAGTGCATCAAACGTTTCAGCCTGCCTTGATCGAGCGGCCCGTTCAGACGGATTTCGCTGAATTCCGGCGTCGGCAGCAGCGAGGCCAGCTCAATCTGCTGCGGCTGGCCCAGATGGCGGCAGAAGGCCTCAAACACCTGCGTGGTGCCGCGCGCCTTGCCTTCCAGCGTATAGCCGGCGATGTGCGCGGTGCCGATGTCCACCCGCGCCAGCAGCGGCAGCGACAGCTCCGGTTCCGGCTCCCAGACGTCCAGCACCGTGCTGAGCTTTTTGCCCTTTTCCAGCGCCTGCAGCAGCGCGGCGTTATCCACCACCGCACCGCGACAGGCGTTAATCAGGATGCGGTTGTCCGGCAGCGCCGCCAGCAATTCGGCGTCGGCCAGGTGCAGCGAGTGATAAGGGCCGGATTTATTCAGCGGCGTGTGGAAGGTCAGCACATCGGCTTCCGCTACCAGTTTTTCCAGCGGCCAGAACTCACCGGCGTCGCCGCGATCGGCGCGCGGCGGGTCGCACAGCAGCGTACGTACGCCCAGCGCCCGCAGGCGCGCATCCAACCGTGCGCCGACGTTGCCGACCCCGACGATGCCAACGGTTTTGTCACGCAATTGGAAGCCGTCACGTTCAGCCAGCAGCATCAGCGCGGAGAAAACGTACTCCACCACGGCGATGGCGTTGCAGCCGGGCGCGGCGGAAAAACCAATGCCCGCCTGCTGCAGCCAGGCGTCGTCCACATGGTCGGTGCCCGCAGTCGCGGTGCCGACAAAGCCGACGCGGGTGCCGTTCAGCAGCGCCTCGTTCACTTTGGTGACCGAGCGCACCATCAGCGCATCGGCGTCCGCCAATGCATCCTGCGGGATCGGGCGGCCCGGCACCGCCAGCGTGTCTCCCAGACGGCTGAACAGATCAACCGCATACGGCATATTTTCATCAACCAGTATCTTCACTTCTTTCTCCAACCCAGGACGGCCATTTGCCGCCCGATCATATACTCGAGTTATGCCTGCGTCACGGCATTGCACGCAACGGCAACCCGGCGCGCATATCTATGCGCGCCGAAAACGTTCGGGGGTAGCACCCGCAATCTGCTGAAACATCACGATAAACGCCGAAGCGGAGCTGTACCCGACGTCCAGCGCCACCTCCTGCACGGTCTTCCCCTGCTCCAGCAGCGACACCGCGTGCAGAAAGCGCAGCCGCTGGCGCCATTCGCTGAACGACATGCCGAGATCCTGCTGGCAGCGGCGCGACAGCGTGCGCTCCGTGGTATAGACCCGCCGTGCCCACTGCGCCAGCGAGGTGTTGTCCGACGGACAGTGCTCCAGCGCCTCCAGAATCGGCGCCAGAAACTTATCCTGCGAGGAAGGTAAATAGGTCTGCTGCCGTGGCGACAGGTGGAGTTGGTCAATCAGTACGCGGCACAGGCGCAGATCCGCCCGGCTCTGCGGGATATACTGTTCGCGCGCGTAGAAATCATCCGCGATGGCGCGGAAAATCGGCGTGACGCTGACCAGACAGGGCGTTGCCGGCATCTGACGGCATAAAGGCAGAGCGATGTCCACCATGCGGCACTTCGCCAATTTATGGTTATAACAGGAGTGCTCCACGCCCGCCGGCGCCCACAGCACAAACTCCGGCGGCGCCAGAAAGCGCTGCCCGCCGATACGGGTGACCATCACGCCGCTGGTCACCCACATCAGCTGTCCCCAGGAGTGGCTGTGCGGCTGAAATTCGGTGCGCACATTGAACGCCTCACAGCGAAACTGCACCAGCTGCGGCGCCGGGATCAGCGTTTCTGAGAAATGACGGATTTCCGGCATAGCGCTATCTCCCCTGCAGGTTGTCTTGTTTACGGTGATTTTTGTCTGGTTTTCAGTATATGCAATAAACCAGACATGCGTAAACTAGGCATCACTTTGTACGTTGTTGAGAATAATTATCATGAACATATTCTTCCCTCTGGTGGCGGTACTGATCTGGTCCATCAACGCCGTGGTCAGCAAACTGTCGGCCGGCGCGATCGACCCGGCAGCGATCTCTTTCTATCGCTGGTTGCTGGCGCTGATCGCGCTGACGCCGTTTGTGCTGCCCGGCGTGATCCGCAACTGGCGCACGGTGCGCGCTAACGGCGGCAAACTGCTGGTATTGGGGCTGCTGGGCATGGTGCTCTATCAGAGCCTGGCCTACTACGCCGCGCACAGCGTCAGCGCGCTGTTTATGGGCATTATCGTGTCGCTGATCCCGCTGCTGACCATTCTGATCAGCATCGTACTGCTGCGGGTGGCGCCGACCGTCGGCGTAGCGCTGGGGAGCGTGACTTCATTATGCGGCCTGATCTGGCTGGTGAGCGCCGGTCAGCCGGGAGCGCTGTTGCAGCACGGCATCGGCAAAGGCGAACTGATGATGTTTGCCGCCACCGCCTCCTACGCGCTGTACGGCGTGCTGACCAAACGCTGGGCGATTGCTCTGTCCAACTGGCAATCGCTGTACGTGCAGATCGCCCTCGGCGTGCTGCTGCTACTGCCGAACTTCCTGATGGCGCCGGACGTCAGCCTGAACAGTCAGAACCTGTCGCTGGTGTTGTTTGCCGGCATTCCGGCATCGATTATCGCGCCGTTCCTGTGGATTCAGGGCGTTGTCCGCCTCGGCGCCAATACCACCTCTATCTTTATGAACCTGGCACCGGTGTTCACCGCGGTGATCGCCGTGCTGTTCCTGCATGAACAGCTGCACGCCTACCACCTGGTCGGCGGCGGTATCACCCTGCTGGGGGTGATCCTCTCTCAGCGCCTGCGCACGCCGCTGGGCCGTAAAAAACCGCAGACGGCGGTATCCAAATAAGGACGCCGCCGGGGCGGAGAACGGCGTCTCCGCCCCGGCCTGCCGGCTCAGGACAATAAGCGGAAACGCACCCGCACCAACAGGCCGCCGAGTTCAGCAGAGCTCAGCAGCTCCGGCCGCGTCGCGTGATAGGCGGCAATATCCTTCACCAGCGCCAACCCCAGCCCGGCGCCCGGCTGCTCGCCCACATTATCCAGACGACGGAAAGGCTGCAGCGCCTGCTGCGCATCCTGCTGGGTAATGCCCGGCCCGCTGTCTTCGATTTCCAGTATGCCTTCTCCATTTAATGCGCTCAGGCGCGCCGTCACCGTGCCGCGGCGCGGCGTATACTTCAGCGCGTTATCCAGCAGATTGGCGCACATCTCCGTCAGCAGCAGCGCCTCGCCGCCGATCCAGCACACCGCCTCCCCTTCATAACCCAGGTCGATACCGTTGCTGCGCGCCTGCGGCAGACGGGAAAAGCAGGCGTCGCGCAGCACCTGCGCCAGATTGACCGGCTGCAGCCGGCGTTCACCGTGCGGCTCGTGCGCCTTCAGCCGCGACAGATACAGCAGCCGGTCGGTCAGCGCCACGGTGTTATCCAGCGTCTTGCCGATCGCCAGCAGGCTTTCGCGCCACTGCTGCGGATCATCGCTGGCCAGCGCCACGCCAACCTGCGTCTTCAGCACCGTCAGCGGCGTACGCAGCTGGTGCGAGGCGTCGGCGCTGAAACGCTCCTGACGCGCCACCATCACCCGCAGCCGTTCGGTATAGCGGTTAAACGCCAGCAGCAGCGGCTGCATTTCCGACCACGGCAACAGCAGGGTCGGCAACGGCGTCAGCTCGCCCGGATCGCGGCGCATCATCACGCTCGACAGTTTACGCAGCGGCTTGAGCAGCTTTTTTAGCAGCACAAACGCCAGCGTCAGCGTCAACACCACCACCGTCCCCTGACTGAGCAGCGCGGACAGCAGCATCTGACGCGCCAGATAGTTGCGCGATTCCAGAGTTTCCGCCACCAGGATGGTCGCCATGCCCATCATGCCGCCTTCATTCACCGGCTGATAGAGCGCGGCGACGCGGATCGGCCGCCCGGCATATTCAGCGTCGTAAAAATGCACCAGCGCCGGGTACAGCGTGGAACGCGCCAGGTGCGGCGGCGGCAACGGCAGATCGTCATAGCCGGAGATACTGCGCCCCTGCGGCGAAATCACTTCGTAATACAGCTGGTCATTCATATTACGCTCGAAGCTGTCGAGCACCACATAGGGCACGTCGATCTTCAGCTTGCCCTCGCGCACCACCAGCCGCTCCGCCACGGTGCGCGCCGACGCCAGCAGCGTGCGGTCGTAGGCCAACGTCGCGGCATGGGTGGCGCTAAAGTAGTGGGTGTAAATAGAGATGCCGCCCAGTATCGTCAGCGGCAAACCGAAAAACAGCAACAGTTGGTAGAACAGTGAAGCCGGCGGTTTAAACCACGTCATCGCTCAGCTCCAGGCTGTACCCCAAACCGCGCAGCGTAACGATCGCCACATTGCTGCCGTGCAATTTTTTACGCACCCGGTGCACATATAGCTCAATGCTCTCCGGGTTGGCCTCGTCAGACAGGGTAAACACCTGCTCGAACAGCTGCTGCTTGGCGACCGGCCGGCCGCGCCGGTGGATCAGCGTGGTCAGCACCGACAGTTCGCGCGGCGTCAGCGCCAAGGGCCGATTATCCAGCAGAAAATAGCCGTCGTCGTGGTAGGTCAGCGCGCCAAACTGCAGGGTCTGCTGGGTGACACCCACGCTGCGGCGCAGCAGCGCGCGGATGCGTGCCTCCAGCTCGTCCAGTTCAAACGGTTTGCTCAGGTAATCATCGGCGCCGAGATTCAGCCCTCTGACCCGGTCGCTGACGTCAGCGCGGGCGGTCAGCAGCAATACCGGCAGATTCTGACCGCGCTTGCGCACCCGCGCCAGCAGATCCAGCCCGTTGAGGCGCGGCAGCTCCACGTCCAGCACCACCAGGCTGTAATGTTCGTTTAACAGCAGATGGTCGGCCACCACGCCGTCCGAGGCCACGTCCACGGCGAAGCCGGCGCCGGTCAGCGCCTTCTGCAGCCAATGGGATAATTCGGGGTGATCTTCCACTAACAAGAGACGCATATCACATCCTGTAAACTTTCCCGTACGTTGAAAGGTAAATGAAAGGTTTATGTTTTAACAATTTGGCAACCCCGTGTCAGCGGGAGTTCTCACAGACTGAAAGAAAAAATACCTAGGGGAAGGCAATGAAAAAAATAATCACCCGTACTCTGACCGCAACCGCTCTGCTGTTGGCAGCCAATCAGGCTTTCGCCATTGAAGCGCCCGACCGTACCGAATGTATCGCGCCGGCCAAGCCCGGCGGCGGCTTCGATCTGACCTGTAAACTGCTGCAGGTGTCTTTGCAGGAAACCAAAGCCATCAATAAACCGATGCGCGTTACCTATATGCCAGGCGGCGTCGGCGCGGTGGCCTATAACGCCATCGTCGCCCAGCGCCCGGCGGAGTTCGGCACCGTGGTCGCCTTCTCCGGCGGCTCGCTGCTCAACCTGTCGCAGGGCAAATTCGGCCGCTACGGCGTGGATGACGTCAAGTGGCTGGCGGCGGTCGGCACCGATTACGGCATGATCGCCGTGCGCGCCGACTCGCCGTATAAAACGCTGAAAGACCTGATGGAAGCCTTCAAGAAAGATCCCACCAGCGTGGTGTTCGGCGCCGGTGCCTCGATCGGCAGCCAGGACTGGATGAAAACCGCGCTGCTGGCGCGTGAAGTGGGCGTCGACCCGCGCAAGATGCGCTACGTCGCCTTTGAAGGCGGCGGCGAACCGGTGACCGCGCTGCTCGGCAACCATATTCAGGCGGTATCCGGCGACCTGAGCGAAATGGTGCCTTACCTGCAGGGCGACAAAATCCGCGTGTTGGCGGTGTATTCGGAAGAACGCCTGCCGGGCCAGTTGGCCGAGGTGCCGACGGCTAAAGAGCAGGGCTATAACCTGGTGTGGCCGGTGATCCGCGGTTTCTACCTGGGGCCGAAGGTCAGCGATGAAGAGTACCAGTGGTGGACCGATGCCTTCGCCAAACTGCAGCAGACCGAAGAGTTCAAAAAGCAGCGTGACCTGCGCGGGCTGTTTGAATTTAACCTGCGCGGCAAAGAGCTGGACGCCTACGTGAAGAAACAGGTCAGCGACTACCGTGAACAGGCGAAAGCCTTCGGCCTGGCCAAGTAATCCGGAGGCATCCATGAGCGATCGTATTTTTGCCGGGGTGTGGCTACTGCTGTGCATCGGCGGCCTGTATATCGGCTGGGGCATTCACAGCGAATACAGCTATGAGCCGCTGGGGCCGCGCCCGTTTCCGCTGATCATCCTCAGCCTGATGGCGCTGTGCGCCGTTCTGATGCTGCTGCGCCATCCGCAGGTGGTGGCCTGGCCGCACCGCGCCACCCTGCAGCGTCTGCTGCTGCTGACCATCACGCTGTCGCTGTACGCCTGGTGTTTTGAGCTGCTGGGCTTTCCGCTGGCTACCGCCCTGCTGACCTTCAGCATCGCACTGCTGTTCGGCGCGCGCGTGCCGGCGGCGGCGATCTCCGGCGCGGTGATGGGCGTAGCGCTGTATTACGCCTTTGACCGCCTGCTCGACGTTACGCTGCCGCTCGGCGCCTGGCTGAACTGAGGAACGATAATGGATACCTGGTTATATTTATCACAAGGGTTCGAGGTGGCGCTGATTCCACAGAACCTGGTTATTGCGCTGATCGGCTGTTTCGTCGGCACCATCGTCGGGCTGCTGCCGGGCCTCGGGCCGATTAACGGCGTGGCGATCCTGCTGCCGCTGGCCTTCGCGCTGAAGCTGCCGGCGGAATCGGCGCTGATTCTGCTGGCGACGGTGTATATCGGCTGTGAGTACGGCGGCCGCATCTCCTCCATCCTGCTGAACGTGCCCGGGGACGCCGCGGCGATCATGACCGCGCTGGACGGCTACCCGATGGCGCAGCAGGGGCGCGCCGGCGTGGCGCTGTCCATTTCCGCGGTCAGCTCGTTTATCGGCTCCATCATCGCCATCGGCGGCATTATTCTGTTCGCCCCGCTGCTGGCGCGCTGGTCGCTGGCCTTCGGCCCGGCGGAGTACTTCGCGCTGATGATCTTCGCCATCGCCTGTCTCGGCAGCATGATGAGCCAGAACCCGCTGAAGTCGCTGCTGGCGGCGCTGATCGGCCTCGGGCTGGCGACGGTCGGCGTCGATGCCAACACCGGCGTCTACCGCTTTACCTTCGACAGCGTGCACCTCTCCGACGGCATTCAGTTTATCGTGGTGGTGATCGGCCTGTTCTCGGTCAGCGAAATCCTGCTGATGCTGGAGAGCACCGGCGCCGGCCAAAAGCTGGTGCGTAAAACCGGGCGGCTGCTGTTTAACCGTAAAGAGGCGAAAGAGTGCGCCGGCCCGGCCCTGCGCTCTTCGGTAGTCGGTTTCTTCGTCGGCATACTGCCGGGTGCCGGGGCGACCATCGCCAGCGCGCTGACCTATATGACCGAGAAGAAAATCAGCGGCAACAGTGACAGCTTCGGCAAAGGGGATATCCGCGGCGTGGCGGCGCCGGAGGCGGCTAACAATGCATCGGCCTGCGGCTCGTTTATTCCGATGCTGACGCTGGGCGTACCGGGTTCCGGCACCACCGCGGTGATGATGGGTGCGCTGACGCTGTACAACATCACGCCGGGGCCGGCGATGTTCACCGAACAGCCCGATATTGTCTGGGGGCTGATCGCCGCGCTGCTGATCGCCAACGTGATGCTGCTGATCATGAACATCCCGCTGATTGGTCTGTTTACCCGCATGCTGACCATTCCGCTGTGGTTCCTGGTGCCGGCGATCGCCGCCGTATCGGCAGTCGGCGTGTACGCGGTGCACAGCACCACCTTCGATCTGATGCTGATGGTCGGACTGGGGGTATTCGGCTATATCCTGCGCAAAATGCACTTCCCGATGTCGCCGCTGATTCTGGGCTTTGTGCTGGGCGAACTGCTGGAGCAGAACCTGCGCCGCGCGCTGTCGATCAGCAACGGCGAATACGGCATTCTGTGGGGCAGCGGCATTGCCCAAAGCCTGCTGGTATTGGCGGTGGCGGTACTGGTGGTGCCGCCGGTACTGCGCGTGATACGCAAACGCCGCAGCCAGACGGTAGAGACCGCCAAGGCCGAATAAGCATTACCTGCAGCAATGTAAAAGGCCGGATAATCCGGCCTTTTTTTATTGTTACCCCAAACTACCAGGCTGCCCACCACAGGCGCAGTTTCATCCCCCAGTAGCTGGTCCAGCCGGTGGTGCTCTGCACCACCTTGCCCTTATCGATGATGACGAAGGTGGGCGTAACGCCCACCTGCCAGCGCGCCGCCAGCTCGCCGGCGGGATCGTTGACCACCGGCAGACTCAGCCGCTTGGCGGCCAGCCAGGCCGCCACCTGCTGGTCATCGCCGGAGCGCAGCGCCACGCTCAGCACGTTGCCGCCCTGCGCCGCCAGCTTGGCGACGCTGGGGGTAGTGTAACGGCAGACGCCGCACCAGCTGGCCCAAAAGTAGACCAGCAGCGGCCGTTCTTGACTGCGCTGCGCCAGCGAGAACGACGCGCCGTCCAGAGTGGTCAGCCGCTGGGTGTCGAACGCCGGCGGCGCCTGCGGTGCGCGCCACAGATCCATGGCGAACAGAATCCCCGCCAACATCAGCAACAGCAGCGCGATTTCACGCCCCCAGCGTTTCAGCCTAACCACGGTCGGCCTGCGCCAGCTGCTGCTTCACCAGCGACTCCAGCTGTTCGTAGGACACCGCCCCCGGCAGCATCTGATCGCCAATCAGCGTCGCCGGCGTACCCTGCACGCCCAGCTGTTCCGCCAGCTGCATATTGGTGCGCAGCGTGCTCATGCTCTGCTCGCTCGGCGTTACCGCCTTCACGCCGGTTTTCTGCTGCGCCGCGGCGATGCTGGCGTCATCATGGAAGCCCTTTTTCGCCATCAGCCGCTGATGCAGCGCCCAGAACTGCTGCGGGTTTTGCTGCCAGGTGGTCAGCGCGATGCGCGCCGAACTGACCGAGCTTTCGCCTTTAAACGGCAGCAGTTTCACCACCAGCGCCACGTCCGGGTATTTCTTGACGATTTTTTCCAGCATAGGATCGAACTGCTTGCAGTACGGACAGTTGTAATCGGTAAAGGTCACCATCGTCAGCTTGGCGTCCTTCGCCCCCAGCCGCGGGCTGGCCGGATCCTGATACAGGGTTTTCGCCTGCTGCTTGATCACCTGGCTGACCTGTTGATCGGAGGTTTGCTTCTGCCAGGCGTCGACCGCCTGCGCCAGAATATCCGGGTTGGACACCAGCGTTTCACGGATCATCTCCTTCACGCGCGCCTCCTGTTCCGGGGTAAAAGGGGCAGCGGCCCACACGGGGGATACCATCATCAGTAAAATAATCAGTAACTTCTTCATTGTTCAGTTCCTTTAGCGGCGGACAGGGTTTGCAGAACGGCATCGCGGGTCAATAACGGTGATAACACCACGCCGTTCGGGCTGTCGGGGCCATAAATCTGGTTGAAAGGGACGCCGACGCTGCCGCGGCGTTGCAGAAACGCGCTAATCTCGACCGAAGGCCGGCTCCAGTCGCCGCGCAGCGCCACCACGTCATCGGCCATCAGCGCCTGCTGTACATCGTCACGCATCAATACGTTGAATTTATTGGCTTTACAGGTGACACACCAGTCGGCGGTCACATCGACGAACACTCGCTTGTTCTGGGCCAGCGCCTGGGTGATGGCCTGCTCGCTCAGCGGCTGCCACGTCACCCGGTCCTGCAGCGGCTGCCGCCACAGGTTCGCCGTCAGCGACAGCGTAAGCAGCGTCAGGCCGGTGACCACCAGCAGGCTGGCGCCGGCGATGCCCGCCGACCGCGCACCGTAACGCCGCCAGACCGCCAGCAGCAGCCCCAGCAGCAGCGCACCACCGACCACCAGCGTCGCCTGAACGCCGATATGGTTGGTCATCAGACTCAGCAGCCACAGCGACGACGCCAGCATCAGCAGCCCCAGCACCAGACGCAGCACGTTCATCCAGCGCCCGGGACGCGGCAGGCGCAGCGCCAATGCCGGCCAGGCGGCAATCAGCAGCCACGGCAGGCTCATGCCGATGCCCAGCGCCAGGAACATGCCCCACAGCACCGGCAGCGGCGCGGCCAGCGCAAAGGCCACCGCGGTGCCGAGGAACGGCGCCGTACACGGCGTCGCCAGCAAGGTAGCGAACGCCCCCTGCCAGAAGTGGCCACTCATCCCCTGGCCGCCGTGGGTCGCCAGGCGGGTGCTGAGTCCGGAAGAGAGCTGCAGATGGAACAGTCCGAACAGGTTGGCGCTGAACAGCAGCGTCACCAGCACCATAAAGCCGATAAACCACGGGTTCTGGAACTGGATGCCCCAACCCAGCGCCTGATTGCTCAGCCGTAAAGCGGTCATCAGCAGCGCCAGCACCAGAAACGACGCTACAATCCCGGCGCTGGAGGCAAGGAACTGCTTGCGCACGCTGCGCCGGTCGCGCTGTTCCACCTGCAAAATGGAACCCAACTTCATCCCCAGCACCGGCAGCACGCACGGCATCAGGTTCAGAATCAAACCGCCGACCAGCGCCATCAGCACCGCCTGCCACAGCGTAACGCCGCCCGATGACGACACCGCCAGCGGCTCGCCGACGGTCAGCGTCGTCTGCTGCGCCAGACCGTCGTCGGTGATCACCAGCGTCAGCGTTTGTCCGCGCAGATCGGGGGCGGCGTCGCCCCAGCCGTCGCTGACCGGCACCCGCGCCTGCATCGTTGCGCCGCTGTGGCTGATGGTCGGCTTGCCGATATCCGCATCCGGCAAGGTGTCAAAAAACAGCGCGGGCTGACGCCAGTTTGCGCCGGCATTACGCTCGGCGCTGACTTGCAGCTCGCCGTTGCGGTAACCGACGCGCAGATTGTCGGTCAGGCCACTGTCAATCGGCACCTTGCCCATCGCCTGGGCAAAGTCATGGTTGAACTGCGCGTCATTGGCCGCCGACAGATCCAGATTGAACGCATAGTCGGTCAGGATGCAGACGTTGCTGCAGGTGGACAGCGTCAGGGTGCCGGCCAGACGCGCCGGCGCAGCCCCCTTAATCACAATCGGGATAGTGACGCCGTCGTGGTAGCCCTGCGTGGTGATGCCCGCCACGTCAAAACGCTGCGGCGCCGGCCAGAACCATGTGGCCGACGGCGGCGGATTGCCCTGCCACTTGATCGCTGGCGCGATGCCCCCTTCGCCGGGAGAGCGCCAGTAGGTTTTCCAGCCCTTCTGCAGCTCTACCGACAGCAGCAGGCGCGTTTCTCCGGCCTGGGAAGTATCGGCGCGCAGCCGCACCTTGGCATGATCGTTGGTCGGGCTTTGCAGCCAGCCGCTGTCCGCCGCCTGTAGCATCGGCAGCCATAGCAGCAGCAGGCAGGCTAATGCCGACCTAAAGGTATTCAACATATTTTTCTCCGTAAATGAGTCAGTTATCGTCCAGGTTGGGCGAGGGTCTCATTCACGGAAAACGCATAATCGCAGGTGCACCCTGAGGGTGGGAGGGGAAACCGCACGCGGCGGCGGAATGCGCAGACGCGCGGCAATCACCGGGGCCAGCAGCGCCAACAGCAGACCCAGCCCCAGCAGTACGCTTTCAAAGATGACCGGCGGCGCGGCCAGCAGCGATTTGGCGCTCAGTTCGCACGGACTGGTGGCGGCAACGGCTTCACCGTTGTCGTCGGCCGCCGCCGCGCTGACCGCCGGAATACCCAGCGTCAGTTGCAGCGCGTGCAGGCTCGCCATACGCTGCGTCATGCAGGTCAGGACGACCAGGCAAGCCAGGCATAAAAACCATTTTGCAATCTGTTGCCGTTTGACCATGACATCCTCGCGAGCGTAATCCGCCTATCTTAGCGGCAGCGAGGCGATTGGCAACGTTTTACCTGTAAAGAAATGTCGTGCGAATGGTATTGATAAGGGGAATTTACAGGTATCATAGTCGCTATACGATTTATAGAACCTGCGCTTTTCGCCGGGTATGACTTCTTTCTGCACAGCGAAGGACTGGTGACATGCAACCTTTGAGCGGCCCCGGCGCCCACAACCTTTCCGATCGCCCCCCATCCGGGGAGAAAAACACCGCCTCCGATACGCAGCCGCTCTCTCCGGCGCAGCGCACCATGCTGGAAAAGCTGGTGGTGAAGATTATGGCGCTCAGCCCGGCCAAATCCGCCGAGATTTGGGCCAGCCTGCGCCACGATCTGGGCGCCACCGACGGCAGCGAACTGCGGGCGCGCCACTTTCAGCCGGCGGAGCAACTGCTGCAACAGCGTCTGAGCCAGGCGCAGCAGAATCACGCCAGCCGCCAGCTGTTGCAACAGCTGACCGAGCTGCTGCCGCAGGGGAATAACCGCCAGGCGGTCAGTGATTTTATCCGCCAGCAGTTCGGCCATACCGTGCTGAGCCAGCTCAGCCACCAGCAGTTACAGCAGGTGTTGAGCCAGCTGCAGAGCGGCAGCCTGACCATTCCGCATCCGCAGCAGAGCGCCGTCAGCGACCGTCCTTTACTGCCGGCCGAACACCAGAACCTGCAGCAGCAGGTGACGCGCCTGAGCGCCGCCACCGGCGAATCGCCGGCTAAAATCTGGCAGAGCCTGTTTAATCTGGTCGGGGTAAAAACCAACGACCCGCTGCCGGCGCGCCATTTCCAGCTGTTAAGTCAGTATCTGCAGGTGAAAACGGCGCTGAGCGCGCAGCACGCGCCAACGCTGAATAACCTGCTGACGGTGCTCAAACAGCCGGCGGACCGGCAAGAGCAGCAGCTGCTGCTGGATTACTGCCAGACGCGCTTCCACTGCGCGGCCAACACCCCGCTGACCCAGGCGCAGATCAACGAGGCGGTGACGCAGCTGTTCGCCCGCCGGTTGGAAAAGGCCGGCGTCACGCCGACGATTCATAACGAGACGCCGCAGCCGCAGCTCAATCCGCTGATCGCCAACGTGGCGCTGCCGCTGCAGGCCGCTCTCAGCAAGCGGGGCTGGGCTCTGGTCGCACTGGTGCTGGTGCTGGTTATCGTGCTGATGCTGGCGCTGTAGCCTTCAGCATCAGGCACAGCCGCAGTCGGCGCCCGGCTGCTGCCCCATCAGCGAACCGCAAGACTCGCCGACGGCCACCGGATAGCCGTCGCGCAGCCAGAAATCCAGCCCGCCAAGCAACTCTTTGACCTTAAACCCCAGCCGGGCCAGTTTGTAGGCCCCTTGCGTCGATGCGTTACAGCCAATGCCGTCGCAGTAGGTGATATACACTTTATCGCGATCCAACGCCGCCGTGCTGACTTCATCCATCAGCCGGTGCGGCAGACTGACGGCGCCGGGAATATGCCCCGCCAGATAGTGCTGTTCGGAACGCGCATCAATGACGACGATAGCGTCGACGCCGTGACGCAAATCCTCCGCCACATCCCAGGCATCGGTGTAAAAACTCAGTTTCGCGGCCAGATAGGCCAGGTTCTCTTCCGGTTCAGCAGGAGGAACGGCCAGAACCAGTGAACGATACGTCATGCAGTTTATCCTCAGTTACGCTCAAATGATGGTGACAAGCATGCCCTATTTTGGTCTTATCAATGAGACCCATTTTTTATCAATGGCAAGACCCATGATGACCAAAACGCTGCTGACGCTGTTCCAACGGCCGGAACATACCAACGCTTCACTGCGCGAACGTGTTTGCAGTACGCTGCGGCGCGCGATTCATACCGGCGCGCTAACGTACGGACAACGCCTGCCCTCCAGCCGCACGCTGGCCGCAGATTTAGGCGTCTCCCGCGTGACGGCGGAAGCCGCCTATGGCCAGTTGGAAGCCGAGGGATACCTGCGGCGCCGCATCGGCCAGGGTACTTTTGTCGCCATTTCCGTCGCCAGAATGCGGCCGCCTGCCCGGCCGCAGCAGCGCCCGCAGCTTTCCCGCCGCGGCAGCCAGATCGTCACCACCGGCGGCTGCCGCGATCCGCAGCGGCCGCTGCCGTTCGCTGCCGGCTCCCCCGACCTGCGCCTGTTCCCCGTCAAACAGTGGCAGCAGCTCACCGCGCAGCAATGGCGCCTGCAGGGGGAAACGCTGATGCGTTACGGCGATCCGCAGGGTTATCTGCCACTGCGGGAGGCGATTGCCGCTCACGTCAACCAAACGCGCGGCGTCAACTGCGATGCGCGGCAGGTTATCGTACTGACCAGCTCACAACAGGCTCTGCAGTTGATTACCGCGCTGCTGCTGGACGACGGTGACCGGGTGTGGATTGAAGATCCCGCCTACCCCGGCGCGCGCAACGCGTTTCTCAGCGCCGGCGCGCAGCTGACGCCGGTCGCAGTTGATGACGCCGGCATGCGACCGCATGACGCTCTGCCCACCCCGCGCCTGATCTACCTGACCCCCTCCCACCAATACCCCAGCGGAGTCACGCTCAGTCTGGCCCGCCGGCTGGCTCTTCTGGCGCTGGCGGAGAAACAGCAGGCGTGGATCGTGGAGGACGATTACGACAGCGAGTTTCATTATGACGGCCAGCCGATGCCCGCCATGCAGGGGTTGGATCGTGCAGGCAACGTGCTGTATATCGGCACATTTTCCAAATCGCTGTTCCCGTCGCTACGGCTGGCTTATCTGATCGCGCCGCCGCCGCTGGTTGAAACCTTTGTCACCGCCCGCAGCGTCTATGACGGTCACACCACGCAGTTGAACCAGGCCGTCACCGCAGAGTTTATGCGCCAGGGGCACTTTGCCGCCCATATCCGCTATATGCGCCAGCTGTACCGCAGCCGCCGCGACCATCTGCAACAACAGATAGCACATCACTGGCGGCACTTCGCCACGCCGCAGCCGACTCACGGCGGCCTGCAGCTCAGCGTGTGGCTGCCGGACGGATGCGAGGCAACGCTAACCCGTCAGGCCAGACAGGCCGGCGTGCTGACGCCCGGGCTGGCGGCCCATTATCAGCACGACGCCGCGCGCCGTGACGGCTGGCTGCTGGGTTTTTCCGCGCTCACACCGGGAGAAATCAGTGCCGCCGTGGCGCGCTTGGCCCATTTGCGCCCCGGCTGAGCGCACAGATACCTCGCTCGTTGTGCAACAAAATGCATTTTGTCGCCGCCGCCCCTTTATATTTGCCGCACTTTGCTCTATTTATAGCGCCTTTATTTTGTCTTCAAGGATCCCGCCATGGCCCACTCTTTCGCCAGAAGCCTGTTGCTCGGCGTCGCGCTTACGCTGCTCGCCGCCTGTGATAACGCCGCCACCCGCCCGCAGATGGATATCGCCGGTAAAACCATGGGGACGTTTTACAGCGTCAAGATCAGCGGCGAGGTCGCGGAAAACCGCCAACAGCTGCAGCAGGAGATCGACGCGCTGCTGGAGCAGGCCAATGACGATATCTCCACTTACCGCGCCGATTCGGTGCTGTCGCGCTTTAACCGTTCACACAGCGGCGCGCCGCAGCCGATCCCGCGCGGCATGGCGGATATTATTCTCACCGCCCAGCGCATCGGCCGCGATACCCATGACGCGATGAACATCACCGTCGGCCCGCTGGTGAACCTGTGGGGCTTCGGCCCGGACAAACGTCCGGTGAACGTTCCCAGCCAGCAGCAGATTGACGCCGCCAAACGCAACGTCGGCCTGCAGCACCTGACGCTGACCAGCAATGCGCAGGGCGAGTGGCTGCAAAAGGATCTGCCGGGGCTGTATGTCGATCTGTCGACGCTGGGCGAAGGCTACGGCGCGGACCTGCTGGCGCAGCTGATGGCGCGTAAAGGCATCACCAACTACCTGGTGTCGGTAGGCGGCGCGGTGCGATCGCGCGGCGTTAACGATCAGGGCAAACCATGGCGCGTGGCAATCCAGAAACCGACCGACCGAGAAAATGCGGTGCAGGCGCTGGTAGATCTGCAGGGCTACGGCATCAGCACCGCCGGCAGCTATCGCAACTATTTTGAGCAAAACGGCCAGCGCTATTCGCATATTATCGACCCCAATACCGGCCGGCCGATTAACCACCGCCTGGTTTCGGTAACGGTGATCGCCCCCACCGCACTGGAAGCCGACGGCTGGGACTCCGGCCTGATGGTGCTGGGCAGTGAAAAAGCCATGAAGCTGGCGGAAGAGCAAGGGCTGGCGGTGTATATGATCAGCAAAACCAACAGCGGCTTCAGCGCGCAGATGACGCCGCAGTTTAAGGCGTTTCTGCTGCAATAACATCAGGGGGCCGCGCGGCCCCCCAGTTTATTTATTCCTCTGGTTTATGCATCAGCAGATACACCGCCGGGATCACCAGCATCGATAAAATCGGCGCGCTGATCATGCCGCCAATCATCGGCGCGGCGATGCGCTGCATCACCTCGGAACCGGAACCGTCGCTCCACATAATCGGCAATAGCCCGGCCATAATGGTCGCCACCGTCATCACCTTCGGCCGGACGCGCAGCACCGCCCCTTCGCTGATGGCCGCCAGCAGCTGCTGGCGGGTCATCGGCCGGCCGCTCTGCCGCTGCTTGTGCAGCGCCTGATTCAGATACAGCACCATGATCACGCCGAACTCCGCCGCCACCCCGGCCAGGGCGATAAAGCCCACCGCGCCGGCCACCGACAGGTTGTAGTCCAGCAGATACAGCAGCCAGACACCGCCGATCAGGGCAAACGGCAGCGTCGCCATAATCAGCAGCGCGTCGCGCACGCTGTTGAAAGTGACGAACAGCAGCACAAAAATAATCCCCAGGGTGACCGGTAGCACGACCTTCAGCTGGGCGCTGGCGCGTTCCAGATACTCGAACTGCCCGGACCAGCTCAGCGAAATGCCGGACGGCAGCCTGACCTGCTGCGCCACCGCGTGCTGCATCTCTTCCACCGCCGACTTCAGATCCCGCCCGCGCAGATCGACATAGATCCATTCGGACAACCGGGCGTTCTCGCTTTTCAGCATCGGCGGTCCGTCGCTGACGCGAATATCCGCCAGCGCCGACAGCGGCAGCTGACTGCCGTTCGCCGTCACCACCGGCAGATCGCGCAGCCCCTGCAGTGAGTCGCGGATCTCGCGCGGATAGCGCACGTTGATCGGATAGCGCGCCCGCCCTTCAATGGTTTCGCCGACGTTTTCGCCGCCGACTAAAGAAGCCACCATTGATTGCAGCTCGGTCACCGACACGCCATAGCGGGCAGCGCGCTGACGATCGATATCAATATCAACATAGCGCCCGCCGCTAAGCCGCTCCGCCAGCGCCGAGGAGACGCCCGGCACCTGCCGCACCACCTGCTCAATCTGCCCGGCGACGCGTTCGATATCCACGCGGTTGCTGCCGTTAACCTTGATCCCCACCGGGCTTTTAATCCCGGTAGACAGCATATCCAGCCGGTTGCGAATCGGCGGCACCCAGACGTTGGCAATGCCCGGCACCTTGACCGCCTCGTCCAGCTCCGCCACCAGCTTGTCCATGGTGATGCCTGGCCGCCACTGGTCGCGCGGTTTAAAACGGATGGTGGTTTCCAGCATGGTGAGCGGCGCCGGGTCGGTGGCGGTTTCCGCCCGCCCGACCTTGCCGAAGACCGTCTCCACCTCCGGCACCGTTTTAATCAGCCGGTCGGTCAGCTGCAGCAGACGCCCCGCTTCACGCACCGAAATCCCCGGCAGGGTCGAAGGCATATACAGCAGATCCCCTTCGTCGAGCGGCGGCATAAATTCGCTGCCCAGCCGGCTGAGCGGGTACAGCGTCAGCGCCAGCAGCAGCGCGGAAAGGCCCAGCGTGAGGCGCGGCCGCGCCAGCACCGCCGCCAGCAAAGGCTGGTACAAGCGAATCAGCCAGCGGTTGATCGGGTTGGCCTGCTCATCAGGAATACGTCCGCGGATAAAGTAGCCCATCAGCACCGGCACCAGCGTAATGCCCAGCCCGGCCGCCACCGCCATCGCGTAGGTTTTGGTGAAGGCCAGCGGCGCGAACATCTTGCCCTCCTGCGCCTGCAGCGTGAACACCGGAATAAACGACAGCGTGATGATCAATAAGCTGCCGAACAGCGCCGGCCCGACCTCAACCGCCGCCTGCTCGGCAATGCGCCAGTAGTCCTGCGCTTCCGGCTGCCGTTCAGGATGGCGCTGCCGCCACTGCTCCAGCACCTTATGCATGTTCTCGATCATCACGATCGCCGCGTCCACCATCGCGCCGATGGCGATGGCGATGCCGCCCAGCGACATAATGTTGGCGTTCACCCCCTGATAGTGCATCACCACAAACGCGCCGAGAATACCGAGCGGCAGGGTCACCATCGCCACCAGCGCTGAACGGAAGTGGAACAGGAACAGCGTGCACACCAGCGCCACCACCACGAACTCCTCCAGCAGCTTGAACGACAGGTTATCGATCGCCTGCTCGATCAGCTGTGAACGGTCGTAAACCGTGACGATCTCCACGCCCGGCGGCAGCGTCTGCCGCAGCTGCTGCAGCTTGTCTTTCAGCGCGTTGATGGTTTCCAGCGCGTTCTGGCCGTAGCGCATCACCACAATACCGCCGGCCACTTCCCCTTCGCCGTTCAGCTCCGCCACGCCGCGGCGGATTTCCGGCCCTTCGCGCAGCGTCGCCACCTGGGACAGCAGGATCGGCACGCCGTCGCGCACCGCTATCACCACATTGGCGAAATCCGCCGTCGTTTTCAGATAGCCGGCGCTGCGCACCATATACTCCGCTTCCCCCATTTCCAGCAGCGCACCGCCGCCTTCCTGATTCGCCTCCTGCAGCGCCTTGACCACCTGCTGGTGGGAGACGTTAAGCGCGCGCAGGCTTTCCGGGTTGAGCACCACCTGATACTGGCGCACCATGCCGCCCACGCTGGCCACTTCGGCGACGTTGGGCACGGTTTTCAGCTCGAATTTCAGCGTCCAGTCCTGCAGCGCACGCAGATCCGCCAGGCTGTGACGGCCGCTCCTGTCCACCAGCGCATACTCATACACCCAGCCGACGCCGGTGGCGTCCGGCCCGAGCGCCACCTTCACCTGCGACGGCAGCGCGGACTGCACCTGGCTGAGCGACTCCAGCACGCGCGAGCGCGCCCAGTACAGATCGGTGCCGTCCTCAAACAGGATGTAGACATAGGCATCGCCGAACATGGAGAACCCGCGCACGGTTTTCGCGCCGGGTACCGTCAGCATGGTGGTGGTCAGCGGATAGGTCACCTGGTCCTCCACCACCTGCGGCGCTTTGCCCGGATAGCTGGCGCGTACGATCACCTGAACGTCGGACAGATCCGGCAGCGCGTCCAGCGGCGCTTTCTGCAGCGCCCAGACGCCCCAGCCGGCCAGCATCGCCGCCGCCAGCAGCACCAGCAGCCGGTTGCGCAGCGACCAGCGAATGATTGCGGCGATCATTGGTGACCTCCGTGTGCATGATGATCCGCATGTTCGCCATGCGCTTGCGGCGTCGAATGTTCCCCGTGCGCCATCGCGGCCGCAGGCGGCTGATGTGCCCCGCGATCGTGAGGCTCAGGTTCAGCCGTCAGCTGCGGCAGCGCGCTGCGCAGGCTGGCTTCGGAATCGATCAGGAACTGCCCGGCGGTCACCACCCGTTGTCCGGCCTTCAGCCCGCGCGTGATCTCCACCCAACCGCCCTCCTGCCGGCCCGTTTCCACCTCGACCGGTATAAAGTAGCCGTCGCCTTCGCTCACCAGCACCCGGTTACGATCGCCGCTCATGATCAACGCCTCCAGCGGAATTGCCGGCACCGGCCGCCCCGCCGCCGGCTGGCTGAGGCGCACCTGCAGGTACATGCCCGGTTTCAGCCGCTGCTGCGGGTTTTGCAGCTGCACCCGCGCCTTAAAGGTGCGCGTCAGCGGATCGACATTCGGCAGCAGTTCATCGATCGTGCCGCTGAAACGTTCGCCCGGCCAGCTGGCGCTGCCGGCGCTGACCGCATCGCCGACCTGCACCACCCCGGCCTGCGCCTGCGGATAGTCGATCACCATCCATACCCGGTCGAGCGTCGCCAGTTCAAACAGCCCCTGCGCGGCGCTGACCTGCGCGCCCTCACGCACATCCAGACTGTTGATAAAGCCGCTGGCGGGCGCCGTGACGGTAATGCGCGTTTGCGGCCGGCCGCTGCGCTCCACCTCGCGGATCACCGACTCCGGCATAAACTGCAGCTGCAGGCGCTGACGCGCCGCGGCGCTCAGCGCGCTGTCCCCCAGACGTCGCACCGCCAGATACTCCTGCTGCGCCGCATGCCACGCCGGGATCCACAGCTGCGCCAGCGCCTGGCCTTTTTTCACCTGCTGCTGGCTGGCGCGCACCCACAGCTTCTCCACCAGACCGCTGGCGCGCGCGGCGATCACCTGCACGCCGCGCTCGTCAATCGCTACGCTGCCGTACGCCTCCAGCTGCGGCGCCAGCGGGCGCAGCTCCACCGCTGCGGTGCGCACGCCAAGGTTTTGTTGCTGACGGGCGCTGATGGTCACCCCGCCCTGCTCCTGCACCTCGTCGGCATAGCGCGGCACCAGATCCATATCCATAAACGGTGAAGGCCCCGGCTTGTCAAAGCGCTGCCCCGGCACCATCGGGTCATACCAATACAGCACCTGACGCTCAGCCGCCGGCGTCGCGCTCCCCGTCGGCGCTGATGATGGCGGCGTCGCCAGCCAGTAACCGGCCCCGGCGCCTGCCGCCAGCGCCGCCAATAACGCAAGGTTAAAACGCATTTTCATCAGAGGATCTCCTGCGGGATCAGGTAACGGATGGCGGCCCACAGCTGCGCCAGCTGACGGGCGGCCTGGCCGGCGTTCAGCCGGGCATCCAGCAACGCGCGACGCGCCGACAGCACAGCGGAAAGGTTGCTGTTGCCGCTGCGGTACTGCGCCAGCAGCAGATCGAGACGCTGCTGCTGCAGTGGAATCGCCTGCTGCTGCTGACGCTGCCACTGCGCCTGCGCCGCCTGATACTGCGCCAACAGGGTGTCCAGCTGCGCCCGATGGTCGCGGATCAGCAAGGTCAGCTGGTCGTTGGCCTCCAGGGTGCGCGACACGTCGGCAGCATAGTTTTTATCCTGTCGCTGCGCTTTAAACAGCGGCAGGTCGACGCTCAGCATGACGCCGGCCATATCTTCATAGCCGTCGGCGCGGCGCGCGTAATACACCTCCACGCCAACGTCGGGAATGGCGGCAATCGCCGACTGGGCGGAGCGCGCCTTGGCCACATCGGCTTCGCGGCCGGCCTGCACCACGTCCGGATGCTGGCGTATCGCCTGGCGCAGCACGTCACCGTCGGCCGGCAAACGCTCAAAGCGCGGCAGCTTACCGACAACCTGCTCGATCTGTTGCCCGGTCAGCTGCGTCAGCCTGGCCTGCGCCACCGTCACGTCGCGCTCGGCGGTGCTGATTTGGTCCTGCATCGCCAGCAGGGTCAGACGTGCGTCCACCACCTCGCTGGCCGACGAACTGCCGCTGGCCACGCCGGCGCGCTGCGCGCTAATCTGGCGCTCGCTCTCCGCAACCAACGCCCTGGCGTCGCGCAGGGTCTGCTGGCTGAGCGCCAGCTCCAGCCACGCCTGCGCGGTCTGCTGCTGCAAACGCGCGCGGATCGCCGCGCTGTTGGCCGAGGTTTTTTCCGCCTCTGCCCGCAGCGTATCGGCTTTACGCTGACGCTTATTGCCGCTGACGTAGTCCTGCATGATGCCGATACGTCCCATCGTCATGCCGTCGCGCGTCAGGCGATGGCCGTTGCCGCCCTGTACCGGTATGTTCTCAATCCCCAGCTTCAGTTTGGGATCGGGCAACTGCAGCGCGGAATCCGCCATATTGCGCAGTGCGGAAACCTGATGGCGGTTGGCGGACAGCTCGGCGGAGTAACGCTCCGCCGCCGACAGCGATTGTTCCAGCGTCAGGCCGGCCGCCTGTGCGCTCGCCGAACAGCAGACAAGCAGCAGCCAGCCCACCCGTGCCGGGTGAGAAAATAAGTTGGACATACCGCTCCTTACTGCTGACTGGCGCTGAGGGTAATCAGCTGGTAGCCGCCATCAACCTGGCGGAAGCTGAATTCAATCGGCGTATCTGCGGGCAGCTCCGCCAACGGCGGCTGCGGCTGCAGGAAGTTCATGGTCATCGGCGGCCAGCCGAGGGATTCAATAGCCGGGTGAGCGATCGACACCTTGTGCGGATTCCAGGCTTTCAACACGCCCTGAGTGTGGGTGACCGCCGCACCGTGTTCGGTGGCAGCATGGTGGGAGGTCGTCGGCTCTTCGGCCTGCACGACGGGGGATAACAACAGAAGAGAAAAAACGGCAACGCTCAATAAATTACGCATGACAATAGCTCCATAAAATAGTTAACCAACACGATATGCCGTCCGGGAGACGGTAAAGCGCGGGGTTGGCTATTCACGGAACCGACAGAATACAACCTCTGTCGGCGGCCCTGCTATCGGCGGCGTTTGCCAGTGGATAAGAGAAATCCGCGCGGTGGTTCGCGGTATGGCGAGCAACACGCTGAGGCTGACCAGCAAGATCGCCAGCGAGGGGCTGGCATGATCCTGCTGCGCGTTATCCGGCACGCAGTGTTTTTCACACAGCGCACCGGTGCCCGTATGGCTGTCCATGCCCGGCGTCGCCTGCTGCAGATGCGACATATGCTGTGCGGCGGCCGCTCTGCCGTCAGGCTGCAAATCGCAGCCGTGACCGGCAAGCGCCAGCTGGCCGTTAAGCAGCAGCCAGGCCAGCAGCAACAGCCATGCGCCGCTACGCTTGCTGACGAAGCGCAGACGATGCATAAACTGTGAAAGGACGGCCTGAACGGACATTTATTCTTCCTGAAAATATGTCACCAAGAGTATTGCGGAACGGCGAATGCCCTTCACCTCCGTGACAAGGTGAGGCCAATCATGACGGAGAGGGGATAAAATTCTTTGATTTCAGTCAATGGCAGGGAGGCATTCGGCAATTAGCATGCAAAAAAAAATGGGTTCGGTAAACCGAACCCATTGTTAATACTGAATCTATCCAGTTAATGAATAAACTTACTTCTGCAGTTTACGCATCACCAGCGTGGCGTTGGTGCCGCCGAAACCGAAGCTGTTGGACATCACGGTGTTCAGTGCGCGCGTGGTCGGCTGGGTAACGATATCCATCCCCGCCGCCTTCTCGTCCAGATTGTCGATGTTGATGCTCGGGGCGATAAAGCCGTGTTCCAGCATCAGCAGGCTGTAGATAGCTTCCTGCACGCCGGCGGCACCCAGCGAGTGGCCGGTCATCGCTTTGGTGGAGGAGATAGCCGGCGTGGTGTCGCCGAACACTTCGCGGATCGCACCCAGCTCTTTCACATCGCCAACCGGCGTCGAGGTGCCGTGCACGTTGATGTAGTCGATCGGCGCATCCAGATCCTGCATCGCCATCTGCATGCAGCGCACCGCGCCTTCGCCGGATGGTGCGACCATATCCGCGCCGTCGGAGGTGGCGCCGTAGCCGACGATTTCGGCATAGATGTGAGCGCCGCGCGCCAGCGCGTGCTCCAACTCTTCTACCACCACCATACCGCCGCCGCCGGCGATAACGAAGCCGTCGCGATCGGCGTCATAGGTGCGGGAAGCTTTTTCCGGCGTTTCGTTATATTTGGTGGACAGTGCGCCCATCGCATCAAACTCGCAGGCCATTTCCCAGCACAGCTCTTCGCCGCCGCCGGCAAACACAATGTCCTGTTTGCCCAGCTGGATCTGCTCTACCGCATTACCGATACAGTGTGCGGAGGTGGCGCAGGCGGAGCTGATGGAGTAGTTAACGCCGTGGATTTTAAACGGTGTCGCCAGGCAGGCGGAAACGCCGGAGGCCATGGCTTTGGTGACCACGTAAGGGCCGACGGCTTTCAGGCCGCGCGGGCTGCGCATCGCATCGGCGCCGAACACCTGGAAGCGCGGGGAACCGCCGCCGGAACCGGCAATCAGGCCAACGCGCGGGTTATTCTGGTACTCTTCTTCCTTCAGGCCGGAAGAGTTAATCGCTTCCTGCATGGACAGGTACGCATAAATGGAAGCATCGCTCATAAAGCGTACAACTTTACGATCGATCAGGCCGGCAGTGTCCAGTTTAACATTGCCCCATACGTGACTACGCATGCCGGAATCTTTTAGCTCCTGAGAGAAAGTAATCCCAGAACGTCCTTCCTGCAGGCTCGCCAGGACCTCCTGTTGGTTATTACCAATGCTGGAGACAATACCCAGGCCAGTAATCACTGCACGTTTCATTCAATACCTCTTCCACAATTTTACATTCGGGATTTTGCCTCGCACTTTAGCGTACAGATGTACGCCGAACAAGTCCGATCAGCGTTTTTCAGCTTTATTCTTATCCAGTTTGCGCCGCAGCGCCAGCGCCGTTAAAATCGCGCTACCCCCTTGAATGACGAGCAACCAACCGTGAGCAACTCCCCCATCCAAACCGCAGCGCTATCCTGGAACGAACAGGGTACACCTGTTTCGAAACAGTTTGATGACGTCTATTTTTCCAATCAGGATGGGCTGGAAGAAACCCGCTACGTCTTTCTCGGCGGCAACCGGCTGCCGGCGCGCTTCGCCGAACACCCGCGCCCGCTGTTTATCGCGGCGGAAACCGGCTTCGGCACCGGGCTGAACTTTTTAACCCTGTGGCAGGCGTTTGAACGCCATCTGCAGGCGAACCCCACCGCCCCGCTGCAACGCCTGCACTTTATCAGCTTTGAGAAATTCCCGCTGCAGCCGGCGGATCTGGCGGCGGCGCACGCCCGCTGGCCGGAGCTGGCGCCGTACGCCGACCAACTACGCGCCAGCTGGCCGCAGGCGCTGCCCGGCTGTCACCGCCTGCTGCTGGCGGAGGGGCGCATCACGCTCGACCTGTGGTTCGGCGACGTCAACGCGCTGCTGCCGCGCTTCGATCACAGCATCAATAATCAGGTCGACGCCTGGTTCCTCGACGGCTTCGCCCCGGCGAAAAATCCCGATATGTGGAGCGAACAGCTGTTCGCCGCCATGGCGCGCTTTGCCCGGCCGGGCGGCAGCTTCGCCACCTTTACCGCCGCCGGCTTCGTGCGTCGCGGCCTGCAGCAGGCGGGCTTTGCGGTAGAAAGAGTCAAAGGCTTCGGTCAGAAACGCGAAATGCTGGTCGGCACGCTGCCGGCGGACAGCGCGCCGACGCCCGACCCCGCACCCTGGTTCCACCGTCCGCCCGCCGATGCGACACAGGATATCGCCCTGGTCGGCGGCGGTATCGCCAGCGCCCTCACCGCGCTGGCGCTGCTGCGGCGCGGCGCCAAGGTGACGCTGTACTGCGCGGACGATGAGCCGGCCGCCGGCGCTTCCGGCAACCGTCAGGGGGCGCTGTATCCGCTGCTCAACGGCCGCGGCGACGTGCTGGAGCGTTTTTTCAGCGCCGCCTTTCCCTTCGCCCGCCGTCTGTATGACGCGCTGGCCGACAGCGGCGTCGTCTTTGAGCATCAGTGGTGCGGCGTCAGCCAGCTGGCCTACGATGAAAAAAGCGCGGCGAAAATCGACAATATGCTGGGCACCGACTGGCCGACGGCGTTTGCCTTCGCCGCCGATCGCGATACGCTCAGCCAGCTGTGCGGCGTCGACAGCGGCTTCGGCGGCATCAATTATCCGCAGGGCGGCTGGCTCTGCCCGGCGGAACTGACGCGCGGCGCGCTGGAACTGGCGCAGCGCCAAGGGCTACGCTGCCATTACCGCCACCGGCTCAGTGCGCTGACGGCAGAGCAGGACGGCTGGCGGCTTGATTTCAGCCACGGCGACAGCCGCCGGCATGATGTGGTGCTGCTGGCCAACGGCCACCAGTTGGCGACGCTGCCCCAGTGCACCGAACTGCCGATGTATGCGGTGCGCGGCCAGGTCTCCCATATTCCGACCGCACCGGCGCTGGGCCAGCTGCGACAGGTATTGTGCTATGAAGGTTATCTGACGCCGGTCAGCCCGCAGCATCAGCAGCACTGCATCGGCGCCAGCTACCAGCGCGGCGTGACCGATACCGCCTACAGCGAGCAGGAACAACAGGAAAACCGCGCGCGGCTGCTGCGCTGCCTGCCGCAACAGGCGTGGACGCAACAGGCGGACGTCAGCGACGGGCAGGCCCGCTGCGGCGTGCGCTGCGCCACACGCGATCATCTGCCGATGGCCGGCGCGCTGCCGGACTACCAGCAAACGCTGGCGTGCTACCAGAATCTGCCAAAACGGCGGCAGCGCGGGGAAGAGATTGATAAGGCGCCGGGCTACCCGAACCTGTTTATACTCGGCGGGCTTGGTTCACGCGGGCTGTGTTCCGCACCGCTGACGGCGGAAATTTTGGCGGCGCAGCTGTTCGGCGAGCCGTTGCCGGCCGATGCCGAGGTGCTGGCGGCGCTTAATCCGAACCGGATGTGGGTAAGAAAACTGCTGAAGGGTCGCCCGCTGTAAATCGGGCAAGAGGCACGCCCCTTTCCCTGCGCGGCGAAAGGGGCGGCAAAGTGCAGAATCAGGCGGTAGGCAATGCGGCCTGGTACAAATTCTCCCACATCGCTTCTACCAGCACCTGATCCGGCGGCGACAGCTCGCCGGCGCGGATGGCGTTATGCAGGCTGTCTTCAACCCGCGCCTTCAGCTGTTCGGCGCTGTGTTCGCCCTGCTCTTCCGCTTCGGCTACCGCCAGCGTCAGATGACCGCGCAGATAGCCACCGGCAAACAGTTCATCATCACTGGCGTGGTCTACCATGTCATCAATCAGCGCCAAAACGCGCGCTTCAAATTCAGCGATCATCGCATGTCCTCATGTTCCCCTGCGGCATGTCGCCGGTCAGGAGCGGTGTTTAAAGTAAAATCAGTTCAGATCTTCCGGATAAGGAAAATTCTCAGCCGTCAGCGGCGGCGTATTGTAAAACGATCGTAACGCCTGAATAAAGCGCGCCGGCCGTTCGGGAATGCCTTTTTCCAACAGCTCCAGCACCCGGGCGCGTACTTTTCGCTGGAAAGCGACGCGATCCGGCTCGCAGTCACCGTTCAGGTTGTCGCAGCTGACGTTAAACGGGAAGCCGGCGGCAACGCAGAACAACCACTCCAGCGCCTGTGGTTTGACTTCCACCGCCTCAAATTCGCTTTGCGTTTGCGCATCGCGGCCGTCCGGGCAGTACCAGTAGCCAAAATCGACCAGCTTGCGCCGCTCTGCGCCGGCGATACACCAGTGGGAAATTTCATGCAGGCCGCTGGCGTAGAAACCATGGGCAAATACGATGCGGTGGTAAGGCAGTTCATCATCCGCCGGCAGATAAATCGGCTCGTCGTCGCCTTTAACCAGGCGCGTATTGTAATCGTCGCTGAAGCACTGATTAAAAATCTCAATCAGCTGGGGATACTGGTGCGTGTCTGACATAAAAAAACTCAAAGTAACCACAAAAACAGGGCGGCTATTATTTCACGTTGCCGCCCGATTGACCCGTTAAAAATGCATGGCCAGCCACTGCTGAATTTCAGCGCCGTGACTGTCGTACAGCAGCTTCAGGCTCATCACCAGTGAAACCACCACGATCATCGGGCGAATCAGCTTCTGCCCGCGCGTCATTACCATATGCGCACCCATCCGCGCGCCCAGCACCTGCCCGACCAGCATCAGCAGGCCGATGCCCCACACCACCTTGCCGCCGATGATAAAGAAGATCAGGCTGCCGAAGTTGGAGGTGAAGTTCAGCACCTTGGCGTGCGCGGTGGATTTCGCCAGGTTGAAGCCGCACAGCGTCACATAGGCCAGCGCGTAGAAAGAGCCGGCACCGGGGCCGAAAAAGCCGTCGTAAAAACCGACGCAGCCGCCGGCCACCAGACCGAACGGCAGCGCGCTCAGACGCCGCTGGCGATCGCTTTCTCCCAGACGCGGCGTCAGCAGGAAATAGAGCCCGATGCCAATCACCAGCAGCGGCAACATCTGCCGCAGCAGATCGGCGCGCATATGCTGCACCAGAATCGCGCCGGCGATCGAGCCGATCAGCGTCAGCAGGATCGTCAGCTTCTGTTCGCCGAGATTGACCGCCTTACGGCGGATAAAGTACAGGCTGGCGGACAGCGAACCGCCCACCGACTGCAGCTTGTTGGTCGCCAGCGCCTGCGCCGGCGGCACCCCTGCCGCCAGCAGCACCGGTACCGTCAGCAATCCGCCACCGCCGGCGATGGAATCAATAAAACCTGCCAGTAACGCCACGGCAAACAACACCCCGAGCATTTCGGGGCTGACCATCAACCAGTCCATGAATTATTCCGCAGAAAAATGGTTATCCAACAACGCCTGACAGGAAGGCGGCAACGGCGGCACAACCCGCTTGCCCGGTTTCGAGCTTGGCTGGTGTGGTTCAAACCAACTGGCCAGCTCGAAACCGCAGCCGTCGCCCGGCGGCGGCGGATCCTGATCCTTGCACTCCAGACTGTCCGGCGGACAGCTCAACCGCACGTGCATATGGGCGCGGTGGCCAAACCACGGCCGCACCTTATGCAGCCAGGCGCGATCGCTGCCGGCATCGTCGCACAGCCGCTGTTTAATCGCCGGGTTAACGAAGATGCGCGCCACTTTGTCGTCCTGCGCCGCCAGTTTGATCAGCGAACCAATCTGCGGCTGCCACTGATTATTACGCACCCGCATGCCGTCGCCGCTCACCAGATCTATCGGCTGCGGCTTCAGCAGCTGTCGCTCGCTCCAGCGCTGATGCGGCAGCTGCAGCCAGATATCGACGTCCAGACCGGACTGGTGGCTGGCATGGCCGCTGCTGAAACGCCCGCCGGCCGGCATCGCCATATCGCCGATCAGCACCGTGCCCAGCCCCTGCTGCCCGGTCTCACGGGTCAGACGCTGAATAAACGCCAGCAGTTCCGGATGACCGAAATAGCGGCGCTGATCCTGGCGCATCACCTGATAGTCCGCCGCATTGAGCGGCAGCGGCCGGGCGCCGATCACACAGCCGTTAGAAAAGCCGCCAATCGCCTGCGCCGACCCCGCTACCGGATGATCAATTTTTTGCCACGGCGTCAACGCCAGCGCGGACGTTGACGCCAGCAGCGCCATCAGACCCAACAACCCATTTTTCATCGTGATATCCATTGATTTCGCCATGCGGGCGGACACAATGCCGCACCGCCGGAAAAACAGGCATCGTGACGATGCCCAGACATGAGAACAATGATACGGCGCGGTTACCAGCGCGGCACGTCGGAGAGCACGTCGCCGTTCTGCCCGCGCTGGCGCAGCAGATGGTCCATCAGCACGATTGCCATCATCGCTTCGGCGATCGGCACCGCGCGGATGCCAACGCACGGATCGTGGCGGCCGCGGGTTACCATATCCACCGCTTCGCCCTGGCGGTTGATGGTGCGCCCCGGCACCATAATGCTGGAGGTCGGCTTCAGCGCCAGATGGGCAATCACCGGCTGGCCGCTGCTGATGCCGCCGAGAATGCCGCCGGCGTGGTTGCTCTGGAAGCCTTCCGGGGTAATTTCATCGCGGTTTTCGCTGCCGCGCTTGGTGACCACGGCAAAACCGTCGCCGATCTCCACGCCTTTCACCGCATTGATGCTCATCAGCGCATGCGCCAGATCGGCATCCAGGCGGTCAAACACCGGCTCGCCGAGGCCGACCGGCACGTTCTCCGCCACCACGCTGACTTTGGCGCCAATGGAGTCGCCCTCTTTTTTCAGCGCGCGCATCAGTTCATCCAGCGCTTCCAGCTTGTCGACATCCGGGCAGAAGAACGGGTTCTGCTCAACCTGCTCCCAGTCTTTCAGCTCGCAGCTGACGTCGCCGATCTGCGCCAGGTAGCCGCGCACCTTCACGCCGAATTTCTGTTCAAGGTACTTTTTGGCAATCGCGCCGGCCGCCACGCGCATCGCGGTTTCCCGCGCCGATGAGCGGCCGCCGCCGCGGTAGTCGCGCACGCCGTATTTCTGTTCGTAGGTGTAGTCGGCATGGCCCGGACGGAACACGTCTTTGATCGCGCCGTAGTCTTGTGAGCGCTGATCGGTGTTTTCGATCATCAGGCCGATGCTGGTGCCGGTGGTCACGCCTTCAAACACGCCGGAAAGAATGCGCACCCGGTCGGGTTCACGGCGCTGCGTGGTATAGCGCGAGGTGCCCGGACGACGGCGGTCCAGGTCATGTTGCAAATCTTCTTCCGTCAGCGCGATGCCCGGCGGCACCCCGTCAACGATACATCCCAGCGCCACCCCGTGAGATTCGCCAAAGGTGGTGACGCGGAATAACTGCCCAATACTGTTCCCTGCCATCACGGCTCCTTACCGTTACATTTTTTGTTATCGGGCCTGCCGCAGCAGGCCAGGGAAAATCATCAGCTGCGATACATGCTGAAATGCGCCTTGCAGTCCACCAGCTGCTGCTTGGTCAGCATAAATACGCCGTCGCCGCCGTTGGCAAACTCCAACCAGGTGAACGGAATATCCGGGTACTGCTCCATCAGGTGTACCATGCTGTTGCCGACTTCACAAATCAGCACGCCGTCATCGCTGAGGAAGTCCGGCGCGCAGGCCAGAATGCGGCGCACCAGTTTCAGGCCGTCGCTGCCCGCCGCCAGGCCCAGTTCCGGCTCAAAGCGGAACTCTTCCGGTAGATCGGACATATCTTCAGCATCGACATACGGCGGGTTGGTGACGATCAGATCGTACTGGATCGCGGGAACGTCGCGGAACAGATCGGAACGGATCGGGATCACCTGATGTTCAACGCCCAGCGCCTGAATATTGCGCTCGGTAACCGCCAGCACGTCGCTGGAGATATCCACCGCGTCCACTTCCGCTTCCGGGAAGGCGTAACCGCAGGCGATGGCGATGCAGCCGCTGCCGGTGCACATATCCAGAATATGGCGCGGCGGCTGCGGGATCAGGCCGCTGAACCGCTCGTTGATCAGCTCGCCAATCGGCGAACGCGGCACCAGCACGCGCTCATCGACGTAAAATTCCAGGCCGCAGAACCAGGCCTTGTTGGTCAGATACGCCACCGGCACGCGCTCGTTGATACGGCGGATGACCCGCTCGACGATGCGATGGCGCTCGCTGGAGGTCAGACGCGCGCTGCGCATCTCTTCCGGAATATCCAGCGGCAGATACAAACTCGGCAGAACCAGCTGCACCGCTTCGTCCCACGGATTATCGGTTCCGTGACCATAGTAGATATTGGCGGCGCTGAAGCGGCTGACGGTCCAGCGCAGCATATCCTGAATGGTGTGCAGTTCGTTCACTGCTTCGTCGACGAAAATTTTGTCCAAAGTGCCCTCCGGCAGGCGGCTGTGATTCATGAGATAGCCGCATAGTTTGCCACGAAGCCCGCGACAAATCAGCAGCTATATACGCCCCTGCCGCAAGTTGCCGACGCACCGGTACACGGCGGCCGACAGGCGGGATGAGCGGTCATCACGTTAAGGTTAGCCGCTTCTCATTCACCTGGCTTAACCTGAAGGCAACAGTTTTGCGTCGTCAGATCGCACGCGACACGATAAACTAACGGTAAAATAGTCGTCAGTGAATGAGAACCATGAAGAACAAACCGCCGCTGAGCCAGGATGAACTGCAGCTCTTCAGAGACTCGGTGACGGGCGCCAAGAAGCTGCGTCAGGACACCATTGTCCATCGCCCGCCCAAACCCAAAATCAAGCAGACGCCGCCGCAGCGCCTGCTGCAGGAACAGGTCGACGCCAGTTTCTATTTTTCCGATGAGTTCCAGCCGCAGCTGGACGAAGACGGCCCGACCCGCTATGTACGCCCCGGCGCCAGCCAGTTTGAACTGAAAAAGCTGCGCCGCGGCGACTATGTGCCGGATCTGTTTCTCGATCTGCACGGGCTGACGCAGCTGCAGGCCAAGCAGGAGCTGGGGGCGCTGATCGCCGCCTGTAAACGTGAGCACGTCTACTGCGCCTGCGTGATGCACGGGCACGGCAAACATATTCTCAAGCAACAGACGCCGCTGTGGCTGGCGCAGCACCCGGACGTGCTGGCGTTCCATCAGGCGCCGAAAGAATGGGGCGGCAACGCCGCCATATTGCTGCTGGTCGAGCTGGCCGACTAGGCCGCAGAAATGACAAAGGGCGATGTTTATCATCGCCCTTTGCAATTAACGCACATTACGCCGTCAGGCTTTCACCATCAGCTGAGACGGGCCGACCTGCCACTCCAGCTTGCCCGCATGGCCGTCCTGCGCCAGTTCGACGTTGGCAATTGCCGAGGTGGCGAACATCGGCGGGCACTCGCCCGGGCACAGTTCCGCCACCAGATAGCCGACCAGCGGCAGGTGGGAAACGATCAGCACCGACTTCACCCCCTGCTGGGCCAGGACCTGCAGATAGCTGCCGACCAGCGCGGCGTCGCCGCCCGGGGTCAGCGCCGGCATCACTTCCGCGCCTTCCGGCAGCGTCAGCGCAGCGCGCACCGTGTCCAGCGTCTGCTCGGCGCGCAGATAAGGACTGACCAGCACGCGTTCAATATCCACAGACTTGGTGTTCAACCAGGCCGCCATCTGACGTGACTCATCACGACCGCAGAGGGTAAGAGGTCTTACCGCATCGCTGGCCGCGTCGAGCGCCGCCTCTCCGTGACGCATAATCAAAACTTGCATAGTGCACCGCTGTTGTTGACAAAATAACTGCGTAATTGCAGCAGCCGCTTCAATGACTCCGGCTCATTACCCGCCACGCTGAACGTGCCGTAGCGCCGGGCCCCTGATTAACGCAAAAGCACATCGTGCTTCCAAACGATAACGCGCCGTCTCTCTATGGCGGCCGGGCATTTTGCCTGAAAGTTCACGTAAAGAAAACGCCGTTTTTTCGCCGTCGGCGCGACTTTACGCGAAGCCATCGTTCACTTTACAACCAATTCAACAGGTTAAATTTCACGCGCAATGCGCGAGATTTCATACCGGCGGCTCACCCTTCGCCGCCGACAGCCTACGTTACCTCGCCCCCATCTCCCTGTACAGCGTCCGGGATTGCAGGTGTCGCAAGGAGTGATAGCGATCACATCACGCCTCTGTTGTTACTGTAGTGCAAATCGGGCCGCCATGCTGCCCGCTAGCGGGGATAGAAACGCTCGCCCTGTTGTGCCATGCGCTGCAGACGTTCGCACGGCGCAAAATGCTCGCCGTGCTGCTGCTGCAGATATTGCAGGGTTTTCACCACCGTCTCCGCACCAAGCTCATCCATATAGCGGAATGGTCCGCCGAGGAACGGCGGGAAGCCAATGCCGAACACCGCGCCGATATCGCCGTCGCGGGCGCTGCGAATCACGCCTTCTTCCAGACAACGCGCCGCTTCGTTCAGCATCATCATCACGCAGCGCTGGGCGATCTCCGCCGGCGGCAGATGCGCCTTCGGCGTGACGCCGAGCAGCGTATAAACCGAAGCGTCAGCACGTTTTCGGCGCTGGCGCTGCTGGCCTTCGCTGGGATACAGATAGAAGCCCTTGCCGTTCTTGCGCCCTTTGCGGCCATCTTTCAGCACCGCATCAAACGCCGCCGGCGCGGCGAAGCGCGACCCCAGTTCTTCCACCAGAATAGGAATAATTTTGGTGCCGACGTCGATACCGACCTCGTCCAACAGTGTAATCGGCCCCACCGGGAAGCCGAAATCCACCAGCGCCTTATCCAGCGCCTCGATCGGCTCGCCGGCCAGCAGACAGCGCGCCGCCTCATTAATATAGGGCGCCAGGATGCGGTTAACGTAAAAACCGGCGCGGTCGGCCACCACTATCGCCGTTTTCCCCTGCTTATGCGCCAACGCTACGGTAGTGGCGATGGTTGCGGCGCTGGTTGCGGCATGCGGTATCACCTCCACCAGCGGCATTTTGTCCACCGGGCTGAAATAGTGCAGCCCGATCACCTGCTCCGGCCGCTGCGCCTTGGCGGCGATCTGGCTAATCGGCAGCGAAGAGGTGTTAGAGGCAAAGACGGTATGCGACGCGGCGTGCTGCTCTATCTCCGCCACCATCTGCTGCTTCAGCGCCAGATCTTCGAACACCGCCTCCACCACGATGTCCACCTGCTCGAAACCGCAGTAATCGGTGGTGCCGGAAATCAGCATCATCTGCTTTTGCCGCTCCGCCGGACGCATACGCTTACGGCGCACCCGCTTGCCCAGCACGTCCCAGCTGTATTTCAGCGCGTGATTAATGCCCTGGGTGCTGATGTCCTTAATACGTACCGGCAAACCGCCGCGCGTAGCCGTCACACAGGCAATGCCGCCGCCCATCAGGCCGCCGCCCAGAATACCAACCCGTTCAAGCGCGTGCGGCTGCGCATCGGCGCCACGCTCCTTTTTCAGCGCGGTGGAAGCAAAAAACAGGCTGCGCAGCGCCGCTGACTGCGGCGTCATCGCCAGCTCGCCAAAGGCGCGTGCCTCGGCCTCATAACCGCTGGCGCTGCCCTGGTCCAAACCGGTACGCACCACCTGGATAATCCGCTCCGCCGCCGGATAATTGCCGTGCGTCTTCTCCAGCGTTTTCTTGCGCACGATGGCGAACAGCGCACTGCGCCCGAGCGGGCCGTTGAGCAACCGCTCCTGCCACGGCAGTTCGCGCCGCGCCGACCAGCCCTGCCTGGCGCGCGCGACCGCCGTCTCAAGCAAAATGGCGTGCGGCACCGCATCGTCCACCAGCCCCATGCGCAGCGCCTGACGAGCGCGGATCTGTTTGCCGGTCAGCATCATATCCAGCGCTTTGCCGGCGCCAATCAGACGCGGCAGCCGCTGCGTGCCGCCGGATCCCGGCAACAGCCCCAGCTGCACTTCCGGCAGGCCGAGCGCGGTTTTATCGTCCAGGGAACATACCCGGCTGTGGCAAGCCAGCGCCAGCTCAAGCCCGCCGCCCAGACAGGCACCGTGGATCGCCGCCACCACCGGCACCGGAAAAGCCGCCAACTGCGCCAGCGTGCCCTGCCCTTTCTTCGCCAGCGACTGCGCCTCTTTGGCGCCGTTGCAGGCGGCGATCATGGTGATATCGGCGCCGGCGATAAAGGAATCGGGCTTACCGGAGATAATGACCAGGCCTTCCAGCGTGGTCTGCTGCTGCGCCTGGATCAGCACATCATTAATCTGTTCAACAAACTCCGCCTTCAGCGTATTGACCTTTTCTCCCGGCACGTCGATGGTAATCACGCCGATGTTGTCCGGCCGCAGGGTCAGACGAAACGCCGTCTGTGGAGCCCGTTGCTCATGCAGTGCATTGGTCGCTGCGCTCATTATTCCACCTCCACAACCATCGCCGCGCCCAGACCGCCGGCGGCGCAGGCGGTCGCCAGCCCCAGACCGCCGCCGCGACGTTTCAGCTCATGCAGCGTCTGGGTAATCATGCGCGCGCCGGTGGCGGCAAACGGGTGCCCGTAGGCAATAGAGCCGCCCAGCACGTTGAACTTCTCCATGTCGACCTCCCCGATCGCCGCGTCGCGCCCCAGCTTCTCGCGGGCGAACGCCGCGCTGGCGAACATTTTCAGGTTGGCCAGCGTCTGCGCGGCGAAGGCTTCATGCATATCGATCAACGTTAAATCGGCCAGCGTAATGCCCGCCCGATCCAGCGCCAGCGGCGTGGCGTACGACGGCCCCAGCAGCATATCCTGCCAGACGTCGATGGCGGCAAAGGCGAAGCTGCGCAGATAGCCGAGCGGCTGCAGCCCCAGCTCTCTGGCGCGGGATTCGCTCATCATCAGCACCGCCGCCGCACCGTCGGTGAGCGGCGTACTGTTGGCCGCGGTCACGCTGCCGTGTTTACGATCGAAAGCCGGCTTTAATTTGGCGTAGGAGGCCAGGCTGGAGTCTTTGCGGACATTGTTGTCTTCGGTCAGTTCCGCCTTATACGGCGGCACATAGGCCGTCATTACTTCATCGTGCAACCAGCCCTGCTCCCAGGCATTGGCCGCCAACTGGTGAGAACGGTGTGCCAGCGCGTCCTGATCTTCACGGCTGATGCCGTGCGTCTTCGCCATTTGTTCGGCGGTGTCGCCCATCCGCAGGCCGGTGGAGTATTCCGCTACCGCCGGCGGCACCGGCAGCAGGTCGCGGAATTTCAACCGGCTGAACAGCTTCAGGCGCTGCGACAGCGTGCGCGCCTTGTTGACGTCCACCAGCGTGCGCGCCAGCGCTTTGCTGACGCCGATCGGCAGTACGGAGGAGGAATCAGCGCCGCCGGCAATGCCGACGCTGATGCTGCCGGCGATAATGCTTTCCGCCACGTTGGCGATCGCCTGGAAACTGGTGGCGCAGGCGCGGGAGACGCTGTAGGCGTCGGTATGTACGCTCATGCCGGTGCCGAGCACGATCTCGCGCGCGATATTCGGCGCCTCCGGCATCTGCACCACCTGGCCAAACACCAGTTGTTCAATCAGCGTCGCGTCGATGCCGCTGCGCGCCACCAACTCACTGACCGCCATTTTACCGAGATCCACCGCCGGCACGCCGTGATAGGCGGTCGCCTGTTTGGCGAACGGGGTGCGTAATCCATTAACTATTGCAATTCTGTCTCCCTGACGGGTGACCAGCGGCAGTGCCTTACTCATAAATGCTCCTGAAGAAAGTAACGTCAGCGCAATCCGCAAAACAGGTCTGACCTGATGAGGTCATTGTTAACCAGATGTTTACATTTGGCAAACCGTCAGAGGTGAAATCTGCGAGCAGGAGCAACTTTCAAACGGGGGATAAACCGGCAAGGGGAAAATTAAAGAGGCTGCGCGGCGGGCGCCGCGCAGAATACCGTGATGCGTTAACGCAGGCCCAGCTGAAAAATCAGCGTTTCCGCCTGGCAGGCAAAGGTGAAATCAGCGTTCAGCTGCACGCCGCCGTCTACCGGCTGCAGGCTGCTGCTGATGGCGCAGGGATCGGACTCCACCGAACGCGCTTTTTCCGTCAGCGCCGTCAGCGTTTGCTGCGCGTCTTGCTCGTCGGTAAAAATCTGGCTGTAGGACGCGGTGCAGTCGGTATTGTCCATCACGGTGCCGACATCCACACAGCAGCATGCTGCCGTTTCCTGTGCGCTGCATTTATTAATTGCATCTGACATAGTTAATTCTCCTCACGACGCCTGGGCGTATGACCCGGCGCAAAGACCCAAGATTCTGTAAGCCATTTTACGCCTCGCCGTATGAGATCACTAGCACTTACTCTCTGTAGGTGTTTTAAGTGATGGAAATCACAAATAAAAATATTAATTTGATAAATAAACATAGGAATTTTGTTATTTACCACTGGCGTTTTGTTAAGCAGATCTCTTTTTTGATATCAATCTGGAAATATTTCAAAAACAAAGTTGCAACATCTTAACAGGTCAGACCTATAATTCAGCCACTGGTCTGATTTGTCTGATGGATAACGGACCCTACAATCCCGCGCTCCTTGTTACCACGTGTAACATAGTTTAAATAATAAACACATAATGAGGTTTTGGTCATGAGCCAGAAAAACCTATTCAAGAAAACAGCTCTTGCAGCTGCAGTGGCGATTATTTCTTCAAACGTGTATGCCGCAGGATTCCAGTTGAATGAGTACTCTTCTTCTGGTTTAGGCCGTTCTTTTTCTGGTGAAGGCGCCGTCGCCGACAATGCCACCTCAGCCAGCCGCAACCCGGCGACCATGATGATGTTTGACCGCCCAACCTTCTCCGCCGGCGCCATCTTTGTCGACCCGGGCGTTGATATCTCCGGCACCTCGCGCTCCGGCAACAGCCTGGATGCGAAAAACATCGCGCCGGCACAGTGGATCCCGAACCTTCATTATATCCACCCGCTGAACGACCAGTGGGCCGTCGGCGGCTCGGTCACCAGCAACTACGGCCTGGCGACCGAATTTAACGACGGCTATACCGCCGGCCCGTACGCCGGTAAAACCGATCTGACCACCGTTAACCTCAACCTGAGCGCCGCGTACCGCCTGAACCAGCACTTCAGCTTCGGCCTGGGCTTTGATGCGCTATACGCCAAGGCCAAGCTCGAACGCTACGCTGGCGAAAGCGGCGCCGCGGTCGGCATGCCTGCCGATACCCAGATTTCGCACCTGAAGGGCGACGAATGGGGCTACGGCTGGAACGCCGGCATCCTGTATGAAGTGGATGAAAACAACCGCTACGGCCTGACCTACCGTTCCGAAATCAAAGTCGACTTCGACGGCGATTACAAGAGCAGCGTCCCATCAAGCTTTAACCCGATGCAGGGCATGACCGGCCTGCCATGGGGCACCGACGGCAACACTATTCCTGGCTCTCTGTCGCTGCACCTGCCTGAGATGTGGGAAATTTCCGGTTATAACCGGGTGGCGCCAAAGTGGGCCGTTCACTACAGCCTGGCATACACCAGCTGGAGCCAGTTCCAGGAGCTGCGCGCCACCGGCAGCAACGGCCAGACGCTGTTCGAGAAGCATGAAGGCTTCAAAGACGCTTACCGCATCGCGCTGGGTACCACCTATTACTACGACGATAACTGGACCTTCCGTACCGGTATCGCCTTCGATGACAGCCCGGTACCGGCCCAGAACCGCTCCATTTCCATCCCGGATCAGGACCGCTTCTGGCTCAGCGCCGGCACCACCTACGCGTTCAACCAGAACGCCTCGGTGGACGTGGGCGTCTCCTATATGCACGGTCAGCACGTTACCGTCAAGGAAGGCCCGTACACCTTCGAGTCTGAAGGTAAAGCCTGGCTGTACGGCGCTAACTTCAACTACACGTTCTAAGCTGCGCCCGACAGTATCAACGATAAAAAAACCCGCCGGATGGCGGGTTTTTCTTTATGCGCTTTCTGTGCCGGCCTATTCCGCCGAATCGATATCGTCCAGATCGCCCTGAATCGCCTTGGCGTTCGGGTTCTCTTCCGGCTTCAGCACGCCGCCGTTGGCGATAAAGTCGTGGCGCTGGAAGTACGCCTCACGCACCATCAGGTACGGATCGGAAGAGTTGCGCAGCAGGCCATCGGAATCCAGCAGCTGAGCGCGGGTCTCAATGCCTTCCACCACCCACTTGCCGGCCGACATCCAGAAGGTCAGATAGCTCAGCACCGGATAGAGCGAATCGGCCCAGTCGCCGCCCTCGTCACGCAGGGTGAAGCTGCCATAGCCCGGCAGCATCACATACGGGCCGTAACCGACGCCATAGTGCCCCATCGTGCTGCCGAAACGGTTAGGCTCTTCGCGCGCCAGTTTCGGGTTAGCCATGCCGGCCACGTCGATCAGGCCGCCCATGCCGAGAATGGTGTTCAGGAAGAAGCGGTTGAAGTGGATCATCCCGCGATACGGGTCGCCCTTCAGGAAGGCGTTGACCATGCTGGCCGGCTCTTCAAGGTTAGAAGTAAAGTTACTCAGGCCGTTACGCGCCGGCTGCGGCACATAATCACGCCACGCTACCGCCACCGGCCGCAGCACATACGGATCCAACACGTTGTAGTTAAAATCGAACATCGTCCGGTTGAATCCTTCCAAAGGATCGGATCGCCCTTGGGGTTCGTTCTCAGGGGTGCTAGCGCACCCGACGAGCAACACCGTTGCGAAAGCCAGCCCAGTCAGGCGAAAGTTCATATTTTTCTCCATAAAAAACAGTACGCTCAGTCTTTTATTAAGGGACCTGTTTGTCTATCTGAACGCTAACTTGCCCGTTACCGCTGAACGTCTGCAGCGCACTCTCACCGAACCAGTCGCCGGCCTGCGGCGTTGCCAGACCGTCATGAGAAACCCGTACGCGCACCTTCACCTGATGCAGCGACGACAGCAAACGCTCCGGCATCATGGCGTTGCTGTCATCCAGCGAGAACGACAGCGGGAAACGGCTCAGAGGTAATTGTTTTACAGCAACCGGCACCGGGCTTTTGCCATCGGTCACCGAAATTATCAGCGTCCCTTGTTGGGGTAATGCGTTGGCTGCCTCTGGAGACAACGTGACATTGACACCAAGTTTAACAGTTTCGTCGCCGGCCTGTACTTTTGCTTGTTCAATACTGCGCTTTAGCACTTCCGCACGGCGATCGTCAGCCGGTAATAATTTTAGCATCACCTGCCAGGCGCCGATGGCCTGCCGGTAGTCGCCCTGTTCAAAAGCGTTAAACGCCAACAGGCTGAGAATACGCAGGTTGCTGTGATCTTCAGCGATCATTTTACGCAGCATCAGCGACGCCTGCTTGTTATCTTCCGGATCGTTGGAACGCGTCAACACTTCGGCGTACCCCAGACGGACTTCCAGATTATTCGGATCCAGCTGATAGGCATGGGCAAACGCCTGCGTGGCGGTGGTGGCGTTATTCAGCGCCATACCGACCCGCCCCAGCATCATCCAGTCGTTGATATTACGGCCGTCCTGCTGCAGCGCGGTGCGCAGCCCCAGCCCCAGACGGGCGATCTCTTCCATGCTGAGCGGCTGCGCATGCTCGTTGGCGACCCGGGCGCGCAGCGCCGGCATCTGATCCTGCACCTGCCGCCAGGCCGCCACCTGCGCCATACCGCCGGTTTTCAGATAAAAGCCAACCGCCACCACGATCAGCAGCAGCACGCCCGGCAACAGCGCCCAGCGGTTGATCGGTTTACTCTGCGCCGTCGCCTGGCCGGGAATATCGTCCAGCAGGTTCTGTTGCAGCTCTTTCACCAGTTCGGGACGCTCGGCGACCACGCCCTGTTGTTCATCCTGTTCCAGCTCACTCAGACGCTCCTGGTACAGCACCTTGTTCAGCGTGTCGCGGCTGGTGGCGCTGTCCGCCCGATTCTGCCGCATAGCCGGCACCAGCAACAGCGCGGCGGCGCCCAGCAGCAACACGATAATCATCAGCCAAAAAGCCATTAGCGTTTCTTCCTGTCAGTCTCTTCCAGCAGCGCCGCCAGACGCTGTTGCTCCTGTGCGGAGAAGTCGTCGTTATCCGCCGGAGTGCGGCGGCGGCTGCGCATAATCACCACCGCGCCGCCAATCAGCACAAACAGCAGCGGGCCGACCCACAGGATCAGCGTCGCCGGCGTCACCGGCGGTTCATAGGTGACGAAGTTGCCGTAGCGGGCCACCATATAATCGATGACCTGCTGCTTGTTCTGCCCCTGCATCATCAGCTCATAGACTTTGGCGCGCATATCGGCGGCGATGATGGCGTTGGAATCGGCGATGCTGTTGTTCTGGCATTTCGGGCAGCGCAGCTGTTCGGTCAGCTCGCGATACTGCTGCTCCTGCTCCACCGAATCAAAATGGTAAGTATCAATGGCCGCAGCGGCGCTAAAGCTCAGCAATGCGGCCAATATCACGGCGGCGAACCTCATGCTGCGCCTCCGTACTTGCGGTACAGCGGCAGCACTTCCTGCTGCCAGACCCGTTCATTCATATCGCCGGCGTGGCGGTAGCGAATAATGCCCTGCCCGTCGATCAGAAAGGTTTCCGGCGCGCCGTATACGCCAAGGTCCAGCCCCAGCATACCGTCGCCGTCAAACAGGCTAAGCGCGTAAGGGTTGCCCAGGCTGTTAAGCCAGTTGACCGCCTTGGCGCGGTCGTCCTTGTAGTTCAGCCCCACCACGCGCACGCCGCGGCTCGCCAGCTGATTCAGATACTGGTGTTCAGCGCGGCAGGTCGGGCACCAGGTGGCCCAGACGTTCAGCAATATCGGTTTACCGTCGCGCAGCACCGCCTGATCGTAGGTTTTACCCGGCCGATCGAGCGACTCCAGTTTAAAGGTCGGCACCGGTTTACCGATCAATGCCGATTCCAGCATGGTCGGATCCTCCCCGCCGGCGTTGCGCGTCAGCTGCACCATAAAGGCGGCCACCAGCAACAAGAACAGGATTAAGGGAATAAATAACAGTTTACGGTTCATACCTGCGCCTCCCGCTTGCCCTGACGCGCCAGTTTTTTCTTCATGCGATAACGCGGATCGAGGATACACAGCAGCCCGCCCAGCGCCATAAATACGCCGCCGAACCAGATCCAGCGGACGAACGGTTTGTAATACAGCCGCACCGCCCAGGAGCCGTCGTCCAGCTCCTCGCCCAATGCCGCGTACAGATCGCGCGTCAGGCCGCCGTCGATCGCGGCTTCCGTCATCATGCTGCGCGCCACGCTGTAGTAGCGTTTTTCCGCATGCAGCGTCGCTTCCGCCTTACCGTTGCGCGTCACGTCGATAATGCCGACGCCGCCGGTGTAGTTCGGTCCGCGGATATCGTGCACGTCGCGGAATACAAAGTGATAGTCATGAATATCCACGCTGTCGCCGGCCTTCATCCGCACGTCACGCTCCACGCTGTAGTTCTGGCTGAAGGCGATACCGATCACCGTTACCGCCACGCCCAGGTGGCCCAGCACCATGCCCCAGTGGCTGCGCGACAAATGGCGCAGGCCGCGCCAGAAGCCGTGACGGTGCGTGGCACGCTCGTGCAGCTCCATCAGCGTCAGCACAATGACCCAGACCGCCATCAGCAGCCCGACCACCGTCATGCCGGCAATGCTGTCCTGCAGCAGCCACGGCAGCAGAATCGACAGCAGCAGAGTCACCACCAGCGCAACGCCCAGGCGACGCCACAGCTTGCTCGGCTCGTCACGGCGCCAGCGCACCAGCGGGCCGATGCCCAGCAGCAGCGCCATCGGCGCCATCAGCCAGGTGAACATGGTGTTGAAGAAAGGCTCGCCGATCGAGATACTGCCCAGCCCGAGTTGCTTATGCACCAGCGGCAGCAACGTACCCAGCAGCACCACCAGCATCGCGGCCATCAGCAATACGTTGTTGCCCAGCAGGAAGGTCTCGCGGGAAAAGGTTTCGTGCTGCACCCGGCTGCGCACCTGGCCGCCTTTAAAAGCGTACAGCAGCAGCGAACCGCCGATCACAATCACCAGATAGGCGAGAATAAACATGCCGCGCGCCGGATCGGAGGCAAAAGAGTGCACCGACACCAGCACGCCGGAACGTACCAGGAAGGTGCCGAGCAGACACAGCGAGAACGCGGTGATCGCCAGCAGCACCGTCCACGCCTTGAAGGTGCCGCGTTTTTCCGTCACCGCCAGCGAGTGCATCAGCGCGGTGCCCGCCAGCCACGGCATGAAGGAGGCATTCTCCACCGGATCCCAGAACCACCAGCCGCCCCAGCCCAACTCGTAGTAGGCCCAGGCGGAGCCCAGTACGATGCCGAGGGTCAGAAACACCCAGGCGGCGGTAGTCCACGGCCGCGACCAGCGCGCCCAGGCGGTGTCGAGCCGCCCGGCCATCAGCGAGGCAATGGCGAAGGCAAACGCCACCGAAAAGCCGACGTAGCCCATATACAGCAGCGGCGGATGGAAAATCAGCCCGACGTCCTGCAGCAACGGGTTCAGATCGCGGCCGTCGATCGGGAAGTTCGGCAAGGTGCGGGTGAACGGGTTGGAAGTCATAATGATAAACAGCAGGAAACCGGCGGTAATCATCCCCATCACCGACAGCACCCGCGCCACCGCATCCTGCGGCATGGAGCGGCTGAACAGCGCCACCGCCAGCGACCAGCAGCTCAGCAGCAGCACCCAGAGCAGCAGCGAGCCTTCATGCGCCCCCCAGGTGGCGGCGATGCGGTAATAGACCGGCAGCTGCGTGTTGGAGTTAGCGGCAACATAGGCGACGGTAAAATCGTTAACGATAAAGGCGTGCACCAGGCAGATAAACGCCAGCGCAATGGCGGCGAACATGCCATAGGTCAGCGGACGCGCCACCGCCATCATGCGGCGGTCCTGACGCGCGGCTCCCCACTGCGGGTAAATGCTCAGCAGCAGCGATACCGCCAGCGCCAGACACAACAGAAAACTTCCCAGCTCCGGTATCATGACTGGCTGTCCTCCTGCGGCGCGCGATAGGCCGACGCCGGCCCTTTATGGTTCTCTTTCATCGCATCGGCCACTTCCGGCGGGGTATATTTCTCATCGTGCTTGGCCAGTACTTCTTTGGCGTTCACCACGTTGCCTTCCCCCAGCACGCCCTGCGCCACCACGCCCTGCCCTTCGCGGAACAGATCCGGCAGGATGCCTTCATAGGTCACGGCGATTGCGCCGCGCGCGTCATACACCTTAAAGCTGACCTTCAGCGTTTCCGGATCGCGCTTCACCGAGCCCGGCATCACCATGCCGCCGATGCGCAGGCGCTGCCCGACCTCCGGTTTTTCGTGATTTTCCCCTTTGCCCTGCAGGATTTCACCCGGGGTATAAAACAGATCGATGTTGGAGCGCAGCGCATACAGCACCAACGAAGCGGTAAGCGCGATGCCGACCAGCACCACAATGGCCAGATAGAGGCGACTTTTACGACGTGGATTCACAATGATTTCTCCCGCGCAGCGGCGGACTGCGGCGCAGCCGATGTTTTAGCATGTTGTGATTGGCGGATACGGCGTTCGCGCGCCTGACGGCGGCGCACATCGGCCAGCAGCTGCCGGCGTTGCCACAGGGTATGGCACACCAGACCCAGCAACGGAATCAGCGTGGCGGCCACCGCCAGCCACACATAAAAGGCGTAACCGCCCATGGCGAAGAACGCCGTCCAGGAGGAAAATGCGGCATTCATGACTGACGCTCCTTGTTAACCAGGGCCGCCACCCACGGGCGATGACGCTCCTGCGCCAGAATCAGGTTGCGCAGGCGCATCAGCGTCAGGGTAATAAAGAACAGCAAATAGCCGAGGATCGCCCAGCGCAGCGGCGTACGCATGCTTGGCGCAATGCTCTGCTGCATATTGGTCGACCCCTGATGCAGCGTGTTCCACCATTCGACCGAGAAATGAATAATCGGGATATTGACCACGCCGACCAGCACCAGAATACCGGCGGCGCGGCCGGCCAGCCGGCGGTCTTCAAAAGCGTTGTACAGCGCGATGATGCCCATATACAGGAACAGCAGCACCAGTTCGGAGGTCAGGCGCGCGTCCCAGACCCACCAGGCGCCCCACATCGGCTTGCCCCAGGCGGAGCCGGTCACCAGCGCGATAAAGGTGAATACCGCCCCCACCGGCGCCATCGCCGCGACGACGGTATCGGACATTTTCATCTGCCATACCAGGCCGATAAAAGCGGCCACCGCCATGGAGGCGTAAATGCCCATCGACCACATCGCCGCCGGCACGTGGATATACATAATGCGGAAACTATCGCCCTGTTGATAATCCTTGGGCGCGAAGCCAAAGCCCCATATCCAGCCGAGCAGCAGGCAGACGGCGCCCGCCGCGCCAAGCCAGGGTACTAAGCGCCCACAAACCTGGTAGAGCCTCTCGGGCCTGGCGAATTGATGTAACCATTTCCACATTGTTGTCATTGCTCACGGTAAATGAAAACGTCCGCCGCCCTGCGCTGCGGGGCGGCAAATGATGTATGCCGGGGCCGCTCTTGTCGGCGTTGCCCGGCTCTTCTTATCTGTTAGCTAGTGCACGCTTACCCGCAGCGCAGCGGCGGTGGCAAACGGCGCCAGCGTCACGCTGCCCGCCAGCATCGCGCCGAGTATCGCCAGATAGCCGTCAATCGGCATCCCCATCGCCGCAGCGTCAATCGCGCCGGTGGCGAAGATCAGCACCGGGATATACAGCGGCAGCACCAGCAGGCTCAGCAACACCCCGCCTTTGCGCAGCCCGACGGTCAGCCCAACGCCGATGGCGCCGATCAGGCTCAGCGTCGGCGTGCCGAGCAGCAAGGTGGCGGCTACCGCCAGCCAGGTCTGCACGTCCAGCGACAGCAGTAGCGCCACCAGCGGCGACAGCAGCAGCAACGGCAGCCCCGTCACCACCCAGTGAGCACATACTTTGCCTAACACCGCCAACGGCAGCGGGGTTGGCAGCAGCAGCAGCTGTTCCAGCGAGCCGTCAAGAAAGTCGTCGCGGAACAGCCTTTCCAGCGACAGCAGCGACGCCAGCAGCGCCGCCACCCAGATGATGCCCGGCGCGATACGCGCCAGCAGCTGCGGCTCCGGGCCGACGCCCAACGGGAACAGCGTGATAACGATCAGAAAGAACCACAGCGGGTTAACGATTTCCGAGCCTTTGCGAAAGGCGATTTTCAATTCACGCCGCAGCAGGGTTAAAAACATCAGGCCGTCTCCATCCCTGCGTCCGACAAACTAATTTTCGTCACTGGCCGCTGGCTGCCGGCCAGCTCCTGATGGGTGGTCAACACTACCATACCGCCCTGTTGCGCATGTTGTTCAAAATGGCGAATCAATTCGGCGACGCCCTGTTTATCGATGGCGGTCAGAGGCTCGTCCAGGATCCACAGCGGGCTGTCGCTCAGGTACAGTCGTGCCAACGCGACGCGACGCTGTTGCCCGGCGGACAGCTGCGCCACCGGCAGATCCTCATAGCCGACCAGCCCCACCTGCTCCAACGCCTGCCAGATTGCCTGTCCGTCACCGCCGCGGGCCGCGCGCTGATAAAAGCGCAGATTTTCAAACGGCGTCAGCATCGCATTGATGCCCGGCTGATGGCCGAGGAACAGCAGCTCGGCATGATAGCGTTCGCGGCTGCGGCGGGTATTCTCGCCCCGCCAGCGCACTTCGCCTTCATCCGGACGCGCCAGACCGGCCAGAATGCGCAGCAGGCTGGTTTTTCCCGCGCCGTTCGGCCCTTCCACCTGCACCATATCGCCCGGACTCACCGAAAAACTCAGCCCGCTAAACAGGGTGCGCTCATCGCGGACACAACTCAGGTTTTTGGCTTCCAGCATCGGCAGGACTCGGCTATTGTTCTTTGGGTGTGCGCATGATAGCACAAGCGATCGGCGGCTCGTAGCCTGCGGCCAGCGCAGAAACTACTCCAATAGGGGTAATATTGCGCACCAGATCAATAATGCGTAGAAAAATGCGCCAACGTTAAACCCTTGTTACTTTTTTCTGCAATTTGACCAACTTATTTCCCTTCCCGCCGCCCCTGCGGCTACGCTTAATAAATAATCTCGGTACGGCTGTCGGAGGATATGCATGGATAATAAGCAACCAGGCGACGCAACAGACAATCAGCAGTCCGAAAGCGATGTCACAGTAGACAGCCAAGAGCGGGAGCAGGGAAAAGCCGCCATTGACGTCAACGCGGAGAACCTGCCCTCCCGCGCTGCGGCGGTGCATGAACAGATCCGTATGGAAGGGGAAAAAGAGCTGGAGCGTGACTGGCTGGCGCTGCTGTGGTCGGCCATCGCCGCCGGGCTGTCGATGGGCGCATCGCTGATGGCCAAAGGCATCTTCCACGCCCGCCTGCCCGACGATCCCAGCCGCTTTTTCATTGAGAATATCGGCTATACCTTTGGTTTTGTCATCGTCATTATGGCGCGTCAGCAGCTATTTACCGAAAACACCGTAACGGCGGTGCTGCCGATCATGCACAAGCCCACGCCGAAGAACCTGCTTATTCTGTTGCGACTGTGGGGCGTGGTGCTGTTGGGCAACCTGCTTGGCACCGGGCTGGCGGCGCTGGCTTTTACCCACCTGCCGCTGTTTGACGCCGCCACCCGGCAGGCCTTTGTCTCCCTGGGACAGGAAGTGATGCATAACACCCCGCAGGAGATGTTTGCCAATGGGATCCTCGCCGGCTGGATTATTGCCACTATGGTCTGGATGCTGCCGTCCGCCGGCGGCGCTAAAATCTGGGTGATCGTGCTGATGACCTATCTGGTGGCGCTGTGCGATCTGACCCATATCGTCGTCGGTTCAGTTGAGATCATCTATTTGGTGTGCAACGGCGTCATCGGCTGGCAACAATTTATTTATCCGTTCGCGCTGCCGACACTTGCCGGTAATATCATCGGCGGTACTTTTATCTTTGCGTTAATCAGCCATGCGCAGATTCGCAACGACATCAGCAATCAGGCGAAAGCACAGGCAACACGCGCCGTTGACGGTGATGACAAACGCTGAATTTTCCCCGTTCTGTCGGCCAGCGGCTATCCCCACTGGCGAGGAAATAAGCAAACGCACCGCTAAGCGCTTATTCTGGGAAGAAAAACGGGTATAATGCCCCGAATCCGGCATGCCCCCGTAGTTAAACGGATATAACAAGCCCCTCCTAAGGGCTAGTTACTGGTTCGATTCCAGTCGGGGGTACCATTTACGGTTGCTCTCTACACTGATAAAGACACATTCCTCCAGCCCAAACACGCCTCTTTTTACTTTTATTTAAAAATAATCCTTCTCCTTAAATTGGATATATTAAAAGACAAATTCATTGCCTTATATACATGATAGGCGTCAGTAATTATTGACATCCTTTCTAACTTTAGTTTTCCTGCGTAAAATAATTTTATATCTGCGTTAAATCCTAAAATATATTTTTAAAATTAATTTATCTTTAAGACATCACGGGATCTATGTTAAGGATTAGAATACTTTTAAAGTAAACCGTTGCCAATAGATGCGCAGATCATATCAGATGACAAAGGCGTTGCACTTCCGTCGCCATTGCCCGCACGATGCCGGTGTCGCGCTACCCATTTCCTCGGAATATCAATCCGTCCCCTTTTCTCCCCCGACTCATGCTACCCTTGCCAGCCATTACCATCATGCCGACAATCAGGAAGCGCTATGTCTAGCCACTATCCGGCCCACTACCACTTTGATGACGAAGACGACTGCTGGCACATCGGCTTTCGCGATTTCCCGGAATTTCAGGCCGCCTGCTATAAACGTGAAGACGTGGAGCTGGAAGCGCAGGACTCACTGCTGACCGCCCTCGCCATTGAGATTGAAGAAGGCCGCGCGGTGCCGCCGCCCTCCGCGAACGATAGCGACGAACTGCAGGTACCGCTGCCTCTGCTGGTACAGCTGAAGGTCGCGCTGCATAACGCCCTGCTGGCAAAACAGATGCCGAAAGCGTTACTGGCGCGCCAACTGGGCTTTAACGCCGGGCAGATGAACCGCCTGCTGGATATTGCCTATGCCTCGAAAGCCGAAGCGCTGGAACAGGCGCTGTTCTTGCTGGGCTACGAAATCCGGCTCTCGGTGCATACTGGCGATAAGCCATAAAAAATTGTACGCGACCGGACTAAACATTTCCCTGCGGCGGCCGATGAATGGATTATCTCCCTTCACCGGCATGAGAAAAGTTGATCATGGCATGGATACGTCGCCATATCTGGTGCGCAGTGTTACTGGGCTGTCTGTTGTTCTGGTTTGCCGCAGCGGCGGGCATTGCCCTGCTCGAAATGTGATAAACATCGCCCCGTTTCTCCACATCGTGCAGCCGGACGGAAATCGATGAGAAAATAACGGAAAGTGATTAAAAAACAGCCATGAAGTGTGATCAAAAACACAGTATTGAAATAATACAAAGATTGGGAGTACATTGAGCGCCGATCCTGTCGCGTTTCCCGTGTTTTCTTAAACGGATAAAATGCGACGACCGGGATGCTCAAGCTACCAGCAGGCTGTTTTTATGACAAAAAGAACCGGCCAGGCGCGCCGGGCATCCTATAAAATACTCAGCACAACAATCGGGATCGTTGACTTGCGAGCACTCCATGAGGGGAGTTATTAAGTGAAATACTTTTTGATGGGCATTTCATTCATGCTGGTTGCATGGGTTGGTACCTTCATGTATATGGTTTCCTGACGGACCACCAAACCCAGAACGGCAACAAGGGGCGCACCGGCGCCCCTTTGTTATTTCTGCATCTGGCGCGCTATTTGGCCGCCGGCGCGATCAGACCATCAGCGCGGAACATCGCCTTGATGCCCCGTACCGCCTGGCGGATACGGTCCTGATTTTCAATCAGTGCAAAGCGCACGTGATCGTCACCATACTCACCAAAGCCGATACCCGGCGACACGCAGACCTTCGCCTCCGCCAACAGACGTTTGGCGAACTCCAGCGACCCCAGGTGAGCATAAGGCTCGGGGATTTTCGCCCAGACGTACATGGACGCCTTCGGGTTATCCACCATCCAGCCGGCTTCATGCAGGCCTTTCACCAACACGTTGCGACGCTGGCGATACTGCTCGGCGATATCCAGCACGCACTGCTGGTCGCCCTCCAGCGCGGCGATGGCCGCCACCTGCAGCGGCGTAAAGGTGCCGTAATCGTGATAGCTCTTGATGCGCGTCAGCGCGCTGACCAGCTCCGGGTTGCCTACCATAAAGCCGATACGCCAGCCTGCCATGTTGTAGCTTTTCGACAGGGTGAAAAACTCAACCGCGATATCTTTGGCCCCCGGCACCTGCATAATCGACGGCGCCTGCCAGCCGTCATAGACGATATCGGCATAGGCCAGATCATGCACCACCAGCACGTTGTACTGCTTCGCCAGCGCCACCACCCGTTCGAAGAAATCCAGCTCCACGCACTGCGCGGTCGGGTTGGAGGGAAAGCCGAGGATCATCATTTTCGGCCGCGGAATGGTTTCACGGATGGCGCGCTCCAGCTCACCAAAGAAATCACCGCCTTCCACCAGCGGCACCGAACGCACCTGTGCGCCGGCGATCACCGCGCCGTAAATATGAATCGGGTAGCTCGGGTTCGGCACCAGCACGGTATCGCCATGGTCAAGCGTCGCCAGCATCAGATGCGCCAGCCCCTCTTTGGAGCCGATGGTGACGATGGCTTCGCTTTCCGGATCGATATCCACCTGATAGCGCTGCTGATACCAGCGCGAAATCGCCCGGCGCAGGCGCGGAATACCGCGTGAAGTCGAGTAGCCATGCGTATCTTCACGCTGTGCCACGGTGCAGAGTTTCTCCACAATGTGCGGCGGCGTCGGGCCGTCGGGGTTGCCCATGCTGAAGTCGATAATATCTTCGCCGCGACGGCGTGCGGCCATCTTCAGTTCGGCGGTGATGTTAAACACGTACGGGGGAAGACGTTCAATGCGCGTAAAGCGGCGCGGACTGTGATTATCAGCCATAGATTCCTCGAAGAGACGTAAGCGCCCGGACCGTCCGAGCGACGCTGGCCAGTTTTTGGCCTGTTATCGAACATATCGCAGCAGATTCAGGCTGTCCATCCCCTGAACAATAACTTTTTTCATCACCGCTTTCAGCGCTGACATCTTTCGTATAACAAAAAAGAGGAAGTTTCGAATGAAATATAACGCTTTATTTATCCCGTTTTAGGCCAGATAATCATTAACGTAAAAAAAACAAAATTATTACTTACCCTCTGTCACCGGCGAGATAAGGAGCACCTTATGACAGCACTGGTTATCGACGACATCCCCACCGCCATCAGAAACGTTAAACGGCAGTTGCGTCAGGCGCTGCCCAACTACCGCAAGGTGTTTCTGGCGCTGGAAGAGAACATCCGCCAACAGGTGGAACAGATTCGCCGCGAGCTGGCGGCAGGCCACAATCCGGTGCCGCAAATCGACGCCGACGATATCCTGCAACAACGGGTGAGCGAGCAGCAAAAAGCGCTGATCAGGCAGCGCGGCGCCTGCGCCATTCGCGGCGTGTTTCCACGCGATACCGCCGAAAGCTGGAACCGTGAGATCGGCGATTATCTGACGCGCAACAATTTCGTCGAACGGCTGAAAAACGCCGCCGAAGATAATTACTTCGGCAAGCTGGCCGCCAGCAAGCCGCAGATTTACGGTATCTACTGGTCGAAGCCGCAGGTGGAAGCGCGGCAGGATCGGCGCATGCATGCGGTGCAGGTGTTTATGAACAGCCTGTGGGAAACTGAAAGCAACGGCAAACAGCACTTCGACCCGCAGCGCGTCGCCACCTATGCCGACCGCACCCGCCGCCGTCCGCCCAACTCCTCCTCGCTCGGCCTGTCGCCGCACGTCGACAGCGGCACCATCGAACGCTGGCTGGACGAGAATTTCCGCTATGTCTACCGCCACGTGTTCTCCGGCGACTGGCAACGCTATAATCCTTTCGCCGCCGACGGCCGCACCGAGGTGCGGGAAATAGCCTCGCCGGCGGTCTGCTCGATGTTCCGCACCTTTCAGGGCTGGACCGCGCTGACGCCGCAGCGCACCCATGCCGGCACGCTGAATCTGGTGCCGATTGCCAACGCCATGGCCTATGTACTGCTGCGCGCGCTGCAGGACGACGTGGCCGACGACGACCTGTGCGATGCCGCGCCGGGACGCGCGCTGTCGATTTCGGAAACATGGCATCCCCTTTTACTGCAAGGGATTTCCCCTATTCCGGATCTGGAACCGGGCGACTGCGTATTCTGGCACTGTGATGTGATCCACGCGGTGGAAAACGAGCACCACGGCGAGTTCGACAGTAACGTGATGTATATCGCCGCCGCGCCGGGCTGTGAAAAGAACGACGCCTATCTGCAGCGTCAGCTGCCCAGCTTCCTGAGCGGCCGCACGCCGCCGGACTTCGCCGCGGACGATTTCGAAGTGGACTTCGTCGGCCGTGGCGGCGAAGAGCTACTGACGCCGCTCGGCAGAGAACAGCTCGGCCTGAAATAACCGCCCGTAGCGCGCCGTACCTCAGTGCGCGGCGCGCTGCCGGACAAAGCGGGCAAAGTCCTTCACCGCCGCCTGCTGAGTGTTCTGCCGATAGGCCAGCGTCAGCGTACTCACCGCCAGCGGATCGTCCAGCGGGTGGTAGCTGATATCCTCACGCCGCGCCAGCGCCTGCGTCTCCGGCACCAGCGCCACGCCCATCCCCAGCGCCACCAGCCCGATGGTCACCGCCACATCACGCGTGGCCTTCAGCGGGTGCGGCGTAAAGCCAGCGCGCCGGCAGGCGTCCAGTACCGACCAGGCCAGCCCGATACCCGGCGGATCGTTCTGGATCAAAAACGGCGCCTGCGCCAGCTGCCGCAGCGACAGCGTTCCGCATCCGCTCAGCGCATGATCCTTTGGCAGCACCGCGATCAACGTCCGTTGCACCACCTGCTGATAAACCAGCCCGGGCAACTGCGGCACCGGCGTACGCACCAGCGCCGCATCAAGATCGCCGTTCTGCAGCAGGGTGAGCTGGCGGTTCACATCATGCTCCTCCATCGCCAGCTCGATGCCCGGCCGCGCCTGACGGTAGTCGCGCATCAGCGTCATCAGTGCCGGATCGTAAATTGCCGATCCGACATATCCCAGCCGGATCGCGCCGTCGGCGCCGCTGCGCAGGCTGGCGGCGGTCTGCAGCAGTCCTTCATAGCGACCTATCGTATCGCGCGCTTTCTCCAGCAACACGCGCCCTTCCGGCGTCAGCGCCACGTGGCGGCGATCGCGTTCAAACAGCCGCAGCCCCAGACGCTGCTCCAACAGCTTGATGTGCTGGCTCAGCGCCGGCTGGGCAATGTGCACATTGGCCGCCGCACGCCCGAAGTGCATCTCTTCGGCCAGCGCAATAAACGAGTACAGCTGACGCATATCGCTCATAAGCCATCCTGTGATAACGAATGATGATTAAAAACAGGCTAAAGCCTATTAGACAGAAATCAATCCTCGCCCGATAGTGGAGAAATAACCACCAATAAATCGCCTTACCCCTACAACCTGACGGACAACGCCAATGACCACGACCACCGAACTACCGCAGGTGCACGACCTGCGTTCCGCCCTGGAGTTGCTGCGCCACATTGATGATGAACTGATCGCCACCGATGAACCGGTCGATCCGATGGCCGAACTGTCCGGCGTTTACCGCTACGTCGGCGCGCACGGCACCGTGATGCGCCCGACGCGCATCGGCCCGGCCATGATGTTCAACCGCATCAAAGGCTATGACGATATGCGGGTGCTGATCGGCCTGCTGGCGTCGCGCAAACGCGTGGCCCACCTGCTGGGCAGTACGCCGGAACGGCTGGCCTGGCTGCTGAAAGACTCGGTGAGCAAGCCGATTGCGCCGGTGGAGATCCCGCGTGAGCAGGCCGCCTGCCAGGAAGTGGTGCACCTGGCCAGCGACCCGGATTTCGACATCCTCAAACTGCTGCCGGCGCCGACCAATACGCCGGACGATGCCGGCCCCTATTTTACGCTGGGCATGTGTTACGCCGCCGATCCGGAAACCGGCGAACATGACGTGACCATTCACCGCCTGTGCGTCCAGGGCAAAGATGAAATTTCGATGTACTTCGTGCCCGGCCGCCACCTTGATACCTTCCGCATGAAGGCCGAAGCGGCAGGCCAGCCGCTGCCGATCTCCATCAGCATCGGCGTTGATCCGGCCATTGAGATCGGCGCCTGTTTTGAGCCGCCCACCACGCCGCTGGGCTTCGACGAGCTGTCGGTGGCCGGCGCGCTGCGCAACCGCCCGGTGGAACTGGCACCGTGCCTGACGGTGGCGGCACGCGCCATCGCCCACGCCGAGGTGGTGATTGAGGGCGAACTGCTGCCGGGCGTGCGGGTGCGCGAAGATCAGCACACCAACAGCGGCAAGGCGATGCCGGAGTTCCCCGGCTATACCGGGGAGGCCAAAGCGGCGTTGCCGGTGATCAAAGTGAAGGCGATCACCCACCGCAAACACCCGATCCTGCAAACCTGCATCGGCGCCAGCGATGAACACACTAATCTGGCCGGCATCCCCACCGAGGCCAGCATTCTGCAGATGGTCGAACGGGCGCTGCCCGGCTTTGTACTGAACGTCCACTGCCCTTCCCCCGGCACCGGCAAATATCTGGCGGTGCTGCAGGTGAAAAAACGCTCGGAAAACGACGAAGGCCGCCAGCGGCAGGCGGCACTGCTGGCATTCGCCGCCTTTTCAGAGCTGAAACACGTCATGCTGGTGGACGAGGACGTCGACCTGTTCGATATGAACGACGTGATGTGGGCAATGACCACCCGCTATCAGGGCGACGTCAGCACGGTGTTTATTCCCGGCGTACGCTGCCACCCGCTGGATCCGTCATCGTCACCGGCCTTCAGTCCGTCCATCCGCGCGGAGGGCATCGCCTGCAAGGCCATTTTTGACTGCACGGTGCCCTACGCGCTGAAGGCGCAGTTCCAGCGCAGCGCCTTTATGGAGGTGGACGTCACGCGCTTTATCCCGGGCTTTAAACGCTGACGGCGAGGACGTGCGTTCCCTGAGCCGGCGCCCGACGCTGTGATATACTGGGCGCCATCTTGTTTCGCCGCAGCGAGTAGCCGTTGTGCACCCTTTTTTTGAAATGCTGTTAGCGGTATTCGATCGTGCCGCGCTGATGTTAATTTGCCTGTTCTTCCTGACGCGCACCCGGCTGTTTCGGCAGCTGCTGCAAAAAGAGGAGCACACGCCGCTGGAACTGGCGGCGGTCACCGCCATTTTCTCGCTGTTCGCGCTGTTCAGCACCTATTCCGGTATCAACGTCGAAGGTTCGCTGGTCAACGTGCGGGTGATCGCCATTATGGCCGGCGGCATCCTGTTCGGGCCGTGGGTCGGCGTCGTCACCGGCATTATCGCCGGCGTGCACCGCTATCTGATCGATATCGACGGCATTACCTCGGTGCCCTGTCTGATCACCAGCATCATCGCCGGCATCAGCGCCGCCTATATCAACCTGAAGGTGAAAAAAGAGCGTCGCTGGCGTATCGGCATTCTCGGCGGCATGCTGTGCGAAAGCCTGACCATGCTGCTGATCGTCCTGTGGGCGTCGCCGACCGAGCTGGGGCTGGAGATCGTGGCGCAAATCGCCCTGCCGATGATCCTCGGCACGGTGTGCATCGGCCTGATCGTGCTGCTGGTGCAGAGCGTCGAGGATGAAAAAGAGGTGATCGCCGCACGTCAGGCCAAGCTGGCGCTGGATATCGCCCGTAAAACGCTGCCCTACTTCCGCAACTTCAACAGCGAGTCGCTGACCACCATCTGCGACATTATCCGCCACGATATTCAGGCCGATGCGGTGGCGATGACCGATACCCAAAGCGTGCTGGCCTACGTCGGCGTCGGCGAGGAGCACTATCCGGTCGGGCGGGAAAGCCTCAGCCGGGTGACGCGGGAAAGCATCCGCCACGGCAAAATCATCATCAAGAACAACCATGAAAGCCCCGCCACGCCGCAGATCCACTCGCAGCTGGTGATCCCGCTGTGGGAAAAGGGCGAAGTCAGCGGCACGCTGAAAATCTACTACTGCCACGCACACCAGATCACCAATACCCTGAAGGTGATGGCGGTCGGTCTGTCACAGATTATCTCCACCCAGATGGAGGTGTCCCGCATTGAGCAGCTGCGCCAGATGGCGGACAAAGCCGAAATGCGCGCGCTGCAGAGCAAGATCAACCCGCACTTTCTGTTTAATGCGCTGAACGCCATCTCCTCATCGATCCGCCTCAAACCGGACACCGCGCGCCAGCTGATTATCAACCTGTCGCGTTACCTGCGTTACAACCTGGAACTGAACGATGAGCTGATTGATATCCGTAAGGAGCTGCATCAGGTACAAGACTATATCGCCATTGAACAGGCGCGCTTCGGCGACAAACTGACGGTGATCTACGATATCGACGACGATATCGCGCTGCGCATTCCCAGCCTGCTGATCCAGCCGCTGGTGGAAAACGCCATCGTGCACGGCATTCAGCCCTGCCGCGGCAAAGGTGTGGTGGTGATTGCGGTCAAGGACCACGGTGAGCGCATTCGGATTTCGGTGCAAGACACCGGCCACGGCATCAGCCAGGCGGTGATTGACCGGGTGGCGCGCAACGAAATGCCGGGCAACCATATCGGCCTGCTCAATGTGCACCACCGCGTCTCGCTGCTGTACGGCGCCGGGCTGAAGATTCGCCGTCTGGAGCCAGGCACCGAAATTGCGTTTTATATCACTAAAGACGGCGGCAAACGGCGCCCGGCCGCCGAACAGCCGGCAGAAGAAGCATGAGGAAAGTATGAAAGCCATCATTGTTGAAGATGAGTTTTTGGCGCAGGAAGAGCTGAGCTACCTGATCAAACAGCACAGCAACATCACCATCGAGGCCACCTTCGATGACGGGCTGGACGTGCTGAAATACCTGCAAAATCATCAGGTGGACGCCATCTTCCTCGATATTAATATCCCGTCTCTCGACGGTGTGCTGCTGGCGCAGAACATCAGCAAGTTCGCCCACCGGCCGGCGATTATCTTTATTACCGCCTATAAAGAGCACGCGGTGGAAGCCTTTGAGATCGAAGCCTTCGACTATATTCTCAAGCCGTACCACGAGGCGCGTATCGTCACCATGCTGCAAAAGCTGGAGGCGCTGCACCAGCGTTCGCTGAATCAGCCCGAACAGCAGCAGCCGGCCGGGCGCGGCGGCCACAGCATTAACCTGATAAAAAACGATCGCATCATCGTTACCGACATCAACGATATTTACTATGCGGCGGCCGATGAGAAGGTGACGCGGGTGTACACCCGCCGTGAAGAGTTTGTGATGCCGATGAATATCAGCGAGTTTTACGCCCGGCTGCCGGAAGAGCATTTCTTCCGCTGCCACCGCTCCTACTGCGTCAACCTGGCGAAAATCCGCGAAATCGTGCCCTGGTTCAATAACACCTATATTCTGCGGCTGAGCGACCTGGAGTTTGAGGTGCCGGTCAGCCGCAGCAAGGTCAAGGCGTTCCGCCAGCTGATGCGTCTGTAATTAGCCGCGGTGATGGTGATCGTGGTGGTGATGCCATTCCCGCTGACGGAAATCCGCCCGGTGCGGCGGACGGTCGTGCCCGCGGTAGTGGCGCGGCGGCCGGTAATCGCGGTGATGTGCACGCCACCAGCGCGCCTCGCGCCAGCGGTGGCCATCCCAGTAGTGGCCGCGGTGGTCACGGTCGCCGACGCGCCATGCGCTGTCCGGGGTGACGTTAATAAAAATTCCGGCCTGGCTCACCAGCGGCAGCGCCAGTAGCGCCGCCAATAATAGTGCTCTTTTTTTCATACTATGGCTCCTGCATTAACGGATCGAATCCGCCTGCCGTTACCCTAATACCACACCCGCAGCCGCTCCATCAGACAAACGCCGGTTTACCTCATCCGCACAGAACCTTCACAATTCCCCCACAATCCTTCCCCGCCGTCCGGCAATAAATCGTTGATAATTTTGATTTAGATCACATGTCCAGGGGCGCATTTCACGACGTTTTTGCGCCAAAAACGGCAACTCATGCAGCGCCTGATGCATTTCATTCCTCGGCAGAGGCAACTCATGCCCAATCCGCCGCCGGCCGCCACCCCGGCCATATAATATCCCCATACTGCGGAGCCGATTTGCTCCGCGCATTTACACCACGGGTAACGCACACTTACATACAGGAGAAACCGGCCATGAGAACAAAACCGGTAAATCGCAGCCTTATCGTTCTGGGCACCATCATCTGTCAGATGGGCCTGGGAACTATCTATACCTGGAGCCTGTTTAACCAGCCGCTGGTGGATAAATTCCACTGGGGCCTGGCGGATGTCGCCACCACGTTCTCCATCACCAGTTTCTTCCTGGCGTTTTCCACTCTGTTCGCCGGCAAATTGCAGGAACGCTTCGGCATCCGCAACCTGACGCTGGCCGCCGGCGTGCTGGTCGGGCTGGGGCTGATCGCCAGCGCCCACGCCAGCTCGCTGGATATGATTTATCTGCTGGCCGGCGTGGTGGTCGGTTTCGCCGTCGGCATCGCCTATATCTCCACCCTGTCCAACCTGATCAAGTGGTTCCCGGCCAACAAAGGGCTGATTTCCGGCATCTCCGTCGGCGCCTTCGGCAGCGGCAGCCTGCTGTTCAAATACGTTAACGCCGCGCTGATTGCCAATGCGGGCGTCTCCGCCGCCTTCTTCTACTGGGGCGTTATCGTGATGGCGTTAATCGTCTTCGGTTCGCTGCTGCTGAAAGAGCCGGCCGCCGCAGCCTCCAACGCAGCGGCGCAAGGTGGCCGGAGCGTTAACTACAGCGTGCGCCAAATGCTGACGACCAAAGAAGCCTACCTGCTGTTTGCCATTTTCTTCTCCGCCTGCATGAGCGGCCTGTACCTGATCGGCATCGTCAAGGATATGGGGGTGCAGCTGGCCGGAATGGACGTTGCCACCGCCGCCAACACCGTCTCCGCCGTGGCGATTTTCAACACCGCCGGCCGTATTATTCTCGGCACCCTGTCGGATAAAGTCGGCCGGATGCGCGTCATCAGCTTTACCATGTTGGTCACCGTGCTGGCGATCGTCGCCCTGAGCACCTTTACCCTCAGCCACAGCCTGTTCTTCCTGTGCGTCGGCGCCGTCGCCTTCTGCTTCGGCGGCAATATCACCGTATTCCCGGCGATTGTCGGCGACTTCTTCGGCCTGAAAAACCACAGCAAAAACTACGGCATCATCTACCAGGGCTTCGGACTGGGCGCGTTGGCCGGCTCGTTTATCGCCAAATACTTCGGCGGCTTCCACACCACCTTTATGGTGATTGGCGTCCTGTCGCTGCTGTCCCTGCTGATTACCCTGTTTATCAAAACGCCGCAGCCGGCCATCACGGCCGAACAGGACGAACATCAGCCGGCGGATCTGGTCAAAGCCTGATATCCGGCCAACAAAAAGGGGCGCAGCCATTAAGCTGCGCCCCTTTTTTCATGTCCGTACCGTTACAGCTCAATCCCCAGCGTCTGTCGCAGGTGGGCGCCGGCGCCCAGCAGGCCCGGCTGCGCATGGGTAATCATAAACACCGGGATCTCCTGCACGTAATCCTTAAAGCGCCCCTTGTCTTCAAACGCCGCGCGGAAGCCGGAAGCTTTAAAGAATTCCATAAAGCGCGGCACGATGCCGCCGGCGATATAAACGCCGCCGAAAGTGCCCAGCGTCAGCGCCAGGTTGCCACCGAAACGCCCCAGAATCACGCAAAACAGCGACAGCGCGCGTCGGCAGTCGATACAGCTGTCGGCCAGCGCGCGTTCGGTAATATCTTTCGGCGCCAGGTTCTCCGGCAGCCGGCCATCAGATTTGACAATCGCCCGGTACAGGTTGACCAGCCCCGGCCCGGACAGCACGCGCTCCGCCGAAACATGGCCCATCTCCGCCCGCAGCGTTTCCAGAATGATGTCTTCTTCTTCGCTGTTGGGTGCGAAGTCTACGTGGCCGCCTTCGCCCGGCAGGCTTACCCACTGGCGATTGACGTGGATCAGATGCGCCACCCCCAGCCCGGTGCCGGCGCCGTAAACGGCAATCGGTTTATCCTGCTGCGCCTGGCCGCCGCCGAACTGCAGCACGTCGGCATCCGTCAGCATCGGAATCGCCATCGACACCGCAGTGAAGTCGTTGATGACTTCCAGGTGCGCCAGTCCCAGGTTCGCCTTCATTTGTCTGATCGAAAATGCCCAGGAATGATTGGTCATCGCCACCCAGTCTTCCGTCACCGGACAGGCGATGGCGATACAGGCGTCCTGCACCTCCAGCTGATGCTCCTGCAGATATTGGCGGATCACCGCTTCCAGGCTGTCAAACTCCAGGCCTGAGTAGGTTTTCGCCTGGCTGATTTCACCCGTCTCTTGCGAGCAAAGCGCCAGGCGGGCATTGGTGCCGCCAACGTCACCTACGAGGGCATATGTCATCGATGTTTTCTCCGCAAAAAAGTAAATAAACGGCAGGCAGCCAACACTGTAAAACCCCGTCGGGAAAACAACAATCGCTGCCCGCGGCACGGCGGCTCAATAGTAACATAGATCACAAAAATCGTTTCGGCCGACCATCACGGCGTGCAAAACATTCCCTCTAACGCGCCAGGATATACTCCGCCGCCGCACGCGCATGAATCGCCGTGGTATCGAATACCGGTACCGAAGCATCCTGCGGGCCGACCAACAGGCCGATTTCCGTACAGCCGAAAATAATCCCCTGCGCGCCTTGCTGTTCCAGATCGCTGATAATGCGCCGATACTCCTCGCGCGAAGCGACATGAATATGGCCCAGACACAGCTCCTCATAGATTATACGGTGCACGCTGTCGCGATCCGTCGCCACCGGCGTCACCACTTCGATGCCGAATTTATCCTGCAACCGCCCGCGATAAAAATCCTGCTCCATGGTAAAGCGCGTACCCAGCAGCCCGACGCGGCGGATATTTTGCTGGCGTACCTGCTGCGCCGTGGCATCGGCGATATGAATAAGCGGCAGGCCGCTGGCCTGCTCCACCACATCCGCCACTTTGTGCATGGTGTTGGTGCAAATCGCTATCGCTTCGGCGCCCGCCGCACGCAGCGCCGTCGCCGCCTGAGCCAGCAATCGTCCGGCACCTTCCCAGTCGCCGCGATGCTGCAGCTGCTCGACTTCATGGAAATCAACGCTATACAGCACGATTTTCGCCGAATGCAAACCGCCCAGCTGCGTTTTCACCTGTTCGTTGATCATACGGTAATAAGGAATGGTGGATTCCCAACTCATCCCGCCTAACAGTCCCAGCACTTTCATCATCGCCCCCGGAGTACGTTACGGATAATAGCGACCTTACCTGAGCTATCGCCGCTTGACGACCGGTTATTTTACCGCCAGCCGAGCCGCGATCCAGCGCTGGCGCAGCGCGTCATAGGCCCAGTTATACAATACGGTATACGGCAGGAAGAACAGGAAAAAGCCCAGTTCCAGCATAAAAGCCTGCACCAGCGTCAGGTTCAGCATAAAGGCGGCAATCGGTACGCCAATCAGAATAAAGCCGGCCTCAAAGCCGGCCGCGTGCAGCATCCGCACTTTCAGGTTGCGTACTACCCGGCTCACCGGCCACAGGCGATCAAACCCCGCGTTGTAAACGATGTTCCACAGCATGGCAACGCTGGAAAGCATGACCGCCAAAGCACCGACCTGCGCCATGGAACGGCCCAGGATCCACGAACCAATCGGTGCGCAGATCATGACGGCGATCGCTTCAAACCCCACCGCGTGGACGATACGTTCGCTAAAAGACTTGTTTTGCAGTTGCATAACTCACCTGTTTTTTTACTCATGGTTGGAAAAGTGAGGTGATTATCATCGCTTTTTTGCGTAGATTAAAAATAGGTTCCATCGATAAAGTAGATACATCTATGCGCTACTCACCCGAAGCCTTATTGGCATTTGTTGAAGCCGCGGCGCTCGGTTCATTTTCCGCCGCCGCCCGCAAGCTGAAGAAAAGTCAGTCGACCATCAGCACCGCTATCGCCAATCTGGAGGCGGATCTCGACTTAACCCTGTTCGACCGACAGTCGCGTCAGCCGACGCTGACCGTCGCCGGCCATAAAGTACTGGGGCACGTACAGGAGATTCTGGCCGCCAGCGAACGGCTGGACGCCCTGAGCATCCGCCTGGCGGACAAGATAGAACCACGGCTGACCATCGTTTTTTCTGATACTTATCAGCCGAGTTATCATGAAAACCTGATGGCGCAGTTTGAACAGCGCTATCAGGATATTGAGCTGGAATGCATGGTTGGCGAAGGGGAGGACGTGCTGGACTTACTGCAGAGCGGCCGCGCCCATCTGGGGATGCTGGCGGTGCAGCCGGACTACCCGTCCGATATCGCGGCGGCGCGGCTGCCGGAGCGCACCGAAATGGGCATTTTCGTCTCTCATCAGCATCCGCTGGCCAGCGTCGTCCATCCCACACAGGAGCAGCTCGCCAGCGCCCGGCAGCTGTATCTCAACAGCTATATCAACAACCGAAACAAGCCGCAGGGACGCGTCTGGTCGGCCCCCAGCTATCTGATGCTGCTGGAGATGGCGGAACAGGGATTTGGCTGGGCGATTCTGCCGCACTGGCTGGTAAAGCAATACGACCACGGCCACCTGACCGAATTGCAGCCACGCGGCTGGCCGATGCTGATCTCCGTAGATGCGGCCTGGTCAAAACTGACCCCGCCGGGGCCGGCGGGGTTCTGGCTGCTGGAGCATCTGCTGAAAGGGTCTTCAGGCTAGGCAGCATCATTGCGTAATTGAATCGCCTGCGAGATGCTGTTCAGCAATTCCGGCACATCCATCGGCGGCAGCAGCACCTCAATCAACGCCAGCCGCCCGCTGTTGCCGGCCGTCTGCAGCGCGCTCTGCAGCTGCTGCGGCGTACTGACCCGCCGCACCGTGCTGGCCGTTGCCGACCCTAACGCCTGCGGCAGCGCGCACCAGTCCCAGGTGGCGATATCGTTATAGCGCTGCTGCGGCCCGTGGATGGCGCGTTCGACGGTATAGCCACCATTATTCAGCAGCAAAATCACCGGTTTGAGATCGTCACGCAGTAGCGATCCCAACTCCTGGATCGTCAGCTGCGCGGCGCCATCGCCGATCAGCAGCACCACCCGACGATCCGGCTGCGCCGTCTGCACGCCAAACGCCGCCGGCAGGGTGTAGCCGATCGACCCCCACAGCGGCTGATTGATAAACAGGCAACCCTGCGGCAGGCTAAGCGCCGCCGCGCCAAAACAGGCGGTGCCCTGATCGGCAATGATCGCGTCACCGGGTTGCAAAAATGCCTGCAGTTGACGCCAAAGTGCGTGCTGATCCAGTTTATCGCCCTCAGCGGCGGGTAATTCCGGGCGACTCACGGCCAGCGGCGGCCACTGCCCATTCAGCGACATCGTCAGCTGATGCAGCGCCTGTACCGCATCATGCATCGCCAGCGGGCTGAAGGTCTGCTGACCGACGCAGGCGGCGAACGGCTGGATATCGATACATTTTTCCGGCGTTAACCGCTGGCTGAAACCGGCGGTGATGGTGTCGGTCAAGCGCACGCCGACCAGTATGGTCGCATCCGCCTCTTCCACTCGCTGCCTGACCAGCGGATCGCTGGCCGCGCCGCTGTAGGTGCCGATAAATCCGGCATGGGTTTCATCCAGCACGCTTTTGCCCATCAGCAAGGTTGCGTGCGGCAAAGGGACTTCATTCATCCACTGCGCCAACGCCTGCCTTACGCCAAAGCGCTCGGCGAGAAAATCCGCCACCAGCGTGACGTGGCACGCCGGCTGCAGGAGTTCGCGCGCGGCGGCGATAAACCCGGCCAGCGCCTCCGGCGCCGAATGAAACGCCGGTAACCTCAGCGGCGATAGCGGCGGCGTCAGCGGTGCCTGCGCCACGTCGCCCGGCAGCAGCAGATAAACCGGTCGCCGTTCGGTTAATGCCACGCTCAGCAGGCGGTCAATTTCCGCCTTGGCGTTGTCCAGCGTCAGGCTGGCCTGCGCCGCCGTCACCTCTTGCGCCATGCGCGCAAAGTGGCCGAAGTCACCGTCTCCCAGCGTATGGTGCAGCATCTCTCCGGCACGCTGGGCGCGCAGCATCGGCGCCCCCACCAGGTGAATGACCGGCAGATACTCGGCATAGCTGCCCGCAATGCCGTTGACGGCGCTCAACTCCCCCACGCCGTAAGTAGTCAGCAACGCCGCGGCCGGCTGACAACGCGCATAGCCATCGGCCGCGTAGGCGGCGTTCAGCTCATTGGCGCAGCCTACCCAGCGGATTTGCGGGTGATCGATCACATGATCCAGAAAATGCAGGTTGTAATCGCCCGGCACGCCAAAAAGATGGCGGATGCCTATCTGCGCCAGACGATCGAGAAGATAATCAGCTACCGTGTAGTGGGCGTTCATAAGCGTCACCTGTCTGACTGCGGTATGTACCGTTAAGTATTGACGACAGGGCGCAGATTACGAGCAAAAAAGAGGCGGGCCAAGCTTCACCGCATCGCATGCCGAGAAACCGCCGGCTTCCGTCAGTTGAAAGATTAATGTACGCAGCGCCTTTTAATGAAAGTGTATACACTAAAAATCTTCTTTCTGACTATCGGCGATTCTTGAGTATGAATATGGCTTATCAGGCGGACGATTCCCGTTATCAACATATGCACTACCAGCGCTGCGGGCGCAGCGGCCTGCAGTTGCCGGCCATTGCGCTGGGCCTGTGGCACAACTTCGGTGAAGTATCCTCGCAGGATAACGCGCGCCGGCTGGTGCAGCACGCTTTCAACCTGGGGATTACCCATTTCGATCTGGCCAACAACTATGGCCCGCCGCCCGGCGCCGCCGAAGAAAGTTTTGGCCGTATGCTGCAAAGCGATCTGCGGCCATACCGCGATGAGCTGATTATTTCGACCAAGGCCGGCTATACCATGTGGCCTGGCCCTTACGGCGACTGGGGATCCAAAAAGTATCTGGTCGCCAGCCTTGACCAGAGCCTGCGCCGCCTGGGGCTGGAGTACGTCGATATCTTTTATCACCACCGGCCGGATCCGCATACGCCGCTGGAAGAAACCATGGCGGCGCTGGATTTGCTGGTGCGTCAGGGCAAGGCGCTGTATATCGGCCTGTCGAACTATCCGGCACAGCGCGCCAGCGAAGCGTTCGCTATCCTGCAGCGGCTGGGCACGCCCTGCCTGATCCATCAGCCGAAATACTCCCTGTTTGAACGCGATGCAGAGACGCAATTGCTTGATACCCTGCAGCAACACGGCGTCGGCTGCATCGCCTTTTCCCCCCTCGCGGGCGGCATACTGACCGATCGCTATCTGCAGGGGATTCCGCAAGATTCGCGCGCCGCCAGCGGCAGCCAGTTCCTGCGCCCGGAGCAGCTGACTGATGAACGGTTAGACAAAGTGCGCCGCCTGAATCAGCTTGCGCTGCAACGAGGACAGAAGCTGTCGCAGATGGCGCTGGCCTGGGTGCTGCGGCATCAAGCCGTCACGTCGGTGCTGATTGGCGCCAGTAAAACGACGCAGATAGAGGATGCGGTCGGCATGCTGGCGCATCGCGACTTTAGTCAGGAAGAGCTGGCGCTAATCGAACAGATATTAATGTAATCGGTTACAACCATATCGGTTTCAGTCGAGGACAGGCAAATATTCACAGAAAAATCTTAATTTACCTTGGGTTAGATTCTTTTCGGATTCTCCCTCAAAGGTTTGACGTCGTGATGCCGTTACCCTGCTACGGCACAAAAGTATAAGGACGGTTTATAGGCAACATATAAATTATGCCGCCTATGAACCGCCGATAATAAGGAGAAAGCATGTTCAAACCTCTGCTACTGGCCGCCGTTTTCGTGGCCGCGACCGTTCCCCTGGCGCCGCAGGCGCAGGCGGACGGCTTGAATATCGATTTACTACCCGGCGTTTCTCTGCGTATCGGCGATCAGGACCGACGCGGCAACTATTGGGACGGCTATGACTGGCGCGATCGCGACTGGTGGGAGAGCCATCGCGGCCGCGAACTGGGCGAGCGCAGCCGGCGCGGCTACTACTGGGATGGTTATCGCTGGCGCGACCACGATTACTGGCGCAAACATTACTACTACCATGACGGACGCTATCGTAAATACGATAAGCACGAGTACAAAAGGTACAAGAAATACCAGAAAGAGCGCGAAAAAGAGTACAGGAAGTACCAAAAGGAACGTGATAAAGAATATAAAAAATACCAGAAAGAACGCTACAAAGAGTATAAGCACCACCATCGTCACCACCACGATGACTGATAGCAAACAGGGCGCGAATTCGCGCCCTGTTGTGTTTTGCGGCCGGCGTCGCCGGTTAGAACAGACTGCTCAGCAACAAATAGCCGTTTAACCCCACCACGATGGCAACAATCAGCCAGCCAATGTTCTGAACGACGCGTCCGTTGACCATCTCCCCCATCAGCTCGCGGTTGCCGGTAAACTTCAGCAGCGGCACCAGCGCCAGCGCGATGCCGAAACTCAGCAGCACCTGGCTCATCACCAGAATATGCGTGGCGTCCATCCCCAGCATGATAACCACAAAAGACGGCAGCATGGTCACTACCCGGCGCACCCACAGCGGGATATAGAAGCGGACAAAGCCCTGCATCACCACCTGCCCCGCCAGCGTCCCCACCACGGTAGATGAGAGGCCGGCCGCCACCAGACTCAGGCCGAATACCGTGGCCGCCGCGTGCCCCAGCAGCGGCTGCAGCGTCAGGTAAGCCTGGTCAAGATCGGCAATGCCGCTGTGGCCGCTAAAATGGAAAGCCGCCGCGGCGGTGGCCATCATCGCCAGATTAACGAAGCCGGCAATGGTCATCGCCAGCGCCACGTCGACCTTGGTCGAAGCATAGCGCTGCGCCTTGGAACTGTTGCCGGCGGTCTGCGTCAGCGACGAATGCAGATAAATCACGTGCGGCATGATAGTAGCGCCGAGCACACCGGCGGCCAGGAATACCGCATCACCATTAGGCAGATCCGGTATCGCCATGCCTTTAACCAGCCCGCTCAGCTGCGGCTGCGAGAACACCAGCTCGACAATATAGGCCGCGGCAACGAACAGCAGCAACCCGCCGATCACCAGCTCCAACGGCTTTTGCCCGCGTTTTTGCAGCATCAGAATCAGGAAAGTAGCAATACCGGTCAGGATCGCCCCTTCCAGCAGAGTCACGCCCAACAGCAGCTTAAAGCCTATCGCCGCACCGATAAACTCGGCCAGGTCGGTCGCCATGGCGATAATTTCCGCCTGCACCCAATAGGCCCATACTGCCGGGCGCGGCAGGCGATCGCGAATATGCTCAGCCAGATTCTTGCCGGTGGCGATCCCCAGTTTGGCGGACAAAAGCTGGATCAGCATCGCCATTACGTTAGCCCACACCACCACCCACAGCAGCTTATAGCCGAAGGAAGCGCCGGACTGGATATTGGTGGCGAAGTTGCCGGGGTCGATATAGCCGATGGCGGCGATAAATGCCGGCCCCATCAGAGAAAGTTTAATCTTTCTGGACGGGCGGTCGGTAGATGTAGAGGTGTTAACCGCGCGACTGTTCAGCATATCGTGAAACCCTTACTATTATTAAGCTAACCATCATCCTACCAAGATGATAATAATTATCAATCGCATTTAATGCGGTAATGCTTATCTCTGTGATAGACAGCAACGAAGGTTGAAGAACAGATCGCAGCAAATTCAAACGTTTTGTACTCAACGGAACAGCACAGATGCAGGACGAAATATGCCTAATACTCAAATTAACATAAAATCCCCATCAATGCGCAAAATTATTAACATGTTGATTTTTGGCGATTTATCATGCTGATTTGAGAAAAATCCCAGTGTTATTTCCCATATTTGTAATTGAAGTCTCGTTTTTAAACGTAGCGTTACATAGAATGACAACCGAAATTCAGCCTGCCTCAAGTTTGGAGCACACATGTCCCATATTGCGCACTTTGCGTTAGCGTTAGTGGTGGTGGCGATTCTGGCGCTGTTGGTCTGCCGCGATCGCAAAAGCATCCGCATTCGCTATGTTATTCAATTATTGGTTATTGAAGTGTTACTGGCCTACTTCTTCCTGCATTCGGAAGCGGGATTGGGCTTTGTAAAAGGATTCGCCGCGCTGTTTGATAAGCTGCTCGGATTTGCAGGACAAGGGACTGAGTTTGTATTCGGCGGCATGGGTGATAAAGGCCTGGCGTTCTTCTTCCTGAAGGTGCTGTGCCCGATCGTCTTTATCTCCGCGCTGATCGGTATTCTGCAATATATTAAAGTGCTGCCGGTTGTGATCCGCATCATCGGCACCGTGCTGTCGAAGGTGAACGGGATGGGCAAGCTCGAATCGTTCAACGCCGTCAGCTCGCTGATCCTCGGCCAGTCCGAAAACTTTATCGCCTATAAAGATATTCTCGGCAAGATGTCGGAAAAACGCATGTACACCATGGCGGCGACCGCCATGTCGACGGTGTCCATGTCGATCGTCGGCGCCTATATGTCGATGCTGGATGCAAAATTTGTGGTGGCAGCGCTGGTGCTCAACATGTTCAGCACCTTTATCGTGCTGTCTCTGATCAACCCGTACGACACCAGCCAGGAAGAAGAGCTGCATCTGGGCAACCTGCACGAAGGCCAGAGTTTCTTTGAAATGCTGGGGGAATATATTCTGGCAGGCTTTAAAGTGGCGATTATCGTCGCCGCGATGCTGATCGGCTTTATCGCGCTGATCGCCGCCGTCAACGCCCTGTTCAGCGCCCTGTTCGGCCTGAGCTTCCAGGAGCTCCTCGGCTACTTCTTCTATCCGTTCGCCTGGATTATGGGTATTCCCAAGCATGAAGCGCTGCAGGTCGGCAGTATTATGGCGACCAAGCTGGTTTCCAATGAGTTCGTCGCGATGATGGAACTGCAGAAAATCAGCGCCGAACTGACGCCGCGCAGCCAAGGGATGCTGTCGGTATTCCTGGTGTCGTTTGCCAACTTCTCCTCCATCGGCATCGTCGCCGGGGCGATTAAAGGCCTGAACGAACATCAGGGCAACGTGGTTTCCCGCTTCGGCCTGAAGCTGGTTTACGGCTCTACGCTGGTCAGCATTCTGTCCGCCTCTATCGCCGGCCTGGTGCTGGGGTAAACGCCGCACTGCGGTTAAGAAAGGTCGCTACGGCGGCCTTTTTTATTGGCTAATGTTCCGGATAAGGCTGCGCTAAACGCTGCAAAGCAAAAAGCCGACCCTAAGGTCGGCTTTTCTAAATGATGGTGGAGCTAAGCGGGATCGAACCGCTGACCTCTTGCATGCCATGCAAGCGCTCTCCCAGCTGAGCTATAGCCCCACAAATGTGGTCCGCATTAACCGGCGTTACGGTGTCTTCGCCAACCTTTCTGAGATAAAGGTTGGTGGAGCTAGACGGGATCGAACCGTCGACCTCTTGCATGCCATGCAAGCGCTCTCCCAGCTGAGCTATAGCCCCGACTCACAATCACTTTGTGCTGTGAACGGGGCGCATAATATGAAACCCGCCGTACGCTGTCAACGGCTAAATTAAATTCCTCGATCAAGCGCTGAAAAAGCCGCCAAATCAGCGCGTTTACAGCTAAAGATTGACCATTGCGGGCAAAAATACGCCGCTTCCTCCCCCGCGATTTGATCGGGTACATGTCCGGTCAGTGAAAAAAAACCCCGGGAACGCATCCCCGGGGTTTTTCATCGGCCTGCCTTTACGATCAGGCTTGTGCTTCGCGCTCGGCAATATAGGCCAGCGCCATATCGATACGCTGCAGAGAACGCTGCTGACCGATCGCCTGTACAGTAACGTCCATGCTTGGCGACTGGCCGGCGCCGGTAACGGCAACGCGCAGCGGCATCCCTACTTTACCCATGCCGACGCCCAGTTCGTCCGCCGCGCCCTGAATGGCGTCATGCACGTTTTCCGCCGTCCAGTCGCTGATGGCTGCCAGCTTGGCGCGTACGGTCTCCAGCGGCTGACGCGCCACCGGACGCAGGTGTTTCTTCGCCGCGTCGGCATCAAACTCGCTGAAGTCTTCATAGAAGTAACGGCAGGCCGCCGCCATCTCTTTCAGCGTCTTGCAGCGCTCGCCCAGCAGTTTGACGATGTCTTTCAGCTCCGGCCCGTTGCGCGTTTCAATGCCGAGCTGCTCAACGTGCCAGGCCAGGTGCACCGCCACCTGCTCGGCCGGCAGATGGTTAATGTAGTGGTGGTTCAGCCACTGCAGCTTTTCGGTGTTGAAGGCGCTGGCGGATTTGCTGATGGCGTCCAGCGTAAAGAACTGTTTCATCTCGTCGACCGAGAAGATTTCCTGATCGCCATGGGACCAGCCCAGACGCACCAGATAGTTGAGCAGCGCTTCCGGCAGATAGCCGTCGTCGCGGTACTGCATAACGCCGACCGCGCCGTGACGCTTGGACAGTTTTTTGCCGTCATCGCCCAGGATCATCGAAACGTGCGCATACTCCGGCACCGGCGCACCCAGCGCTTTCAGGATATTGATCTGACGCGGCGTGTTGTTGATATGGTCTTCACCGCGGATCACGTGGGTAATCTCCATATCCCAGTCGTCCACCACCACGCAGAAGTTGTAGGTCGGCGAACCGTCGGTGCGGCGGATGATCAGATCGTCCAGTTCCTGGTTGCTGAATTCGATCGGGCCACGGATCTGGTCGTTAAAGATCACCGAGCCTTCCTGCGGGTTACGGAAGCGCACCACGTGCGGCTCATCCGACGTATGGCTGCACTGGCTGTCGCGGCAGCGGCCGTCATAACGCGGCTTCTCACCGTTTTCCATCTGCTTTTCACGCAGCGCTTCCAAACGCTCTTTAGAACAGTAGCAGCGGTAGGCGGTACCCTGCTCCAGCATCTGGTCGATCACCGCATTATAGCGATCGAAGCGTTTGGTCTGGTAATACGGGCCTTCGTCCCAATCCAGATTCAACCAGTTCATGCCATCCATAATCGCATCGATAGCATCCTGGGTGGAACGTTCCAGATCGGTATCTTCGATACGCAGCACGAACTCACCGCCGGCATGACGGCTGAACAACCAGGAGTAAAGCGCTGTACGGGCGCCGCCGACGTGCAGGTAGCCGGTTGGGCTAGGTGCAAAACGGGTTTTGATTTTCATTGGGATCACTGCCTTATTACGCAACGTCGCGTCGACGGGTGTCGACAATTGCTCGGAATTGAAAAAAGTGGGCAACATTGTATCACTACGCGTTAATTCCTCAACGCCGACGCGGCGTCCGGCAAGTTTATTTCACCCTGCCAACATCGTATTTCTTCCTATTATGCGCAAAGAATCGGCATTGCTGGCGATAAATATCGCAGCTTGCTTAAATTTGCGGCGAACGATTGAAATCATTTTAAAAACCGTTGACTCACTTTGAACTATCCCTATAATGCGACTCCAACAAGACGGGGCGATTAGCTCAGTTGGTAGAGCATCTCCTTTACACGGAGGGGGTCGGCGGTTCGAGCCCGTCATCGCCCACCATCTTGTTGAGAGCAGTAAGAAAAATGAGGGTGATTAGCTCAGTTGGTAGAGCATCTCCTTTACACGGAGGGGGTCGGCGGTTCGAGCCCGTCATCACCCACCATCATTTTCATGCTCAAGCAGTACCTGGAAGTCCCGAAGTGGGTGATTAGCTCAGTTGGTAGAGCATCTCCTTTACACGGAGGGGGTCGGCGGTTCGAGCCCGTCATCACCCACCACTTCTATGGGTCGTTAGCTCAGTTGGTAGAGCAGTTGACTTTTAATCAATTGGTCGCAGGTTCGAATCCTGCACGACCCACCATATTAGAAAAAAGCGTCTTTTGGCGCTTTTTTTGCATGTGCGCTCCATAATAATCCCCAACGCCAACATGACATATGCCTCAGAGGTCGTGTGGGATGAGAACCTGCGTTCAGGTTCGAGCCGAGCGAAGCGAGACGACAACGCGCAGCGTTGCCCAAAGGCCGAGTCAATCCTGCACGACCCGCCATATACGTCCTGTCACCACGCCCTGCGCCCTTTCCACAGCCCAAACAAAAAAGGCGCAGCCTGCGCTGCGCCCCCGATCCACACGGTAGCCCTCAGGCCGCCAGCGTCGCCCCGCCGTCAATCACAATATCCTGCATGGTGATATGGCTGGCCATATCCGAAGCCAGGAACAGAATGGCATCGCTGACCTCCTGCGGCTGAGCGATTTTCCCCAGCGGAATGCCCAGCTTAAACTGCTCGGGGAAACCGTTGATGGTTTTTTGCTCGCCGGTTTCATCCTGCCACATGCCACGCTGCATCGGCGTATTGGTCGAACCTGGCGACACCATATTCGAACGCACGCCGAATTCGGCCATTTCCAGCCCCACGGTCTGGCACAGGCTACGCAGCGCCGCCTTGGAGGCGCAGTAGGCCGCCATGCCGACGCGCGGCACGTGCGCCGCGTTGGAGGCAATGCTGACGATCGCACCGCGACGCTGGCGGCGGAATACCGGCAGCGTGTGGCGGAACATATTGAACGCCCCGCCGGCGTTAACGTTCAGGCAGGCCATCCAGTCGGCGCTGCTGGTGGCGTCGGTCAGGCCCATGCGCAAAATGCCGGCGCCGTTGACCAGCACGTCCAGCTCGCCGTGCTCCGCCAGCAGCCGCGTGCATACGCGATCCACCGCCTCGGCGTCGGCGATATCCAGCACTTCGGTGCGAAATGGGTACGCCGACTCGGCGAACCGCAGATCAAAGCCGATAACCTCGGCACCCGCTTCCGCAAACTGTCGCGCGGTCTGTAAGCCGATGCCGGCGCCTGCGCCGGTCACCCATACGCGTTTGCCGCTAAAATCCCAGTTGCTCATCCGGCCTGCTCTCCGGCGAGCAGCGCCCACCAGCTGTCAATGGTCGGATTCTTGGCCAGCGCGATAAAATCGATATCGCCGCGAATTTTACGCCAGCGTGTCGCCAGCTCCATAATGCGCACCGAATCCAGGCCGTAATCAATCAGGTTCTCGTCGTTGCCCATATCTTCGCTGTCTTCATCCAACAGCGGCAGGATCATCGCCCGCAGCGCCTCTTTGCTGGCGATGGCGTTGCTTTGCGGCAGCAGTTCGGCGGTGCTGACCACGCGGCCGCAGCGGCCGGCGGTGTAACGCAGCGCCATCAGGTGTTCGTCGCGCGAGAAGTCCGCCAGCCCATCCGCCACCATAAACGGCTGGATATTACGCATAAAGGCGTCGATGGAGGTGGTCAGGCAGCCGATATGCGCGTACACGCCGCAGATAATCAGCTGGTCACGGCCGGTTTCCTGCAAGATGTCCTGCAGCGGCGAGCGATGGAAGGCGCTGTAGCGCCATTTCACCAGCACGGTGTCATCCTCTTCCGGCGCCAGCGCAGCCACCACCGCCTGCTGTTCCGGATGTTTATTCAGCCCCGGCCCCCACATATCGTTCAGCAGCGCACGGTCTTCATCGCTCTGCTGGTTCGGCTGCGCGGTATAAAATACCGGGATGCCCTGAGACTTGCAGTAGCGGCGCAGGTTGGCGATATTCTCCACCACCTGTTTGATCATCGGGCTGTCTTCACCCCAGAAGTTAAGAAAATACTGCTGCATATCGTGAATCAGCAGCGCGGCGCGCTGTGGCTCAACCGTCCAGTTGACCTTATTGGCCGGTAATTCAGCCGCGGTCGGCAGCGCATAATCATTGAGTTTAGGAATGGCCATCGTTCAATCTCCCTGGACCTGGGTGGCTTGCTGCGCTTCCAGCAGGCGCTGGCGCAACAGTTTCTTGTCAACTTTACCGACCGCCGTCAGCGGCAGGCTCTCAACCTGCACAAAACGGTCCGGTAATTTAAATTCAGCAACGCCCTGCTCACGCAGATGACGGCGCAGCACCACCGGCTTGAGCGTCTCGCCGGCGATAAAATAGGCGCAGCTCTTTTCACCCATCAGCGCATCCGGCATCGATACCAGCGCGGCGTTAATCACCGCACCATGACGCAGCAGCAGGTTTTCGATCTCTTCCGCCGCGATCTTCTCGCCGCCGCGGTTAATCTGGTCTTTTTGTCGCCCTTCCACGCAGATATAGCCGTCTTCGGTCATGCGGATCAGATCGCCGGAACAGTAGAAACCGTCGGCGTCGAACGCGTCGGCATTGTGCGCCGGGCTCTGGTAGTAACCGCGGAAGGTGTACGGGCCGCGCGTCATCAGGCGACCGACCTGGCCGGCCGGCAGCGGATTACCGTCGTCATCAGCCACCCAGACTTCGTCGTCCGGCGACATCGGGCAGCCCTGCGTGGTGAGGATATGGCGATCGTCATCGTCCAGTTGGGTATAGTTCACCAGCCCTTCCGCCATGCCGAACACCTGCTGCAGCTGGCAGCCAATCTCCGCCGGAATGCGCGCCGCCAGGCTTTCGCCCAGCTTGGCGCCGCCAACCTGCAGCAGCTTCAGGCTGGCGAGCGGCGCGTTGCCGCCCCACTCTTCAATCGCCTGCAGCCACAGCGTGACCGCCGGCGGCACCAGCGCGGTGACGTTAATCTGATGCTGCTCAATCAGTTTGAAGCACTGACTGGCGTCCGGATCGGCGGCGAACACCACCTGACCGGCGGCATAAAACACGCCCAGCACGCCCGGCGAGCTCATCGGGTAGTTATGCGCCACCGGCAGCGCGCACAGGTAACGCGTCTCACTGTCAAAACGGCACACCTCTACGCTGCGGCGAATGCTGTAGTAGTAATCATTGTGGGTACGCGGAATCAGTTTCGGCGTGCCGGTGCTGCCGCCGGACAGCTGGAAAAACGCCACCTGGTCGGCCGCAGACGGCGTTGCGCGGAAATCGCCGCGCTCTTCCGCCAGCATCGCCGCCAGCGACTGTTCGCCCTGCGCCTGGCTGCGCAGCGCCACCACGCGCAGCGACGGGTGCTGCGCCCGGAAGGTCGCCAGAAAATCGTCATTGCCGAACAGCGCATGTTTGCTGTCTGCAATCAGCACCGCCGGTTTGATTTGCTCGGCGTAGGCGTTCAGTTCGCTGCGCTGGTGACTGAACAGCGCATTGACCGGCGCCACGCCAATTTTCAGCAGGGCGAAGAAGGTGACATAAAATTCCACCACGTTGCCCAACTGCACCAGGGCGGTTTCCCCCGGCTGAATACCGCGGCGCAGCAGCGCGGCGGCCAGACTATCTGACTGTTGATGCAGCTGGCGATAGCTCAGGCTGCCCTCGGCGTCGACCAGTGCGATCGCGTCGTTGTCCGCCTGGCGATCGAGAATGTCGGTCAGCGGTTGGTCAATCCAGTAGCCGCGGTCGCGGTAGCGCTGGGCAAACTCGGCCGGCCACGGGGTAAATGCAATACTCATGGTGTTGTTATCCTTGGTTCAATCCAAACGCACGCAAAATGGTGCTGAGCTTGGTGCCGGTTTCATGCCATTCAGACTCCGGCGAAGAATCTTTAACGATGCCGGCGCCGGCAAACAGGCGCACCTGGCGGCCCTGCACGGTGCCGCAGCGGATGGTGACCACCCACTCGCCGTTGCCTTCGGCGTCGCACCAGCCGACGATGCCGCCGAACAGGCCGCGGTCAAAAGGCTCCAGTTCGGCAATCAGATCGCGCGCTTTCAGCGTCGGCGTGCCGCACAGCGCCGGCGTAGGGTGCAGCAGGCAGGCCAGCGACAGCGCATTCTCCCGGCGGCAGTCCACTTCGCCGTCGATCGGCGTCGACAGATGCCACAGCGTGGTGGTGCTCAGCAGTTCGGGAGCCGTCGGGATATTCAGGTAGCGGCAGCGGCTAGTCAGCACCTGGCGCATGCCTTCGGTGACAAAATCGTGCTCGACGTTATCTTTGCTCGACGCCAGCAGCTGCTCGCTCACCTCACGGTCGCGCTGCGGATTGGCGTCGCGTCGGGCGGAGCCGGCCAGCGGGTTGGAATAGAACTGCGCGCCGGACTTACGCAGCAGCAGTTCCGGGCTGGCGCCCAGCAGCGCCCCGTCTTCCAGCGGCACATGGAAATGAAAGCCGTTCGGGTTCTGAGCGATAATGCGCGCCATCAGCGCCTGGCGGTCGACCGGCTGCCGGGTTTCGATTTCCAGCAGGCGCGACAGCACCACCTTATCCAGCTCGCCGCTGGCAGTTGCCGCCACGGCGTCGCTGACCATCTGCATAAAGGGCGCCTGCGCCGGCAGTTCATTCAGGGCGTCAATTTCCGGGCCGTCGGCGTCGGCCGCCGGCTGCGCCGCCATAAAGGCTTCGCGATCAAACCACTGGGTATGCTGCGGAATAAACAGCGACGACGGCTGGCGGGTATCAAACGGAATCGCGCCGCACAGCACCGGCTTTTTAATGCCGGCCAGTCGCGCGTCGTCAAAGGCGTGACGCACGGCCTGCTGAAACTCGCCGTTGATATCATCACCGCCGGCGGCCGGCAGAGTGATAGTGGCAAAGCACCCTTGCGTCGTCAGGCTGCGAAAAGGTGATGTGAAAAAGAAGCCTGACGCCGGATCGACACCGAATTGCGCCTGTTCGTTCTCTTTCGCGTGCGGTGCCTTCTGCTGAGCACCATTCACGGCTGTATCCATGGGTACGCCCTCTGTTATTCGCCAATAATAACCAATATAATAATGATTATCATTTGTGTTTCGTGGCGCTAAATTACCCTCCGTCTCTGGCTATGTCAATAAACGTAAACACTTCTTTACCCTGATAATCATGGTATAAACGTTGTGGTATTCTCTAGATAAATGATAACCATTAAGCTTTTCGCATTTAACGGCGAGTCAGGCTCGTCAACGACACCAACAAGGATTACCCGGATGAAGAAGATCCTGCTTTTGGGGCTGGCGTTATTGGCCATCTCAGCAGCACAGGCGGCTTCCCCACAGTGGCCCCGCACGATTGAAACCTCCCACGGCCCCGTCACCCTCAAGCAGCCCCCGACGCGCATCGTTTCCACCAGCGTGACCCTGACCGGCACCCTGCTGGCGATTGACGCCCCGGTGATCGCCAGCGGCGCCACCAACCCCAACGGGCGCTTTACCGATAAGCAAGGCTTCTTCCTACAATGGGGAAAGATCGCCACACAGCGCGGCGTGAAACGTCTGTACGTCGGCGAGCCCAATGCCGAAAGCATTGCCGGCGAAGCGCCGGACCTGATTGTGATTTCCGCCACCGGCGGCGACTCCGCGCTGCAGCTGTATGACCAGCTGTCCGTCATCGCGCCGGTGCTGGTGGTCAACTATGACGATAAAAGCTGGCAGGAACTGGCGAAAGAGCTGGGTTATGCCACCGGGCGCGACGCCCAGGCCGAGAAACTGACCGCCGACTTCGCCGCCCGCGAACAGGCGCTGAAGCAGCACATCACGCTGCCGCCGCAGCCGGTCTCCGCCCTGGTTTTCCGTCAGGACGGCAAAGCCGCCAACCTGTGGACCGGCGAATCCTCACAGGGGAAAATGCTGCAGCAGCTGGGGTTCACCCTGGCGCAGCCGCCGGCCAACCTGCACACCAGCACCAGCCAAGGCTCGCGTGAAGATATTATTCAACTGTCGGGAGAGAGTCTGGCAGCGGGGCTGAATGGCCAGACGCTGCTGCTGTTCGCCAATGACGAGAATGACGTACAGCGTCTGGTGAATAATAAATTTCTGGCGCAGCTGCCGGCGGTGCAAAATAAACAGGTCTATGCGCTCGGCAACGAAACCTTCCGTCTGGACTACTACAGCGCCAGCAACCTGCTGACGCTGTTGGAAAAACGCTTTACTTCCCGCTAGTCTGCGCCGCAGCGGGCTGGAGGGGCACCTCCGGCTCGCTGCGCGTTACCCGCCGCAAACTGCCCATCACCAACAGCAGCACCACGCCCAGCAGCGCCGCACCGAAGCCGAAGCCGGTCGAGGTCATGGCCGGCAGCATAAACGCCCCCATCGCCCCCAGCAGCAGCGCGCCCAGCGCGTCGCCCACCACGTTCTGCGCGGTCCACAGGCCATTGACGCGGCCAAGGAACGCATCCGGCGTCAGGTTCTGAATCAGCCCGTACTGCAACAGGGAATTCAGCGCGCTCAGATAGCCAAAGGCCACCAGACACGCCAGCGCCAGGCCGTACCACGGCATCAGGCCAAACAGGCCGACGGCGATAAAGGCAGCGATGGCGGTCAGCAGCATCATCCAGCCCGGCCGCGCCACCTGCGCCACCCGGCCGCTGGTGAAGGCGCCGAGGGCGGCCCCCAGCGGCACGGCGGCATACATAAAGCCCAGTTGCGAAGCGTCAACGCCCCAACTGCCGGCCAGCGCCGGATACAGGATGCGCACCGCGCTGGCCATGGTCAGCAGCGCGCCGATCAGCGCCACCATGCCAATCACTTTGTTCTGGAACAGGAAGGCGAAACCGCCGGCCAGCGCCTTCAGCGGGTGTTCGCGCGGCTGCTCCGGCGGCGGCAGCTGCGGCAGACGCAGCAACGGCACCAGCGTCAGCAGCGTGCCAAGCGCCGCCAGCCCGTAGTTCCAGGCCACCCCGGCGTGGGCGATCAGCAGACCGCCCGCCGCCGGTGAGAGAATCGAGCCAAAGCGTACCGTCAGCATGCTGATGGCGCCGGCCTGTACGATATTTTCACGGCCGACCAGCGCCGGCGTCGCCGCCAGCAGCGCCGTGACGCCCACCGCACCGAAGAAGCCGTCCCACACCGCCAGCAGGTAAATCGCCGTCAGCGACGGCTCCGGCAGCGCCGCATTGAGGCACATGCCGACAAAGCCGACGCCGCAGGTGGAGCGGGCAAACAGGATCAGGCGACGGCGCTCATAGCGGTCGGCCAGGACGCCGCCCATCAGCAGACCGGCAAACATGCCGCCGCCGGCCAGCGTCACCGCCAGACCAACCAGCAGCGTCGAATCGGTCAGCGCCTGGATCTGCACCGGAATGGCAATCGCCATCAATCCCAGCGCCAGAATAGAGATAAAGCGCGCGCAGAAAACGGCGCGGAACGCCTGATTGGTCTTTAACAAACCAAAATCAAGCAAAATCGAGGGCTTACTCATGTGTTTTATCACCACAGCTTTATAAAGGAATTGCACGCTTGCTACTGCAATGGGGCAGCGACTCATGCTACCATAGATGAATACAATCAATAATGATAATAAATATCATTAATATTCAATTGAATAATGGGCTGTTATGTTCCGGCTTACACACAATTGCTCGCACGCTGCTTCAGCGCCCCAGGAAACTCTGTTTTTAGGTACTACGCGCGCCTTTCGCCGCCGGCTCTACGCGCTACTGTTCGCCGTACTGATTCTGCTGCTGATGATGGCGCTCAGCCTGGCGCTGGGCGCCCAATCCATCCCCTTCTCCACCGTTCTGCAGGCATTAAACGGCCAGTGCAGCGGCGTTGACTGCGTGATCATCACCGACGCCCGCCTGCCGCGTACGCTGATCGGCGTGCTGGCCGGCATCGCGCTCGGTCTGGCCGGCGCCCTGATGCAGACCTTGTCGCGCAACCCGCTGGCTGACCCGGGCATTCTCGGCGTCAACGCCGGCGCCGGTTTCGCCGTGGTGCTGGGCATGTCGCTGTTCGGCGCCACCGACATCGATCAATATCTGTGGTTCGCCTTTGCCGGTGCGCTCTGCGCCTCGCTGCTGGTGGCGCTGGTGGGTGCGCTCGGGCGCAGCACGCTGAATCCGGTGCGCCTGACGCTGGCGGGCGTGGCGCTGGGCGCGGTGCTGGACGGCATGACCACCGGGATTTCTCTGCTTAACCCGCAGGTGTTCGACCAGCTGCGCTTCTGGCAGGCCGGCTCGCTGGATATCCAAAATATGCAGGTGGTGCGCACCGTCGCGCTGCCGATTCTCCTCGGTACGCTGATCGCCCTGTGGCTGACCAAAGCCCTCAACAGCCTGAGCATGGGCAGCGATCTGGCCACCGCTCTGGGTACCGGCATCGTACGTACGCAGCTGCTCGGCCTGCTGGCCATCACCCTGCTGTGCGGCGGCGCCACCGCCGCCGTCGGCCCAATCGCCTTCGTCGGCCTGATGATGCCGCATATCGCCCGCCGTCTGGCCGGCTCCGAACTGCACTGGATTTTACCCTGGACGCTGGTGCTGACGCCGATCCTGCTGCTCAGCGCCGATTTAGTCGGCCGTTTCCTGGTGCCGGGCGAGCTGCGCGTCTCCATCGTCACCGCGCTGATTGGCGCACCGGTGCTGATTGCGCTGGTGCGTCAGCGTCATATGTTCAGGAGGAGCCGCTGATGGCCAGCCATACCGCCATGTTGTCCGCGCCGCAACGCGCCGCCCGCCTGTCGCGCGCCACCCTGACCGTGCTGCTGCTCACCGCCGCCTGCGCGGCACTGGCCGTCTATGCCCTCGGCGCCGGCACGCTGTCTTTGAGCGCTGCGCAGGTGATTGACGCCCTGCGCGGCGAAGGCCCCGCCAATCTGGCGGTAATCGTCACCCAGTGGCGTCTGCCGCGCGTGGTGATGGCGCTGCTGCTGGGCGCGGCGCTCGGCATCAGCGGCGCGATATTCCAGTCGCTGCTGCGCAACCCGCTGGGCAGCCCCGACGTTATCGGTTTCAATACCGGTGCCTACAGCGGTGTACTGGTGGCCGTAGTGCTGTTTAACAGCAGTATCCTCGGCATCACCAGCGGCGCGCTGGCCGGCGGCCTGCTGACCGCGCTGCTGGTATACCTGCTGGCCTGGCGTAACGGCGTTGACGCCTTTCGCCTGATTATCGTCGGCATCGCGGTACGCGCGCTGCTGATGGGCGCCAATACCTGGATGATCGTCAGCGCGTCGCTGGAGGCATCGATGACCGCCGGCCTGTGGAGCGCCGGTTCACTGAACGGCATCACCTGGGCGAAAAGCCAGCCGGCGCTGCTGGCAATCGCGCTGTCGACGCTGCTGTTGTGCGGCCTGTCGCGCCGCATGCGTCTGCTGGAGATGGGCGACGACGCCGCCTGCGCGCTCGGCGTTTCGGTCGATCGATCGCGCGTTCTGCTGTTGCTGCTCGGCGTGGTGCTGACCGCCGCAGCTACCGCCGTCGCCGGGCCGATCTCCTTTATCGCGCTGGTGGCGCCGCAGATCGCCCGCCGCCTGTGCGCCAACCGCCACGTGCTGCTGCTGACCGCGCTGACCGGCGCCCTGCTGCTGCTGGCGGCCGACGTCGCCGCCCAGCGGCTGTTTATACCGTATCAATTGCCGGTCGGCGTGCTGACCGTCTGCCTGGGCGGTATTTACCTGATTTGGCTATTAATCCGTGAGTCACGTAGAAAATGAATACTGTAACGCCGCTGTCCGCGCCGCTGCGCGCCGAAAACCTGACGCTGGGCTATGACAAGAAAATCGTGGCGAGCGACCTGTCCGTCGCCATTCCGCACGGCGAGCTGACGGTCATTATCGGCCCCAACGCCTGCGGCAAGTCGACGCTGTTGCGTACCCTCAGCCGCCTGATGCAGCCGCAGCAGGGCCAGGTGTGGCTGAATGACAAACCCATCCGCGACTACGCCACCAAAGAGGTGGCGCGCCAGCTCGGGCTGCTGCCGCAAACGTCGATCGCCCCCGGCGATATTACCGTGTTCGATCTGGTGGCCCGTGGCCGCTATCCTCATCAGCGCCTGTTCAGCCGCTGGCGGGAGGAGGATCAGCAGGCGGTAGAAGAAGCGATGCGCGCCACCGGCGTGGCAGATCTGGCGGAACAGGCGGTCGACACGCTCTCCGGCGGTCAGCGCCAGCGCGTATGGATCGCCATGGTGCTGGCGCAGCAAACGCCGCTGCTCTTGTTGGACGAACCGACCACCTGGCTGGATATCACCCACCAGATCGAACTACTGGAGCTGATGCGCCAGCTGAACCGCGAGCGCGGCCATACGTTAGTGGTGGTGCTGCACGATCTGAACCACGCCTGCCGCTACGCCACCCATCTGATTGCCATGCGCGGCGGAAAGGTGATCGCCGAAGGCGCGCCGAAAGATATCGTCACGCCGCAGCTGATCGAAGAGGTGTACGGCCTGAAGTGCATGATCATTGACGATCCGGTGTCGCATACGCCGCTGGTGGTGCCGCTGGGTAAACCCTGAACTTTGCGATCGGCCTTCCTGATTTAAACATCGCCGTTTGCCATCCCCCAGGCCCGTCGTTAACCTACCGGGAACCACGGATCAAAGGCATTAAATCATGGAAGATATCGTCAACGGCCAATGCCCGCCCCGGCAGAGGCCGCTTTCTGCAACAACGCATAAAGAAATCATTCGTCAGGCTCTGGCCGATATGAATACGGTGTTAATTGCCGGCGGGTTGACCATCACGGCTGTTCAACGCGCCGATGAAAGCTGGCTACACCACAATATGCATCGGCTCAGACTCAACTGGCGCCATTTAGTATCACGCTTTGACGACCGCACCATGCGTTACCGCCACCAGGGAGGCTTTGATTTTGCCTTCAAACTACAAACGGACCCTACGCAGCCTGCCGGCATTTGCCTGTATATCTACGATGTTCACTTCAATACTCTCGAAGTCACTGCCCTTGAAAACTTTATGACGGATAACGCACGGCACCCGCTCCACGGCAAAATGTTTAAGTACGTTTTGTATACCTTATATTTCTATGCGCTCGGGCTGATAGCACGCTGCGGCTGTGATGAAAAAACGCTGCGCATAACCATCCGCCAAGCGATTAATCCGCATACGCTTCGCTACTACTTATCCCATGCCGACTTCCGGCAGATTCCCGGCAGTATGGACTGCGTTACGCGTTTTAGCGCACTGGAAGCCTATATTGAAAACTACTCGCGCTGACGTTGGGTTCGCAGCAAGCTCATGGTAAAATTTGTCCAATTTTCAGACAGCAGACAAGCGAGGGAAATGCAGATGCTCAACACTAAACGTCCGATCGCCGAGCGCCGGGTCCTGGCGCTCAACCGCCTGGTCCGCTCGGTTCAGTCAGAACAGGACCAGCCATCCAATAACCCGGTTATTGAAGCGTCCGGCCCGCCTTCCGGCACTACGGCTGCAGATAATCCCGTGCTGCATCGGCATGTGCATGCCGATTCCCCATCGGACTGACACCGATTAACGATAAAAAAGGCGCTTACGCGCCTTTTTAATGCCTCATCATCGGGCGCAACGCGCCCTGCCCGCCTACAGCGTACGCAAGATACGGTTCAACAGCGGCCCCAGCACCTTGAACGATGCCGGCGATACGATGTCCACATGCGCGCAGTCCAGCTCGTGTACCTGCAACGCATCAACATATTCCGCCCAGGTCTGCTGCACGTCCATCCCTTCCTGCAGCGTGCGTTTGGCGACAAACAGCGTCGCCTGACCACGGAAGTTGGCAGTATGGGTACGGGACAGCAAGCGCACCGAGTCGGCGTAGTTGGCTTCAATATTGTCGAACATCGCCGTGCGGGTCTCACCCAGCGCCGGGTCCAGCGTATCTTCCGACACCGCCAGGAACTGTTCGCGTTCGCGCTGCACTTCTTTCAGCACGTTATCGTCCAGCATCACGTCCCAGTTCTGCGTTTCCGGCGGATAGGTATCCAACAGTCCGAGGAACGCCACCTCTTCACCGCGCGCCTGCAGCCGGGCGGCAATGCCCTGCGCCAGCGTGCCGCCCAGCGAATAACCGATGAAGTGGTACGGGCCGTGCGGCTGTACCGACAATACCGTCGCCAGATGCGCCTCGCATACCTGATCCATATCTTCGCTCAGCGCCAGCGGGCCGTCAGGGCGCGGCGACTGAATGCCCACCAGCGACCAGTGCTGATCGATATAGCGCGGCAATACGCTGAACTGCCAGGAGAAACCGGAGGCCGGATGCAGGCAGAACAGCGTCGGGCCGTCGGTAGTGCGCAGCGGCAGCACGCTGTCGAAGCCGCAGCGGTCGGCCTCTTCCTGCGTACGCTCCTCCGCCAGCAGCGCCGCCAGCTGTTCCACCTTCGACGCCACCATCACCTGTCCGACTGAAACTGCCTTATCCAGATCGCGGCGCAGTTCCGCCGCCAGACGCATCGCCAGCAGCGAATGACCGCCCAAGGCGAAGAAGTCGTCGTCGGCAAACACCTGCTCACGCTGCAGCAGACGGGCGAACACCGCGGCGATCTCGCTTTCCAGCCCGGGCAGCGGTTCACGGCCGGCGCTGCGCGTGCCGCTTTGCGGCTGCGGCAGGGCTTTACGATCCAGTTTGCCGTTGGCGCTGAGCGGCAGCTCCGCCATCTCCATCAGCGCGACCGGCACCATGTGCGGCGGCAGACGGTCGGCCAGCGCAGCGCGCAGCGCCGTCAGATCCAGCGTCACCCCCGCCTGCGGCACCAAATAGCCCACCAGCTGGCGCGCATCGCCGCCGGCGTCCGTCGGCGTACCGGTCAGCACCAGCGCATGGGTCACCGCCTGCTGCACGCCCGGCAGCGACAGCAGCGCGTGATCGATCTCACTCAGTTCGATGCGCTGTCCGCGGATCTTCAGCTGATCGTCGCTGCGCCCCAGATATTCCACCGCCCCGTCGGGCAGCCAGCGCGCCACGTCGCCGGTGCGGTACATCCGCCCGCCGTCGCCGAACGGGTCGGCGACAAAACGGCTGGCGGTCAGCTCCGGCCGCCCCAGATAGCCGTGCGCCAGCTGAACCCCGGTCAGGTACAGATCCCCGGCAACGCCCGGCGGCACCGGGCGCAGACGCGCATCAAGAATACGCAGCCCGGTATTCCACACCGGCAGGCCAATCGGTACGTTGGCGCCGGTTACCGCCGCCAGCGCCTCACCCCAGGCCGGATGCCAGGTCACGTCCACCGCAGCCTCCGTCGGGCCATACAGGTTGTGCAACGGCACCGCGGTGCGGCTCTGCCACTGACGGCACAGCTCGGCCGGCAGCGCTTCGCCGCTGCAGAACACCCGGCGCAGGCTGGCGCACTGTTCAACCGCTTCCGGCCCTTCCAGCGCGCTGACAAACGCCGCCAGCATCGACGGCACAAAGTGCATAGTGGTCACGCGGTGGCGGGCGATCAACTGCTGCAGCTGCTGCGGGTCACGGTGCGCTTCCGGCGGAGCCATCACCAGCTGCGCGCCGACGATCAGCGGCCAGAAGAACTCCCAGACCGACACGTCGAAACTGCACGGCGTTTTCTGCAGCACCACGTCTTGCGCATTCAGCGGATAGTGGTCCTGCATCCACAGCAGGCGGTTAACGATCGCCTGATGGCCGACCAGTACCCCTTTCGGCCGGCCGGTGGAGCCGGAAGTGAAAATAATATAGGCCGGATGGTGCGGTGTCGGCCCCGTCACCTCGACCTGCGCGGCATGGTCGGCGGCCAGCGGCGCATCGAACAGCAGGATATCGCCCTGTCCGGCAAAACGCGCCTGCTGCGACGGTTCAGTGATAATCAGCCGCGGTGTGGCGTCTTCCAGCATCATCGTCAGACGCTCATCGGGATAACCGGTATCCAGCGGCAGATAGGCGGCGCCGGCTTCAACAATCGCCATCAGCGCCAGCGACAGGAATACCGAACGCGGCAGCGCCACGGCAACGATATCGCCCGGCCGCACGCCCTGTACGGTCAGCTGGCGCGCCAGCGCGCTCACCTGTTCGCGGGTCTCGCGGTAGGTAAAGCGGAAATGCGCATCGGACAGCGCCGGCGCGTCCGGCGTGCGCTGCGCCTGCTGCGCCAGCAGGCCGCTCAGCGTCTGCGGCGCCACCGGGTGGGCAGTATCATTCACCTGCTCCAACAGCGCATGGTCAGCGGCGGTCAGCATATCGGCTTCCCCCACCGGCAGCTGCGGCCGGGCGGTAAACTGGCTCAGCAACAGCGGCAAACGCTGCAGATGGGCCGCCAGTTCATCGCGCTGATAACGCTCGGCATTGGCCAGCAGTTCTACCTTCAGCTGGCCGTCGTCGCCGATAAACAGCGCAATTTCCAGATCGCGCACCGGCCCGGAGGCCAGATCGTGGGTAATGCCGGCAATACCGTCAAAATCCAGCTGGTAATCAAACATTTTAAAATTGAATACCGTGCCGTACAGCGGCTCGGCATCGCCAATGCGTCCCAGATCGCGCTGCACCTGCTCGGCATCATAACGCTGATGGCGGCGCACCTTCTTCAGCTCACGGCTGAGCGTGAGCGCCACCTCCGCCAACGTCGCCTGCGGATCCACCTGCATCTCCATCGGCAAGACGTTAATCACCGGCCCGGTGGCGCACAGCGCGGCGGAGCCGGTACGGCGCATAAAGATAAAGCCGGCGCTGAAGTGCGGCTGGCCGCTCAGGCGCGACACCCACAGCGCCAGCAGCGCGATCGCCATATCGGCGGCGTTGAGCTGATGCTGGCGGCCAAGCGCCGCCAGCGGCGCGAAATCGGCCGCCGAACAGTGCTGGCTCAGGCGATGAATGCGCGTGGTCGACGCCTGCCCGGCCAGCGGCTGCGGGCTGAGGGTCGCCGGCGGCGGCAACTGGGCTGCCTTGTCGCGCCAATAACCGGCATCCCGCTGCCAGCCGGCGGACTGTTGATACGCCTGATATTCGGCCACTACGTCGCTAAATGCGCTGAACGGCGTCGGATCCGGCGTTTCGCCGCGGCGCAGCCGGCTGTAAATGTGGGCGACACGACGGGTAATGGCGGTAAAGCTGAAGCCATCGACCAGCATATGGTGATAGCGCTGATACCAGAACCAACGATCGTCCGCCACGCGCATCAGCACGTTGCGGTACAGCGGGTTTCCGCTGCTGACACGCAGCTCGCCGTCGAGATCGATGTCCATCAGCGCCGTCGCCGCGGCTTCGGCGTCCGCCGAGTCGGTAAAATCGAGATATTCCGCCGCGTGGATGGCACACTCTGCATCCAGCCACTGCAGCGGCACGCCGTCGCGCTCTTCAAAGCGCAGGCGCAGGGTATCGGCCTCGGACAATCCCAGGCCGATGGCGCGCAGCAGGCACTCTTTGTCCAACGCGCCATTCAGTTCAATATAATGCGCCACCGCATAGGCATTGCCGTGCGGCGAAATTTGATCGGCGACCCAGATGCCGGGCTGCGCCGCAACCAGCGGCATCTCCGGGCATGCCTGATAATCCGCCGCTAAATTAGAATTTTCTGACACCGTACTTGCTCCAGTCATCATTGTTGCTCACGCTGCGCGGCGGGCCGCATGTCCCGCCAGTGCGTTTCCAGCCAGCCGACGCATTCGGCGCGTTCTGCCGGGCCGAACACCGTACGCCAGCCGTCCGGTGCCGGACTGAAGTCAGGCCACAGGCTGTACTGCTGCTGCCCGTTGCACAGAATCAGGCAGCGCTGCTGCGGGTCGTCAAACGGGTTCGGCATGTCCATCGCGGGCTCCTTGAATCAGACGGGGATCGGCAACCGGCGTGGTTTGGTGGGCGGTGACAAAATCAGGCTGCCACAGCGCCTGCAGGCCATCCAGCAGGCCGCCGCGCCAGCACAACGCATCATGGCCGCCTTCGACCGCCCGATAGTGCACCCGATGTCCGCGCTGGCTGAGCAGCGTCGCCATCTGGCCGCTGACCCGATGCACCAACGGCTCATGCATGCCGGCTTCCATAAACACCTTTAGCGCGCCGTGGCTGCCCAATCCCTGCTCTACCTGACGCTGCAGCCAGCAGGCGTCCTCTGGCGGGGTCGGCAGTTGCAGCATATCGCGCCGCGGCCACCAGTAAGAACCGGACTGGGCGATTACCGCGCCGAAACGCTGCGGCCAGTTCAACCCGGCATACAACGCGGAGAGGCCGCCAAAACTTTGCCCGGCCACCACGGTGCGCGCAGCCTCGGCGCTGTGCGGCGCCCACTCCGCCAACTGCGGCAGCAGCTCTTCCTGCAGCGCCAGCCAGAAATCGGGGTTACAGCTCAGCTCCTGGGCGCGATGTTTCAAATCGATAATATCGATCAGCACATACACCGCTGCCGGCAACTGGCCTGCACGGGTCATCTGCATCAGCGGATCCCACACCGGCATCTGCTGTGTCCAGAACTGGCCGTCGAGCAGAATCGCCAGCGGTCGCTGCGTCGGATCGCCGTCGCCGGTGGTGTACACCCACACTTTGCGGCTGTTGCCGAGCCGCTCGCTGTGCCAGGTATGCTGCTGCAGACGCGCCGGCGCCGGCGGAATGCAGCGGCCGCTGGCAACCTCATAGTTGTCAAAATCATGCCAGGCAGGCTGCGGCGGCGCTTCCGGCATATGCAGCCCGGAGACAATATTACCGCCGGCGGCCGGCCAGGAGCGGTAAGGGTTCAACAGATCGTGCGTCGCGCTGGCGAACACCTGATGCCACCAATGGCGCCGCGCATGCATATTGGCGTGGGCATCAGCCCCGTCGACGCGCAGCGGACGGTCGTCCATGCTGGGAATAAAGCAGTAACTGCCGCGCCAGTCGGCGTTCAGTTCAGTTTGCCAGTACCACACATCGCTGCCGCTCAGACGCTGCAGACTCTGCGGCGGATTCGGCTGATGGTGGTCGGTCAGGCAATTAATGTTGATCCAGACGCGCTTATAGGCGGACGTCAGTTCGCACCCCTGCGGATCGCGCCAGAGGAAGGTCACCTTCCAGCGGCCGTTGTCGGTCGGTTCCACCAACGGCGTGCCGCGCCGGGCAATCTCCAGCCACCAGCCATGGCTCCCGACGTGCTTGCTTGTTAATAACGTACTGCTTGTTGGCTGTTGTTCAGTTTTCAAAACACCCACTCACCTGGTAGTTGGCATAACACGCTGTGCGCACGGAAAATATCCGGCTGCCCTACCGCATATATAGACACGGTAAATCGAATACTATTGATAATTATTTTCATTTGCAATAGTGTGTACGGGCCCACAAACAGGGTCGGTATTCTTCATCGGGGACGGATGCCGATTATTAGTAACGGGTCGAATGCCGGGCGCGTCTCCGGCTTATTCTATCCATGAATCATTGACGACATAAAAAACGACAACCGGCTGCCCTGCCGGCATGAGCTACGCCGCAGGGATGGCAAAACGGCAGGAAATCACAATGAATCGCACACTTTCTCGTTATTCTCTGGCTACCTTTATCGGCCTGGGTTTAGGCGCGTCCACTTTGGCACACGCCGCACAGCAAACGGATACCCCCTCAAACGCGGAAAACACCGCCGCCGCTGACGATAAAAAACCAGCAAAACCGGCCGAAGACACCATCCTGGTGACCGCCGCCAAGCAGAACCTGCAGGCGCCCGGCGTCTCCACCATCACCGCCGACGAAATCAAAAAGCGCCCGCCGGCGCGCGATATCAGCGAACTGATCCGCACCATGCCCGGCGTCAACCTGACCGGCAACTCCACCAGCGGCCAGCGCGGCAACAACCGCCAGCTGGATATCCGCGGCATGGGGCCGGAAAACACGCTGGTTCTGATCGACGGTATGCCGGCCAGCAGCCGCAACTCGGTGCGTCAGGGCTGGCGCGGCGAGCGCGATACCCGCGGCGACACCGCCTGGGTGCCGCCGGAAATGATTGAGCGCATCGAAGTGCTGCGCGGCCCGGCCGCCGCCCGCTATGGCAGCGGCGCCGCCGGTGGCGTGGTCAATATCATCACCAAGAAACAGACCAAAGAACTGCACGGCTCGCTGAATGCCTACTACAACATTCCGCAGCATAAAGAGGAAGGCGCCACCAAACGCACCGACTTCAGCCTGGCCGGGCCGTTAACCGATACCCTGAGCTTCCGCCTGTTCGGCGGCTACAGCAAAACCCAGGCGGATTCCCAATATATCAACCAGGGTCATCAGTCCGACCGCTACGGCGCCTATGCCGACAGCCTGCCGGCCGGTCGCGAAGGGGTGATCGACAAAAACATCAACGGCCTGCTGCACTGGGATTTCGCCCATCTGCAATCGCTGGAGTTCGAATATGGCTACGGCCGTCAGGGCAACCTGTACGCCGGCGATACCCAGAACACCAACAGCAATGACCTGGTGAAGGATATGTACGGTAAAGAGACCAACCGTATGTACCGCGAAACCTACGCCTTACGTTATCAGGGCGCCTGGGACAACGGCGTCAGCACCAATAACTATGTGCAATACGAAAACACCCGCAACTCGCGGATGAACGAAGGGCTGGCCGGGGGCACCGAAGGGATTTTCAACGAGAAAGACGCCGGCTTTAACGATACCGATCTGGACGATATCCTGCTGCACAGCGAAGTCAGCGTGCCGTTTGAAATGTGGGTGCCGCAAACCGCCACGCTGGGCGCCGAATGGAACCAGCAGAAGATGAAGAGCAGTTCAATCGTCAGCCAGGCGCTGCAGGGCGGCGATATCGACGGTCTCTCCAGTTCGGATCGCAGCCCCTACTCGTCCGCGCGTATTTTCTCGCTGTTTGCCGAAGATAATATTGAGCTCACCGACACCACCATGCTGACGCCGGGCATGCGCTACGATCACCACTCGGTGTCCGGCGATAACTGGAGCCCGTCGCTGAATCTGTCGCAGGAGCTGGGTGAATACTTCACCCTGAAGATGGGCATCGCCCGCGCCTATAAAGCGCCGAACCTGTTCCAGACCAACCCGAACTATATCCTGTACAGCAAAGGCCAGGGCTGCGCCAACAGCTCCAGCGGCGTCGGCTGCTACCTGATGGGCAACGACGATCTGAAGGCAGAAACCAGCGTTAACAAAGAAATCGGGCTGGAGTTCCACAACGACGGCTGGCTGGCCGGCGTCACTTACTTCCGCAACGACTACCGCAACAAGATAGAAGCCGGCTACACGCCTGTCAGCCAGACCAGCAACGGTAAAACCGATATCTATCGCTGGGAGAACGTGCCTAAGGCGGTGGTGCAGGGTCTGGAAGGGTCGCTGAACGTGCCGGTCAGCGAAACGGTCTCCTGGACCAACAACCTGACCTATATGATCGAGAACAAGAATAAGACCACCGACGATTACCTGTCGGTTATTCCCAAGTTCACGCTCAACTCCACCCTGAGCTGGCAGGCGACGCAGGACCTGTCGATGCAAAGCACCCTGACCTGGTACGGCCGTCAGAAGCCGAAGAAGTACAACTACAAAGGGGAAGCCACCAGCGGCAGTGAAAGACGTGAAGTCAGCCCGTACGCCATCGTCGGCCTCAGCGCCACCTACGACGTCAGCAAAAACGTCAGCATGACCGCCGGGGTAGACAACCTGTTCGACAAACGCCAGTTCCGCGCCGGCAACGCGCAGAACGTCGGCAACCCGACCACCGGCGCGGTCAATATTGCCGGCGCCGGGGCGGCTACCTACAACGAACCGGGCCGTACCTTCTATATGAGCATCAACACCCACTTCTGATAGCGGGTAACGCCGGGATGAAAACATCCCCCCCGGCACTGCCATAAAAAAACCGGTCAGCATGTTGACCGGTTTTTTATTATCAACGCCCTCCAGGGCGCGTTTTCTATCAGGTAAAGAAGTCCGCTTAAATCATCTGGCTGAAATTCATCTGCGCCATCAGCTTGTAGTTATCGGCGTAATCCACCGGGATCGCCACCACCACCGGCCCCTGAATCTCCATCGCCTTACGCAGCACCGGCCGCAGCTCGTCCACCGACTGGACGGCGAAGCCCACCGCGCCGCAGGATTCGGCGTAGGCTTTAAAATCAATCGGCCCGAATGACACGCCGGATTTGCGCTGGTACTTGTTCACCTCCTGCATTTCCACCATGTTATAGGCGTTATCCACCCAGATAACGTGCACGATGTTGGTTTTCAGCCGCACCGCGGTTTCCAGCTCCATGCTCGACTGCATAAAGCCGCCGTCGCCGGAAATCGACACCACCTTATCCCCCGGCCGCACCAGCGCCGCACCGATGGCCCACGGCAGCGCCACGCCCATGGTTTGCTGGCCGTTGGAAATCAGCAGCTGACGCGCGCGGAAGCTGTACAGGTAGCGGGCGATCCAGATATGGAAGCTGCCCATATCCACGCACAGCGTCACGTCATCGCTGACGATATCCTGCAGCTCCTTCACGATGCGCAGCGGATGAATCGGCATGCCGCCGCGCCGCGCCGCACGCTCGGCCAGCTCGCTGCGCTGACGGCTCAGATCGGCCAGAATGGTTTCCACCTCCGTTGGTATGGTCAGCCGCCCCGGCAGGCTATCGCCGAGCGCCTGAATGGTGGCGCTGATATTACCCACCAGTTCGACGTCCGGTCGGTAACAGCAGTCGATCTCCGCCGGCTGCACGTCGATATGCACCAGCTTAAGATGACGCGCGCCGTTCCACATACACGGATCGTACTCAATCGGCCCGTAGCCGACGCTGACCACCAGATCGGCCTTTTGCAGCAGCTGATCCGCCGGTTGGTTATTGAACAGGCCGACGCGGCCGGCGAAACGGGCGAAATGATTAACGTCAATCGCCCCGGCCGCCTGATAGGTGCCGACCACCGGCATCTGCGTACGGTACAGCAGCTGACGTACCGCCTCGCTGTTTTCCGGCCGGCTGGCCTGCAGCCCCAGCAGCAGCACCGGGCAGGCGGCCTGCTGAATCAGCGCCGCCGCCCGCTGAATATCGTCGCTGGCCGCGGCGCCCATGCGCGGTGCGGGGCAGCCGGCCAGCACCGGCGCGCTTACCGGTTCATTGACGATATCCATCGGCAGACTGATAAAAGACGCCCCCGGACGGCCGAACTCGGCGCTGCGGAAAGCATTGGCGATCACCTCAGAAATCGCCGAACCGGCGTGTACTTCAGCGCAATATTTGGTCACCGGGCGGAACATGCTGACGGTATCCATACTCTGGTGGGTCTGCTTGAGGTTATCGGCACGTTTCACCGCCCCGCCCAGCGCCACCACCGCATCGCCTTCCGAGGTGGCGGTCGCCAGACCGGTGATCAGGTTGGAGCTGCCGGGGCCGGACGTCACCAGCGCCACCCCGGCCTTACCGGTCAGGCGGCCGACCGCCGCCGCCATAAAGGCGGCGTTGGCCTCGTGACGCACCACCACGGTCTCAATCGACGGCGCATCCTCCAGCGAATCAAACACCCGGTCGATTTTTGCCCCGGGGATGCCGAACACGTGCTTTACCCCCTGTGCTTCCAGATTTTTCACCACCAAATCGGCGCCGCACTGCCAGTTTTCATCCGTATTAAGCTGTTTCATGGTTCCACCTCATAAAGTAAAAAAATCGACCGCCGTTATTGCGCCACGACACGCATGGCGCAGGCCTGTTTAGCCTTCGGCAGAACGAATGGCGCTGTCCAAATCCTCCGGGCAGAGGTTGGTGCGCAGAAAATCCGCATCGTGCGGCAATTGAAGGTTGAGACGCGTGATGACGCCAAACTGCAGACGACCCTGTTCCAGCTGATAATCCAGCACGTGGCCGCCGCCGTTACGGTCGTCGGTGACAAAATGTTCGTGATAGCCGGCCACGCCGATGCCCTGCATATAATCCGGCGAGCGGAAGCCCACCAGCGTGCCGCAGCGCCGCGTAAAGGCGAAGGTCGGCTGTGCTTCTATCGCCTCCAGCATCGGCTTGTAGGGGCGTTCCTGACGCGGTACGGTGCGGGTTTCCACATGGCTGAACTCGCCGTCGACGCGCAGCGCGCAAAACAGATTGGGCGAGGCCACCTGTTCGTCGATGCACTGGTGCAGTTGAGCTTTGGTGATAGGACGGTCGAAATGCTGCGTGACGCTGGGCTTGAAAAAGGTCACTACGGCAAACGGCGTTTTTTGATCCTGCTGCGCCGGGCGTGCGCTGCCGTCGGCGCGCAGCTGATGAATTTCCTGGTCAAAGGCGATCAGTTCGCCGTCAAGATGGTTGAAGGTTCCCAGGCCGAAATCACCGTGGCGCAGCAGTTCGGCGATGGTGACGTCTCCCTCGTATACCCCGCCGATCAGCGCGCTCATCAGCGAAATCTGGTAAATCTCCCCTTCACCGGTTGCCGCCGACTGGCTGGCAAAACCCTGTGCCAAATGCTGCGCACAGGAACACCCGTGGTTCTGGTTCATGCAATACTCCTCCACCAGCGCGGACATACGGCGTCCGCGCGTTCAACTATGCTGCTCAGCCCGCTTCGCGTTGTAACGATTCAGCTACCGGCAACAAAAAATCGACCTCTGGGGTCGACACCACGTTGGGAGAAACAAATGATTAACATTTCTAACCTTTAGTCTCTCTAATTCCGCCGTGATAAAAACGTTTTCTGGTGTTGAAGCAAAAAAAGGGTTGCCGGAAGCTATCCGCCACAACCACGTAACAAGTTATGACAACAGTAATATTTTTACATTTTCTCTTAATTTATCGGCGATAATGTGTCGGAAACCCGCATTATCTCCTTAAAAATAGTAGGATTAAGCCGCAGCGCTGAGAACCCTATATTCATAAGAAACGCTTTTGCATATAATGCAAAGATGAACGACACCCGTTATGCCGAACATTTGCCGATTTTTCTGGAAGTCGCCCAACTGGGCAGCTTCTCCGCCGCAGCCCGCAAGCTGGGCATGGTGCCCTCTTCGCTGGTGCGCCATATCGATACGCTGGAGCAACAGTTGGCGGTGACACTGTTTATCCGCTCGACCCGCGGCTTACAGCTGACCGATGCCGGGAAAATGCTGCAGAGCCGCGCCGCAGCGCTGCAAGCCGATATGCTGACCCTGCGCGCCGAACTGCACTCGCTCAGCGATGTGCCGCAGGGCGTGCTGCGCATCAGTTGCCTGCCGACCTTTGGTAAAACCTACCTGTTGCCGCTGCTGCCGGAACTGGCGCAGCGCTATCCGCAGTTGGCGGTGGAGCTGGATTTCACCGAGCGCCCCGCCGATCCCAAACAGGAGTCCCTCGACGCCGCGCTGCGTATCGGCGAGCAGAAAGACAGCTCGCTGTATGCCCGCCGCATCGCCACCCAACGCTGGCTGATGTGCGCCAGCCCGGCCTATGTCGCCCGCTACGGACGCCCGAGCACGCTGGCCGACCTGCCACAGCACCGGCTGATTGCGCGCTTACATCAGCAGCAGCCGGCCTGCTGGGGGCAAATTCTTGACGCCGCGCTGCTTAACCGCTGCAAGCTGGCTTTACGCTGCGATGATTTCACCGCCCAGCGGCTGGCGGCGCTCAGCGGTATCGGCATCACCTTCCTGCCCAACTGGGTGGTAGGACCGGACGTGCATAGCGGCGCGCTGTTGCCGCTGATGGACGACCCGCGTGGCGAGGAGCAAGGGATTTATCTGCTGCGCCCGGTAGCCAAGGTTTCCGCCAGGCTGGCGGCCTTCACCACGCTGCTGCAGCAATATATCGGCCAGCCGCCCAGCTGGGCCTGAGACATCGCGCATTTCATCCTTTTCCGCTTCAGGGTACAGTAGCCGCAACCAAGGAGCGCTTATGCAGCCAGAGCAGCAGATTATTGAGTGGTTACAACAGGATGAAGCGCGCATCAACGCCCTGCGCGCCGCGCGCCGTCTGGGGCTGGGCGACTGGTGCCTCGGCGCCGGTTTTGTGCGCAATTTAGTGTGGGATCGGCGGCACGACTATGCGCAGCCGACGCCGCTGAACGATATCGACGTGATCCATTTTGATCCGCAGCGCACCCAGCCCGAACGCGATCGCATGCTGGAGGCGCGCCTGCGGGAGTGGTTGCCGCAGCCCTGGTCGGTGAAAAATCAGGCGCGGATGCACCTGCGCGCCGGGCGCGCGCCCTACCGCAGCAGTGAAGACGCCATCAGTTACTGGACAGAGATCGAAACGGCGGTCGGCGCACGGCTCAACGCCGACGACAGCATTACGCTGGTCGCCCCCTTCGGCCTGCAGGCGCTGTTCGCCGACAGCATTACCTTCAACGCCAAAAGCGCCAATTTCGCCGCCTATCAGCAGCGTGTTGCCGACAAAGGCTGGCTGCAGCGCTGGCCGCAACTGCGACAGTCTGCTGTCTAAAGTTTGCGCGCACCCTGCCGATAAGAGTGAGAGATCACCCGACTCAGGAACCGCGATATGATAAACAGCATCATCACGTCCGCAGTACTCAAACCGGCCCTGCCGGCGGTCGGCCGCCTCGCCAGCGCACCGGGCAACGCCGGCCAGCTGCTGATGGCCACGCCGCTGGACACCCATCCCAACGCCGGCAAAGCGAAGAAGAACGATGGCAACCAGCCCGCAGCGCCCGTTGAGCACGGCGCGCCGGCGCGTATCAAGGCGTTGCAGCAGCAAATTCAGGATTTACAGCAACAGCTGCTGGAGCTGAAAGACTCAGACGGCGATGCTAAACAGATCGAACAGCAAAAACAGCTGCTCCAGGCGCGTATCGCCATGCTGCAGGCCGAGATCGCGCGCATCCGCAAAGAAGAGATGGAAAAACAGCAGTTAGAACACGCGAAAACGGCCGACGGCGTCAACCGCCCTACGCCGTACAACGCGCTGGACGTCTATATCTGAGTCAGCCGGCCGGCCGTTGTTGACGCTGCTGTTGCAACAGCGCCGCCTGTTCCCGCACGACCTGCCAGACCGCCTCCGCCGCCGGCGACAGCGAACGGTTCTTGCGCCGCACCAGCATCAGGGCGCGGTGGATCTCCGGCTGCAGCCGCTTCACCCGCAGCTGACCGCCCTCCGGCAGCGGCAACGCCAGCGCCGGGAAGATGCTGATGCCGATGCCCGCGGCCACCATCGGAAACAGCGTGGCCGGATGGCCGATCTCCTGCACCACCTCCGCTTCCACGCCCTGCTGACGCAGCGCGCTGTCGATCAACTGCCGGCTGCCGGAGGCATAATCCTGCAACACCAGCCGGCTGCCGCTCAGCGCCGACCAATGCACCTGCGGCAGATCGGCAAACGGATGATCGTCCCGGCACAGCAGTAAAAACGGCTCATGCAGGATCGGTTCACAATCCAGATCGATCGCCTGCACCGGATCGACCACGATGCCGAAGTCCACCTCGGCGTTGCGGATGCTGTTCAGCACCCACTGCTGCGCCTGATCGCGCAGCAGGATACGGATGTCCGGATACTGCCGCTCGCCGGCGGCGATGCACTGCGGCATCAGGTGTGCCGAAATGGTCTGGCTGGAAGCCACCCGCACGGTGCCGCTGCGCTGCACGCCAAAGCTGCGCGCGTCCAACAGCGACGCCTGCAGCTCATCCAGCAAACGTTCGACGCGGTTAGCCAGCCGGCGCCCCGCGTCGGTCAGCAACACTTCGCGGGTGGTGCGGTCCAGCAGGCGCACGCCGATTTCCGCCTCCAGCTCTTTAACGCTGTGGCTGACCGCCGACTGCGTCAGCCCTATCGCTTCGCCGGCGCGGCTAAAACTGCCGTGGCGCGCAATGGCAACAAATACGCGCAGTTGCTTCAGGGAGTAGTTCATGATTTTTATTCATATATAAATTAAATAAATCAATTTTATTATTATATTCCGGCGCGCCACACTATTCCTATTATTTTCCCGTACGAGTTTAGCCATATGAAATTTCTCCCCGACCGTTTTACCCTGACGCTGCTCGCCACCGTGCTGTTAGCTTCGTTTTTGCCGGCACGCGGCGTGGCGGTCGGCTGGCTGAATACCCTGACCGTCGCCGCCATCGCCCTGCTGTTTTTTATGCACGGCGCCAAACTGTCGCGCGAGGCGATTCTCGCCGGCAGCAATAACTGGCGGCTGCATCTGTGGGTGATGTTCAGCACCTTTATCATTTTCCCGCTGCTCGGCGTGCTGTTTAAGTGGTGGTCGCCGGTGGCCGTCAGTCCGGAACTGTATAACGGCTTTATCTATCTGTGCATTTTGCCCGCGACGGTGCAGTCCGCCATCGCCTTTACCTCGCTGGCCGGCGGCAATGTGGCGGCGGCGGTATGCAGCGCCTCAGCCTCCAGCCTGCTGGGCATCTTCGTTTCGCCGCTGCTGGTCGGCCTGCTGTTGAACGTGCATGGCGAAACCGGCGGCCTGCAGCAGGTCGGCAGTATCGTGCTGCAACTGCTGGTGCCGTTTATCGCCGGCCACCTGGCGCGGCCGCTGATCGGCAAATGGATTGACCGCCACCGGAAATGGATTGGCAAAACCGACCAGACATCAATTCTGCTGGTGGTATACGCCGCCTTCAGCGAAGCGGTGACCCACGGCATCTGGCATCAGGTGGGATGGAAGGCGCTGCTGTTTATTCTGCTCGTCAGCCTGGCGCTGCTGGCCGTTGTGCTGTTGATCAATATTCAGATGGCGCGCTGGCTGGGGTTCAATAAAGCGGATGAGATCACTATCGTGTTCTGCGGCTCGAAAAAGAGCCTGGCGAACGGCATCCCGATGGCCAATATTCTGTTTCCGGCCGCCAGCGTCGGGGTGATGGTGCTGCCGTTAATGGTGTTCCATCAGGTGCAGCTGATGACCTGCGCGATGCTGGCGCGGCGCTATCAGCAAAAACAGCTGCGGCAGCAGCAGGCATCGCAGGTGAAAGCCCTCTGAAAAAGCAACGGGGACGCATCTGCGTCCCCGTCGTCAGTCAACCGCGTTTCAGCGGCTTCACCAGCGCGTCCAATCCTTCAATTTTCAGCGCCAGCGTCATCTCCATCAGCATGCCCAGTTTGCCTTTGGGAAACTCGCCCTTACGGGCAAACCACAGCAGATACTCTTCCGGCAAATCAATCAGCACCCGCCCCTGGTATTTGCCAAAAGGCATCACCGTATTGGCGATTTCAATCAGGTTTTCCTTTTCCATCAGTCACCCAGCAGGCGGATCATTTCCGCTTCGTCGATCACTTCGATGCCCAGCTCCTGTGCTTTAACCAGCTTGGAGCCGGCGGCTTCGCCGGCGATCACCAGATCGGTTTTCTTCGATACGCTGCCGCTTACTTTAGCCCCCAGCGCCGTCAGGCGATCTTTGGCTTCATCACGCGACAGCTGACTCAGAGAACCGGTCAGCACCACGGTTTTACCGGCAAACGGGCTGTCTATCTCTTCTGCCGCCACCACCACCGGCGCCGGCCAGTTAATGCCGATTTCCGGGCTGACCAGTTCATCAATCACCCGCTGATTCAGCGCTTCGGCAAAGAAGTTGACCACATGCTTCGCCACCACTTCGCCCACGTCCGGCACCAGTTTTAACGCTTCGACGTCCGCCGCTCGTAGCGCGTCCAGCGAGCCGAAATGCGCCGCCAGGTTGGCCGCCGTGGCTTCGCCGACCTCACGGATGCCCAGCGCATACAGGAAACGGGCAAAGGTGGTCTGTTTGGATTTCTCCAGCGCATTGACCAGATTCTGCGCCGACTTCGGCCCCATGCGATCCAGCCCGGTCAGCAGACCGGCAGACAGGCGGAACAGATCGGCGGGATCCTTGACGTACTCTTTTTCCACCAGCTGTTCGATGATCTTGTCGCCCATGCCGTCAACGTCCAGCGCACGGCGGGAGACAAAGTGCTTCAGCGCCTCTTTCCGCTGCGCCGCGCAAATTAAGCCGCCGGTGCAGCGCGCGACCGCTTCGCCTTCCACCCGTTCAACGTCGGAGCCGCATACCGGACAGTGCTGCGGGAACACCACCTCGCGCGCATCGAGGGGACGGCGCTCTTCCACCACGCCCACCACCTGCGGGATTACATCGCCGGCGCGGCGAACGATCACCGTATCGCCGATGCGCAGCCCGAGCCGTTCAATTTCATCGGCGTTGTGCAGCGTAGCGTTGCTGACGGTGACGCCGGCCACCAGCACCGGCTCCAGACGCGCCACCGGCGTAATCGCCCCGGTGCGACCGACCTGAAACTCAACCTCGCGCACCTGGGTAATCTGCTCCTGCGCCGGGAATTTAAAGGCGGTAGCCCAGCGCGGCGCCCGGGCGACAAACCCCAACTGTTCCTGCAGATCGATATCGTCAATCTTCACCACCACGCCGTCGATATCAAACCCGAGCCCGCCGCGGTCCTGTTCAACCTGGCGGTAAAAGGCCAGCACCTCGTCGCTGCCGCTGCACACTCTGGCGCGATCGCTGACCGGCAGCCCCCAGGCTTTAAATTGCATCAGGCGCTGCCAGTGGCTGCGCGGCAGTTCGCCGCCTTCCAGCAGGCCGACGCCGTAGCAGAAGAAGGTCAGCGGACGTTTGGCGGTAATGCGCGGGTCCAGCTGACGCAGCGAGCCGGCGGCGGCGTTACGCGGGTTGGCGAACACCTTGCCGTCCTTACGGCGCGCCTCTTCATTCATTTTTTCAAAGCCGGCCTGCGGCATAAACACTTCGCCACGCACTTCCAGCCGGCGCGGAATATTGTCGCCGGTCAGACGCAGCGGAATGGCGCGGATGGTGCGCACGTTGGCGGTGATGTTCTCGCCGGTGGTGCCGTCGCCGCGCGTGGCGGCGCGCACCAGCTCGCCGTCTTCATACAGCAGGCTGACCGCCAGCCCGTCCAGCTTCAGCTCGCAGCAGAAGCTCAGCGCCTCGCTGCTTTTCAGCCGATCCTGCACCCGCTTATAAAACGCCAGGAAACTCTCATCGTCGAATACGTTGTCCAGCGACAGCATCGGTACTTCATGGCGCACCTGCTCAAACGCCGACAGCGGCGCGGCGCCAACGCGTTGGGTCGGCGAGTCGGCGGTGACCAGCTCAGGGTGCGCCTCTTCCAGCTCGCGCAGCTCGCGCATCAGGCGGTCATATTCCGCATCGGGAATTTCCGGCGCATCCAGCACGTGGTACTGGTATTCATGATGGCGCAGTTGGGTTCGCAGTTGATTGATTGTTTCGATTGTTGTGGCCATAGCTCACCATCAGAGATAAAAAACCCCCAGCGAGTGGGGGTTTCAGGAGACGTAATGTTCAGTGCGCATTGCAACCGTCAGGCGTTGTTTTCCAACACTTCACGGATACGCGCTTTATAGCTTTCCAGCTTTTGCGGCGTCATCATGCGACGCTCGTCATCCAGCACCACGCCGCCAACGTCGTCAGCGATGCGCTGCGCCGACTGCAGCATCAGCTTGAAGTTCTGATTGGCGTCGCCGTAGGACGGCACCATCATAAACATGGACACGCCCGGCGTAGAGAAGTCGGACATTGAATCCGGATCGAAAGAACCCGGTTTCACCATATTCGCCAGGCTGAACAGCACCGGGCCGCTGCCGGCCGGGCTGATATGGCGATGGAAAATGCCCATCTCGCCGAACTGGAAGCCGGACTGCAGCACGCTCTGCAGCAAGACTTCGCCGCCGATAATGCCGCCTTGGTGCGCCGCAACGTGCAGCACCAGTACGGTTTCCTTGCGCTTGGCCGGCTCCGGGGCCGGCTGTGCCGGCGCAGGTTCCGCTACAGGCTCAGGCTCGGCCGGTTTGCTTTCAGGCTGCGGCGCAGGCGCTGCTTCCTGTTCAAACGCAGGCTCTGCTTCTGCCGGCGGCAGGTCGTCGACGCGCGGCTCACGCCGCGGCGCTGGCTGCTGTTCTTCGGCAGGTTTCGCTTCCGGTTCGTAGTCGTCCAGCAGCACATCATCGTAGTCCGGCCGCTGAGACAGCGGCGCAGGCTGATGGGCAGCCGGCTGCACCTCGCGCGGCGCCGGCTCGGCCGCCGGAGCGGGCTTCGGCGCAGCTACCGGTTCTTCGCGAGCGGCATCGAAATCACCGAACGACGGCTCCTCTTGCGGATGGGCGGAGCGCACACGCACTTCTCCCACGCCGTCATCGAAGTCGTCGTCAGAAGTTGGTTCACGTTCTTTTTTAGAACGCTTGGCTGGGCGATCGCGGAAAAGGGACGAGCGTTCCTTACGGCTGGTCCACAGACCATGTAATAACAACGCTATTATGGCGATCGCGCCAACAACGATTAATATCAGACGCAAATCCTGCATCATTGCTATCTCTGTTGTTCCAATACATTGCCACCGCGGCAAACATTCACTCTTTAACTCTATTTGCCTGTGCAGACAAGTGCAAGTCCGTGCTGAACTTTATGCTAATAAAGATGATAATTCTGCCTTTTTTGCTTTTTTTTCAGCCAACAACACGCTAGTCAGCAGAAAATCATCCCTATATGATAGCCAGCTTGCCCGTTCTGTTAACGAGATGACTTAAGATATGTCTTATTCGCAGCAAACTTCTTCCTCCGCCAGCGGCGTGCATTACTTTGCCGAAGGCTGGCGCCTGATTACACGCCCCGGCATTAAACGCTACGTGGTGCTGCCGTTACTGGTCAACGTGCTGCTGATGGGTTCTGCCTTCTGGTGGCTCTTCAGCAAACTCGGCGGCTGGATCCCGCAGATGATGGCGCACGTGCCAGACTGGCTGCAATGGCTCAGCTACCTGCTGTGGCCGATCACCGTCATCTCCGTGGTGCTGGTGGCCGGCTATCTGTTCAGCACCATCACCAATCTGATCGCCGCACCGTTCTGCGGCCTGCTGGCCGAGCAACTGGAAGGCCAGCTGACCGGTAAACCGCTGCCGGACAGCGGCATGGTCGGCCTGGTCAAAGACGTGCCGCGCATTATGGCGCGTGAGTGGCGCAAGCTGGCGTACTACCTGCCGCGCGCGCTGGTGCTGTTTCTGTTGTACTTTGTGCCGGTCGTCGGCCAAACGGTAGCGCCGGTGCTGTGGTTCCTGTTCAGCGCCTGGATGCTGGCGATTCAGTACTGCGACTACCCGTTCGACAACCATAAGGTCAGCTTTGCCGATATGCGCCGCGCCCTGCGGCAGAATAAGGTGCATAACCTGCAGTTCGGCGCGCTGGTCAGCCTGTTTACCCTGATCCCGATCCTTAACCTGGTGATCCTGCCGGTGGCGGTATGCGGCGCCACGGCGATGTGGGTTGACCGCTATCGCCGTCAGTTCGTCGCACATTAATCCCCCCTCCCCTGACCAACGGCCCTGCTTGCAGAGCTGTTGGTCATCGTTTCCCGCCGCCGCAATCGCGCCTTATAACCACATAGCGGCATCGGTACTGACAAATGCCCCGCCGGATAAACGCGTCAAACACCAATAATTACTTGAATTTACATATAATTTGAAAAAATAACCCTTCTAGCACATATTCTCTAATAACATATCAATATACCAATTCCTTACTTCCCTGCCGGGAGCGTTAGCGTATGCTTTCGACGTTCCCTACATTATTCATAGAGTTAAAGGACGGGCTATGAGCAAGATATATGAAGACAACTCATTAACAATCGGCCATACGCCGCTGGTTCGTCTGAACCGCATCGGTAACGGGCGCATCCTCGCCAAGGTCGAATCCCGCAACCCAAGCTTTAGCGTTAAGTGCCGCATCGGCGCCAATATGATTTGGGACGCGGAAAAACGCGGCATCCTGACGCCGGGCAAAGAGCTGGTTGAACCGACCAGCGGCAACACCGGCATCGCGCTGGCCTACGTGGCAGCGGCGCGTGGTTATAAACTGACGCTGACCATGCCGGAAACCATGAGCATCGAACGCCGCAAGCTGCTGAAAGCGCTGGGCGCCAATCTGGTGCTGACCGAAGGTGCCAAAGGTATGAAGGGCGCCATCGCCAAAGCGGAAGAGATCGTCGCCACCGATCCGGATCGCTATATTATTCTGCAGCAGTTCAGCAACCCGGCGAACCCGGAAATTCACGAAAAGACCACCGGCCCGGAAATCTGGGAAGACACCGATGGCGACGTGGATGTGTTTATCTCCGGCGTCGGTACCGGCGGCACTCTGACCGGCGTCAGCCGTTATCTGAAAAACACCAAGGGCAAGGCCGTTACCACCGTGGCCGTTGAACCGACCGACTCGCCGGTGATCTCCCAGGCGCTGGCGGGCGAAGAGCTCAAGCCCGGCCCACACAAGATCCAGGGCATCGGCGCCGGCTTTATTCCGGGTAACCTCGATCTGGATCAGGTCGATCGCGTGGTGCAAATTACCAATGACGAAGCCATCAGCATGGCGCGCCGTCTGATAGAAGAAGAAGGCATTCTGGCCGGCATCTCCTCCGGCGCCGCGGTGGAAGCCGCCGTCAAACTGACTCAGGAACCTGAGTTCGCCGACAAAACCATCGTAGTGATTCTGCCCTCTTCCGGCGAGCGCTACCTGAGCACCGCGCTGTTTGCCGATCTGTTCACCGAGCAGGAATTACAGCAATAATTCAGGCAGTGCACGAAAAGCTAAAAAAGCACCTCACGGGGTGCTTTTTTGTGGGCTGGATCAAAGTTTATACCCGCCGAAGATTGATTTTACCCGTTGGCTCTAGTATTTAACCCTTCCATTATTTCGGTGCACAAAATTAATCGTCCCCCGCCTCTGATTTGCGCTGAATCGATTTACGCGTTTGTCGCCGCGGCGTAAAACACGGCATAATGGGGAGCGGATTGAAACGACGGCCCGCCGGTACGGTTTTTTTGATCTGGACGGGGTAAAGCGTCGTTTTCTGTTGCATCAAGCCTCGCCCCTGTACCATAGTCAGGCGCTAAACGGACAAGCTAAAGTCGCCCCGCTAGGCTAAACTTTAGCTCCACAATATTAATCCAATAAGTTGGGGAAACATCAATGTTCCAGCAAGAAGTTACTATTACCGCTCCGAATGGTCTGCATACCCGCCCAGCCGCTCAGTTCGTTAAAGAAGCTAAAGGCTTCACGTCTGAAATCACCGTGACCTCCAACGGCAAAAGCGCCAGCGCCAAAAGCCTGTTCAAGCTGCAAACTCTGGGCCTGACCCAAGGGACCGTAGTAACCATTTCTGCTGAAGGCGAAGACGAGCAGAAAGCCGTTGAGCACTTGGTTAAACTGATGGCAGAGCTTGAGTAATCGGCCCGTCTTTTTAGTTAACACCAGTCAAGAGTAAGGTAGGGTTATGATTTCAGGCATTTTAGTATCACCGGGCATCGCTTTTGGTAAGGCTCTCCTGCTGAAAGAAGATGAAATTGTCGTCAACCGGAAGAAAATCTCCGCAGATCTTGTGGAGCAGGAAGTTGCACGTTTCCTGGCAGGCCGCGCCAAAGCATCGGAGCAGTTGGAAGCCATCAAGACCAAAGCCGGCGAAACCTTCGGTGAAGAGAAAGAAGCCATCTTCGAAGGCCACATCATGTTGCTGGAAGATGAAGAGCTTGAGCAGGAAATCATAGCCCTAATCAAAGACGAACTGGCTTCCGCCGACGCCGCTGCCTATACCGTGATCGAAGGTCAGGCGAAGGCGCTGGAAGAGCTGGACGACGAATACCTGAAAGAACGCGCCGCCGACGTGCGCGACATCGGCAAACGTCTGCTGAAAAACATTCTGGGGATGCCGATCGTCGATCTGGGCTCCATTCAGGATGAAGTGATTCTGGTCGCCGCCGACCTGACGCCTTCCGAGACCGCGCAGCTGAACCTGGACAAGGTGCTGGGCTTTATTACCGATCTTGGCGGCCGTACCTCTCACACCTCGATTATGGCGCGCTCGCTGGAGCTGCCGGCCATCGTCGGCACCACCGACGTGACCAAGCAGGTGAAAAACGGCGACTACCTGATTCTGGACGCGGTCAACAACAAGATTTACGTCAACCCGACCGCAGACGTGATCGACGAGCTGAAAGCCGCACAGAACCTGTACATCACCGAGAAAAACGATCTGGCCAAACTGAAGGACCTGCCGGCGATCACGCTGGACGGCCATCAGGTTGAAGTCTGCGCCAACATCGGCACCGTGCGCGACGTCGCCGGCGCTGAACGTAACGGCGCGGAAGGCGTAGGCCTGTACCGTACCGAATTCCTGTTCATGGACCGCGACGCGCTGCCGACCGAAGAAGAGCAGTTCCAGGCATATAAAGCCGTTGCGGAAGCCATGGGCGCACAGGCGGTCATCGTCCGCACCATGGACATCGGCGGCGATAAAGACCTGCCGTACATGAACCTGCCGAAAGAAGAAAACCCGTTCCTCGGCTGGCGCGCGATCCGCATCGCGATGGACCGCCGGGAAATCCTGCACGCACAGCTGCGCGCCATTCTGCGCGCCTCCGCCTTCGGCAAACTGCGCATCATGTTCCCGATGATTATCTCCGTGGAAGAAGTGCGCGATCTGAAGGGCGAACTGGAGACGCTGAAGGCTCAGCTGCGTGAAGAGGGCAAAGCGTTCGACGAAACCATCGAGGTCGGCGTAATGGTCGAAACCCCGGCAGCGGCGGTGATTGCTCACCACCTGGCAAAAGAAGTCGACTTCTTTAGTATTGGGACAAACGATCTAACCCAGTATACTCTGGCGGTAGATCGCGGCAACGAGCTGATTTCTCATCTCTATAACCCGATGTCCCCATCAGTGCTTGGCCTGATCAAACAGGTTATTGACGCATCTCACGCAGAAGGCAAGTGGACCGGCATGTGCGGTGAACTGGCTGGCGATGAACGTGCTACACTGTTGTTATTGGGCATGGGGCTGGATGAGTTCAGCATGAGTGCGATTTCAATCCCGCGCATCAAGAAAATTATTCGTAATACCAATTTCGAAGATGTGAAGGCGTTGGCAGCGCAGGCGTTGGCACAGCCAACGGCGCAAGATCTGATGAACTGCGTGAATAAGTTCATCGAAGAGAAGACACTCTGCTAAACTTCCACGACACTGGAACGCCGCCCAATTAAATGCTTAGGAGAAGATCATGGGTTTGTTCGATAAGTTGAAATCTCTGGTTTCAGATGACAAGAAAGACACGGGCACTATCGAGATCGTCGCTCCGCTTTCTGGCGAAATCGTCAACATCGAAGATGTGCCTGATGTAGTATTCGCTGAAAAGATCGTCGGCGACGGTATTGCCATCAAACCTGCCGGCAACAAAATGGTTGCTCCGGTTGACGGCACTATCGGTAAAATTTTCGAAACCAACCACGCTTTCTCTATCGAATCCGACAGCGGCATTGAGCTGTTCGTGCACTTCGGCATCGATACCGTAGAACTGAAAGGCGAAGGTTTCAAACGCATTGCCGAAGAAGGCCAGCGCGTCAAGAAAGGCGATGTGGTTATCGAGTTCAACCTGCCTCTGCTGGAAGAGAAAGCCAAGTCTACCCTGACGCCGGTGGTTATCTCCAACATGGACGAGATCAAAGAGCTGATCAAACTGTCCGGCAGCGTCACCGTGGGCGAGACCCCGATCATCCGCATCAAGAAGTAATTGCGAATGAGATAAAAACGGCGCCCATCGGCGCCGTTTTTTTATGCCTGCCAACCGGGCACCTTCAGGGTGATCACCAGCCCGCCCTGCTCGCCGTTGCGCGCCTCGGCCTGACCGCCGTGCGCCAGCAACACCTTGCGGGTAATCGCCAGACCCAAACCGTAGCCCTTGCCCGATTTAGGCGAGTTTACCCGCACAAAGGGGTCAAAAATGCTGGACAGTTTGGATTCCTCCACGCCCGGCCCCTGATCGCTCACCACAATATGGAACTGCTGCTCCGCACGCTTTAACACCACCGTCACCCGCTGTCCGCTGCCGGAAAAACGCAGCGCATTGCGCACCACGTTGTCGAGCGCCCGGCGCATCAGCTCGGCGTTGCCCTTCACCGTATACTCATCGTCAGCATTAGCCTGCAGAGCAATCTCCACGCCCGGCACCTGCGCTTCATAACGCGCATCGTTCACTACCGCCGTCACCAGGCCGTACAGGTCGAAGTACTCCTCACCCGCCTGGTTACTGTTTTCGGCGCGCGACAGCGCCAGCAGTTCGCCGATCATTTTATCCAGCCGCCCGGTTTCGTGCTCAATGCGCTGCAGAGAATTCTCTACGTTATCCGGATTCTGCCGCGCCAGACCGATAGCCAGCTGCAGCCTGGCCAGCGGCGAACGCAGCTCGTGCGACACATCGTGCAGCAGTTCTTCACGCGCGCTGACCAGTACTTCCAACCGTTCCGCCATCGAATCAAAGTCGCGCGCCACCTCCGACAGCTCATCGTGCCGCCGCCGCATCGAAGGGAACAGACGGATCGCCAAATCGCCCTGCGCCAGACGGTCAAACCCGCCGCGCAGTTGACGCATCGGCCGCGTCAGGTTCCAGGCCAACAGTGCGCTAAACAGCAAACCGCCAACCCCGCCGATCCACAGCATCGGCTCCGGGATATGGAACAGATGCCAGCGCCGGTTCATCCGGTATTGGGCGCGCAGGCTTTCCACGTCATAACTCAGCAGATAGCCCTGCCGATCGGCCCCGCGCACCCACTCCACGATTTTTTTCGGCATCCGCCCCGACTCTACCGGCGGTGATAGCTGGCCAACCGGCGGCTGCGACGCCGGCGTCACGCGCAGAAAGCGCCGATCCTCCGCCGGCCAGTCGGCGATCATCGCGTTCAGCGCCGGCATGCCGCCGCTTTGCAGCATCGACACCGCCGAAGTAATCTGCATATTGACCAAACGGCGGGCCAATGCATTCTCCGGCGGCTCCCGGTTGCCGTAAACGGCAAAAGAGATCCACAGTACCTGCATCATGATGATAAAAATCAACCAGTAACCCAGCAGGATTTTCCAGAACAGTCTGCCGCGCATCATGCTTACCTGACGCGATAGCCGATGCTGCGCACCGTTTCAATGCCGAGCGTACAGCCCGGCAGCGCGGCCAGCTTCTGGCGGATATTGCTGATATGCACATCAACGCTGCGGTCGTAGGCCTCCCGAGGTCGTCCCAGGCCTTTCTCCGACAGCTCATCCTTGGACACCACGCGCTCCGGCGAACGCAGCAGCAGCTCCAACAGGTTAAATTCCGAGGCGGTCAGGTCGAAGCTCTGCCCGCGCCATTCGCTGCTGCGGGTCGAAGGGTTCAGGATTAAGTCCCCCTGCACAATTTCAGCGTCGCCGTCCTGCACCTCCGGCTGCTCCTCAAAACGGCGCAGCACGGCGCGCAGCCGCGCCACCAGCTCACGCGGATAGCACGGCTTCGGCATATAGTCGTCGGCGCCCATCTCCAGCCCGATTACCCGGTCGATATTGTCGCCTTTCGCCGTCAGCATAATCACCGGCAGGCGGCTCTTCTTGCGCACTTCACGCAGCACATCGATGCCGCTCATATCCGGCAGCATAATATCGAGGATCATGGCGGTATAATCGCCGGACAGCGCCCCTTCAACGCCGGCTTTGCCGGTCAGCACCAGGCTGGCGTTGAAGCCTTCCGCCGTCAGATATTCACTCAGCATGGTGCCCAATTCGAGGTCATCATCGACCAGTAAGATTTTCATGGTTGCTCCTTCACTTATTTGCGCTATCTTCCCGCCAAATCGCTTACTGCGCAGCCGATTTTACGCAATCCTTACAGTTCAGCCGCCCCGACTAAAGCATAGCCGGCGTGCTAAAAGGCGGAAAAAAACATTGCTGCGGGAAAACGTTCGCCCGGAAAATTCCGGGCGAAGCAAAGGGAGAGAGAAGATAAACGCCGAGGGACAGTCTTAGGAAAACACCCCGGTGGACAGATAGCGATCGCCGCGATCGCAGATAATCGCCACGATCACGCTGCCGGGGTTGGCGGCGGCTATCTGTAACGCCCCCGCTACCGCGCCGCCGGAGCTGACGCCGCAGAAGATGCCCTCACGCTGCGCCAGCTGGCGCATGGTGGTTTCGGCAGCGTCCTGGCTGATATCCAGCACCTGGTCCACCAGCTCCGGGCGGAAAATACCCGGCAGGTAAGCCGGCGACCAGCGGCGGATGCCGGGAATACTGCTGCCTTCCGCCGGCTGCAGGCCGACGATCTGCACCGCGGCATTCTGCTTCTTCAGGAACTCGCCGACGCCGGTAATGGTGCCGGTGGTGCCCATACTGGAGACAAAGTGCGTCACGCGCCCTTCGCTCTGGCGCCAAATCTCCGGCCCGGTGGTGGTGAAGTGCGCATAAGGGTTATCCGGGTTATTAAACTGGTCCAGCACCTTGCCCTGCCCCTGACGCTCCATCTCCAGCGCCAGATCGCGCGCGCCTTCCATCCCCTGTTCGCGGCTGACCAGAATCAGTTCGGCGCCGTAGGCACGCATCGCCGCCTGACGCTCCATGCTCATATTTTCCGGCATCAGCAGCTTCAGCCGGTAGCCCTTCATCGCGGCAATCATCGCCAGCGCGATACCGGTATTGCCGCTGGTGGCCTCAATCAGCACATCGCCGGGGGCAATTTCGCCGCGCCGCTCAGCCTGCTGGATCATCGCCAGCGCCGCGCGGTCCTTGACCGAGCCGGCCGGGTTGTTGCCTTCCAGTTTGACCCACACTTCGCTGCCCGTCTCCGTGGCCAGACGTTGTAATTTGATCAGCGGCGTATTGCCGATGTGTTGTTCCAGCGTTGTCACAATCGTTGCCTGTGCATAATGTAATAGGGTCCGGCACTGCCGGACCCTGCTATTTTTCTGATGGGAATTAAAAACTATCAGGCGCTTTTGGCGAGCGCAACCGGTTGTAGCAATTGTTCGCCGGCGTACAGGCGCGCATTCAGGCCGCCGACAAAGTAGCGGCCGCCGCGCACCGGGGTTTCATGGCCTTCCGCCAGCACCACCGTAATCGGCTCCTGATGCCAGCCGAGCGGCTGCACCGTCAACTGCCAGAAATGGCCGCGCGGGCTGACTTCCAGCACCTGGACCGGCAACGGGCAGCGGGCGCTGCTCTCGCTGCTGACTTCCATTTCCCACGGACGCAGGAACAGTTCAACGCTGCCCTGATGCATCGGCTGGAACGCCAGCGGCCATTGGTGCGCGCCGACGAACAGCTGCGAACCACGTATTTCGCCGTTCAGACGGTTCACTTCGCCCATAAACTCCAGCACGAAACGGCTGGCCGGCTCGCGCATAATCTCAACCGGCGAGCCGACCTGTTCAATATTGCCCTGGCTCATCACCACAATGCTGTCCGCCACTTCCATCGCCTCTTCCTGATCGTGGGTGACGAATACGCTGGTGAACTTCAGTTCTTCGTGCAATTGGCGCAGCCAACGGCGCAGCTCTTTGCGCACCTGCGCGTCCAGCGCGCCGAAAGGCTCATCCAGCAGCAGGATCTGCGGCTCTACCGCCAGCGCGCGCGCCAGCGCCACACGCTGCTTCTGCCCGCCAGACAGCTGCGAAGGATAGCGGTTGGCCAGGTGCGCCAACTGCACCATTTCCAGCAGCCGCTCAACTTTCTGTTTGATCGCCTGCGCGTTGGGACGTTCGCGACGCGGCAGCACCGTCAGGCCAAAGGCGATATTATCGAACACCGTCATATGGCGGAACAGCGCATAATGCTGGAACACAAACCCCACGCGGCGATCGCGCGCGTGCATCCGGCTGACGTCGGTGCCGTGGAAGCCCAGCTTGCCGCCGCTCTGGCTTTCCAGCCCGGCGATAATACGCAGCAGGGTGGTTTTGCCGGAGCCGGACGGCCCGAGCAGCGCTACCATCTCGCCGGAAGGAATATCGAGCGAGATGTCGTTCAATACTTTGGTGCGACCGAAATATTTGCTGATGTTGTTAATCTCAATGCTCATTGGTTTTCCTCCCGCTCGCGGCGTACGTTCTGTCGTTCCAGACGCCATTGCAGAGCGCTTTTCAAAAATAGGGTCACTATCGCCATAATGGTCAGCAACGCGGCGGCGGTAAACGAGCCGACGGTGTTGTAATCCTGTTGCAGCAGCTCAACCTGCAGCGGCAGGCTGTAGGTTTCCCCGCGAATTGAGCCGGAAACCACCGATACGGCGCCGAACTCGCCGATGGCGCGGGCGTTGGTCAGCACCACGCCGTACAGCAGCGCCCAGCGAATATTGGGCAGCGTCACCCGGCGGAACATCTGCCAGCCGGAAGCGCCCAGCAAAATGGCGGCTTCATCTTCCTGGCTGCCCTGGCTGAGCATCATCGGCACCAGCTCACGCACCACAAACGGACAGGTGACAAATACCGTCACCAGCACCATACCCGGCCAGGAGAACATCAGCTGGATGTTATGCGCATCCAGCCAGCCGCCCAGCAGGCCGTTGCTGCCGTAAAACAGCAGATAAATCAGGCCCGCCACTACCGGCGACACGGCAAACGGAATGTCGATCAGCGTCAGCAGCAACTGGCGGCCCGGGAAGGTAAAGCGCGTTACCAGCCAGGCCAGCAGAGTGCCGAAAATCAGGTTAACCGGCACGGTGATCAACGCGATCAGCACCGTCAGCCAGATGGCGTGCAGCATGTCCGCATCCATCAGGTTGCGCCACATTTCGCCGCTACCCTTGGAAAAGGCCTCGGCGAAAATGGAAATCATCGGGATCACCAGCAACAGCAGTGAAAACAGCACGCCAATGGCGATCAGCGCCCATTTACCCCAGTTGATGCGCTGCCGCTGAGCGCCATTGAAGGCGGAAATATCAGCCATTAGTGCCCCCCAATACGCTTGCCGAAGCGGCTTTGCAGCAGGTTGATGCTAAATAACAGCAGCAGCGACGCCGCCAGAATCACGGAGGCAATGGCGCTGGCCGCCGGGTAATCAAACTCTTGCAGGCGCACAAAAATCATCAGCGAGGTCACTTCGGTCTTCCAGGCGATGTTGCCGGCGATAAAAATCACGGCGCCGAACTCGCCCAGGCTGCGGGTGAAAGAAATTGCGGTGCCGGCCAGCAGCGCCGGCGACACCTCCGGCAGCACCACACGGCGAAAGCTCTGCCAGCGGGTAGCGCCCAGCGTTTCCGCCGCCTCTTCATACTCCGGCCCCAGCTCTTCCAGCACCGGCTGTACGGTACGCACCACAAACGGCAGGCTGGTAAACGCCATCGCCACCGCAATGCCAATCCAGGTAAAGGTGACTTTGATATCAAAGTGCGCCAACCACTGGCCGTACCAACCGGTGGTGGAAAACAGCCCGGCCAGCGTCAGGCCGGCAACGGCGGTCGGCAGCGCGAACGGCAAATCAATCAGGCCGTCCAGCAGCGAGCGGCCGGGGAACCGGTAGCGGGTCAGGATCCACGCCATCAGCATGCCGAACAGCGCGTTGAACAGGCTGGCCACGCCCGCCGCCAGCAGCGTGACCTTATAGGCTGCCACCACCTGCGGGTTGGAAATCACTTCCCAATACTGCGCCAGCGTCATCTGCGACAACTGCATTACCAGCGCACTCAGCGGCAGCAGCAGAATCAGACAGGTATAAAACAGGCTGCTGCCCAGGCTCAGGCCGAATCCGGGCAGTACGCGTTTACTGGAACGGGTTAACGACAACATTACTTACGCCCTGCTGCTAATAACCGATCCAGCTCGCCGCCGCTGGCGAAGTGGGTTTTCATCACCTGCGGCCAGTCGCCGAACTGATCTTCAACCCGGAACAGTTTGGTCTGCGGGAACTTATCTTTCGCCGCCGCCATCGCCTGCTCATTGTTAACGCGGTAGTAATAGCCGGTGATAATCTGCTGTGCCGCCGGGCTGTACAGGTAGTTCAGGTAAGCCTTCGCCGCCTGTTCGCTGCCGTTACGCTCAACGTTTTTATCCACCCAGGCCACTGGGAACTCGGCCAGAATATCGACCGGCGGTACGATCACCTGGTATTTGTCTTCGCCGTACTGCTTGCGGATGTTGTTCACTTCCGACTCAAAGCTGATCAGCACGTCGCCGAGACCGCGTTCAACAAAGGTCGTGGTTGCACCGCGGCCGCCGGTGTCGAACACCGCCACGTTTTTCAAAAAGCGAGTCATAAAGGCGCGCGTTTTCTCTGCGTCATTGCCGTCGGCCTGACTGGCCGCACCCCAGGCCGCCAGATAGGTGTAGCGGCCGTTGCCCGAAGTTTTAGGGTTCGGGAACACCAGCTTCACATCGTCACGCACCAGATCGCTCCAGTCGTGAATGCCTTTCGGGTTGTCCTTGCGCACCAGGAACGCCATGGTGGAATAAAATGGCGAGCTGTTGTTCGGCAGGCGCGTCTGCCAGTCGGCGGCGATCAGCTTGCCGCGATCGTGCAGAATCTGTACGTCGGTGACCTGGTTGTAAGTCACTACGTCGGCGCGCAGCCCTTGCAGAATCGCCAGCGCCTGCTTGGAAGAGCCGGCGTGCGATTGTTTGATGGTCAGCTTGTCATCCGGATGCTGCTGGTTCCACTGCTGGATAAAGCCCGGATTCAGCGCGGTAAACAGTTCGCGGGAAACATCATAGGAACTGTTTAATAATTCGGTAGCCGAAACGGTGCCGCTGACCAGCAACGCCGCTGCCAGCCACCCTTTCAGCATCATATGTTTAACCCGCGTCTGTTTCATTTTGCACCTTAATTACTCGATCAATCTGTCGGGTAGCATCCCCGTGCGATCAGTGTATTTATAACTCGGTGCAGATCTGTAACGCTTTTATATACCGTTTGGTGATTTGCAAGCATCAAATGCTATAAGGCAAGAGCGGAGCGGCATGGGGGGGCGGGGCTAAAGAGAGGTAACGGGGCCGGCGCTGCGGCCCCGCGGCGGCGCGTTACAGCGCCAGCAAACGCGTCAGCGACGGTGCAAAGTAATAGCTGCCGCTCACCGCGCGGGTGAAACGCAGCATGGCGTCATGCTTGCCGTCCGTCTCGCCGAACATGCTCAGCAGCTGCTGTTCGATATTATGTAAACGCGCGCAGTAGGCGATAAAGAACAGACCGTGTTTACCGCTGGCAGTGCCGTAAGGCAGGCTCTGGCGCAGAATTTTCAGCCCTTTGCCGTCCTCTTTCAGATCGACGCGGCTCACGTGAGAAGTGTTCGGCCGCGCCTCAGGCGGCAGCTCTTCGCTGTCTTGCTTGGTACGGCCGATAATCTGTTCCTGTTGCTCGGTGCTAAAGCGTGACCACTGGCGCAGGTTATGCTCATAGCGCTGTACGAACACGTAGCTGCCGCCGGCGTCCTGCGCGTCGTCTTCACCAATCACCGCCACCTCCGCGCGCTGCTCGCCCTGCGGGTTTTCGGTGCCGTCGATAAAGCCGCTCAGGTCACGCTCCTCCACCCAGCGGAAGCCGTGGGTCTCTTCTTCCACCTTGATGGTGTTGCCGAAGGCCGCCAGCGCCGCCTGAGCCAGGGAAAAGTTAACATCATGACGTAAAGACTGGATATGAATCAGCAGATCGCGCTGCGTTGCCGGCGCCAGACCTTTGCCAAGCGGCGTGAACGGCTTGAGTTCTGACGCGCCCTGACCGTTGGAAAGATCGTGCCAGACGTCGTAACCAAAGGCGACCACCGCCCCCAGTTTGGCGTCAGGGAATTGTTGCTGCAGTTCGCTCAACGTCTGGCAAAACTGCTTGCAGCCCTGACGCAGATCGGCAAACTCCCCCTGAACCATGGCTTCCATAAAAATGGCGAAACGGCAGTGCTCCAGCAGAATACCGCTCTGAACCTGTGTCATGTAGTTACCTCGTTCCTTATTCGCTCACCGCACAGGCGCTGCCCGCGGCGGTTAAAACCAGCCATAATCATACCGCAAGCCGGCAAGATTACCTTGCCTGAACGCAAAGAAAATCGCTCATTCCGCCGCAGAATATTTACTGCGGTTTGGCATGCCAGACAATTTTGCTGACCGTCCAGCTCTGCAGCGTATCATCCGGCGGCATAATATCTTTCGGCCCGGCCCACTGGCCGCTGAACAGATAGGTGACGTAGCGGCTCTGGCCGGCGACGCACTCCACCTTGCCGACGTCTTCGCCCTCGCCCGGCTTACAGGCGCCGAAGGCCTTGCTGTACAGCTCGCTGAACGGCGTGCCGAGCTTGCTGCCCCACGCGGTCACCACGTCCTGATCCATCACGTCGACCCGCTGCACGCTGCCTTTCGGCTCGCCGCTGATCACCAGCTTGATGTCATCGCCGTCCATCGCCTGATAAAAGGCGACGATCTGGCCGTTATTAGTGCCCATGCCGCTGCGCAGGCGATAATTGCCGTCCAGGCCCTCGTCGATCGCGTGCTCCAGCATTGGCGTGCCGCCGTTAATGCCGCCGACGCCCTTGCCGCTGACTTCCAGACTGCTGCCGAACCAGTTGAACGGCGACAGGCTCGACCAGGAAAAATTGGACATCGTCGAACAGCCGGTCAGCAACAGCGGCAGCCCTAACAACAGCGGGCGAATATTCATTTCGTAGCTCCTTAACATCGGTCGCGAAGGCGCACAGCGCCTCCGGGGTTTATCGCGTTATCTGAACGCCAGCCTCTCACAATGGCTGGCGCTTCACCATCGGTTGCCTGCTTGGAGTGCAGAAAATGCGAAAAGTGCCGCAAACTGATGCGCTACAGCTGCGCGGAATCCGAGAAACAGGCGCGGACGCGACGATTAAACAGAAGATAGCCCAGCGCCAGCGCATCCAGCAGCGCCAGCACCCCGTCAAGCAGCGGCGCGCCGTCTTCCTGCCGCCATACGCCCGCCAGCGAACCGCCCAGCGCCGCCAGCAGCGAAAACAGCAGTACCCAACGCCAGGCGCGCCACAGACGCGGCCATTGCGCCCGGCGTCCGCTGAGCAAAAACGCCAGCGCCGCCGGCAGGCCTAGCGCGATACCGTACCAAAAACGCTGGGTATCCGGGTAAAACAGCGCCAGCATGCTTTCCCCCTGCTGGCGAGAGGCGCCGGCCATCACAAACAGCAGCCAGGTGCGCGCCTGCAAAATTAATACGCCCCAAAACCACAGCGGCAGGCGCAATACGCCGTGGCTGTCGTAATCATCCGGGGAAAAGACGGGTGAAGGCTTCACGGCCGTTTCCTTATTATCCGTTATCGTGCAGACACAGATGGGAGCCCGCACCGGAAATTTCAATCCTGCCCGGCATAAATTCCTGCGCTGGCTTAAGAACCTCTTAAGATTGATGTGCTTTACTTATCGCTATCAACTGAGCGACGCCGCATCCCGGCGCGCAAGATTCACTGCAAAACGAAAAGGAAGCTTAACGATGAAAAAACTGACTCTGGCAGCATTAATCGCTCTGTGCAGCACCCCGGTTCTGGCGCAACAGGGCGGTTTCAACGGCCCTGGTTCACAGAACGTTCAGCAGACTCAGCAGGGCGGCTTTTCCGGCCCCAGCGCCTCGCTGACCACGGTCGATAAGGTGAAATCGATGAGCGACGACGCCTGGGTGATGCTACAAGGCAATATTGAACAGCGCGTCGGCGACGATACTTATACCTTCCGCGACGCCACCGGCACGCTGACGGTGGAAATTGACCACAAACGCTGGAACGGCCAGACCATCACGCCGAAAGACAAGGTGCAGTTGGAAGGTAAAGTCGATAAAGACTGGAGCAACCTGGAACTGGATGTGAAAAACATCAAGAAAATCCAGTAACCGCTGACGGGGCGGCCGGCAGGGCCGCCCTCTCGGTTCAGTATTCCTGATCCTCGATTAACCGTTTCCCCAGGCTGGTAATGCCCTGGATCTCATAGCCGAGTTTTTCATACATTTCGACCACGGTGTCGTTATCTTCGCGCACCATCAGATTGATTTTCGGACAGCCGCGCGCCATCAGCTTCTTCTCCAGCCGGTTAATCAGCGCGTTGGCGATACCGCGACCGCGATAATCCGGATGTACGCCAAGATAGTACGCCGAACCGCGGTGGCCGTCATAACCGCCCATCACCGATCCCACCACCTCGCCGCCAACCTCTGCCACCAGGAATAGATCGGCATCGTGATGCAGTTTACGTTCAATATCCATTTCCGGATCGTTCCACGGGCGCAACAGATCGCACCTTTCCCAGAGCGTGATGACCTCTTCAAAGTCGTCTTGCCGAAATACGCGAATTTCCATCGTTGTTCGCCGCTGTTCATGAGTTATTTCTCTGATTATATCCCAAATCAGCGGCGTTGCCGCAAGGACGCTGAAAGAGAAGGTCTTTTTCCGCTATCGGAAACGGTAACCATGTTAATAAATGGAAATAGTTATCACCTCGATCGACACCGTTCAATACGATATAACATTGCAAACGGTTTGCAGCGACGGAGCACAACGGCATGAAAAAACAGGCAAAATCTTTTCTTAACTTCACCCCGCTGAACACCTCCTCCTCACGTCGCCACCTGTTGCTGTCGGGCCTGGCGTTTGCCCTGCTCGGCGGCAAAGCCGGCGCGGCGCAGGCGCGGGAGTCCGGCGGCATGCTGCGCAGCGCACACGCCAAACCGGCCGCCAAGCCGGCGGGCGCCAAACGGCTGGTGATGCTCGACCCCGGTCATGGCGGCATCGACTCCGGCGCGGTAGGTCACGAAGGGTCGCAGGAAAAACACGTGGTGCTGGAAATTGCCAATCACGTGCGCCGCTTTCTGCACCAGCACGATCACGTCGAGGCGCGGCTGACGCGTGAAGAAGACCACTTTATTCCGCTGTTCCAGCGGGTGGAAATCGCCCATCAGCATCAGGCCGATCTGTTTATTTCCATCCACGCCGATGGCTTCACCAATCCGTCGGCCTCCGGCGCATCGGTCTTCGCCCTGTCCAACCGCGGCGCCAGCAGCGCCATGGCGCGCTATCTGTCAAAACGTGAAAATGCCGCCGATGAGGTTGCCGGCGCCAAATACAAACAGCAGGATAATTATCTGCAGCAGGCGCTGTTCGATCTGGTGCAGACCAATACTATCAACAACAGCCTGACCCTCGGCCGCCACGTGCTGGGGCAGATCCGTCCGGTGCACCATCTGCACAGCCAAAGCACCGAGCAGGCGGCGTTTGCGGTACTGAAATCCCCTTCCATTCCGTCGGTGCTGGTGGAGACCTCGTTTATCACCAATCCGCATGAAGAGCAGTTGCTCGGCACCACCGCCTTTCGCGAAAAAATCGCCCGCGCAATCGCCGACGGCATCCTTGCCTTCTTCCATGAGGCCGATCGCCGCCGGCGTACGGCCTGATCGCCCCGGACGGGCTTTTGGGTATATACTTGTCGGCTGATTAAGACTGACGTTGCGAAATACCCTATGAGTTCACCCGATATCGCTGAAGTAAAATCCTTCCTGCTGGCGCTGCAAGACCGCATCTGCGAGCAACTGGCGCTGGCCGACGGCGGCGGCGCCTTTGTCGAAGACAACTGGACGCGCGCAGAAGGCGGCGGCGGCCGCAGCCGGGTGCTGACCGAAGGCGCGGTATTCGAACAGGCCGGGGTCAACTTTTCGCACGTCTCCGGCGCCATGCTGCCGGCTTCCGCCACCGCGCACCGGCCCGAGCTGGCGGGCCGCAGTTTTCAGGCGATGGGCGTCTCCCTGGTGATCCACCCGCTGAATCCTTATATCCCCACCAGCCACGCCAACGTGCGCTTCTTTATCGCCGAAAAGCCGGGCGAAGCGCCGGTATGGTGGTTCGGCGGCGGTTTCGATTTAACCCCCTATTACGGCTTCAAAGAGGACGCGGTGCACTGGCACCGTACCGCCCAGCAGCTGTGTGCGCCGTTCGGCGACGAGGTCTATCCCCGCTATAAGAAGTGGTGCGACGACTATTTCTTTATCAAACACCGCAATGAAGCGCGCGGCATCGGCGGGCTGTTCTTCGACGATCTGAACAGCCCGGACTTTGAGCACTGCTTTGCCTTTACCCGCGCGGTCGGCAACGGTTTCCTTGATGCCTATCTGCCAATCGTGGCGAAGCGCAAAACCCTGAGCTGGGGCGAGAAAGAGCGTGCGTTTCAGCTGTACCGCCGCGGCCGCTACGTCGAGTTCAATCTGGTGTGGGATCGCGGCACGCTGTTCGGCCTGCAGACCGGCGGGCGCACCGAGTCGATCCTGATGTCGATGCCGCCGCTGGTACGCTGGGAATACGGCTACCAGCCGGAAGAAGGCAGCCCGGAAGCGCTGCTGTACCGCGATTTCCTGCCGGTGCGCGACTGGCTGCAGGAGGAAGCGTAATGCAGATCTGGGTTGATGCGGACGCCTGTCCGAACGTGATTAAAGAGGTGCTGTACCGCGCCGCCGATCGCACCGCCACGCTGGTGACGCTGGTGGCCAATCAGCCGTTGCGCACGCCGCCGTCAAAGTATTTGCGCACGCTGCAGGTGGCAGCCGGTTTCGACGTGGCGGACAATGAGATCGTCCGCCGCTGCGAAGCGGGCGATCTGGTGATCACCGCCGATATTCCGCTGGCGGCGGAGGTAATAGAAAAAGGCGCGGCGGCGCTGAATCCGCGCGGCGAACGCTATACGCCGGCAACCATTCGCGAACGGCTCAACATGCGCGATTTTATGGATACGCTGCGCGCCAGCGGCATTCAGACCGGCGGCCCGAACGCCCTGAACCAGCGCGACCGTCAGCAGTTCGCCAACGAACTGGATAAATGGCTGCAGCAGAGCAAACGCTAATCCGTCGCCGGCGTCGCCCACAGATAGTCGGCCTGCTCCTTACCCACTTCGCTCCCCTGTTCCACCAGCATCAACACCGCCGGCTGCACGGCCGGCTGTAAATCCTGCATATGCAGCGGCACGCCCACCAACCGGGAGGCGTGATAACCGCCGGCGATCAGCAGGCTCGGCGTCGGCGCCGCCAGCAGCCGCTGCGCCATCCGGCGATCGCGCTGCTGTTGAATCGCAACCATCGCCGCCAGCTGCTGCTGCTCAATCTGGCCGCCGTGTGCCGCACGAATGGTCTCTGCCAGCCCCTGTCGCACCGCGGCGCGGGTGGACTGCCTGCCCGGCGGCAGCTGCGGCCGTTGATAAATCGCCATAATCTCGCTGCGATCCAGATTGGCCGACCACAGCGGATACGGCGCCGCCAGCGCGGCAGTCACCAGATCGCCATACTGCGCCCACGGCCAGCTCTGCCGCCAGCCCAGTTCTGCCGGCAGTTCGCCCGGTGCGACCCGTTCGCCACGCCGCAGGCGCGCCTGCAGCGCATCAACCTGCGCCTGCCGATCGGGGTTGATCATCTCCAGCAGCACGCTGCCCTGCGGGCGCTGCTGCGGCAACTGCTGCAGCAGCCACAGCTCCGCACGATGATGGTAGGCGTTGTCGTGTTTTTCGCCGACGATCAGCCGCGGCGCCGCCGCCAGCCGCACCAACAGCTGTGACGGCGTCAGCGTTTCACCGCTGCGCAAATCGGTGATGGTTCCCGGCGGCGGCGCAACCGGCTCAGCGCGCTGAGCAGCAGGAAAATGCGCACAGGCGCTAAGCGCCAGCGCCGCGATGAAAACCAAAAATTTCATAATGTTGCCCCTCAGCCGATGGTGCGCCCATTATAGATAACAATTATCATTTCCAAATAACAAATTAGCGTCAAACCGCTTTGCGCATTGATTTCGCCGCACGGAGCAGGTATAACGATTAGCCATTTAGATATTTAGACGTCTATACGGACAACAAATGCAAACATCTTCTGTCACCCATGAAGGGCAGTTCAAACGCAGTATGAAGGCCCGCCATCTGGTGATGCTTTCCCTCGGCGGGGTTATCGGCACCGGCCTGTTCTTCAACACCGGCTATATTATCGCCACCACCGGCGCGCTCGGCACGCTGCTGGCCTATCTGATCGGCGCCCTGGTGGTCTATCTGGTGATGCTGTGCCTGGGCGAACTCTCCGTCGCCATGCCGGAAACCGGCGCGTTTCACGTTTACGCGTCGCGCTATCTCGGGCCGGCGACCGGCTACACCGTCGCCTGGCTGTACTGGCTGACCTGGACGGTGGCGCTCGGCTCCAGCCTGACCGCCGCCGGTTTCTGTATGCAGTACTGGTTCCCCCAGTCGCCGGTGTGGCTGTGGTGCCTGGTTTTCTGCGCGGCAATCTTCCTGCTGAACGTGGTCACCACCCGCTTTTTCGCCGAAAGCGAATTCTGGTTTTCGCTGATCAAGGTCGTCACCATTCTGGCGTTTATCATTCTGGGCGGCGCGGCGCTGTTCGGCATTATTCCGATGAAGGACGGCACGCCGGCGCCGTTCCTGCATAACCTGACCGCCTCCGGCTGGCTGCCGAACGGTACGCTGCCGATTCTGATGACCATGGTGGCGGTGAACTTCGCCTTTTCCGGCACGGAGCTGATCGGCATTGCCGCCGGAGAAACCGAAAACCCGGAAAAAGTGCTGCCCTGGGCGATTCGCACCACGGTGATCCGCCTGATGGTGTTCTTTATCGGCACCGTGTTCGTACTGGCGGCCCTGCTGCCGATGGAACAGGCCGGTGTGGTGAAAAGCCCGTTTGTGCTGGTGTTCGAGCGCATCGGCGTGCCCTATGCCGCCGATATCTTCAACTTCGTGATCCTGACCGCCATTCTGTCGGCCGCCAATTCTGGACTGTACGCCTCTGGCCGCATGCTGTGGTCGCTGGCTAATCAGCGCACGCTGCCGGCCTATTTCGCCCGGGTTAACCGTCGCGGCATTCCGTTTAACGCCCTGACCTTCAGTATGCTCGGCGGCGTGCTGGCGCTGCTGACCAGTGTGATTGCGCCGGATACGGTCTTTGTGGCGCTGTCGGCGATTTCCGGCTTTGCCGTGGTGGCGGTATGGCTGAGCATCTGCGCGGCCCACTATGCGTTTCGCCGCAGCTATCTGCGCAGCGGCCAGCCGCTGAGCGGCCTCAAATTCCGCGCGCCCGCCTACCCGCTGACGCCGATCGCCGGCTTCTCGCTCTGCCTGCTGGCCTGTATCGGCCTGGCCTTCGACGCCGAACAGCGTATTGCGCTCTATTGCGGCCTGCCGTTTGTCGCGCTGTGCTACGCCGCCTACTACTTCAGCCACGGCGCGGGCAAAAAAACCACCGAACTCAATGCAGGAGAAAAACATGTCGGTTAATAATCCTCTGGCCCCGCTGCTGGCCGACGGACGCTCGTTGATTCTCGACGGCGCGCTGGCCACCGAGCTGGAGGCGCGCGGCTGCGATCTGAGCGATCCGCTCTGGTCCGCCAAGGTGCTGCTGGAAAACCCCACGCTTATCTATCAGGTGCATCTGGATTATTTCCGCGCCGGCGCGCAGTGCGCCATCACCGCCAGCTACCAGGCCACGCCGCAGGGCTTTCTGCGCCGCGACCTGGATGAAAAACAGGCGTTGGCGCTGATTGCCAAAAGCGTGCAGCTGGCGCAGCAGGCGCGTACGGATTATCTGGCGCAGCAGCCGCAGGAAGCGCCGCTGCTGGTGGCCGGCTCCGTCGGCCCTTACGGCGCGTTTCTGGCCGACGGTTCCGAATACCGGGGTGATTATCACTTGCCGCAGGCAGAAATGATCGCCTTCCACCGCCCGCGCATCGACGCGCTGGCCGCCGCCGGCGTCGATCTGCTGGCCTGCGAAACCCTGCCCTCGTTCGCCGAGCTGCAGGCGCTGCTGACGCTGCTGGCGGACTACCCGACGCTGGGCGCCTGGTTCTCCTTTACGCTGCGCGACAGCGAGCACCTGAGCGACGGCACGCCGCTTGCCGAGGTCGCTGCCCTGCTGAACAACAGCCCGCAGGCGCTGGCCGTCGGCGTTAACTGCATCGCGCTGGAACAGGTTACCCCGGCGCTGCGCACGCTGGCCGCCCTGACCACGCTGCCGCTGCTGGCGTATCCGAACTCCGGCGAACACTACGACGCGGTCAGCAAAACCTGGCACGCCTGCGGCGGTGAGCACGGCAGCCTGGGCAGCCAGGCGGACGCCTGGCGGCAGAGCGGCGCGCGCCTGATCGGCGGCTGCTGCCGAACCACGCCGCAGGATATCCGCGCTATTGCCGGACAGCTCGCCGGACGCTAAACGAAAAAAGGGCGCAGCAAATGCTGCGCCCTTCTCATATACGCCACCGTGCGACGATTACAGCGGCGCGGTCTGTGCCTCAACCACCGCCAGCGCCACCATATTGACGATGCGTCGCACCGAGGCGATCGGCGTCAGGATATGCACCGGCTTCGACACCCCCATCAATACCGGCCCGACGGTCACCCCTTCCGAGGAAGAGACGCGCAGCAGGTTATAGCTGATACGCGCTGCCTCCATGTTCGGCATGATCAGCAGGTTGGCCGAGCCTTTCAGCGGGCTGTCCGGCATCAGATCGTGACGAATGCTTTCCACCAGCGCGGCGTCGCCGTGCATTTCGCCGTCAATTTCCAACTCCGGCGCCATGCTGTTGACCAGCTCCAGCGTTTTACGCATTTTGCGCGCCGCCGGGCAGTCGGAAGAGCCGAAGCTGGAGTGCGACAGCAGCGCAACCTTCGGCTCAATACCAAAGCGCCGCACGGTTTCCGCCGCCATCAGGGTAATTTCCGCCAGCTGTTCCGGCGTCGGGTCGTCGTTGACATAGGTATCGGCGATAAAGGTGTTGCCGCTTGGCAGCAGCAAGGCATTCATCGCCCCGGCGACGTGCGTTCCTTCGCGGAAACCGAACACGTTTTTCACTACCTCGTAGTGCTCATGGTAGCTGCCGATGGTGCCGCAAATCATCGCGTCGGCCTCGCCGCGGTGCAGCATAATGGCGGCAATCAGCGACGGGTTGCCGATCACCGCACGGCGTGCCTGCTCCTGCGAGACGCCGCGGCGCTTCATGATCTGGTAATACTCGCCCCAGTATTCTTTAAAGCGCGGATCGGATTCGTTATTCACCACTTCGAAGTCTTTGCCCGGCGTCATCTGCAGGCCCAGCTTCTTCAGGCGCATCTCAATCACGCTCGGACGCCCCACCAGAATCGGGAACGCCAGTCCCTGCGACACCAGTTCCTGCGTGGCATGCAGCACCCGCTCTTCTTCGCCTTCGGCCAGCACCACGCGCTTCATCTCTTTGCGCGCCTGGGCGAAAATAGGCTTCATAAACAGGTTGGTTTTGTAAACGAACTCGGTCAGTTTCTCCACGTAGGCGTCGAAGTCTTCAATCGGCCGCATCGCCACGCCGGAATCCATCGCCGCCTTGGCCACCGCCGGCGCGATCTTGACGATCAGGCGCGGGTCAAACGGCTTGGGAATAATGTAGTCCGGGCCGAATGACAGATCCTGATCGTCATAGGCGGAAGCCACCACGTCGCTCTGCTCCGCCAGCGCCAGATCGGCAATCGCGTGTACGCAGGCCAGCTTCATCTCTTCGTTGATGGTGGTGGCGCCGACGTCCAGCGCGCCGCGGAAAATAAACGGGAAGCACAGTACGTTGTTGACCTGGTTCGGGTAGTCGGAACGACCGGTACAGATAATCGCGTCCGGGCGCACTTCCTTCGCCAGCGGCGGCAGAATTTCCGGTTCCGGGTTGGCCAGCGCCATGATCAGCGGATCCCGCGCCATGGTTTTCACCATCTCCTGCGTCAGGACACCCGGGCCGGAGCAGCCAAGGAAGATATCAGCGTTCGGAATCGCGTCGGCCAGCGTGCGCTGCCCGTTGTCCGCGATCGCATAGGCGGCCTTGGTTTCTTCCATTTTCTCGTCACGGCCTTTGTAGATCACCCCTTTGGAGTCACACACCGTGATGTTCTGCGGATGCAGCCCCAGCGCCACCAGCAGGTTAAGGCAGGCGATCGACGCCGCGCCGGCGCCGGACACCACCAGACGCACGTCGGAGATATTTTTCTTCACCACCCGCAGGCCGTTCAGCACCGCCGCCGTGGTGATGATCGCCGTGCCGTGCTGGTCATCGTGGAACACCGGAATTTTCATCCGCTCGCGCAGTTTCTTCTCGATATAGAAACACTCCGGCGCCTTGATATCCTCCAGGTTGATGCCGCCAAAGGTCGGCTCCAGCGCGGCGATTACGTCAATCAGCTTATCCGGGTCATTCTCATCCACTTCAATATCGAACACGTCGATGCCGGAAAACTTCTTGAACAGTACGCCCTTGCCTTCCATCACCGGCTTGCCGGCCAGCGCGCCGATATTGCCCAGCCCCAGCACCGCGGTGCCGTTGGAGATCACCGCCACCAGGTTGCCGCGGGCGGTATATTTGTAGGCCGCCAGCGGATCTTCGGCGATCTCCAGGCAAGGCGCAGCCACGCCCGGCGAGTAGGCCAGCGCCAGATCGCGCTGGGTAGCCAGCGGTTTGGTCGGGGAAACCTGGATTTTCCCTGGAACAGGATACTGATGGAAATCAAGGGCACTCTGTTTGAGCTGTTCGTCCATTATAGGGTCCTTTGTTTTTTACTTTTATCTGAGGTAAGGCTGTTTTGTTACACCAGTATAGTGAGAGAATCGCCGCAAACTTTGAAGCCTGCCATAACCCTGCGCGAAACTTTCAGATACCTGAAATAATTGAAGTTGCGGCAGTGCGAAGCCACATCCAGACGCTGCGACCGCCGGTTCAGGACAACTTCATGTATGAAAGGTATACATTAGGTTAAAAACAAGTAACACAGAATGAACAAGAAAAAAACCGCCGTCCCGGAGGCCCAACCAGCCCGGCGTCGATAGCGCCAACGCGTTTTATCCGGCGATTGACGCTGGCCTGAGCAATTAAGCGATAAATTGACGCCCAAGGGCCAGGCAGCGCTGACCCTTGGTTATTGCGAATAGGAGAGGATTGCCGCCTACTGCGACATATTCAGCAGGGTGCGGATATTCAGCGCGCTGGTGGCGATAATATCAATCGCGCCGGTGCGCAGCGCGCCGAGGATCGCCAGCGCCTTGGTGTTTTCCGACGCGATGGCGATGACGCAGGGAATTTTACGCAGCTCGTCGATGCTCAGCCCGATCACCCGATCGTTCATCACCGTATCCACATGCTGCCCCTGGGCGTTGAAAAAATCATAGCCGGCGATATCGCCGATCACGCCCTGATTCAGGCTGGCGTCGATAATCTCATGCGGCGTAAACCAGCCCAGTTTGACCATATAGCTGTTTTCGTTCATATCACCGATGCCCACCAGCGCCACATCGGCCTTGCGCGCCCGGTCCAGCGTCTCTTTGATGGTGCCGTTTTGCATAAAAGCCTGCTTCAGCGCGCGGTTCTCCACGTAGGCCGGCGCGTACAGCGTCTCACTGCTGCCGCCGAACTTTTTCGCCAGCCGGCGACTGATGTGGTCGGCGTTAATCGCATCGCCGGGCCGGTGGGTGCCGCCGATGCCGCTGATAAACCTGCAGTTGCGCTCCGGCACGCTGCCGACGTGATCGGCAATCGCCGCCACGTTGCGCCCCTGCCCGACCGCCAGCACCATATCATCCTTCAGCGACATCGACAGATAATTGGACACCAGCGCCGCCACCTGCCGCCGCTGTTCATCTTCATCCTGATGGTCGAGGGCGATCAGCGCGCGGCTGATGGGAAACCGCTCCAGCATCTGCTGTTCCAGCCGGGTGCTGAACACCGGGTGATAACGCACGGTAATCTCAACGATGCCCTCTTCTTTCGCGCGCTTGAGCAGACGCCCCACTTTAATGCGCGAGATGCCGAATTTTTTTGCAATCTCTTCCTGGGTGATTTCGTCCTGATAATACGCAACGGCAATTTCAGTCAGTAGTTCGTTATCCTGGGACACTGTTTGTTTTTCCATCCGCTACACGATTCCCCACGGCAGGTTTGGCCGGTTATCGACGGCAATGGGTTCAGAGGCTCTGAACCCATTGTGCGATAAAACTTAACTGTCGCCAGTATATACCCTAAATAATTAACGTTGCATCAAGGCGGCGCCGAAACGCCGCGGCAACTCCGCCAGCTCAGGCGGCAACGGTCTGCAAACGCCGTTCCGTCGCCTCCGCCAGCGTGGTCAGCAGCAGACAGCACGAGACCGCCCCCGCATCCAGCACGCCGCGCGACCTCTCGCCCAGCCGGCTGGCGCGGCCGATTTTCGCCACCAGATCGCGGGTAGAATCGCGCCCGTCCGCCGCCGCCTGCTTCATCTGCGCCAGCGCGCCGGAAAAGTCGTCGCCGCGCTGCAGCGCCTGCTCGAACGCCGCCAGCGCCGGGATCAGCGTATCCATCAGGCATTTATCACCGACGCCGGCGCTGCTGATGTCCTGCAGCTCGCTCAGCCCCTGCTGCAACATGGCGAGAAACGCCGGCGCATCCAGTTGCGCCTTGTCGCGCACGCTGTCCGCCATGCCCATAAACAGGCTGCCGTACAGCGGCCCCATTGAACCGCCGATGCCCTCCATCAGCGCATCGGACAGCGTATCGAACGCCTGCGCCAGCGACAGAGATTTGCCCTTCATCGCCTCGCCGCACAGGGTAAAGCCCTTGGCCATATTGATGCCGTGGTCGCCGTCGCCGATCGCGCCGTCGATCTCGCTCAGGACGTCGCGATGGCTGACGATCACCGCCACCAGCCCTTCCACCATCTCATTACCGTACTGCGTTGAAATCTGTTCTGTCATCACATCACTCCACCTGGGTCAAGCCCAGCGACTGGCTCGGCATATCGATAAGGGTTTTCAGTTCATCATCCAGCTTCATGATTGTCAGCGTCACGCCCATCATCTCCAGCGAGGTGAAATAGTTGCCGACGTAGCGACGGTGCACATTGATGCCGCGCGCCGCCAAGCGTTGGGCGATTTCGCCATAATAGATGTACAGCTCCATCACCGGCGTGGCCCCCAGGCCGGAGATCAGCACCACCGCGTCGTCGCCCTGCGCCAGCGGCATATCGCCGAGGACGAAATCCAGCATGGTCGCCGCCATTTCCGACGCCGGCTGGATCGGCGACACCTCAATGCCCGGCTCCCCGTGGTGGCCGATGCCGATCTCCATTTTGCCGTCGTCGATATGGAAATTGGGTTTGCCCACCGCCGGAATAGTGCAGGAGCTCAGCCCCACGCCAATCGAACGGCAGTTGTCGATCGCCTTTTGCGCCGCGCCGATCACGCCGTCCAGGTCATAGCCTTTGGCGGCGGCGGCAGCGCCGACTTTCCACATCAGAATTTCCCCGGCCACGCCGCGGCGCTTGTCGATCTCACTGGCCGACGCCGAAGCCACGTCGTCATTCGCCACCACGGTTTTCACCGCAATCCCGGCGGCGGCGGCCTTTTTCATCGCCATTTTGACGTTCATGTTATCGCCGGCATAGTTGCCGTACAGGCAGGCCACCCCGGCGCCGCCGTCGGCGGCTTTAAACGCGTCGAGAAACGCGCCGGCGGTCGGCGATGAAAAAATTTCACCAATCGCCACCGCATCCAGCATATTTTTGCCCACATAGCCCAGAAACGCCGGTTCATGACCGGAGCCGCCGCCGGTGACGATGCCCACCTTGCCGCTGACCGGCGCGGCAGGGTACTTCAGCACCCGGGCGTTATCGGTCGGGGTAAAATAGTCGGGATGCGCCTGCAGATAGCCCTGAATCGCATCTTCCACCACATGGTCGGGATCGTTGATAATTCTGTTCATTGCTGCCTCTCTCGCCTGAAGATGAATTATTGAATGGTGTATCCGCCGTCGATCACCAGATTCGCGCCGTTAATCATTGATGCACCGTCACCGGCCAGAAACAGCGCGCCGGCGGCGATATCCTGCGGTTCGGCAAAGCGCCGCAGCGGAATTTTGTCGAGCATCTGCCGCGCCGGCTCGCCGGACCACGCCTTGCGTCCCAGTTCGGTCAGCACCACGGTGGGCGAAATGGCGTTCACCCGCACGTTGTGCGGCCCCCACTCCAGCGCCAGCACCTGCGTCAGGCCAATCACGCCGGCCTTGCTGGCGCAATAGGCCAGATGATTGGGCAACGCCACCACGCCCGCCTGTGAAGCCAGGTTGATAATGCTGCCGCTGCGCTGGCGGATAAAATGCCGGCCGACCGTCTGGCTGGTGAGAAAGACCCCTTTCAGGTTCACCGCCAGCGTGGCGTCCCACTCCGCCTCCGTCACCTCCTCCGCCGGGTTCAGCGCCACAATGCCGGCGCTGTTGACCAGCACGTCCAGCCGGCCGAAATGCGCCAGGCTCTGGGCCACCGCCTGCTCCACCGATGCCTGTCCGGTTACGTCGGCAACCACGCCCAGCGCACGCTCGGCGTCGAGACGCTGCGCCGTTTCCGCCACGTCGGGGGCACGGTCCAGCAGCACCACGCGCGCGCCGTGTTGCACATACTGTTCGGCTATCGCGTAGCCGATGCCGGCACCGCCGCCGGTGATCAGCGCCACCTTGCCCTGCAAGGCCAGCGCGCCTTCGCCTGTTCGTTGCTGATTGTTCATCTTTCTCTCCCTAAACGGTGGATATCACGTTGCATCAGGATATTTTCGCCAAACTGGGGTTAGCGTCGTTGCTATCGCCGGGCGCTTCTTTCGGCAGCGTGACGAATTTCATCAGCACGCCGCTGAACAGATACAGACCGGTGAAGATCCAGATCACCCCGACCGCGCCGAGGCTGCCGATAAACAGCCCCACCACCGCCGGCCCGACGAAGGTGCTCAGGCCGGCGCCGAGGTTTAAAATCGACATGGCGGCGCCTTTATTCTCCGGCGCCAGCGACGGCATAATCGCCGACAGCGGCACAAAGGCGGCCAGACAGGCGCCGAACAGGCCGGCGGCGGCCACGGTGATCAGGTAATTGGCGCCGAAGAACTGCGGGGCGTAATAGAACATCAGCGTGGTGATCGCGCAGCCGACGCAGCCGAACCACATCACCACGTTACGCCAGCCCAGGCCGTCGCTGATCACGCCGAAAATCAGGTTGAAAATGATGTTCACCGTCCACAGCGCGGCGTACATCTGCAGCCAGTGGGTGCGGGTAAAGCCCATATCCATCATGTACATCGGCATAAACACCACAAAACCGTAAGCCGCCGAGGTATTGATGGTGCGTACGATGCCGCCCAGACCAATCTTCGGATTCTCAAAGGCGATGGTGATGCCCTTCAGCACATAGCTGAGCGACGCCTTCTCTTTATTGGCGCTTTGCCCATCAGGCGTTCCACGGTTCAGCAACAGCGCGATCGCCGCCCCCAGCACCACAAAGATCAGCGCGCTCCACAAAGTATGTATCTCACCGAGATACGGCAGCATGATGCTGGAATACAGTACGCCCAACACGCTCAGCCCGCCGCTGTATACGAACCAGAAAATGCCGACGGCGGAACCCAGCCTTTCCGGCGGCGCCTCATAGGCCACCCACACCAGAAAGCCGTAGGCAAACAGCGGATAGCCCAGCCCGCGCAGGGCGTAGGTCGGCACCATAATCGTCAGATTGTTGCTGGGCAGGCCAAACACCAGAAAACACACCGAGCCAAACAGAAACAGCAGCAGGCCGGCCAGCATGACCCGACGGGCGGTAAAGATTTCCGCCAGCACGCCGGAGAACCAGGCGGCGATGGCGGCGGCAAAGCCATAAACGCTGAACAACAGCGCCGACTCCTGAATGCTCAGCCCCTTGCCAATCAGGTAGGGCGACAGCCAGCCCTGCTCCAGCCCTTCCCCCATCATAAACACCAGCACGCCGGCATAGCCCAGCAGCAGTTTCGGTGAAAGACCAATGCGATGAATCAGTCCGTGCAACATAGAACACCCCAACACATGTCATTGTGGAGGCGCAGGCAGGCCTGCACCCGAGGAATGGCGCAGGTTTACAGATTTGGATTAAGCACCACTTTGATCGACCCGATGCCGCGTTTCATCAGCTCGAAGCCTTCGGCAAACTGCTCCAGCGGCAGGGTGTGGGTCACCACGCCTTCGGTCGGCAAATCGCCGTTGCCAATGCCCTCAATCACCAGCGGATAGCAGTACGGGCCAAGGTGTGAGCCGAGCACATCCAGCTCTTTGCGGTCGCTGATGATGCTCCAGTCGACGGTTACCGGATCCTTGAACACCGAGAACTCCACAAAGGTGCCGAGCTTGCGGATCAGCGTCAGCCCCTGCTCCACCGACTTCTGCGCACCGGTGGCTTCAATGTAGATATCGCAGCCGTAGCCGTCGGTCAGCTGCTTGATGACCGCCGGTACGTCGTCACGGGTAGGGTTGAGCGTCAGATCCGCGCCGAAGGTCTTCGCCAGCGCCAGCCGCTCATCCGACAGATCGAGCACGATCAGCTTCGACGGTCCGGATTTTTTGATCGCGCCGATCATCCCCAGCCCCAGCGTGCCGGCCCCGGCCAGCACCACCACGTCCCCCAGTTTGATATTGGCGCGCTGCACTGCATGGAACGAGCAGGCGTAAGGTTCGATCAGAATGGCTTTTTCAATCGGCAGATCCGCCGGCACGTGGTAGTTAATCGCCTCTTTGGTGAACTTCATGTACTCGGCCATGCCGCCGTTGACGTTCTTCTGAAAGCCGTACAGATCGTGTTTTTCACACATCCAGTACTGGCCTCGGTTGCAGAAACGGCACTGCCAGCAGGGCACGATCTGTTCCGAGATCACCCGGTCACCGATATCAAATCCTTCCACGCCCTCGCCGTAGCCAACCACATGGCCGATAAATTCATGGCCCGGGATCATCGGCGCCTTGATATAGGCCGGCTGCGTCTCATCGCCCCAGAAGCTCGGCGCCCCTTCAAACGCCTTGATATCGCCGGCGCAGATGCCGCAGGCCTCAATCTTCACCAGGATCTCTTTCGGGCCGATCTTCGGCACCGCTACCTCTTCCAGACGGTAATCCTTGGGCGCGTAGGCAACGATCGCCTTCATGGTTTCTGGGATGCCGTCCGCCATTTTTGCCGCTGTTACACAGGTCTGACACATAGTTTTGTCCTCTGGCTGGGTCATTAACATGAACATTAATACAAAATAAGAACAAATGAACACTAAACTCAGCCGGCGAATTTGCCCACCATGATCTTTTCAAACTGTGATTACGCTCAAAAACTCGCCTATAGAAGCTATTTAAGTGCTAACAACCGTTAAATATGTGATTGGCATCACTTTAAACGTGAGCTTAATGACTAAAACAGATAAAACAAAAGAACATCTATTGAACATTTGTAATTGTGTCGATATCTTAAACAGCAGACGCACCAGCGAGGATCGTCAGTCTTTCCGCTATCAACCAGGAGATCGTTATGTTGCCTATTGCCATCGGCGCCGATGATGCCGCCATTGAACTGAAGAATGTGATCGTTGCCTATCTGCAGCAACGCGATATCGCCGTAACCGATTACACCCGGGATCGCGGCGACGATAACGGGATCTACCCCGATATCGCCTTTCAGGTGGCGCAGGCCATCAGGAATGAGCGGCATCAACGTGGTATTCTGTTATGCGGCACCGGCATTGGCATGAGCATCGTCGCCAATAAAGTGCCGGGGATACGCGCTGCCCAGTGCCACGATACCTATTCGGCACAGCGGGCGCGCAAGAGCAATGACGCCCAGATCATCACGCTGGGCGCGCGGGTGATCGGTGCCGAGCTGGCGAAAACCATCGTCGACGCCTGGCTGGCTTCCGAGTTTGAAGGCGGCGGTTCGGCGCCCAAAGTGGCGAAAATCAGCCACTATGAACAGGCGCTCCAACCACGCTGAAACCGCTTTCCGGCCAGAGGCAGGCGCGCGCCAACGCGCGTCCTGCCTGCGTTTACTCGGGATTCATTGTTCTTATCCATCGCAACAATCAGAAAAAGCGCATTTTATTTGGCACACCTATGATGCAGTGTGTTCACCCTATTAAATAGACGTTTAACCTGATGGCGCAAAAGCGCGGTTCTGCGCTGTTGCCCCCTTAGAGATGAAGGGTAAATCAAGGAGCTATACATGAACCAATTAGACGCACTCAAGCAGTTGACCGTAGTGGTTGCCGACAGCGGCGACATTGAGTCTATCCGCCAGTTCGAACCGGAAGATGCGACCACCAACCCTTCACTGATCCTGAAAGCCGCCGCGCTGCCGCAGTACAAAGCGCTGATTACCGAGGCGCTGTCCTATGCGCGCCAACAGGGCGGCAATAAAGAAACCCAGCTGATCAACGCCTGTGACAAACTGGCGGTCAATATCGGCGTCGAGATTCTGAAAAGCGTGCCGGGCCGCATCTCCACCGAAGTGGACGCCCGCCTCTCCTTCGACCGTGGCATGTGCGTAGCCAAAGCGCGCAAACTGATCGCCATGTATCAGGAACAAGGGATCGACAAGTCACGCATCCTGATCAAACTGGCTTCCACCTGGGAAGGCATCAAGGCGGCGGAAGAGCTGGAAAAAGAAGGCATCAATACCAACCTGACGCTGCTGTTCTCCTTCGCCCAGGCCCGCGCCTGCGCCGAAGCGGGCGTGTACCTGATCTCACCGTTCGTCGGCCGTATCTACGACTGGTATCAGGCAAAACAGCCGAGCGCCGACTACGACGTCGAACAGGATCCGGGCGTGAAATCCGTGCGTGACATCTATGAATACTATAAACAGCACCGCTATCAGACCGTGATCATGGGCGCCAGCTTCCGTAAGGTTGAGCAGATCCTGGCGCTGGCCGGCTGCGACCGCCTGACGATCGCGCCAAACCTGCTGGAACAGCTGAAGCAAAGCGAACAGCCGGTTGAGCGCAAACTGACGCCGTCTACCGAAGGTTTCCATCAGCCGGCGCCGCTGGCCGAAGCAGAATTCCGCTGGTTGCATAATCAGGACGCGATGGCGGTAGAAAAACTGGCCGAGGGCATCCGCCTGTTCGCCGTTGACCAGCAGAAGCTGGAAGACATGCTGGCCGCTGAACTGTAATTACCCGGAGCTTTACTATGTCTTCACGCAAAGAATTAGCCAACGCCATCCGCGCACTCAGCATGGACGCCGTACAAAAAGCAAAATCCGGTCACCCGGGCGCCCCTATGGGCATGGCCGATATCGCCGAAGTCCTGTGGCGCGACTACCTCAGCCACAACCCGACCAACCCGCACTGGGCCGACCGTGACCGCTTCGTCCTCTCCAACGGCCATGGCTCCATGTTGATTTACAGCCTCCTGCACCTCACCGGCTACGACCTGCCGATGCGCGAGCTGGAAAACTTCCGTCAGCTGCATTCCAAAACACCGGGACACCCTGAATACGGCTACACCCCGGGCGTCGAGACCACCACCGGCCCGCTCGGGCAGGGCATCGCCAACGCCGTCGGCTTCGCCATCGCCGAACGCACCCTGGCCGCGCAGTTCAACCGTCCGGGCCATGACATCGTCGACCACAACACCTACGCCTTTATGGGCGACGGCTGCATGATGGAAGGCATCTCACACGAAGTCTGCTCCCTGGCCGGCACCCTTAAGCTCGGCAAGCTGACCGCCTTCTACGATGACAACGGCATCTCCATCGACGGCCACGTCGACGGCTGGTTCACCGACGACACCGCCAAGCGTTTCGAAGCCTACGGCTGGCACGTGGTACGCGGCGTGGACGGCCACGACGCCGACGCCATCAAGGCGGCGATTGAGGAAGCCCGCAAGGTTACCGACAAGCCGTCCCTGCTGATGTGCAAGACCGTTATCGGCTTCGGCTCGCCGAACAAGGCCGGCACCCACGATTCCCACGGCGCGCCGCTGGGCGACGCCGAAGTGGCCGCCACCCGCGAGCAACTGGGCTGGCACTACCCGCCATTTGAAATCCCGCAGGACATCTACGCCCAGTGGGACGCCAAGGAAGCCGGTCAGGCGCGTGAAGCGGCCTGGAACGACAAGTTCGCCGCCTACGCCGCCGCCTTCCCGGAGCTGGCCGCCGAGTTCACCCGCCGCATGAGCGGCGAGCTGCCGGCCGACTGGCAGGCGCAGGCCAGGGCCTACGTCGAGCAGCTGCAGGCCAACCCGGCCAACATCGCCAGCCGCAAGGCGTCGCAGAACGCGCTGGAAACCTACGGCAAACTGCTGCCGGAATTCCTCGGCGGCTCCGCCGACCTGGCGCCGAGCAACCTGACCATGTGGTCCGGCTCCAAGGCGCTGAACGAAGACCCGGCGGGCAACTACATCCACTACGGCGTGCGCGAGTTCGGCATGAGCGCCATCACCAACGGCATCGCGCTGCACGGCGGCTTCCTGCCGTACTCGGCGACCTTCCTGATGTTTGTGGAATACGCGCGTAACGCGGTGCGCATGGCGGCGCTGATGAAGCAGCGCAACGTGTTCGTCTACACCCACGACTCCATCGGTCTGGGCGAAGACGGCCCGACCCACCAGCCGGTGGAGCAGCTGGCCAGCCTGCGGGTCACGCCGAACATGAGCACTTGGCGTCCGTGCGACCAGGTGGAGTCGGCGATTGCCTGGCAGTACGCCATCGAGCGCAACGACGGCCCGACGGCGCTGATTTTCTCGCGTCAGAACCTGGCGCAGCAGCCGCGTACGGCGGAGCAGCTGGCGAACGTGTATCGCGGCGCCTACGTGCTGCAGGACTGTGACGGCACGCCGGACGTTATCCTGATTGCCACCGGCTCGGAAGTGGAGCTGGCGGTTGAGGCGGCGGGTCAGCTGACGGCGGCGGGCCGCAAGGCGCGCGTGGTGTCGATGCCGTCGACCGACGCGTTCGACAAGCAGGATGCGGCCTACCGCGAGTCGGTGCTGCCGGCGGCGGTCACGGCGCGGGTGGCGATTGAAGCGGGCATTGCAGACTACTGGCTGAAGTACACCGGGCTGAACGGTGCGGTGGTGGGCATGACCACCTTCGGTGAGTCGGCGCCGGCGGACCAGCTGTTCAAGGAGTTCGGCTTCACCGTGGAAAACGTGGTGGCGCAGGCTCAGGCACTGCTGAAGTAAGCGGCTGAAAGCAGCCATCAATAAAGGCGCCCTTGCGGCGCCTTTTTCGTTACCGGCAAACCAGCCTTACATCAGATTATGCAACTGCAGATACTGCAGCAGCATAATGGTCTTGCCGTCCTTGATGCGGCCGTCGGCGATCATGGCGATGGCTTCGCTAAACGGCAACTCGACCACCTCAATATCCTCATCCTCAATGCCGCCCCCGGCCGCGCGGCGCTGTTCATCCTGATACTCGGCAATAAAGAAGTGGATAAGCTCGGTGACGCCACCCGGCGACATGTAGGCCTCAAACACCTTTTGCACCTTATCCACCTGAAAACCGGTTTCTTCTTCCGCTTCGCGGCGGGCGCACAGCTCCGGCGCATCACCATCCAGCAGCCCGGCACAGGCCTCCAACAGCATGCCACTTTCATTACCGTTGACGTAGGTCGGCATACGAAACTGATTGGTCAGCACCACGCTGCCCTTGGCGCGGTTATACAGCAAGATGGTGGCGCCGTTACCACGGTCATACACCTCCCGCACCTGCTGCACGCTTCCGCCGTTTTTACGTTTCAGATCAAAGGAATATTTATTGAGCACATACCAATTGTCAGATAGCAGCTCTTTTTTCACATTGTCGATTTTTGCGGACATACACCCTTCTTTCACCACTCGGAGTCAGCCCACTACGGTAGCAAAAAACGCGCAATAAAAAACCCCGCGCAAGGCGGGGTCTGGGCAGGCTGAACGGTTAAAAACCGTTTGGCACCTCGCGCATATCCGGCAGTTTATGGGCGATGCCTTTATGGCAGTCGATACAGGTTTTCCCTTCGCTAATCGCCTTGTCATGCATTTTGGCCGCCACGGTTTTTTGCGCGGTGAAATCCATATACTCGAAGTTATGGCAGTTACGGCACTCCTGCGAATTATTCGCTTTCATACGCGCCCATTCGTTACTCGCCATCGTCAGACGGTGGCTTTCAAACTTCTGCGGCGTGTCGATCAGACCGAAAATCTTGGCATACAGTTCCTTGCTGGCCTTCAGCTTACGCAGCATTTTCGGCCCCCACTCATGCGGCACATGGCAATCCGGGCAGGTGGCGCGCACCCCGCTGCGGTTGTTGTAGTGCACGGTCTCCATATACTCTTCGTACACGTTTTCACGCATTTCATGGCAGCTGATACAGAACTGCTCGGTGTTCGCCACCTCCATCCCGGTGTTGAAACCGCCCCAGAACAGGATCCCGGCGACAAACCCCAGCAGCAGCAAGGTGCCCAGCGCCAGCCGGCTTGGCCTGCGCCACCATTGCCACAAACGGCGGATCGGCCCCGGTTTTTTATCAGTATTACGTTCAGCCATAGCTCCTCCGATTATTTGCCAAAGCCTGGCAACGGCTCAAAATTATTGCCGACAATCGGCGCCGCGTCGGTTTGCGGTACGTGGCATTGCAGACAGAAATAACGACGCGGCGCGACGTCGCCGCGCACCCTGCCGTCGCTGTCGATAAAGTGCGTCGGGCTGATACGCGGCGCACCGGTGGTGCGGTAGTGCTCAACGCCATGGCACTGCAGACAGCGGTTGGTGTTTTTACTCACCTGATAGCCATCAATGCTGTGCGGAATCATCGGCGGCTGATTGACGTAGTTAAGCGCCATGCGCTCTTGCTGCTTAGGCATTTTGATCTGCCCTTCGGCAGTGCCGGATACCTCCGGCGACTGACTGAGGTCGACATCGGTGGCGGCAAAGGCGAAACCTGCCACGGCCAGAGACATCAGCGCCGCCCACAGGGCCCCGCGCTTTTTCAGTACGGTGCTTTTCATTTTTTGGCTCCCGAAGAATGAAATTTGCTTGTTATTGTGAATACGTTTTCCGCACAGACATCGATGCAGCGCCCGCAAACAATGCAGGCATCGCTGGCCACCTGCGGCGGGGCGTCTGATGACAACAGCGGTTCGCGCAGTATCTGCGCCTCAGGACAGACGTGGAAACAGTCCATACAGCGGGTGCATTGCTCCCGCCGCTGCGCGCTGATCTGCATCACGCCCTGGCTGCCAATCACGCCGTACATGGCGCCGACCGGACACAGGTGGCCGCACCAGCCGTGCTCCACCACCAGCAGGTCGAACAGAAACAGCGCCAGCAGCAGCCAGACGCCGGCGCCAAACGCCGCCGCCAACCCACGCAGCCAACCGGCGGCATCGCTGGCAGCGCCGTGGATCAGGCCGCGTCCGGTGAGCGCCACCGGGTTGACCCACTCCCACAGCAGGCTGCCGCTGAACGCGCTGCCCGCCAGCACCATCAGCAAGATGCCGTAACGCAGCCGGCGTGACAGCGTGGCGGACTGGCGCAGCCCCAGTCGTCGCCGCAGCCAGGCTGCCAGATCGGTCAGCGGATTCAGCGGACAGACCCAGCCGCAGAACACCCGGTTGCCGATCAGCCCGTACGTCAACACCACCGCCGCGCCGACCCAGGCCAGCCAGGCCGGCCACTGCCCGGCCAGCAGGCTTTCCAGCAGCATCAGCGGATCGGTGAGCGGCACAGTGTCAAGCAGCAGGCTGGCGCTGTAGTTGCCGCGCAGGATCCACACGCCCCACAGCGGGCCGGACAGAAACATCAGCAAAATCAACAGCTGGCTGCAGCGCCGCAGGATCAAAAAGCGGTGACTGCGCCACCAGCCGTGACGCAGACGCGCATCACGGCCGGCCTGAGCAACCGGATTTGCCATTATTTCCCCTCCCCAACGCCGTGCGCCGGCAACTGTCCGCCTTCCGGCACCAGCGCCTGACCGGCGCGCTGTTTCTCCTGCCAGCCCCAGCGGTAATGACCGCCCAGCTGGCCGCGCGCCAGCGACAGCGGCAGCACTTTTATCGCCGCTTCCTCCAGTACGCAGGCCTGTTCGCACTTGCCGCAGCCGGTACAGGCATCACTGTGTACCGTGGGTAAAAACAGCGCGTGCTTGCCGGTACGCGGGTTGCGCTGCAGCTCCAGCGTGATGGCGGCGTCAATCTGCGGGCAGACGCGGTAGCAGACATCGCAGCGCAGCCCCTGCCAGTTGAGGCAGTTTTCATGATCCAGCAGCACCGCCAGCCCCATCCGCGCCTGGTCAATATCGTTCAGTTGTGGGTCGAGTGCGCCGCTCGGGCAGGCCGCTACGCAGGGAATGTCCTCGCACATCTCACAGGGCACATCGCGTGCGACAAAATACGGCGTGCCCGCCGCCAGCGGCGACAGCAAGGTCGCCAGCTTCAGCGTCTGATACGGGCAGGCCTGCACGCACTGGCCGCAGCGGATGCAGGCGTTGACAAAATCCCCTTCCGCCAGCGCCCCCGGCGGGCGCAACGCCAGACCGTCGCGCGCCTGCGACTGACGCTGCTGCAATCCCAGCAGCGCCGCGATCCCTGCCAGCCCGGCGGCACTGCGCGCCGCATCCCGCAGGAAGCGGCGACGCGCCGGGGCCTTGTCTCGTTGCCGGCTCATAGGCAGCCCTTACACCTTCTCCAGCTTGACCGCGCACTTCTTGAAGTCGGTTTCTTTGGATAACGGATCGGTGGCGTCCAGCGTCAGGTTGTTCACCAGCTGCGCCGCATCGAAGAACGGCATATACACCAGCCCTTGCGGCGGGCGGTTGCGCCCGCGGGTTTCCACCATGCTCACCACTTCACCACGGCGCGACAGCACTTTAACCTTGTCGCCGCGCCGCAGATTGCGACGCTTGGCATCCAGCGGGTGAATAAACAGCACCGCCTCCGGGAAGGCGCGGTGCAGCTCCGGCACGCGGCGGGTCATTGAACCGGTATGCCAGTGCTCCAGCACGCGGCCGGTCGACAGCCACAGATCGTATTCTTCATCCGGGCTTTCCGCCGCCGGCTCGTACGGCAGCGCGAAGATCACCGCCTTACCGTCCGGTTTGCCGTAGAAACGCACCGACTCGCCCGCTTTCACGTAAGGGTCCGCGCCTTCACGGTAACGCCACAGGGTTTCCTTACCGTCAACCACCGGCCAGCGCAGACCGCGCGCCTGGTGATACATATCGAACGCCGCCAGATCGTGGCCGTGGCCGCGGCCGAAGCTGGCGTACTCTTCAAACAGCCCTTTCTGAATATAAAAACCGCAGGCGCGCGCCTCGTCGTTCAGTTGATCGTCCGGGATCTCATCCAGTTTGAACCGATCGACGCTGCCGTTGGCGTACAGCACGTCGAACAGCGTTTTCCCGCGCAGCTGCGGGCTTTGCGCCAGCAGCGTCTCCGGCCAGACTTCCTCCACCTTGAAACGTCTGGAGAACTCCACCAGCTGCCACAGGTCGGACTTGGCCTCGCCCGGCGCGCGTACCTGCTGGCGCCAGAACTGCGTGCGCCGCTCGGCGTTGCCGTAGGCGCCCTCTTTCTCGACCCACATCGCGGTCGGCAAGATCAGGTCTGCCGCCAGCGCGCTGACCGTCGGATATGGATCGGACACCACCACAAAGTTGCGCGCATCGCGCCAGCCCGGCATCCGCTCTTCATTGATGTTCGGCCCGGCCTGCATGTTGTTGTTGCACATCACCCAATAGGCATTGAGCGTGCCGTCTTTCAGCGCCCGGTCCTGCGCCACCGCGTGCAGCCCCACTTTGGCCGGAATGGTGCCGGCCGGCAGCCGCCATTTTTCCTCGGCAATCTTGCGGTGCGCGTCGTTGGTCACCACCATATCGGCCGGCAGACGGTGGGCAAAAGTGCCGACCTCGCGGGCGGTGCCGCAGGCGGAAGGCTGGCCGGTCAGGGAGAATGGCCCGCAACCGGGCTTGGAGATCTTGCCGGTCAGCAGGTGCAGGTTGTAACACAGGTTATTGGCCCATACGCCGCGCGTATGCTGGTTAAAGCCCATCGTCCAGTAGGAGACCACCTTAACGTTCGGGTCGGCATACAGCTTCGCCAGCGCTTCCAGCTGATCCTGCGGCACGCCGCTCAGCTCGGCGGTTTTCTCCAGCGTATAGTCGGCAACGAATGCCTTAAACGCCTCAAAACTCATCGGCTCCGACGCGTCACTGCCCGGGTTTTTGGCGGCCTTTTCCAGCGGATGCGTCGGACGCAGGCCGTAGCCGATATCGGTCGCCCCCTGGCGGATATTGACGTGACGCGCCAGGAAGTCACGGTCGACGGCGTCATGTTGAATAATGTAGTTGGCGATGTAGTTCATGATCGCCAGATCGGTCTGCGGCGTGAACACCATGGCGTTATCCGCCAGTTCGAAGCTGCGGTGTTCGAAGGTGGAGAGCACCGAGACGTTGACCTGCTCGCTGCTCAGGCGGCGGTTGGTAATGCGCGACCACAGAATCGGGTGCATCTCCGCCATATTGGAGCCCCACAGCACGAAGGCGTCGGCCTGTTCGATATCGTCGTAGCAGCCCATCGGCTCATCCATGCCGAAGGTGCGCATAAAGCCCACCACGGCGGAAGCCATGCAGTGACGCGCGTTCGGATCGAGGTTGTTGGTGCGCAGCCCCGCCTTGAACAGTTTGGCGGCGGCGTAGCCTTCCCAGATGGTCCACTGACCGGAGCCGAACATCCCCACCGCATCCGGCCCTTTTTCCCGCAGCGCATCTTTGAACTTCTCCGCCATGACATCAAAGGCGCGGTCCCAACTGACCGGCGTAAACTCGCCCTGTTTATCGTACTGCCCGTTCTTCATACGCAGCAGCGGCTGCGTCAGACGATCTTTGCCGTACATGATTTTGGGCAGGAAGTAGCCTTTGATGCAGTTCAGACCGCGGTTGACCGGCGCATCCGGGTCGCCCTGCGAGGCGACGATGCGGCCGTTCTGCGTGCCGACCAGCACCCCGCAGCCCGTACCGCAGAAGCGGCAGGGCGCCTTGTCCCATTTAATCTCTTCCGTACCGCCAACCACCGCCTGCGCCACCGTCGGAATGGTCAACCCGGCCGCCGCGGCGGCTGCCGCTGCGGCATTGGCTTTCATGAAGTCTCGACGACTGAGTTTCATGGCATTACCTCACCTTGCTCATCCTGCTGGTGATAAACCAGCGACACCGCCAGCACGCCTTCCAGATTGCGCGCCGACTCAATTTTTTCCAGCAGCGCATGCGAGTGCGCCGCCTGCATCACCACCGCCAGCTTGCCCTGTGCGCAATCCTGCGCCGGTATTTCGGTGTCCGGGATCGCCAGCAGCGCGGGAACCAACTGCTGAAAAGCCTCCGGGCGGGCCTGCACCAGCAGACCGCTGACGTGCCATTCGTTATTCATTGTTTTCACTCCGGGTTAGCGCGATGGCGTCGGTCGGACAAGGCGCAACACAGGCGCCGCAGCCGCTGCAGGCCGCCGCCGTCAGCACGGGCTGCGCAATACCGCCCAGGCGTGGCCGAAAGCGGATAGCCCCGGTATCGCAGCCGTCCTGACAGCTGCGGCACTCCACGCCCTGCAGCGCCAGGCAGCGCGTCGAGACACTCGGCTGCAGCCGCCATGGCCTGTCCGCCTCCGCGTCAAATACGCCCGCGTCACAGGCGCTGACGCAGCGGCGACAAAAGCTGCACTCCGCACGGGAAAAATCGATTTCCGGGTAACCGCCGCCACCGGCGATCAGCACGCCGGTTTCACAGGCGTCGATACAGGCGCGGCAGCGGCTGCAGCCGGAGATAAACAGGGCTTCCTCACGCGCCCAGGGCGGACGCTGTACGTTGGAAGGTCGACGCCATTGTCCGCTGAGCAGTTTGCGCCGCGACAATTCGGCCATGCTGTTTATCCTTATAATCACTGTGTTTTTTGGCAGGGTAAAAATAGGGCTAATCATAGGGGGTTATAATCACCCGAAAGGGGTAAACAGCGGGGTTCGTTGCGCCAGGTCAAATAAGTGCGGAATATTGTTTATCAACCGCCTGGCGGGCTGTTAGCGTATGCGCGTTTGTTAATACCGAAGGGGTGGCGCTGATGTCTGCAGTCCCTGATAAAAGCGAAAACGCATCTGGCCATGGGGGAACAATCCGGCAATCCGGGGCTTTTTATCGACTAGGCCAATACATAGGCTTTAATATAAATAAAATATATCTACTTCAATAACCCCCACTGCGCTTAGCCGAAAAGGATCCGTGTTTGCTTGTTAAACGCTCCGTCACCCGCAGCCTGGCCAAGGCCCTGATCGCCATCGTCGCCCTGTCGGTGCTGTCCACCGGCCTGGCGCTGACCACCGTCGCCGACAGCCTGCGCGACGCCGAAGCGGTGAATATCGCCGGTTCGCTGCGTATGCAGAGCTACCGTCTGGCGTATGACCTGACGCAAAATAACGCGGCGCTGCCGCAGCACCTGCGCCACTACCGCCAATCGCTGCAGGCGCCGGCGCTGCAAAAGCTCAGCCGTTTCTACGTGCCGGCCGACGTGCGCGACAAATACCGGGCGCTGCAGCAGGCCTGGCAGCCGCTGGAACAGCATATCCGCGCCGGCCGCGCGCAGGCGTATCAGGCCAGCGTGGTCAGTTACGTCAACCAGATCGACCATTTTGTGCTGGCGCTGCAGCGCTATTCGGAGATCAAACTGGCAATCGTCGCCGCCTTCAGCGTGCTCGGCTACGTCGTGATTATCGCGCTGGTGCTGTTCTGTATCCGCCTGATGCGCAGGCAGGTGGTGGCGCCGCTCAGGCAGTTGGTGGACGCCAGCCAACAGATCCAGCGCCGCGATTTCAACCACACGCCGCTGGACGTTACGCTGCCGAACGAACTGGGCGTACTGTCGCAGGCCTTCACCGCCATGTCCGGCGAACTTTCGCGCCTGTATCACTCGCTGGAGCACAAGGTGCAGGAGAAAACCGAGCGCCTGCAACAGGCCAATAAAACGCTGGAGGTCATGTATAGCTGTTCGCAGGCGTTAAGCAGCGGGCAAATCGATCGCCACGCCTTTGAAAAGGTGCTGCATATCGTGCGCCAGAGCGAACAGCTGCAGTGCCTGCAGCTTGGCGTGCAGGACGGACAGCATCGCTGGCAGCTGTGCAGCGGCAGCCCGCAGGAAGGCGCCGAGTGGCAGCGGCTGACCATCATGCAGGAACAGCATTCGCTGGGTCAGCTCTGCTGGCAGGCCCGGCAGCAGGCGGCCAACCCGCACCTGATGCAAAGCGTGGCGAACATGCTGGGCCGCGGCCTCTACTTCAACCGTACGCAAAAGCAGCATATGCAGTTTTTGCTGATGGAGGAGCGCGCCACCATCGCCCGCGAGCTGCACGACTCGCTGGCGCAGGCGCTGGCATTTTTGCGCATTCAGATGACGCTGCTGAAACGCACGCTGGCCGACAGCCCGCCGCAGACGCAGACGATTATCGACGACTTCGATCGGGCGCTGGCCGACGCCAACCGTCAGCTGCGCGAACTGCTGGCCACGTTCCGTCTGAGCATTCAGGACGCCGACCTGAACACCGCGCTGCAGCAGCTGCTGGCGCCATTAAAAGTTCTAACCCAGGCGCGGATTCAGTTACACTGTGAGCTGCCTTCGCAGGCGTTAAATGCGCAGCAGCAGGTGCACGCGCTGCAGATCGTGCGCGAAGCGGTGCTCAACGCGATCAAACACGCCAACGCGCAGGATATCGTCATTCGCTGCGGCAAAACCGCAGGCGGCGATAACCAAATCACCATTACCGACAACGGCTGCGGCATTGCCAGCCTGAATGAGCCGGAAGGCCATTACGGGCTGAATATAATGAATGAACGCGCCGCCCGCCTTGGCGGAACATTACGCATTGCCCGTGGTCAACAGAGCGGTACGGAAGTCAGCTTGTCTTTTCCGGCATAATTAACCGCCTGACGGTAAAACGGCGCGCCAGGCGCCAAAAACTTCTATTTTTATAAGATTCAGCCCCATCGTGCCGATACTCATAGTGGCTCGGCTTGATACCTGACAGGGAGCCATTTCATGGTGATGCAAAATTATAAGGTAATGATCGTCGATGACCATCCGCTGATGCGGCGCGGCATCAAACAGCTGCTGGGGCTGGATCCGCAGTTCAGCACCATCGCCGAAGCCAGTAATGGCAACGAGGCCATTGCGCTGGCGGCACAGAAACAGCCGGATATCATTCTGCTGGACTTAAACATGAAAGGGCTTTCCGGGCTGGATACGCTGAAGGCGTTGCGTGACGACGGCGTCGATGCGCGCATCGTGGTGCTGACCGTCTCGGACGCGCGCAGCGATGTGTACGCCCTGATCGACGCAGGCGCGGACGGCTATCTGCTCAAAGACAGCGAGCCGGAACAGCTGCTGGAAGATATCCGCGCGGCGGCGGAAGGCAACAATGTGATCAGCGAGGCGATCGCCGGCTACCTCGCCTCCCGCAGCGAGCAGCACGATCCTTTCGCCGAACTGACCGAGCGCGAGCTGGACGTACTACAGGAAGTGGCGCGCGGCATGTCAAACAAAGAGGTCGCCGCGCAGCTGCATATTTCCGAAGAAACGGTGAAGGTGCATATCCGCAATATGCTGCGCAAGCTGGATGTCCGCTCGCGCGTCGCCGCCACGGTGATGTATCTGGAACACAAAAGCCAGTAACTCTGCGGGCCGCAGCCCATCAGGCGATAGCGTCAAGCAGGGTCTGATGGTGCTGATGGACCCAGCTTTTATTCAACGGCCCCCAGCTTTCCAGCTGATAATAACCATCGTTATTGCGTACGCCCTGCTGCACAAACTGCAGCTCCACGCCCAGCCCGGGCAAGGCTTTCAGCACATCCTGCAGCGTGCGGCGCGGCCAGCCGGTCAGTTCCATCAGTTTGGGAACATTGGGACGTTCGCTGTGGCTAATCAGCCAGCATAAATACAAGCGGCGGGCGAATACCGGGTTTAATTCCATGGTTTGCTCCAGCGTCGGGGGAATTTTTCCGCATCCGGCCTCAAACAGTCTGCGTTCTGATGCGGAACGTGCTAACTACCGTTTTTTACACTATCTCCTTTTTTTCTCCACGCTTTCCCTGCCCATCCCGAGTAAAGTGCAATAGCCTCGGGATCCTTCCCGGGCTCTGAAAAACGCAACGTTGGTGCGTAATAAAGATAGAACAAGTCATAACGAGGTTCGCGCTGCATGGCCAATTTTTTTATTGATCGCCCGATTTTCGCCTGGGTGCTGGCAATTATTCTTTGCCTCACGGGCGCCTTGGCGATTTATTCATTGCCGGTGGAACAGTACCCTAACCTGGCGCCGCCTAACGTGCGCATCAGTGCGAATTACCCCGGCGCCTCCGCCCAGACGCTGGAAAATACCGTCACGCAGATCATCGAACAGAATATGACCGGCCTCGACAATATGATGTATATGTCGTCGCAGAGCACCAACACCGGGCGCGCCACGGTAACCCTGACCTTTGAGGCCGGCACCGACCCCAACGAGGCGATGCAGCAGGTGCAGAACCAGCTGCAGGCCGCGGTCAAGCGGCTGCCGCAGGCGGTGCAGCAGCAGGGGGTGACGGTCTCCAAATCCGGCGACACCACGCTGATGATGGTGGCCTTCGTCTCCACCGACGGCAGTATGGATAAACAGGACATCGCCGACTATATCGTCTCCAACCTGCAGGATCCGCTCAGCCGCATCAACGGCGTCGGCAGTATGGACGTGTACGGCTCGCAGTACGCCATGCGTATCTGGCTCGATCCCGACAAGCTTAACAGCTACGCCCTGACCACCACCGACGTGGTCAACGCCATCCAATCACAGAATGCCCAGGTGGCCGTCGGCCAGGTCGGCGGCACGCCGTCGGTCGATAAGCAGGCGCTGAACGCCACCATCAACGCCCAGTCGCAGTTGCAGACGCCGCAGCAGTTCCGCGATATCACCCTGCGCGTCAATCAGGACGGTTCGCTGGTCACCCTCGGCAACGTCGCCACCATTGAGTTAGGCGGCGAAAACTACGACTACCTCAGCCGCTACAACGGCATGCCGGCGGCAGGGATGAATATCAAGCTCGCCTCCGGCGCCAACGAACTGCAAACCGACGAGCTGGTAAAAGCCAAAATCGACGAACTGTCGCAGTATTTCCCGCGCGGGCTGGAGGCCAAGGTCGCCTACGAAACCACTCCGTTCGTCAAAGCCTCGATCAAAGACGTGGTGAAAACCCTGCTGGAAGCGGTACTGCTGGTGTTCCTGGTGATGTATCTGTTTATGCAGAACTTCCGCGCGACGCTGATCCCGACCATCGCCGTGCCGGTGGTGCTGCTCGGCACCTTTGCCATCCTCTCCGCCTTCGGCTTCAGCATCAATACCCTCACCATGTTCGCCATGGTGCTGGCGATCGGCCTGCTGGTGGATGACGCCATCGTGGTGGTGGAGAACGTCGAGCGCGTGATGAGCGAAGAAGGCCTGCCGCCGCGCGAGGCCACGCGCAAATCGATGGGGCAGATCCAGAGTGCGCTGGTCGGCATTGCGCTGGTGCTGTCGGCGGTATTTATCCCGATGGCGTTCTTCGGCGGCACCACCGGCGCCATCTACCGCCAGTTCTCCATCACCATCGTCTCTTCCATGGTGCTGTCGGTACTGGTGGCGATGATTCTGACCCCGGCGCTGTGCGCCACGATGCTCAAACCGATCGCCAAAGGGCATCATCATGGCAAACGCGGTTTCTTCGGCTGGTTCAACCGCATGTTCAACCGCAACACGATGCGCTATGAGCGCGGCGTGGCGCGCGTGCTGCATCACGGCGTGCGTTACCTGCTGATTTATCTGCTGCTGCTTGGCGGCCTGGCGCTGCTGTTTATCAAACTGCCGACCTCCTTCCTGCCGCTGGAGGACCGTGGCGTCTTCACCGTGCAGGTTCAGTTGCCGACCGGCTCTACCCAGCAACAAACCAGCAAAGTGGTGGAGAAAGTGGAAAACTATCTGCTGACGGCGGAGAAAAACGACGTGTTGTCGGTGTTCGCCATCATCGGCGCCGGTCCCGGCGGCAACGGCCAGAACGTGGCGCGGCTGTTTGTGCGCCTGAAAGACTGGGAGCAGCGCGGCGCCGGCGAATCGGCCTTCGATATCATCGCCCGCGCCGGCGAAGCCTTCAAAAACATCAAAGAAGCGCGGGTGATCGCCAGCAGTCCGCCGGCTATTAGCGGCATGGGCAGCTCATCCGGCTTTGATATGCAGCTGGAAGATCACGGCGGCCTCGGGCACGTCAAGCTGATGGCCGCCCGCGACCAGCTGCTGCAACTGACGGCGGAAAGCCCGCTGCTGTCGCGCGTGCGTCACAACGGCCTGGACGACAGCCCGCAGTTGCAGATTGACATCGACCAGCGTAAGGCGCAGGCGCTGGGGGTTAACGTAGATGATATCAACAATACGCTCTCCACCGCCTGGGGCTCCACCTACGTCAATGACTTCGTTGACCGCGGCCGGGTGAAAAGAGTGTATGTGCAGGCCGCTGCGAAATTCCGCATGCTGCCGGAAGACATCAACAAATGGTATGTCCGCAACAGCAGCGGCGGCATGGTGCCCTTCTCGGCCTTCGCCACCAGCCGCTGGGAATACGGTTCGCCGCGCCTGGAACGCTATAACGGCAGCGCGTCGGTAGAAATCGTCGGCGAAGCCGCCGACGGCATCAGCAGCGGCACCGCGATGGATGAAATGGAGCGGCTGGTCAAACAGCTGCCGAACGGCTTCGGCCTGGAATGGACCGCCATGTCCTATCAGGAACGCCTGTCCGGCGCGCAGGCGCCGGCGCTGTACGCCATCTCGCTGCTGGTGGTGTTCCTGTGTCTGGCGGCGCTGTATGAAAGCTGGTCGATTCCGTTCTCCGTGATGCTGGTGGTGCCGCTGGGAGTGATTGGCGCCGTGGCCGCCACCTGGCTGCGCGGGCTGGAGAACGACGTTTATTTCCAGGTCGGTCTGCTGACGATTATCGGGCTGTCCGCCAAGAACGCGATTCTGATTGTCGAATTCGCCAATGAGCTGCATCAGCAGGGCAAAGAGCTGACCGCCGCCACGCTGGAGGCCGCGCGCATGCGCCTGCGTCCGATTCTGATGACCTCGCTGGCCTTTATCTTCGGCGTGCTGCCGATGGCCACCAGCCAGGGCGCCGGCTCCAGCAGCCAGCATGCGGTCGGCACCGGGGTGATGGGCGGGATGATCTCCGCCACCCTGCTGGCGATTTACTTTGTGCCGCTGTTCTTCGTGCTGGTGCGCCGCCGCTTCCCCGGCCGGCAAAAAATCCTGCCGCCGGCGGAGCATAGCGACGGCTAATTCTTAAAAAACGGCAGCGGTTTTCGCTGCCGTTTTATTTTCCGGCGTGCATACTGAACAGCATCAATCTGAACCGGGTAATCCGTTGCCCCCTATTGCCGTAAATCAAGGAGCATCCATGGAAATCGTCACCGACCAACGGCGCTACCGCGTTGACTGGACGCGTCTGGCTGAACTGCTGGAAGCCGCCGGGCTGGGCAAACGCGACCCGCAGCTGACCGAGCAGATCTACCACAACAATGCATTTTGCTACTGGGGCTACCTGGACGGCGAGCTGATCGCCACCGCCCACGCCATCAGCGACCGCATTTCGGTGGCCTATCTGGCCGACGTGGCGATTCACCCGGACTATCAGGGCTGCGGCTACGGCCGGCAGCTGATGGATCGCATCATGGAAGACCTGGCGCCGCTCGGTAAAATATTTATCTACGCCGTTCCCGATAAGCTGGCTTTCTATAAAAAATACGGCTTCCACGATCTGACCACCGGCATGGTGTTTGCCGAAGGCGCGGCGCTCAGCCGGCTGCAGGATAATGGCTATGTGCGCTAAGCCGTTTTATTCATCTTTTTAATCGCTCCGCCGGTAGAATTAGCAAAATTTTAGCAGCCGGCGCCCACGGCGATTTTTTCACGTTTTCTCTGCCTTTCAGAGCATTGCACGGTGGAACTCACCGCCTTTTTTCGGCATGCTGAACGCTAATTTTCGTTTTACCGCCGACGGCGGTTTTTTCACCGGTAATTCCGGTATTTCGTGGCAAAAAAGGGCACAACACCATGACGTTGACCATGTACGGCATCAAAAACTGCGACACCATTAAAAAAGCACGCCGCTGGCTGGAAGAACAGGGCGTGGCGTACCAATTTCACGACTATCGCGCGGACGGGCTGAGTGAACAGCAGCTGCGCGGCTTTGTCGAGCTGCTGGGCTGGCAGCCGCTGCTGAACACCCGCGGCACCACCTGGCGCAATCTGGATGAAGCGCAGCGCAACGCCTGCGACAACGCCGAGGCGGCCATCGCCCTGATGCTGGCGCAGCCGGCCATCATCAAGCGTCCGCTGCTGGACGACGGCAACGGCCATGCGCTGCTGGGCTTCAAAGCTGAGAACTACCAACAATTTATTGCCGAGGTAACCGCATGATTTGCCCCGTGATCGATCTGGCGCAACAGTTAATCCGCCGCCCTTCCCTCAGCCCGCACGATGAAGGCTGCCAGGCGATGCTGATTGAGCGCCTGACGGCTATCGGCTTTACCGTCGAGCAGATGGATTTCGAAGATACGCAGAATTTTTGGGCCTGGCGCGGCGAAGGCGAGACGCTGGCGTTCGCCGGCCATACCGACGTGGTGCCGAGCGGCGATGAAAGCCACTGGGACAACCCGCCGTTTGAACCGACCATCCGCGGCGGCATGCTGTACGGCCGCGGCGCGGCCGATATGAAAGGCTCACTGGCGGCGATGGTGGTCGCGGCAGAACGCTTCGTCGCCGCCAACCCCAACCATCGGGGACGGCTGGCGTTTCTCATCACCTCCGATGAAGAGGCCAGCGCCACCCACGGCACGGTGAAAGTGGTCGAGACGCTGATGGCGCGCAACGAGCGGCTGGACTACTGCCTGGTCGGCGAACCGTCCAGCACCGACCGCGTCGGCGACGTGGTGAAAAACGGCCGCCGCGGCTCCATCACCGCCAACCTGCGTATCCACGGCGTACAGGGCCACGTCGCCTATCCGCACCTGGCGGATAACCCGGTGCACCGCGCCATGCCGGCGCTGAATGAACTGGTAAGCATCGAATGGGATCGCGGCAACGACTATTTCCCGCCGACCAGCATGCAGATCGCCAATATCCAGGCCGGCACCGGCAGCAATAACGTCATCCCCGGTGAACTGTTTGTCCAGTTTAATTTCCGCTTCAGCACCGAACTGACCGACGCCATCATCAAACAGCGGGTCGAAGAGCTGCTGGAACGCCATCAGCTAAACTACAGTATCGAATGGCGTCTTTCCGGCCAGCCGTTCCTCACCCCGCGCGGCGCGCTGGTGGATGCGGTGGTTAACGCCGTTGAGTATTATACTGAGCTGACGCCGCAGCTGCTGACCACCGGCGGCACCTCCGACGGGCGCTTTATCGCCCAGATGAGCGCTCAGGTGGTGGAACTGGGGCCGGTCAACGCCACTATCCACAAAATCAACGAATGCGTGAACGCCGCCGATCTGCAGCAGCTCAGCCGGATGTATCAACGCATTATGGAGCAACTGATCGCATGATCACCCCGGAAATGCTAACCGGACGTTCAACCGAACATCTGGTGCCGCTGGTCGGCAACCACCGCCTGCAGCCGCAGGCGGTGCAGGCCTTTCTCGCCATGCAGCAGGCTGCCGCACAGGCAGGTTTTGACCTGCAGCCCGCCAGCACCTTCCGCGATTTCGACCGGCAGTTGGCGATCTGGAATGGCAAATTCTGCGGCGAGCGGCCAGTATTAGACAAAGAGAGCCGCCCGATGGATATCGGGCCGCTGTCGGCGGAAGAACGCTGCACCGCGATTCTGCGCTGGTCGGCGCTGCCGGGCGCCAGCCGCCACCACTGGGGCAGCGATTTGGATATCTACGATCCCACGCTGCTGCCGGCAGGCCAGAAACTGCAGCTGGAGCCGTGGGAGTATGAGGAAGGCGGCTACTTCGCGCCGCTCAACCGGTGGCTGACGGCGCATATGGCCGAATTCGGCTTTTATCGCCCGTTTACCGAAGACGGCGACGGCGTGGCGGTTGAACCCTGGCACCTGAGCTATCGCCCGCTGGCGCAGCAGGCGGAGCATCTGCTGACGCCGGCGCTGCTGCTGGCAGCCTGGCAGGATAAGGACGTGGCCGGTAGCGAATGGCTGGCACAGCATTTGCCGGCGATTTTTTCGCGTTTTATACGCGCTGAAGGAAAGGTGTAAATATGCATTGGTTAGCAGATTACTGGTGGGTAATCCTCCTGGTACTGGTCGGGATGGTCATCAGCGGCATTAAGGAATTGCGCCGCGTCGACGTCAAAAAGTACCTGGCCGATAAGCCCGAACTGCCGCCACACCGTGATAACAACGCACAGTGGGACGACGAAGACGACTGGCCGAAAAAGAAATAATCTCAGGGCGCCCATACGGCGCCCTGTTTATTTATGGCCGGGCGGCGCTCCACTCACGCCAGCGGCGACAGTGCTGTTCATCCATCTGCGCCAACGCCTGAGCGGCTTCCTGCCGCCACTGGCGCAGCAACGCCTTCTGGCCGTTCACACGGCACTGCGTCACGCACTGCTCCACGGACAGCTGCTGCTGTAAGTGCGCGCGCAACGCCGGCAACGGCAACGTGCTGTGCAGCAGCAGACGCTGCAGCGCGCCAAGGCTGGCCTCCAGCGGTCGGTGGGCAAAGGCAAAGCCCGCCAGCTCACGCCAGTCATCTTCATTGAGCTGCGGATCGCCATCGTCGCCGGGGATCGCCAGCGTCAGCGCAATGCGCTGCTGCAGCCAGCGCCAGTCGCGCGCCAAGTGCTTACGCGCCGCCTGGCACAGCATTTCGCCCTGCTCGCTGAGCGGCAACAGCGCCATCACGCTGTAGCAGCCGCTGCTGGCCTCCGGCCGGCTGCCGATGCGCACCAACTCAAAGCCGCAGCCCTGCCAGAAGCGCCACAGCGGCTCGGTGTAGCCAAAGCTGACGGACAGGTAATCCAGCCCCTGCGCCTGCCGGCGCTGCTGCTCAATCAGCCGGCGGGCAATGCCCTGCCGGCGCAGCACCGGCAGCACCGCCACGCGGGTAATACGGCGCGACCGCAGGGTCGGCGCCCACCACTGGCCGCCGTGCGCCGCCAGCGACTGCGCCACCAGACTGCCGCGCGGACGCCGCCGTCCGGCCCACACCTCGTGAGCCAGCGCCGCGGGCAACCCGCCCTCTTCCGTCAGCCACAGCGCGCCCGCCACTTCGCCGTCCGCCTGCACGGCGGCGGCAAACTGCATACCCGGCGCATCCATCAGCCGCCGCAGATCAAGCGGCGAGGTACGGTAATGGGCGCTGGTGAGCAAGGCGTAAAAGCGCTGCAGCAGCGCGTCATCGCCACACAGCTGCGGCTGCGTCAGCGGGCGATAGCCGATCGTCTGGCCGGCCGTCTGCCAGGGCGGCAGTTCGTTAAACAGCAGTGCGTCATCAATAATCCGCTCCAGCGCGTCACCGGCCGCCCAGCGCATCGGCTGTTGCAGACTCAGACCCTGCCACTGCGGCAGCGAGGCGCAAAATTTCAGCAGAAAACCTCGACCGGTGCCTTCATAGCCCTGCACCGTGGTGGTCAGCAGAACCCGAGGGAAATAGGCAATCAGCTGTTGCAACAGCGGCGCGGGGATCGCCGCCGCCTCGTCAACCAGCAGCCAGTCGGCAACTGCGCTTCCCGGCTGCCGACAGTGCGCCAGCAGCGCGTCCGGCGCCCAGAACTGCGCGTTTCCCTGCGCCCACTGGCTGGCGACCTCGGTGGCCGCACGGCTGGGGCCGGTGATCCAGCAGCTCTGCGCCGAACGCTGCACCAGCATGCCCGCCAGCGTCGATTTACCCCGGCCACGCGGTGCGGTCAGCACCCAGATGCCGCGCTCGCTCGCCAGCAGCCGCGTCAGCAAAGCCTGCTGTTCAGCGGTGGGTTCGCCGTTCGGCGCCTGCCAGTCCGGCCTTGCCGGCAGCGGCGCCAGTTGCAACGGCTGGCCCTGCCGCCAGATGCTCACTTCGGCGTCCGCCGTCAGTCGCTGCTGTAAGTGCGTGATAAAATTCGGCGTGGCGATGGGCTGCGGGCTGTCGCTCCAGCGCAGGCTGTCGGCATCCGCGCGCTGCGGCCAGCTTTGCCACGGCGGCGTCAGCAGCAGCAGCCAACTGCCGGCGCGCAGTACGCCGGCCAGTTGGGCCAGCGCCTCGACGTCCAGCCCGTCGCCGGCGTCAAATACCGCATGCAGCCGCTCCTGCCCCAGCATAGTACGCACTTCGCCGTGGTTCAGCGCCTGTGCGCCGTGCGGCGCCTCACCGCCGCACCATGGCCAGTCACCAGGCATGGTGGCCATCAGCCGTTGTGCCTGCTGGCGACACCAGTCGGCATCGCCGCTTAATACCAACAGCCGGCGGATGCCCTGCCGCTGCATACGCTGTTGCATAGTCGGTAACATAAGTGTTCAGCCCGGAGATAAAAAATGCCGGCGCGTTTGCGCCGGCATGTCGGTCAATATTAAAAACGGCGTGCTCAACGGCTGGCGAAGGTGTTGCAGCTGTTCGGATCGCCGCTGTCGAAGCCCTGTTTAAACCAGGTGTAACGCTGTTCGGAAGTGCCGTGGGTGAAGCTGTCCGGTACTACGCGCCCCTGGCTCTGCTGCTGCAGACGGTCATCGCCGATCGCCTGCGCCGCATTCAGCGCCGCCTGCAGATCGCCCTCTTCCAGCATCTGCTGTTTCTCGGCGTACTTGCCCCACACGCCGGCGAAGCAGTCAGCCTGCAGCTCCATTTTCACCGACAGGCGGTTAACCTCGGCCTGGCTGGCGCCCTGCTGCATCTGCCGCACCTTCGGCTCAATGCCCAGCAGGTTCTGCACGTGGTGGCCCACTTCATGCGCTACCACATACGCCTGGGCGAAGTCGCCGCCGGCGCCCAGCTTATCTTTCATATCCTGATAGAACGACAGGTCGATATACACCGCTCTGTCGCCCGGGCAGTAAAACGGCCCCATCGCCGACTGGCCGGTGCCGCAGCGGGTAGACGTCACGCCGCGGTACATCACCAGCTTGGGCGGTTCGTAGGTTTTTCCCATCCGCTGGAATACTTCTTTCCAGTTATCTTCGGTGGAGGCCAGCACCACCGAGGTAAATTTCGCCAGTTCGTCATCTTTCGGACTGATGTTGGCGCTCTGCTGCTGCGTTTGCGGCGTCACATCGCCGCCGGTCAGCAGCGGCGACAGGTCAATACCGTAATAACCGGCGACCAACACCACCACCAGCAGCACAATGCCGCCCTTACCGCGGATCGGCGGACGGAAACCGCCGCCGCCCTGACCTGAAGATTGCCCGCGACGATCCTCAACATTGTCACTTTCCCGACGCCCTTGCCAACGCATAAGTAAACTCCAGATGAATTTTTTAATAATCGTAGGTAATTAGACGGCCGCCCGCAATAGCGAGTACGGTTTCGCCTGTCCTGCCAGTGACTACAGTATAAAGGTTTGCAACGGGGGGAAATGCAGAATTTTTCCGGAAATGGTGCTGAAATGACGGGACGCGCTTACCGCGTCCCGTTAGCGCGCGTAATTAATCCAGCGTTACGCCGATGCGGCGCGCCACTTCTTCATAGGCTTCGATCACGCCGCCCAGGCTCTGGCGGAAGCGATCTTTATCCATTTTATCCAGAGTGTTTTTGTCCCACAGACGGCTGCCGTCCGGTGAGAACTCGTCGCCCAGCACCACTTCGCCGTTGAACAGGCCAAACTCCAGCTTGAAGTCCACCAGGATCAGGCCGGCGTCGTCAAACAGCTTGCTCAGTACCTCGTTGGCGCGGTAGCTCAGCTCGCGCATACGCGCCAGGTGCTCTTTGCCGACCCAGCCGAAGGTTTCGCAGTAGGATTCGTTGACCATCGGGTCGTGCATCGCATCGTTTTTCAGGAATAGATCGAACAGCGGCGGGTTCAACTCCAGGCCTTCCTCAATGCCCAGACGCTTCACCAGCGAGCCGGCGGCGCGGTTGCGGATAACGCATTCGACCGGCACCATATCCAGCTTTTTCACCAGCACTTCATTATCCGACAGCAGGCGTTCCATCTGCGTCGGGATGCCGGCTTCTTCCAGCTTGCTCATGATAAAGTGGTTGAACTTGTTGTTCACCATCCCTTTGCGATCGAATTGCTCAATGCGCTGACCATCCAGTGCTGACGTATCGTTACGGAATTCCAGCACCAACAGATCCGGATTTTCAGTGGTGTAGACCGTTTTTGCCTTGCCGCGATACAACTCAGCTAGCTTTTGCATCTTACTTACTCCAATAAAGAATAGTTCTAAAAAAATGCCTCAACGCACGGGCCTCTATTGTGCCAAAACTGCGACGCAAACGATACCGTATCAACAAAACAAAAAGGGGCCGTAGCCCCTTTTCGATTATTTTGCGCTGGTTTGACTAAACGCAGACTGGAATACCGACACCAGCGCGTCGTTCTGCGACTGGGTCAGCGGTTTCCCTTTGGTAGCAATAAACTGCAGGCTGGTGCGGTTGTTCAGATCCCCGACCTGCAGCTTGTAATCGCCTTCGGTCAGTTCTGGATCCTTCACGCCCAGCGCATCCCAGTCGCTGCTGCTCAGGGATTTGTAGGTCACGGCCACGGTGCCCTGCGGACGGCTGCGGTCGCCCACGCTCATGCCGACTTTTTCCAGCGCCGGCGGCAGACGGTCCCACACCACGGTGTACGGCGCACGCACGATCAGCACCGGCAGGCCGGTATCATCAGCGCCGCTCTGTACGTCCAGCGCGCCTGCTCGATTGGCGGTCTGGGCGTTAGCCAGGTTGTCCTGCTTGTCCAGCCCTTCCACCAGAGTGTTCATCATCATGCCGTTATAGCGCTGCACGTCAGACGGGTCGGTAACCTGTTCGGTTTTCCCCTGCTGCTGCAGGCCGACGCTTTTCACCACCAGCGCCTGCTGGTAACCCTGCTGCTGCACGCTGATCTGATAGCGGCCTTCGTACTGGTTGTCTTCATCCAGGCGGTTCCACTTCACCCAGTCGGTGGTCAACGTCTGAGCGGCGTCCTGACGGGAAGCGATGCTGATGTTTTTCGCCTGCAGTTGGCTGACCACGCGCGACCACAGATTCTGGTTTTGCGGGCTGTTCTCCAGCAGCAGCGTGCCGCTGTCGCCGGCGTACTGCGCGCGTGAACCGCTCAACAGGGCCAGAGGCTGCACCGGCGGACGAATGTCCAGCTGCTTGCCGACCAGGCCTTTGGCGGCGGTCTGCGGTACATCGTAGTTGCCATTTTGCACCGGCAGAATCATGCCGGCAGGCGCGTTCAGCGCTTTGAGCGGTGCCGAGTCGAGATAAGCCTCGTCGCCGCTAACCTGACGTTTGTAACGCTGATCGCTGGAACAGGCCGCCAGCATCATCACCAGGGAGATGCCGACAACTTTTGCCACCGTCGACTTTTGCAATGAATAAGCCATCAAATTTCCTTTAAGAGTTTCATCCCGTGCACCCTCGGCCGCAGCGTTTTACCGCGGCATCACGCACTCAGGGTTCAAGCAAACCGGCGCTTTTCAGCGCACGCTCAACAATCGGGCGGGCGGCGTCAGCCAGCGGCGTCATCGGCAGACGCATGGTGTCGTTGGCAATCAGGCCAAGCGCCTTGCAGGCCCACTTCACCGGAATCGGGTTCGCTTCGACAAACAGGTCCTGATGCAGCGGCATCAGGCGCTGGTTCAAACGGCGCGCGGCGGCGAAATCGCCCTGCGCGGCCAGCTGACAAAGCTGCGCCATGTCACGCGCGGCGATGTTGGCCGTCACGGATATTACCCCTTTACCGCCCAGTTGCATAAAGTCCAGACCGCTGGCGTCGTCGCCGCTCAGCAGAATGAAATCTTCATCATCAACCAGCAGTTGGATCTGACTAACGCGGCTTAAGTTCCCCGTCGCCTCTTTAATTGCGACAATATTTTTAATTTTGGCCAGCCGCGCCACGGTCGCCGGCAGCATATCGCAGCCGGTACGAGACGGTACGTTATACAGGATTTGCGGCAGATCGGTGCTGTCGGCAATCGCCTTGAAGTGCTGGAACAGCCCTTCCTGCGTCGGTTTGTTGTAATAAGGCGTCACCGTCAGGCAGCCTGCAACGCCGCTGCCGTTGAAACGCTGGGTCAGGGCGATCGCCTCGGCGGTGGCGTTGGCGCCGGTGCCGGCGATCACCGGAATGCGGCCGTCGGCCAGTTCCAGCGTCTGCAGGACCACGTCCACATGCTCATCATGGGCAAGCGTTGCCGACTCGCCAGTCGTCCCGACGGAAACAATTGCCGACGTCCCGGCGGCAACATGGTAATCAATCAGTTTTTTTAGGCTCGCACGATCGACGGCGCCCGCGTCGTCCATCGGCGTAACCAGCGCAACTATACTTCCCGTAAACATTGGCCGTCCCCTCCACAAACAAGTCACCCATGGTTCTTTTTTTTGTCAATACAACACCATGACTTAAATACGAAAATAAAAATCATCGCCCAAAAATTGACCACGCCGTGAGAAAACATACCCATAGCATCACCGAATTGTATCAGCGTTTAACTACAACCGCAGCAGTTCAATTACACATAATCGTCAAGCGCAACGTGCTCATAAGCGGCGTTAACGCGCCCTCTCCGCGCCCCCTGACTGGACGGATCTTGTTGGTGCCAGACTCTTTGGGTTGGGTAATCCCTCCCGGAACAGACCGAAGCAACAGCACGCCGGACTGATTTTGTATGCAAGCGGGGTCAAAAAAAGCCTCATATCGATCGCTTGCCGGAGGCAAAACGTGTACCACACGTCGAGAACGTGGACCGGCAGATACTCACTTCATCACGTTGATTTTACCATCATGCCTGACGCGTAATAGATACGAACGGGCGGGATTCTCCCCCCAGTTCTTTTTTTCTACTGGAGAATTATCGCGGCCTGTCCATAAAAAGAATAAATTAATGGTTAGCATCCATTTTTTCTTTTATTTTTATAAGTTCCTTTATATACGTATTAGCCTTATCGCCTTTTTCTATCTCTGCCGAAATCAATGAAGAAAAGCTATCACCAAAATTATCTTTCATTGATGGATCCGCACCATTATCCAATAACACCTCAATATGCTCTATCTTGCTGTTATATAATGAATTTATTAGCGGAGTTCTATTCATACGTCCTTTGATGTTAACGTTAGCGCCATATTTAATCAGTGTTTTTAATGTTTCCGTATTAGGTGCTTGTAAACTTTTAAATATAATGGGTTGATTATTTACTTTATCTCTTGCATTAGGCGATAAACCAGCCTCCAGCATGGCTTGAATCCAGACCCCTTTGTTAGCTTTCATAACAAATTCAACCGGACTGCTTTTTCCCGCAGGTCTGGGTTGTAATGGATCCGCTCCAGCCTTAATTAGGTCTGTGATAATCTGGAGTCTTTCTGGTGTAGCATTATCATAAATTGCGTTATTTATTGCCCAAAAGAGCAACGTTATTTCAGCCTTAGCCGGACGATTCAGGTCATCTTCACTCACTGTCGGCAACACTTTGTCGAGTCTCCGCTCATCACCATCATAAATAGTTTTAGCGATTTCCAACTGTGTACCCTTAAAATAATCCTGCGGTTGTAAATCCATATCTTCCTTACACCCCTGAATAATGAATATCGAGCATAACAATGTGATAGCGATAATGATTTTTTTCATATTCTCCCCCGAATGATCGCTATATCATCGTCTTTTTCAGACTCGATGCAGTTTATTGCCTGATCGATACCATGCTTGTCCAATAATGAGCCCGTACCGCCCGGTAGAGTATGTTTGACACCCACGGCATCAGGCGCCAGCATGGATACCTCTTCCTTAAGCACTACGGCTTGAGGATAGAAGTAAACACTTTTCGCATCTTCCCACAAATCAACCTCTTGTACTTTTGTTAAAAGTTCACCTTCAACACGGTATGCTTGTATGTTTTTTTCACTGCCTACGGCTGTGCCGCCATATTTTTCTACTGTGCCGGAGTTCAATCCCGCTGCATTAAATGTCCAAGCTGATTTTCCGCTGGCAATCGATGCTGCTGATGCCATGCCGCCACCAAGGGAATGCCCCGAAATATCGACATCCCCTTTAATTCCCTTACCTATATTTACTGCTTTTTGGTAATAGTCTGAATAAAATCCCAAACCTTGCGAGCCATTATTATCCCAGTCATTGACATTTTTAATCCCTGATAAATCTCTTTTGAGTAATACATTTTTTGTAGCATTACCTATTCCTTCAGGAAACTCTGGCGCGCGTGACCCCCTAAATACCACTGTCGGATTCATTGCCTTACCAAATACATTTTCGTCCGGCTGGTAGACACGGGCTAAAAAACCAGGGGAACCCTCGTCGTCATAGAGCATATCTTTGCTCAATCCAATTTTGTCTAATGCAATATCATCGTTGCTAATATCTTTCCATCCCTCAGGCACACCAGGAGTTTCCACCAAGGGATTTGTCGTCTTATAAACATTCTCGGCTAACTTCGCTTTTTCTACCGCCACGTTGTTCTGAGCCAGCCGTTGCGCAGCGATACGTGCGTCCGGGTAAATACTGCGATTTCCTCGCGCAATCAGGGACTGCCGCTCTTGCCAACGTTCCGCCTTGGTCATCGGCCGCATTGCTTTCGCTGTAGCGACAACGGCTGCGGCCGCTGTTGCTATAGCCTGCTGCAGCGGCGGCTTACGGGTTATATTCTGATTCGGTGGCAAGATCGTTGGTCTGGCACGATGACCATAGCGTTTCACCATCGTCTCATAGCGCGATATCACCCGTTCAACGGGATATAGAATCGGCAGATAACTACCAGGATAACGTCGTAACCGCCCCTCCTCATCAACGTAGAAGACCTGTTTAGACGGCGACCAAGTGCCCCCCCCTTCACCAATCGCCACCAACTCACCATGATTGAGGTCATCGAATACGATACGCTTCATGGTAGTGTCTTCTTTATATCCCGTGACACCGATGCCCGACTGGGTATTACGGACAACGCGATACTGGCTGCATATAGACATCCCGGCAGCCCCGCCAAACAGGTAATCGCGGTCCAGCTCATAATGAGCCATCGAAGGACTAAGTATCCTAGGAAAGTCATCCGGGGACATGTTCTCAAATGATAGAAAAATCAGTCTCATACCCTATTTTATCTCTGCTTTGATGGGTGTACTGTTGGCTACATCGATGTAGTTTCATTATGATAAGTTAATCTTATCACTTCTTTTTTACCAGCCAGCATGCGGCCATATTTGGTCTGAATGTTTGACAACCGACGTCAATCAATATAGTCAGATACGTATCCTCCCCCATAGCGGTTGCCATACCGGCCATAAAATTCAACTCAGGTTCGCATCACGCAATGCGATAAAATATTTAGCATGGGAAAACCAGGTGATTATTTGCGCAGGGCTGCGAGCACGGGCAAAAAACATAGTCTGCGTTATAAATTAGGAACACACGGTGCGTCTAACCAAAAGCAAGCAAACAACGGCGTTGTAAGCGCTTGGCAGGCGGTTTTTTTTATGTTTACCATGGTATACCCAAAATACGCGGCGTTGTATCCGCCGGCACGCGTATTCCATTGAGCACAACAGGAAGCCCCATGTCGCCACAGTCCGCTGAACACTATCTGGTGATTACCGCTCTCGGCGCCGACCGACCCGGTATCGTCAACACCATCACCCGCCACGTCAGTAGCTGCGGGTGCAATATCGAAGATAGCCGTCTGGCCATGTTGGGCGAAGAATTCACCTTTATTATGCTGCTGTCCGGCAGTTGGAACGCCATTACGCTGATCGAGTCGACCCTGCCGCAGAAAGGCGCCGAGCTTGAGCTGCTGATTGTGATGAAACGCACAAATTCGCACGAACGCCCGCCGATGCCGGCCACGGTCTGGGTGCAGGTGGAGGTGCAGGACTCGCCGCATATCATCGAGCGCTTTACCGACCTGTTCGACTCCAGCCAGATGAATATCGCCGAGCTGGTGTCGCGCACCCAGCCCGCCGAAGGCGATCGGCCGCCGCAGCTGTATATTCAGATTACCGCGCACAGCCCCGGCAAGGCGGATGCGTTAAATATTGAGCAAGCCTTCCATCGCCTATGTACAGAATTGAATGCGCAAGGCAGTATTAACGTTGTGAACTATCCACAGCATGATGAGAGAGATGGAGAGTAGTGATGAGCCCATTGAAAGCCGGTGATACAGCGCCGAAATTTAGTTTGCCTGACCAGGACGGTGAGGAAATTAGTTTGGCCGACTTCCAGGGACAGAAGGTTTTGGTTTATTTCTACCCGAAGGCCATGACGCCCGGTTGTACCGTGCAGGCCTGCGGTCTGCGCGACAACATGGATCAGCTGAAGCAGGTCGGCGTTGAAGTGCTGGGCATCAGCACCGACAAGCCGGAGAAGCTGTCCCGCTTTGCCGAGAAAGAGCTGCTGAACTTTACGCTGCTGTCTGATGAAAACCATCAGGTTGCCGAGCAGTTCGGCGTGTGGGGAGAGAAAACCTTTATGGGTAAAACCTATGACGGCATCCACCGCATCAGCTTCTTGATCGGCGCGGACGGCAAGGTGGAGAAAGTGTTCGACAGCTTTAAGACCACCAACCACCACGATATCGTGCTGGAGTATCTGCAGGCGCACTGAGTCTCACCGCCCTGATAACGCCAAAGGCCCCGGTTTCCGGGGCCTTTGCTTTATGGCAACGTCGTCTGGCGGCCCGAGATAGCCGGGCCTGGCGTAACGAGGAGCGCAAGATTATTCGCTGTCGCGCTCGACCAGCATTTCATCCGGCCAGGCGTGGATCACCGCTTTTACCAGGGTAGCCAGCGGGATGGCGAAGAACACGCCCCAGAACCCCCACAGCCCGCCGAAAATAATCACCGCCAGAATAATCAGCAGCGGGTGCAGGTTGACCGCCTCCGAGAACAAAATCGGCACCAGCAGGTTGCCGTCCAGCCCCTGCACCACCAGATAGGCGATAATCAGCGTCCAGAAATCCGCGCCGACGCCCCATTGGAACATCGCCACCACCACCACCGGAATGGTGACCAGCACCGCGCCGATGTAGGGGATCAGCACCGAGAAACCGACCAGAACCGCCAGCAGCAGCGAGTAGCGCATGCCCAGCACTAGGAACACCAGATAGGTCGCCACGCCGACGATCACCATCTCCAGCACCTTGCCGCGGATATAGTTGGTGATCTGCTGATTCATCTCCGCCCACACCTGGCCTGCCAGCCCGCGATCGCGCGGCAGAATGCGGCGCACGCCGTTCAGCAGCTGCTCTTTGTCCTTCAGCAGGAAGAACATCATCATCGGCACCAGAATCAGATAGATCGCCAGCGTCAGCAGCCCCACCAGCGACGCCAGCGAGAACTTGACCACCGACTCGCCGACGCCGGACAGGCGGCTGCGCAGGTTCTCCGCCATCATATCGATGATGCCGGCGTCCACCAGCGCCGGGTAGCGCTTCGGCAGCGTCGCGGCAAAATTGTAGAACTGATTCACCATGCCCGGCAGGTCGGTCATCAGGTTCATGCCCTGCTGCCAGGCGGTCGGAGCCACCACAAACACCAGCAGCATGGCGATGCCGGCGAACACCAGCAGCATAAGGCTCGCCGCCCAGCTGCGGGAGCAGCCGATACGCTGCAGACGCGCGGTCGGCCACTCCAGCAGATAAGCCAGCACGATCGCCACCAGCAGCGGCGTCAGAATGCCATGCAGAAAATAGAGAATGCAGAATCCGGCGACCAGTATCACCAGCAGGGCGATCGCCTGCGGGTCGGTGAAACGACGTCGGTACCACTGTAATAACATCTCCAACATCAGAGATTGCTCCTTGGGTCCATAACAGAGGAATCGTTGGCTGCCGTTCCGTAGCAGCGCAGCGGGAAAACAGAGTTCTTGTTGTAACACAATCTTCGCCCTGATTTCCTCGGGCAAAGGTTTCATTACGGCCTGCGGCTGTCTATGATGTGATGGGTCGGCGCCGCGCGCTCTGCCGCCATTTTTGTGAGTTGGCTCACTTGCGCGCTGATTGTACTGGAGAGTTCGCCACGGAAGAAGAACTCTTGTGCGCGAGCAGCAGAACTCTTGCGCCTGATAAACGTCCTAGTTAATACGATATGACGAGGGATACCCCTGACTATGACCACCCGGTTGACCAAACAAGCAATCGCCATGCTGCTGCTTGGCACGCTCAATGCGAGCGCCATTGCCCCCGCCATGGCGGCCAATCAGGACCAACTGCCGGATATGGGCACCACCGCCGGCGGCACGCTGAGCATCGGTCAGGAAATGGCGATGGGCGACTTTTACGTCCGTCAGTTGCGCGCCAGCGCGCCGCTGGTCAATGACCCGCTGTTAAGCACCTACATCAACCAACTGGGCAACCGGCTGGTGGCCAACGCCTATTCGGTGCGTACGCCGTTCCATTTCTTCCTGGTGCGCAACGACGAAATCAACGCCTTCGCCTTCTTCGGCGGCAACGTGGTGCTGCACACGGCGCTATTCCGTGAAACCGACAATGAGAGCCAGCTCGCCTCGGTGCTGGCGCACGAAATTTCGCACGTCACGCAGCGCCACCTGGCGCGCGCGATGGAAGACCAACAGCGCAACGCCCCGCTGACCTGGGTCGGCGCGCTGGGCTCCATTTTGCTGGCGATGGCCAACCCGACCATGGGCATGGCGGCGCTGAGCGGCACCATGGCCGGCACCCAGCAGGGGATGATCAGCTTTACCCAATCCAACGAGCAGGAGGCCGACCGCATCGGCATTCAGGTGCTGCAGCGCGCCGGTTTCGATCCGGAAGCGATGCCTAACTTCCTGCAGAAACTGGCCGATCAGTCGCGCTATGCCTCTAAACCGCCGGAAATGCTGCTGACGCACCCGCTGCCGGACAGCCGCCTTTCCGACGCCCGCAACCGCGCCAACCAGATGGCGCGGCGCATTACCCAGTCCACTCAGGACTACTATATGGCCAAGGTGCGCGCACTCGGCATGTACAGTTCCACCGGCTACGGCCTGACGGAGGACGTGCTCGGCGCCTACGAAAAAGGCAATGTCCGCCAGCAGACCGCCGCCAAGTACGGCCGCGCCATCCTGTTCTACGAAGCGAAAAAGTACGATGCCGCACGCCGGCTGATCCAGCCGCTGCTGGACAAAGAGCGCGACAACGTGTGGTTCCTGGATCTGATGACCGATATCGATCTGGGGCAAAAGCGCGCCGCCCAGGCGATTGCCCGTCTGCAGGCCGCCAACGCGGCGCAGAGCAACAATCCGGTGCTGCAGCTTAACCTGGCTAACGCCTATGTCGAAGGCAACCAGCCGGCGCAGGCGTCGAAAATTCTCAACCGCTATACCTTCGCCCACCCCGACGATCCCAACGGCTGGGATCTGCTGGCGCAGGCCAGCGCGGCGCAGGGGCTGCGAGATGAAGAGCTGTCCGCCCGCGCCGAAAGTCTGGCGCTGGGCGGGCGTCTCGATCAGGCTATCGGCCTGCTGAGCAACGCCAGCGCCCTGCAAAAACTCGGCAGCCTGAAACAGGCGCGCTATGATGCGCGTATCGATCAACTCCGTCAGCTGCAGCAACGTTTCCGTCAATACCAGCGCAGCTGATTTTTAAGGAAGAAACAGATGAAAAACGTCACCATTTACCACAACCCGCGCTGCTCCAAAAGCCGTGAAACGCTGGCCCTGCTGGAGCAGTACGGCGTCCAGCCCGACGTGGTGCTGTATCTGGAGACCCCGCCCTCGGTCACGCAGTTAACCACGCTGCTGCAACAGCTGGGGTTCAGCTCCGCCCGCGAGCTGATGCGTAAGAAGGAAGATCTCTACAAATCGCTTAATCTGGCGGATGACAGCCTGAGCGAACAGCAACTGCTGCAGGCAATGGTGGAAAACCCGAAACTGATCGAACGTCCGATCGTGGTTAAAGGCAAGCAGGCGCGCATCGGCCGGCCGCCGGAGCAGGTGCTGGACATTCTGTAAGGGATGCGGGGCCGGCGCACGGCCCCGCTATAGACTGAGGATCTCTTTGACGAACGGAATGGTCAGCTTACGCTGGGCGGTGATCGACGCGCGATCGAGCTGATCCAGCGTCATAAACAGCGTGCGCATCTCGCGATCCAGCCGCTTCAGCAGGAAACGGCCCACGTCTTCCGGTAGCTCAAAGCCGCGCAGTTTGGCGCGCAGCTGCAGGGCCTGCAATTTCTCATCATCCGACAGCGGCTGCAGTTTATAGATCTGCCCCCAATCCAGACGCGACGCCAGATCCGGCAGCTGCAGGTTCAGCTGGCGCGGCGGACGGTCGCCGGTAATAAACAGCCGGGTGCGCCCGGTTTCCAGAATGCGGTTATAGAGATTGAAGATCGCCATTTCCCACTCTTCGTCGCCGGCGATGCATTCGATGTTGTCGATGCAGACCAGCGCCAGCTGCTCCATACCGTCCAGCACTTCCGGCACGAAATAGGCGCGCTTGTCGAGCGGCACATAGCCCGCAGCTTCCCCGCGCTGTGAAAGCTCAGCGCAGGCCGCATGCAGCAGATGGCTGCGTCCGCCGCCTTCGCGCGACCAGAAATAGATATAGCTGCCGTGTTCCTGACGAACGGCAGACTGGATCGCAGCTAATAGGGACGGATTCTCCCCCGGATAAAAACTGGCGAACGTTTCATCATCGGGAAGATAAAGTGGCAGTGAAAGCTGTGCCGGCGTATTCAGAAGCACCTCAACCAAAACTGGCAGGAAAACGGCGTCAGTTTAACATAGAAAACGCACACTGTTGAACCAGTAGGATCTTATGCCGTAATAGTAGGCAACATGCTGCAACAATCGCCGTTCCATCCGGGCGGCTTGCACTTTTCGGATAAGCTGTCCTAGTATAAAAATGCAAAACCGCACTACCATCACAACGGCTTATCACAAGGATTTAAACGATGAAATCATGGAATAAAATTTTACTGGCTTCACTGATCGGTTTGGCGCTGGCGGGCTGTGATGACGCCTCCAAGGTTGACAACAACCTGGATAAAGCCAAGGACAGCGCAGAACAGATGAAAGACGCCGCGGACAAAAAGGCCGAGCAGTTGACCGACAGCGCCAAAGCCAAGGCACAAGAGCTCAAACAGGCCGCAGCAGAGCAGGCCGATCAGCTGAAAGATCAGGCCTCCTCGCTGAAAAACGACGCCGGCAAACAGGCCGAAGCCATCACTAACGATGCCCAGGCCAAGGCGGAAGCCATTAAACAGCAAGCAGACCAGCAGAGTCAGCACCTGGTTGAACAGGCGAAAACGATCAAAAATGACGCCATCAGCGGCGCGAACCAGCTCACCGAAGAGGCGAAGGCGAAAACCTCGGAAATTCAGCAGAGCATCGATAATAAACAGCAAGAGGCGCAAAAACAGGCCGAAGCTGCCGACGCACCGGCGGAACAGCCACAGCCCGCAAATCAGTAATCCTCACATTACGGCGCGCCAGCGCGCCGTAAACCTCAGGGATGAACCCGCGTCATCCCTGGCTGCCCGGCGCGGACGCCCGCACTATTTCTGCTCCAACCCCTCGTCGGCGTCAATCACCTCTTCTTCCTTGCGCAGCAGGCTAATCAGCTTGAACAGCAGGCTCAGAGCGATGCCGACGATGGTCGCCAGCGCCATGCCCTTCAGTTCCGCCGCGCCGATATGCACCTTGGCGCCGCTGACGCCGATAATCAGGATCACTGCGGTCAGGATCAGGTTCTGCGCCTTGTTGTAATCCACCTTCGAGTCAATCAGTACGCGGATTCCCGACGCGCCGATCACGCCGTACAGCAGCAGTGAGACGCCGCCCATCACCGGCACCGGCACCGCCTGGATCGCCGCCGCCAGCTTGCCGACGCAGGAGAGCAGAATCGCCAGAATCGCCGCGCCGCCGATCACCCAGGTGCTGTAAACCTTGGTAATCGCCATCACGCCGATGTTCTCACCGTAGGTCGTATTCGGCGTCGAGCCGAATAAGCCGGAAATCACCGTGGAAATACCGTTGGCGAACATCGAACGATGCAGGCCCGGCTCGCGGATCAGATCCTTTTTAACAATATTGGCGGTCACCACCAGATGCCCGACGTGTTCGGCGATCACCACCAGCGCCGCCGGCAGAATGGTGAAAATAGCGAACCACTCAAAACGCGGCGTATAGAAGGTTGGCAGCGCAAACCAGTGCGCTTCGCGAATCGGCGTCAGATCGACCACGCCCATAAAGAACGACAGCGCATACCCCGCCAGCACGCCGATCAGAATCGGGATAATCGCCAAAAATCCACGGAACAGCACCGAACCGAGAATGGTGACACCCAGCGTCACCAGCGAAATGGTGATGGTGGTGCCGTCCGCTGCTGCGCCGTCCGCCGGCAGCAGCCCTGCCATATTGGCCGCCACGCCCGCCAGTTCAAGACCGATAACCGCAACAATCGCCCCCATCGCCGCCGGCGGGAACATCACGTCGAGCCAGCCGGTGCCGGCTTTCTTGACGATCAGCGCCACCAGACAAAACAGCAGGCCGCAGACGATAAAGCCGCCGAGCGCCAGTTCATAACCCAGCGGCAACAGCAGCAGCACCGGTGAAATAAAGGCAAAGCTGGATCCCAGATAGGCCGGAATCTTGCCTTTACAGATAAACAGATACAGCAACGTGCCGACGCCGTTAAACAGCAGCACCGTGGCCGGGTTAATCTTGAACAGGATCGGCACCAGCACGGTGGCGCCAAACATGGCGAACAGATGCTGAAGGCTGAGCGGGATGGTCTGCAGCAGCGGCGGTCGCTCGCTAACGCCAATGGCGCGACGGGTCATGAGTGTTTTTCCTCGTGCTTATTGATTTTATAAGTTGTAAGCCAAAAAAAAGCCGACTCGTTAAGTCGGCTAATTATCTTATTTGGTACCAAATATCTTGTCGCCGGCATCGCCCAGCCCCGGCACGATGTAGCCGTGCTCATTCAGGCACTGATCGATGGACGCGGTATACAGCTCAACGTCAGGGTGCGCTTTTTCCAGCGCTTTGATCCCTTCCGGCGCCGCCACCAATACCAGCACCTTAATGCTGGTGCAGCCGGCTTTCTTCAACAGGTCGATCGTGGCGATCATCGAGCCGCCGGTCGCCAGCATCGGGTCTACCACCAGCGCCATACGCTCTTCAATATTGGATACCAGCTTCTGGAAATACGGCACCGGTTCCAGGGTTGTTTCATCGCGATAAACGCCGACTACGCTGATGCGCGCGCTAGGCACGTGTTCCAGCACCCCTTCCATCATGCCGAGACCCGCACGCAGGATCGGCACCACGGTAATTTTTTTCCCTTTAATCTGTTCAACTTCAACCGGCCCGCACCAGCCTTCAATCGTGACCGTTTCGGTAGCCAGATCGGCGGTCGCTTCATAGGTCAACAAACTCCCCACTTCAGAAGCCAGCTCACGAAAGCGTTTGGTGCTGATTTCGTGGTCGCGCATCAGGCCAAGCTTGTGTTTTACCAGCGGGTGTTTCACCTCAACGATCTTCATCATTTTTCTCCTATTAAGGTGGTTGACGGCCAAAAAAATCGCGGGATTATACCGCCTTTTTCCCGCCACGCCACCCACAATAGCCCGATCGGGATCAACAAAAGTATGATTATCAGTATAGGGGATGAAAATGTAGATCGGCCTCACAAGCCGCTCGCAAACGTTTGCCTGCACTGTTAGAATTGCCGCGCCGGGTTCCGGAAGCAAAGGCCGGAAGCCCCGTTTTTCAATCCGCAAACCGTCGTGGGGATCGCGCAGTGACCGACAAAACCTCTCTCAGCTATAAAGACGCAGGTGTCGATATCGATGCTGGCAATGCATTGGTAGACCGTATCAAAGGTGTAGTAAAACAGACCCGTCGCCCGGAAGTGATGGGAGGGTTGGGCGGTTTTGGCGCGCTGTGCGCGTTGCCGCAGAAATACCGCGAACCGGTGCTGGTTTCCGGCACTGACGGCGTGGGCACCAAACTGCGTCTGGCCATGGATCTGAAGCGTCACGACACCATCGGCATCGACCTGGTGGCCATGTGCGTCAACGACCTGGTGGTACAGGGCGCAGAGCCGCTGTTCTTCCTGGACTACTACGCCACCGGCAAGCTGGACGTCGACACCGCCGCCAGCGTTATTACCGGCATTGCCGAAGGCTGTAAACAGTCCGGCTGCGCGCTGGTAGGCGGCGAAACCGCTGAAATGCCGGGCATGTACCACGGCGACGACTATGACGTGGCCGGCTTCTGCGTCGGCGTGGTCGAAAAGTCTGAAATCATCGACGGCAGCAAGGTGCAGGCCGGCGACGCGCTGATCGCGCTGGGCGCTTCCGGCCCGCACTCCAACGGCTACTCGCTGGTGCGTAAAATCCTCGAGGTCAGCAATACCGACCCGACCACCACTCAGCTGGACGGCAAACCGCTGGCCGACCACCTGCTGGCGCCGACTAAAATCTACGTGAAATCGGTACTGGAACTGATCGCCAACCGCGAGGTGCACGCCATCGCCCACCTGACCGGCGGCGGCTTCTGGGAAAATATCCCGCGCGTACTGCCGGAAGGCATGCAGGCGGTGATCGATGAATCCAGCTGGCAGTGGCCGGCGGTGTTCAACTGGCTGCAGCAGGCGGGTAACGTCAGCCGTCACGAAATGTACCGCACCTTTAACTGCGGCGTCGGGATGCTGATTGCCCTGCCGGAAAGCGAAGTAGAGGCCGCCATCGCCCTGCTGAACGCGGCAGGTGAAAAAGCCTGGAAAATCGGTAAACTCACTGCATCTTCCGACGAACAGCAAGTGGTCATTCAGTGATGAAAAAGATTGTGGTGTTGATCTCCGGCCAGGGGAGTAATCTCCAGGCGCTGATCGACGCCTGCCAGCAGGGGCGGATCGCCGCCGAGATCGTCGCAGTATTCAGCAACAAGGCGCAGGCCTATGGTCTGCAACGTGCCGAGGCGGCAGGCATTGCCGCCCACGCGCTGGATGCCAAAGCCTTTGCCGACCGCCAGGCGTTTGACGACGCGCTGGCGGACGCCATCGACCAGTACCAGCCGGATCTGGTGGTGCTGGCCGGCTATATGCGTATTCTCAGCGCGCCGTTCGTCCAGCGCTATGCCGGCCGGATGCTGAATATCCACCCTTCTCTGCTGCCGAAATATCCGGGTCTGCATACCCATCGCCAGGCGATCGACAACGGCGATGACGAGCACGGCACTTCGGTACACTTCGTCACCGAGCAGCTCGACGGCGGGCCGGTTATTCTGCAGGCCAAAGTGCCGATCTTCCCCGGCGACGAAGAAGATGAGATGGTTGAGCGGGTACAGGTGCAGGAGCATACCCTCTATCCGCTGGTGGTCGGCTGGTTCGTCGATGGCCGTCTGGCGATGCGCGACAACGCCGCCTGGCTGGACGGCGAACGCCTGCCCGAACAGGGGCACGCCGCCGACTGAGCGCGCTTTCTAAACCAATCCTCAACGGCGCCCTCCGGCGCCGTTTTTTTTACCTCTTCTGGCCGACTCAACGCTATACTTCCCCGTATGTCAGTCACATAGGAGAATACACATGCCTGGTTCCGCCAGCGTCCGCCTACGCCCACTGGAGCGGGATGATTTAACCTTTGTCCATCAGATGGACAATAACGCCAGCGTCATGCGCTACTGGTTCGAAGAGCCTTATGAAGCCTTTGTCGAACTGTCCGACCTGTACGATAAACATATCCACGATCAGAGCGAACGTCGCTTTATCATTGAGCACGAAGGGGCTAAGGTCGGCCTGGTCGAGCTGGTGGAGATCGATCATATTCACCGTCGGGCGGAGTTCCAGATTATTATCGACCCGACGCATCAGGGTAAAGGCTACGCCAGCACCGCCGCCAAACTGGCGATGGACTACGGCTTCTCCGTTCTGAACCTGTATAAGCTGTACCTGATTGTCGACAAAGAAAACCCCAAAGCGATCCATATCTACAGCAAACTGGGTTTTGAAGTGGAGGGGGAACTGATTAACGAATTCTTCGTTAACGGCGAATACCGCACCGTATTGCGCATGTGCATTTTCCAGCCGCAATACCTGGCAAAGTTCAAAGCCGCGCCCAAGAGTGAAAAATTAGCTAAATAAAATGTAAACATTGCCGATAATCTAAATTTAATGTAAATAGATTTCGGCAATAAATCACCAGACATAATAACAGCCGTCAGATCCGTGAATAATCCGCTGGCATCAGGCGTTATTCATTATTGACCGTCATCAATTATAATGACAACATCGATATTACAGTTCGTCGTTGCCGATTATTAATAAACGTTACTTAAGAATGGATTATCTTAATCAGGAAAGATGCGAAAATACAATATACTTTGGTATGTCTGGATTTTATGGGCACTGCTAATCATTATCTGGTTATCTTGGGATACTCTATTAAATAACAAGATGAATCCGATAATGGTAGCTATTGCCGTCTTTTGTTCATTACTTATTATTCAAGCAATATATAGCATATACAGGAAGGACCCCATGCAGCTATTTAATAAATCCAAGAAAAATCCCACAGAGAAGTCCGGTAAAAAAACGGACGATGCCAAGCCCCTGCACAATGATATGAAAGAGCCGGTCAAGACGGCCCCCGCGCCGCCGCCATTAGCGGAACTACTGGAAAGCAGCAAACCGGTTAAGGCCATCAAGGACACCTTTGTCTCACAGGGCACCCAGCTGACCGGCACCATTGAAGGCCAGGGCAACATTATTGTCGAAGGCGTGATTGAAGGCAGCCTGACCTGCTCCCACCAGGTGCGCATCGAACCGACCGGCCATGTGAAAGGTGAAATCCACGCCCAGCATATTATGATCAACGGCTCCGTCGAAGGCAGCTGTCACGCCGACAGCCTGACCATCCAGCCGAAAGGCCATATGCGCGGCGATATTTTTACCGACGAGTTTTCTATTGAGAAAGGCGGCGTGTTTGTCGGGCAGTCCCAGCTGATGCCGCAAACGGCCGCCGGCGCCGGCAAGGTCACGGCGCTGAAAACGGCGCGCCCCGCCCCTGCCGATGCGGCCCCGCAGCTGCAGGAACCGCAGCAGGTCAAATAGCCTCAGCCATAGCGGCCCGTGATGTAATCCTCCGTCCGCCGCTGGCGGGGAGAGGTAAAAATGGCGTCGGTATCGTTATATTCCACCAGGCGCCCCTGGTGGATAAACGCCGTATAGTCCGAAACGCGCGCCGCCTGCTGCATATTGTGCGTCACCAGCACCACCGTGTAACGCTGTTTCAACGTCGAAATCAGCTCTTCGATGGTCAGGGTAGAGATCGGATCCAACGCCGACGTCGGCTCATCGAGCAGCAGCACTTCAGGCTCAATGGCGATGGCGCGGGCAATCACCAGCCGCTGCTGCTGGCCGCTGGACAGCCGCAGGGCGTTTTCCCGCAGCCGGTCCTTCACCTCATGCCACAGCGCCGCCGCGCGCAGCGAACGCTCCACCGCCTCATCCAGCACCCGCCGCTCGCGAATGCCCTGCAGACGCAGGCCGTACACCACGTTTTCGTAAATCGATTTCGGGAACGGATTCGGCCGTTGGAACACCATCCCCACCCGCCGGCGCAGCGCCGCTACGTCAATGTCCGCACCGGAAATCAGCTCGCCGTTCAGCTGCAGATCGCCGTCAATACGGCAGTTGTCCGCCAGATCGTTCATGCGGTTAAAACAGCGCAGCAGCGTGGATTTACCGCAGCCGGAGGGGCCGATCAGCGCCGTAGCCCGGTGCTTCGGAATCCGCAGCGAAATATCATGCAGCACCTGTTTGTCACCGTAAAACAGCTGCAGCCCGTCAGCCGCCAGCGCCGTATTCTGGTCATCCAGCTGCTGCACATCCAGCCTGGGCAAACTGCCCGGCGTTTTTAATCCCATGAAGCGATCCCCAAACTCGTTATCACCGTTACTGCTCCCATACCCGGTAACGCTCCCTGAGCGAATGACGGATGCCCATCGCTGCCAGATTCAGCCCGACGACGATCGCCACCAGCAGGAAAGCGGTGGCGAACACCAGCGGCCTGGCCGCTTCGACGCTGGGACTTTGGAACGCCATATCGTAAATCTGGAAGCTCAGGTGCATAAACTTACGTTCCAGATGTAAATACGGAAAAATATCGTCCACCGGCAACACCGGCGCCGACTTCACCACGCCGACCAGCATCAGCGGCGCGGTCTCACCCGCCGCCCGTGCAATCGCCAAAATCAGGCCGGTCATCATGGCCGGCGCCGCCATCGGCAACACAATGCGCCATAAGGTCTCCGCCCGGCTGGCGCCCAGCGCCAGCGACCCCTGACGCAGCGAAACAGGTATCCGCGACAGCCCCTCTTCGGTCGACACGATCACCACCGGCAGCGTCAGCAGCGCCAGCGTCAGCGCGGCCCACAGCACGCCGGGCGTGCCGAAGGTCGGGTTGGGCAGGGACTCGGCATAAAACAACCGATCGATGCTGCCGCCGATCAGATAGACAAAAAAGCCCAGGCCAAATACGCCGTAGACGATAGAAGGCACCCCGGCCAGATTGACCACCGCGATGCGAATCAGCCGCGTCAGCAGGTTCTTGCCGGCATACTCATGCAGATAAACGGCGGCAATCACCCCGAACGGCATCACCACGATCGACATCAGCACCACCATCAGCACGGTGCCGAAAATCGCCGGGAAGACGCCGCCTTCGGTATTGGCCTCGCGCGGGCTGTCGCTCAGAAACTTCTTCACCTGCTCGCCCCAGTGCGCCATTTTCTGGCCGAATGTCATCGCATTGGGGTACCAGGCATCGCGTATCTGGCTCAGGGGAATGGTATGCACCTGGCCGCGCATATCCCGCAGCAGCAGCGCGTCGCGCTGGCGATCCCGGTTCAGCCCGTCCAGCCGATCCGCCAATTGACGATACTGACGCTGCAGTTCCAGCCGCTCGGCTTTCATCTGCGCCTGGGCGCGGGCATCAAACCTGTCGTCACGCCGGAGCTTTTTCTCACGCAGGTTGAGCGCGGCAAACTGCTCATTAATCCGCGCCATCTCATGAATCTGAATATCATGCGCCTGGCGCGACAGCGCCGCAATTTGCGGCAGGCGCTGCTGCAGCGCCTGGCTAAGATCGCGGCCGGTCAGCGGCTGGCCGTCCTCCAGCAGGCCGGCCAGAAAACCATAGGCGGTGCCGTTGCTGTTGCGCTCCAGCACCATCAGGTCGCGCGGCGTGCTCTGACGGCGAATATCGCTGGCCAGCAGCGTACGGAAATCCTGCCCCTCACTTTCGCGGTTACCGACCTTGATCAGATAGCGGGTGACCTGCTCCGCCTCACCCGGTGGCGTCACGCCCGCTTCCTGTAACTGCCGGCGCGAAATCGTCTGCTGCTGATACAGTTCGCCGATCAGCGTTACCGGCCCGGCCGCCGCCTGATTCAGCTCAAACTGATACACCGGGCTGGGCCAAAAATAGCGCATGCCCTGCCCCGCCAGCAGCAGCAAAATGCCGAGCAGCGCCAACAGGCTGACGCTGACCGATCCGGCGGTCAGCCATACCCAAGGGGAACCCGACTTTAGCCAGGATCTCATGGCGCCTCCTGATTCTGGCTATAGCGCTCGCGCAGCCGCTGGCGAATCGCCTCAGCCAGCGTGTTGAAAATAAAGGTAAACACAAACAGCACCAGCGCGGTCAGGAACAGCACCCGGTAGTGGCTGCTGGCGAACACCGCCTCCGGCATTTCAATGGCGATATTCGCCGCCAGCGCACGCAGCCCCTGGAACAGACTGCCGTCGATAATCGGCGTATTGCCGGTAGCCATCAGCACGATCATGGTTTCCCCTACCGCCCGTCCGAAACCGATCATCAGCGCCGAGAAAATGCCGGCGCTGGCTGCGGGCAACGTTACCCTCACCACCGTCTGCCAAGCCGTGGCGCCCAGCGCCAGCGATCCCTGAGTGAGCGACGTCGGCACGCTGAACAGCGCATCCTCCGCCAGAGAGAAAATAATCGGCACCAGCGCAAAACCCATCGCCACGCCGACCACCAGCGTATTACGCTGATCAAAGTCATCGCCCAGCCAGACGTGCATCGGCTGGCCGAACAGCAGCGTCTCCAGCCAGGGGCCGAGGATCATCGCCAGCCAGACGGTCAGCGCCATCACCGGCAACAGCAGCAGTAAATCGGCGCCGGGACGCAGCCGGCCCGGCCACCAGCGCTTCTGAGCCAGGCCGCATCCTATCACCGCGCCGGCCAACAGCAGCGGCAACGCCAGTATCACCAGCAAATGGCGCTCGATCACCGGCGCCAGCCAGATGCCCGCCACCAGCCCGATGACTACCGTCGGCAATGCCCCCATCACTTCGATCGCCGGTTTCACCAGCCGCCGCAGCGCCGGCGACATAAAACAGGCCGTATAGACAGCGCCGCCCAGCGCCAGCGGAATCGCGAACAGCATCGCATAGACGGCGGCTTTCAGGGTGCCGAAAATCACCGGCGCCAGGCTGAACTTGGCCTGATAGCTGTCCTCCCCGGAGGTAGACTGCCAGACCAGCGCCGGCTGCGGATAGTTCTCATACCAGATCTTCTGCCACAGCGAGCGCCAGGTTACGTCAGGGTAGTCATTATTCAGGCGATAGCGCTGCCAGCCCTGTGCGGTCTCCAGCAACAGACCGTCGCCGCGCGGCGCAAACGCCGCCTGCTGCACGCCGGCGGCCAGCCGGGCGCTCAGCAAAGGCCGGGACTGAATGCTGGCGTAGAGCGCAAACGCACCGTCCGGCTGTACGCTGGCGAACACCCGGCGGAACGGTTCGGCAATCACCGTAACGTCCGCAGCCGGCTGCGGCGCGAACTGCTGCGCCGCGGTCAGGCGCCAGCGCTGGTTTTTCTCCACGTCGAACCACTCCTGCAGCGTGCCGTCGGCGGCATGCACGATCAGCGCGCTGCCGCCCGGCAGCGCCGTCAGACGGTAAGGCGTCTGTTCTCCGAGCGTTTGCGTCTCCTGCAGCCGCAGCTGTGTCCCGTCGATCTGGTAACGCGCCAGTCGGTTGCCGCTCAGCAGATAGAGCTGGCGGCCATCCGGCGCCAGCACCAGTTGCTGGACGTCAGCATCCAGCGCGACGCGACTTACCGCCGCCGGCTGCTGTGCGGCAACGCGGGCAAACAACAGCTGACGCCGTTCGGTCACCGCCGCCACCAGATACTCACCGGCCTCGCGCGCCGGCGCCAGCGCCAGCTGTGTCAGCGCGCCGCCATGGGGCAGCAGAGCCCGTGGCCGCTCGCCCAGCGGCAGAGTCCAGCGCGGTTTTTCCTGCGGCGCCGCGGCAAAATCGGCCTGGGCAATCATAAAGCGCCCGTCGGCCTGCGCCAGCGCAAACAGGTCGCGCGCGCCCACCGCCCGGGCCAACAGCGTCGGCGCCGGCAGCAGCCGCTGGCTGGTCAGCAGCGTGCCGGCCGCCTGCCCCTGCCGCGCCGTCAGACGGTAAAACTGCCCTTCTCCCCGACGGTCGATGCGATAGCCCACCCGTTGCTGAACATCCATCCCGAGCGCCATGGCCGGCGACGCGTGGTTCAGCGTCAGCGCCGGTGACGTCTCGATGGACGCCGATTTAAACAGTGGCAGCACGGCAAACAGCAGGTAGACGAAGATTAACATCAGCATCATCAGCACCAGCAGGCCGCTGACGGTCACCATGGCCCGTACGCCGCTATCAATGCGCGCGCGCCGCCGATCGCGGGGAAGTTGATTTGCCGTTGTCTGTACCATCACTCTCTGTCTTTGTTGCTGGTCCGGCTTACGCCAAAAGATAACCGGGCATCTTATGTCAGATTAATGTCGTTTGCATGACAAAGTTTACCGCCGCCGGCCGGCAGATCTGTTGGACATTACTGTCAATCTCTCGCAATAATGTTGTAGGACATTAGAGCGGCATCCAGGCAGCGTGAACGATGGGCTACGGCGCCACTCACCCGCCTGCGCGGCAGGCGGCCTGGGCCGGCATAGGGGAATGCCATTCGATTTTTCCCATGATTTAACCGGAGTAATAATGGGTCAGGAAAAGCTCTACATCGAGAAAGAACTAAGCTGGTTATCCTTTAATGAACGCGTGTTGCAGGAAGCCGCAGATAAGAGCAATCCCCTGATTGAACGCATGCGCTTTCTGGGCATTTACTCCAATAACCTCGACGAGTTTTACCAAGTCCGCTTTGCCGATCTGAAACGTCGGATACTGATCAGCGAAGAACAGGGCTCCGCCGGGTCATCACGCCATTTGCTGAAGAAAATCCAGGCCAAGGTGTTAAAAACCGACCAGGAGTTCGACACCCTGTATAACGATTTGCTGCTGGAAATGGCGCGCAATCAAATCTTTCTGATCAATGAGCGTCAGGTCTCCGAGAACCAGCAAGTCTGGCTACGCCAGTACTTCAAGCAGCATCTGCGCCAGCATATTACGCCGATTCTGATCAATCACGACACCAATCTGGTGCAGTTTCTGAAGGACGACTACACCTATCTGGCGGTGGAGATCATCCGCGGTACCCATATCGACTATGCGCTGCTGGAAATTCCGTCTGATAAGGTGCCGCGCTTCGTCAATCTGCCGCCGGAGGCGCCGCGCCGGCGCAAACCGATGATCCTGCTGGACAATATTCTGCGCTACTGCCTGGATGATATTTTTAAGGGCTTCTTCGACTACGACGCGCTCAACGCCTATTCAATGAAGATGACGCGCGATGCGGAATACGATCTGGTGACGGAAATGGAGTCCAGCCTGCTGGAACTGATGTCCTCCAGCCTGAAACAGCGCCTGACCGCCGAGCCAGTGCGCTTTGTGTACCAGCGCGATATGCCGAACAAAATGGTGGAGCTGCTGCGCGAAAAGCTGGGCATCTCCAACTACGACTCGGTGATCGCCGGCGGCCGCTACCACAACTTCAAGGACTTTATCGGCTTCCCCAACGTCGGCAAAAGCAACCTGGTCAACCGGCCGCTGCCGCGCCTGCGTCATACCTGGTTCGACAAGTTCCGCAACGGCTTTGACGCCATCCGGGAAAAAGACGTGCTGCTGTACTATCCGTACCACACCTTCGAGCACGTGCTGGAATGGCTGCGGCAGGCGTCGTTCGACCCCAGCGTGCTGGCGATAAAAATCAATATTTACCGCGTAGCGAAAGATTCACGCATTATCGAATCGATGATCCACGCGGCGCATAACGGCAAAAAAGTGACGGTGGTGGTCGAGCTGCAGGCACGCTTTGACGAAGAGGCCAACATTCACTGGGCCAAACGCCTGACGGAAGCCGGCGTACACGTGATCTTCTCGGCCCCCGGTCTGAAAATTCACGCCAAGCTGTTTTTGATTTCGCGCCGCGAAGGCGACGCCATTGTGCGCTACGCCCATATCGGCACCGGCAACTTCAACGAAAAAACCGCGCGCGTTTACACCGACTACTCTCTGCTGACCGCCGATGCGCGCATTACCAACGAAGTGCGCCGGGTGTTCAACTTTATTGAAAACCCCTACCGCCCGGTGCATTTCGACTACCTGATGGTGTCGCCGCAGAACTCGCGCCGCATGCTGTACGATCTGATCGACCATGAGATCGCCAGCGCGTTGGCGGGCAAACCGGCCGGCATTACGCTGAAATTGAATAATCTGGTGGATAAAGGGCTGGTGGATCGGTTATATACCGCTTCCGGCGCCGGCGTAAAGGTACGCCTGCTGGTGCGCGGTATGTGTTCGCTGATTCCCAATCTGCCGGGGATCAGCGACAATATTCAGGCCATCAGCATTGTTGACCGCTATCTGGAGCATGACCGCGTTTACGTTTTCGAAAATCAAGGTGACACCAAGGTCTATCTGTCGTCCGCCGACTGGATGACCCGTAATATAGATTACCGTATCGAAGTGGCGGCGCCGCTGCTGGATCCGGCGCTGAAACAGCGCGTGCTGGATATTCTGGCGATCCAATTCAGCGACACCGTCAAAGCCCGTTATATTGATAAAGAGCTGAGCAATCAGTACGTGCCGCGCGGCAACCGCCGCAAGGTCCGTTCGCAAATTGCCATTTACGACTATTTAAAAGCTCTGGAACAACCAGGAAATTAGGCCAGTAACTATGCCGCTAAACAGCACTGCTACTCATAAACCATTGGAAATCGCCGCCATCGATCTGGGCTCGAACAGCTTCCATATGGTTATTGCCCGCGTCGTAAACGGCGCCCTTCAGGTATTGGGCCGCTTAAAACAGCGGGTACACCTTGCCGATGGCCTGGACGCCAATAATGTGCTCAGTGAAGAAGCAATAGAACGCGGTCTGGCCTGCCTGGCCCTGTTTGCCGAACGGCTGCAGGGCTTCCCGGCGGAAAACGTCACCATCGTCGGTACGCATACGCTGCGTCAGGCGGTGAATGCCGAAGCCTTCCTGAAACGCGCCGCCGACGTGATCCCCTACCCGATCGAGATTATCTCCGGGCAGGAAGAGGCGCGCCTGATCTTTATGGGTGTGGAACACACCCAGCCGGAAAAGGGCCGCAAGCTGGTGATCGATATCGGCGGCGGTTCAACGGAACTGGTGATCGGCGAAGATTTCGAACCGCTGCTGGCGGAAAGCCGCCGCATGGGCTGCGTCAGCTTCGCCCACATTTTCTTCCCTGAAGGCGAAATCAACCGCACCAACTTCCGCCGCGCCCGGCTGGCGGCGGCACAAAAGCTGGAAACCCTGGCCTGGCAATACCGCATCCAGGGCTGGCAATACGCTCTTGGCGCCTCCGGCTCGATCAAGGCGGCGCACGAAGTGCTGGTTGCGATGGGTGAAAAAGACGGCCTGATCACCCAGGAGCGGCTGGAAATGCTGAGCGAGCAGGTGCTGCAGTTCAAGAACTTCAGCGCCCTCAGCCTGCCGGGGCTGTCGGAAGAGCGCCAAGCGGTGTTTGTACCGGGGCTGGCCATTTTATGCGGCGTGTTCGACGCGCTGGCGATCCGCGATTTGCGTCTGTCTGACGGCGCGCTGCGCGAAGGCGTGCTGTATGAAATGGAAGGCCGTTTCCGCCATCAGGATATTCGCAGCCGCACCGCCAAAAGCCTGGCCGAGCACTACAATATCGATCGCGACCAGGCCGGCCGGGTGCTGGCGACCACCGAGCTGCTGTACGCCCAGTGGATGGCGCAAAATACCAAGCTGGTCAACCCGCAGCTGGAGGCGCTGCTGAAGTGGGCCGCCATGCTGCACGAGGTCGGGCTGAGCATCAATCACAGCGCCATGCACCGGCACTCCGCCTATATTTTGCAAAACACCAATCTGCCGGGCTTTAATCAGGAACAGCAGCTGCTGCTGGCGGCGCTGGTGCGCTTCCACCGTAAAGCCATCAAACTGGAAGAGCTGCCGCGCCTGAACCTGTTCAAGAAGAAGCACTATCTGCCGCTGATTCAGCTGCTGCGCCTGAGCGCGCTGCTGAATAACCAGCGTCAGTCCACCACCACGCCGGAAACCCTGCGTCTGTCCACCGATGACAATCACTGGACGCTGCGCTTCCCGGCCGGCTATCTGGCGCAAAATACGCTGGTGCAGCTGGATCTGGAGCGCGAGCAGGAATACTGGAACGACGTCGTCGGCTGGAAGCTGCTGATTGAGGAAGAAGACGCGCAGCAGGACGAGCAGCGCCTCGCCTGATTGCCTACTCTGCGGCCCTCTGCCCCGGCAAAGGGCCGCAGAGCGTTACGCCGGCGGCTCCTGCGCCGGTGTCACCAGCGACGTCAGCGGCACCGGCCGGCCGATATGGTAGCCTTGCATATAATCGACCCCCAACGCCCGCAGCGCCATCTGCTGCTCTTCGCTTTCGACATATTCCGCCACGATATGTAGCCGCTTCATTAACGCCACCTTGCAGATAGAGGCGATAATCTGGTGATCCACCGGGTCATTCAGCATATCGCGCACAAAGCTGCCGTCGATTTTCAGCGTATCCACCTCCAGCATCCGCAGACGATTGTAGCTGGCATAGCCGGTGCCGAAATCGTCAATCGCGATGCGGCAGCCCAGTTCGCGCAGCTCCCGCAGGGTGGTAGCCGCATAGTGGATATCCTGCATCAGGTGTGATTCGGTGATTTCCAGAATCAGCTGGTACGGCTCAATGTCATACTGCTGCAGCGCCTGGCGTACATCGCGGCTCAGCGTCGGGCGGCACAGCGTCGGCGGCGAGATGTTCACCGCAAAACGCGCGCTCGGCAGCGTATTGCGGTGGCTATCCATAAACTTCAGCGTGTTGTTCAGCACCCACAGGTCCAGCTGATACGCCAGACCAAACTCATGCACCACCGGCAAAAACTCGCTCGGCGGCAGCGTACCGCCTTTATCATCGGGCAGGCGCAGCAGAATTTCATGGTAGCTGTCGCCGCGCACCCCGGATATCGGCTGCGCCATCAGGATAAACCCGTCGCCATCCAGCGCCCGCTGCACCCGGTGCAGCAAACGCACCTTGTGCTTCAGCTCATTCTGCACGTCCTGATGATCGCTGCGGATACTCTCCGGCTCGCCGCTGGTCAGTGAAAGTTCAGCCAGCGAACTCAGCTCCCCCAGCAGCAGATGCAGGTGCTCCACTTCTCCGGCGATGCCGCAGTAGCTGACACCCAGCGGCGGATGGATCGGCAACCCGTTCCAGACCAGGCGGAAGTTCTCCAGCGTGGCGTGCACCTCCGCCACTTTGGCTTCGGCGTCATAGCCGTTAAGCCGCAGCACCAGATCGTAGCCCGGCAGCTGATAGACCTCTTCGTCCGCCGCCATCACTTTACGCAGAGTACTGGCCAGGTGCTGTTTAAAACGGATACGCAGCTGCATGCCGTAATGGCGGCTCAGCAGATCCAGTTCGGCAATGCGTAAAAAGCACAGCGTCGAGCGCGGCGCCTGCGCTAGGTCCCGCTTCAGGGCGCGCAGGTTGGGCAGGCCGACCATCGGATCCTGCAGCGAGGCGCGTCGCATTTTGGCGAACAGCACCAGCTGGCGGGAGTTAATCGCCGACAGCAGGAATACGCTGAGGGTGAACACCAGCATCATCGAGGAGACCACGGCCAGATCGTGCAGGCGCCCGTCCACCCGCACATAGCTGCGATAGTTGAAGAACAGCGCCAGCAGCGCGATCGACCAGGCGATGCAGTTCAGGTGATAGCCGAAGCGCATGGCGCCGTACAGCATCAGCGGCAGCAACAGCGTCAGGCTGTAGTCGACCCAAAACTCCTTGTGCCCGACGCCGGTGGGGTAACACAGCGCAAACACCATGCCGGCCAGCAGCAACAGCCAGAGCTGCGGCTCGCCGGTTTTGACGCCCGGCGCGACTTCCAGCCGGAAACGGCGCCGCAGCGTCCGCATAAAGCGCGGGTTATTCAGCATGCGCAGTACAAAATAGAACAGCGGCGTGGAAGAGAGGCCGGCGATCAGCAACGCATGGAAATTCACCAGCGTATGCATCAGATTGGCTCTGCCGAACACCATGCCCATCTCGTCCGGCAAAAGTCCCATACCGGTCATCAGCTGCAGGCTGAGGATAAACAGCAGCGGCGGAAACGTCAGCAGCCAGATCAGGCGCGGTGGCGTAAATCCCAGCACGTTAATGCGGGCGCACCAGCTGCGCTGCGTCTGGCAGCGGTAGCCCAACCAGCAGACACCGAGGCAGAACAGATACAGCAGCGTCATGATAATGCCGATTTCCGGCCCCAGCCGGGCGCTGTAGCGGACCATGATAGCAATGGCAATGCCGGGAATCGCCATCCAGTCATACACCATCAATAGCGAAATGCACACCGCCAGCGGCAGATAGACCAGGTACACCTTCCCCTCCGGCAACATAATGCGCGGAGACAGCCAGCCGGCCAGAGGGATAAACACCAGGCTCCAGATTAAGGGCTGGCCCCACCAACGGTGGCGTAAATCATTCCAGAGTTTCAATTTAACCATTATGAAGTGAATATCTCCGCTGACGCGCGAAGCAATTTATCGTCCAGACCTTGGTAACCTGTCAGTAAGCGGCGTCCGCCCGTCGCCGAGATCGGGGTAGCAGTGATGAAAAATTCAGCAAAATTTACAGCTGGTCACGAATTCTATGCGCAACGGTGGGTTAAAAATTGATTTAGATCAATTAATAGATAATTGTTGGTTAAAAACCGGAATAACATTACTGCGATAAAAAAAGCGCTCCACGCCGCCGGATAAAATCAAACCAACACTCAACGAACGGCAGGATTGTTTTTGCTTCCCGGTGAAATACATAGACAAATTTTGCCAGCCGCCACTAAAATTACGCCACTCATGGAAAAATGACGGGCATAACCAACAACTGCGCCACAAGGACCGATACTTCCGGAAAAATCATGCGTAAAAGAACCACCGGACAAATGACCAAAATAGTGTTGCTGGTAAGCTTTATCATTTTGATAGGCCGGCTTCTGTATACCACTCTCGCCGCCATTCCCCATCATCAGGAAAAAAATGTTTCCGCCCAGGAACAGCACATCAGTCAACCACTCAATCCGCCACGGGACAACGCCTCTGAAACGCAGTGAACGCGCGTGCCTGTCCGCGCGCCGCCGAATGGGTAAGCCGCCTGTCAACAGACGCTTTACCCATTCTTTGGCTGCGTATCGTCCCGATCATAAAAATGACGCCATACTCTGAGATGTTCTATCTTGTACAAGTTATGACTCAGGAGCTCCGCGTGCCAAGCGTTAAGGAATACCATGTCTGCCGCAACACATAATGTCAAAAAGGTGGCTGAACACCGTCAGCACATCCTGTCCCTGTTACTGAACAACAAAGCGCTGGTCGACGGCATCCTCGGCCGACCGGACGAAGAGCAGCAGCTCAGCCGCCAGGCGCTGATGGACCAGACCGCCGAAATTCGCGCGCTGGTGGAAGAGATGCACGCCGCCGACCTCGCCGACCTGCTGGAAGCGCTGCCGCAGGATGAACGCCTGGCGCTGTGGCGGCTGGTGGATCCGCCGCGCCGCGGCCAAACGCTGGTGGAAGTCGCTGAACCGGTGTGGGACAGCCTGATCGAAGAGATGAGCGATAAAGACCTGCTCAAGGCGATCAAAACGCTGGATATCGATGAACAGGCCTATCTGGCGCAGTTCCTGCCGCGTAACCTGATGGGCCGCCTGCTGACCTCGCTGGAGCCGGGGCAGCGCGCACAGGTGCGCGAGATGATGCACTACGGCAAAGAGACCGTCGGCTGGATGATGGACTTCGAGCTGGTCACGGTGCGGCCCGATGTTACGCTGGGCGCGGTGCACCGCTTTTTGCGCCAGCGCAAAACCATTCCGGACGCCACCGATAAAATCTTTGTCACCGATCGTAAGAACACTCTGCTCGGCGAACTGCCGCTGACGGCGGTGCTGCTGAACGACCCGCAAACACAGGTCGCCAGCGTGATGGACAGCGAACCCACCAGCTTCCAGCCGGAAGATAAGGCCGAAGCGGCGGCCGGCGCGTTTGAACGTTATGACCTGATCAGCGCCCCGGTGATCGACGCGCAGGGCAAACTGATGGGGCGTCTGACCATCGAAGAGATCGTCGACGTGGTGAATGAAGAGAGCGAAAGCAACCTGCGCCGCATGGGGGGCTTAAGCCCGGAAGAGGACGTATTCGCGCCGGTCAGCAAGGCGGTAAAAACCCGCTGGGCCTGGCTGGCTATCAACCTGTGCACCGCCTTTATCGCCTCGCGGGTGATTGGCCTGTTCGAGCACACCATTTCGCAGCTGGTGGCGCTGGCCGCGCTGATGCCGATCGTCGCCGGCATTGGCGGCAATACCGGCAACCAGACTATCACCATGATCGTCCGCGCGCTGGCGCTGCACCAGATTGAAGAGGGCAATATTTCTCGTCTGCTGCTCAGAGAGCTGGGCGTTGCGATCATCAACGGCCTGGTGTGGGGCGGCATTATGGGCGTGGTCACCTATTTACTGTACGACGACTGGGCGCTGGGTGGCGTGATGACGCTGGCCATGATCCTCAACCTGCTGGTCGCCGCGCTGATGGGCGTAGTGATCCCGATGGTGATGCTGAAGATGGGACGCGACCCGGCGGTCGGCTCCAGCGTGCTGATCACCGCCCTGACCGATACCGGCGGCTTTTTCATCTTCCTCGGCCTGGCCAGCCTGTTCCTGCTTTGACCTTCCGGGCCGGCCTGCGCCGGCCCGTTTTTCTATCGCTCAGGCTGCCAGCCGTCGTGATGCCACAGATGCAAAGTGGCGTAAGAGCGCCACGGCCGCCAACGTTCGGCATAGCGCTCAATCTGGCGCGGCGTCATGCCGGGAAAGCGCTGTTTAATCAGATAATCGCCGCTCAGAAATACGTCCGGCCATGACCAGGCGCGCATCGCAATATAGCTCGCCGTCCAGTCGCCGATGCCCGGCAGCGCGGTCAGCGCCTTGATGCCCTGCTCAATATCCAGCACGTTATCCAGCGCCAGCCGCCCCTCTTCCAGCGCACGCGCCAGCGCGATCAACGCTGCTGCGCGTTTGAGCTGAATACCGAGCGGCCGCAGCATCTCCGGCTGCAGCGCGGCTATCTGCCCGGCCAGCGGAAACACATGAGTAATGCCGGCGTGCGGCTGCGCCAGCGGTGTTCCCCAACGCTCCGCCATCCGTCCGGCAAACACGGCGGCCATCTTCACGCTGACCAGTTGCCCCAGCACCGCGCGCGTCGCCTGTTCGAAGCCGTTGACACAGCCGGGCAGGCGCAGGCCGGGGTCGGTCACCAGCGGCCCCAGCGCGGCGGCGATGACGTCCGGCGCCGCATCCAGATCGAACAGCTGGCGCACGCGCCGCAGCACGTCGGTCGTCACCCGGCTCAGCGACGGCGCAATCTCCACCCGCACCCGATCGCGCGCCGTTTCCGGCTGCACGCTGACCCAGCCCTGATACGACTCTCCGCCGAGCGTCACCGCGATGGAGCGGTAATAACGCCCGTCCTGCACGCACTCCACGCCGCTGACCGCACGCGCCTGTAAAAAATTCAGCATGCGCGGCCAGTCGTACGGCGGGCGATAGCCCAGATGAAACACCAGCCCGCTGTCGGCGGCGCGTGTCTGCCGGCCGCTGCTTTCACGCAGCGCCGACGGACTCAGGCGGTAGCGCTGTTTAAACAGTTCATTAAAGCGCCGCAGGCTGCCAAACCCCGCGGCGAACGCCACCTCGCTGAGCGGCATATCGGTATCCGCCAGCAGGCGCTTGGCCTGCAGCAGCCGGTGCGACTGCGCATAATCGATGGGCGAAGCGCCGAACTGCTCGGCGAAGATGCGCCGCAGATGGCGATCGGAAATCCCCAGCCGCGCCGCCAGCGCCTCACAGCTGTGTTCAGACAGGTAGCCCTGCTCAATCAGCTGCACCGCAACCTGCGCATAGCGGTTGCCCAGGTCGATCAGCGCCAGGCCCGGTGCCAGTTCCGGCCGGCACTTCAGGCAGGGGCGAAAGCCCGCCAGTTCAGCGGCGGCGGCGCTGGGGTAGAAGCTGCAGTTCTCGCTTTTCGGCGTGCGGGCGCTGCACACCGGCCGGCAGTAGATGCCGGTCGACGACACGCCGACAAAGAAACGGCCGTCAAATTTGCGATCCCGCGCGCGCAGCGCGGCATATAACGCCTGGTGTTCACTCATGGCAACGCTCGGTGTCGGTTTTTTCATCATTATGGCGCTCAGACTGCGGGCTGACGTGCGGAATTCGGACATCAAGATAGGCTTAGTTAAGCATCTCCTTAACGCTGCCGCTAAAATTTTCGCCGTCCGGCACGCGCTGCATTGCCCAGACGCCCGCTCTCGGGTAAAGTCGCCCCCCTTCATTGGCATGGGGATAGAAAATGTTTATAGGATTCGACTACGGAACGGCTAACTGTTCCGTTGCGGTGATGCGGGAAAACGGCCCGGAGCTGCTGGCGTTGGAAAACAATGAACCGTATCTGCCGTCGATGCTGTGCGCGCCGAGCCGCGAAGCGGTCAGCGAATGTCTGCACCGCCACTGGCAGGTGCCGACCGGCAGCGAGGAAAACCAGCAACTGCTGCGGCGCGCCGTCAGCTACAACCGCGAAGAGGATATTCCGGTCAACGCCGACAGCCTGCACTTTGGTCTGCAGGCGCTGGCGCACTATGTTGAAGACCCGGAAGAGGTGTACTTCGTCCGCTCGCCGAAATCATTCCTCGGCGCCAACGGGCTGAAGGCGCAGCAAATCGCGCTGTTTGAAGACCTGGTCTGCGCGATGATGTTCCATATCAAGCGCCAGGCGGAAGGCGTGCTGCAACAGCAGATCGAGCAGACGGTGATCGGCCGGCCGATCAACTTCCAGGGCACCGGCGGCGAAGAGGCCAACAGCCAGGCGCAGGGCATTCTGCTGCGCGCCGCCCAGCGCGCCGGATTTAAGCAGATCGAATTCCAGTTTGAGCCGGTGGCCGCCGGGCTGGATTTCGAAGCCACGCTGCAGGAAGAGAAAACCGTGCTGGTGGTCGATATCGGCGGCGGCACCACCGACTGCTCGGTGCTGTTGATGGGGCCGCAGTGGCGCGACAGCGCCGATCGCCAGCAGAGCCTGATCGGCCACAGCGGCTGCCGCGTCGGCGGTAACGACCTCGATATCATGCTGGCATTCAAGCAACTGATGCCGCTGTTCGGCATGGGCGGTGAAACCGCAAAAGGCATCGCCCTGCCGGCGCTGCCGTACTGGAACGCGGTCGCCACCAACGACGTGCCGGCGCAGAATGAGTTTTACAGCAGCGCCAATGCCAGACTGCTGAACGATCTGATCCGCGACGCGGCGGAGCCGGAAAAAGTGCGTCGGCTGCTGCAGGTGTATCGGAAACGTCTGAGCTACCGGCTGGTGCGCGCGGCGGAAGAGAGTAAAATCGCCCTCTCCGGCGAGGAAACCACCCGCGTACCGCTGGCGTTTGTCCAGCCGGAACTGGCAGAACTCATCAGTCAGGGACAGCTGGCGGATGCCATTTCCCAGCCGCTGCAGCGCATCCAGGAGCAGGTCACCGCCGCGCTGGCCACCAGCCAGACGCAGCCGGACGTGATCTACCTGACCGGCGGCAGCGCCCGTTCGCCGCTGCTGCGCGCGGCGCTGCAACAGCAGCTGCCCGGCATTCCGATCGTCGGCGGCAATGACTTCGGCTCGGTCACCGCCGGGCTGGCGCGCTGGGCGCAGACGCTGTTCCGTTAACCCCGCCACGGGGCATCGGGCGCGACGTCAAGGTCGCGCCCCGTTACAGAACGAGGTGAAAACCATGCCTATCGCCACGCTGAATACCGAACGTTTACGCCTGCGCGCCTGGCAAGACAGCGATCTGGCCGCTTTCGCCGCGCTGAACGCCGATCCGCAGGTGATGCGTTACTTCCCCGCCCCGCTGTCCGCCGCCGCCAGCGAAACGCAGGCCGCCGCGATCCGCCAGTTTATGCAGCAGCACGGCTGGGGATTATGGGCCGTCGAACTGCCGGGCCATGTTCCCTTTATCGGTTTTGTCGGCCTGGCCCAGGTCGGCGACGATCTGCCGCTGTCGCCCTGCGTGGAGATCGGCTGGCGGCTGGCCGCCGCCCACTGGGGCCACGGCTACGCCAGCGAGGCCGCACGGGCAGCGCTGAACCATGCGTTTTCACAGCTGCAACTGCCGGAAGTGGTGTCGTTTACCGCCGTCGTCAACCATCCCTCACGCCGGGTGATGGAACGCATCGGCATGCGCTGCGCTGACGAGTATTTTGACCATCCGCGCCTGCCGCCGGGCCACCGCCTGCGCCGCCATGTGGTGTACCGGCTGAACCGGCAGCAGTGGCGGGAGCAGGCTGACTGACGCCCGCACCTTATTCCTCGCTGGCCCGATCCAGCTGGCGAATATCTTCTGCGCTCAGCGACAGTTGCGTAGCGCCGATCAGCTCATCCAACTGGGCCAGCGAGGTGGCGCTGGCAATCGGCGAGGTAATGCTCGGCCGCGCCATCAGCCAGGCCAGCGAGACCTGAGTCGGCGTCGTCGCATGCCGCTGCGCCACGCTATCCAGCGCCTCCAGAATGCGTAAACCGCGCGCGTTCAAATAGCGCGCCACGATGGTGTCGCCACGCTGACTCTTGCCGATATCATCGGCGCTGCGGTACTTGCCGGTAAGAAAACCGCTGGCCAGCGCCCAGAAGTTGATCACCCCCAGCCCGTGCCTGACGGCAACCCCTTCCAGCGCCTGTTCATAGCCTTGTCGGGCATAGAGGTTATATTCCGGCTGCAGGGTCTCATAGCGCGCCAGCCCGTGCTGCTCGCTGACCCGCAGCGCCTCTTCCAGCCGATCGGCCTGATAGTTGGATGCGCCGATCGCCCGTACCTTGCCCTCTTTGATCAACGCGTCAAAGGTCGCCAGGGTTTCCGCCAGCGGGGTGTCGCGGTCGTCGTCATGAGATTGGTATAAATCGATATAGTCCGTCTGCAGACGGCGCAGCGAATTCTCCACCGCCTGGCGGATATAGCCGGCCGACAGCTGCGGTTTGCCGGCTGCATCGTTCATTTTCCCCACTTTGGTGGCGATAATCACCCGATCGCGCTTGCCGCTCTGTTTCAGCCATTCGCCGATCACCGTTTCCGACTCGCCGCCCTGATTGCCCGGCGCCCAGTAGGAATACACATCGGCGGTATCGATAAAATTCAGTTGGTTGTCCACCAGCGCGTCCAGCAGGCTGAAAGACGTCGCCCGATCCGCCGTCCAGCCGAACACATTGCCGCCGAACGTCAGTTTCGGCACCCTGATTCCGCTACGTCCCAATTCACGCTTGCTCATCTCACCCTCTATCAGCCAAATGGTTTGAGTAATTATTATTAGCCTGAAATATAATCAAACGCCAAAAACGCGACGCTTATCGGTAAACCCTCTTTCTCTTCATGGAAAACTGACGATTCCTCCATTTTTCCTCCATTTTTATCCCGGTAACGGCCGGTAAACTAGTATCCTATAAGAAGTTGGCCTTTCGGCTTGTTGCCCGCCTTTGGAGTATTTTCATCGTCATGAATGCAAAACCTCAACGCCGCCCCTTGATCCTGCGCCTTGTCGTTCTCGCGCTGTTGGTTATCGCCGCCGTGTTGATTTGGCGACATTTTTTCGCCGCCGCACCCGTCGAACCGCTGCCGTCCGCCCGCCAGGCGGCGGGCAAACAGGCGAATAATGGCGGACGGCGCAAGATGCCGATGTCGCCGGTACAGGCGGCAACCGCCATGCAGCAGACCGTGCCGCGTTATCTGTCCGGGCTGGGCACCGCCAGCGCGGCGAATACCGTCACCGTCACCAGCCGGGTCGACGGGCAGCTGATGGCCATTCACTTTACCGAAGGGCAACAGGTCAAGGCCGGCGATCTGCTGGCGGAGATTGACCCGCGTCCGTTCCAGGTGCAGCTGACGCAGGCCGAAGGCCAGCTGGCGAAAGACCAGGCGACGCTGGCCAACGCCAGACAGGATTTGGCGCGCTATCAGCAACTGGTGAAAACCAATCTGATCTCTCGCCAGGATCTGGATGCGCAGCGGGCGCTGGTGCGCCAGACCGAAGGAGCGATCAAGGCCGATCAGGGCGCGGTGGACAGCGCCAAACTGCAAATCACCTACAGCCGCATCACCGCGCCGATTGACGGCCGCGTCGGGCTGAAGCAGGTCGACGTCGGCAACTACATCACCAGCGGCAGCAGCACGCCGCTGGTGGTGATCACCCAAACCCGGCCGATCGACGTGGTGTTTACCCTGCCGGAAGGCAATATCGCCGATCTGCTTAAGGCGCAGAAGGCCGGTGCGGTGGCGGTCGAAGCCTGGGACCGCACCAATTCGCAGCGGCTGGCGACCGGCAGCCTGCTGAGCCTGGATAACCAGATAGATACCGCCACCGGCACCATCAAGCTCAAAGCGCGCTTTAGCAATCAGGATGATGAGCTGTTCCCCAACCAGTTCGTCAACGCGCGCCTGAAAGTGGATACCCTGCACAACGCGGTGGTGATCCCGACGGCGGCGCTGCAGATGGACAACGAGGGCAACTTCGTCTGGACGCTGGGGGATGACAATACCGTCAGTAAACACCGCGTCACCACCGGCGTGCAGGACAGCCAACAGGTGGTGATCAGCGCCGGCCTGAGCGCCGGTGACCGGGTGGTTACCGACGGCATCGACCGTCTGACCGACGGCATTCAGGTCGAGGTGCTGACGCCGCAGGAAACGCCGGCAGCCGCCACGCCGCGCCGCCAGCCGCAAGTGCAGGGGAAATCCTGATGCAGCCGACGCCGCATAAGGCTAACGGCGGGCCGTCCCGCCTGTTTATCCTGCGTCCGGTCGCCACCACGCTGCTGATGGTGGCCATCCTGCTGGCGGGCATTATCGGCTACCGCGCGCTGCCGGTGTCCGCCCTGCCGGAAGTGGATTACCCCACCATTCAGGTAGTGACGCTGTACCCCGGCGCCAGCCCTGACGTGGTGACCTCGGCGATCACCGCGCCGCTGGAACGGCAGTTCGGCCAGATGTCCGGGCTGAAACAGATGTCGTCGCAAAGCTCCGGCGGCGCGTCGGTGGTGACGCTGCAGTTCCAGCTCGAACTGCCGCTGGACGTCGCCGAGCAGGAAGTTCAGGCGGCCATCAACTCGGCCACCAATCTACTGCCGAATGACCTGCCCTACCCGCCGATTTACAGCAAGGTCAACCCGGCCGACCCGCCGATTATGACGCTGGCGGTCACCTCCAGCGCCATGCCGATGACGCAGGTGGAAGATATGGTGGAAACCCGCGTCGCACAGAAAATCTCGCAGGTCACCGGCGTCGGGCTGGTGACGCTGTCCGGCGGGCAGCGCCCGGCGGTGCGCGTCAGGCTGAACGCCGCAGCGGTGGCGGCCTACGGGCTGGACAGCGAAACGGTGCGCAGCGCCATCAGCAACGCCAACGTCAACTCCGCCAAGGGCAGCCTGGACGGCCCCACCCGCTCGGTAACGCTGTCGGCCAACGACCAGATGAAGTCCGCCGACGATTACCGCCAGCTGATTGTCGCCTACAAAGACGGCGCGGCGATCCGTCTGCGGGATATCGCCACCGTCGAACAGGGCGCCGAGAACACCAAACTGGCGGCCTGGGCCAATAAAGATCAGGCGATCGTGCTGAATATTCAGCGCCAGCCGGGGGTTAACGTCATCACCACCGCCGACAGCATCCGCGAGATGCTGCCGACGCTGGTGAAAAGCCTGCCGAAATCGGTGGATGTGAAAGTGCTGACCGACCGCACCACCACCATCCGCGCCTCGGTCAGCGACGTGCAGTCCGAGCTGTTGCTGGCGATCGCCCTGGTGGTGATGGTGATTTACGTCTTCCTGCGCAACGTGCCGGCCACCATTATTCCCAGCGTGGCGGTGCCGCTGTCGCTGGTCGGCACCTTCGCCGCCATGTATTTCCTCGGCTTTTCCGTCAACAACCTGACGCTGATGGCGCTGACCATCGCCACCGGTTTCGTGGTCGATGACGCTATCGTGGTGATAGAGAATATCTCGCGCTATATCGAAAAGGGCGAAAAGCCGCTGGATGCCGCACTGAAAGGCGCCGGTGAGATCGGCTTTACCATTATCTCCCTCACCTTCTCGCTGGTGGCGGTGCTGATTCCGCTGCTGTTTATGGGCGATATCGTCGGTCGCCTGTTCCGCGAGTTCGCCGTCACGCTGGCGGTGGCGATTCTGATCTCCGCCGTGGTGTCGCTGACGCTGACGCCGATGATGTGCGCGCGCATGCTGAGCCACGAATCGCTGCGTAAACAGAACCGCTTTTCCGCCGCCAGCGAACGCTTTTTCGAGCGGGTGATCGCCCGCTACGGCGTGTGGCTGAAAAGCGTGCTTAATCACCCGTGGCTGACGCTGGGCGTGGCGTTCGCCACGCTGGCGCTGACGGTGCTGCTGTACCTGCTGATCCCGAAAGGCTTCTTCCCGGTACAGGACAACGGCATTATTCAGGGCACGCTGGAGGCGCCGCAGAGCGTCTCCTTCAGCAATATGGCCGAGCGTCAGCAGCAGGTCGCCGCGCAAATCCTGAAAGATCCGGCGGTCGAAAGCCTGACCTCCTTCGTCGGCATCGACGGCAGCAACGCCACGCTCAACAGCGGCCGGCTGCAGATCAACCTGAAGCCGCTCAGCGAACGCAGCGAACGTATTCCGGCGATCATCAGCCGTCTGCAGCAGCAAACGGCCAACATTCCCGGGGTGAAGCTCTATCTGCAGCCGGTGCAGGATCTGACCATCGATACCCAGGTGAGCCGCACCCAGTATCAGGTCACGCTGCAGGCGATGTCGCTGGATGAGCTGAGCCTGTGGGTACCACAGCTGATGAATGAACTGAAGCAGGCGCCGCAGCTGGCCGACGTCACCAGCGACTGGCTCGACCGCGGGCTGGTGGCCTACGTCAACGTCGACCGCGACTCGGCCACGCGCCTCGGCGTCAGCATGAGCGATGTCGATAACGCGCTGTATAACGCCTTCGGCCAGCGGCTGATCTCCACCATCTATACCCAGGCCAACCAGTACCGCGTCGTGCTGGAGCATGACGTCAGCCAGACCCCCGGCCTGGCAGCGCTGGATGATATCCGCCTCGCGGGCAGCGACGGCGCCATGGTGCCGCTGCGCAGCATTGCCAAGGTTGAAGAACGCTTCGGCCCGCTGTCGATCAACCATCTCGATCAGTTCCCGTCGGCGACGGTGTCGTTCAACGTTAACGACGGTTACTCGCTCGGCGAGGCGGTGGACGCCATTACCCAGGCGGAGGAACGCCTCAACCTGCCGAAGGATATCAGCACCCGCTTCCAGGGCGCGACGCTGGCGTTCCAGGCGGCGCTCGGCAGCACGCTGTGGCTGATTCTGGCGGCGGTCGTGGCGATGTATATCGTGCTCGGCGTGCTGTATGAAAGCTTTATCCACCCGGTGACCATTCTGTCGACGCTGCCGACAGCCGGCGTCGGCGCGCTGCTGGCGCTGATGATGGCGGGCAACGATCTGGACGTGATCGCCATCATCGGCATCATCTTGCTGATCGGCATCGTGAAGAAAAACGCCATCATGATGATCGACTTTGCGCTGGCGGCGGAGCGCGAACAGGGCATGACGCCGTACGACGCCATTTATCAGGCCTGTCTGCTGCGCTTTCGGCCGATCCTGATGACCACGCTGGCGGCGCTGCTCGGCGCGCTGCCGCTGATGCTCAGCACCGGCGTCGGCGCGGAGCTGCGCCAGCCGCTGGGGGTCTGTATGGTGGGCGGCCTGATCATGAGCCAGATCCTGACGCTGTTCACCACGCCGGTGATTTATCTGCTGTTTGACAAACTGGCGCGCAACACCCGCCGCCGGCCGGACGCGCAGGAGCTGCCGTGAGATTCTTTGCGCTATTTATCCACCGCCCGGTAGCCACCACGCTGCTGACGCTGGCGATCGCCATTGCCGGCGTGATGGGCTTTCGCCTGCTGCCGGTCTCACCGTTGCCGCAGGTGGATTTCCCGGTGATCGTGGTCAGCGCCTCGCTGCCCGGCGCCTCGCCGGAAACCATGGCCTCGTCGGTGGCGACGCCGCTGGAGCGCGCGCTGGGACGCATCGCCGGGGTCAATGAAATGACCTCGATGAGCTCACTCGGCAGCAGCCGCGTGATTTTGCAGTTCGATCTGGATCGCGATATCAACGGCGCGGCGCGCGACGTGCAGGCGGCGATTAACGCGGCGCAGAGCCTGCTGCCCAGCGGCATGCCGAGCCGCCCCAGCTACCGCAAGGTCAACCCGTCCGACGCGCCGATCATGATCCTGACGCTGACCTCCGACACTTACAGTCAGGGGCAGCTGTATGATTTCGCCTCCACCCAGCTGGCGCAGCGCATCGCCCAGACCGAAGGGGTCGGCGACGTGTCGGTGGGCGGCAGCTCGCTGCCGGCGGTGCGGGTGGAGCTCAACCCCGGCGCGCTGTTTAATCAGGGCGTATCGCTCGACAGCGTGCGCCAGGCCATCAGCAGCGCCAACGTGCGCAAACCGCAGGGCGCGCTGGAAAATCCGCAGCAGCGCTGGCAGCTGCAGACCAACGACGAGCTGAAAACCGCCGCCGACTATCAGCCGCTGATCATTCATTACAACAACGGTTCGGCGGTGCGCCTCGGCGACGTAGCCGAGGTGAAAGACTCGGTGCAGAACGTGCGCAACGCCGGCATGACCAACGCCAAACCGGCGATCATTATGACCGTCAGCCGCGCGCCGGACGCCAATATTATCGCCACTATCGACCGCATCCGCGCCGAGCTGCCGGACCTGCAGGAGAATATCCCGGCGTCGATCCAGCTGAATATCGCGCAGGATCGCTCGCCGACCATCCGCGCCTCGCTGGCGGAGGTGGAGCAGTCGCTGGCGATCGCCATCGCGCTGGTGATTCTGGTGGTGTTTATCTTCCTGCGTTCCGGCCGCGCCACGCTGATCCCGGCGGTGGCGGTGCCGGTGTCGCTGATCGGCACCTTCGCCGCCATGTACCTGTGCGGCTTCAGCCTGAACAACCTGTCGCTGATGGCGCTGACCATCGCCACCGGCTTTGTGGTGGATGACGCCATCGTGGTGCTGGAGAATATCTCGCGCCACGTTGAAGCCGGCGTCAAGCCGATCAACGCCGCGCTGCAGGGGGTGCGCGAGGTCGGCTTTACCGTGCTGTCGATGAGCGTCTCGCTGGTGGCGGTGTTTATTCCGCTGCTGCTGATGGAGGGGCTGCCCGGCCGGCTGTTCCGCGAGTTCGCCGTCACGCTGTCGGTCTCCATCGGCCTGTCGCTGATTATCTCGCTGACGCTGACGCCGATGATGTGCGCCTATCTGCTGCGCCATCAGCCGGCGCGCGCCCAGCGCCGCACCCGCGGTTTCGGCCGGCTGCTTAACGCGCTGCAGCAGGGCTACGGCCGCTCGCTCAACTGGGTGCTGGGCCATGCCCGCTGGGTGCTGGCGCTGTTTCTCGCCACCATCGCCCTCAACGTCTGGCTGTACGTCAGCATCCCGAAGACCTTCTTCCCGGAGCAGGACACCGGCCGGCTGATGGGCTTTATTCAGGCGGACCAGAGCATCTCCTTCCAGGCAATGCGCAGTAAGCTGGAAGACTTTATGAAAATCGTGCGGGAAGACCCGGACGTGGATAACGTCACCGGCTTTACCGGCGGGTCGCGCACCAACTCCGGTTCGATGTTTATCTCGCTGAAACCGCTGTCCGAACGCAGCAGCAGCGCCCAGCAGGTGATCGCCCGCCTGCGCGGCAAACTGGCGAAAGAGCCGGGTGCCAACCTGTTCCTGATGGCGGTGCAGGATATCCGCGCCGGCGGCCGTCAGGCCAACGCCAGCTACCAGTACACGCTGCTGGCGGACGACCTCGGCGCGCTGCGCGAATGGGAGCCGAAGATCCGCGACGCGCTGGCGAAACTGCCGGCGCTGACGGACGTTAACTCCGATCAGCAGGACAAAGGCTCCGAACTGGATCTGGTCTACGACCGCGAAACCATGGCGCGCCTCGGCATTTCCGTCAGCGACGCCAATAACCTGCTGAATAACGCCTTCGGCCAGCGCCAGATCTCAACCATCTATCAGCCGCTCAATCAGTACAAGGTAGTGATGGAAGTGGCGCCGCCGTATACCCAGGACGTCAGCGCGCTGGAAAAGATGTTCGTCATCAATAACGAAGGGAAAGCCATTCCGCTCTCCTACTTCGCCAGCTGGCGGCCGGCCAACGCGCCGCTGTCGGTGAACCATCAGGGGCTGACGGCGGCGTCGACCATTTCGTTCAACCTGCCGGACGGCGGCAGCCTGTCCGACGCTACCGCAGCCATCGAGCGCACCATGACCGCGCTCAGCGTGCCGCCGACGGTGCGCGGCGCCTTTGCCGGCACCGCGCAGGTGTATCAGGATACGCTGCGCTCGCAGCTGTTCCTGATTCTGGCGGCGATCGCCACGGTGTATATCGTGCTCGGCGTGCTGTATGAAAGCTATATTCACCCGCTGACCATTCTCTCCACCCTGCCCTCCGCCGGGGTCGGCGCGCTGCTGGCGCTGGAGTTGTTCGGCGCGGCCTTTAGCCTGATTGCGCTGATCGGTATCATGCTGCTGATCGGCATCGTGAAAAAGAACGCCATCATGATGGTCGACTTTGCGCTCGACGCGCAGCGCCGCGGCGGCATCAGCGCGCGCGAGGCGATTTTCCAAGCCAGCCTGCTGCGCTTCCGGCCGATTATGATGACCACGCTGGCGGCGCTGTTCGGCGCGCTGCCGCTGGTGCTGACCAGCGGCGACGGCGCGGAGCTGCGTCAGCCGCTGGGGGTCACCATCGCCGGCGGGCTGCTGATGAGCCAGCTGCTGACGCTGTACACCACGCCGGTGGTGTACCTCTATTTCGACCGATTGCAGACGCGCCTGCGGCGCGGTAAAAAGCTGCAGCCGCTGCCGGAGTAGCGCGACGCGGCTGCAACCCAGAGCAACGCGCCAGACAAGCGCAACGAGGACTGAATGAAAATAGGCATTACCGGCAAGCTGTTTCTGGCCATCTTCGCCACCTGTATGCTGGTGCTGATCACCATGCACTGGGGCGTGCGCCTCAGCTTTGAACGCGGTTTTATCGACTACATCAAGCACAGCAACGAGCAGCGTATCGCCATGCTGAGCGATGCGCTGGAAGATCAGTACAGCCGCCACGGCAACTGGGCGTTTCTGCGCAACAACGATCGGGTGGTGTATCAGATTATGCGTTCATTTGAGCAGAGCAGCGACAGCAGCCATAACCTGCCGCCGAAGGGCTGGCGTACGCAGTTCTGGGTGGTCGACAGCCGGTTCCGGCGTCTGGTGGGCCACTCCGGCCCGTTCCCCAAAGAGGGCACCCGGCAGCCGATCCGCTATAACAACCAGATCGTCGGCTGGGTGATCGCCACGCCGCCGGAGCGGCTGACGCGCAACGCCGATATCAACTTCGACCGCCAGCAAAAACGCACCAGCTGGCTGATTGCCGCACTGTCGGCGCTGCTGGCCGCCGCCGCCACCCTGCTGATGTCGCGCGGCCTGCTGGCACCGGTCAAACGTCTAGTGGCCGGCACCCACCGGCTGGCGGCCGGCGACTTCAGCGCCCGCGTCGCGGTCAGCAGCCAGGATGAGCTGGGACGGCTGGCGCAGGACTTTAACCAGCTCGCCACCTCACTGGAAAAAAATGAACGCATGCGCCGGGCGTTTATGGCCGACGTCTCCCATGAGCTGCGCACCCCGCTGGCGGTGCTGCGCGGCGAACTGGAGGCGCTGCAGGACGGCGTGCGCCAGCCGACGCCGGATTCGCTCGGCTCACTGCAGGCGGAAGTCGCCACGCTGACCAAGCTGGTGGATGATTTGCACCAGCTGTCGCTGTCCGACCTCGGTGCTCTGGCCTATCGCAAGTCGCAGGTAGACTGCGTCCATCTGCTGCAGGTGTCGGTCGCCGCCTTCCGCGAGCGCTTCCACGCCAAGGGGCTGAACATCGTCACCCGCCTGCCGGAGCGCGCGCCGCTGTTCGGCGACCCGGATCGTCTCCACCAGCTGTTTAACAATCTGCTGGAAAACAGCCTGCGCTATACCGACGCCGGCGGCACGCTGGAGATCGGCGCCGAGGTGAAGCCCGGCAGCCTGCTGCTGTACTGGCAGGACAGCGCTCCCGGCGTGCATGACGACCAGTTGCCGCGCATCCTTGAGCGTTTCTACCGCACCGAAGGCTCGCGCAACCGCGCCAGCGGCGGCTCCGGGCTTGGGCTGTCAATCTGCCAGAATATCGCCGAAGCCCACGGCGGGCGTATTTACGCGCAGCACTCACCTTTGGGCGGGGTGCGCATTGCGCTAGAATTCCCCTATCCCAGCTCCCCAGTAAAGAACAAGGCATCCTGATGGAAACGCTCAACCAACCGTTACAGATCATGATCGTGGAAGATGAACCCAAACTGGGCCAGCTGCTGGTGGATTATCTGCAGGCCGCCGGTTACGCCACCCGCTGGCTGACCAACGGCAGCGACGTGGTGCCGGCGGTGCAGCAACAGCCACCGGCGCTGATCCTGCTGGATTTGATGCTGCCGGGCAGCGACGGTCTGACGGTCTGCCGCGAACTGCGCCGCTTCAGCGATATTCCCATCATGATGGTGACGGCGAAAATCGAAGAGATTGACCGTCTGCTGGGGCTGGAAATCGGTGCGGACGACTATATCTGCAAGCCGTACAGCCCGCGGGAAGTGGTGGCGCGGGTAAAAACCATTCTGCGACGCTGTTACCGCCCCGGCGATGCGCAGGGGCAGGAAGATGCGCTGCTGCATATCGACGAACCGCGCTTTCAGGCCAGCTATCAGGGCCAGATACTGGATCTGACGCCGGCGGAGTTCCGCCTGCTGAAAACCCTGGCCAGCCAACCGGGCAATGTGTTCTCACGCGAGCAGTTGCTGAACAACCTCTACGATGATTACCGGGTGGTGACCGACCGCACCATCGACAGCCACATAAAAAACCTGCGCCGCAAGCTGGAACTGCTCGACGGCGACAAGGCGTTCATCCGCTCCGTCTACGGCGTCGGCTACCGCTGGGAAGCCGAACCCTGCCGGCTGGTCAACGGTCTCTGATCCCCGCTGCGGCGGGCTTTTGTCGCCGCACTGCGCCTTTTACGCGATTTCAACGCTCCGAAATTCAAGGCATTGGCTACACTTAGTAGCAGCATATTTCAGCGGCGCGCCTGCGGCCGCTGAAAGACGGCGGCTCATCGTATGTCTGAACCTACAGGAGAAGGACCCATGGCAAACGGCCACTATGAACTAAAAAAATCCGGCAGCAACGGACAGTTTCACTTCACGTTAAAAGCCAGCAACGGCGAGATCATTCTTTCCAGCGAAATGTATACCAGCAAGGCGTCGGCGGAAAACGGCATCGCCTCGGTGCAGACCAACTCCCCGCACGAAGCGCAGTATGAAAGCAAAGTCAGCAGCAGCGGCAAGCCCTACTTTGTGCTGAAGGCCAAAAACCACCAGGTAATCGGCACCAGCCAGATGTACAGCTCAGACAGCGCCGCGAAAAACGGCATCCAGTCGGTGATCAAAAACGGCCCGACCACCGATGTGCGCGACCTCAGCGCCGGCTAATTTCCCCCGCGCAGCGTCCGCGCTGCGCGTCTCACTATGATATAAATCAATTCCCACTAAGAAACTCCGGTTACTTGCTGATTTCCGCGCGCGCTGCCGCTACAATTCCTCGCTTTCGCCGCGCCATCAGGTGGCGCGACGCTGACTTGAAATCAGACTGAGAATCACTATGTTTACACCGGAACTCCTCTCCCCGGCCGGCACGCTGAAGAACATGCGTTACGCCTTCGCCTACGGCGCCGATGCGGTTTACGCCGGCCAGCCACGCTACAGCCTGCGGGTACGCAACAACGAATTCAATCACGAGAACCTGGCGCAGGGCATCAACGAAGCCCACGCGCTGGGCAAAAAATTCTATGTGGTGGTCAATATCGCGCCGCACAACGCCAAGCTGAAGACCTTTCTGCGCGATCTGAAGCCGGTGGTGGATATGGGGCCGGACGCGCTGATCATGTCCGATCCCGGCCTGATTATGCTGGTGCGCGAAGCCTTCCCGCAGATGGCGATCCACCTGTCGGTGCAGGCCAATGCGGTGAACTGGGCCACGGTGAAGTTCTGGCATCAGATGGGGCTGACGCGCGTCATCTTGTCCCGTGAGCTGTCGCTGGAGGAGATCGCCGAGATCCGCAGCCAGGTGCCGGAGATGGAGCTGGAAGTCTTCGTACACGGCGCTCTGTGCATGGCCTACTCCGGCCGCTGCCTGCTGTCCGGCTATATCAACAAACGCGATCCGAATCAGGGCACCTGCACCAACGCCTGCCGCTGGCAGTACAAGGCCGAGGAAGGCAAAGAAGACGACGCCGGCAACATCGTGCACCTGCATGAACCGATCGCGGTGCAAACCGTTGAGCCGACGCTCGGCATCGGCGCGCCGACCGATAAGGTCTTTATGCTGTCCGAAGCGCAGAAGCCGGGCGAATATATGAGCGCGTTCGAAGACGAACACGGCACCTACATCATGAACTCCAAGGATCTGCGCGCCATTCAGCACGTGGAGCGCCTGACGCAGCTTGGCGTGCATTCACTGAAAATCGAAGGCCGCACCAAGTCCTTCTACTACTGCGCCCGCACCGCGCAGGTCTACCGCCGCGCCATCGATGATGCCGCCGCCGGCAAACCGTTCGACGCCAGCCTGCTCACCACGCTGGAAGGCCTGGCGCACCGCGGCTATACCGAAGGTTTCCTGCGCCGCCACACCCACGACGCGCATCAGAACTACGACTACGGCTCCTCCGTTTCCGAGCGGCAGCAGTTCGTCGGCGAGTTCACCGGCGTACGCCGTGACGGCTGGGCCGAGGTGGATGTAAAAAACAAATTCTCCTGCGGCGACAGCGTGGAGCTGATGACGCCGGGCGGCAACATCCAGTTTACGCTGGACAGCATGCGCAATAAAAAAGATGAGGCGATAACGGTGGCGCCGGGCAACGGCCATCTGGTGTATTTGCCGATCCCGCAGGACGTCGACCTCAGCTACGCCCTGCTGATTCGTAATTTACCGCAGGCCAACGGCGCGGCGGAAAAATAACACGCGCCGCACACGAGATTTGAATGGCAATCCCCCCTCAATTTACGAGAAAAGTCCTAAATATGAGGGGAGTTCACAGAAATAAAACACATAGAAGTGCAAATATTAGAATTGGATCACACCAATCTGCGGGAAAAGTCGTTACTATCAAACCGCTAAAATAAAGAACGAGAATATTTGCATAGCAATACTAGGAACCACCTCCTTGGCCAGCCCAATCTCCCTTGGGCTGGCTTTTTCTTTTTCACTCCCCGACACCGGTTAATACCGTTCCCCATTCATTCACCTTATATATTTACAGGAAATCCCTCGTCCAATATAAATATATATAACAGCGATTTTAATTAATATATTCCCAACACTTTTCACTACAACAAAAAAACAATATTCCAGCCGTGCACGATAAATCCGGAAAATGCGTTTCACTATGCGATATCCTTAACTGAATATTCTTATGGCTTCCGAATTGACAGTGGTCTATCGTTGATAACCAACGGATTTTAGCAAGGCAGGACAACAGACATGGGTCAACACGCGCCAACATTACTTATCATTAACGGTAAAGGCGCCGGCGATGAGCTGGTGCGCGCTGCGGTGCAAAAGCTGCGGGCGGCCGGCGACATTCTGCACGTGCGCGTTACCTGGGAGGGCGGCGATGCCGCCCGCTACGTAGAAGAAGCGCGGCAGCTCGGCGTCGGCACGCTGATCGCCGGCGGCGGCGACGGCACCATCAACGAAGTGGCCGCCGCGCTGGCGCTGATACCGGCCGGGCAGCGCCCGGTGCTGGGCATCCTGCCGCTCGGCACCGCCAACGACTTTGCCACCGCCTGTAATATTCCGCTGGTGCCGGAACAGGCGCTGAACCTGGCGATTAAAGGCCGTGCAGTGCCGATCGACCTGGCCTGCGTCAACGGTGAACGCTACTTTATCAATATGGCCACCGGCGGCTTCGGCACGCGTATCACCACCGAAACGCCGGAAAAGCTCAAGGCGGCGCTGGGCGGCGTCTCCTACTTTATTCACGGCCTGCTGCGCATGGAGAGCCTGAAGGCCGACCGCTGTGAAATCCGCGGGCCGGATTTCGCCTGGCGCGGCGAAGCACTGGTGATCGGCATCGGTAACGGCAAGCAGGCCGGCGGCGGCCAGCAACTGTGCCCGGATGCGCTGATCAACGACGGCCTGCTGCAGCTGCGGTTGCTGATCGCCGGCGAACTGCTGCCGGCCCTGGTCGCCAGCCTGTTTAATGAAGACGACAACAAGAATATCGTCAGCGCCGCGCTGCCCTGGCTGGAGATCGACGCGCCGCACGAGATGACGTTTAACCTCGACGGCGAACCGCTGAAGGGCAAACATTTCCGCATTGAGGTGCTGCCGAACGCCATTTTGTGCCGCCTGCCGCCTAACTGTCAGCTGCTCGGTTAACTCCCCCGCCTCACCGCCTGAAGGGCGATTTACGTCGCCCTCTTTCCGTTTTCCCCGTCCGTCTTAACACGGGCGAAATGTGATCGCCGCCCGCAAAATGCGCAAATCATACTTGTATGGTAGTTAGGTCATGGCATATGTTCGCCCATCATACAGCCTGAACAACGGAAAGCGCACGCGATGAAAATTATCAATGCTGAAGTGTTTGTCACCTGCCCCGGCAGGAATTTCGTCACCCTGAAAATCACCACCGACGAAGGGATTACCGGGCTGGGCGACGCCACGCTCAACGGCCGCGAACTGTCAGTCGCCTCCTACCTGCGCGACCACCTGTGCCCACAGCTGATCGGCCGCGATGCGCACCGGATCGAAGATATCTGGCAGTTCTTTTACAAGGGCGCCTACTGGCGCCGCGGCCCGGTGACCATGTCCGCCATTTCCGCCATCGATATGGCACTGTGGGATATCAAGGCCAAAGCGGCCAATATGCCGCTGTACCAGCTGCTTGGCGGCGCTTCGCGCAGCGGCGTGATGGTCTATTGCCACACCACCGGCCACAGCATCGACGAGGTACTGGACGATTACGCCCGCCACCAGGAAATGGGCTTTAAGGCGATCCGCGTGCAGTGCGGCGTGCCGGGGATGAAAACCACCTACGGCATGGCGAAAGGCAAAGGCCAGGCCTATGAGCCGGCGACCAAAGGCCACTGGCCGGAAGAGCAGCTGTGGTCGACGGAGAAATACCTCGACTTCACCCCGAAGCTGTTTGAGGCGGTGCGCGACAGGTTCGGTTTCGACCAGCATCTGCTGCACGATATGCACCACCGGCTGACGCCTATCGAGGCCGCCCGCTTCGGTAAAAGCGTCGAACCTTACCGCCTGTTCTGGATGGAAGACCCGACGCCGGCGGAAAACCAGGCCTGTTTCCGCCTGATCCGCCAGCACACCGTCACGCCGATCGCCGTCGGCGAAGTGTTCAACAGCATCTGGGACTGCAAGCAACTGATCGAAGAGCAGCTGATCGACTATATCCGCACCACGCTCACCCACGCTGGCGGCATCACCGGTATGCGGCGCATCGCCGATTTCGCCTCGCTGTATCAGGTGCGCACCGGCTCGCACGGCCCTTCCGATCTGTCGCCGGTCTGCATGGCGGCAGCGCTGCACTTCGACCTGTGGGTGCCGAACTTCGGCGTGCAGGAGTATATGGGCTATTCGGAACAGATGCTGGAGGTGTTCCCCCACAGCTGGACCTTCGATAACGGCTATATGCATCCGGGCGACAAGCCGGGCATCGGCATCGAGTTCGACGAAAAGCTGGCGGCCAAATACCCCTACGACCCGGCCTATCTGCCGGTCGCGCGCCTGGAAGACGGCACCCTGTGGAACTGGTAACGGAGAATATCAGCATGAAAAGCGTAGTGATTGAACAGCCGGGCCAGCTGACGATAGCCCAACGCCCGCTGCCGGAACCCGCCGCCGACGAAGTGCGGGTCAAGGTCAAACTCGCCGGCATCTGCGGTTCCGACGTGCATATCTACCACGGCCATAACCCGTTCGCCCGCTATCCGCGGGTGATCGGCCACGAGTTCTGCGGCGTGATTGACGCCGTCGGCGCACACGTCGACGCCGCCCGGCTCGGCGAGCGCGTGGCCGTCGACCCGGTGGTCAGCTGTGGCCACTGCTACCCTTGCTCGGTCGGACGGCCGAACGTCTGCCACCAGCTGCAGGTGATCGGTGTCCACCGCGACGGCGGCTTCAGCGATTTTAGCTGCGTGCCGGCCGCCAACGCCTACCGCATCCCCGATGCGCTCAGCGATCGGCAGGCGGCAATGGTGGAGCCGTTCACCATCGCCGCCAATATCACCGCCCACCTGCAGCCGACCGCACGCGACGTGGCGCTGATCTACGGCGCGGGGCCGATGGGGCTGACGGCGATCCAGGTGCTGAAAGGCGTGTACGGCGTACGTCAGGTGATCGTCGCCGACCGTATCGCCGCGCGGCTGGAAATGGCGTTCGCCAACGGCGCCGATGAGGTGGTCAATAACCAGCAGACGTCGCTGCCGGAAGCGCTGGCGCAGCGCGATATCCGCCCGACGCTGATTATCGACGCCGCCTGCCACCCCGATATTCTGCCGCAGGCCATTCAGCTGGCATCGCCGGCGGCGCGCATCGGCATCATGGGCTTTTCCGCCGAGCCGTGTGTGATCAACCAACAGAGCATCACCAGTAAAGAGCTGTCGATTTTCTCCTCACGCCTCAACAGCGCCCGCTTCCCGCAGGTGATTGACTGGATGGCCGAGGGACTGATCGCACCGGAACGGCTGATTACCCACAGCGTGGCGGCGGACGACGTTGAAGCGGCGCTGCATCTGTTTGAACACGATCGCCAGACCTGCTGCAAGGTACTGCTGCAGTTCGGCTGATAATGCCTGACACACCGAAATGGACAACAACGCACACGATTAAAACGACACCAAGTGGAGTGTTTGCCATGGTTAAGAACTTACGCTGGACCCTCGTATTCCTGCTGTTCCTGGTCTACATGATCAACTATCTCGATCGGGTGGCGCTGTCGATCACCGTGCCGATGATCGAACAGGATCTGCTGCTCAACGCCGAACAATTCGGCATCATCTTCGGCAGCTTCTTCTTCGGCTACGCGATCTTCAACTTTATCGGCGGCCTGGCGGTGGACCGGTTCGGTCCGACGCTGGTGATGGGGCTGGCGGTGGGGTTGTGGTCGATCTTCTGCGGCATGACCGCGCTCGCCAGCGGCTTTTACTCCATGCTGATCCTGCGCGTACTGTTCGGCATGGCGGAAGGCCCGATCTGCGCCTCCGCCAACAAAATGATCAACGGCTGGTTCCCGAAGAAACAGGCGGCCACCGCCATGGGGCTGCTCAGCGCCGGCTCGCCGCTTGGCGGCGCGGTGGCGGGGCCGATCGTCGGCTATCTGGCGCTGGCGTTCGGCTGGCGGCCGGCCTTTATGATTATCTGTTCGGTCGGCATCGTCTGGATGCTGGTCTGGTTCTTTATCGCGGCGGACAACCCAGAGAAAAGCAAGCGCGTCAGCGAGGAAGAGCGGGCGCTGGTCAATGCGCAGAAGGCCGAAGGCCACCACCCGGAAGAGGCGCTCAGCGGCAGCGCGCACGGGCTGGGCTACTACCTGAAACAGCCGATCATTCTGGCGACCGCCTTCGCCTTCTTCTGTTACAACTACATCCTGTTCTTCTTCCTCAGCTGGTTCCCCGCCTATCTGGTACAGGCGCACAACCTGAACATCAAAGAGATGAGCCTGACGACGGTGATCCCGTGGATCGTCGGTTTTGTCGGCCTGGCGCTCGGCGGCTATATTTCCGATAAGATCTTCAACATCACCGGCAAACTGCTGCTATCGCGCAAGATTGTGTTGGTGGTCAGCCTGCTGGCCGCCGCCGCGTGCGTAGCGCTGGCGGGCACCGTCAGCAGCGTGATGCCGGCGGTGCTGCTGATGTCGGTATCCATCTTCTTCCTGTATATCACCGGCGCGATCTACTGGGCGATTATTCAGGACGTGGTGCATAAATCCCGCGTCGGCGGCGCCAGCGGCTTTATTCACCTGGTCGGCAGTGTATCCGGTATTGTCGGCCCGGTGGTTACCGGCTACATCGTGCAGCATACCGGCAAGTTCGACAGCGCCTTTATCCTGGCCGGCGGCATCGCCGCGCTCGGCGCGCTGCTGGTGCTGCTGGTTGTGCGTGCGCCGCGTCCGCTGGCGCAGCCGCAAACCTTAAAACCCTAAACAGAACGGCGCGGGCGGCAACGCCCGCAACGCCGTCAGCCCACTGACCCTACCCTCCCGGAGCACCTGATGACCACCACCACGCACGACGCCGACGCCGGCGACCATCAGCCGCTGTTAAAGCGCGTCGCCAGCGCCTCCGCCATCGGCACGGCGGCGGAATACTACGACTTTTTCGCCTACGGCACCGCGGCGGTGCTGTTTTTCGGCCAGCTGTTCTTCCCCAGCGCCGATCCGCTGGTCGGCACGCTGGCGGCCTTCGCCACCTACGCGGTCGGCTTTCTGGCGCGCCCGCTGGGCGGCATTGTCTTCGGCCATATCGGCGATAAGGTCGGCCGCAAAAAGGCGCTGGTGATCACCATTCTGATCGTCGGCCTCGGCACCTTCTGCATCGGCCTGCTGCCCACCTACGACAAGATCGGCATCTGGGCGCCGATCGCCCTGATCCTGATCCGCGTGCTGCAGGGCTTCGGCGTCGGCGGCGAACAGGCCGGCGCAGTGCTGATGACCGCCGAATACGCGCCTCCCCGGCGGCGCGGTTTCTACGCCAGCTGGGTGCAGATCGGCGCGCCGGCCGGCTTTTTACTGCCCTCCGCCCTGTTCGCCCTGCTGACCGCCCTGCTGTCGCCGGCGCAGATGCTCGAGTGGGGCTGGCGCATTCCGTTCCTGCTCAGCCTGCTGCTGGTGATCGTCGGGCTGTTTATCCGCCTGAAGATCGACGAGTCGCCGGTGTTTGCCCAGATCCGCGCCACCAAGGCGGTGGAAAGCCGGCCGGTGGTGGAAGTGGCGCGCGCCTATCCGGGCCTGATCGGCAAAGGCGTGTGCGCCAAACTGATCGAAGCCTGCGCGTTCGCCATGTTCACGGTGATCGTGCTGGCCTACGGCAAAGCCAACCAGCTGAGCGAAAGTATTCTGCTGGAGACGATGATCGTGGCGGTGGTGCTGGAGATTTTCGCCATCCCGCTGATGGGGCACCTTTCCGACCGGCTGGGGCGCAAACCGGTCTACATCGCCGGCGCGCTGCTGCAGGTGGTCTGCATCGTACCGTTCTTTATGCTGCTGAATGCTGATAACTTCTGGCTGACCCAGCTGGCGATGATCGTGGTGCTGACCCTCGGCCACAGCATGTGTTACGCCCCGCAGGCATCGTACTTCCCGGAGCTGTTTCCGACCCGCGTGCGCTGCAGCGGCATCGCGCTGATCTGGCAGATCGGCTCGCTGGTCGGCAGCGGTATTCTCGGCCTGCTGGCGGTGAAAATTCTGCAGATGACCGGCGGCCACTATTACGGCCTGGCGGGCTATATGATCGTGCTGGGGGTGATTTCCGCCGTCGGCCTGTGGCTGATGCCGGAAACCGCCCCGCAGCGGCGACAGCAGGAGTATCAGGACTGGCACCACTGATGACCGCTCTTGGCGAGGGGATTTATCCCCCCGCCATTGAACAATAATCTGCTAGTATGGTGGCATTTGAATCATTGCCAGATAACCAATCGCGCCATGTCTGAAAATTACAGCCTTACCAACACCTTGCCGGTGAATCAGCAAATCTACCGCTTTTTACGGCAGGATATCGTCGACTGCACCATTGCGCCGGGGACGCTGCTGTCGGAAAAGGAGATTTCCAGCCGTTTCAGCGTGTCGCGCCAGCCGGTGCGTGAGGCCTTTATCAAACTGGCCGAGGCGGGGCTGGTGCAGATACTGCCGCAGCGCGGCACCTTCGTGATGAAAATTTCCGCCAAACGCGTCGCGGACGGCCGCTTTATCCGTCAGGCGGTGGAGTGCGCCATCGTCCGCCGGGCCGCCACCGGCATTACCCCGCCGCAGCTGGCGCTGCTGGAGCATAACCTGCAGCGTCAGGCGCTGGCGGCCAACGGCCAGCAAATACGGGAATTCCTGTTGCTGGACGATGAGTTCCACCGCCTGCTGACGCAGATCGCCAACTGTCCGCTGGCCTGGGAAACCATCGAAACCATCAAGGCCACCATGGATCGGGTACGTTTTCTCAGCCTGAGCGAAGTCTCGCCGCCGGAAACGCTGATCCAACAGCACTACCGCATTTTCGACGCGCTGAAGGCGCACGACCCGGACGCCGCCGAGCGGGCCGTTCACGACCATCTGCAGGAGATGATTTACTCCATCACGCCGATCGCCCTGCAAAACAGCAGCTGGTTCGAGGTCGAATAACTCGGGGGCGCCCGCCCCCGCCGCTTTACACGACGTAAATGGCATTTCCCCGCAATCGCATCTATTGTTTCTCCCTGACGATGCAACTTCAGTAGTATCGTGCTTACGGCTTCAATCACCGCTTTTCGCGACGCCGGTGACCATCAGTATGACTTTCCGGCCTAGGGATTAGCTTTAACGGGAGTTCACCATGACTGATATTGCGCAGTTGTTAGGTAAGGAAGCGGAAGACCTGTTGCAACACCGCTGTACCACCATCCCCGCAGAGAATCTGTACCTGCCCGGCGACGATTTTGTCGATCGGGTGATGATCGATAATAACCGCCCCAACAGCGTGCTGCGCTCGATGCAGACCCTGTTCAACCACGGCCGGTTGGCCGGCACCGGCTATCTGTCCATTCTGCCGGTGGACCAGGGCATTGAGCACTCGGCCGGCGCCTCGTTCGCCGCCAACCCGCTCTATTTTGACCCGAAAAACATCGTCGAACTGGCGATCGAAGCCGGCTGCAACTGCGTCGCCTCCACCTACGGCGTGCTGGCGGCGGTATCACGTCGCTATGCGCACAAGATCCCGTTCCTGGTCAAACTGAACCACAACGAAACCCTCAGCTACCCGACCCAGTACGACCAGACCCTGTACGCCAGCGTTGAGCAGGCGTTCGATATGGGCGCGGTGGCGGTCGGCGCCACCATCTATTTCGGTTCCGAGCAGTCGCGCCGCCAGATTGAAGAGATTTCCGCCGCCTTCGAGCGCGCGCACGAACTGGGCATGGTGACCGTGCTGTGGGCCTATCTGCGTAACCCGGCATTCAAGAAAGACGGCGTCGACTACCACTCCAGCGCCGATCTCACCGGCCAGGCCAACCATATCGCCGCCACCATCGGCGCCGATATCGTCAAACAGAAAATGGCGGAAAACAACGGCGGCTACCGCGCCGTGAACTTCGGCTACACCGACGACCGGGTATACGACAAACTGACCAGCGATCACCCGATCGATCTGGTGCGCTATCAGCTGGCCAACTGCTATATGGGACGCGCCGGCCTGATTAACTCCGGCGGCGCCGCCGGGGAAAACGATCTGCAGGAGTCGGTGCGCACCGCGGTGATCAACAAACGCGCCGGCGGCATGGGGCTGATTCTGGGGCGTAAGGCCTTCAAAAAATCGATGAAGGACGGCGTGGCGCTGATTAACGCCGTGCAGGATACCTATCTCGACAGCAGCGTCACCATCGCCTGACGCCGCCGCAGAAGCCGGGCTTTTCGCCCGGCTTCTCGTCCGCACGCCTTCCCGGCTGATTCCTCAAACTGTGATCCGTTTAAAAAAAACCGGCGTGTCGCGTGTTTCATCCGGCAAATAACACTATATTTCCGCCTTGATTCATTCCGCAGGAGAGACTGATGGATAACGCGAGCACCCTGCTCACCTTCGCCCGCGAAACGCTGGAGATTGAACTGGCCGAAGCGCAGCGCCTGCTGGCGCGGCTGGACGACAACTTTGTCCGCGCCTGCGAGCTGCTGCTGAACTGCCGCGGCAAGGCGGTGATTTCCGGCATCGGCAAATCCGGCCATATCGGCAAGAAAATCGCCGCCTCGCTGGCCAGCACCGGGACGCCCGCCTTCTTCCTGCATCCGGCGGAAGCGCTGCACGGCGATCTCGGCATGATCGGCCCGGACGACGTGATGATCTTTATTTCATACTCCGGCCGCGCCAAAGAGCTGGATCTGATCCTGCCGCTGCTGGCCGAGAGCCGGATCCCGGTGATCGCCATTACCGGCGGCACCGCCTCACCGCTGGCGCAGGGCGCCGCCTGCGTGCTGGATATCAGCGTCGAGCGCGAAGCCTGCCCGATGGGGCTGGCGCCGACCTCCAGCGCGGTCAACACTCTGATGATCGGCGATGCGCTGGCGATGGCGCTGATGCGTCAGCGCGGCTTCAACGCCGAAGACTTCGCCCGTTCACACCCGGGCGGCAGCCTCGGCGCGCGTCTGCTTAACCGCGTGCATCACCTGATGCGCACCGGCGATCGTCTGCCGAAGGTGCAGGAAAGCGCCGACGTGATGGCGGCGATGCTGGAGCTGAGCCGCACCGGCCTGGGACTGGTGGCGGTGTGCGACGAGCAGCAAAAAGTGGTGGGCGTCTTCACCGACGGCGATCTGCGCCGCTGGCTGGTGCAGGGCCACAAGCTGGAGGATCCGCTCAGCCCGGCGATTACCCGCCCCGGCTATCGCCTGCCGGAACAGTGGCGCGCGGGAGAAGCGCTGGAGGCGCTGCACGAGCAGCATATCAGCGCCGCGCCGGTGGTCAACGTTGAGGGGGAACTGGTCGGCGCGCTGAACCTGCACGACCTGCATCAGGCCGGCATCGGCTGACCATCAGGGACGGGCGCGCCCGTCCCTGCAAACTCGGTTTACTTCCAGTCCGGGCTGTTTTCAAACTGCTGACGCAGCAGCGCCCGCATATTGCTGTCCGGCTTGCCGAGCCACTGATATTTGGCGTACTTTTTGGGGTGCGCCACCGCTTCCGGCCGGTCTTCCACCTCAACCCGCACGCCCCAGGCCTGCGACTTGTCCGCTTTGAAGGCGACGATCAAAAAGTTGTTGCCGCAATCGTGAGGTTTGCAGATATTGCCAACCTGATACTGCTGCCCCTGCCAGCCGATCGTCTCCGCCGGCGTCGAAGTGCCGCTGCCCTTACGCGCCCAGCCCGGCAGCCGGGCCTGACCTTTCATCATCTGCTGCCAGCCGCTCTGATAACCCGGCTGCTGAACCAGATCCGCCGTGGTCACCACCTGCTGGGCAAAGCTGCCGGCGCTGACGGCCAGCAACGCGCCCAGCAGCATATAACGACGTTTATGCATTCCTGTCATGGTGATTCTCCCTCCGAAAATAGACAAAGACATTGCATCTACTCAGACCATCGCCGCGCGAAAAAGTTGGCTCACCACCAGGCATGGAAATGGTGCACCGGGCCGATGCCCTGACCGACTTCCAGGCTATCCGCCTGCTGCAGCGCACGCTGCAGGTAATCCTTCGCCGCCGCCACCGTCTGCGGCCAGTCGTCATAACGCGGACGCAGGGCGGCCAGTGCCGCAGACAGGGTGCAGCCGGTGCCGTGCGTATGGCGCGTGGCGACGCGCGGCGCGCTGAAGCGCTGCTCCGTACCGCGGCTGAACAGCCAGTCCGGGCTTTCTTCTTCACTGAGATGGCCCCCCTTCATCAGCACCGCCTGGCAGCCCATCGCCAGCAGCGCCCGTCCCTGCTCGCGCATCTGCTGCTCATTATCCGCCGGCGGACACGCCAATAGCGCCGCCGCTTCCGGCAGGTTAGGCGTAATCAGCGACACCTGCGGCAACAGTTCACGCCGGATCGACGCCACCGCCTCCGGCGCCAGCAGCGGATCGCCGCTTTTCGCCAGCATCACCGTATCCAGCACCACAAACGGCGGCTGATAATGCCGCAAGCGCTCGGCCACCGCCTGCACGATGTCGGCGTTGGCCAACATGCCGATTTTCACGCTGTCGATGCGCACGTCGCTCAGCACGGAATCCAGCTGCGCGGCCACGAACGCCGGCTCAATATGGTACACCGACTGCACGCCGCGCGTGTTTTGCGCCACCAGCGCGGTGATCACGCTGGCGCCATAGGCGCCGAGCGCCGAGAAGGCTTTCAGATCCGCCTGAATGCCGGCGCCGCCGCTCGGATCGGTACCGGCGATGGTTAATGCATTGATGCGTTTCATGATTATTCTTCTCCCTGCCAGTGGTACAGCGCGTCGAGAAATGCAGGGGTAAAGCTGCCGGGGCCGCCGGCCTGTTTGCTGGCCGCCTCGCCGCAGTGCGTCATCACCCGGCAGGCGGCGGCGACGTGGTCCAGCCGCTCGCCCGGCAGGCTGCAAAACGCCGCCACCACCGCCGATAAAGCACAGCCGGTGCCCACCACCCGCGTCATCAGCGGATCGCCGCCGCCAACCGCCCAGCTACGCTGCCCGTCGGTAATGTAGTCAGTGGCGCCGGTGACCGCGACAATCGCGCCGCTGCGCTGCGCCAGCTGCTGCGCCGCCGGCAGCGCGGCCAGAGAATCCGCCGTGCTGTCGACGCCGCGCCCCGAGGCCTGCAGCCCGCTCAGCGCCATAATTTCCGACGCGTTGCCGCGAATGGCCGCCGGCTGCAGCGTCAGCAGCCGGTTGGCAAACTCGGTACGAAAGGTCAGTCCGCCGACCGCAACCGGGTCCAGCACCCACGGTGTCGCGGCCTGATTGGCCGCCTCCACCGCCGCCAGCATCGATTCCGCGCGGGCGGCGGTCAGCGTGCCGATATTGATCAGCACGCCATCGGCCAGGCGGCTGAACTGCGCCGCTTCGGACGGTTCGATCACCATCGCCGGCGAAGCGCCCAGCGCCAGCAAAACGTTGGCCGTCAGCGTTTGCACCACGTCGTTGGTCAGGCAGTGAATCAGTGGGGAATGTTGTTTAAGCAGCTGTAAGCTGGCCGCGGCCGTTGCGCCGGGCAATTCATCAGGTCGAGCGATCATAGTTCTCCCAACCGGCGTTAAAGAAGGCGGGCGCCGGTCAGGACGCCAAGACTTCCCTACGCTGGTATTATCCAGATCAGGTAATACGGGTATTTCTCAGCCTTCACATACATGAAGGGCACCCCGAGTCTTCGCAGCACATCCCGCAGGGATGGCGACTGCGGCCACATCATACTCCGCCCCCGGCGGGATTCAAATCTTTCATCGTCATGTTTATGATTTATGTATGGCGTCCTGCGGCCGGAAACATTAAAAAAATCAGAAAATAAAATTTCAATTATCACCCATTAAAATATAAATGCGGTGAATTTAGGATAAAGCCAGACGGCCTATTTTAAGCCAACAAGAATTATCCTTAAAACGAACGAAATTCTGCAAACAGTATTTATAAGATAAGAAAAGAGGGTAATATTAAATAACACCTTGGCTTTCCATGCCAAGGTGTCACCATTGTATTCAACCCCATACTCTTTTATTTTTAATAAAAAAGGAATTTATCATGAGAGAATTATCTAACGTTGAAGTTGAAACAGTTTCCGGCGGCATTTTCGGTGGCATTATCGGCAATATCATCAACGCTGGCGTTGATACCCTGACCGGCATCGCGGGCAACATCGTCGGCAATATCGCCAACTCTATCGGCAACACCATTGGCCTGGGCATGGGCTTCCTGGACAGACTCGTCAATGCTTTCCGTCCAAGCCGACCAAACCAGCCAGCGCCAGATGCCCCAAGCGAAGCCGCTCGCCGCTAATCATTAACTGTCTGATGCGGATCACGTTAAGTCATCCGTAAAAACAAAAAGGATAATTAATAGTTATGCAAAAATTAGCGCAAGGCGAAGCAATGAATATTATTGGTGGCGCTTGGGGATGTAAAGTAAGCCACAGCTTATCTCCGTCATCCTCAGGGCTGGCTTGCTACCGGACCGTGGGCTGCGTTGACAAGTTTGGCAACGTGACCTCCTCCAGCAAGCCCGTTGAGCTGAATGAGTGCGCCGCAGCCATTCCCACGCCGTAATTATCCAGCCCTTATTATCGACCTCATTTAATGTTTAAGGAAAAACCATGAGAGAATTATCTAACGTTGAAGTCAGCGAAGTATCAGGCGGTATCTTCGGTGGTATCTTGGGTGGTGTTGTTGGTTCTATCACCCAGGGCGCCGAATCCATCCTCGGCAGCTTTACCAACGCAGCCAGAGGCGTAGGCAAGATCTTCACCGACGGCGTATTTAACCTTGTCCGTGGTTTCTGGGAAGGTCGTTACACCAAGTAACGTCGCCAATATCTACCGGGCCGGCAGCGCTTTGCGCTCCGCCCGGTAACGCGTCATATTCAAGAGCAAATAATGATATTTGCTCTTTTTTCTATCTCTCGCCAACGGCATGATATTCCGACATACTCAGGTGTCGACACCACTGGGTTTCCACGCGTCCGCCACCGAGGGAGCATGATGCAAATACGGCTATACCAAGAATCCGATCGCCCCTTTCTGCGCCGCTTGTATTTGGCCGCGCGTAAAACCGCCTTTCACTGGCGGGATACCAGCCACTACCAACCGAAAGATTTCGATCGCGCTACGCTGGGGGAAGAGATCTGGGTGGCTGAAGAAAACGGCATACCTCTGGGTTTTGTTTCCATTCACCGGGCCGAAGATTTTATCCATAACCTGTATGTCGACCCCGCTCAACAAACGCGCGGCATAGGCAGCACCCTGCTCAAACAGGCAGAATCCACCTTCCGCACCACCGGCGCGTTGAAATGTCTGGTCAGGAACGAACCGGCTTTGGTGTTTTATCAGCGGCACGGCTGGCGAATTATCAGCCAGGGAGGCGAAGGTGAAGACGCCTATTACCTGCTGCACAGCGCCGCCAGATAATCCGCGCCGTTAACGCCCTTCTCGCAGCACCGCTTCAATATTATTACCATCCGGATCCAACACAAACGCCGCGTAATATCCCGATGAAAAATCATCCGTCCGCAGACCTGGCGCGCCGTTATCGACACCGCCCGCCGCCAGACCGGCCCGATAAAATGCCCGCACCTGTTCACGGCTCACGGCGCGAAAGGCAACGTGCTGCCACTGACTGTGCGGATGAAAAATATCGAGCCAAAACACCGGGTAATCAATACCGAACGCCACGCCGGCCAAATCAGCATCGTCCGCCTGCGCCGGCTCAAAACGGCGTGAAATACGCATCACCACGCCGACGTTCAGCGGCGCCAACAGCGCCTGATAGAATGCCGCCGAGCGGTAAATATCAGCCACTCCGATACCGGAATGATCGAGCAGCCAGTTATAAATGTTCGCCATCGAGGGAACCCTCTGCGCGCAATAACCACTCACTATGATAGCAATGATGAGACGCTGGCGGAGCGAACGGAGGGTAATTTATGGTCGGGTTAAATCCTGCGCTGCTTGGCGCGGCGGTAAGAGGCATCAGTCAGAGTTTGCACCACCAGCGCCATGGCTTTGCCGCCCTGCCCCAGATGGCGGGACGCGCGCACGACCGGTTGCTGAGTGCGCATTCCCCAGCGCTGATGCGGCAATTTACCCAACCAAGTCCGTTGCGCCACGCATTTTCGGCCAAACTCAACGACGCCACGCACAAGTTCCGCCCCGGCGAACTGCCGGAGATGTTTCTCTCCGCCATCAAACAGGGTAATAACGCGCTGCGCGCACTGCACCATACGGTAACCAGCGGCCTGCAGGAAGCCTACGCCCACAGCGCCACCTTCCGCGCGGCGTTTAATCACGCCTACCGTGACGAGGTCAGATTCGGTGGCCATGCTCCTCACTGGCAGCTCGATCCGCTGGCGGCATCGAGTACGCCGGCGCATCAGCCATCCGCCAAGACGCTGGGGTTGAAGCTGCTGCTCGAGGTGTTAAACGGCAAACCGCCCGGCTATACCACCGAACAGGGGCAGCAGCCGTTAAGTCAACGGCGCGCCCTGCTCCATGCGCTGCTCGAAGGGCTGACCGGATTGCCACAGCATGAAAGCCTGCATGGCAAACCCCACCCGCGCGGGCCGCTGATTGAACTGCTGAATATTGTGGTGGATGAGGTTGTGCGACAGCTCGGTACACCAGATCCCGCCTGCGTCAGTCATCCTACGCCGGCCGGAAAAACTGAGCCGCAGCGGCCGACAGACGCCAAGGCAACGCCGCCGTCTGCGCAAAGGAACACGCCTCCGGCAGCGCATGTCGATACACCTACGGCGACAGTCAAAGCGCCAGCACCTTCGGCGGCGCACGCGCCATCACCACCGCAGCAAGCCGAGATAACGGCAAACCATGCCACGCTCCGGCGTCCGACCGGTACGGCTCCCGCTTCACGCTCGGAAATCGCCGAAGATAACGACCCGATAGAAGAGTTGGAACGGCCGGATCCGACAGTGGCCGCCACCCGGGAGGCATTTGGCCGCAAGCTGTTTGACGGATTGATGAAGGAAGGCAGCGCCGCCTGCCCGCACGACGCCGCCAGCGCGAAAAGAATGGGCCAGACCTTTCAGCGCAACATGGGGCCACTGTTCAACAATGTGACGGGTCAGGAAAAAAGCGCCGCAGAGCTGCTGCACAAACTCCATGCGGAAGATAAAAAAACCGCGGCTTTTCGATTCGATCCGACATTCCCGGGCAATATGCTGGCCGCCATGCAGGAAAAACGCGGCGATGCGAAGGCGGCCTGCCGTTTCTATCTGGTGATGGCACAGGCGGCAGGCTTCAAGGCGCAGACGCATGCCTTTTCCGTCGCCGGCAACCTCAGCGTAGCGGTGGCCAACCGGCCTGGCGAACATCATCCGCTAAGCGAACACGCAGTGTTAAAAATCAGCGACGAGAACGGCAACAGCTGCTATTTCGACCCGTTGCTGGGCCGTGCGGTTAATCCTTTTCGCAGCGACAGCATGGAAAACTATCTGAATACCGCCGGTCTCGCTGGCGATGAAACCGCCTATATCCGCGAGCGCCACCCACAGGAAACCGCCGTGTATGGCAGAGGCATTATGGATGCACTGATGAGAGCGGGCATCAACACCTTCCCTGAACCGGGGCTGGAAACGAAACGGCACGAGGCAGGTCTGCACATTCAGCGGGCATTTGCCCCGCTATTCAAACATACCCATAGCAAAGAAAGCACCCTGAGCCTGCTGCAGAAGCTGGCGGACGAAAATAAGCGCAGCCAGACAATAAAATTCAACCCGACGGAAAGCCAGCGCGATATCTATGACATCGCGCTCGAACAACAGGCCGACGCAGATTCCATCAACAAACTGTTTCAGGCGCTGGCGAAAAGCGCCGGCCACCATCAAGTTGAGCTGCATACCATTGATACGCCGCTGTCCATCGCCATGGGCGACAGCCCGGAGATTCCCGGCGTAAAGCCTAACGCCAGGTTCGAACTGAAAAACCATACCGTGCTGAAATTCAGCGATCCGCAGGGCAACACGCTGTTTTTCGACCCGGTACTGGCACGCAGGGTCAACCCCGACGATACCCGCAGTCTGGAGGGCTATCTGCGGGTATAAACGCTGGATTCAGATCGCACGCAGCGCCATCTCTACGCCCAGAACAATCAGGCAGAGCAGAAAACAGCGACGAAACAGCAGCGGTGAGATCACGCGGCGCAGCTTCTGCCCGACAAACAATCCTGCTAATGCGGGCAGCACCGCCAGCGCCGACATGTTTAACGATCCGACCTGAAAGGCGCCGTGCCACCATAGCCCCGCCGCCAGCGCCAGGGTCGAGCAAGTAAAAGAGATGCCCAACGCCTGTACCAGCTCATCCTTTTCCAACCCCAGTGCCTGTAGCCAGGGCACCGCCGGCATCACAAAAACCCCGGTTCCGCCGGTCAGCATGCCGGTGACCAGCCCGATAAGCGGGGAACCATATTTTTCAGCCCGGGTGGAGACGGCGTAAATGCGCCCTGACAGGGTCCACAGCCCGTAGATAATCAGCGCCACGCCCAACGCCAGCTGCGTGCGGCTGCTGTCGCCCGCAGCTATCCAGCCGCTGGTACCAAGTGTGGCAACCGATACCATCAGCAACATCGGCCACAGCCGGCGCAGCAGCGCCGCCGTGTTGGCGCCGCCGACCAACTGAAAGATATTGGTAACCAATGAGGGCAGCAGCAGCATGCCTGCCGCTGCCACCGGGGAGATCAGCGCGCCCAGCAGCCCCATCGCCACGGTCGGCAGCCCCATACCGGTTACGCCTTTCACCAGCCCGGCCAGCAGAAAAACCACGCCGCTCAGCAGCAGCGTAGCGGTGTCAAAATCCGTCATGACGTTACTCTCCCGGCGACAATAACCAGCCGGCATGACAACACCGCAGGTATGATGGTTTTGGTGGCAATGGCAAACATAACAGGCTCCTTTTTCATTGTGATAAACATCATGGAACGAAGAACCCGGCCATACTTCGCTGCCGGACGAAATATGGCTGACTTGTCACCACTTGTTTACCAGTATTACGTGGTGCCGACGGGAATTACAGACAAAGCGTTTCTGAAAGGGGTCAACGATGAGTATCTATCGTTCTTATCTACGTCAGATCGGGACGCCAAGGTAGAGATTGAAGGCGGCACTATCCGGCTGTCTGTGCGGGGCAGTGTCTACAAGTTCCATAACGGCGCCAGCTACGCCACGACCATCTACCTGAACGCCGCGCCATATTGAAACGGGATGGGGGACGAGAGTACCTTTTCGTATCAGATAAATTATTTTTATAATGCCCCCACAATTAAAAGATAATTATTAAATTAAGACTTACTCAATAGTGCTACTTTCCCATTAGGTAACTGGACATATGTTTTCCCATCAACGCTAATAAAAACTTTATTATCAAGATTTCCACTAACAACCATTGATATATCATTATAAATACATTTATTATCATTCTTTATATCATTAAAACAGTGATAATCATCGATACTACCATCATTACTACCCGTTGGAGGTGATACATAGCCACCAAAATTCATAATAACAATGGTAAAATGACTTGGGTTTCTAATAATGGAGTATTTATCCCTTAACAGCCTCTTGTTTTCATTCCACCAAGAAATTTTACCTTCAGTGGTCAATGGCAGATTATGAACATAAACAGCACCACCATCAACTCTAACAATACTCACCGGCCTAACGACCATCCAGACCAGAAAAATAACAACAAGCAATGCGACAAATGCCCCCACAAATGAAAAAAACCTTGATGACGTTCTCAATTCATCAAACAGCATTGAAACCACCTTTTCTTTACTCCTTGGTGGAGTATTTCTCGTTGCCGAATGAAAATAAGGTGATTTATAGGTACTCCAGTCAACGTGTGTTGACACCTGATCTAAAGCATAATGTTTTTTTTAAGGTCAATTCATTCATATCACCAAATTGCATATCATCAGCAAAACGGTCACCAAAAGATTTTTTGCTCGTAAAAATCGTTAACGGCCTTGTTAATCCACGCATAGTAAACTACTCCCTTAGCTGCTATTTTCAATCCATCTATCGTACAAGTTATGTTATCAACGTAATATCCAAAAATACCAAAATTGGTAAATATATTCAGCATTGTACAATTTAAAAATACTTTTCTTAAATTCTAGCTTGCCAGAATGATGAAACTTCCTAACCACACCGACATATTGTTTCATAATGTTTAAAATGGCACTCCTCTACACCATGGAGAAAGAGCCATCCAAGGTTTCTTTACCCTGGCTATCCGTCTCCACCCACCACTCCCCCAGCGCATCAATCAGCGGCACCAGCCTTTCTCCTGCCGGCGTCAGCGCATAGTCGACGCGCCGCGGGTAACCCTCAAACTCCGTGCGCTGCACGATGCCGGCCTCCTCCAGCTTGCGCAGCTCCAGCGTCAGCATCTTGTGTGAGATCGTCGGATTATCCCGGCGCAGCTGGTTAAAACGTTTGACGCCGTCCTGCAGGTAGTAGATCAGCAACGTCGGCCAGCGGCCGCTGAGAACCTGCATCACTTCTTCTATCGGACAACGAGAAATCAGATCTTTCATATCAGGCTCGTGGTAACAAAAAAGTGCGTAATTTACTTGGCGGAATCGACTGTTACAGTAGCACATCGCTGCGCAGCGCCATCCACTCAATCCTGGAGAACCTAAAGTATGGAACCTATTTTGCTATACGGCTTCCCGGCGGGAAGCTCCATGGGGCTCGTTGCCGCACTTGAATGGCTGGGGCAGCCGTACAAGCTGTGCCGCGTCGATATGTTAGGCGAGATGCGCACCCCCGCTTATAAACGCATCAACCCTCGGGTGGAAACGCCCGTGCTGATCACCGACCGGGGGGAGGTGCTGACGGAAAACCTGGCAATCGCCGCGTGGCTGGAAGCGCGGGACACAACGCGCCGGATCAGCGCCGACCCGCTGTCGCGCAACGCCGACCGCATGCACCAGCTGATGGCGTTTATCAACACCGGCTTTACCGGCGCTTTTACCCCACTCTGGGTGGCGATGGAGATGGCTTCGCCCAATCCGGCGATGAAAGAAGCGTTGCAGACATGGGGGCGCGAAGCCGTGATCCAACGCCACGATCGGCTCGAAGAGATGATCGGCGAGACGCCTTTTCTGATCGCTGACCAGCCCACGCTGGCGGACGCGATTTTGATCGGCGTCGCCCGTTGGCTCGACGTTCATCAGGTGGCTGAAACCGCGCGCTGGCCGAAGCTGGCCGCACTGAGAAAGCGCCTTGAAGCCGATCCGGCGGTTATTTACGCAACGGCGCTGGAAAACGGCGAGACACAGCGCGGCAACGGTGCCTGCCGCGGCCATATTATGCTGTCTGAAGTAATCGAACGGTTTGGTTCAGCGTAATAACCCGGCACCGTTCGTGCGGGCTGAAACTTGCCGGCTATCTGCCAAGTCCCGTCGATGTCGGGGCGGTATCATCTGCCCCGGCAGCGGATAAAGTTCGATTTACTCAATAAATCCGACTATATATTAACAGCGATCGAATTTTCTTATTTATTTGCGATTAACTCTCTATTTTTATTTTCAATGTAAGGCGTAATACAGGATTATGACAAACGATAAAGTATTATTGGTGACGGGTTCAGGACGCGGTATTGGCGCAGCGACAGTATTACTGGCGGCAGAACGCGGCTATTCGATCTGTTTGAACTATTTAAACGATGAAAAATCCGCATTTAACGTTCGCGATCAAATTTTAAGCCGGGGTGGGAAATGCATCGCCATTCGCGCCGATGTCGCCGATGAGCAGCAGGTCATCAAGATGTTTGACGATATCGATCGCCAGCTAGGCACCATTACCCACCTGGTCAATAATGTCGGCATCCTGAAGCAAAAAATGGCGATGATTGATATGGATGGCGAGCGTTTCCGGCAAGTGCTGCTGACCAATGTCATGAGCCACTTTTATTGCTCACGCGAGGCAATCAAACGCATGTCGCTTTCCCGCGGGGGGCGCGGAGGCGCCATCGTCAACGTGTCATCCGGCGCAGCGAAAAGCGGCTCCCCGTTCGAATACGTCGATTATGCCGCGTCGAAAGGCGCCGTCGATACCTTTACCACCGGCCTGTCGAAAGAGGTCGCCGCTGACGGCATCCGGGTCAACTGCGTTCGCCCGGGCGGTATTTACACCGATATCCATGCCGACGGCGGCGAGGCGTTGCGGGTGGATCGGATTGCCAAAAACTTTCCGATGCAACGAGGCGGCACGCCTGAAGAAGTTGCCTATGCCATTCTTTGGCTGCTGAGCGATGAAGCATCGTTTGTGACCGGCAGTTTTACCGACCTGTGCGGCGGGGTATAGCACTGCATCGTCGGAGCGTGATGCTGCCATGCGAACAGATTCGCCCCCTCACCAGGGGGCGTTACTTTCACCGGAATATAAACGCGCTATTCTCTGGCAGGCATAGGCCGGCGTGAAGTCTGCCTGAATGCCGGTTTGATGTCCCAGATGCGCTCTTCACGCCCCACCGCCAGTGCAAACAGCACGCCGCCAATGATGGAGAACAGACCGAGAACGCCCCACGCCAGCGTCATATCGTTGCCGCCGCCCAGATGCTTCAGGTATCCGGCGACCAGCGGCCCGCCAAACTGTCCGATAAAATTGCTGCATGCGCCGACAAATGCCACGGCAGGAACCGCTTTCTTTGTCGGCAGAATCTCTGTCAGCCGGACATACACCAGCGGCACCAGCATCTTCATCGTCAGGCCGACGAACATGAACAGGGCAATCTGCATCCAGTAAAAAGAAAGCGGGACAAAGGCTGCCGCCGACAGGGCAATACCGCACAAGACGGTAGGGATGGCCGCATGCAGCCTTCGCTCCTGGTTATACTTATCTGAACGTCTGGTGATGTACCAAATACCGACCATGGTCATCAGGAACGGCATGCCGCTGATTAAGCCGACGGTGAATTCGCTCAGCATGCCGTAACCTTTGAGAGCCGTCGGCAGCCAGAGCGTGAAGCCATACGCCAGCATGCTGTGTAGCGAATAGCCGATGAGCATCAGCCACAGCGCCGGTATTTTCAGGATTGTCCACCAGGGGTCCGATTTTTCCTTTATGTAGTTCGACTGCTCTGTCGCAAGCTCCTGTTGTATCTGTTCCCTGTCTTCGGTGCTCAGCCAGCGCGCGGCCTGAATACTCTTCGGCACCAGATAAAACCAGATGATGCAGAAAATCCACGCTGGCGCGCCCTCGATAACCATCATCATTCGCCAGTTATGATGCGCCAGGATCCAGCCCGAAATCGGCCCGGCAAGAAACGCCCCGGCGCCCAAGCTTAGGTTCCAGATGCCAAAAGCACGCCCGCGCTCCGACGTCATAAACCATTGCGCCAGAAACATCGCCGTCGCAGCCTGAATAGGGCCTTCGGCCAACCCGAGGAAAAAGCGGATCGCAACCAGTTCGCTGAAGTTGCGCGTTAGCCCGGTCAGCATGGCGCAGGCGCCGAACAGAAACAGGCTGATGCCGATGATTCTTCTGGAGCCAAAGCGCAGGGCCAGCCAGCCTGCGGTGAATTGCGTAGCCACATAGCCCCAGGCAAATGCGCCGCCAAGCCAGCCGGCCTCAACGGCACTGAGCCTCATTTCCGCCGTAATATGGGGCAGCGCCATGCCTATATTGACCCGATCGAAAAAAGAAATTGTATACATAATAAAAACGGCGGGTAATATTATCGTCCAGCGTTTTTTCCCGATAAGGGCATTACCTTTTAGAGCATTATTACTCATGATAACTTCCTCGCTTGGCACAAATGTAGGGAGAGGAAAGGCTGATTCAAATTCCTTTTTATCGATCAGTTGGATTTAATATTTTATTGATTAATATCTGGCGGAGACGGCATATATTGAGGAGCTTCTGCGGCAATAAGGATCACCATACCGCAGTGTTATATTCTTCCGGCGTCATATAACGTTATCGATTCATTGACCGTTCCCGCTACGCCCCGTATACAGCGGGGCGCAATATAAACGCGCAACGTAATGTGCAGACCGGATTTTTATTCAGCCAGCGCACGCATTTGTTTAATGAGATCAGATTTACCTTCGAAGCCAATGCCCGGTAGTTCCGGCATGATAATGTGACCATCTTCGACCGTCACCGAGTCTGGGAAGCCGCCATAGGGCTGGAACAGATCCGGATAACTTTCGTTACCGCCCAGGCCGAGACCTGCCGCGATGTTCAGAGACATCTGGTGACCGCCGTGAGGGATGCAGCGTGACGGTGACCAGCCAAACTGCTCCAGTACGTCCAGCGTGCGCAGGTATTCAACCAGACCATAAGAGAGCGCACAGTCAAACTGCAGATAGTCGCGATCCGGACGCATGCCGCCATAGCGCAGCAGGTTACGCGCATCCTGATGAGAAAAGAGGTTTTCACCGGTCGCCATCGGGCCAGGATAGAACTCTGCCAGCGCCGCCTGCAGGGAATAATCCAGCGGATCGCCCACTTCTTCATACCAGAACAGCGGGTATTCACGCAGCATTTTGGCGTAGGCAATACCGGTTTCCAGATTGAAGCGGCCGTTGGCGTCAACGGCAAGACGCGCTTCAGCGCCTATTTCATCGAGAACAGCTTCAATGCGGCGACGATCCTCTTCCAGAGACGCCCCGCCAATTTTCATTTTAACTACGTTATAGCCGCGGTTCAGATAGCCGCGCATCTCCTGACGCAAGGCGCTCAGGTCTTTGCCCGGGTAGTAGTAACCGCCAGCCGCGTAAACGAAGACGCGTGGATTGGCCGCTACGCCCTTTCTCTCTGCCAGCAGGCGAAATAGCGGTTGGTTGGCGATTTTTGCGGTGGCATCCCAGATGGCCATATCCAGCGTCCCGACCGCAACTGAGCGTTCACCGTGCCCGCCCGGTTTCTCATTGCTCATCATAACGTCCCAGATTTTATGCGGATCCAGGTTATCGCCCTGTGCGTTCAGCAGGCTTTCAGGCTCGGCCTCCAGAATACGGTTGCGGAAACGCTCGCGGATCAGGCCACCCTGACCGTAGCGGCCGTTAGAGTTAAAGCCGTACCCCACCACACGGCGTCCGTCCACCTCAACGTCAGTCACGACGGCAACCAGGCTGGTCGTCATTTTGCTGAAATCGATATACGCGTTGCGGATGGGGGAAGCGATGGGCTTGGTCATTTCTACAACGTCTAGAATACGCATGTTCTCTCCGGCAGTTTTTCGTCAAATGCAAACAAACTTGAGCGCCTACGAAAAGTGTTAGCTCATGCCAATTTATTATTGGCATAATGCACTCACGTAGAGTTAACGGACCTCGGTGTCCTGTCTTGTTTCATCATAGGCAGTTTATAAAACGCGAACTAATGCCAAAGAGGCAGCCTGTAATGCAAAATCGGCATCACTTGGAACTAACATGGCTTGAAGACTGTGTTGCGCTGGCTCAGTCACTCAATTTTTCCCGCGCGGCGGCTTCCCGATATGTGACACAGCCGGCATTCAGCCGGCGGATTATCTCGCTGGAAGAGTGGCTGGGGACTCCGCTTTTTGAAAGAAACCGACGCGGCGTCAGCCTGACGCGCGCCGGGGAGATCTTTGTCGCTCAGATTCCGGAGCTGATTCGCGCGCTCTATACCCTGCGCAGTGAAGCCATCGAAGCGGCGGGTGATGCCAAACCGGACGTTATTTTCTCCGCGACGCACTCACTGTCGTTCTCCTTTTTTCCGGCGCTGATGCGTAACAACGAGAAAATTGCCCGCTTCGGCTCATTCCGCCTGTTATCAGATACGCTCAGCGCCTGTGAGCGGATGATTGACAAAGGCGACGCGCAGTTTCTGCTGTGTTACTACCACCCTCACATGCATATCAACCTCGATCAGACCAAATACCTCAGCGTCCGACTCGGGCATGAAACATTACAGCCCTATTCAAAGTGCGATCCCGTCAATCGTCAGCCGCTCTGGCAGGCTGAGGACGGAAAAAAATTTCCCTTTCTCTCGTTTTCCGCAGAATCCGGTCTGGGCAGGATCCTCTCCAACACCTCGCAGGTGAACCGCGCCAGACGTGGCATGGATACCGCCTTCACCGCCGATCTGGCGGCAACGTTATTAGCTATGGTCAAGGCCGGAGACGGTATTGCCTGGCTGCCGGAAAGCCTGGCGGCACCGGACGTCGCAGCCGGCACGATCGCCGTCGCGGCACCACAGAAGAGCGCATTATGGCTCCCGATTGACATCAGGCTGTTCCGACCCGCCGCCCGAATGTCCAGAGCGGTGGAGGAGTTATGGGCGATCTTCGTGGACGAACAGATTTAGCATCGCGCACTGGCCGGACAAGATGCGGATAAGCGTCAGCCATCACCTTCCTTCAGGGCAAAGCGCGTAGCAAATTGACGCTTTTATCAGCGTGGTCTAATTTATTTAACACGTTAAATAAAATGGGCGTCGGGCAATGGAACAGATCTCTATCCCGCTATCTGCGGTTGAAACGATAAGTGCAACGCTGTGGGAAGTCGCGCAGGCAAAAGCCGTCGTTATCCTCCACCCGGCGACGGCCGTGGTGCAGACGTTTTACTATGATTTTGCCCGCTACCTGAATGAACGCGGTTTTAACGTTATGACCTACGATTACCGGGGAACCGGCCGCTCGCGTGGCAACCTCCGCGAGTGTAAGGTTTCTATGGCGGACTGGATGGAAGAGGATGTCGGCCGCGTTACCGACTGGGCGACATCGCGCTTTCCCGGCATGCCGCTGCTGGCCGTCGGACACAGCGTCGGCGGCCACGCCATCGTCTTATCCTCCGCAACGCGCGCGTTACAGGCGGCGGTGCTTATCGCCTCGCACGCCGGCGTGACCCGCACCATACAGGCCACGGCGGAAAAAATCCGCGTCTGGTGCGTGTTGCGCCTGCTGGCTCCGGTGCTATGCCGCCTGTTTGGCTATATGCCCGCCCGGCGATTGGGCATCGGAGAAGATCTTCCCGGCCCCGTCATGCTGCAATGGAGCTACTGGAGCAGCCTGCCCGGTTATTTTTATGACGACCCGGCGATGAATGCCGGCCAGCGCGCCGCGCGGGTGGATATCCCGCTGCTGGTGCTGGGGTTTGATGACGATCCCTGGGCGAATCCGGGGGCGATAACGCGGCTGATTACCCCGCTTAAACATGCCATTATTGAGAGGCGCAGTTTCAAACCTGCCGACGCCGGCGTTGCCGCTATCGGCCATATGGGGTTCTTCCGCCAGCGCTGCGCCAAAACGCTGTGGCCTGTTGTCGGTGACTGGCTGTCAGAGAACATCACCTTACCCGGAAGCGAACATGAGTAAAACACAACCGCCGCGCTTCGTTTTCCTGCTCGGCCACGCACACAGGGCGCTTCAGCGCTGGATCGAGGCCAGGCCGGAGGCATGGGAAGATATCAGTTCCGCCCAGGTCGGGCTGCTGTTTTTCCTGCGCTCCGCCGGCATGGCAACCGTTGGCGAGGCGTCAACGGCATTGCGGGTGGCGCCTGCGGCCATCACCCGTTTATCCAAACGCATGCAGGCAACGGGATTGATCGACCGTATGGTTGACGAGCAGGATTCACGGAAAATGCGCCTGACGCTGACAGACGCCGGGGAAGCCGCCGGCCTGCAGGCGCACGCCGCGCTGCAACAGTTGAATACGCTTTTATCCGCACAGTTTAGCGAGGCCGAACTGATGGTAGTAGCGCGCTGGTTAAAGCAGGTCAGCACGTTGGACCCCAAGCCTGATTGATTCAACCCGTAGCCAACCTCTCTCTTGTCATCACGCTACGCCGATTGACCCGATTACATCGCTTTATGTCCTGTGGACATATCACACTCCGGCATCCCCTCCCCGTAAAGTAAAACACCTCGCAGCCACTGCCGGAACAACACGCTATCGCGGCGGCCGCACCTGTTAACAAGATGAACCCCGGAGCAAACATGAAACTGACTCAAATCCGCAATGCCACGCTGGTGCTGGAATACGCCGGTAAAAAATTCCTGATTGACCCGATGCTCGCGGAAAAGGATGCCTGGGACGGCTTTGCCGGCAGCGCGCGCTCGCATCTGCGCAATCCGATGGTAGCCTTGCCCGTCGCCATTGAAGAACTGCTGGACGTTGATGCGGTGATTATCACCCATACCCATACCGACCACTGGGATGAGGCGGCGCAGCAGTTAGTGCCGAAAGACATGCTGATTTATACCCAGAACGAGAGCGATGCCGCCCTGATCCGTTCCCAGGGGTTCCTCAACGTCCGGGCGCTTGAAAGCGAAAACCGCTTCGTTGACGGGCTGACGATTTTCACCACCGACGGCCAACACGGCAGCAACGATCTGTATGCCGATAGCGTTATGGCTGATTTGCTGGGTGACGCATGCGGCCTGGTATTTACCCATCACGATGAAAAAACGCTTTATATTGCCGGCGATACCATTTGGGTAAAACCGTATGTCAGAAGCCTGCAGCGCTTCCAACCGGATGTTGTGGTGCTGAATACCGGGGATGCCGTTATCAATGACTACGGTTCGATCATTATGGGTAAAGAGGATACGCTGCGCACGCTGCAGATACTGCCTGAAACAACCGTCGTGGCTTCCCATATGGAGTCCATTAACCACTGCCTGCTGACCCGCGCGGAGTTACGCGAATATACGCTTGAACACGGTATTGAAGATAAGGTGCTGATTCCGGCCGATGGCGAAACCCTGACGTTCTAATTCAGCCACCCTGCCGATTCTGCGGTAAAATATCATGCTGACAGGCTGCGGGTATGCCGCAGCCTGCCGAAAACGATCGGTCACAACAACTGTGAGGTTCACGATGTCTGCGCTGAAAGTAGCGGTGATTGTCACCAATGGGTTCAGTCCGTTTCATTTTTCGGTGCCCTGTATTCTGTTTGGCACGGCGATGCCGGAACCGGATCTCTTTCAGGTAGATATCTGCGCGGAAACGCCAGGTGTCGTCCTGTCGGATATTGGCCTGTCCATCAATGTGGAACATGGACTGGAGCGACTCGACAGCGCGGATATTGTTATCGTGCCCTTCTGGCACGATCCGGATGAAAAACCCTCTCAATTACTGCTGGATAAACTGGTCAGCACCTGGCAGCGTGGCGCTGAAGTGGTCGGCCTGTGTCTTGGCACTTACGTGCTGGCCTACAGCGGCTTGCTTGATCGGCACCGCGCGGCAACGCATTGGGAATATGAAAGCGACTTCACGCAGCGCTTCCCGGAGGTTCATCTGGACAGCAACTCGCTGTACACCACCGATGAACGTCTGATTACCTCTGCCGGTACGGCGGCCGGTATCGATTGCTGCCTCAATATTGTCCGTGACCATTACGGCACCGCCATTGCCAACCGGGTCGCCAGAAGAATGGTGGTCCCCCCATACCGGGAGGGCGGACAGGCTCAGTTTATTGAACGCCCCATTCCGGTAAATACCCGCGACGGCAAAATCAACGAGCTTATCGATTATCTGCGGCGTAACCTGGCTAAGCCGCACGATCTCGACTCGCTGGCCCGCTTTGTCAATATGAGCAGGCGCACGCTGACGCGCCACTTTGTGAAAGCCACCGGCATCCCGCTGGGCGAGTGGCTCAATGCCGAACGCCTGCAACGAAGCCAGGAACTGCTGGAAACGACCAATAACAGCATTGAAAGCGTGGCGGATGAGGCAGGGTTTCAGTCCCCCGTGTCTTTCAGGCAAAGTTTCAAGACCCGGTTTGGCGTCAGCCCCAGTGAATGGCGCCGGGCCTTTCGCGGCCCCGCTGCCATTGATGCCGGCTGAACACGCCCGGCATCATCTTTACTTTATCTTGCGCACCTCGGCCTCGCTTGCCGCCAGCACGCTGCCGTCCTGCGCTGTCGGGGCCATAAAAGGCACCGGTTCGCCGCTACGCTTATCAATGAGCAGCGAATGCCGTTCACCCTGCGCGAACAGGTGCCGTTCTCCCCATTGCCGTAGCGCCACCACCACGGGAAACAGGCTCTCCCCCCTGTCCGTCAGCACATATTCCTGATACGCCGAACCATCTGACGCGCCCTGCATCTCGAGTACGCCGGCCTCAACCAGCTTACGTAACCGGTCGGCAAGAATATTGCGCGCCATCCCCAGGCTGCGCTGAAAATCCCCGAAGCGGCGCATGCCATCAAAGGCATCGCGAACGATCAGCAGCGACCAGCGGTCGCCAATCAGATCGACGCCGCGCGCTACCGGGCAGGGTTCATCGTTCATCGGTTTACGGGGCGGCATGGCATCTCCTCAATATCCGGCCGGATTCTGGTTGCATTTTAAAACTTCATAGCCTAGCATTCAATCAGTTTCATTTTGAAACCAGGCTGAAAGGACGTTGGAATATGAAGACTTCTCTGGCATCGCCGTTACCCTCCCCCCCAAACGATATGCAGGCTCAGCCGGTAAAGATGCCCGGCAGCCTGGTGTGGCTGTTCGCCGTCGCCAGCGGGCTGAGCGTGGCGAACGTCTATTACGCGCAGCCTTTGCTTGATGCGCTGGCGCTGGACTTCGGCATCAGCCATGCGGCCGTCGGCGGCGTGATCACCGCCACGCAGCTCGGCTGCGCCCTGGCTCTGCTATTGCTGGTACCGCTGGGCGACCGGCTGGATCGCCGCCGCCTTATCACGCTACAGCTGTTTGCTCTCGCGGCCACGCTTGTCGCGGTGGGGTTGGCGCGCTCCGCGCCCGCCCTGCTGACGGGCATGCTCGCCGTAGGCCTGCTGGGTACCGCGATGACGCAGGGGTTGATCGCCTATGCCGCAAGCGCCGCTGCACCGCATGAGCAAGGGCGCGTCGTGGGGGCGGCGCAAAGCGGCGTGTTTATCGGCCTGCTGCTGGCGCGGGTGTTTGCCGGAGGCATCAGCGATCTGGCGGGCTGGCGCGGCGTCTACCTGTGCGCCGCCGTGCTGATGCTGGCGATCGCGCTGCCGCTTTGGCGAAGGCTGCCACGCCTTCCGGCCACGCAGCCCAAGATGCGCTACCTAAGCCTGATCGTCTCAATGCTGACGCTGCTGCGGGAGGAAAAAGTACTGCAAGTGCGCGGCATGCTGGCGCTGCTGATGTTTGCCGCGTTCAATATCTTCTGGAGCGCGCTGGTATTGCCGTTGAGCGCGCCGCCTTACGGCTTCTCGCACACCGCCATCGGCGCTTTTGGCCTGGTCGGCGCGATTGGCGCGCTGGCTGCCGTGCGAGCCGGCCACTGGGCCGACCGGGGATATGCCCAACGCACCAGCGCGGCGGCGCTGGCGGCACTGCTGCTGGCCTGGTGGCCGCTGTCGCTGATGGCCTGGTCGCTGGGCGCACTGATGATCGGCATCGTACTGCTTGATTTGGGGGGACAGGCGCTGCACGTCACCAATCAGAGCATGATTTTCCGCGCGCGTCCTGAGGCCCAGAGCCGGCTGGTCGGCCTCTACATGTTGTTCTACGCGCTCGGCAGCGGCCTGGGCGCCATCAGCACCACGGCGACCTACGCCTACGCCGGCTGGCGGGGCGTGTGCCTGCTCGGCGCTGCGGTCAGCCTGCTGGCGCTGGTATTCTGGTGGCTAACACGACATTACGGGACGAAAGCCACCGCATAATATCAGGGTCACAAAACCCGCAAGAGTGCAGGTTGGTGCCGCTTAATAGCAGACAACGTTGCAGTAGGCCAAAGGTCAGTCATTGCCCCCCGCCAAACAGGCCGAGGATAAAATCACGTACGTGCACGATGCGCGGATTACGCATTGATGCCTTATTCCACACCAGATACAGATTGTTGGTCGGCGCATCTTCAGCCGGGGTGAGGGACACCAACGTTCCCGATGCCAGCGCATCAACGCACTGATAGTCAGGCAGCACGCTCCAGCCCTGCCCTTTAATCACCAGATCCTGAATGATGCGCAGCTCGGGAATGGTTAACGCCGCCTGCAGGGTTGGCGCCAATTGAAACAGCGCGGTCCAGACAGGCCGAATCAGAGGCAGATCCTCGTCAAACGCAATCAGCGGGAGGCCGGCAAACTGTTCTGCAGTAGGGTGCGGCCCCAGCTGTTCAGCCATCTCTGGCGCCGACACCAGCAGAAAGCGCTCTGTCAGCAGCCGGGCAAAGCCATGTGAACGCTCATCCGGCATCGAGGCGGTAATCGCCAGATCGGCCGTGGCATTATTTAACAGTGCGTAGATACGTTCCCGGTTGCCGGTATGAACCCGGATACGAAACCCTTGTCCCAACAGCGGGGCCAGTCCCGCCGCGATTCTGGAATAGATGAAATCAGACGGCCCGGCAATATGCACCGTTCCCCCCAGTTCGCCGCCGCTGCGGTAGGAGGCCATCCTGGTTTCCAACCCATCAATCATCGGGCCGATCGCCCGCGCCAGCTCATCAGCCGCTTCCGTTGCGGTAACGCCGCGTGCGCGCCGTACAAACAGCGGCTTACCGACAAAGGCTTCCAGCGCCTGAATGTGCAGCGATGCCGCAGGCTGCGTCATGCCCAGGGACTCGGCCGCCCGCGAGAACGACTGTAACCGGTAGGCCTCGATAAAGGTGCGCAGATGGTCGAGATGGCTCATGTATCGTCTTCCTTTCAGCCGCGCCGGTGCATCGTCAGGCCTCGGCGCGCCAAGGCATAAAAATATTTATCACTGATAGATTAAATAATAATTTCTCATATTTCACAACGCTCTCTACTCTGCTGGCCAACGGCGGCCAATGGCCGTTTACCCTGATTCATCAAGAGAGATTGTCATGCCGCTCATCGTCTATATTTTTACGCTCAGCGCCTTTGCGCTGGGCCTGGCTGAATTCGTTCCTATCGGCCTGACTGACGTTATTGCCCAAAACCTGAACGTCAGCGTCGAACACGTCGGCCGCGCAGTGACCTGGTATGCCCTGGGCGCAACCTTTGCCGCACCGGTGCTGACCGCCTTAACGGCCAACTGGTCCCGCAAGCGGACCATGCTGACGACGATGCTGGTCTTCACCATTGGCAGTCTGGCCGCGGCGCTTGCCACCAGCATCTCGATGATGCTGATTGCGCGCTTTATTGCCGGGCTCGGACACGGTCTGTTCCTCGCGGTCGCCTCCAGCACGGCAGCGCGCCTCGTCGGCGCAAAGAAAGCCGGCAGCGCCGTCGCGGTGGTATTCGGCGGCTTCACGATAGCCATGGCGATCGGCGTCCCCATCAGTACTTATCTGGGCGGTATAAATACCTGGCGACCGGTACTCGGCGCGATTGCCGCATTCGGCGCCTTGGGTTTTCTGGGCCTGCTGCTGGGGATGAAGGAGCCACCCAGAAATGGGGAACATGCAGGTAGTGAGTCCGTTGCGCAGGCCCTGAAGGCTATCTTCCACCCGACCCTGTTGCTGGCTGCCTTGGTCACCGTCCTGGGCTATGCCGGTTCATTCACGGCCTACACCTTTATCGCGCCGCTGCTGACCGACGTGACGCAGGTTAGCGCCGCCACCGTCAGCCTGTTTATGCTGGCCTACGGCGTGTTGGCGGCCATCGGCAACGTCATCGGCGGCAAGATAACCGACCGTATGGGCGTCAACCGCGCCAGCGTGATTGTTATCTCCGCCATTGCCCTGGTCGTGCTGGGAATGTGGCTCTTTGCCTCCTCGGCCGTAGCCATGGGCATACTGGTTGCCTTGCTGGGCCTGTTTAGCTTCGCTTCCGTACCGGCCCTGCAGGCCCGCCTTATCACTATCGCCGAACGGCATGCGCCGCACGCCCACGGCGTCGCTGCAGGTCTGAACATCGCGGGCTTCAACTCTGGCATCGCCCTGGGCTCAGTGCTGGGCGGCGTGACGATCGGTACCGTCGGCATCGGCTATACGGGCGTCACCGGCGCCATCGTCTCGACGCTGGGTCTGGCGCTGCTGCTGGCCCTGATCGCTCGCAGTCGCGCCGCTGACTCTCGGACCGTTGCGGAGATAAGAGGCTGATTCCACGGCCGCTGCGGCACGCTCCGATGCCGGCTTCAGCAGCGGGCATAATGTCAGCAACCTGTGATGGTAGGGTGCGCCCCCTGCGCGGATGGAATCCACGCCGGGGGCAACGAGTTCCTGTCTGTTCTGAATAAGTTGACGGAGGCAAGCCTTCTCCCCGTCGCTCACAAACGGGGCGCAGAAATAAAATCCGTTAGGGCGTGTATTGCCGACAACCGATTTTTTTCCAATATCAGCATGTGCGTCGCTTCACCAATTTCAACCCATCTTTTTTCTGGTGAACCGGTTGCTCTCAGGAACCAGTCTTGTGCTAAATCAATGGGCACATCAATATCCCATTCACCGTGAATCAGAATGACGGGGACGTCGATATCTTTCGGATCGTAGTAAGGCTTATTTGCTGTCCAATATTCCCGTATATCCTGAATAGGGCCATTGCCTGATTTAAATGAGGCATGCGCACGTAATTCTGCGTCAGGTTCATCAGGTAAGGTACGCTCGACCCAGGCGTCAAAGGTTCCTGCGGGGATCAGGCTATCACGCTTGTCGGCAGGCGCCCCGCTCAGCCAGTGCTGCTTCGCCGCATGCATATTAACGATACGCCAGGCTCCCAATGCGTCCCCGGAATCAATGGGAACCGGTTTATGGCTGAGCCATTGAGGCGCAAGCAGGCCGAGACGGCGCACTTTTTCGTTATTTTTCGTTGTATAGGTTGCAGCGATAGTGCCTCCCCAGGACATACCAAAAATATTAAGTTGTTTCAGTTGTCTTGTGTTCAGCAGAAAGTTCGCTGCGCAGGTAAAATCACGCACCGCGGTCTCCGTACGACCCAGCGGCAGGCCAGAGCGTGTCGGCTGTGTCATCGCCTGTGGGCGGGTCGATCCACCGTAACCCCGCACATCTACGGCGTACACATCAAACCCCGCGTAGGCCAGATGATCCATAAAAGAGGCGCCCGCAACCGGCGTATCATACAGACTGCCGGACGAATACGTTGCGCCGTGTACCATCAATAAGGTTTTTGATTCATCATAGGTCTGGTTTTTATCCAGACATTTTCTGATAACGTTCAATTCAATACCGTGGGTATCAGAAGGGATCAAAAAACTTTCGCTAAAAATTTGCTGCTCAGACATGTTGGCTCCTCATCTATAACGATAACCACCGTAATTTGCCTTCAGCATTTGCTTCGATTTTCCCTGCCGAGGCGCCGGGGAAATGGGTGGTGAATACGGTTGCGCCCGTCTCTACGGCGAATTCCAGCGCTTGGCGGCGCGAATGCAGAGACCGTTCGGGAAACTCACAAAACACCGAATTCCACTGAGGGAGCGCTATTTGTAGCGGATGATGCATAACATCTCCCCAGAAAAAGGCCGTTTCACCTTCTGACGTAAAACTCAACGACAGGTGGTCATAGCTGTGTCCTGGCGTGGAATGGAGCCGGAAACCTGCCAATGGAAAATCGTCATCGCTGCGTATACGCATATCCGCACCGGCAGCGATAACCGGGGCGACGCTGTCTTCATAAACGAATTCGCTCGGCTGCCGTACGTTTTGAGGATCTGCATAAAACACACTCTCTTTCTGCGAAAAGAGATAGCGTGCGTTAGGAAAGGTAGGTACCCAGCGACCTTCACGCAGCACGGTATTCCAGCCAACATGATCGACATGCAGGTGGGTATTAAAGACATAGTCTACCTGCTCCGGCTCCACGCCGGCCTCGCGAAGCCGGGCGAGATACGGCACATCCAGCTGGTGGAACAGCGGGTTGTGAGGTCGTGATTTCCCATTCCCGGACGCCGTATCAATCAGCAAGGTTAGCCCGTCGACCTGCAATAACCAGCTATGGGTACTTTGCGCCAGAGAGGTAAACCCATCGGAGAAAAAGTCGTCAGGCAATGCCTTTGCAGCGTCTTGCGCGATCTCGTCCTGCCATTGCGGATAGAGAAACGATCCCGGTATGTTTTCCAACGCCAGCTCCGGGATTTTGCTTATCCGTGCACGGCCGATTTTATGCGTAGTAATAACAGACATAACTTTACTCACCTTCATGTTCACCCTATAACAGGTTTCATACTTACCGGTTTACCCCGCGAGAACAAGATAGGTGGCGGGGATGGATGGTTGCAGATTTCGCAACGATAGGCTGAGGTAAACAAGATTGGATAGGCTTACAATGATGCGCTCTTTTGTCCGGGTGGTGGATTCCGGCTCTTTTGTCAGCGCTGCCGGGCGGCTCAATATCCCCAAGTCCACCATCACCAGGCATATCCAGGCACTGGAGCATGAGCTGGGCGTGAAGCTGCTTAACCGCACTTCGCGTACGCTAAACCTGACCGAGCAGGGGCGGATTTACTATCAGGGGACGTTACGGTTGCTGGAAAGCCTCGACATTCTGGATAGCAACGTGCAGATGTCAGCAATGCAACCACGGGGGAAAATACGCGTAGAGATACCGAACGCCCTGGCCTATTGCCTGGTGATACCGGCGTTGCCCGATTTCCTGGCCCGCTATCCCGATATCCAGATCGAGGTCAGCGTCGGCAACCGAACGGCCAATCTGATCGAACAGAATATTGATTGTGTCATACGGATTGGTGAGCTGTATAACGACTCGCTGATTGCCCGCTCTTTAGGGGAGCTGCCGCAGGTGACCTGCGCCAGCCGTCAATATATTGAGCGCACCGGACTGCCGGTGCATCCTGCCGACCTGGCTCTGGGGCATACGCTGGTGCAGATTGTTTCGCCCCGCACCGGACAAATGGTAGTTAATGAGCTTTATCGTGACGGTCAGACAGAAAGAGTCAGCGCGCAGTGGCAGTTTGCGGTGAATGATTCAATGGGCGCGCGTACAGCCGCGCTTAATGGCTTGGGCGTAGTGACGACATACCGGTTTCTGGTTGAGGAATATCTGTCAAACGGGCAAATGGTTGAGCTGTTCCCTGACTGGCACAACACGCCGATACCGATACATATCGCCTGGCCGGAAAATCGTCAGTTGCCCTCTAAAGTGCGTATTTTTATTGAGTGGGCCAGAAGCGTGTTTAACGCAGGCGAGTGACTCCGGCCCGGGGGAGACAGGGCAGCCGGAGCCTCGCCCGGTGGTGAATCCCCCCCGTAAGGCGTGAGGGGGTTATCACCCCAACTTAGAACCACGCCTCAAACATGCCGCCGATATTCAGCGAATCCAGCCGCTCATTGCTGGTGCCCTCGACGTTGGCGGTATGCTGGTTATCCACCTGGCCACCGGTCACGTAGAAGCGCAGCATCGGACGGAACTCCGGCCCCATGCCGATGGCGATGTTCTGCGACAGCGTCAGCTTCCAGCCCTTGTTATCGCCGCCCCGATCATAATCCACGCGCTGGTAGCCAGCTTCCAGCCAGGTGGAGTGCACATCGTTCCAGAAATACATCGGCCGCACGATGGCGCCGTAGTTTTTACGGTTGTCGGTGTTGTCCTTGCCGTTGTCGTAATCATGGAAGGCCAGCAGATATTCGATCTGCGCCTGCTGGGTGAATTTATGGCTGCCCTCGAAGCTGGCGTAGACCGTGGTCAGGTCGTCGGTTTTGTTGTAGACGCTGTTATCCGCGTTGTCGGAGTAGCGCAGGATGAGCTTGTTCACCCCGCTGTCGTTGGTGTGGCTCAGCACCAGTCCGCCCTGCCAGGCATCGAGCCGCTCGTCGCTATCCACCGCTTTCGAGTCAAAGCCGTAGTTGGCGTACACTTCAACGTCGATCGGCCCGGCCTTGATGCCGTGGGTTTTGGTGGTCAGCGCGTAGTGGCCGTTGTCGCCGGTATCGGAGCTGCCCGTGCAGGTGATGCGTGACGGGTTCGTCTCATCGGCCATCACTTCCGGGCTGCAGGATTCCACCTGCGACACCGCCGCCACGTCAAACAGTACGCCGCCAATATCAAAGTTCTTCACCCCGGCTCCCTGGCCGTCGTGGTTCATCCAGAAGTAATCGTTGATCCCCTGCTGCGGACGTTGGTGGAAGTCCCGGCCGGCCCAGAGGTAGGCATTCGGGTTGGATTCGAGCACGTTAGTGACGCCCACGTAGGCCTTTTTCAGGTTCACCTCGTCACTCCAGTGGTCAAACATGACATTAATATCCCAGATCGCCCCTTGGGCGCTTTTGAAAGCTTTGCTGATCTGGAATTCGCCGCCGTTGCTTTCGTTACCCAGACGGCCGATCGCCGAGGCGCCGTTATAGGAACCGTCGACGCCGACATATTTCTGATCGCCGGTCTGGAAGTGGGCGCCATAGCGGGCATAGCCGCTGAACTTAAGGCCGAATGGAATCGCCAAATCCGGCGAGGCCGCGGTGGTCTGCGGGGTGGTAATAACATCAATCTTTTTATCGGCTGCGGCGTCAATTTTCACCTGCCGTTCGGCCAACGCTTTATCGACCGCTTTAGCCACGATGGCGTCAATCTGTTCCTGGGTGAATTCCTGCGCCAGTACGGAAACAGGGCACAGCGCGGCGATAGCCGCCATAGCTAAAGGGATTTTATTTACAGTTTTCATGGCTATCTCAAATTCATTATATTTTAAGAAAATAACCATCCCGTTCTGGTGCCAATAGAAATGACGCCACCAAAACAAGTTGATTCTATTTTTATTTCTCAGAGGTACAGTGATTACATCGGCGTAATAATATCCTCCGTAGTCAGAATAATCAGATATTGACGGACGTGATTACGTCATGCCAACAGTTAACAGGTCGGTAAGGTATCTATCGGACACTTCGCTGCCAGCACCCGCGTTAATTTCACAGAGGGTGCGCATAATCAGTCAGGGACGAATTGTCCCCCGACTGACGCTGTACTTATTATCTTAATTACAACTTTTGCCTTTAATTAAAGCGTGATTCACTGGCTTCCCAGCTATAACTGCCATTTGCCATTAACGAATCACCATGTTCCTGATAGGCGAAATTATAAAACTCTGCGCTGGCGGCATAGCCGGAGTAGTCTACGACCGCCAGGCCGACAAACGCACCGGTAAAGAACCCGCCATAGCTTTGCAATACATAGTCGTCAGAAAGAACAGCGGCATCCAGGGTGACCGGAATCTCAGTGAAGTTAATCCCATCAAAGCTATACTCATAGGTATAACTTTCCTTTCTTACTTTTGTGCGGAACCAGACATACTCACTACCTTCCGGAATTTTTATGGCATCCTCTTTCAGATACGAGGTATATTTACCACGATTGTTCTCACTTACCTCGATAACCGCACCATTAATTTCATTCCAGGTAATGAATACAAAGCTCCAGTGACGATCGTTATAGTAATTCGTCAAGCCTGCCATTTGCTGGTAATTAAATGGATTGAATTTAACTTTAACCTGCGCATCAAAATAGAAGGCCTGCCAGCGCCGGGCAATAAGCGACAGGTCATGAGTATTCGCTAAAGAACCTTGTCCGATTAACGTCAATTTTCCGTCGCCTGTTGTACCCATTTTTTCGGTGAACGGAACGCGGAGCGTATTCCAGTTGAGATCGAGCGTCGACGATTTAAAATCATCTTGCTGATTATGATCCCTTGCGCTGTGGCTACCAACGGCACCTTTTGGCCCTTCGACAAAGGTTTTGCCTCCGTGGCCGCCCTCAATACGTGGCCAACCCTCTTCATCCCAATAAACTTTTTGAATCGACGTTTCCCGGCCAAGCGTTGACCACCCGCGCGGATCGTAGACAGACTCACCGGCATGGTTCCAGGGGCGCGCGCAGAGTGAGGCGTAATACCATTCACCTTCGGGGGTTGACACCAGACTGCCGTGGCCCTGTTTTTGGATATAGCTGTCCGGAGTATCTACGTTGGTTAAGAAGACCTCCCCCGGAGCCGTTACAAAACTGTCGGCGTCCAGGCTGGTTGAACGGGCAACAACCTCCTGATGGGTAAAGACGGTTCCCCCCTGAGCGGCAAAAAGATAATAGTATCCGTTCAGTTTGTAGAGGTGTGGCCCTTCAACCAGCGCAACCGCAGTGCCCCGATAAATGGTGCGCGCCGTTTCCGGTTTTAATTTCAGCGTATCGGCATCAAATTCAGTTAACGTAATGCCGTTAAAAGGGTGGCGGTACTCTCGGTGGTCCCAGGTTTGTTGCACCAGGTATTTACGGCCATTATCGTCGTGGAAAAGCGAAGCATCAAAACCGACGCCATTCAGTTTGATGGGATCGGCCCATGGACCACGGATATCCGTTGCGGTGGTCAGGTAGTTGGTCATGTCTTTAAAGGCGCCCTCGGTGACTTTCACATCCGTATAAACCAACCAGAATTTGCCATCGGCATAAGAGAGAGCCGGAGCCCAGATCCCACCTGATGAAGGGTTCCCTTTCATCTGCAAAAGCGCCGTTGTAGACAATGGACTCGGCAGAAGACGCCAGTGCTCCAGGTCTTTTGACGCATGTAAACGAACGCCGGGGAACCACTCAAAGGTCGAATTTGCGATATAGTAAGTGTCCTCGACGCGGATAATACTTGGGTCTGCATTAAATCCAGGCAATATAGGGTTTTGAATCAGTGACATAGGGCTTTACCTTCTTAATAAATTTATCTTATTTATCAATCATTTAATTATATGCGTATTTCATCGAGCTGACGGTTGATATCCGTGATGTTTTTATCTGAGATGGGATAGCATTGAATAACGATCATCGACACAAAGGCTAGCGCTATCGGGATCCAAATCGCCGTCATATTGATTCCAGCAATAGCGTTTGCATCTTGTTGGGCAGCGACTTCGTTAAAGCCATAAGCGGCCAGCAGCCAAAGCGGAATGGCGCCGCCAAGAGTAAAGCCGACTTTGAAAAAAAGCCCCATAATGGCATTAATAATTGCGGCGTTTCGCTTGCCTGATTTTAATTCACCATACGCAATAACCTCTGGGACAAGCGCCCACATAAAGCCGGTCGCCGACGTTAACCCCCACTGTTTAATAAATGTTGCGATATAAGCTAGCCAGAGTTCATCATGCATGCCATCGAGTGACCAGATGTATGTCAGCAATTCCCCCACGATAAACATGCCAAGAAAAAGGTGGAAGAACCCTTTTTTACCAAATATTTTCTTAAGTCTTGGCCAAAAAATCGGGAATAAAATGCCTGGAATTGAGGCGACAAGACCAACGGCGCCCATCCATTCCGAATGGCCGACAACAAACTGATTGAAAAAACCATTAACCGTGTTCATGAAAAACATGAAGGTAAAGGCCAGCATAAAAAACACGCCGAGAATAACAAGCGGCCGGTTATTTTTGAGTTCAAGGAATAAATCCGTCGCTTTTACATTGGCAGATTGCTCTACCGTGGCGACAACGCGTTCTTTGGTTAATTTATAACACAGGAAAAGCGCCACCGCCCCGACGATCATATACACAGAATAAACGCCAAACCACGCGTAGCTGGCGGACGGATCGGTATAGTTCCCCAGTTCCAGCTTAAGCCCGAAAAACCCGGTATCCTTGATGCTGCGATCTTTGGGGGCAGCCATTTGTACGAACATGGGAAATAAGGTATAGACAAGAAGGTTGGCGCTATTGGCCAGCATCATGCGCGTACTCGTCAGCTTATCGATTGACGCAGGATCTCTGGTTAATGAAGCATTAAGAGAACCATACGGAATATTTACCACCGAATAAACCAAATCCAGCGCCAGATAAACGACGAAGGCAAAAGGTACGGAGCCACGCACTTCAGGAATAGGTGCAAACAGCAAGGCGGAGAGAATAACGAGTGGAATACCGGCTCTTAGCAGCCAGGGACGGTATTTCCCGGACACTGAACTCCTTTTATCAACAAAAGTTCCGACCATCGGGTCCCAAAACACATTGATAATTCTGACAAAAAGAAATATAAACCCCGCGGCTGCGGTGCTGATTGCATTAACAGTCAACATGTGTAGAGCAAGAAAACCGCCTATTGTCCCAAAAACAAGATTTTGGGCAAAGTCACCCAGCCCATAACCAATGCGTTCTCCACGCGTTAGTTTATGATACTCATCGTGCTGACTTTGCATTATGTTTCCACTCATTTTTATCACATCTCCTGCCTATTTTGTGAACGCGGAATACTTTCTGACACAGATTACGGCTGGTGATCTATTACGTTTTTGTACTTATTAATTATGTTTTTTTATTTCCGTGAGCACGGTGACAAAGGCCTTATATAGGCCTATAGCCAACGGGGCGATTGGCAACTCACCGGCCATGTCCACTGTCGCTGAACCTGGCCTGAAAAACCAGCACGTTGTTTAATTCCTTCGGTTTCTACCGAAAAGTGAACGCCCGATATGGCTATTAACACGTTAAATAGATGGCCGTATTTTTTGAGATATGGTTCACATTTGAGCATTCTATTAATCACAAAGTGAGATAACGTAATTGAGCACTTAGTCGGGGAGATACAGGATAATGAAAACCAGCCACCAGCCGGGGGCGAAAACTGGACTTCCCCTATGCCGCCAGACGATCCTGTCATATATTTTGAGCATAGGAAGAGCGTATGGGCACACCACAATTTACACCCGAATTTAAGGAAGAAACTGTCCGGAAAATCACGGAGCTTGGCTATTCCCTTGCCGAAATGTCTGACCGTCTCTGCTTTTCCGCACACAGTCTCTACAAGTGGATGCGGGCTATCAAACCCGATAACAACGAGCAGAGAAGCATGCCCGTGATTTACTCGAGGCCAAAAGCGAACTCCTGAAGCTCAGGGCACAGTTAAAACGTACCGAAGAAGAACGGGATATCCTTGCAAAGACCGCATGGTACTTTGCAAGGGGGTCCGACTGAAGTACCGCTTTATCAATAAACACCACGCCATCTGGCCGGTGATAAATAATGGACTGTCTCCACATCGCAACAAGCCCCCAAAAGTTACCTTGCTGCGTCCAGGTAACAGCAATGGGTTATGCCCCCATTAATTTTGCAAACCAAAACTTACACATGTCATCACAGACATTCCATTTTTTCGCTGGTTTGTTTTTATATTTTTCGTAGATTTAATATAAATCATCGCTGTCTGATATTTTTAACTCTTGAGGAATCTCAACCACCCCGCGATAATTAATCCCAACACTTCTGGGACGAATGCCACGCTACCGTAGATTCGAACGCCACTTTAATTATCTATAACATAAATCAACAAATATTGATTGGGTTTAATTCTACTTCCAAAAAGTAGATTAACCGCTCCTTACATAAAATCATTGCTAATATAAACAGTCTCAACTTCCTCATAGTAATCGATTTCTTTAATAAACCTCTTTAAATAAATTAATCCTTGATTTTTTTCATTGACCTGAGTGTAAATAACAGAGGAATCCGTCGCAGCGTAGGGTTGATAACGTTTAGTCCCTAAAGGGCCTAGTGCGCAGGCAGATATTAGCAGATATGATACAAATAACCATCCTAGAAAACAAATAATTCATTTTAACTCCCTAAGTTAAATAATTTTCTATATTATTAGATATGGGATGACCATTTTAAAAAAACTTCCGCTTGCAACGCGGACTCCAGAGAATCCTTTCATCACATTACCTTACTTATCTCAATGAGTTAGGTTGGGTAAATAATGAAAACAATAAATGTTCACACGGTGGCGTGAGAATATTTGGTAAATATAAACCAGTTCCCCTCAAGCCGGCGGGGAAGAATAAAAAGGGGTAGTCCATAAAACTTTGAACAGTGGTTGGCAGAAGGATAACAAATATGTACTCGTTTCTCTCGGTGGCGATACGTACCCACCTCAGGACTAACATCATTTTTTCAATTAAGTATTTTATGTATTTAAGAAAATTTTAAAACACTTCAAAACGAGTGCGGATTCGATTTTTATGTGGAAGGTAAGAATGTCGCCAATAAATGGTATGCGACGCCTACTGAAATTGACAAGGTGCGGGCGAAAATCGAAACCTTGGCCAAGGAACACAGTGTGTCAGGGTCTGCCCTTGATTTTAAACTTGGCGGAAGCATGACCTAGCAGGCGGACAGCGATAAATTTAACTAGGAATACGCTGTTTCCACTGCGCTATACGCTTTATTGAAGTAGTGTCGTACAGGTTCGAACATTGGTATAGAGGACGTGTAATACCAATAACTATTTCCCAAAATGGTGTTTGCCAATGCTAGAATTTGCTAATCATTACCAGGCACGAAAAAAATCCCGCAGTTACGCGGGCTTGTAGATGTTTTTACTGCTTATACGTGCTGGCTGCTAAATCATTCTCACTCTATTATTAACTATCAAATAATTAAAATTAAGAACAATAACTTATAAATATCCGTCAATATAATGCCATAAAAAATACCACGCACCGATAACGACGGGTTCAGTAGAACCTCCTGACCCTCTCATCTCAATCTTTCTGATTTTCCTGATCGACCGAACACCGCGCTGTATGGCCCACAACGACGGTATCCGGTGGGCGAAAATCAAAAACGTCGAATGGACGGGCCCCTCAGCGATGAACTCACCGATCATTTTCTGCCGCTCTGGAGGACTACTCCAAAGGCCTTGCAGAAAATCCATCAACGGGCCTGCGGTGACTGCCTCATAGGCTACTATCAGAAAACCGTGCTGGGACTCAACCATCGTAGTGGTGAGCACCTCATCAGCATGCTTAGGATAGGTAGCCAAATTCAGTAAACCACTTCAATCATCCGATAGATGAGTCTCGTAAAAAACATAGAGACGCGAACTTTGTCGAAATTTGCGACGAAACCAAAGACTACATAAAAGCAGTCCTATTGCTTAAAAAAAGCAACTGGTGATAAATTGATCAGAAAATAATTTTACGCTTTCAAAGAGTACAATCGGTCTTTCGGATCTAGAATATCTAATTTAGTTATGCATTTTCCTGCTCGAAATAGGTCCCCGGTGTTTCCCGGGGATATTAATCAAAACACTCTAAGCTGTTTTCCTGAACACCCCCATGAGTATATTCTTTCAGCTATATTTTTCCATTCAGCGATAAGGTATGGTTCAATTTCAGTATCTATAGGCATACTATTCATTCTGTCAATTGCGTGTGGCAGCATTGACGAAAGCTTACATATAATAGACGAGTTAGTAGGGATGGCTTTATTTATAACACCTTGCACTGATCGGTTGTAGTGCTCACAATCAAAATCTTCGAAAAATTTACTCCAATGTCTAGAATATTCAGTTTCGACATCTGGGAATACCAGATTGTATTTAAATCCATTTTTTAAATCTATGAAAAAATAATACTCTGGGTCGTGATCTATTACATGCTCTATGAATTTTACAGCAGGGAGTTGTGTTCCATTAGCCGTTCCCTTTAATATAGATAATGGAATTAAATTTTCAACTTCTTGACATTTTAAAACATACAACTGATTGATATTTATTTTGCTGGAGAACAGTTTTATTAAGCTTGAAGCAGTATCATGCTTCTTAGGATCCCCCGGATATTTAGAATCACTATCACAGATACTAAATACTGTTTTTCCATCAGAAAAATACTGTTCACATATATTTGCAGTCCTGTTACCACCACCATGTTCAATATCTAAGCTTATGTTATGATCTGTAAATACAGTATTGTTATTCTTATACCACTTGCATATATAATTATAAACTTTGTAATCATTGATATCTTCAAGTACTAGCTTTGGTTTGTTAAATGGATTTATTCCATTCTTTGTATATCTATTATAATAATCATGTAGGTCTATGAATAAATTAGTATCATCATACATTGATTTGTCAAAACCTATTTGTGAATGAAAAACAATAGCTCTAAATTTTACTCTTTCAAACAATGATAACTTAAAGGTTATCATTTCTTTAATGTTGTTTATTATAGCCTTTTGTAGTGGGGATAGATCACTTCGGTTAAGAATAGCTAAGATTATTCTTTTTGTAGAGTATAATACTATATATCCTAGTTTTCTTGATGAGCATAAATCATCAATAAAGTATTTTGCGTTGTGATCTTTTTCATTAACGCAGAAGGCATAAACTGATGAATCAAATTGAATAATCATGTTAGTAATTAAAGAAACCATAGGGCCAAGATTTTAGGACGCCATCTTCATTAAATGACGAGTAGCTTATTTTAGTTAACGGTTTTTCATTGTCTTGCTCAAATAATATTATATTAACATCATCGCTGGAAATATCATCTCCTAAGCATATCATATCACCTAGTTTTGATATGAGTGTTTGACTATGTGTCTCAATAATTAATTTTAGATTTATTCTGTTTTCTTCAGCTAACTTTATTGCTTTAGAAAAAACTACAGCGATGTCAGCTTGCATTTTGGGATGTAAATGCAGTTCAGGTTGTTCTATTGCTACAATGACGCTTGTAAACTCATTGTGATTCACCCCATTGTTTTTCATCTTTAGTTCATATCCGCTAGATATAGCCCAAAGTTGAACTATGATTGGTAATATTTGCGAATATCCGAATCCCATATCAGAAATATTATAAGACCTGCCATCACCTCTTGATATTCTTATTGATAAATGACTGTCGCTATCATCAGAGTTTTCTATTCTGAAATCAAAGTTGTCTTTTGTCCATTTGTCTAGAGAATCTCTATCTACATGATAAATATTTCGTATGAACATAGCTAAATTACTACCTTTGTGATCTATTTCCTCCACTCCAAGATCTTGAAAACGGTAATAACGCTCTGTCGATGCTCTAAGAGGAGCTATATAATGGACGTTTTTTAAAATTTTCGTGATTTCATTGTTTATAACAAATGAGTTTGTCACAATAAAGTACCAATCGATAAGTGCCGAAAGAAATAAAAATTCAGAGTTTGATGTGCTCCATGATTGTGTTTTTTGTCTGAATTTCATTGTGCTACTTATGGCTTTAATTCTATTGAGTCTTTCCTCGGGACTTTCAAGTTTCCTTGTTAAATACTTCGCCATATCATGTGTTTTTCTTTCACTAGAGCTACCGCTATATTCTGTTAACTTTCTCTTTATTTGTTTAAGTAGTGCATCAGCCATTTGCCCTTTCTCATTGAAAAAGGTATACGGGTTATCTAAATTAGTGTTTATGAATACAGGTAATAGTGTATCTTTTATAGTTCGCTGATATTTTATTTCTTGTTTTCTAAGCTCCCAGTATATTGTAGGGGAAGATATTCTTCCAATGACACCCATTTCATCCAATTCAAAAACAACTTTGTTATCATTTATTATTATTTTGTATTCGTTAGTATATGATGATTCGGTAAAATTTCCTTTCTTGATCTTTATCGATGCTTTTATTTTTATTTTTTCCTGACCTTCATGTCTTCTTCTGTAGGGAGTGTAAGTTTCTCTTGGAATGCTGAATTCAAAATCAAAAGAAATATGGTTTGTCTCTGAGGTCCCATCTTTTGTCGCAATAGTACTATAGTTGCACAGTGATGTTTCAAATGAACCAAAGTCTGTATATTCACCATTCCATAAAATAGGACCCATGGTTTTTCTTTCCACACTTTGTCTTAATAAAGGAAAAACCCTTAAGAAAGTACTTTTCCCTGAGCTATTTGTTCCAACCAATATATTTATTGGTTTTAACGAAATGTCCCCTGTGTTTTTTAATGAACGCAGGTTGTGAATTGCTATAGATTCCATGTTTTCTCCTTAAAGCAAATTATGACCATCTTGTTTCATAATACTAATTTTAAAATATATGACAAGGTTTTTTATGTTTTTGACTAGTCCTGATATAGATTGACACTTTTCAGTCAAATAACGCCCGATGAACCTCATCGGGCGTTTTGTATTTCAGCGACAGGTGCGGCCGCCGCATATTGTAGAGGTTCGCCAACTCCCGGACCATTTTTCTTGTCTGCACAATATATTCTGGCCTACCGAGCAAATATTCCGTTTTGAGTATCCCGTTTATCCGTTCCGCCAGCGCGTTCTGATAACTGTCATACCCGTCCATCATCGAGCAGGTGACGCCATATCTCTGATGTAACGCCTGATATTCCTGTGAGCAGTACTGGATCCCCCAGTCAGATTGGTGCACCAACGACAACACCGTGCATCTGCCGGCCAGCGCCGTTTTGAACGCGCAGGCGACATGCCAGGTATGCAGACTGTCATACACATGATGCCCCACGATTTTTCTCGTACAGGCATCCATTACCAAGCTGACGTACACCATTCCCGTTTTCAGCGGAAGGTAGATGAGATCCGCTACTTATACGTGTTCCGGACGGCTGGCTATGGCCTGATTATCCCCCGCCTTCAGCAAGTTGGGATGGCGATAAAAACGATGGTGGCTGTGCGTTGTCTTGTGATCTGACCGTTTAATTCGGGGTGTGCCGCAACAAACGATGCAGCTTACGTGTCCCCGGCCGGGACTGATGCAGTCGGATGGCCATCACCTGTTCGACAAGATGCCGAACCTGCTCTTCTCTGCCAGCTTCACGCTGCAGGGGCTGATACCACGCTTGTCGGCTGATGCTCATCCATCGGCAGGCCCGGGTTACTGTGAGTCTCGGTACTTGTGTTTGCGCGATAAGGTGGCTAACTGCTTTTTGTCAGCGTGGTGCCAAAGCCGGTATTCATCACTTTAACGACGGCTTCGAAGAACTGAGCTTTGATTTCAGATTCAGCCAGTTACTGCTCAAGTTTTTTAATACGCTGTTCGGCCGTCAGGGGGAGTTTGGGCATGTTATCTCCGCACGTTTTGGTAGAAGGAGAGATCCGCCAGTCAATTTGCACAGCCAGTTCATGACAGTCTGACTGCCTTGGATACCGTAGCGGCCTTGCACCTGACGGTATGTCATCTCGCCTTTTTCAACTTGTTCGACGACGGCTAATTTAAAGGATAGAGAGTAATCGCGTTGTGTGCGTTTAACATACTGGTTCATCACATTTTCCTCTGTACGTGAGTAAAATGTGTCAATGCTATTCAGGACGAGTCACTTTATCTCCGGCTTTTTCCCTTGCAGGAAATCTTCTACCGGCAACCATTTTTTTAGCTTCATTGAGCCATTCACGCGCTTCTGCAAGCGTGATCCCTCCAACACCATAGCGGCCAAAAGTAACGGTCTCCTTCGGCTTAAGGTGACACAGCCTGTGTGTCAGTCAACATGGTTTATTGTTTCCTTTGTCAAAAAAACCCAAGTTGTAAAAAAATCAAAAAAACCATTTAACTATCTGTTTTTAATCGATTTTTTTAAAAACAAATACCATAACTCAACCGGAATTTATCACATGGTACTTTTTCAAACCTGAATTCGAAACCAGAGAGTACCATCAAAAATTCCATTGAAAAAACCGTGCTTCCCGTTGCTAACAGCTGCCAGAAAGTGCCAGACATAAAAACAAAAAAGCCCGCAGTTACGCGGACTTAGAGGTACTTTACTGCTTTTACGTGCAGGCTATGACGTTAAATCATTCCCACTCAATCGTCGCCGGCGGCTTGCCGCTGATGTCGTACACCACGCGGGAGATGCCGTCTACTTCGTTGATGATGCGGTTGGAAACGCGGCCGAGGAACTCATACGGCAGGTGCGCCCAGTGCGCGGTCATAAAGTCGATGGTTTCCACCGCACGCAGCGAAACAACCCAGTCGTATTTACGGCCGTCGCCCATCACGCCGACGGAGCGCACCGGCAGGAACACGGTGAACGCCTGGCTGACCTTGTTGTACAAGTCGGCTTTGTGCAGCTCTTCGATGAAGATGGCGTCGGCACGGCGCAGCAGGTCGCAGTACTCTTTCTTCACTTCGCCCAGCACACGCACGCCCAGACCCGGCCCCGGGAACGGGTGACGGTACAGCATGTCGTAAGGCAGGCCCAGCTCCAGACCGATCTTGCGCACTTCGTCTTTGAACAGCTCTTTCAGCGGCTCGACCAGGCCCAGCTTCATCTCTTTCGGCAGGCCGCCCACGTTGTGGTGCGACTTGATCACGTGCGCTTTACCGGTGGCGGAAGCGGCAGATTCGATCACGTCAGGATAAATGGTGCCCTGCGCCAGCCATTTCACCTGCTCTTGCTTGCAGGCTTCTTCGTCAAACACTTCCACGAACACGCGGCCGATGATTTTACGCTTGGCTTCCGGCTCGTCCACGCCCGCCAGCGCGCTCAGGAAGCGCTCTTCCGCCGGCACGTGCACGATGTTCAGGCCGAAGTGGTCGCCGAACATTTCCATCACCTGGTTGGCTTCGTTCAGGCGCAGCAGGCCGTTGTCGACGAAGACGCAGGTCAGGCGCTTGCCAATGGCGCGGTGCAGCAGCATCGCGGTAACGGAAGAGTCCACGCCGCCGGACAGGCCGAGGATCACGTGGTCTTCACCCACCTGCTCGCGGATGCGTTCAACCGCATCTTCGATGATGGTGGCCGGCGTCCACAGCGCTTCACACTGGCAGATATCCAGCACAAAACGCTCCAGCATGCGCTGGCCCTGACGGGTATGGGTCACTTCCGGGTGGAACTGCACGCCGTAGAAGCGTTTTTCTTCGTTGGCCATAATGGCGAACGGGCAGGTGTCGGTGCTGGCAACGGTCACAAAGTCGGACGGGATGGCGGTGACTTTGTCGCCGTGGCTCATCCATACGTCCAGCAGCGGTTTGCCTGCCGGGCTGATGGCGTCTTCGATGTCGCGGATCAGCGCGCTTTCGGTGGTCACTTCCACCTGCGCATAGCCGAACTCACGCTCGTTGGAGCCTTGTACGTGGCCGCCCAGCTGCATCGCCATGGTCTGCATGCCGTAGCACACACCCAGCACCGGTACGCCGGCGTTGAAGACGTATTCCGGCGCGCGCGGGCTGTTATGTTCGGTGGTGCTTTCCGGGCCGCCGGAAAGGATGATGCCGCTCGGGTTGAATTCGCGGATCTGCTCTTCGCTGACGTCCCAGGCCCACAGCTCGCAGTAAACGCCGATTTCGCGCACGCGACGGGCAACCAGTTGGGTGTACTGCGAACCGAAGTCCAGAATAAGAATGCGATGCTTATGAATATTTTGTGTCATGTGAGGCGAATTCCAGCAACAAAAGGAGAAAAAACAACAATAAGCGCGTGGTGACGGCCCCGCTCTCCGCGGGGCCAGCGGCGTGATATGCCACGCCGCTACGCATAAACATCTCTGCCGAGGGTTAGCCCATACGGTAGTTTGGTGACTCTTTGGTGATGGTCACATCGTGCACGTGGCTTTCCTGGATGCCGGCGCCGCTGATGCGTACGAATTCCGCCTTGGTGCGCAGTTCGTCGATGGTGCCGCAGCCGGTCAGGCCCATGCAGGAGCGCAGGCCGCCCATCTGCTGGTGTACGATGGCCTTCAGCATGCCTTTGTACGCCACGCGGCCTTCGATGCCTTCCGGCACCAGTTTGTCCGCCGCGTTGTCGGTCTGGAAGTAACGGTCAGAAGAGCCTTTGGACATCGCGCCCAGCGAGCCCATACCGCGGTAGGACTTGAACGAACGGCCCTGATACAGCTCGATTTCGCCCGGAGATTCTTCGGTGCCCGCCAGCATGGAGCCGACCATCACACAGGATGCGCCCGCGGCGATCGCCTTGGCGATATCGCCGGAGAAGCGGATGCCGCCGTCGGCGATGACCGGAATACCGGTGCCTTCCAGCGCTGCAACCGCATCGGAGATAGCGGTAATCTGCGGTACGCCGACGCCGGTCACGATACGGGTAGTACAGATGGAGCCAGGGCCGATGCCCACTTTCACCGCGCTGACGCCGGCTTCAACCAGCGCTTTGGCGCCGGCTGCGGTCGCGACGTTGCCGCCGACGATTTGCAGATCCGGGTATTTGGCGCGGGTTTCACGGATGCGCTGTAGCACGCCTTCGGAGTGGCCGTGGGAGGAGTCAATCAGCAGCACGTCAACGCCTGCCGCGACCAGCGCGTCGATGCGCTCTTCGTTGCCGGCGCCGGCGCCGACCGCCGCGCCAACGCGCAGGCGACCCTGCTCATCTTTACAGGCGTTAGGCTTACGTTCTGCTTTCTGGAAATCTTTTACGGTGATCATGCCGAGCAGGTGGAAACTTTCGTCAACCACCAGCGCTTTCTCAACGCGCTTCTCGTGCATTTTTTGCAGCACCACTTCACGCGCCTCGCCCTCTTTCACCGTCACCAGACGATCTTTCGGCGTCATGACCGCGGTCACCGCCTGGTTCAGGTCGGTCACAAAGCGCACGTCGCGGCCGGTGATGATGCCTACCAGCTCGTTGTCTTCGGTCACCACCGGGTAGCCGGCAAAGCCGTTACGTTCGGTCAGTTCTTTGACTTCTTTCAGCGTGGTGGACGGGGTAACGGTCTGCGGGTCGGTAACTACGCCGCTTTCATGTTTCTTCACGCGGCTGACTTCTTCAGCCTGACGCTCAATAGACATGTTTTTGTGGATGAAGCCGAGGCCGCCTTCCTGCGCCAGCGCGATAGCCAGGCCGGATTCGGTAACGGTATCCATTGCTGCGGACAGCATAGGGATATTCAGGCGGATGGTTTTGGTCAGCTGAGTGCCTAATTCTGCGGTGTTCGGCAGAACGGTGGAGTGGGCTGGAACCAGGAGAACGTCGTCAAACGTTAGAGCTTCTTTAGCGATACGTAGCATGGGCAATATCTCACCAGGGTGGATGCGGAAAAGATAAAATATTGCCGCGGCATTATACAGAGCGGAATCGGTTGCCTCCAGCACTTTCTTACAAAAACTCTTGATTAGCTGTTTGAGGCATGTAGTATCAGTCAATTAAGTGGTTGTTTTGAAATTTGATCTGGGTCACATGTCGCTACCTACCGCACCATCCATTTTTACCGTAAGCCGCCTGAATCAGACGGTTAAACAGCTCCTGGAAATGGAGATGGGGCAGATTTGGCTCTCCGCCGAGATCTCAAACTTCTCCCAGCCCGCTTCCGGCCACTGGTATTTCACGCTGAAAGACGACCGCGCTCAGGTACGCTGCGCGATGTTCCGCAACAGCAACCGCCGCGTCAACTTCCGTCCGCAAAACGGCCAGCAGGTGCTGGTGCGCGCCAGCATCACGCTGTATGAGCCGCGCGGCGATTATCAGTTGATCGCCGAAAGCATGCAGCCGGCGGGCGACGGCCTGCTGCAGCAGCAGTTCGAACAGTTGAAGCAGCAACTGGCGGCCGAAGGGCTGTTCGACCCGCAGTTTAAACAGCCGCTGCCCAGCCCGGCCAAACGCCTCGGCGTGATCACCTCCGCCAGCGGCGCCGCGCTGCACGATATTCTGCAGGTGCTGCAGCGGCGCGATCCGTCGCTGCCGATCGTCATCTACCCCACCGCGGTACAGGGCGCGGACGCGCCGCTGCAAATCGTCCGGGCGATTGAAACCGCCAACCGGCGCGATGAGTGCGACGTGCTGATCGTCGGCCGCGGCGGTGGTTCGCTGGAAGATCTGTGGAGCTTTAACGACGAACGCGTGGCGCGGGCGATTTTCGCCAGCCATATCCCGGTGGTCAGCGCCGTCGGCCATGAAACCGACGTCACCATCGCCGATTTCGTCGCCGATCTGCGCGCCCCCACGCCTTCCGCCGCCGCCGAACTGGTCAGCCGCAATCAGCTGGAGCTGCTGCGTCAGCTGCAGTCGCAGCAGCAGCGGCTGGAAATGGCGATGGACTACTACCTGGCGCAGCGTCAGCAGCAGTTCAGCCGCCTGCATCACCGCCTGCAGCAACAGCACCCGCACCTGCGGCTGGCGCGTCAGCAGACGCTGCTGTTCAAACTGCAGCGCCGGCTGGAAGAAGGCATGCAGCATCAGCTGCGTCTGACGTCACGCCGCAGCGAGCGCCTGCAGCAGCGCCTGAATCAGGTGCAGCCGCTGGGGCGCATTCACCGCTGTCAGCAGCGTATTCAACAGCAGGAGTACCGGCTGCAGCAGGCGCTGGAACGTCAGCTGAGCGGCTACCGCCAGCGCTTCGGCGTGGCCTGCAGCCAGCTTGAGGCGGTCAGCCCGCTGGCAACGCTGGCGCGCGGCTACAGCGTGACGCAAACCCCGCGCGGCGAGGTGCTGAAAACCACCAAACAGGCGCAGGTGGGCGAAATCCTGAAAACCCGTCTGCAGGACGGCTGGCTGGAAAGCGAAGTGAAAACCATCAAAAAAGTGAGCAAGCCGCGCAAGAAGCGCGCGGCGGAATAGTCTTCAGCGGGCGCCATGACGGCGCCCGTTTGTTTAGCTCAGCGAATAGCCGTCCGCCCGTTCCCCGTTGATCCACAGCTCGCGCGTTTCCGCCGCCGGCAGCGTCACCGCCAGCCGCCGCCACGCCGGGCGGAAATCCCCGTCATGGCTAAACATCAGCGTAATGCGCTGCGCGTCGCACTGCATCCGCCAGCGCAGCCACAGCGCGCCGCCCTGCCGCCAGGCGTCGCTCTCGCCATCGTCTTCAAACAGCAGCCCTGAGCGCTCGCCCTGCTGCAGCGGGAACAGTTTAAGTTCACGCTGGTCATCCGCCGCCACGTCAACGTGCGCCAGACGGCGCGAAAGCGGCAAGGCGGCGCCGGCCCGCACCAGCAGCGGCAAACGCTCCAGCGGCGCCGGCAGCGTTACGCTCTGCCCGCCGCTGAACCACTGGCCGCTGTAGAAGCAGTACCAGCCCGCCTGGTTATCCGGCAGATATACCGTACGCTCACGCTGCTCCGGCTCCACCACGCTGGCCACCAGCAGATCGCGCCCCAGCATAAAGTCGTCGTTTTCGCACCAGACGCGGCTGTCCTGCTCGTGATCGAGGAATGTCGGCCGCAGCATCGGCTCATCCTCGGCGCAGGCCTGCCACAACAGCGTATACAGATACGGCATCAGCTGATAACGCAGGTTGATCGCCTGACGGATCATCGGCGTCGCTGCCGGGTACATCCATGGCTCGTTCACCGTGGCGTCGTCGTTCCAGGAGTGAATGGTAAAACGCGGATGCATCACGCCGTTTTGCACCCAGCGCACCAGCAGCTCGGCGTCCGGCTTATCACCGGAGAAGCCGCCGACGTCATGACCGACGTTATATAGCCCGGACAGGCTCATCCCCAGCCCCATGCGGATGTTGTAACGCAGCGTCTGCCAGCTGGTGCGGTTATCGCCGCTCCAGGTCTGTACATAGCGCTGCATGCCGGCGCAGCCGGAACGGGAAATCAGGTACGGCCGCAGGCCGGGGGCAAAGCGCTGCTGGGCCTCCATCGAGGCGCGCATCATCAGCAACGGCATCACCGGGCGGATATGCTTGATGGCGATCGGCCGGCCAAAACCGTGGCAGCGCGCTTCGCCATCCCACACTTCGTATTCGTTGTTGTCGTTCCAGGTGGAATCGATGCCCATCTCCAGCAGCTGCTGCGTGACGCCCTGCTGCCACCAGCGCACCGTCGCCGGGTTGGTGAAGTCGAGGTGTGACCCTTCGTCATCCCAGAAGCTCGAGCGCTCAGGCGCGTCGCTTTGCGAGTCGCGGATAAACAGCCCCTGCTCCGCCACCGCTGCGTACTGCGGGTGGTCCTGCAACAGACAGGGTTTGATATTCGCCGCCAGCTTCAGCCCGGCCTGGTGGAACGCCGCGCTCAGCGCCTTCGGCTGCGGCACCTTGTCGTAGTTCCAGTTGAACACGTAGCGTTTATCGTTAATCGAGGTATAGCCGGAGGAGAGCTGGAACGAATCGCAGGGAATCTCATGCTGCCGGCACAGGGCGATAAACTGCTGCAGCTGCTGCTGCGCATCCGGCGCGTCGGTATAGTGCATGGTGGAGCCGCTGTAACCCAGGCTCCACTTCGGACCGAAGTGCGTTTTCCCGGTCAGACGCAGCAGCGCTTTGGTCACGTCCAGCACCTGCGGCCCGAGGAACAGGTAATAATCCAGATCCCCCGCCTCCGCCTGATAGCGGCGGTAGGCCGGATGGTAGTTGTCCAGCTCATTGCCCAGATCCAGCCAGCAGCTGCTCAGGTTATCGTAAAACAGGCCGAAGCTGACGTCCTCGCGCCGGGTGATGGTAAACGGAATATGCTTATACAGCGGATCGGTGCTGGCCGCGTTGTAGCCCATGGCGTCCAGGTTGCGCATCTCAAAACGGCGGCCGCTGCGCTCCAGATCGCCGGATTTTTCCCCCAGCCCGTAATAGTGCTCGCCGCCGAAGCGGCGCTGATAGTGCGCCACGCCGTCGCCGTGCGCGTTCAGCAGATAGGCGCTGGTCGGCCGGTCGGCCGCCAGCGGACGCCACTGCCCGTCGGCGGTGCAATACTCCCACTCCAGCCACAGGGGCTGATGCACCGTCACCCGCAGCGCGGCGCTGGTCACCACCAGCCGATCGTCATGCTGCTCCAGGCGGTAGCCCGGCAGGCTGAAACCCGCCACGCTGAGCCGGTCGCGCCCTTCCCACGGCACGTCCTGCTGCGGCGCAATGCTCCAGGTGCGGTCCAGCGCCAGCTCGCCGTTGCGTTTCAGCAACACGCGGAACAGATCCTCCTCCAGCACGTAGAGGCAAAACAGATGCTGATCATCCACCAGCAGTTCGATGCGGTCGTCATATTGGCCGGCGAGGCTCCAGTTCTTTAGCGTTTTCATAGGGCATCCATCTTACGGGTTAAGGTTTTTTTTCTTGCCGCGCTCGGCAATCAGGGCAATCAGGAACAGCGCGCCGATCAGGTCAAAGAAGCCCATCGCCACAAACAGCGGGCCGAAGCCGACGGTATCGGACACCGCGCCGATCAGCAGCGTGAACAGGAAGCTGGCGATCCAGGCGCTGGAACCGCGCATGCCGTTGACCGTCGCCACCTGATTTTTATCGAACGACTCCACCACCAGCGCGCTCAACATGCAGGAGATCACCTGGTGGCCGAAACCGCCGATCGAAATCAGCAGGATCGCCAGATAGGGATCTTTGGTGATCGCCACAAACGCCAGCGACACCATCAGGAAAGCGCCGGTCACCGAGCTGGCGACCACCGAGTTCACGCGCGTGCAGCCAAACCATTTACGGTACAGCGTGGTGAGGTAGCCGCTGGCGACGCTGCCGATATCCGCCGCCAAGAACGGCAGCCAGGCGAACATGGCGATCTGCTTCAGGTCCATACCGCGTTCGCTGGCCAGGTACAGCGGCACCCAGAAGCTGAAGACCGCCCAGGCCGGTTCGGCGAGGAAGGCCGGAATGGCGATACCGTAGAATTTTTTGTTTTTGGCCAGTAGTTTGAGGGATTTAAAAAACGGCAGACGCGCCAGTTCTGGCTCATTGTCCGCACCGATCAGCGCCAGCTCCTGTTGGCTCAGATTCGGGTGCTGCTGCGGCGCATGATAGAAGCGCCACCACAGCAGCACCCAAACCATCGCCAGCGCGCCGGAGAACAAAAATGCGCCCTGCCAGCCAAAGGAGACGTGAGCAACCACGATAATCGGCGGCGCCAGCATCGCGCCGACGGAAAAGCCCACCCCGGCCCAGCCGGCGGCAATCGGCCGCTCTTTTTTCGGGAACCAGTCGGAAATCGCCTTGGCGTTGGCCGGCGTGGCGGCGGCTTCCGATGCGCCCATAAAGAAACGCAGGATCGCCAGTTGCAGCCAGCTGCCCGCGCCGGCGTGCAACATACAGACCAACGCCCAGACGCTGGCGCAAATCAGGAAGCCCATTTTCAGGCCGATCACGTCAATCAGCCAGCCGCACAGCGGCTGGAACAGGGTGTACGCCAGCTGGAAAGCGGCGACGACCCAGGAATACTGTTCGGTGGTCATATTCAGGCTGGTTTTCAGCTCCGGCGCCAAAATGCCCAGCGAGTTGCGGGTAATGTAGTTGACCGTCACCCCCAGCAGAAACAGCGCCAGCATCCACCAGCGTAACGATTTGAACTTACGCCGTCCGCCGTGCACGGCTTCCTGGTTTATCTCAACACTCATCTTCTCTGCTCCGCGGCGTCGGCGTCTGTCGCTTCGGCCTTTTTATGGGTACATGTGTTATTCGGAGGGATTAACAGCGGCGCAAACCTCGCCCTGTTACGACAATCCGGTGCAGTAAAACCGCCAAATTGGCCTGATAACTCGGGCAAATTGGTGAACCAGATCAGACTATCGGCCAGCGATGAACAGAGAAACGTGGTTTTTTGCAAAAATTTTCATACATTAAATAACCACGGCGTGACAAGGCGGCAACGCCAGTAAATACGCAGAACCGGCGCTATGAAAAAATTTTCATCACGCGATTTGAACGAGATCACAAAATGAACGGAAAGCTGAAAGTGCAGGAAATTGCCCGCCAAACCGGCCTGTCAATCAGTACGGTTTCCCGGGTTCTGGCGGGCAAGGCCAACACCAGCAGCGCCGCACGGCAAAAGGTGCTGGAGTGCGCGCAGCGCAACGGCATTTTGCACGCCATTTCCAGCGGGCGCCTGATGCTCAACAGCGTGATGGTGTTTGCGCCACAGCGCGCGTTTGACGTGCGCACCGATATTTTTTACTACCGGGTGATTCAGGGGATTATCGCTGCGCTGGCGCAGCATGAGGTCAGGATCCGCTATTGCGCGCTGGAAGAAACGCACAGCGACGGGGCGCTGTTCCTGGCCAAAATGAATGAGCCGCAAACCCAGGCGGCGCTGATTATCGGCATCGATGACGAGCATATCCACGCGCTGGCTGCCGATCTCAACAAACCCTGCGTGCTGATCAACTGCAGCGACCGCAGCATGCGGCTCGACAGCATCTCCCCCGACCATCAGCGCATCGGCGAATTTTCCGCCGACTATCTGCTGCAGCAGGGCCACCAGCGTATCCTGCACCTACAGTGCCTGCGCCGCCGCACCATGGAGCTGCGGCTGGCCGGCATACGCCAGGCGTATATGCAGCAGCACATGCCGTTTGATGAAAGCCGGCAGCTGATCACCACCTCCGGCTTCGGCAGCGCGGAGGCGGAGCAGGCGCTCGCGACCTTTATCGGCCAGCTCGTTGACCGCAACGCATTGCCGACGGCGGTGCTGGCCGGCGGCGACTATATGGCGGTCGGCGCGGTTAACGCCCTGCAACGGCTCGGCTTCAGCGTACCCAACGATATGTCGGTGATGAGTATGGACGGTTTCAACCTGGCGGAAATCCACGACGTGCCGCTGACCTCGCTGCACGTGCCGCGCGACGAACTGGGCGCGGAAGCCATCCAACTGCTGCAACGGCGGATGCTGCGGCCGGACGCCCCGGTCTGCAACCTGCTGCTGCAGGGGCGGCTGGCGATCCGTGAATCGGTCAAGCGTCTGAACGCGCAGCAGGCGACGCCGGCGGTGAGCACTTACCACCACAAGCTGTATGACGTGTGAACTACACTTAAGCGGAGTGCATCTGATGCGTTAACCGGCGTGGCAGCCTAAGGAGAGTCATCATGTCTAACCTGCTTGCTCGTTCCGTTATTCCGCCTTATATCCTGCGACGAATCGTCGAACACGGCAGCGTACCGCAGCGCGATTGCGCCCAGCATACCCTGAACCATGTGCAGAGCCTGCTCGGCAATATGCCGCTGCGCGCCGACGGCACGCAAACCGCCGCCGCCGGCAGCGTGGAGCGCGATATCTATGACGCGCAAAACGGCACCCAACTGCCGGGCAAGGCGGTGCGCAAAGAGGGCCAGCCCAGCAACGGTGACGTGGCGGTGGACGAAGCTTACGACTACCTCGGCGTTACCTACGACTTCTTCTGGCAGGCCTTTAAACGCAACTCGCTGGACAACCAGGGGCTGGTGCTGACCGGCAGCGTACATTACGGCCACGAATACCAGAACGCCTTCTGGAATGGCCAGCAGATGGTGTTTGGCGACGGCGACGGCGAAATCTTCAACCGCTTTACCATCGCCATCGACGTCGTCGGCCACGAGCTGGCGCACGGCGTTACCGAAAGCGAAGCCGGGCTGGTCTATTTTCAGCAGGCCGGCGCGCTGAATGAGTCGCTGTCCGACGTCTTTGGCGCGATGGTCAAACAATTCCACCTGAAGCAGACCGCCGAGCAGGCCGACTGGCTGATCGGTGAAGGCTTGCTGGCCGAGGGCATCAACGGCAAGGGGCTGCGTTCGATGTCTGCCCCCGGCACCGCCTATGACGACCCGCTGCTGGGCAAAGACCCGCAGCCCGCCAGCATGCAGGATTATATTGATACCAAAGAGGATAACGGCGGCGTCCATCTCAATTCCGGCATTCCTAACCGCGCGTTTTATCTGGCGGCCAGCGCCCTGGGCGGCTATGCCTGGGAACAGGCCGGCGTAGTGTGGTACGACACGCTGTGCGACAAGGCGCTGCCGCAGGATGCCGACTTCGCCACCTTTGCCGCGCTGACCGTTAAGCACGCCGGGCAACGTTTCAGCCAACAGGTGGCGGATAAAGTTCAGGCGGCCTGGCGGCAAGTGGGGGTGGAATAATGCGTCCGCTGCCATCGTTCAGCCAGATAACGGTGATTGAACTGGCCCGGGAAGGCGGCTTCGCCTTTATTCCCAAACTGGCCGGACTGCGGCGCATCGTCGTCGCCGATATTTCGCCGGATGAATGCCAACGTCTGGAACAGTTGCTCAATCAGTCGCTGCCCTACGCCCGCGAGGAGGGGCAGCCCGACTCCCCCGGCCGCGGCGACCAGCGTTATTTTCGCGTACAGATTGATTACTACGGCCAGGACGGCAGCAGCCAAATCGTGCTGCTGATCCCGGAAAGCGAGGCGCCGCAGGCGCTGGTCGATCTGTGGCAGACCGGCCAGGTGGATAAATAGCGCGCTACGCCGCCGGTACGGCGGCGTATCAGGTCAGCGGCAGATAGCGAAAGCGCACGCGCTTTTTGCTGATTAACCCGTGGCCGTGCTGGCACAGGTAATCTACCGCGCCGCAGGCCTTCAGTTCCTGCAGCGGCTGCCCGCACTCCGGGCAGTCGGCCCGCTGTCGGTAGTCGCGCTGGCAGCCCTGACAGTGAAAGTGACCCTTCTCCCACACCAGCGGCTGACCGCAGTCGGGACACAGTGCGTCCATCCGTTTTCTCCTGTTAGATTGCGCCCCAGGAACGTAAGAAATAAATTCCCAGCGCGGTGGTGAAGAAAGAGCCGACGGTGGTGATGGCGATAATATTGGCCGCCAGCGTCGCGTTGCCGCCCATCGCCCGCGTCATGACATAGCTGCCGGAGGCGGTCGGCGTGGCGGAAAACAGGAAAATAATGCCCAGCGCCGCGCCCTCAAAGCCGCACAGCCAGCCGCCCATCGTCATCAGCACCGGCACCACAAACAGCTTGGCCGCCGAGGAGAGCGCCGCCACGTTGGAGGAGCGGAACATCGCGCGCAGGTCGAGGCTGGCGCCGGTGCACAGCAGCGCCAGCGGCAGCGACAGGCCGGAGATATAGCTGCCGGTCTGCACAATCACCTGCGGAATGCCCAGCCCGGTCTGGGCATACGCCAGCCCGCACACCAGGCCGATAATCAGCGGATTGGTGACGATGCCGCGCAGTAGCGACAGGCGGCTGATTTTCTTGTCCGGCCCGCCCTGCAGACTGCGCGTCAGGGTGATCACCGACAGCACGTTGAACAAAATCACGGTGACCGTCAGATACAACGACCCCAGCGCCACGCCCTCATCGCCGTAGGCGGTCATCGCATAGGCCAGGCCGACGATGGCGGTATTGGCGCGAAAGCCCCCCTGCACGAAGACGCCGCGCTCGCGCGGCTCTTTCACCAGCCACAGCGCGGCGATCTCCAGCATCAGAAAGGTGGCGACGGTGCCCAGCGCGCCGTACATCACCAGCGGCAGATTAGCCAGGATATGCGGATGGTTGGTGGCAATGCTGAAAAACAGCAGGCAAGGCAGCGCCAGGTTGAACACCAGCTTGCTGGTGCCGTCGATAAAGCGATCGTCCATCAGACGCCGATAGCGCAGGAACACGCCCAGCAACATCATCAATAAATTCGGTACGGTAACGCTGAATGCAAAATTCCAGGTTTCCCAGGACATGGTGTTCCTTCAGACTCAAGTGCGGCAACAATAATACTCAGATAATAAAACGATTTCGGACAAATAAAAAAGGGCGCGGTCAACGCCGCGCCCTGTTATACCCGTCATACTCCAAGTTTCAGGTGTGTTGGCTGCGCTCAGTCACCCGAATCGCTTACCTGTGTAAGCTCATCGGGATGCCTTCCCTTGCCGCCTTCCTGCCACTCGAATTATTTGCCTTTCTTCAGATGGCTCATCAAGCGTTTGCGCTTACGCATCTGGGTCGGCGTCAGCGTATTGCGCTTGCCGGCAAACGGGTTCTCACCCTCTTTGAACTGGATACGGATCGGCGTCCCCATCACCTTCAGCGAGCGGCGGAAGTAGTTCATCAGATAACGCTTGTAGGAATCCGACAGGTCGGTCACCTGGTTGCCGTGGATCACCACGATCGGCGGGTTGTAACCACCGGCGTGGGCGTACTTCAGCTTCACGCGACGCCCGCGCACCAAAGGCGGCTGGTGGTCGTCCGCCGCCATGTTCATGATCTTGGTCAGCAGCGAGGTGTTAACGCGGCGCGTGGCGCATTCGTAGGCTTCCTGCACCGACTCGAACAGGTTGCCGACGCCGCTGCCGTGCAGTGCGGAAATAAAGTGCACGCGGGCAAAATCAACGAAGCCCAGACGCAGGTCGAGCATCTCTTTGACGTGATCGCGGTCTTCCTCGCTCATGCCGTCCCACTTGTTGACCGCAATCACCAGCGAGCGCCCGCTGTTGAGGATAAAGCCGAGCAGCGACAGATCCTGATCGGAGATGCCTTCGCGCGCATCGATCACCAGCAGCACCACGTTGGCGTCTTCGATCGCCTGCAGCGTTTTGATCACCGAGAATTTCTCTACGGTTTCCGTTACTTTGCCGCGCTTACGCACGCCGGCGGTATCGATCAGCACATATTCCCGCTCATCGCGCACCATCGGAATGTAGATGCTGTCGCGGGTGGTGCCCGGCATGTCGTACACCACCACGCGCTCTTCGCCGAGGATGCGGTTGGTCAGCGTGGATTTGCCAACGTTCGGCCGGCCGACAATCGCCAGTTTGATCGGCAGATCCTGCGGGTTGAAGTCATCTTCCTCATCCGCCGGGATGCCCTCTTCTTCCAGCTCGCCGTTCTGCTCCGCCCAGTAAGCGGCGTTGGCCTCTTCTTCGGTGAGCTCGACTTCCTGCTCTTTTTCCGGCACAAACGGCACCAGCACGTGTTCAATCAGCTGCGTCACGCCACGGCCGTGAGAGGCGGCGATAGGATGCACATCACCCAGCCCCAGCGCGTAGAAATCGGCGCTGGCCATATCCGGGTCGATACCGTCAGTTTTGTTGGCCACCAGGAAGGTCGCCTTCTGACGGCTGCGCAGATGCTGGGCAATGCCCTGATCGGCAGGCATCAGCCCGGCGCGCGCATCGACCATAAACAGCACGATATCGGCTTCTTCAATCGCCAGCAGCGACTGGCCGGCCATATGGGTTTCGACGCCATCCTCGGTACCGTCGATGCCGCCGGTATCGATGATGATAAATTCGTTGCCCTCTACTTCGGCACGACCATACTTGCGGTCACGCGTGAGCCCGGGGAAATCCGCCACCAGCGCATCGCGCGTACGTGTCAAACGGTTAAACAAGGTGGATTTACCCACATTCGGGCGCCCGACCAGCGCGACGACAGGTATCATTGTTGAAGCCTCTATTACTTAATTATCAATGCGTTACCACGCTACGGATGGACACCGGCAGCGCAGCTTATAAAAATACGAAACGGCCCCTGAACGTTTCAGGAGCCGTTGTGCCCGCATCACCTCTAGACGGTTATGTCCTGGCCTGCGGGTCTCGGTGCTTGAGCGGCCGGGCTCAGCGGGTAAATGCGTAAACCTCGCCGCCCTTGGCCTGCACCACCAGCTTCTCGCCCGCTACCATCGGCGCAGACAGGAAGCCGGAGCTGTCCACTTTCTGCTGAGCAACGAAACGGCCGTCGGTGGTGTTGATCCAGTGCAGGTAGCCTTCGGAATCGCCAACCACCAGGTAACCATTATACATCGCCGGCGGCGTCAGGTTACGGTGCAGCAGTTCGCTCTGCGTCCAGACGGTCACGCCGCCTTCGGTGCTCAGGGCAATCACGCGGTCGTTTTGGTCAACCATATAGATACGGCCGGCATCAACGATAAAGTCGCTCACCGAACCCAGCTCGCGCTTCCACATAATCTGGCCGGAGCGCAGATCCAGCGCCGCCAGGTTGCCATTATACCCCAATGCGTAGACTACGCCGTCAACAATCACCGGCGTGGTGTCAACGTCATTCAGACGGTCGATTTCCGTAGCGCCGCTCGGCTGGGAAATGCGCTGCTGCCAGATCAGCTGGCCCTGCTGCATCAGCACGGCGTTAACGCGGCCGTTATCACCGCCGACAATCGCTGCGCCGTAGGCGGTGGACGGAGCGGATTCGCCGCGCAGAGACAGCGCCGGCATATCCAGGTTAACGGTCCACTTCACCGCGCCGTCGGCCTCATTAAACGCCTGTAGCTGGCCGTTGCTGGTATGCACCAGCACCATGCCGTCGCTCACCACCGGACGGGACAACACTTCACCGGCGGCCTTGGCCTGCCAGGCCAGCGTGCCGTCAGAGGTGTTAAGTGCGTAAACCACCGCCTTCTCGCTGCCCACATAGGCATTGGAGCCGGCAACCGTCACGCCGCCGGATAACAAGGCTGAACGGTTACTCGAGAAGAAGCCGGTTTTCTCAGACAGATCGGCCTTCCACTTTTCTTTACCGCTTTCGGCGTCCAGCGCCTTCACAATGCCATGACGGTCGGCAGCATACACGGTGCCGTCCTGGTAGGCCGGACGCAGGTGCGAATAATATTCGCCGATGCCGTCGCCGACCGAGGTGCTCCAGGTTTTGCTCGGAGTAAACTGATTTTCAACTTTTGGCAGCGGAGACATGGTGACCACGTCTTCTTCGCTGTTGAACAGCGAACAACCGCTCAGCAGGGCGGCGGAAACCAGCCCGACCAAGAGTGTTTTACGCAATTGCATTGGGAATTCCCCTTAGCTGGACAAGTTATTCAATTTCATGCGCAGCAGCGCCTGCTGAGCCTGAGAAGGATTGGATTCAAGACCTTTGCTGTAGGCTTCACGCGCGCCCTTGGCGTCGCCTTTCGCCAGCAGTACGTCGCCGCGGATGTCCGCCTGCATCGCCGCCCAGCCTTCGCCTTTGACGCCATCCAGCGTTTTCAGTGCTTCATCCAGCTTTTTTTCCTGCAGTTGGACGCGCGCCAAACGCAGGTTAACGATTGACAGCAGGTTATCTTCTTTCGCTTTCCCCTGCGCCAACACCAGTTGCTGTTCCGCTTTTGCAAAATCTTTTTGTTCAACGAAATGCTTCGCCAGCTCCATCGCCGTCATCACGCCATAGCTGTTGCCATTCGCCTGAATGAACTGCTCCGCAGCGGCGACGTCGCCCGATTTGCCGGCAGCCAGCGCTTCGCTGGTCTGCTGATAAGACTGGGAGGCAGCCAGCATATTGGAGTCCTGATGACTCTGCCAGATACGCCAGCCAACCAGGGCACCAATGCCAAGCACCACGCCGACCGCCAGCGCCTTGCCGTTTTCGGCAAAGAAGCGACGGAGAGCGTCAACCTGTTCGTTTTCGGTGGTATAGACTTCCACGGTGTCCTTCTCCTTAACCTAACATCAAAGCCAGCTTCGCCGCGAGTTCGCTTTGCGCCAGCGTTTCTTGTTCACCACTACGCAGGTCTTTTACCACCACCTGCTGCTGCGCCACTTCATCTTCACCCAGGATCAGCGCCACGCGAGCGCCCCATTTATCCGCGCGGGTGATTTGCTTCTTGAAGTTGCCGCCGCCGTAGTTGGTCATTAATTTCAGCTGCGGCGCAGCGTCGCGCACCTGCTCCGCCAGACGCATCGCCGCGCTCTGCGCCCCTGCACCGGAGGAGATGACATAAATATCCACCGCCGGATCGGGCTGGAACTCCGGGTTCACCGCCTGCACCAGCAGCACCAGACGCTCCAGCCCCATGGCGAAGCCTACCGCCGGCGTGGCGCGGCCGCCCAGTTGCTCGACCAGACCGTCGTAACGACCGCCGGCGCACACGGTACCCTGCGCGCCCAGGCTGGTGGTGACCCACTCAAACACCGTGCGGTTGTAATAATCCAGGCCGCGCACCAGACGCTCATTAACGGTATATGGGATGCCGGAGGCGGTTAAAAGTTCACACAGGCCGTCGAAATGCGCTCTGGACTCGTCGTCCAGATACTCGGACAGGCGCGGCGCATCATTCAGCAGCGCCTGTACGTCCGGGTTCTTCGAGTCCAGCACCCGCAGCGGGTTGCTGTACATGCGACGCTTGCAGTCTTCATCCAACACCTCGACGTGCTGCTCCAGGAACGCCACCAGCGCATCGCGGTAGTTGGCGCGCGCCTCCAGCGAACCGATGGAGTTCAGCTCCAGCTTGACGTGCTCGGCGATGCCCAGCGCTTTCCACCAGCGCGCGGTCAGCAGGATCAGTTCAGCATCGATATCCGGCCCCTGCAGGCCGAATACTTCGGCGCCCAGCTGATGGAACTGGCGATAGCGGCCTTTCTGCGGACGTTCATAACGGAACATCGGGCCGATATACCACAGACGCTGTTCCTGATTGTACAGCAGACCATGTTGGATACCGGCGCGTACGCAACCCGCCGTACCTTCAGGACGCAGCGTCAGGCTCTCGCCGTTGCGGTCGTCGAAGGTATACATCTCTTTTTCCACGACGTCGGTCACTTCACCGATGGCGCGTTTAAACAACGGGGTCTGCTCTACAATCGGCAACCGGATTTCGCTGTAACCATAGCTGCCCAGCACCTGCTTCAGGGTGCCCTCAATACGCTGCCATAATGCCGTTTCTGCCGGCAGGTAATCGTTCATGCCGCGAATGGCTTGAATGTTTTTTGCCACGTGAGTTCTCTGTTCGTTTTATATAAAAATGAACCCGATTATAGGGACTTTCGCCTGCGTGATTCAATGCGCAAGCGCCCCCGGGTTCATCTGGGGGGCAGACATCAGGCCTGCCCGGCAATAGTGCTTACTTTTCCAGCATGTTGACCGTAATGCGGTTGCTTTCATCCATCATCGCCGCTTTGGCGCGGATCTTGGCTTCCAGCTGGTCAATCATCTGTTCGTTATCAAAGCGCTCTTTCTGACGCACGCCGTCTTCATAGAAGCCGCTTTTCTTATGGCCGCCGGTCACGCCCATCGTCGAGACCAGCGCCTCGCCCGGGCCATTGACCACGCAGCCGATAATCGATACATCCATCGGCGTGATGATGTCTTCCAGGCGCTGCTCCAGCGCATTGACCGTGCCGATCACGTCGAACTCCTGACGCGAGCAGGTCGGGCAGGCGATAAAGTTGATACCGCGCGAACGGATACGCAATGACTTCAGAATATCGAAGCCGACCTTCACCTCTTCCACCGGATCCGCCGCCAGCGAGATGCGCAGCGTATCACCGATGCCTTCCGACAGCAGCAGGCCCAGACCAATGGCCGACTTCACCGACCCGCTGCGTGCGCCGCCGGCTTCGGTAATCCCCAGGTGCAAAGGCTGATCGATGCGCGCGGCCAGCAGGCGATAGGACTGCACCGCCAGGAATACGTCGGAGGCTTTCACGCTGACCTTGAACTGGTCGAAGTTGAGACGGTCGAGAATATCGACGTGGCGCATCGCGGATTCTAACAGCGCTTCCGGCGTTGGTTCGCCGTACTTTTCCTGCAGGTCTTTTTCCAGCGAACCGCCGTTGACGCCGATACGAATCGGGATGTTTTTATCGCGCGCGCAGTCAACCACTGAGCGAATGCGCGATTCGTTGCCGATATTGCCGGGGTTGATACGCAGGCAATCGACGCCGTATTCGGCCACCTGCAGGGCGATGCGGTAATCGAAGTGGATATCCGCCACCAGCGGTACGTTGACCCGCTGCTTGATCTGCTTGAACGCCTCGGCGGCGTCCATAGTCGGTACGGAAACGCGGACGATATCAACGCCGACGCGCTCCAGCGATTTGATCTGGTTAACCGTGGCTTCAACATCGGTAGTACGGGTATTGGTCATGGACTGCACCGCAATCGGCGCGCCATCGCCAATGGGCACCTTGCCGACGTAAATGCGTGTTGATTTGCGACGGTTAATGGGTGCTTGGTTATGCATCACTTACTCTTCTCCATTGCTGCTCATCACTCAAGACGCCAGCCGCGCAATCACTGCGCGGCAACGGTCAGACGGGCAACACGGTTTGACTTAACAAACCGGCTTAAATCTACCGGTTTACCTTGATATTGAATCTGCACTGCCGCCGGCGCACCGATGGTCAGCTTGTAAGGCGCGGAGCCGGTCAGGTTCAGCTTACCGCCGCTTTTCTGCATGCCGCTGAACAGCGTTTTACCGCTGGCGTCGGTGACCTGCAACCAGCAATCGGCGGAAAAATCCATCACCAGCGCATTCGGGTCGACCGCCGGCGCGGCCATGGCGGCATCACCGGTCGGCAATGACGCGGCGTTATCGGCAGGCGCGGCATCAGGAATGCTGGCCTGGCTTGGCGCCACCACCGCCGGCTGCTGCGCGGCGTCGCTGCCGCTGGCGACCGATGGTGTGGACGGCGCAGGCGCTGCCGGCGCACTGTCGGCCGGCGCAGGCGTTGGAGCGGCATCCGCTGCCGGCGTCTGCGTATCGGCATTATTGTCCGTCAGCGGTACCGACTGGCCTTCGCTCTGCTGCGACAGCTGCGCCGATGACTGGTTGGCCATGTTGGCAATCTCATCCTGCTGCGCCTTGTGATTTTGCCACCACCAGGCGCCGGTCAGGCCGATCACCACAAACAGGATCAGCCAGGTAAAGCTCATCAGCCAGCCGTCGCGCTTCTTGCGCCGTTTGCCCAATGAAAAGCTTTGCATCGGCGCCACTTTGGCCATCTTCACCGGCGTCTGCTTGACCATCGCCGGCAGCAGTTCATCCTCCGGCACATGCACCAGCTTGGCGTAAGAGCGGATATAACCGCGCACAAAGGTCGAAGCCAGATCGTCCGACAGGTTGTCCGCTTCGATGTCGCGTACGGTAGACATTTTGAGGCACAGGCGTTCCGCAACGGCCTGCTGACTCAGCCCGAGCTGCTCTCGGGCCTGACGCAGGCGCTCGCCTGTCGTCATGGATACGGTTTTGTCTTGGGAGGCTTCAGTATTCATCGGCTAAGAACTGCTGGTACTGTTTGGATTGTGGAAAACTTCGCGCTAACTGCCTTCCATAGCGCTGAACGCTATCCTGACGGCCGGCTAACGCGGCGAAACGAATCTGTAACCATAAACTGTCGGCGCTGGCCGGCAGAACGTGCTGATAAACATCCAATAGAAACTGCGACTGCGCACGTTTCCCTGCACCAAATTGCTTTTCAGCCTCAACCAACAGCGGTGAGCCTTTATCCGGGTCGATCTTTAACGCCTTCATCAGCAGCGGCCGCGCCCGATCGTATTGATCAGCCTGTAAAAAACAGTAACCCGCGTTTTCCAGACTGTCGGCGATCTGGCCGTAATCGGCGGCTGACGCTGCGGCGCTAAACTGCTGTTGCGCCTCTACATACTGCCCTAAACTGCAAAGAAACGCACCGTAATTATTCAATACGCTACCATTGCCCGGCGCCAGTTTCAGCGCCTGCTGATAACGCTGCCGCGCAGCATCGGACGCGCCGATGCGCTGCTGATACAGCGCCATCCCCAGCTGGGTGCGGTAATCCTGCGGCGCGGCGTCCGCCGCCTTCGCCAGATTTTTACGCGCCGCCTCCAGGTTGCCCTGCTGCAGATACGCCAAACCCAGCTGCAGACGCGTCTGCGCCGCCGCCGGGTTATCCGGCACCGAACCGGAACAGCCGGCCAACAGGCCTGCCGTCAACAGCCATCCCCAGGATTTCAGCTTCATGCCGTTTGAACTCCTTGTACGATGTTACCCGATCGCCTGAGGGATTGCTGCTTACATAACAGGCTGTTAGATAACTAAAATCTTCCTATAGACTTCAGACCGTCTGCACCTTGATAGGTTCCCCGGCCATTTTCTTTTTCAGCGTGCGCTTGGTGCGGTCGATTACCTCGCCCGCCAGCTGCCCGCAGGCCGCGTCGATATCATCGCCGCGGGTTTTACGAACAATAGTCGTAAAGCCGTATTCCATCAACACTTTGGAGAAACGATCGACCCGGCTGTTGGAGCTGCGGCCATACGGCGCGCCCGGGAACGGGTTCCATGGGATCAGGTTAATCTTGCACGGCGTATCCTTCAGCACTTCCGCCAACTGATGCGCATCGTCGGTACTGTCGTTAACGTGATCCAGCATCACATACTCCACCGTCACCCGCCCCTGGTTGGCGTTGGATTTCGCCAGATAGCGGCGCACCCCGGCCAGGAAGGCTTCGATATTGTATTTGCGGTTAATCGGCACGATTTCATCGCGCACCGCGTCGTTCGGTGCATGCAGCGAGATCGCCAGCGCTACGTCGATCATGTCGCCCAGTTTATCCAGGGCCGGCACCACGCCGGAGGTCGACAGCGTTACGCGGCGCTTCGACAGGCCGAAGCCGAAGTCGTCGAGCATGATTTCCATCGCCGGCACCACGTTGGTCAGGTTGAGCAGCGGCTCGCCCATGCCCATCATCACCACGTTGGTGATCGGACGCTGGCCGGTCACCTTCTGCGCGCCGATGATTTTCGCCGCACGCCACACCTGGCCGATGATTTCCGACACGCGCAGGTTGCGGTTAAAGCCCTGCTGCGCGGTGGAGCAGAATTTACACTCCAGGGCGCAGCCTACCTGTGAAGAGACGCACAGCGTCGCACGGTCGGCCTCCGGGATATAGACGGTTTCAACCTGCTGGTCGCCGACTTTGATCGCCCACTTGATGGTGCCATCGCTCGAACGTTGCTCTTCGGCCACTTCCGGCGCGCGAATTTCGGCAATCTGCTGCAGTTTGCCACGCAGCACCTTGTTGATATCGGTCATCTGCTCGAAGTCATCGCAGCAGTAGTGATAGATCCACTTCATGACCTGGTCGGCGCGGAACGGCTTTTCGCCCAGCGAGGCGAAAAACTCACGCATTTGCTGGCGGTTCAGATCCAGCAGGTTAATTTTGGCGGCAGCCGGTTGCTCCGTTTTAACGGATTGATCTTGCATAGAATTATTTTCAGACACGGTGTGCTCGGACGCGATGGGTTCTAACATAATGATCTTTAGCCTCGTTATTACACGTTATGGCTGGCTCCCTTTCGGGAACAAGAATGGGCGAAGTGTGTTGTTATCCCTGCCGTCGCTTTCAGGCGGCGGACAGTGCCGGGATAAAACACGCCCTGGACAAGCTGACTCATCCAGGGCGCGGCATTGTACAAATTTTAGTAGCGAGTTTCCACGACGGGAAAGCATTCAGGGCATTTTTATTGTTTCAGCCGGTGAATATTACCCCTTGTCGGTAGAAACCAACGCTATCAACGCGGGCAGATTTCGCTGTCGTTGAAGAAGTAAGCGATTTCACGCGCAGCGGATTCCGGGGAGTCGGAACCGTGCACCGCGTTAGCGGTGAAGCTGTCCGCGAAGTCAGCACGCAGAGTGCCGGCCAGCGCGTTGTCCGGGTTGGTTGCACCCATGATGTCGCGGTTACGCTGGATCGCGTTTTCTGCTTCCAGAACCTGCACCATGATCGGGCCAGAGGTCATGAACTCAACCAGACCATCGAAGAATGGACGGCCTTTGTGCTCAGCGTAGAAGCCTTCAGCTTGCTCACGGCTCAGCTTCAGCATTTTAGCGGCGATGATTTTGAAACCCGCACGCTCGAAACGCGCATAGATAGCGCCGATGTCGTTGTTGGCTACGGAGTTTGGTTTAACGATGGAAAAGGTACGTTCTACGGTCATAATGGCCTCAGTCTAACTTCCTAATACGGGCCGGACTCAGAAAAAATCCGCCGGCCTTGTTCAAGTGGCGCAAATTATATGTGCGCTGTTAACGCTTGCCTACGGGAAAACCAACATTTCTTTAAAAAAATATTAGCGCCGGCGACGATTTTGCCGCCAACGCCCCGCCGGCGTACAACAATGCGCCGCTATTGGGTGGTATCCGTGGAAGGAATGATGTTGCGCAGCCAGCTGCCCCAGCGACGCTGATAGAACGGCTGGGTATGGGCGATCAGGTAGTGGCTGACGCCGCGCTCTTTTTCCGACACCAGGCAGAAGTCCACCGGCTCATCGTCCGGTAGCGCTTCGCTGGCGACGCTGCCCGCTTCCTGAATCAGCGCATCGATCTCCGCCGCATCGCCGTCCACTTCCACGCCGACCAGCAGATTGGGTTTCTCATCCAGCGCACGGTCATGCATCAGGGCCAGGAATGCCCGGCGTACCGGCTTGCGCTGGCTGAACAGCGTGGTCAGCGCATCCACCATCGCCGCCGGATACACCTCCGGCTGGCCAAGCAGGATTTGCGATTCTTTATCGATATAGTGTTCAACCGGCTTGCTCACCCCGCCGTTCGCCAGCAGCATCGCCACTTCTTCCGGATAAAACTCTTTGCCGTATTCCGCCTTCGGGTTCAGGAACAGTTCAGCGCCCTGGGTAATTTCAAACAGTACCCGCGCCGGCATGGCGATAAACGGCTGTTCGTCCTCTACCGCCTGCTGCAGCAGACGCAGGGAGGAAAAGAACGGCACGACGCTGCTGCCGTCCTGCTTTTCCCAATGCTGAATGTTCACCGGCGTATCCGCATTCAGGACGATTTCGCCCTGCTGCTGCACCTGCTCGCCGTCGCCTAGGATATAGACGGTCGACTCCAGCAGCTCGCGGAAAAACGCCGGCCGGTGCGCCGCTTCGCTGACCGCCAGCTTCAGCAGGCGCTCCAGTTCGTTGTCGTCAGCGGCGACATTATCGTGGTGGTGGGAACTCATGACCAACTCCAATCATTAAGGGGCCAGCACGCTGGCCCCTTACGGTCTGTTAACGATCTCTTCAGCTTTATTTTGCTTTGTTCAGCAGCAGGTTGGCAACGGCGCGCACACCCAGCCCGGTAGCGCCGGCGGACCACTGATCCACCGCGCCTTTACGGTAGGTGGCGGAGCAGTCGATATGCAGCCAGCCCTGCTGATACTGGGTAACAAAGTGCGACAGGAAGGCCGCCGCGGTGCTGGCGCCAGCGCTGTAGGCCGGGCCGGCGATATTATTCAGCTCGGCGAAGTTGGACGGCAGTTGGCTGCGGTGGAACTCGGCCAGCGGCAGACGCCAGAACGGCTCGTGCTCTTCCTGTGCGCTGCTGAGCAGCTCCTGCGCCAGTGCATCGTCAAAGCTGAACAGCGCATGGTAGTCATTGCCCAGCGCAGTTTTCGCCGCGCCGGTCAGGGTGGCGCAGTCGATAATCAGTTCCGGCTGCTGGGCGGAGGCGTCGATCAGGCCGTCGGCCAGCACCAGGCGCCCTTCGGCGTCGGTATTCATCACTTCGACGGTTTTACCGTTGCGATAGCGGATAATATCACCCAGTTTAAAGGCATTGCCGCTGACCATGTTGTCCGCGCAGCACAGGTAGAGCTTCACCCGCTTGTCGAGACCGCGCGCCGCCGCCAGCGCCAGCGCGCCGGTCGCCGTGGCCGCGCCGCCCATATCGGCCTTCATCGAATCCATAAAGGCGCTTTGCTTCAGACTGTAGCCGCCGGTATCAAAAGTGATGCCTTTGCCGACCAGACAGGCGAACACCGGCGCCTCCGGGTTGCCGCTCGGGTTGTAGTCCAGCGTCAGCAGCACCGGCGGACGCGAGGAACCACGGCCAACGGTATGAATGCCGGCATAATTCTGCTCGCGCAGATCTTCGCCTTTGATGATGCGGTAGCTGACCGCATCGCAGCCGACGTCACACATCAGGTCGACGGCGCGGGTTGCCAGCTGCTCTGGCCCCAGCTCTTCCGCCGGCATGTTGATGGTGTCACGCACCCAGTCAACGATCTTCAGGCGGCGATCCAGTTCCTGGCGCTCCTCGGCGGACAGTTGCGGCCATTCAACGCTGCGCGTGCCCTTCGGCCCGCGGAACCCCTGCCAGAACGCCCAGCTTTGCTCCAGGCCCCAGCCTTCGCCGGCCAGCGTGACCTGACGGATACCCTGACCGTCGATTTTACGCGCCGCGCGTTGAATTGCGCCCAGCTTGCCGCCGCCGGTCAGATGGATGGTGATGCCGTCATTGTTGGTGCTCAGCAGGGCTTTTTCACCCCAGCGCGCATCTGCGGGCTGGTGGGACAGGGTAATCTGCATGGTTTCAGTCGTCATAGCCTACTCCGTATATGCTTTATACCCGTCATACTTCACGTGACAGGTGTGTTGGCTGCGCTCAGTCACCCGTATCACTTACCGGTGTAAGTGATTCGGAATGCCTTCTCTTGCCGCCTTCCCGCCACTCGAATGATTTAGGGTATATACGTTTTTATCGGTCGGATACAAAATAAACGGGCCGCCCATGGCAGCCCGTTACGCTATTAGTCGCTAGTCTGCTTCATCTAACCAGACCAGCAAAATCGCTTCCAGTATTTTCTCGTTGGAAGCCTGCGGATCGTCATCAAACTCTTCCAGCTCGCAGATCCACTGATGCATATCGGTAAAACGCACGGTTTTCGGATCGGTGTCCGGATAGGCATCGTACAGGGCTTCGCCGATCTCGCGGCTGTCGGTCCACTTGAGTCCCATTATGATCTCCCGTTCAGGATGGCGGCTAACAATTAGTGCTCGCGCGCGTGGTTAACGGTATAGCGCGGCATCTCAACCACCAGATCGTCGTCCGCGACGCGCGCCTGGCAGCTCAGACGGCTTTCCGGCTCCAGCCCCCAGGCTTTGTCCAGCATATCGTCTTCCAGCTCGCTGCTTTCATCCAGAGAGTCAAAACCTTCACGCACGATGCAGTGGCAGGTGGTGCAGGCGCAGGATTTTTCACAGGCGTGCTCGATATCGATACCGTTACGCAGCGCAACATCGAGGATGGTTTCCCCTTGTTCCGCGTCCAATACCGCCCCTTCCGGGCATAAGTCCTGATGGGGCAGGAAAACAACTTTAGGCATGGTTAAACCTCATCCACAGAATGGCCAGCCAGCGCCCGTCGGATGGAAGCATCCATACGGCGCGCGGCAAAATCTTGCGTAGTCGCATCTAATGTTTTTATTGCGGCTTCAATGGCCGCCGGCCGATCGCCCTGTACCGCCTGTTGCAAGGCGGCCATGGCAGCGTCGATCGCCTGGCGCTCTTCTTCGCTCAGCAACGCCGCATCGCTCGCCAGCGCGCCCTGCAGGCTTTCCAGCACGCGCGCGGCTTCCACCCGCTGCTCTGCCAGCATGCGCGCACCGACATCGCTCTGCGCATGGGCCATCGAATCTTTGATCATCCCGGCGATCTCGTCATCCGACAGACCGTAGGACGGCTTCACCTGAATCGACGCCTCAACGCCGGTGGATTTCTCCATTGCGGTCACGCTCAGCAGGCCGTCCGCATCCACCTGGAAGGTGACGCGGATATGCGCCCCGCCCGCCGGCAGCGGCGGCAGGCCGCGCAGCGTAAAGCGGGCCAGCGAACGGCAGTCCTGCACCAGTTCGCGCTCACCCTGCAGCACGTGAATCATCATCGCGCTCTGGCCGTCTTTAAAGGTGGTGAACTCCTGCGCGCGCGCCACCGGAATGGTGGTGTTGCGCGGAATCACCTTCTCCACCAGACCGCCCATGGTTTCCAACCCCAGCGACAGCGGGATCACGTCCAGCAGCAGCATTTCGCTGTCGGGCTTGTTGCCCACCAGGATGTCAGCCTGCACGGCGGCGCCGATGGCGACTACTTTATCCGGGTCGATCGACGTCAGCGGCGTGCGGCCAAAGAAGGCGCCGACCTGCTCACGCACCAGCGGCACGCGGGTCGAACCGCCCACCATCACCACTTCCAGCACCTCTTCCGCGCTGACGCCGGCGTCTTTCAGCGCGCGGCGGCAGGCCATCAGCGTGCGTTTGACCAGCGTGGCAATCAGGCTGTTGAACTGTTCACGCGTGACTTCACCCTGCCAGCCGGCAACCTCCACCGTCACGGACTCGGCGTCGCTCAGCGCGATTTTGGCCTGGATGGCGGCGTCCAGCAGCTGACGCTGCAGGCCGTGATCGCTACGGTCGGCCACGCCGGCCTGCTCGCGCAGCCAGTCGGCCAGCAGGTGGTCGAAGTCATCGCCGCCCAGTGCAGAGTCACCGCCGGTGGCCAGCACTTCGAAGACGCCGCGGCTGAGGCGCAAAATAGAGATATCAAAGGTACCGCCGCCCAGGTCGTACACGGCAATGGTGCCTTCCTGCCCGGAATCCAGCCCGTAGGCGATGGCCGCGGCGGTCGGTTCGTTCAGCAGACGCAGCACGTGCAGGCCCGCCAGACGCGCGGCGTCTTTGGTGCCCTGACGCTGCGCGTCATCAAAATAAGCGGGAACGGTGATCACCACGCCGTCCAGTTCACCCTCCAGCGCCTGCTGCGCCCGGGCAGACAGAGTCTTGAGGATATCGGCGGACACGCTGACCGGGTTAAGCAGCCCGGCGGAGGTGGCAATCATCGGCAGGCCGTTGTCGCTGGCCTGGAATTGGTAAGGCAGGTTCGGATAGCGTTGCTGTACGTCAGCCAGGGAGCGGCCCATCATGCGTTTGACCGAGCTGATGGTGTTGGCCGGATCCTGCGCAGCCTGCGCGCGCGCGGCGGCGCCGACCTGCACGGCCTGCTCGCCATAGTGCACCACCGACGGCAGCAGGTGACGCCCTTCGGCATCGGGCAGCGTTTCAGCCTGCCCGCTGCGCACCGTGGCGACCAGCGAGTTGGTGGTGCCCAGATCGATGCCGGCCGCCAGACGGCGCTGATGTGGCGCGGCGCTTAACCCGGGCTCACTGATTTGTAATAAGGCCATGTTGAGCTTCCAGAATTAAAAAAATCACTCAAAACCCAGCAGTTTTTCTTCGAGTTGTTCAACCTGTTGCTGGAGTTTGTCCAAAAAGCGCAGTTTGCGCACGGTATCGGCGGCGTCGGTCCACTGTTCGCTGTCCAACTGCTGCACCATCTGGGCGCTGCGCTGTCTGACGGCGGCGGCGAGGCGTTCGCCAAAGGCGGCCAGCGCGGCGTCATCCGCTTTGCGTTCAATGCCGTCAAGCTCTTCACGCAGCTCCAGCTGTTCCATCAGGAACGCCGTATCGCGCAGGGTATGTTGTTCATTACCCAGATCAAAACCGTGCAACGATAGCATATACTCGGCGCGTTTTAACGGGTGCTTCAGGGTCTGGTAGGCTTCGTTAATGGTCGCCGCCTGCTGCAGCGCCATCAGGCGTTCGCGTTCCGGCTGGCTGGCAAAACGGTCGGGATGGAATTGACGTTGCAGATCCTGAAAGCGGGATGCAAGCAGGCTGCCGTCCACGGGATAGCGAACTGGCAGCCCGAATAAAGTAAAGTAATCCATAGCGTGCTCTGGGCGTTATCGTGAGGGTTTCGGGTCCCCCCGCGCCGTGCGGGGGCATCTCATCCCTCCGCAAAGCCTCTGCGGAGGAACACGACGGGCTATCAGACGTTGAAACTTTCGCCGCAGCCGCACTCGCTTGAGACATTCGGGTTGTTGAACTTGAAGCCTTCGTTCAGGCCTTCCTTAACGAAATCAAGTTCGGTGCCGTCAAGGTAGACCAGGCTTTTGCCGTCAATGATCACCTTAACGCCTTTGTCTTCGAAGATCATGTCGTCGTCATTGACTTCGTCAACAAATTCCAACACGTACGCCATCCCGGAACAGCCGGAGGTGCGAACCCCAAGACGCAGGCCGAGACCTTTACCGCGGTTATTCAGGAACGCCTGAACGCGTTGCGCAGCGCTGTCGCTCATAGTAATCGACATAACAACCTCACACTCAATATCCCCTGCATCTTGCAAACCGGCGTCGGGGAGCGAACCGGCCCCGGGACAACAGACATCGTCCCAATAAACGCGGGCGCAGCATGCAACATGCTACGCCCTACACTGAACTTACTTGGCGTCGTGCTTGCTTTTATAATCAGCAATCGCCGCTTTGATCGCGTCTTCCGCCAGGATAGAGCAGTGGATTTTTACCGGCGGCAGTTCCAGCTCTTCAGCAATTTGGGTGTTTTTAATCGCTTCCGCCTGATCCAGCGACTTGCCCTTCATCCATTCGGTCACCAGCGAACTGGAAGCGATGGCGGAGCCGCAGCCGTAGGTTTTGAAACGCGCATCTTCGATGATACCGGCGTCGTTCACCTTGATCTGCAGCTTCATCACGTCGCCGCAGGCCGGTGCGCCGACCATGCCGCTGCCGATGCTTGGGTCTTCATTGTCGAAGGAACCCACGTTACGCGGGTTTTCGTAGTGATCGATTACTTTTTCGCTGTAAGCCATGACCTTGCTCCTGAATCCTGAGAATTAATGATGTGCCCATTCGATGCTGTTGATATCCACGCCCTGCTTGAACATTTCCCACAGCGGAGAAAGGTCGCGCAGACGGCCGATAGACTTGCGAACCAGCTCGATGGTGTAGTCGATCTCTTCTTCGGTGGTGAAACGCCCCAGCGAGAAACGGATCGAACTGTGCGCCAATTCATCGCTCATTCCCAGCGCACGCAGCACGTAGGATGGCTCCAGGCTGGCGGAGGTACAGGCTGAGCCAGAAGATACGGCCAGGTCTTTCAGCGCCATAATCAGCGATTCGCCTTCAACATAGTTGAAGCTGACGTTCAGGATGTTCGGCGCGCCCTGCTCCAGGTCGCCGTTCAGGTATACTTCTTCCATATCCTTCACGCCGTTCCACAGACGGTCGCGCAGCGTGCGCAGGCGCGCCATCTCGCTGTCCATCTCTTCTTTGGCGATGCGGTACGCTTCGCCCATGCCGACGATCTGGTGCACAGGCAGGGTGCCGGAACGCATGCCGCGCTCGTGGCCGCCGCCGTGGATCTGCGCTTCGATACGGATGCGCGGCTTACGGCGTACGTACAGCGCGCCGATGCCTTTCGGCCCGTAGATTTTGTGACCGGAGAAGGACATCAGGTCCACTTTCAGCTGGCTCAGATCGATAGGCAGTTTGCCCACGCTCTGGGTCGCGTCCACGTGGTAAATGATGCCGCGCGCGCGGCACATTTCGCCGATGGTGGCGATATCCTGCACCACGCCGATTTCGTTGTTCACGTGCATGATGGACACCAGAATGGTGTCATCGCGCATCGCCGCCTCAAGCTCTTTGAGGTCGATGATGCCGTTGCTCTGCGGCGCCAGGTAGGTGACTTCAAACCCTTCGCGCTCCAGCTGACGGCAGGTGTCCAGCACGGCTTTGTGTTCGGTTTTGCTGGTGATGATGTGCTTGCCTTTTTTCTGATAGAAATTGGCAGCGCCTTTAATCGCCAGGTTGTCGGATTCGGTCGCCCCGGAAGTAAACACGATTTCACGCGGATCGGCGCCCACCAGTTCAGCAATCTGATTGCGGGCGATATCCACCGCTTCCTCAGCCTGCCAACCGAAACGGTGGGAACGGGAAGCCGGGTTACCGAAGGTGCCGTCCAGGGTCAAAAACTGCATCATTTTTTCAGCAACGCGCGGATCAACCGGCGTCGTTGCTGAATAATCCAGATAAATCGGTAATTTCATTGCTCTTGTGCTCCGTACATCACTTCCAAAAACAAAATGCTCAAGTATTCGTCAGCTGCTTATGCGCGCAGATTAACGTTGATCGTCTCTTCCTGGCGGCCGTTGGCGGAACGACGCGTGTCATTATTCTGACGGTCGGCAACATCCAGTACTTCCTGATTATTGACCAATTCAGCCAGCGTAATGCTGTTCAGGAAACCGCTGATACGCTCGCTCAGGTCACGCCACAGGGTGTGCGTCAGGCAGCGATCGCCGCCCTGGCAGCCTTCTTTCCCCTGACAGCGGGTCGCGTCGACCGATTCATCAACGGCGGTAATCACCGCGCCGACGGCAATCTCGCCGGCGTCTTTGCCCAGCAGATAACCGCCACCCGGGCCGCGCACGCTGGCTACCAAACCGTTCTTACGCAGACGGGAAAATAATTGCTCCAGATAAGAGAGCGAAATTCCTTGCCGCTCTGAAATATCAGCCAATGGTACGGGCCCTTCCTGGGAGTGCAATGCCACGTCAAGCATAGCGGTTACGGCATAACGGCCTTTGGATGTCAGTCTCATAGTCAATGGTTACCTGTTGGTCAAACATGGCGGAAAGTCTGACATTCCCGAGTAATTCAGTCAACTATTTAACCGAGTAATTCACTCAGGTATTAGCACGTTTTGTAATAAAGCATAACGAATACTTATTTTTCAATTATTTGCCTAGCTTATCTATCGACGTCAGCATGCCGCGCAGAATATTCAGCTCCTGCGCTTCCGGGCGCGCGCGGGTAAACAGACGACGCAGGCGGCTCATCACCTGTCCCGGATGCGTCGGGCGAATAAACCCGCTGCGCTGCAGCGTCTGTTCCAGATGCTGATAGAAACGCTCAAGGTCATCCACCAGCGGGTAAGCTTCTTCTTCCTGCTGCGCCGGCGCTTCCGCCTGCTGGCGGTCGAGGTAGGCAACGCGCACCTCATAGGCCAGGATCTGTACCGCCATCGCCAGGTTCAGCGAGCTGTAATCCGGGTTGGCCGGGATCGCCACGTGGTAATGGCACTTTTGCAGTTCATCGTTGGTCAGGCCGACACGTTCACGGCCAAACACCAGCGCTACCGGCGCCTGCTCGCCCTCTTTCACCGCCTGCACGCCGCATTCGCGCGGTTCAAGCATCGGCCAGGGCAAGGTGCGGGAGCGCGCGCTGGTGCCCACCACCAGGCCGCAGCCGGCGATCGCTTCGTCAAAAGTGTCAACAATGGTGGCGTTGCCGATAACATCGCTGGCGCCGGCGGCCAGCGCGATGGCCTGAGAATCAGGTTTTACCAGCGGATTGACCAGATAAAGGTTGGTTAAACCCATGGTTTTCATGGCCCGGGCCGTTGAGCCCATATTGCCGGTATGAGAGGTTTCAACCAGAACAATGCGGATATTGTGCAGCATACAAACTCTGAGCGTGTCGGAAATCGCAACATCCTATCACAGGAGAGGGATTAATGGCATGCGCGTTACGCCCATCTGCAATTTAACCCGTGAAGAGGTTAGGCATTTCACAGAACACCTGCTATACTCCGCGCCGTTTCCTGTTCTTTAACATCCTAGTGGAAGATACCCATGCATCCGATGCTGACTATCGCCGTGCGCGCTGCGCGTAAGGCCGGTAACCTGATTGCCAAAAACTACGAAACTCCGGACGCTGTTGAAGCGAGCCAAAAAGGGAGTAACGATTTCGTCACTAACGTCGATCGCGATGCAGAGCATCTGATCATCGACGTCATCCGCAAGTCTTACCCGCAACACACTATCATCAGTGAAGAACGCGGCGAGCTGATTGGCGAAGATCGCGATGTACAATGGGTGATCGATCCACTGGATGGCACCGCCAACTTTATCAAACGCTTCCCACACTTCTCCGTTTCTATCGCCGTGCGCATCAAAGGCCGCACCGAAGTGGCGGTGGTTTACGATCCAATGCGCAACGAACTGTTCACCGCAACCCGCGGCCAGGGCGCACAGCTCAACGGTTACCGTCTGCGCGGCACCAGCGCCAAAGACCTCGACGGCACCATTCTGGCCACCGGTTTCCCGTTCAAGGCGAAACAGCACGCGCCGGCTTACATCAATCTGATCGGTAAACTGTTCACCCAGTGCGCCGACTTCCGCCGTACCGGTTCCGCCGCGCTGGATCTGGCCTATGTTGCCGCCGGCCGCGTTGACGGTTTCTTCGAGATCGGCCTCAAGCCGTGGGATTTCGCCGCAGGCGAGCTGCTGGTGCGTGAAGCCGGCGGCGTGGTCACCGACTTCGTCGGCGGTCATAACTCCTTCAGCTCCGGCAATGTGGTCGCCGGCAACCCACGCGTCGTCAAAGCGCTGCTGGGCACCATGCGTGAAGAACTGAGCGAAGCGCTGAAGCGTTAATCAGACCCGCCAGCAAACAAAGGCGAGGCTTAGGCCTCGCCTTTGTCGTATCTATTCCGCCTTAACGCGAGAAAGGCCGCACCCCGCCGCTGAACTCCGGCTGCGCGCTGGCGTAAAGCAATACCCCGGCAAACAGCAACAACAACCCGCCCAGCAACGCCAGCGATCCCCACGCCACCGCCTGCCAGTTTGCCGACGCGCGCGACACGCTGATGCGTTCCGCCAGCCGGCGACCGTAATGTACAAACAGCGCCAGCAGCGAAATGGTCAGCGATGTGCCCAGCGCCATCGCCAGCGCCGACGCCACGCCCCAGGCAAACACGCCCAGCACCTTGGAAAACAGCAGCACCAGAATCGCGCCGGAACAGGGTCGGATGCCCATCGCCAGAACAATCGCCGCCCGCGTGCGCCAGTCGCTGCCGGCCTGTAGTTCGCTGTCGCTGGGTAAATGACGGTGTCCGCAGCCGCAATGCGCGCTGTGCACGTGATCGTCAGCCAGCGGCTGCAGACGCTGGATACGCAACGCCGGTGCCGGCTTCAGCGCCTTCAGCGCGGCGGTCAGACGGCGCAGCGCCCGCCAGCTCAGCAGTGCGCCCAGCAGCACAACCAGCAGGTAACTGCCCTGCTCCAGCCAGAAGCTGCTTTGGTGCAGTTGACGCGATGACAGCTGCAGCACACCCAGCAGCAGCGCCACCAACGCCACCGCCACCAACCCCTGCAGCAAAGAAGCGGCAAAGGTCAGTTTCAGGCTGCTTTTCAGCCGCGTCGGATGCGTCGCCAGATAGGTCGAAATCACCACTTTACCGTGGCCCGGCCCCAGCGCGTGCAATACACCGTAGCTCAGGCTGAACAGCATCAGCGTGATTCCGGCGCGCTGCGGATCGGCTTTCACCTGCTGCAACAGCGCCGCCAGCTGCTGGTTCAGCGTTTTCTGCCACGCCACGCTCTGCAGCATAATTTGCGGCCAATAGTGCCACACCAGCTGCGCACCGGCCGCCAGCGCCAGCAGCAGCAACAGTAATGGCCACAGGCTGGCGGCCCAATTACGGCGACGAAGCGGCGAGCTGCCGAGGTTTAGTGACATTGTAAAGTAATCCGTTGGGCGAATTGTTGGCCAAGCTGCAGGTCCTCTCCCGGCGAATCGTTTTTATCCAGCGACAGCGCATACGCCTGCAGCGAGGCGTCCGGTGTGGGCGTGAACAGCTCGAAGCGACACTGCTGCGCCATCTCGGCCGGCAGATGGATCGCCGATGAAGCCTGATAGCTCATATCGACAAAGTAGGTGGGATCATAGGTGGAGATACTAAAAGGTTTCCCCGCCAGCGGCTGCGGATGCGCCAGCGGCAGGACAAACTCCAGCACCGCCTTGTGCCCCTGACGGGAAAGCCGGTATTCCGGCGGCAAATTGGTATATTTCACCGGTTTGCCATCGCGGTAGATATCGGTAAAGTAGTGCTGCCCCAACACGTTGGCCATCACCTGCGCCGCCAGTTTTTTCCAGGTTTCCGAGTCGCTTTTGGCATTCTGCGCATCGTACAACAGGTCCGCCGACGTCATTTCGTCCATCACCCACACCATTCTCAAACCAACCAGTTGCTGTTCCTGCACCACAAAGGTGGTGTTCATATCGATGAAACTGTGCGGATGCGCCGCTGCATCCACGCTATACCACGCCGCCAATCCGACCAGCAAACCTCTTAGCTTCATCATATCAACCTGTACTTTTGTTATAACATAACACAATGTATTGATAAACCGGCATCACACCACGCCAGAATTGTGACGAAAGTTATAAGCCGAAGCAAAACCCGGTGCCAGAACCGCGCCGGCTCAATACCGTTTGCTATGCTTAAACATAATTTCAATGTTACCTGCTGGATACACCCATGAGCCTGGACACTTCCCCCGTGCCTGAGCTCTCCAGTCAACAGCGGCGCTGCCGCCTGCTGTTGCTGCTGTTTACTCCGCCGCCTACGGTAAAACTGGAGACTATCAGCCACATCAACGGCGTCGACCTCCCCACCACCCGGCAAGATATCGCCGAGGTGAGCAGTGAAATCCGGCGATTCCATCACCTGGAGATCGCGGGAACCCCCGAAGAGGGCTACCAACTGACCGGGAGCACGCTGAATCAACGCCTCTGTCTGATCCATTGGCTACGACGGGCGCTGCGCTGCTGCCCGCAGTTTGTTGAAGACACCTTCAGCCCGCAGCTGCACCGGGCGCTGACCCTCGACAGCGCACAGGCGTCCCGCTTGCAGCAGGCGTTGGAAAACTGCGCCGCCACGCTGAAACAGCCGCTTGAGGAGCGCATCCGCCTGTTCCTGCCGCCCTATCTTTGCTACTGCCTGTGGGAAATCCGCCAACAGCGCCACCCGTCGTTCACCGACGCCCAGCGCGCCTGGCTGCATCAGAAGCCGGAGCAACAGGCCGCCGCCAGGCTTTATCCGCTGCTGCTGGCGCTGTCCCGTCGCCCCCCTCAGGCCGATGAACAAGACTTTCTGGTGCTGATGTTCACCCTGTTAAAAAACCACAGCTATGAGAGCGATCACTCTGACGAAGATTTACGCCTGATGGCGGCGATCGAACGGATGGTTGAACATTTCCAGCAGCTTTCCGGCATGAGTTTCAGCAGCAGAGCGGACCTGATTACCCATCTGTTCGCCCATCTGGCGCCGGCGGTAGAGCGCTGCCACTTTGATATCGGTATTGATAATATGCTGCTGGAAGAAGTGGTGCGTAAATACCCGCGGCTGATGCGCACCACGCAGCAGGCGCTGGAGCCGTTTGAGCAGGAATATGGTATTCGTTTTTCACGCGAGGAGGCCGGCCTGGTGGCGATAAGCTTCGGCGCCTGGCTAATGCAGGGCAACGCCCTGCAGGAAAAACAGGTACTGCTGCTGACGCTGGATAACCCGCAGCTGGAGGAAGAGCTGGAGTATCAGCTGCGTGAACTGACGCTGCTGCCGCTCAATATCAAATATCAGCCGCTGCGCGACTTTCTGCGTTCCGGCGCGCCGCATGACGTCACGCTGGTGATCACCCCTTACGCCGCGCCGCCGCAGGCAACGCAGCCGCCTTTGATCTACACCGAACTGCCGCTGGCGCGCGGGCAACGCAAGACCCTGCGCGCCCTGCTGGAAACTCCTTAACGCGCGACGCTGACCGCCGGCGGCCGGATAAACAGCGCCGGCAGCACAAGCGCCGCCATCACCCAGAACACGCCGCCCTGCCAGTGTTCAAACAGGAAGCCGGCGATCACCGTCATCACCGCGATGCCGCCGCCCAGCGCCAGGCCGGAATAAACCGCCTGCAGACGAATAACGTCCGGCCCGCTGCGTGCGCTGATAAAGCGCATCGCCGCCAGGTGGCAGACGGTAAAGGTGCCGCAGTGCAGTATCTGCACCAGCAACAGCCAGCCCAAATCGGTGGTGGCCCCCATCAGTCCCCAACGCGCCACGCCGCAGCAGGCCGACAGCAGCAGCAGATTGCGTGCGTTCCAGCGCCGGAACAGGATGCTGCTGCTGGCGAAAATAATCACCTCGGCCACTACGCCCAACGACCAGAAATAGCCGATGGCAGCGGCCGAGTAGCCGGCCTCCTGCCAGTAAATCGAGGCAAAGCTGTAATAACCGGCATGCGCGCCCTGCAGCAGCGTCACGCACAGCAGAAAACGCCAGACCGGCCCTTCCGTCAGCAGTTCACGCCACGAGCGTTGCGGCTGGTTCTGTACGCGCGTCTCTCCCTGCGGCATCACCGTCGGCTTCAGCAGCATGCCGAGCAACATCGCCAGCAGGCTGGCAAGCAGACAGTATAAGATGGCGTGATGTCCCCAGGCCGCTACCAGCTGGCCGGTCAGCGCGGAGCCAATCACAAACGCCAGCGATCCCCACAGCCGCACCCGGCCGTAGTCCAGCGTAATTTGCTTTTGCCAGGTGCCGGCCAGCGCGTCGGTCAGCGGCACCAGCGGTGAAAAGAACAGGTTAAAACCGGCGATGACCAGCATCAGCCAGCCCCAGGCGTTGCCAAAACAGAAGCCGACGGCGAAAGCCAGCGTCAACAGCGCCAGAATGCGCAGCGCCGTCACCAGATTGGCGGGATCTTTCACCCGAGGGGCAATCAGCAGGCTGCCGAGAAAGCGCGCCACCAGTCCGGCGCCCAGTAGAATACCGATGACATCAGGCTCCAGCCCTTCGCCCTTGAGCCAAACGCTCCAGAACGGGAGATAAATACCGTAAGAAAAGAAGTAGGTGAAATAGCTGAGCGCCAGCCAACGTGTTGATTGCAGAACCATGTTCCCTCCGGTGTGTGGGCGATACTTTGACAGAGCTCACACCGGCCCGCAATAACGCTTACGACCTATAGGATGATAGTGCCAAACACCTCACACTTTGCCCGGTAACAGACGCAAAAAAACCCGCCGCAGCGGGTTTTTTCAGGGTGCAGAAACGCGGATTACGCGTAAACCGGCAGACGGGCGCAGATATCCAGCACTTTCTGTTTGGTGCGTTCGATAACGGCTTCGTCATGGATGTTGTCCAGCACGTCGCAGATCCAGCCGGCCAGTTCGCGCACTTCCGCTTCCTTGAAGCCGCGACGGGTAACAGCCGGGGTGCCGATACGGATGCCGGAGGTGACGAACGGGCTCTTCGGATCGTTCGGCACGCTATTTTTGTTGACGGTGATGTTGGCGCGGCCCAATGCGGCGTCAGCTTCTTTACCGGTCAGGTTTTTATCGACCAGATCCAGCAGGAACAGGTGGTTATGCGTACCGCCGGAAACCACGTTGTAGCCGCGCTCCAGCACCACTTCCACCATCGCTTTGGCGTTTTTCGCTACCTGCTGCTGATAGGTTTTGAACTCTGGCTCCATCGCTTCTTTCAGCGCCACCGCTTTACCGGCGATCACGTGCATCAGCGGGCCGCCCTGCCCGCCCGGGAACACGGCGGAGTTCAGTTTCTTATACAGATCTTCGTCGCCGCCCTTCGCCAGGATCAGGCCGCCGCGCGGACCCGCCAGCGTTTTGTGGGTGGTGGTGGTTACGATGTGCGCATGAGGCACCGGGTTCGGGTAGACGCCTGCGGCAATCAGACCAGCGACGTGCGCCATGTCGACGAACAGGTAAGCGCCGATGCTGTCGGCGATTTCACGCATTTTGGCCCAGTCGACTACGCCGGAGTATGCGGAGAAGCCGCCGATGATCATTTTCGGCTTGTGAGCCTGCGCCTGCTTGGCCAGGTCGTCATAGTCGATTTGGCCTTGTTCGTCGATGCCGTAAGGCACCACGTTGTACAGTTTGCCGGACAGGTTAACCGGAGAGCCGTGAGTCAGGTGGCCGCCGTGCGCCAGGTTCATCCCCAGGATGGTGTCGCCCGGCTGCAGCAGCGCGGTGTACACCGCGAAGTTGGCCTGGGAGCCGGAGTGCGGCTGTACGTTGGCGTAATCGGCGCCGAACAGCGCCTTCGCGCGGTCAATCGCCAGTTGCTCGACGATATCCACATATTCGCAGCCGCCGTAATAACGCTTGCCCGGATAGCCTTCTGCGTATTTGTTGGTCAACTGAGAACCCTGAGCCTGCATCACGCGCGGGCTGGTGTAGTTTTCAGAGGCAATCAGTTCGATGTGCTCTTCCTGACGAACGACTTCCTGTTCCATTGCGCGCCACAGTTCGGCATCGTAATCTGCAATGTTCATTTCACGCTTTAACATCCGGCATCTCCTGACTCAATCAGCTAACTTAAAATCACCCGTTTTGGGTTGTGGGCCACAGTGTAAACTGTTTTCCCCCATTGAGGATAGGCCTTGACAGAGGTTTTTACGCAAACGATTGGCTTGAGGCTGCGCAAGGCTTTAATCCATTTAAGCTTCCCGTATTTCAACGGATATTTTCTCATCGGCCCGATGCGTTTTTTTCATGTTCTGTGAGGCGGATCGTCAGTTAACAAATACGCAACAAAAAAGCGGGTATTTACAACCTGTTAAGAAGCTTATAAGATGCATTTAAAATGCAACATTAAAACTTCACCATAAGGCTGCCCCACAATCCATCAAAAAACATGGGAAACCGTGGGGATAAACTGATGACCCGCCTGATACCTGAAGCAGGCCGGACATATACAGGAGTATGACCATGCTGGATCAACAAACCATCGCCACCGTCCAATCAACCATTCCTCTGCTGGCGGCGACCGGCCCCAAACTGACTGCCCATTTCTACGACCGCATGTTTACCCACAATCCAGAGCTGAAAGATATTTTCAACATGAGCAACCAGCGTAACGGCGACCAGCGGCAGGCGCTGTTCGACGCCATCTGCGCCTACGCCGGTAATCTGGAAAACCTGGCGGCGCTGTTGCCGGCAGTGGAACGCATCGCGCAAAAACATACCAGCTTCAATATCCAGCCGGAGCAGTATCAGATCGTCGGCACCCACCTACTGGCGACGCTGGACGAAATGTTCAGCCCGGGCCAGGAAGTGCTGGATGCCTGGGGCAAAGCCTACGGCGTACTGGCCGACGTGTTTATCCAGCGCGAGGGGCAGATTTATCAGGAAAGCGCCACCGGCGACGGCGGCTGGCGCGATCGCCGCGCGTTCCGCATTGTGAAGAAACAGCCGCAGAGCGACATTATCAGCAGCTTTATTCTGGCGCCGGTGGACGGCGGTAAGGTGGTTGACTTTAAACCGGGGCAGTATCTGGCGGTATATATCAAGGACGATGGCCTGGAACATCAGGAAATCCGCCAATATTCCCTGACCGCCGCCCCTAACGGCGAATACTACCGCATTGCGGTCAAACGCGAGGATCGCGGGCTGGTATCCAACTATCTGCATCAGAAAGCACAGGAAGGCGATGTCATCGATATCGCGCCGCCGCACGGCGACTTCTTCCTCGACGTGGCGCCGACCACGCCGGTGGCGCTGATCTCCGCCGGCGTTGGTCAGACGCCGATGCTGGGCATGCTCAATACGCTGCACGCCAAACGGCATCAGGCCGAGGTGCACTGGCTGCACGCGGCGGAAAACGGCCAGGTGCATGCTTTTGCCGATGAAGTGGCGGCTATCGCCGCAGAAATGCCGAACCTCAGCCGTCACGTCTGGTACCGCGAACCGGGCAAGGATGATGTGGCTGGACGTGACTATCAGTCACAGGGTCTGATGGATCTTGGCGCGCTGCGCGCGACGCTGGTGAATCCGCAGATGCACTACTACTTCTGCGGCCCGGTCGGCTTTATGCAGTTTGTCGCCAAACAGCTGCTGGAGATGGGCGTCGACGCCGAACGCATGCATTACGAATGCTTCGGCCCGCATAAGGTGCTGTAAGGTTCGCCGCCGGGCAGGGCTACCCTGCCCGGCGCATCGCTTAAATCGCCTCTTCGTCCTGCTCGCCGGTGCGGATACGCACCACGCGCGCCACGTCGAAAACGAAGATCTTACCGTCACCAATCTTGCCGGTCTGCGCGGTCTGCATAATGGTTTCCACGCAGGTGTCGACGATATCATCGGCCACCACAATCTCAATCTTCACCTTCGGCAGAAAGTCGACCATATACTCCGCGCCGCGGTACAGTTCGGTATGCCCTTTCTGGCGGCCAAAGCCTTTGACCTCGGTGACCGTCATCCCGGTGATGCCGACTTCCGCCAGCGCTTCACGCACGTCATCCAGTTTGAACGGCTTGATAATCGCGTCAATCTTCTTCATTTGTATTCCTTAATTACCAATTTTTGCGGCCAAAGCCGGATGTGATCGGATAGCGGCGGTCCTTGCCGAAGTTACGGGCGGTAATACGCGGCCCGACGGCGGCCTGACGCCGTTTATACTCATTAATATCCACCAGACGGATCACCTTGCGCACCACCGCCTCGTCAAAGCCGGCCGCCACCAGATCGGCCACCGACTTGTCGTGTTCGACATAGCCTTCCAGAATAGCATCCAGAATGTCATACGGCGGCAGGCTGTCCTGGTCGACCTGATCCGGCGCCAGCTCCGCCGACGGCGGACGGTCAATCACCCGCTGCGGGATGACGTAGGAGACGGTGTTACGGTACTCCGACAGTTTGAACACCAGCGTTTTCGGCACGTCCTTCAGCACGTCGAAACCGCCGGCCATATCGCCGTACAGCGTCGCGTAACCCACCGCCATCTCGCTCTTGTTGCCGGTGGTGAGCACGATGCTGCGGCGCTTGTTGGACAGCGCCATCAGCACCACGCCGCGGCAGCGCGCCTGCAGGTTCTCTTCGGTGGTGTCTCGCTCGGTGCCGGCAAACATCGGCGCCAGCTGCCCCATAAAGGCGTCGAACATCGGCTCGATGGAGACCACGTCAAATTCCACCCCCAGAATCTCCGCCTCTTCTTTTGCATCGGCGATGCTGATATCGGCGGTATAGCGGAACGGCATCATCAGCGCCTGCACTTTTTCTTTGCCGAGCGCATCGACGGCGATCGCCAGCGTCAGCGCCGAGTCGATACCGCCGGACAGGCCAAGCACCGCGCCCTGGAAGCCATTCTTATTCACATAGTCGCGCACCGCCAGCACCAGCGCCTCGTAAATCTGCGCCAGCTGCGGCAGCTCGGCGGCCGGCGCGGTCATCGGCTCAACCTCCAGCTCGTTGAAGCGCAGCAGCGTGACCTGTTCGGCAAAGGCCGCCAGGCGGTGCGTCATATTGCCGGCGGCATCGAACACCTTCGAGCAGCCGTCGAAAATCAGCTCGTCCTGGCCGCCGATTTGGTTCAGGTACACCAGCGGCAGATCGGTGCGGCGACAGTGGCCGGCCATCAGCGTCTTGCGGATATACGGCTTCTCGCGGTTATACGGCGACGCGTTGATCGACAGCACGATCTCAGCGCCGGCCGCTTTCAGCGTATCGATCGGCTGCGGGAACCACAGATCCTCACAAATCAGCAGCCCCAGACGGTAGCCTTTCAGCTCGACGACGCAGCTGGCATCCCCTTCATGGAAGTAGCGTTTTTCATCAAACACGCCGTAGTTGGGCAGTTGCTGCTTGAAGTAGCGCGCCTGCAGTTTACCTTCGGCAAACAGCGACAGGGCATTATACAGTTTGCCCTCTTCACGCCACGGGTGACCAACCAGAATCGCCACCTCGCCGGACGCCTGCTGCAGGCGGCCCAGCTGCACGTCGCAGCGCTGGTAAAAATCATCGCGGTACAGGAGGTCTTCCGGCGGATAGCCGGACAGCGCCAGTTCGGTGAACATGACCAGATCGGCTCCCGCCTTCTGCTGCTCCTGCACGATTTGCAACATGCGTTCGCTGTTGCCTTCAATGTCGCCCACCAGCAAATTCAGCTGGGCCAACGCAATGGAAAGTGATCTGCTCATAACTTTATGCTCTGCCATGCATCACAAACATGGAGTGTATACCCTTCACCGCGCCGTTTACGCATCGGCTGGGGGATATCCACACCCGCTTAGTGGGTTGAAAATATCATTCTTTAAAGTCGTTGGCGTCCAGTTCGTGGCGCGACAGCAACTTATAAAATTCGGTACGGTTACGGCCCGCCATACGCGCCGCCTGTGTCACATTGCCCTTGGTAATCTGCAGCAGTTTGCGCAGGTAATGCAGCTCAAACTGGTTGCGCGCCTCGGCAAAGGTCGGCAGCGCGGTGTTTTCGCCCTCCAGCGCCTGCTCAACCAGCGCCTCGCCGATCACCGGCGCCGAGGTCAGCGCCACGCACTGTTCGATCACGTTCACCAGCTGACGCACGTTGCCCGGCCAGCTGGCGGTCATCAGACGCTTCATCGCATCGGTGGAGAAACTGCGCACAAAGGGTTTATGCCGCTTGGCCGATTCACGCAGCAGGTGATTGGCCAGCAGCGGAATATCCTCGGCGCGCTCGTTCAGCGCCGGGATCTTCAGGTTCACCACGTTCAGGCGGTAGTACAAATCCTCACGGAATTCGTTTTTCGCCATCGCCTTCGGCAGGTCACGGTGGGTCGCCGAGATAATGCGCACGTCGATATCCAGATCGCGGTTGCTGCCCAGCGGACGCACCTTGCGCTCCTGCAGCACGCGCAGCAGTTTAACCTGCAGCGACAGCGGCATATCGCCGATTTCATCGAGGAACAGCGTGCCGCCCGCCGCCGCCTGGAACAACCCCTCGCGGTTGCTGACCGCGCCGGTAAAGGCGCCTTTGGCATGGCCGAACAGCTCAGACTCCAGCAGCTGTTCCGGCAGCGCGCCGCAGTTAATGGCGATAAAGGCTTTCTTGGCGCGCGGGCTGGCGCGGTGGATCGCCTGCGCCAGCACCTCTTTACCGGTGCCGCTTTGGCCGTTAATCAGTACGCTGACGTCCGACTGCGCCACCATGTTCGCCTGCTCCAGCAGACGCAGCATCGCCGGGCTGCGGGTGACGATATCCTCACGCCAGCTATCATCGCCCGCCGGCGCCGACAGCGACAGCGCTTCGTCAATCGCCTTGTATAACGCATCGCGATCGACCGGTTTGGTCAGGAAGCTGAATACCCCCTGCTGGGTCGCCGCCACGGCGTCCGGAATGGAGCCGTGCGCGGTCAGAATAATCACCGGCATGCCGGGCTGACGCTTTTGGATTTCCGCAAACAGCGCCATGCCGTCCATCTCATCCATGCGCAGATCGCTGATCACCAGATCGATCTGCTCGCGCGCCAGCAGGCGCAGCGCTTCCTGTCCGCTTTCGGCGGTCGTAACGTGAAAACCTTCGCTGGTCAGGCGCATGCCCAGCAGCTTCAGCAGGCTGGGATCGTCATCAACCAGAAGTAAATTGGCCGCTTTACGTGCTGTCATTGCGCGTCGGACTCCTTGTTGGCCTCAGGTGGCGCGTAAGTATCTTCAGGCTCGACGGGAATGGCGGTGCCTTTTTCCGGTATGCTTTCCGGCTCAGCCGTCTTGCGCACCGAGGCGCCGTTACCGGCCTTGCCCTGCGGCGCGTTATTGTCCGGCAGCTCGCCCTGCAGCTGTTTGCGCGAGGAGAGACGCCGCTCAATGTCCGTCAGGTTCTCCAGTTTACGCGAGGTTTCCTGCAGCTGATTTTGCAACCGCGCCTGACTTTGGCGCAGAGCATCGACCTGGTTGTCGCTGTTTTCCTGCAGACGCTGGTAACGCAGTCGCTCTTCGGCCAACGCTACCTGCTGCTGCTGCTGCTGACGCCACAGCTGCAGCAATGGACGCAGAGAGCTGGGGAAATCCAGGCGATAGCCGTTAAGCCGATCGAGCATCTGACGCCGCTCCGCCTGGGTTGGCTCGGCGCTGCCGAGCAGAATGCTTTGCTTGAAAACGCCGTCCCAGCTGGCGGCCGGCAACGCTCTCGCCTGCGCGCGCGCCTGCGTGGATCCGATACGTTCGGCACAGTCCATGGCGCGCAGCCAGTACAGGGAATTCTCCAGCGCTTCTTTACCGTCCAACTGCCACAGGGTGTCGCAAGGCGCGATGTGGTAATCCACCACTTTGGCGTCAGGAATAGCCTCTTGGGGCTGCTGTCCCAAACCGCCGCTGACGGCGCGATCGGCGCAGCCTGCCAGCAACAGCGGGACAAAAAACAGCGTCCCCAATAAAGAGAGCGGACGTTTGCCGAGCAAAGCACGTTGCTGCGCGCGCGTTGAAGGTTCGGTCTTCGGTAGACGAGCGCGTTTAGACCATGTGTACATTATTTATTCGTTCTCGGCGGTTAGTGGCAATTCAATACGGAAACAGACATCGGCATCGTCGACGTCAACCAACTGCAGCTCCCCGCGCATGCGGCGGATGCAGTCATGAGCGATACTCAGCCCCAGTCCGCTTCCTTTTACCGCCCCTTTTCGCTGGTGACTACCCTGGAAAAAAGGCTCGAAAATCATGGCTCGTTCGGCTTCGGGGATTGGCGTGCCGGTGTTGGCGACGTCAATCTGCACCCGCTGCCCTGCCTGACGGCTGCGAATCCAAATGTTACCGGATTCCTTGCCATAGTGCACCGCATTGGAATAGAGATTATCCAGCACGCGCATTAATAGCGTAGGCTCTGCCCAACAGTTTTTCGCTTCCAGCGCGATATCGGTGCGAATCAGCTTGGCCCTTGCCGGCAGGCTGTGCGCGGCCACCACCTGCTCAACCATCTCCGTCAGCGCGACCGCCTCATGCTCCGACGGGCCGTCGGCCAGCTTGCGGTTATAGTCCAGCAGTTGCTCAATCAGCTGCTGCAGATGGCGGCTGCTCTGGTCGAGAATCGTCACCACCTCTTTCTGGTCGGCGGTCAGCGGACCGGCCACCTCATCCGCCAGCAGCTCGGTGCCTTCGCGCATGCTGGCAAGCGGCGTTTTCAGCTCATGGGAAATATGGCGCAGGAACTCGTGACGCTGAGATTCCAGCCAGGCCAGCCGTTCGCTCAGCCAGATAATGCGCTGCGCCAAAGAGCGCAGCTCACGCGGCCCTTTAAACGTCGCGGCGGAACCGAGCGCCCGCCCCTCGCCCAGCCGGTTAATCATCCGTTCGATCGCCTTGACCGGCCCGATAATCATCCGGGTAAACAGCACCACCAGCAGCACGCTGACCAAAAACAGCAGCAGCGCCTGCCAGCCGAAGTACTGGCCCCGCTCGGCAATTGCCTGCTGCAGCTGCTGGCCGCGGGAAAATACCACCGCCCGCGTCGCCTGCACCATTTCCGCATTGGAATTGGAGAAGGATTCAAGCAGGGTTGAGGCGTCTTTATCCGGACCGCTGCTCTGGCACTGGATGGTCGCCAGCTGCGTTAGCAGCTGACGCAATGTTTGATAATAGCGTTCATCGGGCAGGATTGGGGCATGCGCGTCGAGCATTTGCGAATATTGCTTACGCTGGTTCTGATACAGCCGCGCCAGCGTGGGATCGACCAGCACGCAATATTGCCGGTAGCTGCGTTCCATCTCCAGCGCCACGCTGGTCATCGCCTCACTGCGGCGCGCGTCCACCAGCGTCGTCCGGTTGATATTAGCCGCCTGCGCGCTGAGATGATCGAGGCTCTGGTAGGCCTGATAGGCCAGCACCAGCAACGGCAGCAGCACCAACAGAAACGCCATCAGCACCAGTTGGCGCAGCGAGCGGGGGAATAAACGCCATCTTTTCAACGAAATCATCTCATTGTCCCTTGTCTGCCCTGATGCTAACCGAGTCTTCAGCAAGAGAAAAGCCTGAACGGCGGGATCGGACAGTGAAGTTTCACCGGGTATGGCATCCAGGACGGCAATAGCACAGGAAAAAGGGAAAATCGCAGCGGGAACAAGGAAATTGACGTTGGGGCATCGCGCCCCAGCGCAAGGAAGATGTGGATGCCCGTTGGCCTCGTCCCCTGGGTGATGTAGCAAAATGCTGGCATCGAACAGGACGAATAGCATCCTAATGTATCCGGGATTGATGAAAAAGCTCATCACAGTTGGATACAGGCGGTGCCTCACTCCACGTGTCGCCCGATGCTTGATAAAGTCGCGTAAGCGGCAATTATCGGTTTAGTTGGACGATAGGCACCATTTCTTTGGCATCATTCGGAGGCTTATGAGGCAAGATGTCCGTCACAAGACGGCGCCGTCATAAAAAGTTGAATGAGCAACTGCAGTCATTAAATGCACACAGCGTGCCAACTTTAAGACACAAAGCATAATGTATTGATTTTATTTGGTTAAAATTTAATTGTCTATTTTCAGTCCGCTTATGGTCATGCTGCCGGCGCTGATTTCTTCGCCATGCCGTCGCCAAAACCCGACACCTTAAGTGAATTTTATTATCACTCTTATAAATCAATACGTTAAATGTCACCTTTTGACGACACCCTAAATAACCCTTGTCGCAAAATACCGACATTTTATATAAAAACATTTAAATACAATGCATTAAAAAAGGGAACGTCACCGTTCCCTTATTATCTCGTTGGCCGAGCCGAAGATGGCCCGGCCTCAAACCGCGATTTAGCCTAACTGCCGGCGGGCGTTGCGGAACATCCGCATCCACGGGCTGTCTTCGCCCCACTCTTCCGGATGCCAAGAGTTGCTGACGGTGCGGAATACGCGCTCAGGGTGCGGCATCATCACCGTCGCGCGCCCGCTGGCGCTGGTCACCGCAGTGATGCCGTTTGGTGAGCCGTTCGGGTTGGCCGGATAGTCCTCCGTCACCTGACCGGCGTTGTCCACAAAGCGCAACGCCACCAGGTTATGGCTCTCCAGCGCCGCCAGATGGGCCGCGTCACGCACCTCTACGTGACCTTCGCCGTGTGAAACCGCGATCGGCATCCGCGAGCCGGCCATATCCTGCATAAACAGCGACGGGCTGGCCGCCACTTCCACCAGGCTAAAGCGCGCTTCAAAACGGTCCGACAGGTTGCGTACAAAACGCGGCCAGTGCTCGGCGCCCGGGATCAGGTCGCGCAGGTTGGACAGCATCTGACAGCCGTTACATACGCCCAGTGCCAGCGTCTGCGGACGATGGAAGAATGAGGTGAATTCATCACGCACCCGCTCGTTAAACAGGATAGACTTCGCCCAGCCTTCACCGGCGCCCAGCACGTCGCCGTACGAGAAGCCGCCGCAGGCCACCAGCGTGTGGAAGTCCTGCAGGTCGCGGCGCCCGGACAGCAGGTCGCTCATATGCACGTCCACCGCGTCAAAACCGGCGCGGTGGAACGCTGCTGCCATCTCCACGTGCGAGTTGACGCCCTGCTCACGCAGCACCGCCACCTTCGGACGCGCGCCGCTGGCGATATAAGGCGCAGCGATGTCGTCATCCGGCGCAAAGGTCAGCTTGACGTTCAGCCCCGGATCGCTGTCATTCTGCTTGGCCTGGTGTTCCTGATCGGCACAGCTCGGATTATCGCGCAGGCGCTGCATCTGCCAGGTGGTTTCCGCCCACCAGGTGCGCAGGGTGCTGCGGCTTTCGCTGTATACCGGCTGCTCGCCACTCTTGATCACAAAGCGATCGTCCTGCTGCACGCGGCCGATGCGGTGCACATTGTCCACCAGACCGTGTTGGGCAAACGCCTGCAGTACCGCCTCGACCCGATCGGCGCTGACCTGAATCACCGCACCCAGTTCTTCGTTGAACAGCGCCGCCAGCGTATCCGCGCCCAGCGTCTGAATATCCGCCTCCACGCCGCAATGGCCGGCAAAGGCCATTTCCGCCAGCGTCACCAGCAGGCCGCCGTCGGAACGGTCGTGGTAAGCCAGCAGCGCACGATCGGCCACCAGCTGCTGCATGGCGTTAAAGAAGCCGGCTAACTGTTCGACATTACGCACATCCGCCGGCTTGTCGCCCAGTTGCCGATACACCTGCGCCAGCGCGGTAGCGCCCAGCGCATTATGGCCGTTGCCGAGGTCGATCAGCAGCAGTTCAGTGTCACCCTTGTCGGTGCGCAGCTGCGGCGTCACGGTGTGGCGCACGTCTTCCACGCGGGCAAAGGCGGTGATCACCAGCGACAGCGGTGACGTCATTTCGCGCTGTTCGTCACCTTCCTGCCAGCGGGTTTTCATCGACATCGAGTCTTTACCCACCGGGATGGTGATGCCCAGCGCCGGACACAGCTCTTCGCCCACCGCTTTTACCGCTTCATACAGGCCGGCATCTTCGCCCGGGTGGCCCGCAGCGGCCATCCAGTTAGCGGACAGCTTCACGCGTTTGAGCGAACCGATTTCCGTCGCCGCCATATTGGTCAGCGCTTCACCGACCGCCAGACGACCGGAAGCGGCAAAGTCCAGCAACGCCACCGGCGCGCGTTCGCCGATCGACATTGCTTCACCGTAGTAGCTGTCGAGGCTGGCGGTGGTCACCGCGCAGTCGGCCACCGGAATCTGCCACGGCCCCACCATCTGGTCGCGCGCCACCATACCGGTAACGGTACGGTCGCCGATGGTGATCAGGAACGTTTTTTCCGCCACGGTCGGCAGGTGCAGCACGCGCTTCACCGCGTCCGCCAGCGTAATCGCTTCGCGCGCCATCGGCTCGCCCTGCGCCTGCAGCCGGGTGACGTCGCGCGTCATTTTCGGCGTTTTGCCCAGCAGGACGTCCAGCGGCATATCGATTGGCTGGTTGTCGAAATGTGTATCGTTAAGCGTCAGATGCTGCTCTTCGGTCGCCTCACCGATCACCGCGTACGGCGCGCGCTCGCGGCGGCAGATTTCGTCAAACTGCGCCAGCTGTTCCGGCGCCACCGCCAGCACGTAACGCTCCTGCGATTCGTTACACCACACTTCCAGCGGGCTCATGCCCGGCTCATCGTTCAGGATGTCGCGCAGTTCGAAACGCCCGCCGCGGCCGCCGTCGCTGACCAGCTCCGGCATGGCGTTGGACAGGCCGCCCGCGCCGACGTCGTGAATAAACAGAATCGGGTTTTCCGCACCGAGCTGCCAGCAGCGGTCGATCACTTCCTGACAGCGACGCTCCATTTCCGGGTTATCGCGCTGTACCGAGGCAAAATCCAGGTCAGCGTCAGACTGGCCGGAGGCCATGGAAGACGCCGCGCCGCCGCCCAGGCCGATATTCATCGCCGGGCCGCCCAGCACCACCAGCTTGGCGCCGATGGTGATTTCACCTTTTTGTACGTGGTCGGCGCGGATGTTGCCGATGCCGCCGGCCAGCATAATCGGCTTGTGATAGCCGCGCAGTTCGACGCCGTTGTGGCTGTTGACCTGCTCTTCATAAGTACGGAAGTAGCCCAGCAGCGCCGGACGGCCGAATTCGTTGTTAAACGCCGCGCCGCCCAGCGGGCCTTCGGTCATGATGTCCAACGCGGTAACAATGCGCTCCGGCTTGCCGAAGTCCTGCTCCCACGGCTGTTCAAAGCCCGGGATGCGCAGGTTGGACACCGAGAAGCCGACCAGGCCGGCCTTCGGCTTCGCCCCGCGCCCGGTGGCGCCCTCGTCGCGGATCTCGCCGCCGGAGCCGGTCGCGGCGCCCGGCCATGGCGAAATAGCGGTCGGGTGGTTGTGGGTTTCCACCTTCATCAGGATATGCGCATCTTCCTGATGGTAATCATACTGGTCGCTGCCCGGCGCGGCGAAAAAGCGGCCGACCTGAGAGCCTTCCATCACCGCGGCGTTGTCTTTATAGGCCGACAGCACGTGATCCGGCGTCTGCTCAAAGGTATTTTTGATCATTTTGAACAGCGACTTCGGTTGCTGTTCGCCGTCAATCACCCAGTCAGCGTTGAAAATTTTATGACGACAGTGCTCAGAGTTGGCCTGCGCGAACATATACAGTTCGATATCCGTCGGGTTGCGCCCCAAACCGGTAAAGGCATTCAGCAGGTAGTCAATTTCATCCTGCGCCAACGCCAGGCCAAGCTTGAGGTTGGCCTGCTCCAGCGCGCCGCGCCCTTCGCCCAGCACGTCCACCGTCTGGTAACGGGCCGGCTGATGATGAGCAAACAGCTGTTGTGCCTGTTGCAGATCGTCAAATACCGTTTCCATCATGCGGTCATGCAGCAGCGCGGCCAGCCGCCGCCACTGCGCATCGTCCAGCGCCGGCGCGCTGATATAAAACGCCAGGCCGCGCTCCAGACGCACCACCTGCGTTAAACCGCAGTTATGGGCGATATCGGTCGCTTTGGAAGACCAGGGGGAAATCGTGCCCGGACGCGGCGTCACCAGCAGCAGGCGGCCTGCAGGGGCATGTTCGGCGAGAGAGGGACCATACTTAAGCAAGCGCTGAAGTTTGGCGTGTTCTTCGGCACTTAGCGGTGCGCTAACATCGGCAAAGTGGACGTACTCGGCATAGATATCACTGACCGGAAGTTGTGCGTCCTGGCAGCGGGACAGCAGTTTGGTAATACGAAAAGCCGACAAAGCGGGCGAACCACGCAGTATTTCCATAATCAAAGTTCTCTCGTCTTCGAAGCAGCTGATTTCAGCGCTTCATTGGGCGCAACAGGGGAAAACGCGCGCCATTATAGAGAATCCGCGCCGCAGACGAAACCGTTTGCGTGGTGATTATTGATAATTCCTAATTCTGCCGTCTGATTGTCATATTGTGTCAATAAAGTTGCACACTGGCGTTTTGTTACGCAAAATGCCCGCAAATACTGTCGATATCCCCATACTAATAAATGCTTTCCGGCCCGATGCAGACAGGCGTCGCCGCGAGATAACTATTTGAAACACCAAAAACTAAACTACATTCTCATCGGCGTTATCACCGTGCTTCTGGCTCTTGCGCTCTGGCCGAACATCCCCTGGCGCAGCGGTCAGGGCGGGCAACTCGAAGAGATCATATCCCGGGGAGAGCTGCGCATCAGTACGCTCAACTCGCCGTTAACCTATTTCACTACCCCCAAAGGCCCGAGCGGCCTGGACTATGAATTGGCGAAACGCTTCGCCAATTATCTGGGCGTGAAACTGGTCGTTTTGCCGCATCAAAACATCAACGATCTGTTTGACGATCTGGACGATAATGATGCTGATATTCTGGCCGCCGGCCTGATCTACAATCAGGAGCGCCTCAGCCGCGCCCGTACCGGCCCGGCCTACTACTCCGTCTCCCAACAGCTGGTGTACCGGCTGGGCAATGCGCGGCCGAAAACCTTTGCCGACATTAAAGGCAAACTGGCGGTGGCCTCCGGCTCTGCCCACGTCAGCACGCTGAAACAGCTGAAACACGATAAATATCCTGACCTGCAGTGGGAGTCATCCAGCGACCGGACATCGCGCGAGCTGCTGGAGCAGGTGGCCGCCGGCAAACTGGACTACACCATCGGCGATTCAGTCAGCATCGCGCTGCTGCAGCGCATCCACCCGCAACTGGCCGTCGCCTTCGACGTCGCCGACGAGGAGCCGGTCACCTGGTACCTGAAACGCAGCGGCGATGACAGCCTGTATGCCGCCATGCTGGACTTCTTCAGCCAAATGGTGGAAGACGGCACGCTGGCGCGGCTGGAAGAGAAATATCTCGGCCATGTCGGCAGCTTCGACTACGTGGACACCAAATCTTTCCTGTCGGCGATCGATTCGGTGCTGCCGACCTACCAGCCGCTGTTCCAGAAATATGCCACGGCGTTTGACTGGCGCCTGCTGGCGGCGATCGCCTACCAGGAGTCGCACTGGAATCCGCTGGCGACCTCACCAACCGGCGTGCGCGGCCTGATGATGCTGACCCGCGCTACCGCCGACGGACTCGGCGTGAACGACCGCCTCGACCCGGAAGAGAGTATTCAGGGCGGCGCACTCTATCTGCAGCGCCTGATGGCAAAAATACCGGAAACGGTGCCGGAAGATGAAAGGATCTGGTTTGCGCTGGCGGCCTATAACATCGGCTGGGGGCATATGCTCGACGCGCGCAAACTGACCAAAATGCAAAGCGGCAATCCAGACAGCTGGGTCGATGTGAAACAGCGCCTGCCAATGCTCAGCCAAAAGCGCTACTACCCGCAGCTGACCTACGGCTATGCGCGCGGCCGGGAAGCCTATAACTACGTAGAAAACATCCGCCGTTATCAGGTCAGCCTGGTGGGATACCTGCAGGAAAAAGAGAAAAAAGCCGCGCGGGAACGGCAGGAGCAGACCGCCATGATGCAGAGCTACCCGGCGGTGCCGGCCAAACTGGCGCTCAACCTCGATTAATCCGCAGCGCCGGCCGCGCGCTGCGCCAGCTTCAGCGCCTTTTTCTGTTCGCGGCGCAGGCGGAAAAAGTTGCTCAGCGTCGCGGCGCACTCATCCGCCAGTACGCCAGCGGTAATCTCCACCTGATGATTCATGCCCGGATGTCGCAGAATATCCACCAGCGAGCCTGCCGCACCGGTCTTTTCGTCTGAGGCGCCATACACCAGACGCCGTATGCGGCTGTGCACCATCGCGCCCGCACACATCACGCAGGGTTCCAGCGTCACGTATAACGTCGCATTCAGCAGCCGGTAGTTCTGCAGCACCGCGCCGCCCTGCCGTAACGCCATAATTTCCGCATGGGCGGTCGGGTCATGGCGGCCAATCGGCCGGTTCCAGCCCTCGCCGATAACCTGATTGTCCAGCACCAGCAGCGCCCCCACCGGCACCTCGCCTTCTTCCTGCGCACGCAGGGCCAGTTTCAGCGCCTGGCGCATCCAGTAATCGTCATTATATTCGGTCATTATCTCGTTCCTCGTGCGCTTTGCGGCCGGCATTATACACAGTAGCCGATTCCCGCTCCTCTTTTGTCACCGGCAAAAGCACGCTCGCTCCCGAACAGCGGGTGCAGAATGGCGGCCTTTCCCCGGTGTACGCCCCTAATACGCTGAATATTCGCCAAATCATTGTGGTAGATCATGTCTCACCTCCCCCGAACGGAGTAACGTAGCAGCCATAAAATCAATGATTTCAAGGAGCGCACAATGGCTGCTGCAACATTCTATATTCCTTCCGTTAATATGATCGGCTCCGGCTGCCTGGAAGAGGCGGCGAAAACCATGCAAGAGCAAGGCCTGCGCCATGCGTTGATCGTCACCGACCGGGTACTGAACGACATCGGCGTGGTCGCCCAGGTGCAACAACTGCTCACCGCACAGGATATCCAGAGCTGCGTGTACGACGGCACTCACCCTAACCCAACCACCAGCAACGTTGAACAGGGGCTGGCGCTGCTGCGCGAACATCAGTGCGACTGCGTCATCTCTCTTGGCGGCGGCTCTCCGCACGACTGCGCCAAAGGCATCGCGCTGGTCGCCACCAACGGCGGCGATATCAAGGATTATGAGGGCGTTGACCGCTCCGCCAAACCGCAGCTGCCGATGGTGGCGATTAACACCACCGCCGGCACCGCGTCAGAAATGACCCGTTTCTGTATCATTACCGACGAAGTCCGCCATATCAAAATGGCTATTGTCGATAAACACGTCACGCCAATCCTGTCCGTTAACGATCCGCACCTGATGACCGGCATGCCGAAAGGGCTGACGGCGGCCACCGGGATGGACGCGCTGACGCACGCCATCGAGGCCTACGTCTCCAGCGCCGCCAACCCGATCACCGACGCCTGTGCACTGAAGGCGGTAACCATGATTATGGCGTCGCTGCGCGATGCGGTGAACGACGGCAAGAACATGCAGGCGCGTGAAGATATGGCTTACGCCCAGTTCCTGGCCGGCATGGCGTTCAACAACGCCTCTCTGGGCTACGTGCATGCCATGGCCCACCAGTTGGGCGGCTTCTATAACCTGCCGCACGGCGTCTGCAACGCGGTGCTGCTGCCTCACGTACAGGAGTTCAACGCCTCCGTAGCGGCAGGCCGCCTGAAAGACGTCGCCGTTGCGATGGGGCTGAAAGTGAGCAACCTGAACGACAGTCAGGGCGCTGCGGCCTGTATCGCAGCCATCCGCAAGCTGGCGCAGGATGTCGGCATCCCGGCCGGGCTGCGCGATCTGCAGGTGAAAGAAGAAGACTTCGATACGCTGGCGGCTAACGCGCTGAAAGACGCCTGCGGCTTCACCAACCCGATCCAGGCCAACCACGAGCAGATTGTCGCCATCTTTAAAGCGGCCATGTAAACCGCACCGGGCAACATCCGCTGCGTCTGGTAATAAACGGCAAAAAGGGCAGGATTCACATCCTGCCCTTTTTTGTTATTCCAACTGCTGCAGCTCGCCTTCTTTACTTACCCGCCAGCGGTGTTCGCAGAAGAACAGCAGCGGATTGTCCTGTTTGCTGTCGCTGTAGCCGCTGTACAATTTTAACGGCGCGCCGATGCGCTGCTCCAACTGCGTTACTTTTTGTTCCCCCAGGCAACGCATCACCAGCACCCAGCCGCCATAGCGGCGCGTCATCCTGCTGCCGATCAAGCGCACCCGCGGTAAAAACCGCGAATCCTGATACACCTGCTCCACCAGCCTTTCCGGTGAACCGGTAATCAGCCACACCTGCGCATCATGCGCATCAAGATACTGGCGTAACCGCATCTGCACCACAGGAAATGCGGTCACCTTGGCGCGGAAGTAGGCTACAAAGCGCGCTTCCAGCGCCCGCAACCGCGCCTCCGAATGGCCAAAAGTGATTGCCCACAGCAGCAGGCTCATCGGCCAGCGCGCCGCGCGTCCGGCAATCAGCAGCGCCGCGCCCACCAACGGCAACAGGGGGATCACCAACACAAGATTCAGCGGCTGATGCCGCAATAAAAAGCGCAAGAAGCTGCCAAACATATCTTCCTGATGCAAAGTGCCATCCAGATCGAAGAACACGATGCGGCGCGACTCTTCGGCCTTCTGGCGTGACTGGTCACTCAAACGCTACTCCTCAGGATCGTTGAACCCCATGACCCAGGTGAAAATGAACCCTGCTACAATCGTAATCAGCATCCCGGCCAGATACAACATCACCTTGCCCGAGACGATAGTCAACGCCAAAGGCAGCCCGGAGAGGCCGAAGGTAATCACCGTCGCCACCTTCCAGTAGCTGATCAGCGCACCGCCGACCGCACCGCCGAGGCAGGCGCCAATAAATGGTTTGCCCAGCGGCAGCGTCACGCCAAAAATCAGCGGCTCGCCAATGCCCAGAATACCAACCGGCAGCGCGCCCTTAATCACTTTTTTCAGCCGCGCGTTACGAGTTTTCAACAGTACGGCGAGGGTTGCACCAACCTGCCCTACGCCCGCCATCGCCAAAATCGGCAGCAGCGGATTGGCACCATGCGCCTGCACCAGTTCAACGTGGATCGGCACCAACCCTTGATGCAGCCCGGACAACACCAGCGGCAGAAACAGGCCGGACAGTAGTGCGCCAACCAGCAGCCCGCCCTTGTCCAGCGCCAGGTTGGCACCGTGGGTAATCGCATCGGAAATATAACCGCCTAACGGCTGCAGGATCGCAATCGCCAGCGAAGCGGTAATCAACGTAGTCAGCAGCGGATTTAAAATCAGCTCCACCGATTCCGGCAGCAGCCTGCGCAGGCGCTTTTCCAGCCAGCACATCAGCGCCACCACAAGCAGCACAGCGATCACACCGCCGCGCCCCGGCTGCAGCGCTTCGCCAAACAGGGTTATTTGCGCCAGCTGCGGACTGGAAAGAATGCCGGCCATTACCCCGCCCATCGCCTGCGAACCGCCGAACACCCGCGCCGCGTTAACGCCGACCAAAATATTCATAATGGCGAACACCGCGCTGCCGAAGATCGCCAGCAGGCCAAGAATATTCGGGTAGCTCAGGGCGATATCGCCGGCGATATCCGGCCGTTTCAAAAGATTAATGATGCCGGTAATCAGGCCGGAGGCGATAAACGCCGGTATCAACGGAATAAAAATATTAGCCAGTTTTTTCAGCACCCCGCTCATCGGCGCGGCGTATTTGGCTTTGGCGGCGGCTTTATTTTCAGCAATGTTATCATCGGCATCGAGAGAGGCAGCAGGCTCACTCAGCAAGGCGCGCATCTCATCCACCACCTTGGCGGCGGCGCCCGGCCCAACGATAAACTGGTGCTGCCCGCCCTGCTTGATGTACCCCTTGATGCCTTCCAGCCGCTGTAACAGGGACAGCTCAAGCCGTAGTTCATCGCTGACCTCGACACGCACCCGCGTCATACAGTTTTCCAGCTTGAGGATGTTCCCCTCGCCGCCGACGCCCGCCAAAATCTGCCGGGCCAGTGCCGCCGTCTTATCCATTGATCACCTCAATGAGCCATTAATCCGCCAACGCCGCACGCAGGTAGCCGTGATGCGCCAGTAAACGCCGCTGCGCCTCTTCAGCGCTGATTCCGGCCAACAGCATCAGAATCGCCGGCTTCACCTCAAAATCAGTCTGCGCCAGCGCAGTTTCCGCCTGGCTGCGTTCGGCGCCGGTCGCCTCAACGACAATGCGGCAGGCACGATCCACCAGCTTTACGTTGGTCGCCTTCACGTCCACCATCAGGTTTTGGTACACCTTGCCCAGTTTGACCATCGCGCCGGTTGAGATCATGTTCAGCACCAGTTTTTGCGCAGTGCCGGACTTCATACGGGTCGAACCGGTCAACGCTTCCGGACCGACCAGCGGGGAAATTGCCACCAGTGCTTCCGCAGCGATCGGCGAGTCGGGATTACAGGAGATCGCCGCCGTCGGGCAACCTAACTGACGCGCATAGCGCAATGCGCCGATCACATAAGGCGTACGGCCGGAAGCCGCCAGCCCAACCACCATGTCAGTCGGTGTTAACGTCAGATCCTGCAGGTCACGCTCCCCCAGCGCTGCGTCATCCTCAGCGCCCTCTACCGCTTTTAACAGCGCGCCGGGGCCGCCGGCGATCAGACCCACGACCACACCGTGCGGCACGCCGAAGGTTGGCGGACATTCGGACGCGTCCAGCACGCCAAGGCGACCGCTGGTGCCCGCCCCCAGATAAATCAGGCGGCCGCCTGTCTGCAGCGCCGCCGCTGCCAAATCGACCGCCTGAGCGATCTCCGGTAGTACCGCCGCAATCGCCTGCGGCACTTTACGGTCTTCATGGTTAAAGCAGGTCACCATCTCCAGCGTCGACATTTCATCCAACGTCATCGTCTCTGGATTGCGGGTTTCGGATACGAGTGCGCCTAAATTCATTGGGTAACCTCTGGAATTTTTAATTCAAAAATACAAGGTAATATTTGAATATTTAATTCAACAAAGCGAGCACTATTTGCTAGTTTATACTGGCGCGCTCACAAAAATTTTTACTGCGCGCCAACGCGCCGTTATGGCAACATCTTCCCACTGGCACTATTAGGAATAACGGCATGAGTACCCTTCTTCGCATTCGTCAAATGTATCCCGCCCTGGCGCAGAACGATCGAAAACTGGCGGATTACCTGCTGCACAACGCCGAAGAGGCTCGCCATCTGAGTTCACAAAAACTGGCCCAGGTGGCCGGCGTCAGCCAGTCCAGCGTGGTCAAGTTTGCGCAGAAGATGGGTTATAAAGGTTTCCCGGCGCTGAAACTGGCGCTGAGCGAAACGCTGGCACAGCCGCAGTCGGAGCCGGTGGTGACCGTGCATAACCGGATTCTCAGCAGCGATACGCTCAAAATCGTCGGTGAGAAGCTCTTACTGGAGAAACAGGCGGCGTTGCGCGCCACGCTGGATATTAACAGTGAAGAACGCCTGTACCAGGCCTTAACCATGCTGCGCGGCGCGCGGCGAGTGTTTCTTATGGGGATTGGCGCCTCAGGTCTGGTCGCCAAAGACTTTTCCTACAAACTGCTGAAAATCGGCGTGATGGCGGTGGCCGAAGCCGATATGCATGCGCAACTGGCTGCGGTGCAGGCGCTGGACCCGCAAGACTTGCTGGTTGCCCTCTCCTTCAGCGGCGAGCGGCGCGAAATCAATCTGGCCGCCGACGAAGCCAAAGCGGCCGGCGCACAAGTTCTGGCGCTCACCTGCTTTTCCCCCAACAGCCTGCAGCAGCGTGCGGACCACTGCCTGTATACCATTGCCGAAGAACCTAGCACCCGCAGCGCCGCCATTTCCTCCAGCACTGCCCAATATGCCCTTACCGACCTGTTGTTTATGGCGTTAATCCAACATGATTTGGATCATGCGCGAGTACGTATTAAACATAGCGAACAGTTGATGAGGAAATTGGTTTAAATAAACTCTAGTTATTAATAACGTCATCTATCTGGCGTAAAAATCCGGCGCTCGTCATTATCACGTCCAGATAGATCGCCCTATCGCGTATCTCCCGACATGGGAAAAATAGAACGCAAGCCGGGAGGCCGAGGCGTCACAAAGCCGCCGTGTGTTTAGCGTAATGATTTCTCTAATTCCAATGGATTCCTTTTCCTGCTTTTAATCCTCTTGGCCGGAGAACCAAAATACATCGCCCACTCTTCTGTATTTTTCATTACCAATGAGTTGGCGCCAACCGACGTTCCTTCAGCCAGCGTTATCCCCGGCATGACAATGGATTGAGACCCCACAATCACATGCCGTTCAAGTACAATCGTTCCAGAAACGACGCCCGTAAGTGCGGCGGGAACGGTAGGATTTGTCATAAACCTGCCGCTATAGTCATCACTTTTTGAATAAAGCTTCACCGACTGTGATATACCGGAAAAGTCGCGCATAATAACGCCCGCGCCCGCGAAAATTGCAGCATAGCCGCCGATATGAACATAAGAACCTATATCAAGAAAACCATCGCCTGCCGCAATAATTGTCGAAAACCCGTCAATTCTGACATTATCTCCCAGAGAGATATTCTCAATACCGATAATGGTGCAATTTTTTGCAACTAAAACATTCGTTCCTACTGACTTAAACCCACACTCTCTGAGATCGTCTTCATGATAATAACCGGGATTAAAGCATTCATTTTTCACAAATAAACTCCATTTATGTCAATCACTGATAGTATGTCGCCGTACATGGAACATGAAAGTCTTATCATGCATAAAACCCCCTCTAAAAGCCATCCTGGATACAGTACCGCTCAAAATACCGCCATATCAATGCCCGGCACACCATCCGTGCAGGCAAAAACAGGCACTATGCCGCGCCAGCAGAAGATAAGCTTGATCTCGTCGATGAAAGCAGTTGAAACGGACAAAAAACAACCAGTCATAATTCGGTTTTGTGGTAAAGTGCGCGGCGGCAGAAACTGCTTCTGCGCACACCCCGGCATGTAAGATGGAATTGTTACTAATATGGCTCTGCTGATTACCAAAAAATGCATCAACTGCGATATGTGTGAACCCGAGTGCCCGAATCAGGCTATCTCAATGGGCGCGGACATTTACCAGATTGATACCGAACGCTGCACCGAATGCGTCGGTCATTATGATACACCGACCTGTCAGCAGGTATGCCCGATTGATAACACCATTGTGGTCGACCCGCAGCATACGGAAAGCCAGGAACAGCTGTGGGATAAATTTGTGGTGCTGCATCACGCCGACAGGCTGTAATTCACGGACGCCGCGCCCGGCGGCGTCCGTATCGTCATCAGCTTTCGATTATCACCGTCGCGCAGGCATAACGGCGCTCATCGGCCAGTGAAACGTGGATGTTCGTCACACCCATTTCCTGCGCCAGCTCCGCCGCCCGTTCATGCAGGCGAATATTCGGCTTGCCTAATCCGTCGTTAAACACTTCGAACTGATTAAACGCCAGGCCGTTGCGAATACCGGTGCCGAACGCCTTTGCCGCCGCCTCTTTGACGGCAAAACGCTTGGCCAGAAAACGCACCGGTTGCTGATGCTGCTGATAGAGCGCCCATTCGGCCGCGTTCAGCACGCGCCGTGCCAGCCGATCGCCGCTGCGTTCAACCACCGCTTCAATACGTGCAATTTCAACGATATCGGTGCCAAGCCCAAGTACCGCCATTAGCGACGCGCTTCCCGCATCAGCAGCTTCATCTCGGCAACCGCGTCTGCCAGGCCGCTCATCACCGCCTGCCCGATAATGGCGTGGCCGATATTCAGCTCATGCATTTCCGGCAGTGCGGCAATCGGCTGCACGTTATGGTAGGTCAGACCGTGGCCGGCATTGACCTTCAGGCCCTTTTCCGCCGCATAGCGCGCCGCCTGCGCAATGCGCAGCAGTTCGGCCTCTACCGCCAGCTCGCCCTGCGCTTCGGCATAGGCGCCGGTGTGAATCTCAATGTACGGCGCGCCCACCGCCACCGCCGCATCAATCTGGCGATGATCCGGGTCGATAAAAAGCGAAACCTGAATGCCCGCCTGCGTCAGACGCTCAACCGCCAGCGTCATTTTGTCCAACTGGCCGGCGACGTCCAGCCCGCCCTCGGTGGTCACTTCCTCACGCTTTTCCGGCACCAGGCAGCAGAAGTGCGGCTGCAGTTCACAGGCGATGTCCAGCATCTCGTCGGTCACGGCCATTTCCAGATTCATCCGCGTCTGGATGGTCTGGCGCAAAATACGCACGTCGCGATCGGTGATGTGGCGGCGGTCCTCACGCAGATGAACCGTAATGCCGTCTGCACCGGCCTGTTCAGCGGTAAATGCCGCCTGTACCGGATCGGGATATTGGGTTCCGCGCGCGTTACGCAAGGTGGCGATATGATCGATATTAACGCCGAGCAGTAAATCAGCCATGACAACCTCTTAGATTGAAATTTTCGTTCCCGCAGTTTACACGCAGGCGGAAAGCGGCAAAAGCAGAAAGGGCGTCAGGCGTCATCAACCGGCGTATGCGGTTGCTTACGGACGAACTGACGAAACAGCTCGCGGCTTTTCAGCGGCTTGCCGCCAAGATAGGGTTTCAATGCGATACGGGTAAAACGTTTGGCGGCGCGCAGGGTATCGGCATCCGGGAACTGACGCTCGGCCAGCGCGCGCAGTTCGCGGCCGGTAAAGCTGTAATGATCCACTACCAGGCTGGCAATAAAGCCTTTTTCCTCACGATAGCGGTAGGTCATGCCGTCATCAACCGCCTCGCCGCTGCCGGCGCAGTGCAGAAAATCCACGCCGTAACCCAGATGATGCAACAGCGCCAGTTCAAACTGCCGCAGCGCATGTTCCGGCGAGCCGTCTGCCGCCGCCAGCGCCTGCAGACACTGCAGGTAGTCAAAGAACAGTACCGAATAGTTGGCTTCCTGCTCCAGCACGCGCGACAGCAATTCGTTAACGTACAGGCCGCTGTACAGCATCATGCCGCTGAGAGGTAAACCGAGGGAGACTGCTTCGGCGTTGCGCAGCGTTTTTACTTCGCCACGCCCGCCCCAGCGGACTAACAGAGGGGTAAAGGGCTGCAGGCAGCCCTTCAGATTGGAGCGGCGGCTACGCGCGCCTTTGGCCAGTAAACGCACCCGCCCGTGGCCTTCGGTAAACAGATCCAGCATCAGGCTGGTTTCACTGTACGGTCGCCCATGCAGGACGAAAGCGCGCTCCCAGCCGTCCATCGGCGGTTACTTCAGATCGTCGACATAGCCCAGGCTGCGCAGCGCACGTTCGTCGTCCGCCCAGCCGGATTTAACTTTCACCCACAGTTCCAGATGCACTTTGGCTTCAAACATCTGTTCCATGTCCTGACGGGCTTCAATACCGATGGTTTTAATCTTCGCGCCCTTGTTGCCGATAACCATTTTCTTCTGGCCTTCGCGCTCAACCAGGATCAGACCATGCACGTCATAGCCGCCGCGGTCGTTGGCGACGAACTGTTCAATCTCAACGGTCACCGAATAAGGCAGCTCTTCACCCAGGAAACGCATCAGTTTTTCGCGGATAATTTCCGACGCCATAAAACGCTGCGAACGATCGGTGATGTAATCTTCCGGGAAGTGGTGTTCCGCTTCCGGCAGCAGCTTGCGCACAATGCCGGCGATGGTGTCGACATTCATCCCTTTCTCGGCGGAGATTGGCACCACGTCGAGGAAGTTCATCTGCTGGCTGAGGAAAGCGATATGCGGCAGCAGTTTGGATTTGTCGGTTACGTTGTCGACCTTGTTGATCGCCAGCAGTACCGGGCACTTCAGGCTGCGCAGTTTGTTCAGCACCATCTCATCGTCGTCGGTCCAGTTGGTGCCTTCGACCACGAAGATCACCAGCTCCACATCGCCGATCGAGCTGCTGGCCGCACGGTTCATCAGGCGGTTGATGGCGCGCTTTTCTTCGATGTGCAGCCCCGGGGTATCCACGTAGATCGCCTGATAAGGCCCTTCAGTGTCGATACCCATAATGCGGTGACGCGTGGTCTGCGGCTTACGCGAGGTAATGGAGACTTTTTGCCCCAGCAGTTGGTTCAGCAACGTGGATTTGCCCACGTTGGGACGCCCAACGATCGCGATAAATCCGCAGTATTGTGTTTCTTCGCTCATTCAAGCTCCAGCTTTTTCAGCGCTTGTTCCGCTGCCGCCTGCTCGGCTTTACGGCGGCTTGAGCCGGTGCCTACCACCGGTTCGCTCAAACCACTCACCTGACAGTGGATGGTAAACTCCTGGTCGTGCGCTTCACCGCGAACCTGCACCACCAGATAAGAAGGCAACGGCAGATGACGCCCCTGCAGAAACTCCTGCAAACGGGTTTTTGGGTCTTTCTGCTTGTCGCCCGGGCTGATTTCATCCAACCGGCTACGATACCAGTCAAGAATCAAACGTTCGACGGTCTGAATATCGCTGTCCAGGAAGACGCCGCCAATCAAGGCTTCCACCGTATCCGCCAAAATCGACTCGCGACGGAAACCGCCGCTTTTCAGCTCGCCAGGGCCAAGGCGTAAACATTCGCCCAGGTCAAACTCACGAGCCATCTCCGCCAGCGTATTGCCGCGCACCAGCGTGGCGCGCATACGGCTCATATCGCCCTCGTCTACGCGAGGAAAGCGGTGGTAGAGCGCATTGGCGATGACAAAACTCAAAATAGAGTCGCCCAGGAACTCAAGACGTTCATTATGTTTGCTGCTGGCGCTGCGGTGAGTCAGCGCCTGCAGCAAAAGTTCTTGCTGTTGAAAAGTGTAGCCCAGCTTGCGCTGCAGCCTGTTAATTACGATGGGATTCATGAGTTACCAATAGATCAAGAATGCGTCAAAAACTTTACAGCATACGGAACAGACCTGCTTTCCAAAGCTGTTTCGTTTGCAGTGGCTCTAAATCGAACCAACTTTTATCGCCCGGTATTCTACAACGAGCAGCAACAGAATGCTGCGTTTATCTCCCCGCCCTGCTTCACGCCGCACTAAATTAATACGGCACCGGGCAGAACGGGAAGACATGCGGAATTAGTGAATACCACCAATACGGCTTAATCTTACGCCGGTCGGCCACTCACCTTCCTGTTTTTCAAAGCTCATCCAGATTGCGGTCGCTTTACCCACCAGGTTCTTCTCCGGTACGAAGCCCCAATAACGGCTGTCGGCGCTGTTATCGCGGTTATCGCCCATCATAAAGTAATGACCGGCCGGCACTACCCACTCGGCCAGCTGATTACCCGGCTGCTGGTAATAGGCGCCAACCTGATCCTGCGTGCCCGGCACGGTCAGCACCCGGTGCGTCACGTCGCCCAGCGTTTCGTTGCGCTCACGCAGACGAATACCGCCTTGCGGCACGCTGTCGTTCAGCGGCACATTGTAGAAGCCGTTGCTGGCTTCGCCCATGCCGCTGCGGCTGAACATTTGTACGAAATCGCTCGGCGCCGCCTGATTATAGGTGACCGCCAGCGCCTTATCGCAGGACTGGCCGTTGTCACATGCCGGCTGTACCGTAACGCGCTTGTTCAGCGGATCGTAGCTGACCTTATCGCCCGGCAGGCCGACAACGCGCTTGATATAATCCAGCTTCGGATTCAGCGGGTATTTAAATACCGCGATATCGCCGCGTTTCGGGTGGCCGGTTTCAATCAGCGTGGTCTGGGTAATCGGATCTTTAATCCCGTAAGCGTACTTCTCCACCAGAATAAAATCGCCGATCAACAGCGTCGGCATCATCGAACCGGATGGAATCTGGAACGGCTCGTAAACAAACGAGCGCACCACGAAGACCAGCAGCAACACCGGGAAAACCGATGCGCCGGTTTCCACCCAGCCCGGCTGCTTGGCAACTTTCGCCAGCGTCTTGTCATCCAGCGTGCCGTCGGTCTGTTCGTTGACCGCCGCAATTTTCGCCCGGCGAGCCGGCGCCCACTTAAAGCGCTCCAGGCACCAGATGATCCCGGTCACCAACGTGGCAATCGCCAGGATCAAGGCAAACATATTCGCCATGCAAACTCCCTTGTTATCGAGCCTTCGCTCTTACTTACCGTCTTTACCCACGTGCAGAATGGCCAGGAACGCTTCCTGCGGCAGCTCAACGTTGCCGACCTGTTTCATGCGCTTCTTACCGTCTTTCTGTTTCTGCAGCAGCTTTTTCTTACGGCTGACGTCGCCGCCGTAGCACTTGGCCAGAACGTTCTTACGCAGCTGTTTCACCGTTGAGCGCGCAATGATATGCGTGCCGATGGCCGCCTGAATGGCAATATCGAACTGCTGACGCGGGATCAGATCTTTCATCTTTTCCACCAGCTCGCGGCCGCGGTATTGCGCGTTATCGCGGTGGGTGATCAGCGCCAGCGCATCCACGCGCTCGCTGTTGATCAGCACGTCGACGCGCACCATGTCGGAGGCCTGGAAGCGTTTGAAGTTGTAATCCAGCGACGCATAACCACGCGAGGTGGACTTCAGGCGGTCGAAGAAGTCGAGCACCACTTCCGCCATCGGAATGTCATAGGTCAGCGCCACCTGATTGCCGTGATACACCATATTGGTCTGCACGCCGCGTTTTTCCACGCACAGCGTAATCACGTTGCCCAGGTACTCCTGCGGCATCAGCATATGACATTCGGCGATCGGCTCGCGCAGCTCGGCAATATTGTTGAGCGGCGGCAGTTTGGACGGGCTGTCGACATATACCGTTTCACCGCCGGTGGTCTCCACTTCGTAGACAACCGTCGGCGCGGTGGTGATCAGATCCAGACCGTATTCACGCTCCAGACGCTCCTGAATGATCTCCATATGCAACAGGCCGAGGAAGCCGCAGCGGAAACCAAAGCCCAGCGCGGTGGAACTTTCCGGCTCATAGAACAGCGAGGCATCGTTCAGGCTCAGTTTGCCCAGCGCATCGCGGAAGGCTTCATAATCGTCAGAGCTGATCGGGAACAGGCCGGCATACACCTGCGGCTTCACTTTTTTGAAGCCCGGCAGCGGTTTCTCCGCCGGCTGGCGCGCGGTGGTCAGGGTATCGCCCACCGGGGCGCCCAGAATGTCTTTAATCGCACAGACCAGCCAGCCTACCTCGCCGCAGTTCAGCACGTCGCGGTCGACGCGTTTCGGGGTGAAAATCCCCAGGCGATCGGCGTTATAAATCTGACCGGTGCTCATGACCTTGATCTTGTCGCCTTTACGCATGGTGCCGTTTTTAATCCGCACCAGCGATACCACGCCAAGATAGTTATCAAACCAGGAGTCGATGATCAGCGCCTGCAGCGGCTCATCAGGATCGCCCTCCGGCGGCGGAATGTCACGCACCAGACGCTCCAGCACGTCCGGCACGCCGACGCCGGTCTTCGCGGAACAACGCACCGCATCGGCAGCGTCGATGCCGACGATATCTTCAATCTCCTGCGCCGCACGATCCGGATCGGCAGCCGGCAGGTCGATTTTGTTCAGTACCGGCACCACTTCCAGATCCATTTCAATGGCGGTATAGCAGTTGGCCAGCGTCTGCGCTTCTACGCCCTGCCCGGCGTCAACCACCAGCAACGCGCCTTCACAGGCCGCCAGCGAGCGTGAAACTTCATAAGAGAAGTCGACGTGGCCCGGGGTATCGATAAAGTTCAGCTGATAGGTTTCACCATCGGGCGCCTTATAATCCAGCGTGACGCTCTGCGCCTTGATGGTGATGCCGCGTTCGCGCTCCAGATCCATGGAGTCCAGCACCTGTGCAGCCATTTCACGGTCGGTCAGGCCGCCGCAAATCTGGATAATACGGTCCGACAGCGTCGATTTACCGTGGTCAATATGGGCAATAATGGAGAAATTTCGTATATGCTTCATTATAAAAGTTTTTCTGCCTTGGTATTTCTGAATTACTCGCCTATGGAAACCCGCATGGACCTAAAGCGACAGTGAGTTGGGTTAGGCCGTCTTTCGCCTGAATCGCTGCATTCTACATGCCGTAACAGCGAAAACCTAGCGATCGCTGCAGCGAAAACATTCTATTATGCGCTGTTTAATGGGGCCGGTGCCAGCCATGGATGAAAACAAATGTTAATCGGAAAAACATTTTGCCCGGACGGGAAAAGGTCGGTAAAAACGCATACCGCTCCCGCCCTTAATACATAATGCACCGCCGTGCAATCAACCCACTCTTAAACCCTCAAAAAAACAACCTTAATATCAGTTAATTATCCACTTTCGCGCTTTAGGAAAAAACCCATATACCTGACGTCCGCACCTCGATAGAAAGAGGGTGAGCTCCGTATAAAATGATGAAATCAGGGCACTACATCGGCAAGCCCGCCGGAGTTCACCAGCATATCTCTGTAGATTGATTGGAAGGTGCGTATGATCGATAAAGGGCAGATGCTGAGCCGGCACGATTTTTCAAAGGTCAACTGGGGCATTCTGGCAGCGGCGGCGCTGCTGTTAACCATCGGCGGCGCGCTGCTAATGCTGCCGCTGATGAGCAATATGGAAGAGCGCGGCATACTGACCTTGCTGCAAACCGGCGCGGTAACCATATTACTGGCGTGTATCCTGCTGGCGCTGCGTCATGTTCTGCGCCCGACGCAGACCTATCGCCTGTATGAACACGGCGTCAGAGTGTTCAATAGCCATAACCACCAGGAACGCTTTATCCCGTTTGAGAAGATCGTCGATATTTATCGCATCCGCAGCGTGCCGCTGCTGGGCAACCTGTGTGGCGGGCTGTGCGAAGCCATGGCGTTCCGTACCGCCGCCGATCAGCCCTGGTGTACGGTATTCAGCAATGTGTCACACGCCTGGGCGCTGCGTGACACCATCATCAACCAGCAGATCCTGTTGCGCGGCCCGGTGGCCCTCAATGCGTTATATCAGGGAGAGGAGCTGGCCTTTAACTATATTGCCGGCAGAACCCGCTGGCTAACCTGGCTTCTTGGCAGCAGATTACGGCACCTGCCGGGCCAGACGCTGCGGCTGAGCGCCAAAACGCTGGTTACGCCGCAGGGGGATATCGCCATCGAACAAATCCGCTCGCTGGACAGCCAGCCGCAGCACGGCGTTATCCATTTACTGGACAGCCAGGGTCAGACGCTGGCCACGCTGCGTTACTATTCACTGCTGAGCGCCGATCTGTTTATTGCGTTGCTGGAGCATATGATTAACAACCGCATCCCCGCCTACCGCAACTCGGCGATGACGCGGCCGTTCATTTAGTCAGACAGAGGGGATTCCGGCTGCAGGCGCAGCGCGGTAGGAGGCAGGCCGATTTGCAACACCACCGGCTGGTAGGCGTCCTGTTCACCCAGACGGTGGGCCAGTTTACGCGCCAGCAAAAAGGCACCCACGCCGCCAAACAACGCGCCCAGTGCCGCAGCGCCGTCCGTCGCCAGCCACAGCTGCAGCGCGCCGCCGCCGAGCATCATACCCAGCAGCGGTGTCAGATAAACCAGCATCGCCGAGCGCAGCAGGCTGCCTTCGGTGATGCCCACCTCAACCCGTTGCCCCGGCTCCAGCGGCTGTTCAATCTGCACCTGCAGCTGATGCTCGGTTTCCGGCACCAGTTCATTCAGCGCACGCGCACCGCAGCCCGAACGGGCCTTGCAGCTGCCGCAGCCCGCTTTAGGCTCGCAACGCAATAGCGCCACGCCCTGTTGCCACGAGACTACCGTGGCCCACTCTTTCATCATTTCGACGATCCCCTGAAGGAAATACCGTCAGCAATACGCTTGGCGGTTGACGGCGGCAGTTCGCCGACGATGGTAATCTCTTTGCCGTTGCGTAATTCGGTCTGAATCGTCCGTCGCCCCTGGCGATAGAGCTGCGTGCCAACGCCACTGCCCGCCGGGCTGACATTGACCGAGAAACTGAACAGGCCGTCGCTGTACAGTCGCGTTTCAACCGGCACGGAAACGTTCGGCAACTTGCGGCGATTGCGCGCCACTTCGCTGACCCCGGCCGGTAACCAGGCCGTGTTCCAACCCAGTTTAACATTGTCCATCGCCGGCAGGGAAATCAGCGGCGGCAATGAGGCTTTCAGCAATCCGCTCAGCGCGTTTTGCACCTCTTCCCCCACCTCAAATGAGATCACCCGATATTGCTCCAGCGTTTCGCCGTTGCGGTCAAGCAGATCCACCCGCAGCGGCAGTTTGGTCTCTTCATCCATCCAGACAATATAGCTGTAGCGCGAACCATCGCGCGCCACCACGCGGATCACCTCGCAAGGACGATCGGAAATACGCGTCCGGCCGACGGAGATAAAATCATAGTATTTCGCCAGACGGGTAAAGTCGGCGTACACAATGGAAGGCAGCGCATCAACGATATGGTCGCCCGACAGGGTAAACGGCTCCAGGCCCGGTTCGAAATAGCTGATGCCGTCGCCGCGCTGCAGCACTTCACGCCGCGGACCGTCCATATGCAGTAACTGGCCGAGCGCCTGCTGCTCCACCAGGGCATGGCGATAGCGCAACGACTCTATCCCCTGCTTGGTGATGCTGATATAGGCAAGCTCGTAATTGAGTGAACGGCTGGCGCTGCTCATTTGTTGCAACAACGCCCCGGACGCGGTCTGCGCCGGGGCGATATTTGAGTAGAGCAGGCTGCCCGTCAATAGACAAACGGAGAACCAAAGTTGCTTCATTACTGCTGCTGCATTCCTAAAGACTGGGTGCCTGGAACCTGAACGGCGGCCTGCTGCGGCGTGCCTTGATCAAGTTGCAATTGGTTTGAATGCAAGCGGCGTTGCAGTTCGTAATCCTGCAGCATCGCATTGATACGTTTACGCTGTTCCTGCACCTGCTGCTGTTGACCGCTGCCGGTTGAGAAACTGTCTGCCGGCACGCCCAGGCTGACCGGCGATGGCTGCCCCATAATCGGCAGCGTGTTGAACACCGGCGCTTCCGAAGAACCCGGCTGCGTGGCATCAGGCTGATTATAGTGTTGGACGCCGACGATCACCGCCAGAGAGACGCAGGCGGCAACCCCGACCTGAGTCAGCTGGCTGGCCCATGGGCGCACTTTGTGCCAGAAAGGCATCTTCTGCCAGGTTTCCGGCTGCGGCTGAGATTCAGGCACCGCCGAAGGAACCAGACGAGCAGGCTCTTTCTCCAGTGCAGCGGCAACACGTTCGGCGATATCGAGATGAATTACTTGTCCTACATCACCCCGAAGCGTGTCACGTATCAGGTGATAGCTCTGCCAGCTTTGTTGAAGCGCCCGATCCTGCGACAAAGAGCTCAGCAGTTCGTTATCGAGCGATTCACCATCCATCAGAGCGGAAAGTTTTTCTTTCTGCATGCCTAAATACCCTTCCTGTATCCGCCATCGCTAACGCTGAATCAGCGGCTGAACTTTATTATCGATAGCTTCCCGAGCGCGGAAAATACGCGAGCGTACGGTCCCGACCGGGCAATCCATGATGGCGGCTATCTCTTCGTAGCTTAGGCCATCCAACTCCCGCAAGGTGATCGCCATACGCAGATCCTCAGGGAGCGACTCAATGGTACGGAAAACTATCTGTCTCAACTCTTCTGACAACATTAAGTTCTCAGGGTTCGAAATTTCTTTCAATGCGCCGGCGCTTTCATAGTTTTCAGCGTCGTTGGCGTCCACATCACTTGCCGGCGGACGCCGCCCCTGAGCAACCAGATAATTCTTTGCTGTATTCACAGCGATTCGATACAACCAGGTGTAAAAAGCGCTGTCGCCGCGGAAAGATTCCAGCGCGCGATAGGCTTTAATAAACGACTCCTGCACCACATCAGGCACATCGCCCTGCGGCACATAGCGGGAAACCAGACTCGCCACTTTATGCTGGTAGCGTACCACCAGTAAGTTAAACGACTTCTGATCGCCCTTTTGGACCCGTTCAACCAGCACCTGATCCGTTAACTGCTCGCTCATCCGAGGTAAATTCTCCCCAAATCTGTCTCCACGCGTGAAATTGTACTGCCAGCCATACATTTTTCCTGAGCAAGCACTCGCTTGGAGTTCATATGGAAATCAAAGTTCCATACGGCCATTGTTTTTTCTGTTGATGTCGCCCTATCCGTGGCATTTGCCCGGACAATTAGGCTAACATGATTTTCACTCTTCTTCTGCACACATCATACGTTATGCAACCATCTTCTGAATATGTTAGCGATGTACTGATCGTCGGCAGCGGTGCTGCAGGCCTGTCACTGGCTCTGCGGCTGGCACAACACGGCAAGGTGACCGTGCTGAGCAAAGGCCCGCTCAATGAAGGCGCCACCTTTTATGCCCAAGGCGGCATCGCCGCGGTATTTGATGAAACGGACAGCATTGCGTCGCACGTTGACGATACGCTGATTGCCGGCGCGGGGCTTTGTGATAAAGAGGCGGTCGAGTTTATCGCCGGCAATGCGCGCCATTGCGTCCAGTGGCTCATCGATCAGGGCGTGCTGTTTGATACCGAAACCAACGCCCAGGGCGAGGAACGCTATCACCTGACGCGTGAAGGCGGCCACAGCCACCGCCGTATTCTGCACGCCGCAGACGCCACCGGTAAGGAAGTAGAGACCACACTGGTGGGGAAAGCAAGCGCACATCCGAATATTTGCGTCATGGAGCGCCGCAACGCCGTCGACCTGATCACCTCCAGCAAAGTCGGCCTGCCCGGCACCCGCCGCGTGGTGGGCGCCTACGTCTGGAACCGCGAGCTGGAGCAGGTGGAGACGCACCGCGCCAAAACCGTGGTGCTGGCGACCGGCGGCGCCGCCAAAGTGTACCAGTACACCACCAACCCGGACATCTCCTCCGGCGACGGTATCGCCATGGCCTGGCGCGCCGGCTGCCGCGTCGCCAACCTGGAGTTTAACCAGTTTCACCCCACCTGCCTGTTCCATCCGCAGGCACGCAACTTTTTGCTGACCGAAGCGCTGCGCGGCGAAGGCGCGCATCTGCTGCGCCCGGACGGCAGCCGCTTTATGCCGGACTTCGACCCGCGAGGCGAACTGGCGCCGCGCGATATTGTCGCCCGCGCTATCGACCATGAAATGAAACGCCTCGGCGCCGACTGCATGTATCTGGATATCAGCCATAAACCCGCCGAATTTATCATCCAGCACTTTCCGATGATCCATGACAAGCTGCTGACGCTGGGCTTTGACCTGACCAAACAGCCGATCCCGATCGTACCGGCGGCGCATTACACCTGCGGCGGTGTGATGGTAGACCAACATGGTCGTACCGACCTGGACGGACTGTACGCCATCGGTGAGGTGAGCTATACCGGGCTGCACGGCGCCAACCGCATGGCCTCTAATTCGCTGCTGGAGTGCCTGGTGTACGGCTGGTCGGCCGCCGAGGATATTGTGCGCCGCCTGCCGGCCATCAAGCTGGCCAAGGCACTGCCGCAATGGGACGAAAGCCGGGTGGATGACTCGGATGAACGCGTGGTGATCCAGCATAACTGGCACGAACTGCGGCTGTTTATGTGGGACTACGTCGGTATCGTCCGCACCACTAAACGCCTGGAGCGCGCTCTGCGCCGTATCAACACGCTGCAGCAGGAAATCGACGAGTACTACGCCAATTTCCGCATCTCCAATAACCTGCTGGAGCTGCGTAATCTGGTGCAGGTGGCGGAACTAATGGTGCGCAGCGCTATGGCGCGCAAAGAGAGCCGCGGCCTGCACTACACGCTGGACTATCCGGAGCCGCTGCCGCAAGCGCTTCCTACCATTCTGCAGCCGTAAGGCGCTCAGGGCGCGCCGGCGTCCTGCTCAATAAAACAGATAAAAATCGGTGATCAGGCGACGGAACGGTGCAGTGTAGTCACCCTCCGCCTGCTTGATGGCCAGATCGCTGTGCGCACACGTCTGCGCCGTGCGCGTCAGCGCCAGCAATATACGATGCCGTGGGGTATCCGCCCGGTCGCTGACGTTCACCCGCTGCGCCAAATGCCAGCCGCGCTGCAGCGCATCGGCGGCAAAGGCCTCACCAATGTCATACGGCAGCACCACGCACAGCATACCGTCGGGCTGTAGCAGCCGTTCGGCGCAGGCCAGCAGTACATCATGAGTCAGCGTTTCGGTATAGCGCGCCGCATCTCGCGCCCGATCGCGGCAAGCTACCGCCGGCGCAAAATACGGCGGGTTGCTAACAATCAGATCGTAGCTGGCGGCCCGCTGCCCGGCAAACTGTTGAATATCCTGCTCATATATACGGATGCGCGACGCCCACGGCGACGCTTCTGCATTGTCATGCGCCTGCGCGGCGGCGGCGGCGTCCAGTTCTACCGCGTCGATCTGCACGTCATCCGCCGTACGCTGCGCCAGCATCAGCGCAATCAGCCCGCTGCCGCAGCCGATATCCAGCACCCGCCGGACCGCCGTCACCGGCGCCCAAGCGCCGAGCAGCACGCCGTCGGTGCCGACTTTCATGGCACAGCGATCGTGAGCGACAAAAAACTGTTTGAAGGTAAAACCGCCGCGACGCGGTTTGAAATTGGCTTTTGACTGACTGTCCACAATGAGTACCTGGCTGGAAAACCGGCGTAGCATAAGGCAATCTGCGGAGTGGTAAAAGAGTCCCGGCCTGAAAAAGGATGAACCCGGCGGCCAACCCGTCTATAATCGGCGCCCCAAGTAGAGGTAGACCATGACAGCAACCAATTTTTCCGAACTCGATCTCGATGAACGCCTGATCAACGCCCTGCGTGATAAAGGCTACGACCGCCCGACCGCTATTCAGGCCGAAGCCATCCCACCGGCAATGGACGGGCGCGACGTCTTGGGTTCGGCGCCGACCGGCACCGGTAAGACCGCCGCATTCTTGCTGCCTGTGCTGCAGCACCTGCTGGATTTCCCCCGCAAGAAGTCCGGCCCGCCGCGCGTATTAATCCTGACCCCGACGCGCGAACTGGCGATGCAGGTCGCCGATCAGGCGCGTGAGCTGGCGGCCCATACCTCACTGGATATTGCCACTATTACCGGCGGTGTGGCCTATATGAACCACGCGGAAGTATTCAGCGAAAACCAGGATCTGGTGGTCGCCACTACCGGCCGCCTGCTGCAGTATATTAAAGAAGAGAACTTCGACTGCCGCGCGGTGGAAACGCTGATCCTGGATGAAGCCGACCGCATGCTGGACATGGGCTTTGCCCAGGATATCGAAACTATTTCCGCCGAGACGCGCTGGCGCAACCAGACCCTGCTGTTTTCCGCCACGCTGGAAGGCGAAGCTATCCGCGAATTCGCAGAACGCATCCTGAACGAACCGGTGGAAGTGGAAGCCGATCCTTCCCGCCGCGAGCGTAAAAAAATCCTGCAGTGGTACTACCGTGCTGACGATGTGCAGCATAAAACCGCCCTGCTGATCAATCTGCTGCAGCAGCCGGATGTACAGAAATCAGTGGTCTTCGTACGCAAGCGCGAGCGTGTACATGAGCTGGCCACCTGGCTGCGGGAAGCAGGCATCAACACCTGCTATCTGGAAGGCGAGATGGTGCAGGCCAAACGCAACGAAGCGGTGAAACGCATGATGGACGGCCGCGTCAACGTGCTGATCGCCACCGACGTCGCCGCCCGCGGTCTGGACATTCTGGATATCACCCACGTGTTCAACTTTGATATGCCGCGCACCGCCGATACCTATCTGCACCGCATCGGCCGCACCGGCCGCGCCGGCCGCAAAGGCACCGCGATTTCGCTGGTCGAGGCTCACGATCACCTGCTGCTGGGCAAAGTCGGCCGCTACCTCAACGAACCGTTGAAAGCGCGCGTGATTGACGAACTGCGGCCGAAAACCCGCGTGCCGAGTGAAAAGAGCAACGGCAAGCCGTCCAAAAAAGTGCTGGCCAAGCGCGCGGCCGACAAGAACAAAGCCAAAAGCAAGGATAAAGCCAAGGTGAAAGTTCGCCATCGTGAGGCGAAAAACATCGGCAAACGCCGCCAGCCGAAAGGCGCACCGGCAACCGACGGCGAATAACGAACGCCACAGAAAAACCGCCTTCCGGCGGTTTTTTTATCTCCTCACAATACGCGATAACGCGCCGCCAGCCGGTGCGCCTGCAGCCAATCATCCAGCTGCTGACGCGCCTGACGCATGGCTTCATTCTGCAGATGCCGCGGCGTCAGGGCGAAATAAGCCTGAAATGTCATCCCCTGCCGATTAACCGCCGCAGCATCCGCGCCGTTTTGCAACAGCATCAGCGCCACCTGCGGCGCGTTGATTCTGGCGGCAATATGCAGCGGCGTATCACCGACGCGATCGGCCAGACGGCTGTCGGCAGCCGCATCCAGCAGTTGGCGCACCTGCGTCGGACGGCCGGCCAGCACCGCAGCGGCCAGCGGCGTCGCGCCGCTGACGGCGTTACGCACATCAACCACCGGCTGCCGCGCCAGCAGCTGTGTCAGATAGCCGGCATCCTCCACCATCGCCGCGATATGCAGCGCGCTGTTGCCGTCCATGCCGGTTTCCGTCACGTCGGCGCCGGCATCCAGCAGCGCCTGTACGCTGCCAGGCTGCTGGCGTAAAATCGCCCACTGCAACAGCGTTATACCCTGCTCGCCGCGCTCACCAAGCGCCTCCGGCGTCGCCAGTGCCGCGATACGGGCCGTATCACCAGTGGCAACCGCCAGCGCCAGCGGCTGGCAGCTCTGGCCGTTAAACGGCGTCGTTTGCTGATTCATCTGCAGCTCCTCGGCCTTTCCCGACAACGCCAATACTGCTAACGGTATCAATAACATCAGCAATATTGGCCAGCGTAATCTGTCAGGCATCGGCCTTTGTCTCCCACGGTTTCTGTTCCATCATCGAGCTAATCACCTTATCAATACCATGCGCGGCAAGACTGCGCTCCAGATGCTTGCTCGGCCGCCAGTCGTCAATACCATTTAGCGTATCATTATTTTCCAAAATGATTTGATGGCCGATGGCATTCGGGATCAGCGACGTCGACTCCTGCGTCGACGTCAGCATGTCATATTGCTCGCTGTAGCGGCGAATACCGCCGGCTTCCGCATCCTGTCTGGCTGCGGCCGGATCGATACCAAAGCGATTCAGGGTGTGATCGGACACTCCGGCAGCGTTGAAGGTGACCGCCAGCGTACCGGTGGCCAATGCGGCGGTAGCCGCCAGACCGCCCCCCAGTGAGTGCCCGCTAATTACCAGTTGCTCGCCAAACGCCGCCTTGGCGCTTTTCGCTACTGACACTGCCTGATTGTACTGTACGTCATCGTATCCCGTCGCCTGACGCACATTGCTTAACCAGTCCCGCCAGTCGTTGGTGCCGGCAAAGGCCAGTACATATTGCTGCCCGTCATGGTAAATGCCCGCCTGAAAACCCGATGCCGTATCATGCAGGCTTGCAGGCTCAATACCGGCGCTCAGCAATGCCGCATCGCTCAGGCGGCTGAAATTTTCTACGCCCTTTCCGTCCAGGCTGTAAACGTCCTTAGCCAGCAGCGCCAGGGTGTAATCCCCCTGTTGCGGCATCTGCCCGCGCATCAGATCGGTTTTGGCCGACGAGGCGACAGCGGCGACATCATTGACCAACGAATGCAGCAGTTGCTGCGTTTGCCGGTTCTGTGACGACGTTGATGGATGCGCCGCCGTGGGCAACCGTTCGCCAGCGACAGGCTCTGCCGGAATGGGCGGCTCCGTGCGCCGTTCGGGAACCACAGGCAAAGATACGGCAGGCAACGCCGCCGAAGTAAAACTTAAAGACATGCTCATGCCGACTCCTTGTCGATAGTTCAGTCATCGCACTGATAACCAGCGCCAGGTTAGCTATCGGCAGGTCGGAGCAGTTCTGTAATACCAGAGTGTGATCCCGGTCTAAATTTTGATTGCCGGGCATAAAAAAGGGGAGCCAAGGCTCCCCCGATAAGTCAACCGCCTGACAATTACAGGCTTTCGGTAAAGGTACGTGTAATCACGTCACGCTGCTGTTCCGGCGTCAGTGAGTTAAAGCGCACCGCATAGCCGGAAACGCGGATGGTCAGCTGCGGGTATTTTTCCGGATGCTTCACGGCGTCTTCCAGCGTTTCACGACGCAGTACGTTGACGTTCAGATGCTGACCGCCTTCAACACGCACGGTCGGCTGCATTTCCATCGGCACTTCACGATACTCGATGGTGCCCAGCTCGCTGACCGGCACGATTTGGTCTTCAGCATAATCGGCTTTGGCGCACACGCAACGTGCTTCTGATTTTTCGTTATCCAGCAGCCAGAAAGAGTTCACCAGCGCCTGATTGTTTGCTTTGGTAATTTGAATACCGGTAATCATGTTATTGCCTCCGTACAAGGGCGAAAAAACTTATTTCATTGATAACCCGAACAAGGTTTAGGTCATTTGGTAAAACCATTTATTGTTCTGTATACCAGCCCGACCCCGGTAATTCTTTGATTAAGGTCAATTTCCAACCAAAGCCCACGCGCTACAAAACGGCAAATTTCTGTTTTATATCAATATTTACCCAATCGGTACTGGCAATTATTTTTGTAAATTTTCAACAAAACCTGCAAAGACCATCTGCGCCGCCGCTGAGCGACAGGGAATGTTAAATGCGGGTTTCGCTCCGTAAAGCTAAACGGTAAGCTATGCCCGATGAATGATTAACGAAAACAAAGGAGAGCGTTAATGTCCACTCCCCTCACCTGGCATGACGTTATTGGCAAGGAGAAAGAGCAACCCTATTTTGTCGACACGCTCGCCTTTGTTGCCAATGAGCGTCAGGCCGGCAAAACCATTTACCCGCCGCAGAAAGACGTGTTTAACGCTTTTCGCTTTACCGAACTGGCCGACGTCAAGGTGGTGATCCTCGGTCAGGATCCCTACCACGGCCCGAATCAGGCGCATGGCCTTTCATTTTCCGTGCTTCCCGGCGTGCCGGCGCCGCCGTCGCTGGTGAATATGTATAAAGAACTGGCAACGGATATTCCGGGCTTCGAGCGCCCCGATCACGGTTGCCTGCAAAGCTGGGCGGAACAGGGCGTACTACTGCTCAACACCGTATTGACGGTGGAGAGAGGAAACGCGCACTCGCATGCCAACCTGGGCTGGGAAACCTTTACCGATAAGGTCATCGCCGCGCTGAATGAAAACCGCGAAGGCGTGGTGTTCCTGCTGTGGGGCTCACACGCGCAGAAGAAAGGCAATTTTATCGACCGTCAGCGTCATCACGTGCTGAAAGCGCCGCATCCGTCGCCGCTTTCCGCCCATCGCGGCTTCTTTGGCTGCCGGCACTTCTCGCAAGCCAACCAACTGCTGGAACAGCAGGGGCTAACGCCGATCGACTGGATGCCGCATTTACCGCAGCAATAAGCCAGACGGCAAAAAGGCACCCGAGGGTGCCTTTTCTTTATCTATTGCATCATACAGGCAACGATTATTTGGAAACTGCCACCATCGCCGGGCGCAACAGACGACCGTTCAGCGTATAGCCTTTCTGCATCACCATCATCACCTGGTTCGGTTCATGATCGGCAGACTCCATCAGGCTCATCGCCTGGTGCACATCCGGATTGAACGGCACATTCACGTCGCCGACAATTTCGATACCGTATTTACGCACCACGTCCAGCAAGGATTTCAGCGTCAGTTCGATACCTTCGACCATCGCCGCCAGCTCTGGATTATTACGGTCCGCCAGCTCCAGCCCGCGCTCCAGGTTGTCGATTACCGGCAGCAGATCGGAAGAGAATTTCTCCAGGGCGAATTTATGCGCCTTTTCAATATCCTGCTCGGTACGACGACGAATATTTTCTACTTCAGCCTTGGCGCGCAGCTGGCTTTCGCGTTCGCGCTGCTGAGCGTCCGCCAGTTGGGCTTCCAGCTCGGCAATACGTGCGTCACGCAGATCGACACCTTCTGCTGCTTCCTGCTGCACGTCCTCGTGCTGAGCGTGTTCCATTTCTTCCGAGACTTGCTCGTTTGGCGTCTTGTGTTCTTTACTACTCATGAATATCTCCGCGTTTTAGCATTAATCCCGCAACTTGGCTTATTATGGGGATCAAAACCGGGGTTTCAAGTCAACCGGTCACAATGTAAGACATAATCTGGCTCCGGTGAGGGAAAACGCAACAATGAATAAAAAATTTAACTGCATTGGCATTGTTGGCCACCCGCGTCACCCGTCGGCGCTGGCAACGCACGAGATGCTGTTCCACTGGCTGGTCGCCCGCGGCTACAACGTGATGGTTGAACGACAAATCGCCAAGGATCTGGGGCTGAAAGAAGCGGTAACCGGCAGCCTGGCGGAAATCGGCCAGCAGGCCGACCTGGCGGTGGTGGTCGGCGGCGACGGCAACATGCTCGGCGCGGCGCGGGTGCTGGCGCGTTACGAGATTAAAGTCATCGGCGTCAACCGCGGCAATCTCGGCTTCCTCACCGATCTGGACCCGGACAATGCCCTGCAGCAGTTGGCCGACGTGCTGGAAGGCGAATACATCAACGAGCAGCGCTTTCTGCTGGAGGCGATCGTCCAGCGTGAGCAGCAGCCATACCGCATCAGCACCGCCATCAATGAAGTGGTGCTGCACCCCGGCAAAGTGGCGCACATGATCGAGTTCGAAGTCTATATCGATGACCGCTTTGCTTTTTCCCAGCGCTCCGACGGCCTGATTATCGCCACGCCGACCGGTTCTACCGCCTATTCACTGTCCGCCGGCGGCCCGATACTGACGCCGTCGCTGGAAGCCATCGCGCTGGTGCCGATGTTCCCGCATACCCTCTCCGCCCGCCCGCTGGTCATTAACGGCGACAGCACCATTCGGCTGAAGTTTTCTCACGTCAGCAGCGATCTGGAAATTAGCTGCGACAGCCAGATCGCCCTGCCTATCCAGGAGGGGGAAGAGGTGCTCATTCGTCGTAGTGATTTCCATCTGAATCTTATTCATCCAAAGGATTACAGCTATTTCAATACGTTAAGCACCAAACTCGGCTGGTCTAAAAAATTATTCTAAAATCTTGCTCAGCTACTTTACTGTATATAAAACCAGTTTATACTGTATGAAATTACAGTTATGTGTTTATACACAGGAAGGTTCCCATGCTGTCGCAATTAACCATCAGCAATTTTGCTATCGTTCGTGAGTTGGAGATCGACTTTCAACCGGGTATGACGGCGATTACCGGTGAAACCGGCGCCGGTAAGTCGATTGCGATTGATGCTCTGGGGCTGTGCCTCGGCAGCCGTGCCGACGGCAACGCGGTCCGGCTGGGCGCCTCCCGTGCCGACCTGTGCGCACGCTTTTCCCTGGCCGACACACCTTCCGCCCGCGAGTGGCTGGAGCAAAATCATCTGGACGACGGCAACGAATGCCTGTTGCGCCGGGTGATTGGCGCCGATGGCCGCTCACGCGGCTTTATCAACGGTACCTCCGTGCCCCTGTCGCAGCTGCGCGAGCTGGGCCAACGTCTGATCCAAATTCACGGCCAGCACGCACATCAGCTGCTGCTGAAACCGGAACACCAAAAATCACTGCTGGACGCCTACGCCGGCGAAGCGGAACTGATGACGGAGATGCGCCAGGCCTATCAGCGCTGGCACCAAAGCTGCCGTGAGCTGGCGCACCATCAGCAGCAATCCATCGAACGCGAAGCGCGTAAACAACTGCTGCAGTACCAGTTGAAAGAGCTGAACGAGTTCGCGCCGCAAAGCGGCGAGTTTGAGCAGATTGATACGGAATACAAACGCCTGGCCAACAGCGGCCAGTTGCTGACGCTCAGCCAGCAGGCGCTGCAGCTGTTGGCCGATAGCGACGAACACAACATGCTGAGCCAGCTGCACAGCGTCAAACACCTGCTGCTGGAGCTTATCGGCATGGATGACAAACTTGCCGGCCTGCTGGATATGCTGGAAGAGGCGTCGATTCAAATCAGCGAGGCCGGCGACGAACTGCGCCACTATGCCGAACGCATGGATCTCGACCCCAACCGCCTGTATGAACTGGAGCAGCGCATTTCACGCCAGATAGCGCTGGCGCGCAAACATCATGTCACGCCGGAAGAGCTGCCGACCCTGCATCAGCAGTTGCTGGAAGAGCAGGAACTGCTGGCCCAGTATGAAAGCGACCACCAACAGCTGAACGAAGCGGTTACCCAACACCATCAGCAGGCGATGGCGCTGGCGGAGCGCCTACACCAACAGCGCCGGCACTATGCCGCCGAACTCACCCAGTTGATCACCGACAGCATGCATGCGCTGTCAATGCCGCACGGCCAGTTCAGCATCGACGTACATTTCGAACCTGAACATCTGGGCGCCGAGGGCGCAAGCCGCGTTGAGTTCTGCGTTTCCACCAACCCCGGCCAGCCGCTGCAGCCGCTGGCGAAGGTCGCTTCCGGCGGCGAGCTGTCGCGTATTGCGCTGGCGATTCAGGTGATTACCGCGCGTAAGATGGAAACCCCGGCGCTGATTTTCGATGAGGTAGACGTCGGCATCAGCGGCCCAACCGCCGCCATCGTCGGTCGCCTGCTGCGCCAACTCGGCGAGTCCACCCAGGTGATGTGCGTTACCCACCTGCCGCAGGTGGCCGGCTGCGGACATCAGCACTTCTTCGTCAGCAAACAGACCGACGGCACAGCGACAGAGACGCAGATGTCGCCGCTGGGTAAACGCGCACGCCTGCAAGAACTGGCGCGCCTGCTGGGCGGCAGCGAAGTCACACGGAATACGCTGGCTAACGCAAAAGAGCTGCTGGCGGCGTAAAAAACTCAACTTTTTCATATTCTCGCGGTCTGAATGTAGCGCTGTAAACCTGAACGATTTCAACTTGCTGCATACCGACCGCCCGACAGGCCTGAGGGGCGGCGATGCCCCGCCCTGCAGAGTCAAAATGCACGGCTATCGCCGCAGCCGCTTGAAAGTTGAAGGGTATAAAGGTTTCCAACTGCCGCAAGGTCTATTATCATCGGCATCCTATGCCCTAAAGGAATATGATTACTATGCGCTGTAAAATGCTGACTGCTGCCGCTGTGGTTCTTGTGATGCTGACTGCAGGCTGCTCGACTTTCGAAAAAATCGTTTATCGCCCTGATATCAATCAGGGGAACTACCTGACAGCCGCCGACGTGGGCAAAATCCACAAAGGTATGACCCAGCAGCAGGTCGCCTACACTCTGGGTACGCCAATGCTGCAAGACCCGTTTGGCACGCAGACCTGGTACTACGTGTTCCGCCAACAGCCTGGCCACGAGAAGATCACCCAGCAAACGCTGACGCTGACCTTCGATAGCGCCGGCGTATTGACGGATATCCAGAATAAACCGGCGCTGACCGGCAAGTAATTACGGGCCGCCCGCCGGCCCATACAAGAGTAGGTTAATCTTGTATGACAGTCACAGGCTGCAACTCGGCAGGTGAGGTTCAAAAAATAAGGCGCTGATAGCGCCTTATTTTTTTGCTTTCTCCGCGCGTTGCCGACGCAGTTCTTTCGGGTCGGCAATCAGCGGCCGGTAAATCTCCACCCGGTCGCCATCATTCAGCACATCGCCCGGCTTGGCCGGACGGCTATAGATGCCGACCTTGTTGGTCGCTAAATCGATATCCTTACGGAGTTCCAGTAGTCCGGAGGCTATAACCGCCTGTTCGACCGTACTGCCTGCCGCCAGCTTAACCTGACGCAGATACTGACGTTCCGGCAGCGCATAAACCACCTCTACGCGTATCTCAGACACTGTAAACCTCTTTGGCGCGCTGGGTAAAAGCCTGCACCATATTGCTGGCCAGCTCTTTAAACACCTTACCGAACGCCAGTTCGATCAGTTTGTTGGTGAACTCAAAGTCCAGATGCAGTTCAACCTTGCAGGCCTCCGGGCTGAGCGGCGTAAACTGCCAGCCGCCCATCAGCTTGCGGAACGGGCCATCAACCAGTTGCATGTTGATACGATGGTTATCCTGCAGTGTATTACGCGTTGTAAAAGTTTTGCTGATACCGGCTTTGGCTACGTCCACGGCGGCGGTCATCTCACTGTCCGTCGCATTCAGTACCCGACTGCCGGTGCAGCCCGGTAAAAACTCGGGATAGGCGTGAACATCGTTAACCAACTGGTACATCTGCGCAGCGCTAAACGGCACCAGCGCAGATCGACTAATCTGGGGCATATCATTTCCTGAGCAACATAAATCGAACAGATAATAACATTTATCTGGCGTCAGACAAAAAATCTGCTACGCGGGCAGACGCCCGCTAACGCAAAAAAATTGCGCAGACGTTGAACGCTAAAGGATTTCTTTCGCTGTGGCATCCAGTATAATGAGCACCTTATGAAAAAGAAAAAAGCATACAAACCCGGCTCAGCCACCATTGCGCAGAACAAACGCGCCCGCTACGAGTACTTCATCGAAGAAGAGCTCGAGGCTGGCCTGTCTCTGCAAGGGTGGGAAGTAAAATCGCTGCGTGCTGGCAAAGCCAATATCAGTGACAGCTACGTGATGTTCCGTGACGGTGAAGCCTATCTGTTCGGCGCCACCATCACGCCACTGAACGTGGCTTCATCACATGTGGTATGCGACCCAACGCGCTCCCGTAAACTGCTGCTGAAAAAACGCGAGCTGGACTCGCTGCTTGGCCGCGTCAACCGTGACGGTTACACCGTCGTCGCCCTTTCCATGTACTGGAAAAACGCCTGGAGCAAGTTGAAGATCGGCGTTGCCAAGGGTAAAAAAGAGCACGACAAGCGCGATAACATCAAAGATCGTGAATGGCAGACGGCGAAAGCCCGTATCATGAAGAACGCAAATCGTTAAGCCGCTGGCATAGCAGCGTAAACTTCTGATATACTGCCTGACAGTTACTTGGGGCTGATTCTGGATTCGACGGGATTTGCGAAGCCCAAGGAGCATGCCGAGGGGCGGTTGGCCTCGTAAAAAGCCGCAAAAAAATAGTCGCAAACGACGAAAACTACGCTTTAGCAGCTTAATAACCTGCTCAGAGCCCTCTCTCCCTAGCCTCCGCTCTTAGGACGGGGATCAAGAGAGGTCAAACCCAAAAGAGATCGCGTGGATGTCCTGCCTGGGGCTGAAGCGTTAAATCCAATCAGGCTAGTTTGTCAGTAGCGTGTCCATCCGCAGCTGGCCGGCGAATGTAAAGATTGGACTAAGCATGTAGTGCCGACGGTGTAGTAATTTCGGACGGGGGTTCAAATCCCCCCAGCTCCACCAAATAGGTCGCCGGTGATACCAGATAGACCCGGTGATAATGACAAAAAAGCCCGCAAGCTCAGCCTGCGGGCTTTTTTGTGCCCTCAATCGCAAGATCATCCGTTCGGATGCCGAGAAAAGTGGGTGTAATCTCCAGACACCTAACATAATGAAGGCCAATCACGTATGCCAACGATGGAAGCATCCAACCATAAAAGTCATACTCTGTAAAAAGATAGATAGCCATTCTATTTTTAATTTGAAACTCGGGCATGGCAATGAGTAACTCAAAGCTATTATAAAGATAAAACTAGCCAAAGTGATAAATGTTAATACTCTGTACTCGATGTAGTAGATCCGCTATTTTTTCTATGAGCAGCAACCAGTGCATCATGTAACGCCCCTACTGTCAGATCGCGGATGATAGGACGAGGCTTATTACGCAGCCAACCTATCAACCGTCCAATACAAAGCGGATCAAACCCTTCGGAATGGAAAAGATATTCGTTCTCCCCCAGCGAGAATGTAGTCCGGTAACCGTCTTCATCCGTATGCAGGACTATTCCAAACCTCTGTGCGACCTCCTCCAAAAGCTCCGCACCATCATCGCCGGTAATGCCTAGATCTTCTTCAAGATAAGTCTGCGCAGTAATAGAAGCACGGCGACTCCCTGTAAAATCACGCACAAAGTCGATAAGCTGAGAAAGAGATGGATAACAATTTTCAGCATTTTTCATTGCAAAGTTCCGTATCAAACTTAATGATGTGAATAGGTTCAACCGAGGCGTCTTATCACTACTCGTTTTAATCACCGTTCAGTAACTTCACCGTTTGTCCACCAGCATCTTTCCCTTCCCATATCCACAAACCCCATCACGGTATTTCAAAAATAATCGAGGCATAAAAGTCCGAAAACCAAGAGCCTCAGGGCAGTACAGAACCAATCAACTCGTTCCTGCTCAACGACAATATCTTTTTCTCTGCGTCCGTTAACCTTCCAGAACTCACCAGCTTATTTTTCTCAACTTCAAATTTAGGATCGTCAGCCAAGTAAAGGGCCAGAATATAATTATCATCGTCATTATTGCTTTTTTCGAATAGACACACGGCGTCCTGATAGCATCTACCAACACTTTCACCCGTTTTTTCCATCAGCATACACTCTGTCAGCTTTGAACCGGGTTTGGGGTTATCTTTATTTATTACCTTTAATTGTTCTAACCCCATGGGGTAATTTTTCTCAGCAAGTAATATGTTTGCGTACATATTCCTTACATTGTTATTCCCGGGGTGCTTAACAGTCATTTCCTCCAACTGTTTTAGATACTCCCCCCTTTCCTCATCACCAGAAAGCGTATACTTAGTTACCAGATTAGCCGCGTCCTCTGTCGGTTTATCTTGATATTCTATTCTGTTAGCTGCAACAACAGCAATCGGGATTAGAATCATCAGAAAGGCAACTAAAGAAATTTTAATCTTCATTAAAAACCTCACAGGTGAAACCTCGTTAACTTTATTTCTCGTCTCATGCTTCGAGGCGTAGGGACGACTTGCCCTGTATAATCTGCATAAATATATCCGCACTCTACATGTATAGATGGTGTAAAGTATGTATCTCTAGGAAAAACAAAATTCACATCTCCTATATAAAAGTCATCCCTTCCCACAGCCCACATTTCATTCGGCTTTCTATTCAGTGTGTATTTTTTATTATCTATACCATTCAAAACATTACACCAAAAAAAATAACTTTCCCGGTCCCTGCTGCTTTAGCTGCATTGGTTCTTCCGGTTGCCGATATATGAACATTCCTCCTACCATCGGTTGCATTCACATCTTTAATAGTAATAATAATTGAATATCCACCGTGCATCATTCCAACTCCCTCTACCCGCAAATCAGCGATTTGCCAGAAAGAAAATTGCTTTATGGCCATACGATTTCCCTATACTTGTCCGATTTGGGTAAATATTACCCAATACAATCCATTCTTTCTATCTTCATTCAATTTCTGTTGACTTGGGTCACAATGATTTATCCCCGCCCTAAAATCTGGCGCCGCAACATCCGCCAATAACCATCACTCCACCTCTATCGGCTCAACCACAGCGCCCTTCTCTTTTTATTCACCAGCCGGCTTTTCCTCCAACTCCGGCGCCGCACGCAGTCGCTTCAACAGCATAAACAGGAAAAGCGGCTGAATCACCGTCAGGACCATCGTCAGCCAGGCCAGCTGGTCGACATTGCCCAACCGCCCATCCACGTTGGTTAATATAATTGAAGATACGACCGCCGCCAGGCCGCTGAAGATATGCTGGCAAACGCTTTGTAAGGACATAAAGCCCGCTCTTTCCCAGGGCTCGGGCACCTGGCTGTTTACCGCCGCCACGGCAATAGTGCGCGTCGCGGTCACCGCCATAAACAGCGTGAAAATCACGATCGGCGGAATCGATGGCGTATGTAAGAAGCCATCCCACACCACCAGCAGGATCAACAGCCCCATTATCAGCGTCATGCGCATGGCCCCCAGCTTATCAATCAGGCGACCGCCAAACTGCATCGCCAACAGGCTAAAAATACCGCCCGTCACGTAGTAATAGCTCATGTCGCTGCGCGGTACGTTAAGGTTGAATTGGAAATAGGTCGCCACGTTAGGCACGATCAGGAACGTGCTGAAAATCGCCAGCCCGATCGCCGCAAAGGCGTTCAACACCACCGGACGCCTCAGCATTTTGACAAAGGAAAACGACGGCTGTTGCTGCTGCAGATGCGCCGTCATCGTCGGCAATTTTGCGTACACCGCCACCAAGACACACATGCCCAAAGCGCTGACGATATAAAAAGGCGCGCTCCACCCGTAGCGCATCGCCAGTTCCAGCCCCAACGGAACGCCGGCAATTGCCGCCAGTGAAAAAGCGCCCATCACGATAGCCATCGCCCGGCCACGCTGCTGTTGTGGCACCGCATCGACTACGATGGCCAAAGCTATCGACGTAGCCGGGCCGGCGCAAACTCCTGCCAACAGGCGAGTGATAAACAAACTTTCCATATTCCAGGCCGCGTGCATGCCCAGGTCGCCGCCGACAGCCCTAATAACGCCACCAGCGCGACAGACTTACGATCGAACCGGTCAATAAACTTCGCACATAACAGCGAGGAAAGTGCCGCCGCCAGCGTATAACCCCCGCCCAGATAGCCGATATAGGTGGGTGAAATCCCCAGCTCTCGCGAAAGATCCGGCCCCAGCGGCATCACCATCATAAAGTCCAGCGCATTGACCAGTTGAATTAGCGCCGCCAGCCAGACGATACGCATTTCCGGCGTACTTACCTTGCTCATCCTTTAAACTCCAACATTAATGGCAATCCCTACGCCGGATCTGCTGATATTTTCATCTAAAAATAAGCGACAGTTCCAGCATAAACATCTGACAAAGGATCAATAGTAGTTCACTTCTTATATTTGGATATTTCGCTACGCTATATAAATTCAGTCAGAAGGACACCGCTATGGTTTGGTATGCGCAAGAACGGTTCTCCGTCCGTCTTGAGTGGGGGATAGAGGCTGTCGAACAACTTGGCCAGACGGCAGATTGCATCATCATCGTTGACGTGATGTCATTTTCAACCTGTATAAGCCTTGCGGTGGATAACGGCGCCAGGGTTTATCCCTATCCCTGGAAAGACGAGTCGGCAATCGCCTATGGCAATGAGAAAGGGGCAATCGTTGCAAGTACTGAGCGCCGCCTCAAAAGCAACGGTTATTCCTTATCCCCTTGTTCGCTCAAAGACATCGAACAAGGCGTCAGGCTCGTTCTCCCCTCGCCCAATGGCTCGGCAATCTCTTTTCGCGCCAAGGATAGCGGTGCAGCCGTCTTCAGCGGTTGCTTCAGAAACATGGCGGCAACCGCCAGAGCCTGCCGCCATTTTAAGCGCATCCTGGTCATACCCTGCGGTGAACGGTGGCCAAATGGCACGCTGCGCCCTGCGGTTGAAGATTTGGTCGCCGCCGGCGGCATTATTTCTTATCTGGCGGAAAAAACATGGTCCCCGGAAGCCAGGGCTGCCGCGTCAGCATATCGTCAAAACAGCCTGTATGGTCTATCAGCCCTGGGTGAATGCGCCTCGGCGCTGGAACTGGCAGAAAGGGGCTTTGCTGAAGATGTGGCGCTTTGTCTGAACGTTAACGTCAGCGAACTGGCATGTCGGTTACAGAGAGATGCCTATATAGCCGTGTAAATTCACACCTCTTACGCAGCGACATTCACGCCTCATACCTATCAAGACCTCCCCCTAACTCACGCCACCTGTAAACGTTACACACCACATGCCCCATACGGCCCTACTATCCATTCTATATCTACGTAACTTGTTGTAAGCCAACAAACACCGCTTCGCTAGCCGACAATCGAACACTTAAAAATAAGACTAATCTGATATTGATTTTTCGTAATTGCCAATAATGCAATGGATTATTTTTCATTTAAAGCAATCCTAAAAAATTATTTAATCACGACATATAAACACCAGGATAAAGATAAAAAATCCGGGGGGATAACGCATTTTATTAAAAATATTAATTTGTAAATGAAAACAGTACGCACAACGTAAATAAAATGAGACGATAGTATTTTAATGCGAAAAACAAGAAATAATTACAAGTTGAATAATAACCAAAAGGACAAACCAATCACCACGCATCAAGAATAATGAATTAAACTTTAAAAATCAATGAAATAAGAACAGAAACACTTACGGACAAAGCACAAAAACATAAAATTATTAGTCTAATCAACAAATAAAAAACACAATAAAAACCTGATAAACCCTGATTTTAAAATAGTAAAAACCAGAAAAAACCACCCAGTCACGGCGTTAACAAAATATTTCTTAATGTAAACATTGACAGCTTTTATTCTTTGAACTTTCTTTTATACAGGTGAAATCGGCGCATTTATGCAGTGCCGATATCGCCCGTTGCTCCCTATCTGACATTTATTTTCTGAGAGGTTTCTAACCTCTCTGGGGAAGCTGCGTGCCGAGCTTAAAAGTGTCACAAAATATTTCGCATCCTTTTGAACTTATGAGGTAACATCCTTATGGCTTCTTTACCATCACAGCAACAAGCTGCTTCCATTTACTACTCGATTCTGGGGTCAAACACGCTGGCGCATGATGCCTTCAATAGCTATGCCATCCAGCTGGAAAGCGGCGCTAAAACCGTAGAAAGTCTGGCCGCCGAGTTCATCAACTCAGCCGCAGGGCAAAAACTGTATGCCGGCCAAAGCAATGAGCAAATCATCTCTCAGGTATATGCGCGGGTGCATGGCGAAACGCCAACAACAGAGCAGGTCACTCAGTTACTGCAGGGGGGGTCGGTTGAGCAGGCACTGGCAGGTCTCGTTGATGACCTGCTGAATTATCAGGGTTTTGATGATGCCACGCTGGCTAAGCAGGTCACCTTCGAAGACAGCATAAACAACCTGCTGTATCGCGATGCCGACAACCTGGCCTCGCTGGAACTCCGGGAACAAGCCGTATCCCTGGCCTTAAGCGTTGCCGACCGCGGCGTTTACTCCCTGTCTCTGGAAGCCTGGAGCAAAGCGCTGGATAACGGCACCAGCATTAACTACCTGACCAAAACACTATTGGATTACCCTGAATTCCAACGCACCGTCGGGCAGTTGGAAGGCAGTGAACTGATCACCCAGGTATTCACCACGCTGCATGGCGTCGCCCCCACGGCGGAACAACTGGCGACCTACGGCGCCCTGACGGACAAACAAAGCATTATTGAAGCCATTATCGACGATCTGCGCACCTCCACCGCCACAGACGACGCCAGCCTGACCCAACAGCACGCCTTCGAAGCGCAGATCGGGGAAAACCTGCTGTATAAAACCGCAGCCAAACTGAGCGTTACCGATGGCGGCGGCAACGCGACCGGTACGGTAAATACGCAGGCCAGCCACCAACTGAGCAATGCCGAAACCGCCGTGCTGAAAACCGTACAGCTGGAAGCCGACGCGGCAGGAACGGTTGACCTGACGTTCGCCGATAACCTCAGCGCCCTGACCATCAACGGCAGCGCAGCAGCCACCGTCAATCTGTCTGACAACGGCGCACGCGGCGACACCGCCATTGCCGTCAACAATGCCAATATCACGTTAAATGCCGGTTCAGGGAATGAAGACATCAACCTCTCTTCCAGCGCCAACGTAGCCAGCGGCACCGGTACCTTTAACCTGGGCAAAGGCAATGACGCATTGACCTGGGCCGGCAACGCCACCACCGGCGCCAACAGCGTATCCAGCAGCCTCACCGCCAACGGCGGCGACGGCACGGATACGCTGTCCGCCAACTTCATCACCAAGTCTGTGGCAACCACCAGCAATGTGCTGGGTATCCGCAGCAGCACCGTCACCAGCAACACCAGTAACTTCAGCAATTTTGAGAAGATCGATCTGGCAGGTTACATCGGGAAATCCATCGGCACGCTGAACGGTCAGGCGGTGACTACCGGTAACCACACCTTCGACTTTGGTGTTCTGAACGGCACCGCTACCGTAGAAGGCACCAACGGCGGCAGCATCACTCAGGCCACTCAGGGCACCAATCTGGGATCGCAGGGCTTCGCCCTGTCCGGCAAAGCGGATAATGTCAAAGTGATCAACGCCGCCGGTGGTACGGCCGCAGCCCTGAGCGTTACCGGCAATGCCGGTGCCGACAGCAACCTGGAAATCGCTTTCCGCCAAAACGCCACCAACAAATTCGATATCAGTTTTGATGCCGTCGGCGCACAGAATATCGATGCCGGTTCTCTGAGCCTGATCAGCAGCAGCAGTACCCTTGGCGGTACCGCACTCGGTACGGTGAATATCGCTTCGGGCGGTCAAGGCGACTTCAGCAATATTCTGCAGCTGATCGGCACCAACTCTCAGGTACAGACCCTTAACGTTTCCGGCGATCATCAGCTGGACCTGACGCTGGGCAGCGGTTACAGCAACGTACGCACTATCGATGCCTCCAGCAATACCGCGGGGATTGATTTAGACTCTGCGCACGGCGGCACCGGCGACGGCATTCTGGTGCAGTTGCTGAATATTCTGCCGCTGAGCGCCATCACCACCGGTCTGCTGACGCCGCTGCTGAACACGCTGGGTCTGAACGGCTACCAGTTGAAAGTGACCGGCACCGCTGCCGATGACACCTTCAACATTGCCGCCAACACGACGGTAACCGGCGGCGCCGGCAGCAATACCTATGAGCTGAAAGGCAGCACCAGCCAGGCAGGCGTAACCATCACCGACTTCAACAGCGCCAAAGACAGCATCATTGACAGCGCATCCGGCGTCACTCTCTCCGGCGCAGCCGGCAGCTCGGTGGCAGACTACGGCACCCGCTCTGCCGATATCATGGATGGTCTGCTGGGTTCGCTGGTTGGCGGCCTGACCAACGGCGTGGTCGGTCTACTGGGCGGTATCCTGGGCCTGGGCAGCAGCAACTCGCTGACCTCGAAAGTCGGTATTGCCTCGGTCGCATTCGACGGCGGTAAAGACGCCAGCTATGTCATTATCGATAACAACGATAACGGCACGCTCGACAGCTCTGACAGCGTGATCTACCTGACCAACCAGGATCATCAGTCGCTGCTCGACAGCCTGCATTACACCGAAGTGAGCGTTAACGGCGTCGCTAACGCACCAGCGGCCGATTTGGCTATTGCCTAAGGCACACCGCAGGTTAAGCCCGATTGTCTGAGGCTAATCACACCAACCCGCAAAGATACTTTGCGGGTTTTTTCTTTCTGGAAACAGTCCAGACCACGTTGCGACAAGGATGATAACAAGACGTATTTGCAGTCTTATTTTTACCAAGATGGACGCGCACAACAAAACAACGCATTAAGAATAATCCCATCTTGATTTTTTATAATATACCAGAAATAAAAAGGATTGATTAAATAGCCATACGGATAAAGCAGACATATAATTCCGCGGATCACCGCCTTGAAAATCACAAGGCAACAATATCCTTTCCAAGTCATAGCCCCCAATAACCACACGCCGAGAGCGGGTGTTCAAGATATCAGCATCACGGATTTAAATATATTTGCATAAATATTATTCATGCTATAGCCCCCTTTTAATGGAAAAACAAAAAAACCAAATAAAAACAATACAATAAATAACAATCACAAATAAATAAGAGTGCATTTACTCAGCGATGAAGTATTTCCGCAATAGAAGCGTCACACAAACAACTCGTCTTACCAGTTGTTTTATTGCTCTGGCATTATTCTTAATTATGTCCGTTATTTTTTCACCAAAACAAAATTTCCTTCTTCTATTGTCAGCGCCATCTTCAAGAGAAAACTTCTCTTATTCTGAAACCGACATTGACAGCTTGCATTCATTGAACTTTCTTTTACAGGGTGCCAATGATGCCCTCAGTGCGTCAATTGTCGCTTATTACTCACCCTGCTGATTCTTTTGTGTTCTGGGGACATGCAATATCTCAGGGGGAGAGATACGTCGAAAAGTTGCAAATGTCACAACAATTCGTATCCATTTGAACTGATATGAGGTGATGCCCTTATGGCTTCCGTATTACCATCACAGCAACAAGCTGCGTCTATTTACTATTCGATTCTGGGGTCCGCCACTACGACCAACGATGCGTTTAACTACTACGCCAACCAGTTGGAAAGCGGAGCGAAAACGGTCGCCGCGTTAGCCTCGGACTTCCTGAACTCAGCGAAAGGACAACAGCTGTACGCAGGCCAAAGTAGCGAACAGATCATCTCGCAGGTGTATGCTCGTGCTTATGGCGAAACGCCATCAGCCGCTCAGATCACCCAACTGCTGGGAACCGGCTCCACCGCTCAGGCGCTGGCCACGCTGGTCGATAACCTGCTGACCTATGACGGTTTCGACAACGCCACCCTGACCAAGCAGGCGACCTTCGAAAACAGCATTGATAAACTGCTGTATCGCGATGCCTCCACCATGCCGTCCCTGGAGCACCAGGAAGACGCCGTTTCCCTGGCGCTGGGCATTGCCGATCGCGGCGTGTTCTCACTGTCGCTGGAAGCCTGGAGTAAAGCGCTGGCAAAAGGCAGCAGCATCAACTATCTGACCAAAACGCTGCTGGACTACCCTGAGTTCCAGCGTACCGTCGGCCAGCTCGACGGCACCGAGTTAGCTCAACATGTGTACACCATCGTGCACGGCGTGGCGGCAACCGCAGAGCAGCTGGCGGCTTACTCGTCGCTGCCGAATAAGCAGACCATCATTGAATCCATCATCAGCGATCTGCGCGACTCCACCTCAACCAACGATACCACCATCACCCAGCAGCATGCTTTCGAAGCGCGCATCGGCGAAAACCTGCTGTATAAAACCGCAGCCAGCCTGAACGTGAGCGAAGGCGGCGGCAATGCCAGCGGCACGGTAAACACCGGCAGCAGCCACCAGTTGACCAACGCAGAAACGGCAATCCTGAAACAGGTGCTGCTCAACGCGGATAAAGCCGGCAGCGTAAACCTGAAATTCGCCGACAATCTGAGCGAACTGACCATCAACGGCAGCGCTGCGGCGACGGTCAATCTGTCCGATAACGGCGCCAACAGCGGTGTGAACATCGCGCTGAACAATGCCAATGTCGTTCTGAACGCAGGTTCCGGCAACGATACCGTCAGCGTCTCCGCCAGCGCCAACATCGCCAATGGTTCCGGCACCTTTAACCTGGGCAAAGGCAATGACTCGCTGGTCTGGGCCGGCAACGCGACTACCGGCGCCAACAGCGTATCCAGCAAGATCAGCGCCAACGGCGGTGACGGTACGGACACCATTTCTGCCAACTTCCTCACCAAATCCGTTGCCACCACCAGCAATGTGCTGGGCATCCGCAGCAGCACCATCACCAGCAACGCCGACAAGTTCAGTAATTTTGAGAAAATCGATCTGGCGGGCTACGTGGGCAAATCCGGCGGTACGCTGAACGGTAAAGCGGTCGCGACCGGTTCTCATACCTTTGACTTTGGCCTGCTGAACGGCACCGCCACCGTGGAAGGCACCAGCGGCGGCAGCGTCACTCAGGGCGCGAAAGCCACCAATCTGGGGTCGCAAGGTTTTGAACTGTCCGGCAAAGCGGATAACGTGAAAGTCATCAACGCCGGCGGCGGTACTGCCGCAGCGCTGAGCGTCACCGGTAACGCCGGTGCCGACAGCAATCTGAGCATCGGTCTGCGTCAGAACGCCACCAACAAGTTCGACATCAACTTCAACGCCACCAGCACCAAAGATATCGACGCCGGCTCCCTGAGCCTGTCGAGCAGCAGCAGCGCGCTGGGCGGCACCTCACTGACCAACGTCAATATCGCCTCCGGCGGTAAGGGCGACTTCAGCAACATCCTGGATCTGGTGGGAACCAACTCTCAGGTACAGACCCTGAAAGTGACCGGCGACCATAACCTGGACCTGACGCTGGGCAGCGGTTACAGCAACGTACGCACCATCGACGCTTCCGGCAACACCGGCGGCATCAACCTGGATTCCGCTCACGGCGGTACCGGTGACGGTATCCTGGTGCAACTGCTGAACATCCTGCCGCTGAGCACCGTGACCACCACGCTGCTGACGCCGCTGCTGAATACGCTGGGCCTGAACGGCTATCAGATGAAAGTGACCGGCACCGGCGCTGACGATACCTTCAGCGTCGCCGCCAACACCACCGTAACCGGCGGGGCTGGCAACAACACTTACGAGCTGAAAGGCAGCACCACCAAAGCCGGTATCACCATCACCGACTTCAACAGCGCTAAAGACAGCATCGTTGACACCACGTCCGGCGTGCACCTCTCCGGCGCTGCCGGCAGCTCGGTAGCAGATTACGGCCTGCGCTCTTCCGATATCATGGATGGTCTGCTGGGCTCGCTGGTTGGCGGCCTGACCAATGGCGTGGTCGGCCTACTGGGCGGCATTCTGGGTCTGGGCAACAGCAACTCGCTGACCTCCAAAGTCGGTATCGCCTCGGTAGCGTTCGATGGCAGTAAAGACGCCAGCTATGTCATCATCGATAACAACGACAACGGCACGCTCGATAATTCAGACAGCGTGATCTACCTGACTAACCAGAACCACCAGTCTCTGGTTAACAGCCTGCATTACACCGATGTCAGCGTTAACGGCGTTGCCGGCACCGCTTCGGCCGACCTGGGCGTAGCCTAACCGCCTCACCCGGTCATCTGACCGCGAATAAAAAAGCCCGCAGCTCAGCCTGCGGGCTTTTTGTTTGCCATATCTCAGATTACTGCCCGGAGGCTATCCCTTCCAACGCCGGCGCAATAGCGGCATCCAGCATCGCCCCGTGGCTTAATGCCGGCCATTGGCGATAGCTGGCCCGCAACCCCGGCAGTGTGTCCAGACGCTGCGACAGCTGACGCGCGACATCGGCCGGCTGCGACGTACGCTCCCCTGGATGCGGCTGCGCCTCAGGGGCCTGTTGCCCCACCCACAGCTGCAGACGGGCGTTCAATACCGGCGGCTGGCGGACAAACGCCTGCGCTTCCTTAAGAATTTGCCCTTTGCCCCACCACAGCGAAGGCTCCACCGCAATATAGTGCTGGAACAACTGCGGACGCTGGAACAGCGTATGCAGCACAAACAGCGCGCCGTATGAATGCCCCCACAGCGTCTGACGCTGCGGATCCACGGTGACGCGCGCCGCCACCTGCGGTTTGATGCGCTGCTCTAGCAGCGTCGCAAACGCATCGGCACCGCCGCTGCGCCAGCGGCCCATCTGCACCGGGTGGCCACGCTGCCCGGCAGGCAACGCCGGCGTATAATCATAGGCGCGCCCGGCTGCATCAATACGCAGATCGTTATCATAAGACAGCATCACCAACAGCGGCGGATGCGGCGCCTGCGCCAGACGCTGCAGTAGCCCGGCATTAAGCTGCATCAACACGGCGTTGCCATCCAGAAAATAAATCACCGGATACCCCGCCGCCGGGGCGGCCTGTTTCGGCTTGGCGATGCGAATGCGGTAGTGGCGTTCACCATCCGCCGAGGCCAGACGAAAGTCGCTGAAGGCATAGTCAGCCGTCCCGCGCTCCGCCACCGTAACGCCAATCCGGCGATCCAAATCCGGCCGGGCGCTGGCGGGCGCCGTTGCGCACACGCTCACCAGCAGTACAAATAAAACCCTATAAAAACGGTGGTAAAACAACGGCATAAACCATCCTGTCTGTAGGTGAAACGTCATAGTGTCGCAACAGATGTTATATAAATTTCAGCCGGGTAGCGCAATCGCCCCGTGACCGTCCCCGCTGGAAATCAATCATGCGTCCGCCTACTATGGCGAATGAGTGATTTACCACCACATCTGACACCGGAGATTCCATGTCACAAAATATCTACGACAACCAACGCTTCTTTGACGGTTACGCGCAGCTCAGCCGCTCGCAACACGGCCTGGACGGTGCACCGGAGTGGGCCAGCATCCGTGAAATACTGCCGGCTCTACAGGGGAAAAACGTCATCGATCTGGGCTGCGGCTACGGCTGGTTCTGCCGCTACGCCCGTGAGCAAGGGGCCGTCGAAGTGCTGGGGATCGATCTGTCGCAAAAGATGCTCGAGAAAGCGCAATCCATGACCAATGACGCCGGTATCCGCTATCAGCAGCAGGATCTGGAAACGGCACAGCTGCCGGCGGCGTCTGCCGATCTGGTTTACAGCTCGCTGACGCTGCATTACATCGTTGACCTGCCAGCGCTGTTCAGCCGCGTCTTTCAGGCGCTGCGCCCCGGCGGCCGGTTTATTTTCACCGCAGAGCACCCCATTTACACCGCGCCGCAGCGGCAGGGCTGGCTGATCGCCGAGGACGGAAAAAAATCATGGCCGGTCAACGGCTACCAGCGTGAAGGAGAGCGTATTTCCAACTGGCTGGCGGAAGGGGTGATCAAACAGCATCGCATGCTGGGCAGTTACCTGAATATGCTGGTGCAGCAGGGCTTCATCATCAATTATTTGAATGAATGGGGGCCTTCAGCACAGCAAATCCGCGACACCCCGGCGCTGGATGAAGAAAAAGAGCGTCCGATGATTTTCATCCTGTCTGCGCAGAAGGCGCGCTAATTCCCCCGCATTTTTCCTCCTGCCCTTCATTCAATATTGCCATTTTCGGGGAGGCCGCCTCCCCCGCGGCGCCTGCGCGCCATAATTCCGCCTATGCCAACGTTCAGGCCGCACCATACCTCGAATAACGGTAAACATGGTCTACGCTTTAAGCAGCAACACAACATAACGTTTATCAGTGGCTAAGGAGTTAGCAATGGGTGATAGTTCAAAAGACGGCGTTATTCTGCTGGCCAGAATATTGCTGATGATCCTGTTTATCATTTTCGGCTGGATGAAACTGACCAACTTTGGCGCAACCGTCACCTCCATGGAAGGTTACGGCGCCCCGATGCCCTATCTGGCGGCGATTATCGCCGTGGTGGTGGAGTTTTTGTTTGGCATCGCGCTGATTGTCGGGATCTTTACCCGCCCCATCGCGCTGCTTTTCGCCCTGTACGTGCTGGGCACCGCCTTTATCGGCCATCCGTTCTGGCAGATGACCGGAGCGGAAATGATGGGCAACGAGATTAACTTCTTTAAAAACGTCAGTATTATCGGCGGGTTGTTGTTGCTGGCGGTCACCGGCGCCGGGCGTTACTCGCTGGACCATAAACTGTTCGATAAATAACCCACGCGGCCGATTAGCGCATTCTGCGCCATCGGCCGCCCTGCACGACGGCGGATAGCCATGAAAATAGAACGGCTGGACCACCTGGTGTTAACGGTGGCGGACATTGAACGCAGTTGCCAGTTTTATCAGCAGGTGCTGGGATTTGACATCATCACCTTTCGCGGCGACCGCAAGGCGCTGCGCTTCGGCCAGCAAAAAATCAATCTGCACCGGCAGGGGCATGAGTTTGAACCAAAAGCGCACCGCCCCACGCCCGGCTCGGCCGACCTGTGTTTTATCACCTCGACCCCGCTTGAGCAGGTGATCGAAGAACTGGACGACCTCGGCGTCATCATTGAGGAGGGGCCGGTGGAGCGCACCGGCGCGATTGGTTCTCTCCTCTCGCTGTATCTGCGCGATCCGGATAATAACCTGCTGGAAATCGCTAATCTGCTGTCCGCCTGAGCGCGCGACGTTAACGGCTGCGCTTGGCGTGACGCTCGAAATTATCCGCTTTGGCCGCCGCAGATTTACGCAGCGTCACATAGCAGGCACCCTCGCCGCCGTCACGCGGCAGCGCGCGGCAAAATGCCTGCACCTGCTCCAGCTGTGCCAGCCACTTGGCGACATAGCTGCGCACAATATTGGCATGGCTCTCATCATCACGCCCGCGACCATGTACGATCAGCAGCGAGCGCAGGTTCTCTTTTTCCGCCAGCGTGATAAACCGGTACAGCTCCTGCCGGCAGGCCTCCACCGGCCGCCTCAGCAGGTGCAGGCTGGCCTGCGGGGCGTAACGTCCGCTGCGCAGCTTATCCAGTACGCCCTGCTGAATCCCTTCCCGTTTGTATTCGAGCGGCGTATCGCCGGGAATAATCGTCAAAAAATCGCTGCTGAGTGGGTTTTCCTCTGACTGTGCCAGCGCGTCGCGCCGGGCGCGCTTATCGACCTGGGACTGCGGTTGCAGATACAGCGTTTGCTGCTGCCCGGATAACGGGATGACGTCCGCCATCGCCTGCTCAAAAAAGCCTTTATCTTCGTTGCTCATCTCGCTGCCACTCACGTAAGGGTTGATACCGGAAACGACCTGGGGCTCCTTGTTCTGCGGGGAATTTCGTTGATTGTAAGACCCTGCGGCCAGGTTGCAAGTTCCGGATGCGCACCGGGAGTTTGTCTGCTTTTGTTCGCAACGGGTGAGCTTACGCGCGCTTTTCGTTATACTGCAGACAGACTACTGAGTGCCGCAAAGGGAAGAAGACCATGACTATGCGCGAGCTGGAAATCCAGTTTCAAAATGCAATGAATGAGTTGCAGGCCAGCTTCGAAAAGCAGCACCGCGAATGGCAACAAAGCTATGACGCTCTGCAACAACAGCTGGAAGAATCCAAACAGCGTGAGATGGCGCTGCTGGAGGAGGCCAAACGGCGTGAGGCCGCGCTGCATGCGCAAAATGAGCAACTGGCGCGCAAACTGAGCACCGCCACTTCCGTTCCGCAACAGCATGCGCTGGTAAAACAGATAAAAATGCTGGGTGCGCATCTGGACGCGTTGGCAAAAGACGCCGCCACGTTCAACCACCATCTGCAAAACCAGCAGCAGACCGCAGGGAACTTCAGCGGCGAGCAGCACTGAAACGGCAGGCGCCAGCCCGGCGCCCCAGACCATCACTGAGTAGAAAATAGCGCCATGACGTGGATTATCATCGCTGTTCTGATCGTCGTATTTATCGCCGGCTATCGGATCCTGACGTCCGATACCCGCAAGGCCGTTGACTCGCTGGCCCAGTGGCTGCGGGTCAAGCCCATGCTGATTGAGTCAATGATGCAGGAAATGGGTGGCCGCAACAGCCAAGCGTTTATTCGCATGCTGAATAACGGCTATACCGAAGAGATGCACCGGGCCGCCTACCTGCTGTTTATCTATGTCGCCTTTATCAAGGAGGCAGACGACACCCAGCTCGCCCAATGGCGCGATATGCTGATTCGCGCCGGCCTGTCGCCGGAACTGAATGCGGAATACACCGAATCCGCCCTGTTCTACTTTGCCGAATTGGATCTGGACGCGTTTGAACTGGCGCAGTTCCGTCGCGCCTATAATGCGCGTTTTAATCTGGATGCGGTAGCCAACGGCTGAGTACCGGCACGGCGCAACGAGCCGCGTTGGGGTTACAGAAACATGCTGTAAAGGTAGCGGCTCAGCGCTTCACGCGAGCTGAAACCGTGGGGAATACCGTAACGCTGGCCCGGACTGTCGCCGCTGACGTCCAGCGGGAATTCAAGGTATTGTTCGCTGACGCGTATCGGCGAAGCCGGCGTGGCGAAATAGCGGCTGCGCTCTTTTAACTCAGGATGAATCACCAGCGCGGTTCTGCCCATCCGGGCTTCCCGGTTCACGTACACATAGTGCTCGCCCTTGCGGTAACCATACGCCTGGTCGGTCATCGAGTCACACTTAAAGCCGGTACTCTCCAATACCTTAGCCACTTCATCCGGCCGTAAATACATCGCTTTCTCCTCTCATTCCAAACTGCCGTGCGACCTTACCGGAATCATTGGCCGAAACAATAATTTTCCGCCGTCAGCACGGGGGTTTCAGACTATTCTTGAGGCACGGTTTATGGCGGGATAGCGTTGCATTCTGCAGAACCAAACGCGCGGTTTGAGGCGCAGCGAAGGGGAAAATGGCGTTACGTTTGAAAGGGAAATCAGGCGTCGACGGGCGGCACGCGGGTTACAAAAAACGGTTCAGAAACAGCCACCAGGCGACCAACAGGCCGCACAAGGCAATCACGCTGCAGATCAGCGCCAACAGGTAGCGATTTATCATGACAGGCGGCCCTAAAAAAACACCCGGGGGAACCGGGTGTTGGCATCAGACGCCATAAGCCAGGCGCTTGACGCGTGGCTTATGGCGATCGCTTAATCAAGCGGCTTTCTTGCCTGCTTTTTTGTGATGCTTTTTCGCCGCCTGCGCTTTTTGCGCCGGGGCTTTTTTAGCGTGTTTTTTCGCTTTGGCGGCCTGAGCTTTCTGCTCTGCGGCTTTTTTATGGGCTTTTTTGTGATGCGTTTTCTTATGGCTGGTTTTTGCCGGCGCTTTTGTCGCCGCGGCAGCCGGTGAGCTGGTGGTTGCCGCCGGTGCAGCTGCTGCCGGCGCAGCCGCAGTTTCAGCCGCGAAGGCCACGGAAGACAGACCCATCGTTGCCGCAACAGCCAGAGCTAATAATTTTTTCATCATTACATTCCTCAGTATGTTCTTCGGTAAGCCCCTGCGGGCCGTTGCAGCAGATACTAGAAGAAGCGCCGTCGCCTTTCCGTGAGTGATTGGTTTCCTTGAGTAACCAAATGTACAACCCCACAGGTGCTGACTCTCACACGTGCCGACGCGCGGCCGAAAAATGGTCTACACTGTAAAGATGTGCTGATGAATATGTGCATGACAGACCTTGGCAGAACGTGGGTATCGCACCCGACGCGCTGCCGGACCGGCGTTAACACCCCTTGCAGTCATAAAGATAAAACAGATGTGCGTCTGGCCCGCGGGAAACCGCGGGCCGCTTACTTTTATCCCCCATACCGTCGCCAGACCGACCAAAACCTCTCCTGATTGACTCTCCTGCTTAGCGGCATAAAAAAATTTTCCGCCGCCGATCCAGCCCCGGTGCGGCCTCGCACAAAAATAGGATAAAACACTATATATAGAGCGGTTGATAAACCTAAGATCAATATCTAGTATCTTAAACATCAGCCGCAGGGACAACGCGTGGGTTGATAACGTCGTCAGAAATGCCGCATCAGGTTCTGGTTTCTGACTTTACCGCCTTTCCTTCAAACCAAAAGGTAAATGCGAATCATGAGTATTATTATTTACAGTAAGCCGGACTGTGTCCAGTGCAACGCCACCTATCGCGCATTCGATAAACAGGGAATTGCTTATCAGGTGATCGATCTCACTCAGGATCAGCAAGCGCTCAACCATGTCAAATCATTAGGCTACCAGCAGGTTCCGGTGATCGTTGCCGGCGACGATCACTGGGCGGGCTTTCGCCCCGACAAAATTGGCGCGTTGATTCACGCCACGGCGTCGTGAGTCGTTCTGATGAATCCATTGGTCTATTTCTCCAGCAGTTCGGAGAACACACACAGGTTCGTTGAGAAACTTGCGCTGCCGGCGATACGCATCCCGATCGCCGGCAGTCGTGAAAAGCTGCAGGTGGATCGCCCCTATATCTTGATCGTACCCAGCTATGGCGGCGGCAGCGCCACCGGCGCGGTGCCGATCCAGGTAATCCGCTTTCTCAACGATCCGCATAATCGCGCTTATCTGCGCGGCGTCATCGCCGCCGGCAACACCAACTTCGGCGCAGCGTATGGCATCGCCGGCGAGATTATCGCCAAAAAATGCCAGGTGCCTTTTCTTTACCGCTTTGAACTGCTCGGCACCGCACAAGACGTTGCAAACGTACGACAGGGAGTAACCGCATTTTGGCAACGACAGAATTGATCAGACCCGGCGCCGACGCGCTGGACTACCACGCGCTTAACGCCATGCTCAACCTTTACGATGCCGAAGGGCACATCCAGTTTGAGCAGGATAAACAGGCCGCGCGCCACTATTTCCTGCAGCACGTGAACCAAAACACGGTGTTTTTCCATAATCTGGCGGAAAAGCTGCGCTATCTGGTGGATGAGGGCTACTACGAACCGCAGGTGCTGACGCAGTACGATTTCCCGTTTATCAAGCAGCTGTTTAAGCAGGCGTATGCGAAAAAGTTTCGCTTTGCGACCTTCCTCGGCGCTTTTAAATATTACACCGGCTATACGCTGAAAACCTTCGACGGCAAACGCTACCTGGAACGCTATGAGGACCGGGTATGTATGGTGGCGCTGACGCTGGCGGCCGGCGATACCACGCTGGCGCAGCATCTGGTGGAGGAGATGGTGTCCGGACGCTTCCAGCCGGCGACGCCCACCTTCCTGAACAGCGGCAAAAAACAGCGCGGCGAGCTGGTTTCCTGCTTCCTGCTGCGGATCGAAGACAATATGGAGTCGATCGGCCGGGCGGTGAACTCGGCGCTGCAGCTGTCGAAACGCGGCGGCGGCGTGGCCTTTCTGCTGAGCAATATCCGCGAGGCCGGCGCGCCGATCAAGCGGATCGAAAACCAGTCGTCCGGGGTGATCCCGATCATGAAGATGCTGGAGGATGCCTTCTCCTACGCCAATCAGCTGGGCGCCCGACAGGGGGCCGGCGCGGTGTATCTGCACGCCCACCATCCGGATATTCTGCGCTTCCTCGATACCAAGCGCGAAAACGCCGATGAGAAAATCCGTATCAAGACGCTGTCCCTTGGCGTCGTGATCCCGGACATCACCTTCGAACTGGCGAAAAACAACGAAGAGATGTACCTGTTCTCGCCGTATGACGTCGAAAGAGTGTACGGCGTGCCGCTGTCGGAGCTCAGCGTCAGTGAAAAGTACCGCGAAATGGTGGACGACAAGCGCATCCGCAAGTCGCGTATCAACGCGCGTGAGTTTTTCCAGCTGCTGGCGGAAATTCAGTTTGAGTCCGGTTATCCCTATATCATGTTTGAAGATACGGTGAACCGCGCCAATCCGATCGCCGGCCGCATCAATATGAGCAACCTGTGCTCGGAAATCCTGCAGGTCAACCGCGCCAGCCGCTACAACGACGATCTCAGCTATCAGCAGATCGGTAAGGACATCTCCTGCAACCTGGGTTCGCTGAACATCGCCAAAACCATGGACGCGCCGGACTTCGGCAAAACGGTGGAAACCGCCATTCGCGCGCTGACCGCGGTGGCAGAGATGAGCGATATCAGTTCCGTGCCCTCCGTCGCCGAAGGTAACCGCGCCTCGCGCGCCATTGGTCTCGGCCAGATGAACCTGCACGGCTATCTGGCGCGTGAACGCATCTTCTACGGCTCGCCGGAAGGGATCGACTTCACCAATATCTATTTTTACTGCGTCGCCTATCACGCCCTGCGCGCCTCGAATCAGCTGGCGATCGAGCGCAAATGCAGCTTCGGCGGCTTTGAAGAGTCGGCCTATGCCAGCGGCGAATACTTCGCCAAATACATTGATACCCCATGGCTGCCGCAGACCGAGCGGGTAAACGCGCTGTTTGCCGACGCCGGTGTCTCTATCCCGACACAGGCGGACTGGCAGGCGCTGCGCCAGTCGGTGATGCTGCACGGTTTGTACAACCAGAACTTGCAGGCGGTGCCGCCAACCGGTTCGATTTCTTACATCAACAACTCCACCTCAAGCATCCATCCGATCGTCTCGCGTATCGAGATCCGCAAGGAGGGCAAGATCGGCCGCGTCTATTATCCGGCGCCCTATATGACCAATGATAATTTGGCGTATTACCAGGACGCCTACGAGATTGGTCCGGAAAAGATCATTGATACCTACGCGGCCGCTACCCAGCATGTCGATCAGGGGCTGTCGCTGACGCTGTTCTTCCGCGACAGCGCCACTACCCGCGATATCAACCGGGCGCAGATCTACGCCTGGCGCAAGGGCATTAAAACCATCTACTACATCCGCCTGCGTCAGATGGCGCTGGAAGGTACCGAAGTTCAGGGCTGCGTGTCCTGCGCGCTGTGAGGAACGTTATGAAACTGCAGAGAGTCCAGGCGATCAACTGGAATAAAATCGAAGACGATAAGGATCTGGAAGTATGGAACCGGCTGACCGCCAATTTCTGGCTGCCGGAGAAGGTGCCGCTGTCGAACGATATCCCCTCCTGGGGCACGCTGACGCCGAAGGAGCAGCAGCTGACCATTCGCGTGTTCACCGGCCTGACGCTGCTGGACACCATTCAGAACACCGTCGGCGCGCCGACGCTGATCGGTGATGCCATCACCCCACATGAAGAGGCGGTCTATTCCAATATCAGCTTTATGGAAGCGGTGCACGCACGCTCCTACAGCTCGATCTTCTCCACGCTGTGCCAGACCCGCGACGTCGATGAGGCCTACCGCTGGAGTGAAGAGAACCGCGCGCTGCAGAAAAAGGCCGATATCATTCTGGCGCATTACCGCAGCGACGATCCGCTGTTGAAAAAGGTCGCCAGCGTGTTTCTGGAATCCTTCCTGTTCTACTCCGGCTTTTATCTGCCGATGTACTGGTCCAGCCGCGCCAAACTGACGAATACCGCCGATCTGATCCGCCTGATCATCCGCGACGAAGCGGTGCATGGCTACTACATCGGCTATAAATTCCAAAAAGGGCTGGAGCAGGTCGACGCCGCCCGTCGCCAGCAGGTGAAGCGCTTTGCCTTCGACCTGCTGCAGGACCTGTATGAAAACGAGGTGCACTACACCGAGGAACTGTACGACGAGGTGGGCTGGACGGAAGAGGTGAAAACCTTCCTGCACTACAACGCCAACAAAGCGTTGATGAACCTCGGTTACGAGGCGCTGTTCCCGGCATCCATGGCGGAGGTTAACCCGGCGATTCTGTCGGCGCTCTCCCCCAATGCCGACGAGAACCACGATTTCTTCTCCGGTTCGGGGTCGTCTTACGTGATTGGCAAGGCGGTGATCACCGAAGATGAAGACTGGGCGTTTTAAGCGGCCAAAAAAAGCCCCGTGGGGACGGGGCAAGGCAAAGACCTGCTAAGGAACACTATCAGGCAAAGAAATGCGACAACACCAGCAGAGAAAGGGATACGTTGATCGCGCCGCCGATGCGGGTGGCGATCTGGGCGAACGGCATCAGCGACATGCGGTTGCCGGCCGTCAGGATCGCCACGTCGCCGGTGCCCCCCTGCCCGCTCTGGCAACAGGAAACAATGGCGACATCGATCGGGTGCATGCCAATTTTTTTACCGACGAGGAAACCGGTGCCCACCAGCGCGCCGACGGTGCAGACAATCACGATCAGGTTCTGCACGGTGAAGGCGTCCACCAGCTCCTGCCACGGGGTAATCGCCACACCGACGGCGAACAGAATCGGGTACGTCACCGCAGTGCGGAAGAATTTATACACCACCTGTGAGCCTTCCTGGATACGCGGCGAAACGCCGTGCGCCAGTTTGACCGCCACGGCGGCAAACAGCATGCCGACCGGTGCCGGCAGGCCAATCATACGGTGCAGCAGCATCCCCACCATATACAGCAGAATCGCCAGCAGCGCGCCGCAGGCCAGCGTGCTGACGTCCACCTTGCCGCTGACTTTTTCGACCGCCGACATCTCGCTGCCGCCCGCTTTACTCGGCATCAGGCTGCCTTCGCCGGTGAGATGCGGGTAGCGTTTGCCCAGTTGGTTCAGCAGGCCGGCCATCACGATCGCCGTCAGGCTGCCGAGCATGACGATCGGCAGAATGCGCCCCAGCGCCACGCCCTGCTCCATATGCAGGATCGTCGCATAGCCCATTGACAGCGGAATCGCCCCTTCGCCGACGCCGCCGGCCATGATCGGCAGGATCAGGAAGAAGAAGATCTGGAACGGCTCCAGCCCCAGCGCCAGCCCGACGCCCATCCCCACCAGCATGCCGACGATCTCGCCGCACAGCATCGGCACGAAGATACGCAGGAAGCCCTGGATCAGCACCTGGCGGTTCATGCTCATAATGCTGCCGACGATAATGCAGCAGATGTAGAGATAAAGAATATTGGTCGACTTATAGAATTTGGTGGTCGACGCCACCACCACGTCCGGCAGCAGACCGTAATGCACCAGCGCAGAGGGGATAAAGGTCGCGCAGATTGCTGCCGCCCCCATTTTCCCCACCAGCGGCAGACGTTTGCCGAACTCACCGCAGGCAAAACCAAAAAAGGCCAGCGTCGCCACCATCACCACGATATCGCTGGGCAACGAGCCTTCCAGACAGTCGAGCAGAATCAGTCCGCCAGCCAGTAAAAAGAACGGCAGCGGAATAATGCCTATTTTGTAATTATCCAAAACCCGCCACCACTTTTCCCGCAGCGGAACGTCTGCGGTTTTATCGCCGGCAACGAGATAAGAATCATCAGTTGTGCTCATAATCTGGCCTCTTATTGGTTTGTTCAGCCATCATAGATAATGCAACAGATTATTCGCTGTGATTCTGTTCAAAGATAAAAAGGGTTTTTAATGGTGGTTATGGTTTCTATGGTTTTTAATCGGGTTATGTAAAATATGGCGTGGTGTTAATGGTTTTAAAGATAATTTAATTTAAACTTTATCGAATTATAAACAGTGTAGACGAATTCGCCACGGCGAGTATAAAGCCATGCCGGCGATCACAACATGATCGAACGCAATACACCTGACGACGCATCTCGTGATAGGGTAAGCCACCGAATTCGCTTCCTGACCCACGGCCGACATGCGTAGAAAACTCTCATTTCAAATCAAACTGTTTCTGTGTCTGGTCGCGTTCTCCTGCCTGCTGCTGACGCTGATCGGCGCTTACACCTATTATCAACTGGACGCCCAACTGCACCGCGATTTGGGCGCGCGGGCGCAGGTGCAGGCCCGGGAAATTGCCCTGATTCCCTCTTTGGCGCAGGCGGTGCAACAACAGGACGCACATGCCATTGCCGCCCTGCTGAAAAAAATCCGCGCCAGCAGCGACGCCAGTTATATTGTGATCGGCGATCGTCATGCTCGCCACCTTTATCATTCCGAATATCCCGGCCGTTACGGCACGGCGATGGTCGGCGGCGATAATAAAGAGGTGCTGGAAGGTAAAAGCATTATTTCCATTCGCAAAGGCGGCATCGGAATATCGTTACGCAGTAAAGCGCCGATCGTCGACGAAAATAATCAGGTGATAGGCATTGTGTCGGTCGGCTATCTTAAATCGCATATCGATAATTTAAATGCGCGTACCCTGACGCAGATTATCGGCTCGATTATTCTGCTGCTGATCGCACTGTTTATTTTCTCCTGGCTGCTGTCAAAAAACCTCAAACGCCAGATGTTCTGGCTGGAGCCGCAGGATATCGCCCTGCTGGTGCGTCAACAAAAGGCGCTGCTGGAAGCCATTTATGAAGGGGTGATCGCCATCGATCCCCAGCAGAAGATCATCACCATCAACCACGCCGCGCGCGAGCTGCTGGATCTGCGCCAGCCGGCCAGCAGCCTGATGGGGCGCGATATCGCCGAGGTGATCCAGGCACAGCCGGACTTTTTCAGCCCGACGCAGCTCGCCCAGGATTGTCACGACGAGGTCTGCCGCTTCAACCACGTCCGGGTGATCGCCAACCGGGTGCGCATCATGCAGGAAGATCGTCTGCAGGGCTGGGTGATCAGCTTCCGCGATAAAAACGACATCAATACGCTGAGCAGCCAGCTCAGCCAGGTGAAACGCTACGCCGACAGCCTGCGCATTATGCGCCACGAACAACTCAACTGGACTGCCACCCTCGCCGGGCTGCTGCATATGCAGCGCTATGACGAAGCCATACGCTACGTGGAGGCGCAGTCGGAAGGCGCGCAGGAGATCCTCGACTTTATTTCGCAGCGTTTCAGTTCGGCGGCGCTGTGCGGCCTGCTGCTGGGCAAATATGCCAGCGCGCGGGAAAAAGGCGTGGAACTGCGTTTTGACCCCGCCTGTCAGCTGCGCCAGATACCGGCCGCGCTGAATGAAACCGAACTGATGTCGATTATCGGCAACCTGCTGGATAACGCGGTGGAAGCAACCCTGCATTGCGCTGCACCGCACGACGCGGTAGAACTCTATATTAATGATAATGGCAATGAGTTGGTGATTGAGGTCGCCGACCACGGCGGCGGCATCGCGGCGGAGATACGCGAGACGCTGTTTGAACAGGGCGTTTCCACCAAACGGCACGGCGATCACGGCATCGGCCTGCACCTGGTCGCCAGCCATGTCGCCCAGGCGCACGGCAGTATAGAAGTGTCGGACAATGAGCCGCACGGCGCCATTTTTTCCCTGTTTATCCCCAAGAATTGATAAAAAACGGGCACCCGAAGCATGCAACCTGAAGCACTGGACGTTTTGATCGTCGAAGATGAACCGCAGCTGGCAACGCTGCATGCAGAGTTTATCGAGAAAAATTTTAATCTGCGCGTCGTCGCCTATGCCACGACCCTGAGCGAAGCGCGAGCCAAAGTCAGCGCACAACGGCCGCGGTTAATCCTGCTGGACAATTTCCTGCCGGACGGGCAAGGCATCGAGCTGATGGAAGAGCCTGCGGTCAAAAATCCCGGCTGTTCGGTAATCTTCATCACCGCCGCCAGCGATATGCACACCTGCAGCCAGGCCATTCGTAACGGCGCCTTTGATTACATCATCAAACCGCTGTCGTATAAACGGCTGCGCAACTCGCTGGAACGTTTTATGCAGTTTGTGCAGACCCAGCGTACGTTTAAAGTGATCGACCAGAGCAACGTCGACGCCCTGTATAACCTGCAGTCCAAGCAGTTTTCCAATGAGCCGAGCGCCAAGGGCATCGAGCCCAATACCCTGGAGCTGGTGCAGGCGCTGTTTATCCGCCGACCGGATTACGCCCATGCGGTGGAGGATATTGTCGAGCAGGCCGGCATCAGCAAAACCACCGCGCGCCGCTACCTGGAATACTGCGTCAGTACGCAGTTCGTCCGGGTCGAAATGGTGTACGGCAATATCGGCCATCCCAGACGTTTGTACCGTAAGGCGTAACGTGACATCAGACTGTCACAGTCGCCGGTTACACTGCCCCGGCGATATCCCCTCGATGTCGACGTCTGTTGTTGAATACTGATGAATTTCACCCGGCTATCCGCCGGGTTTTTTATTATTTTCGCCACGCTGAAATTTACCCATTGCGCCGTCATCCAGGACGATAAAATATGCCTCCAGCAGGCAAGATTTATCCTGAAAAATATCAACCGACATTTCAGCCGCAGGCAACAGATATTTATCAATAAATCCGTCTTGTTCAGTGGAATATTTTGCGATCATTGCCAATAATTTTAAATCACCGGCAATTTTACCATAACCAAGATAACGCCTGATGTAAACCGCCGCCCGACGTACTGATAACATTGAGACTTGTCTCAAATGCTCACTGTGTTAGGGTATGAAGCACTATTATTTTCGTATTAGGAAGTTTTTTATCGTTTGAAATAAACCAGAGGAAACAGCACATTGCATGTCAATTAAAATAGAAGTTAAGAATCTATATAAAATATTCGGTGAACATCCGGATCGCGCATTTAAGCTGATAGACAAAGGGTTCAGCAAAGACCAGTTGTTTGAAAAAACCGGACTTTCACTTGGCGTGAAAAATGCCAATCTGGCCATTGAAGAAGGCGAAATCTTCGTCATCATGGGGCTTTCCGGCTCCGGGAAGTCAACCCTGGTACGCCTTCTCAATCGTCTGATCACCCCCACCCGCGGCGAAGTACGCATCGACGGCGAAGATATTGCGAAAATATCGGAATCTGCGCTGCGTACGGTGCGCAGAAATAAAATCAGCATGGTATTCCAGTCATTTGCGCTGATGCCGCACCTGAATGTAGTAAATAATACGGCATTCGGCATGGAACTGGCCGGCATTCCGCTGCAGGAACGGCAGCAAAAAGCGCTGGAGGCGCTGCGTCAGGTCGGGCTGGAAAATTATGCCCACTCCTACCCGGATGAATTATCCGGCGGTATGCGCCAACGCGTCGGCCTGGCCCGCGCCATGGCGAATAACCCGGATATATTACTGATGGATGAAGCCTTCTCGGCGCTCGATCCGTTAATCCGCACCGAGATGCAGGATGAGCTGGTGAAACTGCAGGCCAAACATCAGCGCACCATCGTATTTATCTCTCACGATCTGGATGAAGCCATGCGCATTGGCGATCGCATCGCCATTATGCAGGGCGGTGAAGTGATTCAGGTCGGCACGCCGGATGAAATCCTCAACAACCCGGCCAACGACTATGTCCGCACCTTCTTCCGCGGCGTCGATATCAGCCACGTTTTCAGCGCGAAGGATATCGCCCAGCGCCGCCCGGTCACCCTGATCCGCAAAGCGCCCGGTTTCGGCCCGCGTTCGGCGCTGCGTCTGCTGCGTGACGAAGACCGCGGCTATGGCTACGTGCTCGACCGCGGGCAGAAATTTGTCGGCGTGGTGTCGATCGACTCGCTGGAAAAAGCGCTGGAGGCCAACCTGAGCCTTGATGACGCACTGCTGGAAGCCCCGGCGCCGGTTGCTGCCGATATGCCGCTCAGCGAACTGATTTCGCTGGTAGCGCAGGCGCCCTGCGCCGTACCGGTTATCGACGACGAGCACACCTATATCGGAATCATCTCCAAAGCCATGCTGCTGCAGGCTTTAGATAAAGAGGGCCCAGCGAATGAGTGATGACAAAAACCAAGATCCGTGGGCAAGCGCCTCTGAACAACCTGACGCCCCGGCGCAAAACACGCCGGCGCAGGATGCCCCGACACAGGGCGCTCCGGCACAGGACGCCCCCGCAGGCGGCAGCAGCGATCCCTGGTCAACCGGCGGTTCCGCCGGCGATGCGCCCGCACAGGCACCGGCCGGGAATGGCGCGGACGCCTGGTCCAGCAGCCCGCCGCCTGCCGCGCATGATGCCGGACAGCAGGCTGCCCAGGGCGGCGCAGACTGGCTGAACAGCGCGCCGGCCCAGCCGGAGCACTTCAACCTGCTCGACCCGTTCCACAAAGCCTGGGTGCCGTTTGACTCCTGGGTCACGCAGGGCATCGACTGGCTGGTGCTGCATTTCCGCCCGCTGTTTCAGGGCATTCGCGTGCCGGTTGATTTTATCCTCAGCGGCTTTCAACAGCTGCTGCTGGGGATGCCGGCGCCAATCGCCATTATCGTGTTCTCGCTGATCGCCTGGCAGCTGTCCGGCCTCGGCATGGGCGCCGCCACGCTGGTGTCGCTGATCGCCATCGGCGCAATCGGCGCCTGGTCGCAGGCGATGGTGACGCTGGCGCTGGTGCTGACGGCGCTGTTCTTCTGTATCGTCATCGGCCTGCCGCTCGGCATCTGGCTGGCGCGCAGCAAACACGCCGCCAAAATCATCCGGCCGCTGCTCGACGCCATGCAGACCACCCCGGCGTTTGTCTATCTGGTGCCGATCGTCATGCTGTTCGGTATCGGCAACGTGCCAGGCGTGGTGGTGACCATTATCTTCGCCCTGCCGCCGATCGTGCGTCTGACGATCCTCGGGATCAAACAGGTGCCGGAAGATCTGATCGAAGCGGCCGAATCCTTCGGTTCCAGCCCGCGCCAGCTGCTGTTCAAGGTGCAACTGCCGCTGGCAATGCCGACCATTATGGCCGGGGTTAACCAGACGCTGATGCTGGCGCTGTCGATGGTGGTGATCGCCTCGATGATCGCCGTCGGCGGTCTGGGACAGATGGTGCTGCGCGGCATCGGCCGGCTCGACATGGGCCTGGCCGCCGTCGGGGGCGTCGGCATCGTGATTCTGGCCATTATCCTTGACCGTCTCACCCAGTCGCTGGGGCGTGACAGCCGCAGCAAAGGCGCCCATCGCTGGTACGCCCACGGTCCCATCGGCCTGCTCGCCCGGCCATTTATGAAAAAAGCCTGAGAGGTTTTCCCGCCGGCAGCGTTCCGGCGGGTCACAACGCCACAACATCAAACACAGAGGAAAGACTATGCGCACTACAGGAATCTGGGCTGTCGCCCTTACCACACTGATTGGTTCACAGGTTGCTTCCGCTGCTGATTTGCCAGGAAAAGGTATTTCGGTACAACCGGTGCAGAGCACCATTTCGGAAGAGACCTTCCAGACCCTGCTGGTCAGCAAGGCGCTGGAAAAACTGGGCTACGACGTTAAACCACCGCGTGAAGTCGACTACAACGTTGCCTATACCTCAATCGCCTCCGGCGACGCCACCTTCCTCGCCGTCAACTGGGATCCGCTGCACGCCGACCAGTACAAGGCCGCCGGCGGTGATGCCAAGTTCTACCGTGAAGGGGTATACGTCAACGGCGCCGCACAGGGCTATCTGATCGACAAGAAAACCGCAGAAAAATATCACATCACCAACGTGGAGCAGTTGAAAGATCCGAAAATCGCCAAGCTGTTCGACACCAACGGCGACGGTAAGGCCGATATGACCGGCTGTACGCCGGGCTGGGGCTGTGAAGCGGTGATTAACCACCATCTGGACGCCTACGGGCTGGAAAAGACCGTCACGCACAATCAGGGCAACTACGCGGCAATGATCGCCGACACCATCACCCGCTTCAAGGAAGGCAAACCGATCCTGTACTACACCTGGACGCCATACTGGGTGAGCGACGTACTGGTACCGGGGCGCGATGTGGTCTGGCTGCAGGTGCCGTTCTCCTCCCTGCCGGGCGAGCAGAAGAACGTCGACACCAAGCTGCCTAACGGCGCCAACTATGGCTTCCCGGTCAATACCATGCGTATTGCCGCCAACAAACAGTGGGCAGAGAAGAACCCGGCAGCCGCCAAGCTGTTCGCCACCATGAAACTGCCTATCGCCGATATCAACGCCCAAAACCTGCGTATGCATGAAGGCCAGGCGTCTGAATCCGATATCGAAAACCACGTTAACGGTTGGATCAAGGCCCATCAGGCAACATTTGACGGCTGGGTGAAAACCGCCGAAGAAGCCGCGGCGAAGAAGTAATCCCTCCCTCTACGGCCCTCTCTCTGCGGGAGGGCCGATTCTCACTCTCCCGCCGGCCCCAGGTCGCTAAACTGTAAAAAGCGCTCCGCCGCCCTGGACAGCGGCTGATGCCAGGCGCAATACACCTGTCTGCGCGGGCCATCCTTGATGGGCACCGCCACCAGTCCGCTCAGACGCAGGGCGGTAGAAACCGGCACGATGCCGGTCGCCAGCCCGCTGCGCACCAGATTCTCCAGCCATTCAATATGGTCGATTTCAAAGCTGACGTGCCGCCTGACCCCGGCGGCCTGAAAGGCGCGGTCGGTCTGCCGCCGGGCGCCGGTGCCGCTATAAAAATCCACCAGCGGAACTTCCGCCAGTGCCGGCAGCGTCACCTGCCGACAGCCGGCCAGCGCATGGCGAGGCGACACCAGAGCCACCAGCGGCTCATCGGTCAGCAGACGGTGAGAGGCCGGCAGCATATCCTTGTCCCCCGGCCAGATGCCGACAAACGCTACGTCGGTCTGCTGCTGACGAACGTTTTCCAGCAGCAGCTCGCTGATCCCCACGTACAGGCGAATATTGACCGCCGGATGATGGCGATGAAAGGCCGCCAGCTTTTCCGTCAGATCTATCGCATTCAGCGTTGAGATGGTGCCAATGGTCAGCGTGCCGGACAGCGTGCCGCTGGCCGACACCACTTCATCCACCAGCGTCTGACGAGCCGACAGCAGCCGCTGTGCCGGCAGGATAAACGCGCGCCCGGCCGAGGTCAGCGACACCCGGCGCGAGGTGCGTTCAAACAGCACGCAGCCCAGTTCCTCCTCCAGTTTGGCAATCTGGTGGCTAAGGGCTGACTGGACGGTATGGCAACGCTGAGCGGCGCGGGTAAAACTCTGCTCCTCCGCCACCGCCAGCGCATAGCGGATCTGTTTCAGGTTCATGGCATCTATCGTGAAATGAGATAAATAAAATGAAAATTATACATTGGATTTGTCAGCTTTCCTGCCCGATACTCTGCGCACTTTTTCCAGTTATCTGAAATCCGATGAAAACAACAACAGAACACCCGGGACTCAGTCCGGCGCTGACCGCGCTGATCGCCATGGCGACCGGCCTGGCCGTCGCCAGCAACTATTACGCCCAGCCGCTGCTGGAAACCATTGCCCAGCAGTTTAACCTGTCGGTTAATCAGGCCGGCTTTATCGTCACCGCCGCCCAGTTGGGCTATGCCGTCGGCCTGCTGTTTCTGGTGCCGCTCGGCGATATGTTCGAACGGCGCGGCCTGATCGTGTTTATGACACTGCTGGCCGCCGGCGGCATGTTGATCACCGCCACCTCCAGTACGCTGGCGGTGATGATCCTCGGCACCGCACTGACCGGGCTGTTTTCCGTGGTGGCGCAAATTCTGGTGCCGCTGGCGGCGACGCTGGCGCATCCGGAAAAACGCGGCAAAACCGTCGGCATTATTATGAGCGGCCTGCTGCTCGGCATTCTGCTGGCGCGCACCGTCGCCGGGGCGCTGGCCTCCGTCGGCGGCTGGCGCACCATTTACTGGGTGGCCAGCGCGCTGATGATCGTCATGGCGCTGATCCTGTGGCGCGCGCTGCCGCGCTATAAGCAGCACAGCGGGCTGAATTACCCGCAGCTGCTGAAATCGATCTTCGTACTGTTCGGCACCACGCCGCTGCTGCGCACCCGCGCCCTGCTCGGCGCGCTCTCCTTCGCCAATTTCAGCGTGCTGTGGACCTCGATGGCGTTTCTGCTGGCCGCCCCGCCGTTCGGTTATTCTGAAGGCGTTATCGGTCTGTTCGGCCTGGTCGGCGCCGCCGGCGCGCTGGCTGCTTCCCACGCCGGCCAGCAGACGGATAAAGGCCGGGCCGGATTCACCACCAGCGCCGGGCTGATCCTGCTGCTGTTATCCTGGATACCCATCGCTTTAGCTAAACAATCACTCTGGGCACTATTAATCGGCATCATCATTCTGGACCTGGCGGTGCAGGCGGTACACGTCACCAACCAGAGCGTGATTTACCGCGTGATGCCCGACGCGCGCAACCGTCTGACCGCCGGTTATATGACCAGCTACTTTATCGGCGGCGCGCTGGGCTCGCTGCTGTCGGCCTCTGCCTACCAACATGCAGGCTGGTACGGTGTCGCCGCCGCCGGCATTACGCTGTGCATCATCAGCCTGTTAATCTGGTGGCGCGGCCAGCGGCACGACCCCCAGTGGCGGTCAAAATCTGATTAGCAAGAAAACAATAACCAGTGAAATTTATTAGCGGCACAGGGTATAAACATTACTCACTCTCTGGTAATGTTCTGGAGATAAACTATTGGTCTCCTATTCTGTGCCGCCGACAATATGCAAAGCCAAGCCTCTGAGAACCTGACGCCTTCCACCGCACGCTCTACTTTCGTCAATGGCATTATTGACAGCCTGCCAATCGTTATCGGCTACCTACCGGTGGCGTTCGCCTTTGGCCTCAGCGCCGTCAAGCTCGGCTTCTCGCCGCTGGAAAGCCTGTTTTTTTCCTGCATCATCTACGCTGGCGCCAGCCAGTTCGTCATCACTGCGCTGCTCAGCGCCGGGATGTCGCTGTGGGTGTCCGCGCTGACGGTGATGGCGATGGATATCCGCCATATTCTCTACGGGCCGGCGCTGCGCCACCGCATTAGCGCCCGCCTGTCCAAAGGTAAAACTGCTCTGTGGGCATTTGGCCTGACCGACGAGGTCTTCGCCGCCGCCAGCGCCAAACTGATCCGCGACCGGCGCAGCTGGAGCGAGAACTGGATGCTCGGCATCGCGCTCAGCTCATGGCTCGCCTGGGTGGCGGGCACGGCGTTAGGCGCTCTGTTTGGCAACGGCCCGCTGGAGCAGTTCCCGGTTATTGAGGCCTCGCTCTCCTTTATGCTGCCCGCGCTGTTTCTCAGTTTTCTGCTGGCTGCCTTCACCCGCCCGCAAAGTCTGATCATCGCCGCTTCACTGGCCGGCGCGCTGCTGGGGCTGCTGTGTTTCTCTATTCCGGCGGCAATCCTGAGCGGTATAGGCGCAGGCTGCCTGGCGGCGCTGTTACAACCAACGGCAACGGAGAACGTCGATGAACGCTGATGTACTGCTTATCGGTCTGGTGGTCGGCTGCGCGAATTACCTGTTCCGTTACCTGCCCTTGCGGTTTGCCCCGGCGCGTCAACGGCCGGGTATGCCGCGCGGTAAAATCGCCCTGCTGCTCGACAGCATCGGCATTGCCTCCATCTGCGCGCTGCTGGTGGTTTCCAGTACCCCGGAGGTGATGCGCGATCACGCCAGGCTGCTGCCGACGTTAACCGGTTTCGCCGCGCTGGCGCTATGCTTTTACCGCACGAAAAGCATTATTTACGCTACGCTGTTCGGCGCGCTGGCGTTCGGCATTACTTTAAAAATTCTTATTGTTTTTGGTTGAGCCGAGAGCCATTACGTGCGCTCCCTCACATAACCATGCGCAAAGTGGCGATTAATGGCGCAATCACGGCAAATAAATGACACAAATTGTTAAATTATTCACCAAGCTGAAGATTTACATTATTAATCACTATCGTTACTATACCGAACGTAATCAATGAGGCCCCTAAATAATGGAAAACTCGTTTACCCCCATAGAAAATATGTTGAATTTCCGCGCCAAACGTCAGAAAGACTTCCCCTATCAGGAAATTCTGCTGACGCGGCTGTGCATGCATATGCAAAGCAAGTTGCTGGAAAATCGCAATAAAATGCTGAAGGCCCAAGGGATAAACGAGACATTGTTTATGGCGCTGATTACGCTGGATGCACAGGAAAACCACAGCATTCAGCCTTCGGAGCTCAGCTCCGCACTCGGCTCTTCGCGCACCAATGCGACACGCATCGCCGATGAGCTGGAAAAACGCGGGTGGATTGAACGTAAGGAAAGCGACAACGACCGCCGCTGTCTGCATCTGCATTTGACGCCAAAAGGCACCGAATTCCTGGCGCAACTGCTGCCGCCGCAGCACAAATGTCTGCATTTCCTTTGGTCCACACTCAATAACGATGAGCAACGCCAGCTGGAGCAGCTGACGCGCAAACTGCTGGCACGTCTGGATCAAATGGAAGTCTCAGAACAGTTATCCTAATTATTCATTTCTGTTCAGGTAACCAAATTTATGCGATCCCCATTTAACTGGAGACTCACCCCGCTGTTCGCCGTTTTACTGCTGGCCGGGTGTGCATCTACCGATAATATAGCCCCGCAGTCTACCCTGATGGATCCGCAAAACCTGCAGCTGGCGCAACCGAAGGTCAGTTCGCTGGCCATCAGCCCGCAGTGGTGGCGCGCCCTCAACGATCCGCAGCTCGATGGCCTGATGACTCAGGCGCTGCAAAACTCGCCGTCGCTGAAGCAGGCTGCCGCACGGGTGCGCGAAGCACGCAGCGTGATGGGTGAAGCCAGCGCCGCCAACGGCCCGAACCTGGATCTCAACGCCGGCACCACCCGCCAGCGTACCCCGCAAAACGTCAACTCCGGCCTTGGTTATCCCAACAAGCCAATTTACTCCAGCTCCAACTCGCTCGGCCTGAACCTGGCCTACGAATTTGACTGGTGGGGCAAATACCGCAACCAGGTCAACGCCGCCAAAGCGCAGGTTGACGCCGCGCGCGCCGAGCAGGAACAGGCGGCGCTGACGCTGACCAGCTCCGTAGCTTCGGCCTATTACCTGCTGCAGAACTATTATGCGCAGGAAAAACTGCTGCAGCAGGAAGTAACGAACAACGACCGCCTGACGCAGCTGCGCCAGCAGCAATATCAGGCCGGGATGACCGGCGTTGACGTACCGCAACAAACCAAAGCACAGTCCGATGCGGCCAAGCAGCAGATTCTGCAGCTGCAGTCGCAAATCGAGCAGTTAAAACACCAGCTGGCAGCCCTAAGCGGCCAGGGCCCGAATGCGATGCAGCATTTGCGTCCGGTGAAACTGCCGGCCGACTCGCTGCTGTCGCCGAAAGGCGAGCTGACCGCCGACCTGCTGGGTAAACGCCCGGACATTGCGGCCCAGCGTCAGCTGGTGGAATCCTATAACCAGCGCGTCGCCGCGGCCCGTAAAGAGTTCTATCCGAGCCTGTCGATTTCCGCCTTCGCCGGTTTGACCACCACCAACGTCAACGGCACCAGCCCGAACCTGTTCGAAGCCGCCAGCCAGGCCTGGAATATCGCCCCGGCGATTTCGCTGCCGATCTTCCACGCCGGCGCGCTGCGCAGCAAGCTGGGTGAAGAGTCCGCCCTCTACGATCAGGCGGTAGAATCCTATAACCAGACTATCCTCAATGCGCTGCAGGAAACCGCTGACGCCATTACGGTTCAGCAAAGTACCGCCCAGCAGTTGCAGCAGGCCTCCTCGGCCTCGCAGTCTATGCAGCAAGTTTACCAGGTCGCCAATGCACGTTACCGGGCAGGGATTATCGGGCGTGACGATCTGTTATCCAGTCAGACGCAGCTGATCCAGCAGCAACTGACGGAATTAAGCGCCAGCAGCAATATGATGCAGGCGAAGATAGGACTGATCCGCGCGCTGGGCGGCGGCTATCAAGCCCCGTCGGCCACGGACGAAAAAGCATAATAACTCTATCCAAAATAATTAAAGCGGTATCACGGCGGCCGGCGTGCGTCGTCGCCTGAACCGGCAAGGAAAAACGTGGAGAAAACCATGAGCACAAATGCGGAGACACAAACCCCGCAGCAACCGACAGGCAAAAAGAAACAGCGTAAATTTTGGCTGCTTCTGCTGACGGTGATTTTTATTGTTATTGGGGTGGCTTATTTAGTGTATTGGTTCCTGGTGCTGCGTCATCATCAGGAAACCGACGATGCCTACGTGGCGGGCAACCAGGTGCAGATTATGTCCCAGGTCGGCGGCAGCGTAACGCGCATCAATTTCGATAATACCGATTACGTCAAACAGGGCGATGTGCTGCTGACTCTCGACCCGACCGACGCCGAACAGGCGTTCGAACGGGCGAAAACCGGGCTGGCCAACAGCGTGCGTCAGACCCACCAGCTGATTATCAACAGTAAGCAGTATCAGGCCAATATCGCCCTGCGCAAATCTGACCTGAGCAAGGCGGAGAACGACCTCAAGCGTCGCGTGGTGCTGGGCAGCGTCGACGCCATCGGCCGTGAAGAGCTGCAACACGCGCGCGACGCCGTCACCAGCGCTAAAGCCGCGCTGGAAGTGGCCGTGCAGCAATACAACGCCAATCAGGCGATGGTGCTGAATACGCCGCTGGAACAGCAGCCGGCCGTGCAACAGGCTGCCGCACAGATGCGCGACGCCTGGCTGGCGCTGCAGCGCACCAAAGTGATCAGCCCGATCACCGGCTATGTCTCACGCCGCAGCGTACAGGTCGGCGCGCAGATCGCCGCCGGTTCGCCGCTGATGGCGGTAGTGCCGGCCGATCACGTGTGGGTTGACGCCAACTTTAAAGAAACGCAGATCGCCAATATGCGCATCGGCCAGCCGGCCACCGTGGTCAGCGATGTCTACGGCGACGACGTGGTGTATCACGGCAAAGTGGTCGGTATCGATATGGGCACCGGCAGCGCCTTCTCCCTGCTGCCGGCGCAGAACGCCACCGGCAACTGGATTAAAGTGGTGCAGCGCCTGCCGGTACGTATCGAGCTGGACGCCAAGCAGATTGCCGATCATCCGCTGCGCATCGGCCTGTCTACGCTGGTGAACGTCGATACCAGCGACCTCAACGGCCGCATGCTGGCCAACGTGGTCAACGACAAGCCGCGCTATCAGAGCGATGCGCTGACGCTGCAGCTGGCGCCGGTGAACCAGATGATCGCCGATGTTATTCATGCTAACGCCGGTTAAGCGAGCGGGAGGCTACCTTGGCAGCACAAAAACCGCTTGAGGGGGCCCAGCTTGCCTGGATGACGGTCGCGCTCGCCATGGCGACCTTTATGCAGGTGCTGGACTCCACCATTGCCAACGTTGCGATACCGACCATCGCCGGTAACCTCGGGTCATCCAACTCGCAGGGCACCTGGGTTATCACCTCGTTCGGGGTGGCGAACGCCATCTCCATCCCGATTACCGGCTGGCTGGCGAAGCGCTTCGGCGAAGTGCGGCTGTTCCTGTGGTCCACCGCGCTGTTCGCCATCGCTTCCTGGCTGTGTGGTATCTCCAACAGTCTGGGCATGCTGATCTTCTTCCGCGTGATCCAGGGGCTGGTGGCCGGCCCGCTGATCCCGCTGTCCCAAAGCCTGTTGCTGAATAACTATCCGCCGGCGAAGCGGGCCATGGCGCTGGCGCTCTGGTCGATGACGGTGATCGTCGCGCCTATTTTCGGCCCGATTCTCGGCGGCTATATCAGCGACAACTATCACTGGGGCTGGATCTTCTTCATCAACATCCCTATCGGGGCGTTTGTGATTTTCGCCGCCCTGGCGACGCTGCGCGGCCGTGAAACCAAAACCGAGATCAAACCGATAGACACTATCGGGCTGATTTTGCTGGTGGTGGGCATCGGTTCGCTGCAGGTGATGCTGGATCAGGGGAAAGAGCTGGACTGGTTCAACTCCACCGAAATCATCACCCTGACGGTGGTGGCGGTGGTGGCGCTGCTGTTCCTGGTGGTCTGGGAGCTGACGGACGATCACCCGGTGGTGGATCTGTCGCTGTTCAAGTCGCGTAACTTTACCATCGGTGTGCTGTGCATCAGCCTGGCCTATATGCTCTACTTCGGCGCCATCGTCCTGTTGCCGCAGCTGTTGCAGGAGGTGTACGGCTACACTGCGACCTGGGCCGGGCTGGCCTCGGCGCCGGTCGGCCTGATCCCGGTGCTGCTGTCGCCGCTCATCGGCAAATTCGGCCACCGGCTGGATATGCGCCGGCTGGTGACCTTCAGCTTTATTATGTATGCCGTGTGCTTCTACTGGCGCGCCTATACCTTTGAACCGGGTATGGACTTCGGCGCCTCCGCCTGGCCGCAGTTCGTCCAGGGCTTCGCCATCGCCTGCTTCTTTATGCCGCTGACGACGATTACCCTGTCCGGCCTGCCGCCGGAGCGTATGGCGGCGGCGTCGAGCCTGTCGAACTTCGTGCGTACTCTGGCCGGTTCAATCGGCACCTCGATCACCACCACGCTGTGGACGCAGCGCGAATCGCTGCACCATTCGCAGCTGACGGAGTTTGTGAACCCTTACAACCCGCAGTCGCAGGAGATGTACCACCAGCTTGAGCAGTTGGGAATGAGCCAACAGCAGGCTTCGGGGTATATCGCCCAGCAGATTACCGCTCAGGGGCTGATTATCTCGGCCAACGAAATCTTCTGGCTGTCGGCGGGGGTGTTCCTGATTCTGCTGGCGCTGGTGTGGTTCGCCAAACCACCGTTCAGTTCCAGCGGCGGGGGCGGCGACGGCGCCCACTGATCCATCCATAAAAAACGGGCGCCTCAGGCGCCCGTTTCTTTTATCGCAATCTGGCCATTACGCCTGATTCTGACGCCACCAGTCCGCCAGCAGAATGCCGGTCGCGACCGAGACGTTCAGACTCTCCACCTTGCCGGTGCCGCCGATGGAGACGTTCATGTCCCCCTGCTGCCAGGCGCCGTCGCTCAGGCCATCGCGTTCCTGACCCAGCACCAGCACCATTTTGGCCGGCAGTTTGGCCTGCGCCAACGCCACGCCTTTATGGCTGGAGGTGGTCACGATGGTGTAGCCCGCCTGGCGGAAGCTATCCAGCACCGACAGAAAGTCGTCGGCATTGATCGCCTTGATATGCTCCGCGCCGCCTTCTGCGGTACGTACCGCCGCGCCGGATTCCAGCAGCGCCGGATCCTGCAGCAGCACGCCGTTCACGCCGAAGTGGGCGCAGGAGCGCATGATCGCCCCCAGGTTGTGCGGGTTGCCCACCGCTTCCAGCGCCAGCACGCAGTCACTGGCCGGCGCCGTCTTCAGGTAAGTGGTCGCATCCAGTCCCTGGCGCTTTTTGATCAGGAAGCAGACGCCGCCGTGGTGCTCGGTGCCGGACGCTTTTGCCAGCTCTTCATCATCCACCACGTGGTAAGCCTTACGGTTAGCCGCCATCCAGCGCAGCGCCTCGCGGAAACGCGGCGTCACCGACTGCACGAACCAGGCGCGCACGATAGCGTCAGGACGGCTGGCGAACAGCGCCTGACAGGCATTCTCGCCATACACCCGCGTTTCTTCCGCACGCTGGCGGCGCAGCTGTTCCGGATCGATAAAACTTTTGCCGCTGATGCCGCCGTGGTCAAACGCCGGCTCCGCATCCGGGCCGCGCGATACGGTTTTCCACGGCGAATCATTGCCGCCGCGTCCTTCCGTACGTGCCGGACGACGCCCGCCGCGGTCGCCGCCGCGCGCCTTATTATCCTGAGCGCCGCGACCGGAGCGCGACTTGTCCGCCGGACGGCCTTTGCCGGCCGGGCGTTTGTTGTTACGATCGTCGCCGCCGTCTTCGTCATTGCGGACGTACATCACTTTAACTTTGCCGTTTTTGCCACTAAATGAGTCGTTCATTGTCTTCTCCACCAACGCGCAGGCGCGAAGATTACCTGATGTCGGTCTGCTAAGCCACCAACTTGGACGAATAAGATCCCGGCTATTACATTCATTGAACAAACCTCTTTGTTCGATAACGCGCTTTTGCCGATAATAAACAGCATTAACGAAACATAGCCGCCACGCTTGCGCGCTATGTCAGCTACCCGTACCCGAGGTTCCCATGAATACAGTTTGCTCCGCTTGTAACGCCACCAACCGCGTCCCGCAAGACCGTCTGACTGACGGCGCCAAATGCGGCCGCTGCGGCCATGAATTATTCGATGGCGAGGTGATTAACGCCACCGCAGAGACCCTGGATAAATTACTGCAGGATGACCTGCCGGTAGTGGTTGACTTTTGGGCGCCGTGGTGCGGCCCCTGCCTCAACTTTGCGCCGATTTTCGAAGACGTTGCCGAAGAACGGGCCGGCAAGGTGCGCTTCGTCAAGGTCAACACCGAAGCTGAACCTGAACTCAGCGCGCGCTTCCGGATTCGCAGCATCCCGACCATCATGCTGTTCCGCGACGGGAAAATGGTGGATATGCTCAGCGGCGCGATGCCCAAAGCGCCGTTTGACAACTGGCTTGATGAATCAGTGTAACGCAAAACCCGCCGCCGCGCCGTCCGTGACGGACGGCGGCCCCCATCCCACCCTGATGTTTTCTGCGTTACAATAGCGGTTTTTACGCCGGAATAAGCGCCGGCCTGCCCAGGATCGCTATGACCGACAACGCCGTACTTCGCCTGCGCCAGCTTCGTCTGGATCGCGCCACCCGTCCTTTTCTGGCACGTGGCTGCCGCGTGGCGCGCTGCCAGGGCTGCCTGCTGCCGCAGAAAAACTGCCTGTGCGACACTATTACTCCTCAGTCCGCCGACAGCCGTTTCTGCCTGATCATGTTCGGCGCCGAACCGCTCAAGCCCAGCAACACCGGCCGGCTGATCGCCGATATTCTGCCGGACACCCAGGCATTTCTCTGGTCGCGCACCGAAGTCGATCCGGCGCTGCTGGCGGCGATTAACGAGCCGCACCGTCAGCCGTACGTGGTATTCCCTGCCTCCTACGCCGATGCCGGGCGGCCGGTCTACAGCCAACTGCCGACGAGTGGCAAGCCGCCGCTGTTTATCATGCTCGACGGTACCTGGTCGGAAGCGCGCAAAATGTTCCGCAAAAGCCCCTACCTGAATCAGTTCCCGGTATTTTCACTGGACGTCGCCGCAGCGTCCGACTATCAGCTGCGTGAAGCCAGCCGCGCCGAACAGCACTGCACCGCCGAAGTCGCCGCCGCGCTGCTGCAACAGGCGGGTGACGACGCTGCCGCGCTCGGCCTGAGCCAGCACTTCAGCTATTTCCGCCAGCGCTATCTGGCCGGTAAACCTACGCGTCCAGCGGCGTCGATCACAGCAACATCGCCATAAAGCGCCTAAAATCAGGCGACAACGTTGCGGTTAAAGGAGTGAGGTTATGAGTCAGCGAGGCTTGGAAGCGCTATTACGTCCCAAATCTATCGCCGTGCTGGGGGCGTCGCAACGGCCGGGACGTTCGGGCCATCTGATGATGCACAACCTGCTCGCCGGCGGTTTCAACGGCCCGATTCTGCCGGTCACGCCGCGCTATAAGGCGGTATGCGGCGTGATGGCCTATGCCGACGTCGCCAGCCTGCCGATCGCCCCCGACCTGGCAATTATCTGCACTCACGACTCACGCAATCTGCCACTGCTTGGCGCATTGGGCGAACGCGGCTGCAAAGCCGTGATTATTCTCTCCGCCCAGCCGGAGCAGTTCGCCGAGCTGAAAGCCTGCGCCCAGCGTTACGCCATACGCCTGCTGGGGCCGAATAGTCTCGGCCTGCTGGCGCCGTGGCAAGGCATCAACGCCAGTTTCTCACCGGTGCCGATACTGCCGGGCCGGCTGGCGTTTATTTCACAATCCGCCGCCGTCGCCAATACCATTCTCGACTGGGCGCAGCAGCGCGAGGTCGGCTTTTCCTATTTTGTCGCATTAGGCGACAGCCAGGATATCGACGTCGATGATCTACTGGACTTTCTGGCGCGCGACGCGAAAACCAGCGCCATCCTGCTGTATCTGGAAAATATTCACGATGCGCGCCGTTTCCTGTCAGCCTCGCGCAGCGCCTCCCGCAATAAGCCGATTCTGGTGGTAAAAAGCGGTCGCAGCCAGCAGGCCCAGCGTCTGCTGAACGGCCAGCAGGGGCTGGACGCCGCCTATGATGCCGCCATCCAGCGCGCCGGCCTGCTGCGCGTGCAGGATACCCACGAGCTGTTCTCGGCGGTGGAGACCCTCAGCCATATGCACCCTCTGCGCGGCGAGCGTCTGATGATTATCAGCAACGGCGCCGCGCCGGCGGCGATGGCGCTCGACCAGTTGCTGGCGCGCAACGGCAAACCGGCCATGCTGAGCGAAGAGACGCAGCAGCAACTCAGCGCGGCGCTGCCGGGTTTTATCCCGCTGAACAACCCGCTCGACCTGCATGATGACGCCACGCCGGAACGTTATCTGGCAGCGCTGCAGGTGCTGCTGGACAGCAACGATTACGACGCGCTGCTGCTGATTCATGCCCCCAGCGCCGCCGCGCCCGGCACCGTAACCGCGGAGAAACTGGTCGCGGCAATTCGCCAGCACCCGCGCGGCAAGCGCATTACGCTGCTGACCAACTGGTGCGGCGAATACTCCTCGCAGGAAGCCCGCAGGCTGTTCACCGACGCCGGGATACCCACCTACCGCACGCCGGAAGGCGCCGTGACCGCCTTTATGCATATGGTGGAGTACCGCCGCAATCAGAAACAGCTGAAGGAGACGCCGGCCCTGCCGGTCGGACTGACCGCCAATACCGCCGCCGCTCATCAGCTGATTCATCAGGCGCTGGCCGAAGGCGCCAGTCAACTGGATACCCATGAGGTGCAGCCGATCCTGCAGGCCTACGGCCTCAGCACGCTGCCGACCTGGATTGCTGGCGACAGCGCCGAAGCGGTGCATATCGCCGAGCAGATCGGTTATCCGGTGGCGCTGAAGCTGCGCTCGCCGGATATTCCGCATAAGTCCGAGGTTCAGGGGGTGATGCTCTATCTACGCACCGCCACCGAGGTGCAGCGCGCCGCCGATGCGATTCTCGATCGCGTCAAGCGTACCTATCCGCAGGCGCGCATCCACGGCCTGCTGGTGCAGAGCATGGCGAACCGCGCCGGCGCGCAGGAACTGCGGATCGCCGTTGAGCAGGATCCGATCTTCGGCCCGCTGATTATGCTGGGCGAAGGCGGCGTGGAGTGGCGGCAGGAACATCAGGCCGCCGTCGCCCTGCCGCCGCTCAATATGGCGCTGGCGCGCTATCTGGTGCTGCAGGCGGTGAAAGGCGGCAAGATTCGCGGCCGCAGTGCCCTGCGCCCGCTGGATATTCCCGGCCTTAGCCGGCTGCTGGTGCAGGTCTCCAACCTGATCCTCGACTGCCCGGAGATCGCCCGGCTGGATATTCATCCGGTGCTGGCGACCGGCAGCGAATTCACGCTGCTGGACGTATCAATGCAGCTGGCGCCGTTCAGCGGCGATCCGCAGGCGCGGTTGGCCATTCGCCCCTACCCGCAGGAGCTGGAAGAGACCATCACGCTGAAGAACGGTGCTCACTGTCTGTTCCGGCCGATCCTGCCGGAAGATGAGCCGGCGCTGAAGCACTTTATCGACCGCGTGACCAAAGAAGACCTTTATTACCGATATTTCAGCGAGATCAATGAGTTTAGTCATGATGACTTAGCGAATATGACGCAAATCGACTACGATCGTGAAATGGCATTTGTCGCGGTCGCCGAGGATCAGCAGATTATCGGCGTGACGCGCGCACTGTCCGACCCGGACAATACCGACGCCGAATTCGCCGTCCTGGTACGTTCCGATCTGAAAGGATTAGGCCTGGGTCGTCAACTGCTGGAAAAGATGATTGGCTATGCGCGCAGCCGCGGTCTGCTGCGTTTGAGCGGCATCACCATGCCGAATAACCGCGGTATGGTGACATTGGCAGAGAAACTGGGTTTTATGGTGGACGTACAGCTGGAAGACGGTATCGTCAATCTGACGCTGCCGCTGAAGTCCGGAAAAGCGGGGTGAGCTATGTCGCAACGCGTTACAAATCCACCATTTAATGCCAAAACATACGCACAATCGGGGCAACTAATGGTATTATCGACCACTTGTTCGATTTTATGTTGTCTGCATGTGGCGTTCCGGCCATCTAATCATGAGAGAAGAAGCGCACTGTGATGTTGTCAAAATTTAAACGTAGCAAACATCAACAACACCTTGCACAACTGCCAAAAATTCCCCAGTCGGTAGCTGATGTTCGTACGCTGTACACGCCGTCGGATTACCGCACCGCCTTACTTGACGCCATTGCCAACGCCACTCAGCGCATCTATCTGGTCGCCCTGTATCTTGAGCACGATGACGCCGGCCGCGATATTCTCAACGCGCTGTATCAGGCAAAGCAGCAGCGCCCTGAGCTGGAAATTTGCGTGTTGGTGGACTGGCATCGCGCACAGCGCGGCCGTATCGGCGCCGCCGCAGCCAATACCAACGCCGACTGGTACTGCGCCATGGCGCAGCAGCACCCGGATCTTAGCGTACCGGTGTACGGCGTGCCGGTGAATACCCGTGAAGCGCTGGGCGTACTGCACCTCAAAGGCTTTATCGTCGACGATACCGTGATCTACAGCGGCGCCAGCATCAACGATGTCTATCTGCATCAGCACGATAAATACCGTTACGATCGTTACCAGCTGCTTGGCAACGGCTCGTTGGCCAGCGCGATGGTCGACTATATCAGGCAGCATCTGCTGACCGCCGGCGCCGTGCAGCGCCTGGACCGCTGCGATCGCCCCAAAAGCCCGGAAATCAAAAACGAAACGCGGCAGTTTCGTCTTGCCCTGCGCCACGCCGGCTACCAGTACAGTGGTAGCGCAGGCAACGACGAGCTGGCGGTGACGCCGCTGGTCGGGCTGGGCAAACAAAGCGTGCTGAACAAGACCATCCATCACCTGATGGCCAGCACCGACCAAAAGCTGACGCTGTGCACCCCCTACTTCAACCTGCCGGCGCTGCTGGTGCGCAATATTATTTATCTGCTGCGCCAGGGCAAACAGGTGGAAATTATCGTCGGTGACAAAACCGCCAACGATTTCTATATTCCGCAGGATCAACCGTTCAAAATCATCGGCGCGCTGCCGTACCTGTATGAAATCAACCTGCGCCGCTTCGTTACCCGTCTGCAACGCTATGTCGATACCGGCCAGCTGATCGTCCGCCTGTGGAAGGACGGTGACAACAGTTACCACCTGAAAGGCATGTGGGTCGATGATGAATGGCAGCTGCTCACCGGCAATAACCTCAACCCGCGCGCCTGGCGGCTGGATTTGGAGAACGCCATCCTGATCCACGATCCTAACCAGGAAATGCGTGAACAGCGCGCCCAGGAACTGGAATGTATCCGCACCCACACCACCGTGGTCGGCCACTACCAGGAACTGGAAAGCATTCAGCAATACCCGGTAAAAGTACGCAAGCTGATCCGCCGATTACGACGCATCCGCATCGACCGGTTGATTAGCCGTATACTCTGATTCCGCTATAATTGATTCTCCAGACCCCGGCACGCGCCGGGGTTTTTGTACGCCATGACAACAGGACGTTTTCATTATGCGTGTATTGCATCTCTGCCTGCTGATCCCACTGTTATTCACCGGCGGCTGCAGCCATCTGGCCAACGACAGCTGGACCGGTAAAGACAAAGCCCAGCATTTTATCGGCTCTGCGGCGCTGGCCGCCGCCGGTAGCGCCTACGGCGACCATCAGAATTGGAGCGAGCCTCACAGCCGCACTTTCGGCCTGATGTTCGCCATCAGCGTCGGCGCCGCCAAAGAGCTGTATGACAGCCGCGAAGGCGGCACCGGCTGGAGCTGGAAGGATTTTGCCTGGGATGTTGCCGGGGCGGCGGCGGGCTATAGCCTGTACCACGCCACCCGCTGACTTACAGCTGAATCTCCTTCCCTTTGCGATGCAGCTTCAGCGAAACCAGCAGCGCCAGCAGGCTCATGCCGGACACATACCAGAAGAAGACATTCTCGATGCCGAATGACTTCAGCGACAGGGCGACGTATTCCGCCGAGCCGCCGAACATCGCATTGGCAACGGCATAAGACAGCCCCACGCCCAGCGCCCGCACCTCAGGCGGAAACATTTCCGCCTTCAGCAGGCCGCTGATCGAGGTATAAAAACTGATGATAATCAACGCCACAACAATCAAGCCAAAAGCGGCATAAGGACTGGAGACGCTTTTCAGAGTAAACAGAATCGGCACCGTTAACAGCGTCGCCAGCGTGGAGAAGATCAGCATGGAGTTACGACGGCCGATCTTATCCGACAGAGCTCCGGCTACCGGCTGCAGCAGCATAAAGACGAACAGCGCCGCCGTCATGATGCCGCTGGCCAGCCTGGCGTCCATACCGGCGGTATTGACCAGATATTTCTGCATATAGGTGGTAAAGGTATAAAACGTCAGCGAGCCTGCCGCAGTAAAACCCAGCACCATCAAGAATGCTTTGCGGTTTTTCCACAGCCCCCTCAGCGAACCGGCATCCTGATGATTACGGGTTGAGGCGTCAGACGTTTCGTTCAACGAGCGGCGCAAATAGAGCGCTACAACCGCCAGTACCGCCCCCAACGCAAACGGAATGCGCCAGCCCCAGGCCACTAACTCAGCATGAGACAGGATCTGCTGCAGCACCACCAGAACCAGCAATGCCAACAGCTGGCCACCGATCAGCGTGACATACTGGAAAGAAGCGTAAAAGCCGCGCTTGCCTTTCACCGCCACTTCACTCATATAGGTCGCGCTGGTGCCGTATTCACCACCGACCGACAGCCCCTGGAACAGGCGCGCAACCAGCAGCAGCACTGGCGCCCAGTTGCCGATCGACGCGTAGGTGGGCAGACAGGCGATCACCAGCGATCCCGCGCACATCATACAGACCGAGATCAGCATGGAGTTTTTACGGCCATGCTTATCGGCGATATAGCCAAACAGCCAACCGCCGATCGGCCGCATAAAGAAGCCGGCGGCGAAAATGCCGGCAGTTTGCAGCAGTTGGGTGGTACTGTTGCCTGCCGGAAAAAAAGCGGCGGCAAAATAGATCGAGCAGAAGGAATAAACGTAGAAATCAAACCACTCCACCAGGTTGCCCGATGAAGCGCCAACAATGGCAAAGATTCGCTTTTTTTTATCTTGTGCCTCTAACGTAGCGGCATCCCCGAGCGGTGAGGTTGTTTCAGTCATTATCTATTCTCCAAGCCAGTGTTTTGGCACCCTGCAGGTTTATTGTTGCTTTGTTGTTTACAACAAATTAACAACTTAATGAGTAGCAGGCGAAGAATATTGTCGTGATTTTTGTGATACGGATTAAACAGTAGGATGAAAGTCACGCACTGTTACAGTGCGCCCGTATAAAACGATCCTAACGGCCAAAAACGCAAAAAGCCTCATGCTTTCGCATGAGGCTTCTTACTTTGTTTGATGCCTGGCAGTGTCCTACTCTCGCATGGGGAGACCCCACACTACCATCGGCGCTACGGCGTTTCACTTCTGAGTTCGGCATGGGGTCAGGTGGGACCACCGCGCTATTGCCGCCAGGCAAATTCTGTTTCAATCAACCCGCAACGCTTCCACGTCGCCAGTCAATCCAATCTCGGAACTTCACTGAAAATCAAATCACGTCTCTAAAACACCTTCGGTGTTGTAAGGTTAAGCCTCACGGTTCATTAGTACTGGTTAGCTCAATGCATCGCTGCACTTACACACCCAGCCTATCAACGTCTTAGTCTTAAACGTTCCTTCAGGGGCCTTAAAGGCCCAGGGAAGACTCATCTTGAGGCAAGTTTCGCGCTTAGATGCTTTCAGCGCTTATCTTTTCCGCACTTAGCTACCGGGCAATGCCATTGGCATGACAACCCGAACACCAGTGGTGCGTTCACTCCGGTCCTCTCGTACTAGGAGCAACCCCTCTCAATCTTCCAACGCCCACGGCAGATAGGGACCGAACTGTCTCACGACGTTCTAAACCCAGCTCGCGTACCACTTTAAATGGCGAACAGCCATACCCTTGGGACCTACTTCAGCCCCAGGATGTGATGAGCCGACATCGAGGTGCCAAACACCGCCGTCGATATGAACTCTTGGGCGGTATCAGCCTGTTATCCCCGGAGTACCTTTTATCCGTTGAGCGATGGCCCTTCCATTCAGAACCACCGGATCACTAAGACCTGCTTTCGCACCTGCTCGAGCCGTCACTCTCGCAGTCAAGCTAGCTTATGCCTTTGCACTAACCTCACGATGTCCGACCGTGATTAGCTAACCTTCGTGCTCCTCCGTTACTCTTTGGGAGGAGACCGCCCCAGTCAAACTACCCACCAGACACTGTCCTCACCCCCGATTAGGGGGCCGAGTTAGAACATCAAACATTAAAGGGTGGTATTTCAAGGTTGGCTCCATGCAGACTGGCGTCCACACTTCAAAGCCTCCCACCTATCCTACACATCAAGGCTCAATGTTCAGTGTCAAGCTATAGTAAAGGTTCACGGGGTCTTTCCGTCTTGCCGCGGGTACACTGCATCTTCACAGCGAGTTCAATTTCACTGAGTCTCGGGTGGAGACAGCCTGGCCATCATTACGCCATTCGTGCAGGTCGGAACTTACCCGACAAGGAATTTCGCTACCTTAGGACCGTTATAGTTACGGCCGCCGTTTACCGGGGCTTCGATCAAGAGCTTCTGGTTACCCATAACCCCATCAATTAACCTTCCGGCACCGGGCAGGCGTCACACCGTATACGTCCACTTTCGTGTTTGCACAGTGCTGTGTTTTTATTAAACAGTTGCAGCCAGCTGGTATCTGCGACTGGCTTCAGCTCCATCCGCGAGGGACTTCACCTACGCGCCAGCGTGCCTTCTCCCGAAGTTACGGCACCATTTTGCCTAGTTCCTTCACCCGAGTTCTCTCAAGCGCCTGGGTATTCTCTACCTGACCACCTGTGTCGGTTTGGGGTACGATTTCGTGTTACCTGGAGCTTAGAGGCTTTTCCTGGAAGCTTGGCATCAACTACTTCTGCACCGTAGTGCATCGTCATCACGCCTCAGGGTTAACAAGTAACCGGATTTACCAGGTCACTCCCCCTACACGCTTAAACCGAGACAACCGTCGCTCGGCTAGCCTAGCCTTCTCCGTCCCCCCTTCGCAGTAACACCAAGTACAGGAATATTAACCTGTTTCCCATCGACTACGCTTTTCAGCCTCGCCTTAGGGGTCGACTCACCCTGCCCCGATTAACGTTGGACAGGAACCCTTGGTCTTCCGGCGTGCGGGTTTTTCACCCGCATTATCGTTACTTATGTCAGCATTCGCACTTCTGATACCTCCAGCATGCCTCGCAGCACACCTTCAACGGCTTACAGAACGCTCCCCTACCCAACAACACCTAAGTGTCGCTGCCGCAGCTTCGGTGCATGGTTTAGCCCCGTTACATCTTCCGCGCAGGCCGACTCGACCAGTGAGCTATTACGCTTTCTTTAAATGATGGCTGCTTCTAAGCCAACATCCTGGCTGTCTGTGCCTTCCCACATCGTTTCCCACTTAACCATGACTTTGGGACCTTAGCTGGCGGTCTGGGTTGTTTCCCTCTTCACGACGGACGTTAGCACCCGCCGTGTGTCTCCCGTGATAACATTCTTCGGTATTCGGAGTTTGCATCGGTTTGGTAAGCCGGGATGGCCCCCTAGCCGAAACAGTGCTCTACCCCCGAAGATGAGTTCACGAGGCGCTACCTAAATAGCTTTCGGGGAGAACCAGCTATCTCCCGGTTTGATTGGCCTTTCACCCCCAGCCACAAGTCATCCGCTAATTTTTCAACATTAGTCGGTTCGGTCCTCCAGTTAGTGTTACCCAACCTTCAACCTGCCCATGGCTAGATCACCGGGTTTCGGGTCTATACCTTGCAACTAGACGCCCAGTTAAGACTCGGTTTCCCTACGGCTCCCCTATTCGGTTAACCTTGCTACAAAATATAAGTCGCTGACCCATTATACAAAAGGTACGCAGTCACACCACGAAGGTGCTCCCACTGCTTGTACGTACACGGTTTCAGGTTCTATTTCACTCCCCTCGCCGGGGTTCTTTTCGCCTTTCCCTCACGGTACTGGTTCACTATCGGTCAGTCAGGAGTATTTAGCCTTGGAGGATGGTCCCCCCATATTCAGACAGGATAACACGTGTCCCGCCCTACTCATCGAACTCACGACCTGTGCATCTTCGTGTACGGGACTATCACCCTTTACTGTGCGACTTTCCAGACGCTTCCACTGACACACAAGCCGATTCAGGTTCTGGGCTCTTCCCCGTTCGCTCGCCGCTACTGGGGGAATCTCGGTTGATTTCTTTTCCTCGGGGTACTTAGATGTTTCAGTTCCCCCGGTTCGCCTCATGCCACTATGTATTCATGACATGATAATGTGTCGAAACACACTGGGTTTCCCCATTCGGGTATCGTCGGTTATAACGGTTCATATCACCTTACCGACGCTTTTCGCAGATTAGCACGCCCTTCATCGCCTCTGACTGCCTAGGCATCCACCGTGTACGCTTAGTCACTTAACCTCACAACCCGAAGGTGTCTTCCGACATCGTCGCGTTGCTACATTTGAGAGACTCTATGACAGGTTACTCCTCATCCCAAACGTCTACGGGGGACAAGTTTCAGCTGCCATGTTTCAATTTTCAGCTTGTTCCAGATTGTTAAAGAGCAAAATACTTCGCAGCATACTGTTGCCAATATACTCTGAAGTATTGATTTTCGGACTTATATGGTGGAGCTAAGCGGGATCGAACCGCTGACCTCCTGCGTGCAAGGCAGGCGCTCTCCCAGCTGAGCTATAGCCCCATATAATCGCGTGCAATACCTTTGTTATTACCAACTCGTAAAGAGTTAATTCTTTCTTAGGCAAGGCATGCGACCGGGAAGTTTACTTTGGTAAACGTACCGAGAGCATAACGCAGCATAAGGAAGAATTTGGTAGGCCTGAGTGGACTTGAACCACCGACCTCACCCTTATCAGGGGTGCGCTCTAACCACCTGAGCTACAAGCCTATAAAGGTATTTCTGCTCGTTACTTTTTCATCAGACAATCTGTGTGGACACTGCACAGTCAGGATATCTTTAGGTAAGGAGGTGATCCAACCGCAGGTTCCCCTACGGTTACCTTGTTACGACTTCACCCCAGTCATGAATCACAAAGTGGTAAGCGCCCTCCCGAAGGTTAAGCTACCTACTTCTTTTGCAACCCACTCCCATGGTGTGACGGGCGGTGTGTACAAGGCCCGGGAACGTATTCACCGTAGCATTCTGATCTACGATTACTAGCGATTCCGACTTCATGGAGTCGAGTTGCAGACTCCAATCCGGACTACGACGTACTTTATGAGGTCCGCTTGCCTTCGCAGGTTCGCTTCTCTTTGTATACGCCATTGTAGCACGTGTGTAGCCCTACTCGTAAGGGCCATGATGACTTGACGTCATCCCCACCTTCCTCCAGTTTATCACTGGCAGTCTCCTTTGAGTTCCCGGCCGAACCGCTGGCAACAAAGGATAAGGGTTGCGCTCGTTGCGGGACTTAACCCAACATTTCACAACACGAGCTGACGACAGCCATGCAGCACCTGTCTCAGAGTTCCCGAAGGCACCAATCCATCTCTGGAAAGTTCTCTGGATGTCAAGAGTAGGTAAGGTTCTTCGCGTTGCATCGAATTAAACCACATGCTCCACCGCTTGTGCGGGCCCCCGTCAATTCATTTGAGTTTTAACCTTGCGGCCGTACTCCCCAGGCGGTCGATTTAACGCGTTAGCTCCGGAAGCCACGCCTCAAGGGCACAACCTCCAAATCGACATCGTTTACGGCGTGGACTACCAGGGTATCTAATCCTGTTTGCTCCCCACGCTTTCGCACCTGAGCGTCAGTCTTCGTCCAGGGGGCCGCCTTCGCCACCGGTATTCCTCCAGATCTCTACGCATTTCACCGCTACACCTGGAATTCTACCCCCCTCTACGAGACTCTAGTCTGCCAGTTTCAAATGCAGTTCCCAAGTTAAGCTCGGGGATTTCACATCTGACTTAACAAACCGCCTGCGTGCGCTTTACGCCCAGTAATTCCGATTAACGCTTGCACCCTCCGTATTACCGCGGCTGCTGGCACGGAGTTAGCCGGTGCTTCTTCTGCGAGTAACGTCAATGTAATGCCGTATTAAGACACTACCCTTCCTCCTCGCTGAAAGTGCTTTACAACCCGAAGGCCTTCTTCACACACGCGGCATGGCTGCATCAGGCTTGCGCCCATTGTGCAATATTCCCCACTGCTGCCTCCCGTAGGAGTCTGGACCGTGTCTCAGTTCCAGTGTGGCTGGTCATCCTCTCAGACCAGCTAGGGATCGTCGCCTAGGTGAGCCATTACCCCACCTACTAGCTAATCCCATCTGGGCACATCCGATGGTGTGAGGCCCGAAGGTCCCCCACTTTGGTCCGAAGACGTTATGCGGTATTAGCCACCGTTTCCAGTGGTTATCCCCCTCCATCGGGCAGTTTCCCAGACATTACTCACCCGTCCGCCGCTCGCCGGCAAAGTAGCAAGCTACTTTCCGCTGCCGCTCGACTTGCATGTGTTAGGCCTGCCGCCAGCGTTCAATCTGAGCCATGATCAAACTCTTCAATTAAAAGCTTGATTCGCTAAGTTAATAGCTATTGCTCAAAGATTTACTGCATGAATTTTACTTCAGTTAGTCACTCTTCAAGACTTGATATTTTTTTGCATCCGAAGATGCTGGATATCGTCTTGTGAGTGCCCACACAGATTGTCTGATAAATTGTTAAAGAGCAGTGAGTTACGTGCTTTCGCTTGCTAACTCGAGGTGGCGTATATTACGCTTTCCTCTTTCAGAGTCAATTCATTTTTTCAGAATTTTTTTCCCTGTCGACCCCGGATACTCTGTGATGTTGTTCACATGTTCCGTGTCGATGGAGGCGCATTATAGGGAGGCGATTCAGAATGACAAGGATTAATATTCACTTTTTTCTCAACCGCTCACTATTACGCCACAACGTCGATTAAACCCGCTGTTTTATCGCCTGCGGCAGCTCAGCCAGACTATTTAACACCCAATCGGCCTGTTGCTCCCCTTCTGCCGTTACCGCTTTGCCGGTACGCACCAGAACTTTCATGCCGACACCCGCAGCGGCGGCGGCCTGCATATCTTCCGGTTTATCGCCCACCATATAAGAAGCGGCCATATCAATATTCAGTTCCTGCTGCGCCTGCAGCAGCATGCCCGGCTGTGGTTTGCGGCAGTCGCACACCTGACGCAGCTCTTCTACCGTTCCTTCCGGGTGATGCGGGCAGAAATAGATGCCGTCGAAGTCGACGCCACGGTCAGCCAGCGACCAGTCCATCCATTCGGTGAGATACATAAACTGCTCTTCGCTGAACATCCCGCGCGCAATGCCCGACTGATTGGTTACCAGCACCAACGCAAAGCCCATGTTTTTTAATTCACGGCATGCATCGATCACACCATCAATAAATTGGAAGTCATCGATTTCATGGACATAGCCATGGTCGACATTGATCGTGCCGTCACGATCTAAAAAAATAGCTGGAACGCTTTGTGTCACCGGTTTGCTCCTGAGGGCCTGAAAACGCGGACAGTATCGCATGTTTTACCCCATACTGAGAACGGTAGCGAAAGCTCCCCCGTTGACTTAGACGTCTAGACGCCTTAACATCTGACCATGCCTTGGTTCCACGCCAAGGTTTACTTTTATCTAGCCACGGGCAACCACGCTAAAATAAGAAGAATATGATTAAACTCTCTAACATTACCAAAGTGTTCCAGCAGGGCTCGCGTACCATTAACGCGCTCTCAGACGTGACTCTCCACGTCCCTGCCGGGCAAATTTATGGCGTTATCGGTTCATCCGGGGCCGGTAAGAGTACGCTTATCCGCTGCGCCAATATGCTTGAGCGCCCGACATCAGGCCAGGTTCTGGTGGACGGCCAGGATCTGACCGCCCTGTCAGAAAGCGAACTGACGCGCGCGCGCCGCCAAATCGGCATGATTTTCCAACACTTCAACTTACTGTCGTCCCGCACCGTCTTCGGCAACGTCGCGCTGCCGCTGGAGTTGGACAACACCCCGCGCGCCGACATCAAAAAGCGCGTCGGCGAACTGCTGGAGCTGGTCGGTCTGGCCGATAAGCACGACGCCTACCCGGCCAACCTGTCCGGCGGGCAAAAGCAGCGCGTGGCGATCGCGCGCGCGCTGGCCAGCCAGCCTAAAGTACTGCTGTGCGACGAAGCCACCAGCGCCCTGGACCCGGCCACCACCCGTTCGATTCTGGAACTGCTGAAAGACATTAACCGTCGCCTGGGGCTGACCATCCTGCTTATCACCCACGAAATGGACGTGGTAAAACGCATCTGCGATCAGGTCGCCGTTATCAGCCAGGGTCAACTGATTGAAAAAGACAGCGTCAGCGAAGTGTTCTCGCACCCGAAAACGCCGCTGGCGCAGCAGTTTATTCAGTCCACGCTGCATCTGGATATTCCTGACGATTATGCCGAGCGCCTGAGTCCGGAACGCAGCGGCGACCGTCAACCCCTGCTGCGCCTGGAGTTCACCGGCCAGTCGGTGGATGCGCCGCTGCTGTCCGAAGCAGCTCGCCGCTTCAACGTCAACAACAATATTATCAGCGCGCAGATGGATTATGCGGGCGGAGTGAAATTCGGTGTGATGCTGGCAGAGCTGCACGGCAGCGATGAAGACGCACTGGCGACGATTAAATTCCTGCAAGAAAATCAGGTAAAAGTAGAGGTTCTGGGTTATGTCTGAGGCAATGATGTGGTTAATGGCGCGTGGCGTGTGGGAAACCGTCATGATGACCTTTGTCTCCGGCTTCTTCGGGTTTATCATCGGCCTGCCCGTCGGCGTGCTGCTGTATGTCACCCGTCCGGGACAGATTATCGCCAACCCGGCGCTGTATAAAGTGCTGTCCGCACTGGTGAATATTTTCCGTTCCATTCCATTTATTATTTTGCTGGTCTGGATGATTCCCTTCACGCGCATGATCGTCGGCACCTCCATCGGCCTGCAGGCGGCGATCGTGCCGCTGACCGTCGGCGCAGCGCCGTTTATCGCCCGTATGGTGGAGAACGCCCTGCTGGAGATCCCGTCCGGTCTGGTGGAGGCCGCGCGCGCCATGGGCGCCACGCCGCTGCAGATCATCAAAAAAGTTCTGCTGCCGGAAGCGCTTCCGGGTCTGGTTAACGCCGCCACCATCACACTGATCACTCTGGTGGGCTATTCCGCCATGGGCGGTGCCGTCGGCGCCGGCGGCCTGGGGCAGATTGGTTATCAGTATGGTTATATCGGATATAACGCCACGGTGATGAATACCGTATTAGTATTACTGGTGATCCTGGTGTATCTGATCCAGTTCTGCGGCGATCGGGTTGTCAAAGCCGTCACCCATAAATAAGTTTCACAGCAACGCGCACAGCATCTTTGTATGCGAGTCTAATAAGAGGAAGGGATATGTCGTTAAAACTTAAATCCATCGCGGCAATCGGCGCACTGATCGGCTCTCTGGCTCTGGCTGGCTGCGGCCAGGATGAAAAAGATCCAAACCATATCAAGGTCGGCGTGATCGTCGGCGCAGAACAGCAGGTTGCAGAAGTCGCGCAAAAAGTGGCGAAAGACAAATATGGCCTTGACGTTGAGCTGGTAACCTTCAACGACTATGTCCTGCCTAACGAAGCGCTGAGCAAAGGCGATATCGACGTTAACGCCTTCCAGCACAAACCGTATCTGGATCAGCAGATCAAGGATCGCGGTTATAAACTGGTGCCGGTCGGCAATACCTTTGTGTATCCGATTGCCGGTTACTCGAAGAAAATCAAATCGCTGAGCGAACTGCAGCCTGGCTCGCAAATCGCGCTGCCGAACGATCCAACCAACCTGGGCCGTTCTCTGCTGTTACTGCAGTCTGAAGGGCTGATCAAGCTGAAAGACGGCGTGGGCCTGCTGCCGACCATTCTGGACGTGACCGAAAACCCGAAAAACCTGAAGCTGGTTGAATTGGAAGCGCCACAGCTGCCACGCTCGCTGGACGATCAGCAAATCGCGCTGGCGGTAATCAACACCACCTACGCCAGCCAGATTGGCCTGACTCCGGCCAAAGACGGCCTGTTTGTTGAAGGTAAAGATTCGCCTTACGTCAACCTGCTGGTTGCGCGTGAAAACAACAAAGATGCGGAAAACGTGAAAAAATTCGTTCAGGCTTATCAGTCAGACGAAGTGAACGAAGCCGCGAACAAAATCTTCAACGGCGGCGCGGTGAAAGGCTGGTAATTCCACGCTTTTTACGGTGGGATAACATCAGATAGCTCGCAATCTTAAGGCTATTTTGTTCCTATAATTGCAAGACGGGCTTCGGCCCGTCTTGTTATTTCCACCATAGATTGCTTCAATAGCGCCACTTTTATGAAAAGGCAGAGGAATCTCTATGCGTGCTTTACCTCTCTGTTTGTTAGCGCTTGCGCTTAGCGGCTGCTCCATGCTGCATACCGAATCAACCCCGACAAACAGTACCAGCAAACCCACGACCACAACGTCAAGCAAACCTGCGCCAGCGCCCCGCCCTGCGCCGGTAAAACTGTATAAAAGCGCAGAAGAGCTGGTCGGCAAGCCGTTCCGCGATCTGGGTGAAGTCTCCGGCGAATCTTGCCAGACCACCATTCAGGACTCCCCGCCGAACATGACCACCGCACGTAAACGTATGCAGATCCGCGCCTCCTATATGAAGGCCAACGCCGTGCTGCTGCACGACTGCCAGATTGTCAAAGGCGTCGCCGGCTGTTACCAACAGGCCGTCTGCCAGGGTTCTGCGCTTAACGTTTCGTCCAAATGAGTGAATTTGTTGTCAATCAGATCGGAACTATCCGCTCGCCGTATAAAGAAAAATTCGCCGTTCCCAGGCAACCGGGGCTGGTAGAAGACGGCGGCGGCGAGTTGCTGTTGCTGCCGCCTTACAATCAGGCCGAAGCAGTACGCGGCCTTGAGGCGTTCAGCCATCTGTGGGTGATGTTTATTTTTCACCAAACCATGGATGGCGGCTGGCGCCCCACCGTGCGGCCGCCGCGCCTCGGCGGCAATGCCCGCATGGGCGTGTTCGCCACCCGTTCGACCTTCCGCCCCAACCCCATCGGCATGTCGCTGGTCGAGCTGAAAAAAGTGCGCATTCAGGGCGGTGAGGTCGTACTGGAACTCGGCAGTCTGGATCTGGTGGATGGTACGCCGGTGGTGGATATCAAACCCTACCTGCCGTTCGCCGAAAGCCAGCCGCAGGCCGTGGCCGGCTTTGCCCAGGCGGCGCCGACGGCGGATATGCCCGTCAGCTTTTCACCGCTGGCGGAACAGCAACTGCTGCAGCAACAAACGCGCTACCCTCAGCTGCGCCGTTTCATTACCCAGGTGCTGGCGCAGGATCCGCGTCCAGCCTACCGTAAGGGGGAAGATACAGGGCGAGATTATGCCGTCTGGCTTCTGGACTTCAACGTGCGTTGGCGGGTCATCGCCGGCATGACCGAGGTGCTGTCGCTGGAGCCGCGTTAAAATTCGTCCCGCTCTCTTTTGGCAACCGTCTCACGCTGTTAAACTAAATCACTTTTGACAATTTTGGCCGCCTTGTCGGCAGCCCGTTGCAATTTGCAGTTCTAACGGAACAAAAACACCATGCGTACTAGCCAATATATGCTCTCCACTCTGAAGGAGACCCCTGCCGATGCCGAAGTGATCAGCCACCAGCTGATGCTGCGCGCCGGGATGATTCGCAAGCTGGCCTCCGGTCTTTACACCTGGCTGCCGACCGGCCTGCGGGTTCTGAAAAAAGTTGAAAACATCGTTCGCGAAGAAATGAACAACGCCAATGCGATCGAAGTTTCCATGCCGGTGGTTCAGCCCGCCGATCTGTGGCAGGAAAGCGGCCGTTGGGAGCAATACGGCCCGGAATTATTGCGCTTCGTCGATCGCGGCGAACGTCCGTTCGTACTCGGCCCTACGCATGAGGAAGTGATTACCGATCTGATTCGCAATGAAATCAGCTCCTATAAACAGCTGCCGCTGAACTTCTTCCAGATTCAGACCAAATTCCGCGATGAAGTGCGCCCACGTTTCGGCGTGATGCGTTCCCGCGAATTCCTGATGAAAGACGCCTATTCGTTCCATACCACGCAGGAATCGCTGCAGGCGACCTATGACGCCATGTATGAAGCCTATAACAAGATCTTCTCCCGCATGGGGCTGGACTTCCGTCCGGTGCTGGCGGATACCGGCTCCATCGGCGGCAGCGCCTCGCATGAATTCCAGGTGCTGGCCGACAGCGGCGAGGACGATATCGTCTTCTCCACCGTGTCCGATTTCGCCGCCAACATCGAGCTGGCCGAAGCCGTCGCGCCGGCGCAGCCGCGCGCGGCCGCTACGGAAGAGCTGCGCATCGTCGATACGCCAAACGCCAAAACCATCGCCGAGCTGGTTGAACAGTTCCAGCTACCGGTGGAAAAAACCGTGAAAACGCTGCTGGTGCGCGCCAGCGAAGAGAGCGGCCATTCGCTGATCGCCCTGCTGGTACGTGGCGACCACGCGCTGAACGAGATCAAAGCGGAGAAACTGCCGCAGGTGGCAACGCCGCTGACCTTCGCCACCGAAGATGAGATTCGCGCCATCGTGGGCGCCGGCCCGGGTTCGCTTGGCCCGCTCAATATGCCGGTGCCGGTGGTGATCGACCGCAGCGTCGCGGCTATGAGCGATTTCGGCGCTGGCGCCAACGTTGACGATAAGCACTACTTCGGCATCAACTGGGAACGCGACCTGCCGCTGCCACAGGTGGCTGACATCCGCAACGTGGTTGAAGGCGACGCCAGCCCGGATGGTCAGGGTACGCTGCAGATCAAACGCGGCATCGAAGTCGGTCACATCTTCCAGTTGGGCACAAAATACTCGGAAGCCATGAAGGCGACCGTACAGGGTGAAGACGGCCGTAACCAGGTGCTGACCATGGGCTGCTACGGTATCGGCGTCACGCGTGTAGTGGCGGCGGCTATCGAACAGAACCATGACGAGCGCGGCATCATCTGGCCTGACGCTATCGCGCCGTTCCAGGTGGCGATTCTGCCAATGAACATGCACAAGTCTTTCCGCGTGCAGGAGCTGGCGGAAAAACTGTACGCCGAGCTGCGCGGCCACGGTATCGACGTGATCCTCGACGACCGTAAAGAGCGTCCGGGCGTCATGTTCGCCGATATGGAACTGATTGGCGTCCCGCACTCTATCGTCATCGGCGACCGCAACCTGGACAACGATGAGATCGAGTACAAAAACCGTCGCGACGGCGAAAAGCAAATGCTCAAAACCGGCGACATCGTCGATTATCTGGTTAAGCAGATCAAAGGCTAACGTTTCTCAGCCAACAAAAAACCCGCCGAGGCGGGTTTTTTTATCGCTGTTATTTGCTGTCGCAGCCTTTGGCCTTATCAAACTTGATGTTGCCATCCGGCACCAGCGCTTTCTCCATCATCCCCTCTTCCATCGACGGCTGTACGCTGAAGTGGCCGCTGAGCATCAGGAATACCGGCTCGCCGCCTTCCACGCCGCTGTTGGCGTAACCGCGCTCCAGCGCCAGGTTGTTATCCACCGGGAAGGTTTTACCAGTCGCACAGTCTTTAAACACTGCCGCATCCGCCATATAGGTGTAGCTGCCGCGCAGCGCCATCGGCGTTTTCGGCAAGAATTTTTCCACCGGCTGCAGCTGATAGTTCAGCTTGGAGTCAATCGGCGCGCCGCTTTGGTCCAGCATCTCCAGATTTTTCCCCACCGGATGGAAATAGCGCTTATCGCCGTTGCTGTCGGTCAGCACCAGCTTGTCCGCCGTGCGCGCCCATTTGCCGTAGTTGGCGAAGGTTTTATCACCGTCACGGCTGCCACGGTAGGTTTCCTGCAGCACGAAAGTGCCGTCTTCATCCAGGAACAGCGACGTATCCAGCCCCTCGCAGTCTGCACACGGCAATACGCCCTGATAGCTCTGCTTCATAGGCTGCAGCGCCTGCTCTTTTGGCTGGTAATGGTTGTTACAACCGAACAATGACAGCGTCCCTGCGGCTAATAACAGGGCAATAGTTATTTTTTTCACAGTTTTTCTCCTACTGTGCTTCTTATCTCGATGACAGATGTCAGGGACGAATCTTCCCTCGTAACGCCTTGGTTGCGCCTTTACGTACTTTGCTTTCCACGCGACGCCGCTGTGCGCCTTTGCTTGGCCGGGTCGGGCGGCGCGTTTTTTCTACCACCATCGCCTGACGGATCAACGCCACCAGCCGCGCCAACGCCGCTTCACGATTTAATTCCTGGCTGCGATACTCCTGCGCCTTGATCACCACCACCCCTTCGCTGGTAATCAGATGATGCGTAAAGGCCAGTAATCTTTCTTTATAATACTCTGGCAGGCTGGAGGCCCGGATGTCAAAGCGCAAATGGATCGCCGTTGAGGCTTTGTTCACATGCTGGCCGCCCGCCCCCTGCGCTCGGATGGCCGTCAGCACAATCTCATGGTCCGCAATGGCCACGCTTCGTGACAATTCCAGCAACGGTTACTCTCCGGCCTGCTGCCATTCGGCAAACTGGATTTCCAGACTACTCTGAGCATCGGACAACCAAATAGTTCCCTCCTGCAGTGTCGCCTGCAGCGTCATATTGCGGTTGGCCAGCGCCGCCAGCCGGGTCAGCTGTTCGTCATTTAAAAAGCGGATGCTGAGGTTGCGGTAAGCAGCAACCTTACTCTGCATCGACTGCCACCAGACCTGGGCGGCGCGCTCGCCGTAGGCATACAGCACCACGCACGGTGACTGGTTGCAGGCCTTTTTTAATCGTTTCTCATCCGGCAGCCCCAATTCAATCCACAGCTCCAGGCCGTTGTGGTCATTGCGCTGCCAGAGCTCCGGCTCATCATCGGCGCTTAGCCCTTTGGTAAACGTCAGGCGCTCATCGGCATGGCAAATCCACGCCAGCAGGCGCAGCATCATGCGCTGCTCGGTTTCCGAAGGGTGTTGAGCAAGGGTAAGCGCGGCGTCGTGATAGAAGTGCCTATCCATATCCGCAATATTGACCGTGGCTTTATAAATTGTCGCTTTCAGTGCCATGCGTAACCTCATTATTTCCAACGCACAGTGTACTTGATTTCATCCGTCAACGCAGGGAAAGCTCGGGATATTCAGCGCTGACCGGGGGTGCTGATAACTTAATAACACCGTGCTATAGTCGTTCAGGATCGACAAACTCCGCAAACCTGCGCGTCATCGCATTAGCATTATTGATGGCTCTGCGGTTCTTAAGGGAGGAAATTGTGCAACAATACTGTGAGTTAGTACGACGTTTTTACGCCGGGATCGGCAGCGGAGATCTCGGCTACGTGCCTGATGCTCTAACCTGTGTCTTAAAGGCATTGGACGATGTGGCCGCCAACGGCGCACTGCCGTCCTCCGTTCGGGAACAGGCGGCCTTTGCCGCCGCTAACTTATTGGTGAGCGACTATGTTGATGAATGATGAGTACCAACCCATCAATTGCGATGATTACGACAACCTGGAACTCGCCTGTCAGCATAAACTTATTCTGAAGCTGGAGTTACGCGACGGTGAAGTGCTTGAAGCCAAAGCCGTCGATATGCTGCAAAAAAAGCGTGTTGAATATTTAACCATCGAACTGAACGGCCAGCAGCGCGATCTGCGCCTGGACCACATCAGCAGTTTCAGCCATCCGGAAATCGGTACCGTGGTCGTCAGTCTTTCCGACTGAACTGTCACGCTCTTCCTCTTACAGGGCAGCCGCCGGCTGCCCTTGTCATAGGCTAAGGCTTCAGACTGGCGTAATACGCCGCCAAATCCGCAATATCCGCGTCCGACAGGCCGGAGACGTAAGCCTTCATCACCTCGGCCTGACCGCCGGAGCGATCGCCGCTCTGATAAGCCTTGAGCGCATGCTCAAGATACAGGGCATTTTGCCCCGCCAGATTCGGGTACATCGGCACCGATACCTTACCCGCCGCGCCATGGCAGGCCAGACAGCTGGCGGACTTATTCTTGCCCGCCGCCGCATCGCCGGCGGCCAGCGCCGGCAGGCTCAGCAGCCCGGCTGCTGCAATAACAACGCTCACAAATTTCATTGCCGTTCCTCTGTGGGACTTAGGTTTTCTGCCACCGCAGCGACCAGAACGCCTGTTCCGGCTGCGGCCGCCCCGCCTCGGTAATAAAAACGCCGGGCGCGGCAATCAGTTGATCATCATAATAGAGTAAGGGGATCCGTTCACGCTGCCAGGGCGGAATACCCAGCTCCTGCCACAGTTTTTTCGCCGAGCGCGAATGCGCCCGTCCGACGATGCGCAGGGTGCCGCTGACGCCGAAGCGTACGCTGACGTGCTGCTGCGGCAGCGGTGCCCGCACGGTATCCGGGCCGCCCTCGCGGCTGAGCACGCCAAGACCGTCCGGCAGGGCCAGCGGCGCCTCATCCGGCCAGGCCAGGCATTGATCGCGTAAATCTGCCAGCGGCGGCAACAGGTATAACCGCTGGCGGAAGCGGCGAATCTGATAGTTCCCCAGACGCAGCTGCGGCTCGGCGTCACGGCGGGCCAGCGCCACTTCCCCCCACACCCGCTGCAGCTGTTCTCTTGCCGGCATGCTGACCGCAAAGCCCGCGATCCAGCGGCGCAACAGGGCAAAGCGGCGCGCGGCGGAGCAGGCGCTCAAGCCGTCAATCGCCAACGATCGCTCATCGTCCAGCAACGTCTGCAGCTGCTCCGCCAGCAGCTCATCCAGCAGCTGTTCCTGTTCGGCGCACAGGCTGGCGCTGCGCGCCGTCGCTTCGGCAAAGTGCGGCCAGCGCTGTTGCAGCAACGGTAAAATCTGCAAACGTAAAAAGTTGCGATCGAAACGCGCATCCTGATTGCTGTCGTCATCAATCCAGTCCAACTGATGCTGTTTTGCATAGTGCTCCAGTTGCTGACGGCTGACGCCAAGCAAGGGGCGCAGCAAAACATGTTCCCCCAGCGCGCCGCAGGCGGCCATCGCCGACAATCCGGCCGGGCCGCTGCCGCGCTTGAGCGCCAGCAGAAAAGTTTCGCACTGGTCATCCAGATGCTGAGCGGTCAGCAGGCTTTCTCCCGGCTGCAACGCCGTCTGCAACGCCTGATAGCGGGCATCGCGCGCCGCCGCCTCAATACCGCCGGCGCGCGGATCAAGCTGCACATGACGCACCGTCAGCGGCACCCGCCATGCATCGCACTGCTGCTGACAGTGCATTACCCAGCGGTCGGCAAACCGGCTCAGGCCGTGATGCACATGCAGCGCGCGCAGCTGCAACTCAGGATGCCGGCGACGCAGTTGCGTCAGCACATGCAGCAGGACGCTGGAATCCAGCCCGCCGCTGAAAGCCAGTAGCAACTGCCGGCACGTTCCCAACTGCTCCGCCACCCGGGTGATTAATTGATTGCTGTCCATGAATAGGTTCTATCGTCTCGACATGGCTGCAAGGTAACCCCGGCGGCTATTATCAATCAAGCATTAACCGCCCGCGTTTGACGGCGCGCCACCAGCCACCAGCCGCCCAGCAGCACAATCATCACGCTGGCGCTGCCGCCGGCCCACCAACCCACCTGAGCGAAAAATTGCGCATAGGCCTGCACGGCGGCGCCGCTGGTCTGCTGCTCCACGGTATGGCTGGCAATCACGCCCGCCAGATAGTTGGCTACCGCGCCGGTCGCCAGCATATAAATACCGGTCAGCACACCGGTAACGCCGGGAATGTTCAGACGGGTAATCTGCGCCATCGCCACCGGATCGATAAACAGTTCAGCCGCACCCATCAGCGCCAGCCCGGCAATCATCATCCCCATCGAGGTCTGTTTACCTAACTGCCCCAGCCGCGCATTGATCGCCATCAGCATAAAACCACTGCCGATCAGCAGCAGGCCAAAAGCGAACTTGCACCAAGTACGCAGCGCACGACGCCCTGTTTCACCGCTGCTCCCCAGCCAGGCCAGCGCCACGCCGCCCAACATCACCGCCAGCGCGTTGATCGACTGGAACAGCGCGGTCGGCACCGTCCAACTGAACCAGCGTCGGTCGACGAAGCGATCGATAAACAGGCTGATAGAACTGCCCCCCTGCTGCGCAAAGGCCCAGAACAGCGTCCCCAACAGCATCAGTGTGATAATTTGCCACAGCGCCCGGCGCTGGTCGGCGTCCGCCCGCCAAAGAATGCGCGCCAGCCACACCACAGCCACCGAACAGACCAGCATCAACAGGTAGCCGGACAAACCATAGATCAACAGAAAGGTGAAAAACAGCGGCGCAAGCAGTAACGCCGCAGCCAACCAGCCCCAGTTCGGCACGCCCCAGCAGACGGCTCGCAGCTGTACCAGGTTGACGCCGCGCACGCCACGAAAATGACGCCCGCCGCACAGGAAAAGGGTCAAGCCGGCAAACATACCGATCCCCGCCAGCGCAAAGCCGATATGCCAGCCATAGCGTTCCGCCGCCAGCCCGCAGGCGATAGGCGCCAGTATCGAGCCGACGTTGCCGGCGGCGTACAGCAGAGAAAAACCGCCTTCGCGCCGTGCGTCATTCGGTTGATACAGCTCCCCCAGCAGGCAACTGATGTTCGATTTAAACAGGCCGTAGCCACAGATAATGATCGCCAGCGCCAGATAAAGCGCCTGGCTGGATGCGCCGCTGAAGCCCAGCACCACATGGCCGAGCGTCATTAACACCGCGCCGGCAATCACCGCCGCGCGGTTGCCTAACAGGCGGTCGGCCAGCCAGCCGCCGAGAATGGGGGTAACGTAAACCAGAGAAGCGTAGGCGCTGTATAGCTCGATGGCATGGCCGTCAGAATAGCCGAGTTGGTGGGTCAGATAGAGAATAAGTAACGCACGCATGCCGTAAAAGCTAAAATATTCCCAAATTTGTATCGCTACGACATAGTAGATTGCGCGCGGCTGTGTGGGTGTTTGCATAGGAGTCTCCCATCAGTCGGTAGCCGACAAAAAGTGGGAGGCGCGAACGCCTCCCGATGACTGATTACGCTTATTTTTCGTTTTTCAGCACTTTAACGGTGTAACGTCCGTCTGCCTGACGGTAAGCGCCGTGGATATCGGTCTCAAAACCCAGATAATGCGCGCCGATTTCACACAGCATTTGCAGGAACTCCAGAACCGGGCGGCTCTCTTCGGTCAGCATCTCACCCGGCATTACCAGCGGCACGCCCGGTGGGTATGGCAGGATCATGTTGGCGTTCACCTTACCGACCATCTCTTCCAGATACACCTCTTCCACCTCACCGTGCAGTTCTTTCTGGAAGGCTTGATACGGGTTCATCACCATGCTTGGCAATACTTCAAAGGCGCGGTACATCAGGTTCGGCAGATTGTGCTGCTCAACCAGGCGGTGAATATTCTGCGCCAGATCCTGAATGCGCATATCCTCATAAAACTCGGGCGCTTCCTGATACAGCGACGGCAGCATGTTTTTCACCCGCAGGTTCAGATCGAACGCACGTTTAAATTCGGTCAGCGCACGCAGCAGGCTCAGCGCCTTGGTTTTATCGATGCCGATGCTGAACAGGAACAGCAGGTTATACGGCCCGGTTTTTTCAACGATAATGCCGTGTTCATCCAGATATTTCGCCACGATGCTGGCCGGAATACCGAACGGCTGCATCTCACCCTCTTTGCTCATCCCCGGCGTCAGGATGGTGACTTTGATCGGGTCGAGGTACATATGCTCGTTATCGATGTTTTTGAAACCGTGCCAGGCGCTGTCGGAACGCAGCGGCCAGCATTCGGCGTCATCGATATGCTCAGGCTGCCAGACGTCAAAGAACCAACCGTCGGACTCCACTTTCAGCCGTTTGATTTCTTTACGGAATTTAATTGCACGGTCGACAGAACCTTCAATCAGACGCTTACCGGCGTTGCCTTTCATCATCGCCGCCGCGGTTTCGGTAGAGGCCACGATGCCATAGTGTGGCGAGGTGGTGGTATGCATCATGTAGGCTTCGTTGAAGGTTTCTTCATTAATGTCGCCTTTCACATGAATCATCGACGCCTGCGAAAACGCCGCCAGCAGTTTATGGGTGGACTGGGTTTCATAAATCACCTTGCCTTCCACACGGTCGCCGCTCATCCCGCATTTGCCTTTATAAATCGGATGGAAGTTGGTGTAAGGCACCCAGGCGGAATCAAAGTGAATCGACTTCACGTCCAGCGTGTCTTTGATAAAGTCGGTGTTGTACAGCAGGCCGTCATAGGTGGAGTTGGTGATCACCGCATGCACCGGCCAACTGGCGTTCGGCGTCTCTTTCACCCGTTTGGCGATGGTAGCGCGGCTGAACTCACTCTGCGGGATGCCGCCAAGAATACCGTAGGCATTACGGGTCGGACGGAAATAAATTGGCGTGATGTCGCTCATCATCATCAGATGCGTCAGCGATTTATGGCAGTTACGGTCAATCAGCACCGTGCTTCCCGCCGGCGCCGAGTACATGCCGACGATTTTATTCGCCGTTGACGTACCGTTGGTCACCATATAGCTGCGCTCGGCGTTGAAGACGCGGGAAATATACTCTTCCGCCTCTTTATGCGGGCCGGAGTGATCCAGCAGCGAACCCAGCTCCGAAACGGAAATCGAAATGTCGGACTTCATGGTGTTCGGCCCGAAGAAGTCATAGAACAGGCTGCCGACCGGGCTTTTCTGGAAGGCGGTGCCGCCCATATGGCCCGGAGTACAGAAGGTGTACTTCCCTTCGCGTACGTATTTGAACAGCGCTTTGGTCAGCGGCGGCATAATGCTGTCGATATACTCATCGGTGTTCTGTTTTATCTTGGCGGCGATATCCTGAGCAGCGCCTAACGCATACTCAAAGAAGCGCACCTGCATACGTAAATCGTTCAGGCTGACGTCCAGCGTCGAATAGGTGTTGGCGAATGCATACAGCGGCATGTATTCATTGAGCTGGCTGATTTCTTCACACAGTTCCAGGTTGTATTTGTCCCAGTCGAAGATCACCCCGCACAGGCGGGCGTTGTTTTCGATCAGCTTCAGCAGGTCCGCGCGATCGTTCGGGTAAACCAGGCGGAAGCCCAGATTTTCCAGCGCCTGGTGCAGCTCACGGATCGGCTCTTCTTTGAAGTAGACGCCCATGTGATTCATGATGGCAATAACGTTCATACTCTATCTCCTGGCAAAGCCAGCCCCTTCCCGTCACGGCAGACAGGTCGGCAGGAAAAGGGCTGGATAAATATCAGTGGGTTAACGGCCGCGGCTTAATGTGCTTTCGCTGCGGCGTTATCTTCGATAGCCGCCTGCTTGGCGACCTGACGGGTATTCATCTTCCGGGCGTAGAACATCAGGATGATCAGACTGACGATAAAGGTGCCGGACAGTTCGAAGGAGTTGGCGCCCATCAGCGCGATAAAGCAGAAGCCACAGCCGCAGACGGAGGCAATCAGGCTCAACAGGTTGCGTACGTTAACGCCTTCGAAGCGGATCAAATCTACGCAGGAGTAGAAGTAAGGCAGCATAGTCAACAGCACCGCGATACCGGTCAACTCAGCGAACAGGTCGGACGCCTTGCCGCCGCTGGAGCTCATCACGGTGATCAGCACCATCAGCGCGGTCATTTTGCAGCTGGCCAGCAGCAGACCTTTTTTAGGAATGCCGTTTTTATCCAGCTCGCCGTACACTTTCGGGAAGTTGCCGTCATGCGCGGCGCGCACCCCGGCCTGACCCACCAGCATCATCCACGAACCCAATGAAGTCAGGCAGGCAAATGCGGTGAAGGCGGAAACCATCGGCGCGGCCCAGCTGCCCATAATGGCAGAGGCGCTGATGGCGAACGGCGCGCCGCTGGCGGCCATCTGGCTGGCGGGGAACATGCCGCTCATCACCTGCGTTGCGGCGATGTAGACAATGCCGGCCAGGCCAGTGCCCAGCATGGTAGCCAGCGGTACGGTGCGTTTCGGGTTTTTCACCATGCCGGTGCTGACGGCGGCGGATTCCACCCCGATAAACGCCCACAGGCACAGCAGGATGCTTTTAATCACCGCGTGGCTGTCAGTGGTGCCGGAGGTGTTCCAGTTGGCGTGATAGGTGGCAACATCAAACCAGTGCCAACCGGCAATGGCGGTCACAATCACAGGAATCAGCACCAGTACCAGCCCCATGGTGGTCAGACGGCTGACCCAGGTGCCGCCCAGCATATTCACAAAGGTAAAGACCCAGACAATGGCGATACAGGCAATACCTGCCGGGATCGGGTTATTCAATGCGGGGAAGAAAGTGGAAAGGTAAGATACAGCGGTAATACCGATGGCTAAATTACCAATCCAGTTGGCATGATAATAAAGTACGCCGGTCTGGAAACCGAATGCCGGGGAAATTTCCCCTGCGTAGGCAATCGGGCCGCCTTCCTGTGGATTTTTGGTGGCAAGGCGGGCATAAACATAGGCTAAAGACATGGCGCCAATAATAGAGATTACCCATCCCCATATAGCAATGCCGCCGAGGCTAGCCAGGTTCGCGGGTAACAATGCTATCCCGCTCCCCATCATATTACCGGCAACGACACCGGTACAGGCAATAAGCCCAATTTTCTTGGATGAAGCCATGGTCAGTTTCTCCTGAGTGTTATTTTTCTCTAAGTCAGAATGGAAAAAACGGCCGGCGCCGCCTGACTTGATGCTCAGGATATTAAGCAGCCACGGGAATAAAGTCCTAAAGATAAGGTGATATTACGCTCATGATCATACAAATGATAAGCTGAGGTTTTCCATTAACACATCAAGGAATCAAGAAAAGATAAACAGCCAATAAAAACATGAAATTAAAAGCACAAAGCGTGTTAAATAAATGCCTAAGACAACAAATTAAGTTAACCTAAAATTAACAGCATAAAAATACCATCCAACAAAAAAATAACCGCGCCGCCAATCTCATTGGCGGCGCGGTCAGTAAGACATATTTATTGCTTGGCGTAGTTGTTCAGATAAGGCACCACGGTGCTTACCGAGGTCTGAAATATTCCATTATTAATCCAGTGCAGCGTATTTTCACCGGGCCGTAGATTAAACGCGGTAATATAAGAGTCGGCGGCCAAATGATTTTGCCCCTGCATTTCATATACCTTGCCCAGCAGCACATAATTCAGCCATGACATCTGCACATCAATCGCTTTATTAATTGCCTGATGCGCCTCGTCAACCTGCCCTTGCCCCAATGCCTCTACGGTATATATCTGCTGCAGGATCGGGCTGTCTTGTAATTCCGGCACCGAGGCCAACTGCTGAATATCGCGTTGCAGCTGAGCCAACTGCTCGCCGTCGAACGGCTGATAAGAATTACGCAATAAATCGACCAGCGTTTTTTCCGCGGCGATATACAGGAAATCGGGCGAGCTCTTCATCAGGTCGCTCAGCAGCCCGCTGGCGCGCGTCAGCGACGCCATATCGCCCTGAATCAACAGCTGGTGCGCCTGATAGAACTGCTGCAGGGCCGGCCCCTGCTTCGGCAACAGCTTATTCAGCCGCGTCTCCAACTGGGGCGGCCACGGCTGTTTCAGTACGGCGGACATATTGCTCAGCAGGTCCATCAGGATCGTGCGCTGATTATCCTTAGTGAGAAAATAGCGCTTATCCAGCATGATTGAGCTGTCGGCATTATCCACCAGCCGCACGGACAGGAAGCACTGCTGGGCGCGGTAGTGGCGCTGGTTGACGAACTCGATGGTCAGCGACTTGCCGGAGCTGCTCGGCCCCGAGTAGTTGTAGTTGGTCTGGTCATGCACCAGAAAGGTGGAATAGGTATTGAGTGAATCGGCGATCAGTTCGCTGATGCCCACCACGTAGGAGAGCTGCGGCATCCAGTTGCTGCAGCTGTTGCCGCCCTGAATGCGGATATCGATATCGCGCGGATTGAGCAGCATCGGCATGGTAGCGACCGGCACGCGCTGCGCCTGCGTGGCAATACCGACAAACGCCACGCAGGCGCAGAGCGCGGCCAGGAAGCATAGCCATACCCAAAACGGCGAACGCTGATAAAACCGCCTGTCACTGCCTTTGGCCGCCGTTGACGTCGTCGGGCGCGGCGGCACATAGACCGGCGCATCCTCTTCATCATCGCCGTCTTCCGGCTCATGCATAATCACCGCCACCTGAGGCGCTGCCAACGGCGTATCTTCAGCTTCGCGGCACCATATCACCGGCGCCGCCAGTTTATAGCCGCGCTTCGGTACCGTGATGATATATTCCGGACTCTGCTCATCGCCGTCTTTCAGGTATTTACGCAGTTCGGAAATACTTTGCGTCACCACATGATTGGTGACGATATTACGCTTCCAGACATTCTCGATCAGTTCATCCCGACTCAGCACCACATCCGGGTGGCAGGCGAAATAGAACAACATATCGATTAAACGTGGCTCCAGCGTCTTCCGACGCCCGTCACGGCTGATTTGGTTGTCAGCCGGCGTAACCAGCCACTCTCCGACGCGAAAAACAGGCTGTTGCATGGCGGAAATAACTCAAAGAGAACCTAAGGCAGGCGCGCGATAATAGCATATTCAGCCTGCAACCTGAGCCATTACGCGCCGATTAAGCATTCATTGTTCATATAATTCTAGCGGCAAGCCATCCGGATCGCTGAAGAATGTGAACCGCGACTCGGTATAAGGGTCAACCCGCACCGGCTCGCACTCTACGCCGGCCGCCTGCAGCTGCGCCACCGCCTGTTCAATATCCGCAACGCTGAACGCCAGATGACGTAGGCCGCAGGCTTCCGGGCGATTGACCCGCGCCGGCGGCGACGGAAAGGAAAACAGCTCAATCACATACTGGCCGTTCAACGCCAGATCGCCCTTCCAGGAGTCACGCTCCGCGCGATAATACTCGCCCTGCAGCGTGAAGCCCAGAATATCGCAGTAAAAACGCTTACTTACGGCATAATCGGACGCGATAATCGCAATATGGTGCACCTGACGTAATGCCAGCATAGTTTTCTCCTTTTATTCAGACCGTTAGCAACATATCGGCCGGCTTTGCCGCCGTCAACGGGGAAACGGCCGAAAACGCCGTTGCCGATCAAAGCGGATGCGCCAAATCGCAGGCATAAAAAAACCGCCCGCAGGCGGTTTTTGATCGGCACCGGGATCAGCAGTAGCCGTAGTTCATCAGGCGCTGATAGCGGCGGTTAAGCAGCTCTTCTTTGTTCAGCCCGTCGAGATCGGTCAGATCCGCCAGCAGTTGCGCCTTCAGCGATTCGGCAATCGCCGGTACATCGCGGTGAGCGCCGCCCAACGGCTCCGGGATAACCGAGTCGATCAGCTGCAGCTCTTTCAGGCGCGGTGCGGTGATGCCCATCGCCTCAGCGGCAATCGGCGCTTTGTCCGCGCTCTTCCACAGGATAGAGGCGCAGCCTTCCGGCGAAATCACCGAATAGGTGCTGTACTGCAGCATATTGACTTTGTCGCCCACGCCGATAGCCAGCGCGCCGCCGGAGCCGCCTTCGCCGATGACCGTACAGATCACCGGCACGTTGAGACGCGACATCTCACGCAGGTTGCGGGCAATAGCTTCCGACTGGCCGCGCTCTTCTGCGCCCACGCCCGGATAGGCGCCCGGAGTATCGATAAAGGTGATGATAGGCATGTTAAAGCGCGAGGCCATTTCCATCAGGCGCAGCGCCTTACGGTAGCCTTCCGGCGCCGGCATGCCGAAGTTGCGACGAATTTTTTCCTTCGTCTCACGACCTTTCTGGTGGCCGATAATCATCACCGGACGGCCTTCCAGACGCGCGATGCCGCCGACGATGGCTTTATCATCAGCATAGGCGCGGTCGCCTGCCAGCTCTTCAAAATCGGTAAAGATATGTTCGATATAATCCAGGGTATAAGGACGGCGCGGGTGGCGTGCCAGTTGAGCAACTTGCCAGGCCCCAAGATCGGAAAAAATCTTGCGCGTCAGCTCAACGCTCTTTTCACGCAGGCGCTGAACTTCTTCGTCCAGATTAATATCTAATTTTTCGTCTTGACGGCTGACGGCAGTCAGCGAGTCAATTTTCGCTTCCAGCTCTGCAATCGGCTGTTCAAAATCAAGAAAATTCAGACTCATAGCATTCCTATATTAGTCAAATTCCAGTTCCACCTGCTCATTACCTACCAAAGTCCGTAAGTCTATCAACAAGCGGTCCGTGGGCGTCACTCGCCAGGTTGCGCCAAAACGCAGCTTGGCACGAGCGTCGACCCGTTGATAGTACAGATGCACTGGAATCGTCCCCGATCGATGGGGTTCCAACGACTGGCGGAGACGGTTCAAAAGCTGGTCATCAATTTGCCTGTCCGTCAGCGAGATAGCAAGCCCACGAGCATATTTTTCACGGGCTTCACTGATGTCCATTAGCTCGCGGGCGGTCATTTTAAGCCCACCGCTAAAGTCATCAAAGCTGACCTGTCCACTGGCAATCAGGATACGGTCTTTTTCCAACAAATGCTGGTATTTTTCTAACGCGTCGGTAAATAACATCACCTCCAGGCGTCCGGAACGGTCATCCAGGGTGCAAATACCGATACGATTGCCGCGCTTGGTGACCATCACGCGCGCAGCGACCACCAGCCCGACGGCGGTAGTCATTTTGCCCCGATCCGTCGGGTGCATATCTTTCAAACGCAGGCCGCCGGCGTAGCGTTCGATCTCCTTCAGGTACTGGGTAATCGGGTGGCCGGTCAAATACAGCCCCAGCGTTTCCCGCTCACCGTCCAGCACCACCTGCTCCTGCCACGGCGCCACGTTGGCGTAGGACTGTTCCACCTGTTCCGGCGCTTCCGCCAGTACGCCAAACATATCCACCTGGCCGATAGCCTCGGCCTTGGCATGCTGGTCCGCCGCTTTCAATGCATCAGGCAGCGAGTTCATCAGCGCGGCGCGGTGCGGCCCCAACCGGTCGAATGCGCCGGACATAATCAGCTTTTCCAGAATACGCCGGTTAAGCTTTTTGATATCCGAGCGCGCGCACAGGTCAAACAGATCTTTAAAATAGCCCTGCTCGCCGCTGTTGCGTGCTTCAAGAATAGCCTCAATCGGCCCTTCACCCACGCCTTTAATCGCGCCGATACCGTAAACGATCTCGCCGTCATCATTGACGTGGAAGTGATACAGGCCGCTGTTGATGTCCGGCGGCAGGATCTTCAGCCCCATGCGCCAGCATTCGTCCACCAGGCCGACCACCTTATCGGTGTTGTCCATATCGGCGGTCATCACCGCCGCCATAAACTCGGCCGGATAATGCGCTTTCAGCCACAGCGTCTGGTAGGATACCAGCGCATAGGCGGCAGAGTGGGATTTGTTAAAGCCGTAACCGGCGAATTTCTCCACCAGGTCAAAGATTTTCATCGACAGTTCGCCGTCGACGCCGATGCTCTTCGCGCCATCTTCAAACACCGAGCGCTGTTTCGCCATCTCTTCCGGCTTTTTCTTACCCATTGCACGGCGCAGCATATCCGCGCCGCCCAGCGTATAGCCGGCCAGCACCTGGGCAATCTGCATCACCTGTTCCTGATACAGGATAATGCCGTAGGTCGGCTCCAGCACCGGTTTAAGCGATTCATGCTGCCACTGGATATCCGGGTAGGAGATCTCTTCACGACCGTGCTTACGGTCGATAAAGTTATCTACCATGCCGGACTGCAGCGGCCCCGGGCGGAACAGCGCCACCAGTGCGATCATATCTTCGAAACAGTCGGGCTTCAGGCGTTTGATCAGGTCTTTCATGCCGCGCGATTCAAGCTGGAATACCGCCGTGGTTTCCGAGCGCTGCAGCATATCGAAACTTTTCTTGTCATCGAGCGGGATCGCCGCGATATCTATCGGCTCCTCGCCACTTTTGGCGCGCCGGGCGTTGATCATCTCCAGCGCCCAGTCGATGATGGTCAGAGTACGCAGCCCCAGGAAGTCAAACTTCACCAGACCGGCGTATTCCACATCGTTCTTGTCGAACTGCGTCACCGGGTGATGCCCTTCGGCGTCGCAGTACAGCGGCGCGAAGTCGGTAATCTTGGTCGGCGCGATCACCACGCCCCCGGCGTGTTTACCGGCGTTACGGGTGACGCCTTCCAGCTTGCGCGCCATATCGATCAGCGCTTTGACCTCTTCATCCGCCTCATAGATTTCCGGCAGCTGCGGCTCGGCGGCAAAGGCTTTCTCCAGCGTCATGCCCGGGTCAGGCGGCACCAGCTTGGAGATACGGTCAACGAAGCCATACGGATGCCCCAGCACGCGGCCCACGTCGCGGATTACCGCTTTCGCCGCCATGGTGCCGAAGGTAATAATCTGCGATACCGCCTCGCGGCCGTACATGTCCGCCACGTGCTCGATCACCCGGTCGCGTTTTTCCATGCAGAAGTCGACATCGAAGTCGGGCATCGAGACACGTTCCGGGTTAAGGAAACGTTCGAACAGCAGATCGAACTCCAGCGGATCCAGATCGGTGATTTTCAGCGCGTAGGCCACCAGTGAGCCGGCACCAGAGCCACGTCCCGGCCCTACCGGCACATCGTTATCCTTCGACCACTGGATAAACTCCATCACGATCAGGAAGTAGCCGGGGAAACCCATCTGGTTGATGACCTTCAGCTCGATATCCAGACGCTCATCATATTCAGGGCGTCGCTGGGCGCGAACCTCCGGATCCGGGTACAGAAACTCGAGGCGCTCTTCCAGCCCCTCTTTCGACTTGGCGACCAGGAAGTCTTCGGTGGTCATCTCACCGGTCGGGAACTGCGGCAGGAAATATTCGCCCAGACGGATGGTGACGTTGCAGCGCTTGGCGATTTCAACGCTGTTGATCAGCGCCTCAGGAATATCGGCAAACAGCTCGCACATCTCATCTTCGCTGCGCATATACTGCTGCGCGCTATAGTTGCGCGGGCGTTTGGGATCGTCGAGGGTAAAGCCGTCATGGATAGCGACGCGAATTTCATGCGCGTCAAAATCGTCTTCTACCAGGAAGCGTACGTCGTTGGTGGCCACCACCGGCAGGCCGCGTTCAGCCGCCAACGCCACCGCCGCGTGCAGGTAGTTCTCCTCGTCCGGGCGTCCGGTGCGGATCAGCTCCAGGTAGTAACTGTCGGGGAAGTATTGTTGATAAAAATCCAGACACTGATCGACCTGCGCCTGGTTGCCGCGCAGCATAAATTTGCCCACGTCGCCCATTCTGGCGCCGGACAGCAGAATCAGCCCTTCGCGGTATTCAATCAGCCAGTCGCGGTCGATAATCGGCCCTGCCGCGCCGTAGCCGCGCTGGTAAGCACGGGAAATCAGCAGCGTCAGGTTTTGATAGCCGGTGTTGTTCGCCGCCAGTACCGTCAGCTCGGCCAGCTCATCGCCCAGCACGTCGCTCTGTACGTGGAAATCTGCGCCGATGATCGGCTTTACCCCGGCGCCGTGCGCCGTGCCATAAAATTTCACCAGGCCGCACAGGTTGGTAAAGTCGGTGATGGCCAGCGCCGGCATGGTAAGCGCCGCGGCCCTCTTCACCAACGGGCCGGTCTTGGCGAGTCCATCTATCATGGAGTAGTCGCTGTGAACGCGCAGGTGAATAAAACGAGGTTCGGCCATATCCAGATACCAAAATGGGGGGCTCAGCAGGCTGAACCCGGGTTAACTCCAGCGTATTGTCAGGCCCGGTTCGGCCCGCAGATTACAGCTCCAGCGCCCGTCTTACCGGGGCAAAGCTGCGACGATGATGTTCGGTGGCGCCCAACGCGGCCAGCCGCTCCAGATGGAAAGCGGTCGGATAGCCTTTATGCTGCGCAAAGCCATATTCCGGAAAAGCGCGATCCAGCTCGGTCATTTCACGGTCGCGCGTCACCTTCGCCAGGATAGACGCCGCGCTGATTTCCGCCACGCGGCTGTCGCCTTTGACCACTGCCTGCGCACGCATCGGCAGCGCCGGGCAGCGATTACCGTCGATTAAAACCATATCCGGCTCAATATGCAACCCGGCCACCGCCCGCTGCATCGCCAGCATCGTGGCATGCAAAATATTCAGACGGTCAATCTCTTCCGGCTCGGCACGCCCGAGGCTCCAGGAGAGCGCCTTGGCGAGGATCTCATCATACAGCGCCAGCCGGCGCTTTTCGCTGAGCTTTTTCGAATCGGCCAGGCCGACGATCGGTTGCGCCGGGTCAAGGATCACCGCAGCGGTAACCACCGCGCCGACCAGTGGGCCGCGCCCGACTTCATCCACGCCGGCAATCAGCCGGGCGTCGGGGTAGATAAAGGCTTCAGTCATTTGTTCGCCAGCTCCAACACAGCCTGAGCGGCCTGTTCGTCTGCATCGCAGCGGATGCTCTGATGCAGTTCAAGGAAAGTCTGTTTCAACTGCTCCGCCTGCGGGCTATCTTCCAGCAGAGGAAGCAACGCCGCGGCCAGCTTGTCCGGTACGCAGTCGTGCTGCAGCAGCTCGGTGACGATTTCACGCCCGGCCAGCAGGTTCGGCAGCGAAACGTACGGCGTTTTCACCAGCCGCTGCGCCAGCCAGAAAGTGAACGGCTTCATACGATAGCCTACCACCATCGGACACTTGGCCAACATGCACTCCAGCGCAGCGGTGCCGGAAGCCAGCAATGCCGCATCGCTGGCGATCATCGCCTCGCGCGCTTTGCCGTCCAGCAGATGGGCGGGCAGATCCGGCGCTACCTGCGCCTTGATGCGCTCGAACTGTTCGCGCCGCTTGGCATTCACCAGCGGCACCACCACTTCGAGGTCCGGATAGCGGGTGCGTAACAGCTGCGCGGTTTGTAGGAAATCGGCGCTCAGCATCTCCACTTCCGCACCGCGGCTGCCCGGCAGCAGCGCCAGACAGCGCGCCTCCGGCGCAATGCCCAATGCGGCACGTGCGGCCAGTTTATCCGGCTGCAGCGGCATCGCATCGGCCATGGTATGGCCGATAAAACGGCAGGGAACGTTGAAACGATCGTAAAACGCTTTTTCAAAAGGGAGAAACGCCAACACCAGGTCGGTCGCTTTGCCTATTTTGAAAACGCGCTTTTGACGCCAGGCCCAGACGGACGGGCTGACATAGTGAATGGTGCGAATGCCGCGCTGTTTCAGGCGACCTTCCAGCGTGATATTGAAGTCTGGCGCGTCAATACCGACAAACACGTCAGGCGCCAGTTCGCTGAAGCGGCGGGTCAGATCCTTACGAATCTTCAGCAGACGGGGCAAGCGCTCCAGCACTTCCACCACGCCCATTACCGCCAGCTCCTCCATGTCGTACCAGGCTTCGCATCCCTCGGCCTGCATCAGCGGGCCGGCTACGCCGACAAAGCGCGCATTCGGGTGCTTCGCTTTCAGCGCGCGAATCAATCCGGCGCCAAGAATGTCGCCGGAGGTCTCGCCGGCGACCAGTCCGATAGTCAATGGACGCGTTGACATAGATCAGCGAATAATGCCGCGGGTGGAACGCGCGAAGAAATCGAGGAACTGCTTCACTACCGGCTGCTGCTGTGCCAGCGCTTCGATTTCCGTCTTGGCTTCGTCCAGCGTTTTTTCGCTGCGATACAGAGTCTTGTAAGCGTTACGGATCGCCTGCATTTCATCCTTATCAAAGCCGCGACGTTTCAGACCAACGGCATTCACGCCGAACGGCGTTGCATGGTTGCCCTGCGCGATAACGAAAGGCGGCACATCCTGCGCAACGCCGGAGCAGCCGCCAACCATGACGTGCGCGCCGATAATGCAGAACTGGTGAATAGCCGTCATACCGCCGATGATCGCATGATCGTCGATCTCCACATGGCCCGCCAACGTCGCATTGTTGGCAAGTATGCAGGAATTCCCCACCACGCAGTCGTGAGCCACGTGCACATTAACCATCAGCAGGTTATCGTTGCCGACTTTGGTCACGTTGGTGCCCTGCGCCGTACCGCGGTGAATGGTTACGCTCTCGCGAATGCGGTTACGGTCGCCGATTTCAACGCGCGTCGGTTCGCCCGCATATTTCAGATCCTGGTTCACTTCGCCGATAGAGGCGAACTGATAAATCTGGTTTTCGCGGCCAATTTTGGTGATGCCATTGACCACTACGTGAGATTTAAGCACCGTGCCTTCGCCGATTTCCACCTGGGAGCCGACGTAACAGAAAGGGCCAATGTGCGCTCCGGCGCCGATAACGGCACCGTCTTCAACAATTGCGCTTGGGTGGATAAAGGCGGTTTGGTCTATCACGGATTATGCCTCCCGGCTGCGGGCACACATCATGGTTGCTTCGCAGACAATTTTACCGTCGACGGTCGCCACGCCTTTAAAGCGCGTCAGGCCACGACGAGTTTTCTCGAAAGTGACTTCCATAATCATCTGGTCGCCAGGCACGACAGGACGCTTGAAGCGTGCTTCGTCAATACCGGCAAAATAGTACAGCTCGCCCGGCTCCAGCTTGCCGACGCTTTTAAACGCCAGAATACCGGTGGCCTGCGCCATGGCTTCCAGGATCAATACGCCTGGGAAAATCGGCTTGCCAGGGAAGTGGCCCTGGAAAAACGGCTCGTTAACGGAAACGTTTTTTACCGCACGCAGATATTTATGCTCTTCAAACTCAAGTACACGGTCAACCAGCAAGAATGGATAACGATGAGGGAGCAGTTCCAAAATTTCTGCAATATCTAGAGTATGAGTGTCAGTAGTCAAAATACTCTTCCTGTCTCTAAAAACTGATGGCATCAACAACACGGCCTGCGTTGACCCCAAAAAGGAGATCATCAGGCAGGCCGCAAATTCACAACACTTTGCGCTTTTAGCCGCGAGCGGCCAACGCGTTTCGTTTTTCTACCCAGTTAGGCGGGCGGCGGTGATTATACCCATCATCCTGCAAGCTGCATCTTTATTTTGCACTTCGTTTCCCTATACGTGCACGATATTGCCTGCAGTATTTCATTTTGGGACTGAATACGCCGTGATGCAGCGGGCAAGCTTATTGGGAATCGTCGTCTTTACCGACTTTTCGTTCGACAGCTTTCAAACGCTTGCTGATCTCATCGATATTCATCACCAACGCGGCGGTTTTACGCCAAGCTTTATTGGGTTGTAACGGAATACCCGAAGAGTATACCCCAGGTTTGGTGATTGGTCGCATAACCATTCCCATTCCCGTGACCACCACCTGGTCGGCAATCTCCATGTGACCGTTGATCACGCTGGCGCCGCCGATCTGGCAATAGCGGCCTATTTTCAGACTGCCAGCCATGATGACGCCACCGGCAACGGCGGTATTTTCGCCAATCACCACGTTATGCGCAATTTGGCATTGGTTGTCGATGATAACACCATTTCCGATCAGAGTGTTATCCAGCGCACCGCGGTCAATGGTGGTGCAGGCGCCAATCTCGACGCAATCGCCGATGATGACCGTGCCCAGTTGGGGGATCTTCACCCAGTTTCCGCGTTCGTTGGCATAGCCGAAGCCGTCTGCGCCAATCACCGTCCCCGACTGAATCAGGCAGCGTTGCCCAATTTCAACCTCATGATAGACGGTGACGTTTGCCCATAAGCGCGTACCCGCGCCCAGGCGAGCATTCTTGCCGATAAAACAGCCCGGGCCGATAACCACGTTATCGCCGAGCACGGCGCCTGACTCAATAACCGCATTCGCGCCGACGGCCACGTTCTGCCCAAGCTGCGCTTCAGGAGAAATTACCGCGCTTGGCGCGATATCCTGAGCCGGTGCCGGCGTGGTGTCCATCAGTTGCGCCATGCGCGCATAGGTCAGGTAGGGATTCTTTACCACCAGCGCCGCGCTGCGGCAGTGTGGCAGATCTGCTTCAGTCAGCACCACGGCGCTGGCCTGACAGGAAGACAGCTGCTGTTGATAGCGGCTGTTTGACAAAAACGTAATTTGGCCAGTTTGTGCGGAATGCATAGAAGCAATGCCGGTGATGACGAGATCGCCATCACCGTGCAATTGTGCATCCAACTGCTGCGCTAAATCAGCCAGTCGAATTGAAGGCATGTTTTATTTAACCTGTTTCAGCACGTCAGCAGTGATGTCTTTGGAAGAACCTGCGTAAGCTACGGCGTTGGCGTCGATCACCACGTCATAACCTTCTTTGCTGGCAACAGTTTTCACTGCATCCTGAATACGGCTCAGGATCTTGTTACGCTCTTCCATCTGACGACGGCGATTGTCCTGCTCGAAAGACTGAGCTTTCTTGGAGAACTGCTCGCGCTGCGCCATCACGTCTTTTTCCAGCTTGCTGCGTTCGCTCGCCTTCATCGTAGAGCCGTCACGCTGCAGTCGCTGCATTTTAGTCTGCAGGCTGCGTTCCATGTTCTGGAGTTCACTTGCACGGCCTTTGAATTCGTTTTCCAGTTGTTTCGCCACGGTTTCGCGTGCTGGCAACTGTTGGAAAATGCTGGAAACGTTAACGACAGCAATACTGTCAGCAGCCTGAACACTCGCTGAAGCAGCCATTGCTAAACCGAGGCCTGCGGCACACAACCACTTTTTCACTATAAACTCCTTACCATCACCGTTTGTGTCATTCGACACGTGAAATACACAATCTGCCAGACTTATCTCACGAAACAATGAGACTTTTCTCCCTCTGTCGCTTTGACAGTCTGGCTATTGCGATTCTTAGCAACGTTTTACACAGAGGTAAAACCGTTACCAGGTCTTACCAATATTAAACTGGAACTGCTCGGATTTATCGCCTTCGTAATCTTTAAGCGGGTTGGCGTAAGAGAACACCAACGGCCCCAGCGGCGACATCCACTGCAGCGCAATACCGGCGGACACGCGAATGTTGCCTGGTTTGCTGTAATCCGGAATATCGAAACCAGCGGTCTGGTTCTTCTCCCAGTTGGTATCCCACACGGTACCCGCATCGACGAACAGCGAGGTACGTACCGAGTTAGCGTATTTTTCGCTGATAAACGGCGTAGGCGTAATCAACTCCATGCTGGCGACCGCCATGGCGTTGCCGCCGACCGCATCGTCAGAGCCGCACAGCTTGGTGCCGTTGCTGCAGCTGTAGGAGTTGGAATTGTAGTACACCGCTTTCGGACCAATGGTATTGGACTGGAAGCCACGCACGGAGCTGGAACCGCCGGCATAGAAGTTCTCATAGAACGGCATTTCCTTACCGCCCAGACCGTCGGCATAGCCCAGACGGCCACGGCCCAACAGCACCCAGGTGCGATCTTCGTTGATCGGCACGTACTGTACGCTGTCCAACGTCAGTTTGTAGTATTCGTTGTCAGAGCCAGGAATGGTGATTTTACCATTCAGGGTGGTGCGGTTACCGGAGGTCGGGAAATAACCACGGTCAAGGTTGTTGTACGTCCAGCCCAGGTTCAGCGTGAAGTCATCCGCCTTATAGCTGGCGCGATCCATGGTGTTCGGATCCTGCCCCATCGAGTTCAGATAACGCCACATGGCGATCTGCGGCTGCATGTCGGACAGGCTGTTATGCACATAGCCCAGGCCGGCGCGCAGCGAGTTGTTCTCGTTGATTGGGAAACCCAGCGTACCGTCAACGCCGTAGCTGCTGTTGGTATAATCAGACAGGTCTGCGTCGTCGGCCTTAAAGTCGTTATAGAAGATACGACCGCCCAGGCTCACACCGTCAACGGTGAAGTATGGGTTGGTGGCGGACAGTTCCGCATAGGTCTGATAGTCGTTCTTGGTGCCGCTGACGCCCACCGAGTAACCGGTGCCCAGCCAGTTGTCCTGCTGAACGCCAACCTGGAAGCTGACGCCGCTTTCCGTACCGTAACCTACGCCGAAGTTGAACGTACCGGTGTTGCGCTCTTTCACCTTGTAGGTGACGTCAACCTGATCGGCAGTACCCGGCACGCGTTGCGTTTCAACGTCCACGGTTTCGAAGTAGCCCAGACGGTTCAGACGCTCTTTGCCCTGCTCAACCTGGTCATTGCCCAGCCATGAGCCTTCCATCTGACGCATTTCACGGCGCAGTACGGAATCTTTGCTGGTGTCGTTACCTTCGAACTTGATGCGGCGCACATAGAAGCGGTTGCCCGCGTCGATGTTGACGTGCAGCTTGACGGTTTTATCCGCATCGTTGATTTCCGGCTGAGTCTGTACGCGCGGGTAGGCGTAACCATAACGGCCCAACATCTTCTTGATGTTGTCTTCCATTTTGGTCACTTTGCTGCCGTTGTACAGTTCGCCCGGCTCAATCTTGGTCAACTGGGCGACTTCGGCCGAATGGCCGGCCAGGTTGCCGTTCACCACCACGTCAGAAAGCTTGTACTGATCGCCTTCGGTGATGTTGATGGTGATGTAGATACCTTTCTTGTCCGGCGTCAGGCTGACCTGCGTCGAATCAATGTTGAAACGCGCGTAACCGCGGTCCAGATAGAAGCTGCGCAGGGTTTCAAGATCGCCCGCCAGTTTCTGCTTCTGGTATTTGCGATCGCCGACCACGTTCCACCATGGCACCTCATCACGCAGTTGGAAACGTGAAATCAGTTCATCGTTGGTGAAGGCATGGTTGCCGACGATGTTGATCTGTTGAATTTTTGCGGAAACCCCTTCCGTGAACACCAGCTTCAGGTCAACACGGTTGCGCGGCAGTGGCGTCACCACGGCTTTCACCGAGGCGCTGTACTTACCAACGCTGTAGTAGAAGTCTTCCAGGCCTTTTTCAATACTGGAAATCGTGGTGCGGTCGAGCGCTTCGCCAACCCGGACGCCAGAGGCTTCCAGGTTTTGCTTGAGCATGTCATCTTTCACCGACTTGTTGCCGGAGAAGGTGATGCTGGCAATGGTAGGACGTTCCTTAACCTGCACGATCAACGTATTACCATCGCGCAGTACGCGCACGTCCTCGAAGTTGCCGGTGGCAAACAAGGCACGAATGGTATTACTGATGTCATCGTCAGTGACGGTATCGCCTACGCGAACCGGCATGTTGAGTAACGCCGCACCGACGGCGACCCGCTGCAGGCCTTCGAAATGAATGTCTTTCACCACGAACCCGTCTGCACCGTATACGGTGGCGCTGCCAAACAGCAGCGACGCTATGAGCAACTTTTTCATCGCCATCGTTGTTATGCGTTCTTCCTAACCTATCCCCGCCCTTACAGGCGAGAAAAATCATTGAAAAGTGCAAGACCCATTAACAGTACCAGCAAAATCGAACCTATGCGGTAGCTGTAGTCCTGTACTCGCTCGGAAACCGGGCCACCCTTCAGCTTTTCTATCGCCAGGAAGAGGAGGTGCCCACCATCTAACACCGGTAATGGGAACAGGTTGATGATCCCCAGGTTGACGCTAATCAACGCCAGGAACATCAGGTAATACACAAACCCGACTCCGGCTGAAGCCCCGGCGCCCTGTGCTATGGAAATCGGGCCGCTCAGGTTGTTCAGCTTCACATCACCGGTTATTAATTTACCCAGCATGCTGACCGTTAGGCGCATGATTTGCCAGGTCTTGTCCCCGGCCTGATACAGCGCCGAGAACGGTCCAAACTGACGAATCGTCTTGTACTCATCCGGCAGTGGCAACACTTTCGGAATAATACCGGCAAAGCCGATGTCCTTTCCTGCCGCCGTCTTGCTATCCGGAACCAGCGTCAATGACAACGGCGCGCCGTTTCGCTCAATCTCTAAAGCCAGCGGCTGCCCCGGGCCGTCGTGAATTCGCTTCACCAACGTTTGCCAACGTCCTAAAGGCTGACCATCGACTTTAACGATCCTATCCCCGGCTTGCAAACCCGCTTTTTGCGCTGCCGAACCGGATTGCACCTGTGCCAATACCGATTCAATCTGCGGCCCGCGGGGAATAATCCCCAGTGAAACCACCGGATCCTGCTTGTCTGGCTCAAAATTCCACTGGCGTAAATCCAGGGTTTTATTTACCACCTGCGATGTGCCAAAAGGCGCAATCCCTACTTCGGTTTTCTCATCGCCAATCTTGGTCACCAGCGCCAGACGAACAGCTTCCCAATCAGGCGTTTCGATACCGCCAACGGACTTTAGTTCCATTCCTGGTGAAATTTGCGCCTGAGCGGCGATAGATTGTGGTGATATTTCGCCAATAACCGGACGAAAACTAGGGACGCCGATGATAAACACCAGCCAGTAAGCAACCACGGCGAACAGGAAGTTCGCGATTGGCCCTGCGCTGACAATGGCGGCGCGCTGCCAGACGGTTTTATTGTTAAAGGCCTGGTGACGCCGCTCAGGCGCCACCGTCTCCACGCGCTCATCCAGCATTTTGACGTAGCCGCCCAGCGGGATCAACGCGATAACGAATTCGGTGCCGTGACGGTCGGTGCGCCGCCACAGGGCGCGGCCAAAGCCGATGGAGAAGCGTTCAACGCGGACGCCGCAGCGACGGGCCACCCAAAAGTGCCCGAACTCATGCACGGTAATCAATATACCGAGTGCAATAATAAACGCTACCAGGTTCCAGAGCACGCTGAACATCATCCCTACACTCCCCGTCACGGACGGATTAAAACACTAACAGCATCAAACAGGCAAATACCGGCACGGCGGCGGTCAGGCTGTCGATACGATCCAGTATCCCGCCATGTCCCGGAATCAGATGGCCGCTGTCCTTGATGCCCGCTTCCCGTTTGAACATGCTCTCGGTGAGGTCGCCCAGCACCGAGGCCAGCGCGGCAGTCACCGAACAAACCAGCAGAGTTGCCGGCACCACGTTCAGCGGCGCATAGCGGCCAAACAGCCAGGAAATCAGCGCCGAGGTCACCAGACCGCCAATCAGACCTTCCCAGGTTTTACCCGGCGAAACCTTCGGTGCCAGCTTGTGTTTGCCGAACAGTTTGCCGAAGACGTAGGCGCCGGAATCCGCACCCCATACCAGCAGCATCACATACAGCAGCCACCAGGCACCGGTAAAATGGTTTTGCTCATAGCCGAACTGACGCAGCGCCAGCATGCCCCAAAAGAACGGCACGATAGTCAGGATACCGAATACCAGCCGCAGCGGGCGTGAATTACGCCACAGCCCTGCAGAGCCCGGATAAAACAGCACCAGCAGCAACGCAGCCAGCCACCATCCGAGCGACATCCACAGCGGCCCGCCAACCTGCAGCAGGTGAACGGACTGATGATAGGCCGGTACGCTCAGCATCATCAGCGCCAGTAAAAAGCCGCAGAGTATCGCCAACCAGATACGTTGAGAACGGGAGGCAAACCCGGCCAACTGGCCCCACTCCCACGCAGCTAACATGCACACTACCAGCGTTACCAGGGCAAATCCCACCGGAGGCAGCAAAAACAGCGCTGCAATAACGATCGGTATTAAAATCAGAGCAGTTATGAGGCGATACTTCAGCAAAAGTTCCCCCTAGGACGCATTAGCGCCGATAGGTGTTGTTCCCCCGAAGCGGCGCTCACGTTGTGCAAATGCATTCAGCGCACCTTCAAAGACAAGTTCATCAAAATCAGGCCAGAGTACATCAGTAAAGTAAAGTTCGGCATAAGCGATCTGCCACAGTAAGAAGTTGCTGATGCGGTGTTCACCGCCGGTACGGATCACCAGATCCACCGGCGCCAGATCGCTCATGCAAACCTGTTCGCTCAGCAACTCTTCGCTGATTTGGTCCGGGCGCAGTAAACCTTCCTGCACTTTTTCGGCCAAAGTCTTTACTCCCTGCATGATATCCCAACGACCGCCGTAGTTGGCGGCAATGTTGAGCGTCAGGCCATCGTTATTTTCAGTCAGTTGCTCGGAGCGACGAATACGCTCCTGCAAACGTGCGCTGAATCGGCTGACATCGCCAATCACGCGCAATCTGACGTTATGTTTGTGCAGGCTTTTCACTTCACTGTCCAGGGCGCGCACAAAAAGCTCCATCAATGCGGAGACCTCCTGCGCCGGACGATTCCAGTTCTCACTGCTGAAGGCATAAAGCGTGAGCGCATCCAAATGATGGCTGGCGGCAAAGCTGACGGCTCGGCGCACCGATTTCACCCCTGCTTTATGACCGAAGACACGTAACTTGCCCTGACGTTTAGCCCAACGTCCGTTACCGTCCATAATGATGGCAACGTGACGTGGCCCTGAAATGGACGGATTAGCTTCTTGTTGATTTGCGGACGACATAACTCGTACTTATTTCCTCGATAGAAACACAACAGCCTTTCCGGAACTTCAGGCCCTTGCGCGCAAAAAAAGCCGTGTGCCCGACACGGCTTTTTCGTCTGCACGTCCTGATAGCCCAGACGTCGTCTGGGACGAAGAGGTATTCGGCATACCAATCAGGCCATTATTCAACGGTATAACCGCTGACAGGTGGCGCAGACTATATCACCTCAGCGAAGCCTGAACAAACAGGCCCAGAGCGGCGCGCGCAATTTACGAACAAAATCAGACAATATCACGGGCTCAGGCGCGCTGCGCCTTCACAATTTCAGCGGCAGCAACACGCGCCTGGCGATCGATATCTAAGACCGCGTCAACGCAGGTCGGTTCCTGCAAAGACAGCCGTTCGACAACTTTTTGGTTCACCGCCGCGATATCGGTGAAGCGAATCTGCGCCTGCAGGAAAGCGGCCACCGCCACTTCGTTGGCGGCATTAAGCGCGGTGGTCGCCGCCTGCCCCGCATCAAAGGCCGCAATGGCCAGATGCAGGCAGGGATAACGTTCACGCTCAGGCTCGGAGAAGGTCAACGCGCCGATGCGGCAAAAGTCCAGCGCGGCAACGCCGGAATTCACGCGCTGCGGATAGGCCATCGCGTGGGCGATCGGCGTACGCATATCCGGCGTGCCCAACTGCGCCAGTACGCTGCCGTCGACATAGCGCACCATCGAGTGAATGACCGACTGCGGGTGCAGAATCACTTCCATTTGTTCGGCCGAGGCATTAAACAGCCAGCGGGCCTCAATATATTCCAGACCTTTATTCATCATGGTGGCGGAATCCACCGAGATCTTGCGCCCCATCGACCAGTTGGGATGGGCACACGCCTGATCCGGCGTCATCGCGGCAAACTGCTCCAGCGGCGTGGTACGGAACGGGCCGCCGGAACCGGTCAGCACAATGCGCGAAACACCATGATCTTCCAGTGAAGAGTATCCCAACTGGCGCTGAATGCTCTCAGGTAAACTCTGAAAAATCGCGTTATGCTCGCTATCGAGCGGTAAAAGCTGCGCCTGACTCTGCCGCACCGCATCCATAAACAGACGGCCGCAGGTCACCAGCGACTCTTTATTCGCCAGCAGCACCTGCTTGCCAGCGCGGATTGCCGACAGCGTTGGCAGCAAACCGGCGGCGCCGACGATGGCCGCAGTCACCTGATCGACGTCGTCCAGCGCCGCCAGCTCGCAGGCGGCCTGTTCACCCGCCATCACTTCGGTCGTCACGCCCTGCTCCGCCAGCAGCGTGCGCAGTTGCGCCGCCGAGGCTTCGTCCGCCATCGCCGCATAGGCCGGGCGGAACTCCAGGCACTGCTGCGCCATCACCGTCGCATTGCGACCGGCAACCAGCGCCTTCACGGCGAAACGTTCAGGATTTTCCCGTACAACAGCCAGCGTGCTGGTGCCGACGGAACCGGTGGAGCCAAGAATAGTCAGTTGCTTCATGAGTTCGCTCTGAGTAACTGTCTGATAAGATCGATAGTGCTCCAGTGTGAAACCTTGCTCACCGGATGTCCACGATCTTTCAGTACGATAAAACGAGATCTGCGCTGCAAAAAATAAAGCGCCGCCTAAGCGACGCTTTGTTCAGCGCAAAGCCGATTAGAATTCCATCAGCTCTTTTTCTTTCTCCGCCAGAGCGGCGTCTACCAGCTTGATATAACCATCGGTCATTTTCTGAATGTCGTCTTGCGCACGACGTTCTTCATCTTCGCTGATTTCCTTGTCTTTCAGCAACGCCTTGACCTTATCGTTGGCATCGCGACGCACGTTACGCACGGACACACGGCCCTGCTCTGCTTCACCACGCACGATCTTAATCAGATCTTTACGACGCTCTTCGGTCAGCGCAGGCAGCGGCACGCGGATGTCGGAACCAGCGGAAGACGGGTTCAGACCCAGATCGGAGGTCATGATGGCTTTTTCCACCGCCTGGCTCAGGGAACGATCGAACACGTTGATTTTCAGCGTACGGGAATCTTCCACCGTGATGCTGGCCAGCTGGCGCAGCGGCGTCGCGGCGCCGTAGTATTCCACCATGATGCCGTCAAGAATGCTTGGCGACGCGCGGCCGGTGCGGATTTTGCTGATTTGGTTTTTGAATGCTTCGACGCTTTTTTCCATGCGTGCGTCAGCATCTTTTCTGATGTCATTAATCACGTTGCGAACCTTTGGAAACGGGTTACTTGGCAGGCTTATTATAGCCCGTGAATTTTACTTGCTGGGGACAGGCGCGCACGTCGCCACCCGCCCCGCTCAATCAGTATCGAGCAGCAATTACTTGCTGATCAATGTACCTTCGTTCTCACCCATCACGACGCGACGCAGCGCACCCGGCTTGTTCATATTGAACACGCGGATCGGCAGGCTGTGATCGCGCGCCAGCGTAAACGCGGCCAGATCCATGACTTTCAGTTCACGTTCCAGCACGTCCTGATAGGTTAACTGTTCGTACAGCGTCGCATCCGGGTTTTTCACCGGATCGGCGGAGTATACACCATCCACTTTGGTGGCTTTCAATACCACGTCTGCTTCAATTTCGATCCCACGCAGGCAGGCGGCAGAGTCGGTGGTAAAGAACGGGTTGCCGGTACCGGCAGAGAAAATCACTACGCGGTTGTTACGCAGCAGGCTGATGGCCTCTGCCCAGCTGTAGTTATCACACACGCCATTCAGCGGGATAGCCGACATCAGGCGGGCGTTCACATAGGCACGGTGCAGTGCATCACGCATAGCCAGGCCGTTCATCACGGTAGCCAGCATTCCCATGTGGTCGCCCACTACGCGGTTCATCCCGGCTTGCGCCAGGCCCGCGCCGCGGAACAGGTTGCCACCGCCAATAACTACACCGACCTGAATGCCCAGCTCGACCAGCTCTTTCACTTCCTGAGCCATGCGATCCAAAACGCTCGCGTCGATACCAAAACCTTCTGCGCCTTGCAGGGCTTCGCCGCTCAGTTTGAGCAGGATACGCTGATATACGGGTTTTGCATTGGTTGCCATGGTTATTCTGTCCTAAGCAGCAGTAATAGTATTGGGGGTTTTAGCCGATGAAATGCGCCTGCGCAGAGTATAACCCGGCAGGGCTCGCCATCGGAGTAAATCTGGCTGGATCCGGATAAAGATATATCCTAAATAATTCAGGTTGCAGGAAAAAGGCACCCTACCCGCTGCCTGAAATACGGCGGATATAAAATGGAACCGCCAGACGGCGGTTCCATTAACAGTCATTAAGACTGCTTGCTCATTGCTGCAACTTCAGCAGCAAAGTCAGCTTCAACTTTCTCGATGCCTTCGCCCACTTCGAAGCGGATGAAGTTAACAACGTCAGCGTTGTGCTCTTTCAGCACCTGACCAACGGATTTGCTTGGCTCGATAACGAAAGGCTGACCGGTCAGAGAAACTTCGCCGGTGAATTTCTTCATGCGGCCTTCAACCATTTTCTCTGCGATTTCTTTCGGCTTGCCGGACTGCATAGCGATGTCCAGCTGAACCTGATACTCTTTTTCCACCACTTCGGCAGAAACGTCTTCAGGCTTCACGAACTCAGGCTTGCTGGCCGCAACGTGCATTGCGATCTGCTTAACCAGCTCTTCGTCAGCGCCTTTAGCGGAAACCAGAACGCCGATACGTGCGCCGTGCAGGTAGCTGCCCAGCACGTCGCCTTCCAGTACGGCTACGCGACGAATGTTGATGTTTTCACCAATTTTCGCCACCAGAGCAACGCGCTCTTCTTCGAACTGTGCTTTCAGTACTTCGACGTCAGTTACTTTACCGGCAACGGCCGCGTCCAGCACTTTGTCAGCGAATGCCTGGAAACCAGCGTCTTTAGCCACGAAGTCAGTCTGGCAGTTAACTTCCAGAATCACGCCGTAGTTGCCTTCGATTTTGGTTTTGATCACGCCGTCAGCAGCTACGTTGCCTGCTTTTTTCGCTGCTTTGATCGCACCAGACTTACGCATGTTTTCGATTGCCAGCTCGATGTCGCCGTTGGATTCAACCAGCGCCTTTTTGCAATCCATCATGCCAGCGCCAGTACGCTCGCGCAGTTCTTTTACCAGGGCAGCGGTAATATCAGCCATTTTTTAATTCCTCGGTTATCTCACTCGGAGATTTACCCGATACCTTTCGCGCCGTCGCGCCGGGCAACAACGCGGAACCTATCGGACAGGGTTCTCATTCAGATAAGCAAAGGGGGCCTTTAAGGCCCCCCTAACCAACATATGTCAATACCTGGTTAATAAGGGCTCGAGTTCGAGCTTGCCTTATTATTCAGCTTCTACCAAGCCTTCTTCCGCCTGAACGGCCAGATCTTGAGAGCGACCTTCGCGTACTGCGGCAGCAACGGCGGTCAGGTACAGGTTTACTGCACGGATTGCGTCGTCGTTACCAGGGATGATGAAGTCAACGCCGTCTGGATCGGAGTTGGTATCAACGATAGAGAATACCGGGATACCCAGGTTGTTGGCTTCTTTGATCGCGATGTGTTCGTGATCGGCATCGATAACGAACAGAGCGTCTGGCAGACCGCCCATATCCTTGATACCGCCCAGAGAGTTTTCCAACTTCTGCAGTTCACGGGTACGCATCAGCGCTTCTTTTTTGGTCAGCTTGTCGAAGGTGCCGTCTTGAGACTGGGTTTCCAGATCTTTCAAACGTTTGATGGACTGACGAACGGTTTTCCAGTTAGTCAGCATACCGCCCAACCAGCGATGGTTCACGAAGAACTGGTCGCAGTTGTTGGCAGCTTCTTTTACCGCTTCGCTTGCTGCGCGCTTGGTACCAACAAACAGGATCTTGCCTTTACGGGCAGAGATCTTGCTCAGCTCAGCCAGAGCGTCGTTGAACATTGGTACGGTTTTTTCCAGGTTGATGATGTGAACCTTGTTACGAGCGCCGAAGATGAATGGCTTCATTTTCGGGTTCCAGTAACGGGTCTGGTGACCGAAGTGTACACCGGCCTGGAGCATGTCGCGCATGGAAACAGTTGCCATGATTAAACCTCTATAGATTAAATTGGGGTTATGCCTCCACGTATCCCATAACGCCGACCCCAGAGCGAAGTTCTCACCTGAGGCACCCCGGCGCATGTGCCGATACGTGTGTGTTATTTACACAAATCGAGTGCAGTTAAGTAGTTTCAGCCTCACCGGCCACCGTCTTTTGGACGGAAGTCGCGGATCGCCGGCGCGCTTTATACCATAAACCCGTCGCCGACTCCAACTTTTGTTGCAGTATAACCCCTGAACGCCGCCCGCGCGCGCAAATCAAATTTGGCAGCCCTCCGGCGGGCTGATACCATAGCAAACTGCTTCTATATTCTTAATATTGTCGGCAAGCACGACACCTTCGGACGAATTTCATGGCCATCTCAATCAAAAACGCTGATGACATCCAAAAAATGCGCGTAGCCGGCCGCCTGGCCGCCGAAGTGCTGGAAATCATCGAGCCTTACGTCAAACCCGGCGTCACCACCGGTGAACTGGACCGTATCTGTCACGAATACATCACGGAAAAGCAGCAGGCGATCTCCGCCTGCCTGGGCTACCACGGCTTCCCGAAATCCGTCTGTATCTCGGTGAATGAAGTGGTGTGCCACGGCATCCCGAGCGATGACAAAGTGCTGAAAGACGGCGATATCGTCAATATCGACGTCACCGTTATCAAAGACGGCTGGCACGGCGACACCTCCAAGATGTTCCTGGTGGGCAAACCGACGATTCTGGGCGAGCGCCTGTGCCGCATCACGCAGGAAAGCCTGTACCTGGCGCTGAAAATGGTCAAGCCGGGCATCCGCCTGCGCACGCTGGGCAAAGCCATTCAGCAGTTCGTAGAGGCCGAGAAGTTCTCCGTGGTGCGTGAATACTGCGGACACGGCATCGGCGAAGTGTTCCACGAAGAGCCGCAGGTGCTGCATTACGACGCCGACGACGGCGGCGTGGTGCTGCAGGCGGGCATGGCCTTCACCATCGAGCCGATGGTCAACGCCGGCGACTACCGCATCCGCACCATGAAAGACGGCTGGACGGTAAAAACCAAAGATCGCAGCTTGTCGGCACAGTATGAGCATACTATTGTGGTGACTGAAAACGGCTGCGAGATAATGACGTTGCGCAAGGATGACACCATCCCCAACATCATTACGCATGACATGTAAGCGCGGCGGCAACGCCGTACGCTAAACGCATAACACAGGCCGGCTTTTGCCGGCCTTTTTTATTTTTATAGGCCATCCCATGTCTGAAGATTTTCGTGCATCCGCCCCGCCGGTCGTCGCGCCACTGACGCCGCCAGCCTCGCCCCATACCTATGGCGATGATGAGCTGGACTGCGGCACGCTGAAACAGCGACTGGAGCAGTTTCAGCACTGGCTGGCGACATCCTTTGACGCCGGAGCCAGCGCCGAAAGCCTGGTAGCGGCGCGCAGTGAGTTCGTCGACCGCCTGCTGCGCCGCCTGTGGCGTTTTTACGGCTTTGAGCAGGTTGCCGAAACCGCACTGGTCGCGGTGGGCGGCTACGGCCGCGATGAGCTGCATCCGCTGTCGGACATCGACGTGCTGGTGCTCAGCCAGCAGCGGTTGAGCGAGCCGCAGGCGGCGCGCGTCGGCGAATTCATCACCCTGCTGTGGGATCTGAAACTGGAGGTCGGCCACAGCGTACGCACGCTGGAAGAGTGCCTGCTGGAAGGGCTGGCCGATCTGACCGTGGCCACCAACCTGATCGAATCGCGGATGATCTGCGGCGACGTGGCGCTGTTCCTGCAGATGCAAAAACACATTTTCAGCGACGGCTTCTGGCCCTCCCCCGACTTTTTCCACGCAAAAATAGAGGAGCAGCAGGAGCGTCACCAGCGCTACCACGGCACCAGCTACAACCTGGAGCCGGACATCAAAAGCAGCCCCGGCGGCCTGCGCGATATCCATACCCTGTTATGGGTGGCGCGGCGCCACTTCGGCGCCACCTCGCTGGATGAAATGGTCGGTTTCGGCTTTCTGACACAGGCGGAACGCAACGAGCTGAACGAATGTCAGAGCCTGCTGTGGCGTATCCGCTTCGCGCTGCATCTGGAGCTGTCGCGTTATGATAACCGGCTGCTGTTCGACCGCCAGCTCAGCGTAGCGCAGCGGCTGCGCTACCAAGGCGAAGGCAATGAGCCGGTCGAGCGCATGATGAAAGACTTCTACCGCGTGACGCGCCGCGTCAGCGAACTGAACAACATGCTGCTGCAGCTGTTTGATGAAGCAATTCTGGCGCTGGACGCCACGGAAAAACCGCGCCCGCTGAACGATGATTTCCAGCTGCGCGGCGATCTGATCGATCTGCGCGACGAGACGCTGTTTGAACGCCAGCCGGAAGCCATCATGCGCATGTTCTATCTGATGGTGCGTAACCGCGATATCCGCGGCATCTACTCCACCACCGTGCGCCAGCTGCGCCATGCGCGTCGCCATCTGAAGCAGCCGCTGTGCACCATTCCCGAAGCCCGCGAGCTGTTTATGGCGATTCTGCGCCATCCCGGCGCGGTGGCGCGCGCCCTGCTGCCGATGCACCGCCACAGCGTGCTGTGGGCCTATATGCCGCAGTGGGGAAAAATCGTCGGCCAGATGCAGTTTGACCTGTTCCACGCCTACACCGTAGATGAACACACGATTCGCGTGCTGCAAAAGCTGGAAAGCTTCGCCGATGAAGAAACCCGGCCGCGCCACCCGCTGTGCGTCGAGCTGTATCCGCGCCTGCCCCACCCGGAGCTGCTGCTGATCGCCGCGCTGTTTCACGATATTGCCAAAGGACGCGGCGGCGATCACTCTATTCTGGGGGCGGAAGACGTGGTGGAGTTCGCCGCGCTGCACGGCCTCAACTCGCGGGAAACCCAGCTGGTCGCCTGGCTGGTGCGCTGTCACCTGTTGATGTCGGTCACCGCCCAGCGGCGCGACATTCAGGACCCGACGGTGATCCAGCAGTTCAGCGCCGAAGTACAGAGCGAAACACGGCTGCGCTATCTGGTCTGCCTGACGGTGGCGGATATCTGCGCCACCAACGAAACGCTGTGGAACAGCTGGAAACAGAGCCTGTTGCGCGAGCTCTATTTCGCCACGGAAAAGCAGCTGCGCCGCGGCATGCAGAACAGCCCGGACCTGCGCGAACGCGTACGCCACCACCGCCTGCAGGCGCTGGCGCTGCTGCGCATGGACAATATCGACGAAGAGGCGCTGCACCGCATCTGGAGCCGCTGCCGCGCCGACTATTTCCTGCGTCATTCGCCCAATCAGCTGGCCTGGCATGCACGCCACCTGCTGGCCCACGACTCCACCAAACCGCTGGTGCTGGTCAGCCGGCAGGCGACGCGCGGCGGCACCGAAATCTTTATCTGGAGCCCGGATCGTCCCTACCTGTTCGCCGCCGTCGCCGGAGAGATGGACCGCCGCAACCTGAGCGTACACGACGCGCAGATTTTCACCAACCGCGACGGAATGGCGATGGACACCTTTATCGTTCTGGAACCGGACGGCAGCCCGCTGGCGCAGGATCGCCACAACGCCATTCGTCAGGCGCTGCTGCAGGCAATCACCCAACGCGACTATCAGCCGCCGCGGGTGCGCCGGCCATCGTCCAAACTGCGCCACTTCAGCGTGCCGACGGAGGCCAGCTTTCTACCGACCCACACCGACCGGCGCAGTTACCTGGAGCTGACCGCGCTGGATCAGCCCGGCCTGCTGGCGCGCGTCGGTGAAGTGTTTGCCGATATGGGGCTTTCCCTGCACGGCGCGCGCATTTCCACTATCGGCGAGCGGGTTGAGGATTTATTTATTCTGGCCGACGGCGATCGGCGTGCTTTAAACGCCCAAACGCGCAGAAAGTTGGAACAACGGTTGACAGAGGCCCTCAATCCAAACGATAAAATGTGATATACCCTTCATCTTTCAAGCGGCAGCGTTGTTGGCTGCCCTTACTCACCCCAGTCACTTACCGACGTAAGCTCCGGGGAACTCGTGCGGTTGCCGCCTCGCCGCCACTCGAAATCTTTTGGGTAAACCAGTAACCTTTAGCTAAACATTATCAGGACGAGAACAGAATGCAGCAATTACAGAACGTTATCGAGAGCGCCTTTGAACGTCGTGCGGACATTACCCCGACGAGCGTAGACACCGTAACGCGCGAAGCGGTAAACCAGGCCATCGCCCTGCTGGACAGCGGCGCCCTGCGCGTCGCCGAAAAGATTGACGGCCAGTGGGTAACCCATCAGTGGCTGAAAAAAGCCGTGCTGCTCTCTTTCCGCATCAACGACAACAAGGTGATGGACGGGGCTGAAACCCGCTATTACGACAAAGTACCGATGAAATTCGCCGACTACGACGAAGCGCGCTTCCAGAAAGAAGGTTTCCGCGTCGTACCACCGGCCACCGTGCGCCAGGGCGCGTTTATCGCACGCAACACCGTGCTGATGCCATCCTACGTCAATATCGGCGCCTACGTTGACGAAGGCACCATGGTCGATACCTGGGCCACCGTCGGTTCCTGCGCGCAGATCGGTAAAAATGTTCACCTGTCCGGCGGCGTCGGTATCGGCGGCGTGCTGGAGCCGCTGCAGGCCAACCCGACCATCATCGAAGACAACTGCTTTATCGGCGCACGTTCCGAAGTGGTTGAAGGGGTGATCGTGGAAGAAGGCTCGGTGATCTCCATGGGCGTTTACCTCGGCCAGAGCACCCGTATTTACGACCGTGAAACCGGCGAAATCCACTACGGTCGCGTCCCAGCGGGTTCCGTCGTGGTATCCGGCAACCTGCCGTCCAAAGATGGTTCCTACAGCCTGTACTGTGCGGTGATCGTCAAAAAAGTGGACGCCAAGACGCGCGGAAAAGTCGGCATTAATGAGTTATTGCGCACCATCGACTAAGCTGAATAGCGGGTGATTCACCCGCTATTTTTTTATCTTAAGCAACGCGGGCATCCTCACTAACGTGGAATAACACTTATTACTAGGGGCGACGTATGTACGATAATTTGAAAAGCTTGGGCATTAATCAACCGGAAGATATCGATCGTTATAGCCTGCGGCAAGAGGCCAATAACGACATCCTCAAGATCTATTTCCGCAAGGATAAAGGCGAGTTCTTCGCCAAAAGCGTGAAATTCAAATATCCACGTCAGCGTAAAACCGTGGTGGCCGACAACGCCGGTCAGGGTTATAAAGAGATCCACGAGATAAACCCCAACCTGCGCTATGTGATCGATGAGCTGGATCAGCTGTGTCAGCGCGATCAGGCGGAAGTCGATTTGAAACGCAAGATCCTCGAAGACCTGCGCCATCTGGAAGGCGTGGTGTCGCACAAGATTGCCGAGATTGAAGCCGACCTGGAAAAGCTGACCCGCGGCAAATAATCATCAGGGCGCGGTCACCGCGCCCTTCAGGGTTTACTTCAGCAATGCCGCCCATTTTTCTACCCACGGGCAGGAAACCACTTCGGGTTCAGGCTGTTCCATGGCATCAATTTCCAGCACTTCCCCTACGCGCGTCGCCCCCTGCTCCTGCAGCAATGCATCAAACGCCCGGCCGGCGCCGCAGAAATTGTCATAGCTGCTGTCGCCCAGCGCAATCACTCCGTAGCGCAGCTCCGGCTGATAACCGACCCGATCGCGAATCGCCACGAACAGCGGCGCGATGCTGTCCGGCAAATCTCCCTGCCCGGTGGTCGAGGTCACCACCAGCGCATAATGCTGATGATAGGCCTGCCACTCTTCCAGCGTCCCCTCTTCGAACAGTTTGACCTCGTGCCCCTGCTCGATAAGGATGGTTTCCGCTTCTTCCGCCACCAACAACGCATTACCGTATACCGTGCCGACGAAAATACCGACCTGAGCCATGCTTACAACTCCCTTAATGCTCTGAAAAAATTCTCAGCTAGCTTGACCGTAAGCCGCCGGAAACTCAACCCTGACGAGCTCAGGGAGAACATCCAGCCAGCCAAACTGTGACATTACGCCCTGCCAGGCCTGATCCCAACGGGCGGAAATCTGCAGCGGCTGTCCGCTCACCGGGTGATTAAGCCGCAGGTGGCTGGCATGCAGCATCAGGCGCGGACAGGAAAAATGCTGCGCCATGCCGCGGTTTTGCCGCAGATCGCCGTGTTTGCTGTCGCCGATGATCGGGTGGCGCAAATGCGTCATATGGCGCCGTAACTGATGCTTGCGGCCGGTTTCCGGCTGCAGCTCCATCAGGCTGTAGCGCGCGCTGTCATAGCGCCCGATCGCCACCGGCATTTCCACCTGCGCCAACGGCCGATAGTGGGTCAGTGCCGGCTGCGGCGCTTTATCCGCATCAGAAAACTTATCGGCGATCTTGTCCCGCTCCTGCGTCAGCGGATAGTCGAGCGTCGCGGCTTCATTGACAAAGCCGCGCACCACCGCATGGTAAGTTTTCTCTACCTGATGCTGTTCAAACTGCTGCGACAACAGATGAGCAACCTCGCTGGACAGCGCCATCAACAATACGCCGGACGTCGGCCGGTCAAGCCGGTGAACGGTAAAAACGTGCTGGCCGATCTGATCGCGCACCGTCTGCATCACAAACACGCTTTCATGGCGGTCCAGCCAGCTGCGGTGCACCAGCCAGCCGGCGGGCTTGTTCACCGCCACCAGATGCTCATCCTGATAAAGAATCTCCAGCATTACTGCGGCTCTTGATTCAGTAAGTCATCCAGGCGCTGAAGCACCACCAACAACGGCAGACAGCCAGGCTCTTTGTCTTTCAGCGCCTCTTCAAAATAGGGCGTGATGGCAAAGCGCGTCGGCAACGGCGCATTGGCGTCCAGCAGGGCATACATGCGCGGCAGCATCACCCACTGCAGCCACTCCTCCGCCTGCATGCTGTCAATGCAAAACGGTTCGCTGCTGTTAAACGCCTCAGGCGCCGGCGGCGTAGCCTGCCACAGCGCCAGATCGCGCATGGATTGTTCGATAGTCTGCAAGTAAAGGCGAACCTGATTATGTATATTCATCTGCATTTCCGATCGTTCGAAGCGATAAAACTCAGCGCGCAGGCTGAAAGGCGGCAGAGCATAGCATTTAACCGGTTATAGCCCAAATTCCGTCGGCAAGACAGATTTTACGCTGGTGGCTGAACTGCGCGCGCGGCACAATATCCATTAAGTAAACCAATAAATAAGATGATACACATGACCGCAACATCAGCAGTAAAACAACACGCAACGCCCGGTAAAGCCATGCTGGCCTCGGTGACCGGCTATGCCATGGATGGTTTTGACCTGCTTATTCTGGGCTTTATGCTGCCGGTTATCGCCGCCGAACTACACCTCACCTCTGCCGAATCCGGCTCGCTGGTCACCTGGACGCTGATCGGCGCGGTATTGGGCGGCATAATTTTCGGCCACCTCAGTGACCGCTTCGGCCGGATCCGCATCCTTACCGTCACTATTTTGATGTTTTCACTGTTTACCGGCCTGTGTGCGCTGGCGGTCGGCTATTGGGATCTGCTGGCTTACCGCACGCTGGCAGGTATCGGGCTGGGCGGCGAGTTCGGCATCGGTATGGCGCTGATCGCCGAAGCCTGGCCGGCGGAAAAGCGCAACCGCGCCTCCGCCTACGTGGGCATGGGCTGGCAGCTTGGCGTGCTGGCTGCGGCGTTTCTGACGCCGCTGCTGCTGACGCATATCGGCTGGCGCGGCATGTTTCTGGTCGGCCTGGTGCCGGCCCTGGCCTCCTTCCTGATCCGCCGCACGCTGGGAGAGCCGGAAGAATTCGAGCGGCAAAAAAGCACGGCGCCGGTTTTATCCTTCCGCCAGCGTCTCGGTCTGCTGTTCAAGGACCGCGCGACCGGACGCGCCAGCATCGGCATTTTTATTCTTTGTTCGGTGCAAAATTTTGGTTACTACGGGCTGATGATCTGGATGCCCACCTATCTGGCGACCAACTTTGGCTTTTCCCTGACCAAATCCGGCATCTGGACTGCGGTGACGGTCGTCGGCATGACCTTGGGCATCTGGCTGTTCGGCATGTTGGCCGACCGCTTTGCACGCTGGAAGATTTTCATCGCTTATCAGTTGGGTGCGGTGGTGATGGTGGTGTGCTACGCACAACTCAGCGACCCGACCTGGATGCTGCTGGCCGGCGCGGTGATGGGGTTGTTCGTCAATGGCATGATTGGCGGTTACGGCGCACTGATTTCAGACACCTACCCAACGCAGGCTCGGGCTACGGCGCAAAATATTCTGTTTAATCTGGGACGCGGCGTTGGCGGGTTGGGGCCGCTGGTCATTGGCGCACTGGTGACGCAGGTATCCTTCACCGCGGCCATCAGCCTGTTGGCCGCCATTTATCTGCTGGATATCTACGCCACGCTGTTCCTGCTGCCGAAAAAACAGGGCCAAGGGGATACGCTGGGAGCGATCGGCTAAATGCGCAAGGCAGGCAAAAAGTTGGGGGCACTGTATGAACAGTGCCCCCGGTTCGTTTTATAGCTTTCCCGCTACACGGAATGCTCCCTGCTCAATCCCTGAAAACTTTTCCTGCGGCCATCCTGACCCAACGTCCATGCCTTATCCTTTAACTAGCATCATCCTGACGCGGTCCTCGGTCTCCCTGACCCACCAGCCATCCCGTACCGGCTCTCAATCTCCATCCTGGAGGTGTCCCTGATTTCTTTCCTGAAATATCCTGAGCATCGCCCTGACGCCATCCCGCCACCCTTCACTGGGCGCATCCGCTTCTTCATCCAGAAGTCTGCATCATCCCGATGCTTCCAGCTCCAGCCGCCTTCCGTCCGGCATGTATAAGATCGCTTAATTCCTTTCTCGCCACAAGGGATTGTGAGACAAAAGTACAAAAAGGCGTTACACGATAGTTTTTAGCGATACGTTAACCAACTGATACATCTAGCAATAAATCAATTTTTGCCATTAGGCGTCTATAAATTAAAAGCGATCTCGCACAAGGTTTGTGCGAGATATCTCACAAGCATTTTGGGTTTTAGCTCAATCACCAGCTAACGGGCGCAGCGCATCAAGGAAGTTGCCCAACGTAGCCGCCAACAGCGTACGCCGATCGCTGCCAAACTGTTCCAGCACCACATTGCCGCTGATGTTGCACAGTGACACCATCTCCATCTCTGATTCCGTGGTCGCCAGGAACAGCGTCGGCGACAGCTTCAGACGTTTCTGCGTCACCAGATGACCGATCAGGTTTTCCTGCAGGCGGATAAAATCATCCGCGCTCCACACCTGCAGCAGGCTAAGACGATGCTCGCCGAACTGCGCGCTCATATCCCCGGCATATTGCTGCGTATAAAAGGTGTGAATATCCGGCTGCAGCCGCAGCTCCAGCGCAGTTTCTACCTTTTCCAGCGTTGCCGCAGGCGTAAACGGCTGCGGCAGCCACAGCACCTCATCGTCGCGATTTTCTACCACGCACGGTGAAGGCACGCCGTACAATTCGCGGCTGGCCGGCGCATGGCCACGCTGCTGCTGCCAGAGCGCCACATAGCGCTGGGTAAATTCACGCAAGGCGTGAGTCACATCATGGTCCATATTTTCTCTCGCATACGGTAAACTGACGGCCATTGTACCCATAACCTTGCATACTTGCTTGCAGCGACGCCGGCGTTAAGCACGTTGCCGCGTCTGCAATGCCATTTTTCAGCACTAACCGGAGTAAGGTGACAGCAGATGTCCTCCTATCAAAATCATCAGGCATTATCAGGGCTGGCGCTCGGTAAACCCACCGCTTACCACGACCAGTACGACGCCACGCTGCTGCAGCCGGTGCCGCGCAGCATGAACCGCGAGCCGCTGGGCCTTTACCCCGATAGCCTGCCGTTCCACGGCGCGGATATCTGGACGCTGTACGAGCTCTCCTGGCTCAACGCTAAAGGTCTGCCGCAGGTGGCGGTGGGAGAAATCAGCCTCGATGCCTTCAGCCTGAATTTGATCGAATCAAAAAGCTTCAAACTCTACCTGAACAGCTTCAACCAGACCCGTTTTGAGAACTGGGAAGCGGTGCGCTGCACGCTGTTGCGCGATCTGGCGGCCTGCGCGCAGGGAGAGGTGGAAGTGAAACTGTTCCGCCTGGATGAAATTGAAGGGCGTCCTATTGCGCAGCTGCAGGGCGAATGCCTGGACCAGCAGGACATCAGCATCGATGACTATCAGTTCAGCGCCGACTATCTGCAGGATGCGGCAGCGGGCAGCCCCGTGGTGGAAGAAACGCTGGTCAGCCATCTGCTGAAGTCCAACTGCCTGATCACCAATCAGCCCGACTGGGGCTCGGTGCAAATCGCCTACCGCGGCGCGCAGATTAACCGCGAGGCGTTGCTGCGCTATTTAGTCTCTTTCCGCCATCATAATGAATTTCATGAACAGTGCGTGGAGCGCATTTTCAACGATATCATGCGTTTTTGTCAGCCTGAACGCCTCTCGGTCTATGCGCGCTATACCCGCCGCGGCGGCCTGGACATCAACCCGTGGCGCAGCAACGTCGCCTTTGCGCCGGCGCACGGCCGTCTGGCACGCCAATAAATGCGAGGCGTTGCTCAACAACTGAGCTAATAGCAGGTTTGCATTGGTAAAAATCAGGGGACGGCGGTAAGGTTAATTCTCGGCGCCCTCACGCATAGCGGGTGCCGCAGAGCAGATAGGCGTTATTAACCGCAGCGTGCACAAGCGGGGTCGTCATAATGACAGGCGGTCCTGCCGTATGGATTGCCACCGCCCCGCCATGGGTGCAAAGGAGTTACCTTGATTACACATATCAGCCCGCTTGGCTCAATGGATTTGCTGTCGCAGTTGGAAGTAGACATGCTGAAGCGTACCGCCAGCAGCGACCTGTATCGTTTATTCCGCAACTGTTCACTGGCGGTGCTGAACTCCGGCAGCCAGACCGACAACAGCAAACAGCTGCTGTCACGCTATGAAACGTTTGATATCAATGTACTGCGCCGTGAGCGCGGCGTAAAACTCGAGCTGGTCAACCCGCCGGAAGACGCCTTTGTCGATGGGCGCATTATCCGTTCCCTGCAGGCCAACCTGTTCGCGGTGCTGCGCGATATTCTGTTCGTGCACGGGCAAATCGCCAGCGCCGGGCGCTTCCAGCACCTGAATCTGGAAAACTCCGTCCATATCACCAACCTGGTGTTCTCGATTCTGCGAAATGCGCGCACGCTGCATCTGGATGAAGATCCCAATATGGTGGTGTGCTGGGGCGGCCACTCGATCAATCAGAACGAATACCTGTACGCGCGTAAAGTCGGCAGCGAGCTGGGCCTGCGCGAACTGAACATCTGCACCGGCTGCGGCCCGGGCGCCATGGAGGCGCCAATGAAAGGCGCAGCGGTCGGCCATGCTCAGCAGCGCTATCGCAACAGCCGGTTTATCGGCATGACCGAGCCATCCATCATCGCCGCCGAGCCGCCTAACCCATTGGTCAACGAACTGGTGATCATGCCGGATATCGAAAAACGTCTGGAAGCCTTCGTGCGCATCGCCCACGGCATCATTATTTTCCCGGGCGGCGTGGGCACAGCGGAAGAGCTGCTGTACCTGCTGGGCATCCTGATGAATCCGGAAAACAGCGAGCAGGTGCTGCCGCTGATCCTCACCGGGCCAAAAGAGAGCGCCGACTACTTCCGGGTGCTGGATGAGTTCATCATGAATACCCTCGGCGACGCGGCGCGCCGCCATTACACCATTATCATCGACGACCCGGCCGAAGTGGCGCGCCAGATGAAGAAGGCGATGCCGCTGGTGAAAGAAAACCGCCGCAATACCGGTGACGCCTACAGCTTCAACTGGTCGATGCGCATCGCTCCGGACCTGCAGCTGCCGTTTGAGCCGACCCATGAGAATATGGCCAACCTCAACCTGTCGCCGCAGCAGCCGCCGGAAGAACTGGCCGCCGCGCTGCGCCGCGCGTTCTCCGGCATCGTCGCCGGCAACGTGAAAGAGAACGGCATTCACGCCATTGAGCAGTTCGGCCCGTACAAACTGCATGGCGACCCGCAAATGATGAAGCAGATGGATCAGCTGCTGCAGGGCTTCGTCGCCCAGCACCGCATGAAGCTGCCGGGCAGCGCCTACGTGCCCTGCTATGAAATCATTACCTGACCAACCGTGGGGCGGCGCCCAGCCGCCCTGCCTTTTTGCTAGCTAAACCACTATGGCCATACATCTACTGATCGTCGATGCCCTGAACCTGATTCGCCGTATCCACGCCGTACAAGGTTCTCCGTGCGTCGATGCCTGCCGTCATGCGCTGACGCAGCTGATTCAGCACAGCAAACCAACCCACGCGGTCGCGGTCTTTGACGAAGACGACCGGGGCGACAGCTGGCGTCACCAGTTGCTGCCGGACTATAAGGCCGGCCGTTCGCCCATGCCGGACACTCTACAGCAGGAAATGCCGCAGCTGCGCGAGGCGTTTGCCAGTCTCGGCGTCGCCTGCTGGCACTCCCCCGGCAACGAAGCGGACGACCTGGCTGCAACGCTGGCCGCCAAGGTATCCGGCGGCGGCCACCAGGTTACCATCGTGTCGACCGATAAGGGCTACTGCCAGCTGCTGGCGCCCCAGGTGCAAATCCGCGATTACTTCCAAAAACGCTGGCTGGATCTGCCTTTCGTGCAGAAAGAGTTCGGCGTAGCGCCGCAGCAGCTGCCGGATTACTGGGGGCTGGCCGGTATCAGCAACAGTAAAATCCCCGGGGTTGCCGGCGTCGGGCCGAAGACCGCCGTGCAGCTTCTGCAGCAGGCGGCGGATCTGGATACGCTGTATCAGCAGTTGGATACGGTGCCGGAGAAATGGCGCAAAAAACTGGAACAGCACCGCGAGATGGCCTACGTCAGCAAACAGATCGCCACGCTGCGTACCGATCTGATGCTGGACGGCAACCTGCAACAGCTGCGGCTGCCGATAAACTAAGGGCGCTGCAAGCAGCGCCCTGTCATATCAGTCCCGTTCGTCGCGGCGGCCCGGCACGGCGGACCACATGCGGCGTACGTGCACCGTCACCTCTTCACGGTCATGATACAGCTGCTTGGCATGCACATCCGCGCTGATGCCTGCCGCACCCAACGCCTCCCGGATGCTCTGCAGATTCTGCGAGACCTCTTCGTAACGCTTCTTCATCGGCAGCTTCAGGTTGAAGATCGCCTCACGGCACCAGCCTTTGACCAGCCACTGAATCATCAGGCTGGTGACCTTAGCCGGCTTCTCCACCATATCGCACACCAACCAGTAGATTTTGCTGCTGTTCGGCTCAAATTTAAAACCGTCGGCGCGATGATGGGTAACCTGACCGGTATCCATCAGGCTTGGCGCCATCGGGCCGTTATCCACCGCATGCACCATCATGCTGCGCTTCACCAACTGATAGGTCCAGCCGCCAGGGCAGGCCCCAAGATCCACGGCGTGCATGCCGCTGCCCAGACGTTCGTCCCACTCATCGGCGGGAATAAACACGTGGAACGCTTCTTCCAGCTTCAACGTTGAACGGCTTGGCGCATCGGCCGGGAATTTCAGCCGCGGGATGCCCATATAGAACGGCGAGTTATTGTTGCTGTATGAATAGCCGACATAGCAGCATCCCGGCGCGATAAAGAACACGTGCACCACCGGCCGCGTCGGGTTTTCACGCGCCATCAGCACCTTCTGCTCACGCATCGCGGCGCGCAGCGGCACCGTCAGCTTGCGGCAGAACTTCATCAGTTCTTTGCTTTCGTTGGTGTCCGCCACTTCTACCCGCAGCTCGCCGCCGCGATCGACCACGCCGATCAGCATACCGACAATCGGCGAAACGCGGTCTTCCGGCGGCAGATCGCGCAGCAGCTCACCGACGACAATCAGCTGGCGGGCAAAAATTAGCTCGCGGAAGGGAATTTCTTTCGCCAGCCGGTCAGCATCGTCCGGCTGATAGCACTCAAACAGCACATAGCCGCTGTTTTCTTTTACCCGGGCAAAGCCGAAAATCTCCAACTGAGAGGCTTTATCCGTAATTTCCGCCGCGCACTCTTTTTCAAAGCCGGGGCGGCAGTACAATGCAACTTTATTCATGGCGCTCGGCCTTTTTCCTCAGACGCAAAGCGCCAATCAACATCAATGCCCAACCGATCAGGAAACACACGCCGCCTACCGGCGTGATATAGACCCAGACCTTCAGGTGCGACAGCGCCAAACAATACAGGCTGCCGCTAAACAACACGGTGCCGAGCGCCAGCAGCGCTCCGCTCCAGTAAAACCACAGGCTGACGCGGCGTTGCATCGCTACCGCCAGTGCCAGCACCGCCAGGGTATGCACCCCTTGATAATCCAGCCCGGTGCGGATCCACGCCATTTCATTAGCGCCCAGCGTACCGCTCAGCACGTGCGCGCCAAATGCCCCCAAAGCAACAAATACAAAACCGCTGATCGCGGCAAAAATCAGCATAGAACGACTGCTCATCGTTATTTACCTTTAGTCGATAACCGACCGCCTGAGGCCGCCGGTTTATTGTTCATAGCGGAAACGATATTTTTCCTGCTCGCTGGCAGCACGCGCCAGTATCCATTGGCGAAAGGCGGCTATTTTACCCAGTTCTGCCTGGCTGTCATGACATACCAGATAAAAAGCGTTTTTGCTGACCAAAACATCATTAAACGGACATACCAACCTGCCCGCTTCAATTTCCGTCTGCGCAATCACGTTGTTCACCAGCGCAATGCCCTGACCATGCACCGCCGCCTGTACCACCATCGCGCTGTGGCTGAAAATCGGCCCCTGCTGCACATTAATATGCTGTAAACCCAGTTGCCGGGTATAGGCCAACCAGTCGCGGCGTGAAGTATCGTGCAGCAGCGTGTGATTAGCCAGATCGTCCGGCGATTTTAAGGCGCGCTCGCCGGTCAGCAGGCTAGGAGAACACACCGGCAGCAGATATTCGGCATACAATCGCTCCGCACGTAGCCCCGGCCAATTACCGCGGCCATAAAAAATGGCGACGTCAACGTCGTCGGCCAGTTTATCCTCTTCCCGGTCAACGGCTTGTATACGAACATCAATTCCCGGATAAGCTGAGTTAAAGCCAGACAGGCGCGGCACCAGCCACTGAATAGCGAAACTCGGCGGCAAACTGACCGTCAATGCGCCCTTGGCGCTGCGCGCCTGCAGCTTACGCGTTGCTTCATTGATGGAGGAGAATATCTCTTTGATATCCAGATAATAACTCTGTCCTTCTTCGGTCAGCAGCAGAGAACGGTTGCGCCGGCGGAACAGTTTAAGGCCGAGGAAATCCTCCAGAGACTTGATCTGGTGGCTCACCGCAGCCTGAGTGACAAAAAGCTCTTCGGCCGCTTTAGTGAAACTGAGATGGCGGGCTGCCGCATCAAACACCCGCAACGCATTAAGGGGTGGTAAACGTTTAGACATTAATTAGCTACTTTTGTGTAACAAAATTACAACACCATCAACCCTAAAAGCGGGTTGCGTTGACAGACGCGCGCTGGCTCGCTTTCTCCGCGTCCATTTCATTAGTTTTTTTTATCCGATGCATTATAAATTGTCCGTTGAGCAGACGCCAGCAAATACCTATAGTGGCGGCACTTCCCGGGCCGGAACGAAAAGGGATTGGGTGTCGAGGACGCCGATGAACTTTTGGCTTGTGGTTGTGATGTTGTGTTTGCAAATTGTCCGGCGATTCCGGACATGGTAGCTAAGCTACTGTTTTTTCACTTCCTGTACATTTACCCTGTCTGTCCATAGTGATTTATGCAGCACCGCAAACATTGCGGTGCTTTTTTTTACCTGACGCTTACTGGTCGCTTTCTGCCAGCTCTTTCACGTCGGCACGGTTAATTTGCTGTTCGACGCCGTTCGCATCTTTATAGCTGATCATCCCGGTATCTTCATCAACCTGCGGTTTACCGTCGGCAACAATGGTTCGTCCATCATTGGTGTGCATCACATAGTTACTGGAACAGGCTGCCAACGTGAACGTCAGCATCAGAGCAGAGATAACTGCGGCCGTTTTCTTCATCTTGGACTCCTTGTAGATAAAAATGCTGTAAAAGACCTTTAGATACATAAAGGCAAGGTTGCGCACCCGTAGAAACAGCATAACAAACTCACACCGGAATGCCAGACAACCGCTGCAATGGACTTGTCAGTCACGGCAAAATAGGACAGGATCGACAGGTGTTCCGACCAATGATAATCCACTATGTCGTCGTTTAATTCCTCACTTTTCCGCCGCCAGTTTCCCGCGCTGGCGCAGCCCGGCGTTTATCTGGACAGCGCCGCCACCGCGCTGAAGCCGCAGGCGGTGATCGCCGCCACGCAGCAGTTTTACAGCAGCGAGGCGGCCACCGTGCACCGCAGCCAGCATAAGGCCGCTCAGGATCTGACCGTACGTTTTGAACAGACGCGCCATCAGGCGGCGGCATTGATTAACGCCGCCGGCGCCGAAGAAATTGTCTGGACGCGCGGCACCACCGAGGCGATTAATCTGGTGGCGCAAAGCTATGCGCGCCCCCGCCTACAGCCCGGCGATGAAATTATCGTCAGCGAGGCGGAGCATCATGCCAACCTGATCCCCTGGCTGATGGTCGCAGAGCAGACCGGTGCCTGCGTAACAAAACTGCCGCTGGGGGCCGACCGGCTGCCCGACCTGGCGCTGCTGCCGACGCTGCTCAGCGATAAAACCCGGCTGCTGGCGCTGGGACAGATGTCCAACGTTACCGGCGGCTGTCCGGATCTGGCGCAGGCGATCGCGCTGGCGCACGGCGTCGGTGCCAAAGTCATGATCGACGGCGCCCAGGGCATCGTGCACTGTCCGGCGGACGTACGGCGGTTAAACATCGACTTTTACGCCTTTTCCGGCCATAAGCTATATGGCCCGACCGGTATCGGCGTGCTGTACGGCAAAAGTGAACTGCTGGCGCAGATGGCGCCGTGGCAAGGCGGCGGCAAAATGCTGACTCAGGCCTCGTTTGACGGCTTTACCGCGCAAAAACCGCCCTACTGCTTTGAGGCCGGCACGCCGAATATCGCCGGAGTACTGGGGCTGGGCGCAGCGCTGAGCTGGCTGGAGGAACAAAATCTGCCGGCGGCGGAAGCCTACGCACGGCAATTAACCGACGACGCCGAGCATCGGTTGGCACAACTGGCAGGCTTTCGCAGCTTCCGTTGCTCCGGCTCCAGCCTGCTGGCGTTCGATATTGCCGGTATTCATCACAGCGATATCGTCACGCTGCTGGCGGAGCAAGGCATCGCGCTGCGCGCCGGGCAGCACTGCGCGCAGCCGCTGATGGCGGCGCTGGGCGTCAGCGGCACCCTGCGCGCCTCTTTCGCCCCTTATAATACGCCGGAAGACGTCGACAGGCTGGTCGACGCCATGGTGAATGCCGTCGATCTGCTGGCAGATTGATACACTGTAATTTCGGAGACGCTATGCTAGCCCCTCACCCCTTCGGCCACGACATTACCGCTGCGGCCCTGACAGAAAAATTCGGCGCGCTGAAACAGTGGGAAGACCGCTATCGCCAACTGGTGATGCTGGCAAAACAGCTGCCCACGCTGCCGGAAGCGCTGCGCAACGCGGAGATAGAGCTGAGCGGCTGTGAAAACCGCGTCTGGTTAGGCCATCAGCTGTTGGATGACAATCGACTGCATTTTTACGGCGACAGCGAAGGCCGCATCGTGCGCGGCCTGCTGGCGGTGTTATTAACCACCGTGGAAGGAAAGACGCCGCAGCAACTGCTGGCCGCCGATCCTCTGGCGCTATTCGACAGCCTGGGATTGCGCGCCCAGCTCAGCGCCACCCGAGCCAGCGGTCTGGAAGCGCTGGCTGCGGCGGTAAAGGATATCGCCGCGCGCTATGCCTGACGAGCCGCTTTAGCCATCATCTTCTTCAGCGCATGTGAAACCGCAACAAAGCCGAAGGTTGCGGTGACCATGGTCGCCGCGCCGAAACCGGCGCTGCAGTCCATGCGCTTTGGTCCTTCCGCCGTACTGCGCGATGCACACACTGAGCCGTCCGGCTGCGGGTAGACCAGCGCTTCGCTGGAAAAGACGCAGTCGATCCCCAGTTTACCCTTGCTGTTTTTCACCACGTTGAAATCGTGTTTAAGCCGCTCGCGCAGTTTGGCCGCCAGCGGATCCTGGATGGTCTTCGCCAGATCCGCCACTTCAATACGTGTAGGATCGATCTGTCCGCCGGCACCGCCAGTGGTGACGACCGGGATTTTAAAGCGGCGGCAATAGGCCAGCAACGCCGCCTTCGGACGCACGCTGTCGATGGCGTCAATCACATAGCTAAAACCGTTGTCCAACAGTTCCGCCACGTTATCCGGCGTAATAAAATCGTCGATGCAGGTCACCCGACACTCCGGGTTAATCGCCAGAATGCGTTCGGCCATCACCTCCGTCTTCGACTGGCCGACGTGGCCGCGCAGCGCGTGGATCTGGCGGTTGGTATTGGTGACGCAGACATCATCCATATCAATCAGGGTAATGGCGCCGATGCCGGTACGCGCCAACGCCTCCGCCGCCCATGAGCCCACGCCGCCAATGCCGATCACGCACACGTGCGCCTGGGCGAACAGCGCCAACGCCTGCTGGCCGTACAAACGCGCCGTACCGCCAAAACGTTGCAGATAGGCTTCTGAATAGGGTGTGCTCATAACGCTTTAATTACCTTAATTATGCAAATGATAAGGGCCGGAAAATCCGGCCCCTGCGGGTTAACGACGACGGGCGTTAACAATTAACGCGTCACCAGCAAGCTCCCGCTCTGACTGACCTTTGGCCGATAGGCGCTGAACAACGGCGCGCCGCTGTTGCCGCCCTTCAGCACCCATACCCGGCCATAGTGGTTGTAAAAACCAGCCGCGTGGCCGGCGTCCGGCCCGATACCCTGGTAGATATCAAAGTGCTGGCCTTTAATCGCGCCGCCAACGTCCAGCGCCACCATCAGGCGCATCTCATATTTTCCCGTGAATTTACCCTTGTTGTCCAGCAGAGGCACTTCCGCCAGCAGCGTGGTGCCGGCAGGAATCAGCGATCGATCGGACGCCACCGACGCCTTGGCGATCAGCGGCACCGCGCTGGCGCCTTTCACCGGCGCGAAAGATTCCGGGCGGAAGAAGACAAAGGACGGATTCTGCTCCAGCAGCTCGCGTACTTCCGCTTCGCTGTGGCTATCGGCCCACTTGCGGATCGCCTGCATCGACATATCCGCCTTGGCCACCTCGCCCCGGTCGATCAATACCCGGCCGATACTGCGGTAAGCATGGCCGTTTTTGCCGCCGTAGCCAAAGAACACCAGCGGCTGACCGTTACCAAAATCGACATAGCCGCTGCCCTGCACTTCCATCATAAAGTTGTCCATCAGCGAGTTGCTGTAGGCGATGATGTAGCGGTCATCCAACGCGCCGTTATAAATGCCCGCACGGCTCGGCAGACGGCCGCGTTTCGGCGGCATGCGGTACAGCGGGTAGCGGAATTCGCCCTGCGGCGTGTAGCGCGCCTGCACCACCGGCGTATAGTAGCCGGTAAACTGTACGTTGCCGTAGTTGTCCGCCCCTTCCATCTGGTAGGCGCTGAGGCCGAACTGGCTAAGCTGGCGGGTGTCCGCACCGGAGGCCATCCAGCTCTTTACCGCCTGGTAGGTACTGCTGTTACGGTTAAACAAAGAAGGAGACGCGTATTGAATCTCCAGCAGTTGGTTGGCGTAATCATCGCCGTTCATCGGCACGCCACGGGTGTTCGGTTGATTAACCAACGCCAGCGGTTGCTCCAGCTGCCCATCTTTATATTGCTGACCACGGTCGGTCGGCTTTGACGAACAGCCCGCCAAGATTGCTATCACTAACCCGCCCAGCAGGTATTTACCCCAACGTCCTTTCATCGCGCGCTCTCTTAAAAAACAGGTATGGTTTTTACCCAAGACATTTCGAGGTGCAGACGGCAGGCCAGGCCCCGTCGCACATCTGCAGCTTGAAAAATAAAGGGGATACCGGCGAAAGATAACAAACCCCTTCAGATAAAGGAATCGCTGCCAATAAAAAATCTCACACCGCGCAGGGTGATGAAAAAGAAAGCAATGTGCGGGCGAAATAAGCCAAAAAACGGCTTTAGACCAATTATCTGCAAAAAGGGGTTGCAACATAAACCATGGAGAGTATAGTGCGCATCCATCGGACGCGGGGTGGAGCAGCCTGGTAGCTCGTCGGGCTCATAACCCGAAGGTCGTCGGTTCAAATCCGGCCCCCGCAACCAACCGATGCTGTACCAGCGGCATCTTATAATGGGTTGGGTTCGAGAAAAATGCGTTAAACGGACGCGGGGTGGAGCAGCCTGGTAGCTCGTCGGGCTCATAACCCGAAGGTCGTCGGTTCAAATCCGGCCCCCGCAACCAAACGATAAAGAACGCACAAGCATCAAGACGGACGCGGGGTGGAGCAGCCTGGTAGCTCGTCGGGCTCATAACCCGAAGGTCGTCGGTTCAAATCCGGCCCCCGCAACCATTATTGATGATGACAATTGACACCCTTATGGGTGTTTTTTTGTATCTAAAATCCGCCAACATCATCACGCCGGGCCGCAGCCCAGCGTCATCTTTCTCTTTAACGCCTCGCCCCGCCGTTGGAGAAATAAGCCTTGATACCCGCCAGTATAGATTCCGCAATCTGCTGCTGAAAACGGCTGGTACGCAGTTTACGCTCTTCTTCCACGTTGCTGATAAACGCCGTCTCCACCAGAATGGAAGGAATGTCCGGTGCCTTCAACACCGCAAAACCGGCCTGATCGACACGATTCTTGTGCAACCGGTTGATACTGCCCATCCGATGCAGCACTTCCTTGCCAAATTTCAGGCTGTCGTTGATGGTCGCCGTCTGCACCAGATCGAACATGGTGTGATCCAGATAGCGGTCACCGCTTTTGCTGACGCCGCCGATCTGATCCGATTCGTTCTGCGTTTGCGCCAGATAGCGCGCCGCAGCGCTGGTTGCCCCTTTGGTCGACAGCGCAAACACCGATGAGCCACGCGCCGCACGGTTGGTAAAGGCATCCGCGTGGATGGAGACAAACAGATCGGCGCGCTGCTTGCGCGCTTTTGCCACCCGCACCTTCAGCGGAATGAAGACATCTTCGTTACGCGTCATAAAGACTTTCATATTCGGTTCGCGCTTGATCATCGTTCTCAGCCGGCGGGCAATCTGCAGCACGATGTCTTTCTCGCGCGTTTTGTACTTGCCGATTGCACCAGGATCCTCACCGCCGTGTCCCGGGTCGAGCATAATGACGATCGGCCGATCGCGCCCCGCCTTACCGGTTTGCGGCGCTTTGGCCGGTGCCGGCAGCGTCCGTTCCAGATCGCCCTTATTGTAATCTTCCAGCAACGCCAACAGCGGATCATAGTCATCATCACCGGGCGCCGGCTTGCTGGGATACATATCCAGCACCAGACGGTTGCGGTATTCAGCGACCGGCGCCAGGGTGAACATATGCGGGCGGACATCCTGCTTCAGCTCCAGCACCAGACGCACGGTGTCTTTATCGAACTGGCCGACGCGCGCCTGCTTCAGGTTAGGGTCGCTGTTTTGCACCTGGGAGGCGATGCCTTTCAGCACGCTGTTAAGCTGCACGCCCTCAATATCCACCACGATGCGATCGGGATTGGTCAGCGCAAACTGTTTGTATTTCAGCGCCACGTTGGACTCTAGCGTCACGCGCGTGTAAGTGGATGAAGGCCAGACACGCACCGCGATAACATGCGACGACGCGGCAAAACCGACACGACTCACGCTCAGCAACCAGGTTGCGGTAACCCCCTGCAACAGACGACGGCGACCCAGATTGTGATTATCGTTTGACATGCGGCTCCAACCAATAGCAGTAGACTAAAAAAACAGCAAAACAGAGACAATGGCGAAAACTTTAACGAATCCATTCGGCGCTGTCATCAGAAAATCTTTTGATGGGTTTTCAATTTATTAACGATTTAACAGTGTTAGCAGGGAAAACAACGCAAATCCCCCCTTGCCATTAGCGGCAGAAAAGAATAAAAATACAAAAATATCGTATAAATATTCACATGAGGTTTGCCGTGAAGGAACGTAGTACAGAGCTGGTTCAAGGATTCCGTCACTCAGTTCCCTATATCAACGCCCACCGCGGCAAGACATTCGTCGTGATGCTCGGTGGCGAGGCGATTGAGCATGAAAACTTTACTAATATCGTTAACGATATCGGGTTGCTGCACAGCTTGGGCATTCGCCTGGTGGTGGTTTATGGCGCACGGCCACAGATTGACACCAATCTGGCGCTACATAATCTCGAACCGCTCTACCACAAACATACCCGCGTGACCGATGCGCCGACGCTGGAGCTGGTCAAGCAGGCGGCCGGCCTGCTGCAACTGGATATTACCGCCCGGCTGTCGATGAGCCTGAATAACACCCCACTGCAGGGCGCGCATATCAATGTGGTCAGCGGCAACTTTATTATCGCCCAACCGCTGGGTATCGATGACGGCGTGGATTACTACCACAGCGGGCGTATCCGCCGTATTGATGAAGAGGCTATTAACCGTCAGCTCGACAGCGGCGCCATCGTGCTGATTGGTCCGGTGGCGGTATCCGTCACCGGTGAAAGCTTCAACCTGACCTCAGAAGAAGTGGCGACCCAGTTGGCCAGCAAGCTGAAAGCGGAAAAGATGATCGGCTTTTGTTCGTCACAAGGGGTGACCGACGCCGAGGGCGAGATTATCTCCGAACTATTCCCCAACGATGCGCAGAAGCGCCTTGATGCGTTGGAAGAGAGTGGCGACTACCACTCCGGCACCGTCCGCTTCCTGCGCGGCGCGGTAAAAGCCTGCCGCAGCGGCGTGCGGCGCTGTCACCTGATCAGCTACCAGGAAGACGGCGCGCTGGTGCAGGAGCTGTTCTCCCGCGACGGTATCGGTACGCAGATCGTGATGGAAAGCGCCGAGCAGGTACGGCGGGCGACCATCAACGACATCGGCGGTATTCTCGAACTGATTCGCCCGCTGGAACAACAGGGTATTCTGGTGCGTCGCTCACGCGAGCAGTTGGAGATGGAGATCGATAAGTTCACCATTATTGAGCGGGATAACCTGACCATCGCCTGTGCAGCCCTCTACCCCTTCCCGGAAGAGAAGATCGGCGAGATGGCCTGCGTGGCGGTGCATCCGGATTACCGTAGCTCATCGCGCGGTGAAATGCTGCTGCAGCGGGTGGAAAGCCAGGCGCGGCAGATGGGGCTGCAAAAGCTGTTCGTGCTTACCACCCGCAGTATTCACTGGTTCCAGGAACGGGGCTTCACACCGGCGGAGGTTGACGTACTGCCGATGCAGAAACAGGCGCTGTACAACTATCAGCGTCGCTCAAAAATCCTGCTGGCCGACCTGTAAGTTATGCAGGGGCGCCTTAGCGCCCCTGTTCATCGTCTGCCATCACCAGACGTTCCGCCAGCCCGCTACGGCGCTGCGTCGGCGTACGCACGGCGCCCATCAATACCTTATCGGCAGCATACAGCGACAGGCGCTTACGCGCACGGGTAATGGCGGTATACACCAACTCCCGCGTCAACACCGGCAGATAGTGGTTGGGCAGCACCAGTACCGTATGATCGAACTCCGACCCCTGCGACTTATGCACCGTCATTGCATAGGCGGTTTCATGCGCCGGTAAGCGGCTTGGCTGCACCGACTTGATGCTGCCGTCCGGCAGTTGGAAGTGAACGCGCAACTCCCCTGTCTCATCCGGTAAGGCAATGCCGATATCGCCGTTAAACAGCCCCAGAGCGCTGTCGTTGCGGCCAATCATCACCGGACGCCCCCGATACCAGCGCCCTGCGGCGCCGGGCGTACGCCGTATCAGCCCGGCGCGCTGCAGAGCAGTCTCAATCCGTTCATTCAGCCCGCTGACGCCGAACGGTCCTTCCCGCAGGGCACACAGTACCTGAAAGCGCCCAAACGCATCCAGCACCTGCTGCGCACCGGTGCCGGCTGCCACCTGCATCAGGTAGTCGCGATAGCCCACCACGCAGGCATCCAGCAGCGCCTGGTAGTCCGCCGTTTCCGCCAGCGGATAGCCGGCGACGTCGTCAAAGCGGCCGTCCAGCGCCGTGCGCGCGCCCCTGACATCGCCGGCGTTAACCGCAAACGCCAGCTGTCCAATGCCCGAGTTGGCGTCAAAACGGTAGCTTTTACGCAGCAGGCACAGGCTATCGCGCACTGCCGCAGCCGCCTGCGCCGGCTGCCCCTGCAGCGCACAGCCGGTCAATTGGCTGAGCTGCGCCGCTCGCGCTTCGCTGTAGCCCTGCTCGGCAAAGCGGCAAATATCTCCCAGCACCGCGCCCGCCTCCACCGAGGCCAGCTGATCGCGGTCGCCGAGGAAGATCACTCTGGCATGTTCAGGCAGGGCGGCAATCAGGCGCGCCATCATCGGCAAATCCACCATTGAGGCCTCATCCACCACCAGCACGTCCAGATGCAGCGGGTTGCCGCGGTGATAGCGCATGCGCTGACTGTTCGGCTGTGCACCCAGCAGACGGTGCAGCGTTGCCGCCTCAGTAGGAAACAGACTCAGCTGCTGCGCCGTCAGCCCCAGCCGGCGGCTGGCGCTGCCGAGCGACTCGGTCAACCGCGCCGCCGCTTTTCCGGTCGGTGCCGCAAGCTGAATGCGCAGCCGCTCGCCATCGGCCAACTGCACCAACGCCGCCAACAGCTTTGCCACCGTGGTGGTTTTGCCGGTGCCCGGCCCGCCGGAAATCACCGCAATCCGCCGCGTGGCGGCGACGGCGGCGGCGATTTTCTGCCAGTCCGGCGTAGCCTCCGCTTCGCCAAACAGACGGTCCAGGATCGGACGCAGGCGCTGCGGCTCAATATCCTGCGGCATATCGTCACTGCCGATAAAGGCCGCCACCTCACCTTCGCTTTGCCACATGCGCTGCAGATAGAGCCGCTGCTGTTGCAGCACCAGCGGTGTCGGCAGGCTGCCGTCGCTGACCGCAGCAGACGACAGCAGCAAACGCCGCCATTCGTCAACGTCCGGCTGGCCGGCAGCCTGCCAGACCGCCTGCGCCAGCTCAGGCTGACGCGCGCCGAACAGCGTCTCCGGCAACAGCTGCTCCAGCTGTAGACAGACGTGGCCGGCACCGGCTTCCGCGCTGAGGCAGGCAGCCGCCAGCAGCATATCCGGCCGTTCCGGCTCGGCGACCACCCGGGCGAACTGTATGTCCAGCGGACGCAGCACGCCAAGCGTGACCGCCTGTTGGAGTAGCTGCATCATGCTTCAGATTCCCCCTGGTTATCGTCGCCGCTGAACAGCCGATCCATCCCCTCCACCAAGGCAGCTTCAGGACGGCAGGCAAAAATGCCGTTGCCGGGATGCTGACCGTCGACGCCGCGCAAAAACAGATAAATCACGCCGCCAAAGTGGCGTTGATAGTCATAGTCTGCCAGACGGTGGCGCAGATAGCGGTGCAGCGCCAGGGTATACAGCTGATACTGCAGGTCGTAACGATGTTCCGCCATCGCCTGCGCCATCGCCGGCTGCGTATAGGCGCTGCTGTCTTCACCCAGCCAGTTGGATTTATAGTCGAGCAGGTAATATTTTCCCTGCCAGCAGAAAATCAGGTCGATAAAGCCTTTCAACATCCCCTGCACTCGTTGAAAATCCAGCGCCGGACAGCGTGCCGACAGCGGGTCATAGCGCTTCACCAGCGTATCCAGCTGCGATGCCTGCAACAGCTGGCCGATCGGCAGATAAAACTGCAGCTCCGCCTGTTTAGCCTGCGGCGTCAGCTGCGCCAGCGTGGCGCCGCTGTCATTTAGTACGGTATGCAGCAGCGTCTCCATCCACGTCTGCAGCACCGGCTGCCAACACGCGTCATAACCGTTCAGCTGCAGCTGCTCCGCCAGCCAGGCGGCATCCAGCGGCTGGGTAAAATCCAGCGTTTCAAACAGGCTGTGTAAAAAGGTGCCCGGCGCTGCGCCGCGCGGAAAGGTGTGCGGGGTCAGTGACGGCTCACTTTCAGCCGCCTTCTCACCCGCGGCGTCAACGTCCAGACGAGGCAGCAGATCCTGCATCAGCCCGGCGCCGTGTTGCTGCAGGCCGGTATAGCTGGTCACCCGCCAAAAGTCCTGCAACTGTCGCTTGACCTCTCTGGCTGCCAACAGCTCTGCCTGCTCGCTCTGCGGCTGCCAAGGCTGCTCATCCAGCGGTTCCAGCAGGGATAACGCAATGCTTTCATCAGCCAGTTGCTGCAGACAGCTCTGCAAATAGGCGGCATCCCCCGCCTGACCGCCCTGCACCAGATACCCCAGCGCACTGCGATGCAAATCCGTCTCCCCCTGCTTTTTACGTGTCCCCTGAATAAGCGGCGCAATGCCGATGCTACAGTGGTACACCGAACGCGTCAGCGCGACGTAAAGCAGGCGTAAATCCTCCGCCAGCCGCTCCTCCTCGGCCCAGGCTATGCTCTCTTCATCGGCATTCAGATCCAGCAAGGCTTTGAAACTGTGGCGATCGTGATACAGCACCTGCTGCTGCTGGCGATAGTTGCCGACAAACGGCAGCCAGACCAACGGATACTCCAACCCTTTGGACTTGTGAATCGTCATCACCTGCACCAGGTAGCGGTCGCTTTCCAGACGCAGCTGCTGGTTGTCCGACTGGCTGTTCGGCTGGGCAATCTGCTGCGCCAGCCAGCGCACCAGCGCATGCTCGCTGTCGAGCTGTGCCGACGCCTCCTGCAGCAGTTCACCCAGGTGCATCACATCGGTCAGACGCCGCTCGCCGCCGGGGCTGACCAACAGATTCTCAGCCAAATGCCGCTGCGTCATTACCTCGCGCAGCATCGGCAATACGCCGCGCCGCAGCCACAGCGTGCGATATTGGTCAAACTCTTCGACCAGCGTATCCCACGCCCGCTCGTTATGATTCAGCGCATCCAGCGTCGGCGCATCCAGCCCCAGCAGGCCGGTCGCCATCGCGCTGCGTAAGGTCCGCTCCTGCTCCGGCGCCAGCACCGCCTGCAACAGCCACAGCAAATCTTTGGCTTCCGGCGTATCAAACACGCTGTCGCGATTCGACAGGTATACTGAAGGAATCGCCAACAGGCTGAGCGCATCGCGCACCAGCGCCGCTTCCGCCCGGCTGCGCACCAGGATGGTGATATCCGATGCCTGTACCGGCCGGCGCTTGTCGCCATCCGCCAGCCAGGCTTCTCCGCGCTGCCCGGCATTCAGCCAGTCGCGAATTTGCGTCGCGCACAGGCGTGCCATTTGCTGTTGGTAGTCGCTCACTCCGACACCGTCGCCCGGCTGCAGCCAGAAGTGCATGGCGGCCTGCGGCTGATTATGCAGTTCAAACGCCAGTTTCTGGTTCTTATCCGCCGCCGCCACGTCAATAAACGGGATCTCGCCGAACAGAAACGGTTTTTCCAGCCGGGAAAACAGCCGGTTGACGCTGCCGACCATCGTCGGGGAAGAGCGCCAGTTGGTCTCCAGCGTATAGTGGGCGCTCACCTCAGAGCGGGCACGCATATAGGTGAAAATGTCCGCCCCACGGAACGCGTAAATCGCCTGTTTGGGATCGCCAATCAACAGCAGTCCGCACTCCGCCTGCCCCACATATAACTTGTGGAAAATGCGATACTGCTGCGGATCGGTATCCTGAAATTCGTCAATCATCGCCACCGGATAGCGCTGACGTATCGCCTGCGCCAGATGATCGCCACCCGCACTTTGCAGGGCGCCGTCCAGTCGGCTTAGCAGGTCGTCAAACCCCAGTTCGGCGCGCTGGCGCTTTTCCTGTTGAATCGAGGTGCGAATCTCGCTCAGCGCGCGCGCCATCACCAAATCGCGCAGCGTCAACGGTTCGGCAAACAGACCATCAACGGCGTCAAACAGGGCATGGCGCGGCGCCTCGCCTTTTTTGGTTTTTTCCAGCAGCGTCGACTGGCGGAATTTTTCCAGTTCCTTCGGCAGTTGATAATCCTGCGTTTCCTGCCCGGCCCACTCTCCGACCTTATGTAGCCAGTTAGGCAAGTGCTTGCTGCTGTAGCTGCGTTTATCCACGCCGGAACTGCTGATAAGGTCATGCAGATCGGCCGCCACCGCGCTCCATTGCGCTTTGATGGCTTCAATACGCGCCACGATCTTCTGGTGGCGCACCAGCAGCGTTTCATCCTCCTGCGGCGGTTGGCGCAGCGTTGGCGCCTCCCCGTGCAGATAGGCGGACAGGTCGCTCAGCAAGGCTTCCGGCCCGCTCCACTCCTGGCTGACCGCGCGCGCAACGTCCAGCGGCAGCGGGTAGCAATGGCGGCGCCAAAAGTCTGCGCAAGCCTGCCGGCGCAGAGGCAGCTCATCCTGCACCAGCGTCTGCTCAAATAAAATGCCGGACTCAAAGGCGTTCTGGGTCAGCATACGTTGACAGAAGCCATGGATGGTATAGATCGCCGCCTCATCCATTTGCCGCTCGGCGGCCAACAGCTGCGCCGCCGCATCCGCCAGGTCGTCAATCTCCGCCATTAATGCAGCGAACAGCGGGTTGTTGCAGTGCTCACGCCCGCGGATACAGGCGATGCGCAGCCCGTGAATATTGCTGCGGATACGGCCGCGCAGCTCTTCGGTGGCGGCCTCGGTAAAGGTCACCACCAAAATTTCCTCTACCGTCAGCGGGCGGGAAAACGCCGCCTGCTTACCCAAACCCAACAGCAGGCGCAGATACAGCGCGCCGATGGTGAAGGTCTTGCCGGTCCCCGCCGAGGCTTCAATCAGCCGTTCGCCGCAAAGCGGCAGCGTTAACGGATCGAGCGTTTGCGGAGCCTGCGCCATCATGGTTTAACCACCTGGCGCGGCATGGTTTGCTGCAGCGCGGATGCATTCGGGTAAGCGCTCCAGCCCTGCGGCGCCGCATAATCGGCTTTATCCTGGCTGCTGCCGCTGACCTGAGACAGCACCGCCAGCCCCTGCGGCTGTATCACCGCCTGGTGGAAGAAGTCCGCCAGTTTGGCCGGCGTCAGAAGCTGTATCTGCGCGATCAGCTTCTGCCGCGTATCAAAGGCGAAGTTGCCGCGCTCGAAGTCGTTGCTAAAGCGCCCCGCTTCCTCACTCAGCGTTTGCGGCCGCTGCTTCAGTTCATTAATCAGTGCCTGCTGATATTGGGCAAAGTCCGCGGCGCTCATCTCGCGCAGCCGTTTTTCTGCCTTCGGGTAGAAATCCTGATAGCGCTGGTAGAGGTAGTTTGGCTGTTTACTGTTGCTTTGCAGCAGGAAGCCTACGCCCCACTGCCGCCCGACCGACATCGGGAAAGCAAAGACCGCATACCCCAGCTGTTCCTGAGTGCGCAACTGGCTATAGAACCAAGGCTGAATAATCTGCCCCAGCAACGAGCTGTGCGCCATGCCGCTGATTTCATCATAGCCGGTTGGGATATAGACCGCCGCCAGCGCCGAATCGGTGCTGCTGCCGGTGCGCTGCAGATTCGCCAGCTGTTTTTTAGCGACCTGGACATTTTCCCCGTGCCACCATGTTATGCCGCGGCAGGCAAGGCTTTGCTTCAGTGCGGACGCCAGTTGATCAACCTGCGGTTTGCTCATATTGCCCACCACCAGCATTTCCGGCGTAGCGTTTTTCAACAGGCCGTCACGGTAGGCAAGCACGTCTTTCAGCGTCAGGGTTTTCAGCACCTCCCGCCGTTCGCTGCGTTCTGAGTAGGGCACACGCGACACCATCTGAATCGGCTGGAGCGCCAGTTCGAAGGCTTTGCCCTTCTCAGCGGCATCCAACTGTTGCAGATACCAGGACTTCGCCTGATCCAGCTGCGCCTGCGTCGGCGTAAACCCGGCGTAGCCTTCGATCAGCGACGTCAGCAGTTGCGGTAAACGCTGGGTAAAGCCGTTAGCATTAAACAGCAGGCCATTGCTCGGCGAGGTACTGAAGCTCAGGCCCCCGACCGAAGCCTGATAACTCAGTTGATCCAGTGCGATGCCGGCCAGATAATCCGTCAGCGAGAACAACACCTGATTGCGCGCCGAATTCATGGTCTCGGCGTTGCGGAAGGCAACGGTCACGTCGGCCTTCGGCTCATCGGCAAAATAGCGGCTCGGCATATACAGCACGCGCAGCCCCGGCTGGTTCACCACCACTTCCGGCTGGGTAAAGCGGTGTGATGGCGTTGTGAGGGTAAAGTCATCCGGGATATACGGGTTCAGCGTCGGCAGCGACAAAGAGATCGCTTGTCCCAGGCGCTGCCACTGTTCAAAACGCTGCGGGGTGATTTTATTCACCTGATACGGCGCATCGACAAAGTATGCCGTTTTGTTATGCGGCTCATTCGGGCTGATAAACCAGACGCGGGCGTTTTGCGGCGTCATTTCATCCAGACGCTGCGCAATAGCCTCCGGATCGTAACGGTCCGCCAGATAAGGCGCATCCAGCGTATGCTCGACCGGCACGCGCAGCATGGTATCCACCAGCCATTCGATATAGTCCATGTTGCGGGTGATCGACGGGTAGCGGAAATCCAGATTCAACACGTGCGCAATCTCATCAAAATAGCTTTTTTTGACGCCCTGCTGACGCAGCATTTTCAGATAGTTGAAGATAGCGGCCACGACCTGGTCGCGTTTCGCCAGACCCTTGTCCGTCAGCGAGACGCTGATGACAAACACCCCGCCGTTGCGATCTACCACCGGATCGGCGCCTGCGTTAATGGCATCGGCCAGCCCCTGCTGCTGCAGCCAGTCAGACAGCGTATTTTTACTGCGGTTGCCGATCAGATAGCTGATATAGGTATCGGTCTTACTGCGGAAAGCCGCGCTGTTGTTATCAATACGGAACTCGACTTTCAGCTGTTTGCGCGGCTGCGCCGGAACGTAATTGATAATGACGCCCTGTTGCGCCTTGGTTACCGCCGGCACGGTAATCGGCGGCACGCTGGCCTGATGGTCCGGCACCCGACCAAAGGTTTTCGCCGCCAGCGCTGCCAGCTGCGGCAGCGGCTGACTGCTGTAGAGCACGCCGACCATCAGATTGGCGGAATAATAGCGTTGATAGAATGTTGTCAGTTCCGTATGCAGCTTGCTGCCGGGCTTGTCCTTCAGCGTATCAAGGTTGCCGCCGGAAAAGCGCGCGCTCGGGTGCGCCGGATTCAACGTTTCCGCTCCCACCTGCGCCATGCGCATCCCGTCGCGCGAACGCGCCATGGTCAGCTCGGCATTCACCGCGTTGCGCTCTTTATCCGCATTGCCAGGATCCAGCAGCGGTTCGGCGATCGCATCAGCCATGCGGTCGACGGCTGGCGCCAGAGCATCGTTTTCCACCTCCAAATAATAGGCGGTACGGTACGACGCGGTACTGGCATTATGGCTGCCACCATGTTTTTTGAGGAATTCAGACAGATTTTCCGGCTCCGGATAGCGCTTGGAGCCCATCAGCACCATATGTTCCAGATAGTGCGCCAGCCCCAGTTGGCTGTCGGGATCCTCCAGGGAACCGACCGGCAAGGCCAGCGCCGCCAGCGACTTCGGTGCCTGCTCATCGGAAACCAGCAGCACCGTCATGCCGTTAGCCAGCTTGATGGCCTGGTAATGGCGCGGATCGTGCTCACTTTTATGGATTTTCTCCGCCAGCGGCTGCCATCCCTGCTCAGCCCAGCCTGACGGTGCCCAAAAGACTACCAACAACATTACCCCGCAAAAACGGGCCCAACGTCTGCGCATATCCAAATTAAACCCCTATTTCCGCTCCGCAGCGCCTATTCCCGAGCGCCGGCGAAGCCGATAAAAAAACCACAAAACCTCATGCCGAGCATGCTGCAGCGTAAAAATACGCCTTGTCGGCAGCTCCCCGGTAAGTACTTACTGTCACTGTAGAACCGGGTATTTACCCGCAGCGAGCCCTAGTTTTACCACCTCCCGCCACGGTGCACCACCCGGGCTCACTATCCCAGATTATGTCTGGCAACCGGCAGCAGGTAACGTTCTGTTTCCGCTAAAATTTGCGCCAGGGCATCATTATCCAGCTGACGCAGCACCCGCTGTACATAAGGGTCTTCCCCTTCGCCAGGAATTCGCTGGTCGCCCTGCCAGGCCTGCAGCAGCTTACCGCGCGCTTTACTCTGCGTCTCTTCGTTCCAGTCAATCGCCTGATTTTCCGGCTGATAACACTGGCTTAACCAGGCCCAACCGCTCTTATTAAGCAGCATCAGCGGCTGGCACAGGCCGCGCTGATAGCCGGCCACCAGCTCCGCCAATTGCTCTTGCGCGGCTTCCGCCGGCAGCGCGGCAAAACGCCAGACTGAGTTCTTGCGCCCCAGCATGCGGCTTTCCCCCTGACCGCCCGCACAGCAATACAGCAAATGCTCCAGCCACAGCAGAATGCCGTCCACCGCCGACAGAGCGGCCGGCCGCCAGCGCAGCAGGCCATCTTCCTGCACCTGATGCAGCCAGCCGCCGATATGCACGCCCGCCACGTCGATATCCAATTCCAGACTGCCGCTTGTCTTGCGCTCCTCACGCACCTGCGCCGCCAAATCCTGCATCTCTTCCTGTTGCTTCTGCCAGTAAATCTCGCCGAAGGCGCCGTAAGGCAAACCGCCGGAGGCCCTGATGCGCTGATACAATTTTGCCGCATCGTCGCCGTCAATCAGCGCGTTCAGCAGTTGGTTGTTGTACTGATAGCGGCTGAGATTATCCAGCGTAAACGGCTCTTCGTCCGGCAGTTCGGTTTCTTCCAGAACAAAGCTAACGCCCAGACGCTGCTGGAAGAATGCGCGGATCGGGTGGCGATAAAAACGCTGCAGCTCATCCAGCGCGATCTGTGTTTTGGGTTCGGGCGGCAGCGGCTGGTTGAACTCGGGGTGCGCCTGGCCGCGTCCGTCGGCGGCCGGCAGCCATTCGGCGGCGTAGCTTTGCGCCTCGCTGTCCGGCAAGAAATTCTCTGCCGCAAACGGCATACGGGCATGCCAGCGAAGTAAATGTTCGCTAACCCGGCTCGCGCTGGCATCGACATCCCGTTCCTCATCTCCCGGCAGACGGTAACTCTGCTGCAGGTACTCCAGTAACTCCGTCACCAACACCGAGGGATAACGTTCGCTGTTGTCTTGAATCGAACGCCCGATAAAGCTGATATATAGCTTTTCCTGCGCGGACAAAATAGCTTCCAGGAACAGATAACGGTCGTCGTCGCGGCGGCTGCGGTCGCCGCGCTTCACCTGCTGCGCCATCAGGTCAAAGCCCAGCGGCGGCAGGGTGCGCGGGTAAACGCCGTCGTTCATGCCAAGCAGGCACACCACCTTGAACGGGATGGAACGCATCGGCATCAGCGTGCAGAAATTGATCTGCCCGGCCAAAAAACGCTGGCTGATCCGCTCCTGATCGAGACGCGCCGCCAGCTCGTCACGCAACAGACTCAGCGGTACCGCATCGGGATATTGAGCATTGGCACCATGCTCCAGTACCTGATGCCACTGCTTTTCTATCAGCGCCAGCGCGGCTTCCGTGTCGCCATCGGCGGCAAAAAAGCTCTCCAGCAGCTGGCGGCACAGCGGCGCCCACTCCGCCAGGGTGCGCGTTTCGCTGAGACGTTGGCGCCACAGGCCGAGCTGCGTTAGCAGTTCAGCCAACTGACCCGCCAGCTCCGCCGCCAGCCCGCTGGATTCATCGTATGGCAACACCCCCTGCCAGTCGCCGGCGTTGCTGTCCATGGCATAGCCCAACAGCATGCGGGTAATGCCGAAGCGCCAGGTGTGCTGGCCGGTGGTCGGCAGCGCCAGCTCGCGCACGTTGTCATCATCCAGCCCCCAGCGTACGCCGGATTCAGCCACCCAATGGCGTAACAGGCGCAGCCCCTCCTCCTGAATGGCAAAGCGTGCGGCCAGCGCCGGTACCTCCAGTAGCAGCAGCACCTGTTCAGAGGTAAAGCGGCTCTGCGGCAAATCCAGCAATGAGATAAACGCCTGCAACGCCGGATGAGCCTGGCGCGCTTTACGGTCGGAAATGGCAAACGGCAGGTAGCGATCCGCCGGCGCATTGCCGAACACCGCCTGAATGTATGGCGTATAACTGTCAATATCGGCGACCATCACAATGATATCGCGTGCGGTAAGCTGCGGGTCTTCCGCCAGCATCGCCAGCAGTTGGTCGTGCAGCACTTCAACTTCGCGCTGCGGGCTATGGCAGGCGTGCAGACTGAGTGAACGATCGTCGGGGTCCAGCAGTCGCTTGGCATCGCTGCGTTCAAAAGTTTCCGGCGTGGTGCCGATCACCGCGCAATCCTCCAGCTCCAGCATGTCGCGCTGGATGCCGTGCAGCATGTTGTCCGCCGGGATATCGACAAAAGCGTCAACCTCCTGCAGCGTTTCCATCTGCGCCAGCAGATACAGATGATCGCGCCCCAGCTTACCCCATGACGCCAGCAGCGGGTTACTCAGCAGCTGCTCGCCTTCAGCGTCGAACAGCTGCGCCGCCTGCTCGGGATCGCGGAATAACCCCTGTTCCTGTGCCTGGTGGCGGCGGCGTCGCTTACGGCTTTGCAGCCGCGCCAGAAACGCGTAGTCCTGGATATCGCCCCAGTAATAGCGGCACGGGTTGGTGAACATCAGATGAATATCAATATGCCTGCCCAGCGCCTGCAGCGCCTCAAGGTAGACCGGCGGCAGCGCCGAAATACCGCAGATAAACACCCGCGCCGGTAACCCTGACGGGCACTGTTCCGCCTGCTCAAGGGTGGCGATAAAGCGGCGATACAGGTTGGCACGGTGCCACTCCGGCTGCCCCAGTTCCTGGGTATACTGCACCAGCCGCGCCCACAGCGGCGCCTGCCACTGCTGCGCCTCAGGCAGATCGGCGATCAATTCGCCACGTTGCCAACTTTCCAGCCACTGCGGCCGGTACACCAGATATTGGTCAAACAGATCGGCAACGCGCCCGGCAAGCTGGTGAATTTTGCGCTTATCGCCGTCGTCGGTCAGATAGTGCTGCAACGGGGCAAACTCGGGCTGTGTCAGCATATCGGGCAGCAGCCACATCAGTTTCCAGGTCATAGCGTCCTTACTGAAGGCGCTCTCTTTCGGGATGCCCGGCAACACGCGGGTAAACATGTCCCAGATAAAGGTCGCCGGCAGCGGAAACTCAATATTGGCGGCAATGCCGAACTGCTCGGCCAGTTGCATCTGCAGCCACTGCGCCATTCCCGGGCTTTGCACCAGCACAACCTCCTGCTGGAAAGGGTCGGCCAACGGTTCTCTGGCGATCAATACGCTGGTTAGCGTTTTCAGCACGTCCAGCTGATTGGAATGATAAACCGTAAACATGAGGCTCCTTGAAAACCATATACATACGCGCCGGGTTAGTCATCGCCGCAATACCAGCGCCCAAGCTGAGCATGCTGACGCTGCGGCGTATCTACTCTGACCGTGATCTGCCGGCAGACGCCGTCGACGGCGCTCTGCCACACCTCGCGCCGCCAGCCGGGCGCCAGGACATCATCAGCATCGCTGCCGGCGGCCAGACGCTCCAACTGCTGATGGGCCAGCGACCAGGCCTGCCGGTACTGCCATTGCCGCTGCAGCCCCTGTAATAATACCTGATGGTATTGTAACAGGCCGAGCAGCGACACCGAGAATAACAGTGTCGCAATTAATACTTCCGCCAGGCTGAAGCCGCGCTGATGCCGGCCCACCCCGCTATTGCCATTAATCCTCACAGGCCGCTGCATCCTTTTCCGGGCAAAAATCCAGCCAGCCGCCCGGTTCTGCCCGCAGCCGTCCGTGCGCATCCGGCATGGCCAACTGATACAGCCAGAGCGGTTCCGCTGCGGGTATCTCACCCAGCCCGCGCAGCAGTATCATGTCCGCCCGGGAGGCGCGCTTGACGCAGGCCTGTAGCCCCGACGCAGGTTGCCGCTGACAGCGCCACGCTCCTGCATTCAGCAACGACGGCGGCCAGGATTGCGTCAGTCCCCAGTTCAACGCAGACGACGCCCGATTATACGCCTGCAGGTAGCGCCGCTGCTCAACCGCCAGCAGCAGCGCACTATCCAGCTGTTTTTGCTGGGCGCCCAGCAGCAGCAACCCCATCACCAGCACCAACATCACCGCTGCCAGCACGCTGCCGCGCTGAGAATCCCGTCCGTTCATGCTGACGGCGCCTCCACGTTGATATCCCACCGCATTGAGCGCGTCATCGCCCCCGAATCCGCCGAACGACCGCCCAGCGTCAGCCGGAGCAGGCGCCGCCCGTCTTTCCCCGGCAGCAGACGAACGTTAAACGTCTCAATGTGTACTTCGGCACGCTCAAACAGGTTTTCCCAGCCGCCGCCGTTACACTGACTAACGCCGCGCTGGCGCTCAAGCCGCCCTTCACGTAAGCGGTAGCCGAATTTCTCCGCCTCGTCGCCCGTCGCTTCCCAGCGGCCGTTGCGGTTCAAATCATAGGCGACGATGACGCAGCTGTCGGGCGCCTCCCCGGCATGCCGCGCGATACTCATCGCCCGCCCGATGCACGTCCCGGCGCAAAATCCCGCGCGGCGCAGATCTTTTTCAATACCAAACGCCGCCTGCCGCAGCCTTAGCTCCAGCTGATAAGCGCCGAGAAACGCCGCGCTTTGCTGGCGCAGCGCAGGATAGGCCTTCGCCGCCGCCAAAATAATCAGGCTTCCCGCCGCCATGGCCAGCAGCACCTCAGGCAGGGTGAACCCGCGCGCTGACGTTAACATGCGCGGATCCCGCGCAGCGCGGCCCCCATGCTGCAAATGCGCAAGCGCCCTTGGGCGGAAAGCACCACCTGCAGTTGGCCGGCGCGGTTGCCCAGGCGGATATGTCCGCCCTGCGCGCTGTTACGCACCCCGTAAAAACCCAGCTCTTTACGGGTGAAGTCGAGCAGTTGTATATCATCGCTCGGCGGCGTGAACAGCCACCTTGCCGGCTGCTGACAGTCAGCCGGTTCAGCCCCGCTGCCCAGGCACCAGCGCCCATGCGGTTTAAACCACAGCAATGCCGTGCGGTTGCGCCAGTTGGCGTCGGCCTGCAGGCGCTGTAAAAACACCAGTAGCTGTTGGGTGGCCTGCTCCAGCCGCAGCGCCTGCTGGTGATGCCGCCAGTGACTCACGCCCCAACCGCTCAGCATCGCACTAATCAAAACTGCCAACAGCAGCTCCATCAGCGTGATTCCCCGCTGCCGGCAAACGTTGTTGTGAGAGTTATCGTTCATGACGCTGAGTGTAATCACCGGGGCAAACGATAACAGCGCCTCGGTCAACGCCTGGAAAACAGTGCGCAAACAAAAGGTGCAAATGGCAGACAAAGCAGAAAAAATGCGGCGTTACGCGCAACGTTCAGCGGCATCACCGCCGGCAGGTAACAAAGAAAAAGGGCGCAACCGGAGTTGCGCCCTGTAAAGAAGCATCGTCTGAAATCAGATCGCCACTGGCGCTTTAATCGCCGGATGTGGGTCGTAACCTTCAATCTCGAAATCTTCAAAGCGGTAATCGAACAGCGAGTCAGGTTTACGCTTGATCACCAGCTTCGGCAGCGGACGCGGCTCGCGGGTCAGCTGCAGCCGGGTCTGCTCCATATGATTGCTGTACAGGTGCGTATCACCGCCGGTCCAGACGAAATCGCCCACTTCCAGATCGCACTGCTGCGCCATCATATGCACCAGCAGCGCATAGCTGGCGATATTGAACGGCAGGCCGAGGAAGACATCGCAAGAGCGCTGATACAACTGGCAAGACAGTTTGCCGTCCGCCACGTAAAACTGGAAAAACGCATGGCAAGGCGCCAGCGCCATCTGATCCAGTTCGCCGACGTTCCAGGCGGAGACGATGATACGGCGTGAGTCCGGATCCTGTTTCAACTGCTGCAGTACCTTGCTCAGCTGATCGATCTGACGACCGTCGGCTGCGCCCCAGGCGCGCCACTGCTGGCCGTAAACCGGCCCCAGGTCGCCATTCTCATCGGCCCACTCATCCCAGATGGTGACCTTGTTTTCACGCAGGTAGGCAATGTTGGTGTCCCCTTTCAGGAACCACAGCAGCTCATGAATGATGGAGCGCAGGTGACACTTTTTGGTGGTCACCAACGGGAAGCCTTCCTGCAAATTGAAACGCATCTGGTGACCGAAAATCGACAACGTGCCGGTGCCGGTGCGGTCTGCTTTTGGGGTGCCCTCATCGAGCACTTTTTTCATTAAATCCAGATACTGTTTCATGTTTCCTCACGAAGTTTGTTGCTGCGGGCGACGGCGGTACGCCCAGATCATCATAATAATACCGGCCAACACCATCGGGATCGACAGAATCTGCCCCATGCTGATAATGCCGTCAAACAGCCCCAGCTGCGCGTCCGGCTGGCGGAATGACTCCACAATAATACGGAAGGCACCGTAGCCGATGAGGAACAGGCCGGAAACCGCGCCCATCGGCCGCGATTTGCGAATAAACAGGTTGAGAATGATAAACAACACCACGCCTTCCAGCAGCAGTTCATACAGCTGCGACGGGTGGCGCGGCAGCACGCCGTACTGGTTCAGCAGCGGCAGCCACTTGCCGGGGTCGGCGGCGGCAATGGCAATATCCTCACTGCGCGAGCCAGGGAACAGCATCGCCCACGGCGCGTCGGTCGTCACGCGTCCCCACAGTTCGCCGTTGATAAAGTTACCGAGCCGGCCGGCACCAAGGCCGAAAGGAATCAGCGGGGCGATAAAATCAGACACCTGGAAGAAAGTGCGCTTCGTGCGGCGCGCAAACCAGAACATCACCAGAATCACACCCATCAGGCCGCCGTGGAACGACATGCCGCCATCCCAGACTTTGAACAGATAAAGCGGGTTCTCAAGGAACAACGGCAGGTTATAGAACAGGACATACCCCACACGGCCGCCGACAAATACGCCAAGGAAACCGGCATACAGCAGGTTTTCCACCTCGTCTTTCGTCCAGCCGCTGCCCGGCTTGTTGGCCCGGCGAATCGCCAGCCACATGGCAAAGACAAAGCCAACCAGGTACATCAGGCCGTACCAGTGCAGGGAGACCGGGCCGACGGAAAAAAGCACCGGATCAAACTCAGGAAATCTCAGATAGCTATTGCTCATCTATCACCACAACTCGTCTGTTATTCTTCCCCAACGGGGTCGCAGTCCGTTGCCGACCGGCGGCAACCTGAATAATCTTGGGTCTACATCGCTAGATGGGTCTTTTCCGCTGCCTGGCGCCGGCATAGCGCGCCGCGGAAGGCCCGCATCATAACATAAGCTTAACGACGCCCGGGGACGGCCGCAGGGAAAAGTTCTGTAAAAAAATCAGTCTGAATGCGACTCAGCGCCCGCCGCGCACCAGGCCGCCCATATTATGCTGTTCCATAAAGGTCACGGCCAGGTGACGCACCTCATTGGTCAGCGAAGCGCTCAGCACCAGCTGCGCCAGACGCTGCGCATCCGTCAGATCGATATGCCGCAGCAGGTATTTGATGCGCGCCACGCTGCGTCCGTTCATGCTGAGATGGCGATAGCCCATGCCTACCAACAGTAACGCCCCAATCGGGTCGCCGGCCAGTTCACCGCACAGGCTGACCTGTAGGCCGGCAGCTTCACCCTGCTCGACGATCGTCTGCAGCACCCGCAGCATGGAAGGGTGCAGGCTGTCATACAGCGACGCCACGCGGGTATTGTTGCGGTCTACCGCCAACAGGTACTGGGTTAAATCGTTGGTGCCGACCGAGATAAAATCGATCCGCTCGGCCAACTGCGGGATCAGGAAGATCATCGACGGCACTTCCAGCATCACGCCGATGCGCGGCTTGGGGATCGCATAGCCCAGCATCTCTTCCACCTCATGCCCGGCGCGCTCGATCAAGCTTTTGGCCTCATCGATCTCATCCAGACTGGTGACCATCGGCAGCAGAATGCCCAGGTTGCCGGTGCCGGCATTGGCGCGCAGCATCGCCCGCACCTGGATCAGGAAGATCTCCGGCTGATCGAGCGTCACGCGGATGCCGCGCCAGCCCAGACAGGGATTCTCTTCGCTGATCGGCATATAGGGCAGTTGCTTGTCAGCGCCGATATCCAGAGTGCGCAACGTCGCGGGTTTGGTCGGATACAGCTGCAACATGCCCTGATACTGCGCCACCTGCTCTTCTTCCGACGGAAAGCCGCTCTGCAGCATAAACGGTATTTCCGTGCGGTACAGGCCGACGCCGTCGACCCGCCCGCCCAGCAGTTGCTCGTGCTCCGGGCTTAAACCGGCATTAAGCAGCACCTGGATACGTTCGCCGCTTTTCATCTGCGCCGGCTGCTCGACGTCGTCTTCCGCCAGTTTGCTTAACGCCAGTTCCTCATCAATCAGCCGCTGATACTCTTGCAGCAGCACCGGCTCAGGATCAACCAGCAGCTCGCCGCGATAGCCGTCGACAATCAGCATCCGGCGGTTCAGCAACGAAGGCTGGATATCCGCCCCCATCACCGTCGGCACGCCCATGGCGCGCACCAGAATCGCGGCGTGGGAGTTGGCGGCGCCGTCGCGCACCACCACCCCGGCCAGCCGGTCCGGCGGCACCTCCGCCAGCAGGGTGGCCGTCAGCTCGTCGGCCACCAGCACAAAGCGCTGCGGCCACTGGGTCGCGCCCTGCGTGGTATCGTCAAGATGGAAAAGCAACCGCTGGCCGAGCGCACGCAAGTCGCTGGCGCGCTCACGCATGTAGGTGTCCTGCAACGCGGCAAACTGGGCGGCGAATACCTCAATCACCTGTTTGACCGCCCACTCCGCCACCGAGCCGGCGTCAATTTCAGAAAACAGTTCGCGTTTCAGACGCGCGTCGTTTAACAGGTGGGAGTAAAGGTCGAAGATAGCCGCGCTCTCTTTTTGCGCGCTGGCAGCAAAACGTTTGCTGAAGCGGCGAAACTCCGCGCCGGCCTCTTCCAACGCCAGCGTCAGGCGCTCGCGTTCGCTGACGGTATCCAGCGTAGAGGCTTTAAACACCTGATCGAGCGAAGGCTGGCTGCTGTCTTGCCAACCTTCAGCCACCGCCACGCCCGGCGAGGCCGCCAGCGCGCGCACCCGCGTCTGCCGATAGCGGCCAAACAGCGCATTAAGTTGAGACTGCGAGAGGATCCCGGCCATCTGCGTGGCCAGGGTGACCATGAAAGATTCTTCGCTTTCGTTGAACTGCCGCAGGTCGCGCTGCTGCACCACCAGCACGCCGAACAGCTGGCGACGATGGATAATCGGCACGCCGAGGAAGGAACGGAAGTGCTCTTCCTTAACCTGTGGAATGTATTTGAAGCTGGGGTGGCTCTGCGCATCCGCCAGGTTAATCAGCTCCGCCCGGCTGCCCACCAGCCCTACCACCCCTTCATCGAACGCCAGGGCAATGGTGCGCCCACGCGGTTTTTTCAGCCCGCGCGTCGCCATCAGGTAATAGCACTGGCGATCGTTATCCGCCAGATAGATAGAGCAAACTTCGGTGTCCATCGCCAGACAGGTTTCATTGACCAAAATATCCAGCGCGTCTGTCAAACTGGCCGCCGCGGCCACCTTCTCAACAATTTCTCGCAAGCGCGTGAGCATAGTCTGCTTGAGTTAACCTCTTTTTCGGCGATAAGCGGGCGCCTGCCGCGGCGCTGACGGCTGCTGCAGCGGCATCACGGTTGCGGCGAATTCTTTCATCACCCGGCGGTACACGTCCCGTTTGAACGATACCACCTGGCGAACCGGATACCAGAAGCTCACCCAACGCCAGCCGTCAAATTCCGGCGTACTGCTGCGCTGCATATTGATATCCGCATCACTGCACATTAACTGCAACAGAAACCACTTCTGTTTTTGGCCGATACAAACCGGCTTTGTGTCCCAACGCACCAAACGTTTTGGCAATTTATAGCGCAACCAGTTGCGGGTCGAGGCCAGGATGCGCACATCCTTTTTACTCAACCCCACTTCTTCGAACAGCTCACGGTACATCGCCTGTTCCGCGGTTTCGCCAGGGTTAATCCCACCTTGGGGAAACTGCCAGGAGTGCTGACCGTAACGGCGGGCCCACAGGACCTGCCCCTGACGATTACAGATTACGATACCAACATTCGGGCGGTAGCCATCATCGTCGATCACCGGACTACCTCGATAAGCTAAATTCGTAAAGATGCTCTGATTGTTTCACACAAGCTACAGGCGGTAAACCACTGCTTTACGGCTCTGCGCGCCGGATAACATTGGGATAACTCACAGATATTGGCAAAGTTATAAACATAGGGCGGGGTTTTCGGCCGGTTTTATTCACTTTTTCTGTGGATAGGTATGTGAAGAACTCCAGGAATAAGCCGGTAAAACTCAGCGACATGCTAAAACCCGCCGGCAGGTTATTTTATTTTTTAACTTTAATAACAACAATGTAAATCGTTTTCGTCAGTTATGTACAGAGGCAAAATGTGATCTGTGCACGGTCAGGATCTCACCCTGGCGAAAGATCCACCAACGCCGTTTTTATCCACAGATTATTCGTCATAGTTAGGCACAAATCGGACGAATTCGTAAAAAACGCCCGTCGTCAAGGCTGTAGATCGAACCAGTAATCAGGAAAAATTTGGGTTATCCCATAAATCTGTGGATAAATAGGTGTAAGATCCTGTTCATTGTCGGTGGCTTCAGGTGCACAAGCGGCAAAACAAATGTTTCCCACTCGGCCAGCGGCAAAAAAAACCATGTAAAATCATGCTACTATTATTGTTTTCCCCAACCCACCTTTTACCTTGAGGGTTGTGTGCAAATGCCGTGCATTTTTTAACCACCAGAAACAGGCTTTAATTTATGGCGTTTTTATCCCCTCTGCCGCCTCCGCCGGAAAACGAACAACAGCTCCTGGAACGCGCCCAGCGTCTGGCGGGGTTTAGTCTTGGCGAATTGGCCGCCCGGGCGCAGATCGCCATCCCGGCAAATCTGAAACGCGATAAGGGCTGGGTCGGCATGCTGCTGGAGCTGTATCTCGGCGCCATGGCCGGCAGTAAGCCAGAACAGGATTTCCCCGAACTGGGTATTGAGTTGAAAACTATTCCGATCGACGCCGCCGGCAAGCCGCTGGAAACCACCTTTGTCTGCGTTGCCCCGCTGACCGGCAACAGCGGCGTCACCTGGCAGAGCAGCCATGTGCGCCATAAACTGGCGCGCGTCCTGTGGATCCCGGTGGAAGGCGAACGGCAAATTCCGCTGGCGCAGCGGCGCATCGGTTCGCCGCTGTTGTGGAGCCCTAACGAAGAAGAGGATGAGATGCTGCGTCGCGACTGGGAAGAGCTGATGGATCTGATCGTACTCGGCCATGTCGAGCGCATCACCGCACGCCATGGTGAAGTCCTGCAGTTGCGCCCCAAGGCCGCCAACAGTAAAGCGCTGACCGAAGCCATCGGCGAGCAGGGGCAGCCGATCATGACGCTGCCGCGCGGTTTCTATCTGAAAAAGAGTTTCACCGCGGCGCTATTGGCAAGACATTTCTTAATCTAAATCGCTGTCGTTTAATTTGCGTTTAATCAACGGTGCCGCCGCACCAATAAATGCGTATAATTTTCCCTTTGAATTTTTTAAGGTGTACTGGGCAATGTTTGAATGGATTATGGATCCCAATGCCTGGTTGGCGTTAGGCACGCTGACCATACTTGAGATCGTTTTGGGTATCGATAACATCATCTTCCTGTCCCTGGTGGTGGCGAAGCTGCCAAAGGCGCAGCAAAACAAGGCGCGCAGAATGGGGCTGGCGGCCGCGATGCTGATGCGTCTGGCCCTGTTGGCGTCCATCGCCTGGGTGATCCGCCTCACCCATCCGCTGTTCAGCGTGATGGAGCATGATATCTCCGCCAGAGATTTAATTCTGCTGCTCGGCGGCCTGTTCCTGATCTGGAAAGCCAGCAAAGAGATCCATGAAACCATTGAGGGCACGGAAGAGGAGCACCACACCAAGGTGCACAGCTTCTTCGGCGCCATCGTGCAGATTATGCTGCTGGATATTATCTTCAGTCTGGATTCGGTGATTACCGCCGTTGGTTTGTCCGATCATCTGTTTATCATGATGGCCGCCGTGGTGATCGCCGTCGGCGTGATGATGTTCGCCGCCCGGCCAATCGGCGAGTTCGTCGACCGCCACCCGTCGGTGAAGATGCTGGCGCTGGCGTTTCTGATCCTGGTCGGTTTCACCCTGATGCTGGAAAGCTTCCAGGTGCACGTGCCAAAAGGCTATATCTATTTCGCCATGTTCTTCTCCATGACGGTCGAAGCGCTCAACCTGATGCGCGGCAAAAAATCGACGAACGCAGAATAAGCAATAAAAGGCGCGCCGTTAGCGCCTTTCTTCTTTATCCTCTGGGAGATAAGAGTTATCTGAGACAAGTTCCCGGCGTTAATTTGCTAATCTTATAAATATTCTTTCCTATTGAGGATCCGCAGTATGAAAAAGTGGGTAATGGCCGCCGCCGCACTGGCAATGATGGTTGGCTTAACCGGTTGCTCCAGCGACTACGTGATGGCGACCAAAGACGGCAATATGATTCTGACCCAGGGCAAGCCCGAGATCGATAAAGACACCGGCCTTATCAGCTACCAAGATGAAAAAGGCAACTATCGCCAGATCAACGGCGACCAGGTTTCTCAGGTTATCGAGCGCTGATTGCGTTCCGCTATGGCTATCGCCCCCCGCGGTAGCCTGCTCTTCTCCCGTCGCGTAAATCCCCTTTCACCATCCACACGGCTTGGTTATAGTCGGACAAGGTATCAATAGCCTTACCGGCGTCAACCTGAGCCGGCGGCAGTAACACCGGGCGCCGCCCGTCGCGCGACATAAGTTAAGGAAGGCCGTTAATGCAATACCACCGAATTCCCCACAGTTCTTTAGAAGTGAGCGTGCTGGGACTGGGCACAATGACCTTTGGCGAACAAAACAGTGAGGCCGATGCGCACGCACAGCTGGATTACGCACTGGCTGCTGGTATCAATCTGATAGACACCGCCGAGATGTATCCGGTACCGCCGCGTCCGGAAACCCAGGGGTTGACCGAGCGCTATATCGGCAGTTGGATCAAGGCGCGCGGCAACCGCGAGAAAATCGTGCTGGCCAGTAAAGTCGCCGGCCCGACGCGCAATAACGACAGCGCCATCCGTCCGCAGCAGGCGCTGGACCGCAAAAATATCCGCGCCGCGCTGGACGACAGCCTGAAGCGCCTCAATACCGACTACCTCGATTTGTATCAGTTGCACTGGCCGCAGCGCAGCGCCAACTACTTCGGCAAGCTGAACTATCAATACAGCGATGAAATGGCGACGGTTACGCTGCTGGAAACGCTGGAAGCGCTGAATGAGCAGGTACGCGCCGGCAAGATACGTTATATCGGCGTCTCCAATGAAACGCCGTACGGCGTCATGCGCTACCTGCACCTGGCGGAAAAGCATGAACTGCCGCGCATGGTCTCCATTCAGAACCCGTACAGCCTGCTTAACCGCAGTTTTGAGATCGGTCTGGCGGAAATCAGCCAGTTTGAAGGCGTGGAACTGCTGGCTTACTCCAGTCTGGCCTTCGGCACGCTGAGCGGTAAATACCTGAACGGCGCCCAACCGGCGGGCGCGCGCAATACGCTGTTCAGCCGCTTTACCCGCTATTCCTCGCCGCAGGCGCAACGGGCAATCGCCGAATACGTCGCGCTGGCGAAAAAGCACCGTCTGGATCCGTCGCAAATGGCGCTGGCCTTTGTCAGACAGCAGCCGTTTGTTGCCAGTACGCTATTAGGCGCGACAACGCTTGAACAGCTGAAGACCAATATCGACAGCTTCAACCTGACGCTGGATGAGGAAGTACTGCAACAGTTGGAAGAAATTCACAGCCGCTTTACCATCCCGGCGCCGTAAAGCATTACGCCAGAGCGGGACGGAAATACCGTCCCATTCTTTATCACTGGCGCTGATAAAATATATCCCAGCCGCTAATTTAAATAATAAATACCTGGAGTTTATATTCCTCAGGAAATAACCTCTTTTAATATCCAGAATGCTCTTTTATTTGATCCGCCTTACTGGACAAGGGGTTAGGCGATCGTATAATCAAACACGAATCGTGTCATTTGTCAGGTTTAACAACGTTAGGTTGGTGCAGTAGGTTGCTGACTGAATTTACGCCGTCACTTCACTGGGTCTGACGTAAAATATAACGCCGATTCATAACCCCTCTATTAATATTATGGTTAACAGGTTATTGCTTCAGGGCGCAGCGTTATACTGCGCCCTATTTTTTTATTAACTCCGACGCTGGGAGAACCACAACACGCTAATCGCCAGCGCAAATACCACGCCGAACCCAATGCCGACGCCAACCACCGGCACGCCGATTTTTACCACCAGCGAATACAGGCCCAACATCAGCAGCATCGCGGTATTTTCTCCGAGGTTTTGCACGGCAATCGCATTGCCGGCGCCGACGGAATGTTTACCGCGCTCCTGCAACAGCGCATTCAGCGGCACCACAAAGAAACCGCCCAGCATGCCGATAACCAGCAGCAGTGCATAAGCGTTAAACATGGTGGTCTGCAGCGCAAAGAACGCCACCGCGACGCCGATTAAAATACCGGCGGGCATGCAACGCTTGACCGTTTCCAGCGTGACAAAACGCGCAGCCACACCGGCTCCGACCACGATGCCCACCGCCACCATCGCATTGAGCAGCGTCGGCGTGGCGTTATCGACGATTCCCAGTGCCACCGGCACCCATAACACCAGCAGGAAGCGCAGCGTCACCCCGGCTCCCCAGAACAGGCTGGTGCCAATCAGTGAGAAACGCGTTTGGCCGTCGCGCCACAGAGTGACACAGGCGGCAAAAAAGCTGCGCGTCATGGCACGCGGGTGCCATGACTGTGCAGGCCGCGCCGCCGCCAGCCGCGGAATATACAGATTCGCCACTACCGCCGCTGCGTACACCAGCGCACACACCGCCAGCGCGATCAGGATATGCCAGTCCGCCAACAGCCCGCCGGCCACCGAACCTATCAGGATCGCAGCGATGGTTGAGGCCTCCATCAATCCGTTGGCTTTAACCAGTTTTTCACCGCTGGTGATTTCACCCAGGATGCCGTATTTGGCCGGCGAATATGCCGCCGCGCCGATGCCTACCAGGCTGTAACCCAGGAACGGGTTAAGCCCCAGACAGATTGCCAGCGCACCCGCCAATTTCAGCGCGTTAGCCACCATCATCACCCGCCCTTTGGAAAAGCTGTCGGCGAACTGGCCGACAAACGGTGCCAGAATGATATAGGTCGCCACAAACGCCATCTGCAGAATTGGCTGGCTCCAGTCGGGGTAGAGCTGCTGTTTAATCAGCGCCAGCGTGGCAAACAGCAGCGCATTGTCGCCAAATGCCGATAAAAATTGCGCGCAAATCACCGCGATCATGCCGCGCGACAGCAACGGCGCGTTGTCGCTCAACGTTTGGCTCATGATGCATTCTCCGGCTGTTCGGCCATGTTACGCAGGGTGACGTAATCCGGCTTGCCGCTGCCCAGCACCGGCAGCGTCTTGAGCCAGCGAATATCACGCGGCACCGCCAGCTCCGGCGTACCCTGCTCACGCGCAGCGCGCAGCAAGGCATCGCGGGTCAGTTCGCTGTCGGTGGTGTATAGCACCAGGGCTTCGCCTTTGCTGCTGTCGCTTTTCACCGTCGCGGCGTGATGGCCGTCCGGCGCCGCACGCAGCGCCAGCTGCTCGACGATCTCCAACGAAATCATCTCACCGGCCAGTTTGGCAAAACGCTTCACCCGGCCGCGAATGGTGCAGTATCCCTGCTCGTCCAGCGTGACAATATCGCCGGTATCGTACCAGCCCGGCTGCAGATTGCCGTTTTCATCTTCAGCGGCAGGCGGCTCCAGCTCGCCCGGACGTTCAACGCGCAGGTAGCCCTTCATGATGTTCGGCCCGCGCAACTGCAGGCGTCCCCCTTCCTCAATGCCGGGCACCGGCATCAGGCGCGCCTCCATCTGCGGCATAATGCGCCCGACGGTGCCCACCTTGGTCGCCAGCGGCACGTTGATCGACACCACCGGCGCACATTCGGTCACGCCGTAGCCTTCCAGAATGCGGATGCCGTATTTGTCCTGATAAATCTGTTTGGTGCTCTCCGCCAGTTTTTCCGCGCCGGCCACCACGTAACGCACGCGGGCAAAGTCATACGGATGGGCAAAGCGGGCGTAGTTGTTCAGGAAGGTCGCGGTGCCGAACAGCACGGTACAGTTCAGGTCGTACACCAGCTCCGGCACCACACGATAGTGCAGCGGGCTGGGATACAGGAATACCCGGCTGCCGGTCATCAGCGGCGTCAACAGCCCGACCGTCAGGCCGAATGAATGGAACAGCGGCAATGAGGACATAAAGCGGTCGCGCGGCGTAAAGTCGGCAATGGTGCGGATCTGCTCCACGTTGGCCAGCAGGCTGGCGTGCGAGTGCACCACGCCTTTCGGATGGCCTTCCGAACCGGAGGTAAACAGCACCAGCGCGGCGTCATCGGCCTGCTGCGGCAGCATGGCGCGCTGCGGCTGCAGCAGATGGCGCAGGATCCACAGCTTATCCGCCAGCGTGACGGTATCTTTCAGATCTTCCAGATAAACCCAGTTGGCTTCCGGCACCTGTTCCGGCAAATGGGTCAGCTTGCCCTTTTCCAAAAACTGACGCGAGGTGACGATGGTTTTAATGGTTGCCGCGGTCATCGCGCTTTTCAGGCCGTTGGAACCGGCCGTGTAGTTCAGCATCGCCGGGATGCGCCGGCGCAGCGAAGCGCCAAATATCGCCGCGGCGGTAATGGTGGCGTTCGGCAACAGCATGCCGACATGCTCGCCTTCGGCGGTAAACCGCTGCAGGATACGGCTGACGCCCAGAGATTTTTTAATCAACGTGCGGTAGCTGTCTTCCTTAAAGGCAATATCTTCAATGCAGGGCTTACCGGCGCCGTAGCGCTTTTGCGCCGCCAGCAGCGCGCCAAACAGCGTCTGCGGCTGTCGGGTCGCCATGCGCGCCTGCAGCATTATCTGATACAGATGGTCGCCCGCCAGCACGCGGCGGTCGCGGGCGCGCGGCGCTTCCGGCATCGGCAGCAGCGTCGGCGGCAGAATGTGGAGGGTAATCTGCGGGAACGCGCGCAGTTTAAACACGCCTTTCATACGGCCGAACAGGCTGAACTCCGGCCCGTCAATGCGGATCGGCACCACCGTCGCGCCGGACTTGGCGGCAATAAACGCCGCGCCGTCATAGACTTTCATCAGAGAACCGGTAACGGTTATGCGTCCTTCGGGGAAGACCACAATCGGCCGCCCCTTCTGCACTTCACGCACCAGATGTTTAACCGCCATCGGCTTGGTAGGATCGAGGAAAACGAAATCGATGTAGGGCTTCAGCCAGCGCATAAACCAGCTGTCAGACACGCTGGAATAAACGGCAAACACCGGCTTGATCGGTAAAAACAGCGCCAACAGCACGCCATCCAAAAATGAGACATGGTTGGGGGTAATCAGCAGCTTCTGCTGATTAAGATGCCGGGCATCCCCTTCAACACGCACGCGAAATAGCAGGCGAAACAGCGTGCGCATAACAGACATGAACATACGACTCTCCCTGTAGCATTCTGGCAGCGACGGCCAGATAAGCGTTAGCACGTTATCCCCCAGTCATTGGGCGGCATAACACGTTGTAAGGGAAAGGATACTATACGACCGGCAAAAAAAAACCTACGCATCTGCGTAGGTTGGTGCAATTGAAAATGGCTTCAACATACAGAGTATGTTGATTTCTCACCAATCAATACCTCTGGGACTACCTACTTTAGAGAGGTGCCGATTAAGAAACTACCGAGGAATCGCAAGAGTTATGCTTGAAATGAAACCAGCTGTAAATTTCTGGTTATCCTCATTAATAGCGCAATAAAATCTCAGCGTTCCCCGGTGCGGCCTATGGCGCGCAGACCTCCACCAGGCAGCTCATGGCGTTAGGCCCCTGCGTCAGCGGCGAGGTACCGATATCCAGCGTCAGCACATTAGGGTTGCCGGCCTGTTCCAGTTCGTGGCGCTCTGCGCCGAAGCCCGGATCGAACCAAGCGCCGGTCGCCATCACCACCACGCCGGGCGTCACGCCGTCCGTGATCCGCACCCCGGCCAGACAGCCGCCGCGACCATTGACCACCTTCACCAGCGCGCCGTCGGCAAGCGCGCGCGGCGCCGCATCATGCGGGTGCATCAGCAGCGTTTCGCGTCCGGCCGTTTTATTGGCCTGCGCCTGCGGCGACGGATCCAGCTGGCTGTGCAGACGGTCAGCCGGCTGAACGGTGATCAAATGCAGCGGCCACTGCTTCGCCAACTCAGCCCCCAGCCACTCGACCGGCGGCTGCCACTGCGGATGCGGCGCGAAATCGTCATAGCGATAGCCGGCGATTTTTTCACTGAACAACTCGATTTTGCCGCTGGGCGTTCGCAGCGCATGCGCCTGCGGATCGGCACGGAATGCGTCCAGAAACACCGTGTCCTGCTTCGGCGCCGGCAGCTTCACATGGCCCCGTTGCCAGAACTCGTCAAACTCCGGCCATGCTACGCCGGCCTGGATCTGCGCCTGTCCGCAGCGCTGATAAATATGCTCAATCCACTGCCGCTCGTTGCGATCCTCGGTAAATTGCTGGCGATAGCCAAGACGATCCGCCAGATCGGCGAAAATATCAAAATCATTGCGCGCCTGATGCTGCGGCGCGATCGCCTGATGCATCGCCAGCACGTAGGGATCGCGCGCCGAGCCGCCAATATCATTACGCTCCAGCGCGCTGGTCGCCGGCAGCACGATATCCGCCATTTTCGCTGCGGCAGTCCACCAGATGTCCTGCACAATCACCGTATCCGGTTTTTGCCAACCGGCCACCAGCCGGTTCAGCTGCTGGTGATGATGGAACGGGTTGCCGCCGGCCCAGTGCACCAGGTGAATATCCGGGTACTCCCGGGTTTCACCGCAAAACGAATAGGGTTCGCCCGGCTGCAGCAGCATGTCGCAAATACGCGCCACCGGAATCGCCAGCCCGGCCGGATTATCGCCGACCGGCAGGCTGGGGGCCGGCGTGTTCAGCCGCGGGTTGCCCATGCCGTTCATCGCGCCATAGCCGAAGGAGAAGCCACCGCCCGGCAGACCAATTTGCCCCAGCATCGCCGACAGGGCGATCATCATCCAGTAAGGCTGCTCGCCACGGTGGGCGCGCTGTACCGAATAGGAGCAGGTGAGGAAGCTGCGGGCACCGCTGAGCTGCTGCGCCAGACGCACAATCCGCGCGGCCGGAATGCCGGTGATCGCGCTGGCCCACTGCGGCGTTTTGGCCACGCCGTCGCTCACGCCGCACAGATAATCCGCCAGCTGAGGGTAACCCACGCAGTGGCTGGACAGAAAATCGTTGTCCAATGCGCCGTTACGCTGAATCTCATAGCCTAACGCCAGCATCAGCGCCACGTCGGTATTAGGGCGGATCGGGATCCATTCGGCATTGATAAAGGCCGGAGTGTCGTCGCGCGTCGGGCTGATACTGACGATCGGCGTACCCTTGGCCGCCAGCTTCTCCAGCCATGACTTCAGCGAGTGTTCCGCCGCGCCGCCGAAGGAGGCCTGGGAATTTTTCAGCGCCAGACCGCCGAACGCCAGGAAGAGTTCGCAGTGCTCCACCACGTTCGGCCAGCTGGTCGCCTGCCCGGTCAGCGGCGCAAAGTTGCCGATCACATACGGCAGGAAGAACTGCGCCGCCCCCCAGCTGTAGTTGCCCATCTGGTCAACGCCGCCGCCGCCGGCGAAATAAAAGCGACGCAGCTGCGAGCTGGCGTGATGCAGCCGCCCGGCGGAGGACCAGCCGTAGGAGCCGCAAAACAGGCCCGACGCGCCGTAGCGATCGCGCACCCGGCGGTTCTCTTCCGCCACCAGATCGAGCGCTACGTCCCAGTCGACCTCGACGAAATCCTCGCGCCCGCGCAGCGTGCGGTCACTGCCCTCACGCTTTTGCAGCCATGAACGCCGCACCGCCGGCTTGCGGATGCGCGTCGGCGAATAGGTCATCGGAACAATGGAGTCCAGCATCGGCGAAGGGTGCGGATCGTTAGCGAAAGGTTCGCAGCGAATCAGCCGCCCGTCTTCCACCACGGCGGTATACGCCCCCCAGTGTGCAAGTTGCGGATAACGTTTAATCGGCATGATGTACTCAGGTAGCAAATGATGGCCCTAAAATAACACCGCCGCCGCGCTGCGCCCAAGAACAAATCACCTCAGCGCGGCGCCGGGCCTGACGCGGTCAACAGGGCGGGCCGGACAGCCCGCCGCGAGGCGTCAATTTAATAAACCGCGCCAGTCATTTTTCGTAACGCACTCCTGATAGCCGTAATTAAAGTAGCCATCGACAGAACACCTTAATATATTCGGATAATAGCTAGGAGAAGTCAGCATATAGGTTACTCTATAGCTAACAGGTCGAGAGCCGGCGCTATACGGCTGATAAGAAAAACCGCAGCGGATATACTTATCCCCTATCCTTTCACATTGATGTAAAACGGCATGATTACCGAACTTGCTATACTTTTCCAGCGAGAGTTTAACCAAGATTAATCCATTGTCTGTGTAGGTTGTAACATAGGAGGACATATCAGGCATCAACTCTTGCGCTGACCAGTTGGCGGCGCCGGGCTTAAAGTCAGGATTCTGCTGTAAAAAACCAGACATGTTAAACTTACTCTGGGCCAATGAAGTGGCAGGCATAAAAGTGGCGGCGAATAATATCGATGCCGCAGCGGTAAATAATGGCAAACATATTCCTTTCCCCAATGATTTTTTCATCACTCTCTCCTTGATAAACAAATAATTAAAATACAGTATAAGGGCAATAGATAATGATAAATATGACACGACCGAGAGTTTTCGACTTTTATATATCAACAAATAGAATGAATTAATTATTAATATCGATATTTTTATATTATTGGCAGCAATAAAAACGTTATTTATCGCGACAGAATAACCATACCGTTTAGTCAGCTTTACCGGCTCGGCAATCGCCCGAGGCGGCATCTTCACCCATACTTTTCGCTAACGCACTGACTTTTACCTGCAAAAAAGCCGGCTCGCCGACCAAAATCTGCCGGTGACGCCACAGACACGCGGGCAATAACTTGCAGCCCGCGCGGTTTTCCGTAAGACTGAGGAATGTAAGCGATTACCCTAGGATAAGTTGAAGCAAATATGGCTACGATAAAGGATGTTGCCAGGCTGGCGGGTGTTTCCGTAGCCACGGTGTCTCGCGTAATAAACCATTCCCCCAAAGCCAGCGAAACCTCGCGTAACGCGGTGCTGGCCGCCATGGAACAGCTGCAGTATCACCCGAACGCCAATGCCCGCGCGCTGGCGCAGCAGTCAACCGAAACCCTCGGTCTGGTGGTGGCCGACGTCTCGGACCCGTTCTTCGGCACCATGGTGAAAGCCGTCGAGCAGGTGGCGTATGCCACGCATAATTTCCTGCTGATTGGCAACGGTTACCATGAGGCGGAAAAAGAGCGTCAGGCGATCGAACAGCTGGTGCGTCACCGCTGCGCTGCGCTGGTGGTGCATGCCAAAAAGCTGACCGATGATGAGCTGAGCGGCTGGATGCGGCAGATCCCCGGCATGGTGTTGATCAACCGTACGCTGCCGGGATTTGAGCAGCGCTGCGTCGCGCTGGACGATCGCTACGGCGCCTGGCTGGCCACGCGTCATCTGATTCAGCAGGGCCATCAGCGCATCGCCATTATCTGCTCCACCCACCAGATTTCCGACGCCGCCGACCGTCTGCAAGGCTATCTGGACGCGCTACAGGAACACGGCATTGCGGTGGATGAGAAGCTGATCGCCTATGGCGAACCGGATGAGATCGGCGGCGAGCAGGCAATGACTGAACTGCTCGGCCGCGGCAAAAAATTCACCGCCGTTACCTGTTATAACGACCCGGTTGCCGCCGGAGCGCTGTCGGTGCTGAGCGATAACAGCATCGACGTGCCGGGCCAGATGTCGCTGATCGGCTTTGATGACGTGCTGATTTCACGCTATCTGCGCCCCAGACTGACCACCATCCACTACCCGGTGGTCGCCATGGCGACGCAGGCGGCGGAACTGGCGCTGGCGCTGGCCAACAACCAGCCACTGCCGGAAATCACCAATATGTTCAGCCCGACGCTGGTGCGACGCCACTCCGTCGCCAGCCAGGGCAAGGCGTCAGAGACGCGCTAAGCGCGTATTACACCAGCTTGCCCTGGAAGATCGGCACCGACTCAAACAGGTAACCGTCAAATTCCGGCGCATCGACGTCGGAAAGCTCCATCAGCGTGCCCTTGATGTTTTCCATATGCTGCCACATCGCCTGATACGACCCCATCACGTCGCGGCGGCGCAGCGCAGCCAAAATGTTCTGGTGGTCCGCCAGCCATTTCAGCCGGTAGCCTTTGGTGGCGATGCGGCTGTGCAGCTGTTGCCACAGCGGGCTGGCCTCCCGCCGCTGCCAGATGCTTTTTACCGTGTCCAGCAGCATCTGGTTCTGCGTGGCGCCGGCAATCAGCAAATGGAACATTTTGTCGTTGTCGCCGCTTTCATCATTGGCGACGATGGCGCGCTGTTCCTGCTCCAGCGTGCGGCGCAGATTTTCGATATCCGTTTTGGTGGCCATTTTGGCGGCAAAGGCGGCGATATTGCTTTCCAGCAGCTGACGCGCCTGCAGCATTTCAAACGGCCCGACTTCGCCGTGCAGGATAGGATCCTCTTCCTCCGCGTTTTCATTGGGAATGCGTATGACATAAACGCCGGAGCTCTGGCGGATATCCACCGTTCCTTCCAACTCCAGCATTAACAGCGCTTCACGCACGATAGTACGGCTGACGCCGTAGGTTTCGGCAATATTGCGCTCCGGGGGCAGGCGCGTGCCAATGGCGAAATGGCCCTGCTGAATTTTCTGCCGCAGGTCTCGGCCAATTTCCTGATACTGCTTTTTTTCCTGCGGAATCACGACTTTATCCACCGTTTCACCCTGAAAAACGTCTGTCCATGCCATACCCCGCCGGCGGCGAGGTATCTGGCCTGTGTAGGTTCACAATCAGATTAGTCTACCAAACCCAGCGCCTGATCGAGTACTTTTGCGCCGTTTAACGTGCCATAAGCCACAGAATCGATCACCGCAATCGGGATCTGATACGCGTCGGTAAGCTTTTTATTTTCTGTCAGCTTGAAGCGCACCTGCGGGCCAAGCAGCACCGCAAGAATATCGCCGCCGTAACTTTGCAGCTCATCACGCAGGTTCTGCTCGGGAATGGCGTAAATCTTCAGCTCCAGCCCGCGCGTCTGCGCCTCTTTTTCCATCTTGGTCACCACCAGCGAGGTGGACATGCCCGCCGAGCAGGCCAGTACGATACGTTTCATCGGTCACTCCTTATCGGTTTTCATCATCGAGGGTGAAGCTCAGACGGCGGCTCTCGCTCAGCGCGCGGAACCAGTGCGCCGACTTTTTCTGCCGCCGGTTGCGCTGGTTGTCCAAATCTATTTCTATCAGGCCATAACGATTTTTAAAGGCGTTCATCGGCGACACGTTGTCCGTGAAGGCCCACAGCATATAGCCCTGGCAGTTGGCTCCCTCTTCGCGCGCCTTCAGCGCCCAGTAAATATGCTCGCGGATAAATTCAATGCGGTAATCGTCCTGAATTTCCCCTTCGGCATTTTTGAAGCGTTCTTCCTGCTCAATGCCCATGCCGTTTTCCGAGATAAACCACGGAATGTTGCCGTACTCATCGCGCAGGCGCAGCGCCATGTCGTACACGATGCGCGGATAGATCTCCCAGCCGCGCGAACGGTTCATCCGCCGCCCCGGCAACTCAAAGTGCTCGTAATACATCGCCGGATGAAACGGCGTGGTGCTGCACCATGCGCGACTCGGCGCCTTGACCCGGTGCGGGTAGTAGAGATTGATGCCCACCTCGTCCACGGTGTTATCGCGGATCGTCGCCATCTCCTCCGCCGTCCAGTCAACGCTGACGTCGTGCTGCTGCAGCAGGGTCAGCAGCTCCGCCGGATATTCGCCTTTAATCGCCGGGTCGAGGAACACACGGTTGTAGAACAGATCGTACAGCTCGGCGGCGCGCTGGTCATGCGGCGCGCCGGAGCGGGCGTAGGTGACCTCCGGGTTAAGGATCACGCCGATGCTGCCGGCACAGCCCATCTGGCGGAAGCATTGCACCACTTTGGCGGTCGCCAGATTCTTATGGTGGTTCCACTGCATCCACGTGTTGGTGTTCTGCTCATACGGCCAGCGGATCGCATCCAGATAGACCCGCGTCTGCACCACCACCGGTTCGTTAAAGGTAAACCAGCGTGTGACTTTGCCGCCGAAGCGCTCAAACACCCGCCGGGCGTACAGCACGAACAGCTCCACCACCCGTTTGGAGCGCCAGCCGTCATATTTTTCCAGCAGGTAGCCCGGCAGCTCATAGTGCTCCAGACACAGCATCGGCTCGATGCCCTGCTGCTTCATCTCATCGAGCAGCGCGTCGATATAGCTCGCATACTCTTCATCCACCACGCCCTGCTCATAGTCGGTCAGAAAGCGCGACCAGTTGATGGAGGTGCGATAGTGGCCGACGCCGCTCTGCTTCATCAGCGCCACGTCTTCGCGGTAGCGGTTGATAAAGTCCGTCGCCACCGCCGGGCCGTAGCCGTTATGCCAGACGTGACGGTCATGCTGGTACCACAGATCGAGATAGGAATCCTGCCCCTGTTTTTTGCCGCTCCAGCCCTCGGTCTGCCAGGCGGAAGCCGCCGCGCCGAGAATAAAATCCTGGGGAATCTCCATTGAAACCTGACTCATTGCTCACCTCATGCGTTCTGAATAACGGGTTGCTCCGCCTGTTCCGCGCGGCGGGCGGCGACTTTGACAAACGGCAGATAGATAATCGTGGCGACCACGATGCAGATCAGCTGGGTTACCACCGCGCCCATCGAACCGGCAGTAGACAGCCAGGCGTTGATGATCGGCGGCGTGGTCCACGGCACCATCACCACCGCCTTGCCGGCAAAACCGATGCTGGTAGCGAAGTAGCCGATAGTGCCGGTGATCAACGGCGTGATAATGAAGGGGATCGCCAGGATCGGATTCAGCATGATCGGCATGCCGAAGATCACCGGTTCATTGATATTGAAAAAGCTCGGCCCCAGCGACAGCTTGCTGATTTCACGCATCTCTTTGCGCCGGGTAGCGATCATCACCGCAAACAGCAGGCCCAGCGTAATGCCGGAACCGCCGATGCTCATATAAACGTCCCAAAACGGCATGGTGATGATATTCGGGATCTCTTTCCCCTGCTCGAAGGCGGTCATATTGACCATGATGGCGCCCAGCAACAGCGGCTCGCGGATCGGTTTTACCATCTGATTGCCATGGATGCCGATCACCCAAAACAGCTGGGCGACAAACATCAGGATCAGGATCCCCGGCAGGCTCTGCACCACCGTCTCCAGCGGCCGCTGCACTACCTGATAGACGGCGTCATACAGATAAATGCCGCTGACGCGGTGGAAGACAAACCCCAGCGTGGCGATCGCCACCACGGTGATGATCGCCGGGATCAGCGCCGAGAATGAGGCGGAGACGTTGGGCGGCACGCTTTCCGGCATCTTGATCTTCAGGCGATCGAGCGTTTCCAGTTTGGAATAGATCTCCACGGATAAAATGGCGATAAACATACCGAGGAACAGACTGCGGGTATCGGAGAACTGCTTGGCCAGCACGTCTTTCACCATCTGCATCTGGTCATTCACCATCAGCTCGACGTTGGTCGGCGTGACGGCGATAAAGCAGATCACCGCCAGCAGCCCCGGAAACAGCGATCGCGAGCCGTTGATCTTGCCCAGTTCTATGCCAATCAGAAACACCGCGCCGATATTGAGGAAACTCAGCGTGGCGTAGTTGATGCTGCTCATGATCGGTTTCAGATCCGCCAGGAATGAGAACATGGCGAAGCTCGCCAGACCATTCTTGGGATCCATCACCATATTCGAGATCAGCACCGAAAAAGCGCCGACGATAATTACCGGCATCAGCGTAATAAACGATGCCTTGATAGCCATTATATATCTGTAACTATTGAATTTATTGGCAAAGGCTCCCAGAGAGTCTATAAGCCGGTCCCGAAATGACATGACACGCCCCTATTGTGTTGTGCTTGATCAGATGACCGATTCGCGTACCGCGTCTCTCGCGATTTGGCATACCAAAAAATAGGTTAACTGGATTATTTTTCTGTGATCGCACTCTCACAAGTCAATATTGGAATTCCAATATGATGAAAAAACCAATTTTGGCATACCGGTGGACATAGAATGAGCATAGATCTGGAGCAGACGGTAATGGAATTATTGATCAATGCGGGTGAAGCGCGATCTCACGCCATGACGGCAATTCAGGCGGCCCGTCAGCGGCAGTGGCAGCAGGCGGAGGAGGCGCTGGCGGCATCACAAGCCGCCTCCCGCGCGGCGCACGCCGTACAGACGCAATTGATCGGCCTGGATGAAGGCGCGGGCAAGATCCCGGTGAATCTGATCATGGTGCACGCACAGGATCATTTGATGACCGCCATGCTGTGCCACGATCTGGCGCAGGAGATCGTGCTGCTGCGTCAGGAAGTGTTCGCCAATCCGGCATGATGTCGCGCGCTGCCCTTGGGCTGCCGCTATGCTAGACTGCCAGCATTTCCACAGCGGACGTTTGCAGACAGAGGTTAGCCGGTCATGATCACCATGTTGGATGTATCCATTCGCGCGGGCGTGTCGAAAGCCACGGTATCGCGCGTGTTAAATGGCACCGGACAGGTGAAAAAGAGCACGCGGGATGCGGTGTTCAAAGCGATGGATGAGTTGGGCTACCGGCCGAACTTTCTCGCCCAGTCGCTGGCTAACAAAAGTTCCAACAGCATCGGCCTGGTGGTGTCCAATTTCGACGGCCCCTATTTCGGCCGGCTGCTGCGTCAGGCCGCCAAACTGATCGAAGCCAGCGGCAAACATTTGGTGGTGACCGACGGACACGATACGCCGGAGGATGAGCTGCAGGCGGTACAACTGCTGGCCGACCGCCGCTGCGACGCCATTATTCTCTACACCCGTTTTACCGATGAAGCAGCGCTGATGGCGCTGTTTGAGCGCCTGCCGGTGCCGGTGATGGTGATCAACCGCGATCTGCCTCTGGCGCGCGAGCGCTGCGTGTTCTTCGAACAGCAGCAGGCGGCGTTCGATGCGGTTACCTATCTGATTGCGCAGGGACACCGGGAAATAGCCTGTATTACCGGCCCGATCGCCACGCCGACCGCTCAGGCGCGGCTGGCGGGTTATCGGCAGGCGCTGGAGCACCATCAGATTGCTTTTGACGCGGCGCGGGTGGCGCACGGCGACAGCAGCGTACCCAGCGGGTATCACGGCTGCCAAACGCTGCTGAATGCCCGCGTCGATTTCAGCGCGCTGTTCGCCAGCAATGACGACATGGCGATCGGCGCCATGAAGGCGCTGTGCCAGGCCGGCAAACGTCTGCCGCAGGACGTATCTATTTTTGGTTTCGATGACGAACCTAGCGCCGCCTATCTGCAGCCGGCGCTCTCTACCGTCTATCTGCCGATCGATATGATGATTGAAGCCGCTATCGCCCAGGCGTTCCGGCTGCTTAACGGCGAAGAGGTACAACCTTTGACGCCGTTTACCGGCGAACTGAGGCTGCGTGAGTCGGTGGCGCCCGGTCCCTATGCCGGCTAGCGGGCGCCTGCGCCTGCGTTATACCTGTTCCAGCGCGATCAGCTCTTCAATGGTCTGCCGGCGACGAATCAGCCGCGCCTCACCCCGATCAAACAGGACCTCCGGCAGCAGCGGCCGGCTGTTGTAGTTGGAGGACATGGAGGAACCGTAAGCGCCGGTGTCGTGGAACACCAGATAGTCGCCCACCTGCACCGGCGGCAATGCCCGGGTTTCCACCCCGCCGCCCGCCTGCTGGGTAAACACATCGCCGGATTCGCACAGCGGCCCGGCAATCACCGTATCGCGCAGCGGTTGAGCATCGGTAGCGCGTCCGTCGGCAGGCAGCAGCGAAATATGGTGATAGCTGCCGTACATTGCCGGGCGCATCAGGTCGTTAAAACCGGCGTCGACCAACACAAAGTGACGGCTGCCCATATCTTTCACCGCGCGCACTTCCGCTACCAGCACGCCCGCCTCGGCCATCAGGAAGCGCCCCGGCTCGATCTCCAGTTTGACCGGGTGCCCCAGGTGGGCGGCAATGCGCTCGCGCGCGCTGTTCCACAGGCCAAAATAGTGTTCGGTATCGATCGCCTCTTCGCCGGCCTGATACGGAATCGACAGGCCGCCGCCGGCGGAAATCGCCCCAATATCCATCCCCAGCGCAATCACCTGCTGCACCATGGCATCGCATACCCGCTCCAGATGCTGATAATCCACGCCTGAGCCAATATGCATATGTACGCCCAGCAGCTTCAGGCCATGGCGTTGAATCACTTCCACCGCCTGCGGCAAATCGGCATACCAAATGCCGTGCTTGCTGTTTTCACCACCGGTATTGGTTTTCTGGCTGTGCCCATGACCAAAGCCCGGGTTGATGCGCAGCCACACCGGATGCCCGTCGCCGTGCTGCCCCAACTGCTCCAGCATATCGATAGAACCGGCATTTACCGGAACTTTCAGCTCGCAGACGCGCGCCAGCGTCGCCTGATCCAGCACGTCGGCAGTAAAGACAATCTCTTCACCACCCGGCTGATAGCCGGCATGCAGCGCACGCTCAATTTCTCCCAGCGATACGGAATCCACCCGGACGCCCTGCTCGCGCATCAGGCGCAGAATATGAATATTCGAACAGGCCTTCTGGGCGAAGCGGATCACGTCAAAGTGACGCAGCTGTGCGATACGTTCACGGACGATCTGCGCATCGTAGGCCCAAACCGGGCAGCCGAAGCGGGCCGGCAGCGTGAGTAAATTGGCGGCGTTCAATGCAGTGGAGGTGTCATGTAAAGCGCGTGGCATGGCGGCAATTCCCAAATAATGATGCATTCTGTTGACGCCATTGTGCCGCAAGCCGGGGCGGGAGAAAAATATCTATTTAGCGTAAGTCTATTCATTTATGATATGGCTTTATGTCTCAGCCCGCGCCGGAGAAGCCATGTCCGCCATTAGTCTGCGCCAAATTGAAATCTTCCATGCGGTGATGACCACCGGCAACCTCACCGAAGCGGCCGCGCTGCTGCATACCTCACAGCCCACCGTCAGCCGTGAGCTGGCGCGCTTTGAAAAGCAGGTACAGTTGCGGCTGTTTGATCGGATCAGGGGTCGCCTGGTGGCGACCGTGGAGGGATTACGGCTGTTTGAAGAGGTGCAGCGCTCCTATTACGGCCTGGAACGCATTAAGACCGCGGCGGACGGCATTCGCCAGTTTCACCAGGCGCAGCTTTCCATCGCCTGCCTGCCGGTATTTTCACAGTCGCTGTTGCCAGCGGTATGCAGACCGTTTCTCGATCGCTACCCGGAAGTCAGCTTCAGCGTGGTGCCGCAGGAATCGCCGCTGCTGGAAGAGTGGCTGTCGGCGCAGCGCCACGATCTGGGGCTGACCGAGAATACGCTGACGCCGGCCGGCACGGAGCGCATTCCGCTGATGACGCTGAATGAGGTCTGCGTGCTGCCGAGCGGGCATCCGCTGCTGGCCAATGACCAACTCACGCCGCAGGACTTCGGCGGCGAGAATTTTATCAGCCTGTCGAATACCGACAGTTACCGGCAGCTGCTGGACGCGCTGTTCAGCGAGCAGCAGGTTAACCGACGCATGGTGATGGAGACCCACAGCGCGGCTTCGGTCTGCGCCATGGTGCAGGCCGGCATCGGCCTCTCCATCGTCAATCCGCTGACCGCGCTGGACTATGCCGCCGCCGGCGGCGTGGAACTGCGACCGTTCAGCATCGAGGTGCCGTTCACCATCAGCCTGATCCGGCCGCTGCACCGCCCTTCTTCCACGCTGGTCAGCGCTTTTATCGATCATTTACACCAACAGGCGGCGTCTTTCCCCGCCCGTCTGGCGGCGCTTACTGCCCGGCAGCCCGGCGACGCGCCCGGCCAAAGGTAATTAGGCACAGCAGCAACCCCGCCAGCGCCATCGCCGCAGCCGCCAGCGGCACCGCCGTCAGCCCCAGCCCCCGGGCAATCACCAGGCCGCCCAACCAGGCGCCCAGCGCATTACCCAGGTTAAAGGCGGCGATATTCAGGGTAGAGATCAGGTTCGGCGCTTTCTTACCGTAGGTCACCACATTGATCTGCAGCGCCGGCACCGCGGCGAACGACGCAGCGGCCCACAGGAACAGTGTAATCTCCGCCGGGATCAGCGCGCCGCTGGTCCAGCTGAATAACGCGGCAAACAGCGCAATCGCCAGAAAGATCCCCGCCAGCGTCACGCCCAGCCGCCAGTCCGCCAGCCGGCCGCCCAGAATATTGCCCAGCGTCAGGCCGACGCCCATCAGCAGCAGGGTCCAGCTGACGCCCTGCGGCGATACGCCGGTCACCTCGGTCAGCAGCGGCGCAATATAGGTAAACAGGGCAAACATCGACGCCGCAAAGGCCACCGTCATCAGCAGAGACAGCCAGACGCCGGCGCCGCGCAACGCCGCCAGCTCTTTTTTCAGCTCGGTCGGCGCCTCATCGCTGACCGTCGGCAATTTACTGTACAGCGCCAGCAGCGCCGCAACGCCAATCAGCGCCACCGCCCAGAAGGTGGAACGCCATCCCAGCGCCTGCCCCAGCGCGGTGCCCAGCGGCACGCCCAGCACGTTAGCCAGCGTCAGGCCGGTAAACATCAGCGCCACTGCGGAAGCCCGACGATTAGGGGCCACCAGATTGGCGGCCACCACCGCACCGATACCAAAGAAAGCGCCGTGACACAGGGCGGTGATAATGCGCGCCAGCATCAGGAAGCCGTAGCTATAGCCCAATGCGCACATCACGTTGCCGACAATAAAAATCGCCATCAGCAGCAACAGCGTTTTTTTACGCGGCAGGCGCGCGGTCAGCAGCGCCATAATCGGCGCGCCGATCGCCACGCCGAGGGCATAGCCGCTGATTAACCATCCCGCAGAGGGGATGGAAACCTGCAGATCGCCCGCCACGTCGGGCAACAACCCCATAATGACAAACTCGGTAGTGCCGATGGCGAATGCACTGAGTGCCAGCGCCAACAAAGAAACAGGCATGTATTACGCTCCCAATCTTAAAGCGTCCCGGCGTCTGACGCCGCGGACCAGAGACAAACAACAACAAACGCGGGCCGACCGGAATGGTCGCCCGTAATTAGGGTGATGGAGGTGTGAAATCGGGCTAAATAAAGGATATAACCTTATAATTATTAAGAATAAATAGCCATTTACACGAGATAGGAATAACACGCCGGCCAACCGGAAAACCAGCGCAGGTTGTCCGGCGCGTATAAAAAGCCGTCATTCCGACGCTAAGCGCTTGAATGGCCTGACGATGAAAACTGTGACGATATGTTACCTGTCCTCATACGCTACTTACGTAGCGTCGCCAACCACTTTTCATCGCTGGCAAACCACTCCACCAGAAAATCCAGCATGGTGCGCAGGGTTGCCGGCAGCTGGCGACGCGAGGTGTAGATACCATAAATCCCCATCGACTGCGGCTGGTACTCCGGCATCAACTCCACCAGCTCGCCGCTGGCCAGCAGCGGCGCCGCGGAGTAGTAAGGCTGCAATGAAATACCGGCCCCCTTCAGGGTAGCGGCCAGCAGCACCACCGACTCGTTGGCGCTCAGGTTGCCGCTGACCGCCACCGCCGACTTCACGCCCTGATGCTCAAAATGCCACAGGCTTTTGCCAAAATAGGAGTATGTCAGGCAGTTATGCAGCGCCAGATCCTGCGGCTGACGCGGCGTCCCATGCGCCGCCAGATAGTCGGGCGTCGCGCAGACCACCGAAGCGCAGCGCGATAACGGTCGGGCAATCAGATTCGGATCGAGTTCATTGGTGATGCGCAGCGCCAAATCGATGCGTTCCTCCACCAGGTTGACCGCGCGGTTGTTCATCTGCAAATCCACCGCCACCTGGGGATAGCGCCGCAGGTAGTGCGTCACCGCCGCCGCCAGCGTGGTTTGCCCCAGCGACTGCGAGCAGGTGATGCGCAGCAAACCGCGTAACTCCACATTGGCTTCCGCCTCGACCAGATCGATCTCCCCGGCGACCGCCAACATCTGCCGGCAGCGTTCCAACGTGCGCTCGCCCGCATCGGTCAGGCTGAGTCTGCGCGTGGTGCGGTGCAGTAGACGCGCCCCCGCCCACTGCTCCATCTGCGCCAGATAGCGCGTCACCATGGCGCGCGACATATCCAGCGCCTCAGCGGCGGCAATCATGCTGCCGCTCTCGACAATGGCGACAAAAACTTCAGCGGCAGTGATGCGATCCATAATTCGTCCGATTTATGAAACTAATAATTGCAAATTATCCGGTTTTTTATTCGATTTATGCAACATAACATCTGTGCAACGTTAAAACCAACAGGACAACCCGACAATGTTTAAGAAATCACTTATCGCTCTGACGCTGACCGGCGTCGCCGCTATCAGCACCTATGCCAACGCCGCCGATACGCTGACGATGGAGGTCTATAACCCCGGGGAAAAAAGCGTGTTCCCGGTCTCTTCTGAAATCATCAGCGGCCCGCATGAAGTGGCGCTGATCGATGCCCAGTTCCAGCGCAATGATGCGCAGCAACTGGTCAATAAAATCAAGGCGACCGGTAAAAAACTGACCACCGTCTATATCAGCCATTCCGACCCAGACTTCTATTTCGGTCTGGACGTGATTCAGGCCGCCTTCCCTGAAGCAAAAATTATCGCGACACCTGGCACCATCAAAGAAATCAAGGCGACCAAAGAGGGCAAAATTGCCTATTGGGGGCCGATTCTGAAAGACAATGCGCCGGCCCACGTGGTTGTCCCGCAACCGCTGGCGGGCGACAGCTTCACCATCGACGGGCAAAAAGTTGAGGTAAAAGGCCTGAACGGCCCGACGCCGGCGCGAACCTATGTATGGATCCCGGCGTTGAAAGCCGTGGTGGGCGGCGTGGCGGTGGCCGGCAATAATATCCACCCGTGGATTGCCGATAACCAAAGCGCAGAATCGCGCGCGCACTGGCAGCAAACGCTGGCCAGTATCCAGACGCTGCAGCCGAAGCGGGTCGTTCCTGGGCACTATCTGCCCGGCGCCGCGCAAACGCTGGAATCCGTCACCTTTACCCAGAACTATCTGAAGGTGCTGGAGGCCGAGCTGCCGCAGGCCAAGGATGCCAAACAGCTGGTAACCGCGATGGAAAAACACTACCCGACGCTGAAAGACGTTTCCAGCCTGGAGCTGAGCGCCAAGGTGCTGAAAGGCGAAATGAAATGGCCGCAGTAAAGCGCTACTGAGACGAGCCAACAGGAATGCTGCGCCGCATGATCCGACGCAGCATCGACAAGACAAGAGGTATTCCATGAGCAACGTAACGCTGCATTACGTGTATGATCCGCTGTGCGGCTGGTGCTACGGCGCTGCCCCGCTGGTCAAGGCGGCGCAGACCATTCCCGGATTAGCGATCGCCCTGCATGGCGGCGGCATGCTGACCGGCGGCAACCGCCGTCAAATCACCCCGGAATGGCGCAACTATGTCATTCCGCAGGATAAACGCATCGCCGAACTCACCGGGCAGCCCTTCGGCGACGCCTATTTCAACGGCTTGCTGTGCGACAACACGGCAGTCATGGACTCCGAGCCGCCGACAACCGCGATCCTCGCGGCACAACAGCTGGCCGGCCGGGGACTGGATATGCTGCACCTGGTGCAACGGGCGCACTATCAGGAAGGACGACGCATCGCCGATTTACCGGTGCTGGAAGCGCTGGCGCGCGAACTGGGGCTGCCCTCGGCGCCGTTTATCGCCGAGATGCGTTTTAACCGCGGCGCCCCTACCGCCCAGCATATCGCTGAAAGCCGGGCCTTCCTCGCCAAAGTGCACGGCCAGGGGTTCCCGACCTTCGCCCTGCAGGACAGCAATGGCGATCTGCATACCATCGCGGCTGGCAACTATCTGGACAACGTTGCTGGCTGGAAGGAAATACTGAGCAGCGCCGCCGCCTTAGCGTAAGGCGGCACGGCGTTTTACTCGACCCGAATAAAATGTCCCGCCGCCTGAACGTTATGCCCAAAGCCGCAGTCGCCCTGGGAATTCAGATCCACGGCATCATCGCTGAAGGTAAGGGTCACATCGCAGGCCGACTCATCATCCTCATCGTCCTGATGGTATAACGCTTTCCCGTTCTGAATCGGCAATACGTCGGCGAATTCCCCCATATTGGGGCCGTAATACAGCCCCATGCCCGGCATGTAATAGCCGGCATAATCGATTTGCCACAGATCGCCGCGCGGCACTACCGTCACTTCGCTCCAGACGCCGCGGCCGGCATACTGCCAGTAAACACCGGCCGGGCCGGTCGCCGGCGGCTGTTGCGCCAGCCGCTGTTCCAGCAATGCCATATTGTGACGTGATTTGTCATCGTCCGGCGCCAGCAGCAGATAGGCGCGCGCCTTCAACAACTGCCCGGCGCGCATCAGCGCCAGCGCGACGTTGTTATACGCCGTCGCCGTAGCGCGCTCGCTGAAGCCGCAAAACTCACTCCAGGCCGCCTGATCGCGAAAAATACCTGCCGCCTTCGTATAGTCGCCATTCTGGTATGCGCTATGCCCCAGTTCGGCGTAGCCGGCCACCTTCTGGCAATCGGCGTGGATATCCGGTTCATCAATCTGCGCCAGCGCCGGCCAGCTGGCCATAGCGCTACAGGCCAGCAGCGGCGGCAACAATGCCCTCATAGCTCTTCCTTCTCAGGGTCGCGTTTCAAATCGCCGCCAGTATAACCGTCTGGCCCGCCGGCTTCATCTTTCGCGATTCACCCTAATATCCCTTGGGATTAGAAGGTGTTAAACCTGCTTACAACTCGCAATTTGCTTGTTGCCCTTGGCTTGGCGATGCTGTCTGCCATGTTTTTCACGGCGAGAACTTATGAACAGCACACAAAAACATGCCGTCTGGCAGTTAATTAAACCTTTTTGGGTTTCCGAGGAGAAATGGCGCGCCTGGGGAATGCTTATCGCCATCGTCGCGCTGTCGCTGGGGCTGGTCTATATCAGCGTCCTGATCAATCAGTGGAATCAGGTGTTCTATGATGCACTACAGAATAAAAACTATCCGGTATTCAAACAGCAGCTGTGGCGCTTTACCTATCTGGCGCTGAGCTTCATCGTGCTGGCAGTATTTAAGGTGTATCTGACGCAGGGGCTGCAGATGCGCTGGCGCAGTTGGATGACGGAAAAGTTTATGGATAAATGGCTGGCGCACCAAGCCTATTACCACAGCGAACAGCAACAGCTGGTCGATAACCCGGATCAGCGTATTGCCGAAGATCTTAATGTTCTGACGCGTAACACGCTCTCGCTGTCATTGGGGCTATTGTCCAGCCTGGTGACGCTCTTTTCCTTCGTCAGTATTCTGTGGCACGTCAGCGGGCCGTTAAGTTTTGCGCTGCACGGACACACCTTTACGCTGCCAGGCTATATGGTGTGGTTTGCCTTGCTGTATGCGCTGTTGGGATCGGTGATTATCGGCTGGGTCGGCAAGCCGCTGGTGCGGCTGGGCTTTGATCAGGAGCACTATGAGGCGAACTTTCGTTTTGGCCTGATCCGCATCCGGGAAAACCATGATGCCATTGCGCTGTATCAGGGTGAAAAGCAGGAGGCCCAACAGTTGGGCGAACGCTTCGCCACCATCCGTAATAACTGGTGGTCTATTATGCGCGTTACCCGCCGGCTGAATATCGCCAGTAACTTTTACGGTCAGTTCGCCATTATTTTCCCTCTGCTGGTTGCCGCGCCGCGCTACTTTTCCGGCGCCATTCAGATGGGGGGACTGATGCAAATCGCTTCGGCCTTCGGCCAGGTACAGGGCGCCCTGTCATGGTTTATCGATGCCTTTAACGATCTGGCCGCCTGGAAAGCCTGCGTTAACCGTCTGGCCGGCTTTAACGCCGCCGTGGAGCAGGCGCATCACCAACCTCGAGGCATCACACTGGAGCAGGATAATAAACAACCACTTACACTTAGTCGGCTCAGTCTGCAGTTACCAGATGGTCAGCCGCTGGTACAAGATATCTCGTTAACGCTGCCGCGCGGCGAGCGCGTATTAATCGCCGGCCCTTCCGGCTGTGGTAAATCAACGCTGCTGCGCGCCATTGCCGGCATCTGGCCTTACGGCGCAGGCAGCATTCGCCGCGATACCTCGCTGCGCGCCCTGTTCCTGCCACAGCGCAGCTACATTCCCATCGGCACGCTGCGGGAAGCGCTGAGTTATCCGCACCCGGCACATACCTACCATGACGAGCAACTGCTGGATGTACTGGAGGTATGCCATCTGCAACCGCTGCAACGCTGGCTGGATACGGTGAATAACTGGAGCCAGCGCCTTTCTCCCGGCGAACAGCAGCGGCTGGCATTCGCACGCGCACTGCTCACCCGTCCTGACATATTGTTCCTGGATGAAGCGACCAGCGCACTGGATGACGAAACTGAACAGCTGATGTATGAACGTCTGGTTACGACCTTGCCGGATGTTACGCTGGTCAGCGTCGCGCATCGCAACAGCGTGGCGAAGTACCACCAAACCTGCTGGCGCCTTAGCCGTCAGACGGAAGGACCGGCCCGGATCGCACCAGCTCCTCTGCCCGGAACTGCGTGAGGGAAGAAAAACTCAACGATGGTTGGAATGTGAGATAACGCAAAGCTGGGTGACGGTATGGCAGGCTCTGCCATACCGTCAAGCTCGTTTCGCCGGATAGCTCCGGGCCTTCGCTAAGGCGAATCCTTTTTCACTGGGCGAGGCGCTTCCGCCTCCGGCGCATCATCCTGCCAGAGGTCTTCAATAAACGCGCGCTGCGCTTCGTTCAACTGCCATGATGGCGGAATTTTCGTTTTGCTGCGATACACGCGCTGTTTCTCCGTCTCAATTTTTTTCTTATCCATTGCTTTTCCCTAAACAGAAAAAATCCAGTCAGTTACTACACGGCCATAGCCCAATTAAAATTGCTATTGTGTAAGCACATGACAAACGCGTTCAACACGCCGGCCCATGCCCGTTTAATAGTTTATCGGCTATAGATTACACTAATTACAAACAAACCATCGATTGCTTAAAGCTATAGATAAAGCTGTTATTCCCTATTGATATTTATTAATCATGATTTCTAATATGGCGGGAAAGCGATACGCGCGGGGAAAAGAAAAGTCGCCTAACCCGGCGCGCATCAGGCGCCGGGAAGCGGAGATCAATCGATTTGTGACACGGAATCCCGGCTGGCGCGCTCACGCTCGCTACCGGTCAGCTCGCTGAGCTTGCCGTTACGCATCTCTAACAGCCGGTCGGCATGTTCGAAATAGTGATCGTCATGGCTGATGGCAAACACCGTTTTACCCAGCGCACGTAATGCCGGCAGCAGTTCACGATAGAAGATACGACGGAATTGCGGATCCTGATCGGCCGCCCATTCATCAAGCAGCAAAATATCCCGCTGCTCCGCAACCGCCAGCAGCAACGCCAACCGCTTACGCTGCCCTTGGGAGAGCTGAGGGTTAGTCACGCGATCGCCGTCAAACTCCAGTTTGTTCTGCATATTGAGCTTTTCGAGCCAGTTTGCCACCAGTTCCGCATCCGGCTCCCCGCCATCGGCGCCCTGTAACCGGTCGAACTGGTAAAAGTCGGTGAAAATAGCTGAGAACAGGCGACGGTAATTATCTTGATCCGCCGCCTGCAGCGCCACACCATCAATAATTATCTGTCCGCTCACCGGCTGATAAAGCCCGGTTAACAACTTCGCCAACGTCGACTTCCCGCTACCGTTGCCGCCGATCAAAAACACCAGCTCACCACGCGTTAGCGTCAGGTTCAACGGACCTACGGCAAACCCCTGCGCCTGTTCACCCGCCGCATAGTGGAATGACACATTGCGCAGCTCCAGCGTTTGCCAAGGCATGGCGACCGTCGGCGTAAAGTGTGGCTGATACTCCGCCAACTTGAGCAACTTCACTTTTTTGAACGCCACTTCTGCGCCAAGCAGCATCGGGAATGCCCCCACCGCCTGTAGCAACGGCGTACGTAAAAACAACAGCGTCAGCGAATAAGTCGCAGCCACCGCCGTATCGGACCATCCCAGGCCATTCGCCATAAAGAACACCAGCCCGATAGCGCCAAGCATCATGATATTCGACCAGTTCACCGCGCTGAGATGGAACGTGTCCGCGCGAATAATGTGGTGCCGGTATTCATCAGAGTTGGCCCGGTAAGTCTGCTGATACAAACGCTGCGCACGGTCACGATTCAACGCCAGTTCTTTCCGCCCGTCGATCGCCGCCTGGTAATCCTGATACAGCAGCTCTTCAGCTTCCCGCACCTGAGTTAAATGCCGATATACTCGAGACACCAACAGCCAACTGACCAGAATGGTGATCGCTACCCAAACGGCCGTCACCGCCAGCATCGCCGGCGATAGCCATCCCAAGTAAGCCGCGCAACCGATCGTCAATACCACACCCTGCACCAACTCAGGCAAACGTACGAACGCCATGGTGATATTACGGATATCGCTGGATAAACTGGCCAGCAAAGAGGCACTGCCCAGATGTTCGATGCGCTCAATATTGGTATCCAAAATGCTTTTAACCAATTGTCCGCGCAGGCGATAGACAAAATGGTGACCTAATGTGGTCAACGCCAACTGCGAACCTAAAGTGACCGCCATCAAGATACCCAGCAAAGCGAGAAACTGCGGCAAAATAGCCAATGGATTCTCCGCCGCCGCCGCCATCAGATGCTGATTAATGAAAGCAATAATGCCAATGCCCAACGCGGCGCTAGCCAACGTCAGGGCCATCACCGCCAGAAACGGCCAACGATACTGGTGATATACCACCCGTAGCAACTCCATGAGTCACCTCTAAACAGAATGCAATGGCTGGCATTGTAATAGGCATGGGAGTGATAGCAATAACAATTCTCATCACCATGCGGCGTCACAGAAACCCGTCCCTTACCTCACATCTCCTCTATTGCAATCAGCACTCGGGGTCACTGCGCCACGTAAGAACCCATGCCGAGAAGTATCCACTCACAAATAATAGACAAAGCAATAAATAGGAGGTTAAATATTAAAATATGGGGATGGGACAAGATAAAAACCAACAAACCAATAACACCATACAAACAAAACAACAAAAAAAATCAAAATCCACAAATAAATCGCTATATTCTCGCCCGATAAAACTCAATTTAGATCAACTCCCCTCTGTTAAAAACGATCAAATTACGATCTGATTTGCTATTTTTTCTCACATGAGATTTTCCATCACCGCATTATCCCACCCAGTTCACAAAACATTTTTACAGACAATTCCTATTTACATGACCTCTTATTTATTTGCTTAACAAATGGTCTGAGTGCTTTAATTCAGTTACAAGGAAACCATGATGGCTTCTTTGTTTTCATCAAGGAAGAGTATGAAAAAACGCAAATACCTCACTCATATTGAAGTCGAACAAATGATAGATGCCGTTCCTCAAGGCCTCAATTCTGCCCGCGATCGCTGTATGTTACTGATGTGTTTTATCCACGGTTTACGAGTCAGTGAGTTACGCGGTTTGCGATTAGAAGACATTGACCTTAATACCAACCGCCTGCACGTTGCCCGGCTGAAAAACGGCTTTTCCGTGCAGCACCCGATTCAGATCCGAGAACGCCTGGCCATCAAGCAATGGCTCAGCCAACGACCACGCTATTTAGAAGCTGATAGCCCATGGCTGTTCCTATCACGACATGGCGGACAAATATCGCGCCAGCAGCTTTATCGCCTGATGAAAAACTATGGGCAACTTGCCGGCATTAGCGTTCAGGTACATCCGCATATGCTGCGCCACTCCTGCGGGTTTGCTCTAGCGGATAAAGGCGTCGACACCCGGCTCATCCAGGATTACCTCGGGCATCGAAACATTCAAAACACCGTTATTTACACCGCAAGTAATGTTGAGCGCTTTCGGGTCATACATATTTAAGCCAACCATCAATGCGCTCAACTTACTCCAGATATAAATAACAGCGCTATTTTTTATTGCCAGCTGCACCGTCTGCTGGCAATACATCAAGAATTCTGATGTTATAAACCATGGTTGAACCCGGAGGAATATCCGGAGCCAGTCCCTTATCACCATATGCCAGTTCAGGCGGTACCACCATTGTCATCGTGCCATGATTCTGCAATTGCTTAATCGCATCACGGAACATGGCCGGATAACTGCTCAGCGGCTGTGAAATAGAGGTGCCAGCAATATCCATATCCTTAATTACTTTACCGCTGGTCAGGCTTTCCTTCACGACAACGGCTACCGTATCACTATCGTCAATTTTCCCTGCGCCCAGGTAATCAACCCGATAATAAAAACCGCTTGAGGATTTCTTAACGCTCTTCTTCTTCCTGAACTGCTCAACGTAGCGTAAACCTTGCCGTTCGGTTTCCGCCTTTAACTTCTTCTCTTTCTCGTTCAGCGCCACTTCGGTTTCATACAACGCCTTGGCGATCTTATCTTGCCCCAGCTTGTTCTTGCCTTGTAAAGCATCCTGCACGCCGGAAAATGCCATGCGTTGGTTGATTTTGATCCCCTGAGCAATTTTTTCTTGCAGTAACGCCAATACGTCATTGCCTAATGAACTGCCGATCGCATAATCGCGGATCTCATCGGCCGTTTTCGGCGGTGCCACGGCGTCTTTACGAACGGCACGCTCTTTCTTCAGTACAGCCAGTTCCTGCTGTAACGCAACGTGGTCTTTTGCTTGCGCTTTCCCCTGCTCCACCAGCGTCGCCAATTGTTTCTGCAGCTCTACGCCGTTTTTCTTGCTTTCCTCCAGCGCGCTCTGCAACGCGGCGGCATCCTTCTCTTTCGTCTTGCCCTGGGCAGCCAGCGCCGTCAGCTGTTTCTGCAGCTCCACGCCGTTTTTCTTACTTTCTTCCAGCGCGCTCTGCAACGCGGCGCTATCTTTCTCTTTCGTCTTGCCCTGGGCGGCCAGCGCCGTCAGCTGCTTCTGCAGCTCCACGCCGTTTTTCTTACTTTCTTCCAGCGCGCTCTGCAACGCGGCGCTATCTTTCTCTTTCGTCTTGCCCTGGGCGGCCAGCGCCGTCAGCTGCTTCTGCAGCTCTACGCCGTTTTTCTTACTTTCCTCCAGCGCGCTCTGCAACGCGGCGGCATCTTTTTCTTTCGTCTTGCCTTGAGCGGCCAACGCCATCAGCTGTTTTTGCAGCTCGCCCCGCCCCTTGTTGCTTTCATCCAACGCCTTCTGCAAGGCGGCGGCATCTTTCTCTTTCGTCTTACCCTGGGCGGCCAGCGCCGTCAGCTGCTTCTGCAGCTCTGCGCCGTTTTTCTTGCTTTCCTCCAGCGCGCTCTGCAACGCGGCGGCATCTTTTTCTTTCGTCTTGCCTTGAACAGCCAGCGCCGTCAGCTGCTTTTGCAGCTCGCCCCGCCCCTTGTTACTTTCATCTAACGCCTTCTGCAACGCGGCGGTATCTTTTTCTTTCGTCTTGCCTTGAGCAGCCAGCGCCGTCAGCTGCTTTTGCAGCTCGCCCCGCCCCTTGTTACTTTCATCTAACGCCTTCTGCAACGCTGCAGCATCTTTTTCTTTCGCCTTAGCTTGAGATATCAGGGTCGTCAGCTGTTTTTGCAGCTCTTCACCATGCTTCTTGCTGTCGTCCAGAGCGCTCTGCAACACTGCGCTACCCTTATCCTTGCGTTTGCGCTGATCGGTTAACGCCGCCAGCCGCTTTTGCAACTCTTCGGCATGCTTCCGGTTTTCATCCAGCGTGGCCTGCATAGATTTATGCTGTTTTACGCGCTCGTCCTGCGCAACGGTTAACGCCGCAACCTGTTTTTGTAATTCTGAGCTTTGTTGCTGACTCTTCTCCAACGCCTGCCGTAACCTGGTGCTATCCTGCTGTTTATCACTTTTCGCAGCATTCATTGCCGACAGCTGCTGCTGCATGTTTTCCGTTTTTTGTAAGCTTGCCTGCAACGACTTTTTCAGCCGTTCCACTTCAGTACGTGAGTCTCCATCCGCTCGTGCCGCCTCTCGCAGCTTTTTCAACTCTCGATTCTGTTTGGCCAAGGCGGCATTGAGCTGATTGATTTTCGCCTGCTGAGACTTCAGTTCTCGTAAAGAAGCGGCGCTTTGCTTCGCCGCTCTCTTATCCAACTGATTACTGCTTTTGGCTTGCTGTGCCGCTTTCTGTTCCGGTGGCGAATCAATTGCCTCCAACTGGGAAGGCGTCAGTAACAAAAGTGCTGGCGCATCGTCAACTCTGCGGGTGATGGCATCCAGCGACTGTAACGTTTGCTCATCACTGAAGCTGTTTGCGGCTCCAGCGCCAAACGGCAGCGTCAGAGCAAACAAAAAGCCATACTTAATACCCTGATTCACTTCACGCTCTCCCCTTTACGGATCAACGCATCAAGCACATCACGTTCAATCATCGAACACGCCTGATTCGTTTTATATTTATACAACGCATCAAGGGTATCCTTGGTCTGAGTATTAACATTGCCACGCACCGCGCCATACACCGACACGCTATTGACCAGGCTGTCAAAATAGGCTTTTCGTAACGCGTAGGCTTTAGGATTCACCTTTTTCAGCGACGCCAGTTCACTCTGACACAGGCTGATACGGCTCTCTTTCTTTTCTGGTGGCGGCGGAACAACAGGAGCGGGTACAGGCGCAACCGTGACAGGAGGAGAAACCAGGCTGCGTGGTTTTTTACTCTGGCAACCGGTAAGCAACAGGCTCCCCGCCATCATGACGCCGATCAGCAAACGCGCATGTCCATTGGTTATCTGCAAATGTTTCACTATTTACCTTTTCCTTTCTTACTGGAGAATGACCCGTAGTTGCTTCCCTGGCATAGCCATAATTCACGGCGGCAACTCTGTTTTTACTGCTTTCAATCCCGCTTCCGGCAATGTTCCCTAGCGGCTTGCCGTAACTGGCTTACGGTTATCAATAGACGTATTGGACGATGGCAACCGTTGACGGTATTGGTTTTCCAACATGCCGCGTATCGCAACCAGCCCGGCACTATGGTTGATTCCCAACTTGCGCATACCTTTATTTTTCAATGCGATAACCGATTTTTTATTACGCTGCATCTTTGCAGCCGTTTGTTGTAATGAATAGCCATTGAGCAAATAACGCAGCGCCCGTAGTTCCGACGTACTAAGCCGTTGAGATAACACACTGGCGGCGGCCTGACCTGCCAGCGAACTTTTCAGGCCGTGCCGAGATGGGCTGCCTTCAACAAAGATTTGCATCAGTACATCGTCAATTTCATTCAATGAATCATGCTGACTGATAATCCCGTTAATATGCAGAACATCAAGTTGCTGTAATAAAAATGGAATATGGGCATCAATGATCACCACAATCGGCATTGCCGGCCGAAGGTTACGCAGCGCTTCCAACATCAGTAAGCGCGCGTGCCAGTCTGACTGCTGTATGCTGAATGATATAATCAGCATATCGGCATGCTGTAATAACCGCTGGCAAGTACCGGACAGAGAATCTAAACGCCAAAACTCTCGCTTATGTGACATACCATGCGCCAACAATCGCTCAAGCCCGTAAGCAGTTAACTGACAGGAGATTAATAGTGCAATACGCGATATTGATTGGCTGTCTACCGTCATATCCTTATCCATGAAAGGCAAATAACCGCCCACTAAGCCAAATACTCCTCAACGGCCATGACAAGCGCTGCCGATTTCATTACTCATTCACAACAAACTGCTGGGTGATATTTTTCTTTAGTGAGAACAGTTCGCTGTCATTTTTTACCTGTAATTTACGCATGGCATTACACTTGTGTGCGCTGATCGTTTTAATACTACGCCGCTGTAATTCAGCAATCTGACGCAGACTCATGCCATTAAATAAAAAGGTCAGCACGTCATTCTCGCAACGCGTTAAATGATGCAGATTAGACATTTCTTCGCTGTCGTTACGCGCCAAACATGTGCCGATTAACGGGCTCAATACGCGCTCGCCGTCAAAAACACGGGTGAAAAATTCACCCACCTGAGGCAATGTATCATCACGAGCAATCACGCTGATATTGACCTGTTCCAGCAAGGCTTTTAACTCATCACCAGACTGACAGCGGGTGTACACGATGACTCTTAATGACGGGAGCTGTACACATAATTCCAGTAATGTTTTCCGTCCCTCAGCGATAGTTTCATTCAACCCACTGAGTTCAGTAATAAGAATGTCGGTTGGCTGATACAGTAATGCCTCAGAAACTACCGACATGCTGGTTTCCTGCACGACAATCTGACTTGGGGCATTAAGATCCTCAATGAAACTCGATAACCCAACTAACGTTAGCGGGCAACGATCCATTAAGGCGATACTGGTAGAGTTTGGCGTTAAAGGCTGCATATAGACCTCCTGTCTCAATAACTTGCATAACCCATTCGAGAAATAATTCCCGCCAATCAGGAATCAGTTGGCAAACACCGGGCCGGTTTTCGCCATCCATTTCCCTTGCAGAAAGAGCTCACCATCATTGTGAAACCCCAGCTTCAGCATGGCATTGCGTTTATGCGTACTGACGGTGCGTACATCACGATGCATCATCAATGCTGCGGCAGTGACGCTTTTACCAGAGAACAGGTACGCCAATACATCCAGTTCGCGCGCAGTCAAAGCCTTACCACCAATGGACTGGTTAGCCAAAAGCTGGCGTACCTTATGGCTATAGCTACGGCGCCCGGCCAAAACCTGCTGGACACACTGCGCCAACGCAATGGCCGGTTCCTGCTTTAAAACCAATCCTTTTACGCCTGAAACCGTGAGCAATTGCAATACCCGCGGGTCGTCGAGCGCGGTGCAAACGACAATCGCCGTCGATGGCCAGTGCTCCAAGCACATAGAGATCAAGCGCAACCCGTCCAATACGGATTCAGACTCGCCGCACAGCTCCATAATCAACAATGAAGTCGGCTGGCTACGCATCAGATTAGGAATAGCAGCCAAGTTATTAACATGTTTAATATTTTCTGGCTGCGTACAGGATTGCGCGAGAATATTACGCATACCAAGAGCCGTCATCGGACAGGCTTCCATAACAATCACGCCCTGTCCGCTTTTTCCATTAGTACCAGGTGAGTGGGCACTCTCCCGCTGATAAGAATGAGCTACCGTCATAGCAATTCTCCCTGTTCCTTGTGGGATCGATCTATTACACATTTACAGATGCAACGGGAATAGCACTAGCTATTAACAATCATCCTGACTGAATGAATTGTTCTTTTTGCCATAAATCTCGCATGCATATAAAAAGAAAATATGCTAACAAATAGGAAAAGCAAGAAAGAGAACAGCATCATTAATTCCATTTAATATACCTCACCGTATAACTATCTAATAAAGCCCCTCCGAATTTCTGGAGGGAGCTTTATTATGAGTAAGGCTTCACTTACTCGTAGGTAAAGGCAACCATTACCGTACCCACGATAGAACCTGGCGTTGCGCTACCCGCAGTAGAGTAGGCACGAGCCTGCAGGTTGTAAGTCGTGGCATTACTCACGATAGATTGCTTCAGACTCTTGCCGTTACCCAAGCCGGTACCACCGGTAGCATCTTGCAAATCAATTTGCACGTTTCTCGCTTCACCGGTGTTTTTATACAAATCAGCACTTTCATCCGATGGCGTACCGCTAAAGGTTGCCGTTACGGATGTGGTGGTTGTCGGACAGTCTTCCAGAATCAGTTTGAAAGGTTTCCACTCGGTAAAAGTATTCGCCTGCCCCAACGTCGCCGCCTGGATGTTATCGCCCAAGTTTACCGAGATGCCGTTGCCGGTATCATTAACCACATTACACGGTGAAGCCTTGATGGTACCGGTAATATTTAACTGGGTATCCGCCAATGCAGTATGGCTCATCCCCAACGCTGCAGTCAGTAATGCCGCGATGCTACCTTTAATTACGTTCAATTTGAGTTCCTTCATTAGTAATATCCTTATAAAACACGCTGTAGTACAACACCAGAACCAGAGAAAAAACTACTCTATATTTACTTTAATGGTTGCCGATGAATTAAACACACCGACCTTAGGTAACTCACCGGTGGTATTAATAGGGTAAACAGTAATTTCAGTACTACCTGTTTGCTCCGTAGTACCAAAATTCATATTTATAGGTAAACGCCCCCCTGCGGGAGAAATAGGAGTTCCCATAGGGTCATCTATTCTAACTGCAACATCCGGGTTACTATCCGTTTTCAACGCCGTAGAAACATTGGGGTCAGGTTCGCCATGGAATGAAAGGTTAACTTTCACGCCATCAGAAATGTTATTACATGCCAGGCGGAGCTCTTTTCGATGAGGGGTAAATTCTTTTGGCATCGCCCCTTTGGTTTTAAACTCCGTCGACATAATATTACCAAAGTTTATGCTAATAGGCTGCCCAGCCCCTAGCCCGTTAAGCACACATTGCTGATCGACAGTAACGGTGCCGCTCATCATCACGTATGATACCGGCAGAGCACTTATAGCATCCCGCGAAGATGTCATATAAACCTCCAGCAACCGGGTTGGAGGAATAACTTGCGTACCAACAAATGGACGACGGAAATAAATATGAACTTTCCCGATAGAACCACTTTTATAGGTGTTTTTTGTAGCATTACAGGCCACCTCATCAGCAGCCTGTGAGTTTTTATTCCCTATCTGATTAAAAGGAACTTTGAAATATGACCTTTCTCGTCCGGCAATATACACCTCACTTGCCACTGACAAAAAATCATTCAGCTTAAAATACTGTAACCCTGGGTTTTCACCATCCGAAACACCGATATCTTCAGGCAGCGTGGATTTGGCTGTAAAAAACGCCTCTCTCATTCTTGAACAGCCGCAATTAGCGATATAAGACTTATTTAAGTTCCATTCATAGATATTTCTAAAGAATTGTCCGCCAACGTTCTGATCCGGACTGTCGAATTTCCTATCAAATGAAAACGGATACTCTGTTGTCCCGTCAGAGGTATTCTCACAAGTTCCAGGAGCAGGTGCTGCCAACAGAGACGGTGCGGCAAATATCCCCACGGTGAAGGTCGTGAGAAGCGGTAATCTTTTAAATAAATTACTAAATTTCATAGCCATAACCTTATAAACACTGAGCATTAACCGTACGGATAGTAGAGCTCTGCACTTGAGCCCCCAAGCTATAGGTCACCAGACACTGCTGCGAAGTCCCATTCCCCCACTTCACATTCAACTTGCCGCTATCCGCCAGACCAGACAGGTACACCTGGCCCCCATCGCCGACGATAGCCGCGCTGTTATCCGGATTAAGCAGATCGGTGACGGTTGCACCAAATGGCACCGCAGCACCACCTTGACGTAATAGAGTCATCAACACACGCTGACCCACGTTGGCTTTGAACTCAGCACGCACGACTGCACCACGTGTCGGCACCACCGACTGGCTGGTTAATGTCATATCGACATCGTCCGGCAACGTTGTGGTATCCAGATTGATATTGTTGCGGCGGTAAGGCGACTGATAAGGCACCACGGCGTAACCTCGCCAATCGGTGGTCACACCGGTTTGGTTTTGTATACGGACACCCTTCGCACCTGGTGCTTTGACCAACGCAATGGTGTCACCCAGCGGCTGAGACAGCGTCAGACCATTTTCATGCAGCAAGATACCGCCCTGCAGGCCATAGCTCAGGCGCTGAGTATCACGGTCATAGCCGTAACCCACGTTCATCTGACCTAACCCACCACGATAGTCAACGTTGACGTTACCGCTGGCACCCTGCCCCTGGCTGGTATAGCCCTGGCTCAAGCTATAGCTCAAGTTTCTGTCCTCCAGCGCCGAACCATGTAACCCGATCCGGTTCGAAGTTTTACCGTTACGACTACTGTTAACGCTATAGGTCGCATTACTACTTGGTAACCAACGGCTGAGCGGCACGCTGACGTTAAAGGCTACGACATGGTCTTCATTGTTGGTGCGATTACCGTCGCTGTTATAACCATTCTTTATGTAGGTGTAATACAACCCGTAACTGACACCCGACCAACTGTTGTTATAACCCATGCTGGCAGATTGGCTACGGCGATTATCGTTCCAGAACTCTTCGTTCATCAGACTCAATGACAGCGCCCCGGCACCTTCCCACAGGTTCTGGTTCATGGTGAGCTCAGAGCGGCTCTTCTTATGCAGCGGGAAGCGGATCGACGCTCCGTTGGTATAGGTTTCCAACGTTTCCTGCATCGTGTAGAAACCTCTGGTCGAATAACGGTAACTTGCCAAACTGAAGCTGGTGCCCGTTTCAGCAAAGCTCTTGCCGTAGCGCAGACGCCAAGACTGACCATGCTCTTTTGGTTGTAGTTCCGGCTTGGTCCAAGCCTGTGTAACATCGGCAGAAAGAGCCCCCAGCAAGCCCAGGTTTTGCCCCCAACCCAATGCTAACGCCTGATATTTACTGGCCGCTTGCATACCACCGTAAATTGTTGCCCCCCACGGCAGACCATAGATACCTGTCACCTGGGTGAACGGCCGCTTATCTACGTTATCGAGATAAGAACGGAACTGACCGCTGGCGATGCTGTATTTGAAACGCCCTTCACGCTGCAGCACCGGCACCGAGGCAAACGGCACCGTTAAATTCTGTTCACTGCCATCGGCTTCTTTGATCGTGACTTTCAGGTCACCACTACCCGAAGTCGGATAGAGGTCATTGATTTCAAATGGTCCTGGCGGCACATAGCTTTGATAAATCACGTAGCCGCTTTGCCGGATGGTGATCTGCGCGTTGCTTTTAGCAATGCCGCGCACCACTGGCGCATAGCCTTTCATGCTGTCTGGCAGCATGTCGTCATCAGACTCTAACTGGGCACCACGGAACGGTACGCTGTCGAAGATATCGCTAGCCGAACTGCTATCGCCGAGGGTTAAACGGCTTTTTAACGCAATAATATCGCGCTGTAGGTAGGTATTAATGGAACGCCACTGGCTCCCCCCGGTGCTGTCGCGATTCCACGTGGAGTAATTACGCAGACGCCAAGCGCCTAGATTGAGCCCGGAGCGCAAATTCAGATAGTAGCTGTCGCTGTTATGACTATCACCGCGTCGCGCCTTATCGTTAGCGCCGCTGAAACTATAGTTGGCGAGCAATGCCGGTATGCCGGAATGCCATTTTTGGGGTGAAACGTAACCACGAGCCTGCGTCTTAAGGGCCGCCTGAGGAATACTTAATTCCAGGCGCTGCTGGCCGAAACGGAACGTAGATGAAGCCTGGGGAATCACCTGCGCGATATTAACGCATTTTCCAGCCGTTTTTATGGCGGGAATAGCATCGACACGCACCCCCAAGGTTTCCAACAGCTCACTGTCCAGGCATGGCTGCAAACTATTCTGACCGCGGCTGTCTCGACTCAGAAAGAAATCAATATCGCGGGTCTCTACCATTTCACGGTTAACATAGACATCTACGCGATATTTTCCTGGTGCCTGAGTATCCCCCATTTCGAACACCGAAAGGTCGACACCTCGTTGGTCAGGATTATCAATTTCCAATAGCGCAGGGTTAAAGTAGTCACGTGCTTGCGCCAAGCCGGAAAAGCCCATCACTATCGCTACTTGGCAAGAGATCAACCAAGCCAGCGGGGTTTGTCTGAACCCTCGAGGGCTGCTACGCTTCGGGTTATTCATCCTTATAACTCCATTTTTCAGCGATGCCGACTCGCCGGCAGTCGCGTCCTTCCCCGGCACTGCCTGTGCCCAAGGATATTTATGTAAAGACGGTCAAAGTGCCTTATAAATTGGCCGTGAACGCTTTACTGGCCCCACCAAAGTCATTAATAATTTTCCAAGTCAATGCACCGCCGGAATTACCTGACGGCAAGGTGAAACGCGCGCTAGAACGCGGAGCAACCATCGTGGCGTCTTTTACTGCTACGCCATTGACCTTAACGTCAAAAAAAGTAAGGTAATAAGGCGAGGGATTGGAAACCTGCAGGGCATTGCCATTACGCTGCCATGTCACCTTCTGCGCGGCGTCATTCAGCGTTCCTTCCAGGCCTCTCGGCCGGTAAATCAGTTTGATACGTGTTTTCACCGCAATTTGCAGCGTATTATCCTGTTTCGGTGCGGAAGGGATCGATTTAATATTGACCCAATATAATGACTCTTTATCTTCCGGCAACGCACCACCAGCCCGCACAATGCGCAGGATGTTATTTTGTCCATCGTCCAGACGGAATAAAGGTGGAGTAATAACGAACGGTGCCTTAACGGCGTTGTCTTCGCCAGCATCAATCCAGGACTGAACCAGATACGGCACCTTGTCCGGATTACTGATGCTCAGGGAAGATTCTTTTTTCCCACCGTCGTATACCACGCGCGTCCCACCGATGATCACACCGGCCTGAGCCTGAGCACCCATTGTCATCAATAACGCTGCGACCAGCGCTCTCTGCCAAACTTTCATTCGTATTGCCTGCCTGGTTAAACCGTGAAGAAAACAACCAGGGCAGCCTGAACTACCCTGGCTGGATTTACGCCGCCTGAACAAACTCAGGCGGTTAGAACCTTACTGATAGACAATGGTGAACTGTGCTACAGCGTTAGCAGAACCAGGAGTTACCGTGCTCGCCAGCGCGTAGTAGCTCGCCATAAAGTTCAGTTTGTTGTCAGCGGTGCTAACCAGAGGGAATACTGCAGAATCCAGGCCCAGGTTGATCACGTTATTGTGTTCGTCAGTGATCTGAACGCCAACGCCTTCAGCCATATCCGGCATATCGGTCAGCGCCAGTACGCCGTCAGCACCCGGAACCATTTTACCGCCGAAGCGTACGGTCGCCGCCGTTACAGAAGCTGGGCAGTTTTTCAGAATCAGGCTAAAGCGTCTGTCACCTGCGGTGACTTTGTCAGTGGAGCCTGCGCCAGCAAACGCGGTCGTGGCAATCTTGCCCATGTTAACGGTCTGATTCTTGGAGTTCGCGTCAATTTCACAAGCTACATCGGTAATGGAGCCGGTGAAGTTAACCTGACCATCAGCAGCCAGAGCCGCGGTGGAAAACGCAGATGCGGCCAACACAGCAACAGCGAGCAGATTCTTTTTCATACTTCCTTTCCTTTAGAAATAATGCATTGAAATGCATTTGAATATTCCTGGCGTAACGTTACGCCATTCCTTGATATTTAGTTCGTGAACCGCGGAAGCCACCTCAGCCGTAAGTTTGGGCAGTGTTAACTTTTCCAACCAAACGATTCATTTTGAACTAAAATGACTCGTTTAGTTTATAAAACTAAATCACAACAATAAAAATGAACATCTCAGAATATAAAACTTAAAACTCACCAATCTTTGTTACTTTAAACTAATGAGTTAAGCGTGGGAAATCTTGCTGGGATTTTTCTCTATGTTTTTACGAGAATACTCCCTTCCCACCCAAGGTGATGGGCGACGGAAAAATCGCAGACAACACGATGTTTAAAAAGGATTTTTCACAGGAAATGCAATTCTGTCATTACGAGTGTTGACATTATTTGGGGGCGAATTTAGAGTATGTTGCAATTTAGTTCAAAATGACTCATTAGTAATATTTAGTAACTAGCTAGTTACCATACTTCTTTAAACCTCCCGGCGTTACTTGCCGTATATAATACGGTGTTCTGAATATTTCTATGGCCAAGATAATCCTGAATCAAGCGCGTATCAATTCCACGATCGGCTAATGCATATCCACAGCCATGGCGTAGCATATGAGGATGTGCGTTCACTTCCAAATTTGCGGCCTGGCTATAATTTCTAATCAGCCAGTAAATCCGCTGGCGAGACAGTCGGGAGCCACGGTTGGAAAGAAATAACCATTCGCTGTCTGCCCCACGGTAGGTTTTCCTCTTCGCCAACCAACGCTGCAAACATTTTCTTTCACGCACGTATACTGGATGAATGGTTGAAAAACCATTTTTTAAGCGATGAATATAAATATTCCCCCCTTCCAGATCGATGTCTGACAACCGCCAACTGTTGATCTCACTGACGCGGCACCCATGAATAAAACACATCCAAATCAAGCAGTAATCTCGCTCTGGATTCTTACCTCTCAGTGTTGCCTCAAGCAATTTCTCCACTTCGGATGGGGTTAGGTGTTTGCGGTTTTTCATAGTGCCTCATTGTTTCTCACAAAGGAAATGTGGATTTATTAATTCCCTCTTTATGTCCACAACTGATGTTTGGAGCCGTTACTCCATCTAAAAGGATAGATCCTCAATCCTGTGACGAGTATAGCGGATTTGTTTTCAGGGAACAGCCGCATACAGCTCTCCCCTGGAGGTGGGTGATTATTGACCTGTTAACGCGGATGTTTCTACCGGGATCAAAGGATTGATATTCCCCATAACGAACGAAAGATGGAGAATTTTAAAGTCGACATAAAATAGAGAAAATATGAACCCCGTAAAAAACCAATATCAATAAAAACGGCTCCCCGGATTTTCCTATAAGGTCAGAGAAAAAATGGCGATAAAAAATAGCATTCCTACGCTAATAACAGAGAAAATTCTGAACGATCGGTAAAAAAACCTGAATAAACACCACATGACATTCACTATACTTATTTATCCCACGGCGAGGGTTAAATATGTCACAGATATATTTATCAAAATAAGCACTAGTATCATCAATAGTATCTATTCGAGCCAATTCGGATAAAAAAAGGAACAAGCCAAGCTTGTTCCTTTTGAGCTGTCGTTGTCATACTGATAACGCGTCAGTCAGGCGGTTAGCCCTCCATCAAGCACCAACGCCTGTCCCGTCATATAACGGCTCTCTTCACCAATCATAAACGCCGTCACGCTCGCGACTTCCTGTGCTGTCCCCAGCCGTCGCAGCGGAACTTGTTTACGTAGCCCCTTTAACGCTTCCGGCGGCATATTACGCGTCATATCGCTGTCGATAATCCCCGGCAGCAGACAATTGACACGAATGCCAAAGCGCCCCAGTTCCTGAGCCAAGGAACGCCCCAACCCCACCATTGCCGCCTTACTGGCACCGTAGGCCGTTTGTCCTACATTACCTTTAATCGCACTGACCGAAGACATCAGCAACAGCGCGCCTTCCCCTTGCGATATCATTGCCGGCAACAGATGCTTATTCCAGTAGAAAACCGCATTAAGATTGGTTTCCATTACCTGACGCCAGGTATCCCCATGTTGCTGAATATGCAATCCGTCTAACGTAACGCCGGCATTATGAATAACCGCATGGGGGGCACCATAACGGGCCAGCAATTCAGGCGCCAAGCGGTCAACATCGTCTTGCTTACTGCCGTCACACTGATAACCAACCACCCAACCGGGTAAGCCGGTGCAGGCGGCAACCACCTCGTTACTGGCCAGCTCGCCGCTGCGCCAGGTAAAAACAATATTCCAGCGCTGTGCCAGTTCCTCCACCAGCGCTCGGCCGATACCCCGGCTTCCGCCGGTCACTAACACCCAGTTATCCATCGGCTTACTTTTTCTGTTCGGCCAGAGCATGACACAGCTCGCCCAGCGTCATATTGGGATGCTCAATAAACATTTCCGCGTTCAACGTAGCGCCAAACTCCCTTTTCGCCAGCACCATCATCTCGACATAGTCCAGGCTATCCAGCTTCAGCTGGTGCAGCGGCATATCAGGGGAAAGCTGAGATGAATCCAGATCTTTGGCATCACAAATCATCTCGCACAGGATGTCATAAACTTGTTGATATCTTTCCATGATTAAATCCTTATTTATCAATGTTTTTATGCAATCTTACCGTTGCGTATAACTCGCCGTTTTTAACGTTACCGCAGTTGCCAGCAGAGGGCCTTGCGGCGTCCAGCACTGTACTTCTATCTGCACCACCAATCCGCTGTCGCCATCACCGACAATAAGCGGCGGCAAAATGGCGTAGTGCAAAACGCTCTCAACGCAGCCCAGTGCTCCGGGCATAAACAAACTGGCGTGAAAATGCACGTCATGATGTGTCTGTACTACCGACAGCTGGGCAAAAACATCAATCAGCGTCTGCGCCTGCATTGTCGGCAATCGCTCTTTGATGGCCGACAAGATCTCCGTCGACGACACGATGCGTTGGAACAACAGCGCATCCAAAAAGCTCCACTGCAACAGCGCTGCCTCCGGAGTTCCTGGAAAGCGCCGCCGAAGCATCTCAACTTCCTGCCGTTCCAGCCGCTGAACAAGAGGTGCGTCAGTGATGTCAAACGCCGCAGAAGGGATCAATTTGGCGCTGAAACAGCACTCATCGTTGCACTCATCCAACAGTCTGCCGCTTGCCTGATGCTCCGTGGTGGCGACGTCCAGGCGATAATCAAGTTCGCAGCGTACCGGCTGTCGCAGTCGGGCGCTAAAGCGGAAAAAATGCGCATCCGGCGATGCAGGCCGCAACGCCTCGCTTAGAGCCTGCTTCATATCCAGCATGGCGCGCATGCCGTGCACCGTCAGCCGCTCACTGCCAATCTTACGCGCCCATTGCAGGTCAAAATGTATCGGGTTGTAGTCTCCGGAAAATGCCGCCCATTGCTCCGCATCGCTACGCGTATAGTTAAACCGCATCGTTACCTCTGCCGATCACCAGTGCGGCATTGGCGCCGCCAAAGCCAAAACTCAGGTTTAGCGTGTGGCGCAACTTCGCCGCCCGGTGGCCTTCGCTGATGTAATCCAGATCGCAGGCCGGATCGGGACTTTTCAGGTTACAGGTCGCTGGCATCAGCTGATGTTGCATCGCCTGTAAGCAAATAATGGATTCAAAACTACCGGCGGCGGCGATAAGGTGGCCGGAATAAGACTTGGTGCTCGATAGCGGCGTGGTATATGCCGCCTTGCCAAAGGCCAGTTTAATTGCCTCGGTCTCATTAAGATCGTTCAGCGGCGTCGACGTCCCGTGCGCATTGATGTAATCCACGTCATGCACGCCAATACCGGCCTGCACCAACGCCCGCTGGATAGTTTTAACCCTGGCGACCTTATCGTCGGCCGGCGCGGTGAAATCAAACGCATCGGAATAGTTGCCGTAACCCTTTATCTCGCCGAGGATAACGGCGCCACGCGCCAGTGCGGCATCACGCTCTTCCAGGCACAGCACCGCCGCCCCTTCCGACAGCACAAACCCGTTGCGGTCCAGACTAAATGGGCAGCAGGCTTTGGCGGCATCCTGTTGTTCTCGCGCCAAAGCGCGCAATACGTCAATATCCCACACAGCCGGATCGGAGCGCAGCGATTCGCCCGCGCCTGCCAACATCATGGATGCTCGCCCGTGGCGAATCGCCTCAAACGCATCACCGATTGCAATAGTACCGGTGGCACAGGCGGCGATTGGCGTATTCTGATAGCCGCGCAGCCCCCACAGCAAACTGCAGGCGGCAGTCGCGACGTTCGGCATGGAAAGGAAACAGGCAAATGGCGATCCCAAGCCGCTGCGCTGATACATATCAAAATTGTCGTAACTTTCATCCTGCCCGGCCCAGCCGCTGCCGATAATCGCGCCGCACTCCAGCGGGTCGTAAGAATCGACGGGCGCAGCGCCTTGGAAGGCCATCTCGACGGCTTCTTTAGCCGCCCCAAGCGCCAAACGCGCAAAGCGCGGCAAGCGGCGGCGAATCGCCGCCGGTACCGACTTCAAATCAGGTTCTGACGCAACCAGTCCAAAGAAGCGCGACTGAATCCCCGCAGCGGACCGATCGTGATATTGATAGCCTAACCGGTAATCCATTATTGCCGCCCAGCTCTGCTGCGCATTCTCTCCCAGCGGCGTAACCGCCCCGTAGCCGGTAACCACTACCCGGCGTGGCGAAGACATGTTATTCATGAGCATTTCCCTTTGTCGTTACGTCCTTACCCACTGCGCCCCCTAATGCCAGCCATAATTTCATCGTGGCATTCAGGTAGTTGTATTGCATTTCCGCCAGGCTGTTTTCACTGCTCAGGCGGGCATCCTGTGCATCGATCAATGTTTGGAACGACACCGCACCAGCGCGGTATTGGCTCTCCGCCAACGTCAGCCGCTGTTGGCTGAGCCGTAAGTTTTCCAGCAGGCGCAGCCTCTGTTGCTGATAACTCAACCGTTGCGCCATCGCGTTATCCACGTCAGAAAGCGCGTTATATACCGCACTACGAAACGTAATGATCTGCTGCTGCACATCAAGTTGGGCTTTTTCTACCGTTAACCTCATCGTGTTCCACTGCACGAAAGGCAACGCGACGCTGCTGCCCAGCGTTCTGATCGGCTGACTAAACCACTGCTGAAATATGGCGCTGCCGGCGCTCAGCGAAGCCGTCAACGACAGCGACGGATAAAAATTGAGCCGCGCTACATCAGAGCCGGCCAGCGCGGCACGCAAGCGCCTCTCTGCCCCCTGCACATCCGGCCTGCGGCCGATTACCGCCAGCGGCACGCTCGTGGCGATCGGTACCTCCTGGCTGATATCCAGCCCACGCAGCTCCGGCTGACGCACGTCTGGCGAGTTATTGAATAAAATAGCCAGAGCATTGCGCGCCGCTTCGCGCTGCTGCTGCAGGCTTCGCTGTTGATTTTCCCTGTCGTTCACCGATTGACGCGCCTGCAGGAGTTCAATTTGACTGGCGGCGCCGGCGGCATGACGTGCGCGCACCAGGCGGAGCGTCTCCTGTACGTTAGTCATCATCGCTTGCTGCGCCTCAAGCTGCTGATTGAGCCTGGCAATCTGCCAATAATAGTCAGCAGTATTGCCAATCAGCGTCAGCGCAACGTTTTGCCGATCCTGTTCAGAAGCCTGCACCAACCAGCCGGCCTGCTCGCGCGTACGCGCCAGTTTTCCCCACAGATCCAGCTCATAGCTCAGGTTCAGTGAAGAGCGATAATCTTCACTCGCACTGCCGCCGCGCATCATTTGGCTGTTGCTGGCGCCGCCGCTCACCGTCACGTCCGGCGTCAGATTGGTTTTGCTCAACCCGGCTTCCAGGCGTGCCTGCTGCAACTGCAGGCCCGCTTGCGCCAGATCGTTATTACTACTTAATACGTTGGTTATCAGCTGCGAAAGCTGCGGATCGTTGAAGCTATCCCACCAATGTTCGCTATTTGCCAAATAAGCCGGCCCGGTAATCTCCGTACGCCACTGCGCCGGAACCGATACCGTTGGCTGTTGATATTCGCTTTTTACCAACGCGCCACAGCCGGACAACGTCAAGCTGCTCAACAGAACCACGATTATTTTCTGCCTCATTCGCGCGCCAGCGCCTCCGTAGGGTGAAGCCGCGCCGCATTACGCGCGGGGAAAAAGCCAAATCCCAGCCCGATAAGCGCGGAAAATCCACAGGCCAGCGCAATCGGCGGCCAGGTGAAGACCATCGTGAACTCATCGGTGAACCAGGAGAAAATAACGCCCGCCAACGTCGCGCCGGCGATGCCGACCATCCCCCCCAACGTGCAGATCACCATCGCCTCAATTAAAAACTGACGCATAATGTCCACCGGACGGGCACCGACCGAGAGGCGGATACCGATTTCATGCGTCCGTTCGGTAACGGACACCAGCATGATATTCATTACGCCAACCCCGCCGACCAGCAGAGAAATGCCGGCAATCGCGGTGATCAACAGCTGCATGGAATCAGACGCCTGCTGAATGGTCTGCGTCATCTGGTCATTGCTTTGGGTAAAGAAGTCGCGGCGGCCGTGGAACACCTCCAACTGCTGCTCCACGTCTTTTTGCGCACGCGCCAACGGATAACCGTCGGCCACCCGCAGTGAGATAGATTCCAACGGCGCATCGCCCGCCAGACGCACCTGCAGCGAGGTATACGGCATCCAGGCATTGAGTCGCCCGCCCATAAACGGGCCCTTTTTCGTTGCGATGCCGCTCACGCGAAACGGCGTCCCGCCGATTTGTACGATCGCGCCGAGCGGTTGTTCGCCATCCGGAAACAGGGTTTTTGCCAGCTCTGCATCGATGACCACCACCGGTTCGCGCTCTTCAAGATCACGCTCGGTTAACGCATTGCCGCTGACCAGCGTCACGCCCTGCACATGAAAATAATCACCGCTGATGCCGGAGAGCGAGACCATCACCTCCTTTCCGCCGCGAATAATGCGAATATATTTATTAATCAGCGGCGAAATACCATCGATATAGGGCTGCTTTGCCAACATCTCCACGTCCTCTATCGTCAGCGAACGTTCAAAATCAGGACGCGGCTTATCCCAGCCAAGGCCGGGACGAATCTCTAACGAACTGGTGCCCAATTGGCTGATCTTTTCCAGAATGCTCTGTCGGGCGCCCTCTCCCACGGCGATAGCGGATACCACCGATGAGATCCCGATAATAATGCCGAGCATCGATAAAAAAGCGCGCACCCGATGGCCTAACAAAGAACGCCATGCCATACGCACGGCCTCGCGTATGCTTTGCCACAAGGGCGCCCGCCCGGTGGCCGCCGCCACAGGCAGAGCCTGAGGCTGCTCGCTCTGGGCGACGCCATCATTCAAACGGTCGTCAATAATTTCACCGTCGCTGATTTCAATAATGCGCTGCGCCTGTCTGGCAACGTCGCGATCGTGGGTCACGATGATGATGGTATGGCCACTCTGATGCAGCGAATGCAATATTCCCATCAGTTCCTGACCGCTGGCGCGGTCCAACGCTCCCGTCGGCTCATCGGCCAAAATAATTTCAGCGCCGTTCATCAGGGCCCGGGCAACGCTGACCCGCTGCTGCTGACCACCGGAAAGCTGGGCCGGTTTGTATGCCATACGATGCGGCAATCCCAACCGCTGCAACAGGTACTCAGCCCGTTCCTGACGTTGATTCGTCGGCATTGCGGTATACAGCGCGGGAATAGCCACATTTTCCGCGGCATTCAGATAGGGCATCAGGTGATAACGCTGGAAAATAAAGCCGACATACTGGCTGCGCAGCTGTGCCAACTGCTCACCACTCGCTGACCGTGTCGACAGCGATTTAATGCGCATTTCGCCCGACGAAGGTTTATCCAGGCAGCCAATGATATTCATCAGGGTCGACTTACCGGATCCCGAGGCGCCGACGATAGCCACCATTTCTCCCGCGTTAATCGTCAGCGAGATATTTTTCAGCACCGCTACGGTTTCAGTGCCTGAAGAGAAACGGCGTGAAATGTCGTTTAACGCAATGATAGGTTCAGCGGCGGCCATTATTGCCCTCCTGCAATCTGCGTCAGCACCACTTTTTCCCCTTCTTTCAGCCCGCTTTTAACCTCGATAAACTGCCGGTCGCTGATGCCGGTGACGATCGTGCGCGGCTCAAGCGTAGCGCCCCGCCGGACCTGTACCTGATAACGGTCTTTTCCCTGTGGCTGCCCGAGTGCCGCCAACGGGATCCGCAACGCATCTTTCTCCTGGTCGGTGATGATAAACACCTGCGCGGTCATCGACGTACGCAGCTGGCGCTCAAGGTTGGCAATGGCAAATACGCCGTTGTAGTACACCGCCGTCGGCTGCTGACTGGACGATGAGGCCGGACTGTCCTCCCGCAGTGCTTCATTCGGTGCCTCCTGCACCGAGCCCATCACGCTGTCATAACGGCGTTTGGGATCGGCCACGACATAGAACCACAGCGGTTGTCCGACACGTACTTTCAAAATATCGGTTTCTGAGATACGGGTATGCACCGTCATGGTGTCGGCATTCGCCAACACCAGAATCGTTGGCGCGCTCTGTGACGATACGATCGTCTGCCCCTCTTTGGTGACAATACCCAGCACTTCACCATCAATCGGCGCCAGAATGCGGGTATAGCCCAGGTTGGCCCTGGCCGTCTCCAGCGCCATTTCCATTTGCACGATTTGCGCTTCGTTCATCCGCACCTGGGCAACCTGGGTGGCGTATTGCGCCTGCGCCTTTTCCAAATCGCTTTTCACCCCGGCGCCATCGCGATCCAGCTGGCGTTGACGTTTTAGCTCCAGTTGATACTGCAGCAAGCTCGCTTCTGAAGCCTGTTTCTGCGCGACCGCACTTTGCAGCTGTGCTTCCGATTTACGAACTTCATTTTCCTGCAGCGTCGGATCAATCTCTGCCAGCAGTTGACCTTTGGTCACCCGGTCCCCCTGACTGACATACAGCTTGGTCAGCTGACCATTGACCTGTGCGCCGACGTTAACCTGCAGCGACGGTTTCAAAATACCGGTCGCTAATACGGTTTTTTCGATATCGCCGCGGCTGACTACGGCGGTGAGTTCAGGGATATGCTCTGCCGAGCTGCGCATGTAAAAACTGATGGCCGCCACAATGGCCATCGCCAGTAACAGCAGCAGCGCAAGAGCAGCTTTGCGATTTTTTCGTAACGGCATCAGCAGACCTCTCCGCACGGTATCGGCGAGGGTGCCGGCCGCACTGCTGATGACGTCATCGTCTCTATCCGGCCTTCCGCCATACGGTAAATCCGGTCAAACTTCGGCAGCACGCTTTCGCTGTGCGTCACCGTAATCAGCGTTTTTCCCTGCTCGCGACAGTGCGCCAGCAGGGTGTCCATCACCTGCTGAGCCGTCTCTTCATCCAGATTGGCGGTAGGCTCATCCAGTACCAGAACCGGACGGCCGCTGTACATGGCGCGCGCCAGCAGCAGCCGCTGGCGCTGCCCCAGCGACAGGCCGGCGTGACTTTCACGAATCAGCGCGTTCATGCCGCCCGGCAGCCTGGCGATCGCCGGTTCCAGGTTAAGCCCTCGCAGAGAGCGCTCAATCTCGGCTCTCCGGCCTTCATCAAAATCTTCATCAAACAGCGTGATATTTTGTAGAACAGAGGCGTTAAACAAAATATCCTCCTGGCTCTGCAGGAAAAACAGCGCGTGTGCCTGGTGATAGTCAATCGGGCCGTCATCCACGACGATATCGCCCTGCTGGGGAGGAATCAGGCCGCACATCACTTTCAACAGCGTACTTTTACCCGCACCGGACTCCCCGACAATGGCAATGCTTTCCCCCCGCCGCAGCGAAAACGACAGGCCCTGCAGCACCGGCTGCTGGGCATCATAGGCGAACACGATATCGTGGTACCCCAGGCTGCGGATAAACGGCGGCACGGCCGCTGGAACCGACGATGCCCCAGCCGACGTCGTCTCCCCCACAGGGAATAAGTCGCGCGCACGCTTATCTATCACGTGCAGCTGGTTTTTTTGCAAAATGGCAAAGAAGATTTTGGTGATATACGAGGTAAAAATCTCACGCACGAAGCTGTAGGCAAAAAACTCCCCCAGGCTTAACGCGCCGCTCTTTAGCAAAGGCAGAGCCAGCAACATAAAGAACACCATCTCCAGGCTGCCGATCAGCTGATAGATACTGCCCTTGATCTGCTCATAAACTTTCTGCTTTTGCCGGCAGGTGAACAGCGACAGCGCATACTGGGCAAACGCCCCTTTGCGCAGGCTGGCCAGCCCGGCGGATTTGATGGTGGAGAATCCCTGAATGGTCTCCAGAATAAAGTCGCTCTGTTCGGCGCTTTTTTCCTGCAGCTGCTGGGTATAGTAACGGTCGCGGTAAATGGCCCATACGCTGACCAGCCCCATCATCGTCACGCCGACGACGGATACCAGCGCCAGAAGCGGGCTCATATAGCACATCACTCCCAGCGCGATCGCCCCGACGATCCAGTCGGTACGCAGGCCGTTATCCAGCTCTATCTTTTGCCCAGCGGCCGACTGCCAGTTAGCAAAACGGCTGAATATTTCGCCGGGCGCGCGTTTATCAAAAAAGTTTAACGAGTTGGCTAACAGCCGGGAAAAACCGGCCACGCTGTTGAGCACCACGAACCGTTTGATAAAGCGTTCGGTAATCAGCCTTACACCAAAGGCCAGTGAGGTGGAGATAACAAACGCCAACAGGTAATAAAAATAGGGGAAATCGGTCTCGCCGGCGCTTGAAAAAACGTCATTAATCGCGCTGCTGACCATCACCGGCATAATAAACAGCGTAAGAGATATCAGAAACGCCAGCGTCATCAGGCGATAGATGCCCGGCAGACGCGAGGTTTCCTGCATGCTCATACACTCCAGCGCGCTGAAACGCTGGCTGCGCTTCACACCGGCCAGCGCCGCGGCATCCGGCGGCGTTTCATGATCCAGCACCAGCGCATAGCCGCTGATTTCCTGTTTGAGCGCCTCCAGCGGCAGTAACTGCTGACCGATCGCCGGATTCATCACGCAGACGTGGTTGCCTTTACGATAGGCCAACAGAACGTAATGGCTGGCGCCGTAGTGTAAGATCGCCGGCAGCGGCAGCTCCGCCAGTTCCTGGTGCTCAAAGGATACCGGATAGGCTGGAATAGCCAATTCGCCGAGGATGGTGGTTAAGGTCGCCAGCGACATGCCGTGCTGGGAGGCAGGAAAACGCGTGCGCAACGCTTCCAGTGGCGCATCAATTCCCTGTGTTTCCGCCAGCATCGCAATACAGGCCAGGCCGCATTCGTTGGTTTCGCTTTGAAACACCTGCGTCGGGATTATCTTTTCCATGATCTTTTTTTACAGTTCCAGGTTATTCATTGATAAAAAACAACGAATGCGCATGCCAGAGCATCCAGGCTTCAGGGCGCTGTCGCAATGCGGTCTCAATAACCGTCGGCAACGCCTGCTGCAGTGCACCGGCCTCTACCGGCGGGAAAATATGAATCCTGATGCCGCGGTCATAGTAGAGGTAATAAAACACCACGCTGGCGGACAGCGCGCGCGCCAAACGCACCACGCCGCTGTGCACATTGGCAGGACGGTCAAACAATCGGCAAGGGAGTTTCGCCGTACGGGCACGGTTGGTGGTTACCGTATAATCCGGCGTAATATCCGGAAAAATAATGATATTGCGCTGATGGTCGGCCGCCTCCAGCAGCGCGGACGTCAGATTGCCGGCAATGGCGCGGTTATCATCATGGATCGAGCAATAGTCCAGATTAACGCCGCCCTGCCTGCGCGCCTGTTCCTGATATACCTCAGCGCCGGACGAGACGATCACCGTCGCTTTGCCGGGAAACACCTCGCCGCCCACCATCCCCGCCAGAATGTCGGAAACCATGTGCAGCGGCGCCAGTATCACTGGGGAACCGGCAGCATGCAGCGGCGAGACAACCTGATTCAGCTGGGCGCTGCAGGACGCCATCTGCGCCAGCAGTTGACGATTACGTCCGTAGGTCGCCGCCAACTCCAACACCTGCCGGCGACGCATCTGACGAATAAAGTCTACCTGCGGCCCGTCGCCTAGCAGGGAACGCTGATTGGCGCGCGCCACAGCGGCACGCCCCCGCAGTCCGCGATTGACGAACGGCAGCCAGCGGCTGGCCTCGCTCACCGCCAATGCCAGACGGTAATCGGTATGCCGCAGTATCAGACACAGCAGTCGGGCGCGCAGCCAAAGCACCCGATGCCACTGGCCGATCGCACGGTCCCACAGGTTACAGGCGCTCAGGTAGACCCATACCGCAAAGAAACGCATTACGGTTCCTGCGGGCTATCGTTTTTCAGCAGCGACAGCAACTTTTTGCTAAAGGTAGGAAAATCGCTATCCTGCTGAGCCAACCATTTTTTATTGACGATAAAACTCGGCGTCGCGTTCACTTTGTAGTAACTGCTCACCGCCGTCATATAAGCCAACAGGTCCTTGACCTCCTGCGACTGGCTGGCGCTGCGATAGTCAGTTCGATCGATACCGTTATCCAGCAGCCACTGCCCCAACTGCGCCGGGTCGCTGAGATCCTGGCGTTCTTTGATAATCGCCTGGTAGGCGCTTTCACGGTATTTATCTTCCAGTCCCATCACCGACAGCGTGGCGAACAGCGGCGCATAGGCGGACAGACCGCTGTTTTGCGGGTTGCCGATATGCAGGCGGACAAGTTTGCTGCCTGCCGGCAGCTGAGCCTCAAGGTCTTTCACATTGTTTTCATTGACCGCGCAGTAGTGGCAGCCATAAGAGAAGATCTCGACAATCGCATTGTCATCGGTTAACGGACTGTTTTTAATCTGCTCATCGCTGATAAACGTCAGCGCCGGTGCGTCATCGTCACTATGCGCACCCATCACAAAATAATGAATGTAAGCTGTCGTGATCAGTGAGGAGATAATAATAATAAATAATGTATATACGATAAAATAAAGTGGTTTTTTCAACATAATCATTCATCCTGAAAATTAACGCAGATCCATCACACTAAAAATGACAGGCTATCCTGTTATTTTTAGAATAAAACATACTGCGCATATGTTTTGAAATTCTGCAACACAAAAACCGGATGCAGCTAAAACACGCCGCATCCGTATAAACTTTAATTCACTGATATGAATTGATATCAGACAATATCAATTAGCCATCCCCACGGCACTGGTTTTCGTCGACTGCCGGGATAGATGTCTGGTGTATCTTACCGTATTTATCAGTACAGGAACGCACCAGGGTGCACACCTTGCTTGGATCGGTGCCAATCCATTCAAAACTGTCCGTGCAATTTTTTTTGCACTTACCGCCAATCACCGCTTCCGCTGCCGACAGGGTTACTTTTTTCATTGCTATATCCTTATGTTTAACTGCTACAAATTTACCATTGCTTCATCCTGAGGGGGATGATTATTTTCAATAAGCGTGGAAATAAGCCACATTTATTAAAATGTAGTTTCCTATTCATGGAGTTCTTCACATATAAAATCTGAGAGAAGAATAACCATCGAGAATAGGTAGATCAATAAGATTTTCATCTAATCATTACATCATGACTCAATTTAACATGAGGCAATAACAGGATATTTCTCGGTTTCTGTCAGTTTAGTGGGGAAAAAATAAACCATACATATATTTATGATTATATATCACATAAATGTCATTGCAGGATAACTCTTATATAATCCTGATGAATCTTGGGATGCGATCTGCTCCGACCAGTACCTCAACTCAATCCGCCTAAAACTTACTCCATAACGGTTTGTTTCCCCGCCGTCAGCCCGTACACTATTCGCAACAGCATTTATACAGGACAGTCGGTCGCTATGTTGCCAACCCATGAATACGCCAACGACCTGATACTCTTTGCGCTTATCGTCGATTGCGGCTCATTCAGCAAAGCGGCGGAAAGCGCCGGTATCACCAGCTCAGTCATCAGTAAACGTATCGGCAAGTTGGAGAAATCTCTCGGCGCCCGCCTGCTGTATCGCACCACCCGTAGCCTGACGCCAACCGAAAGCGGCGCGATGCTATACCATCACGCCAAAACCCTGAGCGCGCAAATGCAGGAGGCGCTGTATGCGGTCAGTGAAAAAAGCGAAGCGCTGACCGGCACCATACGAATGTCGGTGCCCACCATTTCCGGCGAACTGCTGCTCAGCGAAAGCGTCGCCGAATTTTGCGCGCAGCATCCTGAGCTCAAGGTCGAAATGCGATTGGAAAATCGCTTTGTCGATCTGGTCAACGAAGGCATCGATTTAGCGATACGCACCGGCACCATGCCCGACTCCAGCCTGATCGCCAGGCACATTCTGGACTCGCGCTGGGTGATCGTCTGTTCCCCGGCCTACCTTGAACAACACCCGCAGCCGCAAACCACCGCCGATCTGTTGGCGCATAACTGTCTGACCTATACCTATCAAGAAAGCGGCACCGCCAACTGGCTGGTCAAACAGCCCGGCCACGACGATATTCAGGAACTGCAGGTCAACGGCAATCTTTCCGCCAATAATGCCCGCGCCATTCGCAAAGCGGTGATCGCCGGGCATGGCATCGCGATGGTTCCCCGCTGCATGGTGTATGAGGATTTGCAGGATGAAAAACTGATGGAAATACTAAATGGCCACTGTGGAAAAGTGCTCGGCGTCTATGCCGTTTACCCCTACACCCGTAATTTACCGTTAAAAACCCGTCTGCTGATCGAACATATCATTGGTAGTTATAAAAGAATCAGCCATTATTTTTGAAGGACGTCACGTTATCAGCCGCCATTCTGGCAGCGGTGAGCGTTCGATTAGGTGATTTTAGGCGATAATCTATGGCTGATTAACGCCTAATAAATGTGACCACGCGCCTTTATCACACAATACCCCACGTTAACCTAATGATTTAAATCATAATAAAACACGCACACTTTCTCTTCTCATTCCAGCCGAATGCTCTGTTCTGTCCGTTCTACAATTGTTGCAAAAATGCAACGTAGAACATCGAATAATGTTGTGATTAGAATAATACCGTCGCAAACATTGACGATTTCCGATCGCCCTACCGCATAAAAATAATAATCGCTGAGGATCCTATGTCCCTGTTTTTCAGTATCGCTCCGATCATCTTATTGATATGGATGATGACGAAACACCAAGGCGTCCCCGCTTATATCGCTCTGCCGTTAACCGCCCTTGTGGTCTATGCTTTACAGCTGCTGTGGTTCAACGGCGACTTGCTCCTATTACATGCCAATGTGATTACCGCGCTGGTTGCGGTTTTCACCCCGATTACCATTATCGCCGGCGCCATTTTGCTCAATAAACTGATGCAAATCAGCGGGGCGGAAAACGTGGTGCGCAACTGGCTGGAAAATATCAGCCCCAACCCTGTCGCCCAGCTAATGATCATCGGCTGGGCGTTTGCTTTTATGATTGAGGGCGCCAGCGGCTTCGGCACGCCGGCCGCTATCGCCGCGCCGATTCTGGTTGGGCTGGGGTTTAATCCGCTGCGCGTTGCTATCCTGACGCTGGTGATGAACTCGGTGCCGGTCTCTTTCGGCGCCGTGGGCACCCCGACCTGGTTCGGCTTTGCCAACCTGGGGCTGAGCGACGCCGACCTGCTGGAGATCGGCCGCCAAACCGCGTTAATCCACACCGTCGCCGGCCTGGTTATTCCGCTTCTGGCACTGCGCTTTATCGTTTCCTGGCGGCAGATCCGTCAAAACCTGCCGTTTATCCTGCTGAGTGCGCTGAGCTGCACGCTACCTTACCTGTTGCTGGCGCAGGTTAACTACGAATTTCCGGCACTGCTGGGCGGCGCCATCGGCCTGGCATTATCGGTGTTGCTGGCCCGCGCCAATATCGGCTTGACGCGCGACAGAACCCCGTCCGCCGCTCAGCCGGTACCCTTTGGCCAAGTACTTAAAGCCATGGCGCCGACGCTGCTGCTGATAGTGATTCTGATCGTCACGCGCATCCACCAACTGGGGCTGAAATCCCTGCTTAACAGCAGCGCCCTGCTGTGGCAGGGCAGCCTGGGATGGTTCGGTGAACTCAGCATCAGCAAGGCGCTGATTATTGAACTGCAGCAGGTATTGGGCACCAGCGCCCAGGCCAGTTATAAAACGCTGTACGTGCCGGCCCTGATTCCTTTCCTGCTGGTGGTGTTACTCGCCATTCCGCTGTTCAGATTAAGTGGGCAACAGGTACATCGGATCTTCGGTGATACCACCCGCAGTATCGGCAAGCCGTTTATCGCCCTGCTCGGTGCGCTGATTATGGTCAATCTGTTGATGCTGGGCGGGGATAACGCGCCGGTGATGATTATCGGCAGAGCGCTGGCCGATACCACCGGTGCCAGCTGGCTGCTGTTTTCCGCCCTTCTCGGCGCACTCGGCTCGTTCTTCTCCGGTTCGAATACCGTCTCCAACCTGACATTTGGCGGTATTCAGCACTCCATCGCCGTCAGCAGCGGTTTAAACGTCAACCTGACGCTGGCATTGCAGTCCGTAGGCGGCGCGATGGGCAATATGATTTGCCTGAACAATATCATCGCCGTCTGCTCAATCCTCGGCATTACTCAGGCCGAGGGCAAGATCATCAGAAAAACCATATTGCCCATGCTGGTTTATGGCGCAATCGCCGCCGGCATGGCGCTGATACTGGCATTCTGAGCGAATCACAGTAAGTTTAAGTTAACGATAAAGTAAGGGACGCATTATGATCATCTCCGCTTCAACCGACTACCGGGCCGCAGCACAGGCAAAACTTCCGCCTTTTCTGTTCCACTACATTGATGGCGGAGCCTATGCTGAACACACGCTACAGCGCAACACGGCGGATCTGGCCGATATCGCCCTGCGCCAGCGCGTGCTGCGCAACATGTCCGAGCTAAGCCTGGAAACCACCCTGTTCGGCGAGAAACTGGCGATGCCGGTGGCGCTGGCGCCCGTCGGCCTGACCGGCATGTACGCACGGCGCGGTGAAGTGCAGGCGGCGCGCGCGGCCGCCAACAAGGGCATTCCCTTCACGCTGTCGACCGTCTCGGTCTGCCCGATCGAAGAGGTGGCGCCGGCCATCAACCGGCCGATGTGGTTTCAGCTGTATGTGCTGAAAGATCGCGGATTTATGCGCAACGCGCTGGAGCGGGCGCAGGCGGCCGGAGTTAAAACCCTGGTGTTCACCGTCGATATGCCGGTTCCCGGCGCGCGCTACCGCGATGCGCACTCCGGCATGAGCGGCCCGAACGCCGCCATGCGCCGAATCTTACAGGCGATGACCCACCCACAGTGGGCGTGGGATGTCGGTATCAACGGTAAACCGCACGACCTTGGCAACGTCTCCGCCTATCGCGGTACGCCAACCAGCCTGGAGGACTATATCGGCTGGCTCGGCGCCAACTTCGATCCGTCGATTTCCTGGAAAGATCTGGAGTGGATCCGCGAGTTCTGGCAGGGGCCGATGATCATTAAAGGCATTCTTGATCCTGAAGACGCCAAAGACGCCGTACGCTTCGGCGCTGACGGTATTGTGGTCTCCAACCACGGCGGCCGCCAGCTGGATGGCGTTCTTTCCACCGCTCGCGCTCTGCCGGCGATTGCCGATGCGGTCAAAGGCGATATCACCATTCTGACCGACTCCGGCATCCGCAACGGGCTGGATGTGGTGCGGATGATTGCGCTGGGCGCCGACAGCGTCCTGCTGGGGCGCGCCTTCGTGTACGCGCTGGCGGCGGCCGGCGAAGCCGGAGTGGCGAACCTGCTGGATCTGATTGATAAAGAAATGCGGGTCGCGATGACGCTGACCGGCGCCAAAACCATCGGCGAGATCACCCGGGATTCGCTGGTCAAAACGCTGTAAGTAAAAAGGGCCGGCGTAATTGCCGGCCCTTTCGTTTAACAGGAAGGAGCACGCCCCTGAGGCGGTAAATAACGTAGCGGATCCAGCGCCGTCGCGCGATAGCGAATCTGGAAATGCAGGCGGACAGAATTGGCGCCGCTGCTGCCCATGGTGGCAATTTTCTGCCCGGCTTTCACATCCTGCCCGTTACGCACCAGCGTAGTGTCGTTATGCGCATAGGCCGAAATAAAATCTTCACCATGCTTAATCATGATCAGGTTGCCGTAACCGCGCAGTTGGTTGCCGACATACACCACTTTGCCCTTGGAGCTGGCGTAAACCGGCTGCCCGCGGCGGCCCGCAATATCGATACCCTTATTACCACCGTCAGAGGTTGAGAAGCGGGCAACGATCTTGCCATCGGTCGGCCAACGCCAGCAGCGTGAGACGCCCGGCGGAGGCGTACTCTTCGTCAGCACGCTGCCGGAAGAGCGACCGCCGGATTTGCGGCTTGTGCTTTTCGCCGTCGTGCCGGGGCTGACTTTTAATTTTTGCCCGACGGCCAGACTATAAGGCGGACGGATATTGTTGGTGCGCGCCAGCGTGCTGACGTCATTGCCGGTAATCCAGGCGATGTAATACAGCGTATCGCCACGCTGGACGGTATAGGTACTGCCGCTGTAGCTGCCTTTAGGCAATTTATCATAATCACGGTTGTAGTTATTTTTGCCTGAGCAGCCCGCCAACAGCAGGCCAAGCGTCAGACACACCGCCAGACGGCGCCACGCCGCAGATATATTCCCTCTGCTCAAAACCTATCCTCAATCAGCCGTATGTCAATAATGGTATACGCAAGGTGCATAATAACCGTCTATGTTAACACCTGAAAACGGGCAGTCAAAAAGCAGGCTTTCCCGCCATCATTCTATTTTCGACTTTTCTAATGGAGCGCTCCCGTTAGCGTACATCAATTGGCAAGAAGGACAGATTCATGCTGGAAGTTTGGGGAAGAAAGAGCTCATCCAATGTACAGGCGCTTATGTGGTGCATTGGCGAGCTGGGTTTACCGTATCAAAGACATGACGTCGGGCACCGATTCGGCGGCACGGACAGCGACGAATTTTATGCGCTGAACCCGAACCGTACCATCCCCGTACTCCGAGATGGCGACCTCCCGCCGCTGTGGGAAACCGGCGCCATCCTGCGCTATCTGGCAAACCGTTATGCGCCGGACGAATTCTGGCCCGCCGACTTAATCGCCAGAACCAATGTAGACCGCTGGATGGAATGGTCAAAACTGAACGTAGCGCTGCTGTTTACCGCGCCGATCTTTTGGCGCGTGGTGCGTACGCCCGCAGCTGAACGCGATCCCGCCGCGATCGACCAAGCGCTGCAGGCCTTTGAGAACAAACTGATGATTGCCGAACAGCGCCTCGCAGGCCAGACGTTTTTGGCTGGCGACACATTTTCCGCCGCAGATATCCAATTCGGGCACGTGCTGTATCGTTACTACGATATAGACATCGGCCGACAACCACTGCCAAACCTGCGCAGCTACTACGATCGGCTGACGGAACGCCCCGCCTTCCGCGAACACGTTATGGTGTCTTACGAAGCATTAAGGGCTTAATACGTCGTTAGCCGAAGGGAAACGGCGCATGACGGGAGCCGGTTTTTACCCTCTCCCGTCATGCGCCTCCTGCGGATTTGCCGGAAATAGCAGGCTGAACACGATTTGGGCGGCCGGCGGCTGCGGGTAACACTGGGCACAGGCCTCGCCACCGTGCAACGTCATGATGGCGCGTACAATTGACAGCCCAAGCCCGCTGGCTTGGCTGCTGCGTGCGGCGTCAGCACGATAGAACCGGTCGAACAGTTTATCCAGGTGTGCGGCGTCGATTGGCGCCCCCTGATTGATCACCCGTACCACGCACGCGTCACCCTCCGTCCCGGCCCGCAGTATTATTTGGCTGTTCCCATCGGCATAACGCACCGCATTGGCGACCAGATTGCTCAGCGCCCGCTGAAAAAGCATGGCATCGGCCCACAGCCGCCCGCCCCCTTGGCAAGTCAGCTGAATACCACGCTCTTCTGCCAAGCCTTCAAAGTAATCAGCCACCCGCTGCAGCTCCGCCGCCATATCCAGCGTGCGGTAATTCAGCGCGGATTGCGCGTTGCCGGCACGGGCCAGAAACAGAATATTCTCCACCATGCGTGAGATACGCTCCAATTCCTCCATATTGGTGGAGAGCAGGGTTTCATACTCTTCCACGCTGCGGGGCTGGTACAGGGCCACCTGACACTGGCCCATCAGAGCGCCTACCGGCGTGCGGATCTCATGCGCCAGATCGGCGGAGAACTGCGTCAAGCGCTGATAGCCGTCGTTTATCCGGTCAAGCATGGCGTTGAATGACACTATCAGCTGCCGCAGCTCCTGCGGCGCTCCGTGCTCGCTCAGCCGGGTTGACAGCGTACTGGGCGCGATCGCCGCCGCCTGCGCCGCCATGCGCCTTAGTGGCCGCAGCTCACGGCGCATCACCCAGTATCCCAGCAGCGCAATGAGCGCGAAGGCCATCCCTACCGCCGCCAGCACGCGCCACAGATAACGCGCCAGCATTTTCTGTTCGTTGGCCATCACATGCGCCACCGAAATTTGCAGGACTTTGCCGTCCTCCAGCTTCACCAGCGCCGATGCCAGCCGGATCGGCACGCCCTGCGGCGTCTCCCCGGCGCGCACTGCCTTCAGCCGCTGCGGCTGACCGACCGGCGTTGGCACCACCGATGGCAGCGTCAGCCTGGCCGGGTTAACGTTGATTAACGGTTTTTGCCCCTGCAGCTGGAAGATCAGGACGTCCTGTTCGTTGCCCAGCATATTTTCGAACAACCCGGTATTGGCAACCAGCCGCTCCACTAAAAAGCGCTGACCCAGTAATTTCCGGTAATAGTCGATACGTCCGGTCACCTGCAGATCGCTGCGGTTGACCATTTCCTGACGCATCGCGCCATACAGGTAGCTGCCCGCAGCGCTGACCACCAGCGCCGCCACCACGGCGAACAGGATGGCGCTGCGTAACGTCAGGGACATCGTCCGCCAGCGCCGGGCCAACGTACTCATGGACGCGCCTCGCAGACGTAGCCGATACCGCGCACGGTATGAATCAATTTGATCGCAAATGGCCGGTCGACTTTGGCGCGCAGCCGCTTGATGGCGACATCCACCACGTTGGTATCGCTGTCAAAATTCATATCCCAGACCTGAGAGGCAATCATGGTGCGAGACAGCACCTCCCCCTCCCGCCGCACCAACAGATGCAGCAGCATAAACTCTTTATTGGTCAGCGGAATCAGCGTCTCCTGACGCATCACCTTGCGCCGCAGCACATCGATGTGCAGATCGGCGATCGCGTAGTGATCGGACTCACGCACCGTGCCGCGACGCAGCAGCGTGCGCAGGCGCAGCACCAGTTCGGTAAACGAAAACGGTTTGACCAGGTAATCATCGGCGCCCAGCTCAAGGCCGTGGATCCGGTCCTGCACGCCGTCGCGCGCCGTCAGAAACAGGATCGGCACATCGCTTTTCTTACGCAGCACCTCAATAATCTGCCAGCCATCAATTCCGGGCAGCATCACGTCCAGCACGATGGCATCGTAGCCATGCTCCAACGCCCGGAACAGGCCATCGGTGCCGTTACGCGCCAGATCAACGCCGTATCCGGCCTCCCCCAGCCCCTTTTTCAGGTAATCGCCGGTGCTGGTATCGTCTTCAACCACTAATATGCGCATTCTCACCACCTCACTCTTTCTGCAAACAGAGTAGCAGTTTCAGCCACGCGGCTTGATGACATTAATGTCATCAAACAGACATGGTGCTGTCCCAATCCTTCAACCATGCTTAATCGGCAATCAACCACAGGAGAACATAATGCTTACTCAACGTCGTATTGCCGGTTTACTGCTGTCCAGCCTGCTGATGTGCAGCGGCATCGCCGCCGCCCAAATGCCCGGCAAAGTCATCGCCCCGCTGCGCGGCACTATCGATCAGGTTTCCGATAACAGCCTGCAGCTGACCGACCGTAAAGGGGAAAAAGTCAGCGTGAAACTCAACGACCAGACCAAAGTGCTGAGCGTATCGAAAGGGTCAACCGCCGATATCAAACCCGACAGCTTTATTGGCACCGCCGCCGTCCCGCAGGCCGACGGCAGTTTGAAAGCGCTGGAGGTGCATGTCTTCGCCGCCAGCCTGCGCGGTTCCGGTGAGGGCCACTCCCCTTGGCAATCCGCCGATGGCAAAGTCGATACCATGACCAACGGCACCGTCGGTAAATTGGTGAACGCCAACGGCCGCACCCTGACGGTCAATTACAACAACCAGCAGAAAACCGTCATCGTGCCGGACGGCACGCCGATTGTGACGCTCGATCCCGGCGATCGCAGCCTGCTGAAACCCGGCACGCATATCGTGCTGTTCTCCGCCGCTGACGACAAAGGTGAACGCGTCGCCACGCGCATTTCTGCCGGTAAAGACGGTACCGTGCCGCCGATGTAATGCGGGAGGCCGCGATGAAAGACTCACTGTCGCGACCGGTGCACCGTTGGCCGGTCAGAATCACCCACTGGGTTAATCTGTTTGCCATGACGTGCATGTTTATGAGCGGCTGGGAAATCTACAACGCCTCGCCGCTGTTCGACTTCCGCTTTCCGCCCGCCGTCACGCTCGGCGGCTGGCTGGGCGGCGCCATCGGCTGGCATCTGGCGCTGATGTGGCTGCTGGCGCTCAACGGCCTGTGCTATCTGCTGTGGAGCCTGTTCAGCGGCCATTTTCGTCACGACCTGCTGCCGCTGCGCCTGAGCGCGCTGCGGCGTGATATCTGGCTGGCGCTGACGCTGCGGCTACAACACCGCGACGGCAAATACAATGCGATTCAAAAGCTGATGTATCTCGGCGTGTTGGTGCTCGGCCTGTTGCTGGTGCTCTCCGGGCTGGCGATCTGGAAGCCGGTGCAGCTCTCCTGGCTGGTGGCGCTGTTCGGCGGTTTTGATATCGCGCGCTATGTGCACTTTTTCGCCATGGCGGCGGTCGGGCTGTTTGTCATCATTCACCTGCTGATGGTGATTATCGTACCGCGCACGCTGTGGGCCATGCTGTCAGGAGGTAAACGTGAAGGATAAAAAAACGTCGCCCCGCGCACCAACGCTGGAACCGGATCAGAAAAAACAGCTGGTGAATCTGCAGCGCCGGCTGCTGCTTCGCTCCGGTCTGACCCTGGGCGGCGTGGCGATGCTGACCGGCTGTAATCTGCAAGATGGCGATCAGGTCGATAAAGTGCTGTGGGCGATGTCCCGCTGGAACGATCGGGTCCAGTCCTGGCTGTTCAGCGGACAGCGCCTGGCGCAGACCTACCACCCTGATCAGATCACGCATCCCTTTCCGTTTAACGCCTACTACCCGGAATACAACGTGCCGGAAGTCGATTTGAGCGGTTATCAGTTGGAAGTCTCCGGCAAAGTAGCGAAAACAGCGCCGTGGACCCTCGAACAACTGCAGCGCCTGCCGCAGCAGAGCCAGATCACCCGGTTGATCTGTATAGAGGGCTGGAGTGCGATTGGCCAGTGGGGCGGCGTGCCGCTACGCGTCTTTCTGCAGCATGTTGGCGCCGATCTCAACGCGCGTTACGTCGGTTTTAAATGCGCGGATCGCTACTACTCCAGCATTGATATGGCCACCGCGCTGCATCCGCAAACCATTCTGGCGCTGGATTTTGCCGGTAAGGCGCTGCCGGCGGAATATGGCTACCCCTTGCGGCTACGGGTGCCCACCAAGCTGGGATTTAAAAACGCCAAACATATCGCCGCCATTTTCGTCAGCGACACCAACCCCGGCGGCTATTGGGAAGACCAGGGCTACAACTGGTTCAGCGGGATTTAAAGCGCGGGAGAGGCTTATCGACCAGGAAATTCTGGCAACGTCCATCCAGGGTGCTCTCACCGCCCTTTTTTTGGCCACTTGAACTTACGTTAGCGAACCAAACGATGAGCAAGGAGAGCACCGCTGATGTGCCTAATTCGATAATGAATGTTAATCATACAGCCAGCGACCGGCCTTGGCAGACTCCGCGAACATACGCACGGTAAGAGGTTTTTTGGACTGCTTAACGGGTTTTGTCGTAAACCATTTGCGGAAAAACCATGGGATCGCCCACGGGTAATAACATTCAATATCCAGTATGGACACATCAATATTGAATGTTTCGCTGTACCTATCTATTGCCGGCGCCAAGTCATCTATCTCTGAGAACTCTTGTAAAACGGTATCCAACTCAAGCGGGACAGGCTTCAAACGCAAAGTAGTAACCATGGGCAGTTCTTTACGAAAAAACGCTAAAACATCCTCATCAGTTACCATAACTTGTCACTCCCACGAGCTATCGTGTTGTACTTAACCGTTGCTTTAAATGCAATTGCAGCAATATCGCCGGCAAGAATGCCCCATCCTACAACAGGCACGGCGAAACGCTAGCAGAGCCTGCATATCGTGTGCAGGGACGAAAATCACCATGAACCTGTTTAGTGACATCGGACTTAAATACGCCTTACTGTGAGATTTCTGTGAGTGTTTAGAGCCTGTGGCACGGCTTGGTTTTTCTTGTTGTGCTATCGCGGTAAGACGCTGTAACGGCCGCCAACGGTTTTATATGCTCACAGATCTAACACACCCCTGACGGTAGCAGCTACAGGCATCGTTCAATTGAGCGAAGAGCAGTGCAGATGAGGAATTATCTTTCTGATAGTGCTTACAAGTCAGATAGTTGATTGATAAGAAATGCGTGGAGCGGGTGAAGGGAATCGAACCCTCGTATGCAGCTTGGGAAGCTGCCGTTAATCCATCTCTACATTGTACTTTTCTTGTAACTGATCCTGTGAGAATACAGGAACAGAATCATGGCGATCAAGGGTAATCAGTATCTATATCAAAACAGGGACGGTATTTGGATCTTTCAGGTCTTTGTCCCTACGTATATGCGGGCAATCTGCGAAGGGAAACGAGCCTTCAGGAAAAGCACAGGAACACGGGACTTAGTGCAAGCACGTGATTTTCGTGACCACATGATCATTGAGTTCAACAAGATCAAGAATCAGCTTAAACCTGATACGCCTGATATCCGTGTTCAACGAGGCATAGCCGCCCTTCATTATCTAACCGGAACACAGCCAAAAAGAGCGGCGATTAGTTTACCTACGCCACTGATCAGTGCTGATAACCCGCAGCTTGAGCATGCTCCCCTTACTTTGGCTACGGTCAGGGACGAGTACCTAGCGGAATATCAGGACAAGCGGCAGCTTGCCACACTATCCAAGACACTACTAAGCGTTAACCTATTTCTCGAAACTGTTGGTGTACCAAACATCGCACTGAAGGAAATACGTAGAACACAGGTTTCTGGCTTCATCAAGGAACAGAAGAAAGCTAAATCCTCCCAAACTGTCCAGAACTACCTATCAAGCCTTTCGGCGGTTTATGAGTACGCCCGGCGCTGTTATGACGGTATCCCTGCTGATTGCCCATTCAAAGGCCATGCGTTGGAAGCGAAATCCACCGTCGAGAGCTATGAACCATTTACTATTGAAGAGGCAACAAAACTGCTTAACACGGCAGACGATGAACTGAGGGATGTGATCCTAATCGGACTGTATCAGGGGATGCGGTTGGATGAGATCTGTAGCCTTCGGTGTGTCGATGTGATCAGGGATGGCGGTGGGTTATCGCTCCACATTAGCAAGAGTAAGACCAAGGCGGGGATTCGAACAATTCCGGTGCATTCGCTAATTGTGGGAGTGATAGAAAAGTACTTGAGCCGGGGTAATGAATATCTGTTGCCAAGCGCAAACAGCGTTACTCGAAGCGATGGAAAGAAAGCCCCTTATTTCAGTCAGAGATTTACCCGTCTAAGAAATCGTGTCTTGCCTGCGGCGAGCGATAGGCAATGTTTCCACAGTTTGCGGGGAATGTTCATCACCTGTTTGGATAGGCACAACATAGATGACAGCCGAATAGCGGCCCTTGTAGGCCACACACAGAAGACAATGGCGAAACAAGTTTACAGCCAAGGGGCTGAGCTTGAAGAGTTAAGGAATATCATAGAGTTGGTGAATTATGAGGGCTTGTAATTTGGCTTAGCTAAGGGACTAGGAATTTTACAGAGCTTTACCCATATCCTTCTTGATTTTATTGCTGCGCACTCATACATTTTAACTACATATAGTGCCATGCAACAATTATCATACACTATATGAGCGATTCATTGTGCCCAACTTAAAAAGAGATAATCTCTATGGCAAACTCAAAGAAAACCTCGCAGGACATAGCTAGCAAAGCCGCAAAGGTTCTGGCAAATTCCAACGCATCAGATATCCAAAAAAAATTAGCAGGCTCTGCGCTATCTCAAAGAAGTACGACACATCAAACCGGAAGCGAAATGGAAGACATCGCCTCTAGAGTCCTCAGAAGCTCCAAATACAGTGAGGAAACTAAGGAGCTTGCAGCCTCTGTTCTCTCCCAGTCAAATAAAGACCGTTAAGTCATCCATATTTTAAGGGAGGTTCTCCCCTCCCTTTCACTATTTTTGTACTACTTACACTTAACTGTTTTAAGCGATTCGAGTTGCATCAGACGACCCTGAACTTTTTGGCGAGCATCACTCTTAGCCATCCCATTACCAATACCAAAATCACCTAAAAACCCGAGAACGGTTCGACCATCAAATTGCCCTGTCTGATCGATCTGTTCTTGCATGCTATGACCTTTAGCGATCTCTTGTTCAAGTGCTTTACAGTCAAATGTCGAGGCTTCTTCAGTGCTAACCATAGGAGCTTGCGGATACTGTTTAGTAGCACAACCAGCAACCAATAGGATTGCTAAAGCAGAAAACATCGTCTTTTTCATAATGTGAATCAAAGCTCATATTCAGAGGGAAATTCATGTTACTCAAAGCGTCTAAATGTTGCTAATGATTTCAATTCATCCATAAAAAAACCCGCGCTTGGCGGGCTTCATTTGTGTTTCTGTTTGTACTGCCTGATCGCCTGTTCAACAGAACCGTATCGATCAACCATGCTGTTAAAAGTGCTGCGATGAACACCGAGCATTCGGCATATTTCGGCAACATTCAGCAGCGCGTCACCACCGCTTAACAAGGGCTGGCCTCGAGCATCTAATATCAAAATTTTCATCGTGTTCCTCTCCTATCAATTTTTAGCCGGGGGCTAATGTAGCCCCCAATGCTTTAGCTATTAGTTTGCCGGGGCCAGCTTAATAGCTGCGGTGAAACTCATATCGTAGTTCACAGCGATCTGGCTCGATTCATGATGGATCTTGATATTGTGCATTTCGCCTTCAGTAGACCAAACGAAAGATTCACGAGCGGCACCGTTACGCGCCATTTGCAGATCACGAGACGCTGGGCCGTAGTAAGATGTCAACGGACTCTGCACGGTTCCCATGGTTTTACGGAACAGCGGGAACGCCAGACCGCTATCTGCCGCCAGTTCAAAATCTGGGTTATCGTTCTGCACGATTGTCAGATTGGCAAACGGGCTAAACATATTGAAACCCGGATTAACCTCACCAGCACCATAGATAAAGGAGCCGTCAATCAAGCCCTGTTTAGCGGCAGCTGCAACCAGTGGATGGAACCTGATAGCATTGAACAGATCATCACCCGCCAGAACCACGATGCCCTTGCTATTACGTACCCAACCGCCCATGTTGCGACGCAGTTTGCTAACCAGCAAAGATAGGTCTTTCAGGGGGTCACCAGTTACGGCACTGGATACCGTGCCGCTTTCCTGAGTCGCACCAAATGTACTAGCCCAATCCACGCTACCGCCGTTGGTTTTGTCATCAATGACAGTGCCATGAGCAAGCGCATTCCACAGCGCCAGTTCTTTAGTTCGGACGTGTGAGTCTTTCAGATCCGCCATTTTCTGAACCATTAGGCTCTCAACGGTTACCTCATCCTCTGAGCCGATGGCGCGACGGCCTTGGAAATCAGATGCAGAAATCTCTGCATGAGCATACTCATGTGGTAGCTCGACAGAGAAGCTCTGCCCCTTGGAGGTCTTGATGGTGTTCAGGTCGGAACCGTAACGGTGCGTGGTCTCAAACAGTTTGGCACTCTCTGCCTTCAGGAAATCAACGTCGATCTTCACGGTTTTAACCGGCTTCTCATCAAAAGCACCGATGGATTGCAGAAACGCCGGTTGAACTGGGATACTTTTGTAACTGCCGACTAGATCCACATTGTCGAATTCTTTTTTAGCCATTTTTTATCTTCCTTCTTATGCGTTGGCGTTAACAGCTAGGCGAACGTGTTCGTCTGCTACGAGTTTTGCGATAGCTGCTGCTCGGTCAGCCGCTTTGATGTAATCGGTGCTGATATAGATCAGTTTGTCTGCGATCACGGTCAGGCAATCCTTACCAACAGCGTTTTGGCCGTCGTTTTGAACATGGATAACCAAAACTTGATCTTTGGTGCCGTCCGACAGTTCGCCGGTCACTGCATCTACGATGTCGCCCACCTCAGGAACACGCGTCAAAGTTGCCGCCGCAAATTTATGCTCGGTGCGGTTGAAATGGCTGGTTTCAGAACGAACGATGATATCGCCCTGAGTTACCGCCTGTGAGCCGTTGCTTGTAATACTCATTAGTGAAATCCTTATAACAGTTGGTTGAAAATTGGACGTAAGACGCCCACCGCCAGTGATGGCGGTTTATCTCAATAATTTGAGAATTCGTTGGGTGGCTTCTTTGGGTGTGGGCTTGTCTGGTATACGGATAAAAGAACCCCGCCGAAGCGGGGCACCAACCGTTTACAACAAGGCATCCACAGGGATGTGGGAGGCAGCTCCCTGATAATGTCCAGATCAGAGAGCCTACAGCGGAAAGGAGTGGTAACCGCCTGCCTCTAATAGATTGGTGCGGCGCGAACGCCAGCACCGGGGCGAAGGGCCTAAATTCGCACCTTTCTTAAATCGATTGTATTAATTGGATCAATGGTGAATCGGTTTAAAAAAGGCCAGTTATGAAAACTGAACCTTGCTCTGATCTCAGCTTCTCACGGCTTCATCAAAATGACCTGATCAGGGGAATCAGGATTTTTGGCTACCCCGAAGGGCATTGCCCAGCATTCAGGCGCTGTGGCTTTTAGAGATATCAAGTTGGCATACCGTCTTATCTCTAATATCTATTATAACACTAATGAGAATGATTATCAATAATAAATACGAAATTCCTATTGACATGCATTGCAATATGTGAATTTGAAGTTTTGGTATGAACTCATGCAATACAGAACCCAACAAAGCGAGGTGTAAGCCACCTTGCGGCGTTTTATCCACTTAGGTAATGCAATGGCATGGATTTAGGCTTAGCGTTGAACCTGATGCCGTACAGGAAGGATTCTAAGTTGTGGGGTTTAATCAGGTGGTAAGTAATGGTAAGCGAGTAAGGTAATGGTCAGGTGTGTTAGGTATGGTTTGGTTACTTGTTCAGCGTGATGACCGCCAGCCCCCGCCGCCCGCTTGACTCTCGGCTATCAGCCTCGTGACATATTCCAAAGGTCGAGAGCGTAGCTCTCTCCATTGCCCAAAAGGTGGCTTGTCCATGGGACAATGCCCGAGGTGACTAGTCACCATAACCAACAGTAGACCCGATAGCCTATAGGCTCTCTCAAGTAACCAAACAAACCTAAAAACCCTTAAACTATCTCTTTCCCTACCCTTCGAACACATCCAGTGTTCTCCAGTGTGGGAAATGCGTAGCCACGCCTTACGACCGAAGGGAGTAAAGATTATAAAGCTAGTATTATAGAGTTAATGTTATAAGTTAGTATTATTGGGTGTCAAAATGGAACTTCACTAGTGTCAAAATGGAACTTCACTAGTGTCAAAATGGAACTTCACTCCTACTAGTGCCCCCTCGATTTCTGTCAGGACAATGGCGATCATAGCAAAATTCTAACAATGTCCGTCCACTGATCACTTCTATTACGGTACAATAATCCACACTGCATTATTAACATTTATGATTAAAAAGAGATCACTGTGACCACTCAGCCCGCCAAGATAAAAAACATTTACTTTTACTTGTTCCTAATACTCCCGCTTATAGTACCAATAGCTTACTATTTCACAAGTAATGATAAGATTGCTTATGCAATTTTTTACATAGCAAGTATTACCTGTGTTTTCTTTGACCAAAAAGAGATGGTTAAATCCACTCACGAATCTCAGTCTCAATTCATCGGTTCGGCATTAGGGATTATCATTTTTCCACCAATCTATGCATTCGGTCGAGCCAAAGCAGCAGGTATGATGCAATGGCTTTGGCTAGCAGTCTATGTGCTTATAGCTCTTGGCTCCGTGTACATAAGTATTACCATAGATAAAAGAGAATCTATCAAAATAGCAGCATGTGAAATAACCACTTCAATATTCAAAGATAAAAGCAACGATACCAAATGCATTATTGTTAAAGACCTTGAAACGGTTTCCGCCAAATATTACCGAGCTAAGGCGGTCTTAACTAATGGTGTAGACATGCCAATCACAATCGAAGAGCGTGATGATGACTATCTCTATGTCACATTAACGCCTCTCAGCAATCTGCTAGATTAAAAATGGAGGGGGTTGTCCCCTCATTGTTTCACTCTGAGAGCTGGTGAATGTTGGATGCGGTACGCACAGAATGGGAAAAAACATGGCGGGTCTGATGAATGGCGGACGCCACGCCGCGTATATGAAAATCTGCATCGGGAATTTACATTTACGGTAGATGCAGCAGCATCCGAAGAAAACGCCCTACATTCTACCTACTGGACGGCAGAGACTGACGCATTGAGCCAATGTTGGGAGGGGCATACTGTTTTCTGTAACCCTCCATATTCCATGTGTGGGGAATTCCTAGCAAAGGCCGCTGCGGCGGATTGCTGCGTGATGATTGTTCCAGCCCGGACGCAGGCAACGTATTTTCTAGATCATGTATTTGCTAATCCCCATTGCCACGAAATCCGATGGTGTCATAGGGGTATGCGGTTTATCCCCGCATCAGGGGTTACCCAGACTAGACAATTCAACCGTGCCCCTCTGCCTGTTTGTGTCGTGGTGTATCGCAAAGAATCCCGAACCGGGGAAGTCCGACAAACGTCAATTTGTGCAGATACCCTACTGCCGTTGCATGTGATCAATGCTGGCTCGAGACGTGGACGCCCTACCGTTTATGATTGGAAAACGCTAGATCAGATCATCCGCCTATGGGACAACCGCGAGGTACAAACGATAGCGGAGATGGCAGTGATAACCGGATTACCACGTTCAACTCTGCATAGGATTATTAGACGGCTGTAGAGCACGGACATGTAGCATACGATAAATCCCAATAAGCCCCGCATTTATGGGATATGCTGAGCAATAAAAAACCACATCTTCCGCATGATGCGTTTGGCAATGGTCATCAGGATGGCCGTCACGATCAGCATGAGTACCAGCAGCACCCAGAGGAAAGACGGATCAGTGGGAACACAGTCTCTTACTTTTGTTGACGTTAAGGCAAACGTTAGCAATGATATTAAAGTGTAAGAATTATGATAAAACAACTTTTGTGAGAAATATGAAACGTACATTCTTAATCTGCACTATCGCAATATCTGTAGTTGGCTGTGCTCCCAAACCAACTATGAATCAAAGCCAATACCAGCAAACCGCAACATTGCTTGCCGCTGTACGTAAATGCAATGAAGATGGAAACATGGATCGAACCGTGGCAGCTCTCGGGCTTCGCTACCTATCCGATACTATGAATAGATCTTATACATATGACCCAAATTTATTGCAGACCTATGTGGCCGAAATGACAACGCGAGCCTCAACTAGCCCACCAACAAAAGCTCAATGTAACGACATAAGCTTAATGATCGAAGATAGAACACAGCAGATTCGGATCAACAATGAAAATGTTCGGATGCAACAAGAACAGATAAATCAGTGGAATAGTCAACGCCCTGTTACTACGTACTGCAATAAAGTGGGTACGCAAACATTTTGCAATTCATATTGATTCACTACAGCCCCTTATTCCGAGCCTTCCTCTGTTGTTGAGAAAGTCTTAGCGTAAGGGCACTTCCCCTTTGTGACGAACTGGAAGCTGTGGATCGCATCCTCATAGATGCATAGCGTCTTACCGCTGGAAAGCTTCTCACTCGTCGGATTGCTCATGGTGATCTTACCCGCATAAGCCGGTGATATGGCTACCGCCGAAGCCAACAGAATGATCATTCTCATGGTGTATTTCATACCAACTCTCCCAACGAATATTTACCTGCGAAATCGTCAGCCTTGGCTTGTGTAGCTCCGATGTAATGCAGAGTAGACGATAACGATTTATGGCCCCAGTGGTTACAGGCCACTGCCCGCCAGTTTTTGGGGTGCCACTTCAGGTAGGGGGTCATTTGTGTGGAATGGATGAAAATATCACAGCGTACGGATATCGGTGCTTGACAGTCCTCGGGTTACCATTTTTGATAATGAGAATCTTTCTCAAATATCAGGGAAACGCTGATACTCCTGCTTGCATACCATCACATCATTACAGAGGCCCCTCAGCGCTACGCTACGGCCCTAACTCGACCTAACCCTACCTACCCTATGCATAAGCCCTTACAAGCGCCCTGAGAGAAGATTGGATGTTTTACACAGCTCTGTAGCACGTCAAAGGCGTTCTATTTAACATAATGACCGTTATCTGCACCTTTGCAACAACCCCGACCAGTTGCCTTTCTACCACTTCGCCCCATTTGGTAACGCTATGCCAATCCTGCGGCAGCAATGAGGGGCAGAACACACCAGATTTTACAGGGAAGATTGCAAATGTGGATAAGTCGATCAGCTTGTGGGTAAGTCACTCCTAAAATACCGATATTGCGACTTTCGGCGCTTTCATTCAATTCTACCAGTGAAACCAAATTGCCCCTTTAGGCATCTGACTTTGCCCTGTTTTGGGATATCTGACCGGGTTCCCCGGCATTGTTCAAAGATGATAATGAATCTCATTTTCAAAATGAAATGAATATCATTTGTGGGAAATGAAACAGTGTTTTATTTTTAAAGTGAATACCGATATTGTGTTTAGCCCATTACCCTACAATAAAAATGTTTATCCGCACAATATATTTTACGATGCCTACTGCCCCAAGACCTACAGACCCGTTACCACTTGCTCAATATTCCTTAAGTGCCTACCACGCACTACCGCAACTGTACGTTTATTGCTCAGTCATAATTACATTCCATCCTATTAATTCATATTTAAATGTATTTAATTGGAATAATTACGACAGTTATTGAAGTAATGAGAAAGCCCCTACCCAATGAGAGGTAGAGGCTTATCACTGTTACCCTCATACAGAAGGCTCTCAGCCCATAGCTGAGGGAACAGATCACTCATGTCCACGCTATCGGCTATGCACTCCGGGGTATCCAGACTGATAAAGTCGCTGATTGTTTCGATATCATCCATTACAGACCCTCGTCCCTGATTGTTCTTCTTGAATGGTGAATTCAATATTCAATTTTCTGATAGTTTTCATCAGGGATTCAGTGATCAACTGGCCGCTGGGGCTAAGTAGTTCACCGTTGGCCTTGCGGATGAACATCGGGACGCCCGACCTACTGATCAACTGTTGGCGTTTAATGGTTGGTTGGTCTGATGATTTTATCAGTAGGGAAACTGGACGGCCATTTGCAGGCCCACCCTGATCCTTATGAGTTAGGGCGATACCCTTGCTCTTTATCTTGCGAATCTCTGCCGCTGGCGTGGCTGGTTCTTCAGCTGCTGCCGGTTGTGCAGTCTGTTTCTTAATATGCTCGGCGATAGTCGCTGCCAGCCCGTCTTTAGCTTTGCTGATTGAACTCTGTTCAACCTCCGCCGCTTGTCGTTCAATTTGTGACTTCAGGGAATCTACGATCGATTCAAAAATACTCATGTGGGAACCCTCAATATGTAATCGGTTATGAAAATAATAATAATCAGAGTGATAATTACTCTTGGTTTTAATGCGTAGAAAAGCGCATCAATGGCCCATCGGCTGATGTCTGGTTTTTGTACTGACATTGTTATTTAATGGTATGAGAACTGGCTGTAGTGCGAAGGTTTTTCTGGACTTGGTGATGTTGGAACAGGATATTCCCGAAAGCGTCGCCACCATGAGCGGAAGCCATTCAGGGATAAATCGAGGAACTCTGCTATCTGTTCATCAGCCTTGCCTTCACTTTGCATCTGGGTGATATAGAAGATCTTGTCCCTACTCGACAAAAAATGTTTTCGTCTAAATCGTTTGTTATATGTTCGTTGCAGATGCAGTACCAAGGATGCCGGGACAGCGTACAACTTGCAGATTTTGTCCAGTGGCCGACCTTGAACAAGTGCAGATTTAACGGCGGTTACTATGTGTGGTGCGTAATCGCTAAGTCTTACTTTTCTTGCTTTACGTTCGCGGAGCTTTTCTTCGATTTCTGAGATGCGAGATTTCTCGCTATCGGTCATTACCATGCAATACCTCCCTTAGAATGGAATTTCTTCTTCCTCATCCAACAGGCCATCGGCGCTAGTATCCTCATTCGCCAGATGTTCAACCTGCCGCCGTTGCTCATCTTTTCGCCGCTTACGCATGTGATCAATCATGAGTTTTACGCTCGCTGCGGCCTTGTTTCTCTCGCCGTTGCAGTCCTTGAGGATATCTACAACCGGGATATTTAACTGATCACGCTTGGCGACTGAGCACCAGATGGAAAATTCATCATCCCCCTGTAAATGTGGTAGCACAGCAGGCACTGGCGCAGCTTTCAGCTCGGGAACCACATCAGCAGGGTTAACATCAGGCTGACCAACCTCAACCGGATCATGGCTGTTTTGATCATTGTACGGCGTGCGGCATTCTGTTTTTGAATCACGGTCATGCTCATCTACATCTCCCTGCACCCGTGCTCCTGCTGGCCCCTGTTCCATTTCTGACGGCTGGATGTTGTTCTGCGACTTAACCTTTTGTTGCTCTGCTGGCAAGTCAGCCGGGAGCACAACAGAGTACATATTGCTTTTCATACTTCCCCGTTGGGTCTTGATAATAAAACCGAGCCTATGTAATTCTGCCACCGCCCTGATCGATGTGCTTCTAGATATCCCACATTCATCAGCTATCCAATCATGGCTCGGATAAACGTCCTCACAGGTCTTCTGCAAACTGAGTAATGCGTAATAAACATTTTTAGCTGATGGGGTGATATCTCTACGTTTTTTGACATCATAATACGGGTCTGACCGCTTAATTTTTGCGCTTGCTACTGTCACTTTCTCTCTCCTCTACAGGATTGTTCACGGCGAGAGCCGATCTAACGGCGGCTCTCATAAATTTGTGTGGCGAAATGCCGTTGTTTTGGCAGTGCTTCATGACTGCATTGAAATCTGTGCTGTTCAGCTCTAAGAGGAACGCATTTTTGGCCTTCTTCTCCATCTTCACATGCCCTCATCACGTAGTTGGGAATTGTTATCCCTGTGGGTGAGATACTCCTGATGAGAGAATTCGCTATAACTATTCATGCTGTATGCAGCCCAGAGTGTAAATACCTGTTCGGTGCTGATATCACGGCCAAACGCTAGTTGAACGAGTCGCTTTTGCCTTTCGATCAACTCTTTCGTCATCGGAGATCGGACATTGCCGTGTGGATGATGTTCATCTAGTAAATCGGCAAGGGCCAATGTCGCCGCTGTTGGTTTCGGTGGCTGGCGCTTCTGTTCCAGCAAGTACACTCGGTACTGTTCCAGTGCATCACCAGTTTTCTCGATCCCGGCCTCATCATTGGGGTGGCGTTTACGGTATGCATAAACCATGTGTCGGTTAATCCGGTTCGCTATCAGCGCTTTCAGGATCTGGTCGGCAGTAGACCGCCGAATGAATTCGGTCTGTTTCATAGGGTTACCTCTTAAGTTTGGAAAAAGAAAATCGCAACACGGAAGGAAGCACCCAGAAGGGGGCTATCTCTTGTGCTGTCAAAGGATATGTTTATAAATCAGTATGGGAAGTATTGAGAATACTGTGATTTTTAGCTAACTCACTAATCTATAAATACTATTATGTCATGGAACGTTTAAAATGTCCAGATATTTATTGATAAATGTTGCATTTTGATTTTAGGTATGATACGGGTTTGGTGAAGCCGACAATATCCGGATATCGGGGTAGATTGTCAAGGATCGATTCATTAAGGCCTAAACGACTGTTGTTCGCCCCTGCTCTCATACAAAGACATTTGAGAGTGTGGAATAAATGGAACCCAAACAACCGCATTGAACCCTTCAGGGACGAAAGTGACCATGAGTTATTTAAAAATCAATGCGAATAATGTAGGTTCTGCCACGAAACCATTTCACTTTACTCCATACATACAACTCTTACTCAATTTTTTCAAAATCACCCTTTGCGGCGGCAATCAAATCATTGAAAATATCTCTAAATAGAGAGTCTTGGGAAATTTCTATTTTGTATATCTTCTGATGGCTACCACTCTTTAGCTGAGACTTCAATCGCATTTTCCTAACATCATTATAATCCTTACCAAGGCTAAACACATAAAAGATAACAAAGCCCTCCGCAACAAAGAACCATGAAAATCCATTAACTTGCTCTACCTCTCTAAACGAGAAATTACTCAAAACAGATTTAATTTCAATATCACCAATATTATTCGTACTATCAACAAGCCGAAATACACATATTTTTATGAGATGATCCACCTTGAATTGGTTTAATTTACTTACCCTAATCAAGTTATTTTTTACACAATGCCGCATGAACTCATCTAATTCATGCACACCTACAACAGTAGAGTAATGTATATTTTTTGATATTGAAGCACGCCAGAGGATACTAAGCAAATATAGATAAAACCTCTTATAATTAAATGAGTTAACTATAATATGATCAGAGTTTTTCCTTATGTTATGATGATTTCTCAGTAACCTAATGCCGTATGACTCGTATTCAGTACTAATAAATTGCTCACACTCAAAACACAGCAAAGGCTCCTTAGGGTCAACATTTTCTCGCTTTGGCCTACTGCCTTTTCGCACCACAATCAATTGTGAATCGTTTTTCTTTAACCGCTTGAAATAACTTCTTGGAATGCTATGCGATTCCATTAACTCTTTTTCTTCAAGGCATAACTTACATATTCCTTTCATTTTCACCTCTCAAAAAAAAAATCACTTCCCAAAGCGCTGATAGCATCGCCGGTCGATTTCCTGCGTCAATTTATAATCCATATCCCGATAGCTAATACGTTCAAATTCACGAGCGATATGCCAGCCACAATCATGAAACCCACATTTAATTAATGGGTACACATAACGATTATACCGATCAGAATCGGAGTATTCACTTAATATACCAGAGCATTCTGGACATCTTACCTCAATGGAATTCAATGTATAATTTTTATTGCCATAGGGTTTAATCCAACGCCAAGATACGTTCATTCCAAAAATTGTATCATTGGTATAATCTAAGAAAGTGCCCGTCTGTGCAGAGGCTTCTTTTTCATTATTTCGACTCATTATATGTGTAATAACAGGCACAAGCGCTAACAATATTGCCGATAAAATGGTTATTCCCCATACGGGTATCGTTACAGGGTGAGCCATAATGCTTACCAACCAGTGATAAATTTGCTTGATGTAGCGCCATAGCCACACCACGACGGCTAACCCACCACTACCTGTAACAAGAGCAACAATCAGCCCCGAAATGCTGTTTTTGCTGAGGTCTTTCCACCATCCCATAAATATTCTTCTTGTTAACCTATTCTATATGCTCAATTTTACAGCGAACTAAATTTAAGACAATAGCCTCCATAAAGCCCCGTTGGTGGTACAACAACAAGCGAAGCGTTAGCGATAGCATCAGTGATCTACTCAGAACAAGGTCTTATCAGGATAACCGTGTATCCCCTAAGGGAAGCGTGGCTGAAACGCTGGCAGAGCCTACATATCGTGTGCAGGGACGAAAACCACCATGAACCTGTTTAGTGACATCGGGCTTAAATGCGCCTTGCTATGAGCTTTCTGTGAGTATTTAGAGCCTACAGTGGGGCTTAGGTTTCTTGTTTTGCTATCGCGGTAAGACGCTGGAACGACCGCCAACGGTTTGATATGCTCACAGATCAACCACACACCAAACAGTGACAGTTACGGGTGTAGTTCAATGGTACAGATAGCGTTGTAGGTGAGAAATCACCTCAGCTAGGTGTCCTTATAAATCAAGACTTTGATTTATAAGTAGAACTTGGAGCGGGTGAAGGGAATCGAACCCTCGTATGCAGCTTGGGAAGCTGCCGTTCTACCATTGAACTACACCCGCTTAGGTGTGCGTTTGGCATTATAACCGCTTCTTGGCGGCGGGCAAGCGGAGTTAACGCATAACTGCCGATGTTTTAAGCAGTTAGTTATTCTGAACATGCGCTGCGCATAAAAAAACCGGCGCGGTCACCCGCACCGGTTGATTAAGGCTGCGGCCGGTTACTTGGCCGTCGGACGCATTGCCGGGAACAGGATAACGTCGCGGATGGTGTGGCTGTTGGTAAACAGCATCACCATACGGTCGATACCGATGCCCAGACCAGCGGTCGGCGGCAGACCGTGTTCCAGAGAGGTCACGTAGTCTTCGTCGTAGAACATCGCTTCGTCGTCGCCGGCATCCTTCGCGGCAACCTGGTCAGCAAAACGCTGCGCCTGATCTTCTGCGTCATTCAGCTCGGAGAAGCCGTTGCCGATTTCACGGCCGCCGATAAAGAACTCAAAGCGGTCGGTAATTTCCGGGTTCTCGTCGTTACGGCGCGCCAGCGGGGAAACTTCCGCCGGGTATTCGGTGATGAAGGTCGGCTGAATCAAATGGCTTTCCGCCGTCTCTTCAAAGATCTCGGTCACTACGCGGCCCAGACCCCAGCTCTTCTCTACCTTGATGCCGATAGACTCGGCAATCGCCTTCGCCTTATCGAAATCATCCAGGTCCGCCATGTCGGTTTCAGGACGATACTTCTTGATCGCCTCACGCATGGTCAGTTTTTCAAACGGCTTGCCGAAGTCGAACTCTTCATCGCCGTATGGCACCTTGGTGGTGCCCAGCACGTCCTGCGCCAGCGTACGGAACAGCGACTCGGTCAGCTCAATCAGGTCTTTGTAATCCGCATACGCCATATAGAGTTCCATCATGGTGAACTCAGGGTTATGGCGAGGCGATACGCCTTCGTTACGGAAGTTGCGGTTGATCTCGAAAACGCGCTCAAAACCGCCGACTACCAGACGCTTCAGATACAGCTCCGGCGCAATACGCAGGTACATATCGATGTCCAGCGCGTTGTGGTGGGTGATAAACGGACGCGCGGAGGCACCGCCCGGGATCACCTGCATCATCGGGGTTTCCACTTCCATAAAGTCGCGGCCCACCATAAAGTTGCGGATGCCGGACATGATGCGCGAACGCACCTTGAAGGTGTGGCGAGATTCTTCGTTGGCAATCAGATCCAGGTAGCGCTGACGATAGCGGGTTTCCTGATCGGCCAGGCCGTGGAACTTGTCTGGCAGCGGACGCAGCGCCTTGGTCAGCAGACGCAGTTCGGTGCAGTGGATAGACAGCTCGCCGGTTTTGGTTTTAAACAGCTTGCCGCGCGCACCGAGAATATCACCCAGGTCCCACTTCTTGAACTGTTCGTTGTAGACGCCTTCCGCCAGGTCGTCGCGCGCGACGTACAGCTGAATGCGGCCGCCAACGTCCTGCAGCGTAACGAAGGAGGCTTTGCCCATGATACGGCGGGTCATCATACGCCCGGCGACGGTCACTTCTACGCCCAGCGCTTCCAGCTCTTCGTTGTCTTTGCTGTCATATTCTGCGTGCAGCTTGTCGGACGTGGTGTCACGACGGAAATCATTCGGGAACGCAATGCCGTTCTCGCGCAGCGCCGCCAGTTTTTCACGACGTGACTGCAGCTCGTTATTGAGATCCGACGCCTGATCGGCGCCCTGTGGTTGTTGCTCAGACATTTTTGTTCCTCATAACCCGGCTTTCAAACTTGCCTCAATGAATTTATCCAGGTCGCCATCCAATACGGCCTGCGTGTTACGCGTTTCTACGCTGGTGCGCAAATCCTTGATCCGGGAGTCATCCAGCACGTAAGAGCGGATTTGGCTGCCCCAGCCGATATCGGATTTGTTGTCTTCCATCGCCTGCTTATCAGCATTTTTCTTCTGCATCTCGTATTCATACAGCTTCGCCTTCAGCTGTTTGAATGCCTGATCCTTGTTTTTATGCTGTGAGCGGTCGTTCTGGCACTGCACCACGATGTTGGTCGGCAGGTGGGTAATACGCACCGCAGACTCGGTTTTGTTGACGTGCTGGCCGCCCGCACCGGAAGCGCGGTAAACGTCGATGCGCAGATCCGCCGGATTGATGTCGATATCGATATCGTCATCCACTTCCGGGTAAACGAACACCGAACTGAACGAGGTATGACGACGGCCGCCGGAATCAAACGGGCTCTTGCGCACCAGGCGGTGAACGCCGGTTTCAGTACGCAACCAGCCGAATGCGTAGTCGCCGATAATCTTGATGGTGGCGGATTTAATCCCCGCAACGTCACCGTCAGACTCTTCGATAATTTCTGTTTTAAAGCCCTTGTCTTCGGCCCAGCGCAGGTACATGCGCAGCAGCATGCTGGCCCAGTCCTGCGCCTCAGTACCGCCTGACCCGGCCTGAATGTCCAGGTAGCAGTCGGCGCTGTCGTATTCGCCGGAGAACATACGACGGAATTCTAGCTGTTCCAGCTTGACGATCAGTTGATCAAGCTCAACCACGGCTTCGTTAAAGGTTTCTTCATCGTCGGCTTCAACTGCCAGCTCCAGCAGGCCGTTAACGTCTTCTTCGCCCTGTTTCAGGCTGTCGATGGTCTCAACGATGGCTTCCAGCGCCGAACGTTCTTTACCCAGCGCCTGTGCGCGCTCAGGCTCGTTCCAGACGTCCGGCTGCTCCAGCTCGGCGTTTACTTCTTCCAGGCGTTCTTTCTTGGCATCATAGTCAAAGATACCCCCTAAGAACGGCGGTACGCTCAGACAGGTCCTGAATACGGTTTTTTACCGGATTAATTTCAAACATGATTTTTCGCGTTCTTTCGTTAGAGGTTGTATATCCCCCGGCAAGGGAACCGGCGCAATGCGGCGTGAACCAGAGAGAATATAGGCGACCCAATCGCCATAGAACCGTTAATTCTAACGGATCCAGAGCACAGTTTATAGCGTTTATCCAGGGAAAAATAAGGGCGCCGCGCGGCGCCCCTGAATGCTATCTTTTGGCTGCCGTCAGTACGGCCACAGGTGCTGAATCAGCAACTGTACGCTGCGGTTGCCGCGGAACTCGTTAACGTCCAGCTTATAGGCCAGTTCCACTTCGCGCACGCTGCTGTCCGGCCACAGCGTGGTGTCCACGTTAAACGCAATGCCGTCCAGCAGCGGGCCGCCGCCCAGCGGCTCCACCATTAGCTTGAGGTGCTTCTCACCCACCAGCCGCTGCTGCAGAATGCGGAACTTGCCGTCGAACGTCGGTTCCGGGAACGCCTGCCCCCACGGCCCGCCTTCGCGCAGCAGCTCCGCCGTCTCCAGCGTCAGCTCCTGCATTGCCAGTTCGCCGTCAGACCAGATAACGCCCTCCAGCATCGCCGGGTCGAGCCACTCGCCCACCAGCTCGCCAAAGCGCTGGCGAAACTCGTCAAAGCGCGCCTCTTCCAGCGACAGACCGGCGGCCATCGCGTGCCCGCCGAACTTCATCATCAGCCCGGGATTCAGCGTGTCCAGCCGCTCCAACGCATCACGCATATGCAGGCCGGCAATCGAACGGCCGGAGCCTTTCAGAATGCCGTCGCCCGCCGGCGCGAACGCGATCACCGGGCGGTGAAAACGCTCTTTGATGCGCGAGGCCAAAATGCCGACCACGCCCTGATGCCACTCCGGGTGGTACATGGCCAGCCCGTAAGGCAGGGCCGTGCTGCTGCGCTCCAACTGGTCGCACAGCTGCAGCGCTTCGGCCTGCATGCCCTGCTCTATCTCGCGACGCGTCTGGTTCAATGCGTCCAGATCGTTGGCCAGCATACGGGCCTGCGCAATATCATCGCTCAGCAGTAACGCCACGCCGATCGACATGTCATCCAGACGTCCCGCCGCATTCAGCCGCGGGCCGAGGGCAAAGCCCAGATCGTTGGCCGCCAGATTGCGCGCCTCGCGGTTGGCCACTTCCAGCAGCGCACGGATGCCGGGACGGCACTTACCGGCGCGGATGCGATTAAGCCCCTGATACACCAGAATACGGTTATTGGCGTCGAGCGGCACCACGTCGGCCACCGTGCCTAACGCCACCAGATCCAGCAGTTCAGCCAGATTCGGCATGGCCAGCGCACGCTGTTCGAACCAGCCGCTGTCGCGAAGCCGGGCGCGCAGCGCCAGCATCAGGTAGAACGCCACGCCGACGCCGGCCAACGCCTTCGACGGGAATACGCAGCCACGCAGGTTGGGGTTGACGATCGCCTCGGCCGCCGGCAGCGTCTCGCCCGGCAGGTGGTGATCGGTCACCAGCACCTGCATGCCTTTCTCGTGCGCCACATCGACGCCGGCATGGGAAGAGATGCCGTTATCCACGGTGACGATCAGCTCAGCACCGCGCGCCGCCGCCTGCTCCACCACTTCCGGGCTCAGGCCGTAGCCGTCCTCAAAGCGGTTCGGCACCAGATACTGCACGTCACCGCCGCCCATGCTGCGCAGCGCCAGCACCGTCAGCGCGGTACTGGTGGCGCCGTCGGCGTCAAAATCGCCGACGATCATGATGCGCCGGCCGTCCGCCAGCGCCTGCTGCAGAATATCCACCGCCGTATCGATGCCGTCCAGCTGCTGCCACGGCAGCATGCCTTTGACGCTGCGTTCCAGCTCCCGCTCTTCACTGACCCCGCGCAGCGCGTACAGCCGGCGCAGCAAAGGGTGCAATTGTGCGGGCAGTTGCGCGTCGCTTGCCGCCTCACGGCGGCGTAATTGCGTTTTGATCATACTCACCGGTGATTAACCACCGGCTTGCAGGGCGGCCTGATGCGCGTCCAGCATCGCCGCCATCTCTTTCGGTCCCTGATAGCCCGGGATGACCATGCCGTTTTGCAGGATGATCGCCGGCGTACCCTGGATGCCGAACTGCACGCCAAGCTCGTAATGTTTGCTGATATCGGTTTTACAGGTCGCCGGTGACACCGCGTCGCCCTTCATCGCCGCGTCAAACGCTTTGGCTTTATCGGCGGTGCACCAGATAGACTGCATGTCTTTCTCCGCCTGGGAGTTCAACCCCTGACGCGGGAACGCCAGATAACGCACGGTGATACCCAGATCGTTGTACTCTTTCATCTGTTGATGCAGTTTGTGGCAGTAGCCGCAGGTGATATCGGTAAACACGGTGATCACGTGTTTTTCCTTCGCTGCCTTGTAGACAATCATCTGATCTTTCAGCGCGTCCAGCTTGCCGCCCAGCAGTTTATTGGTCACGTTAACCGGCTCTTTGCCGCTGACGTCATACAGCGGCCCCTGCAGCACGTGTTTACCGTCTTCGGACACGTACAGCACGCCGCTGTCGGTCAGCACGGTTTTCAGCCCCGCCACCGGGGATGGCTGTACGTCAGCCTGCTTGATACCCAGGCTGCCCAGCGCCGATTTGATCGCCGCATCATCGGCATGTGCGGAACCGGTCACCGAAGCCACCAGCAGGGAAAGCAGCATTAAACCTTTTTTCATTCTTCCATTCCTTTCGAACCCGGCGCATCAGGCGCGCGGATGATGCTGTTGATGTAGCTGTTTCAGTCGTTCGGTTGCTACATGCGTGTAAATTTGCGTCGTGGAGAGGTCGCTATGCCCCAGCAACATTTGTACGACACGTAAATCTGCGCCATGGTTCAGCAGATGGGTGGCGAACGCGTGGCGCAACACGTGCGGAGACAGACGTTCGCTGTCGATGCCGGCTAGGATCGCATAGTGTTTGATTCGATGCCAGAAGGTCTGCCGGGTCATTTGCTTGCAGCGCTGGCTGGGGAACAGCACGTCGAGCGCCTGTCCGTTCACCAGCCACGGACGGCCGTGCTCAAGGTAGTTCTCAATCCAGTACACCGCCTCTTCGCCCAGCGGCACCAGCCGCTCTTTGTCGCCCTTGCCGATCACCCGCACCACGCCCTGTCGCAGGCTGACGTCGCTGATGCTCAGGCCGACCAGTTCGGACACCCGCAGGCCGGTGGCGTACAGCACTTCCAGCATCGCCTTGTCGCGCAGCTCCAGCGGCTGATCGACGCACGGCGCCTGCAGCAGCGCATCGACCTGCGCCTCGCTCAGATCTTTCGGAAGGCGCTGCGGCAGCTTGGGCGACGCCAGCTGCGCGGTCGGGTCGTCGGCGCGCTGTTTTTCCCGGTACAGGTATTGGAACAACCGCCGCATGGCGCTCAGCAACCGCGCCGAACTGCTCGCCTTATAGCCGCCCTCCACCCGTTCGGCCAGAAACGCCTGCAGATCCAGCGCCTCGGCGTCCAGCAAGGTGCGGTCACGTCCGGCCAGCCAGGCCGTCAGCGCCTGCAGATCCAGACGGTAAGAGGCGAGCGTATTCTCAGCCAGATTACGTTCCAGCCACAGCGCATCTAAAAATTGCTCAACCAGCGCATTCTCCTGCTGTTGCACGCCAACCCCTCTTGATTTGATTCAACCTGCGGCATTATGCCTTATGGTACACTGGTTGCAATTCCATGAACGGCAACATAACGGTTTAAACATGAAGATTGGTCTGTTTTACGGCTCCAGCACCTGCTACACCGAAATGGCGGCGGAAAAAATCCGTGAAATTCTGGGTGAGGATCTGGTCGACCTGCATAATCTGAAAGACGTCTCCCCCACTCTGATGGAAGACTATTCCGTACTGATTCTTGGCATCCCGACCTGGGACTTCGGCGAACTGCAGGAGGACTGGGAAGCGGTCTGGCCGCAAATCGCCACGCTCGACCTTAAAGGTAAAATCGTCGCTATGTACGGCATGGGCGACCAGTTCGGCTACGGCGAGTGGTTCCTCGACGCGCTGGGCATGCTGCACGATCACCTCAAACCGCTCGGCGTACAGTTTATCGGCTTCTGGCCTACCGAAGGCTTTGAATTCACCAGCCCGAAACCGCTGGCCGCCGACGGCAAACATTTTGTCGGCCTGGCGCTGGATGACGTCAATCAATATGAAATGAGCGAAGATCGGCTGCAGCAATGGTGCGAACAGATCCTGCTGGAAATGGAGCCGCTGCTGTAAACGTCCGGGGCGCCTCTGCGCCCCTCAAATTCAGCCTTCAGATTCATCCTTGACCAGCCGCATCCGCTGGCACAACTGCCGCCACTCCGCGCTGCTGATGCAGTCCGACGCCAGCCACAGCCGCCGGCGTTTACGCTTTCCGCTCGCCTGCAGCGTCAGCAGCATGCCATAGCGCAGCATCCATGGGCGCCGGACCAGCCGCCACTCCTTGCCTTGCCAGATTACCCGCTGCGGCGCAGAGAGCAGACGCAGCTCCCCCTGGCGCGATGCGATACGCGTCTGACTGCGAATACATTCAAAAACCACCAGCGTCAGCAGCAACAGCCAGACCGGATCGTAACTCTCCGGCCACGGCGAAATCAGGATCAGCAATATCAGCGCGCCATGCGCCAACAACGAGATAAGCTGAGTACGCCAGGAGATGCGAACATCACATCGCCACTGGGCCACGGTCTTTATTTCGCGTCTGGATCAGCGTCACCATTCTTTGCAATTCAGCGTCCTGCGGGGCGCCATGATTCATCAGCCAGTTAAACAGATCGGGATCGTCACACTGCAACAAACGCACGAACAGCGCCTTATCCTCTTCGCTCAATGAATCGTACTCATGCTCGAAAAACGGCATGATGGAGATGTCCAGCTCACGCATTCCACGGCGGCAAGCCCAGTGAATACGCGCTTTGTTATTAATATCCATGTTGTTATGACCAACCTCTGTTCAGCGTGGCAAAGCCAGCGTAGGGTTCAACCGACACACCGTATGGCAACACACGCGCAATATAATTCCGTCGGCTCACGAGCGATGTGCAAGAGTAGCACGAGCCATAAGCGTATAGAGTAACAATTTGACATACACGGCGGGAAGAATGTTAGCGCGAAATAGCAAAAAAAGCGCTGCGGCGGAATAACTGTTTGCAAAGCCTGCGCCCTCTTTTACCATGGTAGGTCTACGCCTTCAGGTAAGCCGGATACCCGGAATCATTAAAGCGGCAGCGCGGCCGGGTATAACGTTAATCAGGAACCGACTATGACGTTCACAACTCCTTTTCCACCTCGTCAGCCTTCCGCCTCTTCCCATCTGCCATTGACGCTGATTTCTCTGGAAGACTGGGCGCTGGTGACGATGAATGGCCCCGACACGGTGAAATATCTCCAGGGGCAGGTTACCGCCGACGTTGAGGCGCTGGCGGACGATCGGCACGTTCTCTGCGCGCACTGCGACGCCAAGGGCAAAATGTGGAGCAACCTGCGCCTGTTCCGGCGCGGTGAGGGCTTCGCCTATCTGGAGCGTCGCAGCCTGCTGGACAGCCAGTTGGCAGAGATCAAAAAATACGCGGTGTTCTCAAAAGTGACCATCGCCGCCGACAACGATGCAGTGCTGCTTGGCGTGGCCGGCTTCCAGGCGCGCGCCGCCCTGGCGGACGTCTTCAGCCAGTTACCCGATGCACAGCATCCGGTGGCGCAGGACGGCGACACCACGCTGCTGCACTTCAGCCAGCCGGCAGAACGCTTCCTGCTGGTGACCAGCGCGGCAGTCGCCGAACAGCTGGTCAGCCGTCTGCAGCAGCAGGCCGAACAAAACGACAGCCGCCAATGGCTGACGCTGGATATTGAAGCCGGCTATCCGATCATCGACGCAGCCACCAGCGCGCAGCTGATCCCGCAGGCCACCAACCTGCAGGCGCTGGACGGCATCAGCTTCAGTAAAGGGTGCTATACCGGCCAGGAAATGGTGGCGCGCGCCAAATTCCGCGGCGCCAACAAACGCGCGCTGTACTGGCTGGCCGGGAAAGGCAGCCGGGTGCCGGCCGCTGCGGACGATTTGGAACTGCAGCTGGGGGAAAACTGGCGCCGTACCGGCACCGTGCTGGCCGCCAGCCAGTTGGCCGACGGTACGCTGTGGGTGCAGGCGGTGCTGAATAACGATTTGGCGGCGGACAGCAAGCTGCGGCTGCGCGAGGACGCCGGCGGCGAACTCAGCATTATGCCGCTGCCTTACTCGCTGGCAGAAGAGAAGTAACCTTCGCCGCCCGGCAGCACGGCCGGGCGGCAATCATCAGACGTAGAGATAAATCGCCATAAAGTGGCATACGCTGCCGCCCAGCACAAAAGCGTGCCAGATGGCGTGCCCGAAGCGCCAGCGCTTGGAGGCGTAAAAAATCACTCCCAGGCTGTACACCACCCCACCGACCGCCAACAGCGTCACGCCGCCGATATCCAGCCGCGTCGCCAATTGATAGATGACGATCAGCGACAGCCAGCCCATAGTCAGATAGGTCACCAGCGACAACGCTTCAAAGCGATGGGCAAACGCCAGTTTGAACAGCACGCCGAGCAGCGCCATGCCCCAGATGACCGCCATCAGCCCGCGCGCCAGCGGCGACCCCAGCCCCACCAGCAGGAAAGGCGTATAGGTGCCGGCAATCAGCAGGTAAATGGCGCAGTGGTCAAATTTTTTCAGCCAGTGTTTGGCCTTCTGATGAGGAATGGCGTGGTACAGCGTTGAGGCCAGGTACAGCAGGATCATGCTACCGCCGTACAGGCTATAACTGGTGATCGCCGTCGCCCCGGCGCCGGTGTCGATAGCCTGCCCCAGCAGCAGCACCAGGCCGACAATGCCAAAAACCAGACCAATACCGTGACTGACGCTGTTGGCGATCTCTTCCGCCCACGGATAGGCCGATTTCGCCGTCTTGTCCGCCTGCGTCCCGGCTTTCGCCACGTCCGTTTTATCCATAATATTCCAGCCCTCAAAAACGCCTGCATTGCGTGAAATTAACGCAAAAGCAGCTTAACTGAGAATAATTCCAGTGTACACGTGTACGCTAAAATAAAAATGTGAACGCTTGTAACATGCTGAAAATATCGAAATCCCCCCGCCGCTGGTCTACAATCGCTGGGTTTTAACGTCACCTACACCGAGGCTGTACCATGTCATCTGCCGTACCCGCATTAGAATTTGGCGCCATGACCGAAGTCATCCGGTTCCTGATGGAAATCGACAAACTCAAGAGCGTTCAGCGCCGCACCAAAGTGCTGGGCACCCAGCGTCAGGAAAACTCCGCCGAGCACAGCTGGCACTTTGCCATCGCCGCCATGAGCCTGGCGCCCTACGCCGGTAAGGACGTTGATATCCAGCGCGTGATTCAGATGGCGCTGCTGCATGATATCGTCGAGATCGACGCCGGCGACGTGCTGGTGTACGACCTGGCCGCCCGCGCCGCCATTCACGATCAGGAGGTCGCCGCCGCGCGCCGCCTGTTCGGCATGCTGCCGGAGCCACAGCGCGAGTATTTCACCGCTTTATGGCAGGAATATGAAGATGCCGAAACCGCCGACGCGCGCTTTGCGCTGGTGCTGGACCGCACCATGCCGATGCTGATGAACCTGCATAATGAGGGGCAAAGCTGGGTGGAGAACGGCATCTCGCTGGAGCAGGTGCTGTCGCGCAACGAGATGATTGCCGAGGTCTATCCGGAGCTGTGGCAACATCTGCTGCACCATCTGCAGGACGCGCAGCGTAAAGGCTGGCTGAAGTGATAAAGCGCCGGGCCTGTGCGCCCGGCGTCGATGTTACAACGGCTTATGGGCGGTCTCCTTGGCCGCCAACACCGCCCACAGGGTGATCAGCAGCGTCAGGGTCACATAGGCCGAGATCGCCAACGTGCTGTCATACGATTTAAACAGCGATGTGATAATCAGCGGCGCAAAGCCGCCGCCGACAATCCCCGCCAGCGTATAGGCCAGCGACGAGCCGGCATAGCGCACCCGCGTCGGAAACTGTTCGGTGACAAACGCCGCCTGCGGGCCGTACATCGCCGCATGAATCAGCAGTCCCACCACCACCGCCAGACAAATCAGCACCGGCTGCGTGCTGTCCAGCAGCACAAAGAACACAAAGGCCCAGACGATTGCCGCCAGCGCACCGCCGATATACACCGGGCGCCGTCCCAGACGATCGGACAGCGCACCGAACAGCGGCACCGTAATGGCATTGCCCACCGCCCCCAGCATGGTGGCGGCCAGCGCCAGCGGCCGCGGCAGGTTCAGCACCGTAGTGACATAGGTCAGTGTAAACACCACCACCAGCGCGTACAGCACGTCGGAACCGATACGCGAGCCGCCGGCGATCAGCAGCGGGCGTTTATAGTGGCTGAAGACTTCACGCAGCGGCGCGTGCGTCACATCGCGGTTCGCCGCCAGTTGCAGAAACGCCGGCGTCTCGCCCACGCCGCGCCGCAGCCACAGGCCGAACGCCACCAGCGCCAGGCTCAACAGAAAAGGTATGCGCCAGCCCCACTGCTGGAAGTCCTCCGCCGACATCGCCAGCGTCACCACGGTGATAAACCCGGTGCCCACCAGCGTCCCGCAGGAGGGGCCAACCTGGGCAAACGACGCGTTGCGCCCGCGCTGTTGCGGTTTGCCGTGCTCCATCGCCAGCAACACCGCCCCGGCCCACTCGCCGCCCAGCGCAATACCCTGAATAAAGCGCAGCGTCACCAGCAGCAGCGGGCTCCAGATGCCCCAGCTGGCGTAACCAGGCAGCATGCCCATCAGCGCGGTGGTGGCGCCCATGATCAGCAGCGTGGTGACCAGCACAAAGCGTCGGCCGAGCACGTCGCCCAGATGGCCGAACACCATACCGCCGATCGGCCGCGACACATAGCCGACCGCATAGGTGGAAAACGCCAGTATGGTGCCGACCAGCGGGTCGAAGGAAGGGAAGAAAACGTGATTAAAAATCAGCGCCGCCATAATGTTGTAAACGGTGAAATCGTACCATTCCAGCGCGGTGCCGATGGAGCTGGCCGCCGCCAGTTTGCCGGTGTTCGGCGCAGCCTCGCTGCGCGCTGCTGCGCTATCGAGCGGCGTATCGGTGGTTGAAGTGCTCATGATTTCAGCTCCTGTGCGGTAAGTTGCCAGCCAAGGGCGTAACGCAGCACGGCATCTGCGGCGATATTCAACTGCTGACAGGCCAGCGCGTTAAGACGCTCGCCAGCTTCGGCACTACTGCTTTCAATCAGCAGCATCGGTGACAGCGTGCGGTTATCCGGCGCTTCTTTCGGCAGCGGCGTGCTGAGCGCCGCGTCCGGCAGCAGCAGGCTGCTGCAGACAAACCCGGCCTCGGCGGACAGCATTTCCCCCAGTTGGGAAACGCGCGGCGTTAGCACGGCGGCGTCTTCCGCCGGAAACGTTATCACGCCGAGGTGGCTGCCGCAGCCAAAGCCGGTGACCGCCGCCACGGCGCATACCCGCCGCATCGGGTCTACCATTTTATCCAGGCTGGCTACCGACCACGGCGTTTGCCGGGTAAACGCCGCGTGATAGGCCGCAGAGGTAAAGCTGTCGAGCGAGACGGTTTTATACAGGCCCAGGTATTTGCGTCCGCCCTGCAGCGCCTGATAGCGCGCGCCGCTTAAAAAACCGTCGATGCGCACCCGCTCTTCCACGTGTTCACGGTCATACCAGCGATTGAAATCCGCCTCATCCTGCGCGGCGACATCGGTTGCAACAAACAGCATTCCGTTCGGGGTTCCGGTCATGGGACTCTCCTGTTAGCTCATTATGAGGCGGGCGCGCCCGCCGGAAATTACGCGCCGGCCAGACAGCGCTCAACGGACAGCGCCCAGCCCAATAGCGCCTCATCCTGCTGCGCCAGACCGGCGACCATCAGCCCTACCGGCGCTTCGCCCGGCGCTTGAATCGGCAACGACACCGCGCAGCCGTCCAGGAAATTAATGATTGAAGGGTTACGCAGCGCGGCGCCGTTGATCCGGAAGTAGTGCGCCTCATCGGCCTCCAGCTCGGCGATGGTCGGCGCGACAAACGGCACGCTGGGCATCAGCAACGCGTGGTAGCCCTGCAGCGAACCGGCCACCCGCCGCTGCCAGTCGAGCCGCTGCTCCCGCAGCCGGCGGCCGTCCAGTTCGCCCAGCGCCGCACCGCGGCGGATGCGCGACAGCACCCGCGGGTCATAGGCCGCCGCCTGCTCGGTAATCAGCGTCTGGTGCCACTGCCAGGACTCCAGCGCGGTAAAGCCGCCGGCCGCGTTGATCGCCGCCAGTTCGGCAAACTCATCGCAAGGCAGGGCGTCAATCCGCACGCCCGCCTGCACCAGCCGCCGCAGCGCACGCTGAAACGCCGCGGACACCGTCTCGTCCAGTTCATCCATCGCCAGCGTCTGCGGCAGCGCAAAGCGCGCCTGCGCCAACGGCTGGGCGGTCGGCAGCAACGGCTGCCGCGCAATCAGCCCATCCAGCGCGATGCAGTCCGCCAGACCGTGGGCAATCACGCCGACGGAGTCCAGCGACGGCGACAGCGGCTGCACGCCCGTCATGTCGATGCGGCTGGCGCTGGGCTTATAGCCGGTCAGGCCGCAGAACGCCGCCGGAATGCGCACCGAGCCGCCGGTATCGCTGCCAATCGCGCCAAAGCCCATGCCGTCGCTGACCGCCACCGCGGCGCCGGACGAGGAGCCGCCGGGAATTCGCCGCTCCTCCCGCCGCCACGGATTGGCCGGCGTGCCGTAATGCGGGTTAATGCCCAGGCCGGAGTAGGCGAATTCAGTCATATTGGTTTTGCCGATCACCACCGCGCCGCCCTGCAGCAGCCGCGCCACCACCGCCGCATGACGCTGCGCCGCCGGCGCCTGCATCAGCGTCCGTGAGCCGCCGGTAGTGACCTCGCCCTCCACGTCAAACAGGTCTTTAACCGACACCGGCACGCCGTCCAGCGCAGAGAGAGGCTGCCCGGCCGCACGCCGGCGGTCGGCGTCCTGCGCCTGTCGCCGCGCCCAGTCGTGATACACGCGGATAAACGCTCGCGCCCCTTCCCCCTGCGGGTCGTCAATTCGCGCCAGCGCGTCGGCGGTCAGCCGTTCAGAAGTGATATCGCCGCTGGCGAGTGCGGCGGCGGCCTGTCGTAATGTCCAGTTTTCCATCACGCCACCACCGGTAATTCAACGCTGCGATAAGCGTGACTGATGGTGCGACCCAGCACTTCGTCCACCAGCTCCATACGAAACTCCGCCGCCGGACGGATGCCGCCGATCGCCGCCAGGGTGCCGCAGGTCATCGCCAGCCCTTCCGGCGGTTGCGGCATTGTCAGACACTCCGGCGTCTGCACACCGCCCAGATAACGTTCGAGCAAGTCCCCCGGCGTGCGCAGGCCGGCCAACGTGCCTTGCTGGTAAAGACGAAACTCCCCCTCCTCGCGGATCCAGGAACGCAGAATCAGGCTGTCCCAGTGCGGCGCCACCTCATGCAGCGGCCAGGCCGCAGAGGCAACCGGCTTGACGCACAGCTGCTTCGACAGCGCGACGCTGTGCGCCTCCAGCTGACGGTCGGTGTGATCGGAAGCCAGCGACACATACAGCTCGCCGCGGTGGGTGAAGATCAGCGGTTCGGCTTCGCCGGAGCTGGCGCCGCCGACCACCTCAACGCTGTCGCACTGGCTAAGCTGATTGGCCGCCACGCGATAAAACAGCGGAATTGCACTCGGCTGGGGCACGCCCAGCTCCGCCAGTTCCCTGATATGGTGCAAAATGGCCTCATGGTCGCGCCCGGTCCAGCCGGCGATCACCAGATGATCGATCGCCACATTCAGCGCCTCAGCCCCCGCCGAATCAGGTAAAGTGAAGGTTAGTTGCATGGCATCTGTTTCCTTGGTGTTAAATTCCAGTGAAATTTCACTATATCTTCAGTTGCTAAATAAGCGATTTCCGTGCCATGTTTTTGTGTACTATGTCTAAAAACTTTCTGGTTGCAGGAGCAAAGTGTGAAGACCGTTGACGCAGAGCGCCGGGAACTCCCGACGGTAGAGGAAGCCGGCCTGTCGCAGAACGAACTGGCCTACCGACGCTTTAAACAGGCACTGGTGACGCTGAGCTATAAGCCCGGCGAGTACCTGAATACGGCGCAGGTGATGGACGATCTGGCGATGGGGCGCACGCCGATCAATCAGGCGATCCACCGGCTGGCGAATGAAGGGTTGCTGCAGGTGATCCCGCGTAAAGGCGTGATGGTGGCACCGCTGTCGATCGACGATGCGCTGGAGCTGATTGACGTGCGGCTGGCCAATGAACTGCTGTGTATGCGGCTGGCCAGCAAGCGCGCCAGCGCACCGCAGATCGCCAGCCTGGAGGCCATCAACCAGCAGATTGAAGCCGCCTGCCAGGCGCGCGATCGGGTGCGCATGATGACGCTGGATCATGAGTTCCATCAGGCGCTGGCGCAGATCGCCGGCAACGCCATGCTGGCGGACATTCTCAGCGTGCTGCACGCACGCGCCCAGCGCTTCTGGGCGACCTCGCTGTCCCGGCAGGGCCATATGCAGGAAGTGATCGACGAACACCGGGCGATTATCGCCGCGCTGGCGCAGCAGGATGCGGACGCGGCGGAAAGCGCGGCGCAGGCGCATATCCTCTCCTTCCGTAGCGCGCTGTTGCACGATGCATAACGGTTTGCCGGGCGGTGATGCCGGCTGCTCGCCGAACTGTTCGCCCGCACCCCCGAGGATATTCACCTGCTCTGCGGCTGTTAAGCCGTCGCAATAAAAAAGGGACACGGCATAATGCGGTGTCCCTTGATGTTCAGCGTTCGCTTATGCGTTATTGATATTCGCCGATTGGCACGCAGGAGCAGAACAGGTTGCGGTCGCCGTAAACGTCATCCAGACGCTTCACGGTCGGCCAGTACTTGTTCTCACGCACCGCAGCGGACGGGAATACCGCCAGCTCGCGGCTGTAGGCGTGCTGCCAGTCGCCCACCAGCTCGGCCTGCACGTGCGGCGCATTCACCAGCGGGTTATCGTCCAGCGGCCATGCCCCCTGCTTCACGCTCTCCATCTCTGCGCGAATCGACAGCAGCGCCTCGATAAAGCGGTCCAGCTCAACCTTACTTTCTGACTCCGTCGGCTCAACCATCAGCGTGCCCGCTACCGGGAACGACATGGTCGGCGCATGGAAGCCGTAATCGATCAGGCGCTTGGCGATATCCATCTCGCTGATGCCGGTTTCCTCTTTCAGCGGACGAATATCCAGAATACATTCGTGCGCCACGCGGTGGTCGCGGCCGGTGTACAGAATCGGATAGGCATCCTTCAGGCGGGTGGCGATGTAGTTGGCATTAAGGATAGCCACCTGGCTGGCCTGCTTCAGGCCTTCCGCCCCCATCATGCGGATGTACATCCAGCTGATCGGCAGAATCGACGCGCTGCCGAACGGCGCGGCGGACACCGCGCCCTGCTGGGTGGTTACGCCGTCAATCTGCACCACGCTGTGGCCGGGCACAAACGGCGCCAGATGCGCTTTCACGCCGATCGGCCCCATACCCGGGCCGCCGCCGCCGTGCGGAATACAGAAGGTTTTATGCAGGTTGAGGTGAGAAACGTCCGCACCGATGTAGCCCGGCGTGGTGATGCCGACCTGCGCGTTCATGTTGGCGCCGTCCAGATACACCTGACCGCCGAACTGATGCACGATCTGGCACACTTCGCGGATGGTTTCTTCATAGACGCCGTGGGTGGACGGATAGGTCACCATAATGCATGACAGCTCCGCTCCTGCCTGTTCGGCCTTGACGCGCAGATCGTGCAGATCGATATTGCCATTCTTGTCGCAGGCCACCACCACCACGCTCATGCCCGCCATCTGGGCGGAAGCCGGGTTGGTGCCGTGCGCCGAGCTTGGGATCAGGCACACGTGACGCCCCGCTTCATTGCGGCTTTCGTGATAACGGCGAATCGCCAGCAGGCCGGCATATTCCCCCTGCGCGCCGGAGTTCGGCTGCATGCAGACCGCGTCATAGCCGGTCAACTGCACCAGCCACTGGGACAGCTGACCGATCATCACCTGGTAGCCGGTCGCCTGCTCAGGCGGACAGAACGGGTGCATATCGGAGAACTCCGGCCAGGTGATCGGAATCATTTCCGCCGCGGCGTTCAGCTTCATGGTGCAGGAACCCAGCGGGATCATCGCCTGGTTCAGTGCCAGATCCTTACGCTCCAGACGATGCATATAGCGCATCATTTCGGTTTCGCTGTGGTAGCTGTTGAACACCGGGTGGGTCAGGATCGCTTCCTGACGAAGCATCGCCGCCGGAATGGAGGCGCTTGCCGCGCTGACCGCCGCATCCAGCGCATCGATGTCCAGCCCGTGGCCGTCGCCGGCCAGCACCGCAAACAGGGTTTGCACGTCTTCACGTGAGGTGGCCTCATCCAGCGTGATGCCGACCGCGCCGTGAATATCGGTGCGCAGGTTCAGGCCGAAGCTCAGGGCGCGATCCAGCACCGCCGCCTTGTCTTTCACCTCTACCGTCAGGGTGTCGAACCAGCTGTTGTGACGCAGTTGCAGGCCGGCCTGCTGCAGCCCGGCCGCCAGAATATCGGTCAGGCGGTGGATACGTTCGGCAATGCGCTTCAGGCCCTGCGGCCCGTGGTACACCGCATACAGGCTGGCGATATTGGCCAGCAGCACCTGCGAGGTACAAATATTGGAGTTGGCCTTTTCACGACGGATATGCTGTTCGCGGGTTTGCATCGCCATACGCAGCGCGGTATTGCCGGCAACGTCGCGGGAAACACCGATGATACGGCCCGGCATCGAACGCTTGAATTCATCACGGCAGGCAAAGAAGGCCGCGTGCGGGCCGCCATAGCCCATCGGCACACCGAAGCGCTGCGCGGAGCCGAACACCACGTCGGCGCCCTGCTTACCCGGCGCGGTCAGCAGCACCAGCGCCATAAAGTCGGCCGCCACGCTGGTGATGATTTTGCGGGATTTCAGTTCGGCCAGCAGCGCGCCGTAGTCGTGCAGCTCGCCGGTGGTGCCCACCTGCTGCAGCAGCACGCCGAACACTCCTTCCAGCTCCAGCACTTTTTCCGCTTTATCGACGATCACCTCAAAGTTGAAGGTTTCGGCGCGGGTACGCACCACGTCCAGCGTCTGCGGGTGCACATCGTCGGCGACGAAGAAACGGTTGGCGCCTTTCAGCTTGCTGGCGCGCTTGGCCAGCGCCATTGCTTCGGCGGCGGCGGTAGCCTCATCCAGCAGCGAGGCGGAGGCCAGATCCAGCCCGGTCAGATCGAGCGTCACGGTCTGGAAGTTCAGCAGCGCTTCCAGACGGCCCTGCGACACTTCCGGCTGATACGGCGTATAGGCGGTGTACCAGCCCGGATTTTCCAGCATGTTGCGCAGGATCACCGGCGGCGTCAGCACCGAGCTGTAGCCCATGCCGATATAGGATTTGTAGCGCTGGTTCTGGCCGGCGATCGCCTTCAGTTCGGCCAGCGCCTGATGTTCAGTCACCGCATCGCCAACCGGCGGCGGCCCCGGCAGCTGAATATCTGCCGGCACAATCTGTTGGATCAGCGCGCTGAGCGAGCGGGCGCCCACCGCCTCCAGCATCTCTTGCTGTTGCTGTGCAGAAGAGCCGATATGGCGTTCAATGAACGCTTCGCTGTGTTCAAGTTGGCTGAGTGTCTGAGTCATTGCGACAAATTCCTGAATGCTTACGTGGTACGGGATGTAGCCTTAATAACTAAAACGCCCCGACGCGTCAGCGTGCGGGGCGTGGTAACCATTACTCTTCGATAGACGCCTGATAACCGGCGGCATCGAGCAGCTTGCCGAGCTCCGCTTCGTCAGAGGCCTTGATGCGGAACAGCCAGCCGTCAGCGTAAGGATCGCTGTTGACCAGCTCCGGCGAGCCGTCCAGCTCTTCATTCACCGCGATGATTTCACCGCTGATTGGCGCATAGATGTCGGACGCGGCTTTCACCGACTCCGCCACCGCGCAGTCGTCGCCGGCGGCAACGGTGGCGCCGACTTCCGGCAGATCGACAAATACCATATCGCCCAGCAGTTCCTGCGCGTGTTCGGTGATACCCACCACATATTCGCCATTGCCTTCGCTACGCACCCACTCGTGAGAGGTGGCGTATTTCAGTTCAGTTGGTACATTGCTCATCGCCCGCGGCTCCTTCAAATAAAATCAATCATTAATCAATCAGTGACTTACCGGCACGTACAAAACCGGGCTTGGTGACCTTCACCGGCATTTCACGGTTGCGGATCTGCACGATGGCCTGGTCGCCGATGCCGGCCGGCACCCGCGCCAGCGCGATGCTGAAGCCCAGCGTCGGCGAGAACGACCCGCTGGTGATCGCCCCTTCGTGCGTCTGGCCCGCTTCATCGGTGAAACGCACCGGTAGCTCATTACGTAATACGCCCTTTTCCGTCATCACCAATCCGACCAGCTGTTCGGTGCCCAGCTCGCGCTGCTGCTCCAGCGCATCGCGGCCGATGAACTGACGGTCCTGCGGCTCCCAGGCGATGGTCCAGCCCATATTGGCCGCCAGCGGCGATACGCCTTCATCCATCTCCTGACCATAAAGGTTCATTCCGGCTTCCAGACGCAGCGTATCGCGCGCGCCGAGGCCGGCCGGCTTCACGCCCGCCGCCAGCAGGCGCTGCCAGAAGTCGGCCGCCTGCTCTGTCGGCAAGGCGATTTCATAGCCGGCCTCGCCGGTATAGCCGGTAGTGGCGATAAACAGCTCGCCGGCCTGTACGCCGAAGAACAGTTTCATACCGGCCACCGCCTGCTGTTGTTCCGAATTGAACAAAATGGCCGCGCGCTCTTTAGCCTGCGGCCCCTGCACCGCGATCAGCGCCAGGTCGTCGCGCACTTGCAGCTCTACGCCGTACGGCGCGGCATGCTGTTCAATCCACGCCAGGTCTTTGTCGCGCGTGGCGGAGTTAACCACCAGGCGGAAATAGTCTTCCGTCAGGAAGTAAACAATCAGATCGTCAATCACGCCGCCGGAAGCGTTCAGCATGCCGGTATACAGCGCCTTGCCGGGCTGGGTCAGTTTGGCGACGTCATTCGCCAGCAGATAGCGCAGGAACTCCCGGGTGCGGGCGCCGTGCAAATCGACAATAGTCATGTGGGAGACATCGAACATGCCGGCGTCCTGACGCACGGCGTGATGCTCATCAATCTGCGAGCCATAATGCAGCGGCATCATCCAACCATGAAAATCGACCATGCGAGCGCCGCATGCCACGTGCTGCTCATACAGTGGAGTTTGCTTTGCCATCTTATCCCTCTTTCCACAATGTCCCCGTCATCATGCCGGCCGCATGGCGGCTGGCGGAATACATTCCGGGGTTGAAATGCCGTGCGAAACCGTGGCGAAAAAAGGCGCCCATCAGCACGACGCAAACGATACCCTTTACCCGAACTTATCACCGAACGTCGTTTTTAACCATAAGTTAAAATAGGCTCAGCGCGGTGCGCGGGAGGAAAAATGTCGCGTTAGTGTGCAGAGTTTTTCACTGGAAAAATGCGTCTTAAGGCACAAAATTAACAATTAAAGCGGCAAATGTCCGATGTTATATAACAAACACGCTGTAAGAGAAGGAGTTATAGCCTTTGCCTTTTTTACATCGGATTATAAAAACTAATGGGTTATCGGGCGTTAAATTAGATTATTTCAAATGAAGGGTAATATAAGGAAAATTGATGACTGAAGGCCTAAAAAAACAGGGGCGCCGTGATAGCGCCCCCTGATGCTAAATAAGATACCGCGCGTCGGCAGCCTTACGTCAGCCACTCCGGCAGGTCATTCAGCCCCATCGCCTGACGCACCAGCTTCGGCTTGACGCCCGGCAGGCTGTCGGCCAGCCGCAGGCCGACATCGCGCAGCAGCTTCTTGGCCGGATTGTTGCCGTCAAACAGTTCGCGGAAACCCTGCATGCTGGCCAGCATCACCGCCGCACCGTGCTTGCGGCGGCGCTCATAGCGCCGCAGATACAGGTGCTGGCCGATATCCTTGCCCTGCCGCTGCAGGCGCTTCAGTTCAGCGATCAGCTCCGCGGCGTCCATAAAGCCCAGGTTGACGCCCTGCCCGGCCAGCGGGTGTACGGTATGCGCCGCATCCCCTACCAGCGCCAGACGATGGCCGGCAAAGCTGCGGGCGTAGCGTCCGGTCAGCGGGAAGGTCAGCCGTTCGCTTTCCAGCGTACAGCGCCCCAGACGCATATCGAAGGTCATGCTCAGTTCGCGGTTAAACGCCTCCGGCGACAGCTGGCTGAGCCGTTCGGCCTCCTCCGGCGCCACCGACCAGACGATCGAGCACAGGTGTGGGTCGCCAAACGGCAGGAAGGCCAGAATGCCGTCGCCGTGAAACACCTGACGCGCCGTAGCCTGATGCGGCTCTTCGGTACGAATCGTGGCGACCAACGCGCTGTGGCGGTAATCCCAGAAGGTCAACGGAATATCGGCGTGCTGACGCAGCCAGGAGTTGGCGCCGTCCGCGCCCACCACCAGACGTGCGCTGAGCATGCGGCCGTCCTCCAGCGTGATAAAGGCGTCGTTCTCACCCCAGGCGACCTGTTTTAACGCCGCCGGCGTCAGCAGCGTGACGTCCGACAGCGTCTGCGCCTTGCGCCACAGCGCCTGCTGGATCACGTTGTTTTCAACAATGTGGCCCAGATGGCTGAAGCCGCACTCATCGCCGCGGAAGGCGATTTTACCGAAGCTGTCGCGGTCCCACACTTCCATCGCATTGTAGGCGCTGGCGCGCAGCTGCAGAATATCGTCCCAGACGCCAATCTGTTGCAGCAGGCGCTCGCTGGCCGCATTAATGGCGGAAACGCGCAGCGCCAGCTGCTCCGGAACGCCCTGCTCCGGCTGCCGGTGCTCCAGCACCGCCACGCGCAGGCCGCTGCCCTGCAGGCCGCAGGCCAGCGCCAGTCCCACCATACCGCCGCCGGCGATAACCACATCGAATGATTGCATGCTGCTTAATTCCTTAAAAACGCCTTAAATAACGGGGAGCGACATCGCGGCCATCGGCCTAGCGCTCGACCCAGCCCAGGGTGCGTTTGGCAAAGGCATCGCGCACCACGGGCAAATGTTCCATCGCCATCAGGCCCAGATTACGCCCAACCACCAGCGGCGCATAGCGGTTGGCGAATAATTTGATCAGGCCGTCGGTCACGCCGATGGTTGCCTGCTGGTCCTGCTGCCGCCGCTGCTGATAGCGGCCAAGCACCGCGTAGGCACCGAGATCCTCGCCGGCCTGCGACGCTTCCGCCACGGTTTCCGCCAGCGACATCACGTCGCGCAGCCCCAGGTTGAAGCCCTGCCCGGCGATCGGGTGCAGCGTCTGCGCCGCATTGCCCACCAGCGCCAGACGGTGGGAAACGTGCTGCTGCGCGGTCAACAGACTCAGCGGATAGCTGTGGCGCCTGCCGACCTGCAGCATCCGCCCCAGCCGCCAACCGAACGCCTGCTGCAGCTCCTGCAGAAAACGCGCGTCGTCCCAGCCGTCCACCCGTTCACGATCGTCGCGGTCGTGACACCAGACCAGAGAGCTGCGCCCCTGCGACATCGGCAGCAACGCCAGCGGCCCGTGGCGGGTAAAGCGCTCAAAAGCGCGGCCCTGCGGGTCCTGCTCGCTGGTCACATTAGCGATAGTGGCGAACTGCGGGTAGTCCTGCTGCCGCCACTGCACGTTGCAGGCGCGCGCCAGCGCGGAACGCGAACCGTCCGCCGCAACCATCAACTGGCCGCTCAGGCGCTGCCCGTTATCCAACAGCACCTCGGCCTGCTCGCGGCTGCGCGTCACATCGATCACTTTGGCCGGACAGTGCAGCATCACGCCCGGCGCGTTTTCCAGCAGGGCAAACAGCCGCTGGCCGGCGTCGTACAGTTCGATCACCTGCCCCAACGCCTCGACCTGATAGTCCTGCGCCGACAGATTGACGAAGCCGGCGTGGCCGCGATCGCTGACGTGCACCTGCGAGATCGGCGTCGCGCAGTCGCGCAGCGCAGGCCAGACGCCGATGCGGCTGAGCTGCTGACAGGTGCCCTGCGCCAGCGCAATGGCGCGCGCGTCAAATCCCGGATGCATCCGGTCGCCCGGCCGCGTGGCCTCAACCACGTCAATGCGCACCCGGCCCTGCGTCAGCGACGACAGCGCTAACGCCAGCGTCGCTCCGGCCATCCCGCCGCCAACGATAATTACGCTCATCTTATCTTGCCGCCGCCATCAACGCTTCAATCGCATCGGCGTCTTTCACTACGCTGGCGGTCAGGTTCTCGTTGCCGTCCGGCGTAATCAGGATATCGTCCTCAATACGGATGCCGATGCCGCGATAGGCTTCCGGCACGTCGGCATCCGGCGCGATATACAGCCCCGGCTCCACCGTCAGCACCATGCCCGGCTCCAGCACCCGGTCGCGGTTTGGCGAACCGTAATGACCGACGTCGTGCACATCCAGCCCCAGCCAGTGGCTCAGGCCATGCATAAAGAACTGGCGGTGCGCCTGTTCGGCAATCAGCTGTTCAACCTCGCCTTTCATCACGCCCAGCTCCACCAGACCGGTGACCATAATGCGCACCACTTCCGCATTCACTTCGCCGATGCTGGTGCCCGGCCGGAACAGCGCCAGCGCCTTGTTGAGAGACGCCAGCACAATGTCGTACACCGCCCGCTGCGGCGCGCTGAATTTGCCGTTGACCGGGAAAGTGCGGGTAATATCGCCCGCATAGCCCTGATATTCACAGCCGGCGTCGATCAGCACCAGATCGCCGTCGCGCATCTCACTTTCATTTTCGGTGTAATGCAAAATGCAGCCATTTTCACCGCTGCCAACGATGGTGTTATACGACGGGTAGCGGGCGCCGAGGCGGGTAAACTCGTGATGAATCTCCGCCTCCAGCTGATATTCGAACATGCCCGGCCGGCACTTTTCCATCGCGCGGGTGTGCGCCAGCGCGCTGATTTCCCCGGCGCGGCGCATTACCGCCAGCTCTTCGGCCGATTTAAACAGCCGCATGTCATGCAGCCACGGCCGCCAGTCGGTGACGGTGGCCGGCGCCTGGAAGTTCTGGCGAAAGCCCTTGCGCAGCTTATCCAGCGCGGCGTAGAGGATCCGGTCCGCATAGGCATATTCGCCCTGCGCGTGATACACCACATCCAGGCCGTTAAGCAGCAGATGCAGCTGTTCATCGATTTCATCAAACGGCAGCGCACGATCGACACCCAGCCTTACGGGCGCCGCTTCCTGCCCCAGACGACGGCCAAACCAGATTTCAGCCGTCAGATCGCGCACCCGGTTGAACAATACGCTATGACTGTGCGTTTCATCGCTCTTGATCAGAATCAACACCGCTTCCGGCTCGTTAAAACCGGTCAGATACCAAAAATCACTGTTCTGGCGGTAAGGATATTCTGAATCTGCACTGCGCGTTGCTTCCGGCGCGGCAAAGATCACCGCCGCGCTGCCCGGCGCCATTTTCGCCAACAGCGCCTGGCGGCGGTTCTGAAATTCCTGCTGAGTCATGTCCTTCTCCTGAAATCAAGTCGGCCGAAGCGCACGGTCGATACAAATCTTTAGTGCAATGTAGGTTTGACGTTTTCCACCGCGGTCGGTTTACGGCGGTTGAATTCGTTATAGCAGAGGATTGCCGCCATACGGACGTATTCCGCTACTTCTTCCAGCGACTGCTCCAGCTCTTCCTGGTCTTCGTCTTCGTCGTAGCCCAGCTGCGCGATGCTGCGCAGATCGTCAATGGCTTCGCCAACCTCGTCTTTCACCTGCGCCAGCTTCGGCTGCATCATGCCGAGGCCCAGCAGGAAGTGATTGACCCAGCCGGACAGAGCATCAGCGCGTTCGAACACCGTGACCGCCTCGCCTTCGGGCAGCATCAGCTGGAACATAAATTCATCATCGCTCAGCGTCTCATGAATCAGATCATACACCTGCTGCAGCGGCTGGCTCAGCGCCTGAGGGAACGCCACACCTTCATTGGTCAGGTCGTGCACCAGCGTGCGCCAGCTGGCGTCATTGTTGCCGCCGCACAGCAAACCGCTGATTAAACCGTGCATTTCAGCGGCGGTGAGCGCCACCGCCTGCTGGTTCAGGGCGGCGGACAAGGTGAAGTAATTTGGGTATGTATTCTGTATAGACATGCGTATTCGTCATCGTTGGCAGGATAAGTTCGTGTTATGCTACCACCAAGGCTCGTGGTTACACCAGATAAGCACGCCCCTTCAGTGGTTGGTGACAATCCGTCTGTGGTCAGGGTTGGCCGGGATAACGACAGCGTTCGCAGCGGCCTGGCTATTTTTTTGACTGCCGGCGCGACGCACAGTAGATTATCATCAGGTTACTGAATAACCACGGGATAAAACGCCGTGTTTTAAGGGGTTGTATCTTGGTACCGAGGTATATATAGTGGCGCCCCGCTTCGATAGACCGGAGCCGGCGCGAAATTTAGGCAGGAAGGTGGCATGTCTGCACAACCAGTAGATATTCAAATTTTTGGCCGTTCGTTAAGGGTTAATTGCCCGCCAGAACAACAAGATGCGTTGAACATGGCGGCGGACGATCTTAACCAGCGGTTGCAAGATCTCAAAGTTCGCACTAGAGTCACAAATACTGAACAGCTGGTTTTCATTGCCGCGTTGAATGTTTGTCACGAACTCGCACAAGAACGCTTGAAAACTCGTGATTATGCGGCCAATATGGAACAGCGCATCCGTATGCTGCAACAGACCATTGAACAGGCGCTGCTTGAGCAAGGTCGCATCTCTGACCGTCAGGATGATGCACAATTCGAATAACATAACTTGCTGAACGCTAACGGTTCGGCAATGAGTACAAAATTTCTCTGAGATGTTTGCCAGCGGGCCAGTCCCCTGAGCCGATATTTAGTACAAACAGAATGTATTGCTCCGCGATCGGTGAGCATGCTCGCTTGTCGAGAAGCCTTAAGATTGCGACGGTACGTTCACCTTGAACCTCGGGTTCAAGGGTTACAGCCTGCGACGGCATCTCGGAGATTCCCCCTTTCATCAGGTTTACGCGGCCTTTAACGCGCTATGCGATCATGCCCATGATGCATTACCAACCTCAGTTCGCCAAACAGCGGCAAGACATCCGTCAGCAAATCCGTCAGCGACGCCGTGCGCTTTCCGCGCAGCAACAGCATACTTTCGCCCGGCAAACCGCCGAACGCATCGCTTCTCATCCGCGTATTATTGCGGCCGACAGCGTGGCGGCGTTTCTTTCCTTTGACGGCGAACTGGATACCCGCCCGTTAATCGAGCGTCTGTGGCATATGGGCAAACAGGTTTATCTGCCGGTGCTGCACCCGTTCAGCGCGGGCAACCTGCTGTTTTTACACTACCACCCCGACAGCGTGCTGCGCCCCAACCGTTTTAACATCCTCGAACCCGAACTGGACGTGCGCAACGTGTTGCCGACCTCACAGCTGGCGGTCATTCTGGCGCCGCTGGTCGCGTTCGACAGCCAGGGGCAGCGTCTGGGCATGGGCGGTGGTTTCTATGACCGCACGCTGCAACAGTGGCAGCACGGCGGCCCTTATCCGATAGGGCTGGCGCACGACTGCCAGCAGGTGGACGGCATCCCGACCGAACACTGGGATATCCCGCTGCCGGAAATCGTCACCCCTTCCAAAGTCTGGGCCTGGCAAATCGCCCAATAGCAAAAGGCCGGGACAAGCCCGGCCTCTTTAATCCGCGTTAAAACGCCAATCAGAACAGCAGACGCGCGCGAATGGTGCCTGGGATGGCCTTCATTCGCTGCAGCGCCGCGTCGGCGCGTTCGGTTTCCGCTTCAATATCAATGACCACATAACCAATTTCCGGGCCGGTCTGCAGATACTGAGCGGCAATGTTGACGCCCTCTTCGGCAAAGATCTGGTTAATCTGGGTCAGCACGCCGGGGCGGTTTTCATGGATATGCAGCAGGCGGCTGGCGTTCGGGCTGTGCGCCGGCAGCGACACTTCCGGGAAGTTAACCGCCGACAGCGTGGAGCCGTTATCGGAATACTTCGCCAGTTTACCGGCCACTTCATCGCCGATGTTTTCCTGCGCTTCCTGGGTAGAACCGCCGATATGCGGCGTCAGGATCACATTGTCAAACTCGCACAGCGGCGAATTGAACGGATCGCTGTTGGTGGCCGGCTCTTCCGGGAACACGTCAATCGCCGCGCCCGCCAGGTGTTTGCTGGACAGGGCCTCGCACAGCGCGGGGATATCCACCACGGTGCCACGGGAGGCGTTGATCAGGATCGAGCCAGGCTTCATCAGCGCCATCTCGTCCTTGCCCATCATGTTTTTGGTCGATGGCGTTTCCGGCACGTGCAGGGTCACCACGTCGCTCATATTCAGCAGATCGGACAGATGACGCACCTGCTGCGCGTTGCCCAGCGGCAGTTTGTTCTCAATGTCGTAGAAGAACACTTTCATCCCCAGCCCTTCGGCCAGGATGCCCAGTTGGGTGCCGATATGGCCGTAGCCGATGATGCCCAGCTTCTTGCCGCGCGCTTCGTACGAGCCGACGGCCAGCTTGTTCCACACGCCGCGGTGCGCCTTAGCGTTGGCCGACGGGATGCCGCGCAGCATCAGCAGCAGCTCGCCCAGCACCATTTCGGCAACGGATCGGGTATTGGAGAAAGGTGCGTTGAACACCGGGATGCCGCGTTTGGTCGCCGCTTTCAAATCCACCTGGTTGGTGCCGATACAGAAGCAGCCTACCGCCACCAGCTTTTCGGCCGCGGCGAAGATCTCTTCGCTCAGATGCGTGCGCGATCGGATGCCGATGAAATGGGCATCGCGGATCGATGCCTTAAGTGACTCGGTGTCTAACGCACCTTTGTGATATTCAATGTTGGTATAACCGGCAGCGCGCAGATTATCCACCGTGCTTTGATGAACCCCTTCCACTAACAGGAATTTAATCCTGTCTTTCTCCAATGATACTTTTGCCATTTACCCGACCCTATGTTCAGACTTCAGAAGCGGCTGTCCCCTCTTCCGCTCGCGGGCGCCCCGCAGGGTTTCCACCTTGCCGGCAGCCGGATGACGGGAAGAGATAAAACAGCTCGACCACCAACATAACAAAAATAACGCGGGCGGCAATACAAACGATTGCCCGCCCCTCAGCACAAGGGAGAGTTCAGAGGGGTGATTCTGGTTGAAAATGCCATGCAGAAAGAATTTGGCAGAAGCTTAACCGAGGTTATGACGAGAATGTGACATATGTCACCAAATTTGGCGGATTAAAGAAAAGATGTTTTCTGCTGAAAATTATGCCGGCAACGGGCTGCGCCGGGCGGCGCAGCCTGCATACACAGCCGGTGGTTATTCGACCACCTTGACGCCGTCCGCCGTGCCGACCAACGCCACATCGGCGCCACGGTTGGCGAACAGCCCGACGGTCACCACGCCGGCGATGCCGTTAATTTTGTTCTCCAGCGCCACCGCGTCGGTGATGCTCAGATTGTGCACATCGAGAATCACGTTGCCGTTATCGGTGACCACATTCTGACGATACTCCGGCAGACCGCCCAGCTTCACCAGTTCGCGCGCCACGTAGGAGCGCGCCATCGGGATCACTTCGACCGGCAGCGGGAACTTGCCCAGCACGTCCACCTGTTTGGAGGCATCCACGATGCAGATAAATTTGCGGGCGATGGCGGCGATGATTTTTTCACGCGTCAGCGCTGCGCCGCCGCCCTTGATCATCTGCATATGGCCGTTGATTTCGTCCGCGCCGTCGACGTAAATATCCAGCGAGTCTACTTCGTTGCTGTCGAATACGTGGATGCCGAGGCTTTTCAGCTTGGCGGTGGAGGCGTCGGAGCTGGACACCGCGCCTTCAATTTGATCCTTGATTGACCCCAGCGCATCAATAAAGTGGGCGGCGGTCGACCCGGTGCCCACGCCGACGATGGTGCCCGGCTTCACGTATTCCAGCGCCGCCCAGCCTACCGCTTTTTTCAGTTCATCCTGCGTCATGCTATTTTCCATTGCCTATATACGAAAACGTATGCGTATTATAGGGTAAATCGCCTCGCTGAATGCAGGTATGGATCGCAAATTGTGGCCCGTGCGCGCCAAGCGTCACGCCTGTGCTGTGATGCAAGCGGCGCTATTTAAGGTATAGTGCCAGAAACCATTAACGTTAAGGGATATCTCTCCGATGAAACGCCCAGACTACAGAACGCTACAAGCGCTGGACGCGGTGATCCGTGAACGCGGCTTTGAACGCGCGGCACAAAAACTCTGCATCACCCAATCGGCGGTATCTCAACGCATCAAACAGCTGGAAAATCTGTTTGGCCAGCCGCTGCTGGTCCGTACCGTACCGCCGCGCCCCACCGAACAGGGGCAAAAGCTGCTGGCGCTGCTGCACCAGGTGGAGCTGCTGGAGGAAGAGTGGCTGGGCAACGATACCGGTGTCGATACGCCGCTGCTGCTGTCGCTGGCGGTCAACGCCGACAGTCTGGCAACCTGGCTGCTGCCGGCGTTAAAACCGGTGCTGGCCGACTCGCCGATTCGTCTGAACCTGCAGGTGGAAGATGAAACCCGCACTCAGGAGCGCCTGCGCCGCGGCGAGGTGGTCGGCGCGGTCAGTATTCAGCCGCAGCCACTGCCCAGTTGCCTGGTCGATCAGCTCGGTGCGCTGGACTACCTGTTCGTCGCCTCGCCGGGCTTTGCCGAACGTTATTTCCCGAACGGCGTCACCCGCTCGGCGCTACTGAAAGCGCCGGCGGTCGCCTTCGACCATCTGGACGACATGCATCAGGCCTTCCTGCAGCAAAACTTCGATCTTTCGCCGGGCAGCGTACCCTGCCATATCGTCAACTCGTCGGAGGCTTTCGTGCAGCTGGCGCGCCAGGGCACCACCTGCTGTATGATCCCGCACCTGCAGATCGAGAAAGAGCTGGCGTCCGGCGAACTTGTCGATTTAACCCCGGGATTGCTCCAGCGCCGGATGCTGTTCTGGCACCGCTTCGCGCCGGAAAGCCGCATGATGCGTAAAGTGACCGACGCCCTGCTGGAGCACGGCCGTCAGGTTCTGCGACAGGATTAAAAAAGGCGCCGTGACCGGCGCCCTGCTGTACTATCTGCGGCTTACTGCGCGCCGCCGCGCTGCAGTTCAAACACCACGTCAACCTGATCGTCAAAGTGAATGCTTTGCTGCTCGTAAGTCTGCGCGGCGCTGGTTTCCGGCGCGGCGCTGGCAGCCTTATACATACGGGCAACCGGCATCGGCTGATAGTTGGCAACGTGGTAGCGGATGCTGTACACCGGCCCCAATTTGGCTTTAAAGCCCTGGGCCAGCGACGCCGCCTGCTGCGTAGCATTCTCAATCGCCTGCTGACGGGCCTTCTGCCGGTACTCGTCCGGATTCGCCACGCCCAGCTCCACCGCGCGGATCTCATTCAGGCCGGACTTCAGCGCGCCGTCCAACAGCTCATTCAGTTTATCCAGCTTGCGCAGCGTCACCTGCACCTGACGCACGGCACGATAGCCTTTCAGCACTGACTCGCCGCTCTTCAGGTAATCGTATTCCGGTTGCGTACGCAGGTTGGCGGCGCTGATATCTTTTTTCTCAATGCCGTTTTTCTGCAGGAAGTCGAAATACTGCGCAACGCGTTCATCAACCTGTTTTTTTGCCTGCGACGCATCCTTGGAGGATACGCTGACTTCAATCGCCAACGTTGCGATATCCGGGGTGGCGTCGACGCTGGCCGTCCCGGAGGTCACCACGTGCGGCCCTTCAGGCACTTCCGCCGCCTGCAGCGCCATCGGTAACGTTCCTAATCCAACCATTGCGGCCATAGCCAATGCTTTTAGCTTCACAGTGTCTCCTTAATGACAGGCTGTTCTGATTCCTGCTTATTCATGCCGATATTCCACCGCGGCCGACAGTCAATTTACCATCATTTACGCAGCCATCGTCCGGAATGAATAATCAGTTCCTTGCCATCAACCCTAGCATATCGTCCGGTTTTTTTAATTCAGATTAGTGCCAAATTATGATCCTGCCCCCAGCGGCGGCTTTATTGCATGCCGTGCCAGGCCAGCTGCGCGGCGATGGCCCACATCACCAGCCCCACCAGAATATTGATGATTCTCTGCGCCAGCGGCGTCTTCAGATACGGCGACAGCCAGGCGGCCAGCAGCGCCAGCGCGAAAAACCAGACGGCAGAGGCGCTGACCGCACCGAAAGCGAACCAGGAGCGCACCTCCGGCGCGAATTGGCTGCCCAGACTGCCCAGCACCACAAAGGTATCCAGATAGACGTGCGGATTCAGCCAGGTGACCGCCAGCATGCTCACCACAATACGCCAGCGGCTCTGCGCCAGTTCGGCCACGCTGGCCAGGGCAATATGGCGGCTAAAGGCGGTGCGAAATGCTCCCCAGCCGTACCATAGCAAAAAGGCGACGCCGCCCCAGGTCACCAGCATCAGCAGCAGCGACGAGCGGTGCAGCAGCGCGCTGCCGCCGAAAATGCCGGCGCAGATCAGGGCAATATCGCTGAGCGCGCACAGCGATGCCACCAGCAGATGATACTGCCGGCGGATCCCCTGATTCATCACAAACACATTTTGCGGCCCCAGCGGCAAAATCATCGCGGCGCTAAGCGCAAAACCCTGTAGAAAAACGGCAAGCATGGCAAGTCCTCATCAGATACGTCGATTAACCGAGCGCATCATACGAGGAAGCTATTATTAGGTGAAATTGATAATTCTAATTCGCCATTAAGGATATTAATGACTCGGGCAGGAGGGGGAAAAAAGGGGCCTTGCGGCCCCTCAGAGTACTGACAAAGTCAGTGATTAGGGAGAGCGTGACGATGGGGTCGTAGCGGCATCAGCCGCCGCAGCGCTCCTCGTTACGCCAAGCCCGGGGATCTCGAGCCATCCGACAACGTTGCCATCAACCTCAAGCCCCCTTGCGGCATTATTCCGCTTTAGCGGAAGTGCCGTCGGTACGATACAGATGAACGTCCATCTGCGGGAACGGAATGCCGATATTGTTGGCATCCAGCGCACGCTTGAAGTTTTCCATCAGATCGAAGTAAACATCCCAATACTGCGCATTGGTGGTCCATGAACGGGTGACGAAGTTCAGGGAAGACGGCGCCATTTCGTTCAGACGTACGGTCACACCCTTATCGTGCATGATGCGCTTGTCAGCGGCGATCACGTCGTTCAGCACCTTTTTCACCGTGTCGATATCGGCGTTATAGGCGACGCCCACCACGATATCCACGCGGCGGTTCGGCTCGCGGGAGTAGTTGGTGATGTTGCCGGCGATAATTTTGCCGTTCGGCACCACGATGGTTTTATTGTCCGGGGTACGCAGCGTGGTGGAGAAAATCTGCACCTGATCGACGGTACCGGCAATGCCGCCGAGGTCGACGTATTCACCGGCACGCAGCGGACGGAACGCTACCAGCAGCACGCCGGCGGCAAAGTTGGACAGTGAGCCCTGCAACGCCAGGCCAACCGCCAGACCGGCGGCACCCAGTACGGCAATCACCGAGGTAGTCTGTACGCCGACGCGTCCCAGCACCGCAATAAAGGTGAAGGCCAGAATGGCGTAACGCGCCATCGCCGACAGGAAATCAGAAACCGTGGCGTCAATACCACGCATTTTCATCACCCGGTTCAGCGCATTGCTGACCACGCGGGCAATGATCATACCTACGATCAGAATCGCGATAGCCGCGACGATATTCACCGCATACTGAATCAGCAGATCCTGATTTTTTACCAGCCAGCTGCTGGCATTATTAATACCGTTTACTACGTTGAGATCTTCCATTCTAACGTCCTAATTAAAAAAGCTCCCAGCGGGAGAAATCGCAAAAATACATCGCATTGACCGATGCGGAAACCACCGGGTAAGGGTAACCAACAATGGTGCGCGTTGCCAACTCTGCCAGCAAAAGTTGGGCAAAAATATCGGATACGCCCCAAAAATAAAGGCTCCCGCAGAGGGAGCCTTTCAGCATCAGACACGGGCGCGCTCATGGCGCGCCGGCCGGGGATTACAGAACGTCGATCGCGTTCAGATCCTTGAAGGCCTGTTCCAGACGCGTCACCATGCTTGACTGTGCAGCGCGCAGCCAGACACGTGGGTCGTAGTATTTCTTGTTCGGCTGATCGGCGCCTTTCGGGTTACCCAGCTGGCTTTGCAGATAGCCTTCATTTTCTTTGTAGTACTGCAGGATGCCGTCCCAGGTCGCCCATTGGGTATCGGTATCGATGTTCATTTTGATCACGCCGTAGCTGACGGATTCTTTGATCTCTGCGTCGCTGGAGCCGGAGCCGCCGTGGAACACGAAGTTCAGGCTGTTGTGCGGCAGGTTGAACTTCTCGGAAACGAATTTCTGAGAATCACGCAGGATGGTCGGAGTCAGCTTGACGTTGCCCGGCTTGTACACGCCGTGCACGTTGCCGAACGAGGCAGCAATGGTGAAGCGCGGGCTGATGGCGTTCAGTTTTTCGTACGCGTAAGCCACGTCTTCCGGCTGGGTATACAGCGCGGAGGCGTCCATATGGCTGTTGTCCACGCCGTCTTCTTCACCGCCGGTGCAGCCCAGTTCGATTTCCAGCGTCATGCCGATTTTAGCCATGCGCGCCAGGTACTTGGAGCAGATCTCGATGTTTTCTTCCAGCGACTCTTCAGACAGGTCGATCATATGGGAAGAGAACAGCGGCTTGCCGGTAGCGGCAAAGTGTTTTTCACCGGCGTCCAGCAGGCCATCGATCCATGGCAGCAGTTTTTTCGCGCAGTGGTCGGTATGCAGAATAACCGGCACGCCGTAATGTTCAGCCATCTGATGCACATGGTAAGCACCAGAGATAGCGCCCAGAATCGCTGCGCCCTGAGGAACGTCAGTCTTCAGACCCTTGCCGGCGATAAACGCGGCGCCGCCGTTGGAGAATTGCACGATTACCGGCGCACGTACTTTAGCCGCGGCTTCCAGTACTGCGTTGATGGAATCGGAGCCGACGCAGTTTACCGCCGGCAGCGCAAAGTTGTTCTCTTTAGCGACTGCAAAGACTTTCTGAACGTCATCGCCAGTGATGACACCCGGTTTTACGAAATCAAAAATTTTAGACATGTTACTTTGTCCCGTTTCGTCTGCCGTTGTACCCTCTTTCCCCCGTTCGTACGCCAGGCGTCCGGCCAAGGGTCATCGGGTAGATGGATGTAAATCGTTTCTACCCCGCGCCGCAACCGGCGCGGAATAAAACAAACGGGCGGCTTGCGCCCCCCGTTGTCAGAATTACTGCTTAGCTCGCTCTTCCAGCATCACTACCGCCGGCAGTTGTTTCCCTTCAACAAATTCCAGGAACGCGCCGCCGCCGGTGGAGATGTAGGAAATTTTGTCGGCGATATCGAACAGGTCAATCGCCGCCAGGGTGTCGCCGCCGCCAGCGATGGAGAAAGCATCGCTGTCTGCAATGGCGCGCGCCACGATTTCGGTCCCCTTACGGAAGTTAGGGAACTCGAATACGCCAACCGGGCCATTCCACAGAATGGTTTTGGCGTTCTTCAGGATAACGGCCAGACGCTCGGCTGAAACGTCGCCCATATCCAGAATTTGCTCGTTGTCTTGAATTTCGTTGGCCTGCTTGACCGTCGCCGTTGCGGTTTCAGAGAATTCGGTCGCCACGCGCACATCGGTCGGCACCGGAATATCGCAGGTTTCCAGCAGTTTCTTGGCGTTGTCGATCAGATCAGGCTCATACAGCGACTGGCCGACGTTGTTGCCCTGCGCCGCCACGAAGGTGTTGGCGATGCCGCCGCCGACGATCAGCTGATCGGCGATTTTAGACAGGGAATCCAGGACGGTCAGTTTGGTGGAAACTTTAGAACCGCCGACGATGGCGACCATCGGACGGGCCGGGTTGCCCAGCGCTTTACCCAGCGCTTCCAGCTCTGCGGACAGCAGCGGACCGGCACAGGCGACCGGTGCGAATTTGCCAACGCCGTGGGTAGAGGCCTGCGCACGGTGTGCGGTGCCGAAGGCGTCCATCACATACACGTCGCACAGCGCCGCATATTTTTTGGACAGGGTTTCGTCGTCCTTTTTCTCGCCTTTGTTAAAGCGCACGTTTTCCAGCACCACCAGCTCGCCTTCGGCAACGTCAACGCCTTCCAGGTAGTCTTTCGCCAGACGCACCGGGTTGCTCAGGTGCTCTTTCAGGTAGTTGACGACAGGCAGCAGAGAGAATTCTTCGTTGTACTCGCCTTCGGTAGGACGGCCCAGGTGGGAGGTTACCATCACGCGCGCGCCTTGTTTCAGCGCAGCTTCGATAGTCGGCAGGGAAGCGCGGATACGCGCATCGGAAGTCACTTTACCGTCTTTCACTGGTACGTTCAGATCAGAACGGATAAGAACGCGTTTTCCTGCCAGATCCAGATCGGACATCTTAATTACAGACATGGTGAACCCTCTTGGTTGATTCTCTATAAAGTTGCCTATCCCCGCCTCTTTCAGGCTATCGCCCGGAATCCTGCGGGTTTAAACGACCGCGCCCAAACGGCGCCGCCGTACTAGAAACCGCTTGCGGCCATTGCCCGGGTGGTATCCAACATCCGGTTGGCAAAGCCCCATTCGTTATCGCACCAGACCAGGGTCTTGATCAGGTGCTGTCCGCTGACCCGCGTCTGCGTGCCGTCGACGATGGCGCTGTGCGGATCATGGTTAAAATCAATCGAGACTAATGGTAGTTCCGTATAGTCAACTATACCACGAAATGATCCCCGTGCGGCCTTTTGCAGCAACTGGTTGACCTCTGTCACTTTCACCCGTGAACTCACGCTGACGCTAAGATCGATCGCCGTGACATTAATGGTCGGCACACGCACCGAGATCGCTTCAAAACGATCGCAAAACTGCGGAAAAATACGGGTGATGCCGGCGGCCAGTTTGGTATCGACCGGAATGATCGACTGGCTTGCCGCACGCGTCCGGCGCAGGTCCGTATGATAGGCGTCTATCACCGGCTGATCGTTCATCGACGAGTGAATGGTGGTGACCGTACCCGACTCGATGCTGTAGGCATCGTCCAGCAGCTTGATCACCGGAATAATACAGTTGGTAGTACAGGAGGCGTTGGAAACGATGCGATGTTCCGCCCGCAGCGTCTGGTGGTTGACGCCGAACACGACGGTGGCGTCCAGATCGTTACCGCCGGGATGGGCAAACAGCACTTTCTTCGCGCCGGCCGCCAGATGGGCTTCGCCATCCTCACGGCTGCCGTACACACCGCTGCAGTCCAGCACCACGTCCACGCCCAGTTCGCCCCACGGCAATTGCTCCAACGCCGGCTGATGCAGCAGACGAATCGCGTCGTCGCCCACCGTCAGTACGTCGCACTCCTGACGCACGTCCCAGGCAAAACGCCCGTGACTGGAGTCATATTTCAGCAGGTGGGCCATCCCTTCGGCATGCGCCAGCTCGTTGATTGCCACCACGGTAATTTCGGCGCGTCTTCCTGATTCATACAGTGCGCGTAAAACGCTGCGGCCAATGCGGCCAAAGCCGTTTATCGCTATGCGGATGGTCATGCTTGTTCCTGCTAAATGGCCCTCCCTGCCGGACTTATTCACCGGATTGCGGGTGGCGCTGACGAGTTATCCTGCTAATCTATATAGAATACTTTAGCGTACCGTCTGCTGTGAATCGCTGCGTAATATTATTCACCAACCATATATGTAAAAATAACCGCTCACTCTGCCACTTTCAGCGGCCAATTGTGCCAACTGAAACGCTTCAGCCGAGCATAAACCAAAGTTTTTTGAAAAGGAACAGATCCGACACGTTGTCTGTCAACTCGCGGACACTTTGCGGTAATAAAATGATCTGGCGCACACTTTTGCTTACTACCCACAGCATGTCGCCGATCGTTTTTTCATCTGCCTTTTCCCATACGCCTTACATTTACAGGGCATATACAAGGAGCCAATAATGAGTGAAGTTAAGATTGTCGCCACCCTGACCCCGCGGCCGGAATTCGTTGACGCCGTCAGAACCGCAGCCAGAAAGATGGTGCCGCAGACCCACAACGAGGCCGGCTGCCTGCAGTATGACCTGCATGAAACACGCGAAATTCCCGATGTGCGCGATCTGCAGAACCAGGGGAAAGTTTCCTTCGTGTTTATTGAGCGCTGGACGTCAGAACAGACGCTGAAAGAACACGTGGCGATGAGCTATCACGACGATTTCCTGGAAGCGCTGGATGGGAAATTGGAAAGCCTGAACGTGCAAAAACTGACCCAACTGGAACCGTCCAAGGCGTAATCAGTCCATAGCCGAATATACGGTTATCTCTACGAAAAAGGCGCCGCAAGGGCGCCTTTATGATGGCTGCTTTCAGCCGCTTACTTCAGCAGTGCCTGAGCCTGCGCCACCACGTTTTCCACGGTGAAGCCGAACTCCTTGAACAGCTGGTCCGCCGGCGCCGACTCACCGAAGGTGGTCATGCCCACCACCGCACCGTTCAGCCCGGTGTACTTCAGCCAGTAGTCTGCAATGCCCGCTTCAATCGCCACCCGCGCCGTGACCGCCGCCGGCAGCACCGACTCGCGGTAGGCCGCATCCTGCTTGTCGAACGCGTCGGTCGACGGCATCGACACCACGCGCGCCTTGCGGCCCGCCGCCGTCAGCTGACCCGCCGCCTCGACCGCCAGCTCCACTTCCGAGCCGGTGGCAATCAGGATAACGTCCGGCGTGCCGTCGCAGTCCTGCAGCACGTAGGCGCCGCGATACACGTTCGCCAGCTGCTCCGCCGTACGCGGCTGCTGCGCCAGGTTCTGACGCGAGAAAATCAGCGCCGTCGGGCCGTCGTTGCGCTCGATGGCGTACTGCCAGGCAATCGCCGACTCCACCTGGTCGCACGGACGCCAGGTGCTCATGTTCGGCGTGACCCGCAGGCTGGCCAGCTGCTCCACCGGCTGGTGGGTCGGGCCGTCTTCGCCCAGACCGATGGAGTCGTGGGTGTAGACGAACACGTTGCGCTGCTTCATCAGCGCCGCCATGCGCACCGCGTTACGCGCGTATTCCACAAACATCAGGAAGGTCGCCGAGTACGGCAGGAAGCCGCCGTGCAGCGCGATGCCGTTGGTGATGGCGCTCATGCCGAACTCGCGCACGCCGTAGTGGATGTAGTTGCCCGCCGGGTCTTCGTTCAGCGCCTTGGAGCCGGACCACATGGTCAGGTTGCTCGGCGCCAGGTCGGCGGAGCCGCCGAGGAATTCCGGCAGCAGTTTGCCGTAGGCTTCCAGCGCGTTCTGCGACGCCTTGCGGCTGGCGATGTTGGCCGGGTTGGCCTGCAGCTGCTCGACGTAGGCCTTGGCCTGCGCCTGCCAGTCGGCCGGCAGCTCGCCGCTCATGCGGCGGGTGAACTCGGCGGCCAGCTCCGGGAAGGCGGCGGCGTAGGCGGCGAACTTGTCGTTCCAGGCCGCTTCACGCGCCTGACCGGCTTCCTTGGCGTCCCACTGGGCATAGATGTCCTGCGGGATTTCAAACGGCGGGTAGTGCCAGCCCAGCTGCTCGCGGGTGGCGGCCACTTCGGCATCGCCCAGCGGCGCGCCGTGGGAATCGTGGGTGCCGGCCTTGTTCGGCGAGCCGAAGCCGATAACGGTCTTGCACATCAGCAGGGACGGCTTGTCGGTAACCTTGCGGGCTTCCTCAATCGCCGCCTTGATGGCGTCGGCGTCGTGGCCGTCCACGCCGCGTACCACGTGCCAGCCGTAGGCTTCGAAACGCTTGGCGGTGTCGTCGGTGAACCAGCCGTCGACGTGGCCGTCGATGGAGATGCCGTTGTCATCGTAGAAGGCGGTCAGCTTGCCGAGCTTAAGGGTGCCGGCCAGGGAGCAGACTTCGTGTGAGATGCCTTCCATCATGCAGCCGTCGCCCATAAAGGCGTAGGTGTTGTGGTCGACGATATCATGGCCCGGGCGGTTGAACTGCGCGGCCAGGGTGCGTTCGGCGATGGCGAAACCGACGGCGTTGGCGATACCCTGCCCGAGCGGGCCGGTGGTGGTCTCGACGCCCGGGGTGTAGCCGTATTCAGGGTGTCCCGGTGTTTTGGAATGCAGCTGACGGAAGTTTTCCAGCTCGCGCATCGGCAGGTCGTAGCCGGTGAGATGCAGGAGGCTGTAAATCAACATGGAGCCATGGCCGTTGGAGAGGACGAAGCGGTCACGGTCGGCCCAGTGCGGGTTGGTCGGGTTGTGGCTGAGGTAGTCGCGCCACAGGACTTCGGCGATATCGGCCATGCCCATAGGGGCGCCCGGGTGACCGGATTTTGCTTTTTGTACGGCGTCCATGCTGAGTGCGCGGATGGCGTTGGCAAGCTCTTTACGAGAGGACATGTTTTACTCCAAGTCGGATGAAAAAAGCAGTCAAGTTTGCCATTTTCTCAGACTCGGCATAAGAACGGCAATCCCTAATAGTAAATGAGAGCGAGTTCACAACTTATTAGCACGATTGGCCCTATTTTCGGAATAACACTATTTTGCCGCCGAGTGTCGTACACTAGGCTGTTGCGAGCGAAATTGTTTCTGCTCATTTGTATAAAATCCCTTGTTACTATCATAGGAAGATGGCTTCATGAAAATCCGTACCTCTTTGATTGCATTAGGCATTGCCACCCTGGTCAGCGGCTGTCAAAGCCTTGATCCCAACGCCCTGATGCAGTCTGGCGCGCAGGCGTTCCAGGCGGCGACCCTGAGCAACGACGATGTCAAAGCGTTAAGTGATAAATCCTGCGTCGAGATGGACAGCAAGGCAAAAATCGCGCCGGCCAACAGCAGCTACGTCAAGCGCCTGAACAAAATTGCGGCAGCGTTGGGCGATAATATTGACGGCACGCCGGCCAACTACAAGGTGTACGTCACCAAAGACGTTAACGCCTGGGCGATGGCCAACGGCTGTATCCGCGTCTACAGCGGCCTGATGGACATGATGAACGACAACGAAGTGGAAGGCGTACTGGGCCATGAAATGGGCCACGTGGCGCTGGGCCATACCCGCAAGGCGATGCAGGTGGCGTACGGCACGGTCGCGCTGCGCACCGCGGCGGCCTCGACCGGCGGCATCATCGGCTCGCTGTCGCAGTCGCAGCTGGCGGATATCGGTGAGAAGCTGGTCAGCGCCCAGTTCTCCCAAAAGCAGGAGAGCGAAGCGGACGACTACTCGTTCGATCTGCTGAAGAAACGCGGCATCAATCCGAACGGGCTGGCGACCAGTTTCGAAAAACTGGCCAAGATGGAAGCCGGGCGTCAGAGCAGCATGTTTGACGATCACCCGTCCTCCGAAGCGCGCGCGCAGCACATCCGCGATCGCATCGCCGCTGAAGGCAAGTAACCCGGCCATTGGCGGGGCTGCAGTCCCCCGCTAATCGCTCTCAACCACAGGGACGGCAAGCCGTCCCTGTGGTTTATTCAGTACAGCGTCTTTTGCGGCGGCCCGGCAAAGGTCAGCGGCCCGACCTGTTTCATATCCACTTCCACCACCGACGGTCCCGGGTAGTTGATCGCCTCCGCCAGCACGCCGCCGAACTGCTCGGCGCTGTCAATCTTCCAGGCCTTCAGCCCCATCGCCTCCGCCACCTGGGCAAACGCCGGGGTGTGCAGTTCGTTGTAGTATTGACGGCCGGCGAAGTACTTGTCCTGAATGCCGCGCATCACGCCGTAGCCGCCGTCGTTCATGATCAGCAGCGTGATATTGGCCTGTTCCTGCGCCATGGTCGCCAGCTCCCCCAGCCCCAGCGCCAGACCGCCGTCCCCCACCAGCCCGACAACTTTACGCTGCGGGTTGGCAAGCGCGGTGCCAATCGCCATCGGCAGCCCCATGCCGATGGCGCCGGCCAGCGAGTGAATATTGCACAGCGGCGCCACGGCGCGGAACAGACGGCTGCCCCACACGCTGCCGGACACGGTGATATCGCGCACCAGCAGGCCGTCATCCGGCAGGGCGGCGGCAATCGCGTCGCTGAGCTTGGCATATTCGCCGGACTGCTCGCGCAGCGCCTGCTCCGCCTGCTGCACCGCAGCGGCTATCTCGGCGTCCCATCCGGCGTCCACTTTCTCGCCCGGTGCAAAACGCGCCGCCAGCGCCGTCAGCAGCGCGCCGCAGTCGCCGTTTACCTGCTCATCCGCCAGATAGTTGCGGTTGGCCGCCGCCGGGTCGATGTCGATCTGCACCAGCGGGCGCGGCAGCGGCAGCGTCCAGGTGCGGGTTTCGTTGCTGCGCAGGCGCGAACCGGCCACCAGCGTCAGATCGCAGCGATTGAGGATCTGCTCCACGCTCGGCGAATTATGGAAAGCGCGCAGGCTGCGCGGGTGGCTGTCCGGCAGAATACCGCGCCCGTGTGTGCTGGACATCACCGCCACGCCGGCGTCCGCCAGCCGCTGTACCGCCGCTGCGCAGCCCAGCGCGCCGCCGCCCAGCCACAGCAGCGGTCGCTTGGCGGCCTTCAGGCGCTGATACAAACGCTCCACCGCCGCCGCATCCGCCGCCGGCAAGGCAGGTGGCGCAATGGCCGGCGTCAGCACCGCGCGGGAAACCAGGCTGCTCTGAATATCAATCGGGATCTCCACCGCCACCGGGCCACACGGCACGGTTTTCGCCTCCTGGATGGCCCGCTGGATCACCGCCACCGCCTGCTCGGCGCTGTTGACCCGGTAGGCGCGCTTCGAACAGGCGCGCAGGAAGCCCATCTGATCCTTGGTTTCGTGAATAAAGCCGGCGTCGGCGTCCAGATACGCCTTTTCCACCTGGCCGGTGATGTGCAGCAGCGGCGTGTTGGCGTTCAGCGCTTCAATCATCGCACCCACCGCGTTGCCGGCGCCGGCGCCGGTGCTGGTCAGCGCCACGCCCAACCCGGAGAAACGACCGTGGGCGTCGGCCATCGTCACCGCGCCCGCCTCGCCGCGCGCCGGCACAAAGCGGATCGCGCCGCGCTGTCCGACGGCATCGGCGATCGGCAAATTATGAATCGAGATGATGCCGTACATCGCCGACACCGCGTATTGCTCCAGAGTCCGGGCTATCGCCTCACCAACCGTTATTTTATCGCTCATCATCTGCCTTCTTATCATAGTCATGCGTAGGGATACATCGTGCGCCGCGCTCAGTCGCTCCAGCGGTTCACCTGATGGCTCAGCGCCAGATACAGGCTTTTCTGTTGCATATAGGCCTTGATGCCGTGCAACCCTTTTTCCCGTCCCAGGCCGCTCTGTTTCACGCCGCCGAACGGCGTGGAAATCGAGAATGTTTTGTAGGTATTGACCCAGACGGTGCCGGTCTCCAGCTGCTCAGCCAGCGCCATGGCGCGCGGGAAATCGCGGCTCCAGATGCCGGCGGCCAGGCCGTAGACCGAATCGTTGGCCATGGCGATCAGCTGCTGTTCATCGTCAAACGGCATCGCCACCAGCACCGGCCCGAAGATCTCCTCCTGGCAGACCCGTGCGTCATTATTCAAACCGTCAATAATGGTCGGCAGGTAATAGCTGCCGTCCGCCAGCTGCGGATCCGCCGGCGCTTCGCCGCCGATCAGCACCCGACCGCCCTCCTGCCGCGCCAGCGCAACGTACTCCGCCACGCTCTGGCGGTGTTTGTCATTAATCAGCGGCCCTAAATGCACGCCCGGCTGCAGCGGGTTGCCAAGACGCAGCCCGCCCGCCAGTTCGCACAGCCGCGCCAGCAGCGGCTGATACAGTGAACGGTGCACAAATAGCCGCGAACCGGCGATGCACGCCTGGCCGGCCGAGCTGAAAATGCCGTAGCAAATACCGCGCGCCGCCTGTTCCAGATCGGCGTCTTCCAGCACGATGGTCGGCGACTTGCCCCCCAACTCCAGCGAAGTTGGGATCAGTTTTTCGGCGGCGATATGCGCCAGGTGACGGCCGGTGCCGGTGCCGCCGGTAAAGGAAATCTTTTTCACCAGCGGGTGACGCACCAGCGCCTCGCCAATCACCGAACCTTTGCCCGGCAGCACGCTGAGCAAGCCGGCGGGCAGCCCCGCCTGCTCAAACAGTTCCGCCAGTTTCAGCGCCATCAGCGGCGTGGCTTCCGCCGGCTTCAGAATCACCGCGTTGCCGGCCGCCAGCGCCGGCGCCACTTTCTGCATTTCGCTGGCGATCGGTGAGTTCCACGGCGTAATGGCAGCGATCACCCCCAGCGGCTGGTACTGGCTCAGCGTCATCACCTCGCGGTTGCGCTGGGTGGGCAACTCCCCTTCCAGCACTTCGCAGGCGGCGGCGAAATAGCGCGCGGTGGCCGCCGCGCTGGCCACCAGGCCGCGGGTTTCCGCCAGCGGTTTGCCGTTGTCGCGCGTTTGCAGCTGTGCCAGCGTCTCCAGCTGTTCGCTAATCAGATCGCTGACGCGGTATAAAATCGCCGCGCGCTGATGCGGCACCAGACCGCGCCACTGTGGGTCACGCCAGGCGCGCTCCGCCGCTTCAACCGCTTCGTTGACGTCATTCACGTCGGCGGCGCGCAGCTCCGCATTAAGCGAACCGTCGGCCGGGAAGGTGGAGCGCATCGGCTCACCCCGCCCTTCGCACCAGCGCCCGGCCAGAAAAATCTTTTGTATCGCCATACTGTTATTCCCCTTTATGCCGTCAGTTCGCCGTCAAGCAGTCGACGGCAGGCCTGTACCGCGCTCAGCGCCGCCAGCGTCGATGTCTTCGGGTTACTGGCCAGCGGATTGCCGCTTAACTCAATCTGAAATTCGCCAAACGCGCCCTGCGCCTGCAGCCGGTGCGTATTGCGCCGCGTATGCGGATCCACCTGCAGGCGCACCCGCGTCTGGTCCATACCCAGCCCGTACAGCGCAATGGTAGCCGCCACGTTGGCGTTGGCCGGGAACTGCCGTGCCGCTTCACGCGCGCTGCCCTCGAAAAACACCTGCGCTTCGCTGACCGCATCGAGGTCGATCAGGCTTTCCGCCGGGCTGCCGCGCCAGCTGGCCGGGCTTTTGCTGGCCTGATAGGTGACGCTGGTCAGTCCGCCTTCGCGCGCCGACGCCAGCCCGTCCATGCCCGCCACCGCGCCGGACAGCACCCAAACCCGCCCGTGATGCTCGCGGCTGGCCTGCTGGATACGCTGCTGCAGCCCGGCGTCCGCCAGCGCGCCGGTGGAAATCACCGCCAGCGTCCAGCCGCGCCGCACTACCGCTTCGCCAAACTCGGCGACCGCCTGCTGACTGGCGCACTCCAGCACCAGATCGGGACAGCCGTCGCACTGGCGCGGATCGCTCAGCGCCTGCACCCGGCCGTCAAAGGCGGCGGCAATCGCCGCATGATGCGGCTCGCGCGCCACGATCCAGCCGGGTTCCACGCCTTCCGGCAGGCGGGACAACACTTCCTTCGCCATCGCGCCGTAGCCAATCATCATGATTTTCTTCATTACTCTGCTCCTACAGATGGCGGTTGAAGCCGCCGGAGACGTCCAGCGCCGCGCCGGTGGTAAACGACGCCATCGGCGACGCCAAAAACAGCAGCGCACGCGCCGGTTCCTGCGGTTTGCCCAGCCGTTTCATCGGAATGCCGCGCCGTTCGGCAATCGCCGCCGTCCAGGATTCCCAGCTCTGCTCGCGGTCGCTGCGCTCTTCAAAGCGGCGGCGCCACTGGCCCGATTCCACCATCCCCAGCAGAATGGAGTTCACGCGGATGCCCTTTGTCACCAGCTCTTTCGACAGCGTCAGCGTCATATTGAGCAGCGCGGCGCGCGCCGCCGAGGTGGCGATCATGTGTTCTTCCGGCTGCAGCGCCAGCAACGAATTGACGCAGGTGATCGAGGCGATATCCGAGCGCTCCAACGCCGGCAAAAATGCCTGCAGCGGGTTAATCACGCCGAACAGTTTCAGCTCGGCCTCGTGCAGCCAGGCCGCGCGCGGCGTCTGGTCAAAGTGGGAAACGAAGCCCTGCCCGGCGTTATTGATCAGCATATCCACGCCGCCGAAGCGCGCCTCGACCTGCCCGGCAAACTGCGCCACCTGCTCCGGCACCAGCACGTCACAGCGCTGCGCCAAAATCTGCGCCTGCGGAAACTCGGCCTGCAGTTGCGCCAGCGCACCGTCAAGTTTGTCCTGACTGCGGCCGCAGAACGCCACCCTGGCCCCCTCCGCCAGCAGCAGGCGCAGAGTCTCAAAACCGATGCCCGACGAGCCGCCGGTAACCACCGCGACCCGGTTTTCAATCTGGAAATTCATGGTTGAATCGCTCCCGTAAAGTCCCGCACGTAGCGGTTAAAGCACGCCGGCGCGTCCAGATAGCTGGCGTGCCCGGCGGCGGCGATCAGACGCAGCGGCGCACCCTGCCGCGCTGCCAGCGTCTCTGCCGCCGCCGGCGGCGTAATGGTGTCCTGCTCGCCGCACCACACCTGCAGCGGGCCGCTATAGCGCGCCAGATAGGTGTTGATATCGTCGTTGGCCAGCATCCAGGCGGCGCTGAGGAAACCGTCCGGCTGCAGTTGCTGCATACCGCGGCGCACCCAGGCGATATCCTGCGGATCGGCATCGGCACGCAGCAGCGCCGCGGCGCGCTGTTCGCCGTAGCCCTGCGGCCCCAGCGTGTCCATCATCTGCCGGCGCTGCGCGAACACCTGCCGGCGTTTCTCCGCATCGGCCGACGCATAGCCCTGCGCCGGGTCGGCCAGCGCCAGGCCGCAGAGACCGTCGGGATAAGCCGCGCCATAGGCGCTGCCCATCAGCGCGCCCAGCGAATGCCCCACCAGCAGCGGCTGGCGCAGGGCCAGGTGGCTGACCAGCGCCGCCAATGCGTTGGCATAATCGGCGGCCTGCGGCTCGGCGTTCGCCAGCGCGGCGCTGTCGCCGTAACCCGGCGCGTCCCAGGCGATCAGCCGGTGGCCGTCCAGCAGGGCCGCATCGGCAAACTGTTTCAGCCATGAGGCGGAACCGGAGCTGATGCCGTGCAGCAACAGCACCGGCCGTCCCTGACCGGCCTCGCGCCAGCTCAGCCGGTAGTCGCCGCACTGCGCCTGTTGACGTTCCGGCAGCGCGTTCATCCGTTGCGCTTCACTTTCGACAGCGGATGGTCCGCCGGATAGGTCGGGATCTCCGGCTTGGCGGTGCCGAGCATCACGCACATCAGCGCCTCTTCCTCGCCGTGGTTGAACAGCCCGCGGTAAATCCCCGCCGGCACCGAGATCAGATCGCGCTCTTTCAGTACGGTTTCGTAATACTCCTCGCCGTCTTGAATCATCAGCGTGATGGTGCCCTTCAGCATAAAGAACACCTCTTCCACATCGTCATGCAGGTGCAGCGGCCCTTCGCACTTCGACGGCAGCACCATGGTGGAGAAGGTGAAATTGCCGGCCGGCACGGTATTGGTATCGCTCGCCACGCCGGTGGCGCCGGTGCCGATGTAGCGCATCTGCGCGCGGCGGTATTTCGGGTCGAAATCCGCCTGGAACTTCAGCGCGTTCCAGTCATATTTGCGACCTTCAAAGCGGGCGATGCGTGATTCCACCCAGTCCGCCATGGCGATATCCTGCGGCTTGATGCCGGCTTTGTTGTCAACCTGAGACATGGTTCTCACTCCTCAATTGATTTGGCAAACTCAATACTTCTTCAGCAGCGGCAGCAAAATGATGCAGCCGACAAAGGCGGTCACCACCAAAAACAGCAGACCGCTATCCATATTGCCGCTGGCGGCGATCAGCGCCCCCATCAGCACCGGCGCCAGCGCGCCGGCAAAATTCCCCATTCCGTTGAAAATCCCGCCGGCGGTGGCGCTGACCTTGCTGCTGGTGGCTTTCGCCAGCAGGGCGAAAATGTTGGGCGCCCCGGCGCCCCACATAAAGGTGCTGAGCGCCATGGCGGCAATCACGCTGTAGGTGCCCGACAGCTGCAGCACCGCCGCCAGCCCCACGCCGGCGCCCGCCAGCGACAGGAAACAGGCCAGCGCGCGGCGGTCGAGTTTGTCCGACAGCCAGGCGCCCAGCACCTCTCCCAGCAGCATGGCGATAAACGGCAGCGAGGAGAGGTAGCCTGCATGCTCCAGATGGATGTCTTTACCCTTAATCAGATAGCTCGGCAGCCAGCCGTTCATGCCCCACAGGTAGGTCAGAAACGCGATATTAAACAGGCAGATCATCCAGAAATGCGGGCTGCGCAGCAGCTCGTGCCGGTGCTGCTTACGCTCGGCCGGCGTGCTCTGTTGGTTCTGCGCCACCCGCTGCACCTTCAGATGGCGCAGGCCGAACAGCACCAGCAGCATCACCGGCAGCGTCAGCAACGCCATAAAGAAGAAAGTCGCCTGCCAGTGAAAGGTGTTGAGGATAAACAGCGTCACCGGAAAGCCCAGCGCCGCGCCGAGCGGCGTGCCCAGCAGCCACAGCATGGTGGCCCGCGCCTGCAGGCGCTGCGGGAACGCCTGGCGGATAATGGCGTAGGCCATCGGCAATAGCGGCCCTTCCGCAATGCCGAGCAGAATGCGCAGCGTCATCATGGTGTGATAGGAGCGGGTAAAGCCCATCATCACCATCAGCAGCGCCCAGACCACCATCATACCGATCAGCACCCGCACCGGGTTCAGCCGGTCGCCAATGCCGCTCAGCAGCATCGATGAGAAGCCGTAAGAAAACAGAAAGGCGCTCATCAGCAGCCCGAGACGCGTCGGATCGAAACTGATGCCCAGCGCCTGCTGGAAGTCGGCGTCGGAGAACAGCGCCGCAATGCTTATCTTGTCGAAAAACGCCAGCAGTACGCAGGCAAACAGCGCAATAGGCACCGACCAGCGCACCTGTTGCGGCTGATTTTCGACAACGGCCTCCCCCACCCGGCCGTCGCGGGCGTCAATCTGTTGCAGAGTCATGAAACGCTCCCGTCGCTTGGGCGTTACCCTCTGGCGCTTACAGGCCCGGCCTGCAAGCCGCCGGGATTACTTCAACGCCATCAGAGAAAATTCCGCATCCGCCAGCTGCGCCGGATCCAGTACCCGTCCGCTGGCCAGCCAGCGCTTGCCCAGTTTGATGGCGCGCGCGTCGTTAAACGCCACCATCTGCACCAGCTGCCGGTCGGCATTCAGGGTAAAAAACACCTGCGACTGCGGCGTGCGCCGCGTCACCTGATGTACGCCGCCCATCGGCACGCCAAGGATCTGGATATTGACGTCATATTGATCCGACCATAGCCAGGCGACGTCGTCGTAGGCCGGGGCATCGGCGTCAAGCATCGCACCGGCGGTGCTGATGGCCTGATTCTGCGCGTAGGCCCAGGATTGCAGGCACAGCCCCAGCGTCGGATGACGCGCCACATCGCCGGCGGCGAAAATCGCCGGATGCCTGGTGCGTCCCTGGCCGTCAACCACGATGCCGCCGCCGTCCACCTGCAGCCCGGCGCCGTGCGCCAGCGCCAGGTTCAGTTCCACGCCGATGCCGACCACCACCAGATCGAACGGCTGCGCCTCACTGACCGCGCTGGCGATCCACGCCTCGCCGCCGCGCTGTTCGAGCTGAATATCGCCACAGTCGCAGTGCAGCGTCACGCCCTGCTGCTGATGCAGCGCCAGCAGCGCCTGCGAAACGTCAGCGCCGACGCTGCGCATGCACAGCGCGGGCTGACGCTCAAACACCGTCACCTCGACGCCGAGTTTGCGCGCCGAGGCGGCAATTTCCAGCCCGATCCAGCCGCCGCCGACGATCGCCAGACGGCGAGTGCGCAGCAGCCCCTGCCGCAGGCGCGCGGCGTCGTCCCAGGAGCGCAGGGTCATCACCTGCGGGCAATCGGCCCAGCGGGCGTCCGGCAGGCGCGGCCGACCGCCGGTCGCCAGCAGCAGCTGTGTAAAATGCAGCTGCCGTCCGTCGCTGAGCTGCAGCGTCTGGTCGTCGGCATTAATGCCTTCGGCGCGCAGCGGGCGATACCAGTCGATATTCAGCGCCGCCACCGTCTCGGCGCTGAACAGACGGCTGAGCGGCGCTTCGTCGTCCAGCAGCGCCGCCTTGGACAGCGGCGGACGCTCATAAAAGTCGTAGGGTTCATCGCTCACCACCGACAGCGTGCCGCTATAGCCGCGGTCACGCAGCGTCTTCGCCGCCCAGCCGCCGGCCTGACCGCCGCCGACGATAACGATGCCTGCGGAAATCGGCTGACTCATAGCGCCTCCGCCGGTTTATGCTGGCGGCGGGTATCGTGATCGATGCCGCCCTCCACCGCCCATTCGGTGAACGACACCAGCGAATGCTCCAGCTCGCGCGGCTGCCAGTTCTCCGTCAGGAAATCGTCGTTGGTGTAGTATTCAAACGCGCCGCCGGTCGGGCTGTTGACGTACCAGAAGTAGGCCGAAGAGATCGGGTGACGTCCGGGGCCGATAAAGGTGCTCCACTGCTCTTTATTCATCGCCAGACCGCCGCCGATCACTTCATGAATATCGCGTACGGTAAACGCCACGTGGTTCAGCCCGCGCGCACGGTTCGGCAGTTTCAGCAGAAACAGGTTGTGGTGGCCGCCGCGCGCCTGAGTGCGCAGGAAGACCGCGCGGTCGATATAGCGATCGGACACCTGAAAACCCAGCGCCTCGCGGTAAAAGCGCTCGGTGGCCGCCAGATCGTCGACAAAGAACACCACGTGGCCGATATTGATCGGCTGCGCCTGCTCATAGACCGGGCTGGGCTGGTCGATACGACGCACGTCGCCCCACTGATTAATCGGCGTCACCGGCAGCGACACCTCGCGCTGACGACTGACGACAAAACGCAGCGTCATGCCGTTGGGATCGCGGCACTCCAGCATCTCGCCCTGGCGTTGAAAACCCGGTGCCTGCGCCAGCCGTGCTTCCAACGCCGCCAGCTCCGCCGGGCCGGCGACGCCCCAGGTCATGCGGCGCAGCGTTGAACCGCTTTCGAAAGCCGGCGGCAGGTCGTCGTCGTCCAGCGGACGCAGCTGCACGCCGGCGCCGCTCAGGGTGGTAAATGCCGACGGCTGGCCCGCCGTCGCCTGCAGGCCGAAGTCCCGCATGAATTTCTCGCACTTTGGCAGATCTTCTACGCCAAATTCCAGCTGTTCGATGCCAATTACGCTCATTGTTTGTGCCTCACGTTCTCTGAAACGCCTGTTTCAGGCATGATCGTTCCCCGGCGCCTGCTTTTCAGGCGCCTCACGCGGTAGCTAAACCTTGTCGTTGGGAAAACCCGTGGGCGGGCATCGCTCCCCGCCCCACATGAAATAGTGTTAGCCGACGTCGGCCCGCGGCGGGGCGCCAAGGAAGTCGGAAATCTTCCCGGCGGCGTCGCGCACCTCCATCCGCAGCCGCTCGCGATCCTCGGCCGGGATCTGATCGAACGGCACCATAATGCTGACCACCGCCTCCACCTGCAGATCGCGGTTAAAGATCGGGTAGACGATCGAGGAGATGCCGTGGCGGAAAAACGACTCGCCGATCACATAGCCGCGCGCCTTATCCTGCTGCACCATCTGCCACAGCGTTTCACGGTCGGCCGGCGTGCCCGGCCCGCTGCCCGGCAGGCTCTGCTGCGGATAAAGACGTTCAAACTCCTCGCGCGTGGTGCGGGTCAGCAGCATGCGTCCCAGCGAGGTCTGGTGCACCGGCAGACGCGTGCCGACGCTGACCTGATTGATCTGCGATCCGGCGGCGCTGACGCGGGCAATGTAGATCACGTCGCGTCCGTCGCGGATCGCCAGATGACTGCTGCACTGGCTGCGATCGCGCAGCTGCTCGATCACCGGCTGCCCGACCTGCGCCACGTCCAGCGAGGCGATATACTCAAACCCTAGCCGCAGCACCTTGATGCCCAGCGAGAAGGTGTTGGTGCGCGGGTTGCGCTCCAGAAAGCCCAGATGTTCCAGCGTCTGCACCACCCGGTAGGCGGTCGCCTTCGGCATGGCGACCAGACGGTGCAGCTCCGCAAAGGTCATCTCCTTGTGCTGCTCGCCGAACGCCAACAGCAGCTGCAAACCGCGATCCAGCCCGGGGATCAGATATTTACACGTTTGTTCATCCGCCATGCTCTGTTCCTTCCTCTCGCCGTCCGGCGGTCAGTTGAATACGAAACCGCCGTTCACCGGCAGCAGTTGACCGGTGACGAAATTCGCCAGCGGCGACAGCAGATACAGCACGCTGCCGGTTACATCATCAGGGTGCTGCGCCCCCGTCAGCGCCCGCCCCTGCTCGTACAGCTGGTGGCGCTCCGCCGGCACATATTCGGTGGCCTCCACCCGCGTCAGGCCCGGCGCGATGGCGTTGACGCAAATGTTCTGCTCGCCCAGTTCGCGCGCCATCGAGCGCGTCATCGCAATCAGCGCCCCTTTGCTGGCCACATAGGCCATCAGGCGCGGCGCACCCCACAGCGCGGTATCGGACGCGACGTTGACGATCTTGGCGTGCGGTCGCTGCGCCAGCAGCGGCACCGCCGCCTGGCTCACCAGCCAGGTGCCGCGCACGTTGACCTGCATCACGCGGTCCCACAGCTCGATATCGTATTCCATCATGGTTTTGCCGCCGACGCCGGTCGCCAGCGCGGCGTTATTCACCAGGCCGTCGATCGCACCGCCCGCGCCAATGGCGCTGAACGCCGAGCGAATCGAGGCCGGCGACGCCAGATCGATAACCTGCGTCTCAACCTGCGCGCCCTGCTCGCGCAGCGCCGCCGCGGTGCTCTGCAGTTCGTCCGCCAGGATGTCGCACAGCACCACGCTGCCGCCGGCTTCGGCGATCGCCGCGGCGAAACTGCGGCCGAGGCCGCGCGCCGCGCCGGTGACCACAATGCGCTTGTCCGTCAGCAGGCCGCTCACTGCGCCGCCTCCAGCTCACTCAGCATCGCCAGCTGCTTTTGCGCCTCTTTTTGCATTATGCGGCGCAGGCGCGACAGCCCCACGTCATGCTGGTACAGGTATTCGCGGCTGCGGGCGTTCGGCGCCATGTTCTCCAGCACGATGCGATCCTGTTCGAGCACGTCCCAGTGCAGCGCCTCCAGCCGGTTGCGGTACATAAAGCGCCACAGATCGCGCTGCCAGTCCTTCACCTTGCGGATACGCCAGAAGAATACCCGGCAGTGATCCTTGTCTTCCGGCACCACCATGCCGATGATCCAGAAGTGGCCGCCCGGCCCGAAACGCTGTTTGTACGGGATCGACAGCCGCATCCAGTACGCGCCGCTGTTACCGAACTCCACCCAGTCGAAGTTGACGCCGATCTGGCCGTTTTTCTTGAAGATAAAGCCGCTGTCGGTCGGCTCCAGCGCCATATCCGCCTTGCGATCGCCTTCGGCCATCGAGTGCGATGACGAGTGCAGATAGGTGCCGTGCATCGGATCCATCACGTTTTCCAGCGCGTACTGGTAATTGCAGTCCCAGCTGGCGGTGCACAGGAAGTTGCTGTAAGACGCGTCGTCGGCCAGCTCCTGCGGGAAAGTGAGTTCAGACGGCGCTTCGTCGGCGGTGACGCCGAAATAGAGGAACACCGCGCCGTAGGCCTCCTGCGCCGGGTAGGAACGCAGGCATTTCTGCCCCACCAGCGGGCAACGATCCACCGCCGGCACGTCTTTCACCTCGCCGTCGCCGCCGACCTCCACGCCGTGATACCAGCAGGCGATGCGATCGCCGAGGTTCCAGCCCATCGACAGCCGTGCGCCGCGATGCGGGCAGCGGTCTTCCAGCGCGTGGATCGCGCCCTGCGCGTCGCGCCACAGCACGATCTGCTGCTCCAGACGGGTGATGCCGACCGGGTTATTGCCCACTTCCCAACTGGCCAGTACCGGATACCACATACCGCGTAAGCCCTGATCAAGGTAGTTCTGTAACGTCTGCGCGGAGGATGTTGTGTTTGCTGTCATTGTCTTCTCCCAGTGCTGCTCAGAAACCGTTAACGTGAAGGAATTCGCGGAACGCCGCTTCATTCCACGGCTGACCGTTGCGATCGAACAGACGGCGCTGATTCAGCGCGCTGACGATCTGATCCAGCTCGCTCGCCCCGCCCTCGAAGATCTCTTCCAGCGCGGCGACCAACGCCGTTTCAAAACCGTCCGGTACGCGGGCGCGCGTCTGCCAGATCACATTCTGGTAGCTGCCCGGCTGATGGATCTGGCCGTTGCCGCCCTCGCGCGCCGGGATCACCTGCTGGGTGTCCGGCAGCCACGGGTTGAAATCGGTAATGTGTTGCATGAATTACTCCTCCTCGATGACGGTGATCTGGATCTGATTGTCGATCACGCGGGTGGGAAAGGTTTGCAGGTCGCGGCCGCCCGGTTCACGCAGGCACTGGCCGGTGCGTACGTCAAACAGCGCTTCGTGCAGCGGGCACTCCACTTTGCCGTCGTCAACAAACCCCTGGCTGAGCAAGGCGTAGGCGTGCGGGCAAACATCTTCCAGCGCGTAGTATTGCCCGTCGATCAGATACACCCCGACCTCTTTGCCGTCTACCGTCGCCGAGTAAGGGAAATCTTCTTTTACCTGAGACACTTCGCACACGTTCTTCCAGCTCATTGCTAAAACCCTCTATCTCTTTGTTTCATATATGAAACTCAGTTTCTTATTTAATACGCCCACTATAAAACTGGCGAATGTTTCGTCAAGCGAGCCGGACGACAATTGTTAATAAAAGGTTGTTTAAAGATTACAAATGCGGAGGAGATCACGAAAAAATGCACCGATATGAAAATACGATGGTATTTATGCATTACATCGTGAATTTATATGCCAAAAAGCGTTGATTTTTGCATAAAAAGCGGCGTAAAAGTTTTCTCGCGCCGATAACTGCGCGCTTTCATGAAACAATAATTTTACATTCAGAGGGGTAATCCCCGCCTTCAGGCCCGGCAAACGCCGCCCGCCGCGCAGGTTTATCACCGTGTTAAGGAGTGCTTTGTGAATGCTCGTCAGCGCTGGTACGGCGTGTTCGCCCTGCTGTTCCTGATCGTCATCGCCTATGTCGATCGGGTAAATATCGCCGTGATGGTGGTCAATCCGGATTTTCTGCATCACTTCGGCCTGGGGGATAACCGGGTGCATCAGGGCACGCTGATGACCGCCTTTCTGCTCGGTTACGGCCTGGCGGCGCTGCTGCTGACGCCGTTTCTGGAAACGCTGATGGGCTACCGCCGTGCGCTGACGCTCAGCGTGCTGCTGTGGGCGCTGCTGACCGCCGCCTCGCCGCTGGCGGGCAGCGTCCTGTGGCTGCTGCTGGTGCGCGCCCTGCTGGGCATCAGCGAAGGGCCGCTGTTTTCGCTGAAAACCATGTATATCAGCGACCACTTCGCGGCCGATGAGTTAGGCAAACCCAACGCCGTCAGCGCGCTCGGCGTGTCGCTCGGGCTGGCGCTCGGCTTTCCGCTGGTCGGCTTTCTGATGGCCCATTTCGGCTGGGCGATGTCGTTTTACCTACTGGCGGCGTTTAATCTGCTGGCCGGACTGGGGCTGATCCGCGCGTTTATCCGCCCGGCGCAAAGCGCGCCGCCGCCGCGTGCCGCCACGCTGGTGCTGGCACGCGTCTGGCGCACCTTTAGCGACGCCTGGCAGACGCCGATGCTCGGCTGGATTATGCTGGTGGAGATCGCCACCCTCAGCTATCTGTGGGGCTCCAGCGCCTGGCTGCCGGCCTACCTGATCGACGAAAAAGGCTTTTCGATTAAACAGATGGGGGCGATGGCGTCGCTGCCGTTTATCGTCAGCATCGGCGCGAAATATCTCGGCGGCGCGCTGCTCGACCGGATGCAGCGGCACCAGGCGCCGCTGATTTTTGCCATCGGCGGCGGCGCCACCGCGCTGTGCGTGGCCGGACTGATGAACAGCGCTCAGACCGGCTGGATCGCCTTTTTCCTGCTGGCGGCCAACGCCTGCTGGGGCCTGCAGGGCGCGGCGATCCCGACGCTGCTGCAGCACTACGCCAAGCCGCAGGCGGTCGGCAGCGCCTACGGCATTATCAACGGCATCGGCAATCTGTTTTCCGCCTTTATTCCGCTGATCATGGGGCTGGTTATGGCCGCTCAGGGCACGGTGTCATCCGGCTTTGCGGTGCTGATCGCCTCGCAGCTGGTCACGCTGCTGGCGGGCGGCGTGCTGTTTGGCAAAATGCGCCCGGCCCGGCCGCTGGCACAGCGCCCGTAAGCTGCGAAACTGCAGATTTTAAGGGCTGACGTCTTCAAGTCAGCGATGCAGGAAAAGCAGGGGGATGGGATCGTAACGGCATACGCCGCCGGACAAATTTGCCGGCGGCGCAGCTCTGTCGCTAACGCCCTTTCTTTTTACGGCCTGGCTGGGTGAACCGCTTGCGCCCGGCGGGAAGCGCGGCGGGTTTACTGGCTTTTTTGGCCTTGTTGACCACCGGTTTTCGGGTCGCCGGTTTTGCTTCCGACGAGGAATCCTCAATCAGTTTAAACAACGCGATCAGTTCGTCATCCGTTAATTCCCGCCAGTCTCCCAGCGGTAAGCCGGCCAGCCCGACATTCATAATGCGGGTCCGCTCCAGCTTGGTGACCTCATAGCCAAAATGTTCACACATGCGGCGGATCTGGCGGTTAAGCCCCTGCACCAGCACGATGCGAAACACCGAGGCGGAGACTTTCTTCACCTTGCATTTTTTGGTCACCGTGCCCAGCATCGGTACGCCCGCCGCTAAACCGCGGATAAATTCATCGGTGACCGGTTTATTGACCGTCACCAGATACTCTTTTTCGTGATCGTTACCGGCCCGCAGGATCTTGTTCACCAGATCGCCGTGGTTAGTCAGGAAGATCAGCCCCTGCGAGTCTTTATCTAACCGCCCGATCGGGAAAATACGCGTACTGTGATTCACGAAATCGACAATGTTGTCTTTTTCGCCGCTTTCCGTGGTGCTGACAATGCCTACCGGTTTGTTCAGCGCAATGAAGACCAGGTTGTCTTCACTACGCGGCTCGATGAGCTGGCCGTTAACCTTGACCACATCTCCCGGAAATACCCGATCGCCCAGCGCCACGCGCTTGCCATTAATAAAAACATTGCCTTGTTCGATATAACGATCGGCATCGCGACGCGAGCAGATCCCGCTTTCGCTAATATATTTGTTCAGCCGTACAGATGGTTTGGCCAGCATGCCTGTCTCCATAAAATCCCCCGGTCTCTGGCAAGACCGGGGTTTTGCACTACTCTCGCTTACGCCTGCTTTTTCGCCGCCTGCAGATACAGCATTTCCAGCGCCAGCGTCGCCGCGGCCAGCGCGGTGATTTCCGACTGGTCATAGGCCGGCGCCACTTCCACCACGTCCATACCGACGATATTCAGCGACTGCATGCCGCGCAGCAGCTTCAGCGCGCGATCGGAAGTCAGGCCGCCGATTACCGGCGTGCCGGTGCCGGGCGCAAAGGCCGGATCCAGGCAGTCGATGTCGAAGGTCAGATACACCGGCATATCGCCGACGATCTGTTTGATCTGGGTCAGCAGATCGTCCACGCCGCGATCGTTAACCTGCGCCGCATCCAGCACGGTGAAGCCGTTATCGTGGTCGAATTCGGTGCGGATGCCGATCTGCACCGAGTGATGCGGATCGATCAGGCCTTCGTTCGGCGCATGGTAGAACATGGTGCCGTGGTCGAATTTGCTGCCGTTGGCGTAGGTATCGGTATGTGCGTCAAAGTGCACCAGCGCCATTTTGCCAAAGTGCTTGGCGTGCGCGCGCAGCAGCGGCAGCGTGACAAAGTGATCGCCGCCGAAGGAAAGCATGCGCTTGCCGGCCTGCAACAGTTTCTCCGCATGGGCCTGCAGCTTGTCGCTCATGTCCTGCGCATCGCCGAAGTTGAACACGATATCGCCGCAGTCAACCACGTTCAGCCGGTCACGCAGGTCAAAACTCCACGGCCAGCGGTTGCCTTCCCACGCCAGGTTGGTGGACACCTGGCGGATCGCCGCTGGCCCGTGACGCCCGCCGGCGCGGCCGGAAGTCGCCATATCAAAGGGAATGCCGGTAATCACCCACTCCGCATCGCTGTCATACGGCATGAAATTCAGCGGAAAACGCAGGAAACCAAAGGCATTGGACACTAAAGAATTATCGGACTGATGACCTAAGGTGCTCATAGTAAATCCTCATCGTTCAACATTTCGCCCGCGGCGCAACGTCACAGGCCCAACAAAAAAAAATCCCCTCCGCGTCGTTAGCCCGACGAGGAAGGGATTGATGTAAACGTTCTTTTCAGCTTTCAGCGCTGCTGATGGCCTGAATTATCGCCCGATTTTCCTCAGGCTTCAAGTCGGCGCGGATGACGCCATCCGCGCCGTGGCGTTACTCGTCTTCCAGGTAAGTATAACCGTACAGGCCAGCTTCGAACTCTTCCAGGAACTGCGCCTGCAGCGCGTTATCCAGATCGGTTTCTTTCACCTGATCGCGGAACTTGGCCAGCAGCGCCGTCGGGTCCAGCTGCACATACTGCAGCATATCGGCCACGGTGTCGCCGTCGTCGGACTGCTCGGCTTCGATGGTGCCGTCCGGGAAGATATACACGTCAACCGAGGCGGTGTCGCCGAACAGGTTATGCATATTGCCCAGAATTTCCTGATAGGCGCCGACCATAAAGAAGCCCAGCACCGGCGGGTTCTCCGGATCGTACGGCGGCATCGGCATGGTGGTCGCCACGCCGTCGCCGTCGACGTAATGGTCGATGGTGCCGTCCGAATCGCAGGTAATGTCCAGCAGCACCGCGCGCCCTTCCGGCGGCTGATCCAACCCTTCCAGCGGCAGCACCGGGAACAGCTGATCGATCCCCCAGGCGTCCGGCATCGACTGGAACAGTGAGAAGTTGACGTAGAACTTGTCCGCCATCCGCTCCTGCAGCTCATCGATAATCGGCCGGTGAGCGCGGTTGCTCGGATCCAGCTGCTGCTGGATTTTGTTGCAGATGTTCAGATACAGCTGCTCCGCCCAGGCGCGCTTGGTCAGATCCAGCATACCGTGCGCATATTGGGTGTGTACGTCATGCAGGTCCATCTGGCTGTCGTGCAGCCATTCGCGCAGCGAGCGGCGGTTTTCCGGCTCGTTCATCTCCAGCCAGGTTTCCCACATGCTTTCCAGCGCGCGCGGCGCATCCGCCACCGGCGGCTCCGGCTCGCTGAACTCGTTGCGTTCCACGCCGATCACGTTGGACACCAGCACCGTATGGTGCGCGGTCACCGCGCGGCCGGATTCGGTGATCACCGTCGGGTGCGGCAGACCGTGTTCATTACAGGCGTCGCCGATGCCCCAGATCACGTTATTGGCGTATTCGTTCAGGCCGTAGTTGACCGAACAGTCGGACTGCGAGCGGGTGCCTTCGTAATCGACCCCCAGGCCGCCGCCCACGTCGAAGCACTGGATATTGACGCCCAGTTTGTGCAGTTCAACGTAGAAACGCGCCGACTCGCGCACGCCGGTGGCGATATCGCGAATGTTGGCCAACTGCGACCCCAGGTGGAAGTGCAGCAGCTGCAGGCTGTCCAGACGCCCCGCCTCGCGCAGGGTTTCCACCAGCTTCAGCACCTGCACAGCCGCCAGGCCGAACTTGGACTTCTCGCCGCCGCTGGACTGCCATTTGCCGGAACCCTGAGACGCCAGACGCGCACGCACGCCCAGGCGCGGCACCACGTTCAGGCGCTCCGCTTCTTCCAGCACCAGATTGATTTCCGACATTTTCTCGATCACCAGGTACACCTTGTGACCTAGCTTTTCACCGATCAACGCCAGACGAATATATTCACGGTCTTTATAACCGTTACAGACAATCACCGAACGGGTCATGCCGGCATGCGCCAGCACCGCCATCAGCTCCGCCTTGGAGCCGGCTTCCAGCCCCAGCGGTTCGCCGGAGTTGACCAGCGACTCGATAACGCGCCGATGCTGGTTGACCTTGATCGGGTACACCAGGAAATAGCCGCCCTGATAGCCGAACGACTCGCGCGCACGCTTAAAGGCGGCGTTAATCGAACGCAGGCGATGCTGCAGGATCTGCGGGAAGCAGAACAGCGCCGGCAGGCGTTGCCCCTCTTTCTGACGCTCTTTCACCAGTTCAGCAAGGTCGACGCGCGCTTCGGGAACGTCCGGGTCCGGACACACGCTGATATGGCCGCGCTCATTGACGTCATAATAATTATTGCCCCAATAGGCGACGTTATACGTACGCAGCATCTTGCTGGCGTTACGGTCATTCATGGCAACCTCCTGCATGGAGCGCAAAGAAACTGGTTCACCCGCTGCTGACGCGCGGTTATTCATTAGATCATCAGACATTAATTCGCCTCATTTCCCGTTCTGACGACGTAGTCAGCCACTATCGCAGCTACATCCCGCGAGAACAACCCAGCCTGACGCATTGGCGGCGGCACATCAGCCGGCCGTTCGCGTCTGGCGATCGGTTGGTTACCCCTATAATTGTAAGACACCCTGTTCAAACCTCGTGAATCAGGCCAAGAAACATCCCACAGGAAGGCTGCAGGCTACCCTTGTTCAGTGCTTCAGACGAGCGAAATACCAGCCGGCCCGGCGCAGCCTGACGGCAACGTCGGTCAGGCGGGATTAGCCGGCCCGAGAATCCTGAGTAGCGCCCAGATGTTTATCACACCGGGTAGGTGAAATAGAGAAAAGACGGGAGATAACAGAAGAATTGGTGCCGGACTGGCACTGCTGTCGGGAACCAACAGCCGGTAGACAACGGATCATTAATCCAACCACCTCCACGCGCGTCGTTCAGCAGAACGACCAGGCCTCTAATAGTAGTGTAAGAACGTGACCGTTCTATGAAGCGGCAGCGTCCGTCGGGACGCCTGCAGCGGATTCACAGACCTTTACAACTTATGTCGCCGTATTGGCCAGCAAATGAGCCGTGCGCGCAGTTTATACCGATAACCCGGGCAAAATGCAAAATGAAAATTTGCCGCAAACTGTTTCAAGCGATGAAAATGGCGTCGGTGCGCCAGAGGAAAAGCGATAAACGGCAAAAAAATACTGGCAATCCGGCTAAAGCATAACCTAAAATAGACGTCCAGATGTTAATCCATCTATATACCTGATGAACGTCAACGGGCTGCCAAAGACGCCGCCTGAGTGGAAGACGAAGGGATATACTGGTTAACCGAAAAAACTGCTTAACGGCTTTGCCTGAGGGGCGTTGCAGGATGCATCTCGCGCCATCAGCGGAAGACCCTTCGCTTCGATGCCCGGATCTCCAGCGCTGTGCAGTAATTTCCACCCGTCTTATGCAAGGTAAAGAATACAATGGCTAAACACCTCTTCACGTCTGAATCCGTTTCTGAAGGACATCCTGATAAAATCGCCGACCAGATCTCCGATGCCGTACTCGACGCCATTCTGGAGCAGGACCCGAAAGCCCGCGTCGCTTGCGAAACCTACGTGAAAACCGGCATGGTGCTGGTTGGCGGCGAAATCACCACCAGCGCCTGGGTCGATATCGAAGAGATCACCCGTAACACCGTGCGCGACATCGGCTACGTGCATTCCGATATGGGCTTCGACGCCAACTCCTGCGCGGTGCTGAGCGCCATCGGCAAGCAGTCGCCGGATATCAATCAGGGCGTAGACCGCACCGATCCGCTGGAACAGGGCGCAGGCGATCAGGGCCTGATGTTTGGCTATGCCACCAATGAAACCGACGTGCTGATGCCGGCGCCGGTCACCTATGCGCACCGTCTGGTGCAGCGTCAGTCTGAAGTGCGTAAAAACGGCACGCTGCCGTGGTTGCGTCCGGATGCGAAAAGCCAGGTCACTTTCCAGTATGACGACGGTAAAATCGTCGGCATCGATGCGGTGGTGCTGTCTACCCAGCACTCTGAAGAGATTGCGCAAAAAGATCTGCAAGAAGCGGTGATGGAAGAGATCATCAAGCCGGTTCTGCCTGCCGAGTGGCTGAGCGCCGCCACCAAGTACCACATCAACCCGACCGGCCGTTTCGTTATCGGCGGCCCGATGGGCGACTGCGGCCTGACCGGGCGTAAAATCATTGTTGATACCTACGGCGGCATGGCGCGTCACGGCGGCGGCGCCTTCTCCGGCAAGGATCCGTCCAAGGTTGACCGTTCCGCCGCTTACGCCGCGCGCTACGTGGCGAAAAACATCGTTGCCGCCGGCCTGGCCGACCGCTGCGAAATCCAGGTCTCCTACGCCATCGGCGTGGCGGAGCCAACCTCCATCATGGTGGAAACCTTCGGCACCGAGAAAGTACCGACCGAGCAGTTGACCCTGCTGGTGCGCGAATTCTTCGACCTGCGTCCGTACGGCCTGATTCAGATGATGGATCTGCTCAAGCCTATCTACCGCGAAACCGCCGCCTACGGCCACTTCGGCCGCGAACACTTCCCATGGGAAGCGACCGACAAGGCTGCCCTGCTGCGCGACGCCGCCGGTCTGAAATAAACCAGCGCCAAACAGAAAGGCCGGGCATCATGCCCGGCCTTTTTTTTACCCTGCCAAACCGTCCTACTTCGCCGATGTCCGGCTGCTGGAGTAGATAAAGCCCAGCGCAATCGCCAGACAGACAATCGCGCCCAGCCGGCTGGCGGAGAAGCCGATGGCGGCATTGCCCAGCCAGCCAAAGTTGTCGATCAGCATGCTCATCGTCAACTGGCCGAAAATCACCGCCACCGTCGCCACCGCCGTGCCGATACGCTGCACCGCCAGCACCATAATGACAATGTAAGGCACGCCGAACAGCGCCCCCACCAGCTGCCATTTCGGCACATCCAGCAGGCTGACCGCCTGTTTGGGTTCAAAGAAGAAAATCAGCAGCGCGGTCACCAGCGCGCCGACGGAAAAGGTCAGAAAGGCGCTGCGGAACACGCCCACTTTGCTGCCCAGTTGGCCGTTGATCGCCGCCTGAATGCTCAGCATTGCACCGCCAACCACCGCCAGTAAAATCATCAATATCGTCATGGTGTCCCCCTTAACCCTGCGCGACCAGCGCCAGCGCGGCGATGATGAAAACCAGCGCGAGAATGCGTCTGGCGTCTATTTTCCGGTGCGGCGTACCCAACAGGCCGAAATGGTCGATAATCAGGCTTTTGAAGACCTGCCCGGCCAGAATGCCGATCATGGTCAGCGCCACGCCGATGGCGGGCGTCGCCACGGTCAGAATCACCACGTAGATCGGCCCCAGCACGCCGCCCAGCAGCTGCCAGCCCGGCTGGGCAAAAAAGGATGGGCTGTTGCGCGGGCTGAAAAACAGCATCAGCAGGAAAGTCAGCGCGGCGCCAACGCCGAAGATGCTGAACGTCGCCCACAGATCGCCGACCTCGCCGCCCAGCGGCCCCAGCAATCCCGCCTCTACCGACAGGCCCATCCCGCCTGCGATAACCAGTAAAATCAGTAAAAGTTGCATAGCAAATGCTCTCCGATGAATCAGGCGGAGAAGCTTACAGCGGCAGAAAACGAAGAAAAACGGTATAATCCGTTAAACACCTTTGCAGGATTTGCATCAATGCTGGATACCGACGCGATTAATGTCAGCGCGTTAAAGATTTTTATTGATGTCTTTGACGCACAGAACTTCTCCGCTGTCGCGCGACAGCGCGGCATTTCAGCCTCCAAGGTCTCGCGCATTATTCACCAGTTGGAAGATGCGCTGGGGCAGCAGCTGTTTTACCGCAATACGCGCGCGGTGATACCGACCGAGTCCGGGCGGCTGTTTATCGACTATGCGCGCAGCATGGCCGAACAGCTGGACGAGGCGCGCAAGGAACTGCAGGAGCGGGCGCTGGAGCCGTCCGGGCTGGTGCGCATCAATACGCCGGTGTTCTTCGGCCAGCGCCACGTGGCGCCCGCCCTGCCCGCGCTGGCCGCCCGCTACCCCCGCCTGCTGATCGATCTGGTGCAGACCGATGACTTTATCGATCCGCATCGCGATGCCGCAGACGTTATCTTCCGCATCGGCACGCTGACGGACTCCTCCTTCCACGCCCGGGTGTTTGGCGAGCTGCGCTACTACCTCGCCGCCTCGCCGGCCTATCTGCGCCGTTACGGCGCGCCGCAAAGCCCGGCGGAGCTCAGCCGCCACCGCTGTCTGGTGTACCGCGGCTCGTCCGGGCCGAACCGCTGGCTGTTTCGCGCCCCCGGCGACGCCTGGGTGCACTATCCGCTCTCCCCGCTGTTAACGTCCAACAATGCGGAAACGCTGCTGGTCGCCGCGCTGGGCGGCATGGGACTGGTGCTGTTTCCCGACTGGCTGATGGGCGAGCGTCTGCAAAACGGCGAGCTGGTCAGGCTGCTGCCGGAGTTTGAGACGGCGATAAAGACCGAGCCGCAACAGATCGCCGCCGTCTATCCGCACGCCCGCCGCCCGCCGCTGAACGTCAGGGCGGTGATCGATCACTACGTGGAGGCGTTTGGCGAGCCGCTTTACTGGCAGTTTTGACCTTTTTTTGACCTCTTCCCTTTACGTATCCTGGCGCTGATTTGGGGAATAGCCCAGTGTTAAACTAACCTCACGATTTATAACGCCTAGGCAAGGGGAGCTTAAAATCGTAATTTCATACTGATCATAAAATCCCCTCCATGTTATTTATGTGTTCTATTAAACCAATCTAATGGATGGAAATGATATGACAAAAGAGGAAGGTTTAAAGGTTGTGCTTTCACCGGTACAACTGGCGGCAGCCATGTCAGACAAGAATGTCACTGAGGGGGAAACCTTAAGCAATCGCCTGTTTGGCGGTTTGGGTCTTGCTGGTGGCGTTGTTGAACTCATTGGTGCTGGCGCGATGTGTTATGCACCTGACCCCACGCTTTTAACCAAAGTCGGCTGCGTTATTATGGGCACTCACAGCCTGGACAGCATCAAGGCCGCTTCCAATCAGATCGTCACCGGTCAGCCGACAACTACCGATACCTATCAATCTGCTGTCGCAATGGCTAAAACCCTAGGCGCGGATGATGAGACGGCCTATAACGTAGGGCTTACAGTAGATGTTGCGGTGCCATTGGTGTTTGCGACAGTGATAGGCGCGGCGCGAGTTTCCTCTGTTCGTATGGGTAAGGTAAAGCTGATTGAGCATGAGTCTGTCCCCGGTATAAAAGGCGGCGGACATACGATTAGCAAGCATGTTGCCAAAACACCCGAGGAACTACTTGAGCGTTTAGCTAAGAGCCCAACCATGCAATCCGCATCAACGTTTACTGATTTGCGCACCGCCGAACAGGCGATAAGTCGAACACTGAGATTCAATAAAGCGCTAATTAAGAGATGGGCACAACAGCCAACATCAACTAACGTGCTTGAACTGACACACAACGCAGGTAAACCGATTGGTTTTGGCTACAGGCAAGGGAACTCCATAAAGTTAACTTCTAACTCCGTACGCGTGGTTCTGCTAAAGAAAGTGTACAACGGTAAACCTATTACATTTTGACAGCCTATCCAATTATCAGATAAGGGAATGTATGGCATCTCAAACACCTAACCTTGGTACTCTGGTCCGTGTTTTTTTCGGACAAGATTGCGATTTATTCGGGGAGTCCGTAGAGGAGATTCTTGAGTCTTACAGGGACACCGAAAATGTTATGACTGTGCAAAAAACAGTGAATGAAGCCCAAATGTTTCTGGGTTTATACCCGGATGATACGCAACTTGAGTTTGCCTTTATAAACCTAGCTGAAGGGGAATTTTCTCCAACAGCATGGGGATACTCCACCCGGAGGTTCCTCGAAAAAGTCATTCAAACCTTGAGTAAAGGTCATGGGTAACTTTTCCGCACTCAGAACATCTGATACAAATTTATTTCGGACAGGATAGCTGCGAAATCACAGGGGCGACAACCCTTCCCAGCGTTATAGAGGTTTCTATCTTCAAGACAACCCATCATCGAAGCTCGATACCTTGATCGCGGATATCGTCGAATTTGAAGAGACATATCCAGAGTCGATTGATGAGGAATTCAGTGCTCGATGGGGGAACGATGTGTTGCCAGGGCTATGGGGAACAACGGCAAAGGATTTTTTTGGAACAAATTCGGCTATTAGCCCCGCAAGTCACCAGTTGGTCCACTAAGCAGACCTCCCTTGAGTGACCAGGGCGGCAGTGTGTGAGCAAAAAGCAGGCAGAATGATGGGGCACGACCTTTTTCCGTGTACCCAAGGGTGTACACAATAAAAAAACAATAGAATCAAAAAACCAATACACAAAAACCTAGATACCGATACTCAACGAATAGATTGCTCGTAAGTCTGTTTTCTGAAACGCCAGGACTTATACGCCAGACCCGCAGGGACGGTGAACCAGCCGATTAACAAGACAAATAAGCCGGCAACTACGCCTGATAAAGCACTGCCAACGGAACCCAAGACCAAGGCTATCAGACAGACAGCAAAAACACCCAATGTTACCCACACATTGATCAAAAATCGGTTTGCCAAGTCTGAAACAATGACATCCATGGTTGAGCCATAGTTGGCACTATTATTCCTGAGCTTCTGTATGTCTTTCGCCGTAAAACCTGACCTCAATAATGCTTCTTCAGTTATCGCCACATCACCACCTCCTATTGCCTCTCAGTATACCGCTATCCTGACAAAAAAAACCGACCAGAAGGCTAATGCTGACCGTACGGGAGTATGAGAAAGATCGGACTAAACAGGTAAAATATCCCTTTGAAAACAATGCTGATAGCCTTAAGTGCCCGGCATTACGGTAGGCCGGGCACTTGAGGAGAATCCGGCGGAGCCGCTACGCGGTCTGCCTGCGCAGCAGATAGACGAAATACGGCGCGCCGATAAAGGTCGCCAGCAGGCCGGCCGGGATTTGGTAAGGGAACAGCACCATCCGTCCGCACCAGTCGGCAAACACCATCAGCAAACCACCCAGCAGTGCGGCAATCAGCATCTGCGGCAGCGCGCGGCGGAAGCCCAGCATACGCGCCATATGCGGCGCCATCAGGCCGACAAAACTGAGCGGGCCGACAGTCAGCGTCGCCATCGCGGTCAGCGTCGCCGCCAGCAGCAGAATGCTCAGCCGCACCGGCGTCAGCGCGATGCCGACCGAACGCGCCGTCGCGCCGCCCAGCGGCAGGATGGTCAGCCAGCGGCGGCACAGCGGCGCCAGCAGCACCAGCAGCGCGGCAATCAGCGCGGTGCGGATCGCCTGCGCCCCGGTTACCGCATAGGTCGAGCCGGAAATCCAGGTCAGCAGGCCGCCCATACGCGGGTCGCCGCTGGCCAGCAGCAGATAGATGGTGGTGGTGAACGCGGTGCTGAGCGCAATCCCCGCCAGCAGCATCCGCTCGGTCGAGAAGCCGCCGCGTCCGGCGACCACGGTAATCACCAGCAGCGTCAGCGCCGCCCCCAGACTGCCCGCCGGCAGCAGCCAGACAAAGGCATCGCCCGGCACGATAAACATCATCACCACCACGCCGAATGCCGCGCCGGAGCTGATGCCGAGCACTTCCGGGCTGGCCATCGGGTTGCCGGTCAGCTTTTGAATCAGCGTCCCCGCCACCGCCAGCATCACGCCCGCTGCCAGCGCCGACAGCACCCGCGGCCAGCGCCACGGCCACAGCGATTCAAACTCCGTGCCGACGCTCCAGTGCCAGCCGGCGGCGTTTTTCCCCAGCATCAGCGCCACCGCCAGCCCGGCCAGCAACAGCGCGCCGCCCAGCACCAGCCAGCGCGGCAGATGCTGACGCTCGGCCGGCACCCGGTCGCCCAGGTTCATCGGCGGCGGCGTAGCGGCGCTGCGCAGGCGCGGCAGCAGCCACAGCAGCAGCGGCGCGCCAATCAGGGCGGTGGCGGCGCCGGTCGGAATTTCACGCCAGACCAGCGCCAGCCACACCATCAGCTGGTCGGTCAACCACAGCAGCAGCGCCCCCAGCAGCGGTGCCAGCATCATCCGATGCGCCAGCCGGCGCGCCCCCAGCATTTTGGCCATCAGCGGCGCGAACAGGCCGATAAAGCCGATCACCCCCACCGCATTGACCAACATAGCGCTGAACACGATCGCCAGCGCCAGCGCGCTGAAGCGGGCAAGCGCCAGCCCCAGTCCCAGGTTGCGCGCGACGCCGTCATCCAGGCCCAGCAGGGTCAGCGGGCGGATCAGCAGCGCGGCCAATAGGGCCGCCAGCAGCAGACGAGGCAGGATAAACTGCACCGCGCTCCAGTCCTGCTGGTTCAGCGAACCGGTGCTCCACAGGAACAGCCCCTGCAGCTGTTCATAGTTAAACAGCGCCAGCAGGCTGCTGACCGCGCCGCAGTACAGCCCCAGCACCAGACCGGCCAGAATCAGTGTCACCGGCGACATCCGCTTGCCCCAGGCCACGCCGAACACCAGCGCGCCCACCACGATCGCACCGGCCATCGCGGCCAGCTGTTCGGTCAGCGCGCCGCCCGGCAGCATCCACAGCGTGGCGATAGTCAGCCCCAGCTGCGCACCGGCTGAAACGCCGAGCGTCGCCGGCTCGGCCAGCGGGTTGCGCAGCACCTGCTGGAACAGCACGCCCACCAGCCCCAGGCCGGCGCCGGCCAGCAATGCAATGCACAGGCGCGGCAGCAGGCTGTAATGGAACAGCATCTGCTGCACGTTATCGATGTCCGGCGCCCGCAGCGCCTGCCCCCACTGCGCCAGCGGCAGCTGCTGCAACAGGTTAAAGACGCTCAGACCGCCGGCGGCGGCCGCCAGCAACGCCAGCAGCGCGATCGGTAAAATACGCAGTCTGTGATTCATGCGCGCGCCTCCTGTGCCTGTTCCAGCAGCCGGCAAAAGCGCATCGCAGACAGCGTGGCGCCGTACAGCCAGACCGCCGGCACCCGACGCAGCTGCTGCTGACGCACAAACGGCAGCGACTGCCACAGCGGCGTCGCGCTCACCTGCGCCAGCATCCGCTGATTGCCGTGATCGAAATAGATTGCCCGCGCATTTTTCACCGCCGCCAGACGTTCAATACCGACGATCGCCGAGCCCCAAAAGTTGGTCTCCCCTGCCCAGGCGTTGGCGATGCCGAGCTGGTCCATCACCTGCTGGAACAGGCTCTGATGGCCGATCACCAGCGCGTGGCGGTTATCGATCAGCGAGAACAGCAGCAGCGGCTGGAGGGTGTAATCCTGCAGCCGCCGGCGCGCGTCGCTGATGAAGGCGTCAAAGTGCTGCAGATGCCGCTCGGCGCGGCTTTCCAGCCCCAGCCGCTGCGCCAGCTGACGCAGCGAGTTTTTGGCGACGGTCAGCGGTTTGCCGCTGCCGTCGTTAAAGGCGAACTCCATGGTCGGCGCAATCGGCGCCAACAGCTGCGGCGACGGGCCATAGCCCTGCGACAGCAGCACCAGCGACGGCTGCAGCTGTTGCAGCAGCTCCAGATTGGGTTCGGTGCGCTGGCCGGCGTCAACCACCGTCGCCGGCAGAGCCGGCTCACGCACCCACAGGTTGTAGTTATGAATATCGGCCACCGCCTGCGGCGTTACGCCCAGCGCCAGCAGCAGTTCGGCCGGCAGCCATTCCAGCGCCACAATGCGCCCCAGATCAGGCGGCGCGGCAGCGCGGCCCGGCAGCGAGGTCAGCAGCGGCGACAGCGCCAGCGCCGCCAGCAGGCGGCGGCGGAAGGGATCAAAAGACATATCATGCATCAGTAGACAAAGCTCACCGGTGAACCGCCGCTCGGATGCGGCAGCGTGCCCATCGGAATGCCGTAGATCTGCTCCAGCACCGGCCCCTGCATCAGTTCCAGCGGCGCGCCCTGAGCGATCATTTCTCCGCCGCGCAGCGCCACCAGATGGTCGCAGTAGCGGGCGGCCATATTGATATCGTGCAGCACCGCGATCACCGTCAGGCCGCGCTCGCGGCTCAGACGCTGAATCAACGCCAGCACTTCCACCTGATGGGCGATATCCAGCGCCGAGGTCGGCTCGTCCAGCAGCAGGCAGCGGCTGTCCTGCGCCACCAGCATCGCCAGCCAGGCGCGCTGACGTTCGCCGCCGGACAGGCTGTCCACCAGCCGGCCGGCCAGCGGTTTTAAGCCCACCAGCGCGATCGCCTCTTCAACGTGCTGACGATCGGCGGCGGAAAAGCGTCCCAGCGCGCCGTGCCACGGGTAACGGCCGATGGCCACCAGTTCGCGCACCGTCATGCCTTCGGCGGCCGGCAGTTGCTGCGGCAGATAGGCCACTTCGCGGGCGAACGCCTTGCTGTCCCACTGCGCCAGCGGCGTATCGTTCAGCAAGACCTGCCCGCCGGTCGCCGCCTGGTGACGGCCGAGAATTTTCAATAGCGTGGATTTACCAGAGCCGTTATGGCCGATCAGCCCGCAGACCTTGCCGTGCGGAAAGGTCAATGACAGCGGTTGCAGCAGTATGCGGCCGGGGACGGCGAAGCTCACGTTATCCAGCGTGAACGTCGCCTCTTGGAGAAGATGTTTATCCTGCATAGGCCCTATTTTTACCCGGAGCAGCGCGGCCGCTCCGGGGTTGTCCGGTTAGAAACGGAAAGTTGCGGTCGCAACCACCTGACGTTCCGCGCCCCAGTAGCAACCGTAGGTATTGAAGCAGCTGGAGACGTACTCTTTATCAAACAGGTTGTTGATATTAATGCCAACGGATGAACCCGGCAGGTTGAATCGTGCCAGATCGTATTTCACCGCCGCATCGACCACCGTGTAGTCTTTCACTTTAAAGGTGTTCGCTTCGTCGCCGTAGCTGGAGCCGACATAGCGCACGCCGGAGCCGAGCGTCAGGCCGCTCAGCGCGGTTTCATGGAAGGTGTAATCCGCCCACAGCGACGCCATATGTTTAGGAATCGCCGCCGGCGTATGGCCCTGATTGGTGGTGTCTTTGGTGTACTCGGCGTCGGTATAGGTGTACGAGCCCAGCACGTTGACGTTGGCCGACAGCGCCGCTTTGGCTTCGACTTCTACGCCGCGGGAACGGATTTCACCACCCTGGATGCTGAACACCGGGTTGTCCGGGTAGGCCACCTTGTTGTTGGTCTTGGTCAGCTGGTACAGCGCCACGCTGGCGGTGATCGGCCGGTTCTCCGGCGCATATTTCACCCCGGCTTCATACTGTTTGCCCTTCGACGGCGAGAACGGTTTGCCGAAGGCGTCGGTGCCGGCAGTCGGTTCAAACGACTCGCTGTAGCTGAAGTACGGCGCAATGCCGTTGTCGAACACATAGTTCAGCCCGGCGCGGCCAGTAAACTCACTGTCGTTCTGCTCGCTGCGCGTATTCTGCGCCGCGCGGTTGGTGGTGGAGGTCTGGCTCCAGTCGTAGCGGCCGCCCAACGTCAGCACCCAGTTGTTCCATTCCGCCTGATCCTGCAGGTAGAGGCCGGTCTGTTCCTGACGGTTCACCTGGTTGGCGCTGCCGTTGATGGTGTAGCTGTCGTTGCCGTAGTTCGGCGCCACCACGTTGAGGTTGGACGCCGTGCCGTATTCATACACGATATCGTTGCGCATACGCATATAGTCGACGCCCATCAGCAGGGTGTGATCCACATCGCCGGTGGCGAATTTGGCCTGCGCCTGGCTATCAACCGCAAAGCTGGACAGATGCTCTTTGGAGTTCATCACGCCGCGCGTCAGCTCGCTCGGGTTGGTCGGGCTGATGCCGAGGCCGTAGATGGAGCGGTAGTCGACGTCCATCTTGGAGTAGCGCAGGTTCTGCCGCACGCTCCATGTGTCGTTAAAGGCATGCTCGAAGCTGTAGCCGATCATCTGCTGCTTGCGCGAGATGTTGTTGTAGCCCGGCTCGCCGTCGTTAAAGCTGGTCGGCAGCTTGCCGTTGACGCCGTTTTCCACCGTGCCCTCTTTCGGCAGCCAGCCGTAGTAGCCGACGTCAGGATCGTCCTGGAAACTGCTCAGCAGGGTAAAGGTGGTGCGATCGTCCGGCCGCCAGCTGAAGGAAGGCGCGATGGCATAACGCTTGGATTGTTCCCCCACCTGCTGCTGGTCTTCGCTGCGCGCCAGCCCGGTCAGGCGGTAGGAGTAAACGCCGTCGTCGTCCAGCGTGCCGCCGAAGTCAAAGCCGGTCTGGAACAGGTTATCGGTGCCCATCTTGAACTGCACTTCACGCAGCTCTTCGCCGGTCGGCCGTTTGCTGACCAGCGACACCAGACCGCCCGGGTTACTTTTACCGTACAGGACGGAAACCGGCCCGCGCAGCACTTCGGCGCGCTCCAGGAAATAGGGATCAACCTGATAGATCGAGTAGTTGTCGTCCTGCAGTTTCAGGCCGTCCAGATAGAGATTGGTGCCGACCGAGCTGAAGCCGCGGATATTGACCGAGTCATAGGCGGTGGACGCGCCGCGGTTGCCGACCATCACGCCCGGCGTGTAACCCAGCGCGCTTTTCACCGTCTCCGACTGACGCATCTCCATCTCTTCGCGCGTTACCACCGAGACCGACTGCGGCGTTTTCACCAGCGGGGTATCGGTTTTGGTGCCGGTGGCGCTGTGCTTGGCGGCATAGGTGCCGACCGGGCCCCAGGCGCTTTCCTGCTGCCGGTTACTGCTGCCGACCACGGTCAGGGTATCTTCTTTTGCTCCGGCCGCTTTATTCTCGGCGGCCTGCACCGACAGGCTGAGGGCGCTCAGGGCGGCGGCGATGGCTATCGCGCTGCCGCGCACGGGGAAACGGTTGAACGCCGTTGGTGATGGTGATGGACGCTTGGTAGCCATGTTAGTTTCTCTGATGTATTTAAATGAAGAATGTAAACGATAATAATTATTATAAGCGTCGCATTTTATGCAGAAGGGAAGTTTAACTGCAAGCGCATTTCGGCGCGCTAATCCACGGCCGTCACCTGATTCAGCCCCGTTAACCCTATGGAAATAACTTAAGCGGAAAAATAAAAAAACCCGCAACGTCCGTTACGGGTTTTTAGCATCGGCGCGCCGCCGGTCGCGGCCGCCGTTATCGCTGCGGCCTTACTGGCCGAACATATCCTTGATCCAGCCGGCGACGCCGTCGGAGCCTTTCTGCTCTTCTTGCGTCTGCTGTTCCTGTTGCTGTTGCTGCTGCAACGCGGCCTGGCTGGCCTGACACAGGCCGTCCGGGTTATCGGTCCACACCGGGATGGTGCGCCAGCCGCCCCCGCCGCACAGGAAGTTACCGTCGGAATCAATGCTCATCTGGTTGATCCCTTCCGGCGCCTGCAGCTGCAACGGCAGCGGCGTCTGGTTTTCCAGATAGCGGCGATACAGCGTCAGCGCGCCGTTGGAGCCGGTCAGCTTGGCCGGGCCGTTGTTATCGCGCCCAACCCAGGCGATCGCCACTTCCTTGCCGTCAACGCCGGCAAACCAGCTGTCGCGCAGATCGTTGGTGGTACCGGTTTTCGCCGCCAGATGATAGTTCGGGAACTTCACCGACAGTGAACGCGAGGTACCGCGCGCCACACCCTGCTGCATGGCGTACAGCGTCAGATAGGCCGCCTGCGCCGGTACCACGCGCTCCGCCTGCGGGAAGCTGCGGTACAGTACGCTGCCGTCTTCGGCAATCACCGAACGCACCGCAGACAGCGGCGCACGGTTGCCGCCGCCGGCAATGGTCTGGTACTCCTGCGCCACTTCCATCGGCGTCAGGCCGATAGCCCCCAGCAGCATGGACGGCACCGGATTGATTTCCGACTTCGGAATGCCCAGGCGCTGCAGCGTGGCGCTGATCTGATCCAGCCCGACGGCCATCCCCAGATTTACCGTCGGCACGTTCAGCGAGTGCGCCAGCGCATCCACCAGCATCACCTTGCCGCGGAAACGGCGATCGTAGTTATTCGGCTGCCAGACGCTGCCGTTCGGCTGCTTGAGCGACAGCGGCGCATCCGCCAGCCAGGTGTTCAGGCGGTACTTGTCCGGCTCGGACAGCGCGGTCAGATAGGTCGGCGGCTTGGCCAGCGACCCCACCAGACGGCGGGCCTGCAGCGCACGGTTAAAGCCGGCGTACTGCGGTTCGGCACCGCCGACCATCGCGCGGACTTCCCCGCTGAAGCGGTCGACGATCACCATTGCCGCCTCCAGATCTTTCACGTGACGCGCAGCGCGCAGCGCCGGCACGCCGGCTTCCACCGCTTTCTCCGCCGCGTCCTGCGACACCGGATCCAGAGTGGTGAAGATCTTCACGCCGGACAGGTCATTCACCTTGTCCCCCAGCTTGCTCTGCAGCTCCTGACGCACCAGCTGCATAAAGGCCGGCTGCGGTGTGATCACCCCGCCCTTCGGCTGAACGCCCAGCGGACGCGCGCTGAGCATGTTATACAGCTCCGCGTCAATCACGCCCTGGTTCTGCAACAGCTTCAGCACCAGGTTGCGGCGCTCCAGCGCCAGTTTCGGGTTGCGCCACGGGTTGTACAGCGACGCCCCTTTCACCATCCCCACCAGCAGCGCCTGCTGGTCGAGGCTCAGCTCATCCACCGGACGGCCGAAGTAATACAGGCTGGCCAGCGGGAAGCCGCGGATCTGGTCGCTGCCGCTCTGCCCGAGGTACACCTCGTTCAGATACAGCTCCAGAATGCGGTCTTTGCTGTAACGGTAGTCCACCAGCAGCGCCATATAGGCTTCGTTGGCCTTACGCCACAGCGAACGCTCGTTGGTCAGGAACAGGTTCTTCACCAGCTGTTGGGTCAGGGTACTGCCGCCCTGCACCGCGCGGCCGGCGGTCAGGTTAGCCAGCACCGCACGGCCGATCGAGTAAGGGCTGATGCCGTCATGCTCGTAGAAGTGGCGGTCTTCGGTGGCAATCAGCGTGTCCACCAGCAGATCGGGGAAGCCGCTGCGCGGTACGAACAGACGCTGCTCGCCGTTCGGCGACTGCAGCATGGTGATCAGCCGCGGATCCAGGCGGAAGAAGCCGAAACTGCGCTGGTTATCCAGGTTTTCGATCTTCGCCAGACGGTTATTCTGGAAGTCGAGACGGGCGCGGATCTGCCCCTCTTTACCGTCCGGGAAATCAAACGGACGGCGCAGCATCTCAATGCTGTTGGCCTTCACGGTAAACTCGCCCGGGCGCGTCATCCGGCTGACCTGGCGGTACTGCATCCCCTCCAGCAGCTTGACCATTTCGCCTTTGCTGTACGGCATGCCGGGTTCCAGGTTGACCATACGGCCATACACCGCCGCCGGCAGCTGCCAGACCTTGCCGTCGATGCGGCTGCGGATCTGCGAATCCAGATAGACGCCGTAACCGGCCAGCAGCACGGCGAGCACCAGTATGATTTTCAGCATCAAGCCGAGCCAACGGCGTTTCTTACGAGGCGGCGCGGCCTTTACCTTACGCGGCATGCGTTCTTCCTCGTCGTTATATTCATCATCGTCATACTCATCCTGAAAGTTATTTGCTTGGTAGTCATCATCGTCGTCATCCAGACGACGGCGCGGCGGCCTGCGCGGCGCGCTGCGCTTGGGTGGTTTCCCTTTGCGCCCGATGGGCTCGCGGTCATCCCCGGCCATTGCTGTTACTCTCCACGCTGCACGGCCAGGATGGCCGTGAAAGTTTGTGCTTAATCTGTTCCCGCATCAGCCGGCTGAACAGAAGAAACATCCGAATTCAGCTACTGATACTTCTTGGTGCGCCGCGTCGGCAGCGCATTGGCCGGGTCATCGGGCCAGACGTGCTTCGGGTAGCGCCCTTTCATCTCTTTTTGTACTTCCCGGTAGGCGCCCTGCCAGAACGCCGCCAGATCGGCAGTAATCTGCAGCGGCCGGTGCGCTGGAGAGAGTAACTCAAGCACCACCGCGATGCGACCCTCCGCCAGCATCGGGCTGTGCCGCTCGCCGAACATCTCCTGTAAACGCACCGGCAGCAGCGGCGGCTTGCCGGCCTCATAGCGGATCGGCAGGCGGCTGCCGGTCGGCACAGTGTAATGAGTGGGCAGCGCATTATCCAGCCGCTGTTTTTGTTGCCACTCCAGCAGGTTGCCCAGCGCCTCGGCGAGATTGACCTGCCGCAAACCGCGCAGATCGCGCACCCCGCCGAGCGCCGGCAGCAGCCACTGCTCCAGCCCCGCCAACAGCGCCTCGTCGTCCACCGCCGGCCAGTTGGCCTCCGGCAACCACTCCCGGGCGCACTGCAGACGCGCGCGCAGCTGGCCGGCGGCGCCCTCCCAGTTCAGCACCGATAAGCCCTGGCCACGCACCCAGTCGACCAGCGCCTGCTGCAGCTCCTCATCCGCCGGTTTCGCCAACGGCCGGGCGCGCAGCGTCAAACGGCCAATCTGCAGACGCTGCCAGGCACGCAATGTGCCTTTTTCCTCATCCCACTCCACCGCGGTGCGCTGGTGGGCAATCTCCGGCCGCTGCGCCGCCAGCCGTTCGACGTCCACCGGCAGCGCCAGCAAAATGCGCGCATCCGGGCTGTTCGCCCCCTGCAGCAATGCCGGCGCAATCAGCCACGGCGCGCGCGACAGCGCCTCGTCCTGGTTCATCGCCGCCCCCATGCCGTTTGCCAGCAGGTAGCGGCCGTCCTGCCCGCGCCGCTGGGCAATGCGGTCGGCAAAGGCGTGCGCCAGCAGCTGCGGCGCCAGCGTGGCGTCCACATGGCCGCCGCGCCCCTTCAGGCGCTGCGTCAGTTGGCGGGCGCGCCGCTGCCAGTTCGGCTGCGGTCGGCTGAGCCAGTAATCCATATCCAGCTGTCCGCTGCGCGGCGGCTCTTCCAGCAGGGCGGCCAGCAGCGCGGCGGTCGCCAGGCCGTCCTCCCCCAGCGCCGCGCCGGCGCACAGCATCGCCGCCAACCGAGGTTCACAGCCGAGCGTCGCCATCCGGCGTCCGTCTGCCGTCAGCTTGCCCTGTTCATCGGTGGCGCCCAGCGTCTGCAACAGCCGCTGAGCCGCCGCCAGCGCCGCAGTCGGCGGCAGATCCAGCCAGTTCAGCTGGCCGGCGTCAACGCAGCCCCACTGCAGCAGCTCCAGCCAGAAAGCGCCGAGATCGCTGTGCATGATTTCCGGCTCGGCGTACTCGGCGGCGCGCTCGGCCTGCTCTTTGGCACACAGATGCCAGCAGACCCCCTCCTCCAGACGACCGGCGCGCCCTGCGCGCTGCACCATCGACGCCTGACTGATGCGCTGCGTCATCAGGCGCGTCAGGCCGTTACGCACATCGTAGCGCGCCGTGCGTTCCAGACCGCTGTCCACCACCAGCCGGATCCCCTCAATCGTCAGGCTGGTTTCGGCAATATTGGTCGCCAGCACCACCTTACGCCGCCCGGCGACGGCCGGCTGAATCGCCCGCTGCTGCTGCGCCAGCGGCAACGCGCCGTACAGCGGGCACAGGTCGACATCGCCGGCGACTTCACCCTGCAGACGCTCCATCACCCGCTGAATTTCCGCCACGCCCGGTAAAAACAGCAGCAGCGAGCCAGACTGCTCCACCAGCAGGCGTTTCACCGCCGAGGCGACGCCGTCCTCCAGCCGCTGATGACTGGCCAGCGGCTGATAGTGGCGCGCCACCGGGAAACTGCGCCCCTGCGACACCACCACCGGCGCGTCCGGCAGCAGCTGCGACAGACGGGCGTTATCCAGCGTCGCCGACATAATCAGCAGCTTCAGATCGTCGCGCAGCCCCTGCTGCACGTCCAGCAGCAGCGCCAGCGCCAAATCGGCCTGCAGGCTGCGTTCATGAAACTCATCCAGAATCACCAGCGAGACGCCCTGCAGCTCCGCGTCCTGCTGCAGCATGCGGGTCAGAATGCCTTCGGTGACCACTTCCAGCCGCGTCTGCGGCCCGCTTTTACTTTCGGCGCGCATGCGGTAGCCCACCGTCTGGCCCGGCTCCTCACCCAGCTGCTGCGCCAGGCGATAAGCGACGTTTTTCGCCGCCAGACGCCGCGGCTCCAGCATGATGATGCGCCCCGGCAGGCTGGCCTGCCGTAGGATCTGCAGCGGCAGCCAGGTGGATTTACCGGCGCCGGTCGGCGCATGCAGCAACACCTGCGGCGCGCTGCGCAGCGCGGCAAGCAATTCATCCAACACCTGGCTGACGGGCAATAAAGACACAAAACGCTCCACGGGGTAGTTAATCAACGGCGCTCATTGTAGCATTGCGCCCAGAGATTCATTCAGTTACCGAGGAAACATGTCCAGTTCGCGCCGTCTGTTTTTTGCCCTGCCCTTGCCGGACAGCCTGCAGCAGCAGGTCATCCGCTGGCGCGCCGACGCCTTTGCGCCGCAGGACGGCCGACCGGTTGCCGCCGCTAATCTGCACCTGACGCTGGCGTTTCTCGGTGAGGTCAGCAGCCAGAAAGAGGCGGCGCTAAAAAGGCTGGCGGGACGCATCAGCCAGCCCGGCTTCAGCCTGCAGCTTGACGATCTCGGTCACTGGCCGCGCCCCGGCGTGGTCTGGCTCGGTTGCAAACGCGCGCCGCGCGGGCTGCTGCAGCTGGCGGAGATGCTGCGCTCGCAGGCGGCGCGCAGCGGCTGTTATCAGAGCCCGCTGCCGTTTCACCCGCATATCACCCTGCTGCGCGCCGCCGTGCGCCCGGTGGCGCTGCCGCCGGCCACGCCGGGCTGGAGCCTGCCGGTCACGCATTTTTCCTTATACCAGTCGTCGTTTGACAACGGCCGCACCCGTTACCACCCGCTGGAACAGTGGGCGCTCAGTTAGGACAGACACCGCATGCAATTTACGCCACCGCTGCAATCCGCCACCCTGATTAAACGTTACAAGCGCTTTCTGGCCGACGTCGTCACGCCGCAGGGCGAAACCTTTACCCTGCACTGCGCCAACACCGGCGCCATGACCGGCTGCGCCACGCCCGGCGATACCGTCTGGTATTCCACTTCGGACAACCCCAAGCGCAAATACGCCCACAGCTGGGAGCTGACGCACACCCAACAGGGGGATTGGATCTGCGTCAATACCCTGCGCGCCAACGCGCTGGTGCGCGAGGCAATTGAGCACAATTTAATCAGTGAATTATCTGGTTACAGTAAAATTGGCGGCGAAGTGAAATACGGCAGCGAAAACAGCCGTATCGATTTGTTATTACAGGCAGAAAATCGGGTTAACTGCTATATTGAAGTTAAGTCTGTCACGTTACTGCAACAACAGCGTGGTTACTTTCCTGACGCCGTGACGCTCAGGGGCCAGAAGCATCTGCGCGAGCTGCAAAACGTGGTCGACAGCGGGCAGCGGGCGGTCTTGTTTTTTGCCGTGTTACACAGCGGTATTGACCAGGTCGCCCCGGCTCATCATATAGATGCGCATTATGCGGCACTGTTGGCTCAGGTTCAGCAGGCGGGAGTAGAAGTGGTGTGTTATGGGGCTAAATTATCACCTGACGGTATCAGTCTCACCGATAAGTTACCGTTTTTTATCGATTAGATAGTCAGGCCGCCAATAAATCGGCTGCCGATTATTAGATCGCCAAATACGCCTTCCTTCACACCATTGTCAAGCGGGCGACAGGAATAATTGCCAACCTACTCACCATCTGTTATTTATAGCGGCCTGTTTTTCCCCCGCATTGGGGATTCGATAGTGCGTGTGTATGTAGGAGAAGCAACATGCAAGAAGGGCAAAACCGTAAAACCTCGTCCTTGAGCATTCTCGCCATCGCTGGGGTGGAGCCGTATCAAGAGAAGCCGGGCGAAGAGTATATGAACGACGCCCAGCTGTCGCATTTCAAGCGCATTCTTGAAGCTTGGCGCAACCAGCTCAGGGACGAAGTAGACCGTACCGTGTCGCACATGCAGGAAGAGGCAGCAAACTTTCCTGATCCCGCGGACCGCGCCACTCAGGAAGAGGAATTCAGCCTCGAACTGCGTAACCGCGACCGTGAACGCAAACTGATCAAAAAGATCGAGAAAACGCTGAAGAAAGTAGAAGACGATGATTTCGGCTTCTGCGAATCCTGCGGCGTAGAGATTGGCATTCGTCGCCTTGAAGCGCGTCCGACTGCCGATTTGTGCATCGACTGTAAAACCCTGGCCGAGATCCGCGAAAAGCAGATGGCCGGCTGATTCAGTCGTTATTACCCGCGGCGCGCAATACCGGCGCGCCGCACAGAGTTATTATGCCAGAAAGTCATTATGTGGGGCGTTTTGCCCCCTCTCCTTCCGGGGATCTGCACTTCGGTTCGCTGATCGCCGCCCTGGGAAGTTTTCTGCAGGCCCGCGCCCGCCACGGGCAGTGGCTGCTTCGCATTGAAGATATCGATCCGCCGCGCGAAGTCGCCGGCGCCGCCGAGCGTATTCTGACCACGCTCGACCACTATGGCCTCCACTGGGACGGCCAGGTTCTCTATCAATCCCAACGTCACGATGCCTACCGCGCCGCGCTGGACTGGCTGCAACGCCAGGGGCTCAGCTATTACTGCACCTGCACCCGCAGCCGTATTCAGCAGGCGGGCGGCCTGTACGACGGCCACTGCCGCGCGCTGCGCCTCGGCCCGCAGAACGCCGCCATCCGCCTGCGGCAGAGCGCGCCGGTCTACGGCTTCCACGACGGCCTGCAGGGCGAGCTGCACGCCGACCCGGCGCTGGCGCAGGAGGATTTTATCATCCGCCGGCGCGACGGCCTGTTCGCCTATAACCTGGCGGTGGTGGTCGACGACCATTTTCAGGGCGTGACGGAAATCGTGCGCGGCGCCGACCTGATTGAACCGACGGTGCGCCAGATAGCGCTGTACCGTCAACTGCAGGCGCCGGTGCCGGATTATATCCACCTGCCGCTGGCGCTGGGGAATCAGGGAATGAAGCTGTCGAAGCAAAATCACGCGCCGCCGCTGCCAGACGGCGATCCGCGACCGGTGCTGATCGCCGCGCTGCATTTTTTGCAGCAACCGCTGCCGGAAAGCTGGCAAGATCTTGATCTGCCGTTATTATTGAGCTGGGCAATAGAAAACTGGACGCTGGCAAAGGTGCCGCGTCAGACCGCTCTCGCCCTGCCGCAAAACATAACGGCATTCTCAAAGGCGCCATGGTGAGCTATGATTAGCCGCTATTTTTTTATAAGCCCGAGTGATGTCAAACCACAGCAACCCCATACGGCTGTGGTTTGCCATCGGCAAGGGAGCGCCATTTTTATCCGTCACTATCGAGGTGTACCATTTTTACCCGAGTAGCCAATTTCTGCCGTAAGGTACTCATCGGCGACGACAAATCAGCCCGCGATGATGCGCCGGCCAACAATCACGAGCCGGTTCGCACAGAGCGCGCCGACGCCCAGAAGCCTGCCGCGCCGCGCCAGCGTTCCGCCGATAAAGGCCGGGAGCATGCCGGCCGTCGCCCTGCGCCGCGTAAGCGCGCGCCGTCATCCGCCGCCGAGGGAACGCGCCCTATGACCGTGATCCCACGTGAGCAGCATGCGATTTCGCGTAAAGATATCAGTGAAAACGCCCTGAAAGTGCTGTACCGCCTGAATAAGTCCGGCTTTGAAGCCTACCTGGTCGGCGGCGGCGTACGCGATTTGCTGCTGGGTAAGAAACCAAAAGACTTTGATATCACCACCAACGCCACGCCGGAGCAGGTACGCAAGCTGTTCCGCAACTGCCGTCTGGTCGGCCGCCGCTTCCGTCTGGCGCACGTGATGTTCGGGCCGGAAATCATTGAGGTCGCCACGTTCCGCGGCCATCATGAGCAGAATCCGGAGCACGACAAGAATTCCTCCCAGCAGGCCCAGAGCGGCATGCTGCTACGCGACAATATCTTCGGTTCCATTGAGGAAGACGCCCAGCGTCGCGACTTCACCATCAACAGCCTGTACTACGGCGTAGCGGACTTCGCCCTGCGCGACTATGTCGGCGGCCTGCGCGATCTGCAACAGGGCGTGATTCGCCTGATTGGCGATCCGGAAACCCGCTACCGCGAAGACCCGGTGCGCATGCTGCGCGCGGTGCGCTTCGCCGCCAAGCTGGATATGACCATCAGCGAAGAAACCGCCGAGCCGATTCCGCGCCTGGCGTCGCTGCTGCACGATATTCCGCCGGCGCGCCTGTTTGAAGAGTCGCTGAAGCTGCTGCAGTCCGGTTACGGCTTCCAGACCTACCTGAAACTGTGCGAATACCAGCTGTTCCAGCCGCTGTTCCCGCTGATCGCCCGTCAGTTCACGCCGAACCACAATACGCCGATGGAGCGTATTCTGGTGCAGGTGCTGAAAAACACCGACCACCGTCTGCAGAACAATATGCGCGTCAACCCGGCGTTTCTGTTCGCCGCCATGCTGTGGTATCCGCTGCTGGAGCACGCGCAGAAACTGGCGCAGGAGAGCGGCCTGGCCTATTACGACGCCTTCGCGCTGGCGATGAACGACGTGCTGGACGAGCAGTGCCGCTCGCTGGCGATCCCGAAACGCATCACCACGCTGGTGCGCGATATCTGGCAGCTGCAGCTGCGTCTGTCGCGTCGTCAGGGCAAGCGTGCGCACAAGCTGATGGAACATCCGAAATTCCGCGCCGCCTACGATCTGCTGGCGCTGCGCGCCCAGGTGGAGAACAACCCGGAGATGCAGCGCCTGACCGAATGGTGGGCCGAGTTCCAGGATGCGACGCCGGCGCGACAAAAAACCATGCTCAGCTCGCTGGGCGACGATCCCGCGCCGCGCCGTTCACGTCAGCGCCGGCCGCGCCGCCGCGCGCCGCGTAAAGAAGGGGCATAATGATCCGCGTTTATATCGCGCTGGGCAGCAACCTGGCGCAGCCGCTGCAACAGGTTCACGCCGCGCTGGAGGCGCTGGAGCATCTCCCGCGCAGCCGGCTGATCGCCTGTTCATCGTTCTACCGCACCAAACCGCTGGGGCCGCAGAACCAGCCGGACTTCCTCAACGCCGTGGCGGCGCTGGATACGCTGCTGCCCGCCGAACAGCTGCTCGATCACACACAGGAGATTGAGCGCAACCAGGGGCGGGTGCGCAAGGATGAGCGCTGGGGGCCGCGTACGCTCGACCTCGATATGCTGCTGTACGGCGACAGCGTGATTGACAGCGAGCGCCTGACGGTGCCGCATTATGGCCTGAAAGAGCGCGAGTTTATGCTCTACCCGCTGGCGGAAATCGCCCCCGACCTGATTCTGCCGGACGGCGAACCGCTGGCCGCCTGCCTGCAGCGTGTGCCGATGAACGGCATGACGCTGTGGCACTCGGCCTGACGCCCATGACCACGGGCGTCGCGCCGGCTACAGCATCACCCGCACCTTAAAGCCTCCGTCTTGCCGGTTGGCAAAGCTGACCCGCAAACCATGCAGCGCCGCAATCCGCTGTACAATCGACAGCCCCAGCCCGCTGCCGGTCTGTTCCTGCCCCGGCGGACGATAGAAACGTTCCCCCAGCCGCGCCAGATGTTCATCCGTCACCCCCGGCCCGTTATCCTCCACCGTCAGAACGCGCTGTTCTAACGTCACGGTCACCGTGCCGCCGGATGGCGTATAGCGCAGCGCATTATCCACCAGGTTACGCACCAGCAGCGACAGCAGCAGCGACTGCCCCGGCCGCGGCGCCGGCGCTCCCTGCGCCTCATAACGCAGCACGATCCCCGCGCGATGAGCGTCGTGCTCCTGTTCGGCCAGCGTCGCCGTCACCAGCTGATGCCAGTCAACCCGCTCCTGCTGATGCAGATCCGGCAGCGCATCCAGCCGCGACAGCGTCAGCAGCTGGTCCACCAGCCGCGTGGCGCGATCGATGCTGATGGTCAGGTTCTCCAGCGCGTGCGCGCGCACCTCGGCGTTATCGCCGGCCAGTTGCACCACCTCGGTCTGCACCCGCAGCGCCGCCAGCGGACTGCGCAGCTCATGCGCCGCGTCTGAGGTAAAGCGCCGCTCGCGCTGCAGCATCGCGCTGATGCGGGCGAACAGCGCGTTAAGCGCGTCCACCAGCGGGCGTACTTCGCTCGGCACCCGGTGCGCCCTGAGCGGCGCGTCATCATCCGGCGCACGGCGGTGCAGTTCCTGCGCCACGCTGCGCAGCGGACGCAGCTCGCGCCCGACCACAATGGCGATCAGCAGCATCAGCAGCGGCAGCGTCGCCAGCCAAGGCGTCAGTTGCCCGGTCACCAGCGCCCAGGCCATATCCTGCCGATACTCCATCTCCTGACCGACGGCGATGCGTTGGCGGCCGTCCGGGCTGGTCAGCCAGACCAGCCGCCAGCGGTCGTCATCACCTTTCAGCCGGCCATCGACGAACCCTGCCGTCCGGCCGTCAAATTCGATGTCCTTGCCGTTCTCACCGTCGTTCAGCAGCATGTGCCCCTGACGGTCGAAAATCGCGAACGCCAGCGCATCGTCATCCTGCTGGCCGCGCTTGCCGTGGCGCACCAGCTTTTTGGTTTTCGGCAGGCTGGCGGTACGCGGGATATCGCCGAGGTTGGCCGTCGCCAGCCGTTTGGCGAACAGCATCTGCTGGGTGTCGAACACTTCATTCAGGTTATCGCGCGTGATGTTCCACGCCACCGCGCTGGCGACGCACCAGGTCAGCAGCGCCAGCAGGCTGAACAGGATAATCAGACGCAGCCGCAGGCTCAGACGTTTCACCCGGCATCCCCCAGCGTGTAGCCCACGCCGTGCACCGTGCGGATAAAGCCGTTGCCCAGCTTGCGGCGCAGGTGGTGAATATGCACCTCAACCGCGTTGCTGCTCACCTCATCGTCCCAGCTGTACAGCTTTTCCTGAATCAGCGGCCGCGCCAGCACCCGCCCCTTGTTGTGCAAGAACAGCTCCAGCACCGCCAGTTCGCGCGGCGTCAACGTCACCACCTCGCCGTCCAGCGTGACGCTGCGCGCGGCGGTGTCGAACACCAGCCGGCCGTGCGTCAGCTGCGCGCTCAGCTGGCCGTGACGCCGGCGAATCAGCGCCTGCAGGCGCGCCGCCACCTCCGCCAGCGCAAACGGCTTGCACAGGTAGTCATCGGCGCCGCTCTGCAGACCGTCCACCCGCTGCGACAGCGCATCGCGCGCGGTCAGGATCAGCACCGGCACGTCCTCGCCGGCCTGACGCCATTCGCGCAGCAGATCGAGGCCGTCGATGCCCGGCAGGCTGAGATCGAGGATCACCGCATCATAGGGCGCGCTGCCCAGCGCCTGTCTGCCGAGCTTGCCGTCGGTAAACCAGTCGAGGGTGAAACCCAGCTGGCTCAGCCCGACCTTGATGCCGTCACCGATAATCTTGTCGTCTTCAATCAGCAGAATTCTCATGCGCGTCCTTTTGTTCGCCGCAGGCGGCCATGTTTTCAGCGCTCGCCGGGCCGTCTGGAAAGAGATATTTACTTATTACATCATAAGGTTCTTAAGAACATCTTAACCATAACTATCGTCGCTACCCACCCCCGAAGGGTTACAGTAGAATGACTGCACTTTTTTTCCGTCAGCGCCGGTGCACGCCACACGGCGCTATCAAGGAGACGTTGTGATGAAACCCACCACCGTGACCCACTTACGCCAGTGGAAACAGGAGCAACGCAAATTTGCGACGCTGACCGCCTACGATGCCAGCTTCGCCAGACTGTTTGAAGAACAGGGTATCAAACTCATGCTGGTTGGCGACTCACTGGGCATGACGCTGCAGGGACACGACTCCACGCTGCCGGTCACCGTGGCCGACATCGCCTATCACACCCGCGCGGTACGCCGCGGCGCGCCGGCCTGCCTGCTGCTGGCCGATCTGCCGTTTATGGGATACGCCACCCCGGAACAGACCTTCGCCAACGCGGCGGAAGTGATGCGCGCCGGCGCCAATATGATCAAAATCGAAGGCGGCAGCTGGCTGTGCGATACGGTGAAGATGTTAGTGGACCGCGCCGTGCCGGTGTGCGGCCACCTGGGGCTGACCCCGCAGTCGGTCAATATCTTCGGCGGCTACAAGGTGCAGGGCCGCGATGAGGCGGCAGCCAACCAGCTGATTGAAGACGCCAGGAATCTGGAGCAGGCCGGCATTCAGCTGCTGGTGCTGGAGTGCGTGCCGACCGAGCTGGCGCGTAAAATCACCGCCATGCTGTCTATTCCGGTGATCGGCATCGGCGCGGGCAACGGCACCGACGGCCAGATTCTGGTGATGCACGACGCCTTTGGCATCACCGGCGGCCATACGCCGAAATTCGCCAAAAACTTCCTCGCCCAGAGCGGCGATCTGCGCAGCGCGGTGCAGCAATATATTCAGGAAGTCGAACAGGGTATTTATCCTGCGGCCGAACACTCATTTAACTAAGCGTCAGCCCTATTGAACCGGGAGCCAACATGTTAATTATTCAAACCCTGCCGCTGCTGCGCCAGCATATTCGCCGCTATCGTCAGGAAGGAAAACGCATCGCGCTGGTGCCGACCATGGGCAATCTGCACGACGGTCATATGACGCTGATCGACGAGGCCCGCGCCCGCGGCGATATCGTGGTGGTCAGCATCTTCGTCAATCCGATGCAGTTCGACCGGCCGGAAGATCTGACCAACTACCCGCGCACCCTGCAGGAAGACTGCGAGAAACTGACCCGCAACAACGTCGATCTGGTGTTTGCGCCGGCGCCGGCGGAGGTCTATCCGCAAGGGTTGGGCGAGCAGACCTTCGTCGAAGTCCCCGGCATTTCCGCAATGCTGGAGGGCGCCAGCCGTCCCGGCCATTTCCGCGGCGTGTCGACCATCGTCAGCAAACTGTTCAACCTGGTGCAGCCGGATCTGGCCTGCTTCGGCGAGAAAGACTACCAGCAGCTGGCGCTGATTCGCAAAATGGTGGCCGATATGGGTTACGACATTGAGATCGTCGGCGTGCCGACCGTGCGCGCCAAAGACGGCCTGGCGCTCAGCTCGCGCAACGGTTATCTGACGGCGGACGAACGCAAGAAGGCGCCGCAGCTCAGCCGCATCATGCAGGCGCTGGCCGAACGGCTGAGCAACGGTGAGCGGCAGATTGATGAACTGCTGGCGCAGACCGCCGAGCAGTTGCGCAACGCCGGCTTCACCCCGGACGAGCTGTTTATCCGCGACGCCGACAGCCTGCAGCCGCTCGGCACCGACAGCCGGCGCGCGGTGGTGCTGATGGCCGCCTGGCTGGGCAAGGCCCGGCTGATTGATAATCAGCAGGTCGACCTGACCGAGTAACTATTTTTTGCACAGTCGTCACCATTTCCCCCGCTGCCAAGTAGACAAGGCCGGAGATATCGGTGACGATATTGCTGTTCGCTGTCGGAACTTAACTCACGCCTGTGAAAGGTAACGCTATGATACGTACTATGCTGCAAGGCAAACTGCACCGGGTAAAAGTCACCCAGGCAGACCTGCATTATGAAGGCTCCTGCGCCATCGACCAGGATTTTCTGGATGCCGCCGGCATTCTGGAATATGAAGCTATCGATATTTATAACGTTGATAACGGTCAGCGTTTTTCGACCTACGCCATCGCCGCCGAACGCGGCTCACGCATTATTTCCGTCAACGGCGCGGCGGCCCGCTGCGCCTGCGTCGGCGATCTGCTGATTATCTGCTCTTACGTGCAGATGAGCGATGCCGATGCCCGCCAGCATCACCCGAAAGTCGCCTACTTTGAGGGCGATAACCAGCTGCAGCGCAAAGCAAAAGCGGTGCCGGTACAGGTTGCCTGACGGTCGGAAAACATGACGAGGGGCTGAACCGGGTTCAGCCCCTTTTTTATCGGCGTTACTGCACCACCGTGCCCGGCTTATTGGCGATGCGATCCGCCATCGTCTGGATCGAATCGGTACGCAGAATATACAACCGCTTCAGCTTATACGGGTTGTCGCCCGGCTTTACTTTTCCCTGCACCGTCGTCACCGCCAGATGGAAGCCGGCGTCTTCTGCAGCCTGCACCGCCTTCTGGTTATAGGCGCCGAACGGATAGGACAGGTACAACACATGCGGGTTGAACTGCGACAGCGCGCGGCGTGAGCGCTCAAAATCAAACGTAATATTGTGCAGGCTGCGGCTTAGCAGGATCGGCCGCTTATAGCCGTCGATGCGGTGCAGGAAGTGGGTATGTGACTGGATATCAAACACATCCTGCAGCTGCTTCAGCTCTGAAATGCTCATAAACTGCAGCGAGTCCGGGTTCCACTTCTGCGGATGACGCTTGATGCGTGACGAAATAATAAATGCCGTCGCGCGGAAGCCGTACTGTTTCAGCACCGGATAGGCATAGCGGTATACCGATTTCAGGCCGTCATCAAAGGTCAGCACCACCGCTTTGCCCGGCAGGTTAATCCGGTTCTTCAGATAGGCTTCCAGCTGATAGAGCGAAATGGTGTCATAACCGGCCTGCTTCAGGTAGGTCATCTGATTGCTGAAGGCCACGTCCGAGGTGGTAGTGGAGGTATGCCGAAAACGCTTGTTCTCGTCATTCTTCAGCAGGTGGTGGTAGGTCAGCACCGGGATACCGTTATCGACCTCACAGTCCAGCTCGCTGACGTAACCGAGCCGGTCGCCGAGATTGATTTCATACCAGGTGTTATTCAACCGATCCTTCAGCCGGCCGATAATCGGGTAGCGCAGGTTCTCTTCCAGAATGCCGAAGATTTCGCTTTTGTTATCCGCTGCGGTGTAGACGTTGATTGCTTTATGGGTAATCAGGTTCTGATTGGTCAGCGGCTTGTTCAGCTCACCCAACGGATCCTTCACCTTTTCCGCCTGCGCCCTGTTGAGGCGCTCGACGTCATCCTTATCGATAAACCCTACGCCGTGGCCGAACTTCAGCTCATAATATTCCGCGTCCGCCGGAAAGACCTGCACCAGTTGCCCTTCCTTCACTTCGCCCACCGGAATAACCTGTTCGCCAATCAGCGAATAGATTTCGCTGTCGCGTTTTGCTTCCATATAACCGGATTTTAGCGCGTTGTCTGCCGACACCAGGCCGGCCGACGCCGCAGGCGCCAGCAGCGACGTCAACACGCCAGCCAGCGTGGCCGCTATTTTGATGTGAAACCGCATGAGAGTGTTCTGCTTAACCGTGCGTAATGACCAGAAGTCGGGGGTGCGTCAGCATAGCATGATTTACAGCGGGGAGAAAAAGGCGGGATAAGCAACATCCCCTCCCGCTGTAAACATGCGGGAGGGGAGAAAACATCAGGTGCGCAGACCTCGGCCGCGCTCAATGAGATACCAGGCCAGCAGGTAGAACACCGCGATAAACGCCAGCAGCACCGCCATGGTCAGCGTCAGCGGCACGTCGTGCACGCCGAGGAAGCCGTAGCGGAAGCCGCTGATCATATACACGATCGGGTTCAGCTTCGACACCGCCTGCCAGAACGGCGGCAGCAGCGACAGCGAGTAGAACACCCCGCCCAGATAGGTCAGCGGCGTCAGCACGAAGGTCGGAATCAGGCTGATATCGTCAAAGGTGGTGGCGAAGACCGCATTAAGCAGGCCGCCCAGCGAAAACAGGATCGCCGTCAGCAGCAGCGTGACGGCAATCACCCACCAGGCGTGGATCTGCAGCGGCACGAAGAACAGCGAGATTGCCGTCACCAGCACGCCCACGCAAATGCCACGCGCCACGCCGCCGCCGACGTAACCGGCAATCACCACGTGGGTCGGCACCGGCGCCACCAGCAGCTCTTCGATATTGCGCTGGAATTTGGCGCTGAAGAACGATGAGGCGACGTTGGCGTACGAGTTGGTGATCACCGCCATCATAATCAGACCGGGCACGATAAACTGCATGTAGGTGAAGCCATGCATACTGCCGATTTGCGAACCGATCAGATTACCGAAGATGATAAAATACAGCGTCATGGTGATCACCGGCGGCACCAGGGTCTGCACCCAGATGCGCGCAAAACGGTGCACTTCTTTCGCCCAGATGCTCTGCAATGCCACCCAGTACAAACGTGTCATGCTTTTTCTCCATTACCATTAACCAGGGTGACAAACAGCTCTTCCAGCCGGTTGGCCTTGTTGCGCATGCTCAGCACCTGTACGCCCTGCGCGCTCAGTTGGCTGAACAGCCCGTTCAGCCCCTGTTCGCGCATTACCTCCACTTCCAGCGTCGAGGTGTCGACCAGGCGGCTGTGATAGCCGTCCAGCGCCGGCAGCGGGCTTTTCGCCGCCAGATCGAGGATAAAGGTCTCCGACTTCAGCTTCGCCAGCAGCCCTTTCATCGAGGTGTTCTCCACCAGCTCGCCGTTCTGGATAATGCCGATATTGCGGCACAGCATCTCCGCCTCTTCCAGATAGTGGGTCGTCAGGATGATGGTGGTGCCCTGCGCATTGAGGTCTTTCAGGAAGCCCCACATGGAGCGGCGCAGTTCAATATCCACCCCGGCGGTCGGCTCATCGAGGATCAGCAGCTTGGGCTGATGCATCAGCGCGCGGGCGATCATCAGGCGGCGTTTCATCCCGCCGGACAGCATGCGCGCCCGCTCGTTGCGTTTTTCCCACAGATCCAGCTGCGTCAGGTATTTTTCCGCGCGCGACAGCGCATCGCGCCGCGTCACGCCGTAATAGCCCGCCTGATTGACCACAATCTGCATCACGGTTTCAAACGGGTTGAAGTTGAACTCCTGCGGCACCAGCCCCAGCTGGCGTTTGGCGTTGACGATGTCTTTGTCGGTGTCGTAACCAAACACCTGCACCTTGCCGGAGGTTTTGTTCACCAGCGAGCTGATGATGCCGATAGTGGTGGATTTCCCCGCGCCGTTCGGCCCCAGCAAGGCATAAAAATCACCGGCTTCGACGCGAAGGTCGATGCCGCGCAATGCCTTGACCCCGCCGGCGTAGGTCTTGGTCAACTGTGTTAATTCCAGTGCATAATTCATAAGCGATAAGGGTACCCTATGACCATGTCTTCGAGACTGATGTTATTGAATAATTTCTCTGATCTTACCATCAACGGCGCGCCTGCCGAGTTGAATCCGTGCGGTTAACTCCACTGTTCCGATTTCAAAACTGTGACGCTTGTCCTATATTACTCAAACGCAAAGTGTTCATTACAGGTGCATAACCTCCATGAAAGAGATCGAAAGGCTAATTGCCAACAACCAAGCGTGGTCCTCCAACATCAACCAGGAAGACCCCGAATTCTTTGAACGTCTGGCGCAGGCGCAAAAACCGCGTTTTCTGTGGATTGGCTGTTCCGACAGCCGCGTGCCTGCCGAACGTCTGACCGGAATGGAGCCGGGAGAACTGTTCGTGCACCGCAATGTGGCCAACCTGGTGATACACACCGATCTGAACTGTCTGTCTGTGGTGCAGTACGCCGTTGACGTCCTGCAGGTCGAACATATCATCATCTGCGGCCACCTGGGCTGCGGCGGCGTGCAGGCGGCGGTCGAAAACCCGGAGCTGGGGCTGATCAACAACTGGCTGCTGCATATCCGCGATCTGTGGTACAAGCATAGCCCGCAACTGGAAAAACTCGAAAAGGAAGAGTGTCTCAACGCCCTTTGCGAAATCAACGTGATCGAGCAGGTGCATAACCTGGGCCACTCCACCATCATGCAGTCCGCCTGGCAGCGCGGCCAGAAAGTGATGATTCACGGCTGGGTATATGGCATTCAGGACGGGCGTCTGCGCGATCTGGACGTTACGGCGACCAGCCGCGAAAGCCTGGAGCTGGGCTATAACAAAGGCATTTCGACGCTGTTGCAGAGTAAAGGCTTACAGCAGCCGTAAGCGAAGTCTGATAGATAGCGGTAAGCTGGCGGGGCGCGCGTTAAACCGCGCCGCCCCCAATCTTGATTATTCGTCGAGCAGCACCACTTTGCCGACATACGGCAGATGGCGGTAGCGCTGGGCATAGTCGATGCCGTAGCCGACCACAAACTCGTCCGGAATAGAGAAACCGACGTACTCTACCGGCACATCCACTTCACGACGCTCCGGTTTATCCAGCAGCGTACAGATCGCCAGTGATTTCGGGCCGCGCAGCGCCAGAATCTCGCGCACTTTGTTCAGCGTATTGCCGGAATCAATAATATCTTCCACGATCAGCACGTCTTTGCCGCGGATGTCTTCATCCAGATCTTTGAGGATTTTCACGTCGCGGGTGGTGGACATTCCGCTGCCGTAGCTGGAGGCGGTCATGAAATCAACCTCATGCGACACCTCAATGGTGCGGCACAGGTCGGCCATAAACATAAATGAGCCGCGCAGCAGCCCGACCAGCACCATATCGCTGCCGCTGTCGCGGTAATTTTCGGTGATCTGGCGGCCAAGTTCGGCGATTCGGGTCTTAACTTCCTGCTCGGAAATCATTACTTCTACAGTGTGTTTCATAGTTTTCAGGTCTATTGCCGGAAGAAAGGCGCAGATTCTAGCATAGCCTGACAGCAGAGGCGACGCGAGCGCGCCGCCCTGCTATTTTTACCGTCAGGCGACGGTAAAGCCCATCATCATGCCGGTATCTTCATGCTCCAACAGGTGGCAGTGCGCCATATAGGCGTGCTCTGCGCTGGCTTCATGGTTGAACTGCACCAGCACTTCACTGCGCGCGCCTTCCACCCGAACCGTGTCCTTCCAGCCAGCGCGATGCGCCGCCGGCGGCTTGCCGTTTTCACTCAAAATACGGAACTGGGTGCCGTGAATGTGGAAAGGATGCAGCATCATGTCGCCTTCACCGGAGATGACCCACTTCTCATACTGCCCGCGCTTGGCGGCGAACATCGGCTTGCTCATATCAAACGCCTTGCCGTTGATGGTATTACCGTGGCTGAAATCATACGACTGCTCGCCGTGCTTCATCCCCGCCATCTTGCTGTGGTCCATCGTGCCATGATCCATACCGGCCATCTTGCCGTGATCCATCTTGCCGTGATCCATACCGGCCATCTTGTCGCCGCTCTCCGGTGCGCCGTGGCCCATGCTGCCGTGATCCATGCTCATGCCGGCCATCGCCTGATGGCCGTAGCGGTCCATCAGCGCTTTCATCCCCAGCATATCCAGCTTTGGATCCATCATCAGACGGAACTCACGCTGCTGTACGCCGGCGGCGGCAGGCAGCGCCGGCAGTTTCACCAGGCTGTCCGGCATGGATTTAATCCCCTGCGCCAGCGATGGCTGAATGTGCAGCACCGGCAGCGGCCGATCGAACGGCGCCAGCGTCATGCCCATCTGCTGTACCGGCAGCGTGACGATATCAAACGGTTTACCGTCGCTGGCGTCGACCAGCACCTCAAAGCGTTCGCCCATCAGCATCGGCAGTTCCGTCAGCTTCACCGGCTCACCGAGGAAGCCGCCGTCGCTGGCGATCACATACAGCGGGCGCCGATCGCTGGTCGCCAGCTGCAGTGAGCGCGCGTTACACCCGTTAAGAAAACGCAGGCGCAGCCAGCCGCGCGGCGCGATGTGCTGCGGATACTGCGCGCCGTTGGTAAACATGCGGTCGCCAAACCAGCCCACCGCCGCGCTCATGATATCGAGCTGATACTCAATCTGCGCATCTTTGCCCAGGCGTTTATCCTGCAAAATCACCGGGATATCGTCCTTACCCCAGGTTTTCGGCAGCGGCAGCTTGCCGCTCTCTTCATCTTCCAGCAGCACCAGCCCCCCCAGCCCCATCATCACCTGATGGCCGGTTTTGCCGTGCGTATGCGGGTGGAACCAGCAGGTGGCCGCCGGCTGGTCAATGGTGAAATGTACGGTGCGGGTAGTGCCCGGCGCGATCAGCGCCTGTGGGCCGCCGTCGACGTCGCCGGGAATTTCCAGCCCGTGCCAGTGTACGGTGCTGGCTTCCGGCAGTTGGTTGTTGATATCGACCGTCACCGGCTTGCCGCGCTGCAAACGCACCGCCGGCCCCAGCAGAGCGCCGTTGACGCCCCAGGTTTTGGTCGCCGCCTGCGGCAGCCAGTTCATCTCGCCGGTCTGCAGCGCCAGCGCCAGCTTTCCTTGCGCATCCGGCATCAGCAGCGGCGGTATCGGCAGCGCGGGCAGATCGGCCGCCCAGGCGGCCCGGCTCCAGAGCGGTAATGCGCTGGCCGCGCCCAGCGCAGCGGTAAACTTAATAAAATCACGACGTAACATAGCTGACTCCCTTTTCCAGTTACATGAAAGCATCAGGCCAGCCTAAACCCTCCCCTTGGTGGAAGGTCAAGTATCAATAATAGTTTGATTCGTCTTGTTTTGTTAAGTTACGTCAAGTTATTTGGGCGCTAGCTATCGTGCTCCAATCATCGGGCTTCAAACGTGCTCTGGTCTGCCACAATCTCACCGTTTTCTTGCAGTTTGTAGCGCCCTTCATAGGTGGTAAACACGGTGCCCAGATTACGGCTGTGGCTGACAGAGAAAACCGCATCCTTTTCAATACAGTTCTTTGGCGATGTCATATCGTCAAAACACAGTCGATCGTACTTGCCTTCTTCTTTGTAACCATCCCCAAACCTCCAGAATGTGACAAAAAAGTAGCCATCTTTTGCCGGGGCAGGAATTCCATATTGTGCTGTGAATGTTTTTTGGTTTTTGAGCCACCAATTCATTTTACCCCGATCGCTAAGCGGAAAGTTTTCAACTAAAACAGAAGCAAACTCTCCTTTTTTATGTACGGCAATAATTTTCACCGGGCGAACCAATATCCATATCAATAAACCAAGCAATATAACGATAACCAAAGCAAAAAGCTTTACCTTACATTTCACCTTCATTACCACGCCCCCCGCAACTCTATATCCGCTTCCATATTTGTCATAAACGGCTTAAACCCAAATTGGCTATAGCGCTGCAGCACAAACCAGATGCGAAAAAAACGAAACTGATTAAATTTGAGTTTCAAAATATCCTCTGCATCCAAACCGAAGTGATCTTGTACTTTGTAGTTCACTGCCGCACGATAGCCACTACTCTCTATGTGGAGTGACTTTATGGTGATATGCGTTGCCCATGTGTCATAAACGGTTATCCCCATACCGTTAAAATTATCCTGAAACCGATCGAACTTGGGCAGTCTCCCATCAAGAATAATTTCCCTTATCCTGTAAAACTTTTCATTGGGAAAATAACCGTTAACCCTATCGATATTTTCATCTAAAGCATTTTTTATTTTTAATAACGAACTATTGTCCGTCCTATCATTAATAATATGCGCCTTCAGCGCCTGGTCTAACAACGCATCCCGAAACGGCGTGCCGTTACCGTATTGCATATGGTTGATCATCTTGCCAATCAAATGCCGATACGGGCCGTATAGCGCAAAGGTCGCTGACAGTTCCCGGAACTCATCAAATAGTATCCGGGCGCATTCCTGACGCCCTACCGGCCCACCCGCAGCCGGCGGCCTGAACATTGACGACCGGCCGCCAAAAGCGGCGAGCCGCCTCAGCGTGTACGGATCTACCTTGGTAGAGATGTCCGTTAAACGAAACTGCGTCTTTAACTGGCCAGCCGTCAGGTCGCCGCTGCGCATATCCTCCGCTCCGTAGTCATCCATCCGTTTTTGGGTCTCGAATACCGTACAGGGGAACATTAATGCCGTCATCGTTATACACTCCTTGTGCCTACCCTCCTGTGAAACGAACAGAAATCATACGTGCAGGCCGGATAAACTGCAAAGCATCCCCCGCAGACGAAAGTAGAGTGGGAAGGGAAAAAGTGTGGTAACGTCTGCAGACAACCAACGGCCCCATTGTCACGATGAAAAAGACAACTTTATTGATACTGTTGCTGAGTACGCTGGGCTTTTCCAACGCCAGCCTGGCGCTCAATGAATCAGAGGCGGAAGACCTGGCGGATCTGACCGCGGTGTTTGTGTACCTGAAAAACAACTGTGGTTACAAAGATTTGCCTAACGAGCAGGTCAAACGCGCCATCGTCTATTTTGCCCAGCAAAACCGTTGGGATCTCAGCAACTATAATCACTTTGATATGAAAGCCCTGGGCGAGGACAGCTACCGCGATCTCAGCGGCATCGCCATCCCCACGCCGACCAAGTGCAAATCGCTGGCGCGCGACTCCCTCAGCCTGCTGGCCTACGCCAACTAAAGGCGGCCGGCTCCCTCGCCGCCGCTCGTCCCTTTTCCCGCTGATTGTGTGAAATTCCACCGTGCAACCTGTAGCAGAGTTAGCTATTATGTTGCGCCGATTTTTCATGGCTGTTATTACGGAGCATCCCGACATGGCCCAAAAAGAAATTTGGTATGAAACGCTGCACGACAGCTTTGGTCAATACTTCGCGGTAGAGAAAGAGCTGTACCGTGAAAAAACCGAGCATCAGGATCTGGTGATCTTTGAAAACGCAGTGTTAGGACGCGTGATGGCGCTCGACGGCGTGGTGCAGACCACCGAACGCGACGAGTTCATCTACCACGAGATGATGACTCACGTACCGCTGCTGGCCCACGGCCAGGCGAAGAAAGTATTGATCATCGGCGGCGGCGACGGCGGTATGCTGCGTGAAGTCAGCCGCCACCGCGGCGTTGAGCAGATCACCATGGTGGAAATTGATGCCGGCGTGGTGGAGTTCTGCCGCCAGTACCTGCCCAACCACAACGCCGGCGCCTACGACGACCCGCGTTTCAAACTGGTGATCGACGACGGCGTTAACTTCGTTAATCAGACCGATGAAAAATTCGATGTGATTATCTCCGACTGCACCGACCCGATCGGCCCCGGCGAAAGCCTGTTTACCTCGGCATTCTATGAAGGCTGCGCCCGCTGCCTGAATGAGAACGGCATTTTCGTCGCGCAGAACGGCGTCTGCTTCCTGCAGCAGGATGAGGCCGTCAACAGCCACACCCGGTTAAGCCACTATTTCCAGGACGTCAGCTTTTATCAGGCGGCAATCCCGACCTATTACGGCGGCATTATGACCTTTGCCTGGGCCAGCCAGAACCCGGCGCTGCGTCAGCTTGACCTCGCCACGCTGCAACAGCGCTTTAACCAAAGCGGTTTACACTGCCGTTATTACAACCCGGCGGTCCACAGCGGCAGCTTTGCCTTGCCGCAATACCTGCTCAATGCCCTGGCCAACGCACCGGCATAAGCGGCAAAGAGCGCATTCCACGCTAGACCCGAGAAAAACAAAGGGGGTGAACCAAATTGCAAAAGCTGAAACTGCACGGCTTCAATAACCTGACCAAAAGCCTGAGTTTTTGTATTTACGATATTTGTTACGCCAAAACCGCGGACGACCGCGATGGCTATATCGCCTACATTGACGAACAATACAACGCCAACCGCCTGACCGAGATCCTCAGCGAGACCTGCTCGATCATTGGCGCCAACATTCTGAACATCGCACGTCAGGATTACGAGCCGCAAGGCGCCAGCGTCACCATTCTGGTGAGCGAGGAACCGGTCGATCCGAGAGACGTTGATACCTCGGAGCACCCCGGCCCGCTGCCCAATACGGTGGTGGCACACCTGGACAAGAGCCATATCTGCGTACACACCTACCCGGAAAGTCATCCGGAGGGCGGTCTGTGCACCTTCCGCGCCGACATAGAAGTCTCAACCTGCGGCGTGATTTCCCCGCTGAAGGCGCTGAACTATCTGATCCACCAGCTCGAGTCGGATATCGTCACCATGGATTACCGCGTACGCGGTTTTACCCGTGACGTTAACGGCGTGAAGCACTATATCGATCATGAGATCAATTCGATCCAGAACTTTATGTCTGAGGATATGAAGGCGCTGTACCACATGATGGATGTGAACGTTTATCAGGAAAATATCTTCCATACCAAGATGCTGCTGAAAGATTTCGACCTGAAGCACTATCTGTTCAACGCCAAACCCGAGGCGCTGAGTGAGGAAGAACGACAACGGATTACCGATCTGCTGTGGAAAGAGATGCAGGAGATCTATTACGGGCGGAATATTCCTCACCTGTAAACCACACGGGGCAGCCAAGGCTGCCCCGCTGTTTTAGCGACCAACGCTACGGATTAGTGCTGTCGGCCTGCACCGATGGCGCATTCACGTCATTAATATGCGCGCGCGTCAGGCGGTACACCACCGGGCTTAACAGCGCCAGGGCGATCAGGTTCGGGATCGCCATCATTGCATTCAGCGTATCGGCCAGCAGCCAGACAAACTCCAACGACTGGGTGGCGCCAATCGGCAGCGCGATGATCCAGGCGATGCGGAACGGTACGATCATCTTCGGCCCGAACAGATACTGAATGCACTTCTCGCCGTAAAAACTCCAGCCCAGAATGGTGGTAAAGGCAAAAATTGCCAGTGCCACCGCCACAATGTAGTTACCGCCCGGCAGAGACGACGAGAAGGCCGTCGAGGTCAGCGCCGCACCCGTCTCACCGCTGATCCATTTGCCGCTGATAATGATGGTCAGGCCGGTGATGGAGCAGACGATGATGGTGTCGATAAAGGTGCCCAGCATGGCGATCAGCCCCTGACGAATCGGGTTCTGCGTTTTTGCTGCCGCGTGGGCGATCGGCGCGCTGCCCAGACCGGCCTCGTTGGAGAACACCCCACGCGCCACGCCAAAGCGAATCGCCGCCCAGACCGCCGCGCCGGCGAAGCCGCCCTGCGCCGCCACCGGCGTAAAGGCGGAGGTAATAATCAGCGAGAAGGCCGCAGGGATCTCGCTCACGTTCAGCCCCAGCACAATGATGCCGGCGGCGAAATAGCCCACCGTCATCAGCGGCACCAGTTTCCCCGCCACGTCGGCGATGCGTTTAATACCGCCGATCAGCACCGCCCCCACCAGCACCACCAGAACGCCGGCGGTCATCCCGTGGGAAATGCCGAAGTTACTGTTCAGCGCCTCGGCAATCGAATTGGCCTGCACGGTATTGCCGATGCCGAAGCCGGCGATACTGCCGAAAAAGGCAAACAGCGTCCCCAGCCACATCCATTTTTTGCCTAACCCGTGCTTGATGTAGTACATCGGCCCGCCGACATAGTGACCGCGATCGTCAACTTCACGAAAGCGCACCGCCAACACCGCCTCGGAATACTTGGTCGCCATGCCCACCAGCGCGGTGATCCACATCCAGAACAGCGCTCCGGGGCCGCCGAGCACCACCGCCGTAGCAACGCCGGCAATATTGCCGGTGCCAATGGTGGCGGACAGCGCGGTCATCAGCGCATTGAACGGTGAGATCTGCCCGTCGCCACGGTCGTGATTACGCTCGAACAACAGCTTAAATCCGGTGCCTAACCGGCGAATCGGCAAAAAAGAGAGCCTAATCTGCAGAAAAATACCAATGCCCAGAATGCCGATCAGCATCGGGACACCCCATACCACGCCATTAACGGCCGACAACCCCGCTATCACCCAATCCATCGCTTCCCCCTGCCCTTGCCTTATTTGTAACAAAATGATTTATATTTATTAACAAGATGTAACCTAAAAATGGTAGGGATACAAAACAAATCGGCATTAAACCGGGGGTAGGTCACGTTGTCCGTCGGTGACAAGCACGGGGAAAATAGAGGGGGAATAACGCCTGGCGGACGAGCGGCCCGCCATGGCTGCGGACGGCTACGCCAGATGCAACTGTGCAGGCAACGCCGTTAATTGCTGCTGTATCTCCGCCGGCAGGGCGCCGTCGGTCACAATGTCGGTCAGCTCGGCCAGCGGCGTCACGCAAAACAGCGAATAGGCGCCGTATTTGCTGCTGTCCGCCAACAACACGCGCCGGCGCGCGTTGGCCGCCAGATCCTGCTTCAGCCCGGCCTTCTCTTCCGTCGGCGTGGTAACGCCCTTCTCCAGGCTCCAGGAGTTACAGCTGATAAAGGCAATGTCCGGATAGACGCCGCGCAGCAGCCGGCGGCCATGGTCGCCGATGCAGGACTGGCTGCTGTCATCAATGCGTCCGCCGATAATGGTGACCTCTATCTGTTTGAACTCCGACAGCAGCAGGGCAATGCGCAGATCGGCGGTGATCACCCGTAACGGCAGATGGGTCAGATTACGCGCCAGCTCCAGCATGGTGGTGCCGGCGTCCAGCACCACCGCATCGCCAGGCTTAATCAGCGCCAGCGCCTGCCGGGCAATGGCGCGCTTTTCCTGCAGATGACGCAGCTGTTTTTCATTGGTGGTAGGCTGGGCGGGAATAAAACGATTGAGCGCCACGCCGCCATGGCTGCGGTTGATAACGCCCTGTTCATCCAGTTTGATCAGGTCGCGGCGAATGGTGGCCGGCGATGCGTCGATCGCCGCAACCAGTTGTTCAACCGTGACCAGATTATGGCCCTTTAAATAGTCCAGAATCTGGTCCAGACGATGTTGTGGCTTCATAGTCCCTTGATTAGGCAAGCTGCGTGGCTAATTGTATCGAGATCGCCATGCTCTCAGACTTGGCTTTACCTGTCCAGGCAATATCAAAGGCCGTACCGTGGTCGGCGGAAGTCCGAATAAACGGTAGCCCGGCGGTAATATTCACCCCGTCATAAAAACCCAGCAGCTTCAGCGGAATATGTCCCTGATCGTGGTACATCGCCACCACCATATCGTACTGCCCTTCATAGGCCTGCAGGAAGACCGTGTCCGGCGGGCAGGGCCCGTAGACATCAATGCCCCGCGTCTTCGCCGCCGCAATCGCCGGGCTGACAATTTTGATCTCTTCATCGCCAAACAGGCCGTTTTCCCCGGCGTGCGGGTTAACGCCGGCGACGGCGATGCGCGGCTGGCTGAAGCCCACCCGCTTGAGGAAGGTATCCGCCATCGACACTACCGTTTCGATCCGCTCGGCGCTCAATGTATCCAGAAACGTGCGCAGGGCAATGTGGGTGGAAACGTGGATCACTTTCAGTTTATCGGTATACAACACCATGGCGTAATCACGACTGTGGGTCAGCGTCGCCAGCAGCTCGGTATGACCCGGGTACATATGTCCCGCCAGATGCAGCGCTTCTTTGTTCAATGGCGCGGTGGCGATAGCCTGCACGTCACCCGCCATTGCCAGCTCGGTAGCGCGTTTTACACAGCGGTAGGCCAGATCCCCCGCCTGCGCCTGTACTTTGCCCGCCTCCAGCGCCGCGGGATCCGCCAGCGGCTCATCGATCACGTTGATCACCCCCGGCGCAAAACGCGCCTGGGCCACCGTTGCTATCGGCCGCAGTTCCGTCGCCGGCGTAATGCCCAGCGCCTGGATACGCTGCAGCGTCTGCAAGCAGCCCACCACCACGGCGCGGGCGCCGGACAGCTCTCCCTCGGCCAGCGCCTTGATGATAATTTCCGGCCCGATGCCCGCCGGGTCGCCCATGGTAATCGCTATGATGTTATTTGCCACTGTACATCTCCTCAATAAAATAAAGCGCATCGCGCAGCGTGGTTTCGCCGCCAAAACCGCCGGCCTTGGTGATCACCGGCAGATCGTCAATTTCACTGTTGATAAAGGCGCCGCACGGTACGCAGGGCGCCACTTCGCCGTTAATGCGGTAACCTTCCGCCCCCAGCGCCCGGGCGACGGCAATCGCGATATCCCCGCCGGTCAGGAACAGGCCGCCGATACGCGCGTGGTTGATAATCCCGAGCGTCATCTCCCCCAGCGACTGGCTGATGCGATCGCCCAACTGCTGGCGGCTGATGCACAATTCGGCGCACAGCTGCTCGACCTGCTGACGCGCATCGTCGTCACGGCAGGTACGCAATACGCAGTGCTGACGCGCCTGCAGTATCGCCACCGCCTGCGCGACGATGTCGCTGCATACCTGCGCGCCATGTGCCGACAGCAATGCCTGCACATCGATATCGACGATGCCCAGCGACTTCTCCTGCTCGGCGAAGGCAATCTGCCGACGGGTGGCCTCACTCATCGAACCGGCCACCACCAGCACCGGCAGCCGCTGCCGATCGCTGAGATACCAGTCCGACGGCAGCGCATTCGCCAGGCCGGCGGCACCCACCAGCAGAACGGGCGTGGCAAGCCGGCCGATACTCTGCGCCAGCAGCGCCAGATCGCCATCCAGTTCGGCGTCCGCCACCACAATGCCGCCCTGCTGCGCCAGCAGCGCCAGTTGCTCATCCAACTGCGCACCGCGCACCGTCGCCAGATCCAGTTCATGGATGGCAATATCGGTTTGCAGGCCAATCAGGGTGCTAATCTGTGACGAGGCAATCGGTGTTTTCGGATCGCTGGCGAATTCGGTTTCCAGCAGCGGCACGCCGTGCACCCAGCACGCCCCATCCCGCGTAACCCGTCCGGCAGCCGGGATCGCCGCCGCGACAATCGCCAGCCGTGCGCCGCTGGCCTGCATCGCTGCGGCAATTTCTGCCCCGACGTTGCCGCGGAAGGTGGAATCAATCTTTTTGTACACCCGCGGCGGCCGTTCATCGTCGCAGTACGGACGCAGCGCATCGCTGACTTTACGCGCCGCCTCCGCAGCCGGCAGCGCACGGCTTTCGGTATTGATCACCAGTACATCGCCGCCGCGCGGCGCCTGCTGCCGGTCATTCAACAGCACATTGGTGCGCGCGCCCTTTTTCGCCAGCTGCACGCCGGTATCATTGGCGCCGGTAAAATCATCGGCAATCACAATCATTTTCATGCCGCCTTCTCCTTCGCTGCTGCATTACGCTTCGCCACCCAGGAACTGAGAACCGGCGTCAGGATCGCCGTGGTAATCACCGAGGCGGCAATCAGCGGCGCAGCCGCCGCAGCGACCGATGCCAGCGAGGGGTCCGCCTGCGCAATCGCCAGCGGCGTCGCCACCGCATTGCCCGCGGTGCTGGAAGCCGCCGCCCCGGCGATACCGCTGCCGCCGACCAGCCGATCGGCGCGGATGTTAAAGAAACCGCCGACAAAGGTGGTCAATGCCCCCAGCAGAATGCCCGCCAGCCCGCCCTGCAGCAGCATTTCCAGATTAATGCCGGCACCGAGCGCAAAGGCGAAGAACGGGATCAGCACCGGGCCGCCTTTGGTCAGAAACTCGCGCATGTTCGGATCGAGGTTGCCCAGCAACATACCCACCAACAGCGGCACCAGCACCGCGACCAGCGCCATCAGCGGAATGTTGGCCATGCCGGCGGCGCCGAGCGCGATCATGGTGAAGAAGGGGCCGTCGTTGAGCGATAAAATGGAAATAGCGCCGACATCGCGCTCATTGCCGAACTCGCCGACCAGCGCCGCATACAAGCCGCCGTTGGAGTTGCTCATCGCCGCGATAATCGCCACGCCGGTCAGGCCGAAGACGCCGTCGGCGCCAAACAGCCGTTCCACGCCCAGCCCCAGCGCCATCGCCACCAGCAGTTTGGTCAGCGTAATGGTGCCGCCCTGCAGCAGCGCCTGCGGTGCCGCTTTAAAACTGATGCCGGCCCCCATGCACAGCAGGAAAGCGCCGATCAGCGGCGCGGCGCCGTTTTTGAATAACGCGGTGGTGAAGCCGCCAATGTCTAAAGCCTCTGGTGTAAACGTGTTCAACAGCGCGCCAAGCACCAGCGGAACAACCATCATCCCGCCGGGGATCTTCTCTATTGCCGCTTTCAGTTTCATAGCACCCTCATTTTGATTTATTTTAATCACAATGATTATATTGAATCAAATTATAAAAAATAGAGAGCGCGATCGCAGTTATCACGACCGGGAGTGATTTTTTGATTTTATTTAATCAATAAGGTGGTAGCTAAAATAAGAATATGCGGGCGGCGGGCGCCGCCCGGTCAGCAACAGCCTGGTTCAGTAGTTCAACATAAAGTGCCGGTAGGCCTTCAACACCGCCAGGAAGTCTTCCACGCCGCAGAAGGAGAGGCTCTCTTCATCGTAATAGCTCATCCCCTCCTCCATCTCGTCGCCTTCGAACAGCAGCTGATTGGCTCTGATCATCACCTCTTCGCCGTCCATCAGCAGCGTATATTCATGCCCTTCCAGCTGCCACTGACGTTCGCTGCCCTTCACCTGCGCTGCGCCGCTCTCAATCCGGTCCAGCAGATTCAGATCGCCTTTCAGCTCTTCATTGATCCAATGGCCGATGGCTTCATGTCCCATAGAAAATCTGACGATTACCTGACCGGTCACATCCCGCAGAAATTCGTAATCCATCGTGCGCCCTCCCCAGGCCTGTTTATGGTAAGTGTACTGCTTTGTTCAGCCCAGATTTCAGCGAGCGCTCGCAAAGTTCAGCTCTTTTTTGCGGCGGGCAATATAGCGGCTTGACGCGGCAATGGGAAGCCGCCCGCCGCGATTGTTGTTATGATGATGCGCAGACACCGCCAAGGGACGCGTCAATGATCGACAGTGAAATAACCCTGAAAAAACTGGAAATCTTTCTGGCCTTTATGGAGACGGAAAACATCGCCCGCGCCGCCGAACGGCTGGGGCTGAGCGGCGTCAGCGTCCACCGCGCGCTGCATACGCTGGAAGCCGGCATACGCTGCCCGCTGTTTATCCATCAGGGGCGCAACCTGCAGCCGCTGCCCGCCGCCCATACGCTGGCGGACTACGCCCGCGATATCGTCGGGCTGACCCATAAAGGTATTGAAGAGACGCGGCTGAAGGCCGGCTTCGGGCAGCAGCGCCTGCGGCTCGGCACGCTCTATTCGCTGACGCTGGAAACGGTGCCGCGCCTGATTATGGGCCTTAAGCTGCGCCGCCCGGAGCTGGAAATCAATCTGACGATGGGTTCTAACGCCGCGCTGCTGGCGCAATTGCAGACGCAGCAACTGGACGCGATTCTGATTTCCGTCTCCGACAGCCAGATAGATCCGCAGCGCTTTGAGATCCAACCGCTGTTTAAAGACGATATTTTTCTTGCCGCCTCCGCCAGCTCCGCGCTGATCGTCGACGGCCCGGCGGATCTGCAGGATTTCCGCAGCCAGAAATTTGTCTCGCTGACCGAAGGGTTCGCCACCTACCACGGCTTTACCGAAGCTTTTCAGATCGCCGGTTTTGAGCCGGAGATCGTCACCCGGGTCAACGATATCTTCTCGATGCTCAGTCTGGTGCAGGCCGGCGTTGGCTATACCCTGCTGCCCGGCCGCATGAAAAAGGTTTACGAGCACACGGTGCGTCTGATGCCGCTGTGCGAACGCTACCAAATGCGCCAGACCATCGCGCTGGTGTTCAACCGCAATCAGCAGCAGGATCCGAACCTGCTGGCGCTGACGGCGGAGAGCCGCATGTACGCCCGTGGGGAGCGGCCCCGTTAAACCTCGCGGCGATAGCGCGCGACGATGCCGACGACCGCCGCCAGCCCCAACTGGCAGCGGGACAGCGCTTCTCCCTGCGTCATCACCTTACGCGTCAGCCCGGTGAGCACCGCCCCCGGCGGCATTTCAATCGCCAGACGTACTTCCCGTTCATACGCCGCCGTCATCGCCTCATGCCAGCGCACGGTGCGCGCCATGTTATAGGCCAGATCGTCGGCGATACGTTCAGGCTGCCACAGCACCCGCCCGCTGCTGCCGCTCAGATAGGCAATGCGCGGACGCCGCAGCGTCACCGCCCGCATAGCTTCCGCCAGCCTGTCCGCCGGCTGCGCCAGCAGTGGGCAGTGGGACGGCACGCTGACCGCCAGCCGGCTGGCCTTCGCCGCACCGGCCTGTTTTGCCAGCGCCATAATTTGCTGCAGCGCGTCGTCGCTGCCGGCCACCACCATCTGATCTTCGGCGTTGATATTGGCCAGATACAGCGGCGACTGCCCGCCATGCAGCTGCGCGATTAACGCCTCCACCCGGTCTTGCGACAGACCAACCAGCGCCGCCAGGCCATAGCCCTGCGGATAAGCCTGCTCCATCAGCTCGCCGCGCAGCGCCACCAGCTGCAGCGCATCCTCAAAACTCAGCGCGCCGGCCACCACCGCCGCCGGAAATGCGCCGATCGACAGGCCGCTGACGAAATCGGCCGTCACGCCGTTCTGCTCCAGTTCGCGGGCATAGGCTACGCCGGCAATCAGCAGACAGAGCTGCACCGCGCGCGTTTTTCGCAGCGCCTGCGCGCTGTCCAGCAACAGCGGATCCTCCCCCAGCACCTGGCGCGCCTGCGCCAGCAGCTCGCGGCTGACGGCGTTATCCGGCAGTTGATGCAGCATCTGCGGCGTCTGCGGCCCCTGGCCGGGAAAGGTAAACAGAATCTTCATCGTCACTCCTGCGGCGCCGACCATGGCGCATCGGTCAGATAAGGGCCGCCGTTGGTTTTTAACAGTACCCGCCCGTCGCGCAGCCACTCGTTCAGCGCAAAACCGCCGTATGGGGTTTCAACCTGCAGATCGACCCGGCACGGCAGCGTGCGCAACCGCTGCGCCAGCGCATGCAGCGCCGCACGCCCGACGGGCTGCGGGCAGCGTACGGTAAGGTCCAGATCGCTGTCCGGATGCATCACCGGCAGGCCGGTGGCCAGCGCATAGCCGCAGCTGCCGGTCACACCCCACGCCCAGCGCCACGGCTGCGCCGCCAGTTCGCGCAGCGCACGCACCGGCGGCAGGGCGGCGAAAGGCGACGCCGCCGACAGCCCGGCCACCAGCGACTCCGGCGTCACCCGCCGGCATACCGCAGCGGGCGGCAACCAGGCTGCCGCCCGCTGCGCGCGCGTTTCGCCGCGGATCCCCACCGGAATGGCGCCGTCGCGCGGCATATCGCGCCGCACTACCAGCGGCAAGTCGCGCAGCTGCTGCCGCGCCAACCATGCCGGTGAAACGCCGGGAAATATCAGCGCCTCGACGCTTTCCGTCCATAGCAGGTCATGCGGACGTATCATGGTTTCCTCCGTTACAGACCGGCAGTCAGGGTGATAAACAGCGGCAGCGTCAGGATACACAGCACCGAGCTTATCAATAGTGTGGCTTCCGCATCCGGCGACCGGACGCCGAAGCGGTTGCCGAACACGATGCCGAAAAAGCCCGCCGACAGCGCAATCATCAGGATCGCGGTGATCGCCACGCTGCCGTGCAGCCCTAACGCCAGCACGATGCCCCAGGCGATAAACGGCTGGATCAGCAGTTTGGTGACGCTGGCCAGCAGCACCGAGGCATTGATTTGCAGGCGGCGCGCCGACAAGATCACCCCGGTCAGGAACAGCGCCGCCGCGGTGGCCGCCAGCCCGAGCGGTTTGATCGCCGCCAGCACCATCTCCGGCATCCGCACGCCGATGGCCGACAGCACCACGCCCAACAGCGGCCCCCAGACAATCGGTTTAATCACCGAGCGCCACATCAGCAGCGGCAGCATACGCAACCCCGCCTGCTGTGCACCGCCGCCGGCGCGGGCTTTTTCTCGCTCCAGGATCAGCAGACAAAACGGCGTCATCAGCACCGAGCCGCAGGCAATGGAAACCGCCACCGACAGCGAGGTGCCCGGCGACTCGCCCAACACGCTGCCGAGGATCGGCAGGCCGAGCGCCGCATAGTTGGGCAGCGCCACGGTCAGCGTCAGCACCGCCGCATCCTGCGGCGACTTGTGGAACAGCCGGGTGCTGACGGCATAAATCGCCGCGTAGGTCAGCCACATCGCCAACACCAGCACCACAATCAGCGGCGACTGCTGCACGATGCCCAACCATGGGGTTTGTACGGTGGCGCTGAACAGCGCCGCGGGCAAAGCAAAATCCATCACAAAAATATTAAGCAAAGAAACATTCTGGTTATCGACCATTTTTGTCTTGCCGGCGTAAAACCCCAGCAGCATGATGACAAAAATCGGCGCCAACGCATGAATAATGATGTATGTCATAAATCACCTGTTAAAAAGAAAAAAATTCAGTCAGTTCAGGTGCGATGTGTTTCTTATTTACTGGTGTTGTCGTGCCCGTAGCAAAGATGCAGATGAAGGTAGCGATTGGTTGTTATCAGCCGGAAAGGGTTCGCTCCCTCCCCGACCCGGTTATGACGAACTGACGTTAACGAAAGCCTGTCTTACCATTCGGCGCGCATGCGCTCGCGCACCAGTGCGGAACTGCGGCGGTTGTCCGCCCCCAGGCGATTTTCCAGCCCGCAGCCCTGCTGCCGGCTGTCTGCGATCGCCGTGGCGAGCGTCTGGCGCACCAGCGCCAGCTCCTGCTGCGTCGCCTGCAACGGATCGCAGATATCCAGCAACTGGTCCAGCAACCCCAGCGAGCGGTAGTGGCCGATGTCGTAGGCCATCGGCGGGATAGAGGCGGCCAGTTTCTCCAGCGCCTCGACCGAACGCAGCGTAATGCGCGCGGCGGATGCCTTGCCCATGGCGTGGATCATCACGCCGTCATCGTTAAAGGCGATCAGCCGGTTAGCCTGATAGCCGTGCGCCAAAAACGCCCCCGACATCGCCTTGCCGACGATCAGCCCAATCACCGGATGCCCGGCCAGCCGCGCCGCCGCGTAGGCACCCGCCGCGCCCGCCAGCGCCTGATGAATGCCGAACGCCTCTTCGCGGCGGCCGTAGGCCTGGCTCGGTACGTCGATAATCGCCACGATGGCGCGTTTCTGCGTTTGATTCTGGTCTGCCGCCACCGCTTCACTCACCACCTGCGCCAGCGTCCAGCCCTCCAGCAGTCCCACCTCGCCGCGCGCGGCGCGCGGGTAATGGTTGTCGGCGTCCGGCACCACGGCGATAAAGCGCGCCGCCTGTCCGTCGAGATCGCCGTCGGCGACCCTGACCGAGGCGCACTGTCCGCGCCGTTCCTCGCTCCCCTGCGTCAGCAGGGAAAACCAATAGTCACCGCGGCTTCTTGTCTGCGTGCTCATGCGCGATCCTCCCGAGTGAAAAGTTGCGCCACCACGGCGGCGTCCGCCTGCTGACGGCTGTCAAACTGCGTCAGTTTCGGCAGGTAATAGTCATAGCGTTCACTGCGGTGCTGCGCCGGCACGCCGCGCGCCAGGCAATCCAGCATCGCAGCGCGCACCTGATGCAGCGCGTCCTCCACCTCAACGTCGGCGAAACCGCTGCGGTAACGCACCTCGCCGCCGGTCATGCTCCAGATAAACGGCCGGTCGCGGGAGTCGTACTCGTCAATTCCCGCCTCCTGCTCAATCACCTGCGGACCGTTAAGCCCCAGCCGCGCCTCGCGGGTGACGATCAGGTAGCTGCACAGGCCGGCGGCAATCGACATGCCGCCGAAGCAGCCGACGGTACCGGCGATAATGCCCACCACCGGGGTATAGCGCCGCAGGTCGGCGATAGCGGCATGAATATCGGCGATCGCCGCCAGCCCCAGATTGGCCTCCTGCAAACGCACGCCGCCGGTTTCCAGCAGCAGCACCGCCTGCGTCGGAATGCCGTTGCGGTTATCCTCTGCCGCCAGCTCCAGCGCCGCCGCCATTTTGGCGCCGGAAACCTCGCCCATGCTGCCGCCCTGGAACGCCCCCTCAACCGCCGCCACCACCGCCGGCTGGCCGTTCAGGGTGCCTTTGGCCACCACCATGCCGTCATCCGCCTGGGTGACGATGCCCTGCGGCTCCAGCCACGGTGAGGTAATACGTTCAAACGGCCCCAGCAGTTCGCGGAAGCTGCCGTCGTCGAGTAAATGCCGCGCCCGCTCACGGGCGCTGAGTTCAATAAAGCTGAGATCTTCACGCATGGCCGGCCTCCTCAAATACCTGCTCAATCCGCAGACGCGCCACCCCCGGCGTCGCGCCGAAATCGTTGATCTCCAGTTGCCCCGCCGGCAGGCTGCGCAGCGCAGCCAAACGCTCGAACAGATGCCGCCAACGCTGCTGGCTGCCGTTGACCGAGGTTTTAATCACTACCCGCAGCACATCGTCCTCTGCAGGTTCAAACAACGCCTCCATATCGCCGGAGCCGACCACGCCGGCCAACCGTTGGCCGACCACGCGCTCCACAGCCGGATAGCTCAATTCAATACGTTCCATAACGTCCTCTCGAATAGATGTTCAGCGGCCCGCCGCCCGATCGAGCAACAGCGCCGCCGCCAATAAGTCCGCCGCCCCGCCCGGCGAAGCGTTGCAGGCCAGCAGCCGCTGTTCCAGCCGCGCCAGCTGCACCCGCCCTTCCGGCCGCTGATAACCGCCGGCGCACAGTACCGCCTGCGCGCCCTGCCGCATCGCCTGCAGCGCCGGCCAGCCGCTGCGCGACAGTACGCAGGTGTCGCTCAGGCTGGTCATGATCGCCATCAGCGCGTCGAGCCGGGCCGCCTGCTCGTCGGCGCCGGCTGCGCGGCTGCGCCACAGCTGCGGCAGCGCCAGACGCATCACATGCGGAAACCCTTGCTGCGCCTCTTCCCGCGCGCCGGGCACCCGATAGCGCCGGGAAGCGCGCAGCCCGTTGCTGAACGATTTCGGGCTGGCCGGGTCTGCCAACTGCGCCAGTTGCGCCGCCCGCAGGCAGGTTTGCCGCGCGTCGGCGCGCCCCTCCCTCATCGCCAGCGCCGTCACCAGCAGCCCCAGCGCCCAGATGGCGCCGCGATGGGTGTTCACCCCGCCGGTCGCCGCCATCATCCGCCGTTCGCCCTCGCGACCGATACGGCCAATCTCCTGACGCAGCGCGCCGTCCGCCGGGCGCTGCCAGCCGGCGATCGCCAACGCATAGAAGGTGTCATGCAGACTGAGAGCAGAACGCTCCATCAGCGCCAGCGTCAGATCCTGATGCGCACCGCTGCCGCGCGCGTCCACCAGCCCCGGCTTCGGGCTGAGGCGCGCCTCGTCAATCAGCGCCCGAGTGGCGGCGTCCGCCAGACTCAGCGCGACGGCATCGACCCGCGACGCACTGCTGCAGGGGGAAAGTGTCATCACCAGCTCCGGAATTTAGCCGGCGGGTTGTACAGACCACCGGACCAGTCCACCAGATCGGCCACGCTGCCCGCCGCCAGCAGCGAACGGTCGGCCTCGGTGCGGCGGATGCCCATATCTTCCGGGTACGCCACTTTGCCTTCGCGGCGCAGCTGCGCCACCCGCGCGGCGTCCACGCCCAGGCCGATATCGGTAATGCCGGCCACGGCGGCGACCATCGCGCGGCGCTCCTCCAGCGAACGGGCGCGGTACAGATAGGCGATGCCCTCTTCGGTCAGTACGTGGGTGACGTCATCGCCATAAATCATCACCGGCGCCAGCGGCATGCCGGCGTCTTTGGCGACGTCGATTGCATCGAGCTTCTCGACAAAGGTCGGCTTCGCGCCGGCCTGGAAGGTTTCCACCATCTGCACCACCAGCTTGCGGCCGCGCGCCAGCGGATCCGGCTCCTCGATCATATCCAGCCATGCGGGAGTGGCATGACGGCGGCCATGCGGATCGTGGCCCATATTCGGCGCGCCGCCGAAGCCGGAGAGGCGCCCGCGCGTTACGGTGGACGAGTGCGCCATGGCGTCAATCTGCAGCGTGGAGCCGATAAACATATCCACCGCGTACTGGCCCGCCATCTGGCAGAAGGCGCGGTTGGAACGCATCGAACCATCGCGGCCGGTGAAGAAAATATCCGGACGCGCGGCGATGTAATCCTCCATGCCCAGTTCGCCGCCAAAACAGTGCACGGTTTCCACCCAGCCGCTTTCAATCGCCGGGATCAGGGTCGGGTGCGGGTTCAGAGTCCAGTGTTTGCAGATTTTGCCTTTCAGCCCCAGCCGCTCGCCGTAGGTCGGCAGCAGCAGTTCGATGGCGGCGGTGTTGAAGCCGATACCGTGGTTAAGGGACTGCACCTGATGCTCGGCGTAGATGCCTTTGATGGCCATCATGCCCATCAGTACGTGGACGGGTTTGATCAGCCGTGGATCGCGGGTAAACAGCGGTTCGATAAAGAACGGCCGATCCGCCACCACCACAAAGTCGATCCACGAACCGGGAATATCGACCCGCGGCAGGTCAGTTTCGTCGTCCACCAGCTCGTTAACCTGAGCAATCACGATCCCGTCTTTAAACGCCGCGGCCTCCACCAGCGCCGGGGTATCCTCAGTGCTGGGGCCGGTATACAGATTGCCCTGCCGGTCGGCCTTGAAGCCGGCCACCAGCGCCACGTTCGGCACCAGGTCAACATACAGACGCGAATAGAGTTCGATATAGGTGTGGATGGCGCCGATTTCCAGCTGGCCATCTTCCAGCAGCTGAGAAATACGCAGGCTCTGGGTGCCGGAAAAGGCGAAGTCCAGCTTGCGGGCAATGCCTTTTTCGAAAATATCCAGATGTTCGGCGCGGCCGACGCTCGGCATAATCATATGCAGATCGTGCACGGTCGACGGGTCGACCTGCGCCAGCATGCGGGAAAGGAAATCTGCCTGTTTTTGGTTGTTCCCTTCCAGCACCACGCGGTCCCCCGGCACCAGCAGCCGTTCCAGCGCCGCGGTTAAATCTGCGGTAGGGATCACCTTCCCTTGCACCTGCCCCTGTACGCTGGCCAGCCGGCGTTGTTTCTCCTGACGTCGGGTATCCCAGACGCGGGCGGGCTGTTGATAAAGCGACATAGCTAAACCTCCCCGGTTTAATTGATTTACGCTTCACGCAGTAAGAATTACGAAGAGGATTAGATTAGGACGCTAACTATTCACCATCAATCAACCACCAGAGGCAATCATTAGCCCAAGGTTAATGATTTAAAATAGCTTTTAATTTTCAGTTAATTAAAAACATACAAATGCGGAAAAGGTCACAGTTCAGGCATAAAAAAAGGGAGCCTGGCGGCTCCCCTGATAGCGCATTAACAGCGTGCGGTTTTTACACCGCGGTCTGGAAAATCACACCGTCGGCTTTCTCCGTATACTGCTCCAGCTGGTTGAAGTTCAGATAGCGGTAAGTGTCGGCCGCGCTCTTATCCACCTGCTCCATATAGGTCTGATACTCGTCCGGCGTTGGTAAGCGCCCCAGCAGCGAAGCCACCGCCGCCAGCTCTGCCGATGCCAGATAAACATTGGCGCCGGTGCCCAGACGGTTCGGGAAGTTACGGGTTGAAGTCGAAACCACCGTCGCGCCGTCAGCAACGCGCGCCTGGTTGCCCATGCACAGCGAGCAGCCAGGGATCTCGATACGCGCCCCGCTCTTGCCGAAGACGCTGTAGTAACCTTCTTCGGTCAGTTGGGCCGCATCCATCTTGGTCGGCGGCGCCACCCACAGACGGGTCGGCAGCTGGCCTTTGTGCTGATCCAGCAGCTTGCCCGCCGCACGGAAGTGGCCGATGTTGGTCATGCAGGAACCGATGAACACTTCGTCGATTTTGCTGTTGGCCACGTCGGACAGCAGACGCGCGTCGTCCGGATCGTTTGGCGCACACAGGATCGGCTGGTTGATTTCCGCCAGGTCGATCTCGATCACCGCCGCGTACTCCGCATCGGCGTCGCCTTCCAGCAGCTGCGGATCCGCCAGCCATTTTTCCATGCCCTGAATACGGCGTTCCAGCGTACGACGGTCGCCGTAACCTTCGGAGATCATCCATTTCAGCAGCACGATGTTGGAGTTCAGATACTCTTCGATCGGCGACTTATCCAGCTTGATGGTACAGCCGGCGGCGGAACGTTCGGCGGACGCATCCGCCAGTTCGAAGGCCTGTTCAACCTTCAGTTCCGGCAGGCCTTCAATTTCCAGAATGCGGCCGGAGAAGATGTTTTTCTTGCCTTTCTTCTCAACGGTCAGCAGACCCTGCTGGATCGCATAGTAAGGGATGGCGTGCACCAGGTCGCGCAGCGTGATACCCGGTTGCATTTTGCCTTTGAAGCGCACCAGCACCGACTCCGGCATATCCAGCGGCATCACGCCGGTCGCGGCGGCAAACGCCACCAGACCGGAACCGGCCGGGAAGGAGATGCCGATCGGGAAACGGGTGTGGGAATCGCCGCCGGTGCCGACGGTATCCGGCAGCAGCATGCGGTTCAGCCATGAGTGGATGATGCCGTCGCCCGGACGCAGCGAGACGCCGCCACGGTTCATGATAAAGTCCGGCAGCGTGTGGTGTGTGGTCACGTCAACCGGCTTCGGATAGGCGGCGGTATGACAGAAGGACTGCATCACCAGATCGGCGGAGAAGCCCAGGCAGGCCAGGTCTTTCAGCTCGTCACGGGTCATCGGGCCGGTGGTGTCCTGGGAGCCGACAGAGGTCATCTTCGGTTCGCAGTATTCGCCCGGGCGCACGCCGGCTACGCCGCAGGCGCGGCCAACCATTTTCTGCGCCAGCGAGAAGCCGCGATCGCTTGCCGCAACCGGTTTGGAGATGCGGAATACGTCGGTATTCGGCAGGCCCAGCGACTCGCGCGCCTTGGTGGTCAGGCCGCGGCCGATGATCAACGGGATACGGCCGCCGGCGCGCACTTCGTCCAGCAGCACGTCGGTTTTCAGCTCGAAGCTGGCGATCAGCTCGCCGGTTTCGTGGTTACGCACTTCGCCTTTGTACGGGAAGATGTCGATCACATCGCCCATATTCAGGTCGGAAACGTCCACTTCGATCGGCAGTGCGCCGGCATCTTCCATGGTGTTGAAGAAGATAGGCGCGATTTTACCGCCCAGCACCACGCCGCCGCCACGTTTGTTCGGCACGTGAGGGATGTCGTCGCCCATAAACCACAGCACCGAGTTGGTGGCGGATTTACGGGAAGAGCCGGTGCCGACCACGTCGCCGACGTAAGCCAGCGGGAAGCCTTTTTCGCTCAGCGCTTCAATCTGTTTGATCGGGCCGACGCTGCCCGGCTGATCCGGTACGATGCCGTCACGTTCGTTTTTCAGCATTGCCAGCGCGTGCAGCGGAATATCCGGGCGTGACCAGGCATCCGGCGCCGGAGACAGGTCATCGGTATTGGTTTCACCGGTTACCTTAAAGACGGTAACGGTGAGTTTTTCCGCCAGTTCCGGACGGGACAGGTACCATTCGGCATCGGCCCATGACTGCATGATTTGCTTGGCGTAGGCGTTGCCCGCTTTGGCCTTCTCTTCCACGTCGTAGAAGTTGTCAAACATCAGCAGGGTATGAGACAGCGCTTTGGCGGCGATAGGCGCCAGCTTGTCATCGTCCAGCGCTTCAATCAGCGGATGAATATTGTAACCGCCCTGCATGGTGCCCAGCAGTTCAACGGCTTTTTCCGGAGTAATCAGGGGGGAGGTGGCTTCGCCTTTGGCGATGGCTGCCAGGAAACCTGCTTTGACGTAGGCGGCTTCGTCGACGCCTGGTGGAACACGGTTAATCAGCAGGTCTAACAGGAATTCTTCTTCGCCTTGCGGCGGATTCTTTAATGATTCGACCAGCGCTGCCATTTGTGATGCATCTAATGGCTTAGGGACGATGCCCTCTGCAGCACGCTCGGCCACGTGCTTACGGTATTCTTCTAGCACGACTTTCTCCTCGCTCTCATTGTCATTTATTGTGCCTGGCGTCCATACCTTGCGTCGCTGAAACGGCAGCGCTGTCGGCTGCAGCCTCTGAGACTCCGGATTTGTTATCAAAGCCGGGTTTTTTAGCGCACGGCGATATTACGAGGCACTGCTGTCGATGTCCTGGACTGTAAGGTACAGTGCCCGGTTCCGCCCAGCCAGCATATCAGGATTTGAATCGGTTGTTAATTCGTTCACATAAAAGCAACATTAAATCTTTGCTGAATCGTTGAGCACAGAGTAATCGGCTGCAATGCAGGCAGGACAAGGCGGTCGGGCGCATCGTAATAGCCACACTATTACAATAACTATTGTTTGAACAGCGGAAAAAACGCCGGAGACAAAAACAAAAAAACCGCCGTTAAGGCGGTTCCTTTGTTCCGTACGGCGTTAGCAGGCACCGGACGGAATACTTACATCGTAAAGTACGATACAAGCGCCACAAAGCAGAGACATTCTGCGCAATCACGCTTAAAAAATCAACAAAAAGAATGTGGAAAACATGATTCCACGTTACTATCTCACCGGGTCTGTTCTGCCGGTTTAGCAGCCGGTCACCGGGCTTGAGGACAGTTCTGCCACAACTGCGATGTGAGCGTCACAAAGCGCTTGTTCCACCGGGATTTTCCCGGTGAAGTCGCGGTGGTCGTGGTTCCACAGGGATCGCGCAATGAAAAGGAGTTCGTTATTTATCCTGCTCATTGTACTGGGCGCGGCGTTTGGGGTTGATAAAGGCGGTTGGTCGGTCAACGGCAACAGCCTGACGCTGAACGTGATAGTCCAGAACAAGTAAGCTACTGGCCGCTCTCTGAGCGGCCTTTTAGCGGCGTCATAAAAAACGGCCCCTTCTCAGGAGCCGCTTATCAACCGTTTAAGCCGGAAAAATTACTTTTTCTTGGCCTTCGGGTTAGGCAGGTCGGTAATGCTGCCTTCAAACATCTCAGCCGCCATACCTACCGATTCGTGCAGGGTTGGGTGAGCGTGGATGGTCAGCGCGATATCTTCCGCATCACAACCCATCTCGATAGCCAGACCGATCTCACCCAGCAGCTCGCCGCCGTTGGTGCCGACAATCGCCCCACCGATAACACGGTGAGTCTCTTTGTCGAAGATCAGTTTGGTCATGCCGTCTGCACAGTCGGAAGCGATAGCACGGCCGGACGCCGCCCACGGGAAGGTGGCGGTTTCATAGCTGATGCCTTTCTCTTTCGCTTCTTTCTCGGTCAGACCTACCCATGCCACTTCCGGCTCGGTATACGCGATGGATGGAATCACTTTCGGATCGAAGTAGTGCTTCAGACCGGAGATAACTTCCGCCGCCACGTGGCCTTCATGCACGCCTTTGTGCGCCAGCATCGGCTGACCGACGATATCGCCGATGGCGAAGATGTTCGGTACGTTGGTGCGCATCTGCTTGTCAACGTTGATAAAGCCGCGCTCATCAACCGCCACGCCCGCTTTGTCGGCATCCAGCAGTTTACCGTTCGGCACACGGCCGATAGCCACCAGCACCGCGTCATAACGCTGTGGTTCCGCAGGCGCTTTTTTGCCTTCCATCGTGACGTAGATACCATCTTCTTTGGCTTCTACCGCGGTCACTTTGGTTTCCAGCATCAGGTTGAACTGCTTGCTGATACGCTTGGTGAACACCTTCACCACGTCTTTATCAGCCGCCGGGATCACCTGATCGAACATTTCCACCACGTCAATCTGAGAACCCAGCGCGTGGTAGACGGTGCCCATTTCCAGACCGATGATACCGCCGCCCATCACCAGCATACGCTCTGGGACAGTTTTCAGCTCCAGCGCATCGGTGGAATCCCACACGCGCGGGTCATCATGAGGGATAAATGGCAGTTGGATTGGACGAGAACCTGCGGCAATGATGGCGTTATCGAAGTTGATGGTGGTCGGACCGTTTTCGCCTTCAACAACCAGGGTGTTAGCGCCGGTAAATTTGCCCAGACCGTTAACCACTTTAACTTTACGGCCTTTAGCCATACCCGCCAGACCGCCGGTCAGCTGAGTGATGACTTTCTCTTTCCAGGTACGGATCTTGTTGATGTCGGTTTTCGGCTCACCGAAAACGATGCCGTGTTCAGCCAGTGCTTTGGCTTCTTCAATCACTTTGGCAACGTGCAACAGTGCTTTGGAAGGGATACATCCCACGTTCAGGCAAACCCCGCCCAGCGTGGAATAACGTTCAACCAGAACGGTTTCAAGACCTAAGTCAGCGCAACGAAAGGCAGCAGAGTAGCCTGCTGGGCCCGCCCCAAGTACCACGACCTGAGTTTTTATTTCAGTACTCATCATGACCTCTTAATTTATTGTCCGGCGGGTCAGACGTCATTTTTATACCCGTCATCTTTCACCTTGCCGCGTTGTTGGCTTCATTCGCTCACCCCAGTCACTTACTTCAGTAAGCTCTTGGGAATTCAAGAAGTTGCCGCCTAGCTGCCATGTGAAATCTATAGGGTATATTTTTAATCGAATTCATAACGCCCTTCATCCACCGGGACGCTTACACCGCGAGCAGTTTACAGAATTGTTAATAATCTGCAAAGCATGTTCGAAGTGACCCGTGTCTCAACAATCTTGTCGAATCATGCAAAAACCGACAAAACTGCTACCGAAGCGATAAGGGCGCAGCATGCTGCGCCCTTTTTTCCTTACATCACCAGACGGCGAATGTCAGACAGCATATTGTTGATGATGGTGATAAAGCGTGCGCCATCGGCACCGTCAATCACACGGTGGTCGAAGGAGAGCGACATCGGCATCATCAGACGCGGCGTGAACTCTTTACCGTTCCAGACCGGCTCCATCGCCGACTTGGAGACGCCCAGGATAGCCACTTCCGGCGCGTTGACGATCGGCGCGAAGTGGGTTGTCCCGATACCGCCCAGGCTGGAGATGGTGAAGCAACCGCCCTGCATTTCGCCGGCGGTCAGTTTACCGTCGCGCGCTTTCTTGGAGATCGCCATCAGTTCGCGGGACAGCTCAGTGATGCCTTTTTTGTTAACATCCTTGAACACCGGAACCACCAGGCCGTTCGGCGTATCGACCGCCACGCCGATGTTGATGTACTTCTTCAGCGTCAGCTTCTGGCCGTCTTCAGACAGTGAACTGTTGAAGCGAGGCATCTGCTCCAGCGCTGCGGCAACCGCTTTCATGATGAACACCACCGGGGTGAACTTCACGTCCAGCTTACGCTTGGCGGCTTCTTCGTTCTGCTGCTTGCGGAACGCTTCCAGCTCGGTGATATCGGTTTTATCGAAGTGCGTAACGTGCGGGATCATCACCCAGTTACGGCTCAGGTTGGCGCCAGAAATCTTCTGGATGCGGCCCATTTCCACTTCTTCGATCTCGCCGAACTTGCTGAAGTCCACTTTCGGCCATGGCAGCATGCCCGGCAGACCACCGCCGGCTGCGGCAGCCGGTGCGGACTCGGCGCGTTTCACCGCGTCCTTCACGTAGGCCTGAACGTCTTCACGCAGGATACGGCCTTTACGACCTGTACCTTTAACCTTCGCCAGATTAACGCCGAATTCGCGCGCCAGACGGCGGATAACCGGCGTCGCATGCACGTAGGCATCGTTTTCGGTGAATTCGTTTTTACCTTCCGCTTTCGCGGCCGGCGCGGCGGCTTTGCTTTCCTGCTGAGCCGGAGCCGGCGCAGGTGCAGCGGCGCTGGCTGCCGGGGCGGCGGCAGGGGCTGCGCCTTCTACCTCGAACACCATAATCAGCGAGCCGGTTTTCACTTTATCGCCGGTGCTGACTTTGATCTCTTTGACGGTGCCGGCGAACGGCGCAGGCACTTCCATCGAAGCCTTGTCGCCTTCCACGGTGATCAGCGACTGTTCGGCGGCGATTTTATCGCCCACTTTCACCATCACTTCGGTCACTTCCACTTCGTCGCCGCCGATATCCGGCACGGCCACGTCTTTCGCTGCGGAAGCCGCCGGCGCAGCGGCCGCCGGTGCCGCCGCCTGAGCAGGCGCTGCGGCCGGCGCGGCGCCTGCTACTTCGAACACCATAATCAGCGAGCCGGTTTTTACTTTATCGCCGGTGTTGATTTTGATCTCTTTCACGGTGCCGGCGAACGGCGCAGGCACTTCCATGGAAGCCTTATCGCCCTCCACGGTGATCAGCGACTGTTCTTCCGTCACGGTGTCGCCCACTTTCACCATGATCTCGGTGACTTCCACTTCGTCGTCGCCGATATCCGGAACCTGAACGTCTTTTGCCGCCGCAGCAGCAGGCGCCGCTGCCGGAGCCGCCGCTTCCTGCTTCGCTTCCTGAGCAGGCGCTGCAGCCGCTGCGCCCTCTGCTTCGAAGATCATGATCAGTTTGCCGGTTTCGGTTTTATCGCCGACCGCAACCTTGATTTCTTTCACCACGCCGGCCTGCGGCGATGGCACTTCCATCGACGCCTTGTCGCCTTCTACGGTGATCAGCGACTGCTCTGCGTCGACCTTATCGCCGACCTTCACCAGAATCTCGGTGATTTCGACTTCATCTGCACCGATGTCCGGTACTTTGATTTCAATAGACATTATTCTTTACCTCTTAGGCCAGACGCGGGTTTACTTTATCGGCATCGATATCGAATTTGGCGATCGCCTCGGCAACCACTTTCTTATCGATTTCGCCGCGTTTAGCCAGCTCGCCCAGAGCAGCAACCACCACGTAAGATGCATCCACTTCGAAGTGGTGACGCAGGTTCTCACGGCTGTCGGAACGACCGAAGCCATCGGTGCCCAGTACGCGATAATCGCTGGCCGGGATAAAGTTGCGGATCTGCTCGGCGAACAGTTTCATGTAGTCGGTAGACGCTACCGCCGGCGCATCGCTCAGCACCTGAGCAACGTAAGGTACGCGTGGCTCTTCGGTCGGGTGCAGCATGTTCCAGCGTTCGCAGTCCTGGCCGTCGCGCGCCAGTTCGGTGAACGAGGTCACGCTGAACACGTCGGAACCAACGCCGTAGTCGTTCGCCAGGATCTGTGCCGCTTCGCGCACGTGACGCAGGATCGCGCCGGAGCCCATCAGCTGTACCTTGCCTTTGCTGCCTTCCAGCGTTTCCAGCTTGTAGATACCCTTGCGGATGCCTTCCTCGGCGCCCTGCGGCATCGCCGGCATATGGTAGTTTTCGTTCAGCGTGGTCAGGTAGTAGTAAACGTTCTCCTGCGCTTCGCCGTACATACGCACCAGACCGTCATGCATGATGACCGCCACTTCATAGGCATATGCCGGATCGTAGGAAATACAGTTCGGGATGGTCAGCGACTGAATGTGGCTGTGGCCGTCTTCGTGCTGCAGACCTTCGCCGTTCAGCGTGGTACGGCCGGAGGTGCCGCCGACCAGGAAGCCGCGCGCCTGTTGGTCGCCCGCTGCCCAGCACAGATCGCCAATACGCTGGAAGCCGAACATCGAGTAGTAGATGTAGAACGGAATCATCGGCAGGTCGTTGGTGCTGTAAGAGGTCGCAGCCGCCAGCCAGGACGCGCCGGCGCCCAGTTCGTTGATCCCTTCCTGCAGAATCTGACCTTTCTCGTCTTCTTTGTAGTAAGCCACCTGCTCACGGTCCTGCGGGGTGTACTGCTGGCCGTTCGGGCTGTAGATACCGATCTGACGGAACAGACCTTCCATACCGAAGGTACGTGCTTCATCGGCGATGATCGGCACCAGACGATCTTTGATCGACTTGTTCTTCAGCATCACGTTCAGGGCGCGCACAAAGGCGATGGTGGTGGAGATCTCTTTGTTCTGCTCTTCCAGCAGCGGGCCGAAGTCTTCCAGAGAAGGCAGTTCCAGCTTCTCGCTGAAGTGAGGCTGACGGCTCGGCAGGTAGCCTTCCAGCTTCTCGCGGCGCTCGTGCAGGTATTTGTACTCTTCGGAATCTTTCTCGAAGGTGACGTACGGCAGTTTTTCGATGTCAGCATCGGCAACCGGCACGTTGAAACGATCGCGGAAGTGGTGCACCCCTTCCATGTTCATTTTCTTCACCTGGTGAGCAATGTTCTTGCCTTCCGCGGTGTCGCCCATGCCGTAACCTTTGATGGTGTGGGCCAGGATAACGGTAGGCTTGCCTTTGGTTTCCTGCGCTTTTTTCAGCGCGGCAAAGACTTTCTTCGGATCGTGACCGCCACGGTTCAGCGCCCAGATCTGCTCGTCGCTCCAGTCGGCAACCAGCGCGGCGGTTTCCGGATAACGGCCGAAGAAGTGCTCGCGCACGTAGGCGCCGTCTTTGGATTTGAAGGTCTGGTAGTCGCCGTCCAGAGTTTCGTTCATCAGCTGAACCAGTTTACCGCTGGTGTCTTTACGCAGCAGCTCGTCCCAGCGGCCGCCCCAGATCACTTTCAGCACCTGCCAGCCTGCGCCGGAGAAGATACCGTCCAGTTCGTTGATGATTTTGCCGTTGCCGGTTACCGGGCCGTCCAGACGCTGCAGGTTGCAGTTGATGACGAACACCAGGTTGTCCAGTTTTTCACGGGTGGCGATGGTGATGGCGCCTTTGGATTCCGGCTCATCCATTTCACCGTCGCCCAGGAAGGCGTATACGGTCTGTGCGGAGGTGTCTTTCAGGCCGCGGTGTTCCAGATATTTCAGGAATTTAGCCTGGTAGATGGCGCTCAGCGGGCCAAGGCCCATGGACACGGTCGGGAACTGCCAGAATTCCGGCATCAGTTTTGGATGCGGATAAGAGGACAGGCCGTTGCCGTGAACTTCCTGACGGAAGTTGTTCATTTGCTCTTCGGTCAGGCGGCCTTCAAGGAAGGCGCGTGCGTAAACGCCCGGAGAGATGTGGCCCTGGAAGTACACCAGATCGCCGCCATCTTTCGCGTTGCGTGCGCGGAAGAAATGGTTAAAGCAGACTTCATAGAAGGTCGCGGAAGACTGGAAGGAAGCCATGTGGCCGCCCAGTTCCAGATCTTTCTTGGAAGCACGCAGAACGGTCATCACGGCGTTCCAGCGGATCGCGCTGCGGATGCGGCGTTCCAGATCCAGGTTACCCGGATATTCAGGCTCGTCTTCCACCGCGATGGTGTTGATGTAGTCGTTAGCAGCGGAACCGGCCGCTACATTAACGCCGCCTTTGCGGGCTTCACCCAATACCTGATCAATCAGAAACTGAGCTCGCTCAACACCCTCTTCACGGATGACCGATTCGATCGCCTGCAGCCAGTCGCGGGTTTCGATCGGATCCACGTCATTGTTTAAACGTTCTGACATGGTGGTATTCCTTATCTGTCTAATGGTTTATTTGGAGCCTGTCTTCCTGCGCTCTGCAGCAAAGCGCACGAAGACAGGCTCATCAGTTTAGTTGCCGCTAAAGTACTTAATTAAGCACTGCGAGCTTTATCCCTGATATTGGGCTGGTGTTACCCCAAGACGGGAACCGCTCTTACTCCTTGCGTTGCTGGAGCCGCCGTAGCGATCTCTCACGACGGGTATGCTCCCGGCTGAGATCCAGCAAGATTTCCTCAATAAACGCCAAGTGGCGGTGAGAGGCTTCGCGGGCCTTTTCCGGCTCGCGCGCCACTATCGCCTCAAAAATCCCGGCGCGGTGGCTGCTCACTTTCGCCAACATCTCACGGCGCGAGTAGAGCAATTCAAAGTTCTGTCGGACGTTCTGTTCCAGCATCGGCCCCATGCAGCGTAGCAAATGCAGCAACACAACGTTGTGCGCCGCCTCGGTAACGGCAATTTGATACTGCATGACCGCGTCGGCTTCAGCGTCCAGATCGCCGCTGTCCTGCGCCTGCTGAATCACGATATGGCAATCGCGGATGCGCGCCAGATCTTCGTCGGTGCCGCGCAGGGCCGCGTAATAGGCGGCGATGCCTTCGAGCGCATGACGGGTTTCGAGCAGATCGAACTGTGATTCAGGGTGATCGGCCAGCAGTTCAGCCAGCGGATCGCTGAAGCTTTGCCAGAGGTTGGTTTGCACAAAAGTTCCCCCGCCCTGACGGCGCAACAGCAGCCCCTTTGCTTCCAGGCGCTGGATTGCCTCTCTCAGAGAAGGGCGGGAAACGTCAAACTGTTTCGCCAGTTCGCGCTCCGGAGGCAACTTCTCTCCTGGGCGCAGCGTACCCTCGAGTATCAGGTATTCGAGCTGCTGCTCGATAACGTCTGACAGCTTGGGCTGGCGGATTTTGCTATAGGCCATGGGTGATTTCTTCTCTGCGAATAGCGCGGAGTCAATTGGTAATACCAATTTCACAAACGTGACGGTAAAGTAACAAAGTATTCACCTCCTGTCCATATGGCCGCCTGCCGAAATCCGTGCGGCCCGCACGTTTTACTACCTGAAATACGCCCCCGCCGCTGCTGGCTACTCTTAAGTGGTAATACCATTTACAAAGCTTTACCCAGACGCCGTCGCCACCTTATGTGACACAGGTCACATTCCATCATTTAGGCTCGCCGTTCCCCCTCCAGAGTGAACCGTCAATGCCAGAGATTTATTGCATGTTTATGACGCTTTGGTGAATAGCTATGACCATAAAGGGTTAGTTACGGGAGGGAAACGGCAAGATGAGACATCGGTTGGAGGTAAGAACAATCTTTTTGCGAATTATGTGATTTATTGCTTATTTCATGCACGCAACAGCCGTTCTCATCACACAATCCGCATTTTGTTGCCTAAACTGCTGAAATCTTAATCACCACCAAAACAAAGGAGATGCAAACTTTTTCACATAACATTATTCTTCATGAAACGGTAGCGGCGCCGTTTAATTAATACCTACAACGCCGTAAACAAAAACATACACACATCGTAATCACACTTTTACAACGTGTGAGCATTTGCAACGACAGAGGGTAAACACTGATGGATGGTCAACAACAGGGCGACCAACTGAAACGCGGGCTGAAGAACCGCCATATTCAGCTTATCGCCTTAGGCGGCGCAATCGGCACCGGGCTATTTCTGGGCATCGCGCAAACAATAAAAATGGCCGGGCCGTCAGTTATCCTGGGCTACGCTATCGGCGGCTTTATCGCCTTTTTAATTATGCGCCAGCTGGGTGAAATGGTGGTTGAAGAGCCGGTCGCCGGCTCGTTCAGCCATTTTGCCTACAAATACTGGGGCAACTTTGCCGGCTTCGCCTCCGGCTGGAACTACTGGGTGCTGTATGTGCTGGTGGCGATGGCCGAACTGACGGCGGTCGGCATCTATGTACAGTACTGGTGGCCGGAGATCCCCACCTGGGTCTCCGCCGCGGTGTTCTTCCTGGCGATCAACGCCATCAACCTTGCCAACGTCAAGGTATATGGCGAACTGGAGTTCTGGTTCGCCATTATCAAGGTGGTGGCGATTATCGGCATGATCGTCTTTGGCGCCTACCTGCTGCTGAGCGGCATGGGCGGCCCGGAGGCCACGGTCAGCAACCTGTGGGCGCAGGGCGGCTTCTTCCCGAACGACGTCAGCGGGCTGGTGATGGCGATGGCGGTGATCATGTTCTCCTTCGGCGGCCTGGAGCTGGTCGGCATCACCGCCGCCGAGGCGGATAATCCGGCCAAAAGCATTCCCAAAGCCACCAATCAGGTGATCTACCGCATCCTGATCTTCTATATTGGCTCGCTGACGATTCTGCTCTCCCTCTACCCGTGGGGCAAAGTGGTAGAAGGCGGCAGCCCGTTCGTACTGATCTTCCACGCGCTGAACAGCAACCTGGTGGCAACGGTGCTGAATATCGTGGTGCTGACGGCGGCGCTGTCGGTGTATAACAGCTGCGTCTACTGCAACAGCCGCATGCTGTACGGCCTGGCGCAGCAGGGTAACGGACCGAAAAGCCTGCTGAAAGTGGACGGGCGCGGCGTGCCGATCGTCGCTATCGGCGTCTCGGCGCTGGCGACCGCATTCTGCGTGCTGATTAACTATCTGCTGCCGGGGCGCGCGTTTGAACTGCTGATGGCGCTGGTCGTGTCCGCGCTGGTGATCAACTGGGCGATGATCAGCCTGGCCCACCTGAAATTCCGCGCGGCAAAACGCCGTGAAGGCGTGGAGCCGAAGTTCAAGGCGTTCTGGTACCCGCTGAGCAATTACCTGTGCCTGCTGTTTATGGCCGGTATTCTGGTGATTATGTATCTGACGCCGGGCATTCGCATTTCCGTGCTGCTGATCCCGCTCTGGGTGGCGGTGCTGGCGATTGGCTACGCCATCAAGCAGCGCAGCCAGCGGGCGCTCGGCAGCGCCACGCGCTGATTTCATCTCTGCCGCAGGCCCGCCACGGCGGGCCTGTTTCATATCACGCCTTTTCCCGCCCGCTACGCCTGCTTACGCAGCGCGTCCCAGACTTTCATCACTTCGGCAATAGCTCCCTGAAAGGTCGCTACGTCAACACCATCCCGAGCTGACGTTGAGATGCCCAGCAAAAAACTGTTGAATACGGTCGCCAGCGCCCGGGCGTCGGTGCTCGCCGTCAGCTCGCCGGCGGCAATGGCACGTTCGACGCAGCGGATAAATCCGGCATACGTTCGCGCACGCGATTCCGCCAGCGGTTTGGCCACGTCGGCATGCGCGGGCGTCGGCGCACTCATGACGCCGAAAGCAACCATACACCCCTTCGGATGCCCCGGCTCACACTGCATGGTCGTCGACTGACGCAGCGCCAGTTCAACGGCCTCTCTCGGCGCCAGCGCGTCGTCCCAAAGACAATCCGTCACACGCGCATAGCTTTCCAGATAACACTGCACCGCCTCGTTGAACAGCGCCTCTTTCGACCCGAAAGCCGCATAGAAACTCGGGGCGGAAATACCACCTCCAATGCTCGCCTTTAGCTGGCTGAGCGAGGTTGATTCATAGCCCTGCTCCCAGAACAGGTGCATCGCTTGTTCGATGGCCTGCTGGCGGTCAAAGCTGCGGGGACGTCCCATTTGCGCCATCGCTGACTCCTTATCTTTTACGACATATATACTAATCGATATATAATTTATTGACAACGCAGCGACGATGATGATTACATTTATACCGATCGGTATATATATCGATATGCTTCAGACGCCGGCGGCACCAAGCGACGCCGGAACCTTCTCATCGTCGAAAGGATCTTTTGCGTGAATCACTCATCCACTCAGGCGACATCGGCCACCGCCGCCCGCCTGCCCGTCGCCGCCCTGCTGGCTTTGGCCATGACGGGATTTATCTGTATCGTGACCGAAACGCTGCCTGCAGGCCTGCTACCGCAAATCAGTCAGGGACTCGGCGTCAATCCGGCGCTGACCGGGCAAATGGTGACGGCATATGCGCTGGGCTCACTGCTGGCCGCCATCCCGCTGACGATTGCAACACGCAGTTGGCGGCGGCGTAACGTCCTGCTGCTGACTATCATCGGCTTCCTTCTCTTCAACTCAGCCACCGCGCTATCTACCCACTATGCCGTCACGCTGGTCGCCCGCTTCTTTGCCGGCGTCGCCGCAGGGCTGGCCTGGAGCCTGCTGGCCGGCTACGCCCGGCGGATGGTCGCGCCTTATCAGCAAGGACGCGCCCTTGCCATCGCCATGGTGGGAACCCCAATCGCTCTCTCTCTGGGGGTGCCTCTGGGGACCTTCATGGGATCGACAATCGGCTGGCGCAGCGCATTCTGGATCATGTCGGCCCTGACGCTGCTGCTGATCGTCTGGGTATACGCCAAAGTCCCCGATTACCCCGGCCAGTCCGCCCATCAACACATGCCGCTGCGCCGGGTCTTCACCACGCCCGGTGTACGCCCGGTATTGGCAGTGGTAATCACCTGGATGCTTGCGCACAACATTCTCTATACCTATATCGCTCCGTTTATCGCGCCGGCGGGAATGGCTGACCGAACCGATCTGGTGCTGTTCGCCTTCGGCGCAGCGGCGCTCGCCGGCATCTGGATCACCGGCCGGCTGGTGGAGCGCCACCTGCGCGCCACGGTACTGGCCAGTCTCGCCGCCTTCGCGCTCACCGCGTTCGCCTTCGGCGTCGGTGCGCAAGATCCCGCCGTGATTTATCTGGGGGTGATCGTATGGGGCATCACGTTCGGCGGTGCGGCAACCCTGTTGCAAACCGCGCTGGCCGATGCGGCGGGAGACGGCGCTGACGTGGCGCTCTCCATGAATGTGGTGGCCTGGAACTCGGCGATCGCCGGCGGCGGCGTGATCGGCGGCATGCTGCTTGATACCTGGGAGGCCAGCGTTTTCCCCTGGGCATTGCTGATCCTGCTGGCCGTTGCGTTCGCCATCGCCTGGTCGTCCCGTGAATACGCTTTCAAACCGGGACATCGTCTCGGCAGTTCCCATATCGTGAGCCACTGAATGCCCACGCCATCCTGAAAAAACACGGCTCACGCCGTGTTCTCTTCTATGGGCCACCGGCTTCTGCCGTCCCTTCTCCGGGTCAAGTTTGCTAACAAGCTCACACTTCTTCCGCCATGGCAGGTTTGTCCAGCTCTATAACCATCAGCTCCTGACCAGACAGCGTCGGACAAGACAATAATCATGATCATTGAGTCTGATCCTGTCAGCACGGAGAAAATGTCCATGAAGAGCAATGCCCTTTCGATAAAAGAAAAGATCGGTTACGGCATGGGGGACGCCGGGTGCAATATGATTGGCGGCGCCATCATGCTGTTCCTCAACTATTTTTACACCGACATCTTTGGCCTGACGCCGGCGCTGGTAGGCATTCTGCTGCTATCGGTGCGGGTGCTGGACGCGGTCACCGATCCGATTATGGGCGCCATCGCCGACCGCACCCAAAGCCGCTGGGGGCGCTTCCGCCCCTGGCTGCTGTGGATCTCCCTGCCCTATGTGCTGTTCAGCGTGCTGATGTTCACCACCCCCGAGTGGAGCTATAACAGCAAGGTGGTCTATGCCTTCGCCACCTATTTTCTGATGTCGCTGACCTATACCGCCATCAACATTCCTTACTGCTCGCTGGGCGGCGTCATCACCGCCGACCCGCACGAGCGGGTCTCCTGCCAGTCGTACCGCTTTATCATGGTCGGCATCGCCACCCTGCTGCTGTCGCTGACGCTGCTGCCGCTGGCCGACTGGTTCGGCGGCGACAACAAGGCGCGCGGTTATCAGATGGCAATGGGCGTGCTGGCTTTGGTGGCGCTGTTTATGTTTCTGTTCTGCTTCGCGACGGTCAAAGAGCGTATCCGCCCGGCGGTGCCGACCAACGACGCGCTGAAAGCCGACCTGCGAGACGTCTGGAAAAACGATCAGTGGGTGCGCATTCTGCTGCTGACCTTCTGCAACGTCTGCCCCGGCTTTATCCGCATGGCGGCCACCATGTACTACGTCACCTATGTGATGCAACAGTCATCGTCTTTCGCCAGCCTGTTCATCGCGCTCGGCGTGGTCGGGATGATGATCGGCAGCGCGCTGGCCAAACCGCTCACCGACCGCTTTTGCAAACTTCAGGTATTCTTCTGGACTAATATCGCGCTGGCGCTGTTCTCCTGCGCCTTCTATTTCCTCAACCCGCAGCTGACCTGGACCATCGTGGTGGCCTATTTCCTGCTGAATATCCTGCACCAAATCCCGTCGCCGCTGCACTGGTCTCTGATGGCCGACGTTGATGACTACGGCGAATGGAAAACCGGCAAACGCATCACCGGCATCAGCTTTTCCGGTAATCTGTTCTTCCTGAAGGTGGGGCTGGCGGTGGCCGGCGCGATGGTCGGCTTCCTGATGTCGCTGTCCGGCTACCAGGCGGACGCCGCCAGCCAGAGCGCCGGCGCGCTTAACTGCATCGTCCTGCTGTTTACCGTCATTCCCGGTATCGGCTACCTGATCACCGCCGGCGTGGTGCGGCTGCTGAAAGTGGACCGCGACCTGATGCGGCAAATCCAAAGCGATCTGGCCAAGCGCCGCGCCAACTACCAGGAATTGGCCGACTACCGTGAGCGCCAGCTTGAAACCCGGCACAGCTAAGAGAGAAAACGATGAAAATCTATCCCAACCCGCTGATTACGCAACGCGCCGATCCCTTTATCCTGCGCCACAGCGACGGCAACTACTACTTTATCGCGTCGGTGCCGGAGTACGACCGGTTGGAGCTGCGCCGCGCCACCAGCCTGACAGGTCTGGCGCAGGCCACGCCGCACGTCGTCTGGCGCAAACCGGCCAGCGGGCCGATGAGCGCCCTGATCTGGGCGCCGGAGCTGCATGTGATCGACGGCGTCTGGTATATCTACTTCGCCGCCGCCCACAGCCCGGAGATTAAGGACGGCCTGTTTCAGCACCGCATGTTCGCACTGGCTTGCAGCGACGCCGATCCGCTCACCGGCGAATGGCAGGAGAAAGGACGCATTCACAGCCATCTCGACAGCTTCTCCCTTGATGCCACCTACTTTAACCACCGCGGCAGGCATTACTATCTGTGGGCGCAAAAAGATCCGGCCATACGCGGTAACTCCAACCTGTATCTGGCGGAAATGACCAACCCGTGGACGCTGCAAGGGGAGCCGGTGATGCTCAGCAAGCCGGAACTGCCCTGGGAGACGCGGGGTTTTTGGGTGAACGAAGGGCCGGCGGTGATCCGCCACGGGCAGCGGATTTTCATCAGCTACTCCGCCAGCGCCACCGACGAGAATTACTGTCTCGGGCTGCTGTGGGCGGATATCGACGCCGACCTGACCGACCCGGCACAATGGCATAAGTCGCCGCAGCCGGTGTTTCGCACCAGTTACGACAACCGCCAGTACGGCCCCGGTCACAACAGCTTTACCCAGGATGAGGACAACAACGACGTGCTGGTGTACCACGCACGCAACTACACCGAAATTGACGGCGATCCGCTGTACGACCCTAACCGGCATACGCGCATCAAAACCCTGTCCTGGGATGAACAGGGCATGCCGCTGTTTGGCAAACCACCGGCGGATAATCAGTGATGCCGCCTTCCGCCGTTACGGCGCGGTGACTAAAATGACGCCGTGACAGGTTACAATATTCATAATGATTCCCTTCTTTTGTAGTCGGCGCCGTTTCATAAGCGGCTCCGGCTTACCCTAACGCTGTTGGCATATGCCTATAGCCAAAACAGGTGATCAATATGACGACAGGTATTGTGATTGCCGCCGCCGGACGCAGTGAACGCTTTATCCGGGCCGGCGGCAGCGGAAACAAACTGAATGCGCCCCTGGGCGAACGCACCCTGTTCGCCCAGACTCTGCAGCAGGCGCAGGCCAGCGGCCTGCCGCTGGTCGTGGTGACCCGGCCGGACAATCAGCCCGTACGCCGGCACTGCGCCGCACATCACGTCGAGACGGTATTGCTGGACAGCCGCGGGCTGGGGGAATCCATCGCCGCCGGCGTGGCGGCCCGTCCGCAGTGGGACGGCTGGCTAATCCATCTGGCGGATATGCCCTTTGTGCCTGCTGAAATATTCAGGCAAACCGCAGCGGCGCTACAAAAATATGCGATCGCCCGCCCCTGCGTTAACGGGCGCCCGGGGCATCCCGTCGGCTTTTCCGCTACGCTGCGCAACGCGCTGTGCGCCCTGCGCGGCGATGACGGTGGACGTTCCGTGCTGTTTGACCAGGAAGTGCACCTGATTTCAGTTGATAACCCGGGCATCGTACAGGATATTGATCTTCCCTCTCAGTTAGCGGACAGCGAGTAGCTCCATGCAACATCTCGATATCACCGTCGTCGGTCAGGCCATGTCCTGGCTGCAACAGCAGCCGGTCTGGCTGTGCACCGTGCTGGCCACCTACGGCTCTTCGCCGCGATCGCCCGGCGCGCTGATGGCGGCCGGCGCCGATGGCCGCTACTGCGGCTCGCTCTCCGGCGGCTGCGTGGAGGAGGATTTTCTGCAGCGCATCGCCGCCGGCGACTATCAGGCGGCCAGCCAGGTGGTGCGCTACGGCGAAGGCGGCCTGACGCCGAACGTGGCGCTGCCCTGCGGCGGCGTACTGGAGGTGCTGATTGAGTACCTGCCGGCCGGTGAACATAGCATTCACTACCTGGCGCAGATGGCTGCGGCGCTGGACGGCCATCACGCGTTGCTCAAACGCCTGACGCTGCCGCACGCCTGCACCGTGCTGGAAGAAACTCCCTTTGCCAGCGCAACGCAGGTTGAACGCCGCGGTGAAGAGATCGTCCTGCATATCGCCGCCGCGCCGCGCCTGCTGATCGCCGGCCTGTCCAGCGTGGCGCTGTACTGCGCCGACTTCGCCGCCGCGCTGGGTTTTGAAGTGTTGGTGTGTGAAAACCGTCCCGAGGCGCTGGAGAACTTCGCCGCCCAGTTAACGCCGTCGGTCACGCTGGTGCGGCAATTTCCGGCCAAATTTATTGAAGAAGGCGGCTGCCACGGCAATACCGCCGTGGTCGCACTGACCCACGACCCGCGTATGGACGATCTGACGCTGATGGAAGCTATTCATACCCCGGCGTTTTATATCGGCGCGATGGGTTCCCACCAGAACAGCGCCCGCCGTCGCCAGCGGCTGCAAAACATTGCCGAATTTAATCCGCAGCAGCTAAGCCGCATTCACGCGCCGATTGGCCTGCCGCTGGGCAGCAAAACCCCGGCGGAAATCGCTCTGGCGGTCATGGCTGATATTGTGAAACAAAAAAATATCCGTCCTTCCTCGGACTGAGCCCCTCTCTCATGGCATAATTTCTCCTGAACCGGGCGGGGAGCGCTTCCCCCTGGTTGATTTGGGAGCGCGTCTGCCCCCAAATTGAAAACGATTACAATAAAAGTACCGTAATATGACCGCCTATGGCTGGCTATAGTGGCTTTTATCTTTATTTACTAGGCGATTGGAATCCTCTCAAAAGCCCCCACTGATGTAAGCGATTACATTAATGTGATCCGGCGCACTTTTAACCATCATCATGATCAATAACATTATCCCCCAAAGCCACTCGGCGTTTTACATCCCCCTTTTGGAGGCGTTATGAGTACCGTAACAACCACAGGCAAAAGCCGGTCAAATGCCCAAATGACTTTCTTTGTCTGTTTCCTCGCCGCACTGGCGGGTCTGCTCTTCGGCCTGGATATCGGCGTTATCGCCGGTGCGCTGCCGTTTATTACCAATGAGTTCCAGATCACCGCGCACCAACAGGAGTGGGTGGTCAGTTCCATGATGTTCGGCGCGGCGGTCGGCGCGGTCGGCAGCGGCTGGCTCTCCTATCGGCTGGGGCGTAAATACAGCCTGATGATCGGCGCCGTGCTGTTTGTCATCGGATCGCTGTGTTCCGCCTTCGCCCCTAACGTCGAAGTGCTGGTGGTTTCCCGTGTTCTGCTGGGGCTGGCCGTCGGCATCGCCTCGTTCACCGCGCCGTTGTACCTGTCGGAAATCGCGCCGGAGCGCATCCGCGGCAGTATGATTTCCATGTACCAGCTGATGATCACCATCGGTATTCTGGCGGCCTATCTGTCGGATACTGCGTTCAGCTACAGCGGCGCCTGGCGCTGGATGCTGGGCGTCATCACCATCCCGGCGCTGCTACTGCTGATCGGCGTGTTCTTCCTGCCGCGCAGCCCGCGCTGGCTGGCGTCACGCGGCCGGCATGAAGAGGCGCGCCAAGTGCTGGACATGCTGCGCGACACCACCGAACAGGCCAAGGCGGAAATGGATGAAATCCGCGAAAGCCTGAAGATCAAACAGGGCGGCTGGTCGCTGTTTAAAGACAACAAGAATTTCCGCCGCGCGGTATATCTCGGCATTCTGCTGCAAGTTATGCAGCAGTTCACCGGCATGAACGTCATCATGTATTACGCGCCGAAAATCTTCGATCTGGCCGGCTTCGCCAGCACCGCGCAGCAAATGTGGGGCACGGTGATCGTCGGTCTGGTCAACGTGCTGGCGACCTTTATCGCCATCGGGCTGGTTGACCGCTGGGGCCGCAAGCCGACGCTGAAACTGGGCTTCCTGGTGATGGCGGTCGGTATGGGCGTACTCGGCACCATGATGAACATCGGCATCGCCAGCACCGCCGCACAGTACTTCGCCGTCCTGATGCTGCTGATGTTTATCGTCGGCTTCGCCATGAGCGCCGGCCCGCTGATTTGGGTGCTTTGCTCGGAAATTCAGCCGCTGAAAGGCCGCGATTTCGGCATCACCTGCTCCACGGCGGTGAACTGGATCGCCAATATGATTGTCGGCGCCACCTTCCTGACCATGCTGAACAGCCTGGGCAGTGCACACACCTTCTGGGTATACGCCGCACTGAACCTGCTGTTTATCGTACTGACCATCGTGCTGATTCCGGAAACCAAAAACATTTCTCTGGAACAGATCGAGCGTAATTTGATGTCCGGCAAAGCGCTGCGCGATATCGGCTCACGCTAAAACAGATAAGGGCGCGACATCCGCCGCGCCCTTATGGGAAACCTTATCCGGGGATGGGCGCGCAGCCCGTCCCCGTTTTTATTTCAGCCGAGTTATTTCACGCAGCGGGTGCACTGAGAGCTCTGGATCTTCTGGAAGAAGTCATTGCCCTTGTCATCCACCAGGATAAACGCCGGGAAATCTTCCACTTCAATTTTCCAGATGGCTTCCATCCCCAGTTCCGGGTACTCCACACACTCCAGACTCTTGATGCTCTGCTGCGCCAGCACCGCCGCCGGGCCGCCGATGCTGCCAAGATAGAAGCCGCCGTGTTTGTTACAGGCGTCGGTCACCTGCTGGCTACGGTTGCCTTTCGCCAGCATAATCATGCTGCCGCCGTGGGACTGCAGCAGATCCACGTAGGAGTCCATTCGCCCGGCGGTGGTCGGCCCCAGAGAACCGGAAGCATAGCCGTCCGGCGTTTTGGCCGGGCCAGCATAGTAAATCGGGTGGTCTTTCACATACTGCGGCAGCCCTTCACCGCGCTCCAGACGCTCTTTCAGCTTGGCGTGCGCGATATCACGGCCGACGATGATGGTGCCGCTCAGCGACAGGCGCGTGGACACCGGATATTGCGACAGCTGCTTGAGGATCTCGGCCATCGGACGATTCAGATCCACCTTCACCGCTTCCCCTTCGCCCGCCTGACGCAGTTCCTGTGGAATATAGCGGCCCGGATTATGCTCCAGTTTCTCCAGCCAGATGCCGTCGCGGTTGATTTTCGCCTTGATATTGCGGTCTGCGGAGCAGGATACGCCCATGCCGACCGGGCACGACGCACCGTGACGCGGCAGGCGGATCACGCGGATATCGTGCGCGAAATATTTACCGCCGAACTGCGCGCCCAGCCCCAGATTCTGCGCTTCTTTCAGCAATTCTTCTTCCAGCGCCACATCGCGGAACGCCTGACCGTGCTCATTGCCTTCGGTCGGCAGGCCGTCGTAATACTTGGTGGAAGCCAGCTTGACCGTTTTCAGCGTCGCTTCGGCGGAGGTGCCGCCAATCACAAAGGCCACGTGGTACGGCGGGCAGGCCGCGGTGCCCAGGGTGCGCATCTTGTCCACCAGGTAATCTTTCAGTTTACCCGGCGACAGCAGCGCCTTGGTTTCCTGGTACAGATAGGTTTTGTTCGCGGAACCGCCGCCCTTGGCGATACACAGGAATTTGTATTCGTCGCCGTCGACGCTGTAGAGGTCGATCTGCGCCGGCAGGTTGCTGCCTGTATTCACCTCTTTATACATATCCAGCGCGGCGTTCTGCGAGTAGCGCAGGTTGTCTTCGATATAGGTGTTGTACACCCCGCGCGACAGCGCTGCTTCATCGCCGCCGCCGGTCCAGACGCGCTGGCCTTTTTTACCGACGATGATCGCGGTGCCGGTATCCTGGCAGGTCGGCAAAATACCCTTGGCGGCGATTTCTGAGTTACGCAGAAATTGCAGCGCAACGTACTTATCGTTTTCACTGGCTTCCGGGTCGGCAAGGATATCGGCGACCTGCTGCTGGTGCGCCGGGCGCAACATAAATGAGGCGTCGTGGAAGGCGTGCTGGGCAAGGAGGGTCAGGGCTTCCGGTGCAACTTTCAGGACTTCCTGCCCTTCAAATTCTGCGACGGAAACGTGGTCGCGGCTTAGCAGATAGTATTCGGTATCGTCTTTCTTCAGTGGAAACGGATCTTGATAATGGAACGGTTTATTCGACATTTATCTCTCACTTGCAACAATTAGCTGCGTTAAATTCACACTTTCAGCGCATGACTCGGGTCGCTGCGTCAAAAAAACTCACCACACCTTACTTATTTTTAGGTAGCCGGTTATTGCGCTAAATCGCAAAACGCCCCTGAATCGCGGGTGCAACGCCGTTTGAGCTTTTTCGACCACGTCCTGTGAGAACTGCGGGTACAGACTTATCTGGCACGTTTTATTATCCCGCAGTTAACACCTTGATTACAATCCGCACCGCCCGATCGGCTTATCATTGTGGTGAAAAAAGCACGTAAGCCTACATAAACCGATACGCTTTTTTCATCCTGAGGCATATTGCCAGCCCCGCGCGCCGCGTCTATGCTAGCGGCGATGAACAAAATCAGAATCCCTATCGCACTGCAACAAGCAGTGATGCGCTGCCTGCGGGAAAAACTGCAGCTGGCCCGGCAACATTTTGCCGAAGAATTTCCGGAACCCAAGGTCGTTTACCAGCAGCGCGGCACCAGCGCCGGCACCGCCTGGCTGCAAGACTGGGAGATCCGCCTTAACCCGGTGCTGCTGATGGAAAACAAGCAGTCGTTTATTGATGAAGTCGTGCCGCACGAACTGGCGCACCTGCTGGTATTCCGCCGTTTCGGTCAGGCGGCAGCGCCGCACGGCCGCGAATGGCGCTGGATGATGGAAGAAGTGCTGCAGACGCCGGCCAGCCGCACCCATCAATTCGGCATCGCCTCGGTGCAGAGCAAAACCTTCCCTTACCAATGCCGCTGCCAGCTGCATCAGCTGACGGTGCGTCGCCATAACCGCATCCAGCGCGGCGAAAGCGAGTACCGCTGCCGCCGTTGCGGCGAAAAACTGGTCTTCTCCGCCGGCGAAACGCGCGAACTGCGCGATTGAGACTTTTCGCCATTCCTCACCTCGCTTCCGGCCGCCGCTTTCCGCCAGCGGCCGGCACGGCTCGCTATGCATAACGCCGGCAAGTCTGCCGGATAAACAAATAATTAGCCTGATTTGCCACTGCCTGCGACTTCCGCTACCCTGCGTGCTTTTCTGATTTTGAGCTGTTTTGGAATATGCTTCGCAAAATTTTGTTCGCAATGGTTTTCATTTCTGGCGCGGTTAACGCGCATGGCATCAACAACTTCTCCCAGGCCAAAGCGGCAGCGGTCAAAATCAATCAGGACGCCCCCGGCAGCTTCTACTGCGGCTGCCAAATTCAGTGGCACGGCAAGAAAGGCATCCCCAACCTCCACGGCTGCGGCTTTCAGCCGCGTAAAAATGCCCAGCGCGCCGGCCGAATCGAATGGGAACACGTGGTGCCAGCCTGGCAGTTCGGCCACCAGCTGCAGTGCTGGCGCGACGGCGGGCGTAAAAACTGCAACAAGGATCCCGCATACCGCAAAATTGAAACCGACCTGCACAACCTGCAGCCGGCGATCGGCGAAGTAAACGGCGACCGTAGTAACTTTATGTACAGCCAGTGGCGCGGCGGTGAAGGCCAATACGGCCAGTGTCCGATGAAGGTCGACTTCAAACACAAACAGGCGGAACCGCCGGCCCGCGCCCGCGGCGCCATCGCCCGCACCTATTTCTATATGCGCGATCGCTACCAGCTGCGTCTGTCACGCCAGCAGACCCGGCTGTTTGAGGTGTGGAACCGTCAGTACCCGGTCAGCGACTGGGAATGTCGCCGCGAGGCACGCATCGCTAAGGTACAGGGAAACCATAACCCGTATATTCAGCAGGCTTGCCAGCAGCGCAAAAGCTAAATAGTCTGCATAGAGCAGCGGCAACGGCGCCGCTGCCGCTCGGCCGCCTTTGGGTATATACTCTTGGTCTTTCAGGACGCAGCGCTTCGGCTGCGAATTTCGTCAGGATTAGAACGTCATTATGCGCATACCTCGCATCTATCACCCGGAACCGCTGAGTTCCCATTCAGAAGTCGCCCTGAGCGAAGACGCGGCCAACCATGTCGGGCGCGTGTTGCGCATGAGCTCGGGCCAGGCGCTGCAGCTGTTTGACGGCAGCAACCAGGTGTTCGACGCTGAAATCACCCAGGCGGATAAAAAAAGCGTACGGGTGCGCACCGGCGACGGCCGGCTGGAAGATCGCGAATCGCCGCTGAACCTGCATCTCGGCCAGGTCATCTCACGCGGCGACAAAATGGAGTTCACCATCCAGAAGTCCATCGAGCTGGGAGCGAATACCATTACGCCGCTGTTTTCCGAACGCTGCGGCGTCTCGCTGTCCGGCGAACGCCTGGCAAAGAAACTCCAGCAGTGGCAAAAAATCGCCATCGCCGCCTGCGAACAGTGCGGCCGCAACCGTATTCCGCTAGTCCGCCCGGCCATGGCGCTGGAAGCCTGGTGTGCCGAGCAGGACGACAGCCTGAAACTGAATCTGCATCCGCGCGCCAGCCACAGTATCAATACGCTGCCGCTGCCGGTTAACCACGTCCGCCTGCTGATCGGGCCGGAAGGCGGCCTGTCCGCCGATGAAATAGCAATGACCTCCGGGCATGGATTTACCGATATCCTGCTGGGGCCACGCGTTCTGCGTACCGAAACTACCGCGCTCACCGCAATTACCGCCCTCCAGGTGCGTTTCGGCGATCTGGGTTAAAGGAGAAAGAACAATGATTAAGCTCGGCATAGTGATGGACCCCATCTCATCCATCAACATCAAGAAAGACACCAGCTTCGCCATGCTGCTGGAAGCACAGCGCCGCGGCTGGGAGCTGCACTATATGGAGATGGACGATCTCTATCTGCATGCCGGCGATGGCCGCGCCCGCACGCGCGTACTGAGCGTCAAGGAAGACAAAGAGTCTTGGTTCAGCTTCGGCGCCGAGCAGGATCTGGCGCTGCAGGAACTGGACGTGATCCTGATGCGTAAGGATCCGCCGTTTGATACCGAATATATTTACGCGACCTATATTCTGGAGCGTGCAGAGGTCAAAGGCACGCTGGTCGTCAACAAACCGCAGAGCCTGCGCGACTGCAACGAAAAACTGTTCACCGCCTGGTTCCCGGAGCTGACGCCGGATACGCTGGTCAGCCGCAGCGCCGCGCACATCCGCAAGTTCCACCAGCAGCACGGCGACATTATCCTCAAGCCGCTGGACGGCATGGGCGGCGCATCGATTTTCCGCGTTAAGCAGGAAGACCCGAACCTGTCGGTGATTATCGAAACGCTGACCGAACACGGCAGCCGTTTCTGCATGGCGCAAAACTTCCTGCCGGCAATTAAAGAAGGCGACAAACGCATTCTGGTGGTCGACGGCGAACCGGTGCCTTACTGCCTGGCGCGTATTCCGGCGCAGGGGGAAACCCGAGGTAATCTGGCCGCCGGCGGCCGCGGCGAAGCACGCCCGCTGAGCGAAAGCGACTGGCAGATCGCCCGTACCGTCGCGCCGACGCTGAAAGAAAAAGGCCTGGTGTTCGTCGGCCTGGACGTGATCGGCGACCGCCTGACCGAAATCAACGTCACCAGCCCAACCTGCGTGCGTGAAATCGAAGCAGCCTTCCCGATCTCCATCACCGGTATGTTGATGGATGCTATCGAAAAACGTCTGGCTACGCGTTAAGCTGACGGGCAGCGCGGCGTTATCGCCCGCGCTGCCGATTTCGCGTCGTTTGCGCCCTGATTGGTGCGACAGCGTCACTATCCACCCTACTCAATAATCGACAGACCGACATGAATTTACAGCACCACTTTCTTATCGCCATGCCAACCATGCAGGATCCCCGTTTCAAACGCTCGGTGATTTACATCTGCGAGCATAACGAAGAAGGCGCCATGGGGTTGGTGATCAACAAACCTGTGGAACAGTTTACGGTAGAAAGCGTGCTGGATAAGCTGAAGATTGCGCCGGCCGAACGCGACCCGGCCATCAGCCTGGATAAACCGGTGTATGCCGGCGGCCCGCTGGCGGACGACCGCGGTTTTATTCTGCATACGCCGCAGCCGGGCTTTGACGCCAGCATTCAGATTTCGCCGGAGACCATGATCACCACCTCACGAGACGTGCTGGAGACGCTGGGCACCCCGGAGCAGCCGCAGGAAGTGCTGGTCGCCCTCGGCTATGCCGGCTGGGAAAAAGGCCAGTTGGAGCAGGAGGTGCTGGAAAACGCCTGGCTGACCGCAGAAGCCGACAGCGAAATCCTGTTCCACACGCCGATCGCCAACCGCTGGCGTGAAGCGGCCAACCGTCTCGGCGTCGATATCCGCAGCATCGCCAACCATGCAGGACATGCCTGATGAGCAACCGCACCCTCATCGCCTTTGACTTCGGCACCAAAAGCATCGGCGCGGCCATCGGTCAGGAAATTACCGGCACCGCACGCGCGCTGGCGGCGTTTAAAGCACAGGACGGCACGCCGGACTGGCAGAAAATCGAAAAAATGCTGCAGGAGTGGCAGCCGGATCTGGTCATCGTCGGCCTGCCGCTCAATATGGACGGCACGGAACAGCCGCTGACCGCCCGGGCGCGCAAGTTCGCCAACCGCCTGCATGGCCGCTTCGGCGTTCAGGTGGAGCTGCATGACGAGCGGCTGAGCACCGTGGAAGCGCGTTCGCATCTGTTTGACCGCGGCGGTTTCCGCGCGCTGGATAAAGGCAGCGTGGATTCCGCCTCGGCGGTGGTTATTCTGGAGAGCTGGTTCGAGCAGCATCTGGGAGCGTAAGTTTCTGCGCCGGCACGAAGCGGCTGAACATGATCGCCCCCGCCGTCGGCACCACCTCGATTTCCGGCTGCGGTAATTCTTCGTCGTCGGGCAGCTCAAAGGTATCCAACGACAGCCGGTTAATCCGATAAGGGGTCAGCGTGCTGACCACCGCATAGCCGCGCCAGTCGGTAGTGACGCCGTACTGGTTGTCGACGCCGATGCCCGATGAGCCGGGCACCTGTACGATCGCCATGGTTTCCCCCAGCGTTTGCCCCAGCGTCACGCCGCCGGCATGGGCCATCAGGCTGCCGGCCAGCTCGACATTCTGCTGGCGATAGTTCCGACCGCGTGCATAGCCGAGACGCAGCGAACCGGCGTTGTACTGATAACTGGCGCTGGCATCCTGACTGCTGCCATAGCTCTGGCTCTGGCTGGTGCTGAGATCGTAACTCAGGCTGTAATCCGACAGCAGCGTACCGCTGACGCCGACCCGCCGGCTGCCGGCGCCGTTTTTCGCCAGCCGGTGATCGTAATTCAACTTCATACGCGGCAGCGCCAGTTTGCCCAGCGGTACTGAAAACGACAGCCCGAGCTGCCCCTGCTCTTTGCCGTAATTCCTGCGGCTGTATTCCGCATACAGATTGACGTCAACCGCGCCCCAGGTGGCGCTGTACCCCAACTCTACGCTGGTTTCACCTTTATCCTGGCCGCGCATTGCCTCACGCGCCAGCGTCAGATACAGGCTGTCCGACTCGGAGAAGTACTGATTGTAACGCGCCTCCAGACGGTACTTTTTCTCGGCGTCGAAATCGCCGATAAACATATCGTCATCCCAATCCCACCAGTAAAGCGTCTGCTGCTCTACCCCATCGCCAAACGTCCGGTAACGCTGCCGCGGATAATATTGCGCCAGCAGACTGACGGATGACTCCCAGGACGGGATTACCTTGGCGTAACGCAGGCGCCACATGCCGCCGCGATCGTCGGCAGAACGACGCGGCTGACGCGCCGCGGCATAGTTGTAATCCACCGACAGCGCCCCCCACTGGTTGAAGCTTTTCCCCACGCCCACGGCGGCGCTGCGATACAGCCCGGACAGCAATATGCCGCCATACAGCGTGGTTTTCGCCGGCAGGCCGTAACTGGCGGACAGCAGGCCAAACTGCGGCTGCTGCTGTTCTATGCCAAAATAGGGCTGGTATTTACCCAGCGTCAGGTCGTACTTGAGCCTGCCGCCGTGCACCAGATTCGGCATCGCGGAGTAAGGCAGTTTGCGCTCGGTTTCCGTTCCGTCGCTTTCACGCACGGTCACACTAATGTCGCCATCGGGATCCGGGGGATACACGTCCTTCAGAATAAACGCGCCGGGGGATACAAAAGTCTGGTAAATCACCTCGCCGTTTTGCCGCACTTTAACCTCGGCGTTGCTGCGCGCCATACCACGGATCCACGGCGAAAACTGCCGCAGGCTCTCCGGCAGCATCCGATCGTCCGACGCCAGCTGGATGCCACGGTACTTAACGTTATCAAACAGGGTCGACGGCGTGTTGTTATCACCGATGCTCAACAATGCGCGCCAGGCTTTCAGATCGCGATAGGCCAGCGCTTTTTCCGTATGCCAGCTTGGCTGGCCCCAGGCGTCTTTCTGATAGACCGGCTGGTAACGCAAACGCCATGCCCCCAGGTTCAGGCCGGTGTTCAATTCCGCAAACAGGCTATAGCGCCGTTCGGCGTCCCGATAACGCTCGGCGGCATAGTGGCCGTAGTTAAGCTGATAGTCGATAAAACCGGCGTTAACGCCGTCGTCCCAACGATGGCTGATATCGCCGCCGCCGACCATCCGCGGTGAAACGTCCACCGTCAGCAGTTGTGATACCGGTTCATAAAAGAACTGCACGCCGGGTTCGTCGGCCGACACGCAGCCATCGGCCGAGGTCGCCAGCCCTGCGGCGAGTTTTCCCCGTACGCCCCACTCGCTGAGCAAGGTAGGAGTCACGCACGGCATACCCGCCGCATCCAGCGTAACTGCAGCGCGGCCTTTATAGGTATCGTTAAAGATAAGGTAAATTTTGTTCACTTCCGCCTGCGCGCAAGTGGTGGCAAGCGCCAGAGGAAGCAGGGTAAAGCGCAGGGCGGGTTTCATTCGTTCCTTGAGTATCAACCACACGATTCCGGCGTTTTATCAACGCCAAAAAGAGGCGCATAGTAGCGCCTCGCTTCTCACTAGACTGTTCGCCGCTTTCCATGCGTGAACGTTGTCTATCGGATTATTTACGTGCTGCCGCCAGTTCAGCTTTCGCCTGACGCAGTTCAGCGGCCACTTCTTTAACTTCAGCCTGCTTTTCACGCAGCTTACGCTGATATTTAGCCACTTTCTTCGCGTCGCCTTTTGCCTGTGCTTTGCGCAGGTCGGCTTTGATATCACGGACGTCTTCTTTCTTGTCCAGCAGCTTACGCTCTAACTTTTCGACTTTCTTCTGCACGTCAACTACAGCGCTACCGGTAGAGCAACGCGCGTTGACTTCACTCAGCGCACGCTTCAGGCCGGCTACGCGGTTGTAGTTGCCGTATCTTTCCGCCTGCTGAATTTGATATTCAATAGCAGAACGCTTAGCGTCGCAGTTATAAGCGGCAGACGCCATGGAAGAGAAACCAACGCCCAGCGCCATTACTACCGGCAGGATTGCCATTTTAGTCATTTTTTTCATGATATTATCCTTAAATATTACATGGACTCGGAGAGCCCGATGCTCCCCTTCCTGTCCACAACAAGTCTAAAATTTTGCCGCTTACCTTAAAAGCCAACGGCATCTTAATCACGCTGTAGGAAAGGATGATTATCCTGTAGTCCCTCAAGCCGTGACGCCAGACGTTCCGTTTCATCCAGCACCCGCCCGGCAAGCGCCATCTCGCTGGTCTGTTGCAACGCCCGGCACGCCCGGTCCAGCGCATCGACATGCAACAACCGTGCGGCGCCCGCCAGCTTGTGCGCCAGTGCCTGAACGTCGTCCCACGGCACGGGTTGCTGCCGCAGCGCCTTACGCAGCCGGCCGCCATCCTCATGCAGGCTGCTTAACAGGGTGGCGATAAACTCCTGCAGTACCTCCGGCTGCTGCAGCTCCGCCGGAAGTCTGGCGAAAATCGCCTCCTGGTGCGCCGCTGCTGGCGCGTTCACCGGCAGACGCTGCAACGTCTTCTGCAGCATCGCCAGATTGACCGGTTTAAACAGACAATCGTTCATGCCGGCCCGCAGGCACGCTTCGCGTGCGCTCTCCTGCGCGTTGGCGGTCAGGCCCCAGATAATTGACGGCGCCAGATGCCGCTCACGCTCATTCAGCCGTATCTGGCGGCTCAGGCTATAGCCATCCAGATTAGGCATATGGCAGTCGGTGATAATCAGATCGAACGGGGAATGCTCCAGCAGCGCCAATGCCTGTTCACCATCCTCTGCCGCCGTGGGGCAGTGGCCGAGAAACGTCAGCTGGCGGCTCAGCAACATGCGCCCGGCATGGTGATCTTCCACCACCAGCACCCGCAGGCTCCGCTCCGGCTGGGGAGTCGTATCGTTGCTCTGCGGCTGTACGTCCATCCGCCGCAGGCGCGCCATAGACAGCGCCACGGTAAATTCGCTGCCCAGCCCGACCTCACTGTTCACGCTGATAAAACCGCCCATCATCGCCACCAGCTTACGGCAAATAAACAGGCCGAGCCCCGCGCCGCCGACGTCGTTCTGCCCCTGGGTAAACGGCCGGAACAGTCGTCCCAGCGTGCGGGCGTCGATGCCTTTGCCGGTGTCGGAAACCTGCAGGCGCAGATCAAAATGCTCTTTGGTGACCTTCTCCACCACCGCGCTTAAGGTGATCTGCCCCTGTTCGGTAAATTTGATCGCGTTGCTCACCAGATTCGACAGCACCTGTTTGAAACGTACCGGGTCGACCAGTACGTCGCCGGTAATTTCCGCATCGATTTCCAACCTGAAATCCAGCCCCTTCTGTCTGGCAACGCCGTCAAACAGCATGGCCATCGACTCGATAAGCCGCCGGATGTCGGCGCGCTGAGGGTGCAGCACCAGACGATCCGCTTCAATACGCGAAATATCGAGAATATCGCCGATCAGCGTCAGCAATGAGTGCGCCGACTCATGGGCCACGCCCAGCAGCTCGATATCCGCCGGCTCATCGCCCGGCTGGCGGTTCAGCAGCAGTTCCAGCATGCCGATAATGGCATTCAGCGGCGTGCGTATCTCATGGCTCATCGTCGCCAGAAAGGTAGTTTTGGCGCGGTTGGCGCGGTCGGCATGTTCTTTCGCCTGGCGCAGCTGCTCGATCAGGCGATCGCGCTCGGTCACGTCAAACCAGCCGCCTATTTTCCCCTCCGCCCGGCGCCCTTCGGTGATCCACAGCGAATTCCACTGCTGCAGGGTGTGCCGCTGCTCGCCCATCTGTAAATAGCGGGTGACGAACATCCCCTTGCCCTTCTCGCCGTCGGTCAGCGCAATATCTGACGCGCCGGGCAGCCCCAACGGGATATCATCCAGAGAGGTGCCGATAATCTGCGGCGCCGTAGCGCCGATGGCGCGGTAAAACGACGCGTTCGCCATCACGATCTGCCCCTGCAGATTGGTCATATAGATGGGCAGCGGCACGGCGTCCATCACCAGCTGGCAGCGGCGGGTCAGCTGCCGCTTGTTGCGCATCTGGCTGATGAAATACGCCGTGGCCAGCAAAATCAGCATCAGACTGGTGCCGAACAGCAGCGCGGGATAGTAGCGGAACCAGCGCTTGCCGCTGCTTTGCGCCCCCTCAAGCAGATAGGTATTGTTGTACCAGTTGCTGGTCATGGCATGGATATCTTCCGGTGGTATATTGAGCAGCGCCTTATCCAGAATGGTCGCCAGCGGATATTCGGTGCCGGCGACGCCAATCACGAAGTGCGCCGGTTCGGTATCCAGCGATTCCAGAATATGCAGCCCGTCGGGTTGCTCATGCGCGAGGAAGAAATCCGCGCTAATCATCGGCAGCACCAGCGCCGACACCCGGCGCTTTTTCACCGCGTCAACTCCGGCCTGCGGCGAGTCTACGCTGATGATACGGCTCTCCGGATAGCGCTCCTGCAGGAACGCCTGCAGCGGATGGCCGTCGACCAGGGCGATCACCTGCGGATCGCCCTGCGCCTTCTGGCTCGCCAATCCCACCAGCACCCAGGAGTTAACCAGAAAAGAACGGGTGGTCATCAGGCCGTTTGGCCAGACGGAATCCAGCGTCAGCCCCACCACCACGTCCGCCTTGCCGGCGTGAACCGCATTCAGCGAATCCTTGAGCGAACGGGCACGGATAATATCGAACTTCAGGCCGGTGCGATCGGAGATGGCATCCATCACATCGGCGCTTAACCCGCGAAAACCGCCCTGCACATCGAAGAAACTCAGCGGCGGAAAGTCGCCGTTGACCACCACCCGCACATGCGGATGATCCTCGACCCACTTACGCTCCAGCGACGTCAGCAGCAGGTGCTCTCCCCCCTGCGACATCGGAATGCCGCCGTTCCAGCGGCTTTGAATCTCCGCCTGCGTGCTTTCAGGAATGATCGACAGCACGGCGTCGAGGATTGTTTGCAGGCGTTCGTTGTCCGCCGCCAGACCAAAGGAAAAACCGCGCACCTCCTGCGGCGGCAGCAGCTGAATGCGCAGGTTGTTCAGATTCCCCTGATTAATCAGGTAGCGGGCGACCGTCGCATCGCCGATAAAGGCATCCAGTTTTTTGAACGACAGCGCCTCCAGCGCACGGCGGGGAACGTCCAGGCTCTGATAGTCGGCTACGGGAAAACGCTGCAGAATGCGCGGGTTATTACGATACTGGCTTTCAATGGCAATCTCCTTCAGCGGCTGGAAGCGCAGCAGACTGTCGGTGCGCAGCACCAGCGCAGGTGCTGCCGGCACATAGGCTTTGGTCAGCCGCAGGCCGGGCTCCTCTTGCCCCATTGCCGCCACGTTGCCGATCATATCAACCACGCCCTTTTGCAGATCCTGCCGCAAAGCGGCGTCATTTTCGTAGTAACGCACTTTGATCTGCACATTGAGGTTATAGGCGAGAATACCGAGGTAATCGGCGTTGATGCCGCCATAATCATTGGCGCCGCTGGTGATATCAAACGGCGGATAGTGCGGCGCCGCCAGGCCGAATACCAATACGCGTTTACGCCGCAGCCACAGCCAGTCATCGCTGCTCAGGTCGGGATCCGCCAATTGCACCTGCCCACGGCTGACCAAATTGATTTCCCGGCTTGGCGATAGCGTGACGGAATATACGCAAGCGGAAAACAGCGATAAAAATAATAATATATATTTAGCCATTATTTTCCGTGCTTCCCTGCTCGTTCAATAGCGCATAAACCTCCTCCAAAGATTTGCCATTAAACTTTTCAATCAGACGACTCTTATAAGTGCTGATTGTTTTATTACTGAGCAACAATCTGTCGGCAATATCCTTATTACTCAAGCCCTCTGACAAATAGCGTAATACCGTTAATTCACGATCGGACAGGCGCGCCAACGCATTACTATTCCGCTCCGCAGTATTAAACAACGGCGTTACCGCATCATAAGGAAAGCAGGCATAGCCCTGCAGTACCAGCTGACACAGCGGCACCAGCTGGCTGATGTCCTGATCTTTATGAAAGAATCCGCGGGCGCCTGCGCGCATGGCCCGCTCTGCGTAATTCTCCGCCGGGAGGCCGGTATAGACGATAACCTTGATGGCGCTGTTCAGCTGACGAATACGCTGGAGAACCTGCAGGCCGTCCATTTTATTTAGCATGATATCCAGAATCACCATGCCGGGGCGGTGCTCTTTTATTTTCGCCAGCGCGTCAGTGCCGCTGTTCGCCGTTATAATTACATTATCACCTAACTGCGCCAGCATTGTTTTGACGGCGAAACAGATTGCCGGATGATCGTCAACAACCAGCCAGGTATCCATAAGAACATCCTTATTCATGGGCAAGATAATCCGCGTATGGCTATGCGCCCCGTGAAATTAATAATCACAGGGGAGAACGACAGCCAAATTAAAAATAAAAATTAACAACGTCCATATTATCATTCTCGCGTCAGGATTGTGTCATTATAAAATTCCCTGCGCAATACGTTGCTGTATGCCCTGAGCAAAGGTTTGCATGCCGGCCTGCGCGCCGCTTTGCAATACGCTGGCCAGCTGATGCGTTTTTCCCTCGCGAATCATGCTGCTTACCGCCGGCGTCGCCGTCAGGATCTCAAACACCGCCGTTCTGCCGCCGCCGACCCTGCGCTGTAATTTCTGCGCAATCACCGCCTGTAAACCGCTGGCCAGTTGGGCACGCACGTAGGCTTTCTCCTCCGCCGGAAAAACGTCGATCACCCGTTCAACCGCCTGGGGAGCATTACGGGTGTGCAACGTCGCCAGCACCAGATGCCCGGTCTCCGCCGCGGTCAGCGCCAGCCGGATGCTGGCGCTGTCGCGCAGTTCACCCACCAGAATAACGTCAGGATCTTCGCGCAGCGCCGCGCTTAACGCCGCGTCGAAACTGCGGGTATCGCGGCCCAGTTCACGCTGCTGAATCAGCGACTGCGCGCTGTGATGGATAAATTCGATCGGATCTTCCAGCGTCAATATATGCCGCCGCTGATGACGGTTGATATGGTCGATCATCGCCGCCAGCGTGGTGGACTTGCCGCTGCCGGTCGCTCCCGTCACCAGAATCAGCCCCTCTTCCCGCTCGGTGAGCGCCGGAATAATCGCCGGCGCCTGCAGCTGTTCCAGCGTCGGGCAGCGTTCCGCAATGCGGCGCAGCGCCAGCGACACGCCGGTGCGCTGATAAAAAAAGTTGGCGCGCAGCCGCGTCCCGCCCGTGGTCGTCAAGGCACAATCCAACTGACCGGTTCGTCGCAGCTGCCGCAGTTGGCGCTCGTCGAGCAGCGCCGCACACAGCCGTTGCATGTCTTCTGCGGGCAGAACGGCGTCGCCCGTCAGCGGCTGAAGTTCACCATCGATGCGCATCATCAACGGTTGGGCGGTACAAAGGTGCAGATCGGAAGCATTATGCTTTACACTAAGGGCCACAAATTCATCGATATCCATATCTATCTCCCGGACCAAAAATGAGCACTATCCAACAGAATCTGCAGGATGTCAGGAGCCGTATTGCTCGCGCTGCCGAAAGTTGCGCACGCGCTCCGGAAGAGGTGACGCTGCTTGCAGTCAGCAAAACCAAACCTGTAGCGGCGATCGCAGAAGCCATCGATGCCGGGCAGCGCGCCTTTGGCGAAAACTACGTGCAGGAAGGGGTCGAAAAAATCCAGTATTTCAGCACGCAGCCGCAGGGCGCGGCGCTGGAGTGGCACTTTATCGGCCCGCTGCAATCCAATAAAAGCCGTCTGGTGGCCGAACACTTCGCCTGGTGCCACACCGTCGACCGGCAAAAGATCGCCCAGCGGCTGAACGACCAGCGTCCGGCCGAAATGCCGCCGCTCAATGTGTTAATCCAGATCAACATCAGCGATGAACAGAGCAAATCCGGCATCGGGCTGGACGAGTTGCCGCAGCTGGCGCAGGCCGTCGCCGCCATGCCGCGCCTGACGCTGCGCGGCCTGATGGCTATCCCGGCACCGGAGGAAGAGCCTCAGCGGCAGTTGGAGGTCTTCGGCCGGATGCAGCAGGCCTTTTTGCAGTTGCAGCAGCAGCACCCGCAGGCGGATACGTTGTCGATGGGCATGACTGATGATATGTCCGCGGCGATTAGCGCCGGCAGTACCCTGGTACGCATCGGCACCGCGATTTTTGGTGCCCGTGATTATTCGCAGGCCTGACAGTACAGACGAGGAACGATATGCAACACCGCAAGATTACTTTTATTGGCGCCGGCAATATGGCGCGCGCTATCATCGCCGGTCTGGTCAGCGGCGGCTATCCGGCCAACCTGATTAGCGTCTGCGCGCCGTCGCCGAACAATCGCGATGCATTGGCCGCCGACTATGGCATTATCAGCAGCGCCGACAACGCCGCCTGTGCACAGGACGCCGATGTGGTGGTGCTGGCGGTAAAACCGCAGCTGATGGCCGACGTCTGCCAGGCGCTGCAGAGCCAGGTCAGTTTTGACGGCAAGCTGGTACTGTCGATCGCCGCCGGCGTTCGGGTCGAGCGTTTCTATCAACTGCTCGGCCAGTCGCTCAATATCGTGCGCATCATGCCGAACACCCCGTCGCTGGTCGGGAAAGGTATGAGCGGCCTGTACGCGCCGCCACAGGTCAGCCAGCAGGATCGCGACTTCACCGGCGCGCTGATGGGTTCGGTGGGCAAAGTCTGCTGGGTGGACGATGAGAACGGCATTAACGGCGTGATTGCCGCCGCAGGCAGCGCGCCGGCCTATTTCTTCCTGTTTATGGAGTCCATGCAGCAGGCCGCCGAACAGATGGGCTTCAGCAGCCAGCAGGCGCGCGAGTTGGTGCAGCAGGCGGCCAGCGGCGCGGCGGCGCTGGTGGAAGCCAACCCGGAAACGTCGCTGTCGACCCTGCGCGAACAGGTGACGTCAAAAGGCGGCACCACCGCCGAAGCGCTGCGCGTGCTTAACGAACAACACCTGCCGGCAACCGTCGCTCAGGCGATGCAGGCGGCCGTTTCCCGTGCGCAGGAAATGGAAAAATCATTCTAATTAAGGAGCGAACCACGCAATGCTAACGCTGACTTTCCTGGTCAAGACCGTTATTGATATTTACGTTATGGTGCTGCTGCTGCGCATTTGGATGCAGTGGGCGCGCACCGATTTTTATAACCCGTTTTCCCAGTTCGTGGTGAAAATCACCCAGCCGGTAGTGGGCCCGCTGCGTCGCGTCCTGCCTTCGCTGGGGCCGATCGACAGCGCCTCGCTGCTGCTGGCGTTCCTGCTGATGACCATCAAGTATCCGCTGCTGCTGCTGATTCAGGGCGGCGCCATGGCGCTCAGCCCGTATAACCTGCTGTTCGGCCTGATTTCGCTGGTGAAGTCCGCCGGTTATCTGATTTTCTGGGTGATGATCATCCGCGCCCTGATGAGCTGGATCAGCCAGGGCCGCAGCCCGATTGACTACGTGATGTATCAGCTGACCGAGCCGCTAATGGCGCCGATCCGCCGTATTATCCCGGCGATGGGCGGCATTGACTTCTCGGCGATGGTAGTGATTCTGATCCTGTATCTCATCAACTACCTGGGTATGGATCTGTTCGGCGAGATCTGGTTCCTGCTGTGAGCGCCGTCACCCTGCTGCCGGACGGGCTGGTCATCAGGCTGTATATTCAGCCGAAGGCCAGCCGCGACCAGATTATCGGTCTGCATGGCGACGAGATAAAAGTCGCCATCACCGCGCCGCCGGTGGACGGCCAGGCTAACGCCCATCTGATCAAGTTTCTCGCCAAGCAGTTCAAGGCGGCGAAGAGCAACATCACTATCGAAAAAGGCGAACTGGGCCGGCATAAACAGTTACGCATTATTCATCCGCAACAGCGCCCGCCGGTTATTGCGGCGCTGATTGACTAAAGCTTCAAGGTATCACTATGCAAAAAGTCGTTCTTGCCACCGGCAACCCCGGTAAAGTACGCGAACTCGCCGCGCTGCTGGCCGATTTCGGTCTGGACATCGTGGCGCAAACCGAGCTGGGCGTCGAGTCCGCCGAAGAGACCGGCCTGACGTTTATCGAAAACGCCATCCTGAAGGCGCGCCACGCGGCACAGGTTACCGGCCTGCCGGCAATCGCCGATGACTCTGGCCTGGCGGTGGATGCGCTCGGCGGCGCGCCGGGCATCTATTCCGCCCGCTACGCCGGCGAAGACGCCAGCGACCAACAGAATCTGGACAAACTGCTGGATGCCATGCAGGCGGTGCCCGCCGGGCAACGCGGCGCCCGCTTCCACTGCGTGCTGGTGTATCTGCGCCACGCCGCCGACCCGACGCCGCTGGTGTTCCACGGCAGCTGGGCCGGGGAAATCACCACCACCTCCGCCGGCCGCGGCGGCTTCGGTTACGATCCGATCTTCTACGTCCCGGAACTGCAGCGCACCGCCGCCGAGCTGACGCGCGAGGATAAAATCGCCGTCTCGCACCGTGGTCAGGCGTTGAAACTGCTGCTGGAAGCGATGCGCAATGCCCAGTAACGCCGTACAACTGCCGCCGCTGAGCCTGTACATCCATATTCCGTGGTGCGTGCAGAAGTGCCCCTATTGCGATTTCAACTCGCATGCGCTGAAGGGCGAGGTGCCGCATCAGGAATATGTCGACCATCTGCTGGCGGATCTGGACGCCGACCTGCCGCTCGCCGGCGGTCGCAGCATCAGCACCATCTTTATCGGCGGCGGCACCCCCAGCCTGCTGAGCGCGGAAGCGATGCAAAGGCTGCTGGACGGCGTGCGGGCGCGCATTCCCGTCGCCGACGACGCCGAAATCACCATGGAGGCCAATCCCGGCACCGTTGAGGCCGACCGCTTCAGCGGCTACCAGCGCGCCGGCGTTAACCGTATTTCGATTGGCGTGCAGAGCTTCAGCCACCAGAAGCTGGAGCGCCTGGGCCGCATCCACGGCCCGGAAGAGGCCAAACGTGCGGCGCAGCTGGCTACCGGCCTCGGCCTGCGCAGTTTTAACCTGGATTTGATGCACGGGCTGCCGGACCAGTCGCTGGAAGAAGCGCTGGATGACCTGCGCCAGGCCATCGCCCTGAATCCGCCGCATCTGTCGTGGTATCAGCTGACCATTGAGCCAAATACCCTGTTCGGCTCGCGCCCGCCGCCGTTGCCGGATGACGACGCGCTGTGGGACATTTTCCAGCAAGGGCATGAACTGCTGACCGCCGCCGGCTACCAGCAGTATGAAACCTCGGCCTACGCCAAGCCGGGCTATCAGTGCCAGCACAACCTGAACTACTGGCGCTTCGGTGATTATCTGGGCATCGGCTGCGGCGCGCACGGCAAACTGACCTTCAGCGACGGACGCATTGTGCGCACCGAAAAAACCAAGCATCCGCGCGGTTTTATGCAGGGCAACTATATGGCGAAGCAGCATGAGGTAGCGACGGCGGATCGGCCGTTCGAATTCTTTATGAACCGCTTCCGGCTGCTGGAAGCTGCGCCGCGCGACGAGTTCCGCATTTACACCGGGCTGGATGAAAGCGCAATCCGCCCGCAGCTGGATCAGGCGCTGGCAAAAGGCTATCTGACGGAAAACGCCGACCGCTGGCAGATTACCGAACATGGCAAGCTGTTCCTCAACTCGCTGCTGGAGCTGTTTTTAGCCGACGAGTAACCATAAAAAAGCGCCGAATTCGGCGCTTTTTGCGTGATAAGTCCGGATAAAATGGAAGCCCCGCTACACGGCGCTTTCATTGTCCAGCCCCAACGATCTCTCCGCCTTACTTCAACGAACTCAGTAACGCCTTGCGCTGGTCTTCCAGCGAGGTGACGCGGTTGCAGACGTCGTGGCCGAAGTTTTTGAAATCCTGCTCCTGGTTGTTCCACTCGTTATGGATCGCCTTCTGCAGGCCGCCCAGGTTGCCCATGATAGCCTGCAGCGGGTTACCGCCGCTGTTGGCCGCCTGCTTGACGCCCATTTCGTTCAGGCTGTCCTGCAGCACGCCGCCCATGCTCTGCTGCACGATATTGCGGCCGTCCTGTTCAACCTGCGCAATGGCTTTGTGGTGGAAGGCCAGGCCGTCGCTGCGGTGCTCGATAATCCGGTTCATCTGCTGCTTCAGCTGGCCGTTCAGGGTGGTCAGGCGGTTACGCACGTTGCTGTCGCTGCCCAATTCCTTGACGATCACCTTATCCAGCGCCACGCGCGCCTTTTCCAGGTGCTGCTGCGCGCCGTCATCGATCCACGGCAGCTCTTTACGCAGCGCCGTCTGGTAGCGGAAGGCCTGCTGGCGCTGGCTGTCGCTCAGCGTCAGCGCCTGGCCGTCGCGGGTCACATCGCCGTCCGGCGAGATCTGCAGATTACCGCTGGCACCCACCACCTGTACGCTCTGCGGGCTGATAATCACATCGTCCTGCGGTTTAACATTGCACTGGTAGGCGGCATGCGCCTGCACGGCGGTGAACAGCAATAATGCCAAGCCGGTTTTCTTCAACATAATTTCTCCTGAGATTCCCTTCCAACCGTATACCCGTACGCGGGTAACCACAGCGGGATCTAAAAAATCGAACGACCAATTCGTTGAGACAACAGTTCCAGCGCCGCAGTTCCCGCCAGCGAGTTGCCGGAGGCGTCCAGCTCCGGCGACCAGACGACAATCGCCATCTCGTCGGGCACGATCGCCACGATACCGCCGCCGACGCCCGACTTGCCCGGCATGCCGACCCGGTAGGCGAATTCGCCGGCGCCGTCATACATGCCGCTGGTCATCATCAGCGCATTGATCTGCCGCGCCTGCAGCGGAGAGATCACCGCATTACCCTGCAGGTCGCGCCCGTTATTGGCCAGATAAACAAAGCTGCGCGCCAGCTCAATACTGCTCATCCGCAGCGCACAGTAGTGAAAATAGGTATGCAGCACGGTCAGCACGTCATTTTCAAAGTTGCCGAACGACTTCATCAGGTAGGCAATCGCCGCATTGCGGTCGGAGTGCTCAAATTCGGAACGCGCGACGCGCGCGTCGTAGGCCAGATCGTCTTCGCCGGCCAGCTGACGCACCACTTCCAGCATCCGCTGCTTCGGCGCGCTCAGGCGGGTTTGCAGCATGTCGCACACCACCAGCGCCCCCGGGTTGATAAACGGATTGCGCGGCTTGCCCTGCTCCATTTCCAGCTGCAGCAGCGAGTTGAACGGCAGGCCGGAAGGCTCTTTCCCCACCCGCTGCCAGATTTCGCTCTCCTGATAGCGCGTCAGCGCCAGCGTCAGGCTCAGCACTTTGGAGATTGACTGGATGGAGAAGCGTTCCGCCGCGTCGCCCGCCTGATACAGCGCGCCATCGACGGTGCACACGGCAATCCCCAGACGATCCGCCGGCACCTCCGCCAGCGCGGGAATATAGTCAGCGACCTTGCCGCTGCCGATCAACGGACGCACCTGCTGCAGAATCTCCGCCAGCAGCGCGTTATCCAATGCTGTTACCAACTCTTTTCTCCGGACAAAACAAAGGCGCCCTCAGGCACCTTATGACAATTCCGCGGCATGACGGGCCGGACGTATCCGGCCCCGCTATTCACAGCCGGCGATCAGTCCCACCAGATATCAAACAGATCGCTGACTTTCACTTCAGTCATGTTGCGCGCTTCCAGCCAGTTTTTCACCAGCTCGCGGTGCTCTTCGGTGCAGTGACCCATTTTCTGCAGGCAAATCAGACCTTCCCACTGCAGATAGCCGCTGCCGTCAAAGGCCAGGCCGTTAGGTTCGATCACTTCGTCAATGAAGGCGTCCAAGGTCGCGTCGATGTCCTCAACCGCGGTGCCTTCGGCAAAGCGCCAGGCGACGGAGAAGCCCAGTTCCTGAAACTCTTCGATATGCAACTTTTTACGTAAACGACGACTGCGGTTCTTAGCCATTATGCTTTCCTCTCAAACATCAAATCCCAAACGCCATGTCCCAGACGCTGGCCGCGTAATTCAAATTTGGTTAACGGACGCGATGCCGGACGCGGGACGTAATCGCCGGTTTCCGACTGATTACGGTAGTCGGCAACGCCGTTCATCACCTCTAACATATGTTCCGCATAGTGTTGCCAGTCGGTGGCCATATGGAACACGCCGCCGACTTTCAGTTTGCGCAGCACCAGTTCGACAAACGGCGTCTGTACGATGCGGCGTTTATTATGGCGCGCCTTATGCCACGGATCCGGGAAGAACAGCTGCACCATCTCCAGCGAGCCATCCGGGATCATATTCTCCAGCACCTCAACCGCATCATGACACATCACGCGCAGGTTGCTCAGCTCCGCCTCATGGGCATCGGCCAGGCAGGCGCCGACGCCCGGCGAGTGTACTTCAATCCCTAAAAAGTTCTGCTGCGGGTTGTTGCCCGCCATGGTCACCAGCGAGGCGCCCATGCCAAAACCGATTTCCAGCACCACCGGCGCATCGCGGCCGAACAGTTCCTTCAGATCGACAGGCTGCGTCTGATATTCCACGCCCATTACCGGCCAGTAGTGGTCCAGCGCGTGCTGCTGACCTTTGGTCAACCGCCCCTGGCGGCGCACAAAACTGCGAATGCGGCGCATGGCGCGGCCGTTTTCATCGAATTCCGGGGAGATGACGTCATTAATCATAGTGCTTTCTGTCTGTTTGGCTGCCAATTAGGGAAAGGCGCATTATGCAAAGATAGCCCGGTTTAGCAAGTGTTCATCTTCTCTCTCCGGCATCTTTCCCGATGTGAGAAGCAACGATATCGCTACCGTCGGAAAGTTCCGGTTTACACCACCAGCGCACTATGCTGCAATCGCGCATCAATATCAGTCTGATACGAAACCCGATTATGATGCAAGCACGCCAGTTCTCGCACCAAGTGCTTGAATGGTACCAACGCTACGGGCGCAAAACGCTGCCGTGGCAATTAGATAAAACGCCCTATCAAGTATGGCTCTCCGAGGTGATGTTGCAACAGACTCAGGTTGCCACCGTCATTCCATACTTTCAGCGATTTATGGCGCGTTTTCCCACCGTCAGCCAGCTGGCCGCCGCGCCGCTGGACGAAGTGCTGCATCTGTGGACCGGGCTCGGTTACTACGCCCGTGCGCGTAATCTGCACAAGGCGGCACAGACCATTGTCGCACAACATGGCGGCGAATTCCCGACCAGCTTTGAAGAAATTGCCGCGCTACCCGGCATCGGCCGCTCCACCGCCGGCGCCATTCTGTCGCTGTCGCTGGGGCAGCACTATCCGATCCTCGACGGCAACGTGAAGCGCGTGCTGGCACGCTGCTATGCGGTAGAAGGCTGGCCGGGCAAAAAGCCGGTGGAGAACCGTCTGTGGCAAATCAGCGGCGAAGTCACCCCGGCGGAAGGCGTCGGCCAGTTCAACCAGGCGATGATGGACCTCGGCGCGCTGGTCTGCACCCGCTCGAAACCGAAATGCGAGCTGTGCCCGCTCAGCAACGGCTGCATCGCCTATGCCAACCACAGCTGGGCCAACTATCCGGGCAAGAAGCCGAAACAGACGCTGCCGGAAAAAACCGCCTATTTCCTGTTGCTGCAACAGGGCGAGCGCGTCTGGCTGCAGCAGCGTCCGGCGGTCGGCCTGTGGGGCGGCCTGTTCTGTTTCCCGCAGTTCGCCGTTCGTCAGGAAATGGAACTCTGGCTGCAACAGCGGGGTCTGAACGCAGAGCACGCGCAACAACTGACGGCGTTTCGCCATACGTTCAGCCATTTTCATCTGGATATCGTGCCGATGTGGCTACCGCTCGACGGTGCCGGCGGCGCCATGGATGAAGGCGACGGTCTCTGGTATAACTTGGCGCAGCCGCCGTCGGTCGGACTGGCCGCGCCTGTTGAGCGATTGCTGCAACAGCTGGTCAAACAGCCGCCGACCCAATCGAATCTATTTGGCAACAGCGCCACCGATGAGGAACTAGCATGAGCAGAACCATTTTTTGTACCTACCTGCAGCGTGACGCCGAAGGGCAGGATTTCCAGCTGTATCCGGGCGAGCTGGGTAAACGCATCTTCAACGAAATCTCCAAAGAAGCCTGGGGCGAGTGGATGAAGAAGCAGACCATGCTGATCAACGAGAAAAAGCTCAATATGATGAACCCGGACGACCGCAAGCTGCTGGAAGCGGAGATGGTGCGCTTCCTGTTTGAAGGCCACGACGTCCATATCGAAGGCTACACGCCGCCGAGCGAATAACCTGTTTCGGGGCCGGCGCTGGCCCCTGCAATGCCCGATTACATTCATCAAAATACGGCTTAAGATGAAGAAAATTTTAGCTTTGCTAGTGATAGCACCTTTATTGATTTCCTGTTCCGGTAAAAAAAGCGATGAGTTCAACGAAGCCTGGGTGAAAGACACCAACGGCTTCGACATTCTGATGGGCCAGTTCGCCCACAACATCGAAAATATCTGGGGTCTGAACGAAGTTCTGATCGCCGGGCCGAAGGATTACGTCAAATATACCGATCAGTATCTGACGCGCAGCCACATCAACTTTGATGCCGGCACCATCACCTTTGAAACCATTTCGCCGACCGATCCGGCCGCCAGCCTGCGCAAGGCGATCGTCACCACCCTGTTGATGGGCGACGACCCGAGCTCGGTTGACCTTTATTCCGACGCCAACGATATCCAGATCAGCAAAGAGCCGTTCCTTTACGGCCAGGTGGTGGATAACAAAGGCCAGCCGATCCGCTGGGAGTGGCGCGCCGCGCACTTCGCCGACTATCTGGTGCAGAACAAGCTGCAAAAACGCACCTCCGGCCTGCACGTAATCTACTCGGTCACCATTCAGCTGGTGCCGAACCACCTGGATAAACGTGCGCATAAGTACCTGCCGATGGTGCGTAAAGCCTCGGAGAAATACGGCGTGGAAGCGTCGCTGATTCTGGCGATTATGCAGACCGAATCCAGCTTTAACCCATATGCGGTCAGCGGTTCCGACGCGCTCGGCCTGATGCAGGTGGTGCAGCATACCGCCGGTAAGGATGTGTTCCAGATGCACGGCAAATGGGGCAAACCAAGCCGCAGCTACCTGTTCGATCCGGCGAACAATATCGATACCGGCACCGCCTATCTGGCGATTCTGCAGAACAACTACCTGGGCGGCATCAAGAACCCGACCTCGCGGCGCTACGCGGTGATCACCGCCTACAACGGCGGCGCCGGCAGCGTGCTGCGCGTGTTCTCCAGCAACCGCAGCAAGGCGTTTGACGTCATTAACGACATGCAGCCGGGCGATGTGTACACCACCCTGACCACCAAGCACCCGGCCGGCGAGTCGCGGCGCTATCTGGTGAAGGTGAACACCGCACAGAAGAGCTATCGTCGCCGTTAAGTCATGCAAACAGGGGCGCAATGCGCCCCTGTTTTTTTCCTCACGCCACGCGGCGGTTACGGCTTGACCACGTAGCCGAAAATCCGCTTCCAGCCGTGGTCCTTTTTCTCGACATACACGCCCTGCAGCTCCGGCGAAAAGCCCGGCAGACGGTTGATTCCCTCCTCCAGCGCCAGGAAATAGCGCTGCGCCGCGCCGCCCCACGCCTCCCCCGGCACCACGCACAGCACGCCCGGCGGAAAAGGCAGCGCCCCTTCGGCGGCAATACGCCCCGCCGCCTGCGATATCGGCACCAGCTCGACGTTATCGCGGATAAACGCCACGTTGGCGTCCTGCGGGTTCATCATCACCGGCGGGAAGTGCGCCTGACGGAACATCTCTTGCTGCAGCCGTTTCACGTCATGGCTGACATACAGGTCGTGCATCTCCTGGCACAGCTGACGAATGCTGTAGTTGCGGTAGCGCCGCTCATGTTTGCGGTATACCGTCGGCAACACCTCACAGAGCGGCGCATCCTGTTCAATATAGCGCTCAAACTGCACCAGCTTATCCACCAGGCGCGCCATTTTGGCCGGTTTCTCCGCCGGGGTCAGCAGGAACAGGAGCGAATTGAGATCGCTCTTTTCCGGCACGATGCCGTTTTCCCGTAGGAAGTTGGCCAGAATCACCGCCGGCACGCCGAATTCACCGTACTGCCCGGTCTGGGCATCAATGCCCGGCGTAGTCAGCAGCAGTTTGCACGGGTCGACCAGATACTGTTCCTGCGCATAGCCGGCAAAGCCGTGCCAGACCGCGTCCGGCTCGAAGGTGAAGAAACGTGCGTCGCCGGCGATGTGTTCACTGTCAAAGCTCTGCCATGCCTGCCCGTCCACCTGCGGCGGAATAAACGGTCGCAGCTGACTGCAGCGCTGTAGCAGCTGTTTACGCGTTTCAATGCCCAGCCGCACGCACTCCATCCACATGCGTCGCCCCGCCTCACCGGCGTGCATTTTGGCGTTGACGTCCAGCGCGGCGAACAGCGGATAAAACGGGCTGGTCGATGCATGCAGCATAAAGGCGTTATTCAAATGCTTATGGTTGCAGTGGCGCTTCTGCCCCTTGATATGATCGTCTTTCTTGTGAATCTGCGAGGTCTGCGAAAAGCCCGCCTGCTGTTTGTGCACCGACTGAGTGACGAAGATGCCTGGATCGTGCTCGTCCAGCTCCAGCAGCAGCGGCGAGCACTCTTTCAGCATCGGGATAAAGCCTTCATAGCCCACCCAGGCGGAATCAAACAGAATGTAATCACACAGGTGGCCGATGGTGTCGAGCACCTGCCGGGCGTTGTAGAGGGTGCCGTCGTAGGTGCCGAGCTGAATAATCGCCAGCCGGAACGGCCGTGCCGCCTCGGCCTTGTCCGGCGCCACCTCGCAGATTTGCTGGCGCAGGTACGCTTCGTCAAAACAGCCGGCATCGATACCGCCGATAAATCCGAACGGGTTGCGCGCGGTTTCCAGATAGACCGGCGTGGCGCCTGCCTGAATCAGGGCGCCGTGATAGTTGGACTTGTGGTTATTGCGATCGAACAGCACCAGATCGCCGCGCGTCAGCAGCGCGTTGGTCACCACCTTGTTCGCCGCGGAGGTACCGTTGAGCACAAAGTAGGTTTTGTCAGCGTTAAATACCCGCGCGGCATGTTTTTGCGCATCCTTCGCCGCCCCTTCATGGATCAGCAAATCGCCCAGTTTCACATCGGCGTTGCACATATCGGAACGGAACAGGGTTTCGCCATAAAAATCGAAAAACTGCCGCCCCGCCGGATGCTTACGAAAGAATTCCCCTCCCTGATGCCCCGGGCAGGCAAAGGTAGAATTCTCCATCTCTACATAGGTTTTCAGCGTCTTGAAAAACGGCGGCAGCAGCGCCTGCTCATAGGCGTCTGCCGCGGCTTCCAGCTGCGCCATATAAAACGCCTTGCTGGTGCCGCTCAGGGTGAAAACGCCGGTCACCAGCGGCAGATAATCCGGCGACAGCGGTTCTTCCTCTTCAACGGCAACAAAGGCCGGTATGTTAAACCCGGTCGCCTGCAAACGAGCCAGAATACCGGCGTTCACATCATCGACGGAGACTACCACCGCCGCCACGTCGGTGTAATCGGTGTGTGCGACACGCACGACTTGCCGCAGGGTTTCAATACTGGCGGACAAACCGGTGCTGATTGCTATCTTCAAGTCTTTCATTGTGCCAACTCTCAAACAATGGGGAATGAAGTGACGCCATCAGCCTGCATAAAATAATGACGATTATCCTGCGGCCACCCGGTAAGGGCGCAAATGAAAAAGTGAAGCACCGCCGATAAATACTTTAGATTAAATTATGTTACCCTTTGCTGTAAAAACAAAAAAATAATATAAACAGATAAAATACAGATAGTTAAAATCAACTCTCGAGCCGAGAGCAGTTTGTAACAAAGGAAACTATATTGACGGGCTAATAATTCAGCGCAGTTTGCCACGCTGCGCTGAATCAAGCGGCGTTAGAACAGATTAAATTTGTAATCGACCTGCAGTTCGACCGAGTGGTTTTGCGCCCGCATCGGTTTGCCGTCGGCGGTCAATATCGGCCGGTTGTTCTGGCTTTGGTAGTTCCAGGATGGCCCGCCGGACAGCTGCAGGCTCAGGTCCTTCACCGCTGACGGCGTCCAGCGCGAATACATCAGGGTTTCGCCGCGCTGGATGCCGCGTCCCTGATACTTCATGCCCCAGCCGTAGTTGGTCACCATCCCCATTTCAACTTCCGGCGTCACGGCATAACCAAACGTCCAGGCCACCATTTTTTCGTTATGGCCGACATAGTCGTTGCCCCAACTGTCGGCCATCGAATTAAAGGTGCCGCGGCTGAGCTTCGCCAGGTGCCATTCAAAACGCCCCAGCCCCTGCGACAGGTGCGCGCGCGTATAGGAGAGACCGGCCTTGTTCTTCCAGCGCCCGGCCTGCCAGTTCAGCGACAGCGCGGCGTGGTAGGCATCGCGGTCAAAGGTTTTCTTGCTCGGCGACATGCTGGTCCAGTCCTGCAGCCCATGGTTCATATAAAGCTGGGTGCCGAGCACAGCGCGATAGTCCGCCAGCATCGCCGGCCGCCAGTCAAACTCCAGGCCGTGACGCTGCAGATAGTTATGACTTTCGCCAAAGAAATAGCGGGCGCCGTAGTCACGCTGCGCGTAGCTCAGCTCGCCGGTGGCGATCTGGCTAATCTGCTTCTTGTCGGCGGTGCGGAAATGCACTTTCTCCGGGGAGTCCCTGTCGCTGTAGCGCGTGACATAGGCGCCGCGCAAGCGCAGCGGCCCGCTGCCGGTTTCGCCGCGCCAGCCCAGATAGGTGCTCGGGATAGCGCGGGTCGAGTTATTCAGCGCGCCCCACTTTTTAATTTGCTGCCAGCCGCCGTAGAGACGCAGATAGGTATCCTCATCCCCCAGGCGCGCCTTCATATACAGCTGCCCCAGCTTGTTAAAACCTTTCGCCTGGCCATCGTCGTTATACAGCACGCTGCGCCCCCAGAAATCATCGCTGGCGGCCAATTTGACCACGCCATAATATGACGCATCCACCCCGAGCATATCGTTGATATAGCCCGACTGGTAATCCAGCGTAATTCCCTGCCCCCACGCGGTCTGGTTAGAGCGCGAGCCGTAATCTTCCGTACTCAGGTTTTTAAATACATTGCGGAAGGAAAGATCGGCATGGCTATCATCAACAAATCCGGTAAAAACACCGCCGATTTTTTTATTTTCTGCCGCATCAGCATTAAACGCCGCCAGTGCCGCCAGAGGTAACATCATTAACAAATTATTTTTTTTGAATCCCATTTTTTTATTTTTCATAGAAAAGCTCCGTTTTCTATTTCGCCCAGGTATTGAAGTTAACGTTATAAAGAGGGCTCGCGCCCTCGGTTGATGGTGCGCGTTTGCGGGCTTTACCTGAACCGATAAAGCCCGCGTATTATTTATTCCGTTACTACAGAATTATTTTTTATTAGCGGAGGGACTTTGCAGATCGATCTTATAAATCGCAAAGCCGATGTCGTCTTTGCCGACGTAAGTCATCGGATGCTGCGCTGACTGCCTGATAAGCTGCGCGGCATGCTCATCAGGCGAGGTTTCCATGCGGATATCCAGCTTTTTCTCCGACGCGATCGGCGCAATGCTCCAGCCGTTCTTCGCCGCCGGCGCGTACTGGCCATGCTGCTGGGTTTGCGTATTGATATAGTCGGCGATGATCGAACGCACTTCATCCGGCGCATTGATCACTACGTTCTTTTCCCCGGTGCCGGCGAACTTGCCGGTAAAGGCGCGATAGTTGTTCACCGCCACCAGGAATTCAGCGTTGTCATCCAGCGGTTTGCCCTGATAGGTAACCGAGGCAATACGCTGCGCCTGCGGGTTGATCAGGTTGCAGTCGACGTCATAACGCGCCGGCTGGGTCACATCGATCTGATAGCTGAGCGCGTCGAACATATCGAAGTTGTAGGCGCGGAAACCGTCCCAGTTCAGCAGCGACTGCGGCGCTTCGCTGTTCGGGTCGATCTGGTTGTACATCCCCGCCGAACACTCCAGCCACTGTTTCACGTCCTTGCCCTTCACGCGCACGGCGGCGAGGGTGTTGGCGTATTGATACAGCTGCGCCGCGTTGCGGAAGCTCAGATCGCCCTTGGCAATATCGACGAAGTCATCCGGCGCGTTTTTGCGGCCGCCGACTTTAAACGGCGCGGCGGCGGTCAGCACCGGCAGATCGGCCAGATCCGGATCGCCCTGAATCATACGTTCCACATAGGCTCGCTGCGCATCGCGGATCACCTGCATCGCCGCCGTATCCTGCACCAGGGCCAGATAAGAGTCGATGCCGGCAGCCAGCTTGCCGATCGGCTTGTTGACGTATTCACGCGTGCTGTCATGGGCATTTTTCAGCGCCTCGACCAGTTCCGGCTTCGCATCCACCAGCGACTTGCCCGCCTTGCTGTCATAGATAGGGCGCGCCTCGGCCTTGCCGGAGGTGACCTGCCATTTGCCCTCTTCACCTTCAATGACCAGATCGATCACCCCCAGGTGATCGGCCCAACGCCCCGGCATCACGGCCGGCACGCCGTTTACCGTGCCCTTGGCGATATCCACGCCCGGCAGTGAAGCGAAACTGGCGCTCGGGAAGACTCCGTGGGAGTGGCCGAAGGCGATGGCGTTAATGCCCGGCACCTGAGACAGGTAGTAGGTCGAGTTTTCCGCCAGCGCTTTGTACGGATCGGCGGAGATGCCGGAGTGGGCAATGGCGATCACCACGTCGGCACCCTCTTTACGCATCTGCGGCACCAGTTTCTTAGCCGTTTCGGTGATGTCTTTCACCACCACCTTGCCTTCCAGATGCCCCCGATCCCACAGAGCGATCTGCGGCGGCACAAAGCCGATATAGCCGATGCGCAGGTTATGCGTTTTGCCTTCGCTGTCCTTCACCGGCGTATCGACGATCAGATACTGTTTGAAGTACGGTTTCTCACCGTCGGCATGGTAGACGTTGGCGTTGATGTAAGGGAATTTGGCGCCGCTCAGCGCCAGCTGCAGGTAGTCCAGCCCGTAGTTGAACTCGTGGTTGCCGACGCTGCCTACCGCGTAGTCCAGACGGTTCATCGCCTGATAAACCGGGTGCACGTCGCCTTTTTTCAGGTGCGCTGCGGCATAGTCGGCCATCGGACTGCCCTGAATCACGTCGCCGTTATCCACCAGCACGCTGTTGTCTACTTCCGCACGCGCCGCATCGATCAGCGTGGCGGCGCGCACCAGGCCATGCTGAGCCGTTGCGCGATCCTTGTAGTAGTCGTAATCCATCATATTGCCGTGCATATCGGTGGTTTCCATCACCCGCAGATTCACCGTGGCGGCGTGGCAGACACCGGATATCATCACTGCTAATAACGTCACTTTACTGACTGATTTTAATAGTTTCATGCTACTTTCCCTGTGTGTTGAAAATTGGCCGCCCGGCGGCCAAACTGCCCCGATGTGGCCGGGTTAAAACAGCAGCCCCACCACCGTCGCATTCAAGAAGCTGACCAGCGTTGAGCCGTACAGCAATTTCAGACCAAAGCGCGCCGCGCTGTTCCCCTGCTTGCTGTCCAGCGCCTTGATCGCGCCGACGATAATGCCGATGGAGGAGAAGTTGGCGAACGACACCATAAAGACGGAGATGATCGCCACGGTACGCTCGGAGAAATTAAAGTCGCCCTGTGAGAAGTTCAGCATCGCGACAAATTCGTTACTGACGATTTTGGTCGCCATCAGGCTGCCGGCCTGCACGGCTTCATGCCACGGTACGCCGATCAGGAACGCCAGCGGCGAGAACAGGTAGCCGAGAATATCCTGGAAAGAGATGCCGAACAGCGCGGTGAAGATGGCGTTGGCCATGGCGATTAACGCGATAAAGCCGATCAGCATCGCGCCGACGATCACCGCCACTTTAAAGCCGTCGAGGATGTACTCGCTCAGCACTTCAAAAAAGCTCTGTTTCTCCCCTTCGCTGACGTCCAGCAGATCTTCCTGCGGGTTCACCTGATAAGGGTTGATCAACGACGCCATGATAAAACCGCCGAACAGGTTCAGAACTAACGCCGTCACCACGTAGCGCGGCTCCAGCATCACCATATAGGCGCCGATAATCGACATCGAGACCGTCGACATCGCCGAGGTGCACAGCGTATACAGGCGATGCTCCGGCAGCAGGCCGAGCTGTTTTTTTACCGAGATAAACACTTCAGACTGGCCGAGGATCGCCGAGGCCACCGCGTTATAGGACTCCAGACGCCCCATGCCGTTGATTTTGCTGAGCCCGAGACCGATGTACTTGATGATAAAGCCCAGAATACGCCAGTGCTGCAAAATGCCGATCAGCGCGGAAATAAACACGATAGGCAGCAATACCGACAGGAAGAACGAGATCTCTCCTTTATTCAGCAGGCCGCCGAACACAAAGTTGACGCCTTCATTGGCGTAGGCCAACAGATGGCCAAATACTCCGGCCACGGCGGCGATGCCGGTATTGCCGGCGTCCGTTTTCAGCAGTAACAATGCCATAACAAATTGGCACAATAACATCACACCCAGCGGTCGGTAGCGAATATTTTTACGGTTATTACTCACCAACACCGCCAAAGCATAAATAACCAAAATGCTTGATATACCAATGAGATACTTCATATTTCTTCCCCGGAAAATTGTATGTCGCCCTGTCAGGACGCATAGTCATACATATAAAAATGTTATTTTATGAACATATCAGACACTCAATGTTATTAAAGTGACATTGAGCACAAAAAAGCCATTGGTCAACGGGAAACGCATGATTAATGGTTAAATTTTGGTTAAAACCGGCAAGCGGCGGCAGCGGCGGGAAACCCACGGAAACAGAAAAAGGAAGCGGGAACGATAGACGTGGCGGAGCCTGCAGATGCCCTGCCGGGGTGATGTGGATTGACTAAAAAGGGAGCAACCAAACGCTTTGTGGCAGAAAGCCGTTGACGACACCCGGCCTTTACGGTTTAATGCGCCCCGTTGCCCGGATAGCTCAGTCGGTAGAGCAGGGGATTGAAAATCCCCGTGTCCTTGGTTCGATTCCGAGTCCGGGCACCATATTCAGAAAAACCCGCCTATGGCGGGTTTTTTGCTTTCTGGAGCACAAGCTATCCATCCAGAAGTCGGGTCCTTCCGTGCGGTAAGTTTGGTTAAATCTTTCGATGCAGGCATTCTGTGTCAGTCTTCCCGGCTTGATATTACCAGTTGTCATAGATGGCTTCAGGGATGACTGCCTCATGGCAGAGATTTTTCACAGGTTCATCCGGCCTCCATCGATTTAATCACAGTGATGATCTGAGGCCCAGTAAAATGGGTTTACGCATAGCGAGCGCCTCCATTGTCAGGTTGATATGCCATAAGTTTTCTAAATATGAATAGTGTGATTATGTGGGATACTTACATCATCAGCAGGCAATAGACTTAACAACATTAATAAATGATAGTTTATAATAAAATCCGGCATCCAACTTATGCCGGATTTTATTTATTAGTAGCATTTACAGCAGATATCAGTTTGATACTATTTAAATAAGATGACCGACAATCTATACATATCAGTCATCAAGTCAGTTTTACTTTTCAAATAACATATCAAGCAACGGTGAAGAGAAAACATAATGCGGGTCATATTTACGTAATATGTCATGCGCATGTTGCCAGCGATCATTTTCTGCTGAGTTCGCACCAAAGCTATTGGGCACATCTTGGCTTATAACTTGTTTATCAGCCCAAGCCGAACTTTCCGTATAGCCCCATCCTTTACTCCACTCTACGCGAACAGTCGCATAATCACCGCTGTAATGGCTGTAAATCCACTTCTCCATCTCACTATAAAATTTATTGGCATCTGGCGTATCCGGCATGGTCAAAATGTCTAACCAAATTGCCGTATCCCAATCAGGTTTACCCTCCACTGGTGCTACAGGAGATAGATCAGGTGCTACCGCATTTGCGACGACACTCTGCTGTGGCCTATCTAAGCCCGTTACACGAATTTCAATCGGCCCGTTCATTGGGAACGAATTTACATTTTTGTATTCATCCACCATACTTTCGTACTTTTCGACAAATTCATGCAGGACCTTCTGAATGTTGCTTCTCTTGGTAATGATTGCATAACCATTTGCCGTAACCCGCAAAGTTGTAGGTTTTACATACAATAGAAGATCTTTACTCCAACCCCAAAGATCCGTTGAAATCGTCGCGCCCAAACCAATGCTCACTAATTCCATCTGTGTCTGACCTAACGTTGGCGTAAGCTCTGGAAAACCGTTATTAATTTTTTTTATAATATCGGAGATCTGAACAGGTAGATTATCTGAGAATGGATAATTAAAAGGTCCATTGGTAGGTTTTGATACACTCGGATACTTATCCTCTATCGTCCAAATTTTTAGCCAAGGATTTTTAGTAAAAGGGAACCAGATAGCCTCAGCTCGGCCACACTGGTCCAGAAAATGGCTAAAGGTACGTTGGCTCGAGCCTTCTATAGAAAATAGCTCTGTAGCTGGAATATTAACAAAACTCTGACAACGTAGGCGGCGATTACGGGGGACTTGCAACGTAACTTCATAGATAAATGCTCGGCCCACGTGAACCAGAAATGCAGAAATATCTGGGTCATCACGTTTAAACTCATGAAGTTCATACTGAGTGCTTTCCGAATTCCACACAATAGCATTGAGAGCACAAATGCTATTGCTAACAGATCCATAATTACCAAACTCAGAAGGTGTCTCACCATCGGCAGAAATGCATGTCCCATGACCGCCAATAGCGAGAACTCCTCCTAAAGTCAGATCTCCAGGTGCTGGAGTGGCATAAAAACCTAATTTATTTTTTTCCAGTAAGGTTAATAACTCCTGCATGGACACGCCTGTTTGAGCTGTCACATATCCATTTTCGCCATCTTTCTCTATTGTTACTTTATTGATTTTACTGCTTAAATCAATAAGTAAAACATTTCCATTATTGTTCCCATTGGCAATGGTCAAAGGAGACCAATTATGCTTCATCCCTACAGGCCTGGCACAGTAATTATTTGCGTATGCCCAATTGATAGCAGCCAGTAGCTCTGTTTCATTCTCTGGCACACAGGTAAGAATATGACTCCCTGATATCTCCTTCGACCAGTTCGTTATATCGCTGTAAAAGAAATCAAGCGGGAAATCTTTTAATGTACTATTTTCCATAATAAACACCCATAGTAAGTTAATTAAATAACACGACCACCAAAGTTCAGTGGGAACCGCATTTAACATGCATTTCATGCATGCTAAAAAATAATAACGGAATGATATAACCCAATAATAAGAAAGATATTAAATATATAATATTGTCACTTCCATTAAATAGTGAAAGGCTTAATATATTTACCCATATTTATCCGAATCACTCTCGATAGAGATTAAAATTCCAATATCTAACTCTCTAGTCGAACTCGAACTTTCTCTATATAGTTCAATAATAAAGCTATCGTTTACCTTAGCTCCTATTCTTGGCAAGTGTAATTCATACAAATGTTTAAAAAAATCACAAAACTCCTCTAACACTCCGCAGAAAGAGATCAGAAGATAATGACCATGTGGGAAAGAAAAATCAGTAACCCGACTGAAGCATTTAATAGTTGGCTCTGTTGATTTTTTCGTAGCCTGTCTATGCTGACTTTTCATTTTATATAACCGTTCTAAAGAAATTAATTTACACTTACCATATTTCTTTCTTCTTAATCTTTCTTTATCTAATGATTGGCATAAGAAAAATGAGTATGCATTAACAGCAGCAGAGTCATTCGGAATCGATATATATTTGTATGTTAAGGTATAATTCTCTAAAAATGGTGGTAATAGTTTTGAAAAATCCCATACAGGGTTCATCCTAAACTTGTGTGGATTTTCTCCTAAGAACTGTTGAAATGAACGCGTGAAGGATTGATGAGAGCTAAACCCTACCTTCTCGGCAAGTTCAGATACGGTGCATTTGTTTTGCTTAAGCATGATTGCAGCCTTACTCAACCTCCTATACCTTATATATGAACCTACGTTCATTTGAACATGTTGTTGAAACAATCTTTGTAAGTGCCACTTAGAATAACCAGACAATTCTGAGAGCTTATCCATCGAGAGATCTTTTTCAAAGTTAGTTTCAATTATATCAATAAGTTGCAAGACCACATTTTTCGAGTCGACCATAAGATCTCCTTGTATAAATTTGAACAGAAACCTTTCTTCCCTGATAGTATTTATACTAATCTTGTTTCGAAAAATATTTCCTATAACGTTTTCAGACAGTAATATATTTACCATCTGATTTTACATGTTAATGATATTTAATTTCTAGTAAATATATAAATTAGTGGTAAGCATTTTCCAAGACTTCGCCCTTAGCTGGGGCGAAGTCTTGGATGTTTCACTTACCGACTTGTATCTATTTAGTTAGGCTTCAGATTGCATACCGGAGGTTCTGGTTTACATACTGGAGGCTCTGGCTTACATACTGGAGGCTCTGGCTTACATACTGGAGGTTGAGGAGTACAGCCTCCCCACATGTGGCCCCAAGCATTTCCCCAACTACTAATAACCGAGCCAATAATCGATAACCCCAGGCCAAAAGTCGCGCCATTTACCTGTTGAACTTCGCTAGAGTTTAATTCTCTCATAGTATATCTCCATCTCTGTTATTAAAAACCTAAAAATAAAAACCTTATTTATGGGTCAAAACCCACAGTTAGGTATATACGTCGCATTTGAAACATTCAATAGCGACATTGCAAATTTCATATAAAATAAATATGAAATCACAATACTACTACATTAAAAACCATCTTGTTTTGACGGTTCCAACGTTATTATTCTATCGGCAGATGATATTGTTGACGGTCGGTGAGCAACTATCACCCGAGTTATGTTCAATGAGGATATTGCATTATTTATATAGTTTTCATTGATAAGGTCTAAGTGGCTTGTTGCCTCATCCATAAAGAGAATACTTGGTCTCCTATATAAGGCTCGTGCAATTAAAACCCTCTGCTTCTGCCCTCCAGAAAGGCTACCACCTAGCTCGCCTACAAGTGTTTCATATCCCATAGGCATTTTTATTATGTCGTCATGAATATTACAATGCTTAGTGCACTCTACAATCAAATCTTGATCTGGCTTCGGATCAAATCCACATATATTTTCCGCAATTGATCCAGCAAATAGCTTATCCTCTTGTAGTACACAGGCTATGCATTCGCGGTAATTATTTATACCAACATCCTTGATGTTAAGACCGTTAACCAGCAAACGCCCCCCTGTGGGTTCTAATAGTCCGCACATGAGTTTCATCAGCGTTGTTTTTCCCACGCCAGAAGGACCTACGATAGCTACGCTTTCACCTGCCGCGATATGTAAACTAAGGTCTTGTATTATCGGTCGCGATAAGCTGTCGTATTGATAATAAAGATCGCGCGCTTCAAAAGTCACGGCTTCGTTAGGCGCACAGATTTTCCGATAGGGCTTATCTTCTTCCGGTAGTGAAAGAACGATATCAGCGACCCTTTCATTATGCAGGTTCAACATGCGTAACCGTAGTACCATATCTATGAGGTTAGATGCTCGATCAGAGAATTGACCTCGATAGGCATTGAATGCAACAAACATCCCAAGCGTCATCTGATTATCTATAACTAATGAAGCACCTAACCATAAAATGATAATTTGGTCGCATGCGGCCAAAAATGCATTTACTCCACCGAACATCATGTCTAGCTTGGTTACACTGATATTGGCATTTGTGGTATCAATGTTCAGATTCAACCAGAACTGCGAACGTGTAGCCGCCAACCCCAAAGATTTCAGCGTGGCAATGCTGTACAGGGTCTCCATAAAATGTGAATTAGCTTTAGCCGCTTTGACGAGTTGCTCTTCAGAAGCCTGGCGATAGTATCGATAGGTAGAAAGCCGAAGTAATATATAAAGTAACGTAAAACCAGTGACAACCCAAACAAGCCAGCCGCCATACATATACATCATAATGAAAACACCAACCGACATGATTCCATCAATAATGCTAGAAACAATACTTGTGGTGAATGTAGTACGGATCGCGTCTAATGAGCCAAAACGCGACTGAATATCACCAAGCTTACGCTTTTCAAAATAAGCAAGAGGTAACCTCATTAAATGGTCAAAAAGTCCCGCCTTCCACTGTATATCTATGAGCGCACCCATAACTATAGAGACCCATGAACGAAGCATGGAGACAAAGGTGCGAAACAAGATAAAAAAAAGTAGACCAACACAGATAACCACTAATAAATTATGGTCACCAGCCTGGATAACGTGGTCCATAACCAATTGGGTACCAACCGGCATTAGCAGGTTTATGGCCTCAATGACCAACGACAAAGCAAATATTTTACCTAAGGCACTTTTAAGGCCAGTAACATTTTTTAATAACTTACGAAAATGTAACCGGCTTTGTTGAACTACCGGACTAAAATCGCTGCTTGGCCAGACTTCTAAAGCAATTCCGGTAAAATGTAGGGAGAGCTCCTGCATACCAATGACGCGTCGCCCAAAGGCTGGATCGTGCAACGTAATCCGTCCTCCTCGAATGTTAACCAGCACCACAAAATGGTTCATATCCCAATGCAAGATGCAAGGGGTTTTCACCTGCCGTATTTCATTCAAGTTCAACGAGAGAGCGCGCGTTTTTAAGTTTAAGTTTTCAGCGATAGTAATCAATGCTCCCAAGGTTGCCCCTCGAGAGGAAATATCATATTTTTGGCGTAAGTTAAAAAGATCGATATGCATACCATAATAACCGCACACCATGGCTAAACTGGCTAAACCACACTCAGCAGCCTCAGTTTGTAATATCTGAGGTACATTTCGTCTAATAGCTAAATTCAGTTTGCTAACAATTTTTTCATAGGTTTTTTTCACGAATTGGCCCCGACACACTATTTTTCATGTCATAAAAAGGTGCAAACATCCATTGATATATTGGCCTTTTTTCCAAGAAAAGCGTTGCTTGCGCTTTCATTCCACTTGAAAGATTTAATACTTTCCCTTGATAACCAAATCGAGTGTTATCTATGGCAACTAGCACTTTGTAATATGATTCGACAATCTCACCACTTTGGCGCATAGGCGAACTGCTGTAGGTTGACATTTCTTGGTTGGAAGCTGGAACATATGCTACGTTATCTATTACCCCAGGAAACTGGCCAAACTTTTCAAACGGAAATGCATCATAACGAATATTAATATTATCGCCGCTGTTGACGTATGGCACGCTACTGTTTGGCAACCATAAAACTAAATAGTATATAGCATGGTCGCTGGGGATTAATTGCGTCAAGCTATCTCCGGCATTAACCATTTGACCGGGAGTGACGCTTAAGGATTCAACTCTACCATCAGTAGGAGCATTGACAATGATCGAACCACTCGCCTCAGCCTCAGAGAGTTGGCGCAGAAGATCATTTTTTTGAAATTGGTATTGTGATATTTGATTATCAAAGTCGGATGCTCTCGTGACTAGATCGCTATTCAAGTTTGTTATTTGCAATGCTTCCTGAATACTTTGACTATAAAGACTTTGGAACGTGCTTTGCTGCTGATAATATAGGTAAACTTGGCTGTTAAGTTGGTCTCTATTAATCAGCCCTTTATTACGGTATTCGCTATAGTTTTTCATCGTTTCACGCATAAAATTAACGCCATCACGTGAATTCTCAACCATTTTTTTTGACTGCTCATGCGACAATTTATATTGTTCAATCTGTGACCGTAGATTGTCCAAGGTAGTCTTCTTATTCTGTTCCAGTTTAGTAATAATGTTATCTACCTGAGCGAGCTGGTTTTCAATAGCTTGTCGAGTATTTGTACTGACAGTACCAGAGTCTGTGACTCTACTGACATCAATTTGATAAAGATGCTGCCCTTTTTTTACTTGTTCTCCAACAGTAACGAAGCGCCGAGCTATGAATCCTTGCTGGGTAGCGAATATACTCACCGTCCTTGGGAGCGTAGTAACTTCGCCCCCAACACTTATACGACGAGTATAAGTTCCATATGTGACAAAAAGGACTAATACAGAGATAAAAAACAGAGAAATAGCGGCAGTGACCCACATCGGCATCCCCGCAATTAACAGTGCTTTACCTGTCCATTTAGAGCGATTATGTGAAACGGCTTCTCTCCTGAAAAGACCTTCCTGCTCCATCTCCATAAGCAACCTTTCTTAATTCACTTACATCCTGTAGGCATACATTAATATCTTTATTTAGAGATAGTCAAAAAGAATTTTATAATTAATGATTAGTTGGCTTATAAAAACATGCAACCCAATGAAACATAAAGGATACTTTACAACAAATAAGATTCCTCCCTAAAAATACATAAAACCAATCATTAAGTGCTATTACATGAAATATTCGATAAGTCCTATTGGAAATCACCTATATTTTATAGTATCAAGAAAATACTGAGAGTGTTGTAACACTGAAGAACCAAGCGTAATTGAAACTACGTAAGTTTAACTCAATAAAAAGGAAATGAATTTCATGAAAGAACTAACCGCTAGTGAAGTTGAGATCGTATCTGGGGCAGGAATTATTTCAGATGCAGTAGGCTTTGCGGGGGATGTCATAATTGATGCAGTGAAAATTAGTAATGACGCTCTTAATACTAGAACGATCTCTTCGGTTGGCCAGGCATTCAATGCTGTAGGACTTGGGGGCATCCACAATTTGGCCGACTCTTTAGGGTATGCGGCTTTTAAAACGGTGGCTGGTGTTGGTTCGCTACTGGGTGGAGATGCTAGCCGAATCGAGTACCATTACGAGAAGGAATGGGGGGCCTGATCTCCTCTTTCATACAGCTAAGTATAAGATAAGCAAAACCACCCCATAAGGGGTGGTTTCTATTTGAATAAGGACGATTCTAGTTATAGTGCATGTGCTAGGACCCAATTTTACACCGCACATTACCCAGAGACATGAACCAGTCCTCGTTCAGGTACTCCTGTCGCACGCTGCCATTGAATGATTCTAGCGTGATATTATCTGTCGTGATAAATCTATGTGTAAATAGGCCCGCTTTAGTTCCATGCACTTTTTGATATCCCGCCCTGGGAATGCTGTTGGAAGTATTCCCCCAGTGTCATATTAAGTCGCTCTGATTATTACCGCACACGCGCGAACGCACTCCTTCTGTAACGGAGGAGTGCGTTACGTGAGAAAAAGGCGAGGTTCGATGCAGAAGCTCCGGCGGATTTGGCTGACAAACGGTGGTAGTGGTTACCACACTGTCAGCACCGCACGCCGGTTCGCCCGGCGTATACGACCATAAATCGTGACGCCGGCCCCCTTCCCCTGCGGATCCCATTCCATCTCTGAGGACATCCGAACCATGACACACATCGCCCCCCGAATCGGGGAAAACCCAGATCAAAATAGTCTATGATTTCCCTTCCACCCGGCGCGACGTCGGTTCAGATAATAACAATCAAAGGTGATGGGGATGGCACTGGTTCGTTCTTTGCGGATGCGCGACTTAGTGATTATGGGATTGCTGTTTATTGGCCCGGCGGCGCCGGTAGGATTGTTTGGCACGCTGGACGCCACCAGCGGCGGAGTGGTGCCACTGGTTTATGTGATTGCCACCGTGGTTATGGGCTTTACCGCCTGGTCCTATGCGCTGATGTCGCGGGCGGTGCCCAACGCCGGGGCGGTGTATGCCTATACCCGGGAAGGAATTACCCCTCGAGTGGGTTTTATCGCCGGCTGGATCATTCTGTTGGATTATCTGTTTATTCCGGCGGTGGCCTATCTGTTTAGCGGTATTTCGTTAAACGCGCTGGTGCCTGCGGTGCCGGTCTGGGCCTGGACGCTGCTGGCAGTCGTGGCAACCACGGCCCTGAATCTGACCGGGCTGCATAAAACCCGACGGGTCACCATGACGGTGTTGATCGCCGAGCTGATCGTACTGGCGCTGATTCTGGCCGGCGGGCTATGGGTGCTGTGGCAGCAGGGATTTAACCGGCCGCTGCTGGCGCCCTTTCTGGGAACGGAAGGCATCAGCAGCGGTGCCGTACTGACCGGCGTCTCCGTGGCCGTGCTCTCTTACCTGGGCTTCGACGCCATCTCCACGTTTGCTGAAGAAAACCAAGGCTCCCGCAATCAGCCCGGTCGGGCGACCCTGTGGTGCCTGATTCTGGCGGGAGCACTGTTTGTCGCTCAGACCTGGCTCGGGGCGCTGCTCAGTCCCTGGGACAGTCAGACGCTTGCGCAACAGCCTGAGCTTCAGGGTAAAGCCTATTATGTGATTGTCGGCGACACTATCTCTCCGTGGCTGGGCGATGCGCTGGCCTTTGTGAAAGCGCTGGGGGCGGCCTTTTCCGCCATGGTGGGCCAGGCGGCTGCGGGGCGGCTGCTGTTCAGTATGGGGCGTAGCGGCGCGCTGCCGGGTTCCCTCAGCCAGGTCGGCAAACGCAGCGGGCTGCCGGTGACCGCGCTGCTGGCCGCCGCCGCGGTCAACACCGTGCTGGCGGTAGTCGCCGCCAGCGTCGACAACGGGCTGTCGCAGCTGGTCTCGTTTGTGGATGTGGGGGCGATCTGCGGCTTTATTCTGCTGCACTGTTCGGTAATCGGCCTGTTTCTGGTGAAGCGCCGCCTGCGCAGCCTGCGCGCGCTGCTGGCCTGCGGGCTGGTGCCGTTGCTGGGGATCGCGGTGCTGACGCCGGTGCTGTTCCATATTCACACCCCGGCGCTGGCGGCCGGGGCGCTGTGGTTGCTGGTAGGGCTGGTGGTGCTGTGGCGCCGTCGGGCGGCATTTTAAAGCAACGGCCTCGTCGTTTAACGCAGCGGTTCGCGGGTGGTTACGCCATTCACCAGTCGGTTAATCCCCAGCGGGTTTTCATCCTTCAGGGCATCCGGCAGCAGCGCCTGGGGATAATCCTGATAACAGACCGGGCGCAGGAAGCGATCGATAGCCAGGGTGCCCACCGAGGTGCCGCGGGCGTCCGACGTGGCAGGCCAGGGGCCGCCGTGCACCATGGCGTCGCACACCTCCACGCCGGTGGGATAACCGTTCAGCAGCAGACGCCCCGCCTTCTCTTCCAGCAGATTCACCAGCTCGCGGCAGTCGCGCAGATCGTCCGGCTCGGCGATGAGCGTCGCGGTGAGCTGGCCGTGCATTCCCTGTAGCGCCTGCAATAACTCCCGTGCGCTGCCGGCCTCCACCGCCACGGTCGCCGGGCCGAACACCTCTTCCTGCAACAGCTCATCACCGCTGGCCAGCAAGGCGGCATCGGCCTTAAACAGCCAGGGAGCAGCCTGATTATCGTCACGCGCTTCGCCGGTCAGCGTTTCAACCTGCGGATGCCGGCTCAGCCGGGTAAGCCCCTGACGATAGTGCTGCAGGATCCCGGCATTCAACATCACCTGCGCCGGGCGGCTGGCCATTTCATCACGCAGCGCCAGCAGAAACTCGCTATATTCCGCCCCTGCCGCGCCGATAATCAGCCCCGGGTTCGTGCAGAACTGGCCGCAGCCCAGCACCACGGAATCCGCCAGCTCGCGGGCGATCTGCGGCCCACGGCGGCGCAGGGCTTCCGGCAGCAGAATGATGGGGTTGATGCTGCTCATTTCGGCAAATACCGGAATCGGCTGCGGACGGCTGGCCGCCATATCGAAAATGGCCCGTCCGCCGCGCAACGAGCCGGTAAACCCCACCGCCTGAATCAACGGGTGTCTGACCAACACTTCGCCGATGGTGGTGCCGTAAATCATGCTGAACACGCCTGCGGGCATGCCGGTCTGGCGCGCGGCGCGGAGGATGACGTCGGCAACGCATTCCGCCGTTGCCATATGGCCGGTGTGGGCCTTAAACACCACCGGGCAGCCCGCCGCCAGCGCGGCCGCGGTATCGCCGCCGGCGGTAGAGAACGCCAGCGGGAAGTTGCTGGCGCCAAACACGGCCACCGGCCCCACGCCAAGCCGCGCCTGGCGCAGATCGGGGCGCGGCAACGGCTGCCGATCCGGCAACGCCGTATCGATACGGGCTCCCAGACAGTCGCCGCGCCGCAGTACGCTGGCAAACAGCCGCATCTGGCCGCTGGTGCGCCCGCGTTCACCGCGCAACCGGGCCACGGGCAACGCCGTCTCCCGGCTGGCAAGGGCCAGAAACTCGTCGTCCAGCGTATCCAGCTCATCGGCAATGGCATCCAGAAACCGGGCCCGATGTTCCGGCGCCAGGCGGCTATAAACGCTAAAGGCGCGACGGGCCGCCTCGCAGGCGGCGACAGCCTCCTGTTCGGTGGCCTGATAAAAACGCCACGGCAGCGCTTCGCCGCTGACGGCGTCCAGGCTTTCCAGTACGGTATCTCCCTGGGCACTGCGTTCGCTGCCGATAAAGTTGTATCCGGTAATCTTCATGACCTGATGCTCATCTCGTTAGTGTGAATGTCGGGGTAAGTTGTCGTCATTAACCACCCGCAAATAGAGGGTCGCCGGCTCCAGGCAGCCGCCGGTGGAAAGCTGGCCGACCATGCTGCGGTAAATTTCCTGCCATGGCGTCTGAGAAGGCGGATGCGTGGGCGTAAAGGCCGCCCGACGGCGTTCCATTTCGCTATCGTCAATCAGCAGATCGACCCGGCGCTGGTTAAGATCCACCCGCAGACGATCGTTGGTTTGCAGCAGCGCCAGCCCGCCGCCGACGGCGGCTTCCGGCGACATATTGAGGATCGACGGGCTGGCGGAGGTGCCGCTCTGGCGTCCGTCCCCCAGACAGGGCAGCGAGGTTACCCCCTGTTTCAGCAGCGCCGTCGGCGGCGCCATATTGACCACTTCAGCGCTGCCGGGATAGCCGACGGTACCAGCGCCGCGGATCACCAGAATCGAGCGGGCGTCAATCGCCAGTTCGGGATCGTTAATCCGCGCGTGGTAATCCTCCGGGCCATCGAACACGATGGCCCGCGCCTCGAAGCAGTTTTCCGCACCGGGTTCGCTGAGCCACGTTTTACGGAATTCGTCACCTACCACCGACATCTTCATAATCGCGCTGTCGAAGAAGTTGCCGCTCAGCACAATGAAGCCCGCCCGGTGTTTAAGCGGATTTTCCCAGTCGTGAATCACATCCGCATTGTGGTTGCCGGACTCGCGGGCAATGTCGCCAATGGCTTTGCCGCTGACCGTCAGGCAGGATTCGTTGAGGCGACCGGCTTTCTGCAATTCATGCAGCACCGCCGGAACCCCGCCGGCGCGGTGGAAGCCCTCCCCCAGATAGCGTCCGGCAGGCATGCAGTCCACCAGCAGCGGCACCGCTTCGCCCACCCGCTGCCAGTCATCCAGAGTCAGCGCAACACCAGCATGGCGGGCGATGGCGATCAGGTGCGGCGGACAGTTGCTGGATGCCCCCAGCGCCGAGGCAACGGTAATGGCGTTTTCAAACGCCGCTTTGGTCAGAATCTTCGACGGACGCAGATCGTCCCACACCATTTGGCAGATGTGTTTGCCGGTGCGATAGGCCATCTGCCCGCGCTCGCGATAAGGAGCCGGAATGCTGGCGCAGCCCGGCAGCGACATGCCGAGCGCTTCGGCCAGCGCGTTCATCGATAGCGCGGTCCCCATCGTGTTGCAGTGGCCGATGGACGGCGAAGAAGCGGTAGTCAGCTCCATGAAGCCTTCGTAGTCGATTTCGCCGGTGGCCAGCAGGTTGCGTGCATGCCAAATCACCGTGCCGGAACCAATCAGCTCCCCTTTATAGTGGCCGTCAAGCATCGGCCCGCCGGACAGTACGATGGCAGGCAGATCGGTGGTGGCGGCCGCCATCAGGCAGGCAGGCGTGGTTTTATCGCAGCCGGTGGTCAGCACCACGCCATCCAAAGGATAGCCGTGCAGGATCTCCACCAGCCCCAGATAGGCCAGGTTACGATCCAGCGCCGCGGTGGGACGGCGGCTCTGCTCGGCGATGGGGTGAACCGGAAATTCCATCGGAATGCCGCCGGCATCGCGAATGCCGGCCTTCACCCGTTCCGCCAGCGCCTGGTGGTGGCGGTTGCAGGGGGTCAGATCGCTGCCGGTCTGAGCGATGCCGATAATCGGACGCCCGGATTGCAGCTCCTCGCGGGTCAGTCCGTAGTTCATATAGCGTTCGACGTACAGCGCCGTCATATCGGCGTGTTCAGGATCGTCGAACCAGCGCTGGCTGCGCAGTTTGGGTACCGGTTTATCCTTCATGATTTTTCTCTCTTATTAGTATGGCGCCCGGGGCGCGATGATGGGGTGACCGGCCGACGGCATCCTGAATCAGTGTCAGATCGCGGCCGCGGGTTTCCACGGAAAGCCAGCTACCGGCGAGCGTAATGCCCCCCAGAACAATAGTGTATGCGGCCAGCACCCAGGGGGCGCCGTCGGCCAGTCCTGTGAGCCAGATCCCGAGTAGCGGCGCCAGTCCGCCGGAAAGCAGCGCGCCGACCTCGCGGGAAAGCGCCACGCCGGAATAACGGTAGCGGTTGCCGAATAGCTCGGTGAAGTGGGCGCACTGAGCGCCGAGCATGCTGTTGGCGCCGATGGCAAAACCGCCGACGATCGCCAGAGTGATAAGCCAGGGATTGCCGCTGGCGATCATCATCCAGGCCGGGAAGGCCCAGATCATGCAGAACAGCGCCCCGGCGCGGTAAACCCGCAACCGCCCCACGCGGTCCGACAGGGCGCCGAACAGCGGCGTGGTGATGACGCTCGCCACGCTGGCCAGCAGTACGGCATTGGTGCCGATCTGCGCGAAGGCGGCGCTCTGCTGGGCCTGGGTGGCGGCGTAGCCGGTCAGAAAGGCGATGGACACCGTGGCGTACAGGGTGGAGCTGCCGGTTTCCGCCATGCGCATCAGAATGGTGGCGGCCAGCGGACGTCGCGCGTCGCGCATGACCGCCCGCATCGGCGTCTTAATCACCTGCTGCTGGGTTTCCAGGGTCTTAAACACCGGGCTTTCTTTCAGCCTTAAGCGCACCCAGATAGCGACGGCGATCAACACCACGCTCAGCAGGAAAGGAATGCGCCAGCCCCAGCTCAGGATCTGCTGTTCGCTCAGCAACAACTGCATAACCCGAAAGGTGATGGTCGCCAGCGCCAGCCCGGAAAAAACGCCGATAAAGGGCAGTGCCGCATACCAGCCGCGGCGTTTCGGAGGCGCCAGCTCCGCCATCAGGGTGGCGGCGCCGGACTGTTCAGCGCCGGCGCCGAAGCCCTGAAGCAGCCGCAGGGCAACCAGCAGCACGGCGCCCAGCGGCCCGGCGGGCAGCAGGCCGATCAGCGTGGTGGCGACCCCCATCAGCCCGATGGTGATCAGCAAGACCAGTTTGCGGCCTTTGCGATCGCCCAGCGAACCGAAAAACAGGCCGCCGAAAGGCCGGGCCAGGAACCCGGCGCCATAGGTGGCGAAGCTTGCCAACAGCGCACCGGTAACCCCCAGCGAGGGGAAGAAAATATGGCCGAAGACCAGCGCCGACGCCAGCCCGTAAATGGCAAAATCGTAATACTCCAGCGCGCTACCAACGGCGCCGGTGAAGATTGCCCGCCGCAGCTGGCGCGGATCGGGCGTAGAAGAGTGATTCTGTACACGCATAGCATGCTCCTTCAGTGGGATTGCCTTACAGCGTGATTTCAGGATGGCGGGCGTTACAGCAGGCGGCGCCGGCTCAGATTGTCGAACAGCGCGCGCAGACCGAAGGTCCAGGGCGGTGCCTGGTCGCTGGTGGTGACCCGATTGCGCAAAGCGCCCAGCATCGGCGTGCCGATAGTGACGATATCGCCGGGCCGGTGGGTAAAACCGGCGCCGGGGCGATCCCGGTCCTGGGTGGGAGCGAACAGCGTGCCCAGGAACAGCGCAAAGCCGTCGGGATACTGGTGGTTGGCGTTCAGGGTCTGCCTGACCAGCTCTTCAGGATCGCGGCTAATGGCGCTCATGGCGCTCAGTCCGTGAAGCTGGAAACCCTCTTCGCCCTGAACCGTCAGTTCCACCTCGCAGTTGCGTACGTGATCCAGGGTAAAGCTGTCATCGAACAGGCGAATAAAGGGGCCGATGGCGCAGGAGGCATTATTGTCCTTGGCTTTGCTGAGCAGCAGCGCGCTGCGCCCTTCGAAGTCACGCAGGTTGACGTCGTTGCCCAGCGTCGCCCCCTGAATCCGGCCGCGACTGTTAACCAGCAGCACCACTTCCGGCTCCGGGTTATTCCAGCTGGAATGGGGATGAATGCCGATGGCGGCGCCGCTGCCGACGCTGGCCAGCACCGGCGCCTTGGTAAAGATCTCGGCGTCGGGGCCAATGCCGACTTCCAGATACTGGGACCACAGGCCGCGTTCAATCAGCAACTGCTTCAGGGCGGCGGCCCGTTCGGAGCCGGGTTTGACCGCCCGCAGATCCGGGCCTGTGAGATCGTAGATACGGGCCCGCAGGCCGCTGGCCAGTTCACCGTCGCCGGCGGCCTGCTCCTCGATCACCCGCTCCAGCATGCTGTCGACGAAGGTGACCCCGGCGGCCTTAATCACCTGCAGGTCGATGGGGGATAGCAGGTACGGGCGTGCAGGGTCCGGCGCATCGCCGCCGTTGGCCAGCAGCTCACAAAGTGAGCCGATATGGCGTCCCTTTGTCTGGCGTATCACATCCCCGGGGTTTTCCAGTTCCAGAAGTCCGGCGACGGTGGCAGCCTGTTGCGAAATATCGAAGACGTCGTCGCCGCGAATAACTACCGGCGAAGGACCGGGACAGGGGCCGGGAACCCAGGCGCGGCCGATCAGGCAGCCGCGGGTTCCGTCTTCGGGCAGGGTGTTTGCAGGATTCAGAGCGATGGTCATGGGAGTTTCTCCTCATTGTTGTTGCCGTTACGTTATGCGGCGGGAGAGATAAACTCCAATGGCATTCATTCAGTCATCGATAACCAGGGGTTATCGGTTATTCAAGGGCGCACTATGTCTGATATGTCGTTTACCAGCTTCTGTCACTGGCTAAAGTTCCGCCATCTGTTGTTGATAGATACTCTTGGTCGTACCGGGAATATGCATCTGGCGGCCGAACAGATGAGCCTGAGCCAGCCCGCGCTCAGTAAAATGCTCAGGGAGATCGAGAACCAGTTCGGTTTCCCGCTGTTTGAGCGCCTGCCGCGCAGTATGCCGCCCACGGCGCTGGGCGGCGAGGTGGTGCGCTACGCGCAGATTGCGCTCAACGATGCACGGGGATTTGTGGCGCGCATCGACAGTCTGCGGGCCGGTGGCCACGGACACCTGCGGGTGGGAGGGATCTTCGCCGCCACGGCGGTGGCGCTGCCCCAGGCCATCATCAGTATCAAAAAGCGCTGGCCGCTGCTGGCGATTGAAGTGGTGGAACAGACCAGCGATCATCTGATGGAAATGCTAAAGGCACGCACCCTGGACCTGGCTATTGGTCGTTTTACCGAGCCTCAACAGCAACAGCTGTTCGACTTCCGCCCGATGGGGCCGGAACCGTTCTGCCTGGTGGTGAATCGCCGCCATCCGCTGGCCGGGCAGGATCGGCGCTACAGCCTGGGAGAACTCCTGGCGTGGCCGTGGATCCTCTATCCTCAGGGGACGCCGATTCGTCGCCAGATGGAGGAGGCCTTTGCGGCGGCCGGCGTTGCCACGCCGCACAATACCGTTGAAACCATCTCGATGCAGACCTTCCTTCAGGTACTACAGGGCGGCCCGATGATCGGCATGCTGCCGGAAGCCATGGCCGCCGCTCATCTGCACGGGGGACTGCTGAGCGTGCTGAACACCGATCTGCGGCTGGCACCGCAGGAATATGGCGTACTGACCCGGCGCAGTGAACCGCTTACCGAGATCGCCCGGGAGTTTATGGCGCTTTTGCTGGAGCCGGAAACGTTGGCCGAAACGTAAGAGAGCTGGCTTCAGAACATGCCGCACCCGCCAACATCAAGTGTAACTCATTGACCAGCAGGATTTATCTTGCAGGGGGTCGCCGACCAGGATCAGGTCCGATATGCTGTAATACCCATGTCGCCCCCCGCTCACCCCGCCTATGAACCCCGTCACAAAATAGCAACCTAACAGTTACCCTGCTTACTAACAGACATACCCGTCAGCCATTATTAACCCATTGTTAACATAATCGATTTCCTACGGCTGCCGCCGATTGATGTGCCGGACACATCAATCCATGTGTAAATTGCACTTATTTACTCTCCCCCGTTCCTGCAGTCTCCAGAGCAGGCGCAGCCAAAAGCGCCACTGACAAACTGGAGACAACCATGCACTCATCGACCTCACCCATGACAGCCCGGGGACGCGCCGGCGCGATACTGCGCGTAACCTCAGGCAACTTTCTTGAGCAGTTTGATTTCTTCCTGTTCGGGTTTTATGCCACCTATATCGCCCATACCTTTTTCCCGGCCAGCAGTGAATTTGCTTCGCTGATGATGACCTTCGCCGTCTTCGGCGCCGGCTTTCTGATGCGCCCCATCGGCGCGGTGGTGCTGGGCGCCTACATCGATAAAGTCGGCCGCCGTAAGGGGCTGATCGTCACGCTGTCGATCATGGCCGCCGGCACCTTCCTGATTGTGCTGATCCCGTCTTATCAGAGCATCGGGCTGTGGGCGCCGCTGCTGGTGCTATTCGGGCGTCTGCTGCAGGGCTTCTCCGCCGGCGCAGAGCTGGGCGGCGTTTCGGTGTATCTGGCGGAAATCGCCACGCCGGGCCGCAAGGGGTTTTACACCAGTTGGCAGTCCGGCAGCCAACAGGTCGCCATCATGGTGGCGGCGGCGATCGGCTTTGCCCTGAATGCGGCGCTGGAAGAGAGCGCGATCCGTGAATGGGGCTGGCGCATACCGTTCCTGCTAGGCTGCGCCATCGTGCCCTTTATCTTTGTTTTACGCCGCAAACTGGAAGAAACCGAGGAATTCAGCGCCCGCCGCAACCACCTGGCGATGCGGCAGGTTTTCCGCACGCTGCTCGCCAACTGGCAGGTGGTTATCGCCGGTATGCTGATGGTGGCAATGACCACCACCGCCTTTTACCTGATTACCGTCTATGCGCCGACCTTCGGCAAAAAAGTGCTGATGCTGAGCGCCTCCGACAGCCTGCTGGTGACGCTGCTGGTCGCCATTTCAAACTTCATCTGGCTGCCGGTGGGCGGCGCCCTGTCGGACCGCTTCGGCCGTAAGCCGGTTCTGGTGGCAATGACGCTGCTGGCGCTGGCTACCGCCTATCCGGCGCTGGCGCTGTTGGCCGCCACCCCCACCTTCTCGATGATGCTGAGCGTACTGCTGTGGCTGTCCTTTATTTACGGCCTGTACAACGGCGCCATGATCCCGGCGCTGACGGAAATTATGCCGACGGAAGTGCGGGTTGCCGGTTTCTCACTGGCTTACAGCCTGGCGACGGCGGTATTCGGCGGCTTTACGCCGGTGATATCCACCGCGCTGATCGAATTCACCGGGGATAAGGCCTCGCCGGGCTACTGGATGAGCTTTGCCGCCGTGTGCGCCCTGCTGGCGACGCTGTATCTGTACCGCCGTCGCACCTTGACCCTGCAAACCTCACATTAATCCCGCAGCCAGGAATGACATCATGCATAAAATTTATCCTTCCCTGATCGCCGCGCTGGTGCTTTCCTCCGCCAGCGGCGGCGCGCTGGCCAAAGACGTCACCGTGATGATTTCAGGCGGTTTTAAGGCCGCGCTGGAAAAACTGGCGCCGCAGTATGAAACCCAAAGCGGCAACCACATTATTCTGGTATCCGGGCCGTCGATGGGAAAATCCGCCCAGGCGATCCCTAACCGCCTGGCGCGCGGTGAAAAAACCGACGTGGTGATCATGGTGGGCGACGCGCTGAAAAACCTGGAAAAAGAGAGCCGACTGCAGCCGGGTTCACGTGTGGAGCTGGCCGATTCACCGATTGGCGTGGTGGTTAAACAGGGACAGCCGAAGCCCGATATCAGCAGCCGCGACGCGCTGCGCGCCACGCTGTTGCAGGCCGGCTCCGTGGCCTATTCCGACAGCGCCAGCGGTCGTTACGTCAGCAGCCAGCTGTTTAAAACGCTGGGGATTGAAGTACAGATGAAGGATAAGGCGCATAAGGTGGAGCGCGTCCCGGTGGCGGGCGAAGTGGCAGGCGGTAAATACGCGCTCGGTTTTCAGCAGGTCAGCGAGCTGCTGCCGGTGCCCGGCGTGACCTTTATCGGCGAACTGCCGGACAGCGTGCAGTACATCACCCGCTTTGCCGGCGCGGTGACGGCGCACGCAGAGCATCGGCAGGAAGGGAAAGCGCTGCTGGATTTCCTCTCTTCACCAACGGCGCAGCAGACCATTGCCGCGACCGGGCTTAAATCTGTTCCGGCCGTGCAGACCGTTCAGCTGCGAGATACCGTTCAGTGATCAGTTGTTCCAGTTCCGCAGCCACATAGGACTGTATGCGTCCGCTGCGTTTGAGCAGCCCGACCGTGCGCGTTACCGCCGGTTCGGTCAGCGGCAGCTGCATCAGCACGGAGTGCTCTGCTGGAGGCATCGACATGGCGGGCACGGCGGCAATGCCGATGCCCGCCTCAACCATTCCCAGCAGGGTGGTCACATGCCGGGTTTCGCACAGGCTGGGGCGCGCGGGAATTATATCCCCCAACGCCTGATCGAGCAGGTTGCGGTTGCCGGAAACTTTATCCAATCCCACATACTCCTGCTGATAAAACTCGCGCCAGGTGAGGCTATCCCTTGTGGCCAACAGGCTGTCGCGCCGGCAGGCGGCCACATAGGCATCTTCCACCAGCGGTAAAAACTCCGTATTCGGCAGCGGGTTGCCGGAGAAACAGATGCCGAAGTCGGCCTGGCCGTTCATCACTGCTTCGATAACGTTGCCGACGCTGCTGTCGATAAGCTTTACGCGCACGCGCGGGTATCGCGCCTGAAACAGGCGGATCACGTCAGGCATAAAGTAATACGCCGCCGAGGGCACCGTCGCCACCGTCACCAGCCCCGTCCGCTCCTGACTGACTTTACTGACGTCAGCCATCACTTCTTCAAAATTCGCCAGCAGCTGGTCGGAACGCTCGGCAAACGTCTGCCCGTACAGCGTCAGAGTGACGCGACGGGTGGTGCGCTCGAACAGCCGGGCGCCCAATGCCGCTTCCAGCTTTTCTATTCTGCGGCTCAGGGCCGACTGGGACAGGCAGATAGACTCGGCGGCGCTACGAAAGCTGCCGTATTCGACCAGCGCGCGAAACGCATACAGACCGTTAAGATCAACATTCACGGGCATAGCGGCAAGCAATCCTTATGACGAGAAATAACCGGGATAAAAATAATAGCGCCTTATCGCGCCGTAGAGAAAGAGCGATTGGCCGGCCGTCATGCAAAAGACCGCCGATAGCGGTGGCCACCAGCAAGAATAGTACGGTCACCCACCCACCCCGCCGGTGACCTGCGGAGTCAACGTCAAAACGACATACTCCGCCGACGCGACACTATTTTTTATTCATAACAGTGCGAGGCTTTCACACTACGCCTATGCTTTGAACACAAAATAACAAGCAATGATAAACAAACAGGATAAAAGGAAACAGTCGATGAATACACAGGTGCAAAGCGGTAAGAAAGTCGATCTGGTGATCGTCATTGATACCAGCGGTTCAATGGCCGATGAGGCAAAGGCGCTGAGCGCGGTGCTGGACAAGGCCGTAGAGGAAGCCCGCAAATCTTGCCCTTCTGATTTACGGGTCGAATTTTTGGGGATTGAAGGCACATTCACCGGCACCAAGTTTGAAAAAACGGTGCATAACTACCTCACGACAACCGCCGGAGCAGACGGCAATACGTTAAAAGGACGCAAGCGGGACAGCGTAGCGAATGCCGGTGCGCAGGAAGATGTGGCTCGCGCGGTTGAAGATATCAGCACCCATTTTGACTGGCGCGCCGGCGCAGAAAAGAACGTGTTCGTATTAGGCGATGAGAGCCTGGAAGGCGGAGAAATGATTCTGGATGCAGCGCGTATCAAAGCCTGCAATGATGCCATCGCTACCGCGCGGAACAACGGCGCCAAAGTACATACTTACCTGGGCACCCCACACGCCACCACGCCATATCCGACGCCGGAAGATGAAGAAGCCAATATCAAGGAATACAAACGCCTGGCGTTGCGCACCGGCGGTGAGCACTATATCTATACCAAAGGCATCGCCGATTTTACCCAGGTGCTGAAAGATACCATCTGCGCCAGTAAAATCCCGCAGCAAGAGAGCATTGAGGATAAAAAAGACGAAGCCGATAAGCTGGAAGGCAAGGCGCCGTCAGAAGGCGATAAACCGACAGGCAACGGCAGCAACCTGTGCGAGCAACTGCCGGAAATTGTAAAAGCGGTAAATACATTGGCGGACGTGCTGAAAGGTTTGGTTGAAGCCTGCGGACCGGGTAATGCAGGCAATGCGGAGAAATCCGGATGCAAGTGCCATGAACACGCCGCACCGGTTGAAACGCCGCCGTCCCCGCCAGCCCCGGAGCCAACCCCCGTCCCCCCGCCGTTCTCAGAATCAACGGACTTCACAGGGAATCAGTTAAATAACTGGCAATTTGGCCCCGCAACGCCTGAGCATGAGTTTTACACCGAAGATGGAAAAAGCCTGATACGTTTCCCGACCACCAATGTCAAAGGCAGAACACATAACGGCGTATTGCTGTATAAAAAATACACCGAGCTGCAGCCAGGAAAGCGCTATCGTTTCAGCATTCGGGCGCGCCGGGATAACGACTATAAAGTGATCCCGGAACTGTCGCTGCGTGTTGCAGGCAGTGACATTACGCCGTTGACAACATTAAAAAACAAAGGCGAGTGGTTAACCCTCACAGGGGAATTCACCGCCGCACAGGGCGAAAATCTGCTGGAAATATTCAGCCATAAGGCGAGCGGCGACGGCAACGATTTCAGCATCACCGACATTAAGGTAGAAGAGATCTGATACCGCTTATTGCCGGGTCGCTTAAACGCGGCCCGGCAAACCAGAACGGCGTATCTGCAGCGCTGAAGCAAACTGCCCGACACAAGGCGTTACCCGCAGTCAGCTCGGGAAAAGAAAAGCGCGTGAGCAGACGCCCACGCCAATGGATGATTCAAGATTACTTTATTGGAATAACAGGGCTGTAATATGTCCTGCGCCCTTTTATCAGTGGTTCCCCTGGTATTACGTGCTATGGCTATCCAGCGACAGCCCCTGATACCTTCATCTTGCATAACAATGTAGTTTTTCTTACCCTGAAAAGTCAACACATGAATACAAAAATGGTGACTAATAAATGACTTTTTAAATTATGGTTATTTATCAAAATGATGTGAAAAAGTCGAAATCAGGAAAGTGGTATAGAACAACCCACCAGCCACCATATAATGCAAATTATCTTATGAATTTTTCATGCTTCTATCATACGGCACTGCGTGTCATTGGCGGTTACGGCCGAGACTGCGCATGGACGCTGACGCTACACACGCGCTTTTCTTAATATTGGGTTCACCCGCTATTCCGCACAGGTCAGTTGAACAGGCCGGCCCCCTCCTCGGTTTTCGGTAATGCGTAAGCAGGTCTGGTTTGAATCAAGACAGGGGGGATGCAGCAGCGCACAAAAAAACCGGAAACATACTGGCCAGTACATTTCCGGTTCTTACGGCTTTAAAACACAGCCGGCATACCAAGGTGTAAGCAGCTGCTCACTCAGTATGGAGAATATATTTTCTGTAGAGGAAACGCGCATAATAGGCCGGGAATACGTTTAACACCGCGTAAACCGACTTGATCATCATCTGTATTATCGCCATTTTCACGATAACGCTGGTCTCCATCTTGCCATAAAAGGCCAGCAGGCAGAAAACAAAGCTGTCGATAATGGACGCCGCAAAGGTACTCAAAAAGATGCGCAGATAAAGGTGACGAGAATGCGTCATCGCCTTCACCTTGCAGAGTATCCATGAGTTAGATAGCTCAGAGGTTATAAAGGCCATGGTCGAGGCAAACAGTACGACATAGAGTTGCATCATAAAGTTATTATACGCCTCATTAAGCCCCCAGCCGGGGATAACCGGAAGTTTTGTCGATAGGTATAGCAACAGTGTGATAACCACGTTTGCTGCGACCGAGTACAGTATGGCCCTCTTGGCCAGGCGGAAGCCATAAAACTCATTGAGTAGGTCAATGACCAGAAAGGTGAAGGGGTAAATAAAGGTGCCCGGCGTCACCACAATATCGAAATAGCTAATATAAACGGGCTTAATCGCCGCCAGATTACTGAACTGATAAAATATCGCCAGCGCCAGGACAAAAACGGCATAGGTGCTCCAGGAGCGATCGTTCCGGTCCTGCAACTGATACTCAGTTTTGGGCGCTAGCCCATCCATATAAATATGGCGGTATAAGGCCTTGATTTCATGCGCAGATAAGCTTTGCGATATTTCACTTCTTTCCAGATCGTTAGCATGAATGTTCAATACCTTCCCTGAAGAACGTATAAGGATTCTTGCCATATGAGTATTGGGTTCAAACCCCATAAGTTTATATTCTGCTTCAGTTTCCATAACGTTCTTCAAGAATATCTCCTAATACGATAACCCCTGCATCGACCTCGTCCACGCAGGCCAGTGCATCAGTAAAGAATCCCGCATTACTCTTAAACAGCAGCTTTAGATTGGTGCTTTTATAGATGCCTTTACGAATAATAAGCATATCCCCGCACCGGTAGCGCACCGGCGGGTTTTTATCCATTGCCACGGCAATCAGGTTCGGCCCATGGCCATAGTAGTAGGTCAGTGGCCAGGACAGCGTCAGCTCCCCGACGGAACGCCCGGCGTTTATCTGCTCAATCAGTGAGGTCAGGGGAATTATGGGCAGCGCCGCCGCATTCATATTGCCATGAACGGAAATACTGGCATCGATTTTTTCCGCTGTCGCAATATCTACATGCTGCAGCTCATACATGGTGACGCCGAAAAAATCAGATATTTTACGCAGCGTCTGTTTCTGCACGCTGGCAACGCGGCCGTCCAATATCTTAAAGATTGTTGTGCGATTAAGCCCGGTGCTTTCACTGACAGAAACCTGTGTTTCGCCTTTACTACGGAGCAAATGCTCCAGATTTGCACGCAATAAACTGCTTTTTTCCGCACCAAACATAATATTTCAATGAGTCCGACAGCTATCAATAATTAAGCAGAATAGCCGGAAACTATAGTGCCCGCAATTCTATGCTTAAGAAATCCTTACCAAAAACCCAGTCTGCAGCGCCGGGATATTCGCCATCTCCCATCGATAATCAAACGGCCAGGACGAGAAAACCGGCGCGGATGGCCGGAGCGGAACGGCGGCTCGGAATCGTATTCAAACGCGCCCATAACCGGCGAGACAATCGACAGACGAAAAAAACGGCGTTGCAGCCTCCCTGACCGCAACGCCGCGCTGTCTTCCGGCTCAGCGCAATAGCGATCCTTCCGCCTGCGGTATGGCCTGTTTATGTTCATGACGGCGCAGCATCACGACTTTGCTTTGCAGCTTCTGCTGGAACTGGTCGATAACCACCGCCGTGACGATCACCAGCCCCTTGATCACCATCTGCCAAAAATCGCTCACCCCCATCATCACCATGCCATCCGCCAGGAAAACGATCACGAAAGCGCCGATGATCGACCCCGATACGCGACCGCGCCCTCCCGCCAGCGCGGTGCCGCCAAGCACCGTGGCGCCGATGGCGTCCATTTCAAACATATTGCCGGTCATCGGGTGGGCGGTTTGCAGTTGCGACGCGATAATCAACCCCACCAGCGCCGCACACAGCCCGGAAAAGGCATACACAAACACCTTAACCTTCACGATCGGCACCCCCGCCAACCGGGCGGCGGACTCATTGCCGCCTGCGGCATAAATATAGCGGCCGAGCGGAGTTTTACGCGTCAGGTACAGGCCAAACAGCAAAAAGGCCAGCATCAGCCAGATCGGGATATACACCCCCAGGAAGGTGCCGGACCCCAGCGTGGCAAAACCGGTATTGCCCAGTGGCGCCATCCCCACCAGATTGGCGTAAGTACCGCCGTCGTTAAACAGCAGGGCCGCACCGCGCGCCACATACATCATGCCCAGCGTACAGATAAACGGCGCGACGCCCAGACGGGTAATGACCGTGCCGTTTACCAGGCCAAGCAGGCAGCCGAATACGGCAACCGTCAAAATCACCTCCGGCACGTTTAAAAACAGAACATTGCCGCCCCACAGCGGTACGCCGCTGGTCAGCAGCGCGCCGGCCACCATGCCGCAAATGCCCGCCACGGCGCCGACGGACAGGTCAATGCCGCCGGTCAGAATCACCAGCGTCATGCCGATCGCCAGCAGGCCGGTGATCGCCACGTGCTGCGTCATGATCAGCAGGTTGGAGGGGGTCAGGAAGTTCGGCACCATCACGCTGAAAAAGCCGATGACGATCAGCAGCGCAATAAAGGTGCGCGCCTTCAGCAGATACATATAGATCAGATATTTACGGCTCATAGTTTCTCTCCGACGGACGTCAGTCATGCGGCGTTGAAGCGCTGATTAATTTTTCCCGCGTTACGGCGGCGCGCGGCAGATCGGCGGTAATACGTCCGTCGGCCATCACCAGGATACGGTCAGCCAGGGCCATCACCTCATCCAGCTCCGACGAGGAGAACATGACCGCCAGCCCTTCGTGCGCCAGTTTGCCGATCAGGTGATACACATCGGTTTTCGCCCCGACGTCGATACCGCGCGTCGGCTCGTCCAACAGCACCACCTCGGGGCCGGTCATCAAGGCTTTTCCCAGCACCACTTTTTGCTGATTGCCGCCGCTGAGCGAGGTGATCGGCAGCTCGCTGTCGCTCACCTTGATCGCCAGCTGCCGCACCATATCGTCGACGTTATGCTGCTCCTGCGACGGGCTCAGCGGCCGCAGGGCGCGCCGGAATCCCTTCAGACTGAGATCGGACAGCGTCATATTGGTTTTGATCGACATCAGCTGCACCACCCCTTCCCCCTGCCGGTCTTCCGGCACCAGCGCGATCCCCTTCTTTAACCGCGCCTGGAAGTTAAGCCGGCTGATATCTTCGCCGTGGAGCGCCACGCGTCCCTGCTGACAGGGCAGCATGCCGATCAGCCCCTTGAACAGCTCCGTTCTGCCGGCGCCCAGCAGGCCGTAAATGCCGATCACCTCGCCTTTACGCAGTGCAAACGTCACATCATTCAGCCGATAGCCGCCGTTCGGGTGCAGCGCGGTCAAACCGTCAACCTGCAGCACCGTTTCTTGCTGAGGCGCGGGCGAGTAGTCAAAATGTTTTTTCTTATCGCCCACCATCTGTTCAATGATCCAGGGCACGCTGGCGTCGCTGACTTCACGCTCGCTGATAAAGCGCCCGTCGCGGAAAATGGTGATGTGATCGCCAATCTCCATCAGCTCTTCCAGCCGGTGAGAGATATAGATTATGGTGACGCCGCGCCGCTTGAGCTGCTCGATCACCTTGAACAGCACTTTGACTTCCGACTGGCTCAGGGCGCTGGTCGGCTCATCCATCAGCAGCACCTGGGTATCTTTGGACAGCGCCCGCGCAATCTCGACTAATTGCTGATGGCCGATGCCCAGCTCACCCAGCGGCGCATAAGGGTCAACGTCCAGCTCAAGGCGCTCCAGCAGCGATTTGGCCAGCGCATACTGGTACTTCTCATTAATCACGCCCCGCTGGAAAAACTCATTGCCGATAAAGATGTTGTCCATCACATTCATATTGGGAAACAGATTCAGCTCCTGGAAAATAATGCTGATGCCGTGTCGCTCCGCCTGATGCGTCGACGACAGGGCCACCGTTTCCCCGTTCAGCAGAATTTCGCCGGAAGAGGGCGATTCCACGCCTGCCAGCAGTTTCATCATGGTTGATTTACCGGCGCCGTTTTCCCCGATCAACACATTGACCCTGTTGCGGTAGACCCGGTAGTTAACCCGATCGAGCGCCGTTACCCCGGGGTACAAACGGGAGACGTCGCGGGTCTCGATAATCACATCCGCCGCGGCGGAGTGCGCCAATTGCTCGCTCATCTTCCCTCCTTAGCGACGCGTAATCGCGGCCGGGGTCACCTCGGCGATCTTGCCCGGCAGATCCCAACTGCTGAATACGCCGACCACCTCGACGTTATCCCCGACCTGCGGTTTGAAATCGCGCATCATGTCGGCCGCCTGCTGGTTGATCGCCCGGCCGTAATCGCCGAACAGCACCTGATCGTTAAAATCCTGATAGCCTGCGCCCTTATAGGCGTCACGCAGGTCAGTTCCGCGGATAATCGGCCCGGTCTGTACCCGGACCTCATCGCCGGCGGCGGTTTTCAGCGTCATTTTGCCGCTGCGCGACGTGCTGTTAACGTCGGTGATGGTGCCGCTCAGCCTGACGCTGAACAGGCAGGGGTTCTCCGCCTGGCTGCGGTAGCCATAGCGCTGGCAGGCCTCATCAAAATCTTTCGCCGCCGCCAGTTCGGCAAGCAAGGCGTTATCCGCTTTGGCGTCCTTAACAATTTGCGGCACCAGCTTCTGTTGCCACGTTTGCGGAATATTCGCCATTTTCGGGTTAGGCGGATTTTTTAAATCCGCCAGTTCCTGCTGCGAAACAATACGGCAACCGCCCAGCAGAAAAATCAGCACTACCGGCCCGAGTCGTGTGAACATCACATTCTCCTCTGCGCCCGCCGCAACGGGCGCGACAGCAACACATTAAGATTTGAAGTTGAAGTCCTGCACCTGCTGCGCGTTTTCCGGCGTAATCAGAATGCCGCGGAACATCACCCGCTGCTTCGCCGGCGGTTTGCCATGCTGGATATAGTTGTCGAGATCGGTGACCCCTTGCGCCGCGATGGCCTGCGCCTGCAGCATCACCGTCGCCTTCAGCGCGCCGGCCTTGATGGCGTCACGTTCGTCATTGCTGCCGTCGATGCCGACCACCACCACGTCGTCGCGACCGGCGGCGCGCAGTGCCGCAACGACGCCCAGCGCCACCGGGCCGTTGCCGCAGATAACGCCTTTCACGTCGGGATGGGCCTGCAAAATGCTGTCCATCACCCGCTTGCCGTCAATCAGAGTGCCTTTGGCGTCCTGACGCGCCACGCTCTGCATATCCGGATACTGATCGATCACCTGGTGGAAGGATTTGGAACGGGTCACGCAGTTGTTATCCGCCAGGTTGCAGGTCAGCTCAGCATATTTGCCCTTTTCGCCCATCGCCTCGACAAACACATTGGCCACTTCGGAGCCGGCCTGGAAGTTGTTATGGGTAATCTGCTCCAGTGCGATATCGTCAACCGGTATCTCCCGGTTAATCAGCACCACCGGAATGCCGGCATCTTTGGCTTTTTTGATTGCCGCCACGCTGGCGGTCGAGTCGGCGTTATCCAGGATGATGCCCTGCACCTTTTTACCGATCGCGGTATCGATCAGCTCATTCTGCTTTTTGACGTCTTCGCCGTGCGACAGCACGGAGGTCTTGTAGCCCAGCGCTTTGGCTTTCTCATTGGCGCCTTTAGCCTCGGCGGCGTAGTACGGGTTATCCAGTGAATTGACCAGAATCATGATGGTGCCTTTTTCTGCGGCCAGCGCGGCGCCGGAAAAGACACAGGCGGAAGCGATGCTTAATAACAACAGTTTCTTCTTCATCATCAGGCTCTCTCTCATTATTATGTGATTGGCATCAGCGGTTCGTCACAACCTCCCCCGCGATCCCGTCGGTTATTGCCCACCGGCCTTACCACTCGCTGTTGATTCATCACCTCGTTTTCCCCGGAGAAATCAAACCGCTTCAGCCGTATCTTTCTGCCCTGCACTATCGTTTTCATACACATTGATTTTCGAATAAAAATATAAGCGATCGATATTGTTCCGTTTGTGTACTTGATCATATTTCAAACAAAAGCCAGAAAAACAAAACATATTCTTTAATTACAGTGGGATAGCATCAATTCGAATCTATAGACCGCTATTTAATAAATAAATTTACGCTGCTATTTCATATAGATAACAATATTTTATTTTCGAACGAAAGCATGATGCGTACGCGTATTTCTCGCATTAGACTCACCATATGGTTAAAATCTGAGGTAGTTTGTAGGCCGTCAGGTAACCTCATCACGAAAAGGTGACTTTCGATTGAAAAGCAAAAGTGAACAGCTGGCTGACGTTCGGCTACGCAGAGAGAAGATCCTTGAGATGGTCCGGGAGGACGGAACGGTCACGGTTAAAGCGCTCACTGCGGCATTCGGCCTGACCGAAGCAACCATCCGCACCGACCTGCGCACCCTGCAGCAAAGGGGGCTGGTCCAGCGCTATCACGGCGGCGCCACGCTGCTGGCCGGTAAACAAAACACCGGGGCGATGATGCTGGAACGCCAGATCCATCTAGAGCAAAAAGATGCGATCGGCCGCCTGGCGGCGCGGTATATCGAAAACGGCGACACCGTGATTTTCGATTCCGGCACCACCACCACCGCGATCACCAAATATATGGCCCATATCAAGCGGCTGTCGGTCATCACCACGGCGGTCAACATCGCGCTGACGCTGGGCGGTGAGCCGGAGATCAATATCCTGCTGACCGGCGGCAGCTTTAAGTTCCCCACGCTGTCGACCTCCGGCGACAAGGCGGCTGGTTTCTTCGAAAACGTGCTGGCGGAAAAACTGTTTCTCGCCACCGCCTGCATCTCGCCGCGCTCAGGGCTGAGTTTTCCCAGTGAAACGGATATCAAACTGAAACTGGCGATGATTAACGCCGCCAGCGAGGTCTACGTGGTGGCCGACTCCAGCAAGATTGATAAGGTTTCCATGTTCGCCTTACCCTGCGAGTGGTCGAAGATCGATTACCTGATTACCGACAGCGGCATCACGCCGTCGCAGGTACAGGCGTTCGAGACGCTGGGCGTCAGGGTGCTAGTCGCCTGAGACGGCCTCCGGCACATTAATGACGTTCAAGCGTATCGCCCGCCGGGCGAAATATTGCCGATATTTGGGCGACAGCCTGGTGTCGGTAATGACCCGGGTAACGGCGGCGTCGGCGGGCGCCAGCGCGTGCGGATGCGTCCGGCCGAACCTGGACGAGTCGGCCAGCAGCACGACCTCGTCAGAGTGCGCCGCAACGACGTTTTTCACCGCGCAGCTCTGCGGGTCCGGCTCGGTAAATCCGCTTTGCCAGTGCCAGCCGCCGATGCCCAGAAAGGCGCGCTGAAACCGCAGCTGGCTGAGGCAACTGCAGGTAAACGCCCCGATCCTCGCATCATTACGCGTTTGCCGCAGGCCACCCACGATCATCGCCTGATGCTCGCTCTGCTTCAGCCGCTCGGCAATATCGGGATGCGTCGTCACGATGGTGAGGCCACGCCTGGCGTGCAACGCGTCGATCAGCGCCAGGCTGATGCTGCAACCGTCGAGATACAGCGTATCGCCGTCGCGCACCAGCGAGGCGGCATACCCGGCAATCCCCTGTTTGGCGGCATAGCGCCGCTGTAATCCGGCCCGGAGCGCATGGCTCTGCAAGGCCACAGCGCCGCCATGCACCCGGAACAGTTCCCCCCGCTGATGCAGCGCCTGCAAATCATGACGGATGGTGACCAGAGAAACGCCGACGGCCTGCGCCAGCGCGCCGACGCTGAGGCGGCCATGCGCCCCCACCATCTGCACAATTTTCCTCTGTCGCGGATGCATACGTGACCTCCCCCTGCCGGCAAATCTGCGCAATGGCCGTTATTGATGCAACGACGCCAGCGCCTGGCGAACAATGCCGGCCGCATCCAGACCATGGTGCGCGCGCATTGCCTGACGGTCGGCGGCGATGGCGTACTCGCCATCGGCAATGCCGAGACGTTGCAGCCGTGCGCCATGACCATATTCCGCCAGCACTTCCGCCACAATGCTGCCGACGCCGCCGTTCACATTGTGTTCCTCGACCGTAATCACCGTGCGGATTGCGCCCAGCGCGGCGCTCAGGGCAGCGCGGTCCAGCGGACGGATTGACGGTACGCCGATCACCTGCGCGCTGACGCCCTGCTGCTCCAGGGTGGCCGCCGCATCCACCGCCTCATGCACCGCAGACCCCATCGCCACCAGCGCCACATCGCTCCCGGTGCGCAACACGTCGACGGCGCCCGGCTGGAAACGGTAGGTCTCATCATGCAGCTCCGGCAGAGCTTTGCCGTCCATCCGGATATAGACCGGCCCGACGTGTTCCAGCGCATAGTCAATGATCTGGCGGCATTCCAACGGTGAAGAAGGGGCGAAAATCTGGATATTGCCAAAGCCGCGCATCACGGAGATATCGTCGATGGCATGATGGGTGCTCGCCAGCGGCCCATAGCTGGCGCCCGCATTAAGGCCGAACAGCTTCACGTTGGTATTGTTGTAGCAGACGTCGACCTTCACCTGCTCATTCGCCCGGGCGACCAGGAACGGCGCGGCGTTACAGGTGACGGCGATTTTTCCCGCCATCGCCAGCCCCGCCGCGGCCCCCACCAGCGTCTGTTCGGCAATGCCGACGTTAACCAGACGATCGGGGAAGCGCTGCATAAACGGCGCTATTTTCGCCGTGGAGGTGGAGTCCGCCACCACCGGCACCAGATCGACGCCGTTATCTACCGCATCGATAAACGCCGTCACCATTACGTTCGCCAAATGTTCTGCATTACTCACGTTATACCTCCTCTTCTGCCCGATCGCTCAGCTCGGCCATGGCCTGCGTAATCTCATCGCCTTTCGGCACCCGGTGATGCCACTCCGGCTTGCCGGCAATAAATGACACGCCGGCGCCCTTGGTGGTGTGCGCAATCAGCACGTGCGGCTTGCCGTTCTGCGGCAGGTTTTCCAGCGCTGCCACCACGGAGGCCATATCGTTGCCCCGGCATTCGGTGACTTCCATCCCGAAAGCGCGCCATTTTTCATCCAGCGGATCGGTGCTCATAATGTCTTTGGTGGCGCCGGCCAGCTGCAGCCCGTTTTTATCGTTAATCACCACCAGGTTATCCAGCTTGTAGTGCGCCGCCGCCATCGCGGCCTCCCAGTTGCTGCCTTCCGCCAGTTCGCCGTCGCCGGTGATCAGGAAAATGCGGCGCTTGCTGTTGTCACGCTTGGCGGCAATGGCCAGCCCCACCGCCACCGGGAAACCGTGCCCCAGCGCGCCGGTGTTCAGTTCAATGCCCGGCGTTTTCTGTTTCACCGGATGACCCGGCAGGTGCGAGTTGGCATGCTGATAGGTCGCCAGCCAGGGCTGCGGGAAGTAGCCCGCCTCCGCCAGCACGCAGTAGTAGCAGCCGACGGCATGTCCCTTCGACTGGATATAGATATCGCGATCCCGATCGTCCAGGCGGTCAGGCGCACAGTTCAGAATGCGGAAATACAGCGCGGTCAGCAGTTCAACCTGCGACAGATCGGCCCCGGTATGTCCGCCGGCAGGGCTGTTGGCGTTCAGGTTGATGATATGGCGTCGTACCGCACGCGCTTTGCTTTCCAGTTCCGGCACTGACAGTGAGAACGGGTTCATAATCGCCTCCGAATTATTATTCCTTCACGAATATTTATTCCACCTGGTTAAAAAAGAGGGGTAACCTGCCAAACCGTTGCGTTTACAGGCCCCCATTCACTAACAAAGCGGGATATCTGCCATCATGAATATATATTCAATCATGATTTTATATTCATGATAGTATGATCATCGCTGCAAGTTTGTCCAGCGCGGTACGACACCATTGGCGAAAATTAGAGTTCCATCACACTTAAAGTCCATACTTTTTCGCGTATGATGACGGGCTAAAACATACTGATTGCACCTAATTGATAGTTGAGGAACAACATGGCTAAGCAGGATGAACAACGGCTCTTGGTTAAGATTGCCACGCTTTACTACCTGGAGGGTCGCAAGCAGTCTGAGATCGCACAATCATTATCCCTTTCCCAATCTTTCGTTTCGCGCGCCATCACCCGCTGCCAAAAAGAGGGACTGGTCAAAATCAGCGTTGTTCAGCCCTCCAATATTTTTCTGAATATCGAAAAAGGCATCGAAGAGCGTTACGGCATTAAGCAGGCCATCGTGGTCGACGTTGCAGAAGAGGCTTCCGACGCGGTGCTGAAACGCGCCATCGGCTCGGCCGCCGCCCACTATATGGAAACCCGCCTGCGGCCTAACGATCTGGTGGGCGTCTCCTCCTGGAGCAGCACCATCCGCGCCATGGTGGATGAGGTGCACACCCAGAACCTGAAGGCGAACGGCGTTATCCAACTGCTGGGCGGCGTGGGGCCCAACGGCAACGTGCAGGCCACCATCCTGACGCAGACCCTGGCGCAGCAGCTCAACTGCAAAGCCTGGCTGCTGCCGGCGCAGAGCATTGAAGGCTCGATGGATGAAAAAGCGCGCCTGATGGCCAGCAGCGACGTCGCCGAAGTGATCGCCCATTTCGATGATGTCGACGTCGCCATCGTCGGTATCGGCATTCTGGAACCGTCCCAGCTGCTGAAAACCTCCGGCAACTACTATCAGGAGGAGATGCTGGCACGGTTGGCCGAGCGCGGCGCCGTCGGCGATATCTGCCTGCACTATTTTGACCGGCACGGCGCCCCGGTGCTGAGCGACGATGAAGATCCGGTGATCGGCATGGCGCTCGACAAAGTGAAAAAATGCCCGAACGTCGTCGCACTGGCCGGTGGCCGCGACAAAGTCGCCGCCATCAAGGGCGCGCTGAACGGCGGTTATATCGATGTGCTGATCACCGATTACCACACTTCCAGAATGCTGGTCACGGACTGATTTTCCCCAGTCCGGTCGGTTACCGTGTTTGCCGCCGCCCCAAAACCTTCGGAGGCGGCACGAAAAAATAGTTTTTTATCAAAAAGATAAACCATCCTCCTGCGTTTTTCCCGTCACACTGCACCGCGTTAGAAATGTGATAGCAAGCACATTTGCAGACTTTGCCGGTGGCTGAGCCTCAGCAACTTGGTTATCGTGCACTAAATAAATAATCACATATGAATATATATTCAAGCCGGTGGAAAAAGACGTATGCCTTGCCCTGCCGGCGCAGACCGCGCCAACGCGATCCGCTTTCCGCCATGCCGGTCGTCGCCTGAATTCTGCGTTATTTGGAGAAACTCTATGTCGGCAACAAAGAATGTCATCATCGCGCTTGATGAAGGCACCACCAATGCCAAAGCCGTCGCGCTGGACGAATGCGGCCAGGTCATCGCCAAGTTTTCACAAGCGCTGTCCATTCAGACGCCGCGTGAAGGCTGGGTGGAACAGTCGGGGGAATTACTGGTGGACGCCTCGCTGAACGTGCTGGCGCAGGCGGTGGCGCACGTCGGTGCGGAGCGTGTCTGCGCGCTGGCGATCAGCAATCAGCGTGAAACCGCCATCGGCTGGTATCGCAGTAACGGCAAACCGCTCGGCGCGGCGCTCTCCTGGCAATGCTCGCGCACCGCGGATTTTTGCGACAGCCTGCGGCGCGATCATCAGGCGCAGCCGATTAAAACGGCAACCGGCCTGCCCATTGCTCCGCTGTTTTCCGGCTCTAAAATGCGCTGGCTGCTGGAGTCGGTGCCAAACGGCTTTGCGCTCGCCGAGCAGGGCGAGATTTGCCTGGGCACCATCGACAGCTGGCTGCTCTGGCATCTGACCGCGGGCGAAGCCTTTTACTGCGATTACTCCAACGCCTCGCGCACGCAGCTGCTGAACCTGCACAGCGGCGGCTGGGATGAACAGATGCTGGCCATCTTCCAGATCCCCGCCGCCGCGCTGCCGGCGGTCAAACCCTCAAGCGGCCTGTTCGGCCATACCAAAGGACTGGCGGACATTCCCGACGGTATTCCGATCATGGCGATGATCGGCGATTCGCACGCCGCGTTATTCGGCCACGCGCTGGGACAGCCCGGCTGCGTCAAAGCCACCTACGGCACCGGCTCGTCCGTCATGGCGCCGGTGACGTCCGCCCAATGCGACATCCAGTCGCTCGCCACCACCCTCGCCTGGCATGACGGGCAGCGGCTGGTCTACGGACTGGAGGGCAATATTCCCCACACCGGCGACGCCGTCGCCTGGATGGCCGACAGCACCGGCTTAAGTGAGTTGCCCGCCGCAGAGCTGGCCCATGAGCTGAATACGCTGCCGGCTTCGGTGGATTCCACCCTCGGGGTGTATTTCGTTCCGGCGCTCACCGGCCTGGGCGCGCCGTGGTGGAACGAGCACGCCAGAGGCGTCATTTGCGGGCTGAGCCGCGGCGTTAAACGCGCGCACCTGATTCGCGCGGCGCTGGAATCGGTCGCCTACCAGATTGCCGACGTGGTCGCCGCCATGCGCCAACATAATGACTTCACGCTGACGGCGCTCATGGTGGACGGCGGCCCCAGCAAAAACGACTGGCTGATGCAGTATCAGGCCGATCTGCTGGGATGCCCGGTTATGCGCAGCGATATCCCCGAACTTTCGGCCATCGGCGCCGCCCTGCTGGCGCGCAAGGCCATTACCCATATCACCGATGACGAACTGAAAAGCTACCTGCCGGTACACGGCGAGTTTCGTCCCAATATGGCACGCCACGGCCGCCTGCAAAAACGCTGGCGCGAGTGGCAGAGCGCGGTAGAGCGCACCCTCTACGCATCTTGATCTCCCTGAAGCAGAAGGACCACGTTATGAGCTATTCATTCAGCAACCAGACCGTCGTAATCACCGGCGCCGCACGCGGCATTGGCGAAGGTATTGCCGAGCGCTTTGCCGCCGCCGGCGCCAATCTGGTGATCTCCGACTATTCGGCAGATATCCTCGCCACGGCCGAGCGGTTAACGCAGCGCTATCGCGGCAATATCGTTCCCTTGGTTGCCGACGTCACCGACGAACAACAGGTTGCCGCGCTCTACCAGCTGGCGTTTGACACCTTCGGATCGGTGGACGTCTCAATTCAGAACGCCGGCATCATTACCATCGACCATTTCGATTCCATGACGCGCAAAGAATTCGACAACGTGCTTAACGTCAACACCACCGGCGTATGGCTGTGCTGCCGGGAAGCGGCCAAATATATGGTCAAGCAGAATAAAGGCTGCCTGATTAATACCTCATCCGGACAGGGACGGGTCGGGTTTATTTATACGCCGCACTACGCCGCCAGCAAAATGGGGGTGATTGGCATTACGCAAAGTCTGGCGCTGGAACTCGCCGCCCACAATATTACCGTCAATGCGTTTTGTCCCGGCATTATCGAAACGGAGATGTGGGATTATAACGACCGCGTCTGGGGCGAGATCTTGAGCACGCCGGAGAAAAAATACGGCAAAGGCGAATTAATGCAGGAGTGGGTGGAAGGCATTCCGTTAAAACGCGCAGGCAAGCCCAAAGACGTCGCCGGGCTGGTGATGTTTCTGGCCTCGGAAGACGCCTCTTATATCACCGGCCAAACCATCAATGTCGATGGCGGCCTCATCATGTCATAACCCTTAAAAATTCCTATAAATCTTACCTGCCTACGGAGTACTTTATGACACCCGCTCACTCAGAGCCGCGGACGATACTCGGCCTCAGAACGGATTTGGTCTGGGGTTTAATCGGCGTGCTGCTGTTTATCGTCGGCGACGGCGTTGAACAAGCCTGGATCTCCCCCTATCTGATCGAACGCGGGCTGAGCATGCCGCAAAGCGCCACGCTGATCGCCATCTACGGCATTGCCGTGGCGATCGGCGCGTGGCTGTCGGGCGTGATGGCCGAAGCGCTGGGGCCGCGTAAAACCATGCTGATCGGCGCGATGTTCTGGCTGGTCGGCCAGGTGCTGTTCCTGCTGGTGGCCCTGCCTACCATGAACTTCGCCATTATCGTGCCGACCTACTGTATCCGCGGCCTCGGCTACCCGCTGTTCTGCTACTCATTCCTGGTCTGGGTGACCTACCGCAACCCGGCCAAAACCCTGGCGACCGCCGTCGGCTGGTTCTATCTGGCGTTTACCGGCGGGCTGTATATCGTCGCCAATTTCTACGCCTCGCTGATGATCCCGGTACTCGGCCACGTCGGCGTACTGTGGAGCGCCATTGTCTGGGCGCTGGCCGGTACGGCGATCGTTCTGATGTGCGTAAAAGGCACGGTGCGGGAACGCACGACGGTCGGTGAACAGCTGGCGATCCTGCTCAGCGGCATCTCGATTATCAAGGAAAACCCCCGCGTCGGCGTCGGCGGCCTGGTCAGGCTGATCAACACCACCTCCCAGTTTGCGTTGCCGGTCTTTTTCCCGATTTACCTCTCGCTGCACGGTTTTACCACCGAACAGTGGTTAAAGGTCTGGGCGCTGACCTTTACGGTCAACATCGCCTTTAACCTGATCTGGGGCGTGGTGGGCGACCGCATTGGCTGGGGCCGCACCGTACAGATCTTCGGCGGCTTCGGCTGCGCCTGCACCATGATTTTCATGGCCTATGCGCCTATCTGGTTCAGCGGCAACTATATGGCCATGCTGCTGATGGGCTGTCTGTACGGCGCGCTGATTGCCGGCTTCTGCCCGCTCACCGCGCTGGTGCCTTCGCTGGAGCCGGAAAGAAAAGGCGCGGCGATGTCGGTGCTGAACCTCGGCGCCGGGCTGTCCAGCTTTGTTGGCCCGCTGCTGGTGGCGCTGCTGTTCACCACCGTCGGCGCCAAAGGGGTGCTGTTTGTCTTCGCCGGGCTGTATATCGTCAGCATTTTCCTGACCAGTTTTGTCGCCCGGGATGAAAAGGCACGCTTTGCCGTTCCGAAAACCTTATCAACAACGCAGTCCGCATACAGCGCCAAACGCTAGGAGAATATTCGATGGTGACCAAAGATTTCGCTCAACAGTTATTCAGCCTGCAGGGACGCACCGCCTTTGTGACCGGCGCCGGCAGCGGCATCGGCCAGACTATCGCCTATGGCCTGGCCAGCGCCGGCGCTAACGTCGCCTGTTTCGACCTGCGTGAAGACGGCGGCCTGGCAGAGACCGTGCGGCATATTCACGCCATCGGCGGTCACGCCGTCGCCTTTACCGGCGACGTACGCGATCCCGATGCGCTGCGCAGCGCCATCGCCGGCGTAAAGTCACAGTATGGCCGCCTTGACGTGGCGGTGAACGCCGCCGGGATCGCCAACGCCAACCCGGCGCTGGAGATGGAAACCGAGCAGTGGCAGCGGGTGATCGATATCAACCTGACCGGCGTCTGGCACGCTTGTAAAGCCGAAGCGGAACTGATGGCCGCCGGCGGCGGCGGTTCCATCATCAATATCGCCTCGATGTCCGGCGTTATCGTCAACCGCGGTCTGGAGCAGGCGCACTACAACTGCGCCAAAGCCGGCGTTATCCACCTCAGCAAAAGCCTGGCCATGGAGTGGACGACGAAAAATATCCGCGTTAACAGCATCAGCCCCGGCTATACCGCCACGCCGATGAACACCCGGCCGGAAATGGTGCATCAGACGCAGGCGTTTGAAAGCCAGACGCCGATGCAGCGTATGGCGCGCGTGGAAGAGATGGCCGGCCCGGCCATTTTCCTGGCCAGCGACGCCGCCTCATTCTGCACCGGTGTCGATCTGCTGGTCGACGGCGGCTTTGTCTGCTGGTAATTCACCGCAGGCAAAGAGCGCCCGGTTGTCCCGCTAACCGTAACCGCAGCCTCTGGCTGCGGTTTTTTTATGTCATGGCGCACTCCTCTTCACGCCCCACGCCCCACGCCCCACGCCCCACGCCCCGCGTCAAACAGAACGCAACTTTTTGTTATTCAACCACTTTAAATAAAAAATAATTTTTTCTGTAAGAAATCCGCGCCCGCTGCGACTAACTCCTCAGAAGCCATCCTGCTTCTGCCAACACAACGATCCGTTTTACAACCATGAGGAAGAAATAATGAAAAAGCCAACTACAACCGCACTGCTGGCGCTGGCGTTAGGCAGCGTGCTGACCACCGCAAGCACCGCAGCCATGGCGACTGAAGGAAGCAATATGGAGAAATGCTACGGCGTATCACTGAAGGGCAAAAATGACTGTAAAGCGGGCGCCGGCACCACCTGCGCCGGCACGGCCAAAACCGATTACCAGGGTAACGCCTGGAAGCTGGTGCCCACCGGCAGCTGCGTAAAAATGAAATCGCCGACGTCATCGACCGGCTTTGGTCAATTGGACGCGTTTAAAGAGATGTAAGCCGCCCTCACCGCCCATCACCAGGAGCAACAGCGATGACTACGTCAGTTCATACCCCGCCTGCCGTCACCCGTGATGCGCCTGGCTATAACATGATGGGCGGTCTCCCGCCGCGGGCCGGCATCGGTCTCAAGCCGGAGCACTTCGGCCAGATCCTGCAGGAGCGGCCCGACGTCGGTTTTTTTGAAATTCATGCGGAAAATTATCTGGTGGCCGGCGGCCCTTTTCATCAGGCCCTGAGCGCCATCCGTCAAAGCTACCCGCTGTCCATTCACGGCGTGGGGATGTCTATCGGCGCAGAAGCGCCGCTCGACCGCAGCCACCTGCAACGCGTCGCCGCTCTGGTAGAACGCTATCAGCCGCAGATGTTCTCCGAACATCTGGCCTGGTCGACGCATAACGGCTTTTTTCTCAACGATCTGCTGCCGCTGCCTTATACCGAGGCCACGCTGACACGGGTCTGCGCGCATATCGATCAGGTGCAAAATGCGCTGCGGCGGCCGATCTTGCTGGAGAACCCGGCCACCTATGTCGAGTTCGCCGACTCTACCCTGAGTGAAACCGCCTTTATCAGCGAGATGGTAAAACGCAGCGGCTGCGGCCTGCTGCTGGACGTCAACAACCTCTACGTCAGCGGCGTCAACCACCACCGCGATCCGCTGACCATGCTGTACGAGCTGCCGCTGCTCCAGGTGGGGGAAATACACCTGGCGGGCCATGCGGAAAACCAGGACGCCGCCGGCGACCGTTTACTGATTGATTCCCACGACGGCCGCGTCGCCGCACCGGTCTGGCAGCTGTATCGTGCCGCGCTGGCGGCGACCGGCAACGTCGCGACGCTGATCGAATGGGACAGCAACCTGCCGCCGCTGGCGGTGCTGCTGGATGAGGCGCGTCAGGCGGAAGCGTTGATGACGGCGGAGGTGAAAGATGCAACGCGCACTGTATCAGGCGCTGCTTGACGGCAACGGCGCCGTGCCCCAGGGGCTCACCACCTGGAACGGCAGCGATCCGGCCCGGCGCTTTGCCGTTTACCGCAACAACGTGATGGCCTCGCTGATTAGCGCACTGGCGGAAAACTGCCCGGTGCTGGTACAGCAGGTTGGCGACGGCTTCTTCCGCGCCATGGCGGCCGAATTTATCCGCCGGCACCCGCCGACCTCGCCGGTGCTGGCTGACTATGGCACGGCGTTGCCCGCCTGGCTGGCCGGCTTCCCGCCGCTGGCTGACTGGCCGTGGCTGGCGGATCTGGCACAGCTCGAACTGCTGTGTATCGAGTCTCTGCACGCGGCTGATGCGATGCCGGACAACGCCGGGCAGCCCACGCTATCCGCCGACAGCGTCCTGCGTCTGCATCCTTCGCTGCGGCTGTTTGGCTCGCCGTTTGCCGTGTTCAGCCTGTGGGCGGCGCACCAGCAGGATCAGGCGCCGGCGGAGCTGGATCCCTGCCGTGCCGAACAGGTTTTACTGTTTCGCCATCAGGATGACGTGCGTCTGATCGCGATCGGCGCGGCGGAGTTGCGCTTTCTCCACGCGCTGCGGACGCGGAAATCCCTGGCGCAGGCGCTGACGGCAGCGCTCGCGGAGGACACCGCGTTTGCCGTCCAACCGGTCTTACAACGCCTACACCATTACGGCCTGATCCTTTGCGTATCCGGCCGGCAGGAGAAATAACATGGCATTACTGCAAACGCTGGCGGCGAAGGGCCAGAAAGTTGTCCGGGAAAGCCTGCTCAGCCTGCTGGCGCGCATCGCGCTGGCCGCCACGTTCTGGCTGTCGGGGCAGAGTAAGGTTGAAGGGCTGACGATCGATATCCTGGGCGGAGAGCCGCTGCGGTTGGGGATACCGCACCTGAGCAGCGGCGCGCTGGCGCTGTTCGCCACCGAATACCAACTGCCGCTGCTGCCGCCGGCCATAGCGGCAAGCCTGGCCGCCGTGGCGGAGCATCTCTTTCCGTTACTGCTGCTGCTCGGTCTGGCGACACGCTTTTCCGCGCTGGCGCTGTGGGTGATGACGCTGGTGATCCAGATCTTCGTCTATCCGGATGCCTGGCCGGTTCACAGCATGTGGATGAGCGCGCAAATTTATCTGATGAGCTACGGCGGCGGCAAGCTGGCGCTCGACAGCCTGCTGTGCCGGCGCCGGGTACCGCGCTCTAACGTTTAGGCGACCGATCTTTGCCCTGGGCGAAAGCCGAAGTGATGCTGCGCAAATCGACCAACTGCGTCTGAAAGTTACGGCAGCCGGAGCAAAACAGCAGATGGAAGCGCAGCGCCGCACGCTGCGCAAACGGCAGCGGCGCATCCTGAGCCTGAGACATCAGGCGGGTCGCACGGTGGCAGTTAAGCATGTTCGCCTCCTTCACGGCTAAACCAACGCTGTGATAAACACTCCCGCAGGCGCATACGCGCCCGCCACAGCACGACGTTAAGATTGGTGACCGACAGCGCCATCTCGCGGCAGATCTCCTGCGTCTCCAGGCCGATAAATTCGCGCATCATAAAAGCCCTAGCATTCTTGGCCGGCACCTGCGTCAGGCAAAGCTCAAAGATTTGCCAAAACTGCGCCTGTTCGCAGGACTCGTCCGGCTGATGCCAGCGCTGAGGCCGTTCACCAGCCGGCCAGTGCCCCTGCGCGTCAAACAGCGCCTCAAAGTTTTGCTGATCTTCCTCACCCGCGGATGTCACCTCCGCCTGGCGGTAACGCATACGCAGCATATCGGCAATTTTATGGCGTAAAATCGCAAACACCCAACTTTTCCACGCCGCCCTGCCGGCAAAAGAACCCGCATTTTTCATGGCCCCTTCAAAGGCTTCCTGCACAACATCCTCCGCCTGATGAAAATCATTCAGCTGCAGTCGGGCAAATTGCAGCATCTGCTGCTGTAATTCAGCAACAAACTGAGGATCGGTTAACGGGCTATGCGAATTCGGCATAAGGCTCTGCAACAGCTGACGGATTGATTGACTATTATAATAAAACTCCCTGCCCAAATCGCTCAATAAAACATAAATATTGTTCCCTTTTTTCTCCAGGCGGACGCTGCCCCCTCAGCCGTGCCGAGCGGGACGCACCCTATTATTATAAATAGCCGTGTATGCAGAGAAAAATTAATTAAACCAACAACAATATTAAAAAAGCCATTTTATGCCACATTAAACACGCCAATAAAAAATACAATAAAAAACCTGAAAACAGGCATGGATATTGGCGATGGCTCATTTACACATTATCACAACAAACGGTGATAATATGAAACCCCGCGACACATTCTGTAATAACAACGGAAATTATCACCCGGTAAAAATGAATATCCGGCGAAACTTGCAATTATCCGCACGGGTATATTAGAGTAGCGCCCCCGAATAATCCCCAACCTGACGTTGTTACGTTAGTTTTATGTTCTTATTTTACATCAGGACAACAAATACGATAAATATCATGCAACCCTTTTGAGGAAAATATGACCTCCCGAATATCTTCAACCACACCACCGAATGAGCACCTCCCTCTCAACAATAAGTCGCCGGAATTGACCGTTGACGATATTACTATTGTTGATAGTGATATGCTCAAACGAGCCGTCGGCGCAGCCGCGCTGGGCAATGCCATGGAATGGTTTGATTTTGGCGTTTACAGCTACCTGGCGTTAGTCATCGGTAAAGTATTTTTCCCCAACGCCAGTACGGCGGCACAGTTGATCGCCTCCTTCGGCACCTTCGCCGCCGCCTTCCTGATCCGCCCGATCGGCGGCATTGTGTTTGGCAGGATGGGCGACCGGATTGGCCGGCAAAAAGTCCTGGCCATCACCATGATCATGATGGCTATCGGCACCTGCTGCATCGGCCTTATCCCCAGCTACGCCTCCATCGGCATTCTGGCCCCTGTGCTGCTGCTGTTGGCTCGCCTGCTGCAGGGCTTCTCCACCGGCGGTGAATACTCCGGCGCCGCCACCTTTATCGCCGAATACTCGACGGATAAACGCCGCGGCTTTATGGGCAGTTTCCTGGAGTTCGGCACCATCGGCGGCTATCTGCTCGGCGCCAGCCTGGTGACCATCCTTACCTCCACGCTCTCTGAACAGGTGATGCTGGACTGGGGCTGGCGCATACCGTTCTTTATCGCCGCGCCTATGGGGTTAATCGGCTTTTACTTCCGTCTGAAACTGGAAGAGACGCCGGCCTTTCAGCAGCATATGGCGCAGCAGGAGGCGCTGGAGCACAGCAAGCCGCGCCTCAGCCTGCTGCAGATGCTGAAGAAGTACCGTTCTTCGATCCTGAAATGCGTGGGGCTGGTGCTGCTGTTTAACGTGTCCAACTATATGCTGACCTCCTATATGCCAAGCTACCTCAGCGGCATTCTGGGACTGGGACAGCTTAGCAGCCTGCTGCTGGTGATGGTGATCATGTTCGTCATGATGCCGCTGACGCTGTTCTGGGGTTACACCACCGATCGCATCGGCCGTCGTCCGGTTATCGCGCTGGGCGCCGCCGGGCTGATTCTGCTCTCTATCCCGGCCTTTATGCTGCTGGCTTCCGGCAATCTGGTGGCGGTGTTTGGCGGCCTGGTCATCCTGGGCGTGCTGCACTCTTGCTTCAGCGGCACCATGCCGGCCACGCTGCCCGCGCTGTTCGTCACCGACGTACGCTACAGCGCGCTGGCCATCGGCTTTAACCTGTCGGTTTCGCTGTTCGGCGGCACCACGCCGCTCATCACCGCCTGGCTGGTAGATACCACCGGCAACATCATGATGCCGGCCTACTATATGATGGGCGCCGGAGTTATCGGCATTATTACCGTGCTGACGCTGCGCGAAACGGCCAAAAAGCCGCTGCGCGGTTCCCCGCCGACGGTGGCCAGCAGTAAGGAAGCCCATAATCTGGTGAAAAAACTGCGGCTGCGGCGCAAGGCGCAGCGCCAGTCTGAAGCCAGCGCGTCCTGAACGGCGGCTGACCGCTTCCGAGGCTAAAAAAGGCCGCCGATGAACATCGGCGGCCTTTTTATTTCAGCCTGGCGGATTATCATGGTAAATCGTGTGGTTACTGCTACAATGCCCGCCGTTTTGGAGGAAGAGATGGTTATTAATCCGCGATTAAAACGAGCGCTTATCGCTTGATCCGGCAGTGTTGGTGAACGGAAACACTGCCACAGACAACACGTTCCGTGGCCTTTTCAATGTATTAATCGAGAAGTCCCATGTTAGAGAAACACTGGTCAAAGACCGAACTTTTACACCAGACGGTGACCAACCCGAATATTATCGTCAAAGGCAGCCACAGTTATTACAGCGACTGCTGGGACAACGGCTTTGAGCGCGATGTGGTGCGCTATCTGCACGGCGACGCCTACAGCCAGCAATGGGAACCGCTGGGCAAGATAGACCGCCTGCTGATTGGCAACTTTGTCTGTATTGCCGCAGAAGCGGTGATTCTGATGGGGGGCAACCACACCCACCGCACCGACTGGCTGAGCCTCTACCCGTTTATGGCGAGCATCCAGGCGTCTTACCAGTCCAGAGGCGATACGCAGCTCGGCGATGGCTGCTGGATTGGCATGCGCGCCATGCTGATGCCCGGCGTCACCATTGGCGAAGGGGCGATCGTCGCCGCCGGCAGCGTGGTAACCGGCGACGTTGCGCCTTACACCGTGGTGGGCGGCAACCCGGCCCGGCCGATCAAGCGGCGTTTTTCTGCCGAGACCATCGCGCGCCTGCTGGCGCTGCGTATTTACGATCTCCCGGAAGAAAAGATCGTCAACATCCAGCCCTGGCTGGCGAGCGATGATATCGCCGCGTTAGAGCTGGCGGTGGCTAACCTCACCGCCGCCGTTGATTAACCCTGCGGGTATCAGCGTCCGATAAAAAAATGCAGGCCTCCGGGCCTGCATGACTCCCCCTCTGCACGACACTACCAGCGAAACCGACCCGACGGAGAGATTTACGCGCGTAGCTCTTTCTGAACTGTCCCCGCCGGCCTCATCTCCGATACTGGCCCACAGTGTGTACGTTCACCCCTTTAAGGAGAAACAGCATGACGGCAACATTTCCTCTGCAAAACAAGGTCGCCTTTATTCAGGGCGGTTCACGCGGCATCGGCGCCGCTATCGCGCTGCGTCTGGCGCGCGACGGTGCGGCAGTAGCGCTGACCTACGTCTCCTCCGCCGATAAGGCCAACGCCGTGGTGGACACCATTACCGCCGCCGGCGGCAAGGCGCTGGCCATCAAGGCCGACAGCGCCGACGCCGAAGCGCTGCGCCAGGCGGTGCAGCAGGCGGTGCAGCACTTTGGCCGGCTGGATATTCTGGTGAACAACGCCGGGGTGTTTGCCATGGGCGGCATCGAAGAACTGACGCTGGACGATCTGGACCGCACGCTGGCGGTTAACGTGCGCAGCGTCTTCATCGCCAGCCAGGAAGCGGCGCGCCATATGAACGACGGCGGCCGCATTATCCATATCGGCAGCACCAACGCCGAACGTATGCCGTTTGGCGGCGGCGCGGCGTATGCCATGAGTAAATCCGCGCTGGTCGGCCTGACCAAAGGTATGGCGCGCGACCTCGGCCCACGCGGTATTACCGTCAATAACGTGCAGCCCGGCCCGGTGGATACGGATATGAACCCGGACGACGGCGAGTTCGCCGAACAGCTGAAGCAGTTGATGGCCATCAACCGCTACGGCAAGGATGAAGAGATCGCCAGCTTTGTCGCCTACCTGGCCGGCCCGGAAGCCGGCTATATCACCGGCGCCAGCCTGACCATCGACGGCGGCTTCGCGGCGTAACGGTCATACACAGCGGCTCGCCCGGGCCGCTGTGCTCCGCCGGTCCATCTTGCGGAAAATGCCCTTTTCTCCTTCTATTGTGCGCAAATAAGCAAAAATCTTTTCGCCCGCCGCCAGCTTATCTTTTTTGTGACCGATGTCATACTTTCGCCCCTTTCCCCCTCTTTCCGCGCTTTGGCAGCGGCTAACGGAGTTGTTACATGAAAATTAATTATCCCCTGCTGGCGCTGGCGGTGGGCGCGTTCGGCATCGGCACCACCGAATTCTCGCCGATGGGGTTGCTGCCGGTGATTGCCGAAGGCGTGGACGTCTCGATTCCCAAAGCGGGGATGCTGATCAGCGCCTACGCCATCGGCGTGATGATCGGCGCGCCGCTGATGACCCTGCTGCTATCTCACCGGGCGCGCAGAAACGCGCTGATGTTCCTGATGGCGATTTTTACCCTGGGTAACGTGCTGTCGAGCATTGCGCCGGATTACACCACGCTGCTGCTGTCGCGCATCATCACCAGCATGAACCACGGCGCGTTCTTCGGCCTCGGCTCGGTGGTCGCCGCCAGCGTGGTTGCCAAAGAAAAACGCGCCAGCGCCGTCGCCACCATGTTTATGGGGCTGACCATCGCCAATATCGGCGGCGTGCCGGCAGCCACCTGGCTCGGCGCCACCATCGGCTGGCGCATGTCGTTTCTTGCCACCGCGGGGCTGGGGGTGATCGCCATGCTGGGCCTGTGGTTCTCATTACCGAAGGGAGAAGCGGGCGAACGCCCTGACGTGAAGCGTGAACTGTCGGTGCTGATGCGCCCGCAGGTGCTGAGCGCCCTGCTGACCACCGTGCTGGGCGCCGGGGCGATGTTTACTCTCTACACCTACATTGCGCCGGTGCTGCACACGCTGACCGCCGCCACGCCGACGTTCGTCACCCTGATGCTGATGCTGACCGGCGTGGGCTTCTCGATCGGCAACTACCTCGGCGGCAAATTCGCCGACCGTTCGGAAAGTAATACGCTGACAGGTTTTCTGCTGCTGTTGCTGACCGTCATGCTGCTGATGCCGCTGCTGGCGCGCAGCGAGATCGGCGCGGCGCTGGGCATGGTTATCTGGGGCATCGCCACCTTCGGCGTAGTGCCGCCGCTGCAGATGCGCGTGATGCGCGTCGCCAGCGAAGCGCCCGGCCTCTCCTCGTCGGTCAATATCGGCGCATTTAACCTCGGCAACGCCCTGGGCGCGGCCGCCGGCGGCGCCGTCGTCTCCAGCGGGCTGGGCTACGCTTTTGTGCCGGTGACGGGGGCAATCATCGCCGCTCTGGCGCTGTTCGTAGTGCTGCTGAACCGCCGGACGCGGGACGCAGTGGCGTATTCCAACGGCTAAGCGCGTTAAAAAAAGCAGAAGGGGTTGCCCCTTCTGCTTTTACTGTTACAGCCAGATTACCAGCGCCGCGCTTCCGCCAGTTCCTGCTTGGCTTCATTCAGCTTATGGGCCTTGTTACGGACCTTTTCCATATCGCCGCTGGCAATCGCCCGATCAAGCTCGATTTCGCGCCGTCTGACTTTATCTTCCTTACCCTGAATTTTATCCAGACGATGACTGGCACCGCTGTAGCCATCAAGACGATGACTCGCCCCGCTATAGCCGTCAAGGCGATAGCTGGCGCCGCTGTAACCATCAGAACACGCCGCCTCAACCCGGGCCAGCGCCCGCTCCAGCCCCGCCAGACGGTTATGGTTGCCGTAGCGTTTGGCATATTCCATCTGCGTTTTGATTTTACTTTTCTTGATTTCACATCCCTGACGTCCCGCCGTTGCATTGGAGGAAAAAACCATCGCAACACAAACTAATAACAAGGAAGAAAGTTTTTTCATTTATCTGTCCTTAAATCCCCATCGGGATATTTATTCCTCGGAATAGTCCTTTTCTAACCTGGCGATTATTTTTAACGCATAAAATAACGCACCGTAAATTTACTTGCTGACGCATGGATTTATACCCGAAAGTACCGAGAACTGCCAGAGAGCAAACATTAAAACCTTCCCCCTAATTCATAAACAGTTATCAGGAACGTATTTATTTTTTATAAATAAACATGTATTTCATAAAAATAAAATATAAACACTCAAGTAATATAAGGAGCGACGCCCGCCTGCATATCATCAACAACCAACGCTACAATATTTGAACCAATAACACGTATTGCTAACCAATCCAGACAGGATGAACAGCATGACACTATCCCTGACAGCTCCCGTGCAACAGCAGCTGACCGCCGCCGTCGACCTTCTCACCCGCCAGCTTGGCCGTAACCTGATGGCCGTCCACCTGTACGGCTCTGCCGTTGAGGGCGGGCTGCGGCCCTACAGCGATCTCGATCTGCTGGTTACGGTGCGCGCGACGCTGGACGACGCGCAGCGGGCGGCCCTGATGCAGGCGCTGCTGACGCTGTCTGCGCCGCCCGGCGCATCGGATACCAAGCGGGCGCTGGAGGTCACCGTGCTGGTGTATTCACAGCTGGTGCCGTGGCGCTACCCGCCGGTCAGAGAACTGCAGTTCGGCGAGTGGCTGCGCGAGGCTATTGGTGCGGGAATCTATGAACCGGCGCAGCAGGACGCAGATATTGCCATTCTGCTGACCAAAGCGCGCCACGCCAGCGTGGCGCTGGCCGGCGACGAGGCGGCACGGCTGTTTCCCCCTGTACCGCCGCGCGACCTGCGGCAAACCTTTCAGGATACGCTGACGCTGTGGCAGACAACCGCAGACCTGCAGGGCGACGAGCGTAATATCCTCCTGACGCTGGCGCGCATCTGGTACAGCGTTGTCCACGGCGATATTACCGGCAAAGAAGAGGCGGCGGACTGGCTGTTGCCTCGGTTGCCCGCCGACCATGCCGCCACGCTGCAGGCGGCACGGCAGGAGTATCTGGGGCTGGCGACACAGGACTGGGCAGCGGTCATGCCGGCGGTCGAAGATTTTTTCCGCTACGCCAAGGCGCAGATTAGCGCCCGGCTCGACGGATAACTGACGTTTTCGCCGCCCCAGCGCTACACCATCACCGCCTTAAGACGCCGCACCGCCGTCTCTGCCTCTGCCGCCGTGGCAAAATTGGCAAACCCCATCAGCAACCCGCCCGCTTCGGAAGGCGTGGCCCGCCAGTCACTCAGCGCCTGCAGCCCCAGCCCGGCTGACTCGGCAGCGGCAACCAACGCCTTATCATCCTGTCCGGCCGGCAGATGCGCCAACACGTGGATACCGCCGGCCTGCGGCTGGATATGCAGCCGCTCGCCCAGCGTCTGCCGCAGGGCACCCACCAGATAGCCGCGCCGTGCGGCGTACAGCGCACGCATCTTGCGCAGATGGCGGCCAAAGTGCCCCTGTTCCATAAAGTCGGCCACCATTGCCTGCGGCAGAATGGAGCCGGGGCCGGGCAGATGGTTGACGCTGTCCCGAAAGCGGCTGACCAGCCCGGCAGGCGCCACCAGATACGCCAGCCGCAGGCCGGGGAACAACACTTTGCTGAAGGTGCCGGTATAAAGCACGCGCCCGTCGCGATCCAGGCTTTTCAACGCCGGCAGCGGCCGACCGTGGTAGCGGAACTCGCTGTCGTAGTCGTCTTCAATAATCCACGCCTGGCGGCGGCGCGCCCATTCCAGCAATTCCAACCGCCGCGGCAGCGACAGCGCCACGCCCGTCGGGCTTTGGTGAGTCGGCGTTACCACCGCGAAACGCGCGTCATCCGAGCGCAGCCGGCCGGCGGCCACGTTCAGCCCCTCCGCATCCACCGGCACCGCCGCCAGCCTCAGACCGGCGCGCTCCAGATACTGCCGGGCAAACAGGTAACCGGGGTCCTCAAACCAGCCGACGTCGCCCGCCTGCAGCAATGTATGGCGCACCAGCTCCAGCGCCCCGTGATAGCCTGCGGTAACAAACACCTGTTCATGCGTGCAGGCAATGCCGCGCGAGATACCCAGATAGGCGGCAATAGCCTGCCGCAGCGGCGCATAGCCCGCCGGATCGGGGTAATACATCGCCTGCATCTCCCGCGAACGCAGGCTGCGCCCCGCCAGACGGGCCCAGACTTTGCGCGGAAACGCGTCCAACGCCGGCAGCCCCATCTGGAACGACAGCGAATCGCCGGTGACGGCATGCGGATGAGGCGAAGCGACAACCGGCGGTGCAGTGACCGCCAGCGGTTCGGCCAGCGTCCCCAGCCCCGGCGACACTACGGTGCCGGCCGCGCCGCGTGCGACGAAATAGCCCTCGTTCGCCAACATCTGGTAGGCGGTTTCCACCGTGCCGCGCGCCAGATTCAGTTCGCTGGCGAGGCTGCGCACCGACGGCACGCGGTCCCCCGGGCGCAGCTTGCCGGCGGCAATCGCCTCGCGGTAGCGCCGGTACAGCTGCAGGTAGAGCGGTGCATCATGCTGCTGGTCAGGCCGCAACTGCTGTATATCCATCGCTAATGCCCCATCAATTCAGTCAATTCTTGCACCTATGCTATAGGCCATTGGTCACTTACAGTAGCGGCTATACCGTAAAGCGACGAGACTTTTTATCAGGAGACCACCATGAGCACACCAAAACGTCTGCCGTACCACACCCTTTCTCCCGACGCCTATCAGGGCCTGATCGCCACCAAGAACGCGCTGGAAAACAGCCCGCTGGGCAAAACGCTGATCGAGCTGGTCTGGCTACGCATGTCGCAGATCAACGGCTGCGCTTTTTGCCTGGAGATGCACGCCAAAGCGCTGCGCGCCGGCGGCATGGCGGAGACCAAACTGGACGGGGTGGCAGGCTGGCGCGTCAGCGAACGCTTCAGCGCCCGCGAACGCGCCGCGCTGGCCTGGACGGAATCGCTGACGCACGTAGATACCACCCACGCCTCCGACGACGACTTCGAACCGCTCCGTGCGCACTTCAGCGAAGTGGAAATCTCCGACCTGACCTTCGCCATCGCCCTGATGAGCGCCTTTAACCGTCTGGCGATCGGTATGCGCCAGTAACGCCGGGTACGGCTCTACGGCAGTGCCAGGCAGAACTATGCTGATTAACGGGCGCTGCTGCTCACGATGGGAGAAGATACGATGAATATACTGCACATTGACTGCAGCCCGCGGCACGATTCGCACAGCCGCCGGCTTTCGGCCGCCCTGCTCGCGCGACTGAAAGCCGCCACCCCTGACGCCGGCGTGATGCGCCGCGACTTGGGCCGCGAGCCGATAGCGCATGCCGACGCCGATTACGCCAGCGTTTTATCCTCACCCGGCGCGCTGGCGGCTGGCGCGGCGGAAAGCGCGCTGCGGCTGTCGGAAACCTTGATTCAGGAAGTCGAGCAGGCCGACGCGCTGGTGCTGGGCACGCCGATGAACAATTTCACCGTGCCTTCGGTGCTGAAGGCGTGGCTCGATCAGATTCTGCGTATGGGGCGCACTATCACTACAACCCCCGACGGCGAGAAACTCGGCCTGCTGCAGGACAAGCCGGTTTATATCGCCATCGCCGCCGGCGGCGTGTTCAGCGGCGAACGTGCCAGACAGCCGGACTTTCTCACCCCTTACCTCACCGCCGCCTTTGGCTGCATCGGCCTGCATTCCCTGCAATTTTTTCCCCTGCAGGCAACGGCGTTTCTCGACCATGAGCAATTGGCGGCCGCGCAGGAGGCGCTGCTCGCCACCCTGACGCTCAAGGCTGCAGACTCATCACGGGCTTAATCTGTCGGCCCGGCTGGCGGTACAGCGCCAGCGCCTCCCGCCAGTCGGCCTGCGGAAAAATGCGCGCCTCGCCGCAGCGGCTTTCCGCCAGCAGCGGCCATATCCGCCGGAACAGCGCGTGCCACTGCGCCGCAGCGATGTCGGCCAGATAGTTGCGGATATGAAACCAGCGCACCGGCGGATAGTGGCGTTTCAGCGCGAATGTCTGCCCGGAGAGCAGCCCGTAACAGACAAACAGCCCGTCCGGCCGCATCGCTTCCAGCAACTGCTGTGCCAGCACGCCGCCGGTGGCGTCAAACACGATATCCGCCGTAGCGGCCAGTTGGTCGATGCGCGCCCGCTCGCTCTGCGCCACGGGGGTAATGCCGCATGCCGCCAAGCTGTCGGCATGCACCGGGGAACGGCAGATGCCCGCCACCGCCGTCGCGCCACGCTGCAGCGCCCACTGGCCGAGCAGCCTGGCGCAGTCGGAACCGGCGGCGGTCAGCAGCACGCGGCGCCCCGCCGGGTTATACAGATCCAACATCAACAGCGCGGCCAGCGGATTGATATAGGCGCGGGACGCCAGCGGGTCCGCGATAGCCTCCGGCACCGGCACCGCCAGCGCCGCCGGGCAACTGACATAGCGCTGCCAGGTTCCCTCCCCCCGCAGCGGCAATACCCGTTTGCCCAGCAGATGCTCCGCCCCCGGCGTCGCCTCCGTCACCACGCCGATGCCCTCATAGCCCGCGACGGCGGGCGGCGTAACCCGGTGGCGGTAAGCGCCGGTGAGCGGAATCAAATCAGAGGCGTTCACCGGCGCAAGCCGCATTTCTACCCGCACGCTTCCCGCCGTCAGCGCGGCCGGCGGCGCGTGTTCCAGCCGGAGCACCTCTTCCGGTACGCCAAACTCCCGGTACCACAGCGCGCTGTTTACCATTCTTCACCTCGGTGATTAATCCTGTCGCCGGCCCTGCCGTCGTTGCGCCGCATCCTTCCACAGATTGAGCGGTCGGGCAATGGCGTTGCGCGTAGGCTGCAAGATCGGAATGTTGAGCTGGAAGAAAGGGAAGCGCCCTCGCGGTGCGAAGGCGCACGACTAATTAACCGGATAAATATTGATGCTGTGGGTAAGTGCGGAGTTAAACTGGCCGGCATCAATTGCGATGTGCCATACGCCGTCGTCAGGCGCGGTGAAGCGCGCCGGCAGTTCATCAAAATGGCCGCCATGATGACGTCCCGGCTGCCCGTGGGTATAGCGCGCAAACTCCGCATCATCCATCAGCAGGATGATGCACGGCCGGTCGCAGTGCACTTCCACCACGTCGCCCGTTTTCAGGTGTAACTGCGCATGCAAAAAATCCATACGTTCTCCTCATTCAGGGTAACCAGCCTTTTTTGGCTGTTTATTTCCCCCAACAATTAATAAGGATGCCCTTTACTTCCCCACTGCTTAGGTTGATCATAGCAGCGCAATATGCGAATAGCATTATAATAAAATTAACATATTGATTTCATTGCGGAGAACTATACACCCGATCGCCTGCAACCGAGACGGACCCCATCCGGCCCGCCATGTCGCTTTATTTTTGATTTGGCCATTACCTGAGATGAATACACACAAGATCAACCGCGTACGCCCCTTCAGCGCCCTTATTGCCGCCTGCTGGCAGGAACCCTACTCACGCCAGCGTCTGCTAAAAGACGTCATTGCCGGCGTTACCGTCGGCATTATCGCCATCCCGCTGGCCATGGCGCTGGCTATCGCCAGCGGCGTACCGCCGCAGTACGGCCTGTACACCTCAGCGGTTGCCGGCATCGTGATTGCCGTCACCGGCGGGTCGCGCTACAGCGTCTCGGGGCCGACGGCCGCCTTTGTGGTGATCCTGTATCCGGTTGCCCAACAGTTCGGCCTGGCCGGCCTGCTGCTGGCTACTCTGCTCTCCGGCATGTTTTTAGTGGTGATGGGGCTGACCCGCGTCGGCCGGCTGATTGAATATATTCCGCTGCCGGTCACGCTCGGTTTTACCTCGGGGATCGCTATCACCATCGCCACGCTGCAGGTGAAAGATTTTTTCGGCTTGCCGCTCGCGGCGCTGCCGGCCGGCTATGTGGATAAACTGGCCGCCTTGCTGCAGGCGCTGCCCGCCGCGGATATTGGCGATACGCTGATTGGCGGCGTGACGCTGCTGGTGCTGGTTGTCTGGCCACGGCTGGGGCTGCGCGTGCCCGGCCATCTGCCGGCGTTAGCGGCCGGCGCGGCGGTCATGGGGTTGCTTAATCTGGCCGGTCATCAGGTCGCCACCATCGGCTCCAGCTTCAGCTATCAGCTGGCCGATGGCAGCCAGGGCGCCGGCATCCCCGCCATTTTGCCCCAGCTGCAGCTGCCCTGGACGCTGCCGGCGGCGGACGGCCAGCCGATGACGCTAAGCTGGCAGACGCTGTCCGCACTGCTCCCCGCCGCCTTCTCCATGGCAATGCTGGGCGCCATTGAATCCTTACTGTGCGCCGTGGTGCTGGGCGGCATGACCGGCAAAAAACACAGCGCCAACGGCGAGCTTCTGGGACAGGGGATCGGCAATATTATTGCGCCGTTCTTTGGCGGTATTACCGCCACCGCCGCCATCGCCCGCTCGGCGGCCAACGTGCGCGCCGGCGCCACCTCGCCGCTGGCCGCCGTGATTCACGCGCTGCTGGTGCTGCTGGCCCTGCTGCTGCTGGCGCCCTGGCTCTCCTTCCTGCCGCTGGCCGCTATGGCCGCCCTGCTGCTGCTCGTCGCCTGGAATATGAGCGAGGCCCAAAAGGTAGTCGATCTGCTGCGCCGGGCGCCCAAGGATGACATTATCGTCATGCTGCTGTGCATGGCACTGACGGTGCTGTTCGACATGGTGATCGCCATTACCGTTGGCATCGTACTGGCGTCGTTGCTGTTTATGCGCCGCATTGCACGCATGACCCGGCTGAGCACGCTCAGCGATGACGCGGATGTATTGGTGCTGCGCGTGAACGGCCCGCTGTTTTTTGCCGCCGCCGAGCGCGTGTTCGATGAGGTGCTGGCACGCAGTACCGCGTATCAGACGGTAATCCTGCAGTGGGATGCGGTGCCGGTGCTGGACGCCGGCGGACTCAGCGCCCTGCAGCGCTTTATTGATGCATTGCCGCAGGGTAAGCAGCTGATCGTCACCGACATTCCATTTCAGCCGCTGAAAACGCTGGCGCGGGCACGCATACGGCCGATTGACGGCCGGCTCGCCTTCTATTCAACGCTGCCGGAGGCGCTGGCCGACGGGCAGAAATAATCACGGCGGCGGGGATGATAATACCGGATAAGAGAGGCCGCGGCAGCGCCATGCGGGTGCAACAGGCAATCTGACAGCGCGTAACGGGCTACGGCGCCGACAGCAGCAGGCAGACGGAATCTCCCCTGCCGATCGGCGTAGGTTACCCGGACTATCAGCGCGTCTCGACCTTGGGGTTGGCCTGAGAAGTCTGGGAAGGGTAGTCAACGTGATGCTTGTGCAGGTAATCCCGGATCAATTGCCGGACCACCTGCGAGGGGGTAACATCTTGCTGTTGGCAAAGCGTCTCCAGAGCTTTCTTCTTCTCCGGATCGATCAAAACGGTTAAACGCGCGGTCTTCTTTTCCATGGTGTTATCATCCTGATTATGATAATCCAATTATAATACCATCCCGGCCAAACTTCGCCAGAAAACTACAGCCGCGTCAGATAACGCGCCAGATGGCCCACCTCCGCCACGCCGTCGCATCCCAAACGCGCCGCCTGCGTCCGCAGCGCTTTAAGCCGGTAAGCATTGGTGGCGCAGGTGGCGTAAATCACCACGTTGCCGCTGCCGGTTTCGCAGAAAAAGACGTCGGTAAACACCCGGTACAGGGCATGGTACAGCAGCGTCTGGCCGTGCGGCATTTCCAGGTAGTTGAGCACCAGCCAGCCGCCGTCGCACAGCGCGTCCCGGCAGCGTTCGAGAAACGCTTCGGTGCCCTGCAGCGGCGACATGCTGAATGCCGAATAAAGATCGGAGAAAATGACCCCGTAGCGGCGGCCCTGCGCCTGCTGCAAATAGCGCTCGGCATCGTCAATATGGTAGTTCACACAGCTTGTATCAGGCAGCGTGAAATAACTACGGGCAACCGCCAGCACGCGCGGACGCAGCTCCACCACATCAAGCCGCCTGGCGGGGTTGTAGGCATGCAGCGCCCGCAGCAGGCTGCCGCCGCCCAGCCCCAGCAACAGCACGTCGCCCTCTTCCTGCCAGCTAATCGCCATCAACATCGCTTGAATATAGTGATGTATCGGCACCTCAGGAGAACGCATGTTCACCTTGCTCTGCTCGTACAGATCGTCAAAACGCAGGATGCGATACTGTTTGTGTTCGGCAACGATAATATCGCCGTACTCATCCGCTTCGCGGTGGATTTCCTGCCCTGGCGGATCCCTGTCCAGCAGCGTTTGTAAAATATCGTCGACAATGTGAGTCACGGGGCCCTCTGATACTGCGCGCCCAACCGCCGGCGCAAAATAAACTCAGCCACGCAGAGACGTAAAAGATTCAACCCGACAAAACCCGGTCAATCGATGCCGATCGGGTAGCCGCCGTCGTTACGCTGCCTGGCTCACGCTTACCTTTAAAGCACGCATGATAATACCAATAACATTATAATGTCATACACATTTAATGTTACCATTGCGCACATTATCTCCTGATGCTGAAGATAACGATCGCAGCCAGAGAGAGTTACCCATTAACATATTGATTAGACTTATAATTAACGAAAATTGAGGCCATAACTATGCAACTTCCAGCCTGCCCGCAATGCCAGTCTGAATATACCTACGTCGATAACGGCCTGTATGTCTGCCCTGAGTGTGCACACGAATGGAACGACGACGAGCCTGCGGCCGATAACGATGCGCCGGTGGTGAAAGATGCCAATGGCAACCTGCTGGCCGACGGCGATGCGGTGACGGTGATTAAAGACCTGAAGGTGAAAGGCAGCTCATCCACGCTGAAAATCGGCACCCGTGTGAAAAGCATCCGCCTGGTCGAAGGCGACCACAATATCGACTGCAAAATTGACGGGTTCGGCCAGATGAAACTGAAGTCCGAGTTTGTGAAAAAAAGCTGATTGCCGTAGAACGGCTTTTTAGCATTATGCCAGTACGGGTAAAAAAAACCGGCCATAAGGCCGGTTTAAAATCAGTATAGTCACGCAGTTATCATATGAATGACAGCGTAAACGTGCCACTTGCATCCGTGTATCAATTACATGGGAAGCCCGCCAGATAAAAAAGCAACCAACTTATCACGATGGCTAAGCTGCTCTTTGATCTTAACAACTTGCTCTGTTGCTCCAAGGTAGTGAGCAGCCTGCAGATAGGCAGACTTTTCGACCAACGCTCGGCCATGGGACGTTTCATCAGCAATCGAGCACATACGATTAATTAATTCATCATCGCTATAACTTTCTATAAATGCGATCATTTCGACATACTTAGACTCTTTATTTTTTGCTTTCAGGGCCTTTCTTTGCGGATTGACGATCATAATAAATGCGACCAATACAGCCATCATCACAGCAGCGCTCCTAGCCTGGAGACCGCCAAAAGCAGTAATAATACATACAACAACCTGCAGCGCCATGATAGCGATGTACACTCTTTCATAGAGTTTCACCAACATACTCTCAATATAGAGCTCGTGATAAAACTCAAATTTCCTGGCGGAAGTAATGCTATAATTCTGATTATTCATTGATATGCTCACATCCATATTAAAAAACTTTTCGACCTGAAGAAGATTTACATACCCCGCCTTCCCTTATAGCGGTCTTAACGCTCTTCAAGTCAGAACGTACTTCTTCGCAACGATAGCTAAAAGGCGCCAATTCCTGACGATTAATAGAGCTAAAACCAACAGCCAGTAGATAACAAGCTCACTACGTACGGCATCACCAAACAGCGCACCAAGAGATGCGCCAATAACGCAAAGCCCTGTAAAAAAATACATTTCCATTCTAGGAAAATCACTCCAGGTTATGATAGAGAATTCAGTTCTAAGAATTAAAAACAACCAGAAAGTGATACACGTACTGACAGCGGCGCCTGCCGCACCAAACTTAGGAACCATGTAGTAATTAATTCCCAAATTGACCAACAGAGCCAATGATGAAGCAAGCATTGAATATATCGTCCTACGGCTGATACCAATACCCACGACGGTAACTTCAGAAAGCGTATACAGCAATGGAAAACCTAAACAAGCGATAACAATATATTTAACATCACGATAATTCTCAGGTAAAAACCAGTCTACTACCCAAGAAAAAAGCCCTCCCAAGGAGAAAAAAATCACAACGACCATCAACATGTATTTAGATACTGTCTTAACAAGGTGAATAGCCTGCTCTTTATCATGAGTAACCTTATATACCATCGGAGCCCAAATGGTGGAAAATACGCTCTGGACAATACCCGCCGCGCTGGAAAAACCAGCCGCAACGGTGAATATTGCAAGTTGCTCAAAGGTGGAAAAGGTTCTGAGGAAAACGCGATCCATTGCAGTCACACCCCAAAATGCCAGGCTACCCAAGATCAGTGGAAAACCAAACTTTATCATCCCAAGCGATTTATCAGAATCAAACCTTTCCTTTATCGCCGGCAACCAGTCATGCCTAGTCGTCCACAATAAAATAAATAGCACACTAAAATAACTAACGACATTAGCCAATATGAGTTGAATAAATGCATGCTGATTGTAAGCCAGTGAAAAATAACCGATGACTATCAGTATCATTAGTTTTGGCAAGACTTGACTGAGAGAATATGCCAAACCTCGTTCCTGCATTCGTAAGATCAGTGACAGAAAACGGGATATAAAGCACGCTAACAGTATCAGTACACAGAGTACACTTATTGTTGGATCGCTAAGTTCAAAAAGAATATAAGACAGACTAAATGGACTGAAGAATAATACGGAAAATGTCACCAATAAAATAATCAGCCCAGGGAGTATCGACACTTTTAATAAGGCTGATTTTTCAGGCTCTTCATGATACTGCCTGACATAGGCTTGATCCATCCCTAAGCTGAACAATAAAACCACGAATGATATAGCAATATTTAGTATACCAACCCTACCGATATCCTCCGTAGAATAAAGCCACGTCATCAACGGTAGAGTAATAAACCCAATAATTGCGGCGCCTAGGGGGCCAATAGCAAACAAAGATATTTTTTTAACGTTCAAATTATTTCTCTTTAATTAGCAATGGTCTCTATCAGTATCCTTGTTTTCTCAGTTAAAACTCTTTGCGACCAAACTCTGTCGAGAATTTTACGGTTCTCCATTACCTCGTCTGACGTAAGCCGGGACTCTAGGTGATACTTATCTCTTTCCAACTCTTGGATCGAGAAAATAGTCAATCCTAATCCCTTAAAATATTTATAAGTTGGATTATCATCTCGAAGAAAAACTTTAGCCCCCATATAAAGCATAATAATAATATTGCCAACCGCCTGTTGCCGTACATGATTCATGATAACAAAGCCACAATGCGCTATCTTTTCCATATACATATCAATCGGCATATAATCAATCAATGCATCAAAATTTCTGCCAAAGAACGACTCACCTATATTTTTTATTTCACGGCCATAAATCATGTTTCCATAGCTTAGCGGCACAACCAACCGCCGGTCACTGACTTTAATTTTATTAATGATGTCAAATGCTTCCAGATGATTATTAGAACTGGTTGCACTATTGCCGATCAAGATATCACGCCCCATATCGCCAGCCACATCGTGGACGTTTATATAATCAGACAACTCCTGTTTCGAAGGGCTATAGTTCCAATCAGCTTGCATAGGAAATGACTTCCACTTTCTCGCCGACTTTAATGTGGCATACTCGTTAGGTATTACAGGAGAAAAGTAGTTTATTCTTTCGATAACTTTTACTTTACGCAAGGCTGAATCAAATAATAACTGCAAATATCCTTTTATTCCTTTTCTATTTCCTGACTGTAATTTATGCTCCAATACAGTAGTTTTATCGAGCAAGTTATTACCATGGGAGTCAATAATATCATAGTAATCAGATCCCCATCCCAACCATACAATAGGAATGTCTTTATTTAGCTTTTCAAGAGTACGATACCATGCGCTGCTTAATGAATGAACAACAACAACGCTGGCATCCATTATCTCCGCAGTTTTGATACCAAAAATAACATCTTTCACACCAACATGATAATCTATCCTGTTCTTGACATATTTCCCCGGTTGACCTTTCGTATATACACATACGAAATTACTGCGTGGGAAAACATCCTCAAACATATTGATAGCATTGTCGATAAACTTGTCATCTGGGCATAGGTGAATAATTTTAAGTTGAACTGTCATACTTCTAACCTGCCTCTATCTCTGAATAACAATCCATTTACTTAACCTTTTATCAAAGAAATAATATTCACCTGATCTTTATGATCCAAGTCTGGATAAATAGGAAGACATAAAACACGCCTTGCCACATTATTAGCCACAGGCAAGTTTTCCTGTGCAGAGGATTTCATACCTCTATACATAGGGAACTCACTGATTAATGGGAAAAAGTAACGGCGGGAGAAAATATTATGTTCCTTCAGGAAAGAATATAATTCCTCTCTGGTCATCCTAAAGGAGTCTTCAATTAGAATAGGGAAATATGAATAATTAGCGCGCAATTGCCCTGTTGCTTCGACAATCGTAATACCTTCAATATCTTTCAAACCTTCCCTGTAACACTCATCTATTTCTTTTCTTCTCGCAATTGCATTATCAACATGCTTCAACTGCAAAAGCCCAAACGCCGCATTTATCTCACTCATTTTCCCGTTAATGCCCGGCGCTACAACGGTGGTTTCATCAACAATACCAAAGTTTTTAAGGTTATTGATACGCGTTTTGGTCTTCTTATCCGGGCAAATTATCGCACCGCCCTCGAAAGTATTGAAAACTTTAGTAGCATGGAAACTTATAGTACTTAAGTCACCATGGCGCAGAATACTACCGCCGGCATCGTTGACGCCAAACGCGTGGGCTGCATCATAAATCACACGCAGGTTATAGTTATCCGCGATCCGCTGTATCTTCTCTACATCACAAGGGTTACCGTAGCAATGCACTGGCATAATAGCCGTGGTTTGAGGAGTAATAGCAGACTCTATCTTATCCGGATCCATATTTAGCGTGACAGGGTCGATATCTACAAAAATAGGCGTTATACCATTCCATAGTAATGAATGCGCAGTCGCAACAAAAGAGTATGGCGTGGTAATCACTTCACCAGTAATCCTTAACGCCTGTAAAGCCGTAAGTAAGGCGATGGTTCCGTTATTGAATAAAGCAACCTCATTAACACCCAAATATTCACATAGCTCTTTTTCCAATCTTTCATGCATTGGCCCTCCGTTGGTTAGTATTTTATTTTCCCAAATACGCTCCATGTACGGAATAAATTCATTCAAATCAGGAAGGTATGGCTGTGTTACATAAACATTATTATTTTGCATAGTCATCTCAATATATTATTATCGAGTTTAATTAAAATTAAACCCAACAGACAATCATTTTTACGATGATTGATATAAGGTAATATCACGTTAAACACGTTCTATATTACATAATACTTATTGTTTATTATGATGGTGCTTTCATCCCATCAAGCAATGCTAAATTAATGAATCATTTATATTTAATGATACTGTGGTAAATATTGTTTTTAGTCCAGATAATAATTACGGGTTATTAACAATAAATAACCAATGCTCAATCTGTATATTTCAGAGTAAGCCTATTAATCCTACAGAAAACATCCAAGCTTGCTTCCAGCATCAGCTCTTACCTATCTCCACACTCTGAACGGTTAATGACAGCCGACACACGCCATGTCTTTGTGTCAAAAAACAATCCGCATGCATTCATCCGCTCATTTGGCCACACTACCGTCCATAACCATTAACCAAGGCCCATAAGGTCATGTGATACATAGCGAGGTTAATCTACCGGAAAGTCACGGGGTGTATACTCAGCAAAGCACTGAACGTCACCAACGCAGCAACAAATAGGAAAATTTTTCGTAACGCCACATCCCCCTATGCCAGCAAGGGAACCAAACTTTTCACTTCATCTTGCGATAACCTCAGTGCTGCATAATCCCTTCTTCTCCCGCAGCTAAGCCGTAACTACGTAAACCTCCAACAGGCGGACCCTAGAGGTTTCTGGGTGTAACGGTCTTTACCACCGTAGGAACACACATGAAAAACATAAAAAAAAATAATCTTTTTTTAAGATGGAGTGCGTCTATAGCAAATGATTAAAAATGAGGATAAAAAACAATCACCGCCCTACCCACATTCAGTATCGCAAACAGCACCAACCTTGGGACTTTTCTGAAAATACAGCTTAAAAACCAATTCTAGCAAAGTATTAAAAACTTTGACGATAACATTAGAAAATCAAATTTTGTAACAAAAGGTAACTAAAGATGGAAGATCATCATCTTAATTTATAAGAACTTTCCAAGATACCCACCATATAACCGTGGATTTACAGTCGCATAGTAAACCTGTCAGATGAAAATTATCCGCGTTGAAAAAGGCTGTTTTTATTAGGCTGGATGTGATTTTTTTCCTTCTTTTTAAAAAGGGCGACGGTACATTATTTTTTCAACGCACGAGAGTTCCCTTTCGCTCCTCCCCCTCCTTTTATTGATAAATTATATTTATGATATGTTTTATTAGCACCAAATGGCCAAGCACTCTGCCGCCAATCAGACCCATGGCACCGTGCCCATGACAGCACAGTGTTCCTAACACTTAGCAGAGGGAAAAATGCATACCAGCACATATTGCCGTTCAGCTTATAGCCCACACATTCATAAGGCCTTTTAATCTGAATGGCTATTTATATACTGCAAGTTACCACCACAAACTATTTGTTTGCGCCAACAACAACCGAACGGCGACACGGGAAAACGCTCACAGATTGATGTCCATGCGCAACATAACCAGCCAAGAGCTGATAAGACAAAAGAACGATACAGCTAACGAAGGGCTAATCTACTTTCAGAGCGTGGCTGACGGCGCGCTATACGCCGGTGGTGAAAGACGCCAACGGCAACCTGCTGGCCGACGGCGATGCGGTGACGGTGATTAAAGACCTGAAGGTGAAAGGCAGCTCATCCACGCTGAAAATCGGCACCCGTGTGAAAAGCATCCGCCTGGTCGAAGGCGACCACAATATCGACTGCAAAATTGACGGGTTCGGCCAGATGAAACTGAAGTCCGAGTTTGTGAAGAAAAGCTGATTACTCTCGGGCGGATAAAGGCGTACGCCGCTATCCGCCCGCGGCCATCAGTTCCGCTCAGCCGGGCGTCGTATCAGGGTCACCACGCCGATCCCACCGAGAACCAGCCCTGCCGCCGCCAGAAGAATCGCCTCATGCAGCGAGCCGAACAGCGCCACGCTAGCGGATGACACCAGCGGGCCAACCAGCTGACCGGTCGCATAGCCGGAGGTCAGAAGCCCCACATTTTTTGCCAGCGAACCGGAGGAGATTTCACGCGCAAACCTCATGGTCAGCTGCATAATCGACAAAAAACCCAGGCCGGTCAGCACCGTCGAACACAGCAATCCCACGGCCCCCGGTAATACCACCGCCGCAGCCACGCCAAGCCCCTGCAGCACCATCATCGCCGCCAAGCTGATTTGCGTATTGAAGCGCGCCGCAAACAGGATCACCATCACCACGCCGGCCACCGCCGACAGGCCGAACAGCGGCCAGAAAAACGCCGCCAAATCGCCGCCCGGAAAGGCGCTGTGTGCCATCTGCGCCAGAAACGTCGCCGGTAATATGTAGCCGAACCCAGCCAGCGTATAGATAGCCACCAGTTTTTTCAGCTCACTGCCAACCGGCTTCTCGCTTTCGCCCGCTCCCTGAGCCGGGCCGAATGTCGCCGGCAGATAGCGAAACGTCATCAGGCTGATAAGCAGGGCCACCGCGCCGTAGACATACCATGCGCTGGCAGAATCCAGATGCAGCAACCCCATGGCCCATGCCAATATCCCGCTGAGCGTAATGCCAACGCCCGGGCCGGTAAATACTGCGGCGGACAGGCGCGGAGCACGGTTGCCCGCCAGCGTCAGCTGCGTCCAGGAGGTGACGATGATCAGCGCCCAGGCGCCGCCGATGCCGGCGACCAGACGGAACAGACACTGCAGGACGAACGACGAGGTCGCGCCGGACAGTAAGGTCACCAGCACGGTGGCGCAGATGCCGGCCTTCAGATAGCCCGCATGCCCGCTCTTCATACGGCTGACGTGCAGCGCCCCGGCCAGATAGCCGATATAGTTCATCGCCGCCAGAATCCCGGCGCTTGAAAGCGTCAGGTAGCCGTCCCCGATCATCACCGGGATCTGCGGCGTCAGCGAAAAGCGCCCGATGCCCATTACGGTGACCAGCGTCAGCAGGCCGGTGAGCATGATTTTAATATTATGTTGTCTGCTGCTCATTACACCGCACCGGTCACTTCGACAATCGCCTGTGGGTAGGCGCCGCGGCGGATCGCATCCGCCACAAACGCGGCGAAATCCGCGCGCGGAATCTCGCCGTACGGCAGCGCCGGCGCAGCCTGTACGCGTCCGGTCGGCTCGGCTTCCGTCAGTCTGCCCGGGCGGAGAATGGTCCACGCCAGCGTGCTGTTGACCAGCCAGGCGTCGGCCAGTTTTTTATAGTGCATATAGCACTCAAATCCCGGGGTGGTTTCCCGGCGGCGCCCCGCTTCGGGGAAAGCGGAAACCAGCACATAGGCGCCGACGCCGGCATGCATGGCCGCCTGCGCGGAATGAATCACCGCCTGATAGTCGACGGCGCGGATTTTCGCCTCATCGTCCGACTTCGCCCCGGCGGTGAACAGCACCACATCCACCCCCTCAAGCCACGCCTGATGCGTCTGTGCGCTGGCGGACGCCACGTCGCCCAGCACCACGTTAATGCCTTGATCGATTAACGGCCGGGCCTTATCCTCGCTTCTGGCCACGCCCGATACGCGGTGGCCGGCCTCATTGAGCAGGCGTGCCGTATGCTGGCCGATATCGCCGGTAATACCGTATATAAAGATAGATTTCATAAGGCTCCTGAGATTCCTGACGGTCTGTCTTACAGTAAGCATAAAAGCGCCGCCGGCCATGAAAAAGAGGGCCAGTTATCCTATGATAATTGGTCATACCCAGGAGTCAGCATGTCCAGAAACACCGCCGTCAAAGATTTTCTTGTTAAACACCGCGCCAAACTGAATCCGAGCGATTACGGCTTCAGTCCGCTTAACCGGCGCGTCAGCGGATTGCGCCGGGAAGAAGTGGCGCAGCTGGCGGCGGTCAGCGTCAGTTGGTACACCTGGCTGGAGCAGGGTCGGGAGATCAGCATCTCGCCGGCGGCGCTTCAGCGTATCGGCAGAGTGCTGAAACTGTCGCCGGTAGAGCAGCAGTACCTGAATACCATGGTATTTGGCAACGATGCCCCACATCAGGCGCCGATGCAGCTCCCCGCCGAGGTGATGGCGATGGTCGATGCGCTCAATCCCCATCCGGCCTTTGTCCGCCGCGATAATATGGACATTCTGTACTGGAATCAGGCCGCGCAAACGCAGATTTTTGACTGGTCCGCCATTGCCGAGGCGGATCGCAACTCGTTGAAGCTGATGTTCGTCTGCCCGGAGTACAAACAAAAGATTTATCAATGGGAGCAGGCCGCCAGACATACGATCGCTGCGTTCCGCGCCTATCAGGCCGCCGGCAATAACCGTGATGATTTCAGCGCGGTGATCGACGATCTGACGGCGAGAAGCAGCGAATTTCGCACCATGTGGGATTATCATGACGTCCGGAAAATCGGCACCGGCAACAAAGCCATTATCAATGACGATGGCCGCATCAGCCATTACACCTACACCTCCCTGGAGATCGAACACTCGCCGGGGCTCTACCTGATTTTCTATCTGGCAGCCGGCCCCACCGCTGATGCAGGTTAACGCCGCCGCTAAATCGTGATTTAATCCGGTAAAATCGCTTATATCCATTCCACATCAGGCACTAAGGGACTATTCAATGTATGTAAAACACTACGAAGTTGACGCAGCACACATCGATTTTCAGGGCGTGGTTGACGGTCTTTACTACCCCTTCTATATGGAGTGGACCCGCCACGCCTTTATGAAAGAGGCGCTGGGCATCGATATCGAAGAGGAGTTTAAGCAGGGACGGCTGTATATGGTGCTGGAGTACAACCTGCGCTTTCGCAAAAGCCTGACCAAGGGCGACAAGATGGAAGTCACCTGTGAGCTGGCGAAAAACGACAAGCGCAACCGGGTGAATTTCGTGCAGCAAATCCGCGTTGACGGCCAGGTCTACGCCGACGCCACCTTCGTCGCCACCTGCCTGGAGAACGGCCGCCCCAGCGTACCTGCGGTCATCGCCGAGTTTATCAACGCCTGACCCTCTGAAACCACGTAGCCGCAGACACGCCCTGCGGCCTCACGCTTCCCCGCCAGCCCGGTTTCACCCTGAATCATACCCGCAATTTCTGCCCGCCTCGGGAACCCGCCCCCGGTTTGCCGCCACTCACTATGGCCATTTACCAACCGAGGATCTCACCATGTCTGTCGATATCTCTTCCTTCTACCGCCCGGCAGCCGGATGGCAGAGCGGCCCGGCAATGGACGATGCCTGGACATCCGCCGAGCTTCCCCGGCAGTCCGCCGGCGGCGATGCGGTGCAGTTCGCCACGCCGGGCGCCGGGAGCAGCGTCAATTTCGGTGCGCCGCTGACTGATGCCCTGCCGACGTCAACGGACGGGCAGCCCAACCCCGGCGACCCGCTCAGCCAGTTGATCGGCGCGCTGCTCAGTCAGGTGATGGCGGAGCTGGCGCGGAGGATGCAGGGCCAGAACGGCAGCGGGCAGGAAACAGCGCAGCAGAATACCGATACTGCCGCCCCGTCCGGCGGCGCGATGCCGCTGAATGAAACCAACGCCGCCAAACCGACGGCCCATGCTGCAAGCGCCGCCGACGGTCCGTCGGCCGGCAGCGGGCCGCGCACCTTCAATATCACCAATACGCAGGATCACGACATCAATATCGGCCAGTTTGATCAGCACAATCAGTTGGTCGGCGAGATCACCCTGAAGCCCGGGGAAAGCGGCCAGATGCGTTATCAGAATGACTTTACCGGCCTGCTGAAGCAGGCCGACGCCGACGGCAACTATCGGGACGACGCCAGCCGCCTGGAGTTCTATAACGGCTTCGTCAATACCAGCGATATCGATGGCCGCAACGCCGCCATTCACGCCACCGATCATCAGGGATTTGAAATCGGCGATCGGCAGAGCATTGCCGACCGCGCGCCGGCAGACATTGTCAGCACCGATTCTGCCGGGAATAAAACCATTGCCGGCTACTACGACGGCTCCAGCGAGACCATGCGCAAGGGCGGCCAGTTTATGACCGACATGCTCGGCACCGGCATGACCTATATGCACCCGGACGACGACCGGCTGCCGGAGGGCCAGAACCCGATGCGCCATACCGACGCCATGACGCTGGACGTCACCTTCGGCAAGGCCTGACGCACCGCCGGGCGGGACCCCGCGTCCCACGGCGGCCACTCAACCACGATACCCACCCGCACCAAGGAGACACCGATGCTCTCTGTATCATCCAACCCCGTCCCGCAGCCCTTCGGGCAGAGCGGAGACTTCAGCAACCTGAGCGATAATCTGTCGCAGAAACCCGTGCTTAACGCCTCAGACAGCGGCGCGCCATTGCCGATCAGCTACGGCGGCGCCCAAGGCACCAACATGGACAGCCTGCTCGGCGGCGGCGATATCCAACAGCAGCTGCAAAGCGCCATTTCCGGCACCCTGATGCAAATGCTGTTCAGTCAGCTCATGCCGCAGTTTATGCAGCTGGCGCAGCAACTGCTGTCCAACGGCCAGAACGGCGGGTCGCAGACGCCGCAGCAGCAGGGCAGCGCGTCAACGCCGGGCGTTACCCCGCAAAGCACGCCGGAGACAGCCAGCAGCCAGCCGACAACCGGCGCAACGGAGAACAGCACGCCGGCTGCCGGTAGCGGCAGTCTGCACCTGCCCGACGCGCTGAAGCCGTATGAAGCGGATATCCAGAACGCCGCCGATAAGACCGGCGTGCCGGCGGAAGTGTTAGCGGCGCAAATCTGGCAGGAGTCGCGCGGCAACCTGGGCGCCAGCACGGTGAACGGCGGCAACGGCCTGCAGGACAGCGGGCTGATGCAGGTCAACAGCAATACCTTTGCCGATCTGCAAAGCAAAAACCCCGGGCTGCTGGGGCCGGACGCCGATCCGAACAGTACCCGGGACAACATTATGGCCGGCGCGCTGTATATGAAAGAGCAGTTGAACGCCTTTGACGGCAACATGGGCGCGGCGCTGCGCGCCTACAATTCCGGCCCGAACAACGTCAACCTCAACGACCTGAGCGATATCTCCAAAACCGGCACCGGCGACGCCACCTACGTCGATAAGGTGCTGAACTTCGCCAATATCATCAAAACCGGCCAGGGCGAACTGCCGGCCTGATGCACGCAAAAAAAGCCCCTGCACGTTGCCGTACAGGGGCGCTTTCCCCGGTGCCTTAACGGCTATTTCTTATTTTTCACGTTATCTATCACAATCTGCGCGGTGTCCGTCGCCGCCGTCATCGCCCAGCCGACCGGCCCACGGGCGGCGCTCATCGCCCCCTCGCCAATGCCCTTCAGCGCGCCGGTAAACACATCACCCAGGCCACGGGCCTCGCCCATATTGTTGAACATCGGCGCCAGCACGGACTTCAGGATCGGAATATTGGACAGCGCCTTGCCGATCTCGCCCATCGCCCACTGGAAGTTATCCTTGTTGGTGCCGTCCAGCCGCACGTGACTGTCATTGGTCTGCGGCAGGTTGCCGTTGCTCGGCAAAGCCTTCAGCCCCTGTTCGGCGATATCTTTCAACACGCCGGCTTCGGTGCCGTGGCGGGCGTCGCCGTCCTTGGTGATACCGTCAATCTTGCCGTTGTCCGCCAAGTCGCCGCGGGAGCCGCCCTCGCGGTTATTCAGCCCTTTGATGCTGTTTAGCACCCGCGCCATATTGTAAGCGGCGTCGGCGCGGCTGGCGGGATCCGGGTTATCCTCGGTCCAGTCGCCAAAACGCTGCTTCAGCTCATCGCGCTTGATATCCTTCTGGTCACCGAGGTTCTTCAGCACCGGGTTGGCATCGATAATCTCCTGCGCGCTGCGGGTATCCCCCGGCGGCCGTCCCTGCAGGTTGTCATCGGTCGGCGGCACGCTGGTGTCCTTTTCCGTCTCGCTGACGCCCTGGCCGCCAAACATCGCCGACATATCCGCCTGCGGGCCCTGCAGCAGCGACTGCAGACCGATCAGCATCAGCAACTGCTGGAACAGCCCGCCGCTCTGCGGCATCGCTTCCGGCTGCTCCGCCTGCTGCGCCGGCGCATTGCCGAAATTCACCGTCCCGATGCGCAGCTGCGGCGTCTGCAGCGTTTCACTCAGGCCCTCTGCCGGGTTCTCCAGCGATTGGCCGGCCTGACGGGGAAACACCCCCTGGCCGGAGATATTGCTCACCATAACGCTACCCTCCGTTGTTCTGCGTGCCGCCCAGTTTCGACATCAGCGCGTCCAGCCCGACCATCTGCAGCACCGAACCCAGCAGTTTGCTCAGCATATTGCCGTCGCCCAGCTGCTGTGCCGGCTGAGCGGATCCGCCAGACTCTGCGTTGCCGTTCTCACCTGACGGCGCGGCCTTCTGCCCGCCGCCCGCCAGCTGCTGCATAATCTGCATCAGTTGCTGCATCATCTGCATCAGCTGCTGAACCAGGCCGCTCACGCCGCCCTGAGACTGCCCGCCGGAGGCCGGCGTCTCCGGCTGACTGCGGGCCGGCTGCGTTTGTCCACCGTTCTGACCGTTCTGCACGCCGTCAGCGCTCTGCGCGCCTTTGCCGCCCGTCAGTTGCTGGATCATCTGCATCAGCTGCTGCATCATTTGCATCACCTGCTGGATCACCCCGCCCACGCCGCCTGACGCTGACGACTGCCCGGCAGGCGCGCTGTTTTCCGACTGGCGCGGCGACTGCTCGGCCGGCTGCGTCCCATTGCCGCCCAACAGCTGCTGCAGCCCGATCAGCATCAGCAGTTTCTGCATCAGCCCGCCCTGCTGCGCGGGCTGCGCCTCTTCCCCGTGCGCCGGCATCTGCTGCATAAACGCCGCATTGTTGGCATTGCTGAATTTCACCGCACTGTTTTGCTGCGGCAGCGAGATGGCCTGTTCAATTTTTTCTACGTTTTCGTTGGCACGTTCGATCAGATTCCCCACCAACGGCATGCCAACGCCTGAACCGGATATATTGAGTGTCATCAGGTTACCCTCCTCTGTTTTGCATCAAACCGGCACCGCCCGTTGCGGGCGCGCGGACGTTCCCTTCTCCAGCCATACTGCCAGTCAACCTCGCGTTCATAAGACCTCCGGTTAATCATTAAAACTGCAAAAGTATCGAGCTTTCCCCGCCAGAACATACTTACAATTTCCTGACATTTTTGGCGATTGATGGGCTGAGGCTCGCTAGCTGAGTGTCACGACGCCGGCTTGGGTTCCCTATTTGCCGAATTTCGGCGTGACGCAGGACGCAGACATAAAAAATTCATCTGACAGCGCAGTGATGGCGGGGCATGTGCTTAAGCAGCGTACTCACGGGCGTTTCTGCGCCTCTGTAGGGAAATGACTACAAAAAGCAGGAAAAGGACTACCGAACAATCATCCTGGACTGATAGCTGTAGGGGAAGGCAATAGAGGAAAGTAGCCAAACGCTAATACTTTGTAATGTTTTGTCAGTCTTGCGTCGTCAAAAAAAGATTCAGGAAGCTCAACAATTAAACCAGTGTAACCTGCGGGATCGCGCTGGTTTAGAATAATCGGAGAAGTTATGGTTAAGCCTGTTGATTCCAGAATGCCCGCTCGGGCACCGGCCGATTGCGCCAGGGAAAATCACGCCTCACACGCGTCCGCCTCCGGCGCGACGCCGCACGCGGCCGACGATATTCACAGTTACCTGCATAAGTTAACCAAAATCGTCGCCCCGCTGCACGTGGATATCCTGCTCGAAGGGGAAACCGGCACCGGCAAAGACACGCTGGCCCGGCGTATTTATGAACTCTCAGGCTGCAACGGACCGCTGGTTCCCGTCAACTGCGGCGCCATTCCGGAAAATCTGGCCGAAAGCGAGCTGTTCGGCGTCGAACCCGGCGCCTACACCGGCGCCAGTCACGCCCGCGCCGGCTATATCGAAACGGCGAACAACGGCATTTTATTCCTCGATGAAATCGACAGCATGCCGCCGACGGTACAGGCCAAACTGCTGCGCGTGCTGGAAACCCGCACCATTACGCGCCTCGGCAGCACCAAACAAATCAGCCTCAATCTGCGCGTGATCGCCGCCTCGCAGACGCCGCTGGAGCAGTTGGTGGAGAGCGGCCGTTTCCGCCGCGATCTCTGCTTCCGCCTGAACACCATCAAGCTGGAAACGCCCACGCTGCGCTCGCGTCCCGAACTGATTATTCCGCTGTTCCGCCGCTTCGCTCTCGAGTCGGCGCTGCGGCTCGGCATGTCGCACCCGCCGCGCAGCACCGCGCTGGACGAAGCGCTGCTGCTGCACTGCTGGCCCGGCAACCTGCGCGAGCTGAAGGCGGCGGCCGAACGCTTTATCCTCGGCCTGCCGCCGCTCAATCAGGCGCTGCCGCAGGAGAGCGGCACGGTCTTGCTGAAAGAGCGCCTCAAGCGCATCGAACGCAGCCTGATCCACGACTGTCTGAACCGCCACGACCACCGCATCGACGACGTGGTGCACGAGCTGGGCATCCCGCGCCGCACGCTCTATCACCGCCTGAAACAGCTCAATATTCACGCCTGACGAACCACGCCGCCGTCGCGCGGCGGGTCGCCGCCGTCGCGCGGCGGGTCGCCGGAAAAAAAATCGCTCGCCGCCGGAACCGCCTCCTCTCTTCCGCCACTCAATCCGTGAAGTACCCGTATTATCATCCAATGATATGAGAGGAAACGTTATGAAATTGATGTCATTACCATCGCTCGGCACCACTCTGGCCAACGGCATTACCGGCGGCGCCGGCTTCGCCACCAAACTCGCCGGCGCCAGCAGCGGCAGCAGCTTTATGAGCCAGATGCAGGGCGTGCAGGCGGAAATGCAGCAAAACCAGGTCGACAAGGCCAAACTGGATGCGGAAAACCAGCGCATCAACGGCATCGCCGACAGCGCGGCCCAGGCTGGCTCCGCCGCCGCGCAGGTCAAAATTCAGTACTGATGCCGCGCCGGGAGGGCGCAGCCGCGTCCTCCTGCTTTTCCCCTCTTGCTACAGGCGAATCTGCGATGAAAATATCCCATAACGGCCCGTCACTGACCGGCGCCCCGCTCACCTCTCCGGCCGCCGACACCGCCGACGCCAATCAGGACGATATCCACGCCTTCAGCGCCGCGCTCAACGCGCCGGCCGGCGACGGCCAGGAGAGCCTGCTGAGCGGCCTCGGCGGCGCCATCAGCGATAACCAGCGCGCGCAGCAGCAGGCGTTCCGCAACCTGGAAGTCGCTTCCCGCTCCAGCAACCCGACGGACTTCAGCCAGGCGAACGCCGCGCTGTCCGATTACTACATTCAGAGCCTGATGAACGCCAAGATCATCGCCAAGGGCACGCAAACCCTGGATAAACTCACTAACCTACAGTAACGGCTATGGGACAATCACTGGTGAAATACCTGCTGGCAGCCGCGCTCGCCCTGCTGCTTAGCGGCTGCGGCGATGAAACCGTGCTCAACAGCAACCTGTCCGAGAGCGATGCCAACGACATTGTCGCCGCGCTGAATCACTACCATATCGCCGCCGACAAACGCGTAGAAAAAAGCGGCGTGTCCGTACTGGTCGCGGCGGCGGATATCGAACGCTCGGTGAACATCCTTGATGCCGCCGGCCTGCCGCGCAAGGCGCGCACCAACCTGGGCGAGGTATTTCAGAAAAGCGGCGTGATCTCCAGCCCGATGGAGGAGCGCGCCCGCTATATCTACGCCCTGTCGCAGGAAGTGGAGTCGACGCTGGCGCAGATTGACGGCGTGGTGGTCGCCCGGGTGCACGTGGTGCTGCCGGAGCGCATCGCGCCGGGAGAGCCGGTGCAGCCGGCCTCGGCGTCGGTGTTTATCAAATACGCCGATTCTCTGGATCCCGACAGCATTGAACCGCGTATCCGCCGTCTGGTGGCCACCAGCATTCCCGGCCTGGTGGGGCGGGACGATAAAGACCTGGCGATCGTCTTCGTGCCCGCCAGGGCCTGGCGTGACCAGACGCCGGTGGTCAACCTCGGCCCCTTCGCCCTGACGCCCGGCCAGTATTCGCTGGTGAAAACGCTGTTCAGCGTGCTGAGCCTGCTGCTGCTGATCGGCCTCGGCATCGTCGCGCTGCGGCGCTCGGCGAAAAAAGGCGCGACGCCGAACGCGGGCAAAGCCTCATGAGCGACATCGATGCCACGCTGCGCTGGCTCGACTGGTGGCACAGCGGCTTCTGGCGCGACGCACACCCCAGCTGGCGTCAGGCGCTGCCGTTCCCCGCACCGGCCGCCGCTCTGGCGCGGGTGCGCGGCGCTGCGCTGCGTCGGCGGCTCGGGGTGGCGGACGCGGCGCTGCCCCGGCCGCAGCCGCAGTTGCTGACGCTGCTCGCCCTTGACGACGACGCCCGCTCGCTGCTGCTGGCGCTGGTCGCCGAAATCTGCACCGGCGGGACGGCGCTGCCCGGCGAACTGAAAATCTGGTGTCGCCGGCTGGCCAAAGGGCTGCGGCCGGAAAGCTGGCTGCCGACGCCGTCCGTCGGCCAGACGCCGGCGGTCACCAGCCTGACGCTGCTGCAGGCGCGCTACCCCGACTGCTGGCCGCGCCTGCGCATGGCGTTTGACCATCACGACGTCTGCCGCTGCCCGCCGTCATCGCCGGCGCTGGAACCCCGGCGGCTGCAGCCGCTGTGGGAGGCGGCGCTGTGGCAGTGTCAGCGCACGCTGACGGAAGACGGCGAGGAGCATCCGCATGTGGCAACTTAGAAAAATCTCTCTGCGCCAGCCGCCTGAGCCGCAGGCCGCCCTGCTCAGCCGCGACGCGCTGGCCATTAACCATCAGGCCGAAACGCTGATCGCCGACGCCGAACGCCAGGCGCAGGCCCTGCTAGACGCGGCGCAGACGCAGGCCGAAGCGCTGCAGCAACAGGCAGCGGCAGAGCGCGACGCATTACTGGCGGGCGCACAGGAGACCTTCTGGCAGCAGGCCCGGACGCTGTTCACCGACTGGCAGCAGCAGCGCCGCGCCGAGCAGCAGCAGTTGCTCGACGCCGCCGACGCGCTGCTGGCGCAGGCGCTCGGCCGCCTGCTGGAGCAGGTGCCGCCGGCCGGGCAGCTGGACATTCTGCTGGAGCAGTTGCGCGCCAAACAGCCGTCCGCCGTCGCCGCCACGCTGTACAGCCATGGCGAACGACACGCGGCGGTGGCGCACTGGCTGACGCAGCGGCCGGAACTGCGCTGGCAGCCGGCGATCGACGACTCGCTGCCGCCGGACACCCTGCTGCTGACCACCGAACAGGGCGAGCTGCATATCAGCTGGCAGGCGCTGCGTCAGGCGCTGGGTGCGGCGGAGAGCGTGGCCGGCTGAAGAATTTTTTGAAGGATGGAACCGCCGCGCGGCGTGCGCCACTCAACGAGGAACCTTACATCCAGAGGAGCCCGTTATGTATTCCGACGATTTACTGCAGCGCCGCCTGAGCAGCACCGCCAGCCGCAGCCACAACGAGACTTACCAGTTCGCCAAAGAGATGTCGGGCGAGCCTTACAGCCTCAGCGATATGTATGCCTTCCAGAACCAACTGCAGGATATGTCCAACACCAGCTGGGCCAGTTCGCAGTACACGCAGTTCAAATTCGGCATGCGTAAAGCGATTATCGACGCCATTAATTAACCCACACCCCGGCAGCGCCATGCTGCCGTTTTTTTATCGTCAGAGATCATCTCAACCATGGACTGCAAGGAGTAAGGAGTGGTGCTAACCCTGCCCGCGATACCTAACCTGCGACGTCTGGCGCTGGCGGCGCTGCTGCTGTGCGCCGGCCTCAATGCCGCACTGGCCGCTACGCCCGGCGAGTGGAAGAACGGCGCTTACGCCTATTCCGCCGACAACACGCCGCTGAGCATCATCCTGGAAGACTTTGCCGACAGCTTCGGCGTCACGCTGTATGACAGCTCCCTGCCCGAAGCCAATATCACCGGCAAGCTGCGCTCCGGCAGCCCGGAGGCGTTTCTTAACCGGCTGGCGCTGGAGTACCGTTTTCAATGGTTTGTCTATAACGACACGCTCTACGTCAGCGCGCAGTCGGCGCAGGTGTCGCGACGGCTGGAAATCTCCCCCGATGCGGCGCCGGATATCAAACAGGCGCTGAAAGGCGTCGGCCTGCTCGATCCGCGCTTCGGCTGGGGCGAACTGCCGGACGAAGGCGTAGTGCTGGTCACCGGGCCGCCGGAATATGTCGCCATGATCGCCGACTTCACCAAAAAATCGGAAAAGCCCAAGGACGATAATAAAGAGATGATGTCGTTCCCGCTGAAGTACGCCTCGGTGGCCGACCGCACCATCAAATACCGCGATCAGACCCTACTGGTGCCGGGGGTAGCCACCATCCTCAATGAACTGCTGGGGCAAAACAGCAGCCCGAGCGCCAGCGGCATGAACAGCACTCAGGGCGGCGAAAGCGAAATGGACCAGATGCGCAGCCAGTCGCAGAGCATTCTGAACCAGCTGGTGGGGCGCGGCACCGGCCACGGCCGCGCCGGTGATAAAAATCCGCTCGGCAACATGGCGGGCAAAGTCTCGGCAGACGTGCGCAACAACGCCCTGCTGGTGCGCGATAAACCGGCATACCGCAGCGCCTATCAGTCGCTGGTCAGCATGATCGACGTGCCGCAGAAACTGATCGAGATCGATGCGCTGATCGTCGATATCGATCGCAGCGAGATGGCGCGACTGTCGAGCAGCTGGGCCGGCCAGTTCGGCAACGTCACCGGCGGTTCGACGCTGCTCTCCGGCCCCAGCACGCTGTTCGTCACCGATTTTCGCCGCTTCTTTGCCGATATCCAGGCGCTGGAGGGGGAAGGCACCGCGTCGATTATCGCCAACCCGTCGATCATGACGCTGGAAAACCAGCCGGCGGTGATCGATTTCAGCGACACCGCCTTTGTGCGCGCCATCGGCGAGCGGGTGGCGGATATCCAGGCGGTCACCGCCGGCACCAGCCTGCGCGTCACGCCGCGCGCCATCGGCGGGAAGAGCAGCGCCAGCTCGTCGGTGCAGCTGATCGTCGACGTCGAGGACGGCAAGCTGAACAAAAACGACGACGGCGACGCCGAAGGCACCCGCAACGGCGCCATCAGCACCCAGGCGCTGGTGCAGGCGAAACGTTCGCTGGTGATGGGCGGTTTCCACACCAAAGAGAGCGGCGATCATGAACGGCGCATTCCGATCCTCGGCAGCATTCCGCTGATCGGCAAACTGTTCACCACCTCGCAGCATGAAACCTCGCAGCGCGAGCGGCTGTTTATCATCACGCCGCATCTGGTGGGCGATCAGGTGGATCCTTCCCGCTATATCGCCAGCGAAAACCGCGATCAGCTGAACAACGCCATGGGTGAGATCAACCGCCGCCACAAGTACACCGATATGAAGGGCATGCTGGAATCCGCGCTGCGCGATCTGGCGGAAAACCGTCAGCCCAGCGGCATGACGGCCGGCGGCAGCGGCCAGACGCTGAGCACGCTGTGCCGCATCCCGTCCGGCTTCAGCAACGATGCGCAGCGCCACCAGTGGTACGGCAACCGCTCGGTGCAGATCGCCGTCGGGGTGATCACCAATACCAGCAACGTCACCCGACGCTTTGATGAAGCCGCCTGCCGCAGCGACCGCACCCTCGCCGTCGCCGCCTGGCCGCATTCACAGCTGCGCCCCGGCGAGTCGGTCGAGGTGTACGTCGCGTTTGAAAAAAATGCCGTGGTCAGGCCGGGACGCACCTCCCTGATCGCCAGCGCCCGCTAAGGAGAAGAACATGGTTATCCGATTTATCGCCGTCCTGCTGGCGGCCATGCTGCTCGCCGCCTGCGCCCCGAAAGCGCCGCCAGGCTGCGCCAGCGTCGACTGCCGGCCGCAGTCCGGCGACAACAGTCTGACCATCTGGTGGCAGCCGGACCTGCGCAACGGTCCGACGGATTACACCCGGGTACAGGTTAACCCCTGACGGCGGTTGCGGAGGCCCGCCCTCCGCACTCGGCGACTATCTGCGATAAAGGAGAGGCTATGACGACGTCAATCAGCGGCAGCATCGGCGCTTTATTCAATCGGGTGCGGCGGACGGGCGACGAGAACGCCGCCCGCAGCGGCGGCAACACCGTCCGCGGCAGCACCGCGCCGTCAATGCAGCGCGCGCCCCTGTCTTCACCATCCCGCCCTCCGGCCGGCCTGCGCCAGCGCCAGAACGCCGCGCCGCAGCTCCCTCAACTCTCCCGTGAGTCCGGCAACTGGGCGGTGCAGCTCAACGGTCGGCTCGGCGGCATCGACGGCGCCAGTGAAGAACCGCCGGCCGTCACGCCGGAGGAGCAGACGACGCTGGCGCAAAAGCAGGCGCAGCGCCGGCGTCTGGAGCGCAGCACTCAGCACCAGTGGCGGTCTCAGGCGCCCACCGCCCAGCTGACGGGGCTAAGCCGCCGGGATAACGGCACGCTGGATATCAACGCCGGCGAAGCATTAGGCCCGCTGCTGGAAAATACCCTCAACGCCAATAACCAGCGCTACCGCTGGCATGGCAACGGTAATGAGCACGGCCATACGCTGCTCGACCGGCAAAACCGGCTGATTCATCTGCACGAAGATCCGCTGGCGTTTACCGCCTTCACCCACCGGCTATCGGTACCGCCGCAGCAGACGCCCGTCGCCGGCAATAACGGCAGCGTCAGCTGGGGCGGCGACGAGCCGAAGACGGTCGCCAAGCCGGCGCAGGCGCTGCGGGAAAAACTCACCGGTATCTACCACACCGGCCAGGACGAGCAAGCGTTGCGCCTGTACGGCGATCGTCTATACCAATACACATCGGAACTCCCCGCCGAATGGCAGCCGATGCATGGTATCGACGCCAAACCTTTCAGTCAGCTCAGCCGCCAGGGCAACGGCCAGCTGTTTGCGCTGCAGGACGATAAACAACTGCTGAACCTCAGCACCGGCCGCACCGAACATACATTCAGTCAGAAAGTTTCCGCCTATGCGCTCAACCGCCACGGTGCGCTGCTGGCGCTGACGGCGGACAAAGCCGCCGGCAAACAACAGCTGCTGTTTCGCCCGGCGGGCGCGCACGGCGCGCCGCAGCCGCTGCAGTTGCAGTTGGCTCGCGAAGGCAGCGGCGAACCGCAGCCGTTTTATCCTGCCGCCATCGCCCTGCGCGGCAATGAACTGCTGGCGTTCGACGACGGCGGTCGCCTGCACCGCGCCGCGCTGCCGGACGGTGAAATACCGCCGACTCTGGAGCTGGAACAAGACGGCCGCGATACCCAAATTCGCCATCTGTTCTCCGACCCCGACGCACAGCTGACCGCGCTGCTGAACGACGGCGACGATCGCATCCACGCCGTGGTGAAGAACCGTCACAATCACGAATTCAGCTGCCAGCTGGACGACACCGGCGTCACCCCCGGCTGGAACCTGAGCGACAGCATGGTGATGGATTATCAGAAAGGGCTGCGCCTCAGCACACCGCTGCCGCACAACGTCGTCGATCTGGGCCGGCTCGGCAAGCTGGCGCTGATTGAAGGCAAGGTGCACTTTCGCGATGAAGTTACCGGCCACTGGGAGGCCAGCGGCGAAAAGGCCGAGCGTCTGATCCGCGGCCACGACGGCCAGGCGTATAAAGTGGAGGACGGCGAAGTCAAACCGCTGAAGATCAATCAGGCCGGCAACAAGGCTTCCCTCCAGAACAACCTGTTTCACCTTACGCGGGTACGTAACAGCGTGGAGGCCGATCTCGCCCTGACCGGGCTGGACAAGAACAGCAAGACCCAAACCGTCACGTCGCTGGGCAACGGACGTCTGGCCTCGCTGAACGAAGACGGCCGGGTGCAGCTGCACCAAATCATCCCCGGTCTGCGCCGCGAGCGCATGCCGCCGCGGCCGATTGGCAGCGAGGGACTGCCCGACGCCCGGACGCCGGACAACAGGCTGAAAGATCTGGCCGGCAATGCCAGCCATCAGCTGTTCGGCCTGACCGGCGGCGGACAGCTGTTCAGTCTGGCGCCGGGCGGCTGGCTGCCGCCGGCGCTGCGTCCGGGAGGCGGCCAACAGAATGAGGCCGCTACCGCCTGGCAGCCGGTGACGCCACCGCCGGATCTCGGCCGGCTCACCAGTCTGCACAATGATGCACAGGGCCGGCTGGTGGCGGCGGATGACAGCGGCCACTCCGCCACCTGGCACAATGGCAGCTGGCAGGCCACCGACGATACGGCGCCGGCCTCCTACCAAAACGACGCCTCGCAGCAGACCTTCGACCGGCTGGACGCCAGCGGCAAAAGCGGCCGCATCCCCAAAACCGGCATTACCTATAAGCGAGAATTTGAGGTGTTCGGCGCCAGCGGCAACAATACGCGCCAGGTGAACAATCCGTTTAAAAAGCGCATGCAGGCCTTCTTGTTCAAGCCGCAAGGCAAAATGCCGCGACCGCTGAAAAACCTCGGCAATGAAATTATCCACCGCGCCAGCGGCCGTGACGGGCTGAGACCCTGCTACCGGGCCCAGCAGCAGCTCTCCGTCGAGATCGCCGGCAAACCGGCGCCGTCCGCAGGCAGCACCACCGAACTCAACAGCCTGCCAACGTTGGAGACGCGCCTCGACGCGCTGGGGCTGGGACAGAGCGCCGATGCACAACACCAGCAGTTGCACAAAGAGATCGCCGGCTTCGGCGAGATGCTCGGGCGCAGCCTGAACCTGCACAGCGCCGCGGTGGGCAAACATTACGGCGTAGTGGATGAACACAACCGGGTGATCGACAACCCGCAAAAACTGCAGCACACCCGCAGCGGCCAGTTCAACCGCCACAGCCAGCGCGATCCGCAGTTGGCCGGCACCCTGCGGCATCTGCTGGGCAACCACGGTTCGCAATCGGCGCAGGACGCGCTGCAAACCCTGAGCGCCATGGAGAATAACCGCGTGGTGATCAACCACCTGAAGGACGAACGCGACTACCACGACGATATCGGCCTGCTGAAATCACGCCTGTTTCTCGATCTGCTGACGCAGGAAAAGCTGTACCAGGCGCTGAGCGACTGTCAGTCCGCCCCGGCGTCCGACCCGCAGCGCCTGAACACCCTGCGCGACACCGTGCGTAACCTCCGCGACGAACAGTGGGATCAGCACCCGGTGAAGAAACTGTCCGATCAGGGCTTCCAGAATACCCGCCAGCTTGAGGCCTATTACGACGGCATGAAAAGAACGGTCAAGGCCTTCTCCAAGCAGCACCACGGCACCTACGTCACCGCCAGCACGCTGTTCCAGACCGGCAACCGCGAGGAGCTGACGCAGCGGCTCGGCAAGGAGCTGCTGGCGCTGAAAAACGGCGAAGCGCTGACCTTCGGCAACGGCCACAGCGGCTTTGTCTCCAGCGTCACCCTTCCCGGCGACCAGATCATCGGCTCGGTCGGCGCGCGGGTGAATCTTGACCGCGACTACAGCCTGGCTTTTACCCGTGAAGAAACGGGACTGACGGTGACCGTCGCCCGCAACGGCGGCGGCAGCCTGAACGTGTTCGGCGCCGCCGGGGTCAACGTGCTGACCGGCCACCTGAATGAAGACAGCCTGAATTTCGGCCCGGACGGCAACCACAAACTGTCGCCGGTGGTGCGCTTCGGCGCATCGCTGCCGCTGAACCTGCAGCGCCAGTCGCAAAACAGCATGACCTTCAGCCTGAGCGATAACGAGCTGCCGCAGTTTCTGGAGCAGCTGACCACCAACCAGCTCAGGCCGATGGATATGCTGGACAAGGCCATCGATCACAAGGTGAAAAACGGCAACGTCTGGAACCTGAGTCTGGATATCAACGCCTCGGCGCAGGCCAGTCTCGGCCTGCCGATGACCAACAAAAACGAGACCGCCAACGTCGCCAGCGCGCGCCTCGGCGGCGGTCTGGCGGCGGGCGCCAATCTGCTGCACGGCCAGCGCGAACGCAGCGATGCGCACAATGCGGAGGGCAGCAAAGTCAGCCACAGCGACAACCGGGTACGCTATCTGAATCAGGGCAATCTGGACGCCCGCATTATGGTGCCCGTCGGCGTCAGCAGCAAAACCGAACATGCGCGCGAGCCGATTATGGCAACCAGTGCGCTGGCGGCGCGCTACACCTTTGACGGCCGCACCAAAAAGAAAATCAATATGGAGCTGGCGGAACCGCATACGCTGGATCACACCCATATCGACAAGATTGCGGAAACCCTCGGCAAGGCCTTCACCGGCCCGGCCGACGCCCGGGTGCTGGCCACGGTGCAGGACAGCGCCGGTGACACCTCGCCAAAGGCCAAGCTGGCGGTGTTGAACGACCACTTCCTCCAACATTTGCTTGGCGCCAAAACGCTGAACAACAGCCAGCATGCGGCGATCCGCGATCTGCAGAAACTGATCCACCAGCGCGAAGCCATGGATAACAAGGTGCCGCTGCCCGGCGCGCTGGAGTATCAATCCACCTACAACAACCTGGCCAAGCTGGACAGCAACAGCCTGCCGCACTGGATCCATGATGCTTTCCGCTTTGAGATGCAGGACGACAACCACGCCAACAGTAACGCCAACCGCATCGGCGCCATGATGGCGCAGGATCCGCGCCTCGCCGGGTTGATCGGCCAGATGCAGCTCAGCACCGACACCAAGGCGGAGGTGACGCTGGAACTGAAAGATGAAGACCGCAGAGAGCTGGTGGAAAGCTGGCTGCACGGCAATATCCAGCGCCAGGATCTCGAACGGCAGCTGCAGGATCGCAGCAAGATGCGCATCAAATCCATCGCTTTTGTCGAAAGTAAATCCAAGGGCGACGGCATCATGTCCCCACGCTTTCTGATCGGCGGCGGCAGTAATGTCAGCATCGAGAAAGAGCGCAAGCTGGGCAAGATCAGCTTCAGCTACGGCGTCGATCAAAGCGCGCCGCTGAGCTACAGCCTTGAAGGCGAACTCGCCGACCGTCAGAACGCTGCGTTAAGCGAACCGCTCAACCGGGCGTGGGCGCAGGGGCGACTGTTGAAAGATGCATAAACCCGAGGAGAGATCTGTGGAAACGCACTACATACAAAAACTGCTGGCCCGCTACGGCGCGAGCCTGCACACCGAACTGCACATGGAAAACGGCGTCTGCGCCCTGCAGGATGAGCGCGGCCGGGAGCTGGCGGTATTGGAACTGCCGCCGCCGGGCGAGATGCTGATGCTGCACTGCCTGATTCTGCCCGCCGATCCGGCCTGGCAAACGCCGGCCATGCTGCAGACGCTGCTGACGATGAACTTTGAGATCGGCGCGATGGACGGCTGCTGGCTGGCGCTGGATCAAGAGCGTAACCTGCGCCTGTGCGGCCGCAGCGCGCTGAGCCAGCTGGATCACGCCGGTTTTGCCCTGCTGCTCAACGGTTTTATCGAACGCGGCCACCAGGTGCGCGACTTTATACCGGATCTGCTGGAACGCCTGCGCCCCGTCGCCTGACCCCTGCCCCGGGGAGCCGTTACGGAAACGGCTCCTCTTCCAGCTCAATCACTTCGTTCAGGTAACTGTCCTCCAGCTCACGCAGCAGGCGGTAGACCTGCGCCACCGCCTTCAGCGTCTCACGCGGGATCCAGCTGCCTTCCGGCGTGGTGCGGTACAGCGTACGCGTCAGCCAGATATAGCGTACCACCGGAATATGCGCGCGCTGCGCCTGATCCACCAGATAGTGCGCATCGTCACCGTGCGCCTTGAACACCAGACGCGGCAGCGGCGTTTCGCCGGGACGGTAATAAAGCCCGACCGCGTAGTGGGTCGGATTGACCAGCAGCACGTCGGCCTCTTCCACCGCCACGTTGCGCGCCGCGCTCGGCTCTTCGTTCAGGATATCCTGCGCCACCTGACGCCGGTGCCCTTTCATATGCGGGTCGCCTTCGTTCTGCTTATATTCGTTGCGGATATCTTCGTGGCTCATCCGCTGCTGCTTGAGGAAGAAGAAGCGCTGCACGCCGAAATCCATCAGGCTGAGCGCCAACAGCACCAGCAGCACCCGGCGCGCGCAGCTGATAAACAGCTGCAGCACGCCGTGCCAGAAGCCGTCCAGCGTGCTCTGCGCCAGGCGCGCCAGGTTGCCCATCTCCGGCGCCAGCGACAGCCACAGCACCAGGCCGATGGCGGCCGCCTTGATAATGCTGGTCAGCAACTGCGCCATCTGCCGGCCGGAAAACATATTCTTGAATTGGTTCACCGGGTTGAGCGATTCGGGCTTCGGCAGCAGCGCCTCCACCGAGAACAGCGGGCCGAACTGGATCCAGCCCCCCAGCACCCGCAGCAGCAGCGCGATGCTGCAGACGATGGCGGAAAACAGCGCCAACACCAGCAGCGAGTCGGCGATCACCTCCTCCATCGCATGGCCGAACGGGTCACGCAGACGCAACAGCGGCAGCAGCATCATCGACTCCATGCGCTGCATGCCGCTCTCCACCAGCGCAAAGATCGTCTCCAGAATGCCGATCGAGATCAGCAGCTTCGGGATATCCTGACTCTGGCCGACCTGTCCCTTTTTCCGCGACTCCTGCAGCTTCTGCGGCGTGGCCTGTTCGGTTTTTTCAGCCATCGGATCCTCCCGCCGGTTGCAGCAGCGTGCCGAGAATGGCGCTCAGATCGCGCAGTTCAAACAGACGTTCGCCCGCCAGGTGGTTGAGCACCGGCAGGTACAAGACGAAAAACAACAGCCCCAGCAGGCACTTCACCGGAATGGTCAGCACCGTGGCCTGAATCTGCGGGCTGTAGATGCTGATGATGCCGACGGCGAAATCCATCAGCAGCAGCAGCGCCACCAGCGGGCCGGCGTACAGCACCATATCGACAAAGGTGGTTTTCAGCAGGCCGAGCCAGACGCCCCAGCCCTGTTCGCCCGGCAGCGGCATCCACGCCAGCGCCGGCCACAGGCGGTAGCTGTCCCACAGCACCTGGGTGATGCTGCCCAGCCCCGGCCCCACCATCAGCAGCAGGATCATCGACTGCTGCATCAGGTGGCCCAGCGGCGTCACGTCCGCCCCCAACAGCGGGTTGAGCTGGCCGCCCATCAGCGCGCCGCGCTGGTTGTCAAACAGCGCCCCGACCGACTCCATCATCCAGAACGGCAGCCCGAGCACCAGCCCGAGCAGCGCGCCGAGGATCATCTCTTTCAGCCCCAGCGCCGTCAGCGTCAGCAGCGGCGGCGGGCCGGCGGCGATCTCGGCCTGCAGCGCCGGCGCGATAAACAGCGCCAACGCCGCCACGATCGCCGCGCGCGGCACGCCTTTGATCACGTTGAAGGAGAAGATCGGCGTCAGCAACACGCAGGGAAAGATGCGCGCCATGCCCAACAGCAGCGCCAGCAGATACTGAAACAGCTGATCCAGCAGGTCGCCCCACAGCATCAGCCGCCGACCCGCGACATCATGGCAAAGGCGTTCTGCGTCAGCTGCAGCAGCTCCACCCCGAGCCAGCGCCCGGTCAGTGCCAGCGTCACCCCTACCGCCACCAGCTTCAGGCAGAACGGCAGCGTCTGATCCTGCAGCTGCATCGCCGCCTGCAGCAGCGAAGTGATCACCCCCACCAGCACCGCGACGATCAGCGGCGGCGCGGAGAGCAGCACCACCAGCAGCATCGCCTGACGAAAAAAGCTCAGTATATCCATCGCCGCCTCACAGATAGCTATAAAACAGGCCGTCCAGCAGCCGGGTCCAGCCGCTGACCAGAACAAACAGCAGGATCTTCAGCGGCAACGAGACCGTCATCGGCGACACCATCTGCATCCCCAGCGCCAGCAGCACGTTGGAGACGATCAGATCCAGCACCAGGAAGGGAATAAAGATCAAAAAGCCGATCTTGAAGCCGTTCTGCAGTTCGGACAGCACAAACGCCGGGATCACCAGCAGCGGGCTTTGCGGCGTCAGCGACTGCGCCATCTCTTTCGGCCACATGCGCGCGGCGTTCTCCTGCAGGTGCGTCAGAATATCCGGGTCGGTATTGCGCGTCATAAACGCCTTCAGCGGTTCGGCGCCGTTGCCGAAGGTGTACTCCAGCCGCTCCATATTGCTGAAATCGAGCGGCATCGCCTTAAGCCGCTGGCTCATATCGTTAAACACCGGCGCCATCACAAACAGCGTCGCGGCGAGGGCGATGCCGTACAGCGCCATATTCGGCGGCACCTGCTGCACGCCCATCGCGTTGCGCGTCAGCAGCAGCACCATGGAAATCTTGAGAAAACAGGTGCAGACGATCATCAGCATCGGCACCAGCGACAGCGCTCCCAGAAACAGCGCCAGCATCATCGGATTGAGCGACTGCGCTTCCATAGCCTTAGTGCCCCTGCCCCAGCGGATTGACGCTGCCCGGCAGCATATGGGTAATCTGCAGCCCCAGCCGCCCCTCCACATCCACCAGTTCGCCTTTCGCCAGCGGGTAGTCGCCGTGACACAGCAGCGCTTCGCCGGGCTGGACGTGATCCACCATAATGGTGGCGCCGGGCGCCAGACGCTGCAGATCGCCCACGGTCAGATGCAGATGCCCACAGCGCACGGTCAGCGCCAGCGGCAGGGGGTCGAGCGTCACGCCGGCCGGCTCCGCATCAATACGCCGTTCCATGCCGCTCTCGTCCTGTACGTCGCTTTCTGTCTCGTTGTCGTTGTAGGGAAATGTCACGGATGTTGTCTCCAGATCGGTAAGATAAAAACCAGTGCTTCGCCCTTCCGCGCCAACCAGTTCGCCCTGGGCCCGGAAGTGCGCAAAGCGCAGCGTCCCCGCACCGTGCGGGGTGAATGTGTCCTCGCGCGGCAGCAGCACATCGTCCGGCTGCAGGCGCGTCAGTTCCGCGAGGGAAAGCGTCAGCGCACCGACGCAAAACGGTAAGGTCAGCGGCAGCGCCGTCAGGGCGTCGTTGACGATGCCCTGCCAGCCCGGCGCCGCCAGCAGGGCGCACAACACCTCGGGCGCCGCCGTCAGCGCGCTCTGCGCCCGCAGGTCGCCCAGCGTCACCGTCAGCCGTACGCCAAACGCACCGGCGGGCGGTGCGCCGTCGGCGGCGTTCAGTTCACCGAACAGCGCACGGATTTGCGCGCTCAGCGCGTGATTGAACAGCGGCCAGTACCAGAGGTCGTCCTCGTCGCTGGCGGTTGGTAGTGCCGGGCAGTCGGACAGCAGCGCGCAGACGCCTTCCGCGTCGCTCAGCCACAGCGGGCCGGCCATACAGCGCAGCGCCGTTTCCGCCGCCTGCCGCTCGCCGGCGGCCGGCTCAATACGCAGTTCGCCGACGCTCTCGTCCAGCTGAAAAGCCAGGCGCAGCCCGTGGCCGAGAAGGCCGCGTAGCCGAGCCTCGGCGGCGCTCTGCCGCCGCAGCTTCAGCGGCGTGCTCATGGCTGATACCCCCGCTGCTCAAAGCGCAGGCGCACCCGGCACGCCAGACGGCGGCGCAGCGAGTGGCGGCAGCGCTCCTCATGGGCCGCCAGCGCCTCCAGCGCCGCCGGCGCAAAGCGCAGCGCGATGTCCCAGCCGCCCGCCGGCAGCGCCTGCAAACGGGCGTCCACATCCCCCAAGCGCGGCAATAGCAGCGTGACGGAGACCGGGCCGGCCGGCGGATTGACCAACGCCCGGTCCAGCTCATTCTCCAGCGGCTGCCACAGCGCCATCGGCGCGCCAGAGGCGGCGCTTTCCGGCGTCGCCGCAGCATGCGGGGTGGCGGCGGCGTGCGGCGCAACGTGCAGCGCACCGGGAAATGCCGGCGTATCGTGTTCCATCAGCATGCTGAACAGGTTGCCGTCCGGCGTCGGCGCGGAATTCTCTTCATCGCGCCTGGCCGCCGGCAGCCCGCCGCTCACCGGCCGTTCCGCCGTGGCGCGGCCGCGCTCGGCCACGTTCTTCGCCCCCGGACGCGCCTTGCGCAGCGGATGATGCACATCATGGGCCGGCCCGTGCTCGTCGCGCGGCTGGCGTGCCGCCGCATCCTGCCGCCGCTGCGCCGCCGGCCGCTGCGGTTCGCGCTCCCGCTCTTTTTCGCGTGCGCGGGCTGAAGCACGGTGTTCATGCTGCGTCGGGGAAATCATGGCGCGCCCCCCTCTTCCCGCAGCAGACACTCCAGTTTCTCCAGCTCGCGCTGGCGACGGCGCGTCTCGGCCTGCGCCGCCTGCAGTTTCTGCTGTTGCTCGTCACTGCGCCGCTGGTCTGCCAGCAGCTGCTGCCGGCCGGCGTCCACCGACGCCGCCGCGCTGCGTTCGTCCTCAAGGCCGTGCTGCAGACGCTCCAGCGGCTGCCTGCCTAAATAACGCTGGTCGAACTGCGCCCGTCGCTGCTGATAATCCTGCCGCGTGGCTTCCAGTTGGTGCTGCGTCTGCTGCAGCTGCCGCCGGCAGGCGCTGAGCTGCTGCTCTTCCCGCCGCTGCCGGCGCTCGCTGCGCTGCAAACGCTGGCGGCGGATCGGCAGCATCAGTTCCAGCGCCTGGCCAAGCGCCCGATCGCCGTCGTCCGGCGGCGGCGAGTGATCACTGTTCCTGTTCTGGCGCATAGCCGCTTACCTCCGTCAGTTGCTGCAAAGTCTCTTCCCAGTCGCAGGGATCGCGCGTCTCCTGGCGTAAAAAACCGTTGATCGCGCCCTGCGCCTCCACCGCGGCGTCGGTCATCGCGTCATGCCCCGGCTCGTATTCCCCCAGCCGGATCAGCATCTCCACCTGCTGCCAGGCGGACATCAGGCGGCGCAGCCGGGTGGCGTCGGCGATCTGCGCCCGCTCAGCCACGTTGCTCATGGTGCGACTGAGGCTGGCCAGCACGTCGATGGCCGGATAGTGGCCGCGCTCCGCCAGCCGGCGGGTCAGCACGATATGGCCGTCGATCAGCGAACGCACTTCGTCCGCCACCGGGTCGTTCATCGAATCTGCTTCAATCAGGACCGAATACAGGGCGGTAATGCTGCCCGTCATGGTCTGCCCCGCCCGCTCCAGCAGTCCGGGCAGCAGGGTATAAACCGACGGCGGCAGCCCGCCGCGTCCCGGCGGCTCGCCCAGCGCCAGACCAATTTCGCGCTGGGCGCGGGCAAAGCGGGTCAGCGAGTCCAGGATCAGCAGCACGCTTTTCCCCTGCGCGCGGAACGCTTCGGCAATCGCCGTGGCGGTAAAGGCCGCACGCGCACGTTCCATGCTGCTGCGGTCCGAGGTGGCGCACACCAGCACCGTGCGACTGCGCAGCGTCTCATCCAGCTCGTGGTCAAGGAACTCGCGCAGTTCACGGCCGCGTTCGCCGATCAGGCCGAAGACAATCGCGTCGCAGGGCGTGTTGCGCGCCAGCTCCGCCAGCAGCGTGGTTTTGCCGCAGCCGGCGCCGGCAAACACCCCGACCCGCTGGCCGACGCCAAGGGTCAGCAGCCCGTCGATGGCGCGCACGCCGGTAGGCAGCGCCCGGGCAATACGCGGACGCGCGGTCGGCGGCGGCGCATCGCTCACCACCGGCACGGTATCAACGCCCGTCCCCGGCAGCGCAAAGGCGCCAACGCTCTGTTCATCCAGCGGGCGGCCGAAGCCGTCCAGCACGCTGCCGAGCAGCGCATCGGACACGCTGATGCTGTGCGGCAGCCACAGCGGCGTCACCCGTGCGCCGCGGGCGATGCCGTCCAGCGGCCCCAGCGCCGACAGCAGCGTATGCTGCGGATTAAAGCCCACCACTTCCGCCAGCACGCTCTCCTGCGCGCTGCGCGTGATACGGCACAGATCGCCGATGCGCGCGCGCGGCAGGCTGCACTCAAGCAGGATGCCGCTGATGCCGGTCACCCGGCCGTAGGCCGTTACCGCATCCGCCTGCTGCAGACGCCGCCGCTGACGATCGGCCCATGCGGCGATCCCGCCAGAAAAATCCGTCATCACCATTTCACCGTCAGCGGATCGCGGCCGCTGAATTCGATCCGATCGTCGGTGATCGCCGCCAGCCGCAGGCCGGCGACCTCATCGCCGATAAACACCCGCTGGCCGTCTTCGGTGACGATATTGGCCCGCTGGCCGGTGGTGATCTGCACGATGCGGAACGGCAGTTTTTTCTCCTGCGGCCGCACCGCGGTTTTCACCGGCGCCGCCGCGCCGTAGTGCGCATAAAAGCGCGCCATCATGCGTTCGAACACCGCCATCTGCGGCTTGCTTAATTCGCCGCTCAGCAGCAGACCGTCGCCCTGCTTGCTGATGCGGACCTGTTTGAGCAGTTCGCGTTCGCGCAGCTGTTGCTGCAGCGGCGCGCGCAGCTCCTCCACGCTGTTCCAACTGGCGGTGCGCCCCTCGCCGGCGGAGGTCTGCGCCATCGTCGGCTGCAGGATCCAGCTGGCGACCGTGATGCTCAGCAGCAGGAACAGCCCCAGCACCAGCCCGCGCATCGCGCCGGACAGGCGGCGACGAGCCACCGGCGGTGGCGCGGAGTTTTCCTCCGGCGGGGCGGGCAGCGCCGCCGCCTCATGCCACGGCGTTTCGGCGCGGGCCACGCACAGCCAGACATCGGCCAGTTGGAACGGCGTATCCGCCTCCAGCGTCCGGCTCTCCTGCGACGCCGGCTCCGCAGCCAGCCGCCACTGCTCATCATCACGGCTCAGGAGGTAACTCAGGCCGGCCAGATCCACGCCGTCGAGGCGCAGATCGGCCTGCGGATCGCCGCCGATGCGCCACGACGCGCCGCTGAGAGGCAAGGCGGCGCCACAGTGGTAGCCGGACAGTACGCGCAGCTCAAACATCCGTTAATCCTCCCAGGGGGTAAGTGAATAGAATGCCGGATCGACGTCGAGACGCCCCAGCACCTGAACCGCCAGCGCCGGCTCCAGCTCGGCGAACGAGAGCACCGGCACCGCGTGGAAACGCTCCTGAATCAGCGCCCGCAGCGGCCCGCGCAGATCCTGCGCCGCCAGCAGCACCGCCTGTCTGTCCTGCCCCGGCGCGTAGGCCTGCTTCACCTCCTGATGAATCAGCTGGATCTGCTGCTGGCTCAGGGCGAAGAAAATATCGTTCTGGGTCTGGCGCAGGCTGTCGCGCAGCGCCTCTTCCAGCTCCGGCGTCAGCAGCCAGGCGTGAATGCCGTCCGGCTGGCCGTACTGATGGCAAAGGTGGGTCTTCAGCGTGACGCGCACCTGCTCCGTCAGCAGGTTGACGTCGCGTTCGTGCTGGCCGTGTTCGATCAGCGCCTCGCCGATGGCGCGTACCGAGCGCAGCGGGATGCGCTCCGCCACCAGCTTTTGCAGCACGCCGGAGAAACGCGTCAGCGGCATCACCCGCTGCAGCTCCTGCGCCAGCTCCGGCTGCTCGGCGTCCAGCCAGCTCATCAGCGCCCGCGTCTCCTGCAGGCCGATAAAGTGCGGGCTGCTGGCGTGGATGGCGTCTTCCATACGCGTCAGCAGCAGCTCACCGGCGCTGTGGCGCGCCAGATCCTCACGCGCCAGCAGCGGGTGGTCCGCCGCCAGCCACAGATAATCTTCCTCGCCGCGCGCCTCATCGCCGGGGGTCGCCCCGTCACGCTCCGCCTCGCTCAGGCTCTCCAGCTGACGAACGTCCAACGCCGTTAACGCGGTATTGAAGGTGCCGACCACTTTCGGGATCTCATACACCGAGAAGCGGAACTCATCGGTCGGCTGCTTATCGGTAAATTCGATATCAAACGCCGGCAGGGTAAAACCGAAGTGGTAAACAATGCGGTTGCGCAGCCGGCGGATCTCCTGCACCAGATCCAGCGTCTCCGCCGTGCCGCGCCGCGAAGTATGGAACTGGATCAGCCAGGGGCGCGTCGGGTTGAACTGGCGCAGATCCTCGCGGCCGTTCAGCTCCGGCGGGATCACTTCGTTTTCGATCTGCGGCTTCGCCAGCAGCATTTCCTGCCGCGCGCGCCACACCTGAAAACCGCCGCCGCCAAGGGTGATCAGCGCCAGCAGCGAAAACACCACGCCCGGCATGCCGGGCACCAGCGCGAAGCCGATCATCCCCATCGAGGCCAGGATCCACGCCTTGGGCTGGCTGGTCAGCTGCTCGGCGATCTCGCGGCCGACGTTCGGCGTTTCCGTACTGTCGCCTTCTGAGGAGACGCGGGTGATGATCATGCCGGCGGTCAGGGAGATCAGCAGCGCCGGGATCTGGGCGATCAGGCCGTCGCCGATGGTCAGGATCGAGTAGGTGTGCATGGCATCGCCGGGCGCCATATCCAGCTGCAGTACGCCGATGCTGAAGCCGCCGATCAGGTTGATACACAGGATCACCAGCCCGGCGATGGCGTCGCCTTTGACGAATTTCATCGCCCCGTCCATCGCGCCGAACAGCTGGCTCTCTTTCGCCAGTTCATTGCGGCGGTTGCGCGCCTGATGCACGTCAATCAGTCCGGCGCGCAGATCGCTGTCAATCGACATCTGCTTACCCGGCATGGCGTCCAGCGTAAAGCGTGCCGCCACTTCCGCCACGCGCTCCGATCCTTTGGTGATCACCAGAAAGTTCACCACCGTCAGGATCAGAAACATCACCATCCCCACCGCCAGGTTGCCGCCCACCACAAAGTTGCCGAACGCCTCAACGATATGGCCGGCGTCCTGCTGGATCAGGATCTGGCGGGTGACCGAGATCGACAGCGCCAGGCGGAACATGGTAGTCAGCAGCAGCACCGCCGGAAAGGTGGAGAACGCCAGCGGTTTGGGCAGATACATCGCCAGCACGATCAGCAATGAAGAGAGACAGATGTTGACGGCGATCAGCATGTCGATCAGCCCCAGCGGCAGCGGGACGATCAGCATAAACACCAGCGCCAGGGCGAACGCCGCGCCGACGATCTCCGAGCGCTGCATCGCGCTGATGGCGATTTTGTTGAGGATGGCAAATAGGCTGTTCATCATGCTCCCTTACGGCTTCGCTTCGCGCCTGGCCTGCCGGCGCTCATTCTTCAGCAGTTCCGTGTTGTGATTCGCCAGCAGCGTCAGCGCCGTCTGCCGACCGTCCTTGATCTTCCACAGTCCTATCGGCAGATCGCGCACCAGCGGCAGCACGCCGTTAAAGAAAATGGAGAGGTTGCGCGGCAGCGCATCGGTCACCACCTCGTGTCCGAGCTGGCTGAAGTCCTGCTGGAAAGCGCCGTTGTGGCAGATATGCAGCAGACGCCGCGCCAGTTCCACATGGTCCATATCGCCCAGCGCCATTTTGCCCGCCATCCGATCCAGCAGCGTCCGGCTCTCTTCCAGGGTGTGATTGACCTGTCCGGCCTCGAACAGCCCGGTCTGAATGTGGCGCAACGCCCCGGCGCCGATTGACGAGGCCAGCGCGGCGATATCGTCGGCCAGCGCGCGCTGCAGCGTGCGCAGCCCGATGCTGAAATCCTGCGGTTCGAAATGGCTCAGCAGCAGATCCACCATCGCCATCGCCGACTGCTGATGCACGATGCTGTCATAGTAAATATTGCGCAGGCTCTGTTTATGCTGCGGATTATCGGTCAGTTCGGCGATCGACCAGGCGGTATTCAGCCCGGCCCGCAGCCGTTCGCCGTGGTGTTGTTCCAGCGCCTCCAGATGCTGCTCCACCGTCTGTCGCAGCTCCTCATCGCCGTCGCTGCGCGCCTCGCGCTCCATCACCCGCAGCAGCAGGTCACAGCGCGCCGGATCGTCGTCCAGCATGGCAAGCAGATCGTCGGTTTCCGCCTTGCGCTTTAAGGCGTCGCGCAGCCGCTGCAGCGACGCCTGCTGGCGTCCCGCATCGCGCGCATCGAGCATCGCGTACATTTTATGCAGCTCGACCTTGTTCAGCAGATGGCGGTGACGCACGTGATGCTGGTTCTGCCGGCGCTGGTCCGCCTTCTTTTTACTTTCCGCCTTTTCGCCAAACATCAGCCCGGCTTCTTCTTTGATATCGTCGGCGCTGGCCGCGCCCGCAGCGACATGACCGGCGGCCCTGCCGCTGTTTTTATTCTGTCCGACCTCTCCCTGCTTCAGCAGGGCGCGCAGCGGGTTCGGCGTAAAGGCCAGGCTGGAGGATTTCAACATTGCCGGTTCCTCATCAAGATGACTCTCTTTCTGTGGAGCCGGGGCGCTTCAGGTTCCGAAAAAAATAAAAGAATTGAGTTATTGGAAATTCAAATAATAACCAAATGAAATTAGTGCCACTCTTTGCACAAATAATTTTGTTTTTTTGCGCCTTTTTTCTCAGAACATTCTGAACATGAAAATAAAGACAAATAAAAACAACACACTATTTACGGAATAAGAGTGGCACAGCGCTTGCTATTTAAGAGTGAACTCACTGCGATTTTATTTAAGGAGAAATAAAAATGATGAATTCATTCACTGCAAACGCAATACCAACCAGCGCCATGGATATACCGGTGGACTGGGAAGGTATTTTCAAACAATCGAACAAAAAGCTGATTAATTTCATTCGAAGGAGAGTCGCCAGCACGGAGGATGTGGAAGACATCGCGCAAATGACCTGCCTGGAGGTGTTGCGTAACCGGCATAAATTTACCGGCGCCTCGCTGCCCGAAACCTGGATGTTCGGCATCGCCATTAATCTGATCCGTAACCACTACAAGCGTCAGCAAAACCGTTATCTGTTTGATACGCTGAACGACGAGGTGCTGGAAAACCTGCTGCACGACGACGATCCGAGCGAACTGACCGAACAACAGCGGCTGCTCAACCTGACCCTGACGTCAATTGACAGGCTGCCGGAGGAGATTAAACGCATGCTGACGATTTTGATCGGCGACGACGGCAGCTATCAGGATATCGCCATGCAGATGAACATCCCGATCGGCACCGTGCGTTCGCGCCTGTCGCGCGCCAGAGAAACGCTGAAAACCCAGGTATTCCACCGATCGCCGCCGATACGTCAGGGAAAATAGGCGCAGAAAATAACGTTCAAATAAAAATAATGAAAATCCGAACTAAAATAAATAACCACCGCGCGCCGGTTTAAAAGGGTGTGTATGGCGCGGCAGACCCTATTTTTTCAGAAACTGCTACGTTACTCTGCGTTTTAATACACGGCATTCGCCGCGCTTTCGTCATTACGGCAACGGCGCAATAACAAGGAGATGATCTATTGCAGCGTTTTTTCCACTGGCTCGATCCCTCGCTGACGGCAACGGAGTCTTTATCATCCATCGCGCTTAATCGCATTCACGATGCGATTTACCTGCTCGATCAGGATTTAACCGTAAAATACGTCAATGAACGTGCCTGCAATCTGATGGGATATAGCAAAAAGGCGCTGCTCAGCAGCAACTTTGCCGCCATCGCCCCCGAACTGGCGGATAAAGACGTCGCCGCGCTGTGGTGGAAACTGACGATGCGCCCGGAGGGCATCACCTTTACCTCCCAGCACCGGCATCGCAACGGCGAAATCATCGCCGTCCAGGTCAGTTCCAGCCGCTATCAGCACGGCGGCCGCCCGCATGCGCTGTGCATCGTCAGCGATGTCCGCGAACTGAAGAAGAAGGAGGCGATACAGCACCTGCGGGAGAAGCAGTTCCGCGCGCTGGTCGAGAACTCGCCGGATATGGTGGCGCGCTTCGATCTCTCCTTCCGCTGTATTTACGTCAATCCGCGCGTGCTGACGTGGTTTAACCGCACGGAGAGCCAGATTTCCGGCTGGCAGCTGACCGAAAGCGTGCCGCACCACAACGCCGGCATGGAGCTGCTGCGCCTGATCGCCCACACCATGAGCAGCTCCACCCCGACCGACGGGGAAATCGCGTTAGAGCATCAGAATCAGCAACGCGTGCTGCACGTGCGCAGCGTGCCGGAGTTTAATCTGGAGGGCGAACTGGAGAGCGTGCTGGCCATCGGCCGCGATATCACCGGCATCCGGCTGGCGGAGAAAGAGCTGCGCGACGCACACCAGCAGCTGCGCCTGCTGGCGCGCAATCAGGAGGCGCGGCGCGAGGCGGAACGCAAATATCTGGCCAGCGAAATCCATGACGAACTGGGCCAGCACCTGACCTCGCTGCGGGTCGGGCTGTCGCTGATCCGCATGCAGTCGCCGGAAAATAACGCCGCCGTGCATCTGCAGGTGGAAAATCTGATGCGTCTGGTGGACAGCACCATTCAGGTGGTGCGCGACGTCTCCACCCGCCTGCGGCCGAATATGCTCAATATGGGCCTGCTGCCGGCGCTGGAGTGGCTGCGCGATGAGTTTAACCGCCAGCAGAAGTGCCGCTGCATTCTGATCGCCACCACGGAGAAAAAACTGCAGCTGGATGACCCCAGCACCACCGCCGCCTTCCGCGTGGTGCAGGAGTCGCTGACCAACGTCACCCGCCACGCCAGGGCCAGCAGCGTCTATATCTTTGTGCGCCAGCGCGGCGAAAAGCTGGAGATCGAAGTGGTGGACAACGGCCGCGGCTTCGATCAGCAGCGCGTGCGCTCCAACGCCTGGGGGCTGCCGGGCATGAAAGAGCGTGCGGAAATGCTGCAGGGCTGGCTGACCATCGACAGCAAACCGGGCGAAGGCACCCGCGTACGGCTCAACTTCCCGCTCAACCGGCAAAATTTTAATGAATAATAAAGCGAGAAATACATGACCCAGCCAATACGTTTAATGATTGCCGAAGACCACGCCATTATGCGTGAAGGCCTGAAGCAGCTGTTCCTGCTGGACGCCGGCATCAAGGTAGTCGCCGAAGCCGCGGACGGCGGTCGGGTGCTGGAACGCCTGCGCGCCGGCGATGTCGATCTGCTGCTGCTGGATATCTCCATGCCGGGGATCAGCGGCGAGGATCTGATCAACCGCATCAGCAGCCAGCATCCCGGGCTGAAGATCCTGGTGCTCAGTATGTTTAATGAGCCGCAGATCGCCCAGCGCATGCTGGAGCACGGTGCTCTGGGCTATATCACCAAAGATCGCAATCCGGAAGCGCTGCTGAATGCCATCCGCAGCGTCGCCAGCGGCGCGCGCTATATCGATCACGAGCTGGCGCAGAAGATCGTATTCGCCCAGTATCAGAGTAACAGCGCGCCCCACGAGAACCTGACCCTGCGCGAACGGCAGATTATGATTATGCTGGCCCACGGCGAATCAATTAACGCCATCGCCGACACCCTGGCCATCAGCAATAAGACGGTCAGCACCTACAAATCGCGCTTGATGAAGAAGATGGGCTTCACCGCCAATGCCGATATCGTCAAATACGCCATCAGCTACAACCTGGTGCAGTAGGACGCGGCAGAAAAAAATAAGGCACGCTGTCGCCAGCGTGCCTTTTGTTTGCCGTTATTGCCGGGTTCAGTGCCCGTCCGCCTGACGCAGCGGCGGCGTAAAGCGGCGCAGCCGCAGCGCGTTGCTCACCACGAACACGCTGGATAACGCCATGGCGCTGGCGGCAAATACCGGCGACAGCAGGGTGCCGTTCAGCGGATACAGTATGCCCGCCGCCACCGGAATCAACGCCACGTTATAGGCAAAGGCCCAGAACAGGTTCTGTTTGATATTCACCAGCGTGGCTTTCGACAGCGCAATCGCGCTGGAGACGCCGCCCAAATCGCCGGACATCAGCACCACGTCGGCAGCCTCGATGGCGATATCCGTCCCGGTGCCGATGGCGATGCCCACGTGCGCGGCGGCCAGAGCCGGCGCATCGTTGATGCCGTCGCCGACGTAGGCCACCGGCCCATACTCGGCGGCAAGGCGCTCAATGGCCGCGACTTTGCCGTCCGGCAGCACCTCGGCCACCACTTCATCAATCCCCAGCTGACGCGCAATCGCCTGCGCGGTGCGGCGGTTGTCGCCGGTGATCATTGCTACCTTCAGCCCCAGCTCGTGCAGCGCCTTAATCGCCGGCAGGGTGGTGTCTTTGATCGGGTCAGCCACCGCGATCATCGCCGCCAGCCGGCCATCGATGGCGACATACAGCGGCGTTTTGCCCTCATCGCCCAGCCGCGCGGCATCTTCCGCCATCTGCGCCACGTCCAGCCCCAACTGCTGCATATAGCGATCCGCGCCCACCGCGACGGTTATTCCCTCGATATCGGCGTTCACGCCAAAACCGGTAACCGACTCAAAGCGCGTAATGGTCGACAGCGGCACGTTTTCCTGCTGTGCGGCATCGACAATGGCACGGGCGATAGGGTGTTCCGATTTGTTTTCCACGGTCGCCACCAGCCCCAGCACCTGTGCGCGCTCAAAGCCGTTCGCCAACACCAGATCGGTCAGCTCCGGGCGCCCTTTGGTGAGGGTGCCGGTTTTATCTACCGCCACCACGGCCGCATCCCGCAGCGACTGCAGCGCTTCCCCTTTGCGGAACAGCACGCCCAGCTGTGCGGCACGCCCGGTGCCCACCATAATGGAAGTCGGCGTCGCCAGCCCCATGGCGCACGGACAGGCAATAATCAGCACCACCACCGCATTCACCAGCGCAAACGACAGCGCTGGCGACGGCCCGAAGAACAGCCAGACCAGAAACGTCAGCAGCGCCACGGTCATCACCGCCGGCACAAACCACATGGTGATGCGATCCACCAGCGCCTGGATCGGCAGCTTGGCGCCCTGCGCCTGCTCCACCATGCGGATAATCTGCGCCAGCATGGTGTCGCTGCCGACTTTGGTCGCCTTAAACGTCAGCGAGCCATTCTGGTTGACGGTGCCGCCGACCACTTCGGCGCCGCTTTTTTTCTCTACCGGTACCGGTTCGCCGCTGATCATCGACTCGTCGACAAAGCTTTCGCCCTCCAGCACTTCGCCATCCACCGGGATGCGTTCGCCGGGACGGACTTCAATAATGTCCTCACGTTTGACCTCAGCGATATCCACCTCCGCCGCCTTACCGTCACGCAGCACGCGGGCGGTTTTGGCCTGCAGGCCGATCAGCCGTTTAATCGCCTCCGAGGTATTGCCCTTGGCGCGGGCTTCAAAGTAGCGCCCGAGTAAAATCAGCGCGACGATCACCGCCGCAGCTTCGTAGTAGACGTTGACCGTGCCGGCCGGCAGCCACTGCGGCGCAAAGGTAGCCACCAGCGAATAACCGTAAGCGGCGCTGACCCCGGTCGCCACCAGCGAGTTCATGTCGGGCGCACCGCGCAGCAGGGCCGGAATACCCTTCTGGAAGAAACGTAAGCCGGGGCCGAACAGCACGATCGTGGTCAGCACAAACTGCAGGTACCAACTGTTCTGCGTGCCGATGGTGCGGTCGATCAGGGCATGCATGCCCGGCACCAGATGCGAACCCATCTCCAGGATGAAAACCGGCAGCGCGAAACAGACGGCCACCAGCAACGCCTTTTTCAGCGAGCGCAGTTCTGCCGCCTGACGCACCGCCTGATCGGCGGTATCGCTCTTATCGGCGGCGATCGTCTGCGCCTCGTAACCCGCCTGCGCGACGGCGGCGATCAGGTCGTCGGGATTCACCCCGGCGGCCACCTGCACCTGCGCCCGTTCGGTCGCCAGATTGACCGTGGCCTGCTCCACGCCGTCTACCGCAGCCAGCGCGCGTTCAACCCTGCCTACACACGATGCGCAGGTCATGCCGGTCACCGACAGGTTGATGGTTTCCAGCTCCACCGTGTAGCCCGCGTCATTAACCGCCTTGACCGCCGCCGCCACATCGGGCACGCCGTTAAAGGTGACGAATGCGCGTTCGGTGGCCAGATTGACGCTGGCATCGGCAACGCCGGGCACCGCTTTGAGCGCGCGTTCCACGCGCCCCACGCACGAGGCGCAGGTCATGCCTACGACGGGGAAATTGATTGCCGTTGACGCTTTAGACTGGGATGCCGTCGAATGCGTGTTCATAAAAACTCCTCCTGCGACAGCGCCCTGTCATACCACAGGGCGCTCCTTTTACTGTTCAGTCAGACTCGACGCTGGCGTGGAAACCGGCCGCGGCCAGCTCGGCCATCAGTTCGGCGTCGTCAACGCGGCTTGCAATGATCACCCGCTTCGTCGCCGGATCGGCATCGACCTGCGCCTGCGGATCCCGCGCTTTGACGGTTTTGGCGATCGAGGCGGCGCAGCCGCCGCACTTCATCGTCGGAATATGCAGCTGTAGATGATTCATAAATGGCTCCTTGCGTAAGTTGATCTCCATCGTCAACCTTGACCTAACGTCAAGGTCAATCCTTTTTTACAACGTATTTCTTTTTTTATTTGACGCGGCGGCGCTCAGAGAAATCAGCGCCGCGCGGGAGAGTGGCGTTACCAAACGATCCGTTGTTCGGCCGCAGCGATGTGCTCCTGCACTGCGGCCCATATTATTGAATGGATTAAACGTCAGCGGGCGTTATTCCCGCAGCTACTGCGCGTTTCTCAAGGCAATAATAGCATCTCTGACTCTGGGCAAAGCGTTTTCTATCTGTTCCGGCAGCACGGCGCATACTGCAGCCCTGAACCACCATTCGGCGCGCGTCATGCCAAAATAGCTAAAAGGCACAACCGCCAGGCCCGCATGGTCGATAAGATACCGGCTCACATCCTCGGGCGTGCGCAGTACCTGACCTGCAGGCGTAACCCGGCCCGCCAGATTAAACTGCATCGACAGATAAATGCCCCCCATCGGCGCCATAGCGTCTACCGGCAGCCCTTCCTCTTTCATCCGTTGCATGCCGCCATGCAGTAACTGCAGAGAGTTAAATATCCGGGGTTTAAACGTTGCCAGGTGATCCTGCAACAGCGCGTGATTATGCAACAATGCCGCCATGGCCAATTGTTCCGCCTTTGGTGCAATGGCGCCGATATGCTCAATCATTAATTTCATTTTATCAATGACGTCCGCCGGCCCCATTCCCCACCCCACGCGCAGCCCCGTCGCGGCGAAGGCCTTGGAACCGCCGTCGACCACGATCGTATACTCTTTTAACTCGGGCCTGAGCTGCGCCGGCTGATAATGCGGCAACGTCTGATAGGTCAGCATCCAGTAGACCTGGTCAAACACCATGTACAGCGGCTTCTGCCGGCCGCGGCGCCGTCGGTTTTCCGCCACCACCAGATCGCAAATCTCCTCCAGCGCCTGCCGGGAGAACATCGTCCCCACCGGGTTTTGCGGCGAACACAGGGCGATCGCCCGCGCATCCTGTATATGGGGCGCAAAATCCTGCGCCGTCGGCAGGAACTGATTTTCCGCCGTGGTTTCCACCGCCACGCCCCGAGCGCCGCACAGGGTCGCATAGTACATATTGTTCCAGGAGGGCGCGGGATAAATCACCGTGTCGCCGGGATCGGCCACCGCCAACAGCGCCAGATACAGTAAAGGACGCGCGCCGCCGGAAATAATAATTTCACTGTCGGGATCATAATCGACCTGGAAACAGCGTTTGGTCAGGCCGGCGATCGCCTCACGCAGCGGCAGTACGCCTTCTAACGGCGGGTAATCATGCTGATTATCCGCGTAGGCCTGATAAATGGCCTGACGCAAGACGCCGGGCAGCGGGAAGCGCGCGGGGTCAAAATCGCCGATAATCAGGTCGCAGATCGGCCGGCCGTCGTCAATCTGCCGCTGCACATAGGACGCCAGCTTGATAATGCCGGAATAGTCCAGCTCCAGCGCCAGACGCGACAGGCGCCCGGCGGACGCTTCGCACAGCCCCTGCCCGCCGGCGACATCGTCAATATTCGCGGGTTGGCTTAATATCTCATTCATAGATATGACCTTTATACTCGTGACAACCAATGACTCTTATTGCCTGATACGGGAGTGTGGAATTAATCGGCATAGGCTGACGACAGCATGCGCAGCGCCTGATTAACCGCCGCCAGAGCGACGTCGATATCCTCGTCCCTGGTCGGCCAGCCCAGACTGAAGCGCAGGGTAGCCTGAGCCAGCTCTTCTGACAGCCCCAGCGCGGTCAGCACATGGCTGGGTGACAGGCTGCTGGATGAACAGGCCGATCCGGTACTGACCGAAACGCTCTTTTTCAGAAGATTAAGCAGCCTGGCGCCGTCCACCTGTTTGAAAGAGATATTCGAGACGTGGGGCAGACGGGGAGAGCTTCCCCCGTTTATCTGGACGTTCTCCCACTGCGCCAGCGCCCTTTCCAGCCGGTCACGCTGGGACTGCGCCTTTGCCATCGCCTGCGGCAGACGCTCGGCCGCCAGTTCCGCCGCCTTGCCAAACCCGACGATGCCCGGCACATTCAGCGTGCCGCCCCGAATACCCTGCTCGCTATTGCCGCCGGTAATCTGCGGATGAAGGTCGACAATTTTTTTGCCGTTTTTCCGCCGCAGATATAACGCGCCGATCCCTTTCGGCCCGTATATCTTGTGCGCGGAACAGGTAAGAATATCGATCGGGCACTGCTGCACATCGATCGGGATTTTGCCCGCGGCCTGCGTCGCATCTGACATAAAGAGAATGTTGTGCCGTTCGGCGATGGCGGCAATGTCTGCTATCGGGTTAATTACCCCCAGCTCATTATTGGCGTACATCACGCCGATCAGGATGGTTTCCGGCGTAATCAATGCCTCGAGCGCAGCGAGGTCGAAACGGCCATCCTGCAAAGGCTTGATTAAAGACACCCGGGCGCCTTCACGCTCCAGATCCTTCAGGGTTGCCAGCGTTGCAGGATGTTCTATCGAGGAGGAAATAATATGATTGCCACGGGATTTGCAGGCCGCATACGCGCCGCGCAGCCCCAGATTATTACTTTCGGTGGCGCCGGAGGTAAAAATAATCTCGTTCGCCCGCGCATGAAGCAATTTCGCAATCTGCTCACGGCTGCGCTCGACCGCCAAGTGCGCTTTAAACCCCTGCTGGCTGGAAATACTGGCGGCGTTGCCAAAGTGATGACAAAAAAACGGCAGCATTTCCGCCAGGACTAACTCATCGCAGGGCGTGGTCGCGTTGTAATCGAGATACAGCGGCATATTCTGTGGGTGTGGTTTGTTTACAGACATCGACGTTTCCTTTTATTGATTATCGGGTGAAACGATCACGCTTCTGCCGCCAGCCGTTCGGCGCAGTGAGACGTCGAGTGGATGATGTAATCGTCGTCATCAAACGATGAAAGGAAGATGTTGGTAATTTTCACCGCTCTGTCGCCGATGCGCTCATTACGCAGAAACAGCTTCATCGCCACGTCTGCGCCGTTGATCACTTTGTTGTAGTCATCGGTTTCCGAAAAATCGATAATATGCAGCGCGTGGGCCTGCGGATGCAGTTTTGCCACGCGGTCATAAACGTCGCTGTAGTGCTGGGCCATGATCACCGGGCACTTTGCCGTCCATACGTCTTTTGATTTCGACTCGGCAAGCAGTACGCGCTGCCCTTCCTGATTAACAAAAAAGATTTTCGTCAGCGATTCCGCCTCTTCTATCTCCAGTTCAGGCAACGGCGTGGTTCGATGAAGATCGAGAATACGCCTTAGCGTCTGTATGCCGCGGTTTTTACAGGTTCTTTCACCCTGTATCATCATCCGTTCCCGCTTGACGATTTTAGACTGCGCCAAAATAGCGTCCAATTCCTTGGGTAACTCCCCGCTTTCCTCCGCATCATCCGTATTATTTAACTGCGTCGGGAGTATTTCACATGACTCGGCGCCGCATTGCAGCCCAAGGTCGTCGATTAAAATACCAAGAGAGATCTTCAAATTCTTTTTATGATTGACGATCGCATTACTGGCGATATCTAAAGCATGATGCAATGATTTTTTTGCGAACTCATTAACAGGGTAGCGGGGATCGTAATGGCCGCCTTCGAGATAAAATGCCGGTATTTTCGGCGTATAGTGATTAACTTCACGATGAATAACACCAAGGATCTTATCTTCTAAATCACTTAATGTAAGATCGTTCATTTTCATTACCTTGCCCTTAATAAATTTAACGACAAACCCTGAGACAGCAAGCATATTGCCGCTGACGAATAATATAAAATCCATATCAAAACAATGATTTTCATTCACATACCAAATAGTAAATGACAGATATATCATTGACATACATATCGCATAGCGAATGTAAGTTTTAGCTTCCCTTTCTACGCGCCAACGTAAACCTTCCCCCTAGTGGAAGGTCAACAGGTTTAATCTTATGGAATCTAATATCATTAACCATTTGAAAGCCAAGGGGATATTAAAAAAATAAAAAATGACTCTTAAAAATATGTGATCAAGGCCAAATTAAATGCGTAATAAATTCATTGGGTCTACAAATTTTTTAACTCACAAAAAATCAAATAAAACCGTTAGTTAGATTAACACTCACCGCATAGCGATTGTTTTTTACCCTTTTATTAGGAATATTCGTAATTTTTATATCTTTAACGATCTTCTATCCATAAATACGGAAAGATCGCCGTCGGATAGATCAGGAATGGGGAGATAATGAAGACGCACGGCAAGACGGGTAAACCAATTCCGACGGGGCATAAATACATTCGGCATACAGAACGCAAACAGCGGGCGATAACTTCGCCCGCTCACTACAAACGCCGCTCTTCAGGCGTTTCAGGGCAGGCCGCTTAGCGGTTGTTAATGATCATCTGCACCGGATAGTGATCTGAATATTGGTCGGTAAACGCATCGCGCAGCACTTTTACCTCCGCCACGTCGTTCTTCAACGCCGGGGAGACGTAAATGTAGTCATAGCGCAGCGGCGTCTTGGCCTGGTCATAGAAAATTTTCGTCGGCGCGGTGGCGATGAACGTATCCGGATACTTCTGCTTCAGCACGTCAATAAAGCCGCGCGACAGGATATTTTGCTGCACGGTGTAGTCCATTTTGCCGTTCACCAGGTTTTGCAGCACCGGCCGTTTGGCCTCTTTGTCCTGCAAATCCTTCACCATCTCGCTCTCGTTATAGCCGCTTTTATCCAGCGGTGAGAAGGCGTTGAGGTCGCCGGCGATAATCCACTTTCCGTTCGGGTCCGCACCGTATTTGATGGAATCCAGAATCAGGTTCATCTCATCAATCCGCTGTGAGGTGCGGAACGGGTTCATATGGGTGACCACAAAGTGATAGTGACCCACATCAGCAAACAGCGCGCCGTGCCAGAGGTTATCCACCACCTTGCGTACGTTGACGATCGGGTATTTGGCGGTGATCGCCGTCGGGAAAAATTCATCGTCGCCCGCCACCTTCGGCTCTTTCAGCAGCACCGCATAGCGGTGCCCGTAGCTCTGGGCGAAGGCTTCCAGCGTCTCGCGGGTAAAGTGGTTCATCTCCTGCCAGGCGATAATATCGGCATCCTGCTGCCTGGCCCATTCGGCAAACTTCTGTTTCCCCTTCGAGGTGTCGGACTTCATCCCCCAGTAGGCGTTATAGCTGATAATTTTCAGCTGCTGTTGCTGCTCCAACGTCTGCGCGGCACAGACCGGCAGTGAGCCGCCGAGTAAACCCAATGCGACCGCTGCGCTGATTATCGTTCTCATACTACGCTCCTTGTTGTTATATCAACATCACATTCCGTTAATGCCCACCTTCAGAAAGGCGATGATTTTCCACTCTATATACCACGCTACGTCTTTTTGTTTTGTGATACGCATTACTCTTGCCGCGTTTCTGCGGCCGTATCCAGCCGCATAAAATCAACAAACGCCCGCATCTGCGGCGTCATAAACCCATTACGCGGGTAGTACAGGTGAAACCCCGCGACCGATTTACACCACTGCGGCAGCACCCGCACCAGCGTGCCCCGGTGCAGCGCCGGCGCCACGCACTGCGCCTCCAGTAACGCCAGCCCCGCGCCCTGCTCGGCGGCAGCCAGCAGCAGATCGATATCGTTGGCCGTCAGGGCGGGGTCAATGTCCACCTCGACGTGCTCGCCGGCGCGACTGAGACGCCAGCGATACTGAGCGCCGTTGCCACTCCAGCGGTAGTTGATGCAGCGGTGGCGAACAATCTCCTCCGGCGTCGCCGGCGGCGGCTGGGTCTGAAAACAGCCCGGCGCGGCCACCACCACCATCTGCAGATCCGCCGTCAGCCTGACCGCGATCATATCCCTCGGCACCCGGTCGCCCGAACGGATGCCGGCATCGAATCCCGCAGCGACAATATCCTGCAGGTTGTCATCCAGCAGCATCTCCAGCCGGATATCCGGATAGCGCGCCATAAAGCGTTCAATCGCCGGCACGATCGCCAGATGCCCGGCCAGACGCGGCATACTGATGCGCAGCGTACCGCGCGGCGTCAGCTGCGTCTCTCCCGCCCCCTGCACCGCACTTTCCAGCGCCGCCATCGCCGGCTCCAGCTGCGCCATCAGCCGTGAACCGGCCTCCGTCAGCGCGACGCTGCGCGTGGTGCGGTTAAACAGCCTGACGTGCAGCCGCTGTTCCAACGCGCGGATCGCATGGCTCGCCGCCGACGGCGACAGCCCCAGCCGCTGTGCCGCCCGACGGAAACTCCTCTCTTTAGCCACCGCCATAAAGACGGCCAGTTCAGCGTAATCGGCCCCTTTCATATTGCTGTGCCTTATTCATCAGTTCATGCGGATTATAGGGTATTAATTCACCTTTCTGTCTGCGACACAATGAATGCCTCAATCATCAGAGGAGGAAACAACTTGTGAACACTATGCGACGTTGGGAAATGAACGGCTTCGGGCGCCAGTCACTGACGCTGCAGACGGCGGCAGTGCCCCGCCCTGCAGACGACGAGGTGCTGGTGCAGGTGATGTCGGTCGCCCTGAATCACCGCGATAATTGGGTGATCGACAGCGGACGCGGCTTACCGCTGCGCTTTCCGTTTACTCCCGGCTCCGACCTTTCGGGGCGCGTGGTGGCGGCCGGCAGCCAGGTCAGCCGCTTCGCGCCGGGGGATGAGGTCATCTCAGTCTTTGCCCCGGAGTGGCTCGACGGCGCTCGCCCCGGCAACGCGCGCGAGCTGGCTTACCGCACTCTGGGCGGCTTTTACCCCGGCGTACTGGCGGAATATGTGGCGATGAAAGCAGACTGGCTGGTGGCTAAACCCGCCTCGCTCAGCCACGCTGCCGCCAGCACGCTGCCCTGCGCGGCGCTGACCGCCTGGTTTGCCCTGGTGGAGCGCGGCAACCTGCAGCCGGGAGACAGCGTGCTGATTGAAGGCAGCGGCGGCGTAGCGCTGTTTGGTCTGCAAATCGCCAACATGCTGGGCGCCAAAACCCTTGTCGCCACCAGCGCCGGCAAAATGGCGGCGGTAAAACAGCTGGGAGCCGATGCGGTTATCGATCGTAACGCGCAGGGCATGGTCGACGCCGTCCTGCAACTGACCGCCGATCGGGGAGTCGATCACATTCTTGAGCTGGCGGGCGGCGCGCACCTGGGACAGGCGGCGGCGATGTGCGCCATCGGCGGAAAAATCCATCTGATCGGCGCTCTGGAAGGCTTTACCGTGTCGTCGCCGCTGGAGCCGATTCTGTTTAAGGATCTGGCGATTTACGGCATCGGCACCGGCCATCGCCGGGCGTTGAGCGAAATGTGCGCCGCCTTCGACGCCAACGGCCTCACGCCGGTTATCGACAGCGTGTACCCGCTGGAAGCATTGCCTCTGGCGCTGGCGCGTGTGGAAAGCGGCGCCTTCGGTAAAGTAGTGGTAAACATTGGTGAGGTGGCGTAGGGCGCCCGTATTTTTCGTCCCTGATGGCCGCGTGCTTAAACATGACCAATTCAGAAAAACCGCTGCGGTTAATCCTTGAATATATGTCATCGGTAAAAGTCAGCGTAACACTGAAACCGCAGCTCTGCCTGCGGCTTTCATATCCAACAACCAAGATAATTCCCAATTTATAATACAACTAACAATAACACGTTACACAAACTACTCCTTTTTAATGAGTAAGGAATCCCAAACATCATACTTAATAGAAATATGAGATAAATAAAATTAAGAAATAACCAAACAAAAGATCACATTTCATTCAAAATAAAATTAAATGTTTTTTATTTTAATAATGAATTTAAAAACCAATAAAATAAGAAATAACAATATATAAAAGCATAAAACAACAACAATGCAGAATAAAAAACCACAAAACAATAAAATTAAAGAATTATAAGCCTGCAGAAATACAAAAAATAGCACAATAACCAAGAGGATAATCATATTGGAAAGTCAAAAAAATGGATCACACAACCATCTAATAGATATAGGAAAAATGAAAAAACAAAATTATTTCACAAAGAAAAAAAACGTTCAGATAACAAAACAGGTGAAAAGCCATAAAGTTGCAAGGATAAATCTTAGCCAATATAATCTCGCTCATTCGGAAAACATGAAAACACCCAACATTAAAACAAAAAACAAACATAAATAAACATCATGAATACATAAAGATAGATAAGTCATAGGACAAATACGATAAAAAACCCTATCACCATATGGGTATCTAGGAGAAATCTAATTCATCGGTCGATAATTAGATAATGTATAAAACGGCGTTTATAAAAACGACGCAGGGAATTTGTGCCTATCAGCCAGGAATGCATGCTGATGCGCTGCCACAAATAAATATCTCTATTGCCGCTGCCCGGCAGCGAGATATTTATCTGTGGGAGTGCCAACCCGCCGCGGTTAGCACATTTATAAAAAGGAAAAGGAAGTTAAACATGAAATTATTACACGTCTCTCTGGCTGCTCTGATGGCTGCAGCAACCCTGTCTTTCGGCGCAAACGCTGCTTCTTACGAAGGTAACTCCGGTAAAGTTACGTTCCACGGCCAGGTCGTTGATGCCCCATGTAACCTGGCGCCAGGCCAGGACGGTATGGACGTTAAGGTTGATTTCGGCCAGCTGTCTCAGTCTCAGCTGAACAAAAACGTAACCACCGCTCAGACTTTTGAACTCAAACTGCAGAACTGCGGCCTGGCGAACGATGACGGTTCCAAGAAAACCGCTGAAATTACCTTCAACAGTGCCGACCAGATCGCCGGTAAAAACCTGCTGAAAACCAACGGTCTGGCTACCGGTCTGGCCATCGGTATCAACAACATTACCCTCGGCACCCCAGCGGCTATCGCCGGCCTGGTTGACGGCGACAACACCCTGGTTTACACCGCGGTTGCTCAGAAAGCTGACATCGCCACTGACGTTACCCCGGGTGACTTCAGCGCATCAACCAACTTCCTGATTAGCTACAAATAATAGTCAGGTATAGCCGGAGGGCTCGGTCTCCCCTCTGGCTATCTCAAAGGGGGATCCTATGCAACGCTGGCTGGGAAGTTTTGTACTGTTGCTCGCCGCATCCAACGGTTATGCCGATGTGTTGGCGCTAAGCCGGCAGGATGACGGTTACCTCCTGCCTCTGCGCGGGCGGGCAACGCTCAGCGGTACCGTATTGGCTGCAGGATGCACCATTGCATTGGATACCCCATCCCAATCGCTGGATTTAGACCCGCGCCCATTAGACAACCGCCAACGATCGTTAATTTATCATTTATCTATTCGTTTCGATCATTGTGCGCTCCCGGGACAAAACAGTGGGTACGGTGAAGATAAAGCAATCAAAATCAACTTCAAAAACAAATCAGCATCAGGGAATATTTTTATTATTAAAGATGCGGACAATAAAACGCTAAAAAGCGGGGAAGATCACCCGATCAATTATCGCAAAGCGGAGCAAAACAGTGCCCATCCGGCAACCGCAGATTACCGCGTAGAACTGACGCCGAAAGCGCCACCCTATTACGCCATATTGGGGCTGAACATGCGCTACGAATAACGCCGGCCGGGCGCTGAATGGAAGAGTGACGCCCGCTTCAGAAAATCGTGAATGCCTACCGGAATCCCGCTATTCCCCTGCTAACAACGCCCGCGATTTTCGCTTTTTAATCAGGATGATTAATTATGTCTCAGCAACGTTTTATCATCAGTCGCATAGCATCCGCCATCATTGCCGTTTTGGTAAGTTGGGAAGCTAACGCTGTTGAGTTTAATACGGACGTATTAGATCTGGAAGATAGAGCGAATATTGATTTCTCCCGCTTTTCGCAGGCCGGCTATATTATGCCCGGCGTTTATCATATGACGCTGCGAATTAACGGTGAGAGCGTCGGTTATGAGGGGGATATTCCGTTTTATCCACGCGATTACGCACCATCAGACAATAACACCTCCCCCGCACAGCCTGAAGCCTGTCTGCCGCAGGAGGTTGTCGACCGCCTGGGATTAACGGACAAAGCAGCCCAACAGCTGGCCCGCTGGCATAACGGCCAGTGCGTGGATTTCAGCCCGCTGCCCGGAGTGGCGTTAACGCCAAACCTCGGCAGCGCGGCGCTGAATATCAACGTCCCTCAGGCGCTGCTGGAGTATACCGACGCGTCCTGGCTGCCGCCTTCCCGCTGGGATCACGGCCTGCCCGGTTTTCTGCTGGATTACAACATCACCGGCACCTTTACCAGCAACCGTCACTCGGGGCGTCGGCAGACCCTCAGCGCCAACGGCACGCTCGGCATGAACCTGGGCGCCTGGCGCCTGCGCGGGGATTATCAGGGCCGTTTCAGCCGTAGCAGCTCGCAGCAAAAAAGTCGTCATACCCTCGATTTTAGCCGCGTCTATCTGTATCGGCCGATTCCCAGCCTGAGTTCAACGCTGACCATCGGTGAAAACTACGTCAACTCGCCGATGTTCGATTCCTGGCGCTATGCGGGCATCGCCATGGCCAGCGACGAACGTATGCTGCCGCCGCGACTGCGTGGCTACGCGCCGGAGATCATTGGCATCGCCAAAACCAACGCCAAAGTGACCGTTACGCAGCAGGATCGCGTGATCTATGAAACCACCGTCGCAGCCGGGCCGTTCCGCATTCAGAACCTGGACAGCGCTATCCGCGGCACGATGGACGTTAAAGTCACCGAGCAGGACGGCGAAGAGCACACCTTCAGCCTCTCCACCGCGGCGGTGCCTTATCTGACGCGTCCGGGCCAGCTGCGCTACCAGGCGATCGTCGGCCGCCCCACCACCTGGGAACACGATCTGGAAGGGCAGCTGTTTGCCTCGGGCGAAGCCTCCTGGGGGCTGTCCAATATCTGGACGCTGTACGGCGGCTCAACGCTCTCCGCCGATTATCAAGCGCTGGCGCTGGGCAGCGGGCGCGATCTGTTCGGGCTCGGCACCGTGGCCGTCGACGTCACCCAGTCCGTTGCCAAGGTACGCGATAACAGTAAGAAACAGGGGAAGTCCTGGCGTCTGAGCTACTCCAAATTCTTCGACGAGATGAAAGCCGACGTCACCTTCGCCGGCTACCGCTTCTCGGAAAAGAACTATATGAGCATGCAGCAGTTTCTCGACCAGCGCCGTCTCGATTACGACCCTAACCACCAAAAAGAGCGCTACCAGATCAACGTCAACAAGAGCTTTGACAAAGTCTCTCTGGGGCTGAATTACGAGCATCAGACCTACTGGGATCGCGGCAGCACCAAACAGTATGGCGCCAATATCGGCACCACGTTTGATCTGCCGGCGCTGAAAATGCGCAGCGCTTCGCTGACCGCCACGGCCATGCGCAGTCAATACCGCGGGCAAGATGAGAACAGGTTCAGCCTGATGCTGTCGCTGCCGATGGGCACCGGCACCGTCAGCTACAACAGCAGCTACAACCGGGGGCAATACGGGCACCGGATCGGCTATTACGACCGGCTGGGGCTGGACAGCTACAACATCAACGCCGGCGTCGATCACGGCGGTAACCAGGAATCACGCGCCCAGGTCAGCGGTATGTATACCCATAACGGCGCGCGCAGCAAGCTGAGCGTCAACGGTGCGATCGACGGCGCGCAGTACCGTTCGCTGGGGCTCAGCGCCACGGGCGGCATCACCGCCACGCCGCGCGGCGTGGCGATGCACGCCGGCGGCAACAACGGCAGCACCCGGCTGATGGTGGATACCGACGGCATCGGCGGCGTACCGATCAACGGCGGTCGCGTGGTCAGCAACGCCTGGGGGATCGGCGTGGTGAGCGACGTCAACAGTTACTACCGCACCACCACCCGCATCGATGTCAGCACGCTTGCTGACGATGTCGAAGCGAAGAAAAGCGTGGTGGAAACCGCGCTGACCGACGGCGCCATCGGCTACCAGCGCTTTGGCCTGCTGCAAGGCAGCAAGGCGTTCGCCACCTTCCGGCTGGCAGACGGCGGTTCGCCGCCATTTGGCGCCGTGGTGCGCAATAGCAAAAACCAGGAAGTCGGCATTGTCGGTGACGCGGGCATCGCCTGGCTGAGCGGCATTACGCCGAAAGAGACGCTGAGCCTGGTCTGGAACGACAGCGTCCAGTGTCTGGCGGTTCTGCCGTCTGCCATTAACGAGCAAAACCTGTTGCTGCCCTGTCGGCGGACTGCCGCCGCTGGCGCTGTAACCAAATAATTTATTTACGGTTTTTACCGTCAACCCATGGAGTAAAGAAGTCAATATGCAAACACTGAACAAACAGGTTGCCGGCATCACCCTGATTCTCGGCCTTTTATTTACCACGGCTAACGCGCAGGCCGCCGTCGCTCTGGACAGAACCCGGGCGGTGTTTAACGGCGATCAAAAGGCCATCAGCCTGAACATCAGCAATGAAAACAAAAATCTGCCTTACCTGGCTCAGGCCTGGCTGGAAGATGAGCAGCAGAAAAAGATGACCACCGGCGCGCTGGTGATGACGCCGCCGGTACAAAGGCTGGAGCCGGGCGCCAAAAGTATGCTGCGCATCTCCGCCACGCCATTGGCACAGCAACTGCCGCAGGACCGGGAGTCACTGTTCTATGTGAACCTGCGTGAAGTGCCGCCGCGCAGCGATAAGCCCAACGTATTGCAGATCGCGCTGCAGTCGAAGATCAAATTGTTCTACCGCCCGAAGGGGATCATCACCGCGCCGAACGCGGTCTGGCAGGAAAAACTGGTGCTGCACGCCGAAAGCGGCGGCTACCGGGTTGAAAACCCGACGCCGTACTACATCACGGTTATCGGCCTGGGCGGCTCTAAAGAACAGTCCGTCAAGGGCGAATTCAAATCGGTGATGATCGCGCCGAAAAGCAGCGTCAAGGTCGCCGGCCAGCACTACGCCACGCCTTATCTGACCTATATCAACGATTACGGCGGCCGCCCTACGCTGACATTCAGCTGCAGCGCCGCACAGTGCACGGTGAAAAACAGTTAACGATCGCGGCGGGATCCCCGCCCGGCAAGAGTGTAAGGAGGACCGGCCATGAACCGGTATCTGGGAATATGTATCGCGCTGTTATCTGCTATCGGTTCTATGGGGGACGCAATGGCGAAAAACCCAATCGATCTGACATTCAGCGGCACGCTGCTGGAGAAACAGTGTATCCACGACTCGGCGGAGGACGCGCAGCTCGTCGAGTTGCCGCTGCTGTCGATCAAATATTTCCAGCACTACGGCCGCGGCCCGGCCACCCGCTTCGCCCTACGCTTCAAAGACTGCAGCGCCGCGACGCTGAACAAACAGGTGCAAATGGTGTTTCACAGCCCGCAGACCGTGAATATCGACGGCCTGACCATGCTCGCCACCGACGGCGGCACCGGTCTGGTGCTGGGGCTGAATAATGCCGACGGCCAGCCGATCGTGCCGGAAGTGCCGTTCAAGGCGGGCGTTATTACCCAGACGGGCATCGGCAGCACCAACGAGCTGTTGTTTGATGTCTACCCGCAGGCCGTCGATCGCAACGCCGTCAATCCCGGGGACTACAGCGCCACGGTGACGTTTGAAATGAGCTATCTGTGATGATGGCAAGGAGCAACAGCATGTCAGGAAAGGACAATTCTCGTATCAGGCATCCTCTCGGGTGGTACGGCATCGGGCTGCTTTTCTGGTGCGCCGGCTGCCTGGCAGACGTACCGATTACGGTCAAAGCGACACTCGTCAAACCGGCATGTTACATCATGGCAGGTATGGGGGAATGGACAGAGGGACTGCATGACGACCTGTTAGCCGTCGATTTCGGTGAGGTGCCTATCGCCGATCTGGGCACCGCCAATGCGGCAAAAAACGTAAATTTATGGTTTACATGCGTCAAAGACAACCCGAGCAAAACACTAAATATTTATGTAAAACCAACTAGTTATGGCGTTATTTCGACGCTGGGCGGCCATGTACTGGCAACCTCGAAGGAAAATTTGGGCATCGCCATCCTTGTCGACAGCAACCCCGTCACGCTGAACCAATGGGTGCCCGTTTCCCAATGGCTCCAACAGGGTGATGGAATCGCAGATGCCAAATTGATTCTGACGGCGCAACTGGTCGCTCAGGGCGATAAAAATGAGCTGGAAGGCGGGTATTTTCAGGCCTCGGCCAACGTCATCTTGCACTATTTGTAACGGCCGCGCACAAGCGCAGCGCTAATCAGTTAATTCGCTGGAGTCACCAATCTATGCCATTGTTTAATCCTCGCGCCGTCGTTGCGCACGTCCTGCTGCTGGGTGCCAGCTTCACCGCCGGCGCCGCCTACGATGTTACCGCCATTGACTCTGCATCCAACGTGGCCATTGACACGACGGGCAATGTAACACTAGGACATATCGCCAGCTTTACTATCGATGCGACGACTGTCACCGGTACGGTGCATTGCGGCGATCGCAACTTGCATAACTCCTTTGGCAAACAACGGATATTTATCGACTTACCGCAAGACTCCGCGACCGGGCGCTTCAAAATAAACAACAACCTCTCGGTAGAGGTAAGCTCCACCGTGCCTACATCAAACTGGGGAGACGGGCTTACAACTGTTTGTGATATGAATTCACCGAATGATGTCGCTCCCGCCAGTTCTCTGACCAATGCTTTTCCAATAAAGCTGGATTTTTACTTGGACAGGGAAACCATTGACGGGGTAATTACGATACCAGCCTTTCAATTGGGGGGATACTCACGCCGATTTGACACCACCGATCCTGGGAATTACAAGCCGGCAAAATATACTATTCCGATAAAATTAACCGGCGGTCAAATTACCATACCAGCGTATTGTAATGCCTACCCAAACGCGATAGAATTAGATCACGGAATGTTGTCGTCGGATAATACTTACGATAAAGCGTTTGCCGATCTTACCTATACCTGCTTAAACCCGGTTAATACGACAATAACCATCAACTATCAAGAAAATGCCGACGGAGATTTAAATCTCTTTCATACAGATGGCAGCGTTGGCGCCGTCAGCAAATTGACCATTAGCGATACCAGCAGCGGATTGCAGGGGAGAGAAATCTCCACAAATATCGATACCAGTAAAACTTTCCGTATCACCAGTGAACTGAGCAATCTCAGCGGTGAAGGAACGATAAAAGGTACAGCCTGGATTATCGCCTATCTGGATTAAATGGAAAGCATGAATTAAAGGACTACGCCAGTGGTAAAACCACGGCGTGGTTTCCCGTATGTCACAGACAGGACGTGACATATTTATCAGTTTGTTAAATTAATGATATGGAGTAAATTCCACGATGAAGAAGATCTTAATCTTTGATGAGAACAGTTACTTCCGGCAAGCCGTCAGGCAATTATTATTAGCCAAGGGAACCATACCGCAATCTATTCTGGAAGCCGGCAATAAAGCAGAACTGGAAAATATTCTGGCGACGACCAACGTCGATACGCTGCTGCTCTCACCTGTCGGCAGCCAGACGAATATCCAGGACAGTTTTATCCTGATCAGAGAGTGCCTGAAGCATTGCCGCAGGCTGAGCATCGACCTTTGGCTGATGGTGGAGCAAGCTACTGATTTTTATCATCAACTTTGCTGCAGCCACCCACACTACAAAGGGGTTATCAGCAAACGGCAGCCGCTGGAGCAGCTAAGCTACTATATTTTCAATACGCTGAAAGAGGAATTGAGCTGGAAATCACCACCGAAAGGTACGCTGTCTTACCGTGAAAGCCAAATATTGCTTGATGTGCTGTGCGGTGATTCCAGTAACAGGCTGACAATACGCTATGGCATTCAATCTAAAACCATCAGCGCGCATAAACTTAATGCGTTAGCAAAACTGGGGCTGAAAAATATCAGTGACATTTTCAAAAGAATGAAAGGCGTTCAAGAACTGCCGGTAAAAGGTGAACTAATAGGCGTATATTAAATGCGCCTAATATAAAAAGGATTTTTCTAACCGAACCGATAAATCTATATCAGCTGATATACCACCTGTAATTACAGGCGTGCAATAACACATAACAACCAGGAAAAAAAAGCGCCCGATAGTATCGCGCGCTCAGAGAAAGCAAAAGATATTATTTACTGTTTAAACGATGCTCTGCTTGTACTTTACAGGCTTCAATCTGCGAAACCAGCGCGCGATTAAACTCGTCCTGTTGATTATGATAGGCAGACTTATTATCACGCACGCCGGCAATGGCCGTTTTCACGTCACGCGTATATTCTTCCTTATCAATACCAAAATCCGCTAACTGATAACCCTTCTGTTCCAGCTGGGCGATAGAGCGTGCAATATTTTCATCGTCATTGCTCTCCGACCAGGCACTCTTTACCACTGTAAATTGCGCATCGCAATAAGCCGCCGCCGCGTCCTTGTTTTTTTGCAATGAAGAAGCCGAAGACATTGCCAGAGAAGAAAACGGTAATAACAGTGCACACGTCAATAAAACATATTTCCTCATACAACCTCCATGACTGATGTATTCCGAGAAAGTTAAGCGGCGTCAGTCAACGGCCGCCCTGCCAACATAGCACACCGCATATTATTTCACCGAGTCATGGCCGCGATTTATCTTTCCTCTTCGGATAAACAGCCTTCGTTCAACGACGCCGTTGCCGTGGTATCTGCCTGCGCCAAACAGCGATCGCGCCCGGCCAGGTAGCCCACCAGCGCCATCACCAGCGCCAGCGCCGCGCAGATCAACAGCGGGCCATGCCAGCTGTGGGTGGCGTCATACAGCAGCCCGACGCCGGGCGGCCCGCCGACGGCCAGCAGGTAACCGACGCACTGCGCCATACCGGAGAGCGCCGCGGCCTGTGCCGGCGTGCCGGAACGCAGACCGATAAACGCCAGCCCCAGAATAATGGTGCTGCCGGCACCGATACCGAATAACACCACCCACAGCGTCGCGAAAGCAGGCAGCGCCAGCAGCCCCAACAGACCGGCAGCGGCCAGCAGCGATACCGTGACGGCAATCGCCCGCTGGTCCTTCATCCGCGCCAGCAAATGACCGGTAAACAGCCCCGGGACGGCAGTCGCCAACTGCAGGACACCGTGCAGCGATCCCGCCTGCTCAGCACTGAAGCCCTGATAACGTAAAATCGACGGCAGCCAGGCGACCACCACATAATAAATCAGCGAGTTAAGCCCCAGGAACAGCGTCACCTGCCAGGCCAGCGCGGCACGCCATACCCCGCCGGACCGCTGCGGCGGCTCCCCACCGCTCTGCGCCAGCCGCGCTGCGCCGTGGGAAAGCTGAGGAAACCAGACCACCACCGCCAACAGCGGGAACAGCAGCATGGCGAACAATGCGCCGTTCCAGCCCAGCGCCGGTACCTGCGACAGCGGCACCACGGCCGCCGAGCCTAACGCGGCGCCAACTCCCATAATCAGGGCGTACAATCCGGTCATGCTCGCTACCCGCTGGGGAAAATCGCGTTTTAACAGGCTGGGCAGCAATACGTTGCCCATGGCGATACCCAGACCGATCAGCACCGTGCCGCCATACACGCCGAACAGACCGCCGTAAGAACGGTAACCGATACCGACGGCAATCAGCAGCAGCGCCGCAAAAATCACCCGTTCAATGCCATACTTAACGGCAATGCTGCCGGCCAGCGGCGAAAACAGCGCGAATGCCAGCAGCGGCAGGGTTTGTATCAAGCCCGCCTGTACCGCACTCAGGGAAAAATCGAGGCGGATGGCGTCCAGCAACGGCGCCAAGCTGGTGAAAGGCGCCCGCAGGTTGGCGGCCACCAGCAGTATGCCCACTAGCAGAAGATGGGACTTTTTCACACGAAAGGATAATAATTTCATAATGTTATTCGCTGAGTTGATTTCCAGCATGACGTCTTGCTCGCGTAACGCATCGCTAGGATTACAGGCCCTGTAACTGGAGTAGAAGTATTATAAAATTTTGATAATGAGTGGTGATATTTATATAACTGCAATTAGTCTCTAAATTTGGCCATTTACCATGTCGCTACTGCAAAGCTACGAAGAGTTCGATCCTGACACCAACACCAGCCAGGCGGTGGCGCTCCACATCTCCGCCACGGAAACGCGTCGGGCTATGCCGTTTCATCATCACCGCAAGGGCCAGTTGATCCTGCCGCTGCGCGGCGGCCTGGTGTGCGAGGTCGCCAAAGCCTACTGGATGGTGCCGACCGGCCACGCCGTCTGGATCCCTGGCGGGATGGAGCACAGCAACCGGGCAATGGGCGATGTAGATATTTATCTGCTGTTCGTCGAGCCAAACTATCCCGGCATGCCGGACGAGTGCTGTACGCTGCAAATCAGCCCGATGCTGCGTGAAATCATCAAACACTTCGCCACACTACCGGCGGACTACGTCACCGACAGCCCCACCGGCCGTCTGGCGGCGGTGATGATGCACGAACTGGCGCAAATGCCGGTCGGGCATCTGCATGTGCCAATCAGCGGCAATGCCAAGATCAAACAGCTGGCGGATGAAATCATGCTGGCGCCCGGCAGCCGCAGTACGCTGCACGAGTGGGCGCAGAAGATGGCGATGAGCGACCGCAGCTTTGAGCGGTTTATACGGCGGGAAACGGGCATGACGTTCGGCAAGTGGCGCCATCAGCTGCAGCTGATGGTCGCCGTACGGATGCTGGTGCTGGGAGAATCGGTACAGAACGTCGCTTATGAACTCGGTTACGACTCCCCCACCGCCTTTATCACCATGTTTAAAAAAGCGTTAGGTAAAACGCCGGGGCGTTACCTGGTGCAGGATTAGCGCCGGCTTTCACGCCAGAACGCGTAGCCGCAGGCTGCAATCGTCAACGCGACGACCAGCATGCTGCTCAGCCAGCCGATATTCAGCATGCGCAGCATCATGGCCGACAGCCCCTCGGAATACGGCGGTACGTTGCCGCTTTTCACAGCGATAAAATAGAACAGTACAATCAGTATCACATGGCTGGCCAACCAGGCGACCATCGGCAGGATAACCACCGCCAGCCAGCGCTCCGCCGCCGTCGTGCGTAATGCGAGAAAGCAGCCCAGCGGCGCCAGCGCGGGCAGCAGCGGCATCAGCACACTGACGACCAGTTGCATCACCGGAATGTCATACTGCCGGAAAACCTGCCACGACATCATCACACCCGCCGGCAAGGTGCGATAGAGCAGGATGGCGCACAGACCTCCCCACACCAGTGCAGCTTTTGTCGACTTATTCATCCCGCTCACCTCCCTCAGCCAGAGTGCAGCAACGCTGCACCATAGCGATAATCACCTGAAACAGCTCATCTTTGGCCTGCTGCTCGCTCACCACGCCGTTCACCACGGCATCGGACAACCCTTCCGCAGCGCCGAGCATCCCCCGCAGCGCCGCGTCGCGCAGCGGCTGACCGTCACAGAATGGGGCAAACAGTGCACGGCATTTTTCCGTAAAGCCGGCGGCGTATTCCTGCCGGATCTGCGCCAGCTCCGGCGTGCCGGTCAGCGCCGCCATCACGCTGGGCATCTCACGCCCCTGCTGCAGGACGCACTCGATATAGGACGCGGCGACCACCGCCGCCCGCGGTTCCAGCGTCGGTGCCGCCCGGCAGATATTATCATCCATCAGCGCCGTCTGACGGCGATCGAACTCTTTGTACAACATGGCGAACAAACCGGAACGGTTGGTAAAATGGTCGTAGACCACCGGCTTGGTGACGCCGGCCTGTTGCGCCAGATGACCGAGGGTCAGCGCTGCCGTCCCTTCTTCACGAATAATCCGCCATGCCACGTCTATCAGCTGGGCGTGACGCTCTTCCCGCGATAGACGCCGGCGTGCAGGCTCTGTGGCCATACGGTGGCTCCTGTTGTCGACGGCACTATATACTAAAAGTAACTTACCATTGGTAGGTTACCGTGAGACTTCAACACTACGACCGTTCCCGTTTCATGGCAACAGGAGTCTTCCTATGCATGCACTGATCGTCGTTTCTCACCCTTTGCAGCACTCCCTGACGCACGGCAGCGCCGCCGCCATTGCCCAGGGCATCACCGCGGCCGATCCGGCGCACACCGTTGACATCGCCGACCTGACGCAGGAAGGCTTCAACCCGACGTTTTCCGCCGCGGATATGGCGGCGTTTCAGCAAACCGGCGCCGTCCCGCCCGACGTGCTCGCCGAACAGGCGCGTATCGACCGCGCCGATGCGCTGGTACTGGTGTTCCCCGTTTACTGGTGGTCGATGCCGGGCCTGCTGAAAGGCTGGATCGATCGCGTATTTACCAACGGCTGGGCCTATGACGACACCTCCGGCGACACCGTGGTGAAGAAACTGACGCACCTGCCGGTGCATCTGGTGGCGTTGGGGGCGGTTAACCGGCAGACCTTTGTCAAACGCGGCTACGCCGACGCTTTCAACACCCAGATAGGCCACGGTATTTTCGATTATTGCGGCGCGCCGCTGCTGACCCGCGAAGTACTGCTGATGCCGGAAATGGGCAGCCCGGAAGCCTGCCTGGAAAGGGCGCAGGCTATCGGCCGCGCCATTTTCCGCTAACTCATGTTATCAACCTGCCAGCGTGGCGTGCCGCGCCGGTGGGTTATTCAAACATTTTCCGTAAAACGCGCCAGCCGCTGCCGCAGCTGCAGATTCTCCCTGCGCAGCTGTTCGACTTCATCCAGCAACGTCAGCGCCACCGCAATCCCCGGCCAGTCCAGCGCCAGTTCGTGATGCAGCCGCTGCGCGCGATGAAATTCCGCCAGCGCGCCATCGTCAAACAGCCACTCGTCGTCGGCCGGCTGACAAGGTTCGATCACCCCCAGCCCGACGATTTCGACCAGTTCATCCTGCGATACGCCGGCGTGCAGACAAAACTCCGTCAGCGTAAACGTGATATTTACTTTGGTCATATTACTTACCCCACTCTTTACGCGGATCGAAATCTGACTGCGCTTCCGCCAACTGCTGCCACAGCGCTGCGCTCTGCGCGTCCGGCTTCGGCGGCATTACCACTTTCACCACCGCGTACAGGTCGCCGCTCGCCGTCTGTCCTTTGCCCGGCAGGCCTTTGCCTTTAATGCGCAGACGCTGCCCGCTCTGCGTGCCGGCGGGAATAGTCAGCAGAATCTGCTGCTGGACGGTCGGCACGGAAACTTTGGCCCCCAACGCGGCTTCCCACGGCGACAGCGGCAAGACGATTTCCAAATTGTCGCCGACGATATCAAAGCGCGGATGCGGCGCGATACGTACGATCAGATAGAGATCGCCGCTCGCACCGCCATCGATCCCCGGCGATCCCTGCCCCTTCAGGCGAATGCGCTCCCCTTCCCTGACCCCGGCCGGTATTTTCACGTTGAGCGTTTTCGGGATCTCCTGCTCGACCAGACCAAACACGTTATATACCGGCACGTGATAGCTGATAGTGCGTGTCTGTTCGGCAAAGATATCCTCCAGGAATACCGCCACTTCAATCTCCAGATTCTGGCCGCGCATGGCATGGTGCTGGCGCTGCTGACGCGCGCGCGCACGTTCGCCGAACATTGAGGAGAAGATGTCGGAGAAGTCTTCTGCGTTGTAATTGTCGTTGTGCTGCGCCTGCCGGCCGAAATGCGGATCGTTGCGGTGCTGGCGCAGTCGATCGTATTCCGCGCGGCTTTCTTCGTCCTTCAGCACCTCATAGGCTTCGGCAACTTGCTTAAACTTTGCCTCGGCGTCCGGCTCTTTGCTGACGTCAGGATGGTATTTGCGCGCCAGGCGGCGATAGGCCGTTTTTATCGCCTTGAGATCGTCTTCAGGCTTAACGCCCAAAATGGCATAATAATCCTTGAATTCCATAATATTATCATCTCGTTACGGTCTTTTATCAGACACTGTGGCAGCTTCTTGTTACCGCTGATATTTGCTCACCTGGCGCTGAAACGGCGGGTGACCATAAACAGGCCAAAGGCGCTGAACAGCATTTCAATCCCGACAATGGTGGTCACCAGCACCACCGAGGTGGCCGCATCGGCGCTCAGCAACATCCAGGCGATCGCCAGATCCAACACGCCGATCGCGTACTGGATCCCGTTGCCCGGAAGCGCACGCAGCTGATAACCGGCCAGCAGGCGGAATACGCCCCCCAATGCAAACAGCGCCGCCAGATAAACCGCCATGGTAAAGATGCCGACGGCAGGGCTGGTGATAAACACGTAGCCAATGATCAGATAGGCAATACCCAATAGAATACCGCCGATCATCGGCCAGGTATTTTGCGCTCGGTTAACAATCATGCCGACGATCATGCCGATCCCGCTCAGCAGCAAGAAGACCCCCATCACCACGCTGAGCGCCGCACCAGACGCGAAAGGACTGAACAAACAGAACAGCCCCGCCACCAGCAACAGCAGCGAGAGCGCCAGCAGCAGCCGGCGCTGTTTTTTCACCAACAGCGGATCGAGCGCGGATAAATGATTATTTCCTATATTCAACATAGGCTAACTCCTTTTTATCGATGAGGTTTCAAGCAACCCCTGAAATTATAGCCGGATAACACCGCCCATGATGAACGATCCGGGGCGTTGGCGCACCGCGCTGTCGTTATGGATAAATCACATGCCGCCCTTCTCTTTTTCACCGATAAAAAACGCACTAAAACCAGAAACAACCCATCACAACGCGTAAGTGACAATAAACAAAACAAATATAAAAACAGAAATAGAACGGATGTTTCTTATGAAAAATAAGAGCTTTACGGTTAAAAGTGCAGGTTATTGACAGCGTTGTTTTTTTAGTATTATTCTCTGCGCAACAAATCAGTAGAACACACTGAAAATAAAACAAAAATCAGCAAGCCGCCTTTATCAACGGCGGAGATGCTCGCATGGCTTGAACATATTTAAAATATTTATATATAACACGATAAATATCAATCAAGTTATTAATAAGCGTTTGGCAAGACGTTAATTTCATGACCAAAGCAACGTCGGCGCGCTTATTTTCTCTATTTATCTCATTCGAATGAATATCTTCGGTGATTACTTAAATCTATGCACGGACTGCACGATTAACATGGACTACGATATGCATTTAATCAAAGGATTGTTCCGCCTTAAACCGCTGTTATTGGCTTCCGCTTTATTACCCTTCGGCGTGAGCGCCACCACCCTGCTGGAGGCCATCCGCAACGCCGGCGCCGTCAACCCGGAACTGCAGGCGGCAATGTATCGCCAGCTGGCAGGTAATGAAAAAAGCAGCCAGGGCCTGGCCGGCCTGCTGCCGACCATCCAGCTGGACGGCGGCTACAACCAGCAGGACCAGCCTAAAGCAACCTACGCCGCCAAAGTCTCGCGCCATAATTACGCCATCTCGCTCAATCAGCCGCTGTTCGACCTGTCCAAATATGCCGACTACCTGCGCGGCAAGGCAATAGCCGACAGCGCCGATATTGAGCTGCTGCGTGCGCAGGAAACGCTGGCCTATGACGTAGCGGACGCATATGCCGCCGTGCTGTATCAGAACGAGGTTTATCAGGCCGCGCGGGCGGCCACGCAGGTGTATGAAAACGAGCTGCAGCAGACCACGCTGGCGGTATCGCTGGGCAACGCCACCCGCGTCGACGCCGATGAAGCGCAGGCTAACCGCGATCTGTTCCGCGCCAAGGAAATTGAGGCGCACAATAATCTGAGCGCCGCTGCCACCAAGTACCGACGACTGACCGGCCTGGAGCACGACGCCATCGCCCCGATTAGCGCCGCCTGCCTGCTGCAGGGTGCGCAGACGGGGAAAGAGCCGGATCTCTACCAGCACGCGCTGGCCCGCAACAGCCAGATCCGCAGCGCGCGCGCCCAGTGGGAAATCGCCAAAACCGGCGTCTATCAGGCGCACAGCGCCCATATGCCGACGGTCAATTTCCAGGCTTCTTACGGCACCAACTGGAGCCGGGCCGAAGACAGCAACCTGCTCGACGAGATGTTCGGCAGTACCTCAAAAACCACCAATACCAACCTCGGTATCTCCGTCTCCGTGCCGATTTTCAGCGGCGGCCGGCAGATGTCGCAATCACGAGAGGCGGTCTATACCCGCGAGCAGGCGCGCTACAGCCTGATCGATGCCCAGCAGAAAGTGAAGGAAGAGCTGCACAACGCCCTGTTGAACGTGACCAACAGCCGCTCGCTGGTGACCTCTACCCAGCGGATGATCCAGTCGGAACAGAGCAAAATCCGCTCTACCGCCACCGGAAAAAAACTGGGACTGCGCACCAAAATGGATGAACTGAACGCCTACCAAAGTTACTACGAAGCGGTAAAAAACAACGCCGAGGCGCGTTACAAACTGCTGATGGCCAAGGTTGCTCAGGCCAGGGCAACCGGCGAACTCGGCCATAACGCCATCGCGCAGATTAGCTGCTCGCAATAACTTTTCGCCAGGATTCAGGATGACACAGTCACTTTTTCGCCAGGAAGCGCTGGATGCCAATAACAACAAGGTCATGGGGACCGTTTCTCTCTATTCACCGCCATACCGCTGGCTGGTTATCTCCCTGGCGAGCTGCCTGGTTACCCTGATCGTCCTGTTTATCGTGTTCGGCAGTTACACCAAGAAAGAGACCGCGATAGGCAGCCTGCTGCCCAGCAAAGGTATTTACAACATTACCGCGCCGGTTGCCGGTACCATCACCGACATGCAGGTGGAAAAAGGCAGCGAGGTCATCCAACACAGCGTATTGATGACCATTTCCTCGGAGCTGTCCACCGCCATGGGGCAGACCCGCCTGTTCGTTCACGACCAGCTGACGCTGCAAAATGAACGGCTGCAGTCTGAACGGGAGAGCGAATACCGCATGCATGCCGAAACCATGGGCGGCCTGAAAAAACAGCTGGGCTCGCTGGAGTCGCAGGTCGAGCTGTTGCAAAAGCAGCAGGCCAAGCGCAGGCAGCAGTTGAACCTGGCCAGCAGCCAGATGCATAAGCTGCAGCAGATGCGCAATCAGGGCTTTGCCTCTAACCAGCAAGTGGATGAACAGCAGAACACCGTGCTGGAAGTCGGTGCCCGGCTGCAGGACGCCGACCGGCTGGTGATGGATCTGGAACAGAAGATTATCGCCCTGCGCCAGCAGCTGCGGGAGCTGCCGCTCGCCCTCTCCAAACGGCAAAATGAAATCGACCGCAGTCAGGCGGAGGTGGATCGCGCCCTGGCGGAGAACGAGTCGCATCGCGCCGTCTATATCAAGGCGACGGAAACCGGCACCATCGGCGCCACGCTGGTCAAACAGGGGCAGGTGGTCGCCAGCGGCCAGCCGCTGCTCTACATCCTGCCGCAAGGCAGCCGGCTGCAGGCCAGAATCATGGTCAGTAGCCGCGCCATCGGCTTTATCAATCCGGGGCAACAGGTGATGTTGCGCTATGAAGCCTACCCCTATCAAAAATTCGGCGTCCAGCGCGGGCGGGTGCTCGAAGTGTCGACCGCTGCGCTCTCTCCGCAGGAAGTGATGGCCATCACCGGCGACTCAAACGTGCACGAGCGGCTGTATCAGGTGGTGGTCGAACTCGACAAACAATCCATCAACCTGTACGGCAAGGACGTTGCGCTGCGCTCGGGCATCAAGCTGGAGGCAGATTTTTTGATTGAGAAGCGACGGATCATCGAGTGGGTATTTGAGCCTCTCTACGCTTTGGGCCACCGCTTGTAATCACTGCGCTTTTTAACAGGGAGTCATATTTTTCCAATGGAATTTTTAAAGAACCTTCACTTCGGCTTCGGCCGACGGCTGCCGGTGATCCAGCAGTCGCAGGCGGCCGAATGCGGCCTGGCCTGCGTCGCGATGGTGGTGAATTACTATAAATACAACATCGACATGATCAGCCTGCGCCGTCGCTTCTCTACTTCAATGAAAGGCGCCACGCTGGCCGACGTGATGCGCGTTGCCGGCAGCCTGGGCATGGCCGGCCGCGCACTGCGTCTGGAGATCGAAGAGCTGGATAAGCTGCGCCGCCCCTGCATTCTGCACTGGAACCTGAACCACTTTGTGGTGCTGAAAAAGGTGAAGAAAAACGCCATCATCATTCACGACCCCGCCAGCGGGGTGCGCGTGGTGTCAATGAAGGAGGTGTCCAACTGCTTCACCGGCGTGGCGCTGGAACTGTTGCCGTCCGCATCGTTCAAGCCGGCGGTGGAGAAACAGTCGCTGTCGATGTTCCGCCTGATCGGCAGCGTCACCGGCATCGGCGCCGCGTTAACCCAGATATTACTGCTGTCCGTGGCGCTGGAGGTGTTCGGCGTGATTACGCCGTTCTATATGCAGTGGGTGATGGATCAGGTGCTGGTCTCCGACGACCGCGATCTGCTGACGCTGCTGAGCGTCGGCTTTATTTTCGTCTTCCTGTTCCAAAACCTGATCACCGCCCTGCGCTCCTGGGTGATGACCTGGTTCTCCAGCCTGCTGAACGTACAGTGGACCACCAACGTTTGCTCGCATCTGCTGGGGCTGCCGCTGTCGTTTTTCGAATCGCGCCACGTGGGCGATATCATCTCCCGCTTCGGCTCGGTCAGCACCATTCAAGAGACGCTGACGACGCGCTTTATCAGCTCGGTGCTGGACGGCATCATGGCGATCGTCACGCTCGGCGTGTTGTTCACCTATAACAGAATGCTCACCGCGGTGGTGGTGCTGCAGTTCCTGCTGTATGCCGCCATCCGCTGGATTGCCTATCGCCCGTTTCGCAACGCCAACGAAGACCACATCATCACCGCCGCCAAGGCGCAGTCGATCCTGCTGGAATCGGTGCGCGGTGCCAAAACCCTGAAGCTGAATAACCGGCAGGATATCCGCGTCAGCAGCTACGCCAATGCGCTGGTAGAAACCACCAACAAGAATATCGTCGTGCAGCGTCTGAGCATCGGCTTCAGCACCATCCACGGCATTATCGCCAGCATCGGCCGTATCGCGCTGGTCTGGCTGGCCGCGCTGCAGGTGCTGGACGGCAACTTCTCCGCCGGTATGCTGATAGGCTTTATGTCATTCGCCGACCAGTTCATCTCACGCGGCTCTGGCCTGGTGGACGCCTGGATCGATTTTCGCATGCTGCGGCTGCACGGCGAACGTCTGGCGGATATCGTGCTGACCGAACAGGAAAAAGATGGCCGTCACGAGGCGGAAGGTCCTGGCAACGTCTCCCCCCAGCCACCGACGATCACGCTGGATAACGTGTCATTCCGCTATGCCGAGACCGAACCGATGATTCTGGATAGCTGCTCGTTCGAAATCGGATCGGGGGAATCGGTCGCGCTGATCGGGCCGTCCGGCCAGGGTAAAACCACGCTGGCCAAGCTGCTGCTGGGGCTGCTCCAGCCGGTCTCCGGCCGTATTCTGATCGATGGCGTCGATATTCAGGACGTCGGGCTGTACCAATACCGCGAACGCATCGGCTGCGTGATGCAGGATGACATTCTGTTTGCCGGTTCGATCGCCGATAATATCTGTTTCTTCAGTCAGGAAGCCGATCAGGAACGCATCGAACAGGCGGCTAAAATTGCGCAAATCCATGATGATATTATGAAAATGCCGATGACCTATCAAAGTCTGGTCGGCGACATGGGTTCATCGCTGTCCGGCGGGCAAAACCAGCGCGTACTGCTGGCGCGAGCGCTGTACCGTAATCCGTCGATACTGGTGCTGGATGAGGCCTCCAGCCACCTGGATGTAGAAAGGGAAATGCGCATCAACGACGCCATCCGCAATATGGCGATCACCCGCATCATCATCGCCCACCGTCCGGAAACCATCCGCAGCGCCGGGCGCATCGTGATGCTGTCTGACGGTAAGGCGCAGCCGGTCAACCCGGAAACGCTGGCGCCGTTTTAACCCCCGTCCTCTCTGTGCGGTGCGCGGCGACGCGCACCGTCACAATTTTGTCAAAAAAACAACACTTCCCTTTATTAATCAGCAGATAAGCTAAACTTACCACCGATAGCCCAGCGCCGGCGCCGCTGATGTCGTCAGCCCGTCATGCCGCCAGCAAATACCGGCCTTACCGTCACTTTCAGGGAGTCTACTGACGCATGCCCACCCTTTCGCGCAGAAAACTGTTACAGGCGGCAGCCGTTGGCTCGGCGTTTTCGCTGCTGCCGGCCTCGATTCGCAAAGCGCTGGCGATCCCCGCCAATAACCGCACCGGCAGCATTCAGGATGTGGAGCACGTGGTGATTCTGATGCAGGAAAACCGCGCCTTCGACCACTATTTTGGTACGCTGCCCGGCGTCCGCGGCTTTAGCGACCGCTTTACCATTCCGCTGCCGGACGGCCGCAGCGTGTGGCAGCAGCAAGGGACGGAGCGGCTGGTGTTGCCTTATCATCTCGATGCACAACGCGGCAACGCCCAGCGCGTCAGCGGGACTCCGCACACCTGGCCTGACGCGCACGCCGCCTGGGACAGCGGCCGGATGCGCACCTGGCCCAGCCACAAAACGCCAACGTCAATGGGCTATTACCGCGAGCCGGAACTGCCGTTTCAGTTCGCGCTGGCCAACGCCTTTACGCTGTGCGATGCCTATCACTGCTCAATGCACGCCGGCACCAACCCTAACCGGCTTTTCCTGTGGACCGGCAGCAACGGCCCCGGCCCGGATAACAGCGCCGTCGTGGTAAACGAGTGGGATCATCCCGGCAGCGCAGACAAAGGCTACCGCTGGAAAACCTACCCGGAACGTCTGGAAGAAAGCGGCGTCAGTTGGAAGGTCTATCAATACCTGCCGGATAACTTCGGCGATAACCCGCTGGCCGGTTTTCGCCAGTACCGTGCTGCCAGCATCAAGGCAGGCAATCCGGCCAACCCGCCGAAAGAATTCACGGATTTTGCGCCGTACAGTGAACAACTCAATGCTGTCGCACCGCTGTATAAAGGCAATGGCAACACCCTGCCGGCCGGCGGCAGCGGCGATCTGGAGGCGATGCTGGCCGGGTTCCGCAACGACGTACAGCAGGACAAACTGCCGCAGGTAAGCTGGCTGATCGCGCCGGCGGCCTACTCTGAACATCCCGACCCTTCCAGCCCGGTACAGGGCGGATGGTTTACTCAGGAAGTGCTTAATGCGTTAACCGAACGGCCGGAGGTGTGGAGCAAAACCGTGCTGTTCGTCACCTACGATGAAAACGACGGCTTTTTCGATCATATGCCTTCCCCGTCAGCGCCGTCGCTGCGCAGCGACGGCAGCTTTGCCGGCAAATCCACCGTGCCTTTTGAAACGGAAATCTTCCAGCACCCGGCGCCGCCGGGCAGCACGGATCAGCCACCGCCGGATGCCGGCATTTACGGCCCCGGCCCGCGGGTGCCGATGCTGGTGCTTTCGCCGTGGAGCCGCGGCGGCTGGGTGAACTCTCAGGCCTTCGACCACACCTCCGTGCTGCAATTTCTGGAAAAACGCTTCCAGGTGCATGAACCCAATATCAGCGACTGGCGACGGGCGGTCTGCGGCGACCTGACCTCAGCCTTTAACTTTATCGATCCCAACAATGAAAAACTGCCGACGCTGCACACCACCACCCGCCATGCTGCCGACGCGCTGCGTCTGCGACAAGAGAAACTGCCCCAGGTGCCGCTGCCCGCCGCCGAGCAGCAGCAGCAGCCACAACAAAAACGCCAGGCCCGCCCGTCACGCGCGCTGCCCTATCAGCTACAGGTGGAGGCAAGCGGCTATCCCCGCCAGCAGTTGCTGACGCTGAATATGATCAATAACGGCAGTCAGGGGGCGGTGCTCCACGTTTACGACCGACAACGTCTGGATGAAATACCGCGCCGCTTTACCATCGAGGCGGGCAAAGCGCTGAGCGACGACTGGCACGCTGCGGAGGATTACGATCTGTGGTTGCTGGGGCCGAATGGGTTTCACCGTGCGCTGCGCGGCAACCTGCAGCGTTCACAGGCGGAGGTGCGTCTAGAGGCAGTACCGGAGACAGTGAGCGTCCGCCTGGTCTTACTCAACCCCGGAACACAGCCGCAGAACGTGACGCTGGCGCGCTGCCCCTATACCCACCGGGAAGCGCAGCATATCTCGCTGCCGGCCGGCGCAACGCGCTCGCTGTCGCTTGACCTCAGCCGCAGCGGCGGTTGGTATGATATTAGCGTAACGGATGAACAAGGCTGGCTACGCCGGCTGGCCGGGCGGCTTGAGAATGGCCGACATAGCATCAGCGATCCGCTGATGGGCCAGCCCTGAGATACGCTGCTTCTTCTAGTTTATCGCCAGGCTCACGCTCAGAAACGGTAGCCAACGCCGACGGTAAACAGATTGACGTCACGGTTCAGGCCGCCGATATCAATCTGTGAGCCTTCATAACCCACGTCCAGCACGATATTTTCTCTGGGGGTAAACAGCAGGCCGGCGCCGTAAGCAAAGGCCGAGCCGGAGCTGGCACCGCGGCTGCCGCGCCGGCCGCCGTTACTCTGCTCCACCACCCAGGCGGCGGAGTTTTTCACATTGCTGTGGCTTAGCCCCACCAGCCCGTACATCACTATATAACGGTTTAGGTAGTAGGCCGGCCCTACGCTGTAGGCATAATAATTCAGCTCGGTTTTACCGCCGTTCACGCTGTGGTTATCGCCGCCCAGCGCGGTGAAAGAGTTCATCAGGCTCAGGGCGGACCCCCACTCGTAACGATATTTAATATTAATGCCGTCCAGGTCGCTGAAATTATCAAGCTGAGCGCGCGCATAATCAAAAATCACGGTGTGACGTTCTGCCTGCGCCGGCATAAGCGTAGATAAAGCGACAACGATAGCGCCAAGCAATGCTGATTTTTTCATTCCATCATCCTTAAATAACCATTCGCTACCTGACCAATGTCATTTTTCCATTCAATCAGACAAATAGCGGTTGGCGAACGGCCATCACGGCACGAAAACGCCCTATACCTATCAGCCTGAAGGGTCAGCAAAGGGGATGATAGCCAATCAGCGCCCGGATTTCATGCGGGTAAACGCTAAAAGAAAGGGACAAAGCAACAAACGAGAATATTCATGAAAAATAAAAAGAAATCACTTAGATTAATAACAAGGCAATGTCTAAAAAACGCGTCACAGTAAAGATAAAAACTTATAAGCCATCACGAAATAAATACGAGAAGCACACAAAATAGATAAACACCCAAAACAACGCATAAAAACAGAAAATAAAAATAATGAATCACAGGGAAATTTATATTTTTCTCACTTAAAATTAAAAATACCTCTTTATTATCCTCACAGATGCGTCACATTTTATTTTCATCCTTACGGCTTACGGCAAACGGGTTTGACGCCACCCGGTCGTTCTCACACACGCTTTCACTGCCCCGCTACCTCCCTCTGCAGCGGGCGTTCCGGCACGACATCGATTTTTTCTGTTGCATAGCTAAACCGGTTCTTCTATTTTAGCTCGCCATCAACCACAGCAATAACGGGGTAAAACATGGCAAACCGTGTCTGGGTTCTGGGAGATGCCGTTGTCGATCTGGTTCCTGAAAATTCAAACAGTTATCTTAAGTGCCCCGGCGGCGCACCGGCCAATGTCGCCGTCGGCATCGCCCGCCTGGGCGGCGACAGCGGTTTTATCGGCCGCGTCGGCGACGACAGCTTTGGCGCATTTCTCCGCCAGGTGCTGAGCAGTGAAGGGGTGGATACCACCCGGATGTTCGCAGACGCCGAGCACCATACCTCAACCGTGGTGGTGGATCTGACCAACGACGGCGAGCGCTCCTTCACCTTTATGGTCACCCCCAGCGCCGACCTGTTTTTACAGCCGGCCGATCTGCCGGCCTTTCAAGCCGGCGAATGGCTGCACGCCTGCTCGATCGCCCTGTCGCAGGAGCCAAGCCGCAGCACCACGCTGGCGGCCATGGCCGCCATCCGCGCCGCCGGCGGCTGGGTCAGCTTCGACCCCAATATCCGCGAAGACGTCTGGCGACAACCGGAGGAATTACGCCCCTGTCTGATGCAGGCGCTGTTGCTGGCCGACGTGGTGAAAATCTCGCTGGACGAGCTGTTCTTTATCAGCAATCTCAATGAGATGGATGCGGCCATCGACTGGATACTCGCCCACTTCCCCCTGCGTCTGCTGTTGGTGACGCAGGGCGGAGACGGCGTTTGCGTCCATGACGGCCGTGAACTGCGCCACTTCCCCGCTACGCCGGTAGTGCCGGTGGACACCACCGGCGCCGGCGACGCCTTCGTGGCCGGTTTGCTGGCCGCGCTGTCCGCGCTCGGCCGCCTGCCGCAGGCAGACGAATGGCCGGCAGTTATTGCCCAGGCGCAGGCCTGCGGCGCGCTGGCGACCACCGCTAAAGGGGCAATGACCGCCCTGCCGCACGCCGGTGAACTGGCCGCTTTTCTGTTGCACCCCGCCTGACGATCGCGGGGTGGGCACACGCCCGCCCCGTATCCCGTGATAAATGCGCGCTCGATCACAATAGCTGAATCGGGTTAGCCAACTTCATTGCCATCCTCTCCTCTTCTCGATTATCGTTCCGCCAGAAAAACCGGTTTAGCAATTTAGCAAACAATAATAATGACCTTTCTGGATGATAGAACCCATGAAAAACCTACGCTATCTGGCTGTAACGACAGGATTATTCATCGCCGGCCCGGCGCTGGCCGCCAACGACAGTATTGAGGCCCGCCTCAACGCACTGGAGCAGCGCCTGCAACAGGCGGAACTGCGGGCTACGCAGGCCGAAAAACGCGCCGCCGCCGCCGAGCGGCAAGCCCAGCGCCTGGAGCAGCGCACCGAACATGCCGAGCGGCAGGCCCGGAGCCTGGAGCAGCGCACCGAACACGCCGAGCGGCAGGCCCGGAGCCTGGAGCAGCGCACCGCGCACGTCGAGCAGCAAAGCACACAGCTGGCGAAGCGCAGCTCCGCAGTGCAGGAGGACGCTACGCCGCCGGCCGCCGGCCTCCAGCTCACCCATTTCAGCGATCTGAAACTGTACGGCGATGTGGAGTTCAATCTCGACGGCGCCAGCCGCAGCGGCCAGCTCACCTCGCTGAAAACCCGCGACAACAAAAACTGGAAGCCCGGCGATCACGAACGCTGGGATATTAACGGCCGCATTCTGGTCGGGCTGGACGGCTACCGCCGCAACCCGGACGGCCGCTTCTCCGGCTTCCGCGTCCAGCCGCTGGCGGATATGAGCGGCAAAATGAATCTGGACGACGCCGCGTTCTTCTTCGGTAAAGAACAGGACTGGCAGGCCAAGGTCGGCCGTTTTGAAGCCTACGATATGTTCCCGCTCAACCAGGACACCTTTATCGAGTATTCCGGCAACACCGCCAACGATCTGTACGCCGACGGCTTCGGCTATATCTACATGATGAAAGAGGGGCGCGGCCGCAGCAGCAGCGGCGGCAACCTGATGCTGAGCAAATACGCCGGCGACTGGTATTTCGAGCTCAACACCCTGGTGGAAGACGGCACCTCGCTGTTCCAGGAAAACAGCTATCACGGCAACACGCTGGAAAACAAAAAGAACGTCGCCTATCTGCGCCCGGTCATCGCCTGGAAAAAAGATCGCTTCAGCGCCGCGCTGGCGATGGAAAGTAACGTGGTCAACAACGCCTACGGCTACCAGAACGCCCGCGGTCAGTGGGTCGACCAGTCCAAGCGTAACGGCTACGGCATGACGCTCAGCTGGAACAGTCTGGCGGACGACGCCGAAAACGGCATCGTCGCCAACCTCAGCACCGCCTATCTGGATGCGGCCGGCGAGCAGGACTTCTCCGCCGGCGCCAACGTGCTGTGGCGCCGCTTCGAGCTGGGCTATATCTACGCCCATAACAATATCAAAGAGTTTTCCACCGACGGCATGACGGCGCAGATCGACAACCCGCTCAGCGAACCGGGACGCTATGACATTCACACCATTCATGCGTCGTACCAAATCCCCAACGTCATGAACATGCCGAACTTTAATCTGTATCTCGGCGCCTATGCCTCCATGCTGGAGGCCGACGCCGACAACAAGATCGCCAACGGCGATAACGACAAACGCTACGGCCTGCGCGCCAGATTCAAATACTTTTTCTGAACCACCGGCCGCGCGGCGGCCGGCATTGTTAGCATTTAAACGGGAGAGAACATGAACGTCACCGCAACCGCACAGGCGCTGTTGCCATTACTCGGCGGCAAAGACAATATCGCCAGCGCGGCCCACTGCGCCACGCGTCTGCGCCTGGTGCTGCTGGACGACAGCAAGATAGATAAAGCCGCCATCGAACAGCTGGAAGGGGTGAAAGGCTGCTTTAGCAACGCCGGGCAGATTCAGGTGATCTTCGGCACCGGCCTGGTGAACAAGGTGCATGCCGAATTTATCAAGGCGGCGGGCGTCAATGAATCCAGCAAAGCGGAAGCCGCCGATATCGCGGCGAAAAAACTTAACCCGCTGCAGCGCATCGCCCGCCTGCTGTCGAATATTTTCGTGCCGATCATTCCTGCCATCGTCGCCTCCGGTCTGCTGATGGGGCTGCTCGGCATGATGAAAACCTACGGCTGGGCCAGCCCCGACAATGCGCTGTTTGTGATGCTCGATATGTTCAGCTCGGCGGCGTTTATCATTCTGCCGATCCTGATCGGCTTCACCGCCGCGCGCGAATTTGGCGGCAACCCTTACCTCGGCGCCACGCTGGGCGGTATTCTGACCCATCCGGCGCTGACCAACGCCTGGGGCGTGGCCGAAGGCTTCTCCACCATGAACTTCTTCGGGCTGGAGATCGCCATGATCGGCTATCAGGGCACGGTATTCCCGGTGCTGCTGGCAGTGTGGTTTATGAGCATGCTGGAAAAACAGCTGCGCAAAGTGATCCCCAACTCACTCGACCTGATCCTGACGCCGTTCCTGACGGTGATTATCTCCGGTTTTGTCGCCATGCTGTTTATCGGCCCGGCAGGGCGCGCGCTCGGGGACGGCATTTCGCTGCTGCTCAGCACGCTGATCGCCCATGCCGGCTGGCTGGCGGGGCTGCTGTTCGGCGGTCTGTATTCGGTGATCGTCATCACCGGCATCCACCACAGCTTCCACGCCATTGAGGCCGGGCTGCTGGGCAACCCGAATATCGGCGTCAACTTCCTGCTGCCGATCTGGTCGATGGCCAATATCGCGCAGGGCGGCGCCTGCCTGGCGGTGTATTTCAAAACCCGCGACGCCAAAATCAAGGCGATCGCCGTGCCTTCCGGTTTCTCCGCCATGCTCGGCATCACCGAAGCGGCGCTGTTCGGCATCAACCTGCGCTTTGTCAAACCCTTCCTCGCCGCGCTGGCCGGCGGCGCGCTCGGCGGCGCCTGGGTGGTCGCCAATCATGTCGGCATGAGCGCCGTCGGTTTGACCGCCATCCCCGGCATGGCCATCGTGCAGGCTAACGCGCTGCTCAGCTATGTCATCGGGCTGGCGATCGCCTTCGGCAGCGCCTTTGTCATTTCCCTGCTGCTGAAATACCAAACGGACGATAAATAATGGACGCGTTAAGCCTGATGAAACACACCGCACTGGCGCTGATGCAGGGCCAGACGCGCGCCGCCGCGGATCCCCACCGCCCGCGGTGGCACCTGGCGCCCAGCGTCGGGCTGCTCAACGACCCCAACGGCTTTATCCAGCACAACGGCGTGTACCATCTGTTCTATCAGTGGAACCCGCTGGCCTGCGACCACAGCCGCAAATGCTGGGGCCACTGGCAGTCCCGCGATCTGCTGCACTGGCAGCACCAGCCGGTGGCGCTGCTGCCCGACGCCTGTTACGACAGCCACGGCTGCTACTCCGGCTCGGCGGTGGCGACGGACGACAAGATCATGCTGGTCTATACCGGCAATGTGAAATTCCCCGACGGTTCGCGCACCGCCTATCAGTGCCTGGCGCAGGAAGATGAGCGCGGTGAATACCGTAAGCTCGGCCCGGTGCTGCCGCTGCCCGACGGTTACAGCGGCCACGTGCGCGACCCGAAGGTCTGGCGCCATGGGCAGCACTGGTACATGGTGCTGGGCGCGCGCGATCTGCAGGATCGCGGCAAGGTGCTGCTGCTGCGTGCCGATGATTTACGTCAGTGGACGCTACTGGGGGAGATCGCCGGCTCCCAACTGAACGGCCTGGGCGACTTCGGCTATATGTGGGAGTGTCCGGATCTGTTCCCTCTTGCCCAGCGCGACGTGCTGATCTGCTGCCCGCAGGGGCTGGCGGCGCAGCAGGAGCGCTATCTGAACGTCTATCAGGCCGGCTACTTCGTCGGCGAGCTGGATTACTCGACGGCGCGCTTCAGCCACGGCGAGTTTCACGAACTGGACGCCGGCTTCGAGTTTTATGCGCCGCAAACCACGCTGGCGGCAGACGGCCGCCGGCTGCTGGTGGGCTGGATGGGCGTGCCGGATCAGGACGAACAACAACAGCCGACGACGCGCTACGGCTGGCTGCACACCATGACCTGCCTGCGCGAGCTTACGCTGCGTGACGGCAAACTGTATCAGCAGCCGGTCGCCGAACTGCAGCAGCTGCGCGGGGAACTCAGCCGCTGGCAGGGTGCGGCTGACGATGCGCCGCCGCTGGCGATTGACAGCGCCGAACTGCGGCTAACGCCGCACGGCCCGTTCCGCGCCGGCTTCGGCGACGCCATGCAGCTGACGTGGGACGGCGAGCGTTTGACGCTGACGCGCAATAACCTGCGCAGCGGCGCGCCGGAACACCGCTACTGGCGCGGCGGACTCAGGGAACTGCAATTGCTGTTCGACCGCTCCAGCGTGGAGATTTTTATCAACCAGGGCGAAGCGGTGATGAGCTCGCGCTACTTCCCCGGCGAGCCGCCGATCCTGCAACTGCACGGCGACGCGCCGCTGGCGCTGCAATACTGGCCGCTGCGGCCATGCATGTTAGAATAAGGCATCCTACGATGAACATAGATGCCGTTAGTGAAAAAGAATAAACGCATAACCATCAGTGATATTGCCGGGCTGGCAGGCGTGTCGAAATCGACCGCCAGCCTGGTGCTTAATGGCCGCAGCAAGCAATACCGCGTCTCTGACGATACCCGCGATCGTATTTTGGCGCTGGCTAACGAGCACCACTACCAACCCAGCATTCACGCCCGCTCGCTGCGCTCTACCCGCAGCCATACGCTGGGATTGGTGGTGCCGGAAATGACCAACTACGGCTTTGCGGTTATCGCCCGCGAACTGGAAACCCTGTGCCGCGAAGCCGGTTTGCAGCTGTTGATTGCCTGCTCGGATGAAAACCCGGCGCAGGAGATGATGGCGGTGAACAATCTGGTACAGCGCCAGGTCGACGGGCTGATCGTCGCCTCCAGCCAGTTGAACGATGCGGAATACCAGAAGATTAACACCAGCCTGCCGGTGGTGCAGATGGACCGGGTCATTAACGGCTCGTCGCTGCCGCTGGTGATCACCGACTCGGTGTCATCAACCGCGCAGCTGGTGGAGACGGTCGCCCGACAGCATCCCGACGAGTTCTATTTTCTCGGCGGCCAGCCGCGCCTGTCGCCGACGCGCGATCGCCTGGCCGGCTTCCGCCAGGGCCTGGAAAATGCCGGCGTCAGCGCCCGGGACGCGTGGATAATCAGCGGCAACTATCACCCCAGTTCCGGCTATGAGATGATCGCCGGCCTGTGCGCACGCCTCGGCCGTCCGCCGAAGGCGCTGTTTACCGCCGCCTGTGGCCTGCTGGAGGGGGTGCTGCGTTACCTCACCCAGCATCAGCTGATGGACAGCGATATCCACCTGTGCAGCTTTGACGACCACTACCTGTTCGACTGCATGACGCTGAAAATCGACACCGTGGCGCAAGACTGCCGCGGACTGGCGCAACACAGTTTTGATCTGGTGACGCAGTTGATCGACGAACGGCCGCCGGAACACAACGCCCTCTACCTGCCCGGCAGCATTCACTGGCGCCACGCCGGCTCGCTGGCGCTGCTCGGCCAACGCTAATCACCAAGGAGCGCTCCATGCCGCAACAGATTAATAAAGACACCCAGCTGTGCATGTCGCTGGCCGGCCGTCCCGGCAACTTCGGCACCCGCTTCCACAATTACCTGTATCAGGCGCTGGGGCTGAACTTCATCTACAAGGCGTTCACCACCAACGATATTCAGGCGGCGGTCGGCGGCGTACGCGCGCTGGGCATCCGCGGCTGCGCGGTATCCATGCCGTTCAAAGAGAGCTGCATCCCGTTCCTGGATGAGCTGGATCTGTCCGCCACGGCCATCGATTCGGTCAACACCATCGTCAACGACGGCGGCTTTCTGCGTGCCTATAACACCGACTACATTGCCGTCGCCAAACTGCTGGCGCAGCACCAGGTGTCGCCGGACACCTCGTTCGCCCTGCGCGGCAGCGGCGGCATGGCCAAAGCGGTGACCGCCGCGCTGCGCGACGCCGGCCTGCGTAACGGACATATTATCGCGCGTAATGAGACCGCCGGCCGGGCGCTGGCGCAGCAATACGGTTATGAGTGGCAAGCAGAGATGGGTAGTCTGCAGCCGCAGATGCTGATTAACGTCACGCCGATCGGCATGGCGGGCGGCGCCGAAGCGCAGCAGCTGGCTTTTGAGCCGGATTGTATCACCGCCGCCGAGCGGGTATTTGACGTGGTGGCGCTACCGGCGGAAACACCGCTGATTCGCCACGCCCGCCAGCAGGGTAAAGCGGTGATTACCGGCGCGGAAGTGATTGCGCTGCAGGCGCTGGAGCAGTTTGTTCTGTACACCGGCGTGCGGCCGAGCGATGAACAGGTCGCCCGCGCGGCGGCGCATGCGCGCGGCTGAGCGCCGCAGATAGCAGATAAAAGAAAGGCCGGGCAATGCCCGGCCTTTTACGCTTTCTCAGGAAGTTACTTGGCAGCCCCTTCCATCCCCACCAGCCCCACCTTCAGGTAGCCGGCGTTGCGCAGCGTATCCATCACGCTCATCAGCGTGGCGTAATCCACACTCTTGTCCGCCTGGAAGAAAATGGTGGTTTCCTTGTTGGACTGGGTGCGGCTGTCCAGTACCGAGGTCAGCTGCTCCGCCGTCACCGGCTGGTCGCCGACGTACAGCTGTTTGTCAGCCTTCACCGACAGGAATACCGGTTTTTCCGGACGCGGCTGCGGCTTGGCCGTCGAAGCCGGCAAGTCGACACGGATATCCACCGTAGCCAGAGGCGCCGCCACCATAAAGATGATCAACAGCACCAGCATAACGTCGATAAACGGCGTTACGTTGATTTCGTGCAGTTCGCCGCTGTCGTCCAGATCTTCATTTAAGCGCATCGCCATAGATCACCCCGCCCGCAGCTGGTGTGCGTGCTGTGCGCGTTTGGCTTCCGCCGTCGCCGCCAGATCCAGGTCACGGCTCAGCAGCAGCAGCACCTGCGCCGCCACGTCGCCAACCTGCGCACGGTGGCCGCCGATCACGCGGGCGAAGATGTTGTAAATCACCACCGCCGGGATGGCGGCAACCAGGCCCAGCGCGGTAGCCAGCAGCGCTTCTGCGATGCCCGGCGCGACCACCGCCAGGTTGGTGGTCTGCGAGTGCGCGATGCCGATAAAGCTGTTCATAATGCCCCAAACGGTGCCGAACAGGCCGACAAACGGCGAGATTGCACCGATGGTGGCCAGGAAGCCGTTACCTTTGCCCAGCTGACGCCCGTAGGCCGCCACCCGGCGTTCAAAGCGGAAGCCGGCGCGCTCTTTAATGCCGTTGTTGTCGTTGGATTCCGCCGACAGCTCCAGTTCGTTCTGCGCGTCATTCAGCAGTACGGCGCTGATGCTCTCCGGCTGGAAGCCTTGCGCCATCTGGCTGGCTTCATCCAGCGAGCGGGCCTCGGCCAGCTGCTGATGCTCACGGCGCAGGCGACGCTTGGCGCGCGTCAGTTCGCTGCCTTTGGCAAACAGAATGGTCCAGGTGATGATCGATGCCAGCACCAGGCCAATCATTACGGTTTTCACCACCGCATCGGCGTGCTGATACATGCCCCAGACGGACAAGTCCATACCGCGCGTTTCCGGCGGCTGGACGGTCGGCGCCGGGTTGACCGGCGTCACTGACTGCGGCGCGGCGCTCGCCGGAGCCGGCGTTGCCGGCGCAGAGGCGCTCTCGGTAGCGGCCGGCTGAGTTTCCGGCGCGGCCTGCGCGCTGCCGGCCAGCCCGGCCACCAGCACCATGGACGCGATCAAACCGCGCCCGAATACGGCGCCCCACTGTCCCCGGCCAGCGCCGCGGGCTCTTTGATTCATAGTCTTGCCAGCCGTTTTCACGCTGCGCCTCCAACCATTACCGATCAAAATTAAACGAGAATTCAGCGTGCGATCATATCAAACAAATCACGGATTGATAGTAGTTATCATTATTATTTACTCAATAACGCATCCCTGGTCCAAAAAACCGTTAACCCGCGCCAGCCGCAGCTTTATCAGACGCCGCTGTGTAACATTTACCCAGTCAAACGCCAACAAACCCGTCACCGCTCAGCCGTTTTTTTAACCTCATCACGAAACACGACGGCTTTTACGTCATCACAGTGATGGCGATCAATTATTTTTAAAACAGCTTTTCAATTATGTAGCAAGCAGGTTTCAACTGTGTTTATCTTTTGTACTGACGCAGCGCGAACCCGGCCTGACGCGCCCCTTTCTGTTCACGCTGCGTGCCTGGGATGATGAACAACAATAACCCCGATGCCCGACACTCTGGAGATCCGCGATGAAACTGCCCCACGCCCTATCAGGTTTGTGCCTCTCCCTCTGCACATTGCTGTGCAGCCAGGCCGCACTGGCGCAACAAATCAAAGCCGCCGACGTCCACCCGGAAGGTTACCCCAATGTCGTGGCGGTGCAGCATATGGGAGACAAGCTGAAAACCGCCACGCAGGGCCGCCTGGAGCTGAAAACCTTCCCCGGCGGCATGCTCGGCGACGAAAAGCAGATGATCGAGCAGGCGCAGATCGGCGCCATTGACGTTATCCGCGTATCCATGGCGCCGGTGGCGGCGATTTTACCGGAGATCGATGTGTTCACCCTGCCGTACATCTTCCGCGACGAGTCGCATCTGCATAAGGTTCTGGACGGTGAAATCGGCAAGGAGATCGGCGACAAAATCACCAACGACCCGGCCTCACGGCTGGTGTTTCTCGGCTGGATGGATTCCGGCACCCGCAATCTGATCACCAAAAAACCGGTGGTGAAGCCGCAGGATCTGCAGGGGATGAAAATCCGCGTTCAGGGCAGCCCAATCGCGCTGGCAACGCTGAAAGCCATGGGCGCCAACGCCGTCAGTATGGGCGTCAGCGAAGTGTTCAGCGGCCTGCAGACCGGCGTTATCGACGGCGCGGAAAACAACCCGCCGACCTTTATCGCCCACAACTATCTGCCGGTAACCAAAAACTACACCCTGAGCCGCCACTTTATTATTCCTGAGCTGTTTCTCTATTCCAAAGTCAAATGGGACAAGCTGACCCCGGAAGACCAGCAGCTAATCCTCAAACTGGCGAAAGAGGCGCAGGCCGAGCAGCGCACCCTGTGGGCCGCCTATAACCAGCAGGCGCTGGAAAAAATGAAGGCCGGCGGCGTGCAGTTCCATGAGATCGATCGTGAAGCGTTCTATAAGATGACCCAGCCGGTGCGCGACCAGTACGGCAAGGCGCATCAGGCACTGATCGACCGCATCAACGCGGTGCAGTAACCCGCTCTTTTTCCCGTTTTTCGGAGGTTGGTTATGGCACATGCTTATCATCAGGCAATGGATCTGCTGTACCGTATCGCCATGTGGCTGGCCGGCGCGGCGCTGCTGGTGATGGTCGCCGTCATACCGGTCGGCATCTTCAGCCGCTACGTGCTCAATGAGGGCGCCGCCTGGCCGGAGCCGATCGCCATCTTGTGCATGGTGACCTTTACCTTTATCGGCGCCGCCGTCAGCTACCGCGCCGGCGCGCATATCGCCGTCAATATGCTGACCGACCGTCTGCCGCCGGTCTGGCAGCGTCTGTGTGGCCGGCTGGCGGACCTGCTGATGACGGTGATTAGCCTGTTTATTCTTTATTACGGCTACGGCCTGTGCAGCCAGCTGTGGCAGCAGCCGATGGCGGAATTCCCGCTGCTGAGCGCCGGCCAGGCCTACCTGCCGCTGCCGCTGGGCTCGGCCGTCACCCTGCTGTTCGTGATTGAGCGGCTACTCTTCGGCCCGCAGCACCACCGCCCGGTGGTGATGCTCGGCAATACCTGACGGAGCCCGTGCTATGGACGCCTTTATCCTGCTTGCTTCTCTCGCCCTGCTGCTGGCCATCGGCGTGCCGGTGGCCTACGCCGTGGGGCTGAGCGCCATCGCCGGCGCGCTGTGGATCGACCTGCCGCTGGAAGCGCTGATGATCCAGATGACCAGCGGCGTCAACAAGTTCTCCCTGCTGGCGATCCCGTTCTTTATCCTGGCCGGCGCCATTATGGCGGAAGGCGGCATCGCCCGCCGGCTGGTCAGTTTCGCCTATATCTTCGTCGGCTTTGTGCGCGGCGGCCTGTCGCTGGTCAATATCGTCGCCTCCACCTTCTTCGGCGCGATCTCCGGCTCTTCGGTGGCGGATACCGCGTCGATAGGCTCGGTGATGGTGCCGGAAATGGAGAAAAAGGGTTACCCGCGCGACTACGCCGCCTCGGTCACTGCCAGCGGTTCGGTGCAGGCGATTCTGATCCCGCCAAGCCATAACGCGGTGATCTATTCGCTGGCCGCCGGCGGTACGGTGTCGATCGCCTCACTGTTCGTTGCCGGCATCCTGCCGGGGCTGCTGCTGTGCGTCTCGCTGATGGTGATGTGCGTCGCTTTCGCCCACAAGCGCGGCTACCCGAAAGGGGAAGTCATACCGCTGCGTCAGGCGCTGAAAATCTGCCTCGACACGCTGTGGGGTCTGATGACCGTGGTGATCATCATGGGCGGCATCATGTCCGGCATTTTTACCGCCACCGAGTCTGCGGCGGTGGCCTGCCTGTGGGCGTTCTTCGTCACCATGTTTATTTACCGCGACTATCGCTGGTCCGAACTGCCCAACCTGATGTACCGCACCATCAAGACCGTCACCATCGTGATGATCCTGATCGGCTTCGCCGCCTGCTTCGGCGCGGTGATGACCTATATGCAGCTGCCGCTGCGCATCACCGAGTTCTTCACCGCCATTTCGCAGAACAAATACGTCATTCTGATCTGCATCAACATCATGCTGCTGGCGCTCGGCACGCTGATGGATATGGCGCCGCTGATTCTGATCCTCACGCCGGTACTGCTGCCGGTGACCAACGCGCTGGGCATCGATCCGGTGCATTTCGGCATGATCATGATGGTGAACCTGGGTATCGGCCTGATCACTCCGCCGGTCGGCTCGGTGCTGTTCGTCGCCAGCGCGGTCAGCAAGCAGAAAATTGAGGCGGTGGTCAAAACCATGCTGCCGTTTTACTGCGTGCTGTTTATGGTGCTGCTGCTGATTACCTATATCCCCGCTATTTCGCTGTGGTTGCCGCATCTGTTTGGCGTAATGGGCGGCTGAACTGCGTCTCTGCCGTCTTTTTCACGTTGCCTGTTTGCCCGTTTGCCGATAAACGGGCTTTTTTTCGCCGTTAGCACAGCGTATTCCACCTTGCGGTAGCGCGAAGGCAGTGAATAACCGCCACTTTTAATAACAGAAGTAAAAACGTCTGGATGGCTATTTAGCGACGTGATACCGTAATACGCATCAACTTTTCGCAGTGAACAACCCGCAGGTAAGCCGTATGACGTCCAAAAATCTCGATACCGCGCTGATCGGCGCCGGCCGCAGCAAACGCTACACCCACGGCGCGGTCAACCCGGTGACGCAACGCGCCTCCTCGCTGGTGTTCGACACCGTGGCCGATAAAAAACACGCGACGACACAGCGCGCCCACGGCGAACTGTTTTACGGCCGCCGCGGCACCCTGACCCATTTTTCCTTCCAGGAGGCGATGACCGAGCTGGAGGGCGGCGCCGGCTGCGTTCTTTATCCCTGCGGCGCCGCCGCGGTCTCCAACGCCATCCTGTCGTTCGTCAGCGCTGGCGACCACGTGCTGATGACCGGTTCCGTGTATGAGCCGACGCAGGATTTCTGCACGCATATTCTGGGCCGGATGAATATCGCCACCACCTATTTTGACCCGCTGATTGGCGAGGCCATCGCCGAGCTGATCCAGCCGAACACCCGCGTGGTGTTTCTGGAGTCGCCTGGCTCAATCACGCTGGAAGTGCAGGATATTCCGGCCATCGTGCGCGCCGTGCGTGCGGTAAACCCGGAGATTGTCATTATGATCGACAATACCTGGGCCGCCGGCGTGCTGTTCAAGGCGCTGGAGTTCGACATTGATATTTCCATTCAGGCCGGCACCAAATACATTATCGGCCACTCCGATTACATGCTCGGCACCGCGGTTGCCAACGCCCGTTGCTGGGACCAGCTGCGTGAGTACTCCTACCTGATGGGCCAGATGGTGGATGCCGATACCGCCTATATGGCAGGCCGCGGCCTGCGCACGCTGAACGTACGGCTTAAACAGCATGAACAGAGCAGCATCGCCGTCGCCCGCTGGCTGACCGAGCGGCCGGAAGTCGCCCGCGTCAACCATCCGGCGTTGCCTGAATGTAAAGGGCATGAATTCTATCAGCGCGATTTCAGCGGCTGTAACGGGCTGTTCTCCTTTATCCTGAAACAGCGCCTGAGCGAGGCGCAGCTGGCCGACTATCTCGACCACTTCAGCCATTTCACCATGGCCTACTCCTGGGGCGGCTATGAATCCCTGATCCTGGCGAATCAGCCGGAGGAACTGGAGGCGATCCGTCCGGCCGGCGGCGTCGACTTTTCCGGCACGCTGGTGCGGCTGCATATCGGTCTGGAGAACGTACAGGACCTGATCGACGATCTGGCGGCGGGTTTTGCGCGCCTGCAGGCCGGCTGATTTACCGGCAACCGATAAAAATCGGGCAGACAATGGGGAAAATTCTCCATCGCAAGCATATTTCTATGCGTCATTTAATGTCCGGTTACGCTAATAGAGGTACACTAATCACCATCATATTTGCTTCGTAAGGTGAACCTGGCGCAACGGGACAGAAAATGGATGTATTGAAAGAGATTGTTCACGCGCTTTGGCAACAGGATTTTACGGCTCTGGCCGATCCCAGCGTGATTTGGGTGGTTTATGCGGTGCTTTTTATCACCCTGTTTTTGGAAAACGGACTGCTGCCGGCGTCTTTTCTACCCGGCGACAGCCTGCTGCTGCTGGCGGGCGCCTTAGTCGCCAAAGGCGTGATGTCCTTCGTACCGACCCTGATTATTCTGACGCTGGCCGCCAGCCTCGGCTGCTGGCTCAGCTATCTGCAGGGGCGCTGGCTGGGGCATACCAATCTGGTCAAGGGATGGCTGCTGCAACTGCCCGCGCAGTACCACCAGCGCGCACACGTGCTGTTTCACCGTCACGGTCTGACGGCGCTGCTGGTCGGGCGATTTCTGGCGTTTGTCCGCACGCTGCTGCCCACCATGGCGGGCATCTCCGGCCTGAGCAATATGCGCTTTCAGTTTTTCAACTGGCTGAGCGCCCTGCTGTGGGTGGTGTCGGTGGTCGGCCTAGGTTACGCCTTCAGCCAAATCCCCCTCGTCAAACGCTATGAAGACCAGGTGATGGCCGGCCTGATGATCCTGCCGCTGGCGCTGCTGGTGTTCGGGCTGCTCGGCGCCATGCTGGTGATTTGGCGTAAAAAACGTCAGGCCTCCTGAACCTCGCCTGACGGCCGCGCAGCCGGCCGTCAGGCGGCGTAGTTATCCCGCACCCGTGCCACTTCATCGCTCGGCGTCACGCCGAAGAAACGCTTAAACTCACGGCTGAACTGCGAGGCGCTCTCATAGCCCACCCGCATCGCCGCCGTACTGGCCTTCAGACCGTCGTGCAGCATCAGCAGCCGCGCCTTATGCAGACGGTAGGATTTCACGTACTGCAGCGGCGAGGTGTTGGTCACCGCCTTAAAGTTATGGTGGAACGCCGACACGCTCATATTCACCTCACTGGCCAGCGCCTCGACGCTCAGGCTCTCCGCATACTGCTTTTCAATACGCCGCAGCGCCTTGGCGATCTGGCTGAAGTGCGTATGCCGGCTGACCAGCTCCTGCAGCGAGGCGCCGCTGTGGCCGCACAGCACGTAATAGAGAATTTCACGCACGATCTGCGGCCCCAGCACCCGCGCATCCAGCGGCTTGCTCATCACGTCCAGCAGCCGCTCGGTGGCGCACAGCATCTCGTCATGCAACGATGCGCAGTTGATGCCGCTGCTCTCGCCGTGCGGCGCCGTCAGATAGTCGTCATCGCCGATATCGATCAGCAGATCCTGCAGCATCTGGGTATCAATGCGCACCGAGATCCCCACCAGCGGCTGCTCAGGGTTGGCGAAGGTTTCGCACTCAAACGGCAGCGGCAGCGTCATCAGCAGATAGTTGCGCGGATCGTAACGGAACACCTTGCTGCCGCAGAAGCCGACCTTGTGCCCCTGAAAAATGATGACAATACTGGGGTCATACATCACCGGCTGGCGCGGATAATGCCGGTCAGCGTACAGAATGTTTACCTGCGGCACCGGCGACGGCGTATAGCCGTTACCCACGGCAAAGCGCGCCGCCTGCTGCGCCATCCGGTACCGAAGCTCGTCAATGTCGCTCATCCCGCCTCCGATTTGGTTAAGATTTACGCCTCACAAATAGTAATAAAACAGCGCTTATTTCTACAGAGTTTTGTAGAAATAGGCAAACACCAGGCAGAAATGTGCATTGTTAAGCCGCCGGGCGTCGCTGACAATAGTCCCTACAAATTAGCGGGCGCCATCTTCCCTATAGGTTTAGGCAAGCCGTCGCCTCGTCGTCAATCTGAAACGCACCCTCTTCTTCTCGGCAATCTTCGTTTTCTCCGGCCCGTTAAGGCACGGACGACGGCGCAATGCTGACCAGAAGCAAAACCGGATAAGGCAGCATGACCATGAACCAGACCATTGACCTGCTGACGTCGCATCGCAGCGAGCGCAGCTATCTCGACCAGCCGATCGCCGATGAGGTGCTCGACAGCATTATCGCCGCCGCCCATCTGGCGCCGACGTCGGTCAACTCCCAGCAGGTTTCGCTGGTTGTCACCCGCGACCCTGCCCAGCGTGCGCGCATCGCCGAGATTGCCGGCGGGCAGGCGTGGATCGCCAAAGCGCCGGTGTTTATCACCGTGGTGCTGGATATGCACAAAACCCGGCTGGGCATCGCCATGGGCGGCCAGCAGCAAACCGCGCACCAAAGTATTGAGAGCCTGATCTCCGGCAGCACCGACGTCGGCATCGCGCTGGGCGCGCTGATGACCGCCGCCCGCTCGCACGGGCTGGGCATCGTGCCGATCGGCGGCATCCGCCGCGACCCTCAGGCGCTGATTGAACTGCTGCAGCTGCCGGAGCTGACCTTCCCGGTCGCCGGGCTGGTGATCGGCCATGTCGATCAGGGCGCACAGCAGAAACCGCGCCTGCCGATCGACAGTTTCCGCCATGAAGAACGCTATCAGCGCGAAAATCTACCGGACGCCATCAAGGCCTATAACCAGACGCTGAGCGACTACTGGCAGCAGACCGGTCGCGCGGACGGCGACGACTGGAGCCGCAACACCGCCAGCTATTACCAGCATATCTATTTCCCGAATGTGCTTCCCGCCATTCAGCAACAAGGCTTTAAACTGGACAAATAAACCATGCAAAACTTTATTCTCCACACCCCAACCAAAATTCTGTTCGGTAAAGATCAAATTGCCGAGCTGGGCCAGCAAATCCCGGCCGACGCCCGTATTCTGATTACCTACGGCGGCGGCAGCGTGAAGAAAAACGGCGTCCTGGATCAGGTGCACGCCGCGCTGCAGGGGCGCAGCGTCACCGAGTTCGGCGGTATTGAGCCGAACCCGACCTTTGAAACGCTGATGAAAGCGGTCGAGGTCGTGCGTGCCGAGAAGATTGATTATCTGCTGGCGGTCGGCGGCGGTTCCGTAGTGGACGGCACCAAATTTATCGCCGCTGCGGCGGACTACAGCGCCTCGTCTGACGCCTGGCACATCATGCAGACCGTCGGCAGCGAAATTACCCGCGCGGTGCCGATGGGCTGCGTGCTGACCCTGCCGGCCACCGGTTCGGAATCCAACAGCGGCGCGGTGATTACCCGTAAAAGCAGCGGCGACAAACAGCACTTCTTCTCGCCGCTGGTACAGCCGCAGTTTGCCGTGCTGGACCCGCAGGTCACCTACTCGCTGCCGCCGCGGCAGATCGCCAACGGCGTGGTGGACGCCTTTGTCCACACGCTGGAGCAGTATCTGACCTACCCGGTTGACGGCAAAGTGCAGGACCGCTTCGCCGAAGGCCTGCTGCTGACGCTGCTGGAAGACGGCCCGCGCGCGCTGGCGGAACCGGAAAACTATGCGGTGCGCGCCAACGTGATGTGGAGCGCCACCATGGCGCTGAACGGCCTGATCGGCGCCGGCGTGCCGCAGGACTGGGCGACCCACATGCTCGGCCACGAGCTGACGGCGATGCACGGCCTGGATCACGCACAGACGCTGGCGATCGTCCTGCCGTCGCTGCTGCGGGAGAAAAAGGCGCAAAAACGCGACAAACTGCTGCAGTACGCCGAGCGCGTCTGGGGTCTGCGCGACGGCGATGACGACCAGCGCATCGAAGCCGCCATTGCCGCCACCGCCGAGTTCTTCGAAAAAATGGGCGTGCCGACCCGCATGGCCGACTACCAGCTCGACGGCAGCAGCATTCCCGCGCTGTTGGAAAAGCTGCGCGAACACGGCATGACCGCGCTGGGCGAGCATCAGGACATCACGCTTGACGTCAGCGAACGCATCTATCAGGCAGCGCGTTAATCGCACCCCGTCGATTTCCTGCTAGGCTTATAGGCCGGGCCGATCAATTTGCTGCGCCGTTGTCGTATGCCGTTGGCCGCCCGGTCTCACAATAACGTATTACCTGCGCCCGGACATCCCGGGCGCTTTTCCCCGCGCCGACGGCGCCTCCGTCAGTCCCATTTTCGCCATTTGGCTTATTTACCGGAGGAGACGTATGACAACAGGTTCCGCAGGATCGCCGACGCACCGCTAACCCTCGGCCATTCTGAGAATTGCCAACGACCCCCGACGTATTGCCGTTGCGGTCAGGCCCGCACGCCGTTTACGCGCTGCAACTTCAACCGTGCAGGGTCTAAAATTAAAGCAAGCTTTCCGACGTAATGAACGTCGGCAATCAGGTCAAAAGGAGATACGCATGACAACGCAACCCATCATCAAACTCCACGATGGTAATCTGATGCCGCAGTTGGGTCTCGGCGTTTGGCAGGCGAGCATTGAAGAGACAGCCAACGCCGTGACGAAAGCGCTGGAGGTTGGTTATCGCTCCATTGATACCGCTGCCATTTACAAAAACGAGGAAGGCGTCGGCAGTGCGCTGCAGTCAGCCTCGTTGCCGCGCAGTGAACTGTTTATCACCACCAAACTGTGGAACGACGATCAGGGCGATCCGCAGGCCGCGCTGGAAACCAGCCTGAAGAAGCTGGGGCTGGACTATGTCGACCTGTACCTGATCCACTGGCCGCGGCCGTCGCAGGATCAGTATGTCGACGCCTGGCGCAGCCTCATCAAACTGCGCGAGCAGGGCCTGACGAAAAGTATCGGCGTCTGTAACTTCAATGTGCCGCACCTGCAGCGCCTGCAGGATGAAACCGGCGTCACGCCGGTGATCAACCAGATCGAACTGCATCCGCTGCTGCAACAGCGCCAGCTGCACGCCTGGAACGCCATGCACAACATCGCCACCGAATCCTGGAGCCCGCTGGCGCAAGGCGGCGAAGGCGTGTTCGATCAGACGGTGATCAAACATCTGGCGGAGAAGTATGAAAAAACCCCGGCGCAGATCGTGGTGCGCTGGCACCTGGACAACGGTCTGATCGTCATTCCGAAATCGGTCACGCCGTCGCGCATCCGCGAAAACTTTGCGGTGTTCGACTTTAAGCTGGATAAGGACGAGCTGGGCCAGATTGCCAAACTGGATATCAGCAAACGTCTGGGGCCGGATCCCGCCACTCTGTAAGACGCCCTCCCTCCTCGGCCCGCTGTATGCGGGCCTATTTTCGCCCCCGCGCACGTCATGCGGCTTTTGGTCAAAATCTTTGCCTGCCCGCCGGCGATGATGGCACTATCAATGTCTGACACTTTTCCACCGCACGGAGCACTATGAAATTTTCGATCGCCGCCTGTACGCGTCTGGCCATCCCGCTGGCGCTACTGATCCTCGCCGGCTGTTCCAGCAAGCACAAATCCGTCAGCTACGACCGCCACAGTTTTGATAGCGCCATCGCCGACGCCGCCGACGAGTACGACGTCGACGCCAAACTGATCGCCGCGATGATCCAGGTGGAGTCCGGCTTTAACCCGGAAGCGGTCAGCCGCTCCAATGCCGTCGGCCTGATGCAGCTGAAAGCCTCCACCGCCGGCTGCGACGCCTATCAGTTTAAAGGGAAAAGCGGCTGCCCGGACGATGACGACCTGCTCGACCCGGAGACCAATATCGATCTGGGCGCCGCCTACCTGGCTTCGCTGCAGCGGCAGCTGCGGGGGATTGATAACCCGGTGACGCTGCGCTACGCCACCGAAGTGGCCTACGTCAACGGCGCCGGCGCGCTGCTGCGCACCTTCTCCAGCAACCGCCGTCAGGCGGTCAGCATGATTAACAGCCTGTCTCCCGAGGCGTTCTGGTGGCACGTGCGCCAGCATCATCCGTCGGCGCAGGCGCCGCGCTATCTGGCGAAGGTGGAAGCGGCCTACGCCCGGCTGTAATCCGGCGAAAAAAATGCCGGTCAGCCTGCGCCGACCGGCATGATTAGCCCGTCCCGAACCGCGGTTACGCCTTGCCTTTGGCGCCGCCGTTACAGATCGCCTTGCGCGGCGGCCTGTTGGACGGTGAGCGCTGGCGCTGAATATCGCTGTGCCTGGTCAGCGCCGGACGCGCGCGGCGCTGCAGACGCTTGCCCTCGCGCTGTTCGTCAATGCTCGGCGCGGGCACCAGGCAGTCGCGGCGGCTGCCGATCAGGTGCTTCAGCCCCATCTCTTCCAGCGCGCTGCGGATCAGCGGCCAGTTGGCCGGATCGTGGTAGCGCAGCAGCGCCTTGTGCAGACGGCGCTGACGATCGCCGCGCGGGATAAAGACCTCTTCCGATTTATAGCCCACTTTGCCCAGCGGATTCTTGCCGCTGTAATACATGGTGGTGGAGTTCGCCATCGGCGACGGATAGAAGTTCTGTACCTGGTCGAGACGGAAGCGGTTTTTCTTCAGCCACAGCGCCAGATTGACCATGTCCTCATCCCGCGTGCCCGGATGTGAGGAGATAAAATACGGGATCAGGTACTGCTCTTTGCCGGCCTGCTTGGAGTAATGATCGAACAGCTGCTTGAAGCGGTCGTAGCTGCCCATGCCCGGCTTCATCATTTTCGACAGCGGGCCGGTTTCGGTATGTTCCGGCGCAATCTTCAGATAGCCGCCCACGTGATGGCTCGCCAGCTCTTTGATGTAGCGCGGGTCTTCCACCGCCAGATCGTAACGCACCCCGGAGGCGATCAGGATCTTCTTCACCCCTTCCAGCTCGCGCGCGCGGCGGTACAGCTTGATGGTCGGCTCATGGTTGGTATCCATATAGGTGCAGATTTCCGGATACACGCAGGAGGCGCGGCGGCAGGTCTGTTCGGCGCGCGGGTTGGTGCAGCGCAGCATATACATATTGGCGGTCGGGCCGCCCAGATCGGAAATCACGCCGGTAAAGCCGGGCACCTTGTCACGGATTTCCTCAATTTCACGGATGATCGAATCTTCGGAGCGGCTCTGGATAATCCGCCCTTCGTGCTCGGTGATCGAGCAGAACGAACAGCCGCCGTAGCAGCCGCGCATGATATTCACCGAGAAGCGAATCATGTCGTACGCCGGGATGCGCGCCTCGCCGTAGGACGGGTGCGGCACCCGCTGGTACGGCAGCGCGAACACGCTGTCCATCTCGTCGGTTTTCAGCGGAATCGCCGGCGGGTTGATCCACACGTAGCGGTCGCCGTGCTTCTGCATCAGAGCGCGGGCGCAGCCCGGGTTGGTTTCATGGTGCAAAATGCGCGAAGCATGGGCGTACAGAACTTTATCCGCCTTCACCTTTTCAAAGGACGGCAGCAGCACATAGGTTTTTTCCCACGGCTTCGGCTTAGCGGCGCGCACGGTGACCGGCTTGGCTTCCGGCTCCGGCTGAGCGCCGTCGGCACAGGGCAGATCCTCACCGTAAGGGTTGGGAATCGGTTCAATGCGCCCCGGCTTATCCAGACGGGTGGAATCCACCCCGCTCCAGCCCGGCAGCGGCGCCTTGCGCATCACCGCGGTGTTGCGAATATCGTGAATATCGGCGATCTTCTCGCCGGCGGCCAGGCGGTGCGCCACCTCCACCAGCGGACGTTCACCGTTGCCGTAGATCAGCATATCGGCCTTGGAGTCCACCAGCACCGAGCGGCGTACGGTATCCGACCAGTAATCATAATGGGCGATGCGGCGCAGGCTGGCCTCAATGCCGCCAAGTACGATCGGCACGTCCTTATAGGCCTCTTTACAACGCTGGGTATATACCAGCGTGGCGCGGTCGGGACGCTTACCGCCGACATTGCCCGGCGTGTAGGCATCGTCGTGGCGCAGTTTACGATCGGCGGTATAGCGGTTGATCATTGAATCCATATTGCCGGCGGTGATGCCGAAAAACAGGTTCGGCCTGCCGAGGCGCATAAAGTCCTCTTTATTGCCCCAGTCCGGCTGGGCGATAATCCCGACGCGAAACCCCTGCGCTTCCAGCATGCGACCGATAATCGCCATGCCGAAGCTGGGGTGGTCGACGTAAGCATCACCGCTGATAATAATCACGTCGCAGCTGTCCCAGCCCAATTGGTCCATCTCTTCACGCGACATCGGTAAAAACGGCGCGGTGCCGTAACATTCGGCCCAGTAACGCTTATAAGAAAACAGTTCACGATCCGGTTGGATCAGGCTGGTGGTGCTCATTCGACAGTGCTCTTTGCAGGTTAATTAATCGCCGGGCGGCGATTATACGCAGTATCAGCAAAAAGAGCAGGGTTATTTATTCGAACTTTCCGCTAGCTGCTGACTTCAAACTCATACACGTCGCTGCGGCACTGAACTTCACTGATCTCCAGCACTTCGCCCTGCGCATTGCGGCTGGTCTGCGTGACGAGCAACAGCGGCGCGCCGCAGGACACATTCAGCAAGCCGGCAACTTCATCGCTGCAGGCGATCGCCTTCAACAGAAAGTGCTTGCCCTCCGGCACGATACCGCGCTCCTGCCACAGCGCGTAGAGCGAATGCTCCAGCCGCTCGGGATCGGGCAGAAAGCGTAGCGGAATATAGGTGGTTTCCAACGAAATCGGATTGCCGTCCGCCAGACGCAGGCGACGCAGCTTCACCACCGGCTCATGCTCGGACAGATTTAACGCCTGCGCGATCTCCGGCGGCGGCGTCACGCGCGTGCGCAGTAGCCACTGGTTACTGGCGGCGCTGCCGCTGCGCGTTATCTGGGCGGTAAATCCCCCCTGCTCCTGCGACAGCGAATAATCCATATACACCGCTACCCGGGTGCCCACGCCCTGTTGGCGTGAAATCAGCGCCTTCTCTTCCAGCAGCTTCAGGGCCTTGCTGACGGTGACCCGCGACACCGCCAACCGTTCGGCCAGCACGCGCTCAGGCGGCAGAAAATCACCGGCGGCCAGCCGGCGCTGTTTAATCGCCGCCTCCAGCGCTGTAGCCAACTGTATATAACGTGGTGCCGCAACGGCCTGAACCAACTGCTGGCGCAGCCACGCGCTAAAGTCATTCATCTGACTGCTCTCTTTAATTTGGGCGCCCCTCTCTGGCGTTAGCTTTTATCATATTTATACCAGTACGGGTAAGTTGTGCGGAGAATTGTGCAATGGATCTAGATTGGCATCACATTTTTGCCCTAATGGACTTTTATTGGATCCATTTTGCCACTATGGTGGTAACGTTGACGTGTTTAATTCAACATGCACCAACACCAGGGAACACCCATGACAATAAGAAAAAATCCCCACCTCGCCATCCTTGGCGCACTGTATGGTCAAGCCGCTGGCGATGCGATGGGGATGCCGTCGGAGCTGTGGCCGCTACGGCAGGTACGCGATTATTTTGGTTGGATCGATCGCTTCTTGCCTGGCCCGGACGAGAATATTGCCGCGACAGGTTTTATCGCCGGCGAATATACCGACGACACGCAGCAGGCAGTAGCGCTGATGGAGGCGCTACTCGCCGCTCACGGTAAGGTCGAACCCGAACGCATCGCCCACCACATCATGCTGTGGGCAGAACGGGTCGACGCCTTCAATAAAAACATTCTTGGCCCCACTTCCAAAGCCGCACTTAACGCCATCCGCGCCGGCCAGCCCATCTCGGAAATCAACGCCAACGGCGTAACCAACGGTGCCGCCATGCGCGTCGCGCCGCTGGGATGTCTGTTATCTACCAATGATTTAGGCTACTTTATGGATGCCGTGCGCCTGGCCTGTAGCCCGACGCATAAATCTGATATCGCCGTTGCCGGCGCCTTCGCTATTGCCTGGTCAGTCAGCCGTGCGATCGACGGCGACGACTGGAGCGCGATTAAACAGGCGCTGCCGTCATTGGTGGAACAGATGCAGCAACAGCAGATCACCACCTTCAGCCCGTCGCTGAGCCGCCGCATTCTGTGGGCGCTGGACGTGGCCGAACGCGTACGGCCGCTGACGGACAGCGATGCGCTGGCTGAGATCTACCACACCGTCGGCGCCGGCATGGATACCATTGAGTCCATTCCCGCCGCGCTGGCGCTGATCGAATTAGCGGACGGCGATCCGATTCGTTGCGCGCTGCTGGCCGCCAACCTTGGCGGCGACACCGACACCATCGGCGCGATGGCGACGGCAGTTTGCGGCGCGCTGCGCGGCATTGAGGCATTTCCGGCGCAATGGATTGAAACACTGAACCAGGCGAATCAGATTGATTTTCAACCATATGCAGCGGCTCTGGGGGCGCTGCGCAACCAAGGGTAAATCTGCAGCATGAGTGAAATAAACCGCAGTGAAACATGGAAAGTTGAAAGCACCGGCATCGATCTGGTGCCCGAGGCGGAGCAAACCGGTAAACCCATCGAGCTGTTCTGGGTATGGTCAGCGGCCAATATCGGCATCCTCGGCGTGGTTTACGGGGCGCTGATCGTCGGCTTCGGCCTGTCATTCCTGCAGTCTGTTCTCGCCGCGCTGGTCGGCGTCGCCAGCTTTGCGCTGGTCGGCTATACCAGCTTCGCCGGCAAACGCGGCCGCACCTCGACGCTGACCCTGTCGCGGGTCATCTTCGGTGTAAAAGGCAATATCGCCCCCACCGCCTTCAGTTGGATCAATCTGATGGGTTGGGAGGCGGTGAACGTCATCACCGGCACGCTGACGCTGGCGGCGCTGTTCCAGGCAATGGGGCTGGCGGAAAGTCCGCTGCTGACCGGCGTCAGCCTGTTGCTGTTCGGCGGCCTGACCATCGTCGTCAGCCTGCTCGGGCAAAATACCGTAGTCTGGCTGCAGACCTGGTTCAGCCGCATCTTCGGCAGCATGACGCTGGTCGTGGTGCTGTATATCGCCTTTACCACCGAATGGCAGCGCGTGCTGGCGCTGCCCGCCGGCAACTGGCTGACCGGCTTCCTGCCGGCGGTATCGATTATCGCCGCCGGCACCGGCATCGGCTGGGCGATTGCCGGCGCGGACTATAGCCGCTATCAAAGCCCGAAAAGTTCCAATAAAAGCATCTTCGCCGCGGTGATGGGCGGCGCCTGTCTGCCGCTGATGCTGCTGATGTTTACCGGTATTCTGCTGTCGGTGCAGTTGCCCGACCTGGCCTCTGCGGCCAACCCGATCGCCCTGATTGGCTCGGTGCTGCCGAGCTGGATGGCTATCCCTTATCTGCTGACCGCCACCGCCGGCATCGTCACCATTGCGGTGCTGAGCCTCTACTCCGCCAGCCTTAACCTGCTGACCATCGGCGTTAAGGTTAAGCAATCGCTGGCGGTATCGTTCGATGCGCTACTGGTGCTGGCGATCGCCCTCTATGTGCTGTTCGTGTCCGGCGATTTTATGGGGCCGTTTATCGCCTTCCTGGTGTTCTGCGGCGTCTTCCTTGCCGCCTGGGAAGCGATATTCATCCTCGACTATCTGCGCCTGCGTCGTCATCATGGTTACGACGGCAATGCGCTGTACGGCCTGAACGGCCAAAATCGCGGCGTGCGTATGGTACCGCTGTGCTGCTGGTTCCTCGGCGCCCTCAGCGGGCTGATGGTCACCAAAAGCGGCTTTATCGACGGGCCGCTGGCCAAAGGCCTGTTCGCGGATTCCAGCCTCGGGCTGTTTGTTTCCTTCCTGGTTAGCCTTATCGCCTACGGCCTGTTTTTGGCCGCGGGCGGAGAACGTAAGTAAATGAGTGAGTTTTCTGCAGTAACGCCGGTATTAGTATTAGGCGGCGCCGTCGGTGATCTGGTTATGACACTGCCGCGCCTGCCCGTCAGCGGCGAAGATATTGAAGCCCGGCCGCAGGGGCGGCAGATTGGCGGCTGCGCCTTTAACGTCGCCCGCGTGCTGTGCCGGCTGGACGTGCCGGTGGTCAACGGCATGCCGGTCGGCAACGGCGAGTGGGGCGTCGCCGTGGAAGCGGCGATGCAGGAACTGGGGCTGCCGGTTCTGCTGCGGCACGGACAGATGGATAACGGCTGGTGCCTGGCGCTGGCCGAGCCGAACGGCGAAAGAACCTTTATCACCGTCAGCGGCTGTGAAGCGCAGTGGAACAAGGCGCAGCTGGCAACCCTGCCGCTGACGCCGGAGACGCTGGTCTACGCCAACGGCTATGAGTTGGTGGGCGAACCGGGCGCCGCGCTGCGCGAATGGCTGACCCGTCTGCCGTTCGACCAATACCGGCTGATCGATCCCGGCCCGCGCGTCGGCCTGCTCGGCGAGGAATTTTTCGCCATGCTGAGCGACAGCCATACCCTGCTGACGCTTAACCGCGACGAAGTGGCGATCCTGTGCGGCGACGGCGACCCCGTCGACGCGGCGCAGCGCTACGCCGCCGCCCGCAATTTCACCCTGATTTGCCGCCTTGACAGCGACGGCGCCTGGATCTGCGACGGCAAACATCCGCCGCAGCATATCGCCGCCTATCCGGTTGAGGTGGTGGACACCATCGGCGCCGGCGACGCCCACTGCGCCGGCCTGCTCGCCGCCCTTTCCGCCGGCTGGCCGCTGCCGCAGGCCGTCGATCTTGCCAACCGCGTCGCCGCCTGCGTGGTGGCCAGCCGCGGCGCCGACGCCGCGCCGGACTGGGCGCAGATGCGCCAGCGCTTCCCGGAGGCATAGAAATCGGTCAGGCCTGCGGAGATATTTATGCACGATATTTATAAGCAATGAGTAATAAGAATTGCCGTAAACGTACAGCATTTCTTTGTCACCACCGTGAACGGCAATTGCAGGGGCCGTAGGCGCGGCCCCTGCACCCGCGCTCGCGCTTAGACACGTTCTGCCCGCTGCGCGGGTACCCTCACGGCGTCACCGTCGCCGGGCGGGTCGGCTCTGGCATCCCTGCCTGTGCCGCCTCAACCGGACATCCCTGTCCGGTTGCCCCTGGCTCAGGTTCCTTGTTCGGCAGCCCGTGATGCGCGCTAAAGGTCAACACCCGAATCTGTTATCACCGGGTCTATTCAACTAATAATATTGAAATTAGTTAATCGATAATAAAAACGCTGAAAAGCTCAAGACAAAATAAAACCGCCATAATGGCGGTCCGAGGTTGATGACAAAGCCGTCTGATGGCCCGAGATACCCGGGCCTAGCATAACGAGGGGCACTCCGGCGGCTTACGCCGCTACGACCCCATCGCCACGCTCTCCCTAATAACTGACTTTATCAGCAGTCTGAACCGCCATAATGGCGGTCTTAAACGAGAAGTTACGAATCACATTCCCCATATCTCTGACTACAATACCTTTAGAGAGCCATTGACTGGTTAACGTTAACCGACAATTTACTGCGTCGGTTGCGCCACAAACTGCCCGGCGCTGCCGCGATCGGCCATCTCCAGCGTCTGGCTGTAATACAGGAACGGGAAGTGATCGTAGGACGGCTGGGTAAAGTGCACCACCAGCTCTACTTCGCCGTCGACCCAGACGGTGTCCTTCCAGCCGCGATCCTCGGCCATCGGCTGAGCGCCGTTCACGCTCTTCACCAGGAACTGTACGCCCTCGATATGGAAAGACTGCGGCGTATCGGCGCGGATCACCCAACGCTCCCAGCTGTCCTGCATGGTCTGCAGATCGATGCGGTTCACATCCCGCACCGCGCCGTTAATGCCCGCCACGTCATCACCCAGCCGGAACTCCCGCGTACGGCTGACGCTGCCGTCCAGCAGCTGATCCGAAAGCAGACGCATCGGCAGGTTGTCCGTCACCAACGGCAACAGGCCGGTCGGCTTCAGCGTCAGCACCTGGGTGGACACCAGTAGGCTGGAAGGTTCAAACAGCCCGCGCAGGCGGTCCATAATGCCTGCGGCCTCCCCGGCGTTCAGCGTCACTTCTTCGCCCTTCGACATATCGATCAGCACCTCGCGCCGTTCACCGGGCGCCAGAGGAAGCTGCTGCACCGAGACCGGAGCAGGTAAAAAGCCCTGATCGCTGGCGATCACCGTCAGCGGACGGCCGTCGCTCAGCTGCAGCATATAGCGGCGCGAGTTGGAGGCGTTCAGCAAACGCAGGCGCACCCAACCACGAGAAACCTCAAGGTACGGGTTCTGCACGCCATTCACCAGCAGCGTGTCGCCGACGAAACCGCCCTGCGACGGCGGGCTGTATTCCGGCGCGCCGAAGTTATCCAGCCGCTTGTCCTGTACGATCAGCGGGAAATCATCCACGCCGTAGTGGTTAGGCAGCGGCAGCGACTTGCTGATTTCATCTTCTACCAGCCACATGCCGGCCAGGCCGTTATATACCTGCGGCGCCATGCGCTCCGGCGTGTTGGCATGATACCAGCAGGTCGCTGCTGCCTGACGAATCGGCAGCACCGGCGACCAGTCCACGCCCGGCGACATCAGCCGCGCCGCACCGCCCGTCAGAGTGCCCGGCACCTGCAGACCGCTGACGGTCATGGATACCGGCTCCGCCAGGCGGTTGCTGTAAATCAATTTGACGTCGTCACCGCTGTGTACCCGTACCGTTGGCCCGAGGTACATGCCGTTAATGCCCCATGCGTTGGCCTTACGGTTGGCAACAAACGGCCAATGTGTGCGCTGCAGGGTTAAAAACAGCGGCTGACCGCGACGAGACTCCAGCAGTGGGGGAACCGGTAACGGGATTTGCGCTCCGCTCGCTTCAGCCCTCAGCGGCACGGCTCCCGCGCACAGCGCCAGACCCGATGCCTGAATGAACTGACGTCGACTGAGTGACATATTTTCTCCATGAAAACAAATACTAAACCGTATGCAAAAGCCCGGAGTCCGATAATGCCACTAAGCGTAGCATGAAGCCGGGCATTAACGACCCGCAGGCCGTTAAAAAGTCACCGCCGCCATTGGCAGAGAGTTATTTTCCGGCGGCCTCGCGCTGCGCCACCTCTTCGTCCAGCTGGGCGATTTTCGCCGCCATCAGCTCGCGGCAATGGGTTGCCAGCTCACGCACCTGGTCTTTACCAAACTTCGTGGTATCGATCGGCTCCAGCATCTCTACAATCACTTCGCCGTTATTCAGGCGGTTCAGGTTGATTTTATTGCTGGTGTTCGACACGCAGATCGGCACAACCGGCACGCCGGCGGCGATCGCCGCATGAAACGCGCCGGTCTTGAACGGCATCAGGCCGCGACCGCGGCTGCGGGTTCCTTCCGGGAACATCCAGATGGAAATATCTTTTTTCTTAATCTGCTCCACCACCTGAGCGATGGTGCCGTGCGCTTTGGCCCGGTTATCCCGATCTATCAGCAGATTGCCGGTCAGCCAATACAGCTGGCCGAAAAACGGGATCCACACCAGACTTTTTTTCCCCACCGTCACGGTGCGCGGCTGCACGATATTGGACGCCGTCACCATATCGTAGTTGTTCTGGTGGTTGGCGATATAGATGCACTTGCCGTACTGCGCCGCGTCGGCCGGCTTACGAATTTCTACCTTTAAGCCGAATACCGTCGACAGGCGGCCGAACAGATGGCCAAACGTCGCCACGTGACGGGGATTGCGCGGGCTGAACAAACAGTAGATGGAACCGAAAATGCACACCAGAATACAGAACAGAGTGACGAAAACGGCACGCAAAATTAATAACATAACAACCTCATTAGCACACTGCCGACGCAGCATGATTCGCTGCGCAGATACCTTCCATCATTTTATTTGCGCGCAGGGCATCACGCCCGCTGGCGATGATACCCGGCCTGTTTGCTATTTTCCTGCCGGCCGGGCATCCGCACAATAAATTTATACGCAGAAATGTTAATTATTTGAAAATAAATACGGAAAGCGGTGAATTACGCGGGCGTCGCCTGGGAAACGACGCCCGCCGAACTTACTCTTCGCTATCCCCGGCCGACGCGCGCGGCGGCATATCCACCTCGACGCGATCGATACGCTGCAGACCGCGCGGCAGCAGCGTGCCTTTCCGCCCGCGCTCGGCACGGAATTTCTGCAAATCTTCCGGGCGCAGCGTCAGCTTGCGCTTGCCGACGTACAACGTCAGCGACGTTTGCGGCGGCAGCACAAACAGCCAGGTCAGCTTGTCATCCCCTGCGGCCGCCTGCGCCGACGGAATAGAGACGATCTTGTTGCCCTTGCCTTTCGACAGCTGCGGCAGATCGGCCACCGGGAACATCAGCATGCGACCCGCCTGGGTAATCGACAGCAGCATATCGTCGTCGCCGTAAATTTCCAGCGGCGGTAACGCCTTGGCGTTCTCCGGCAAGGTAATCATCGCCTTGCCGGCGCGGTTGCGCGCCACCAGATCGTTGAAGGTGCACACGAAGCCGTAACCGGCATCGGAGGCCATCAGCAATTTCTGGTCGTCGGCGGCCATCAGCACCTGTTCGATGGTTGCGCCCGGCGGCGGCGTCAGTTTACCGGTCAGCGGCTCGCCCTGCCCGCGCGCCGACGGCAGCGTCAGCGGATCAACCGCATAGCTGCGCCCGGTGGAGTCGATAAACACCACCGGCTGGTTGGTTTTGCCGCGGGCGGCGGCGCGGAAGCTGTCGCCGGCCTTATAGTTCATGCCGGCGGGGTCGATATCATGGCCCTTGGCGCTGCGCACCCAGCCCATCTCCGACAGCACGATGGTCACCGGCTCGGACGGCACGAAATCGTGCTCGCTCATCGCCTTGGCTTCGCCGCGCTCGGCCAGCGGCGAACGGCGATCGTCGCCGTAAGTCTGCGCATCCGCCTGAATTTCTTTTTTGATCAGCGTATTCAGCTTGCGCTCTGACGCCAGCAGCGCCTGCAGCCGATCGCGCTCATTCGCCAGATCGTCCTGCTCGCCGCGGATCTTCATCTCTTCCAGCTTCGCCAAATGGCGCAGCTTCAGTTCAAGGATCGCTTCCGCCTGCGTCTCACTGATGCCGAAACGCTGCATCAGCACCGGCTTCGGCTCATCTTCGCTGCGGATAATGTGGATCACTTCATCGATGTTGAGGAACGCGACCAGTAAACCTTCCAGAATGTGCAGACGCTTGAGCACTTTTTCCAGACGGTGATTCAGACGACGACGCACCGTATCACGGCGGTAGGCCAGCCATTCGGTGACGATTTCCACCAGCCCTTTCACCGCCGGGCGGTTATCCAGGCCGATCATATTCATATTGACGCGGTAGCTGCGTTCCAGGTCGGTGGTGGCGAACAGGTGATTCATCACCTGCTCCAGATCCACCCGATTAGAGCGCGGTACAACCACCAGACGCGTCGGATTCTCATGGTCCGACTCATCGCGCAGGTCTTCCACCATCGGCAGCTTTTTGGCGCGCATCTGGCTGGCGATCTGCTCCAGCACCTTGGCGCCGGAGACCTGATGCGGCAGCGCAGTGATCACCGCGCTGCCGTCTTCTTTTTTCCACACCGCACGCATCCGCACCGAACCGCGGCCGTTCTGGTAGATTTTGCGAATTTCGTCGCGCGGAGTAATGATTTCCGCTTCGGTCGGGAAGTCCGGCCCCTGCACAAACTCCAGCAGGTCATCCAGCGAGGCGCCCGGTTTTTCCAGCAGCGCCACGGCGGCGGCGGCCACTTCGCGCACGTTGTGCGGCGGGATATCGGTCGCCATGCCGACCGCGATGCCGGTGGTGCCGTTCAGCAGGATGTTCGGCAGACGCGCAGGCAGCATCTTCGGCTCCTGCAGCGTACCGTCAAAGTTAGGGATCCAGTCCACCGTCCCCTGTCCCAGCTCGGACAGCAGCACTTCGGCGTACTTCGACAGGCGGGATTCGGTATAACGCATCGCCGCAAAGGATTTCGGATCGTCCGGCGCCCCCCAGTTCCCCTGGCCGTCCACCAGCGGATAACGGTAGGAGAAAGGCTGCGCCATCAGTACCATCGCCTCATAGCAGGCGCTGTCGCCGTGCGGGTGGTATTTACCCAGCACATCGCCGACGGTACGCGCGGATTTCTTGAATTTGGCGCTGTTGTTCAGGCCCAGTTCAGACATCGCGTAGATGATGCGGCGCTGAACCGGCTTCAGGCCGTCGCCAATATACGGTAGCGCCCGATCCATGATGACGTACATGGAATAGTTCAGATAGGCGTTTTCAGTGAATGTGTGCAGCGGTAAACGCTCTACACCGTCATGAGTCAGATCACTCATTACTCATTTATCCTCAGACCGTGGCATGGCAATCCCTAGACATTGGGGCAAAGGACTGTCGTTCACAAAAAAAAGCAGTGCCCGTGATTGCTCGTCGTTTGTTGCCCGCGATAGTACCTTATCTGGCCGTATGCTGTCACAGCATTGTCGGTATTGCGGGCGATGTTGACCGCCGCTAGCCGGCGGATTGTTGCTAAAACAGCAAAAGTCATGTGACTCAGCGCGCATTTTTCTCCCCTGCACGCGCAGGTAAACTCTTTCCCATCATGTTATCACCCCTGACCGGTTTCATGCCGCACGCTGACGCCGCTTGAACAAGATGCAGGGCCTATTCGCAAGAGGAAACCCGATGAGTAATATCCTTCTAATCAACGCCGGTAAAAAATTTGGTCACTCCAACGGTGAGCTGAACGACACCCTGACCGATGTCGCCGCTTCTTTTCTGCGCGACGCCGGCCATGAAGTCCAGCTGACCGTGGTCGATCAAGGTTACGATATCGACGCCGAAGTGCAAAAATATCTGTGGGCCGACGCGGTGATCTATCAGATGCCCGGCTGGTGGATGGGTGAGCCCTGGATCCTGAAAAAATACATCGACGAAGTATTTACCGTCGGCCACGGCTCGCTGTACGCCAGCGACGGCCGCACCCGCTCAGACGCCAGCAAAAAATACGGCTCCGGCGGCCTGCTGCAGGGCAAAAAACATATGCTGAGCCTGACCTGGAACGCGCCGCTGGAAGCCTTTACCGATCCCGATCAGTTCTTCCACGGCATCGGCGTGGACGGCGTTTATCTGCATTTCCATAAGGCCAACGAATTCCTGGGAATGGAAGCGCTGCCGACCTTTATCTGCAACGACGTGATTAAACAGCCGGATATTCAAAATGATATCGCACGATATCGCGAGCATCTGGCAAAAACTTTTGCTTAACTTATCTTTCGCACGTTTGTTAATGAGGTTGTCATGATCACCGTAATCGCAGAAATTAAAGTTAAACCGGGCCACCGTGAGACGGTACTGAAAGCCATTGAGAAACTGATCCCGTCAGTGCTGGCGGAGGACGGCTGCGGCGCCTACCAGCCGCTGGTCGATATCAAGGCTCAGGTACCATGGAAACAGTCGCTGCCGGATTCGGTGTTCATGCTGGAAAAATGGGAAAGCGTGGCGCATCTGGAAAAACACCTTGAGATGGAGCATATGCATCAGCATCGCGCCACCATCAAGGACAGCGTGCTGGATGTGAATATCCAGGTGCTGGAAGAAGCGCTGTAATCACCAAGCCCGGCCATTGCGCCGGGCTTTTTATGGTTCACGCATAAACTCAATGAACCTTAATGTTGCCCTAACGCTTCTTGGATTCGCTTCCGGAAAATATCAAAAAATTCACCTACGGGTGACATGTCCAGATCTCCGGGGTATCGCTCGCAAAACGCTTTGTCCAGATCGTCTGGATGCGCCGTTTGAAAATCATCCATTTCATTGATTAAATTTCGCAACAGATTCGCAGATGCCCCTTGTAAGTAATAATCAATCATTCCCTCTAGTTCTGTTGAACCCGTAATCAGATCGGCATCTTGATTAAAGTATCCCCCCATAAGGTTGTCTAGCAATGGGTAATCTTTCATTGTGCTCTCCTAGGGGATTGGATATGCGGTAAGTATGTAGTAAGGCTTTCCGTTAAAAGAGCCATGCTCAATGACAACCTTAAGGTTGGAGGTTTTCACAATCTCAGAAGCTCCTCGCTGTATGTAGTATCCCACGTGATTTACAGCCCTATGAGTTATGACAAGATTACGCAATGGGTATTTAGCCCAGTTTTTTATTAGTGTGTGATTGGCGCTCATAGCGCTTGAGATTGCTCTCTCAGCAATCGCAAGATTCGTAAATGAACTGATAGAACGTGGAGGAAAACGCCCGAATTTAGTCTCCTCCAATCGCTGTAGCAAAACAGCCTTGGATAGTCCTACATGGCGAACGATTGTGTGGCCACCAGGCTTTCCCCCGGTCATTGACTCGTGCTCAATCAGCCTTACCTTGCCCATACGCACAGAGGCAACACGTGCCGCACCTATCGCTGCCGCAAACACTAACGGAACAGCAATATCAACCGTAAGCCCCACATTGTAAGCCGTATCATCATCCGCACCCAAAGTTTTAGCTAGTGCGATAGCTGATTGGTAAGTATCGGTAGTGGTCGGCTGGCCGGTAATGATCTGATTAGAAGCGGCCTTGATACTGTCCAAGCTGTGAGTGCCAACAATGACACAACCGATTTTTGTTAAAAGTGTGGGATCTGGTACATAACACATCGCACCAGCACCAATAAGCTCAACAACACCACCAGCAAGCCCCAGACCTCCAAATAGGCGATTGCTTAGGGTTTCCCCTTCTGTGACACTCCTGTCTGACATGATCGCCGCCAGTTGAACCGGCGAAAGCACGACCCGTAAACCTTCCTCTTTTGCCATATAATTTCCATCCATTGGATTGGGTTAATCACATATAAACGACATGGTTGGGCATAAGATTACAACTTTGAAACATATAGACCAATTCCTGTGCACACAGTCATCGGGTATTTGCAACCATACAGACAGGAAGTCTAGTAATCGGTCATAACGATGATAATTCGCTGGGCTGATCACAAGTTCTGTGCAGGAATCGGAAGCGTCTTGGCCGATTGCTGACGACAGCAATTTCTAGTTCTGACTATCTGAGCACATGACGGCTTTTTCGTAAGCAAGGGCGTGACTTTTCTGCGTTCGTGTTGGCAATTGGCGTGTGAATGCAACCAGTACGTCTACCGCAAGGTGTTATAGTTCTACTTGTTTTTTAGGGTAGGTTGGGGGGAAGAAAGCTTTCCGCCACTAGGTTAATGGCGGAACAGCAAATTACATGATTTAAAAACAGGCGAAACGTCAACCTTTCAGAACCATAAGCATCCTTGCTCAACAGATCAGCCGTTCACAATATGGCTGACATTGTTTGTTACACCGACAGTTCGGCGGTATCGCCCTTATCCTGCAGCCAGTTGCGGCGATCTTCCGAACGCTTCTTGGCCAGCAGCATATCCATCACCGCCAGCGTCTGCTGCACGTCGTTATCGTCGACCGTCAGCTGCACCAGGCGGCGGGTATTCGGATCGAGCGTGGTTTCGCGCAGCTGCAGCGGGTTCATCTCGCCCAGACCTTTAAAGCGCTGGACGTTCGGCTTGCCCTTTTTACGCTTCAGCTGTTCCAGCACGCCGGCTTTCTCTTCCTCGTCCAGCGCGTAATACACTTCCTTGCCGAGATCGATACGGTACAACGGCGGCATGGCCACATACACGTGGCCGCCCTGCACCAGCGAGCGGAAGTGGCGCACGAACAGCGCGCACAGCAGCGTGGCGATGTGCAGGCCGTCCGAGTCCGCATCCGCCAGAATACAGATTTTGCCGTAACGTAACTGGCCGAGATCTTCGCTGTCGGGATCGATGCCGATCGCCACCGAAATATCATGCACTTCCTGCGACGCCAGCACTTCGTCCGACGACACCTCCCAGGTGTTGAGGATTTTCCCCTTCAGCGGCATGATCGCCTGATACTCGCGGTCGCGCGCCTGCTTGGCTGAGCCGCCCGCCGAGTCCCCTTCCACCAGGAACAGTTCGGTCATGCTCAGGTCCTGCGAGGTGCAGTCCGCCAGTTTGCCCGGCAGCGCAGGGCCGCTGGTCAGCTTCTTGCGCACCACTTTCTTCGCCGCGCGCAGGCGGCGCTGGGCGCTGGAAATCGCCATTTCAGCCAGCTGTTCCGCCGCCTGAACGTTCTGGTTCAGCCACAGGCTGAAGGCGTCTTTCACCACGCCGGACACAAACGCCGCACACTGGCGCGATGACAGGCGCTCTTTGGTCTGGCCCGCGAACTGCGGATCCTGCATTTTCACCGACAGCACGTAGGCGCAGCGATCCCAGATATCTTCCGCCGACAGTTTGACGCCGCGCGGCAGAATATTGCGGAACTCGCAAAACTCGCGCATCGCGTCCAGCAGCCCCTGACGCAGCCCGTTGACGTGGGTGCCGCCCTGCATGGTCGGGATCAGGTTGACGTAGCTTTCGGTCAGCAGTTCGCCGCCTTCCGGCAGCCACAGCAGCGCCCAGTCCACCGCTTCGGTGTCGCCGGAGAAGGTGCCGACAAACGGCGCTTCCGGCAGGGTAATCAGCCCGTTGACCGCTTCCATCAGGTAGTCGGTCAGGCCGTCCTGGTAGCACCAGCGCTGTTCGGTATTGTTAACCTTGTCGGTAAAGTAGATTTCCACGCCCGGGCACAGCACCGCCTTGGCCTTCAGCAAATGGCTGAGGCGCGAGACGGAAAAACGCGGACTGTCGAAAAACTGTTCGTCCGGCCAGAAGTGGACGCGGGTGCCGGTATTGCGTTTGCCGCAGGTGCCGCTGACCGTCAGGTCCTGCACCTTGTCGCCGTTTTCAAACGCCATGTCGTACACGTTGCCGTCGCGTTTGACGGTCACTTCCACCCGTTTTGACAGGGCGTTGACCACCGAGATGCCCACGCCGTGCAGGCCGCCGGAGAACTGGTAGTTTTTACTGGAGAATTTGCCGCCGGCGTGCAGCCGGCACAGGATCAGCTCTACCGCCGGTACGCCCTCTTCCGGGTGGATATCCACCGGCATACCGCGGCCGTCGTCAATCACCTCCAGCGATTGATCGGCGTGCAGGATCACGTCAATGCGTTTTGCATGGCCAGCCAACGCTTCATCGACGCTGTTATCAATCACCTCCTGGCCGAGGTGGTTCGGGCGCTGCGTGTCGGTATACATACCGGGACGACGGCGCACTGGTTCTAGGCCGCTGAGTACTTCAATGGCATCAGCGTTATAGCTGGATTGAGTCATCGTTGATTATGTTTTCGTGGTTAAAGGAAGGCGCCGAACGGCCTGCTCAGACCGCATGTTTCCCTTCGCGCCTGGAGCCATCACGTTTGTCGTCTGGCCACAACGTCTGTCATTTTGGGGCGAGTCCTAAAAAATCCACAATCTGGGGGAAGTAGTGATCGAAACCGACGAAGGCGTGGTTTCCTCCCGACTCCACCGTCTGCCGACAGGCAGTGTAATAGGCGACAGCCTGCCCGTAATCGAGAATTTCATCGCCCGTTTGCTGCAGCAGCCAGATTAAATCCGGCGACTCCAGAGGATCGATCTGCATGACTTTCAGATCGTAAACGTGACGAGACTCTAACACATATTGCTGACCGGTGTAGGGGTTCTCGTTTTGCCCGAGATAATCAATCAGCAGTTCAAACGGTTTCACCGCCGGATTGACCACCACCGTCGGCAGCGCGAAACACTGCGACAGCCAGGTGGCGTAATAACCGCCCAGTGAGGAGCCAACCACGCCCAGCGTGCTGCCGGCACGCTCCATCACCAGATTCTCCAGCAGCTCGGCCGCATCCGCCGGATAGGGCGGCAGCTGCGGCACCAGCATCTCGATCTGCGGGTGATGGTCGGCCAGCCACGCCTTGAACGACGACGCTTTGGCCGACTGCGGCGAGCTGTTAAAACCGTGCAGATAAAGCAGCGTTGACATCAGTAGCCATCCGAATCCATATCGGGGCGGAAATCATCGTTGTCCAGACGGCACACCTGGGTTTCCACGCGTCCGTCAGGCAGCAGATCAAGATAACGCCAGCCCGGAGAAACATCGTCGATGGTAAAATTAGTACAGTGCGGCTTGAATTGCACGCAGGTGGACGGCGAGGCCAGCAGACGCCGCCCCTGCCAGGCCAGATCCAGCTCCTGGTGAATGTGCCCGCACAGCAGCGTGTTCACCTGCGGGTAGCGCAGCAGGATCGCGCCCAGCATATGCGGGTTGCGCAGGCTGTGCTGGTCGAGCCAGGTACAGCCGGAAGGCAGCGGATGATGGTGCAAAAGCAGCAGCGTGTAGCGATCCGGATGGGCCTGCAGACAGCGCTCCATCCACTCCAGCTGATACTCGCTCAGCTCGCCGTGCGGCACGCCGAACACCTGGCTGTCCAGCAGGATCACCTGCCAGTGCGCACCCAGCAGCACGTGCTTGGAAGGGGTAATGCCCGCGGCGGCCAGCGCGTCGACCATCGCCGGCTGAAAATCATGATTGCCCGGCAGCCACACGCAGGGAGCGGGCAGCTGCGAAATGCCGTCCGCAAAGTGCCGATATGCCTCAGGGGTATGATCCTGCGCCAGGTCACCGGTAGCGACAACCAGGTCAAACTCCCGCTGCTGGGCGCGCACCGCGTCCAGCACCGCATGGTAGCTGCGGTAGGTGTTAATGCCCAGCAAGGTCTCGTGCTCGCCGGCAAACAGGTGGGTATCGGTTATTTGTAAAATCCTGACCTTGGCCCCACTCGCCACGGGCAGTTTAAACAGGCTTTCCAAATGGTGTCCTTTGTTATCTCAGTCTGTCTCTACCCGTCATACTTCAAGCGCGCTTACCGTCGCTCGGGTATCACACAACAGGAACCGCCATCGCACCATGCGCTAAACAGTAGCGCAGCCAATCAGCAAGAAACTGGTTAATTTGATGCTTTTCGTCGCGTTGATGCAACTTTTTATTCGGATAATCATAACGCGCTTTAAAGCGAGAGATCTGCTGGCTGGCACACACTTCCGCAACCATCGCGTCATGGTAGAGCCGCACCGTCATCGCCGGCAGGCTCCAGTAGCTGACCGCCGGGAAGGTCTGCTCAATCGTCACCAGCGTCGTGTAACGCGTGGATTCCGCAATCGTCAGCCGATAGCGGGCGCCGTTCACCTGATAAGTCACCGTTTCCCCCGTTTCGTCATCGCGCGGCAGCAAACGCCGCAGTTGCGCGAAATTGGTTTCACACACTCTCATCATTTCAGGGAAATCAGGGGTATAGCGCTTTGTCATGGGTTGACCCACTCTTTTCTGAGCGATTCATGGTGCAACGCCAGCCACTGCAGGGCAATCACCGACGCCGCATTATCAATCGTACCGTCTTCCACCCAGCGGTAAGCCTGTTCGCGGCTCACCACATGGACTCGAATATCTTCATTTTCTTCACTCAATCCATGAATGCCTTCGGCGGTCGCGGCGTCCACTTCGCCGACCATAATCGACAGCCGCTCGCTGGTGCCGCCCGGGCTGGCCAGATAGCTCAGCACCGGTTTGCAGCGCCCGACCGCCACACCGGCCTCTTCTTCGGCCTCGCGGCGGCACACGTCTTCCACACTTTCGCCGTCCTCGATCATACCCGCCACCATTTCCAGTAGCCAGGGGGAGTCTGAGGTATCGACCGCGGCGATACGCAGTTGTTCAATCAGCACCACTTCGTCGCGCAGCGGATCGTAAGGCAGCAGCACCGCCGCATGGCCGCGTTCGAAAATCTCGCGCGTAATCTCTTCGCTCACGCCGCCGTTGAACAATTTATGACGAAAACGGTATAAATTGAGTGAAAAAAAACCACGGTACAGCGTGTCCCGTGCAATAATTTCTACATCATTTTTGTCGAAAGTAACGGGCGTAGGCCGTAAGTTGCTCATAAACACGGTTCTCCTGCGTGAGTATGCCGGTGAAATAAACAGTTTTGATGACAGAATAGGCGAGACTTTCTCCCGCCGCGCGTTGTGGTAGATTATTGACCATGATAACAGGAGTCACTGACGTGAACATGACGGCCAGCGCCTCACAGGACAAGCCGGATGCGAAAAGATCCGCCGGATGGCACGTTCAGCCACCTTATGGCAAGCGCGGACTCTGCTAGAATTGACAACTATTTAGACTATCGTCAGCGCTAACATACCAATATTGCTGCACAACAAGGAATGCAAATGAAGAAACTGCTCCCCCTTCTTATCGGACTGAGCCTGGGCGGCTTCAGTGCAATGAGCCAGGCAGAGAACCTGCTGCAGGTTTATAAACAGGCGAGGGAAAGTAACCCGGATCTGCGCAAATCCGCCGCTGACCGCGATGCCGCATTCGAAAAAATCAACGAGTCGCGCAGCCCGTTGCTGCCGCAATTGGGGCTGACCGCTGGTTACACCTACGGCAGCGGCTACCGCGATTCCAAAAACATGGATACCGACACCACCAGCGGCTCGCTGGCGCTGACCCAGACTATTTTTGACATGTCAAAATGGCGCGCGCTGACGCTGCAGGAAAAGACCGCCGGCATCTCCGATGTGACTTTCCAGACCGCAGAGCAGAAGCTGATCCTCGACACCGCCACCGCCTACTTCAACGTGCTGAAGGCGATCGATACGCTGTCCTACACCCAGGCGCAGAAAGACGCGGTGTACCGCACGCTGGATCAGACCACCCAGCGCTTTAACGTCGGCCTGGTGGCGATCACCGACGTGCAGAACGCCCGTTCCAACTACGACACCGTGCTGGCGAGCGAAGTCAACGCCCGCAACGAGTTGGACAACGCGCTGGAAACGCTGCGTCAGGTGACCGGCACCTTCTACCCGGAACTGGCTTCGCTGAATACCAACCGTTTCGCCACCACGCGTCCGGAAGCGGTCAACAACCTGCTGAAAGAGGCGGAAGCGCGCAACCTGAGCCTGCTCTCGGCGCGCCTGAGCCAGGATCTGGCGCGTGAGCAGATCAAATATGCGCAAACCGGCTATATGCCGACCATCGATATGAGTGCCTCCACCGGCGTCACCAATAACAAATATCACGGCAGTGGCTACTCAGGTAAGGGTAATGATTACGATGGCCAGAACAAGGTCGGCATCAGCCTGAACCTGCCGATCTACAGCGGCGGTTCCACCAATTCGCAGGTGAAGCAGGCGCAGTACAGCTTCGTCGGCGCCAGCGAACAGCTGGAAAGCTCGCACCGCACCGTGGTGCAGACCGTGCGCTCCTCGTACAACAACGTCAACGCCTCAATCAGCAGCATCAATGCCTACAAACAGGCGGTGATCTCGGCGCAGAGTTCACTGGACGCGATGGAAGCCGGCTACCAGGTGGGCACCCGCACCATCGTCGACGTGCTGGACGCCACCACTCAGCTGTATGACGCCAAACGTCAGCTGTCCGACGCGCGCTACACCTACCTGATCAACCAGCTGAATATTAAATCGGCGCTCGGCACCCTGAACCAGAATGACCTGCTGACGCTGAACGGCGCGCTGGGCCAACCGGTTTCTACCGCGCCGGACGCGGTCGCGCCGCAGAACCGCGGCCAGGATGCCTATGCCGACGGTTATCAGGATAATGCACCGATGCAGCAGGTCGCAGCACCGGCTCCGGCCAACCGCGTCAACAGCGCGACGCCGCAGCCTACCGCACCGGCGGCAACCGGCAGCCAGCCGCGCAACCCGTTCCGTAACTGACAGGTGCGGCAGTAAAATATGCACTCCGGGCGCGGCCTCTGCCGCGCCCTTTTTTATGCGCTAATGGCTCAGCTGCAATACGCCGCGCGCCGCATCCAGCATCGCCGTCTGGCCGCTGCGGGTCTTTTCCAGACAATCGCTCATGCCGACCACCATTGGTATGCCCATCGCCTTGGCCAGAATAGCGCTGTGCGACAGCGCATTGCCGCCGCTCAGACAGATGCCCAGCACCATGCGCCGGTCCAGCATCACCACCTCCGACGGCATCAGCTCATCCATCACTAAAATCACCGGCTCCGACAGGGTAATCGGCGGGACCGGCTGCTGTTGCAGGTAACTGAGGGTGCGCCGCAGAATGTCGCGCACGTCCAGCTCGCGCGCCCGCAGGTAGTCGTCATCCAGCGCGCGATAATCGGCCGCAACGGCCTCCATCTCTTGCCGCCACGCCTGCTCGGCGCTGCAACACTGCTGGGCGATGCGCGTATACGCCGACTGCTGTAAGTCCGGATCGTCCAGCAACATGCTGTGCGCGCCGAAGATTCCCGCCTGGGGTTTGCCGATCAGCGTCGCGGTGCGCTCCGCCAGCCGGTTAAGATCGCCGAGCGTCTGCTGCAGCGCCTGACGCAGCCGCTGCTGCTCATGCAAAATATCATCGACGCCGGTATGCCGCGCCGGCAGCGTCGGCCAGACGCTACGCCATTGCAGAATCGGCCCGCTGCTGACGCTCTCCGCCACCGGCACCCCGTGCAACGACAGCGGCTGTTCACCAGAAACCGCCTCCCCGAAGTGCTGCTGCGCCAACGCATTAAACGCCGCCAGCGCCTCGTCGGCCTGCCTGCCGCTGGCGATCAGCCGGATGGTGTCGCCATGCCCCACCTGCAGCAGCGCCAGCTGATTCAGACTGCGCGGGTTGATACACTGACCGCTCTTCTCCAGCACCAGCTCGGCATCAAAATGCGCCAGCGTTTCCGCCAGGCGCGCCGCCGGACGCGCATGCAGTCCATGGACATTCTGCACCCGCCAGCTGGCGCTTTTGCCCTGCTCCAGCGGCAAATCGACCGTTTTCAGCGCCGCCGTCGCCTCCCCCAACTGCGCCCGCTTGGCCTGCAGCGCCCCCCGCGCCTCGGCCAGCACCTGTTCCAGTGCAGCGCCGGAATTGGCAGCCACCACCGCCGCCAGCGTACCTTCCACCAGCGGCGCGGCGCAGAGCGTCACTTTGGCCGCCAGTGCAGGTTCCAGCAACTCCAGCGCGGTTTCAGCGCTCAGCAACGCGCTGCCCAGATCCATCAGCACCACGATGCCGTCACCGTCGGCCACCGATTCAATCGCCGCCATCACCTTCATCGCATCGGTGCCGATCGGGTTCTGCTCATCATCAACGCCCGCCGCCAGCACCAGCCGACAACCGTCGCTGCGCATCATCTGACGCGCCAGCGCCTCAACGCCCTGCGCCAGCAGTGCGCTGTGCGAAACCACTACGATATTGATCATTTCGCCTCCCGCTTAGCCCGCCGCCGCAGACAGCGCCTGGATCATCAGCATCACCGAAGTCGCACCGGGATCCTGATGGCCAATACTGCGCTCACCCAGATAGCTGGCCCGTCCCTTGCGCGCCTGCATGGCGATGGTGCTTTCCGCCGCCTGCTGCGCCCGTTCGGCGGCCTGCCGCAGCGCCGCCCTGATATCCGGCGCCTGTGCCAGCGACTGGCTCAGGCTGTCCGCCACCGGCTGCCAGACGTCGCACATGGTTTTATCTCCCGGCTGCGCCTTGCCGCGTGCCGCCACGCCCTCCGCACCGGCCTGCACCATCTGCTGCAGTTCAGCCAGATCCAGACTCTGTTTACCGGCCGTCACCTGCGCCGCGCGGATAAAGAAGGTGCCGAACAGCGGGCCGCTGGCGCCGCCGACGCTGGACAGCAGCGTCATGCCGCTGCTTTTCAATATCGCGCCGATGTCCTGCTCCGCCACCGACGGCAGCTTGGCCGCCACCTGGTCGAAACCGCGGTTCATGTTCAGGCCGTGATCGGCATCGCCGATCGCCGTATCCAACTCGGTCAAAAAATCACGCTCGCGACGAAATACCTCGCCGCAGCGCATCAGCCAGTCGACCAACTGTTGTTTCGTCAACGCCATGCTTCCTCCTTAGCAACCCCAACGCAGCGCCGGCGTATTGACCGGCGCATCCCACAGTGACAGCGCCTCGTCATCCACCTTCAGCAGGGTGATGGAGACGCCCTGCATATCCAGCGAGGTACAGTAGGCGCCGACCAGACTCCGCTCCACAATCAGCCCGGTTTCCGCACAGCGCTCGGCCAGACGATGGTAGACGCCGTACAGCTCCGACAGCGGCGTCGCCCCCAGGTTATTCACCAGCGCAATCACCCGGTCGCCGCGCGCCAGCGGTCGCTTGGTCTGCAGCTCTTCCCGCCACTCGCCCTGCACCCGATCCCAGACGCGGATCGTTCGCTGGTAGTGGCCGTGCTCCAGCAAAGTATGAAACATCGCATCCACCGCCTGATTGAGGCCGCTGAAAGGCCGCCGCGCAATGCCCGGCTCGCCGTGAATGCCGACGCCGAACTCCATCTCGTTATCCGCCAGCGTAAACGACGGTTTGCCGGCAGCCGGCACGGTGCAGGCACCGAGCGCGATACCGATGGAGTGCCCCTGGTTGTTCAGACGGTGGCCCAGCGTCACCAGATCATCCAGCGAATCGCCGCGCGCCGCCGCCGCGCCGAGCAATTTTTCCAACAGCACGGTATTGGCGACGCCGCGGCGTCCGGCGGTGAACAGGCTGTCTTTTACCGCCACATCGTCATCCACCAGCACCGTCGCCACCGCCACGCCGCTGTCGTGCAACAGTTCGGCGGCGGTCTCAAAGTTCAGCACGTCGCCGGTGTAGTTCTTGACCAGCAGCAGCACGCCGGCGCCGCCGTCGATCGCCAGCCCGCAGGCGAACATTTTATCCGGCGTCGGCGAGGTAAAAATTTCCCCCGGACAGGCGCCGTCCAGCATCCCTGCGCCGACAAAGCCGCAGTGCATCGGCTCATGGCCGCTGCCTCCGCCGGATAACAGCGCCACTTTGCCCGCCGCCGGACCGGCCGAGCGACAGACAAACAGCGGATCGCGATGCACCAACAGCTCCGGATGCGCCTCGCCCAGCCCGAGCAACTGCTCCTCCAGCACCGATTCAACCTGATTGATAAGTTTTTTCACCTTGCCCTCCTCCGAATGACGCAACTTTTGGCGTCCGCCGAGTTTTCAGTATGGAACAAGAGCGTCGGACTTTCCGCGAGCGAACCGGCACAAACGACGCGCATTTCTGCACGTTGCACCCGGTTCTTCGCCAAAGCCGGCAATTTTGTGTATAGCTGCGTAAATACCATTTTGAACCGGCGTTTCAGCTTTAATTTTGACCAGCTTTCCCCTATTCTTACGCCACTACTGGGAAAGGGCGAGACAGCCCGCACGAGATGGGATTTACCACGATGAAACGGACCAAAAACATCAACCAAGAGACGTTCCGCAAGTCCTGGCGCAGCTACCGTATGGCGCCGGTCGCGCTGGCCGTCAGCGCCGTATTTATGCTTGCCGGCTGTGAAAAGAGCGATGAGACCGTCTCGCTGTATCAAAATGCCGACGACTGCTCGCGCGCCAATCCGTCCATGAGCGAACAGTGCACCACCGCCTACAACAACGCGCTGAAAGAAGCGGAAAAAACTGCGCCGAAGTACGCCAGCCGTGAAGACTGCGTGGCCGAATTCGGCGAAGCGCAGTGTACGCAGGCGCCGGCCCAGGCCGGCATGGCGGCGGAATCGCAAAGCAGCGGCAGCTTCTGGATGCCGCTGATGGCGGGTTATATGATGGGCCGCCTGATGGGTGGTGGTTCCGGCTTCGCGCAGCAACCTCTGTTCTCCTCGAAAAACCCGGCCAGCCCGGCCAACGGTAAGTTTGTTGACGCCACCGGCAAGAGCTACGGCCCGGCCACCGCCGGCGGCCGCACCATGACGGTGCCGAAAACCGCCATGGCGCCGAAACCGGCCGTCACCAACACCATTACGCGCGGCGGCTTCGGCGAAACCGTCGCCAAACAGACCAGCATGCAGCGCAGCGCGGCATCCGGCACCTCCTCCCGCAGCATGGGTGGCTAACCGATGAAACGCATTGCCATTGAAGAGCGTCCGGACTGGCAGGCCAAGGCGGCGGAGTTCGGCTTTAATTTTCACACCATGTACGGCGAGCCCTACTGGCGTGAGGATGCCTACTACCAGTTTACGCTGGCGCAGATTGAAGAAATTGAAAGCGTCACCGAAGAGCTGCACCAGATGTGCCTGCAGGTGGTGGAAAAAGTGGTCGCCAGCGATGCACTGATGGCCAAATTCCGCATTCCGAAGCATACCTGGGAATTTGTGCGCAGCGCCTGGCGCACCGGCGCGCCGTCGCTCTATTCGCGTCTCGATCTGGCCTATGACGGCGTGAACCCGCCCAAGCTGCTGGAAAACAACGCCGATACGCCGACCTCGCTGTACGAAGCGGCGTTCTTCCAATGGATCTGGCTGGAAGATCAGATCAACGCCGGCAAACTGGACCCGCAGGCGGATCAGTACAACAGCCTGCAGGAAAAGCTTATCGAACGCTTTGCCGAGCTGAAAGCGCACCACGGTTTCGGCCTGCTGCATATGGCCTGCTGCCAGGACAGTGAAGAAGACCGCGGCACGGTGCAGTATCTGCAGGATTGCGCGCAGGAGGCTGGCGTCCCCACCGAGTTCCTGTTTATGGAAGAGATCGGCCTGGGGGAAAAGGGCCAGTTTACCGACCTGCAAAACCAGGTGATCGGCAACCTGTTCAAGCTGTATCCGTGGGAGTTTATGCTGCGCGAGATGTTCTCCACCAAACTGGAGGACGCCGGCGTGCGCTGGCTGGAGCCAGCCTGGAAGAGCATTCTTTCCAATAAGGCACTGCTGCCGATGCTGTGGGAAATGTTCCCCAATCATCCCAACCTGCTGCCGGCCTATTTTGCCGAAGATGAGCATCCGCCGCTGGAGCACTACGTGGTCAAGCCGCTGTTCTCCCGCGAAGGGGCCAATATCCGCATCGTACAAAACGGTCAGGAAGTGGCCAACGTCGACGGCCCTTACGGCGAAGAAGGCATGATCGTGCAGCAGTTCCACCCGCTGCCGCAGTTTGAGGGCAGCTACACGCTGATCGGCAGCTGGCTGATCAACGATCAGGCCGGCGGCATTGGCCTGCGCGAAGACCGCGAGTTGATCACCCAAGACCTGTCGCGCTTCTACCCGCATATTATTTGGGGCTAAATCGTACGCCGTAAACCGGCGACTCTGCTCTGAACACGCCAACGCCAGCCTAATGCTGGCGTTTTTCTTTATCCGACCTGTACCGACAGCATACTGAGCGAGCCCATCTCGATGCCGTCGACCGGTATGCTTATCGGCTCTTCGCCGTCCCAGGCGCCCAGTACATACAGCAACGGCAGGTAGTGCTCCGGCGTCGGGTTCGACAACGCGGCGCCCTCATGCTGCATAAAATTCACCAGCGGGTGGTCCTCACCCTGATAGCGCAGGTTGTCGCGCACATACTGGTTAAACGACTCGGCCCACGGATACGGGCTGCCGTCCCCCTGCCAGCGCGCCATACGCAGGTTATGCACCACGTTGCCGCTGGCGACGATCATCACCCCCTGCTCCCGCAGCGCTGCCAGCTTGCGCCCCAGCGCATAGTGGTACTGCGCCGGCTGGGTGCCGTCGATGCTCAGTTGCACCACCGGAATATCCGCCTGCGGATACATTTTGATCAACACGCCCCAACTGCCGTGATCCAATCCCCACGTCTCACGATCCGCCAGTACCGGCGTCGGCGCCAACAGCTGCTGCAGACGAGCCGCCAATTCCGGTGAACCGGGTGCCGGATACTGCGTATCAAACAGCGCCTGCGGGAAGCCGCCAAAATCATGAATGGTTTTCGGCTGTTCCATCGCTGTCACCGCGGTGCCACGGGTATACCAGTGGGCGGAGACGGCCACAATCGCCTGCGGCCGAGGCAGACTTTCCCCCAGCCGGCGCCAGGTTTCGGTATAGCGGTTTTCTTCCAGCACGTTCATCGGGCTGCCATGGCCGAGAAACAGCGCCGGCATACGAGAAATCGTCATCATTTCCCCCTTTTCCGGAGTCATCAACATTACTGATGACCACCTTACGCCGTTTATCTTCAAGACACAGCGGGATAAGCGTGATGATGATATTCAAGAAATTTGAACGGCTAAAACAATGCTAACAATCAGGTAAATCCGCTCGATTTATGCTTTTACTCTGTTAGTATCAGAATATGAATAATTATCATTAGCATACAAAAGAGGACGCTTGATGTCGGTACCGCTGATTCTGACTCTGCTGGCCGGTGGCGCTACCTTTGTGGGCGCGCTGTTCGGCATTATCGGCCAGAAGCCCTCCAACCGGCTGCTGGCCTTTGCCCTCGGCTTCGCCGCCGGCATTATGCTGCTGATTTCACTGATGGAAATGCTGCCCGCCGCGCTGCATACGGCGGGTATGTCGCCGATGCTCGGCTACGGCATGTTTATGCTGGGCCTGCTGGGCTACTTTGCCCTCGATCGCATGCTGCCGCATCAGCATCCGCAGGATCTGATGCAGCACCCCATCAAACCGCACAATCTGCAGCGCACTGCCATTTTGCTGACGCTGGGCATCAGCCTGCATAACTTCCCGGAAGGCATCGCCACCTTTGTTACCGCCAGCGCCGATCTGGAGCTGGGAATGGGCATCGCCCTGGCGGTCGCCATTCACAATATTCCCGAAGGGCTGGCGGTCGCCGGGCCGGTTTATGCCGCCACCGGTTCAAAAACCAAGGCGCTGCTGTGGTCCGGGATTTCCGGCCTGGCGGAGATCCTCGGCGGGCTGCTGGCCTTTGTGCTGCTGGGGCCGCTGATTTCGCCGGTAATGATGGCCGCGATTATGGCGGCGGTGGCCGGCATTATGGTAGCGCTGTCGGTGGACGAACTGATGCCGCTGGCGAAAAAGATCGACCCCCACAACAACCCCAGCTATGGCGTGCTGTGCGGCATGGCGGTAATGGGCTTTAGCCTGACGCTGCTGCAAAGCGGCGGACTGGGTTAACCGCCGGACAACAAAAAAGGCTGAACAGAGTTCAGCCTTTTTTCATCGGTAACGCTAAAGCGCGCTTCAGCTCGCCTGCTTTTCCTGCATCTGACGGTAAGCCACCAGATCTTCAATCGTCAGCACTGCCATCTCATGCTGCTTGGCAAACTCAATCACTTCCGGCGCATGCGCCATGCTGCCGTCATCATTGGTCAGCTCACACAGCACGCCTGCAGGCTTGAAGCCGGCCAGCGTTACCATATCGATGGTCGCTTCGGTATGGCCGCGGCGGGTCAATACGCCACCCGGCTGCGCGCGCAGCGGGAACACGTGGCCCGGACGGTTCAGGTCGCTCGGCTTGGCGTTGTCGGCAATCGCCGCGCGGATAGTCGTCAGGCGGTCAGCGGCGGAAACGCCGGTGGTCACGCCCTGCGCCGCTTCAATCGTTACGGTGAACGCGGTCTGGAACTGGCTGGAGTTGTTGGTCACCATCATCGGCAGATCCAGCTGCTGACGGCGTTCTTCGGTAAGACACAGGCAAACAATGCCGCTGCCGTGGCGAATGGTCAGCGCCATTTGCTCAACGGTCATGGTTTCTGCGGCGAAGATCATATCACCTTCGTTTTCACGATTTTCATCATCAAGCACCATCACACCGCGCCCGTTGCGCAGTGCGTCCAGCGCGCGTTCAACGCGTTCTACCGGCGTGCCGAAATCTGAAAGTAGCGTCTGATTCATGGTAAAAAACCTCATTAAATTTATGGATTACCAGAATCAGGGCGATCTTGAGGAGTGACTATTGCTATAGCCAAAAATAACGCAAGCGGGCGCATGCCCGGCAGATACCGTTACTCTCTCCCATCCGGACTATAACCGTCGGCCCCGGAATTACACCGGATCTGCTGACCTCTAACCGGCCTTGCAGGCTGGCTGAGCGCTCGCGGGCTTTCACCGTAACAGGTGATTTACCGCCGGTGGGGACTTTCACCCCGCCCTGAGAATAAGCAGAACGACTATAACGCTATCCCCCGCACCTTTCAAGATATGTGCAGTAGCGCTGTGAAGTGACGCAATGTAAAGATCAGGTAGTGGTTTATCCGGCGCGCAACTCGCATTACACTAAACAACAGCCATTACATTCTGAAAGGGATACGCCATGATTGACCCGAAAAAAATTGAACAGATCGCACGTCAGGTGCATGAATCCATGCCAAAAGGCGTACGCGAATTCGGGGAAGACGTAGAGAAAAAAGTGCGTCAGGTTCTGCAGGCGCAACTGGGTCGTCTGGACCTGGTGAACCGTGAAGAGTTCGACGTGCAGACCCAGGTGCTGCTGCGCACCCGCGAAAAGCTGGCGCTGCTGGAACAGCGCATCGCCGATCTGGAAGGCAAGCAGGCCGGCGCGCCGAAACAGGAAGAAGAATAAGCCCGGCGCGGCAATCATCCACCGCCACGCTTACCTGAACACGAGCGGGCTGACTTGGCTCAGCCCCTTATTGTTTCGCGCTTACTCTGGCCCGCCGCGGCGGCAGCAGCCAGATCAGCGCAAACATCGCCAGCGCATAGACGCTTTTCCAACCAATAATCACCAACAGCAGCACGCACAGCAGCGTCCCCACCAGCGCCATCAGCCGCGAACGGCCCGACAACAGCCGGCACCCTGCCAGCATGCACAACAGATAGATCAGCACAAAAATACCGTTGGCGTACACCAGCAGCGTATCCAGCGGCAGGCCCAGCATATAAATCAGCAAGGTGAATAACAGACAGCTGCCCACCACCAGCGTGAGGGCGTTTAGCGGCGTCTGTGCGGACGACAACCTGGCCAATGCGCTGTGCGGTTTGCTCTGCGCCTGCGACCACACCATTCTGGCAAAACTCTGGGTGTAAATATTCACGCTGGCGAAACAGGCCAGATAGCCGATAATACAGGCGACCCACAGCGCATGCTGCCCGAACAGCTGTACCACAATGCCCGGCAGCGAAGCCGCAGCCGCCTGATGTTCACCATAGGCATGGAAATGCAGCACCGCCACGGTGCCGCCCCAATACACCAGACCGGCCAGCAACATGCCAAGCAGCAGCGCGCGCGGGAAATCGCGCGCCGAGTTACGGAATTCGGTCGCCAGATGGGCAAAGGCCTCCAGCCCGACAAAACACCAGAACATCACCGCCAGCGCTCGGAACATATTGCCTGGCGCAACGTCCTCAAGCGCCGGCCACGGGATCTCAGCCGGTTCAATGTCGCCTTTCCACCAGATAGCGGCCACCAGCGCCACCACCAGCACGGCGATCAGCGTCTGAATATTGGCGCTGGAACCGGCGCTGCGCGTGCCGAGCAACCAGATAAGCAGCAGGGTGGCGATCTCGACCAGCAGCAGGCCACCGGCGCTCCAACCCAGCGTCGACTGCCAGAAGCCGGCGGCAATCTGTAAAGCGGCCGGCAGGCCGACCGGGATCACCGACAAAAACAGCCAGGCGGTAACCTTGCCCATACGGGGGCCGAACGCCATGCCGACAAAGTGAGCCGCGCCGCCGGCGCTGGGAAAGTGTCGCCCTAATGCCGCAAAGGTGATGGCAATGGGAAACACCAGCGCGATCAGCAGCGGCCAGGCCCACAGGCTGTCGCCCTGCGCCAGCTGCGCCGCCAGCGCCGGCACCGCAAACACGCCGGTACCCAATAACGAGGTGGACAGCAGCCCAACGCCCTGCACCAGCCCCAGTTCCTGCTTCAGTCCACTCACTGACAACCACCGTATTCAGCGGCGCGCGCATACGCAGCGCGCCTGAGATCGCGCTTACGCAGCGAATTAACCGCGTCCGTCTTTGATCGCTTTAATGATATTGGTGGTCGACAGGCCGTCTTCGAAATTCAGCACCTTCACCTCACCGCCGTTCGCCCACACTTCCTTGCTGCCGGCAATCTCTTCAGGCTTGTAGTCGCCGCCCTTCACCAGCAGATCCGGCAGGACGTCGGCAATCAGCCGCTGCGGCGTATCTTCTTCAAACGGCACCACCCAGTCGACCGCTTCCAGCGCACCCAGCACCACCATGCGATTTTCCAGCGCATTGACCGGCCGCGCTTCCCCTTTCAGACGTTTGGTGGAGGCGTCGCTGTTTACCGCGACGATCAGGCGATCCCCCAGCTTGCGCGCATTGGCCAGATAGGAGACGTGACCGGCGTGCAGAATGTCGAAGATGCCGTTGGTCATCACCACTTTTTCACCGCGCTGACGCGCCTGCGCCACCGCTTTTTTCAACTGTTCTTCGTTCATCACGCCAAAGCCGGTGTCGGCCCGGCCGCGGATGGCGTTTTCCAGTTCGATCGGCGCAACGGTCGAGGTGCCCAGCTTGCCGACCACCACGCCTGCGGCGGCGTTCGCCAGGAAACAGGACTCTTCCAGCGTATTGCCGGCGGCCAGCGCAGCCGCCAGCACGCCGATCACCGTGTCGCCGGCGCCGGTGACGTCAAACACTTCCTGTGCCTGCGTCGGCAGATGCAGCGGTTCACGCCCCGGCTGCAGCAACGTCATGCCGTGCTCGGAACGGGTGACCAGCAGCGCGGACAGCTCAAAATCCTTCACCAGCTGCATGCCGCGCTCGACCAGTTGCTCTTCGCTGCTGCAATGGCCCACCACCGCTTCAAATTCGGACAGGTTCGGCGTCAGCAGCGTAGCGCCGCGATAACGCTCAAAATCCGTACCTTTCGGGTCGATCAGCACCGGCACTTTGGCCGCCCGCGCCAGTTGGATCATCCCCTGCACCTGACTGAGCGCGCCCTTGGCGTAATCGGACAGCACCAGCGCGCCGATCTGCGGCAGCGCCTGCTGAATGCGCTCCAGCATCGGCTGCGGGTCCACATTGGAGAAGCCTTCTTCAAAATCCAGGCGAATCAGCTGCTGGTTACGCGACAGGATGCGCAGTTTAGTGATGGTCGGATGCGTCGGCACCGAGACAAAATCACAGCGCACGTTGACTTCATCCAGTTTGGCGTTCAACGCCCGCGCCGCATCATCGATGCCGGTCAGGCCCACCAGACGCGAATTGGCGCCGAGCGAGGCGATGTTCATCGCAACGTTAGCCGCACCGCCGGGACGCTCTTCAATCGTATCTACCTTGACCACCGGCACCGGGGCTTCCGGTGAAATACGGCTGGTCGGCCCATACCAATAGCGATCCAACATGACATCGCCAACCACCAGCACACCGGCGCGGCGAAAATCAGGCAGCGTAACTTTCATCCGATAACTCCAAACAGGTCATAAATTTAATGGCGCCGATATTATCACAGACCTCGCTAATACCGGCATAAAGGTAATTTTACCGCTGGCCCAGCCAGCGGTGCCAACTGGCACGCACCTGCTCCCGCTCAGCGGTGAACTGCTCACTGCTGACTTTGCCGGAGTGTTCCTGCAGCGCCAGATGGTGGATCTCATCGCGCATCGCGACATAGGCCTGCGTCAGCGCGGCGGCCTCGTCTTCGGCCATGATGTCGTAATTCGCCATCAGCTCGAAAATCCGCACGTTGTCTGACCAACGGGTCAGGCGCGCTTCATTCGCGGCATAGCGTAAGACCAGATATTGCGCGATAAATTCGATATCGGTGATGCCACCTTCATCGGTTTTGATATCAAACAGTTCGCGCCGCTTGTTGGCGAGGTGGCTGCGCATCTTCTCGCGCATTTCCCGCACTTCCTGACGCAGGGTGTCAGCATCACGCGGCTGACAGAGAATATCGCGGCGAATGGCGTCAAAACGCTGCTGCAGCGCCGTATCGCCGTACACGATGCGCGCCCGCACCAACGCCTGATGCTCCCAGGTCCATGCTTCATGCTGCTGGTACTCGGCGAAGGCGTCGATGGTGCTGACCAGCATGCCGGCCGCGCCGGAAGGGCGCAGACGCGCATCCACCTCATACAGAATGCCGGACGAGGTGCGGGTGCTGAACAGATGCATTACCCGCTGCGCCAGCCGCAGATAAAACTGGCGGCCGTCGATGCTGCGCGCGCCGTCGGTCATCACCTCCGGCGGGCAGTCCAGCAGGAACACCAGATCGAGATCGGAACTGTAGCCCAGCTCCCAGCCGCCCAGTTTGCCATAGCCGATCACGGCAAAGCCGCGCCCTTCGCGCTCATGCAAATGCGTCGGCTGGCCATAGCGCGCCACCATATCATTCCACGCCTGCTGCACCACCGCGTCGATAATCGCCTCCGCCAGGTAAGTTAAGTGATCGCTCACTTTCATTACCGGCAGCGCACCGGCAATATCGCCGGCGGCGATACGCAACTGCTGCGCCTGTTTAAACTGGCGCAGCGCTTCCAGCCGCTGCTCTTCATCCTCTTCCGGCACCCGCAGCAGATACTGCCGCAGCTCGCTGCGGTAGGCGTCCGGCGCCACCGGCTGATACAGCGTATTGGTATCGAGCAGCTCGTCCAGCAGCAGCGGATAGCGCGCCAGCTGGCTGGCCACCATCGGCGAGGCGGCGCACAGGCGAATCAGATGGCTCAGGGCCGCCTGATACTCCACCAGCAGTTCGAGGTAGGTGGTGCGGGTCACGATGCTCAGCAGCAACTGGGTCAGCCGCGCCAGCGCGGTCGGCGCATCGCTGCGCGGGCACACTTCCGCCAACAGGCGCGGCATCAGTTGATCCAGCACCTCGCGGCCGCGCGGGCCGATGGTGCGTTTATCGACGTCCTGACGGAAATCGGCGAGGGTGCGCAGCATCATGCGGCGCTCTTCTTCGCCAAGGTGCGGCGTCAGCGGCGCGATCTCCTGTTCATCCAGCGCATCCAGCCACAGGCCGGCGAAGTGCTGGCACTGCGGATCGTCCTCCGCATCCGGGCCGTCATCGCCAATCAGGTCGTCAAACACCGCCCTTACCGCCCGCATATGCGCGTCCAGTCGGGTCAACAGCGCCGGCCAGTCGGCCAGCCCCATGCCCCAGGCCAGCCGCGTCTGATCGAGCGCATCCTGCGGCAGCGTCTGGGTTTGCTGGTCGGCGATGGCCTGCAGCAGATTTTCCAGCCGGCGTAAGAACAGATAGCCGGCGCCAAGCTCCGCGACCTGCGCTTCCGGCAGCAGCCCCAGTTCCCCTATCGCCTGCAGCGTCGGCAGCAGCGCGCGTCCCTGCAGCGATGGCTCGCGCCCGCCGCGGATCAGTTGGAAAACCTGGGTGATAAACTCGATTTCGCGAATGCCGCCGGCACCCAGTTTGATGTTGTCTTTTAACCCGCGCCGCCGCACCTCACGGGCAATCATGCTTTTCATATTGCGCAGCGACTGAATCACGCTGAAATCGATATAGCGGCGGAATACAAACGGCCGCAGCATACCGCGCAACTCCGCGCTGTAAGGATCGTCGAAACCGCCCATCAGCCGCGCCTTGACCATCGCGTAGCGTTCCCAGTCGCGCCCCTGTTCCTGATAGTAATCCTCCAGCGCGGCAAAGCTCATTACCAGCGGGCCGCTGTCGCCGAACGGGCGCAGGCGCATATCCACCCGATAGACAAAACCGTCGATGGTGTGCTGATCCAGCGCCTTGATCAGCCGCTGCCCAAGGCGGGTAAAGAACTGGGCATTATCCAGCTGGCGGCGGCCGCCCACGGTCTGGCCGTTTTCCGGATAGGCGAAAATCAGGTCGATATCAGAGGAGAAATTCAGCTCGCCGCCGCCCAGCTTGCCCATGCCCAGCACCAGCAGCGGCTGCGGAACGCCGTCGGCATTGCACGGCGTGCCCCATTCACGACAGCAGGTTTGGTACAGCCAGTCGCGCGCGCTGACGATCAGCGTTTCCGCCAGCGCGCTCAGCTGCTGCAGGGTCTGTTCAGTACTGCAAAGATTCAGCGCCTGCGCCCAGGCAATACGCACCAGCGTTTCCCGCCGGAACAGACGCAGCTCGCGCATCAGCGCCGCTTCATCGCTCACCTCGTCCAGCATGTCCTGCAGCCAGGCCGCATAATGCTGGCATTCATCCGCCGCCGGCGGCTGCTGACGCAGCGTCGTCAGCCACTCCGGATGATTCAACAGCGTATCGCTGATGAAATCGCTCGACGCCAGAGCCTGTTGCTCCCGCTCGTCAAACACCCATTCGCTACCGTTAACTTCCTGAAAGCGCTGCACAGCCTGCTTTGCCTGCGCCTGTAATGTGACTGAAAGTGGCGACATGCTGAATGCCCCTGATAACGGCCCGCCGGCGACAGGCCTGAATAATTAACGAACCGCGCCGTTTAGCCAAAATGGCGCATGAGATAAAGCCTGTTTGCGGCAGCTTTCGTACCAGCCCTGACGGCGCGCGGACAGCGACGCCAGCAGCTCGCGCCAGCCGTTCAGATAAGGTTCGGACACCTCATCGGCATAAGCGCCGGACAGCAGCGTCAAGGCCGCCAGCTGCCGTTTCAGGCGCGGCAGCTGCTCCTGATACTCATCGTCGCTCAGAGGACGGTTAAAGCCCTCTTTCAGATCGGCGGCGCTGCGCCCCAGCATAATGTCGCAAAAGCGTTTAAATGAACCATCCAGCTTTGCCTGCGCCTTGGCATCAATAAACGCGCGCCACGCGCCGTTGCCCAGCCACGATGTGAGCGCCAACTTACACTGTAGGTAAACCGGGCTGTAGCACAGCGCCTGCGCCTCGGCCTCCGGCGCCTCCAGCAGCGGCTCCAGCTCGGACAGGCGGCTGCGCAACCCGGCGCTGGCCTTGCGCGGCACCAAACCACCGAACACCACCAGCGTCTGGCGTATCAGCACCAGCGCATCCACAATCGCCTGCCGCGCCGCTGCGTCACCGCGCAGCCACAGCTCTTCGTGATATTGCCAATGGTCGAGCGCCAGTTCAAAACCGGCGATCATGCCCTGCTCAACGCTGGCCTTGGCCGGCACGTGCAATACCGGCAAAGGACGAACCTCACGCGCCGCTGCGCCCTGCGCCAGGTAATAGCCGCGCGCCGCCTTGCTCAGGCTGCCCTGACGCAGCCCGCCCTGTTGCGCCAGCTCGGCCGCCAGCAGCAAAACGTCCTGCGTATTGCCCTGTTGCAGCTCCAGCTCGATTTCGCAAATGGCTTCAGTCAGCTCCCCCGCCCGCACTTCACCCTGATCCAGCCCTACCTCAATCTGGCTTTGGTTGTAAGTAACCACCCACTTTTCACGGACAAAATCAGTGCGGAACAGCGGTTGCAGCTGCTGCTGCAGCGCCTCGACGTCGCAGCCCTGCGGCCAAATATCCGCCGGCAGCTGTGACAATGCCAACTCCGGCGTAGCGATGGCGACGTTGTACTCCGGGCGCTGGTGCAGACCGCCGACCACCGAACCTGCGGTTTTCAGCGTCATTTCATACCGGTCGTCAAAGCCGCGAATGCGCAGCCCCATATCGTGGCGACGCAGGAAATTATCGGCGGTTTCAAAGTAAATATTGGTTAACCGCTGCGGCGCGCTGTGTTGATGCGGCCAGGCCGCCATCTGCGCGGGCAGCGCAGCAACCGCCTGCGGCGTGGCAATAAATTTCAGTTCAATTTCAACGGTCATAAGATTTTTACACCAATAAGTTAGGTATTCGCGTCGCTCTTCGCGGCGGATGCGGCGTTAAACCTGCTCCGTCCGGCGACGTGCGGTAATAATTATCTTACCGCGATTCCCCGCTTCTGAACCCTGTTGAGTGCAGAAAAAACCTGTTATGTTATAGAACGATGCGCAACCCGCGGAATTTGCAGTACTCAGGACGAGCTCATTCCGGTTTTCCCGTTGCGTCAACGGACTGGAATCTCTACTATCGTTCCATAAATCCCTACAGAAACGATGAAAAAAATGCAGACATTACGCCTAATTTTCCTCGCCCTGCTGAGTCTCAGCATCACTTGGGGCGCACATGCCGAAGATAAACGCTATATCTCCGATGAACTGAACACCTACGTACACAGCGGCCCGGGCAACCAATACCGCATTGTCGGCACGCTGAATACCGGCGATGAAGTCACGCTGCTCAGTGTGAATGACAGCACCAAATACGGGCAAATCCGTGATGCCAAGGGCCGTACCGTATGGATCCCGCTTAACCAGCTCAGTAATACGCCGAGCCTGCGCACCCGCGTGCCGGAACTGGAGCAGCAGGTGCAGACCCTAACGGACAAGCTGACCAATATTGATAATAGCTGGAACCAGCGCACGGCAGACATGCAGCAGAAAGTTGCCGCCAGCGACAGCATCATCAGCGGTCTGCAGGAAGAGAATCAGGCGCTGAAAAATCAGCTGCAGGTGGCCCAGAAGAAGGTGAACGCGGTAAATCTGCAGCTTGACGACAAGCAGCGCACCATTATTCTGCAATGGTTTATGTACGGCGGCGGCGTAGCCGGCATCGGCCTGCTGCTCGGCCTGCTGTTGCCACATCTGCTGCCACGGCGTAAAAATAACAATCGCTGGATGAACTAACGCCTCATCGCAGCCTGAAAGGTCGCCACGGCGGCCTTTTTTATTGGCGCGGCAGCACGCGCTCAATTCATGTAATCTGATAGTGAATGTGTTAACTGCAGGAGTACGACAGTGAAAATTTACCTGGTTGGCGGCGCGGTGCGCGACAGCCTACTGGAACTGCCGGTGGTCGACCGCGACTGGGTGGTGGTCGGCGCAACGCCGGAACAGTTGCTGGCGCAGGGCTACCAGCAGGTCGGTAAAGATTTTCCGGTCTTTCTCAACCCGCAAACCCATGAGGAATATGCGCTGGCGCGCACCGAGCGTAAATCCGGCCATGGCTATACCGGCTTTATCTGCCATGCCGCCCCCGATGTGACGCTGGAAGAGGATCTGCTGCGCCGCGATCTGACCATTAACGCCATTGCACAAACCACCGACGGCGAACTGGTCGATCCTTATCACGGCGTTGACGATCTGAAGGCCCGCGTGCTGCGCCACGTTTCGGCGGCATTTGGCGAAGATCCGCTGCGCGTCTTGCGCGTCGCGCGTTTTGCCGCCCGCTTTGCCCATCTCGGCTTCACCATTGCGCCGGAAACCGCCGCGCTGATGCGCCAGATGGCCGACAGCGGCGAGCTGGCGTCACTGACCGCCGAGCGCGTCTGGAAAGAGACGGAGAAAGCGTTACAAAGCCGCAGCCCGCAGGTCTATTTCCAGGTGCTGCGCGACTGCCATGCGCTGGGCGTGCTGTTTCCGGAAATCGACGCGCTGTTCGGCGTCCCCGCGCCGGAGAAGTGGCACCCGGAAATCGACACCGGCATCCATACGCTGATGACGCTGGCGCTCGCCGCACGACTCAGCCCGGAGATTGACGTGCGCTTTGCCGCGCTGTGTCACGATCTCGGCAAGGGGCTGACGCCCAAAGAATACTGGCCGCACCATCACGGCCACGGCCCGGCCGGCGTGCGTCTGGTCGAGGCCATGTGTCAGCGCTTGAGAGTGCCGAACCCGCTGCGCGATCTGGCCAAATTGGTGGCCGAATATCACGATCTCATCCATACGGTAAATAAGCTGCGGCCGGAAACGCTGCTCAAGCTGTTTGACGCCATCGACGTCTGGCGTAAACCGCAGCGGCTGGAGCAAATCATTCTGACCAGCGAGGCCGATGCGCGCGGCCGCACCGGTTTTGAGGAGCAACCGTACCCGCAGGGTGACTACCTGCGGGAAGCCTATCGGGTTGCCAACGACGTATCGGTCAAAGAAGTGGTGGCCAGCGGCCTGCAGGGCCCGGCGATTCGCGAGGAAGTGCAGCGCCGCCGCCGGCAGGCGCTGGCAACCTGGAAAGCGGCGCAGCCCCAGCCGTAACGGCCATAAAAAAACCCCGCAATGCGGGGTTTTTTATTACCGACTGTCGACCTGCGGTTTACATAAACACCACGTATACCGCCGCCGCAACGATAAAGCGGTAAATGGCAAACGGCACAAACGAAATACGTTTGATCAGCGTCAGGAAGGTTTTAATCGCTACCAGCGCCACCACAAAGGCGGTGACAAAGCCGACGGCAAACATCGGCAGATCCGCTAGCGTCAGGAAGTGCAGGCTCTTGTACAGGTCCAGACCGCTGGCGCCGATCATCATCGGCACGGCGAGGATAAAGGAGAACTCGGAAGCCGCATAGCGGCTGACGCCGACCAGCATGCCGCCGGAGATGGTCGCCCCGGAGCGCGAGAAACCCGGCCACAGAGCCAGACACTGGAAACAGCCGATCATAAACGCCTGACGGTGGGTGATATCGTCCAGCCCGACCGCGCGCGGTTTTTTCGGCTTCAGCCACTCCGCCGTCAGCAGCAGCACACCGCCGACCACTAACGCATACATCACGTTTTTCGGCTCGAACAGTGATTTGATCACCTCATGGAACAGCAGCCCCAGCACTACCGCCGGCGCCATTGCCAGCAGAATGTGAGTCAGCTTCAGGTGGCCCGGCGTATGCCCTTCATGCGCCACCGGCTTGCCGCCGAAGTGAATGCCGATCAGGCCGAACAGACGACGCCAGAACATCACCACCACCGCCAGGATAGAACCTAACTGGATGATAACCTCGAAGGTTTTCGCCTTATCGCCGGTAAAGCCCAGCCACTCGCCCACGATAATCATGTGCCCGGTTGAAGACACCGGCAGGAATTCCGTTAATCCCTCTACTACCCCAAGAACAAATGCCACAAACAGTGAATGCATGTCCGCCATGTGCGCGCTTACCCCACAATTCTTCCGCTATAAACATAAAAAAGCGGCAGTGCTTAAGACATTGCCGCTAAAACAATTCTGCGTTTCAGACCACGTTAGCGGCCTTTCGTTGCATCAGCATGACATTTATCACGCCGGACGCTGGCCTCGTTCAATCACAACGCCAACCCGGCTGGCCTGCGCCACCGCGCCCGGCTTGCTGACCTTAATACGGACCCATGGGGATTTAAAGCGCTGGAGTAATATTTCGGATATTTCCTCTGCCACGCGTTCCACCAGCGCAAAACGCCCGGATTCAACGTGTTGGATCACCGCTTCGCTGATATCGGCATAGCTCAGGCAGTCGTTGACGTCATCACTGGCGGCGGCCTTGCGGTTATCCCAGCCCATTTCGATATCGAACACCAGCTTCTGGCGAATCGTTTGTTCCCAATCATAAACGCCAATGGTGGCGATTACGGTAAGTTCCTCAATAAATACGATATCCATCACGTCATTCTCTGTTTTTGGCCTTGCCGGATACCACTTCCAGCGGAATATGCGTATTATCCATAGATGTTGAGATTAAAACGACCATTATTAAACGGAACCGCGTTATGAGTGCTACCGCGCTTGGCATGATTATCTTCGCGTATCTGTGTGGCTCCATCTCCAGCGCGATCCTGGTTTGCCGGATCGCCAGGCTGCCAGATCCGCGCGAGCATGGCTCAGGAAACCCCGGGGCGACCAACGTCCTGCGTATCGGCGGCCGCGTTGCAGCGGCGGCGGTGCTGGTGTTTGACATTCTGAAAGGGATGTTGCCGGTATGGCTGGCGTATAAACTCAACGTGCCGCCGCTCTATCTGGGGCTGACGGCGATTGCCGCCTGCCTGGGCCATATCTATCCGGTATTCTTCCATTTCCGCGGCGGCAAGGGCGTCGCCACCGCCTTCGGCGCCATTGCCCCCATCGGCTGGGACCTGACCGGGCTGATGACCGGCACCTGGCTGCTGACCGTGCTGCTCAGCGGCTACTCCTCGCTGGGGGCGATCGTCAGCGCACTGATTGCGCCCTTCTATGTCTGGTGGTTCAAACCGCAGTTTACCTTCCCGGTGGCGATGCTCTCGTGCCTTATTCTGATGCGTCATCACGACAATATCCAACGCCTGTGGCGCGGGCAGGAAGGGAAAATATGGAAGAAATTCCGCAAGAAAAAAGGCGATGATGCGGCGGACGCCGACAAGCCGGAAGATTCACAATAAACAGGGGCCGGATAATCCGGCCCCTGTTTAGGTTGATAACAAAGTCGTTGATGGCCCGAGATACCCGGGCCTAGCGTAACGAGAGGCATTATGGGACGCATCCCTGCGGCTTATACCGCCGGCAGCTCCGCCAGCGGCCAGCGCGGCCGCACCGATACGCTCAGTTCAGGATTGGCGCCGTTTTTCAGCCGCACCATGCCGGCATAGGCAATCATCGCGCCGTTGTCGGTGCAAAACTCCGGACGAGCGTAAAACACTTCGCCGCCGCGCTTTTGCATCATCTCGGCCAGTTTCGCCCGCAGGGTGCGGTTAGCGCTGACGCCGCCGGCCATCACCAGACGCTTAAAGCCGGTTTGCTCCAGCGCGCGTTTGCATTTAATCGCCAGCGTATCCACCACCGCATCCTCAAACGCGCGGGCGATATCGGCGCGGGTTTGCGCATCGTCGCCGTTGCCGCGAATGGTGTTGGCGGCAAAGGTTTTCAGGCCGGAGAAGCTGAAATCCAGTCCCGGACGATCGGTCATCGGCCGTGGGAAGGTAAAGCGCCCCGCCTGCCCCTGCTGCGCCATTTTCGACAGCATCGGCCCGCCGGGATAGTCCAGCCCCAGCAGTTTGGCGGTTTTATCAAACGCTTCACCCGCCGCATCGTCAATCGATTCGCCCAGCAGGGTATATTCGCCGATGCCGGTCACGCTGATAAGCTGGGTATGACCGCCCGATACCAGCAACGCCACAAACGGGAACGCCGGCGGGTTGTCTTCCAGCATCGGCGCCAGCAGGTGGCCTTCCATATGATGCACCGGCACCGCCGGCACGTTCCAGGCGAACGCCAGCGAACGCCCGATGGTGGCGCCGACCAGCAGCGCGCCCACCAGGCCGGGGCCGGCGGTATAGGCGACGCCATCAATATCCGCCGCGCTCAGGTTCGCTTCCTTTAACGCCGCCTGAATCAGCGGCACGGTTTTGCGCACGTGATCGCGTGACGCCAGCTCCGGCACCACGCCACCGTAATCGGCATGCAGCTTCACCTGGCTGTACAATTGATTGGCTAATAAACCGGCCCGATCGTCATACACTGCGATTCCGGTTTCATCGCAGGACGTTTCTATACCCAGTACTCGCATTACCTTTCCCATCATTCACGTGCGGCCGCCAGTTTAGCACAATCGCCGCGATTTTCTGCCAGCCGTGGGCGCTTTACCGTCGCCGTGACGCTATGTCGCTGATTCTCTCGAAAAATGTGTCGGCAATTAAAAGCGGGCATTTTTTTCTGATTAGTCTATAATCAGCGGCCGACGCAAAATTGCGCAGCTTGATTCGGATAGCGCCCGCCGGCGGACGGCTTTCTCTTTGAGTTGATGCTTTACAAAGCAGCATCCATTGGAGTAAAATTCCGCACCATTTTGAAAAGGCTGGCGCTTGGCCAGCAGCAAACCGAATTCTATTGAGGTGAGAGGCACATGCCGGTAATTAAAGTACGTGAAAACGAGCCATTTGACGTTGCTCTGCGTCGTTTCAAGCGTTCATGCGAAAAAGCAGGCGTTTTAGCTGAAGTTCGTCGTCGTGAGTTTTATGAAAAACCAACTACCGAACGCAAACGCGCTAAAGCTTCCGCTGTGAAACGTCACGCGAAGAAACTGGCTCGCGAAAACGCACGCCGCACTCGTCTGTATTAATCCTTCGGGGGTAACCCCGCCGCGTGATTTTTTCTTTCTCAAGAACACGCAGACCGAGTAGTTGCATACGAAGGCCGTGCTTTCCGAAAGGAATGCGCGGCTTGTTCTCGTTTATAGGCACGAACCGAGGCTTATGGCTGGACGAATCCCGCGTGTATTTATCAATGACTTGCTGGCGCGCACCGACATCGTCGATCTGATCGACGCACGGGTGAAGCTGAAGAAGCAGGGCAAAAACTATCACGCGTGCTGCCCATTCCACCACGAGAAAACGCCTTCGTTCACCGTTAACGGCGAAAAACAGTTTTATCACTGTTTTGGTTGTGGTGCGCACGGTAACGCCGTCGACTTCCTGATGAATTACGACAGGCTTGAGTTTGTCGAAACCATCGAGGAACTGGCGACCATGCACGGGCTGGAAGTGCCTTATGAGGCAGGCTCCGGGCCAACCCAGATCGAACGTCATCAGCGGCAAAGTCTTTATCAACTGATGGAACAGCTCAGCACGTTCTATCAACAGTCACTGAATCAACCGAATGGCAAGCAGGCGCGTGATTACCTGCAGCAGCGCGGCTTAAGTGACGACGTTATCCGCCATTTCGCCATCGGTTTCGCCCCCGCCGGCTGGGATAACGCATTAAAACGTTTTGGTCGCGAGCGCGACGGCCGCACCGCATTGAACGATGCCGGCATGTTGGTGACTAACGATCAAGGGCGTTCTTACGACCGTTTCCGTGAACGCGTCATGTTCCCTATCCGTGATAAACGCGGACGGGTGATTGCCTTCGGCGGTCGCGTACTCGGCGACGGTATGCCGAAGTACCTGAACTCGCCGGAAACCGAAGTATTCCATAAAGGCCGACAGTTATACGGCCTGTATGAAGCACAGCAGAGCCACCCCAAGCAGCTGCAGCGCTTGCTGGTGGTGGAAGGCTATATGGACGTGGTGGCGCTGGCGCAGTTCGGCATCGATTATGCCGTCGCCTCGCTCGGCACCTCGACCACGGCGGAACACATTCAGCTGATGTTCCGCGCCACCGACAACGTGGTCTGCTGCTATGACGGCGACCGGGCCGGCCGCGAGGCAGCCTGGCGCGCGCTGGAAACCGCGCTGCCCTATCTGAATGACGGGCGCCAGCTGCGCTTTATGTTTTTACCTGACGGCGAAGACCCGGATACGCTGGTGCGTCAGGAGGGCAAGGCAGCTTTCGAACAACGGATGGAGCAGGCGCAGCCGCTTTCCACTTTCCTGTTCGAAACTCTGCTGCCGCAGGTTGACCTGAGCAGCCCGGACGGGCGCGCCAAGCTGAGCGCGCTGGCGCTGCCGCTGATTAGCCAGGTTCCCGGCGAAACGCTGCGTCTTTATCTGCGCCAGCAGCTTGGCAACAAGCTGGGGCTGCTGGATGACAGCCAGCTCGACAAATTGATGCCCAAACAGGCTGAAAACGCCAATACTTATCAGGCGCCCCAGCTAAAACGCACAACCATGCGTATACTGATAGGGTTATTGGTGCAAAATCCGCAGCTCGCCGCGCTGGTGCCGTCGCTGGACGGGCTGGAGCAGACCAAGCAGGCGGGCCTGCCGCTGTTTGTCGAACTGGTGCAAACCTGCTTGTCGCAGCCGGGATTGACCACCGGGCAGCTTCTGGAGCTGTATCGCGACAACAAATTCAGCCAGCAGCTTGAAACTCTGGCCACATGGAACCATATGATCGTTGAGGATATGGTTGAACAACATTTTATTGACACGCTAACGAATCTTTACGACTCAGTGCTGGAACAGCGGCAGGAAGAGCTGATTGCCCGTGACAGAACCCACGGCCTGAATACAGCAGAGCGTCAGGAACTGTGGTCATTACAGTTGGCGTTAGCGAAGAAAAACTGAATACCAAACGGCTTAAGTGCCGCTAAAAGCGAGGGCAAAGCCCTGCAATATGCTGCCATAGTGGGCCGCGGCAATAACAAAAACGCCCCAAATGCTATTGTTGGCGGTTTCGCCGACCGACACCAACCCAAATACTCTGAAGTGTGGATACCGTCTTATGGAGCAAAACCCGCAGTCACAGCTTAAGCTACTTGTCACCCGTGGTAAGGAGCAAGGCTATCTGACCTATGCTGAGGTCAATGACCATCTGCCGGAAGATATCGTCGACTCCGATCAGATCGAAGACATCATCCAGATGATTAACGACATGGGCATCCAGGTGATGGAAGAAGCGCCGGACGCCGATGACCTGTTGCTTGCTGAAAACTCAAACAACACCGATGAGGATGCTGAAGAAGCGGCTGCTCAGGTGCTCTCCAGCGTTGAGTCCGAGATTGGCCGCACCACTGACCCGGTACGTATGTACATGCGTGAAATGGGTACCGTTGAACTGCTGACGCGCGAAGGCGAAATCGACATCGCCAAGCGCATCGAAGACGGTATTAACCAGGTACAGTGCTCGGTGGCCGAATACCCGGAGGCCATCACCTATCTGCTCGAACAGTACGATCGCGTTGAAGCGGGCGAATCTCGCCTGTCCGATCTGATCACCGGCTTCGTCGATCCGAACGCGGAAGAGGACCTTGCGCCGACCGCCACCCATATCGGTTCTGAGCTGTCGACCGAAGAGCAGGACGATGACGACGACGATGATGACGACGACGACGATTCCGAAGACGATAACAGCATCGATCCGGAAGTCGCCCGTCAGAAGTTCTCCGAACTGCGCGAGCAGTACGAAGCAACGCGTCAGGTGATCAAGGCCAACGGCCGCAGCCATGCCAAGTCTGCAGAAGAGATTCTGAAGCTGTCTGAAGTCTTCAAACAGTTCCGCCTGGTGCCTAAGCAGTTCGACTTCCTGGTCAACAGCATGCGCACCATGATGGACCGTGTACGCACCCAGGAACGCATCATCATGAAGATGTGTGTTGAGCAGTGCAAAATGCCGAAGAAAAACTTCGTCACGCTGTTTGCCGGCAACGAAACCAGCGATTCCTGGTTTGAAGCCGCGCTGGCGATGGCCAAGCCATGGTCGGAAAAGCTGAAAGACGTCGCCGAAGACGTGCAGCGCAGCCTGCAGAAACTGCGCCAGATCGAAGAAGAAACCGGTCTGACCATCGAGCAGGTCAAGGATATCAACCGTCGCATGTCCATCGGCGAAGCCAAGGCCCGCCGCGCCAAGAAAGAGATGGTTGAGGCCAACCTGCGTCTGGTTATTTCTATCGCCAAGAAATACACCAACCGCGGTCTGCAGTTCCTCGATCTGATTCAGGAAGGCAACATCGGCCTGATGAAAGCGGTAGACAAGTTCGAATACCGCCGCGGCTATAAGTTCTCGACCTACGCCACCTGGTGGATCCGTCAGGCAATTACCCGCTCCATCGCCGACCAGGCGCGCACCATCCGTATTCCGGTGCATATGATTGAGACCATCAACAAGCTCAACCGTATTTCGCGCCAGATGCTGCAGGAAATGGGCCGCGAGCCGACGCCGGAAGAGCTGGCTGAACGCATGCTGATGCCGGAAGACAAGATCCGCAAAGTGCTGAAGATCGCCAAAGAGCCGATCTCCATGGAAACGCCGATCGGTGATGATGAAGATTCACATCTGGGCGATTTCATCGAGGATACCACCCTCGAGCTGCCGCTGGATTCCGCCACCTCGGAAAGCCTGCGCTCCGCAACGCACGACGTGCTGGCCGGCCTGACCGCGCGTGAGGCGAAAGTACTGCGTATGCGTTTCGGTATCGATATGAACACCGACCACACGCTGGAAGAAGTGGGTAAACAGTTCGACGTTACCCGCGAACGTATCCGTCAGATCGAAGCGAAGGCGCTGCGTAAGCTGCGCCATCCGAGCCGCTCTGAAGTGCTGCGCAGCTTCCTGGACGACTAATCTGTCCATGTAAATAAAAAAACCCCGGCATGCCGGGGTTTTTTATTATCTGTTTTCCAACGCCGACGCCAGCTGACGATAGCTGTCCGTCAGCGACTCCAGCGTCGCACGGTTAAGCCCGCTGGGATTAGGCAGCACCCACACCTCGGTATCGCCAATCATCAGCGCCTGTCGCCCCCAGCTCACCTTGCGGATGCCGAAGGCATCGCTGAACGCCTGTTTGCCGAGAATCGCCAGTGCGCGCGGCTGACAGCGCAGAATTTTATCGCTTAACGCCTCACCGCCATGGCGCAGTTCCTCACGCGCCAACTCGCTGGCCGCCACCGTCGGACGCGCAACCAGCGCCGTAATGCCGCAGCCGTATTCCTGCAGCTGCTGCCACTCCTCCGGCGCCAGCTGGCGGGCGGTAAACCCCGCCAGATGAATCACCTTCCAGAAACGGTTGCTGGCATTGGCAAACGGATAGCCGCGGTGGGCGGAAGAAAGGCCGGGATTGATGCCACAAAACACCACCCGCAGATGGGGCGCCAGAAGTTCCATAATGTCGACGGTCCTTAGCAAGTCATAGCGTTGGTTATCGCAAAATCCGTCAGCAATTACAACAGGCTACAGCTGTGTATAAAAGCACCACACAACATTCTGCCTGTAGACCTGCGCTATCCCCTACCGTATAATCCTTGCCGCATGGCCCCTTAGCTCAGTGGTTAGAGCAGGCGACTCATAATCGCTTGGTCGTTGGTTCAAACCCAACAGGGGCCACCAGAATTTATATTTAGAATCATACGATTAAGCCACCTTTCACGGTGGCTTTTTTGTTGCTTACATTACAGCGGCGATAAAACGGCGATAGTATTTTTAGCGGTTAAGCCCGGTAAGCAGAACCACATTAATGGGTCTTCCACAAGCTCACTCCCCAACAACCAATCGGATCCTGACTGATATAGCTCCCGGTCTGCGGATCGTAGTAGCGGTAGCGGTTATAGTGCAGCCCCGTTTCCACATCAAAGTACTGCCCCTGGAAGCGCAACGGGTTGGCCACCCGGTCTGCATGCACCACCCCCGGCTCACCCCAGACCCCGCATTGTTCCGACCACACCAGCCCGCCCTGCACATCGGTCAGCCGCACCGGCGCACCGTTCGGGTCACAGTGGTAGTGGTAGCTGCTGCGTACCCCCTCCTGCTGCGTCAGCAGTGCAGACGGGCGGAAGCTGCTAGGGTATTACATTACTGTTGAAACTAATAAACTTATTACCTAACTGCTGATTCTATTTTAATAAAAAGAAAACTTGTAAAAATACGGATTAATTAATATAGCGACTCCGGTTCACAGTGTTATTTTTTAACAAAGTCAATTAAATCATCAAATTTCATCTCTACATCCGGATACTCATTATCCTCAGCATAATATTCTATTAATACACACCTAGATGAAAAATCATAAGTAATGTAAACAAGATTTAATCTAATTTCTTTACTCTCTTCCATCAGAATATTGTTGATGATTATTTTTTTTATTTTTTCACTGTTAGATATTGATTCAGTTAACGCATCTAATGTGTGTTTTTTCATAGTTTCGCCTCTAATTTTATTTCATTCATAAAGGAAATGCTGTTCTTACCCAACCTTTTGAGTCAATAAATAATTTTATTGTTTTTGTTGTCTTGCCATCAAGGTTTGTTCCTATATCTCTGGAAAATTTATAAATCAGCTCTTTACCATTAGAAGATAAAGTCCCTTTTTCTAAAGCCTCATTGATATATTTAGTTATTTTCTTTGGACTATTTGTTAAGAATTTACTTGTACTTTCCTGGAGTGCATCTTTAGCATGCCCACTTAAAATATGCTTCATAACTGACATCTCTCCCTCTTTATATTTAAATTTCTTTTGAGGGTTAAATGTAGGAGAACAACTTAGACCAAGAGGGTCGATCCAACCCAGCGGATTCGGCGCATAGGCATAGAGGTTTATCCCACCCGCTAACCCAATCGGATCCTGGCTGATATAGCTCCCGATCTGCGGATCGTAGTAGCGGTAACGGTTATAGTGCAGCTCCGTTTCCGCATCAAAGTACTGCCCCTGGAAGCGCAGCGGGTTGGCCACCTGCTCTGCATGCACCACCCCCGGCTCGCCCCAGACCCCGCATTGCTCCGACCACACCAGCCCGCCCTGCACGTCGGTCAGCCGCACCGGCGCGCCGTTCGGGTCACAGTGCTAGTGGTAGCTGCTGCGTACCCCCTCCTGCTGCGTCAATCACTCAATGAAATAAAATTACAGCATACATCATTAGGTTAATATTTGTTATTTTTTAGCATCTCTAATATCTCCTCCTCACTTTTATCGTAAGGAGGTCTCCATAAAGGTGAGCCGTTTTCTATCCATTCATCAAATTCCTCAGAAGATATTTTTGACTCTAATTCATGATATAGATATTTTCTGGTTTTAGATAATTTATCTAAGACATTGCATTGATTAAAAAAAAGCAGCAGGGCTGATGCTGTTCTATTTTCATCAACAAATCCAGACCCGATTTTATCTATTACAACAACAATCTCCTCCATAGAGGTCAAGATCTCTTTTAATTCATCTATATTTTGTATATTTTTCTTCATAATATCAGCACCTCTTATTAAACTTAGTGGTCTTTTTGTCTAACTCAATATCACCTTTAATTTTATATTCCTCGACACCTAAATTATTTTTCCTGAATTCTACACGACTTTCATCTATATCGAAGTCTATATAATTCCTTGCGTGATTTTGTTTTATTTTAAATTTTTCTGCTGCATCAGCCATGCTTAAAGGCTTACCTTTGGCTCTTGTAGCAAAAACAGCATTCTGATCCCCAGCCTTGATTATCATGCTGTTTTTTATACCAGTAAACCCTTGATTACTTGTATAGTGCCTTAATCGAATGACATCTAGGCCCAATGGGTCTATCCAAATGAGCGGATTCTGCGCATACTGATAAAGGTTCAGCCCGCCCAACAGCCCTATCGGGTCCTGACTGATATAGCTCCCGGTTTGCGGATCGTAGTAACGGTAACGGTTATAGTGCAGCCCCGTTTCCGCATCAACATACTGTCCCTGGAAGCGCAACGGGTTGGCCACCCGGTCTGCATGCACCACCCCCGGCTCACCCCAGACCCCGCATTGCTCCGACCACACCAGCCCGCTCTACACATCAGTCAGCCGCACCGGTGCGCCGTTCGGGTCGCAGTGGTAGTGGTAGCTGCTGCGTACCCCGTCCTGCTGCGTCAGCAGTGCAGACGGGCGGAAGCTGCTAGGGTATTACCATTACTGTTGAAAATAATAAACTTATTACCTAACTGCTGATTCTAGTTTAATAAAAATAAAACTTGTAAAAATACGGAGTAATTAACATAGCGACTCCGGTTCACAGTGTTATTTTTTAACAAAGTCAATTAAATCATCAAATTTCATCTCTACATCTGGATACTCATTATCCTCAGCATAATATTCTATTAATACACACCTAGATGAGAAATCATAGGTAATATAAACAAGATTTAATCTAATTTCTTTTCTCTCTTCCATCAGAATATTGTTGATGATTATTTTTCCACTGTTAGATATTGATTCAGTTAACGCATCTAATGTGTTTTTTTTCATAGTTTCGCCTCTAATTTTATTTCATTCATAAAGGAAATGCTGTTCTTACCCAACCTTTTGAGTCAATAAATAGTTTTATTGTTTTTGTTGTCTTGCCATCAAGGTTTGTTCCTATATCTCTGGAAAATTTATAAATCAACTCTTTACCATTAGAAGATAAAGTCCCTTTTTCTAAAGCCTCATTGATATATTTAGTTATTTTATTTGGACTATTTGTTAAGAATTTACTTGTACTTTCCTGGAGTGCATCTTTAGCATGCCCACTTAAAATATGCTTCATAACTGACATCTATCCCTCTTTATATTTAAATTTCTTTTGAGGGTTAAATGTAGGAGAACAACTTAGACCAAGAGGGTCGATCCAACCCAGCGGATTCGGCGCATAGGCATAGAGGTTTATCCCACCTTCTAACCCAATCGGGTCAGGACAGCGAATCTACCTAATCGGTGGATCGTACTATCGATTTTGTTCGTACATTCCAGAAACCACCGCATCGTAGTTCACACACTACCGCCATACCCTGATAAATCAAGCTATCTGCACAAGACTTATTTTGCCTTATAATCAGCATATTAGACACAAAATATCATATCCAAAATCCGTCACCACTACAAAGTCGGCTACGTCAGCGCCCGTCACTACAACAGCAAAACCTACATGACCACAGCACCCCAGTCTGCACCTTAAAGGCGACTGGCTGAAAGAGGCGGGCCTTGAGACCGGGCGCGGCGTGACCGTGAAGGTTTCACAGGGGTGCATTGTGCTGATGGCGGATAATAACGAGACGCAGGCGCTGCGCGAGCAGCTTTATCAGGCTAAACAGGTGGTTAAGGGAATTAAAGACGGGGTATTTAGTGTACTTAACGAGAGTTAAATAATAAAAATCCGGGAAGATAAAAATATCTTCCCGGATTGCGTCTATAACTGGATAGGTTTGTAATTCATTATCCTATCAGCTATTTCTTCAGCACTAAGATCCTCTTGAAATATATAATTAACTGCCTGAGGATCTGCAACACTTCTACAAAGTAAGTCAATATCATCATCAGCTTCTTCTTCAGTGCCTTCGCTACGCTGAATTTTTTCAATTAACTCTATAAGCTCTTGTCTTTTCATATGAATACTCAAAAATGGTAAGTGCGATCTAGTATATCAAGATGATATCTTGGAGTAACAATTAATATATTATCAACATCATAAACACCACCACCATGTTGGATCGGCGTTCTGTGATGAAGAACATAAGATCTATTTTTCCCATTCCACTGAGAATTATGTGCTATTGGAGCTTTACCGCCTTTCATTCTGGAAATATTAGAAGGGCTAAATTGTCGAGAAAGATGAGTATCATTAGCTACTTCTTTCCAGAAACTCTCTCTGAAATCGTCAAAAGATTTAAATTGACGCCCTCGTAATTTATCAGCAACAGAGGATGGGAATAAACCTGCATTGCCATGAGAGCCCTTTAACCATTTTCCATTTATGTTGCTGCCTTTGCCTGAAGCAACTCCAGCCTCACATCTAGCAAGACCTAATGGATCGATCCATGTGAGGGGATTTGGAGCATAAGCATATAGGTTTAACCCACCCGCCAGCCCAATCGGATCCTGACTGATATAACTCCCGGTCTGCGGATCGTAGTAGCGGTAGCGGTTATAGTGCAGCCCCGTTTCCACATCAAAGTACTGCCCCTGGAAGCGCAACGGGTTGGCCACCCGGTCTGCATGCACCACCCCCGGCTCACCCCAAACCCCGCATTGTTCCGACCACACCAGCTCGCCCTGTACGTCGGTCAGCCGCACCGGCGCGCCGTTCGGATCGCAGTGGTAGTGGTAACTGCTGCGTACCCCGTCCTGCTGCGTCAGCAGCGCGAACGGCCGGAAGCTGCCGGGGTAGTAAACGTATTCCCGCAGATTGTTAAAGAGCGCCGCCTGCCGCTTCTCTCGCTGCAGCCGGCCGGCCACGTCGTACAGCGCCAATGGATGCAGCGGTTCGCCGCCCGGCTCCGCCACCTCTGCCAGCAGTGCATCGCCCTGCCAGTAGAACCAGCGGCTCTCCGTCGCCGTCTGTTTGCCAATCCGCCGACCCAGCCCGTCGTAGGCATAGTGCGTGACCGACTCGCCCTGATGCACCGCCACCAATTGCTGGCTCTCATCCCAGACAAAGTCCTGCCGGCTGCCGTCAGTATAGCGCCGCTGCCGCAGGTTGCCCGCACGGTCAAACACGTAGCGCGTATCATTGTGCCAGCCCTCGCGGAACCACCCTTCCGCCGTCTCGTTCACCGCCCGCACCGTCAGCGCCAGCCGGTTGCCCGCCGCGTCATGCATAAACCGCCGCACCCGCTCCGCCGGGTCAACGTGCGCCAGCAGCCGTCCCACCGCGTCATACTGGTAGCGGTCTACGCCCCAGCCACTGTCCTCCCGCGACGTCATGTTGCCCTGCAGGTCGTAACGATAGCCGGTCGAGAACAGCGGCAGTTCATCCTGCAGCGTGCGTTGGGCGGTTAGCCGCCCCTCGCCGTCATACGTCAGCTCGCGCACCAGCCCTGCCCCGAGCTGCTCCCGGCACAGCCGGCCCGCCGCGTCATAGCCCAGCGCCACCGGCGCATCGTCATTCAGCCCTATCGCCGCCAGCTGCCCCGTCGTGCTCCAGCTGAACGCCACCCGGTGTCCGCCGTCGCTCTCACGCAGAATACGCTGCCCGGCGTCATTGTAGTGGTGCCGCAGCGTAAAGCCGTCCTGCGACTCCGCCAGCAGCCGGCCCGCCGCGTCGTAGCGCCATGCCAGCTGCCGCCAGCGGTTCTCGCACTGCGTCAGCTGCCCGTCGGCAGCATAGCGGTAGCGCGTAAGCAGCGTGTCGCCGCTGCGTTTTTCCTGCAGCCGTCCCGCCCGGTCGTACGCGTACGTCAGCGTGCCCCCCAGCGCATCGGTGCGCTGTAACAGGCTGCCGACCGCATCCCAGCGGTAGCCGGTCGCCTGCCCCCAGTAGTCACGCTCCTCCGTCACCCGCCCCAGTGCGTCACGCTGCAGCTGCCACGCCTGCCCCAGCGGGTTCACCACCGCCGTCAGCTGGTCCTCGGTATCATACTGGTACGCCACCCGCTCGCCGTCCGCCGTCTGACACTCCGTCACCATTCCGGTGCCGTTATAGCGCAGCCGCGTCTCACGACCCGCCTCATCCCGGTAGCATACCGGCTGATCTTCGCGATCGTAGTCGATCGCCACCTGTGCGTCCGATGCGGACAGCTGCGCCGTCAGCCGATCCTTCGCATCATACTCATAGCGGGTCTGCTGCCCCAGCGCATCGGTTTTCAGCCGCAGGTTGCCGCGCACGTCAAAGCGCAGCTGCAACGTCCCGCTCTGATTACTCGTCACCCGCTGCGGGAAGCCGTAGCGATCATACTCCAGCGTCTGCCGTTCGCCGTCGGCCCCCAGATATTCCTCCGGCTGCCCCGTCGCATCATAGCGATAACGCCGGGTCACACCGGTCGGATCGCTCTGCGACAGCAGGTTGCCCCGCGCATCGTACGTCATCTGCCACTGCGCGCCGTTCTCGTCGACCAGCGTCTCCGGCTGCGCCAGTGCGTTATACTCCAGGCTCAACCGGCTGCCGTCCGGCCCGATCTCCGCCGCGATCTGCCCCTGCGGGTCGTACTCCCACTGATAGCGTCGCCCGTCCGCCTGCGTCACGCTCAGCGGCCGGCCCAGATCGTCATAGGTAAACACCGTGTTACCACCCAGTGGGTCGATCTCGCTAATCGGTAACCCGCCGCTGTCGAAGCGGATATACGAGGTATGGCCGAGCGAGTCGGTGACCGCCACTTCATTGAGCACATCGTGATAGACAAAGCGATAATCATACAGCCCGCCGTCGCCCCAGGCGTGCACCACCCGCCAGTCGGCATCGTAGTCATAATAGAAGCGCTGGCCGTTGCGGTCCTGGTGCTGCGTCATGTGCCGGCGCTGATAGCCGAAACGCCGCGCCGCCCCCAGCGCATCAATCTGCGCCGCCAACTGCCCCTCGCCATCATACTCATAGCGGGTCAGCGGCGAGTAGGCGTCGTTGGCCGCCTCATACAGGCGCATGGCGATGATGCGCCCGCGCTCGACGGTAACATGCACCTCGCGCCCGGTCGTCGCCGCGCCGGCGTACTCCGCCAGCCGAGTCAGCTGCCCCTGCCGGCGCACAAACTGCCAGCGGTTGCCGTTGCGGTCGCCCAGCGCCGCCAGCGGCATCGCGTCACCGTCGTCGTCGTCAAAATGATGCTGCACGCCGTCGTTGTCTTCGTAGATCCAGCGTCGCTGCCGTTCCTCCTGCTGCCACCACAGCCGCCCGCCATCCGGCAGGCCCACCGCCGCGTGCTCGCGCCCCGGTAACGTCGGCAGGTCACCAAAGGCGGTCATGCCCGCCGGTCGGATCAGCAGCATCAGCCCGTCGGCATCGCGCGTCAGGCTGATATCCGCCGGCGTCGCCCAGCCGTAGCCGCAATAACCGGCCTCATCGATATCCGCCGACGAATAGCTGCGCACCCAGGAGAGCGGCATCCGCCCCGGCAGCAGGAAGTCCTGATGCTCCAACGCCACGCTACCGTCGCGGATATCCACCGGCTCGGCCCGCAGCACCTTGCACTTGAGAAAGCCGGGGTCCATGTTTTTAAACAGCTTCTGGCGCAGCGCCTGAAACTTCTTCATAAACTTGCCGTAACCGGCGCTTTTTTTGAGTTTTTTCAGCCCTTTGCCGAGGCCGAACAGGCCGGCGCGCATCAGCATTGCCGTCACGTTGATGGTAGACGGCCCGCCGACTGTCACCCGGCTGGGGATCGCCAGGTTGAGGGTCAGCGGCATCGTCAGCGACAGCGGTTTGGGCTCGGCGGCGCGCTTCGGACGGAACGGTGGCATCATACCGAGCATGTTGCAGCTCAGCACCGGCATGGTCATCCGTGCGAAAGGCTCGCCGTCCACCCGCACCGTGCGGCTGCCCATAAACAACTCGTCGTCATTCAACTGCGGGCCGCCCGGTACGCGCAGCGGCGGCAGCCACGGGCCGCCGATCGGGATATGCACCGCCATGCCGCCGGTACCGGCGCTGGCGCGCTTGATGCCGTTGACGTTCACCGTGGTGCCGATAATCGGAATATAGTCAAAGACGTCGAACACCAGGCCGATATGCGGCGTCGGCAGCGGCCCGAACGGATAGGTATGGATATCGATCCCCAGCTGGGGGTCAAAGTGTGAACTGGAATGCATCGGTTATACCCTCCCTGGTTCCGACGTTAGAACAGCGCCCGCAGCAAGGCACGCAGGAAATTGCGCGCCTCGCTGGCCAGCTCACTGTTCGACAGGCTGATAAATCCGATCACCAACAGCGTGATCGCCACAATAATCACCACCTTCCTCATGCTTTGTCCTTGCTTTCGTGTTGCTGAGTAAACTCACCGGCGGCATCTTCCGACGGCAGCGCCATGCTTTGCGGCATTTGTGACCATTCGCCGGTCGGCGCATCAAACGGATGGGCGATCTCCGGCAGGCCGTTCCAGTGCGGATGCAGATACTGGCGACCGATGGCGATCGCCTGACGAAAACCGGGGTAGCTTTCAAGGATCAGCAGCTCACGCTGATTGCGCGCCTGCTGGAAACTCTGCTCCAGCGCCTGTTGCAGGCGACTTTCCGCCAGCAGCACCGACTGTGGCGTCGCCCCCTGCTGCGCCACCTCGCCTTCCGCGCGTAAAATCAGCTGCTGCTTGCGCTGCTGATACTCTTCTGCACAGTGCTCCAGCGCCTTAGCGCGTTTATCATCCTGAATATGCAGTAAATCCTGCAGCGCCAGCGGCAAAGTGGTTTGCGCACGCTCCTCGGCGGACAGCGGCCGCGCGGCGTGGATCGCCTGCGCATAGTCCGCCATCGCCTGGCTCTCCTCGCCGCCCAGCACCAGGCAGCGCCCCGCCATCCGCATTCCTTCGATAGCCAACATGCGGTTGCCCGCCATTTGCGCCAGCCCTGCGGCCAACCGATAGGCGCCGGCCGCCTTCTGATATTCGCCGGCGCTGAACCAGGCGCCGCCTTCGCCGAAGGCGCTCTGCATCTGCAGCGTGGCGCGCAGCGGCGGATCGCCGATGCCCTGCGCCACCTGCTGCGCCTGACGGTACGCCTCCACCGCTTTAGCGGCGGCATTGCCCTTTACCCAGCCGCCGCCGACGATGTTGTGCATCACCACCTGCTGCTCCAGCCAGCCTTTTTTACGCGCAATCGCCAGCGCCATGCCGGCACGCGCCTCAACCTGCTGCGCCGTGCCGTGTTCAAGCAGCAATACCGCATCGGTCATCAACTGACGGCAGCGCAGGCGGTCGCCGTCACGATCGCTGAGTTGGCTGGCGGTTTGCTGCATCAGCGCCATACCGTCGATATCCGGCGTTATCAGCCGCACACGCTGGGGAAATGCCTGCTGCAGCGCCTGCCAGGTCGGCTGCTCCAGCGTATCGATCAACATCACGCGCACGCCGGTGCCAATGCGCTCGACGTTTTGCTGCAGCCAGCGCTGCAACGCCGCCTCATCGCTGATATGCTCCGGCGTCATCACCGCCACCACATAGCGCAACTGTTCGCGATGATGGCCGGCAAAATCGCCGAGCAGGGTTTGCCACTGCACGGCGCTAAAGCACGGCAAACGGGACTCAAACTCCCAGCCCTGCGCGTCTTCGCTGGCCTCGTAACGCTCTATCAGCTCATCCGCCAGCGCCCGGCTGTAGCCGTAACCGGTGTCGAACGGCGCCATAAAGCCGATAAACAGATCCGGCGCGCTGTAGTCGCTCGGCGGCTGCTGCTGCAGCGCGATAAATGCATGCACAATACTTTCGGCATTGGCCTTGACCCGCCAGATAAATAGCCGCGCGGCCGGATCCTCACTGGCCTCCAGCCACTGCACTTCCAACTGGGCCATCAGTTGCTCGGTGGGGTTTCTTGCGTGACTCTGCATCATGGATATCTGCTCAGGCATTGAGTTCTATTTTGGTGCCGTTGACCATAACACCGCTCCCGTTGATGGTGATGCTGGCGCCGCCGGCGACAATCTCAATGTTGCCGGGCGAAATCGAGATGCCGGCAGAGTCACCCACGCTGATATTGAAACTTTGCGACGCGCTGTCGCTTACCGCACCGTCGGTATAACGCGTATCACCGCCGGCGATCACGATCTTGCGGCCCTCGCCGATACTGACATCCTGCATCTTGGTGATAGTCTTGTTCTCATTACCGCTGATCGAGGCCGTACGGTTACCGGTAATCCCCAGCGTCTGGTGGCCCTGTACATCCACGTTGCGGTTCTTCACCACGCTGACCTTCTCATTGCCGTTTACGGTGCGGGTGCGATCCTGATTGACCGTCATCACCTGGTTGCCGTCCACCGTCGAGGTATGGTTGCTTTTCACCGTGGCCGAGTGATCGCCGGTGATGGTCTCATTACGGCTCTGCTGCACCGTCAGGGTTTCGCTGCCCTCCACCGTTTCAGTGCGGTTCTGCTTCACGGTGGTGGTCTCATTACCGCTGATGGTTTTGGTGCGGTTCTGGCCGATGGCGACCGTCTCATTACCGTCAACATTTTTGGTGCGGTTTTGCTTGATATGGCTGGTTTCATCGGCGCCGACGGTTTTGGTACGGTTGCTGCCGATGGAGTGGCTTTCATCGTTTTTAACGTTGGTATCCATATTGCGTTCGGCCTGGATCCACACCTGTTCCGAACCGGCCTTGTCTTCAAAACGCAGTGCGTTGGCGTTGTCCGGCGTGCCGTCTTTGGAGCGGCTCATAAAGCCCATTTGGGTAGCGGCGGCCGGCAGCGCCCACGGCGGCATGCTGGCTTCGTTATACACGCGGCCGATGACGATCGGCCGATCGGGATCGCCGTTGATGAAGTCGATCACCACCTCGTCGTTAACCCGCGGGATCTGCACGCCGCCGAAGCCTTGCCCGGCCCAGGCGCTGGACACGCGCACCCAGCAGGAACTGGTGTCGTCGCCCGCCGCCAGCCGATCCCAGTGGAATTTCACTTTGATGCGGCCATATTTATCAGTCCAGATCGACTCCCCTTTCGGCCCCACCACCTTGGCGGTCTGCGGCCCGCAGGTCTTCGGCCACTCGGCCAGCTGTTCCGGCCGGAAAGGCACATCCGCCGGCATTACGTTGAAGTCGATACGGTGCTCGCTGCTCTCTCCGCCGCTGGCGTAACGGTTCTCACGCAGGTGATATTCAGCCTGTGTCACCAGATACTGGCCGTTGTCACCGGCGTAAGGCGCATTGTGCAGGGTAAAGGTGTGTCCGGGCGCAATGCCCAATGCCGTCGCCGTGCCGCTGATTTTCTGGTGCTCCGCCTGCCAGGCCTCCTGGCGAACGCGCGCGTAAAACTCGCCGTGCTGATGATCGACAAACCGCCCCGGCCAGTCATAGACGTCAATCTGCCCCGGCTGCGGCGAAGCGGGGTTCTGCCGCGCCTGAAACAGCCAGGCGTTCGGCTTGCGGAAGTCGTAGTCGTCAATGCTGTAAATCCCCGGCGTGACGACATCGTTGACCGCCCAGCGGCTGACGCCCTCTTCGCGGGTGCTGCCGCCGGAAGGCGTAACGTGGTAGGGAATACTTTCGTAGCCTTCAAACGGCTTATGCTGCTGGGGCGCATCCATCAGCACCAGCGTCTGTTTGCCCATCTCATGACGCCAGAAGTAGTAGATGCCCTCCAGCTCCATCAGCCGGCTGATAAAGTTGTAGCTGCTCTCCTGATACTGCACGCAGTATTCCCACTGACGATAGCTGCCGGTCAGTTGATCCTCACAGACGACGTTCTGTTCCGCCAGCAGGGTTTTGACGATGTCCGGCACCGTCTGCTGCTGGAAAATACGGAAATTTCGATCGCGCAGCATCGGCCAGATATCCGGCTCCAGCTTCAGTTGATACACCGCATAGCGCGTGTCGTTGATTTCCTCGCTGCGCACCGCCGCCGCCGTTACCTTGCCGTTCAGATAGCGGGGCGTCAGCATATTTTGCGTGGGGATTTCCAGCGTGACGGTCTGTCCAAGCAGCGAGCGCCGGTCGATATGGAAGTTCTGGCTCAGTAGATCAACCTGGAAAACATAAGGCCGGCTGAGCTGTTCGCTGCCCTGCAGCGACCAGAACATCAGTTCATTGGGGCCAAGAGGCGTGTGTGCGCGAATTCGATCCAACATAAGCAACAACCCAAAGGAAGAAGATGACAGAATAAAAAATAACCTACCGTAACTTCTAGCGCACTTTTAGCTGGGGGTAAATCATTAATGAGGGAAATTAACCAATTCTGTGAGGCAACCTAAAATACTGAGCTGTAACAATGACATATATATAAATACAACTAATGGCTCATTAGTTTTTGTCGTTGATTTATGATGGTTTATTCGGCATTTATGTCAGTTCCGACTCACAACATCACAGGACCCACCATGAGCCAATCCAACGCCGTACTGTATACCGACGCCAACTTTTTCAGCCCTTACGCCATGTCGGTATTTATCGCGCTGCGTGAGAAAAATATTCCCTTCTCCGTCAAGCCGATCGATCTGGCCCGGGGCGAGCATCAGCATGCCGACTATGCCGATATTTCACCTATCCAAAGGATACCGGCGCTGACGCATAACGGCTTTACCCTGTGCGAATCATCGGCCATTGATGAATATCTGGAAGAATTATTCCCGCAGCCGCCGCTGTATCCGGCCGACGTCAGGCTGCGCGCTCAGGCGCGCGAAGTTCAGGCCTGGCTGCGCAGCGATCTGGCGCCGCTGCGTGCAGAACGGCCGACCGAAGTAGTTTTTAACGGTGAAAAACGGCCGGCGCTGTCGGCTGACGGACAGGCCGCGGCGGAAAAACTGATCGCCGTCGCCGGCGGTTTGCTGGCGCACGGGCAGGAAAATCTGTTTGGCGATTGGTGCATTGCCGACAGCGATCTGGCGTTGATGCTGAACCGCCTCGCCATGCAGGGCGATCCGCTGCCGGAAACGCTGCAACGCTATGCCCAACAGCAGTGGCTGCGCCCGTCGCTGCAGGCCTGGCTGGCGCTGTCTGCAAACAAGTCATAAAAAAATCGGCGGCCACGACGCCGCCGTTCTCAATCCAGAGAGAAAACACACCACTTGAGGGAGTCTGTTACCAACCCGCCGGCAAATAACCCAGCAGCGAAGCAATGGCATACACCGCGCTGGCCGCATACAGCAGCACAATGCTGGCCTGCAGCAGCGGATGGGTGATCCAGTTACACTGCCAGCGCGGCATCATATCGCCGTGCTTGCGGGCGCCGCGCAGGATCAGCATCGGCATCACCGACAGCACCACGCCGCTGAATACGCCGGCGAAGTACAACGCATTCACGAACGACACAAAACCGCTGTAAGCCAGTACGAACGGCGGCAGCACCACCACCAGCAGCACAGCAAAGCGGCGCAGCGGCAGTTCATCGTTGCCCAGGCGGAATTTGTCGAAAATATTGGTCAGGAAGCTGCCGCCCAGACCCCAATAGGAAGTCAGCATGGCGCACAGCGCAAAGATATTGGCAGAGAAGAACGCCCACTGCCCCAGCGCCTGCCCCCAGGAGATGGTGGCCACGTCAGAGATATTATCCAGGCCGCTGAGCGCAATCACCGACAGCGGCACCGCCGCCAGCAGCACAAAAGTGGTCGCCATGCCGACAATAATCGCCTTCGGCAGTTGCTCCGGCTTATCGGCAAAGCCGCGCGCCATTTCCGGCACGATGTACTGTGCTGAGAAGCAGAACACCACCACGTTGAATACCGGCACCATAAAGCGCCAGTCCCCTTCCAGCAGGCGCCCCATCTGGGTGGTGTCTTTCAGCAGCGTGGCGATCACCAGCACGCTGAGCATCACCACCATGCCGATACTGATAAATTTCTCCCCACGGCCGATGGCCTTCAGGCCAAGATACAGCACCCCGGCGGCCGGGATGAAAAACAGCAGGCTGCCGATCGCCGGCGAGATCCCCAGTAAAGATTGCAGCAGCTTGCCGCTGCCGGTCATATAGGCGGTCAGCGCGCCGATGCTGTTGACGCAGACCGAAGCGAACATCAGCCAGGAACCGAAGCCGCCGACATAGCGCTTCGCCAGGCCACTCAGCTGCAGATGCGCGCGGGTGCGCAGCGTGGCTTCGGCCACGTACAGCATGGTGACAGTCGTCAGACAGCCGACCAGCACCAGCCAGAACAGCAGCGGCAGGAACCCCGCCTTGCTGGAGGCATAGGCTATCGACAGCACGCCGGCACCAATATTGGTGCCGACGATCATCGCCACGCCTTCAAGGAAGCTCAGCGATTTGGCGGGTGCAGATGCTCGCTCCCCGGCGGCAAGCGCCGAAGAGAATGTGATGTTTTCAGCAGGCATAAATCATCCTCTGCAACCCGGCGAACGGCGCCGCCGGGCAGGGTTAAGTCGCCGGTGGTTAAGCGTTCACGTCGATACACAGGTATTTCAGCTCCAGATATTCCTCAATCCCATAGCGCGATCCTTCGCGTCCGAGCCCAGACTGTTTCACACCGCCGAACGGCGCCACTTCGTTGGAGATCAGGCCGGTGTTGATGCCGACCATGCCGTATTCCAGCGCTTCCGGCACCCGCCACTGACGCGCGGCGTTCTGGGTAAAGACATAGGCCGCCAGACCGAATTCGGTATCGTTGGCCATCGCGACCGCCTCCTCCTCATCCTTAAAGCGGAACAGCGGCGCCACCGGGCCGAAGGTTTCCTCGGTGGCAAAACGCATCTGCTGCGTGACGCCGGTCACCACCGTCGGCTGGAAGTAGGTGCGGCCCAGCGCATGCGGCTGGCCGCCGGTGGCGATTTGCGCCCCCTTGATCAGCGCATCGTCGATATGGCTCTGCACTTTTTCCACCGCCGCCTTATCGATCAGCGGTCCCTGCGTGGTGCCTTCCGCCGCGCCGTCGCCCACCTGCAGCCCTTCGACCGCCGTCACCAGTTTTTCCGCCAGGCGATCGTAAATACCGGCCTGCACGTAGATGCGGTTGGCACAGACGCAAGTCTGGCCGCTGTTGCGGAATTTGGAGGCCATGATGCCGGCCACTGCCGCATCCAGATCGGCATCGTCAAATACGATCACCGGCGCGTTGCCGCCCAGCTCCAGCGACAGCTTTTTAATCGTCGGCGCGCACTGCGCCATCAGAATCCGCCCCACTTCGGTCGAACCGGTGAAGCTCAGCTTGCGCACTACCGGACTGTCGCACAGCACCTTGCCGACCTGCGCCGCCTCGCCGGTGACGATCTGCAGCACGCCTGCCGGAATGCCGGCATCCTGCGCCAGTTTGCCCAGCGCCAGCGCGGTCAGCGGCGTTTGCTCCGCCGGTTTGACGATCATGCTGCAGCCGGCCGCCAGCGCCGGCGCCGCCTTACGGGTAATCATTGCCGCCGGGAAATTCCACGGGGTAATGGCCGCGCACACGCCGATCGGCTGCTTGATCACCACCAGCCGCTGGGTCGCCTGCGGCGCCTGCAATACCGCGCCGTCTACCCGCTTGGCCTCTTCGGCGAACCAGGTGATAAACGATGCCGCATAGGCCACTTCGCCGCGCGCTTCCGCCAGCGATTTACCCTGCTCGGCGGTCATCAGCTGCGCCAGATCTTCCTGCGCCGCCATAATTTTCTCCGCCCAGGCCAGCATCAGCGCCGCACGCTGTTTGGCGGTCTGCTGCTTCCAGCTCTGCTGGGCGCGCTGGGCGGCGTCAATCGCCCGCTCGGTCTCTGCGCTGCCGATCAGCGGGATCGACGCCAGCTCCTCGCCGGTCGCCGGGTTGATCACCGCTTCACGCTTGCCGCTCTGCGCCGCGCACCACTCGCCGTCGATCAGGCACTGGCTACGCAGCAGCTCGGGATTATTCAGTTTCATCGTCATGCGCTCCTTATTCGCCCAGCGCGCGGGAGAGAATGCCCAGCGCCTCGGTGAATTGCTCTTCAGGAATGGTCAGCGGGTACAGGAAGCGGATCACGTTGCCGTGTACGCCGCAGCTCAGCAGCAGCAGGCCTTCCTGCAGGGCTTTTTGCTGTACCTGGCGGGTAAATTCCGCCGACGGCTGGCCGCTGGCAGGATCGTTAAACTCGACCGCCACCATTGATCCCTGCGCGCGGATCTCGGCGATGGCCGGGCAGGTGGCCCGCGCCTGTTGCAGCACTTCCACCAGATGATGGCCCAGACGCTGCGCGCGCTGGCACAGCTGCTCTTCGTCAATCACGTCCATCACCGCATGCGCTGCGGCCACCGCCAGCGGGTTGCCGGCGTAAGTGCCGCCCAGCCCGCCCGGCGCCGGCGCGTCCATTACATCAGCGCGCCCTGTCACCGCCGACAGCGGCATGCCGCCCGCCAGACTTTTCGCCATGGTGATCAGGTCTGGTTTGATGTCGTAATGTTCCATGGCGAACAGCTTGCCGGTGCGGGCGAAGCCGGTCTGCACTTCGTCAGCCACCAGCAGGATGCCGTGTTCATCGCACAGCGTGCGCAGCACCTGCATAAATTCCGCCGGCGCGACGTTGAAACCGCCTTCACCCTGCACCGGTTCCAGCACGATTGCCGCCACCTGTTTCGGGTCGATATCCGCCTTGAAGATGCGCTCCAGGCTGTTCATCGCATCCTGCGTGCTGACGCCGTGCAACGCGTTCGGGTACTGGCCGTGGAACACCGAGCCGGGGAACGGGCCAAAGCCCAGTTTGTACGGCGCCACTTTGCCGGTCAGCGCCATGGTCATATAGGTACGGCCATGGAAGCCGCCGCCAAAGGTGATAATGCCCGGACGACCGGTATGGGCGCGGGCGATCTTCACCGCGTTCTCTACCGCCTCGGCGCCGGTAGTGAAGAAGGCGGTTTTACACGGCCCGTCGATCGGCGCACGCTGGTTGATGCGTTCCGCCAATGTGACATAGCTTTCATACGGCACAATCTGGTAGGCGGTATGGGTAAAGGCCTGCAGCTGTTGTTCAATGGCCGCCACCACTTTCGGATGACGGTGACCGGTATTCAGCACGGCGATGCCGGCCGCGAAATCGATAACTTGATTGCCTTCCACATCCCACAGGGTGGCGTTTTCCGCCCGCTCTGCGTAAAAACCACACATAACTCCCACCCCGCGTGGCGTGGCTTGCTGACGACGTTGGTTCAGTTCTGCGTTTTTCATGGTTGCTCTCCGGTCAATAGCCGTTCAACTGTTTGTTCACATTATTGAAACAATGACGTTTATTTACACAGGATGTGGCCCTATAATCGAGTGCCAGTTACGAATAATTGAGGGATCCAATTGCGCTCGATCAGCGGTGACCTGTTGCTGCAACGTCTCGGCGAACAGCCCGATGATAAGCTGCACAAACGCCTGTATAACGCTATCCGAACCAGTATCCTGGACGGCAGTCTGCCGCCTTCCAGCCGACTGCCGGCATCGCGCGACCTGGCACAGGAACTTAGCCTCTCACGTAACACCGTTTTAACCGTTTACGAACAACTCCTCGCAGAAGGATATGTGCTTTCCCGTCAGGGAAGTGGAACATTCGTCGCAGAAACGGTGCCGGACAGCTGTTTATCCGCTGCCAGCACGCCGATCGGCAGTGACGGCGAACAGCGCCCGGTCGAACTGTCGCAGCGTGGCAACGCGCTGCTGCAGCACGCCAGCGCCAGCCCCAAGCAGTGGGGCGCATTTATCCCCGGCGTGCCGGACGTCAACGCTTTCCCGCATCAGCTGTTCAGCAAGATTCAGGCGCGCATCAGCCGCCGTCCCGCGCCGCAGCGGCTGACCTACAGCAATCAGGGCGGCAGCCCGGAGCTGCAGCAGGCGCTGGTGGATTACCTGCGCGTCGCCCGCTCGGTGCGCTGCTCGCCGGAACAAATTCTGATCACCGAAGGCATTCACCAGGCGATCGATCTGGTCACCCGCATGCTGTGCAACCCGGGCGATGAGGTGTGGATTGAGGAGCCGGGCTACTGGGGCATCCGCAATATCCTGCGCATGAACAGCCTGGATATCCGGCCGCTGCCGGTGGATGAAGCCGGCATGGTGCCGCCGGAGCAGGTCAGCGGCGCACCGCGGCTGATGTTCGTCACGCCGTCGCATCAGTATCCGCTGGGATCGGTGCTGAGTCTGGCGCGTCGCCAGCGTCTGCTGGCGCTGGCGCGTCACACCGGCGGCTGGATCGTCGAGGATGACTATGACAGCGAGTTCCGCTTCTCCGGCCAGCCGATCCCCGCGCTGCAGGGGCTGGAGGCCGATGCGCCGGTGATCTATATCGGCACCTTCAGCAAAACGCTGTATCCGGCGCTGCGGCTGGGTTATGTGGTGCTGCCGAAACCGCTGACGGCAGCGCTGAAAACCGCGCACGCCGAGCTGTACCGCGGCGGCCATCTGCTGATCCAGGCCGCACTGGCGCAGTTTATTCAGGAGGGCCACTACACCGCGCACATTCGCCGTATGCGCCTGCTGTACGCCAGACGGCGCGCCTTTCTCACCGCGCTGATCGAACAGCACCTGGGCAAACAGGCGCTGAGCGAATTCAATAACAACGCCGGCCTGCATCTGATTCTCAACCTGCCGGACAGCGCTGACGACGTGGCGATTGCCGCCGCTGCCGCCGCCCGCGGCGTGCTGGTACGCCCGCTGTCGCGCTATTACATGCTGCCGAGCCGCCGTCGCGGCCTGCTGATGGGCTTTGCCTGCGTGCCGGAAGAACAGATGGCCGCCGCGTTTGAGCTGCTGCTGGCCTGCATTCTAGAGAGCCCGCACTAGCCGGCAGAGCGCCGGGTTTGACTTCCGACAGCCGGCATGGGGCTGCGTTCATGGTGGTTAGGGATAAATAACGCAAAACTGCTTACCGATACGCTGTTCGCTATCCAAGATTCATGACGGCTATCACATTCAGCGCAATGCAGATTCCCAAGCGGCAAGACAGCGGCTAGATTTATCTCATCCGACCACTTGCGATCAAACAAAATAATAACAACCGAACGTGCCCAAGATTCGGGGATAAACAATGGAGAGAGCAATGAACCTATACCCACACCTGCTGGCGCCGCTGGATCTTGGCTTCACCACCCTGAAGAACCGGGTGCTGATGGGCTCGATGCATACCGGTCTGGAAGAGATGCCCGACGGGCCGCACAGAATGGCGGCGTTTTATGCCGAACGCGCGGCGGCCGGCGTCGCGCTGATCGTTACCGGCGGCATCGCGCCCAATGACCAAGGCGTGGTGTACCGCGGCGGCTCAACGCTGAGCCAACCGCAGCAGCTGGCACATCACCGCCCCATCACCGAGGCGGTGCATCAGGCCGGCGGCAAAATAGCCCTGCAGATCCTGCACGCCGGGCGTTACAGCTATCAGCCGCAGCCGGTTGCGCCTTCCGCGCTGCAGGCGCCGATTAACCCGTTCGCGCCGAGCGCCCTCACGGCGCAGGAGATCGAACAGACCATCGCCGACTTTGCCCGCTGCGCCGTTCTGGCGCAACAGGCCGGCTATGACGGCGTGGAAGTGATGGGATCCGAAGGCTATCTGATCAACCAATTTCTGGTCGCGCGCACCAATCAGCGTGACGATCAATGGGGCGGCAGCTTCGCCAACCGCATGCGCTTCGCCGTGGAGAGCGTGCGTGCCGTACGCCAGGCGGTGGGGCGCGAATTCATTCTGATCTACCGTCTGTCGATGCTCGATCTGGTGGAGGACGGCTCCGACTGGCAGGAGATCGAACAGCTGGCGCAGGCGATCGAACAGGCCGGCGCAACGATCATCAACACCGGGATCGGCTGGCATGAGGCGCGGATCCCGACCATCGCCACCATGGTGCCGCGCGCCGGTTTCAGCTGGGTGACGCGTAAATTAATGGGGAAGGTCGGTATTCCGCTGATCACCACCAACCGCATTAACGATCCGGCGGTGGCAGAGCAGGTGCTGGCGGACGGCTGCGCCGATATGGTGTCGATGGCGCGGCCGTTCCTGGCCGACGCCGAGTTCGTCCGCAAGGCCGCCGAAGGACGCGCCGACGAGATCAACACCTGTATCGGCTGTAATCAGGCCTGCCTCGATCAGATCTTCGAAGGCAAGCTGGCCTCCTGCCTGGTCAACCCGCGCGCCTGCCGGGAGAGCGAAATGCCGCTGACGACGACGGCGCATCCCAAACGTCTGGCGGTGGTCGGCGCCGGTCCGGCCGGTCTGGCGTTCGCCGTCACCGCCGCCAGCCGCGGCCATCAGGTGACGCTGTTTGACGCCGCGCCGGTCATCGGCGGCCAGTTCAACATCGCCAAACAGATCCCCGGCAAAGAGGAGTTTCATGAAACCCTGCGCTATTTTCAGCGCCAGCTGGCGCTGCACGAGGTCACGCTGCGGCTCGGGCAGCAGGTTGAGGCGCAGGATCTGCGTGAGTTTGACGAAGTGATCCTGGCCTGCGGCATCGTGCCGCGCACGCCGGCGATCCCCGGCATCGATAATGCCAAAGTGCTGAGCTATCTGGACGTCCTGCGCGACAAAAAACCCGTCGGCCAGCGGGTGGCGATCATCGGCGCCGGCGGCATCGGTTTCGACACCGCCGAGTACCTGAGCCAGCACGGCGAATCCAGCAGCCTGCATCCGCAGGCGTTTACTCATGAATGGGGCATCGATACGCAGCTGCGCCAGCGCGGCGGCCTGTCGCCGGACGGCGCCGACGTCCCCCGCTCCCCGCGCCAGATTTTCCTGCTGCAGCGTAAAACCAGCAAAGTGGGCGAAGGGCTGGGTAAAACCACCGGCTGGATCCACCGCGCCAGCCTGAGCATGCGCGGGGTGAAAATGCTCAATGGCGTGCAGTATCAGAGGATTGACGACGAGGGGTTGCATATCATGCGCGAGGAGCAGGCCAGCTGCCTGCCGGTGGATACCATCGTGATTTGCGCCGGCCAGGAACCGCGGCGCGAACTGCAGCAGCCGCTGCTGGCTATGGGGAAAAGCGTCCATCTGATTGGCGGCGCGGACGTGGCCGCTGAACTGGACGCGCGCCGGGCCATTGAACAGGGCACCCGGCTGGCGATGGCGCTGTAACCTTCAAGGGGCGCAGTGCTGCGCCCCTGATTCAGCCTTAGCGCCGTGCGCCGGTTTTCACCGATTTCAGTACCAGGAACTTCTGGTTGGACGCCACGGTAACGCAGTTGCCGAACAGACGCTTCAGCTTCTGGTAATAATCCAGATGACGGTTGCCGACGATCAGCAGCTCTCCGCCTACTTTCAGACAGCGCTTGGCGTCAAGGAACATCTGCCAGGCGGTCTGGTCGGTAATCGCATGCTGCTGGTGGAACGGCGGGTTACACAGCACCGCCTGCGCGCTGCCGCCGTCCATTCCGGCCAGCGCATTGTTGACCACAAAACGACAGCGCTCCATGTCCTGCGGCAGGTTATGGCGCACGTTCAGTTCGCTCGACGCCACCGCCATATAGGATTCATCGACAAAGGTCACCTGCGCCTGCGGGTTCTGCACCAGCGCCGTCAGGCCGATTACGCCGTTGCCGCAGCCTAGGTCGATAATCTCGCCATCCAAATCGCTCGGCAGGTTTTCCAGGAACAGACGTGCGCCGATATCCAGGCCGCTGCGGGAGAACACGTTGGCATGGTTATGGATCAGCATATCGCTGCCGTCCAGCTGCCAGTCGGTGGTTTCCGCCGCCGCCGGCGGCGTGATGTCTGCCACCTGGCCGTAAATCAGACGCGCCTTTTTCCACGCCAGGCTGGTGCGGGTCGGCCCCAGCACCCGCTCAAACAGCTGCAGCGTCGAGGTATGAATATCGCGCGCCTTGGCGCCGCCGATAATCACGGTATCCGGGCCGACCACTTTGCGCAGCGCACGCAGCTGCTGTTCCAGCAGCGCCAGCGCCTTCGGGATCTTAATCAGCACCAGCGCCGGCGCTTCAGGCAGCGCGTCCAGGCTGCCGAGCAGCGTCACCTGCTGCGCATCCAGCCCGTTGAGCGCCAGATTGTGGCGCGTCGCCAGCTGGCTCATGTAGGAATCGCTGATGCTGTACGGCCGCAGCGCGTGTAGCGCACAGGTCAGCGTGCCGAAGCTGTCGTTGAAAATCAGCACCGGGCGTCCGGCAACATCCTGATTTTCCACCTGTTGCAGCAGATATTCATCCGCCGCTTCCCACGCCTGCAGCGGCGCGGCGCCTTCTTGTTGGGGATAACGCTCCAGCTCAAGTTGCTGTGTTCCCAGATCGAGTTGGCTCATTGCCCCTCCTGACTGATAAATTTGCGCTGTTTATCCCCTAAAAACGGCCGTCAGTAAAATGTTTTTTGCTATTCATCACCCTTTGCCGGATTTGTGCGAAAAAACCGCATACAATAACCGGCTGAATAGTTACTGAAGATTATCGCGTCATGTCCGAACTGACTTATCTGCAAGGCTACCCCGCCCATCTGCAGACGCAGGTACAACAGCTGATCCAGCAACAGCGCCTGGGTGAGGTGCTGCTGCAGCGCTATCCGCAGGTGCACAGCTGCACCACCGACAAGGCGCTGTACCAGTTCACCACCGAGATCAAAAACCAATATCTACGCAACGCCCAGCCGATCAGCAAGGTAGCGTATGACGGCAAAATTCACGTGATGAAACACGCGCTGGGTCTGCATACCGCCATTTCGCGCGTACAGGGCGGTAAGCTGAAGGCCAAGGCGGAAATCCGCGTAGCGACGGTGTTCAAGACCGCACCGGAAGCCTTCCTGCGCATGATCGTCGTGCATGAGCTGGCGCACCTGAAAGAGAAAGACCACAACAAGGCGTTTTATCAGCTGTGCTGCCATATGGAACCCGACTATCACCAGTTGGAGTTTGACACCCGCCTGTATCTCACCCATCTGGCGCTGTTCGGCGGGCTGTACGCCGACCGCTGATAGTTAACGTATTTTTAACAAAAACTCGCCTTCTGCCGGCGGCGTGATACTCTGATTTATCAGTACCTGCCACCGGAGTTATCTATGATTCGTTTTGCCGTCGTCGGCACCAACTGGATCAGCGAACGCTTTGTCGATGCCGCCCATCAAAGCGGAAAAATGCGGTTGAACGCCGTCTATTCCCGCCGTCTGGAGCAGGCCAGAAGCTTCGGCGCCCCCTATCAGGTCGAGCATCTGTTTGACGATCTGACGGCGCTGGCGCAGTCCGATGTGATTGACGCCGTGTATATCGCCAGCCCGAACTCGCTGCACTGCCAGCAAGCATTGCTGTTTATGCGCCATCACAAACATGTGATCTGCGAAAAACCGCTGGCGTCCAATCTGCAGGAAGTGGAATTGTTGCTGGCCTGTGCGCGCGAGCAGCAGGTGGTGCTGTTCGAAGCCTTCAAGAGCGCCCATCTGCCCAACTTTATCACCCTGCGGCAAACGCTGCCTAAAGTGGGCAAACTGCGCAAAGCGTTCTTCAACTACTGCCAGTATTCATCCCGCTATCCACGCTATCTGGCGGGAGAAAACCCGAATACCTTCAACCCACAGTTCTCCAACGGTTCGATCATGGACATCGGTTATTACTGTCTGGCGAGCGCGGTGGCCCTGTTCGGCGCGCCGCAATCGCTGATCGCCAGCGCCACCCTGCTGGACACCGGCGTGGATGCCCATGGCACCGTCTGCCTCAATTACGGCGATTTTGACGTGACGATCGGCCACTCCAAAGTCAGCGACTCGGCGCTCGCCAGCGAAATTCAGGGTGAGGACGGCGCGCTGCTGATCGACAAGATTTCCGAGTGTCAGGGGGTGACGCTGCTGCCACGCGGCGGCAGCCGTCAGGATCTGAGCCAACCGCAGCACGGCAATAGCATGCAGTATGAGGCCGAGGTGTTTGCCGATCTGGTGACGCGTCATCAGGTTGAACATGCCGGCCTGGAAAACTCGCGTATCGTCGCCGCCCTGTTAAGTGAAATCCGCCGGCAAACCGGCGTCGTCTTCCCGGCAGATGGAGAAGGACAATGAAGCCGCTGTTACTGATGCAAACCGGCGATGCGCCTGAGGCCATCCGCCAGACGCACAGCAATTTCGAACAGATGTTTATGCAACAAGGCGGCATGGCCGCCGAACGCGTGCAGGTCGTCCACCTGCCCGCCGGAGAACAACCGGCGGCGCCGGCGGACTATTGCGGCGTGGTGATCACCGGCTCACCGGCGATGGTGACCGAACGGCTGCCGTGGAGCGAACAGGCGGCCGAATGGCTGCGTCAGGCGATGGCGCTCCGCCTGCCGATCTTCGGTGCGTGCTACGGCCATCAGTTGCTGGCCCATGCGCTCGGCGGCGAGGTGGGCTATCACCCGCAGGGGATGGAAGTCGGTACGCTGGAGATTGAACTGCTGCCGGCCGGCGCGAGCGACCGCCGGCTGATGATGCTGCCGCCGCGTTTCAAAGCCAACCTGATCCATTCACAAAGCGTGCTGACGCCGCCGCCGGGCGCCGACGTGCTGGCCCGCTCGGCGCAGGATGACTACCAGATCCTGCGCTATGGTGATAATGCGCTGACCACCCAGTTCCACCCGGAATTCGACGCGGCGACCATGCGCAGCTATCTGCACTGGCTGGCCGAATTAAACCCGGAGCAGCAGGCGGAATACCAGCAAAAACAACGGCAGGTGGACGATACGCCGTTCAGCAGGCTGCTGCTGCAGGGGTTTGTCGTCAGCCTCGGCGCGCAGCAGGCATTGGCCGGATGAAGATTAGACGTTGACCGCTGACACATTTTGCATTACTTTTTACGTCAGCAAAGGGGAGTAACTTCATTGCCGGTTAATCGTCATTACGATGCGCAAGCATCCGGTTACCGGGCAACCCGATGGTCAAGGTGTAACACCTTCATCGACGTTGTAAGTGAGACCTTGCCGGAAGGCGAGGTTTGCTTGCAGCGTTCACAGAGCGGCTGGCGTCCTTCCGACGTTGGCCGTTTTTGTTTTTTGAAGGATACATAATGATGAATACCGTTGGCACTCCGTGGTTATGGGGCAGCTTCGCCGCCGTTATCGTGGTGATGCTCGCCATTGATTTACTGCTGCAGGGCCGCAAAGGCTCGCACACCATGTCGATGAAGCAGGCCGCCTGCTGGTCGCTGGTGTGGGTCACCCTCTCTCTGCTGTTCAACCTGGGTTTCTGGTACTACCTGAGCGAAACCGCCGGCCGCGCCGTGGCCGATACGCAGGCGCTGGCCTTCCTGACCGGCTATCTGATTGAAAAAGCGCTGGCGGTGGACAACGTCTTCGTCTGGCTGATGCTGTTCAGCTACTTTGCCGTGCCGGCCAACCTGCAGCGCCGCGTGCTGATTTACGGCGTACTGGGCGCGATTGTGCTGCGTACCATCATGATCTTTGCCGGCAGCTGGTTGATTTCCCAGTTCTCGTGGCTGCTGTACCTGTTCGGCGCTTTCCTGCTGTTTACCGGCATCAAAATGGCGCTGGCGAAAGAGGATGACGGCGCCATCGGTGACAAGCCGCTGGTGAAGTGGCTGCGCGGCCATCTGCGTATGACCGATAACCTGGAAGGCGAGCGTTTCTTTGTGCGCCGCAACGGTCTGCTGTTCGCCACGCCGCTGGTGCTGGTGCTGATTCTGGTGGAACTGAGCGATGTGATCTTCGCGGTCGACAGTATTCCGGCCATCTTCGCCGTCACCACCGATCCGTTTATCGTCCTTACCTCTAACCTGTTCGCCATTATGGGCCTGCGCGCCATGTACTTCCTGCTGGCCAACGTGGCCGAGCGCTTCTCGATGCTGAAGTACGGGCTGTCGGTGATTCTGGTGTTTATCGGCGTCAAAATGCTGATCGTCGATTTCTACCATATTCCGATCGGCATTTCGTTAGGCGTGGTGGCCGGTATCCTGCTGCTGACGCTGGCGATTAACGCCTGGGTCAATCATCGCAATGACCGGCTGGCGCGTAAGGCGCAATAATCTGTTACCCGGGGCGGCTTTCCGCCCCATAATCGTTTGTTCATCGCGACAAACGCCAAATGTTATTGCGATCACACAAATGTAACCAGTATGTTATCAAGAGTTGATCCGCCCGCAGAATTTCACATCAGAGACTTCCCAACCCCGCGCGTTTACTGAATACTGAAATAGCAAACACACTTGGTTACAGGTGCGCATAAAATTCGCCCGGCGCCGTTCCTGCCGAGGCGCAGCACCCATTACGCAACATCATCAGGAAGCGGAAACGCACATAAGCATCATGCATAAAATACTGACACGCATTACACAGGGCAGCCTGGTTAAACAAATTCTGGTCGGTCTGGTGGCCGGCATCCTGCTGGCATTTATTTCCCCTGCCGCCGCATCGGCCGTGGGCCTGCTCGGGGCGCTGTTCGTCGGCGCGCTGAAGGCGGTCGCCCCCGTGCTGGTGCTGGTTTTGGTGATGGCGTCCATCGCCAACCATAAGCAGGGGCAGAAGACCAATATCCGTCCGATCCTGTTCCTTTATCTGCTGGGCACCTTCGCCGCAGCGCTGGTGGCGGTGCTGCTCAGCTTCGCCTTCCCGTCCAGCCTGGCGCTGGTCACCGGCAATGTCGATATCAGCCCGCCGGGCGGTATCACCGAGGTGCTGAAGGGCCTGCTGATGAACGTGGTGGCGAATCCGTTCGACGCGCTGATCAACGCCAACTACGTCGGCATTCTGGCCTGGGCCATCGGCCTGGGGCTGGCGTTGCGCCACGCCGCAGACAGCACCAAACTGCTGATCACCGATGCCTCACACGCCGTCACGCAGGTGGTACGTGCGGTGATCCGCTGCGCGCCGCTGGGCATCTTCGGGCTGGTGGCGTCCACGCTGGCGGAGACCGGCTTCGACGCGCTGTGGGGCTACGCCCAGCTGCTGATGGTGCTGATTGGCTGTATGCTGCTGGTGGCGCTGGTACTCAACCCGCTGATCGTCTACTGGAAAATTCGCCGCAACCCGTATCCGCTGGTGTTCGCCTGCCTGCGCGAAAGCGGCGTCACCGCCTTCTTTACCCGCAGTTCGGCGGCCAATATCCCGGTGAATATGGAGCTGTGCAAAAAGCTGAATCTGAATGAGGATACTTACTCGGTCTCCATTCCGCTCGGCGCCACCATCAACATGGCCGGCGCGGCGATCACCATCACCGTGCTGACGCTGGCGGCGGTGCATACGCTGGGCATTGCGGTGGATATTCCGACCGCGCTGCTGCTGAGCGTGGTGGCGGCGGTCTGCGCCTGCGGCGCGTCCGGCGTGGCCGGCGGCTCGCTGCTGCTGATCCCGCTGGCGTGCAATATGTTCGGCATCCCGAACGATATCGCCATGCAGGTGGTTGCGGTTGGCTTTATTATCGGCGTGCTGCAGGACTCCTCGGAAACCGCGCTGAACTCCTCCACCGACGTGCTGTTCACCGCCGCCGCCTGTATGGCGGAAGATCAACGGCTGGCGGACGATGACCCGCTGAAAATGCGCTAAGCGCGCGGTTCTGACATCAGGCGTCCTTCGGACGCCTTTTTTTCGGCCTGCTTTTCTGCCGCAAACGGATCGATACCGCGCCGCTGCAGGCGGCGGAAACGCAGAATATTAAAGCCGTTCATCAGCAGAAAGCTGCCCTCAATCAACGAGCCGCCGATCGACCCCAGCCAGATATTATGCGTCACCCAGCAGGCGGTGGAACACCACATCACGCAGCGGGTGGTAAGGCCGCGGGTGCGGAACAGCGCCCAGGTGCTGATCGAGGTGCCGAAAATCGGCAACAGCTCGACCCAATGCTGGTAGCGCGACAGGCCCATCACCAACGTCAGGCTGAGAAAGAGCCACATCACCCACAGGCTGCGGGTGCGCATGGACACCAGGTTGCGGCAGGCGCTGAGTAATGCGCTGCTGCCGGCGGCGTTGGCGCCCATCAGGAAGAAATGAATGCCGATAGTCAGGCTGTAGCCGGAGAGCTGCAATTTGAAACGACGATCGTCACGGTTGAAAAAGCTGGTAATGCCGACCAGAAAGGCCAGCACGCCAACCGCCTGAGCAAACCAATAAAACGTCATGAACAGATCCTGAAGCGGAAAAACGGCAAAAAATGAAATGCCGTTTTATGTTACTCGCGCCGCTGACGCTTTACAATGTGACGCCGCTCTTAAAGATCGCCAGCTCGCGGAAATCGTTCAGCTCGTTTTTCGCCGCCTTACCGTTGGCGATGGCGACAATTTCATCGATAAACTGCGTCAGCAGCTGCTCCATCGCCATGCCGTGAATCAGCCGCCCGGCGTCAAAATCAATCCAGTGCGGTTTTTTCGCCGCCAGTTCGCTGTTGGTCGCCAGCTTCACCGTCGGTACAAAGCCGCCGTACGGCGTGCCGCGTCCGGTGCTGAACAACACCATATGGCAGCCGGCGCCGGCCAGCGCGCTGGTCGCCACCGCATCATTGCCCGGCGCACTCAGCAGGTTCAGCCCCGGCTGACGCAGACGCTCGCCATATTTCAGCACGTCCACCACCTGGCTCTGCCCCGCTTTCTGGGTGCAGCCCAGCGATTTCTCCTCCAGCGTGGTGATACCGCCGGCCTTGTTGCCCGGCGACGGATTTTCATAAATCGGCTGCTGGTGGGCAATAAAGTATTTTTTGAAGTCGTTGACCATGGCGACGGTCTTGTCGAAAGTCTGCCTGTCGCGGCAGCGGCTCATCAGAATACGCTCGGCGCCGAACATCTCCGGCACTTCGGTCAGCACGCTGGTGCCGCCGTTGGCGATCACATAGTCCGAAAAGCGCCCCAGCAGCGGGTTGGCGGTAATGCCGGACAGCCCGTCAGACCCTCCGCATTCCAGGCCGAACTTCAGTTCACTGAGCCGGCCCGGTTGGCGGCGGTCGTCACGCATTGTCTGGTACAGCGCGTGCAGCTGCGCCAGGCCGGCCTCCACTTCATCGTCCTGCTGCTGGCACACCATGAAACGTACGCGCGCGTCGTCTACGGCGCCCAGCGTGTCGCGAAACGCATCGACCTGATTGTTTTCACAGCCCAGACCAATCACCAGCACCGCGCCGGCGTTCGGATGGCGCACCATGTTTTGCAGCATGGTGCGGGTATTTTCATGATCCTGCCCCAACTGGGAGCAGCCGAACGGATGGCTGAACAAATGCACGCCGTCAATACCCTGGGCATCGGCGGTTTCCTGCAGGAAACGCCGCTGGATCTGCCGGGCAATGCCGTTTACGCAGCCGACGGTCGGAATGATCCACAGTTCATTGCGGATGCCGACCTCGCCATTGGCGCGGCGATAGATCTGCACCTCGCGATCCGCCGCCTGCGGCGGCACCACCGGGAAATCCGGCTGGTACTGGTAGTCGTCCAGATCGCTCAGGTTGGTCTTGGCGTTCTGCGCGTGGATGTGCTCCCCCGGCGCAATCGCCGTTACCCCATGGCCGATCGGCAGACCGTATTTAACGATCGTCCCGCCGGCAGCGATCGGCGTCAGCGCGAATTTATGCCCGCGCGCCACCGGCTGCGGCAGCGTCAGGCGTAGCGCATCATCCAGCTGCAGGGTTTCACCGGCGGCCAAATCCCGCAGGGCGACCGCCACGTTGTCCTGCGCATGAATCTTAATAAAGCTCTGCATAAGGCACCTGTAGGCGACGGCTAGGCCAGTTCAATGGCGAAATAGTTTTTGGCGTTGTCGAAGCTGATGTTTTTCACCATCTCCCCCAGCAGCGCCAGGTCCGCTGGCGCTTCGCCGTCTTCAACCCAGCGTCCGATCATCTGGCACAGAATGCGCCGGAAATATTCATGACGGGTATAAGACAGGAAGCTGCGGCTGTCGGTCAGCATGCCGACAAAGCGGCTCAGCAGACCAAGCTGCGCCAGCTGGGTCATTTGCCGTTGCATACCGTCTTTTTGATCGTTAAACCACCAGCCGGAGCCAAACTGCATCTTGCCCGGCGTCCCTTCGCCCTGGAAGTTGCCCACCATGGTGCCGATCACTTCGTTATCGCGCGGGTTGAGGCAGTACAGAATGGTTTTCGGCAGCCCGCCCTGCCGCGCCTGGGCGTCCAGCAAGCGCGACAGCGGCTGCGCCAGCGGCCGGTCGTTGATCGAATCAAAGCCGATATCCGGGCCGATACGCTCAAACATCAGGCTGTTGTTATTGCGCAGCGCGCCGATGTGATACTGCTGCACCCAGCCGCGGCGCTGATATTCTGCCGCCAGGAACACCAGCACGGCGGTTTTGAACTGCGCGCTCTGCGTGTCGTCCGGCAGCGCGCCGTCAAGGCGCCGGCTCAGGATCGCATCCAGCGCCGCCTCGTCGGCATCGGCGTACACCACCACGTCCAGCGCATGGTCCGCCACCTTGCAGCCGTGCTCGGCAAAGTGGTCCAGCCGTTTGCTCAGCGCTTGGCGCAGGTCATCAAAGCGGCGGATCGCCACATCGGACGCGGCCGTCAGCCGCTGCAGATAGTCGGTGAAGGTCGGCGCATCAATATTGAACGCCTTGTCCGGCCGCCAGCTCGGCAGCACCTTGATGTTAAAACCGGCATCCTGCGCAATCGCGCGGTGGTGGCGCAGATCGTCAATCGGATCGTCGGTGGTGCCGACCATCTTCACGTTCATCTGCTGCATGATCCCGCGCGCGCTGAACGTATCTTGCGTCAGCAGCTCATTGGTACGTTGCCAGACGGTATCCGCCGTCGCCGGCGACAGCAAGGTGTCGGTAATACCGAACGGCCGGCGCAGTTCCAGATGCGTCCAGTGGTAGAGCGGGTTGCCGATGGTGTGCGGCACGGTTGCCGCCCAGGCGTCGAATTTTTCCCGGTCACCGGCATCACCGGTGCACAGGCGTTCCGCCACGCCGTTGGTGCGCATGGCACGCCATTTGTAGTGATCGCCTTTCAACCAGATGTCATACAGATTCTTGAAGCGATAGTTCTCGGCGATCTGCTCCGGCGGCAGATGGCAGTGATAGTCAAAAATCGGCTGCTGCGCCGCATATTCATGGTACAAACGCCGGGCAAATTCCGTATCCAGTAAAAAATCTTCGCCTAAAAACGTGGCCATATCAGGTCCTCAGCTTGCGTAGCGGGTTTTGTCGCCTCATTCATTTAAAAAGTTATCACACCAATTAATGGCGGCGTCCAGGTTTTTTTCGTCGTTATCACGGTGAAAATGGCGCTTAAACGGGCATTAACAGCGTAATTCATCACCCAAAAACCTAAGCATAGCCTCCATATTATTGCGTAACTGAATAATGACTTTTGTGATGTCACTCAACTTTTAAATCTGTATGACAAGTTATTGTCTCGCCTCTTCACCTCGCTGCGGGAAGCCCCGGCGAACAGAACACGCGTTACACCATTACTGACAGGGAATCACCATTATCTACGTTGCGCAGCATCCATGAGCGCGACGACTGCTAAAGACGGGGAGAGATTTCTCATGCGCAAGATCAAAGGGTTACGCTGGTACATGATCGGGCTGGTGACCATCGGCACGGTGCTGGGCTACCTGACCCGCAATGCGATTGCCGTTGCCGCACCGACGCTGGAAAACACCTTACATATCACCACCCAACAATATTCTTATATCGTCGCCGCCTACTCCGCCTGCTATACCGTGATGCAGCCGGTGGCCGGCTATGTGCTCGACGTACTCGGCACCAAAGTGGGCTATGCGATGTTCGCCGTTTTATGGGCGCTGTTCTGTATGGGCACCGCGCTGGCCAACAGCTGGGGCGGGCTGGCGCTGGCGCGCGGCGCGGTCGGCATGGCGGAGGCGGCGATGATTCCCGCCGGACTGAAGGCCAGCAGCGAATGGTTTCCGGCCAAAGAGCGCTCGATCGCGGTGGGTTATTTTAACGTCGGATCGTCAATCGGCGGCATGATCGCGCCGCCGCTGGTGGTGTGGGCGATCGTCGCCCACAGCTGGGAAATGGCCTTTATCATCACCGGCGCCCTGAGCCTGATCTGGGCCATCTGCTGGCTGATTTTCTATAAGCATCCGAAAGACCAAAAGAAGCTCAGCGCCGAGGAGCGCAGCTATATCCTCGACGGCCAGGAAGCCCAGCATCAGACCAGCAACGCCAAGAAAATGTCCGCCTGGCAGATCGTCCGCAACCGTCAGTTTTGGGGCATTGCGCTGCCGCGCTTTCTGGCAGAACCGGCCTGGGGCACCTTTAACGCCTGGATCCCGCTGTTTATGTTTAAGGCCTACGGCTTTAACCTGAAAGAGATCGCCATGTTCGCCTGGATGCCGATGCTGTTCGCCGATCTGGGCTGTATCGTCGGCGGTTATCTGCCGCCGCTGTTCCAGAAATATTTCAAGGTTAACCTGATCGTATCCCGCAAGCTGGTGGTGACGCTTGGCGCGGTGCTGATGATCGGCCCCGGCATGATCGGCCTGTTTTCCAGCCCCTATATCGCCATTGCGCTGCTGTGCGTCGGCGGCTTCGCGCATCAGGCGCTGTCCGGCGCGCTGATTACGCTCTCTTCCGACGTGTTCGGCCGCAACGAAGTGGCGACCGCCAACGGCCTGACCGGCATGGCGGCCTGGACCGCCAGCACGCTGTTCGCCCTGGTGGTCGGCGCGCTGGCGGATACGCTCGGCTTCAGCCCGCTGTTCGCCGCCCTGTCGGTATTCGATATTTTGGGCGCCATCGTGATCTGGACGGTGCTGCAAAATCGTCCGGCCGCCGCCGGGGAAAAGGAAGCGCTGCAAACCGCCGCCGCAGGCGGTTAATCCCCCGCTCAGCCCGGCGTATGTGCCGGGTTGCGCCGCCGCCATTCACTGGCGGCAAAACCGGATAAGTGGTATAACAAATCTGTTGGCAACCCGCCTTTCCTAGCGCAGAGCACTCATTATGGAATTCACCGAAAGCAGACGCTTATATCAGCAACTGGCCGCCGAACTGAAACAACGCATTGAAGGCGGCGTTTATCCGGTTGGCGACAAACTGCCGGCGGAACGCTATATCGCCGAAGAGATGAACGTCAGCCGCACCGTGGTGCGCGAGGCGATTATCATGCTGGAAGTGGAAGGCTACGTCGAAGTGCGCAAGGGCTCCGGGATCCACGTGATCTCCAACCAGCAAAAACACCTGGTGGTGCCGGGCGACAGCATCGAATTCGCCAGCGTCGGGCCGTTCGAGCTGCTGCAGGCGCGCCAGCTGATTGAGAGCAATATCGCCGAGTTCGCCGCCACGCAGGTCACCAAACAGGACATCGTGCAGCTGATGGAGATTCAGGAAAACGCCCGCCGGGAGGATCGCTTCCGCGATTCACAGTGGGATCTGAAGTTCCACGTGCAGATCGCGCTTGCGACGCAGAATACCGCAATGGCGACCATCGTCGAAAAAATGTGGAGCCAGCGGGTGCACAACCCTTACTGGATTAAACTGCACGAGCATATTGACGATCGCTCGATCGACAGCTGGTGCGATGACCATGACCAGATTCTCAAGGCGTTGATGCGCAAAGACCCCGCCGCCGCCAAGCTGGCGATGTGGCAACACCTGGAAAACACCAAGCAGATGCTGTTCAACGCCACCACCGACGATTTCGAATATAACGTTGACCGTTACCTGTTCGCCGAGAATCCGCTGCCGCATCTGGACAGCGCAGCCGGCAGCAACAAATAGTCGATGGCGGTCAAATAATCTTACCTTATGTCAGGTATTGTAAAATACGCTGAATCAATGCGGTCAGCGCCGTTTCCCGTGTAATAATTCACCGGCGGCAGTAGAGATTTCTCTGTTGCCGATCGGGCGGCTTTGCTAAAATCAGACCACTTTTTTTAGCCTTATTACTGCGGGGGCGGAACGCGAATTCATGCGCTGGTTGTTTGCCATGCTGATTGCTCTTTTGTGCTGGACCGGCGCGGTCTCCGGCCACCAGCTCTATACCATGCAACCGGCATCTTCTGCGCTGCAAAACGCCCAGCCGAACGACGCGACAGCTGCCCAGAACGACTATCTGCAGGCGCTACGCCCGCCGGCCGACCTGCGCAGCAAAACGCCGGGGAAAAAATGGCCGCTGCTGCTGTCGCGCAATCCTCCCTGCCATAGCGCCCCGCTCTCTGCCGTTTCCCCCATCCCCGCCTATGCTTTAACAGAGGCGCGGCGAGAGAGCCGCTATCCGCGCCAGGCGGCGCCGGCGTCCAACCGTCTTGACCAGGTTAACTGGATGCTCCGCACATCCCACCAGCAAAGCCGGGTCGGCGGCTGGAAAGCGAGCAACATGCTGTACCGAGGTACGCTGACTTACCATTCATGATCGGCATGGGTTACCACTCACAAGTAAAAACACCTCACCGTTCACCCGCGGCGCCAGCATACCGGCAACCAGGCCGCCAAGAGAAATCAGGCAAAGACGTTTTAGGAACACTGGATGGATATCATTAAGCAACTGTTGGATGCCTTATGGCAGCAGGACTTCGAAACGCTGGCGAACCCTTCGCTGGTGTGGACGCTGTATGTGCTGCTGTTTATGATTCTGTTTCTGGAAAACGGCCTGCTGCCCGCCGCTTTCCTGCCCGGCGACAGTCTGCTGATTCTGGTCGGCGTGCTGATCGCCAAAGGCACCATGAATTTCCCGCTCACCATCTTTATTTTGACCGTCGGCGCCAGTCTGGGGTGCTGGGTCAGTTATATACAGGGCAAATGGCTGGGCAATACCCGCACGGTGCAGAGCTGGCTGTCGCACCTGCCCGCCCACTACCACCAGCGCGCACACCAACTGTTCCACCGCCACGGCCTGTCGGCGCTGCTGGTCGGCCGTTTTCTGGCCTTTGTACGCACGCTGCTGCCTACCATCGCCGGCCTGTCTGGCCTGAGCAACGCTCGCTTCCAGTTCTTCAACTGGATGAGTGGCCTGCTGTGGGTGGTGATCCTGACCAGCCTGGGCTTTGCGCTCGGTAAAACGCCGGTGTTCCGCAAATACGAAGATCAGCTGATGTTCTGCCTGATGATGCTGCCGCTGGTGCTGCTGGTGGTCGGCCTGGTCGGGTCGTTGATCGTGCTGTGGCGCAAAAAGCGCGCCAGCCAAAATACGGGCAACGGCGCGTGACCACGCCGCGCTCCCGCTGGCAGTATGCACTGATTATCGCGCTGGCCCTGCTGGCGCTTTCGGTGTTTTTTCTGCCCGCCATGGTGCGCACTGAAACCGAACTGCGCATCCGCTCGACCCAACAAGGCCTGTCGCTGCCGGACGGTTTCTACGTTTACCAACGTCTGGATGCACGCGGCATCCGTATTAAAAGCATTACGCCGGAAGGAGATGGCCTGGTCATCCGCCTGGACTCCCCCCAGCAACAGTTACTGGCGCGGGAAACGCTGCAGGCCATTCTGCCTCCCGGCTATACCATCGCGCTGAGCGAGCTCCCCGCCCCCAGCCACTGGATACGTAAGCTGGTCAGCAGCACGCCGCAAGATCTGGGATAGGTCGCGAAGCGCTCATTTTATAAACAGTCGTTTGGCTTTTCGGCACGGATCTTTGCTATCCGAGCGATTTAGTGACTATGCTGAATAACGGCGATGTCAGTGCGTAATTCCCCATCGCCCAGCAGGAAAACGGATACATCCCCATGCATCCCATTAACAAGGAACCGACAGATGAAGTTACGCTATACCGCCCCTTTGGCCCTCTTTTTATCCACCTTCGCCTCTTTTTCGATAGCGGCCGAGGGCGGCTGTGCCACCAAAGAGCAGGAAATTCAGCAGCAGATTGATTACGCCACCCAGCACGGCAACAGCCAACGCGTCGCCGGGCTGAAAACGGCGCTGGGTGAAGTGCAGGCCCATTGCACCGATGCGGGTCTGCAGGCCGAGCGGCAGAAAAAAATTGAAGAGAAACAGCATAAAGTGTCGGAACGCCGCCAGGAGCTGAAAGAAGCCCAGCAAACCGGCAAACTGGATAAAATCACCAAAAAGCAGCAGAAGCTGGCGGAAGCCGAAGCCGAATTGAAACAGGCACAGGCGGAATAGACGGCCAGCGGAGCACAGCGCCCGGCATTCGGAATATTCATAGGAAAATAATCGTTTCCGCAGTGATATTCGCCATCTGAGTGCTTTGCTGCCGTAAAAAAATCCGCTATGTTGGAATTCTCTTGGAGTTAACGTTAAGGAGTTAGAGAAATGGCAAAAGATGCAAATGCAGAAAACTTACGCGCTGAACTGAAGTCCTTAGCCGACACCCTGGAAGAGGTGCTGAACTCTTCCACCGATAAGCCGAAGGCCGAACTGGAAAAGCTGCGTTCCAAAGCGCAGGGCGCGCTGAAAGACACCCGCGCCCGTCTGGGCGACGCCGGCGACAAACTGGCTAACCAGACCAAACAGATCGCCGGCCAGGCTGACGACTATGTGCGCGACAATCCATGGACCGGCATCGGTATCGGCGCAGCAGTCGGCGTCGTGCTGGGCGTTCTGCTGGCGCGTCGTTAATCATGAACGAGCACGAGCAATCCCGTGCGCAGGGCCCCGCCAAAGGGGTCCTGGACATCGGCCAGCGTATTATCACCATCCTGGTCGGCATGGTGGAATCACGGCTTAAGCTGGCGGTCGTTGAACTGGAAGAGGAAAAAGCCAACCTGATTCAGCTGATGCTGCTGGTCGGCATTACTCTGCTGTTTACCGCTTTCGGCCTGATGAGCCTGCTGATCCTGCTGTTTTGGGCGATCGACCCGGCCTACCGCGTGATGGCGCTGGGCACTACGACCGGCGTGCTGCTGTTTCTGGCCGTGGTGGGCGTGATCTGGACGCTGGTGAAAGTGAAACGCACCACGCTGCTGGCCGAAACGCGCAAACAGCTGGAGCTGGACCGCGCCGCGCTGGAGGGGAAAAAATGAGCCGCCGCCGGGCGCTGGCCGTCAGAAAACAGCAGTTGATTAGCCGGATCGAGCAGCAGCGCGCCGACCTGGGCGACAATAAAGCACAGTGGCTGGACAAAACCGAACACATTGACCGCGGTTATCAAGCCCTGTTCGGCATGCGCAAGTACCTGCTGCTCGGCTCCGGCGTGGTCGCCCTGTACGGCATGCGCCACCCCAGCAAGCTGATTCGCTGGTCGCGCCGGGCCTTCAGCGCCTGGGGCACCGTGCGCCTGCTGCGCAAAACCCTCTCCCGCTAACCCTTCTCCCTTGCCCTTTTCTGCCTTATTCCGTGGCTCTGACCACGGCGTACGTCGTGCGCCGTGACTCTTTATATTTACGCCACAAATGTTAGCCAGCTAAATATTCATGATTTTTGAAAGATTATAGCAATTTTACTTGCTAACAAAGTGTACGCTTCCCGATTAACATTCATTCCATCGAAACGGACGGCACGGCAGAACAACGCTCTGCGCGCCGCCAGATGACATAACACAGCCAGCGTGGCGCAAAAAACTTTTGGAGTGAATGATGAAAAAATTAGAAGATACCGGTTTGTTGGTGGCGCGTATTCTGATGCCAATCCTGTTTATCGTCGCCGGCTACGGCAAAATGGGCGACGCTTACGCCGGCACTCAGCAGTACATGCAATCGATGGGCGTACCGGGCTTCCTGCTGCCGTTGACCATCCTGCTGGAGTTCGGCGGCGGCCTGGCGATTCTGTTCGGCTTCCTGACGCGCACCACGGCGCTGTTTACCGCCGGCTTCACCATTCTGACCGCGCTGCTGTTCCACACTAACTTTGCAGATGGTGTTAACCAGCTGATGTTTATGAAAAACCTGACCATCGCCGGCGGTTATATCGTGCTGGCCATCGCCGGTCCGGGCGCATTCAGCATCGACCGCCTGCTGAACAAGAAGTGGTAAACTAATCTTAGGGGAGTCAGGCATGCCTGACTCCCGTTCTGTCATACAAGACGAAGGAGACACCCATGGGACAACTCGTTGACGGCGTTTGGCAAGACGTCTGGTACGACACCAAATCCACCGGTGGCCGCTTCAAGCGTTCTACCTCCCAGTTCCGCAACTGGATCACCGCCGATGGACAGCCCGGCGAGCACGGCGACGGCGGGTTTGTCGCGGAAAAAGATCGCTATCACCTGTACGTTTCCCTCGCCTGCCCGTGGGCGCACCGCACGCTGCTGATGCGTAAACTGAAAGGGCTGGAGCAGATTATTCCGGTTTCCGTGGTGCATCCGCTGATGCTGGAAAACGGCTGGACCTTCGCTGACGATTTTCCCGGCGCCAGCGGCGACCCGCTGTACCACGCCGATTTTCTTTACCAGCTCTACCTGCGCGCCGATCCGCACTACAGCGGCCGCGTGACCGTGCCGGTGCTGTGGGATAAGCAGCGGCAGACCATCGTCAGCAACGAATCCGCCGATATCCTGCGCATGTTCAACAGCGCCTTTGACGGCGTGGGCGCACGCGCCGGCGATTATTACCCGGCCGAGTTGCGCGAAAAAATTGATCGGCTGAACGGCTGGATTTATGACACGGTCAATAACGGCGTCTACAAAGCCGGTTTTGCCACCAGTCAGGAAGCGTACGATGAAGCGGTGAACGGCGTGTTCACTTCGCTGGAGCGGCTGGAGCAGATCCTCGGCCAGCACCGTTATCTGACCGGCGATCGGCTGACCGAGGCGGATTTACGCCTGTGGACCACGCTGGTGCGCTTCGATCCGGTGTATGTCACCCACTTTAAATGCGACAAGCGGCGCATCAGCGACTACCTGAATCTGTACGGTTTTCTGCGCGATATTTATCAGCTGCCGGGCGTCGATGAGACGGTCGATATGGCGCATATCCGCCATCACTACTACCGCAGTCACGCCACCATCAATCCGTACGGCATTATCTCCATCGGCCCGGCGCAGGATTTGAATGAGCCGCACGGCCGCGACCAGCGTTTCCGCTAATAAAAAAACCTCGCCATTCGGCGAGGTTTTAATTATTTCTGGGCGAACAGCCGCGGGATCTCACGCAGGAACCAGGCTTTCGCCTCGCCCATACTGTCGCGCCGCCAGGCCATGATAATGTCCGCCTCACGGCTGTATTCCGGCCCCACGACACGCAGCCGCCCCTCTTCGATATCTTTTTCCACCATGGAATACGGCATGGTCGCCACGCCCAGGCCGGCCAACAGCGCCAGACGCTTGTCTTCGATGGTGCTGACGGTCAGCCGCTGCTGCTTATCCAGCAGTTGGACGGTAATTACCGGGCGTTCACGCGCGGTGTCCGCCACCGCAATGGCGCGGTATTTCACCCGGGTGGCTTCCGACAGCGGTTCCGGCTCCTGGTGAATCGGGTGATCCGGCGCAGCCACATAGACGCTCATCACTTTATACAGTTTGCGGGTATTAATTTCCGACGAGGCGCGAAAATGCATATCCGGCGCGATCACAATATCGGCCCGCCCCTGTTCCAGACGCTCCCAGGCGCCGGCCAGCACTTCGCTCAAAATCGACACCTGGGTATTGGCCTTCAGCGCCAGCTTGTCGACCAGCGGAAACAGCAAACTGGGCGGCGACAGAGCCTCGCTGACGATGGTGATGTGCGTTTCCCAGCCGCGCGCCAGCGCTTCAGCGTCGGTGGTCAGCTTATCGGCCGCTTCCAGCAGTACCCTGCCGCGTTCCAGCAGCATACGGCCGACGTTGGTGAATTTAGTGCGGTGGCCGGAACGGTCAAACAGCACCACGTCCAGCTCTTCTTCCAGTTTTTGCATGGTGTAGCTGAGCGCCGACGGCACCCGGCCCAGCTCATCTGCCGCTGCGGCAAAACTGCCGCGGCGATCGATGGCATCCATCACCCTTAACGCTTCAAGCGTTAACGCCCGATCTCTGGCCATTGCATCTCTCTGTCAGGAAATTTGAATATGGCAACCAGATTAACTGGCTAACAATCTGCCGTCCAGATGCTTACCATTTATACCCATCATACTTCAAGCTGCAGGTGCGTTGGCTGCGCTCAGTCACCCGAATCACTGACCCGAGTCAGCTCATCGGGATTCCTTCTCTTGCCGCCTTCCTGCAACTCGAATTATTTAGGATATACAGATTGAAATTAGAGAGCCCATTGCCATGATCACATGCAGAACAGCAGAACAATGCGGGCAAGCTGACTTTGGTTGGCTGCAGGCTCGCTACACCTTTTCTTTCGGACACTACTTCGATCCCAAACTGATGGGCTACGCCTCGCTGCGGGTGCTGAACCAGGAAGTGCTGGCGCCGGGCGCTGCTCTGCAGCCGCGCGCCTACCCCAATGTCGACATCATCAACCTGATCCTGCAGGGGGAAGCAGAGTACCGTGATAACGACGGCAACAGCGTCCGCGCCGCCGCCGGCGAAGCCCTGCTGCTGGCGGCGCATAATGGCGTCAGCTACGGCGAGCAAAACCTCAGTGCCGACACGCCGCTGACGCGTATGCAGCTGTGGCTGGACGCCTGCCCGGAACGCGCCAACGAGCGTATTCAGCGCCTGGCGCTGCAACCGCAGTCCCACCAGTTGCTGGCCTCGCCGGACGGCGCACAGGGCAGTCTGCATTTACGCCAGCAGGTGTGGATTCACCACCTGGATTTAGCGCCCGGGGAAGCACTGACGTTGCCGCTGCACGGCCCGCGGGCCTATCTGCAATCGATCCACGGCGCCTGTTCCGCCCACGGCGAGCACCATGCGCCGCAGCACCTGACCTGCGGCGACGGCGCTTTCGTGCATAACGAAACTCTGCTTACGCTGCGGGCTGAAACGCCGCTGCGCGCGTTGCTGATCGATCTCCCGGAGTAAACGCCTCAATGCGCAGGTCGCCGGACGCCTGCGCCTAGCGTTTCAGGCTATCCGCCACGCATTCGCGCAGTAACGAAAGCACCTCAGCCCCCTTTTCCCCACGCTGCGCCATCACGATCGCCCCGTCGACCAATAACGCCAGCTTATGCGCCTCGCGCGCCCCTTGCCGGTCATCCGGCAGGAAAGCGGCGATCTCCCGCATCATATCCTGCTTGTGCTCACGCGCCTGCACCAGCGTTTCCGGCAGACTGTCGGCCATTTCCACTGCCGTATTGATAAACGCGCAGCCGCGAAAATCCGCCGTGGCGAACCACTGTGCCAGCGTGGCGGGCAACGCCTGCGGCAGCGTGCCGCCGTTGGCCATCTCCCGCGCCAGCGTCTCGCGGAACCAGGCGATCCAGCGTTCATGCCGATAGCGTAAAAACGCCAGAATCAGATCGTTTTTGGCGGGAAAGTGGCGATAAAAGGTCACCTTGGTCACCCCGGCCTGTTTGATAATACGGTCGATACCGGTGGCACGGATGCCATCTTGGTAAAACAGACGGTGGGCGGTATCAATAATGCGCTCGCGCGCGCTGCGTGAATCGGCTGTGGTCATGAATGCCTCCTGGCAGAGATTATCGCAGCATGTAGACAAGTCTGTCTACACAAGATAACCTGCACATGTAGACAACTCTGTCTACATACCAAGAGGAAAGTATCATGGAAACCCGTTCCCCGCTGCCGCCCTTTATGCCGGACAGCGCCCGGCAAAAAGTCCGTCTGGCCGAAGACGCCTGGAACAGTCGCGATCCACAACGTGTAGCGCAGGTCTACGCGCCGGACACCCGGTGGCGCAACCGCGCCGAGTTCGTTAACGGACGTGATGAAGTGGTGCAGTTTTTACAGCGCAAGTGGCAGAAGGAGCTGGATTACCGCCTGATCAAAGAGTTATGGGCGTTTGACGCACACAGAATCGCGGTGCGCTTCGCCTATGAGTGGCATGACGATTCCGGTAATTGGTACCGCAGCTACGGCAACGAGAACTGGGAATTTAATGCGCAGGGGCTAATGACCACCCGCTTCGCCTGTATCAACGACTGTCCGATTGCCGAGGCCGAACGCCGTTTCCACTGGCCGCTGGGCAGACGCCCGGACGATCATCCGGGACTGAGCGACTGTGGTTTCTGAACGTGTCCCAGGCAAGCTGCGGCCATCGACAGTAGTAAGGTAACAACCCAACGCCGGCGGCGGTGCAACAGGCCTGATTCGTCACGCGCCAACGCCGCCGGCTTAATCTCGCCAACGATATACTCCCTCACCTTCAGACACAAAAAGTTACATACATAACCCCACAGAATAAGTCGATATATCACATAAGCGGCATTCTTCATCTACGCTTCAATCTAAAACCCGTTCGACAGGTTAAAAAATAACCCGCCGGGCAATTATAATATTCAATCGTGTTTTCATTAGGTTAGCCATTTAGTGAGGGCATATGTCGCAACAAACTGAGAAAGATAATCCCTATCTTTTGCGTGACTGGCGGCCGGAGAACGAGGCCTTCTGGAACAATAAAGGTAAAGGCATCGCGCGTCGTAATCTGGTGATTTCCGTTTTTTGTCTGCTGCTGGCGTTCTGCGTCTGGATGCTGTTCAGCGCCGTGGCCGTTAACCTCAACAAGGTGGGGTTTCACTTCACCACCGACCAGCTGTTTTTACTGACCGCACTGCCCTCGCTCTCCGGCGCGCTGCTGCGCGTGCCCTACTCGTTTATGGTGCCGATGTTCGGCGGCCGCCACTGGACGGTGATCAGCACCGTGATTTTGGTGATCCCCTGCGTGGCGCTCGGCATCGCCATTCAGCACCCTGCCACGCCTTACTGGGTGTTTATCGTTATCGCCCTGCTGTGTGGCTTTGCCGGCGCCAACTTTGCCTCCAGCATGGGCAATATCAGCTTTTTCTTCCCGAAGGCCCGGCAGGGCAGCGCGCTGGGGATTAACGGCGGCCTCGGCAATCTGGGCGTCAGCGTGATGCAGATGATCGCGCCGCTGGTGATCCTGCTGCCGCTGTTTACCTTGCTCGGCGTACCGGGCGTCGCTCAGGAAGACGGCGCCACGCTGTGGCTGGCCAACGCCGCCTGGATCTGGGTGCCGCTGCTGCTGGTGGCCACTCTGGCCGCCTGGGTCGGCATGAACGATATCGCCAGCTCGAAAGCTTCGATCGCCGAACAGCTGCCGGTGCTAAAGCGCCTGCACCTATGGCTGTTAGGGCTGCTGTATCTGGCCACCTTCGGTTCGTTTATCGGTTTTTCCGCCGGCTTCGCCATGCTGGCCCAGACGCAGTTTCCCGAGGTAGATATTCTGCAGCTGGCGTTTTTCGGCCCGTTTATCGGCGCGCTGGCGCGTTCGATGGGCGGCGTGATCTCCGACAAGCTGGGCGGCGTGCGCGTCACCCTGATCAACTTCGTGTTTATGGCGCTGTTTACCGCCCTGCTGTTCCTGACCCTGCCCGGCAGCGGCTCCGGCAGTTTCCTGGCGTTCTATCTGGTGTTTATGGGGCTGTTTCTCACCGCCGGGCTGGGCAGCGGTTCCACCTTCCAGATGATCGCCGTGATCTTCCGCCGCATCACCATCGACAGGGTGAAGGCGCGCGGCGGCAGCGATGAACAGGCGCAGCACGAAGCGGTGACCGATACCGCCGCCGCGCTGGGCTTTATCTCCGCCATCGGCGCCGTCGGCGGCTTCTTTATTCCCAAAGCCTTCGGCACCTCACTGGCGATGACCGGCTCGCCGGTCGGCGCGATGAAGGTCTTTCTCGTGTTTTACGTCGTTTGCGTACTGGTGACCTGGTTGGTTTACGGTCGCCGCACGCCTGCCAAGAAATAATCGACCCGTTGCAGCGGGCCCAATCAGCAATCTGTGAGCAGTGTAACCACAGGGTGTGAGCAGCCCTGTCAGGAGAAATGTCATGAGTAAGCTACTCGATCGCTTTCGCTACTTTAAGCAAAAAGGCGACACGTTTGCGGACGGCCACGGCCAGGTGATGGACAGCAACCGCGACTGGGAAGACAGTTACCGGCAGCGCTGGCAATTCGATAAAATCGTCCGCTCTACCCACGGGGTCAACTGCACCGGCTCCTGCAGCTGGAAGATCTATGTCAAAAACGGCCTGGTTACCTGGGAAACCCAGCAGACCGATTACCCGCGCACCCGCCCCGATATGCCCAACCACGAACCACGCGGCTGCCCGCGCGGCGCCAGTTACTCCTGGTATCTCTACAGCGCTAACCGCCTGAAGTATCCGCTGGTGCGCAAGCGCCTGATTGAACTGTGGCGTGAAGCCCTGCAGCAGCACGGCGATCCGGTCGCCGCCTGGGATGCCATCCAGAGCGATCCGCAAAAAACCGCCGGCTACAAACAGGTACGCGGCCACGGCGGTTTTGTACGTTCCAACTGGCGCGAGCTGAATCAGCTGATTGCCGCGGCCAACGTCTGGACCATCAAACACTACGGCCCGGATCGCGTGGCCGGCTTCTCGCCGATCCCGGCGATGTCGATGGTCTCCTACGCCGCTGGCACCCGCTATCTGTCGCTGATCGGCGGCACCTGCCTGAGTTTTTACGACTGGTACTGCGACCTGCCGCCGGCCTCGCCGATGACCTGGGGCGAACAGACCGACGTGCCGGAATCCGCCGACTGGTACAATTCCAGCTACCTGATCGCCTGGGGCTCGAACGTACCGCAGACCCGCACGCCGGACGCGCACTTCTTTACCGAAGTACGTTACAAAGGCGCCAAAACCATTGCCATCACGCCCGACTACTCCGAAGTGGCGAAGCTGTGCGACCAGTGGCTGTCGCCCAAGCAGGGCACCGACAGCGCGCTCGCCATGGCGATGGGACACGTGATTTTAAAAGCCTTCCACCTGGATAACCCCAGCGACTATTTCCTCAACTACTGCCGGCGCTACACCGATATGCCGATGCTGGTGATACTGGAAGCGCGCGAAGACGGCAGCTACGTGCCGGGCCGCATGCTGCGCGCCGCCGATCTGGTCGGCAACCTGGGGGAAAGCAACAACCCGGAATGGAAAACGGTGGCGTTCAGCCAGACGGGCGAACCGGTGGCGCCCAATGGTTCCATCGGTTTCCGCTGGGGCGAAAAAGGCAAATGGAACCTGGAACCGCTGGCGGCCGGCGCAGAAACGGAGCTGCGGCTTTCCCTGCTGGGCGAGCACGATGAGGTGGCCGGCGTCGCCTTCCCTTACTTCGGCGGCAATGAGAACCCGCACTTTCGCAGCGTGCCGCAGACGCCGGTGCTGGTGCATCAGCTGCCGGTCAAACGCCTGACGCTGGCCGATGGCGGCGAAGCGCGGGTCGCCTGCGTGTACGATCTGCTGCTGGCCAACTACGGCCTGGACCGCGGACTGGACGACCCCCACTGCGCGCAGGATTTCTCAGAGATCAAAGCCTATACCCCGGCCTGGGCCGAGCAGATCACCGGCGTGCCGCAGCAGCATATTGAGCGTATCGCCCGGGAGTTCGCCGATAACGCGCATAAAACCCACGGCCGCTCGATGATTATTCTCGGCGCCGGGGTCAATCACTGGTACCACATGGACATGAACTACCGCGGCATGATCAATATGCTGGTGTTCTGCGGCTGTGTGGGACAAAGCGGCGGCGGCTGGGCGCACTATGTCGGCCAGGAGAAGCTGCGGCCGCAGACCGGCTGGCTGCCGCTGGCGTTCGCGCTGGACTGGAACCGCCCGCCGCGGCAGATGAACAGCACTTCCTTCTTCTACAACCACGCCAGCCAGTGGCGCTACGAAAAACTCACCGCCCAGGAGCTGCTCTCCCCGCTGGCCGATGCCGGCCGCTTCAGCGGCCACCTGATTGACTTTAACGTGCGCGCCGAGCGCATGGGCTGGCTGCCCTCCTCCCCGCAGCTCAACCTGAACCCGCTGCGCATCAGGGCGCAGGCCGACGCCGCAGGCATTTCCCCGATCGATTACACCGTGCAGGCGCTGAAAACCGGCGATATCCGTTTCGCCTGTGAACAACCGGACAGCGGCGGCAATCACCCGCGCAACCTGTTTGTCTGGCGCTCCAACCTGCTGGGCTCCTCCGGCAAGGGCCATGAATATATGCTGAAGTACCTGCTCGGCACCGACAGCGGCATTCAGGGCGAGGCGCTGGGTGAAACGGACGAGGTGAAGCCGGAAGAGGTCGAGTGGCAGCAGGCGGCCATTGAAGGCAAGCTGGATCTGCTGGTCACCCTCGATTTCCGCATGTCCAGCACCTGTCTGTTCTCCGATATTGTGCTGCCGACCGCCACCTGGTATGAAAAGGACGATATGAATACCTCGGATATGCATCCGTTTATTCACCCGCTGTCCGCCGCGGTCGACCCCGCCTGGGAATCAAAAAGCGACTGGGAAATTTATAAGGGCATCGCCAAGGCGTTTTCCGAGACCTGCGTCGGTCACCTGGGACAGGAAACCGATGTGGTGCTGCAGCCGCTGCAGCACGACTCGCCGGCGGAGCTGGCGCAGCCGTTCGACATCCAGGACTGGCGCCACCATGAGTGCGATTTGATCCCCGGCAAAACCGCGCCGAATATCGTAGCGGTAGAACGCGACTACCCCGCCACCTATGAGCGCTTTACCTCCCTCGGCCCGCTGATGGATAAGCTGGGCAACGGCGGCAAGGGCATCAGTTGGGAAACGCAGAACGAGGTGGCGTTCCTCGGCAAGCTCAATTACACCAAAACTACCGGGCCGGCCAAGGGGCGACCGCTGATCGACAGCGCGCTCGACGCCTCAGAGGTGATCCTGACGCTGGCGCCGGAAACCAACGGCCAGGTGGCGGTGAAAGCCTGGCAGGCGCTCGGCGAGTTTACCGGCCGCGACCACACCCACCTGGCGCGCAATAAGGAAGAGGAGAAGATCCGCTTTCGCGATATTCAGGCGCAGCCGCGCAAAATCATCTCCAGCCCGACCTGGTCAGGGCTGGAGAGCGAACACGTTTCGTATAACGCCGGCTATACCAACGTCCATGAGCTGATCCCGTGGCGCACGCTGTCCGGCCGCCAGCAGCTGTATCAGGATCATCCGTGGATGCGCGCCTTCGGCGAAAGCCTGGTGGCCTACCGTCCGCCGATCGATACCCGGAGCGTCAGCAAAATGCGCGCCGTGCCGCCCAACGGCTTCCCGGAAAAAGCGCTGAACTTCCTGACGCCGCACCAGAAATGGGGCATCCACTCCACCTACAGTGAAAACCTGCTGATGCTGACGCTGTCGCGCGGCGGGCCGATCGTCTGGCTGAGCGAAGCCGACGCCCGCGAGCTGGGCATAGAGGATAACGACTGGATCGAGGCCTTCAACGCCAACGGCGCACTGACCGCCCGCGCGGTGGTCAGCCAGCGCGTGCCGCCCGGCATGACCATGATGTACCACGCCCAGGAGCGCATCATGAATATCCCCGGCTCCGAGGTAACCGGCATGCGCGGCGGCATCCACAACTCCGTCACCCGCGTCTGCCCCAAACCCACCCATATGATCGGCGGCTACGCCCAGTTGGCCTACGGCTTTAACTACTACGGCACCGTCGGCTCGAACCGCGACGAATTCATCATGATCCGCAAGATGAAAAACGTTAACTGGCTGGATGATGAAGGTCACGATCAGGTACAGGAGCCGAAAAAATGAAAATACGTTCGCAAGTGGGCATGGTGCTCAACCTCGATAAATGCATCGGCTGCCATACCTGTTCGGTCACCTGTAAAAACGTCTGGACCGGGCGCGAAGGGATGGAGTACGCGTGGTTCAACAATGTGGAGACCAAGCCGGGCATCGGCTACCCGAAAAACTGGGAGGATCAGGACACCTGGCAAGGCGGCTGGATCCGCAAGATCAACGGCAAACTGGAGCCGCGCCTCGGCAGCCGCGTCGGCGTGCTGTCCAAGATCTTCGCCAACCCTAACCTGCCCGGCATCGACGACTATTACGAACCTTTCACCTACGACTATCAACATCTACACAGCGCGCCGGAAAGCAAGCATCAGCCCACCGCCCGGCCGCGTTCCCTGATCAGCGGCCAGCGCATGGACAAAATCGAGTGGGGCCCCAACTGGGAGGAGCTGCTCGGCGGCGAGTTTGAGAAACGAGCCCGCGATAAAAACTTTGAAGCAATGCAGAAGGAGATGTACGGCGAGTTTGAAAACACCTTCATGATGTACCTGCCGCGCCTGTGCGAGCACTGCCTCAACCCCAGCTGCGTCGCCACCTGCCCGAGCGGCGCGATCTACAAGCGGGAAGAGGACGGCATCGTCCTGATCGACCAGGATAAGTGCCGCGGCTGGCGGCTGTGCATCAGCGGCTGTCCGTACAAGAAAATCTACTTCAACTGGAAAAGCGGCAAATCGGAGAAGTGCATCTTCTGCTATCCGCGCATTGAGTCCGGCCAGCCGACCGTCTGTTCGGAAACCTGCGTCGGCCGCATCCGCTATCTGGGCGTGCTGCTGTATGACGCGGACCGTATCGAGGAGGCCGCCAGCACCGAACATGAAACCGATCTGTATGAGCGCCAGTGTGAGGTATTTCTCGATCCGCACGATCCGGCGGTGATCGAAGAGGCGCTGAAACAGGGGATCCCGCAAAACGTCATCGAGGCGGCGCAAAAATCGCCGGTGTACAAAATGGCGATGGACTGGAAACTGGCGCTGCCGCTGCACCCGGAGTACCGCACGCTGCCGATGGTGTGGTACGTGCCGCCGCTGTCGCCGATTCAGTCAGTGGCCGACGCCGGCGCGCTGCCGCACAACGGCAATATTTTGCCGGCGGTAGAAAGCCTGCGCATCCCGGTGCAGTATCTGGCCAACCTGCTCAGCGCCGGTGATACCGGCCCGGTGCTGCGTGCGCTGAAGCGCATGATGGCGATGCGCCACTACAAACGCTCGCAAACCGTGGAAGGCGTGACGGACACCCGCGCGCTGGAAGAGGTCGGCCTCAGCGTCGAACAGGTGGAGGAGATGTACCGCTATCTGGCGATCGCCAACTATGAGGATCGCTTTGTGATCCCCACCAGCCACCGGGAAATGGCCGAAGACGCCTTCCCGGAACGCAACGGCTGCGGCTTTACCTTCGGCGACGGCTGCCACGGCTCCGACACCAAGTTCAACCTGTTCAACAGCAGCCGCATTGACGCCATCAACATCACCGAAGTGCAGGACAAGGCGGAGGGCAAGTGATGCAAATCCTGAAAGTCATTGGCCTGCTGATCGACTACCCGGACGACGATCTGTGGGCCTGCGCCGACGAGGTGCTGCCGCTGGTCGAGCAACAGGCGCCCGAACTGCTGCCGTTTACCCGCACGCTGTTTAGCGCCCCGCTGCTGGACCGGCAGGCGGAATGGTGCGAGATTTTCGACCGCGGGCGCGCCACCTCGCTGCTGCTGTTTGAGCACGTGCACGCCGAGTCCCGCGACCGCGGCCAGGCGATGGTGGAACTGATGGGGCAGTATCAGCAGCAGGGTCTGCAGCTGGCCTGCCGGGAACTGCCGGACTATCTGCCTCTCTACCTGGAATACCTCAGCATTCTGCCCCCCGCGCAGGCGCGGGAAGGGTTGCAGAACGTAGCGCCGATTCTGGCGCTGCTCGGCGCCCGGCTGAAGCAGCGCGGCGCGGCGTGGCAGCCGCTGTTTGACGCGCTGCTGACCCTGGCCGACAGTCCGCTGCGCAGCGATAACGCCAGCCGACAGGCGGCAGCGGAAACGCGCGACGACACGCCGCAGGCGATGGACGCCGTGTGGGAGGAAGAACAGGTGAAATTTATCGACGACAACAGCGCCGCCTGCGACAGTTCGCCGCAGCAGAGTTACCAGCGGCGCTTTAGCCAGGACGTCGCGCCGCAGTATGTCGACGTCGGTTCAGGAGGCCCGAAATGATCCCGTTTCTGAACGTCTTCTTTTACGATATCTACCCCTACCTGTGCGGTACGGTCTTTTTGCTCGGCAGCTGGCTGCGTTACGACTACGGGCAATACACCTGGCGCGCCGGCTCCAGCCAGATGCTGGACAAACGCGGTATGCGTCTGGCCTCCAATCTGTTTCATATCGGCATTCTGGGGATTTTTTTCGGCCACCTGTTCGGCATGCTGACGCCGCACTGGATGTACGCCTGGTTCCTGCCGATCGCCGTCAAACAGCAGCTGGCGATGGTGCTGGGCGGCGTGTGTGGCGTATTGACGCTGGTCGGCGGCATGATGCTGCTGGTGCGCCGGCTGTTTAATCCGCGCATCCGCGCCACCTCCAGCACCGCCGATATTCTGATCCTCAGCATTCTGCTGATTCAGTGCCTGCTGGGATTGTCCACCATTCCCTTCTCCGCCCAGCATATGGACGGCAGCGAAATGCTGAAGCTGGTGGGCTGGGCGCAGGCGGTGGTCACCTTCCAGGGCGGCGCCTCGGCGCATCTGGACGGCGTCGCGCCGATCTTCCGCATCCATCTGGTGCTCGGCATGACCATCTTTCTGCTGTTTCCGTTCACCCGTCTGGTGCACGTCTGGAGTGCGCCGGTGGAGTACTTCACCCGCCGCTATCAGGTGGTGCGCTCGCGCCGCTAGCGCCGGCGGCGTGACAAAAGCAAACGGGCTGACGCAATGCGCCAGCCCGTTTGTTTGAAGAGGAGTGGAGTTGACCGGTAAGCCGGGTTCTGTCGTGGACAGTCATTCCTCTAGGCCAGCAATCGCTCACTGGCTCAAGCAGCCTACCCGGGTTCAGTACGGGCCGTACCATGTGAACCCCTATTTGGCCTTGCTCCGGGTGGAGTTTACCGTGCCACGAACTGTTGCCAGCCGCGCGGTGCGCTCTTACCGCACCCTTTCACCCTTACCTGATCCCGCTTGCGCGGGCCATCGGCGGTTTGCTCTCTGTTGCACTAGTCGTAGGCTTGCGCCCCCCAGGCGTTACCTGGCACCCTGCCCTATGGAGCCCGGACTTTCCTCCCCTCCACCTGTCTCCCCAATGAGGACGGCAGTGAAGCGGCGACTGTCTGGTCAACTCCGGCGCGGAGTATACGCCTCAAGGCACAACAGTGTAAACCTTCTTATATTCGGCCCATCACAGGGCCTCGCCCCTTCGGGGCCGCTGCAAGCAGCGTTCAAATCGGTTCCTGACCGATTTGTCACCCTTCCTGTTGCTCGAGCGCGTATTTATACAACGCATTCTTCTTCACGCCGTGGATTTCCGCCGCCAGCGCCGCCGCTTTCTTCAGCGGCAGCTCCTTGTGCAGCAGCGCCAGCGTACGCAGCGCCTCCGGCGGCAGCGCATCGTCCTGCGCCTTATGCCCTTCGACGATCAGCACCATCTCACCGCGCCGGCGCACCTCGTCTTCCTGCACCCAGGCCAGCAGCTCGCCGACCGGCGCGCCGTAAATCGACTCCCAGGTTTTGGTCAGTTCACGCGCCAGCACCACGTAGCGATCCGGCCCCCACACCGTCACCATATCCTGCAGGCTGTCCAGCAGGCGGTGGGTGGATTCATAGAAAATCAGCGTGCGAGGTTCCTCTGCCAGCGCGAGCAGCGTATCCTTACGTCCCTTGGTTTTCGCCGGCAGGAAGCCTTCGTAACAGAAACGGTCTGAAGCGACGCCGGCGGCGCACAGCGCGGTCGTGGCGGCGCAGGCGCCCGGCAGCGGCACCACGCGGATGCCCGCTTCGCGGCAGCGCCGCACCAGGTGATAGCCGGGATCGTTGATCAGCGGCGTCCCGGCATCGGAAACCAGGGCTATACTTTGACCTTCCTGCAGCTTCGCCAGCAGTTGGTCAGCTTTTTGCTGTTCATTATGGTCGTGCAGGGCAAACAACCGCGCGTTAATCGCGAAGTGTTGCAGCAGCAATCCGGTATGGCGCGTGTCTTCCGCCGCGATCAGATCAACGCTTTCCAGCACCGCTAACGCGCGTTGGGTGATATCCCCCAAATTGCCGATCGGGGTGGGCACCACGTACAGCGTTGATGCAGAAATGACTGATTGTTGGTGTTGATTCATTGTTTCATCCGGATTGCCGATTTAATATTGAGCATCTTGAAAAAAACATCACTGGATACAGTATGCTTTCCTCAAAATTCGTTCGTACCAAAGCAGGGCGTTTTATGCCTGTTATCGTGGCCACCCTGCTGCTTGCAGGCTGCCCAGGCCAGGCTCCGCAGACTCCGCCCGCCAATATTCAGGACGAGGCGAGCGCCAGCTCCGATTACTATCTGCAGCAAATGCAGCAGAGCAGCGATAATAACAAGGCTGACTGGCAATTACTTGCTATTCGCGCATTGTTGCGCGAAGGGAAGCTGCCGCAGGCTAACCAACAGCTGAGCGCGCTGCCACAGAACCTGAGCGGCGAACGGCAGACGGAGCGCCAGTTGCTGAACGCCGAGCTGCAAATCGCGGGCAAAAACCTCAGCGCCGCACGCAACACGCTGAACGGCATCGACAACAACACGCTGTCGCCGAACCAGCGCGTACGCTTCTATCAGGCGCAGATCGCCGCCAACCAGGGCAAGGCCTCACTGCCGCTGATCCGCGCCTATATCGCGCAGGAGCCGCTGCTGAACGACAAGGCGCACCAGGATAACCTGGACCAGACCTGGAAGACTCTACTGGGCCTGACGCCGCAGGATATGAACAGCCTGGTGATCAACGCCGACGAAAACGTGCTGCAGGGCTGGCTGGATTTGCTGCGCGTCTATCAGGAGAACCGTCAGGATCCGGAGATGCTGAAAGCCGGCATCAAGGACTGGCAGAACCGCTATCCGCAAAACCCGGCCGCCAAGTCGCTGCCGACCCAACTGAACCAGGCGCTGAACCTTACCCAGGCGTCCACCTCCAACATCGCCCTGCTGTTGCCGATGAACGGCCAGGCGAAGGTATTTGCCGACGCCATCCAGCAAGGCTTTGAAGCGGCGAAGAACGGCACCGCCGGCGCCCCGGCTCCAGCGCAGCCACAGCCGCAAGCGCAGCCGGCCGGTGGCAGCGCAGAGCAGCCGGTGACGGCGCCTGACGCGCAGTCCGGCGATCTTAACGCCAACGGCGCGGTGAGCACCTCCGCGCCGGCGGAAGAAGCCGCCGCCGCCGCGCCAATCAGCGCCGCGCAGCCAAGCGCCCCGGCCGCAACGCCGGCGCCGGCACAGCCGCAGATGAGCAACGCGCAGATTAAAGTGTATGACACCTCCAGCCAGCCGCTGTCCGCCCTGCTGACGCAGGCGCAGCAGGACGGCGCGACCCTGGTGGTCGGCCCGCTGCTGAAGAACAACGTCGATCAGTTGGCCAGCACCAGCACTTCGCTGAACGTGCTGGCGCTCAACCAGCCGGAAACGCCGCAGGACAGCCCGAACGTCTGCTACTTCGCCCTGTCGCCGGAAGATGAGGCGCGCGACGCCGCCCGCCATATCTGGACGCAGCAGAAGCGTCAGCCGCTGCTGCTGGTTCCGCACGGTTCGTTCGGCAGCCGCGTCGCCAAAGCCTTTGCCGAAGAGTGGCAGAAACAGGGCGGCGGCACCGTGCTGCAGCAGAACATCGGCTCCGTGAATGAACTGCGTCAGTCGGTGCGCTCCGGCATCCGCCTGTCCGGCACCCCGGTGGCCGCCAGCGCTCCGGCGCAGCAGTCGGTCACCGTTGCCGGCCTGACCATCCCGGCGCCGCCGAGCGATATCCCGGCCGCCACCGGCGGCCGAGTCGACGCGGTTTATATCGTCGCCAACCGCTCGCAGCTGACGCTGATCAAGCCAATGATCGATATGAATATCAGCGGTCGCGGCAAGCCGACGCTGTACGCCAGCTCACGCAGCTATCAGGCCGGTTCCGGCCCGGACTTCCGTCTGGAAATGGAAGGCCTGCAGTTCAGCGATATCCCGATGCTGGCCGGCGCCAACCCGCAGCTGATGCGACAGGCCGCCGCCAAGTTCCGCAACGACTACTCCCTGATGCGTCTGTACGCCATGGGCGTGGACGCCTGGCAACTGGCGAACCACTTCTCCGAAATGCGTCAGCTGCCGGGGTTCCAGCTGTCCGGCGCCACCGGCGCGCTGACCGCATCGTCTAACTGCGTGATCAACAGGAAGCTGCCTTGGCTGCAATATCGTCAGGGTCAGATCGTTCCGGCCTCCTGAGCCAACGCACCAAGGGGGCGGGCTATGAAGTACAGGCCCGCCGCTACCTGGAACGCGCCGGGCTCGCCTTCGTCGCCGCCAACGTGGCGGTGCGCGGCGGCGAGCTCGATCTGATTATGCGCGACGGCCAGACCTGGGTGTTCGTGGAGGTCCGCTACCGGCGCAACGCCACCTTTGGCGATGCCGCCGCCAGCGTCACCTATCGCAAACAACAGCGCCTGCTGCGCGCCGCCGCCGTCTGGCTGGCGGGGCGAGGCGCCAGTTTCGACACATCGCCTTGCCGTTTTGACGTTTTGGCCTTCACCGGCAGCCAGTTAGAATGGATACCCAATGCCTTCAATGCGGATTAAGCGTCTGCCGCAGGGCATAGCCGATGAGATAAGTTCTACGTTGCCGGTGCAGCCGGCCTGGATAATGACAACGTGTTAGAAAGAATCAAAACCTGTTTTACCGAAAGCATTCAGACCCAGATCGCGGCGGCGGAAGCGCTGCCGGACGCCATTTCCCGGGCGGCGATGACGCTGGTGCAGTCGCTGCTCAACGGCAATAAGATCCTGTGCTGCGGCAACGGCACCTCCGCCGCCAATGCCCAGCATTTTGCGGCGAGCATGATTAATCGCTTCGAAACCGAACGGCCCAGCCTGCCGGCGATCGCCCTGAACGCGGACAATGTGGTGCTGACCGCCATCACCAACGATCGGTTGCATGATGAAGTGTATGCCAAGCAGGTGCGCGCGCTCGGACAGACCGGCGACGTGCTGCTGGCTATTTCCACCCGCGGCAATAGCCGTGATATTGTGAAGGCCGTTGAAGCCGCCGTCACCCGCGATATGACCATCGTGGCGCTGACAGGGTACGACGGCGGGGAGCTGGCCGGTTTGCTGGGTCAGCAGGACGTAGAAATCCGCATTCCGTCACACCGCAGTTCACGAATTCAGGAAATGCATATGCTGACGGTAAACTGCCTATGCGACCTGATTGATAATACGCTGTTTCCCCACCAGGACGATTGATTAAGGAGTTCGAATGAAGCTTCATACTGTTTACGCCGTGCTGCTAGGCGCTCTGATGCTGCAAGGCTGCGTGCCGGCAGTGGTGGTCGGCAGCGCGGCGGTGGCGACTAAAACCGCGACCGATCCGCGCACTATCGGCACACAGGTTGACGACGGCACGCTGGAAGCGCGGGTCGAAAACGCAATGAGTAAAGACCAGCAACTGAAGAAAGACGCCCGCGTGGTGGCTACCGCCTATCAGGGCAAAGTGCTGCTGACCGGCCAGGCGCCAAATTCTGACCTGTCCGCCCGCGCCAAACAGATCGCCATGGGCGTGGAAGGCGCCACCGAGGTGTATAACGAAATCCGTCAGGGCACGCCGGTCAGCCTGAGCACCGCCTCAGCGGATACCTGGATCACCACGAAGGTTCGCTCGCAGATCCTGACCAGCGACACGGTGAAATCCTCTAACGTGAAAGTGACTACCGAGAACGGCGAAGTGTTCCTGCTCGGCCTGGTGACCGAACAGGAAGGGCAATCGGCGGCGCAGATCGCCAGCCAGGTGAGCGGCGTCAAACACGTCACCACCGCCTTTACCTATGTGAAGTAATGCTCCACGGGGTGAGGCGCCCGCCTCGCCCCGTCTTTTCTCTTTTTAATCCAGCTTATTGGCCCGCAGGAAGCTCTCGCCGCCCAGCTGTCGCATCTGGCGCAAAATCCACTGCTGACGCTGTATCACGTACGCCGACGGCGCATCGGCCTTGAAACGGTGCGGGTTCGGCAATACCGCCGCCAGCAACGCCGCTTCGGACGCGCTGAGACGCCGGGCCGGCTTATTGAAATAGCGCTGTGACGCCTCTTCAACGCCAAACACGCCGTCGCCCAACTCTACAATGTTGAGGTACACCGTCAGAATGCGTCGTTTGCTCCACACCAGCTCAATGCCGCCGGTCAGCCCGGCTTCCAGCCCTTTGCGCAGCCAGCTGCGCCCGTCCCACAGGAACAGATTTTTCGCCGTCTGCTGCGACAGGGTCGATGCGCCGCGGATGCGCGCCGGACGCCGCTCGTTATGGTCCAGCGCCTTCTCAATGGCGGCGACGTCAAACCCCCAGTGCTGCGGGAATTTTTGATCCTCGGCGGCCATCACCGCCAACGCCATATTGGGCGATATCTCACTCATCGCCACCCAGTCTGAGTGCGCCACATAGCCAAAATCGCCGCGCAGCCAGGCGCTGGCCTGCCGTTCCAGCATCACGGCGGAAAACGGCACCGGCAGGAACGCAAACAGCACAATGCCGGCCAGCCACAGGCCGAGCAGCGTCAGTACCCCGCGTTTCAGCCAGCGCCAGGGAAGAGATAACAGCGATCTGCGCGCCGCCTTTCTTCTCATTCGGTCAGATCCAGTACGCGTGACACCAGCTTATCAATTCCGCTGGCCGCTTCGCCGATCGACTGCGCCAGCATATACGCCGGCGTCGTCACCACTTTGTTTTCGCCGTCGACCACAATATCGTCAACCGGACAAATCACCGGTTCTCCGCCCATGGTATCAATCACTTCCCCGAGATCGGGATCGTTACCAATGGTCAGCCTGACCTGCTGGTCGAGCAGCTTCGGCAACAGCGCGGGCGCAATACACATAAAACCAATTGGTTTATGTGCCTTATGCATTTCGCGGGTCAATATTGCCAAATCCTCATCCACCTCGCACTCGGTGCCCTGCGCCGCAAAGCTGCTCAGATTCTTGGCTGCGCCGAAACCGCCCGGCACGATCAACGCATCCAACAGCTCGGCGCGCGCGGCAGAAAGCGGTTGCACATGGCCTCTGGTTATCCGCGCCGACTCCGCCAGAACATTACGCTGCTCGCCGGTCTCTTCCCCAGATAAATGATTAATTACATGCAGTTGGGGACGATCCGGCGCAAAACATACCGCCTGCGCCCCGGCGCGATCCAGAGCCAGCAGCGTCAGCACCGCCTCATGAATCTCTGTACCGTCATAAACCCCACAGCCGCTGAGTACTACCCCAACCTGTTTCATCGCCGTTCTCCTCGCTAATATTGTCAATGACTTAGTGCGCCAAGTTGACAAACACTAATCTACATCACACATTTTAATGAATCTTCTAACAAGAGCGCTTACATTTGGTATGTTGTTGGCTGTATGATGTATAGGAATCCTCCTCGGAGGTTTCAGAATTTTCTACAACCTGCGCAAGCAGAAACTTAAAACCAATACGCAGGTTCACGTTTTCCCTGGTGTTGGCGCAATATTCGCGCACCCCGGCCTAGGTCGGGGTCATTTTTTTTCAGCATTCTTCACCCAGGCGCGCAGCATCGCGACGTCGTTCTGCCACTCCTGCTTCAGTTCATCCACCCAGTCCTGTACGTTATCCCACCACGCCGGCAGCGTTGGCGTCTGAATCTGCTGCGCCAGCTGTTGCAGATGACGCAGGCCGACCGAGCCAGCCGCACCTTTGATTTTATGCCCTTCCTCGGCGATGCCCTTCTGGTCACGCGCCGTCATGTTGGAATCCAGCACCGCCAGATAGCCTGGCATCATCTGCTCAAACATCTCCAGACTCTGGTGAATCAGCTGTGGCCCCACCAGCTCCATATACTGCTCCAGCATGGCGGTATCCAATAACGACTCGTTAATCTGCATCGCGTTGTGCTCCGTTTTCTTTGTGGCATGAGTAGGTTGATGATCCCAATAGTGCTGAATCATTTTGGTCAACGCCGGTACCGAGAGCGGTTTGCTCAATACATCGTCCATGCCCGCTTCAAGATACTCTTTTTTATCTTTCAGGACGTTGGCGGTCAGCGCAATCAGCGGCGGCAGCATCTGCCCGGCGTAGCGTTCGCGCAGCTCACGGGCGATATCCAGTCCAGACATATCCGGCAGTTGGATATCCAGCAGCACCAGGTCGAATTCATCCGGATCGAACATGGCCAGCGCATCATGGCCGTTCATCGCCACCTCTACGCTGTTGCCCAGTTTTTCCAGCACCGAACGCGCCACGATCACGTTCAGCTCAATATCTTCCACCAGCAAAATATGCAGCGCCGGCAGCGGCAGCGCCTCTTCGCTCTCCGCTTCCGTCACTTCTTCCTCCAGCGCCGGCGCCTTGATGGTCAGCGTAAAGCAGGAGCCATGTCCCGGCTGGCTGCTGACGGTGATGTCGCCGCCCATGCTCTGCGCCAGACGTTTGGACACCGCCAGACCAATGCCGGTACCGGTTGCCGGCCGCCCGCCGCGCTGGTCCTTGACCTGATAATACATGGCGAAGATTTTGTCCTGCTCGTCCTGCGGGATGCCCATGCCGGAATCCGCTACGTCGAACACCAGTTTTTCCTGCCCTTCCCGTCGCACCCGCACCGTGATGTTTCCCTGCTGGGTAAACTTCACCGCATTACCGATCAGATTCCACAGAATCTGACGCAGGCGCGTACCGTCGGTAATGATTTTTTGCGGCAGCGGCGCATGCGGCTCCAACACGAAGCGCAGCCCCTTCGGCTGCGCCAGCAGGCCGGAGAGGTTTTCCAGATCCGCCAGGAAACCGGTGAAATCAACCGGCTGGTTGTCCAGCTGCACCTTGCGCCGCTCGATTTTATCCATCTCGATAATGTCGTTGAAAATGTTGCCGAGGGTAATCGCGCTGACGTGGATGGTTTTCAGGTAGTTCAGCTGTTCGTCGTTCAGTTCGGTATCCAGCAGGATACGACTGAGACCGACGATGCCGTTAAGCGGCGTACGCAGCTCGTGGCTGATGGTTGAGATAAAGGTGGTCTTATCCCTGCTGGCGTTCTCCAGCGCGTCCTGATAGCGCTTACGCTCGGTAATATCGCGTCCGAAGCCCATCAGCCCGTGGCGCTTGCCCACCCGATCGTAAAACGGCACCTTGCGCAGCTCAAAACAGGCCTTGCGGCCGTCCGGGTATACCAGCCACTGCTCATAGGTCAGCGAAACGTTGTGACGGAATACTTTCTCGTCGGTTTCAATCACTTTATCCGCAATATCCTGCTCATAGACGTCATTCGGCGTCAGACCGATCAGCTGTTTTTCGCTTTTGCCGGTCAGCAGCTCCATCGCCCGGTTGCAGCCGGAAAATTCTTTGTCTTCATTGCGGTAATACACCAAATCCGGCGAAGCATCGAGGAATGAACGCAGCAACGCGGACTGCTGGCCCAGCTCTATCTGCGCCAGTTCACGCTGTTCCATTTCCTCTTTCAGCTTATCCATCACCTGCAGACGCGCCTCTTCCGCCTTGATACGGTCGGCGATTTCCTGGTTGAGCTGGCTGATGTTGTCCTTCAACTGCTGGTTCAGCTTCAGGTCACGGTGGCGCATCTCCTCCAGTTTGTCGACCAGCCGCGCCAGCCGCTGACGCGACTCCTCCAGCTGCTCCACCACCACCGACAGGAAATAAACCGCCCACGGGGTGATCAGCAGGCCAAAGAAGATAGAGCGCACCACGTCGATGCTCTCGACCTCGCCACGCAGCAGCATGGTCACGGCCATCTGCACCACCATCGCCAGCACCACCAGTGCCGAAGCCAGCAGCAGCGAAAAGCGCACCAGCCCCAGCTTCACCATTAAATCAACGTAGTACTGGGCCAACACCCGGATTTGCTTCATGAACGGCTCCCTACAGACATATGGCTTAAATCATACCGCAAATCGTCCCGTAACAGAGATTACGTCGGCGGAAGTGTGGAAAAGGCGGCAAAACGGCGCTCAGGGGCGGTAACGGCAGGTGGGGCTCAGCGCCGAGCCCTGGCCGCCATGCTGCTGCAGATAGCCGCCGACCGCCTGCATGCCGCTCCAGCGGTTTTCGCACCATAATGGTGCCAGCAGCGTCGGGCGTCGCGCGCTGGCCGAAATACGGTGGAACACCACCTCGCGCGGCGTATGGCGGATCAGTTCACCGGCGCTGGCGGCGTACTCGTCCAGCGTCAGCGTCGTCAGCCGGCCGGCCTGCCAGGCGCGGGCCATAATACTGCCGCTGACGATATGCAGCGGATGCAGTTTGATGCCGTCCACGCCGCTGTCGACCACCGCCCGCAGCGTATCCAGATGGTCGGCCGGCGCCTCGCCCGGCAGGCCGACAATCAGGTGACAGCATACTTTCAGCCCCCGCTGCCGCGCCAGTCTGACGGTTTGCTGATAACAGCAGAAATCATGGCCCCGGTTGATGCGTTTCAGCGTTTTATCGTGCGCGCTCTGCAGCCCCAGCTCCAGCCAGACTTCATAGCCGGCCTCGCGGTAGCCAGCCAGCAGATCGAGCGCCGCAGCGGGCACGCAGTCCGGCCGGGTGCCGACGCACAGCCCCACCATCTCGCTCTGCGCCAGCGCCTGGCCGTAGAGCGTCTGCAGCCGCTCCACTTCGCCATAGGTGCTGGTATAGGCTTGAAAATACGCCAGATAACGCCTGGCGCGCTGCGTTTTATGCGCCTGCGCCGCCAGCTGTTCGGCAATGCTCTGCCGCTGCATCTGCTCATCGGCAAAAGACGCCACGTTGCAAAATGTGCAGCCGCCGCGCCCCAGCGAACCGTCACGGTTCGGGCAGCTGAAGCCGCCGTGCAGCGTCAGTTTATGGATCTTCTCCCCGTAGCGGCGCTGGAGGTCAGCGCCAAACATATTGACTAATTGCGGCAACTGCATATTCTGGATGGTTCTCTGTGTTCAAAGCCGCCGATGCTAATAAGAAACGGCTTTTCCCACGATGACAGAGATCAACGCTTTTTCTTAAAGGCTCGCCTTGGCATAACTATTCATTATAAACGCAAATAAAATCACCCAGCCCGCGATGAATTTTTCTAATTCCGTAGCAGTTATTTATCGCTATATGACAAGACGATGAAAAATAGTGATAAACATTGGAATACTCTTATACATCAGAACAATACTCTGATATTACCGCCCGCACTAGCATGGTGCAGAGATTCAAACCTTGCACTATAGTGAGACAGCTCACATTTCTTCCGGGGCGACGGTGCGCCTCCACGCCGGCAAATCCCCACAAAAATATAAATATTTCATATAGATAAATCACATTAACCGAATGTAAACGCGGTTTAAGCCCATATTTGACCTGCGTATTCTTTCTGGATTAAGTTGGAAGTCCGCTGGAAGCTTTCTGGACGGGCAAACGACTCGTCATATTTATGCAGTATTTAAAGACTCCCTCTTAAAACAAGTAGTCACCACTTGTGATAACCGTCACGAGAGGCCATTAACAGAGGGCGCAAAAGCAGACTGGATTATTCACCATCATGATGCTTTTCATGGGGGGATAAGCCGTCGGCGTTCGCCTGATGTTGGGAAGCCCCCTCGCAGTAGGTTGTGAGAGTCATGCAGAGCCTGGGGAGGTTCACTGATATGTTGTACGATAAATCCCAAGAGAGGGACAACTGTGGTTTCGGCCTGATCGCCCACATAGAAGGCGAACCTAGCCACAAGGTAGTGCGTACCGCGATCCACGCACTGGCCCGTATGCAACACCGTGGCGCCATCCTTGCCGACGGCAAGACCGGCGACGGCTGTGGCCTGTTATTGCAAAAGCCCGATCGCTTTTTCCGTATGGTTGCGGAAGAGCGCGGCTGGCGTTTAGCCAAAAACTATGCCGTCGGCATGATGTTCCTCAGTCAGAATGACGAGGAAGCCCGCGCCAGCCGCCGCATTGTTGAAGAAGAACTGCAAAACGAAACGCTGTCGGTCGTCGGCTGGCGCGAAGTGCCCACCAACCCGGACGTGCTGGGCGAGATCGCCCTGTCGTCGCTGCCGCGCATCGAACAGGTCTTTGTCAACGCTCCGGCCGGCTGGCGTCCGCGCGATCTGGAGCGCCGCCTGTTCGTTGCCCGTCGCCGCATTGAAAAACGCATTCAGGACGATAGCTTCTACGTCTGCAGTTTCTCTAATCTGGTGACGATCTACAAAGGCCTGTGCATGCCGGCAGATCTGCCGCGTTTTTATCTCGATCTGGCCGATCTGCGTCTGGAATCCGCCATTTGTCTGTTCCACCAACGCTTCTCCACCAATACCGTGCCGCGCTGGCCGCTGGCGCAACCGTTTCGCTACCTGGCGCACAACGGCGAGATCAACACCATTACCGGCAACCGCCAGTGGGCGCGCGCGCGAACCTATAAATTCCAGACGCCGCTGATTCCGGATCTGCACTCCGCCGCGCCGTTCATTAACGAAACCGGCTCTGATTCCAGCTCCATGGACAATATGCTGGAGCTGCTGCTGGCAGGCGGTATGGATATTATCCGCGCCATGCGCCTGCTGGTGCCGCCAGCCTGGCAGAATAACCCGGAGATGGACGGCGATCTGCGCGCCTTCTTCGACTTTAACTCCATGCATATGGAGCCGTGGGACGGCCCGGCGGGCATCGTCATGTCCGACGGCCGCTACGCTGCCTGTAACCTCGACCGTAATGGCCTGCGTCCGGCGCGCTATGTCATCACCAAGGATAAGCTGATCACCTGCGCCTCCGAAGTCGGCATCTGGGACTATCAGCCGGACGAAGTGGTGGAAAAAGGCCGCGTCGGTCCGGGCGAACTGATGGTCATCGACACCCGCAGCGGCCGCATCCTGCACTCGGCCGAGACCGATAACGATCTGAAAAGTCGCCATCCGTATAAAGAGTGGATGGAAAAGAACGTCAAGCGCCTGGTGCCGTTCGAAGACCTGCCGGAAGACCAGGTGGGCAGCCGTCAGCTGGACGACGTACAGCTGGAGACCTATCAGAAGCAATTCGGCTACAGCAGCGAAGAACTGGATCAGGTGATCCGCGTTCTGGGGGAGATAGGCCAGGAAGCGACCGGCTCCATGGGGGACGATACGCCGTTCGCCGTGCTCTCCAGCCGCCCGCGCATTATCTACGACTATTTCCGCCAGCAGTTCGCGCAGGTCACCAACCCGCCGATCGATCCGCTGCGTGAGGCTCACGTGATGTCGCTGGCCACCAATATCGGCCGCGAGATGAACGTTTTTAGCGAAGCGGAAGGTCAGGCGCACCGCCTGAGCTTCAAATCGCCGATTCTGCTGTATTCCGACTTCAAACAGCTCACCACGCTGGAAGGCGAATACTACCGCACCGATACGCTCGACCTGACCTTTGACCCGGGTGAACAGGATCTGGAGCAGAAAATCCGCACGCTGTGCGACGAAGCGGAACAGAAAGTACGCGACGGCGCCGTGCTGCTGGTTCTGTCCGACCGCGCTATCGCCCCGAACCGCCTGCCGCTACCGGCGCCGATGGCGGTCGGCGCGGTGCAGACGCGTCTGGTGGATAAAAACCTGCGCTGCGACGCCAACATCATCGTGGAAACGGCCAGCGCGCGCGATCCGCACCACTTCGCCGTACTGCTGGGCTTCGGCGCCACCGCCATCTACCCGTATCTGGCCTATGAAACCCTGGCCAAGCTGGTGGACAACCAGACCATCGACAAGAAATACCGCGATGTGATGCTGAACTACCGTAACGGCATCAACAAGGGGCTGTACAAGATCATGTCCAAAATGGGCATCTCGACCATTGCCTCTTACCGCTGCTCCAAACTGTTCGAGGCCGTCGGCCTGCACCGCGATCTGTCCGACCTCTGTTTCCAGGGCGTGGTCAGCCGCATCAACGGCGCCAGCTTCAGCGACTTCCAGCAGGATCTGCAGAACCTGTCCAAACGCGCCTGGCTGAAGCGTAAGCCGCTGGATCAGGGCGGCCTGCTGAAATTCGTCCACGGCGGCGAATACCACGCTTACAATCCGGACGTGGTTAACAGCCTGCAACAGGCGGTGCACAGCGGCGACTACGCCGACTACCAGCGCTACGCCAGTCTGGTTAACGAACGCCCGGTCGCCACGCTGCGCGACCTGCTGGCGATTAAACCGCAGGGCGAGCCGATCCCGGTCGATCAGGTGGAGCCGGCCGAAGCGCTGTTTACCCGCTTCGACACCGCGGCGATGTCGATCGGCGCTCTGAGCCCGGAAGCACACGAATCGCTGGCGGTAGCCATGAACGGCCTCGGCGGCTTCTCCAACTCCGGCGAAGGCGGCGAGGATCCGGCACGTTATGGCACCAACAAGGTATCGCGCATCAAGCAGGTGGCTTCCGGGCGCTTCGGCGTTACGCCGGCCTACCTGGTGAATGCCGATGTGATTCAGATTAAAGTCGCCCAGGGCGCCAAGCCGGGTGAAGGCGGCCAGCTGCCGGGTGATAAAGTCACGCCGTACATTGCCAAGCTGCGCTATTCGGTGCCGGGAGTGACGCTGATTTCGCCGCCGCCGCATCACGATATCTATTCCATTGAAGATTTGGCGCAGCTGATTTTCGACCTGAAACAGGTGAACCCGAAAGCGGTGATCTCGGTGAAGCTGGTTTCCGAACCGGGCGTGGGTACCATCGCCACCGGCGTCGCCAAAGCCTATGCCGACCTGATCACCATCGCCGGCTACGACGGCGGCACCGGCGCCAGCCCGCTGACCTCAGTGAAATATGCCGGCTGTCCGTGGGAGCTGGGCCTGGTGGAAACGCAACAGGCGCTGGTGGCCAACGGCCTGCGCCATAAAATCCGCCTGCAGGTGGACGGCGGCCTGAAAACCGGCGTCGATATCGTCAAGGCGGCGATTCTCGGCGCGGAAAGCTTCGGCTTCGGTACCGGGCCTATGGTGGCGCTGGGCTGCAAATACCTGCGTATTTGCCACCTGAACAACTGCGCGACCGGCGTCGCCACTCAGGATGAAAAACTGCGCCGCGATCACTATCACGGCCTGCCGGAACGCGTCACCAACTACTTCCATTTCATCGCGCGTGAAACCCGCGAGATTATGGCGCAGCTGGGCGTCAGCCAACTGGTGGATCTGATTGGCCGCACCGAGTTCCTCAGCGAACTGGACGGTATTTCCGCCAAGCAGAACAAACTGGACCTGTCGCCGCTGCTGCAGACCGCCACGCCGCATCCGGGCAAGGCGCAGTACTGCACCGAAGGCAGCAACCCGCCGTTCGACCACGGATTGCTGAACAAAGAGCTGCTGGCGCAGGCGCAGCCCTACATCGAAGAAAAACGCAGCAAAGCGTTCTACTTCGATATCCGTAACACCGACCGTTCCGTCGGCGCCAGCCTGTCCGGGGCGATCGCCAGCGTGCACGGCGATCAGGGCATGGCGGCCGATCCGATCAGGGCGCACTTCTCCGGCACTGCCGGCCAGAGCTTCGGCGTCTGGAACGCCGGCGGCGTAGAGCTGACCCTGACCGGCGATGCCAACGACTATGTCGGTAAAGGCATGGCCGGCGGCAGTATCGCGGTGCGGCCGCCGCTCGGCTCCGCCTTCCGCAGCCATGAGGCCAGCATTATCGGCAACACCTGCCTGTACGGCGCCACCGGCGGCAAGCTGTTCGCCGCGGGCCGCGCCGGCGAGCGTTTCGCCGTGCGTAACTCCGGCGCCATCACCGTGGTGGAAGGCATCGGCGACAACGGGTGTGAATATATGACCGGCGGTATCGTCTGCGTGCTGGGTAAAACCGGCATCAACTTCGGCGCCGGTATGACGGGCGGCTTCGCCTACGTGCTGGATGAAGACGGCGAATTCCGTAAACGCGTCAACCCGGAGCTGGTGGAAGTGCTGGAACTCGATCAGCTGGCGATTCACGAAGAACACCTGCGCGGCCTGATCACCGAGCACGTACAGGCGACCGGCTCTTCCCGTGCGGAAGAGATTCTGGCCAACTGGCCGACCTGGGTGCCGAAATTCGCGCTGGTCAAGCCAAAGTCCAGCGATGTGAAGGCGTTGTTGGGTCACCGTAGTCGTTCCGCAGCCGAGCTGCGGGTTCAGGCGCAGTAAGAGGTAGGTCATAATGAGTCAGAATGTTTATCAATTTATCGACCTGCAGCGCGTTGATCCGCCGAAGAAACCGCTGAAGATCCGTAAAATCGATTTCGTGGAAATCTACGAGCCGTTTTCGGATTCGCAGGCCGAAGCGCAGGCGGACCGCTGTCTGTCCTGCGGCAACCCGTATTGCGAGTGGAAGTGCCCGGTGCACAACTACATCCCGAACTGGCTGAAGCTGGCCAATGAGGGGCGTATCATGGAGGCGGCGGATCTGGCGCACCAGACCAACAGCCTGCCGGAAGTGTGCGGCCGCGTCTGTCCGCAGGATCGCCTGTGTGAAGGCTCCTGTACGCTGAACGATGAGTTCGGCGCGGTAACCATCGGCAATATCGAACGTTATATCAACGATAAAGCCATCGAAATGGGTTGGAAACCGGATATGTCGCACGTCCAGCCGACCGGCAAACGCGTGGCGATCGTCGGCGCCGGCCCGGCCGGTCTGGCCTGTGCCGACGTGCTGACCCGCAACGGCGTCAAAGCCGTGGTCTACGATCGTCACCCGGAGATCGGCGGCCTGCTGACCTTCGGCATTCCGGCGTTCAAGCTGGAGAAAGAGGTGATGATCAAGCGCCGTGAAATCTTCAGCGAGATGGGCATCGAATTCCAGCTCAATACTGAAATCGGCAAAGACGTCGCGCTGGACGCGCTGATTGACGAGTACGACGCGGTGTTCCTCGGCGTCGGCACCTATCAGTCGATGCGCGGCGGCCTGGAGAATGAAGGTGCGCCGGGCGTCTACGATGCCCTGCCGTTCCTGATCGCCAACACCAAGCAGCTGATGGGCTACCAGAGCAGTGAGCAGGAGCCGTATGTCAGCATGGAAGGCAAGCGCGTGGTGGTGCTGGGCGGCGGCGATACCGCGATGGACTGCGTACGCACCTCCATCCGTCAGGGCGCCACGCAGGTGACCTGCGCCTACCGTCGCGATGAGGCGAATATGCCTGGCTCCAAACGCGAAGTGACCAACGCGCGGGAGGAAGGCGTCGAGTTCCAGTTCAACCTGCAGCCGCTCAGCATCGAGCTGAACGCCGCCGGGCGCGTAGCCGGGGTGAAAATGGTGCGCACTCAGCTGGGCGAGCCGGATGCCAACGGCCGTCAGGCGGCAGAGCCGGTGCCGGGTTCCGAGCACGTGCTGGATGCCGACGCGGTGGTGATGGCCTTCGGTTTCCGTCCGCATGCGATGAACTGGCTGGCGGCGCATGACGTCCAGCTCGACAAGCAGGGGCGTATTGTGGCACCGGAAGGCAGCGACAACGCGTTCCAGACCAGCAACCCGAAAATCTTCGCCGGCGGCGATGCGGTGCGCGGCTCTGACCTGGTGGTGACGGCGATTGCCGAGGGGCGTAAAGCCGCCGACGGCATCCTGAACTATCTGGAAGTGTAACCTCGCCACGCGGCTTAAATGACTGTGCCAAACGGCTTCCCCGACGGGAGGCCGTTTTTTTATGGCGTTTTACGGCAGAGGCCTTCGGACATTAACACGGTGTTCTGTCCCGGATTCTGCCAATAAAAAAAGGTACAGCATGCTGTACCTTTTCAATCAAACGGAAGTTGCGCTTACTTAACCACGCGCAACGCCGGGCGCCCGCCGCGTGGCGGCTGTGGCGGTTCATCATCCGGATCGTTATCGTCACCGTTGTCAGGACGATCGCCGTCGATAACCGACATCAGGCTTTCAGAAGGCACCGTCTCCAGCTCGTCGAAAGCACCTTCGCCTTCATCGTAAGCGGCTTCCGGTTCGAACATGGTTCCCGCGCCGTTCTCACGGGCGTAAATCGCCAGCACCGCGGCCAGGGGCACCAGCACCTGACGCGGTACGCCGCCGAAGCGGGCGTTAAAGCTCACTTCGTTGTCGCCCAGCTGCAGGTTGCCGACCGCACGCGGCGCAATGTTCAGAACGATCTGACCATCGCGCGCGAACTCCATCGGCACCTGAACGTCCGGGCGTGTTACGTCGACCACCAGATGCGGCGTCAGCTGGTTGTCCAGCAGCCAGTCATAAAACGCCCGCAGCAGATAAGGGCGGCGCGGCGTCATCTGCGACATATCCATGATTAACCCCGAGTATGCAGGCGCATTTCGCGCTCGGCTTCGGTCAGTGAGGCCAGGAACGCATCACGTTCAAAGACGCGGGTCATATAGCCTTTCAGCTCTTTGGAACCGGCGCCGTTCAGTTCAATGCCCAGCTGCGGCAGACGCCACAGCAGCGGCGCCAGGTAGCAATCCACCAGGCTGAACTCTTCGCTCATGAAATATGGCGCCTGAGCAAAGATCGGCGCAATGGCCAGCAGTTCTTCACGCAGCTGACGGCGGGCAGATTCGGCTTCCTGACCGCTGCTCTGCTCGATCTTGTACATCAGCGAATACCAGTTCTTTTCGATGCGCAGCATCATCAGGCGGCTTTCGCCACGCGCTACCGGATAAACCGGCATCAGCGGCGGGTGCGGGAAGCGCTCGTCCAGGTATTCCATGATAATACGGGACTCATACAGCGTCAGCTCGCGATCGACCAGCGTCGGCACCGTTTGGTAAGGATTGAGGTCGATCAGATCCTGTGGCAGGTTATCCGGTTCAACCTGCTCAATCTCGACGCTGACACCTTTTTCCGCCAGTACGATACGTACTTGATGGCTAAAAATGTCGGTCGGGCCAGAAAACAGCGTCATTACCGAACGTTTGTTGGCAGCGACAGCCATGAAAACCTCCAAGTTTTATCTAGAAAATACTGCGAATAGCCAACTTAGCCCCGAAGCTTGCACCTTGCCCATGGCAAAGTGAAAACGCATGGGAATATCCGGCTGCTATCCTGAATGATCTTGACCGCAGGCCAGCAGCACGCAGGTAACCTTAGGTCTGGAAAGCGGCCTCGGAGGTAACTGGCGGCAACTGCTCGGCGAACAGGCGCAAAAGTGGATGATAGTTTACCAGATTTTGCCCGTTTTGTGGGGAGCGGGCGGCGATTTCATCACTATTTGTCTGGCGACGCGCAGATTTTTCACCGGTGGGGGGGAATTTCAGACATAAAAAAACCCGGTGCAACACCGGGTTTTTCGCATAATTCGTTCTGCCGCAGCAGAATAAATTAACGCTTGGAGAACTGCGGACGACGACGTGCTTTACGCAGGCCGACTTTCTTACGTTCAACCTGACGAGCGTCACGAGTGACGAAGCCAGCTTTACGCAGTTCAGAACGCAGAGTCTCGTCGTATTCCATCAGCGCACGGGTGATACCGTGGCGGATAGCGCCAGCTTGACCGGAGATGCCGCCACCTTTAACAGTGATGTACAGATCCAGTTTGCCAACCATGTCGACCAGTTCCAGCGGCTGACGAACTACCATGCGGGCAGTTTCGCGACCGAAGTACTGTTCCAGGCTGCGCTGGTTGATAACGATGTTACCGTTGCCCGGCTTGATAAAGACGCGAGCGGCGGAGCTTTTGCGGCGACCAGTGCCGTAGTATTGATTTTCAGCCATTGCCATTAATCCCGATTAAATGTCCAGAACTTGCGGTTGCTGTGCCGCGTGATTGTGCTCGGTGCCCGCGTAAACTTTCAGTTTACGGAACATTGCACGACCCAACGGACCCTTTGGCAGCATGCCTTTAACCGCGATTTCAATCACACGCTCAGGACGGCGGGCAATCATCTCTTCAAAGGTCGCTTCTTTGATACCACCGATGTGGCCGGTGTGGTGGTAGTACATCTTGTCGTTACGCTTGTTGCCGGTTACAGCAACTTTGTCAGCGTTCAGAACGATGATGTAATCACCGGTATCAACGTGCGGGGTGTATTCCGCTTTATGCTTGCCGCGCAGACGACGAGCCAGTTCAGTAGCGAGACGGCCTAAAGTTTTACCGTTCGCATCAACAACGTACCAGTCGCGTTTTACGGTCTCTGGTTTAGCTGTAAAAGTTTTCATTAAAAGCTTACCCAATAATTAGTTACACGTTGGTGAACACCCAAACGCTCGAAAACAGTTGAGGCTCACACGACCATCAAGTCCAGCAAACCTACCCCTTCGAATAGCCATTGCCGGCACTATAAAGTTTTTGGGAAAAAAACTTTGTTGTAACGTGGGGTCGCAAGATTATAGAGAAGTCACCCGCAAAGATCGAACAGTTTTTGCAGGAAAAATGCATTTTAGCGGCATCAGGCGGGCCTCGATGCGTGGAGGCCCGTATGATATCACGGCAGATGCGGCAGCTTCAGATATTCTTCGCTCTGCATCTCCTGCAGGCGCGACAGGCAACGCTGGTATTCAAACTTCAGCCGCTCGCCCTGGTAAATGTCGAACATCGGCGCCTCGGCGGCGATCACCAGTTTGACGTGACGCTCGTAGAACTCATCCACCAGCGCCAGGAAACGGCGCGCGGTGCTCTCCTTCAGCGGCCCCATCACCCGCACGTTATGCAGGATAACGCTGTGATACAGGCGCGACAGCGCGATGTAATCCAGCTGACTGCGCGCCTCTTCGCACAGCGTATGAAAATCCACCGCCAGCACGCCGTCCGCCGCGCGCAGCGCCTGCAGCGGCCGGTGGTTGATCTCCAGCAGCGGCGATTCGTCGCCGCCCTTGCCCGCCAGTTTGCTGAAGATATCGTCCAGCGCCTGTTGAGTCTGCGCATTCAGCGGCGTCAGGTAGAGATGCGCCTGAGTCAGGGTGCGCAAGCGATAGTCAATGCCGGCGTCCACGTTCATCACGTCGCAGTACTCGTTGATCAGATCGATGGCCGGCAGGAAGCGTGCGCGCTGCAGGCCGTTGCGATACAGCTCGTCCGGCGGGATGTTCGAGGTGGCCACCAGGGTAATGCCGCGGGCGAACAGCGCCTGCAGCAGCGTCGCCAGCAGCATGGCGTCGGTGATGTCGGAGACAAAGAACTCGTCAAAGCATAAGACGTCCGCCTGCGCCTTAAAGCCGTCGGCGACAACCTCCAACGGGTTTTCCTGCCCCTGCAGCTGCGCCAGCTCTTCGTGCACCCGCAGCATAAAGCGGTGAAAATGCAGCCGCAGTTTGCGCTCCCCCGGCAGGCTGTGGAAGAACATATCCATCAGCCAGGTTTTGCCGCGCCCGACGCCGCCCCACATATACAGCCCCTGCACCGGGCGCTGCGCCGCCGGACGGCCGCCTTTTCCCAGCCAGCGGCTGAGCTTGCCGCGCAGACCGCCGGCCTCTGGCGGCGCGTCGGGCGTTTGTTGTATCAACTGCTGATAAATGGAATCTAACTGGCTGACCGCCCGGCGCTGCACCTCATCGGCCTGATAGTCGCCGGCGTCCAGCGCCTGCTGGTAGCGTGTTAACGGTGATGGTGAATACATGTTGCCTAATGTTCCCTGCAATCGCTCCGCCCGCGCCCGCTGGCGCACAGCGCGGATAAAGAATTTATTTAGCCCATTTTAGCCGCGCGTTACCGGTCATATTTCCGGTTATCGCCACATTTCCCCGCATTGCGGCCCACTCAAAAACCCGGAAAAGCCAAGGTAACAGCGCTTCAGGATTCCACTCGGACAAGGTTAACGGTTATAGTGGATATTATTAAGTGAAAAATCCCTGCGGAACAACGAAGTCACAATAGGAGTCATCATGACCTGGGAGTATGCGCTGATTGGTTTGGTGGTCGGTATCGTCATCGGTGCGGTAGCGATGCGCTTTGGTAACCGTAAACTACGTCAACAACAGGTTTTGCAAAACGAACTGGATAAAAGCAAAACCGAGCTGGAAGAGTACCGTCAGGAACTGGTCGGCCATTTTGCCCGCAGTGCGGAACTGCTGGACAACATGGCGCGCGACTATCGCCAGCTCTATCAACATATGGCGAAAAGCTCCAATAACCTGCTGCCGGACCTGCCGATGCAGGAAAACCCGTTCCGTTATCGCCTGAGCGAATCCGAAGCGGATAACGATCAGGCGCCGGTTGAAATGCCGCGCGACTACTCCGAAGGCGCTTCCGGCCTGCTGCGTGGTGCGCCGCGTCGCGACTGACCGCCGTTTTCAGCCCGCGTAAATTTTGCGCGGGCTTTTGTACTTTCCCCCTCCCCCCGATGCGATTCCTGCGCTATCCTAAAGCCTTAAATGGATGTTGGCGGTGAACTTATGACGCAAATTCACGGTCTTAACCTTACCTTTAGTGGTTAATTAATTTCACCGGCAGGTAATGAGAGAGTTATTATCAATGAAAAAAAAGTCGTTAATTCTTAGTGCATTAGCAATGAGTATTGGCCTGACGCTTACCTCCGTACCGGTGGCCAATGCGGCCTTGCCACTCGCCGTCCAGGGGCAGCAGTTGCCAAGCCTGGCGCCGATGCTGGAAAAAGTCTTACCCGCCGTGGTCAGTGTGCATATTGAAGGGACTCAGGTGCAGCGCCAACGTTTGCCGGAAGAGTTCAAATATTTCTTCGGCCCTAATTTCCCTACACAGAAGCAAAGTTCTCGTCCGTTTGAAGGCCTCGGTTCAGGCGTGATTATTGACGCAGCCAAAGGCTATATTCTTACCAACAACCACGTCATCGCCAACGCTGACAAAATCAAAGTGCAGCTGAATGACGGCCGCGAGTTCGACGCCAAGCTGCTTGGCCGCGACGAACAGACCGACATCGCGCTGCTGCAGATCACCGCCAAGAACCTGACCGCGGTGAAAATGGCCGATTCCGATAAACTGCGCGTCGGCGACTTTGCCGTCGCCGTCGGCAACCCGTTCGGCCTGGGGCAAACCGCCACCTCCGGCATTATCTCCGCGCTGGGGCGCAGCGGCCTCAACCTGGAGGGCCTGGAGAACTTTATCCAGACCGATGCCTCAATTAACCGCGGCAACTCCGGCGGCGCGCTGGTGAATCTGAACGGCGAACTGATCGGTATCAACACCGCTATTCTGGCGCCGGGCGGCGGCAATATCGGCATCGGCTTCGCCATCCCCAGCAATATGGCGCAGAACCTGAGCCAGCAGCTGATCGAGTTCGGCGAAGTGAAGCGCGGCCTGCTGGGCATCAAAGGCAGCGAGATGACCGCCGATATCGCCAAGGCCTTTAATACCGACGCGCAGCGCGGCGCCTTTGTCAGCGAAGTGCTGCCAAAATCCGCTGCGGCCAAGGCCGGTATCAAAGCCGGCGATATTCTGGTTTCCGTCGACGGCAAGCCAATCGGCAGCTTCGCTGAACTGCGCGCCAAGGTCGGCACCACCGCGCCGGGCAAAACCATCAAGATCGGCCTGTTGCGCGACGGTAAGCAGCAAGAGGTCTCCGTCACGCTGGATAACAGCGAAACCGCTTCCACCAGCGCGGAAACCCTGTCCCCGGCCTTGCAGGGCGCTTCACTGAGCAACGGCGCGCTGCCGGGCGGCGAGAAAGGCGTGAAGATCGACAACGTCGGCAAAGGTACGCCGGCGGCGCAGATGGGCCTGCAAAAAGGCGATGTGATTATCGGCATCAACCGTCAGCGCGTTGAAAGCATCACCACACTGCGCAAAGTCCTGGCGGCGAAACCGCCAGTGATGGCGCTGAATATCGTCCGTGGCGGCGAAACCATTTACCTGTTAATGCGTTAATTTGTACAAAAACCGGGTGCGGTAGCATACTGCACCCGGTTAACTCGTGTTATTCTCCGTTCATCCTTTATTTTATCTGTTAAAACTCCATGTTTGCTAAGCTCTTGCGTTCCACTGTTATTGGTTTAATCGTTGCCGGCCTGCTATTGGCAGCGCTTCCCGTGCTGCGTTATTCCAATCAACTGTTTGCAGAGAAAATGGAGAGTACCGCCGACGAAACCCCGGCCGGTTATAACAAAGCGGTGCGCCGCGCCGCGCCCGCAGTGGTAAATATCTACAACCGCAACATGAGCGGCGCCCCCAACGTGCTGTCGCTCGGTTCCGGCGTCATTATGAACGATCACGGCTATATCCTGACCAACCGCCACGTAATCAAGGATGCGCAGCAGATTACCGTGGTGCTGCAGGACGGCCGCCGCTACGAAGCGCTGCTGGTCGGTTCCGACAGCCTGACCGATCTGGCGGTGCTCAAGATCGATCCGGGCAATCTGCCGGTTATTCCCATCAATACCAAACGTATGGCACATATCGGCGACGTGGTTCTGGCGATCGGCAACCCCTATAACCTTGGTCAGACCGTTACCCAGGGGATTATCAGCGCCACCGGACGCATCAGTCTGAGCACCACCGGCCGCCAGACCTTCCTGCAGACCGATGCGTCAATCAACCGCGGCAACTCCGGCGGCGCGCTGGTGAACTCGCTGGGCGAGCTGATGGGGATCAATACGCTGACTTATGACAAAGTCACCAACGGCGAAACCCCGGAGGGGCTGGGCTTTGCCATTCCTACCGAGCTGGCCAGCAAGATTATGGAAAAGCTGATTCGTGATGGTCGCGTTATTCGCGGCTACTTCGGCATCCAGGGCAAAGAGATTATCCCGCTGCGCACCTCCAACAGCGGCATCGATCGCCTGCAGGGGATTATCGTGACCGAAATTACGCCGAACGGCCCGGCGGCTAACGCCAATTTCCATATCAACGATATTATCATCAACGTCAACCATAAACCGGCGATCTCCGTACTGGAAACCATGGACCAAGTTGCGGAAATCCGCCCTGGCACCACAATTCCGGTGATAGTACTGCGCGACGGCAAACGCATCACGCTGCAAATGACGGTGGGTGAGTTCCCGGAAGATAACAACTAGCGTCATACGAGACGTATCGGCGAAGGCATCTCCGTATGCGTTTGTTGATACGTCAGCCCCCCCCTCTTTTCTTCGCCCCATATTCTACCGACAAGCCACGCCAAAATAATAATCATGCATTAAACATATAATTAAATTTAATAAATAAAATAGATATTAAAATATACATCCATTCATTTAGTTTGTAGTTATAAAAAATAAATCATCATTTCCATATTAAACTGTTTATTTAATTCTTAATCTCTTGTACTTTTAACCACGCGATTTCCAGAGCAATATTATTTTATTTCTCTTGAAAATCTGCATTCATATAAAAAATATATTTATTTTAATTTATATATAAGGACATTACATGCGTGAATTAAACAATAAAGAACTGACCACCGTTAGCGGCGGTACTTTCGATGGTATGCTTTGGGGTATCATGGATGGCATCGCCAGCGGCGCCGGCATGGCGAAATTCGCTACCGGCGGCAGCATCATGTTTGGTGCCTTTGCCCAGCTGGTTGGCGTCGTCATTGCTCCAATCATCGGCGGTTTCGTCGGTGGTGTTATTGGCCTGATGACCGATCGCGATACCGTCGCCGAATATGCTCAGCGCTATCGCGAAACGATGGGTAAATAATTCAGTTATCCATGCTGATGAATAAAAAATGCACCTAATCAGATGCATTTTTACAGAGTGATTCAATAACTATGCATTACGTCCTGCGGGGGACGTAATGCATTTTTTATTTACTCGCCTTTTACGCGCTCGATATTCGCGCCCAACGCACGCAGCTTATCTTCGATACGCTCATAGCCGCGATCGATATGATAAATACGGTCAACGATGGTCACGCCATCGGCGATACAGCCGGCCAGCACCAGGCTGGCGGAAGCGCGCAGATCGGTCGCCATCACCTGCGCACCGGACAGTTGCTCAACGCCATGGCAGATTACCGTGTTGCTTTCGATTTCCGCATGTGCGCCCATGCGGATCAGCTCCGGTACGTGCATGAAGCGGTTTTCGAAGATGGTTTCGGTGATAACGCCGGTACCTTCAGCCACCAGGTTCAACAGGCTGAACTGCGCCTGCATATCGGTCGGGAAGCCCGGGTGCGGCGCGGTGCGAATGGTAATGGCCTTTGGCCGCTGACCGTGCATATCCAGACTGATCCAGTCCTCACCGACTTCAATATCCGCACCGGCTTCACGCAGCTTGGCCAGCACCGCATCCAACGTGTCAGGACGAGTATCACGACACAGCACCTTGCCGCCGGAGATCGCCGCCGCCACCAGGAAGGTGCCGGTTTCAATACGGTCAGGCAGAACACGGTACACGCCGCCGCCCAGACGCTCAACGCCTTCAATGGTGATCTTGTCGCTGCCGGCGCCGCTGATTTTTGCACCCAGCGTATTCAGGAATTCGGCGGTATCGACAATTTCCGGCTCGCGTGCGGCGTTTTCAATCACGGTGGTGCCCGTCGCCAGCGTCGCGGCGCTCATAATGGTGACGGTAGCGCCCACGCTCACCTTGTCCATCACGATATGCGCGCCCTTCAGACGGCCATCGACGGATGCCTTCACATAGCCTTCTTCCAGTTTGATCTCGGCACCCAGCTGTTCCAGACCGGTGATATGCAGATCGACCGGACGCGCGCCGATGGCGCAGCCGCCCGGCAGAGAAACCTGGCCATAGCCGAAACGGGCGACCAGCGGACCCAGCGCCCAGATGGAAGCGCGCATGGTTTTCACCAGATCGTAAGGCGCGCAGAGTTCGTTCACACCGCTGGCGTCCATAAACACCGAACCATTACGTTCAACTTTCGCACCCAGCTGGCTCAACAGCTTGATGGTGGTATCGATGTCTTTCAGTTTGGGAACATTCTGTAACTCGACCGGCTCTTCTGCCAACAACGCGGCAAACAGAATCGGCAGGGCGGCGTTTTTCGCCCCGGAAATAGCCACTTCCCCGCTCAGGCGGGTACGGCCCTGCACTCGAAATTTATCCATCTAATGACTCTCTGTTGTCTCGTCCACAATACCCGCCAACCCACGCCGCCGCACACTGGCCGCCCGCAAGCGCGCCGCTGTGCTCCCTTGCCTGCGCCGTCGGTCAACCGGGTATCAACGCTGCCGGCCCGAAAGGCCCGCAGCCTTAAAATCCGTTGAGTTTGCGATCCCGCTTCCACTCTTCAGGGGTGTATGCCTTGATCGACAGGGCATGAATGCGGTTGTCGGCAATGTATTCCATCAGCGGCGCATAGATCGCCTGCTGCTGTTTGACGCGGCTCATGGCGCCAAACAGTTCACCGACCGCAATCACCTGAAAGTGGCTGCCGTCGCCCGTCACCTGCACTTCTTCCAGCGCCAATGCATTCATCAGCACGTCTTTAATTTCGCTATTTTCCATGGTATCCCGTTCTGCTACAAAGGATCATAATCAGCCTGATATCTTAGAGGAATACGGCGCTTTCTTAAACTAAAGAAAAAGCCCCTGCATAACAGGGGCTTTCGATCATGTACTTACCGCCGCGCCGATAAACCGCGCCTAACTCCGTGTCTCGACAGGCATTATCTCCTGCAGATTGTACAAAGCGATCAGCGTTCTCAAACGGTCGGTGGCGCCGGAAATTTTCAATTCCACGCCGTTGCGCAGCTGTTCGGCACGCAGATGCACCAGCAGCGCCAAACCGGAAGAGTCCACGCGGCGCAGCTGCGCCACGTCAATCGCCGTTTTGCCTTTCAGCAGCTTAGCGCGCTGCCGCCACAGCGGCAGCAGCGTTTCCCGGTCCAGGTCGCCGTGCAGCACCAGCGTCTGCTGCTGGTCATCGAAACGCAGAGACTCAGCCATTACTTTTTCTGGTCCAGCGTGATCGGCTGCTTGGCCGCCGCCTGCAGTTGCTGAGTCAGGCCGTCGATGCCTTTGGTACGCAGCGTTGACGCCCACTCATTCTGCTTGGTGGTGATCATGCTGACGCCTTCGGCGATCATGTCATATGCCTGCCAGTGGCCGGTCTTGCTGTTTTTACGCCATTGGAAATCAAGACGCACCGGCGGACGGCCGTTGGTGTCGATAATGGTGACGCGAATCGCCACGATATTGGCGTCCCCCAGCGGCTGCTGCGGCGCAATCTGATAGGTCTGGCCGTGATACAGCGCCAGCGCCTGGCCGTATGCCTGCTCCAGATAGGCCTGGAACGCGGTGAAGTACGCTTCACGCTGCGCCGGCGTCGCTTCTTTGTAATAACGGCCCAGCACCAGCGCGCCGGCGTATTTCACCTGAACGTACGGCATCAGCTCTTCATGCACGATGGAACGCAGCGAGTTCGGATCCTGCTTGATTTTCGGCTGCTCGGTTTTGAGGCGGGTAAAGGTCTTCTCCGCCGCTTCTTGCATCATGCTGTATGGGTTGGTTTGGTCCGCCGCGCTTGCCAGCGGTGCAACCACCAACAGGGCAACCATCAATAAACGTTTAAACATGCAGGTTTCCTCTTTTAATGACTCGGGGCGGCTGCCGGCGCTGCACCCGCAGCATCCGGCTTGGCTTCATCCTGACCGCCGCTTTTATACAGGAACTGGCCGATCAAATCTTCCAGCACCATTGCTGATTTCGTGTCCTGAATGGTGCCGCCATCCTTGAGAATAGCAGTCCCCATTTCCGGGTCTTCAAAGCCGACGTTCAGGGCAAGAAACTGTTCCCCCAGCAGGCCCGACGTGCGGATTGCCAGGGAACTGGTATCCGGGATCTGGTTGTACTTATCCTGAATATCCAGCGCAACGCGCGGCGAATACGTTTTCGGATCCAGTTCAATATCCGCCACGCGGCCGATCACCACCCCGCCAATCTTCACCGGCGAACGCGCTTTCAGGCCACCAATGTTATCGAAGGTGGCATAGATACGGTAGGTCGGTTCGTTGCCGATGGATTTCACATTGGCAACCTGCAGGCAGATAAAGATGATGGCGGCCAGCGCGATCAGCATAAATACCCCAACCCAGATTTCACTCTTCTTCGTTTGCATCGACTCAATTCCCAAACATCAGTGCTGTCAGCACAAAATCCAATCCCAACACCGCCAGAGACGAATGTACCACCGTTCTGGTCGTTGCCCGGCTAATCCCTTCAGAGGTCGGCACCGCATCATAACCGTTAAAGATAGCAATCCAGGTCACGGTTATCGCGAATACCACGCTCTTGATCACGCAGTTCAGCAGATCCTGACGCCATTCGACGGCGCCCTGCATCGCCGACCAGAAGAAGCCGCTGTCGATGCCTTTCCAATCCACGCCGACTATCGAGCCGCCCCAGATACCAACGGCAACGAAGATCAGGGTCAGCAACGGCATGCTGATCATCCCGGCCCAGAAACGCGGCGCTACGATGCGCCGCAGCGGATCGACCGCCATCATCTCCAGGCTGGAAATCTGTTCGGTGGCTTTCATCAGGCCGATTTCTGCGGTCAGTGCGGAGCCTGCACGGCCGGCAAACAGCAGCGCGGTCACCACCGGCCCTAGTTCGCGCAGCAGCGACAGCGCCACCATCATGCCCAGACTCGCCTCGGCGCTGTAGGTGGTCAGCACCAGATACCCCTGCAGCCCCAGCACCATGCCGATAAACAGCCCGGAAACCATAATAATCAACAGCGACTGTACGCCGACGCTGTGCAGCTGCTTGATCAGCAGCGGCCATTGCCTGCGCGGTTCAGGCCGCCCGATCAGCGCGCCCCACAGCATCAGACCGGCGCGCCCGAAGGCGGTGCTGATATTGATGCCACGGCGTCCAAGAGACGCTAACGCCTGTAATAACATGAGGATATCTACTCCCTTACCCTAACAATTCGGCCTGGTAATCACCGGCCGGATAACGGAACGGCACCGGCCCGTCGGCAATACCATCCAGGAACTGGCGCACGCGTGCATCAGGATTGTTCTGTAACTGCTGTGCGGTTCCTTCGGCTATCACATGGTGTTCCGCTACGATATAAGCGTAGTCGGCAATGCTCAGCACTTCCGGCACGTCGTGTGACACCACGATACAGGTGATCCCCAGCGCATGGTTCAGTTCATCAATCAATTTAACCAGTACGCCCATGGTGATCGGATCCTGACCGACAAACGGCTCATCAAACATGATCAGCTGCGGGTCGAGCGCAATGGCCCGCGCCAGCGCCGCACGCCGCGCCATGCCGCCGGACAGCTCGTTCGGCATCAGATCCGCCGCGCCGCGCAGCCCCACCGCCTCAAGCTTCATCAGCACCGTGGTGCGAATCAGCGCCTCCGGCAGTTGGCTGTGTTCGCGCAGCGGGAAAGCCACGTTCTCAAATACGGTTAAATCGGTGAACAGCGCCCCTGACTGGAACAGCATGCTCATCTTTTTGCGCGCGTCGTACAGTTTATGCCGCGACAGCGCGGGAATATTGTCCCCGTCGAACCAGATTTCACCGCTATCCGGTGCCAGTTGCCCGCCGATCAGGCGCAGCAAGGTGGTCTTGCCGATGCCGGACGGCCCCATAATCGCCGTCACTTTACCACGGGGAACCGTCAGGTTGATGTCTTCAAATATCAGCCGATCGCCGCGGGAGAACGTCATACCGCGCACTTCGACCAGATTATCTGCCTGCTGGTACATGTTTTTGGATCCTTGTACGGCTTCAGTTGGCTATATCACCCGCTGATAATAATCTACCGGGCGCAATACGGCGCATTTTTACAAAAACTTACCGCCATTTCGCTACCAATGATGCCATTAGTTTTACTTTTACGCTGCGCAGGGTCAAAATTAGTCACATCACGAAAAATAACGACACAGATGGCGATGGCGCCCATCCCCCGGCGCAAGCCGGTAATGGTGGGCAGAAAAAATAGCCGCCGGGCTATGTTTGACCAACGAATCGGGCTCCCTGTCGGTTTCACGTCATCGCCATACGCCCCGCGCGCCCAACAGCGCCGAAGGGCGGCGATCGGCAGTGGCAAATCCCAGGGAATAATGCCCGCAAAGGACACGCATGTTTCTCGCAATAGCATTATTTATCGTTGGCTTGTTTTTACTGGTATATGGCGCCGACCGCCTGGTTTATGGCGCGGCGGTGATTTCCCGTTCGCTGGGCGTGCCGCCGCTGATCATCGGCATGACGATCGTCGGCATCGGCACCTCGCTGCCGGAGCTGTTCGTGTCCGTCACCGCAGCGCTGAACGGCCAGAGCGATATGGCGGTCGGCAACGTTCTCGGCTCCAATATTACCAATATCCTGTTGATTTTAGGCGTTGCCGCGGTGATTCACCCGCTGGCGGTCCGCTCAGAGATACTGCGGCGCGAACTGCCGCTGATGTTGGCGGTCACAGTATTATGCGGCCTGGTGTTGATGAACAGCCAGCTCAGCCGGCTGGACGGTGCGCTGCTGTTGGTCGCCGCCGCTGGCTTTATCACTCTGATGCTGAAGATCGCGCGGCTGGCCCAGCGCGAAGGCAATGACAGCCTGACCAGGGAGCAGATGGCCGAGCTGCCGCAAAGCGGCAGCGCCACCGTCGCCACGCTGTGGCTGGTGCTGGCGTTTATTATCCTGCCGCTCGCTTCGCGGATGGTGGTCGATAACGCCACGGTTATCGCTCACTATTTCGGCATGAGCGAGCTGGCGGTCGGTCTGACGATGATCGCCGTCGGCACCAGCCTGCCCGAGCTCGCCACGTCGATAGCCGGCGCGCTGAAAGGCGAAGGCGATATGGCGATCGGCAATATTATCGGTTCGAATATTTTCAATATGGCGATCGTACTCGGCGTGCCCGCCCTGCTGTCGCCCAGCCGGCTCGACCCGGCCGCCTTCCAGCGCGACTACTGGGTGATGCTGGCGGCCATCATCGCGCTCAGCGCGCTGTGCATCGGGCGTAAACATCGCATCGGCCATCTGGCGGGCGCTCTGTTATTATGTGGTTTTATTGCGTATCTTGCGCTGCTGTTTTTCAACCCATTCGTTACCTTTGGCTAAGAATACGAGAAAAAGCATGTCGAATATTGAGTTGCAACCTGGCTTCGATTTTCAGCAGGCCGGTAAAGAAGTGCTCCAGATCGAACGTGACGGGCTGGCGCAGCTCGACAGTTACATCAATGACGACTTTACCCGCGCCTGCGAAAAAATCGCCGCCTGCAGCGGTAAAGTGGTGGTGATGGGGATGGGTAAATCCGGCCATATCGGCTGTAAGATTGCTGCCACCTTCGCCAGCACCGGCACCCCTTCATTCTTCGTGCATCCGGCAGAGGCCAGCCATGGCGATCTTGGCATGGTCACGCCGCAGGACATTGTGCTTGCCATTTCCAACTCCGGCGAATCCAGTGAAATTCAGGCGCTGATTCCGGTGCTGAAACGTCAGCAAATCCCGATGATCTGCATGACCAACAACCCGGAAAGCTCAATGGGCAAGGCGGCGGATATCCACCTGTGTATTAAAGTGCCGCAGGAAGCCTGTCCGCTGGGCCTGGCGCCGACCACCAGCACCACGGCAACATTGGTGATGGGCGACGCGCTGGCGGTGGCGCTGCTGAAGGCGCGCGGTTTTACGCCGGAAGATTTCGCGCTGTCCCACCCCGGCGGCGCACTGGGGCGCCGCCTGCTGCTGCGCGTCAGCGACATCATGCACGGCGGCGACGAGATTCCGCACGTCGGCACCGACGCCACGCTGCGCGACGCGCTGCTGGAGATCACCCGCAAAAACCTGGGGATGACGGTCATCTGCGACGACCAGATGAACATTGCCGGCATTTTCACCGATGGCGACCTGCGCCGCATCTTCGATCTGGGCATAGACCTGAACAGCGCCAAAATTGCCGATGTCATGACGCGCGGCGGCGTACGCGTGCGGCCGCACACGCTGGCGGTGGACGCGCTGAACCTGATGCAGCAGCGCCATATTACCGCGCTGCTGGTTGCCGATGGCGACCGGCTGCTGGGTGTGGTACATATGCATGACATGCTGCGCGCCGGCGTTGTTTAAGTTTTTACAGGCGACGGGGCGCCTAAACGCGGCCCTATTGATAGAATAACTAGGAAAATCAATGAGTATGGTTGAAACCTGCTACGGGCCGGTAACGCAAGACGTGATGGCGCGTGCCGGGAAAATCCGTCTGCTGATCTGCGACGTCGACGGCGTCCTGTCGGACGGCCTGATTTATATGGGCAACAACGGTGAAGAACTGAAGGCGTTCAACGTGCGCGACGGTTACGGCATCCGCTGTCTGAAAACCTCAGACATCGAAGTCGGCATCATCACCGGGCGTTCTGCCAAGCTCCTGGAAGACCGGGCAAAAACGCTGGGCATCAGCTATCTGTACCAGGGGCAGTCCGATAAGCTTTTGGCCTTCCGGGAACTGTTGGATACACTGTCGCTGTCGGCGGATCAGGTAGCCTATATCGGCGACGATCTGATCGACTGGCCGGTGATGGCGCAGGTAGGCCTGGCCGTGGCGGTGGCAGACGCCCACCCGCTGCTGACGCCGCGCGCCCACTACGTCACCCGCATCGCCGGCGGACGCGGCGCGGTGCGTGAACTGTGCGACATTATTCTTTTGGCTCAGAACAAGCTGGAGGACGCCAAAGGGCTGTCGATATGAGCAAAACCAAACGCTGGATCACCATTATACTGGCGCTGATCGTTCTGGCCCTGATCGGCTGGAATATGGCGGATTACGATGACGAACCCACGGCCGGGCCGGTAAACTCGGAAGATCCGACCTACCAGAGCCAGCAAACGGTCACCGTCGTCTACAACCCGGCCGGTAAATTAAATTATAAGCTGGTGGCGGAGAGCGCCAAGTACTATACCGCCGAAGAGCTGAGCTGGTTCACCCAGCCGGTGATGACGCTGTTTGACGAAAACGCCGTCGCCACCTGGTCGGTACGCGCCGACCGCGCCAAACTGACCAAAGACCGTATGCTGTACCTGTACGGCCATGTCGAGGTGAACAGCCTGACCACCACCTCGCAGCTGGAAAAAATTAAAACGGACAATGCTCAGGTAAATCTGGTGACCCAGGATGTGTCCTCCGATGACGAAGTTACGCTTTACGGCGCGAATTTTAATTCCAATGGCATGAAAATGCGCGGAAATCTGCGGGACAAAACCGCTGAGCTGATTGATAAGGTTAAGACCAACTATGAAATTCAAACTCAAAAAACCACTCCGTAGTCTGTTGATCGGCAGCTTAGTTTTGGCCGCCAGCGCCCCTGCTCTGGCGCTGAAGTCCGACGCCAACCAGCCGGTGAGCATTGACTCGCTGAACCAGTCTCTGGATATGCAGAGCAACGTCAGCACCTTTACCGGCAACGTGGTGATCAAGCAGGGCACCATTGAGATTAAAGCCGATAAAGTGGTGGTCACCCGTCCGGGCGGCGATCAGAACAAAACCTATATCGAAGCCTTCGGCAAGCCGGTAACCTTCTACCAGATGCAGGACAACGGCAAACCGGTGAAAGGACACTCGCTGAAAGTGCGCTACGACGTGGCGCCGCAGCTGGTGACCCTGACCGGCAATGCCTATCTGGAGCAGCTCGACAGCAACGTGAAGGGCGAGCGCATCACCTATCTGGTGCAGCAGCAGCAAATGCAGGCATACGGCGACAAGGGCAAACGCGTGAAGACCGTGCTGGTGCCGTCGCAGTTGCAGGATAAAAACGGTCAGAAGAGTAACTAATCACTTATGGCAACACTCATCGCAGAAAATCTGGCGAAAGCCTACAAGGGCCGCAAAGTCGTTGAAGACGTCAGCCTGAAAGTGAACTCCGGCGAAATCGTCGGGTTGCTGGGGCCGAACGGCGCGGGTAAAACCACCACCTTTTACATGGTGGTCGGCATCGTACAGCGCGACGCCGGACGCATCATCATTGATGATGAAGACATCAGCATCCTGCCGCTGCACGCCCGTGCGCGTCGCGGCATCGGCTATCTGCCGCAGGAAGCCTCGATCTTCCGCCGCCTGAGCGTCTATGACAACCTGATGGCGGTGCTGGAAATCCGTGACGATCTGAGCAGCGAGCAGCGCGCCGATCGGGCCAACGAGCTGATGGAGGAGTTTCATATCACCCATCTGCGCGACAGCCTGGGGCAGGCGCTGTCCGGCGGTGAACGCCGCCGTGTCGAAATCGCCCGCGCGCTGGCCGCCAACCCGAAATTCATCCTGCTGGACGAACCGTTTGCCGGGGTAGACCCGATTTCCGTTATCGATATTAAAAAAATCATCGAACACCTGCGCGACAGCGGGCTGGGCGTGCTGATCACCGACCATAACGTGCGTGAGACGCTGGACGTCTGCGAACGCGCCTATATCGTCAGCCAGGGCCAGCTGATCGCCCACGGCACGCCGGAAGCGATTCTGAGCGATGAGCAGGTGAAACGCGTTTATCTGGGCGAAGAATTCCGCCTGTAATGCCTTGCGTCAGCGATACGCGACGGTTAACGGAAAAATAGAAAGAACATTATGAAGCAAGGTTTGCAACTCAGGCTCAGCCAACAATTGGCGATGACTCCCCAGCTGCAACAGGCCATTCGTCTGCTGCAGCTGTCTACGCTTGAGCTCCAGCAAGAGATCCAACTGGCGTTAGAGAGCAACCCGCTGCTTGAGCAAACCGACCCGCACGATGAGATCGACGCGGAAGAGGGCAACGACACCGAAGGTCTGGATACCCGCGAGGCGCTGGAGCAAAAGGAGATGCCGGACGAGCTGCCGCTGGACGCCACCTGGGACGAAATCTATACCGCCGGCACGCCATCGGGCACCGGCACCGATTACCGCGACGATGAGCTGCCGGTCTATCAGGGGGAAACCACCCAGACGCTGCAGGACTACCTGATGTGGCAGGTGGATCTGACCCCGTTCTCCGATACCGACGCCGCTATCGCCACCTCGATCGTCGACGCCGTCGACGATACCGGCTATCTCACCGTCTCGCTGGAAGAGATTCTGGAAAGCGTCGGCGCGGAAGACGTCACGCTTGATGAGGTGGAAGCGGTACTCAAACGGGTGCAGCGTTTCGACCCGATCGGCGTCGCGGCGCGCGACCTGCGCGACTGTCTGCTGGTTCAGCTTTCTCAATACGCCAAAGAGACGCCTTTCCTCACCGAAGCCCGGCTGATCATCAGCGAACACCTGGATCTGCTGGCCAATCACGACTTTCGCAGCCTGATGCGATCAACCCGGCTAAAAGAAGATACACTGAAAGAAGCGATGCTGCTGATTCAGTCGCTCGACCCGCGCCCGGGGCAATCGATCAATACCGGCGAGTCGGAATATGTCATTCCCGACGTGCTGGTACGCAAGGTGCACAACCGCTGGACGGTCGAGCTGAATGCCGACAGCATTCCGCGTCTGAAGATCAACCAACACTACGCCGCACTGGGCAACAGCTCGCGTAATGAAGCCGATGGCCAGTTTATCCGCAGTAACCTGCAGGAAGCGAAATGGCTGATCAAAAGCCTGGAAAGCCGTAACGATACGCTGCTGAAGGTGACGCGCTGTATCGTCGAGCAGCAGGAGGCGTTCTTTGAACAAGGCGAGGAGTTTATGAAGCCCATGGTGCTGGCGGATATCGCCCAGGCCGTGGAGATGCATGAATCGACGATTTCACGCGTGACCACGCAGAAGTTCCTGCACAGCCCGCGCGGAATCTTCGAACTGAAATATTTCTTCTCCAGCCACGTCAACACCGACAGCGGCGGCGAGGCATCCTCCACGGCGATCCGCGCGCTGGTGAAGAAATTGATCGCGGCGGAAAACCCCGCCAAACCGCTTAGCGACAGTAAACTGGCCACCCTGCTTGCCGATCAGGGCATCATGGTGGCGCGGCGCACCGTCGCCAAGTACCGAGAGTCTTTGTCCATCCCGCCGTCGAACCAACGTAAACAGTTGGTTTGACCTCAATAGAGAAGGAAGACATTATGCAGCTCAACATTACCGGACACCACATCGACATCACCGAGCCGTTACGCGAGTTCGTGAATACCAAGTTCGCCAAGCTCGAACAGTATTTCGACCGCATTAATCAGGTTTATGTCGTGCTCACCGTGGAAAAAGTGCAGCAGATTGCGGAAGCAACGGTGCACGTGAATGGAGGCGAGTTGCACGCCACCTCGGAAAAAGAAGATATGTATGCTGCAATTGACTGCCTGATTGATAAACTGGCGCGGCAATTGAACAAACATAAAGACAAATTGAAGCAACACTGACAATCTGGGCCGCTACCGTCCGCGGCAGCGGCCTGAACGTAGCCTTCGTGCTACCGGGCTGCCATCGGCGCGTTATTCAGCAGAATAACGCGCCGATAAGCCATCAGGGTTTAACAGACGAAAAATCGCCTCGTTAAGCAACGACGTCGCAGAGCGTTTGGCACCGCCAAACCAGCGCTAAGCAAGCTTAAGCGTGTGATTTTAAGTGAAGATGAGATGAACGACGAAATAATGCAATTAAGCTCGGTGCTCAACATCGAGTGCACCAGAAGCTCGGTACACTGCAACAGCAAGAAACGCGCTCTGGAAATTATCAGCGAACTGGCAGCCAAACAGCTCAACCTGTCGCCACAGGTAGTGTTTGACGCGGTTCTCACCCGTGAACGCATGGGAAGTACCGGTATCGGCAACGGTATCGCTATCCCTCATGGCAAGCTGGAAGAGGACACACTGCGGGCCGTTGGCGTGTTTATCCGTCTCGACCAACCTATCGCCTTCGACGCCATCGACAACCAGCCGGTCGATCTGCTGTTCGCCCTGCTGGTACCGGCCGATCAGTGCAAGACCCATTTGCATACGCTGTCGCTGGTCGCCAAGCGTCTGGCCGATAAAACCGTCTGCCGCCGCCTGCGCGCCGCGCAGAGCGACGAAGAGCTTTATCAGATCATTACGGAATAACCGGTTGCCGGCGTGACTTCCGCCGGCGATAACGATACTGTTTGTCTGTCACGGATCCCGGCCGTCGCCGGGCTCATATTTCCAACGGCGGCAGAAGCGCCGCCGAGATGCCAGGGGGAGTTGCCACATGGTGCTGATGATTGTCAGCGGCCGTTCCGGTTCAGGGAAATCCGTCGCCTTGCGGGCGCTGGAAGATATGGGTTTTTACTGCGTTGATAACCTGCCCGTGGTGCTGCTGCCGGAGCTGGCCAAAACGCTGGCGGAACGCAACAGCTCCGCTGCGGTCAGCATCGACGTGCGTAATATGCCGGAGTCACCGGAAGTGTTCGAATATGCGATGACGCAACTGCCGGACAGCTTCTCCCCGCAACTGCTGTTCCTGGACGCCGACCGCAATACGCTGATCCGTCGTTACAGCGACACCCGCCGCCTGCATCCGCTGTCCAGCAAAAACCTGTCGCTGGAAAGCGCCATCGATGAAGAGAGCGACCTGCTGGAGCCGCTGCGCTCGCGCGCCGATCTGATCATCGACACCTCTGAAATGTCGGTCCATGAACTGGCGGAGATGCTGCGCACCCGCCTGCTGGGCAAACGCGAACGCGAACTGACCATGGTGTTCGAGTCCTTCGGCTTCAAGCACGGCATCCCTATCGATGCCGACTACGTGTTTGACGTCCGCTTCCTGCCGAACCCGCACTGGGATCCTAAGCTGCGGCCGATGACCGGTCTGGACAAGCCGGTAGCGTCGTTCCTGGACCGCCATACCGAAGTGCATAATTTTATCTACCAGACGCGCAGCTACCTTGAACAATGGCTGCCGATGCTGGAAACCAACAACCGCAGCTATCTGACGGTCGCCATCGGCTGTACCGGCGGTAAGCACCGTTCGGTGTACGTGGCCGAACAGCTGGCGGACTACTTCCGCTCGCGCGGCAAGAACGTGCAGTCGCGCCACCGTACGCTGGAAAAACGCAAGCAATGACCATCAAACAAACGGTCGAAATCAAGAACCGGCTGGGCATGCATGCCCGCCCGGCGATGAAGCTGTTTGAACTGGTGCAGAGTTTTGACGCCGAGGTGATTCTGCGTAACGACAGCGGTACCGAAGCCGAAGCCAGCAGCGTGATTGCGCTGCTGATGCTGGACTCCGCCCAAGGCCGGCATATTGAGGTCGAGGCCAGCGGCCCGCAGGCGCAGCAAGCGCTGGACGCGGTGATAGCGCTGTTTAATTCCGGCTTCGACGAAGATTAAGAGCCGGACGGCGCTTAAGACCGCATCCCCCCACAACCGATTTGAAGTCGGCTCATCAAGCGTTCTATGGCGACATATGACTCAATAGCATATCAATCCCCCCAAACACCGCGCCTATCGTGACAGAAACCAGCCAGGCCAACGAAAAATAATAGTAGCCTTTTACCCAGCCAACCTCCGCCGCAGGGCGTGAGCTTAAAAAAACATAAGGCTCGTTGGAGAGATAGCTGTTGCGGCCCGTTTTAATCTTTTTACCTGTCAGTAAATGATAAAAAAAGCGTACGGGATAAAAACTACCGAAATAGCCCAAATGCACCATAAAAGCATGGTAGCTGGGCATAAAAAAACCTTGCTGTTGATACAGGGAAATCAACTGCTCATAGCGCCGGCGGATAAACGCAAAATACACCATACTGGCGAAGCCAAGCACGATACCACCGAAAAAAAGGACCAAGAATATCGTAGTAATAAAGGTATACATCGCAAATCTCCCCTGCCCCTTATTTCAGTAGTAAATCAGCCATCTTATTACCACCGTATTCTCCCAACTTTTCTCCCGCATATCCCCCGGCCAATCCTCCTGCGGCCGTGCCTATAAGTCCGCAGGCCAAACCCGCGGCACCTGCCGTTGGGGCACTGATAATGCCTAATGCCAGGCAAATCCCACCTCCGGCTGCTGCTCCCCAAGTACCGCCAACGGCACCAAGCCATACTCCGCCACCAAAAGCACCATACCCTTTTAACGCCACCCGCGTACATTCCTTCTCTCGGCCAAGGGTGCAGGCATGATAAATATCATTGGTCGCGCTGGCCCCGGCGGTCGCAATACCAATCCAGCCCGCGCCTTTCATAAACTTCACCGCCTTGCCGGTGCCCTCCAGGTAGCTCGCATAGGCCTTTATCGCCCCGACGCCCGCCGTTGACCACTCATGCACAATGGAACAGCTGGAGAGGTTCAGCGCTCGTTTGATGCTCTCATAAGGGTGCAGGTTAAGGAGGTTACGCGTGAGCCGACTGAAGATCGGTTTATCCAACAATGCTTTCAACTCGTTAAACAACCGCTGTCTTTCCACAAAAAACTGCTGGCCGATCAGCGTTCCCTGAGTGCGGAACTGGTTTTGATAGCTGGCCTCAATCTGCTTAAGAATCGTGTCGATGCGCATAAAGTACTGCTTGCCGGCATCGCTGACCATCCCCAGCCCTCGGCTGGTACCGTTAAGGATGGTCGCAATAGCGGCATAGTGGCGCTGGAGGAAGTTCGCCTGCTCAACGTTAACCGGCTCCATGGCCCGGTTAACCGCCCGCTTAGCCTGGTATAACTGCCGTAGCAACGCATCCTGACGTGAATGTTCGGGATCGGCAACAATCACTATCTGCCCGGGCTTCAGCCACGGCGTATCCGCATTGATCTGCATAAAATAGCGGGCCGCAGTACTGCGTGGATTGGCGAACAGCGTACTTCCTTGAAAGGCTAAAGAACCCGGCGTTTCAACAACGCAGTAGCCGGGTTCTACGGGTCGGCGGGGAAACGTGGCCATCTTGTGACTCCTGTCAGCAAAGAGAGCCTTTGATTTTTAAGATAAAATAAATAATGGTCAATGCAAAGACGGCGCATTCGTGAAGCCGGACACTCAGAAATAACCGGTTTATATCCGGCTCAGGCAATCCAGCGCCACCGCTTTAAAACTGGCAAAATCATTGCTGCCCAGCAGCCGGCTCATCGAGCGTTCACGGACAAACGTCACAAACAGTTCGTAAATCGCCATCGCCTCTTCATAGTCGCTTTTACTGATCGCCAGCAGGAAGATTACGTGCGCCATTTCGCCGTCGCCCCAGTCGATGCCCTGCGGCGCCAGCAGCGTCACCACCACGGTTTTCTTCGCCAGCAGCCCCAGCGAGTGCGGCAAGGCGATGCCTTCCCCGAGCAGGGTGGAAACGATGGCTTCGCGCTCCACCACCGAAGGATAAAAATCCTCGCCGACATAGCCTTCCTGCTCCAGCTGCGCACACACCTTGCGGAATAGCTGCTCCTGGGTCAGCGGCTCATTGACCACCATAAAGTGGTTGGCATCGAAGAACTTTTCCAGCATATACGGCTTGGTGCGGTCCACCAGCACCAGCTTGCCCAACTGCTCCAGCTGATATTCGGTCGGGAACGGCGACATCACCACCACCGGCTTGTTCTTCTCGCTGACGCGGGCGTTGGAAATCACAAAGTCTTCGTCGATATGCGTCAGCACTTCGTAATCACGCAGTGAAACGGTGCGCGTCATCACCAGCTGCGGATATTTGCGGGCGATTTGCGCCTGGATCATGCGCACCGTCGAGTTGCCGGTGTCGCATACCAGCATCACCTGCGGATGGCGCTCATAGCCGATGTTGTAATGCCGCTCCAGCCCGACGCCGATATGCAGCACCAGATAGCCGATTTCGTTCTCGCTCAGCGTGTAAGGGGTATATTTGCCCCAGCTGGAAACCGCCGCCAGCGTAACGTCATAGGCCATCGGGTAGTGCTGTTTGATATTGGTCAGCAGCGGGTTGGGAATATTGATCTGGTATTTCACCCGGGTAATCATGGTTTTGATGTGGGTGAGCAGGTCGGCGCGCAGCTGCTTGTCGCCCTGCAGATTGTAGTTATAGTGGGTATTGATATAGGAAAGGATGTAATCCACCAGCGCTTCTTCATCGTCGGCGTTGATTTCGGTCGGACGCACCTCCTGCACCCGCCGTGCGGCGATATTCACCCGCAGATAGGCCTCTTCGGCCGCCGATACCTCTTTGCCGGCGGCTTTGCTCAGCTCGCCCGCCAGCCAGGTCGACGCCTTGCGCACCGCCTCGTCGCCGTCTTCCACATCAAATTCCGGCAGCGGATAGCCGTCGCTGATGCGCTTGAGCGCTACGGCGCAGTAAAAGATCAGATACTGCTCGCCTTCATCGGTCAGACGAATATTGTATTGCGACAGTAGCGGATGCAGCAGGCCGGCAAAGGTCGTCACCTGCGGCTGCAGCAGGATATCGTTATTCAGAAGCGGATTTTCCGCATTCGCCAAGTGCAGCTGGAACAGTAAATCGGTCAGGCAGGCGCGAATCGCCATTTCGGCGCCGAACAGCTTCATGCCATAACGCGGTTTGGTTTCAATGGTCAGCTGGTAGCCCGCCAGCCGCTCCCTCACCTCAGCCATATCGTTCTGCAAGGTCCCGCGGCTGACAAACCATTCATCGGCCAGATCTTCCAGCTTCAGAGAAAACGCTGAGGTCAGAAAACGCACCAGTAAGGCGTGCACGCGCTCCTGCGCGCTGCGCGGCGTGGCATGCTTTCTGCGTTCCTGCAGCTGCAGCGCATTGAACAACTTGGCGTCATCCACCTGCAGCCGATAGCCTGCGCCACGGCTATGAACAAAGCGCGCCCCGTATTTTTCCAAAATATCATTCAGTGCGGTGATATCCGCACGCACCGTACGGGTGGAAACCGCCAGGCGTTTCGCCAGTTCATCCTGTGGCAGGGTTTCCGATTGCAACGCATCAAACAGATAAGCTAAACGAGGATAAGGAAATCTCACCATTGTCATTCCAATGTTAAGCGCCCGCCTCAGCGCGAGGCGGGCTGCGCTAAACCGACCAGAGAGTTACTGCGTCGCCGGCGCAAAGACCATCTGCGATGGGCTGCCCACCGGCGTATATCCTGCAATAAAACTGAGCTTGCCGCTGTGTGGATCCACGGCGAAACGCGTCACGTTGTCGCTGCGCTGATTGAGCGCATACAGATAGCGCCCGCTGGGATCCAGAGTGATAGTGCGCGGGTAATCACCCCGCGTCCAGGTTTCCGCCACCGGCGTCAGCTCGCCCGCCTTGCCGACGCTAAATTGTGCGATGCTGTTGTGCAACCGATTGGCGACGTACAGGTTGTTACCATCCCGGCTCAGCGCCAGCCCGGCGGCGAAGCTGGTGCCCTGATAATCCGCCGGCAGCGTCGATGCCGCGTGCAGCTGGCTCAGCGTGCCCCGCTGCGTGTCAAAACGATAGCTGGTGAGCGTGGACGCCTCTTCATTCACCAGCAGCAGCGTTTTACCGTCAGGATGGAAGACGAAATGACGCGGTCCCGCGCCCGCCGACGACGCGGCGATCCACGGCGGATCGTTCGGCGTCAGTTGACCGCTGGCATCGTCAAAACGCCACTGATAGATCCGATCCAGTCCCAGATCGGTCGAGAACACGAACTTACCGCTCGGATCGCTGGCGATCATATGCGCATGCGGTCCGTTATGATCGCTGACGGCAAAGCTGCCGGCTACCGCCGCCGCCGGCCTTGCCGCGCCGGCCGGGCCTTGCTGCTGCCGCACCGAGCTGGCCGCCGCCAGTTTGCCTTCCTCATCCACCGGGAAGACAGCCACGCTGCCGCTCTGGTAGTTGGCTACCAGCAGATGGCGGCCGTTCGGCGTCAGCGAAAGATATACCGGGCCTGCGCCCTGTGAATCCACCTGATTGAGCGGCGTCAGGCTGCCGTCCTCGCCATTAATGCGCAGCGCGGCAATCGTGCCGTGCTTACCGTCATCCGCCGTGCCGACTTCGCTGGCGACGTACAGCGTTCTGCCGCGGGCATCGACCGTCAGTTGGGCAGGATTGACCAGCGTGCTGACCAGCGTTTTATCGCTCAGCGCGCCGCTGGCGGCGTCAACGCGTAATCGGTACACGCCTTCGCCGTTGGGATTGTAGGTGCCGATGTAGGCAAAACGGGATGAGGTGGTCGTCATGGCGTCCTCAGCTTGCAGCGCCGGGCTGGCCATCGCCAGCAGCGCCAGGGATACTGCGCCCAATAACGGAGCGCTTCGCAGGGTAACCCAGTTTCGCATATTTATCCTTGATAGAGGTAGGGGCACAACCGACCACGCCCATTAAAACGGGGCGCCGCACTACGCGGCGCCGTCTTTTACGCCGGGGTTCAGCCCACCAGCTTTTTGGTCATTGCCAGCAGCGTTTTCACATCCTGCGGACGGGTATTGCCGGTGGCGGAGTCAATGATCGAACTGTAAATGTGCGGGATCACCTGCTTCACGCCGGCGCGCAGCGCAATCTCGACGATCTCTTCGAAGTTCTGCAGATCGATACCGCCGGTCGGCTCCAGCATGAAGTCATGCTCGGCACAGGCCTGCGCCACATACTGATACTCGTCCTTGCACTTCAGGCCGCCCATCGGGAAATACTTGATGGAGCTGCCGCCCATGTCTTTCAGCAGCGCAATGGCGGTCTCCACCGGCACGATGCCGTCCGGTGCGTCGGCGCTCAACGGCCCGGTAGAGATCTTCACCTGGCCGACGCGGCCGGTCGGCGACACCAGGCCGTTCACCACGCTGTCATTTTGCCCCAGCAGCGCCCGGCTGGCGCCGACGCCGGTAAACACCTGGTTGACGTGCTGCGGCTGCACCTGCTGCGCAATCAGGCTGACCATCGCCGACTGTTTAGGATCGCCCGCCCCCAGCCCCACCGACAGCGCATTGTCGATCAGGCGCGCATAGCGCTGCATATCCGCCACCGCGCTGGCGACGTCCGGATAGTTCTTGGAGAGCACGCCGACCAGCACGTGACCTTCCGCCGCGTCGTAAATCTCCTGCGCGTTGTCTTTCGACCCCGCCAATACGTTGAGACAAACGCGGTCACGGTAATAGTTTGGCTTCAGCTTCATGCTTGTTTCTCCAATAAATGTTTAATACAGGTAAATACGGTCATCAGCTGCGCTTCATCAACGCTGCGCACGTCCACTTCAATCTTGCCTTCGTTGGCCTTGTAACCGCGGAAATAAATGGCGATTTCGCCGTTCTTCAGCGCCTGCACCAGTTCCGAGGTCGAGATGCCGATCGCGGCTTCGTCAAAGGTAATTTCCGCACGGGCGATATCCCGCCCGGCGCTGTCCCAGACGGTCTGCGCGCTGACGCCGTGCAGCGTATTCAGATTGGCGATAAACGCCGACATACGCTCGACCATCTGCGCACCGCTGGTTTTTTCCTGCGTCAGGTAGCTTTCAATCGCCTGCGTCAGGCCCAGGATGCCCTCTTTGCCGACCTTCATCGCGCGACCGATACCGCCGGACTGCTGTTTCACCCAGGAAACGTACTGTTTCTTGCCAAGCACCAGCCCGCTGGTCGGCCCTTCGATCGCCTTCGCGCCGCTGTAGATCACCAGGTCCGCGCCCATCTGGTAGTAACTCGTCAGATCTTCTTCGGCGGCGGCGTCGACGATCAGCGGCAGATTATGCTGACGCGCCACCTCGGCGGCCTGCTCGACCGACAGCATGCTTTTCTGCACGCAGTGGTGTGATTTGACGTACAGGATTGCCGCCGTCTGCGGCGTAATGCAGGCCGCAAGCTGCTGCGGCGAGCACTCATTGGCGTAACCGGCTTCCACCACCTTGCCGCCGCCCAGGGCGACCATGGTGTCGACCGGTGCGCCGAAATTAACGTTGTGGCCGCGCGGCAGAACGATCTCACGCGGTTCATTGACCGGCGCCGAATGCAGGTTCACCAGCAGGTTGGCGTTGTCGCGCACGATCACCGCCGCCACCGACTGGGCAATGCCCGCCGAAGCGCAGGACACCACCACCGCGTCTTCCGCATTCAGCAGCCTGGCGATGTACGCGCCGGTTTTATCCACCAGATCTTTGATTTCAAAGTAATGGTTCAGGCCGTAATCCACCGCATCAATCACCGTCTGGCTCGGCGTGGAAACGCCGAGAATCGTCATGCGGCCGGAGGTGTTAATCACCTGTTTTAAATTATATTTTTCATAGATCGAAGACATGATCGGCCTTCCCTTCATCGGTTAATAAGACTTCCCCGGCCACCACTGCGGCCAGCGGAACCAGCAGTTGCTCGCCCGTGGCGGACTGCCCTTCGGAATCGGCAAACACCTGCGGCCCCTGACGCACCTCAAACAGGGTTAAATCGGCATCGAAGCCCGGCTTGAGTTGCCCCTTGCTCGGCAGACGCAGCGCCGAGGCGGCGTTTTCCGTCACGCAATTAATCACCTGCGGCAGCGTCATGCCCAGAGTGAAGAATTTGGACATCACCGTCGCCAGACTGTGTACCGGGCCGGAGATGCGGTTGCGGCAATAGATATCCGAACTGATGGTATGCGGCAGCACGCCCAGCGCGATCGCCTGGCGCGCCACCTCAAAGCTGAAGCTGGCGGTGCCGTGGCCGACATCCAGCAGCACGCCGCGCTTCAGCGCGCGCTGAACCGACTCACGCAGCGTGCCCGCAGGCGTCAGAATGCGGTTCGGCTTGCCGTTATAACAGTGGGTAATGATGTCGCCGCGCGTCAGCAAATCGGCAATCTCATCCAGATCCGGCGGGTTGTTGCCAACGTGCACCATCAACGGCAGCTGCTGATTTTCCTGCTGAATCTCTTTCGCCAGCACCAACGGCTTAATGCCGTTTGGCCCTACCACGCTGCTGCTCATCCGCGCCTTAATGCCGATCACAAAGCCGCTGTGACGCTCGATGGCGCTCTTCACCCCTTGCTTGTTGATATCGCTCAGATCGGCCAGTTCGTTCTGCCGCAGCAGACCGATGCGCGAAATATTCAGGAAGGCGAAAACGTTGGTTTTGGTGTTACGCGTCAGCGTATAGAACTCATCAATGTCGTCGCTGCCGGTGCTGCCGGCGTCCACCACCGAGGTGACGCCGCTATGGATGCCGACGCGATCCGGTTCATCGTGATAAATAGGCGAAGAGGGGTAGCAGTGCACATGGGCGTCGATCCAGCCGGCGCTCAGACGATAGTTGCCCGCCAAATCCCACTGGCGCTTGGCGGACATTTCCGCCGACAGCTGGCCGACCGCGGCGATTTTACCGTCGGCGATCGCCACGTCCGTCAGGGTATCGTCCGCCAGTCGGGCGCGGCGGATTATCAAGTCATACATACTTCATTACTCCTTATACCCCGCCGGCTTCACGCCGCTGTACGCAGCGTGAAGCCCGGGTATACATTAGTTGTCTTGCTGCGGGAACAGCCGGACGTCAAGCAATGGCGACCGGGAAAATCGCCCCCAGCACCATGGCGCCCAGGATCGCGCCGCCGGTGATTGGTTTACCCCAGATGTAGAACAGTAAAGCGCCAAGCAGAGAACCGATGCCGATAGGAATCGACGCGGTCATGGCGGACAGAATAATCAACGGCCCGAGGAAACGGCCGGAGGAGTTGCCCGCCCCCATCATCACGTCAGCGCCGTAGGTGGAGTTGCTCTGATTGATGGTGAATTTACGCGCCAGAATGATCAGATAACCAATCGCCAGGCCAATCACCAGGCCGGTCGCCAGCGATGCGGCGAAGTTGGCCACCGGGAAGACGAACCCGGCCCCCAGCAGCAGCGCCGGCACGCCCAGCCCTACCCCGGTCTGAATGGCGCCGCCGATATCGAGGATCCCCACCAGAGAGCCTTCGATAATGCGCGCAAACAGGAAGCTGGCGCCGAACGCCGCCACCGCGCCATAGACGCCGGTATCCATGCCGGCGCGCAGCATTGAGACAAACGCCACTTCGTTAAACGCGCCGATGCCGTACAGGTAATACATATGCGTCCCGGCAAACACGCCGGCGGACAGCAGGCCGACAAAAATCGGGAACGACCAGTCGGCATACCAGAAGCCTTTTTGTTGGACTTGTTCTTCCATCATCGCTCTCCTTATTTACCGCTCAGGCCGTTGTGAATCGCATCCAGCCAGCCGGGTACGCCCAGGCTGAAAGATTTGAGCAGTTCCATATCGAAACCGCGGAAGAAGCCGCTCAGCACGAACAGCAGCACGATGGTCGCCATCATGATTTTGGTGACTTTGTTCCAGCCGCTCTCTTCCACGCCCTTGCCGATCAGGATCCCCAGCACCAGGCCCGGTACGGCGTTGCCCATGATCAGCTGCGCCAAGCCGCCGAAAATGGTGCCCCAGAAGCCGGAACGTTTACCCGCGTCGATCGCCGCCAGCCAGAAGATCACCGGCATCACGGTGTTGACCAGCAGGTTGGCCGCCGGCACCAGCACCTTGATCGCCGTCACCTGCAGTGCCGCCGGCACCGCAGAGGCGGTAGAGTTAAGGAAGGCCACCACGATCATGCCGATGATGCCGCAGGCGATCGCCATTTTCTTCGGATCGTGCAGCGTTTGCGCCACGTTGCGGTTTTTGATCATCAGCGCCGCAGCGCCCCAGTTGGGAATAATGCGGTGGTCGACATCCTGCGTGAAGGCGCCGGCCGCTACGGAGGAAGCCCAGGCGTTAAAGAAGAAGCCCAGACCAAATGAGAAGTGCGAAGCCGGGTCGCCCTCGCAAGAGTTCAGCTCGCCTAACGTACGGAAAGCCCCCATTCCCTGAGTCGTCGGGGCATGGAACATACGCGCGGCGCCAGCACCGACGCCAACGCCTACCAGCCCGCCGATAATAATCGACTTAAATAAGATTATGAGAAACATCTGTTTATCTCTCCACGTATACCCGATTAATTGCAAATTAAAGCCAACAACGCCGTAACATGAATAATTCCGGGTATCTGTCAGTTTTTTATCTTGTAGTGAAGACCACCTTTTCAGTGTTGATGACCGTCACATTTATGGTTACTTCCAATGAAACTGCATAGCTTTTTCTTTCCCGCGGCAGGAAGAAAAAGAGAAACCTTTCTTTTGTTATTTTTTCTTCCGCACTTAATACGCTGACGTCCTGCGGTTCGATACGCAGCAGAATATTACTGGTGGACTTTAATACCGCGCCCTGTACGCTTGCCAATGCGGAGGCAAAGGCTTTGGCCTTCGTATCGCCTTTGCCCGCAACGGTGACTGAGGTGGTATATTGTTCCTTCATTATGCCGCGCCGTGTTTTTTGATATAGGCTTCCACCAATTTCTGACCTAGTTCTTCTTTATCCATAAAGCCGAAGCCTAATACGTTGCAGCCTTCATTAATCGCCGTAACGCCTTCGTCAATGGAACGCATGCCGTATTTCGCTTTATAACCATGCTTGGTCTGCGCCGTAATTGCACCGGCGCCGCCGCTGCCGCAAAACGAGATGCCCAGCTGTGCATTTTCCGCCTTCATCACATCGCCAAGCTTCATATCCGCCGCCACGCCAGGGATGACCACTGCTTTTCCGCCGGCATTTTCAACGCCCTGGCCCACTTTCTGCCCTTTTCCCAGACGATCGCCGATAACTACGGTAATTTGACTCATGAAATATTCTCCTGATTTATAATAATTGATAATTAATTATTGGTTATTATCTTTTGCCACTTCGAAATGCACAGAAAGCAAATAGGCTTCCTCGATGGGCAAGGTTTTTAATTGATCGACCACCCGCTGCGCCAGCTGCATCGAGTGCTGCGAAATTTCATCAAACAGAGATTTATCCACTTCCGGCAGCGGTTCGCCGGTAATAGAGCGTAATACCATCGCGCGTACGTGTGATTCCAGCATTTGCTGTTGCACCTCGTTGGTATAAATGTTCTCTGCGTTTAACATTTCAGTAATATCCGCCAGCAGCTGGGTGGTTATTTCCGCCGCCTGCGCAATATCAGCCTGTTCAGTTTTTACCGAAGTTGCTCCTGCATTCACTTTTCAGTCACCCCATGGATACAGACGTTAATTATTGAGTGACAAAGCGGCGCTGAATAAACCGCTTTATCTGATGGCTTTACCCTAACCCCGACGACATGGCTTGTGTAGCGCGTTTTTTTCCAGTTCAAAGTGGAAATTAGGTGACGGATGGGGATCGGTTTCTCAAAATGCATTATTTAGCGATAAGTTAATGGAAATACAATGGGATAACGCACCGCTCGCACACGCCTGGGCGAAAATGTGGAAGAAAAGTTCGTGATCGAGATCTCTTTCTTTTCTGCGGCCAAGCGCCTACTATCGGCAAGACACATCGACATTGCCAACACCCCGCACCTTCAGGCGCGGGGTGTTGCTTTATGCCGCCTTTTTACTATTTGGAAAAAACGCCCCCACGGCGTGTTTTGATGTAGCTCCGGCGCTTGCAGGCACCGGGGACAACGGGAGAGTGGAATGACCAAACCAATCATTACGATTAATGAGCTGGATGCGGAACGCCTGGATGCGTTATTGGAACAGCCGGCTTTCGCCCATACCGACATTGCCGCCGCACTCAACGATGAGCTGGATCGCGCCGAGATCTTGCCGCCGGCGCAAATCCCGGCCAATGTGGTGACGATGAACAGCATCGTTCGTTTTCGCGATCTGCACACCAACGAGGAGCACGTGCGCACCCTGGTGTACCCCGCCTCGCTCAAGGACAGCAACGAACAGCTGTCCGTGATGGCGCCGCTGGGTGCGGCACTGCTGGGTATGCACGTCGGCAAGCAGATTACCTGGACGCTGCCGAACGGCGAGCAGGCGGATATTGAAGTGTTGGAACTGCTGTACCAACCGGAAGCCGCTGGCGAATATCACCGCTAAGCGGCACGACGGGCGGCCCTCCGCCGCCCGTACAGTTACAACAGCATCGATACCAGCACCAGAACCAGCAGCCATACATATACCCGCGCATGCAGCCCATCGTGCATTTTCGGCAGCGCATAACGGGCAAATACCATCCCCAGCATGCCGGACAGCGCCAGCCAGGCCAGCATCCCCAGATTGACATAGCCCAGATAGCCCACGCCGGCGACCTTGCCGTATCCCAGCCAGCCGTACATGCCGGCGCCCATCACCGCGATGGCGATAGACAGCGGATTGGCCGCGCTGACGCAGTATTTCATCTCATAACCATGCCGCCGCAGCAGCGGTACCGTCATCACGCTGCCGCCAACGCCGAGCATGGCGGCAATCACGCCGATAGCCGGCCCGCCCAGCCATAACGTCGCGGCGGACAACGGACGTCGCGCGGTTTTCTGCAGGAAACCTTTACGCCATACGCAATCGATGATGGTCACCAGCATATAAAGGATAAACAGCAGGCGGATCAGGCCGTCCGTCAGCCGCGTGGCGATCAACGCGCCGATCAGCGCACCGCCCGCCAGCGCGTAAAACAGCGGTATTACCGTTTCCCGCCGTAAAGCCCCGCGACGCCATTGGCTATAGCTGGCGTAGCCGGCGTTGAGAATCATCAGCGTGGTCGAAGTCGCGACGGCGATATGCATCGCCAGTGCGTGCTGCTCGCCGGCGATCAGATGGTAGACCAGCGGTACCACCACAAATCCACCGCCGAAGCCAAACAAAATGGTGCTGATGCCGGTCAGAAAACCGGCGGCCAGCAGAATAACAGCGTCCGTCATAACCCATGTCCTGCCCAGAAAAGAATGCGACAGGATAAAAGCGATCGTCTCTGGCTTGCATACGCCGTTATGCCATCTATCATTGCATTTCGGTCAACTTTCCCGGCAACTCCGATGCACAATGTCCCGATCGACGAAGTCGATCACCTGGCGCGTCCGGTTATCGCCCTCGCCAGAAATTATCCGTCCGGCTATCTGCTGCCGATGCACAGCCACCGCCGCGCCCAGCTGCTGTACGGCGCCACCGGCGTCATGCACGTCACGACGCGGCAGGGCAACTGGCTGGTGCCGCCGCAGCGGGCGGTATGGCTGCCGCCGGGCATGCCGCATCAGGTGACGATGATCGGCGTGACGACCCACAGTCTGTATCTCGAGCCGGCAGCCCTGCCGGAGACGGTGCGTGCGGCGCCCTGTCGGGTGGTCAGCATCTCACCGCTGATGCGCCAGTTGCTGATGGCCGCCGTGGAGATGCCGCTTGAATACGCGCAGCACGGCCGCGACGGCGCGCTGATCGCCCTGCTGCTGCATGAAATCGTGCGCATGCCGGCATTGCCGCTGCACATTCCGCTACCGGCCGATGCGCGGCTGCATGCGCTGTGCCACGCGTTTTTACAACGGCCGGATATTCATCTGCCGCCGCAGCAGTGGGCCGAACGGCTATATATGAGCCTGCGCAGCTTCAGCCGTTTCTTTCAGCGGCAAACCGGCATGTCATTTTCACAATGGCGGCAGCGGGCGGCGGTGGTGCTGGCACTGGCGCGGCTGGCCGCCGGCGACAGCGTGACGCAGATAGCGCTGGATCTGGGTTATGAGAATAGCGCGGCGTTTTCCGCCATGTTCCGCCGGGTGCTGGGGCAGACGCCCTCCAGCTTTCTGCAGGGCGGCACGGCGGAGCGATAAGCGGCGGGAAGACCGCCGCCACGGCGCTTAGCGATATTTTTGATGATAGGTGTCGCGGGTGGTTTTAAAGGCTTCCGCCTGCTTTTTCGCCTCGGCCAATTTGCCCTGATTCGCCAGCGCCAGCGAGGCGTCAATCTGGCCGATCAGCGTATCCAGACCGTGACGGAAGCCCTTCATTTCCGGGCTGTCCGGCGCTTTATCCTCCAGCTTGGGCGGCGTGCCCTGCTTGGCGTCCTGCGCGGCCGCGCGCATATTTTGCAGGCTTTGTTTGAAACTGTCGGCGGAATCGGTTTTTAACGCGGTTTTATAGTTGCCGGCGATGATATCCATATTTTCATCAAGATCGGCCGCCGTTGCCAGAGAACTGACGCCCAGCAGTGCCAACGCCGCCAGCGCTTTCAGTGTATTGTTCATGCTCACCTTCCGTTATTGTTTTAATTAACCGCTGGTTAACATAGGCGGCATGCGGAAAAAGCGAAACCAGAGATTTGTAAGGAAGGTTAAAGGCTGGGGAGAGAGAAATTCTGGCCGGCGCAGCGCCGGCCATCGCGCCGTGATTACTGACCGGCGATTTTCATTTCCGGCAGCAGCACCGAGCCGCACTGGATATTGCTGCGGGTTTCGATATCACTGCCGACGCTGACGATATTACGCAGCATATCTTTCAGGTTGCCGGCAATGGTGATCTCGCTGACCGGATACTGGATTTCGCCGTTCTCCACCCAGAAGCCCGCCGCGCCGCGCGAATAGTCGCCGGTCACGCCGCTGACGCCCTGGCCCATCAGTTCGGTTACCACCAGGCCGGTGCCCAGTTGCTTGAGCATGCCGGCAAAGTCATTACCCTGGCCGGCAATACGCCAGTTATGGATGCCGCCGGCGTGGCCGGTGCTGTGCAGACCCAGCTTGCGCGCCGCGTAGCTGGTCAGCAGCCAGGTTTGCAGCACGCCATCCTTCACGATATCGCGACGCTGGGTGCGCACGCCTTCGCTGTCGAACGGCGTCGAGGCCAGCCCCTTCAGCAGATGCGGATGCTCTTCAATGGTCAGCCACTCCGGCAGAATTTGCGTGCCGAGCGCGTCCAGCAGGAAGGTGGATTTACGGTAGACGCTGCTGCCGCTGATGGCGCCGACCAGATGGCCGAACAGCCCGGTCGCCACTTCCGAGGCAAACAGCACCGGCGCCTTCATGGTTGCCAGCTTGCGCGGCGCCAGACGCGACAGGGTGCGGCGTGCGCACTCCTCGCCCACCCACTCCGGGCTGGCCAGATCGTTCAGATCGCGGCCGATGGTATAAGCGTAATCCCGCTCCATATCGCCCTGATGCTCGGCGATCACGCAGCTGGACAGCGAATGGCGGCTGGAACAGTAGCTTTGCAGCATACCGTGGCTGTTGCCGAACACCTTAATGCCGTAGTGGCTGTTAAAGCTGCCGCCTTCGGTATTGGTGATGCGCGAATCGGCACCAAGCGACGCCTGTTCGGCACGCGCCGCCAGTTCAATGCCGCGTTCCGCATCCAGTTCCGCCGGGTGGAAGAGATCGAGATCCGGCGCTTCAAACGCCAGCAGATCCTTTTCCGCCGGGCCGGCATAAGGATCTGGTGAGGTGTAGCGGGCAATATCCAGCGCTGCCTGTACGGTGCGCGCAATAGCGTCCGGGCTGAGATCCGTCGACGACGCGCTGCCTTTGCGCTGCTGATAATAGACGGTAATACCCAGCGCGCCGTCGCTGTTGAACTCGACGTTTTCAACCTCGCCAAAGCGGGTGCTGACGCTGATGCCGGTGGTTTTCGTCACGGCGACCTCTGCCGCATCGCAACCGACCGCCGCCAGATCCAGCGCCTGGGAAACCGCGTTTTCCAGCGTCTTGCGCTGCTGTGCAACCTGAGTGACTACTTTCATCAATCTGCCATAATTTAGAAATCCATAGCCTTGAGTCTAACAGGAAGCGCGTAGAATTTCGCATCTCCGGCGGCAGTATTTCGCACGCGAATCTGCGCGCGATCGCCGCCATGCCAATTATTTTGGGGTTCGCCGCGGCAACCTGTTAGGATTAGCCTCTTTTTAACGGAGCCTACCATGAAAAAACAACCTGAAGACTGGCTCGACGATGTCCCGGACAATGAAAACGAGGACGATGACGAGATTATCTGGGTCAGCAAAAGTGAAATTAAACGTGACGCCGAAGCGTTAAAAGACCTGGGCAGCGAGCTGGTTGATTTAGGGAAAAACGCGCTGGAACGCATCCCGCTGGATGACGATCTGCGCGCCGCCGTCGAACTGGCGCAGAAGATCAAGAAAGAAGGCCGCCGCCGCCAGATCCAGCTGATCGGCAAACTGCTGCGCGCCCGTGACGTCGAGCCGATTCAGACCGCGCTGGACAAGCTGAAAAACCGCCATAACCAGCAGGTTTCACTGTTCCATAAACTGGAGTCGCTGCGCGATCGTCTGGTAGAGGAAGGGGATGAGGCGATCCCGGCGGTGCTGGAGCTGTATCCGCAAGCCGATCGCCAGCAGCTGCGCTCGCTGGTGCGCAACGCGCAGAAAGAGAAAGCCGCCAACAAAACGCCCAAGGCTGCCCGTCAGATCTTTCAGTATCTGCGCGACCTGGCTGAAGCCGCCGAGTAATGCATTACGGCGTCGCCGGCATCATGGGATGAATCACACGTTCATCCCCGATGATGCGCGGCGGCGACGCCGTCGGCTTCACGCATATTGAAATACAGACTGCCTTCCAGCTCTTCTTCCGCCTCCTCAAACAGCAGAATGATCGCGCCAAAACGACGTTTGCGACGGTTATCAAGATTGGTGAACTCAATCTCGACCGGCAGACCGATCTCCCCGGTCACCACGTCCCACAACGCATCCAGATTGGCGCCGAAACCGTCCCCCAGCGCAAACTTATCGGCAAAATCGCGATAAAACGCCGGCAGGTCAGGGATCTGGCTGAAATCAAACTCTACTTTCCCCATCAAACTCACTCCACCCGAATGAAGTTTTTGTAGTGATCGCGCGTAACGAATATCAGGCCGTCGCTGGAATACAACAGCCGATCGGCGCCGCGGCGACCGCAGCGGTAATTGATATCCGCTTCACGCCATACCCGTTTGTGGGCGCTCGGCAGCCGTCCTTCCCGGTTCGAGAAGCGATCGCCGCCAATCGCCTTGCCCGGCAGCACGCTGCACAGATTGCCGCTGCGTGCGTCCCAGCCCTGCTCCCGCGCCTGTCTCTTGCTGATGTAATAGTCCGGCAAACGCTGATGCCGCTGCAAATAACTGACTACCCGCTGCTGCTGCGTCAGCTGGTCGATACTTGCCGACGCCTTCTCGGCCACCGCCGGTACGTTGGAAATCGCCCGATCGCCGGTATCGCGCAGCATGTTAAACCCGGCCACCGCCACGGCGATCGCTATCGCCACGAGAATCCGCTTGTTCATGACTTTCCCTGACATCCGGGCCTGTACGCCCCTGTGTTATATAAATGAATATTATGAATGAAAGATGAACGTCGCGTAACCTTTCCCATCGGAGTCATTACGCGCCGAACCGGCGCCTGATGCAGCACAACCACCGCGCCGCAACGCCCGACGCCGCCTGTTATCATGCCATTTTACGGCGTCGCTGACACGCGTAACCGCCCCGCCAGCGGCAGCCACGACAGAAAAACGCATCTTTTTTCAGTATAGTCTCAGAGGAACGGCAAGACAGCACGCCCCGGCCCGATTACCGCCGGCGGCGTGCTAAAGCGCAGGATTAATCAATTAACGCGTGGCGATAACGATGCAGCATATCCGCCAGACGACGTACCGGACCGGTAACGCTGAGCGGCGCATGGTTATCCACCAGCTTCTGCTGATATTCATTCATTTCGCTGAGCAGACGATCGTAGTAATACGCCCGCTTCACCTCGTTTTTGGCGCTCACCACGCGGTCGGCGGTGCGGCGAATCTGGCGGTGGAACACCGACAGCTCTTCGCTGGCGGGGATCTCGGCGCGCTGCATCCGCTGGTGCGCAATAATCAGGTTCAGCGCCAGACGGTATTTGGCAATATCGTTGGGGAACATCATCAACAGCTGGTTCAGCTGCTGATACAGCGCCGGCAGGTGGTTCTCCCGCCGCTTGGCCGCCTTGGTGGTCAGGGCCGATACCGCGCTGCTGACGAAGCTGTTCAGCAACGTACGGCCGGTGCGCTCACGCGAGTTATCGCGAATCAGCAGCAGCACCATCAAACCGACGCAGCTGCCGAGGAACTGGCCGATAGAGGCATCAAGGAACTGCGTAACGTTGAACTCCATCGGGTTGCTGAGCACCAGAATATTGATGGTGCCGGCCAGCGTCCCCAGCGAGCCAAGCCGCCGCTTCTGTACCTCAATGCCGATAATAAACGCCAGTAATCCCAGGCTGAGACAGAGCAGCAGAATGCTTTGCTGCGTCGCCGGGATGATCACCATAAAGTACAGTGCCCCCAGCGGTATCGCCACCAGCATGCCCAGTACAAAGTCCATCGCCACCATGCGCGGGTTCGGCGTGCGCATCGCCAGCGAGGTGATAACGGCGATAATCACCATAAAGCCGCTGCCGGAGGTCCAGCCGGTCCACAGCCACAGCAGGCAGCCCAGCGCGGTGGCGGTAAAAGTGCGTAGGCCGTTAATCATCGCGTGGTGTCCCTCTGCCGAAGCCGGTTTGATTTCGACTTCTGCGCTGAGGATATCCTCCTCCACGCCGCTGATGCTGCTGTTGGTGTGCACGCCTTTTGCCAGCAGCAGGTAACGGGTCGCCGCGCCGACCCAGCTGGATACCGTCAACAGCGTGTCATCGGTGCGATGCACCGTCAGCACCTGACGCATCACTTTCATGCGACGGTGAATATCCTGCGGCGTCTCCGCCGGCTCCATCAGCAGTTCGCGCAGATTTTCGCTCAGCGCGTCCGGATGGTTGAGCAGAATCAGGTAGGTTTCGCAGGCCTGGGTAATCAGCGTCAGCGACAGCGTATGCAACGCACGCGCGCGGCGGTTGACCTTCTGCCAGTGCGAGGACTCCATCATCAGGTTGGCGCGCATGCCGTTCAGCGCGGTGGTGCCTTTCACCAGGTTGCCCCAGGCGCGGTCGATCTCTTCCTTGTCCGCATTACTGATACACATCTGCAGCAGTTTATACTGCTGCACCAGCAGGTTATCCACCGCCCGGTCGATATCCTGTTTGATCGAGCGCGGGGAGAACAAGAGATCCGCCAGCACCGCGCTGACGATCCCCAGCACGATCTCGCTGCAGCGCTCCACGGCGAACTGCGGCGCCTCCAGCAGGTGCGACTCGCTGGTGGCCACCGTCACGATAATGATCAGCGCGGTATAGCCTGCCAGCCCCCAGGCGTAAGAGTTTTCCACCTTGATCAGCGATGAGATCCAGGTGCAGACGCCGGCCCAGATGCAGCACAGCAGCAGCATCACCACCGGCGCACGCGCGGTGGTGACGATAATCAACAGGCCGACAAAGCAGCCGATAAACGTACCGATAATACGCAGCCAGCCGCGGTAGCGGATAGCGCCGGAAAACGGCTCGCCGCCGGCGGCAAAGGCCGGTCCGGCGGCGACGATGGCGGCGGTCATTGCCGACCAGCGCGGCGTTTCCAGGTTGAGATGAAAGCCGACAAACAGTGCGAAGACGATCGCAAAACTCAGTTTGAACGCAAATCTCAAGCGGATAAAGGTTGGGTTATTCATTAACCGAACTCACGCAGCCGGTGCATCAGCTTGACGAACGGCGACTCACGGTCGCTATCGCGGTCGTTCTGGCCGGTGATCACCACGGTGGCCGTCGTGCCGGCAGGGTATGGATGCTGCTGGTCTTTCGCATCCAGCATGATTTTTACCGGCACGCGCTGCGCCAGACGCACCCACTCCAGGTTGCTGTCGATGGCAGCCAGGCCTTTGCTGTCATTGCTGCTGCTGCTGTTGTTCACCGCCGCCGCCACGCTGTCCACCGTACCGTGCATAATACGGTTGCTGCCGAGCGGAGTAATCTCTGCGCGATCGCCGCGGTTCAGGCCGTGCAGCTTGGTCTCTTCCATATAGGCCAGAATATAGAAGGTGTTCTTTTTCACCAGCGCCACCGCGGTGGAACCGCGGGTGATAAAATCGCCGGCGTGCACGGTCAGGTTGGTTATCCAACCGTCCGCCGGCGCACGCACCGTGGTACGCTCCAGATCGAGCTTGGCCTGATCGCGCACCGCGATCGCCTTCGCCAGCTGGTGCTGTACGGTTTCCAGCGCGTTGCTGGCCTGTTCAATCTCTTCGCGCGACATGGCGTCAACGCCCAGACGCACGCGGCGGCTCGCCTCACGCTTTTTCTCTGCGGCCAGCGCCTGGTAATACGCCACGTCGGCGCCGGCTTCCGCCAACGCCTGCTGATAGCGCGGCTGATCGACCACAAACAGCACCTGGCCCTTTTTCACCAGTTGGTTATCTGTCACCAACACATCGCTCAGCAGACCGCTGACGTCCGGCGCGATCGCCACCACATCGGCGGTAAATTTGGCGTCACGCGTCCACGGCGATTCGGTATAAAACACCCAGGCCTTGAAGACGGCGATAATCCCCAGCAGGACAAGGATCAGAGTGATCGCGATTCTGGCTATTTTTATTGAAAATGTTTTCACAGCGACCTCAAACAAAAAGACACGAAATCAGATAAAACAGGCAGCAATACAGCGCAGTATTGAACAGCGCCGGATGCCAGACAAAATCATAAATACCGGTCGGCTGTAGCAGTCGACGCAGCACAAAAAACAGCGCCAGCGACACGATCAGCTCGAAAAATACCGGGGGAAACGACAGTCCGAAGATAACCATCACCGGAAGCAAACTCATCATTTTTTCCTTATTGTTTACTACGCCGGGGAAGACACGTCTTACTCATATTAATTCACATTATATTTACATTTTAGCGAATGCGCGCCACACCCTATGCCCAGACAGGTTGTCCAGGCTATAAACCTGAAAAAAGGTTAAACTCAAGGCATACATCCGCGATAAGAAAGTGCGAGGGCAACCGGGTCGCGCTGCAACGGGCACATCGCGCAGCATCTGAATACCGCGCTTCTGCGCACAAGTTTTACACCCGGCACTGGTTATATTAGCCTGCTTACTATCAAGTCATCAACAATCTGTGATCTAAATCACTTTTAAGCCAGAGTGAATAATGGAAAGACTAAAACGGATGTCGGTATACGCCAAAGTGGTTGAGTGCGGTTCATTTACCGCCGCCGCGCGCCAGTTAGGCATGAGCGTATCCTCCATCAGCCAGACCGTGTCCAAACTGGAAAATGATTTGCAGGTCAAGCTGCTCAACCGCAGCACGCGCAGCATCGGCCTGACGGAAGCGGGTAAAATCTATTATCAGGGCTGCCGCCGCATGCTGCTGGAAGCCAACGAAGTCCACGAGCAGCTGTACGCCTTTAATAATACCCCGACCGGCAACTTACGCATCGGCAGCTCTTCAACCATGGCGCAAAACGTACTGGCCACCATGACCGCCGATATGCTGAAAGAGTATCCCGGCCTGAAGGTGAATCTGGTCACCGGTATTCCGGCGCCCGATCTGATCGCCGACGGGCTGGACGTGGTGATCCGCGTCGGCGCGCTGCAGGATTCCAGCCTGTTCTCCAAGCGGCTGGGCTCGATGCCGATGGTGGTATGCGCCGCCAAAAGTTACCTGGCCGCGCACGGCACGCCGCGCACTCCCAGCGATATGGTGAATTTTTCCTGGCTGGAGTACAGCGTGCGGCCGGACAGCGAGTTTGAACTGATTGCCCCGGAGGGCATCAGCACGCGCATTTCGCCGCAGGGGCGCTTTGTCACCAACGATTCACAAACCATGATCCGCTGGCTGAAAGCCGGCGCCGGCATCGCCTATGCGCCGTTGATGTGGGTGATCGACGAAATCAAACGCGGCGAAGTGGAGATTCTGTTCAAACGCTACCATTCCGATCCGCGCCCGGTGTATGCGCTGTATACCGAAAAGGACAAACTGCCGCTGAAAGTGCAGGTCTGTATCAACTACCTGACCGAATACTTCCAAAAGGTCGGCGAGCTTTATCAGGGCTACCGCTGACACGCCGGTAATAAAAGACAAAAAAATACCGGTCGGGGTGAGCCGACCGGCATATCTGACGGACCAAACGGCGGTCTGAGCGCTTACGCCGTGCCGCCCACCGTCAGGTTATCCAGCTTCAGCGTCGGCTGGCCGACGCCCACCGGCACGCTCTGCCCCTCTTTACCGCAGACGCCGACGCCTTTATCCAGCGCCAGATCGTTGCCAACCATCGAGATCTGCTGCATCGCCTCAATGCCGGAGCCGATCAGCGTCGCGCCTTTCACCGGTTTGGTGATGCGCCCTTTCTCGATCAGGTAGGCCTCGGAGGTGGAGAAGACGAACTTGCCGGAGGTGATGTCCACCTGTCCGCCGCCAAAGTTCGGCGCATACAGGCCGTACTCTACGCTGGCGATAATCTCTTCCGGCGTCGACTGGCCCGCCAGCATGTAGGTGTTGGTCATCCGCGGCATCGGCAGGTGCGCATAAGATTCGCGGCGGCCGTTGCCGGTCGGCGCTACGCCCATCAGGCGCGCATTCAGTTTGTCCTGCATATAGCCCTTCAGCACGCCGTTTTCGATCAGCACGTTATACTGGCCGGGCACGCCTTCGTCATCGATAGCCAGCGAACCGCGACGTCCCTGCATGGTGCCGTCATCCACCACGGTGCAAAGTTCCGACGCCACCAACTGCCCCATCTGTCCGCTGAAGACCGACGAGCCGCGGCGGTTGAAGTCCCCCTCCAGGCCGTGGCCGACCGCTTCATGCAGCAGCACGCCTGGCCAGCCTGCGCCCAGCACCACCGGCATACCGCCCGCCGGCGCGGCAACCGCCGACAGGTTAACCAGCGCCATGCGCACCGCCTCTTTGGCGAAAGCGTCGGCGCGTACTTCGCCGTCCACCGTTTCCAGGAAATAGTCATAGCCGAAACGGCCGCCACCGCCGCTGGAACCCCGCTCACGCTTGCCGTCTTCTTCCACCAGCACGCTGACGGAAAGACGCACCAGCGGACGCACATCCGCCGCCAGCGTGCCGTCGGTGGCCGCCACCAGTACCTGCTCATAAACGCCGGTCACGCTGGCCGTCACTTCCTGCACCCGCTTATCGGCGGCGCGGGCAACCTTGTCCACCCGGTGCAGCAGGGCGATTTTCTCTTCACGCGGCAGGCTTTGCAGCGGATCGAGCAGCGGATACAGCGCCTGGTGACGAATTTCGCCCAGCGTATGCGCCTTGCCGTCTCCCTGTTCGCGCACGATGCTGCGCGCGGCCTGGGCGCTCTGGTTCAGCGCGTTAAGGGTAATCTGGTCGGCATAGGCGAAACCGGTTTTCTCGCCGCTGACGGCGCGCACGCCGACGCCCTGATCGATATTGTAAGAGCCGTCTTTAATGATGCCGTCTTCAATCACCCAGGCTTCGTGGTAGCTGGACTGGAAATAGAGATCGGCATAGTCGAGTCGGCGTTCGGACAGTTGCCCCAATACCGAATGCAGGTCTTGATGACTCAGCTTATTGGCAGTAAGTAACTGCTCACTGACAAGCGTCAGGCTCATAATTTTTTCACTCTTGATTGGAGGATTTATGTTCAGACGGCGCCTGCAGCGACGTCTGGAATCTGTTGTGCTGCCGCACCGGCATCTGGGCGCGCATGGTCTTCAGCACCTCGGTGTCGACGCGCACTTTAATGGCGGACACGGCGTCGGGGTTCTCTTTCATAATATTCCCCCAGCCGTCCACCGCCATGGTATGTCCCCAGGTACGGCGCGTCTGGCCATGGCGGCCAACCTGCGCGGGCGCCAGGATCACGCACTGGTTCTCAATCGCCCGGGCACGCAGCAGAATCTCCCAGTGCGCCTCGCCGGTAACGCGGGTAAAGGCGGAAGGTACGGAAATCAGCTCTGCCCCCTGATCGCGCAGCGCCTGATACAGCCCGGGAAAACGCAGATCATAACAGATAGTCATCCCGAGGCGGCCGACCGGCGTATCCACCACCGTCAGTTGCCGGCCATGCTGATAGGTATCTGATTCGCGATAGTGCGCATGTACGTCGTTGATATCGACATCGAACATATGCAGCTTATCGTAACGCCCGCGCAGCTCGCCCTGTTCGTCGAACAGCAGGCTGCTGGTAGTGATGCGCTGCGGATCTTCACGGCTGATTAACGGCATCGAGCCGATCAGCAACCAGACGCCGTAGCGGCGCGCCAGATCGCGCACCGCCTGCTGCAGCGGACCATCGCCTTCCTGCTCGGCATGCTGACGATACGCCTCGGCGTCGGCGAACAGCAAGGCATTTTCCGGCGTCATCACCAGTTTCACACCGGTATTGAGCTGCTTGATCTGCTGCTCAATCTGCGCCAGGTTATCCCGGACGCGATCGCCGCTGCACAGTTGTAACAACGCAATATTGGCATTTTTCATGACGCCTTATCCTCTTTTGGCTTACGCAACACCTCATTGATGGTCGGCTGATCCAGGCTGCCGCCGATATGGTAGCGAATCAGCGAAATCTTGTTCCACAGCGGCCCCAGCGCCTTCGACGCGGCGAATACCGCGGCGCCGACGATTGGGTTGATGACAAACGCTGTCGCCACCCCGACCGTCGCTGAAATCTCCGGCGCCACCACCGCCTGCATATCAAGCCGGCGCTGCACCAGATCGACCTGGCCGCTCATGGCGATATCCGCCGCCAGCCCGTCAACCAGCAGGTTGTCGGTATGCATTATGCCATCTTTCATCCAGATGGTGCTGCGGATGGAATCAAAGTAGAACCCGTTGCCGAACGTGTCGCTGAAATCAAACTGTAGCTTACGCAGCAGCGCATCGAAACTTACCAGGCGCAATAGCTGCCCGGCCCGGCCGCCGCCGATGCTGTCGATCTCCCCCTTGCCCATCGCCAGCTTCATGGTGCCGTTGAAGGTGTTCAGCTTCGGCTTCCACGGCTGCCCGCGCCAGTGCAGGTCGAAGTCCACATCATAGGGCGCGTCTTTCAGCGGCGTGGTGATGCCGAGGAAACTGGCGGTATCGTCAATTTTGCGCCCCAGCAGTTTCCCCTTCAGCGCGGTGCGCTCTTCCTGCGCATTCTGCTTCCACAGGCCGGTGGCGCTGACCCGTCCCTTACCGGTATCGATCAGCCCGTGCTCCAGCGTCAGCGTATCGCCGGCGTTTTTCACATCGGCCTCGACCTTGCCCAGCTTCTGTCCGAGGAGCCAACAGCTCTGGCAGCGCAGCATCACGGACGGCCAGCCGCGGAAGGAGATGCGCTGCGCCGGCGCTGACGGCTGCGCCGCGAGCGGTGCCGGCTTGTCGTCGGCAAACTGCGGGTTGTAATACAGGTAATTGATATCGGCGCGCCACGGGCCTTTATCGGCGATCAATACGCTGCCGTCGATCTCCTTACCTTTGGCACTGACGCTGACGCCGCCAAACTGCTGGCGCGCCGCCAGCTCCAGCTGATGCCAGGCCTGGCCGCCCAGCAGCAGCTGCGGGGTGCTCAACGCCACCGTGGTCGGGAAGCGGAAGCTGCCGACCTTGCCCTGAGCGCCGCCGGACTGCTTCAGCGCAGGCGACAGCAGCGCCAGCCATTTTTCACCGTCCAGTGGCGGCAGGTTAAGCGTCAGCGACGGGCTTTGCGGCAGCGGCGGCACGCCGCCGCCGGTGCGCCACGCGGCGCGGTCCAGCGAAACCTGCTGCCGGCCGAAGGACCAGGCGCTGTTGAAGTAGTTTTGTTTACCGGCGCTGCCGTTCAGTTTGAAACCGTTAAGGCCGCCCTGTACCTTGACGTTCACCGGCAACGGTTCACCCGCCGGTTTATCTAGCGGTGGAGGTAAGTGACTGCTCACACTCTTCAGGTCAGCGTTAAGACCGATATCGTAACTGGCCGCCCCGCCGTGCGGCAGGGTAATCGCCACCTTGCCGTTCCACGGCGCGCTGCCGGACAGCGCTTTCGCCACCTCCGGCGGCACCTCCGGGATCTTGCCCGGCTGCCAGTCGCCCTTCAGGCCGACATTGACCTTATAATCCTTTGCCCCTTCTTCGGTGGTGAAGTTCACCGCCATCGGCTGACCAAACCAGTTCGCCGTCAGGGTGTTACTGGCCAGGTTGCCGTTATCGAAGGTAAATTTGCCGCTGACCTTTTCCAACGTGCTGTCCAGCGGTTTCACCAACAGCGAGTTATTGTTCAGCGTGACCTCACCTTTAGCCGCCACCAGCTTGCCGTTCAACGGGATATCAAGATGTAAGCGCCCACTGACATCCCCACCGACCTGCAGCTGTTCCAGCGCGCCGCCGATGGAATCATGCAGCGGCGTTTGCATAAAGTAGTCCCGCACATCCGGCCCGGCGCCCGCCACGTCGGCGTCAATCAGCAGACGCTGTTTACTGTAGTCCGGGATGACCGCGCGGACGTTTTTGCCGTCCACCTTGCCCAGCCTGGTGGCCGGCGCCTGCATCCACAGGCCGTCGTTGCGGAAATCCAGATCGATGGCCAGATCTTTCAGCGCCGGCCAGCCCGGCTGGAACTGGAAGGTTGAGTGGCGCAGCGGCACATACACCTCAAAGTGCCCCTCATTATGCTTATAGGGGAACTGATGCGGGTTGCCGGCATAGATCAGCGAGGCGTTATCCACTTGCCCGCCCTGAATGGCGCCGCTCAGGTAATCGACCAGGTGAGTGCCCATCAACGGCTCCGGGAAGTAGCGCCAGGCGTCGGCGCCGTCGGACAGACGAATGCCCGCCAGAATACTCAGCCAAGGCTCGCCCTTGGCCGGCTGCCGATAGCGGAAGTCACCATTTGCCCACAGCGATTTGGCTTTCACATCCAGATTCTGGCTGGAAAGCTCCCAGCCCTGCGCGCCATAGCGCCAGTTCAGCGCCCCGCTGGCGCTGCTGATTTCCAGCGGCGCCCGGAACATATCGCCATACGGCAACGTGCTGTTTTTCAGGTCGAGATCCAGCCTGCCGTTTTCCACCCCGCCGCTGAGCGCGCCGCTGAAGTGGTTTACCCCCGGCAACAGCTGCCAGTGCTGCCAGCTCAGGTCGCGCCAGCGCGCCTGAAACCGGCTTCTCTCCGGCTGTTTCAGCGGAATATCCAGCGCCAGCGCGTCCACCCGCCCCTGCGGCCGGATATCTTGCCAGCGCTCCAGCATATCCGGGCTGAGGAACGAGAACGTCGGCAGCAGCGACGACAGCCGCTCCAGCTGGATGTCGGTAGCGCGGATACGCAGCTCTTCCTGCTGTTCCGGCCCGATAAACCGGCTGTTTTCCGGTAGCCACAGCCCGGACAACATCCCCTGCGGCCAGGCCTGACCGTCGGTTTTAATATTCAGCTGCGGCACATCCAGCTGCCAGCCGCCGCCCTGACGTTTTACCGCCAGCGCTAAATTATCGACCTCCAGCCGGTGCGCGTCGCCGCCGACCGTCCAGCGGGCTGCGCCCTGTTTCAGCAAAGCGTTGCCGCCATAAATTTCACCCTGCTGCACCTGCAGCCAGGCGGCCAGGCTGAAGTCAGCGCTTTCCAGACCGGTATTGGACTTGAGCCAACGGCTGAACCACGGCTTCATATCGATATCATCGGCCTGCAGGTACACCGTGCCGGTATTCAGCAGCCCTTTGTTATCATGCAGATCCATCCGCACCTGCACCGCGCCGTGCTGGCCGTTAAACGTCGACAGGCTGATTTGCCCCTCGGCACGGTGACGCTGATCGCTGTTCAGCCAGGTCAGCTGCGGAATGGCAACCTCGGCGCGCGGGCCGGACGGCGTCAGGAAAGAGACGCGGCTGTCGCGCAGGTCGAAGTGGTCAAACTGATACAGCAGCAGATCGCTGACGGTGCCGGGCTGAACGGTGCTGCCCTTGTTTTTATCGCCGCCCAGCGTGGTATTGATATCCAGCTGCAGCTGATAAAAGGTGAGATCGCGGAATTGCCAGCGCCAGTGTAATAGCGACTGCCAGACGTCGAGCGCCAGCGTAACCCGATCGATATGCAGGTCACTTTTGGTCATCGCGGCGCGCAGATTGCGCACCTCCAGCCGCGGGCCGAAGCTCTCCCAACTGCCCTGAATAAAATCGGCCTGCACCGGCACGCCGGAGAGCGCCGAAATTTTCGCCAGCAACTGTGGGCGATAGCTGTTCAGTTCCGGCAGCGCCAGGCGCAGCCCACTGACCAGCAACGCCACGGCGACAATTAACGTGGCGCCTGTTGCCAACAAAATCCCAGGCAGTCGCTTCACTCTATCTCCTTGCTTCCGCTGCCCGGCAACGGGAATGAATGGGTTCCGCATGCGGACCCTGCCAATCACAGCTGACTTACATCATAACGACGTCAAACTGCTCCTGGCTGTATAACGGTTCAATCTGTACTTTAACCTGCTTGCCGACAAAGATTTCCACCTCCGCCAGCGCGTGCGACTCCTCGCTTTTCAGCGCTTCGCCTACCGCGGCCGAGGCGTAAACCAGAAAACGGTCGGTATCATAAGCATGGTGCACGCGGACGATTTCGCGCAAGATTTCATAGCATACCGTCTCAACCGTCTTGACCGTGCCGCGCCCGTTACAGGTAGGACAGTCGTTGCACAGCACATGTTCAATACTTTCACGCGTGCGTTTACGCGTCATTTCCACCAGCCCAAGCTGTGAAAAACCGTTGATGGTGGTTTTGACCCGATCCTTGCTCAGCGCCTGCTCCAGCGAGTGCAGCACCCGCCGGCGGTGTTCATCATTATTCATATCAATAAAATCGATGATAATAATGCCGCCAAGATTACGCAGCCGCAGCTGGCGGGCGATAGCCTGCGTCGCTTCAATATTGGTATTGAAAATGGTTTCGTCGAGGTTACGGTGGCCAACAAAGGCGCCGGTGTTGATATCGATGGTGGTCATCGCCTCGGTCTGATCGATGATCAGATAACCGCCGGACTTCAGCTCCACCTTACGCTCCAGCGCACGCTGGATTTCGTTCTCCACGTCGTACAGATCGAAGATCGGCTGGCTGCCGGTATATAACTCCAGCTTGCCGCTGATGTCCGGGATATATTCGCCGGTGAACTCCACCAGCAAATCGTGCGTCAGGCGCGAGTCCACGCGGATGCGATCGAGCGCCGCGCCGGCGAAATCACGCAGGATACGCTGCGCCAGCGCCAGTTCGCCGTACAGCATATATTTGGTCTGGTTGCGCTTTTTACGCTCCATTACCTTGGTCCACAGGCGCTTGAGGAACGCGGCGTCCTGCGCCAGTTCCTCATCACCAATGCCTTCTGCCGCGGTGCGGATGATAAAGCCGCCCAGCTCGTCGCAGTAATCGGCGACGATTTTTTTCAGCCGTTCGCGCTCGGCCTCGCTTTCAATACGCTGCGAAACGCCGACGTGCGCCGCGCCCGGCATAAATACCAGATAGCGGGAAGGCAGCGTGATGTCGGTGGTCAGGCGCGCACCTTTGGTGCCCAGCGGATCTTTCACCACCTGCACCACCAGATCCTGCCCCTGGCGCACCAGTTCGGCGATATCGCGCACGTGGAAGTTTTTCCGTTCGTCGCCCGCCACGCACTCGGTGTGCGGCATAATATCGGAGGCGTGCAGAAACGCCGCCTTCTCCAGGCCGATATCGACAAAGGCCGCCTGCATGCCCGGCAGCACCCGGCTCACCCGGCCTTTGTAGATATTGCCGACGATGCCGCGCTTGGATTCGCGTTCGATGTGGATCTCTTGCAGGATGCCGCCGTCAATATAGGCAACCCGCGTTTCAGACGGTGTGATATTTACCAGTAGCTCAGCTGTCATGTCTTCTCCTCAGAGCCGGTCGCGAGCGCATGCCGCCGCCCTCAACCGGTTCTTACATCTCGTAATGCGACAAAATTACTGAGCAGCTCATGTGTTTCGACCAGCGGTAATCCCATCACGGCGTGATAACTGCCGGTGAGGGTTCTGACGAAACAACCACCCTTTCCCTGAATCCCATAGGCGCCCGCTTTATCCATCGGTTCGCCCGTTGCAATATAATCGGCGATATCCTGCTGCGACAGCGTGCGGAAGGTCACATCGGTGAGCACCTGCTGACACAGCAGGTCCTGACGGTCGGCAATCGCCACCGCGGTGATCACCTGATGCTGTTTACCGGACAGCAGGCTCAGCATCTCTGCGGCATGCGCCGCGTCGCGCGGCTTTTCCAGCACTCTTCCGTTCAGCACCACGATGGTGTCGGCGCCGAGCACCGGCCGATCTTCCTCAGCCAATGCCACGCCCGCCCGCGCTTTATCCTGCGCCAGCCGGCGTACATAGGCCTCCGCGCTTTCCCCCGGCTGCCGCAGTTCTTCGGTATGGGTCAGAATAATGTCGAACTGTACGCCAAGCAGCGTCAGCAATTCACGCCGACGGGGGGAACCTGAAGCCAAATAGAGCGAAGTCATTAAACTCCCCTTGTTACGTCGTTATTGTACGGCGAACTGACGGCGAATCTTACGCATCAGCAGGAATAGCCACGGCCATAAAATACCGTTAACCACACTACTCCAGAACACTTCCGGGCGGAAAGAGACGTTGATCACTAAAAACTCCACCCAGAACACCACCACATCCATCGCCAGCGACAGCAGCATCACGATCAACGCCTGCTGCCACAGCGCCATATTACGGAACAGCTGGAATTTGAACGCCACCAGATAGGCGATAATCCCCAACGCCAGCGCGCGCACGCCCAGGGTCGAGCCCAGGATCAGATCCACGATCAACCCCAGCACAAAGCCGGTGCCGACGTTGACCCGATGCGGCAGCGCCATCACCCAATAGATCAGAATCAGCGCGACCCACGAAGGGCGGAACATATAAATCTGCTCCGGCCACGGCATAATCTGCAGCACCAGCGCAATCAGGAAAGAGAGCCAAATGATCCAGCGTCCGTGGCTACGGTAACGGTTCATCAGCGCGCTCCTGCCGCGGCGGGCGGCGTCGCGGCGGCCGACGGCTGCGTCACGGCGCCGGTAGCGGGCGCAGGCAACGGCGCCGGCGGCCCCATCGAGTCAGCCGACGGCAACACCTGCGGCATCATCTGCATCAGACGTTCGTTGGCAACGCGGTGCACTTCCTCCGGCTGACGCGGCATATCGCCGTTGCGGTCAGCACCCCACAGCAACAGCAGGTAACGCAGACGCTGCAGGCCGGCGGTCGGACGCGCCTGAATCACCGTATAGGCGCGCTGATTATCCACTTTCACCGAGGAGACCACCGCCACCGGATAGCCTTCCGGGAAACGCCCGCCCAGGCCCGAGGTCACCAGCACGTCGCCCACGCGGATATCGGTGTTGCCCGGCAGATGCTCCAGCTGCAGATCGTCGGCGCAGCCGCTGCCGGCGGCGATCACGCGAATATCGTTGCGCAGTACCTGAATCGGCAGCGCGTGGGAGGCATCGCAAATCAGCAGCACGCGGCTGGTGTATTTGGCCACCGCCACCACCTGACCGACCACCCCTTTATCGCTGATCACCGGCTGGCCCTCGTAGACGCCGTTATCGGAGCCTTTGTCGATCACCACCTGATCGCTGTACGGATCGGAGCCGGCCGAGATCACCTGCGTGACCATTTTTTGTTCGTCCTGGCGCAGCGGCGAGCCGAGCAGTTCACGCAAGCGGGCATTTTCCTGCTTGAATTGGCCGAGAAGAAGGGTATCGCTGCCTTTCAGCAGCAGTTCCTGCCGCAAAGCGCGATTTTCGAGTTCCAACTGTTGGCGAGTAGCCAGCGTATCCGAGACGCTGTCCAAAACCTTACGCGGCCCGTTGGCCAAAAAGTAGAAAGGGCTGACTGCGGTATCCATGTAGTTTCGTATTTTTACGAACGTACCGAGCCGGCTGTCGGCAACGATCAGGCCAATCGCCACGATCACCGCCAAAAAAAGTCGCAGTTGCAGGGAAGGTCCCCTGCTAAAAATCGGCTTCATAAATTATGCGAGTTCCTCGACAACAGAAGGAGGCAACGTACAAGATGCATTGATCTTAGACGATACCTCCTTCTTGGGGCTGACTATTCTTCGCTGAACAAATCGCCGCCGTGCATGTCGATCATTTCCAACGCTTTGCCGCCGCCACGCGCCACGCAGGTCAGCGGATCTTCAGCCACAACGACCGGAATCCCGGTTTCTTCCATCAGCAGGCGATCCAGATTGCGCAGCAACGCGCCGCCGCCGGTCAGCACCATGCCGCGTTCCGAAATATCGGAAGCCAGCTCCGGCGGACACTGCTCCAGCGCCACCATCACCGCGCTGACGATGCCGGTCAGAGGCTCTTGCAGGGCTTCGAGGATTTCATTGGAGTTCAGGGTAAAGCCGCGCGGTACGCCTTCGGCCAGGTTACGGCCACGTACTTCGATCTCACGCACTTCATCACCCGGATAGGCCGAGCCGATCTCATGCTTGATGCGTTCTGCGGTAGCTTCACCGATCAGCGAGCCGTAGTTGCGGCGCACGTAGTTAATGATCGCTTCATCGAAGCGGTCGCCGCCGATGCGTACCGACGAGGAGTACACCACGCCGTTCAGTGAGATCACCGCCACTTCCGTGGTACCGCCGCCGATATCCACCACCATGGAACCGGTTGCTTCGGAAACCGGCAGGCCGGCGCCGATGGCGGCCGCCATCGGCTCTTCAATCAGGAACACTTCACGCGCGCCGGCGCCCTGCGCCGATTCGCGGATGGCGCGACGTTCAACCTGCGTGGCGCCGACCGGCACACACACCAGCACGCGCGGGCTTGGGCGCATAAAGCTGTTGCTGTGCACCTGCTTGATAAAGTGTTGCAGCATTTTCTCGGTCACGAAGAAGTCGGCGATAACGCCGTCTTTCATCGGACGAATGGCTGCGATATTGCCGGGAGTACGTCCCAGCATCTGTTTAGCGTCATGGCCCACAGCCGCTACGCTCTTGGGTGAGCCGGCACGATCCTGGCGAATGGCAACCACCGACGGTTCATTCAGTACAATGCCTTGCCCTTTAACATAAATAAGGGTATTGGCGGTACCCAAATCGATGGACAAGTCATTGGAAAACATGCCACGAAATTTCTTAAACATAACTAAAGGATAATCCTGCAAGCTGGGGGCGAAAAATAAAATCCGCCTACTTTACCAACCACACGAAGCAGCGACAAGGCGCAAAAACGTTCTACTTCGGTGAAAATAATCTGCATTATTACTGCTCGAATGCACGGAAATTGGATGAGGCCTGAATTCCCTGAACCAAGGTTCAGTTTACCACCCCTGTCAACGCGCAAATCGGCGTAACACAGCTCATAAAAACTAACATTTTCCCTGATTATCACTGGTGGTAAGCACCTACCAACGTCCGACGGGAAAAGACGGGTTATTCTACGTGAAAAATGCGCAAATATTCAGGTTAAACGCGATAACGATGCGAATATTTTTTGCGCCCGACTTCAATAGGCTCCGGCGGGGCAAAAAAGTCGCCCTGCCCGCCGTGGATCCCACGCTCTTTTAACGTCTGCCATTCGCCGCGCGTGCGTACGCTGGCAGCAAACAGCTGCGCGCTGGTGCCTTCGCACGCGCTGGACAGGCTCTGAACAAACAGCTGATTCTCGTCGCGTTTATCAATACTGCGCACCAAACCGGGATGCAGTTTAACGATCTCCACCTGCAGCGATTTGATATACGCGGTACTGACCACGGTTAACCCCGCCTGCGACACCGCCAGGCGGCAGCCCAGCCCGGCAATCAGACGCAGCACCGGACGTAAACGGTCGATATGTTGACACACATCCGCCTCTGCAAGTTCAATCAGAATACGTCGCCGGTGACTTTTTTCACACTGTAATAACGTATCGCGCAGCCAGTATTGAAACGAGCGCTGTAATAATGAGTCAACGCACAGCGGAAACGCCAGCGTCTCCTCCGGCCACAGCGCCAGCAGCGGTATGATTCGGCTCACCTGCAGACGATCGTAGCGCTCCGCCAGCCCGAACTGTTTTACCAGCGGAATATATTCAGCTGGAAGCAGCTCTTGAGAGCCATCATAAACACGACTCATTATTTCCCGATGGTGTACCTCGCCTTTCACCGTCACCGCCGGCTTCTGATACAGCCGCGGGCCGCCGCGCTCCAGCATTTGTTCCAGCAAGGTACGCCATTTCACGCTGCCGCGCCCCTTCTCCGGTACCTGACTGTCGTACACATACCAGCCGTTTTCGCCCTGCAGCGTGGCGTGACGCGTCGCCTGTTCGGCACGGTCGATCACCTGCTCGGTCGTCTGGCCGCTGCGGTAGGCGACAATGCCGATATGCAAAAAGGCTTCCCGTTCAATCAGCGGCGTCGCAGGCAACGCATCGATAGCATTCACTAACTGCGCGGCGATGCCGTCCGCCTCTTTCAGCGTGCGGTGCGGCAGCAGCACGGTAAAATCGCTGTGGAAATAGCGCGCCAGCAGCGCCGAAGGATAGCGCAGCACAAAAGTAGACAGCAGATTGACCAGCGAATACATCAGCTCCTGCACCATCGCGGCGCCATGGGTTTCGCGCAGCGTTTCAAAATCCGGCAGGCGCACCATCATCACAATGCCGTGCGACCCTTCTTCTTCCAGTTGCGTGGTCAGTTGGTTGTCGAAAAACAGGCGGTTATTCAGACCGGTTTTCGCATCCTGAGCGGCAAAAGCGCGGATCAGCGTATCCACCCGCGTCCGCTCCTCACGCGCCTCGGCCAGATCCGCCAGCAGGCGATCCAGCGCGCTGCTGACGCTCGGCGGCCACTCCCGCATATCACCCTGCATCACCTCTTCACGCTCGCCGTTTAGAATGCGTCGCGCCCGCCAGGCCAGACGATCCTCGCCGGCGGCCTGCTCACGCAGCCAGCGCAGGCTGAACAGCAGCACCACCAGCATGACGACAATCGCCAGCGTGACGGCCAGGGTCGAACGCAGCGAATAGCCATCGCTGGCGAACGGATCGAGATAGGTGATATTCAGCGTACTGCCGGGGTGTTGCATCAGCGGCAAAGAGGCATAGCGATGGCTGCTGGGCGCGGCTCTTGGCTCGTCCGTTAACACGGGCAGTTCATAGTTGAACAGAATGCCGCTGGCGCTTTCAACGCGCAGTTCCACAATGCCGAGCGGCCTCATCACCAGCGGCAGCCACTGCGTCTGCGCCTGCAGCGAGCTATGCAGCATCGACTGGTCAAGCGAAGTGACCAGCGCATCGAAGCGGCGCTCCATGCGCTCCTGAGTGACATAAAAAAAACTGTATGAGCACCCCATCAGCATAAAAAACATGGCCAGCGCAACGAGCAGGGTGATCAGTGCAGAGAGTTTGGTGGTAAATCGCATCCCTGTGCCTTGTCCGCTATGGTTAAGTGAGTATGCACCCATTGAAATAAAAAGGTGCCAGCCAACTGATAAAGGTGCAACAGCATAACCCGACTTTATGGTTAACTGTCTGTTTTTTCAGAATACCGCCAGGAACATTACGGCCGGGTTAAAGCGCATCCAAGCTAACAAGCCTCGCCGCGGAAAGGAACCTTTAAACGGTAATTTTTTGTTCTTTATCAGAGCATCACTTACCTATTATGCATATAGTCAAATGAGTTGGATTAAAGCATCATTTTAATGAATTATTCTCGCGATCTTTATGACTGAGGTCATGACTCGGCAACATGCCAGCAAACCGAGATAAACAAGAGGACAGTGACATGCGCGCATTATTACTGGAACAACACGGCGAGCAAATCATCAGCCAGGTGCAGGATATCGACGATGACCGCTTGCCGGAAGGCGACGTAACGGTCGATGTGAACTGGTCCAGCCTCAACTATAAAGATGCGCTGGCCATCACCGGCAAAGGCAAAATCGTCCGCCACTTTCCTATGGTGCCGGGGATTGATTTCGCCGGTACGGTACGCAGCAGCAAAGATCCGCGCTTTAGCGAGGGAGACAGCGTGGTGCTGACAGGCTGGGGCGTCGGGGAAAACCATTGGGGCGGCCTGGCAGAGCAGGCGCGCGTCGCCGGCGAATGGCTGGTGCCCCTGCCGAAAGGGCTGGATGAACGCCAGGCGATGATTATCGGCACCGCCGGCCTGACCGCCATGCTGTGCGTGATGGCGCTGGAGGACGGCGGCGTGCGCCCGGATGACGGCGAGGTGCTGGTGACCGGCGCCAGCGGCGGCGTCGGCAGCACCGCCATCGCCGTGCTGTCGGCGCTCGGCTACCGGGTGACCGCCATCAGCGGCCGCGACAGCAATACCGACTACCTGAAGGCGCTGGGCGCCAAAGAGGTGCTGCCGCGCAGCGACTACATCGAGGCACCGCGTCCGCTGGAGAAACAGCGCTGGGCCGGCGCCGTCGATACCGTCGGCGATAAATTGCTGGCCGGCGTGCTGGCGCAGATGAACTATAACGGCACCGTCGCCGCCTGCGGGCTGGCCGGCGGTTACCAGCTGCCGACCACCGTAATGCCGTTTATCCTGCGCAACGTACGCCTGCAGGGGATAGACTCCGTACATACGCCGCTGCATCAGCGCCAGACCGCCTGGGAACGCCTGGCCGGCATCCTGCCGGACAGCTTTTACCAGCAGGCCACGCAGGAGATCGCCCTGGAGCAGGCGCCCGCCGCCGCCCGCGACCTGCTCGACAATAAAGTCACCGGGCGCACGCTGGTAAAAATCCGCTGATGCCGTCTGCGGGTGCGGGCTGACGTCCCCGCACCCTGCTTCTACGAAATTTCATATTTTCCCGCCGCATCTCGCCTCCGGCCTGCTTTCGCGCCATGCTTAAGGCATCACCGTGGAGGACGGGCTAATGAAAAAGGTACATCAATTAACCGAGGCTGACGTCACGCCGGAAAGCGTGTTCCATCAGCGCAGAAAAGTGCTGCAGGCATTGGGGATAGGCGCCGCGTCGCTGACGCTGCCGCTCAGCGCCCAGGCCGATCTGCTGTCCTGGTTTAAAGGTAACGATCGCCCCAAAGCGCCGCCGGGCAAAACGCTGGCGTTCAGCCGGCCGCCGCAATGGCAGGACAAGCTGGCAATGACGCCGGAAGATAAAGTCACCGGTTACAACAATTTCTACGAGTTCGGGCTGGATAAAGCCGACCCGGCCGCCAACGCCGGCGGCTTGAAGACCGAAGGCTGGAAAGTGCGTATCGACGGCGAGGTGGCCAAACCGCTGACGCTCGATATCGACGATCTGATGAAACGCTTCCCGCTGGAGCAACGGATCTACCGGATGCGCTGTGTGGAAGCCTGGTCGATGGTGGTGCCGTGGATCGGCTTTGAGCTGGGCAAACTGCTGAAGCTGGCCGAGCCGAACAGCAACGCGCGCTTCGTCGCCTTTCAGACGCTCTACGATCCGGAGCAGATGCCGGGGCAGAAAGACCGCTTTATCGGCGGCGGCCTGCAGTATCCGTACGTAGAAGGCTTACGTCTGGACGAGGCCATGCACCCGCTGGCGCTGCTGACGGTGGGCGTGTACGGCAAAACGCTGCCGCCGCAGAACGGCGCGCCGCTGCGGCTGATTACCCCCTGGAAATACGGCTTCAAGGGCATCAAGTCCATCGTGCATATCCGTCTGACCCGCGACCAGCCACCGACCACCTGGAACCTGTCGGCGCCGAATGAGTACGGTTTTTACGCCAACGTCAATCCTCAGGTCAGTCACCCGCGCTGGTCGCAGGCCAGCGAGCGCTTTATCGGCGCTGGCGGCATTCTGGATGTGAAACGTCAGCCTACGCTGCTGTTTAACGGCTATGGCGATCGGGTCGCTTCGCTGTATCGCGGCATGAACCTGCGGGAGAATTTTTGAGTGCGTTTAAAACCTGTGCATATCAAATGGCTGAAAGCCGCGATTCATCTGGCCGCCTTCCTGCCACTGGCGTGGCTGGTGCTGGCGGTCGATCAGGGCTGGCTGAGCGCCGATCCGGCCAAGGACATCCAGCATTTTACCGGGCGTATGGCGCTGAAACTGCTGCTGGTCACCCTGCTGGTCGCCCCGCTGGCGCGCTACAGCCGCCAGGCGATGCTGATGCGCTGCCGCCGGCTGCTGGGGCTGTGGTGTTTTGCCTGGGCGACGCTGCACCTGTTAAGCTACGCCACGCTGGAACTGGGGCTGAATAATATTGCGCTGCTCGGACAGGAGCTGATAGAACGCCCCTACCTGACGCTCGGCATCGTCAGCTGGCTGCTGTTGCTGGCGCTGGCGGCGACCTCGACCCAACGGGCGATGCGCAGCCTGGGCAAAAACTGGCAGCGGCTGCACAATTTCGTCTATCTGGTGGCGATTCTGACGCCGATACACTACCTTTGGTCGGTAAAAATCATTTCCCCTCAGCCGCTGATCTACGCGCTGCTGGCATTGCTGTTGTTAGCGTGGCGTTACCCGAAATTCCGCGCCTGGTGGCGTTAGAAAGCGTCATCTTCCACGACGCGCGATCTCACATAACCGGGTAACCCCGGCCAATTAGGGGTTGAATATCTTCGCTGATAAGACCAGTATTTAGCTGCGAATTGCTACGATATCGTTATAATGCCCGACCTTGTCCAGAAGGACAGCGTGATTTTTCCCCGAAAAAGGTGACAAATCGGTAACATCGGGTTATGTTGAACGATGATGGTTTTATTGCCGGAGATACCAGCACAATGGCGGACAAGTCTCACATTTTGCTTCTGAATGGCCCTAATCTGAACCTGCTGGGCACCCGTGAGCCGGAAAAGTACGGCAGCACGACGCTGGCAGAGATCGTTAACGGATTAGAGAATCAGGCCTCCGCACTGGGCGTTGCCCTAAGCCATCTGCAGTCCAATGCCGAACACGCGCTGATCGACCGCATTCATCAGGCGCGCGGCAATACAGATTTCATTCTGATTAACCCGGCGGCGTTCACCCACACCAGCGTGGCGCTGCGCGATGCGCTGTTGGCGGTGCAAATCCCGTTTATTGAGATCCACCTGTCCAACGTGCATGCCCGCGAGCCTTTCCGCCATCACTCCTACCTGTCTGATATAGCCGTGGGCGTGATTTGCGGGCTCGGCGCGGAAGGTTACACATTTGCTTTACAGGCAGCGGTTAACCGTCTGTCAAAAACCCACTAATTGCTCCACAAAAAGAGTACGGAATCACACTCATGGATATTCGTAAAATCAAGAAACTGATCGAACTGGTTGAAGAATCAGGTATTTCTGAACTGGAAATCGCTGAGGGCGAAGAGTCAGTTCGCATCAGTCGCGCCGCGCCGGCGCAGGCTTACCCAGTCATGCAGCAGGCCTATGCCGCACCGGCACAGCCGGCTCCAGCGCTGGCCACCGCCGTCGCTGCCGCCGAAGCCGAAGCGCCTGCCGCTGCCGCAGCCGTGAGTGGCCATGTCGTTCGTTCCCCAATGGTAGGCACCTTCTACCGCACCCCAAGCCCGGACGCGAAAGCCTTCGTGGAAGTGGGCCAGAAAGTCAACGCCGGCGACACGCTGTGCATCGTTGAAGCGATGAAAATGATGAACCAGATCGAAGCCGACAAATCCGGCGTGGTGAAAGCCATTCTGGTGGAAAACGGTCAACCGGTTGAATATGACGAGCCACTGGTCGTCATCGAATAACGAGGCGCACCATGCTTGATAAAATTGTTATCGCCAACCGCGGCGAGATCGCGCTTCGTATCCTGCGTGCCTGTAAAGAACTGGGCATCAAGACCGTCGCCGTACACTCGGCGGCGGATCGCGATCTGAAACACGTACTGCTGGCCGACGAGACCGTGTGCATCGGTCCTGCGCCATCAGTCAAAAGCTACCTGAACATCCCGGCGATCGTCTCTGCGGCGGAAATCACCGGCGCGGTAGCCATCCACCCTGGTTACGGCTTCCTGTCGGAAAACGCCGACTTCGCCGAGCAGGTTGAGCGCTCCGGCTTTATCTTCATCGGCCCGAAAGCAGACACCATTCGCCTGATGGGCGACAAAGTCTCCGCCATCAACGCCATGAAGAAAGCCGGCGTACCTTGCGTACCCGGCTCTGACGGCCCGCTGACCGACGATATGGATAAGAACCGCGCCTTTGCCAAACGCATCGGCTATCCGGTCATTATCAAGGCGTCCGGCGGCGGCGGCGGTCGCGGCATGCGCGTTGTGCGCAGCGACAAAGAGCTCGAACAGTCCATCAACATGACGAAAGCGGAAGCCAAAGCGGCTTTCAACAACGACATGGTGTACATGGAAAAATACCTGGAAAATCCACGCCATATCGAGATCCAGGTATTGGCCGACGGCCAGGGCAACGCCATCTATCTGGCGGAACGCGACTGCTCCATGCAGCGCCGTCACCAGAAAGTAGTGGAAGAAGCGCCGGCACCGGGCATCACGCCGGAACTGCGTCGCTATATCGGCGAACGCTGCTCCAAAGCCTGTGTGGATATCGGCTACCGCGGCGCAGGTACGTTCGAGTTCCTGTTCGAAAACGGCGAGTTCTATTTCATTGAAATGAACACCCGTATTCAGGTGGAACACCCGGTTACCGAAATGATCACCGGTGTGGATCTGATCAAAGAGCAGCTGCGCATCGCTGCCGGTCAGCCGCTGTCGATCAAACAGGAAGAGGTGAAGGTCCAGGGCCACGCGGTGGAATGCCGTATCAACGCCGAAGATCCAAACACCTTCCTGCCAAGCCCGGGCAAGATCACCCGTTTCCACGCGCCGGGCGGTTTCGGCGTACGTTGGGAGTCACACATTTACGCCGGCTATACCGTGCCGCCGTACTATGACTCCATGATTGGCAAACTGATCACCTACGGTGAAAACCGTGACGTGGCGATTGCCCGCATGAAAAATGCGCTGGCTGAACTGATCATCGACGGGATTAAAACCAACGTTGAACTGCAGCAAAAAATCATGAATGACGAAAACTTCCAGCACGGTGGCACCAACATCCACTATCTGGAGAAGAAGCTCGGCCTGCAGTAACGCACGCTTTAGCCTCTTACGTCATCTGACCAGGGCCGGTGTTCCACCGGCCCTTTTCTTTACGACTGAAGCGCTTGGCAAACGCCGTGCTTGTCGTACAATCCCCTTCCTCTGGTAAATCCATAGCCATAAGCCTCTGCCCGATGCATTTCACGCCGGCGTTACACGCTGCAATTCATGGGTAAGAGGGGGAGAAACGGATGGAAAAACGCTTTATTCAGGCTCACCGCGAAGCGCGCTGGGCGCTGGGTCTGACCCTCTTCTACGTGCTGGCCTGGGCGCTGGCCGCCTATCTGCCGGACAGCCAAATCGGCGTCACCGGCCTGCCGCACTGGTTCGAAATGGCCTGTCTGCTGGTTCCGCTGCTGTTCATTATCCTGTGCTGGCTGATGGTGCGCGTCATCTTCCGCGATATTCCGCTGGAGGACCGCGATGAAAACTGAAGTGATCGTGCCGCTGGTCGCCTACCTGCTGCTGGTATTCGGCCTGTCGATATACGCCTATCGCCGCCGGCAGAGCGGTAACTTCCTCAGCGAATATTTTCTCGGCAACCGTTCGATGGGCGGCTTTGTGCTGGCGATGACCCTGACCGCCACCTACATCAGCGCCAGCTCGTTTATCGGCGGCCCCGGCGCCGCCTACAAATACGGCCTCGGCTGGGTGCTGCTGGCGATGATCCAGCTGCCGGCGGTATGGCTGTCGCTCGGCGTGCTCGGTAAAAAATTCGCCATTCTGGCACGGCGCTACAACGCCATCACCCTCAACGATATGCTGTTCGCCCGCTACCAAAGCCGCCTGCTGGTGTGGCTGGCCAGCCTGAGCCTGCTGGTCGCCTTCCTCGGCGCCATGACGGTACAGTTTATCGGCGGCGCCCGCCTGCTGGAAACCGCGGCGGGCATTCCGTACGACAGCGGACTGCTGATCTTCGGCGTCAGCATCGCGCTGTATACCGCCTTCGGCGGTTTCCGCGCCAGCGTGCTGAATGATGCCATGCAAGGGCTGGTGATGCTGCTGGGCACCGCGCTGCTGCTGGTCGGCGTGATCCATGCCGCCGGTGGCCTGCACGGCGCCGTCGATACGCTGCAGCGAATCGATCCGGCACTGGTATCGCCGCAGGGCGGCGAGCAGATCCTCAGCCTGCCCTTTATGGCCTCGTTCTGGATCCTGGTCTGCTTCGGCGTCATCGGCCTGCCGCACACCGCCGTGCGCTGCATCTCCTATAAGGACAGCAAAGCGGTGCACCGCGGCATCGTGCTCGGCACCATCGTCGTGGCGCTGCTGATGTTCGGCATGCACCTGGCCGGTGCGCTGGGACGCGCCGTGCTGCCGGATCTCCAGGTGCCCGATCAGGTGATCCCGACGCTGATGGTTACCGTCTTGCCGCCGTACGCCGCCGGCATCTTCCTAGCCGCGCCGATGGCGGCCATTATGTCGACCATCAACGCGCAGCTGTTGCAGTCGTCCGCCACCATCATCAAGGACCTGTATCTTGGCGTCCGCCCGCAACAGCAGCAGAACGAGAAGCTGATCAAGCGCTTCTCCAGCCTGACCACGCTGGTGCTTGGGCTGCTGGTGCTGCTGGCCGCCTGGCGGCCGCCGGAAATGATCATCTGGCTGAACCTGCTGGCCTTTGGCGGTCTGGAGGCGGTATTCCTGTGGCCGCTGGTGCTGGGCCTCTACTGGCAGCGCGCTAATGCGCAGGGCGCCCTTAGCTCAATGGCGGCAGGTGCGGTATGCTATACGCTATTAGCCAGCTTCAATCTGCAGCTCGCGGGGCTGCATCCTATCGTGCCCGCGCTGCTGGTCAGCCTGCTGGCGTTTTACATCGGTAACCTGGTCGGCGAAAAACGCCGCCCGGCGTCATCTTTATCTTCTTAAAGAGAATTGTTATGCCTTGGATCCAACTAAAACTGAACACCACCGGCAACCAGGCGGAAGCGCTGAGCGATGCGCTGGTTGAAAGCGGTGCGGTCTCGGTGACCTTTCAGGACACCCACGACAACCCGGTGTTCGAGCCGCTGCCCGGTGAAACCCTGCTGTGGGGCGATACCGACGTTATCGGCCTGTACGATGCGGAAACCGATATGGCCGAGGTAGTGGCCATGCTGGAACAGCATCCGCTGCTGGGCGCCGGTTTTCGTCACAAAATCGAACAGTTGGAAGATAAAGACTGGGAACGCGAATGGATGGATAACTTCCACCCGATGCGTTTCGGCGAGCGCCTGTGGATCTGCCCAAGCTGGCGCGACGTGCCCGACCCGGACGCGGTCAACGTGATGCTGGACCCGGGCCTGGCCTTCGGCACCGGCACGCACCCGACCACTTCACTGTGTCTGCAATGGCTCGACGGCCTCGATCTGGCCGGCAAAACCGTGATTGATTTCGGCTGCGGCTCCGGCATTCTGGCGATTGCCGCATTAAAACTCGGCGCGGCGCGCGCCATCGGCATCGATATCGACCCGCAGGCGATCCAGGCCAGCCGCGACAACGCGGAGCGCAACGGCGTCTCTGAGCGTCTGGAACTGTATCTGCCGCAGGACCAGCCGGCCGGGCTGCAGGCCGACGTGGTGGTCGCCAATATTCTGGCCGGCCCGCTGCGCGAACTGGCGCCGTTGATTAGCTGCCTGCCGAAATCCGGCGGTGACCTCGGCCTGTCCGGCGTGCTGGCTACCCAGGCGGAGAGCGTGGCGGAAGCCTATCAGGAGCTCTTCGTGCTGGATCCGGTCGCCGAACGGGAAGAGTGGTGCCGCATTACCGGCCGCCGCCGCTAGCCCTCTCTGAAAGCCCGCCGGCCACCGGCGGGTTTTTTATTGCCACCGGGCATCGGCACGACGCTGTCGCTATCAGCGCCTCACACCGCCGTCAGCGAGCGCTAAAGCGTTTGGGCAGCATCCCCTTAACATTCTCCTTATCGGCGCAAAATAAGCCGCGCAGGCGCGTTATACACGCCCGTGCATCCTATTGGTCTGCTGATGATTTTTCAGCCGAAAATCGCGATAATGCGCGTACAGGGCGCGGTAACGCCAGCCGATCGCGGTAAAAATACGTCTCATTTAGAGATAATATCCTGTCACCCGCTGATTATTTGCCTGAACACAAAAGCAGCACAATCAGTCAAGTTATTGTTAATTATATATAATATTTTCATCCGTCGTCGGGGTGCGCATTTTCAGCTATCGATTGCCGCAAATTGGTCAAAGTTTGGCCTTTCATCTCGGCGAAAAAATGCGTAATATACGCGCCCTTGCGGACACAGTACGGTCATTCTTTGTCTATGCGCATTGGACACCACCAGTTAACAAATTGCCTGATTGCGGCCCCGATGGCCGGCATTACAGATCGCCCATTCAGAACCTTGTGTCATGCAATGGGGGCTGGGATGGCTGTATCCGAAATGCTTTCCTCCAATCCGGAGGTGTGGCGGACGGATAAGTCGCGTCTGCGCATGGTTCATAGCGATGAACCTGGGATTCGCTCCGTGCAAATCGCCGGCAGCGTTCCGGATGATATGGCTGCCGCCGCGCAGATTAACGTCGCCGGCGGTGCACAGATCATCGACATCAATATGGGTTGCCCGGCTAAAAAGGTGAACCGGAAACTTGCAGGGTCTGCCTTGTTGCAGCACCCGGATCTGGTGAAACAGATCCTCCTGGCGGTGGTTAACGCCGTGGATGTGCCGGTAACGCTGAAAATCCGTACCGGCTGGGCGCCGGAACACCGTAACTGTGTAGAGATTGCCCAATTGGCCGAAGACTGTGGTATTCAGGCCCTGACGATTCATGGCCGAACCCGCGCCTGCCTGTTTAACGGCGACGCGGAATACGACAGCATTCGGGCAGTTAAGCAGAACGTTTCCATTCCGATTATTGCGAATGGGGATATTACTGACCCGCATAAAGCCAGAGCAGTGCTTGACTACACCGGGGCCGACGCCCTGATGATAGGCCGCGCTGCTCAGGGGAGACCCTGGATCTTCCGGGAAATCCAGCATTATCTGGACACAGGGGAGCTGCTGCCGCCGTTGCCGCTTGGCGAGGTGAAGCGCTTGTTGATCGGGCATATTCGGGAATTGCACGGCTTTTACGGCCAAGGCAAGGGATTCCGGATTGCTCGTAAGCACGTATCCTGGTATCTCCAGGAGCATGCCCCGAATGACCAGTTTCGGCGCACATTCAACGCCATAGAGGATGCCAGCGAACAGCTGGAGGCGTTGGAGGCATATTTCGAAAATCTAGCGTAAAAAAAGAGCTGACAGAACTATGTTCGAACAACGCGTAAATTCTGACGTACTGACCGTTTCTACCGTAAACTCACAGGATCAAGTGACTCAAAAGCCTCTGCGTGACTCGGTTAAACAAGCACTGAAGAACTATTTTGCTCAACTGAACGGTCAAGATGTGAATGACCTGTATGAGCTGGTACTGGCTGAAGTTGAACAGCCACTGTTGGACATGGTGATGCAATACACCCGTGGCAACCAGACCCGCGCAGCCCTGATGATGGGCATCAACCGCGGTACGCTGCGCAAGAAACTGAAAAAATACGGCATGAACTGATACTAGTCAGTTAACGTGTTGAAAAAAGGCGCTTTATCTCATTTGATAAGCGCCTTTTTCTTTTCTGGCGATACGCGGATCAATGATTCGACCTCCTGCCTCAGATGGTTTGTCGCTAATAGCCCGGTCTGCGCCAAAAAATCCTTTGTTGGCGTTCCCCATTCTTCCAACGTAATGTCATCCCCCCGACGAGCGCCAAATTCCGCATTGAGCGTATCCGGATAATCCGCTTCCAACTCAACGATATCTGCGGTCGGGTTATCTATCTGCGATCAAGGGTTGTCTGGAAAGTTGCCCCTCATTTTCATGGTTCCGCCTCTAAAATGCGGGTGGCTAGCGGGGATATAATCTCGGTCAAGATGCGCACGCAGAACGCCGGCTAAATAAGATTTTTCGCATCCTCCTTCTCTGTTTACTGTCGTAGGGTATGGTACAATAAACGTTCCTAGAGCCCCTCAGATTGCCGCGGTCGCGCCTTTCCCGACCGATGCGCAGCGCGATTTGCCCTTCGAATGTAAAGTTTTAGTCAATTTCACGATCCGACTAAACGATAACCACGACCCAGTGTCTGAGTCATTGTATCGCTATTGAGTGGCTTCTTTATGCGTTACAGGTTTTTTACCCTTAATGCATAAATGAGTGACTATGAAACGTCCGCAAGAATTCCAACGTGCCCTGCTGCACCCCCGCTACTGGCTGACCTGGTTTGGCCTGGCAGTGCTGTTTCTGCTGGTACAGCTGCCCTACCCGCTGCTGCATAAGCTCGGCGTGTGGATGGGCCGCACCTCGATGCGCTTTTTGAAGCGCCGCGTCACCATCACCCGCCGCAACCTGGAACTGTGCTTCCCGGATATGGATGCCGCCCAACGCGAGCGCAAGGTGGTCAGCAATTTTGAATCCCTCGGTATGGGGCTGCTGGAAACCGGCATCGCCTGGTTCTGGTCGGATAAACGCGTCAAGCGCTGGTTTAACGTCTCCGGCATCAATCACCTGAAGATGGCGCAGCAGAACGGCCGCGGCGTGCTGGTGATTGGCGTGCACTTTATGTCGCTGGAACTGGGCGGCCGGGCGATGGGCCTGTGCCAGCCGATGATGGCGATGTACCGCCCGCACAACAACAAGGCGATGGAGTGGGCGCAGACCAAAGGCCGTATGCGCTCCAATAAGGCGATGCTCGACCGTAAGAACCTGCGCGGCATGGTGCAGGCGCTGAAAGGCGGCGAAGCGGTGTGGTTCGCGCCCGATCAGGATTACGGCCCGCGCGGCAGCGTGTTTGCGCCGCTGTTCGCCGTCGATCAGGCGGCAACCACCAGCGGCACCTTTATGCTGGCGCGTATGGCACAGCCGGCGCTGGTGCCGGTGGTGCTGATTCGCCGTGAAAACGGCGCCGGTTACGATCTGCTGATCCAGCCGGCGCTGGAAAACTACCCGCTTACCGACGAAATGGCCGCTGCCGCCTATATGAACAAGGTGGTGGAAAAAGAGATTATGCGCGCGCCGGAGCAGTATATGTGGCTGCACCGCCGCTTTAAGACCCGCCCGGCCGGCGCGCCTTCGCTGTACTAACATGCTGTATCAGGGGGCAAATGCCCCCGCCGGCAAAACGTGCGCATCTCCTTTAACGCAGCAGACGAATTGTTAACTTTGCTCTAACATCTCTTTTTACCCACGCAGGAGAAAGTGATGAAATCTCAGGTTCGCATTGCACTGGTCGGCGACTATCGCCCCGAAGCCGTCGCCCACCAGGCGATTCCCACCGCGCTCACGCTTGCCGCTTCCCACCTTGATATTGACGTTCAGTCCCGCTGGATCCCCACCGAGACCATTACCGACAGCGCCGTGTTGCAAGACTATGATGCGATCTGGGTGGTGCCCGGCAGCCCGTACCGTCATGATGCCGGAGCGTTTACCGCCATCCGCTACGCCCGTGAGCATGACGTCCCTTTCCTCGGCTCCTGCGGCGGTTTTCAGTACGCGGTGGTGGAGTATGCCCGCAACGTTATGGGCTGGCATGATGCGACCCACGCAGAGACCGACAGCACGGGGCGATTGGTTATCACCCCGTTGAGCTGCTCACTGGTGGAAAAAACCGGCACCGTGCTGCTGCAGCCAAACACCCGCATTGCGCAGGCGTACGGCGCTCTTGAAACCCATGAAGGCTATCACTGCAACTTCGGCGTCAACCCGGACTTTGTCGGCCAGCTGCAACAGTTCCCGCTGATCGTCAGCGCACACGACAGCGAAGGCGACGTGCGCGCCATCGAGCTGCCGACGCACCGCTTTTACGTTGCCACACTGTTCCAGTCTGAACGCGCCGCCCTGCGTGGTGCGCACTCGCCGTTGGTGGTCGAGCTGATCGATACAGCCCGCAGCTAAACGTTCAACGCCGGATTATCCCGGCGTTTATCTGATGCGTATTAGCACATCCACAGGCCAATCAGCGGCGCGGCCAGCACGGTGATAATGCCGGCCAGCATCATCACCAGACTGGACACCACGCCCTCTTCCTGCCCCATTTCATAGGCGCGCGCGGTGCCAGCGCCGTGCGACGACGCCCCCAGGCCGGCCCCCTTCGCCAGACGGCTGCGCACCGACAGCCGCAAAAACAGAATATCCCCCACCGCCATGCCGAACACCCCGGTGATCACCACAAACAGCGCCACCAGATCCGGCTGGCCGCCCATCTGCTTCGCCGCCTCCAGCGCGAACGGCGTGGTGATCGAACGCACCGCCAGGCTGCGCTGTACCTCTTCCGGCAGCGTCAGCAGCCGCGCCAGCCAGACCGAGCTGTACACCGCCACACATACTGCAGTGGCCACTCCGGCGCTGAGCGACAGCCAGTGACGGCGGATAATATGCAGGTTCTCATACACCGGCACCGCAAAGGCAATGGTCGCCGGCCCGAGCAGCCACAGCAGCCAGTGAGTCTCCCCCATATAGTCCCGATAGGAGATATGCGTCACCACCAGCAACAGCACCAGAATCATCGGTGTCAGCACCAGCGGCATCAGCAGCAGACTGCGACGGCGGCGATAGAGCCGCTTATTGGCAAAATAGAGCGCCAGCGTAGCGGCCAGACAGAGCAGGCTGAGGATAAAATCATTCATGACGTTTGCGCCGCTGCAGCCAGAGTTCGAAGCGATAGACGCGGTCCACCACCAGCCCGGTGGCCCCCAGCGTCAGCATAGTGCTGACGGCGATCACCAGAAAAATCTTCCAGCCTTCCACCATCAGCAACTGCGCGTAGTTGACCACTGCCACCACCGCCGGGACGAAAAACAGCAGCATCTCCGCCAGCAGCCAGCGCGCGCCGGCCTGTACCCAACGCAGCGGCAGCACGCGCAGCACGATCAACGCCAGCAGCATCAGCATGCCGACAATATTGGCAGGCAACGGTAGATGGAAATGCGCCACCAACTGCTCGGCAAGCAAAAACAGCAGCGCATACAAAACAACCTGAACGGGAACCTGCAGGCGAGTCAGCAGGGATGGCGCAGCACGACGTAACGCCAGGGACATGGAGAGCGGCCTCAAGCAAAAAAATGACGGATTACAGTATACGCAGCCGGGAAACCCGTACTGAAATGAATTAAAATTATCCACTTCATGCCTTAAGGGAATAGTTTCCCGCCGGTATTGCCCATCGGAGAACGAATTGTGGATGTTCGTACCCTACGCTACTTTGTCGAAGTCGTGCGTCAGCAAAGCTTTACCCGCGCGGCGGAAAAACTGTTCGTCACCCAGCCGACCATCAGCAAGATGCTGCGCCATCTGGAGGATGAACTGGAGTGCACCCTGCTGATCCGCGAGGGGCGCAAGCTGCACCTGACGGACAGCGGCCAGGCGGTCTATCAGCGCGGCGTGGCGATCCTCGACGAATTCCGCCAGTTGGAGGCCGAGCTGGAAGACATCAGCGCGGTAAGAAAAGGCGTGCTGCGGCTGGGCATCCCGCCGATGGTCGGCCGGCAAATCGCCGATCTCATCCGCCACTTTCGCCACGCCTATCCCGGCATTGAACTGCGCATCTCCGAGCTGGGCGGCCTGTCCGGTGAACAGCGGGTGCTGGCGGGCGAACTGGACTTGGCAATGACGGTCTACTCGCCCGATACCGACCGGCAGTTGACCTTTCTGCCGCTGCTGACCCACCCGATGTCCGTTGTGGTGCCGCGCAATACGCACTGGCAACAGCGGAGCCACATCAGCATTCATGAGCTGGCCGAATGGCCGATACTGATTTATAACGAAGATTTTGCGCTGTATAAGATGCTGATGGCGGCCTTTCGTCGCGCCGAACTGGAGCCGCGCATCGCGGTGCGCAGCGGCCAGTGGGATTTTCTGGCCTCAATGGTGCAGGCCGGCGTCGGCATCGCCGCCCTGCCGGAGCCGGTCTGTCAGTGGCTGGATGAGGAAAGCCTGCTCTGGCTGCCGCTGGAACCGCTGATGGAGTGGAAGGTCGGGCTGATCTGGCGTCAGGACAGTTACCTGTCCCACAGCGCTCAGGCCTGGATCGCCTGCTGCCGCGACCATCTGTCGACAATGAAATAAAAAAGGGCTGAATATCTTCAGCCCCTTCTGCTTAGTCCGGCACGCGCCGGTTTACCCCTCGCGCTCCACCAGCAGCGCCTCCAGCAGGTCGAGATCGTGCAGCAGCTTTTGCAGCGTCTCATTGCTGATTTTCTGCGTCGCGCGCAGATGGTACAGCTCACCGCGTTCGGCGCGCAGCGCGGTCAGGCGGAAGCGTCGCTCCAGGTTTTCCAGCTCCAGCGCGTTTTCAATATCGTCTTTGCTGGCAACCCGGCGGCGCAGCATGCCGACCACGCGCGAGCTGACCTCTTTCAGCACCTGCGGATCGATATTTTCCTCGGTATCCGCCGTCAGCCGCTCTTCCATTTTGTTGATGCTCTCGATCGCCACTTCCGCCGCCATCGCAATCGCCATCCGCTCTTCGCCCTTACTGACGCTCGGGTCCGCCACCTGTACGCCGCGCAGCAACAGCGGCAGGGCAATAACGCCGACAATCAACGACAACAGGATCACCCCGGCGGCGATAAACACCAACTGATAACGCGCCGGGAAGGCGCTGCCGTCGCTGAGCAGCAGCGGAATCGACAGCACACCGGCCAGCGTAATTGCCCCGCGCACCCCGGCGAACGACGCCACCCACAGCTCACGCGTGGTGTAGTTGCCAAACTGCAGCGGACGCTTTTTCAGCAGCCGTTTGCTGGCGCCCTTCATCAGCCACAGCCAGGTAAAGCGCAGCAGCAGCAGCGCGGCATAGATAATCGCCACGTCGGCGAACAGGTACCAGGTCTGAATCGTCGGATCCAGCTCCGCCTGCAGAATCGAGGTTTCCAGAATTCCCGGCAGTTGCAGACCCAACATGATAAACACCATGCCGTTAAACACGAATTCCAACATCGCCCAGACGCTGTTGGCGCGCAGACGCATCGCCAGCGGCGCATTGCGGATCACGCCGGACTGACTGATGGTCATCCCCGCGGCGACCGCCGCCAGAATCCCCGATACGCCGATATGTTCGGCAATCAGATAGGAGGCGAACGGCAGCAGCAGTAAAAAGACGATTTGCGTCGCTGGGTCGTCGCCGCTCCAGCGGCTCATCACGCGCAGCGACTTACTGTAGGTCCAGGTGACCGCCACGCCGGCCAGCAGGCCGCCGATCGCCACTTTGAGGAACTCCAGCGTCGCGCCGCCCACGGTGAACACCATGGTGCCCATCGCCACCGCGATGGCAAACTTAAGCGACACCAGGCCTGAGGCGTCGTTCATCAGCGCCTCGCCCTCCAGCACGCCCATAATCGGTTTAGGGATGCGCCCTTTGCCGACGATGCCGGACAGCGCCACGGCATCGGTCGGCGACAGCACCGCCGCCAGCGCGAACGCCGCCACCAGCGGAATACCCGGCACCATCAGGTAGATCAGATAGCCGACGCCGACCACGGTGATCAGCACCAGCACCAGCGCCAGCCCGAGCACCTCGCGGCCGTGGTGAATAAACTCGCGCATCGGCGTTTTCCAGCCGTCGGCAAACAGCAGCGGCGGGATAAACAACACTAAAAACAGTTCCGGATCGAAGTCCACGTGCAGCCCGAAATGCGGCCAGGCCAACAGCGCACCGATGGCGATTTGCATTAAGGGGAGCGGCACCTGGAACGGCAACATACGCGTCACCACCCCGGACAGGGAGACCACCAGGATCAAAATGAGGATTGTAAAAAAGATTTCCATGCTTTCCTTAGACTCTACGGTTTCGACCTCAAAGGCGTATTGCCAGAGTATGTGCCAAATAGTAGATCACTTTTTTTACGTCGGTGAAAGCTTGTTGTGCCTTTCAAAACGGCGAAATAGATTAAGGAGAGTAATCTGAAACCGGGGCGCGCCAACCGCGCCCCGGCTGAGGATTTAGATGGCCCAGCCACCGGCGTAAAACACCACCAGCGCTACGGCAATGACGACGGTGCCGATATTCAGCTTACGCCATTCACCGGAGAAAACGCGGCCGATAACCAGCGCGCTGAAACCCAGCATAATGCCGGTAACGATGTTGCAGGTCAGCACGATAAACACCGCGCACAGCAGGCCGGACATCGCGTCGACAAAGTCGTCAAAATCCAGCTTGGTGACGTTGCTGAGCATCAGCAGGCCGACGTACATCAGCGCCGGCGCCGTCGCATACACTGGCACCAGATAGGAGAGCGGCGACAGGAACAGAATCAGCAGGAACAGCAGGCCCACCACGGTAGCGGTCAGGCCGGTTTTACCGCCGGCTGCGGTGCCCGCCGCCGATTCGATATACACCGCCGCCGGCGCCGCGCCCACCAGCGCCGAGAAAATGCTGCTGACCGAGTCAGAGGTCAGCGCCTTGCCGCCGTTGACGATCTGGCCGTCTTTATCCAGCAGGTTCGCCTGCCCGGCCACCGCGCGGATGGTGCCGGTAGCGTCAAATACCGCGGTCATTACCAACGCCAACACGCTCGGCAGCACCACCGGCTGCAGCGCCCCCATGATATCCAGGCTGAAAATCAGCGAGTTGCCCTGATCGTCGGCCAGACTCGGCATGGCGAACAGCCCCTGATACTTCACCGCCGGGTCGAAAATCAGGCCGATAACGGAGATGGCGATAATCACCAGCAGAATGCCGCCCGGCACCCGCAACTTCTCCAGACCGAAAATCACCGCCAGCCCGAGCAGCGTCATTACCACCGGGAAGGAGGTAAAGGCACCCAGCGCCACCGGCAGCCCGTCCAGCGGATTTTTCACCACCAGGCCGACGCCGTTGGCGGCGATCAGCAGCAGGAACAGGCCGATACCGATGCCGGTGCCGTGCGCCACGCCCATCGGCAGGTTACGCAGGATCCATGAGCGGATGCCGGTCACCGAGATCACGGTAAACAACAGCCCCATCAGGCATACCGCTCCCAACGCCACCGGAATGCTGATCTGCTGGCCCAGCACCAGGCTGAAGGCGGTAAACGCCGTCAAAGAGATAGCGCAGCCGATCGCCATCGGCAGGTTAGCCCACAGCCCCATCAGCAGCGACCCGAAGCCGGCAACCAGACAGGTGGCGACGAACACCGCGGTCGGCGGGAAACCGGCCTTGCCCAGCATGCTCGGCACCACAATCACCGAATAGACCATCGCCAAAAAGGTGGTCAGGCCCGCCACCACTTCCTGCCGCACGCTGCTGCCGCGCTGCGAAATTTTAAAATAACCATCAAGCCCGCCTTTTGCTGTTGCGGCGTTATTCGCTTGAGAATTCGACATGTTGCTGTCCCCTGTAATCACTGCTCGTCTGTTGCAGAAGGTGTTTTTAACGTCCGCAGCCGACAGGACGGAATCGTTTCCGTCACGTTTGCTCCCAATTCCTTGCACCGCGCGGCAGATAGCGGCCGCGCACAAGGCAAACGATTAACTCTCGGCATGAGGTACGGGTGAATTTATAGTGTTTTTACTGAAGCAAACGATTATCCAGCCTTCTATACCGTCCGATCAACTAAAGATCGCGACGAGCAAAGCAGAAAGTCGTCGATCCGGCGATTTTAACGTCTGGCGCAGAGCGCGGCGGACTCGGCCGCCGCATGATGAGACTCCCGTGTTCAGGACGGCATGGCCTGCGGATCCATAAACATCAGCTCCCAAATATGGCCGTCCAGATCCTGAAAGCCGTGGCCGTACATAAAACCATGGTCCTGCGGCTGGTTATAGGTGTTGCCGCCGGCGGCGATTGCCTTGCGAACCAGATCGTCCACCGCCGCACGGCTGGGCCGCGACAGACAAAGCAGCACCTCCGTGGCCCGTTTGGCATCGCCGATCGGGTTGGGGGTAAACATTTTGAATTTATCGTGGGTTAACAGCATCACATAAATGGTGTCGCTCACCACCATGCAGGCGGCGCTGTCGTCGGTGAACTGCTGATTGAATGCAAAACCCAGCTGACCAAAGAAATCCATCGAGGCGGGCAAATCGCTGACCGGCAAATTCACAAAGATTTGAGTCGTCATGGGCCATCTCCGAGAAGCAGTGACCTATCGAGTATAGTCCAGACGGTTAAAGCAGCAGATGATAAGGGCCGCCCTGCTCCAGCGCCCGCTGATAAGCCGGGCGCTGATGAATGCGCCGCAGAAAATCACGCAGCTGTGGACAGCCGTCCAACCCGCCGCGCGCGGCCATTGCCTCCAGCGGAAAACTCATTTTGATATCAGCGGCGCTGAAGTCATGGCCGGCAAACCAGGTGTTAGCGCGCAGGTGCCGTTCCAGATAGTCACGGTGCACGGCGATCTGCCTATCGAGATAGTTGCGCTGCACCCCTTTACCGATGGCACCGGCCAGCTTGCGCAGCAGCAGCGGCACCGGCGGCTGACCGAGGCGGCCAAACACCAGTTTCATCACCAGCAGCGGCATCAGCGACCCTTCCGCATAGTGCAGCCAATAGCGGTACTGCTGACGCGCATGAAAGTCGGTGGGCATAAACTGCCCCTGCGCATCGTAGGCTTCCTGCAGATATTCGATGATTGCGCCGGACTCGGCCAGCGTCAGATCGCCGTCGACAATCACCGGCGACTTACCCAGCGGATGGATTTTCTTTAACGCCGGCGGCGCCAGCAGGCTTCCCGCCTCACGCTGATAACGCTGCACCTGATAGGGCTGCGCCAGCTCTTCTAAAAACCACAAAATAGGCTGCGAGCGTGAGTTATTCAGGTGGTGAACGGTAATCATCCGGCGTCCCCGATGCGTTGCCAGACCAGCTCGCCAATCTGCACGCCATTACCGATCTGCAGCGGCGCGGTGCGCAGCGTCAGCTTATCGCCGGCAAAGGTATAAAAGCGCACCTGACGGCTGCCCACCCAGTTGGGAAACGAACAACCTTCGACCTGGTGGATCACCCGCTGATCCGGCTCATCAATCTGGTAGCGGCCAAAGTAGCAAATCATATTGATAAACGCCGCCCGTAGCTCCTGGTCGCTGCCCTGCGCCAGATCTTCCGAGGCAAAACGCGGACGCACCGCGCTATACAGCTGCGCCGCCATGGCGCCGTTGGCTTCGTAGTTGATGCGGCCCACCACCTGCGCGCCGAGCGGATAGCTTAGCGTGCCTGCTTCACTCTTAAATACCGAAGACACCAGTGACCAACTGCCAACAAATGCATTTGTCGTCATCACTCACCCTCCACCAACCCACTTTATTTAAAGGTAGTGGTGAATGATTTGCTCCGCCAGCCAGCCTCCACGTATGGAAATCAATTTTTTTGACAGAGATACTCAAAACTCTCTGATTTTAACTTCGCCACCACCTGGTTAATATTTAACACATCGAGACGCAACGGCGACTCACATAAAAAATACTCTGAGGATTGCATCATGAAAAACATCAAAAAATTTGCTACTGCTTTACTGCTGACCGGCGCAGCCTTTACCGCAACGGCTGCCGAACAACCTGCTGCACAGCCTGCCGCTAACGCGCAGAAAATGGGCGTGATTTCCGTCAGCGGCGCCGCCAGCCTGAGCGCGCTGGAAGACGCACTGGCCAGTAAAGCCGCCGCGGCCGGCGCCAGCAGCTATCGCATCACCTCCGCCGGCGGTCAGAATAAATTGCACGGCACCGCAGAGATCTTTAACTAAGCCGTCTGCACAGCGACAAGAAGCCAGAAGCCCCTGCCGGGGCTTTTGTGATTTTAGAGGCTATGCAACGTGTGGCGATAACAATTCTTTTAGAACATTAATATGCACGCCTAAAACTTCCTATTGAGGATTCAGTACGCCACCAGACAGAACAATCAACATAACATACTAAAAAATATAAATATTAATTAAAAAACTGCCCACCGAAACCTATATCAAAACGTTTCAAAAATTGTGAAAATGCGAACCAAAAGACATCAATACAATAGTTTTTTACTGCTATAGAGATATGACGAGTAAAAAATCAGAATAAAAAAGAATTTTCCGACCGAACCACGGCCATACCTGCATTTTGATTTTTCTCAGAATAAAATAAGCAAACAAAATAGGCTATCCATCCGTAACCGTAATAATATTTTACTAAAATCCTATAAAACAATATGGCAGTATAAAGCCCTCAATACGTCATCATTATCAACCGTTCATCCTAGATAAGCAACCATCATTGATTGAAACATCTGATAGATATTTCAACCTGTGATTATTAATCATATATCCATCCAGGCACAAACATGAGATTAATTCAAGTTCGCAATGAATTAATGTCAATGCTCGGCCATAAATAAACAAAAATTTATTTACACATTGGAAGGGCGGAAAAATAAAAACACAACTAAAAAATATGTGCCGTTCTCAAATCACATAAATATAAGGGATGTATGTTATGAGTAATATTGAATATGAGATTTTAAAGCCGACCTTCACCCGCCGTGTCATTACTCAATCCAGCGTGGTGATTTCCCCTTCAATACTCTCGCAGGCCGTTGATGTAAGTTCGCATGTAGATAAAAATGCACAAAAACCAGCAAAAGGCCTCCCGGGATATTTCACGTATGGCTGGAAGAGAGCAGCAGAGGAAATTATAAAAACACATGCTATGGGGGTGAAAAACATTTCACTTCGCTTTGTCTCTAACGCATCAAAACATGATGATATTAATGCCGGGTTATCGGAGTTCGAAACGCTGATTTCTCTTATTCTACGCGAACTGGTGGGGTTGGACATAAACCTGATCGTTGATCCTTTTGGTCTTGCGTTAACGCAGGACGGCCAATGGGGCGTTCAAAATTCACAGGGAGAGTTTGATAAAGAGAGAACGTATGAGCTTCTGGAAAGAGTCGGATACATCCTTTCCATCAATAAGATTCATGGTGTCGTTACACTTGGACGGATTCCTGAAGAAGTCAAGATGACAAAAAAAGGAATTGTTTCAGGAGGCGGAAACACGAAAATTTACTCATTCTCACAAAATAGTGAGACGAGTACAGCCTATGTATACCTTGATAGCGTCGGTCATAATACGGGACAAAAGATTCTACCTGGAAACATCATCGAAATGGACTTATGGGCCCTGATGGATATATGGCATGGTGCTGATGTTTCGGTCATAAAACCCATGGAGAGCTATCACTTGATGAGTTCATTAAAGCACTTCATCAGTGATGAAACGGCACGCTCACTTTTCCTTAATTCTGAACAAGTTAGCGCCATCGCATCTCGCCATCGGTTCATTCAAGAAACGATAAAAGAAATGACAGCCAACCCTGCCATATTATCTGAAAAATGTGAACGATTGCAGCTTGCCGGATACACAGTTTCAGGAACAACATATATGCTGTCATTACTGGCACATGAAAAAGGCCCTGATATGGCAAGAGCCAGACTGGAGGAGATGTGGTTGACGGCATTAGGCGTAATGGGGGATCGTTGCGCCTGTCTGATTGACAGAAATGTCTCTCGCTTCCTTGATGGCAGTATTCTTTGCTGATTACCGGCTAAACGCCATGAGCAAAGAGAGCCTCTTTGCTCTTTATTGTTATGCATAATAAAGAAGGTCGCATGTTACGAAAAAAGGAAGATCTATTTTTTTTATCCGTCATGATTGTGACATTCATGATCGGTTTCGATACCACCGGTTTAGGCGTCGCCATTCCTGACATTGCCGTCAGATTAGGTTTTGGCATAAAGGAAGGCACCTGGTTAAGCATTTCATATACGGCAGGTTTTGCCGCCTTTCTATTGCCAGCAGGAATTATTACCGATAAGACTGGCTACCGTTTAACCTTGTTATCTTCATTATCTGTTTTTGTGCTTTCATCCGTTTATTCAACGTATTGTGAAACCCTCACGGAATTCACCACCATAAGATTGATTCAAGGAATTTCTGCAGCATTCCTGAATACTTCAGCAATGGCACTACTTAACGTACTGTATCCCGTTGTCGGCCCCCGTAACCGGGCAGGTGCATTTAAAAAATGGTCAATGTTTCTTGGCTTAAGTTTTGCTCTTGGGCCTATTTTAGGCAGCCTGATTGTCTCCTACCTTTCATGGGGATGGATTATGCTTATCAACATCCCGCTGAGCTTGGTAGTACTGTTCCCATTTGTTGGCAGTACTGCCATGGAGACGTTAAAAAAAGGGGCTCTTGGTCAGGTATCGTTAACGAGCACGCTTCCTGCGACGATTATCCTTCTGTCCATCACCATGAATCCGTATTTCAATCAGACATTCTCCGGCCTTGGCCGGCATCTTTTTTACGCTATAATCATAGCTTGCCTTATTGCACTTGGATCATTACATCTATTTTCTTCAAAGAGTTTTACTCGACTGCCTGAACTGAAGAACGGAAATTTTCTTATTTCTTTATTGCTCCCTATTTTCTTTTCTATCTCTTACTGGAGTCTTTTCGTGACTCTCCCCGGATACATCACGGTGAAATTTAATTATTCCCCGATGATAGTCATGACGTCTATGCTATGTCTTTCCATTCCTTTAACACTCATCCCTGTTTTTACACTGCAAGATAAACTAAAACTAAATGCCATGAGTGGGTTTGTTTTCATCGCTCTCGGTTTGCTGGCATTGGCATACCTTTTCAATACCAATGTGAAACACCAGGGGTTACTATTGGATATCACTCTTTTCATTATGGGGTGTGGGGCAGCCATATTGAATCCGATTATGGCACGAGTAGTGATGGATAATGTCGCGCCAGAGAACTCAGGCCTTGCTGCCGCGATAACAAGTACATTACGCCAAATGGGTTTTGCTGTCGGGGTGGCATTTTATTCTTTAATGACCGATTCTAGTATTTCGAACGGCCTGAACATTAGCGAATCGCATGCATTTATTGCATCATCCATCCTACCTCTGATTGCTCTTTCTATCTGTATTTACTTAAACAAACGCAGTCAATTATTATCAAAAGCACATTGAGAACCACCCAAAATAGATAGTGCAACACATAAAAAACCCTGCCGAAGCAGGGTTTCACTTTCTTCACCATCTAAAAAGTGATGCAATTAGCATACTTCAGACCACCTGCCAGCGCTCATACGGCATACAAACCTTTTAACTTAGTCAGCTCGAAAGAATTGGATACTTTTCGTAATCAAGCATGGCTATTCGCCGGCTTTCAGCACATAGCCGCTCGTAAGCGCTATTTGACTGAATAAAAGCGCATAAAAACACCGAGCGCATGCGACACCCGATGCTTAATTTCCTCATCAGACAGTGTCTTTCTCGCGCCGAGCTTTATCTCCAGACTCGTCATGCCCAACCATAATCCGGCTAAATCATCAGCGGCTTCGCGCGGGTTACATGATATCAGCACGCCTTCGTCAACGGCTTCAGCAATAATAGATTCCAACATCTGCTGCGCCCTGCCGGGGCCTGCGACGTAAAATCGCCGTGGTAAATCCGGATGACGAATGGCAGCAGAGGCAATCAGCCGATCCCATCCGGTCAGCTCACGCTGATTTATAAAACGGACGAATCGGTTTCCAAATGCGGTCAGCGTATCCGTCAATGAATGGTTATGCCGTTTTGAAAAATCTTCATCACTGATTGTTAAATCTGATTCCTGCCGTAATACCGCTTCAATGAGGATGTCTTTGTCGGCAAAGTTTGCGTACAGGGTGGCCTTTGCCACGCCAGCGACACGGGCAATTTCCTCCGTGGTGACGTCCAGTCCTTTTTCCAGAAATAATTTTCGCGCAGCCTGAAGTATCGCGCGTTCTTTGAGCGGATCTTTAGGGCGACCTTTTTGGCGGTTTTTTTCGTTCATCGTTTATGGCCTGAAAGGAGGGCGCTCATGATTAACCCCCCGATAACGGTAATGTGTTCAAGAGCAATATGGAACTCCTGCGTACGTTCTGGCTCACTGAATGTCCAGAATGGATGTCCCACCGGGATAGTCAGCAGTGTAAACACAATCAGCATTACCGATCCAATCCAGCCATAGCCTGCACAATTAAAAATTATCAGTGCGGAACCACAGAGCTGGCACAGGATGGTGGCAACCGCGAAGAGAACCGGCCAGGGAAGACCCACCGTCGCCATTTCCTGGACGATCACCCCAAAATTGAATACGCCAAAAACACCGGCCATCCAGAAGAAAAAAGTCAATAAAACACGGGATAAGCAGAGCGTTAGCAAAAAGGACTTCGAGTTAGTCATCAGGGTTTCCACAACAGCCATTAAGTAGACTTATGAGTCTACTAATATTTATCAGACTTTCAAGTCTATTAATTAAGGGTGACCAAACTTCATGCTGTCTATGAGGCTAAAACGCGCCTTGCCCTCCGCTTCTGGCACAAAACCGCCATAAGCGGCTGAACTGCAGGTCTGACGGCTAAACCGGTCACGGTTTTTTACCTTCTCCGACCTAACCGATAACCCAAAAGCACTGACCCTACCCCAACTACTCCATTCAGAAACAGAATTCCGGCATGATAAACACGCCCCTGCAGGAGGAGCATTAATCCAACTCAAAGCAGAGCTGAAGCTTACAGGAGCGGAATTGCCGCTGATATTTTATCCATGCTTCAAAAAGAGGCGGGAATAGCATTGCGCACAAGCGGTGTTATCAATACCTTTTTCTAAGAGCACAGCGCCCCTGAGGGCGCTTTTTGTTAGTGGGGTATCGTTGCGATCTGTGGGGTTAAAACGCCGTAGTGGGCGTCTAAAGCGCTTAGGGTTGCTGGTCGTAGATTGAAACTGCTATAAGGGTTAGCTATGTCACGGAAATGACGTTTTTTACCGCAAGGGAGTTGCTCATATCATGAAGAAATTACCCGGCAATCTGTATCACCTGTTTTATGACGAGTTACCGCCCGAACGCTATGACAGGATCATCACCCCCCGTGAAGCATGGCGCGAGGTATGCCGACATTATGTGTTGGATTCTGGCAGCTCCGGCGGGTTTAACATGTTCGGGGATGACATACAGCCCCGCTCCCCGTGGGACACCCAGACAGTGATTGAAACCGGTAGATACGCCAATAAGTTAAAGGGCGATATAGAGTGCGGCAATATTGTTTACATTGATGATAAAGAAATGTGGAGCAGCACCCGTTTTGCTTTTTATATCAATGATAATGGTCGTTTGGTAGGTTGTGGTGGGGCTAATTCATTCATGTTGGGCGGTGGTAACCGCATCACTGACTACTACGAACAGGCGATAAGGCACAGGGGAGAACGCTCGCGACCTTTGCCAACGGTAAAGCCTGCGGAATATTACACGCCCCTCCAGTACGCTCAAGCAGCAAAAAAGCAGCTTAGCACGTTGAACAGTAAAGCCGTTGGGCGGTTGCTGGCTGCCGGGGGGATATACAATCAGAACGTGGAAGGTTTCGCACAGACGGCTAAGCAGCTTGGCGGCGATGCGGCCGAAGGTTTTACCCAGGTGGCTAACCCTCAGTCAATAGGTTCGCTGGTTGCACTATCTTCAATAGCTGCTGTTACTCGTATGCCCGGCGGCAACATTGCCAACATGAAGTCGTTAGAAGAACTTCAGCATTTTCTAGGGACTTACAAGGGCGATAAAAAATTACTCAACAATATTGATGTTATTAAAATGGATTATATTCAGAGGCCGAGAGGTGAGTTAGTGGCGTTACGCTCTGAATTTGATAATAAAGTAAGAGGTAAATTTATAAAGAGCATTGCCGACAGTCCTGATGTTATTTCTAGGTTCGATAATGATTTTAGATCTAATATGCTAAAAGGCATTGTTCCAAAAGGCTATCAGGTTCATCATAAACTACCGTTGGATGATAGTGGGACAAATAACTTTGATAATCTTGTGTTGATTAATAGGGCGCATGAACATGCGGTGTTTACGACTGCGCAAATAAGAGTAACAAAGGCTCTTGGTACATCAGAAAGCAAATCGATTTTATGGCCTGTTCCAAAGGGTATAGTCTATCCTTAAGGGGGACGTATGACAGAAATTAATAAAGCAGTAAATTTATTTAATGGGGTTTGCCAGCAACTAGGAGGGGAGCCTAACCCGCCTTACCAAGGCGAAGTTAATAATTATCACTTTAGCCGGGGTATTGAAGACGAACAGCCGGAGTTTTGGAAGCAATACGGCGATTTTGTCCGTATCAGTGATGGGATTGATTTTGATGGGATAATCTTTCACCCTTTGAGCAAAGAAGACGAGAATAATATTTTCTTGAATAATGATATTTTGTCTGAGGAAAAAGGTTTTTATAATGAAGCCCTGGACGGATTTATTGTTATTGGCTCAAATGATACTGATACTTTCGTTTTTAATACTGAAAATAAAAAATGGGAAGCTCGAGACCGTATAGCGGTCGATTATGTTTATGATTCCTGTGATACGTTAAGTGATTTGATTATAGTTCAAATGGAAAGGTTAAAAAAACGTCATGGCTTGTAGTTGAGCCTGAAAAATATTGCATATGAAAATAAAGCCGCCGAGAGGCGGCTCCTGTCATTCAGAGGGCAACTCATAATCTTTGAAGTTGATCACCTCTTCCCCTAACCAGTCGTTCACCTCTTTGATGCGTTCCTGCAGTGGGATTAACTCGTTACGAAAAAATACCTGAGCGGCTTTTTTGACGTCGCCGAAACCGCCGGTATTGCTGGAGATAATCCCCATAATTTGCGGCGGTGGGCGCTCAACAGGTCATCACGACTGACGTTCTTGATGTTGAAAAATCGTCTTTGGTGGCGACCTCGGACAGCGGCACGATCTTGATACCGTCCGGTTTACCATTCAGCGCGTACAATCGACTGAACTGCAGGTCTGACGGTTAAACCGGTCACGGTTTTTTTACCTTCTCCGACCTAACCGATAACCCAAAAGCACCCAGTCAAACTCTTCCTTTGCAGACATAAAAAAAGCCCCGTGTATCGGGGCTTCTGGCGCGGACATTGGCAGAAATGTCTGAGGTATTTTTTAGAACGGGATATCGTCGTCAAAATCCATTGGCGGTTCGTTGCTGCTGGCCGCCGGCGCGCTGCTTGGCGCTGGGCGCGACTGCTGTTGCTGGCCGCCGCTGAACTGGTTGCCGCCCTGCGGCTGCTGAGGCTGGCCCCAACCGCCCTGGCCGCCCTGACCACCGCCTGCCGGTGCACCGCCGCCGCCCTGACGGCCGCCCAGCATCTGCATGGAACCGCCGACGTTTACCACCACTTCGGTGGTGTAACGGTCCTGACCGCTCTGATCGGTCCATTTGCGGGTCTGCAGGGAACCTTCGATATACACCTGCGAGCCTTTACGCAGATATTCGCCGGCCACTTCCGCCAGCTTGCCGAACAGCACAACGCGGTGCCACTCGGTCTTTTCTTTCTGCTCGCCGGTCGCTTTATCGCGCCAGCTTTCGGAGGTAGCCAGGGTCATGTTGGCGACCGCGCCACCATTCGGCATGTAACGGACTTCGGGGTCTTGGCCCAGATTCCCGACCAGAATTACTTTGTTTACGCCTCTGCTGGCCATGAACTCTCTCCTGAAGAATGATTTTTACACAGTATAAACGAGTCAGTTTACCACGCGAAAGCTGAAACCACACCCGCCTTGATAACTGCGCATTGTATTCCAAAATTGTCATCACGATCGACAACGTTTCATACGAACACTGGATATTCATTCAGGCTTTTTTGTGTCATAATTATGCGTTTCGTACTGGCTGTGGCGTTTTTTTGCGCACCTGGTCACAAAACCAACCGTAAAGCCGCACGGCGTATCACCAAGACGGGAAGTGTAAATGGACAATATCGAAGTTCGTGGTGCTCGAACCCATAATCTCAAAAACATCAACCTGATCATCCCGCGCGACAAACTGATTGTGGTCACCGGGCTGTCCGGCTCCGGCAAGTCCTCGCTGGCCTTTGATACGCTGTATGCCGAGGGGCAGCGCCGCTACGTCGAATCGCTCTCCGCCTACGCCCGCCAGTTCCTGTCGCTGATGGAAAAACCGGACGTCGACCATATTGAAGGGCTGTCGCCGGCGATCTCCATCGAACAGAAATCGACCTCGCACAACCCGCGTTCCACCGTCGGCACCATCACCGAAATTCATGACTATCTGCGCCTGCTGTTCGCCCGCGTCGGCGAGCCGCGCTGCCCGGACCACCACGTGCCGCTGGCGGCGCAGACCGTCAGCCAGATGGTCGACAACGTGCTCACCCAGCCGGAAGGCAAACGCCTGATGCTGCTGGCGCCGATCGTCAAAGATCGCAAAGGCGAACACACCAAAACGCTGGAGAACCTGGCGACGCAGGGCTATATCCGCGCGCGCATCGACGGCGAAGTGTGCGATCTGTCCGATCCGCCGAAGCTGGAGCTGCAGAAGAAGCACACCATCGAGGTGGTGGTCGACCGCTTTAAAGTACGCGAAGACCTGGCGCAGCGGCTGGCGGAGTCGTTTGAAACCGCGCTGGAACTGTCCGGCGGCACCGCGGTGGTGGCCGATATGGACGATGACAAAGCGGAAGAGCTGCTGTTCTCCGCCAACTTCGCCTGTCCGATCTGCGGTTACAGCATGCGCGAGCTGGAGCCGCGCCTGTTCTCGTTCAACAACCCGGCCGGCGCCTGCCCGACCTGCGACGGCCTGGGCGTGCAGCAGTTCTTCGACCCGGATCGCGTAGTGCAGAACCCGGAGCTGTCGCTGGCCGGCGGCGCCATCCGCGGCTGGGATCGCCGTAATTTCTACTATTTCCAGATGCTGCGCTCGCTGGCGGAGCATTATCAGTTCGACGTCGAAGCGCCGTTCAACAGCCTGAGCGCCAGCGTGCAAAAAGCAGTGCTGAACGGTTCCGGCAAAGAGTCGATCGAGTTTAAATACATCAACGATCGCGGCGACACCACCGTGCGCCGCCATCCGTTTGAAGGCGTGCTGCACAATATGGAGCGCCGCTATAAAGAGACCGAATCCAGCGCGGTGCGCGAGGATCTGGCCAAATTTATCAGCAACCGTCCGTGCACCTCCTGCCACGGCACCCGCCTGCGCGAAGAAGCGCGCAACGTGTTTGTCGAAGACACCACGCTGCCGGAGATTTCGGATCTCAGCATCGGCCACGCGATGACCTTCTTCCAGAACATCAAGCTGAGTGGCCAACGCGCCAAAATCGCCGAGAAAGTGCTGAAAGAGATCGGCGACCGCCTGAAGTTTCTGGTTAACGTCGGCCTTAACTACCTGTCGCTGTCGCGCTCGGCGGAAACCCTGTCCGGCGGCGAGGCCCAGCGCATCCGCCTGGCGAGCCAGATCGGCGCCGGCCTGGTGGGCGTGATGTACGTACTGGACGAGCCGTCCATCGGCCTGCACCAGCGCGACAACGAACGCCTGCTGGAAACGCTGATCCACCTGCGCAACCTGGGCAACACGGTGATCGTGGTGGAGCATGACGAAGACGCCATCCGCGCCGCCGACCACGTGATCGATATCGGCCCCGGCGCCGGCGTACACGGCGGCCAGATCGTCGCCGAAGGCAGCGTGGAAGACATCATGGCCAAGCCGGACTCGCTGACCGGCCAGTTCCTCAGCGGCAAGCGCGAAATCGCCATTCCGCAGGAGCGCGTGGCGGCAGACCCGAACAAGGTGCTGAAACTGAGCGGCGCGCGCGGCAACAACCTGAAGGACGTGACGCTGACGCTGCCGGTGGGGCTGTTCACCTGCATCACCGGGGTGTCCGGCTCCGGCAAATCGACGCTGATCAACGATACGCTGTTCCCGATCGCCCAGCGCCAGCTGAACGGCGCCACCCTCGCCGAACCGGCGCCGTTCCGCGAGGTTGCCGGCCTTGAACACTTCGACAAGGTGATCGACATCGATCAAAGCCCGATCGGCCGTACGCCGCGTTCCAACCCGGCTACCTACACCGGCATTTTCACCCCGGTGCGCGAACTGTTCGCCGGCGTGCCGGAATCACGCAGCCGCGGTTATACCCCGGGCCGCTTCAGCTTTAACGTGAAAGGCGGCCGCTGCGAAGCCTGCCAGGGCGACGGCGTAATCAAGGTGGAAATGCACTTCCTGCCGGACATTTATGTGCCCTGCGACCAGTGCAAAGGCAAGCGCTACAACCGTGAAACGCTGGAGATCAAATACAAGGGCAAAAGCATTCACGAAGTGCTGGAGATGACCATCGAAGAAGCCCGCGGGTTCTTCGACGCGGTGCCGGCGCTGGCGCGCAAGCTGCAAACCCTGATGGATGTCGGCCTGTCCTATATCCGTCTCGGCCAGTCGGCGACCACGCTGTCCGGCGGTGAAGCACAGCGCGTCAAGCTGGCGCGCGAGCTGTCCAAGCGCGGCACCGGCCAGACGCTGTATATCCTGGATGAACCGACCACCGGCCTGCACTTTGCCGACATCCAGCAGCTGCTGGCAGTGCTGCACCAGCTGCGCGATCAGGGCAATACTATCGTGGTGATTGAGCACAACCTCGACGTGATCAAAACCGCCGACTGGATTGTCGATCTGGGGCCGGAAGGCGGCAGCGGCGGCGGCGAGATCCTGGTGTCCGGCACGCCGGAAACCGTGGCGGAATGCCGGGAATCACACACCGCGCGCTTCCTCAAGCCGCTGCTGAAACGCTGACGCCTGATGCGCACGGCGGGTGGTCACGCAGACCGCCCGCCGTACGAACATTGAACAGAAACAGGCAAGATTCCAACACTATCAGGCATTTACCTCCCCCGGCGCAGCACTTATTATCAACCTTCCCTCAGCGGCCGCCTCATCACTCAGGCCGCACCTCACCGGCATTCTGCTGCCGGAAAAAACACCTTTTGCACTGATTGATAACTGGAGTAACCATGAATATTACGCATGCCTATGCCGCGCATGACGCGCAGTCTGCGCTCGTGCCTTTCGATTACTCACCGCGCACGCTGCGCGAACACGATGTCCAAATCAAGGTGCTGTTTTGCGGCGTCTGCCATTCCGATCTGCACCAGGCGCGCAACGAATGGAATAACACCCTCTATCCGGTGGTGCCGGGCCATGAGGTCGTCGGCCGCGTCAGCGCCGTCGGCAGCGGCGTGACCACCTATCAGATCGGCGATCTGGTCGGCGTCGGCTGCATGGTCGACTCCTGCCGCAGCTGTCCAAGCTGCGAGGAAGGGCTGGAGCAGTATTGCGAAAACGGTTTTACCGGCACCTATAACGGCCAGGATCGCCAGACCGGCGCCGTCACCTACGGCGGCTACTCCACCGATATGGTGGTGGATCAGGACTTTGTGCTGCGGGTGCCGGACAACCTCGATCCGGCCGGCGTCGCGCCGCTGCTGTGCGCCGGTATCACCACCTATTCGCCGCTGCGCCAGTGGGGCGTCGGCCCGGGTAAAAAGGTCGGCATCGTCGGTCTCGGCGGGCTGGGGCATATGGGGGTGAAACTGGCGCGGGCCATGGGCGCGCATGTGGTGCTGTTCACCACCTCGCCGTCGAAAATCGAAGACGCCAAACGCCTGGGAGCTCATGAAGTGGTGATTTCCCGCAACCCGGAGGAGATGGCGCAGCATACCAACAGCTTCGACTTTATCCTCAATACGGTGGCGGCTCAGCACGATCTGAACCCGTTCCTCGACCTGCTGCGCCGCGACGGCACGCTGACGCTGGTCGGCGCGCCGGAACACGATCATCCGTCACCGCAGGTGTTTAACCTGATTCTGAAGCGCCGCCGCATCGCCGGCTCGCTGATCGGCGGCATTGCGGAAACTCAGGAGATGCTGGATTTCTGCGGTCAGCACGGCATCACCTCGGATATCGAGCTGATTCCGATGCAGCAGATCAACCAAGCCTATGAGCGCATGCTGAAAAGCGATGTGAAATACCGCTTTGTGGTGGACATCGACTCGCTGCGCGCCTAAGCGCACCACGGGCGCCCGCTGCGGCGCCCGACTTTTACAGCCGCTTCAGGATACGCGCCGGATTACCGCCCACCACGCAGTTGGCCGGCACGTCTTTGGTCACCACCGCGCCTGAGGCAATCACCGCATTATCGCCGATGGCCACACCGGGGTTGATCACCGCCCGTCCGCCGATCCACACGTTATCACCGATGGTCACCGGTTTGCCGTACTCGGCGCCGCCGACGCGGCTTGCCGCATCCAGCGGGTGCGTCGCGGTATAGATGTGCACGCCCGGCGCCAACATGCAGTTATCGCCGATGCGCACCTCGCAGACGTCCAGCATCACGCAGTCGAAGTTGGCGTAAAAATTTTTTCCCAGATAGATGTTGTAACCATAGTCGCAGCGGAAGCTGGGTTCGATGGTGCCGCCCTGATACTGCCCCAGCAGCTGCGTCAGCCACTGCCTGCGCTGCTCGCCCTCCTGAGGTGCGCAATGGTTGTACTGATGCAGCAGTTGGCGCGCCCGCAGGCGTTCACTGCGCAGCAGCTCATCGCCGGCGTCATACAGTTCACCGGCGATCATCTTGCATTTTTCTTCACTTGTAGCCATCAGACGCTCCCTTTTGCGATTCGCTCTACGGCCATCAGCCTAGACGCTTGCGTCGATGATGAGAAAGGGAACGTTCCCAATGTGTGTTAACGATCACACCTTCGCCTGAAGGCCGTTGAAGAGGCGTACATGGGAAAATGGCCGTAGTCAGGCCTGCAGCCCCTGGCGCACCTGCTCTGGCAGCCCCGACAGCACCAGCTGGTACGAACCGTCAATCAGGGTATAAAACTGCGAGTCCGGCAGGCCGCCGTCCAGATAGACCGCATTCCAGTGCGCCTTGTTCAGATGCTCGCAGGGGACAATTTCCGGATGCAGCTCACGCAGATTTTCCGCCTGCTCCGGGCTGGATTTCACCGCCAGCGCCGGGCGGCCCTCAATCTCCCACACCATGGCGAACATCACCTCGCCGACCTTCACCTGGCTGGCCTGCCACTGATTCTGGTCGCTCTGCTGCGCGCCCGGTTTCGCCATGCAATATTGCAATAATGCTGAAGAATTCATGGAGTTAGTCCCTCGATAAATGTCCGTCGTCCGGCGTGCTGCGCCGCGCGTCCGTGGCGAAGCGGCGCAGCCGCCGTCAAGAATACTGGCTACATTTTGAGCATAGAAGGAATTGAGGGAGATACCACGCTTTTCACGCCGGGGACGTACGCCCTACTCGCAATTTTCTGCGGTGAAGATTTTAAAATCTACCTTGCCGCTCTGGTACATGTCGACGGCGTCGCCGCCTCCCAGCTGGCCCAGCATCAGGTCGATCGCCAGCTGCGCATGCTGGCGGGCATCCTGGTCGATCACATAAGACAGGCTGTCGTTATCCAACAGCCGGCGCGTCAGGCTGTACAGCTCATGGGTGATATAGACGCACTCTCCCAGCAGCCGGTGCTTCGCCAGCTCGGCGCTGATTTCAGTGTTGCCGGAACCGGTGTTATACAGCCCGACGATATGGCCGTTTTTGTTCAGCGTTTCCGTCAGCAGACGCCGGATGGTATGGCGTTCGTCACGCCCCACCAGCACCTCTTTCAGGTCAATCTGCGGGAAGCGCTGGCGCAGCACCGCCCGGAAGCCCTCAATGCGCTGGCGGTGCGCGCTGTAGTCGCTGCGGCCGCTGACCATCACCACCTCGCCCGGCGCCTTCAGGGTGCGCCCCATCAGCAAACCGGCGGTGCGGCCCGCCTGCAGCTGATTGACGCCGACGTGGCACAGGCGCTCGGCATGCGGCAGATCGGTCACGATGGTGATCACCGGAATATCCCGCGCCCGGCAGTCGGCCAGCGCCGCATAGACCGCAGGGTGGTCGTGCGCAAACACGATAATGCCGTCCCGTTGACGGCTGCACGCCATGATATGCTCGGCCAGCCTGACCGGGTGGGATTCAGAGATAAACGTCCGGTGCAGCGTCACCCGGCGGTAGCCGAGCGCGCCGGCCAGTTCGCTGAAACTGTTATCGAGTTTTTTGAAAAAAAATGAGCCGTTGCCGCTCAGAATCACCTCGATGCGCCAGGGGTGCTGGTACGCCTCGGGCAATACCCGGTTAAAACCGTGCTCGCGCGCGGCCAGCAATACCTTGCGCGCCGTCTCCGGCGCTACGCCGCCGCGTTCATTCAGCACCCGATCCACCGTCGCCACGCCGACGCCGGCCAGCTGCGCCAGCCTGCCGATGGTTAACTTCTTCATCTCTGCTCCCCGCGCGGCGGGCTAAGCCAGCCGTGCCGCCGCGCGCTCTTCGTTAAAGACGATACCCAGCTGGCGGCGCACTTCATCCATCGTGCGCAGCGTCATCAGCGAGGTATCCAGCGGGCGCACCGGCGACTCCGTCAGCCCCTGTCCGATGCACCATGCCGCGTGCTCAATTTCATAACTCAGTTGTACATAGCGTCCGCCCCGGTCCTGCCAATGCAGCCGTCGGTTGCCCTGGCTGGACTGCAGTGTGAAGTCGCCGGGTGCGTAAAACTGCCCGTCCAGATACAGCGTGGCGTCGCGCCCGGCGATCGTCGCCGCGCCGGAGGTATGGCTGAACAGCGTGGTATTCAGCACCGCCTGCATGCCGTTGCCGTGGTTAAACAGCATTGACGCCTGGCCGTTTACCCCGCCCGGCGCGGGCTGCCCGTACGCGACGATCGCCTCCGGCACATCGCCGGCAATGCCGATGCTGAATGATATCAGGTAACTGCCCAGATCCAGCATCGGACCACCGGCCAGGTCGGCATTAAAAATACGGTGTTCCGGGGTGAAGAACTCGCCGTGATCGGCAATCAGGGTGTGCAGCTCCCCCAGATCGCCGTTGGCCAGCAGCTGGCGCAGCACATCATATTTCGGCGTAAAGTCGCACCACATCCCCTCCAGACAGAAAAGGCCACGCGCCCGCGCTTCATCCCGCAGCGCCCGCCCCTCACGGGCGTTAAGCGCCAGCGGCTTTTCAATCAGCGCGTGTTTACCGGCCTGCAGCACCCGCATGGCGTCAGGAAAGTGATGGTTGTGCGGCGTGGCGACGTAAACCACATCCAGCTGGTTCAGCGCCAGCATCTCGCCAAGGCTCTGACAGGTCTGGGGAATATCCCAGCGCGCGGCGAACGCCGCCGTTTTCTCGGCGCTGCGTCCCGCCACGGCCACCAGCTGCTGCCGGGTCTGGCCGCGCAGCGCCGCAGCGAAATGGTCGGCAATCCAGCCGGGGCCGATAATCCCCCAGCGCAGAACGGGAATGCTTTCAGGCGCCAGCCGCGTCGGCTGAGGTAAGGCGGTGGGAAACATAAGGCTCTCCTCGTGTGTTTGATGAGCGGGACGGCGTGCTGTCAGGACAACGTGAACTCACTATAGGAAGCCAAAAGCGGGAAAGAAACCGGGCCGATGATGGAAAACCATCAACGAAAACCTTCCCTGCCGACACGGAAGAAATTATTCTCGCCGCGTTGTTAACACTTTATTAATTTCTTTATTCGCATGTAAAAAACAGCGCTGGGCGCGTCCCCCGTTCATGGCGCGGACGTGAAACGTGAAAAAAATAAAAAAATAGTTTTTGAGCAATTAATCGGCAGGGAATTTATGAAACGCAGAGAATTTCTCACCTCAGTGGTCGCGCTGGGGGTGGCTTCGTCGTTGCCTACGGCACAGGCCGACGTCATCAACGGCGGGCAACCCTGGAACCCCGGCGACATCAACACGCCACCAGCGCCGCCGCGCCAAGGCGGCCTGCAGTACTTCACGCAGCATGAATTCGATACCGTCGCCATCATCGCCGAGCGCTTTATTCCGGCCGATGAACTGAGCCTCGGCGGCAAAGAGGCCGGCTGCGCCACCTTTATCGACCGTCAGCTGGCGGGCGACTACGGCAACGCCGTCGCTCTCTACCGGCTGGGACGTTTTGTCAAAGGCACCCCGCAGCAGGGGCCGCAGTCGCCGCTGACGCCGGCACAGCGTTACCGCCAGGGCCTGGCGGCGCTGGATAGCGCCACCCGGGCGCAGTTCGGTAAGGACTTTATCGCCCTCGACCAACAGCAGCAGGAGCGCATCCTGCACGCCATGGAGGCCGACCGCTACGATCTCGGCCCGCAGGTGGAAACCAAGGTGCTGTTTGAGCTGCTGCTGCAAAACGTACGCGAAGGCTTCCTGGCCGATCCGATTTACGGCGGCAATAAAGACATGACCAGCTGGAAAATGATTGGTTTCCCGGGCGCGCGCTATGACTTCCGCGATCTGCTCGGTAAGAAAGGGCAAAAGCTGAACATCATCCCCACCAGTTTAATCGATAACACGCTTTGATCCCGCGCCGCTGTCGCGCCGAGCAATTGTGAGTCCAACTATGAAAAATGTACGTCCAAAAGCCGATGTGGTTATCGTCGGCCTGGGATGGTGCGGTTCTTTGATCGCCGAAGAGCTGACCCGCGCCGGATTAAACGTCGTCGCCATCGAACGCGGCCCCTGGTTTGAAACCGCCACCGATTTTCCACCCTCCATCGATACCGATGAACTGCGCTGGGATACCCGCCGCAGCATGCTGCTGCCGCCTGCGGTGGAAACCACCACCTTCCGCAACCACCGCAGCGAAAAAGCGCTGCCGACCCGCGACTGGAACCTGAACGAGCTGGGGTATAACGTGGGCGGTTCAGGCACCCACTGGGCGGGCATGGCCTGGCGCTTTACGCCGTTCGACCTGCAGCCGTACACCCAGACCGTCGAGCGCTACGGCAAACAGCAGATCGCCGACGGTCTGATTCTGCAGGACTGGGGCGTTACCTATGACGAGCTGGAGCCGTTCTACGACCGCTTCGAGAAGATCGCCGGCGTCTCCGGCAAGGCCGGCAAGCTGAACGGCGAAATTATCCCGGGCGGCAACCCGTTTGAAGGCAACCGCAGCAGCGAATACCCGCTGCCGCCGCTGGAAGGACTGCGCCTGACCGACCTGTTCCGCGATGCGGCCACGTCGCTGGGGCTGAACCCGTTTATGGTGCCGGCGGGCCAGACCTCCCGCGCCTACGTCAACCCGCTGGGGGTACGCATGGGTCCCTGCACCTACTGCGGCTACTGCCTGTACTACGGCTGCGGCAACTTCTCCAAATCCAGCCCCAACGCCTGCGTGGTGCCGGCCCTGATGCAGCGCGAGAACTTTACCGTGCTTACCGACTCGGCGGTGGTGCGGGTCAACAAGGCCGCTGACGGCAAAACCGCCACCGGCGTCACCTATCTGGACCGCAATAAAAAAGAGTGGGAACAGCCAGCCGATATCGTAGTGCTGTCGGCGTTCCAGATGCAGAACGTGCGCCTGCTGCTGCTGTCGAAAATCGGCCAGCCTTACGATCCCGTCAGTAAAACCGGCGTGGTCGGCCGCGCCTACAGCTTCCAGACGGTGGCCGGCGCCAATTTGTTCTTCGAAGACGAAAACCTTAACCCGTTTATCGGCGCCGGCGCGCTGTCGCAGCAGGTGGATGACTATAACGGCGATAATTTCGACCACAGCGGACTGGGCTTTATCGGCGGCGCCGGCCTGTTGGTGGTCGCCCGCGGCGCACGCCCGATCGGCAATGCCGACGCGCTGCCGCCCGGCACGCCACGCTGGGGCAAGGCATGGAAAAAAGCTTACACCCACGCCTTCCAGAACGGCTCCTTTATCTTCGGCCAGGGCACCAGCTACTCGCACGAAGATTACTACCTCGATCTGGATCCGGAATACACGGACGATAACGGCAACCCGCTGCTGCGCGTCACCTTTGACTACAACGAAAACGACCGCCGCACCGCCCGCTTTATCGAAGAGAAAAGTGTGGAGCTGGGCAAGGCGATGGGCGCCAAGATCGTCATCGGCACCAACTCTGCCTCCGGCCGTTACTCGCCGTACAACCTCGCCAGCGATCACACCATCGGCGGCGCGGTAATGGGAAGCGATCCGAAAACCAGCGTGCTGAACCGCTATCAGCAGTGCTGGGACATGCATAACCTGTTCGTGCTGGGCGCTTCCTCCTTCCCTAACAACGCCGGTTACAACCCGACGGGCACCATCGGCGCGCTGAGCCTGTGGACGGCGAAAGCGATTATCGAACAGTACGTCAAAAACCCCGGCCCGCTGGTAAAGGTGTGAGATGAAAAAAATCAAAATTGCAGGCGGGATCGCCGTGGTCGCCGCCGCCGTGGTGGTTGGGCTACTGTGGAAAAACGGCGATGCCAGCGCCGATAACGTGGCGGACGACCGGACGCTGACCAGCCAGCCGCCGTCCGCGGCGGATGCGCAGGCGGTTATACGCGGCAAATACGTGGCAATTGCCGGCGACTGCGTGGCCTGCCATACCGCGCCGGGCAGCAAGCAGCCGTTCTCCGGCGGCTATCGGATCGACACGCCTTTCGGCGGTATTTACGCCAGCAACATCACCCCGGACGTTGAAGACGGTATCGGCAGTTGGAGCGAACGCGACTTTTTCCGCGCGGTGCGCCACGGCAAGGGCAAACAGGGGGAAAACCTCTACCCGGCGATGCCGTACAACGCCTATATCAAAGTCAGCGACGCCGATATGCACGACCTGTGGCTGTATATGCGTTCGGTCAAGCCGGTGAAAAACAAGGTGCCGGAAACCCGGCTGCCGTTCCCGTACAACATTCGTCTGGCGATGATGGGCTGGAACCTGTTGTTCTTCGACAACAGCGGCTTTACGCCGGATGCCGGCCAGTCGGCACAGTGGAACCGCGGCGCCTATCTGGTGCAGGGACTGGAGCACTGCGCGGCCTGCCACACGCCGAAGAACCTCATCGGCGGGGATACCTCCGCCTATCTGCAGGGCGGCAATCTGGGCGAGTGGTACGCGCCGGAAATCACCGGCAACCGCTACACCGGCATCGGCGAGTGGACGGAAGATCAGGTGGTGGACTACCTCAGGCTGGGCAGCAACCACGTCGCCGTCGCCTCCGGCCCGATGGCGGAGGCGGTCAGCAACTCTACCCAGCACCTGACGGAGCAGGACCTGCGCGCCATCGCCGTGTATCTTAAATCCCAGCCGGGATCGGATCGGCAAAAACCGGCACCGCTGGCCGCAGACAGCGCACAGATGAAGATGGGCGCCAACGTCTATGCCGCTAACTGTACCGCCTGCCATAACAGCGACGGCAAAGGCATCCCGAACCTGGCCACCAGCCTGGCCGGCAACCCGGCGATTATGGCGCCGGACGCCGCATCGCTGGTGACCACCGTTCTGCAGGGCGGCCGTGGCGCGGTGACCGTGGGCAATCCCACCAGCGGCGCGATGCCGAGCTTTGCCTGGAAGCTGTCGGACGAACAGGTGGCGTCGGTGACGACTTACATCCGCAATAGCTGGGGCAATGCGGCGCCGGCCATAACGAAGGATGAGGTCGCGGAGAAACGCAGCCTGCTGCAGCTGCCGCCGCAGATGGCGCAAGGCAGCGCCGACAAATAGCGGCGCGGCTGACGGGACGGGGGCGATAGCGATATCGCCCCCGTTCTATTTTATGACTTACTGCACGGCGGCGATTGCTTCCGCCACCTGATGCACGTTGCGGTGGTTCAGACCGGCGACGCACATGCGGCCGCTGTGGATCAGGTACACGCCGAACTCTTCACGCAGGCGGTCGACCTGCTGCGCGTTTAAGCCGGTGTAGCTGAACATGCCGCGCTGTTGCAGCAGGTAATCGAAATTACGCTGCGGCAGCGCGCTCTTCAGCGCATTCACCAGCGTCTGTCGCATCTCCAGAATGCGGGCGCGCATGCTTTCTACTTCATCCAGCCACTGCTGCTTCAGCTGCGCGTCGTTCAGCACCTTGGCCACCACCTGCGCGCCGAAGTTCGGCGGGCTGGAGTAGTTGCGACGTACGGTCGCCTTCAGCTGGCCCAGCACGCGGCCGGCGGCTTCGCTGCTCTCACACACCACGGACAGCCCGCCCACTCGCTCGCCGTACAGCGAGAAGATTTTCGAGAACGAGTTGCTCACCAGGCACGGCAGCCCTGCGGCGGCAATGGCGCGAATGGCGTAGGCGTCCTGCTCCATACCGGCGCCGAAGCCCTGATAGGCGATGTCGAGGAATGGGATCAGCTCGCGCTCGGCCAGCACCTTCACCACCTCGTCCCACTGCGCCGGCGTCAGATCGGAGCCGGTCGGGTTATGGCAGCACGGGTGCAGCAGCACGATGCCCTGCGCCGGCAGCGTTTTCAGCGTGCTCAGCATAGCGTCGAAACGTACGCCCAGGCTTTCGCTGTCGAAGTACGGGTAGGTATTCACCTTGAAGCCGGCGCCGCTGAAAATCGCCACGTGGTTTTCCCAGGTCGGATCGCTGACCCACACCTGCGAATTCGGGAAATAGTAATGCAGGAAATCGGCCCCCACCTTCAGCGCGCCGGAGCCGCCGACGGTCTGCACCGTTGCAATGCGCTCCTGCTGCAGCATCGGGTGATCGGCGCCGAACAGCAGCTGCTGGATAGCGCTGCGGTAAGGCTGCAGGCCTTCCATCGGCAGATACAGCGAGGCGCCGTGATCGGCGCTGCTCAGCTGCGCCTCGGCGGCGGCGACCGCCTGCAACTGCGGGATAATCGCCTGCTCGTTGTAATACAGGCCGATGCTCAGGTTTACCTTATGCTCGCGCGGATCCTGTTTGAACTTCTCCATCAGCGACAGTATCGGGTCGCCGGCATAGGCATCAACGTTCTGGAACACGGTGTTGTTCTCCTTGCTTTAGTTATTTTTAAGGTACAGAGACCGGCGCGCCGACAGCATGCGCACACGCCAATGCACCTAATATAGACGCTATCCGCGGGGAAATATCCACCATAAAAAGTGTGGTTACCTTGCCAGGCCACCGCGGTAAAAAATGCTCAGCAACAGGGGGCTTAACGCGCCACCGGCAGCAGGCCGTTTTCTTTAATGCGGTTCAGCACCACCGCCGTCTTGACGTGCGCCACGCTGTGGTGGGTCAGTAGCGTCTGGCTGATAAACTCGCTCAGCGCGGCCAGATCGGCGACGGCCACTTTCAGCAGATAGTCGGCGTCGCCGGTGGTCTTATAGGCGTCGAGCACCGCTTCCGTATGCTCCAGCATGTAATGAAAACTGTCCACCTGTTCCGGTCCGTGGTTGGTCAGGCTCACCTCAATCAGCCCGACCATGCCCAACCCCACCGCCTCGGGGGCCAGCCGCGCATGGTAGCCGCGGATCAGCTGCGCCTGCTCCAGGCTGATGCGCCGCCGGGAACACTGCGACGCGGACAGCCCCACCAGCTCACTCAGTTCCTGGTTGGTCAGTCGGCCGTTGGCTTGTAGCAGCGTCAGGATTTTCATATCAAAATCGTCAATGTTGTACATAGCCACCTGTAAACTGTGTTAAGAAATATTGACGTTCAGACTATCAGTTTTTTTCGTGTTGTTATCGTTCCGCGTCAGAGAATGCGCGTTGCGTAGCAGCAAATCAGACTGACGCCGTTTATCGGCGGCATAAAAAACGGATAATTCACGCAAACCAACCACAACCCACGGCTAACCGACGCATAAAGCCACGAATGTATAAGAAAGGGAAAATGATGAAAAAATTAGCGCCTCTCGCCTTACTGCTCGCCGCCGGCGGCGCCAGCGCCCAGTCGCACCTGGATAAGGTGACACAGCAAAAGCAGCTGGAAGTGTGCACCACCGGCGATTACAAGCCCTACACCTTTCTGCCGGAAAAAGGCGGCTATGAAGGCATCGATATCGAGATGGCCCAGTCGCTGGCCAAAAGCCTCGGTGCCGAGGTGAAGTGGGTCAAAACCAGTTGGAAAACCCTGATGCAGGACTTTAACGCCGGCAAGTGCGATATCGCGATGGGCGGTATCTCCGTTACGCTGGAGCGGCAAAAACAGGCCTTCTTCGCGGAAAAACTGGATACCGACGGCAAGATCCCGCTGGTGCGCTGCAGCGACGTGAAGAAATACCGCACCATCGCCCAGATCAACAAACCGTCGGTGCGGGTGATCGAACCGGCCGGCGGCACCAATGAGGCCTTCGCCCGCGCGCACCTGCCGAAAGCGAAGCTGACGCTGTCGCACGACAATATGGGGATCTTCCAGCAGCTGGTCGATCGCAAGGCCGACGTGATGATCACCGACGCCTCCGAAGCGCTGTATCAGCAAAAGCGCTACCCGAAGCTGTGCGCCGTTAACCCGAAAAAGCCCATGCAGTACGGCGAGAAGGCCTACATGCTGCCGCGTGACGACTTAAGCTGGAAGCTGTACGTCGACCAGTGGCTGCACCTGACCAAAGCCAGCGGCGAGTACCAGAAAATTATTGATAAGTGGCTGGCGGTGAAGAAATAACGTCCCCACCGCCCATGTGCAAGACGGCGTATTAGTAGCGATCTTCGCGGATATTTTTCGCCGTCTGCTGCAGCAGCTGGAACGCCTGATAGCGGCGGCGATGCAGCGCCGCATACGCCGCGTTGGGTGAATATTCGCACTCGCGGGCGGTCATCGCCTGCATGGCGTCGCTCACCGAGGCACGCAGCCCGCCGGCAACCGCGGCCAGAATAGCGGAGCCCAGCAGCACCGGCTCCTCCGATTTGGTCGCCAGCACCGAGCAGCCGCAGGCGTCGGCAATTAGCTGACGCACCAGCGGATGCTGGCCGGCGCCGCCGCTGATAACGATATCACGCGTTGCAATGCCGTTCTCACGCTGTGCATCGATGATCTGCCGCAGCCCGTAGCCCAGGCTGCACACGCCGGCGATATACAGCGCAATCAAACTGTCCAGATCGCGATCCATATCCAGGCCGTAGATCAGCGCGCGAGCATAAGGATCCGCCAGCGGCGCCCGGTTGCCGGCAAACTCCGGCACCACGTGCATCTCACGGGCGCACTGCACCGCGTCGGACAGCGCATCGAACCTGTTCATCGCCAGATCCGCCAGATAAACCGGCAGCGGCAACCCTTCCGCCTCGGCCTGCCCCTTCACCTGCGCCGACGCCGGATGCAGCTCCAGCAGGCGATCAATCGCCGCGCCCGCCGCGCTCTGCCCGCCCTCGCTCAACCAGAAGCCCGGCACCATCGCCGCATAATACGGCCCCCAGACGCCCGGCACGAAGGCCGGCGTGCGGGTGGAGGTCATGGTGCAGGAGGAGGTGCCGAACACATAGGCCAGCTTCTCTTCCGGCGAGCCGTCCACCCCCAGCGTGCCGATGCCGCCGGCGTGCGCGTCGATCATACCGGCCGCCACCGGCGTATGTTGCGGCAGCCCCATATCCTCGGCCGCCTGGGCCGACAGCCCCTGCCCGCACGGCGTTCCCGGCTCCACGATGAGCTGGCCGATGCGGCCGAACGACGCCTCCGCCAGTTCGGGCAGGCCGACGGTATGGAAATAGTCGGCATCCCAGCGGTTTTCATGAGCCAGATAGTTCCACTTGCAGGTGACCGTACACTGCGAACGCGCCAGATCGCCGGTAGAGCGCCAGGTCAGATAGTCCGTCAGATCGAAGAACTGCCAGGCCTGCGTGAAGGTTTCCGGGTGATGCTGCTTCAGCCACAGCAGCTTAGGTATTTCCATTTCCGGCGAGATGCGCCCGCCGACGTATTTCAGCACCGGATGCGCCGTAGCGTTGATGGCGTCCGCCTGTTGTGCGGCGCGGTGATCCATCCAGACGATGATATTGCGCTCCGCCTCACCACCCGGGCTGACCGCCAGCGGCACGCCCTCCTCACCGACCACCACCAGCGAACAGGTGGCGTCAAAGCCGATGCCCGCCACCGCGGCCGGCTCAATGCCGGACTGCGTCACCGCGCGCCTGACACAGTGGCACACCGCGCGCCAGATATCATTGCCGGACTGTTCAACCCGGTGGCCGCTGGCGTGAAAGGTGGCAATGTTCTTTTTGGCGGAGGCGAGCAGATTACCGTCTGCATCAAACACTCCCGCCCGCGCGCTGGCGGAACCGACGTCAACGCCAATCAGGTATCTGGCTTTACTGCTCATATCTGGTTACCTTTCGCTAAATAGTGGCTCAGAGATCGACGCTGTTCGGCAGAATGACCAGGTCGCGCACCGTCACGTTCGGCGAGCGCGTCACCATAAACAGCACCGACTCGGCGACCTCAATCGGCTGCATCAGGCTGCCGTTCGCCAGCGCTTCTTCCATTTTCTCTTTGGGCCAGTCATCCAGCAGCGAGGTCACCACCGGGCCGGGCAGCACCGCGCCGACGCGCACGCCGTGCTGCGCCACCTGCCGGCGGGTCGAGTGGACGAACGCCTGCACGGCGAATTTAGAAGCAGTATAGATGGGTTCCCACACCACCGGCACCACGCCGGCGATGGAACTGGTAAAAATAATGTCGCCGGACTTCTGCGCGATCAGGTGCGGCAGCACGGCGCGCACGCTGCGAAACGCCGCGCTGGTGTTGAGCTTAAGCACCCGCTCCCACACGTCCGGGTCGCCCTCTTCCACCGCGCCGCCGATATAGGCGCCGGCGTTGGCGTGGAAAATGTCCAGCCGGCCGGCCAGTTTGAGGATCTGCGCCAGAATGCCGTCCACCTGGGCTCCGTCCATCAGGTCAACCTGCAGCGGCAGCGCCTGCTCGCCCAGCTCGCCGACCACCTCGTGCAGTTTGTCCGCATCGCGATCGATCAGCACCACTTTGGCGCCGGCCTGCAGCATGATTTTGGCGCACTCCAGCCCGATACCGGACGCAGCGCCTGTGACGGCGGCGACTTTGCCCGCCAGGGAAGTATTCATAGAGAAGACAGAAGCGTTCATCTTATAATCCTTATACCGTTGTCAGGTCGCAGAGCGCGCGACATCTGCGCGCAGGACGTATTTAACACAGTGAAAATATTGATGTTTACTGTTGAGCCGGTAACGATTTACCCTGATGTGCCGCCGCAATACCACCGTGGCGGACTATCTGGCGCACGATGCGCAACACATTGCTCAATCGATGAAGCTTAATTATCATCATCGGCGGCAATCAGCAAAAGAAATGTGATTAGAGGATTGGGATCTGTGAGCGAGATCGGCAAAAACAAGAAAACCACCATCTACGATCTGGCTGCGCTCAGCGGCGTATCCGCCAGCGCGGTCAGCGCGATCCTGAACGGCAGCTGGAAAAAACGCCGTATCAGCGCCAACCTGGCGGAAAAGGTGACGCGGATTGCCGAGGAGCAAGGCTATGCGGTCAACCGACAGGCCAGCCTGCTGCGCAGCGCGCGCTCCAAAACCATCGGCATGATCGTACCGAAGTACGATAACCGCTATTTCGGCTCGATTGTCGAGAAATTCGAGGAGATGGCGCGCGAACGCGGCCTGTTCCCGGTGATTACCTGCACCCGGCGCGATCCGGCGCTGGAGGCGGAAGCCGCCAAAACCATGCTCTCCTGGCAGGTTGACTGCATGATCGTCACCGGCGCCACCGATCCGGACAGAATCGCCGAGATCTGCGCCAATGCCGGCGTGCCCACGCTGAATCTGGATCTGCCCGGCAGCCGCGCGCCGTCGGTGATTTCCGCCAACTTCGACGGTGCCCGCGCGCTGACCCGCCGGCTGCTGCAACACAGTCCGGCAAATGCCCCGCTGCTGTTTATCGGCGGCCGCGGCGGCGATCACAATACCCGGGAACGCCTGCGAGGCTTTCTGGCCGCGCATCAGGAAGCCGGCCTGACGGTGCCCGAGACGCATATTTTGCTGTGCGGCTATCGGGCGGAAAAAGCGGAAGCGGCGCTGGAGAACTATTTTCACGGCCACCGCGACGCCCAGAGCGGGTTTTTCGTTAACTCCACCATTTCGCTGGAAGGCGTGGTTCGCTTTCTCAGCGGCCAGGGCATGCTGCGCGGCGAGCCGCGGCGGGCAATGGGCTGTTTTGACTGGGATCCGTTCGTCGCCATGCTGGGGGACGATATCATGATGGTGAAACAGGACGTCGGCGCGATGATGACGGAAGTGTTCCGTCAGGTGGAAAGCGGCATCAGCGGCACGGCGCTGACAGAGATCCCGGTGGAGCTGATGGTATGACCCCATCCCGCTCAGTTCCCCTGAGCGGGACAGCATAGGCAGGCTCAGTCGCCGATATACTCCATCGCCACGCGCTGGGTCAGTTTAGTGATCAGCTCATAGGCGCTGATGCCGGTCGCGGCGGCGACGCGCTCCACCGGCAGTGCGGCGCCCCACAGTATCGCCTCATCACCCACTTTATCCCCGGCGTTCGGCCCCAGATCGACGGAGATCATATCCATCGACACCCGGCCGACGATCGGCACTTCGCGGCCGTTCAGCCAGATCGGCGTGCCGCTCGGCGCGCTGCGCGGGTAGCCGTCGCCGTACCCTATCGCCACCACGCCCAGGCGGGTATCACGCTCGCTGACCCAACTGCCGCCGTAGCCGACCGGCTCGCCGGCCCGATGCTCGCGCACTGCGATCAGGCTGGATTTCAGCGTCATTGCCGGCTGCAGGTCGAAGGCGCTGCCGTCGCCGCTTTCCAGCGGCGAGACGCCGTACAAAATAATTCCCGGCCGCACCCATTCGTTATGTGCATCCGGCCACAGCAGCGTGCCGCCGGAGGCGGCGATGGAGCGCTGCCCCGGCTTGCCGCGGGCAAACTGTTCAAAACAGGCGATTTGCCGCAGCGTCGCGTCAGATTCCGGCTCATCCGCCCGGCTGAAATGGCTCATGATATTCACCGGCTGCGCCACGTTACGGCAGGCGCACAGGCGCTGATAAAACGCTTCCGCCTGCTCCGGGCGCACGCCCAGCCGGTGCATGCCGGTATCCAGCTTCATCCATACCGTCACCGGGTGCGGCAGGGTTGCCTGCTCCAGCGCCTCAAGCTGTTCGATGCTGTGTACCGCGGTTTCGATATGATTTGCCGCCAGAACGGGCAAATCGTCCGCGCAGAAGAAGCCTTCCAGCAGCAGGATCGGTTTGACGATGCCGCCGGAGCGCAGCATCAGCGCTTCGCCGATGCGCGCGACGCCGTAGCTGTCAGCGTCTTGCAGGGTGTGGGCCGTTTCCAGCAGGCCATGTCCATAAGCGTTTGCTTTCACAACCGCGATCAGGCGGCTGTTCGGCGCCTGACGGCGTACCTGTTGCAGGTTGTGTCGCAGAGCGCGGCGGTCGATTACAGCGGTTGCCGCTTTCATTTCCGTTCCTTAGCTGAGGATTAATTATTCATCGTCATATTGCGGGCCGGCATAGTTGTCAAAGCGCGACCACTGGCCGTTAAAGGTCAGACGTACGGTGCCAATCGGGCCGTTACGCTGCTTACCAATAATGATTTCGGCGATCCCTTTCAGATCGCTGTTCTCGTGATACACCTCATCACGGTAGATGAACATGATAAGGTCGGCATCCTGCTCGATGGAGCCGGATTCACGCAGGTCGGAGTTGACCGGGCGTTTGTCGGCGCGCTGCTCAAGGGAGCGGTTCAGCTGCGACAGCGCCACCACCGGCACCTGCAGCTCCTTCGCCAGCGCCTTCAGCGAGCGCGAGATTTCGGCGATTTCCAACGTTCGGTTGTCCGACAGCGACGGTACGCGCATCAGCTGCAGGTAGTCGATCATGATCAGGCTCAGGCCGTCGTTTTCACGGAAAATACGGCGGGCGCGCGAGCGCACCTCGGTCGGCGTCAGGCCGGAAGAGTCGTCGATATACATATTGCGCTTCTCCAGCAGGATGCCCATGGTGCTGGAAATGCGCGCCCAGTCCTCATCGTCCAACTGGCCGGTACGGATACGGGTCTGATCGACGCGCGACAGCGAGGCCAGCATACGCATCATGATCTGCTCGCCGGGCATCTCCAGGCTGAAGATCAGCACCGGCTTGTCCTGCAGCATTGCGGCGTTTTCGCACAGGTTCATCGCAAAGGTGGTTTTACCCATCGACGGACGCGCCGCCACGATGATCAGATCCGAACGCTGCAGGCCGGCGGTTTTCTTATTCAGATCCTGATAGCCGGTATCCACCCCGGTGACGCCGTCATGCGGCGTCTGGTACAGCGATTCGATACGGGAAACGGTGGCTTCCAGGATCTGATCGACGCTTTTCGGCCCTTCGTCCTTACTGGCGCGGTTTTCCGCAATCTGGAATACCCGCGATTCAGCCAGATCGAGTAGATCTTCGCTGGTGCGCCCCTGCGGATCGTAGCCGGCGTCGGCGATCTCATTGGCCACCGCGATCATCTCGCGCACCACCGCGCGCTCGCGCACGATATCGGCATAGGCGCCGATGTTGGCGGCGCTCGGGGTGTTTTTCGCCAGCTCGGCCAGATAGGCGAAGCCGCCGACGGAATCCAGATCGCCCCGCTGTTCCAGCGATTCGGACAGGGTGATAAGGTCAATCGGCTTGCTCATTTCAAGCAGGCGCTGCATCTCGGTAAAGATCAGGCGGTGCGGACGGCTGAAGAAGTCGTTGGCGACCACGCGTTCCGCCACGTTGTCCCAGCGTTCGTTATCCAGCATTAAACCGCCCAACACGGACTGTTCCGCCTCCAGCGAATGCGGCGGCATCTTCAGCCCTTCCATTTGGCGATCGCGCGGTGCCTGAGCCTCGTTAGATTTGTTGGTGGGTTTCTTTCCTGCCATAGTGGGGACGCATTACCTGTTATGAAGTGACAACGCGGCAGTATATACCCTAAATAATTCCAGTTACAGGCAAGCGGCAAGGGAAGCAATCCCGATGCGCTGACTCAGATCGGTGATTCGGGGACTGAGCGCAGCCGACACCGCTGTAACTTGCAGTATGACGGGTATACATTAATGACCCATCGCTATGTCCTAACATTAGGATCTAACGGCGACAGCGCACACTGAGGAGGAGCCATGGCCAAGCGCATTCAGTTTTCCGCCACCGGCGGACCGGAAGTCTTGCAATACGTTGATTTTACACCGCTCGATCCGGTCGCCGGCGAGGTACAGATTGAAAACCGGGCCATAGGTATCAACTACATCGATACCTATGTGCGCAGCGGTTTATACGCGCCGCCATCGCTGCCGAGCGGTCTGGGCACCGAAGCGGCCGGCGTGGTGACCAAAGTGGGCGCCGGCGTCAGCGCGCTGAAGCCGGGTGACCGTGTGGTGTATGCGCAGGCGGCGCTGGGCGCCTACAGCGACGTGCACAACGTGCCGGAAGAAAAAGTGGCGCTGCTGCCCGACAACATCAGTTTTGAACAGGGCGCGGCCTCCTTCCTCAAGGGCCTGACCGTGCACTATCTGCTGCGGCAGACCTATAACCTGCAACCGGGGGAAACTTTCCTGTTCCACGCGGCCGCCGGCGGCGTCGGGCTGATCGCCTGTCAGTGGGCGAAGGCGCTGGGCGCCAAGCTGATCGGCAGCGTCGGTTCGGCGGAAAAAGCGGCGCTGGCGCAGCAGGCCGGCGCCTGGGCTACCATCAACTATCAGCAGGAAGATATTGCCGAACGCGTGGCGGCACTAACCAACGGCGAAAAAGTCGGCGTAGTGTATGATTCGGTCGGCAAAAGCACCTGGCAGGCTTCGCTCAACAGCCTGAAGCGCCGTGGCCTGATGGTCAGCTTCGGCAACGCCTCCGGGCCGGTAACCGGCGTCGATCTGGCGCTGCTGAATCAGAAAGGTTCGCTGTACGTCACCCGCCCTTCCCTTAACGGTTACATCACCAACCGTGCGGAACTGGAATATGCCAGCAATGAGCTGTTTGCGCTGATTGGCAGCGGCGCCATCAAGGTTGAAGTGAGCGACGAGCAAAAATTCGCATTGGGCGACGCGCAGCGCGCGCACCAGCTGTTGGAAAGCCGTCAGACCAGCGGCTCCAGCCTGCTGATTCCAGGCTGATAACAGAAAAGGGCTCCCTCAGGAGCCCTTTCTGATACTGCGTTTTGTAGGGTAGAGCAGAGTCCGCATGAGACAGAGGTTGCTGTTGCAACACGATTATTATTAGGGCTGCCTCGCACGGTGATGAAATTGTCAGCATCACTTCACTGCTATGGCGCACATCCTAACAGCCGCTAAACGCAAAAAGAACGTTAAACGCATCGCAACGGCGTTTTATCCCTTAAGGTGTGATCTCTGCCGCATTCCCTCTCTGACTTATTACGTTGTTTTCATCATGACTGACTGATAAATCAGCAAAAATCAATAGCGCCGTATCTGCGGCTTTTGCAACGAGCGATAAATCCACACGCCGACCACCGCCAGAATCAGCCACGGCAACAGCTTAATCACCATCGCAAACAGGCCGCCCAGCAGCATAAAGGCCGAGGCCACCAGCAGCGCGGCCAACACACCCAGCAGCGAAACGCCGGTGACCAGCAGCATCAGCACGAAGCCGATAAAAAAGAAAATTTCTAGCATGATAAGGAAGCTCCTTGGCAAAACTGGCATCTGCCAACGTTATTACAAGAAGCGTGCCAACCCTGATGCTATCGGCAACCCGTTGAAATGCAATGAAAGCTGCGCCGCAGGACGCGACGCAGCTGGTGAAAATAACCAACAGTTAGCGTAATAAGCGGCGAATTACGCCACCTCACTGCGCGGCTGACGCACCAGACTGAGCGCCTGCTCCACCACGCGCACGTCGGCCCCCGCCTTATGGGCATTCTCACTCAGGTGGCGCCGCCACTGGCGCGCCCCCGGAATCCCTTGGAACAGGCCCAGAATATGGCGGGTGATATGGCCCAGATAGGTGCCGTTCGCCAGTTCGCGCTCGATGTACGGATACAGCGCCTCCACCACCTCTACGCTGTCGCGCACCGCCGCCTGCGAGCCAAACAGTTCGCGATCCACCTGCGCCAGAATGCCCGGGTTCTGGTAGGCTTCGCGTCCCATCATCACGCCATCGACGTGCTGCAGGTGCTGCTGCGCCTCGGCCAGCGACTTGACGCCGCCGTTAATGGCGATGGTCAGCGCCGGGAAGTCGCGCTTGAGCTGATAAACGCGCGGATAGTCCAGCGGCGGCACTTCGCGGTTCTCTTTCGGGCTCAGGCCCGACAACCAGGCTTTACGCGCATGGATGATAAACGTCTCGCACTCGCCGCGGCCGGAGACGGTGTCGATAAAATCGCACAGGAAGGCGTAGCTATCCTGATCGTCAATGCCGATACGGGTTTTCACCGTTACCGGAATCGACACCACGTCGCGCATCGCTTTAACGCAGTCCGCCACCAGCGCGGCCTGCCCCATCAGGCAGGCGCCGAACATACCGTTCTGTACCCGGTCGGACGGGCAGCCGACGTTCAGGTTGATCTCATCATAGCCGCGCTGTTCCGCCAGTCTGGCGCAGTGCGCCAGCGCCGCCGGATCGCTGCCGCCCAATTGCAGCGCCAGCGGGTGTTCCTCGTCGCTGTACGCCAGATAATCCCCTTTGCCGTGAATGATCGCGCCGGTGGTCACCATTTCGGTATACAGCAGCGTCTCTTTGCTCAGCAGGCGGTGGAAATAACGGCAATGACGGTCGGTCCAATCGAGCATAGGCGCGATGGAAAAGCGGCTCGCGCTAAACGGCCGTTCAGTGCCGTTTGAGTCGGCAAGCGGAGAGTGTTCTGGTGTTAACGAATCGGTCATTACGGTATCTATTCAGCATCAGGCGGACAAAAAAGTAATCGCTGATTATAACGTAAACCGTCGCCGAGGCGAAACCGGCGCGGCGCGCGGCATTATCCTGCTGAAAATTGGTTATTTTTGTGGTCGAAGCGACAAGAAAAACCACCGGCTATCGGTGATTTGCCGCAGGCATGGTAAAATCGCATTTTTAACGTACCGGGATATTCGCCATGACCCCAACCAACCAGGAAAAGCTGCTCGCGCAGGCAGAACGACTCTGCCAGCAACGCAATGTGCGCCTGACGCCACAACGGCTGGAAGTGTTACGCCTGATGGCGCAGCAGCCCGGTGCGATCAGCGCCTACGATCTGCTCGACCTGCTGCGCGTCGTGGAACCGCAGGCCAAGCCGCCGACGGTATACCGCGCGCTGGATTTTCTGCTGGAACAGGGATTTATCCACCGCGTCGAGTCGGCCAACAGCTACGTGCTGTGCCACCACTTCGAAGAACCGATGCATACCTCGGCGCTGTTTATCTGCGACCGCTGCGGCCAGGTCACCGAGCGCCCGACGGAGGGCGTGGAAGAGACGCTGCAAAAGCTGGCGCAGGAATCCGGCTTTGTGCTGCGTCACAGCGTGGTGGAAGCTCACGGCCTGTGCGCCGGCTGCGTTGAGGTGGAAGCCTGCGACAGCCAGCATGACTGCGATCACGACCACAGCATCGTGGTGAAGAAGAAGTAACCCGCCAAGCGGCTTACTGCGCATAACGCTAAGCCGCCTTCCCCTGCGCAAACCAGGTGCCGTTGACGCGGTGCCGGTGCCAAATCCAACCGAGCGCCGCGCCGCGCAGCCCCAGAAAGACGCACAGTGCCAGCCACAGCCCGTGGTTGCCCAACAGCGGCAAACTCAGCAGCGTCAGGCCATAGCCCGCCGCCGCCACCGCCATGCTGTTGCGCATCTCTGCGCCGCGCGTCGCGCCGATAAACATGCCGTCCAACAGATAACACCATACCCCAATCAGCGGCAGCACCATCTGCCACGGCAGATAGTGGGCCGCCAGTGCGCGCAGCTCCGGCAGCGACGTCAGCATATTGACGATATGCTGCCCCGCGCAGGCGTACACCAGCGCAAAGCCCAGCGCCACCAGGCAGGACTGACGACAGGCGGCGCGCCAGACCAGACGCAGCTGGCTGTCGTCACGCGCGCCGTAGGCGTGCCCGGAGTGCGCCTCAACCGCATAGGCGAAGCCGTCCAACGCGTAGGCGGTAAAGGTCAGCAGGTTCATCAGCACCGCGTTGACCGCCACCACCTCGCTGCCCAGGCGGGCGGCGAAAATGGTCAGCGAAGCGAAGCACAGCTGCAGCAGCAGGGAACGCAGCATGATATCGCGGTTGAGCGCCAGCAAACGGCGCACGTTGCCGCGCCAGGCGTGCCGCAGCATCGACGGCGAAATGCCGCGCATGCGCATCACGCGCCAGCTGAGCCACAGCCCGAGCAGCAGGGTGGCGTATTCAGATACCGCGGTGGCCGTGGCCGCACCCTGCACATTCCAGCCCAGCCCCATCACCAGCCACAGGTCCAGCACGATATTCAGCAGGTTGCCGACAATCAGCAGGATCACCGGCGCGCGCACGTACTGGACGCCCAGCAGCCAGCCCAGCAGCACCATGTTCGCCAGCGCCGCCGGCGCGCTGAGCCAGCGGATCTCCAAGAACGCGCGCGCCTGCGTCAGCACCTCGCCGTCACCGCCGACGATCTGCAGTGCGAGATCGATCAGCGGGTGGCGCAGCAGCACAATCGCCAGCCCGGCCAGCAGCGCCAGCAGCAGCGGCTGCATAAAAGCGCGCGCCAGCGCCTGCGGGTTTTGCGCCCCCAGCGCCTGCGCCGTCAGTCCAGTGGTACTCATGCGCAAAAACAGCAGCAGCATAAACAGGAAGCTGGTGACCATCGCCCCCACCGCCACGCCGCCCAGATAGACCGGGCTGTCGAGGTGGCCGATCACCGCGGTATCCACCAGCCCCAGCAGCGGCACGGTAATGTTGGAGAAGATCATCGGCAGCGCCAAACGCCACAGGGCTTTGTCCGTGTCGCTGGTCAAGGAGGCAAGCAGGCGCATAGTCACATGTTCCCGTAGCAGAAAGGATGGGTCAGATAAGAAATAACATCGCCCCGGACGTGGCCGGGGCGATTAAACGCGGGGGATGCGCTTTAGATCCAGTCACCGTTGCGGATGACGCCGACGGCCAGACCTTCGATGGTGAAATTCTGTTCGCGCAGGTCAACCTTGATCGGCGTGAACTCGCTGTTTTCCGGCAGCAGCTCGACCAGATTGCCGCTGCGTTTTAAGCGCTTCACCGTCACTTCGTCTTCGATGCGCGCCACCACCACCTGGCCGTTGCGTACGTCCTGCGTTTTATGCACCGCCAGCAGGTCGCCGTCCAGAATGCCGATATCACGCATCGACATGCCGTTAACCCGCAGCAGGAAATCCGCGTTCGGCTTGAACAGCGACGGATCCACCTTGTAGTGCCCTTCGATATGCTGTTGCGCCAGCAGCGGTTCGCCGGCGGCGACACGACCGATCAGCGGCAGGCCGTCTTCATCTTCCATCAGCAGGCGGATGCCGCGCGAGGCGCCGGAAACGATCTCGATCACGCCCTTGCGGGCCAGCGCCTTCAGGTGCTCTTCGGCGGCATTAGGCGAGCGGAACCCCAGACGCAGCGCGATCTCGGCACGCGTTGGCGGCATGCCGGTTTGCGAGATATGCTCGCGAATCAGATCGTAGACCTCTTGCTGCCTGGTAGTTAGTGCTTTCATTCCGCCCCCTGTTTGTTTATACAGTCTTGCTGTGAGTATATACAGGTGAACGCGGATTGGGAACCGGAGAATGAATAAAAATCAGGGATTAGCGCACCGCTTCGCAAATCAGGCGAAATGCCGCCACAGCAGCGTTACCCAGACGAACAGCGCCAGGATAATACTCAGCGACACCGCCGCCGATCCCATATCCTTGGCGCGGCCGGACAGCTCATGGTAGTCGGTGCCGACGCGGTCGACGATCGCCTCAATAGCGCTGTTGAGCACCTCTACGATCAGCACCAGCAGCACCGAGCCGATCAGCAGAATACGCGCCACGGCGTCGATATCCAGCCACAGCGCCACAATCACGGCGATAACCACCGCCACCGCCTCCTGGCGAAACGCCGCCTCATTGCGCCAGGCCGCCGTTAATCCTTGATACGAGTAACCCGCTGCTTTAATGATACGGGTCAAGCCGGTTGTTTGATTTGCCATTTTGCTGTGTGCCTTTTACAAGAGGTCAGTCATAATTTTAACGGTTCGGGGTTCTTTAACACCACAGATCTGTTACCCGCTTTCTGGTATGCTTGCGGCGCATTGCTAACAAGAGGCTTCACATAGTTATGTCAGGTTGGCGTAAAATTTATTATAAATTATTGAATCTACCACTCAAACTGCTGGTAAGAAGCAAAGTTATCCCTGCGGATCCGGTCACGGAGCTGGGGCTCGATCCCTCACGACCGATTCTGTACGTTTTACCTTACCACTCCAAGGCTGATCTGCTGACGCTGCGCGCCCAGTGCCTGGCGCAGGATCTGCCCGATCCGCTCGAACCGCTGGAGATCGACGGCGCGGTGCTGCCCAGCTACGTGTTTATCCACGACGGCCCGCGCGTCTTCCGCTACTACACGCCGAAGGAAGAGTCGGTAAAACTGTTCCACGACTATCTGGACCTGCACCGCAACAACCCGGGGCTGGATATTCAGATGCTGCCGGCATCGGTGATGTTCGGCCGCTCTCCGGGGCGCGAAGGCCAGGGCACCCCACATCTGCGCCTGCTGAACGGCGTGCAGAAATTCTTCGCCATTTTATGGCTGGGCCGCGACAGCTTCGTGCGCTTCTCCAATACCGTGTCACTGCGCAAGATGGCGACCGAACACGGCACCGATAAAATTATCGCGCAGAAGCTGGCGCGCGTCGCGCGTATGCACTTCTCACGTCAGCGTCTGGCGGCGGTAGGGCCGAGCCTGCCGGCGCGGCAGGATCTGTTCAACAAGCTGCTGGCCTCCAAGGCGATTGAAAAAGCTGTGGAAGACGAAGCGCGCAGCAAAAAGATCTCCCACGAGAAGGCGCAGCAAAACGCCATCGCGCTGATGGAGGAGATCGCCGCCGACTTCTCCTATGAAACCGTACGTCTGTCGGACCGCGTGCTGAGCTGGACCTGGAACCGGCTGTATCAGGGCATCAACGTCACCAACGCCGAGCGCGTGCGTCAGCTGGCGCAGGACGGCCACGAAATCGTCTACGTGCCCTGCCACCGCAGCCATATGGACTATCTGCTGCTGTCCTACGTGCTGTATCACCAGGGGCTGGTGCCGCCGCATATCGCCGCCGGCATCAACCTGAACTTCTGGCCGGCCGGGCCGATTTTCCGCCGGCTGGGGGCGTTCTTTATCCGCCGCACCTTCAAAGGCAACAAGCTCTATTCGACGGTGTTCCGCGAATACCTCGGCGAGCTGTTTACCCGCGGCTACTCGGTGGAATACTTCGTCGAAGGCGGCCGTTCCCGCACCGGCCGTCTGCTGGAGCCGAAGACCGGCACCCTGTCGATGACCATTCAGGCGATGCTGCGCGGCGGCACCCGGCCGATCACCCTGGTGCCGATCTACATCGGCTACGAGCACGTGATGGAAGTGGGCACCTACGCCAAGGAGCTGCGCGGCGCAACCAAAGAGAAAGAGAGCCTGCTGCAGATGCTGCGCGGCCTGCGTAAGCTGCGCAATCTGGGCCAGGGCTACGTCAACTTCGGCGAACCGCTGCCGCTGACCCCCTACCTGAACCAGAACGTGCCGCAGTGGCGCGACTCCATCGACCCGATCGAAGCGCAGCGCCCGAGCTGGCTGACGCCGACGGTGAACGATCTGGCGGCGAAAATCATGGTGCGTATCAACAACGCCGCCGCCGCCAACGCCATGAACCTGTGTTCGACCGCGCTGCTGGCCTCGCGCCAGCGTTCACTGACCCGTGAACAGCTGATCGAGCAGTTGGACTGCTATCTGCAGCTGATGCGCAATGCGCCGTACGCCGACGACGTGACGGTGCCGGACCATTCGCCGGCCGAGCTGCTGGACCACGCGCTCAACATGAACAAGTTCGAGGTGGAGCAGGACAATATCGGCGATATCATCATCCTGCCGCGTGAGCAGGCGGTGTTGATGACCTATTACCGTAATAATATTCACCACCTGCTGGTGCTGCCGTCGCTGATCGCCAGCATTGTGATGCATCACCGCCACGTCTCGCGCGCCGAACTGCTGCGCCAGATCGGCCTGATTTATCCGATGCTGAAGGCCGAACTGTTCCTGCATTACGATAAGGAACAGCTGCCGGAAGTGCTGCAAACGCTGACCGACGAAATGGCGCGTCAGTCGCTGATTTGCGTCAACGGCGACGAGCTGTCGCTCAACGCCGCGCGCATCCGTCCGCTGCAGCTGCTGGCGGCCGGCGTGCGTGAAACGCTGCAGCGCTACGCCATCACCATGTCGATCCTCAGCGCCAACCCGAGCATCAACCGCGGCGCGCTGGAAAAAGAGAGCCGCATTATGGCTCAGCGTCTATCGGTGCTGCACGGCATCAACGCGCCGGAGTTCTTCGATAAGGCGGTGTTCTCCACCCTGGTGGCGACGCTGCGCGAAGAAGGCTACATCAACGATATCGGCGATGCGATCCGTGAGCACACCATGGAGGTTTACACCATGCTGAGCGACCTGATCACCCCGGAGATCAAACTGACGATTGAAAGCGTCAGCACGCCGCCGGAACCTGAAGCGCTGCCGGCCGAAACGGACGCCAAGAGCGCCGAATAAACCGACGCGGCCATAACGAAAAAGGCACCCATCAATCGGGTGCCTTTTTTTATCAGCGCATGGCGTCAGTATCGTCAGATAAAGCTCAGCACCACGCCGATAAACACCACCAGCCCGACGTAGTTGTTGTGCAGGAAAGCGCGGAAACAGGCGTCACGGTCGCGGCCGGCGATCTGCTGTTGCTGATGAATAAACAGCGCGCCCGCCAGCAGCAGCGACCAGTAAAACGCTCCGCCCAGCTGCGACAGGTAACCAATCCACAACAGCAGCAGCAGCGTAGCGAACTGCAGCAGGCCGACAATCAGTTTGTCGAAACGGCCGAACAGCACCGCGGTGGATTTCACGCCGATCTTCAGATCGTCGTCGCGGTCCACCATCGCGTACAGCGTATCGTAAGCCACCGTCCAGCAGATATTCGCCAGCAGCAACAGCCAGCAGCTCAGCGGCAGCGATTCGCTCACCGCAGCATAGGCCATCGGGATGCCCCAGCCGAAGGCTGCGCCCAGCACCAGCTGCGGCAGATTGGTCACCCGCTTCATAAACGGATAGATCCACGCCAGCGCCAACCCGGCCAGCGACAGGGCGATAGTCATGGTATTGAGCGTCAGCACCAGCGCGAAGGAGATCAGCACCAGCACCACAAACAAAATTTTCGCTTCTTTCTCCGTAACCCGGCCGCTGGGCAGCGGACGGTTGGCAGTGCGTTTCACGTGTCCGTCAAAGGCGCGATCGGCAAAATCATTCACCACGCAGCCCGCCGCGCGCATTAAAAATACGCCCAGTACAAATACCAGCAAAATGGGGAACGACGGTACGCCCTCGCCCGCCAGCCACAGCGCCCACAGCGTCGGCCACAGCAGCAGCAGCGTGCCGATCGGTTTATCAATGCGCATCAGGTGGCAATAGGCCCGCCATTTACTTTGGCTAATGCTTCCTTCCAAGATCTCGTTCCCCCTTAGGCCGGTTCGCTGCCGTCCGCTTCATACAGCGGTGCGTCAGGTAAAAACAGTTCGGTCAGCAACAGCGGTTTGCCCGCCAGCCGCAGGCGGGAACGCCGCGCCCACAACCGATCCTGCCTGCCGACCAAAATATAGTCGCGGGTCAGCGCATCGCTGCTGAACAGGTAACGCCCCAGCGGCACGGTGCCCAAATCAACCAGCGCCTGATCGGGGCCGGTCAGCGTTTCCAGCGGGATCACCGTTCTGCCAAGCAGCCAGGGCCGGTCGTCACCCAGCAGGACGATTTCGCGCAGCCAGTAACGCGGGCTGTCCGGCAGATGTTCCGCCTCTTCTCCCAGCTCCTCGCGGCTGACAAAGCCCTCGCGCTGCGGCTCAACCCGCACGCAGCGACAGTGTTTCTCGAAGCGCTGCGTCATCGATCCCAGCTCCATCAGCCAGTCATTGATCGCGGCGGGCACGGGAGAATGCTGCTCGGTGAGCCATTCCAGCGGGGGCAAAATGGATTCGCTATTGCCTGGCATTGTTCTACTCCAACGGTCGGCAACATACGTCAACAACGTACATCATCGACACTACAAACGGTTAACAGGCGGCCATTGTAACGCAGAAAATTAAAAGCGGCAGAATGATTCGTGGTATCCCGCCGGCAGGAAAAAGCACGGCCGCCAAACGAAAAAAGGTGCGCCATAGCGCACCAATCATCGAGCCAGCATCGGCAGCGTGGGGATTACCCCTTGCCTTTCACACTGCTGATAAAGGTGTTACGCGCAGTGGTGGAACCCAATTTTTCCGCTTCATTCATCAGCTTCAGCGCTTTGTCGATATCTCCCGCCTTCACCGCCTGTCTGATGCCGTTATTGAAGTAGCTTTCGGTGTCATTCAGCATCGGTTCCGCCGGTGCGGACGCCGTCGCCCTGGCCGGCTGCGCCGTGGCACCGACCGTGACCGGCGGCGTGCTCGACGCCGCAGGCAGCATGCCGATCATGATATTGCCGCTGCCCTGCTCGGCGCTGACCTTCAGCTTCAGCAGGCCGCCGCCGGCGTGGCGGGCAATGGGATCGGGAATATCCGGCACCGCGTTGCCGACGCCGCGCGCATAGGCTTTCGCCGGATTGGTCAGCCGTGTGGTTTTAGCCAGATCCTGCCGCGTGGTGTACACCAGCAGGTAAATCTGCTTTTGCCCCAGCGCCGGCGTCAGCTTCATGGTGCCCTCCAGCCGGTCTGCCGACATCACGCCCGGCGGCTGGTACGGAAAATAGCTGCTGGGATAGTAGGCCGCCGGGCGCCGCTGCTCATCCAGCACCAGTACGCTCGGCGCATACAGCGCATTATCCCTGGCGATGCTGCTCAGGGTGATCTCCAGTGAGCCACGGTCGGCCGGCAGCGTATACGCCGCTACCGCGCCCTGAATATCGCCCTGACGAATCTGCGGGCTGGCGTCGTTCAGCGTCACGTCCTGTTTCACCGGCGGCACCAGCGGCTGCCAGGGCAGGTTTTGCAGCGCGGCGGCGCTGATGGCCGGCGCAACGGCGACATCGGCTGGCGTCGCGGCATTGGCGGCCGGCGACAGGCTGACGGCCAGCGCAGCGGACAGATAAAACGACAACAGAGTTTTGTTCATTGTTATATCCCCATACCTTCCGGCGGTCGGCAGGCAAGCGCCGCGCCGCCGGTAATCAGAGAGGGAAAGAGGCACCGGCCCCTTCCCTGCGTGCGGTCGTTACCACCAGATTTCCATCTGCGCGCCGAAGGTGACTTCATCATCGTCGCCACGGCTGAAGGTGTGCGCGCTGCTGTCGCGGTAGGCGGTGCCGGAAGCGTAGGCCGCGCCGGAATCGTCGGTGGCGTAGCCCCATTTTTCATCCCACTTGGCGTAGGTGGCGAACAGACGGATCGCCGGACGCGACCAGATGCTGTCGCCTGCCTGCCACTGCTGCGCCAGGGTGATTTTGTACTGGCTGTTGCGGTCACCGGTGCGCTGGGATTTCACGTTGTCGTAGCCCGCTTCCAGCAGGGTGCTCATAATCGGCGTCCATTTGTACATCGGGCGTACGCCCACGGTGTACCAGGTGCTGCCGTTGTCATTATCGCGGTCGACATCCTGATACATCGCCACATACATCAGCGCCCACTTGTCATTAAAGTCGATGGCGCCGTGATCCAGCACGCGGAACATATTGCCGTTATTGTTGACCGAGGAGCCTTCGTTGCGGCCGTTGTTCTGCGAGCTCATGGCGTCCGACGCGTACTGCATGACGAACTTGTTGTAGCCGTTCAGGATGCTCTGGGTATGCTCGGCGGTAAACATCCAGCCGTCCTTCGACGCGCCGTCCGCCAGGTGGTAACCGTCCTGCACGTTGGCGCGGCCGTAGTCCACCCCTAACTCCAGCGTACCGCCGGGGTTGGTTTCCAGCCCGGCCAGCCGCACGTCAAACACATCGTTGACCGTCGGACGCTCGTCCCACTCGTTGTACAGATAGCCGTAAGAGCCGCCGGATTCGCCGTTGCGGGTCACCGCCATCGACAGTTTGCCAAAGCCCAGATCGACATTTTCCAGACCGGCGCCCGGGCCGGAGATATCCCAGTAGTAGAAGTCGATCATATGAACATCGTGACGCTGATAGAAACGCTTACCGGCCCACAGGGTGGAGCCAGGCAGCCATTCGATCAGGTTTTTACCCTGCACGTTCACTTCACGAAAGCCCGGCGTGGTGTCTTCCCAGTCGCTGCGCTGCGATACCGAGTAGGCCAGATTGGTGTCGAAGTAGAAGCTTTTATCACCGTCTTTCCACACTTCCTGGCCCAGCTTCAGCTCGGCGTAGGTTTCACACTCGTTGCCGAGACGGTATTTACTGCCGGCGCCGGTGGCCTGGAAGCATTGCTGCTCCCCGCCGCTGCCGCTCCAGCCGATGCCGGAACGGGCATAGCCTTTAAAATCGACCGCCATCGCCTGCGTGGTCAGCACGCCGGCGGCGACTGCCAACGCCAGAGGAAGTTTGCGCAGAGTAGTCATCATTATTCTCCTGTTATACAGACCGTTCCCCACGGCGCGCCCGCAGCGACCACGCGCGGAACAGGCCGGGGTGCGTGGCGCTTTAAACGCCCGGCTCGCGATAGCGGCGCTGGCAGGCGGTTCCGTCTTCACGGAACAGGTGGCAGCGCTGTAACGGCAAGCCGATGGCGAATGTGGCGCCTTCTTCTACCAGCACCACGTCGTTCTGGCGGTAAACCAGGTTCTGACGAATTGCCGGGATTTGGATATGAATCTGCGTTTCGTGGCCAAGCTGCTCCACCACCTGTACCTCGCCGCTGAGCTGCACATCGCTCTCGCCGCTCGGCAGCAGGTGTTCCGGGCGAATGCCGAGCGACATATTGGCGCCGACCTCCACCCGCTCGCCGTCCACCGGCAGCCAGACCCACTGCCGGTTGGGCAGTTCAACCTGCACCTGCTGCGGCTCTACCGCCGTTACCTTCACCGGCAGAAAATTCATCTTCGGCGAACCGATAAAACCGGCGACGAAGCGGTTGGCCGGGTAGTGATATAGCTCCAGCGGCCTGCCGACCTGCGCCACGCGCCCGGCATCCAGCACCACGATTTTGTCCGCCAGCGTCATCGCCTCGACCTGATCGTGGGTGACGTAAATCATGGTGCGCCGCAGGCGCTTGTGCAGACGGGAGATCTCAATGCGCATCTGCACCCGCAGCGCGGCGTCGAGGTTGGACAGCGGCTCATCAAGCAGGAATACCTCCGGCTCCGCCACCAGCGTGCGGCCAATCGCCACCCGCTGACGCTGCCCCCCGGACAGCGCCTTCGGCCGCCGGTCCAGCAGATGCGCCAGCTGCAGCACTTCTGATACCTGGTTTACCCGCTGGCCAATCTGCGCTTTGCTGGCGCCGGACAGCTTCAGGCCGAACGACATGTTGTCGGCCACCGACAGGTGGGGATACAGCGCGTAAGACTGAAACACCATGCCGATGCCGCGCTCCGACGGCGGCACCTCGTTCATCCGCCGCTCGCCGATCAACAGATCGCCGGAGGTAATGTCCTCCAGCCCGGCAATCATGCGCAGCAGCGTCGATTTACCGCAGCCCGACGGCCCGACAAACACCACAAATTCGCCGTCGTCGATGGTCAGGTTGACGTCCCTGGAAATCACGGCCTCGCCAAAGGCCTTATAAACGCTGCGCAGTGTGACGCTAGCCATGCGTAACTCCCCTGCTTTCGCAGTTACAGTGCCGGGTGAAAGGGACGAAGCGCTCTCCGTCCAACCCCGCGCTCTGCGGGATGCTCCCGGGTAATCAAAGTCATGGGCCGATGGTGGGCGAATCGCCGCCGCGGGTAATCATCCGCAGCCGGATTTTTCATGGGGGAGGAGACGGGAGGATGAGGAAAGCAGCGCGGGGAGGAGCGGCGACGCACGTCAGACAAATCTGTGATCCGTTTGGCAAAAACGGCCGGCATTTTTTGTGCCGAAGGCCACAGAATGGAACGGAGTGTTAACTGGATCACATAACTCAGCGATGGGGCGTAGAGCATAGGAGGATGAGCGGCACGCCGGTTGTGGCCCACTATTTGCCAACTTACCGCAGTGCCCACAGAAGGATTGGACTATGACTCGTACTATGACTACCGCCGCCCGCACGCTGGTGCTGTCGGCGCTGACGACGTTGGCGCTTTCATCCTCGGCCTTTGCCAAAATCGAAGAAGGCAAGCTGGTCATCTGGATCAACGGCGATAAAGGCTATAACGGCCTGGCCGAGGTCGGCAAAAAATTTGAGCAGGACACCGGCATCAAGGTGACCGTCGAGCACCCCGATAAACTGGAAGAGAAATATCCGCAGGTAGCCGCAACCGGCGACGGCCCGGACATTATCTTCTGGGCGCACGACCGCTTCGGCGGCTACGCGCAGTCCGGCCTGCTGGCGGAGATCCACCCGTCCAAAGCGCTGCAGGACAAGATTTTCCCGTTCACCTGGGATGCGGTGCGCTACGACGGCAAACTGATCGGCTACCCGATTGCCGTAGAGGCGCTGTCGCTGATTTATAACAAGGATCTGATCAAACAGCCGCCGAAAACCTGGGAAGAGATCCCGGCGCTGGATAAGCAGCTGCGCGCCAAAGGCAAAAGTGCCATCATGTGGAACCTGCAGGAGCCCTACTTCACCTGGCCAATCATCGCCGCCGACGGCGGCTACGCCTTTAAGCAGGCCAACGGCAGCTACGACGTGAAAGACGTCGGCGTCGATAACGCCGGTTCACGCGCCGGCCTGCAGTTTATCGTCGATCTGGTGAAAAATAAGCATATCAACGCCGACACCGATTATTCGATCGCCGAAGCCGCCTTTAACAAAGGGCAGACCGCGATGACCATCAACGGGCCATGGGCCTGGGGCAATATCGACCAGAGCAAAATCAACTACGGCGTCGCAGTGCTGCCAACCTTCAAAGGCAAGCCGTCGAAAGCGTTCGTCGGCGTACTGACCGCCGGTATTAACGCCGCCAGCCCGAATAAAGAACTGGCGACCGAGTTCCTGGAAAACTACCTGCTGACCGACCAAGGGCTGGCGGATGTCAACAAAGACAAGCCGCTGGGCGCGGTAGCGCTGAAGTCCTTCCAGCAGCAGCTGGCGCAGGATGAAAAGATCGCTGCCACTATGCAGAACTCGCAACACGGCGAAATCATGCCGAATATTCCGCAGATGAGCGCGTTCTGGTATGCGATGCGCAGCGCCGTACTCAACACCATCAGCGGCCGCCAGACGGTGGACGCCGCGCTGAAAGACGCCCAGACCCGCATCAATAAATAAGCCCGGCCCTCCCCCTTCCCGCACGGGAGGGGGGAGCGGGTTACGTAGACAGAGGGAACACCCTATGCAATTCGCCCACGCCGGCTTGCCGACGCGCCAAAAATCGAAGTGGTGGCAGCATGACGGACTGAAATGGCTGACGATTGGCCTGTTCAGTCTGGTTACCTGTTATCTGATTGTGTTGATGTATGCACGGGGGGAATATCTTTTCGCCATCATGACGCTGATCCTGGTCAGCGCCGGCCTGTATATTTTCGCCAACCGCCGCGCTTATGCCTGGCGCTACGTCTACCCCGGCGTGGCCGGCATGGGGCTGTTCGTCCTGTTCCCGCTGATTTGCACCATCGCCATCGCCTTTACCAACTACAGCAGCAGCAACCAGCTCACCTTCGAGCGTGCGCAGTCGGTGCTGATGCAGCGTCAGTTGCAAACCGGCAAGACCTTTACCTTCGGCCTCTACCCGACGGCCGATCGGCAGTGGCAGCTGCTGCTGACGCACCCCGACAGCGGTGAATCGCTGCTTTCCACACCGTTCAGCCTGAATAACGCCAATGCGCCGCAGCAGGTGACGCTGACCGTCTCCGACGCCGCGCCCGCCGGCGAACGCGCCACCTTGCGCGTGATTACCCAGCACCGTCAGGCGTTGGGTCAACTGTCTGCCCAACTGCCGGACGGCGGCGTGCTGCGGATGAGCTCGCTGCGCCAGTTCTCCGGCACCGGCCCGCTGTACACGCTGGCCGACGACGGCAAAACGCTGACCAATAACCAGACTCAGGTGCAGTACCGGCCAAACGACGACACCGGCTTCTACCAGGCGGTGAATGCCGACGGGCAGTGGGGACAGGAAACCCTCAGCCCTGGCTATACCGTCGTCAGCGGCTGGAAGAACTTCCTGCGGGTGGCGCAGGATGAGGGCATCAAGCAGCCGTTTATTTCGATCTTTATCTGGACGCTGGTGTTTTCACTGCTGTCGGTGGTGCTGACCGTCGCGGTAGGCATGGTGCTGGCCTGCGTGGTGCAGTGGGAAGCGCTGAAGGGCAAAGCCGCCTACCGCGTACTGCTGATCCTGCCCTACGCCGTGCCGTCGTTTATTTCCATCCTGATCTTCAAAGGGCTGTTCAACCAAAGCTTCGGCGAAATCAATATGATGCTCAGCGCGCTGTTCGGCATTAAGCCGGCCTGGTTCAGCGATCCGCTGACCGCCAAGAGCATGATCCTGATCGTCAATACCTGGCTGGGCTACCCCTACATGATGATCCTGTGCATGGGCCTGCTCAAAGCGATCCCGGAGGATCTGTATGAAGCCTCGGCCCTCGACGGCGCCGGGCCCCTGCAGAACTTCTTCCGCATCACTTTCCCGCTGCTGATCAAGCCGCTGACGCCGCTGATGATCGCCAGTTTTGCCTTTAACTTTAATAACTTCGTGCTGATCCAACTGCTGACCAACGGCGGTCCAGATATGATCGGCACCACCACGCCGGCAGGCTATACCGATCTGCTGGTCAGCTACACCTACCGCATCGCCTTTGAGGGCGGCGGCGGACAGGACTTCGGGCTGGCGGCCGCCATCGCCACGCTGATTTTCCTGCTGGTCGGCGCGCTGGCGATTCTGAATCTGAAAGCCAGCAAAATGAACTTTGATTAGGGAGAACACCCATGGCTATGGTCCAACCAAAATCCCAGCGCCTGCGTCTGTGGCTGACCCATCTGGCAATGCTGAGCTTTATCGCCCTGATCATGTTTCCGCTGCTGATGGTGGTGGCGATTTCGCTGCGCGCCGGCAACTTCGCCACCGGCAGTCTGATCCCGGATCAGGTCTCCTTCGACCACTGGCGGCTGGCGCTGGGCCTGAGCGTTACCCACGCCGACGGCAGCGTAACGCCGCCGCCCTTCCCGGTGCTGCTGTGGCTGTGGAATTCGGTGAAGGTAGCGGCGATCACCGCCATCGGCATCGTCACGCTGTCGACCACCTGCGCCTATGCCTTTGCGCGCCTGCGCTTTCGCGGTAAAAGCGCCCTGCTGAAAAGCATGCTGATTTTTCAGATGTTCCCGGCGGTGCTGTCGCTGGTCGCCCTGTACGCGCTGTTTGATCGTCTGGGCCAATACCTGCCGTTTATCGGCCTCAATACCCACGGCGGGGTGATTTTCGCCTATATGGGCGGCATTGCCCTGCACGTCTGGACCATCAAGGGCTACTTCGAAACCATCGACAATTCGCTGGAGGAAGCGGCGGCGCTGGACGGCGCCACGCCGTGGCAGGCCTTCCGCCTGGTGCTGCTGCCGCTGTCGGTGCCGATCCTGGCGGTGGTATTTATTCTGTCGTTTATCGCCGCCATCACCGAGGTGCCGGTCGCCTCACTGTTGTTACGCGACGTGAACAGTTACACGCTGGCGGTGGGGATGCAGCAATACCTGAATCCGCAGAACTATCTGTGGGGAGACTTCGCCGCCGCGGCGGTGCTGTCGGCCATTCCGATTACCGCCGTCTTCCTGCTGGCGCAGCGCTGGCTGGTGGGCGGCCTGACCGCCGGCGGGGTTAAAGGGTAATGTAAGAAAATCACGAGGGGTTTCACACTGTGCCTGTGTCTTTGGCGTCCCGGGCGGGACGCCTTTTTTAGGCCACTATTCGCGCTTGAGCCGATCGGTATTGGCCAGATACAGCGTCGCCACCAGCAGCATGATCGCCCCGGCGTAAATCAGCGTATCAAAGGGATTCTTATGATCGACGATGATCAGCCGGATAATCGCGGTAATGCCGATATAGATAAAGTAGCGCAGCGGAAAGTGGTAACCCGACTCAAAGTACTTAACAATCAAAGCAATAAACTCAAAGTACAGGAAGTAGATCACGATGCCTTCAATCAGCAGATACGATGAAGACTCCTCGTTATTGATAAATAACACCTTCGCCAGATGGATGGTTTCCTTCACCAGGAATACCACCAGGATCGCCGCCAGCAGCAGCAGCCCGACGTTCAGTACCCGCTGTAAGCCTTTAGCAATTGCTATCGACCGCGACGTCTTTGCCATGTTTCTCTCCAATCCGAACCTCAAAAGAATGAACTGCACCTAACTATAGGTATTATCTTAAAAATCACGCTAACGCTACCACACAATATAATCACCATAATAACAATAACTTATAGAAAGCATTCATCATTGGATATATTTGTAGCAAATTGAAATGTCATCTATTATGGGGCACAGAACTTTACATAAAATCTACAATTCCCTGACTCAGGAAAGGAAATTTTTATGCGCGCTAAACTCAATGGACTGGTCGCCGCAGGCTTGTTTACCTGTGCCTTGACCAGCCACGCCAGCGGTCTGGTCACTCCTGATAACGATCTGCGCAACGATCTGGCCTGGCTGTCCGATCGCGGCGTGATCAACGTCAGTCTGTCCACCTGGCCGCTCAGCCAGGAAGAGATTAACTCCGTACTGTCGCAGGCTAAACCGGTCACCAATACCGAAAAGAACGTGATTGACCGCGTTCAGCGCCGCGTTGGCGAACTGAAATCCAATATCCGCATCAGCGGCTATGCCTCCACCGATAAACCCGGCACCCCGCAAGGCTTCGGCCAAAATGAGTATGCTGACGATCGTCTGACCGTCGGCGTCGGCGGCAGCGGCGAATACTGGGATGTGCGCCTGCAAGGTTCAGTGGAAGGCGACCAGCGCGTCAGCGACGGTTCCAAGTTTAATATGCAAGGTTCCTACGGCGCGCTAAAAGTCTGGAACCAGTGGATCTCCTTCGGTGAAGTCTCTCAGTGGTGGGGCCCGGGCTATGATGGCAGCCTGATCCGCTCTGACGCCGCGCGTCCGGTTACCGGCTTTATGATGCAGCGCGCCGACCAGTCGCCGTTTGAAACCCCATGGCTCTCCTGGATCGGCCGCTGGCAGTACCAGATTACCGCCGGCCAGCTCTCCCAATATACCTCCATACCGCACACCAAGCTGATTGGCGGCCGTTTCACCATGATGCCGACCGACTTTATCGAACTGGGCGCATCCCGCATCATGCAATGGGGCGGCCAAGGGCGTCCGGAGTCCTGGAGCTCGTTCTGGGACGGCTTTACCGGCAAGGATAACGATGACTCCGGCCAGGGTAACGATCCGGGCAACCAGCTGGCGGGCTTTGACTTCAAGCTGAAGATGCAGCCGTTGATCGGCCTGCCGGTCAGCCTGTACGGTCAGTTGATCGGTGAAGATGAAGCTGGCCTGCTGCCGTCGAAAAATACCTACCTGCTGGGCCTGGAAGGCCACCCTGAGTGGGGCCCGAACACCATCAACTGGTATATCGAAGGCGCTGATACCCGCGCAGACCGCGATCGTGAAGGCTATGTGTATAATCACTACACCTATAAAGGCGGTTACTACCAGCAGGGTTACCCGCTGGGCCACGCGATGGGCGGCGACGGCCAGATGCTGTCCGGTCGGGTAGAGCTGGTGCTGGACGACGGTCAGCGCTGGAGCACCCGGATGGTATACGCCAAGGTGAACCCACGTAATATGGCGATCAACCAGGCCTTCCCGCGCTCGGATACGCTGAAAGGCATTCAACTGGGTTGGGGCTACGACTTCGATTCGCAGGTGAAATTCGATACCAGCCTGTGGTACACCGATAACAACAACAGCACCGCAGACGACGTTGGCGCCGGCATCAGCCTGGAAGTGCCAATCAATCTGTAATCGCTGATCCTATCCTCGTTACCATGCCGGCCGGTGCCTCACCGACCGGCATTTTTCTTTGCCCCGCTTTCTTTTGCCCAGCCCCCCATCGCCACGCCGATTCTGCGCTATCTTTTAAGTTTGCGATCGTTCAGGAGACTCATAATGAAAGCTGCAGTTGTTAATCAGGATCACTCGGTCGGCATCGTGGATAAACAGCTGCGCCCGCTGGAACACGGCGAAGCGCTGCTCAGTATGGAGTGCTGCGGCGTCTGCCATACCGATCTGCACGTCAAAAACGGTGATTTCGGTGATAAGACCGGCGTCATCCTCGGCCATGAAGGCATCGGCGTGGTGAAGGCGATCGGCCCCGGCGTCAGCTCGCTGAAAGTTGGCGACCGCGCCAGCGTCGCCTGGTTCTACCAGGGCTGCGGACACTGCGAATACTGTAACAGCGGCAACGAAACCCTGTGCCGCGAGGTGAAGAACGCCGGCTACAGCGTGGACGGCGGGATGGCTGAAGAGTGCATCGTGGTGGCCGACTACGCGGTAAAAGTGCCGGACGGGCTGGATTCGGCGGCCGCCAGCAGCATCACCTGCGCCGGCGTCACCACCTACAAGGCGGTGAAAATATCGGGCATTGCCCCCGGCCAGTGGATTGCCATTTACGGCCTGGGCGGCCTCGGCAACCTGGCGCTGCAGTATGCGAAAAACGTCTTTAACGCCAAGGTGATCGCCATCGACGTCAATGACGCACAGCTGAAATTCGCCAGCGAAATGGGCGCCGATTTGGTGATTAACTCCCGTACGGAAGACGCGGCGCAGATTATCCAGGATAAAGTCCAGGGCGCGCACGCCGCGGTAGTGACTGCGGTAGCCAAGGCGGCATTCAACTCGGCGGTGGACGCCATGCGCGCCGGTGGCCGCATCGTTGCCGTCGGCCTGCCGCCGGAGTCGATGAGCCTGAATATCCCGCGGCTGGTGCTGGACGGCATTCAGGTGGTCGGTTCGCTGGTCGGCACCCGTGAAGATTTAAAAGAGGCGTTTCAGTTCGCCGCCGAAGGCAAGGTGGTGCCCACCGTTACCAAACGTCCGGTGGAGGATATCAACGCCATTTTCCAGGAAATGGAACAGGGCAAGATCAAAGGCCGCATGGTGATCGACTTCCTGTCCCGCTGAACTCCGGCAGCCAACCGGCAATAAAAAAACCCGCCGCGGCGGGTTTTTTGTTATTCACGGACGCGGTTCAAGCCTTAGCGCCACGCTTTAAAGCGGTTGATCAGGCCGTTGGTGGAGCTGTCGTGGCTGCCGATCTGCTCACCGCCCGCCAGTTCCGGCAGGATGCGGTTAGCCAGCTGTTTGCCCAGCTCCACGCCCCATTGGTCGAAGGTGAAGATATTCAGGATCGCGCCCTGGGTGAAGATCTTGTGCTCATACAGCGCAATCAGGCTGCCCAGGCTGAACGGCGTGATCTCACGCAGCAGGATGGAGTTGGTCGGACGGTTGCCCTCGAACACTTTGAACGGCGCCACATGCTGCACCTCTTCCGGCTTTTTGCCCTGCGCGGCAAATTCCGCCTCAACGGTCTCCAGCGATTTGCCGAACGCCAGCGCTTCGGTCTGGGCGAAGAAGTTGGACAGCAGCTTGGCGTGATGGTCGCTCAGCGGGTTATGGCTGACCGCCGGCGCGATAAAGTCGCAAGGAACCAGTTTGGTGCCCTGGTGAATCAGCTGGTAGAACGCATGCTGACCGTTGGTGCCCGGCTCGCCCCAGATGATTGGGCCGGTCTGGTAGTCCACCGGATTGCCGTTGCGATCGACATACTTGCCGTTGGATTCCATATTGCCCTGCTGGAAGTACGCGGCAAAACGGTGCATATACTGGTCATACGGCAGAATGGCTTCGGTTTCAGCGCCGAAGAAGTTGTTGTACCAGATGCCGATCAGCGCCAGCAGTACCGGCAGGTTCTGCTCCGCCGGCGTCTGCGCGAAGTGTTTATCCATCGCATGCGCGCCGCTCAGCAGCTGTTCGAAGTTGTCAAAGCCGATGGACAGCGCAATCGACAGGCCGATGGCGGACCACAGGGAATAACGGCCGCCGACCCAGTCCCAGAATTCGAACATGTTGTCGGTGTCGATGCCGAACTCGCCGACCGCTTTGGCGTTGGTCGACAGCGCGGCGAAGTGTTTGGCCACGTGCTGCCGATCGCCCGCCGTCTGCAGGAACCAATCGCGCGCGCTGTGGGCGTTGGTCATGGTTTCCTGAGTGGTGAAGGTTTTGGAGGCCACCAGGAACAGGGTCGTTTCCGGGTTCAGCGGCTTCAGCGTTTCGGCGATATGGGTGCCGTCAACGTTGGAGACAAAGTGCATGTTCAGGTGGTTTTTATACGGGCGCAGCGCCTCGGTCACCATGTAAGGGCCCAGGTCGGAGCCGCCGATACCGATGTTGACCACGTCGGTGATCGCTTTACCGGTATAGCCGGTCCACGCGCCGCCGATCACGCGTTCGCAGAACTGCTTCATCTTCGCCAGCACCGCGTTCACTTCCGGCATCACGTCTTTGCCGTCAACGATAATCGGCGTGTTGCTGCGGTTGCGCAGCGCCACGTGCAGCACCGCGCGGTCTTCGGTGCGGTTGATTTTTTCGCCGGAGAACATGGCTTTGATCGCGCCCTGCAAATCCGTCTCTTGCGCCAGCGCCTGCAGCTTGGTCAGCGTCTCCGCGGTAATGCGGTTTTTGGAGTAATCCACCAGCATCTGGTCGTCGAAGGTGGCGGAGAACTTGGAGAAACGCTCGCTATCCTGGGCAAACAGATCGCCGATCTGTACGTCTTTCATTTGTTCAAAATGTTGCTGCAGGGCTTGCCAAGCAGCGGTTTGACTAGGATTGATATTTTTCATAGCAACGCTCTTATGCTTGAGAATGAATATGACGTAATTGTCCGATTGTAGCCTGTTAGAGCGTGATTATGATCTCTTTTCTTGCGATAGGCGCTAACTGTCAATGCGTAGCCGCATCGTTTCAGCTTTTTCCCTATAATTGAGCTAACGGCCTGTTATCAGGCCGATCTGGTTGTCATCAAATTGTGTCATTGTTGACCATATCGTTGTTGAAAGGGATCGCTCTCATGGAACTCTCCGCCCCGTTGATGTTGGTGGTTATCGGCTTAAGCTCGCTGCTGGCGCAGTGGCTCGCCTGGTTATTACGCCTGCCGGCAATACTGCCGCTGTTGCTGTTCGGCATTATTTTAGGCCCGGTGGTGCATCTGGTGCAGCCGGACGGGCTATTCGGCGATCTGCTGTTTCCGCTGGTGTCGCTGTCGGTGGCGATCATCCTGTTTGAAGGCGCGCTGACGCTGCGGGTGGAGGAGATCCGCGGGCTGGGCGGCGTGGTGCGCAATCTGGTCACCGTCGGCATGTTGGCGACCTTTATGACCATCGGCGTCGCCTGCTGGTGGCTGCTGGACTTTCCGCCGGAACTGGCAGCGCTGATCGGCGCGGTGACGGTGGTTACCGGCCCGACGGTGATCGCCCCGCTGATGCGCGTGGTGCGGCCGAACGCCAGGATTAACCAGGTGCTGCGCTGGGAAGGGATTGTGATCGATCCGGTCGGCGCCATCTTCACCCTGCTGGTGTTTGAATTTATCGTGCTGCAGCAGAACGCCGAATCCTATACCCATCTGTTCTGGACGCTCGGCGTCACCGCCGCCGTCGGGCTGATTGCCGGCGCGCTGTTCGGCTACCTGCTGGGCATTGCGCTGCGCCGCGTCTGGCTGCCGCGCTATCTGCAGAACCTGGCGGTGCTGGCGATTATGCTCACCGCCTTTGGCCTGTCCAACGCGCTGGCTGACGAATCCGGCCTGCTGACCGTGACGGTGATGGGCATTTGGCTGGCCAATATGCGCGACGTGGACACCAGCGATATTCTGGCCTTTAAGGAAGAGCTGTCGGCGATTCTGATTTCGGCGCTGTTTATTATTCTGGCCGCCCGGCTGGATATCAACGCGCTGTGGCAGATGGGCTGGCCGCTGTTGGTTTTGCTGCTGGTGGTGCAGTTTATCGCCCGCCCGCTGTGCATTGCGCTGTCAACCTGGCGCTCCAGCCTGCACTGGCGCGACCGCCTGCTGCTGTGCTGGATCGCGCCGCGCGGCATCGTGGCGGCGGCGGTCAGTTCGCTGTTTGCCCTGACCCTGCAGCGCAACGGTTATGCTGGCGCAGACCGGCTGGTGACGGTGGTGTTCGCTATTATTATCGGCACCGTGGTGCTGCAAAGCCTGACCAGCGGCATTATCGCCCGCTGGCTGCGGGTACAGCAGCAGAAACCGCGCGGCGTGCTGATCGTCGGCGCCAACGGCGTGGCGCGCACGCTGGCGCAGGCGCTGATGAAAATGAACGTGCCGGTGATGGTCACCGACAGTAGCTGGGAGTATTACCGCCAGGCGCGGATGGAGGGCATTCCCGCCTATTACGGCCATGCCTACTCGGAACACGCCGACAACACCCTCGATCTGAGCGACACCGCCCAGGTGCTGGCGTTGTCGCCCAACCGCCACCAAAACGCGCTGGCGGTGTACCACTTCGGCCATATTTTCGGCGACGATCACGTGTTCGCCATCCGCTCCGGCGCGCCGCTGAAGGGACGCGCCAACAGCACGGAAAGTTCCCGCTTCCGCCGCCATGAGATCCTGTTCAATCACGAGGCGACCTACGCCCGCCTGAGCAGCCTGATCGCCAAAGGCGCCGTCATCAAGGTGACCCGCCTCAACGACAACTTTGGCTGGCCGGAATATCTGGAGAAAAACCGCGGCGTCATCCCGCTTTTTTATCAGCGAGAAGACGGCAGTTTGCAACCGATCGGCGCGGGTTCAACGCCAACTATGCCCTGCACGCTGATTGCGCTGGTGCAAGATGAAAAACCCTCAACGCCCGGCCGTTGACAGCAGCGGTTAAACCGGCTATTCCTATCAGCCTACTTGCGCACCCGTGCGCAAGCCAGAAGAGGCGCGTCGCCCAGGTACAGTGTCGGAGGAGCCGTTATCCCATGACGGCACTGGAGGGGGAGCGACGCCGAGGTACGCCGCCCATTCGGCTAAGCGGCGTGTCGGCTACAGGGGCTGAATCCCCTGGGTTGTCACCAGGACTGTCCATGGCGGACGGTCGGCAAGGTGGGGCGCTTCTGGGTGTATCGTAGCAACCCCTACGTCTGCTCCCTGTTTACCGCTCTCCCCCGTGCCAAGGCTTATTAGCGATAGAGTCGTCAGATACGATATCCCTGACACGAGGTTTTTTTACATGAATCAAGCAGCACCCCAATCTTCCCCCGTGGTGGCCAAGTTCGGCGGCACCAGCGTCGCCGATTTTGAGGCCATGAACCGCAGCGCCGACGTGGTTCTGGGTAATCCTGACGTACGACTGGTGGTGCTTTCCGCCTCCGCGGGCGTCACCAATCTGCTGGTGGCGCTGGCCGCCGGCAGCGAAAGCGAGCAGCGCAGCTATCAGCTCGACGAAATCCGCCGTATCCAATACGCCATTCTCGATCGCCTGGACAACCCCGCCGTCGTCCGCGAGGAGATCGACCGCATGCTGGAAAATATCGCCATGCTGTCGGACGCGGCCGCGCTGGCCACCTCCAGCGCACTGACCGATGAGCTGGTCAGCCACGGCGAACTGATGTCCACCCTGCTGTTTGTAGAGATTCTGCGCCAGCGCCAGGCGCAGGCCGAATGGTTCGACGTGCGCAAGGTGATGCATACCGATGACCACTTCGGCCGGGCGACGCCGGACGGCGCGGTGCTGAAAGAGCTGGCGCAGACACTGCTGCAGCCGCGCCTGCAAACGTCGCTGGTGGTCACCCAGGGCTTTATCGGCAGCGAAGCGAAAGGCCGCACCACCACGCTGGGCCGCGGCGGCAGCGACTATACCGCCGCGCTGCTGGGCGAAGCGCTGAACCTCAGCCGGGTGGATATCTGGACCGACGTACCCGGCATTTACACCACCGACCCGCGCGTGGTGCCGGCCGCCAAACGTATCGATAAAATCGCCTTTGAAGAGGCGGCGGAGATGGCCACCTTCGGCGCCAAAGTGCTGCATCCGGCCACCCTGCTGCCGGCGGTGCGCAGCGATATTCCGGTATTTGTCGGCTCCAGCAAGGATCCGGCCGCCGGCGGCACGCTGGTGTGCAACACCACCGAAAACCCACCGCTGTTCCGCGCGCTGGCGCTGCGCCGCAAACAAACGCTGCTGACGCTGCACAGCCTGAATATGCTGCACGCCCGCGGCTTCCTGGCGGAAGTGTTCAGCATTCTGGCACGCCACAATATCTCGGTGGATCTGATCACCACCTCTGAAGTCAGCATCGCGCTGACCATGGACACCACCGGCTCCACCTCCAGCGGCAGCAGCCTGCTGACCACCGCGCTGCTGACCGAACTCTCCTCGCTGTGCCGGGTGGAAGTGGAAGAAGACCTGGCTCTGATCGCGCTGATCGGCAATAAGCTGTCGCGCGCCTGCGGCGTCGGCAAAGAGGTGTTCGGCGTGATGGATCCGTTCAATATCCGCATGATTTGCTACGGCGCCAGCAACTACAACCTGTGCTTCCTGGTGCCGGGCAGCGATGCCGAGCAGGTGGTACGCACCCTGCACCATAATCTGTTCGAATAAGCCATACTGACAGGCGGTGGGCGCGGCAGGCTGCGCCCACCGCCTGATAACCCTGCCTGCCGCATTCTGACTAAAAAAAACACAACACAACACAACACAACACAACACAACACAACACAACACAACACAACACAACACAACACAACAACCATCCGCGTTATTTGGCCCAAGGAAAACCCGAATCATGTTGGCAACCTTCACCCGATTATTCCCGCTGTGGGCGGTGCTGCTCTCCGTCGCCGCCTACTACACGCCCGCCACCTTTACCGGCATCAGTCCTTACGTCAGCCCGTTGCTGATGCTGATTATGTTCGCCATGGGCGTCACGCTGCGGCTGGACGATTTTAAACGCGTGCTGGCACGCCCCGGCCCGGTGGCGGCCGGCATCTTTCTGCACTATCTGATTATGCCGCTGGCGGCCTGGCTGTTGGCGATGCTGTTTCATATGCCGCCGGACCTGTCCGCCGGGATGGTGCTGGTCGGCAGCGTCGCCAGCGGCACCGCCTCCAACGTGATGATCTATCTGGCCAAGGGGGACGTGGCGCTGTCGGTAACCATCTCCGCCGTTTCCACCCTGGTTGGCGTGTTCGCCACGCCGCTGCTGACGCGCCTGTACGTCGACGCCGACATCAGCGTCGATATCGTCGGCATGCTGCTGAGCATTCTGCAGATCGTGGTGATCCCGATCGGCCTCGGCCTGATTGTCCATCATCTGTTCGGCAAAGCGGTCAAACGGCTTGAGCCGCTGCTGCCGCCGCTGTCGATGGTGTGTATTCTGGCGATCATCAGCGCCGTGGTGGCCGGCAGCCAAAGCCATATCGCCTCCGTCGGTCTGGTGGTGATTATCGCGGTGATTCTGCATAACGCCATCGGCCTGCTGAGCGGCTACTGGGGCGGCAAACTGTTCGGCTTTGACGAGTCCACCTGCCGCACGCTGGCGATTGAGGTCGGCATGCAGAACTCAGGGCTGGCGGCGACGCTGGGCAAAATCTACTTTACGCCGCTGGCCGCCCTGCCGGGCGCGCTGTTCTCGGTATGGCACAACCTCTCCGGCTCGCTGCTGGCGGGTTATTGGTCCGGGCGGCCGATTAAGCCGGCGAAAAAATAATGCCGGCGCAAACGCCGGCATCACGTTGATAACAAGCAGGGGCGCCAGTGCGCCCCGTTTTTTTGCCGCTACAGCGTTCTCGGCGTATCCTCCCAGTCGCGCTCATCATCACGCTCATCCTGATCCAGCACGTTGTACGCCACCGCGCAGAACAGTGAGTTCAGACGCTTCATATCCCCCAGCAACCCCAGATGCAACGAACTGGTCTCAATACTCTGCACGTTCTGTTGGTGCAGACGATCGACGTGCGCGTGAGCATAACGCCGGTCCAGAATGCGGAAGCGGTGTTTGGAACGGCGCAGGCGTTTGGCGCTGGTGAGATCCGCCGACAGGAACACCGACAGGCTCAGGCGCAGGTTGGCCACCAGCCGCTCATGCAGCGCGTCCAGCTCCGCCAGCCCCTCCGGCGAGAACCCACGCCGCGCCGCGTGGGACTTGGCCGCGACATCGCCCGTCATCCGTTCGATGATGTCCCCGGCCTGCTCCAGGTTCAGCGCCATCTCGATAATCTCCGCCCAGCGGCGCGAGTCTTCCTCGCCCAGATCCTCTTTCTGAATTTGCGCCAGGTAGAGTTTTATCGCGGTGTACAGCACGTCGACATCGTCATCCAGCCGGCGCACCTCTTTGTCCTGCCCCAGTTTGCCATGCAGCACTTCGTGCTGCAGGATCAGCATATGCTCCACCACGTCGCCCATGCGCAGCGTTTCGCGCGCCGCATTGGCCAGCGCCAGCGACGGCGTATCCAGCGCGCTGCTGTCGAGGTGGCGCGGACGCAGGCGCGGGTCTTCTTCCGGCGCATCGGCGATCAACATGCGGCACAGCCGCGCCATCGGGTCGGCCAGCGGAATAAACAGCAGGCAGCGGATCAGGTTGTAGAACACGTGGAAATAGATCACCAGCTCTTCGCCCTGCACCGGCAGCCTGGCCATCCAGTCCGCGAGATAGGAGACAAACGGCAGCAACAGCGCGCTGCCCAGCAGCTTGAACAGCAGACTGCCCAGCGCCACGCGCCGTCCGGCCGCGTTCTGCCCGCTGCTGTTGATGCTCGCCAGCAGGCCGCTGCCGAGGTTGGCGCCGATCACCAGACACAGCGCCACCTTCAGCGAAATCACGCCGGAGGCGGTCAGCGTCGCGGTCAGCAGCACCGCCGCCAGGCTCGAATAGCTGATGATGGCAAACAGCGCGCCGGTCAGCGCGTCCAGCATCACATCGCCGGTCAGGGAGGAAAACAGCACTTTGACGCCGGCCGCCTGGGTGATCGGCGTCGCCGCCGCCACAATCAGCTCCAGCGCCAGCACGATCAGGCCAAGGCCGATAAATACCCGCCCCACCTGCCCCACGCGCGTCTGTTTGCGGCTGAGGAATAAAATGACGCCGACGAAAATCAGCAGCGGCGACAGCCAGGAGAGATCGAAGGTCAGCACCCGCGCCATCAGTGCGGTGCCGACGTCGGCGCCCAGCATGATCACCAGCGCAGGCGCCAGCCCCACCAGCCCCTGGGCGACAAAGGAAGTGACCAGCAGCGCGGTGGCGTTGCTGCTCTGCACCAGCGCGGTGACGCCGATGCCGGAAGCGAACGCCAGCGGTTTTTTCTCCACGCTGTCGCTCAAGATGCGGCGCAGATTGGCGCCGTAAACCCGCATAATTCCGGTGCGCACGATGTGGGTGCCCCACACCAGCAGCGCCACGGCGGAAAGCAGGTGAAGAAGGGTCAACACGGAAGGAACGCTCCCTTAACGTCCGGCAAGCTGGGCCATCCTGCCTGCCGGGCGTGAAAAAGGCAGGACAGCAAAACGGCGACGGGCCACATCCGCCAGGCGCTCAGCGCCGGCTTCCCTGGCCCGGAAAAAATGCTGCAACTTACCGTAATGTAACAGATTCGACGTGCAGATCAATTAACCGCCCTTCAACGGCAGGCGGCACGATTGCGCTGGCGCAGCCGGCGGCAAGCCCTTACTATCGGGCAGGATAAAGACGCGCTCATGAAGAGCAACGGCTACGAAAAACAAGGATGAAAGATGAGCAGACTGGAGAATAAAACCGCGCTGATCACCGGCGGCGCATCGGGCATCGGCCTGGCTATCGCCCAACGCTTTCTGGAAGAGCAGGCGCAGGTGATCATCACCGATATCGCCCCGCGTCGCGGGCAGCAGGCGCTGACGCAGCTTGCCGCCTACGGCGGGAAAATCCGCTATCTGCCCCACGACGTCACCAGCGAGAAGGAGTGGCAGACGGTATTCGAACAGCTGCGCCACTGGGCGCCGCGCCTGGATATTCTGGTCAATAACGCCGGCATCAGCCTGTACAAAAATATCGAGCAGACCTCCTACCGGGAGTGGAAAAAGATGCTGGCGGTCAATCTGGACGGCGTGTTCCTCGGCACCCGACAGGGCATTATGGCGATGAAGGCGCACGGCGGCAGCATTATCAATATCAGCTCGATTGAGGGACTGGTGGGCGACCCGAACCTGCCGGCCTACAACGCCGCCAAAGGCGGCGTGCGCCTGCTGACCAAGTCCGCTGCGCTGCATGCCGCCCGCAGCCGCTACGGCATCCGCATTAACAGCATTCACCCCGGTTATATTCATACGCCGATGATCGGCAATGACCCGGAAATGCTGCGGCAGTTAACGGCGCTGCACCCGATCGGCCATCTGGGCGAGGCGCGGGATATCGCCAACGCGGCGTTGTTTCTGGCCAGCGACGAATCGGCATTCGCCACCGGCACAGAACTGGTGATTGACGGCGGCTACACCGCGCAATAGCCCGGCACGCTTAGTCAGCGTCGTACCCCAGGTTCGGCGCCAGCCAGCGCTCTACCTCGCTGATGCTCATGCCTTTACGCGCCGCGTAGTCTTCCACCTGATCGCGCTGGATTTGCGCCACCGCGAAATACTTGCTCTGCGGATGGCTGAAGTACCAGCCGGAGACCGATGCCCCCGGCCACATGGCGAACGATTCGGTCAGTTGCATGCCGGTATGGCGCTCCACGTCCAGCAACTGCCAGATCTGCGCTTTCTCGGTATGTTCCGGGCAGGCCGGGTAGCCCGGCGCCGGGCGAATCCCCTGATAGTTCTCGCGAATCAGCTCTTCGTTGCTCAGGCTTTCATCCGCAGCGTAGCCCCAGTGCAGCTTGCGCACCTGTTCGTGCAGATATTCGGCGAACGCCTCCGCCAGGCGGTCCGACAGCGCCTTCACCATGATTTTATTGTAATCATCGTGCTGTGCGTCGTAGGCCGCCGCCAGCGCGTCCTCCTCCAGCCCGCCGGTGACGGCAAACGCGCCGAAGTAGTCCGCCTTGCCGCTGCTTTTCGGCGCGATAAAGTCCGCCAGGCAATAGTTGGCAAAGTCGCTTTTCTCGGTCTGCTGACGCAGATGACGGCTGACCGCCAGCAGCGTATCACGCTGCTCGTCGCGGTAGATTTCGATGTCGTCACCGACGCGGTTGGCCGGGAACAAGCCGTACACGCCGCGCGGATTGAGACTGCCGGAAGCCGCCAGCACGTCGAGCATCTGGTTGGCGTCATGGAACAGTCGTTTGGCCTCGTCCCCCACCACCTCATCTTGCAGAATACGCGGGTATTTGCCCGCCAGCGACCAGGTCATAAAGAACGGCGTCCAGTCGATATAAGGGCGTAGGGCGGCGATATCCGCCTGCACCGGGAAAACGCCCAGTTGCTGCGGCACCGGCGGCGTGTAGCTTTCCCACTCCAGCCGGGTAGCGTTGTCGCGTGCCTGCTGCAGGCTGACCGGCGGCGTGCGCGGTTTTTTACGCGCGTGCTGAATACGCACGGTTTCATACTCTTTGCGCGTGCGGGCGACGAATTCGTCGCGCTGCGTCGCCGACAGCAGCGCCGCCACCACCCCGACGGTACGCGAGGCGTTCTGCACATAGGTGGTCGGCCCGCTGTAGTTCTGCTCAATCTTCACCGCGGTATGCGCTTTGGAGGTGGTGGCGCCGCCGATCAGCAGCGGCAGGGTAAAGCCCTGGCGCTCCATCTCTTTAGCCACGTTGACCATCTCATCCAGCGACGGGGTGATCAGGCCGGAGAGACCAATAATATCGACGTTCTCTTCGCGCGCGGTTTTCAGGATCTTGTCGGTCGGCACCATCACGCCGAGGTCGATAATCTCGTAGTTGTTGCACTGCAGCACCACGCCGACGATATTTTTGCCGATGTCATGCACATCGCCCTTCACCGTCGCCAGCAGCACTTTGCCCGCAGTGGTGCCCTGCTGCTTGCTGGCCTGAATATAAGGTTCAAGATAGGCGACCGCCTGTTTCATCACGCGCGCCGACTTCACCACCTGCGGCAGGAACATTTTGCCCTCGCCAAACAGATCGCCCACCACGTTCATACCGGCCATCAGCGGCCCTTCAATCACTTCGATTGGCCGCTCCGCCTGTTGGCGCGCCTCTTCGGTATCCTGCTCGATAAATTCGGTAATGCCCTTCACCAGCGCATATTCCAGCCGCTTCACCACCGGCCAACCGCGCCACTCCGCCTGCTGAATATCGGCCTCTTTATCTTTGCTGCCGCGGTATTTTTCCGCCAGCGCCAGCAGCCGCTCGGTGCCGTCGTCGCGCCGGTTGAGGATCACATCCTCAACCGCCTCGCGCAGTTCGTCGGAGAGATCGTCATAAATCGCCAGCTGTCCGGCGTTGACGATGCCCATATCCATGCCGTTGCGGATCGCATGGTAGAGAAACACCGCGTGGATCGCTTCGCGCACCGGATCGTTGCCGCGGAAGGAGAATGAAACGTTGGAGACGCCACCGGAGATCATCGCGTGCGGCAGATGGGTTTTGATGTCGCCGCAGGCTTCGATAAAGTCGACGGCATAGTTGTTATGCTCGTCGATGCCGGTCGCCACAGCGAAGATATTCGGGTCGAAAATGATGTCTTCCGGCGGGAAACCGACCTTTTCGGTCAGGATCTGGTAGGCACGGCGGCAGATGTCAAATTTGCGCTCGCGGGTGTCCGCCTGGCCGACTTCGTCGAATGCCATCACCACCACCGCCGCGCCGTAACGGCGCACCAGTTTGGCGTGGTGAATAAAGGCCTCTTCCCCTTCTTTCATCGAGATTGAGTTAACGATGCCCTTGCCCTGGATACACTGCAGCCCTTTCTCGATCACCTCCCATTTCGAGGAGTCGATCATGATCGGCACGCGGGCGATATCCGGTTCGCCGGCGATCAGGTTAAGGAAGCGCACCATCGCCGCTTCCGCGTCGAGCATCCCCTCATCCATATTGATATCGATAATCTGCGCGCCGCTTTCCACCTGCTGCAGCGCCACCTCCAGCGCCTCGGCGTATTTATCCTCTTTGATCAGCCGCTTGAAACGGGCCGAACCGGTGACGTTGGTGCGCTCGCCCACGTTGACGAACAGCGTGTCGGCGTCGATATTCAGCGGCTCCAGGCCAGACAGGCGGCAGGCCACCGGCAGCTGCGGCAGCTGACGCGGCGGCACGCCCTCAACCGCTTTGGCCATCGCGGCAATATGTTCCGGCGTGGTACCGCAGCAGCCGCCGATAATGTTCAGAAAACCAGACTGCGCCCACTCGCCCACCTGGCTCGCCATCTCTTGCGCATCGAGATCGTATTCGCCGAAGGCGTTGGGCAGGCCGGCGTTCGGGTGTGCGGTGACGTAGCCTTCACAGATGCGCGACAGCTCCGCCACATACTGGCGCAGCTCATCCGGCCCCAGCGCGCAGTTAAGGCCGAAGGTCAGCGGCCTGACGTGGCGCAGCGAGTTGTAAAACGCTTCGGTGGTCTGCCCGGACAGGGTGCGGCCGGAGGCATCGGTAATGGTGCCGGAGATCATGATCGGCAGCGTGACGCCCAGCGCCTCAAACTCGCTTTCCACCGCAAACGCGGCGGCTTTGGCGTTCAGCGTATCGAAGATAGTTTCGATCATAATCAGATCGACGCCTCCCTCCACCAGCGCGCGGGTCGATTCGCGGTACGCTTCCACCAACTGGTTGAAGGAGATATTGCGGAACGCCGGGTCGTTAACATCCGGCGAGATCGAGGCGGTGCGGTTGGTCGGGCCGAGTACGCCGGCCACGTAGCGCGGCTTGTCCGGCGTGCGCGCCGTCCATTCATCGGCGCAGCGGCGCGCCAGACGGGCGGCCTCACGGTTGATCTCGGCCGACAGCGATTCCATATGGTAGTCGGCCATCGCGATGGGGGTGGCGTTAAAGGTGTTGGTTTCGAGGATATCCGCGCCCGCTTCCAGGTAGCCGTGGTGGATCGCGCTGATAATTTCCGGCTGGGTCAGCACCAGCAGATCGTTATTGCCTTTCAGATCGCTCTGCCAATCGGCAAAGCGCGCGCCGCGGTAATCCTGTTCTTCCAGCTTATAGCTCTGGATCATGGTGCCCATACCGCCGTCCAACACCAAAATACGCTGTTCAAGCTGCCGGCGCAGTTGTTCCACTCGATTCGTCACTGTAACCCCTTAATTCCCCGACCTTCTCCGGCGACAAACAGCAGCCTGCCGGCAGGTGTCGGGCAGATATTGCCATCACCCAATCGCTCGAAAATCGATTCATCCTAGCACAGTAAACCACCACAGAGCGCCGGGCGCTGGTTGAGAGTTTTTCAGGTTGCGCGCTAACACATCCGATGAGCGCAAACGCCGCTTGCAATCCATACTTAAAAAACGAAAATAAATTCCATGATACGGAAAAAGGAAGCGTAACCATGGCGACACCCGTTCCCGCCAAACGCGGCAAGAAGCCCCGCAGCGCCGCACCCGCTACCGGCAGCACCACCGGCCAGGTGCAGTCGCTGACCCGCGGCCTGAAACTGCTGGAATATATTGCCGAAGCACAAGGCAATGTCGCGCTGACCGATCTGGCGCAGCAGGCCGGCCTGCCCAATTCCACCACTCACCGTTTACTGACCACCATGCAGCAGCAGGGCTTTGTCCGTCAGGTCGGCGATCTCGGCCTGTGGACCATCGGTTCCCACGCCTTTGTGGTCGGCAGCAGTTTTCTGCAAAGCCGCAACCTGCTGGCCATGGTGCATCCGACACTGCGCCGGCTGATGGAAGAGTCCGGCGAAACCGTCAATCTGGCGGTGATGGACAAGGCCGAATATCAGGCGATTATTATCGATCAGGTGCAGTGCAACGCGCTGATGCGCATGTCGGCGCCAATCGGCGGCAAGCTGCCGATGCACGCATCCGGCGCCGGCAAAGCATTTCTGGCCGCGCTGGCCGATGAGCAGGTCACCAAATTGCTGCATCAGAAGGGTATGCATACTTACACGCCGCGCACCCTGACGCCGCATAACCTGAAGGAAGGGCTGGCGCAGATCCGCAAACAGGGCTTTTCTTTTGATGATGAAGAGCACGCGCTGGGGCTGCGCTGCGTTGCGGCCTGTATTTTCGACGAGCACCGCGAAGCCTTTGCCGCCATCTCCATTTCCGGCCCGGTGTCGCGCATTACCGACGACCGGGTGATCGAACTGGGCGCGCTGGTGATCCATGCCGCCAAAGAGATCAGCCTGGCTTACGGCGGCGTCCGCTGATTCCCCCAACCCTCTCTGCCGGGAGAGGGTTTCCGCGCTTTTCTGCTGATTCCCCGTCTGGGCGTACACATGTTAACCATGTGTAAAATTAAGCTGCCAAATTGTTTCCCTGCTAAGTAAAAGCTTGAAGCCGATCACAGTTAACGATCGTCAAAGGTAAAGCCGTTTGCCTCCTATACAGCTTGCCTCGAAAATGTTACCGATAACATGTTACCGGTAACAGAAGGCGGTAACGCCAATTTCAGGTTTGGGAGCTACACCATGACCAATAATCAAAACCGTATTTACGTCATCATGGGCGTTTCCGGCAGCGGGAAATCCGCCGTTGCCGCCGCGGCAGCCCGCCAATTGTCTGCCGGTTTCCTCGACGGGGATTTCCTGCATCCCCGCAGCAACATTACGAAAATGGCCGAAGGCGTTGCGCTGAATGATGACGACCGCGCCCCCTGGCTGGCCGCGCTCAACGACGCCGCCTTCGCCATGCAGCGCACCAACAACGTCTCCATCATCGTCTGTTCGGCGCTGAAAAAGCATTATCGTGACCGCCTGCGCGCCGGCAACGCCAACCTGTCGTTTATCTATCTGCATGGCGATTTCCCGGTGATCGAAGCGCGCATGGCCGCGCGTAAAGGCCACTTCTTCAAGCCGCAGATGCTGGTCTCACAGTTTGACGCGCTGGAGCAACCCGGCGCCGACGAAAGCGACGTGATGGCCGTGGACATCAACCAGCCGCTTGAGGCGGTGATCGCCGATACGCTGCAGCATATCCGCAGCTTTATGCCGCAGGAGGCGTGCGCGTGAGTACCCTGACATTAGTGGGTACCGCCGTCGGCTCGGTTCTGTTGCTGCTGTTTCTGGTGATGAAGGCGCGCATGCACGCCTTCGTCGCCCTGATGTTGGTTTCCATTGCCGCCGGTATTTTCTCCGGCATGCCGCTGACCACCATCGCCGATACCATGCAAAAAGGCATGGGCGATACGCTGGGCTTTCTGGCGATCGTTGTGGCGCTGGGGGCGATGTTCGGCAAAATCCTGCATGAGGTCGGGGCGCTGGATCAGATTGCCTCCTACCTGCTGAAACGCTTTGGTGAAAACAAGGCGCATTATGCGCTGGGCATCGCCGGTCTGGTGTGTGCGTTGCCGCTGTTCTTCGACGTCGCCATCGTGCTGCTGATCGGCATTGTGTTCGCCGTGGCGCGCCGCACCGACGGCAATATCGTCAAACTGGCTATCCCGCTGTTTGCCGGCGTGGCCGCCGCCGCGTCCTTCCTGCTGCCGGGGCCGGTGCCGATGCTGCTGGCCGCCCAGATGAAAGCCGACTTCGGCTGGATGATCGCCATCGGTCTGGTGGCGGCGGTGCTCGGTATGCTAATCGCCGGGCCGCTGTACGGCAGCTTTATCAGCCGCTTTGTGAACTGGCAGATGCCGGCTGACGAAGCCGAACCGGTCAAACTGAAGGGCACCATGCCCTCCTTCGGCTTCAGCCTGGCGCTGGTGCTGTGCCCGCTGGTGCTGGTCGGGATGAAAACCATCGGCGCCCGTCTGGTGACGCCGGGCACGCCGCTGCACGACTGGCTGGAGTTTATCGGCCACCCGTTCACCGCCATCCTGATCGCCTGCCTAATCGTGATTTACGGCCTGGCGAAACCGCGCGGCATGACCAATGAACAGACGCTGGCCATCTGCTCCGCCGCGGTACAGCCGGCCGGGATTATTTTGCTGATGACCGGCGCCGGCGGCGTCTTCAAGCAGATTCTGGTGGATTCCGGCGTAGGCCCGGCGCTGGGCGACGCCATGATCGGCGCGGGCCTGCCCATTGCCGTCGCCTGCTTCGCCCTTTCCGCGCTGGTGCGCGTGCTGCAGGGTTCGGCAACGGTCGCCTGTCTGACCACCGTCGGCCTGGTGCTGCCAATCACCAGCCAGTTGGGACTCGGCGGCGGCCAGCTGGCGGCACTGGCCATCTGTATCGCCGGCGGCTCTATCGTGTTGAGCCACGTTAATGACGCCGGTTTCTGGCTGTTCGGCAAGTTTACCGGCGCCAACGAGATGCAAACGCTGAAAACCTGGACGGTAATGGAAACCATCCTCGGCACCACCGGCGGGGTGGTCGGCATGCTCGCCTTCACCCTGTTCTGATTTGACACACCGATAACAACACCAGTAACGGCCCTCGGCATGCCGCCCCCTCTGGGACACCAGCCGCATCCGAGGGCCCCGCCATCCGGCGGGCCTATAACGAAAAAATGTGAGGAAGGTATGATTAACTCAACCCTATCCCGTGTAACGCAACGCATTATTGAACGCTCCAAACCGACCCGCACCGCCTATCTGGCGCGCATTGAGGCAGCCCGCTGTAAAACTGTGCACCGCTCCCAACTGGCCTGCGGCAACCTGGCGCACGGCTTCGCCGCCTGCCAGCCGGATGATAAAACCGCGCTGAAGAATATGGTGCGCAGCGATATCGCCATTATCACCGCCTACAACGATATGCTGTCCGCCCACCAGCCCTATGAAGACTACCCGCAGCGACTGAAAAAGGCGCTGAACGCCGTGGGCGCGGTCGGTCAGGTGGCCGGCGGCGTACCCGCAATGTGCGACGGCGTTACCCAGGGCCAGGACGGTATGGAGCTGTCGCTGATGAGCCGCGATGTGATTGCCATGTCCGCAGCGGTCGGCCTGTCGCATAACATGTTCGACGGCGCGCTGTTCCTCGGCATCTGCGACAAGATCGTGCCGGGGCTGGTGATGTCGGCCCTCTCTTTCGGCCATCTGCCGGCGCTGTTCGTCCCCGCCGGGCCGATGACCAGCGGACTGCCGAATAAAGAAAAAGTGCGCGTGCGCCAGCTGTATGCCGAAGGCAAGGCCGATCGTCAGGCGCTGCTGGAAGCCGAAGCGGCCTCTTATCACAGCATCGGCACCTGCACCTTTTACGGCACCGCCAACACCAACCAGATGATCATGGAAGTGATGGGCCTGCACCTGCCGGGCGCCTCTTTCGTGCATCCGGACACCCCGCTGCGCGACGCGCTGAACGATGCGGCGGCGCGTCAGGTGACGCGTCTGACCGAAACCGCCGGCAACTATCTGCCCATCGGGCGCCTGGTGGATGAGAAGGTGGTGGTTAACGGCATCGTCTCGCTGCTGGCGACCGGCGGCTCCACCAACCTGACCATGCATATGGTGGCAATGGCCCGTGCGGCAGGCATTATCATCAACTGGGATGACTTCTCCGAACTGTCGGAAGCGGTACCGCTGCTGTGCCGGATTTACCCGAACGGCCCGGCGGACATCAACCAGTTCCAGGCCGCCGGCGGCGTACAGCTGGTGGTACGGAAACTGCTGCAGCATGGCCTGCTGCATCAGGATGTGCATACCGTCGCCGGCTTCGGCCTGGAGCGCTATACCCAAGAGCCGTGGCTGGACAACGGCCAGTTGGCCTGGCGCGACGGCGCAGACAGCTCGCTCGACGCCGGCGTGATTGCCAGCATCGCCCAGCCGTTTGAACACCACGGCGGTACCAAGGTGATGTCCGGCAACCTTGGCCGTGCGGTGATGAAAACCTCCGCCGTACCGGCGGACAACCAGATTATCGAGGCGCCGGCGGTGGTGTTTGAAAGCCAGCACGATATCGTACCGGCGTTTGAAGCCGGCCAGCTGGACAAAGATTGCGTGGTCGTGGTGCGCTTCCAGGGACCACAGGCCAACGGCATGCCGGAACTGCACAAACTGATGCCGCCGCTGGGCGTGCTGATGGACCGCGGCTTCAAGGTAGCGCTGGTTACCGACGGCCGCCTGTCCGGCGCCTCCGGCAAGGTGCCTTCCGCCATCCACGTGACGCCGGAAGCCTACGCCGGCAGCGCGCTGGCGAAAGTGCGCAACGGCGATATGATCCGCGTTAACGGCCGCAGCGGCGAGCTGACGCTGCTGGTCGATGAGGCCGAACTGGCGGCGCGCGAGGCTTATCAACCCGATCTGAGCGCAGAACACGTCGGCTGCGGCCGCGAGCTGTTCGGCGCATTACGCAGCCAGCTGTCCGGTGCCGAACAGGGCGCCTGCTGCATTACATTTTAACCGCAAGCGGCGTGCGGCTGGGGGCGTCAACCATCAGCCGCCTGCCGCCTGAGGTCTATTCTGGAGAGGAACCGTCTATGAATAACTGGAAAACAAGCGCTGAGCAGATCCTGACGTCCGGCCCGGTCGTCCCGGTCATCGTCATCAATAAACTGGAGCATGCGGTGCCGCTGGCGAAAGCATTGGTTGCCGGCGGCGTGCGCGTGCTGGAAGTGACGCTGCGCACCGACTGCGCGCTGGACGCCATCCGCGCCATCGCCAATGAGGTGCCTGAAGCCATTATCGGCGCGGGCACCGTGATTAACGCCCAGCAGTTGCAGGCAGTCACCGACGCCGGCGCGCAGTTCGCCATCAGCCCCGGCCTGACCGACTCCCTGCTGCAGGCCGCTACCGCCGGCAGCATTCCGCTGATTCCGGGCATCAGCAGCGTCTCAGAACTGATGCTGGGTATGGATTACGGCCTGCGCGAGTTTAAATTCTTCCCGGCCGAAGCCAACGGCGGCGTGAAGGCCCTGCAGGCGATCGGCGGCCCGTTCCCGCAGGTGCGTTTCTGCCCGACCGGCGGCATTTCGCCGAACAACTATCGCGACTATCTGGCGCTGAAAAGCGTGCTGTGCATCGGCGGCTCCTGGCTGGTGCCAGCGGACGCGCTGGAAAACGGCGACTACGGGCGCATTACCGAGCTGGCGCGTGCGGCCGTGGCCGGCGCCAACGCATAATCGTAGCGGGCGCAGCCAGACTGCGCCCTACGCCGTGGCCGACAGCGGCGCTGCGCCGCGCTGGCTAAAGCGCCGCCTTTTGCGGTAGGCGAAGACGTCTTCTACATGCCCCTGGCGGATACGCTGCTGCAGGCCCCGCCAATACTCCGCCTCAAACAGATCGCCGTGCAACGCCTCGAAAACCTGGCGGATACGCGGATCGCTGCACAGAAAATGGCGAAACTCCTCGGGGAACACGTCGTTGGGCGCGATGCTGTACCACGGCTCGCTGGCCAATTCGTCTTCCGGATAGCGCGGCGGCGGAATATCGCGGAAGTTCACCTCGGTCATATAGCAGATTTCATCGTAATCGTAGAACACCACCCGCCCGTGGCGCGTCACGCCAAAGTTTTTAAACAGCATATCCCCCGGGAAAATATTCGCCGCCGCCAGCTGTTTGATGGCGTTGCCGTACTCTTCAATCGCGTCATGCGTCTGCTGCTCGTCGGCCTGCTCCAGGTACAGATTCAGTGGCGTCATGCGACGCTCCATATACAGGTGGCGGATAATGATGCGGTCGCCCAGATCCTCCAGCTTTTCCGGCACCTCACGCTGCAATTCCGCCAGCAGTTCCGGGCTGATGCGCGCCTTGTCGATGACAAAGTTCTCATACTCCTGAGTATCGGCCATCCGCCCGACCCGGTCATGCTCCTTTACCAGTTGGTAGCAGGCCATCACCTGCGCCGGCGTCACCTCTTTCTGCGGCGCAAAACGGTCCTTAATCACTTTGAAGACCCGATCGAACGACGGCAGGGTAAACACCAGCATCACCATGCCCTTCACCCCCGGCGCAATAATAAATTGCTCCTGCGAGCGGGCCATAAACGTCAGGTATTCGCGATAGCATTCGGTTTTACCGTGCTTCTGGCAGCCAATCGCCATATACAATTCGGCGGTGGTTTTACCCGGTAAGATTTCCCGCAGCCATTCGACCATCGCCGCCGGCAGCGGTGCATACACCATAAAATAAGAGCGGGCGAAGCCAAAGACGATGCTGGCCTCCTCTTTGCTGGTCAGGCAGGTATCGATAAACAGCGCGCCGGATTCGCTGTGGTGAATCGGCAACAGAAAAGGGAATACGCCGCCTGTGGTGCGCAATTTACCCACCAGCCAGGCGGCCTTATTGCGATAAAACAGTTCGTTGGCGATTTGAAAGGTGCCGTCGGCCAGCTGCGCCGGTGCAAATGCCTGCCGCAGCGCCGCCGTGACATAGCGGATATCACGCGCCAGATCCTCCCAGGGCAGGCGCAGCGGCAAATCGGTCAGCAGGGTGTGCAGCATGGCGGACAGATCGCCGTTTGGCACCACGTCGCGCGCCAGCGGACGGGGAATGTCGCGAAAGCGCCGTTCCGGCTGCGAGCTGAAGACAAACAGCTTTTCCGGCGTTAAATCACGATGCTTAAACAGCCGGCAGTAGACCGAGTTAAAAAAACTCTCGGCGATCTCAAAGCGCGGATACTCCGGTAGCAGTTCGGTGTATACCGCTTTGACCCGACAGGGAAAGTCCGCATCAAAATCTTGCTTGCCGGTAATACATTTCAGCTGTTCCACCACCAGACCAACGTGGTGGTCATACAGGTGGATACGCTTTTTCATCGCCTGCTGCACCGCAGGCCAGTCTGCACGTTCAAAACGCTGCTGCGCCCCGGCGGTGACCTCCAGAAAGCGCCCGTACTGCGCATCAAAGCCCTGCAGGATAGTCTGCGCGATCAACAACTCCATTTTTGCTGCCATCGAGATCCTCCCACCATGCCTGTCGGGCCGGGCTGACGCCCGGCCCTGCGCAAGCCAACGTCGAAACGGCTAGAACTGCTGCTCTTCGGTGGAGCCGGTCAGCGCGGTTACCGAGGAGGCGCCGCCCTGAATCACCGTGGTTACCCGATCGAAATAGCCGGTTCCCACCTCCTGCTGGTGCGACGCGAAGGTATAGCCGCGGCTGCTGGCGTCAAACTCCGGCTGCTGCACTTTTTCCACGTAGTGTTTCATGCCCTCGCCCTGCGCGTACGCATGGGCCAGGTCGAACATGTTGAACCACATGCTGTGGATGCCGGCCAGGGTAATAAACTGGTATTTGTAGCCCATCGCCGACAGTTCCTCCTGGAAGCGGGCAATGGTCTGGTCGTCGAGGTTCTTTTTCCAGTTGAACGACGGCGAGCAGTTATAGGCCAGCAGCTTGCCGGGGAACTTAGCGTGGATCGCTTCGGCAAAGCGTCTGGCGGCCGCCAGATCCGGCGTAGAGGTTTCACACCACACCAGGTCGGCATAAGGCGCATAGGCCAGCCCGCGGCTGATCGCCTGTTCAATCCCAGCCTGAGTGCGGAAGAAACCTTCCACGGTGCGATCGCCGGTCACGAACTCGCGGTCGTAAGGGTCACAGTCTGAAGTCAGCAGGTCGGCCGCATCGGCATCGGTGCGGGCAATCAGCAGCGTCGGCACGCCCAGCACGTCAGCCGCCAACCGCGCCGCTACCAGCTTCTGAATCGCTTCCTGCGTCGGCACCAGCACTTTCCCCCCCATATGACCGCACTTCTTCACCGCCGCCAGCTGGTCTTCAAAGTGCACGCCGGCGGCGCCGGCCTCTATCATCGCCTTCATCAGCTCAAAGGCGTTCAGCACCCCGCCAAAGCCCGCTTCCGCATCGGCGACGATCGGCAGGAAGTAATCGACATAGCCCTGGCTGCCCGGCTCAATGTTATTCGCCCACTGGATCTGATCGGCGCGTCGGAACGTATTGTTAATCCGTTCCACTACCGCCGGCACGGAATCAACCGGGTACAGCGACTGGTCCGGATACATGGCGGAGGCGGTGTTGGCATCCGCCGCCACCTGCCAGCCCGACAGATATACGGCTTCCACGCCGGCTTTGGCCTGCTGCAGCGCCTGCCCGCCGGTCAGCGCCCCCAGACAGTTGACATAGCCTTTACGCGCGCCGCCGTGCAGCAGCTCCCACAGTTTGGCGGCGCCGTTTTGCGCCAGCGTGCAGACCGGGTTGACCGAACCGCGCAGGTTGATCACATCTTCCGCGCTGTACGGGCGGGTGATGCCTTCCCAACGTGCGGATTTCCATTCCTGTTCCAGCTGTTGGATCTGTTGGCTACGAGAAGTCGTCATAATTGTTATCCTTGCGTTGTAGGGTGAGGAATGGTTCAGGCCAAGAGCTCATAACCCGGCAGGGTCAGAAAATCGATCAGTTCATCTTGCGTGGTGATGCGTTCCATCAGGCGCGCCGCCTCGTCGAACCGGCCGGCGTTAAAGCGCGCTTCTCCCACTTCCTGACGAATGACCAACATCTCTTCGTTCAGCATTTGACGAAACAGCGCCTTGGTGACCAGTTGTCCGTCGCTGAGAGATTTTTCATGATGGATCCACTGCCAGATGGAAGTACGTGAGATTTCCGCCGTGGCGGCATCTTCCATCAGTCCGTAGATCGGTACGCAGCCGTTGCCCGAAATCCACGCTTCGATGTACTGCACCGCCACCCGGATGTTGGCGCGCATACCGGCTTCGGTACGTTCGCCCTCGCATGGCTCCAGCAGTTGCTCGGCAGTAATCGGCGCATCCTGTTCCCGCATCACCTCCAACTGGTTACGACGCTCGCCCAGCACTTGGTCAAACACCGCCATCACGGTATCGGCCAGCCCCGGATGCGCCACCCAGGTGCCATCATGGCCGTTGTCCGCCTCCAACTGTTTGTCTGCCCGCACCTTGTCCAGCACCCAGGCATTTTTTTCCGCATCTTTACTCGGTATAAACGCCGCCATGCCGCCCATGGCAAAGGCACCGCGCCGGTGACAGGTTTTAATCAGTAGGCGGGAGTAGGCGCTCAGGAAGGGCTTATCCATGGTGACCGACTGGCGATCCGGCAATACGCGATCGGCGTGATTCTTCAGCGTTTTGATATAGCTGAAAATATAATCCCAGCGGCCGCAGTTCAGGCCGACGATATGGTCGCGCAGGTGATACAGGATCTCATCCATCTGGAACACCGCCGGCAACGTTTCAATCAGCAGGGTCGCTTTGATGGTGCCCCGCGGCAGGTCGAAACGATCTTCGGTAAAGCTGAACACCTCGCCCCACCAGGCCGCCTCCTGCCACGACTGAGTTTTCGGCAGATAGAAATAGGGGCCGCTGCCATTTTCCAGCAGTTGGCGATAGTTATGGAAAAAATACAACGCAAAATCGAACAGGCCGCCCGGAATAGCTTCGCCCCGCCACTGCACATGTTTTTCCGGCAGGTGCAGGCCACGCACGCGGGCAATCAATACCGCCGGATCCGGCTTCAACTGGTAAATTTTACCGGCTTCGTTGGTATGGGAGATGGTGCCGTTCACCGCATCGCGCAGGTTGATTTGGCCGTCGATCACCTTGTCCCAGCTGGGCGCCAGCGAGTCTTCAAAGTCCGCCATAAATACTTTCACATTGGCGTTCAGCGCATTGATCACCATCTTGCGTTCAACCGGCCCGGTGATCTCCACGCGGCGATCGCGCAGGTCCTCAGGGATACCGCGTATTTTCCAGTCACTTTCACGAATGGAAGCCGTTTCCGAAATAAAACCAGGCAGCCCACCGCGATCGATCGCTGCCTGTACGTCAACGCGCGCAGCCAGCAATTCATTACGCTGCGGTGTGAACTTGCTGACCAGTTCGGCCAGAAACTCGACCGCACCATCGGTCAGTATCAGTCGGGCTGCCGCACTCAATCCCTGAGTAAACGTTAACTCCGTCCCTACTGTCTGTTGCGTCATTGTCATGCTCCTTCCCATCTTTCCCGCCCATGGCCGCTAGCCGGGGCGCTCTGCTCATCAAATATTGCGCGGGTTCAGGAGGGATAAAACGACCGTAAACTGGTCAGATCTCACCCTGCATGCTTTAAGAATAACCAACAAATAATAAAAATCAAAAACCATTTCCATTTTTAATTTAATTTATATTTTAACCTTTTGTTATCAGTTAATTACGGAAATTTAACAAACAATAGCTACAGGAAAGTAATTCCAATAATTAAAAAACGGAAGAATAACTGACTGTAAATAAAGGAGTTACAGGGCGTTGTATAGAAAGAAAGGAGAAATAAAAAGAGAGAGGGGATGACGGCGGCCTCGATTCAGCCGCCAGGAAAAAATGAAAATGACTATTCGAGAGTAGGATTCATGTGGCGCAGATCAAACGGTGTGATCTGGTAGACGTAATAGTTCAGCCAATTGGAGAACAGCAGGTGTCCATGACTGCGCCAGGAGGCTTTAGGGGGTAAATCTGGGTTGTCATCGGGGAAGTAATTGAGCGGTACGGTGGGGTTGAGGCCGGCATCGTAATCACGACAATACTCTCCCGCTAACGTCAGCGCATCGTACTCCGGGTGGCCCGTAACAAAGGCCAAACGCTTGTCCTTGCTGGCAAACAGGTAGGCGCCTGCCTGCTCAGATTCAGCCAGGATATCAAGGTCAGTATATCGACGGATTATCTCCGTCGGGAAATCCGCATAGCGTGAATGCGGTGCCAGAAAGGTTTCATCAAAGCCGCGGGTCAGCAACGCATGCTGCTGCAGCGTCTGGTGTTGATAAACCCCTGACAGCTTCTCTTCAAGCGTCATCTTCGGGATGCCATACAGGATATTCAACGCCGCCTGCACCGCCCAGCAGACAAATAGCGTGGAGGTTACGTGCTCCTTAGCCCAATCGATAACGCGTTCGATCTGCGGCCAATAGGCAACATCACAAAAGTCGACTAATCCCAGCGGGGCACCGGTGACGATCAGACCATCGTAATTGTCATGCTGAATATCTTCAAAGTTACAGTAGAAGTTATTCAGGTGTTCGGCCGGCGTGTTCTTAGATTCACGGCTGTCGATACGCAGCAGTTGAATATCAATCTGCAGCGGTGAGTTGGACAGTAAACGCAGGAACTGATTTTCCGTCTCTATTTTTTTTGGCATCAGGTTAAGGATCAGCACCTTTAACGGCCTGATTTCCTGCGTTTTTGCCCGTGAGGATGTCATCACGAAGACATTCTCATTACGCAAGAAACAGACCGCAGGTAACTCATCAGGAACACGAATCGGCATTACTTAATCCTCACACATCCGTTTATACGTTTAGACTTCTAGATGCCCGACGATAGCGTTTTTTAAATCCAATGTCGAGCATTCAGCCGGAAGGTGAAAATGTTTCATTTCTGGCCGCGTTCCTGCGGTAACAATCAGCGTTTACGCAGTACGCCATCCGGGTTGGCGTTCATCAGACCGCAGCTCTCGCCATTAGTGATGATTAAGTATTCTCCTAAACGATGCAGCTTCAGTTCACAGGGCGCATCTGTCGGCTGCGGCGCAATCAACTGCGCATCTTGTTGATTCACCGGCATGGTAAACGGGAACACCGTGCTGATACGGCCAGGATCGCTGCCGCCTCCAATAAACTGATACACCGCCTGCCGACTTGTTATCTTCAGTTGGCGGTGGCTGTCACTGCTCACCCAGACGCCGCGCCAATCGGCCGGGGTGACATCGGGCAGTACCCGCAGCGTATCCGCTTTTAACCAGTTAGCTGTTTGGGTACCTTTGCCATTAATGTAATAACTGCAACGGTAACCTCTCTGTTCCGGCCCAACCACCAGGCGATCGCCGGCAATCAGATAGCTACGCCCTTGCTGCAGATGGCCGTTTTCCAGTTTTGGATTCTCGTTCCAGTCATCCGGATAGCGGTAGTCGAAGAAATAACTCTTGGCAGTAATTTCAGCCAGTTGCGCACGATCTTGCGGCTGCTCATCTTGCATGCCGTGGCAAAACAGCCCGGACTCAGCGGCAGCGGACGGCACGTAAATCGTGGCAGAGAGAAGCATGCAGATAGTGAAGAGAGGACGTATTTTCATGGGTTCACTCCTGTGAACATAGGCAGATTGGCTAATTTTAATTAACCATCACCCTTTTAGGAACGCCAAGAGGTAGATTTGACAGGAAACGTACTTTGAATAATGGGCAAAACAAAAAGCCCTGTGCGTCAGCACAGGGCTTTTTGTTTTATTTGATGCTTGGCAGTGTCCTACTCTCGCATGGGGAGACCCCACACTACCATCGGCGCTACGGCGTTTCACTTCTGAGTTCGGCATGGGGTCAGGTGGGACCACCGCGCTATTGCCGCCAAGCAAATTCTTTTTCTGCCGAACTTCTCAACCCACTTTGAATAAAGTGGTGCTGATACCCAGAGTCGAACTGGGGACCTCACCCTTACCAAGGGTGCGCTCTACCAACTGAGCCATATCAGCACACAAATTTGATGCCTGGCAGTGTCCTACTCTCGCATGGGGAGACCCCACACTACCATCGGCGCTACGGCGTTTCACTTCTGAGTTCGGCATGGGGTCAGGTGGGACCACCGCGCTATTGCCGCCAGGCAAATTCTGTTTTAATCAACCCGCAACGCTTCCACGTCGCCAGTCAATCCAATCTCGGAACTTCACTGAAAATCAAATCACGTCTCTAAAACACCTTCGGTGTTGTAAGGTTAAGCCTCACGGTTCATTAGTACTGGTTAGCTCAATGCATCGCTGCACTTACACACCCAGCCTATCAACGTCTTAGTCTTAAACGTTCCTTCAGGGGCCTTAAAGGCCCAGGGAAGACTCATCTTGAGGCAAGTTTCGCGCTTAGATGCTTTCAGCGCTTATCTTTTCCGCACTTAGCTACCGGGCAATGCCATTGGCATGACAACCCGAACACCAGTGGTGCGTTCACTCCGGTCCTCTCGTACTAGGAGCAACCCCTCTCAATCTTCCAACGCCCACGGCAGATAGGGACCGAACTGTCTCACGACGTTCTAAACCCAGCTCGCGTACCACTTTAAATGGCGAACAGCCATACCCTTGGGACCTACTTCAGCCCCAGGATGTGATGAGCCGACATCGAGGTGCCAAACACCGCCGTCGATATGAACTCTTGGGCGGTATCAGCCTGTTATCCCCGGAGTACCTTTTATCCGTTGAGCGATGGCCCTTCCATTCAGAACCACCGGATCACTAAGACCTGCTTTCGCACCTGCTCGAGCCGTCACTCTCGCAGTCAAGCTAGCTTATGCCTTTGCACTAACCTCACGATGTCCGACCGTGATTAGCTAACCTTCGTGCTCCTCCGTTACTCTTTGGGAGGAGACCGCCCCAGTCAAACTACCCACCAGACACTGTCCTCACCCCCGATTAGGGGGCCGAGTTAGAACATCAAACATTAAAGGGTGGTATTTCAAGGTTGGCTCCATGCAGACTGGCGTCCACACTTCAAAGCCTCCCACCTATCCTACACATCAAGGCTCAATGTTCAGTGTCAAGCTATAGTAAAGGTTCACGGGGTCTTTCCGTCTTGCCGCGGGTACACTGCATCTTCACAGCGAGTTCAATTTCACTGAGTCTCGGGTGGAGACAGCCTGGCCATCATTACGCCATTCGTGCAGGTCGGAACTTACCCGACAAGGAATTTCGCTACCTTAGGACCGTTATAGTTACGGCCGCCGTTTACCGGGGCTTCGATCAAGAGCTTCTGGTTACCCATAACCCCATCAATTAACCTTCCGGCACCGGGCAGGCGTCACACCGTATACGTCCACTTTCGTGTTTGCACAGTGCTGTGTTTTTATTAAACAGTTGCAGCCAGCTGGTATCTGCGACTGGCTTCAGCTCCATCCGCGAGGGACTTCACCTACGCGCCAGCGTGCCTTCTCCCGAAGTTACGGCACCATTTTGCCTAGTTCCTTCACCCGAGTTCTCTCAAGCGCCTGGGTATTCTCTACCTGACCACCTGTGTCGGTTTGGGGTACGATTTCGTGTTACCTGGAGCTTAGAGGCTTTTCCTGGAAGCTTGGCATCAACTACTTCTGCACCGTAGTGCATCGTCATCACGCCTCAGGGTTAACAAGTAACCGGATTTACCAGGTCACTCCCCCTACACGCTTAAACCGAGACAACCGTCGCTCGGCTAGCCTAGCCTTCTCCGTCCCCCCTTCGCAGTAACACCAAGTACAGGAATATTAACCTGTTTCCCATCGACTACGCTTTTCAGCCTCGCCTTAGGGGTCGACTCACCCTGCCCCGATTAACGTTGGACAGGAACCCTTGGTCTTCCGGCGTGCGGGTTTTTCACCCGCATTATCGTTACTTATGTCAGCATTCGCACTTCTGATACCTCCAGCATGCCTCGCAGCACACCTTCAACGGCTTACAGAACGCTCCCCTACCCAACAACACCTAAGTGTCGCTGCCGCAGCTTCGGTGCATGGTTTAGCCCCGTTACATCTTCCGCGCAGGCCGACTCGACCAGTGAGCTATTACGCTTTCTTTAAATGATGGCTGCTTCTAAGCCAACATCCTGGCTGTCTGTGCCTTCCCACATCGTTTCCCACTTAACCATGACTTTGGGACCTTAGCTGGCGGTCTGGGTTGTTTCCCTCTTCACGACGGACGTTAGCACCCGCCGTGTGTCTCCCGTGATAACATTCTTCGGTATTCGGAGTTTGCATCGGTTTGGTAAGCCGGGATGGCCCCCTAGCCGAAACAGTGCTCTACCCCCGAAGATGAGTTCACGAGGCGCTACCTAAATAGCTTTCGGGGAGAACCAGCTATCTCCCGGTTTGATTGGCCTTTCACCCCCAGCCACAAGTCATCCGCTAATTTTTCAACATTAGTCGGTTCGGTCCTCCAGTTAGTGTTACCCAACCTTCAACCTGCCCATGGCTAGATCACCGGGTTTCGGGTCTATACCTTGCAACTAGACGCCCAGTTAAGACTCGGTTTCCCTACGGCTCCCCTATTCGGTTAACCTTGCTACAAAATATAAGTCGCTGACCCATTATACAAAAGGTACGCAGTCACACCACGAAGGTGCTCCCACTGCTTGTACGTACACGGTTTCAGGTTCTATTTCACTCCCCTCGCCGGGGTTCTTTTCGCCTTTCCCTCACGGTACTGGTTCACTATCGGTCAGTCAGGAGTATTTAGCCTTGGAGGATGGTCCCCCCATATTCAGACAGGATAACACGTGTCCCGCCCTACTCATCGAACTCACGACCTGTGCATCTTCGTGTACGGGACTATCACCCTTTACTGTGCGACTTTCCAGACGCTTCCACTGACACACAAGCCGATTCAGGTTCTGGGCTCTTCCCCGTTCGCTCGCCGCTACTGGGGGAATCTCGGTTGATTTCTTTTCCTCGGGGTACTTAGATGTTTCAGTTCCCCCGGTTCGCCTCATGCCACTATGTATTCATGACATGATAATGTGTCGAAACACACTGGGTTTCCCCATTCGGGTATCGTCGGTTATAACGGTTCATATCACCTTACCGACGCTTTTCGCAGATTAGCACGCCCTTCATCGCCTCTGACTGCCTAGGCATCCACCGTGTACGCTTAGTCACTTAACCTCACAACCCGAAGGTGTCTTCCGACATCGTCGCGTTGCTACATTTGAGAGACTCTATGACAGGTTACTCCTCATCCCAAACGTCTACGGGGGACAAGTTTCAGCTGCCATGTTTCAATTTTCAGCTTGTTCCAGATTGTTAAAGAGCAAATATCTCAAACATGACTCGCAAGCCAGTTTTGAGATATCGTTTGATACCGTCTTTCACCCGATATCAGCAAGTGGCGTCCCCTAGGGGATTCGAACCCCTGTTACCGCCGTGAAAGGGCGGTGTCCTAGGCCTCTAGACGAAGGGGACACGATATATGTCGGCTTCGCAGACGCTTTGCTCGTTCTTTTCATCAGACAATCTGTGTGGACACTGCACAGTCAGGATATCTTTAGGTAAGGAGGTGATCCAACCGCAGGTTCCCCTACGGTTACCTTGTTACGACTTCACCCCAGTCATGAATCACAAAGTGGTAAGCGCCCTCCCGAAGGTTAAGCTACCTACTTCTTTTGCAACCCACTCCCATGGTGTGACGGGCGGTGTGTACAAGGCCCGGGAACGTATTCACCGTAGCATTCTGATCTACGATTACTAGCGATTCCGACTTCATGGAGTCGAGTTGCAGACTCCAATCCGGACTACGACGTACTTTATGAGGTCCGCTTGCCTTCGCAGGTTCGCTTCTCTTTGTATACGCCATTGTAGCACGTGTGTAGCCCTACTCGTAAGGGCCATGATGACTTGACGTCATCCCCACCTTCCTCCAGTTTATCACTGGCAGTCTCCTTTGAGTTCCCGGCCGAACCGCTGGCAACAAAGGATAAGGGTTGCGCTCGTTGCGGGACTTAACCCAACATTTCACAACACGAGCTGACGACAGCCATGCAGCACCTGTCTCAGAGTTCCCGAAGGCACCAATCCATCTCTGGAAAGTTCTCTGGATGTCAAGAGTAGGTAAGGTTCTTCGCGTTGCATCGAATTAAACCACATGCTCCACCGCTTGTGCGGGCCCCCGTCAATTCATTTGAGTTTTAACCTTGCGGCCGTACTCCCCAGGCGGTCGATTTAACGCGTTAGCTCCGGAAGCCACGCCTCAAGGGCACAACCTCCAAATCGACATCGTTTACGGCGTGGACTACCAGGGTATCTAATCCTGTTTGCTCCCCACGCTTTCGCACCTGAGCGTCAGTCTTCGTCCAGGGGGCCGCCTTCGCCACCGGTATTCCTCCAGATCTCTACGCATTTCACCGCTACACCTGGAATTCTACCCCCCTCTACGAGACTCTAGTCTGCCAGTTTCAAATGCAGTTCCCAAGTTAAGCTCGGGGATTTCACATCTGACTTAACAAACCGCCTGCGTGCGCTTTACGCCCAGTAATTCCGATTAACGCTTGCACCCTCCGTATTACCGCGGCTGCTGGCACGGAGTTAGCCGGTGCTTCTTCTGCGAGTAACGTCAATGTAATGCCGTATTAAGACACTACCCTTCCTCCTCGCTGAAAGTGCTTTACAACCCGAAGGCCTTCTTCACACACGCGGCATGGCTGCATCAGGCTTGCGCCCATTGTGCAATATTCCCCACTGCTGCCTCCCGTAGGAGTCTGGACCGTGTCTCAGTTCCAGTGTGGCTGGTCATCCTCTCAGACCAGCTAGGGATCGTCGCCTAGGTGAGCCATTACCCCACCTACTAGCTAATCCCATCTGGGCACATCCGATGGTGTGAGGCCCGAAGGTCCCCCACTTTGGTCCGAAGACGTTATGCGGTATTAGCCACCGTTTCCAGTGGTTATCCCCCTCCATCGGGCAGTTTCCCAGACATTACTCACCCGTCCGCCGCTCGCCGGCAAAGTAGCAAGCTACTTTCCGCTGCCGCTCGACTTGCATGTGTTAGGCCTGCCGCCAGCGTTCAATCTGAGCCATGATCAAACTCTTCAATTAAAAGCTTGATTCGCTAAGTTAATAGCTGTTGCTCAAAGATTTACTGCATGAATTTTACTTCAGTTAGTCACTCTTCAAGACTTGATATTTTTTTGCATCCGAAGATGCTGGATATCGTCTTGTGAGTGCCCACACAGATTGTCTGATAAATTGTTAAAGAGCAGTGAGTTACGCGCTTTCGCTTGCTAACTCGAGGTGGCGTATATTACGCTTTCCTCTTTCAGAGTCAACCCGTTTTTTCAGGATTTTTTCTCTTTCGTCTCGGTCGCTGTGTGAAGTGAATCACTTGCGCCGTGTCGATGGAGGCGCATTATAGGGATCCGAGTTTTTTGCACAACCCCTTTTTTGATCTTTTCTTATCGTTTGCGCACTTTTCCGCCCTTTCGTGTGGATCTTATGCGATCGGAGCCGTTTTTAGCAGGATCGCCGCGTGGGATTGGTTGTAATTCCATCGCCAGCGTCTAGTATTGCCGGTAAATATGATCCCGGCGTGAGGCTTTACCATGTCTGAAGCAGTTCGTTCTTATCTTCATTACACTCCGCAAATCGGTCAACGCGTGATGATCGATCCTTCCAGCGTGGTGATCGGCAATGTTGAACTGGCCGATGATGTCAGTATCTGGCCGCTGGTCGCCATTCGCGGTGATGTGAATGCGGTGAAGATTGGCGCCCGCAGCAATATACAGGATGGCAGTGTGCTGCACGTCACCCATAAATCCGCTCATAACCCCGAAGGCTACCCGCTGCTGATCGGCGAAGACGTTACCGTCGGACATAAGGCGATGTTGCATGGCTGTGCCATCGGCAACCGCGTATTAGTCGGGATGGGTTCGATCCTGCTGGATGGCGCCATTATAGAAGATGACGTGATGATCGGTGCCGGCAGTTTGGTCGCGCCTGGCAAGCGTTTAGCCAGCGGCTACTTATATATGGGCAGCCCGGCTCGCCAGGTACGCCCATTGACGCCCGCTGAATTAGAAGGGTTGCGTTACTCGTCAAATAACTACGTTGACTGGAAAAACGACTATCTGTCGGAAGATATTTGAAATAACCCCCGCTCTCTAACGGGAACGGGGGCTGGATTACAGGGCAGCTTCCTGGCGAAGCTGCTGCAGCACCGGCTCAATCTCCGGCATCACACCATGCCATAGCAAAAACGCATGGGCCGCCTGACCCACCAGCATGCCTAAACCATCGGCATATCGCGTGACGCCTTGTTGGCTCGTCCAGTCGAGGAAAGGCGTCAGACCGCGTTGATAAAACATGTCATAGCAACGGGTTTGCGCTCCAAGCACCTTCACCGGCAGAGCCGGCACTTCACCACCCAGGCCGGAAGCCGTTGCATTGATCACCAGCTCATACTCGGCCTGATCGCATTGATCCAACGACAACGCCGCGATCTCGCCCAAATGCCGGAACGCCTGTGCCAGTTCTTGTGCCCGGCTGAACGTACGGTTGGTAATCACCACCGAGCAGCCAAAAGACAGGAGTGGCAGAATCGCCCCGCGCGCAGCGCCGCCGGCGCCCACCAGCAAAATACGATCGCCGGGTTTGATCAAGCGCTGGCGCTCCAGATCGCTCAGCAGGCCGATACCATCGGTATTGTCGCCCAGCAGCTGACCACCTGACTGAATCTTAAGCGTATTAACCGCCCCGGCCATCTGCGCGCGTTCCGTCAACTCATTAGCCAGCCGGTAAGCCTGCTCTTTAAAAGGAACTGTAACGTTCGCACCTCTGCCGCCTGCATCGATAAATGTCTGCAGACTATCCGCAAAACCATCCAACGGCGCTAAAACGGTACCGTAGGGATGCTCTATGCCGGTTTGTTCCGCAAACAGGGCATGAATGCGTGGTGACTTGCTGTGCGCGATGGGATTACCAAAAACCGCAAACGGCTCCATTGCTTCCCCTTAGCCCTGCCGGATCTGTTCACCGGTCAACGCATCTCTGATTTCCGACGGGTTCTGACGTCCCCCCACGTTACCCGGCAGCACCGGGAAACCTTCGCCAAACTGCAGCAGAACCTCTGCAGCCTGACGGCACGGCGGCTGACCACTGAGATTGGCGCTGGTTGATACCAGCGGTTTACCAAACTCGCGGCATAGCTGCTGCACCAGCGGATGGTCGCTGACGCGCACCGCCAGTGAGTCGAAACGCCCGGTAAGCAGACGCGGCGTAGTCGGTTTGGCCGGGATAACCCACGTTACCGGGCCTGGCCAACTGGCAAACATCGTTTCGCGTTGCGATGGCGTAAGCCGACTGTCGTCGATATAAGGCAACAGCTGCTGGTAATCGGCGGCAATCAGGATCAGTCCCTTTTCCCACGGGCGCTGTTTTAAGTCCAACAGCTTATGCAGCGCCTGTTCGCTATCGGGATCGCAACCTAAGCCAAACACGGCCTCGGTCGGATAGGCGATGACCTGTTGATTGTTCAGTGCATTAATAATGGCGGTGAATTCTGAGCTCATAGTGTTGTTATTCTGTGATTGCGACGGGCTTCCCACACAGTTTGCTGGCACAGCAAAGGAGCGGGCCTTTTGCAGTACGTTTTTCCATCAGTAGCGGATAATGACAGTAGGCGCATTCCCCGGCGACAGGCTTGTTGTTAAGAGCAAACTGGCATTCTGGATAGCGATCGCAAGAGTGAAAAACTTTGCCATAGCGTGATTTACGCTGCAGCAATTTGCCCTGCCCGCATTGTGGACAGGTAATAGAGGTTTCGTCCGGTTTATCGATCACCTCGGTGTGATCGCATTCAGGATAGTGGCTACAGCCAATAAACATGCCGTAGCGCCCCTGTCGTAATACCAGGGTCGCCTGGCACTTCGGGCACTCTTGCCCCTCTAGTACCTTCACGATATGTCCATCAGCCTGCGCCTTCAGCGGACGAATATACTGGCAGTCTGGATATTGGGAACAGCCAAGGAAAGGACCGTGGCGACCGCTGCGGATCACCAGTTCAGCCCCGCATTCCGGACAGGGTTCATTTTGCCTGGCGGCAAAAATCGCTGCTTTTGTCATAACTTCTTTTATGCCCTAAATAATTCACGTTGCAGGAAGACGGCCACAAGCGAATCCCAGGCCACATACGGAGCGTATATGACCAAGGAAAGCCGATAAGCCTGCAGCTTGAAGTATAACGGGCATACGCGTGGCATCGGCTCAGTGCAGATAACCTTCGTTGACTTCAAACAGCAGTTCTTCCATCTGCTGGTAGGCGCTTTCATATCCGGGGATATTAAACAGCACCATCAGCACGACCCATTTCAGATCTTCGAGATCGAATTCCGTATTATCCAAAGCCATAACACGGTCGATAACCATTTCTCGGGTTTCGAGGTTCAATACCTGAATCTGTTCAAGGAAAAGGAGAAAACCACGGCAACCGGCGTCAAGACGCATACTTTCTTCTTCCGTGTAGAACCGCATGGCGAGCGGATCGGCACTCATAAAGTACGGCGCATTTTCACCTTCTTGCAGATCTGCAAGTTTTTCAAGCCAATTCAAAGCGTTGTAGATATCCTCACGATGAAATCCCGCCTCAGCGAGATCGTTCGTCAGTTTATCCTGATCGACGCGCATCTCTGGTTCATTGTGGATATAAGTTTCAAATAAGTACATGAGTACGTCGAACATGGCTTGCCCTCCTTATTCGGACATAGCCGCCGGGTACAGCTGCGATCCATCCTGCTAACTCCAGTTCGAGTAATTGCATTACCACCTCTGGCACAGGTTGGCCGGCACGTTCAGCGACGACGTCAACAGGTGTCACCTCATCTCCTACGTTAGCCAACACATCAGCAAATGGCAATTCAACTTCGACGTCTGATGCAGAAATAGTTGTTTTTTCATCCATGGGCAGCCAGTTCAGCCCGCTTCCCAACAATTGTGCAATCTCCTGCGGCTGTGTCACCAAGTGGGCACCTTGCTGGATCAGCCAGTGTGGGCCAGCGCTCATCGGGTTGCCTAATGCGCCGGGCAAGGCAAAAACGTCACGCCCTTGATCCAACGCCAGGCGTGCGGTAATCAACGAACCGCTGCGTACCGCCGCTTCTACCACCAACACCCCCAGGCTCAGGCCGCTGATGATACGGTTCCGGCGAGGGAAATGCGCCGGCAACGGTATTGCCGTCACCAGGTATTCGGAGATCAGCGCCCCGCCCTGCGCCACGATCTGCGCAGCCAACTTACGGTGGCGGCTCGGGTAGATGTTCGCCAACCCGCTGCCCAGCACCGCCAGCGTTGTACCCTGCGCGGCCAACGCGCCGCGATGGCAAATACCATCCACACCCAGGGCCAGTCCGCTGATCACGGCATAGCCCTGCTGAACCAAGCCCACGGCGAATTCATGCCCCCAACGTGCGCCGTAATGGCTGGCGTTCCGGCTGCCGACCATGGCGATCTGTGGCTGTTGTAGCGCCTCAAGACAGCCTTCAACCAGCAGCAGGAATGGCGCATCGACTAATGCATGTAAATGCGGGGGATAATGCGGTGAACCGTAGGTCAGCATATGGCGGCCCGGCGCCTCCAGCCAGGCCAAGGTCGCAGCCAGCGCCGCCGGATCGGCCTGATTGAACTGCCGACGTTGCCTGGCGTTCAGCCCCAAGGAGCGTAAATGGTGAGACGGCTCACCGCCGGCGTCAATCAACTGCTGCTGCAGTTCGCTGGCCAGCGATGCGCCCAGCCCACTCACCCAAGATAATCTCAACCCTATTTCTTCAGGCGTCATCGCGCATTCCCTCGCTGTTCCTGGCGGTATCGCCAATCCGTGCAATTGGTAGACGATGCTGTCAATCGGAGCTGGAAATGTCTAGAATAGAAGCTATACCCCCTTTATTACTCGGATACAGATCTAAAGATATATGTCAGTCTTGCAGGTATTACATTTCCCAGACGAGCGGCTGCGCAAAGTTGCGGCCCCGGTAAAAGAAGTCAATGCAGATATCCAGCGCATCGTGGATGATATGTTTGAAACCATGTACGCAGAGGAAGGCATTGGTCTGGCTGCGACTCAGGTGGACATCCATCAACGTATTATCGTCATTGACGTTTCCGAAACCCGCGATCAGCGCCTGGTGCTGATCAACCCGGAGCTGTTGGAAAAGAGCGGTGAAACCGGTATCGAAGAAGGTTGTCTGTCCATCCCTGAGCAACGCGCTCTGGTGCCGCGTGCCGAGAAGGTGAAAATCCGCGCGTTGGATTACAACGGCAAAGCATTCGAATTGGAAGCCGACGATCTGCTGGCCATCTGCATTCAGCACGAGATGGACCACCTGATCGGCAAACTGTTTGTCGATTATCTGTCGCCGCTGAAGCGTCAGCGTATCCGTCAGAAAGTGGAAAAACTGGATAAGCTGGCCAAACAGCAAGCGCGCGCCTAACCAAGCAGGGAAACATCGTGTCTGATTCTTTACGGATTATCTTTGCCGGCACACCAGACTTCGCAGCGCGTCACCTCGACGCGCTGTTGTCTTCTGGGCATCAGGTCGTCGGCGTCTTCACCCAACCCGATCGACCGGCTGGCCGTGGCAACAAGCTGACGCCAAGCCCGGTGAAAGTGCTGGCGCAGCAGCATCAGCTGCCCGTGTTTCAGCCCAAATCACTGCGTCCGGAAGAGAACCAGCATCTGGTCGCCGATCTTAATGCAGACGTGATGGTCGTGGTGGCTTATGGCCTGATCCTGCCAAAGGCGGTGCTGGATATGCCGCGCCTTGGCTGTATCAACGTACATGGCTCACTGCTGCCGCGCTGGCGTGGCGCCGCTCCAATTCAACGTGCGCTGTGGGCGGGCGATCGGGAAACCGGCGTGACCATCATGCAGATGGATGTCGGTCTGGATACCGGTGATATGATGCACAAAATTGCCTGTCCGATAGAAGCAACGGATACCAGCGCCAGCCTGTATGACAAATTGGCCGAGCTTGGCCCGCAAGGGCTGCTGACCACGCTGCAGCAGCTGGCGGACGGTACGGCGCAATGCGAAGTTCAGGACGAAGCGCTGGTGACCTATGCCGAGAAACTGAGCAAGGAAGAAGCACGTTTGGACTGGCGCCTTTCCGCCGTGCAGCTGGAGCGCTGCGTACGCGCCTTCAACCCGTGGCCGATCAGCTATTTCACCGTTGATGAACAGCCGGTGAAAGTATGGCAAGCCCAGGCGCTGGCTGGTAACAGCGATGCGGAACCCGGTACTATCCTGCAGGCGGACAAGCACGGTATCCAGGTCGCCACCGCCGAAGGTATTTTATGCCTGACGCAGCTGCAGCCTGCGGGCAAGAAACCGATGTCGGCTCAAGATTTGTTAAATTCACGCCGCGAATGGTTTGCGCCAGGTAACCGTCTGTAACCACCTTCACAGCCCGGCAGACAGCGCCGGGCCGTTTATTTTCCTCAAGCCGATGTCATCCAGCTTTAGCCTATGAAAAATAACTACAACCTCCGCAGCATCGCTGCTCAAACCATCGGCCAGGTGTTGGATCAGGGGCAATCGCTCAGCACCCTACTGCCGGCACTGAATAACAAAATTTCCGATAAGGACCGCGCCCTGCTGCAGGAACTGTGCTTCGGCACGCTGCGCGTGCTGCCGCAGCTTGAATGGTGTATCCAACAACTGATGGCAAAACCGATGGTGGGCAAGCAGCGTACGTTGCACTATCTGCTGATGGTCGGCATGTACCAATTGCTGTATACCCGCATCCCGGCCCATGCCGCCCTGGCGGAAACGGTTAATGGCGCAGTCGCGCTAAAGCGCCCGCAGCTTAAAGGATTGGTCAATGGCGTACTGCGTCAGTTCCAGCGCCAACAGGAAGCGTTGATGCAACGCGCGGCGAATCATGACAGCCGCTACCTGCACCCAAGCTGGCTGCTGAAGCGTATCCAACAGGCTTATCCTGAACAGTGGCAGCAGATCGTCGACGCCAATAATCAAAAGCCACCCATGTGGCTGCGGGTTAACCGCCGCCATCACAGCCGTGATGACTATCTGCACCTGCTCACGCAGGCCGGCATTGATGCCGTCGCGCACGAGGAATACCCCGACGCAGTGCGCTTACTCACGCCGTGCGCGGTAAACAACTTACCGGGATTCGCCGACGGCTGGGCCACGGTGCAGGATGCATCCGCACAAGGCTGCGTCGATCTGCTGGATCCGCAAGACGGCGAGCAGATCCTCGATCTGTGCGCCGCTCCCGGCGGCAAAACCACCCATATCCTTGAAGCGGCCCCACAGGCTCATGTTATGGCCGTGGATATTGATGAGCAACGTCTGAGCCGGGTAAAAGAAAACCTGCAACGTTTACATTGCCACGCCGAGGTGAAACAGGGCGATGGCCGTACGCCACAACAGTGGTGCGGTGACAAACAGTTTGACCGAATTCTGCTGGACGCGCCTTGTTCCGCCACCGGCGTGATTCGTCGTCATCCGGATATCAAATGGCTGCGCCGCGATAGCGACATTGCCGAACTGGCCGGCCTGCAGGCGGAAATTCTCGATGCCATCTGGCCACACCTTAAAGCAGGCGGCGTAATGGTTTATGCCACCTGTTCGATTTTACCGCAAGAGAATAGCCAACAGTTGCAAGCCTTCCTATTGCGCCATGGCGACGCCCGGCTGGCCGGCACCGAACGGCAAAACCTTCCTCACCCTGAAGATGGCGATGGCTTCTTTTACGCTAAGCTGATTAAAATGTAACTCTCCGGGCGTAGCATTACGCCCTCAGCCTTGCTGTGTGAAGCAGAGAACACGATGAAAATAATTATTCTTGGCGCAGGCCAGGTTGGCGGGACACTGGCGGAAAACCTGGTCGGTGAAAATAACGATATCACCGTGGTGGATACCGATACGAACCGCCTGCGCCAGCTGCAGGACAAATTCGATCTGCGCGTCGTGCAGGGACACGGTTCCTACCCGCGCGTGCTACGTGAAGCCGGCGCGGAAGACGCAGACATGCTGGTTGCCGTCACCAATTCGGATGAAACCAATATGGTGGCCTGCCAGATCGCCTATTCGCTGTTTAATACGCCGAACCGCATCGCCCGTATCCGCGCTTCGGAATATATCCGTGAGTCGGAGAAGCTCTTCCTGCCGGAAGCGGTACCGATCGATCATTTGATCTCGCCGGAACAGCTGGTTATCGATTATATCTACAAGCTGATTGAGTACCCCGGCGCGCTGCAGGTGGTCAATTTTGCCGAGGGCAAAGTCAGCATTGCTGCGGTAAAAGCCTATTACGGTGGCCCGTTGGTGGGCAATGCGCTGTCCTCCATGCGCGAGCATATGCCGCATATCGATACGCGCGTCGCCGCTATTTTTCGTCAGGACCGCCCTATCCGTCCGCAAGGTTCGACAATTATCGAAGCCGGTGACGAGGTGTTCTTCGTCGCAGCATCGCAGCATATTCGTGCGGTAATGAGTGAGCTACAGCGTCTAGAGAAACCTTACAAGCGTATTATGATCGTCGGCGGCGGCAACGTCGGCGCGGGCCTGGCAGCCAAGTTGGAAAAGGATTACAACGTCAAGCTGATCGAACGTAACCAACAGCGGGCGGCGGAATTGGCAGAGCAACTGCACGATACCATCGTCTTTTATGGCGACGCATCAGACCAAGAACTGCTGGCAGAAGAGCATGTCGATCAGGTCGACGTATTTATCGCCATTACCAACGACGACGAAGCGAATATTATGTCCGCTATGTTGGCCAAGCGTCTGGGGGCCAAAAAGGTCATGGTGCTGATACAGCGTCGCGCCTATGTCGACCTGGTACAAGGCAGCGTGATCGATATTGCCATTTCACCGCAGCAGGCCACCATTTCCGCCTTGCTGGGCCACGTGCGTAAAGCGGATATCGTCAGCGTTTCCTCGCTGCGCCGCGGCGTTGCGGAGGCTATTGAAGCCATTGCACACGGAGATGAAAGCACCTCCAAGGTGGTCGGTCGCAGCGTAGAAGAGATTAAATTGCCGCCGGGAACCACCATTGGCGCCATCGTGCGTGGTGACGATGTCATTATCGCCAGCGGTAATAGTAAAATTGAACAGGGTGACCACGTCATTATGTTTATCACCGATAAGAAATTTGTACCGGACGTCGAGCGTTTATTCCAGCCAAGTCCATTCTTCCTGTAGGCTTTTTTAAGCCGTTTAAGAAACGTAAGAGACAAGATACAAACTTTTCTCTGCGATTTGTGGCAAAGGGAAGTTGCTTTGTTAAACTTGAGTTATTAATTTTGCGAGGGGTGTTCTATGAGTATGTTGAAAGAGTTCCGCGAGTTTGCCATGCGTGGCAATGTTGTTGACCTGGCTGTTGGTGTCATTATTGGTGCGGCGTTCGGTAAGATCGTATCGTCATTCGTTGCCGATATCATCATGCCACCGCTGGGTTTACTGATCGGCGGTGTCGATTTCAAACAGTTCCACTTGGTATTACGTGAAGCGCAGGGTGAAATCCCGGCGGTCATCATGAACTACGGTAACTTTATTCAAACGGTCTTTGACTTTGTGATTGTGGCATTCGCTATTTTCCTGGCAATTAAGCTAATGAACAAAGCGCGCCGTAAACAAGAAGAAAAACCAGCGGCTCCGCCGGCGCCAAGCGCAGAAGAGAAACTGTTGACGGAAATTCGCGATCTGTTAGCTAAAGATCAGCCAAAAGCCTAAGCTCACGTCTGTTATAGATCAAAAAGCCCTCGCTGATGAGGGCTTTTTTACGTCTTAAAACCAGAAGGCCAGTGGTAAATAATCGTTTGATTGCTTACCACTGGCCTCCCAGTTTGCCCCTTTGCCATGTTTTTCTTTACGCCGATAGCTGCCTTTCCCTTTGCTGTTCTTCTCCACCCGCTGACGGAATAAAGGATCGTGCAATAACGCTTCAATAGCGTTGTCTTGTATCTTACCTTTCGTGTGACGGTACTTCGTCATGGTATTTCTCCTGATATTACTATGGATATAAATCGGGCAGATAATAGCGCCGAATCGGGAAAAATAACAGATGCTCAGCAGTGATGATCTGTTTTTTTATCTCTGCCGTCGCTGGCCCCCTGTTCTAATGCCTCAAGAATCGAACAGTAGGTGCTGGTATGCGCACTGCCGCAGCAGGCATCGCTCAAACGCCGTAAGGATTCGCGCATACGCGTCAGCTCCAGCAGTTTTTGTTCCACTTCCTGCAAACGCGCATCAACAATGGATTTTGACTCCTGGCAGGTGTGATGTTCTGGATCGACGCGGATCGACAACAGCTCGGCGATGGTTTCCAGGGTAAAACCCAGTTGCTTGGCATAGCGAATAAAGCGCAGCCGCTGTAAATCCTGCTCGCTATACAGGCGGTAACCCCCTTCGGTCCGCACATTGTGCTCCATCATGCCCTGCTTTTCATAATAACGCACGGTATCCGACGTTACTCCTGCAAGCTTGGCAAGCTGACCAATTTTAAACATTAGCGCTCCTCCGGCCCTAATTTGCCATTAATCACCTGATGATATTCACCGTGCAGGAAATCGGTACTCATTCCAGCTTGCTGCAGACGGTATTCCAGCAGCGCCATGCGTTTATTTAAAGCGATATAGTCAGGGTGCTCACTGTTAATTTCCTGTAGCAAGGCGGCTATGGTCAACGCTTCTTTACGCGCCTCCAATTCCGGTGGCAGATAGCCGGCATTTTTTAACAGACGGAAGCCTGAGCGCAATTCGGCCGGCACCGCACTGTCGTCATCGAGCTCCAGCGGCTTACCTTGGCCCGGCAAATTCTCAAACTCACCACTATCCTGTGCGTTACGAATATGGCGTTCGGCCCATTCATCGAGTAACCACATTGTATGATTCCTCAGCATGCAATCTCTGTCGCTAGCATAGCGGATAGGGCGGGGGATCTTAAGGCATATGACAGGGGAAAGCACAATTGGCTGCAGATAGACGTAAAAAAACCGGGCAAGCCCGGTTTTTTTACGCTTCTACAGATTACTCTGCAGTTGCTACTTCTGCTTGAGACTCAGCACGATCAACCAGCTCGATGTATGCCATCGGCGCGTTGTCGCCTGCGCGGAAGCCACACTTCAGAATGCGAGTGTAACCACCGGCACGGCTCGCGAAACGCGGGCCCAGCTCGTTAAACAGTTTTGCCACGATCTCGTTATCACGAGTACGGGCGAATGCCAGACGACGATTAGCTACGCTGTCGGTCTTGGCAAGAGTAATCAGCGGCTCAACAACGCGACGCAGCTCTTTCGCTTTTGGCAGGGTCGTCTTGATGATCTCATGACGAACCAAAGAGCCGGCCATGTTACGGAACATAGCCTGGCGGTGGCTGCTGTTACGGTTCAGTTGACGACCACTCTTACGATGGCGCATGACCTTATCCTTCTCAGTAAAACCTTAACCTGTGATCCGGTTACTCGTCAGCAATGCTTGCCGGCGGCCAGTTTTCCAGGCGCATGCCCAGAGACAGACCACGTGAGGCCAGCACGTCTTTAATCTCGGTAAGAGATTTTTTACCCAGGTTCGGCGTTTTCAGCAACTCAACCTCGGTACGCTGTACCAGATCACCGATGTAGTGGATAGCTTCTGCCTTGAGGCAGTTAGCAGAGCGGACAGTCAATTCCAGATCGTCAACAGGGCGCAGCAAGATCGGATCGAATTCTGGTTTCTCTTCTTTCACTTCCGGCTGACGTACATCACGTAAGTCAACGAAAGCTTCCAGTTGTTCAGCCAGAATGGTTGCCGCACGGCGGATCGCCTCTTCAGGATCGATCGTGCCATTGGTTTCCATTTCGATGACCAGCTTATCCAAGTCAGTACGCTGTTCTACACGCGCAGCTTCAACATTGTAGGCAATACGCTCTACAGGGCTGTAGCAGGCGTCGGCCAACAGACGACCGATTGGGCGCTCATCTTCTTCCGAATGAATTCGGGCAGAAGCCGGCACATAACCACGACCGCGCTGAACTTTGATACGCATGCTGATAGCCGCGTTCTCATCGGTCAGGTGGCAGATAACGTGCTGCGGCTTGACGATTTCGACATCACCATCATGGGTAATGTCGGCAGCGGTCACAGGGCCAATGCCAGATTTATTCAGGGTAAGAATAACTTCATCTTTGCCTTGAACTCTCACCGCCAGCCCTTTCAGGTTGAGCAGGATCTCCAGGATGTCTTCCTGTACGCCTTCTTTGGTGCTGTACTCATGCAGTACACCATCAATCTCAACCTCGGTCACCGCGCAACCCGGCATAGATGAAAGCAGAATACGGCGCAGTGCGTTGCCAAGAGTATGGCCAAAGCCACGCTCTAAAGGCTCAAGGGTCACCTTGGCGTGCGTCGAACTGACTTGCTCGATATCTACCAGGCGCGGTTTTAGAAACTCTGTCACAGAACCCTGCATTGTGTCCTCTCTTTGGTACTAAGCTTTACTTGGAGTAAAGCTCGACGATCAGGTGTTCGTTAATGTCCGCAGACAGATCGGTACGTTCAGGCATACGCTTGAACACGCCTTCCATCTTGGCAGCATCAACTTCCAGCCAAGTCGGCTTTTCACGCTGCTCAGCCAGCTCCAAAGCGGCCTTAACACGAGACTGCTTTTTCGCTTTCTCGCGGATGCTGACTACGTCATTCGGAGATACCTGATAAGAAGCGATGTTAACAACGCGACCATTTACCATGATAGCTTTGTGGCTAACCAGCTGACGTGCTTCTGCACGCGTGGCGCCGAAGCCCATGCGGTAAACGACGTTGTCCAGACGACCTTCCAGCAGTTGCAACAGGTTTTCACCGGTGTTGCCTTTCAGACGTGCTGCTTCTTTGTAATAGTTGCGGAATTGACGCTCCAGAACACCGTAGATACGGCGAACTTTCTGCTTCTCACGCAACTGCACACCGTAATCAGACAGACGCGGTTTACGCGCACCGTGCTGACCAGGCGGTTGTTCAATTTTGCATTTTGAATCGATCGCGCGAACGCCAGACTTAAGGAACAGGTCTGTGCCCTCACGACGGCTCAGCTTGAGCTTAGGACCCAAATATCTTGCCATTTTCTTTCTCCAACAAACCTAAAAGCTGCGTTATACGCGGCGCTTTTTCGGCGGACGACAACCGTTATGAGGGATCGGAGTCACATCAGTAATGTTAGTGATGCGGAAACCAGCCGCGTTCAGAGCGCGGATAGTAGACTCACGACCAGGACCAGGTCCTTTAACCATAACTTCCAGGTTCTTGATACCGTATTCTTTTACTGCGTCTGCACAACGTTCAGCGGCAACCTGTGCTGCGAACGGAGTGGACTTACGAGAACCACGGAAACCGGAACCACCGGCAGTTGCCCAACCCAAAGCATTACCCTGACGATCAGTAATGGTAACGATGGTGTTGTTGAAAGAAGCATGGATATGAGCCACGCCGTCAGAGACTTGCTTTCTTACACGCTTACGTGTACGAACAGGTGCCTTTGCCATTATTCAATCACCCCGATTATTTCTTGATCGGTTTACGCGGACCCTTACGGGTACGTGCGTTGGTCTTAGTACGCTGACCGCGAACTGGCAGACCACGACGATGGCGCAAACCACGATATGTACCAAGATCCATCAGACGCTTGATGCTCAGGGTAACTTCACGGCGCAGATCACCTTCAACAGTGTATTTGGCGACAGCTTCACGCAGCTGTTCAATCTGCTCTTCAGACAGCTCACTGATCTTAACATTTTCAGCAATACCAGTCGCAGCACAGATAGCCTGTGAGCGGGTTTTGCCGATACCGAAGATCGACGTTAAGGCGATTACGGTATGTTTATGATCAGGAATGTTAATGCCTGCTATACGGGCCACTATGCACTCCTACTTATTTTTACGGCAACACCATTCTGAAAAGCCCGTTTTCAGGATACTCAAATAATGTTGCAGTTACATACAAAAGATTGGCTGGCTAATCTAGCCAGCTCAACCCAACTTTGCAAGAAAAATATGCGAGATAATCAGCCTTGACGCTGTTTATGCTTCGGCTCGGCGCTGCAAATCACACGAACGACACCGTTACGCTTAACGATTTTGCAGTTACGACATAATTTCTTGACGGAAGCACGAACTTTCATTTTTACTCTCCGTAACTTCTCAAACAAAACCCGACTAGCGGTTATAGCCTTTCAGGTTTGCTTTCTTCAATGCAGACTCGTACTGACTTGACATCATCAGAGTTTGCACTTGAGCCATAAAGTCCATGATGACGACAACCACGATCAGTAGCGAGGTACCACCAAAGTAGAATGGTACTTTCATTGCATCACGCATGAACTCCGGGATCAGGCAGATGAAAGTAATGTACATCGCGCCCACCAGGGTTAAACGCGTCATTACTTTATCGATGTACTTCGCCGTTTGCTCTCCCGGACGAATTCCTGGTACGAAGGCACCGGACTTCTTCAGGTTATCTGCTGTTTCACGCGGGTTGAAAACCAACGCCGTGTAGAAGAAACAGAAGAAGATGATTGCAGACGCATAGAGTAACACATAAAGCGGCTGTCCAGGCTGCAAATACATCGAAATTGTTGTCAGCCAGTTCCAACCGGTACCACCCCCGAACCAGGATGCAATCGTGGCCGGGAACAGGATAATGCTGGAAGCGAAGATCGCCGGGATAACACCCGCCATGTTCACTTTCAACGGTAAGTGTGTACTCTGTGCTGCATAAACGCGACGACCCTGTTGACGCTTCGCATAGTTAACGACGATACGACGTTGACCACGCTCCATGAAAACGACAAAGAAGGTCACTGCAAACACCAATACTGCAACCAGCAGCAACAGGAGGAAGTGCAGGTCGCCTTGCCGGGCTTGCTCGATAGTATGACCAATTGCCGGCGGTAAGCCCGCTACAATACCCGCGAAGATAATGATCGAGATACCGTTGCCGATACCGCGTTCAGTAATCTGCTCACCCAGCCACATCAGGAACATCGTCCCGGTCACCAGGCTCACAACCGCAGTAAAGTAGAACGCAAAGCCTGGATTAATCACCAGGCCTTGCATACCAGGCATATTCGGTAGACCGGTAGCAATACCGATCGACTGGAATATGGCCAATACCAGCGTGCCGTAGCGGGTATACTGGCTAATCTTGCGACGGCCAGCCTCCCCTTCTTTCTTTATTTCTGCCAACGCCGGATGAACCACCGTCAACAGCTGGATAATGATCGACGCCGAAATATACGGCATGATCCCCAGCGCAAAGATAGAAGCACGGCTGAGGGCACCACCAGAGAACATGTTAAACATTTCAATGATAGTGCCTCTCTGCTGTTCGAGCAATTTGGCAAGCACAGTGGCATCGATACCAGGAATCGGAATGAAAGAGCCGATACGGAAGACAATCAGCGCGCCGATAACAAACAAAAGTCTGCGCTTCAGCTCGCCGAGCCCACCTTTAGCACTTTGAAAATCTAATCCTGGTTGCTTAGCCATCAGCTCACTTATTCCTCAATTTTACCGCCAGCAGCCTCGATAGCAGCACGAGCGCCTTTGGTGACACGCAGACCACGCAGGGTAACCGGACGAGCGATTTCGCCAGAAAGCATAACTTTCACGAATTCGATCTGGGTACCAACAACGTTAGCGGCTTTCAGCGTGTTCAGGTCGATGACATCGCCTTCAATCAGAGCCAGTTCAGACAGACGTACTTCTGCCGTGATCATCGCTTTGCGTGAAGTGAAGCCGAATTTCGGCAAACGACGGTACAGAGGCATCTGACCACCTTCGAAACCACGACGTACGCCACCGCCAGAACGAGACTTCTGACCTTTGTGACCACGGCCGCCGGTTTTACCCAGGCCAGAACCAATACCACGACCTACACGCTTCGGCGCATGCTTGGCACCTTCAGCCGGAGACAGAGTATTTAAACGCATCTGTTACTCCTCAACTTTAACCATGTAGGAAACCAGGTTGATCATACCGCGTACAGCAGGAGTATCCTCGCGCTCTACGGTGTGACCAATACGACGCAGACCCAAGCCCAGCAGAGTAGCTTTATGCTTCGGCAGACGGCCAATGGCGCTGCGAATTTGTGTAACTTTAATAGTCTTAGCCATGGTCAATTACCCCAGAATGTCTGCAACGGATTTACCACGCTTGGCAGCGACCATTTCAGGAGACTTCATATTTGCCAGAGCATCAATAGTTGCACGAACCACGTTGATCGGGTTGGTGGAACCATAAGCTTTAGCCAATACGTTGTGTACCCCTGCGACTTCCAGAACGGCGCGCATTGCACCACCGGCGATGATACCGGTACCTTCTGAAGCCGGCTGCATGAACACACGAGAACCCGTGTGAACACCTTTAACAGGGTGCTGCAGGGTGCCGCTGTTCAGCGCGACATTCATCATGTTGCGACGGGCTTTTTCCATCGCTTTCTGGATCGCTGCCGGAACTTCGCGTGCTTTGCCGTAGCCAAAACCAACGCGACCGTTACCATCACCAACGACAGTCAGTGCGGTAAAGCTGAAAATACGGCCACCTTTTACGGTTTTAGATACGCGGTTTACCGCGATCAGCTTTTCCTGCAGTTCGCCAGCTTGTTTTTCGATGTGAGCCATCTTAAACCTCTTCCTTAGAACTGAAGGCCAGCTTCACGGGCAGCATCTGCCAGTGCCTGGACTCGACCATGATATTGGAAACCGGAACGGTCAAAGGAAACATCTTTGATGCCTTTTTCCAACGCGCGCTCAGCGATAGCTTTACCTACTGCTGCTGCTGCGTCTTTGTTACCGGAATACTTCAGTTGCTCAGTGATAGCTTTTTCTACAGTAGAAGCGGCTACCAGAACTTCAGAACCGTTTGATGCAATGACCTGTGCGTAAATGTGACGCGGGGTACGATGTACCACCAGGCGAGTTGCACCCAGTTCTTTGAGCTTGCGGCGTGCGCGGGTCGCACGACGGATACGAGCAGATTTCTTATCCATAGTGTTACCTTACTTCTTCTTAGCCTCTTTGGTACGCACGACTTCGTCGGCGTAACGGACACCCTTGCCTTTGTAAGGCTCAGGACGACGGTAGGCACGCAGCTCTGCAGCAACCTGGCCAATTACCTGCTTATCAGCGCCTTTCAGCACGATTTCAGTTTGGCTTGGGCATTCAGCAGTAATACCTGCTGGCAGCTGATGGTCAACCGGATGTGAGAAACCTAATGACAGGTTAATAACATTGCCTTTAACCGCTGCGCGATAACCAACACCTACCAGTTGAAGCTTCTTGGTGAAGCCTTCGGTAACACCGATAACCATTGCGTTCAGCAGAGCGCGCGTGGTGCCCGCCTGGGCCCAAGCGTTCGCAAAACCTTCGCGCGGAGCGAAAGTCAGTGCGTTTTCTTCTTGCTTAACGATAACGGCATCGTGGACTGTACGAGTCAGCTCGCCGTTTTTACCCTTAATCGAAATAACCTGACCGTTGAGTTTTACCTCTACGCCGGCAGGAATGACGACGGGTGCTTTTGCAACACGAGACATTCTTTCCTCCCGAATTAAGCTACGTAGCAGATAATCTCGCCACCCAGACCAGCCTGGCGAGCTGCACGATCGGTCATAACACCTTTAGAGGTAGAAACGACAGCGATACCCAAACCGGCCATAACTTTTGGCAGCTCATCTTTTTTCTTATAGATGCGCAGACCTGGACGGCTGATACGCTGAATGCTTTCTACCACAGCTTTGCCCTGGAAGTACTTCAGTACCAGTTCCAGAACAGGCTTGGCGTCGCCTTCGATTTTGAAATCTTCAATAAAACCTTCTTCCTTCAGCACGTTGGCAATTGCCACTTTCAGCTTGGAGGAAGGCATGGTGACCGCAACTTTGTTCGCGGCTTGACCGTTACGGATACGGGTCAGCATATCCGCGATCGGATCTTGCATGCTCATCTGTCTTTACTCCCGTGATTCAATTGGTGACAATTACCAGCTAGCCTTTTTCAAGCCTGGTACTTCACCGCGCATGGCGGCTTCACGCAGCTTAATACGGCTCAACCCGAATTTGCCCACATAACCATGTGGACGGCCAGTTTGGCGGCAGCGGTTACGCTGACGAGACGGGCTGGAATCACGCGGCAGAGTTTGCAGCTTGAGAACAGCGTTCCAACGATCTTCATCGGACGCGTTCACATCAGAGATGATAGCTTTCAGTTCAGCGCGTTTAGCAAAGAACTTGTCAGCTAATTTCACGCGCTTTACTTCGCGTGCTTTCATTGATTGCTTAGCCATAAGTCAACCCTGCCTTACTTGCGGAACGGGAAGTTAAAAGCAGCCAACAGTGCGCGGCCTTCATCATCAGAGTTCGCAGTCGTGGTGATGGTAATATCCAGACCACGTACGCGATCGACTTTATCGTAGTCGATCTCTGGGAAGATGATTTGCTCACGCACACCCATGCTGTAGTTGCCACGGCCATCGAATGACTTGGCGGACAGGCCACGGAAGTCACGGATACGTGGAACAGCAATGGAAATCAGACGCTCAAAGAACTCCCACATGCGTTCGCCACGCAGAGTTACTTTGCAGCCGATTGGATAGCCCTGACGGATTTTGAAGCCTGCAACAGATTTGCGAGCTTTGGTGATCAACGGCTTTTGGCCGGAGATTGCTGTCAGGTCAGCTGCTGCGTTGTCCAGCAGTTTCTTGTCAGCGATCGCTTCACCAACACCCATGTTCAGGGTGATCTTCTCGACCCGAGGGACTTGCATGACAGAATTGTAGTTAAACTGAGACATCAGTTGTTTAACTACCTCGTCTTTGTAGTAATCATGCAGTTTCGCCATCGTATTACTCCAAATTACTTGATAGTTTCGCTGTTAGACTTGAAGAAACGGACTTTTTTGCCGTCTTCGAATCTAAAGCCTACACGGTCAGCCTTACCGGTTGCCGCGTTGAAGATAGCAACGTTAGAAACCTGAATTGCAGCTTCTTTTTCAACGATGCCGCCTGGTTGGTTCAGAGCCGGAACCGGCTTCTGGTGTTTCTTAACCAGGTTGATACCTTCAACAATGACCTTACCAGCAGACAGGACATTTTTTACTTTACCGCGTTTACCTTTGTCTTTCCCGGTAAGCACGATAACTTCGTCATCACGACGGATTTTCGCTGCCATGGTTCGCTCCTTAGAGTACTTCTGGTGCCAGAGAGATAATTTTCATGAACTTCTCATTACGCAGTTCACGAGTTACCGGCCCAAAAATACGCGTACCGATAGGTTGCTCGCTGTTATTGTTCAAAATAACGCATGCATTTCCATCGAAGCGAATGACAGAACCGTCCGGGCGACGTACACCCTTCTTGGTGCGCACCACTACCGCCTTCAGCACATCGCCTTTCTTCACCTTACCACGTGGAATTGCTTCCTTGATGGTAATCTTGATGATATCGCCGACGCCTGCGTAGCGACGGTGCGAGCCACCTAGAACCTTGATACACATTACGCGACGAGCACCGGAGTTATCGGCGACGTTCAGCATAGTCTGTTCTTGGATCATTTTAGTGCTCCGCTAATGTCAACTACTACTTTAAAGACCTAAGAAATTTAGGTCGTTGAAAAGCCCCATAACTGAGGGCGCAGCATTATAACACCGCTTCCTTAGGATGGGTAGAAAAAATAAACGGCTCATTTTCTGAGCCGTTTATCAAGTGAGAGCCAGCTACTCTATTACAGAATCGCTTTCTCTACAACGCGAACCAACGTCCAGGACTTAGTCTTAGACAGTGGGCGGCATTCGCGGATTTCTACCACGTCGCCAGCGCCACATTCGTTGTTCTCGTCATGTACGTGCAATTTAGTCGTACGCTTGATGAATTTCCCGTAGATTGGGTGCTTCACGAAACGTTCGATAGCAACAACGATGGATTTCTCCATTTTATCGCTAACAACACGACCCTGCAGAGTACGGATTTTATCGGTCATTACGCACCCGCCTTCTCAGTCAGTAAAGTCTTAACGCGTGCGACATCACGACGCACTTGTTTCAACAGGTGAGTTTGTTGCAGCTGGCCACTCGCCGCTTGCATGCGCAAGTTGAATTGCTCACGCAGCAGGTTGAGCAGCTCAGTGTTCAGCTCTTCAACGCTTTTTTCACGCAGCTCTTGTGCTTTCATTACATCACCGTCTTGGTTACAAAGGTGGTTTTGATCGGCAGTTTCGCTGCTGCCAGCTTGAATGCCTCACGGGCCAGCTCTTCAGGCACACCGTCCATCTCGTACAGGACTTTACCAGGTTGGATCAGAGCAACCCAGTACTCTACGTTACCCTTACCTTTACCCATACGGACTTCCAGCGGCTTCTCGGTAATTGGTTTGTCCGGGAATACACGGATCCAGATTTTACCTTGACGCTTAACTGCACGAGTCATTGCACGACGTGCTGCTTCGATTTGACGAGCAGTCAGACGGCCACGGCCAACAGCTTTCAGACCGAAAGTGCCGAAGCTAACATCCGTACCTTGCGCCAGACCACGGTTGCGGCCCTTGTGCACCTTACGGAATTTTGTACGCTTTGGTTGTAACATCAGCGACTCTCCTTACTTGCGGCCTTTACGCTGCTGCTTTTTAGGTTGAGCAGCCGGTTCCGGTTGTTCAACTGCAGCCATACCACCCAGGATCTCACCTTTGAAGATCCATACCTTAACGCCAATTACACCGTAAGTGGTGTGCGCTTCGGACGTGTTGTAGTCGATGTCCGCACGCAGAGTGTGCAATGGAACACGACCTTCGCGGTACCATTCGGTACGTGCGATTTCAGCACCGCCAAGACGGCCGCTTACTTCAACTTTGATGCCTTTAGCGCCCAGACGCATTGCGTTCTGTACAGCACGCTTCATAGCACGACGGAACATCACGCGACGTTCCAGCTGAGAAGTGATGCTGTCAGCAACCAATTTAGCGTCCAGTTCCGGTTTACGGACTTCGGCGATGTTGATCTGTGCAGGAACGCCAGCGATGTCCGCTACGACCTTGCGCAGTTTTTCTACGTCTTCACCTTTCTTACCGATAACGATACCCGGGCGAGCAGTGTGAATGGTTACACGAATGCTTTTAGCCGGACGCTCGATAACGATACGAGATACGGACGCTTTAGCCAGTTCCTTAGTCAGGAATTGGCGAACTTTAAAGTCGCTGTCCAGGTTGTCAGCGAATTCTTTGGTATTCGCATACCAGGTAGAGTTCCAAGGTTTGACAATACCCAGGCGAATACCATTAGGATGTACTTTCTGACCCATTGCTAGTCTCCAGAGTCTCAGCGATCGGACACAACCACAGTAATGTGGCTGGTGCGCTTCAGGATGCGATCTGCACGACCTTTCGCACGCGGCATAATGCGCTTCATGCTTGGGCCTTCATCTACGAAGATTTTCGTAACTTTCAGATCATCGATGTCAGCGCCATCGTTGTGTTCTGCGTTAGCAATGGCAGACTCCAGTACTTTTTTAACCAGACCAGCAGCTTTCTTGTTGGTGTAGGTCAAAGTTTCCAGAGCTTGCGACACTTTCTTACCGCGGATCAGGTCAGCAACAAGGCGAACCTTCTGAGCAGAAGAACGAGCGTGGCGATGTTTAGCGATAGTTTCCATCTCTTCCTCCTACCTTAGCGCTTTTTAGCTTTTTTATCAGCCGCATGGCCGCGATAAGTACGAGTCGGCGCGAATTCACCCAGTTTGTGACCGACCATTTCATCGGAAACGAATACTGGTACGTGCTGACGACCATTATGGACAGCGATGGTCAAACCGATCATGTTAGGAAAGATCGTTGAACGACGGGACCAAGTGCGCAAAGGCTTCTTGTCACCGCTTTCCACCGCTTTCTCTACCTTCTTCAGCAAGTGCAGGTCAATAAAAGGACCTTTCTTGAGAGAACGTGGCATGGCTTATCCTCTAATTATTTTTTGCTACGGCGACGTACGATGAACTTATCAGTACGCTTGTTGCTACGGGTCTTCTTACCTTTGGTCTGAACGCCCCACGGGGAAACCGGGTGCTTACCAAAGTTACGACCTTCACCACCACCGTGCGGGTGATCTACCGGGTTCATCGCCGTACCGCGAACGGTAGGACGAACACCACGCCAACGTGCAGCACCTGCTTTACCCAGGACGCGCAGCATGTGTTCTGAGTTACCGACTTCACCCAGGGTGGCGCGGCAATCTGCAGGAACTTTACGCATTTCGCCAGAGCGCAGACGCAGAGTTACGTAGGAACCATCACGAGCAACGATCTGAACGTAGGCACCGGCAGAACGCGCCATCTGGCCGCCTTTACCTGGTTTCATTTCTACGTTGTGAACCGTTGAACCAACTGGGATGTTGCGCATTGGCAGGGCGTTGCCCACTTTGATCGCAGCATCAACACCAGATTGGATCTGGTCACCAGCTTTCAGGCCTTTCGGCGCCAGGATGTAACGGCGTTCGCCGTCTTTGTACAGAACCAGCGCGATGTTCGCGGAACGGTTCGGATCGTACTCCAGACGCTCAACCACTGCAGACACGCCGTCTTTGTTGCGTTTGAAGTCAACCAGACGATAGTGTTGCTTGTGGCCACCACCGATATGACGGGTGGTGATACGGCCATTGTTGTTACGACCACCGCTTTTGCTCAGTTTTTCCAGCAGCGGGGCATAAGGTTTACCCTTGTGCAGCTCAGGGTTAACCACTTTAACAACGTGGCGACGACCCGGAGATGTAGGTTTACATTTAACAATTGCCATTGTTCTTACTCCTCCGACTTACTCTGCGCCGCTGATGAAGTCCAGATTCTGGCCTTCTTTCAGGGTGACGTAAGCTTTTTTCCAGTCGCTACGACGACCGATACGCTGACCGTGACGCTTCACTTTCCCTTTAACTACCAGGGTGCTCACGTCTTTGACTTCGACTTCAAACAGTTTCTGCACTGCAGCTTTGATTTCTGCTTTGGTCGCGTCTTTGGCAACTTTGAGTACGATGGTGTTTGATTTTTCCATCGCTGCAGATGCTTTCTCAGATACGTGCGGTGCACGCAGCACTTTCAGCAAACGTTCTTCACGGATCATGCCAGCATCTCCTCAACTTGCTTCACAGCATCAGCAGTCATAACCACTTTGTCGAAGGCGATCAGGCTAACTGGATCGATACCTGCTACATCGCGCACGTCAACCTTGTACAGGTTACGAGCAGCCAGGAACAGATTTTCATCGACTTCGCCGGTTACAATCAGCACGTCTTCCAGGGCCATATCTTTCAGTTTCTGTGCCAGCAGCTTAGTTTTAGGCGCTTCAACAGAGAACTTTTCGACAACGATCAGACGATCTTGACGTACCAGTTCGGACAGGATGCTTTTCAGCGCGCCGCGGTACATCTTTTTGTTAACTTTCTGACTGTGGTCTTGTGGCTTCGCAGCGAAGGTCACACCACCGGAACGCCAGATCGGGCTCTTAACAGAACCTGAACGCGCACGGCCAGTACCTTTCTGGCGCCACGGTTTCTTACCGGAACCGGTCACTTCAGCACGGGTCTTCTGAGCACGGGTACCTTGACGGGCACCTGCTGCATAAGCAACAACAACCTGGTGTACCAGCGCTTCGTTGAAATCACGACCGAAGGTAGTTTCGGAAACAGTCAGCGCGCTTTGCGCGTCTTTCAATACTAATTCCATTGCTATCCCCTTACGCCTTCACAGCTGGTTTAACGATCAGGTTGCCACCGGTTGCACCCGGAACAGCACCTTTTACCAGCAGCAGGTTGCGCTCAGCGTCAACACGTACTACGTCCAGGCTCTGAACGGTTACGCGTTCGTCACCCAGGTGGCCTGCCATTTTCTTGCCTTTGAACACTTTGCCCGGAGTCTGGTTCTGACCGATAGAACCCGGAACGCGGTGAGACAAGGAGTTGCCGTGGGTAGCGTCTTGGGTACGGAAGTTCCAGCGCTTAACAGTGCCAGCAAAACCTTTACCTTTAGAAGTACCGGTTACGTCAACTTTTTTAACATCAGCGAAGATTTCTACGCTAATTTCCTGACCTGCAGTGTATTCCTGACCTTCTTCCAGGCGGAATTCCCACAGACCACGGCCAGCTTCAACGCCAGCTTTAGCGAAATGGCCAGCTTCAGGCTTGGTCACACGGTTCGCTTTTTTGCTACCGGTGGTGACCTGAATGGCACTGTATCCGTCGTTATCCAGGCTCTTAACCTGAGTTACGCGGTTCGCTTCAATTTCGATTACGGTTACTGGGATGGAAACGCCTTCTTCAGTGAAGATGCGAGTCATGCCCACTTTTTTACCGACTAAACCAATCATTGTTTCAACCTCTCAATCGCTCAATGACCTGATTAACCCAGGCTGATCTGCACGTCTACACCGGCAGCCAGATCCAGACGCATCAGAGCATCAACGGTTTTCTCGGTTGGCTCAACGATGTCAACCAGACGCTTGTGAGTACGGATTTCGTACTGATCGCGCGCATCTTTGTTGACGTGCGGAGAGATCAGAACGGTAAAACGCTCTTTGCGGGTCGGCAGCGGGATCGGACCACGGACTTGCGCACCAGTGCGCTTAGCAGTCTCGACGATTTCCGCGGTTGATTGATCGATCAGACGATGATCAAACGCTTTCAGGCGGATACGGATTCTTTGGTTCTGCATGAGACCAGAGCTCCAATTATTTTATAAACGTAAATAATTACTCCTCACACCCATTTCGATTGATGGGGGAGTGTAATCGTCAACATATAACTCCCATATCGGGAGTATTGTTCGAAAGGCACAAAAGGCTGCCGATCGACTGATTCGCTAAAATCAGGCTACCAAGATTAGGTAAGCCCGCGCATTATACGCAAAATGGGCGCTAAAGCAAGACGCAGATGAAAATATGCGCAGAATATCGGCGCTTTCATATCATGAGGCAGGGATTGATATAAGCGGAAACAACGTGGCGAGGACTCCCCTGCCCTGCCGGCAACCAGGCTGCCGGCGGTTCAGTAAGAAGCGGTGAATCACGTCAGTCTTTACGCTCCAGCACCTGAGCCTGCGCGTAATTCTGAATGCCCAGACGCTGGATAAGGTCCAGCTCGGTTTCCAGCCAGTCGATATGTTCTTCTTCATCCGCCAAAATCTCGATCATCAGATCGCGACTGACGTAGTCATGGATGGAGTCGGCGTAAGCGATACCCTCACGCAAATTCTTGGCGCCATCCAGTTCCAAGGCCAAGTCCGATCGCAGCATCTCCTCAATATCTTCGCCGATATTGAGCTTGCCGAGATCTTGTAAATTCGGGATGCCTTCCAGAAACAGAATACGCTCGATATAGCGATCGGCGTGCTTCATTTCATCGATGGACTCGTGATATTCCTTGTCATTGAGGCGCATTAAACCCCAATTCTTGAACATGCGGGCGTGTAGGAAGTATTGATTGATGGCAACCAACTCGTTGCCGAGCAGTTTATTGAGATGCGCAATGATCTTTTTATCGCCTTTCATAAGGTATTCCTCCTGACCAGTTCTAAAAGTGTAGAACCTGTGCGTCAAGAGTCAAAAAATGACCTTACCTTCTGTTAGGCAACTTCATGCATATGAATAATGGCTGCGCGTTCCTCCACCATAATCTGGCGTGCCTGACGAATGCATTTCCCGCAATCACTACCAATCGGCACAAGGTCTCGCAGCTGCTTCATGGTATGGGGGTTGTGCTGACGTACCGCTTTACGAATCGCTTTGTCAGTCACGGCATTACACAGACATACGTACATAGGAGACTCACTTCTTAACCTTTGAGTAAGTCTAAATAAGAATGCTTTTTATTTCAATTAAGATTTGCACAAATTGTATAAAAAAAGGGCACCGAAGTGCCCTCTTTATTGTGTTGATAAATTATCAGCGATTAAGCGATAACTTTAGCAACAACACCCGCGCCTACGGTACGGCCGCCTTCACGGATTGCGAAACGCAGACCGTCGTCCATCGCGATTGGGTGAATCAGGGTTACTACCATGTTCACGTTGTCGCCTGGCATTACCATCTCTACGCCTTCTGGCAGTTCGATGGTACCGGTCACGTCAGTTGTACGGAAGTAGAACTGTGGACGGTAGCCTTTGAAGAACGGAGTATGACGGCCGCCTTCGTCTTTGGACAGAATGTACACTTCAGATTCGAACTGGGTGTGTGGCTTGATTGAACCTGGCTTCGCCAGTACCTGACCACGTTCGATTTCTTCACGCTTGATACCACGCAGCAGAACACCTACGTTCTCACCAGCACGGCCTTCGTCCAGCAGTTTGCGGAACATTTCTACGCCAGTACAGGTAGACTTAACGGTGTCTTTGATACCAACGATTTCAACTTCTTCACCTACTTTGATGATACCGCGCTCTACACGACCGGTAACAACGGTACCACGACCGGAGATGGAGAAGACGTCTTCGATTGGCAGCAGGAACGGCTTGTCTACAGCACGCTCTGGCTCTGGGATGTAGCTGTCCAGCGCTTCTGCCAGCTCAACAATCTTCGCTTCCCACTCGGCTTCGCCTTCCAGCGCTTTCAGCGCGGAACCACGGATTACCGGCAGGTCGTCGCCAGGGAAATCGTAAGCAGACAGCAGTTCGCGAACTTCCATCTCTACCAGTTCCAGCAGCTCTTCATCATCTACCATGTCGCATTTGTTCATGAATACGATGATGTAAGGTACGCCTACCTGGCGACCCAGCAGGATGTGCTCACGGGTCTGAGGCATTGGGCCGTCAGTCGCTGCTACTACCAGGATTGCGCCGTCCATCTGCGCTGCACCGGTGATCATGTTTTTCACGTAGTCGGCGTGCCCTGGGCAGTCAACGTGCGCGTAGTGACGAGTCGGGGTGTCATACTCAACGTGAGAAGTGTTGATGGTGATACCACGAGCTTTTTCTTCTGGCGCGTTATCGATCTGGTCGAAAGCGCGAGCAGCACCGCCGTAGGTTTTAGACAGTACGGTAGTGATTGCAGCAGTCAGGGTAGTTTTACCGTGGTCAACGTGGCCGATAGTACCAACGTTAACGTGCGGTTTTGTACGTTCAAATTTTTCTTTAGACACGGCTATATTCCTTACTATAGCGCTCTCCCCCATCAGGAGAGAGCACGGGACTTTGGTTTTAACCCTAAGGCTTATTTACCACGGGCTTCAATAACGGCCTGAGCAACGTTGTTCGGCGCATCATCATACTTCAGGAATTCCATGCTGTATGATGCACGACCTTTGGTCAGAGAACGCAGCTGAGTTGCATATCCGAACATTTCGGACAGCGGTACTTCAGCGTGGATCTTAACGCCAGTTGCTTCAGATTCCTGACCGCGCAGCATACCACGACGACGGCTCAGGTCACCGATGACGTCACCAGTGTTCTCTTCAGGCGTTTCCACTTCAACCTTCATGATAGGCTCAAGCAGAACTGGGCTTGCTTTCTTAAAGCCATCTTTAAAGGCAATGGAAGCGGCCAGTTTAAACGCCAGTTCAGAGGAGTCAACGTCGTGGTAAGAACCGAAGTGCAGACGCACGCCGAGATCTACTACTGGGTAACCAGCCAGCGGACCAGCTTTCAGCTGCTCCTGGATGCCTTTATCAACGGCAGGGATGTATTCGGTCGGAATTACACCACCTTTGATGTCGTTGATGAACTCGTAACCTTTCGGGTTAGAGCCCGGCTCCAGCGGGTACATGTCGAACACAACGTGACCGTACTGACCACGACCACCAGACTGCTTGGCGTGCTTACCTTCGATATCGGTAACTTTGGCGCGAATCGCTTCACGATAAGCAACCTGTGGTTTACCGACGTTCGCTTCAACGTTGAACTCACGCTTCATACGGTCAACGATGATGTCGAGGTGCAGCTCGCCCATACCAGCGATGATGGTCTGGTTAGATTCTTCATCAGTCCATACGCGGAATGACGGGTCTTCTTTAGCCAGACGGCCCAGAGCCAGACCCATTTTTTCCTGGTCAGACTTGGTTTTCGGTTCAACGGCGATGGAGATTACCGGCTCAGGGAATTCCATACGCTCCAGAATGATCGGCGCATCTGGATCACACAGGGTATCACCAGTAGTTACGTCTTTCAGACCGATAGCCGCGGCGATGTCGCCCGCGCGAACTTCTTTGATCTCTTCACGTTTGTTGGAGTGCATCTGTACGATACGGCCGAAACGCTCACGTGCAGCTTTCACGGAGTTCAGCACGGTATCGCCGGAGTTAACCACACCGGAGTAAACGCGGAAGAATGTCAGGTTACCCACGAACGGGTCGGTAGCGATTTTGAACGCCAGAGCAGCAAACGGCTCGTTGTCATCAGCGTGACGCTCAGCCGGGGTATCTTTACCGTCGTCCAGCATACCGTTGATCGCAGGAACATCGATTGGAGACGGCAGGTAATCGACCACCGCATCCAGCATCGCCTGAACACCTTTGTTCTTAAATGCAGAACCACAGGTTACCAGGATGATTTCGTTGTTCAGCACGCGCTGACGCAGTGCAGACTTGATCTCTTCCTCGGTCAGCTCGTCGCCGCCCAGGTATTTTTCCATCAGCTCTTCAGATGCTTCAGCTGCGGATTCGATCAGGTTCTGGTGCCATTCGTTAGCCAGTTCGACCATATCGGCAGGGATATCTTCGTATTCGAAGGTTACGCCCGCGTCAGCGTCGCTCCAGTTGATGGCTTTCATTTTCACCAGGTCAACAACGCCGGTGAATGCTTCTTCAGCACCGATAGCCAGCTGCAGTGGAACTGGAGTTGCGCCCAGACGAGTTTTGATCTGGTCAACAACTTTCAGGAAGTTCGCACCCATACGGTCCATTTTGTTAACGAACGCGATACGTGGAACTTTATATTTGTTAGCCTGACGCCATACGGTTTCAGACTGTGGCTGAACACCACCAACAGCACAGTAAACCATCACTGCGCCATCCAACACACGCATGGAACGTTCTACTTCGATGGTGAAGTCAACGTGCCCTGGGGTATCGATGATGTTTACGCGGTGCGGTTCGTACTGCTTGGCCATACCAGACCAGAAAGCAGTGGTCGCTGCAGAAGTGATGGTAATACCACGCTCCTGCTCCTGTTCCATCCAGTCCATGGTGGCAGCGCCGTCATGAACTTCACCGAGTTTATGGTTTACACCGGTGTAGAACAGGATACGTTCGGTAGTGGTGGTTTTACCGGCGTCGATGTGTGCACTGATACCGATGTTGCGGTAGCGTGCAATAGGTGTTGTACGAGCCATTTGATTCCTCTATTGCCTTAGGCGTTCAAGTTCAGTTAACCCAAGCGGGTGAGCCTCTTGAAGCGCCCGCTTGGTTAGCATAACTACAGCGTGGTGATTACCAGCGGTAGTGCGCGAACGCCTTGTTGGCTTCGGCCATGCGGTGAACGTCTTCACGCTTCTTAACAGCAGAACCTTTGTTCTCTGCTGCGTCAGACAGTTCATTCGCCAGGCGCAGAGCCATGGATTTATCACCGCGTTTACGAGCAGCATCAACGATCCAGCGCATTGCCAGAGCATTGCGACGAACCGGACGAACTTCAACTGGTACTTGGTAAGTAGAACCACCAACGCGGCGCGACTTAACTTCGACAGTCGGGCGAACGTTGTCCAGAGCTACTTCAAAAGCTTCCAGGTGATCTTTACCAGAACGCTGAGCCAGGGTCTCCAGCGCGGTATAGACGATTGCTTCTGCGGTAGATTTTTTACCGTCTACCATCAGGATATTTACAAATTTGGCCAGCAGCTCAGATCCGAACTTAGGATCTGGCAGAATTTTACGTTGGCCGATTACGCGACGACGTGGCATGGAAATACTCCGTTGTTAATTCAGGATTGTCCAAAACTCTACGAGTTTATTTTGACATTAAAGTTAAAACGTTTGGCCTTACTTAACGGAGAACCATTAAGCCTTTGGCTTCTTCACGCCGTACTTGGAACGAGCTTGCTTACGGTCTTTAACACCGGAGCAGTCAAGTGCGCCGCGAACGGTGTGGTAACGCACACCTGGCAAGTCTTTAACACGACCGCCGCGGATCAGGATCACGGAGTGCTCCTGCAAGTTGTGACCTTCACCACCGATGTAGGAAGTCACTTCGAAACCGTTGGTCAAACGCACACGGCATACTTTACGCAGTGCGGAGTTTGGTTTTTTAGGTGTGGTGGTATATACGCGGGTACATACGCCACGTTTTTGCGGGCAGGCTTCCAACGCTGGAACGTTGCTTTTAGCAGCCTTCACAGAGCGTGGTTTGCGAACCAGCTGGTTAATTGTTGCCATTAAAAAAGCTCCTGGTTTTTGCTTCGTACTAGCTTCGTAAACATGTGATAAATCCCCTCGTATGCACTATTGGCAAAGTACGAGGACGCAGAATTTTATTGCCGACCCGAAGAGGTGTCAAGAAATATACAGCATCGTCGTCATTACCACGCCATTTGGCTGCGATGCATTGTGGTTAATTCAACGAAGTGATTATAGTCAATGACGGTGACTTTGTGTGAAATATGACCACCCAGCCCCCGCGCCTCCAGGTCATTGCGCAGCGCATAAAGAGAGATGGGGGCGGCAAGCAGTAAATCAAGGTGAGCGCCGGCCAGCGCGGCCAGCACGCCGTCCTGCAGCAGCAGCAGCGCATCGCCGGGCGACGCCTGACGCAGCAGCGTCGGCAGATCGCACTGCGCAGGGGAACGGCTCAGGGTAAACAGCATCGGGACATTCCTAAAAAGTCATCACCACGTCGAAGGCGGCCAGTTTTTGTCGCAGGGCTTCAGGCGCCAGCACTTCGGCCTCCAGCACCCAATTTTCCACCTGTGCCAGACCGCGCGCCTGCAGCGACGCCTCACACAGATAACATTGCTCAACGTCATACAACGGCAAAACGCCGAACGTTGCGATGTAGTTGCGCCCCAGCACCGTTTCCGGCTGCTGGCCCGGCAGCAGCTGCAGCACGCCGTCGCCGATAAAAAACACGCCCAGATCTTCGCTCAGCGCCGACGTGGCGAGCAAGGCATCAAGCCCTTCCCGCCCGGAGGCGCTACCGTGCGGGGCCTGGGTAAAAACAAAGGCCACTCGTTTCATCGTCATCTCTTAAAACTGTACCATGCGGTCGCAGCCAAGCGCGGCTTCCGCCAGCGCGCCCAGCCCGCTGAGCGTAAAGCCAGGCTGCAGATTCGCCGCCGCCAGTCCCTGCTCACGCGCCTCATGTTCGTCGGTAACGCCACGGCGCAACGCCGCCGCCACGCAGACGTTCAGCACGACGTTATGCTGCTGCGCCAGCTCGGCCCAGGCGCGCACCAGATCGAACTCATCACTGGCCGGCGACGTCAGCCGGTTGGCATTCAGCACCCCTTCGCGGTAGAAAAACACGCTGTTCAGCCGGTGTCCGGCCTCAATCAGCGCCAGCGCGAACTGATAGGCGCTGCTGGCCTGCTGCGTACCGTAGGCAGGCCCGGTGACTAACAGGCAGTAATTCAGCATCACCGTTCATTACCCAGCAGGTCGCCGCTTTTAAACTGGCGGATATACAAATACACGGTGTGTTTGGAGATATTCAGCCGGTCAGCCACCTGGTTGATGGCGTCCTTGATATCAAAAATCCCCTTCTCGTACAGGTTCAATACCACCTGCCGGTTTTTGACGTTGTTTGACACGTTGCGGTCGGCGTTCACCTCTTCAATGGTGAACTCCAGCGTCTGCGCCACCAGATCGTCCACCGACGAGGCGAAGTTCACCGACGAGGCGATTTCCTGGGTTTCCGGCGGCATAAAGCTTTGCATCACCTGAGAGAACGGCACGTCAAGGTTCATATTGATGCACAGCAGGCCGATCACGCGCTGCTCGCGATTGCGAATGGCGATGGTGACGGATTTCATCAGCACGCCGCTTTTGGCGCGGGTGAAATAGGCCTTGGACACGCTGCTGTCGTCGCCAGCCATATCGTGCAGCATACGCAGCGCCAAATCAGTAATCGGCGAACCAATCTGCCGGCCGGTATGCTCACCGTTGGCGATACGCACCGCAGAGCATTTCAAATCTTCCAGCGAGTGCAGCACGATCTCGCAGTGCGAGCCGATCAGCATCGCCAGACCATCGACCACCGCCTCATAAGATTTCAGGATTTCATAATCCGTCTGGTTAAACGGACGCTCATTGAGCAAATCAAGCTCGCCGGCTTCGCTGGATAAAAGCGAATTAGACATCGAAGATACCACCCTCATAAATCGTCTGTGCCAGGGGGCGCAGCTAAAACAGCTCGTATTGATCGAAAACAGTTTTAGATACACGCCCTAAGGGGCAGACGCATGACATAATTGTCTGAATCCGATCCCGGTCGGCACGACCGAAACCAAACCCTTTCATTTTCGCGTGGTATTGACGTTAAGCTCATGCCCGGCAGGCGTCAAGTGATCAGGCCGAGGAGGAAGATAAAGTTGTGGCAAGATTGGCAAGGATGGCGGGGAAGTAAACGAAAACCGCCGCGACATCATCGCGGCGGTGGCGCACAGGATTCGCTTATTTAGCTTTCGCTTTAGCGTCCGCAGCGGCAGGTTTTTCTGCTTTGGCGTCAGCTTTCGGCGTGGCTTTCACGTCCAGCAGCTCAACGTCGAACACCAGGGTGGAGTTAGCCGGGATGCCAGGAACGCCGGTTTTACCGTAAGCCAGCGCCGGTGGGATAACCAGCTTGATTTTACCGCCCTTCTTGATGTGCTTCAGACCTTCGGTCCAGCCAGGGATAACGCCGTCCAGACGGAACGACAGCGGCTCGCCGCGGGTGTAAGAGTTATCAAACTCTTTACCGTCGATCAGGGTGCCCTTGTAGTTCACCACCACGGTGTCGCTGTCTTTTGGCGCATTGCCGGTACCTGGTTTCTCTACCTGATACAGCAGGCCGGATTCCGTTTTCTTCACGCCTTTTTCTTTGGCGAAGGTGTCACGGTATTTCGCGCCTTTCTCTTCGTTTTCTTTCGCGTCCTGCTCCATCTTCGCCTGAGCGGAAGACTTCACGCGCGCTTCAAAGCCCTGCAGGGTTTTCTCAATATCCGCGTCATTCAGCTTGCTCTTGTTGGCGAAAGCGTCCTGAACGCCGGCGATCAGCTGGTCTTTATCCAGTTTGATACCCAGTTTCTCTTGCTCTTTGAGAGAGTTGTCCATGTAACGGCCCAGGGACGCGCCCAGCGCGTAAGCCGCTTGTTCGTCATCGTTCTTGAATTTGCCGGTGCTTGGCGCCGCGGCGGCATCAGCAGGTTTTGCCGCATCGGCGGCCATAGCCTGAGTCGCATTCAAAGCAAAAGCCATGGTGGTTGCCAGAAGCGTGACTTTAAACAAAGATTTCATCCATTTCTCCAGTGTCTGAAGCGGTGCCCCAAACAATCATTAAGTAAGATAACCGGGCTACTATAGCGGGCTGCAAGAAAACAAGACAGTCGCACAGGTAACCAATCGAGTCAAAGTGTGACTTCGTATTCAAAGAGAAGTTTCCTCTCATTTTTACCCGCATGATAAATCAGACTTTTCTTGACCCGCTGCGGCGCCATGGCATAAAGCCGCCCCGCCATGTACGCTTTTACCCCCCGCCTCAGGTAAATAGCACAGCGCAAAACGCGCTGCAGCTGTTACCATAACGCCAGCAATCAAGATTTAACAGTGTCAGAGGTCACGCCATGCACAACGCCGGCAATGAAAGCCTGTTACAACGGCTGGAAGAGTTGGAAAGCCGTCAGGCTTTTCAGGAAGTCACCATCGAAGAATTGAACCAGACGGTTGTTCAACAGCAGTTGGAGCTGCTGAAAATGCGTGAGCACCTGCATCTGCTCACCGATAAACTGCGCGCCGCGCAGCCTTCCATGATCGCCTCGCAATCGGAAGAAACGCCGCCTCCCCACTATTAACCGCTGCGCCGCAGGAGCATAAAAAAAGGCCGCCGAAGCGACCTTTTCCTGCAGCGTGCTGCGCTTAGTGGCAGCCGCAACCGCCGTTGCCACAGCCGCCTTTTTTCTCTTCAGCGTGATCGTGACCATGGTCGTGACCGCCGCAGCAGCCGTCGCCGTGCTCGTGGTGATGATCGTGCTCACCGTGAACGTGGCCGTGAGCCAGTTCTTCCGGCGTTGCTTCACGGATAGCCACCACTTCAACGTTGAAGTTCAGGTTCTGGCCCGCCAGCATGTGGTTGCCGTCAACCACCACGTGGTCGCCGTCCACTTCGGTAATTTCAACCGGAACCGGGCCCTGATCGGTATCAGCCAGGAAACGCATGCCAACCTGCAGTTCGTCAACGCCCATGAAAACGTCTTTTGGTACGCGCTGCACCAGGTTTTCATCATAGTTGCCGTAGGCTTCGTTAGCGCCAACGTGAACGTCGAAACGATCGCCCACCGCATGGCCTTCGAGCGCTTTTTCCAGACCTGCAATCAGAGAACCATGCCCGTGCAGATAGTCCAGCGGTGCACTCACCGGAGACTCATCAACCAAAACACCGTCTTCTGTACGTACTTGGTAAGCCAGGCTGACTACCGAGTCTTTTGCTACTTTCATGATATCTCCTACCGTTGGATACTTTCAGCTGCGCCAGCCTGGGCCGACAGCAACTCTAACGGGTAGATTGTAACGGAAATCTACTCCGCTGTACCCTTCAGCATAAAAAATCGCGGCAAACAACGCTATTCCGGATGGAAAATACCGATCACCTGCTCCTGCGGACGCACGTGTTTTTCCACCTGTTGTTCCGTCTGACGCTGATGATGGCCGCACTTCACGCACTCCACCACCTCAACCTGATCTTCGCGCCAGACGGCCAGCGTATCCATCGCATTACAGCTCGGGCAAACCGCACCGGCGATAAAACGCTTACGTGTTACAGACATGCTTATTGCTCCCACTTATTCATATTCATCCCAGCCGTCAAACTGGCGGCTCTCTTTTTGCATCTCGCGGTGGAACAGCTCTTCCAGCTCGCGCCGCGCCTCTTTCATGCGGGAAATCTGCGTCACATCCCCCTGATGCGGCGGCATCAATTCGCGCAGCATACGCATATCCAGCCGGCGGAAGTGCTGCTGGGCGCGAAACGCCTGATGCGGGTGCATCCCCAGCGTCATCAGCGTTTTTCGCCCCAGTTCCAGGGCGCTGGAGAAGGTCTCGCGGCTGAAATACTGCACGCCGGCCTGCAGCAGCTCATGCGCCTCCACGCGGCCACGGGCGCGTGCCAGTATCGACAGGTTAGGAAAGTGCTGCTGGCAAAGGTGCACAATCGCCAAGGTATCTTCCGGATCGCTGCAGGCGATGACGATCGATTTCGCCTTCTCCGCGCCGGCGGCGCGCAGCAGCTCCAGCTCGGTGGCGTCACCGAAATACACTTTGTAGCCATAGCGGCGCAGCATGCTAACGGCGCTGACATCACGCTCCAGCACGGTAATCCGCATTTTATTGGCCATCAGCAAGCGGCCGATTACCTGCCCAAAGCGTCCGAATCCGGCGATAATCACCTGCGGTTCATCATCTTCGACGTACGGCGTCTCCTCAACGTCGTCACGGGCGTTATAGCGGCGGGCCAAAATGCGGTCGATAGCCTGCATCAGCAGCGGCGTAGTCATCATCGACAGCGTGACGATCACCAGCAGCAGCGCCAGCTGGTCGCTCTGCAGCACCTTTTGCGTCGCCGCCGCCGAAAACAGCACGAACGCAAATTCGCCGCCCTGGCTCAGCACGCCGGAAAATTGCAGCCGCACCGAACGGCGCAGGCCAAAGATGCGCGCCAGCGCGTACAGCACGCCGTATTTCACCGCCACCAGCAGCAGCACGCCGACAATCACCTCAACCAGATGGGTATAGAGTACGCCGATATTCAACGCCATGCCGACGGAAATAAAGAACAGCCCCAGCAGCAGCCCTTTAAACGGCTCGATGGCGATCTCCAGCTCATGGCGATATTCACTTTCCGCCAGCAGCACGCCGGCGATAAAGGTGCCGAGCGCCATCGACAGCCCCAGCGCATCCATGAACAGCGCCGCCCCCAACACCACCAGCAGGGCGGCGGCGGTAAAGATTTCCCGCACGCCGGAGGCCGCAATATAGCGGAACAGCGGCCGCAGCAGGTAACGACCGCCCAGCAGCATCCCGCCGAACGCCGCCACCTTGATAGCGATTCTGGCCCAGTCGTCGCTGCCGCTGCCGCCTGCCAGAATAGGGATCAGCGCCAGCGCCGGGATCACCGCCATATCCTGGAACAGCAGCACCGAAAACCCCAGCTGGCCGCCTTCATGGCGATTCATGCCCTTTTCACGCATCAGCTGCAGCGCCATCGCCGTTGAAGACATCGCCAGGCCGATGCCGCCGATCACCGCCGCCTGCCAGGCGAAGTGGCTGAAGTACAGCAGCGCTCCCAAAATGGCGGCGCTGATCGCCACCTGGCCGGCGCCCACGCCGAAAATCGAGCGCCGCAGCGCCCACAGTTTGGACGGGTTCAGTTCCAGACCGATGATAAACATCAGGAATACCACGCCCAGCTCAGAGAAGTGCAGAATCTCGTCGACGTCGCGGATAAAGCCCAGCCCCCAGGGGCCGATGGCGATACCGGCAATCAGATAGCCCAGCACCGCGCCAATCCCCAGACGGCGGGCGATCGGCACCGTTACCACCGCGGCGAACAGAAACAGCAGCCCGGCAGTCAGTAATGCGGAACCTTCCATGATCAGGGCCTCCGTTGCGGCAAAGGGTTACGCAGCCACTCACCGTAGGCGGCAGCATGGCTGGCCAGCACCTCCGGCTTTTGCCGGCGCGCCCAGTAAACGACGATCGGCGTCAGCCAGTGCATATGACACATCGCAGCGGTCAGCTCGAAGGGACGTAAAATATCTTCGATCGGGTAACGGTTGTAACCGCCCAGACGATACGCCCCTTCCGGTTCACCGGTGGTGATCACCGAGCGCCAGTACTTACCCGCCAGCGCGTTGCCTCCCACGCCGCTGGCGAAGCCGCGAGACAGCACCCGATCCAGCCACTCCTTCAGCAACGCCGGGCAACTGTAGGTGTATAAAGGGTGTTGGAAAACAATGATCTGGTGTTCACGCAGCAGCTGCTGCTCATGATGAATATCAATAAAGAAGTCGGGGTAGTGCGCATACAAATCATGTACGGTGACGTTATCCATCTGCTGCGCCGGCCTGAGCAAAACCCGGTTAGCCACCGAGTCATGAGATTCCGGATGGGCATACAGCAGCAAAACCTTGGCCGGCTGCAACATCGTTCCCCTCCAATAGCGTCGTCAGAGCAACGGTTTTCCGTTACCATGCTGCGCATAGTTTAAAACAGCACGCTCGCTGCGGTCTGTTACCCTGATGATAATTTAACATATCTCCTACATTATTCGAGTCGCATCGACGCGGCAATCATTCGAAGTAAAGGGACTACACAGAGAACGGCGCTTTATGATTGTATTCTCATCGTTACAAATCCGACGCGGCACCCGCGTCTTGCTGGACAACGCGACGGCAACGGTTAACCCCGGGCAGAAAGTGGGCCTGGTGGGCAAAAACGGCTGCGGCAAGTCCACCCTGTTGTCGCTGCTGAAGGGCGAACTCTCCGCCGACGGCGGCAGCTACACTTTCCCCGGCAGTTGGGCGCTGGCCTGGGTGAACCAGGAAACGCCGGCGCTGGATACGCCGGCGCTGGAGTATGTGATCGACGGCGACCGCGAATTCCGCCAGTTGGAAGCAGACTTGCAGCTGGCCAACGAGCGTAACGACGGCAACGCCATCGCCACGCTGCACGGCAAGCTGGACGCCATCGACGCCTGGACCATCCGCGCCCGCGCCGCCAGCCTGCTGCACGGCCTCGGCTTTTCCAACGAGCAACTGCAAAGCCCGGTGCGCGCTTTCTCCGGCGGCTGGCGCATGCGCCTCAACCTGGCGCAGGCGCTGCTGTGCCGTTCCGACCTGCTGCTGCTCGATGAACCAACCAACCACCTGGATCTGGACGCGGTCATCTGGCTGGAGCGCTGGCTGAAAAGCTACCCCGGCACGCTGGTGCTGATTTCTCACGACCGCGACTTCCTCGATCCGATCGTCGATAAAATCCTGCACATCGAACAGCAGACCATCAACGAATACACCGGCAACTACTCCTCGTTCGAACGTCAGCGCGCCACCAAGCTGGCGCAGCAGCAGTCGCTGTACCAGACGCAGCAGGAAAAGGTGGCGCATCTGCAGAGCTATATCGAACGGTTCCGCGCCAAGGCCACCAAAGCCAAGCAGGCGCAGAGCCGTATCAAAATGCTCGAACGCATGGAGCTGATCGCGCCGGCGCACGTCGACAACCCGTTCAGCTTCAGCTTCCGCCAGCCGGAAAGCCTGCCCAACCCGCTGCTGCGGATGGAAAAAGTCAGCGCCGGCTATGGCGATAAGGTGATCCTGCAGTCGATCAAACTCAATCTGGTGCCCGGTTCGCGCATCGGCCTGCTGGGGCGCAACGGCGCCGGGAAATCCACCCTGATTAAACTGCTGGCCGACGAACTGGCACCGCTCAGCGGCGAAATTGGCCTGGCGAAAGGCATCAAGCTGGGCTACTTCGCCCAGCATCAGCTGGAATTCCTGCGTGCCGACGAATCGCCGCTGCAGCACCTGAGCCGCATTGCGCCACGCGTACTGGAACAGCAGCTGCGCGACTACCTCGGCGGCTTCGGCTTCCAGGGCGACAAGGTGAGCGAGGCAACCGGCCGTTTCTCCGGCGGGGAAAAGGCCCGCCTGGTGCTGGCGCTGATTGTCTGGCAGCGCCCTAACCTGCTGCTGCTCGATGAACCGACCAACCACCTGGATCTGGATATGCGCCAGGCGCTGACCGAAGCGCTGATCGACTTCGAAGGCGCATTGGTGGTGGTATCGCACGACCGTCACCTGCTGCGCTCAACCACCGACGATCTGTATCTGGTGCACGACGGCCAGGTTGAACCGTTCGCCGGCGATCTGGAGGATTACCAGCAGTGGCTCAGCGACCTGCAAAAACAGCAGGCGCAGCAGGACGCCGCACCGAAGCAGGACAGCGGCAACAGCGCGCAGGCGCGTAAGGATCAGAAGCGCCGCGCCGCCGAATTCCGCACGCAAACCCAGCCGCTGCGCAAGCAGATCGCCAAACTGGAACAGCAAATGGAAACGCTGGGCGCCGAGCTGGCGCAGGTGGAAGAACAACTGGCGGATTCCGCGCTGTATGACATCAGCCGCAAGGCCGAACTGACCGACTGCCTGCAACGGCAAAGCCAGGCCAAATCCGCGTTGGAAGAGACGGAGATGACCTGGCTGGAGGCGCAGGAACAGCTGGAGCAGCTGACCCAGGCGTTCGACACCGAAAGTTAAGCGCTGCCCCGCCCGGGCGGGGAGCGCCGTGATATCACTCCGCCAGCGTCGCACTCAGCCGCTGGCGGATCTGCTCCAACGACTCCTGGTGGAACAGCTTACCGTCCAGGAAACGGGTTTTCAGTTCCCCCTGCTGCTCCTGCTGCCAGCTTTGGTTATCCCGCAGTTGGTAGTCGCCATGCTCATCCCTGATCACCCGCAGCAGGCCGCGCGCCGACTGCTTCAAACCGCCGTCGGTTTTCGGCTGCTTGAAAATCGGCCGACCGACGCCCTGCACCTCGCCATAGGTCGCCTTCATCGCAAAGCCGAAGGTGTCGCGGGTATGGTATTGATAGGTAAAAGAACCCACGCCAAACACCACGTTGGAACTGGCGAACCCTTTCGCCTCCAGACGACGCAGAATTTCTTGCGCGCGATCCAGCGTAATGGAGTCGCCGTAAATCAGCCCGGCGTGAGGATCCAGCACCTTGTAACCCTTACTGTTTACCGTACCGCCAAAAATCTCCCACAACACTTCCACCGAGCCTTTTTCTTCCGCGCTGCGCGTCGGGCGGCGATCGTCATCCGCACCGCTGCCGCACAGGATGGCGACCGGGTCGCCGCTGTCCGGACGAAACACCACCCGGCCGTCGCGCGCCATGATTTTTGCTTTCAGCTCGCGGGTGAATTCGGTCAGCACCCGCCAGTAATCCCAGGTATCCGACACGATGGACACCAGCCCCTGCGGATACAGATCCTCAATCAGGCGGCGGAAGGTTTCAATCTCCGCATCCTGCTCCCCCATGCACATCACGCTGTGCTCGGTCGCCGGGATGCTACCGGCCACAAAGTAGTCGGCAGCGGTCGGATAGTAGCGCTGCGCGTACAGAATGGACGGGATATTATCGGTGCCTTTAAAACTGAGCAGATGGCCGGCGCCGGCCTGCGCCACATCATGCATGCCCGACATACCGCGGAATGAGAAGTCGTGGCACTGGAAATCCAGGTGCGCCGTATCGTCACAGGTGCGCGCCGCCCACATCTGGCAAATTTTGCGGTAGTGATGGGCGATGGTGGCGTTGGTGGAGGACTTCCACAGCTCTGCGGAAATGACCGTCTCCAGGTAGTTCACCAGCCAGAAGAACTCATCCCGCGTGTTGGTGATGGTCAGCACCGGCACCTTCATATTGACCTTGCTGCCTTCATCCAGCCCTTTGATATGCAGCGGCAGATAGCCCAACCGATGCAGCGCACGGATATGCTCGACGGACACCCGATCCTGGCCGATGTAACTGTCCATCAGCGCTTTATATTCCCCGATCACCTGCTCTTCCGGCTGGGCGAAAAACTGCTGGTTGAACAAATCCACCATAAACCACTGCAGGAATCCCTGCAGGCCAAAAAATACCAGTTGCCCGTCAGGCAGCGGCGAACTGAAGAAGCGATCGCTGCGCGGCGTAAAGTTGGAATAGACCCGCGTCGTCCCCTGCGGGTACTGCTCACGGTGGGAGACTTTATACCCGTCAATCGCCAGAATAGGGTTAGTCAGCATGATGCTCTCCTTAATGGGCGTAGATACGCGCAATATCAATCAGTTCAACGCGGGCTCCGGCGATATCCGCCGGCGCATATGAGGTGGTGGTATAAATGTTGTCGATGCCCTGAGCCAGCAGATGCTCAACGCCTTTGGAAAAGATGCCGTGCGTGACGTACAGGCTGACGCTGCGCGCGCCGTGCTGGCGCAGCACCTGCGCCGCGCCGATGAAGGTGCCGCCGGCATCGCACAAATCGTCCACGATCAGCACGTCTCTGCCGCGCACGTCACCGGCCAGCAGCGCAAACCCGGTCAGTTGGCCGCTCTGCACGTCACGGTGTTTGGTCATGATGCCGTACTCGTTAAGCGCAAAATGTTCTGCAACGGCGTGGATTTTTTTCAGCGCCCCGGCGTCCGGCGCGATAGGCAGTAAAGCCTGCTGCGACAGCAGCTGCGTCAGCCTGGCGCTGTGCTGCATACAGTGCTGCTGAGCAACCGCGTGGAAACGGTCAATCGCCGCCGCCGCCACGTCGCTGTGCGGGTCCAGCACCGTCACCCGATCAAACTTCAGCGTATTCAGCAGTTGGCCGAACACCTTCAGCGCAAAGCTGTCGCCGGCGCCCATATGGCGATCCTGACGGGCGAACGGCAGATAAGGCAGCTCAAGCAGGCTCTCGCGGATGGGGTAGTGGTGACGCACCGCATCCACCAACTGCGCCAGCGCCATAAAATCATCCATGCTGCGCATCGCGGCGGCCCGGATACGCATTTGCGCGACGCCCGCCGCCGCCGGCACGGCGAAGCGGGCATACACGGCGCCATCAGGAAACTGACCGCTGATGACCTGAACTTCCTCTCCATCCAGAAATAACTGCAGTGTTGTATGCATGCCCGCCTCCCGTGATTCAACAATTAGTGTCTGTAAGACATTTATATAATTGTCTAAGGGACAATAATTGGCAAGTAAAAAATCCGCCTACGCAGAGATAAAAATATAACCAACTGATAATAAAAAGAAACGAAACAGCCCCGCTTGCTGAACACCGGCGCGCTCGCTATAGTGTCCCAAAGACCCTTTCAGCGAGACCCCGCGCAATGTCCACGGAAACCGACTATCTGCAACACTACGACGCCAGCCGTTTCCCTTCCCCGATTGTTACAGTGGACAGCGTGCTGTTTACCGTTCATCAGGGAGAGCTGTGCGTCCTGATGGTCAAACGCGCCAACCACCCGTATCAGGGATTATGGGGATTGCCGGGCGGTTTTATCGATCTGCAGCGCGATGCTTCCACCGGCGCCACCGCCCAGCGCAAACTGATGGAGAAAACCGGCGTCGCCCCGCCGTATCTGGCGCAGTTGGAGAGCTTTTCCGGCCCTGGGCGCGACCCGCGCGGCTGGAGCCTGACCACGGTCTATTTTGCCCTGATCGCCCACGCCGACTGCCAGGCCCATATTGCCGACGTGGATGACGCCGCATGGCTGCCGCTGACAACGCTGCGTAAACAGACGCTGGCGTTCGACCATCTGGCGATTATCGATGCGGCGCTGCAGCGCCTGCGCCAGAAAACCGCCTACTCCATGCTGCCGGTCTACTGCCTGCCGGCGGAGTTTACGCTGTCGCAATTACAGGAAGTGATGGAAATCATTTTGGCGCAGCCGGTACAGCGCAAGAGCCTGATGCGGCGCTTTGACGCCGCGGAGATGTTTGAGGATACCGGCAAGATGATGGCGACAGGCGCGCGCAAGGCGCGCCTGTATCGTAAAAAGGCGGGGGTCGATATGCACAATTTTTCCCGCAATCTGATGGTGGATTAACCGTCAGGCGCGGTAAAACGGCTTATCACCCAACATCGTCGCCCGGTGCATAATACGGCGCTGCGGCAAATAATCCGCGTTGGCGTAATGCTGCGTCACGCGGTTGTCCCAGATGGCAATATCATTTTCCTGCCAGCGCCAGCGCACCTGGAACTCCGGTTTGGTGATATGAGCAAACAGGAAGCCCAGCAGCGCCTCGCTCTCTTTCGGCGACACATCGACAATCCGCGTGGTAAAGCCTTCATTGACGAACAGCGCCTGCCGGCCGCTTACCGGGTGGGTACGGATCACCGGATGCAGCAGAGGCGGATTTTTCTGCACCGCCTGTCGCCAGCGCTGGTGTTCCTCCTCGCTGCCGCGATGTTTATATTCCGGGAATGACTTGGTGAAGTCGTGCTCCGCCTGCAGACCGCTCAGCAGTTGCTTGAACGGTGCCGACAGCGCCTCATAGGCGGCAATGCCGCTGGCCCACAGGGTATCGCCGCCGGTGGCCGGCAGCGTTTTCGCCGCCAGGATCGCTCCCAGCGGCGGATTTTCGATAAAGGTGACATCGGTGTGCCAGTTATCGTTGTCCGGCGGATTATTATCGTGGGTATCCAGCACGATAATTTCCTCCACGTCGCTGGCGTGCGGATACACCGGGTGAATATGCAGGTCGCCGAAACGTCCCGCCAAATCGCGCTGCTGCAGCGGCGTAATCGGCTGATTGCGGAAAAACAGCACCTGATGTTTCAGCAGCGCGTGATACAGCTGCTCAAACTGTCCGTCACCCAGCGGCCGCGCCAGCTGCACATTTTCCACCAGCGCGCCGATATACGGCCCTAACGGGGTAATCACCAGACGTTCGTTCATTGTTGTACTCCATGCCACGGGGTCAGACGGCGCTGCAGGGCACGCAGTCCCAGCTCTAAGCCGAATGCAATTATCGCAATCACGCCGATGCCGGCCAGCACCACATCGGTCGCCAGAAATTCACCGGCGGATTGCACCATAAAACCTAAACCGCGCGTTGCGGCGATCAGCTCCGCCGCCACCAGCGTCGACCAGCCTACGCCCAGCCCGATGCGGATGCCGGTCAGAATTTCCGGCAACGCGCTCGGCAGCACCACAAAACGCAGCACCTGCCAACGGTTGGCGCCCAGTGCGCGAGCCGCCCGCACCCGCACCTGCGCCACGCTGCGCACGCCGGCCACGGTCGATAGCGCGACCGGGGCGAAAATCGCCAGGTAAATCAGCAGGATTTTCGACGTTTCGCCAATGCCGAACCAAATCACCATCAGCGGCAAATAGGCCAGCGGCGGCACCGGACGGTAGATTTCAATCAACGGGTCGAGAATACCGCGCACCGTATCGTTCAGCCCCATCGCAATACCGACCGGAACACCGATCAGCACCGCCGCCAACAACGCCAGCAGAATGCGCCCCAGACTGGCGGCCAGATGCTGCCACAGCGTGGCGTCCATAAACCCTTGCGGGCTGGCGATGGTGATCAACTGGCGCAGCACCTGCTGCGGCGCCGGCAGAAACAGCGGGCTGATAAGCCCCAGCGCCGTCACCGCCCACCACAGCGCCAGTAGTGCCAGCAGCGTTGAAGCGCTGAGCCAGACGCGGCGCGGCAGTGTAAAACGGCGCGGCGATGCCGACGTCGCGGTGGCTTTTAAGGTGGAGTGCAGGCTCATAGCAATGCCTCGCGCTGTTGGAAGACCTTGCCGAGCACATATTCGCGCCGGGCGATAAACGCCGGGTCCGATTTGATCGAACGGCACGCCTCGCCGGCGGCATAGCGGCGGCCGAAATCCAGCGACAGGCGTTCAACCACCTGTCCCGGCCCCGGCGACAGCAGCAACAGCTCGCTGGCTAAAAAAACCGCCTCTTCAATATCGTGCGTAATCAGCAACACCTGTTTGCCGGTATCGCGCCAGATGGTCAGCAGCAGTTCCTGCATCTGTTCGCGGGTAAAGGCATCCAGCGCGCCGAACGGCTCATCCAGCAGCAGCAGGCGCGGGTCCGCCGCTAGGGCGCGGGCGATGCCTACACGCTGACGCATCCCGCCGGACAACTGCCAGATAAAATGTTGCTCATAGCCGGCCAGACCGACGCGCCGCAGCATATCTTGCGCCACCGCCCGGCGCTGCGCCTTGCCGACGCCCGCCAGTTGCAGACCAAACTCGACGTTATCCGCCACGTTGCGCCACGGCAGCAGGCCCTCATGCTGGAACACCACGCCGCGCTCGGCGCCGGGGCCGCGGACCGGCTGCCCGTCCAGCGTAATGCTGCCCGCCGCCGGCGTCATAAAGCCGGCAATCAGATTCAGTAAGGTCGTTTTGCCGCAGCCCGACGGGCCCAGCACCACCACCAGCTCGCCGCTGTCGATCTGGAACGACACATCGCGCAGCGCCGGGCGCCCCTGATACTCCGCCGACAAATGGCTGACGTTTAACATGTCTCCCCCTTACGGCTGTGGCGCAGCCTGCAGCTGCTTGACGAAACGGTCGGTGACATAGGCGCTGTAATCCGCATCAACCTGCGGAATTTTGCCCTGCTGTTTCAGGAACTCCGCGGTATCGTGAATCGCCTTGCTGACCGGCTGGCCCAGTTGGCTCACCTGCTCCGCCGCCGGCAGATAGCGGTTGCCCTGCACCAATGCCGGCACCTGCGCTTCCGGCACCCCGCTCAGCCGCGCCAGCGTAGCGAGGTGATTGTTATCTCCCAGCCAGGCGGCAGGATCGTTCAGGTAGGCCTTTTGCGCCGCCAGCGAACTGGCGGCAAACGCGGTCACCACCTCCGGATGCTGCTGGGCGAAATCCTTACGCACCACCCAGACGTCCAGCGTCGGCGCGCCCCACTCGCCCACCTGCGCCGAATCGGCCAGCACCTTGCCTTCTTTCGCCAGCTCGTTCACCACCGGCGCCCAGACGTATGCGCCGTCGATATCACCGCGCTGCCAGGCGGCGGCAATGGCCGGCGGCTGCAGATTGAGGATTTTTACCTGTTCGGGCTTGATGCCCCAGTGCTTCAGCGAGGCCAGCAGGCTGTAATGGGTGGTTGAGATAAACGGCACCGCAATGCGTTTGCCGATCAGAGCTTTAGGCGACGTGATGGTGTTCTTCACCACCAGCGCTTCCGAGCTGCCCAGCTGCGAGGCGATCAGAAACACCTCAATCGGCAGTTTTTGGCTGGCGGCCACCGCCAGCGGGCTGGAGCCGATATTACCGATTTGCACATCGCCGGAGGCCAGCGCGCGCAGCACGCCGGAACCGCTGTCAAACTTACGCCAGTCGACCTTGGCGCCGGACTGTTTGGCAAAACTGTTTTCCGCCTGCGCTATTTTGGCGGGCTCCGCTGAGGTTTGGTAGGCGACGGTCACGTCGACCGCCTGTGCGCTGGCCGCCGTCAGCGACAACGCCAGCAACGCCGCGCCGCGTAGAGAAAAGAGTTTGCCCGCCATGATCTGCTCCGTTGATAACCATCTGTTCAGTTACCAACAGTTTTATCCGAGCACTGGCGAGCAATGAAAGAATAAAAAAAACTTCTTTATTACTTATGGCGATATAAGGTGCATAATCAACCGGTAATTTCCCCGCGTAAAAAAATCCGGGCGTAGCCGCCGAGCAGGGTGCGTTCACCCTGCTGCCGGCAAAACAGCTCGCCGCCGCGGGCGGAAATCTGCCGGGCCTGCAGCGTATGACGGCCCAGACGCGCGACCCAATACGGCATCAGCGTACAGTGGGCGGAGCCGGTCACCGGGTCTTCTCCGCCATCCAGCGTGAAGTAACGGGAAACAAAATCCACCTCCTCACCCGGCGCGGTGACGATCACCGCCCGGCCGGCGGCGGCAATCAGCGCCGGGATATCCGGCTGCAACGCCCTCACCTGCGCCTCATTCTCCAGCACCATCAGCAGCGCCGTAGCCTGCCAGCTCTCCTGTGGCGTAACGCCCAGCAACTGCGCCACCGCTTCCACCGGCGCAATGCGCTGCGGCGCCCGGCTGGGAAAATCCAGAATCAGTCGTTCGCCGTCTTCACTGTCGCGTCTGACGTACAGTTCACCGCTGGCGGAGCGGAAACGCACGTCGTTCAGCCCCGGATTCACCACGTTAAACATCACGTGCGCCGCCGCCAGCGTGCCGTGACCGCACAAGTCCACCTCGCGCTGCGGCGTAAACCAGCGGATGCTCAGCACATCGCCGTCGTCCCAGACAAAGCTGGTCTCCGGCAGATTCAGCTCATTGGCGATCGCCTGCAGCTGCGCCGTCTCCAATGGCTGTTTCAACAGATACACCCCCGCCGGGTTACCGCGCAGCCCGGCGCCGGTAAAGGCGTCAACGTGAAAATAGTTTTCGCTCATCGCTTATTCCTTAATGCCAGATCAGCAGCGCACAGGCCGCCGTCAGTAACCCCATGGAAACGTTGAAGATCACCCAGGCTTTCTTACTGCGCAGCAGGCGACCGATAACGGTGCCGAATCCGAGCCAGATGACGCCGGCAATGATATTCACCACAAAAATACCCACCGCAATGGCCAGAATCGACGCGTTATAGCGCTCCCCTTCCAGGCTGAAGCTGGCCACCGCGCCCAGCGCCATCAGCCAGGCTTTAGGGTTGAGAAACTGCAGCAGCCAGCCCTGGTACAGCCGCACCGGCTTGGGCGGCGCGATATCGGTCTCCAGCTTTTCATAAGCGGCGGTCGCCACTTTCCACGCCAGCCACAGCAGGTAGACGGTGCCGAGTATTTTCAGGATAAGGTGTAATGAAGGGTAGACCAGGATCAGGCTGCCGACGCCGAACGCCACCAGCAGCAAAATGCTCTGCATGCCGAGCATGATGCCAATCATCAGCCACAGCGAGCGCATAAAGCCAAAATTGGCGCCGGAGGTGGTGAGCAGCATGTTATTCGGGCCAGGGGTGATCGCGGCCACCCACAGGAAACCCAGCAGCGAAAGAAACAAACTTAATTCCATGAAACGGGCGCTCCTCACCCATGCGCGATTTTTGCAGTATGATGGTTAACAGATGACATTGAAGCTAACAGTGCGCTATTGATCACACAATAGTCGCCAACAAGATTTTTATTCACCTTATGCATGAAACCTTTCGTCCCCTGAGCGGTGCCGGCAACCCGCATCTGCAAACCTTATTGCCGCGGCTGGTGCGCCGCCGCGTACTGCTGCAACCGCACTGGCAGCGGCTGGAACTGCCCGACGGCGATTTCGTCGATCTGGCCTGGAGCGAAGACCCCGCTAGCGCAGGCGATAAGCCCCGGGTGGTGCTGTTCCACGGCCTGGAAGGCAGCTTCTACAGCCCCTACGCCCATGGCCTGCTGCACGCCTGGCGGGAAAAAGGCTGGCTGGGCGTGGTGATGCACTTTCGCGGCTGCAGCGGCGTGCCCAACCGCAAACAGCGCATTTATCACTCCGGTGAAACGGAAGACGCGCGCTTTTTCCTGCGCTGGCTGCGGGATACCCATGGCGCAGCGCCTACCGCTGCGGTCGGCATTTCCCTCGGCGGCAATATGCTGGCCTGCTATCTGGCGCAGCAGCGGCGGGAGAGCCTGCTGGACGCCGCCGTGGTGGTCAGCGCGCCGCTGATGCTGGAGCCTTGCTCGTTACGCATGGAACAGGGGTTCTCGCGCGTTTATCAGCATTACCTGCTCGGCCAGCTCAAGCAGAACGCCACCCGCAAGCTGCTGCGCGACCCGGCGTCACTGCCGCTGAAGCTGCCGCAGCTCAAAGGGCTGCGCCGCATGCGCGACTTTGACGACGCCATTACCGCACGCATTCACGGCTTCCGCGACGCCACCGACTACTATCGGCGCTGCAGCGCGCTGCCGCTGCTGCCCGAGATTCAAACGCCGCTGCTGATCATCCACGCCAAAGACGATCCGTTTATGACCGACGCGGTGATCCCCGATCTGAGCGCTCTGCCGCCCAACATCGAGTATCAGCTGACCGAGCGCGGCGGCCACGTCGGCTTTGTCGGCGGCACGCTGCACAAACCGCAAATGTGGCTGGAACAGCGGATTCCCGCCTGGCTTACCCCTTATCTGGATAAATAACGTGATTATTCCCTGGAAAGAACTGGATGGCGACACGCTGAATAACCTGATTGAAGCCTTCGTACTGCGCGAAGGCACCGACTACGGCGAACATGAACGTTCGCTGGAGCAGAAAGTGGCCGACGTGCGCCGCCAGCTGCAAAGCGGCGAGGTGGTGCTGGTGTGGTCTGAGCTGCACGAGACCGTCAATATCATGCCGCGCGGGCAGCTGCGTGCCGGTTATCAGGAGAGGTAATCGCGTCTGCGCCCTATGACTGACGGCAAAAATCAGGTAACAATGGACATCTTGCAAACCAACTCGCGCAGCTTGCCGCTGGCAAAAACGTATCAACCACACTAAAAATTATTCTCTGATACGCGCGCTTTTTACTACGGAGTAACCCAAGTATGTCCGCCAAACATCCCGTTATCGCGGTGACCGGCTCCAGCGGCGCCGGCACCACCACCACCAGCGTGGCGTTCCGCAAAATATTCCAGCAGCTGGATATCCGCGCCGCGCAGCTGGAAGGCGACAGCTTCCACCGCTACACCCGGCCGGAAATGGACGCCGCTATCCGTAAAGCGCGCGATCTCGGCCGCCATATCAGCTACTTCGGTCCGGAGGCCAACGACTTCGGCCTGTTGGAACAAAGCTTTACCGAATACGGTAAAAACGGCAGCGGCCGCTCGCGCAAATACCTGCATACCTATGACGAAGCGGTGCCCTACAATCAGGTGCCCGGCACCTTCACCCCGTGGGAACCGCTGCCGTCGCCGACCGACGTGCTGTTCTATGAAGGCCTGCACGGCGGCGTAGTGACCGATCAGCATGACGTGGCGCGTCATGTCGATCTGCTGGTCGGGGTGGTGCCCATCGTTAACCTGGAGTGGATCCAAAAATTAATCCGCGATACCGGCGAGCGCGGCCATTCGCGCGAAGCGGTGATGGATTCGGTGGTGCGCTCGATGGAAGACTATATCAACTACATCACGCCGCAGTTTTCCCGCACCCATATCAACTTCCAGCGGGTGCCTACGGTCGACACCTCCAACCCGTTCGCCGCCAAAGCTATTCCTTCGCTGGATGAAAGTTTTGTAGTCATTCATTTCCGTGGGTTGGATCAGATCGACTTCCCCTATCTGCTGGCGATGCTGCAGGGTTCATTTATCTCGCATATCAATACGTTGGTGGTACCAGGCGGCAAAATGGGGCTGGCGATGGAGCTGATTATGGCGCCGCTGGTGCAGCGCCTGCTGGAAGGGAAAAAGATCGAATAACGGCGCCTATGCCATCAGCAAGCGCCGGATAAAGCCGACATGAGCTTCACACCGATCTGCAATACTTCCTCATCCAGTTTAAAGCGCGGGTTATGCACCCCATAGGTCGCGCCGATCTTGTCGTTGCCGCTGCCGATAAACAGAAAACAGCCCGTGCAGGAACAGCGGGTCACGCAGCCGATTGATACCCTGCCGCAGGTGCTCTATTCGCAGAGATCGCCGCCAACCGTAACGGGGCGGCGTTTGCTGGATTTGCTGCACGGCCAGTGTCAGCGCTACGCCTGGTAAACTTATTCCACCGCACGGATTTCGAAACTGTGGGTCACCGTTGCCGCCTGGCTCAGCATCAGCGATACCGAGCAGTACTTTTCAGCGGACAGGTTGACCGCACGCTCCACCACCTTGTCACTCAGCCCTTTACCGCTGACGATAAAGTGCAGATTGATCGCGGTAAAAGTGCGCGGCGGCTCATCCCGCCGCTGCGAGCTGAGTTTCACCTCACAGTCGCGCACGTCATTGCGGCCCTTTTGCAGAATCGACACCACATCGATCGCGCTGCAACCGCCCACCGACATCAGCACCATCTCCATCGGACTCGGCGCCTTTTCTCCGGCGCTACCGTCCATTAACACCTGATGGCCTGACGCGGACTCACCGAGGAAGGTCAATCCTTCCACCCATTTCACTCTTGCCTGCATACTGCTCACTCCGGTTAATTTCTTAAAATCAGACTACGCTTTCGCGCTGAAACTGGCAACGGAACCTGATGCCGGTCATGCTGAAGCGAGACAACAGAAGACACTCGCCTCACTCTATGCTACAAACAAACCGCAATAATTCTTTTTGGACACCGACTTTCAGGGATCTGCCCAAGGAAAGCATCTTAAATGAGATGTTAACAGAATGTAGCTTGCAGCACTGACGGCAAGTTAATATGCTAGGGCAATAGCGTATTTTACGGCACGCCTCAAAACCTGTTTATAGCCCGCATGCATTACCGGTTATCAACGCGTTTAACAGGGAGCTCCGATCCCTGTGTTACAAAGGCAGCGATTACAACAGAGGATAATAGCGAATGGTTCTCGGCAAACCGCAAACAGACCCGACTCTCGAATGGTTCCTGTCTCATTGCCATATCCACAAATATCCATCCAAAAGTACGCTGATTCACCAAGGTGAAAAGGCTGAAACGCTCTACTACATCGTGAAAGGCTCCGTTGCGGTGCTGATTAAAGATGAAGAAGGCAAAGAGATGATCCTGTCCTATCTCAACCAGGGGGATTTCATCGGCGAGCTTGGATTATTTGAAGAAGGCCAGGAGCGCAGCGCCTGGGTGAGAGCGAAAACCGCCTGTGAAGTAGCTGAAATTTCCTATAAGAAATTCCGTCAGCTGATCCAGGTCAACCCGGATATTCTGATGCGTCTTTCCGCGCAAATGGCCAGCCGCCTGCAGGTCACCTCAGAGAAAGTGGGGAACCTCGCCTTCCTTGACGTTACCGGCCGCATTGCGCAAACCCTGCTGAACCTGGCGAAACAACCGGACGCCATGACCCACCCTGACGGTATGCAAATTAAAATCACGCGTCAGGAAATTGGTCAAATCGTCGGTTGTTCACGCGAAACGGTCGGCCGTATCCTGAAAATGCTGGAAGATCAAAACCTGATCTCCGCGCACGGCAAAACCATTGTTGTTTATGGCACGCGTTAATTAATCAGAAAACGGCGCATTCGCGCCGTTTTTTATGCCCTATTCCCTACATGCCACCGTTCTTATCACTCCAATAACCATCCCTGCTTCCCGTTACCGCCCCCTCGGTCGAACAATAATTGACCGCAAAGAAAAAAAGTGCTTATTTATCCCTTGGTTGGATAAAAAGGACGCATCCTATGAAAGGACTTCAGGAAGTCAGAGAGAAACGAGAAGGTACGCTCCGTCTGCTGACCCAAGGGGAGATTACCCTCGCTCATGAAATGTTCGGCGGAGCTATCGCTTATAACAGGGTATGGGTTCATTGCGATAGCTACCTCCCCTTCGGTTTACAGGCGCAAAATTACGGTATGGCCCCTAACGGTGAACTGTATTTTAGAAAAAATCTTTATGAAGAAGACTTCTCAGAAATCGCCGTGCCAACAGAATCAAAACATCTCTATATCCATGAAATGGTTCATGTCTGGCAGCATCAACGGGGGATGTGGGTCAGAACAAGAGGGTTATTTAGCTGGGCCAGCGACTACACATACACTCTGCACGCCAATAAGAAACTCAAAGATTATGCAATGGAACAACAGGCCTGCATCATTGCGGACTATTGGCTTTGGCGTAAACACGGTTACAACATGTGGCTATACCAGCGTCAGGCTGTACCGGGCCGTATCGTGAACTATCGTGGTAAGGACAACAGCAGAAATATTTTCCTTGTATATCAAAAGATGGTTTCTCGTGCGCTTGCCGGAAGGGGATAATATGAAATATCGATTTTTGCTCGCTCCAGCCATGCTGCTGACGGGATGTACGCTCGGCGATCCGGGGCCTAAAATTTCACCGATGGCGGAAATAAAGGTTGTGAATAACAACATTTGTCTACTCGCTCCGGTGGCAGATGGCGAATCCATGTCAGCGTTAGAAATTCGCACCGTGGAGCCCGAAAAAAATCTGCGCAAACACTTCACGCCCCCGATATTCCTCTCATCAACCGCATGTACCCCCCTGTTTGGATATCGCTTTCAGGCCGGGCACAATTATGGCATCTTCGTGAACACAGAGCGGCGGAATGCTCAGGGAAAAGTCGTCGATGCGCGCATAATCAGAGCATCTTTCCGTCTCGGGCAAGATAAAAACGGCAAGCTGCAAGTCATAACATCAACCGAATGATGGGCAACTTCACGCATATCCCCTTCCGGTTATCAGCCCCGGTCATCGACCGGGGCCATACGTAGTTCCCACAACAGGTAATACAACGCCTACTGAGCAATAGCCCGCTTATACCGCATTCACCACATCCTGCACCGCACGTTCAAAACGCGCCATCCCCTCTTCAATATCCTGCAGCTCTACCACCAATGACGGCGCAAAGCGGATAACGTTAGGCCCGGCGTTCAGAATCATCACGCCATGCGCGGCGGCGGCGGCCAGGAAATCCCGCGCCTTATTCTGGTAAGCCGCACTCAGCTCAGCGCCGATCAACAGCCCCATACCGCGAATATCGCTGAAAATACCGTACTTGTCGGCCAGTTGCTGCAATTTCGCCACGTAGAGCGCATGACGCTGCGCGATACCGTCCAGCACCTGCGGCGTGTTGATCACGTCCAGCGCCGCCTCGGCCACCGCGCAGGCCAGCGGGTTGCCGCCGTAGGTGGTGCCGTGCGTGCCGACCTGCATGGCAGAGGCAATCTCCTCGCTGGTTAGCATCGCGCTGACCGGGAAGCCGCCGCCCAGCGCTTTAGCGGTGGTCAGAATATCCGGCGTCACGCCGTAATGCATATAGGCGAACAGCTTGCCGGTACGCCCCATGCCGCTCTGCACCTCATCAAACACCAGCAGCGCCTGGTGCTTATCGCACAGCGCGCGCACGCCCTGTAGGAACTCGGCGTCCACCGGCGTAATGCCGCCCTCGCCCTGAATCGGCTCCATCACTACCGCGCAAGTGCTGTCATCCATCACCGCCTTGACCGCCGCCAGATCGTTGTACGGCACATGCACGATATCGGCCGGTTTTGGCCCGAAGCCGTCAGAATACTTTGCCTGCCCGCCGACCGAGACGGTAAACAGCGTCCGCCCGTGGAAGGCGTTATAGAAGGCGATAATTTTGGTTTTGTACGGGCTGTGACGGGTAATGGCATAGTGGCGCGCCAGTTTGAAGGCCGCTTCGTTGGCCTCCGCGCCGGAGTTGGCGAAAAAGACCCGATCGGCAAAGGTGGCATCAATCAGTTTGCTGGCCAGACGCAGCGCCGGCTCATTGGCGAACACATTGCTGGTATGCCACAGGGTTTCACTCTGCTGCTGCAGCGCCGCCACCAACGCCGGGTGGCAGTGGCCCAACGCGGTCACGGCGATGCCGCCGGAGAAGTCGATATACTCCTTCCCTTCGCTGTCCCACACGCGGCTGCCCAATCCTTTGACCGGTACAAACTGCGCCGGTGCATAAACCGGCAAAATCACCTTATCGAACGTGCTGCGGTTCACCGCGTATTTTTCCGTCATTATTGGGTTCCACCTCAAGAGATTGGTTTTTTAATAGCGCCAGCAAAGTGACAATATAATCACAAAATATGCATAAAAAACCAATTGGGGGCAAACCAAAATCGCCAATCATGACGAAAAATTTATAACCGATTAACTTTTAAGGAAATTACTCAGCAGCACGTGCCCCTGTTCGCTAAGGATGCTCTCCGGATGGAACTGCACCCCTTCCAGCGCCAGCGTGCGGTGGCGAATCCCCATAATCTCATCGCGTACGCCGTCACGCTCGCTCCAGGCGGTAACCTCAAAACAGTCCGGCAGCGTTGCTGCGTCCAGCACCAGCGAATGGTAGCGCGTTACCGTCAGCGGATTATTCAGCCCGCGAAAGACGCCGCGGTCCGTATGGCGAATCGCCGAGGTTTTACCGTGCATCACTTCGCGCGCGCGCACCACATCGGCGCCGAATGCCTGCCCCAATGCCTGATGCCCCAGACAGACACCGAGAATCGGCAGCTTACCGGCAAAATGCGTAATGGCCGCCAGCGAAATACCGGCCTCGTTCGGCGTGCAGGGGCCGGGGGAGATCACCAGATGCTGCGGCGCCAGCCTGTCAATATCGGCCAGTTGCAGTTCATCATTGCGCTTTACCAGCACCTCGGCGCCAAGCTCGCAAAAGTATTGATAAAGGTTGTAGGTAAAAGAGTCGTAGTTATCGATCAGCAGCAGCATGGCGGTTCAACGGCCTATGATTTGGGGAGTAATTTCCTGGTACAACAAGACGGCAACCGCCTCAGCCCGGGAGCTTACCGCAGTAAGCCGCCGGGGTGAAGGCGGTTGCCGATGCATTACGCGAAGAAAAGATTACTTTTTACGGCCGCCCATAATCGAACCCAGCACGCCGCGCAGGATCTGCTTGCTCAAATCACGTGCCATGCTCTTGGCGGCGGTTTGTACAATGCCGTCGCGCTTGCCGCCGCGCGGGCCGGTGGAACCGAACAGCAGCTCATTCAGGCTGCCCATCAGGCCGCCGCCGCTTTGTTGCTGGCCGGCCTGCGGCGTGGCTTTATCCACCGCTTGCGCATCCTCGCCCACGGTGGCGAAGCCTTCGGACGACAGCTTCTCATAGGCCGATTCGCGGTCCACCATCTCTTCATAGCGGCCGTACAGCGGCGATTTATTGATGGCGCTGTTCAGCCCTTCCGCCCCCAGCATGCCCATTTTGGACTCCGGCGCGATCACCATCGCACGCTCCACCACGTTGGGCCGTCCTTTCTCATCGAGGAACGACACCAGCGCCTCCCCGACGCCCAGCTCGCCAATCACCGTTTCCGCATCAAAATCCGGGTTGGCGCGCATGGTCTGCGCCGCGGCCTTCACCGCCTTCTGGTCGCGCGGCGTAAAGGCGCGCAGCGCATGCTGAACGCGGTTGCCCAGTTGGCCAAGCACGCTGTCCGGAATATCCAGCGGGTTTTGCGTCACAAAATAGACGCCGACGCCTTTGGAACGGATCAGGCGCACCACCTGCTCAATTTTGGTCAGCAGCGCCGGCGGCGCATCGTTGAACAACAGGTGCGCCTCGTCAAAGAAGAACACCAGTTTCGGCTGTTCCGGGTCGCCCACTTCCGGCAGTTGCTCAAACAGCTCCGCCAGCAGCCACAGCAGAAATACCGAATAGAGTTTCGGCTGGTTAATCAGCTTATCGGCCGCCAGCAGATTGATCATGCCATGGCCGTTGGCATCGGTCTTCATCAGATCGTTGATGTCGAGCATCGGCTCGCCGAAGAACAGGTTGGCGCCCTGCTCCTCCAGCGTCAGCAGGCCGCGCTGGATGGCGCCGACCGACGCACTGGAGATATTGCCGTACTGGGTTTTGAACTGTTTGGCGTTGTCGCCGACGTACTGCACCATCGCGCGCAGATCTTTCATATCCAGCAGCAGCAGCGCATTGTCGTCAGCAATTTTAAACACCAGCTGCAGCACGCCGCTTTGCACCTCGTTCAGATCCAGCAGGCGCGCCAGCAGCAGCGGGCCGAGATCGGACACCGTGGCGCGGATCGGATGCCCCTTCTCGCCGTAAATATCCCACGGGATAATGGTGCTGGCCTGCGGCTGCCAGTCGGTCACGCCAATCGCCGTCAGCCGTGCCTGCAGTTTTTCATTCGGCACCGCCTCGGTGCCAATCCCCGACAGGTCGCCCTTCACGTCCGATAAAAACACCGGCACGCCGATGCGTGAGAACTGTTCGGCCATTTTTTGCAACGTCACGGTCTTACCGGTACCGGTCGCACCGGTAATCAGGCCGTGGCGGTTGGCCAGGGCGGGCAGAATCGCCAGATCCTGAACGGGTTTACCGTCTTTCATCGCCTTGGCGATAATCCGTGCTTCACTCATTTGCTGTTCCTTTGATGACGCTAACGCGGCGCAGATGCGCCTGTGATGCCATAAAGCTATAAGCGCGACGGAAGCCCGTCAAGCGCTTAGCCGCGCAGCCCCAGCTGTTCTTTCAGCGATTTCAGGTAGCGGCGGCTGACCGGCACCGCATCGCCGACCGGCATAATCATCTCCGCGGCACCGCCTTCTTCAAAACGAATTTCCCGCACCTGCTCCAGATTCACCAGATACTGGCGGTGGCAGCGCACCAGCGGCGTGCGGCTCTCCAGCGTGCGCAGCGTCAGTTCGGTAAAGCACTCCATGCCGTCGTTACGCACCACATACACGCCGCTGGCGCGCGAGCGGATGGCGATCACCTCGTCAAAACGCAGCAGATAAATCCGGCTGTGGCCGGCGCAGGGGATATATTTCAAATAGCCGGCGCTTTCCGGCAGCGCGGCAACATCCTGCGCCGTATGACGCTGCTGCAGACGCTGCAGGGTCTTCTGCAGCCGCTGCGGCTCCGCTGGCTTCAGCAGGTAGTCAAAGGCGTGCTCCTCAAACGCCTGCAGCGCATACTCATCGTACGCGGTGAGGAATACAATATGCGGCATCCGGTTGGGATCGAGCATGCCGACCATCTCCAGGCCGCTGATGCGCGGCATCTGGATATCCAAAAACACCACGTCCGGCTGCAGCCGATGGATCTGGCTGATGGCCTCAATCGCATTTGCACATTCGCCGATAATGCACACCTCCGGCTCGGCGGCCAGCAGATGACGCAGGTTGTCGCGTGCCGACGGCTCATCATCAACAATTAATATATTCAGCATCAGGCGGCGCCCTCCAGTGGAACATGCAGTGTAATGCGGGTGAACGCCTCCGGTTCACAGCTGACCCGCACGCCATACTCTTCTCCGTAGCGCACGCGGATACGCCGGTCCACCAGGCTCATGCCCAGCCCGTCGCCCGGCGTTTTTTCCTGATACAGGCCGGCATTGTCCGTGACCTGCAGCAACAGGCGCCCGCCCTCGCTACGGGCGTCAATGGTGATGCGCCCGGTACCCAGCAGCTGCGAGGTGCCGTGCTTGATGGCGTTTTCCACAATCGGCTGCAGGGAAAACGCCGGCAGACGCACCGCCAGCAGGCTGTCCGGCAACGACACCACGATCTCCAGCCGATCGGCAAAGCGCGCCTGTTCAATTTGCAGATAGGCGTTAACGTGTTCGATCTCGTCCGCCAGGCTGACTTCGTCATCCGAACGCTTGAGATTCTTACGGAAGAAGGTCGACAGATACTGCACCAGTTCGCAGGCGCGCTCACCGTCGCGGCGAATCACCGCCACCAGCGTATTTAGCGCGTTAAACAGGAAATGCGGGTTTACCTGCGCATGCAGCAGCTTGATTTCCGACTGTGCCAGCAGTTGTTTGTGCCGTTCATACTGGCCGGCCATAATCTGCGCCGACAGCAGGCTGGCGATGCCTTCGCCCAGGGTGCGGTTGATGGTGCTGAACAGCTTGCTTTTCGGCTCATACAGCTTGATGGTGCCGATCACCCGCTGATTTTCGCCACGCAGCGGAATGACCAGCGTCGACCCCAGCTTGCAGTTGCCGCTGATCGAACAGCTGTAGGAGAGTTCATTGCCGTCGGCATACACCACTTCGTTATTATCGATGGCGCAGCGGGTATGGGCCGACGAGATCGGCGTGCCCGGCAGATGATGATCGTCGCCGATGCCGATAAACGCCAGCAGTTTGTCGCGATCGGTGATCGCCACCGCGCCGATACCCAGCTCCTGATAAATCACCCGCGCCGCCTTCATGCTGTTTTCCCGGTCGAACCCCTGACGCAAAATGCCTTCGGTGCGCTCGGCCAGCTTCAGGGCTTTGGAGGAAAACGCGCTGGTGTACTTTTCAAACATCGCCCGCCGGTCGCGCAGGATCTGCATAAACATCGCCGCGCCCACGGTGTTGGCAACCAGCATCGGCAACACGATATAGCCCACCAGACGCAGCGCCTCGTCAAACGGACGGGCGATGGCGAGAATAATGCCCATCTGCAGGATTTCGGCAACCAGAGTGACGCCGGCGACAAACAGCGGATTAAACAGCAGGTCGAGACGGCCGCGCCGCAGCGCCAGGCTGTGCACCAGCCCGCCGACCAGGCCTTCTGCCACGGTGGACACCGCGCAGGCCACGTCGGTCATGCCGCCGAGGGTATAGCGATGCATCCCCCCGGTCAGCCCGACCAGAAACCCGACCGATGGCCCGCCCAGCAGGCCGCCCAGCACCGCGCCGATAGCGCGCGTGTTGGCGATCGAGTCCTGAATATGCAGGCCGAAATAGGTGCCCATAATGCAGAATACCGAAAAAATCACGTAACACAGCAGCTTGTGCGGCAAGCGGATGGTGACCTGCATCAGCGGAATAAACAGCGGGGTTTTACTCAACAGATAGGCGATCACCAGATAGACGCACATCTGCTGCAACAGCAACAGCACCTGATCAAATTCGTACATCACAACAACGCACCCTGAACGAGAGGAACATCAAAACGCCGGCTATCCGGTCTGATTATCTGCGTTGATTACACCATGAGCAGGGCAGGAAAACAGTGATGCAGGCGAGGCTTCAGAGGGCGACAAACAGAAACCGGCCCCGTGCGGGGCCGGCCGGGGCGATTAAGGCATCACCTTCGCCGACAGAATCACAATCGGCTTGCTTGGTACATTTTGATAAGGACCGACGTTGCCGGTCGGTACCTGAGAAATCTTGTCGACCACTTCCATGCCCTTCACCACTTTACCGAACACCGCATAGCCAAAGTCGCGCTGGCCGTGGTCCAGGAAGGCGTTGTCCGCTACGTTCAGGAAGAACTGGCTGGTGGCGCTGTCCTTATCGGCAGTACGCGCCATGGAAATGGTGCCCCGCAGGTTGCGCAGGCCGTTATCCGCCTCATTCTTGATCGGCGCTTTGGTGCTCTTTTGCTGCATATCCGCCGTGAAGCCGCCGCCCTGAACCATAAAACCGGGGATCACGCGGTGGAACACGGTGTTGTTATAGAAACCGCTGTTCACGTAGTCAACAAAGTTTTTCGTTGATACCGGCGCTTTTTGACCATCCAGCGCCAGCTCGATATTCCCGGCGGAGGTGGTCAGCATGACGTGGGTTTCGCCTGCGGCCAGTGCGGCCGGCGCCATTGCCGTCAGGGAACACAGGGCGACAAGGGTGGTTAAGGTACGTTTGAACATGAGCGGGTCCTTTCTCTGGGAGACAAACAACGGAAAGCGCCTTGATTCTAAAGAGCCATTCTGGTGAGCGCCAGCCATTTACTTATATTTACGCTATTGCGGGAAAGTTCTCAAAACAACGCCGCCTCATCCGGGCAACCCCCGTTTTTTGCAGACGAACTCCCGAATTTTCCTGACAAGAGTATGATCGCCATGCAGATTTTTGCAAAGCCGATCACGCATTATTTGTACCAATCGGCCATTTGGCATTTTTTGCGACCTGCCTCCCGTTTTGTTTCTGTGCTCCCGTTAGGCTAGCAAATGAGAGCGCTCTCATTTGAGCGTTAAAAAAAAAAACCGACGGCAATCCCACGCTGCACCCCGGAAAACCACCGGCCGGCAGCGACGCGGCGCGCCAGATACGGGAAACCACAGGAGAGCAATGATGAAAAAGATCGTACTGTGCTGCGCCGCCGGCATGTCCACCAGCATGCTGGTCAAACGGATGCAGGCTGAAACGGAAAAACGGGCGCTGACGCTGGAGATTGTCGCCGTACCCGCCGCTGAATTTGAAAGCGCGCTGGCCGATGCCGACGTCGTGCTGCTGGGGCCGCAGGTGAAATATGAACTGGCGCGCTTTAGCCGCATCGCCGCGCCGCTCGGCAAGCCCGTCGCGGTCATCGACATGATGGATTACGGCACGCTGCGCGGCGATAAGGTGCTGGATCACGCCCTCGCCCTGATGGCCTGAACCGGCGGAGATGCCCATGAGCCTGTACGCTTCTCTGATGCGCGTCGTGGAAAACCACATCGCGCCGCTGGCCGGTCGTATCGGCAGCCAACGCCACATTATTGCCATCCGCGACGGCTTTATCTGCGCCATGCCGTTTTTAATCGTCGGCAGTATCATGCTGATCGTCGCCAATCCGCCGTTCGATGCCGACACCACCTCCGGCTTTGGCCGCGCCTGGCTGAGCTTCGCCAAAACGCACTGGAACACCATCACCATGCCGTTCTTTATGACCATGGGGCTGATGAGCGTGTTCGTGGCTATCGGCACCGCCTACAGCCTGGCCAAGCACTATGGTCTGGACGCGCTGACCGCCGGACTGCTGTCGCTGATGGCATTTCTGCTGGCGGCCGCGCCGCAGGCCGATAACAAAATGTCGCTCGATTTTCTCGGGGGTCAGGGGGTGTTCACCGCGCTGATCTGCGCCATCTGGTCGGTGGAGCTGATCCGCCTGCTGAAAAAGTACAACATCACGCTGCGTCTGCCCGAGCAGGTGCCGCCCGCCATCGCCCGCTCATTTGAGCTGCTGTATCCGGTCATCGGCATTTTACTGACGGTCTATCCGCTCAGCATTCTGCTGCAGAGCGAGTTTCACCTGCTGCTGCCGGCCGCCATTATGCACCTGTTCCAGCCGCTGATCGGCGTCGGCGATACCCTGCCCGCCATTCTGCTGATGGTGCTGATCGCCAACCTGCTGTGGTTTGCCGGTATTCACGGCGACAATATCGTTACCGGCCTGCTCAACCCGATTTTTATGACCAATCTGGCGGCCAACGCCGCGCTGGTGGCGCAGGGCGCGGCCACGACCCAGACGCTGACCGCGCCGTTCTGGTCGTTCTATGTCTGCATCGGCGGCTCCGGCTCCACGCTGGTGCTGGCGCTGTTATACCTGCGCAGCCGCTCGGTCCATCTGCGCACCATCGGCAGGCTGAGCGTGGTGCCCTCGGTGTTCAACATCAACGAACCGCTGCTGTTCGGCTCGCCGGTGGTGATGAACCCAACGCTGTTTATTCCGCTGCTGCTGGCGCCGATGGTCAATGCCGTACTGGCCTATTTCGCCCTGCACTGGGATTTTGTGGAAAAGATGGTCGCCATGGCGCCCTGGACCGCACCGGCCCCGCTCGGCGCGCTGCTCTCCGCTTCCTGGGATATTCGCGCCGCGGTACTGGTCTTGCTGCTGATGGCGCTTGATTTCGCCATCTGGCTGCCGTTCTTCAAAGTGTATGAAAAACAATTAATCACGCAGGAAATGCAGCAGGCCGACGCCGAACGCGCTGCATCTGCGGCGACAGGAGCGTAACCGTGAGTGAATTAGCTACTGACGTCAGTCAGGATTTCGAAAGCACCATTATGGAACTGCTGGTGTTCGCCGGCAGCGCCCGCAGCAGCGCGCTGATGGCGTTGCAGCAGGCGCGGACGGGCGACTTTGACGCCTCCGCCGCCCATATGGCCGAATCAAAGCAGGCCGTGACGCAGGCGCACCAGATTCAAACCCGGCTGATCGGCCTGGACGAAGGCTGCGGCAAGCTGGCCATCAACCTGATCACTGTCCACGCCCAGGACCACCTGATGAACGCGATGGTGATTCAGGATCTGGCAGACGACATGATTGAACTTTATCGCCGGCAGGCACAAACGGAGGCGCGCGGATGAATACCCTGAAAATCGCCATTATCGGCGGCGGCAGCAGCTATACGCCGGAACTGGTCGAAGGCCTGATTGAACGCATTGAGGAGCTGCCGGTCAGCGAACTGGCATTGGTCGACGTCGAGGCCGGCCGCGAGAAAGTCGAGATTATCGCCGCGCTGACCCAACGTATGTTGGCGCGACACGGGCTGGAACGGGTCACGGTCAGCGTGCATTTTGCACTGGACGACGCCATCCGCGGCGCACAGTTTGTCCTGACGCAGCTGCGGGTCGGGCAACTGCCGGCCCGCGCCGCCGACGAACGTCTGGGGCTGAAGTATCGCCTGATTGGCCAGGAGACCACCGGCGTCGGCGGTTTTGCCAAGGCGCTGCGCACCATTCCGGTGATGCTGGATATCGCGCGCAAGGTCGAACGGCTGGCGCCGGACGCCTGGATCATCAACTTCACCAACCCGGCCGGCATCGTGACCGAAGCGATCTCCCGCTACACCAAGGCGAAAATTATCGGCCTGTGCAATGTGCCGATCAGCATGCACCATATGATCGCCAACATGCTGGAAGCGCCGTTTGACGCTGTCCGGCTGCGCTTCGCCGGGCTCAACCATATGGTCTGGGTGCACCAGGTGCTGCACAGCGGCCGGGACGTCACCGCCGAGGTGATCGACAGGCTGTGCGACGGCGCGATGCTGACCATGAACAATATCAAGGAAGAGCCGTGGCCGCCGGCGTTCCTGCGCGCCGTCGGCGCCATCCCCTGCCCTTATCACCGTTACTTCTACCAGACGCAGGAGATGCTGGCGGAAGAGATGGCCGCCGCCGCCGAACGCGGCACCCGCGCCGAACAGGTGATGCAGGTGGAAAAAGAGCTGTTCGAGCTGTATGCCGACCCGCATCTGGACAGCAAACCGCAGCAGCTCAGCTTCCGCGGCGGCTCGTTCTATTCGCAGGTGGCGCTGGAGCTGATCCGGGCAATTCACAACGATCTCGGCACGCAATTAGTGGTAAACACCGCAAACCGCGGCGCTATTCATGGCCTCGCCGACGATGCTGTGATAGAAACCAACTGTATCGTCGATGCGCAGGGCGCCCATCCGCTGGCTTTCGGCCGGTTGCCGGAATCCATGCATGCGCTGACCCAACAGGTGAAGGCCTATGAGCGCCTGACCATCGAGGCCGCCGTACACGGCGATCGCCGCAGCGCGCTGCTGGCGCTGGTTACCAACCCGCTGGTCGCCAGCGCGAAAATTGCCGGGCCGCTGCTGGAAGACGTACTGCAGGCCAATAGCGCATACTTACCGCAGTTTACGCTCTGATAATCACGAAACGGCAATGAGGCAGGTCGAAGGACATGATGGTGACACTGGAAGATGTAGCCGCTGAAGCGGGCGTATCGCGCGCCACGGTGTCGCGCGTGGTGAACGGCGACAGCAATGTCAAAGCGCCCACCCGCGAGAAAGTGGAGCGGGCCATCGCCCTGCTGGGCTATACCCCCAATCCGGCGGCGCGCGCGCTGGCCTCCAGCCAAAGCAACACGCTGGGCCTGGTGACCACCTCATACCGCGGCGGTTTTTTCGGCGCGTTGATGGATTTTGTGCAGACCGAGGCGGAGTCGCACGGCAAACAGCTGCTGGTCACCCAGGGGCGTAACAGCGCCGACAATGAACTGGCGGCGATCCAGCGGCTGTTCAACCTGCGCTGCGACGGGGTGATCCTGCACGTCCGCTACTTGAGCGACGATCGGCTGCGTCAACTGGCGGCGGAACAGCGCCGCTTTGTGCTGCTCGATCGTCTGGTGCCGGGGCTGGAGGATCGCTGTGTCACCTTCGATCATCCGCAGGCCAGCCGCCTGGCAACCCAGCAGTTGATCGACGCCGGCCACCGCCGCATCGCCTGCATCAGCGGGCCGCGCCAGCGCGCCTCCAGCCGGCTGCGCATCCGGGGCTTTGAGGACGCCATGCGTGCAGCGCGTCTGGAACCGTTGGGCTGCCTGGAAGGGGCTTACGACCTGGAAAGCGGCTATCAGTGTGCCGAACGCCTGCTGCAGCGCCCTATGCTGCCCAGCGCCATCTATTGTTGTAACGAAGAGATGGCGATCGGCGCTCTGCTGGCGATCAACGAACGCCGCCTGCGCGTCCCGCAGGATATTTCGCTGGTCTGTTACGACAGCGGCGAACGCGCGCCGTTTGTCCGTCCGGCGCTGACCAGCGTGCACTTCCCGATCGTGGAGATGGCCCAGCAGGCCGCACGCCTGCTGATCGATCCTGCAACGCCGCCCGTGACCTTCGCGCCGCAGATCATCAGGCGCGATTCGATCGCCAAACTAGACACGGATCACTAATTGATTAATTAGTTTTCATTGATTGCATCAAAAATTAGTCAGCAATCATAAAATATCCCGATAGCTATGCTAGGATCCGCCCCCAGGTGGTCAGCGGACCGTTTTCTTTTTTGGCAAGCGACGTCAGATCCCGCCACCGGCATCTCAAATCCAACAGACCAATCGGGCTTATTCAATGAATAACAACAACCGCATCCGGCTTACATGGATCAGCTTCTTTTCCTATGCGCTGACCGGTGCCTTAGTGATCGTCACAGGGATGGTGATGGGAAACATTGCAGAGTACTTTAATCTGCCGGTTTCCAGCATGAGCAACACCTTTACCTTCCTGAATGCCGGCATTCTGATTTCGATCTTCCTCAATGCCTGGCTGATGGAAATTATCCCGCTGAAACGCCAACTGGTGTTCGGTTTTCTGCTGATGGTGCTGGCGGTGGTTGGCCTGATGGTCGGCAAAACCCTGACGCTGTTCTCCATCTGCATGTTTATCCTCGGGATAGTGAGCGGCATTACCATGTCGATCGGCACTTTCCTGATCACCCATATGTATTCCGGTCGCCAGCGCGGTTCGCGCCTGCTGTTTACCGATTCGTTCTTCAGCATGGCCGGGATGATCTTCCCGATCGTCGCCGCCACGCTGCTGGCGCGCCATATCGGCTGGTACTGGGTTTACGCCTGCATCGGCGTGCTGTATCTGGCAATTTTCGTGCTGGCCCTGTGTTCCGAGTTCCCGGTGCTGGGTAATAAAGGCAATGCCGACGGCGAAGCGGTCGCCAAAGAAAAATGGGGTATCGGCGTGCTGTTCCTGTCGATCGCCGCGCTGTGCTACATCCTCGGCCAGTTGGGCTTCATCCAGTGGGTGCCGGAGTACGCCACCAAATCTCTGGGGATGAACATTAGCCAGGCCGGTAAACTGGTCAGCGATTTCTGGACCTCCTACATGGTGGGGATGTGGGTATTCAGCTTTGTGCTGCGCTTCTTCGACCTGCAGCGCATCGTCACCGTGCTGGCGGCGCTGGCGACCGGCGCGATGTATATGTTCGTCAGCAGCGACGAGCCGCAGCTGCTGGGCTACTACATTATGGCCCTGGGCTTTGTTTCCAGCGCCATCTACACCACGCTGATTACCCTCGGTTCGCTGCAGACCAAGGTCTCTTCGCCGAAGCTGGTGAACTTCATCCTGACCTGCGGCACCATCGGCACCATGCTGACCTTCGTGGTCACCGGCCCGATTGTCGCCAAAGGCGGCGCGCACGCGGCGCTGACCACCGCCAACGGCCTGTACCTGGCGGTATTCGTGATGTGTCTGCTGCTGGGCTTTGTCACCAAGCACCGCAGCCACGGCCACGTGACCCACTAACCGTCGCTGCCTCCCATAAAAAAAGCACCGTTCGCCACCGGCGACGGTGCTTTTTTATCCCTGCATCCTAGCGGCGAAAATCGACCAGCTCCTCATCATCCAGGTAAATCGTCGTTTCCGCCGGCCGGGTGGCGGCGATCACGTCTCCCTGACGAATGGAGTAGCGCACCGGCGTCTGGCGCCGCACCGCGTCAAAGCCGTTTTCCGCCGGCAGAATCACCAGGTTGGCGCTGTTGCCTGCCGCCAGCCCGTAATCCTGCAGCTGCAACGTGCGGGCGCTGCGCGTGGTGATCAGTTCCAGGCCGTCGTTAATCTGGCCGTAGCCCATCAGCTGACAGACGTGCAGACCCATATGCAATACCTGCAGCATATTGGCGGTGCCGAGCGGATACCACGGGTCGAAGACGTCGTCGTGGCCGAAACAGACGTTGAGATCCGCCGCCAGCATCTCTTTCACCCGCGTGATGCCGCGCCGCTTCGGATAGTCGTCAAAGCGCCCTTGCAGATGAATATTCACCAGCGGGTTGGCGACAAAGTTGATGCCGGACAGTTTCAACAGGCGGAACAGCCGCGAGGTATAAGCGCCGTTGTAGGAATGCATCGCCGTAGTATGGCTGGCGGTCACCCGCGCGCCCATCTCCAGCTTGAGCGCCAGCGCTGCGACGGTTTCGACAAAGCGCGACTGCTCGTCATCAATCTCATCGCAGTGCACATCCACCAGCCGGTCATATTTTTGCGCCAGCGCGAAAGCCTTGTGCAGCGACTCTACGCCGTACTCGCGGGTAAATTCAAAGTGCGGAATTGCACCCACCACATCGGCCCCCAGGCGCAGCGCCTCCTCCAGCAGGGCTTCACCATTGGGATAAGAGAGGATGCCCTCCTGCGGAAATGCAACGATCTGCAGCGTCACCCAGGGCGCCGCCTCCTGCTTCACCTCCAGCATGGCGCGCAGCGCGGTCAGCGACGGATCCGACACGTCCACATGGGTACGCACGTACTGAATGCCATTGGCGATCTGCCACTTCAGCGTTTGCCAGGCGCGCTGCTTCACATCCTCGTGGCTCAGCAGCGCCTTACGCTCCGCCCAGCGTTCAATCCCCTCAAACAGCGTGCCGGACTGGTTCCAGGCCGGCTGACCGGCGGTCTGGGTGGTATCCAGATGAATATGCGGCTCGACAAACGCCGGCAGCGCCAGGCCGCCCTCGGCATCCAGCGCGTCGCTACGCCACGCCTGGCCGGCCGGCTGCGGGATCAGATGGGCGATACGCCCCTGTTCGATGCTCAGTTGCCACAGTCCTTCATGCCCGCTGAGACGCAGATTGTCGATAAACTTCAACCTTTGCTTTGCCACACTTCCCCTCCCGTTGACCGGCTGATTTTTTCATCATACTGGCACGCGCGCAGGCTGACAAAAACAGTCATCAGCCAAAATGGCGTAAATGGCGAAAAATAGTGCGACAACCATCAAACTGGCTCGATTCAGCTAAAGTTGAATGAAAACCGCAACTTATCAAATAACGATAAAAATCAGGAATATAACACCTTAGAGGTATATGGGAGTAGACTTGATTTACATCAATAAGCCGTACGGCGGGAGGAATAAGGTAAGCGCAGGAAACCAGAATTTTTGAGGCAATCATGAGCAGAGTCAAACTCGCTGTCATCGGTAACGGCATGGTCGGCCACCGCTTTATCGAAGATCTGCTGGAAAAGGCAGACCCCGACCAGTTCGACATCACCGTTTTTTGCGAAGAACCGCGTATCGCTTACGACCGCGTACACCTTTCTTCCTACTTTTCCCACCATACCGCCGAAGAGCTGTCGCTGGTACGCGAAGGTTTTTACGAGAAATCCGGCGTCAAGGTGCTGGTCGGCGAACGCGCCATTACCATCAACCGCAGCGAGAAGGTGATTCACTCCAACACCGGCCGCACGGTGTTTTACGACAAACTGATCATGGCCACCGGCTCCTACCCGTGGATCCCCCCCATCAAGGGCGCGGAAAGCCAGGATTGCTTCGTTTACCGCACCATCGAAGACCTCAACGCGATTGAAGCCTGCGCCCGCCGCAGCAAGCGCGGCGCGGTAGTCGGCGGCGGTCTGCTGGGGCTGGAAGCCGCCGGCGCGCTGAAAAGCCTGGGCATCGAAACCCATGTGATCGAATTCGCGCCGGTGCTGATGGCCGAACAGCTCGATCCGATGGGCGGCGATCAACTGCGCCGCAAGATCGAACGCATGGGTGTACAGGTGCACACCGGCAAAAACACCCGCGAGATCGTCAACGGCGGTCAGCAGGCGCGTAAAACCATGCAGTTTGCCGACGGCAGCGAGCTGGAAGTCGACTTTATCGTCTTCTCCACCGGCATCCGCGCACAGGACAAGCTGGCGCACCAGTGCGGGCTGGCTACCGCGCGCCGCGGCGGCATCGTGATCAACGATCAATGCCAGACGTCCGACCCGGATGTCTACGCCATCGGCGAATGCGCCTCCTGGCAGGAGCGCACCTTTGGCCTGGTGGCACCGGGCTACAAAATGGCACAGGTAACCGCCGACCATCTGCTGGGGCGCGACAACACCTTCCTCGGCGCGGATATGAGCGCCAAGCTGAAACTGCTGGGGGTGGACGTGGGCGGCATCGGCGATGCACACGCCCGCACAGAAGGCGCCCGCAGCTACGTATATCTGGACGAAAGCAAAGAGGTGTATAAACGCCTGGTGGTCAGCGCCGATAATAAAACCCTGCTGGGCGCAGTACTGGTCGGCGACACCAGCGATTACGGCAATCTGCTGCAGCTGGCGCTGAACGGCATCGAACTGCCGGAGAACCCGGACAGCCTGATCCTGCCGGCGCACGCCGGCAGCAAACCGGCCATCGGCGTGGACGCCCTGCCGGAAAGCGCACAAATCTGCTCCTGCTTTGACGTCAGCAAAGGCGATATCATCAAAGCAGTAAGCATGGGATGCCATACCGTCGCCGCCATCAAGGCGGAAACCAAGGCTGGCACCGGCTGCGGCGGCTGTATTCCGCTGATTACCCAGGTGCTGAACGCCGAGCTCAGCAAACAGGGCATCGAGGTTAACCACCACCTGTGCGAACACTTCGCCTACTCGCGCCAGGAGCTGTACCACCTGATCCGCGTTGAAGACATCAAATCCTTTGATGAGCTGCTGGCGAAATACGGCAAAGGCTACGGCTGCGAAGTGTGCAAGCCGACCGTCGGTTCGCTACTGGCCTCCTGCTGGAATGAGTACGTCCTCAAACCGCAACACACCCCGCTGCAGGATACCAACGACAACTTCCTCGGCAACATCCAGAAAGACGGCACCTACTCGGTGATCCCGCGCTCCGCCGGTGGCGAGATTACGCCGGAAGGCCTGCGGGCCATCGGTGAGATCGCCGGCGAGTACAACCTCTACACCAAGATCACCGGTTCGCAGCGTATCGGCATGTTCGGCGCGCAGAAAAACGATCTGCCGGCCATCTGGGAGAAACTGATCGCCGCCGGCTTCGAAACCGGTCACGCCTACGCCAAGGCGCTGCGCATGGCGAAAACCTGCGTCGGCAGCACCTGGTGCCGCTACGGCGTCGGCGACAGCGTCGGCTTCGGCGTCGAGCTGGAAAACCGCTACAAAGGCATCCGCACGCCGCACAAAATGAAGTTCGGCGTCTCCGGCTGTACCCGCGAATGCGCCGAAGCGCAGGGTAAGGACGTCGGCATTATCGCCACCGAAAACGGCTGGAACCTGTATGTCTGCGGCAACGGCGGCATGAAGCCGCGCCACGCCGACCTGCTGGCGGCCGACCTCGACCGCGATACGCTGGTGCGCTATCTGGACCGCTTTATGATGTTCTACATCCGCACCGCCGACAAACTGCAGCGTACCTCGCTGTGGCTGGAAAGCCTGGAAGGCGGCATCGACTACCTGCGCCAGGTGATTATCGACGACAAACTGGGCATCAACGCGCAGCTGGAAGCGGAAATTCTGCGCCTGCGCGACGCGGTGGTCTGCGAATGGAGCGAAACCGTTGCGCATCCGGAGCTGCAGGTGCGCTTCGCCCACTTTATCAACAGCAGCCTGCGCGACCCGAACGTTCAGATGGTCGCCGAACGTGACCAGCACCGCCCGGCCCGTCCGGACGAGCGCATCCCCGTCACCGTACTGGAAACCGAGGAGAACAACGCATGAGCCCGTGGATCACCGTCTGTCCCGTCGCCGATATCCTGCCCGGCACCGGCGTCTGCGCCCTGATTGGCGAACAGCAGGTGGCGGTCTTCCGCCCCTACGCCGATGAACAGGTGTTCGCCATCAGCAATATCGACCCCTTCGCCCAGGCCAGCGTGCTGTCGCGCGGCCTGATCGCCGAACATCAGGGCGAGCTGTGGGTCGCCAGTCCGCTGAAAAAACAGCGTTTCCGCCTGCACGACGGCCGCTGTATGGAGGATGAGGCACATTCAGTGGCGCACTTCGCCAGCCGGGTGGTCGACGGCGTGGTGCAGGTGGCGGCGGCATAACAATATTCTAACCTTCTGGGAACAGCCTATGTTTACCGACACCATCAACAAATGCGCCGCCAACGCGGCGCGCATCGTCAAACTGGCGAAGGAGAGCCCGCTCGGCTTTTGGATCGCCTCCGCCATGGCCGGCGCATATGTGGGCCTTGGCATCATCCTGATTTTCACCCTCGGCAATCTGGTGGATCCGTCCGTGCGCCCGCTGGTGATGGGCGCCACCTTCGGCATCGCGCTGACGCTGGTGATTATCGCCGGTTCCGAACTGTTTACCGGCCACACCATGTTCCTGACGCTCGGCGTCAAAGCCGGCGCCATCTCACAGGGGCAGATGTGGACGGTGCTGCCGCAGACCTGGCTCGGTAACCTGCTGGGGTCGGTGCTGGTCGCCTTGATGTACTATTATGGCGGCGGCAGCCTGCTGCCGGTAGACACCAGTCTGGTGCACAGCGTGGCGCTGGCGAAAACCACCGCGCCGGCGGACGTGCTGTTCTTCAAGGGTATCCTGTGCAACTGGCTGGTCTGCCTGGCGATCTGGATGGCGCTGCGCGTTGAGGGCGCGGCGAAATTTATCGCCATCTGGTGGTGTCTGCTGGCGTTTATCGCTTCCGGCTACGAGCACTCGGTCGCCAATATGACGCTGTTCGCGCTCTCCTGGTTCGGCCAGCACGGCGAAGCCTATACGCTCGGCGGCATCGGCCATAACCTGCTGTGGGTCACGCTGGGCAATATGGTTTCCGGCATGATTCTGATGGGGCTTGGCTACTGGTACGCCACCCCACGCGCGCAGCGCCCGCAGGGGGATAGCAAGCGCGCACGTCAGACCGCATAATTACCGACTTATCCCGGGCGCCGTACGCGGCGCCCCTGGCCCCGCCCAGAGGAATTGCTGATGGATTACCTACCCATTTTCTGCCAACTGCAACATAAAGCCTGCCTGCTGGTCGGCGGCGGTGACGTCGCCGAGCGCAAGGCGCGGTTGCTGCTGGATGCCGGCGCACAGCTGACGGTCAACGCACCGACGTTCAACGAACAGTTTCAGCGCTGGGCCGAACAGGGACAGGTCACGCTGATCGGCGGCGACTTCCGTGCCGAACTGCTGGCGGAACAGTGGCTGGTGATTGCCGCCACCGACCGGGTGGAGGTCAACGCGCTGGTGTATCAGTGCGCCAATCAGCAACGGGTGTTTTGCAACGTGGTGGACGATCCTAAACGCGCCAGCTTTATCATGCCGTCGATTATCGACCGCTCGCCAATCATGGTCGCCGTTTCGTCCGGCGGGAAAGCGCCGGTGCTGGCGCGTCTGCTGCGTGAAAAACTGGAGGCCACGCTGCCGCAGCACCTCGGCCGTCTGGCGCAGTGGGGCGGTACGCTGCGCCAGCGCGTAAAACAGCGCTTTGCACGGCCTGAAGACCGCCGTCGTTTCTGGGAGCGGCTGTTTGCCCACGACCGGCTGGCGCAGTCGCTGGCCAATAACGATGACGCCATGGTCACCAGCCAGACCGAAGCGCTGTTCGCCAGCCAGACTCACGCCGGCGGTGAAGTGGTGCTGGTGGGCGCCGGGCCGGGCGATGCCGGTCTGCTGACGCTGAAAGGCCTGCAGCAGATACAGCAGGCCGATGTGGTGGTTTACGACCGTCTGGTTTCTGATGACGTAATGGCGCTGGTGCGCCGCGACGCCGAACGCATTTTTGTCGGCAAGCGCGCCGGCGATCACTGTGTGCCGCAGGCGCAGATTAACCAGATTCTGCTGGAGCAGGCGCAAAGCGGTAAACGCGTGGTGCGTCTGAAAGGCGGCGACCCGTTTATCTTCGGCCGCGGCGGCGAAGAGCTGGAGACGCTGGCGGCGGGCGGCATTCCGTTTTCCGTGGTGCCGGGCATCACCGCCGCCTCCGGCTGCTCAGCTTACAGCGGTATTCCCCTGACCCACCGCGACCATGCGCAAAGCGTCCGTCTGGTCACCGGCCATGCCAAAAGCGACGGCGATCTCGACTGGGCCACGCTGGCCGCCGGCCAGCAGACGCTGGTGTTCTATATGGGTCTGTCGCAGGCGGGAGAGATTCAGAGGCAGCTGATCGCGCACGGTATGGCCGCCGATACGCCGGTAGCACTGGTGGAGAACGGCACCAGCCGTCGTCAGCGAGTGCTTGAAGGCGAACTGCGGCAGTTGCCGGCGCTGGCGCAGCAGGCGGCCAGCCCGAGCCTGATTATTGTCGGCAGCGTCGTCAGCCTGCGCAGTCAACTGAACTGGTTCGCCAGCCGCGAAGCCGCGCCGGAGCTGGCGAAAATGGCCTGACAACGGGTTAAAAATGACAAAGGCCGGGCAAATGCCCGGCCTTTTTGCTGTCTGACGCCCTGAGTTTACGGGTGCGCCACAAAGCCGATCGCTTCATAGACTTTATTCAGCGTTTCCTGTGCACGTGCGCGCGCTTTGGCTGCGCCGTCACGCATCACCTGCTGCAGATAGGCCTCATCGTTGCGGAAACGGTGGTAACGCTCCTGCAGCTCGCCCAGCATGCCGGACACCGCCTCGGCAACCGCGCCTTTCAGGTGGCCGTACATCTGGCCTTCGAACTCGGCTTCCAGCTCGGCAATTGACTTGCCGGTCACGCCGGACAGGATATCCAACAGATTGGAGACCCCTGCCTTATTGGCCACGTCGTAACGAATGACCGGCGGCTCATCGGAGTCGGTCATCGCCCGTTTGATTTTTTTGGTGACCGCTTTCGGATCTTCCAGCAGACCGATAACGTTGTTGCGGTTATCGTCCGACTTGGACATCTTCTTGGTCGGCTCCTGCAGCGACATCACGCGCGCGCCGGATTTCGGGATAAACGGCTCCGGCACCTTGAAGATATCGCCATACAGCGCGTTAAAGCGCGACGCCACATCGCGGCTCAGCTCCAGGTGCTGTTTCTGGTCTTCGCCTACCGGCACCTGGTTGGTCTGATACAGCAGAATGTCTGCCGCCATCAGCACCGGATAGTCGAACAGGCCGGCGTTGATGTTTTCCGCATAGCGGCTGGATTTATCCTTGAACTGGGTCATGCGGCTCAGTTCGCCGAAATAGGTGTAGCAGTTCAGCGCCCAGCTCAGCTGCGTATGCTCCGGTACGTGCGACTGAACAAAGATGGTGCTTTTGTTCGGATCGATGCCGCAGGCCAGATACAGCGCCAGCGTATTCAGCGTCGCTTCACGCAGCTTTGCCGCGTCCTGACGTACGGTAATCGCATGCAGGTCGACGATGCAGTAGATGCAGTCGTAATCATCCTGCATATGAACCCACTGACGCAGCGCACCCATGTAGTTGCCAATGGTCAATTCGCCGGACGGCTGCGCGCCGCTAAATACGATGGGCTTACTCATGTTTAAATTTCCTGATTCTCTAAAGATGACCGCCCAAGAACGGGCAACAGATCGGCGAAGCGTTCCAACACGCGGTCGGGATGGCTTAGGGCTATCGCTTCACCGTAGTTATAACCATACGTCAGGCCGACGCTCAGGCACCCCGCCGCCTGCGCCGCCTGAATATCATTGCGCGAGTCGCCGACGAACAACAGCTCGCCGGCCCGCAGCCCCAGCTTGCCGAGCACCAGGTACAGCGGCGCCGGATGCGGCTTTTTCTCAATCACGTCATCGCCGCCGATAATCAGCGAAAAGTAGTCGGCAATCCCCAGCGAACGCAGCAGCGGCGCGACAAACGGCGTCGGCTTGTTGGTCACCAGCGCCATCGGCATGCCGTACTCCGCCAGCTGCGCCAGCGTCTGCCGCACCTGCGGGAACAGGCGGCTGCCGTCGGCAACCGTGTCGGCATAGCAGCGGTCGAAACGTTCACGCAGTTGTCGGCACTGTTCCGGCGTCTCTTCGACCTCGGCCCAGCGCAGCGCCCGCTGCACCAGCACGTCGGCGCCGTTGCCGATCCAGGTGCTGACCCGTTCAATACCCGGCTGCGGCAGGTTCATCTCCGCCAGCGCCTGGTCCATCGCCGCGGCCAGGCCCGGCGCACTGTCAACCAGCGTGCCGTCCAGGTCAAATGCCAGAGCGCGGATGGCGTTGAAATCAGCCATGGGTGACTTTCGCCAGTTCGCTACGCATGGCGTCGATCACCGTGCGATAGTCCGGCTGGCCGAAGATGGCGGAACCGGCGACGAACATATCGGCACCCGCAGCGGCGATTTCGGCAATATTATCGACCTTCACCCCGCCGTCCACTTCCAGACGGATATCGTAGCCGCTGTCATCGATCAGCTTGCGCACCTGACGCAGCTTATCCAGCGTACCGTGGATAAATGACTGGCCGCCAAAGCCCGGGTTGACCGACATCAGCAAAATCACGTCAAGCTTATCCATCACGTAGTCGAGATAGCTCAGCGGCGTAGCCGGGTTGAACACCAGCCCGGCCTTACAGCCGTGCTCTTTGATCAGTTGGATGGTGCGATCGACATGCTCGGAAGCTTCAGGATGGAAAGAGATATAGCTGGCGCCGGCCTTGGCGAAGTCCGGAATAAGACGATCGACCGGCTTCACCATCAGATGAACGTCAATCGGCGCGGTGATACCGTAGTTGCGCAGCGCCTGGCACACCATCGGGCCGATGGTCAGGTTCGGTACGTAATGGTTATCCATCACGTCAAAATGCACCACATCGGCACCGGCGGCCAAGACATTCGCCGTGTCCTCGCCCAGGCGGGCAAAATCTGCCGACAGAATGGACGGGGCAATCAAACTCTTTTTCATCCGCTTCTCCAAACGTAGGGGTAGTTATGATACGCCGGGCGCCTGCATCTTTCCGGCTTAGCGATACAGCGCCAAAAGCTCGTTCACCTTGCTGCGGCCCAGAATATTACGGCTGATGGTGCGGCGGGCTTTCACCACATACAGCGCAGCATGCTGGTACCAGTCGCGCGTCAGTTCGGTATCGTGGTTAGAGATCAATACCGGCACCTGATGCTCAACCGACAGCTGATGCGCAATCTGCGCCAGCCCCTGTTGATCGTCCAGGCTGAAGCTGTTGGTGTGATAGGCGGTAAAATTCGCCGTCGCCGACAGCGGCGCATACGGCGGATCGCAATACACCACCGCACCGGCGGTCGCCTTCAGCATGGTATCGCGGTAATGCTCACAGACAAAGGTGGCATTGCGCGATTTTTCCGCAAACCAGTACAGCTCTTCCTCAGGGAAGTAAGGCTTTTTGTAACGGCCAAACGGCACGTTGAATTCGCCGCGCAGGTTATAACGGCACAGGCCGTTGTAACAATGGCGGTTCAGATACAGGAACAATAACGCCCGGCGGTACGCGTCCTGACTAGTATTAAACTCTTCGCGCAGCAGGTAAAACTGATCCGAGTTATTGAATTCATCGGCGAACAGAATGCGGGCATCGCGCACGAAATCATCCGTACGCAGCTTCACAATATTATACAGGTTGATAAGATCGCTGTTGATATCGGCGAGAATATAGGCATCGTAATCGGTATTCAAGAACACCGACCCCGCACCTACGAAGGGCTCGATTAAGCAGTCCCCTTCCGGCAGATGACGACGAATCTCATCTACCAGCGGGTATTTTCCACCAGCCCATTTTAAAAAAGCGCGGTTTTTCTTCATGCCGTCAGTTAGCTACTTATACAATTCAGAGCGGCGGATTGTACTCTGTTTCAGACAGCACATCAGCGCACAAATTAAAATGATTGATACCCTTCATCCTGCAGGCCGCCGCCTGGCCATGGCTCGGACCTGAGGTCGTCGCATGGCGCAGGAGGGCGGCCTGAAAGCTGTCAGATTACTTTTTCTGGTCCTGCTGTACCTGACGTACAGAACGAACCCACGGTTTTTTCGCCTGCACATCCGCCGGCAACGACGCAATGGCGCGCTTCGCTTCACCGGAAGAGGCGTAAACGCCGCTCACCAGTACGAACCACGGTTTACCGTTGCGCGTGGTTTGATACACGGAATAGTTCGGCAGCTTCTGCTGTTTGGCAAAAGCGTTCAAGGTATCGGAGCGGGACGCGCTGCTCAGCTGCAGCGTGAAGCGGCTGGCCGGGGCAGACTGGATAGCGCCGCCGCTGCCGCTGACCGCAGCGGATTTCCCGGAGGAGGCTGAGGCTTTGCTGCTGCTTGATTTATGCGTCGAGGCGGTCGGCTTGCTGGCGCTCTTCGCCGGCGTTTTATGCGGCTGCGCGGTATGGCTCTGCACCGGGCGCGTGGTTTCACGCGGCGTATTCGAACCGCCCATCACCGTCGCCGGCGCCGTCGGCAGCGTTGAATTGCCGCCCGTCATGCCTTGCGTAGCGGCATCGACCTGCCCTTGCTGCGCAGAGAGTGCATCGTTCATATTGCCCGGCAGATCCACGCGTTGCTGCGCGCCGCCCTGTTGCGGCTGTGGCTGCGCCTCGGTCGGCGTGCCGGAAATCGGCGGTACGCTGATCTCTTGCGGCTGCTGCGGCTGGGTCGTATTCACGCCGTTGGCGTCATTGGCATCGGTGGTGCCGCCCGGAACGCCATTATTCGTCGTGGTCAACGATGAGGAGCCGGACAGATTGATGTCGCGCGCCGAACCGGACTGATTGCCCTGCTGCTGCGCGGATTCGTGTTTGGTCGGCGCTTTCAGCGCAGAGCCGATCCCGATAATCAGCAGCAACAGCACCAGGATGCCGATGCCGATCATCAGATGCTGACGTGAAACGGCTAAACGCGGGCCGGGGGCCGCTTTACGCGACCGTGAGGAAGGACGATCGCTGCTATCGGGTCGGAGATCGTCTTCCGGTTTAAATTCATCCATCTAAAACCCTCCAACTGAGAGGTAAAGGCTGTTACCCCGCAGGCTGGCCGCCTTGCGTAGCACCAGCCACCTGGGGCGTATCACGGTAAAGCGACGGCGATACAGCCGATTAACCCAAATCATGATAATCGGGCAAAACCCATTCGCATGATTAATAATATAGATGCAAACCGCGGCTAAGCCACTGTTATTGCCCTCTTCTTTTGACAACACCGCCAAAACACGACGATTTATCAGAGAGCGCGCAAGTCACTTACTGCGGCAGGCAATCTTCAATCGACGCCAATACCGTATCATGCGCTACGCCGCTGCGAACCTCCGCTGCGCCGATCGCCGTCGGCAGCACCAGGCGCAGTTCACCGGCCAGCACCTTCTTGTCGCGCATCATATGCGGCAGGTACGCCGCCGGCGCCATTTCCTGCGGCCCGGTCACCGGCAGGCCCGCACGCTGCAGCAAGTTGCTGACGCGCGCAATATCCTGCTCGGAAAACTGTCCCAGCCGACGTGCAGTGTGCGCCGCCATCATCATGCCGGCCGCCACGGCTTCGCCGTGCAGCCAGACGCCGTAACCCAGCTCCGCCTCAATCGCGTGGCCGTAGGTATGGCCCAGATTCAGCAGGGCGCGCAGGCCGCTTTCACGCTCATCGGCGGCAACCACCTGCGCTTTCAGTTCGCAGCAGCGACGAATGCAGTATGCCAGCGCCTGCATATCCAGCGCGACCAACGCATCGATATTATTTTCCAGCCAACGGAAGAAATCGGCATCAAGAATAATCCCATACTTGATCACTTCCGCCAGACCGGATGAAAGCTCGCGCGCCGGTAACGTCTTCAGACAGTCCAGATCAACCACGACCGAAGCCGGCTGATAGAACGCGCCGATCATGTTTTTACCGAGCGGATGATTGACGGCGGTTTTCCCGCCAACGGAGGAGTCCACCTGCGACAGCAGCGTGGTCGGCACCTGAATAAAACGGACGCCGCGCTGGTAGCACGCCGCGGCAAACCCGGTCAGGTCGCCGATAACGCCGCCGCCAAGGGCGACCAGGGTGGTGTCGCGGCCATGGGGCTTGGCCAGCAACGCCGAGAACACCTGTTCCAGCACTGCAAGGGATTTATACTGTTCGCCATCCGGCAGAATCACCTGATCAACCACCACGCCGCTCTGTTCAAGCACCTTACGCACCTGTTCCAGATACAGCGGCGCCAGCGTCTGGTTAGTGACCAGCATCACCTGATCGCCCGCCTGCAGCGGCATAAAAGAAGCCGGATCGTTAAACAATCCGGCAGCAATGGTAATCGGGTAGCTACGCTCCCCAAGCGTTACGGTAACTCTTTCCATATCGCGCCCAGTTCCCCAATGTGGTTACTCCCCGCATCGCGGCGCGGGGAACGCAATCAGTTGTTTTCCAGCATATTGATAATCTGGTTGGCAACTACCTTAGCGCTTTGATCGTCGGTACGGATAGTGACATCGGCGATTTCTTCGTACAACGGATTGCGTTCCTTTGCCAGCGCCTCCAACACCTCACGCGGCGGCTCATCAACCTGCAGCAGCGGACGCTTTTTATCACGCTGGGTACGAGCCAACTGTTTTTCGATGGTGGTTTCTAAATAAACAACGACACCTCGCGCCGACAGACGGTTACGCGTCTCACGCGATTTCACCGAACCACCGCCGGTCGCCAGCACAATCCCTTGCTTTTCCGTCAGTTCATTAATGACTTTTTCTTCACGATCGCGGAAACCTTCTTCGCCTTCCACGTCGAATACCCAGCCCACGTCAGCTCCGGTACGTCGCTCAATTTCTTGATCGGAGTCGAAGAACTCCATATTGAGTTGCTGAGCTAACTGACGGCCAATAGTGCTTTTGCCGGCACCCATAGGCCCAACCAGAAAGATATTGCGTTTCTCTGCCATGTTTTTCGGTATTACTAAGACAATTCGTTAATGATAACCCGCCCCGCCAATCAAATCAGCGGCGGGACCTAAACTGAAACCTCATGAGCGATAGTGCGAGATCAGACGAAAAATTATCTCAACACTCTTGGTAGTTTGGCAACCGAATAAATCGCTATCCACGCCGCGGGAGGGAAACCATATGTTTTTAACGGCGTCTGAGCGTTAACAAAAAAACCTCGGAGCTCAATTCGGTAACCCTTGTAAGCTAAATCGGCCGCAGCGTCAAACTCAGATGTCTCTGTGGCGAGAAAAAAGTGCATCTGCTCATCAACTTCTGCAAATTTTCGTCGGAGAGGCCGCTGAGTGCTCAACCTTTGACCAGGGTTGGCGTGATGAAAATCACCAGTTCCCGCTTTTTATACTGTGTGCCGCTGCGTTTAAACAGCGAACCCAGCAGCGGTACATCGCCCAATCCCGGCACCTTGTCGGCGCTGCGGCTGCTTTGCCGCTGGAATATGCCGCCCAAAACGATGGTTTCGCCGTTTTTTACCGTGACCTGCGTTTTTATCTCCTGCTTGTCGATCGCCAGGGCTTCGCCCTCCCCCTGCTTGATCGCGCGGCCGGGCATGTTTTGGCTGATCTGCAACTGCAACGCAATACGGCCGTTAGGTAAAATCTTCGGCGTGACCTCCATCCCCAGCACCGCCTCTTTAAATTCAACCGACGTCGCACCGCTGGCGCCGCTGGACACTTCATACGGAATTTCCGTCCCTTGCTTGATACTGGCGGTCTGCTGGTTAGCGGTGACCAGACGCGGGCTGGCGATAATCTCCAGCGCATTTTCCTGTTCCAGCGCCGTCAGTTCCAGATCCAGGATGCGTCCGCTGATGCGCGCCAAGTGAAACCCCGCGCTTATCGCACTGCGCTCCAGGGGCAAACCAACGCTAAAGTTGTCGAGCCGCAGCGCTTTCGCCGGCAGTTCTTCGTCCGCCAGCCCCCAACTGACGCCCAGCTCGCGTAAATCCTCACTGCCGATAGTAACGATATGCGCCGCCAGCTGCACCTGCTCCAGTGGCCGATCCATCTGCTGCAGCCAGTCTGCCAGCACCTTCAGCGCCGGTGCCTCGTCGCGAATCATCAGGGTGTTGGTACGCTGATCCACCACGACACTGCCGCGCTCGCTCAACAGCGCGCCGCGCTGCGCCTGTAAGCTCTGCGAGATCGCCGCCGCCTCTGCGTGATGCAGCCGCTGCGTCAGCGTCTGCAGCGGCGGCGGCATCTTCTCGGCCGGAAAGACCGTCATCACCTTGCCGTCGAGCGTCATGTTCAGCTTCCCCATCCGCAAAATCACCGCCAGCGCCTGCCGCCACGGCACCTCTTCCAGCCGCAGCGTCAGGGTGCCGCTCACCGTCTCCGCCGTCACCAGATTCAGCTGCTGATAATCTGCCAGCGCCTGCAGCACCAGAACGATCGGCGCATCATGAAACGTCAGAGAAACCGGCGCATCATCCTGTTGTGCCGCCATAACGGCGAACGATAACGCGCACAGCAGCCCCGCCAAACTTTTGCATCCTTTCATATTGCTTCCTTATTACTCCCCAAAACCAGCGTGACATCGCCGGCTGTCGGCGGACAGAGCGCATCGGTCACCACGGCCTGCAGCCTCAGCGTCTGTACGCCAATATGCGTCACCTGCCAGCGCCCGTTCAGCACCTCTTGCCGGAGCTGCAGCCGCAACCAGCGCTTTTCCGGCGTGATGACCCAGCCCATACGGCGATCCGCCTGCCCGATGATGCCCGTCAGCCGCCATCGTTCGGGCGACACGCCGGTGCCGGGACAGGATACGGCAGGCGGTTGGAAAGGATCGCGCGGCTGCGCCGCCCACAGCGCAGGCACCAACGCCAGCGCCAACCAGCCGCAATGCCTTATTGCAACAGCCATTCCGCACTCAATCCTTCCGGCTGCATCTCCAGGGATAACTGACTGATGCGCACCGTGCCCGGCAAACTTTCCAGCAGCTGCAGCAAAGAGAAGTAGTCGCTGCGTAACCGCAGCCGTTGCTGCGCCGGCTGTTCCTGCCGCTGCCAACGCAACAGCCTGACGCCGGTCCGCTGCAGCACCTCCGCCAGTTCCGGTTCGGCCGGCCGCCGTTCCCGCTGCTGCGCTATCTGTTGCTCCAACGTCGCCAGTGACGGCAGCGATGCCAACTGCAGCTGCAACTGCTCCACGCGTTGCGCCTGCTGTCGGACGTCATCACTTAAGCGAGCCGACTGCCGCCACTCGCCACGGATCAGCAACATGCCGGGTAGCGCCAGCAAGACGCCAAGCAGCAGCCACTGCCAGGCCAACACTTGCCACCCTGGTCGTTGCAGCCAAAGGATAAGCCCATCAGGCAACGGCCTACTCATCATGCCTCCAGGGCGCCGTCAGGGTAAAAGAGAACAGGCCGTCCGAACGTTGCGCGACGTCCGTCAACCGATGACCGGGCAACAACGCCTGCGTCGTCAAACGGTGCGTCAGCCGGGCCAATGCCGGATACCCCTGACTCAGCCCACGCACCCGCAGGGTATGCGCCTGTGTATCCAGCGAGAGCAGCCATACGCTGGCCGGCAGCGCCGCCGCCAACTGCGGCAAAAACCGCGCATACTGCAGATTATGGGCCTGATTGCGGCGATGCTGCGCCTGGCGTTCACTCAGCCGCGTTAGTTCCCCCGTCGCCGCTTGAATCAGCCGATACTGCTGCTGCAACGCCTCGTTCTGCTGCGTGTATTGCTGCAGCAGGCTGCGCTGTTGCTGCTGCCGATGGCGCACGCCTGCCAACATCACGGCGGCGATCGTCAGCGCCAATGCCAGCTGCAGCGTCAGCAAACGTAGCCAGAAGCGTGCGCGTCGACGCTGCGCCCGCTGGCGCCAGGGCAATAAATTCACCTGATACATCAGCAGTCCTCCTGACGCAGCGCCAGCCCGCCGGCCAGCACAAAGGCCCCCGGCTTTGCCGGCAGCGGCGCCTGCCGGTAAGGGAAAGCGTCAAGCGGCGACCATAGCCGTGCCCCCTCCGGTGCGGGTTCGTCCAGTACGCTGCTGTAATACAGCGTCTCCGCTCCGGCGTTGGCGGCCAACACCGCCGCTAACGCCCGATCGGCACCGTCCATCTCCGACTCGCGCAGCACGCCGCAGGCAAAAGCAGCACTGCGCGGCGCCGCCCACAGCCAGTGATCGTCCAGCCGATGCAGCAAAACGGCATCGGCCGGCAGCCCGGCCGCCTCCCCCATGGCCAACAACGCGCAGGGCGTGATATCCACCACCTGCGGTGAGAGATCGGCCTGCTGCAGGCAGCGCAGCCACATCTGCAGTTCCTGCTGGCGGGCGGCGGTGAGCAACAGTTGCGCCGCCCGTTCCTGCGGCGGACGGTAGTCCAGCGCCAGCGTCTGGCTGTCGAGCGGGAACTGCTTCGCCCCCTGCGCGGTGATATAGCGATCGCGCGCCGGCTCCTGCAGCCGAGCATCCGGCGCCGGTATGACATGTTGTAAAACCCGTTGCACAGGTAAGGCAATGCGTAAGGAAATATGTCTCGGCAAGCGGATTCGCCATTGCCGCAACAGCGGAATTAAACTTTCGGATTGATCCAGATAACCGTCGCGCAATACGGCATACGGCAAGTTTTGTTGCCACCAGTGCCGCAGCTGCCAACCGCCGCGACGCTGTTGTGCCGCGATTGCACGCAGGCTGTTGCTCTGTATGTCGAGCCCCACATTCCATGTGTTCGGGAACATATTTTGACCCGCCTCCTTAAGATGAGATGATAAAAGAACATATCCATGGCGAAGCCTTACCTTTATACTACCGCGCGGTTGTTTATAAACTGCCCAAATGACATGAAAATGGGAAATCTCAGGTGAAGTTCGTAAAGTATTTTCTAATCCTTGCAGTATGTTGCATCGTGCTGGGAGCAGCCTCGGTTTTTGGCTTGTACAAATATGTCGAGCCACAGCTGCCCGACGTCGCAACGCTGAAAGATGTCCGACTGCAAATCCCGATGCAGGTTTACAGTGCCGATGGCGAACTGATCGCCCAATACGGCGAAAAACGCCGTATTCCGCTCAAACTGGATCAAATTCCGCCGGTGATGGTGCGCGCCTTTATCGCCACCGAGGACAGCCGGTTCTATGAGCACCACGGCGTTGACCCGATCGGTATCTTCCGCGCCGCGTCGGTGGCGATGGTCTCCGGCCACGCGTCCCAGGGGGCAAGTACCATCACCCAACAGCTCGCCAGAAACTTCTTCCTGAGTCCGGAACGCACGCTGATGCGTAAGATTAAGGAAGCGTTTTTGGCGGTGCGTATTGAGCAGATGCTGACGAAAGATGAAATTCTTGAGCTGTATCTGAACAAAATTTATCTGGGTTACCGCTCCTACGGCGTCGGCGCCGCGGCGCAGGTCTATTTCGGCAAAGACGTCAGTCAGCTGACCCTGAGCGAAATCGCCACCATCGCCGGCCTGCCGAAGGCGCCGTCCACCTTTAACCCGCTCTATTCGCACGATCGCGCCGTGGCGCGCCGTAACGTGGTGCTGGCCCGTATGCTGGGTGAACACTACATCAACCAGGCGCAATACGACGAAGCGCGTAACGAGCCGCTGGTAGCCAACTACCACGCGCCGCAGATCAGCTTCTCCGCCCCCTATCTCGCCGAGATGGTGCGCCAGGAGATGATCAAGCGTTACGGTGAAAACGCCTACACCGACGGCTACAAGGTCTATACCACCGTCACCAAGAAGCTGCAGCTGGCGGCACAGCAGTCGGTACGCGACAACGTGCTGGCGTACGATATGCGCCACGGCTACCGCGGCCCGTCCAATGTGCTGTGGAAAGTCGGCGAAGCTGCCTGGGATCAGAAGCAAATCACCACCTCGCTCAAAGGCCTGCCAAACTACGGCCCGCTGGCGCCGGCGGTGATCACCGCCGCCAATGCCGAGCAGGCAACCGCCATGCTGGCGGACGGCAGCAGCATCGCTCTGCCGATGGCGGGCATGCGCTGGGCGCGCCCTTACAAATCCGACACGCTGCAAGGCCCGACGCCGAAGCGCGTGACCGATGTGGTGCAGGTTGGCCAGCAGGTCTGGGTGCGTAAGGTTAACGATGCCTGGTGGCTGTCGCAGGTGCCGGACGTCAACTCCGCGCTGATATCGCTGAATCCGCATGACGGCGCCGTGAAAGCGCTGGTCGGCGGTTTCGACTTCAACCAGAGCAAGTTCAACCGCGTCACCCAGGCGCTGCGTCAGGTCGGCTCCAATATCAAGCCGTTCCTGTATACCGCAGCGATGGATAAAGGCTTAACGCTGGCCACGATCCTGAACGACCTGCCGGTCACCCGCTGGGATGCCGGCTCCGGCACCGAATGGCGGCCGAAGAACTCGCCGCCTACCTACGTCGGTCCAATCCGTCTGCGTCAGGGTCTGGGGCAGTCGAAGAACGTGGTGATGGTGCGCGCCATGCGTGCGATGGGCGTCGACTACGCGGCTGAATACCTGCAGCGTTTCGGCTTCCCGGCGCAAAACATCGTGCATTCAGAGTCACTGGCGCTGGGTTCCGCCTCCTTCACCCCGATGCAGTTGGTGCGCGGCTACGCCGTGCTGGCGAACGGCGGTTATCTGGTGGATCCGTACTTCATCACGCATATCGAAGATGAAACCGGCAACACCATTTTTGAAGCCAAGCCGAAAGTGGTCTGCAACAGCTGTAACCTGCCGGTGATTTACGGCGACACCCACCGTTCGGCGGTGCTGTCGGACGATAACGTGGAAAACGTGGCGGTCTCACAGGAAGACAACAACAACGCCGGCGTGCCAATGCCGAAGCTGGAGCAGGTTACCCCGGCCCAGGTGCTGCAGGACGGCGATCAGCAGTATGCGCCGCACGTGATCAACACGCCGCTGTCATTCCTGATCCACGATGCGCTGAACAGCAACATCTACGGCGAACCGGGCTGGATGGGCACCGGCTGGCGCGCCGGCCGCGATCTGAAACGTCGTGATATCGGCGGCAAAACCGGCACCACCAACAGCTCGAAAGACGCCTGGTTCTCCGGCTATGGCCCGGATACGGTCACCACCGTCTGGATCGGCTTTGATGACCACCGCCGCACCCTGGGTCGCTCAACGGCCTCCGGCGCCATTCCGGACCAGATTTCCGGCGGCGAAGGCGGTGCGAAGAGCGCGCAGCCGGCGTGGGATGAGTTTATGAAGATTGCGCTGGAAGGCATTCCGGAGCAGAAAGCCACGCCGCCGCAGGGCATTATCAGCGTTATTATCGACAAGAGCACCGGCAAACTGTCGAAAGGCGGCGCCGGCAGCCGTTCCGAGTACTTTATCGAAGGCACGCAGCCAACGGAGTACCCGACCTACGATGCCGGCACCACCCTGATGGATTCCGGCGGCGAAAGCCACGAACTGTTCTAACCATAAACAAGGGCCAGAGAAATCTGGCCCTTTTTATTTGCGCTGTGTCAGGCGATAAACATCGCGTGCGGCCGTTTAACGGCCGCCGCGCAGGAAGGCCTCGGCCAGGAACAACGCGCTGACGTTACGCGCCTCGCGAAAATCCGGTTCCGCCAACAGCGCCATCATATTGGCAATGGGCCAGCGCACCTGCGGCAGCGGCTCCGGCTCGTCCCCTTCCAGCTTTTGCGGGTACAGATCGTGTGCCAGCACGATATTCATCTTGCTGGAGAAATAGGACGGTGCCATGGTTAACTTGCTGAGGAAATCAAAGCGCTCCGCTCCGAAACCCACCTCTTCCATCAATTCGCGGTTGGCGGCTTCCAGCACCTCTTCACCCGGGTCGATCAGCCCCTTCGGGAACCCCAGCTCATAGGATTCCGTGCCGACCGCATACTCGCGAATCAACAGCAGGTCGTCGCCAATTACCGGCACAATCATCACCGCTTCACGGTCGGAAGGCCGCATACGTTCGTATACTCGCCGCACACCGTTGCTGAACTCCAGATCGACAGATTCAACGTTAAACAAGCGCGAACGTGCGATGGTTTCTACCTTCAGGATTTTAGGTTTTTGCAGGTGTTTATCCATGATTGCCTCAAAATGCGTTACCGCCCTGCGCCTCCCAAGTATGGTGCCGAGGATAGGGTAACCGGAATAATGATTGGCGCAGCATGCCGTTAACGACATGATGAGACGCTGACCATTGTCGATCTTGATCACATTGTGCGTTAATGGGAACCTTGGTCGCAACGCATACAGCCTCTAATTTACTTTTTTTTAACAACTCCGGCCAGCAGATGCCTTTTTTCTCCGCTAATTCAGCAAATAAATCGTGTTAAAATAGGACAATGCCGATATTAGCAGTGGTCGCCGCTTGTTATCATCGTGCAGGATTGGGGTTTGTTTAACCGTGCGTTTTTTCATTTTTACCGGCGCCGCAGCTGCCTCATTCTGATTTACTGCATATAATAGGCAACTTTATCATCAGGTTGACGGGAGTCATGGCGTAATATGGGGATAGCATGAGCACAATAGTGTTGATATTAGCCTTAGTGCTTGCCTGTCTGATAATTGCTGGCCTGTATTTTTGGTTTAAAGCTCGCAACCGGCCGGTATTGGCCCGTTCATTGCCCTTTCTCAAGCCGACGCACCGCAAGCTGACGTCGGAAGAGCGAGCAGCAGTCGAGCACTACCTCGGTCAGCAAAACCGGCTGGGCAATAAACTGCTGCCCAGCAGCTCGCCCCTGTCCGCCAGTAAGCTGGCGCTGACCCCGCAAAGCGACAACGTCTACCCGGTTACCCACGCGATTACCCGTTACGGCCTCGCCAGCGATGAGCCGAACAAATGGCGCTACTATCTGGACTCCGAAGAGGTGCATCTGCCGCCGTTCTGGGAACAGTACATCAGCGCCGACAACCACGTGGAAATCATCAAAACGCAAACGCTGCCGCTGGTGATCTCCCTCAACGGCCACTCGCTCACCGACCATATCAACGATCGCCCGCTGCCGCCGGTCGTCAGCGCCGAACCGGCGCGCAACGCTTCCATCCGCAAGGAAGAAAGCGAACATGTCGAGCTGCTGAATATCCGTAAGGAAACGCCGGAAGAACATATGCTCAGCAGGCCCAGCGGCCTGAAGGAAGCCGGCATTATTTCCGCCGCCCTGCTGCTGCTGTTCTTCAGCCTGATCAGCCCCGTTCTGGTGGTGCCGTGGATGATTTTCGTCGCGGTGCTGATGATCGCCTGGGGGTGCTGGAACCTGTTCCGCCGCCCGGCCGATCATGAACTGAAAGAGATTCATTGCCTGCGCGGCACGCCGAAGCGCTGGGGGCTGTTCGGCGAGTCCGGTCAGGGGCAGATCAGCAACATCTCGCTCGGCACCGTCGACCTGGCGTATCCCACGCACTGGCAGTCGTTCGTCAGCGCAGATCTGGGCAAGCCTACCGACGTCGATATCTATCTCAACCGCCAGGTGGTGCGCCAGGGGCGTTACCTGTCGCTGCATGATGAAATGAAGCACTTCCCGCTGCAGCACTGGGGGAAGAACGCCGCGCTGATCGCCAGCTCGCTGCTGGTGCTGATTTTACTGCTGAGTTATATCCCGCTGGGCCTGCCGCTGAAACTGAGCGTCGCCTGGCTGCAGGGTGCACAGCGCACCGAAGTCAGCAGCGTACAGGCGCTGGAAACCATTCCTCTGCACGTCGGCGACAGCCTGAAAATTCAGGGCAGCGGCATGTGCTATGTACCGCCGACGCCGGTCAATGCCTCGGCGGCCGGCTTTATGCCGTTCGACTGCTCGGGCATTTACTGGAACACCGCCGCGCCGCTGCCACAGCCGGAGTCGGACATTATCGATAAGGCCTCGGCGCTGCTCACCACGGTCAACAGCCAGCTGCATCCCAGCGGCAGCGACCAGAAAATCAACCCGCAGCTGGCCAGCGCCATCGAAAAATCCGGCATGATTCTGCTGGATGATTTTTCTGATATTGTGCTGAAGACCCGTGACCTGTGCGGGGAAAGCAACGACTGCGTGCGGCTGAAAAACGCTCTGGTGAACCTTGGCAACGCCAAAGACTGGAACAGCCTGGTAAAACGCGCACGTTCCGGCTCGCTGGACGGCGTCAACGTCCTGCTGCGGCCGGTCAGTGCCGAATCTCTGGAACGGCTGACCAAATCGGCCACCTCCTCCTTCGTGTATCAGGAAACCCGTCAGGCGGCAGCGGCGCTGAACAGCCCGCCGCCGGGCGGTTTCCTGATCTCCAGCGATGAAGGCAAACAGCTGGTGAACCATACGCTGCAGCCGGCCGCATCGCCGAATGAAGACAATGCGCTGGAGCAGTGGAATGCGCTGAAGCGAATGACCAGCGTTCTGCTGCATACGCCGTTTGAAGCGCAGGGCGTTATCACCAGCCTCAGCACCGACGCCAACGGAACCCGCCATATCGCGCTGCACAGCGAGCCGGATATCATCACGCTGTGGCGCTACCTCGGCACCAGCCTGTTGCTGATCGGAGTGACGTTCGGCCTCGGTTACAATACGTTCCGCTTGATCCAGCGTCAGCGGATGAACCGCCGCCGGCTGGCTGACATTCAGAGCTATTATGAAAGCTGCTTTAACCCGCAGCTGACGCCTGTCTCACTGCATTCCAGGGACTAAGTCCTGACGGGCCGGCGGCGCCGGCCCGTTCTCACGTATTGTCATCTGCTTATGCTACCCTAACCCTATATTCTCCGCCCTTCCCGCCGGTACGACGACGGGCGGAAACACCGTTTTCACAATGGGCGACCAGGCCTGCCGCTGGAGTATTCATGGTTCCTGAATTTGATTGGCGCAATATAGATACCGTTTTGCTGGACATGGACGGCACCCTGCTCGATCTGGAGTTCGACAGCCACTTTTGGCTGCAGCGGGTGCCGCAGGCGCTGAGCGCCCAGCGCGACATCTCGTTTGAGCAGGCCCGTCAAATGATTGACGCCGAGTATGCCGCAGTACAGCACACCATGAACTGGTACTGCTTTGATTACTGGAGCTCGCGACTGGATCTGGATATTTACGCCATGACCAGCGAAGCCGGCTCCCGCGCCCGCCTGCGCGATGATACCGCGCCGTTTCTGCAGGCGCTGCGCGACTCCGGCCGCCAGGCCATTTTGCTGACCAATGCGCACCCGCACAGTCTGGCGGTAAAAATTGCGCATACCGGCCTCGATCGGCACCTTGATTTATTACTTTCCACCCACACATTTGGATATCCGAAGGAAGATCAGCGCCTGTGGCAGGCGGTGCAGCAACGCATCGGCTTCGACCCGCAGCGCACGCTGTTCGTGGATGACGGCGAACCGATTCTGGACGCCGCGCACCGGTTTGGCATTCGCTATTGTCTCGGCGTACAAAATCCGGATTCCAGCATGGCGGAAAAAACTTTCCAGCGTCATCCGTCCATGCGCGATTACCGTCAGTTGATACCGGCGCTGGCACGGGAGCCAAAATGAAAGCAAAAACGACGAGCGATGATGCCGTCCGTTTAGACAAGTGGCTGTGGGCCGCACGGTTTTACAAAACCCGTTCGCTGGCGCGCGAGATGATCGACGGCGGCAAAGTGCACTATAACGGCCAGCGCAGCAAGCCCAGCAAGAACGTCGAGCTGAACGCGGAGATCAAGCTGCGTCAGGGAAATGAGGAACGCACGGTAATCGTGCTGGCGCTCAACGGCCAGCGGCGCGGCGCCGGCGAAGCGCAGCTGATGTATGAGGAAACCGCAGCCAGCATCGCCAACCGGGAAAAGATGGCGCAGGCACGCAAGCTGAACGCCCTGAGCATGCCGCATCCGGACCGCCGTCCGGACAAGAAGGAACGGCGCACCCTGATTAAATTTAAATTTGGCGAGTCGGAATAATCCCTCGCCTCACAGAGAGAAAACTATGTCTAATCATGACCAATTACACCGTTACCTGTTCGAGAACTACGCGGTGCGCGGTGAGCTGGTTACCCTCAGCGACACCTATCGGCACATTCTGGAAAACCACGACTACCCTGCCCCGGTGCAGGCGCTGCTGGGTGAAATGCTGGTGGCAACCAGCCTGCTGACGGCAACCCTGAAATTCGACGGCGATATTACCGTACAGCTGCAGGGCGACGGCCCGCTGAAGCTGGCGGTGATCAATGGCAACAACCAGCAGGAAATGCGCGGTGTGGCGCGCCTGCAGGGCGATATCGCCGACGGCAGCACGCTGCAGCAGATGATCGGCAACGGCGTGATGGTCATTACCATTACCCCGGCCGAGGGCGAGCGCTATCAGGGCGTAGTGGCGCTGGAAGGCGAAACCCTGGCCGAGTGCCTGGAGAACTATTTCCGCCAGTCGGAACAGCTGCCGACCCGTCTGTTTATTCGCACCGGCGAGGCTGACGGCCAGCCGGCCGCCGGCGGCATGCTGCTGCAGGTTCTGCCGGCGCAGGACGAACAAAACGCTGACGACTTCGATCACCTGGTGCAGCTGACCGCCACCATCAAGAACGAAGAGCTGTTCACTCTGCCGGCCAATGAGGTGCTGTACCGCCTGTACCACCAGGAAGAGGTGACGCTGTATGAACCGCAGCCGGTCATATTCCGCTGCACCTGCTCGCGCCAGCGCTGCGCCGACGCGCTGCTGACGCTGCCCACCGATGAGGTGGCCGATATGCTGGAGCAGGACGGCAACATCGATATGCACTGCGACTATTGCGGCAACCATTACGTGTTTGATGCGATGGACGTCGCCGCGCTATACGCAGGTAACACCGGCGAAAGCGACCAGTTACACTAAGTTGCACCCCATACTGACGGGGCCGAAGCGCGCCCCGTCAGCCCTTTCCGTTTGCACGTTTGCTTTTTTCCGTGTGCTATCTCTCACTTCGTAACTAAATTTAGTTTAAAACGTTAAATATTTGATACCTATCGCGGTTACGCACTATTAAATACCTACAATTGGCCGCAGAAATTCTGTGACCAAGGAGTAGTGACATGTGTGCTAAAGGTATAACCCCCCAGGATCTTGCCGCCTACGGGATCCACAACGCCGGCGAGATCGTCTACAACCCAAGCTATGACCTCCTGTTTAAAGAAGAAACCGACCCTTCCTTAACGGGCTACGAGCGCGGCGTGGTGACCAACCTGGGTGCGGTAGCCGTCGATACCGGGATCTTTACCGGCCGTTCCCCGAAGGACAAATACATTGTCCGCGATGACGTGACCCGCGATACCGTGTGGTGGGCCGATCAGGGGAAAGGCAAAAATGACAACAAACCGCTCAGCCCGGAAGTCTGGGGCGAGCTGAAGCAGCTGGTGACTCAGCAACTCTCCGGTAAACGCCTGTTCGTGGTTGATACCTTTTGCGGCGCCAATGCCGACTCCCGCCTGAAAGTACGCTTTATCACCGAGGTCGCCTGGCAGGCGCACTTCGTGAAAAACATGTTCATCCGCCCGAGCGACGAAGAGCTGGCAGACTTTGAGCCGGACTTCGTGGTGATGAACGGCGCCAAATGCACCAATCCAAACTGGCAGCAGCAGGGGCTGAACTCGGAAAACTTCGTCGCCTTCAACCTGACGGAGCGCATGCAGCTGATCGGCGGTACCTGGTACGGCGGCGAAATGAAAAAGGGTATGTTCTCCATGATGAACTACCTGCTGCCGCTGAAGGGCATCGCTTCCATGCACTGCTCGGCCAACGTCGGCGAACAGGGTGACGTGGCGGTGTTCTTCGGCCTGTCCGGCACCGGTAAGACCACGCTGTCCACCGATCCGAAGCGCCAACTGATCGGCGACGATGAGCACGGCTGGGACGACGACGGCGTGTTCAACTTCGAAGGCGGCTGCTACGCCAAAACCATCAAGCTCTCCGAAGAAGCCGAACCGGATATTTACCACGCCATCAAGCGCGATGCGCTGCTGGAAAACGTCACCGTACTGGCCGACGGCAGCATCGATTTCAATGACGGTTCGAAAACCGAGAACACACGCGTTTCCTACCCGATTTACCATATCCAGAACATCGTCAAACCGGTTTCCAAGGCCGGCCACGCCACCAAGGTGATCTTCCTGACCGCTGACGCTTTTGGCGTGCTGCCGCCGGTTTCGCGCCTGACCGCTGACCAGACTCAGTACCACTTCCTGTCCGGCTTTACCGCCAAACTGGCAGGCACCGAGCGCGGTATTACCGAACCAACGCCGACCTTCTCTTCCTGCTTCGGCGCCGCCTTCCTGTCGCTGCACCCGACGCAATACGCTGAAGTGCTGGTTAAACGCATGCAGGCCGCCGGTGCGCAGGCCTACCTGGTGAACACCGGCTGGAACGGTACCGGCAAACGTATCTCAATCAAAGATACGCGCGGCATTATCGATGCCATTCTCAGCGGCGAAATCGACCAGGCGGAAACCATCACCCTGCCGATCTTCGATCTGGCGGTGCCGACGGCGCTGCCTGGCGTCGACCCCGCGATCCTTGACCCGCGCGCCACCTACCAGAGCGAAGCGCAGTGGGAAGAGAAAGCGCAGGATCTGGCGCAACGCTTTATCACCAACTTCGATAAATACACCGATACGCCGGCCGGGGCAGCCCTGGTCAGCGCCGGTCCAAAGTTGTAACCCTCTCTCAGCTCTTCACTCAAGGCGCGGCTTCCGCGCCTTTTTTACGCCCCCGCATTGTTTAATAAACAACCGGGTGAGATAATGACGGCATTGCAATCATTGACATCAATGGAGGGTTCAATGGCTACCATAACCGTCAGAAATCTCGATGATGAGATCAAAGAGCTGCTGCGCATTTCAGCCGCCAAAAATGGTCACTCCATGGAGGAAGAAGCGCGTATGATTTTAAAACAGGCGCTGACGAAAAAGCCGGCGCGTTACGGGCTGGGTACCTGGATGCATCAGCATTTTGCCGAATTCGGCGGCGTAGAGCTGGCGATCCCGCCGCGCGATGCCGTGCCGCCGCGCCGCGCAACCTTCGATGATGATGAGCAAGCATGATTATTCTCGACACCAGCGTGATCGCAGAAACGCTGCGCCCCAATCCGCATTACAACGTGATCAGCTGGCTGAACGAAAAAGATAATAGTGAGCTGTATTTAAGCGCCATCGTTGTCGCCGAGCTATTCAGCAGCGTGACCGGCATGCCGGACGGCAAACGCCAACGGGCGCTCAGGCTCCGGCTGGCGGAGGCGATTCAGATTAAATTTGATGAGCAGATTTTGCCGTTTGATGCCCTATGCGCCATGCAGTATGCGGAGCTGATGGACAGTAACCAAAGGCAGGGCACGCCGATGAGCATGCCCGATGCGCAGATCGCCGCCACCTGCCTGCAGCATGGCGCTACGCTTGCCACGCGCAACAGCAAAAGTTTTCTCCACTGCGGCATTAAGCTGATCGACCCCTGGCAGGTGCCGGCGGGGCAGCGCCTGCATGAAGACGCCGCCGAATACTATGTGATGAGCCGTAAATCCTGAAGGGCGCCTGGCGGCGCCCTTCAGCAGGAGGGTCAGGCCTTCTCTTTCGGCTGGCCGTTATTACCGTTGAGCGCATCGCGGGTAGCCATCGGTAACGGAATATAGGCGCGCATCCGCAAACCGCCGCGTTCGCTGACGCCAAACTCCAGCGCGCCGGCGTGGCCATCGATAATACGCTGCACAATCGCCAGGCCCAGACCGGTGCCGCTGGTGCTGCGCGCGCTGTCGCCGCGTACAAACGGCTGCAGCAGGTGCTTCAGCTCTTCCGGTTTGATGCCCGGGCCGTCATCTTCCACCTGGAACCAGCCGCGCTGCAGCTCGCTGCCGCTGCTGACCTTGATCCAACCGTTGCCGTAACGCGCCGCGTTGACCACCATGTTGACCACCGCTCGCTTGATCGACAGCGGATGCACATTCATCATCAGCTCGCCTGGCGCCAGGCTGGCGTCAATTTCCCGCTCGTAGCCGCTTTCCGCCGCGATCACCTCACCCAAAATAGCGTTGAGATCGCACAGCTCCGTCTGCATCTCCTGACCGGTGCGCAGGTAGTCGATAAACTGTTCGATAATGTCGTTACATTCTTCGATATCTTTATTGATCGACTCCGCCAGATAGCCGTCCTCAGCGCCCATCATTTCCGTCGCCAGGCGGATACGCGTCAGCGGGGTGCGCAGATCGTGGCTGACGCCGGCCATCAGCAGGGTGCGGTCGTCCGACAGTTGCTTCACGCCGGAGGTCATCTGGTTAAACGCGCGCGTTACCGAACGCACTTCCGACGCGCCATATTCACGCAGCGGCGGCGGAATATTGCCTTTGCCGACCTGTAGCGCCGCGTGTTCCAACTCCACCAGCGGTCGGTTCTGAATACGGATAAACAGCCAGGCGCCGCCGATCGCCAGCAGCATAATCGCCAGCGTATAGCGGAACAGCGGTGAGAAGTCGCCCTGATGAATCTCGGTCAGCGGCACGCGCACCCAGATATCCGGCGACAGCCAGGTTTTCAGCCAGACCACCGGCGTATTTTTGTTGACCTCGACGCGCACATCGGTCGGGCCGCCAAGCTGGCGCGCCATCTGCTGGCTGAGGAACTCATAGTGCTGCGCCCAACGCAGGCCGCTCTCTTCTGCGGCGGCATTGGTATACAGCGAGATCCCCAGCTCACGATAGATTTCCCGACGGAACGCCGGCGGCACCTCCAGCAACGTGCCGTCTTCCAGCTGCAGCCGATCGGTCATCAGCATACGCACTTCGTACGCCAGGACCTTATTAAACTGCTGCAGGCTGGGAAGGATGGCGAAGTTCAGCACCACCAGATAGGTCGTCACCAGGCTGACGAACAGCAAAGTGACGATCAACAACAGGGTTCGGGCAAACGAGCTACGCGGTGAAAAGCGCAATCGCCTCATGCCTTACTGCCGTCCGGTACAAAGACATAGCCCAGGCCCCAAACGGTCTGAATATAGCGAGGATGGGCGGGATCTTCCTCCACCATACGGCGCAGGCGAGAGATCTGCACGTCGATCGAGCGCTCCATGGCGCTGTATTCGCGGCCGCGCGCCAGGTTCATCAACTTATCGCGCGACAGCGGCTCGCGCGGGTGGCTCACCAGCGCTTTCAGCACCGCAAACTCGCCGCTGGTCAGCGGCATCGGCTCGTCTTCGCGGAACATTTCACGGGTGCCGAGGTTCAGCTTGAATTTGCCGAAGGCGATCACCGCCTCTTCCTGCGATGGTGCGCCCGGCAGCTCATTGGCCTGGCGGCGCAGTACCGCGCGGATACGCGCCAGCAGTTCGCGCGGGTTGAACGGTTTCGGAATGTAATCATCGGCGCCGATTTCCAGCCCGACGATACGATCCACTTCTTCACCCTTGGCGGTAACCATGATGATCGGCATCGGGTTGCTCTGACTACGCAGGCGGCGGCAGATAGACAAACCGTCTTCCCCCGGCAGCATCAGGTCCAGCACCATCAGGTGGAACGACTCCCGCGTCAGCAGGCGGTCCATTTGTTCGGCGTTCGCCACGCTGCGCACCTGAAAACCCTGCTCGGTTAAATAGCGTTCCAATAGCGCACGCAGACGCATGTCGTCATCAACGACCAGAATCTTATGATTCTCTTGCATTGTATTACTCCCAAAGGCTGTATTGCCTGATGCGAATATTGTTAAAAAACCCTGTCATATCGGACAGCGATTAATGGTATATATTCTAGCCGAAATTGTTACAAAGCTTATTTATCAACTGTTTTCGTCACCCGGACGGAGGGTTCCCCGTCATTATTCACGCTGCTGCGCAGCATATCACATTGCGATAAAATGCCCGTCATACACCAGGTTATGCGAAAATCTGCGTGATAAAATCCCATGGCCGTTCCATTAAGGTGGGTAACGATGAGAACTCAATTAATAACCCGCGAAGGTTATAACAAACTTAAACAAGAGCTGGATTACCTGTGGCGCGAAGAACGGCCGGAGGTGACGAAAAAGGTCACCTGGGCGGCCAGCCTCGGCGATCGCAGCGAAAACGCCGACTACCAGTACAACAAAAAGCGCCTGCGGGAGATCGACCGCCGGGTGCGCTATCTGACCAAATGCCTGGAACAGCTGAAAATCGTCGACTACTCGCCGCAGCAGGAAGGCAAAGTCTTCTTCGGCGCCTGGGTTGAGGTGGAAAACGACGACGGCGACCTAAAACGCTTTCGCATCGTCGGCTACGACGAGATTTTCGGCCGCAAAGATTACATCTCCATCGACGCGCCGATGGCACGTGCCCTGCTGAAAAAAGAGGTCGGCGACGCCGTTACCGTCAACACGCCGCTCGGCGAAGCGCTGTGGTACGTCAATCAGATTGAATACGTTAAATAAATTTCAGCCTATTCCGAACCTTGCCTCACGCCAGCACCGCCCTGCGCTGCCGGCGCAGCGGCCGTGCGGCGCCGGCCAGGCACGCTGGCATTTTTCACCGGCAGTACGTATAACTGTCCCCTGTTTATTCACCGTTCTTAACAGATACCAGACTTATGAATGAGCCACTGAGCCGCATTATTGCAACAGAGCTGCAGGCGCGTCCGGAGCAAGTCGACTCCGCAATCCGCCTGCTGGATGAAGGTAATACCGTGCCGTTTATCGCACGCTATCGTAAGGAAGTCACCGGGGGCCTGGACGACACCCAACTGCGCCAGCTGGAAACCCGCCTGGGTTATCTGCGTGAACTGGAAGATCGCCGCCAGACCATCCTCAAATCCATTGACGATCAGGGCAAGCTGAGCGACGAACTGGCGGGCGCGATTAACGCCACGCTGAGCAAAACCGAACTCGAAGACCTGTACCTGCCCTACAAACCGAAACGCCGCACCCGCGGCCAGATCGCCATTGAGGCCGGTCTGGAGCCGCTGGCCGATACGCTGTGGCAGGATCCGCAACAGCAGCCGGAACAGTTGGCGGAACGGTTTGTCGACGCCGACAAAGGCGTGGCGGATGTGAAAGCGGCGCTGGACGGCGCACGCTATATCCTGATGGAACGCTTCGCTGAAGACGCCGCGCTGCTGGCCAAAGTGCGTAACTACCTGTGGAAGAACGCCCATCTGGTCGCCAAGGTAGTGGAAGGTAAAGAAGAGGAAGGCGCGAAATTCCGCGACTACTTCGACCATCACGAACCAATCGCCCAGGTGCCTTCGCACCGCGCGCTGGCAATGTTCCGCGGCCGCAACGAAGGCATTCTGCAGCTGTCGCTGAATGCCGACCCGCAGTTCGACGAAGCGCCGCGTGAAAGCCAGGCGGAGCAGATCATCATCAGCCATCTGGATCTGCGGCTGAACAACGCGCCGGCGGACGCCTGGCGCAAGGCGGTAGTCAACTGGACCTGGCGCATCAAGGTGCTGCTGCACCTGGAAACCGAACTGATGGGCACGGTGCGCGAGCGCGCCGAAGATGAAGCCATCAACGTCTTTGCCCGCAACCTGCATGACCTGCTGATGGCGGCGCCGGCCGGCATGCGCGCCACCATGGGTCTCGATCCGGGCCTGCGCACCGGGGTCAAAGTGGCGGTGGTCGACGCCACCGGCAAACTGGTGGCGACCGATACCGTTTATCCACACACCGGCCAGGCCGCCAAAGCCGCTGCCGCGGTCGCCGCGCTGTGCACCAAACATAACGTCGAACTGGTGGCGATCGGCAACGGCACCGCCTCTCGTGAAACCGAGCGCTTCTTTGCCGAGCTGCAAAAGCAGTTCCCGGCGGTCAAGGCGCAGAAAGTGATCGTCAGCGAAGCCGGCGCTTCGGTCTACTCCGCCTCGGAGCTGGCGGCGCTGGAATTCCCGAACCTCGATGTGTCGCTGCGCGGCGCGGTGTCCATCGCCCGCCGTCTGCAGGATCCGCTGGCGGAGCTGGTGAAAATCGAGCCGAAATCCATCGGCGTCGGTCAATATCAGCACGACGTCAGCCAAAGCCAGCTGGCGAAAAAGCTGGACTCCGTCGTTGAGGACTGCGTAAACGCCGTCGGCGTCGACCTGAACACCGCGTCGGTGCCGCTGCTGACCCGCGTTGCCGGTCTGACGCGCATCATGGCGCAGAACATCGTCAGCTGGCGCGACGAGAACGGCCGCTTCAACAACCGCGCACAGTTGCTGAAAGTCAGCCGCCTGGGGCCGAAGGCCTTTGAACAGTGCGCCGGCTTCCTGCGCATTAACCACGGCGACAACCCGCTGGACGCCTCGACCGTGCACCCGGAAACCTACCCGGTGGTGGAGCGTATTCTGGCCGCCACCCAGCAGGCGCTGCAGGATCTGATGGGCAACCCGAGCACGGTGCGCGGCCTGAAGGCCAGCGACTTCACCGACGAGCAGTTCGGCGTGCCGACCGTGACCGATATCCTGAAGGAGCTGGAAAAACCGGGCCGCGACCCGCGCCCTGAGTTCAAAACCGCTACCTTTGCCGACGGTGTGGAAACGCTGAACGACCTGCAGCCGGGCATGATCCTGGAAGGGTCGGTGACCAACGTGACCAACTTCGGCGCTTTCGTCGATATCGGCGTCCATCAGGATGGTTTGGTGCACATCTCTTCACTGGCCGACAAGTTCGTCGAAGATCCGCACACCGTGGTGAAAGCCGGCGACATCGTCAAGGTGAAGGTGATGGAAGTGGATCTGCAGCGTAAGCGCATCGCGCTGAGCATGCGCCTGGACGAGCAGCCGGGCGAAGGTTCGCCGCGACGCGGCGGTTCCGCGCCGGCGCGCGATCGCGATAGCGCATCGCGCCAGCAGGCCCAGCGGCCAAAAGCGCGCAACAACGCCCCGGCCAGCAACAGCGCCATGGGCGATGCGCTGGCGGCGGCGTTCGGCAAAAAGCGTTAACCGCCGCAGCGTCTCAGGCGGGGCCGTCCGGCTCCGCCTGTTTTAGATAAAACCCGCATTTTTTTGACCTGCCGCAACTCCGGCGCTATTTTTTTACCTCCCGTTACCGGTCTCTCTCTTCACCCTATGCGCACGGTCAAACACGTTCTCATTCACATTTTCATTAACATTCCGCTTTCATGGCGCTTATTTCTGCCATAACACAATGCGTTAACGCCATTGGCAGCACCAGGCCCTGTTAATGATAATTTCACCGATGTAGCAAAGCAGCATCATATCCTCACGCCAAGTTCACACCACGCTCAAATAAGAAAAAGTGGATGTGAATTTTTAATAAATTTAACGCATTTACCTCATTTGCCGCGCCGTCAGCCAGGTGATACAAGTAACGGCATACCGCATGCAGTCGATAACGAATCGTTACCAATAGCCACACTATCCGTATTGAATTGGATAATCGTTCTCACTATTATTCTTGTACGTGTTTATCTCTTATCGGCAGCGACCTGAAGCGGTGTCGGCGGCCGCCGTATTCAATGCTCGACGCGTTGGCGTAAACGCTCAGCGCGCCCAGAAAAATCAAGCAGGTCATATGCATCTACAGCCCAAACGCTCTTATAAGATCGCCGGTTTTTCGCCTGAAATCAGCCCGGCCTATCGACAAAAACTTTTATCGCTCGGCATGTTGCCCGGTTCATTATTCGACGTGATTCGCGTTGCCCCGCTCGGTGACCCGATAGAAATAAAAACCCGACGCGTCAGCCTGGTATTACGTAAAAAAGATCTCGCCCTGCTGGCGCTTGAAGCGCAACCGTAACGCCGGGCCGTCGTCGACACTCTCATGCGGCATGAAAAATAATGATGAAAACACTCACCATTGGTTTAATCGGCAATCCGAATTCAGGGAAAACCACGCTGTTCAACCAGCTCACCGGCGCCCGTCAACGGGTCGGCAACTGGGCAGGGGTGACGGTAGAACGCAAAGAGGGTCAGTTCACTACGCCACAATCGCGGGTCACGCTGGTTGATCTGCCCGGCACCTATTCACTGACCACCATCTCCGAACAAACCTCGCTGGATGAGCAAATTGCCTGCCATTACATCCTCAGCGGCGACGCCGACTTACTGATCAACGTGGTCGACGCCTCCAACCTTGAACGCAATCTTTATCTGACGCTGCAGCTGCTGGAGCTGGGTATCCCCTGCATTCTGGCGCTGAACATGCTGGATATCGCCCGCAGCCAGCATATCCATATTGATGTCGCCGCCCTGTCGGCACGGCTCGGCTGCCCGGTGGTGCCGATGATTTCCACCAAGGCCGACGGCATCGGCGTGCTCAAACAGATCATCGATAACCACCAGTTCAACCAGCTCACCGCGCTGGTCAGCTACCCGCCGCTGCTGCTGCAGGAAGTCGACGCCCTCAGCGCCGCCATGCCCGAGACGCTGCCGAACGGGCAGCGCCGCTGGCTGGCGTTGCAGATGCTCGAAGGCGATATTTACAGTCACCAGTTGGCGGGCGACGCCGCCGCGCTGCTGCCGGCGGCCCGACAGTCGCTGGAGCAACAGCAACAGGAGGATCCGGCGCTGGTGATTGCCGATGCGCGCTACCAGTCCATCGCCGCCATCTGCGACAGCGTCAGCGATGCACAGCAGGCGCGGCCGAACCGGCTGACCGACATGCTGGATAGCGTGATCCTCAACCGCTGGCTGGGCGTACCGATCTTCCTGCTGGTGATGTACCTGATGTTCCTGCTGGCCATCAATATCGGCGGCGCGTTGCAGCCGATTTTCGATCTTGGCTCGGCCGCCCTGTTTATTCAGGGGATTCAATGGCTCGGTTATACCCTGCATGCCCCGGAATGGCTGACGATCTTCCTGGCGCAGGGCGTCGGCGGCGGCATCAACACCGTGCTGCCGCTGGTGCCGCAAATCGGCATGATGTACCTGTTCCTGTCATTCCTTGAGGATTCAGGCTACATGGCGCGCGCCGCGTTCGTGATGGACCGGCTGATGCAGGCGCTGGGCCTGCCGGGCAAATCCTTTGTGCCGCTGATTGTCGGCTTTGGCTGCAACGTGCCGTCAATTATGGGCACCCGCACGTTGGATGCGCAGCGCGAACGGCTGATCACCATCATGATGGCGCCGTTTATGTCCTGCGGCGCCCGACTGGCGATTTTCGCCGTGTTCGCCGCAGCCTTTTTCGGCCAGCACGGCGCCGGCGTGGTGTTCTCGCTGTATCTGCTGGGCATTCTGGTGGCGATCCTGACCGGTCTGGTGCTGAAATACACCATTATGCGCGGCGAAGCCTCGCCGTTTGTGATGGAACTGCCGGTGTATCACGTGCCGCACCTGAAAAGCCTGCTGCTGCAAACCTGGCAACGGCTGAAAGGCTTCGTGCTGCGCGCCGGCAAGGTGATCGTCATCGCCAGCATTTTTATCGGCGGCCTGAACAGCTTCTCCTTCAGCGGCAAGCCGGTGGACAGCATCAATGATTCCGCGCTGGCCTCGGTCTCCAAAGTGCTGACGCCGCTGCTGCAGCCAATGGGCGTGCACGGCGATAACTGGCAGGCTACCGTCGGGTTGGTGACCGGCGCGATGGCGAAAGAAGTGGTGGTGGGCACGCTGAACACGCTGTACACCGCTGAACACATCACTCACGAAGCGTTTGATGCCGAAAACTTCAACCTGCTGGATGAGCTGCACGCGGCGCTGCAGGAAACCTGGCAGGGGCTGAAAGACACTTTCAGCCTCAGCGTCCTGTCCAACCCGATCGAAGCCAGTAAAGGCGACGGCGAAATGGGCGTCAGTTCGATGGGCACCATGAGCAGCAAATTCGGCACGCCGGTTTCCGCCTACAGCTACCTGATCTTCGTGCTGCTGTACGTGCCGTGCGTCTCGGTTATGGGGGCCATCGCCCGCGAATCCAGCCGCGGCTGGATGACCTTCTCCATTCTGTGGGGGCTGAACATCGCCTATTCGCTGGCGACGCTGTTTTACCAGATTGCCACCTTCAGCCAGCATCCTCAGTACAGCCTGCTCTGTCTGGCTGCGGTGGTGGTGGTCAACCTGCTGGTGCTGTTCGGCCTGCGTAAAGCCCGCAGCCGCGTCACCGTCAGGCTGCGCAGCGTCGCCACAACGGGCGGCGACTGCTGCCAATCCTCACAGAAGGCGTGTCACTGATGGCCAGCCTGCTGCAGGTGCGCGATGCGCTGGCGATCTGCGGCAGCGCTCAGGCACAGCAGCTCAGCCGGCAGTTGAACGCGCCGTTGCCGCTGGTGCAGGCCATGCTCGATCGCTTAATTGCGTTGGGTAAAGCAGAATGCCGCGTTATGGATGACGGCGGCTGTCTGAGCGGCGCCTGCAAACATTGTCCGGAAGGGAAAGCCTGTACGACGCGGGTCTATCGGCTGAAGGCGTGAGCCAGGGGCGCGGCCATGCGCCCCCGGTTAATCAGCAATTACTGTTTGTCTTTATACACATCGGCGATGGCGCTGAATTTGCCGTGCTCGCGGCCCGCGATCACCACGTAATACTGCCCGCCCTTCTCATCGGCCAGTTTGGACAGCTTCTCTTTCGCGTCCATCGGCGAAGTGGTTTCCGCCGTGGTGCTCACCGTACCGATCTTCTCGTATTTTCCCGGATTCTTATCCAGATCTTCTTGCGTCAGCAGCGTGGCCGCCATGGTGCTGAAAGACACGGAACCCACAACCAGAGCAGCAACGATCATCTTCAATGATTTCATAACTCTACCTCTCAATGGATAATTTATACGTTATTCAGGTCGTCAAAAATAAACACCTTGTGACAACAGGCTGCCGCGACGCCCGGAGGTTCGCCATTTCCCTGACGTTCCCCCTCACCCAGAGACTGAGCGCCGATATAAAAGAGCGGCTACAGAGCGCTTTCATTTGCAGCCAACACATTGACTTATTCAGTATCGGACAGCTTGGTTTTTTAGCCAGTTATCGCCGATATTTTTAGTCGGGCGTTGCGCTGGATCAAAGTGCGCCGTCGCCGACAAAGCGCAGGATCAGGTCGGCAAACTCATCGGGATGCGAGATAAACGGCGCATGCGCCGCCTTGGCGACCACCACCGAGCGGGAGTCCGGTGCCAGCTCATCCACCAGCGCCGCCACTTTGCGCGGCACCAAACCGTCCAGATAACCGTAAATACGCAGCAGCGGGCAGCGCACATCGGCCAACTGACGGCGCAAATCGGCGGTGCGCAGAATATCCAGCCCGCCGTTCAATACCTCCACGCTCGGCATCGGCTGATTCAGCACCACCGATTTCAGCGTACGGGCGTCCTGGCGGGCGCTCTCGGTACCCAGCGTCTGCAGCGCCAGGAAGCGCTCCACCGTGCGCTGAAAATCCTCGCTCAGCTGATGCTGGAAACCACTTAATATTTCGGGACGAATCCCCGGCCAGTCGTCGCGGGCGGAGAAACACGGCGACGACGCCACGGTAATCAGACCGTTGACCCGCTGCGGCTGCGTCAGGGCGACCTGGCTGGCAACCAGCCCGCCGAGCGACCAGCCCAGCCACCAGGCCTGCTGCGGCGCCTGCGCCAGCACAACGTCCGCCATCTGCGCCAGCGTCAACGCCCCAAAGCCCTGACTGTGCCCATAGCCGGGCAGATCCACCAGGTGCAGCCGGAAATGCGGCGCCAGTCGCGTCAGCGCGCAACCCCAGACCTCGGCGTTCAGCCCCCAGCCGTGCAACAGCACAAGATCGCGATCGCCTTCACCCATTGTTTGCCAGTACAGCGCTGTCATCAGTTATTGTCCTTGTTTGACTCGTCACGGAGGACGCTATGCTAACAATCCGCAGCCGCTGTTGGCTATGCCGGCAGCCTTTGCGCCTGGCGCAACACGGTATCTGCAGCTACTGCCTGCGCCAGCTGCCCATGCCGCCGCCCTGCTGTCCGTGCTGCGGCCTGCCTGCCGGCGACACCCGTTACCCCTGCGGCCGCTGCCTGCAAAAAACGCCGCCCTGGCAGCGGCTGGTGTTCGTCGCCGACTATGTCAGCCCGCTGAGCCGACTGATTAAGCAGCTCAAGTTTCAACGCCGTCCGGAGCTGGCGCCGCTGCTGGCCAGGCTGTTGCTACTGCGCTGGCTGCACCTGCGCCGAGAGCAATATCTGAACAGACCCGAGATGATTTTAACGGTACCCTTACAGAAAATGCGCCGCTGGCGACGCGGCTATAATCAGAGCGAACTGTTGGCGGCGCCGCTGGCCCGCTGGCTGGGCTGTGAATATCGCCCGCAGGCGCTGCGGCGCATACGCGCCACCGCCGCACAGCAGCGCCTGACGGCACGACAGCGCAAACGCAATCTGCGCGGCGCCTTTCGCTGTGAGGATAATCTGGCCGGGCGGCACGTCGTCCTGCTGGATGATGTGGTAACCACCGGCAGTACGGCGGCGGAAATCGCCGCGCTGCTGCAGGCGCAGGGCGTCGCCTCATTACAGATATGGTGTATTTGCCGCACATTGTAGTGCCGGAATAATGGGCGTATTATAACCTACTATAGAAGTCAACTATTGAGCTAATGCTATGATTCGTATAACAGATGCTGCACAGGAACATTTTACCAAACTGCTGGCAAATCAAGAGGAAGGCACCCAGATCCGCGTGTTCGTGATCAATCCGGGTACGCCGACGGCCGAGTGCGGCGTGTCTTATTGCCCGCCTGACGCGGTAGAAGCGACGGACACCGAACTGAAGTTCGACAAACTGTCGGCCTACGTTGATGAGATCAGCGCGCCGTTTCTGGAAGACGCCGAAATCGACTTCGTTACTGACCAGTTGGGCTCGCAGTTAACGCTGAAGGCGCCGAACGCCAAAATGCGTAAAGTAGACGACGATGCGCCGCTGCTGGAGCGCGTCGAGTACGTCCTGCAATCGCAAATCAACCCGCAGCTGGCCGGCCACGGCGGCCGCGTGACGCTGATGGAGATCACCGATGAAGGCTTCGCCATTCTGCAGTTCGGCGGCGGCTGCAACGGTTGCTCCATGGTCGACGTTACGCTGAAAGAAGGGATCGAAAAAGAGCTGCTGCAGAAGTTCCCGGAACTGAAGGGCGTGCGCGATCTGACCGAACACCAGCGCGGCGAGCACTCTTACTACTAAGCGTGCCGCCACGGACACCATGCCGTCACGGCGGCATGGTGCCGACTGCCTACCCCACCGAACCGTTGCGCCGCCGGCGGTCTACATCTTTCAGCAGCAACGCAATCCGCCGATCGGCAAACATCGTTTCGAGCGTCTGCGACAGCTTACGCCGCCAGTTAGGATACTCCGTACTGGTGCCCGGCACATTCACCGGCGCCGCCATATCCAGCCAGTCTTCCGGCTGCAGCCCGAGCAACGCGCTGGCGCTGTCCGCCACATAGCGCTGCAGCCCCCGGTTCAGCAACGGGCTCATCGCCAGCCGCGCCGCCTTGCCGCCCACCTTCTGCGGCACGCAGCCATAGTGGTGCAAGCCGTCCAGCAATCCTTGTTTGGCCCGTTCGCGGTCGGCGTACAGCCCCGCCAGCACCCCAGCGTCCGGGTACAGGCCGAGCGAAGCGCCCAGCCGCAGGTCATCGCCCTGCCAGTAGCCGCGCAGCGTCGGTAAATCATGGGTGGTGACAGTCGCCATCGCCTGCACCGGATAGGCCTGCGGCGCGCGGAAGCGGTTTTCGTCGTCCCGCTCGAAATACAGCACCTTGTAGGAATAGACGCCGCTGTCGCGCAGCTTGCCGACAATTTCCACCGGCACCGTCCCCAAATCTTCACCGATCACCATACAGCGCTGACGCTGGCTCTCCAACGCCAGCACCGCCAGTAAATCGTCCAGCGGATATTTGACATAGGCGCCCTGGTCGGCGGTGGCGCCAGCGGGTATCCACCACAGGCGCAGCAGCGCCATGACGTGGTCGATGCGCAACGCGCCGCAGTCGGCCATGTTGGCGCGCAGCAGGTCGATAAACGGCTGATAGCCGCGCGCCGCCATCACGTGCGGATCCATCGGCGGCAGACCCCAGTTTTGCCCCAGCGGGCCGAGAATATCCGGCGGCGCCCCCACCGACGCCTGCAGGCAATACAGCTCGCGGTCGCACCAGGTTTCCGCTCCGCCCTGCGCCACGCCGACCGCCAGGTCGCGATACAGGCCGATCGGCATCTGCTGCTGCCGGCAGCAGGCGAAACAGTCGGCAAACTGCGCCGCGGCCAGCCACTGCAGCCACAGGTAGAACGCCACCTCCTCCTGATTGTCGCGGCAAAACGCCGCCGTCGCCTCGCCGTTGCTCTGACGGTACGCCGACGGCCACACCGGCCAGCCCCACAGCGTCGGATCCTGTGCGCACAGGTGGGCATGCAGGGCATCGAACACCGCCTGCTGATAAAGGCTGTCGCCGCCCTCGGCGACAAACAGACGCAGCGCCTGGCGCTGTGGGTCATCGGCCGCCCGCGTCTGGAACTGGCTGAAGGCCAGCCGCAGCGCCGTCAGCTTCAGAGTGGTCACCGCCGCATAGTCGACCCATTCGCTGTCACGCGCCGCCGCCAGCTGTTTACGAGTCGCCGCCTGACGCCACCAGCGTTGCGCCGCAGCGCTGAGCTGGAAGTCCTCCACCGCGTTGACGTCGATATACACCACGTTCAGCCAACGCCGCGATGACGGACTGTACGGGCTGGCGCTGTTTGGATCTGCCGGATAGAGGGCATGAATCGGGTTCAGCCCGACGAACGCGCCGCCGCGCTCGCCCACCTCCGTCACCATCCGCCGCAGATCGCCGAAATCGCCGATACCCCAGTTGCTGTCGGAACGCAGCGTATACAGCTGCACACAGGCGCCCCACAGTTTTTTACCGGTCAGCAGCGCGTCCGGTTCATAACAGCGTCTGGGGGCGATAATCAACCGGCACTGCCAGCTCTGCTGTTGCTGCGTTAAACGCAGCTGATGATAGCCGAGCGGCAGTTCCCCGGCAGGCAGGGTAAACGTCTTGCCAGCGCCGGCGCGCCCCTGCAGCTGGACGCCGTCTTCGCGGATCAGCTCCCAGCCATATTCGCCGCTGCCCGCCAGCGGCAGCACGATCGGCTGACGCTGGAAAAACACTTTTACCGGCGGCAGCGGCGCTTCGCCGGCCGACGCCGCCTTGCTGTTCATCGCCGCCAGCAAAGCGCGCTTGCTTTCCGGCGTGATGGCCTGCTGCTGGCCGTGGGCATTGACATAGTCGGCCATAATGCCCGCCTGCGCCGCCGCCCGGTCGATGCTGTTACGATCCATTCACTCTCCTTAACGCCGGGTTTGCCAGATGCGCTGCTGATAATCGCGAATCGACCGATCCGAACTGAACATACCGACGCGCGCCGTATTGAGAATGGCGCTGCGCGTCCACGCCTGCGTATCGCGATACAGCCGGTCGGCCCGCTGCTGCGCCTGGCAATAGTCGGCAAAGTCCGCCAGCACCAGATAAGGATCGCCGCCGGCCTGCAGGCTGTGCAGCATCATTTCAAACGCCTGCTTATCACCGTGACTCAATGCGCCGCTTTCCAGCTCGGTGAGAATCGCATCCAGCTGCGCATCTTGCTGCCGGTAACGCAGCGGATCGTAACCGCCGGCCTGCAACGCCTTCACCTGTTCCACGGTGTTACCGAAGATAAAGATATTGTCCGCGCCAACCTGCTCGGCAATCTCCACGTTGGCGCCGTCCAGCGTGCCGATGGTCAGCGCGCCATTCAGCGCCAGCTTCATATTGCCGGTGCCGGAGGCCTCTTTGCCCGCGGTGGAGATCTGTTCGGACAGATCCGCCGCCGGGATCATCAGCTCCGCCACGGAGACGCGATAGTCCGGGATAAACGCCACTTTCAAACGATCCTTCACCTGCGGATCGTTATTGATCTTCTCCGCCGCCTGATTGATCGCATAGATGATGTTCTTCGCCAGGTAGTAGCCCGGCGCGGCCTTGGCGCCGAACAGGAACACCCGCGGCGCCATTTCCAGGTTCGGGTTATCGCGCAGCTGGCGATACAGCGACAGAATATGCAGCAGGTTCAGATGCTGGCGCTTATATTCATGCAGGCGCTTGATCTGTACGTCGAAAATCGCGTCCGGATCCAGTTTCAGCCCCATCACGCCGTGCACATAGTTGGCCAGCGCCACCTTGTTGTCGCGCTTTATCTGCCGGTACTGCTGGCGGAAGGAGGCATCGTCGGCGTACTGCTCCAGCCCCTGCAGCGCGTCGAGATCGCTCGCCCACTCTCTCTGCAGCCGGCTGTCGATCAGCGCCGACAGCGCCGGATTACACTGCTTCAGCCAGCGGCGCGGCGTAATGCCGTTGGTGACGTTATGGAATTTCTGCGGCCACAGCTGGTGATACTCCGGGAACAGATCCTTGACTACCAGATCCGAATGCAGCTGCGCCACGCCGTTGACCGCAAAGCCGCTGACCACGCACAGGTTGGCCATGCGCACCTGCTTGTCATAGTGCACCGCCAGTTTGGCCCATACCGCCTCGTTCTGCGGCCACTGCTGCTCCACCCGTTGGCGGAAGTTGGCGTTAATCTGTTTGATTATCGAGAAGTGGCGCGGCAGCAGGCTGCACACCAGCTCTTCATCCCAGCACTCCAGCGCCTCCGGCATCAGCGTATGGTTGGTATAGGCGAAAGTGCGGCTGGTGATGCGCCAGGCATCATCCCAGGCCAGCTGGTGTTCATCCAGCAGAATGCGCAGCATTTCCGGGATGGCGATGGTCGGGTGGGTGTCATTGAGCTGAATCACTTCATAGTCCGCCAGCTCTTCAATGCGTCGCCCGGCCTGATGGTGTTTACGCAGAATATCCGCCACCGAGCAGGCGCACTGGAAGTACTGCTGCATCAGGCGCAGGCGTTTGCCCGCCTGATGGTTATCATTCGGGTACAGCACCTTGGTCAGGCTGGCGGCGTCAACGCCCTGTTGCTCCGCCAGCAGGAAGTCACCGTCGTTAAACGCGCCCAGATCAAACGGCTGCGCATGCGTGGCCTGCCACAGGCGCAGCGGCTGGCTGACGCCGTTGCGGTAGCCCACCACCGGCAGATCCCAGGCTTCGCCGCGCAGCACCTGCGCCGGTCGCCACAGTTCGCGGCCGTCCGCCAGGGTTTCCAGCTCACCGCCGATGCCGACATCCACCGCCAGCGCGGCATTGTGACGGAACCACGGGTAACTCTCGCGCTGCCAGTCGTCCGGCGCTTCCTGCTGTTGCCCGCCGCTGAACGACTGGCGGAACAGCCCGTACTGGTAGTTCAGCCCGTAGCCGGTCGCCGGCTGTCCCACCGTCGCCATCGAATCGAGGAAACAGGCGGCCAGCCGCCCCAGCCCGCCGTTGCCCAGCGCCGGATCGGTTTCCTGCTCCAGCACGTCCGCCAGTTGAATCCCCTGCTCCTCCAGCGCCGCCGCCACCGTGTCATACCAGCCCAGATTGATCAGGTTATTGGCCGTCAGGCGGCCAATCAGAAATTCCATCGAAATATAGTTCACATGGCGCTGCGCGCTGTCCTGCCGCACGGGGGCAGGCTGCGCCGCCAGCTGTTCGGCCAGCGCGCCGCTGACCGCCTGCCACCACTGGTGCGGCGTCATCTGCTGGGCGGAACGCAGTCCGAGGTGCTGCCACTGGCGGGTCAGTGCCGCCAGAAAAACGTCCTTTTTAAGCGTAGGCTGTGACATAGGAGGCTCTCTATCCGATAAGTAAGTCAATGTCGGCTATCCTGCCGGGCGGAGAAAAACGGAACATCCTCCCGCCCGGGGATTAGCTGGGGAGGAGGATTGGGGCGTAGCTGAAAGTGTGATCTGCGGCACTGTGCCAGCCACCGGGCGCGATGAAAAACGCTGACGCCGAGATGTAAAAAAGTGTGATCGACTGCAACTTCCCGCCAAGCCAAAACGGAAGCTTGTTGCATTACGCTTAACGTTGGCAGAAGTTAAACAAGGTGATTAATTACGCGCTATAAAATAATTAATCGTCTCTCCAATCCCGGCGGGCAAAAACGCGTTTCAACGACCCCTGCGGGCAGATTTCGGCGGCAGGAACCGCGCTTTATATCTGGACGACTATGCTGATCCCATCAAAACTGAGCCGCCCGGTACGGCTGCAAAATACCGTGGTACGCGATCGCCTGCTGGCGAAACTGGCCGGCGCGGCCAACTATCGCCTGACGCTGGTCAACAGCCCGGCCGGCTACGGGAAAACCACCCTGATCGCCCAGTGGGCGGCGGCCAAGGGCGAGCTGGGCTGGTATTCGCTGGATGAGAGCGATAACCAGCCGGAGCGCTTCGCCAGCTACCTGATCGCCGCGCTGCAGCAGGCGACCGGCGGGCAATGCGTCAAAAGCGAGGCACTCAGCCAAAAGCATCAGTACGCCAGCCTGTCCGCGCTGTTTGGCCAGCTGTTTATCGAACTGGCGGACTGGCATCAGCCGCTGTATCTGGTGATTGATGATTACCACCTGATCACCAACGACGTCATTCATGAAGCCATGCGCTTTTTCCTGCGCCATCAGCCTGAAAATCTGACCCTGATTCTGCTGTCCCGCACGCTGCCGCCGCTGGGGATCGCCAACCTGCGGGTGCGCGATCAGCTGCTGGAGCTGGGCAGTCAGCAACTGGCGTTTAACCATCTGGAAGCCAAACAGTTTTTCGACTGCCGGCTGCCCGCGCCGCTGGCGCAGCAGGACAGCAGCCGCCTGTGCGATGAGGTCGCCGGCTGGGCCACCGCGCTGCAGCTGATTGCCCTGTCGGCCCGGCAGTCCAGCGCCTCGGCGCAGCAGTCGGCGAAACGACTGGCCGGGCTGAACGCCAGCCATCTGGCCGATTATCTGGTGGATGAGGTGCTGGATCACGTCGACGCCAGCGCGCGCGCCTTCCTGCTGCGCTGCTCGGTGCTGCGTTCGATGAACGACGCGCTGATTGTGCGCCTGACCGGCGAGGACAACGGTCAGCAGCGGCTGGAGGAGCTGGAGCGGCAGGGCATGTTTATCCACCGCATGGACGATACCGGCGAATGGTTTAACTTCCACCCGCTGTTTGCCTCCTTCCTGCGCCAACGCTGCCAGTGGGAGCTGGCACTGGAGCTGCCGGGGCTGCACCGCGCCGCCGCCGAAGGCTGGCTGGCGCTCGGCTACCCGGCCGAAGCCATTCACCATGCGCTGGCGGCCAACGACATCAGCATGCTGCGCGATATTCTGCTGCAGCACGCCTGGTCGCTGTTCCACCACAGCGAACTGGCGCTGCTGGAGGAGTGCCTGAACGCCCTGCCTTACGAGCGCCTGATCCAGAACCCCAAACTGGCGTTGCTGCAGGCCTGGCTGGCGCAGAGCCAGCACCGCTATATTGAGGTCAACACCCAGTTGGAGCGGGCCGAGCAGGCAATGCGCGAGCAGCAGATCGCCGTCGACGCGACGCTGCGTGCCGAATTCGACGCGCTGCGGGCGCAGGTAGCGATCAACGCCGGCAAGCCGGAAGAAGCGGAACGGTTAGCGACGCAGGCGCTGAAGCACCTGCCGCTATCCAGTTACTACAGCCGCATCGTCGCCACTTCGGTCACCGGCGAGATTCACCACTGCAAAGGCGAGCTGACGCGCGCCCTGCCGATGATGCAGCAGACCGAGCAGATGGCCCGCCGCCATCAGACCTATCACTACGCGCTGTGGGCGCTGCTGCAGCAGAGCGAAATTCTTATCGCCCAGGGGTTCCTGCAGGCGGCATACGAAACTCAGGATAAAGCGTTCGAACTGATCCGCGAGCAGCATCTGGAACAGCTGCCGATGCATGAATTTCTGCTGCGCATCCGCGCGCAGATCCTGTGGTCATGGTCGCGGCTGGATGAGGCGGAGGACACCGCCCGGCTGGGCCTGACGGTGCTGGCCAACTACCAGCCCCAGCAACAGCTGCAGTGCCTTGCCATGCTGGCGAAATGCTCGCTGGCGCGCGGCGATCTGGATAACGCCCATGCCTATCTGCAGCGCTGCGAAACCCTGCAGCACGGTGCGCAGTATCACCGCGACTGGCTGACCAATGCCGATAAACCGCGCATCATCCACTGGCAGATGACCGGCGACACCGCCGCCGCCGCGCGCTGGCTGAGCCAGTGCGAAAAGCCCGCCATGGCGGACAACCATTTCACCCAGGGACAGTGGCGCAATATCGCCCGGGTGCAGATTCTGCTTGGCCGCTATCAGGAGGCCGAAGTGGTGCTGGACGAACTGAACGATAACGCCCGCCGGCTGCGGCTGATCAGCGATCTCAACCGTAACCTGCTGCTGAGCAACCAGCTTTACTGGCAGACCGAGCGTAAAAGCGACGCCCAGCGCGCCCTGATCGAAGCGCTGACGCTGGCCAACCGCACCGGCTTTATCAGCCACTTTGTGATTGAGGGCGAAGCCATGGCGCAGCAGCTGCGCCAGCTGATCCAGCTCAATACGCTGCCGGAGCTGGAACAGCACCGCGCCCAGCGCATTCTGCGCGATATCAACCAGCATCACCGGCATAAATTCGCGCATTTTGACGAGAATTTCGTCGATAAGCTGCTGACGCACCCGCAGGTGCCTGAGCTTATCCGCACCAGCCCGCTCACCCAGCGCGAATGGCAGGTGCTCGGGCTGATTTATTCCGGTTACAGCAACGACCAAATCGCCGGCGAGCTGGCGGTGGCGGCCACCACCATCAAAACGCATATCCGCAATCTGTATCAGAAACTGGGGGTCGCCCACCGGCAGGAAGCGGTGCAGCAGGCGCAGCGGCTGCTGCAGATGATGGGATACGGCGCATAAAGGCGCAGTGTTAGTCTGGTCTTTATGCGCGCGGAATTGGTTACAATGCCGGCGTCCCCTAATTACGAGGCAATTGGAAGTCATGGAACAGTTTGAAGCGATCAATGTTGAGCAGGCGCACGGCCGCTGGCAAGACGGCAGCGCGGCGTTGGTCGATATCCGCGATCCGCAGAGTTTCGCCGCCGGGCATACGCCGGGCGCATTTCATCTCACCAACGCCACGCTGCAAACCTTTATGCAGCAAAACGATTTCGATCGTCCGGTGATGGTGATGTGCTACCACGGCAACAGCAGCCGCGGCGCTGCGCAGTATCTGCTGAATCAGGGTTTTGATGCGGTGTACAGCATCGACGGCGGCTTTGAGGCCTGGCTGCGTCAATACCCGCAGGATGTGGAAACCTCCGCCGAATAATCATCAGGGCGCGCCAGCGCCCTGTTCTTCCCCCTGCCTGCACGATTTTCCACAGGTCGGTGCTGCGACATCGGGTTTCAACGTTATAATCAGCCATCGCCGGTATCTGCAACGGCCACAACGCATCGACGCAAGACGGAAACTCCCTACTTATGATTAGAGTGATCGCCGTATCCAATCCCCGCCTGGCACTGGCGTTTGTCGACTATATGGCGACGCAGGGCATTACGCTGGAACTGCGCCACGGCCAGGACAGCGCAGAGATCTGGCTGGCGGATGAACCGCGGCTGGAACAGGTGCAACACGAACTGCAGCAGTTTATGCGCGACCCGCTCAACCGCCGCTATCAGGCCGCCAGCTGGCAAACCGGCGGCACCGCCGCCGAGCTGCACTATCCGCACGACTCCTACCTGCAGATTATCCGCAGCAAGGCCGGCCCGCTGACCCTGAGCGTGATGGCGCTGTGTATTCTGGTGTATGTGCTGATGCAGGTAGTGGGCGACGACAGCGTGATGTACTGGCTCTCCTGGCCGCAGAACAGCGAGCAATATACGCAGCTGTGGCGCTGGATCAGCCATGCGTTTCTTCACTTCTCACTGCTGCACATCGCCTTTAACCTGCTCTGGTGGTGGTACCTCGGCGGGCCGATGGAAAAACGCCTCGGCGCCGGTAAACTGTTTGTGCTGGCCGTGGTGTCGGCCTTCTTCAGCGGCTGGGCGCAATCGCTGTTCAGCGGGGCGCTGTTTGGCGGCCTGTCCGGCGTAGTCTATGCGCTGATGGGCTACAGCTGGCTCAGCGGCGAACGGGCGCCGGAGCGCGGGCTGATGCTGCCGCGCGGCCTGATGATATTTTCCGTACTGTGGCTGGTCGCCGGCTACTTCGATATTTTAGGAATGTCGATCGCCAACGCGGCACACGTGGCCGGTTTAGTGTTAGGGTTGCTGATGGCATTTTGGGACACGCGTCATCGCGCGCACAACGAACAATAACGCTCAATAACACTATACCTTTACCTATCAAAAGATTACGGGTAAAAAATTCGGCAAACTTCACCCGACGGGTATATCGGCGTATTAGGGGATTACCGTGAAACAAACACAGCGTCACGACGCAATTATCGAGCTGGTCCGTCTGCAAGGTTACGTCAGCACTGAAGAACTGGTGGAGCATTTTGACGTCAGCCCACAGACGATTCGCCGCGATCTGAACGACCTGGCCGATCAAAATAAAATTCAGCGCCACCACGGCGGCGCCGCACTGCCGTCCAGCTCCGTGAACACCGCCTACCATGACCGTAAGGTGATGTGGTCAGAGGAAAAAGACCGCATCGCCCAGCGCGTCGCCAGCCAGATCCCGGACGGCGCCACTCTGTTTATCGATATCGGCACCACGCCGGAAGCCGTGGCGCACGCGCTGATGAACCATAAGAACCTGCGCGTCGTCACCAACAACCTGAACGTCGCCACCCTGCTCACCGCCAAAGAGGATTTTCGCCTGATCCTGGCCGGCGGCGAAGTGCGTACCCGCGACGGCGGCATTATGGGTGAAGCGACGCTGGACTTTATCTCACAGTTCCGCCTCGATTACGGCATCCTCGGCATCAGCGGCATTGATATGGACGGCTCACTGCTCGAATTCGACTACCATGAAGTGCGCACCAAGCGCGCCATTATTGAAAACTCGCGCTGCGTCATGCTGGTTACCGACCACTCCAAGTTCGGCCGCAACGCGATGGTCAACCTGGGCAATATGAATCTGATCGACTATCTGTTTACCGACCAGCTGCCGCCGCCCGGCGTCATGAAAATCATCGAGCAGTACGACGTACAGCTGGAACTGTGCTGAGTCTCCTCACTCAGCTCTGATTCCCCCTTCCGCCCGGAAGGGGGCTGAACAACGCCCTCCCGTTATCCTCCCGTCGCCCGTTTGCCGGCGCCTTATTCTGTGGGAAAAGCCACTCACTTTGTGTGTCTATAGTCGCTAAACTGTTATCTTTATCACGCGTGAATGTTTTTGTTTGGTTAACTCTTGGCTTGTTTGTTGGTTTTTGATTACAATGATGAGCGAAAACGAACATAAAAGAGCTATTTCGAACATCTGGAGGAAGATGACGTGGAAACCAAAGACTTGATCGTTATCGGTGGCGGCATCAACGGTGCCGGCATCGCGGCGGATGCTGCCGGGCGCGGCCTGTCCGTACTGCTACTGGAAGCGCAAGACTTGGCCTGTGCTACGTCTTCCGCCAGTTCCAAACTGATCCACGGCGGCCTGCGCTACCTGGAACACTATGAATTCCGTCTGGTGAGCGAAGCGCTGGCTGAACGTGAGGTGCTGCTGAAACTGGCGCCGCATATCGCCTTCCCAATGCGCTTCCGCCTGCCGCACCAGCCACACCTGCGTCCGGCCTGGATGATCCGTACCGGCCTGTTCCTGTACGATCACCTGGGTAAACGCACCAGCCTGCCGGGCAGCAAGAGTTTGCGTTTTGGCCCAGAATCCGTACTGAAGCCGGAACTGAAGCGCGGTTTCGAATATTCCGACTGCTGGGTCGACGATGCGCGTCTGGTGGTATTGAACGCGCAGGAAGTGGTGGAACGCGGCGGCGAAGTGCGTACCCGCACCAAAGTGACCCGCGCATGGCGTGAGAACGGCATGTGGATGGTGGAAGCGACCGATATCGACAGCGGTAAAACCTTCACCTGGCGCGCCAAAGGCCTGGTTAACGCTACCGGCCCGTGGGTGAAAAACTTCTTCGACGACGGCCTCAAGCTGAAATCACCCTATGGCATCCGCCTGATCAAAGGCAGCCATATCGTGGTGCCGAAGGCGCATAACCAGCCGCAGTCCTACATTCTGCAGAACGAAGACAACCGTATCGTCTTTGTGATCCCGTGGATGGATGAGTTCTCGATTATCGGCACCACCGATGTGGAATATCACGGCGATCCGAAAGACGTGAAGATTGACGATAACGAAATCAACTACCTGCTGAAAGTGTATAACGACCACTTTAAGAAACAGTACGGCCGTGACGATATCGTCTGGACCTACTCCGGCGTACGTCCGCTGTGCGACGATGAGTCCGATTCACCGCAGGCCATCACCCGTGATTACACGTTGGACGTGCATGACGATAACGGCCAGGCGCCGCTGCTGTCGGTCTTCGGCGGTAAGCTGACCACCTATCGCAAGCTGGCAGAACACGCGATGGAAAAACTGGCGCACTATTATCCGGAAGCCGGCCCGGCCTGGACCAAGAACGGCACCCTGCCGGGTGGCGACATCGGCGGCGACCGCGACAGCTACGCAGCCAAACTGCGCCGTGAACACGGCTGGTTGCCGGAAGCGCTGGCGCGCCGCTATGCCCGTACCTACGGCAGCCACAGCGAACTGATTCTGTCCGGCGCCAACAGCCTGGCGGAGCTGGGCGAAGACTTCGGCCACGGCCTGTACGAGGCGGAGCTGCGCTACCTGGTGGAGAAAGAGTGGGTGGTGGAGCTGAAAGACGCTATCTGGCGCCGTACCAAGCTCGGTATGTGGCTGGACGAAGCGCAACAGGCGCGCGTCAGCGAGTGGCTGGCGGAACGCGCAAAAGCCAAAGCGCTGTCGCTGGCTTCCTAAGCCGATAAAGGCCGGGGGCAAGATTGGCTGTGATACGCGGCCAATAGCCGTCTCGCTGATATCAACGGTGAATTAATCCGACTCGCGTTTGAGTTTGGTTATTTCACCGTTTTTGTTTAGGCGATAGGTTCCATTATCCCCTACAAATAACATATCGTTATTCCTGTCATTAGAAATGATGAACAACACATTTTTATCAATACAGTTTCTCTTTTCTTTCATATCTTCAAAACACATTCGGTCATACTTCCCCGCCTCTTTGTAACCCTCACCAAATTTCCAGATAACAATAGTAAAAAGTCCATAGGAAGCGGGGTTAGGGATGTCATATTTTTCTTTTAATTTATCTTTATTATCCAGCCACCAATTGACCTTTCTTTTATCCGTAAAGGGGAAATTATTCACCAGCACATCGCTGAAATTGTTCCTTTGATGAACGGCAACGATATCCACCGGTTGTAGAGAACGCCAGAATATATAACTGAAAAATAAAATAGATGCGCACAAAAATCTGTCCATAGCTGTACTGTTAATTAAACCACCATTAGACTTTAATATAAGTCAATCAAGATAATACCTTGTAATATCACCATTCTTTTTCATACGATACATACCACTACTTACAGTAAATAAAATATCGTGATGCCTGTCATTTTCAACCGTTAATTCTTTGTTTTTATCTATGCAGTTTGATTTTTCCTTCATGTCCTCAAAACACATTCGGTCATACTTCCCCGCCTCTTTGTAACCCTCACCAAAGTCCCAAAATATAATAGTAAAGAATCCATCCGAATCTGGTTTAGGGATGCCATATTTTTCTTTTAGGTTATTTTTATTATCTAACCACCAATTTATTTTTCCTTTATCTGTAAAAGGAAAATTTTTCACCAACACATCGCTATAGTTCTCCCTCTGGTGAATAGCAATAATCTCTACCGGCTGTAGATAGCACCAAAGAAAAAAACCACAAAGTGCCATGGCGGCATATATCATAACGCGTATAAAATGACTACCCCGCCCGAAATAAACCTTATCGCGAATATAAAACCAATCAATAAAAATATTTTTCATTACTTTATCAATCAACGCCGACTTTTATAATGTCACCATTACTCTTCATGTGATACTCATCACCATTAGTTATAAATGATGTATCACCATTTCTTTCATTTGACACAATAAATTCCTTGTTTTTTCTATACATTTTTTCTTGGTTGGCATATCGTCAAAGCAACGCCGATCATACTTTCCAGCTTCTTTATAACCATCACCAAAATCCCAAAAGGTAATAGAAAAGAAACCATCTGATGCAGGGTTAGGTATCTTATACTCATTCTTTAATCTATCTTTATTTTTTATCCACCAGTCTATTTTACCTTTATCCGTAATGGGGAAATGGTGAACTAAAACCGCACTAAATTCATTTTTATGATGAACAGCAACAATTTCTACCGAACGTAGGCTCCACCAAAAAGCTAACATTGACATTAAAAAAGCCAATAACATCAGTGGTAGAGATAATCTATTTACCCTCATAATATTTCCCTATCTCTTCTCTGATGATCCGTTCATTAATTTTCATTCACGCCTGAGCTTAACGATTTCACCATCTTTTCCCATACGGTAGCGTCCATCGCCAAAGGCAAATATAACATCACCGTTCCTATCATTTTTAACAGTGAATATCTTGTTTTTATCGATGCAGTTCGCTTTATCTTTCATATCATCAAAACACATTCTGTCATATTTCCCTGCTTCTTTATAACCATCACCAAAATCCCAAAAGATAATTGTGAAAAATCCATAGGATGCAGGCTGTGGAATATCATAATTTTCTTTCATTTTTTCTTTATTTTTTAGCCACCATTTTATTTTCCCTTTATCAGTAAAGGGGAAATTTTTCGTCAGTACGTCACTATAGTTACCTCTCTGATGAACAGCAACAATTTCCACTGGATTTAATGTTAGCCAGAATATATAACTTGATAGTATGGCACCCATCAATATCAGTGCATACAGAATATTTTTACCTTTTTTCATTACGTCTCCCCGAAATCTCTATCGTTGCTTCCATATTAGTCATAAATGGCCGAAAACCAAACTGGTTGTAGCGCTGGAGTACAAACCAGATACGGAAGAAACGAAACTGGTTAAACTTAACCTTCCTGATATCGTCATCATCCAGACCAAAATGATCCTGTACCCGATAGTGCACCAGTGCGCGGTAACTCTCGCTATCAACCTGCAGTGATTTTACCGTGATATGCGTAGACCAGGTATCATGTACAGTGATCCCCATACCATTAAAGTTATCCTGAAACCGATCAAATTTAGGAAGTTTACTACCAAGGATAGCTCCACCGAGTTCACTCTTATGTTTTAACGGATAACATTTATCTCTCCAATTTATATGTTGGTTAAACACATCCTCCAAGAGTAAACGCGTACTATTTTCTTTATCCTTATCCCCCAAAATCTGCTCCTTTAACGCGGTATTCAGATGTGGGCTGCTAAACGGCGTGCCGTTGCCGTGCTGCATATGGCTGATCATCTGTTCAATCAGGTGTTTATAGGGGCCATAGAGTGCAAAGAGGCGGGATAACTGGCGGAATTCATCAAAGAGAATTCTGGCGCACTCCTGCCGGGTGAGCGTAGTCCCCTGCCCGCGCATGCCATAAAAGCGCGAATGCGGCTGGTTAAACGGCGTGAGCTGCGTCAGAGTATAGGGATTAACCCGCGTGGAGACATCGCCTAAATGAAAGTGTGTTTTTAATTGCGCTGCGGATAAATCTCCGCAGCGCATATCATATGCACCATAATCATCCATTATATTTTTGGTTTTAAATATAGTGCAGGGGAATTGTAATGCCGACATAGTGATACATTCCTTGTGCGATCGTCCATTATGATCTTTCCGCCGGCATAATAATCCCGTGACGAATAAAATGTAAACACTGGCGTAGTATTATTTCCTATAAAAAATAACGACTTATTTATTTAAATAACATGAGTGATTAATATAAACAGCTAAAATAAAAAAGCCCGCTAATTAGCGGGCTTAAATAATTACGCCATGAAATAGGGCGCTAACGTATTACAGCAGAATCCGCAGCATACGGCGCAGCGGCTCTGCGGCGCCCCACAGCAGCTGATCGCCGACGGTAAACGCGGACAGGTATTCCGGCCCCATGTTCAGCTTGCGCAGACGCCCGACCGGCGTATTCAGCGTGCCGGTCACGGCCGCCGGCGTCAGCTCGCGCATGGTCAGCTCGCGGTCGTTCGGGATCACCCGCACCCAGTCGTTGTGCGTCGCCAGCATCTGTTCGATCTCCGGCAGCGACACGTCTTTTTTCAGCTTCAGGGTAAACGCCTGGCTATGGCAACGCAGCGCGCCAACGCGCACGCACAGGCCGTCGACCGGAATCAGGCTGGAGCTGGCAAGAATCTTGTTGGTTTCCGCCTGGCCTTTCCACTCTTCACGGCTCTGGCCGTTATCAAGCTGCTTGTCAATCCACGGAATCAGGCTGCCGGCCAGCGGTACGCCAAAGTTATCGGTCGGCAGTTTGCCGGAGCGGGTCGCCTCGGTCACCTTGCGTTCAATATCCAGAATGGCGGACGCCGGGTCCTGCAGCTCTTTCGCCACATCGGCGTGCAGCATGCCCATCTGCGTCAGCAGTTCGCGCATATGCCGCGCGCCGCCACCGGAAGCAGCCTGATAGGTAGCCACAGACGCCCACTCCACCAGATCGTTGGCGAACAGGCCGCCCAGCGACATCAGCATCAGGCTGACGGTGCAGTTACCGCCGACAAAGGTTTTGATGCCTTTATCCAGACCCTGCTGAATGACCGCGCGGTTAACCGGATCCAGAATGATGATCGCCTCATCGTCCATCCGCAGGGAGGACGCGGCATCAATCCAGTAGCCCTGCCAGCCGCTGGCACGCAGCTTCGGGTAAACCTCATTGGTATAATCGCCGCCCTGACAGGTGATAATGATATCCAGCGCGCTCAGCGCGTCAATATCGTAGGCGTCCTGCAGCGTCCCCTGCTGCTGACCGCCGATAGCCGGCGCAGGCGCACCGTGCTGTGAGGTGGAGAAGAATACCGGACGAATGGCGTCGAAATCGCGCTCTTCCGTCATGCGTTGCATGAGCACCGAGCCGACCATACCGCGCCAACCGACTAAACCAACGTTTTTCATAAAACTGTCCTGCCTTGGAGGATACGACTTATTGAGTCATTGATGAGCAATTATCCTCACACCTTACAAAATGTCAGCGCGGGCGAAAAGTGAATTTATTCGATGCCAGCGCAATTGTTAGCAATCCTGCTTATAAAGGCGGATCACGCGGCGCTTGCTGCTGCCGGACGCGATAAAAAAAGGCGCCCGTAGGCGCCTTAATAAGCTCAGAATGATTACAGCAGCGTAAAGGCGATCATCCCCACCACCGCACCGGTGGTGCCGAGGATGGTTTCCATTATCGACCAGGTTTTCAGCGTCTGCGCTTCGGTGGCGCCGGTAAATTTACCGAACAGCCAGAAGCCGGAGTCGTTGACGTGGCTCAGTACGATGGAACCGCCGGCAATACATACCGACAGCGCCGCCATCTGCGCGCCGGAGTAGCCCAGCTCGCCAATCACCGGCATCACCAGGCCGACAGCGGTCAGACAGGCCACGGTCGCCGAACCCTGAATCACCCGCACCGCCGCCGACAGCACAAAACAGGCGACAGCAATCGGCAGGCCGGCGCCGATCAGCGCGTTGCCCAACGCCGGGCCAACGCCGGAATCGACCAGCACCTGCTTGAATACGCCGCCTGCGCCGGTTACCAGCAAGATAATCCCCGCCGGCTGGATCGCCGCCGAACAGACTTCCATCACCTTATCTTTGCTCATCCCACGGCGGATAGCCAGACCATAAATCGCCACCAGGCAGGCAATCAGAATCGCGGTGAACGGATGGCCGATAAACTGCAGCCACTGATACAGCGAGCTGCCTTCCTCGGTAAAGCGCGCGCCGATGGTTTTCAGCCCCACCAGCACTAACGGGAACAGCACCAGCGCCAGGCTAAAGCCGAACGAAGGCAGCTTGCTCTTGTCGATACTTGGCTCTTCGATATCTTTCGGCAGTTCCAGCGTGACGTGCTTGCTGATAAACGAACCGAACAGCGGGCCGGCCAGCAGCATGCCCGGAATCGCCGCCGCCAGGCCGATCAGGATCATCCAGCCAAAATCTGCATTCATCTGCGACGCCAGCAGCATCGGGGTCGGCCCCGGCAGCAGGAAGGCCGCCGCCGCGGCTACGCCGGCAAACAGCGGGATCACCTGCTTCACCAGATTACCGCCGGTGCGACGCGCCACGGCGAAGGCCACGCCAATCAGCAGCACGATCGCCACATCAAAGAACAGCGGCAAGGCGCAAACCAGGCCGGCAATCCCCAGCGCGTAGTGCGCGCGCTTTTCGCCAAAGCCTTTCAACATTTTGACGGCGATCTGATCCAGCGCGCCCGTTTCATGCAAAATTTTGCCGAACATCGCGCCCAGCGCCACCACAATCGCCAGGAAGCCCAGCGTGCCGCCCATGCCTTTTTGCATGGTATCGGTGATCTTCTCCAGCGACATACCGGAGAACAGGCCGGCGCCCATCGACACCAGCATCAGGGCGATAAACGCGTGCATCCGCGCTTTCATCACCAGGAACAACAGCAGCAGTACCGAACCTACGGCGGTCAATACCAGCGTTAATGTATCCATTATCGTTTTACCCTTGGTTCGTTACGGATTGAATATAGGAGACGACGTCGGCCACCACGTTATCCAGCGGCTGGTCGATGTCAATCGCCTGCACGTCGGACTCATCCGCCTGCGGCACTTCCAACGCTTCAAATTGGGAAACCAGCATCTGCGGCTTGAAGAAATGCCCTTTACGCTGCTTCAGACGCGCTTCAATCACGTCTTTTTCACCTTCCAGATAGATAAAGTGCAGGTTGTTGTTGCCTGCGCGCAGGCGATCGCGATAGCGCTTTTTCAGCGCGGAACACACCAGCAGCGCAACGTCATTGGTACGCTGCATGGCAAAAATCGCGTCGTTCAGTGCCGCCAGCCACGGCGCCCGATCGTCATCGTTCAGCGCATCACCGCCGGCCATTTTATTGATGTTGCTGCGGGGGTGCAGATAATCGCCATCCAGCATGGCGGCATTGAGTTCATGCGCTACGGCGCTTGCTACGGCAGATTTCCCGCTGCCGGAGACGCCCATCAGGATGAAAACGTGGTGTTGTGAATTATTCATAATTTTTGTGCTCTCAAGGGTCCCAGGTGCCAAATGTTACTGGTAACAGGTTATCGGTAACATTGTCTTTGTCGCGCTGGAATTAAGCAACAAACCGGCGAAATGACATCCCGTAACTGTGAAGGCGGTCAAACTAACTGCGGTCAAATCTCAACCAGCAAGCAATTATAGTCAGCGTTTGAACCCAAGGGAGGAAAAAGGAGAGGATCGGTACGGCATCAAAAAACGGCACGACGCAATACCGCTTAAATACTACCGCCAGGAATAATAGTGAAACCAACGTCAACCATCGACGGGCTGACGGTTTCGCCACGCAGGCGCGCCAGTAACCGCTCCGCGCCGATCTGCCCCATGGTTTCACGCGGCGTCAGCACGCTGGCCAGTTTTGGCATCATCACCTGGCCAATATCATGGCCGTGGAAACCGGCAATTGCCATATCTTGCGGAATGGATAGCCCCTGACGCTGGCACTCAAAGGCAGCGCCGATCGCCAGGTCATCGTTGGTGCAAAATACGCTGTCGATTTGCGGGTAGTCACGCTGCGCCTGGCGCAGCATTTCACCACCGCCGGAGTAAGACGACGCACGGTTGGTCATAATGCTGCATGGCTGTAACCCGGCCTCGCGCATCGCCTGCTCATAGCCTTGCTGCTTAATCAGCGTACGCTCATCAAGACGCGCACCAAGGTACACCACATGACGATAACCCTGGGCGATAATCCGCTGCGTCATCTGGCGGGCAGCCTGATGGTTATCAAACCCTACTGCCATATCAATACAGGGCGATACGCAGTCCATCAGTTCCACCACCGGAATGCCGGCAACCTCAATCATTTTACGGGTACGGGCGGTGTGGGTGCGTTCGGACAGGATCAGGCCGTCAATATTGTACGAGAGCAACGAGGTCAGGCGCTCTTCTTCACGTTCCGGCAGATAACCATAGTGCGCCAGCATGGTTTGATAATTGTGCGCGTCGGTCACGCTTTCAATACCGCGCAACACTTCGGCAAACACCTGGTTGGTCAGCGATGGCAACAGTACGCCGATAGCGCGGCTGGTAGAGTTGGAAAGGATATCCGGCGCGCGGTTAGGAATGTAGCCCAGTTCATCCAGCGCGACCGCGATTTTCTGCCGCAGGGCGGCGGAAACCTGATCAGGATTGCGCAAATAGCGGCTCACCGTCATCTTGGTGACGCCAACCCTATCTGCAACATCTTGAAGTACCGGCCGCTTTTTCTTCATTATCAATGAGCTGACAAACCGTGAATGGGCGGTTATTTTAGCAAAAAAAACGGCAGGCTGATATCAAACGGGCGTAAAAAGGGCCCAATCGTCAGATTGAGCCCGATAACGCTGAGCAAATTAAACCGGTGGCAAATCAAACAGCAGAATTTCACTGTCTTCATCGGCGTGGAGTGACAGCGCCGTTTCATCCCAGATAGCGAGCGCATCGCTGGCGCCTGCCCGGTTGTCATTAATGGTAATGGAACCGCGCACCACCTGTACCCAGACGCGACGACCGGCTTCGACCGTATACTCCGCCTGTTCGCCTTTATTCAGCGCCCAGCGCGACAGCGTCATATCCTGGAATACCTTCAGCGAACCTTCGCGGGCATCCGGCGACAACACCAGCTGACGCCCCTGCGGTGCATCAAACATACGCTGCTCATAGCGCGGCGGCAGGCCGTTGGTATCCGGAATAATCCAGATCTGGTACAGATGCAGCAGCTTGTCGCTGCTGGCATTGTACTCGGAGTGGCGTACCCCGGTGCCGGCGCTCATAATCTGGAATTCCCCAGCCTGGATCTGCTCTTTATTACCCATGCTGTCCTGATGCTCCACGGTACCGTCCAGCACGTAGGTCAGAATTTCCATATCTTTATGCGGATGGGTACCGAACCCTTGCCCGCCGTCAATCCGGTCTTCATTGATGACCCGCAGCGCGGAGAACCCCATAAAGTTCGGATCGTAATAATTGGCAAAGGAGAAGGTATGCCAGCTGTCCAGCCAGCCATGGTTAGCGTGGCCGCGGTCTTTCGCTTTACGTAAATAAATCATGTTCAACTCTCCTCAATGTTTTTTACAGTCTAGACCTGACAGCAGAATAAGAAAGCGTAAAAAACTCACCCCTCTGTTCAAAAATTTCGATGAAATAAACAGAGGAGCCGCAGAAGATTTGTTGAGCGCAAAGGTAGATGATTGAGGTCAAAAAAAAAGCCAGCACCCGAGCTGGCTAAATAAACACTGGAAGCAATGTGAGCAATGTCGTGCCTTCAAGTCAGAGCGGTGAGGCCACCGTCTGCCGAGAACGCATGACAATAATAATCATTATCATTCGCATCTGTAAAGCGTTTTTTTGACCAATCTTAAATATTGTTGACTAAAGAAGCAGACCCGATAACTTACAGAGTAATATTGCTAATAATCATAGGGATAATAGAATGGGTGAAATCATCGTCCGCCACGTTGAAACCTCCGATGCACCAGCGCTGCAACGGCTGTATGCCCACCCAGAAGTCTACCGCGATACGCTACAACTTCCGCTGCCCTCACTCACGCACTGGCAACAGCGCCTGGCTGATGCCAAGCCAGGGTTGCACAATCTGGTCGCCTGCATAGACGAACAAGTTGTTGGTCAGATTGTGATCAAACTTAATCAGTCGTTACGTCGGCGTCACGTCGCTACCTTTGGTATCGGCGTCGATCCTGCACAACAGGGAAAAGGCATCGGCGGAGCGCTGATGAGCGCCATGATCGAACTTTGCGATAACTGGGCGGCAATTCAGCGTATTGAATTGACGGTGTTCACCGACAATCAGGGCGCCATTGCGTTATACAAGAAGTTTGGTTTCGAGATAGAAGGCACCAGCCAACACTTTGCCATGCGCGACGGTAAGCTGGTCGATGCCTATCATATGGCGCGATTTCATGGCGTCTGAAAGCGCTGACGAAAAAAATCAACACCTCCCGCGGCCACGGCCACGGGAAGTGATAGCCATTAAATACCGGCCGTCTCTTTGATATAGCGGCGCGCCTTAACCGCGTATTCGAAGGGGTTGGCAATGGCCGGATCCTGCTCAGCCTCTACCACCATCCATCCTTTGTAGCCATGCTCGTCCAGCAGTTTGAAGACCGGACGAAAATCAATGACGCCATCTCCCGGCACGGTAAACGTCCCCTTTTTCACCCCATCCAGGAAGCTTAAGCGGTTAGCCCGCACCTCGGCGACCACGTCATCGCGCACGTCTTTCAGATGGACATGATTAATGCGCGGCAAATATTTTTCCAAAATAGCCAGCATCGCCTGTTGGCTGCCTTCAGAGTAGTAGGCATGGCCGGTATCAAACAGCAGGTATACATCATCGTTTACCATGCTCATATAGCGGTCGATCTCCGCCGTGGTTTGAATCCCCGTCCCCATATGGTGATGGAGGCAAACCTGCATGCCTTTGCCAGCGGCGATTTTCGCCAGTTCGTTATAGCCGTCGGCGACGCGCTGCCACTCTTCATCGGTAAAGTAGGGTTTTTCTTCCAATACCGCCTTGTCGGTACCCTGAATGCTTTTGCTCTGCTCTGAGCAGCCAATCACCTTGGCGCCCATATCATGCAGAAAGTTCATATGGTTAACGAACTCATCGATGGTTTTTTCTTTCTGCCCGTCGGCAAAAAAGGTGCTGAACCAGGCGTTGCAGATCTGAATGCCGCGAATATCCAGCATGGGCTTTAAAACCTGCGGATCGCGCGGGTACTTACTGCCCACTTCGCTGCCGCTGAATCCCGCCAGCGCCATTTCGCTGACGCACTGTTGGAAGGTGTTCTCTTTGCCAAGTTCCGGCATGTCGTCATTGGTCCAGCCAATCGGGGCGATCGCCAGCTTCACATAGTCTTTATTCATTTTTTGGGCCTCAGTCATTAGATCGGCGCTTCACCCTGTTCCCATCCCGCATCACGCAACCCGCGCAGAAACGCGACAAGCCATGTCAGGGGCATCGCCGGCGGCGTTATTTACCTAACAGTTCTCTTTCGATGCGTTCCCGGGTTTCAACCGCCTGGGTCTTCATCTTTTCCGGATAACCGAACAGGGAGGTGCAAATAATCGATTCACCGCCAACCTTAAAGTTGCGGTTGGCGAATTCCATATCGCGCAGGGCCTGGAACAGCGCATCGAAGTCGATCTCTCCTTCGCCGATGCCGACGTGCTGATGCACCGCGGCGTCAACGCCGGGCGGGTTGACGATATAACGACAGTGGCGGGTATGATTCATGGTATCGGCGATCAGCACGTGGGAAAGGTCATCCCCGGCATATTTCAGCATATTCGCCACGTCGCCCTTGCCTTTGTCGTAGTAGAACGAGTGCGGCACGCTGTACAGATACTTCACATGATCGCTGCGCAGCGACTTCACCATATCGACGGTTTCATTATTCAACTCGCAGAAGTCCCAAGGGTGGGACTGAATTTCCATGCGTATGCCTTCACGCTCAATGATAGGCAGCAGTTCTTCCATGGATTTGTACCACAGCTCTTCACAGATCTCCGGTTCATTGGGATCGCCCGCCAGTTCGGTATTGATCACCTGCACGCCCATCTCCACCGCAATCTCGATCATCCGGCGCCAATTTTTCACCGCCGCCTGACGACGATCCTCACCCGGGCCGGACCAGCGATAAACCACGATAAACGAAGAGATCTCCACCCCGGTGGCCTTCAGCGCATTTTTGTATTCCGCCATGATTTCACGGCCGGCCTTCGGATGTTTATAGAATGGGTTAATCTGCGGATGCGGCGACTGTTCGATATATTTATATCCCCAGTCGGCCACCTGCTGCACCATCTGGGTGACGCCTAAATCTTTAATGACATCCACATCAAACGCGATCTTCATCGTTGTTCCCCGTTAAGCAGCTATACCCGGGCCGCCAGACCCACGGCCTCCTTGCCGACATGTTAACCGTCCTTTTTCACGCGTTGAGCAGACGCCGACGGCCCCGGATATATAAAAAGTGAATCAGGCGATCATTTGCCGTAGAAAGAAGGACGCGGCGGCAGTGATACCGGCACGACTTCACCGCTCAGCTGCGCGGCGACACAGGCATCAGCCGTAACCGCAGCGGCATAACCATCCCAGGCCGACGGCCCTTGCAGCTGCCCGGCCTGCACGTCATTGATAAATCCTTGCAGTTCAACATCATAAGCGTCAATGAAACGTTCTTTCCAATCCATCAGGATCTCGTTGGACAGCTTGGCGTTGCTGCGCATCTGCACAGACGACGGCTCCGGCAGCTTGGCGATGCCGGTTTCCCCGACGACTTCGCACTGAATGTCATAGCCGTACTGACAGTTAACGAAGATCTCCACGTCAATGCGCGTGCCCTTCGCCGTTTCAAACAGCACGATTTGCGGATCGCGCAGGTGAGAAAGCGCCTTGCTGCTCTTGCGCGGGAACACCACCTGCACCGACACATAATCGTCATCCAGCAGCCAGCGCAGCACGTCGATTTCATGAATCAGGGTGTCGGTAATCGCCATATCCGTGGTGTAGGCCTCGCCCACCGTCGGGTTACGGTGCGCGCAGTGCAGCATCAGCGGCTCGCCGATCTGGCCGCTGGTCAGCACCTGTTTCAGCGCGCGGTAGCCCTGGTCGTACGGACGCATAAAGCCAACCTGCACCAGGCGTTTGCCGTGTTGCGCCTCCGCCTCGACGATGTTTTTACAGCCCTGCGCGGTCACCGCCAGCGGCTTTTCACAAAATACCGGCTTGCCGGCGGCAACCGCAGCCAGCACAAATTCCTCGTGGCTTGGCCCCCAGGAGGTCACCAGCACCGCCTGCACGTCCGACGCCTTAATCAGCTCGTGCCCATCGTCATAAACGCGTGCATCCAGACGCAGCTGCTCCACTATGCCTGTCGCGTTATCGCGGTTGATATCGTTGACGGCAACCACCCTGGCCCCCTGCAACACCTGGCTGCAACGACGAATATGATCGCGACCAATCGCACCGGCACCGATAACCCCAATGTTTAATGTCATTTTCGCTATCCTCTGGATTTAAAACTGGATAAAAGCCGTAATCATCAGTAATCACGGGCCTTGTCGATGTTTTCCTGCAGCTGACGGGCCACCGCAACGATCTTGTCGCTGTCCGCCACCTGGGCTCCGCCCACGCGCCACCAGCTGAGATACTTATGCACCATGGTTTTCGGCAGCACCTTGATATCCAGCAGCGTGGAAACCGTCTGCTGGCGCGCATCGGCCAGCGCTTCAATCAGTTGCTGTTCGGTGGTAATGCTGTAGGTCTTGCAGCCGTAAGCCGCCGCCAGCATGGCGAAATTCACCGGCACCAGCCCGCCGTTAAGTTCCCCGTCCTGACGGAAACGGAACTCCGTGGTGTAGCTGTCCATGCCGTGCTCCATCTGCAGGTTGTTGATGCAGCCATTGGTCATGTTGTCGAACAGCACCACGTTGATTTTGCACCCTTCCTGAATGGAGGTGACCAGTTCGGAATGCAGCATCATAAATGCGCCGTCGCCCACCATGACGTACACTTCCCGCTGCGGCTCGGCCAGTTTGACGCCCAGCGCGGCGTTCACTTCATACCCCATGCAGGAGTAGCCATACTCCACGTGGTAGCCATGCTCACCGCGATTGCGCCACACCCGCTGCAAATCCCCCGGCAGGCTGCCGGCCGCCGCCACAATCACGCTGTCCTGCGGCAACTGCTGATTCAGCACCCCCAGCACGCGGCTTTGAGTCAGCGAGGAGCCCGTCTGGGCAATAAACTCGGCAAAGACCTGCTCACGGTTGAGATGATCGTCGATTTCCGGCACGAAATCGGCGCCGGTATAAGCAACGGAGTAAACCCGCTCGGTTTCTTTCTGCTGCGCCGCCTTGGCCTGTTCAACGGCATCGCCCCAATCGGCGCGATAATCCTGCTGCGTTGCCAGTTCGCCCAACGCCTGCAAGGCTTCACGCGCGTCGGCCAGCAGTTGCACGCCGTCCAGTTTGCCGGCATCAAACGCGCTGACGTTAATGTTCAGGAATTCGACGTCCGGGTTTTGGAACAGCCATTTGGAGGAGGTGGTGAAATCGGTATAACGGGTGCCAACGCCAATCACCAGATCGGCCTGCTTCGCCAGCGTATTGGCGGCCAGGCAGCCGGTCTCGCCGATACCGCCGACGTTATAAGGATGGTCGGAAACGACCGCCCCTTTACCGGCCTGGGTTTCCGCAAAGGGAATGCGAAAACGCTCGGCAAACTGCTGCAGCGCCTTGCCCGCCTGGGAATACTTCACCCCGCCGCCGCATACCAGCAACGGCTTTTTCTTGCCGGCCAGCAGCGCCAGCGCATCGCCGAGCGCTCCGGCCGTCGCCGGCCGACGTTCCAGCCGATGCAGCCGTTTCTGAAAGAAGTACTCTGGATAGTCGTAAGCTTCGCCCTGCACATCCTGCGGCAGGCACAGCGTTACCGCACCGGTTTCCGCCGGATCGGTCAGTACGCGCATGGCGTTGATGCAGGCGCTCATCAGCTGCTCCGGACGCGTGATGCGATCCCAGTATTTGCTGACTGCGCGAAACGCGTCATTGGTGCTGATGCTCAGGTCATAGGATTGTTCGATCTGCTGCAGCACCGGGTCCGGCTGGCGCGAGGCGAAGACGTCGCCGGGCAGCAACAATAAAGGAATGCGGTTGGCGCTCGCCGTAGCGGCGGCGGTCACCATGTTGGCCGCGCCGGGGCCGACGGAAGAGGTGCAGGCGTAAATCTGCTGGCGCAGTTTCTGCTTGGCAAAGCCGGTCGCCGCATGGGCCATCCCCTGCTCATTGCGCCCCTGAAGCACGGTTAACTGCCCGCGATCCTGCTCCAGCGCCTGCCCAAGGCCCAGCACATTGCCATGGCCGAAAATCGCAAATATGCCCTTCACAAATTTGATTTCGACGCCATCCACCAGCAGATACTGGTTATCGAGGAACTTGACGAGCGCCTGCGCCATGGTCAATCTGATCTTACTCATTCTCTCCCCCTAATGATGGCCTGATGCCCGACTTAGCCCTGGTCGGCATCACCACTGAGATTACGGAACGGTTTTCCTGCCCTGAATTCGCTGATATCTTGGGCCGGGTTCAGACAGATTGCGCACACCTTCAGCAACCTGAAACATGCAGCGATTATAAACAAATATATTTTTCATAAAATCACACATCAGAAAAAACATTTCATTTTGCGATAAAGATCGCATTCTAATGAAAACCTTATTTCAACGCCGGCTCAAAGCGCATCTTCCCCATGCCGTCAACGCTTTCAGACTGATTAGCGCAACCTGTCGCCGCCTTCACCAAGCGCAGCCCACGGCGATGGGAAGCCAACATTAATACGGCAAAACCTGCGCGTAAGCCCGCAATGCCGCCGCCTGATAGCGGCAGACGCTCGCCCCGACGTCACAGCGTATTGCGACTTGGGTGGTAAATTTCATTTAATATTGAAATTGGAATTTTTATTCCTCATACTCAACGCAATGATTCCTGCTAACCTCCGCTTATCGGGTCGCAGTCGGCTTTTGCTTAATACAGAAGGAAAGGGCTATGGTTTCACAACAAAAACAGCTTGATGTCATCTGTCTCGGCCGCATCGCCGTCGATTTCTACGCGCAGCAAATCGGCGCACGCCTGGAAGACGCCAGCACGTTTGCCAAATACCTCGGCGGATCTTCCGGCAACGTTGCCTACGGCACGGCGATTCAGGGGCTGAAGTCCGGCATGCTGGCCCGCGTCGGCGATGAACATATGGGGCGTTTCCTACGTGAAGAGCTTCAGCGTGTGGGGGCGGACACCCGCTGCCTGATCACCGACAAGCAGCGGCTGACCGGGCTGGTGATCCTCGGCATCAAGGATCAGGAAACCTTCCCGCTGATTTTCTACCGTGATAACTGCGCCGATATGGCGTTAACGCCTGACGACATTGATGAGTCCTACATCGCCTCGTCACGTGCGCTGGCAATTACCGGCACCCATCTGTCCCACCCCAACACGCGCGCCGCCGTGCTGCAGGCGCTGGAGTACGCGCATCGCCACGGGCTGCGCAAGGCGCTGGACATTGACTACCGTCCGGTGCTGTGGGGCCTGACGTCGCTGGGCGACGGCGAAACGCGCTTTGTCGAATCGGACAAGGTCACGCGCGAACTGCAGGAGGTATTGCACCACTTTGACCTGATCGTCGGCACGGAAGAGGAATTTCATATTGCCGGCGGCAGCACCGATACGCTGACCGCTCTGGCCAACGTACGCAAAGTCAGCCAGGCGACGCTGGTATGTAAACGCGGCGCACAAGGGTGCTCGGTATTTGAAGGGGCTATCCCGAGCGATTGGCAGGCGGTAAAACTGCACTGCGGCGTGCGGGTTGAAGTGCTTAACGTGCTCGGCGCCGGCGACGCCTTTATGTCCGGCCTGCTGCGCGGCTATTTGAATGACGAGGGCTGGGATCAGGCGTGCCGCTACGCCAACGCCTGCGGTGCGCTGGTGGTATCGCGCCACGGCTGCGCCCCGGCGATGCCGACCAGGCGCGAACTGGACGATTACCTGGCACGCGAGCAGCAGGTGCCGCGCCCCGATCGCGATGCGCGCCTGAACCACCTGCACCGCGTCACCACGCGCAAGCAACAGTGGCCGGAACTGTGCGTCTTCGCCTTTGACCACCGCAAACAGCTGGCAGATATGGCGCGCGAAGCCGGCGTAGGTGAAGAACGCATTCCACAGTTGAAATCCCTGCTGCTGACCGCCGCCAAAGAGGCGGCAGACGAGGCGGGCCTGCAGGGCAACAGCGGTATTCTGGCCGACACCACTTACGGCCAGGCCGCGCTGAATGAAATCACCGGTGAAGGATGGTGGATTGGCCGTCCGATCGAGCAGCCCAGCTCACGTCCGCTGCGTCTGGAACATGGCAACATCGGCTCTCAGCTGGTCGACTGGCCGCTGGAACACGTGGTGAAATGCCTGGTGTTTTATCATCCCCACGATCCCGTCGAACTGCGCAACGAGCAGGATGCGCTGATTAATGACGTCTATCAGGGATGTTGCAAAACCGGCCATGAACTGCTGCTTGAAGTGATTTTACCCGAGGACAGCAGCGATAAAGATGAAAGTTACTACCTGGAAATCATGGCGCACTTCTATCAGTTAGGGATAAAACCCGACTGGTGGAAACTGCCGCCGCTGAGCGCAGCAAGCTGGCGCCAGGTCGGCGAGCTGATCGAAGCCGCCGATCCCGACTGCCGCGGCGTGGTCATTCTGGGCCTGGACGCGCCGGAAGACGCGCTGAAGGCCGGCTTTGCCGCCGCCGCCGATGAGCGCTGGGTGAAAGGGTTTGCGGTAGGCCGTACCATTTTCGGCCAGCCGTCACGCCTCTGGCTGCAGGGTGAGCTAGATGATTCTTCTTTAATTGCGCAGGTTAAACAGAAATATCTTACTCTGATCGGTTTCTGGCGGTTATATCGTCCACAACGCGATGGTGTAACCCACCACCCTTAAAACGACATCCTCCGGCCCCTTAAAGCATGTTTACGACTTTAGGGGGCTTTTTTTGCCCATTTTCTGTGAACTAACGCAACCTGCGTTGAAATAAATCGCTTTTTGATGAAATGAAACTTCCGCTCCGTCTGTTAGAATGACGAATAAATACTCCAGGCGCAGGCCTCTTAGCGCTTTAGCCAATATTGTGAGCCGAATGGATGAATAACCCAACTCAACTTTCGCTATTACAAGACGAAATCCGCCACCGTTACGAAACGCTCAGCAAACGTCTGAAACAGGTCGCGCGTTATATTCTGGATAACAGCAACAGCATTGCGTTCGACACCGTGGCCTCCATCGCCGCACAGGCCAGCGTTCCGCCGTCAACCCTGATCCGCTTTGCCAACGCCTTTGGCTTCAGCGGCTTCAATGAAATGAAACAGGTTTTTCGTCAGCACCTGATGGAAGAGACGGTTAACTATACCGAGCGCGCCCGCCTGTTCCGCCAGACCTCTACAGACGACAACGCCGCGCCGGAAAACCCGGCTGAAATTCTCAACGTGTTCACCATGGTGAATGCGCAGGCGTTGCAGCAACTGCCGGCGCAAATCGACGGCGCGCAGCTGGAGAAGGCGGTAGAACTGCTGAAAAATGCAGAGAATATTTACGTGATTGGCCTGCGCCGCTCGTTCAGCGTCGCCTCCTACCTGACCTATGCCCTGCGCCACCTGGAGCGCCGCGCCTTCCTGATTGACGGCCTGGGCGGCATGTTTACCGAGCAGCTCGGCATGGTGAAGCCAAAAGACGTGGTGATCGCCATCAGCTATTCGCCCTACGCCAGAGAAGCGCTGGAATTGGTGGAGCTGGGCGCCAAACAGGGCGCGCAGCAAATCGCCATTACCGACAGCCAGGTAAGCCCGCTGGCGGCCTTTAGCGACGTGTGTTTTGTGGTCCGGGAAGCGCAGGTAGATGGTTTCCGTTCGCAGGTCGCGTCAATGTGTCTGGCGCAGACGCTGGCCGTTTCGCTGGCGCTGAATAACGCTAAAGACGCATAAATGCGTAAAGGGCGAACACCTGGTTCGCCCCCTTTTGCCATCGCCGTCACCTTTGTGGCGATGCGGCTATTTCTGCGGGTAGTCATCACCGTTAATCCAGGCGTGATCTTTTTCCCAGGTAAATTTCCACAGGCGCTTTGGACCGGCCATCACGTTAAGGTAGTAGTTATCGTAACCGGCCAGGGTCGCCACCGGATGATAACCACGCGGCACCTTCACCACATCGCGGTTATACACCGGCATACACTCGTCCAGTGAGCGGTCGTCCGTGTACACGCGCTGCATGCAGAACCCCTGTTCCGGCTCAATGCGGTGGTAATAAGTCTCTTCCAGATAGGTTTCATCCGCAGAATCTTCCTGATCGTGCTTATGGCTGGGGTAGGAGCTGGTATTGCCCTCGTCGGTGTATACCTCCACCACCAGCAGGCTGTCCGCCGGCTTATCGTCCGGCAAGATATTGTGCACCAGCCGCTGGTTGCGCCCTTTGCCACGCCGTTCAACACCCACGTCCGCCGGCGTAATCAGGCGCGAAGGCAAATGCCCGCTTCCCGGCGCGCTGCATACTGCCAGTTCCAGCTCGCTTTCGGCCCGCACGATAACCTGGTCGTGATGCGGCACATAAACCGCATAGGGCGGCGTCCGCTCAAACGGACTCATACGTTTGCCGATATGGGGATATTCGGCATGCTGCGTCGCAACGGAGGCAATGCCGGCCACCAATACCAGGCACAGCTCTTTATCGTCGCTGCTCAGCGTCAGCGTTTTCCCCGCCTCAAGGCGATAGACGTCAAAACCGACAAAACGCCAGTCGGCGTTTTCCGGCGTAACATGCTGAATACGCCCCTGGCTATCGGGCGGCTGGCATTTCGCAAGCAATGAAGACATGAAACCCTCCTGTTACCGTCAAGACAACCCGCCAGGTGCAATACCGTCGGCGCGTATGTCCGTTGCTTATCGCAACAGGCGCGGCTTTACTCTGCTTGAGCCGCGCCTGCATATGGTTGATCAGCCTAAGGTCGGCATACTGTATTCAGACACCGTCTGCTGGCCGGAAGGCCAGCGCGCCGTCGCCGTCTTCATACGCGTATAGAAACGCACGCCGTCGGCACCGTGTACGTTGAGCGCGCCGAACACCGAACGCTTCCAGCCGCCAAAGCTATGGAATGCCATCGGCACCGGCACAGGTACGTTGACCCCGACCATACCGGCCTGCACCTCATGCACGAACTGGCGCGCATAGTGGCCGTTGCTGGTAAAGATGGCGCTGCCGTTGCCGAACTCATGGCCGTTCACCGTGTCGATCGCTTCCTGATAGCTGGCGACGCGCACAATCCCCAGCACCGGCCCGAAGATCTCTTCACGGTAGATGCGCATCTGCGGCGTAACGTGATCAAACAGCGTGCCTCCCACGTAATAACCGTCCGGATGCCCCGGCACGCTGTAGTTGCGGCCGTCCGCCACCAGAGTCGCGCCTTCCTCGACGCCCACATCAATATAGCCCAGAACTTTCTGCTGGTGCGCAGAAGAGACCAACGGCCCCATTTCGTTTTCTTCGCCGCCCTGCTGCAGGCCAGGCCCGACGCGCAGCTGAGCGATCAGCGGTTTCAATTTGGCAATCAGCTTATCCGCAGTGTCGTCACCGACCACCACCGCAATCGGCAGCGCCATACAGCGTTCGCCGGCGGAACCAAATGCCCCGCCCATCAGGGCATTCACCGTGGCGTCCAGATCGGCATCCGGCATGATAATCGCCTGATTTTTCGCGGCGCCGAAGGCCTGCACGCGCTTGCCGTGGGCGCTGGCGGTGGTGTAGATATGCTCGGCGACGGTGGAAGAGCCAACAAAGCTTACTGCCTGGATCTGCGGATCTGTGCACAGCTGCGCGGCATTTTCATTGCCGCAGTGCACCACGTTAAAGACGCCGTCCGGCAGGCCGGCCTCTTTCAGTAGCTCCGCCATACGCACCGATGCCGACGGCGCCAACGCCGGCGGCTTTAGCACGAAGGTGTTGCCGCAGGCCAGCGCAATCGGGAACATCCACATCGGCACCATCGCCGGGAAGTTGAACGGGGTAATGCCGGCCACCACGCCCAGCGGCTGCATCAGGGAAAAACTGTCGACGCCGGTGCCAACGTCGGCGGAATATTCCCCTTTCATCAGGTGCGGAATGCCGCAGGCGAACTCCACGACTTCCATGCCGCGCGTCAGTTCGCCCAGCGCGTCCGAATATACTTTGCCGTGCTCGCTGACGATCAGCTGCGCCAGCTCTTCCCGATGCTGTTCCAACAGCGCTTTGAAATTGAACATGATGCGTGCGCGGCGCAGCGGGGTGGTTCGCGACCAGCCGGCAAACGCCCGGTGCGCGACATCGATCGCCTGTTTAACCTCGGCGGCGGTGCTTTGCGTTACCTGACACTCAACCTGCCCGGTCGCCGGGTTATGCACGTCTACGCTTTGATTGCTGCTGCTCGGACAAACCTGCCCGTCGATAAAGTTACCCACGATTTTCATGTTCCACCCTCTTTTCAACATGCCGCGATGACCAGGAGAGCCTCCAGATAGCGCGATGTCTTACGGCACCCGCAGACAGGCTAAGCCCTGGTCGAATGAAGTAAACCTTATTCCATTGAAAAAAAAGTTTCAAATAAAACGTTTTGGAAATTTTATTTTTAGCGTGGCCGATCGCAATTTTTTAGGTAACGCTACGCCGCGATGTGCAACCGATGGGAAAGCGCCCTGTCCCGCCAGACGGCATGAAAACCCTTAACATCACCCGCTAATGCCCGCTGAAGCGGTCGGTTTTCTTGCCTTTCGCTTCGCAATAAATGGGTATGCGATTTTTCTTTTCTAACGATTTTTTTGAACTGCGTCTAAAAATCAATATTTCATTATTCCACAAATATGAAATAAATGTTCTTCTCAGACCTGAATTACCCGAATAAACACGCCTTGATGACAGGCACGGTTCACACCTTCCGCCCGCCTTCCCCCTACAACACGCATTGCGAGCGGAAATATGGATAAAAATCGGAGCAACATATGTCACATCAGCGAAAACATAATACAGGGTACGTACTGCGTATATGCGGCATTGCGGCGCTCGGCGGTATTTTGTTCGGCTATGACACCGCCGTGATCTCCGGCGCCATCGAGGCGCTGAAAGCCTATTTCCACCTCACCCCGGCAGAAACCGGCTGGGCGGTGTCCAACGTGGTACTCGGCTGCGTGCTGGGCGCATTCGGCGCCGGTCCGCTGGCCGGCCGCTACGGACGCAAGAAAGCGCTGGTGCTGGCGGCGCTGTTGTTCACTATTTCCGCCATCGGCGCCGCGCTGGCCGAGACTTTCACCTGGTTTGTCATCTACCGCATGATCGGCGGTCTGGCGGTAGGCATCGCCGCCACCGTCTCCCCAATGTATATGTCAGAGGTCTCCCCAAAAGACATGCGCGGGCGGGCGCTGAGCATGCAGCAGTTTGCCATCGTGTTTGGCCAGATCCTGATCTTTTACGTCAACTTTAAAATCGCCAGTTATGCCTCGGAAGCCTGGCTGATCGATATGGGCTGGCGTTGGATGATTGGTTCGGAAGTGGTGCCCTGCATTCTGTTCTGCATTCTGGTGTTTATCATCCCTGAATCACCGCGCTGGAACGTGATGGCAGGCCAGGAAGACAAGGCACTGGCGACGCTGACTCTCGTCTCCAACGAAGCCCACGCGCGCAACGTGCTGAAAGAAATCAAGGAATCCCTGCGGCAAGACCTGCAACAGGCCAAGCAAAAGCTGAGTTACCGGGACAAACGCGTGCGTTTCATCCTGTTCGTCGGCTGCATGGTCGCCATGCTGCAGCAGGTCACCGGCGTCAACGTAATGATGTACTACGCCCCCGTAGTGCTGAAAACCGTCACCAGCAACGCGCAGGAAGCCCTGTTCCAGACCATCTGGATCGGCGTGCTGCAACTGGTCGGCTCGGCGATCGGCGCGCTGCTGATGGACCGCATCGGCCGCCTGCCGCTGATGCGCTTCGGCACTCTGGGCGCCATTATTGGTCTGTTGATCACCTCCTACGCACTCTATAGTGAAACCACCGGTTACTTCGCCCTGTTCGGCATGCTGTTCTTTATGTTGTTCTACGCGCTCTCCTGGGGTGTCGGCTGTTGGGTGCTGATCTCCGAAATATTCCCGAACCGGATGCGTTCAGAGGGCATGAGCATCGCCGTCGGCTGTATGTGGGTCGCCAACTTCGCCGTCTCGCAAACCTTCCCGATGATCAACGACAACCCTTACCTGTTCTCCACCTTCCACGGCGCCTTCCCGATGTGGGTATTCGCCGCCTGCTGTATGTTCAGCTACTGGTTTATCTGCCGTTTCGTACCGGAAACCAAAGGCGTATCGCTGGAAAAAATGGAGCAGGTGGTGATGGCCAAACGCTACCGCCAGCCTGTAGCCACGGCCGAATCCTTATCGTTACCCAATGAAAAACCCTAACCTTCACTTTTGGGAGTCAGACACCATGGCCATTGCGCTGGATCGCTTCTGTATCAATCGAAAAATAGCCCCGAATCTCGATCTGGAGCGTTTTTTCCAACTGGTAAAAAAATGCGGCCTCAACAAGGTTGAGTTGCGCAACGATATGCCCAGCGGCAAAGTGACCGATGATTTAAGCAATGAGCAGCTCAATGCGCTGGCAGCGAAATACGGCATTGAAATTATCACCATCAATGCGCTCGGCATGTTTAACCTGCTGGATGACCAAGAGACGCTGCTTGGCAATGCGCAAGCGCTGCTGGCGCAGGCGCAGGCCATTCACAGCAAGGCGCTGGTACTTTGTCCGCACTGCAGCAAGGACGATCGCCGCAGCGATGAGCAAAAGCAGCAGGATACGCTGGCTGCGCTGCAACTACTGGCGCCGCTGTTCCAGCGCTACGGCGTTGAGGGCTATGTGGAGCCGCTCGGCTTCGGCATCAGTTCCCTGCGTTCGTCCCTGCTGAGCCAGGCGATTATCCGCGATGCCGGCGCACCCTATAAGATCGTACTGGACACTTTCCACCATTACCTGAGCGCACCAGCTCAGCAAGAATTCGATGCGCAGATCCAAATCGATCGGATCGGTCTGGTGCACCTTTCCGGCGTCGAGGATCCTCGCGCCAAAGAGACGCTGGGCGATGAGGAGCGCATTATGCTGAGCGAACGGGATCGTCTGGAGAGTAAAAAACAGGTGCAGAATCTGGAGCGCCTGGGCTACCGGGGCATTTACGCCTTCGAGCCATTCTCTTCGCAGCTGAACGGCTGGACGGAAGCGGATATCGAACGGGAAATTCGCCAAAGCATCGCGCTGCTGCAGGCGCCGTAGCCGATAAAATAACGGCCTCTTGCCAGAGGCCGTACGCGGTTTTACTTCAGCGTGGTCACCACCAGCTGGTGGCGCTGGTTATAAAACTTACGATATGCCAGATAGCAGGCGATAATGGTCGACAGACTGGCGGTAGACAGCAGCATAAACGTCACCATAATCTGGTATTTGATCGCCTTCACCGGATCGATACCGGCAAAGATCAAACCGGACATCATGCCCGGCAGGCTGACCAGCCCCACCGTTTTTGCCGAATCAATGGTCGGGATCAGCGATGCGCGAATGCTGTCGCGAATCAGCGCAGCGGACGCAAACTTCGGCGAGGCGCCCAGGCTGAGCATTTCCTGGATCTTCTGCTGCTCGCTTTTGAAACGCTGCCCCAGATTGTTGTAACACAGCCCGACCGCCACCATGGCGTTACCGGCGATCATGCCGGAAATCGGAATCACCTGCATCGGCGTAAATTCTATCGAGCCGGTCAACACCAGCACGATCAGCGTCAGCGCCGCGCCGGTGGTTATGGCGATAAACGAAGTGACAAAAGCATGCTCAATATACTTGCTGCGTTTTTTGGCGTTGTAAGCCGCATTGAAGCAGATAAACAGCACCATCAGCACCGTCAGTGCTTCGTTATTCAAGGCGAAAATATACTTCAGCACGTAGCCGACAATAATCAGCTGCACCACCGCCCGGCAGATGCTCCAGATAATATCCTTTTCCAACGCCAGCTTTTCTTTATGGCTGATTAAAATCGCCACCAGCACCAGAATCATCGACAACCCCAGTGATTCATTCGTGATGTTATGCTGGTTCATTGGCCGTCTCCCGTGCCCGATGCGCCTGTAGCTCGATAATATCGTCGGCATGCGCAATTTCATCCCGGTCGTGTGTTACCCACAGCACGGCCATATCCTGCTGCTCGACCAGCTGGCGGATTATTTCGTTAACGTTATGCTTATTTTCTTCATCCAGCGCGCTGGTGATTTCATCCAACAGCAGGACTTTAGGCACAAACTGCAGGTTGCGGATCAGCGAAATCCGCTGTTTCTCACCGCCGGACAGTTCGTTAATGCTCTTTTGCAGCAGGCTCTCCGGCAGCATAAAGCGCCGCAGATCCTGCTTCATTTTTTCCTCATCCGGTTTGACGCGGCGAATCTGGTAAGGCAGTGCCAGGTTGTCAAACACCGAGCTGCCAAACAGCGCCGGCGTTTGGAAGCAGTAGGAAACCTGCTGACGATAATGTTCGGGCGACAGTTCGTTAATATTCTTGCCGTCAAAGATAATAGCGCCGCGGGTTGGGCTAATCAGTGAGGAAACTATTTTCAACAGCGTACTTTTCCCGCAGCCGGAGGGGCCGGTGATCAGCTTGAACTCACCGGATTTGAGCGTCAAAGAGACCGAATCCAGAATGACCGAGTCATCTATTTGATAATGGATATCATCCAATATCAGTACGTTATTACCTTCCTTCATTATGACTCCATTCATTGCGCACGATGAATGGTCAGTATAGGGTGCCGGAAATCCACCAGGCAAATCGCGATCAACAAACACAATGAGAGTTTGCGCCGAACGATAACCTGCACCAGCCGATGCTTCCTCCGGCGCAGGCGCAGTAACGGCTCGCCCCGTCAGCCTTCCCCGTTCTGCGGCAGTTTGGCAATCACCTTGATTTCAAACTGGAAACCATAAAGCCAGGTAACGCCGACGGCGGTCAGGGTCGGGTGCGGCGCGCTGCCCCAATACTGCGGCACCACGTCCCACACGGTGCGAAAGGTGGATTCCGGATCCACCATAAAGACGGTGACGTCGATAACATCATCAAAAGAGCAACCGGCGGCCTGCAGCACCGCATTCAGATTGCCGAAAGCACGATGCACCTGCGCCGTCAGGTCAGGTTCCGGTGAGCCGTCCTCGCGGCTGCCAACCTGGCCTGATACAAACAGCAGGCCATTGGCGCGAATCGCCGGGGAATAATGGTTACGTTCATACAGTGCCTGACGCCCTGCGGGGAATACCACATCTCGCTTCGCCATGATCGATCTCCTGTGCGGGTTTATTCACCAAAAGTTGAGTGAACAAAAACTTTAAAGTCCGCCGCCCGGCGAATAAACTGGCAAAATCCGCCATCACTGTTTGCAAAGCGCAAACAATCCGGAGGTCCTCAGGCAATATGGATCGATTCGATGCAATGCAGGCCTTTGTCCGCGTGGTGGACAGCGGCAGCTTTACCAAAGCCGCTGAAACCCTCCATATCAGCAGAACAACGGTGACCCAGCTGGTTCAGCAACTGGAAGCGCGGCTGCGCGTCAAATTGCTCAACCGCACCACCCGTCGGGTGCATCTCACCGCCGACGGCGCCGCCTATTATGAACGTGCGGTACGGCTGCTGGCCGACCTGGATGATGCAGAAACCAGCCTGTCCGGCGCAGCCGCCGCGCCGCGCGGACGGCTGCGGATCGATGTGCCCAGCCCGCTGGCGCGGATGATTTTGGTGCCGGCGCTTCCCGACTTTCACGCGCAATACCCGGATATTCAGATTGATATGGGCGTCAGCGATCGCATCGTGGATTTAATTGGCGAACAGGTAGACTGCGTAGTGCGCGGCGGAGAAATCAGCGACCAGTCCATGGTGGCCCGTCACGTGGCGGATCTGCAGCTTGGCGCCTATGCCACACCATCCTATCTGGCGCAGGCCGGCGTGCCCGCGCATCCGCGCGAACTGGAAGATAGCCATCACCGCATCGTGGGGTTTCTCTGGGCGCGCAGCGGCAAGCCGCTGCCCTACGCCATGCGCCGCGGTGAGGAACAGGTGAAGGTTCACGGGCGCTATATCCTCGCCGTTGATGACGGCAATGCCTATCTGACCGCCGGCCTGGCGGGGCTGGGCATCCTGTGGCTGCCCGATTATATGGCCGCCCCCTCGCTGGCCCGTGGCGAACTGACCCCGCTGTTTACCGACTGGCGGTTTGAACCGATGCCGCTCTATATCGCCTTTCGCCCCAACCGGCACGTCAGCGCCAAACTGCGCGTATTTATTGATTGGGTAGTGGCGCTGATGGCTCAACAGGCGTCGCCGCCACACTCCATTTAACGGGGAATAGCCGCCAGCGCTTGCGCACAGGCCCAGGCGGAGCTCCATGCCCACTGGAAATTGTAACCGCCCAGCCACCCGGTCACGTCCACCACTTCGCCGATAAAGTACAGCCCTGGCACCTTACGCGCCTCCATGGTCTTGGACGACAGCTCGCGGGTATCGACACCGCCCAGCGTCACTTCTGCCGTGCGGTAACCTTCCGTGCCATTGGGTTGCACCCGCCATTGCTGCAGGCTATCCACCAGCTCGGCCTGCTGAGCCGGGGTCAGTTGCTTCAGGGTCGCTTCCGGCAACTGTCCCAGCGTTTGCAAAAACTCAACCAGACGTTTCGGCAGCTGCAGCGCCAGCGTATTTTTCAGGCTCTGGTTAGGGTGAGCCTGGCGCTGCTGATCCAGGAAGCCCGCCAGATCGAGGTCAGGAAGTAAGTTAACACTCACATACTCACCAGGCTGCCAATAGCTGGAAATCTGCAGCACCGCCGGGCCGGACAGGCCGCGATGGGTAAACAGGATGGCTTCCCGGAACAGCGTACCGTCTGCCGCCGTTACGCTGGCCGGCACCGAGACGCCGGACAACGTCTGTGATTGCTCCAGCAGCGGTTTATGCAGGGTAAAAGGCACCAGCCCGGCGCGGGTAGGCAACACATTAAGACCAAACTGTTCAGCCAGCTTATAGCCGAACGGTGACGCGCCCAGCCCCGGCATGGAAAGTCCGCCGCTGGCCACCACAAGTGAGCGTGCGCTTACTTTCTCGCCATTCAGCGTCAGTTCAAAGCCGTCGTCGTGTTTTTCCACCTGCAGCACTTCACTGCGCAGGCGTAGCGTGACCTGGCCCAGCTCACACTCTTTCACCAGCAGATCGACCACCTGCTGCGCCGAGTCGTCGCAAAACAGCTGACCCAGAGTTTTCTCATGGTAAGCCACACCGTAGCGGTTAATCAGGTCGATAAAGTCCCACTGGGTGTAGCGCGCCAGCGCGGATTTGCAGAAATGGGGATTATTGGACAGGTAGGCCGCCGGTTCGGCGTACATATTGGTGAAGTTACAGCGTCCGCCGCCCGACATCAGAATTTTACGCCCTGGCTTTTTGCCGTTGTCGAGTAGCAGCACCCGGCAACCCTGCTGCCCTGCCTGCGCCGCACAAAACATTCCCGCCGCGCCCGCGCCGATAACGACTACATCAAACTGTTCCACCTGAGCCTCTCTGAGTTAAACCACAATCACGACAAAAGCGCGCCATTTTACGCTATTTCGCCGCCACTCACCGCTAAATTCATCGTAGTTATGTGTAAATTACGACCTGCGCCAGCGCCGTCGTAAGAAAATGTTATAATCGGTAAATCCATGTAACATCATGATATTTATTTGATTTGCACAGAGATAGTGCCTGTTCGGGCACAATGAAATCAAAAAAACGTCATATTTTTCTTTTCCCCGCCCCCTGTTGTCACGGATAATGCGCGGCGTTCATGTCCACAAACCTGGCGTAACGCTTATGTTGCATTTGTTCGCTGGCCTGGATTTCCATACCGGCCTGATGTTAATACTCGCACTGCTGTTCGTATTGATGTACGAAGCCATCAACGGCTTTCATGATACGGCCAATGCGGTTGCTACCGTGATCTATACCCGTGCTATGCGCTCGCAACTTGCGGTCGTAATGGCGGGCGTGTTTAACTTCCTTGGCGTAATACTCGGCGGTTTGAGTGTTGCCTACGCCATTGTCCACCTGCTGCCAACCGATCTGTTGCTGAACGTCAGTTCCGCGCACGGATTAGCCATGGTGTTCTCCATGCTATTGGCGGCAATCGTCTGGAACCTCGGCACCTGGTATTTCGGTCTGCCGGCCTCCAGCTCCCATACGTTGATTGGCGCCATTATCGGTGTCGGCCTAACCAACGCTCTGGTTACCAACACCTCCATGGTGGATGCACTTAACGTCCCGAAAATGATCAGTATTTTCCTGTCATTGATCTTCTCCCCGCTGGTGGGGATGATGGTCGCCGGGCTGATGGTGTTTATGCTGCGCCGTTACTGGAGCGGAACCAAAAAACGCAAGCGTATTCATATGACGCCGGCCGAACGCGAAAAAGTTGACGGTAAGCGCAAGCCGCCGTTCTGGACGCGTATCGCGCTGATTCTGTCCGCCGTCGGCGTAAGCTTCTCACACGGCGCCAATGACGGTCAGAAAGGCATCGGTTTGATCATGCTGGTGCTGATCGGCGTAGCGCCGGCCGGCTTTGTGCTCAATATGAATGCAACCGGCTATGACATCACCCGTACCCGTGATGCCGTCAGCCATCTGCAGCAGTATTACCAGCAGCATCAGGCGTCGCTGGCGCATGTCGTCGCCATCACGCCGCTGGTGCCGACGCCGGAAGAAACGCCGGCCAGCAACGCGCCGCAAGAGTTCCACTGCGACACGTCACGCGCCATGCCGGCCATCAACCATGCGTCCGGCCTGCTGAAAGACCTGCAAAGTTATGACCAGCTGAACGTGGAGCAACGCAGCCAGCTGCGTCGCCTGCTGATGTGCGTGACGGATACCGCAGATAAGGTCGCCAAGCTGCCGGAAACCTCAGCGGAAGACAAACGCTTCCTGAACAACCTGCGTCAGGATCTGCTGCAGACCGTGGAATATGCGCCGCTGTGGATCATTGTCGCCGTTGCGCTGGCGCTGTCTCTCGGCACCATGGTGGGCTGGAAACGCGTCGCGACCACCATCGGCGAGAAAATCGGTAAGAAGGGCATGACCTACGCGCAAGGCGTATCGGCTCAGATGACCGCCGCGCTGTCGATCGGCGTCGCCAGCTACACCGGCATGCCGGTTTCCACCACCCACGTGCTCTCCTCGGCGGTAGCCGGGACCATGATCGTGGATGGCGGCGGCGTGCAGAGCAAAACCGTGAAGAGCATCGCTCTGGCCTGGGTGTTAACCCTGCCGATTTCGATTCTGCTGTCCGGTTCTCTGTACTGGCTGGCGCTGAAGCTGATCTGAGTCAGCGAACCCAGAATACAAGGCGGCCTCAGGGCCGCCTTTTTTATTGGCATCAGTACCAGATAGCCATGGCGATCAGGCTGATCACCACCAGCCCGCACAGGGCGGAGGTCAGCATAAACTGCCGGCGCACCCGCTCGCAGCGGCGGATAAACTCCGGGTCGTGATGATCGCTATAGCGCTGCGCATAGATATAGCGCACCAGGCGCAGCTGCTTGCTCGGCTGGCCATGGGCGGTAAAGAAACCGCCGCCGTCAACATACTGGTACAACAAGGGGTCGCAACCGCGCAGCACCACCAGCAGCGCGCGCAGGGAAGAGTAATAGCGCACCATGTTTACCACACATACCACACACAAAGCCCAGAACAGCGCGACGGTACTGATCATGATTCCCCCTCAAGGCGTTGCGATCCACGGCAACCCGCCGGAGCCAACGACCCTACTTCATATCCAATACGACTGATGACCGATAGTGATACCGCTCAGGCATCGCCCTCCATCGGCGACGCCCCATCGATACGCAAACGCATATTGAGACAAGGTACGGCGCACAGAGGAAGGGTGAGGCCTATAACATTATTGTAGGATAACGAAACGTAAACGTAGCCGGACAGACAGGGAAAATTTAGCGCGGCCGGCGCGTTACCCGCCACCGCCGGCCATGCTCGCCGACGCTCAAAACGCCATTCGGGACTATACTTGCTCTAAGAACGCTTATAATTCAAACGCTCAAGGGCGAAATACCCCCTGAATAAATAGGATTTTTAGCCCGATAGGTGTAAAACTAACAGGGTGAAAATAGCAAGACTGAGTGAAGCATTGCGCTGTGATCGGCCCGACATATCATTGCGTTAGCGTAATGATATGATGCAGGCAGACGCCAAACCATGGCGGAGAAAACAACGGCGCCAGGCTGGCGCGCGGAATGCCTGCTACCCTTTAATCGGCATTATATGGAAGGAGTATTCTCATGGCTTACAAACACATTCTTATCGCGGTAGACCTCTCCCCGGAAAGTAAAATTCTGGTCGAAAAAGCAGTTTCCATGGCGCGGCCGTACAATGCCAAAGTCTCCTTGATCCACGTCGATGTTAACTATTCCGATCTGTATACCGGCCTGATCGACGTTAATCTGGGCGATATGCAAAAGCGCATCTCCGAAGAAACCCACAATGCGCTGACCGAGCTGTCACAAAACGCCGGCTACCCCATCACCGAAACCCTGAGCGGCAGCGGCGATCTGGCGCAGGTGCTGGTGGACGCCATCAAGAAATACGATATGGATCTGGTGCTGTGCGGCCACCATCAGGACTTCTGGAGCAAGCTGATGTCTTCCGCCCGCCAGCTGATCAATACCGTACATATCGATATGCTGATTGTGCCGTTGCGCGATGAAGAGGATGAAGACGCCTAAGCTCAACGCCTCACACCGGTCAAAAAGCCCACAAATTGTGGGCTTTTTCGTTTCTACAGGAATTAATCGCTTGATAAACAAGCGCCACCCGGTGATATAGTCAAGTCAGACACAACATCTTCCCCCATGACGTTAAATCAATAGCAATAACCGGGGGCATTAATTTAGAAGGAGCTATCTATGGAACAGGGCGCATCGCTCGAATCCTTTCTTGCCGCATTACAGCAGCAAAACCCTTATCAGGACGAATATCTGCAGGCGGTACGCGAAGTGTTTACTTCGCTGTGGCCGTTTATCGAACGCAACCCGCGTTATCGGGAATATGCACTGCTGGAACGCCTGGTCGAACCGGAACGCGTGATTCAGTTCCGCGTCAGCTGGATGGACGACGCCGGCCGCGTGCAGGTCAACCGCGCCTGGCGCGTGCAGTTCAACTCGGCCATCGGGCCGTACAAGGGCGGCATGCGTTTTCATCCGTCGGTGAACCTGTCGATTCTGAAGTTCCTCGGCTTTGAACAGACCTTCAAGAACGCACTGACCACGCTGCCGATGGGCGGCGGCAAAGGGGGATCGGACTTCGACCCCAAAGGCAAAAGTCAGGGCGAGATCATGCGTTTCTGCCAGGCGCTGATGAGCGAGCTATACCGTCACCTGGGGCCGGATACCGACGTACCGGCCGGTGACATTGGCGTTGGCGGACGCGAAGTCGGCTTTATGACCGGCATGATGAAAAAGCTGTCCAACAACACCGCCTGCGTGTTTACCGGCAAGGGGCTTTCCTTCGGCGGCAGCCTGATCCGGCCGGAGGCCACCGGTTACGGTCTGGTGTACTTCACCGATGCAATGCTGAAACGCCACGGGCTGAGCTTTGAGGGGATGCGCGTTGCGGTATCCGGCTCCGGCAACGTGGCGCAGTACACCATCGAGAAGGCGCTGGCCTTCGGCGCCCGTGTAGTGACCGCCTCCGACTCCGGCGGCACCGTGGTGGACGACGCCGGCTTTACCACCGAGAAGCTGGCGCATCTGGCGGAAATCAAGAACCAGCGTTACGGCCGGGTGGAGGACTACGCCCGCGAACGCGGCCTGACCTATCTGCCCGGCGAGCAGCCGTGGAGCGTCCCGGTAGATATCGCGCTGCCGTGCGCCACCCAGAACGAACTGGACCTGAGCGCCGCCAAGATGCTGATCCATAACGGCGTGCAAGCGGTCGCCGAGGGCGCCAATATGCCGACCACCATTCAGGCCACCGACGCCTTCCTGGACGCCGGCGTGCTGTTCGCGCCGGGCAAGGCGGCCAATGCCGGCGGCGTCGCCACCTCCGGGCTGGAGATGGCGCAAAACGCCGCACGCCTCGGCTGGCGGGCGGAAAAAGTCGACATACGCCTGCAGCACATCATGGCGGATATTCATCACGCCTGCGTGGAGTATGGCGGCGAAGGCAAACAGACCCATTACGTGCGCGGCGCGAATATCGCCGGCTTTGTCAAAGTGGCGGAGGCGATACTGGCGCAAGGGGTGCTGTAACGTAACATCCCGCTCATTGATGCCGGCGCTACCGCCGGCATTTTTTTACCCCGCGTCAGGCCTGATTCAGCGCGGCAATAATCACCAGCTGGTCCTGCAGCTGTTTTTGCAGCGCCGGATCGCCGGCCGTCTTCAGTTGCGCTTTCAGCTCGGCCTCTTTGCGTAAACGCGCCTGCGTGTCGCTGAACGTCAGCCCTTTCACGTTAATCGACGCCACATTGCTGTAACGCCCGTCCGCCGTGGTCGGCACGCTGATCCTGCCGTCATTCAGCAGTTTTTCGACGATTTTACGCTGCTTTTCGTAGCCATTCAGCCCAAGAAGCTGCCAGCGCTGCACCGCTTGCCCCTGATACCGCCCTTTTTTCACTTCGGTCAGATAGCGGATGGTGAGATTACGGATCGTCCCCGCCTCCTCGCCGTACTCCTGCTTGCTGTCCGACAGCACCGGGAAGCGCATACCCTCCAGCGCACCGCCCTGCTGCGTCAGGTGCCCCATGCGGTAGCTGTTCATCCCCAGACGAATCGGCGTACTGTCGGTCACCGGCGTGCCGTCGGCCATTTTCAGGTCGACAATGCGCTGCCCCGCCGGCTGACGCAGATCTATCTTGTAGGTCACGCCGTCAAAGAAATCATTGGTGGAATACTTGGACGCCCGGCGCTGCGGGTTAAAGCTGTAGGTGACATCGCCGTTGTGCAGCTGGTTGAAATAGCCGGCGGACCATTCCATATATTTCTTCAGCTCTTTGCCGGTCATCTGGTAGACGGTGATTTCACCGCCGGCATATTGATAGTTGAAGGCGATATCTTTGGCGGCGATGGTGCCGACGTTCAGTTTCGGCCGGTCGTTATCAATCTGCAGCGCAATCACCTCAGCCTGCGGCGCATAGTAACGGCTGGCCTCCTGATACAGCTTGCTGATGCCGGTATCCTGCACGTGCACCTGCGGAATGCCCTTGACCGCGTCCGGCGGCACCAGATCCTGCCCCGTCAGCTGGGCGATCGGCCGGTTGGCGTTGGCGCGCAGGATCTTGTGGTACGGCTGATAGATAGCTTCCAGCTGTTCGTCTGACGCCGTGCCCTGAATAGGATAGGTGTAGCTGTCTTTATTGATCAGCACAAACTTGCCGTTATGCCGTTCAAACTGCAGATCGATCCGCGACAGCGCGCGGCCATATTTATCCGGTTCGGTCACGATCACGCCGTTGATCACCGCCTTATCGACCTTCACATGCATATGCCCGGCGACGATCGCCGCCAGTTCCGGATTGGCGCGCGCAATATCACCCACGCCGGTGCCCGGCCGCTGGTTTTCATTATCGATGCCCATGTGCGCCACCAACACCATGGCGTCAACCTCACCCTGGATCTGTTGGATCACCTGTTTTACCGCCTGTACCGGATCGGTAAAATTCACCCCCTTAAGGCGATCGGTACCCTTGGCAAACTCGGCGGTCATCGGCGTATCCATGCCGATAATGCCGATCTTCACCCCCTGCCGCTCAACGATCTTGTAGGCCGGTAAATAGGGCTTGCCGCTGTCCCACAGGATATTGCCTGCCAGCGCCGTGCCTTTGAACTGGTTAAGCGAGGTGGACAGCGGCTGCAGGCCGAAATCAAATTCATGGTTGCCCATTACCCAGACGTCATAGTCCAGCGCGTTAAAACCCAGGATCATCGGGCTGGTTTTGTCGTTCTTAAACGTTTCGACAAAATTGCCCTGAATGGTGTCGCCTGCATCCACCAGAATCACGTTCGGCTGCTGCGCACGCACGTTGCGCACCTGGGTGGCGATTTGGCTCAGGCTGCCGGCCAGGTTTTCGCTGTCGGTGGCGTAGTCCCAGGGCACAAAGGTGCCGTGCAGATCGGAGGTGCCCAGAATGGTGATATTGACCGGCTCGGCGGCCATCGCGGTGCTGCCCAGGCAAAGCAACAGGGAAAGGAGCGTCTTTTTCATAATTCCATTTACTGCGAGTGGGATGACATTAGCTGGCAGCATGCGATCGGGTTTGTGCTTTTTCCAGCAGGTTTTCAGATTGATGCAAAGAAATGAGAGGTAGATCGAGTAGGAAAGGCCCGGTTCACCGGGCCGTTTACTGACGGCAAAAACCGCTACAGCGGCATATAGATATCGAAACGGTGGTTTTTAGTTACCGTCGCAGCATGCGCCGGCACCGCCGCCAGCGGCGGCGCGTAGTCGGGGCGTTTCACCACAATGCGTTTGGTCGCCAGACGCCGCGCCGGCTCCAGCAGGCCGTCAGCGTCATCATCGCTGCCCACCAGCGACTGAAACACCCGCATCTCTTTTTTCACCAACGCGCTCTTCTGCTTGTGCGGGTACATCGGATCGAGATACACCACTTCCGGCCGCGGGCTGAGATCGGACAACGCCGTCAGGCTGGAGGCATGCAGCAGCGTCAGCCGCTCCCGCAGCCACGGGCCGATTTCCGCATCCTGATAGCCGCGCTGCAGGCCGTCATCCAGCAGTGCCGCCACCACCGGATTGCGCTCCAGCATCCGCACCCGGCAGCCGAGCGCCGCCAGTACAAAGGCGTCGCGCCCCAGCCCGGCGGTGGCGTCCACCACGCTCGGCAGGTAGCTGCCCTTGATGCCGACCGCCTTGGCCACCGCCTCGCCGCGCCCGCCGCCGAAGCGGCGACGGTGCGCCATCGGGCCGGAGACAAAGTCCACGTAGATCGCCCCCAGTTTCGGCTCGTCGCGCTTGCGCAACTCCAGCCGTTCCGGAGTCAGCACCAGCGCCATCTGCGCCTCGTCGTCCGAGGTCAGCTGCCAACGCTCGGCCAAAACAGACAAGGCGCCGGGATCGGCGCCTGCTTCACACAATAAACACACGCTCACGTGTCTGGTTATCCTTTAATGCCGTAATGGCGCAGCATAGCATCCAGCTGCGGCTCGCGGCCACGGAAGCGCTTGAACAGTTCCATCGGCTCTTCCGAACCGCCGCGCGACAGGATGTTATCCAGGAAGGCGCTGCCGGTTTCGGCGTTGAAGATCCCCTCTTCCTCGAAGCGCGAATAGGCATCCGCCGACAGCACTTCCGCCCACAGATAACTGTAGTAGCCCGCCGCATAGCCGCCGGCAAAGATATGGCTGAAGGCATGTGGGAAGCGGCCCCAGCTCGGCGACGGCACCACGGCGACCATTTTCTTCACTTCGGCCAGCAGCGGCAGGATCTGCGCGCCGGTTGCCGGGTCATATTCGTAGTGCATACGGAAGTCGAACAGGCCGAACTCCAGCTGGCGCAGGATAAACAGCGCCGCCTGGTAGTTTTTGGCTTCCAGCAGCTTGTCGAGCAGCGCTTTCGGCAGCGGCTCGCCGGTTTCATAGTGGCCGGAGATAAACGCCAGCGCTTCCGGCTCCCAGCACCAGTTTTCCATAAACTGGCTCGGCAGCTCGACCGCATCCCACGGCACCCCGTTGATGCCGGCGACGCCGGCGGTGTCGATCTCCGTCAGCATATGGTGCAGGCCGTGGCCGAACTCATGGAACAGCGTGGTCACTTCGTTATGGGTAAACAGCGCCGGCTTGTCGCCCAGCGGACGGTTGAAGTTACAGGTCAGGTAGGCGACCGGCTTTTGCAGCTCGCCGTCCGCCTTACGCAGTTTGCCGACGCAGTCATCCATCCAGGCGCCGCCGCGCTTGTGCTCGCGCGCATACAGATCCAGATAGAAGCTGCCGCGCAGCGAGCCGTCGGCGTCAAACAGGTCAAAGAAACGCACTTCCGGATGCCAGGTATCAACGCCCTGACGCTCTTTGGCGGTGATGCCGTAGATACGCTTCACCACCTCGAACAGCCCGTCCACCACGCGTTGCTCCGGGAAGTAAGGACGCAGCTGCTCATCGCTGATGGAGAACAGGTGCTGTTTCTGTTTTTCGCCGTAGTAGGTGATGTCCCAGGCCTGCAGTTCATCGACGCCGTAGTGCTGTTTGGCGAAGGCGCGCAGCTGCGCCAGCTCCTGCTCCGCCTGCGGGCGGGCGCGCTTGGCAAGATCGCTCAGGAAGTCGATCACCTGCTGCGGGTTTTCCGCCATTTTGGTCGCCAGCGATTTATCGGCGTAGGTGTCAAAGCCCAGCAGCTGCGCCAGCTCATGGCGCAGCGCCAGCGTTTCCGCCATCACCGCGCTGTTATCCCATTTCCCGGCGTTCGGCCCCTGATCGGAGGCGCGGGTGGTAAAGGCGCGGTACATCTCTTCACGCAGCGCCTGGCTGTCGGCATAGGTCATTACCGGCAGGTAGCTCGGCATGTCCAGCGTCAGCAGCCAGCCCTGTTGCTCTTTGGCCTGCGCCATCGCCTGCGCCTGCGCCAGCGCGCTTTCCGGCAGGCCGCTTAATTCGGTTTCATCGGTAATCAGCTTGCTCCAGCCCATGGTGGCGTCGAGCACGTTGTTGCTGTAGGTCGAGCCCAGCTCGGACAGGCGCGCGACGATTTCACCGTAGCGCTGCTGTTTTTCCGCCGGCAGGCCGATGCCTGACAGCTCAAAGTCGCGCAGCGCGTTTTCCACCGCTTTACGCTGCGGTACGCTCAGCTGCGCAAAGCCGTCGCCCTCTTTCAGGTTGCGATAGGCCTGATACAGCCCTTCGTGCTGGCCGACCCAGGTGCCGTACTCAGACAGCAGCGGCAGCGCCTGTTCGTAAGCTTCACGCAGCTCCGGACTGTTTTTCACCGAGTTCAGATGGCCGATCGGCGACCAGATGCGCGACAGGCGATCGTCCACTTCCGCCAGCGGTTGCACCAGGTTGTCCCAGGTGAACGGCCCCGGCTGCGCCACCACCCGCTCAACTTCAGCGCGGCAATCGGCCAGTGCGGATTGCACCGCCGGCACAATATCTTCCGGACGGATAGCGGAGAACGGCGGCAGGGAAAACGGTGTCAGCAACGGATTTGTCATAGGGCAGTCCTGATTATCGTTGGGGCCGGCCACGCCTGGCCGGCCTGAAAATGCGTGTGTAAGGATTAACATGGTGCCAGACGGCAGGAAAATCAATGGTGTCTCAGTCGGAGATAGTCATTGAGCCGCGTATTTATCCCTTTTTCTGTACTGGCGACACAACAACAATCGGTAAGGATTACCCGTAATTAGGATGGTGCCCTGTTTTTTTACTTCAATAGTCAGGATATCCCTTATTGTGCTGATATTTCCCCGCTTATCACGCGTTGGAATGAGTACGTTCGTCGGTGAAAAGTATAGACTGGGATTAACAGGGAGCGGGGGAGTACATGATGTGGCTTTACTCTACTATTTCGGCATTAGTCGCCTTGTTTTTTCTTGGCATAAAGCTGAAGTACAGACCCACGGACAACAGATTACCCGCAACGATACTCATGATAGTGGGCTGGGTATTGGCCACCTGGCAATTCATAATATTTGCCAATGGCAAAGCTTTATTTATTACAGATTCCGCCCAATGGATAAGCGATAATTGGCTATTGCGCTACTCCGCATTAGCATTTGCGGTCATACACATCATCGCCACGTTCGAGTTTAAAGCGACAAAACGCTAATACATTTGCCGTCGATAGGCTGACGGAAAATGTCAGCCTGGGCGGCTGCTTACATGGCTGAAACTATCGATTTTATCTTTTCAGCTTTCTCAAAATGATCCAGCTTCATCTCCATGATCCACCAATGTGCAACCTCCATCAACAACTCCGGATCATCATTCTTGTTAGCGAAAAAAGCATAGAATGACAGCCCTACATGACTGCCTTTGGCCATAATTTTTTCTTCACATACCCTGACGATCTTTTCCTTCATCGCTGTGCGCACAACCTCTCCTTTTTGCATTATCGCGTATCAGTCTCACTTACCATAACATCTGTTTCTCACCCCCACTTAACTGTGAGCGTTGTATTCGCCAGCGCTCAATCAGAAAAATGGGGCAGACGCCGTTTGACAGCCTTGTTCATTCCCCCTCAAGGATCGCCACCCGTTCAAACTCCTCAAACACCAGCCACATATCCGGCGCAAAGGTGCCTTCACGGGTGAAAAACGCCTGATGCCCCCGGCGCCAGCAGGCCAGGCTTTTATCGCCCTCTCCCTCTTTTGCTGCCAGCTCGGCGCTGACGTCGCAGTAACGGATCAGCAAAAGCGAACGCGTGCGGATCACGCAGCGCGCCTCGCCCCTGCCGTCCAGAATCACGCTGTAGTCGCCGACCAGCGGCGCTTTCTCCTGCCGGTAGGCAACGTAAGAACTGCAGGTTGCCGTTTTCTCTCCCACGATTACCAGCTGCAGCAGTTCATCCGCCAGCTGCGGGCTGTCGCCGAACGCCCAGCGCAATGCGTCGGGATATTGCTCCAATATGTTCTGTTTACTCGTCATTCCTGGCTTCCCTCATTGGCTGACAATGCATTTCACTTTTTCCCCTGCGAACAGTTTATACTGTGTGCAGATGACTGCCTTATCGAGCACGCTCCGCAGACGGAGCACAAGGAATTACCAAACGCCATGCTAAGTTACCGCCACAGTTTTCACGCCGGCAACCACGCCGACGTGCTGAAGCACACCGTTCAGAGCCTGATCATTGAGTCGCTGAAAGAAAAAGAGAAACCGTTCCTGTATTTGGATACCCACTCCGGCGCGGGGCGCTATCAGCTGAGCGGCGAACACGCCGAACGCACCGGTGAATATCTGGAAGGCATCGGCCTGCTGTGGCAACGCGACGATCTGCCGGCAGAGCTGGAGGCCTATATGGGCGTGGTGCAGCACCTGAACCGCAGCGGATCGCTGCGTTATTATCCGGGATCGCCGCTGATCGCCCGTCAGCTGCTGCGCCCGCAGGACAAGATCCACCTGACCGAGCTGCACCCGAGCGATTTCCCGCTGCTGCGCGGCGAATTCCAGAAAGACGAACGCGCCAAGGTGCAGCGCGCAGACGGCTATCAGCAGCTGAAATCGCAGCTGCCGCCGCCGTCGCGCCGTGGTCTGATCCTGATGGACCCACCGTATGAAATGAAAACCGACTATCAGGACGTGGTGAAAGGCATCCAGGAAGGCTATAAACGCTTCGCTACCGGCACCTATGCGCTGTGGTATCCGGTGGTGCTGCGCCAGCAGATCAAACGCCTGCTGAAAGAGTTGGAGGCCACCGGCATCCGCCGCATTCTGCAAATCGAGCTGGCGGTGAAACCGGACAGCGATCAGCGCGGCATGACCGCCTCCGGCATGATTGTGATCAACCCGCCGTGGAAGCTGGAGCAGCAGATGCAGAACGTGCTGCCGTGGCTGCACAAAACGCTGGTGCCGTCCGGCATCGGCCACCATCTGGCCAATTGGGTGGTGCCGGAGTAACCGGTCGCCGCAGGCGCGCACGCCGCGCCTGCGTCCACGCCTATCACAGCCATCGACGCAATCTTTGCGACAAACCCACCTCAGGCGTTAAACTCTATCCTCTTCAATTTACACAACTCATGGAAAACCCAGATGACGAAACATTACGATTATCTAGCAATTGGCGGCGGCAGCGGCGGTATCGCATCGATCAACCGGGCAGCCATGTATGGCCAGAAATGTGCGCTGATTGAGGCCAAAGAACTTGGCGGCACCTGCGTCAACGTGGGTTGTGTACCGAAAAAAGTGATGTGGCATGCGGCGCAGATCGCCGAGGCGATTCACCAGTACGGCCCGGACTACGGCTTTGACACCACGGTCAACGCGTTTGACTGGAAAAAGCTGGTCGCCAACCGTACCGCCTATATCGACCGTATCCACAACTCGTACGACAACGTGCTGGGCAAAAACAAGGTCGACGTGATCAAGGGCTTCGCCCGCTTTATCGACGCGCATACCGTGGAAGTCAACGGCGAGCAAATCACCGCCGACCATATTCTGATCGCCACCGGCGGCCGCCCGAGCCACCCTGACATTCCGGGCGCGGAATACGGTATCGACTCCGACGGCTTCTTCGACCTCGACGAGATGCCAAAACGCGTCGCCGTGGTGGGCGCCGGCTATATCGCCGTTGAGATCGCCGGCGTGATGAACGCGTTGGGCGCGGAAACTCACCTGTTCGTGCGTAAGCACGCGCCGCTGCGCAGCTTCGATCCGCTGATCGTCGAGACGCTGGTGGAAGTGATGAACACCGAAGGGCCAAGCCTGCACACCGAATCGGTGCCAAAAGCGGTAGTGAAAAATGCCGACGGCAGCCTGACCCTGCAGCTGGAAAACGGCAGCGAATTTACCGTCGACAGCCTGGTCTGGGCGATCGGCCGCGAACCGGCGACCGATAACCTGAACCTGGCCGTGACCGGCGTGCAGACCAATGACCGGGGCTACATCAACGTCGACCAGTTCCAGAACACCAACGTACCGGGCATCTACGCCGTCGGCGACAACACCGGCGCGGTTGAACTGACGCCGGTCGCCGTGGCCGCCGGCCGCCGCCTGTCCGAGCGCCTGTTCAACAACAAGCCGAACGAGCACCTGGACTACAGCAATATCCCGACCGTGGTGTTCAGCCACCCGCCGATCGGCACCATCGGCCTGAGCGAGCCGGAAGCGAAGGAAAAATATGGCGAAGACAGCGTGAAGGTGTACAAATCCTCCTTTACCGCCATGTACAGCGCCGTGACCCAGCACCGCCAGCCTTGCCGTATGAAGTTGGTCTGCGTGGGCGAGAATGAGAAGATCGTCGGCGTGCACGGCATCGGCTTCGGTATGGACGAGATCCTGCAGGGCTTTGCGGTCGCCGTGAAGATGGGCGCCACCAAGCAGGACTTCGACAATACGGTGGCCATCCACCCAACGGCGGCGGAAGAGTTCGTCACCATGCGCTAAGCCCCTGCGGTTTAGCCCTGCATCAAGGCCGGTTGCCCATCGCAACCGGCTTTTTTTGTCCCGGCCGCCTGCCCGCCCGCGTGCGATACTTTCCAATGCGTAAAGTTTTCATACCGCGCAAACCGGCGGTAGCACAGCGATTCCGCCAGCGCTGCCGTCATTACAGCCGCCCGTCGTACCGCTGGCCTGCCAGACGTTCTGCGGCGTAATCCGCGCTAAACACCACGACTACGCATCGAAATGCCGGGAACATGTGATATTCTTGTCTCAATCGCCACGTGCTATTCCCGGTTAACGGGAAGATTTGCCGGCCCGGGCTGCCTCTGCATCAGCCGCCTGAATAATTCGCGGTTTTCTGTCACTGTTTAGCCTGCTAAATTTATCTCTTGGCCCCTTGCCTTTCATTGCGGAGAAATTCCCGATGCTGTCGACCCTGATCAGAACCCTTACCCTGGCGCTCTTCGCCCTGATCGCCACCCAAACCTCCGCGTTAAGTTTTACTCTGGAAGTTTCTGGCAATATCAGCCATTTCACCGATACGGCCAACAAACGCTATGTGTTTAGCGACCAGGATCTGTTCGCCATGCCGGTCAACTCGATTTCCACCTCCACCTCGTGGACGCCGCGGCGTAAATTCGACGGAGTAGCGGTTGCGGACATCCTGAAAAAAGTGGGCGCCAAGGGGCAGACGCTGTCGATGCATGCGCTGAACGACTATTACATCGATATTCCGCTGTCCGACGTGGAGAAATACAACATTATCCTGGCCTATAAAATGGACGGGGAAATGTTGAAGATCCGCAACTTCGGCCCGCTGTTTCTGGTTTATCCACGCGATGAAAGCGGCCCGGAGTTAAATTCGCCGCTGTATAACTCGCGCTTTATCTGGCAGGTCAACAGGATCGTGATTAAATGAAGCTGACCCAGTTCAAGAACGGCAGCCGGCTGGCGATTCCGGCCATTTTCGCCGCCCTGTTCATTGTGGCTTCCACCATCACCCTGTATTACTACAGCGCCACGCTGTCGAAAAAGGGGTTGTACGCCATCGCCGGTACGCAGGAAAACTACTCGTGGTCGATCGCGAAGTTCTCCATCAAGCTGGCGGAGTTCGAAACCTATGTGGAACAGCTGAAGAATGCGCCCAAGGTGGATATCGACGCGTTAAGGCTCAGGTTCGAAATTCTCTATTCGCGCTTTTACGTGCTGGAGACCGTATCGGAATCCACCCAGCCGCTGTACCGCGAAGCCGGCTATCCCGAGGTGATTAAGCAGATGGTGGCGCAAATGAATCAGCTCGACCATCTGATCAGCGCCTCTCCGCCGAACCTGCAGGAAATTACCCAGTCCATGCAGCAGATGAAGCCGTTTGCGGTCGAGATGGCCAACCTGGCCGACCATGCGGAAGTGAAGCAGCGCACCGTCGCCTACAACGACTATATTGAGAAGCGCCATATTATTTTCTACGGCCTGGTGATCATCATGTTCTCGGTGATTGCGCTGGTCGCCATTACGCTGATAGTCCTGCGCCAGCAGCGTATTACCATTCAGCAGCAGGCCAAGGCCATCGAGGCGGAAAAGGCCACGCACTCGAAAAACGCCTTCCTCGGCGCTATCGGCCATGAACTGCGTACCTCGCTGCAGAGCATTATGTCCGCCATTGACGTATTGATGAATACCAATGTGTCCACCGAGCACGTTGATACCTTCCAGCGGCTGGAAACCGCCGCACAGCAGATTGAAACCCAGATGAAGGATTTGACCGACTACGCGCATCTGGACAGCGGTATGATGGAACTGCGCATTATGCCGTTCAATGCTGAGCAACTGATTCAGCAAACCACCGATGAAGTCGGCATGCTGATGAGCAAAGAGCAGATCACATTGTTGTGCGAGGTCGACTTCAGCCACGCGCAAATGTATTCCGATCCGCTGCGCATCCGCCAGATTCTGGTCAATCTGCTGACCAACGCCTTCAAATACACCGAAAGCGGCACCATCACCGTGCACGGCTGCCTGCGTCGCCAAACCGGCGGCAATGCGCTGATGTTGGAAGTGACCGATACCGGTATCGGGATGGAAGAGGAAAAGCTGGGGCAGATATTCCAGCCGTTTACCCAGTTGGATCAGTCGAATACCAAACAGTACGGCGGCGTCGGCATGGGGCTGGCGATCGTACGCGGCCTGGTCGCGCTGCTGCAGGGCACCGTTACCGTTTACAGCGAACAGGGAAAAGGCAGCACCTTTATCGTCAGCATTCCGGTGGAAGTCAGCGAAGATCAGACGGAAGAAGAGGCGCAGCCGCAGGCGCTGTCCGATATGGCGATGAAAGAACAGCAGGTGCTGGTAGTGGACGACAACAGATCGGTGGGAGAAGCCTTCGCCGCCCTGCTGGATAAACTGGGCTATCAGCACGAGCTGTGCGATTCATCAGAGCGCGCGCTGCAAAAGCTGCTGCGCCGGCCTTACGATGTGCTGTTGCTGGATTTACAAATGCCGGGTATCGACGGCGCGGCGCTGGCGAAAAAGCTGCGCGGCCAACGCGGCCCCAACCGCCATATTCCGATTATCGGCATCAGCGCCCAGACGCCGGAGCTGCTGACGCTGGAGCAACGTGCGCTGTTTGATGATTACCTGATAAAACCCGTGCGGCTGGAAGCGCTGTCCACCGCACTGTCCGCCCTGTTCCTTAAAGGTTAAAACAGCGCTGCAGCGCGGCTTCAATCACATGCAGCCGCACCGGTTTTTCATACGGGCCAAGCACGTCATAATCGCGCATCGCCTTGGCGATTTCTGACTCGCGCAGCCCGGTGCCCAGTTGGCCGGTCAATACCAATACCGGCGCATCCGGGTTATCGGAGGCGCGAATCGCTTCGATGCATTGCTCGGAGGTTTCCTGCCCGATCAGCCAGTCAACCACGTAACCGTCGAACAGGCTGCGGCTCAGCGCCTGTTTGAACGTCTGAACATCGTAAAAAGCAACGGCGTTAAAACCGCGGCTGTTCAGGTATTTGGCCAGTTCATCCGCCGCCTGATGCGAATCATCCAGCACCGCGATGCTTAACCGCTCATCGTCGACATTCGTCGGACGAATCTCGATCAGCTCCACGCAATAGCGGCTGCCGGCCGGCGCCTCATCGGCCCGGTAAATCACCCACTTTTCGTCTTCCTGCTGCGCGACATATTCAGAAAAACGCCCGCCGCTGACTTCGCTGCCGATGTATGCCACGCAAGGAATCGTCATCCCGGCCGGCGAAAAGATGGCATCTCGTGCAATAGTTTGCGCAGGAGGCTCATTCTCCACGTTGATATCCACAATGGCCGCCGGCGTTTCGTCCAGCGCCGCCGCGACGCTGTTGATCTGTTCCAGCGTCCAAGGGCTCTGCCCTTTCAGCTTGCGGTGGGCATGGGAAAAACTTAGCGCCAGAATACGGCTAAGCTCCTTTGCTTGCTGACGTTTACCGATCCCGTGATGAAGAAAGAGTTCTCTGACCCGGTTTGCAATCGACTGCGAATCGAATTTTTGATGATTGTTATCCATTTTTTCCTTCGATTTTTTCTAATTTTTCAGTCGCTTTGACATGTTATCGTGTTCGAACATCATTCAATATTAGCATCATATGCAAGATTAATCTCAAACATTGCTTGACACACCATGTTTTATAGTCAAACATGGTATCAAAAGCTACACACAGCAACACACTATAAAAATAAAACACCAGTACTTATAACCATAACGACACCAGGGAAACTCGTTCAGGTTGCCGGTTCTAAAATACAGTATGCATTAGGACAACGGCACACCGTTCAGAGTAAAAGCCTTTATCGCTAATAATAAAGATGTACCCCCCATTGAACCGGCTCCCATCAGGGGGCCGTTTTTTTATGGGATTTTACCGGTAGGAGAGAAGATTAGGGCAACTTTTCTGCGGAAAAAAACAGGATCGCCGTTGGCGACCCTGTTTTTAAGGATGGATATGCCTGGGATCAGAAGCGCCAGGTGAAACCGGCGTTGACGCTGTTGTCCTGATGGCGGTCCGACAGCAACCCGCCGTAGCCCAGCGACAGCGACGCATTCTGGCTCACCGCCACGTCTGCGCTGGCCTTCAGCAGCAGGCCGTCGCGCGATACCGGCACGCTGTTGCTGACGAACGCCGCATTACCGCCGCGGAACTTCAGCCCGGTGCCGCGCTCCAGTTCACCATACTGATGCTGCCAGCCCGCCTCGCCGCGCAGCGTCACCGCCGTTTCACGGCTCAACTGCCACTGATGGTCCGCACGCAGGCCCAGCGTCGACACCGTGGCGTCCGTGTGCTGCTTGTCGCCGTACAGCGCCGCTGCGCCGCCGTCTTCGCTGATGCCGTTGTTCTGGAAGTTGATGTACGCCAGATTGGCGAACGGCTCCAGGTTCACCCATTCGCCCTGCACGCTATAGCCCGCTTCCGCGAACAGCTGCTCGGTGCGCGCGCTGTATTTCGCCGTCGCGCGGTCCGACTGCAGCCCGTAGTTCACCGAGCGCGCCGTATCAAACCGGTGCCAGGTGTAAGACCCACCGGCACGCAGCGCCAAATCGCCGTACTGTTTGCTGCCGTATACCGCCAGGTGGTAGTTGTCGCTGTCCGCATTCGAGCCGTAGCCGCCGTCCAGCGAGGTGCGGGTATAGCCGGTCGCCACACCCAGACGCCAGTCGTCGTAGGCCGAATCCAGACCCAGCAGCACCCCGTAGGTCGAGGCCTGGTAGCCGGTGGCGTTCACGTCGCCCGACGCATGGTCCCATGCCCCGACAAACTGCGCCCACGCACCGCCGTCATCCGCCTTGATGTCCTGCGACGTCGCCAGCCCTTCCGCCTGACGCAGGCGGCTGTTCAGCGCATCACGCAGGTAACGGCTGTCGTTCACCTGCGCCGAGGCGATATCCGCGTGGATCTGCCCCGACAGCTGGCGGAACGCCTGCCGCGCCTGCCCGGCGCTGCCGGAGGCCAGAATGCTTTCATACACCGGGTTGCCCGCCGCCAGCGCATCCGCCGCCGTCGCCACCGCTCGCTCGTTCTGCGTGGCCGCCACGCTGGCGAACGCGGTGTCATTACGCGCCACATCCGCCGTCAGCCGGTTGCCCTGTGTGGACAGCGTGGCCGCCAGGAACGGCGAAGTGGTTGTCGCGCCGTCAAACTGGCCGCTGATCCCCTGCTGCGCCTGTAAAATGTCATACTGGCCGATGGCGCTGCCGCCGGCGTCGCCGTTCAGTACGTTCTGCTGATCCAGCAGCATCGCCACTTCGCCGCCGTCGATCTGCGCCGATCCGCCGCTGACGATCCGATCGCTGCTGCCGTCCGCCGCTGCTTCCACCGCGTAGCGCGAGCCGGCGGCAAAGGTCACGTCGTTGGTGACGTTCAGCGTGCCGATCGAGTTGCCCGGCGCCACGACGGCACCGGCGTTGGCGGTGAGTGAACCGATACGGCCCGAGCCGCCGAGCGCCCCGCCGTTCCCTACCGTCACGTCCGACACCAGCGTGCCGTTCACCGCCAGCAGCCCCTGATTGACCAGCGTCGGCCCGCTGTAGCTGTTATTACCGGTCAGGTATAACGAACCGGCGCCCTCTTTGGTCAGGCCGCCATGGCCGGAAATATCGTTCGAATAGACTTCCAGACCACAATGTACATCGTCGCAGATACGCTGATAGCGCGTGCCGCTATCCACTTCCGCCCCCACGCCCGGAATGTTGGCGACAAACTGCGTCGGGCCATAGGCCACGCCATCGGCATCGGGAATGCGGAACGCTTCCGGGATATCCTGCTCGGTGTAGAACATCCCCGGCCCGTTAATCGCCTTGCCGAGGTTAATCATCCCCCAGCCGTACAGCGCGTCAATACCGGGTGCTCCCATATCGGTGGCGGTGGTTTTCAACACATCGGCAATTTGCGCCGTCGACAGGTAAGGGAAACGCTGCAGCAATACGGCAACCGCGCCGGTCACGTGCGGCGTCGCCATCGAGGTACCGTTTTTATTGCCGTAGTCCGACGTCAGCTGCTGTGGATCGGAACCGTTGGCCACCGCGCTGTAAATTTTGCTGCCCGGAGACGCAACGCAGAAGCTGGCGGTGTAACCACAGCGGGATGAGAAGGAACTGAGGGTGTAAGGCACGCTATTGGCCGAGGCATCATCCTGCGCCACGCTGGCGACAGTCAGCCAGTTCGGCGCAATATCCGGCACAAAATAGCCCAACCCGCTGATGACGTCCGGCTGGTTGTAGTTACCGTCGTTGCCCGCGGCAAACAGCACCAGAATATTGTGGCGTGCGGCATCGATCGCCCCCTGATAGCCCGCGCCGGCCAGGCTGCCCAGCAGCGGCTTCACCTGATTGAACTGCTCTTGCGCATCATGGAATTCAAAATGCAGCGCATCCGGATCCTTACCGCCGTCGGACAAGAAATCCGGAATGCTAACGCCCCAGCTGTTATTAATCACCCGTACACCGCTTTCGATCATCGCCTGCCAGCCGGCGTTGGTTACCGCGCCGTCCAGCCCCAGAAACTCGCCGTAGGCCGGACCGTCATTGTCGTTGTCCACGCTGATAATCTGCGAATCAAACGCCACGCCGTGCATCCCCGCACCGTCGCGGTTGGCGGCAGCGATCCCCGCCACATGCACACCGTGATTGCTCAGCGTCTCGCCGTTGTAGAAATGGAAACTGCCGTCGAAATAGAACGGATCGCCGGCGTTAATACCCGGCCGGTGGGGATCGGTATAGGCGCGAATGCCCTGCGTTACCACATTGATCAACTTGCCGTCGCCGGCAAACTCGGGATGCTGGTTATACACTGGCGTATCCAGAATTCCCACTTTTTGTCCTTTGCCGGTGTAGCCGGCAGCGTAGGCCTGGTCGGCATGAATCGCCCCCAGCCCCCAGTCGGCGTTAAACTCGGCGCTGCGCCAGCTGGCCGGGTCTCCGACTTTCCCCTCGTTTGCCTGTACGCTGCCTGCAGCTAACAGTGAACACAGTAAGGCATTCAGTTTCCATGTCGGCTTTTTCTTTCCTGTAAATGCTTTCATTCCCGTTACCTTTGATATTTGTTCTGCACGTCACATGGGAAATCGGGCCGCCCGAACGGGCGGCCCTGAGTTTAAGGATGGATAGGCATGAGATCAGAAACGCCAGGTGAAGCCGGCGTTGACGCTGTTGTCCTGATGGCGGTCCGACAGCAACCCGCCGTAGCCCAGCGACAGCGACGCATTCTGGCTCACCGCCACGTCCGCGCTGGCCTTCAGCAGCAGGCCGTCGCGCGATACCGGCACGCTGTTGCTGACGAACGCCGCATTACCGCCGCGGAACTTCAGCCCGGTGCCGCGCTCCAGTTCACCATACTGATGCTGCCAGCCCGCCTCGCCGCGCAGCGTCACCGCCGTTTCACGGCTCAACTGCCACTGATGGTCCGCACGCAGGCCCAGCGTCGACACCGTGGCGTCCGTGTGCTGCTTGTCGCCGTACAGCGCCGCTGCGCCGCCGTCTTCGCTGATGCCGTTGTTCTGGAAGTTGATGTACGCCAGATTGGCGAACGGCTCCAGGTTCACCCATTCGCCCTGCACGCTATAGCCCGCTTCCGCGAACAGCTGCTCGGTGCGCGCGCTGTATTTCGCCGTCGCGCGGTCCGACTGCAGCCCGTAGTTCACCGAGCGCGCCGTATCAAACCGGTGCCAGGTGTAAGACCCACCGGCACGCAGCGCCAAATCGCCGTACTGTTTGCTGCCGTATACCGCCAGGTGGTAGTTGTCGCTGTCCGCATTCGAGCCGTAGCCGCCGTCCAGCGAGGTGCGGGTATAGCCGGTCGCCACACCCAGACGCCAGTCGTCGTAGGCCGAATCCAGACCCAGCAGCACCCCGTAGGTCGAGGCCTGATAGCCGGTGGCGTTCACGTCGCCCGACGCATGGTCCCATGCCCCGACAAACTGCGCCCACGCACCGCCGTCATCCGCCTTGATGTCCTGCGACGTCGCCAGCCCTTCCGCCTGACGCAGGCGGCTGTTCAGCGCATCGCGCAGGTAACGGCTGTCGTTCACCTGCGCCGAGGCGATATCCGCGTGGATCTGCCCCGACAGCTGGCGGAACGCCTGCCGCGCCTGCCCGGCGCTGCCGGAGGCCAGAATGCTTTCATACACCGGGTTGCCCGCCGCCAGCGCATCCGCCGCCGTCGCCACCGCTCGCTCGTTCTGCGTGGCCGCCACGCTGGCGAACGCGGTGTCGTTACGCGCCACGTCCGCCGTCAGCCGGTTGCCCTGCGTGGACAGCGTGGCCGCCAGGAACGGCGAAGTGGTTGTCGCGCCGTCAAACTGGCCGCTGATACCCTGCTGCGCCTGTAAAATGTCATACTGGCCGATGGCGCTGCCGCCGGCGTCGCCGTTCAGTACGTTCTGCTGATCCAGCAGCATCGCCACTTCACCGCCGTCGATCTGCGCCGATCCGCCGCTGACGATCCGATCGCTGCTGCCGTCCGCCGCCGCTTCCACCGCGTAGCGCGAGCCGGCGGCAAAGGTCACGTCGTTGGTGACGTTCAGCGTGCCGATCGAGTTGCCCGGCGCCACGGTGGCGCCGGCGTTGGCGGTGAGTGAACCGATACGGCCCGAGCCGCCGAGCGCCCCGCCGTTCCCTACCGTCACGTCCGACACCAGCGTGCCGTTCACCGCCAGCAGCCCCTGATTGACCAGCGTCGGTCCGCTGTAGCTGTTGTCGCCGGTCAGCACCAGCGTGCCGATGCCCTGCTTGGTCAGGCCTCCGTGGCCAGAGATATCATTGCTCCAGATATCCAGGCCGCAATGGACGTCATCACACACCCGTTCAGTCGGTTTGCCCCGATCGAGCACCGCGCCGACGCCGGGCAGGTCGACGACGAACTGACCTGAACCATAGGCCACGCCTTTTTCATCCGGCACGCGAAATGCTTCCGGAATATCCTGCTCGGTGTAGAACATCCCCGGCCCGTTAATCGCCTTGCCGAGGTTAATCATCCCCCAGCCGTACAGCGCATCAATACCGGGATCGCCCATATCGGTGGCGGTGGTTTTCAGCACCGATGCCACCTGCGCGCCGGTCATATACGGGAAGCGCTCCATCAGCACCGCGATGCTGCCGGCAACGTGCGGCGCGGCCATTGAGGTGCCGCTGTACTTGGCGTAACCGGTGGTCAGATTGTCCGGGGTCGTACCCTCAATGACCGAACTGTATACCTTCGTCCCTGGTGCCGAAACGCAGAAACTGGCGGTGTAACCGCAGCGGGAAGAGAAGGTGCTGATAGCATAATCGCCCGTGCCGTCAGGATCCTGCAGGCTGGCGACCGACAGCCAGTTAGGCGCGATATCCGGCACAAAATAGGCCAGTCCGGCCATGGCATCGGGGTTATTCAGGTTATCGTCATTGCCGGCGGCAAAGATGGTGACGATACCGCTGCGCGCCGCGTCAATCGCCCCCTGATAGGCGCCGCCCGGTTTGGTGCCCAGAATCTGTTTGATCTGCTCGAACTGTTTACGCGCATCGTCGACGGTAAAGTGGGGATAGGCCGGATCGGATCCGCCCTCGGCAAACTTATCGGTGATGCCGATCCCCCAGCTGTTATTGATAATCCTTGCGCCGCTGGCGATCAACGCATCCCAGCCGGCCTTGTATACCGCCCCGTCATTGCCGAGAATAATGCCGTCTTCCGGGCCAGGGTCGCCGTTCTCCGCGCTGATGATTTGCGCATTGAAGGCCACGCCGTGCATTTCTCCGCCGTCACGGTTACCGGCGGCAATACCGCCGACGTGCGTACCGTGCGAACCTAACTCGCCGTCCGACCCTACGCTCGGCGTCCCGTCATAGCGGAAGTCGTCCCCTTTCTTGACCGGAATATAAGGGTCGGTATATTCGCGCACCCCTTGAGTCACCAGGTTGATCACCTTGTCCTGGCTGGCAAACTCCGGGTGCTGGGCATAAACCGGCTGATCGAATATTCCCAGCTTGACGCCTTTACCGGTGTAACCGGCGGCGTAAGCCTGGTCGGCATGAATCGCCCCCAGCCCCCATTCGGCATTAAATTCATTACTACGCCAGCTGGCCGCATCGCCTGGCCGACCATTTTCCACATAGGAGGCGGCCTGCGCCCCGCTGCCAATCACCGCTAAAAAACAGGCGATGGCGCTTAATTGCATACGCTGCTTCACCGGTGCGGTATACGCCGTCGGCGCCCGCACCGGTTTATTCTCTTTACGTTTACTGTCCATCCCAGATACCGTCCATTGTTGTTTGCAAATGTTTTATTGGTTTTATGTGTTACGTTTCTGTAACACCAAATAAATAAAGCACAACAATGGTCATTTCGCCCGGCAGGCAAAAACGACGGTAAACGCCATTGCGACAAAACATTCCGCTGGCCGGGGAAAGGAAAGGGAGGTGGAAAAGTGAAGGGGACTAATTATCGCATGGCATTAATCTTATTTGGCGAGGGGCGGCTATAAATATAATTACATGATTATTAGTGAGTTATCAAATGATTTGTGTGCAAACTATTCGCCTAAAATAAGATATAAACAGAATATGGCGTTAGTTATTATCAGTAAAAATTATAACTACATAGCCTATTCATTTAGTGAATAATTCTACATTCAACGCCGGCATCACGCTAAAAATGGATTATCCTGCTGGTTATTTTTTGCTGTTGCGCACATCTTCTTCGGCCTGACGAATAATCGCCTTCGCCATCCACTGAGTCACGTCCTGAATACCGCTCAGCTCCAGTCCCCAAATATCTTTCAATACCAGAAAAACTTCTGAACCGTAAATCAGTGAGAAAGCGTGGATCACGCGCTGCAGCGCCTCCGGAGGCAATTTATCCTGCAACGGCTCTACCGCCAATTTCAGCAGGCGTTTACGGTTACCACGCACGAATTTCTCCCCCGGCGTGGCATTGGCCCACTGTTGCAGGGAAAGTTGCAACGCCGCACGCAGCGCGCCTTCGTGCTGCTCCATTTGCGGGTAAGCAAACGCCAGCAACTGCTGAATGCGCAGCAGCGCATCGTCATCATTTGGCTCCCACTGCAAAATCGGCCCCAGACTTTCAGCCACCACGGCGGTAATCAGGGCGCTTTGCGTCGGGAAATAGCGATAAGCGGTAGCGCGGGATACCTGCGCATGAGCCGCCAGTTCGGTAATCGACGGGAACGCGCCGTCATCGTACAGCTCCATCGCGCTGGCAAGCAGCAATTTGCGCGTTCTGGCGCGCGTATGGGTTAGGGGTTCATCCCGCGGTGCGGGAAAAGCGGATAGCGACACATCGACCTCACACAAATCATGCCGGCTCACAGGCGGCATAATGAAAAACCTGACTGGCAGGATCCTGGCCCTTCCAGCGTCGCAAAAGCGAACTATAAATACAAAAAATGAGACCCTCGTCTCATTTATCGTCAAAAAAGGCTTGCATTAATGATACTGCCGTCTCATTATGTATATAAATTCATCGGCTGTATCTTATTGTATCAACACCAGGGTTCCAAATTAATATTATAAGTTATCATTAGAAACAACCAGTTCGGCCCTCATAGCCGACCTTTTTTCAGGAACAGACGATGAGAAATACCCCAACCTTTGTCTATATTGCTACCACAGCAGATACCAAAGGACAAGAGTTGGCGTATGTGCGTGGTTTGATTGACAGCCTCGGTTTACCCACCATCACCGTCGATCTTTCCACTCACAACATGCCCGCACGCTACCCGGCCGACATTTCGGCGGCCGACGTAGCCGCTTTTCATCCGGAAGGCGCAACCGCCGTCTTTTGTCATAATCGTGGTCAGGCGATCGCCGCCATGGCCATTGCTTTCGAACGCTTTATGCTGTCGCGCAACGACGTCGCCGCTCTGTTGGGCATGGGCGGCTCCGGTGGCACAGCCATGATCACGCCGGCAATGCAGCAGCTGCCTATCGGCCTGCCCAAGCTGATGGTCTCCAGTATGGCTGCCGGGGACGTTTCCGGCTACGTCGGCGCCAGCGATATCGCCATGCTGTATTCCGTGACCGACATTGCCGGCCTGAACCGTATTTCACGCAAGGTGCTGGGCAACGCCGCCCACCAGATCGCCGGCGCGGTGCGTTTCCATACCGATGAAGACGTGCTCAGCAAACCCGCCACCGGTTTGACCATGTTTGGCGTGACAACGCCGTGCATCCAGGCCGTGACCCGCGCCATTGAGGCGCAATGGGACTGCCTGGTGTTTCACGCCACCGGCAGCGGTGGACAGGCCATGGAAAAGCTGATCGACAGCCAGCTATTGAATGCGGTGCTGGATCTGACCACCACCGAGGTGAGCGATTATCTGTTCGACGGCGTGCTGGCCTGTAACGAAGACCGTTTTGGCGCTATTGCCCGCACCGGTATTCCCTGCGTGCTGTCCTGCGGTGCCATGGATATGATTAATTTCGGCCATCCCAAAACCATTCCGGCACGCTATGCCGACCGACATTTTTATAACCACAACACCCAGGTGACGCTGATGCGCACCACCGCTGAGGAAAATGCCCATATCGGGCGTTGGATTGGCGAAAAGCTGAACGCCTGCCCGGGGGAAATCCGTTTTGTGGTACCGGAAGGCGGGCTCTCGTCGCTGGATGCGCCCGGCCAACCTTTTTGGGATCCGCTGGCGCTGCGCGCCTTTACCGATGCGCTGGAACAAACTCTGGTGCAGACCACGCGACGCCGGCTGATTAAAACGCCCTATCACATCAACGACGCACGGTTTGCCGACATCGTGGTGGCGCAGTTTCATGACATCACCACGGTGAAAAAAAATCACTAAGGCCATTGTTCTCGCCAGGATGGCGCATGGCAAAAAAATATAAAAAAAGGCCAGAATAATCTGGCCTTGTTATTTTTCACATCACACTATTAATTACTCGGCAGCCTCGTGCTGCGCTTTCATTTTATTCATGTGCTCCATCATTTTCTTTTCGTGTTTCTGATAATTCTCATTGTATTGTTTTTTCTGCTCTGGCGTTAACAGGTTATACATTTTATTTTCGGCCTTGGCGCGCGCCAGCATGCGTTCGGACTGCGCTTTGCTGATAGTGTCAATTTGCGCTTTGGCTTTGGCTTCATCAAAGCTGTCGGAAGCCACTAACGTATGCAGCGCCTGACGCTGCTCTTTCATGCCATGACCGCGATTCTGGTGCGCTTCTTTCATAATGTCGCGCATTTGCTGGCGCTGCTGCTCGGTCAGGTTCAGCCCCGCGAACGGGCCGCCTTTCCCCTTGTGGTGCATCATTTTCATCGGCGCGCTATCTGCTGCCGCGGTGGTGGCGGTATCGGCCGCAAAAGCCATAGAAGCAGAACCCAGCGCCAGGGTAGAGGCAACAAATAAAGCAGTCAGTTTACGCATAATTATTTCCTTAAAATATTCTTTATCAGGAGCGCTGTACTTAACAGGCTCATCGTGTCGTCGGAGATAATAATAGGCTCAAGAATATAGATTAATGCGAAGGAGTGTAAACTTTTTAAAACCAAAAAAGGGTTTATTCATCAATTATGAGCAAATTATGGAGATAGCGTCTGCCCTTTGACAAGATGTATCCCATAACGAAAAAAAGCGGGATAAATAAGGTAACACGCGCTGATTAATTGCGCAGTCTAATTTACCTCAGCGTCTGGTTTTTATCACTTTTAATGTGCGCTACCGCACATGAAGCCCGCAAAAACGCCAATTCCCTTCGTCGGGGTCAAATCCATGGCCGGTTTGGCTATAATGGTGAAGGTTATAGGTTTTTATATAAGGAAAGCGTGACGTAATGCCTACAGGATCCGAGAACACTCCCCAACCGCGCCAAACGGAAGAATCAGCCAAGCCGCTGATCGACATCAAGACCGGGAACCACAAAATTGACAAGGGCATCTCCGGCTTTTCCCGTCTGGTTGAGCATATCAAGGCCAGACCGGGTATCGCCCACCTGCTGCGCGCGGCCGAGCGCTTTAACGACCGGCTGGGCAGCCAGTTCGGCGCCGCCATTACCTACTTCTCTTTCCTGTCGCTGATCCCCATTCTGATGGTGTCGTTCGCCGCGGTAGGCTTTGTACTGGCCTCTAATCAGGACCTGCTGACCGAGCTTATCAACAAAATTGTCGGCAGCATCAGCGACCCAACGCTGGCCAATACGCTGAAAAATACCGTCAATACCGCCATCCAGCAGCGCACCACCGTCGGCCTGACCGGTCTGGCGCTGGCGCTCTACTCCGGTATCAGCTGGATGGGCAACCTGCGCGAAGCGATTCGCGCCCAGTCGCGCGACGTCTGGGAGCGTAATCCGCAGGATCAGGAAAAAATCTACTTTAAATACACCCGCGACTTTATCTCGCTGACCGGTCTGGTGGTGGCGCTGATCGTCACGCTGTCGCTGACCTCAATCGCCGGTTCGGCGCAGGCGGCCATCGTGCGCGCGCTGGGGCTGGACGGCATCGACTGGCTGCGCCCGGCGATGACGCTGATTGCGCTGTCCATCTCCATCTTCGCCAACTATCTGCTGTTCCTGTGGATTTTCTGGATGCTGCCGCGCCACAAACCTAATAAGAAAGCGCTGTTCCGCGGCACGCTGATGGCCGCCATCGGCTTTGAAGTGATCAAGTTCGTGATGACCATGACGCTGCCGCAGGTGGCAAAATCTCCGTCCGGCGCGGCATTTGGATCGGTGATCGGCCTGATGGCCTTCTTCTACTTTTTTGCCCGCCTGACGCTGTTTTGCGCCGCCTGGATCGCCACCGCGCAGTATAAGGACGATAAATCACCATCGGCCAAGCCATAACGGCAGCCGGCCAACCGCATGAATATACCGGTCATCAGCCTATGACCGGTTTTTTATGCCAAATAAGCGCGCAGATATCAGAATATAAATCTAACTAACGGCTGACGTTTCAGCCAAAAGCAGCACAACACACTACCCATCTACTTTTCTTTCCGCCTTTTCCAGCCATTCCCACTGCTTTGCCTTATTTTTGTGACGTTAAACTCCACAGATAAACACAAAGGTAAAACTTTAATCTTATTAAGCGTTTATTTCCCGCATTGTACAAAGTTACGCCATTGAAAAGGGGTTTTGCTGTGGCATAAGATGGCCTTTTACATAATGAAAACATAAGAAATAACTATGCAAGCCACCATCACAACATCCGCCGACGCCAACGACGCGTCCGCACCAATCAATTCCCGGGGAAAAGTGCTGGTCGCTTCGCTGATCGGCACCGCTATCGAATTCTTCGACTTCTACATCTACGCCACCGCCGCGGTATTGGTGTTCCCGCATATCTTCTTCCCGCAGGGCGACCCGACCACCGCCACCCTGCAGTCGCTGGCGACTTTTGCCGTCGCCTTCGTCGCCCGTCCGATCGGCTCAGCGCTCTTCGGCCACTTTGGCGATCGCGTCGGGCGCAAGGCTACGTTGGTCGCCTCGCTGCTGACCATGGGCATTTCCACCGTGTTGATCGGGCTGCTGCCGAGCTATGAAACCATCGGCATCTTCGCCCCGCTGCTGCTGGCGCTGGCGCGTTTTGGCCAAGGTCTGGGGCTCGGCGGTGAATGGGGCGGCGCGGCGCTGCTGGCGACCGAAAACGCCCCGCCGCGCAAACGCGCGCTGTACGGCTCCTTCCCGCAGCTGGGCGCGCCGATCGGCTTTTTCTTCGCCAACGGCACCTTCCTGCTGCTCTCCTGGCTGTTGACCGACCAACAGTTTATGGAGTGGGGCTGGCGCCTGCCGTTTATCCTTTCCGCGGTGCTGGTGTTGATCGGCCTGTACGTGCGCGTATCCCTGCATGAAACGCCGGTGTTCGCCAAAGCGGTGAAGGCCGGCAAGCAGGTGAAGATCCCGCTCGGCACCCTGCTCAGCAAACATCTGAAGGTCACCATTCTGGGCACCTTCATTATGCTGGCGACCTATACGCTGTTCTATCTGATGACCGTCTACTCCATGACCTACGGCACCGCCGCACAGCCGCTGGGCCTCGGCTACTCACGGGAAAGTTTCCTGTGGATGCTGATGCTGGCGGTGATCGGTTTTGGCGTGATGGTGCCTATCGCCGGCCTGCTGGCGGACGCCTACGGCCGTCGTAAAACCATGGTGGTGATTACGCTGCTGATGATCGGCTTCGCCTTCCTGTTCCCGACCATGCTCGGCTCTGGCAATCAGGCGCTGGTGATGGCTTTCCTGCTGTGTGGTCTGAGCATTATGGGGCTGACCTTCGGCCCGATGGGCGCGCTGCTGCCGGAGCTGTTCCCGACCGAAGTGCGCTATACCGGGGCTTCTTTCTCCTACAACGTCGCCTCAATTCTTGGCGCGTCGGTCGCGCCCTATATCGCCACCTGGCTGAACGCCAACTATGGCCTGTTCTACGTCGGGATGTACCTGGCGGCAATGGCGACGCTGACGCTGATCGCCCTGCTTTTGATGAAAGAAACCCGCCACCAGTCGCTGTAACCACCTCTGCGGCCCGCCCCTGCGGGCCGCTGTTTTCTGTCATCAAAAGCGTTTATCCTGCCTTCTTTACTCCCAATTCGGATACCGATGATGACACTGCGCCGCCGGCTATTACTGCTGTTCATCCTATTGGCGCTGGTCATTCTTGCGCTCTATCTCTGGCTGAAGCCCGCGCATCCCGACGCACTGTGGCGCATCGTCAGCCAACAATGTCTGCCGAATCAGCAGCAGCACAACAACCCGGCGCCCTGCGCGCAGGTCGACCCGCAGCACGGCGCCGTGGTGTTTAAAGATCGTAATGGCCCGTTGCAGTACCTGCTGATGCCGACGGCAAAAATCACCGGCATTGAGAGCCCGGAGCTGCTGACACCGACGGCGCCCAACTTCTTTCTGCTGGCCTGGCAGGCACGCCGCTTTATGGCGGAAAAATACGGTAAACCTATCGACGATGCGGCCATTTCGCTGGCCATCAATTCCGAATATGGCCGCACGCAAAACCAGCTGCATATCCATATCTCCTGCCTGGCGCCGACGGTGAAAAAACGTCTGGCGCAGGCAGAACAAACCTTCACCCCACGCTGGCAGCCGCTGCCCGGCGGGTTGTTGCAACACGACTATCGGGTACGGCGGGTGACGCCAGGCGAGCTGGCACAGCAGGGGGCGTTTCGCCTGCTGGCGAGCGGTGTCGCCGGAGCCAGCCAACAGATGGGGCGCTACGGCCTGGCGATGACCGCCTTGCCAAACGGTGATTTTCTGCTGCTGGCCACCGAGCGCAATCTGCTGCGCCTCAACCTGGCCTCGGCGGAGGAGCTTCAGGACCACGACTGTACGCTGCTGCAGCCGCGTCCCTGAGGCGCAGTTACTTTTTCTTCTTCATCTGCTTGAGCACCTGCCCGCACTGATTGGCATCGGCGCCGTCGCTGGGCGACACCAGCGCCAACAGGGCGGCAGCCGGCGTCACCACCACGCCCAGCGCCACGGCCGCCGCTCCGCGCGCAATCAGCGGCCCGGCTTTCACGCCGGCGTCCGGATGCTTAAAGGTGCCTTTCACATACAGCGGCGAGCGCAGCGTCAGCACGCGCATGCCCTTACTCTCCGGATCGATGGACAGATCCAGCCGTTCGTTGGCGAAGTTGGCGTTGCCGGTAATATTGATGATGGCGTTCTCGGTATCGAATACAAACAGCCGCGGCGCAGCCACGCCGCTACGTATACCGACGTCTGCCGCCGCGCAGTTGATACCCACTTCGTCATCGCCGAAGATCTGCGCCACCAGATAATTACCAACGTTGAGGCCCAGAATCTCCATCAGGCTGCGACTGATCATACCGTCGTTAACCAGCAGACGCAGATCGCCGCTGCTGCTGCCCAACAGCGCCGCCACCGAGTTGCCGCTGCCGGTTAACTTCGCGTCGCCGTTCAGTTCTCCCAGGCTGCGCTTCATCGATTCCACATTCGGCAGCAGTTTCTTCAACTGGAAATTGCGGGCGTGCATATCCATCCGCCCACGCATCGGCTGCTTGCTGCCGTCCAGCCGCACGGTTGAATTCAGGTTGCCGCCCGCCACACCAAAGCGCAGCGGGTCCAGCAGAATCACGCCGTTCTCCAGCCGCAGATGGGTGTACAGATCGCTTAACGGCAAGGCATCGCCATGCTCAATACGTTTGGCGGTAAATTTGACGTCGGCGTTCATCACGCCCCAGCTTTGGGTGGCAAACGTTGCGACCGGCAACGCCTTATCCGCCGGCTGCCGCGTTTTCTCGCCGCGGCCGGCCTTGGCTGCATTGCTGTCAGCGCCGATCAGCGGCGCCAGATCGGCGAAGCGCAGCTGTTTAGAGAGCACATTACCGCTCAGGCTCGGCCGTGGCCGGCTGGCGACATAGCGCAGATCGCCGTGGATATCGCTGTCGCCAATCTTGCCGCTGAAATTTTGATAGCGATAAACCGCGCCGCCCTTTTCATGCAAACGGGCCGTCAGATGTCCGTCGGTGGCATACGGCGGCGTATTGGGCAACAGCACGCCGGTCAGGCCATACAGATTGCCCAGACTGTCGCCGGAAAACTTCAGCTGTAGATCAAGCCCGCCGAGATTTAACGGGTCGGTCAAGGTGCCCGCTACCGCCACGCGGGTCGCGCCGGAGCGTATATCAGCCTGCAGCGGGAACGGCAGGCCGGCATTCTGTAACGACAGCATGCCGCCGATCTTACCGCTGCCGCTCAGCGGTTCGCCGTTGTATTTGCCTTTTACCTGCCAGCCGAATACATAGTCCGGCGTAATGACCTGGCCCTCCTCCTTCTTGCCGGTGACCTGGCTAAATGGCAGCGGCTTGCCCAGCGGGTCGATCGTCGCCTGGAAATCCGCCTTCAGCGTAGCGTCCTTAAACGCTATCTGGCCGCGATCGAACACGATATCGTGAATATTCACCGACCAGTCTGACGCCGCGCTCTGGTCATCCTGCCCACCGCTGGCAAGGTTGAACGTCCAGTTATTCTCGCCATTGGCCAGACGCTGTAACCGTGCGTCGGGCCGCTGCAGCCAGATGCGCGGGATCAGCACCTCTTTATGTAACAACGCCAGGGGAGCGATGCTGAGTTCGACACGTTGCAGGCTGACCATACGATCGCCGGGAATATTTTCCGGATTGCCCAGTACAATATCTTGCGCATGAATGTACGGCCACGGCACCCAGGCGCGCCAGCCGCCTTCTTCCTTTTTGCGCTGCCAATCCACGCCAAGATCGCCGCGGATGGCAAAGGGCCGCTGCAGCTCGGCAGAGACTTTGTCATTAATCGTCGGCTTAAGACGGTTCCAGTCGAAGGTGGTGATAAAGACCACCAGCGCCACAATCACCAGCAGCACAACGCCGCCGATCCCGCTGATTACTTTTCCCGTTTTGCTCATTGTCAGTTCCCTAATATCCGTTGCGTACGGCCGGTTTGGCGGAGATTGATTGACGGCCGTTCTCCCTAAGCCTAGTTAAGGATGCGGCAGAGTTCACCCTTTCGGCCTGCGCCGTCCATGGCGCACATTAAGCAGCAATAACCGATCGTTTGGCGAACGGCGTAAAAAACAAATTAAAACACCATTTCATTTCTATTGACTCCGCGCCCCGCAGCCGTAAGACTGACATAAACCCGCACACCTTTATTCAGGGATTATCATGACTTGCAAAAATATTGCCGTTATCGGCGAATGCATGATTGAGCTGTCGCAAAACGGCACCGGACTCAGCCGTGGTTTTGGCGGCGATACGCTCAATACCGCCGTCTATATCGCCCGTCAGACAGAACGGCAGGCGCTTAACGTCCACTATGTCACCGCACTCGGCAACGACAGTTTTAGTCAGGAAATGCTGCGCGCCTGGCGACAGGAAGAGATCGACACCACGCTGGTACAGCAGCTGGAGAATAAACTACCGGGGCTGTACGTGATAGAAACCGATGAAACCGGCGAGCGTACCTTCTACTACTGGCGCAACGACGCCGCCGCGCGTTATTGGCTCGACGGCCCGCAGGCCGACGCCATTTGCCGTCGGCTGGCGCAGTTTGATTATCTGTACCTCAGCGGCATCAGCCTGGCGATCCTCTCCTCTGAGGCACGCCGCAAACTGATGGCGCTGCTGCATCAATGCCGCGCCAACGGCGGCCAGGTCATTTTCGACAATAACTACCGCCCACGGCTGTGGCAAAACAGAGAAGAGGCGCAGCAGGCCTATCGCGAGATGCTGTCCTGCACCGATACGGCGTTCCTGACGCTGGACGATGAAGATGCGTTATGGGGGCAAATGCCGGTGGAGCAGGTGGTCAAACGCACCCGCAATTTCGGCGTGCAGGAGATCGTGATCAAACGCGGCGCCGAGGCCTGTCTGGTCTATCTGAACGATGAGGCGCCACTGGAGGTTGCGGCGGTGAAGCTGGCGCAGGAGCAGGTGATTGATACCACCGCCGCCGGCGATTCATTCAGCGCCGGCTATCTCGCCGTACGGCTGAGCGGCGGTGCGCCGCAGCAGGCGGCGGAACGCGGCCACCTGACCGCCAGCACGGTGATTCAACACCGCGGCGCGATTATTCCACGGGCGGCGATGCCGGTCTGACCGGCCGATAAAGCGGGCATCCGCGTGCCCGCAGGTAAATTTCCCTGATGCTAATGGCGCTCATTTCCAGCATACGTGACTATTTTTATTGTGCTATAGCGTCAGAGTATAAATATTTTCCTGACCGCGATCCTAGCTAGACTAAAGTACAGGTTACGGGTCTTTACTTACGCGGGCGCGATTGCCAACGCCGTATTGAGGTGCGTCATGTCAGGAATATTAGCCGGTGCTGCCGCCGCTGAAGGGAAAATAAGAGACAGGCTGAAACGTGAGCTGCGCCATTTTCATGGCGTAAAATACGCCTACCTGCAGCTTGATAAGCTGCGCCCCGGGCAGTGGTTTCTGACCTCTGACTACCCGGAACCCTGGCTCGATTTCTACCAGAAACATCATTACCCGGCATGCGATCCCGTCGTGCAGGCGAGCCGGCATCAGGTCGCGCCCTTTTCCTGGCAGGAAACCTGCGTCACCACACAAGCCCCGCATTATGAGCATATTTTCAGCCAGTCGCGGCGCTACGACATCATCAGCGGCTGTACCTTTGTCCTGCACGATCACACCGATCACCTCACGCTGCTGTCGCTCAGTACGCCGACGGATAACCGTCACGGCGTACAGCAACTGCTGCGCCATCACCGGCAGCGTCTGCAGATGCTGTTGGTCGATACCCACAGCGCAGCTCTCAACGCGGCGGCTGCCCCGCCGCCGGCGCCCGCAGTCATGTTGTCGCCGCGCGAGAATGAAATCCTATACTGGGCCAGCATGGGGAAAACCTATCAGGAAATTGGCCAGATACTGGGAATTAAAACCGGCACGGTGAAATTTCATGTCGGCAATGCCGTGAGAAAGTTCGGCGTACTGAATGCCAAACATGCAATACGGCTGGGGACTGAGCGGCGCTTAATTACGCCGCCGCAAAGCGTCAGCCCATAAAAAAGCCGGCAATCTCTGCCGGCCTGGTATGTGTGCTGCGACGCTTAGCCTGCGACGGCAATGCGCTTCATATCGGTCATATAACCGCGCAGTTTGCGACCCACCGCTTCGATCGGGTGGTTACGCACCGCTTCGTTCACGTCGCGCAGCTGCGCGTTGTCAACCGCGGTTCCCGCCACAGATTTGCCCAGATCGCCCGCCTGCAGCGTGGTCATAAACTCTTTCAGCAACGGCACGGCGGCGTTGGCGAACAGGTAATTGCCGTACTCTGCGGTGTCGGAGATAACCACGTTCATTTCATACAGACGCTTACGGGCAATGGTATTGGCGATCAGCGGCAGTTCGTGCAGCGACTCATAGTACGCCGACTCTTCGATGATGCCGGAATCCACCATGGTTTCAAACGCCAGCTCAACGCCCGCTTTCACCATCGCCACCATCAGCACGCCGTTATCGAAGTACTCCTGCTCGCTGATTTTGCCTTCAAACTGCGGCGCGTTTTCAAACGCGGTTTTACCGGTCTCTTCACGCCAGGTCAGCAGCTTCACGTCGTCTTCCGCCCAGTCGGCCATCATGCCGCTGGAGAATGCGCCGGAGATGATGTCGTCCATGTGCTTCTGGAACAGCGGCGCCATGATGGTTTTCAGCTGCTCAGACAGCGCATAGGCACGCAGCTTGGCCGGGTTGGACAGGCGATCCATCATCAGAGTGATGCCGCCCTGCTTCAGGGCTTCGGTGATGGTTTCCCAGCCGTACTGAATCAGTTTCTCGGCGTAAGCCGGGTCGCTGCCTTCCGCCACCAGCTTATCGAAGCACAGCAGCGAGCCCGCCTGCAGCATACCGCACAGAATGGTCTGCTCGCCCATCAGGTCGGATTTTACTTCGGCCACGAAGGAAGACTCCAACACGCCGGCACGGTGGCCGCCGGTCGCCGCCGCCCATGCCTTGGCGATCGCCATGCCTTCGCCTTTCGGATCGTTTTCCGGGTGTACGGCGATCAGCGTCGGCACGCCGAAACCGCGTTTGTACTCTTCACGCACTTCGGTGCCCGGGCACTTCGGCGCCACCATCACGACGGTGATGTCTTTACGCACCTGCTCGCCTACTTCAACGATGTTGAAACCGTGCGAGTAGCCCAGCGCCGCACCGTCTTTCATCAGCGGCTGCACCGCGCGCACCACGGCTGAGTGCTGTTTGTCCGGCGTCAGGTTAACCACCAGATCGGCCTGCGGGATCAGTTCTTCATAAGTACCCACTTTAAAGCCGTTCTCGGTCGCTTTACGCCATGACGCGCGCTTTTCGTCGATCGCTTCCTGACGCAGCGCATATGCCACGTCCAGGCCGGAGTCACGCATGTTCAGACCCTGGTTCAGGCCCTGAGCGCCACAGCCGACAATCACCACTTTTTTCCCTTTCAGGTAGCCCGCCTCATCGGCAAATTCGTCGCGCGCCATAAAACGACACTTACCCAATTGCGCCAGCTGCTGACGCAGGTTCAATGTGTTGAAATAGTTAGCCATGGTGCTACTCCAGTTAGATGTTGTGTATTACATGTTATTTTCATTCCCCGCCCTGTCTGTGCGGAGATTCGTTAAACTCAATGTATAACAGGATTTGCGTTGCTTAAATTGATATATTAAGAACATCACGTTGCATTTTATGCAACGCCAGCGCTGCGAGCATACTGATATGGACTTACGCGATTTAAAGCTGTTTTTGCATCTGGCGGAGAGCCGCCATTTCGGCCGCACCGCCAAGGCGATGCACGTCAGCCCCTCGACCCTTTCCCGCCAGATACAGCGGCTGGAAGAGGGCATCGGCAAACCGCTGTTTCTGCGCGACAACCGCACCGTACAACTGACCGACGCCGGCGAATTGCTGAAGGTGTTCGCCCAGCAGACGCTGCTGCAGTACCAGCAGCTTAAGCACGCGCTCGGCCAGCACGGCCCGTCGCTCAGCGGCGAGCTGCGCCTGTTTTGCTCGGTGACCGCCGCCTACAGCCATTTGCCGCCGATCCTTGACCGCTTTCGCGCCCAGCATCCGCTGGTTGAAATCAAACTCACTACCGGCGATGCCGCCGATGCGGTGGATAAAATCCAGTCCAATGAGGCAGACCTCGGCATTGCCGGCCGGCCGGAAAGCCTGCCGGGCAGCGTCGATTTCACCAAGATCGGCGAAATTCCGCTGGTGCTGATCGCGCCGGCGCTGCCGTGCGCGGTGCGCACCCAGGCCTTTGCCGAGCAGCCCGACTGGGCCAATATTCCCTTTATCCTGCCGGAACACGGCCCGTCGCGGAAACGCATCGAACTGTGGTTCCGTCGGCAGCGCATCAGCAACCCGCTGATTTACGCCACCGTCGGCGGCCACGAGGCCATCGTCTCGATGGTGGCGCTCGGCTGCGGCATCGCGCTGATCCCCAGCGTGGTGGTGGACAACAGCCCGGAGCCGGTGCGCAACCGTATCTCGCAGTTGGACAATGTCTCGATGGTGGAGCCGTTTGAACTGGGGGTCTGCGTACAGCGCAAACGCCTTGGCGATCCGCTGATCGAAGCGTTCTGGCGCCTGCTGTAGCGCCACGCGACGTTTATAAATCGGCCGGGTCGATCTGCTTCATCGCCTCGACTTTCATCAGCCAGTGGTAAAGCGGCTCCAGCTGCTGAAAAGCCTGCGTCAGCATCGGCGCCAAATCGGCGCTGAACAGCTTTTCCACCTGATGGTCCGAGGCCATCACCGCGAAGGATTTGCGCTGATACCAGTGGGCAATCTCCGCCGCCTGGCCTTTGACCAACGGACGCTTGTAACTCTCCCCCACCAGCTCGAACGGCGGCCGGCAGCAGGCAGCCGCCGCCAGAAACTGCTGCGGCTGCCGCTGCAGCGTATGGCGGAACAGATCCATCGTCGGCTTGTTGGCGCTGTAGTAACCCAACCCGTAGCGCAGCATGTCCGGCCCCAGCTCAAAGAAATATACCGGCGCGTCTTTCCAGTCTTTGCTCGGCCGTTTGAAGGTCAGCCACATGCGGCTGCGATAACGGGATTTATCGTGGGAAAAACGCGTATCGCGGTGAATGCGCGACAGCGTTTTGCCGATCGCCGGCCGGGTCTCAAACTGCGGGTCGATCGCCAGCATCGCCGGCGCCAGCTGCTCCACCAGCCGGCGGAACGGCGTTAACAGCGTTTGTTCGTACAGCACGCGGTGCGCCTCAAACCACGCCTTGTCGTTTTCAATCCGCACCTGTTGCAGAAAGTCCAATCCCTGCTGACTAAATCCGGCAAACGACTGCATCATGGTTTCTCCTGTTGTTTGCACTATCTGCCGCGACGAATCTCCGCCATCTGCCAACGCCGTTTGACAAACACCCGGCGCCGACTGCGAAAGTAAGCCACATACAGATAAAAAATCGTTCGATGGCTGAAAATAAAACCGCCTGCGATGCCCAGCGACAACAGCGCCGCGCTGAAGAAACCGGAGACACCAACCCCCCAGGCAAACAGCGCAGCCAGCAACGCAACCAGCAACAACAGCAGATAATATTTCAACAATAGCACGCCGCTGTTTTTACCCTGCGTCAGTTGCAGCAGGATTAACGACATCCATACCGCCAATGTGGCGCCGCTGCCCAACAGCGCCAGCGCCGGCGACACGTTCGTGAAGGCAAACGCTACATCAGCCATCATGCCCATCACGCCCGCTACGCCGCATGTCAGGCCAATCATCATCCCCATGATATTGCCAATGCCCGGCGGGGCTAGCCGTTGGCCAGGCGTCAGAAAAAGCTGCTCCAGTTCAGGTTCAATGTCGGCAAACACGGCAGGATCGCGCGCTGCGATCTGCCGCTCCATCTCGCGTCCCTGGGCAATCAGACGGGTAACGATCGCCCTAGCCCTGTAGGAAGAAACGAAACGCCGGGTTATCCGTTTCATCATGGCAGTCGTAGCCCAGCGCCGTCAGATGCTGTTCAAACTCCGGCTCGCTTTGCGCCAGCTCGAAGGCCGCCAACACGCGGCCGAAGTCGGTGCCGTGGCTGCGGTAATGGAACAGGGAAATATTCCAGTGGGTGCCGAGCGTATTCAGGAACTTCAGCAACGCGCCGGGAGATTCCGGGAACTCAAAGCTGTACAGTCGTTCGCGCAGCGGCTTGGAAGGGCGGCCGCCCACCATATAGCGCACGTGCAGCTTGGCCATTTCATCGTCGGACAGATCCACCACCTGATAGCCGCCGGCCGTCAGTTCGCTGATGATTTCCCGCCGTTCCGCATGGCCGCGCGTTAAGCGCACGCCGACGAAGATGCAGGCGTTGTCGGCATCGGCATAGCGATAGTTGAACTCGGTGACCGAGCGGCCGCCCAGCAGCTGGCAGAACTTGAGGAAGCTGCCCTGCTGTTCGGGGATCGTCACCGCCAGTAAGGCTTCGCGCTGTTCGCCCAGCTCACAGCGTTCAGACACGTAGCGCAGACCGTGGAAATTCAGGTTGGCGCCGGACAGCACGTGCGCCAGCCGTTCGCCCTGAATATCGTGCTGCTGCACGTATTTTTTCAGCCCCGCCAGCGCCAGCGCGCCCGACGGTTCGGCAATCGCACGCACGTCCTCAAACAGGTCTTTTACCGCGGCGCAGATGGCGTCGCTGTCGACGGTGATCACGTCGTCCAGGTATTCACGGCACAGACGGAAGGTTTCATCGCCGATGCGTTTGACCGCCACGCCTTCGGCAAACAGCCCGACGCGGGCCAAATCCACCGGCTGACCGGCATCCAGCGCCGCCCGCAGACAGGCCGAATCTTCCGCTTCCACACCGATCACCTTGATTTGCGGCATCAGCTGTTTGATCAGCACCGCCACGCCGGCCGCCAGGCCGCCGCCGCCGACCGGAACAAACACCCGGTCCAGATGCGCGTCCTGCTGCAACAGCTCCATCGCCAGCGTGCCCTGACCGGCGATCACCGCCGGATGGTCGAACGGCGGCACAAAGGTCATGCCCTGCTGGCGGGACAACTCCACCGCTTTCGCCTTCGCTTCGTCAAAATTAGCGCCGTGCAGCAACACCTCGCCGCCGAAGCCGCGCACCGCATCCACCTTGATATCTGCGGTGGCGACCGGCATCACGATCAGGGTTTTAATCCCCAGACGGCTGCCGGACAGCGCCACGCCCTGTGCGTGGTTGCCGGCGGAGGCGGTGATCACACCGCGCGCCTTCTGCTCTTCGTTCAGGCCGGCAATCATCGCGTAAGCGCCGCGCAGCTTGAAGCTGTGCACCGGCTGGCGATCCTCACGCTTGACCAGCACTACGTTGCCCAGTCGCGAGGAGAGTTTCTCCATGGTTTGCAACGGGGTGACCTGCGCCACCTCGTAAACCGGCGAGCGAAGCACCGCCCGCAAATATTCCGCCCCGCAGGGGGCCTCTGATAGGGGTTGTGATACCGCCATGCCGCTTAGCCTCCCAGCTTGCTCTTATCGCGTACTGCGCCTTTGTCGGCGCTGGTGGCCAGCGTTGCGTAGGCACGCAGCGCATAAGACACCTGACGTTCACGGGACTTCGGCGTCCAGGCCGCATCGCCGCGCGCCAGTTCGGCTTCGCGCCGCGCCGCCAGTTCGCTGTCTGCCACGTCCAGTTTGATGCCGCGGTTCGGGATATCAATGGCGATCGTATCGCCATCCTGCACCAGCGCGATCAGGCCGCCGTTGGCCGCCTCCGGCGAGGCGTGACCGATGGATAAACCGGAGGTGCCGCCGGAGAAGCGCCCGTCGGTAATCAGCGCGCAGGCCTTGCCCAGCCCCATCGATTTCAGGTAGGTGGTCGGATAGAGCATTTCCTGCATGCCCGGCCCGCCTTTCGGCCCTTCGTAGCGGATGACCACCACGTCGCCGGCCTCGACTTTGCCGCCGAGGATTGCCTCCACCGCGTCCTCCTGGCTCTCATACACTTTGGCCGGGCCGCTGAATACCAGAATTTCCTTGTCGACGCCGGCGGTTTTAACGATACAGCCGTCTTCCGCCAGGTTGCCGTACAGCACCGCCAGCCCGCCGTCCTGACTGTAGGCATGCTCACGGGTGCGGATACAGCCCTCCTGGCGATCGGTGTCCAGCGAGTCCCAACGGCAATCCTGCGAGAATGCCTGCGTGGTGCGAATCCCCGCCGGCCCGGCGGCGTACATGTTCTTCACGTCTTCATCCTGGGTCAGCATCACATCATAGGCTTCCAGCGTTTGCGGCAGCGTCAGCCCCAGGACGTTGCTGACGTCGCGGTTCAGCAAACCGGCGCGATCCAGCTCGCCGAGGATGCCGATCACCCCGCCGGCACGGTGTACGTCTTCCATATGGTATTTCTGCGTGCTCGGCGCCACCTTGCACAGGTGCGGCACCTTGCGCGACAGGCGATCGATGTCCTCCATGGTGAAGTCCACCTCACCTTCCTGCGCCGCCGCCAGCAGGTGCAGGACGGTATTGGTCGAGCCGCCCATGGCGATATCCAGCGTCATGGCGTTCTCAAACGCCGCCTTATTGGCGATATTGCGCGGCAGCGCGCTTTCGTCATCCTGCTGATAGTAACGCTTGGTCAGCTCGACGATGCGTTTGCCCGCATTAAGGAACAGCTGCTTGCGATCGGCGTGCGTCGCCAGCAATGAGCCGTTGCCCGGCTGCGACAGCCCCAGCGCTTCGGTCAGACAGTTCATCGAGTTGGCGGTGAACATGCCGGAGCAGGAGCCGCAGGTCGGGCAGGCGGAGCGTTCAATCTGCTCGCTCTCGGCGTCGCTGACGTTGGGGTTCGCCCCCTGAATCATCGCGTCCACCAGATCCAGTTTGATAATCTGGTCGGACAGTTTGGTTTTACCGGCCTCCATCGGCCCGCCGGAGACGAAGATCACCGGAATATTGAGGCGCAATGCCGCCATCATCATGCCCGGCGTGATTTTGTCGCAGTTGGAGATGCACACCATGGCGTCGGCGCAGTGAGCATTGACCATATACTCCACCGAGTCGGCGATCAGCTCGCGCGAAGGCAGGGAGTAAAGCATGCCGCCGTGCCCCATGGCGATACCGTCGTCCACCGCAATGGTATTGAACTCTTTCGCCACGCCGCCGGAGGCTTCGATCTGTTCGGCAACCAGTTTACCTAGGTCGCGCAGATGCACGTGGCCCGGCACAAACTGGGTAAAGGAGTTGACCACCGCGATAATCGGCTTGCCGAAATCGGCCTCGGTCATCCCGGTTGCGCGCCACAGTGCGCGGGCGCCGGCCATATTGCGGCCGTGGGTGGTGGTGGCGGAACGTAACTTAGGCATGCTCTTTTCACTCCAATAAATACTGTTTTTATACGGGCGGCGAACGAACCGCCCGTTTATTCCCCGGATACAGCAAAGCGCGGGGCTGTGGTGTTGTCTGTCTGGCGTGGTTTGTTATGGGTTGATCGGATCCAGCCAGCCGTATTTGTCTTCGGTGGCGCCGGTAAACAGGCCGAAGAACGCCTGCTGAATCTGCTTGGTGACCGGGCCACACTTGCCGATGCCGACCTGAATGCCGTCAACGCTGCGCACCGGCGTAATTTCCGCCGCGGTGCCGGACATAAACACTTCGTCGGCCAGGTACAGCGATTCACGCGACAGCACCTGCTCACGCACCTCAATACCCAGATCTTTCGCCAGTTTGATAATGGCGTCGCGGGTAATGCCCGGCAGCGCCGAGGAGGTGAACGGCGGCGTGAACAGCACACCATCTTTTACTTCAAACAGGTTTTCACCGGCACCTTCCGAGATGTAGCCATGCACATCCAGCGCGATGCCTTCCTGATAACCGTGACGGCGCGCTTCGCTGCCCACCAGCAGGGAAGAGAGGTAGTTGCCGCCCGCTTTGGCCGCAGTCGGGATAGTATTTGGCGCCACGCGCTGCCAGGAAGAAACCATCGCATCGATACCTTGGTCCAGCGCCTCTTCACCCAGATACGCGCCCCAAGGAAACGCCGCGATAATCACGTCTGTCTTGTAGCCGTCCGGTGGGTTAACGCCCATCCCGACATCACCAACGAAGACCAGCGGACGGATATAGGCGCTGACCAGATTATTTTTACGCAGCGTGGCGCGGCAGGCTTCCATCAGCTCATCCACGCTCTGGGAAACCGGCATGCGGTAGATTTTTGCCGAGTCATGCAGGCGCTGCATATGCTCGCGGTGGCGGAACACCACCGGGCCTTTGTGGGAGTCATAGCAACGTACCCCTTCAAACACCGACGTGCCGTAATGCAAAGCATGTGACATCACGTGTACTTTAGCCTCGGCCCAAGGAACCATCTCACCATTGAACCAGATATAATCGGCTTTCTTCGTCATTGTTCTTTCCTTCTCGCGTCTTAGGCGCGTATTTGTTGTGATGTGTTGTTGTGTTGCTGGATTTCTACGCAGGAGACATCCATCAATTTATTTAACTGGGATGACAGTAAATCTACCGAACGCTGGCTGGCAACGGTCAATTCGATATTGACCCGGTCGCTGTTCAGGCCCGACGCCATATTCATAGCACAAACCTGGAAGCCGCGATGACGCACGACACGCAATACGCGTTCTAACATTTCAGGGCGAAAACGGGCCTGGATCGAGAGTTGATGCTGCATCATGATACTTTCTCCAACATGGTTTCGTTGCCGGCGCCCGGCGGCACCAGCGGCCAGACGTTTTCGAGTTCATCAATCGCCACCTGCAGCAGATACGGCCCGTCGCTGTTTAACAGCGCGTCGAGCGCCTCCGCCACCTGGTCTTTACGGGTAATGCGCTGGCCGGGGATACCGAACGCGCTGGCCAGCGTCAGGAAGTCGGGGTTATCGGACAGGTTGGTCTCACTGTAACGGCCGTCAAAAAACAGCTGCTGCCACTGGCGCACCATGCCCAGACGCTGGTTATCCAGCAAAACGATCTTCACCGGCAGTTGCTTACGCTTAATAGTGCCCAGCTCCTGGACGTTCATCATGAAAGAGCCGTCGCCCGACACGCAGATCACCGTATCTTCCGGCCGGGCGATCTGTGCGCCGACCGCGGCAGGCACGCCAAAGCCCATGGTGCCCAGCCCGCTGGAGGTGATGAAGTTTTCCGGCCGGTTGAATGTCATGTGCTGGGCGCTCCACATCTGGTGCTGCCCGACATCGGTGGTCACCACCGCATCGGCCGGCATGCGCTCCGACAGCTGTTTCAGCAATAACGGCGCGTAAATCGGTTGGCCCGGGTGATCGTAGCGCCAGGCGTGCATCGCTTTCAGTTCGCCGACGCGCTGCTGCCACTCGCCGATCGTCAGCGGTTGCTGCAGCGCCGGCAGCAGCGCCTTCAGATCGCCCTGCAGCGCAACGTGCGCCTGACGCAGTTTGTTCAACTCAACGGGGTCGATATCCATATGGATAACGTTGGCGTGCGGCGCAAAGGCGTTCAGCTTGCCGGTCACGCGATCGTCAAAACGTGCCCCGACCGCAATCAGCAAATCACACTCCTGCACCGCCAGGTTCGCCGCCTTGGTGCCGTGCATGCCCAGCATGCCGAGATAATACGGGTGTGCGGCGTCCGGCGCGCCCAGCCCTTTCAGGGTGGCGACCGTCGGCATCTGGGTGGCGGCGATAAATGCGCGCAGCGCCGGCACCGCCTGCGCCATACCGACGCCGCCGCCGACGTACAGCACCGGCTTTTGCGCCTGCGCCAACAGGGCGCTGGCCTGTTCGATGCCATCCATCGGCAGGTCGAATTCGTCGTTGACCGGCATCAGGTGCGGCGGTAAATCCGCCTGCGCCAGTTGGATGTCTTTCGGGATATCAATCAGCACCGGGCCGGGACGGCCGCTGGCGGCGATGGCAAACGCCTCGGCCATGATGCCCGGCAGCGCATCCAGCGATTCCACCAGGAAGCTGTGCTTGGTGCAGGCCAGCGACAGGCCCAAAACATCGATCTCCTGAAAGGCATCGGTACCGATCAACGCAGAACCGACCTGCCCGGTGATAGCCACCACGGGCACGGAATCCAGCAACGCATCCGCCAGGCCGGTGATCAGGTTGGTGGCGCCGGGGCCGGAGGTGGCGATGCAGACGCCAGTTTTACCGGTGGCGCGCGCATAGCCGATCGCCGCCATCGCCGCCCCTTGTTCATGACGGCACAGCAGGTGTTCCACCCCGCCGTCATACAACGCATCGTACACCGGCATGATTGCGCCGCCCGGATAGCCGAATACAGTATCAACCCCCTGTGCGCGCAACGCTTGAACCACCCACTGAGCACCATTCATAGTTATTTCCCCGCCTTACTTCGAGAATTGCAGGATTTTGTTCTGTTGTTCACTCTCTGCCCCTCACTTCACTTTTCTCTTGCCAATAAAAAACCCCCGGACCTGACGGTGCGGGGGTTCTCTTGCGATTCCGGCTTGTTTTTTAAGCCATTCTTCGTCCAAGTGCAGCCCCGCACGGTGGGATAATAATCACCACCACGCTAATCACGACTAGGCTAATCACTTGGGCAAACGCTTTCATAATAGGTATGTTCACTGTGCTCGTTTCGAACTAATGTCTACAGAGTTACCATAGTCATACTCGATATGACAATACTTTTTTTGCGTTATTATTCTACGCAATCTGGTCATACCTCGAACAAAGTGCTGTATTTTCAAACGTTAACATGTACAGCCGGCGATTTGGCCGCGCCGGACAGCGCTTTGCCGCGCGTGTCTTTACCAAACATCACCAGCAGAGTAATCACGATGGCCACCGTACCGGCGATGATCGCCATCGCTAAACCGTAGTTATGGCCATGGCTTTCCGCGATGCTCGCCTGCAGCGTCGCATTCACCGAGGCAATCAAATTACCCAGTTGATAAACAAACCCCGGCAGTACCGCACGCGTGTTGGCAGGCACCAGCTCATTCAGGTAAGTCGGCACCACGCCCCAGGCGCCCTGCACCATAAACTGCATCAGAAACGCGCCGACTCCTAACATCAGCGAACCGCTGGCAAACGCCCACAGCGGGATCACCGGCAATGCCAGCAATGCAGCGATGACAATGGCTTTTTTACGGCCGATCTTTTCCGACAGCACGCCAAAAAATACGCCGCCGATAATTGAGGCGATATTGTAGCTAATCGCGATGATACTGACGGTTTGTGGATCGAAACCGTGCTGAACTTTCAAGAACGCCGGGTACATATCCTGCGTGCCGTGAGAGAAGAAATTAAACGCCGCCATCAGCGCGACCAGATAAATACACAGTTTCCAATGCTGCTTCAGCACCGGCAGCAGCGCGGTGCTTTCTTTGCGCTGACGCGCTGCCAGCCACACCGGCGACTCCTGCACGCAATAGTAAATAAACGGCAGCAGCAAGATCGGCGCCGCGCCGATCACAAACATACCGCGCCAGCCCAGCAGCTCGAACAACGTGCCGTACACCACCGCCGCCAGCAAATAACCGAACGGGTAACCCGCCTGAAAAATACCGGACATCAGGCCGCGTGAACGGTCAGGAATGCTTTCCATCGCCAGCGAGGAGGCAACGCCCCAGATGCCGCCCATGGCAACGCCGTACAGCACGCGCAGCAGCAGGAAGATGGTCAGCGAAGGCGCGGCGGCAGACAGCAGCTCAAACACGGAGAAGAACACAATGTTCAGCATCAGGATTGGCTTGCGCCCATATTTTTCCGCCGCTCGGCCAAACAGCAGCGCACCGATCGGCCGTACGGCCAGCGTCAGCAGAATCGCCAGCGTGACCTCTTCCATACCGACGTGGAAAGCCTCGGCAATATCGCTGAGCAGAAAAACCAGAACAAAGAAATCAAAAGCATCTAGCGTCCAGCTGGCAAAGCTGGCGATGGCTGCATTGCGTTGCAACGACGTCCAACCAAACATAACGTTATTCCTACCATAGAGTACAAAGTGAATGGGATTCAACGGCAGTCGCCGCGGAGCGGGTGACGGTCGGGGATTGTGTTGATTAAGTGTTTTTTATTTTAATCAATTGTTAAATACACCCATTAACTCTCTGGTTGCAACTTGGTTAGCCTGCTAATTTGTTGCATCATTCATGGAATTGTTAACCAGTATTGCCGCACAACTCGCAAAAACCATGTATCTCAATGAAATAATTAACATTAATCTGAATTAACGACGCAATTTCACCAATCATGCCCTGCATTCGCGGCCAGGGAAGCGCATGCTGCCAGCCTGAGTAAGGAGGCTCTATGTCATTGGCGGTTATTTTTACTCGGGCTACGCTGGGCGTTCAGGCACCGTCGGTGACGGTTGAAGTTCATATCAGCAACGGATTGCCCGGATTAACGTTGGTCGGCCTGCCGGAAACCACGGTCAAGGAAGCAAGAGATCGGGTACGCAGCGCGTTGCTCAACAACGGTTTTACCTTTCCTGCAAAACGCATTACCGTCAATCTGGCGCCGGCGGACTTGCCCAAGGAAGGCGGGCGCTACGATCTGCCAATCGCCCTGGCGATCCTTGCCGCTTCAGAACAGATCCCAACCGATCGGTTGGCAAAACACGAATTTCTCGGCGAGTTGGCGCTGTCTGGCGCACTGCGCGCCGTCAGCGGCGCCATTCCTGCGGCGATTGCTGCGCAGCAAGACGGCAGAGGGCTTATATTGCCCGAGGAAAACGAGGGCGAAGTTGGCCTGCTACCGGATGAGGGAACACGCGTTGCGGCACACCTGCTAGCCGTCTGCGCCTTTCTGCAGGGCCAAGGCGAGCTGGCGCTTGCCGAGCCTCCTGCCGCTCTGTTCAACGCCTGCCAGGGCGACCTGCAGGATATTATTGGCCAGGAACAGGCCAAGCGGGCGCTGGAGATCGCCGCCGCCGGCGGGCATAACCTGCTGCTGCTCGGCCCGCCAGGCACCGGCAAAACCATGCTGGCAAGCCGCCTGCCGGGGTTATTACCGCCGTTAACCGACCAGGAAGCGCTGGAGAGCGTTGCGGTGGCCAGTCTGCAGCATCAGTCTGCCGGCAAGCTGCCGTGGCGCCAGCGGCCATTCAGGGCACCGCATCACAGCGCATCCATGGCTGCGCTGGTCGGCGGCGGTTCTCTGCCGCGCCCAGGGGAAATATCCATGGCGCACAACGGCGTGCTGTTCCTTGACGAGCTGCCAGAGTTTGAACGGCGCACGCTGGACGCCCTGCGCGAACCTTTGGAGTCGGGAGAAATTGTCATCTCGCGCGCCAGCGCCAAAGTCTGCTTTCCGGCGCGAATTCAGCTGATAGCCGCCATGAATCCCAGCCCGACAGGCCACTATCAGGGCATGCATAACCGTACCCCGCCGCAGCAGATACTACGCTACCTGGGGCGACTTTCCGGGCCGTTCCTCGACCGGTTCGACTTATCGATCGAAGTCCCCTTACTGCCACCCGGCACGCTGAGTAAACAACAACAGATAGGGGAAAGCAGCCAGCAGGTGCGCCAGCGGGTCATGGCAGCGCGGGAGCGGCAATTACAGCGTGCCGGCAAGATTAACGCCATTCTCGATAAGCCCGAGGTGGATCGCGATTGCTCACTGAGTGATGCAGACGCGCACTACCTGGAAACGACGCTGCTTAAGCTGGGGCTATCCGTGCGTGCCTGGCACCGCATTCTGAAGGTCGCACGCACGCTGGCCGATTTAGCGGGAGAAAAACAGATCGCCCGTCACCATCTCAGCGAAGCGTTAGGCTACCGGAGGATGGAGCGTCTGCTGATCCAGCTACATCGCAGCCTGGAATAAAAAAATGGGGCCGAAGCCCCATTCTTTTTAATCATCGCTGTCGGTGTAATCTTCCACCGCATCAGCCTGTGGCTTACCGCCGGACAGAGTATGGAATTTTTTCGGGCGACGCGTGCGTGCCAGATACTTGGTCCATACTTTTTCCTGCTCGGTAACCGGCTCACGTTCACCGCGGCACACTGCGACGAACAGCTGTTCTTCTTCAGTGGCTGGCTGGCGTTTCCCTGCATCCAACTCATTGAACGCATAGCCGAAACGCTCTAGCAATTGCGCTTCTTTAATGGTGAAATCGCCGTGACGGGAGAACCCGCGAGGGTAGTGTTTATTATCAAAAAAACGATTAGTCGTGGTGAAACTATCCGCCATCTGACACGCTCCTAATTCTCTTATGGCCGTGCTGTTTATGGCGCGGAGTATTAGATAGGCTTGACAGCGTGTAAAACAAAACATTTAAATCTTAACGACAAAAAAATTTTGGAGAAAGGCGTGGATACCGAATTACTGAAAACCTTTTTGGAGGTCAGTAGAACGCGTCACTTTGGCCGAGCCGCAGAATCTCTGTATTTAACGCAGTCGGCAGTCAGCTTTCGTATTCGTCAGTTGGAAAATCAATTAGGTGCGAATTTATTCACCCGCCACCGCAATAATATTCGTCTGACGCCGGCCGGAGAACGTCTGCTGCCCTACGCAGAAAGCCTGATGAACACCTGGCAGCTGGCCAAAAAAGAAGTTGTACGGTCGCCTCAGCATAGCGAACTGTCGATCGGCGCTAGCGCATCATTATGGGAAGCCTATCTGACTCCGTGGCTGCAGTCGCTTTACCAACAGCGTGAGACATTACAGCTGGAAGCACGCATCGCATTACGGCATTCGTTGGTAAAACAGCTGCACGAAAGACAGCTCGATTTACTGATTACCACCGAGCCGCCCAAAATGGATGAATTAACCAGCCAGCTACTGGGCAACTTTTCGTTACGACTCTTTTCCTCATCGCTACGCGATCGACAGGCGCCAATGCCCTATATCAAACTGGAATGGGGTGCAGATTTCCATCAGCAGGAAAGCCGAATGTTGGACGCGGAGACCGTACCGGTTCTGACTACCACATCTGCGCATCTGACGCGCCAGCTGCTGGAAACCACCGGCGGCTGCGCCTTTTTGCCAAGCCAATGGGAAAAGGAGTATCCGAACTTGATCGCCAACGCAGAAGCGCCAAGTATTACGCGCCCGCTATATGCCGTTTGGCTGCAAAATAGCGATCAGCAGCCGCTTATCCGTCAACTACTAAAAATACCTTTAAATACCGCAGCATGAGGCGCCACAGCCGTTTTAATTTTTCAATGGTAGGGGTAGAGTCTGCATCAATCAAAAAGGCCTCTATGGCCTTTTAAGCGGCAATAAAGCCACTCGCCAATTTATAGGCGCATCATCATCGCAAAAAGAGTTAACGTGAAGGAAAAATGGCGGGAGTAAAAAGCAAAAAACCCTTCGCTTGCGCAAAGGGTTTTTAATATGGCAGGGGCGGAGAGACTCGAACTCGCGACACCCGGTTTTGGAGACCGGTGCTCTACCAACTGAGCTACGCCCCTAAATCGTGCTTACCATTATGCCCGCTTGTCAGCAGGCATAATCTAAATAAGTGGCGGAACGGACGGGGCTCGAACCCGCGACCCCCTGCGTGACAGGCAGGTATTCTAACCAACTGAACTACCGCTCCACCGATTCTGTTACGTTGCTTTTTTCAAAGCAGCAAGGCTTCTTCTGAGCCTTGCAATTATCAGGCGTCACGCTGATAACGTTTATTTGATGCCTGGCAGTGTCCTACTCTCGCATGGGGAGACCCCACACTACCATCGGCGCTACGGCGTTTCACTTCTGAGTTCGGCATGGGGTCAGGTGGGACCACCGCGCTATTGCCGCCAGGCAAATTCTGTTTTAATCAACCCGCAACGCGTCCACGTCGCCAGTCAATCCAATCTCGGAACTTCACTGAAAATCAAATCGCGTCTCTAAAACACCTTCGGTGTTGTAAGGTTAAGCCTCACGGTTCATTAGTACTGGTTAGCTCAATGCATCGCTGCACTTACACACCCAGCCTATCAACGTCTTAGTCTTAAACGTTCCTTCAGGGGCCTTAAAGGCCCAGGGAAGACTCATCTTGAGGCAAGTTTCGCGCTTAGATGCTTTCAGCGCTTATCTTTTCCGCACTTAGCTACCGGGCAATGCCATTGGCATGACAACCCGAACACCAGTGGTGCGTTCACTCCGGTCCTCTCGTACTAGGAGCAACCCCTCTCAATCTTCCAACGCCCACGGCAGATAGGGACCGAACTGTCTCACGACGTTCTAAACCCAGCTCGCGTACCACTTTAAATGGCGAACAGCCATACCCTTGGGACCTACTTCAGCCCCAGGATGTGATGAGCCGACATCGAGGTGCCAAACACCGCCGTCGATATGAACTCTTGGGCGGTATCAGCCTGTTATCCCCGGAGTACCTTTTATCCGTTGAGCGATGGCCCTTCCATTCAGAACCACCGGATCACTAAGACCTGCTTTCGCACCTGCTCGAGCCGTCACTCTCGCAGTCAAGCTAGCTTATGCCTTTGCACTAACCTCACGATGTCCGACCGTGATTAGCTAACCTTCGTGCTCCTCCGTTACTCTTTGGGAGGAGACCGCCCCAGTCAAACTACCCACCAGACACTGTCCTCACCCCCGATTAGGGGGCCGAGTTAGAACATCAAACATTAAAGGGTGGTATTTCAAGGTTGGCTCCATGCAGACTGGCGTCCACACTTCAAAGCCTCCCACCTATCCTACACATCAAGGCTCAATGTTCAGTGTCAAGCTATAGTAAAGGTTCACGGGGTCTTTCCGTCTTGCCGCGGGTACACTGCATCTTCACAGCGAGTTCAATTTCACTGAGTCTCGGGTGGAGACAGCCTGGCCATCATTACGCCATTCGTGCAGGTCGGAACTTACCCGACAAGGAATTTCGCTACCTTAGGACCGTTATAGTTACGGCCGCCGTTTACCGGGGCTTCGATCAAGAGCTTCTGGTTACCCATAACCCCATCAATTAACCTTCCGGCACCGGGCAGGCGTCACACCGTATACGTCCACTTTCGTGTTTGCACAGTGCTGTGTTTTTATTAAACAGTTGCAGCCAGCTGGTATCTGCGACTGGCTTCAGCTCCATCCGCGAGGGACTTCACCTACGCGCCAGCGTGCCTTCTCCCGAAGTTACGGCACCATTTTGCCTAGTTCCTTCACCCGAGTTCTCTCAAGCGCCTGGGTATTCTCTACCTGACCACCTGTGTCGGTTTGGGGTACGATTTCGTGTTACCTGGAGCTTAGAGGCTTTTCCTGGAAGCTTGGCATCAACTACTTCTGCACCGTAGTGCATCGTCATCACGCCTCAGGGTTAACAAGTAACCGGATTTACCAGGTCACTCCCCCTACACGCTTAAACCGAGACAACCGTCGCTCGGCTAGCCTAGCCTTCTCCGTCCCCCCTTCGCAGTAACACCAAGTACAGGAATATTAACCTGTTTCCCATCGACTACGCTTTTCAGCCTCGCCTTAGGGGTCGACTCACCCTGCCCCGATTAACGTTGGACAGGAACCCTTGGTCTTCCGGCGTGCGGGTTTTTCACCCGCATTATCGTTACTTATGTCAGCATTCGCACTTCTGATACCTCCAGCATGCCTCGCAGCACACCTTCAACGGCTTACAGAACGCTCCCCTACCCAACAACACCTAAGTGTCGCTGCCGCAGCTTCGGTGCATGGTTTAGCCCCGTTACATCTTCCGCGCAGGCCGACTCGACCAGTGAGCTATTACGCTTTCTTTAAATGATGGCTGCTTCTAAGCCAACATCCTGGCTGTCTGTGCCTTCCCACATCGTTTCCCACTTAACCATGACTTTGGGACCTTAGCTGGCGGTCTGGGTTGTTTCCCTCTTCACGACGGACGTTAGCACCCGCCGTGTGTCTCCCGTGATAACATTCTTCGGTATTCGGAGTTTGCATCGGTTTGGTAAGCCGGGATGGCCCCCTAGCCGAAACAGTGCTCTACCCCCGAAGATGAGTTCACGAGGCGCTACCTAAATAGCTTTCGGGGAGAACCAGCTATCTCCCGGTTTGATTGGCCTTTCACCCCCAGCCACAAGTCATCCGCTAATTTTTCAACATTAGTCGGTTCGGTCCTCCAGTTAGTGTTACCCAACCTTCAACCTGCCCATGGCTAGATCACCGGGTTTCGGGTCTATACCTTGCAACTAGACGCCCAGTTAAGACTCGGTTTCCCTACGGCTCCCCTATTCGGTTAACCTTGCTACAAAATATAAGTCGCTGACCCATTATACAAAAGGTACGCAGTCACACCACGAAGGTGCTCCCACTGCTTGTACGTACACGGTTTCAGGTTCTATTTCACTCCCCTCGCCGGGGTTCTTTTCGCCTTTCCCTCACGGTACTGGTTCACTATCGGTCAGTCAGGAGTATTTAGCCTTGGAGGATGGTCCCCCCATATTCAGACAGGATAACACGTGTCCCGCCCTACTCATCGAACTCACGACCTGTGCATCTTCGTGTACGGGACTATCACCCTTTACTGTGCGACTTTCCAGACGCTTCCACTGACACACAAGCCGATTCAGGTTCTGGGCTCTTCCCCGTTCGCTCGCCGCTACTGGGGGAATCTCGGTTGATTTCTTTTCCTCGGGGTACTTAGATGTTTCAGTTCCCCCGGTTCGCCTCATGCCACTATGTATTCATGACATGATAATGTGTCGAAACACACTGGGTTTCCCCATTCGGGTATCGTCGGTTATAACGGTTCATATCACCTTACCGACGCTTTTCGCAGATTAGCACGCCCTTCATCGCCTCTGACTGCCTAGGCATCCACCGTGTACGCTTAGTCACTTAACCTCACAACCCGAAGGTGTCTTCCGACATCGTCGCGTTGCTACATTTGAGAGACTCTATGACAGGTTACTCCTCATCCCAAACGTCTACGGGGGACAAGTTTCAGCTGCCATGTTTCAATTTTCAGCTTGTTCCAGATTGTTAAAGAGCAAAATACTTCGCAGCATACTGTTGCCAATATACTCTGAAGTATTGATTTTCGGACTTATATGGTGGAGCTAAGCGGGATCGAACCGCTGACCTCCTGCGTGCAAGGCAGGCGCTCTCCCAGCTGAGCTATAGCCCCATATAATCGCGTGCAATACCTTTGTTATTACCAACTCGTAAAGAGTTAATTCTTTCTTAGGCAAGGCATGCGACCGGGAAGTTTACTTTGGTAAACGTACCGAGAGCATAACGCAGCATAAGGAAGAATTTGGTAGGCCTGAGTGGACTTGAACCACCGACCTCACCCTTATCAGGGGTGCGCTCTAACCACCTGAGCTACAAGCCTATAAAGGTATTTCTGCTCGTTACTTTTTCATCAGACAATCTGTGTGGACACTGCACAGTCAGGATATCTTTAGGTAAGGAGGTGATCCAACCGCAGGTTCCCCTACGGTTACCTTGTTACGACTTCACCCCAGTCATGAATCACAAAGTGGTAAGCGCCCTCCCGAAGGTTAAGCTACCTACTTCTTTTGCAACCCACTCCCATGGTGTGACGGGCGGTGTGTACAAGGCCCGGGAACGTATTCACCGTAGCATTCTGATCTACGATTACTAGCGATTCCGACTTCATGGAGTCGAGTTGCAGACTCCAATCCGGACTACGACGTACTTTATGAGGTCCGCTTGCCTTCGCAGGTTCGCTTCTCTTTGTATACGCCATTGTAGCACGTGTGTAGCCCTACTCGTAAGGGCCATGATGACTTGACGTCATCCCCACCTTCCTCCAGTTTATCACTGGCAGTCTCCTTTGAGTTCCCGGCCGAACCGCTGGCAACAAAGGATAAGGGTTGCGCTCGTTGCGGGACTTAACCCAACATTTCACAACACGAGCTGACGACAGCCATGCAGCACCTGTCTCAGAGTTCCCGAAGGCACCAATCCATCTCTGGAAAGTTCTCTGGATGTCAAGAGTAGGTAAGGTTCTTCGCGTTGCATCGAATTAAACCACATGCTCCACCGCTTGTGCGGGCCCCCGTCAATTCATTTGAGTTTTAACCTTGCGGCCGTACTCCCCAGGCGGTCGATTTAACGCGTTAGCTCCGGAAGCCACGCCTCAAGGGCACAACCTCCAAATCGACATCGTTTACGGCGTGGACTACCAGGGTATCTAATCCTGTTTGCTCCCCACGCTTTCGCACCTGAGCGTCAGTCTTCGTCCAGGGGGCCGCCTTCGCCACCGGTATTCCTCCAGATCTCTACGCATTTCACCGCTACACCTGGAATTCTACCCCCCTCTACGAGACTCTAGTCTGCCAGTTTCAAATGCAGTTCCCAAGTTAAGCTCGGGGATTTCACATCTGACTTAACAAACCGCCTGCGTGCGCTTTACGCCCAGTAATTCCGATTAACGCTTGCACCCTCCGTATTACCGCGGCTGCTGGCACGGAGTTAGCCGGTGCTTCTTCTGCGAGTAACGTCAATGTAATGCCGTATTAAGACACTACCCTTCCTCCTCGCTGAAAGTGCTTTACAACCCGAAGGCCTTCTTCACACACGCGGCATGGCTGCATCAGGCTTGCGCCCATTGTGCAATATTCCCCACTGCTGCCTCCCGTAGGAGTCTGGACCGTGTCTCAGTTCCAGTGTGGCTGGTCATCCTCTCAGACCAGCTAGGGATCGTCGCCTAGGTGAGCCATTACCCCACCTACTAGCTAATCCCATCTGGGCACATCCGATGGTGTGAGGCCCGAAGGTCCCCCACTTTGGTCCGAAGACGTTATGCGGTATTAGCCACCGTTTCCAGTGGTTATCCCCCTCCATCGGGCAGTTTCCCAGACATTACTCACCCGTCCGCCGCTCGCCGGCAAAGTAGCAAGCTACTTTCCGCTGCCGCTCGACTTGCATGTGTTAGGCCTGCCGCCAGCGTTCAATCTGAGCCATGATCAAACTCTTCAATTAAAAGCTTGATTCGCTAAGTTAATAGCTATTGCTCAAAGATTTACTGCATGAATTTTACTTCAGTTAGTCACTCTTCAAGACTTGATATTTTTTTGCATCCGAAGATGCTGGATATCGTCTTGTGAGTGCCCACACAGATTGTCTGATAAATTGTTAAAGAGCATCGCCGGAGATAATTCTCATCGGCGCGGGCTGCGTATACTACGCTTTTCGCCCGGAGAGTCAAGCGTTTATTTCGCTTTCTTCTCGCTGACCCGGCGGCTTGTCAGTCGTTGTTCCCGGTCAGTGGAGGCGCATTATAGGGAGTTCTCAGAACGCCGCAACCCCTAATTTCAAAAAACTTTTCAACCGTTGAACATTTAATCAAAATGGCGTTAAAGCGGCAGTTTTTTCAGCGATTTGAGGCCGTAACCCTGTAAAACGGGCAATAAAGCATCAGTATCTTCATTTAACGCCAGACAGTAGGCAAGATTGTCATCCTGCGTCGATACCAAATTTTCCTGCGTTGAGATCAACCAGGCGGTACGACGGGCAATCGCCGCACCGGAATCCACCAGCCGCGTCCCTTCCGGCAGCACCTGCATCAACTCATCCGCTAATAGCGGGAAGTGGGTGCAGCCCAACACGACCGTGTCCGGCGGTTCGCGCATGCTCAGCCAAGGCTGCAGAATTTTCTTCAGCGCCGGCAGCGGCACCTCTTCGCCATGCAGTTTCGCCTCCGCCAGCTCTACCAGCTCGGACGAGCCCAGCAACTCAATTTGGCAGTCGGTGGCAAAGCGGGCGATCAATTCACGGGTATAGGCGCGCTGCACGGTTCCGCGCGTTGCCAGCAGCCCGACGCTGCCATTAACCGTCAAACGGGCGGCGGGCTTGATAGCGGGAACAACGCCCACCACCGGAAACTCGAAGCGTTCACGTAAAGCAGGTAAGGAAACGGTACTGGCGGTGTTACAGGCAATAATCACAATCGCCAGAGGGTGTCGCTGCTGTACTGCGCCGACAATCTCCAGCACGCGTTCAACGATAAATTCCTCGGACTTCTCACCATAAGGGAAGGCCACATTATCGAAAGCGTATATATAGTGGAGATCCGGCAACAGCTGCCGAACCTCCTGATACACCGACAACCCGCCGACGCCGGAATCAAATACCAGCACCGTCGGGCGCGGCGCAGCGGTGGAATTAGAAGGTATAGCTTCCGGTGAGGTAGTACTCTCTCCCTGGAGTAGCGTAGCCATATGCCGTCTCATAATCTTTATCAAACAGGTTGGCAATTCTACCACGAACTGTCAGATGTGATGTGACCGGATACGACACCGCGAGATCCCACAGGCTGACGCCGCCGAGCTTCACGCTGCGCGCCGGGTAACCGCTGTAGTCTTTATCGTAACGTTGTCCCAGGTAATGATAGGTCACCGCCCAGTCCAAATCGTATATCTGCCAGTCCAGCTCATACTTTACCTGCTGTTTGGCGCGACGCGGCAGCAACTCATTGGTTTTGGCATTGCGCGCATCCACATAGTCGTAACCCAACTGATGGGTTAACGGACCGGTATCAAACGATGCGGTAGCCTCAACGCCCTTAATTCTCGCCTTGCCGATGTTGTAATAACGGTAAGTCACCGGATCGCTGTCAATCAGGTTATCAACGTCATTACGGTAAGCAGATACATGCCAGCTCACCGGCCCGCTCACCCCTTCAAAGCCGCCTTCCCACTGTTTACTCTCTTCCGGCTTCAGGGAGCCGTTGCCATAAAAGTCGCTGTACAGCTGCCCCATATTCGGCGCTTTAAATGCGGTGCCGTAAGAGGCGATAAACCGGTAGCCTTCCACAAATTCCCACGCTGCACTGGTCTGCCAGGTACCATGCCAGCCAAACTCGCTGTTGTCGTCGCCGCGTACCGCCGCTTCCAGCGTTACCGGGCCAAGCAGCTGCTGGCCGGTCAGGTACAGTCCGGTATTGCGCTGGCTTTTTTCTTCCGTCACCGAGGCGGTATTCGGTTTGATTTTTTGATTCTGCCAGTCAGCGCCGGCGCTCAGCGTCCCCTGCCCTAGCCGCCATGTATTTCCCCACTGCAGATTGTATTGCTCAACATCATCCAGCCGCGCTGAACTTGCATACTGCCCAAGGCGCGGATCGTAGTTGTAATCTTTGCTGTGGCTGTAACTACCTACCAGTTGGGTGGCGTAAATACCCTGCTGATAGCGCACACCGCTGTCCCAGGTCTGGCTGTACAATTTACGCGTGTCCACCAGCGCCGCGCCGGGTGAATAATAGCCGTCATACGCCGTGCGGTTGTCATAACCATAGCCACGGAAGAAGCCGCTGAGCCGTTCATTAAACTGGTGCTGAACCGAGCCATACAGCGACTTGCTCATAAAGCCATCGCGGTCCTGTTGGCTTTGCAGGCCGGTACTGCCGTAGGCGACAACGTCATACCCTTTGGTATAGGTATAGTTGCCGGCCAGGGTGGCGACGGTATTCTCCCCCAGTGGCTGCTGAGTCGCAGCGTCATAGGCCTGATAGCCGTTGCTGCCAACGCCGGCAGACAGCGTGGTGCCGTTCTTTTCACGGGTGGTGATAATGTTGACCACGCCGCCGATAGCGTCGGAACCGTACACCGCCGAACGCGGGCCACGAATATATTCCACCTTCTGCACCAGCGAGAGAGGAATTTGGCTCAGATCGGAAGAACCGCTGACGCCGGCCTGATTCAGGCGAATACCGTCGATCAGCAGCAGTACATGGCTGGAGTTGGTGCCGCGGATAAACAGTGAACTGTTCTGCCCCATACCGCCGTTCTGCGCGATATCTACCCCCGGCAGACGACGCATCACGTCGGTCAGGCTTTTGGCCTGCCAGCGATCGATATCATTGCGGGTGACCACCGAGGTCGGCGCCAATACGGAAGAAACAGGTTGCGGGAAGCGGTTGGCCGACACCACCAGATTCTCGCCGTTGTTATTGATTGCTGCGTTGTCTTGCGCCCAGACGGAAAAAGCCGTGACGGAGGAAGCCACCGCCAGCAGCGTATTTTTTATCGTTATCATGAGAAAAGCATCCAAACTTAATTGGCGGATGCCGCAGATCCCTGGCCGAGATTCGCGCCGTTCAGGGTAGTTGCGACGTAATACCGGCAGGTCTTCGGGCTTGGGATTTGCCGGTGGCAGAAAACCGCCGACACCGGGCGATGACTTCCCGTCCTGCAGATGGACAGTGTCTGCGTGAATACGCTATCGCCGTGACTTCCCCATACCGCTGCGCGCCAGCTCCGGATTCTCACCGGATTCCCTTTTAACTCGCTGCTTGAGGCCGGACGGCAATGCTACGATCAATGTAAATGGATGTCTAGACTGCCAATCTGGGCAACAACATGACAGCGGACAAAACTGGACTTCACAGCCCAATTCCCTACAATCCCCGCTGATCCAATTTGACTGACGAGAAGACCATGACCCCCGAGAATTTGCCGATTGAACGCTACGACGAGCAGCTGGCGGAAAAAACCAGCCGCCTGAAAACCATGATGTCGCCGTTCGGGGCGCCCGAGCCGGAAGTGTACCGCTCGCCAGTCCAGCACTACCGCATGCGCGCCGAGTTTCGCATCTGGCATGATGAAGACGAGATGTACCACATCATGTTCGATCAGCAGACCAAGCAGCGCATCCGCATCGATCGTTTCCCGGCCGCCAGCGAGCTGATTAACCGCCTGATGCAGGCGCTGATCGCCGCCATCAAACCGGAACCCATCCTGCGGCGTAAGCTGTTCCAGATTGATTATCTCTCCACCCAAAGCGGCAAAATCATCGCCTCACTGCTGTATCACCGCAAACTGGACGAAGAGTGGCGGCAGCATGCGGAGCAACTGCGTGACGCGCTGCGCGCGCAAGGCTTCGACCTGCACCTGATCGGCCGTGCGTCAAAAATGAAGATGATGCTGGATCAGGATTATGTCGATGAAGTGCTGCCGGTCGCCGGCCGCGACATGATCTACCGCCAGGTGGAAAACAGCTTTACCCAGCCCAACGCGGCGATGAATGTGCAAATGCTGGAGTGGGCGCTGGACGTGACCGCCGGCGCCAAAGGCGATCTGCTGGAGCTGTACTGCGGGAACGGCAATTTCTCGCTGGCGCTGGCGCGCAACTTCGAGCGCGTACTGGCCACCGAGATCGCCAAGCCTTCGGTTGCGGCGGCGCAATACAATATCGCCGCCAATCAGATCGATAACGTGCAGATCATTCGGATGTCGGCGGAAGAGTTTACTCAGGCAATGAACGGCGTGCGCAGCTTCAACCGTCTGCAGGGCATTGAATTAAGTGACTATAACTGCGAGACGATTTTTGTCGATCCGCCGCGCAGCGGGCTGGATGACGAGACGGTGAAGATGGTGCAGGCCTACCCGCGCATTCTGTATATTTCCTGCAATCCGGAAACGCTGTGCGCCAATCTGGCGACCCTACAGGAAACGCATCAGGTTACGCGTCTGGCGCTGTTCGATCAGTTCCCGTATACCCACCATATGGAGTGCGGCGTACTGTTGGAAAAACGCGCCTGATCGTTATATTGTCGGGCGCTCAGCGGCGCCCGACATCAGCCACGCTTATGACTGCGGGCCGTTCTCAACGTTAAGCGCTTTGCGCGCCTTCAACTTCACGCCCAGCCACAACACCAGCGCTACGCACAGAATCGACGGCAGGAAGTTGGAGCCGATCTGCGGATATTCCGCGCGCACAATGGCGCTATACAGCAGCAGCCCCAGTAAAAAGCAGCCCGCCGCCAGCTTTGGCATACCGTCCGGCATCGCATGGTTAAGATAACGCTGATGCAGGCAGTACACCGCCAGCACCAAAGCAATCAGCGGGAAGACCGAAAACGGCACGACCGAACTAAACAGTGCGGCAAAAGAACCATTAACAGAAAGGCCGGCAACCAATGCCAGCAGTAAGGTGCCATTCTCACGGCCTGGTTTTTCCATTACTTTTCACCTTCTTTTTTATACGTGGGACACAGACGTTTTTTCTTGCTCGCGGCGATACCAGTAGTAAGCGCCTTTAGAGATCATGCGTAGTTGCAGCACCAGCCGCTCTTCCAGCTGGCAGCGCTGCTCAATATCAATATCCAGCGCTTCGGCGCCGGCGCTGAACACGATGGTCACCATTGCCTCGGCCTGCGCTTCGGTAAAGCTGCGCGGCATATGGTTTTCCAGTTCGAGGTAATCCGCCAGTTCGGCAATAAAATGCTGGATTTCACGCGCCACCGCGGCGCGAAATGCCGCAGAGGTGCCGGAACGTTCACGCAGCAACAGGCGAAACGCATTAGGGTTATTGCCGATAAATTCCATAAAGGTGGACACCGACGTGCGGATCACGCTGCCGCCCTTGGCGATGCGCTGACGCGCCTGCCGCATCAGCTGGCGCAGCATCAGGCCGCTTTCATCGACCATCGTCAGCCCCAGCTCATCCACATCGCGGAAATGACGATAAAACGAGGTCGGCGCAATCCCTGCCTCGCGGGAAACTTCCCGCAGGCTCAGGCTGGCGAAACTGCGTTCGGCGCTGAGTTGGCTAAAAGCCGCCTCAATCAGGGAACGACGCGTCCGTTCTTTCTGTTGTGCTCTGACGCCCATATGCATATCCAGATAACTTCCATTCTCTCAGTCTAACGCCGTAAGGGTGGCAATATAGCAAATTTTATTGCAACAGCATTTATACAAACGCGCCCAGCGGCGATGATAGTCGCTCTCTGTCGCACTTTGCCTCAAAAAGCCTAATGGTGATTGGGTGTGCAGCGCTATGATGTTAAGATACCGTTGTAATTTTGTATAAGAATAGGTCCCTCCTACATGCAACAGCACTATCAATTTGACGCCATAATTATTGGCTCGGGCCCTGGCGGCGAAGGTGCCGCTATGGGGTTGGTGAAACAAGGCGCCCGTGTGGCCGTGATTGAGCGGTTCAATAACGTCGGCGGTGGTTGTACCCACTGGGGCACCATCCCCTCGAAAGCCCTCCGCCACGCCGTCAGCCGTATTATCGAATTCAACCAAAACCCGCTCTACAATAATTCCCGTACGCTCAGCGCCACTTTCCCTGACATCCTCCGCCACGCCGACAACGTTATCAATCAGCAAACGCGTATGCGCCAGGGGTTCTATGAGCGCAACCAGTGCAAACTGTTTGCCGGCGACGCCCACTTTATCGACGCCAATACCGTCAGCGTCACTTACCCGGACGGCACGCAGGACACGGTCAGCGCGACGCATATCGTCATCGCCTGCGGCTCGCGCCCTTATCATCCGGCCGGCGTCGACTTTAACCACTCGCGTATTTACGACAGCGATTCCATCCTTGAGCTGAACCACGAACCGCGCCACGTCATTATTTATGGCGCCGGGGTGATTGGCTGCGAATACGCCTCGATCTTCCGCGGCCTGAACGTCAAGGTCGATCTGATCAACACCCGCGATCGTCTGCTGGCGTTCCTCGATCAGGAAATGTCGGATTCACTCTCCTACCACTTCTGGAACAACGGCGTAGTGATCCGCCATAACGAAGAGTACGAGAAAATCGAAGGGGTGGATGACGGGGTTATCGTACACCTGAAGTCCGGCAAGAAAGTGAAAGCGGACTGCCTGCTGTACGCCAACGGCCGTACCGGTAACACCGACTCGCTGGGGCTGGAGAATGTCGGCCTGGATTCAGACAGCCGCGGGCTGCTGAAAGTCAACAGCATGTACCAAACCGCGGTGCCGCATATCTATGCCGTGGGCGACGTCATCGGCTACCCGAGCCTGGCTTCTGCCGCTTACGATCAAGGGCGCATCGCCGCGCAGGCGATCTCCAGCGGTGAAGTGGGCGGGCACCTGATCGACGATATCCCGACCGGGATTTACACCATTCCGGAAATCAGCTCCGTCGGTAAAACCGAGCAGGAACTGACGGCGATGAAAGTGCCGTATGAAGTGGGCCGCGCCCAGTTCAAACACCTGGCGCGGGCGCAGATTGCCGGCATGAACGTCGGCAGCCTGAAGATCCTGTTCCACCGCGATACGCTGGAGATCCTGGGGATCCACTGCTTTGGCGAGCGTGCCGCCGAGATCATTCACATCGGTCAGGCGATCATGGAACAGAAGAATGGAGGTAATACTATCGAGTATTTCGTTAATACTACCTTCAACTATCCAACCATGGCCGAAGCCTACCGGGTGGCGGCACTCAACGGCTTAAACCGCTTGTTTTAACGTCGAGCCGATGTAACTTTGCATATGCTCGCGAATCGCCTCGGCCAGCTGCTCATAACGACTGCGCAGCGGGGAGCCGGGGCGATATACCAGCGCAATGGTGCGTTTCGGCTCCGGTTTATAGCAATCCAGATAGCACACGCCGTCACGCTCGCGTTCCGACGGCACCGCCAGTGAAGGCAGCAGCGTAATCCCGCTGCCGGCGGCCACCATATTGCGCAGCGTCTCCAGACTGGTAGCGCGGAAATGGGTGTCCTCATCCGCACCGGCCTGGAAACAAAAGCCCATCGCCTGATCGCGCAGGCAGTGGCCGTCTTCCAGCATCAGCAGTTTTTCCCCTGACAGATCCGGCATCGCGACGCGCTCACGCTGCGCCCACGGATGATCGGAATAGACCGCCAGCTTCATCGGTTCGTCAAACAGCGGCACTTCAATAAAGGCTTCGGTCTCTTTGACCAACGCCAGAATCGCGCAATCCAGCTTGCCGCTGTCGAGCTGGGCCAACAGCTGCTGGGTTTGTGCTTCGTGCAGATACATTTCCAGCTTCGGGAAGGACTTATGCAGCGTCGGGATAATCTGCGGCAGCAGGTAAGGCCCCACCGTCGGGATCAGACCGATATGCAGCGGCCCGGACATGGTTTCCCCCTGCTGGCTGGCCATCTCCTTTAACACCTTGACTTCACGCAGTACGGTTCGCGCCTGTTCCACCAGCAGCAGACCCGCCTGAGTAAACAGCACTTTACGGCTGGTGCGTTCCAGCAGCATCACGCCCAGTTCATCTTCCAGTTTGCGGATCTGGCCGCTCAGCGTGGGCTGGCTGACATGGCATGAATCGGCAGCGCGCCGGAAGTGGCGGTGCTCGGCCAAGGCGACCAGGTACTCTAAATCACGAATATTCATTGTTTCCCTCCACGCCACGATAGCCCGTGGCGATAGATAAGATAGCAATGAGTGATTAGAACTATCAAGTCCCGGCGTGAATAATGTTCATCAACGAAGCGGCATTGCGTCAGCAAAGAAAAATTATTTTATCTTATGAAGGGGTTACTCTATGTTTACCAGCCAAGAAGGCAAAAAAGTCCCTCAGGTTACGTTCCACACCCGCCAAGGCGACCAATGGGTCGACGTCACCACCAGCGATCTGTTTAAAGACAAGACCGTGGTCGTGTTTTCCCTGCCGGGCGCCTTTACCCCGACCTGCTCTTCCAGCCATCTGCCACGCTATAACGAGCTGTTCAGCGTGTTTAAGCAGCACGGTGTCGACAGCATCCTGTGCGTTTCCGTCAACGACACCTTCGTGATGAACGCCTGGAAGGCGGACCAGCACGCCGAAAATATTACCTTCGTGCCGGACGGCAACGGCGAATTCACCAAAGGCATGAATATGCTGGTTGAGAAAGCCGAGCTCGGCTTCGGCCCGCGTTCATGGCGCTACTCCATGCTGGTGCGCAACGGCGTGGTCGAAAAAATGTTCGTGGAACCCAACAAACCGGGCGACCCGTTTGAAGTGTCTGACGCCGACACCATGCTGAAATACCTGGCGCCGGAGTTCAAAGTGCAGGAGTCCATCACCGTGTTCACCAAGCCGGGCTGTCCGTTCTGCGCCAAAGCCAAACAGATGCTGCAAGAGCGCGGCATGCAGTATGAAGAGATCGTTCTGGGCCAGGATGCAACCACCGTCAGCCTGCGCGCCGTCAGCGGCCGCGCCACCGTGCCGCAGGTATTTATCGGCGGCCGTCATATCGGCGGCAGCGACGATCTGGAAAAATTCCTGTCAGTCTGATTAACGATTAATAACAAACCCAGGTAAACATTGGGCGGGCCGGTCAAGTGGCCCGCCTTTTTTATTCTGCGGGGCCTGGACGCATTTGCGTCAGCCTGAATCGCTACCTGTGCGCCCGGCTCGCCGGCTGAAAAACGCAAAAGGCGCAGCATCATGCCGCGCCTTTACGTTGTTCACTAGCCCTGAGCGTTATGCCAGCCGCTGCTTGGCGGCGGCAATGGCGCTGGCGACCTGCTGCGGCGATACGCCGCCTTTCGCCGCGCGTTTATCAAGGCAGGACTGCAGCGACAGCACCGGATAGACGTCATCGCCGATCACGCTGCTGAACTGCTGCAAATCGGCCAGCGGCAACGCTTCCAGCGCCTTGCCCTGACGAATGGCCTCGACCACCGCCTCACCGACGATATGGTGCGCCTCACGGAAAGGCACGCCTTTGGCAACCAGGTAATCCGCCAGTTCGGTGGCATTGGCATAGCCCTGCTCCGCCGCTTCCTGACAGCGCGGACGTTTCACCTGAATACCGTCCAGCACCAGCGCCGCCATCTGCAGGCAGTCCATCCAGGTGTCGAGCGCGTCGAACAGCCCTTCTTTGTCTTCCTGCATGTCTTTGTTATACGCCAACGGCAGGCCTTTTAACGTCATCATCATGCCGGTCAATGCGCCCTGCACGCGGCCGCATTTACCGCGGATCAGCTCCAGCGCGTCCGGGTTTTTCTTCTGCGGCATCAGCGACGAGCCGGACGTCACACGGTCGGAAAGCTCAATAAAGTCCGCTTCGCCGCTGTTAAAGAAGATCAGGTCTTCGGCAAAGCGCGACAGGTGCACCATGCTGATTGAAGCGTTGGACAGCAGTTCCAGCACGTGGTCACGGTCGGAAACGCTGTCCAGACTGTTGCGGGTGGCGGAAGCAAAACCCAGCCAGCCGGCCAGCTGTTCGCGGTCAATAGGATAAGCGGTCCCCGCCAGTGCGCCGCAGCCAAGCGGGCTGACATCCAGCCGTTTCAGCGTATCCTGCAGGCGGCTTTCGTCACGGGCCAGCATTTCTACATACGCCAGGCACCAGTGAGCGAATGTCACCGGCTGTGCGCGCTGCAGGTGGGTATACCCCGGCATCACCGCATCCTGATTGGCTTCGGCAGTTTCCACCAGCGCCTGCTGCAACTGGACGATCGCCGTCAGCAGATCGCCGACCTGCTGTTTGCACCATAGTTTCAGATCGGTCGCCACCTGATCGTTACGGCTCCGCCCGGTGTGCAGCTTTTTACCCAGATCGCCGACTTTCTCAATCAGCTTTTGCTCCACCCAACTGTGGATATCTTCCGCATCGCTCTGCACGATCGCCAGCGGATCGGCCTGAACTTCCGTCAACAAGGCGTTCAACGCCTGTTCCAGCTGCTGCTGCTCCTGCGCCGTCAGTACGTTGACGGTCGCCAGCGCTTTCGACCAGGCGACGGAGCCGACAATATCCTGCTCCGCCAGACGGTAATCGAAACGCAGTGAGTCATTTAAGTGTTTGAACCGCTGATCCGCCGCCTGACTGAACCGCCCGCCCCAAAGTGCCATAATCTGCTCCTGAATTTTTTATGCATTCGCTCAGAACATCAGGGGCGCAGCATGCTGCGCCCCGACAAACTCACAACCGCTGACCTTACTTCTGTTCGTTCAACGCACGGATACGTGAAGACAGAGAGAACAGGCGGATAAAGCCGCCGGCATGGCTGTGGTCATAAACTTCGTCTTCGCCAAAGGTGGCGAACTCTTCTGAATACAGGCTGTTGGCCGATTTTTTCTGAACCGCCGTCACCTGGCCTTTATACAGCTGCAGCACCACTTCACCGTTCACCTCTTCCGCCAGCGCTTCGGCAGAAGCCTGGATCGAACGACGCAACGGCGCGAACCAGCGGCCGTCATAAACCACGTAGGACATTTCCAGCCCTAACTGCTCGCGCCATTTGAAGCTGTCGCGATCCAGCACCAGCTGCTCGACGCCGCGCAGCGCCGCAACCATGATGGTGCCTCCCGGGGTTTCATAGCAGCCGCGGGATTTGATGCCGACCAAACGGTTCTCGACGATATCGATCCGCCCCACGCCGTGCTTGGCGCCCAGTTCGTTCAGTTTTTCCAGGCACTGGTACGGCGTCAGTGTTTCACCGTTCACCGCCACCACCCGGCCTTTTTCTACGCGGATGGTGACCTGCTCCGGCCGATCCGGCGCTTCCAGCGGATCGACGGTCCATACCCAGCAATCTTTGTTCGGCGCATTCCACGGGCTTTCCAGCACGCCGCCTTCGGTGGAAATATGCCAGGCGTTTTCATCACGGCTGTAGATTTTTTCCAGCGACGCGGTAGTCGGAATATTACGCTCTTTCAGGTAGTCCAACAGCGCTTCACGGGAACGCAGGTTCCACTCACGCCAAGGCGCCACCACTTTCAGCTGCGGCGCCAGCGCCGTGTAAGTGGTTTCGAAACGCACCTGATCGTTACCTTTACCGGTTGCGCCGTGGCACAGCGCGTCGGCGCCAACCTTCAGCGCCAGCTCAACCTGCGCCTTGGCGATAATCGGACGCGCCATGGAGGTGCCGAGCAGGTAGGTGCCTTCATACAATGCGCCGGTCTGCAGCACCGGATAGACATAATCACGGATGAACTCTTCACGCAGGTCGACCACGTGACACTCGGAGGCGCCGGACTGCAGCGCCTTTTTCTCCACCCCTTCCAGATCGCTGCGATCCTGGCCGATATCCGCCACAAACGCCACCACTTCACAGCCGCCGTAGTTCTCTTTCAGCCACGGAATGATGGCAGAAGTATCCAGGCCGCCGGAGTAAGCCAGCACGATTTTTTTGATATTTTGGTTTTGCATTGTCTTATTCCTATTTCAAATCTGAAGTTAAGCAAGAATCCGGGTGCCGATTGATTCACCGTTGAACAGCGCCGGTAATTTTTCCGCATTGCGCCAGCTGGCAATATCGACCGGGCGGCCAAGGGTGCGGGCAGCGTCCAACGCCGCGTTAACCTTCACCACCATACCATCGGTGATGATGCCCTGTTCGATAAGCTGCTCCGCTTTTTGCGCCGTCATTTCGGCAATGCGCTGGCCCTTGCCGTCCAGAATGCCGCTGACGTCCGACAGCAGGATCAGGTCGGCGCCCAGCGTGGCGGCCAGCGCCGTCGCGGCCTGGTCGGCATTGACATTCATCAGCTCGCCGCCGGCGGTAATGCCGATGGAGCTGACAACCGGCAGATAACCCGCGCCCAGCAGGGTTTGCAGCAGTGCTGGCGACCCCGGCTGCGCGTTGCCCACGTGGCCCAGCTCCGGATCGAGCTGCGTAACCGCAACGCTGTTGCCGTCCGCCAGGCTCAGGCCGACCGCGTTGATTTGGTGCTTAACCGCCCAGGCCAGCAGGGTTTTATTGGCCGTGCCCGCCAGCGCGCCGGTAATAATGTCGATCTGTTCAGCGGGCGTGACCCGCAGGCCGTTTTTCTTCACCACCGGCAAAGACAGCTGCTTCATCAGCTCATCCACCACGCAGCCGCCGCCGTGCACGATCACCAGCGGACGCTGATACTGGGCGCGATAGCTGTCCAGCGCGGTAAACAGACGCTCCAGCGCTTCTTCACTGTCTAATAACACGCCACCTAACTTGATAATTAACGGATTCATCGTTATTTACTCACGCGGACTTAAAGTAATGATTGGGTTTCAGGGAACCCAAAGCGAATATTCAGGCACTGCACCGCCTGAGCGGCCGCGCCTTTTAACAGGTTATCTTCCACCGCTACGACGATCAGGTGCTCACCCTGCACGGCAAAGCCGATATCGCAGAATGGCAGCCCCACCACCGCCTTCAGCGCCGGCACGCCCTGTTCGTACAGCCGCACCAGCGGCTTGTCGTCATAGGCGGCATGATAGGCGGCGGCGATATCCGCAGCGCTCACGCCGGGCTGCAGCCGGCAGGTAATGGTTTCCAGAATGCCGCGCGGGAAGTTGCCCAAATGCGGGGTGAAGATCACCGGTGCGCCGAGATGTGCGGCGATTTCCGGCTGATGCCGGTGGGTGAAAATTCCATACGGCTGCAGGCTCACTTCGCAAAAGCTGGTGGTGACGCTGGCCTTGCGTCCGGCGCCGCTGACGCCGCTGGTGGCGTTAATCACCGGCCACTGCGTCAGGTTCAGCAACTGGCCGTCGATCAGCGGTTTTAGCGCCAGCTGAGCGGCGGTCGGGTAGCAGCCCGGCACCGCAATCAGCTGCGCCGTTTTGATTTTTTCGCTCTGCCACTCGGCCAGCCCGTACACCGCCTGTTCCAGCCAGCCGGCATGCTGATGCTCAAACCCGTAATATTGCTGATAAAACGCCGCATCCTGCACCCGGAAGGCGCCGGATAGATCAAACACCACACAGCCGGCAGCCAGAAACGCCGGCGCAATGTCATGGCTGACTTCATGGGCGGTGGCGAGGAACACCACATCAATGCCCTGCGCCGCTTGCGCCACGTCCGTCAGCGGCTGCAGCGGTAAATCAACGATGCCTTTCAACTGAGGATGCAGGTCGGAAAGCAATTTTCCTGCATCTGCACTTTGCGCTGAAACCGCTAAAGCGGTTATGTTCATATGTGGGTGGCGATTCAGGTACGCCGTGAGCTCCGCTCCGGCATAGCCGCTGGCACCAACGATCAGCGTGTTCAACATGTGGCCTTTCACCTTCTAAACTTGCCAAGTGGTCGCTTGCGACCCCGGTAACAGGGCTCGACCGCGTTGTTGCGTCGTTCACCCACGTGATTGAGCGTTGATGTTTTTATAAACATCCGGTCCTCGGGTTCCGTTACGCTTTAGTTTACTGTATTTTTATTCAAAATAAATGCATGAATATTGATACTACCCTAACCAAAGGCTGTCAACAGTGAAGATGAAATTACCTCCATTTATTGAGCTGTACCGGGCGCTGATCGCCACCCCGTCGATCAGCGCCACCGATGGCGCTCTCGATCAGAGTAATGAAGCGTTAATCAATTTGCTGGCCGGCTGGTTTAGCGATTTAGGCTTCCGCGTCGACGTACAACCGGTGCCGGACACCCGCAACAAATTCAACCTGCTGGCCAGCATCGGTGAAGGCAGCGGCGGCCTGCTGCTTGCCGGCCACACCGACACCGTACCTTATGATGAAGGACGCTGGACGCGCGATCCGTTCACTCTGACCGAACATGACAATAAGCTGTACGGTCTCGGCACGGCGGATATGAAAGGTTTCTTTGCTTTTATTCTGGATGCGGTGCGCGATATCGACGCCAGCAAACTGACCAAGCCGCTGTATATCCTGGCCACGGCGGATGAAGAAACGACGATGGCCGGCGCACGCTATTTTGCCGCCTCAACCGCCATCCGCCCGGATTTCGCCATCATCGGCGAACCGACGTCGTTACGCCCGGTGCGCGCGCATAAAGGCCACCTCTCCAACGCCATCCGCATCACCGGCCAGTCCGGCCACTCAAGCGATCCGGCGCGCGGTGTTAACGCCATCGATCTGATGCATGAATCGATCGGCCATCTGATGGAACTGCGTAACACCCTGCAGGAACGCTATAACAATCCGGCGTTTGCCGTGCCGTATCCGACGATGAACTTCGGGCATATTCATGGCGGCGATGCGGCAAACCGTATTTGCGCCTGTTGTGAACTGCATCTGGATATCCGTCCGCTGCCGGGCATGACGCTGGAGAATATTAATGAGCTGATGCACAGCGCACTGGCGCCGGTCAGCGAACGCTGGCCGGGCCGGCTGAGCATTGATGAACTGCATCCGCCGATCCCCGGCTACGAGTGCCCGACCGATCACCATCTGGTGGCAGTGATCGAGCAGCTGCTGGGCTCACGCACTGAGGTGGTTAACTACTGCACCGAAGCGCCGTTCGTCCAGGAAGTGTGCCCGACGCTGGTGCTGGGCCCCGGCTCCATCAACCAGGCGCACCAGCCGGATGAATACATTGATACCGCCTTTATTGAACCAACCCGCACGCTGATCGGCCAGCTGGTCGATCACTTCTGCCATCAATAAACCAACGAAATCATAGGGGCAATGACCTATCATGCCCCTTGCTGAAAGGCGTAAGCCCGTGCGTAATTAGCCAGACTGATAAGCCGCAGGCTGTAATTAAATTTCAGAAAAAACGATGATTTTGATGTTTTTTTGCTGAAAATAGTGTCAATTAACCATTGGACAGACACGTGGTGCGATAAAACAGGCTTCCTTTGCCTGACACGTGAAATTTACTTACAACAGATACCTAAATGCATCCGGGGTGGTATCCAGGCATCAGGGACAACAGCCAAAACAGATACATCCCGCACATGAAAGGTATGCAAATACGTACAGATTGGGTCAGGGGTTATATGAACGAACAATATTCGGCAATGCGAAGTAATGTCAGTATGCTCGGCAAACTGCTCGGCGAAACCATTAAAGAAGCGCTGGGCGAGCATATTCTCGATCGTGTTGAAACCATCCGTAAACTTTCCAAATCTTCACGCGCAGGCAATGAGGCGCATCGTCAGGAACTGCTCACTACGCTGCAAAACCTGTCCAACGATGAGCTGCTGCCCGTAGCGCGCGCTTTCAGCCAATTCCTCAATTTAACCAACGTGGCCGAGCAGTATCACAGCATTTCGCCGCACGGCGAGGCCGCCAGCAATCCGGAAGCGATGGCGCAGCTGTTCAGCCGCCTGAAAGGCAAAAAACTCAGTAACAAAGAGCTGTGCGATGCCGTGGATCAACTCTCCATCGAGCTGGTGCTCACCGCCCACCCGACGGAAATCACCCGCCGCACCCTGATCCACAAACTGGTGGAGGTGAATACCTGCCTCAGCCAGCTGGACCACAACGATCTGGCCGACTACGAGCGCAACAAAATCATGCGCCGTCTGCGTCAGCTGGTGGCGCAGTCGTGGCACACCGATGAAATCCGTAAAAACCGCCCTTCGCCGATCGATGAAGCCAAGTGGGGTTTTGCGGTGGTGGAGAACAGCCTGTGGGAAGGCGTTCCGGCCTTCCTGCGCGAATTTAACGAACAGCTGGAAAATGCCATCGACTACCGTCTGCCGGTGGAGGCCGTACCGGTACGCTTTACCTCCTGGATGGGCGGCGACCGTGACGGCAACCCGAACGTCACCGCAGAAATCACCCGCCACGTGCTGCTGTTGAGCCGCTGGAAAGCCTGCGACCTGTTCACCCGCGATATTCAGGTGCTGGTCTCGGAACTGTCGATGACCGAATGTACGCCGGAACTGCGCGAGCTGGCCGGCGGCGAGTCGGTGCAGGAGCCATACCGTGAGATCATGAAGCGCCTGCGCAGCCAGTTGATCGGTTCACAGACCTATCTGGAAGGCCGCCTGAAAGGCGAACGTATGCTGAAGCCACACGACCTGCTGGTAAGTAACGAGCAGCTGTGGGAACCGCTGTTCGCCTGCTATCAGTCGCTGGTCGCCTGCGGCATGGGCATCATCGCCAACGGCCAGCTGCTCGATACCCTGCGCCGTGTGCGCTGCTTCGGCGTGCCGCTGGTGCGCATCGACGTGCGTCAGGAGAGCACCCGCCACACAGAAGCCATCGCCGAACTGACGCGCTATCTGGGCCTGGGCGATTATGAGAGCTGGTCAGAAGCGGATAAACAGGCGTTCCTGATCCGCGAGCTGAACTCCAAGCGTCCGCTGGTGCCGCTGCAGTGGCAACCGAGTGAAGATACGCAGGAAGTGCTGGAAACCTGCCGGGTGATCGCCGAAGCGCCGCAGGGATCCATCGCCGCCTATGTGATCTCCATGGCGCGTACGCCGTCTGACGTGCTGGCGGTGCACCTGCTGCTCAAAGAGGCCGGCTGCCCGTTCGCTCTGCCGGTGGCGCCGCTGTTCGAAACTCTGGACGATCTGAACAACGCCGACGACGTGATGACCCAGTTGCTGAATATCGACTGGTACCGCGGCTTTATCCAGGGCAAGCAGATGGTGATGATTGGCTATTCCGATTCGGCGAAAGACGCCGGCGTGATGGCCGCCTCCTGGGCGCAGTACCGTGCGCAGGACGCGCTGATCAAAACCTGCGAAAAAGCCGGCGTCGCGCTGACGCTGTTCCACGGCCGCGGCGGCTCAATCGGCCGCGGTGGTGCGCCGGCCCATGCGGCGCTGCTGTCACAGCCGCCCGGCAGCCTGAAAGGCGGGCTGCGCGTCACCGAACAGGGGGAGATGATCCGCTTCAAGTTCGGCTTGCCGGAAGTCACCATCAGCAGCCTGGCGTTGTATACCGGCGCCATTCTGGAAGCCAACCTGCTGCCGCCGCCGGAACCGAAGAAAGAGTGGCGTACCCTGATGGACGAGCTATCCGACACTTCATGCCAGATGTATCGCGGCTACGTGCGCGAAAACCCGGAGTTTGTGCCCTACTTCCGCGCGGCCACGCCGGAACTGGAGCTGGGTAAACTGCCGCTGGGTTCGCGCCCGGCCAAACGCCGGCCGAACGGCGGCGTGGAAAGCCTGCGCGCCATTCCGTGGATCTTTGCCTGGACGCAGAACCGCCTGATGCTGCCAGCCTGGCTGGGTGCCGGCGCCGGTCTGCAGGAAGCAGTGAAGGCCGGCAAGCAGGAGCAGTTGGCAACGATGTGCCGCGACTGGCCGTTCTTCTCCACCCGCATCGCCATGCTGGAAATGGTGTTCGCCAAGGCCGACCTGTGGCTGGCGGAATACTACGATCAGCGCCTGGTGGATGAGTCACTGTGGCCGCTGGGCAAACAGCTGCGCGAGCAGTTGGAAAGCGACATCAAAGTGGTATTGGCCATCGCCAACGATGACAACCTGATGGAAGACCTGCCGTGGATCGCCGAATCCATCGCACTGCGCAACGTCTATACCGATCCGCTGAACGTTCTGCAGGCGGAGCTGCTGCACCGCTCACGTCAGCAAGAGGAAAACGGCCAGCAAGACGCACGCGTCGAGCAGGCATTAATGGTCACCATCGCCGGCGTCGCCGCCGGGATGCGCAATACCGGCTAAGTCATAGGCCTGCCACGTCTCTGACCAATGCCCGCTATTGATATAGCGGGCATTTTTTGTCTGTAGTTATTCAGCCAGGCAGAGGATGCCGTAAAGACTGCAGCGATAAACCCGTGATAAAAAACCCGTTTAATTTATTAAGACATCTAACGGCCTGCTTTCTTCCTTATTCAGTTTAGTAAAAAAGGGCGATTAAATGCCTTTCCTATCAAAACCACTATCTGGAGGCATGGTTTATCTAATCAGTGAGGGTTAAAGGGAAACCATGCAAAAAACATTTTCTGGTGTACCCACCACGGGGCATTAGGTTACTATTGCTGGAACAATGGGTTGGAACTATAAGAGGGATAATATTCCACGTAACATTGCCCCCGGTTATTGAATACGGGAAATCGGCCTTTAAAGAATATTCTAAATTTGGATTCAGTACTGCAGGTGGACTTGGAGGAAAGGCAATGATGGCAACCGCAGAAGGGGCCATTCGCATCGGTTTAGGAATAGTAACTGCACCTGCCGCCGGAGCTGGGGGGTTCGCGTGTGCTGCTGTAGGCTCGCTGGCAGGCGGATATCTCGGTAGCCAGTCCGGCGAAGCGTTTATTGATTACCTCCTTAAAGACTAAAATGATAACTGTAATTTCTTATCTTGGAATCGGCTCAGCATGGATATCTATCATCTCCATGGTGTATTTATTCTTTTATTTTTGTAAAATAAAAGGCAATTACTATACAATTATCAATGAATATCTATCCAAAAATTTTTCATTTGGTGCTGCGTACCATTTCCACTCGCTGATGGGGTTCTTTGGTTCGTTTGGGATGTCGTACTACTTTCATTGTTTAAAACACAAAAGAAAACCACTATTTATGCACGACGAAAACGACGCTATCTATAGCTTCCTTGAAGAAATAAACCCTAAAATATCAGCATGGATAGACACTTATTACAGAATCACTGCATTAGCTTTTTCCTTTATTTTACTTTCTTATTTTATGGCAATAATAAAATATATATTTTTGAATTTCATATTAAATAAATAATTCTCAATTTACCCTCCCCGTTACCACACCGCCTGGAGGGATCTGGCGGAATTTTCTACACCAAAATACCGGCTAAGTTGGCAAGCAGGAGGTGCGATGGCACCTCCTTTCCTCGTCTTTCCTACCGAGATAAAAAAAGCGCTGTTTATACAGCGCTTTTTTGCATCGTTCATCTATCTATCAGGCCGCCGCTATTGGCCGCACGCCCAGCGTATGGCAAATCGCGTAGCTCATCTCGGCGCGGTTCAGGGTATAGAAGTGGAAATCTTTTACTCCTTCGCGGCTGAGGATTTTCACCATATCCATCGCAATATTGGCCCCCACCATCTTGCGCGTTTCCGGATCGTCATCCAACCCGGCGAACATGCTGGTCATCCAGCTCGGCACCCGCACGTTGGTCATGGTGGCGAAGCGCTGCAGCTGCTTGAAGTTGGACACCGGCAGGATGCCCGGCACGATTTCAACGTCAATGCCGGTGGCGACGCAGCGGTCGCGAAAACGCAGGTAACTTTCCACGTCAAAGAAGAATTGGGTAATCGCACGGTTGGCGCCGGCGTCAATCTTACGCTTCAGGTTGATCAGGTCGGCCTGTGCGCTTTTCGCCTCCGGGTGCACTTCCGGATAAGCCGCCACCGAAATATCGAAATCGCCGACATCCTTCAGCAGCGCCACCAGATCGGTTGCGTACATCTCCGGCTTGCCGCTGCCCGGCGGCAGATCGCCGCGCAGCGCCACGATATGACGGATACCGTTGTTCCAGTAATCGCTGGCGATCGCGCTCAGCTGTTCACGTGAGGCGTCAATACAGGTCAGGTGTGGTGCGGCATCGAGGCCGGTGCGGTCCTTAATCCCCTTGATGATGCCGTGGGTGCGATCGCGTTCGCCAGAATTGGCGCCGTAGGTGACCGAGACGAATTTAGGTTTCAGGCTGCTCAGACGATCGATCGACTGCCACAGAGTCTCTTCCATTTCGCTGGTGCGCGGCGGAAAGAACTCAAACGATACGTTAATCTGACCGTTTAATTCGGCCAGGCTCTGGTTCAGCGCTTCCCGCTGGTTTGCGTGAAAAAAACTCATACCTGTCTGCCTCTTGTCGATCGCGGTGTTATCTTAATAAGCGTCTATACGTTTAGACGTCTAGATTGAAAATGCCGGATGTTGGTGAAAGAGTCAACAGAAAAGTGAGGGTAATACGATGATTAATCCTCATCGCCACCGGCGAGAATTTCATGTTAGCCGCGGCTAAAAAAACAAACGGGGCGCTGCAAGCAGCGCCCCGTCGGCATTCAGTAACCTGAAAAAATTACAGCAGCTGCGCCAGCCGGTTGAGATCGGACTGGATCGCACCGGCGGTCACATCGCGCCCTGCGCCCGGCCCGCGAATCACCAGCGGATTATCGCGGTACCAGCGGCTTTCAATCGCAAAGACGTTATCGCACGGCAGCAGCGCGGCCAGCGGATGCTCCGGACGCACGGCCTCCACGCCGACGCGCGCCTTACCGTTGGCATCGAAACGCGCCACGTGACGCAGCACCAGGCCCATCTCGCTGGCGGCCTCAAAGCGCTGCAGCATCTGCTGATTCAGCGCCTCGCCGTTCTCGAAGAACTGATCGACCGAGTCTTGCTCAGTGCCGCTCGGCACCAGCGACTCCACCCGCACCTGATTCGGCTCGAGATCGTAGCCGGCTTCACGCGCCAGAATCACCAGCTTGCGCATCACGTCCTGCCCGGACAGATCAACGCGCGGGTCCGGTTCGGTCAGCCCCTGCTGCCACGCCTGATCCACCAGCTCGGTGAAAGGAACGGTGCCGTCAAACTGCAGGAACAGCCACGACAACGTGCCGGAGAAGATACCGCTGATCGCCAGAATACCGTCGCCGCTGTCACGCAGATCGCGCACCGCATGGTTGACCGGCAGGCCGGCGCCGACGGTGGCGTTGTACAACCAGTGACGGCCGGTTTTGGCGAAGGCGTCGCGAATCTGGCGGTAATTACTGCCGCAGGAGGCGCCCGCCAGTTTATTGGCGCTGATCACGTGGAAACCGTAGCTGGCGAAATCCAGATACTGCTGCGCCAGATCTTCGCTGGCGGTCACGTCCAGCACCACCAGATCGTCGAACGGATGCGCGCGCATCCACAGGAACAGCGATTCTTCATCCAGCTCCTGCGCCTCTTCTTCAAAGAAGGCCAGCGCCCGGCTGGCATCGAGGCCGTCGTAATTCAGCAGGCTGCGGCGGCTGTCCACCACTCCGGCCAATGTGAACTCGAAACCGCTACGGGCGGACAGGTTCTTCTGCTCGCGGGCGAACAGCTCCAGCCAGCGGGAGCCGATATTGCCTTTGCCGAACAGCACCAGGCCAATGCGCTTTTCCGCCCGGAACAGACTTTGGTGCAGCCCCTGGATCAGCGACGCGGTCGGCCCCTGACGCAGTACCGCCACCAGGCTGATGCCGTCTTCCGCCTGCCAGATAAACTCGACCGGCTGGTCCTTCAGCTGCTGGTAGAAACGGTGGCTGTGCAACGGATTCTTGCACACGCCGGCGCCGACCAGCGCCACCAGCGCCAGCCCCTGTCGCAACTGTACATCGCCCGGCAGACCGGCGTCCTGCAGCATGCGCAGCGCGCTGTCGGCCACCTCCGAGGTGTAACACAGCTGAATCAGGTTGCGATCCGGGTGCAGGCCGGTAGACAGCGGCTTGACCTGCGCGCGCTTCAGCACCAATTCCAGTTCTTTTTGCGCCAGCTTGAAATCATGCTGCGGTGCTACCGTCAGCTCAACCAGACAGACGTCATCATGGCTGGTGACAATCTTCGCACCGGTGCCGGAAGCCAGCACCCGCTCAATCCGGGTCGACCCCTGCTCCGGCTGATAGCTGCAGCGCAGTTGCAGGTCGATATCGCTGCCGGAAACCGGCTGCAGGGTGCGGGTATGCAGCACCGGCGCCGCCAGGCGCGCCAGCTCGCTGGCTTCGTCCAGCCGCAGCAGCGGCAGCAGGCAGGCGTCTTTCACCTTGCGCGGATCGGCGCTGTACACCCCGGCGACGTCGCTCCAGATGGTTACGCGCTCCGCACCGGCCAAGGCGCCGATCTGCGTGGCCGAATAGTCACTGCCGTTACGCCCAAGCAGCACGGTTTCACCCGCGTCGTTGCGCGAAATAAAGCCGGTCACTACCAGCCGTTTGCCGGGATGCTGCGCCATCAGCTGCTGCAACAGCGGATAAGAGCGGCCTTCATCCACCTGCGGCTGCGCGGCGCGCTCGGCGCGCAGGAAATCGCGCGCGTCCAGCCAGGCCGCCTGAATATCCTGCTGATTAAGCACTGCAGCCATCAGACGCGCCGACCACACCTCGCCGTGGCCGACCACTTCGGCATAGGTAACGTCATCAACCTGACCGTCCAGCAATACCGCCAGCCGCTCCAGATCGCGCGTAAACTCGGCAATCAACGGGTCAGCAGCCGTAGGCGGCAGCAAACCGCCGATCAGCTCGCTGTGATAACGGCGCAGCGTTTGCTGTACCTGATGTGCAGAAAGTCGATCGCTCTGACTGAGCTTCAGCCAGCTAATCAGTTGGTTGGTGGTACTGCCCGCCGCAGAAACCACCATCAGATCGCCCGGCTGACTGTACTCCGCCATAATCCCGGCCACCCGCAAATAACATTTCACATCGGCCAGGCTGCTGCCGCCGAATTTGTGCAGTTGACGTCCGCTGACCGGTCCTGCTACCGCAATTGCATTCATGCTTACCTCGTTGCCGCCGCCTGGAAGGCGTGTTCCAGATCGGCAATCAAATCGTCACTGTCTTCAATACCCACGGAAATACGCAGCAGACTGTCGGAAATCCCCGCAGCCGCCCGCGCCTCCGCCGCCATGCCGGCGTGGGTCATGGTCGCCGTATGCGAGATCAGGCTCTCCACCCCGCCCAGCGATTCCGCCAGCGTAAATAAACGCAGCGCCGACAGGAAACGACGCAGCGCCGCCTCATCGCCATCCAGCTCAAAACTGAGCATCGCGCCAAAGCCGCGTTGCTGCCGGCGCGCAATATCATGACCCGGGTTTTCCGGCAGGGAAGGATGATACAGCTTTTTCACCAAGGGTTGCTGCTGTAAATAACGAATTATGGCGGTGGCATTCTCCTGCGCCGCCCTGATACGCGGCGCCAGCGTGCGCATGCCGCGCAGCAGCAGGTAGCTGTCGAATGCGCCGCCGGTGACGCCGATATTGTTCGCCCACCATGCCAGCTCCACCGCCAGGTCGGCGTCTTTGGCGATCACCGCGCCGGCAACGACGTCCGAGTGGCCGTTGAGGTATTTGGTGCAGGAGTGCACCACCAGATCCGCCCCCAGGGCGATAGGCTGCTGCAATGCCGGGCTCAGGAAGGTGTTGTCCACCACCGTCAGCGCGCCGGCCGCATGCGCCGCGTCGCAGATGGCGGCAATATCCACCACGCGCAGCAACGGGTTGCTCGGCGTTTCGATCAGCACCAGCTTCGGCTTCTGCGCCAGCGCCTGCTGCAGCGCCGCTTCATCGCCCTGATCGACAAACAACACCCGGTAGGCGCCGCGCTTGCTCAGGCTGTCGAACAACCGGTAGCTGCCGCCGTAGCAGTCATGCGGCGCCACCAGCAGGTCGCCGGGCTGCAGCAACACGGTGGTCACCAGATGGATCGCCGACATACCACTGCCGGTCATCACCGCACCGGCGCCACCTTCCAGTTCAGCCAGCGCGCGCTGTACCACATCACGCGTCGGGTTGCCGCGGCGGGAATAGTCATGCGCACGCGGCTGGTTGAAGTCGGTGAAGTTATAGGTGCTGGAAAGATGAATGGGCGGGACGACGCAGCCGTACTGCTCGTCATCGTTCAGGCCGCTACGCACGGCAATCGTGGCTGGTTTACGCGTCATAGGAGTCGCTCGGCTCTCAAAGGCGGATGAATGAGGCATAAAGATTAATCGCATGACGAATAGACGTCAATACATCTGGACATCTAAACTTCTTTGCGTATAGATTAAGCAAAGGCATAATACCCGCTAACATTATGTCAGTTTGGTCGGGTAAGAGGCTGGCGCGATAAGCATAGCCCATCACGCTCACGCCGCATCCATCAGTGACTCTGGTCGCGTAATATTGACATTTATTTAGTGAGAACAGTGAAGATCGGGCATAATTGGCCGGTTTTTAGAATATTGTAATCTTTCTGACAATTTTAAGGTGTCCCATGGCTGAGTGGAACGGCGAGTATGTCAGCCCTTACGCTGAACACGGTAAAAAAAGCGAACAAGTAAAAAAAATCACGGTGTCGATTCCGTTGAAGGTCCTGAAAATCCTCACCGATGAACGCACCCGTCGCCAGGTCAATAACCTGCGTCACGCCACCAACAGTGAATTACTGTGTGAAGCGTTCCTGCACGCTTTTACCGGCCAGCCGCTGCCGAATGATGAAGACCTGCGCAAAGAGCGCAGCGATGAAATCCCGGAAGCCGCGAAGGTGTTGATGCGTGAGCTGGGCGTCGATCCCGATACCTGGGAATATTGATGCCATCGGCGGACGCCGGTGACAGAAACAAAAAAGGCGCCGAAGGCGCCTTTTTTATCGGTCGATAAGAAATCTTATTTCTTAACGCCTGGTACGCTGAAGCGCTTGTTGAAGCGGTCAACGCGGCCACCGGTAGCAACGTCACGCTGCTTGCCAGTGTAGAACGGGTGGCATGCGCCACAAACGTCCAGGTTCAGATCGTGGCCCACGGTGGAGCGGATCTTCATGACATTACCGCAAGAGCAGCTTGCAGTAACGAAATCGTATTTAGGGTGGATACCTTCTTTCATGGGGAAACCTCAGTTAAGGCCGTGTCGCTATCCAGCCCTGTTTCGCCAGACACCACACGTGGTTGATGATAATTTATTGGTATCGAATTATACCAAAGGCGGCAAATTATACAGAATAAAATACACCACGCAATCGGATCCGTACATTTGGCCGCCTGCCGTGTAAACTAGCCCCCTCTTTCTCATTTGGATGGACCCTATGCCCGTTGTTCACGTTGCTCTACCGGTTCCGCTGACCCGCACTTTCGATTACCTGCTGCCCCAGGGGCTGCAGCCGGTGGTTGGCGCGCGCGTTTGCGTACCCTGGGGAAAGCAGCGCGCCATCGGCATCGTCACTGGATGTAGCGAAAGCAGCGAACTGCCGCTGGAAAAACTCAAACCGATAGACAGCATTATCGACGGTGATTCGCTGTTTCCCGCCAGCATGTGGCGCATCCTGCGCTGGGCCAGCGACTATTATCACTATCCGCTCGGCGAAGTGCTGTTTCATGCGCTGCCGACCCTGCTGCGCCAAGGTAAACCGGCGGAAACCACGCCGCTGTGGCAGTGGTTCGCGACCGAAACGGGCCGTGTCACGCCGCCGGAAAACCTGAAGCGCGCACCCAAACAGCAGCAGGCGCTCGCCGCCCTGCTGCACCGCCCGGTGTATCGTCACCAGGTCAGTGAACTCGATCTGACCGACAATGCGCTGCAGGCGCTGCGAGCCAAAGGCCTGGCCGACCTGCGCGCGCAGACCGCAGCGCTGCAGGACTGGCGGCCCGGCTTCAGCGTGCAGGGCGAACGGCTGCGGCTCAATACCGAACAGGCCACCGCCGTCGGCGCCATCCGCAGTGAGGATGAACAGTTCGCCGCCTGGCTGCTGGCCGGGATCACCGGCTCCGGCAAGACCGAGGTCTACCTCAGCGTGCTGGAAAATATTTTGGCGAAAGGCAAACAGGCGCTGGTGCTGGTGCCGGAAATCGGCCTGACGCCGCAGACCATCGCCCGCTTTCGCGAGCGTTTCAACGCGCCGGTGGATGTCCTGCACTCCGGCCTGAACGACAGCGAGCGTCTGGCCGTCTGGCTACGCGCCCGCAGCGGCGAAGCGGCGATTGTCATCGGTACCCGCTCGGCGCTGTTTACCCCGTTCGCCCGCCTGGGCGTCATCATTATCGATGAAGAACACGACAGCTCGTATAAGCAGCAGGAAGGCTGGCGCTACCACGCGCGCGATCTGGCGGTGTTCCGCGCCCATGCGGAAAATATTCCGATGGTGATGGGCTCGGCCACGCCGGCTCTGGAGACGCTGCATAACGTACAGCTGGGCAAATACCGGCAGTTAAAACTGACGCAGCGCGCCGGCAACGCCAAACCGGCCGCCCAGCACCTGATTGATCTGAAAGGCCTGCCGCTGAAGGTCGGCCTGTCGCAGCCGCTGCTAAACAGCATGCGCCACCACCTGAAAAACGATAATCAGGTGATGCTGTTCCTCAACCGCCGCGGCTATGCGCCGGCGCTGCTCTGCCACGAATGCGGCTGGATTGCCGAATGTCAGCGTTGCGATCGCTACTACACCCTGCACCAAAATTACCGCCAGCTGCGCTGCCACCACTGCGACAGCCAACGGCCGGTGCCGCACCAGTGCCCGCAATGCGGCTCCACGCATCTGGTATCGGTCGGCGTCGGTACCGAACAGCTGGAAAACGAGCTGGCGCCGCTGTTCCCGGACACGCCGATTACCCGCATCGATCGCGACACCACCAGCCGTAAAGGATCGCTGGAGCAGCACCTGAACGAGATCCACCGTGGCGGCGCACGTATCCTGATCGGCACGCAAATGCTGGCCAAAGGCCACCACTTCCCGGACGTGACGCTGGTGGCGCTGCTGGACGTTGACGGCGCGCTGTTTTCCGCCGACTTCCGCTCCGCCGAGCGCTTCGCCCAGCTGTATACCCAGGTGTCCGGCCGCGCCGGCCGCGCCGGCAAACAGGGGGAGGTGCTGCTGCAGACCCACCACCCGGAACACCCGCTGCTGCAAACGCTGCTACAGCAGGGTTACGACGCCTTCGCCAAACAGGCGTTGAGCGAGCGCAACAGCGTCTTCCTGCCCCCCTACACCAGCCATATCATGCTGCGCGCCGACGATCACGATAATCAGCAGGCGCCGATGTTCCTGCAGCAGCTGCGCAACCTGCTGGAAGCCAGCCCGCTGAAAGACGATTCCCTGTGGGTGATGGGGCCGGTACCGGCGCTGCAGTCCAAACGCGGGGGACGTTTTCGCTGGCAACTGCTGCTGCAACACCCGTCACGCCGCGTCCTGCAGGCGATCATGAAGAACACGCTGCCGCTGATCGGTACCCTGCCGCAGGCCCGTAAAGTCAAATGGACGCTGGACGTCGATCCTATCGACGGCTGAACACGGAAAAGTCTGATTTCTTTGGCGTTAAGCAAACGTTTACCCTTGAATTTGCGAGCGAACGCGAAAAACTCCCGCTTCATCACATTTTTTATGCAAATTAGGTAACAAAAGCGGTACGTAATCTGTTTAGAATATCGTGAAGATTTCCGCTGGCGGGCTGCACATCCGCAGGACCTGGCGTCAACGCGGAAATGCGCCCTGATACGGCGTCGTTGCCTGGGGTATGGCAGTAATCGCGTTGGCATTGGGCTGACGCAAGGAGAAAGGCGTTGGAACACAAGAAAGAGTTATCCATGGCAACCATGAAAGACGTTGCGGAAATGGCGGGCGTTTCAACGGCAACCGTATCACGTGCGCTGATGAATCCGGAGAAAGTCTCAGCGCCAACGCGTCAGAAAGTGGAACAGGCCGTACTGGCCGTGGGTTACTCTCCGCATGCGCTGTCGCGCAACGTTAAACGCAATGAATCCCGCACCATCCTGGTGATCGTCCCGGATATCTGCGATCCCTTCTTCGCCGATATTATTCAAGGGATCGAGCAGACTGCCGCGCAGCAAGGCTACCTGGTGCTGATCGGCGACTGCGCGCAGCAAAATCAGCAGGAGCGCACCTTCGTTAATCTGATTATCACCAAACAGATCGACGGCATGCTGCTGCTCGGCTCCAATCTGCCTTTTGACGCCAGCAAGGAAGAGCAGCGCAACCTGCCGCCGATGGTAATGGCCAATGAGTTTGCGCCGGAACTGGAACTGCCCACGGTGCACATCGACAACCTGACCGCCGCCTTCGAGGCCGTACATTATTTGCATCAGCTCGGACATACGCGAATCGCCTGTGTCGCCGGGCCGCAGCAGATGCCGCTCAGCGAATATCGCCTGCAGGGTTACATTCAGGCACTACGCCGTAATGGCATTACCGTCGAAAGCGGCTATATTACCCGGGGTGATTTCACTTATGAAGCGGGCGCAGCCGCGCTGAAAACCCTGATGACGCTGCCGAAACCGCCGACGGCGGTCTTCTGCCACAGCGATATCATGGCGATCGGCGTATTGTCGCAGGCGCGTAAAATGGGCCTGAGCGTCCCGGGCGATCTATCGATCGTCGGTTTTGACGATCTGAAAATGACGCAGTATTGCGATCCGCCGTTAACCACGGTGGCGCAACCGCGCTTTCAGATTGGTCAACAAGCCATGTTACTGTTACTGGAGCAGCTGCACGGGCAAAATGTCGCCAGCGGCTCCCGTTTATTGGACAGCGAACTGATCGTCAGAGGCAGCACCGCCGCCCCTAAACGCTAGTCAAATATTTTAGTGTTCAGTAACATGATGAACTTAATTTCTTATAAAGATACAGCGGAAGAATAGTGGCACAGAAAGACTATGTAAGCCGCGGGCGCTCTGGAGCGCGGCGCAAAACCCCCAGCCGTAAAAAAAGCAGTTCTCCGAAGGTGTCCAAAACCGTGGTAGCGCTTGCGGTCGCCTTGTTGGTGATCTTTGCCGGCGGTCTCTACTTTATTACCCATAACAAACCGGACGACGAACCGCTGTCGCCGGCCCACAGCAGCCGTCCTGGCAACGGCCTGCCGCCGAAGCCGGAAGAGCGCTGGCGCTATATTAAAGAGCTGGAAAACCGCCAGACCGGCGTACAAACCCCGACCGAACCGACGGCCGGCGGCGAGGTGAAGTCCAAAACCCAGCTGACGCAGGAACAGCGCCAGCTGCTGGAGCAAATGCAGGCCGATATGCAGCAGCGCCCGACCCAGCTCAATGAAGTGCCGTATAACGATGCAGCCCAGGCGGCGCGTAACAACGCGCAGCAGCAAATGCAGCAGCAGCGTCAACAACAGCAGCAACAGCAACAGCAACAGCAGGCGCAACAACAACAGCCGGCAAGCCAGCCGCGCAACCCGTTCAGCAACGGCGCCAGCCAGCCGGCGCAGCAGCCTAAACCGGCGACGCCGCCGGCAGCGAAGACGGAAAGCAAGCCGGAGCAGAAACAGCGCTGGATGGTGCAGTGCGGCTCGTTCCGCGCCGCCGATCAGGCCGAGTCTGTCCGCGCGCGCCTGGCGTTTGAAGGGATTGAAAGCCGCATCACCAACGGCGGCGGCTGGAACCGCGTGGTGCTTGGGCCGTTCAGCAGCCGCGCCGGCGCCGACAAAACCCTTTCCCGTCTGAAGGGCATCGGCATGTCAGGATGCATTCCCCTCTCCGTCAGGGGTTGAAAAGCCGTAATCCTCCCCCATCTATACTCTCAATATGCCCCGTAGCACCTGCGCAAGCAGGCGCTGCGGGGACTTCTTTCAGTCTGCAACGAGGGTCTGCTCGTGACAACAATTGTAAGCGTACGCCGCAACGGCCAAGTCGTCATCGGTGGCGATGGCCAGGCAACATTGGGAAATACGGTGATGAAAGGCAACGTCAAAAAAGTGCGTCGCCTGTACAACGATAAAGTGATCGCCGGTTTCGCCGGGGGCACCGCTGACGCCTTCACGCTGTTTGAGCTTTTCGAACGTAAACTGGAGATGCACCAGGGTCATCTGGTGAAAGCCGCCGTCGAACTGGCGAAAGACTGGCGTACCGACCGCATGCTGCGCAAGCTGGAAGCGTTGCTGGCCGTGGCCGATGAAAACGCCTCGCTGATCATCACCGGGAATGGTGACGTGGTTCAGCCTGAAAATGATTTGATCGCGATCGGCTCCGGCGGCCCGTACGCCCAGTCAGCCGCGCGCGCATTGTTGGAAAATACCGAATTGGGCGCCCGTGAAATCGTCGAGAAATCTCTCGGCATCGCCGGCGACATCTGTATTTACACCAACCACAATCTCACTATTGAAGAACTGCCTTCCAAAGCGTAAGGATCGAATACTATGTCTGAAATGACTCCGCGCGAGATCGTCAGCGAACTGGACGGTTATATCATCGGCCAAAGCAAAGCCAAACGCGCCGTTGCCATCGCCTTGCGTAACCGCTGGCGCCGTATGCAGCTCAACGAGATGCTGCGTCACGAAGTGACCCCGAAAAATATTCTGATGATCGGCCCGACCGGCGTCGGTAAAACCGAAATCGCCCGTCGTCTGGCAAAACTGGCCAACGCGCCGTTTATCAAAGTCGAAGCCACCAAATTCACCGAAGTGGGCTACGTCGGTAAAGAAGTGGATTCCATTATCCGCGACCTGACCGACGCCGCAGTGAAAATGGTGCGTCTGCAGTCAATCGAGAAAAACCGCACCCGCGCCGAAGAGATGGCGGAAGAGCGCATCCTTGACGTGCTGATCCCGCCGGCCAAGAACAACTGGGGCCAGGCTGAAGAGCAGCAGGAGCCGTCCGCCGCACGCCAGTCGTTCCGTAAAAAACTGCGCGAAGGCCAGTTGGACGACAAAGAGATTGAAATCGACCTGGCCGCCGCGCCGATGGGCGTCGAAATTATGGCGCCTCCGGGTATGGAAGAGATGACCAACCAGCTGCAGTCGATGTTCCAGAACCTCGGCGGCCAGAAGCAGAAACCACGCAAGCTGAAGATCAAAGAGGCCTTCAAACTGCTGGTGGAAGAAGAAGCAGCCAAGCTGGTTAACCCGGAAGAGCTGAAAGAGCAGGCGATTGAAGCCGTTGAACAGCACGGTATCGTGTTTATCGATGAGATCGACAAAATCTGTAAGCGCGGCGACTCCTCCGGCCCGGATGTCTCCCGCGAAGGCGTGCAGCGTGACCTGCTGCCGCTGGTGGAAGGCAGCACCATCTCGACCAAACACGGCATGGTGAAAACCGACCACATCCTGTTTATCGCCTCCGGCGCTTTCCAGGTTGCCAGCCCGTCCGATCTGATCCCGGAACTGCAGGGCCGTCTGCCGATCCGCGTTGAACTGCAGGCGCTGACGACCGAAGACTTCGAGCGCATTCTGACCGAACCGAACGCGTCGCTGACCGAGCAGTACAAGGCGCTGATGGCCACCGAAGGCGTGACCATCGACTTCACCGCCGACGGCATCAGCCGTATTGCCGAAGCCGCATGGCAGGTTAACGAAAGCACCGAGAACATCGGCGCGCGTCGTCTGCACACCGTGCTGGAGCGTCTGATGGAAGAAATTTCCTACGACGCGAGCGAGATTAATGGTCAATCCATTACAATTGATGCGGAATACGTGCGCAATCACCTGGATGAGCTGGTTGCGGATGAAGATTTGAGCCGTTTTATCCTATAATCGCTCTATCATTGTCCTGTCAGTCATTAAAATGGGGGGCGTTGCCCCCCATTTTTTTATCTGCAGACACAGCCACTTGACTTGCTGAAGCGAAAAATGAGCTCATCTACCTCCACGACCCCAGCCAGAGCCTGGCTGGAAAGTTTACGACCACGCACCCTGCCGCTGGCTTTCGCCTCCATCGTTGTCGGCTCCGCCATTGCCGCCTGGCAAGGCAGCCTGAAACCCGGCGTCGCGCTGTTGGCGCTGTTAACCGCCGGGCTGCTGCAAATTCTCTCCAATCTGGCCAACGATTACGGCGATGCCGTCAAAGGCAGCGATAAAGAAGACCGCATCGGGCCGCTGCGCGGTATGCAAAAAGGCCTGATTACCCAGGCGCAGATGAAACGCGCGCTGATCGTTACCGTGGTGCTGATCGCCATCGCCGGCTGTTCACTGATCGCGCTGGCCTGCAAAACGCCGAGTGACGTAGCCGGCTTCCTGGCGCTCGGCGCGCTGGCTATCGTCGCTGCCATCACCTACACCGTCGGCAATAAGCCTTACGGCTATCTGGGGCTGGGGGATATCTCGGTGCTGGCGTTCTTCGGCTGGCTGAGCGTGGCCGGCACCTATTACCTGCAGACGCTGCATTTCGACAGCATCGTCATGCTGCCGGCCACCGCCTGCGGCCTGCTGGCGGCGGCGGTGCTGAACATCAATAACCTGCGGGATATCGAAAGCGACCGCGACAACGGCAAAAATACCCTGGCGGTACGGCTGGGGCCGAAGAACGCCCGGCGCTACCATGCCTTGCTGCTGATTGGCGCGGTGCTGTGCTTTGCTCTGTTCACCCTGTTCAATCTGAGCGGTCCGTGGGGCTGGTTGTTTGTGCTGGCGGTGCCGCTGCTGTGGCGCCATGCGCTGCGCGTACTGCGCGATCCTTCACCGGCCGGCATGCGACCGATGTTGGAGCACATGGTCAAGGCCGCCCTGCTGGCGAACATTTTGTTTGCCGCCGGCGTAGCGCTCAGTTAGATAAAAACTGATGATTTTGCCAACAGGGCTCAGAAAGGGATATACTGGTTATTCCAGCGGCAAACAGACATAAAATCCTATGAAATACGATACTTCCGAACTTTGCGATATCTATCATGAAGAGGTCAACGTGGTTGAGCCTCTGTTCTCTAATTTTGGCGGGCGTACTTCATTTGGCGGACAGATCACCACGGTGAAGTGTTTCGAGGATAATGGCCTGCTTTTTGACCTGCTTGAAGAAAACGGCCGCGGCCGTGTACTGCTGGTCGACGGTGGCGGTTCGGTACGCCGGGCGCTGATCAACGCAGAACTGGCGCGTCTGGCGACCCAGAACGAGTGGGAAGGCATTGTGGTTTACGGCGCGGTGCGTCAGGTGGACGATCTGGAAGAGCTGGATATCGGCATTCAGGCCATGGCGGCCATCCCGGTCGGCGCCAGCAGCGAAGGCGTGGGCGAAAGCGATATCCGCGTCAACTTCGGCGGCGTCACCTTCTTCTCCGGCGATCATCTGTATGCCGATAATACCGGCATCATTCTCGCGGAAGACCCGCTCGATATTGAATAAGCCGTTACCATGAAAAAGGGCGCCGTCGGCGCCCTTTTCATTACTGCGGCAAACGGAATCAGACCTCTTCCATTTTGCCCAGCAGCGCGCGCAGGCGATCTTGCCATACGTGCTGTTCTTCTTTCAGTTGCTGATTCTCACGCACCAGTGATTCATGGTTGCCGGCAGCATTCTGCACTTCCTGAGACAGCGTGTTGTTCTTCTCTTTCAGCTCTTCAATTTCCATCTGCAACAGAGTGATGGTATCAATCGCCTGCTGAACTTTTGCTTCCAGTTTTTCAAATACTTCAAATGACATTCTTCAGTCCCCTCATGATAGCAAGGCGTACATCTATTAAACAGCGGCCGCAACACAGGCTGCAGCCGCTGCGAATATGCATCGCGCCAAGTGACACGCGCTTTGGTTAAAAACGCGCCTGTCTCGATAAAACGCTCTTTCGATAAAAACGATTGTAAGTAGCCCGCCTCTTACTGTCTAGCAACATACCGGCTCAACGCGCAGTCTGTTGCAATTTTCCTGCCCCCGCCATCAGCCAAAACTGAAAATGCGCGTATAACAATAAACGCGCGTTAACAATTGTCAGACAAAAAACCGGCCAAATCCGTCGCGAGATGGCTCAGAAAGAACACCTGACAACGCGAATTCGCTCAATTTTATGACGAAGCACACACATTTTGATTTCGCTATTTCTCGTTTATGTTCGTTAACGATAAATTTACATCACGTCCTCAATTTAAAAGAGGATGAGATTAAAAAAACCTGTACCTTAAGGCCGGCAGGCTATCCGCCGAGCCTAAAACCTATAACCCTGCAGGACAACAACATTATGAGCCAAAACACCAGTCCGACATTAAAAGGCCAATGTATCGCAGAATTTCTCGGCACCGGCCTACTGATCTTCTTTGGCGCAGGTTGCGTTGCCGCACTAAAACTGGCCGGCGCCAGCTTCGGCCAATGGGAAATCAGCGTTATTTGGGGCTTCGGGGTCGCCATGGCGATCTATCTGACCGCCGGCATCTCCGGCGCCCACCTCAACCCGGCCGTAACCCTCGCGCTATGGCTGTTCGCCAACTTCAACGGCCGCCGCGTGGTTCCCTTTATCATTGCCCAGGTCGCCGGCGCCTTCTGCGCCGCCGCGCTGGTCTACGGCCTGTACTATAATCTGTTCTTTGATTACGAAACCGCCCACAACATGGTACGCGGCAGCACAGAGAGTCTGGATCTGGCCGGGATTTTCTCCACCTATCCAAACCCGCATATTTCCGTTGCGCAGGCGTTCCTGGTGGAAACCGTGATCACCGCCATTCTGATGTGCCTGATCCTGGCGCTGACCGACGATGGCAACGGCGTACCGCGCGGCCCGTTGGCGCCGCTATTGATCGGTATTCTGATTGCCGTTATCGGCGCCTCCATGGGACCCTTGACCGGCTTCGCCCTGAACCCGGCGCGTGATTTCGGGCCGAAAATGTTCGCCTACATCGCCGGCTGGGGTAATGTCGCCTTTACCGGCGCACGTGAAATCCCGTACTTCCTGGTACCGATCTTCGGGCCGATTCTCGGGGCCATCCTGGGCGCATTCGGCTACCGTACCTTGATTGGCCGTCACTTGCCTTGCGACGACTGCGTCGAAGAAGAGCAAGAGCAGCCAGCCGCCAAAACGCCGCAGCGTAAAGCGTAATTGGCGCAGTTTAAAATGGTTAACAACAGCAGGACTCAACCATGACCACAGAAAAAAAATTTATTGTCGCTCTCGACCAGGGAACCACCAGCTCACGCGCCGTCGTCATGGATCACGATGCCAATATCGTTGCGGTATCGCAGCGCGAATTTGAACAAATTTATCCAAAGGCCGGCTGGGTAGAGCATGACCCGATGGAGATTTGGGCTTCCCAAAGCTCCACGCTGGTCGAAGTGCTGGCGAAAGCCGACATCAACTCCGATCAAATCGCCGGGATTGGCATCACCAACCAGCGTGAAACCACCATCGTGTGGGAAAAAGAGACCGGTAAGCCTATCTACAACGCCATCGTCTGGCAGTGCCGCCGCACCGCGGATATCTGCGAGCAGCTCAAGCGCGACGGTATGGAAGAGTACATCCGCCAGAATACCGGCCTGGTGGTCGATCCGTATTTCTCCGGCACCAAGGTGAAATGGATCCTGGATCACGTCGAGGGCGCCCGTGAACGCGCCAAGCGCGGCGAACTGCTGTTCGGCACCGTAGACACCTGGCTGGTGTGGAAAATGACGCAGGGGCGGGTTCACGTTACCGATTACACCAACGCCTCGCGCACCATGATGTTCAACATCCACCAGCTCGACTGGGATGAGCGTATGCTGCAGGCGCTGGATATCCCACGCGCCATGCTGCCGAAGGTGCGCCCATCTTCCGAAATTTACGGCCAGACCAACATCGGCGGCAAAGGCGGCACGCGTATCCCTATCGCCGGCATCGCCGGTGACCAGCAGGCTGCGCTGTTCGGCCAGCTGTGCGTTCAGCCGGGAATGGCGAAAAACACCTACGGCACCGGCTGTTTCCTGCTGATGAATACCGGCGAAGAAGCGGTCAGCTCCAGCCACGGCCTGTTGACCACCATCGCCTGCGGCCCGCGCGGCGAAGTGAACTACGCGCTGGAAGGCGCGGTATTTATCGGCGGCGCGTCCATCCAGTGGCTGCGCGACGAACTGAAACTGATCAGCGATGCGGCCGACTCCGAATACTTCGCCAGCAAGGTGAAAGACAGCAACGGCGTCTACGTGGTGCCGGCCTTTACCGGCCTGGGTGCGCCATACTGGGATCCGTATGCACGCGGCGCCATCTTCGGCCTGACCCGCGGCGCGAACAGCAACCACATCATCCGTGCGACGCTGGAATCCATCGCCTACCAAACCCGCGACGTACTGGACGCCATGCAGGCCGATTCCAATACCCGTCTGCAGTCGCTGCGCGTTGACGGCGGCGCCGTCGCCAACAACTTCCTGATGCAGTTCCAGTCCGACATTCTGGGCACGCGCGTAGAGCGTCCTGAAGTGCGCGAATCCACCGCGCTGGGCGCGGCGTTCCTCGCCGGTCTGGCTATCGGCTACTGGAACGATCTGGATGAGGTGAAGAGCAAGGCGGTCATCGAGCGGGAATTCCGCCCGAGCATCGAAACTACCGAACGTAACTACCGTTACAGCGGCTGGAAAAAAGCGGTCGCCCGCGCGCAGGCGTGGGAAGATCACGAATAATTCCGCGCCGGAGTCACGTTATCAATGCGCTGCCGCAAGGCAGCGCTTTTTTTTGCTCCGCCGCGCGCCCCTGCCGCTGTGGTAAACTTATCCGCTCTTCCCCTCTACGCACTGACAGGTTTTGCCATGAAACGTGAATTAGCCATCGAATTTTCCCGCGTCACCGAAGCTGCGGCGTTAGCCGGCTACCAATGGCTGGGGCGCGGCGACAAGAATGCCGCCGACGGCGCCGCCGTGCACGCAATGCGGATTATGCTCAACAAGGTGGCGATCGATGGCCGCATCGTGATTGGCGAAGGCGAGATCGATGAAGCGCCGATGCTGTATATCGGCGAGCAGGTCGGCACCGGTCAGGGCGATGCGGTAGACATCGCCGTCGATCCGATTGAAGGCACACGCATGACCGCCATGGGGCAGTCCAACGCGCTGGCGGTGCTGGCCGTCGGCGATCGCGGCGCCTTCCTGCACGCGCCGGATATGTATATGGAAAAACTGGTGGTAGGCCCGGAAGCCCGCGGCGCTATTGACCTTAACCTGCCGCTTGCCGACAACCTGCAAAACGTCGCGGCACGGCTGAACAAGCCGCTGTCGCAGCTGACGGTGATTACGCTGGCCAAACCGCGTCACGACGCCGTTATCGCGCAAATGCAGCAGATGGGGGTCAAAGTCTTCGCCATTCCTGACGGTGACGTCGCCGCCTCCATCCTGACCTGTATGCCGGAGAGCGAAGTGGATGTGATGTACGGCATCGGCGGTGCGCCGGAAGGGGTGATTTCAGCCGCGGTGATTCGCGCACTGGACGGCGATATGCAGGCGCGTCTGTTGCCGCGCCATCAGGTGAAGGAAGACAGCGACGCCAACCGCCGCCTCGGCGAACAGGAACTGGCGCGCTGTAAAGAGATGGGCATAGAGGCGGGCAAGGTGCTGCTGCTGGGCGATATGGCGCGCAACGACAACGTCATCTTCGCCGCCACCGGCATCACCAAAGGCGACCTGCTGGAAGGCATCAGCCGCAAGGGCAATATGGCGACCACGGAAACGCTGCTGATCCGTGGTAAATCACGCACCATCCGCCGCATCCGCTCAACCCACTATCTGGATCGTAAGGACCCGGCGCTGCACCCGTTCCTGCTGTAATCCGTTATGCGGCCAGAGTCCTCTGGCCGCTCACGTTAAGCCGTATGCCCCGCCTGCTGCATACGGTTGGACAGCGGCCACCAGCACAGCAGAATCAGCAGCGCCATGGCGAACATCAGCAGACCCAGGCTGAACTGCCCGGTTTGCGGCAGCATGGACGACAACCAGGTGGCGAGGCCGGAGCCCATATTCTGCATCCCCCCCACCAGCGCGCCAGCAGCGCCGGCCAGATAAGGGAACGGCTCCATCGCCCCGGTGGTCGCCAGCGGGAACAACATCCCGGCGCCAAAGAAAAACAGCGCAGCGGGAACAATCAGCGTCCAGATATTCATCACGCCGAACCAGCCGGGGATCCACATCATCAGGCCCGCCAGCAGGCAGCTCAGCACCGAATGCCACATCAGCTGATGGAAGCTTTTGCCGTCACGGCCGGCATACCACGCGCCGAAAAAAGCCGCCGGGATCGGCAGAATAAACAGGATGCTGACGGTCAGTCCATTCAGTCCCAGCACGCCGCCCATCAGTACGCCGCAGCTGGCCTCAAACACCGCAATCCCCGCCAGACCGCCGATCAGCATCACCAGATAGCGGCTGAACGACCCGTCCGCCAGCAGCTGACGGAAGCTGGCCAGCATGCGCCGTTTTTCAGTTTGCTCTGGACGGGTTTCCGGCAGCCAGCGAAACATGGCGAAAGCAACGCCCACGCACAGCGCCAGCAGAAACGCATAGCTGGCGCGCCAGCCGAAGACCATCGCCAGCGCACCGCCGATCACCGGCGCCAGCAGCGGGCTGACCAGAATACCCATATTCAGCAGGCTGTTGGCATAGCGCAGCGCGGTGCCGGCATACAGGTCGCGCGGCATGGTGCGCGCCATCACGCCGGCCACTCCGGTGCCCATGCCCTGAATGGCGCTGGCGGCCACCAGCATGGTCAGGCTGTCGGCCAGCAGCGCGCCGGCAGCGCCAACCATAAAAATCGCCATCCCGGCCAGAATCACCGGACGGCGGCCAACGCGATCCGACAGCGGGCCGTAGATCAGCTGTGAAAATCCGTAGGTCAACAGATAAGCCGCCATCACCTGCTGTACGGCGCCGGTGCGCACCGACAAGTCGTGGGCAATATCTGCAATCGTCGGGACATAAATGGTTTGCGCCATCTGACCGACGGCAACCAGCAGGATCAACATCACCAACAGGTGAAAATTCTCTAGTTTTCTCATTCTCTTTGTTAACGTCTTAACTCGCCAAAACCCTGCGCATGGCGGCAATTTTGGCCAGCGTTGCGCAGACATCCTCTTGTTGGCGCATAAACTAACAAATCTATTTTTTTTAGCGAGTCCCCGCCAAATATTGATCCCGATCACACTGGCAGCAAAGTCATCCATTCTCGTAAATTAAACGGTACGTCGCGCATGACGCGGCCGCGAGCAACGCGGGCAGGCAAGGCTTTAGCATTTAATCGATAATTGTTTGCATCAACTTGCCATAAGATAAATATCAGACAGCAATAACGACGCCGACCGCGCAGAGTGCTAATTTTATTTGATTTGATGATGGGAGCATGAAGTATGGCTGAATGGGTAAAAGGCAAGGTTACTCATCTGGAACAGTGGACCGATGGGCTGTTCAGTCTCACCGTCGATGCCGCCATCGACCCATTTACCGCCGGCCAGTTTGCCAAACTGGCGTTAGAGATTGACGGCGAGCGCGTGCAGCGCGCCTACTCTTACGTCAACGCGCCCTGCGACCCCAACCTGGAGTTTTATCTGGTTACGGTGCCGGAGGGCAAACTCAGCCCGCGCCTGAACCAGCTGCAGCCGGGTGCGGAAGTGATGGTGACCAAAGAGGCCGCCGGATTCTTCGTGCTGGATGAAGTGCCGGAGTGCGAAACCCTGTGGATGCTGGCGACCGGCACCGCCATTGGCCCTTACCTGTCGATTCTGCAAGAAGGCAAAGGCCTCGAGCGCTTCAAAAACCTGGTGCTGGTGCACGCCGCCCGCTTCGCCCGCGACCTGAGCTACCTGCCGCTGATGCAGCAGCTTCAGCAGCGCTACAACGGCAAACTGCGCATTCAGACGGTGGTCAGCCGCGAGGACGTCGCCGGCTCGCTGACCGGCCGGGTGCCGGCGCTGATTGAAGACGGACGGCTGGAGGCCGCCATTGGCCTGCCGCTGGATGCAGAAACCAGCCATGTAATGCTGTGCGGCAACCCGCAGATGGTGCGCGACACCCAGCAAACGCTGAAGGAACTGCACGGCATGCGCAAACACCTGCGCCGCAAGCCGGGTCATATCACCAGCGAACATTACTGGTGATTAACCGCGGAATTTGACCGGTTCAGCTTCAGGCCCGAAACGGTTGTCGCCGGGCGTACCGACAAAAGCGCCCAGATCGATGGCCATCATGACGATAATCAGCGTCGGGATAAAACGCCCGACGCCCCACTGCCAGATCGGCGCCAGCATCTGCCAATTCCCCGCCGCCAGCATCCACGCCAAAATCAACAGCAGCGCCCACCAGCCGGACTTATTGCGATCGTGCAGCCGCTTGACCAGCACCGCCGCCGTCGGCCACAGCAGCGCCACAATAAAAAACGCGATGCTCTGGATAGCGACCCACTGATAGTTGGCCAGCGTAAACGCCACGGCCATCAGCACCAGCCAGATGCCCATCCAGAGCCAGAAATCACGCCGCGTAATGCGCCCTTTAAACGAAAAACACCACTGCTGTATTGTCATGGAATCCTGCGTTGTTAATCTGCCCATATGCTGTGCGGCAGTGTAACATAGAGGCGGCAGAGACGGCGTTTGTGCCGCCGTGCCACACGCCATTTGGGGCAGCAAACAGATAATCCGGGCGGATCTTTGACAACCTCCCCCGATTACCGCTTTAATCGGAGTCCGATTTGCTATCAACATCGCGAGCTATGCTGAGAAAACTTCCTCTCGTCGCCTGTCTGCTCTCCGCCATGGGCCATGCCTGGGCTGAGCAAGCGCCGGCCGCCAACGATGCGCCTCCCACCGCGCCGTACCTGCTGGCCGGGGCGCCGACGTTCGATCTGACCGTGGCAAAATTTCGCGCCAAGTACAATCGCGACAACCCCAAGCTGCCGATTGGCGAGTTCCGCGCCATTGACAGCAGCGCCGACGACACGCCGTTGCTGACCCGCGCCGCCAGTAAACTCAATGAAAACCTGTATGCCTCCACCGCGCTGGAGAAAGGCACCGGTAAAATCAAAACACTGCAAATCACCCACCTGCCGCTGCAGGGCAATGAAGAAAAGAGCGCACGCGCCGTCACCGTCAACTATATGGCAGCGTTGATGCGCCAGTTCGAACCGGCGTTGACGGTGGAGCAGAGCATCATCAAGGTGAGCGCATTATTGGAAAAAGGCAAAGGCTCGCGTTTTTACACCCAGCAGGTCGGCGCCATTCGCTATGTAGTCGCCGATAACGGCGAACAGGGCCTGACATTCGCCGTCGAGCCGGTGAAACTGACGCTGGCGGAGCCGTGAAACACGCGGCGATTAAATGACGAAAAGCAAAGCCATCCGATCCATTCATCTCTATACTGTTGGGCAGGTTGACTGCCGGTCCGGCAGTAGTTATTTATGCCCTTCCTGCCCGAGGCTGCAGCGCTGTAGGCTGCCGCTTCGCTGATGTCGGGCATCGATTCTCACGTTCCCTTGTTGGAGGAAAAATTATGCGTCATCCATTAGTGATGGGTAACTGGAAGCTGAACGGCAGCACGCACATGGTTAACGAGCTGATCGCCGGCCTGCGCAACGAACTGAGCAGCGTAGAAGGCTGCGGCGTAGCCATCGCGCCGCCGGTGATGTATCTGGACCAGGCCAAGCACCAGCTGGCCGGCAGCCGCATCGCGCTGGGCGCCCAGAACGTAGACGTGAACCTGGCCGGCGCCTTTACCGGTGAAGTTTCCGCCAACATGCTGAAAGACGTCGGCGCACAGTACATCATCATCGGCCACTCTGAGCGTCGCACCTATCACAAAGAGAGCGACGAAGTCATCGCCGAGAAATTCGCGGTACTGAAAGAAGCCGGCCTGATCCCGGTTCTGTGCATCGGTGAAACCGAAGCGGAAAACGAAGCGGGCCAGACCGAGGAAGTTTGCGCGCGTCAGATTGACGCCGTACTGAAAACCCTGGGCGCACCGGCAATGAAAGACACCGTAATTGCTTATGAGCCAGTTTGGGCCATCGGCACCGGCAAATCCGCTACCCCTGCACAGGCTCAGGCGGTACACAAATTTATCCGCGATCATATCGCCAAGCACGACGCCGACGTTGCTGCTGGCATCATCATTCAGTACGGCGGTTCCGTGAATGATAAAAACGCCGCTGAACTGTTCGCTCAGCCGGACATCGATGGCGCGCTGGTAGGCGGCGCATCGCTGAAGGCCGACGCCTTCGCCGTGATTGTGAAAGCCGCAGCCGCAGCGAAAAAAGCCTGATAGCGTACGGCTCAGCATAAAAAAACCCCGGCATGCCGGGGTTTTTTATTTTTTACGCCTCAGCGTCTGCTGATCTCGTCAAACTTGCCGCCGCTGGCGAAATGTTCTTTCTGCGCCTTGCTCCAGCCACCGAAGGTATCATCAACGGTAAACAGCTTCAGTTTCGGGAACTGCTCGGCAAATTTGGCCTCGACGGCGGCATCACGCGGACGATAGTAGTTCTTCGCCGCAATCGTCTGCCCTACCGGGGAGTAGAGATACTTCAGGTAAGCGTTCGCCACGTCCCGGGTGCCGCGCTTGTCGACCACGCGATCCACCACGGAGACGGTCGGCTCCGCCAGGATCGACTCGCTCGGAGTAACGATTTCAAAATTGTCCTTACCCAGCTCCTTTTTCGCCAGTAAGGCTTCATTTTCCCAGGCGATCAGCACGTCGCCAATACCACGCTCCACGAAGGTATTGGTCGCTCCGCGTGCACCGGAATCCAGCACTTCCACGTTCTTGTAGAGGCTCTTCACAAACGTCTGCGCCTTGGCCTGATCGTTATTATTATGATGCAGCGCATAACCCCAGGCCGCCAGATAGTTCCACCGTGCGCCGCCGGAGGTTTTCGGGTTAGGCGTGATCACGGAAACGCCCGGTTTAATCAGATCCGGCCAGTCGTGGATCTGTTTTGGGTTCCCTTTACGCACCAGGAACACAATGGTGGAAGCATAAGGCGCCGAGTTGTCCGGCAGGCGCTTGATCCAGTTCTTATCAATCCGTCCGCGCGCGGCGATCGCATCCACATCGTAAGCCAGCGCCAGCGTCACCACATCCGCCTCGATGCCGTTGATCACCGACGTGGCCTGCTTGCCGGAGCCGCCATGGGACTGACGCACGGTAACCTTATCGCCATGCTGTTGCTGCCAGTGCTGGCTGAAGGCGGCATTGTATTCCTGGTAGAACTCGCGCGTCGGGTCGTATGAAACGTTCAGCAATTGAATATCTTTTGCCAACGCTCCGGTTGTCAGCAACATTAATGTCAGGCCTACACCCCATTTACGCATCGCACGCTCTCCCAAGGTAAATAATCGCCAGCTCAAAACGGCTGATTTAGCGTCAAAGCCTGCCAGAAACTGAGCCGGCAATTAAAGAATAAAAAATTTGGGCCTAGACGATTCTGGAATATGGCAACGACAGCGCAAAAAAAAGCCCCCGCGTACGGAGGCTTGTCTGTCGGCGCTGCCGGGCAGGATCAGTACAGCTTTTTCGCCGTTTCCAGCCAGTCGCGCTTGAATGGGCGCTTCATGTTCTCAATGGCGTCGATGATGTCATGGTGCACCATCTTCTCATTCTGGATACCGACGCAGCGGCCGCCGTACCCTTTCAGCAGCAGTTCGATGGAGTAAGCCCCCATGCGCGAAGCCAGAATACGGTCATAGGCCACCGGCGAGCCGCCGCGCTGAATATGGCCCAGCACGGTAGCGCGGGTTTCACGCTTGGTTTCCTGCTCAATGTAGGCCGCCAGTTCGTCAATGTCGCAGATGTGCTCGGTAATCGCCACGATCGCGTGCTTTTTGCCTTTGGTGATACCGGCCTTGATTTCACACACCAGATCGTCACGGTTAAATTCGATCTCCGGCAGGACAATAAACTCACAGCCGCCGGCAATTGCCGCCGCCAGCGTCAGGTCGCCGCAATAGCGCCCCATCACTTCCACGATTGAAATACGCTGATGTGAGGTTGAGGTATCGCGCAGGCGGTCAATCGCTTCCACCACGGTTTCCAGCGCGGTGAAATAACCGATGGTGTAGTCGGTGCCGGCCACGTCGTTATCGATGGTGCCCGGCAGGCCGATGCATGGAAAACCTTCTTCCGTCAGGCGCTTCGCCCCCATATAGGAGCCGTCGCCGCCGATCACCACCAGCGCATCAATGCCGTGTTTCTTAAGGTTTTCAATCGCCTTGGCGCGTACGTTTTCATCTCTGAATTCCGGAAAGCGGGCCGACCCGAGGAAGGTGCCGCCACGGTTGATCATGTCGGACACGCTGTAACGGTCCAACTGCTCCATGCGATCTTCGTACAAGCCAAGGTAGCCGTCGTAAATACCAAAAACTTCCAGACCTTCCGTAAGCGCGGCGCGTACAACGCCACGGATCGCCGCGTTCATACCCGGCGCATCACCGCCACTCGTCAGTACACCGATTTTCTTGATCATGACTACCTCTGAACTTGTAGATGCAATTTCTTAAGAACTTTGTCGTCTTTGCCGATTGGCCTTTCGCGTTTCCGGTTGCAGCAACCCCGCCTACGAATTTTATTGCCGAATATTATAACAAAATCACCAAGCTGAATTGATTCAGGTCACGCTAAATTCAGGTAAAAATTAACAACGCACACTGAGCTAATTTTACATTTTCCTCATGAGAGCCGGCACGATTGCGATACGTTAATTATAGCTCCCAACGCCCCTGCCGCCCCGCAGGCACCACGGAACACGGATCCTGGTGGATGATGACATCCGCGCCGGGAAAACGGTGCAATAACGCCTTTTCCACTTGTTCAGCCAAAATATGCGCCTGCATCAGCGGCAAATTATCTTCCATTTCCAGATGCAGCTGAATAAACCGGGTAGGCCCAGACTGACGGGTACGCAAGTCATGCGCCCCTTTAATACCCGGCCATGCGGAAACCACCTCGATAATGGCGCGCCGCTCATCATCCGGCAATGCGCGATCCAGCAGCGACTGCACCGCTTCGTAGCCCATCCGCAACGCGCTATAAAGAATGTAAACACCGATACCCAGCGCGAATAATGCATCCGCCCGCTGAAAACCGTACCAGCTTAGCCCAAGCGCTATAAGAATAGCACCATTCATCATGACATCTGACTGATAATGCAGCATATCTGCACGCACCGCCTGACTGCGGGTTTTGCGCACTACCCAGCGCTGGTAGGTAACCAGCAGCAAAGTGCTCAGCAAGGCGATGATCGTCACTACAATGCCGACGGCAGGCGCGCGCAGCGTTTCGGGCGCATAAAGATGCTGGAAGCCGGTCAGGAACAAAAACAGCGCGGAACCGGAAACGAACATGCTCTGCGCCAGCGCCGCCAGCGATTCGGCCTTGCCGTGACCAAAGGTATGTTCCTCATCCGCCGGCTGCAGCGCATAGCGCACCACCAGCAGGTTGGTCAGCGAAGCAGCAATATCGACCAGGGAATCCACCAGCGCCGCCAACAGGCTCACCGACCCGGTGATGTACCAAGCGACGATCTTTATCAGCAACAGGGTTGATGCCATCACGGTCGCGGCCACGGCAGCAGACTTCACCAGGCGCGCATATTGCTGTTCCATAACCTATCCCGATTCACTATCCAGTGGGGTGAGTATAACGGAATGTCGGGTAAAAAATCCCCGCCGTCAGGGTGGTGAACCTTGCCGGACAACGAAAATGTTCCTGATATAACGCCTCGTGAATTCTGGGCAAAAAAAACCCCCTCATCATGAGGGGGGAAGACAGGGATGGTGTCTATGGCAAGGAAAAACAGGGTACTACTCAGTCGCACTCACTTCTGGGCAGAAGCTTGCTGCAAACCAGAAAGTTGTTGCTCCATCTGCTGCATACGCTGCTGATGCTTCTGGTCTAAAACACTTTTTTGCTGTGGCGTCAGTAAGTTATACATTTGGTTGCGCACCCGGGCCATTTCGACCTGGCGCTTCACTTGTTCCTGAGCCACCTTCTCCGCCTGTGCATACACGGCGGCTTCATCAAATTTGTTTGCCGTCACCAGCTTATGCATTGCTTCCATTTCAGCTACATTGACACCAGGCAGGTCGTGACGGGCCTGGCGCATTAAATCGCGCATTTGCTGACGTTGCTTTTCAGTCAACCTGACGCCATCAAACATATGATGCTGGCCGGGGTTGCTGGTTGCTGCATCATGCGTGGAAGGCGATATGGCGTCAGCGGCGATGGCGGAACCTGATGCCAACATGGATGCCATGACTAATGCGGTCACCTTACGCATTTTCACTCCTCGTTCATTCCGCTTTGCAAGTCAACGAGGAGCAGTGTATCGCTGCAGCTGCAAACATCCGTCAGGGCATGTAAAACTACGTAAAGTCATGGAATGCCAACAGTTGATGACGTATTTTGCGTCAGGAGGTAAATCATAATGAACAAGATTCTGTTAGTTGACGACGACCGCGAGCTGACCTCGCTGCTGAAAGAACTGCTTGAGATGGAAGGCTTTAACATCGTCGTGGCCCATGACGGCGAACAGGCGTTGTCGCTGCTGGACGGCTCCATCGATCTCTTGCTGCTGGACATCATGATGCCGAAGAAAAACGGCATCGATACGCTGAAAGAGCTGCGCCAGCACCATCAGACCCCGGTAATTATGCTGACCGCCCGCGGCAGCGAGCTGGATCGGGTGCTGGGCCTGGAGCTCGGCGCCGACGACTACCTGCCGAAACCGTTCAACGATCGCGAACTGGTTGCGCGCATCCGTGCCATTTTACGCCGCTCTAACTGGAGCGAGCAGCAGCAAAGCGTCGACAGCGGCGCGCCGACGCTGGACGTCGATGGCCTGCAGCTGAATCCGGGCCGTCAGGAGGCCAGTTTCGACGGCCAGGTGCTGGAGCTGACCGGCACCGAATTTACCCTGCTGTACCTGCTGGCGCAGCATCTCGGCCAGGTGGTCTCGCGCGAACTGCTGAGCCAGGAAGTGTTGGGCAAACGTCTGACGCCGTTCGACCGCGCTATCGATATGCATATCTCCAACCTGCGGCGCAAGCTGCCGGACCGTAAAGACGGCCATCCATGGTTCAAAACCCTGCGCGGCCGGGGCTATTTAATGGTATCTGCAACATGATCAACAGTTTGACGGCACGCATCTTCGCCATTTTCTGGTTCACATTGGCGCTGGTGCTGATGTTGGTGCTGATGGTGCCCAAGCTCGACTCCCGCCAAATGACCTCGCTGCTGGACAGCGAGCAGCGGCAGGGGTTGATGCTGGAGCAACACGTCGAGGCCGAGCTGCAGCAGGACCCGGCCAACGACCTGATGTGGTGGCGCCGCCTGTTCCGCGCCATCGACAAATGGGCGCCGCCGGGCCAGCGTCTGATTCTGGTGACCAGCGAGGGTCGGGTGATTGGCGCGCAGCGTAACGACATGCAAATCGTGCGTAACTTTATCGGCCAGTCTGACAATGCCGATCACCCCAAGAAGAAAAAATATGGTCGCGTCGAGCTGGTCGGCCCCTTCTCGGTGCGCGATGGCGAAGACAACTACCAGCTTTATCTGATCCGACCGGCCAACAGCCCGCAGTCCGACTTTATCAACCTGATGTTTGACCGCCCGCTGCTGCTGCTGATCGTCACCATGCTGATCAGCGCCCCGCTGCTGCTGTGGCTGGCCTGGAGCCTGGCGAAGCCGGCGCGCAAGCTGAAAAACGCCGCCGATGACGTGGCGCGCGGCAATCTGAAACAGCACCCGGAGCTGGAATCGGGGCCGCAGGAGTTTCTGGCGACCGGCGCCAGCTTTAACCAGATGGTCAGCGCGCTGGAACGTATGATGACCGCGCAGCAGCGCCTGATTTCCGATATCTCTCACGAACTGCGCACGCCGCTGACCCGTCTGCAGCTGGCGACCGCGCTGATGCGCCGCCGCCACGGCGAGGGGCACGAGCTGGCGCGCATTGAGACCGAAGCGCAGCGGCTGGATTCGATGATCAACGATCTGCTGGCGCTGTCACGCGGCCAACAGAAAACCGAGCTGGCGCACGAGTTGCTGAAGGCCAACGAACTGTGGGCCGATGCGCTGGACAATGCCGGCTTTGAAGCGGAACAGATGGGCAAGCAGCTGACGGTCACCTCGCCGCCTGGCCCCTGGACGCTATTCGGCAACGCCGGCGCCCTGGACAGCGCGCTGGAGAACATCGTACGTAACGCCCTGCGCTATTCGCATACGCGCATTGAGGTGGCGTTCAGCGTCGATAATCAGGGCATCACCATTGTGGTTGACGATGACGGCCCCGGCGTCAGCGCGGAAGACCGTGAGCAAATCTTCCGTCCGTTCTATCGCACGGATGAAGCGCGCGACCGCGAATCCGGCGGTACCGGCCTGGGGCTGGCGATCGTTGAGGCGGCCATCGCCCAGCACCGCGGCTGGGTCAAGGCGGAAGACAGCCCGCTCGGCGGTCTGCGCCTGATCCTGTGGCTGCCGCTGCACCAGCGTAAACCTGCGCGCGATCATTAACCACAGCGCACCCGCTAGCGACAGTACCCCGCAATGTTTGCTATTCTGCGCCCCTCGTCATGAGGGGCTTTTTACATGTTGAACATTGTCTTATTCGAACCCGAAATTCCGCCCAATACCGGCAATATCATTCGCCTGTGTGCCAACACCGGTTTTCAGCTGCACCTGATTGAACCTCTGGGCTTCCCGTGGGACGACAAACGCCTGCGCCGCGCCGGGCTGGATTACCATGAATTCACCAGCATTAAGCGCCATGCCGACTACGCGGCATTCGTCGCCAGCGAAAATCCTCAAAGGCTGTTTGCGTTGACCACCAAAGGCACGCCGGCGCACAGCGCGGTCAGCTATCAGCCGGGCGACTATCTGCTGTTCGGCCCGGAAACCCGCGGCCTGCCGGCCGATATTCTGGATGCCCTGCCCGCCGGGCAAAAAATCCGCATTCCCATGCAGGCGCAAAGCCGCAGCATGAATTTATCCAATGCGGTGGCGGTGGTGGTGTATGAAGCCTGGCGACAGCTGGATTACGCCGGTGCACTGCTCAAGCAGTAACGCGGCGGACAATAAAAAGGCCGCACTGTCGGCGGCCTCTGGCGGGAATGGGTACGGCAGCGATCAGATGCCGTCGCCGTATTCAAAGCCGTGATTCGTACCGTTGAAATATTGATCCATATCCATTGACGGCTTGTCGCTTTCCGGGCGCCCCACGATACGGGCCGGCACGCCGGCAGCGGTCGTGTGCGGCGGCACCGGGCGCAGCACGACGGAGCCGGCGCCGATTTTCGCACCTTTGCCCACTTCGATGTTGCCAAGGATTTTCGCGCCGGCGCCAATCATCACCCCTTCACGGATTTTCGGGTGGCGATCGCCGCTGGTTTTGCCGGTACCGCCCAGCGTGACCGACTGCAGGATGGAGACGTCGTTTTCCACCACCGCCGTTTCACCGATCACGATGCCGGTGGCATGGTCGAGCATGATGCCGCAGCCAATTTTCGCCGCCGGGTGAATATCAACGCCGAACGCGACGGAGATCTGGTTTTGCAGATACACCGCCAGCGCCTGACGCCCTTCGTTCCACAGCCAGTGGCCGATACGGTAAGACTGCAGCGCATGGAAGCCTTTGAGATACAGCAGCGGCGTAGAATATTTGTCCACCGCCGCATCGCGCAGCCGCACCGCCAGAATATCACTCGCCGCCGAGGCGATCATCTGCGCGTCGGAACGGTAGGCGTCTTCCACCACTTCCCGCACGGCAATCGCCGGCATGATCGGATTCGCCAGTTTATTCGCCAGAATATAGCTGAGCGCGCTGCCCAGATTTTCATGTTTCAGCAACGTCGCATGGAAAAAGCTAGCCAGCATCGGTTCACAATCAGCCAGCGCTCGCGCTTCCGCTTTAATGTTGCTCCAAACCTGCTCTAACTCATCTGACGACATTGTTTTCCTCTCTGGCTCTGACTTGCAAAACAAACCGCCTCGCCGCATGCGGCAAGGTAATACGTGATAATACAGACGCCCCTTTCAGGGCGCGTCCTCTGGCCCAACGCCATGAGCCGTTAACATCAGGCGCTGTGCTTTTCGTCCTTGCGCGTACGCCCCAGCAGGCTTACCGCCGCTTCGCGGGCATTTTTATCGCAATACAGCACCTGGTAAATCTGTTCGGTAATCGGCATTTCCACGCCGTGACGCTGTGCCAGCGCCAGCACCTCTTTGGTATTGCGGTAGCCTTCGACCACCTGACCAATACTGTCCTGCGCGGCTTTCACGTCCATGCCCTGCCCCAGCATAATACCGAAGCGGCGATTGCGCGATTGATTATCCGTGCAGGTTAACACCAGATCGCCCAGCCCCGCCATGCCCATAAAGGTGGCCGGATCGGCGCCCAGCGCCGCACCCAGACGGCTCATCTCCGCCAGGCCGCGGGTAATCAGCGCGGTGCGCGCATTGGCGCCAAAGCCGATGCCGTCGGACATGCCGGCGCCGATGGCTATCACGTTTTTTACCGCTCCGCCCAGCTGCACGCCGATAAAGTCCGGGTTGCTGTAAACACGGAAGCTTTTGCCGCAGTGCAGTAGCTGCTGCAAATCATCGGCAAACTGTTCGTCGGTCGCCGCCAGGGCAATGGCCGTCGGCAGCCCCGCCGCCAGCTCTTTGGCGAATGTCGGTCCGGAAACCACCGCCAAAGGCACCGCATCGCCCAGCTCATCACGCGCTACGTCCTGCAGCAAGCGTCCGGTTTCCGCCTCCAGCCCCTTGGTGGCCCACACAATACGTGCGTCCACCCGCAACAGCGGTTTCAGCTGGCGCAGTACGTCGCCGAAGACGTGGCTCGGCACCACCACCAGCACATCGCGGCTGGCCGCCAGCGCGCGCGCCAGATCGGCCTCGAGCAGCAGATTATCAGGGAAAGGCACATCAGGGAGAAACGCCTGATTGCAACGCTCGCGCTGCATTTTGGCGATGGTGTCGGGGTTATGCCCCCACAGCACGACGGGGTGGCCGTTACGCGCCAGCGTAATGGCTAATGCGGTGCCGTACGAGCCGGCACCGATAACGGTCATTGAAGCATTGACTGTTTTCATCAGGCATCCTGATGTGGTTCGGCACCTTCGCCCTCTGCCTGCTGCTGCAGATAGTTCATGAACAGCGCATCGAAGTTGACCGGTGCCAGGTTCAGCTGCGGGAAAGTACCGCGGGATACCAGGCTGGTGATGCACTCGCGCGCATACGGGAACAGAATGTTCGGGCAGTACGCGCCCAGGCAGTGCGCCAGCTGAGTGCCGTCAATGCCGGCAACGGAGAAAATGCCCGCCTGCTGAACTTCACACAGGAATGCGGTTTCTTCACCCAGAGATGCCGTCACGGTAACACGCAGCACGACTTCATACACGTCGTCCGCCAGTTGGCTGGATGCGGTATCAAGATCAAGTTTAACTTCCGGCTGCCATTCCTGCTGGAAAACCTGCGGTGCATTCGGTGCTTCAAAAGAGATGTCTTTGGTGTAGATACGTTGGATCTGGAAAGCCATCTCGGTGCTGTTTTGTTCTGACATGTCGATAATACCCTTGGTTAAACGTCCTTATTGATACTCAGCAATATTGATGTGAACTATGGCCGGTCGCTTAAAGCAGCGGATCCAGACCACCTTGCGCATCAAGTGCATATAAATCATCGCAGCCGCCGATATGCTGGCCGTCGATGAAAATTTGCGGCACGGTGGTTCGCCCACTGCGTGCAATCATCTCTTCACGTTTTACGTTATCGCCGTCGATGGCGATCTCGTTGAACGCGGCGCCTTTGCTGTTCAGCAGCGCCTTGGCGCGATGGCAGAACGGGCAGGTCGCCTTGGTGTAGATGTCGATATTAGCCATGGAAGCCACCTCTACGACGTTAAAACGTGATTATTTACCGCGCACCAGCGGCAGGTTATCGCCGCTCCAGCCGGCAACGCCGTCTTTTAGCGTGCTGACGTTGGCGAAACCGGCGGCGCTCAGGCTTTCCGCCGGCGCGCGCGACGTGGTGCCGTTGGCGCAGGTTACGATAATAGGCTGGGATTTGTGTTTTTCCAGCTCGCCCAGGCTGCCGCTTTTGATTTCGCTCGCCGTCAGGTTGATGGCGTTGGCAATGTGCCCCTTGCGGAAATCTTCACGGCTGCGGGTGTCGACCACCACGGCATTTTCTTTGTTAATCAGACGGGTAGCTTCGCCACGAGTGATATCTTTAACCTTGGAGAAACGGCTTTTGAAGGTCATCACAATCACCGCAACCAGCAGGGCGATCCAAGCCAGGCTCAGTATGGGATGCTTGCTAACGAATGGCATAATTTCTTGCAGCATGAGGCGTAACAACTCTCGTTAGTTAAGGGAAAAATAAGTCAAGGCTCCAGAGTATACCTGCCGAATGCGTCAATTACAGCCAATTAGCATGCGCGATTGCAGAAACTGCGGACGCCGCCGGGAAATTATCTTCCTCACGACAAAAAGTGGCCGGCTGTTCGCCGTAAGTTTGATCTCTTTGGGCTCTTTACGCGCAGCCATCCGCTACTATCACCCCCTTTTCAGGCTGACATATTTACAGCAACGAGGTTAATACAATGTCAAGCAACAAAAAGCCCATGGTGCTGGTGATTCTGGATGGTTACGGCCATCGTGAAGAGCAGCAGGACAACGCCATTCTCAACGCCCGCACGCCGGTGATGGACCAGCTGTGGCAACAGCGGCCGCATACGCTGATCGCCGCCTCCGGGCTGGATGTCGGCCTGCCTGACGGCCAGATGGGCAATTCGGAAGTGGGCCACGTCAACCTTGGCGCCGGCCGCATCGTCTACCAGGATCTGACCCGGCTGGACAAAGCGATCGCCGACGGCGAGTTCTACGCCAACCCGGTGCTGACCGCGGCGGTGGATAAAGCTGCGCAGGCCGGCAAAGCGGTGCATATTATGGGATTGCTGTCGCCGGGCGGCGTCCACAGCCATGAAGAGCATATTCTGGCGATGGTGAAGCTGGCCGCACAACGCGGCGCCAGCGCCGTGTACCTGCACGCATTCCTGGACGGCCGCGACACGCCGCCGCGCAGCGCCGATGCCTCCCTGCAGCGTTTTAGCGAGGCGTTCGAGCAGCTGGGCGTCGGCCGTATCGCCTCCGTCATCGGTCGCTATTTCGCCATGGACCGCGACAACCGCTGGGACCGCGTGCAGCTGGCCTACGACCTGCTGACCGACGCCAAAGGCGAGTTTAACGCCGACAGCGCCGGCGCCGCGCTGCAGGCCGCCTACGTCCGCGATGAAAACGACGAGTTCGTCAAACCCACGGTCATTCAGGCCGCCGGCGAAGCCAGCGCCGCCATGCAGGATGGCGATGCGCTGATTTTCATGAACTTCCGCGCCGACCGCGCGCGCCAGATCGCCCGCGCCTTTGTCGACGCCGATTTTAACGGTTTCCCGCGCGCCAGAGTGGTGCAGTTCGCCGATTTCGTGATGCTGACCGAATACGCCGCCGATATCGACACCGCCTGCGCCTACCCGCCGACAGCGCTGACCAACACCTTTGGCGAATGGCTGATGAAGCACGACAAAACCCAGCTGCGCATCTCCGAAACCGAAAAATACGCCCACGTCACCTTCTTCTACAACGGCGGCGTGGAACAACCGTTCGCCGGTGAAGATCGCATTCTGATTAACTCGCCGCAGGTAGCCACCTATGACCTGCAGCCGGAAATGAGCTCGGCGGAGCTGACCGAGAAACTGCTGGGCGCCATTCACAGCGGGAAATATGACGCCATCATCTGCAACTACCCCAACGGCGATATGGTCGGCCACACCGGCGACTATGACGCCGCGGTCAAGGCGGTGGAAACCCTGGACAACTGCATCGCACAAATTGTCAAAGCGGTGGAAAGCGTCGACGGACAGCTGCTGATCACCGCCGACCACGGCAACGCCGAACAGATGCGCGACCCGCAGACCGGCCAGGCGCACACCGCGCATACCAGCCTGCCGGTGCCATTAATTTACGTCGGCAAACCGGCGCACGCGGTCAACAGCGGCAAGCTTTCCGACATTGCGCCAACCATGTTGGCGCTGATGGGAATGAAAATCCCGCAAGAGATGACTGGTAAGCCGCTGTTCATCGTGGAATAATCCTACTCCATGAGGGAGAAGGCGTATTTTGCACTATCAAGGGTAACCCGAGGCGCAAAAGCCGGCAGCCAGCTGCTGCCGCAACGCGTTGCACCACGGAAGTTGACCACACTGTGCGCCAGCGTGTTGTACGCTGGCGTCTTGCTGTTGCCGTTATCCGGCCATGCCGCCGACGACAACAAAAGCCAGCTTAAAGACATCCAGCAAAGCATCGCTGAGAAAGAAAAAGCGGTTAAACAACAGCAACAACAGCGCAGCAGCCTGCAGGACAAACTCAAGCAGCAGGAAAAAACCATTGCGCAGGCCAGCCGTTCCCTACGTAGCACCCAAAGTACGCTAAATTCTCTGGGCAAAGACATCTCCGGTCTTAACGCCTCTATCGCCAAGCTGCAAAAGCAGCAGACCCAACAGCAAAATATCCTGTCCAAACAGCTGGACGCCGCATTCCGTCAAGGGCAGCACAGCGCCGTACAGCTGATCCTGAGCGGTGAAGAGAGCCAGCGCAGCGAGCGCATCCTGGCTTACTTCGGCTATCTGAACGATGCGCGTCAGGAAAATATCGAAGAGCTGAAGCAAACCCGCGCGGAGCTGGCGCAGCAAAAAACCACGCTGGTCGCCAAGCAAAAGCAGCAAAAGTCCCTGCTGAGCGAACAGCAGGCCCAACAGCAGAAGCTGGAGCAGGCGCGCAGCGCGCGTAAGAAAACCCTGAGCGCACTGGAAAGCTCGCTGGAAAAAGATCAGCAGCGCCTGAGCGAACTGCGTCAGAACGAAAGCCGCCTGCGTGACAAGATCGCCCGCGCCGAACGCGAAGCCCGCGCCCGCGCCGAGCGTGAAGCGCGTGAGGCCGCCCGCGTACGCGAGAAAGTGCGCAAGAAAGAGCAGCAGGCGAAGAAAACCGGCACCCGCTATAAACCTAGCGAAAGCGAACGCTCCCTGATGGCGCGTACCGGCGGCCTGGGACGTCCGAACGGGCAGGCCTACTGGCCGGTGCGCGGCAGCACCCTGCATCGCTTCGGCGAACAGCTGCAGGGCGAGTTACGCTGGAAAGGGGTAGTCATCGCCGCGCCGGAAGGCAGTGAAGTCAAGGCGATCGCCGACGGTCGCGTACTGATGGCCGACTGGCTGCAAGGCTATGGCTTGGTAGTCGTGGTCGAGCACGGTAAGGGTGATATGAGCCTGTACGGCTATAACCAGAGCGCGTTGGTGAACGTGGGTGCGCAGGTGCGCGCCGGCCAGCCTATCGCCTTGGTGGGTACCAGCGGGGGTCAGGGAACGCCGTCGCTCTATTTCGAAATTCGTCGCCAGGGTCAGGCCGTTAACCCACTGCCGTGGTTGGGAAGATAGATTTGCGCTACCTCAAAACACGAAGCGCCGTACTGATTGGTTCCCTGTTGCTGGCCGCGGCCGCGCAGGCTGGCAAACTGGCGATTGTGATCGATGACGTCGGCTACCGGCCTCATGAAGAAAACGCCGTGTTGCAAATGCCGCTGCCAATCTCGGTGGCGGTACTGCCCAATGCCCCCCATGCCCATCTGATGGCGACCCGCGCCCATGCGCAGGGCCGCGAGGTGCTGATCCATATGCCGATGGAGCCGCTCAGCAAACAGCCGCTGGAGCGCGATACCCTGCGGCCGTCCATGAGCAACGACGAGGTGCAGCGCATCATCCGCAATGCGGTGAACAACGTGCCGTATGCGGTAGGGATGAACAACCATATGGGCAGCGCCATGACCTCCAGCCTGCCGGCCATGCAGAAGGTGATGCAGGCGCTGGAAAGCTATAACCTGTACTTCCTCGACAGCATGACCATCGGCAACAGCCAGGCCACCCGCGCCGCAGCGGGTACCGGGGTCAAGGTGATCAAGCGGCGGGTATTCCTCGACGACACCGCCAGCGAAAGCGATATCCGCCACCAGTTCAACCGCGCCATTGCGCTGGCGCGCCGTAACGGCTCCACCATCGCCATCGGCCACCCTCGACCGGCCACGGTAAAAGTGCTCAAACAAATGCTGGCGACGCTGCCCGCCGATATCGTGCTGGTCAGGCCGAGTTCACTGCTGAACGCACCGCAGGGCGGCAGCGCTATGCCGCCGAGCAAACCGCCGCGTCCGACGCAGCCGAAAAACCCGTTCAACAACGGTATCAAGCAGTGCAAGGTGAAAGCGCCGAAGGAGCAGGAAAAAGTACATGCCGGCACGGCGCTGGCCGTGATTGGCGAAAGCATCGCCCAGTCGCCGGTGGTGACCTTTATCAAACAGCACTGGCCAAGCTGGCCGCGCGCGTCAGAGAAGCAGTCATAATCCAGGGCGGAGCGTGCTCCGCCCTGTCGTCAGCACATCAATCCCAGCTCAGCACCACTTTCCCGGATTGCCCGGAACGCATGGCGTCGAAGCCCTGCTGGAATTCGTCAATCGAGAAACGGTGGGTAATGATCGGCGTCAAATCCAGCCCGGACTGGATCAGCGCGGCCATCTTATACCAGGTTTCAAACATTTCACGGCCATAAATACCTTTAATAAACAGCCCCTTGAAAATCACCTGATTCCAATCGATCGACATATCGGAAGGCGGAATCCCCAGCATGGCGATGCGACCGCCGTGATTCATGGCGTTCAGCAGCGTACGGAAGGCCGGCGGCGCGCCGGACATCTCCAGGCCGACGTCAAACCCTTCGGTCATACCCAGCTCGTTCATCACGTCGCTCAGGTTTTCCTGACTGACGTTCACCGCGCGGGTAACGCCCATCTTGCGCGCCAGCTCCAGGCGATATTCATTCACGTCGGTAATCACCACGTTGCGGGCGCCTACGTGCTTACATACTGCCGCCGCCATAATGCCGATCGGCCCGGCGCCGGACACCAGCACGTCCTCGCCCACCAGATCGAACGAGAGCGCGGTATGCACGGCATTGCCGAACGGGTCGAAAATTGACGCCAGCTCATCGGAGATATTGTCCGGGATCTTGAAGGCGTTAAACGCCGGGATCACCAGATATTCGGCAAACGAGCCGGGGCGGTTGACGCCCACGCCCACGGTGTTGCGGCACAGGTGCGTACGGCCGCCGCGGCAGTTGCGGCAGTGGCCGCAGGTGATGTGTCCTTCGCCGGATACGCGATCGCCGATATTAAAGCCTTTCACTTCCTGGCCAATCGCCACCACTTCGCCCACATATTCATGGCCAACCACCATCGGTACCGGAATGGTGTTCTGTGACCACTCATCCCAGTTATAGATATGCACATCGGTGCCGCAGATCGCGGTTTTGCGAATTTTGATCATGACGTCGTTATGCCCCAGCTCCGGCTGTGGCACATCGCTCATCCAAATCCCTTCTTCCGCTTTCAGTTTAGACAGTGCTTTCATGGTTTTACCTTATGCAATAACGCCAAGATCTTTGCCGATACGCGTAAATGCCTCAACGGCGCGTTCAATTTGCTCCGGTGAATGGTCGGCGGACATTTGGGTACGGATGCGCGCCTGATTTTTCGGCACCACCGGATAGAAGAAACCTGTTACGTAAATGCCTTCCTTGAGCAGCGCATTGGCGAAATCCTGCGCCAGTTTCGCATCTCCCAGCATCACCGGGATGATGGCATGATCGGCGCCGGCCAGGGTAAAACCTGCGGCGGTCATTTTTTCGCGGAACAGACGGGCGTTGCTCCACAGGCGGTCGCGCAGCGCATCGCCCTCTTCCAGCAGTTCCAGCACTTTAATCGACGCGGAAACGATCGCCGGCGCCAGCGAGTTGGAGAACAGGTACGGGCGCGAGCGCTGACGCAGCCACTCCACCAGCTCTTTTTTCCCCGCGGTGTAGCCGCCGGAAGCGCCGCCCAGCGCTTTACCCAGGGTGCCGGTGATAATGTCGACGCGCCCCATCACCTCGCAATACTCGTGCGTGCCGCGGCCATTGGCACCGACAAAGCCTACCGCGTGAGAGTCGTCCACCATTACCAGCGCCTGATATTCATCCGCCAGGTCGCACACGCCTTTCAGGTTGGCAATCACGCCGTCCATCGAGAACACGCCGTCGGTGGCGATCAGGATATGACGCGCGCCGTCGGCCTTCGCCTGCTTCAGCTGCGCTTCCAGTTCGCTCATATCGTTGTTGGCATAGCGGTAGCGTTTGGCTTTACACAGGCGCACGCCGTCGATGATAGAAGCGTGGTTCAAGGCATCGGAAATAATGGCGTCTTCCGGCCCCAGCAGGGTTTCAAACAGGCCGCCGTTGGCGTCAAAGCAGGAAGAGTAAAGAATGGCGTCTTCCATACCGAGGAAGTCAGCCAGCTTCTGTTCCAGCTGTTTATGGCTGTCTTGCGTGCCGCAGATAAAGCGCACCGACGCCATACCGAAGCCGTGGCTGTCCATGCCGGCTTTCGCGGCCTCGATCAACGCAGGATGGTTCGCCAAACCAAGGTAGTTGTTGGCGCAGAAATTGATAACGTGGCTGCCGTCCGCCACGGCGATATCGGCCTGTTGCGCGGAGGTGATAATACGTTCCTGCTTAAACAAACCTTCGGCACGGGTGGCGGCAAGTTGTTGTTCCAACTGCTGATAAAACGACGCAGACATTCTGTTATCTCCAGGATTGGCTCATTTTCAACATATTTTACTGATTTGTAACCGGACTGACGATAATACGCCGGAGAGAATATGAAAAATGCAGCAGATATCACGGCAGCGCCCGGGCAACCGCCAGCGTGGTTCCTTCTAAGGATTATCGGAGCCCATCCGATGTTTGCAACGATATGAAATGCTATTATAGGCGTCATATAGCGTGGGGTATTGTGCCCCACCAGGCAGAATAAACAGGGGTAAGCCCAATGATTATCGTCACTGGCGGCGCCGGCATGATCGGCAGCAACATCGTTAAGGCACTGAATGACAAAGGGTATCGTGACATTCTGGTTATCGATAACCTGAAAGACGGCACCAAATTCGTCAATCTGGTCGATCTTGATATTGCCGACTATATGGATAAAGAAGATTTTATCGCCAGCATCGTCGCCGGCGACGACTTCGGCGATGTTGAGGCGGTGTTCCACGAGGGCGCCTGCTCCGCCACCACCGAGTGGGACGGCAAGTACATGATGGATAACAACTATCAGTACTCCAAAGATCTGCTGCACTATTGCCTGGATCGCCAGATTCCTTTCCTGTACGCCTCTTCCGCCGCCACCTACGGCGGCCGCAGTGAAAACTTTATCGAAGAGCGTCAGTACGAGCAGCCGCTGAACGTTTACGGCTACTCCAAATTCCTGTTCGACCAGTACGTGCGTGAAATTCTGCCGGAGGCCGACTCTCAAATCTGCGGCTTCCGCTATTTCAACGTTTACGGCCCGCGTGAAGGCCACAAAGGCAGCATGGCGAGCGTGGCCTTCCACCTCAACGGCCAGATCGGCCGCGGCGAGAACCCGAAACTGTTCGCCGGCAGTGAAAACTTCAAGCGCGACTTCATCTACGTCGGCGACGTGGCAGCGGTCAACCTGTGGTTCTGGCAGAACGGCGTCTCTGGCATCTTCAACTGCGGCACCGGCCGAGCGGAAACCTTCCAGGCGGTGGCCGACGCGGTGGTGGACTTCCACCAGAAAGGCGCGGTGGAATACATTGAGTTCCCGGAAAAGCTGAAAGGCCGCTATCAGGCTTATACCCAGGCCGATCTGACCAATCTGCGTGCTGCGGGTTATAACGCCTCGTTTAAAACCGTGGCCGAAGGCGTCAAAGAGTACATGGCCTGGCTCAACCGCACCGCTTAAGCTGAAGGGAATCTGCACGGTATGAAAATACTGGTTATCGGCCCTTCCTGGGTTGGCGATATGATGATGTCGCAAAGTCTTTACCGCACCCTGAAGGCCGAGTACCCGTCAGCAGAGATCGACGTCATGGCTCCGGCCTGGTGTCGCCCGCTGCTGGCGCGGATGCCGGAAGTCAATCAGGCGCTGGCGATGCCCCTCGGGCATGGCGCGCTGGCGATCGGCGAGCGTCGCCGCCTTGGCCACACGCTGCGCGCCAATCGTTACGATCGCGCCTATGTACTGCCGAATTCGTTTAAATCCGCCCTGGTGCCGTTCTTCGCCCAGGTGCCGCTACGTTGCGGCTGGCGCGGCGAGATGCGCTACGGCCTGCTGAACGATATCCGCGTATTGGATAAAGCCGCTTTCCCGTTAATGGTCCAACGCTATGTGGCGCTGGCCTATGATAAACAGCGTATTCACAGCGCCACAGATCTGCCGCAGCCGCTGTTATGGCCGCAGCTGCAGGTCAGCGATGAAGAGATAGCCGAGACTACCGCCTCCTTTAATCTGACCGACGCCCGTCCGTTGATTGGTTTCTGCCCCGGCGCGGAATTCGGCCCGGCCAAGCGCTGGCCGCATTATCATTACGCCCGGCTGGCGCAGATGCTGATCGACCAGGGCTATCAGATCGCCCTGTTCGGCTCGGCCAAAGACCACGAGGCCGGCGAGCAGATCCGCACGGCCCTGGCGGACGCGTCGCGCGGCCACTGTATCAACCTGGCCGGCGAAACCCAGCTGGAACAGGCGGTTATCCTGCTGGCCTCCTGTCAGGCGGTGGTCAGCAATGACTCCGGTTTAATGCACGTTGCAGCGGCGTTGAACAAACCGTTGATAGCCTTATACGGGCCGAGCAGCCCGGACTTCACTCCGCCGCTGTCGGACAAGGCCAAGGTGATCCGCCTGATTAGCGGCTATCACAAGGTGCGCAAAGGCGATGCCGACCAAGGCTATCATCAGAGCCTGATCGATATTCAGCCGCAACAGGTGTTAGACGCGTTAATGCCGCTACTGGCCGACAGCGAGGAATAACCATGCAGGTGTTGATCGTCAAGACCTCGTCCATGGGGGATGTACTGCATACGCTGCCGGCGCTGACGGATGCGATGAACGCCATCCCCGGCATTCGTTTCGACTGGGTGGTAGAAGAAGGTTTCCGCCAGATCCCCACCTGGCATCCGGCGGTGGATCGGGTGATTCCGGTCGCCATTCGCCGCTGGCGCAAAAACTGGTTCGGCAGTGAAACCCGTCAACAGCGCTGCGACTTTAAACGTCAGCTGCAAGAACGCGATTATGATGTGGTGATCGATGCGCAGGGTCTGATCAAAAGCGCCGCGCTGGTGACCCGCGTCGCCAAAGGCAGCAAGCACGGTCAAGACTGTAAAAGCGCGCGCGAACCGTTTGCCAGCTGGTTTTACAACCATCGTCATTACATTGATAAACAGCAGCACGCGGTAGAGCGTACCCGCGAGCTGTTCGCCAAAAGCCTCGGCTACGCCAGGCCCGAAACCTATGGCGACTATGCCATCGCCGCCCGTTTTCTCAGCCAGCCGCCGGCGGATGCCGGGCAATACCTGGTGTTTCTGCATGCCACCACCCGCGATGAGAAGCACTGGCCAGAAGAAAACTGGCGCGAGCTGATCTCGCTGGTTGCGCCAACCGGGCTGCGCATCAAGCTGCCATGGGGCGCCGAACACGAACACCAGCGCGCGCTGCGCCTGGCGGAAGGCTTCCCGCATGTCGAGGTGCTGCCGAAACTCAGCCTGGAGCAGGTTGCGCAGGTGCTGGCCGGCGCTAAAGGCGTGGTGTCGGTGGATACCGGCCTCAGCCATCTGGCCGCCGCGCTCGATCGGCCGAACATTACGCTGTTCGGCCCGACAGATCCGGGATTGATCGGCGGTTACGGGCAGAACCAAATGGCAAAAAAATCATCGGACAACATGATGAAGACTATTTCAGCAAACGAAGTGTTTACCCTGCTGCAGGAACCAAGGCCATGAAACGGTTACACGTAATCAATTTAGAGAAAATGGGTGGCGCCGAGAAAATTTTCCTGCAGTTCTTACATAACGCGACGGCCGGCAGCGATAGCATACTTTGCATCAGTAATAAAATCGGGCCAGAAATAGCCAGTGAACTGGGTGATACGCCCCTGCTGTTTGCCAACCGCATCATCAATGACCGTACTCTGAAGTATCCGGTGTTTCTACGTAAATCCGCGTTACTACGCAAAATCGAAAAACAGCGGGCCGACCTGGTGATCTTTTGGGATTTCGTCCCCAATCTGGCGCGCAAAATACGCAATAGCAAAACGATTTATTACGATCATGGCTGCTCTTGGCGTTTCCCGCTGAATGCGAAAACATTGGGATTTTTCGAAAAAGTAGACGGCTGCATTGCTGTCAGTTTCGCATCCAAACGCGTATTAGAGGAACGTTTTAAGCTGACCTGCCCGATAGAAATCGTCAGCAACTGCGTACCGCCGCCAAGCGCGATCTCTCCCAAAACCGTGGCGCCGACAACGCGTGTGGTGTTAGGTACGGCTTCCCGTCTCGTCTCACTGAAAGGTATTGGGGTTTCTATTCTGACGCTGAATGCCCTACGGCAAAAAGGTATCGACGCTGAACTGTACATCGCCGGAAAAGGGCCTGATGAAGCAAAGTTACGTGAACTAGTCACAAAACTGGGTGTTGAGAAATACGTTCATTTTCTGGGATTCCAACAGGATTTAACGTCATTTTTTGACCGTATCGATTTTTACATCAGCTCTCCGGTGACGGAACCTTTCGGACTCTCCTGCATGGAAGCGTTATATCACACCGTGCCGGTTATCTTTCCGCTGATAGATGGGCAACCTGAGGTCATTCCCGATGGAGAATGCGGCATCGGTATCGCGCCAACGCTGAGCTTCGAACAATATCGTTTATTAACCGGGATAGAAATAGACTTTCCTCATCAGGTTTTCAATACGGTAACGCAAAAAATGACGCCGCCTTTAGTCTTATCGCCTGAGGATTGCGCACGTCAAATCATTAATATAATTGAACAAAACAGTTACCTGACGCTCAGCAATAATGCTCTGCGCCATGCCAATGGGGCATTTGACTACACCCGTTTCGTTAAAGAGTTAGAGCGGAGTTTTGCATGCTTCGTAAATTAAGCGCCGCCAATCTGGCTGCCATTTCTTTTTTATTCGCCATTATCGCCGCATCAACCAGCTTAACCGATAGTACTATTACTCGGAATGCGTTTTATTTAGCGGTACTTTTTGCCATTGTGGCCTTTATAAGCAGCAGGCCCCGGGTACTTTCCCGCGATGCCATACTGATATCTGCCGCAATATTTTGCATCGGGTTAAGCCAGGCAGTTTGGCTCTTGCGCTTCCCTGCAACTATTACGCCGTATAACGAATATCTGACCAGCGCGACGCGCTTGCTATGCGGCGCCGTGCTGGTTATTACGCTGGGCTCATTACAGAACAGCCTCAGTCAGAACGTAAAAAACTTTTCCAAGGGATTGCTGATATTCGGTTTCTTTTACACATCAGGAGTCGGGATTTATCTTCACGCCCAGAATCCTGACATGCGACTCGAGATCAATACCGTCGCCACAATTACCGCATATATTTACACGCTGCAGTCGTTATTAACGATATACGTCATAACAAACACATCATGGCGCTATAAGTCCATAAGTACAGTTATCGTTATATTATTAACCATATGGGTTATTTTATTGACAGAAACGCGCACAGCTCTATTAATTTACCCGGTGTTATTGTTGATATTTTTCTGCCGCCGCCAACACATGACGGTGAAAACGATCTTGTCATTCGGCCTGCTCATCACCCTCATGGTAGCGGCGGCCTGCCATCTGTTTACTACGGCGACGGAGCGTCTCACCAATACGGTCAATGAACTCAGCAATTATCAAAAAGGTAATGGCGATTCTTCGCTCGGCTCACGCATCAGCATGTGGAAAGCTGGCATCCACGCCATAGAACAAGCGCCGGAAGGGCAAAGCGCCACTCACCGATTGGATCTCGCGACGCAGTACATCGAACAGCATGAAGGAGGAAACCCGGAGGCGCTGCGCAACATCGTCTACCACCTCCATAATGATTTCATTGAGGCCGGCTCTTTACAGGGCGCCGCCGGCATTATCGCATTAGTATTTTTCTTTGCGTTGATATCCGTCGCCAACATCAGATACATGCATACACACGCTATGTTACTGTTGCTTATCTTGCCGACGCTTATTATTGGCATGGTAGATACATTATTTATCGATCATCGCTTTGTAACCAGCCTGACGCTGATGTTGGTTATCTACCTCATCCTGCAGCCTTCCCGACGAAGCACTCCGGGTTCCGGCATACAGGAAAACTGACTTTAACACGAGGAAATCCATGGCTATTTTAGTTACCGGAGGCGCCGGCTACATTGGCTCACATACCGTCCTTAGCTTGTTGGAGCGTGATGAAGACGTCATTGTCATCGATAATTTATCTAACGCCTCGGCAGTCTCTTTACGGCGCGTTGCTCAGATCACAGGCAAGGAAGCAACGTTCTATCAAGCCGATGTCATGGATCGTGCAGCCCTGCAGCACATTTTCGCCTCACACAATATTACGGCCGTCATTCACTTTGCCGGTCTGAAATCGGTTGGCGAGTCAGTCAGAAAACCTATTGAATATTATCAGAATAACATCACAGGCACTCTGGTTTTGCTGGATGAAATGCGTCGGGCCGGCGTTTATCAATTCATTTTCAGCTCCTCCGCCACGGTATACGGAACGCCAAAACAAACCCCGTTGTTTGAAACCTCAGAAACCGGCGGTACAACCAATCCTTATGGCACATCCAAATTTATGGTCGAGCAAATCCTGCAGGACTTTGCCAAAGCAGAGCCGGAGTTCAGGATTACAATTTTGCGTTATTTCAACCCTGTCGGCGCCCATCCATCGGGGCTGATTGGTGAAGATCCACGGGGTATCCCCAACAACCTTATGCCCTATATTGCTCAGGTCGCCATTGGCAAATTGGAAAAACTGGCGATATTTGGCAACGATTATCCTACACCTGACGGCACCGGCGTACGAGATTACATCCATGTGATGGACCTTGCAGAAGGACATCTGAAAGCGATAGAGCATATCCACGCTCACAACGGCGTTGCCGTTTACAATCTCGGTACCGGCGTTGGATATTCCGTATTACAGATGTTAAGGATGTTCGAACAGGTGTCAGGTCGCCAAATTCCCTACCAAATCGTCGCTCGCAGACCTGGCGATATTGCCGAATGTTGGGCGGATACATCGCTAGCCGCGAGCCAACTGGGCTGGAAAGCACGGCGTAATTTGGAAGACATGCTGCGTGACGCCTGGAACTGGCAACAACAAAACCCGAAAGGGTACACGCTATAGCGTCCAGAAAGATGAAAAGAGCGCAATACGCGCTCTTTTATGCTCAGATAGCCAGCATTCGCTCAGCGCGAGTAAAAACTTCGCTGACGGATATCGCCCTCAGCGGAGCCTGCTCGTCAACTACCCGCGGGTCCTCCAGCGGCAAGTAAATATATTCATGACGGCCTTTATCCTGATAAGGCCCGCTGCGACGTGGATTTTCAGTCACGAACAGACTTAAGGTCGGCACCCGCAATGCTATCGCCAGGTGCAATGGCCCGGTGTCGCCCGTCACCAGTAAATCCATCGAGGCGATAACCCCCAACAGCTGCGGCAAGGACGTTTTTCCCACATGGCTGGTGATTTTATCCCGCAGCGTCGGTTCAACATGCTGCATCAACGCTTCCGCCAGGCATTTTTCAGGCGCGGAGCCGATCAGCACAATTTCAATGCGGCTATCGCTGGCTATCAGCCGCTGTGCCAATTCCGCGTAATATTCCGGCGGCCAGCAACGGACAAGCGTTGACGCGCCCAGTTGGAAACCGATACGTATCACACCTTCTGCCTTTGGATGTTTCTCATAGGCGCAGGGCAACGCCATCGCCACATTATCCGTTTCACACCCCAGCGCGCTAGCCAGCTTCATTTTACGCGCAATGACATGCTCATCGAATTCATCCAAGCCGTAAGTCAACCAGCGGTCCATCTTGCCGACCGGTTTGGCATAGTTATCGCGCACAATATATTGGCATCCGGCCATCGCGGCGCTGACAATGTCATACGGTAAGTGGGAATGCAGTAAAATCGCCAGCTGCGGCCTACGCTCTTTAGCCTGCTTAACCAAAGTAAACATATCGCTGGCTTTATTGGTCCAGAACAAGACATCATCAAAAAAATCACGCGTCGTGATCAGGTCTTTATATTTCGGATGCACCACCAGCGTAATCTTTGCTGACGGGTAACGCTGACGAATCGCCCGCAATGCCGGCGAGTTGAACATATAGTCACCCAGCGCCGTCGTTGAATACACCAGAATGCTGTCAAAGTTTGTCGTCGATAAAGTCCGTTTTTTTTCCGGTGTCGCCAACGCCTGACGGAACAACAGTCCGAGCAGAGAATCGCTCAGCCCAATTTTGAATTTCTTTTTCTCTCTCATTTTTTACCGACTACACCCTGATAATATTCAGCCAAGGTTTTCCCTACCGCAATGCCGTGCATCCAACTAAAGAACTGCTCCAAATCACGATACAGCGCCTCAATATCCTGCTCATTTTTGAACGTCGGGCTACCGCCGGGCATAAACTCCGAGGAGTGCAGCATAAACTCAACGTAATCATTGCCTTCCGCCAAAGAGAGTTCAGCAACCCGCTTCATCTGCGCCAGATTATTGCCGCTCGGACGCAGCCAGTGCACCGACGGTGAGCGCCGCTTGCCGCGCAGGCGATCGTAGCCCTGTTTAATCGCGTTCATCGCCCCGGAATGCTTGTATTGAATGCTCATCGGCACTTCCAGCAGGCCGGACTGGCCCGGCCGCGCAATATTTTGCGGATCGATAAAGTAGGCGTGTGACGGAAACGCCCGATAGTCGGTGCCGCCGTTGCCCTGCGGGTTGCCCGGCGAATACTGCCAGTTGACCCGTGGCGTGACCGAACAGTCGACCTGATAGCCATATTCCAGCAGCAGCTCGGCGTAATACTCGTTGAAAGCCCAGCGCCCGGCGCGGTGGCTCAGCATTTTAGTCTGGAAGGCATCTTCCAGCAGCTTGGTCATATGGTCGACCTTGGCGCGGATTTGGTCAGCCGGATACTCAATCAGATAAGGCTTATGCCGCCAGTCATCATCGGTCAGCGGCGTCAGCGGCGGGCTGTTCCAGGCGTGCAGATGCATACCCACTTCGCCGGTGCCGCGCGCAATCACATCACGGGCAAACTCGACGTATTGCGGGTCGACCGCCATTTCATAATTGGTGAGATAAACCGGTTTAAACGCATATTTCTCACACAGCGCCTGAAAGCGAGGTAAAAAGCGGGTATTGTCAGTCGTAATACGATCGTGGTTCTGCCACAGGTTGTCGCCTTCAGTATCTATCGTGATGAGAAATGCCGGTTTAGTCATAAATATCGCGCCTGATATCAATAATATACAAACATGTTACGCAGCCAGCCAGCCGTGAGCAAACGACTTCGCCGTCAGGTTTGGACAACGGCGCAACGGATTTGTCTCGTTTATCGTGCTATTTTTCCACGATTCGCAAGAAAAATCCGCAACAGTAGCCACATGCGAGAGGGTCATTTAGAATCATTCGCTGGTTTCCCATATAGCGAATCACGATGAACGACGCGTCAGCACCGATCCCAGCAACATCGATACAGCGTATTTTAGTTATTAAGCTGCGCCACCACGGCGATATGCTGCTGACCACGCCGGTCATCAATACGCTAAAAGCTAACTACCCGCAGGCGCAGATAGACGTGCTGCTGTACCAGGAAACGCAGGATATGTTAGCCAGCAACCCGGCAATATCACGGATATTCGCCATTGACCGCCAGTGGAAAAAACAGGGCGCCAAAGCTCATATGGGCCACGAATGGCGCCTGATCCGCCAGTTGCAGGCGCAACGTTACGATCTGGTGGTGAACCTGGCCGACCAATGGCGCAGCGCGCTGATTACGCGCCTGACGGGCGCACGCATCCGTTTGGGCTTTGCTTTCCCCAAACGCCGTGGTTTTCTCTGGCAGCATTGCCATACGCAACTCGCCTCCGTCGAAACCCATGGCACCTTGCATACGGTGGAGCAGAACCTTTCTTTGCTGCAGCCGCTTGGTCTGCCACTCAGCGATACGCAGGTCACCATGAGCTATGCCGAGCAGGATTGGCAGAGCAGCGAAACGCTGCTGCGGCAGCACGATGTACCGCATGACTATATCGTCGTGCAGCCCACCTCGCGTTGGTTCTTTAAATGCTGGAGCGAAGAGAAAATGGCGGCGGTCATCACCGCTCTGCAGGCCGATGGCCGCACGGTGGTCATTACCTCCGGCCCCGATGAGAAAGAGCGTAAAATGGTGGACAACATTCTGGCGCACTGCCCCAAACAGGGCGTTGTGTCGCTGGCAGGACAGCTCACCCTGCGGCAACTGGCGGCAATCATCGATCACGCCAAGCTGTTTATTGGCGTAGACTCCGTGCCCATGCATATGGCCGCCGCGCTGAAAACGCCCTGCATCGCGCTGTTTGGCCCGTCCAAGCTGACGTTCTGGCGCCCATGGCAGGTTATCGGCCAGGTTATCTGGGCCGGCGACTACGGGCCATTGCCCGATCCGGACGCGGTTAACACCGGTACCGATGAGCGTTACCTTAACCTTATTCCTACAGACGCGGTGATTACTGCCGCGCGGAGCCAGCTTTCATGACCGCATTGCGTTTGGCGATTGTTCGTCAAAAATACCGCCCGGACGGCGGGGCTGAGCGTTTTGTCTCCCGTGCTTTAGAGGCGTTGGAACAGCAGGACCTCGAACTCAACGTCATCACCCGCGAATGGCAGGGCGACGCCAACCCAAACTGGCATATTCACCTGTGTGACCCGTTCAAACTCGGGCGCATCAGCCGGGAGCGCGGCTTTGCCGAAGCGGCGCGCGCGCTGTGGCAAAAAGAACGGTTCGATCTGGTGCAAAGTCATGAGCGCATCGCCGGCTGCGATATTTACCGGGCCGGCGACGGTGTGCACCGCCGCTGGCTGCTGCAGCGCGCGCGCCTGCTGCCGGAATGGCGCCGTAAGTGGCTGTTCTCCAACCGTTACCACCGCTACGTGATGTGCGCCGAACGGGCGATGTACGCCGCGCCCGAACTGAAGGCGGTAATCTGCAACGCAGAAATGATCAAACAGGAAATCATCGACGATTTTGGCGTTCCCGCCGATAAGATCAAAGTGATTTACAATGCTATCGATAACCAGAAGTTCCTGCCCGCCGACGACGCACAGCGGCTGCTGCTGCGCCAGCAATACCAGATTCCGCAGCAGGCGCACTGCCTGATCTTCGTCGGCTCCGGTTTCGAACGCAAAGGCCTGGCGGCGGCGATCCGCGCCGTGGCGGCTACCGACAGTTATCTGTTGGTAGTGGGCAAAGACAAGGCGGAAAAGCGCTACCGCGCGCTGGCTCAATCGCTAGGCTGCAGCGATCGCATCCGCTTTATGGGCGTGCAGAAACAGACGCTGCCTTTCTATCAGGCCGCCGATGGCCTGCTGCTGCCCACGCTGTATGACCCATTCCCCAACGTTATTCTGGAAGCTATGTCATGCGGCCTGCCGGTGATCACCAGCACCACATGCGGTGGAGCGGAGTTTATCACCGCCGGACAAAACGGTTTTGTGTGTGATGCGCTGGACGTCGCGGCGTTAACCGCCGCAGTACGCGATTTACCGCGGCAGGCGCTGGGGTCATCCATGGGTGAAGCAGCCCGACAGCGTATTATGCCGGCAACGCCGGCGAGCCTGTCCGAGCAGCTGGTTTCGCTATATCAGAGCGTACTGCCATCATGAAAGAACATATTCTGTTTATTATCGACGGGTTACCGGGCGGCGGCGCTGAAAACGTCACGCTGGCCCTCGCCAAAGGCATTCAGCAGCGTGGCTATCACGTCACCCTGCTGTCATTAAGCAATAAGCGCGATTATGAAATCCCTGCGGGCATTAATTATATCGTTGATGCGGACCGCGGAAGCGGCCCATTGCGCAAACTGACCGAACTCTCCAGACGGGCAGCCTCGCTCGATGCATTGCTCGTCGAGCTCTTCGCGAAAGTTGGGCAACCAAAACTGGTTATCTCCAACCTGCACAAAACCGACCGTATCGTTGTCCGCTCAAAAGTTCTGCGCGCAAATAATGTCTGGCATTGCATTCACGGCATGTTTTCACGTTCGTATCTGGGAAACAAAACCGGCCTGAGCCGCTGGCTTAAACAGCGGAAAATGCAGCATGTCTATAAACATCGTAAGCTCATCACCGTGTCCGATGCGGTAGGCGAAGACGTGGTACAGCAGGTGGGTATCAAGCCTGCGCAGCTTATTACCATCTATAACCCTTTCCATATTCCAGAAATCAAACAGCGCGCCGCCGCTGCCAACCCATTCTCCGGTGAGGATTACGTCTTGCACGTCGGTCGTTTTCATCAGGTAAAACGTCACGATCGGCTATTAGAGGCATTTGCACTCGCTCAATTGCCGGGCAAACTGGTGCTTATTGGTCAAGGTGAAGAGTCCGTAACGAAGGCAATAGCAGAAAAAATAGCGGCATTGCAGTTACAAGATAAGGTGATTCTTGCCGGCTTCCAGCAAAATCCGTTGCCTGCAATCAGCGGAGCAAAAATCGTGGCGCTCAGTTCCGATAGTGAGGGTTTGCCGACGGTATTGATCGAGGCGTTGATTTGTCATACCCCGATTGTCAGCACGCAAAGCCCCGGCGGCGTGGCTGAAATCATGACCGGTGAGTTAGCCCCCTATATGTCCGCGATGAACGCGCAGTCCCTTGCGGAAAAGCTACGATTGGCGTGGGACAATCCCCCCGAGATCGTCCCGGATATGTATCGAAAATTCGACTACGAACATATTATCGACAAGTACCTTACGTTGATAAAACACCCGTAGCCCGCACGCCTGGCTGCCTCGCAGGCAGCCAAGAACAATCTACGCTCTCAGCGCGCCGATCTTCTCCCACACCTCATCGACCGTCACGTCGGCGCACTCACCCGATTCCGTTTGCAAAATAGCGTATTTACCCGACCACGGGTGCCAGGAATCCTTGTCGGTATCGCCGAAGAATACCACCTGCGTGCTGTTTACCGCCGCCGCCAGATGCATCTGCCCGCCGTCGCTGCACAACACCAGGTCACAGCGCTCAAACGCGGCCAGCAGCTCACGTACCGACGCCGTCGGATACAGCGCAACGCGCTGACTGTCGCACTGCGTCAGCAGTTGCTGAGCGCGCTGCTGGTCGCCGATATCATCCGGCGCCAGCGTACCCTGCGGCGACCAGAATATCAGCACCGAATTACGCGGGTCATCGGTCAAACGGCGAATAATCTCGGCATAGCGCTCCAGCGGCCAGCGCCGGTTGGCCATCCGGCTGCTGATATGCACCGCATAAATATGTTCCGCTTGCGGTAATAGCGCCTGTATACGCTGCTGCGCCTGCTGCTGCTCTTGGGCGCTTAAATAAGCCCGCACGGGTGGAATGGCTATTTGCCGTTCAGCGATCGCCGACAAATAGCTAAAGGTATGTTCCACCTGGTGTTTACCGTGGAAATCCGCCGGTTTGAACGGCCGGGTTATTTCCGGCGTACCGAGATCGGCGCCGATAATATGTTTGCCGCCCGCCATTTTCGCCAGTCGCAGGCTGTACTTGCAGGGGACGGGATTCGCCAGAATCACCGCATCGAATTTTATCTTCCGCAATTTCAGGAATATCAGCAGGCGCTCGAAATACACCCCCAGCGTCGTTTCATTCTTCGCTTTGTGCTTTGCCTTTTTATAGACAAAAACCTTCTCAATATGCGGGTTATTTTTTACAACGTCCTGGCTGATTTTGTTAATTAGCAAATAGAGCTTTGCATCTGGATACGCAATTTTTACGCCTTCAATCAAAGGGAGGGTGCAAACAAGATCGCCAATGTTATCGCGGCGAATAATTAAAATATTTTTCATATCAACCCTATCGACGAAACCACCCGTCTGTTGTCTGAAACTGGTGCCCGAAGCCACCAAATTAGCGCCTTTCCCTGCCGATTATGGTACTATTCCGAATAACCCATAAAAATGAAATTGATAGAATGTTGCTGCGTTTATATCAGGTACTCCTCTACCTCATTCAGCCCCTGATCTGGCTTCGCTTATTGCTGCGCAGCCGCAAAGCGCCGGCCTACCGCAAGCGCTGGGCCGAACGCTATGGTTTCTGCGCCGGGAAAGTGGTTCCCGACGGCATCATGCTGCATTCCGTTTCCGTCGGCGAAACGCTCGCCGCCATTCCTTTGGTGCGCGCCCTGCGCCACCGCTACCCCTCTTTACCGATTACTGTGACCACAATGACCCCAACAGGTTCAGAGCGTGTCCAGTCCGCCTTTGGCAAAGATGTACATCACGTCTACCTCCCCTACGATCTGCCCGGTTCCATGAACCGTTTCCTCGACCAGGTTAATCCGAAGCTGGTCATCATCATGGAAACCGAACTGTGGCCAAATATGATCAACGCGCTGCACCAGCGCCAGATCCCGCTGGTGATCGCCAATGCACGCCTTTCTGCCCGTTCCGCCGCCGGCTATAAGAAGATCGGCGGTTTTATGCGCGATATGCTGCGCCGCATTACGCTTATCGCCGCGCAGAACCAGGAGGACGGCGACCGCTTTATCGAACTGGGACTGAAGCGCTCTCAATTAACCGTCACCGGCAGCCTGAAGTTTGATATTTCCGTTACCCCGGAGCTGGCTGCCCGGGCCGTTACGCTGCGCCGCCAATGGGCGCCGCGGCGTCCTGTATGGATAGCCACCAGCACGCATGAAGGGGAAGAGACCATCTTGCTGGCGGCGCACCGTAAGCTGCTGGAAAAACATCCCGACCTGCTGCTGATTCTGGTGCCGCGCCACCCGGAACGCTTCCAGACCGCCAAAGATTTAACGCAAAAGGCCGGCTTCAGCTACACCACCCGCAGCAGCGGCGAAATTCCCTCCAGCAGCACCCAGGTGGTGATCGGCGATACCATGGGCGAACTGATGCTGCTGTACGGCATTGCCGATCTGGCCTTCGTCGGTGGCAGCCTGGTGGAGCGTGGCGGGCATAACCCGCTGGAAGCCGCAGCGCATGCCATTCCGGTGCTGATGGGCCCGCATACCTTTAACTTTAAGGATATTTGCGGCAAGCTCTCCCAGTCTGAAGGGTTGATTACCGTCACCGATACCGATTCTCTGGTTAAAGAAGTGGATACGCTGCTGACCGACGAGGATTATCGCCGCTACTACGGCCGTCACGCCGTTGAAGTGCTGTATCAGAACCAAGGCGCGCTGCAACGCCTGCTGCATCTGCTGGAGCCTTATTTGCCGCCCCGGAGCCACTGATGGAAAACCGCAAAAGCCTGTCGGTCGTGATGATCGCCAAAAATGAAGCCGCGCTGCTGCCGGATTGTCTGCAGTCGGTCAACTGGGCGGATGAGGTCATCGTACTGGACTCCGGCAGCCAGGATGATACGGCGGCCATTGCCGAAAGCCTTGGCGCCAAAGTCTTCATCAACCGTAACTGGCAAGGCTTCGGCAAACAGCGCCAGCTCGCGCAAAGCTACGCCAGCTGCGATTACGTGTTGATGATCGATGCCGACGAACGTGTTACGCCAGAATTGCGCCGCGCCATCGAACAGGTGCTGAACGCCGCGGATGACGACCAGATTTACAGCCTGGGACGGCGTAATCTGTTTCTTGGCCGTTTCATGCGCCATAGCGGCTGGTATCCAGACCGCGTCAATCGTCTGTATGCGCGTGAACGCTACCGCTATAACGACGACCTGGTGCACGAGTCGCTCGATACGCACGGCGCGCGCATCGTACCGTTACAGGGCGATTTATTGCATCTGACCTGCCGCGACTTCTTTACCTTCCAGCGCAAACAGCTGCACTACGCACAGGAGTGGGCCAACCAGCGCCACGCCGCCGGCAAACGTTGTGGTTACCTCTCCATACTCACCCATACGCTTGGCGCCTTCTGCAAGACCTGGCTGCTGCGCGCCGGCTTTCTTGACGGTAAACAGGGGTTGCTGTTAGCCGTGGTTAACGCGCAATATACCTTCAACAAGTACGCCGCACTGTGGGCGTTGGGCCGCAACTACTCAGAGAAGTAAATCATGACCCGTAAAGCCATCTACCCCGGAACTTTCGATCCCATGACCAACGGCCACCTGGATCTGGTGACCCGGGCGTCAATGATGTTCGATCGCGTGATTCTGGCCATTGCCGCCAGTCCGAGCAAAAAACCGTTGTTTACGCTGGATGAGCGCGTCGAACTGGCGACGCAGGTAACCGCGCATCTGGATAACGTGGAAGTCTTGGGCTTCAGCGAGCTGATGGCGCATTTTGCCGAACATCAAAACGCCAATATTCTGGTGCGCGGGCTGCGGGCGGTATCGGATTTCGAATATGAATTACAGCTGGCCAATATGAACCGCCACCTGATGCCCCAGTTGGAAAGCGTCTTCCTGATGCCGTCAGAAGAGTGGTCGTTTATCTCCTCTTCGCTGGTCAAAGAGGTGGCGCGCCACGGCGGCGACATCTCTCCATTCCTGCCGGATGTCGTCACCAAGGCACTGCTGGAAAAGCTGGCGTCCAACTAATCCTTAATGCTGGCAGCCGCGGCAAAAGAAGGTGCTGCGCTGCCCGTGCTTCGCGCTCTCAATCGGCGTACCGCACACGCGGCAAGGCTCGCCGGTGCGTCCGTAAACCTGTAATTCCTGTGCAAAATATCCCGGTTTCCCGTCCGATTGCAGAAAATCACGCAGCGTGGTTCCGCCCTGTTCAATCGAGCGCTGCAACACGGCCTTGATTGTTTTCGCCAGCAGTTCGGCCTCTGGCAAACTCAAAGATCCTGCGGGACGGTCAGGAAGGATCCCGGCGGTAAACAGCGACTCGCTGGCATAGATATTTCCAACGCCTACCACCAGCTTGTTGTCCATCAGCCAGGGTTTAATCAGCGTGCGCTTATTGCGTGACTTATCAAACAGGTATTGGCCGTCAAAGGCATCGCCAAGCGGTTCCGGCCCCAGGTGAGCCAACACGTTACTGGTTGCCAGGTCTTCACACCACAACCAGGCGCCAAAGCGACGCGGGTCGGTATAGCGCAGAATCATACCGTTGCTCATCACCAGATCGACGTGGTCATGCTTGCCGGCTTCGACCTCTTCCGCCAGCACACGCAGGCTGCCCGACATGCCGAGGTGCACAATAATCCAGCCGACATCCAGTTCAATCAGCAGGTATTTGGCGCGACGCTGGACGCTGCGCACCGGCCGATCGCTTAACGCCAGGATCTGCTCAGAGACCGGCCAGCGTAAACGCGCATTGCGCACTACCGCATACTGGATGCTGTGCCCGACAAGATACGGTTCAATACCGCGGCGACTGGTTTCAACTTCTGGTAATTCTGGCACGGCGCGCTCCTCTCGCATTCGGTTGCCCTACGACGTCCAGATTACTGCCTGGCGGCGGCTCTGTGAATCCCCGCAGCAGAACAGCGGCTGACGCACGGCCAAATACGGAGGGCAAAAAGCAAAAAACCCGGCCGAAGCCGGGTTTTACTTAATCCACTAAACTAAGAATTACTTAATTTTAGCTTCTTTGTAGACTACGTGCTGACGGACAACTGGATCGAATTTCTTCAGTTCCAGTTTTTCCGGCTTAGTACGCTTGTTCTTCGTGGTGGTATAGAAGTGACCAGTACCAGCAGAAGAAACCAGCTTGATCTTCTCGCGAACACCTTTAGCCATGATTCAGTTCCTTTCCTTAATACTTCTCACCACGGGCACGCAGATCGGCCAGAACCGTCTCAATACCCTTCTTATCAATAATACGCATACCTTTAGCAGATACACGCAGAGTTACAAAGCGCTTCTCAGCCTCAACCCAAAAACGGTGTGAGTGCAGGTTTGGCAGAAAACGGCGTTTGGTCGCGTTCATTGCGTGGGAACGGTTGTTACCGCTCACCGGGCGCTTGCCAGTAACTTGGCAGACTCGGGACATGTCTATTCTCCAAAAATCAAATCAGCTCGAGCTTCGTATAGGGTATGGCCGCCTCGTCAGGCTTTAGAGCCCATCTCAGCAAACTTCATACTGAGGAGACTCTCGTCATCAGGTCAGAAACCACACATCAGGTCAGAAACCTGCTGAGATAGGCTCTTAACGCCAAACCCAAGATTCTCAAAGGTGGCGTAGTATACGCTCTGAAGCGTAAGTGCTCAAGTCCCGAACAGCTAAAGATCCCTCAAGGATCGCGAAATTTTTTCCTAAAGCCAGCCGCGCTCGGCAAAAGAGACGCATTCGCCCCGGCCGATAACCAGATGATCGAGCACCCGGATCTCCAATAATTGGCAGGCATTGACGATTTGTTCGGTGATTTGGCGGTCGGCCAGGCTGGGTTCAGCCCGCCCCGAGGGGTGATTATGCGCCAAAATAATGGCGGCAGCATTCGCTTTTAAGGCTTCGCGCACGATTTCCCGCGGGTGAACCACCACGCTGCTGATGCTGCCCGCAAACATTTCCTGATGGCAGAGCACCCGGTGCTGGTTATCCAGCAACAACACTAAAAAAACCTCCCGTTCTCGATGCGTCAGCAGACTTTGCAGATAATTGCGGGTGACCTGCGGGTTCAGCAGCGCGTCCTCCTGCGTCAACCGGCTGGAAAAGCAGCGAAACGCCAGTTCCGACGTGGCGCTCAGCTGGCTGTATGTGGCATCCCCCACGCCCTTCTGAGCGCACAGCTGGGCATAATCCGCCGACACCAGCCGATGCAGCGAGCCAAACTGCCGCAGCAGCTGTTCCGCACGCGACATAACGTGTACGCCGGGAAAACCGGTACGCAAAAAAATCGCCAGCAGTTCAACATCCGAAAGTGCCGCCGCGCCGTCGCGCAGCAATTTTTCCCTTGGCGCCAGCTCACCCGGCCACGGCGCCAGACCGTGATTATTCATGATTCGTCCTCCCTGAGCTGGCTATCATGCCATGCGATGCCGGGGTTAACGACGGCTGCCGGATAAGCTTGCGATGCACCGCGCAAAGCTCAATGTAACGACCACCAGGTTATGCAGAAACGCTCATCCGCGCGGCGAGTATGCTAAAATGGCGCATCTTTCGGTTTTCAATCGGACAATGACGATGACGGGACTTTCCGGCAAACATATCGTACTGGGCATCAGCGGCGGCATCGCCGCGTATAAATGCCCGGAGCTGGTGCGCCGCCTGCGCGACAGGGGCGCCGAAGTACGCGTAGTGATGACCCAGGCTGCGCAGTCGTTCATTACCCCGCTGACGCTGCAGGCGGTTTCCGGCTATCCGGTGTCGGACGATCTGCTGGATCCCGCCGCAGAGGCCGCCATGGGCCATATCGAGCTGGGCAAGTGGGCCGATCTGGTGATTCTGGCGCCGGCAACGGCGGATTTGCTGGCGCGCGTCGCCGCCGGCATGGCCAACGACCTGCTCACCACCCTGTGCCTGGCAACCGCCGCCCCCATCGCCGCCGCGCCGGCGATGAACCAACAGATGTACCGCGCCGCGGCGACGCAGGCTAACCTGCGCACCCTGCAGGCGCGCGGCATGCTGATGTGGGGGCCGGACAGCGGCAGCCAGGCCTGCGGCGACGTCGGTCCGGGACGCATGCTCGACCCGCTGGAGCTGGTCGACCTGGCGAACCGCCACTTCTCAACGCCGCAGGACCTCACGCACCTTAAGCTGATGGTCACCGCCGGCCCGACGCGCGAGGCGCTGGATCCGGTGCGCTTTATCAGCAACCACAGCTCGGGCAAAATGGGCTTTGCCATTGCCGCCGCAGCCGCAGCGCGCGGCGCGCAGGTGACGCTGATCGCCGGGCCGGTGGATCAGCCGACCCCGCCGTCGGTAACGCGTATTGACGTCACCAGCGCGCTGGAGATGGAGCAGGCCGTGCAGCAGCGGGCGGCTCAGCAGGATATTTTCGTCTCCTGCGCCGCGGTGGCGGATTACCGCCCGGCACAGGTGGCCGATGAAAAAATTAAAAAACAGGGTGATGACATCACCATCAAGATGGTAAAAAACCCCGACATTGTCGCCGGCGTTGCCGCCATGAACAAAAACCGACCGTTTGTCGTTGGGTTTGCTGCCGAAACCCAGAATGTGGAAGAATACGCGCGACAAAAACTGGCGCGTAAGAAACTGGATGTAATCTGCGCCAACGATGTATCGCTTGCAGGGCAGGGTTTCAACAGTGACACCAATGCCTTACACCTTTTTTGGCAGGATGGGGAAAAGCGCCTGGCGCTTAGCGATAAAGCTCTCCTTGGCCAACGTTTAATAGACGAGATAGTCAGCCGTTATGATGAAAAAAATCGACGTTAAGATTCTCGACCCGCGTATCGGTCAAGATTTTCCATTACCGACCTACGCCACGCCGGGTTCTGCGGGCCTCGATCTGCGCGCCTGCCTGGACGCTGCGGTCGAGCTGGCGCCGGGGGAAACCACCCTGCTGCCGACCGGTCTGGCCATTCACATCGCTGACGCCAACCTGGCGGCGGTGATCCTGCCGCGCTCCGGCCTGGGCCATAAGCACGGCGTCGTGCTGGGCAATCTGGTCGGCCTGATCGACTCCGACTATCAGGGGCAACTGATGGTTTCCGTGTGGAACCGCGGGCAAAAGACGTTCACCATCGAGCCGGGCGAACGCATCGCGCAGATGGTCTTCGTACCGGTGGTGCAGGCGGAATTCAACCTGGTCGAAGAATTCGACAGCAGCGAACGCGGCGAGGGCGGCTTCGGCCACTCGGGTCGCCAATAAGCAATACCGCATTAGGATGGCCGGCAGGGAAGCCGCCTGAAACACCGTATTCCGGAGGCATGGAGACCTCAGCAACGGGTTTCCCGGCTGCCGACAAGGCTCTGCGCGTCATACCATGAGGCGCATAACCGCCGCAGGCCAGGCAATGCGAAGAAAACCGGTCGTAAAGACCGCTGACCCCACACCGTAAAAAAGCTATCACATAAGCCGCACAGAATAGCTTCTGGCGCGGCCGGTGCCGGGTTTCCAAAAGTCCAAGCCGTTTTAGCAAGGGTCTAATCAGACATGGCAGAAAAAGAAAATACCAAAAGGAATCGGCGCGAGGAGATACTGCAGGCGTTAGCCCAGATGCTGGAATCCAGCGACGGCAGCCAGCGCATCACCACGGCAAAACTGGCTGCGAATGTCGGTGTCTCTGAAGCCGCGCTGTACCGGCATTTTCCCAGCAAGACGCGGATGTTCGACAGCCTGATCGAGTTTATCGAAGACAGCCTGATCACGCGTATCAACCTGATCCTGCAGGATGAAAAAGAGACCTTCAGCCGCCTGCGGCTGATTCTGCTGCTCGTCCTCAGCTTTGCCGAGCGCAACCCGGGGTTAACGCGGATTATGACCGGCCATGCGCTGATGTTTGAACAGGATCGCCTGCAGGGCCGGATTAACCAGCTGTTTGAACGCATCGAAGCGCAACTGCGCCAGGTGTTGAAAGAGCGCAAGCTGCGGGAAGGGAAAGGTTTTATCGTGGATGAAACCATGCTGGCCAGCCAGCTGCTGGCATTCTGCGAAGGCATGCTGTCACGCTATGTGCGTTCCGAATTCCGCTACCGCCCAACGGAAGAGTTTGAAGGACGCTGGCCGCTGCTGGCGGCGCAGTTACAGTAAGATAACGCCGGGCATGCCCGGCGTTATTATATCGTCAGCCGCGCGATTAAATGCCGTACTGTTCGCGGTAAGCGCGCACCGCCGCCAGATGCTCCGCCATTTCCGGCTTTTCTGCCAAATAGGCGATCAGATCCTGCAACGTGACGATAGAGATGACCTTGCAGTGATAATCGCGCTCCACTTCCTGAATCGCTGACACTTCGCCACGGCCGCGCTCCTGGCGGTCGAGGGAAATCAGCACGCCGGCCAGGCTGGCGCCGCTGGCGTTGATAATCTCCATAGACTCACGGATAGCAGTACCGGCGGTGATCACATCATCCACCAGCATCACGCGCCCCTGCAACGGGCTGCCGACCAACGAGCCGCCTTCGCCGTGGGTTTTCGCCTCTTTACGGTTGAAGCAGTAAGGCACGTCGCGATCGTGATGTTCGGCCAGCGCGACGGCGGTGGTGGTGGCAATCGGAATGCCTTTATACGCCGGGCCAAACAGCAAATCGAAATCAATGCTGGCATCCACCAGCGCCTCAGCATAAAAACGCCCTAACAGCGCAAGGTCGCGCCCGGTATTGAACAGGCCGGCGTTGAAGAAATACGGGCTGGTGCGGCCGGATTTCAGGGTGAATTCGCCGAACTTCAATACCTGCTTGTTAAGCGCAAACTCGATAAACCGGCGCTGATAGGCTTTCATGACTGCTTCTCCTCGTCTTGATACTGATTCATACTGCGCCCGATCGCCGGGCGTAAAAAAGGCGACTTTTCAGTCGCCTTAAAAATTATTCTGCCAGCGCCGCTTTCTGCGCCTGGAAAATAGTGTCGATGCCCCCTCGGGCCAGCGCCAGCAACGCCAGCAGCTCATCATGGCTGAACGGCTCGCCTTCTGCGGTGCCCTGCACCTCGATCATGCGGCCATCTTCCATCATCACCACGTTCATATCGGTTTCCGCTGCGGAATCTTCCACATATTCCAGATCGCAGACCGGCTCGCCGCCCACGATGCCGACAGAAACGGCGGCCACCATGCCTTTCATCGGGTTAGCCTTCAGCTTGCCGGCGGCAACCAGCGCATTGAGCGCGTCGGCCAGCGCCACGCAGGCGCCGGTAATCGAGGCGGTGCGGGTGCCGCCATCCGCCTGCAGCACGTCGCAGTCGAGCGTAATGGTGAACTCGCCCAGTTTTTTCAGATCGACCGCCGCACGCAGCGAACGGGCGATCAACCGCTGAATCTCCAGCGTGCGTCCGCCCTGCTTGCCTTTCGCCGCTTCACGGGCGTTGCGGCTGTGGGTCGAACGCGGCAGCATGCCGTATTCTGCAGTGATCCAGCCTTGCCCCTGGCCTTTCAGAAAGCGCGGTACGCCATCTTCAACCGTGGCGGTGCACAGAACTTTGGTATCGCCAAACTCAACCAGCACTGAACCTTCAGCGTGTTTCGTGTAGTGACGGGTGAGTGTCAGGGGGCGAACTTGTTGTGGTGCTCTGCCAGCTGGACGCATGGGGCTTTCTCCGACGTTAAATCATCATTGGCTGCGCATTATACCCAAAATATCGCCAGTTGCAGCAACGTGACGAGATAACCGCCCAAAGTGCCCGCCGCGCGGCGATCTTGCCGCATCGTGACGTTATGCCTATCTTGCCCGCGGCGGCAACGCTATAATCGAACCATCATTTCTTAATTCGGGTACGCACAATGATCCGCAGCATGACCGCCTACGCCCGGCGTGAAATCAAGGGTGAATGGGGCAGCGCAGCTTGGGAGCTGCGTTCCGTTAACCAACGTTACCTGGAAACCTATATCCGCCTGCCGGAGCAGTTCCGCAGCCTGGAGCCGGTGGTTCGTGAACGCATCCGCGGCCGCCTGACACGCGGTAAAGTGGAGTGCAACCTGCGCTTTGAGCTGGATCCCAGCGCGCAAAGCTCGCTGATTCTGAACGAAAAGCTGGCCAAACAGCTGGTAGAAGCCGCCAACTGGGTGAAAATGCAAAGCGACGAAGGGGAAATCAACCCGATCGACGTGCTGCGCTGGCCGGGCGTGATGTCCGCACAGGAGCAGGATCTGGACGCCATCAGCGCACAGCTGCTGCAGGCGCTGGACGGCGCGCTGGATGACTTTATCGCCGCGCGGGAGAGCGAAGGCACCGCACTGAAAGCGCTGATCGAACAGCGCCTGGACGCCGTCGGCGAAGAAGTGGTCAAGGTGCGCGCGCAGATGCCGAATATTCTGCAATGGCAGCGGGAGCGCCTGGTCAGCAAGCTGGAAGAAGCGCAGGTGCAGCTGGAAAATACCCGTCTTGAGCAGGAACTGGTGCTGATGGCGCAGCGTATCGACGTGGCCGAAGAGCTGGACCGCCTGGAGGCGCACGTTAAAGAAACGCGCAACATCCTGAAGAAAAAAGAGGCCGTGGGTCGTCGCCTCGACTTTATGATGCAGGAGTTCAACCGCGAATCGAACACGCTGGCCTCCAAATCCATCAATGCCGACGTCACCACCTCCGCGATTGAGCTGAAGGTGCTGATCGAGCAAATGCGCGAGCAGATTCAGAATATCGAGTAATTTATCAGCATGTATCATGCAATATAAAATACTCATAAAAGCCCGTCACTTACGGGCTTTTTTAGTATCATTCAGCCCCACTTTACCTCCTAAAATCTCACCATTTTGATGTACCGTATACTGTACCAACCATGAAAATGGTACATACACTTTTGGTACAAGGTAGTTATTGAGCGTGGGCAAACTTACGGATATACAAATATGAGCAGCAAGAGGTGATGCTTTCCACCTGCGGCGCCGCCCGCAGTTATGACCAGAAACACCGTACCATTTTACGCACCTATTCCGAAATGACGCTGGAGACCGCTCTTGACGAGGCATCAGCACTGATCCGCGCGGTTGCCTTGCGCCTGCATGCCCAATCGCGCCTCAGCCATGATGAAGAACAGCTCCATAGCAACGATCCGTTCACCCGGGAGCCGCATGATGTTGTGATGCAGGAAATTATGCAGGCACTGATTGAACGTGTTGGTAGTTATCAACTGAGCGCAGAGGGCGACCCTATTCTTGAGGCGATTGGATTGTATGGCCCGGATTTCAGTGGCCTTGACCAGAAACTAATTAACAGCCCGGCCTCACGAATCAAACTCGGCAAGGAAATCGCTGCCCGCAAACAAGCCAAAGCGGAAGAGGAGGAATAACCATGATGCGCTGTCCTTTCTGCCGCAGCGGTGCACATACCCGCACTAGCCGCTATCTGACGGAACAGACCAAAGAGGCTTATTACCAGTGCCAGAATATTGACTGCTCCAGCACCTTTAAGACGCGGGAGAGTATCGAACACGTGATCCGCCAGCCATTGCCACCGCAACCGCTCATGGTGGCGGTGTCACCGCCACCACTTCAGCGAACGCTTAACCGATACGGAAGCCACCACCACGTGCATTGATGCCTCCCGACCCGCCCCCTTCCCGGTGCGGGTTTTTTATTACCTCCCCCTCTCCTTTCACGGCTTTTTCTCTGGCGGGCTTCTCTTTTTGAGTTTGCATGCATAGGGTGCGTGATTTTGCATGCAGAAAAACGCATTTTTCATACCCTTCCGCCCCAGTACTGGCGCGGTTTTGAGCCGGTCATGCAACTGCATGAAAAGCGGTACATAAAGCGGGCAGGCGAGGCGGGGATAGCATTGCGCGCGCAGAGTTTTTAGCGACTTTTCGTTTACTGTGTCAGCACATCGCTAAGGTATCCACTTATTGCAATCTCTCTCACTTGAGCGCAGGCATGATCGTGTTGTGACAAACCCCTGAGTGCGCTTCTGATATATGATGGGACGATTCGGGGATAATATTGCACTTCATGCTACAACGATGCCTGTCCTCTTGGAAAAAACACAGGCACTACATATAGACAAAATATCAATAAATATGTCTATATATGCTCTCCATCAAAAAACATCAATGCTCTTCCTTGCTGAATGAAACAATGTGGTGTAAAGGATATATACAGGAATTGAAAAAAAACGCCGCAAAGGTATAATCACGCGGTTTTTACGTGCCAAACGTTAAGGGAAAAACCATGTTCAGCTTAGTGCAGGTGGTGGAAAAAGAAAGAAATGAAAAGGAATCAATGAGTTCCGACGCCAACCGTGTACCATATAACAACAATAACAATGTTGAATGCTTAGTTACCAGAAGAAATAATAAGGCTTTATCCAAAGCTAGGGATAAGGTTCTAAAGGCTGCTACCAAAATAAGTTGGTAGAAAAATCGTATTAAACAAAGAAGAAACTTCGAACTACCATTTTAAAGGCTAATTTTTTAGCCTTTTTATTTATAAAAATCTGGAGACTTTTATGGCAGATACTGCAGAAAATATTATCCCTGTAAAAACAGAATTTAATTCAAAAAGTGATAGCATCAATGATATTAAAGGTAGAAGATCACAAGAATTAATAGTTGGCTTATGTGGTGCAATAGGCTCGGGAATAAAAAGTCTAAAAGACCAATTATTACATTGCCTAACTCAAAATGGATATCATGTTGAACACATTAGGATTAGCGATCTTATTTCAGAGTTTGGAAATGTAAGCACTATTCATTTAGACAGTTATCAGCGTTACGACACGCTACAAAATATTGGTGATAACTTAAGAAAAGAACATGGTAACTTTATCTGCGCAGAATTAGCTGTGCTTTCAATTCAGGAGCGAAGAGAGGCCATTTACGGCGGAGAATCAACTGAATTAACAAAAAACACGAAGAAAACCGCCTACATCATAGACCAAATCAAACATCCATCCGAAGTTGAATTATTCAACCAAGTTTATAAAAATAACTTCTACTTAGTTGGGCTTTTGAGAACCGTTTCCGAAAGAATACAAAATCTAAAAGATGAATCAATAGATTATGATAACATTTCAAAAATAATTGAACGAGATAGAAAATCAAAAGAAAAAAATGGCCAGCAGGTTGAAGAGACACTACAACTATCTGATTATTTTATAAAAAACCTTGACACCGAAATTATGAGAAGGTCTGTTCAAAGGTTTATGGATCTCATCCATGGCGTTAACCATATCACTCCTTCTAAAGATGAATCCGGAATGTACTCTGCTTATTCCGCCTCCTTGGGATCTGCATGCCTTTCACGTCAAGTTGGCGCATCCATAATGGATATAAACGGTAATGTGATCGCAACTGGCCGCAATGATGTACCTGCTTTTGGTGGGGGGTTGTATACGTCTGAAAGTAGTAAAGATAAACGATGCTTTAATAAAAATGGATGTCATAATGATAGGCACAAAGTATTATTAAAAAATGAAATAAAATCAATCCTTCATGATAATGGTTTATCAAACGCCATGGAACTTGCAGAAAGAATAATGAAGGAAACCAAAGCGAAATATCTCATAGAATATTCTCGCGCAGTACATGCAGAAATGGACGCTATTATTTCATTAGCAAGAAACACTAACATTGGTACAACTGGAAACAGTTTATACTGCACTACATACCCTTGCCATGTGTGTGCTCGTCATATTGTTGCTGCCGGAATAAAACGAGTTGTTTATATTGAACCATACGAAAAAAGTTTAGCCCTCCAGTTACATGACGATACCATTTGTCAACCTGACCACGCTCCGTCACATGATAAAGTCTTGTTTGAAAATTTTGAGGGTGTCGCACCTAAAAGGTATGCAAAATTCTTTGGGTATAATAGGAAAAGAAAAAACGACAATGGTAAACCCATAAATTATAGCATTGAGGAGTCTTACCACGTAGATACCCAATACCTTGATAGTTATGGTGAGTACGAGTCAAAAGTCATAAGCAACATACGTTCAAAATTCAACCTTTGAGGTTAAGCTTTAGCATGTACCATAAAAAGTACCAAAAACAAAAAAACATAAAAAAATCAAACAATATCAATGAAATAATAAAATAAAATCATATAGATTCAGAATATCGAGTAATACCGCCAACCACCGGCATGGCTCCAGACATATGATTAACACGAAAACGGCTTCCGCTGGCGGAAGCCGTTTTTTTATGTCGCTACGCGACGATCGGCCATGATTTTCACGGCGCTTACGGCGCCAGCATCAAGACCTTAAACTGGCTGGGAACAATACGCATCCCCACCGTATTGGTGGAGTTCTGCAAGGATACGCTGGTCAGGCGGGTGGCCGGCGTGCCCTTAAGCAGGACGGTAAACGAGCCGGTCAGGTGGCGCGACGGCCCCATCACCGTGCCGGACGCCACGCCGGTGGCGACGCCCGCATTATCGCCATTGGTCAGCGGCGTCACCGTCGCCATATTGTGGGCCGGCATGCCCATAAACAGAATATTCAGCGCGTTGGGGATCGCCGTCGGCCCCAGCGCGATATCCGGGTAAGGCACCGGCGTCGGTGCGGGCATCGGCGTCAGGCACACGTCCGGGAAGGCCAGATCGACGCCCATCATTTGACAGTTGGCAAACATCGCGGCTCCTTAGCCCATATGGATCTGTTCAGAATCGACTTTGGTGATCGCCTTGGAGGTAATCACCGTGTTGTGCGCGTGCAGACGCGCGTAATCATCGGCCCGGATATCCACCTGCCCGGCCCGCACCTGCTCGGTATTGCGGGTATGACGGAACAGGTTCTGACTGACCTGGGTCACCGTCTGCCATACCGATTCGGCGCGCTTGCCGACCATACGGGTCAGGCTGACCCAGGCGGAAAGCTTATCGCCGCTGTAGTTCATCTCGCCGATATGGCAGTCCCCTTGCTGCGCCTCCACCTTCAGGGTGGCGCCGCTCAGGCTTAACTCTCCGGCGCTGCGGATATGCAGATCCCCCGGCAGCGACAGCTCGGCGCTGCCTTCATCGGCCCGCTCCAGCACCGCCAGCAGCCACGCCTTGTCCGCCGCGCCGGCGATCAGCACGCTGTCCCCGCTCGCCGGGGCAATCAGACAGCTTGCCGCCCGGCGGCAGTGCCAGCCGCGGCCTTCGCACTCCACCATCAGGCTGCCGTCGGCAAAACAGTGGGTTACCCGGCCAGCGGCCTGCAGCGGCGGCAGCGCCGCCTGAGCCAGTTTATGATTGATATTGTTCATCACCTCTCCTTAACCTCAACCTCGGCTGCGGCGCTGGGCGCTCCAGGCTTCGGCGGCCAGTAATTCTTCATCGTATTCCAGCATCCCTCTGCGATTTGGGATGTGCGCGCCGTCCTGGCGGGCACGGTGAAAGCGGGTTCGGGAAAAACGGACGTCGGTAAAATCCGCCTGACGCAGATCGGCGCCGGAAAAGTCGCTATAGGTCAGATCGCAGAAGCGGAAACGGGTCCCCACGGCAATCGCCTGCTGCAAAATGCTCTGAAACAGCCGGCTCTGACTGAAATCGGCGCCGCTCAGCAGCGCATTGACCATAATCGCCTGATCGAACTGGCTGCCCTGACACTGAGCGCCGCTCAGGTCGGCCTCCATAAACAGCGCCTGACGGGCGTCGACCTGTCGCAGGTTCGCCCGCTGCAGCGAAGCGCCTTTAAAATTGCACTGGATCAGCTGCGCGCCGCTGAAATCCGCCTCGTCAAGGCGGTTATCAGTAAACTGGCAGCCGGTAAACTGCTGGCGGGCATAGCTTTTATTCCGCTGGTCGCATTCAAAGAACACCACCCGCTCGAAGCTGGCGCCGCCGAAATCGACGCCGCGCAAATCGATACCGTAAAAGGTGGTCATCAGCAGCCGACACTGGGAAAACTGCGCCTTATCCAGCGGCGTTTCAAAGAAGGTGCTGCGATCCAGCGCGCTGCGGCTAAAACGGCTTTGCTGCAGCTCGCAGCGCATAAACTGGGTGGTATCAAACTGGCCGTCAGAAAAGTCGCCGGCCGTCAGCACACATTCGTTAAAGACGCACTCGCGCAGCGCCGTACTGGCTGCCCGGAGGTTTGCCATGCCGCACTGGTTAAACACCGTCTGCGCCAGCTGCGCCCCATCGGCCTGAACATCGTTCAGCTCGCACTCGGTAAACACCGCTTCATGCAGGTTGGCGCCGCGCAGATCGGCACCGTTTAGCGAGACTTCCTGAAAGATACCGCCAGACAGGTCGCAGTTGCGCAGATCGAGCCCATCCAGCACCAGCTCGCTAATTGCTTCGCCGCCTTTCACCCGCTGCTGTAAATCTGTTGCGCTAAGATGGCTCATACTGTCTCCCCGTCACGGCCCGGCAACGTTTTAACCCGTTTGGTCCAGGCGCCGTTCAGGCTGGTTTCACTGTCGGTAATGGCCTGCGAGAGATCGGCCCGGAACAGATTGGCGCCGTTAAAACAGGTACCGCCCAGCAGGCTTTTTTGCAAAATCGCCCCCATCAGGTTGGCGTCGCTGAAGTCGGCCTGGCGGAAATCGCTGCGCACAAACAAACTACCCACTAAATTGGCCCGGGTAAAGTCTGCGCCTTGGCAGCAGGCTTCACTGAGATCGCTGTTTTCCAGCTTCGCCAGCGTGAAACGAGCGCCGCGCAGCGCCGTCTGGCGCAGGTTGCACTGCTTCAGGGTGGCGTTGCTAAAGTCTGCGCCGCTCAGCACGCTTTCCGATGCCGCCGCACAGGTCACCAGCGTCGCGCCGTCAAACCGCGCCTGCTCGGCGTGGCTCTCCACCCAGGAACAGCTTTCAAGGCTGGCGCCGCTGAAGCAGGCCGCCTCCAGCGTGGTTTTCATAAAGGTGGTTTTATGCAGCCGGGCCGAACTGAAATCGGGCGCCGGCAGCGTCAGCTCCATAAAGACGCAGCCCTCCAGCCGCGCCCGTCGGAAACGGCAGCGGGTCAGCCAGGTTTCGCGCAGCAGCAGACCATCCAGAACGGCATCGTCAAAAATACAGTCGTCGAACAGCGTCTGTTGCAGCTGGGTTTCTTTAAAACGCGCGCCGCTGAAATCGCTGTGACAACACTGGGCCAACGCCAGGCTGGCACTCTCCAGATCGCATTCCCGCAGTGAGCTGTGATGCAGTTCGCAGCGCGCCAGCATCGCCTCGCGCAAGCAGGCACCATCCAGCCGGCTGTGGCTGAGGTCGGCACACTCCAGCAGCGCCCTGCTGAAGTTGGCGCCGCGCAAATCCATACCGGAAAGGTCCGCGCCGGTCAGATCCATACCGCTGAAATCGCCCCCCTGTGCCAGGGTGCGCTGTACGCGGTCGCGAATGATCTGCGCCAGGTCGCCCTTCAGACGCCGGGCCGGCGGCTGGCTCTGTACCGACATCAGGTACATCTGGTGCAACGCCGCCTGACTCTGCGCCAGCTTCTTCTCGCTGATGGCATCCTTATTCTGGTGCAGCATATCCTGCATACGCTGCATCGATTCCGGCCCCCGGGGGCCGTTTTCATCCTCTGCTGCTTCGGGGAAGCGAGCCTCCATCTCGCGCTTGCGTTCTTCGGCTTCGAGACGCTGCGCTTCCGCCTGCTGTTCAAGCTTGTCGATAAACTCCGGCAGTTCGTCCAGCGGCGGGATCTCCGGCTCTTCGAACTCTGGCAGCAGGTCATCTACACTGTCGCCCTGAGCCTCCAGCCGTGCCCGATGCTGTTCACGTAACAGGTTGGCGCGATTCTTCATATTGTCGCGCATCGGGCTGGGGCTCTGCTCCACTTCACTGTCGATCCAGGGGCCGATGGCGGCTTCCGGCACCAGGTCCTTTTCCCGGAAGGCAAACAGCGCGCCGCGCTCTTTATCCATTCGCTGGCTCAGCACCTTGCGATAGTGGCTGGCCGAACGGGCGGCGCCAACGTTCTCCAGAGCGGGCATCAGCTGCAGCACATCAGCGGCGTCATCTTCATTGATGCGGGTATTGCCCTGCCAAATAAGGATCATCTGCTGCAGATGCGGGAAGAACCAGACGGTGGTGGCGCGCAGCGCGATTTCTTCGAATAACGTCTCATCGCCGCGCTGGCGGTTGATAAAGCAACGGGCCTGCCACGGCGGCAGCGTGCCCTCCTGCAGCGGCTGTTCCGGATGCATATTCCAGATGCGCCAGCGCGCCTGAGGAGGCAGCGCATCACGCTCCTGCCACCACTGATCGGGCGAGGCGGCGTTAAACACCCGCCAGTCGATATCCCGGGCAAAGCCGGGGAAGTCCTGCTGCAGCCAACGGGCATCATATTTTTTACCCATGCGCTTAAAGCGTCGCGGCCACAGCAGATCCAGCGCGCCAAAACCCGCCGGTTCCGGCTGCTGACCGGCGGCGGTGATGCGCTCTTGCATTGATTCGATATTGGGCAACGGACGCAGCTGATAGCCACCGACTGCCACCGGATGCAGACCAACGCCGTGAGGGTTTTCATCATGGCCTTCACCGCCCCAGGCGCGGCTCCAGTCCAGCCGCATCTGTTCAAAGGGCTGCGGCGGCGTTGGCCGATCCCCGGCCCAGTAGCGATCGCCATATACCGCCAGGGTTTTGCTCAGACCTTCTATCTCGATACGCGCCGCAACGGCGGTTTTATCCGACTGGTGATGGCTGTAGGCATAACCCGTGGCCAGAAACTCCGCCCGGGCTTTGGGGATCGCCATATCAATCACCCCGCCGCTGGTCTGCAGCTCGCTGGCCGCCAGCTGCCACAGCTCCACTTCCGGCCGCAGCTGCGGCGCCTCCCCCATATCCGCCAGCGCCATCACCGAAACGCCAAGGTGGTTATGGCCCTGCCAGCGATAAGGGCGATTTAATACGCTAAGGCGCAGGGGTTTGATAATTTTCATAGGAGGAGTTCACCATGGCCAAAATAATCATCCGCTAATCGTTTGCATGGAGAATATCATTCTCAAGGTGATAAGTTAACAGAAAAACCATGCGCGACATTCCACTATATAAAAATAAAGTTACCGTCATATTAAACTTGGATTATCCATTAACGCGAACGACCAATATCTCATTACCCTTTCTAAAAAATCAGAGTAAAACCATTGATAAATAACATCAATGGCTAACAATAACGGGTTTTCCAGCGTTATCTTTAATAAAAACAAAATCATTTTTACCATTAGCCTTGGCCTGATATACCAATCCAAGTTGATAAGCCGAAAGCGCAATCAGCAACACGGTTTCCCGGTGTTTTTCCAACATCCACACTTCTTTTTTTCAGGATTCTCCAACTGCAAATCCATCTCAACAACAGGGTTATTATTTATGAATACGTCGCTTTGCTTTAGCGAAAGGATAGTCACGTAAACGTCTGCTCCCCGTTCAGTCATCACCTGTTCACGTTGGCGGTTTCTTTTGACGATCCGGTTGGCAAAATAATAGCACACCAAGATAATCACAAAGGTTAATATTACATTGGCGACTTCCAGTATGGATATCATTTAATCCCCGAGAATTAACGGCTTATCATACAACGCAATTTTATGCGGCTTTGCAGGATCATACTTTATCGTGGCTATATAGCCTTCCTTAAGAAATCCGATCTCTTTAAAATTTAATGGCTTCATTATTGTGCTTTCAACGAGCTCATTGTCTTTTGTTTTAAATCGGAACGTAAGTTTATAAACAGGTTTACCACCATCCCAACTACTTGTTTGAACTGTATTAACAATTTCCGCATCTGTAGCCACACCATATTTTAAAACTGCATCCTGAGAAAAACCATCCTTTAAATATGGTAAAAAATTCGTATAGAGGAACCGTGCCATGGGGAAAACGCCGAAAACCAGCGCGATTATTACCATTGTTATAATAAACGCATTACTCATTCGCCCCCCTATTTTTATAACACATCACACTAGTGGTGAAATTTAAAAAACAATTAAAACATTAGACTAATTAATACCCCTACCTCAACTGGAGTAATACTCACTCGAAGATTCACCCCTAATTAAATTCTATTCCAACAACCGCTAATTTACCTTTACCACCTTTTTTTACCTTTATATTTAATCCTTTTTTAATCATATGTATCTGACTTGGTTGAATCAATGCTTTTGCTGTGTATAACTTAGTTTCACCATTAAGATAAAAACTGATATCATAAAAGAAATCATTGCCATACTTAGCATTCGTTTGCTGCCAAGATTCAATTCTTGAATCTAAAATATCGCCTTGCCAGCGGTCACTTGATAAATAAACCTTCAATTCACCAAGATCAGTCCTATCTTTTTTATCAAGAAAATAAAAAAAAGCAACTGCAGCAATAGATAAAGCAATCCCACCGTACATAAAATACTTTGAATAATCTTCCAGAGCCATTAAAACCCTCTATTTCTAAGTAATAATAAAAAAGAGAATACTCTGGCACAGAGTGGAATCATTATCACTCCATATCGCCAGGAACCAAGTAAACTTTTTTAGGATTTTCAGGTAGATAGTACAAAGTAACCGTGTTATTTCTCATGATTTTCACCATATCTTCTGGTGTGAAGAAACGTTTAGCATGAGTTATAACAATGCCATCATTAGTTGGAAACTCTAACTCTACGTAGAACTTCATGTTCCCCGTCCCAGACGCTCCAATGTTTTTTTTATTAATAATTTTTGCTTCTACCTTTACACCTTCCTCCCTGTATTTTTTATCATCACTTCCAGATTTAAATATAATATATACAACCCACCCAATAAGCAAAATGCTAAAAATTGTAGCCCATAGCACTGAGTCAGTCATTTATAGCTCCTATGGTATATATTTATCCCCACGACATTTAAATTTATTATTCTTCGTTACTCAACTTATTATTCAAACATCAGGATATTCATTATCTCTTTAAACTTGCGTGATAGTAATCGATTTTACTATATTTTGGATTGACACGATAATATACAATGGGTATTTCCTTACCAACATAATACTTATCAAGGTCCGTAGTGTCGATATTTAGCGTCTGATTATCTTTAGTATAATTAATATTGTTGGCAGAAAATGTGTAAGTCATAACTATATCCAATTTCCCAAGATCATTTGGTGCCCTAGGAAAATACTTTACGATATGCGCCACAGAATAAACAGGATCTTTTTTTATCATCAAATGCAAAATATAACCTTGCAAAAAATAAATGATGAGAAATATTAATATCGCAAAAAACGCCCCCATCCAAAAAATTCTGAAAACACCCCCATCATGTTCCTCACACTATTATATTAATTGTTTTTATAAAATATGTTAAGGGAGATAAAGTTTATAATAACATATACTATTGATAGATATAAGTCCAAATACTCACTTCACGCATTGATTAGTTATCACCTAATATTAGGGGCTTATCAAACAATGCTATTCTCTTCGGATTTTTTGGATCATACTTTATTGTTGTTCCATTACCGGGAGAAAACCGCTCTATCTCTTCAAAAGAAAGCGCTTTTGTTAGACTCGACTCAACTTCTACATTATCCATAGTTTTAAACCTAAACGTTAATTTATATATAGGCTTATTCCCCCCCCAATAACTTGTTTGGCTGGATGAAATAATATCGGCGTTAACTGCAAGGCCATTTTTTATAACATCGCTTTGCATTGCTCCATTTTTAAACTGGGGAATAACATCACAATATAAAAAACGCCCAATAGAAAATACAGCAACAACACCTAATAAAACCTTAAATATTGTGCTTACCATATCCCACATAGCCTATCCTATAAAATCAGAGTTAGTAAAATCTGACTTAGATTAATATTACTATGATAAATAAAATTTTAAGCCTAGTAGAATTCCCAGCAACTCCTCCAGTTCCACCAATAAGGTGATTATTACCCTGCCAGCGTTAATATGCCAAGATGCAGGGTTTGATAATTTTCAAGATATAGCCTTTCATTTACGATAAACTTGCGGCTATATGATTTTGTCTAACCTTTATTAGTAATAATATAAAAATTGAAATTTTTATTTCACTCAAAATCAATACCAATAACTGCTATTTTTTTTGGAGGAACCCCTTGATACTTTATTGTTAGATTCAATCCTTTCTTTAACTTACTTGCTTCTGACACCTTGACAACTGCCGCAGCATTATATTTTTTTGTACCACCATCTAAATCGCACTCAAAAGTAAACGAATAGAAATAATCAATATTGTGTTTTGCCTGTAACTGTTTCCACGAGACCAATTTAGCAGAGGCCACATCTCCATTCCATAAGTTTTGGCTACTCCAGTTTTTTATCTCCTCCTGTCCTTCTTTATTTACTTTAATCCCTTTAAAAGAGACAAACACAATAATTATTGCAACTATCCAAACAGCCATAGATGCATACTCTGAGATAAAACTCACATATCCTCCTTTCATATAAAAATATGTATTGCACTAAGAGCAACGTTCTGTAATGAATTTTCTATTCGACTAAGAGATCGTACATAATTCATAGGTTCAGTAACTACACTAGTTAGAGATGTCGATATAGTCAGGGGAGTCCAACTGATTGCAGATCCATTTAATGAGACACTAACCCCCGTTACAGCTGCATTTACCGATTTAAACGAAGTATGATCCTTTATAAACTCATTAACTTTGCTAGATTTTATTTCTTTATTTTTATCATTATGAACAAAGTCCGGTGTATCTATAAAAACTTTAGAAGTACTACTTATTTTTATTAGATTAGGACTAGAGATATGTATTTCACCATTAGTAACATCCTGCGTCCAGTCACCACCATTGACATTAACGGTTAACCCACCATCAGTAATGGTTTCCGTCTTGCCACCAGCTTTGATATTAGTGACCTGCCCACTATCAAAATCCTGCGTGATCTTGCCGGTTACATGATGTGTTTCATCGCCAGTAATGGTGGTATCACGCTTATCTTTAACCTTGACCAAATCACCGCCACTGGTGATTTCGAGATCGCGGCCATTGGTGATCGTCGTTTTTTCACCGTCTTTAAAGGTTTTCGTTTCCTTTTTATCCACCGTCGTGGTGCGGGTAGCGTGATAATTAAAGACCGCATCCCCCGTTACGTCATCCTTCTGCTCTTTAAGAATGGTGGTGGTGCGAGTACCATCGATCGTCACATCTTTATTATTCTCTACCGAAACCCGCATATCTTTTTCCGCATGCATCGACAGCATTTCGGCACCGGGTTTGTCTTCGAAATAGAGATGGCTGGAATTATCAAGATGCCCGTCTTTACTGCGGGTCATAAAGCCCATCTGGGTGGCCGCTGCCGGCAGCGCCCACGGCGGCATGCTGGCTTCGTTATATACCCTGCCCGTCACGATGGGGCGGTCCGGATCGCCGTTGATAAAATCGATCACCACTTCGTCGCCAACGCGCGGGATCTGCACGCCGCCAAACCCCTGACCAGCCCAGGCGCTGGAAACACGCACCCAGCCCGAACTGGTGTCATCGCCATTCGCCAGACGGTCCCAGTGGAACTTCACCTTCACCCGGCCGTATTTATCGGTCCAGATGGATTCGCCCTGCGGCCCTACCACCTTCGCGGTCTGCGGACCGTAGGTACGCGGCCAAGGCGTCGCCTGCTCCGGGCGGAATACGACGGAGGATGGGATCACCGAAAAGTCCAGCCGGTGAACGCTTCCCCCGTCGCTGCCGCTGGCGTAGCGGTTCTCTTCAAACTGGTAGTGCACCGCCGTGGTCAGATACTCGCCGTTATCGCTGAAAAACGGCGCGTTCAGCAGTGCAAAAGTATATCCCGGCGCCAGCCCAACGGCGGTGCCTGTTCCCTGTATCTGCTGGTGATCCACCTGCCAGCGCTCCTGACGGATGCGGGCATAGAACTCGCCGTGGCCATGTTCCACATAGCGTCCCGGCCAGTCGTAAACGTCGATGCTGCCCGGTGACGGCGAGGCCGGATTCTGACGCGCCTGGAACAGCCAGGCGTTGGGTTTGCGGAAATCGTAGTCGTCCAGGCTGTAGATGCCCGGTGTAACGCTGTCTTCCAGCGCCCACTGGCTGATGCCCTCTTCGTCGGTACTGCCGCCGGAAGGCGTAACATGGTAGGGAATACTCTCGTAACCGCTGAACGGCTGTTGCTGCTGCGGCGCATCCGTCAGCACCAGGGTGTGTTTGTCCGCCTCATGGCTGAAGTGATAGGTAATGCCCTCCAGCTCCATCAAACGGCTGATAAACGCCAGGCTGCTCTCCTGGTACTGCACGCAGTATTCCCAAGGGCGATAGCTACCCGTCAGCCGATCTTCAACATTCACCTGGCTTTCGCCCAGCAAGCTCTTCACTATCTGCGGCACCGTCTGACCCTGGAAGATACGCAGGTTACGGTCACGCTTCATCGGCCACAGATCCGGTTCCATGGTCAAGCGATACTCCGCGTAGCGGGTACCGGACAGCTCCACCGCACTTACCGCCACTCGGGTTACTTTGCCGTTCAGGTAGCGTTTGCCCATCAGGGAACGCGTCGGGATGGTCACCGTAATCGGCTGCCCCAGCAGGCTGCTGCGATCGATGCGCGCATCCGTGCCCAGCAGCGTTACGTTCAGTTCGAACGGCTCCGATAACGCCTCGCGCCCGGAGAGTTTCCAGAAAAGCAGCCCGGGAACGGGTAGCTGGACGGTAATACGATCTAACATGACGGAAGTCCTTTGCCTGACAACGTTAATGCGATAGTGAAGAATCGCCTTTATATCAGGATAGGCCGTGATAGTGAAATATAGAATCAGAATATGATGAATATCATCACGTTTATTTATAACATTATAAAGATCGGGTGTTTTGCTCCGCGTAGCTATCCATATCATAAACCAATAAAAGAGTCCTGCACACCGCTTCCCTGTAATGCAAGAGAGGTGCAATGCGCTACGTTATCCTCACGCTATTTTAGCACTTGGCAAACAGCGTGCGATACGGCGACTCAACTTACTAAAATAAATTACATCCGGTATTAACACGTTATTGCTCAGTCAAAGTCTATACCAATAACGGCCATTTTCTTAGGCGGAACCCCTTGATGCTTTATCGTCACGACTAGCCCTTTCCGCAACTTTCCAGCCTCTGAGGCTTTAACCACTCCTGCAGCGCTGTACTGCTTTAAGCTACCGTCCAGCTCGCTTTCAACAGTAAACGAGTAGAAGTAATCAATATTGTGTGTTGCCTGCAGCTGTTTCCATGAGATGAGCCTGCCCGTGGAGATACTACCTTTCCATAAATCTCTACCAATCCAATTTTTAATTTCCTTAATATCGTCCTTTTGACCTCTAAGTCCCCTTATAGAAATAAAAACAAGAGTAAATATAACTGACCACGCAAAGATAAACGGACACTCTGAAATAAAACCCATAAAAACCTTCTTATGTGAGAAATTACTCACCCATAATCCACAGACATTACTGCAATTTTTTCTGGCGGAACCCCATCATATTTAATGATGATCGGCAACCCTGCTTTTAATTTAGAAACCTCTGACACCCTGACGACTGCGGCAGCACTATACTGCTTATTTTTCCCACCAACACTTATCTCAAAGACAAATACAAAATAATAGTCAAAGTTATTCGTCGCGTTAGTCTGCCGCCAGCTAACAAGTAATGCTTCTTTTATCTCACCTTTCCATCGTTCTTTACTTAGCCAGTATTTTATTTTTATTAGGTCATCACCCTGCCCCTTCAACCCTCTTAGCCCTCCAATAATCATAAAAAACGTTAAGGCAAGTGATGCCATAATGATTAAACCTGAATGTTGACTAATAAAACTCACTCTACCCTCCAGTAAATGTAAGATATATACAGACACGTTCTATTAATTCTCGCTCCACCGGCTAATCACCTATGCCCATATAGAATAGCATGCTAGTTATTAACATTCCCAACAACAACGATATTGTCCGGATTATTCCTTTGATATTTTATAGTAATTACTTTACCTGGCTTATATTCTTCAGAATAAAACACCGAAACATTAACATCTTTATTGGCAGCGATCTTTTCACCCCCAACGGTGAACTCGACTAATAAAGAAAGAAACAGACGCCCATCAGCAGTTTGGTTATCATGTGGCCTTGCACTAATCACTATGGCCTCCACTTCTTGACCACTTTTCATAACAGACTCATTATTTTTATTAGCTCTTAATGTATTCCTCACGCCATAAAAGACAACGACGAGCACAGAACATGTAACAATTATATTAACCCAAAGAGCAACATCGGCTAATCCCATTAAAATCCCCACCGGCGCTTATAAATTGAAAAATCCTTTAATATTACAGGGTTTGGTACCGTTTTCCCTTAACATGTTCCATTCATAATTAATCTGATCGTAATACATTCAGGCATAACCTAAATCTTTCGTCACCGAGTGGCAATGGGACCACAGAGAATATCTTCTATTTCAGGATAGAATCGGCGGCGATCCCGGAACATTCTCTACCGGAACCGCCTAAGACTCCTCGCGGTATATCCGCTGTACCTGCTCAATCAACCGCAGCAACTCATCATCGGCGCCCGGCTTCCAGAGCGCAACCATCGGGTGCGTCAGGCCGCTCTGGCCCAGCTCGGTGTCGAGCCGACTTACCGCCGGCCATTGCTGGGCCTGAAAATGCGTCGGTAAAAATGCCCAACCCTGCCCGGCGCTCAGCGATGCCTGCAGCAGCGGCAATTCATTGATTACCCGGATACGGTCGGAGATCTGTAAGCGCTTGGCCATGGCATCCGGCAGGTCGCTGAACGGAATAAGCTGAGTGTGTGCAGCCAGCGCAATCAGCGGAATCGGGTCGGCATCAGGAAAAAACCCCTCGCGGGCATACACCGCCATCTCCAGCGCCCCTAACGCCCGCCATTTAAACCGATCGCTGATGCTGCGATTAAGCGCCTGATAGACGCCCAGGTGCGCCGCCCCGCCTGCCAGCAGCTCTTCCGCCTCCGTCCTTTCCATCATGCGCAGATCCAGCGCAATACCATGCTGATACAGCGCCGCCGACAGCGCACTCAAAAACGACCTTGGCGTAAACGCGTCATAGCACAGCACCACGCGCTGGCGAACCTGCTGCGGAATATGCTCCGCCAGTTGGCAAAAGGTTTCCGCTTCCTGCAGAAATAATCTCGCCTGGCGATACAGGCGCTGCCCGGCATCCGTTAACCGCAGCGGGCGCGTATGGCGATCGAACAGCGCATAGCCCAAGTCCAGCTCCAGGTACTCGACCAGTTCGCCGACGGTTGTGCGATCTTTCCCCAGGCGTTTGGCTGCCCGCGTTAAATTGCCGCTCTCACATACGCTGGCAAACGCTTCTATCTGGGCTAAAGAAAATCGAATCTTTCCCACTGATGATCCTGTCCGGTTTGGGGGATTTTCCCCCATTAAGTCACTCTTGGCCGCGCGACCCACGCCTTACCATCCCCGGGCACCCCTCGCATAATGGTAAGGAGATAACATGAAAAAATTTGCTTCCAGCGCATCAGCGCTGCTGGCCGGCGCGATACTCAGCGCCAGCCTGACCACCGGCGCACAGGCCTGCACCCGCGCGTTTATGAATATGTACCCCGGCTATATGGTCAGCGCCCGTAACCTGGATTTCTTCGGTCCGGTCGATCCCTCTTTGGTGATCACCCCGCGCGGCGTGGCGCATAACGGCGGCGACAGTAAGTATGCCGCCCACTGGCAAACCCGCTACGGCAGCGTGGTGGTCTATGCCGATGGCGTATTCCCGATGGATGGCATGAATGAAAAAGGGTTGGCAGGGCATACACTGTTTTATATGAACGGCAGCCAAGTTCAGCAAGGCAACCAGGATAAACCGGTTCTCGAAAGCCGCGCCTGGCTCAGTTATATTCTGGACAATTACGCTACCGTCGATCAGGCAGTAAATGCGATCCGCAACGATGTGCGTCTGGTCGCCGCACGCCTGCCGATTGATTACGCCTCCGACACCAAACATATCGCCATTGAAGACGTTAGCGGTGATTCCGCGATTATTGAGATTGATAACGGCAAAGTTAATGTTTATCACGACAAAAACTACCGGGTGATGACCAATCCGCCGTCTTATGCGCAACAGCTGAAAAACCTGGCTAAATACCAGCACGCCAAACGCCGCGACATTCCCGGCGGGCTGGAAGCGGATGAGCGCCTGGTGCGCGCCAGCTACGATCTGCAAAACCTACCGCAGCCGGATAACAAAGATCAGGCTCAGGGATTTATTTTATCAGTCATCAACAACGTGGCTTACCCGATCGGTTCACCAGCAGAGCCTGACGAACAGAAAGTGTCCGATATGTATGAAAAATACAGTAAACGCCCGGAGCAAAATAAAGGCGTCGGCACCTACTGGACCGCAATTTCCGACCTGAGCCACGGCGAATATCACTTCAAATCGACCTTCGCGGCCTCACAGGTCTGGGTATCGCTACACGATATCAACTTTAGCCAAGGCCAACCGGTACGGCAAATCAAGCACCTGAATGACTACGCGCAGCAAGGCTGGGAGGGCAATATTCTGGCGCAGGCGAAGTAACGCCAGCCCCGCGCCGCACGGCGCGGGCTAGTGCACAAATAGTTTCACCAAGAAATCAGCACGAAATAATTTATACCTGAGTTTTAATAAAAAACGGCAACAATGCTGTAAGCAGAGAAGAAACCACACTTTGACATTAGTTATAGTAATCCGAATTGATATCGGTGAGAAAAACTCAGTAGCGGCATAATAGGTTGATCATTACCCTTCAGTTAAAAGTTCCGTTCTAGCCGCACAGCGAATTCCCCCATGTTACTGAGTATCCTTTATATCATTGGCATCACCGCAGAAGCCATGACCGGCGCGCTGGCTGCCGGCCGCCGTCAGATGGATATGTTCGGCGTGCTGATCATCGCCTCCGCCACAGCGATCGGCGGCGGCTCGGTGCGCGATGTTCTGCTTGGCCATTACCCTCTTGGCTGGGTTAAACACCCCGAGTACATCGTGATTGTCGCCATTGCCGCCATCGTCACCACCTGGCTCGCCCCGCTGATGCGTCATCTGCGCCGGCTGTTTCTGGTGCTGGATGCCGTCGGCCTGATCGTGTTCTCCATTATCGGCGCGCAGGTGGCGCTGGATATGGGCCACAGCCCGATCATCGCCGCCATTGCCGCGGTGATCACCGGCGTGTTCGGCGGAGTATTGCGCGATATGTTCTGCAACCGCATCCCGCTGGTCTTCCAAAAAGAGATTTACGGCGGCATCGCTTTCGCTGCGGCCTGGCTCTATATCGGCCTGCAGTACCTCGACCTGCCGCATAACGTCGTGGTGCTGATTACGCTGTTTGCCGGCCTGAGTGCGCGCCTGCTTGCCCTGCGCTTCCGGCTTGGGCTGCCCGTTTTCAATTATCAGCATCCGGATCACTAACCGCATCGCCGGCAAACCCGGCGATATGCTGCTGCCGCAGGATATTTGTCACGCGCAGTAGCGCCGGCTGTCGGAAGAATTCAACCAGCTGCGCCGCCCGTTTGTCCCCGATGCCGGCCTGCCGCTGCCATATGTGCGGCGGCAGCCTTTTGGCCTGTTGCCACCCCGTCACATCGGCAAGTTGATCGGACGACAGCGGCGCCCCCAGCGCCAGCAGCCAGCGGCTGAAAGGCTGCCGCCGCGCCAGCATAAATTGCTGATAGAGACGCCGTGCCTGCTTATCCCCCATCCCCGGCAGCGTCCGCAAACTCTCCGGCGTCAGCATCAGCCAGTCCGCCAGCTCTTTTACCTGCCCATGGTCGACCAACATCCGCCAACTGGCCTCACTGACGCCGTTCATCATCAGCCCCTGCGGGCCGCTCAGCCACACCAGCCGCGCGATAAACTGTTGCCGACAGCCTTCCTGCAGGGTAAAGCAACTGAACGCGTGGTAGCGCGCGGCATCCGGCGCCGTCAGCACCGGCCGTTCCACGCTGCGCCATGCCACTCGGGTAACCAGAGGAATTCCTTGCCCCTTCAGGCTGACGGCAACCTGATCGCCAGGCACGATGTCCCAATACCGCCAGCGGGCAAGCGAACCGATATTGACGCGCCGTATCCACTTGTCATCCAGCCGCAGAGGGTCCAGCGCCAGCACCACCGTAATTTTACCGGTACGCCCGATGCGGAACATCACCTGCTCCACGCGCGTCACCTGCTCTGCCGGCGGATATTTCCACGCTACCGCCCACAACGCCGGCTTATTACGCCAGTAGCGCCCGGACGGCGAACTTGCCTGATGCAGCACCACGCCATCGGTCACAAAGGGCAAGGGGCTGGCAAACCAGGCGTCACGCCAACGGATAACGTCTTCAACCGAGTTCACCGGCTGCGTATAGTCGCGCGCCAGCGTAAACCCCCACGCCGCCAGCTGCGCCAGCCGCTGCGACATCGCGGGCGGGCCATCGGGCCAGGCCCAGATGAAAATGCCCAGCTGCGTAAGCCGCTCAGAGGGCTGATTACGCATCAATGTACCGGCAACGCTGGCGCGTGCGTTGACGCCGCCATGCAGCTGCTGACGATGACCGGTCATCAGCAAAAACAGCTCTCCCTGCAGCACCAGAAGGTCCGGCGCGTTCGCCAACGTTAACGGCACGCCGGGGATTGCCCTGACCTTTTCCAGCCAGTCTTCGCCCAGCCTGCCGTTGCCGCGGCTGATCGCCTGCGCCAGTTTACCGTGCCGGTACACCAGCGTCACGGCGACGCCGTCAACCTTGGGCTGCAGCCACACGTCGCGGCGCTCCGCCAGCCATTGGGCAACCGCCCGGCGATCGGCCAGCTTGCGCAGCCCGGTATGGGCGACCGGATGAGGCACCTTTCCCGCCGGTAACTGAGGCAGAGGAATTTCCCCCGCCCGGCCGGCGCAAACTCGCCAAAAGCGCTGTTTTTGCCGCAGGCTGTCGTAAAGTTCGTCGCTAATCAAACTTTTCCCGCGTTGATAATAGGCCGCGTCCCAGCGCGCCAGCTGCTCTTCCAAAGCATTCAGTTCATTGCGCAGGCGCTCCGCCGGCCAGTGCGGGCAGGTTTCTGCCTGCGCGCCGACGGAGATGACCATCGCGAGAATAAAAAACACGGCGCCGTAAAAAAGGTGTCCTTTCATTCCTCCTCCCTGGTGCCATGCAGTAAATCCGCTTTTCAGCGCGGCGGCGACGCATAAAATCATCGGTCGCAAAACACATCGCAAAATAAATTTTCGTTTGCGAAAAACCATCGAAATAACGCGATACGCAAGGCACTTTGTAATTTTCGCCGTGTTTTTCCGCCAAAGCCGCGGGCAAAATGCGCGCAAACGCTGCATCAGCGGCGTTAGCCGTGTATACTGTGCGGAGAAAATACACATCTGCTGTAATTGGCACATCAACCGCTATCAACGAACATCATCATGGCTCAAGGCACGCTTTATATTGTCTCTGCACCCAGCGGCGCAGGTAAATCAAGTCTGATTCAGGCTTTGTTAAAGACCCAACCGCTGTACGACACGCAGGTTTCGGTTTCACACACCACGCGCGACAGTCGCCCGGGTGAAAATCATGGCGAACACTATTTCTTTGTGTCGCACGACGAATTCCGCCGCATGATTGCGCAGGATGCCTTCCTTGAGCACGCCGAAGTGTTCGGCAACTACTACGGTACCTCGCGCGCGGCTATCGAGCAGGTGCTGGCGACCGGCGTGGATGTTTTCCTGGATATCGACTGGCAGGGCGCGCAGCAAATTCGCGCCAAGATGCCGCAGGCGCGCAGCATCTTTATCCTGCCGCCGTCGAAGGAAGAGCTGGGCCGCCGCCTGCGCGGCCGCGGGCAGGACTCCGATGAGGTGATCGCCAAGCGCATGGCGCAGGCGGTAGCGGAAATGACGCACTATGCGGAGTATGATTATTTAATCGTGAACGATGATTTCGATCTGGCGCTGTCCGATCTGAAAACCATTATTCGCGCCGAGCGCTTGCGTTTAGGTCGGCAAATGCTGCGACATGACGCTTTAATCAGCAAACTATTGGCAGACTGAAGACAGTTTCAGTATTATGCCCAGTCTTTTCGTCACCTGTGGAGTAGCACAAATATGGCACGCGTAACTGTTCAAGACGCTGTAGAGAAAATTGGTAACCGTTTTGACCTGGTGTTGGTCGCTGCTCGTCGGGCACGTCAAATCCAGGTCGGCGGCAAAGACGCGCTGGTTCCTGAAGAGAACGATAAGTACACCGTTATCGCTCTGCGCGAAATCGAAGAAGGCCTGATCAACAGCCAGATCCTCGATGTGCGTGAGCGCCAGGAGCAGCAAGAGCAGGAAGCCACAGAAATTCAGGCGGTTACCGCGATTGCTGAAGGCCGTCGTTAATTAAATAGCGAGTCTGCCTTGTACCTGTTTGAAAGCCTTAACCAGCTGATTCAACGTTACCTGCCTGAGGAGCAAATTAAGCGCCTCAAACAGGCATACCTCGTCGCGCGTGATGCTCACGAGGGTCAGACACGCTCCAGCGGTGAGCCTTATATTACTCACCCGGTCGCCGTGGCCTGCATCCTGGCGGAGATGCGTCTCGATTACGAGACGCTGATGGCCGCCCTGCTGCATGATGTCATTGAAGACACCCCGGCAACCTATCAGGATATGGAACAGCTGTTCGGCAAAAGCGTCGCCGAACTGGTTGAAGGCGTATCCAAGCTCGACAAGCTCAAATTCCAGGATAAAAAAGAAGCGCAGGCGGAAAACTTCCGCAAGATGATCATGGCGATGGTGCAGGATATCCGCGTCGTGCTGATCAAGCTGGCCGACCGTACGCACAATATGCGCACCCTCGGTTCGCTGCGCCCGGACAAACGCCGGCGCATCGCGCGTGAAACCCTGGAAATCTACAGCCCGCTGGCGCACCGCCTGGGCATCCATCACCTGAAAACCGAGCTGGAAGAGCTGGGTTTTGAGGCGCTTTACCCTAACCGCTACCGCGTCATCAAGGAAGTGGTCAAGGCCGCGCGCGGCAACCGTAAGGAAATGATCCAAAAGATTCTTTCCGAGATCGAAGGACGGTTAACCGAAGCCGGCATCGCCTGCCGCGTCAGCGGACGGGAAAAACATCTCTACTCCATTTACTGCAAGATGCACCTGAAAGAACAGCGCTTCCATTCGATTATGGATATCTATGCGTTCCGGGTGATCGTCAAGGAAGTGGATACCTGTTACCGCGTGCTGGGCCAGGTGCATAGCCTGTACAAACCGCGCCCGGGGCGGGTTAAAGACTATATCGCCATTCCCAAGGCCAACGGCTACCAGTCGCTGCATACTTCGCTGATCGGGCCGCACGGCGTGCCGGTCGAAGTGCAGATCCGTACCGAAGATATGGATCAGATGGCGGAAATGGGGGTGGCGGCGCACTGGGCGTACAAAGAACAGGGCGAGAGCGGCACTACCGCGCAAATCCGCGCCCAGCGCTGGATGCAAAGCCTGCTGGAGCTGCAGCAAAGCGCCGGCAGCTCCTTCGAATTTATTGAAAGCGTTAAATCCGATCTGTTCCCGGATGAGATTTACGTTTTCACCCCGGAAGGCCGCATCGTCGAACTGCCGGCCGGCGCCACGCCGGTCGACTTCGCTTACGCCGTGCATACCGATATCGGCCATGCCTGCGTCGGCGCCCGCGTCGACCGCCAGCCTTACCCGCTGTCGCAGGCGCTCACCAGCGGCCAGACGGTGGAAATCATCACCGCGCCGGGCGCACGGCCGAATGCCGCCTGGCTGAACTTTGTCGTCAGCTCAAAAGCGCGCGCCAAAATCCGCCAGATGCTGAAGAACCTTAAGCGCGACGACTCCGTCAACCTCGGCCGTCGTCTGCTGAACCATGCGCTGGGCGGCAGCCGCAAGCTGGCCGAAATCCCGCAGGAAAATATTCAGCACGAGCTGGAGCGCATGAAGCTGGCGACGCTGGACGATCTGCTAGCGGAAATCGGCCTCGGCAACGCCATGAGCGTGGTGGTGGCGAAAAACCTGCAGGGCGACCAATCCAGCCTCGGCGCCTCTTCCGGCGTGCGCAACCTGGCAATCAAAGGCGCCGACGGCGTATTGATCACCTTTGCCAAGTGCTGCCGGCCGATTCCGGGCGACCCGATTATCGCCCATGTCAGCCCGGGCAAAGGGCTGGTGATCCACCATGAATCCTGCCGCAACATCCGCGGTTACCAGAAAGAACCGGAAAAGTTCATGGCGGTCGAGTGGGATAAGGAAACCGAGCAGGAATTCATCGCCGAAATCAAAGTGGATATGTTTAACCACCAGGGGGCGTTGGCCAACCTGACGGCGGCGATCAATGCAGCTGAGTCCAATATTCAAAGCCTGAATACCGAAGAGAAAGACGGCCGGGTCTACAGCGCCTTTATCCGCCTGACCACTCGCGATCGCATCCATCTGGCAAATATCATGCGTAAAATCCGTATCATGCCGGATGTAATCAAAGTTAACCGTAACCGAAACTAGCGCCTATGAGCCCCGAACGCTATGCGCGGATTTGTGAAATGCTCGCCACCCGTCAACCGGATCTGACGGTTTGTCTGGAACAGGTTCACAAACCGCATAACGTCTCCGCAATTATCCGCACCGCCGACGCCGTCGGCGTGCATCAGGTTCATGCCGTTTGGCCAACGACCCGCATGCGGACGCTGGTTTCTTCCGCCGCCGGCAGCAACAGCTGGGTCAACGTAAAAACGCACCCTACCATCGGCGATGCGGTCGGCCATATGAAGGGCCAGGGCATGCAAATTCTGGCGACGCACCTGTCTGACCGTGCAGTGGATTTTCGTGATATCGACTACACCCGCCCAACCTGTATTCTGCTCGGGCAGGAAAAAACCGGCATCACCGAAGAAGCGCTGCAGCTTGCCGACCAGGACATCATCATTCCGATGATCGGCATGGTGCAATCGCTCAACGTCTCCGTGGCTTCCGCCCTGATCCTGTACGAAGCGCAGCGACAGCGCCAAAATGCCGGCATGTACCGCCGCGATCGCAGCATGCTGGATGCTGAAGAGCAACAGCGCCTGCTGTTTGAGGGTGGCTACCCGGTACTGGCCAACGTCGCCAAGCGTAAAGGCCTGCCGCGCCCGCATATCGATGAAAACGGCGCAGTGATCGCCGAGGCCGAATGGTGGGCCGCCATGCAAGCAACGGTGCGCAGATGAAAGGCCGCCTGCTGGATGCGGTTCCGCTCACCACGTTGACCGGCGTTGGCGCCAGCCAGGCAGCCAAGCTGGCTAAAATCGGGTTGGAAACCATTCAGGATCTGCTGCTGCACCTGCCGCTGCGTTACGAGGACCGCACCCGCCTGTACCCCATCAATGACCTGCTGCCGGGCATTTTCGCCACGGTAGAAGGCGAAGTCCTGCGCAGCGATATCAGTTTTGGCCGCCGCCGTATGCTCACCTGCCAAATCAGCGACGGCACCGGCATCCTCACCATGCGCTTTTTCAATTTCAACGCGGCGATGAAAAACAGCCTGGCGACCGGGCGCCGCGTTACCGCCTACGGGGAAATCAAGCGCGGCAACCACGGTGCGGAAATCATTCATCCGGAATACCGCCTGCAGGGCGAACATGACGACGTCGAGCTGCAGGCCTCGCTGACGCCGGTCTACCCCACTACCGAAGGCGTCCGTCAGGCTACGCTGCGTAAGCTGACCGATCAGGCGCTGGAGCTGCTGGATACCTGCGCCATTACCGAACTGCTGCCGCCGGAACTGAACGGCGGCCTGATGAGCCTGCCGCAGGCGCTGCATACGCTGCATCGTCCGCCGCCGGATATCCAGCTGGCCGATCTGGAATTGGGCAAACATCCGGCGCAGAAACGGCTGATTATGGAAGAGCTGCTGGCACACAACCTCAGCATGCTGGCGGTACGCGCCGGCGCGCAGAGTTATCACGCCCAGCCGCTTCTGCCGGACGACAGATTGAAAAAAGCGTTTCTGGCCCAGCTGCCGTTTGCCCCGACCGGTGCGCAACAGCGCGTGGTGGCGGATATCGAAGCGGATATGCAAAAAGATTTCCCGATGATGCGTCTGGTTCAGGGCGACGTCGGCTCCGGGAAAACGCTGGTGGCGGCGCTGGCCGCGCTGCGCGCCATTGCCCACGGTAAGCAGGTGGCGCTGATGGCGCCGACCGAGCTGCTGGCGGAACAGCATGCCAATAACTTCCGCCAATGGTTTGCGCCGTTGGGCATTGAAGTCGGCTGGCTGGCCGGGAAGCAGAAAGGCAAAGCGCGCATCGCGCAGCAGGAAGCGATCGCCAGCGGTCAGGTTTCGATGGTGGTCGGCACCCATGCCATTTTTCAGGAGCAGGTTCAGTTCAACGGGCTGGCGCTGGTTATCATTGATGAACAGCACCGCTTTGGCGTCCACCAGCGTCTGGCGCTGTGGGAAAAAGGTGAAGAGCAGGGTTTCCATGCCCACCAGTTGATCATGACCGCCACGCCAATCCCACGCACGCTGGCGATGACCGCCTATGCCGATCTGGACACCTCGGTCATCGACGAACTGCCGCCGGGCCGCACGCCGGTCACCACGGTGGCGATCCCGGATACCCGCCGGGCGGATATTATTGAACGCGTCAGAAACGCCTGCCAGCAGGAAGGCCGTCAGGCTTACTGGGTCTGCACGCTGATTGAAGAGTCCGAACTGCTGGAAGCGCAGGCGGCGGAAGCCACCTGGGAAGAGCTGAAAACGGCGCTGCCGGAGCTGAAGGTGGCGCTGGTGCACGGCCGGATGAAGGCGCAGGAAAAACAGGCGGTGATGCAGGCCTTCAAGCAGGGGGAGCTGCAGCTGCTGGTTGCCACCACGGTGATCGAAGTCGGCGTCGATGTGCCGAACGCCAGCCTGATGATTATCGAAAACCCGGAGCGGCTGGGCCTGGCCCAGTTGCACCAGCTGCGTGGCCGCGTAGGCCGCGGCGCGGTCGCCTCACACTGTGTACTGCTGTACAAAACCCCGCTGAGTAAAACCGCGCAGAAGCGCCTGCAGGTGCTGCGCGACAGCAACGATGGCTTCGTGATCGCCCAGCGCGATCTGGAAATTCGCGGCCCCGGCGAGCTACTCGGCACCCGGCAGACCGGCAATGCCGAATTCAAAGTCGCCGATCTGCTGCGAGACCAGTCGATGATCCCGGAAGTACAGCGGGTCGCGCGCCATATCCACCAGCAATACCCCGAACACGCTCAGGCGCTGATTGAGCGCTGGCTGCCGGAAAAGGCACGCTATTCCAACGCATAAAAAAGGGCGCCGAGAAGGCGCCCTTTTGCTGTCCAGTGGTTACTCAGCCAACCGCCGGGAAGACCGGCAGCAGCAGGTACAGCTTGATAATGATGGCGTTGGCGATATCGATAAAGAACGCCCCCACCATCGGCACTACCAGGAACGCCAGGTGCGATGGGCCGAAACGATCGGTAATCGCCTGCATATTGGCAATCGCGGTCGGCGTAGCGCCCATCCCGAAGCCGCAGTGCCCGGCAGCCAGCACTGCCGCATCATAGTTTTTGCCCATCACCCGGTAGGTGACGAAAATCGCGTACAGCGCCATCACCAGCGTCTGCACCGCCAGGATCGCCAGCATCGGCAGCGCCAGTGACGCCAGCTCCCACAGGCGCAGGCTCATCAGCGCCATCGCCAGGAACAGCGACAGACTGACGTTACCCAGCACCGATACCGCACGCTCAAACACGGTATAAAAGCCGGTGAATGCCAGCGTATTGCTGAGGATCACCCCGACAAACAGCACGCAGACGAAGTTCGGCAGTTCAAATACCGTGCCGCTCAGCAGGCCGGCGATAAGCTGGCCCAGGCTGAGGCAGATGGCGATCATCGCAATGGTTTCAATCATCACCAGCGAGGTAATCAGACGACCGCTCTCCGGTTTTTCAAAGCCGCTCGGCTGGACGCTGTCATCCGGCGAACCTTCCGGCGAGGAAGAGTGCTTCACCAGATAGCGCGCCACCGGGCCGCCAATCAGGCCGCCCAGCACCAGGCCGAAGGTGGCGCAGGCCATCGCCACTTCGGTGGCGTTTTCAAAGCCGTAACGCTCAATAAACAGCTTACTCCAGGCGGCGCCGGTGCCGTGGCCGCCCGACAGGGTGATAGAACCGGCGATCAGGCCCATCAGCGGGTCCATCCCCAGCATCTTCGCCATACCGATGCCGATGGCGTTCTGCACCACCAACAGTCCCAGCACCACAAACAGGAAGATAACCAGTGCCTTACCACCGGCGCGCAACCGCGCCAGGTTAGCATTAAGGCCGATGGTGGCAAAGAAGGCCAGCATCAGCGGATCTTTCAGCGACATGTCGAAGCTGATTTCCCAGTTAACGGTCTTTTTTAAAATCAACAATAACAGCGCAACCAGCAAACCACCGGCGACGGGGGCAGGAATGGTGTATTTTTTCAGCAGAGGAATGCTTCTAACGCACTTGCCCCCAAGGAGCAAAACCAGAGTTGCGGCAACCAAAGTGCCATAAGTATCAAGATGAAACATCCAGGTACTCCATGTGAGGGGATAAATCCAATTATATTAATAAGTTATATAAAACCACTTAGTTTTTTAAACTCGATGAATGCTGGATTAGAAGGAAAAAGTGCTAAGAAGACAAGAAAAAATGCATGAAAATGCGACATAAATAAAAATAAGCGGGGAAGAAAAGTTAGGCGCAACCGTTTGCTTTTAGTGTCCAGACGATTAAAATGCCTGCTTTGCCGTTTCGGAAAAGTGCCACACCATGACCATGCAATCCGCCGAGCTTGAATCCGCGCAAAACGCCTCCGCCTCCCCGCCCAAAAGCGAACTGATCTACCGCCTGGAAGACCGCCCGCCGCTGCCGCAAACGCTGTTTGCCGCCGGCCAGCATCTGCTGGCGATGTTCGTGGCCGTGATTACGCCGGCGCTGCTGATTTGCCAGGCGCTGGGGCTGCCGGCGCAGGATACTCAGCACATTATCAGCATGTCGCTGTTCGCCTCCGGTCTGGCCTCTATTTTACAAATCAAAACCTGGGGTCCGGTCGGCTCCGGCCTGCTGTCGATTCAGGGCACCAGCTTTAACTTCGTATCACCGCTGATTATGGGCGGCATGGCGCTGAAAAACGGCGGCGCAGACGTGCCGACCATGATGGCGGCGCTGTTCGGCACCCTGATGGTCGCCTCCTGCACCGAGATTCTGCTGTCGCGCGTCCTGCACCTGGCGCGCCGCATTATTACGCCGCTGGTATCAGGCATTGTGGTGATGATTATCGGCCTGTCGCTGATTCAGGTCGGCCTGACCTCCATCGGCGGCGGCTACGCGGCAATGAACGACCACACCTTCGGCGCGCCAAAAAACCTGCTGCTGGCCGGCGCGGTGCTGGCGGTGATTATTTTGCTCAACCGTCAGCGTAATCCCTATCTGCGCGTTGCCTCGCTGGTAATCGCCATGGCGGTCGGCTATCTGCTGGCCTGGGCGCTCGATATGCTGCCCGCCAGCCAGCCCGTCAGCAACAGCGCGTCGATCACCATCCCTACACCGCTGTATTACGGGCTGGGCTTTGACTGGAACCTGCTGCTGCCGCTGATGCTGATCTTTATGGTCACCTCGCTGGAAACCATCGGCGATATCACTGCCACCTCTGACGTATCCGAACAGCCGGTGCGCGGCCCGCTGTATATGAAGCGCCTGAAGGGCGGCGTGCTGGCCAACGGTTTGAACTCCATGCTGTCGGCGGTCTTCAATACCTTCCCGAACTCCTGCTTCGGCCAGAACAACGGGGTGATCCAACTGACCGGCGTCGCCAGCCGCTACGTCGGCTTTGTGGTGGCGCTGATGCTGATCGCGCTGGGTCTGTTCCCGGCGGTCGCCGGCTTTGTGCAGCATATTCCTGAGCCGGTACTGGGCGGCGCCACCATTGTGATGTTCGGCACCATCGCCGCGTCCGGCGTACGTATCGTTTCACGCGAGAAGCTTAATCGCCGCGCCATCATGATTATGGCGCTGTCGCTGGCGGTCGGTATGGGCGTTTCTCAGCAGCCGCTGATTCTGCAGTTCGCGCCGGACTGGCTGAAAACCCTGCTCTCCTCCGGTATCGCCGCCGGCGGGATTACTGCCATCGTACTGAATCTGGTGTTTCCGCAGGAGAAAGAATAATTCCACTGCGGGGGCGTGTGACCCGGCTTTATCGTTGAAAACGGCCGCCTGCGGCCGTTTTTTTATTGTCAGTCAGACCATTACCCTTGAGATAGCCGGCCAATTGCGGCATAAACGGGGTATCTTTTTTGACCGCTAGGGTGTGCAGGCGATGAAATTTATCGGGAAACTGTTGCTATGGCTGCTGGTGGCAGCGGCAATCGTCATCGTATTACTGTATCTGGTCGGGCAGACCCGCTGGGCCGCCGGTCAGATCGGCAACTGGGTGAGTGGGCACAGCGACTACCGCCTCTCTCTCGGTAAAATCAGCCACTCCTGGGATGAACCGGCGCAGATCGGCCTGGAAGACGTCGCGCTGACGCGCACCAACCAGCCGCGGGCGTTAACGGCCAAGCGCGTCGTTCTGGGCCTCAGCCTGCGTCAGCTCACCAACCCGCGTTACTTCCACAGCGTGACGCTGCACGACGGTACGCTCAATGTGCAACCTGGCTCAGCGGCGTTACCGATCCAGGCCGACGTGCTGCAGCTGAGCAATATGGCATTGCACGCCGGCGACGCCGACTGGCAGCTTAATGCGCAGCGGGTTAACGCCGGGATTACGCCATGGCGGCCTCAGTCCGGGCACCTGCTGGGCGACAACAACCGCTTCCAGTTCAGCGCCGGCTCGCTGACCCTGAACGGCATCCCCGCCTCTCAGGCGCTGGTGCAAGGGCAAATCAAAGATCATCAGCTGCTGCTGGAGGATTTCGGCGCCGATCTGGCCCAGGGCGACCTGACCGGTAAAGCGACACGTGCCGCCGACGGCAGCTGGCTGGTAGACCGTCTGCGCCTGAACAAGGTACGGCTGCAAACGCCGCTGTCGCTGGAACAATTCTGGCAGCGCTTTACCACCCTGCCTCCGATCACACTGCAACGCTTTGACCTGATCGACGCACGGCTGGAGGGCAAGGGGTGGGCGTTTAACGATCTTGACCTGTCCCTGCAAGACGTCACGCTTCAGCAGGGAGACTGGCGCAGCGAGAACGGCGTATTGCATGCCAACGCCAGCGATATTATCAATGGCCGCTTCCATCTGGTGGATCCGATTATCAGTACGCGGCTGTCGCCGGCCGGTATCGCCATTGAGCAATTCACCTCGCGCTGGGAAGGCGGTTTGCTGCGCGCCAACGGCAGTTGGCTGCGCGCCACCAAACGTTTGCAGCTGGACGACGTCACCGTCGCGGCGTTGGAGTATACGCTGCCGCAAAACTGGCGTGAGCTGTGGCTCAAACCGCTGCCGGCATGGCTGTCGCAGGTATACGTCAATAAGCTGACCACCAACCGTAACCTGATTATCGATATCAATCCGGCGTTCCCGTTCCAGCTGACATCGCTGAACGGTTACGGCAGCAATCTGCTGCTGGCGCACGATGGTCAGTGGGGAATCTGGTCCGGTTCGCTAAACCTGAGCGCCAGCGAAGCAACGTTCAATAAAATCGACGTCCGCCGGCCTTCGCTGGCGCTGACGGCGGACCAGCGGCAAATCGCCGTTACCGAGCTGAGCGCCTTTATGCCTAATGGCCTGCTGGATGCCAAGGCAACCGTCACGCAACTGCCGGGCAAGCCGTTTTCGCTGTCTTTATCCGGTCGTTCGGTGCCGCTCAATACCCTGCAGCAATGGGGCTGGCAGCCGGTGCCGCTGGAGGGCGACGGCAACCTGCAGCTGCAGGTTCAGGGGCTGTTAAACAGCGACGGGCCGTTCCGGGATTCCGTACGGGGTAATCTGCAGGCCACGGCGAAGGACGGGCAAACGGTCAATCAGCAACAGCCGTAAACCAATAAGGGCGCATAGCGCCCTTATTGCTTATTCGGGAATGGCCTCGCAGCCGCCCTGATCCAGCGGGACTTCCGGCTCGGCCGGCAGCACCATGTAGATGCCCTCAAACACCGCCCCTTTATCATCATCGCCAAACAGCACCACTTCCGCCTGCACGCGGGCACGGCGGCCGCGCGCCAGTCGGTCAAGGTCGCCGCTCAGCGAGCTGAGATCGGCCACCGCGCGCGGGCGACCGGTGATAGGTTTACTGTAACGGATATGCGCATCCGCCAGAATGATGGTGCCGCCCAGATGGCGCTCGCGCAGCAGCAGCCAGATCAGCCCCCAGGCGGTCAGCGTCGCCAGCGAGAACAGGCTGCCGGCAAACAGCGTGTGGTGCGGATTCTGATTGCCGACCTCCGGCATGGTGGTGACAAAACGCTGGCCGGTATACTGGCTGATGCGCACCCCCATCTTTTCACTGAGCGGAATATGATCGTACCAGGCCTGCTGCAGCTGCCCGCACCAGTCGGGACGGTGCAGAATATCGTCCAGCGTCGCCACTGGCTTAATCATCAGGAAGTGGCGGATCGGCGAGGTTTGCGGCGCGCTGATCTCCCCCTGGCTTTCAAACCCCAGTTTGGCGAAGAACGCCACCGCGTCCTCACGCGCGCTGCACACCACGCGCTTCACGCCTTCCTGACGCGCCACCGACTCCAGCGTCATCGCCACCAGCGTACCCAGCCCTTTGTCCTGCACGCCGGGATCGACCGCTAAAAAACGAATCGCCGCTTCGTTATCCGCATTGATATACAGCCGGCCAACGGCGACGATTTTGCCATTCTCATCCACCACCATTTGGTGGTGCGCCATGGCGTCATAGGCATCCTTTTCCGAACCCACCGGCTGGTGCAATGGCTTGCGCAGCATTTCCCAGCGAAACTGGTAATAATCCTTCAGTTCTTGTTCTGTAACGGGTACTCGTAGGTGATACATAGACGCCTTCTCTCCAAATTTTTAAACCTGTAGCCAGAACGTCACCGGACCGTCGTTCACCAGCGCGACCTGCATATCCGCCGCGAACTCGCCGGTCTGTGTTTCCACGCCGCGTTCGCGGCATTGGCCAACAAAATACTGATATAGCCGATCGGCCTGCGCAGGGTCTGCGCCGCGCGAGAAACCGGGCCGCATGCCCTTTTGCGTGTCCGCGGCCAGCGTAAACTGGGAAACCACCAGCACGCTGCCGCCGGCCTGTTGAACGTTAAGGTTCATCTTGCCGTTATCATCACCAAAAATGCGGTAGCCCAGTACGCGTTCACACAAACGCTCGGCTTTCTGTTCGTTATCATCTTGCTCTACACCCAATAACACTAACAAACCTGGGCCAATTTTGCCTACCGTCTCGCCGTTTACCGTGACGCTGGCGTTTAATACTCGCTGAATCAATGCAATCATGACGGTTTATCCTGCTGTTGCTGCTCAATTTTTTGCTGTTTGTACGCGCGGTACTCCGCGAACGTGGCGGCGATCTCCGCGCCGAGCAATACGATACACCAGCTCCAGTAGACCCACAGAAATAAAATCGGGATCACCGCCAGCACGCCATATATCAGCTGATAAGAAGGAAACATGGTGACGTACAGCGCAAAGCCCTTCTTACCCAGTTCGAACAGCAGCCCGGCGACCAACGCGCCGACCAGCGCATCCTTCGGCGGTACCCGGACCGTCGGCACCACGCTGTACAGCAGCCAGAAAGAGACCCACGACAGCAGCAGCGGGAAAATACGCAGCAGCTGATCCACCAGGCTGTTCACGCCGGTTTGCGCCAGCCAGTTCAGCGACAGCAGGTAGGAGCTGATCGCCATACTGGCCCCGACCAGCAGCGGCCCCAGCGTCAGCACCATCCAGTACACTGCAAACGAGTAGACGATCGGCCGCTTGTTTTTACTGCGCCAGATGGTGTTGAGCACGCTGTCGACGGAGGAGATCAGCAGCAGCGCGGTAACGATCAGGCCGCAGGTGCCGACGGCGGTCATTTTGTTGGAATTGGCGACGAACTGCTCAAGGTAGCGCTGGATAACATTGCCGGCCGCCGGCACAAAATTGGAAAAAATAAAGCTCTTCAGCTGCTCGCTGATATCAGAAAACATCGGGAAGGCGGCAAACAGCGCGAACACCACGGTGATCAGCGGCACCAGCGACAACAGAGATACATACGCCAGATGGCCCGCCAACATGGTCAGGCCATCGCTGTCGATGCGCTTGAGCAGCAGCCGGCCGTAGGTGACGCCCGGTTTTACGGATGACGGCAGCTTCTTGCTACGGAAAAACGACATACTCACTCCTTGTCAGTTCGTATGTCTTAAGCTTAACCCGCCTGGCTTAACCGGCAAAATAGGCCGGCACCGTATCGCGATCGGTCACCCATACCGCCGTAATGCCCATGGCCCGCGCAGCCGCTATGTTGTCGGGATGATCGTCAAAGAATACCGCCTGTTCCGCCGGCGTGTTTTCCGCATCCAGCACCCGCTGATAAATGGCCGGCTCCGGTTTACGCAGGCCGAGATCCTGCGACAGGTAGAGATGGTCCGCCGCCGCCGCCACTTCCGGGTAATGCTGCGGCCAGTAATTACAGTGCAGGCGGTTGGTGTTCGACAGCACCACCACCCGGTGGCCCTCATTGCGCAGGCGCTGCATGATGGCGATCACCTCCGGGCGCAGCGCGACAAATACCGCCTGCCAGCCGGCGGCGAACTGCTCAAAGCTCAGCGCGATGCCCATTTCGTCGCACAGGCGGGCGGCAAACTCTTCATCGGTCACTTCCCCCCGCTCGTGGCGCTGAAACACCTCGCCCATGCTAAAACGTTCCGCCAGCGCCGCCAGAGGCGTGCCGCTCAGATTGCTCCATACGCCCAGCACACGTTTGAAATCGATATCGACGATCACGTTACCTAAATCAAAGATATACAGCATAGTCCTCTCCTGACGACCGGTGAGGTTTCACTGTAGCGGGAAAAGCAGAGACTGAACAGATAAGGCGGAGAAAAGCGCATAGCGCGCCGCAGAAAGGGGGGAAAGCAGAAGAAAAAACTCAGGGCGCCCGGCAGGCGCCCCAAGCAGTGCGTTCTAAATCAGCAATTACGCTTCTTTAGGACCGCGGCTTGCACGTTTGCGATCGTTTTCCGTCAGGTGACGTTTACGAATACGCACAGACGTCGGCGTGACTTCAACCAGTTCATCATCATCGATAAATTCCAGAGCCTGCTCCAGAGTCATCTTGATAGCCGGAACCAGCGTGGTCGCTTCGTCAGTACCGGAAGCACGCATGTTGGTCAGTTTCTTACCGGTCAGGCAGTTCACGGTCAGGTCGTTGGAACGTGAGTGAATACCGATGATCTGGCCTTCATACACTTCCGCACCGTGGCCCAGGAACAGCTTGCCGCGATCTTGCAGACCATACAGGGCGAACGCTACCGCTTTACCCTGGCCGTTGGAGATCAGCACGCCGTTCTGACGCTGGCCGACTTCGCCCGGACGCAGATCGTCGTAGTGGCTGAAGGTGGAGTACAGCAGGCCGGTACCGGAGGTCATGGTCATGAACTCGTTACGGAAGCCGATCAGGCCGCGGCTCGGGATCACATAGTCAAGACGCACACGGCCTTTACCATCCGGATCCATGTTTTTCATGTCGCCCTTACGCTCACCCATCGCCTGCATCACGGAACCCTGATGCTGCTCTTCGATATCCAGCGTGACGTTCTCGAACGGCTCTTGTTTACGGCCATCGATTTCACGGAAGATAACTTTCGGACGGGAAACGGCCAGCTCGAAGCCTTCACGACGCATGTTTTCGATCAGCACCGACAGGTGCAGTTCGCCACGACCGGACACGCGGAACGCGTCGGCATCGTCGGTTTCTTCTACGCGCAGCGCCACGTTGTGCACCAATTCCTTGTTCAGACGCTCAAGGATCTGGCGAGACGTCACGAACTTGCCTTCTTTACCGCAGAATGGCGAGGTGTTGACGTTGAAGAACATGCTGACGGTCGGCTCATCAACGGACAGCGCAGGCAGCGCTTCCACGTTGGCCGGATCGCAGATGGTGTCGGAGATGTTCAGCTCGCCCAGACCGGTGATGGCGATGATATCGCCCGCTTCCGCCAGGTCGCTGTCGATACGCTCCAGACCCAGGTGGCCCAGCACTTTGCCCACTTTACCGTTGCGCGTCTTGCCTTCGCTGTCGATAACGGTAACCTGCTGGTTCGGCTTCACTTTACCGCGCTTGATGCGGCCGATGCCGATAACGCCCAGGTAGTTGTTGTAGTCCAGCTGGGAGATCTGCATCTGCAGCGGGCCATCCAGATCAACTGCCGGCGCAGACACGTGGTCGACGATCGCCTGATACAGCGGCGTCATGTCGTCAGCCATATCGGTATGATCGGTGCCGGCGATGCCGTTCAGCGCAGATGCATAGATGATTGGGAAATCCAGTTGCTCATCGGTGGCATCCAGGTTTACGAACAGGTCGAACACCTGATCGACAACCCAGTCAGGACGCGCGCCCGGACGGTCAACCTTGTTAATGACCACGATCGGCTTCAGACCATTTGCAAACGCTTTCTTGGTCACGAAACGGGTTTGCGGCATCGGGCCATCCATTGCATCCACAACCAGCAGCACCGAGTCGACCATTGACATCACACGCTCTACCTCGCCGCCGAAGTCGGCGTGTCCCGGGGTATCCACGATGTTGATGCGGTAGTCATTCCAATTAATGGCGGTGTTTTTTGCGAGGATGGTAATCCCACGCTCTTTCTCCAAATCGTTGGAGTCCATTACGCGCTCGGCGGCTTCCGCACGCTCTCCGAAAGTACCGGATTGTTGCAGCAGCTTGTCGACCAGGGTGGTTTTACCATGGTCAACGTGGGCAATAATGGCGATATTACGCAAATTTTCGATCACAGCTTTGCCTCAGGCATTAGAAATAGCGCGCTATTGTACACGTATTAAGCGAGGGACTAAACAAGATCACAGCCATCTCTGATAAACAATGCTAATCAGGTTAGTTTGTGATCCCTTTCACGGTGCAACGCGTCATCTTTGGACGCATTTTGCACCATTATAGTGCCCTGCGTGGGGTTGTTTGCACACTTATGGTGCAATGCATTCCTATTGGTGCATACTCGGAATGGGTAAAAGCCGCCCAGAATGGCGCAAGGTTGCCATTTTTAAACTTGGCACGCTTTTCGCTTTAGTCTACACAAGGTGAAAAAAAGCCAGTAGTAAAGATTCGTTCCACGACGACGACAACGATAAATCCGGGAGAGTTAAGTATGTCCGCTGAACACGTTTTGACGATGCTGAATGAGCATGAAGTGAAATTCGTAGACCTGCGTTTCACTGACACCAAGGGTAAAGAACAACACGTCACCATTCCTGCACACCAGGTAAACGCTGATTTCTTCGAAGAAGGCAAAATGTTTGACGGTTCGTCGATCGGCGGTTGGAAAGGCATTAACGAATCTGACATGGTGCTGATGCCGGATGCCAGCAGCGCGGTACTGGATCCGTTCTACGAAGAACCCACGCTGATCATTCGCTGCGACATTCTCGAGCCGGGCACCATGCAAGGCTACGACCGCGACCCGCGCTCCATCTCCAAACGTGCGGAAGACTTCCTGCGCTCTTCCGGCATTGCCGACACCGTGCTGTTCGGGCCGGAACCTGAATTCTTCCTGTTCGACGACATCCGCTTCGGCAGCAGCATCAGCGGCTCCCACGTGGCTATCGACGATATCGAAGCCGCCTGGAACTCCGGCACCAAATACGAAGGCGGCAACAAGGGTCACCGTCCAGCGGTCAAAGGGGGTTATTTCCCGGTGCCGCCGGTCGACTCTTCCCAGGACCTGCGTTCAACCATGTGTCTGACCATGGAAGAAATGGGCCTGGTGGTTGAAGCTCACCACCACGAAGTAGCAACCGCCGGTCAGAACGAAGTGGCAACCCGCTTCAACACCATGACCAAGAAAGCCGATGAAATCCAGATCTACAAATACGTGGTTCACAACGTAGCGCACGCATTTGGCAAAACCGCGACCTTTATGCCAAAACCGATGTTCGGCGATAACGGTTCCGGCATGCACTGCCACATGTCACTGTCCAAGAACGGCACCAACCTGTTCGCCGGCGACAAATACGGCGGCCTGTCTGAAACCGCACTGTTCTACATCGGCGGCGTCATCAAGCACGCTAAAGCCATCAACGCCCTGGCCAACCCGACCACCAACTCTTACAAGCGTCTGGTTCCGGGTTACGAAGCGCCGGTGATGCTGGCTTACTCTGCGCGTAACCGTTCCGCCTCCATCCGTATTCCTGTGGTTTCCAGCCCGAAAGCGCGCCGTATTGAAGCCCGCTTCCCGGATCCGGCGGCCAACCCGTACCTGTGCTTCGCTGCACTGCTGATGGCCGGCCTGGACGGCATCATCAACAAGATCCACCCGGGCGACGCCATGGATAAAAACCTGTACGACCTGCCGCCGGAAGAAGAAGCCGAGATTCCAAAAGTGGCCGGTTCTCTGGACGAAGCGCTGGCCGCGCTGGATGAAGACCGCGAGTTCCTGACCCGCGGCGGCGTCTTCACCGACGACGCGATCGACGCCTACATCGCGCTGCGCAAAGAAGAGCTGGACCGCGTGCGCATGACGCCGCACCCGGTTGAATTCGAACTGTACTACAGCGTTTAAGTTTGACCTGCGCCGCCGCGTGCGGCGCCACCTATTTTAGTTGTCGTTTTTTTGTTGCCGTGGAAACTTTCAGCCCATCTTCGGATGGGTTTTTTTCTCCACACTCTTTTTCTGCAAATCCACGCCATTTAGCAATCATCACAGATGGAGTAGGATGGATGCACCAAAACAGTGCAAAGCGTCTGCGCTTAGTCTGCCGGCTGACCGGGTAAGCAAGCTCAGCCCGTGCGCCGCACCCTGGAAGATGAAGGGCATATATGACAACTGAACCACTGCCCGATGCGGGGCAGATCCTCAATTCTCTGATCAACAGCGTACTGCTGCTGGACGATCGGCTGGCGGTGCATTACGCCAACCCTGCTGCGCAACAGCTGTTGGCGCAAAGTTCCCGTAAACTGTTCGGCACGCCACTGCCCGATCTGCTCGGCTATTTTTCGCTGAACGTCGATCTGATGCGCGAAAGCCTGAATACCGGCCAGGGGTTTACCGATAACGAAGTGACGCTGGTGGTCGACGGCCGCGCGCATATTCTGTCGCTGACCGCTCAGGCGCTGCCGGAAGGCTATATCCTGCTGGAGCTGGCGCCGATGGACAATCAGCGCCGTCTGAGCCAGGAACAGCTGCAGCATGCCCAACAGGTCGCCGCACGCGATCTGGTGCGCGGGCTGGCGCACGAGATTAAAAACCCGCTCGGCGGACTGCGCGGCGCGGCGCAGCTGCTGGCCAAAGCGCTGCCCGACCCGGCCCTGACCGAATATACCAAGGTAATCATTGAGCAAGCCGATCGCCTGCGCAATCTGGTCGATCGCCTGCTGGGGCCGCAGCGGCCCGGTCAGCACATCACGCAAAGCATCCACCAGGTGGCGGAGCGGGTATGCCAGCTGGTATCGCTGGAAAAACCGGAAAACGTCACGCTGGTGCGCGATTACGACCCCAGCCTGCCTGAACTGGCGCACGACCCGGAACAAATTGAACAGGTGCTGCTGAATATTACCCGCAACGCGCTGCAGGCGCTGGGGGAGACCGGCGGCACCATCCGCCTGCGCACCCGCACCGCGTTTCAAATCACCCTGCACGGCACGCGCTACCGGCTGGCGGCGCGCATTGATATTGAAGACGACGGCCCCGGCGTGCCGGCGCAGCTGCAGGATACGCTGTTCTACCCGATGGTCAGCGGCCGCGAAGGCGGCACCGGCCTGGGATTATCCATCGCCCGCAGTCTGATCGATCAGCATTGCGGCAAAATTGAATTTAACAGTTGGCCTGGACATACCGAATTTTCGGTTTACCTGCCTATTCGTCAGTGAGGTTTGCTATGCAACGAGGGATTGTCTGGATCGTCGATGATGACAGCTCCATCCGCTGGGTGCTTGAGCGCGCCTTAACCGGCGTCGGCATGCGTTGCGCAACGTTCGACAGCGGTAACGCCGTACTGGAAGCGTTGGCCACGCAAACTCCCGACGTTTTGCTGTCCGATATCCGCATGCCGGGCATGGACGGATTAGCGCTGCTCAAACAGATCAAACAGCGTCACCCGATGCTGCCGGTGATCATTATGACCGCCCACTCAGATTTGGACGCTGCGGTCAGTGCCTATCAGCAAGGGGCGTTCGACTATCTGCCGAAGCCGTTCGACATCGATGAGGCCGTCGCGCTGGTGGAGCGCGCCATCAGCCACTATCAGGAGCAGCAGCAGCCGGCGCGCAGCCAGCCCGCCAGCAGCCCGACCGCCGATATTATCGGCGAGGCACCGGCGATGCAGGACGTATTCCGCATTATCGGCCGCCTGTCGCGTTCATCCATCAGCGTGTTGATCAACGGCGAATCCGGCACCGGTAAAGAGCTGGTGGCGCATGCGCTGCATCGCCACAGCCCGCGCGCCAAATCGCCGTTCATCGCCCTGAATATGGCGGCGATCCCCAAAGACCTGATCGAATCCGAACTGTTCGGCCATGAAAAAGGCGCGTTTACCGGCGCCAATCAAATCCGTCAGGGGCGTTTTGAACAGGCCGACGGCGGCACGCTGTTCCTGGATGAAATTGGCGATATGCCTCTGGACGTGCAAACCCGTTTACTGCGCGTGTTGGCGGATGGCCAATTCTATCGGGTAGGCGGCTATGCGCCGGTGAAAGTGGACGTGCGCATTATTGCCGCCACGCACCAAAACCTGGAACAGCGGGTGCAGGAAGGCAAATTCCGCGAGGATTTGTTCCACCGCCTGAACGTGATTCGCGTTCACCTGCCGCCGCTGCGTGAGCGTCGTGAAGACATCCCGCGGCTGGCGCGCTATTTCCTGCAGGTGGCCGCCAAGGAACTGGGGGTTGAGGCGAAAAACCTGCACCCGGAAACCGAAACCGCGCTGACGCGCCTGCCGTGGCCCGGCAACGTCCGCCAGCTGGAAAATACCTGCCGCTGGCTGACGGTGATGGCCGCCGGTCAGGAAGTACTGATTCAAGATCTGCCTGCCGAGCTATTTGAAGCCTCGCCGCCGGAGAGCGGCGCACCGGCAGGCGCCGGCAACTGGGCGTCGTTGCTGGCGCAGTGGGCCGAAAGCGCGCTGCGCTCCGGTCATCAAAACCTGCTCTCGGAAGCGCAGCCGGAAATGGAACGCACGCTGCTGACCACGGCGCTGCGCCACACGCAGGGCCATAAACAGGAGGCCGCGCGCCTGCTGGGCTGGGGCAGGAATACCCTGACGCGCAAGCTGAAAGAACTGGGGATGGAATAAACGCCGCGCCCAATGTTGAAAACATCGTTGGGCGCACAAAAAAACAGCAATTTTAGACTTTACAGTCAACGCACTCACAGTATGATCGGGGCGAAAAAACCGGAGGTCGCCATGCTGGATTCTCTTATCGCTTTTATTTCACAAGGTGCGGACGTCAGCGCCGCTGCGGGCCATACGCCGCAGGCCGCCGTTGCCGCCGTGCTGTGCGCCGCCCTGATTAACTTCTTCAGTTAAGGCCACGGCCGCAAACAATGCGGTCGTGGCGGGCAACGCCGTCAGATCACCCGGGAGAACTGCTGCGCGCGCGCCTGTTTGCGCAAATAGATATCAAAACACATGCAGATATTGCGTATCAGCAAGCGTCCCTGCGGCGTCACGCGTATACCCTGCTCATCCCGCTCCACCAGCCCGTCGTGTTCGAATGGCGCCAGCAGCTGCAGATCCTCAGCAAAATAATCAACGAAGTTAATACCGTACTGCTGCTCAACCGGCCGGTAGTTCAGCTGGAAGTTGCAGATCAACGTTTTGATCACCTCGCGACGCAGGCAGTCGTCTTCGCTCATCGTCAGCCCGCGCCACAGCGCATTTCCCTGCTGTTCGACGCTGTGATAGTACGCTTTCAGCGCCTTCTGGTTCTGCGCGTAGCTGTCCCCAAGCATGCTGATGGCCGACACGCCCAGCCCCAGCAGGTCGCTGTCGCCCTGGGTGGTGTAGCCCTGAAAATTACGGTGCAGCTTCCCTTCGCGCTGCGCCACCGCCAGCTCATCGTCCGGACGGGCGAAATGATCCATGCCGATAAACTGATAGCCGGCGTCGGTCAGCGAAGCGATGGTCTGCTGCAGGATATCCAGCTTTTGCTGCGCGCTGGGCAGATCGGCCTCTTTGATCTTGCGCTGGGCGGCAAACAGGCTCGGCAAATGGGCGTAGTTAAACACGCTGAGCCGGTCCGGGTTCAGTTCGGCAACCCGCTCAAGGGTGAAGGCAAAGCTCTCCGGCGTCTGCTTCGGCAGGCCGTAAATCAGGTCGATATTGGTGGAGTGAAAGCCCAACGCTTTGGCGCGCTCAATCAACGCAAAAATGAACGCCTCATCCTGTTCACGGTTGACCAGCTGCTGCACTTCTTTGTTGAAGTCCTGCACCCCCATGCTCAGGCGGTTAAAACCTTCAGCGCGCAGGTGATCGAGCACGTCCAGCTCGATTTCACGCGGATCGACTTCGATCGACATTTCAGCCTGCGGCAGGAAATCAAAATGCTGGCGCAGCATAGCCACCAGCCGGCTAATCTGCGTTTTACTCAGGTAGGTCGGCGTACCGCCGCCCCAATGCATCTGGCTGACCTGACGCCCGGCAAACAGCGGCGCCCGGGCGGCGATTTCCTGCGCCAACACCGCCAGATAGTCATCCGCCTTATGCGTCTGACGCGTCACCTGCTTGTTGCAGCCGCAGAAGTAGCACAGCTTGTGGCAAAACGGGATATGGACATATAACGACAGCGGCCGCTCGGGATAGCGCCCGGCGGCACGTTGGAATGCTGCCTCATCGTAGCTTTGGTTGAACTCCAAAGCGGTTGGGTATGAGGTATAACGCGGGCCTGAATAGTTATATTTTTGGATCAGGGCCAAATCCCAGACGATAGCCTGTTCTGACATTGCTCACTCCTTCCGATCGCCCCAAGGTGTAGCAGGCGACGGACGCCACGGCTCAGAACCCCTTGGGTTTACGTTTTCTGCCGGGCCGGGAAATGGGCAATTGTCGTTGCTGTCTGGCCACGGAAGCGCTGCGAAGGCGCGCTTTGCGCCTCGACAGCCGCCATAGTTTACCGAATAACCACAGCAGATAACATGTTAACAGTAGGGCTATTAGCAGAATTGGCCACATAACCGGTTAGCGCGCGTTTTTCGGACCGCCGCTTTTCAGCAGTTTCAGGATATCTTCCTGCTTTTCCTCTTCTTCATCGATGTCATCGTCATCGTCGCCCAGCTCGATGCCCAGCTGCGCCATCAGCGCATCGATGCGGTCCAGCGTTTGATCGACATAAGCCTGCTCTTCGCCGGTCAGCTTGTCGCCATCGTCGATGCGATCCAACAGCGCATCCAGACGCTCATCATTTTCCAGCTTCGCCAGCTCTTCTTCCGGCGACAGACGCGGCTTCACTTCGGCCTTGGGCTTAGTCTGCGGTTTGACGTTGGCTTGCGCTTCCACCAGCAACGGCACCGGCGTTTTGCTGCCGATGCGCGGATCTTTCACATCCCCGGCTCCTGATTTCTTTTGCTTGGCATTTTCAACCTGGGTGCGTGAACCGGAAGCATGGCCACGGCGCTTTTTCAGGCGCTTACGCTCGCGAGCTTCCATATCAAGCTCAACACGACTTTTCTTTTTCGCTTTTGACGTCGCCGCTTTGCCGCGGGGCGCTTTTGATGACTGGTTCATGGCATATGCTCTTAGGTGTATGTAGATTCAGTATAGAATTGCGGCGGAATCTAGCAGAAAGCAGACAAATAAAAAAGGCGACAGGTTAAACCTGTCGCCTATTTCATACCTTCATACGAAGGATATTCCTGCTACGCACTCCATGCGCACACTCAACATCCCGGTTTTTCCTTCTGCTATCAGCGCATTCCCTGCAATTTAGCCTTTCATCCTGGAAAGAAAAATCATCCCTGTACGCAATCCTTTCGTATCCGCTCATCCTGAGCGCGCGTCCCGCGAGCATCCGACTGCTAATACTTCACCATCCTTGTGTCGTTCACTAATCCTAAGCGAACAAGCCAACGCCGTTTGAAGTCATCCTGTCACTCATCGCACTTCCTGTGCGCTCCCTGAGGTTTTTCGCTCATCCTGAACGTTCCCGATTCCTTCACATCCTGCGTTGGGCGCTACTTTACGCGGATTACGCCCGCGCTCAAGGTACTCACCGCGCATTAGGCGGACTATTTACACCCAGCAAAAAACAATTGTTTGTTTTTTAAGAAAATATAAGTTTATAGCCGATAAATAAAGCGACATATCCCCCTATTGGAATGGCAAATGTCTTACACGCCGATGCGGTTTTCCCAACGGAAAATTATCGCTCTGGGGCTGAAAATCGGAGAAAGCGCCCCTTTTTCACGCTGATGCAGTTATAATCGCCCACCAGAAAGCCCTTCTTCACTTGGAGACGAAACATTTTGACCAGCAAAAATTACAACTACCACATGACCCATTTCGTCACCAGTGCGCCCGACATCCGTCATCTGCCGCCGGATGCAGGGATCGAAGTGGCATTCGCCGGCCGCTCTAACGCCGGCAAGTCCAGCGCGCTGAATACGCTGACTAACCAGAAGGGCCTGGCGCGCACCAGTAAAACCCCGGGACGCACCCAGCTTATCAACCTGTTTGAAGTAGAAGACGGAATCCGTCTGGTCGACCTGCCGGGTTATGGTTACGCCGAGGTGCCGGAAGAGATGAAGCGCAAATGGCAGCGTGCGCTGGGTGAATACCTGCAAATGCGCAATAGCCTGAAAGGGCTGGTCGTGCTGATGGATATCCGCCATCCGCTCAAAGATCTCGACCAGCAAATGATTCAGTGGGCGGTGGATGTCGGTACACCGGTTCTGGTGCTGCTGACCAAAGCCGACAAGCTGGCTTCCGGCGCGCGCAAAGCACAGGTCAACATGGTGCGTGAGGCAGTACTGGCATTTATGGGCGATGTTCAGGTCGAGCCGTTCTCTTCACTGAAAAAACTGGGCGTCGATAAGCTGAGCCAGAAACTGAACACCTGGTTCAACGAAATCCCGCCGGAAGTTCTACCGGAAGAAGACGATATCGGCGGCGAGTAACACCGCAGGCCACATGATAACAAGGGTCCGTCAGCGGGCCCTTTTTTGATCGCATCAGAAGGTTTTGTTATCTAATTACAGATCTGACCAAAAATCATCAGAAAAAGTTATGACGATATGGCAGAAACATGGCGGCCAGTGAGAGGCAATAGCCGGGGAACTCCGCGGAGAGGCAACACCATAAATCGGTTAATATTCTGTTTTTACAATAAAAAACGCCCCAGTCAACACTGACTGGGGCGGCTAATATTCAGCCAAATCCGATTACGTGAAGTAAAAGGTCTGAAAGATAGAACATCTTACCTCTGTACCCTACGCCTGTAACTTTACATCATTTTTTCACGAGGCAAAAGAATTTTCTGTAGTTTAGTTACAGCAAGAAGGGGGGAATAACGGCGATGTTGCGGAAACAATCGCCGTATAATGTAGCTAAATTACGAAAATAGCTGGGTTTTTCGCCGTTTAGCGTAACGTTCGGACAGTTGCGTAATTAATGCGCTTCTTCCCAGTTATTCCCGGTGCCTACGTCCACTTTTAGCGGCACCGCCAGCGTCATGCTACTTTCCATCAGGTCGCGAATGCGCTGGCTGGCTTCTTCCAGCACCGACTCGTGTACTTCAAACACCAGTTCATCGTGCACCTGCATAATCATGCGCACCAGCGGTTCCTTCTGTTCCAGCAGCCAGCTATCCACGGCAATCATCGCGCGTTTGATGATATCGGCCGCAGTGCCCTGCATCGGCGCATTGATCGCCGCACGCTCCGCTGCCTTACGGCGCATACCGTTGCTGGAACGCACATCCGGCAGATAGAGCCGGCGGCCATCCAGCGTGCTGACGAACCCCTGCTCGGAAGCCTGCTGACGCGTACGCTCCATATAATCCAGCACGCCAGGATAGCGCTCAAAATAGAGATCCATATAGCGCTGCGCTTCATTACGCGGAATCCCCAGTTGGCGCGCCAGACCAAAGGCGCTCATGCCGTAGATCAGGCCGAAGTTGATCGCCTTGGCGCTGCGGCGCTGTTCACCGGTGACCTTATCCAACGGCACGCCAAAGACTTCGGCAGCCGTAGCCCGGTGAATGTCCTCACCGGCGGCAAAGGCTTTCAGCAGCCCCTCATCCTGCGACAGATGCGCCATAATGCGCAGCTCAATCTGTGAGTAGTCGGCAGCCAGAATGCGGTATCCCTTCGGCGCGATAAACGCCTGGCGAATACGCCGCCCTTCCTCATTACGCACCGGGATGTTCTGCAGGTTCGGATCGCTTGATGACAGCCGGCCGGTAGCGGTCACCGCCTGATGATATGACGTATGCACCCGGCCGCTGACCGGATTGATCATCTGCGGCAGCTTGTCGGTATAGGTGGACTTCAGCTTCGCCAGTCCGCGATATTCCAGAATCACTTTTGGCAGCGGGTAGTCCAGCGCCAGCTCGGCCAGCACTTCCTCATTGGTCGACGGCGCGCCTCCCGGCGTCTTTTTCAACACCGGCAGCTTTTGCTTCTCATACAAAATCGCCTGCAGCTGCTTGGTCGATGCCAGGTTAAACGGCTCTTCCGCCAGCTCGTGCGCCTGCGTTTCCAGCTCGGCCAGCCGCTTGGTCAGTTCCTGTGAATGGGTCGCCAGAATATGCTGATCGATCAGCACGCCGGTACGCTCGATACGGGAAAGCACCGGCAGTAGCGGCATCTCAATCTCGCTGAACACTTTGCGCTGGCCGTCACTCTCTTTCAGCTTCGGCCACATGGCCAAATGCAGCTGCAGGGTGACATCCGCATCTTCTGCCGCGTACGGTGCCGCCTGCTCCAATGCAATCTGATTGAATGTCAGCTGATTCTTGCCTTTGCCGGCAATCTCTTCAAAGGTGACGGTTTTATGGCCGAGATAGCGATCGGCCAGGCTGTCCATATCATGACGGCCGCCGACGCTGTCCAGTACGTAGGATTCCAGCATGGTGTCATAAGCGATACCGCGCAGATTGATGTCATACCGCGCCAGCAGGCTCTTGTCGAACTTCAGGTTCTGACCGACTTTCAGCGCTTTCTCATCTTCCAGCAGCGGCTTTAGCGTTTCCAGCACATAAGCGCGATCCAGCTGCTCCGGCGCATCCAGGTAGTCATGTGCCACCGGCAGATAAGCGGCAATGCCGGGCTCAATCGCGAACGACAGGCCAATCAGGTTCGCACTCTGCGTATCCAGGCCGTCGGTTTCGGTATCGAAGGCGAACAGCTCGGCTTTTTTCAGCCGTTCCAGCCATTCGGCAAACGTTTTTTCATCCAGGATGGTGACATAGCCATCCTGCGACAGTTTGGCTTCCGCCGCGGCTTTTGGCGTCTCCGCCGCTGCGCCGGATGATTTTGCCGCGCTGGCTGCTTTGGCGCCGCCTTTTTTACCCTGCAGCCAGGTGCCGGACTCAACGTCCGCCAGCCAACGTTTGAACTCATACTGCTTGAACATCTGATGCAGCTGATCGACATCCGGCGGCAAGACGTTCAGTTCGCTGCAGCTCACCTCCAGCTCAACATCGGTTTTGATGGTCGCCAGCTGATAGGAGAGGTAAGCCACCTCTTTGTTCTGTTCCAGCTTGGCGGCCATGGTTTTGGCGCCGCGGAAACTCAGGGTCGCAATGCTGTCCAGATTGGCATACAGCGTATCCAGCCCGCCCAGCCCTTGCAGCAGCGCCTGTGCTGTTTTCTCACCCACGCCCGGTACGCCGGGGATGTTATCGGAGGAATCGCCCATCAGCGCCAGGAAATCAATGATCAATTCCGGCGGAATGCCGTATTTATCACACACTTCCTGCGGCCCCAGAATAGTGTTGTTCATGGTGTTGATCAGCGTAACGTTTGGCGTCACCAGCTGCGCCATATCTTTATCGCCGGTGCTGATCAAAACGGCATGGCCGGCTTTTTCCGCCTGCAGCGCCAGCGTGCCTATGACATCATCAGCCTCAACGCCCGGCGTCACCAGCAGCGGCAGCCCCATCGCCTTGACCATGCGGTGTAAAGGTTCGATCTGCGCACGCAGATCGTCAGGCATTGGCGGACGGTGGGACTTGTACTCCGCGAACAATTCATCGCGGAAAGTTTTGCCTTTGGCATCGAACACTACCGCCACATGGGTTGGCGCGTACTGCTGCAGCAGGCTACGCAACATATTCAGCACGCCGTACATGGCGCCGGTCGGTTCACCGGCAGAGTTAGTCAGCGGCGGGAAGGCATGATAGGCACGATAGAGGTAAGAGGAACCATCTACCAGGATCAAAGGGTTTTCAGCAATCTGGGCCATAGCGTTTCTTTTTGATGATGGACTTACGGTAAGGATGCCATAGCTAGCCGTCGGAGACGATCCTTAGCGCGCATTACGATGAAAAATGATCGCCTTTTGCAAAGCGATCCGCAGGATCTTTCCTGTGGATAACTTTGTGCATAGAAAAGAGAATGAATTATAACAATGGGTTAGTTGTTATAATAACAAATAAAAAAGTCAATAAAATCATGGCGTTTTATGGTAAGCATCGCTTAGCCGCCATAATTTTCATTTTTTGAGATTTGTGGATATAAGTTACACGTGTAGTTTCGCACGCCGTTAATCAAATTCGGCGCCTCAATTACCCTAGCACAATCTGGAAAGGTTGCACGAAAATTCAGCAAATTGTGACCATAAAAAACGCAGCGAAGGCGAACCCCGCATGGCGCCAAAGAAAACAGTTACGCTTTGTGGGCGCTTTCCTCCCCCTGTTTCTGCTAAAATGCGCCCTTCACGCGCGGAAGCGTATGGTATGCCTGCAACGCTGTCTCCAACCAACCGTCAACCGATAACCATGCCAAGATTGTTAGCCCCTGTTATTTTTATTATTTCTACCTTATTGACCATCCTGTTGACGGTATTGTGTTCCATTCCCATCACGCTGGCCGGTATTGTAAAACTATTGGTTCCCGTACCGGCGATCTGGCGGGGCATTTCCGCCTTTGCAGATTTTATGATGTGGTGTTGGTGCCAGGGGCTGGCTCTGCTGCTACGCATCAACCCGCAGCTTAGCTGGGATATTGAAGGGTTAGAAGGATTAAGCCGCAAGAACTGGTATCTGCTGATCAGCAACCATGAAAGCTGGTCAGATATCGTCGTGCTGTGCGTGCTATTTCGCAATCATGCCCCGATGAATAAATACTTTCTTAAGCAGCAGCTCGCCTGGGTGCCTTTTGTCGGCCTGGCCTGCTGGGCGCTGGATATGCCATTTATGAAACGCTATTCACGCGCTTACTTACTTAAGCACCCGGAAAAACGCGGCCAGGATATCGAAACCACCCGCCGCTCTTGCGAAAAGTTTCGCCTGCGGCCGACTACCATCGTCAATTTCGTGGAAGGATCCCGCTTTACCGAAGCGAAAAAAATTAAAACCAATTCGCCCTATCGCAATTTACTGGCGCCAAAGGCCGCCGGCATCGCCTTTACCCTCAGCGCGCTGGGCAGCCAGTTCGACAAAGTACTCAACGTTACGCTGCACTATCCGGATAACAGCGAACGCCCGTTTCTGGACATGCTCTGCGGACGTCTGAAGCGGATCGTGGTGCGCATTGAAACCTTGCCTATCGATGAAAGCCTGCATGGCGATTACTTCAACGATAAACAATATAAACGGCAATTCCAGCTCTGGCTAAATACGCTCTGGCAGGAAAAAGACCGCTTATTGGATAAGCTAAAACGCCAAACGAAAAACGCCGGTCAATGACCGGCGTTGCAACGTTCGGATTAAGGAAAGGTTATTTCTTTTCGCTCAGGAATTTAACCACGTCAGCAAACTGCTTCACGTATGCATCCATTGAGCTGGTATCCAGACCGTCGTTCTTAACCATGTATTTACCGTTAACAAATACCGCTGGCACACCGCGCAGCTGCAGATCTTCCGCAGCTTTTTCCTGCTGAACGACCAAAGACTTCACCACAAAGCTGTTCAGCGCCGCGTCATAGTCCTCTGCCTTCACGCCCGCCTTCACAAACACGTTGCGAATATCGTCCGGCGTCTGCACGGTTTGAGTTTTCTGTACCGCTTCAAACATTGGCTGGGTGATCTTGTCTTCCACGCCCAGCGCCATCGCCACGGCCCATGCCTGAGTCAGCTGTTTGCCCAGCGGGCCCAGGAACTCAACGTGGTACTTGGTCATTTTGGTGCCCGCCGGCAGCGCTTTTTTCACCGCGTCTGAAACATGGTAAACCTCTTCAAACTGGTAGCAGTGCGGGCAGTAGAACGAGAAGAACTCCAGCACCTGCGGCTCGCCGGTTACCGGCTTATCCAGGGTCACATACTGGGTACCATCGCTAAACTGCGCGGCGGAGGCGCTAAACGCCATAACCATACCAACGAGCGCCAACCAAATCTTTTTCATAAGACTAAACTCTCCATTGTGTTAAATCTTCAATACATCGGCATCAACTGCAGAGGAGGTTCCTGTAGCAGCTTAGCCTGTTCAGTAAATGTCGCGGTCTGAGACAACCAGAAATCAGACTCCGCCATCCACGGAAAACTTCTTGGGAATGCAGGATCCTGCCAGCGACGCGCCACCCATGCCAGGTAATACACCATGCGCATCGCACGTAGCGGCTCAATCAGCGCCAGTTCACGTCGATCGAACTCGGCAAACTCGCCATAGGCTTCTAACAATATATCCAACTGCAACAGCTGCTCGCTACGCTCACCGTGCAGCAGCATCCAAAGATCCTGCACCGCAGGACCATTGCGCGCATCGTCAAGATCGACGAACAGCGGGCCATCGCGCCACAGGATATTGCCCGGATGGCAATCACCGTGCAAACGCAGCGGTTGCCAGTCCAGGTGCCAACTCTGCTTAATAGCCTGAATCAACGTATCCGTCGCGCCAAGGAAGGCCTCTCGCTGTGCCGCCGGCACCAAATCACAGCTCGCCAGAATCTCTCTGGGGGCGGTGAGGTACTCCTCAATACCGATAGTCGGACGCTCGGCAAACAGCTTTTCTCGACCGGTTTGGTGGATGCGCCCCAAAAAGCGGCCTACCCATTCCAGCTGATCGAGATTATCTATCTCATACTGCCGTCCGCCGACGCTGGGGAAAACGGTAAAATAGAAGCCACCGAAGCTCTGTAACGTTTTCCCCTGCAGCCGTAACGGTGCAACCGCAGGCACTTCGGCATTGGCCAGGTCGAGCGAGAACTGATGCTCTTCCTCTATCTGCGCGGCGTTCCAGCGCTCGGGACGATAAAACTTCACCACATAGCGACGACGTTCTTCATCGGTAAACTGATAAACGCGGTTTTCATAACTGTTGAGCGCCGTCAGCCCGGAATCAACGCGCAGACCAACCCCTTCTAATGCGGCCATAATCAGATCGGGAGAAAGGGTATCAAAATTAAACGCAGAATCGTTCATAACAACATTCATTTTAGCCTGATGACAGCACGGGGGCCGGGAATGAAAAATAGTAGCATCAGATGCCCCTGCACCGCAGCAAAGCTAGTCCTTAATCACGCCGCGAGCGCGCAATAATGCCGTTTTGAAATCTTCTTCGTAGTCTTTTTTCAGGCCGGGGATCTGTTCCGTCGCGGCGCTGCCGCGCATTTTCAGATGATAAATTAAAATATCATCGCTTAACTCGGCCAAATTGCCCTGGAAACCCGCTTCCTGCGCCAGTTTTTGCAGAAACTGCATCAGATTGAGGTCGGGCTGTTCCTGCCAGGCCGGATGCAATAGCTCAATCAATTCATCCACGCGATGCGTTTTCATACTCATTCGTCCAATGAAGTTAATAAACCCACAAAGTAGCAGGCTTGTCAGCACAGGGAAAGGAACAGCTTGTCAATAAAGGTAAATCCTGATGTCCGGGTGGCTTTAGCGCTACAATCAGGGCGCAGGCTTCAAGAAGGAATGGTGTTATGCACACAGATATAACCGGAGTAATCCTGGCAGGCGGCAGAGCCACACGTATGGGAGGGGAAGATAAGGGATTAATCTCGCTTGGCGGACTCCCGCTTTATCGCTATGCGCTCGCGCGTCTGACGCCACAGGTTGGCGCCGTTATCATCAGCGCTAACCGTAATCAGGCAGTTTACCAACAGAGCGGTTTACCGGTGGTTGGCGATCTGACGACAGATTTCGCCGGGCCGCTGGCTGGCATGCTGGCCGGCTTACGGTCGGCAAAAACCGACTGGGTGGCCTTTGTCCCCTGCGACGTGCCCGATTTACCGCTCACGCTGGTTGAGACGTTATGGCAAGGCAAGCAACAGGCATTAGCGGCCTATGCCAGCGACGGTGAGCGCGCACACCCAACGCTGGCGTTGCTGCATGCAAGCCTGGCGCCGCATTTGGCCGAGTATTTAGCGCGGGGAGAACGTAAGCTGATGCTGTTCCTCAAAGAGGTTGCCGCCAAGCAGGTGGTATTCAACGATCGATCTCATGCCTTTCAGAACCTGAATACTCCCGATGACTGCCGGCGCTGGCAGCAGGAGAAGGGGCTCAGCAATGACTAAGTTCACTACGCCGCTGCTGGCGATTGCCGCTTATAGTGGCACCGGCAAGACCACGCTACTCAAGCAGCTAATCCCGCTGCTGCGAGAAAAACGCATCAGGGTCGGGCTGATAAAGCATACCCATCATGATATGGATATTGATACGCCAGGAAAGGACAGTTATGAACTCCGTAAGGCGGGGGCCGATCAAACCCTGGTCGCCAGCGATCGCCGCTGGGCTCTGATGACGGAAACGCCGGAACAGCAACCACTCGACCTTCACTATCTGGCAAGCCGCTTCGATCACAATAATGTCGATCTCATTTTGGTCGAGGGCTTTAAACATGAGCCAATTAGTAAAATAATCCTCTACCGCGCCGAAATAGGCCGACCGCTCGAAGATATGCTGGATAACTATGTGATTGCAGTGGCCGGCGATCGTACGTTGGATTTTGCCGGCGCCCAACTTGATATCAACGATCCGGCGAGAATTGCCGATTTTATTGTTAGCTGGCTGAATAAATAAACCTGCAGGCAATGATTGCCTGCTTTTTTATTTTTTCTGACCAAACGCAAAAAGCCTCATGCTTTCACATGAGGCTTTCTACTTTATTTGATGCCTGGCAGTGTCCTACTCTCGCATGGGGAGACCCCACACTACCATCGGCGCTACGGCGTTTCACTTCTGAGTTCGGCATGGGGTCAGGTGGGACCACCGCGCTATTGCCGCCAGGCAAATTCTGTTTTAATCAACCCGCAACGTTTCCACGCCGCCAGTCAATCCAATCTCGGAACTTCACTGAAAATCAAATCGCGTCTCTAAAACACCTTCGGTGTTGTAAGGTTAAGCCTCACGGTTCATTAGTACTGGTTAGCTCAATGCATCGCTGCACTTACACACCCAGCCTATCAACGTCTTAGTCTTAAACGTTCCTTCAGGGGCCTTAAAGGCCCAGGGAAGACTCATCTTGAGGCAAGTTTCGCGCTTAGATGCTTTCAGCGCTTATCTTTTCCGCACTTAGCTACCGGGCAATGCCATTGGCATGACAACCCGAACACCAGTGGTGCGTTCACTCCGGTCCTCTCGTACTAGGAGCAACCCCTCTCAATCTTCCAACGCCCACGGCAGATAGGGACCGAACTGTCTCACGACGTTCTAAACCCAGCTCGCGTACCACTTTAAATGGCGAACAGCCATACCCTTGGGACCTACTTCAGCCCCAGGATGTGATGAGCCGACATCGAGGTGCCAAACACCGCCGTCGATATGAACTCTTGGGCGGTATCAGCCTGTTATCCCCGGAGTACCTTTTATCCGTTGAGCGATGGCCCTTCCATTCAGAACCACCGGATCACTAAGACCTGCTTTCGCACCTGCTCGAGCCGTCACTCTCGCAGTCAAGCTAGCTTATGCCTTTGCACTAACCTCACGATGTCCGACCGTGATTAGCTAACCTTCGTGCTCCTCCGTTACTCTTTGGGAGGAGACCGCCCCAGTCAAACTACCCACCAGACACTGTCCTCACCCCCGATTAGGGGGCCGAGTTAGAACATCAAACATTAAAGGGTGGTATTTCAAGGTTGGCTCCATGCAGACTGGCGTCCACACTTCAAAGCCTCCCACCTATCCTACACATCAAGGCTCAATGTTCAGTGTCAAGCTATAGTAAAGGTTCACGGGGTCTTTCCGTCTTGCCGCGGGTACACTGCATCTTCACAGCGAGTTCAATTTCACTGAGTCTCGGGTGGAGACAGCCTGGCCATCATTACGCCATTCGTGCAGGTCGGAACTTACCCGACAAGGAATTTCGCTACCTTAGGACCGTTATAGTTACGGCCGCCGTTTACCGGGGCTTCGATCAAGAGCTTCTGGTTACCCATAACCCCATCAATTAACCTTCCGGCACCGGGCAGGCGTCACACCGTATACGTCCACTTTCGTGTTTGCACAGTGCTGTGTTTTTATTAAACAGTTGCAGCCAGCTGGTATCTGCGACTGGCTTCAGCTCCATCCGCGAGGGACTTCACCTACGCGCCAGCGTGCCTTCTCCCGAAGTTACGGCACCATTTTGCCTAGTTCCTTCACCCGAGTTCTCTCAAGCGCCTGGGTATTCTCTACCTGACCACCTGTGTCGGTTTGGGGTACGATTTCGTGTTACCTGGAGCTTAGAGGCTTTTCCTGGAAGCTTGGCATCAACTACTTCTGCACCGTAGTGCATCGTCATCACGCCTCAGGGTTAACAAGTAACCGGATTTACCAGGTCACTCCCCCTACACGCTTAAACCGAGACAACCGTCGCTCGGCTAGCCTAGCCTTCTCCGTCCCCCCTTCGCAGTAACACCAAGTACAGGAATATTAACCTGTTTCCCATCGACTACGCTTTTCAGCCTCGCCTTAGGGGTCGACTCACCCTGCCCCGATTAACGTTGGACAGGAACCCTTGGTCTTCCGGCGTGCGGGTTTTTCACCCGCATTATCGTTACTTATGTCAGCATTCGCACTTCTGATACCTCCAGCATGCCTCGCAGCACACCTTCAACGGCTTACAGAACGCTCCCCTACCCAACAACACCTAAGTGTCGCTGCCGCAGCTTCGGTGCATGGTTTAGCCCCGTTACATCTTCCGCGCAGGCCGACTCGACCAGTGAGCTATTACGCTTTCTTTAAATGATGGCTGCTTCTAAGCCAACATCCTGGCTGTCTGTGCCTTCCCACATCGTTTCCCACTTAACCATGACTTTGGGACCTTAGCTGGCGGTCTGGGTTGTTTCCCTCTTCACGACGGACGTTAGCACCCGCCGTGTGTCTCCCGTGATAACATTCTTCGGTATTCGGAGTTTGCATCGGTTTGGTAAGCCGGGATGGCCCCCTAGCCGAAACAGTGCTCTACCCCCGAAGATGAGTTCACGAGGCGCTACCTAAATAGCTTTCGGGGAGAACCAGCTATCTCCCGGTTTGATTGGCCTTTCACCCCCAGCCACAAGTCATCCGCTAATTTTTCAACATTAGTCGGTTCGGTCCTCCAGTTAGTGTTACCCAACCTTCAACCTGCCCATGGCTAGATCACCGGGTTTCGGGTCTATACCTTGCAACTAGACGCCCAGTTAAGACTCGGTTTCCCTACGGCTCCCCTATTCGGTTAACCTTGCTACAAAATATAAGTCGCTGACCCATTATACAAAAGGTACGCAGTCACACCACGAAGGTGCTCCCACTGCTTGTACGTACACGGTTTCAGGTTCTATTTCACTCCCCTCGCCGGGGTTCTTTTCGCCTTTCCCTCACGGTACTGGTTCACTATCGGTCAGTCAGGAGTATTTAGCCTTGGAGGATGGTCCCCCCATATTCAGACAGGATAACACGTGTCCCGCCCTACTCATCGAACTCACGACCTGTGCATCTTCGTGTACGGGACTATCACCCTTTACTGTGCGACTTTCCAGACGCTTCCACTGACACACAAGCCGATTCAGGTTCTGGGCTCTTCCCCGTTCGCTCGCCGCTACTGGGGGAATCTCGGTTGATTTCTTTTCCTCGGGGTACTTAGATGTTTCAGTTCCCCCGGTTCGCCTCATGCCACTATGTATTCATGACATGATAATGTGTCGAAACACACTGGGTTTCCCCATTCGGGTATCGTCGGTTATAACGGTTCATATCACCTTACCGACGCTTTTCGCAGATTAGCACGCCCTTCATCGCCTCTGACTGCCTAGGCATCCACCGTGTACGCTTAGTCACTTAACCTCACAACCCGAAGGTGTCTTCCGACATCGTCGCATTGCTACATTTGAGAGACTCTATGACAGGTTACTCCTCATCCCAAACGTCTACGGGGGACAAGTTTCAGCTGCCATGTTTCAATTTTCAGCTTGTTCCAGATTGTTAAAGAGCAAATATCTCAAACATGACTCGCAAGCCAGTTTTGAGATATCGTTTGATACCGTCTTTCACCCGATATCAGCAAGTGGCGTCCCCTAGGGGATTCGAACCCCTGTTACCGCCGTGAAAGGGCGGTGTCCTAGGCCTCTAGACGAAGGGGACACGATATATGTCGGCTTCGCAGACGCTTTGCTCGTTCTTTTCATCAGACAATCTGTGTGGACACTGCACAGTCAGGATATCTTTAGGTAAGGAGGTGATCCAACCGCAGGTTCCCCTACGGTTACCTTGTTACGACTTCACCCCAGTCATGAATCACAAAGTGGTAAGCGCCCTCCCGAAGGTTAAGCTACCTACTTCTTTTGCAACCCACTCCCATGGTGTGACGGGCGGTGTGTACAAGGCCCGGGAACGTATTCACCGTAGCATTCTGATCTACGATTACTAGCGATTCCGACTTCATGGAGTCGAGTTGCAGACTCCAATCCGGACTACGACGTACTTTATGAGGTCCGCTTGCCTTCGCAGGTTCGCTTCTCTTTGTATACGCCATTGTAGCACGTGTGTAGCCCTACTCGTAAGGGCCATGATGACTTGACGTCATCCCCACCTTCCTCCAGTTTATCACTGGCAGTCTCCTTTGAGTTCCCGGCCGAACCGCTGGCAACAAAGGATAAGGGTTGCGCTCGTTGCGGGACTTAACCCAACATTTCACAACACGAGCTGACGACAGCCATGCAGCACCTGTCTCAGAGTTCCCGAAGGCACCAATCCATCTCTGGAAAGTTCTCTGGATGTCAAGAGTAGGTAAGGTTCTTCGCGTTGCATCGAATTAAACCACATGCTCCACCGCTTGTGCGGGCCCCCGTCAATTCATTTGAGTTTTAACCTTGCGGCCGTACTCCCCAGGCGGTCGATTTAACGCGTTAGCTCCGGAAGCCACGCCTCAAGGGCACAACCTCCAAATCGACATCGTTTACGGCGTGGACTACCAGGGTATCTAATCCTGTTTGCTCCCCACGCTTTCGCACCTGAGCGTCAGTCTTCGTCCAGGGGGCCGCCTTCGCCACCGGTATTCCTCCAGATCTCTACGCATTTCACCGCTACACCTGGAATTCTACCCCCCTCTACGAGACTCTAGTCTGCCAGTTTCAAATGCAGTTCCCAAGTTAAGCTCGGGGATTTCACATCTGACTTAACAAACCGCCTGCGTGCGCTTTACGCCCAGTAATTCCGATTAACGCTTGCACCCTCCGTATTACCGCGGCTGCTGGCACGGAGTTAGCCGGTGCTTCTTCTGCGAGTAACGTCAATGTAATGCCGTATTAAGACACTACCCTTCCTCCTCGCTGAAAGTGCTTTACAACCCGAAGGCCTTCTTCACACACGCGGCATGGCTGCATCAGGCTTGCGCCCATTGTGCAATATTCCCCACTGCTGCCTCCCGTAGGAGTCTGGACCGTGTCTCAGTTCCAGTGTGGCTGGTCATCCTCTCAGACCAGCTAGGGATCGTCGCCTAGGTGAGCCATTACCCCACCTACTAGCTAATCCCATCTGGGCACATCCGATGGTGTGAGGCCCGAAGGTCCCCCACTTTGGTCCGAAGACGTTATGCGGTATTAGCCACCGTTTCCAGTGGTTATCCCCCTCCATCGGGCAGTTTCCCAGACATTACTCACCCGTCCGCCGCTCGCCGGCAAAGTAGCAAGCTACTTTCCGCTGCCGCTCGACTTGCATGTGTTAGGCCTGCCGCCAGCGTTCAATCTGAGCCATGATCAAACTCTTCAATTAAAAGCTTGATTCGCTAAGTTAATAGCTGTTGCTCAAAGATTTACTGCATGAATTTTACTTCAGTTAGTCACTCTTCAAGACTTGATATTTTTTTGCATCCGAGGATGCTGGATATCGTCTTGTGAGTGCCCACACAGATTGTCTGATAAATTGTTAAAGAGCATCGCCGGAGATAATTCTCATCGGCGCGGGCTGCGTATACTACGCTTTTCACCCGGAGAGTCAAGCGTTTATTTCGCTTTCTTCTCGCTGACCCGGCGGCTTGTCAGTCGTTGTTCCCGGTCAGTGGAGGCGCATTATAGGGAGTTCTCAGAACGCCGCAACCCCTAATTTCAAAAAACTTTTCAACTGCGTTATTTTTCAGCAAAAGGGGCTAAAAAGCGCATTTTTACATCACTTTTTCCGACAAACAGCCATAAAACCCCGCGCTCAGTAGAGTAAAATAAGAGTAACGACGTAAGCCAAGGACCCGCAGCCATGCAATTAAATGCTCAACAACAGGCCGCACAACGCAATCTTTCTTATTTACTGGCAGAAAAACTCGGCCAACAGATTCTGGCCGGCGAATTTAAAGCGGGCAGCATTCTGCCCGGTGAAATGGAGCTGGGAGAAACATTTGGCGTCAGCCGCACCGCCGTACGGGAAGCGGTAAAAATATTGGCGGCCAAAGGCATGCTGCTGCCGCGACCGCGTATCGGGACGCGGGTGATGCCGCAAAATCATTGGAACTTCCTCGACCAGGAGCTGCTGACCTGGTGGATGACGCGGGAAAACTTCGATCAGGTCATGCAGCACTTCCTTATTCTGCGTACGTCGCTGGAGCCGCAGGCCTGTTCACTGGCCGCCATACAGGCTGACGGTGAACAAAGAGCGCAGTTGACGGCGCTGATGGCGGAAATGCGCGCCCTGCACGATGATTTTGACCGCGAACGCTGGATACAGGTGGACACGCAATACCACCAGCTGATTTACGCTTCCAGCGGCAACCCTTTCCTGATCTCGTTCTCTAATCTGTTCAGTTCCGTATACCAGAGCTATTTCAGGGCGATAACCAATAATGAGGTGATCAAGCTGCAGCAACACCAGGATATTGTCGACGCCATCCTGGTCAAAGACGCCCAGGCCGCCTTTAAGGCATGCCAGACTCTGTTAGGCGAAAAAAATCCTTCTTCTATATAGAAGAAGGGATTTACCCAGGATTAAGCAGGAAAATAATGACGAAAAACGCACGCAGTATGGCAGGGTTGCCTTGGATCGCCGCTATGGCGTTCTTTATGCAGGCGCTGGACGCCACCATTCTCAACACAGCCTTACCGGCGATCGCCCATAGTCTGGAACGTTCGCCGCTGGCCATGCAGTCGGCGGTCATCAGCTATACCCTGACCGTCGCCATGCTTATTCCGGTGAGCGGCTGGCTGGCCGACCGCTTCGGCACGCGGCGGGTGTTTATCTTCGCCGTTTCGCTGTTTACGCTGGGATCATTATTGTGTGCGCTCTCTCCCAGCCTTAGTTTCCTGGTCATGTCCCGCGTTATTCAGGGCGTCGGCGGAGCGATGATGATGCCGGTGGCGCGGTTGGCGCTACTGCGCGCCTATCCGCGCAGCCAACTATTGCCGGTACTCAATTTTGTCACCATGCCCGGTCTGGTGGGGCCGATCCTCGGCCCGATGCTCGGCGGCTGGCTGGTGACCTACGCCACCTGGCACTGGATTTTCCTGATTAATATCCCTATCGGCCTGCTCGGCATTTTTTATGCGCGCAAATATATGCCGGATTTCACCACGCCAAAACGGCCGTTTGATTTCCTCGGCTTTATGCTGTTCGGTTTAAGTCTGGTGATGATATCCACCGGCCTGGAGCTGTTCGGCGAACGCGTGCTGGCCAGTTATATCTCGCTGGGCGTATTTTTAGGCGGGTTTGTGATGCTGGCAGGCTATATCGCCCATGCCCGTCGTCGTACGCAGCCGTTGATTGGCCTGGACTTATTCAAGACACGCACATTCTCTGTCGGCATTGCCGGCAACGTAGCCTCACGCCTTGGCACCGGCTGTATTCCCTTTTTGATGCCGCTGATGCTGCAGGTTGGCTTCGGTTACTCGGCGATTATTGCCGGCTGTATGATGGCGCCGACCGCCATCGGCTCGCTGCTGGCTAAATCGACCGTGTCTCAGGTGCTGCGCTGGTTCGGTTACCGCAGTACGCTGGTTGGCGTTACGGTGATTATCGGCGTGTTGATTGCGCAGTTTGCGCTGCAAAGTCCGGGGATGCCGCTGTGGCTGCTGATTATTCCGCTATTTTTACTGGGGATGGCGATGTCGACCCAGTTTACGGCGATGAATACCATCAGCCTGGGCGATCTTAGCGACGCCAACGCCAGCTCAGGCAACAGCGTGCTGGCGGTAACCCAGCAGCTTTCCATCAGTTTCGGCGTGGCAGTCAGCGCGGCGGTGTTGCGCTTTTATGATTCACTGTCGCTGGGCACCATTATCGACCACTTCCACTATACCTTTATTACCATGGGTATCGTCAGCGCCGTCTCCGCGCTGGTCTTTATGCTGCTGCGCAAAAAAGACGGTCGCAATTTGATCACCGGCAAGGAGAAACGCGCCAAAGTCAGTTGAGTTGGCCGACCGAGGCGCGCTCCACCAGCTCCGGGGTCAACACCATCACCTGTGCCGCACGCTGTGGGTTCTGCAGGCGATTGATCAACGCATCGATCGCCAGCTCTCCCAGAGAGTCTTTCGGCTGATGAATGGTGCTTAACGGCGGCGCCAGATATTTCGCCAGTTCTATATCGTCATACCCCATCACCGCCATATCCTGCGGCACGCGCAGCCCGGCCTGGAACAGCGCCTGATACACGCCGACCGCCACCGCGTCATTACCGGCAAACACCGCATGCGGCGGTGCCGGCAAGGCAAGCAGTTGCTGCATGGCGCGAACGCCACCTTCAAACTCAAAGTCACAATGCACTTCATAGCCCGCTGGGACCGGCAACCCCGCCTGCCGCATCGCGCGGCGGTAACCTTCCAGACGGTTGCGCGCGGTGGTTTTATCCTGCGGCCCGGCAATGCAGGCAATCTGCCGGTAGCCGCGGGCGATCAGATGTTGCGTAGCCATTTCACCACCGAGCAGCGAGTTGTCCTGAATAATGTCATTCGCCCCTTCAAAAGGCGCCCAGTCCATCATCACAATGGGCAGTGACGGATAACGGCTCAGGTTCGCCGGCGACGGCCGATGGTTTTCGGTGCACATGACCAGCAGGCCGTCGACGCGTTTTTGCAACAGCGTTTCCATGCTGCGGTTCATCCGCGCCGCATCTTCCTCGGTGTTACACAGAATCAGGCTATAGCCACGTTCGTAACAGCTGCGTTCCACGCCGCGCACCACTTCGGCGTAAAACGGGTTATTGCTGGCGGTCACCAGCATACCGATGGTATGCGTCTGTTTGAGCTTCAGGCTGCGCGCCAGCGCCGAAGGCGCATAGTTCAGCTGCTCAACCGCCGCCATCACTTTGTCTCGCACCGCATCGCTGACAAAACGGTTGTTATTAATGACGTGCGACACGGTTGAGGTTGATACGCCCGCCAAACGGGCGACATCTTTCATGGTGGCCAAAAACTTACTCCTGCCGTTGCAAAAAGGCGTCTATCTCTTCACGCCAGGGCACGGAAGGCTGCGCACCCGGACGCGTGACGGCGATCGCCGCGGCGGCATGGCCGAAACGTACGGCCTCCAGCATCGTTTTACCTTCCAGCAGCGCCGTCAGCAGCGCGCCGTTAAAGGTATCGCCGGCGGCGATGGTGTCAACCGCCTCAACCTTAAAGGCCGGTACCAATTTGCCCTCACCGCGTTCGCTCAACCACACGCCGCGGCTGCCGAGTGTAATCAGCACCGTATCAATGCCTTTTTGATGCAGCGCCTGTGCCGCACGCGCGGCATCCTGTTCATTGCCCACCGCAATACCGGTCAGACGCTCGGCTTCGGTTTCATTGGGCGTGATCATATCCAGCATCGCCAGCAGCTCGTCCGGCAGTTCACGCGCCGGCGCCGGATTGAGGATCACCCGCGTCTGATGCTGTTTGGCCAGGCGCGCAGCGGCGATCACCGTATCGAGCGGTGATTCAAGCTGCATCAGCACGGCATCGGCATCGATCACCCGCTGCTGATAGCTCGCCAGATAGTCCGGCGTCAATGCCGCATTGGCTCCGGCATCAATGCCGATCACGTTTTCACCTTCGCCATTGACGAAGATAAGCGCCACGCCGGTGGTGCAGTTTTCAACGGCTTCGATGGATTGCGTATCAACGCGATCGGTCGCCAGTTGCCGGCGAACCCGTTCGCCAACGTCGTCGGCGCCCACGCAGGCAATAAAGGCAATATCGGCGCCGCTGCGGCCAGCGGCCACCGCCTGGTTAGCCCCTTTGCCGCCGAACGCCACCTTATACTGTTTCCCGATCACCGTTTCGCCCGGGCGGGGAAATTGCTCAATATTAAGGATATGGTCGGCATTGATGCTGCCCAGCACCACCAGTTTTCCTGTTTCCATCGCATGGATTCCTTTAACTGCACGCCATCGGCACGTCTGTTCCGATGGCGCGGGTATGACTCTTATTGGGTGACCAGTTTCAAATCAACCGGAATGGTTGCCGCCACTTTTTCGCCTTTCAGCACTTTATCCGCGGTTTCTACGCCGATAACGCCGATTTGATCGGGACGCTGCGCCACCGTTGCCGCCAGCTTACCGCTCTCAACTGCTTTAACGCCGTCGGCGGTGCCGTCAAAGCCGACGACGATTACGTCGCTTTTCCCGGCGGTTTGCAGCGCGCGCAGTGCGCCCAGCGCCATTTCATCGTTCTGAGCGAACACCGCCTGCACGTCCGGGTGCGCCGTCAGCAGGTTCTGCATCACGTTCAGCCCCTTGGTGCGGTCGAAATCCGCTGGTTGGCTGCCCAGCAGCTTAAACTTGTGCTGCGCCTGCGACTGTTTGAAGCCTTCACCGCGCTCACGGGCGGCAGAAGTGCCGGCAATGCCCTCCAGCTGGATCACTTTGGCGTCCGCACCGACTTTGTCGGCAATAAAGTCGCCGGCCATTTTACCGCCGACGCGGTTATCGGACGCGATATGGCTGACCACCTCGCCTTTGGACGCCACGCGATCCAGCGTAATGACCGGAATTTTCGCCTGGTTGGCCATTTTAATCGCATTACCGACCGCATCGGAATCCGTCGGGTTGATCAACAGCATTTTTGGATTCTGCACCATCAGATCCTGCACATTGGCCAACTCTTTCGCCGGGTTATTCTGCGAATCCAGCACCACCAGCTTATAACCCAGCTTGTTGGCTTCCTGCTGCGCGCCATCCTTCATCGACACGAAGAACGGGTTATTCAGCGTGGAGACCACCAGCGCGATGGTGTCTTTCGCCAACGCATTGGCGCTCAGGGTAGCGCTGAGCGCCACCGCGGAAACCAGCATCGTTACTTTTTTCATTTTCATGGTCATTATTCCTGTAGGGGAGGTTACTTGTTGCTTTTATTGTCTACCAGTACCGCCAGCAGTATCACCACCGCCTTGACGATCATTTGGTAGTAGGAAGAAACACCCAGCAGATTCAGTCCGTTATTCAGGAAGCCGAGGATCAGCGCGCCGATCAGGGTGCCGACGATACGCCCCTTGCCGCCGGCCAGGCTGGTGCCGCCCAGTACTACGGCGGCGATGGCGTCCAGTTCATAACCGGTGCCGGCGGTAGGCTGCGCCGAAGACAGGCGTGCAACTTCAATCACCCCGGCCAGCGCCGCCAGCAGGCCACACAGTGAATACACGATGATTTTGACCCGATCTACGCTGATACCGGACAGGCGCGTCGCCGCTTCATTGCCTCCCAGCGCGTAGATGTAGCGGCCCAGACGGGTATGTTGCAGTATGTACCAGACGGCAATAAACACCATCGCCATAATCCAGATCGGCGTAGGCACGCCCAGCGGACGGCCGATGCCGAACCAGCCAAACGCGTCGGCCACATCGGTAAAGCCGGTATTCACCGGGCTGCCGTTGGTGTAAACCATGGTGACGCCGCGCAGCAGCAGCATCATCACCAAAGTGGCGATAAACGCCTGCACCTTACCTTTGGCGACGATAACGCCGGTACAGGCGCCGACCGCGGCCCCCAGCGCCAGCGCCGCAGCAACCGCCACCAGCGCGTTGACTTCCAGGCCGACGATCGAGGCCGCCACCGCGCCGGTTAGCGCCAGCAGCGATCCCACCGACAGATCGATGCCGGAGGTCAGGATCACCAGCGTCATCCCTACCGCCATGATGGCGTTGACCGAGGTCTGCTGCAGAATGTTAAACAGGTTATTGAGCGTGAAAAAGTTCGGGCTCATGGACGACACCACGGCGATCAGCACCAGCAGCGCAATCAGCGACTTCTGTTCCAACAGCCATTCTTTACTGAACCAGCGCTTGGTTGCGATAGTCTGAGAACTCATAGTTAATTACTCCTGCTTTGCGCCGTATTGCTTGCCGACGGCCGCGGCCATCAACGCTTCCTGAGTGGCCTGCTCAATCGGGAACTCACCGCTGATGTGGCCTTCATGCATCACCAGTACGCGATCGCTCATCCCTAACACTTCCGGCATCTCCGAAGACACCAGAATGATGCTGAGCCCTTCTTGCTTGAACTGGTTGATAAGCTGGTAAATCTCTTTTTTCGCCCCGACGTCGACGCCGCGCGTTGGTTCATCAAGGATCAGTACCTTAGGCCGCGTCATCAGCCCGCGGGCAATCGCCACCTTCTGCTGATTGCCGCCGGAAAGCAGGCCAATCGGCTGCTCCATTGACGGGGTTTTGATGTTAAACAGGCGAATAAAATCCCCTACCGCCTGCCGTTCCTCAGCCTGTTTCAGGCTGCCACCGGTGCGGCTGAAATAGCGCAGCGCGGTCAATGACATGTTTTCTTTGACCGACATGCCGAGCACCAGGCCGTCGCGCTTGCGGTCTTCGGAAATATAAACGATGCCGTTTGCCAGCCCGTCCTGCGGCGAACGGCACAACACTTCGCGGCCGTCCAGCCGCACGCTGCCGCTCTTGCGCGTCGCCGCGCCGTAGAGGATTTTCATTAATTCGGTACGGCCGGCGCCCATCAGCCCGGCAACGCCAAGAATTTCGCCGCGATACAGGGTGAAACTGACATCATGCACGCCGGGGCCAGACAACTGGCTGACTTCCAGCCTTTTGTTGCCGCGCGGCAGGTTCAGCCTCGGGTATTGATCTTCCAGTTTACGGCCAACCATCATTTCAATCAGCCGCTCTTCCTGCAGCTCATTCACCGGCCGCTCGGCGATAAACTGGCCGTCGCGGAAGATGGTAACGTCATCACAGACCTCGAAAATCTCTTTCATCCGGTGCGAGATATACACAATACCGCAGCCTGCCGCTTTCAGTTCATTGATCACCTTAAATAAGGAGGCGGTCTCGGTATCGGTCAGCGCGTCGGTAGGCTCATCCATAATGATCACCTGCGACTCAAAGCTCAGCACCTTGGCGATTTCCACCATCTGCTGATCGCCAATCGACAGTTCCCCCACCAGACGGTGGCTGCTGTAACGCAGATTAAGACGCTGAAGCAACTTGTCAGCCTCGGCGTACATGCGTTTCCAGTCGATACGGCCAAAGCGGTTAACGAATTCGCGGCCGAGAAAGATGTTTTCCGCAATGGTCAACTGCGGGATCAGGTTCAGCTCCTGATGAATAATGCCGATGCCCGCATCCTGTGACGCTTTCGGCCCGTGAAACGCCACCTCTTTACCGAGGAAACGCACGCTGCCGGCATCTTTGCTGTAGATGCCGGTCAACACTTTCATCATGGTGGATTTGCCGGCGCCGTTTTCGCCCACCAGCGCCATCACCCTGCCGGGGTACACGCTGAGCGCCGCCCCGGACAGCGCCTTCACGCCGGGAAACGCCTTATCTATCCCGGTCAGTTGCAATAAAGGTTGCATAAATACCTCAGAAAGTTACGCCGGCGCACAGGATAATGTTCGCATAGGGCGAACATTCCCCGCTGCGAATCACCGCCCGGCTGTGCCCGATTTGCGCTTTGAAATCGCCGTGGCTGATATAGCGCACGCTGATGGTATTTCCCTGCTGCTGCCCCAACTGCGTCAGTTGCGCCAACAGAGCGCTATGGAGCGAGGGGTTTTGCGTGACGAGCTCTTCGGCCAACATGGCGCTTTCCACCTGCATTTCCTGCGTGACCGCAGTAAACAGCTGTAAAAAAGTCGGCACGCCGGCCATCAGCGCCACATCGATACGCTCAACGCCGGCCGGGATCGGCAAACCGGCGTCACACAGGGTGAGCTGGTCGGTATGGCCGAGACGGGAAACCGCCGCGGAGATGTCGGCATTAAGCAGCACGCCTTTTTTCATTTCTTTCGCTCCACTTATTCTTTACCAGCGAAACGTTTCGCTTGTCGTGGAGTGTAAAAAAACAACAAAGGAAGGCAACCGACATAGCGTGGAAATGTGATCGCTATCGAAACGTTTCGATATCAGCGCGGCAACGCAGGTAAAAAAGAAGGGGCGCCGCATGCGACGCCCCCGAGAGAAGAGATAACGGAACCTTATATTTCGACCTGCGTTCCCAGCTCGATAACCCGGTTCGGCGGAATTTCAAACTGATCCGGCGCCCGCAGCGCATTACGGCTGAGCGCAATAAACAGCTTACCGCGCAAGAACAGATACCACGGCCGTTTGCTCAACAGCAGCGATTCATGCGACATAAAGAACGAGGTTTCCATCATACGGCACGGCAAACCCTCCAGGCCGCAGCGGTGGAACACCTCCTCGACATTCGGCGTTTCTCGCCAGCCGTAGCTGGCGACCACGCGCCAGAAGGTCGGCGACAGCTGCTCAATGGTGACCCGCCGGACATTATGGACGTACGGCGCATCTTCGGTACGCAGCGTCAGCAGCACCACGCGCTCATGCAGCACCTTGTTATGTTTGAGGTTGTGCAGCAGCGCAAACGGGATCACGTTGGTGGCGCGCGACATAAACACCGCGGTGCCCGGCACCCGCACCGGCGGCGATTTCTCCAGCGAGGCGATCAGCGCCTCCAGGGAGTTGCCGTGCTCATGCATACGGCGCAGCAGGCGAAAACGTTCGCTCTTCCAGGTGGTCATGACGATAAACATCATCAAGCCGATGGTCAGCGGCAACCAGCCGCCGGAGAACAGCTTCAGCGCGTTGGCAGAGAACATCGGCACATCAATCAACAACAGAGCTATCAATATGCCCACCGCCAGGAAGCGATTCAGGTGCCAGTTTTTAATCGCCACCGAGGTCACCAGAATGCTGGTCAGCACCATGGTGCCGGTTACCGCAATGCCGTAGGCCGCAGCCAGATTGCTCGAATGTTCAAAGCTGACGATCACCAGCACCACCGAGATATACAGCAGCCAGTTAATCACCGGGATATAGATTTGGCCGGACTCCATTTCCGAGGTATGGATAATGCGCATCGGCGGCAGATAGCCCAGACGCACCGCCTGACGGGTTAAGGAGAAGACGCCGGAGATCACCGCCTGCGAGGCGATCACCGTCGCCAGCGTGGCCAAAATCAGCAGAGGAATCAGCGCCCAGTCCGGCGCCAGCAGAAAGAACGGGTTTTTGATCGCTTCCGGGTTCTTTAACAGCAGCGCGCCCTGGCCAAAATAGTTCAGCACCAGCGACGGCAACACCACGGTGAACCAGGCCAGACGAATAGGGAATTTACCGAAGTGGCCCATATCGGCGTACAGCGCCTCAACGCCGGTAATCGACAGCACCACCGCCCCCAGGGCAAAGAACGACACTTTCTTATATTCGAAGAAGAAGTTCAGCGCCCATTTCGGGTTCAGCGCCTGCAGCACCTCCGGGTTATCGATGATGCTGCGCACGCCGAGCAGCGCCAGGGTCAGGAACCAGATCAGCATTACCGGAGCAAACAGTTTGCCCACGCTGCCGGTACCGTGCTTTTGAATAATAAACAGCAGCGTCAGCACCAGAATCGCCAGCGGAACAATATAGGGATCCAGCGCCGGCGCGGCGATTTCCAGACCTTCGATCGCTGACATCACCGAGATCGCCGGGGTGATCACCACCTCGCCGTAAAAGAAGCTGCCGCCAATCAGGCCGAGTATCACCAGCACCGCCGTGGCGCGCGCCGAGGTATTGCGCCCGGCCAGCGACATCAGCGTCAAGATACCGCCTTCACCGGCGTTGTCCGCCCGCATTACGTAGGTGAGGTATTTCAGCGAGACAATAATGACCAGCATCCAGAAAATCAGCGACAGGAAGCCAAACACCACATCGGGCCGGACATCAAAACCATAATGACCTGAAAAACACTCTCTCAGGGTATAAAGCGGGCTGGTGCCAATATCGCCATACACCACGCCGATAGCCGCCAAGGTTACCGCCGCCAGGGACTGCTTACGTTCTGTGCTCATAATTCGTTTTCTTGATTAGAACAACCGTTAGCGCTGCATCCGCCAAGACGGGCTCCAAGATCCATTACGTCCACTAAAAACCGCACAGTATGCACGAATTCCTTAGGTTGCCTACTCTATAAAATGTCTCAGAAAAACGACAAAGTGTGAGCAAACAATACATTTGATAATAGAAAGTTTTGGCTAATCAACCAGCTATACCATTAAAAATGATGGTGGTTTATCATCGCCCATTCGGACAAGATTGGCTAATTTATCTCGGACAACGCGAAAAATCTTATGGCGTCTTCATCACTACTGGCAGAACGAATTTCCCGGCTCAGCAGCGCGCTTGAGAGCGGCCTTTATGAACGTCAGGAAGCCATCCGGCTCTGCCTGCTGGCGGCGTTAAGCGGCGAAAGCGTATTTCTGCTCGGGCCGCCGGGTATTGCAAAAAGTCTGATCGCCCGCCGCCTCAAATTCGCCTTCCGCCATGCCCGCTCCTTTGAATACCTGATGACCCGCTTCTCCACGCCGGAGGAAGTATTCGGCCCGCTCTCCATTCAGGCGCTCAAAGACGAAGGGCGCTACCAGCGCCTGACCGACGGCTACCTGCCGGAAGCGGAAATCGTGTTCCTCGATGAAATCTGGAAGGCTGGCCCCGCCATTCTCAATACCTTGCTGACCGCGATTAACGAACGCCGCTTCCGCAACGGCAACAGCGAAAAGCCGATACCGCTGCGCCTGCTGGTCGCCGCCTCGAATGAACTGCCGGAGGCCGACAATAGCCTGGAGGCACTGTATGACCGCATGCTGATCCGTCTGTGGCTGGACAAGGTGCAGGATAAGCAGAACTTCCGCTCGCTGCTGACCAACCGGCAAAGTGAAAACCAAAACCCGGTGCCGGAAGCACTGAGCGTCAGCGATGAGGAGTTCCGGCAATGGCAGGCGCAGATCGATAAAATTCAGCTGCCGGAGAACTGCTTTGAACTGATATTCCTGCTGCGCCAGCGGCTGGATGCGCTTGAACAGGCGCCCTATGTTTCCGACCGACGCTGGAAAAAAGCGCTGCGCTTACTGCAGGCCTGCGCCTTCTTCAGCGGCCGCGAAGCCATTGCCCCGATCGATCTGATGCTGCTGAAAGACTGCCTGTGGCACGATCTGGCCTCCATGAAGCTGATGCAGCAACAAATTGACCAACTGCTGAGCGAGCAGGCCTATCAGCAACAGACGTTGCTGCTCCAGCTGCAGCAGTTGCATACCCGCTGGATGCAGCACCAACAACAGCAAAGCGATCGCCGGGCCATCAGCCTGGTGAAAAAAGGCGGCATGTTCAGCCGTAAACCGCAATACGCGCTGGGTGAATCACTCGGCAGCGGCACGCTGACGCTGTTGCTGCAAAAGCCGCTGCAGCTGCATGATATTCAGGTTAACCATTTGAGTATCGACAGCAGCACGCTGGAAAGCTGGCTGCAAAAAGGCGGCGAGGTGCGCGCCAAGCTCAACGGCATTGGTTTCGCGCAGCAGATTGATTTAGAGGTGGATGAGCAGCAGCACCTGACCGTGCTGGACGTCAGCCGCCAGCCATCGCTGCTGGCGCTGCCGGGCAAACAGACCAGCGCCACGCCGCCGGAACTGCTGGAGGAACTGGATACGCTGATGCAGCGGCTGGCGGAACAGCGGCGGTTATTCAGCCAGCATCAGCCCTGCCTGTTCACCCCGGCCGCCGGCCTGGCCAAGATAGAAGCCAGCCTGCTGCAGGTAGCGGAGCAAATTAAACAGCAGCAACAGCAAATGCAGGGCCAGTAACCGTGCTGAACCTGGAGACGCTCAACCTGCTGCTGGCCATTACTGAAGGCGAGCTGATCGAAGATATGATCGTCGCCATGCTGGCTGCGCCGCATCTGTCCGCGTTCTTCAGGAAATTCCCGGCGCTGCGCCGCGCGCTGGATCGCGATCTGCCGCGCTGGAAGCTGCAACTAAAGCAGCGGATCCATGAGGCAATGGTCCCGCCGGCGCTGGCGCAGGAATTCTATCGTTACCAACAGTGCCAATTGGAAAGCAACGCGCAGTTTTATCAAAACCTCAACGATACCCTGGAACTGCTGCGCCAGTTGGTTTCCCCCTTCTATGAACAGGCGCGCAAGCTGGTGGACGCCGCCGATCTGCCCAATCATCCGCTGGATGACAGCTTCCAGACCCTATTTTTGCAGCGTTGGCGCATCAGCCTGACGCTGCAGGCCACCATGCTGCACCACCAACTGCTGGAACAGGAGCGCGAACAGCTGATGGCGGAACTGCAGGAGCGCCTGGCGCTGAGCGGCGCGCTGGAGCCGGTGCTGGCGGAGAACGATACCGCCGCCGGCCGGCTGTGGGATATGAGCAAAGGGCAGTTGCAGCGCGGCGACTATCAGCGGCTGGTGGAATACGGCAACTTTCTGCAAACCCAGCCCGAATTGAAGAAACTGGCCCAGCAGTTGGGACGCAGCTACGAGGCAAAAGCCATTCAGCAGCAGGATGCGCAGCCGGAGCCGTACCACGTCATGGTGCGGGTGCCCGCCACACTGCCGGAAGAGGTGAACGGCGTGCATCAAAGCGATGATATTTTACGCCTGCTGCCGCCGGAGCTGGCGACGCTCGGCATTGAGGAACTGGAGTTTGAGTTTTACCGCCGCCTGCTGGAAAAACAGCTACTGAGCTACCGTTTGCAGGGGGATTCCTGGCAGGAGAAGCTGATGATCCGCCAGGTCACTTATCAGCAGCAGGATCAACAGCCGCGCGGGCCGTTTATTGTCTGTGTTGATACCTCCGGCTCAATGGGCGGCTTCAACGAACAGTGCGCCAAGGCGTTTTGTCTGGCGCTGCTGCGCATTGCGCTGGCGGATAACCGCCGCTGCTACATCATGCTGTTCGCCAACCAGATCGTCCATTATGAACTGACCGCCGCCAGCGGTATTGAACAGGCGGTGCGCTTTCTCGGCCAGCATTTCCGCGGCGGCACCGATCTGGCGGCCTGCCTGAGCGCAACGGTGGGGAAAATGGCGGAGAGCGGCTGGTTCGACGCCGACGCGGTGATTATTTCCGACTTTATTGCCCAGCGGCTGCCGGACGAAGTGATTAAAAAGGTGAAACAGCAGCAGCAGAGCCATCAGCAGCGTTTTCATGCGGTGGCAATGTCCGCCTACGGCAAACCCGGCATCATGCGCATCTTCGACCATATCTGGCGCTTTGATACCGGGCTAAAAAGCCGCTTAATGCGCCGCTGGCGGCGCTAACCTGGCGTTACAGCAGGCCTTCCACGCTTTCACGCACTTCCGGCGACCATACGCCGCACTGCACCTGACCGATATGCGACAGTTGCAGCAGCAGCATCACCAGGCGCGACTGACCAATACCACCGCCGATGGTCTGCGGCATTTCACCTTTCAGCAGCGACTGATGCCACTCCAGCTGCAGGCGATCTTCATCTTCCGTCAGGGCCAGCTGGCGCTGCAATGCGGCGGCGTCAACGCGGATCCCCATTGAAGATAGCTCGAACGCGTCTTCCAGCACCGGGTTCCACACCAGAATATCGCCGTTGAGGCCGGACAGTCCTTCAAAGCTGGTGGTGCTCCAGTCATCATAATCCGGCGCACGCACGTCGTGAGAGCGGCCATGCGACAGCTTGCCGCCGATGCCGATCAGGAATACCGCGCCCAGCTCTTTGGCAATCGCCCGCTCACGCCCTTTAGCGTCCAGTTCGGGGAAACGCTGCAGCAACGCTTCGCTGTGCACGAAGTGAATCTGTTCCGGCAGGAACGGCGCCAGCCCATATTCGCGACTGACCGCCGCTTCCGTTTCCTTGATAGCGCTATAGAGGCTGCGTACGGTGCTTTTCAGGTGATCCAGGTTGCGTTCGCCATCCCCCATCACCCGCTCCCAGTCCCACTGGTCGACATACACCGAGTGGATGGCGCTCAGGCGATCTTCATCCGGGCGCAGTGCCTTCATATGGGTATACAGGCCCTCACCGGCGCTGAAATCATGGGCGCCCAGAGTTTTCCGTTTCCATTTAGCCAGGGAATGCACCACTTCAAACGTCGCGTCCGGCAGGGTTTTCACCTTGACCTGCACCGCTTTTTCGCTGCCGGACAGGTTATCCTGCGTACCGTCGCCCAGGCGGCTGAGAATAGGCGCCTGAACCTCAATCAGACCCAGCCGCTGCTCCAGCTGGCGGGAGAAGAACGATTTTACGAAGCTGATTTGTTGTTGTTTTTGGATAAACTGTTTTTTCATTGCCGTATCTCTTAAATCCTGTCTCTGTTGCTGATGATTAAGCAACACAACAGCGCCTCAATTCAATATCCATCAAACAATATTGCGCTTTGACTTTTAATCGTTCATTTTTAAGCGGTGATAATTCAATAAACCATAATTTATGGGGGATAAAATGGCGGAAATTTATCAGATCGATAATCTCGATCGCGGCATTCTCAACGCGCTGATGGCTAACGCGCGTACGCCTTATGCCGAACTGGCAAAAACCTTTGCCGTCAGCCCGGGGACCATTCACGTACGCGTCGAGAAGATGAAACAGGCCGGCATCATTACCGGCGCCCGGGTCGATGTGAACCCCAAACAGCTGGGCTACGACGTCTGCTGCTTTATCGGCATCATATTAAAGAGCGCCAAAGACTACCCTTCCGCCCTGAGCAAACTGGAAAGCCTGGAAGAAGTGGTCGAGGCCTACTACACCACCGGCCATTACAGCGTGTTTATCAAGGTGATGTGCCGCTCGATCGATGCGCTGCAACAGGTACTTATCAACAAGATCCAAACGATTGACGAAATTCAGTCGACGGAAACGCTGATCTCGCTGCAGAACCCCATTATGCGCACCATCGTCCCGTGACGGATTTTTACTATACCCATATTATCCACAGGTAGATCCCTGGCGATTCACAGCGTACAATGCAGCCTCTTTGCAGCAGGTTGAGATCATTCATTCATGGCAGACATTACTCTGATCAGCGGCAGTACGCTTGGCAGTGCTGAATATGTGGCGGAACATCTGGCCGAAAAACTGGAAGACGCCGGTTTTTCCACCGAGATGCTGCACGGGCCTGAACTGGATGAACTGACGCAGTCCGGACGCTGGCTGGTGGTCACCTCCACCCACGGCGCCGGCGAACTGCCGGATAATCTGCAACCGCTGTGGGATGAGATCTCCGAACGCCAGCCTGATTTATCCGAGGTGCAGTTCGGCGCAGTCGGTCTAGGTAGTTCGGAATACGATACCTTCTGCGGCGCGATCAAACAGATCGACGATCTGTTACAGGCTCGTGGCGCAAAAAGGATCGGCGATCGCCTGGAGATCGACGTGACGCAGCACGACATTCCGGAAGATCCGGCGGAAGAATGGCTGAAAAGTTGGGTTAATTTACTCTGATTCGTTCAAAGATCGTGCGAACGATTGTGTATAACTAAGCTTAAAAGCAGGGTAAAAGCGGTAGTTATCCAAATAACAACTGCCGTATGCTTTTTGTCCTGTGCATAACTAGCCATTTAGATCCCAGCTTATCAGCGTCAGGATCACCGATCATTCACAGTAAACGATCCTTCCTAATTTCATGATCTCTATCGTGAATACGCGGTTATCCACAGAGGATCGCGATCCTAATAAGAGATCTAATAAAGAGATCTTTAAATAAAAAGATCTTCTTTTAATTACCTGACGATCCGTACCGCTTGGTCGATCGTCTAAACTTGAGTAGAATCCCCCACCCCAGGGCAAACAACGATCGTTCGCAATACGGCGAGGTGCAGTTCCATGTTTTATCCAGAGCAGTTTGACGTCATTATCATCGGCGGCGGCCATGCCGGCACCGAAGCGGCAATGGCCGCGGCAAGAATGGGGCGTCAAACCTTATTACTGACGCACAATATTGATACGCTGGGGCAAATGTCTTGCAACCCGGCGATCGGCGGTATTGGTAAAGGGCATCTGGTTAAGGAAATTGATGCACTGGGCGGCCTGATGGCTACGGCGATCGACCATGCCGGCATTCAGTTTAGGATACTAAACGCCAGCAAAGGCCCTGCGGTACGCGCTACCCGCGCCCAGGCCGACCGCGTGCTCTATCGCCAGGCCGTACGCACTGCCTTGGAGAGCCAGCCCAACCTGATGATCTTCCAGCAGCCGGTAGAAGATCTTATCGTTGAGAACGATCACGTTGTCGGCGCCGTTACGCAAATGGGGCTGAAGTTCCGCGCTAAAGCAGTGGTGCTCACCGTGGGGACATTCCTCGACGGCAAAATTCATATCGGCCTGGAAAACTACAGCGGCGGCCGTGCCGGCGATCCGCCTGCCATTTCACTGTCGCAGCGTCTGCGTGAACTGCCGCTGCGGGTTGACCGTCTGAAAACCGGCACTCCGCCGCGCATTGACGCCCGCACCATTGATTTCAGCGTGCTGGCCGAACAGCACGGCGACACGCCGACGCCGGTATTTTCGTTTATGGGAAATGCCGACCAGCATCCGCGTCAGGTGCCGTGCTATATCACCCATACCAATGAAAAAACCCATGACGTGATCCGCAGCAACCTCGATCGCAGCCCGATGTACGCCGGGATCATCGAAGGGATCGGCCCACGTTACTGTCCGTCGATCGAAGATAAAGTGATGCGCTTTGCCGATCGCAACGCACACCAGATCTTCCTCGAGCCGGAAGGGCTGACCAGCAACGAAATCTACCCGAACGGTATTTCCACCAGTCTGCCGTTCGACGTACAGATGCAGATCGTCCGCTCGATGGAAGGGATGCAAAATGCCCGCATTATTCGTCCGGGTTACGCTATTGAGTATGATTTCTTCGATCCGCGCGATTTGAAGCCGACGCTGGAAAGCAAATTTATTCAGGGCCTGTTCTTTGCCGGTCAGATTAACGGCACCACCGGTTACGAAGAAGCCGGTGCGCAGGGGCTGCTGGCCGGTTTGAATGCCGGACGTTACGCCAGCGAAGACGAAGGCTGGGCGCCGCGTCGCGATCAGGCCTACCTTGGCGTGCTGGTGGACGATCTGTGCACGCTGGGCACCAAAGAGCCGTACCGCATGTTCACCTCACGGGCGGAATATCGTCTGATGCTGCGTGAAGACAACGCCGATCTGCGTCTGACGGAAAAAGGCCGCGAGCTGGGCCTGGTGGATGATGTCCGCTGGGCGCGCTATAACGACAAACTCGAACAGATCGAGCGCGAGCGTCAGCGCCTGCGCGACGTTTGGCTGCACCCGCATTCGGAAAACGTTGAGCAAGTCAACAAACTGCTGAAAACGCCGCTGTCGCGCGAAGCTAATGGTGAAGAACTGCTGCGCCGTCCGGAAATGGATTACGCACTGCTGACCTCGATCGACGCTTTCCAGCCGCCGTTGGCCGATATTCAGGCCGCCGAGCAGGTGGAAATTCAGGTGAAATACGAAGGCTATATCGCCCGTCAGCAGGAAGAGATCGAGCGCCAGCAGCGCAACGAGAACACCTTGCTGCCGCTTGACCTGGACTACCATCAGGTTTCCGGGCTGTCGAACGAAGTCATCGCCAAGCTCAACGATCACAAACCTACCTCCATCGGACAGGCATCGCGCATCTCGGGGATTACTCCTGCGGCGATCTCTATTCTGCTGGTGTGGTTGAAGAAGCAAGGCCTGCTGCGCCGCAGCGCATAAATCTGCATTTTCGGCGGTCGATTGCCCAATGGATAGGCAATTGGCCGCTGACATCATTTTCAGCCTGAATTATCATAGCCCTTCGCCATCTTCGGCGGATTTCGCGTTGGTCAGAGGACTCCATTGTGGACAAAAAGTTAGACTCGCTGCTGGCTGCAGCCGGTATTTCGCTTCCCGATCGTCAAAAACAGCAGTTGCTGGGCTATGTCGGCATGCTGGATAAGTGGAACAAGGCGTACAATCTGACCTCTGTGCGCGATCCGCAGCAAATGCTGGTCCGCCATATTCTCGACAGCATCGTGGTTAACCCGCACCTTGAAGGCTCACGCTTTATTGATGTCGGCACTGGCCCAGGTCTGCCCGGCATTCCACTGGCCATTGTGCGTCCGGATGCGCATTTTACGCTGCTCGACAGCCTGGGTAAGCGGGTGCGTTTTCTGCGGCAGGTACAGCACGAGCTGGGGCTGACCAATATCGAGCCGGTACAGAGCCGGGTGGAAGAATTCCCGGCCGAGCCGCCGTTTGACGGCGTAATCAGTCGCGCATTCGCCTCACTGCAGGATATGCTGACCTGGTGCCGCCATCTGCCGGCGCAAGGGCAGGGGCGCTTTTATGCGCTGAAGGGCGTCCGTCCTGACGAAGAGCTGGATGCATTGCCAGAGGGTATTGCGCTTGAAGAGGTGGTGCGTTTGCAGGTGCCGGAATTGGAAGGCGAACGTCATCTGGTGGTGCTTAAGGCAAACTGAGTTTGTTTTTGATCAAACAGACGGCAGATTGAACCTTGCTACATATGTAAAAATAAGCAGACTAATTAACTGGCCGCTTTTTTTAGTTAATTTACTTTTTTTTAACACAAAGGCAGCAGTTAATTAGCGAAAATACCCTAATTACGTGTAGTAATTGTCACGTTAGCAATTATGTGAATAAGATCGCCTTTTGCTGCTGTTGTTAACGCGTAATAACAATATTCTTTCTGTGGATGTCAACGAAAGGTTTTTAGCGGGTATAAAGATTGTTTTTGAACGGTTAAATTATACCATTTTGATTTATAAAACATTTTTATCGCCCTAATCGCTAAAGACGTTTTATGCGCACATGGGTTATAAATCGAACGTTAGCCCTATTGTTGTGATCAATTGCACGTTTTAGTGTGCAACAGAGGAATAATCGGACAATAAAATCGAGGTATTATTCCGCCTATTTTCTTGCGAAAATAGTCTGAATTTGGTGAATTTAAATAATTGTTCACCTTTTCGCTACTTATCGATTGAATTCGTTGAAGTGACCCGTATAATTTGCTCGTTTTTTGCTGCTTGACTCTATGCAGCAAAGACAGTGTCATACGTCACTCAGCATACCCCCTTAGGGGTACGGAGAGAACAAACGTCATGTCTGTGTCCCTTTACAGCGGGAAAGTCGCACGCAAACTGCTGTTTTTGCAGTTTATGACTTTTGTTCTGATCAGCGCCGCCTTCGGTTTCAAGGGGCTGGCGTGGGGCGTTTCGGCGTTGGCAGGCGGACTTGCCGCCTGGCTGCCAAGCGTCATGTTTATGCTGTTTGCCTTGCGCCACCAGGCGCAGACGCCGGCGCCCGGTCGGGTTGCCTGGTCGTTCGCCATTGGCGAGGGGCTAAAGGTCGTGATCACCATCTTTTTGCTGATCGTGGCGCTTGGGGTGTTCAAAGCGGAATTTATGCCGCTTGGCCTGACCTATTTAGCGGTGTTAGTGGTGCAGATAGTGGCACCAGCCGTGATTAACAGTTACCGAACTTAACTAAAAGGGTAAGAGGCATCATGTCTGCAGGAGAAGTCTTGACTCCACAGGAGTATATCGGTCACCACCTGACGCAGCTTCAGGTCGGGACGGGGTTCTGGTCGATTAACATCGACTCGATGTTTTTCTCCGTCGTCCTCGGGGCGCTCTTCCTGGTGATCTTCCGCAAAGTGGCCAAAAACGCCACCAGCGGTGTGCCGGGTAAACTGCAAACCGCAGTGGAACTGGTGGTTGGGTTCGTCGACAGCAGCGTGCGCGACATGTATCACGGCAAGAGCAAGGTGATTGCTCCGCTGGCGTTGACCGTGTTCGTCTGGGTCTTCCTGATGAACCTGATGGATTTGCTGCCTATCGATTTCCTGCCGTATATCGGCGAACACGTTCTCGGCCTGCCTGCGCTGCGCGTAGTGCCTACCGCCGATGTCAACGTGACGCTGTCTATGGCGCTGGGCGTGTTTATCCTGATTCTGTTCTACAGCATCAAAATGAAAGGCGTTGGTGGGTTCGTTAAAGAGTTGACCATGCAGCCGTTCAACCACCCTGTATTCATTCCGATTAACCTGATTCTTGAAGGTGTCAGCCTGCTGTCCAAGCCTGTTTCACTGGGCCTGCGACTGTTTGGCAACATGTATGCGGGTGAGTTGATCTTCATCCTGATTGCCGGCCTGTTGCCGTGGTGGTCACAGTGGGTCCTGAGCTTGCCTTGGGCTATCTTCCACATCCTGATTATTACGCTTCAAGCCTTTATTTTCATGGTTCTGACGATCGTCTATCTGTCGATGGCGTCTGAAGAGCACTGATTTTTCCTAAAACACTTGCATTTATAAACTGAAACAAACTGGAGACTGTCATGGAAAACCTGAGTATGGATCTGCTGTACATGGCTGCCGCTGTGATGATGGGCTTAGCGGCAATCGGTGCTGCGATCGGTATCGGCATCCTGGGTGGTAAATTCTTGGAAGGTGCAGCGCGTCAGCCTGACCTGATTCCTCTGCTGCGTACACAGTTCTTTATCGTTATGGGTCTGGTTGACGCCATCCCGATGATCGCTGTTGGTCTGGGTCTGTACGTGATGTTCGCCGTCGCGTAAGCAGAGAAACGCTCTGCCGACTTACCCACACTCATTAACTTTAAAAGAGGCATTGTGCTGTGAATCTTAACGCAACAATCCTCGGCCAGGCCATCGCGTTCGTCCTGTTTGTCTGGTTCTGCATGAAGTATGTATGGCCGCCAATTATGGCTGCCATCGAGAAGCGTCAGAAAGAAATTGCTGACGGTCTCGCTTCTGCAGAGCGTGCCAAAAAAGATTTGGACTTGGCGCAAGCCAATGCGAGCGACCAGCTGAAAACTGCTAAAGCAGAAGCTCAGGTGATCATTGAGCAAGCGAACAAGCGCAAAGCTCAGATCATGGATGAAGCGAAAGCCGAAGCCGAGCAGGAACGTAACAAAATCGTGGCGCAGGCTCAGGCTGAGATCGAAGCTGAACGTAAGCGCGCTCGTGAAGAGTTGCGTAAGCAAGTCGCGATGCTGGCTATCGCCGGCGCCGAGAAGATCATCGAACGTTCCGTGGATGAAGCTGCTAACAGCGACATCGTTGATAAACTGGTCGCTGAACTGTAAGGAGGGAGGGGCTGATGTCTGAATTTGTTACTGTAGCTCGCCCCTACGCCAAAGCAGCTTTTGACTTTGCCGTTGAGCACCAAAGCGTAGAACGCTGGCAGCAGATGCTGGCGTTTGCTGCTGAAGTCACTCGCAACGAACAGATTTCCGAACTGCTGTCCGGCGCTGTTGCACCGGAAACGCTGTCGAATACGTTCACCGCGGTTTGTGGCGATCAACTCGACGAAAATGGCCAAAACCTTATTCGCGTTATGGCCGAAAATGGGCGTTTACTGGCGCTTCCTGACGTAGTGCAGCAGTTCGTTGAACTGCGCGCCGCGCTGGAATCCACCGTCGAAGTCGAGGTGCTCTCTTCAAGCGCACTGAATGACGAACAGCAGGCCAAGATTGCCGCTGCGATGGAAAAACGTCTGTCACGCAAAGTTAAGCTGAATTGCAAAATTGACAAGTCTGTACTGGCCGGCGTGGTTATCCGCGCAGGCGACATGGTGATCGATGGCAGCGTACGCGGCCGTCTTGAACGCCTGGCAGACGTCTTGCAGTCTTAAGGGGACTGGAGCATGCAACTGAATTCCACCGAAATCAGCGAACTGATCAAGCAGCGCATTGCTCAGTTCAATGTAGTGAGCGAAGCTCACAATGAAGGTACTATCGTTTCCGTCAGCGACGGAATCATCCGCGTACACGGCCTGGCCGATGTTATGCAGGGCGAGATGATCGCACTGCCAGGCAACCGTTACGCAATCGCATTGAACCTGGAGCGCGACTCCGTAGGTGCCGTCGTCATGGGTCCGTATGCGGACCTGGCTGAAGGCATGAAGGTAAAATGCACCGGCCGTATCCTGGAAGTTCCAGTCGGCCGCGGCCTGCTGGGCCGCGTGGTTAACACCCTGGGCGCGCCTATCGACGGCAAGGGCCCGGTTGAGCACGACGGTTTCTCCCCGGTTGAGACCATTGCACCGGGCGTTATCGACCGTCAGTCGGTCGACCAGCCGGTACAGACCGGTTATAAATCCGTTGATGCCATGATTCCAATCGGCCGTGGTCAGCGTGAGCTGGTGATCGGTGACCGTCAGACCGGTAAAACCGCGCTGGCGATCGATGCGATCATCAACCAACGCGATTCCGGCATTAAGTGCGTCTACGTGGCTATCGGCCAGAAAGCGTCCACCATTTCTAACGTGGTGCGTAAACTGGAAGAACACGGCGCGCTGGCCAACACCATCGTTGTGGTGGCTACCGCTTCTGAATCCGCTGCACTGCAATACCTGGCGCCATATGCCGGTTGCGCAATGGGCGAATACTTCCGTGACCGCGGTGAAGATGCGCTGATCGTATACGATGACCTGTCCAAACAGGCCGTTGCCTACCGTCAGATCTCCCTGCTGCTGCGTCGTCCGCCAGGTCGTGAAGCATACCCAGGTGACGTATTCTACCTGCACTCCCGTTTGCTGGAGCGTGCAGCGCGCGTTAGCGCCGACTATGTTGAAGCTTTCACCAAGGGTGAAGTGAAAGGCCAGACCGGTTCTCTGACCGCGCTGCCGATCATCGAAACTCAGGCGGGTGACGTTTCCGCGTTCGTTCCGACCAACGTAATCTCGATTACCGATGGTCAGATCTTCCTGGAATCCAACCTGTTCAACTCCGGTATTCGTCCGGCAGTTAACCCGGGTATCTCCGTATCCCGTGTTGGTGGTGCAGCGCAGACCAAGATCATGAAGAAACTGTCCGGCGGCATCCGTACCGCGCTGGCGCAGTATCGTGAACTGGCGGCATTCTCTCAGTTCGCTTCCGATCTGGATGATGCAACCCGCAAGCAGCTGAACCACGGCCAGAAAGTGACTGAACTGCTGAAGCAGAAACAGTACGCGCCAATGTCCGTCGCACAACAGTCTCTGGTGCTGTACGCTGCAGAACGCGGCTACCTGGAAGACGTTGAAGTCGCCAAGGTAGTGAGCTTCGAAGCTGCACTGGTTGCTTACGCGGATCGCGAACACGCCGAGCTGCTGAACCACATCAACCAAACTGGTAATTTCAACGATGAGATCGAGGGCAAACTGAAAAACGTCCTCGAAACCTTCAAGAAAACCCAGTCCTGGTAACGCGCAGCGGCCTGCAGTTGAAAGACAGCAGGCCGCTGGCAATGAGGAGAAGCAGAGATGGCCGGCGCAAAAGAGATACGTAGTAAGATCGGCAGCGTGCAAAACACGCAGAAGATCACTAAAGCGATGGAGATGGTCGCCGCCTCCAAAATGCGTAAATCGCAGGATCGCATGGCGGCCAGCCGTCCTTATGCAGAGACCATGCGCAAAGTGATTGGTCACCTTGCGTTGGGGAATCTGGAATATAAACACCCGTACCTGGAAGAGCGTGATGTTAAGCGCGTCGGGTATCTGGTGGTGTCGACTGACCGTGGTCTCTGCGGCGGCTTGAACATCAACCTGTTCAAAAAGCTGCTGGCGGAGATGAAAGGCTGGTCCGAAAAAGGCGTTGAAACTGATTTGGCGCTGATTGGCTCTAAAGCCGTTTCTTTCTTTGGTTCCGTGGGCGGCAACGTGGTTGCCCAGGTGACCGGCATGGGGGATAAACCTTCCCTGTCGGATCTGATCGGGCCGGTGAAAGTGATGCTGCAGGCCTACGACGAAGGTCGTTTGGACAAGCTGTACATTGTCAGCAACAAATTTGTTAATACGATGTCCCAGGAGCCGCAGGTTCTTCAGTTGCTGCCGCTGCCGCCTGCCGATGACGGCGAGCTGAAGAAGACAGCCTGGGATTACCTGTATGAACCCGATCCAAAAGTGCTGCTTGATACCTTGCTGCGCCGCTATGTGGAATCGCAAGTTTATCAGGGCGTCGTGGAAAACCTGGCCAGTGAGCAGGCCGCGCGAATGGTAGCGATGAAAGCCGCGACCGATAACGGCGGTAGCCTGATCAAAGAGCTGCAGTTGGTATACAACAAGGCACGTCAGGCCAGCATCACTCAGGAACTCACCGAAATCGTTTCGGGAGCCTCCGCGGTTTAACCAGGTTATTACCCTAAGTAGTTCAGATTGCAGGAAGGCGGCAACTGAGCGAGTCCCCAGGCGCTTACTTGAGTAAGCAACTGGGAGGAAAGAAAGCCGTCAACGCATCTGCAGTTTGAAATACGACGGGTAAACGAATTACGTAGAGGATTCAAGATGGCTACTGGAAAGATTATCCAGGTAATCGGCGCCGTGGTGGACGTCGAGTTCCCTCAGGATGCCGTACCAAAAGTGTACGATGCCCTTGAGGTAGAAAACGGTAACGAAAAACTGGTGCTGGAAGTTCAGCAGCAGCTGGGCGGCGGCGTTGTACGCTGTATCGCCATGGGTACTTCCGACGGTCTGCGTCGCGGTCTGAAAGTTAACGACCTGCAGCACCCGATCGAAGTACCAGTAGGTAAAGCAACGCTGGGTCGTATCATGAACGTATTGGGTCAGCCAATCGACATGAAAGGCGACATCGGCGAAGAAGAACGTTGGGCGATTCACCGCGCGGCGCCAAGCTACGAAGAACTGTCCAGCTCTCAGGATCTGCTGGAAACCGGTATCAAGGTAATGGACCTGATCTGCCCGTTCGCCAAGGGTGGTAAAGTTGGTCTGTTCGGTGGTGCGGGCGTAGGTAAAACCGTAAACATGATGGAGCTGATCCGTAACATCGCGATCGAGCACTCCGGTTACTCTGTGTTTGCGGGCGTGGGTGAGCGTACTCGTGAGGGTAACGACTTCTACCACGAAATGACCGACTCCAACGTACTGGACAAAGTTTCCCTGGTTTACGGCCAGATGAACGAGCCGCCGGGTAACCGTCTGCGCGTTGCACTGACCGGCCTGACCATGGCGGAAAAATTCCGTGATGAAGGCCGTGACGTTCTGCTGTTCGTGGATAACATCTACCGTTACACCCTGGCGGGTACCGAAGTGTCCGCACTGCTCGGCCGTATGCCATCCGCGGTAGGTTATCAGCCAACGCTGGCGGAAGAGATGGGCGTTCTGCAGGAACGTATCACCTCGACCAAGACCGGTTCTATCACCTCCGTACAGGCCGTTTACGTCCCTGCGGATGACTTGACTGACCCGTCTCCAGCCACCACCTTTGCGCACTTGGACGCAACCGTGGTACTGAGCCGTAACATCGCTTCCCTGGGTATCTACCCGGCCGTTGACCCGCTGGATTCCACCAGCCGTCAGCTGGACCCGCTGGTTGTGGGTCAGGAACACTACGACGTTGCGCGTGGCGTGCAGTCTATCCTGCAGCGCTACCAGGAACTGAAGGACATCATCGCGATTCTGGGTATGGACGAACTGTCTGAAGAAGACAAACTGGTCGTATCCCGCGCGCGTAAAATCCAGCGCTTCCTGTCTCAGCCGTTCTTCGTGGCAGAAGTCTTCACCGGCGCGCCGGGCAAGTTCGTATCGCTGAAAGATACCATCCGTGGTTTCAAAGGCATTATGGACGGCGACTACGACCACCTGCCGGAGCAGGCGTTCTACATGGTTGGCACCATTGAAGAAGCAGTGGAAAAAGCCAAGAAACTGTAACGCCTTGAGAGGAGGGTGATATGGCTATGACTTACCATCTGGATGTTGTCAGCGCGGAAAAACAGATGTTTTCCGGCCTGGTGCAGAAGATCCAGGTGACAGGCAGCGAAGGCGAACTGGGTATTTTCCCGGGGCATGCGCCGCTGCTGACTGCCATCAAGCCTGGCATGGTGCGTATTGTTAAACAGCACGGTGAAGAAGAGTTCATCTACCTGTCTGGCGGTATCCTTGAGGTACAGCCAAGCGTGGTGACCGTGCTGGCGGACACTGCCATCCGTGGAACGGACCTCGATGAAGCCAGAGCGCTGGAAGCCAAGCGCAAAGCTGAAGAGCATATCCGTAGCTCTCATGGTGATGTCGACTATGCTCAGGCATCCGCTGAGCTGGCGAAGGCGATCGCGAAACTGCGCGTTATCGAACTCACCAGAAAAGCGATGTAAGCAATACCGAAATAAGAAAGCGACCCAATGCGGTCGCTTTTTTTTTGCATTAAAATAAGCGTTTGACCCTGCTTATCGTTGCGGCGTATTCGAGCAGGCGGCGGCGGTATTGTGTCTCCGAACGCCGACAGTTTGCCAGCTGTGGAATCGGATTGCGCCGAATGACGGCGCGCCTAGAGCCACGCGGCTTAGCTCGGCTTCGTGCAGAGAAATATGTAGTAATTTCGATGCTAAACGGTTTTACTTTCGTCTATTAAAATTGGAGTTATCAGGTTGCTTATGTCGAACAGCGCAATGAGTGTAGTGATCCTCGCCGCGGGCAAGGGAACGCGTATGTATTCCGACCTGCCCAAGGTTTTGCATCCGCTGGCGGGTAAACCGATGGTGCAGCACGTTATTGATGCCGCGATGAAGCTGGGGGCGAAGAATGTCCACCTGGTTTATGGTCATGGCGGTGAACTGCTGCAAAGCACGCTGAATAACGCAGAGCTGAACTGGGTGCTGCAGGCTGAGCAACTGGGCACCGGCCATGCGATGCAGCAGGCGGCGCCGCACTTTGCCGATGATGAAGACGTGCTGATGCTGTACGGCGACGTACCGCTGATCTCCGTCGAGACGCTGACGCGTCTGCTGGCGGGCAAGCCGCAGGGCGGCATTGGCCTGCTGACCGTCAAGCTGAACGACCCGACCGGCTATGGCCGCATCGTGCGTGAACAGGACGACGTGGTCGGCATTGTTGAACATAAGGACGCCAGCGAACAGCAGCGTCAGATTAACGAGATCAATACCGGTATTCTGGTGGCCAACGGCGGCGATCTGAAACGCTGGTTAGGCATGCTGAGCAACGATAACGCGCAGGGTGAATATTACATCACGGATATCATCGCGCTGGCTCATGCCGACGGTAAGAAAATCGAAGCGGTGCATCCTGATCGCCTGAGTGAAGTTGAGGGCGTGAACAACCGCCTGCAGCTGGCGACGCTTGAGCGCATCTACCAGGCCGAACAGGCGGAAAAACTGCTGCTGGCCGGCGTGATGCTGCTGGACCCGGCGCGTTTCGACCTGCGCGGCGAGCTGACGCACGGGCGCGACGTGCTGATTGACGCCAACGTCATCGTTGAAGGACAGGTACAGCTGGGCAACCGGGTGAAAATCGGCGCCGGCTGCGTGCTGAAAAACTGCGTGATCGGCGATGACTGCGAAATAAGCCCTTACAGCGTGGTCGAAGACGCGGTATTGGCGGCTGATTGCACCGTCGGTCCGTTTGCCCGACTGCGTCCCGGCGCGGAACTGGCGCAAGGCGCGCACGTTGGCAACTTTGTCGAGATGAAAAAGGCGCGCCTGGGCGTGGGCTCCAAGGCGGGACACCTCAGCTATCTGGGCGATGCGGTGATTGGCGACGACGTGAATATCGGCGCCGGCACCATTACCTGCAACTACGACGGCGCCAACAAGCATCAAACCATTATCGGCGACGGGGTGTTTGTCGGTTCCGATACGCAGCTGGTGGCGCCGGTCACGGTGGCCAAAGGGGCGACGATTGCCGCCGGCACCACGGTCACGCGCAACATTGCGGAAGATGAGCTGGTGCTGAGCCGGGTGAAGCAGGTGCACATCCAGGGCTGGCAGCGTCCGACCAAAGCGAAAAAGTAAAAATAAGGATGGCCGTTATGCGGCCATCCTGTGTTTTGCACTGCCTTTTCGCGGCAGAAGGCAGCGCAAAACATATAAGTCCTCTTCAGAGGATCATCCCCATTCTCTACAAGGCTCGGGGCGCACGGTAATAACCGGCAAAAAATCAGGTCAGGCATCGAAGCGTCCGAAAAGACGCTTAATTAGGAATAGAATCCATGTGTGGAATTGTAGGCGCAGTAGCGCAACGTGATATTGCAGAGATCCTGTTGGAAGGCTTACGCCGTCTTGAATACCGTGGTTATGACTCGGCCGGGCTGGCGGTCGTCGACGCCGAGGGCCACCTTAACCGCGTGCGTCGCGTAGGTAAAGTCAACGCGCTGGCGGAAGCGGTAGAGCAGCAACCTTTGCACGGCGGCACCGGCATCGCGCACACCCGTTGGGCGACCCACGGCGAACCGACCGAAGCTAATGCTCACCCGCACGTTTCTGATTACATTTCCGTGGTGCATAACGGCATCATTGAAAATCACGAGCCGCTGCGCGAGCTGTTGATTGAGCGCGGCTACCGCTTTGCGTCTGAAACCGATACCGAGGTGATCGCGCATCTGGTGCACTGGGAGCAGCTGCAGGGCGGCACGCTGCTGGAAGTGGTCAAGCGTGTGATCCCTCAGCTGCGCGGCGCTTACGGTACCGTGGTGATGGACAGCCGCGACCCAAGCGTGCTGGTGGCCGCCCGTTCCGGCAGCCCGCTGGTGATTGGCCGCGGCGTCGGCGAGAACTTTATCGCCTCCGATCAGCTGGCGCTGCTGCCGGTGACCCGTCGCTTCATCTTCCTGGAAGAGGGTGACGTGGTGGAAGTTACCCGCCGCACCGTGGCGATTTTTGACCAGCAGGGCAACCCGGTCGAGCGCGAGGAAATCGAGTCGCAGGTGCAGTACGACGCCGGTGACAAGGGCGCTTACCGCCACTACATGCAAAAAGAGATCTTCGAACAGCCGTTGGCGCTGAAAAACACCCTGGAGGGGCGCTTCAGCAATGGCCAGATCAACCTGAGCGAACTGGGCCCGCAGAGCGAAGCGCTGCTGGCCCAGGTGCAGCACGTGCAGATCATTGCCTGCGGCACCTCCTATCACTCCGGGATGGTGGCGCGCTACTGGTTTGAAGCGCTGGCCGGCGTACCGTGTGACGTAGAGATCGCGTCCGAATTCCGTTACCGCAAATCGGCGGTGCGCCCGGGCAGCCTGATTATCACCCTGTCGCAGTCCGGCGAAACCGCAGATACCCTGGCGGCGCTGCGCCTGTCCAAACAGCTGGGCTACCTGGCGTCGCTGGCGGTGTGCAACGTGGCCGGCTCGTCGCTGGTGCGTGAATCCGATATGGCGCTGATGACCAAGGCCGGCACCGAAATCGGCGTGGCGTCCACCAAGGCCTTTACCACTCAGTTAACCGTGCTGCTGATGCTGGTGGCGCGTCTGGGCCGCCTGAAAGGCATGGCGGAAAGCGTCGAGCACGATATCGTGCATGGCCTGCAGGCGCTGCCTGCACGCATTGAACAGATGCTGTCGCTGGATAAAAACATCGAGGCGCTGGCGGAAGGCTTCTCCGATAAGCATCATGCGCTGTTCCTCGGCCGCGGCGATCAGTACCCGATCGCCATGGAAGGGGCGCTGAAGCTGAAGGAGATCTCCTATATTCACGCCGAGGCCTATGCGGCCGGTGAGCTGAAGCACGGCCCGCTGGCGCTGATTGACGCCGATATGCCGGTGATCGTGGTGGCGCCGAATAACGAGCTGCTGGAAAAACTGAAATCCAACATTGAAGAGGTGCGCGCGCGCGGCGGCCAGCTGTACGTGTTTGCCGATCAGGACGCCGGTTTCGTCAGCAGCGAAGGGATGACCATTATCCCGCTGCCGCACGTGGAAGAGATCGTTGCGCCAATATTCTACACCGTGCCGCTGCAGCTGCTGTCTTATCACGTGGCGCTGATTAAAGGCACCGACGTCGATCAGCCGCGTAACCTGGCGAAGTCGGTAACCGTCGAGTAAAACCGCTGCTTTTTTGCTGATTAATCCGGCGTGCTGTGTAAACGGCGCGCCGGATTTTTTATGGCGGAAGAACGGCTGAACTATACTGAATGCGGTTCAACGATGAGGAGTCAGGTATGCAGCAGTCGTGGCAGGACGTGGATACTTATCTGGAGCGTTGTTTAGCACATCAGGATGATAATTTGGCGCAAACTTTGGCGCTGAACGCCGAGTGTGGTTTACCGGCGTTTGATGTGTCGCCGCTGCAGGGGCAGTTCCTGACGCTGATGGTGCAAATCAGCGGGGCGCGTCGGGTATTGGAGATTGGTACGCTGGGTGGGTACAGCACCCAATATCTTGCCCGCGGGTTGCCGGAGGACGGCCATGTGGTGACGCTGGAAAAAGAGCCGGCCAACGCAGCGGTGGCTCGGGAGAATCTTCAACGCGCCGGCTTGCTGGAGCGGGTGTCGATTGTGGTGGGTGCCGCAGCGCAGACGCTGCCAACGCTACAGTCTCAGCTGCCGTTCGATCTGACGTTTATCGACGCCGATAAACAAAATAGCCTGCTGTACCTGCAGTGGGCGATCAAGCTGAGCCGCACGGGCAGCGTAATTATCATGGATAATGTGGTGCGAGGAGGAGCTATCGTCGCGGCCCAGCGCGATGTTCATGCCGAAGGCATCCGCCAGGCGCTGGAGGCGGTGCAAAATATGCCGGCATTAAGCGGCACCGTATTTCAGACGGTGGGCGAGAAAGGCTGGGACGGTTTCGCAGTCTTGCGCGTGGAAAAGTGAACACCGCGTAATAACAAGCCGGCCTCAGCGCCGGCTTGTTTATTTGCTAGCCTTTCACCTTATTGCTCAGTTCCTGCAACGAACGTTTTAGCTCATCGATCTGACGATCTTTATTCCTGTTTTCATCCTGCAGCTGTTTTAGCTCCCTTTCATGATTTTTCTGTTGATTGATAAGTTCATCGAGATCCCGCTGCGTATAGTTGGATGTTCGGTAACCGTCATCGCCTTCAAACAGAATTTTTTCGCCGCCTGTGGTGCCTGAGAACCTAGAATCGCGTGGAAAATTATTTGCCGCCATAACGTTGGCAGAAGCCAGCAGAGACAGGCCAAGCGCCGATAAGATAAATACTTTTTTCATTTGAGATCCTTTCGTTTTCGTACTACGTAATCGGAGTCATATTCGGAAGGTAGTATAATCAATGAGTTATATTGTTTTATTGCTGGTTGTCATATAACTGTCATATTTCATACATTTTACTGTCACCAAACTGTCCTATTTTCCCTCCTGCAGCAATACTTACTCTGATGAAAACGATTTGAAATCGATTTTTGATGCCCCTTAGGAGGGATTATGAAACTGATGCGTACCACCGTCGCCAGTATTGTAGCAGCGACTTTCTCCATGGCCTCTGTGTCCGCGTTCGCTGCCGCCAGCCTGACCGGTGCAGGTGCGACATTCCCCGCGCCGGTGTATGCCAAGTGGGCAGATTCCTATCAAAAAGAAACCGGCAACAAAGTTAACTATCAGGGGATCGGTTCCTCCGGCGGCGTGAAGCAGATCGTTGCCAATACCGTTGACTTTGGCGCCTCCGACGCACCGCTGTCCGACGAAAAGCTGGCGGCTGACGGCCTGTTCCAGTTCCCGACCGTGATTGGCGGCGTGGTGCTGGCGGTGAATATTCCCGGTATCAAATCCGGCGACCTGACGCTGGACGGCCAGACGCTGGGTGATATCTACCTGGGTAACATCAAAAAATGGAACGACCCGGCAATCGCCAAACTCAACCCGGGCGTGAAACTGCCGGATCAGAATATCGCCGTGGTGCGCCGCGCTGACGGTTCCGGCACCTCTTTCGTCTTCACCAGCTACCTGGCGAAAGTGAACGCGAAGTGGAAAGAGAAAGTGGGCGCCGGCTCGACGGTAAACTGGCCGACCGGTCTGGGTGGTAAAGGCAACGACGGCATCGCCGCCTTTGTCCAGCGCCTGCCGGGTTCTATCGGCTACGTTGAGTATGCCTACGCCAAACAGAATAACCTGGCGTACACCAAGCTGGTCTCCGCCGACGGCAAGCCGGTCAGCCCGACCGAAGATGCCTTCAGCGCCGCCGCCAAAGGCGCGGACTGGAGCAAAACCTTCGCGCAGGATCTGACCAACCAGAAAGGTGATAACGCCTGGCCGATTACCTCCACCACCTTCATCCTGGTGCACAAGGCGCAGAAGAAGCCTGAGCAGGGCACCGAAGTGCTGAAGTTCTTTGACTGGGCGTACAAGTCAGGCGCTGAGCAGGCCAAAGCGCTGGATTACGCGGTACTGCCTGATGAAGTGATCGAGCAGGTGCGCGCCGCATGGAAAACCAACGTGAAAGACAGCGCCGGTAAGGCTCTGTACTAAACGGCCGAAGCAGCACGCGCCGTTTCTGTAGGGGCCCGGTTCGCCGGGCCCTCCAAGCTTTAAACAGAAGAGTAATTTATGGCTGAGTACAAGCCGACCATCAAAGCGCCGAGCAAAAACGGCGACGTCATCTTCAGTGCGCTGGTTAAGCTGGCTGCGCTGATTACCCTATTGTTGCTGGGCGGCATTATCGTTTCGCTGATTTTTGCCTCCTGGCCAAGCATCCAGAAATTCGGCTTCGCCTTCTTGTGGACCAAAGACTGGGATGCGCCGGCGGAGCAGTTTGGTGCGCTGGTGCCGATTTACGGCACCATTGTTACCTCGCTGATTGCGCTGATTATCGCCGTGCCGGTCAGCTTCGGCATTGCGCTGTTCCTGACCGAGCTGGCGCCGAACTGGCTGAAGCGCCCGCTGGGCGTCGCCATTGAGCTGCTGGCGGCGATCCCGAGCATCGTTTACGGCATGTGGGGGCTGTTCGTCTTCGCCCCGCTGTTTGCCGAATACTTCCAGACGCCGGTGGGCAACGTGCTGTCCGGTATCCCGATCGTCGGCGAACTGTTTGCCGGCCCGGCCTTCGGCATCGGCATTCTGGCCGCCGGGGTGATTCTGGCGATTATGATTATTCCGTATATCGCTGCGGTAATGCGCGACGTGTTCGAACAGACGCCGGTGATGATGAAAGAGTCGGCCTACGGCATCGGCTGCACCACCTGGGAAGTGATCTGGCGCATCGTGCTGCCGTTCACCAAAAACGGCGTGATCGGCGGCGTGATGCTGGGACTGGGGCGCGCGCTGGGGGAAACCATGGCGGTGACCTTTATTATCGGCAACACCTACCAGCTCGACAGCGCATCGCTGTACATGCCGGGCAACAGCATCACCTCGGCGCTGGCTAACGAGTTCGCCGAGGCGGAATCCGGGCTGCACACCGCGGCGCTGATGGAGCTGGGGCTGATTCTGTTTGTTATCACCTTTATCGTGCTGGCGCTGTCGAAACTGATGATCATGCGTCTGGCCAAGAATGAGGGGCGTTAACATGGCGACGATGGATATGCAAAACCCTGAAGCGGTGGCGGAAACCCGCCGCAAAATGCAGGCCTGGCGCCGGCAGAAGAACCGCATCGCGCTGTTTTTATCAATGGCGACCATGGCGTTCGGCCTGTTCTGGCTGATTTGGATCCTGTTCTCGACCGTCACCAAAGGCGTGGACGGCATGTCGCTGGCGCTGTTTACCGAAATGACGCCGCCGCCGAATACCGCCGGCGGCGGGCTGGCCAACGCCATTGCCGGCAGCGGCCTGCTGATCCTGTGGGCGACCATCTTCGGCACACCGCTCGGCATTCTGGCCGGTATTTATCTGGCGGAATACGGGCGTAAATCCTGGCTGGCGGAAGTGATTCGCTTTATTAACGACATCCTGCTGTCTGCGCCGTCGATTGTGGTTGGCCTGTTCGTCTACACCATCGTGGTGGCGAAGATGGAGCACTTCTCCGGCTGGGCGGGCATTGTCGCGCTGGCGCTGCTGCAGGTGCCGATCGTGATCCGCACCACGGAGAACATGCTCAAGCTGGTGCCGGATACGCTGCGCGAGGCGGCCTATGCGCTCGGCACGCCGAAGTGGCGCATGATTTCCGCCATCACGCTGAAGGCGTCGGTCTCCGGCATTATCACCGGCGTGCTGCTGGCCATCGCGCGTATCGCCGGCGAAACCGCGCCGCTGCTGTTTACGTCGCTGTCGAACCAGTTCTGGAATACCGATCTGATGCAGCCGATCGCCAACCTGCCGGTCACCATCTTCAAGTTCGCCATGAGCCCGTTTGCCGAATGGCAGCAGCTGGCCTGGGCCGGGGTGCTATTAATCACGCTGTGCGTACTGCTACTGAATATTCTGGCGCGTGTGGTTTTCGCCAAGAAAAAGCATGCATAAAAATTTTACGCGTCGCTGCGGCGGCGCGGTAACAAGAGAGAAGTCTTGATGAGTACAAGTGAACTCGCTTCCAGCAGCAAAATTCAGGTCCGCGATCTGAACTTTTACTACGGCAAATTCCACGCGCTGAAAAACATCACGCTGGATATTGCCAAAAATAAAGTGACCGCGTTTATCGGCCCGTCCGGCTGCGGTAAATCCACCCTGCTGCGTACCTTCAACAAGATGTACCAGCTGTATCCGGAGCAGCGTGCCGAAGGCGGCATCCTGCTGGATGGTCAGAATATTTTGACCGATAACCAGGATATCGCGCTGCTGCGCGCCAAGGTCGGCATGGTGTTCCAGAAGCCGACGCCGTTCCCGATGTCGATTTACGACAACATCGCCTTCGGCGTACGCTTGTTTGAAAAGCTGTCGCGCGCCGATATGGACGAGCGCGTACAGTGGGCGCTGAGCAAGGCGGCGCTGTGGAATGAAACCAAAGACAAGCTGCACCAGAGCGGTTACAGTCTGTCCGGCGGTCAGCAGCAGCGTCTGTGCATTGCGCGCGGCATCGCCATTCGCCCGGACGTGCTGCTGCTGGATGAGCCGTGCTCGGCGCTGGATCCGATCTCCACCGGTAAGATTGAAGAGCTGATCAGCGAGCTGAAGTCGGATTACACCGTGGTGATCGTAACGCACAATATGCAGCAGGCGGCGCGCTGTTCCGACTCAACGGCGTTTATGTATCTGGGCGAGCTGGTGGAGTTTAGCGATACTGACACCCTGTTTACTGCGCCGCAGAAGAAACAGACCGAAGATTACATCACTGGTCGTTATGGTTGATTAGGATGCATCATGGATAACCTGAATTTAAACAAGCACATTTCTGGACAGTTCAACGCCGAGCTTGAGCACATCCGCACTCAGGTGCTGACGATGGGCGGGCTGGTGGAACAGCAGCTGACCGACGCCATTACCGCGATGCATAACCAGGACGGCGAGCTGGCCAAGCGGGTGATCGACGGCGATAAAAAGGTCAATATGATGGAGGTGGCGATTGATGAGGCCTGCGTGCGCATCATCGCCAAGCGCCAGCCGACCGCCAGCGATCTGCGCCTGGTGATGGCGATCATCAAGACCATTTCCGAGCTGGAGCGCATTGGCGACGTGGCGGATAAAATCTGCCGCACCGCGCTGGAGAAGTTTTCGCAGCAGCATCAGCCGCTGCTGGTGAGCCTGGAGTCGCTGGGACGCCATACCGTACAGATGCTGCACGACGTGCTGGATGCCTTTGCACGTATGGATCTGGACGAGGCGATACGCATCTACCGCGAAGATAAAAAGGTCGATCAGGAGTATGAAGGCATCGTCCGCCAGCTGATGACCTATATGATGGAAGATTCGCGCACCATTCCCAGCGTGCTGACCGCGCTGTTCTGCGCCCGTTCGATTGAGCGCATCGGCGACCGCTGTCAGAATATCTGCGAATTTATCTTCTACTTCGTCAAGGGGCAGGATTTCCGCCACCTGGGCGGGGATGCGCTGGATGAGCTACTGGCGGACGGCAAAAAGCCCGAGGAAGATGACGAAAGCGAATAACTTTCTGAATGTTTAAAAGGCGCACACTGTGCGCCTTTTTTTATACCTGCCGAGCCAGATAAAAATAACCCCCACCAAATAAATAATATTTATTTTATATATTTCTTGGTTTCTGATTTCGTAAAAACAAAATAATCGACACCATGGAATGGTGTCGATTATTATCGCCATGAACACTACGGTGGTGTTAATTGACTGACGCTATCTTATCTTCATTGGAAATATAAAATACAAATAAAAAAGGAATTTGTATGGGTATTTTTAATTATAAAGGCTTGAGCGATGCTGAATCGCAGGAATTATTCTCCGATGCATTAGCCATGACTATGTATAGCTACCATAATCTGGATGATGGCTTAGCCTACGGTTATCAACATTATGGTTTTAACCTGGGGTTGCCGCTCACGCTGCTCACCGCGCTGGTCGGTAATTCCCAGTCGCAGGGCATTGTGCCGGGGTTGCCGTGGAACCCCAATTCCGAACAGCAGGCGCTGGATAAGATCAATGCCGCCGGCTGGCAGGTGATTAGCGCTGAACAGCTGGGGTACCAGGGTAAAACCGATAAGCTGGGCACGTATTATGGCGAATCCTGGAAGTACAAAACCTCCCAGGCGGAAGTGCTGGGTAAATACGACAGCGAGGGGAAATTAATCGGCCTGGGCGTCGCGTTTCGCGGCACCAGCGGCCCGCGTGAAACGCTGATTACCGACACCATTGGCGATGCGATCCACGATCTGGTTGCCGGCCTGGGGCCGGCCTCGTTCTCGAACAATTTCGCGTTGAACGCCTTCGGTCGTTTACTGGCCGACGTGGCCAAGTTTGCCGCGGCAAACGGCCTGAGCGGCGAGGATGTGACGATCACCGGCCATAGCCTTGGCGGTCTGGCGACCAATAGTCTGGCCTTTTTAAGTGAAGACTATTGGGGCGGCTTTTATTCAAACTCAAAATATCTGGCTTTTGCTTCGCCGACTCAGCATGAGGGCGATGGTAAGGTGCTGAATATTGGCTATGAAAACGACCCGGTATTTCGCGTGCTCGACGGCACGAGTTTTAATTGGTCGACGCTGGGGGTTCATGATAAACCGCATGAATCAGCGACCAATAATATTGTTAATTTTAACGATTATTACGCGTCGAAATTCTGGGGGATGCTGCCGTCATCAATATTAAATCTGCCCAGCTGGATCTCGCATATGCCGTTCGCCTACGGTGACGGACTGTCGCGTATCGTTAATTCTGAGTTTTATTCGTTTATGGATCGGGATTCCACGGTGGTTGTTTCTACGCTGTCCGATGTGATGCGCGGTAAAACCTGGGTGGAAGATCTGAATCTTGCGGCGCAAAAACATACCGGCACGACCTTTATTATCGGGACGGATAAGAACGATATGATCGGCGGCGGCAAGGGAAATGATTACCTGGAAGGTGGGGGCGGCAATGATACCTTCCGAGACGGCGGCGGGTTTAACTATATCTCCGGTGGTGAAGGGCATGACACCCTGATTCTGCAACAGGGGATCGCCAAGACGCAGGTGGCTTATGACGGGGAAAACCTCTATCTGCGCGACAGCACCGGCGCCATTACCATCACCAACAGCGTAGAGACGTTGCGCAGTCAGAGCAGCGGCGTATTCGGCAGCAAGAAGCATGTTGATTATCTGGTAAAAGATGACGGGCTGATGGTGGGCAATGTCCATGTTGATTACACCCGGCACGGCATCGGCAGCGAAGCGGACGATGTTCTGCAGGCGGCCGGCAACCAGCGCTGGCTGTTCGGGCTTGACGGTGATGACACCCTGCTGGGCAGCAGCAGTGGTAACCTGACGTTCGTCGGCGGCAGAGGCAATGATGTGATGCACAGCGCCGGCCAGAACAATACCTTCCTGTTTGAAGGCGAGTTTGGTCAGGATCAGGTGATTGATTTTGGTCAGAGCGACAGGCTGGTGTTCTTTACGCCGCAGGATAAGGGCGGTGATTTCCGTCAGTATGCGACGCAGCAAAACGACGATGTGGTGTTTAACTTCGGCGATAATCAGGTCACGCTGGTGGGCGTTTCTCTGGATTATCTCAGCAACAGCCAGATCGTGCTGGTATAACGCCATAATCCGGCGTGCGGGCGTGGCATCAAAGGCGCCATGCCCGTTTATAGACTCAATGGCCATAAAGATAAAATGGTTATAAATATAGCGATTTATATTATTTCCAGCCCTAAATGGCGGCTGCTAGCTTAGCTGACAACAGGACATCAACCACTTAGGAGCCTTTATGAAACCGCGCGTTTTAGCATTCACTCTGCTCGCCAGCCTGAGCGGCCTGGCCGTCGGGACCGCCCAGGCGGATAAGCTGGATGATATTAAACAGGCCGGCGTGGTGCGCGTTGCCGTGTTCGACAGTAACCCGCCGTTCGGCTATATCGACCCGCAGAGCAAAAAACTGGTGGGCTATGACGTGGACGTTGCCGAGGCTATCGGCAAGGCGCTGGGCGTGAAGGTTGAACTGCGCGCCACCAACCCGGCTAACCGTATTCCGCTGCTGGCATCGAAAAAGGTGGATCTGATCGCCGCTAACTTCACCATTACCGATGAGCGCGCGAAAGCGGTGAATTTCAGCGTGCCCTATTTCGCCACCGGGCAGAAGTTTATCGCCCGCAAAGGCGTACTGAAAACGCCGGATGACATTAAAACGCTGCGTATCGGCGCCGATAAAGGCACGGTGCAGGAGATCACGCTGCGCGAGCGCTATCCGACGGCGAAGGTGATCTCTTACGACGATACGCCGCTGGCCTTTGTTGCTCTGCGCAATGGCAATGTACAGGCGATCACCCAGGATGACGCCAAGCTGGTGGGGCTGCTCGGCAACCTGACGCCGGCGCAAAAGGCCGACTTTGAAATTTCACCGTTCAGCATCACCAAAGAGTATCAGGGGATCGGCATTCCCAAAGGGGAAACGCGCCTGACGACGACCATCAATGACACCTTGATCAAGCTGGAGCAGGACGGCGAAGCGGTGAAAATTTATAACCGCTGGTTCGGCCCGGACAGCAAATCGGCCCAGCCGCGCGGCGAGTTTAAAATTGCGCCGCTGGATCGGCAGCCTAAAGCCTGACGTACGGCGCATCCGTTGTTTCTGTCAAAGGTGCGGCATGCCGCGCCTTTGGCGCATACTCAGCCCAGAGGATAACCATGAATTTGCCACCCATCGAGGACTGGCTGCTGGCGCCGCAGTATTTACACTGGCTGTGGCAGGGTTTTTTGCTGACGCTGTGGCTGTCTGCCTGCGCCGGAACGGCGGCGACGCTGTTGGGGTTTGTGCTGGCGGCCCTGCGCGACAGCGGGCTGGCGCCGTTACGCTGGTTGGTCACGGGGTACTGTTCACTGTTTCGTAATACGCCGTTGCTGGTGCAGCTGTTTTTTTGGTACTTCGCCGCCGGGCAGCTTCTGCCCGCCAATGCCATGCAGTGGCTGAATATGCCGCATCAGCTCGGCTGGCTGACGTGGCCCTCTTTTGAATTCCTCGCCGGTTTTGTCGGCCTGACGCTCTATTCCGGTGCGTTTATTGCCGAAGAGATCCGCGCCGGCATTCGCGGCGTCGCCGCGGGACAGAAGCAGGCGGCCAGCGCGCTGGGGTTGGGCCGCTGGCAGGCGATGCGCTATGTGGTGCTGCCGCAGGCGCTGAATATCGCGTTGCCTCCTCTGCTGGGCCAGTATATGAATCTTATCAAGAACTCCTCGCTGACGATGGCGATTGGCGTTGCCGAGCTGTCCTATACCTCACGTCAGGTGGAGACCGAAACGCTGCGTACCTTCCAGGCGTTTGGCGTGGCGACGCTGCTGTATATTGCCGTTATTGCGCTGCTGGAGGGCTGGGGGCTGTGGCGCCAGCAGCGACGGCTGCAGAGGGGGCATTAAGATGGATTTTCGCGTTATTCACGACAATCTGGGCTACCTGTTATGGGGAGCCTGGCCGGATGGCGAACTGGGCGGCGCGGCCCTGACGCTGGCGCTCAGCCTGATGGCCGGCGTCGCTTCGGCGTTGATCGGCATCGTTCTGGGAACCCTGCTGGCGATGTCGCGCGGCGTCGCCGCCGGATTGCTGGCCGCCGTGCTGGGGTTCTTCCGCGCGATTCCGGTGATTATGCTGATCTTCTGGGCCTACTTCCTGCTGCCCATGGTGTTCGGCGTCGAGATCCCGGCAATCACCACCGTGGTATGCGCGCTGGCGCTGATTGCAGGCGCCTATCTGGCGCATGCGGTAAAAGCCGGGATCCTGGCAATTGCGCCCGGCCAGTGGCAGGCGGGGCTGTCGCTGGGCCTGACGCGCTGGCAAACGCTGCGGCTGATCGTCCTGCCGCAGGCGCTGCGCATGATGACGCCGTCGTTTATCAACCAGTGGATCGCGCTGATTAAAGATACCTCGCTGGCTTATATCGTTGGCGTGGGCGAGCTGACGTTTCTGGCAACCCAGGTGAATAATCGCAGCATGGTTTACCCGATGGAGATCTTTCTGTTTGTGGCGCTGGTTTACTTTGTGCTGTGCCTGGCGCTCGATCTGCTGGCCAACGCGCTGGGTAAGCGCTTCAGCCCGCAAAGCAAAGCGCCGCGGCGCTTCTGGCATTGGCGGCGTAAGCCGGCCGTCGCAGCCGGCTAGCGGGTCAGCTGCCAGCCGCGCTGTTTCCACAGCGCCGGCAGTTGCGTCAGCGCATCGAACGTAGTCACCAGCGGGTGATCGATCGGCGGATTATGCGGATCGGCGCAGAAGTAAAAGACCGGAATGCCGGCGGCGATGCCCGCCTGCGCACCCGCCGGGGAATCATCCACCATGATGCAGCGTTCCAGCGGCACGTTCATCTGCTGCGCCGCGTGGTAGATCACCGCCGGGTCCGGCTTCCAGCGTTGCAGATCGTAGCCGCTGTACAATCGGTCATCAAAATAGCCTAGCATGCCGGTCAGGCCAAGCGAGTGCTGCATCTTGCTGACCGGCCCGTTGGAGACGGTGCAGACCGGAACGGTGATCTGCGCCAGCAGTTCGCGCGCGCCAGCAATTTCCTGCAGCTCGCTGTCGAACAGCCGCGCCACTTCCTGACGGAACAGCGGTTCCAGCACGTCCCTGGCCAGCGTGACGCCATGCTCGGCGTTCACCCGATCGATAATCTCATACAGCTTGATGCCTTTGTATTTCTTGAATACCTCTTCCAGGGACAGCGTGATGCCGTGCTGGGCGAACATATGCACATAGGCCATGCTGCACAGCACTTCGCTGTCCACCAGCGTACCGTCACAGTCAAATAGTATGCAGTCAATCTGGGTCATCGTTGTTATATCCTTATCGGGAAGCAATGCTGCCACTTTAACCGAAGCGGTACGCTATCGGCGAATAAATCAACGGATTAGCGATTCTCTGCGCGCTGAGGACGGAAAAAAACCGCCGAACGACATCAAATTGCCGAATTTTTGTTATAGGATAGCCCGCAGACCGTTCTGTTCCCTTCTTCGGAATTCTTGATAATGACCAAACCAGTAACCGGCCTTGTTGCTGAACAAGGCTTGCTTGGGCGCGTGTTTAAGCTCAGGCAACATGACACCACGGTGCGTACGGAAACGATTGCCGGCTTCACCACGTTCTTGACCATGGTGTATATCGTGTTCGTTAACCCGCAGATATTGGGCGCGGCAGGGATGGATACGCAGGCGGTATTTGTCACCACCTGCCTGATCGCCGCGTTCGGCAGCATTTTGATGGGCCTGCTTGCCAACCTGCCGGTGGCGCTGGCGCCGGCGATGGGACTGAACGCTTTCTTCGCCTTTGTGGTGGTCGGCGCGATGGGCATCTCATGGCAGGTGGGCATGGGCGCCATCTTCTGGGGCGCGGTCGGCCTGCTGCTGCTGACTATTTTCCGCGTTCGCTATTGGATGATCGGTAATATTCCGTTGAGCCTGCGCGTCGGCATTACCAGCGGCATCGGCCTGTTTATCGCCATGATGGGGCTGAAAAACGCCGGCATCGTGGTGGGCAATGCCGATACGCTGGTTACCGTCGGCAACCTGACTTCCCACAGCGTGCTGTTGGGGGCGCTGGGCTTCTTTATTATCGCCATTCTGGCTTCGCGCAATATCCATGCGGCGGTGCTGGTGTCGATTGTCGTCACCACCCTGATAGGCTGGGCGCTGGGGGATGTGCAGTACGGCGGCGTGTTCTCTATGCCGCCGAGCGTCACTTCCGTCGTTGGCCAGGTCGATCTGGCCGGCGCGCTGAATATCGGCCTGGCCGGGGTGATCTTCTCCTTTATGCTGGTTAACCTGTTCGACTCCTCCGGCACCCTGATCGGTGTGACCGACAAAGCCGGCCTGGCCGATGAAAAAGGCAAGTTCCCGCGGATGAAGCAGGCGCTGTACGTTGACAGCATCAGTTCGGTAGCCGGCTCCTTTGTCGGTACGTCGTCCGTGACCGCCTATATTGAAAGCAGCTCCGGCGTTTCCGTCGGCGGCCGCACCGGTTTGACCGCGGTGGTGACCGGCATTTTGTTCCTGCTGGTGATTTTCCTGTCGCCGCTGGCGGGGATGGTGCCGTCGTATGCGGCGGCGGGCGCGCTGATTTACGTTGGGGTGCTGATGACCTCAAGCCTGGCACGCGTTACCTGGAGCGATCTGACCGAAGCGGTGCCGGCCTTTGTGACGGCGGTGATGATGCCGTTTAGCTTCTCGATCACCGAAGGCATCGCACTGGGCTTTATTGCTTACTGCGTGATGAAGCTGGGCACCGGGCGCTGGCGTGAAATCAGCCCTTGCGTGCTGGTGGTGGCGCTGCTGTTTATCCTGAAAATCGTCTTTGTTGACGGTCATTGATCGTTAATCCGACGGGCCAGGCGCCGCTGGCCCGTCGGATTACTCTTGCTATTCAGCGCTTGGCGTCTTGCCGAGCATCCACTCCAGCGGTTGTGCAAAGCGGGCGAGCCAGCTCTGTTTAGCGCTTTCCGGCTGTTCAAAGTGCAGTACCTGCACCTGATTTTTTGCGCCGAAAAGTTCGGAAAAATCTAATGCTATTGCTTGGGTACTAAATTTTTGTCGGTTGTAGTAAGCAATGACGATGCGCTTATTGCCGGCCAGGCTCTGAGTTGCCGGTTTGATCGCCCCCACCGGCGCCACCAGCAGGCCGCCTGAGTAACACTGAGGATATTTCGCCAGCAGATTGGCGGCGTGCAGAGCGCCCTGACCACGGCCAAAAAGATAAACCGCCTGAGGGTTCAGCCCGAGCTGCGGCGTCAAGTCGTGCAGGGTGCGCTGCACCATATTGTGGGTGCTTTCATCGCTGTAGTTTGACCAGCGGAAGCTGTTTTCCGACAGCATCTGCGTGCCATTCAGCTCGATATAGGCAACTCCCATGGCGCCGAACATCAGCTTCTCCTCGGCGCTGATGTTGGCCTGTTTGCCGTAGGCGTGCAGGAACACCACCGTTGGCCAGCCGCCGGCCGGCGGTTCGCCCTGCGGCAGCGTATAGCTGGCTTTGCCTTCATACCGCTGCGCACGCTGCTGATAGCGGGCTTTGGTTTGCGCCAGGATGGACTGGTAGGTTTTGCCGTGCTGAATGGCGTTAAAGGCATCCTCTTCCAGCAGGTTGTAGTAATACCACAGGCCGCGTTTGGCGCTGAGCTGCAGATAGCGTTCCGCCAGTTCAGTTTGCCCTTTTTCGGCGGAAGAGACGGCAAGCTGATAAGGCGCCCAGATGCTGTGTTCATCTTCACGCATCAGCGTCAGGTAGAGCGACATTGCCTCTGTTTTCTGATCTTCTTTACTGTGTGCCGAACGGGGCAGTTTGTTATGCAGCGGGCTGTCTGTCGGGAGTTCAACCGGTTCTTCTCCCGCAGGGTAATGCATTTCTGTGGCGTTGACAGGACTGGTGTTAAAAGCCGTTAATAAGGCTAAAATTAAAAAATACATGATTATATTATTGATAGGTAAAAATATTTTGGCATATCCATTCCATTATTGGCGTCTTCTGTGCTTTGTTTTTGAAGACGCCAAAAAGGAAGCCTTATCGCAACTGGGCGATATAATCGCGGAATGCGGCTAACTGGCTGCGCAGAAAATCCAGCGTAGCCTGATCGGTCAGCTCTCCCGCCTGCTCATCCACTTTATTTTGAATCACGCCGCCCATAAATTCGGGCCGGTTCATCACCATCGCATCCAGGAACACCATGATCTGCCGCAGGTGATACTGACAACGCGCACCGCCGATCGGCCCCATGGAACTGGTTTGGATCGCCAAGGGTTTACCGGCCAGCGGCTGGTTCGGCAGGCGTGAAATCCAGTCAATGGCGTTTTTCAGGCCGCCGGGTACAGAGTAGTTATATTCCGGCGTAACGATAATGACGCCGTCGGCCTGGCGAATTTTCTCGGCAATGGTTTCAACCGTGGCGGGAAATCCTTCTTCCTGCTGCAGGTCGGCGTCATAAAGCGGGATATCGCGAATGGAGGGTAAGGCTTCGATAACCATGCCTGGCGGCGCCAGTTTGGGCAGCGTATTGGCTACGATGGCGTTGTAAGAGCCTTTACGCAGGCTGCCTAGTAGGGTCACGATCTTTAATGCTTGGTCTGACATGATGATACCTCCCTGACTAATGAACAGATTCAGCTTAGAACAACCGTTAAATAGTATGGCAAATAACCGAGGGTTAACAGTGAGATTTTGTCGTATCTACGCTTTTCTTGCGGTAAAACAAGAAAAAATGGTGAGGGGAATGTGTGTTTTTGCTTGCTTCGTCCTGTTTTTTCTTTCAGTCTGCTATTTTTGTGATAATTGTTTAAGCTGGTCAACTTGATGAAACGTAGGGACTTTACCTGCGATTGCGCGGCAATTTCACCGCTTTTTTCCAGCCCGAACTGCGGGACAAACTGCCAGCATGGCAGCCGCTTCAGCGGCGGTTCGCGCGCGACCAGCGTTGGTCATCGTCTTTCTTCTGTGTGATGTGGCCGATAAGACGTGGCGCATCATGGTGCGCCACGTCGCCGGGCCATTACGGCGTGTAATGCACCGCCGGTAATGCCGTCGGGTCAATTGCCGCGCGCAGTTGGTGTAACGATGCAGACCAGGGGCACAGTACGCCAACCGGTGACGGCCGGCAGCCAGGGCGGCTGAGGTCGGTTTTTAACGGCGGGGTCCGGGCGTCCAGCGGCGTCAGACGACGAATTTGATCGAGCGACTGTGCCTGAAAGTAGGTGCGCAGAAAGCGTTGACCGCTCTGTTTATCGCGCCAGCGCTCAAACACCAGACTGCCGGCCGGCGGAATATTTCCGCGCGGGTACCGATCCTGCTGCCAGCTGAAGCCCAGCAGGGTGCGCAGATAGGCGATATTGGTGTCATGCGCGACGAACAACAGCCAGCGCGCCGGCGGCGGGGCATCAGCCGATGCACGATCGGAGGCTAAAGCCTGCGTTATTTGATTCAGCAATACCGAACCGCCGCGCCGGGCGATATAGGGTACGTCATTGGTAAAATCGTAGCGGGCGGTGAGCAAGGGTAGCAGAGGCGCAATCGCCGACGCGCTGCCGCCGTGGCCGAAGGCCACCTGCGCGGCGGGCAGGTTCTCGCTGTATGCCAGGCGAATGCTTTCCGCCATATTAGACAGGGTGCCAAGGCCGGTGATGCTGAAGCGGCCGTCCTCTTTGCGTTCGATGCGCCAGGGTTGCTCAAAGGCCGGGCAGGGCTTGTTCGGCTGGCAGACGGCGGCCTGCAGGCGAGCAATGTCACGGCTGAGGCGCTGCTGAGCCTGCTCCGGGCTGCCGCCCATCGCCTGCTGGATCGCCGCCCGGGCTTTTTCCGCGTCCAGCGGCGTCAGCCCCATTTTATCCGCCTGAAATAACGGATCCTGCTTGTCGCTGACCGCATGGATCGCCACGCCGCAGCCGGGAAATGCCCCATCCATCAGCGCCTGAGCGGTGGCGCGGGTACGTTGCAGCGGGCTGGCCCAGACGTACACCGCGCCGGGAGCCGGGCAGCCGCGCTCAAGCAGCCCTTGACGCCGATAATATTCGGCCTCGTAACGCCCTTTCAGCACGGCGGCCGCGTAGCCGTGGCCGGTGAGCTCGCCGTCGCGGGTGGTCCATTGCGGCCAGGCGCGATCGGTACCGTCCTGCATCGCCTGCCGGTTGCCGGGCGTCGGCGGCCTGACGCCATGACGGCTGACCTCCACCACTTTTTCCAGCACATAGTGTGATTCCGCCTGACTGGCGCAGGAGGCCGCGCCCAGCACAACGGCAAATAACAGGCGTGACCATCCCTTTTGCGAAAGCAACATGACTTATTCCTCGCTATTTTTAATTAAGGTTAATCTATTTATTTAATTTTATGAACGGGATATTTGCGTTTGCCGATGTATTGTCTGGCGGTGAGCAACAATGCCGGCGGTAATAAATGTCAGCGCAGCGGAAAATAAACCGGCGCCGATCCAAAACAGCGATAAGGTGTCAAAATTATACAGCGTTTTACCTGCTTCAATCACCGAGGTGCGATCGATAATCACGCCGGTAATACATTCACCCAGTCCGGCGCCGGCATAGCTGGCAATACCGATGGTGCCGAGCGCGGCGCCGGCCGCTTTCTTCGAAGAGATATCCACCGCGATTAAGCCGCCGAGAAAACAGGTCAGAGCGCCAATCGTCGCGCCGAAGATAATCATCGACAGCACGTCGGTGTAGTCGTTACGCGGAAACCACACCATCAAGGCGAAGCCGGCGGTATTTAACAGGCCGATTGCCCCCGCCATGATGCTGCGGTTACGCGGGAAGATACGATCGGACAGGATACCGGCGATAATGGTGCCGGCGATGCCGGCAATGGCGTTGACGCCGATAATGCCGGAGGCTTCCAGCGTGGTGTAGTGCTTGGCCTGCTGTAAAAAGAAAATGCCCCAGGAGTTGACCGCGTAACGGTCGATATACATAAAGGCCGAGGCCAGCGCCAGCGTCCACAGCGCCGGGTTGCGCAGCGACCACAGCTGGTTTTTCAGCACCGTTCCCTTATCTTCCGACAGGGCTTCCGGTTCGTTGCGGATCACGCCAATCGGCGGATAGCCGGCGCTTTGCGGCGAGTCGCACATAAACAGTAAAATTAACACCACGCCCACGACGCCGAGCATTGCCGTGGTGAAATAGCCAAAATGCCAGCCAAAGGCGGCGATCACCGCGGCGATGGCCATATAGGTCACCGCTTCGCCAATATTGTGCGCTGTGGACCAGATGGCGTAGAAGGTCCCGCGCTCTTTATTGCCGTACCAGCGCGCCAGCGATACGGCGCACGGGCCGACGCCCATGGACTGCGCCCAGCCGTTGATGCCCCAAAACAGCGTCAGCAGCAGCGCGTTGGTGGTCATGCCCATCATAACGTTCATCCCGGCGCTCAACAGCAGCCCCAGGCTCATAAAACGCACGACGTTGGCATGGTCGGCCAGGAACCCGTTCACCAGCTTGCCGATGGCGTAGCAGAAAAACAGGGCGGAACCGATCATACCCAATTCGCCGGGGGTGATGCCGATGTCGACCAGGGCGCTTTTCGCCACGGTGAACGACAGCCGGCAAACGTAAAACATCACGTAAGCCGCCGTCATCGCCAGAAAGGTGCGGCCGCGCAGGAGGCGGAATTTTTTCTCATTCAGCGGGCCATGGGAAGGTGTGGCCGGCGCCGCTTTAAAATAAGCGAAGATACCAGACATAATTTCACTCCATAAGGCGGATTAGCAAAATACACGCCGATTAAGCGCTCTGCGGTTATTCCGTTGGCAGAGAAATTTGTCCTTAACTATTTTAATCTGTAGGGCACATAATCTGAATAAATTGCCTTTCCATTTATTTTTTCGAGCAAGCAGTTATTTAACCTGTTGCTGAATTAATTCACGCAGCTGGGAATAAATCTCCGCGTTAGCCATTAACGCCACGTTGCCTTTCTGTAATCCCCGATCGGCCAGGAAATCATTGGTGACGCCGCCGGCTTCCTGCACCAGCAGCATGCCGGGCAGGCTGTCCCAGGCGTTCATATGTGGCTCGTAATAGCCGATTAAGCGGCCGGCGGCGACCTGAGCGGTCATCAGCGCGCCGGAACCGCTGCGGATAAACATGCCGCCGGCGTGCAACAGGCGGCTGACAAACGGCACAAACTCTTCCGGCGTCACGCGGTGCGAGGTGCCGACCCCCATCACGCCGTCGCGCAGTGAGCGGCCCGGATGCACGCTGATGGACGCATGATTGAGAAAGGCGCCGCCGCCGCGCCGGGCGTGGAACATTTCCTGATGGTTGGGATCGTAAACCACGCCGATAACCGGATCGCCGTCGAAGATCACGCCGATCGAGACGCACCAGGTATGTAATCCGTTGAGAAAACAGGCGGTGCCGTCGATCGGATCCACCACCCAGGTGTAGGGCGCGGTGCCGTGGCCGCCGCCGCTCTCTTCCCCGAGAAAGTCGTCCTGAGGAAAGCGCTGGGCGATCAGACGACGCGTCAGCGCTTCCACTTCCCGATCGGCCTGGCTGACCACGTCCTGCAGGTCGCCGCCTTTGTGCTCAACGGCCAGCTGCTGGCGCCGCTGGTAAAAATCGTACGCCAGCCTGCCGGCCTGTTGCGCAACGTCGCAGGCAAAGCGGTAGCGCGCTGCGATATCCTGTTCAGATGTTGATGCCATTTTCCCTCCGCTGTGTTTGCACACGTGTGCAATTAGAATGATAACACGGTGTTGTTACGAGATTGCTACAGGATAATGGCGAAAGTGAAAAGTTTATTCCGTGATCGTTCGCGCATAAAACATAATTTTCGTTTTATGCCGATCCTCGCACGATAAGCTCGACGGGGACGCTTTTGCGCACCGCCGGCTGATTGAAGTGGCGGATGCGGCTGACCAACAGGTCTACTGCGGTACGCGCCAGCATTTCCGTATCCTGACGCAGGGTGGTCAGCTGATAGGCGGAAAAATCTGCCTGTGGGATATCGTCGAAACCGATAATCGGCAGCGTGCGTGCGGGGTGATGACGGCGTATAAAATCCATGGCGCCAATGGCCAGCATATCGGTGGCGCAAAACAGGGCGTCGAGCTGCGGCCGTTGCGTCAACAGCGTGGCTGCCGCCTCCCAGCCGGCCTGGTAACCCCCTTGCGGGCAGATCGCGCTGGTGACCGTCAACTGTTGCTCGCTGAGCCGGCGGGTGAACGCCTGTTGCCGCTGATGGCTGCTGAAGGAGGCGTCTTCGCCGATAAACCCCGGATGTTTTACCCCATGCTGCATCAAGCGCTGCGCGGCCTGCTGCGCGCCGTCGCTGTTATCGCTGCATACCTGATCGGCGCCGTCCAGCTCCGCCTGGCGGTTGATCAGCGTCACCGGGATTTTGCGCGCCAGGTATGCTTCCGCCAGCGACAGCGGCGGGGCGCCGGAGGTCAGGATCACGCCTGCGACGTGGTAACTTAACAGCTCGCGCAGCTGCGGCTCCAGCTGCTGAGGGTCATCGGCATTGATCAGCAGCGGCATAAACCCCTGTAAGGTCAGGTGGTGCGTCAGCGGCGCCAGCAGTTTACTGCGGAAAGGGTTGTCAAAGCCGGCGGTGACCAGGCCGATGAAGTTACTGCTGCCGGTAATCATCGAACGGGCGATGATATTGACCTGATAACCCAGCTCGGCGGCGGCCGCTTCTACCCGCTGGCGCGTTTTTTCAGAGACGGAAGCGCCGGGGGTGAAGGTGCGTGAAACGGCGGAGCGTGAAACGCCCGCCAGGCGCGCAACGTCGCTGGCGGTAACCCAACTGTTTTTTGCATCACTCATGACTGCCGTTTCCCGCTGGTTGGCGCGGCGTTGTTGCCTCGCGCTGATTATTTCCCGATACAGAAGCTGGAGAAGATGCGCCCCAGCAGGTCGTCGGAGGTAAATTCGCCGGTGATTTCGCTCAGCGCCAGCTGCGCCTGCCGCAGTTCTTCCGCCAATAGCTCACCCGCGTAAGCGCTCACTAACTGTTCCTTGCCCTGCAGCAGGTGCTGCGCCGCCAGTTCCAGCGCCTGCAGATGGCGGCGGCGGGCCAGGAAGCCGCCTTCCATATTGCTGGTGAAGCCCATGCTCTGCTTCAGGTGGTCGCGCAGCACCTCGATACCGTCGCCGGTTCGCGCCGACAGGCGAATAAGTGAGTGACCATTCACTTCCGTTATGCCCTGCGATTCGCCGGTGATGTCTGCCTTGTTGCGCACCACGGTGATCGGCAGTTTGCCGGGCAGGCGCGCCATAAATTCCGGCCAGATCTCGGCGGGTTCGGTGGCGCCGGTGGTGGTGCCGTCCACCATAAACAGCACCCGATCCGCCTGTTCAATCTCGCTCCAGGCGCGTTCGATGCCGATACGTTCCACCTCATCGCTGGCCTCACGCAGGCCGGCGGTGTCGATGATGTGCAGCGGCATGCCGTCGATATGGATATGTTCGCGCAGCACGTCGCGGGTGGTGCCGGCGATATCTGTGACGATGGCCGCTTCACGACCGGCTAACGCATTGAGCAGGCTGGATTTTCCTGCGTTTGGCCGGCCGGCGATCACCACCTTCATGCCCTCGCGCAGCAGGCTGCCCTGACGCGCTTCGCCGCGTACTTCGTCAAGGTCGCCGATCACCGCGTTCAGCTGGGCTTCGATTTTGCCGTCAGAAAGGAAGTCGATTTCCTCATCCGGGAAGTCGATCGCAGCCTCCACATAGATTCGCAGGTGAGTAAGTGCTTCCACAAGCTGGTGGATACGGCTGGAAAAAGCGCCCTGCAGCGAGTTCATCGCCGAGCGCGCCGCCTGCTCGGAGCTGGCGTCGATCAGGTCGGCAATCGCCTCCGCCTGCGCCAGATCGAGCTTATCGTTCAGGAAGGCGCGCTCGGAGAATTCGCCGGGCTGCGCAATACGCACGCCGGGCAGCGCCAGCACGCGCTTAAGCAGCAAATCAAGGATCACCGGGCCGCCGTGGCCCTGCAGCTCCAGCACGTCTTCGCCGGTAAATGAATTCGGCCCCGGGAACCACAGCGCAATGCCCTGATCGAGGGTAGCGCCGTCGGCGTCGCGGAACGGCAGATAGTCGGCGTAACGCGGCTTTGGCAGCTTGCCGAGCAGCGTCTGGGCGACCTCGGCAGCTTTCTGGCCGGAGATACGCAGAATGCCGACGCCGCCGCGTCCCGGCGGGGTGGCTTGGGCGACGATGGTATCGGTGGTATTCATAGCCTTTATCCTTCAACGGGCAGCTGCGCTGCTAAAAACCTGTTGTTCATCATATCAGATACAAAAAGGCGGTCTCGCGACCGCCTTTTGGGATGACTGCAAACGTCCGGCAACCGAACGCCTACAATACGCTTATGTCTTTTTCTTGTCGCGGCTGTGCAGGCCGCGTTTTTCCAGGCCGCGATAAATCAGCTGCTGCTGGATGATGGTCACCAGGTTACTGACGATGTAGTACAGCACCAGACCGGACGGGAACCACAGGAAGAACACGGTGAAGATCACCGGCATGAAGGTCATGATCTTCTGCTGCATCGGGTCGGTCACGGTGGTCGGCGACATCTTCTGGATGAAGAACATCGTCACGCCCATCAGGATTGGCAGGATGTAGTACGGGTCCTGCGCCGACAGGTCATGGATCCACAGCGCGAACGGCGCGTGACGCAGTTCTACCGAGCCCATCAGCATGTAGTACAACGCCAGGAAGATTGGCATCTGAATCAGCAGAGGCAGGCAGCCGCCCAGCGGGTTCACTTTCTCCGCCTTGTACAGCGCCATCATTTCCTGACTCATACGCTGCTTGTCTTCGCCGATACGTTCACGCATCGCCTGCAGTTTTGGCTGCAGCATGCGCATTTTCGCCATCGAGGTGTACTGCGCTTTGGTCAGCGGGTACATGATGCCGCGCACGATAAAGGTGATGACGATGATCGAGAAGCCCCAGTTGCCAATAAAGCTGTGCAGGAACTTCAGCAGCTTGAACAGCGGTTGGGAGATGAACCACAGCCAGCCGTAATCCACCGTCAGGTCGAGATGCGGCGCCAGTTCAGCCATTTGGTCCTGCAGTTCCGGGCCAACCCACAGCGTCGAGTTCAGCTGCTGTTGTGCGCCGGCCTGCACCACTACCGGCGTAGACTTGAAGCCGATGGCCGACTGGTCATTGCCCAGCTTGGCGGTATAGAAGGTGTTGGTACCCTGCGTAGCCGGCACCCAGGCGGTAGCGAAGTACTGCTGCAGCATGGCAACCCAGCCGCCCTGCGTGGAGACGCTCAGATTCTCGTCTTTATCAAACGCGTATTTTTCGTACTTGGTGTCGCTGGTGGAGTACGCCGCGCCGCGGAAGGTGTGCAGCGCAAAGTTACTGCTGCCGGTATCGCGGTGCTTAGGCAGTTCGGTGGTCTGCTTCAACTGGCCGAACAGGGTCAGCTCCAGCGGGGTTGAGCCTTTGTTGTCGATGTTGTAATCGACGCCGACCGCATAGTGGTTGCGCTTCAGGACAAAGGTCTTGGTATAGACGGCGCCGTCTTTGCCGGTAAAGGTCAGCGGAATGCGCAGCTCGTCCTGACCGTCGGCCAGGGTATAGCTGTCCTGTGCGCTCTGATACAGAGGACGCTCGCCGTTGGCCGGGTTATCCGGGCCGTTTTTGCCGGTCAGGCCGCTTTGCGCCTGATAAACAAATGACGGTGTGGTTTCCAGCAGCTGGAATGGAGTCGATGAACCCAGGGTATCCGGGTAAGCCAACAGTTTAGCCTGCTCGATATCGCCACCGCGGGTGTTGATAGTCAGCGACAGCACGTCGGTATTAACGGTAATCAGTTTACCTTGGCCGCTGGCGGGTACGCCTGAGCTTGTGGCATCACCGGTTGCGGAATTCGTGGTCTGCGTCGTGGTCTGCGCGGCTGGTTGCGGAGCGTGGTCCGTCTGCCAGGCCTGCCAGATCATGAAAGACACGAACAGCAAAGCGATGAGAAGAAGATTGCGTTGCGAATCCATCGTTAGTGTTCTCTGTTATCGTCGGTTTTCGGCGGCACGGGATCATCGCCACCTGGGTTCAAAGGGTGGCATTTTAATACGCGTTTCACTGTCAACCAACTGCCTTTTATCATGCCGAACCTGCTTAATGCCTCAATTGCGTAATGAGAACATGTCGGCTGGAAGCGACAACGAGGCCCAAGCAGCGGACTGATGACGAGCTGATAGCCTCGCACCAGCCCGATCAGGATGCGGGAGCCTGGCGACAGTGGCGACGCCATAATTTTTCCAAAGCTTCCGTCAACGCGCGGTTATCCAGATCCGCTATCCCCTTTTTCGCCACCACGACAAAATCCATCGGCGGCAGCTCATGCTGACGTAAACGGAAGCTTTCGCGGGTTAGGCGTTTGATTCGGTTACGTTCATGGGCGCGTTTGACGTGTTTTTTGGCGACGGTAAGACCGATGCGGGGATGCCCCAGCTGGTTCAGGCGGCCGAGAATGGTGATTTGCGGCGTGCCGGCCCGTTGTGGCTGCTGGAAGACGAAAGTGAAATGAGTGGGAGTTAACAAACGTAACTCCCTGGGAAAAGCGAGCTTAACCACTCAGAGGGTTAGCTTTTATTACTTAGAAACAGACAGACGAGCACGGCCTTTCGCACGACGGCGGGCCAGAACTTGACGACCATTTTTAGTGGCCATACGAGCACGGAAACCGTGGCTACGGTTGCGCTTCAATACGGACGGTTGGAAAGTGCGTTTCATGGCGATTTCTACCTAAACTTAAATTGATTACTGATCAGTAAACGCGTTTGGCTACTCGGCGTGAAGACGACCGACGCCTCAATCGCAATACATAAAGAGGCGGGATTGTAATAATTGTACAGTCCTGAGTCAATTCACATTGCGTTAGCCTACCTGGTTGCTTGCCAATACGGCATAAAATCCGGCTTGGCCCGTGGTCAACGCAGAATCCCGTCTGGCGAATAACGCACCATGAAGGAACCAGGCATCACACGTAGGGCGAAGATTATACGGACTCAGGGTTAAATCGCAAGGATCCGCGCGCGATCCCGGTGATAAAGCGCAAGATCCGCAGGTGGATAACCGGGTATAACCTGTTACCGATGTAAAAAACACACCCTGACAGACAATATAATGCGGTGAATGACCGGATTTTGTGGAAAAGATCGCCGCGCGCCGGGGTCTGTGGATAAAATGGATCTAATCTGTGAGGAAGGGGAGGATCTCTGGCTCCATTTGCGCTATGATCCGTTGTTCCGATCGCGATCTCCCATGCCGGGATCGTGGCCGGGCGACCCTGAAATTCGCCGCGCAGCCTCCGGGTGCGACGGTCATGTGGAAGGGATAAACCGTGAAAGGCGGTTCGCATGCCCCCAGGCGGTCAGCCGATACCGGGCCTGTGTCAAAAACCATGAGTTATAAAAAAGTAGCCCGATTCTTTTCTTTATTATTGATCTTGTTCGAGTGGAGTCCGCC